>JAUILN010000021.1 GCA_030432695.1 bacterium | reverse complement strand
CTACGCACAAGCCGGCCGAGCCGACTCCGCGCGCATTTCGACCAGCGCGAGGATCTACGGTCTCGAGCAGGAACTGGGGCGACTACGGAGCGAGATCCAATTGCTGCGCGGCGAGCAGGCAAACGGCCAGTGAAGACTTCGATATCGCGACTCCACGCGGCCGAAACAGCTCGAACGGCAACTCGCGGGAGTCCGCGAACGCGCAGCTGAGGTGCACCTCCAATCGAAGCGCACCCGGAGGATTGGCGCTCTTCGATGCTGCAGATCACTGGCACCCGCCGTTGTCGCGAGGCCGAGCTGCAAGGAAGCTCAATGGCCGTGCAGAATCCACGGGCGAATCGCAGTCCGAGATTGCCTGGAAGATGGAGCACCTCCATCAACCGTGGACACGGCACCCTTCCCCATCCTCGACTGCTCGGACTGACAGATCCTCCGAGACGAGCAACAGGGCAGCAGGTGGAAGTTCTGGATCCGCAGACCAGCCCCTGACCCCGCTCTCGTTTCCGAATCCTGGCTGTTCAAGCACGCGCGCCCCGATACGGGGGAGCACTGGGCCGAGAAGGTCGCGACCGAGATCGCGGCGAGCCTTCAGGTCCCCTGCGCTCCCTTACACGTCGCACGGACCGGAAGCTCGGTAGGCAGCATCTCGAGGAACCTCGTCCCGACGTCGCCAACCGGCAACGCGTCTCTGCGGCCCGGCAACGAGGTGCTGCAGGCCGTGTTGCTCCATGACCTCGACGCGGCGTTCCGCTTCGACTCCGCGGTCGGCGTGACGGCCACGCGGATCAACCGCCCTCCGGCGCCCGTGCAACAGCGGTTGCTCCTGAGAATCGAGGTCGAGGCCGCCCCCCCGGATTCGAGCCGATGAGCAGGTCGGAGCATCAGCCGCTCGCTCCGGATGCACCGCTGACGCGGGTGACAGGAGACGACCTGGGCCAGCGCGGCTGCCGAGGCGAGATCGCCGGGCGGGGCAACGTCGGCTGACGTCCCCGCTGCGGCGACTTCTGCTCGGACCGGGTCACCGCGCAGATTCTCTGCTCCTACGGACCGGAATGCGGAGCTGCCGTTGCCTGAAGGAGGGGCCTGCGATGCGCGAGGCCCGATCGAGCGTCACCGGAACCCACGGGAGCCCATCGACATGCAGACCGTCCACCTGACTTCGTCCTCAGACACCGCCGCGAACCCCTCCGACTATGCCCTCGTCTCCTGGGAAGGACCGGACGGCGTGGTCCTGCCGATCGCCCGGTTCCGTTTCCTCCGCCGCGAGGCCCGAGGCCGGCTCGAACTCTGCTACCTGGAAGGTCTGCAGCTGGCGAAGCCACGCGGGTTCGAACTCCCGCCAGGGTTCGACGACGAGAACGGCCGATGGCAGATCGACGCGCCGGAGAGCTTCCTGCTGCAGGGCGGGCGGAGGCGCGACCACCGCCATGCCGACTGCGGAGCCCACCTGCGGATGATGCTGCTCGGCGAACAGATGGAACCCCTGCTGCTTCTCGATCCCGACCACGCGGAGACCGGCGCCAGCCTCGAGCTGTTCCATCCGGGGCGCTTCGAGCACATCTGTGGCGGCCGGGTGCACTATCGCATGCTCCGTGGGGCGCGACGACTGCCCGGTGCCGAGGCCGCACTGGCCCGGATCGACCCCGGCGAGCGGCTGCGACTCGAACGCGACTTCGACCACCCAGCGGATCCGCGCTCGATCTTCGTGCTCGGACCTGCCGGCGATCGCCTCGGCTGGCTGCCGACCGATCTGCTGGAACCGCTGAACCACATGGCCGAGCAAGGCCGCGGCTACATGCTGTTCGCGCACCGCTTCGCAGAACCGCCGGCCCCGCTCGCCTCGCGTCTCGTGCTGCGGCTGGTCATCGGTGCCGAAAGCAGCCGAAGAGGACTGGCCGGCGGAGTGTTCCAACCGCTTGCCCCCAGTGCGCCACCGACCCGGTGGGGTTGAGGCGTCGGCACAGGAGCTCGCGCTGGGATCGTCGATGCTCGGGCAGACCACGGTTCTCGGCAGCTACAGCATCTCGTCGAGTCTGAGCAGGCTGCCAACCGACCCCATCCAGGCGTCCGATCAAGGGGCGGTGCAGTAGTTCGGGACGCGGGCAACAATCGAAAGGCTCGGATGCCGCGCCTCACTCCGGCGGCTCCTCCGGCATGTACCTGCTCGCGAACTCCAGCAGCGCAGTCTCGATCCAGTGCTTCAGCGGACCGAGACCTGCGGTGAAGCAGCGCTCCAGCAGGTCCATGTCGCTGTCGTGCATGCAGGTCCCCAGCGGCAGGAAGGCCTGGTCCATCAGGCGCTCTCGGTTGCAGAGCGTGCCCGCATACGAAAGGACGTCCAATGGCTCGCCCTTTCTTCAGGAGGTGACGGCGCGAGAGTGCCCCGACCTGCATCCACAGTCAGATCATCAGCGCGCGGGTCGGGTTGATTCCCGCTCGGACCGCCGCCTGACCCTCCGCGCACATCTCCAGAGCGATCTCGCTGTGCGGAAGACGCCGGCTGGAGCCCACGCATCCATCGTACGCCGTTCCCCGGCACGCACGTGCCGATAGGCCTCGGCCTCGACGGGGAGCACCAGGGTCGAGCCGACGACTCGATCGCCATGACGCGACAAGACCACCGACCACGGAGCCAGGGCATGCCACGTGACGCGACGATCGACCGGGTGCTCGAAGCTCCTTCCGATGTACCGCTCCGACCAAGCGATGGCGTCGATGGCCTGACGACCAGCCGCCGCGCGAACGTCTCGGGCTCGGCAGGCATCGCCATCGGCCAGCCCTCCGCCTTCCGACGCCCGTCCGGAATCAACTACGAGCTCGGATTCGACGCCGGATTCACCAGCAGTTGCTCGCGGCCGGCGTCGATCGACATCCTCGACGACTCGGGCACCGTGCTCTCCTTCCGCGTGACCGGCAATCCCAACGAGCTGTTCGTGGTTCTCGTCGGCGGCACGGGCCGACTCCCCGCGCCGATCACCGTGCCGGGCTGCTACGGAGCCTGGGAGCTGGGGCTCCCCACCGGACTGCTGGTCGTCCCTCAGACTCTCCGCACGGCCTCCTGCCGCAAGCGAATGGGCATGACTCGCTGCGCTCGCAATGCCCCCGGGCACTCGGCCGCGGTGACCGTGTTGTTTGGATCGACTCCTCCGGAGAATCAGCGCGGCAGGCGACTTCACCGGCCAGCTCACGGTCTCGACCGCACTCCGCGGAGTCGCGTTCGAGTTCAACCCGCCATGTTCCCGCCGGCCTGCGGCTGCGGCTGCGCCAGCACCTTCGCGTTCTTCTGAGCAGAGGGCTGTCGCGGCCGCGCGCCGCGCAGATCCGCCTCATGCCGTTCGACTTCGACCGGCTGTTGGAGGTCGGCCGACGCATCCGCGATCTGTATCCCGCGAAGCATCCTGATCGGATCCGCGCCAAGGTCGATGATCGGATCCTCGATCTCCTGGGTCGCGGCGTGGCGGGCGCCCTCGGTGGCCGGATCGGAGTTTCCCCCAGACTGTTCCTCCGGAAGCTGGTCGGCGACCTCCTCGACAAGGTCGACCAGTTCGAGGACTTCGATCCGCAGCGGGACTTCAAGCCCGTCGTCCAAGGCGCCGAGCTGAACGCAGCGGAGCGGCATGCCGCTGATGGAGGACCATCGCTCGACGACCTGGAGCTTCTCGACCCCGACCGGCCCGACGACGAAGCGCGATGACCGACGCCTTCGATCGTCTGGACCCGGCCCTGCAGTATCAGATCGCCTACGGCCTGGGGTTCTCGTCGCTCCGCCCGGTCCAGGAGCTGACCGTGGACGCGGTCCTCGACGGCGCCAACGTGGTGGTTCTCGCACCGACTGCCGGAGGCAAGACCGAGGCAGCGTTCTTCCCGCTGCTGTCGAAGGTCCTCGCCGGCAACCTGCCGGGCCCCTCCATCCTCTACCTGACACCGATCAAGGCCCTGATCAACAACCAGGAGGAGCGGTTGACCCGGCTGACCGGCCTGGTCGGGCGGCGGGCATTCAAGTGGCACGGTGACGTCTCCGACAGCCGCCGCCGCGCCTTCCTCCGCGAACCGGCCGACGTGCTGCTGACCACTCCCGAGTCCCTCGAAGCGATGCTCGTGAGCAGCCGGGTCGGCAACGAGATCGTGTTCGGCAACCTGCACGCGGTGGTGATCGACGAGGTGCACGCGTTCGCGGGAGACGATCGGGGAGGCCATCTCGCGGCGGTTCTCGAGCGCATCCAGCGGATTGCTGGCCGTGATCTGCAGCGCGTCGGGCTCTCCGCGACCGTAGGCAACCCCGAGGTGATCCTCGACTGGATGCAGGGCAGCTCACGGCGCGAGCGTCGGTTGGTAGATCCCCCGAAGCCGGCCCGGGCTCCGGAGATCCAACTCGACTACGTGAAGAGCGTCGCCAACGCGGCTCTGGTGATCGAGAAGCTCCACCCGGGGCGCAAGCGGCTCGTGTTCGCCGACAGCCGGCGGAAGGTGGAGCAGCTCGGCCGTGCGTTGGATCAGCGCGGAGTGCGGACCTTCGTGATGCACTCGTCGCTGAGTGCTGCGGAACGCTCGCTGGCGGAGCGCGAGTTCAGCGAAGGGCGGGACTGCGTGATCGTCGCCACCAGCGCGATGGAACTCGGCATCGACATCGGTGACCTCGACCACGTCCTGCAGATCGACAGCCCCCGGACCGTCGCATCGTTCCTGCAGCGCATGGGGCGCACCGGACGCCGCGCCGACACCACGCCGAACTGCACGTTCCTGTGCACCAAGCCCGACCAGCTCCTGCAGGCCGCGGCGCTCTTGGATCTGCATGCTCGTGGCTTCATCGAGCCGGTGCACCCGGTGCTGGACGGCCCGCACCTGTTCGCGCACCAGGCCTTGGCGATGACCCTGGAACGCGGCGAGCTGCCACGCGGCGAACTGCACGCCGCGCTTCGGGGCGCGACCATGCTCGCGAACACGCCCGACGAGGATCTGGACGCCGTGCTGACGTACATGGTGTCCGAAGCGATCCTCACCGAGGACGACGGCCTGCTGCGGCTCGGCGAACAGGGGCACCGCCTGTTCGGTGCCAAGAACTTCCTCGACCTCTACGCGGTGTTCGAGGCGTCGCAGGACTTCACGGTCTTCCACGGCCGCAACGAGATCGGCTTCCTGGCGCCGCTCTGGGTGGCGCAGAAGGGCAAGCTCGGCGCGGAGTTCACGCTCGGCGGCAAGCCCTGGCAGGTGCGCGGCGTCGACCACCGACGTCGCCGTGTCGACGTGGCGCGCGGCGAGCGAGGAGGATCCATCGGTTGGGTCGGCACACCCGTCGCCCTCGGCTACGACCTGTGCCGCACCATGTGGTCGGTCCTCCGCGGCGAAGCCGGGTCGCCAGCCTGGACCCGACGGACCACCGAGGAGATCGACGGCCAGCGCGACGCCTGCGCGGGAGTGCCAGCCGACGGCGTCGAGCGTCTCGGCGCGGGCTTCCGCTGGTTCACCTACGCCGGCAGCGGAGTGAACGGGGTCCTCGCGCCGATGCTCGAAGCGGCAACGAACTCCGTCGTCCGCTTCGACAACTTCGCCATCGAGGTGCAGGCACCGGCCGACGGCCGCATGCTCGAGGCGCTCGAGACGATCACGGGGACGCTGCGCGACGCCGCAACGAAGGACCCCGCGGAACTCGACTGGATCGCCGCGAGCCTCGACCCCGCGCTGCTGGGCAAGTTCGCGCCCTGCATACCCGGTTCGATCGCCCGTCGCCTGTTGACCACGCGGCTCCTCGACCTCGACGGCGTCCGCACCTTGAAGGACACCTTGCTCCCCTCAGGGTGAGCAGAACCTCACCTCCCCACCACCAACTCGTCCGCTGACGAGAACACCACCCCCACCGCGTTCGCTGCGGCATCGGTGCAGATCCACTGTGCCACCACCGTGACACCGAGCAGGCTGACGTCCAGCGGGACCTGCAGGACGCCTGCGTCGAATACTCCGAGCGCGTCGGCCTGGGATCCGCCCACCACGAAGCCGTCACCGGTGGCCGCGAGCACGCAGCCGGGCATGCCGAACGGTGTGAGGTCGAACCTCGTGCCGGCACCGAGGTTCAGGACGACCGCTGCGTTCGGCAGCGCACCGCGGAGCCGCAGACCGAAACCCGAGCCGAGGAACGGCCGGCCGATCACGATGCCGGTGGGCAGGGCGCCGTTGGAACCCGCGCAGCCGGGTGCGACGCGGCGGGCCGTGGCGGGGCTGCCGGTGTAGCCGCCGGTGAACACGTGGACCGCGCCGACCTCGACCGGACCGGCGGCGGCGACGATCTCGCGCGGGGCGCCGACCACGACGTCGGAGAAGCCGTCCTGATCGAGGTCGCCGGCGAGCCCTACGGAGTAACCGAACCACTGCTGCGCGGCGCTGCCGCTGAGCCGGAACATCGTCGTACCGGTTGCACCGTCGACAACGAGCACCGCGCCGGACGCTGTGCCGGAGTCCGTCGCCAGGTAGTCCCCGAGGGCGAGGTCGCCGACGCCATCGCCATCGACGTCGCCGGCGTTCGCGACCACGGTGCCGAACGCGGTGGCGGGGGCCTGGCCGGGGATGGTGTGGAGCAGCGTGCCGGTCGCACCGGAGTACACGAACACCGCGCCGTCGGGATGGGTGAGCTGACCGGGTCGTTCACCTACGGCGACGTCGGCGACGAGATCGCCGTCGACGTCGTCGACGCAGGTCATCGGCGGTCCGCCGCCCGGCAGGCCGAGACCGAAGTTCGAATCACCGAAGACCTCGAAGACGGTCGCACCGGTGCGGCCGGAGACCACCCGCACGCCACGACCACCGACACGACGGAAGCCGAAGAGGAAGTCGTCGAAGCCGTCGCCATCGAGGTCCGGAGTGATGTCGCCGTGGGTGTCGAGGTACTGCGGCGCCACGCCGCGGATGTCGTGCAGGATCGAGCCGTCGGGACCGGACAGGATCAGGATCCGCCCGAGCACCAGGCCCATCCCATTGGTCGCCTGGCTCGAGACGAACACGTCGCCGTAGCCGTCGGCGTTCACGTCGCCCTGCCCCGCGACGAAGCGACCGAGGAACTCGCCGCGTTCACTGCCGGTGAACGACCAGAGCGCGGCGCCGGTGCGGCCCGAATGGACGGTCACGAGACCGGACTCGACCGCCACCCGGCCATCGCGCGGCGCGCCGACCGCGAAGTCGTCGTAGCCGTCGCCGTCGACGTCGCCCGCCCCCGCCACGCTGTAGCCGGCCCAGGCGCCCTGGCTGGCCCCGAACACGCTGTGGAGCACGTTGCCGGTGGCTCCCGAGATCACCATGGCGCCCCCGGTGCGGACGCCCTGGAACTCCAGGAAGTCACCACCGACGACCAGGTCAGCGATGCCGTCACCATCGACGTCCCCGGCGCGGTCGACGCACTGACCGAAGCTAGAGGCGAGCTGGCCCGCGACGGAGAACAGTTCGCTCGGTGACTGGGACGAGACCTGGCTCGCACAGAGGGACAACAGCAGAGCCGCGAACGGCGCGGATCGAGTCATGGGATGCGGACCCCGGGGGAGGGGTCGGATGGTTGGCGGGAAGCGGGAACGCGTCGCAAGATAGCCGCCGACTGCCATGTGTCTCGGCCGCCGGTGATCGGGGATACGTCGCTTCGGCCTGGAGGGGGCTCGGTTCCGGTCATCGAGATCCAGACGACGAGGCACCGGATCCGAGTGCACGGCCATGGATCCGCACTATCCTCCCCCGACCATGCGACCGCCGATCCGCACGACCAGCACCCTGCTCCTTCTCCTGGCAGCGACCTCGCCGCGCGCGCAGGACGGACAGACGTTCGACGACCCGTCCCTCCTCGACGGTCTGCGGGCCCGCGCGATCGGCCCCGCCGGCATGTCCGGCCGCGTCGCCGCGGTGCTCGGCGATCCGCGCGATCCAGACCGGATCTGGGTCGGCGCCGCGACCGGCGGCCTGTGGCGCTCGACCGACTCCGGGTTGACCTTCGAGCCGCTGTTCGACGACCAGCCGGTGCAGTCGATCGGCGCGCTCGCGATCCACCCCGAGTACCCCGACCAGATCTGGGTCGGCACCGGCGAGGGCAATCCGCGCAACTCGGCCTCGGTGGGCCTCGGCGTGTTCCGCTCGATGGATGGCGGGCGAAGCTGGCAGCCGGCCGGTCTCGACCGATCCGAGCGCATCCACCGGATCGTGCTGCATCCGCACGATCCGCGGCGCGCCTGGGTGGCGGCGATGGGGCCGACCTGGAAGGCCGGCGGCGAACGCGGGGTCTACCAGACCACCGACGGCGGACGGAGCTGGTCGCTGGTGCTCGGCGCGTCGCGCGACGAGGGCGGCCCGACCACCGGCTGCGCCGATCTGGCGATCGACCCGTCGAACCCCGACCACCTGCTGGCCGCGCTGTGGGACCACCACCGCGATCCGTGGTCGTTCCGTTCGGGTGGCCCCGGCTCGGGCCTGCACGAGACCTTCGACGGTGGGAAGACCTGGCGCGAGGTCACCAGCGACGACGGTCTCCCCGAGGGCGAGCTCGGTCGGATCGGCATCGCGTTCGCGCCGTCGCAGCCGCGCACCGTCTATGCAGTGGTCGAGGCCGAGAAGAACGTGATCTGCCGGAGTGACGACGGTGGTGAGCATTGGACCGTCGTGAACCGCGAGACCGACATCGCGCCGCGGCCGTTCTACTACGGACGCCTTACAGTCGATCCGCAGGATCCGGAGCGGGTCTACAACATCCAGTCGAACATCACCTTCTCGATCGACGGCGGGAAGACCTTCACCCAGCTCGTCGGCTGGGACGACGCCCACCCCGACCACCACGCGATGTGGATCGATCCGGCCGACCCGCGCCACCTGTGGATCGGCAACGACGGCGGCGTCTACCAGAGCCGCGACCACGGCAGGTCGTGGCGCTTCTGCCCCAACCTGCCGCTGGGCCAGCCCTACCACGTGCGCGTCGACATGGACCGGCCGTACCACGTGTATGGTGGCATGCAGGACAATGGCTCCTGGCGCGGGCCGGCCTACGTGTTCGAGAACGCGGGGATCCGCAACCACCATTGGGCCGAGGTCGGTTTCGGCGACGGCTTCGACACGAGCCCCGATCCGACCGACTCGATGCAGGGCTATGCGATGAGCCAGGAGGGCTTCCTGGTGCGCTGGAACCTGCGCACCGGCGAGCGCCTGTCGATCCGGCCGACGCATCCCGATCCCGACGTGGAGCTGCGCTTCAACTGGAACGCAGGCTTCGACCAGGACCCTCACGCGCCCGGCACGATCTGGTTCGGCAGCCAGTTCGTGCACCGCTCGACCGACCGAGGCCGGACCTGGGAGGTGGTCTCCGGGGACCTGACCACCAACGACCCCGAGCACCAGAAGCAGCACGAGAGTGGCGGACTGACCCGCGACGTCACGGGCGCCGAGAACTACACGACGATCACCGCGATCGACGTGAGCCCGGTGGAGCGCGGCGTCGTGTGGGTCGGCACCGACGACGGGCGGCTGCACGTGACGTTCGACGGGGGCGAGAGCTGGACTCCCGTGGAATACGGTCTGCCCGCTCGCACGGACGGCGCCTGGGTCACCCAGGTCGTCGCCGACCTCGAAAACCCCGAGGCCGCGTTCGCGATCTTCGACGACCACCGCCGTGGTGATTGGACGCCGTACGTGTTCCGCACCACCGATGCCGGCGCGAGCTGGACCCGCGTCGTGGCGGGTGGCGAGGTCGACGGCGTGCGCGGCTATGCGCTCGCCCTGGCGCAGGACCCCGTCGCCCCGGAGAGGCTCTGGTTCCTCGGCACCGAGTTCGGCCTGTGGTTCACGCTGGATGGCGGCGCGCATTGGCACCCGTTCCACCACGGCATCCCGGCCGGCGTGTCGTGCATGGACCTGGTGATCCACCCGCGCGAGCACGACCTGGTGGTCGCCACCCACGGCCGCGCCTTCTACGTGGTCGACGACATCTCGCCCTTGCGCGAGCTGGCCGAGGTCGCCGCGACGCCCTTGCACCTGTTCACGCCACCGGCCGCCGAACTCACGGTGGTGCGCCAGACCGATGCGTCGCGGTTTCCGGGCGCCACCGAGTTCCGCGGCACCAACCGACCGTTCGGTGCGCGGCTCACCTTCTGGGTCGACGGCGACGACCTGCCGCACCCGGACCACTTCGAGGCGGGCGACGAGTCGAACCCGACGATCGACGTGACGGTCACCGGCGCGCGCGGCCGGCGCGTCGCGCATTGGCAGCAGCCGGTGCACCGTGGCCTGAACCGCACCGCCTGGGACCTGCGCGGCTGGCATTGGCGCGAGGTCGGCGACGACATCGCTGGCGGCTCGAAGACCGACCGCCCGAACGGACCGGAGGTCCTGCCTGGCAGCTACACCGTGACGATGAAGCACGGCGAGCACGAGTCGACGGCGACGCTCGAGGTCGAAGGCGATGCCCGCCAACGCATCGCACCCTCGGTGCGCGCGACGAAGCACAAGGCGTTGATGGAGCTGATGGCCGCCAATGCGCGGCTGGCCGACGCGGTGGACGCGCTGGTCGCCGAGCGCCAGTGGATCGATCGCGCGCTGCAAGTCGCGAAGGAGAACACGATCCGGCTGCAGGCACCGGCGAATGCTCCGGACGACGAGGTCCTGACGATGCCCGACGGCAGTCGCTATCCGGCACTCAACGATGCGAAGGGCGCGCGCGGCTGGGTCGACGTGGTCGAGGGCGAGCTCGGTGCCGTGATCGGCAAGTTCACCGACCGTGGACAGGAATGGTACGTGCATGCAGACGGAGCCGTCAGCACCACGCTGATGATCTTCCGCAGCGATCTCGGCCGCTTCGACCCGGTGACCCAGGTCGCCCAGCCGACCGACGAGGAGCCGCCCTTCGAAGAACGCGCCGAGGACCTGAAGAAGCGACTCCGCGAACTCGAGGAGTCGATCCGTCAACCACTCGACGTCGAAGGCATCACCGCCTCCGACCACGCCGCGGCCCGCCTCGGCCGGGCCCGCTGGCTCCTGGAATCCAGCTACGACGCACCCACCGCGGCGCAGCGCGACACCATGCAGCGCGCCCTCGACCAGGCCACCCAGGCGATCGAAGCGGTGCACGCCTTCCTCGACGGAGACGCCAGGACGCTGCGCGACAAGGCCGCATGGATGAACGACCGATCAGCTGCCACGACTCCAAGCCGAACGACGACGAGGACGAGGAGGAGCGCGGCTTCTCCCACAAGGCCCACAGCATCCAGCTTGCCGCGATGTTCCGGCTCCTGTCCAACCTGCTCGCGGCCCTCGTGTTCGTCACCCTCGTCGCGCTGGTGGCGTGGATCCTGCTGACCGGCGAATGACCCGCACATCAGGCGCGGCGAGCCGGCATTCGCACCCGCGCCCCCGTCCGCGTAGAACGGCCCCTCCCGGCCGCCTGCGCCCGGGCTCCTGATCCCGCGAACCTCGCCGATGACCCGACTCCTCGCGCCGTCCACCCTCCTCGCCGGCCTCGCGCTGGCCCTCGTCGCCACCCCGCTCGACGCCCAGCGTCCTGGCCGCCGCGGTGGCTCGGGCATCGAGTGGGCCGCCGATGGCCGGACCCTGCAGGTCGGCGACAAGTTCGTCGATCCGACCGACCTCAGCGAGGTCGCGCCTGTCGCGCCGGCGGCTCCCGCAGCCGACCCCCGCGCCGCCGCGGTGCAGGCCTTCGCGGCGGCCTACGGCAAGGAGATCCCGCGGACGGTCCTGTCGGGCACCCGCGCGCGCAGCACCCTGCCACGCCAGCCGATCGAGGACCCCGGCCTGGAGATCACCGCCGACGGAGCGCACGCCGCGCTGGTGATCGACGGCGTGCTGTGGGCGTGGTCGGAGGGCGGCGAGGCGCGCAAGGTCGCCGAGGGACTCGCCGGCGTCCGCCGCTTCGACCTCGCGCCGAACGGCAGCGCGGTCAGCTACCTCGACGGCTACGACCTGAAGGTCACCCGATTGGCCGACGGCAAGACCTTCGAGGTCTCCACCGATGGCAGCGAAGACCTGTTCTACGGCGAACTCGACTGGGTGTACCAGGAAGAGGTCTACGGCCGCTTCGACTTCGAGGCCACCTGGTGGTCGCCGGACGGCGCGCACCTGGCCTTCCTGCGCATCGAGGAGAGCGGCGTCGACACCTTCACGGTGATCGACCACACCGAGAAGACCCTCGAGGTCGAGCTGCTCAAGTACCCGAAGGCCGGCACGATCAACCCGCGCGCGTCGCTGCACGTGACCAACCCGGGCGATGGCAAGAGCGTCGCGATCGACCTCTCCGCCTATCCGGCCAGCGACGAGATCCTGATCGTCCGCGTCGACTGGACGCCCGAGGCCGACCGGTGCGTCTTCATGGTGCAGGACCGCGAGCAGACCTGGCTCGACCTGGTGTTCGCGAACCCCGCCGATGGCTCGGTGCGCACCGTGCTCCGCGAGACCTGCGACGACGGCTGGGTGAACCGGCTGCCGATGCCGCGCTGGCTCGACGACGGCTCGTTCCTCTGGGAGAGCGAGCGCACCGGCTTCAAGCACCTGTATCGCTACGACCGCAACGGCAAGCTGCTGGCGACCGTGACCCACGGGGAATGGGAGATGGGCGGCATCGCGCGCCTCGACGAGGCCAAGGGCGAGGTCATCGTCACCGGGACGCAGCCCGGCTATGCGATCGGCGCGTCGGCGTGGCACGCGAAGCTCGACGGTTCGGCGCAGACCCTGCTGACGCCCGAGAAGGCCAGCCACAGCATCCAGCTCAACGGCGACGGCACGCTGTTCGTCGACACCTGGCAGACGATGTCGAACCCCGGCGAGGTGTGGCTGCGCAGCGTCGCCAACCCCACCGAGGGTGTCCGCAAGCTGGCCGCGCGTTCGGCGCCCGAGGGCCTGAACCTGCCGGTCCACGAGCAGATCGAGGCGCGCGACGGCGAGATCCTCGACGTCGCCTACACGCTGCCCTCCGGCTTCGACCCGTCCAAGACCTACCCGGTCTGGATCAACACCTATTCCGGCCCCGATGCGCCGACGATCCGCGACAGCTTCCGGCCGTCGCGGCCGTCGGACTGGTACGTCCTGCTGCAGGTCAACGTGCGCTCGGCCAGCGGGCGCGGGATGAAGTACACCAAGCAGTGCTACCGCCAGTTCGGCGTGCAGGAGCTGAAGGATATCGAGGACGCGGTCGACTGGATCTGCAAGAACGAGTGGGCCGACGCGTCGCGGGTCGGGATCACCGGCTGGAGCTACGGCGGCTTCATGACCGCCTTCGCGCTGACCCACAGCAAGAAGTTCCGCTGCGGCATCGCCGGCGCGGGCGTCTACGACTGGGAGCTGTACGACACGATCTACACCGAGCGCTACATGGCCACGCCGCAGCACAACCCGGAGGGCTACGCGGCGTCGTCGGTGGTGAAGGCGGCCAAGGACCTGACCGGCCAACTGCTGATCGTGCACGGCACGATGGACGACAACGTCCACCTGCAGAACGCGGTGATGTTCGTCGACGAGCTGCAGAAGGCCGGCAAGATGAACTTCGAGATGATGATCTACCCGCGCTCGCGGCACGGGGTCGGTAGCCCGCACCTGCAGGCGCTGCGCGAAGAGTTCATGCGGAAGTATCTGTGAGCCGGAGAGACCGGTGAGCCGGCGAGGCCTGTGAGGTTCGCCCGGGCGCGAAACCCCGCGACGGCGCGCCGCTGCATGCGGCCACTGGACGCGCCCGTAGATCGGGGCCGCCCACGAAACCAACCATGAAGACAACCATCCTCTCGTCGTCGCTCGCGCTCCTGCTGCTGATCCTGCCGTCCTGCGTGGCGGCGATCGGCAACTCGGCGACCGGCGTCCCTTCGCTCCCGCGCTCCACGGAGCCGCTCCTGGCCGAAAAGGTTCAGGCGGCGGAGCGCGTCGTCGTGCTGCGTGAGCAGAAGCTCGACCAGGTCCGCGGCCTCGCCAACGCCGCAGCGGCGCCCTCGATCGACGTCGTGGACGCCGAGATCGAACTCCAGGAGGCCAAGATCCGACTGCTGCAACTGCGCGCCGAGCTCCAGGCCATGAAGCAGCGCGACGACGATGACGATTGAGGCGGGGCTTCCCGCAAGGGGATCGACCAGGCCGTAGACCGCCGCGCGAGGGCAGGGAGTCGCACGACTCCTCCGGGCGATTCACCCGGAAGAACACGCAGCTCCTGCCCGTCCGACGCCGCCGATCCCGTCCGGAGGTCCGCTCGTGCCCCGTAACCTCGTCCGCCTGCTCCTGCCCGCCACGCTCCTGGGCACGGGCTTCGCATCCACTGCTGCCCAGGCGCCGCTCGCGGAGTTCGAACGCCTCGGAATGGTCGCGGACCTGGTGTCGATCGAGGCGCGACCGGGATCCCGAGTGTCGCTCGGCGCCCTGGCGAGACTCGCCGATCTGCCGCCTCCGGCAGCATCCACCGGCGCGGTCCCGATCCGGCTCGCGGGCAACCTGATCCTGCCGTTGGCCGAACTCCAAGGCCTGGTCGAGGAGCTCGCGCGCCGCGGCCGCCCGGCCCTGCTCGACGCGCGCTTCGAGGGCGCCGCATCGCTCGAGAACGCGAACGCATCGTCGATGCACGGTCTGCGCGTCCTCGAAGACGGTAACGAGCTGCCGCTCCTCCATCGCCAACCCGACACCGCGCGCTTCCTGCTGCTGCAACACCGCAGCGCCCGCGATCTGGCGCGCGACCTCGAACTCCTGTTCGACCCGCTGACCACCGGCCTGCGCTGCACGCCACGCAGCGACATGGGCGCCGTGCTGCTCGAAGGCCCACCCAGCGTCCTCGACGCGGTGATGCCCCTCGCGCGTCATCTCGACCTGCGCCCCGACGCCGAACGCCACCGCCTGCACCCGATCGACCTGACGATCGACGGGGAGCTGGTGCGCGTCCACGGCAGCCGCCCCGACGACCTCGACTTCAAGGCGCTCGCCGAGCTGGCCGGCCGGGTCCTCGGCCGCGACATCGGCTTCGACGGAGTACACGGCTCGCCGCGCGCCCAGGTGGTCGGTTCGGTCGAAGCACCGCGCGAGCGGACCCTCGTCCTACTGCGCATCCTCGGCCTCGCCGCGGGCCACGACGCCGTGGTCCACGGCATCACCGGCGACGCGCCGATCGAGTTCTGGGACCTCAACCGCCCCACCGACTCGCCGCGCTTCGTGCACCCGCGCACCCTCCTCGAAGGCCAACCCACCGACGACCGCCCGGTGATCACCTGGTGGTTCCGCGATCCGGGCCTGGAGGAACTGGCCGCGCTGCGAGGCTGGCCCACGCTCGACGAGATCGAACTCCGCAAGCTCGGCGCGGAGGTCGTGGTGCTGACCGGTTCGGCGTCGACGGTGCGCGACGCGATCCGACGGCTGGTGCGCTGATCAGCGCCGCGCGCGGCTCAGGACGACGGTCTGCTTCGGAGGTTCGACGTCGATGTCGGCCGTCACGTAGCCGTCCGCGGTAAGCAGGATCCGCCGCTCCTCCGGCCTCAGGAGCACTGGCATGTCGCTGCGACCGATCGAGCCGGCCCAGCGTGGGATCGAGACCGTGGCGTCCACGCGCTCGCCCGCCTCGTTCCTCACGTCGAGAGCGAGTTCGAGGACCCGACCGCGGAGATCGAGCGGATCGAGGGCCGCGGGGCGCGCGACCACCCCACCCTCCACGGTGAGCTCGTGCACGCGCGCGACCTCTCGACCGCCCGGCAGCAGCACGCGGAGCGCACACCGGCCCGGCGGCACACCGGACATGGCGAAAGAACCATCGACCTCGAGCGGTGCATTCCGACCCCACGAGCCGACCGCCTCGGCCGTCCCGCTTCGTGCGCCCGAGGCGGCGACCGTGGCTGCGGACGAACCCGCTGACCGGGTCCCCGGAGGGAACAGCTCGACCCGCAGCGAGGTGAACGCGTCGGCCGACTCGAGCGCGACGTGGCCGGCCAGTCCCCCGAGTCGGTCGACCACCAGGACCACGTTCATCGGGTCCGTGACCGCGCGCGGCGCGCACGACCAACGATCGTCACCGAGAACGGTCATCCACAGCGATCCCGGCGCGTCGAGGCCGGTCAGGCTGTCGACGGTCCCGACGACCTCGAAGCGGCCCTCGGCGTCGGTCACTCCACCCGGCATGCCGGGAACCGGCTGGTAGCTCGGGCTGGATCCAGTGCCGCGTCGAACCAGCGAGCCGAGGCGCGCGAACACGCCGACGACCGGTCGGCCCTCCCGGTCGACCACCACGCCTCGCGCGAAGACCCGGGATGCCGGGAAGTACACGTCACCCAGGTCGAGGACCACCACGCTTCCGTCCGGCCCTCCTGCCTGGGCACGCGCGGCCGCCACGACGTGGTCCGGGATCGGCACCGTACGCTCGCTCTGCGGGCCTTCCTCCAGGCGGATGCGGAGCGAGCGGGGCTCGGCACCGTCCTCAGCGTCTTCCTCGACCAAAGCCGGATCGAGCGGTGCGCGCAGGACGCCTGCCCCGTCGGTCCGTTCGTTCCACGCGCTGGGGTCCTCCTGCGGGAGCAGCCAGCGATGCACCGCTTCGTTCCGCAGTGGCTCGGCGGTCCCTCGCTCACCGCAGAGCAATCGCATCCGGACCTCATAGCGCGTCTCGGAGTCCCGCAGCACCACCTGCTGGCCTGGACGCGACGGCCCCGGCCCACGGAGCACCGCCAGTTCTCGGGTGGGAGCACGGACGTCGGTCGCGCTGAGCGCCACGACCTGCGCGCGGAGACTCAGGCCCTCCGTTGCGGCGACCGGATCGAACGACGCGACGCCGTCTTCCAACAGCGCATCGAAGGTATCGAGCCCGTGACGCTCCGCGCCGTCATCCAGCACGACCCGGAGCACGTCGCCTGCTGCACGCGTGGTGATCGTGTCGATTCGCACCTCGACTCGCGCCGAGCCGAGTGGCGGACAAGTCAGCACGACGTCTTCGCCCGGAGCCGCGTCTTGGCGAATGGGAACTGCGTCGGTCGGCGCGCCCGGAAACCACAACCGGACCGCGAGAGCCCCTGGAATCGTGAGGCCGGGCAGCGCGACGAAGCGCAGTTCGGCAATCCCATCAGCCGCCCGCGTGCGCTCGATGGTCTGGTTGAAGAGCATCCCGCGCCGGTCCACGCAGAGGGCTACCGGGACTCCGGCAACGGGACGCCCGGCTTCGTCCTGCACCCGCACCGACCAGGTCCGGAACGGCATCAGCGCCAGCCGGACCGTCGCGCCCGGTTGCTCCGCGACCCCTCTGCTCCGTGGAGCCAAGAAGCCGCGCAGCTCGCCGAACCGGGCCCCCCAGAGGCTGGAGGTCGCCGGATCGGCAACCGCGAAGCACGCCGCGTCATCGAGTTCGACGCGGTCCCCGAACTCGAAACACTGATCGAGGATGAAGCCCTCGCGCCAGCGATCGAGCTGCCGGCGCCGCTGGAACTGCAGGTCGGGTCGGAGGCGATGCACCTCGGCTTCGGGGAGCGGCATGCCGCTCTGGCCATCGACGACCTGGACCAGACGGATCGCGTCCGCCCCGGACTCGACCGGGGCCACGGTGGATCCGGGCGCGCCTTGCTGCGCCACGACCTCACGACGCCCCGGGACCTGATCGTCGAGACCGTCGAGGTCCCCGTCCGAACCGCTCTGTTCCGCGACGACCGGTACCTCGATCCGTGGCTGCCCGCCCTCCACGCCTCGGGAACTCGCCGCCGCCCACCAGACCAATGCAGCCAAGACCACGGCCGCGCCGGCCAACAGCAACTTGTTCATCAGGACCACACCGACCACTGCGGCCACTCCAGCGCCTGGCCTGGCTCCAGCCCCGACCAGCGGCCCCAGCGCCGTGACCCACCTTCGCCGGTCGCCACCGTGCGCCCGGTCCAACCGCTCCCGCAGTCGCGCCACCGCCCGCCCGAGCCGGCTGTGCACCGTCGCGACCGGCACCCCGAGTCGCCGCGCGATCTCACGTGGGGCCAGGTCGTCGAAGTAGCGCAGCAGCACCACGTCGCGGAACGGCTGCTCCAGCGTCATCACCGCGTCGACGAGCAGGCGCTCCTGCTCAACGCGCGCCACCGTGTCGGCAACCGGGGGAACGAGTCCATCGCGCCGCGCCGCGACGAGCCGCTCACGGTCCTCCCGCCGCCGCGCCGCCCGCCGACGGTTCGCGGCGAGCAGCCGCACGACACCCCTCAGCCAGGCGGGCTCGGCGCGACCGGCATCGAGCGCGGCGACCAGCGCCTCCTGCGCGACGTCGTCGGCACCATGGGGGTCGGAGACCAGGTGCCGGGCCAACCCGCGCACCCAGCCGGCGTTCTCGGTCCACTGCGCGATGCGATCGGCCATCGGAGGTCGAGTGGTCGCCCGCCATGGATCCCACCCCGGAATTCGGGGCGGCCCTGAGCCGCGAGCGGATCCCGACGATCGATCGCGCGCGCCCGCAGGTCAACCAACCGCGACCAGCGGGCGCTCCGCCGCGCCCTCGGCCGCGACCCCCGACAGGATCCGCTGCGCATCCCGCATCACCAGAGCCTGCAGCCGGGCCGACCAGGCGTGGACGTCGGGCAGGTCGGTCCAGGCCAGCAGCGCCGCGCAGTCGGCGAACTCGAACAGCAGACAGAGATCCGGCGCGACGGCGAACGGCTCCTGGGGTGGTTCGGAGATGCAGCAGAGACCCGATCCCCGGGCGATCCCGCGGATCACCGTCAGTTCCCTCTGGACGGTCTCATGGAGCGCCGGGTGCGCATCCCACGTCCGCAGCACGCGGATCGATCCCTGAATCGCGTTCACGGGCCAGGGATCGACCGGATCGGCGGATTCCTTGAGGGATCGCCCGGGCGCGAGGGGGGCGAGGTGAATTTTGGCCGGATCCATGGCGCACGCCGGCCCCGCCGCGACGACACCGGGAGCCAGCCCATGACCTCCCCCCTCGAACACTCGTTCCAGACCTTCCGCAGCACCGGTTCGCCGGAGGCCCTGGCGGAGGTCTACGACGCGGTCGCCCCCCACCTGCTGCGGCTGGCGATGCACCTCGCGGTCGACGCGGCGGCCGCCGAGGACCTGGTCCAGGCGACGTTCGTGACCGCGATCGAGAAGGCGGACGACTTCGAGGACGGCCGACCACTGCGGCCCTGGCTGGTCGGCATCCTCACCAACCACGCCCGCAACGCGCAGCGCAAGCGCCGCACCGCGCTGCCCGGCGAATCGGCGCTGCCCGAGCCGGCAGCGACCGGCAGCGACCCGCTGGCCGGCCTGAAGACCGCCGAGTTCGACGCCGCCCTCGACGAGGCGATCGACCGGATCCCCGAAGCCTACCGACCGGTGTTGGTGCTGCGCCTGAAGCACGGCATGCAGACTCCGGAGATCGCGCACGCGCTGCGGCGACCGGCCGGCACGGTGCGCACCCAGTTGGTGCGCGGCCTCGAGAAGCTGCGCGACGTGCTGCCCGCCGGCCTCGCCACCGGCCTCGCCCTCTGGGCCGTCCCGACCCGCGGACTCGCCGCGGTCCGCGAGGCGGTCCTCACCCACGCCACGACCAAGACCGCAGTCGCCGCCGGCGCCGGCGGTCTGACCGTGATCACGAGCATTCTGCTGATGAAGAAGATCCTGACCGGAGCGGCCGCGTTGCTGATCGTCGCCGCGCTCACCTGGACACTCTGGCCGGATCCCGAGACCCGGCAGGCGGACCCCGGCCCGAACGCCGGCGATCCGCGCACCGCTGCGGCGACCCGAGGCAACGAGGGCGATCCCCGTACGGCCAGCTCGGGCACCGGCGACCGGGTCGAGGTCGGACGCGGAGCCGATCCCGACGACGGACCGATCTGGCAGCTCAGCGGCCGCGTGGAGACCCGCCCCGACGTGCCGCTCGACGGCGCGGTCCTCGAGGTCCATCGCGGCAGCCCGACCGACCAGCGCACCTCGCTGGCGTCGATCATGGAGATGACCGCGAAGCTCGATGCGGCGCGCAAGTCGTCGCTGCTGCTGAAGGTCGAGGGCGAGCCCCTGCTCACCGTGCCGGTCGCCGGCGACGGGTCTTTCGTGGTGCCGGACCTGAAGACACGCCATCTGCGACTGGTCCTGCGGCATCGCTACTACGCGCTGACCGAGGCGGTGCCGGTGCACGCCCATCCCGACGCGTCCGCGTTCGACGCCGGCGACCTGCCGACCTACTGCGGAGGCCACATCATCGGCCGCGTGCTCGGCCACAACCCGCCGGAAGGCGCCCGCATCAGCTACTCGGCCGATCCCGATCCGATGCTGGTGCTGCGCGACGCGCGGGCGTTCCTGTCCCACAGCCTGCGTGGCGGAGGTGACGACACGCTACTCGACGAGGACGGCCGATTCGAGTTCGACGCCGTGCCGCCGGCACCGCAGGTCGCGGTGGAACTGCGCAGCGACACCCACCAGGGCTCGGCGCCGGCGCTGCCGCTCGGTGCCGGCGAGACCCGCGAAGTCGTGGTGGTGCTCCGCGAGGCCGCGTCGATGGACGTGCTGGTCACCGACTCGGTCACCGGCGAGACGATCGAGGGAGCCGCAGTTCGGACCCTACCGCTGTCGGTGCAGGGCCAGTTCCGCCTCTCGCGAGCCACCCGCTACGCCGAGACCGGCGCGGACGGACACGCCGTGGTCGGCGGCCTCGACGCCGACACCTACCGGATCTCGGTGCAGTGCACCGACTACCTCGCCACCTCGCAGGACCTGGTGGTCGCCGCCGGCAGGCGGGCCGAGGTCGCGGTCGCGCTGGAGAAGGGTCCGGTGATCCGCGGCCGCGTGATCGACACCGAGGGCGAGCCACTGGCCGACGCCGGCATCGCGCTGATCCCCAAGCTCGAGATCCCGATGGTCGGCGACCTCAGCAACTTCGCCGGCGGCACGATCGGCAGCATCGCCGGCAAGAAGTCGAAGATCCGCAGCGAGGACGACGGCAGCTTCGCGATCGGCGCGCCGCAGCGCGACAGCGAGTGGAACGTGGTCGCCCACTGCGAGGGCTATGTGCTGGGCGAGCCGGTGCCGGTGACCTCGCTCGACGAGCCGGTCGAGATCGTCATGCAGCGACCCGGGCGGGTCGTCGGCCGCGTGCTCGACGGCACGCAGGGGGCGAAGCAGTTCACCGCGCGGACCGTGACCACCGTGTTCATGATGTTCGAGCGGCCGACCGCGCTGGTCGAGATCCAGGACTCCGAGGACGGCCGGTTCGTGCTCGAGAACGTCGAACCCGGCACGGTGACCTTCCGGGCCGAGAGCATGTTCGGTGGCTCCACGGAACGCTCGGTCACGATCGAGGCCGGCCAGGAACTCGATCTCGGCGACATCGTGCTGGAGGCCCCGTGCCGCGTCGCGGGGCGGGTGGTCGACGCCGACGGCGTGGCGGTGAAGGGCGCCACGGTGACCCGTTCGGTCGGCGGCATGATGGACCACCCGATGCTCGCGATGTTCTTCGACAGCCGGAGCACCCGGACCCGCGCCGACGGCACGTTCGAGCTGGCTCGCGTCGAGCCCGGGGTGTTCGCGGTGCAGGCCCACGCCGAGGGCCACGCGTCGGGCAAGAGCGGTCGCCTCCGGCTGGAGTCGGGCGAGAGCCTCGACGACCTGGAGATCCAGCTCGGCCGCGGAGGGACAGTGGAGGGCCGTCTCCTGCTCGCCCCGGGCATGGTGCTGCGCGACTGGCAGATCCTCGCCACCCAGGAGCCGCAGCAGAACACGTTGGTGACCGATCCCGACGAGTTCGGGGCGTTCCGCTTCGAGAACCTCGATCCTGGGCGCTACCAGATCCAGGCGATGGACGTGCGCAGCATGTCGCGGATGAACACCGACCTGATCCGCGACCTGCCGCTCGGCGGGATGCCCGACATCGGCAAGGTGATGCGCGAGATGCAGGACAACGTGATCATCGAGCGGGCGCGGGTGCAGGAAGGCGAGGTCACCACCGTCGAGCTCGACGGCACCGACTTCGAGGCGCTCGGCACCACGTTGCGGGTGACGGCGCGGACCGGCGGCGGAAACCTGCAGAACGGCTTCGTGGAAGTCGCGATCCGCGACCGTGAGGGTGGCGAGGCGATCCGCATCTCGATCCTGGAGGACGGCCAGCTCGAACTCGACGGTCTCGAACCGGGCGTGGTCCAGCTCCAGCTCCGCTCCGGCATCACCATGAGTCCGTTCGGCGAGCCGTTGCTGGTGGAGATCGACGGCAAGGAGGAGGTCGTCGAGCGCGTCTGGGACCTGCCCGGGGGCGGGATCGACGGCAAGGTCCTCGACGACGAGACCGGCGAACCGATCGTCGGCGCGGTGGTGAGGCTGATTCCCGAAGGCCGGTCGCGCGAGGGCCAGGACCGCGATCCGGGATTCGCGCTGTCGGACCGCGCCGGTCGGTTCTCGTTCGGCGGCCTGCAGCCGGGCAGCTACACGATCCTGGTCGACGACCAGTTCGCGGCGCGCGGTGGGGATGCGACCGCGCGCCTGGAGGCGATCGAGGTGACCCAGGGCCAGCCGGTCGAGGGCCTGGTGCTGCGCGCGCGGCGCGGTGCCGGGCTGGAGGTCCAGGTACTGAATGCGATGGGTCAACCGGTGCCGCGCGCGCGCCTGCTCGTGGTGGATCCGAACGGCACGCCACTCGGCTCGCTGGCGGTCACGGCGACCAACTCCTCCGGCGAGGGCTGGATGGCCGGACTGCCGAACGGCAAGGCCCGGGTGGTCGCCTGGGCCGACGGGCTGGCGCCGAACGTCTCCGAGATCCGCGAACTCGACACCCACACCCGGACCCGGATCTCGATCACGCTGGAGCAGGGCACCGAGGTCCAGGCTCGGGTCCTCGACGGGCGCGGTGAACCGCTGACCGGCGCCAGTGTGGCGCTGAAGTTCGCCGAGGGGCCGTGGGTCCCGACGGCGCTGCTGGGGCGGATCCCGGGTCCCGACGGGGTCCTCGACCTCGGCCAGCTGCCGCCCGGCCCGATCCGCTTCGCGGTCACCCACCCGAGCGCGCGCTACGAGGTGGAACGGTCGGTGCCGCGCGGCAACCGCACCTCGCTGGCCATCCACCCGTGAGATCGATAGTCCCTCGGTGCCTGTCCGCCTCGGTGCCAGGCACCGAGGCGGACAGTTCGCGGCCGAGTCGAGGTTCCGCGGTTGCGTCGCGGCGGCGGGTTGAAATGATCTGCGGTTCGCCCGAAGCCGGGCGATTCCGCCTTGGAGCTGACCCCCTACACCCTGCCGAAGTTCCTCATCGGCGGCCGTCTGGTGATGGCCGCGTGCGGCATGCTGCTGGGCCTGCTGCTCAGCAAGACCGCGCTGGCGGCGTTCGGCATCCTGATGGCGGTCGCGTCGTTCTTCTACGCGGTCCACTGGGTGCCGGCGATGTTCCGGCTGCTCGGCGCCGAGCGGGTCTGGCGCGCGGGTGGCGGCGCGCCGCTGCGCGGTGGCGCCCGCCAGGCCAGCGACCTGCCGCGGCAGATCTTCCTGCTGCTGTTCACGGTGGCGGAGGCCGACGGCCGAGCCGGGGCGAAGGAGCGGGCGCTGGTGCAGCAGTTCGTGCTGCAGCGCTTCCTCGACCCGGGCCTCGCGGTGGCGCTGCAGCGCTGGGAGGCGCGGGCGCTGCCGGCCGACGAACTCGCGACGCTGGTCCACGGCCTGCGGGCCAGGCTCAGCGGACCCGAGTGCGAGACGCTGTTCTTCTGGTGCTGCCTGGTCGCGCTGATCGACGAGAAGTGGGTCAAGGCCGAGCAGGAGGTGCTCGGGGTGATCTCCAAGCACCTCGGTCTGGATGCCAACTACGCGCGGGTGATC
Source organism: bacterium (assembly GCA_030432695.1). Taxonomy (GTDB): domain Bacteria; phylum Planctomycetota; class UBA1135; order UBA1135; family UBA2386; genus JAUILN01. Next base: position 142,208 of record JAUILN010000021.1, on the reverse strand, counting down.
TTCCACCAGGCCAAGGCGCGGGTGATGGCGGCCCGGGCACAGGAGCAGTGGCAGGAGCAGTGGCGGCGGGCCGCCGGAGGAGGCCGCGCCGGCGCCGGACCGACCCGCGAGAGTGCGGCGTCGCGGCGCCAGCGTGCCCTGCAGACCCTCGGCCTCGACGAGTCGGCCAGCCAGGAACAGATCCGCCGCCGCCACCGTGAGCTGGTGAAGAAGCACCATCCGGATGCGCACGGCCATCTCGGACCGGTCGCCCAGCAGGACGCGACCGAGCGGTTCCGCGAGGTGCAGGCTGCGTACGAGGAGCTGACCGGGAAGGGGTGAACCGGTCCGGTCGCGTCAGTCGGCGCCCGACGCGGTATCGGGCGAAGGGCCATCGCCCTCACAGCCGGTCGGCGCTCCCACCGTCACTCCTTCCTCCTCCTCGACCGCCAATCGGTCGACATCCGCCGCCTGTTCCCCGCGCGGCCAGATGTGGAAGCCGCCGCGGTAGCGGTCGAGACGCCACGTGCCCCAGATCCCTCGCCCCTCGCGGAAGCCGCGGTAGTCGACGTCGTGGCCGCCGGTGTACGACTTGACCCAGGTGACCTCGTGGGACTCGACGCAGTAGTTCCCGGCAACGGTGAACGCGCCGACGCTGTCGATGCCGCCACCGCGCATCACCCCGTCGGTGAAGTCGAGATCGAGGTCCTGGCGGAAGCGGATGCCCGCCTGCATGTAGTAGCCGGTCCAGCGGCCGGAGGGGAATGCCGGGTCGTCGCTCACGAGAGGAGCGCGCAGTGTAGCGAGGCGATCGGACTCCCGCATCCGGGCAGAAGGCCGACCGGATAGCCTCCGGCCATGGTCAAGATCACCGCCACCTACGAGGGCGACCTCCGCTGCCGCGCCACCCATGGACCGTCCGGCAACTCCCTGCACACCGACGCACCGGTCGACAACGAGGGCAAGGGCGAGTCCTTCTCGCCCACCGACCTGCTCGCCACCGCGCTCACCACCTGCATCATGACCATCTGCGGAATCATGGGCCGCCGCCACGGCCTGGATCTCAGCGGCATGCGCGCCGAGGTGGAGAAAGGCATGGTCGCCGATCCCCTCCGCCGGGTGGGCTCCCTGCCGGTGACCGTCACCATTCCGGGACAGCTCTCCGCCGACGACCGCGAGCGCCTCGAACGCGCCGCACACACCTGCCCGGTTCACCGCAGCATCCACCCCGACATCGACGCGCCGATCCACTTCGTCTACCCCGACCTCGCGTGAATCTGTCGTAGTCGGTGCCAGGCACCATCCACGACAGATTCAGCCGTGCCAGAGGTGGTGGACGCCCTCCAGCAGGAAGGCGCAGACGATCCCGCCGGCGGTGCCCAGCACGTAGCCGCCGATCGCCAACAGCACGCCTACCGGTGCCAGCGGTGGACTGAACGCCGCGGCGATGATCGGGGCGGAGGCGGCGCCGCTGATGCAAGCCTTGGAGCCGACCGCGGCGAAGAAGATCGGCGCGCGCATCAGGCGGCGGACGATCAACACGGCCGCGACGTGGAAGGCCATCCAGACCGCGCCGACCGCCAGCAGCGGCAGGTTCTCCGGCGTGAACACCCGCATGAAGTCGGCCTTCGCGCCGATCGACGCGACCAGCACGTAGAGGAACACCGCGCCGACCTTGCCCGCGCCCTTGCCCTCGAGCCGGCGGAGCGGCGTGAACGACAGCGCCACACCGAGCGCGGTGACCAGGATGACCTTCCAGGTGAACGGCCCCAGCACGCTGAACAGCGGATGCTCGGTGCCGTCGGCGGCGGACGGCAGGGCCTCGTGCAGGCGACCGTCGATCCAGGAGCCCAGCTCGGTCGCGAGCACGGTTCCGCCGATCCCGAGCGCCAGGATGGTCAACAGCGCCGGCAAGTCGGTCGGCGCCGAGACCTGCGCCTCATAGGCCTCGGCCTTCTCCCTCACCGCGTCGATCTGCCGGGTGTCGGCGCCGACCGCCGCGTCCATCTCGCGATGCCGCCCGGCGAAGAACAGCAGCGCGATCATCCACAGGTTGGCCATCGCCACGTCGATGACCACCATCACGCTGAGCATCGAGTCGCTGGCCTCGACGCTGCGCCCGATCGAGGTGAAGTTCGCGCCACCGCCGATCCAACTCCCCGACAGCGCCGCGAGGCCGCGCCAGGCCTGCTCCGACTGCCCGGCATCGAACATCCAACCCAGCGCGCCGAACGCCAGCGGCCCGCCGACCACCACGCTCACCGCCGCGGTGAGGAACAGCAGCACCGCCGGCCGCCCGAGCCGGAGGATCGCCCGGATGTCGACCGCCAGCACCATCAGCAGCAGACTCGCCGGCAGCAGCCAGTCGGTGATGAAGCCGTAGAGCGGGTACTTCGGCAGACCTTCGACCGGCGGCGAGCCCGGGATCACGCCGGTGTTCGACAGCGCGGTCGGCGTGAAGTAGCAGAACACCAGGATCGGCACGATCCGGTAGATCCACCGCAGCGGTGTCGCGTTGATCGCGTAGACGACCGCGAGCACGCCGAGCAGGATCGCCAGCACCGGCATCGGCTCGTGGACCAGCGAGTCGCTCCACCAGGGCGCGGTCTCGGGCGACTGGCCACCGGGAACGGAGAGATCAGGAGCGGGGAAGGCGAGCACGGCAGCGGTCCGGCGCCGGGCACCGGGCGCGTCACGCTACTCGAATCCCACGCCGCAGTAGAGGCAGCGTTCACGACTCGCCGGCACCTTGCGGCCACAGGACGAGCAGGTCCGCCCGCCGACCGGCTCCGCACCCGCGCGCCGGGCAACGATCCGCTCGAGCTGCTCGGAGAGGCGTTGGTCGGAGATCCCGAGTTCGTCGCGGAGGATCTCCCAGAGGGCCAGGTTGACGGTCGCGAGTTGGTCGACGCGCTCGCGCAGCTCGTCCATCTCCAGGTCGCGCTCCTCGTGGTCGACCTGACGGCGACGAAGCTGATCGACGTGGAGCCGGGTCCAGTGGAAGCGGTCGAAGATGTCATGCAGGTCGTTCATGGTCACGGCCACGGACTCGTCCGGGCGCCCCGCGTGGCGATCGCAGCGCTCACCCCACCTGGATCCCCTTCCAGAAGGCGATCCGGCCGGCGATCTGGCGTGCGGCGTCCTTCGGCGCCGGGTAGTACCACGCCGCGTCGGAATTCACGCTCCCGCCCACCACGACATCGTAGTAGCTCGCCGTCCCCTTCCAGCCGCAGACCGTGGTGGTCGCGGTCGGTTGCAGTAGCTCCTGCCGCACCGAGTCCGCCGGGAAGTAGTGGTTGCCGTCGACCACTACCGTGTCCTCGCTCTCGGCGAGGACCTCGCCGTTCCAGATCGCTCGCGTCACCTGTTCGCTCCTCGTTCGCCCCGGGACCATCCCGGGTTGCCCACTCTCGCCCAACACGCCCACCATTCCAAGCCCGACGCGGCCGATGCCCTCCTCCACCCCATCTCCACCCGCCGGCGCCGGCCGCTCGGAACTCCGCGCCACGCTGCGCCTCGCCACGCCGATCGCTCTGGCCCAGCTGGGCCAGATGGGCATGGGCACCGTCGACGTGTTGATGGTCGGCAACTTCTCGGCGCCCGCGCTGGCCGGCATCGCGCTGGGCAACGTGCTGTTCTGGACCCTGACCGGCTTCGGCTACCGGATCGTGATGGCCCTCGATCCGCTGGTCGCTCAACCGCTCGGTGCCGGCGACGACCGCCGCGCGCGCCGCGCCGTCCAGACCGCGATGGTCCTGCCGCTGGTCATCACGCTGCCGTTGACCCTGATCGGCCTGTTCGCGCACCCGATCCTCGAACTCCTTGGCCAGCCCGCCGAAGTCCGCGACGCCGCGGCCGGCTACGTGCTCTGGTCGCTGCCCGGCATCCTGCCGTTCCTGGTGTTCTGCTCGCTGCGCCAGTGCGTGCAGGCGATGAGCAAGGTGCGGCCGGTGCTGATCGTGATGCTGGTTGCCAACCTGCTCAACCTGCTGCTCGACTGGATGTTCGTCTTCGGCAAGCTCGGACTCCCGGCCATGGGACTGCAGGGCGCGGCGATGGCCTCGAACCTGAGTCGCCTGTCCCTTGCGGTGCTGCTCGCCTGGCTGAGCTGGCCGACGATCCGCCCGTGGCTGTCGCCGTGGAGCCGTCGCGCCCTGCAGCCCACCCGGATCTGGAGCGTGGTTCGCCTCGGTCTGCCGATCGGCGGCGCGTTCCTGCTGGAGAGCGGCGCGTTCTCGTTCACCGCGATCGCCATCGGCTGGATCGGCAGCGCGGAGGTCGGCGGCCACCAGATCGCCATGACGCTCGCGTCGCTGTCGTTCATGGTGCCGGTGGGAATCTCGAGCGCCGCCGCGGTGCGGGTCGGCTACGCGGTCGGCCGCCGCGATCCGATCGGAGCCGCCCATGCCGCGCGGTCGGCGATCGCGCTCGGCGCCCTGGTGATGACCGCATCGATGGCAGCCTTCCTGCTGTTCCCCGAACAGCTCGCCGAGCTGTTCCTCCGCGACTCGATGCAGCGCGACCCCGAACACGCCCGCGCGGTCCTGCTGTTCGGCGCCGCCATGGTCGGAGTCGCCGGGGTGTTTCAGGTGGTCGACGGCATCCAGGTGGTCTGCGTCGGCGTGCTCCGCGGCCTCGGCGATACACGCACCCCGTTCGTGGTCCACCTGCTGGCGTTCTGGGCGCTGGGCATCCCGGTCGGCCTGCTGCTGGCGTTCGAGACCGAGCTCGGGCCCGCCGGAATGTGGTGGGGCCTGGTCCTGGGGCTCGGCTTCGGCGCGGCGGTGCTGACCGCCCGCTGCATCGCGGGAATGCGACGACTCGGCGCTTCGATCGCGACGATCGACCGGCCCCGGAATCCGGCACGGTGATCCGGCACACTGCGCCGATGGACGACCTCCCCGGCTCGGAAGCGACCCAGGCACGCAACCGCCGCAGTCTGTGGTGGGCACTGCCCATCACGCTCCTGTCGTTGGCGCTGCTCTACCCGATCTGGCGCGAACTCGGCATCGCCATGTTCGGGCCACCCGAGATCGTGCTGCGCGAAGTCTTCGCGCCGGGCGACGCCGCGCAGGTCTTCGACCACTCCACCTTCGACGAGCTGCTGCGTGCCCACGTCGACGAGCAGGGCTTCGTCGACTACGGCGCGCTGTACGACGACCCGGCGCAGCTCGATTCCTACCTGCTGAGCCTCGGAACCGCCGACTTCGAGCTCCTCGGCCGCGGCGAGAAGCTGGCGTTCCTGCTGAATGCGACCAACGCCTGCACGCTGCGACTGATGCTCGACCATTGGCCGGTCGAGTCGGTCCGCGAGATCCCCGAGGAGCAGCGCTGGACCGCACGTCGCTGGCTGCTGTTCGGAGAGACCCTCAGCCTCGCCGAGTTGCACGACGACTGGCTGCGGTCGTGCTTCGCCGAGCCGCGGATCCACTTCGCGCTGAGCGACGCGTCGCTCGGTGGCCCGCCGCTACGCGCCGAGGCCTACGTCGGCGCGCGCCTCGACGAGCAGCTCGGCGACCAGACACGGCGGACGCTCGCCAACGCGCGCTGGGCCAACCTGGTCGGCGACTCCGGGACTCTCCAGCTCACCCAGATCCTGCTGCGCTACGGCGACGACTTCGCGCAGACCAACCGGTCGGTGCTCGACTTCGTCCGCGCCTACCAGCCCGCGGTCGATGCGCTGACGGCGGCGGGCACGCGGATCCGGGTCGCGTGGCTGGAGTACGACTGGCGCCACAACGGCCAGTCGAACCGGCCGAACTGATCGGCGCGCAGGCTCCGGGGTCAGACCACCCCACCGCAGCGCGCCAGCGGCTCGAGACCAGCCTCGGTCGAAGCGTCCGCCGCGGGCGCCGGCAGGATGTCGCGCAGGCTCGGGGGCGGAGGCGGCGGGTCGTCGACCGAGCAGCGGAAGCAGCTCAAGGCCGCGGCTGCGAAGAACCAGCCCGCGCCGCACGGGCTGCAACCACGTCCGTGGTAGTGGCAGGCGGTCAGGCCGGCGGTGGAGAGCGCCAGGCCGAGGAGGGCCGCGGAGCGGAGCGCTCGACGCAGCCGGCAGAAGATCGTCGTTGTTTCCATGGGTGCCTCCGAAGCGGCCGCGGCCAGCGGTACGGCCAGCGCTCCGTTTCAGCACCCGATCAGGGAGTCTCGCCCCGGATCTGATACCGGATCCACCGGCAGTTGATGCCGCCGTTGGCGACGGGCATCCGGCGCTCGCTGGAGAGCCGCAGGAACTGCGTGGCCTGCGGATTCCCCGAGAGCACCCACGCGGTCGCACCCTTCTGCCGGTGCAGGAAGTCGCCGAGCGCGCGCCAACTCCGCTCGAGTTCGTCGTCGTGGCCGATGCGCTCGCCGTAGGGCGGATTGGTGAGCACCATGCCGGGTCGGAACGACGGCTCCCAGAGCTTCGCATCGGTGTGGCGGATGCGGATCATGTCGCCGACCCCGGCCGCGTCGGCGGCTCGGCGGGCCAGCACCACCGACCCGGGGTGCGAATCGGCGCCCTCGATCGGCACCGACCGCTTCGCGCCCGCGGCCTGCCGCTCCTCCGCCTCGTCGAACAGGCTCGACCACACGTCCTTGTCGAGATCGTGCCAGCGCTCGAAGGCGAACGAGCGCTGCAGGCCCGGCGCGACGTCACGGACCATCCGCGCCGCCTCGATCAACAGGGTCGCCGAGCCACACATCGGATCCACCAGCGGCGTCTCGAGGTCCCACTCGCTGGCCAGCACCAGGCCCGCCGCCAGCGCCTCGTTGAGCGGCGACTTGTGCTGCTCGGCATCGCGGTAGCCGCGCTTGTGCAGCGAGCGACCGGCGAGATCGATCGACAGGGTGGCGTGGTCGCGGTTGAGGAACAGGTGGATCGGCAGGTCCGGCTCCTTGATGTCGACGCTCGGCCGGTCGCCGGTGAGATCCCGGAAGCGATCGACCACCGCGTCCTTCACCAACTGCGCCGCGAACTGCGAGTGGGTCAGGAACGATGAGTTCAGCGCCGCCGAGACCGCGACGGTCCCGGCGTTGTCGATGTAGCGCTCCCACTCCTGGTCGCGGATGAAGTCGTAGAGCGCCTGCTCGCGGTGGACCTCGGCCTGCGCGAGCTCGAGCTGCACGCGGATCGCCGAGCGCAGCCACAGACAGGCGCGGTAGCCGAGCGCCACGTCGCCGCGGAAGCGCACACCACCCTTGAGCTCGTGGCAGCCGCGGGCGCCGAGACCCTCGAGTTCGGCGCGCAGCACCGGCTCGAGTCCGAGCGAGCAGGGCGCGTAGTAGCGGAGCGGTGACTTCAAGCGCCCGCCGCCGCGGCCAGGTCTTCGGCGAAGACGTCCAAGGCACTGAGGATCGGCGCCGCCGCCATCTCGATCAGCGAGCAGTGCCCCTTGCGCCGCGCGAAGGCCGCGACCTTGCGGATCGGCTCGGCGTAGCCTGCCCCACCTTTGCCGGCCTGCACGCCCTTGAGCACGTGGGCGAACTGGTTGGTCTCCATCCGGCACGGCGGACATTGCCCGCACTGCTCGTCCATGAAGAACTGCGCGATGCCGACCAGCACCGGCAGCACGTCTTCACCCTCCTCGACCACGCGGATGCCGCCACAGCCGGGCGACGAGCCGAGCGGCCGCAGCGTCTCGTGGGCGATGCCGACGTCGAGGTGCTCGGCAGTCAGGAATCCGCAGCTCATCGCCGGCTGGATGGCCCGCACCGCGCGACCGCTCTCGAGTCCGCCGCCGTGCTCCTCGAACAACTGCCGCCAGGTGGTCCCGAACGGCGCCTCGACCACGCCGGGCTTCACGAAGCGGTCGCCCAACGTGAACAGCATCGTGCCGGGGCTGTCCGGGGTGCCGATCGCGCGGTAGGCGTCGGGCCCGTTGCGGACGATCCAGGCGACGTGCGCCAGGGTCTCGACGTTGTTGACCGTGGTCGGCTGGCCGTGGATCCCGGCCTCGCCCGGATACGGCGGCTTCTTCTTCGGCTTGCCCGGCCCGCCCTCGATCGAGTCGATCGCCGCCGACTCCTCGCCGGCGACGTAGGTGGTCGGCGCGCGGTGGATCGAGACCTCGAACGAGAACTCCGAGCCGAGAACCCGCTCCCCCACCAGCCCCGCGGCCCGCGCCTCTTCGAGCGCCACCTCGACCGCCGCGATCTGCTCGGCCATGTCCTCGATCAGGTAGACCCAGCCGCGCGTCGCCCCGGTCGCCAGCGCGCACAGCGCCATCCCCTCGAGCACCGCGTGCGGGTAGCGCGCCACCAGGAACTTGTCCTTCTCGCTGCCCGGCTCGTGCTCGCCGCCATTGGCGACCACGTGCTTGACCTCGGCGTCCTGCGCCGCCGCCAGCTTCCACTTCACCGCCGCCGGGAACGCCGCGCCGCCCCGGCCGAGCAGGCCCGACTCGTCCACCGCCCGCAGCACGTCGCCCGGGTCGCCGGCCACCGCCGCGCGGAGTGCCTCGTAGCCGCCAGCCGCCCGGTAGGCATCGAGGTCCTGGCGCGGCGCGTCCGCGGGTCGGGTCAGGAGGATCGGTGGGCTCATGGAGACGTTGTGGCGTCGAGGTCGGGTGGGCGCAAGACGGCGCTGGGATACGCTCCAGGGATGCACCTCGCGAAGCGAGCCTCGGGTCGGTCATGCCGCGGCGGCGGACGCTGGATCCGGGTCGGCATCCTGGTCTTCGTCGCCTTCACGCTCGTGCCGGTGGCCCCTTGGGCGTACGCCGAACTGCAGTGGTCGATGGCACTCGAGGCCGCCAACGAGGCGCTCCACGCTTCGGCTCGGCCCCGCGCCATCGCGGAACCCGAGGTGGACGGGTTGTACGCGGAGCCCTGGATCGGACCGCGCAGGTATGCGACGGATGCCTACGACGCGATCCAGGGTTGGATCTGGACCTACACCGAGGCACGACCCTCCAGCGAGCCTGTCCGGATCACCCGGGAACTCGAGGGCGACGCGGCACGCAGCGCGGAGGTGGTGCGCGACGACGCGATCCTCCTCTCCCTCCTCCACGCCGCCGCCCGAAGCCCGAACGCCGGTCCGAAGCCGGGCTACTACGGCGTCTTCGTTCCCCACGAAGGTCGCGACCGCTGGCAGCTCTCGCTCCGCCACGCCGCGCGGCACTACGCGGTCACCGGGCAACAGGAACTCCGCACGGCCTGCTTCGAGACCCTCCTGCAGGTCTACCGGGACACCTTCGACCACGACGACCCGATCGGTCCCGACCTGCAGTTCGAGGTCGTCGCCCACGCGCTCGCCGAAGCACTTGACGAACATCCACTGCCGCCGGAGCTGGCTCTGCGCCTGGCACGGTTCTCCCTCGCGGTCGATGCGGACTGGCCACTCGCCGAGGGCCGGCTGGTCGCCTTCGTCGGCCAATCACTCGACTGGTTCGTCGAGGGCCAGCGGGCCTTCGAGGAGGCGCGAGCCCAACCGGGCGGGCCGTACGCGGGCGATCCAGGGCCGCACCCGGAACTTCCGGAAGACCACGACTACGCACCGCAGCTGAACTCGGCTCGGGTCACGAACGAGCTGCTCGACCTCGCGGCGAACGTCTCCGGCACCGACTCGCTACCCTGGCCCGAGGTCGAGCGCAGGATCCGCGGTCTGACCCTCACGGAAGAGGTCGAGTGGCTCGTCGGCCAGGAGTCGCTGGTCGAGACGCTCGCCCAGCGCCGCCGTGAGCGCGCCTGGCTGCGCGTGATCGTCCAGCTCCTCCACCTGCACGCCGGCGAACCCCCGCCGATGATGCAGTCTCCGTTCGGCAACCCGATCACCATCGCGCGCGGAACCGCCTCGACCCCGGTCCGCATCGACGCCGGAGACGGCATCGCGCTCGAGTTCGCGCGCTCCGTCGTGCGCGCCGGGACGCCTCGCTGAAGACCGCCACCATGGAAGACGACTCGGACCACGATCCTCATGCGGAGCCACGCCGCATCGGCCCCGTGCGCGCCCGCAGGCTCCGCCGTCGCCTGACCCTCGCCACGCTGCTGCTGCTGGCCGCCGCGCCGGTGCTGACCTGGGCCGGCTGCCGCCTGCTCCGCTTCGTCAGCGAATGGGCCCTCGAAGTCGAGATCGAGGCCTCGATCCGGCCGCGGCCGATCCCGCAGCCGGTTCCGGGACTGGGCGACGCGGATGTCGAACTGCCCGACTCGCGTTGGGCGACCGACGCCTACGACGCCGCGCGTGAGTGGCTGTGGAACCACGAGGTCGACGAGGACAGACTGTTCCCCGGCGAGGTGGTCGGTCCTGAGGAGACCCGACCAGGATTCTTCCCGGACGACCCGGACCTGAGCCTCGAAGTCCAGACGACGTGTGACGGGATGATCCGGCTCCTGCATGTCGGCGCACGGCGAGCCGTCGGCGCGCGACGTGCCGCGACGAGCATCGACGAGCTGTTCCACGGCCTCGAACTCGGGACCGCGGCGCCGGCGCTGTTCCATGCCGCCAGACACGCATCGGACACGGGAAACCAAGAGCTCCGCACCGCCTGCTGGGAATCGCTCCTCCAGGTCTGCCGCGACCATTTCGACCACGGCCGCCCCTCAGCGGTCGAGCCGCCCCTGTTCGCCGAACTGGCCCAGGCCCTGCTCACCCGCCTGCTGGACCAACCGCTGCCACGCCCCCTCGCGCAGCGCCTCGCCGAGTTCGCCACCGCGGTCGACGAAGGCTGGCCCACCCCGGCGGGGTCCCTGCTGCACACGGTGCAGGTCGGCATGGGGCTGGCCGAGTCCGAGATCGACGACTCACTTCCGGTTGCGCCCACGAGCTGGCACTGGTTCTTCTCGAAGCACCTCTACGTCATGCACGCGTACGACGTCGCCCGCACCGTGGCCGCCGAGTCGGACCGGATCCAGCGCCTGCCGTGGTCCGAGGTCCGCCCCGCGATCGACGCGATGAACGCGCGCTCCGCGGACCGCCCGCTGATCGACGCCGCATTCCTGCAAGAGGAGCTGGAGCAGCGCCGCAGCGAACGCGCCTGGCTGCGCGTGATCGTGCAACTCCTCCACCTGCACGCCGGGGCGACCCCACCCACCATGTCCTCGCCGTTCGACGGACCGATCTCCGTCCGGCGCGACGAAGCGCGAGAGTCCCTGAACATCGATGCCGGCGCCGACATCGGCTTGGAAGTCCCGGCTCGGCTCGCCCGAGCGATCGACGATCGCTAGTGGTCCGTGTCACGGGAGACCTTTCCGCCCAGCACGCGCCCTCGCGCCCAGGATCTCCGCCGGTCTTGCAGAACCGACCGCCGCCACCGGGACGAACCCGATGCATGGCGCCGCGGATGCCAACCAGGACGCCGCAGGCGATCGTCCCGAAGACGCACCGGGCACCCGTCGCAAGCTGCTCGGCATCCTCGGTATCACCTTCCTGACCGCGGGCTTCGCCATGGCGGCGAGTCCGGTGGTGCCGCGGGCCCGCTGCATTGCCCCCATGGTTCGGGTGTCGGCTACCAGGAAGACCAAGACTGCGACGAGAGCGACGACACGAGGAGGTCGAGCGCCACCTGCCGAGCCTCGGCACTCGGTTGGTGGAGATCGGCTCGACCGACGAGGAGCAAACGGAGAAGCACGGACCGAGTCTCCCCAGCCGGTCCGAAGTGCGCCAGCTGCTGGGCCCGCCATCTCTGCGGCGGCCAATGCCCGTGGCAGCTCTCGAACGATGCCGGCGAGGTGGAGCGCCCGGCCGACGCCGCCTGCCGGAACATCGAACGCGGCTTCGAGCTGCGGCTCGCGCTCTACGCGGAGACCCGGGACCTGGCGCCCACCGCTCCTGTGGCGCAGTCGCGCCGGGCGTGACCGACATGTGCGGCCAGGAGCCAGGCGATCCCCGCGAGGGAAAGAACCGGTGCTCTGGGTCGTCTGGCGAGACCATGCAACCCGACGCAGCACCGGCAGCCCGCCCCTCCGCCATCCGACGCCTCGGCTGGGGCCTCGTCGCCCTGGCGATCCTGGCCGGCATCGCCGCGATCTTCGGGCTCGGGCGAACGGCCGATCGACTCGACGAGCGCACTGCCGCGCTGGCCCGCGAGATCGCCGACCGGATCCGGCCGCGTCCGCCGATCCCGTCCTCGAGCACCGCGGAGCAGGCGCGACCGACGACGGACAGCGCCGAGGCCTCGGCGTACGAGCTCTACGCCATGGCGATCCGCCAGCTCCACGCTCCGAGCTTGGAGCCGCTGGTGAACGCATACAGCAGCGAGACCCGGCCCGACCCGGCTGTCGCCGCCGCGGCATCGACCGCCAACGCCGGAGCGGTCGCGACCGCGCTGGAGGCCGCCCGCCGGCCGATCGGAGCCCACCTGGAGGCACCCGATCCGCTGGCCGCGGCGCTCATCTTCGAGCACAACAACCTCGCGCTGGTGATCGAGACCGCCGCGCTGGCCGCGACCGGCGGCGACGACGCCGACCGCCGGGGCAAGCTCTGGGCGGCCGCGTTCCAGCATGCCCGCGATCTGTGCGACCACTCGACCCTGGTGCTGACCTTGGTCGGAAGGGGCCTCGCGGAACGCCACACCGCCGCACTGGTCGAGTCACTGACCGAGCAACCGATGCCGCCCGAGCACGCCCGCCGACTGGCCGGGTTCCTCGGCGAGATGGCCGCGGCCTGGCCGGATCCGGGCGGCGTGTTCCTGCGCGAGGCCGAGTGGATCGGCCGGTGCGCCGCGGCGCCGGCGCGGCTCGACCTGTCGCGCCTGCACCTCTGGCGCAATGGCTTCAGTTGGACGCTCGCCCTGGCGGCGGGCATGGAACATCAGCTCGCGGTGGCGCGGATCATCGACCCGCTGCTCGGCCAGCCGTTCGACACGGTCCGCGCCCGGCTGCGCGACTACGAGACCACCCATTCGCAGAGCCATCCGTTCGGGATCAAGGACCACCACAACCAGCTCGCCCACACACTCGAGCCATTGGCGCACGTCCGCCTCGTATCCGGCCTGCTGCGCCTGCATGCCGGGGATCCGCTCGGTGAGCTCGCCTCCCCATTCGGCGGCACGATCCGCTACGAGTCCGGGCCTGGACCGGCCGAGCTGATCTGCCCCGGTCCGGCGAGTGGCACGGAGATCCGCCTCGCCCTGCCCGAAGCGCTCCGGCTCCCGGGTGGACCACCCGAACATCGGTGAAGGGAGCAAGCCGGCGCGCGGCCTCGTCGTCCTTCGCCCGAACGCGTGGGAAGGAAGCCGACCGCGGTGCCGTCTCCTGGCGCGATGTCAACCCGAGCAACGGAGTCGAGTCGCTTTCCTACCGGCCAACGCATCGCCGTGGGCGTGGCCGCTGTGGCGATCGTGACCAGTATCTCGGCGGTCTTCGGGCTGGAGCACGCGGCCGAACAGCTGCGGGAGCGGACCGATGCGCTCTCGCGGGAGATCGCGGATCGGATCCGGCCCCGCCCGCCGATCCCCGGAGCGACTGGAGCAGCCTCCGAGATGGGCGACATCGTCGACGAGGAGACCTCGGCTTTCGAACTCTATACTGGAGGGAGCCGACGCCTCGACGCCGCAACGGTCGAGCCCTTGGCCGAGGCCTACCAGAACGGCGCGCGACCCGACGATGCAGCCACCGCAGCGGCCCTCGCCAAGAACGCAGGCGTGATCGAAGACATGCTGACCGCGGCGAGGCACCCCTACGGGGGCAACCGGCGTCCCGCGGAGGTGCTCGACGACGTCGACGTGTTCGAACACCTCAATCTCGGACACCTGATGCGGACCGCAGCCCTTGCGACTCCGGAAGGCGAAGGCTCGAACCGCCGCGTCGCGCTCTGGTCCACGGCGTTCCAGCACGCACGCGATCTGGGCGACCACACGAGCATGCTGCTGACGCTAGTGGGCTCCGCGATCCTCGATCTGCACTGCAGCACACTGGCCGAGTCGCTGACCGAGCACCCGATGCCGCCCGACGAAGCGCGACGACTGGCGGGCTTCCTGATCGACCTGACCGGCTCCTGGCCCGATCCAGGGGGAGCATTCCTGCGGGAGGCGGAGTGGATCGGCCGTCGGTCGGGTCGCGTCGAGATCTTCGACCACTCGAGGCTCTACCTGTGGCGCCACGGATTCAGCTGGACCCTCGCCCTGTCCGCAGGCCTCGAGCGTCAACTCGCCATCGCTCGGATCATCGATCCGCTGCTCAGCCAGCCGTTCGACGTGGTGCAGGCCCGCCTGCGCAGCTATGAGACCAGCCACGCACCGGATCCCCTCCTCGCCATGGGAAGCCTGCACGACCGACTCACCAACATGCTCGCACCGCTGGTGCGAGTGCGCCTGGCGATCGGCATGTTGCGACTCCACGCCGGCGACCCTCTCGGTGAACTCGCGTCGCCGTTCCGCGGCACGATCCGCTACGAACCAGCAACCGACACGGCTCTCGCCACCCTGATCTGCCCCGCCCCCCCCGGCGAACCGGAGCTGCGCCTCGAGCTTCCGGCAAGCCTGACGCTCCCCGGCGCCGCCGAGCACAGGTGAGTCTCGACCGTCAGTACGGCGAGTCGAGCAACGTCCAGACCATCTCCTCGACGTCGGGCATCACCTTGCCCTGCAGCCGCTCGACCGGCTTGCCGTCGTCGCTGGTGACCGACTCCACGATCTCCGGAATGTCGGCCTCGGTGACCTCGCTGTAGAAGCGCCGATCCGGCCAGACCGTGACATTGATCGCGCACTCGCACCCCCCGAAGCAGGGATAGCGGCGCACCCGCACCGTCTCCTCCTCCGGATCCTTCGCGAGCAGCTGCTCCTTCAACTTGTCGTGGATGTCCCCCGAGCCCCGCTCGGTGCAGTCACCACCCTCACACACGTAGATCAGTTTCGGCTCGGACATCGTTCACTCGATTCCACTCAGACAGCGACTCCAGCCGCCAGACCTTCGACGCGACACCGCCCCAACGACCGGCACCTTTCGCCACCACACTCACCGCGGTTGCGGCCGATCGTTCGACACCGCGCGCCACCACACTCACCGCGGTTGCGCGAGCCAGGGCGTCGCGGCGCGCCAGCGCCGCGCTCCAGAGACACGCTGATCGGCATGCGGCCCCCAGGGCCGCATGTCGATCAGTGGAACTTGACGTACTCGAACTCGATCGGCTGATCGTTCACACCCCGCGCCGGCGGCGCGATGTAGTTCGCGAACTTGCCCGGCTCGTAGCAGGCCTTCATGCACGACTGCACGTAGTCGCGGTCGGCCTGGGTCGGCAGCCAGTCGGTGTGCTTGCGGGTCCACTCCGCCTCGCTGATCGGCGTGCCGTCCGGCGCGTACTTGTAGTGCGCGTAGACACCCTGGTTCCGGTTGAACCGGGTGGTCGGCAGGGTGATCTCGTGGTCGACACCCATCGCCTTCAGGTCGCGGTTCCAGCGCAGCGTGATGCGCTGGCAGTCGGCGTGGTAGGCGTCGAGCAGGAGCGCGTTCATCGCGCGGCGCAGCGGGATCTCCTTCTCGGTGATGCCGTCCTCGCCGTCGGGGATCGCCAGCTTGTAGTGGTGCTCCAGCGCCTTCGGATCCTTGTAGATCCCGTCGCCTTCGCGGTAGCGCCCCTTGAGGCCCGAGGCGAACGACTCGGCCGCGTTGGTGGAGTCCTCGCCACCGAACAGGTCCATCGACCGCGACGCCCAGAAGTTGATGTACTTCTGGATGATCTCCAGCGGGATCGCGCCTTCGGCCTTCGGGTCCTTGCCTTCCTTCATGAGCTCGGCGGCGCGCTTGATGATGCGCCCGACGCCGTTCTCACCGGTCTGCATGTGGTAGGCCTCCTCGGTGAGCATGAACTGGGTCGTGCGCGCCAGGGGGTCGAAGCCCGACTCGGCCAGCGCGGCGAGCTGGTACTTGCCGTCGCGGTCGGTGAAGGTCGTGAAGCAGAAGAAGTCCAGCCAGGTGTCGATCGGCTCGTTGAACGCCTCGAGGATCCGCGGGCTGTCATCGTCGCCGCTGTGCCGCTCGAGCATCGCCTCGGCCTCTTCGCGACCATCGGCCCCGAAGTAGGTGTGCAGCAGGTAGACCATCGCCCAGAGGTGCCGGCCCTCCTCGACGTTGACCTGGAACAGGCTGCGCATGTCGTAGAGCGACGGCGCGGACAGCGCGAGCTGGCGCTGCTGCTCGACCGAGGCCGGCTCGGTGTCGCCCTGGGTGACGATCAGCCGCCGCAGACGGTTGCGGTGCTCGCCCGGCACCTCGCTCCACACCGGCTCGCCCATGTGGTCGCCGAAGTGGATCTTGCGGTCCTCGGCGCCCTCGGCCAGGAAGATGCCCCAGCGGTAGTCGGGCATCTTCACGTAGTCGAAGTGCGCCCAGCCACCCTTGCCCACGCCGACGGCGGTGCGCAGATAGACCTGGTCCTCGTTCCACTGGGTCGGCCCCATCTCCTTCCACCACTGGAGGAAGGCGGGCTGCCAGTGCTCGAGGGCGCGCAGCAGGCGCTTGTTGTCGCGCAGACCGACGTTGTTCGGGATCTTGGCTTCGAGGTCGACGGTGCTCACGTTCTTCTCCAGTCGAAGGTCGCGGTCTCCGGCTTGCCGTAGCAAACCAGCGCACCCTGTTCGCCGGTGGCGTTGGGGCGCGTGAAGATCCAGTTCTGCCAGGCGCTCAGGCGCCCGAAGATCTTGCTGTCACAGGTCTCGCCGCCGCCGAAGCGCAGCGAGGCCTCCATGCCGGTGAGGGCGTCGGGGCTCAGCGAGACCCGCTCCTCGCAGGCGATGCGCAGGTCGTCGTCCCAGTCGATGTCCTCGACCAGGAAGGTCAGCAGGCCCTGCTCGTCGGCCTCGGTGGTGTCGAGTCGCGGCTGTTCCTTCTGCAGCTTCGCGGCGTGCTCGGGGTCGGCCAGGAAGCGGCTCTGCAGGCGCGTCAGGCCGTTGCTCATCGGCAGGTGGCCGTCGGCGAGCGGGCCGATCGCGAGGTGGACCGGGTGGTCGGGGTCGTCGATGCCGTAGATGCGGTCGCCGCCGAGCGCCAGCTCGAGAAGCACGCCACCGAAGGCCGACTCGCGGTCGAGCAGCGCGAAGAAGCTCTTGGCGGTCAGGTCGAGGCGACGGCAGACACGGGCCACGTAGCTGACCGTCTCGCGAGCCAGCCAGCTCGAGTCGAGCATGCCGACCAGCGCCTTCTCGGCGTCGAGGACGGCATCGAGCGAGCCGCGGGTCTGCAGCAGGACCAGGCCGATGTCCTCGTGCTCGAAGCGCAGTTGGCACAGCGCGTCGTCGAGTTCCTTGAAGGCGCGCAGGAACCAGGCCTCGCAGCCGGCCGCCTGCAGGTCGCCAGGGGTCTGCGGCTGTGCGCCGTCCGGCGTCTTCACCGTGAGCGTCGCCTTGCGCTCGGCCGGCTCGACCAGCAGGTCGACGTACTTGTAGGAGTAGGTCACCTTGCCGTCGTCCTCGCCGATCTGGCGCTCGACCGGCTTCCACTCGATGCCCTGGCGGTCGCTGCGGTCCTCGCCGGAGCTGGCGATCTCCTCGGCACGGGCCTGGACCTTCTCGCCGAACTTCGTCCGCGACCAGACCTCGTCGACGAGGTGCCACTTCTTGGCGCGCTTGCCACGCACGCCTTCGGCGAGGGTCGAGAACACGTCGGCCAGGTCGCGGCGGATCTTGCGCTTGTCGACCAGTCGGGTCAGGCCGCCGGTGCCGGGCAGCACGCCGAGCAGCGGCACCTCGGGCAGCGAGACCGCGGAGCTGTTGTCGTCGACCAGGTGGATCTCGTCACAGGCGATCGCCAGCTCGTAGCCACCCCCAGCGCACGGCCCATTCACCGCGGCGAGGGTGCGGATCCCGCCGTTGTGGCTCAGGTCCTCGAGCGCCAGCCGGGTCTCGTTGGTGAACTTGCAGAAGTTCACCTTGAAGGGATGGGTCGAGGCCGAAAGCATCCCGATGTTGGCTCCCGCGCAGAACACGCGGTCTAGCTGGCTGGTGACGACCAGGGCCTTCACCTCGGGGTGCTCGAAACGCAGCCGGGTGACCACGTCGGACAGCTCGATGTCGACGCCGAGGTCGTAGCTGTTGAGCTTCAGCTCGTAGCCGTCCTTGAACGGGTGCTCGTTGTCGACGGCGAGCGCGAGGCGCGCGACGCCACCCTCGACGCTCAGCGTCCAGTGGCGGTAGCGGTCCGGATGGGTGTTGAACTCGATCATGGCGGCGGGCTTCGGGCGCAGCACGGTAGAGCACCTGAGCCGTCGTCTCAAGCACGATAGCGCATGTCGCCGCGGGAACACCGGCGGATTCACGCACTATACTGCCGAATTAGCCCCCTGCGGCGACCCGCCGGATCCAAGCCCACATCACCCGCCAACGCTCCTCGGACTCCTCCGCCTCCCGGGCGAACGCGAGGTCGTCGCGCTCCAGCCAACTGCGGGCGATCCGCCGCAGCTCCGCGTCGTCATCGACCTCCTGGTAGTGGAGGAGCGCGTTGTGGAGCAGACGGTAGAGCCGGGCCCTCCGGACGGAGGTCTCGGTGGCTTCCGAGAACAGGATCTCGAGGGGCGGCAATCCATCGTGGAGGGTCCGCTCGATCATCGATCGCTCGTCGTCCAGGAGCATCGGTGCACCGAGCGCGTGCGGCGCCGACTTCAGCATGTGGGGGGTGTCGTCGCGCTCGAACGCCAACCAGAAGCGTTGCTGGTGAAGCTTCCACGGCGCGAACCGAGACTCGTGGAGCTCGTTCGCGATCCGCGTGTTCCAGTGCCAGGCCAGTTCCAGGTGTCGCGCCAGACGCGGATCGGCGAACGCCGGCTCGCCGGGAGCGGTCTTCGCGCGCCAGTAGATCTGCGCGCCGAGGGGACGGGTGTAGATGCAGGCCATCCCGGGATCGAAGTAGACGTCGCAGGCGGCCTGCGCGGCCCGCATCGCCAGCTCGCGTTCGCCGAGGATCTCGTGGATACCGGCGATCATCTGCAGCGACTTGCCCTGCTCGAGGCGGTCTCCGAGATCGCGAGCCCGCTGAGCCATCTCCCGCAGTTCGGTGACCATCCCCCGCAGTCGCTCGACCGCCCGGGGATCGGTGACCACCCGCGCCGACCCGACCGATCGGGCAAGGAGCTGGCAGTCGACCTGCATCGTCAACCGCCGCAGGGCGATCGCGGCGGACGTCGACTCGACGTCCGCCGCCGCGCTGCGCAGGTCGTCCAACAGCTCCGGCGTCAGGCCGGTCTGACTCGCCGCGTAGTAGCCGAGCTGCCAGTACCGCCCGAAGTCCCGCAGGTCCCTCCGACTCCGCCACTGCTCCCAGAAGTCGTCGGAAACCCCCTCGGCAACCTCTACCGACCAACGCACCAACTGCAGCATGTCGTCGACCGCCTCGCGATCTCCCACCGACGACTCGGCGAGGTAGCGCTCGGCGCGCTCCAGATGGGTCCGCCCGCGCTCGACCCAGCGCTCGAGCGCCCGCTCGGCCGACCCGGCGCCCGGCCCGTCGGAGCCGTGTTTCGAGAACCTCAGACCCAACGCCAGCCAACCGCTCAACGAGGCAAGTTCGATGATCGCATCGCCGTGGAACTCGTCGACCTGAGCGATGCCGCGCTGCACCTCGTAGGCGGCCCGCTGGTGACCCTGCGCCTGCAGCAGGGTCACCAGGGCGGTGCGGGCCCGGACGCTGGAGGGCTGCAGGTCCTCGGCGGCGAGAACCTCCGCCTCCCGCGCGTCAAGCGAACCATCGCCGATCCGAAGCACCTGCTCGGCGAGCAGGTGCTCCTCGCAGCGCACCGCGGGATCGCCAACAGGCTCGGTCGCATCGAGGACCGACACCGGATCGTCACCGTCGACGAGCGCCAACAGCGCCGCTGCCACGCGCGGACAGAAGCCGGAATCCTCGAAGGTCGCCGCATGGCCTCGCGCCGTGTCGAGGTCACCGCGCTGGTAGGCGATCCCGGCGCGCAGGAACTCCAGCCGTGGATCATCGGCCAGGGACGGGACCAGCGCGAGCTCCTCGACGTGACGAGACAGTGCCACCAGTCCCCGCTCGGTCTGCTGCACTTCGCAGAGCAGCACGGTGAACCGCCGACCCTGCCGCAGCTCCTCGGCGAGGGCCTCGACGCGCGGGTCGCCCGGGTGCGAAGCCCGCAGCGCGGCCAACGCCACCGATGCCTTGTCGAAGCGTTCGGTGGTGATCTCGGTACGGACCGTCGACTCCAGGGTCGCGAATCGTTGCTCGGCACGGTGCGCATCCAGCCACAAGAGGCTGCCGACGACCGCGGCCGCGACGAACGACAGGACCCCGGCGGTCGCCGCGACGGGGTGCCGACGCGCCAGCTTCGCCACCCGCCGGAACGCGCTGGTGGGCGACGAGCGGATCGGCTCGTGGCGCAGGTAGCGCTCGAGGTCGGCGGCGAACTCGGCGGCCGACTGGAAGCGACGGGTGGGGTCCTTCTCCAGGGCCCTCAGGACGATCACCCCGAGGTCGGTGTCCACGCCGCGCGGCAGGCGTGGCGGATCGTCCCGCAGGATCTTCTGGATCGCCGCGGCCGCCGGTTCCGCGGGGAACGGAGGCCGTCCCGCGAGCATTTCGTAGAGCGTCGCGCCAAGGCCGTAGACGTCGATGCGCGGGTCGATCCGCGGCCCCGTCCCCGAGAGCTGCTCCGGCGCCATGTACGGCAGGGTCCCGGGTGCAGCATCGCCGCGGGTCAGGGTCTCGCCGGTGTCGACGCGGGCGAGACCGAAGTCGAGCAGTCGCGCCTCCCCATCCTCCACCAGGACGTTCGCCGGCTTCACGTCGCGGTGCACCACACCGACCTCGTGGGCGGCCTGCAGCGCACGGGCCAGTTCGACGGCGTGCCGAGCGGCGACCCGCGGCCGCCCGGCGACCGCCGCGGGGAGCGGTTCCCCGTCGATGAGCTTCATCGCGAGGTAGTCGATGCCGCCGCTCTCGCCGGTCGCGTACACCGGCACGATGTGCGGATGGTTCAACGCGGCGGTGATCGTCGCCTCCCGCTGGAAGCGCAGCCGCGCGCGGCCGTCCAGGTGACCGGCCCGACCGAGGATCTTCAGCGCGACCTCACGGCCCAGGGGCAACTGCTCGGCGACGTAGACTTCGCCCATCCCGCCCGCGCCGAGGAAGCGCCGCACCACGAAGTCACCGAGCTGCGCCCCGGCGACGAGTCGCCCGCCCGAGGTCGGGAGGGCAGCCGGGCCCGTCGCGCGGGACGGGTCGGGTCGCGGAGTGCGGACCTGCCGCTCGAACGCGGCCTGTCGGTCCAACAGGCGGGCGACGTCCGCGCGCAACGCCGGATCGTCCGCGCAGAGCGCGTCGAGATCCGGCTCGCGACCGGCCTCGAGTTCGGTGAAGCACTGCGCGAGGATCTCCTCGAGGCGGTCGGACCGCTCTGGTTCGGGATGGTTCATCGAGTCGTCGCCGAAGATAGAGTGACGCCAGCATGGTCGGCAGTTCGGAGCAGGACGAGTCGTTCGAGGCCCTCCTCGACCGGGCCCGTGAGGGTGACGGCGCCGCGCTCGACACCGCGCTGCGCGAGGTCCTGCCGTCGCTCGACCGGCAGGCCAGGGACCTGCTCGGCAGCTGGCTCGGCGGACGGGTCGGCGCCTCCGACGTGCTGCAGGAAGCCATGGTCGAGGTGGTGCGGAGCATCCACGGCTTCGCGGGCACGACCCGCGGCGAGTTCGTCACCTGGCTGCACCGGATCGTCGACCGCGCGGCGCTGCGCGTGCATCGCCACCTCAGCGCCCAGAAGCGCCGGCCGCCGAGCACGCCGTCGGGCTTCGCGTCGCTGGTCGAGGCGGTGCGACCGGGCGAACTCGCCACGCCGAGCGGCGACGCGCGGGCCGCAGAGCTGGAGGACTACTGCGCCCAGGCACTGCGCGAGCTGACCGTCGAACAGCGCCTGGTGGCCGAACGGGTGCTGCTGGCCGGCGCGAGCACCGAGGACGTGGCTCGCGAACTCGAGCGCTCGCCCGACGCGGTGCGCGCCCTGCTCGGACGGGCGCGGGCCCGGCTGGCGCTCCGCCTGGAGAAGCTCGGCGCCTTCGACCGACCTGCGACCGACTGACGCCCACGCGTGGGCCGGGGTCGGGCGGCGGCGATCGATCGTGTTCGAGAGGCTGCGCATCATCCTGGGGGGACCAGGGCGCAGGGTCCCGAGACGACGTCCCGTGCGACGCGAAATCCCGGATTCCCGATCCGCACCGGCAGCGCGGATCAGCGCACGGTCATCGTCAGCGGATTGCTGCGGTGCGCGATCCCGTTGGGCGCGCCGGCATCGAGGAGGTAGGCCTCGAGGTGGATCGAACCGGGGAAGCGCTGCGACAGCACCGGTGCGGTGAACAGCCAGTCGCCGGCGTTGTTGGTGGTGCCCTGCACCGCCAGTGGAGGCACTCCCCACCACAGCGCCGAGTAGTCGAAGTCGGCGAGCGGCGTCGGCCCGAGGGCGGGCGCCAGCAGCAGCGCCATCGGCGCGGCCGGCCGCGCACTGCGCAGCCGCAGGTAGAGCACCTGGCCGAGCGGCACGGGGGTGGCCGCGGTCAGGCAGGCGGTGCGCGGACAGTAGACGACCTCGGTGCTGACCACATGACCGACCGGCCCCGTGGCCGGTGCGGGTGGAGGCGGCGGCGCGACGTGCCCACGGTCGGTGGCCATCGCCTTCGGCGGCACGCGCAGCACCACACCGTCACTGAAGCGGACTGCCCGCCACCGCGGCTCTGGGTTGTAGGCGACGTGGGTCAGGACCGAGCCACCGCCCGAACCAGCGGCCTTGCGGAACACCGCCGCGGTCGGCACCGAGGCGGTCACCCCAGGTTCCAGCTGCCCGTGCGCACTCAGCGAGTACAACCAGTGTTCGGTGTGAGCCCGCGACTCCCCGGCCTCGGAGACGTAGCCGGGCCGCGCGTTCCACTGCGCGAGCGCGGCGGCCGGGTCGGCGAACGCCAGGTACCCGCTGATGATGTCGAGCCACTCGTTCGCCGGCCCGCCGTTGCTGCGCACCAGGTTGGCGTGGTTCCGCAGCACGTAGGCCGGGTCGCGTCCGAGGTAGAGCGATCCACCGGTCAACGGCAGGAAGGTGATGCCGTGGATCTCCTCGGGGTTGTTGGTCCACCAGGTCGAGTAGGCGGCCCCGTCGCCCCAGACGATCGATGCGTGGTCCTGCGGGTAGGTCGCCGGGAAGCCGCTGCCGGTGGTGTCGAACCAGGCGTCACGGATCGACGCCGCGGCGGTCGCGTGCAGGTAGATGCCGAGATCGCGCCACCCACGGTCGCCGGTCTCCGCACCCCAAAGCACCAAGGCACTGGCGAAGTTCTGCGCCTCCGAAGACGACTCCTCGTTGTTGCCGCGGCGGAACGCGGCGTGGCCCGAGGCCCAGCTATGCCCCGCATAGGGATCGAAGCAGCGGAGGAACGGGAAGCGGAGGTCGCCGCGGTCGGCATTGGCGACGTCCTTGACCAGCAGTTCGACCATGCCGCCGAACTCCTGAGCCTCGGCCCACACCGGATCGAAACGCGCCACGGTCGCCGCGGCCTGCAGGAAGTAGCCGTAGTGGAAATGGTGGTCGTTGAGTTCGCGGTCGGCACCGAACGAAGCCGGGTAGCCGATCACCGTGCCCCAGGTCGGCTCGAGGTGGAACAGCGCGTCGGTCTCACCGGGATCGGCGGTGAGCCAATCCTCCAGTCGGTTGCGCAACGCGAGCAACAGGCGATCGCGCAGATCGGCACGGCCGAGTTGCTGCGCGATCTCCACCAGCGCCGCCGCGCGCCCCAGGGCCTTGCCGGTCCAGTAGGTGTCGAGGTTGCCCGGCACGATCTGCTGCCAGGGTTGGTCGGCAACGGCTTCGAGTGCGATCTCCAAGCGACGTCGGTCGAAGCCCGGGGTGCCCACGGGTACCGGCGGCAAGCCCGGCAGGACGCCGTCGAACGGCAGGCGCGTGGTGAACGTGTTGCCGATCAGCAGTGGCATCGCGCCGCGCGGCGATGCGTACGACTCGGTGCGCGGCACGGCGCCGAGCAGATTGCGGGCCTGGAACGGATACAGCGCCAGCAGGGTACGGGTCTCGGTCCCCTGCCGCGCCTGTGTGCTGACGGTGTGCAACGTGTCGAGGCGCGCGGTCGTCTCGTCGTAGCTCCAGGCCACCCGGGTGTCGGTGATCCACGCGAAGGCGTGGTCCTGGAACAGCTGGAACGTGGCCGGCTGGCGATCGGGCAGCACGGCAACGCTGAAGAAGCCGAGACCGGCGAGGTCCGAATCGAACAGGTTGCCGGTGCGGTTCCAGACCGCTCCGCCGGGCGCGAACAGACCGTAGCTGCGGCCGCGGATGTCGACGAACAACACGCCACCGACATTGCTGCGCACGATCGGCGCGCTCGCGAACGCGATCTGCGCGCGGCCGCCGGCAACCTCGCACTGCACGTAGGGCAGGCCGTGTCCAAGGGTCGCGCGGAGCGTGCGCGGGCCGTCACGCCACGCGGCGGTGACCGTCCAGTCGCTCCACGCATCTGCCACCGCAGCGCCGCTACGGAGTCCGGCGACCCGCACGCGCAGGTCTTCGGTCCACGGCAGGTCGTAGCCGCCCGCGGTGGCCACCGCCGTGTTCGCATGACCGAGGGCGAGACCGTCGGCATGGGCCTCGGCCGCGAACGGGTGCGCGTGCATGACCTCCGAGAAGGCATTGGCGCGCGGGAAGATCAGCGACGACCACCAGTCGTTGGTCGGCGCGGCGCCGGTCACGGACGGACCGACCCGCGGGGCCACGGCGCGGCCGCTGGCGTCGCTCGGCGTCGCTCCTCCGGCCGGCGGCGACAGCGCGTAGCTGCCGCGCCCCTCCGGCTGCGACTGCGCGGGCAACGAGGATTCGGCACCCGTGACGAAGACCGGAAGCGCGACCGCGAGACCCGCGACGATGCCGAGCCTGCGGATCGTCATCGGATCGACACGTAGGTCGGCTGGGTCATGTCCAGCACGCCGCCCGTCACCTGGATGCCCTGAGTCCCGACATCGGTGCCGAGCAGCGCGGGGTCCATCGGGATCGGCAGCGACAGCAAGCCGGTCGCGTCGGTGTTGACGATCACCAACGGCGAACCGGAGGTGAAGTAGATCTGGCAGCCCTGGAACAGGAAGCCGGTGGTGTCGGCGAAGCCGAAGATCACCGCACCCTGCTGCGGGAGCTGCCAGGTGACGGTCTGACCCGGCGTCGGCGTGCCCTGCACGTCGGCCGCGCTGCCCGCGCAGGGGATCTGGAAGTCGAACAGCGTCGGGATCGAAGGGTCGATGTTGATGCGGGTCACGTTCGAGATCGCCACCGACACGAGCTGCGGATTGGCGATGCAGACGCCGACTCCGGCATTGGTGTCGACGATCGCGAACTGGGCGTCGGCCTGCGCGCCGGAGAACCAGCTGCGCTGTTGTCCATTGGTACCGAACTGACCGATGGCGGTGAAGTTGCCCTGTGCATCGGGCGTCGGGCGGAAGCACTGCGAGATCCACTCACAGCCGAAGATCGGCCCACCATTGAGGAGGATCGGACGGATCAGGAGGCGGATCTCCTCGTTCGGCGCGAGCTGCCGCGAGACCGTGCCCTGCACCTGGAAGTAGTAGGGTTCCGGCGCGGTCGAGCACGGCTGGATGTTCGGCGTCGCAATGCGCGGCACCGTGCCGTTGGTGAGGTTGGAGAGCTGCGCCGTCGCGGGCAGTGCGAGCCCGCACACGACGAGGAGGGAGGAGAGCAGGAGCGGGAGTCGTTGCATGGGAGGGTTCCTGATTGCGAGCGCCAGACGTTAGCGCGGAGCGACGGGGGGACGACCCCCCGGCACGCAACGTCACTGCGAAGCGCGGCCTTTCTTCGCGGGATCTCCGATGGATGCATCTCCTCGATTCGATCCACTCGAAGCGAGGCTCTTCGGGGCAGCCGGGCAGTTGCCACCAAGTCGCTTCGGCCCCTTCGCAAACCAGAAAGTCGACCTACACTCCCGGTCTTCCCGCGAGATCCGACGAAGGACCGGATCTCGAACCCTCGTTCCCAGGTCGGCGTATGCCGGCTGGCCCTCTCGATTCCCATCCTGATGAAGCTCCCCGTCTGCGGCGCCGTGCTCGCCGCCCTCCTCGTCCCCTCCCTCTCCGCCCAGAACCTGCTCGTCAACCCGAGCTTCGAAGATGCAGGCGGCTCGTTCGCCGGCTGGGGCGCGTTCGGCAACGCCAACCCGATCCCCGCGAACCCGCCGGCCGTCACGCCTCGGACCGGCAACACGCTCGCCTCGCTGTTCGGCAACTTCAGCGGTGGCTTCGACGTCATCGGCATCTTCCAGTCGTTCCCGGCCGCGCCCGGCCAGACCTTCACCATCGACTGCTGGTCGCGCCACTTCAGCGGCGACGCGCTGGTCGGTGCCGGCGCGCCGAACGACAACTGGGTCGTGATGAAGATCGCGTTCTTCAACGGGGCGGGTGGCGAGATCGCCGGCTTCGAAGGCACGGTCCTCGACGGCACGTCGCCGACCGACACCTGGATCGACAACGCCCCGGTGTCCGGCACCGCACCGGCCGGCACCGCCTCGGTGCAGGCGCTGATCCTGTTCCTGCAGCCGGGCAACGCGCCGGGCGCCGCGCAGATCGACGACGTCGAGTTCACCGGCCCTGGCGGCTCGGCCGCCTACCCGGGCACCGGTGAGGACGTCACGCTGGCCACCGGCGTCGCCGGCGGCATGGCGACGAGCGGCATCGGTTTCGACGTCAAGCAGGCGTCGGCCGGCGACCTGCTCGAGGTCAACGTGAGTTCGCCGCAGGGTGGCTACGCGCTGCGCCCCTACATCGTCGTCGGCCAGCTGTTCAGCACCGGCTCGCCGCCCACCCCGCAGATCGCCGACTTCTGGTTCAGCCTGAATCAGCCGCTCGGCTTCCTGGTCGGCACCGGCAATGGTCCGTTCGGCCCCGCCATCATCGCGCCGGGCGCCGGCTCGTCGTCGTACTTCCGGACCCCGATGGGTCTCGGTGGCCTGAGCCTGATGCTGCAGGCGGTGGTCGTCGACTCCGGCGCCAGCAACGGCCAGTGGGCGCTGAGCGACGCGCACGAGATCCAGCTCTGATCCAGACGCTCCGGATCCGAGGGGCCCGCCGAGACGCGGTGTGCTCCCCGGGTCCGCATCAAGGAGGAAGCCCGATGTTCACCACTCTCCGCCTGGCGCTGTGCGCCGGCATCCTGGCCGGTGCGGCCGCGACCCAGACCCTGACGGTCACGACCAGCGGACCGGTGCCGCGCATTCCCGGCACGCCGGCGATCGCCGGCTGCCAGACCGTCCCCGAGGTCTTCTATTTCTCGGTACGCGGCACGATCAGCCAAGCGCCATCCGCGACCCAGCAGATCGTGCTGCTGGTCCGCCCGCGGCGCTACGACGGCTCGACCATCCCGGGCTGCACCTGGGTGGCCCAGTGCCAGCGCGGCTTCGTCCTGCCGGACAACTCGTTCGTGGTGATCGCGCAGTTCGGCACGAATGGCCAGCAGCGCACCTGGTTCGCCGGCCAGCAGGCCGACCTGCAGTACATCCTGGTGAACCGCTCGACCACGGTGCCGACCTGCGTCAGCGATCCGAATGCGATCTCGATCGCTCAGAGCAACATCGCGACGGTCACGCTGGATCCGAACACGCCGGCGCTGCACGACTACCAGTTGCCCTGCGGCTCGAGCCGCATGGACGTCACCGGCACGCCGACTCCTGCTCAGACCCTGACGTTCCAGATCCCCAACCAGGGCTGGATCGCATTCGGAGCGCCGAGCGCCAGCGGCTTCCCGGTCGCCAACTGCACGGTCTACTTCGGCTTTGCGATCAACCCCGTGCTCGTGTCGACCGACGCGATGGGTCAGCTGCAGCTGCCGATCCCGACGATGCCCAACCTCATCGGCGCCGACCTCGGCACCCAGGGCATTCTGCTGCAGGGCGGTCAGCTCGACCTGACCAACCCGACGCTCGCGCAGATCCGCTGATCTACTACTTCCGAGAACCTGCGCGTCGAGCGCTGATTCTCGGGAGGAGTCGATCCAAACGGCACGAGTTGCTGTCTGGCGGGCCCCTCCCGGCCCGCGCACAGCGCGAGTCGAAGACGTAACGCGCTCTGAACGTCGTAGGACCGACCGACGCGTCAGTCGCCGAGTCGGTAGGCCCGGGCCAGCTCGGTGAACGAGCGGACCTGCTCCTGCTGCCACGCATCGTCGCGACCCAGTTCGGCCGCGAGGAGGCGCGCTACGGTCGACGCCGCGGCGACCGCTCCGGCGGCGTCGAGGAACAGCGCACGGGTCCGCCGCGCCAGCACATCCTCCACCGTGCGCGCCATCTCGCGACGCGCGGCCCACACGACCTGCCCGACGCGGTAATGCAGGCCGGGCACCAACGGCTCGCTCCAACCCGGCTCACCTTCGCACAGCTCGCGCAGCGCCGGCGCATCGCTCCCCCAGGCGGCATAGTCCCCGAACCGTTCGGCATGTTCGTGGTGGCCGTGGATGTGCAGCTCCCGGGTCGTGCACGGCCGGTCGTCGAGTTCGCCCAATGTCTGCGCATGGTCGACCACGTCTTCCGCCATGTTGCGGTAGGTCGTCCACTTGCCCCCCACGATGGTCAGGAGACCCGACGAAGTGATGTGGATCGTGTGGTCACGCGACAGCTCGGCCGTGCTCTCGCTCTCGCCGCCTCTCACCAGCGGACGGATCCCGGTGAACACAGCCTTCACGTCGGCACGCGACGGGTCCTTCAGCAGATAGTGCCGCGCGGTCTGGAGGATGAACTCGATCTCGTCCTCGCGCGCCTCGGGCTCCTCCACCGCCGCGTCGATCGGCGTGTCGGTCGTTCCGACCAGCGTGTGCCCCAGCCACGGAATGGCGAACAGCACCCGACCGTCGCTGGTCCGCGGCACCATGATCGCGCTGTCGCCCGGGAGGAAGCTCCGGTCGAACACCAGATGGATGCCCTGACTCGGCGCGATCCGCCGCGGCGCAGCGGGGTCGTCCATCCGCAGGACCTCGTCGGTGAACGGACCCGTAGCGTTGACCACGACCTTCGCGGCCAGCTCGAACTCGCGTCCGCTCTCCGCGTCGCACGCGACGACCCCGCTCACGAAGCCGTCGCGCCCTTTGGTCAGCGACACGACCCCGCAGTGGTTGACCAACACCGCCCCCTGCTCCGCGGCGGTCTGCGCCAGGTCGACCAACAGCCGCGCGTCGTCGAACTGGCCATCGTAGTACTGAACGCCACCGCGCAACCCCTCGGTCTCGAGCGTCGGGATCGCCTCCAGCACCTTCTCCCGCGACAGGTTGCGCGACGGCCCGAAGCCGTAGCGCCCGGCGAGCAGGTCGTAGACCTTCATGCCGATGCCGTAGAACGGCGCCTCCCACCACGCGTAGTTGGGGACGATGAACCGCAGGTCGTGCACGAGATGCGGAGCGTTGCGTCGCAGCCGACCGCGCTCCCGCAACGCCTCCATCACCAGCGAGACGTTGCCCTGCTGCAGGTAGCGCACGCCGCCGTGCACCAGCTTGGTGCTCCGGCTGGAGGTACCCTTGCCGAAGTCGTGCCGATCGAGCAACGCGACCGCGTGACCCCGCGCGGCGGCATCGACCGCGACGCCGAGCCCGGTCGCACCACCGCCGATCACCAACAGGTCCCAAGGGCCGTCGCGGTCGACGAGACGATCGAGCATGGCGCGCCGTTGCATGCGGCCATGTTGGCACGCGATCTCTCCGCGACGAAGGGGAGCGCCGCCGACTTCTCAGCGCGGCATCGACCGCTCCCGAGAATCAGCGCGGCGCCACGCCACCCGACGGCGCACCGCCGAGACCTGCATCGATCGCCGCGGGCTCGGGGTCCCGGGGCGACTCACCGCCACCGGCGTCGGCAGGCGTGAGCATGACCCGCCGGAGCTGCTCCATCGATGCGGCCTGGGCATCGCGAAGGGCCCGCGACACGTCCTCGGCCAGGACCAGCCCCTTGCCCATGTTGTCCGGGATCGTTCCGCGCGCCGCGGTGACCACCTCCGACAAGGGAATCTTCGACGGCGGACGCGCCGGCGCCACCGCCCCACCCTGTACCCGGACCAGGATGCCCGCCCCGACCAGCTCCTCCGCCACCGTCTCGAGCCACTCGGCCGGCACGTCCATCCGTGCCGCGGCGATCTCCAGCTGGGTCGGTCCTTCACCGGCGGCGAAACGATCCGCGGTCTCGTCGGCCAGCCGCACCGCCACCCGCTCACGCACCGCGGGCGCCAACCTGTCGAGGTCGCGCCCCGGACCGATCAGGTGCAGGTGTTGGACCGCGTAGCCGATCTCCGCGCCGAGCAGCACGATGGACCACTGGAGTTGCAGGTAGACCAACAGCAGCGGCAAGGCCGCCAACGTGCCGTAGATCGGGTTGCCCTTGGCCACCTCGACCTGGGTGCGGACGTAGACCCAGTGCATGGCGATCAGCGCAGTGCCGGTGAAGACGCCGGAGATCAGTGCCGGGATCCAGTCCACGCTCGCACTGGGCAGGAACTTGTAGACCGTCAGGAACGCGATCCAGGCGAGACCGAAGGGCACCATCCAGAGCCCGGCGTCGACCAACGGCCGCAGCCACGCCTGCCAGCCGGTGACCTCCTCGCCCACGCTGCCGAGGAACGAGGCCCCAGCAAATGCTCCGAGCAGCAGCACCGGAACGAAGATCACCAGCGACACGAAGCTGGTGAGCCGCGTCAACCAGCCGCGGGCCTGGGTGGTCCGCCACGCGAAGTTCAGCGAACCCTCGACCCGCGCGAACAGCGCCAGCCCGGACCAGACCAACATCAACGTGCCGACCGCGCCGATGCCACGGAAGTCGGTGTTCCGGACCATCCCCTGGATCGTCTCGATCCCCTGCCGGAATGCGCCCTCCTGCTCGGCGGCCCGCTCCGACATCCACGCGTCGAGCTCCGCGCCATACCCGAAGCCGGCGGCCACGCCGGACGCCACCGCCAGGATCGGCACGATCGCCAGCAGCGTCAGCATCGACAGACCCGCCGCGCGGATGCCGATCTGGTGCTTGTCGTAGTACAGGACCACGTGCGAGACCACCCGCAGCGCCGAGAAGCCGACCCGCTTCAGCCAGCCCGCCTCGCGGAGATCGGTCTCCCAGAGGTCTCGTCGGAAGAAGCGAATCAGCCACCTCATGCGCGCGGATGGTAGAGCGCTGCCGCGGGATTGGCACAATCCTCTCGCCGACCTCGACTCCCCTGCGATGAACGATCCCTTCCGCACCGCCCTGCTGTCCCTTCCCGCCCTGCTCAGCGCCTGCGCGCTCCCGGTGGCGCAGGAACCCGACACGCGTCCGACCGCGAGCCTGGAGGACGTGTTCGCCCGCGTCCAGTCGTCCGTCGTCACGATCCGCACCGCCTCACACTCCGTGGTCCCCGACGAAGACGGTACCGGCCAGCTCACCGCCATCGCCGGCCTCGGCTCAGGGGTCGTCATCGACCGCGACGGCTCGGTGCTCACCGCCGCGCACGTGGTCCACACCGCGGACATCGTCCACGTGGTCTTCCCCGACGGGACCGAGATCCCGGCCGACGTGATCGCGTCGGACCTGCTCAACGACGTGGCACTCATCCGCGTGCGGGACCCGTTCCCCGCCTCGACCCACATCGCGACGCTCGGCGACTCCGACCGGGTCCGGGTCGGCCGGGACGTGTTCGTGGTCGGCGCGCCACGTGGCATCAGCCACACGCTGACGGTCGGTCACATCAGCGCGCGGCGGTCCCAGGCCGGGCCGGTGCGCAGCGTGTTCGACACCGAGCTCTTCCAGACCGACGCGGCGATCAACCAGGGCAACTCCGGCGGCCCGATGTTCGACATGAAGGGCGAGGTGATCGGCATCGTCAGCCACATCGTCTCGACCACCGGCGGCAACGAAGGCCTGGGCTTCGCCGTGACCTCCAACGTGGTGCGCCGCATCCTGATCGAGGGCGACGCCTTCTGGTCGGGCGTCGAGGTGGTGGTGCTCACCGGCGAACTGGCGCGGGTGCTGAACCTGCCGGAGGGCCGCTCGGGCATGCTGGTGCAGCGGGTCGCGCGCCACTCTCCCGCCGCGGCGCTCGGTCTGCGCGACGGCGTGGTGCCGGCGACGATCGCCGGTCAGCCGGTGCTGCTCGGCGGCGACGTCATCCTGGCGGTGCAGGGCATCGAGGTCGGCCAGCGCGGCGGCACCGAGAAGGTCCGCCACGCGCTGCGGGGCCTGGAGAACGGTCAGGACCTGGTGCTGCAGGTGCTCCGCGGCGGTGAGGTCGAGGAGCTGCGCTCGCGGGTCGAGAGGTGAACCGGCTCACTCGGCCGCAGCCGCACCCTCGAGGGTCAACGGCAGCGCCTCGATCCAGCTGCGGAGCTGGTTGCGGACCCGGCGGTAGTGGATCAGGACCTCGTCTTCGGTCCGGTCCTGGGCCACCAGGCGTGCCGGACAGTCGATCTCGGCCAGCACGTGGCGTGCACCGCGCGCCACGAACGGCGCGGCGGCATCACGCTGCGCCGCAACGTCACCGCGGTCGCCGAAGGTCACCACCAGGTCGAAGTCCTCGCCGTCGATCTCGTCGAACGAACGGCAGCGCTGGCCGACGAGGTCCACGCCCACCTCGGCCATGACCTTCACCGCGTGCACGTCGAGCGGCCGCGACTCCATGCCGGCGGCGCACGAGACCATCACGTCGCCGCGGAGCTGCGCGGCCCAGCCCTGGGCCATCTGGCTGCGGCTCGAACTCGCGGTGCAAAGGAAGAGCACGCGAAGGCGGTCGGGCACTGTCTGCATGTTGGTGTCTCCTGCCGCCGGTTCGCGGGGGGCGCCCGGCGGACCGCGCGATTGTAGGCACAGCCCGAGCCCGCCCGCGGACAAGACCCCGAGAAGACACGGCCAAGTCGGCACATCACTGCATGCGGCAGCGCGTCATTTGCACTATGCTGCATCGGTGCTCGAACCGGCCCGACTGCTCCAGGAACTCGGCGACCGGGTCCGGTCCAGGCGCCGGGAACGGGGCTGGTCTCGTCGCCAACTCGCCGAAGCCACCGGCATCTCCGAGCGCTTCTTGGCCGACGTGGAAACCGGCAGGGCGAACCCCTCGGTGGCCCGCCTGTGCGAACTCGGCGCGAGCCTCGGCCTGACACCCGCCGAGCTGCTCGGCGGCACGGCGCATCCCTCTCGACCGACCGACCAGCTGGTCGCATTGCTCGGCCTGCGCGGCGCGGGCAAATCGTCGGTCGGTCAGCGCCTCGCCGACCGGATCGGCTGCCCGCTGGTCGAGCTCGACGCCGAGATCGAGCGGCGGTCCGGCCTCGACCTCGGCCAGATCTTCGAGCTCAACGGCGAGGAGCAGTTCCGACGCGCCGAGCGCGAGGCCCTGCAGGAGCTGCTCGACCGGCCCGACCGCCCGCTGGTGGTGGCGACCGGCGGTGGGCTGGTGACCGCGCGCGAGACCTACGACCTGCTCCGCGCCCGCGCCACCTGCGTGTGGCTCAAGGCCTCCCCCGAGCAGCACTGGAACCGCGTGGTCCAGCAGGGCGACACCCGGCCGATGGCCGGCGACCGCGACCAGGCCTTCGACGCGCTGCGTCGGATCCTCCGCGACCGCGAGCCACTCTACGGCCTCGCCGACCTGACCCTCGAAACCACCGGCCGGTCGGTCGAGGACGTGGTCGACGAACTGCTCGAGCGCACCGGTCTGGTCGCGGTCGGGCCGGTTTCCCCGGGAGCTTCGCCGGAGCCGGGCCACGAGAGCGATCCGGACGCGTAGCCTCAGGAGCATGGCGCTTCGCTGCATCGTTCGTCGCCTCGCCGAGACCACGGTGCTTGCCGTCGCGGCGATTGCGCCGGCCACCGGCCAGGACGACCTGCGCGACGCGGTCGAGCAGACCCGCGGCAAGGACGTGGTCGGCCGCGTCGTCGAGGCCTTCGACGCGAAGGAGGTGCTGGTCGTCCGCGGCGGCCGACGGATCCGCGTCCCGCGTTCGCGCGTGAAGTCGCTGCACCTGCTGCGCGACAGGATCGCGGAGTTCAACGTGCGCTCGGAGATCGCGGCCGACAACCCGCGGATGAACTGGATGCTCGCCGAGTGGGCCGACATGGAGCATCTCCCCCGCCTCGCCGAGGTCCAGGCCCACCGCGTGCTGCTGCTCGAGCCCGACCACCGCCTCGCTCACCTGCGGCTCGGCCACCGCGAGCACGCGCAGCATGGTTGGCTGTGGCCCGAGGGTTCGCGCTGGCTGCCGCGTGACGGGTTCGTCGAGCACCACTCCTCGTGGGGGCGGGCACTCACGCTCGAGAGCGAGAGCTTCCGGGTGCGCACGGACGCCGGCCTGCAGCTCGCGGTGTTCACGCTGCTCGACCTCGAACGCCTGCACACCGCGCTGTTCGACGAGTTCGGCGCGAAGCTCGGCCTGCGCGAGATCCTCGAGCCCATCGACATCCACGTCCACGCGACCACCGACAGCTTTCCGGACTGGAGCGCCACGACGCTGCCGTTCTACTCGCCGCCCCCCCACGGCGACTTCGCGGTGACCTGGATGCAGAGCGTGGCCCCGTATCCGACTCGGCTGTTCGACGTCGGCACCCAGGCGCTGGTGCACCGCTGCCTGGCCGGTGGTGCCGGCATGCAGACTCCCTACCACCGCCTCAACCCCACCGCCGAACTCGGTTTCGCCCGCTGGATGGAGAGCCGCTGGGGAGGCACCTGCGGCCGCGCGACGATCGGACCGGCGGCGAACAACAGCAACATCACCGTGCTCGATCTCGCGCGCAACGCGCGGGAGTACGGCGTCGAGAACCTGCTGCACCTCGGCATCCGCGAGCACTTCTACGGCGCCGCGGTGACCACACGGTCCGCGTCGGAGGTCCACTGGGCCTCGGCCCACACGTTCGTCGCATACCTCCTCGACGAGAAGGCCGACCCCGACCGCAGCCAGCAGTTCCTGGCGTGGCTGCGGCGCACGGTCGGCGAGGCGAAGGGCGACAGCAGTTCGGCGTTCGACGACGCCTTCGGGGTCGACGTCGAGGGGCTGGAGGAACCGTTCGACCGATGGCTGGAGCTGCACGGGGCGCCGAAGCGGCCCGGGCGGCGGCGCGAGTGAGCGTCGACGGCCGACGCGCGGCCGCGGCCGGGCCAGCTTCCCGGGGACATTCGCCGGAGGCCGCAACCAGGACCGGGTTCGCCCCGTAGCCTCGGGACGATGACCAATCGGTCCCGACCCCATCACGTCTTCGAACTACCCCTCCTCGCGCTGACGCTGCTCGCATCCGCGACCGGCCAGGACGACCTGCGCGACCGCGTCGAGCAGACCCGCGGCAAGGACGTGGTCGGCCGGGTCGCCGAAGCCTTCGGCGAGGAGGAGATCCTGGTGCAGCGCGGCGGCAAGCGGATCCGCGTGCCGCGCGAGCGGGTGAAGGCCGTGCACCTGCTGCGCGACAAGCTCGAGGAGTTCAACGCCCGCTCGCTGACCGCGGCCGACAACCCGAAGATGAACTGGATGCTCGCCGAGTGGGCCGACGCCGAGGAGCTGCCGAAGCTCGCCGCGGTCCAGGCCCACCGCGTGCTGCTGCTCGAGCCCGACCACCGCGAGGCCCACGAGCGGCTCGGCCACCGCGAACACAAGCAACACGGCTGGCTGTGGCCCGAGGGTTCGCGCTGGCTGCCGCGCGACGAGTTCGTGAAGCACCACTCCGAATGGGGCCGGGCCTTCACACTCGAGAGCGAGACCTTCCGCGTGCAGACCAACGCCGGCCTCGACGTCGCCGTGTACGCGCTGCTCGACCTCGAGCGCCTGCACACCGCGCTGTTCACCGAGTTCGGCGCGAAGCTCGGCCTCCGCGAGGTGCTGGAGCCGATCGAGCTCCAGGTCCACTCGACCGCCGAGGCGTTCCCGTCGTGGGGCTTCGCGAAGATCCCCTACTACGTGCCGCCGCCGCACGGCGACTTCGGCGCGACCTGGGCCGAAGGCATCGGCCCGCGTCCGCACCGGTTGTTCGAGGTCGGCACCCAGGCACTGCTGCACCGCTGCCTGGCGCGCGGTGCCGGCATGCAGACCTCGCAGCACCGCCTCAACGCCACCGCGGAACTCGGCTTCGCCCGCTGGATGGAGACCCGCTGGTCGGGGCCGGCCGGCCGCGCCGAGATCGGGCCGTGGACGATCGACATGGTGACCGTCGACCTGGCGCGCAGTGCCCGGAAGTACGGCGTCGAGAACCTGCTGCACCTCGGCATCCGCGACCACTTCTACGGCGGCCCGTTCAGCGAGCAGGTCGACGTCGGCACCCACTGGGCCGCGGCGCATGCGTTCGTCGCCTACCTCCTCGACGAACACACCGACCCCGACCGCAGCCAACAGTTCTTCGCCTGGCTGAAGCTGGCGCTCGCCGAGGGCAAGGGCGACAGCAGCTCGGTGTTCGACGACGCGTTCGGGATCGACGTCGAGGAGCTGGAGGGACCGTTCGAGCAGTGGCTCGAGCTGCACGGGGCGCCAAAGCGGCCGAAGCGGCGGCGGGGCTGAGATGACATCCGGCGCGCGCCCGGCGAGACTCCGCGCATGCCCGAGCCCCTGCCGCGGACGATGTCCCCCGACCTCGGTCCGGCCCCGCCCGACGACCTGCTGGTCCTGACCTGGAACGTCCTCGCCGACGGTCTCGCCGCCTCCGGTGGCTTCCTGCGCACGCGGCCCGAGGACCTCGGTTGGGAACTCCGCGGCGAGCGCATCCTCACCGAGATCCTCGACCACCGGAGCAACGGCCGCGCGCCCGACGTGGTCTGCCTGCAGGAGGTCGACCACTTCGACGACTTCCTGGCGCCCCGCCTCGCCGCCCACGGCTACCGCGGATCCTTTCACCCCAAGGAACCCGATCGCGACGGCTGCTGCGTGGTCTGGCGCGAGGAGCGGTTCGTCGACGCCACGATCCGCTGCCTCCGCTACACCGATCCCCGGACCGGCGCGCCACGCACCCAGCTCGCGGTGATCGCCGATCTCACCTCGCACGACGGTCGGTCACTCCGCCTCGCGACCACCCACCTGAAGGCCAAAGCCGGCCACGAGGAGGTCCGCGCCGAACAGGTCCGCGAACTGCTCGCCGCACTCGCGGACACCGAAGCCCCCCTGCTCGTCGGCGGCGACTTCAACGACGTGCCGGGCTCGCCGGCGCACGCGCTGATGGCGAGCCACCCGCTCGGGCTCAGCAGCAGCTACGCGGACCTCGCGAGCGGCGCCGAGCCCGACTGGACCACCTGGAAGGTCCGCGCCACGGGCGAGGCGCGCCGCACCATCGACTACCTCTGGCACTCGGAAGACCTGCGACCCGTCGCCTGCCTGTCGATCCCAGCCGACCACGACATCGGCCCGACCCGCCTGCCGAGCGACCGGTACCCGAGCGACCACCTGGCCCTGCTGGTCCGCTACCGGCTCGGGGAGCAGATTCGGTAGATTCCGTGACCCCGATCCCTGCCCCCCGACCCCCCGGTGGTCATGAACCGACGCACCCCATCGTTCGCGCTCGCCCTCGGCCTCCTCATCTGCGGCGTGCTCATCGGCGCGAGCCTGGAGGAGTTCTTCGACCTGCTGCGGGCCTACACCGCGTGGCTGCCGATCACTGCCGGCGTGGTTGGCGCGGTGGTCCTGCTGCGGGCCGGGCGCGGGCCGGGAGGTTCCGAGGCGCGCCACAGCCCGACCGGATCGGAGTGAGCGGCGCGGGTAGGATCGACGGATGCGATCCGCGCTCCGACTCGCGCTCCTCGCCCTCGCGACCGCCGGCCTGACAGCGCCCGGTCTCGGCGCCCAGGTCCCGAAGCTCCGCGACCGCTACGTGGAGGCCGGCGAGCTGTTCGAGCAGGGCCGCCATGACGAGGCTCGCGCACTGCTGGAAGGACTGATCGCGTCGGGCCGAAGCCATGCGTCGATCCACTACCTGCTCGGTCTGGTCCTGACGGCCCAGGGCGACCACCAGGAGGCGATCGCCCAGCTCCGACGCTCGATCGAGCTCGCACCTGAGGAGCCGCGCTACCGGCTGGCGTCGGCGAGGGCCCACCATCGGACGAAGGCCTTCGCGGCGGCACACGCCGATCTGGATGCCGCGGAGAAGCTGGGCGGCCGGACCTTCGAACTCTTCTTCCTTCGCGGCTGCCTCTACGTCGACCAACAGCGGCCCGACGAGGCCGAGAAGGCCTACCGACTGGCGATCGAACTCGACCGGGACAACTCCGGCGGATGGGCGGGCCTGGCCATGCTCAACAGGATGCGCGGCCACTTCGACGGCGCGCTCCGTCCTGCCGAGACCGCGGTGATGCTCGCGCCGGAGAACATGGAATGGATCGAACAGCTCGCCTGGCTCGAGATCCAGCGCGGCCACCCCGACCGCGCACTGCGCGTGGCGCACGGGCTGCTCAGCGCCGACGACTCGGGAGCAGGAGCCTACCGCCGCGGCAAGCTGGCATGGTACCTCGACGACCTCGACACCGCAGTGGCCGACCTCACCGACGCGCGCGACTCGGAAGTCGAGAAGACCGCGTGCCAGGCCGCGTTGTCGCTCGGCTACATCCGGCTCGCGACCGCCGACACCGAGGCCGCCCACCAGAACTTCGAGCAGGCCTGGGAGCGGCGTGTCCCGGAGTTCGCCTACTGGGTGCTGGCGATGCGCTGGTGCGAGGAATCGCTGCGGCTCGGAGTCGAGCCCGCCGACCAACGGCTGCGCGACGACCTCGCTGCTGCCGGCCGCGAACCGACCGCTCAGGAACGCCGGGTCGTGGACCTGTGCTTGAACGGTACCGGCGAAGCCGAGGTGGTCTCCACCTGGCGAGGCGAACCTCTGGAGGCCTGCCCGCTGCTGTTCTTCGCCGCATGGCGCGCCCGACTCCGCGGTGACGAAGACCGCTACCTCGCCCTGTTGGAGAGCTGCGTGAACACCGGCATGGTGGACTGGAACCAGTGGAACACCGCACGCACCATCCTGCGCGGCCTCGACGATGCGGCTCCAGAACCTGTCCTCGACTTCGGCATGACCTCGCGCTTCGAACCCGACCCGGCCGCCGACGACGAACAGGTCGTCGTGGTGATCGAAGACGTGCGAGCCGGTGGTGCCGCGGACCTGCACGGCTTCGCGCGCGGCGACGTGCTCACGCGCATCTACCTGGAACCGATCACCCGGGGGCGCTGGGAACGACTGATGAACGTCCAGCGCATCGGGCAGCCGGTATGGCTGCACGTGCAGACCGACTCGGGCGACGAGCCGCGCCAGCTCTCCGCCGGCATGGCCCCGCGACGCTGATCGGTTCTCCGGGCCCGGAATCGAATAGCCTGCGCGCCATGCTCCGACGCTGGCTGACCCCGCTCGCGTTCCTGGCCGCCATCCCCGCCCCGGCCCAGGACGACTCCCGCCCCACCGCCGCCGACCTGCCGACCCCGCCGCGCGAGTTCCGCGCCGCCTGGGTCGCGACCGTCGCCAACATCGACTGGCCGTCCAAGTCCGGACTCGCCACCAAGGACCAGCAAGCCGAGGCCACGGCCATCCTCGACCGCCTCGTCGAGCTGGGCATGAACGCGGTGGTGTTCCAGGTCCGCCCGCACACCGACGCGCTGTATCGCTCGGAGCTCGAGCCCTGGTCGTACTACCTCACCGGCAAGCAGGGCCAGGCTCCTCGCCCCGCCTACGACCCGCTGGAGTTCTGGGTCGACGAAGCCCACCGCCGCGGCCTCGAACTGCACGCCTGGTTCAACCCCTACCGCGCCAACCACCCGAGCCAGAAGGGCGGCTTCGCCAAGGACGCGCTGGTGAAGACCAACCCGAAGCTGGTCGTCGAACTCGGCGACAAGGGCTACTGGTGGATGGTGCCGACCAGGCAGGCGGTGCAGGACCACTCGGCCGCGGTGATCGCCGACGTGGTGCGCCGCTACGACGTCGACGGCATCCACTTCGACGACTACTTCTACCCCTACGACTCCTACAACGACGGCAAGGACTTCCCCGACGCCGAGGACTACGCCGCCTACCGCGAGCAGGGCGGCCCACTTTCGAAGGGCGACTGGCGCCGCGCGGCGGTCGACACGTTCGTAGCCCGCGTGCACCGCGAGGTCCACGAGATCGACTCGCGCTGCCGCTTCGGCATCTCGCCGTTCGGGATCTGGCGACCGGGCCACCCGGCCTCGATCCAAGGCCTCGACCAGTACGACGCGCTCTACGCCGACGCGAAGAAGTGGCTGAACGAGGGCTGGGTCGACTACTTCACTCCGCAGCTCTACTGGCCGATCGCGCAGGTGCCGCAGAGCTTCCCGGTGCTGCTCGGTTGGTGGAGCGAACAGAACACCGCGCAGCGCCATCTGTGGCCGGGCACCTCGATCGGCCGCGCGCGCGGCCCCGAAGGCGTCACCGAGATCCTCAACCAGGTGCAGATCGTCCGCGGCATGGTGCCCGAGGGCCCGGGGCTCTGCCTGTTCAGCATGAAGTCGCTGCAGGGTGAGAGCAGCGCGTTGGCCGAGGCGCTGCGCAAAGGCCCCTGGTCGCGACCGGCGCTGGTGCCCGCGTCGTCCTGGCTCGACGCCGATGCACCGGCTGCCCCGAAGCTCGACGCGGGCAAGCACCGCGGCGCGCGCGCGGTGAAGATCCAGAGCTCCGCCGACGACGTGTTCCTCTACGTGATCGACCAGCGCGTGAAGGGCACCTGGCGCCAGTCGATCGTGCCGGCCGCGCAGCAGGACCCCGTGCCCCTCGCCGACGACGCCGACGCGGTCGCGGTGAGGGCCGTGGACCGGACCGGCAACCTCGGCGTGCCGGCCTGGCTCGACTGACGCGCCGCGTCAGGCCCCGCGCCGCCGACCGCCTCGACGCCTTGGGCCTGCCCGTCCGCCGCGCCGCCCGCTCGGCCGGCACCAGCTTCGACGGCTGCGACGCGTGTTACGGAGGGGCGGGAAGACGCACTGGAGCGGTTGTGTCGGTATGCGCTGCGCCCCGCGTCGGACGAATCGCGGTTGGCATGGACGCGCGACGGCAAGGTGCTGTGCCGATTCAAGCCGCGGTGGGAAGCCGGCACGAAGCTGGTGGTCTTCGCGCCGCTGATCCTGATCGAGCGGCTGTCGGCGCTGGCCCCGCAACCGCATCAAATCCTGATCTCGTTCCAGGGAGCACTCGCGCCCGGGGCATCGCACCGCGAGCGGCTGGTGCCAGGCCCTCCCGAGGACGAGGGGCGGCGGTCGGCGTTCCGGTCGAAGCAGCAACGACCATATGCGGGGCGGTTGCCGAGAGGTGAGAGAGGCAGCCGCATTGGCGACGCCGCTAGACGTGGGCGGAGTTGATGCGGCGGAGCTTCGGGAGATCGGCGCAGGCCGGCTTCACGGGGCCGGACTCCAGTTCGCAGCTTGTGCTTCCTACGCGCAGCACGCGTGGTTGCCCTTCGCACCAGCCATCCATCGGCGCGCCGCTCCGGCTTCGCCGGGTCTACAACACTGTGCGGCTTCGCCGCGGCGCGCCGACACAACTCCATGGGGAAGGGAGCTGCCGGCGCCAAGGTCGAGGATCCCTCTGGCCCCCTTCCTCTTGTGAGGCACCATCCACGATAAGCCCACACCCCATCCACTCGCAGATGACCGGGTCAACGCCCCTTCGCGCTTCGCATCGGTGTTCACATGCCGCGCTCGCCGAACCGGCGTTCGAGCACACCGGCCGACGCGAAGCCTCCCAGCGTTGCCTTCGAGGCCCTCGCGACATCACGCATCTTGAACTCCTGCACGCTCTGTGCCCTCTTGCGCAGAGGCATCAAGCCGCCAATACGATCCAAGAGCAGACAGACTGCCTAGAGTACCCGCCATCATCGCACGGAGCACAGGATCGTCAGGAGTCCACTCTCCCCAACACCCGCAATCCACACCAGGCTCTTCTACGATGGCCAGCACCGCGCCGCCAAGCCCGAGACAAACCGATCCGATATACCCCAAGAGCGCCCATCGGGACCACATCACCGCCGCAAGCAAGACCTCAACACAGGCCACGCCATAGAACGGGACAACGCCCCAACCATAGCCCGCGGAATGCCCCGAGTAGAATTTGGATATAGCCGACACCACCAATATGGTAGCAATCACGAATCGAAGGGCTCGTTCTCCAATCATCGCAGGACACACTCCAGTTCAATGTCATTCCGCCGGCCACCGCCGTGCGTAGACACAACTCGCTTTCCAGGTGAACATCCAAGCGCAGCCCACTCCACGGTATATTCCCCCTCTCCAGCCAATACGTGCAGCGGATCCCTGCCGATCGACATCCGATGCAGCACCTTGCCCTCTCGAGCAATCGTGACCGCAACGAGTCCATCTGCCTGATCGCCTGATGCACGCAAGCGCAGAATAGACAGCCCCCGGCAGTCTTGCAGGTCTATGACCTTGTTCGCCCCGGCGCCCAACTCGAACGCCGACATGCTGCCAAGCGCGCGCAATACGCTCTCATCCGAATGCAGCAATCGGTAAGCCCCACAAGGAAGCCGCATGTCGGAATCCAGCCTGATCGCGAGCTCGAGACCACGCCCGCTCGCCAGGGAATTCGCAACCCTCTCCGGGACTTTCTCATCATAGGAAAGCCACAAGCGATTGAGTCGTTCCACACCATCACCGCATGTGATCTTGACGACACCCAGTTCCGGAGCACCCGAGTGATTCCCCATCTCTGACGGCAGGACACTAGCAACCCTGGCAGACCCGACCATCTGCGGAATAACATCAGCCGCTACCCATCCTCGGCCCGAAACAAACAGGTCCAGACCAACCTCCTTGTCCAACGACCGCAGCATGGAACCCGCATCCACGGCGAAGAGTCGCACGTAGCACTCGGGAAAGCGCCTCCGCATCAAAGACAGCATATCCTCCTCGAAGAACTGGTCATACGGTGGTCGCCAGGGCGATTCGAAATGAAATCGCTCCAGCAGCACGTCTTCCGGCCGCACATCCACAACCGCCGCGAAGGCCGGCGTCAATACCAGCTCCAGCCCTTGCTCCCCCTCCTGCACATCAAGCCTCCCCCCAGGAGGCATTCCGCCTACAACGAAGTACCCGGGGTGCCATGCACGGATGTGATACGTCCCTTGCGAGAGCGATTCGAGCCGCACATTCCCGCCCGCACTGGTAGTACCGCACGCCTCGACTTGCCCTCCCGAATACGTGGGCCTTCTCGTCAGCGGTGAAAACTCACTCACATCCATCATCCCTCGGATCGAGCGCCCGCCCTGCGCATCACTGGAACACTCGACGAGAACACCTCCGATGGGATGCCCCCGCCAATCGCGGGCAGTAGCGAGCAATACTGACTCCCGGGACAGGACGACATCATACTCGCTGCCTAATTCGATGGAATCCAGCACTGCAGGCACGTGTCCTGAACAGACCACTACAGCATCATGACTTCCGGACTTGGATTGAACCATGTCCTTGGTCACACGGATGACACCCTCACGATTCGCTGCAACATCAATGGGGTAATTCGAATCATCTATGGCACGCGTACTCGACGCACACCAGAACATGAATGCGGATGGGAGCACTGCTCCGCTGGCCGACTTGACGCTGATGAGCGCGCCAAACTGTTCGGCCGGCGCACGAACAGGCTCAGAGGAATTCAAATCCCTAGCGCTCGCCGTGCTCGCCTGTGGCTCTCTGTATTCAGCGCGAGACTCCGAATCACTGATGAACTCACTACGCTGACCAACAAGCCAATAGACAAGCCACGCCAAGACCAGCAACCCAAGGATGGACCCAACAAGAAAGCGCTCTTTCTGCATGATCAAGACTCGGTCTTTGGCTCTGCTACCCAACCAGAACCATCATTGTTGCGCGCGATACGACAGGGCCCCGTGCCACGACGAGACGGAGCCCCACGCGAGACGGAAGACGAACTCCTGGACGGCCCGAATCCGTCGATAGCCAAGCATCTCACTTGATTGGAGGCAGCGGGCAATCACAGTGCGTGCCCATACTGTACGGAATGTCCGCCAGGACCAGAATCTCCTTCTCACATGGGTTCGGACAGGTTTCCGTGCGGCACTCATGGTCATCGTACACGTCCGGTCCCTCCGCGACCCTCATGATCAGAGTCACGAAACAGTTCATCCCATCGCATTCATAGGGACCGGCTCCCAGCTTCTCGCACCGACACTTGACCGTGTATGTCGGCGCCCCCCCGCTCCCGGACATGACACACGAGTAACCAGCGCCACCGCAGCTTCCAGTGCAGGGCTTCGGAGTGACGGCCCAGCCGGGCCCGACGATCTCGAACTCGAAGTTGCAGCTACACCCAACGGCACTCGAAGCTGGTCGGGCAGCGGCCATGAGCACGCACGCAGCAGAGATCAGACCCACGAACAACAGAATGCCCTTCGCCAAACGCTCCATGCGAATTCTCCTCCGGAAAGTAGCCGAGACGTATGCCAGGAGCAGTCTTGCGTCTGATCATCATGACGCGCCACGACAACCCCACGATCGAGCCCGCTCTGGCAGGACACGCGAACGGTAGATGTCGCAAGACTCTCCGCAAGGAGCTGTCCATCGACGAACCACCGGTGCCATAGTCGATCCAGACGCAAGCGCCCCCCCCCCAGAACCACTTGCAGCATTGCGGGCAATTTGCCTGAGGGGCGATTTCTTCGGACTGCACGCGACTCGCTTCCATGGTTGCGAGTTGACGCCGAGCCTCTCGGCGCTTCCCTCGACCTCGATGATCCGTCGGCAATGTTCGCTCGAAGGCGTCCGAAGCTCGTGATGCAGGGCGTGGCCTGGGCCACCAAGATGGTAAAGGCGTTGGCTGGGCCTGCATCAGGAGCAGCCTCGCGGCGAGACTTGGCGTCCGACAACCCCACGCACAGAGCCTGTCTCCGCCCCACGAATCAGCCAGCCTCACGTGCCGGCAGAGAGTCATCCCGTGGAGCGCTCCCGCAAGCGCTCGGACCTTGCCCGCATCTGCGCGGCGCCCTCGCCGACCAGGTCGCTCGCGGCATATCCGTCGCCGACTACGCGGAAGAG
This sequence comes from bacterium, assembly GCA_030432695.1. GTDB lineage: Bacteria > Planctomycetota > UBA1135 > UBA1135 > UBA2386 > JAUILN01. The sequence continues at coordinate 97,354 of JAUILN010000021.1, read as the reverse complement.
ATCGGAGTCACCGCAGCCACGCTGCACTCCTGGCGACGGCGTTCGCGCTCCACGCCCGCCGAGACCGAGCCGTGCAGCGACCCGCTCGGCTTGATCGAGGTGAAGGTCAATAGCTCCCCATCGACGCCGGCATGCTCCGAGTTGGCGGTACGTCTCGCAACCGACCGCGGAGTGCTCGTCCCCAAGGGCTTCGATGCCGGGCTGCTACGCCGGTTGATCGAGGTCCGGGAGCCATGCTGACCTTCGACGGGAGACGGGTCTTCCTGGTGATCGGTCCGACCGACATGCGGAAGTCGTTCAACGGTCTGTCCGGAATCGTCGGCGACCGGCCGGACCGCGATTCGATGTCGCGCGACCTGTTCCTGTTCTGCAACCGCGGCCGGAATCGCCAGAAGGCGCTCGTTTACGACGAGTCCGGCGCACGGGCGCTCGCGAAGCGGCCCGATCTCGGCACCGTCGTCACGACCGATCCAACGGCGGATCACCTGGATCGCCAGGATGTCGGCGAGCCGCGTGAGCACCGTCTCGCCGCCGGGCCGCAGCGTCTCGGCCTCGCGCGCCAGGAAGCGCAGGGTCTGGTGCAGCCACTGGTCCTCGCCGTCGTCCCAGACATCGATGCGCAAGAGCGGCGGCAGCGAGTCGACCAACCGTTCGCCGAGCGCCTCGTCGAAGCGGACCACCACGCAGATCAATCGGGACAGCGCTCCGCCGCCACCGTAACGCAGCAGCTCGTAGCGTGGACTGACGCGCTCCACCGGCAGGTCGAAGAGATCGCGCGACGCGGCCCCGGGCGCGCTGACCAGGCGGTGCCCGAGACCGTGCGGCACCAGCGTGAGGCTGCCCGCGGACCGGAGTTCCGCCGGGTTGCCGTCGGCCTCGAGCCAGCAGTGGCCGGCGCCGGCTCGGCCTACGTGACCTTCTCGCCCGACCTCGCGGTGCCCGAGGCCCCCGCGGCGATCCGCGCCTTCACCGCCGCCGCGGTCGACGCCGGCCTGCGCCGGCTGGTCCTGCTGTCGGGCCGCGGCGAGCCGAACGCGCAGCTCTGCGAAGAGATCGTCCGTGGCAGCGGCCTCGAGACCACGGTGCTCCGCGCGAGCTGGTTCGCGCAGAACTTCGGCGAAGGCGTGTTCCTCGACGGCGTGCGCGAGGGCGTCGTCGCGGCGCCCGCCGGCCGGGTCCGCTAACCGTTCCTCGACGTCGACGACCTGGCCGACGTGGCGGTCGCGGCACTGACCGAGGACGGCCACGCCGGCGAGGTGTACGAGCTGACCGGTCCGCGCCTCCTGTCGTTCGCAGACGTCGCCGCGACCCTGTCCCGCGCCACCAACCGGGAGATCCGCTACCTTGACCTGAGTCCCGACGAGTTCCACGCCGCGGTGCAGGCGAACGCCGGCCCCGAGTTCGCCACGATGCTCACCGAACTCGTCACGCAGGCCCTCGACGGCCGCAACGAATCGCTGGGCGACGGCGTGCAGCACGCGCTCGGCCGCGCACCGCGCGACTTCGCGGCCTACCGTTCTACTGCTCTCGAGAAGCTGCGCTCCCAGCGCTGATTCTCGGAAGGAGTAGACCCAAACGACACCGGCAGCGCGGCCGAATGCCTCGGGGCATGGCGAGCGCAGGGAGTCATGCCCCTCCAGTGATGGCAGAAGACCGCGCTGTGAGACGCCCCCCGCAACCGGCAGCTAGAGAGCCACCTGATGGAACCACACGACTACGCACGAGCCACAGCACTGCTCGGCGCAGGCCTGGTGGGCGGCCTGCTGTTCGCCTTCTCGGCCTTCGTGATGCGCGCGCTCGGCCGGCTCCCGGCGCCGCAGGGCATCGCCGCGATGCAGGCGATCAACGTCGCGGTGCTCCGGCCCCTGGTGTTCGTGCCGCTGTTCGGCACGATCCCGGCCGGCCTCGCCGCGGTCTGGCTGATGCCCGGCGCGCTCACCGACCCCGGCCCGGCCATGGCACTCGCCGGCACGCTGCTCTACGCGCTGGGCTGCGTCGTGGTGACCGGCACCCGCAACGTGCCGTGGAACGACCGGTTGGCCGCGGCCGATCCGGAGTCCCCACAGGCTGCTGCGCTGTGGCGCGACTACCTGGTGGTCTGGACCCGCTGGAACCACGTGCGGGTGCTCGCCTGCAGCGGTGCGGTGCTGCTGTTGGCGGCATCGTCGTGAGACACTGAGGGGCCATGACACCCGTGACTGATCTCGTCCGGCGCCTGCTCGCGATGCTCGGATCCCTCGGAGCGCTGGTCGCGACGAGCGCCACTGCCCAGGAAGCATCATGGCTCACCGGCGTCGTGCGCGACGCGGCGAACTCACCGGCCGCGGGCATCACCGTCGAGGTCCTCCGCACCGCGACGCCGGGCATCCCCGACTACCTGTCGGAGGAACCGTCCCAGCCACCGGTGGTGATCGCGTCGACGCGGACCGACGAGCGCGGCCACTTCCTGCTGCGCCACGCGCCGGCGGGCCGGGTCGCGGTCGTCGCGCGGGACGGGACCGAACGCCGCTCGGAAGTGGTGACCCCGGTCGCGCCCGGCGCACGGCTCGATCTCACGCTCCATCCGCTCACGACGCTCACCGGCCAGCTCGTCGCCCGGGTGACGGACGCCGACGGAACGACCCGCGAGGAACCGCTCGAGGGAGTCACTGTGGTGGCGAACGGACCGCGGCGCTCGGCGGTGCCGGGCGTCTACGGCATCGCCGACGGCGTCCTCGCGGTCGACTCGAACCGCACGGACGCAGCCGGCCGGTTCCGCCTCCGTGCGCTGGCAGGCATGCCGGTCACCGTGCTCGCGGGCCGGCCCCTCGGAGTGGCTGGGCGCGTGTCGCTCACCGCCCCGACCGACGACCCGATCCATCTGGGCCCGGAGGTCCGGCGGGTAAAGGTCCGCGTCGTGGACCCCGAGGGCGCCCCCGTCTCCGGCGCCGAGCCGTGGCATCGGATCACGGCCTGCCAGCCGACCGGCGCGGACGGGACCGCCGAGTGGCTGGTGGGTTCGTCGACGAACGGCCCGGTCCGCGCGCCGGGCTACCGCCCCGACTACGTCACCTGGGATGCGCCCGAGCCGACCATCGTGCTCGAACCCGCGATCCAGCGTCGGGCTCGGCTGGTGCGGAACGGCCAACCGCTGGTCGGTGCGCGCCTCCGGGTGGCGGCACTCGCCGTCGGCGAGGGCGGATCGGGTCCCGTCCCCTTCTCGTCGACGACGGATGAAGAGGGGCGCGTCGAGCTGCCCGGAGTCGGCACCGAGTGGGGTGCAGTGGTCTGGCTGGACGAGACCGACCTGTTCCGCCGGGCCTTCGACCTGGCGGCAGCGCCGACCGACGCAGCCATGGACCGTGGCGACATCGACCTCTCGGTCCACGTCTGCGCAGGCGAGGTCCGGGACAGCGACGGCGTGCCCGCCGCCCACGTGCCGCTGTTCGTGCTGCCGACGACCGATCCGTTCGGAGGCCGCATGCCGTTCGCGCAGCAGACGATGCACTTCACCGACCACGCCGGCCGGTTCCAGATCCGCGCGCTCGGCAGGACTCCGCGACGCATCGCGGTGCGTTCGGCGAGAAGCCTGACCCGCATCGTCGAGTGGCAGCCCGGCACCACCGAGCCGCTGGAGATCCGACTCGAGGCCGCGGAGTTGCTCCGAGGCACCGTGGTCGACACGAATGGCAGCCCACTCGCGGGAGTCTTCGTGCACGCGAGCGCCTTCCAGGACGCCGAGGAGCTGCACCCGTTCGGCCTTTGGGTGACCTACGCCGAGACCGATGCGGAGGGACGCTTCACGCTCGCCGCCGTGGTGCCCGAGCACGAGCACGAGATCAGGACCTCGCGACCGGGCTCCGCCGGCACGCCTGCGAAGATCCACGCCACGCCCGGCGCCAGCGATCTCGAGTTCGTGTTCCCCGTCGATCGCTGAACCCGGCCCTTGCACCTCACGCAGCGTGAGGTCGGAGACTCGTCCTCCATGGCGACGGACCGGTCCTCCGCGACCGGCTCGTCGAGGTGACCGCGATGCAATCCCCGACTCCACTTCCCGGCTCCACTCCCGTGGACGACCCCGAGGTGCAGCGCCTCGCCGCACGCTGGGAGGAAATCGTCGGCATGTTCACCGGCGGCGACCCGGGGATCCGTGACGCGTTGGCGAAGATGTATGCCAGCGAACCAGGGATGCGCGACGACCACGGCCTCGACGCGGAGCTGATGGGCTACGTGGCGGACGCGCAGGCGGTGGCTCGCGACGGCGTTTGACCGGGCGCCGCCGCCTTCGCTGAGCGGGTGATTTCTGCGAAGTCGCACTCTCAGCAGGGCCGCGTAGCGGCCCCAGAGACACGAAGTGAGCCTGTAAGATCGATCCAGTTACAGGCTCACTGCACCGTCATCTCGAGCGGCCGCGTGAACGTGGGTGCACCGTTGGCGTACACCAGGCCCTGAAAACTGATGGTCGCGCCCTGGGCCGAGGCGGGGATCTGCAGCTGCGAGAGCACGACACCGAAGCCGGTGCCGCAGGGCGAGCCTGGACGGTAGGGCGCGAGCGACGGGTTCCCACCGACGAAGACGAAGCTGTTCGGAGTGACCTGAAGACTGTTCAGGATGCCCGGCAGCACGAACCCGGGGCATGGCGTGTAGGCCGCGCCCGTCGCCACGACACACCACCCGGGCATGTTCACGTCGCCCGTGACGCGCACGTCGATCGTGTCGAGGACCTGGGCCTGGAACGCCCAGGTGTTGGTCGGGTCGTTGCAGTCGAAATCGCACCGTACGCCCGAAATCGTCGACGCGCCCCGCGAGACGTAGATTCCGCAGGCGGACTGAGCAGCGACCGGTACGGCGACGGTGACCGCGAACAGCAGGGAGAGGAAGGTCTTCATGGCAGAGTCTCCGGAAGGGGCCGGGCAGTCCCGGGAGTATGCGTGGGAAGGCCGCGGCCCGCAGGGGCCTCGCGGAATTCACCCGCCCCGCACGCCCTCGAGCCAGGTCTTCGCCATCAGCGCCGCACCGGCCTTCGACGGATGCACACCGTCCTTGGCCCAGTACTCCGCCGGCTGCAGCGCCAGCGCCTCGTCGAACATCGACTGGAACGGCACGAACACCGCGCCGTGCCTGTCGGCGACCCGGCGGGCCGCGGCGCGGTAGCCGTCGAACTCGGGGAACCAGTCGTCCTTCACCGCGCCGCAGCGCAATACGAACGGCTCGCAGACCACCAGCTTCACGTCGGGCAGGGCTTCGCGGGTCCGCGCCAAGAGCGCGTCGTAGTCGCGCTCGTAGATCTCGATGGTGCCGTCGTAGCGGCCGTTCTTGGTGTGCCAGATGTCGTTGACGCCGATGAGCACGCTCACGACGTCAGGCTCGAGTGCGAGGCAATCGGCATCCCAGCGCTCGGCGAGCTGGAACACCTTGTTGCCGCTGATGCCCCGGTTGTAGATCGTGAGTTCGTCAGGTGCGGCGTGCACCAACAAATCGGCCGCGGCGAGCGCCGCATAGCCATTGCCGAGCGCGCGGGGATGGTTGGCCTCCGCGTTGTCCTTGTCGCGGCCGGAGTCGGTGATCGAGTCACCCTGAAACAGCACGGTCATGCCGGGCTCGATCAGGCCCTTGCCGGCGTGCTTCATGGACGGCGCCGAGCAGCCGGCGAGGAGGACGGCGATCGGTAGGAACGGAGCGACGATCGCGCTCGAGAGAGGGAGGGACATGGCGGGACGTTACTGCGATCCGGGCCGTTCTCCGTAGTCCGAAGGGCGTTCACTCGACACGTGGCCTTCGACGACACACGACGCAGTACCGCCTGTATCCTCGACTCTCCGCCTCGACGCTCGCCTCCTCCGGACCCGCAGCATGCCCGACACCCTGCCCACCTCTCGGCTCCTCCGCACGTGCGCCCTCGCCGTGGCGGGAGCCACCTCGCTCCTCGCCCAGACACGCTTCGTCGAGCGACCGGACTCTGCCTACCCCCGCCTGTTCCACGGCAGCGACGTGCTCCACCTGGTCGACCTCGACCACGACGGCGATCTCGACGCCTTGTCCGCGAGTCGAGGCGGCCAGGACCACCTCTACATCAACGATGGACTCGGTGGCTTCACCGACGAGACGTTCCCCAGGCTGCCGGTCGACACGCGCGCGACCGAGGCCGTCGCGCTCGGTGACTTCGACGGCGACGGCGACCTCGACCTGCTGCTCGGCCCGACGTTGCGCCAGCTCCACAACGACGGCCAGGGCAACTTCGTCGACACCGGTGCGAGCTGGAGCCGGAACACCGTCGGCGACTGGCTGGTCGCACTCGACCTGGATGCGGACGGCGATGTCGACGTGGTCGGCGGAAGTCAGCGTCGGAACATCCTGCTGCTCAATGACGGCACGGGACGATTGGTCGAGAGTGCGGCAGGGCGCCTGCCGGACTACGGAGACTTCAGCTGGGGCGGCGCTGCGGGTGACCTCGACTCCGATGGCGATCTCGACCTCGTGATCGCCGGCAGCGGGGTCTACGTCAACGACGGCTCCGGTACCTTCACGAAGCGCAGCACTCCCCATCGGAATGCCGGCGTGGTCCGCTGCGGGGATCTCGACGGCGACGGCGATCTCGATCTGGTCTTCGCGAAGGGCCGGACCAACGTGCTGGGCGAGGGCTATCTGCTCAACGACGGCGCGGGCTCTTTCGCGGCGGCACCGGCGGGCAACCTGCCGGCGATCGCGCTGCAGGCCACGGACATCCTTCTCGTCGACGTGGACCACGACGGTGACCTCGATCTCGTCGCCGCGCACCAGACCGCCTGCTCCTCCTGTGAGTACCGCGACCGCATCTATCGCAACGACGGCTTCGGTGTCTTCACGGAAGACTTCGGAACCGAGATCTCGGAAGACTTCAGCCAGGGTCTGTCGATCGCCGCCGGCGACGTGGACGGCAATGGTCGGACCGACCTCCTGATCGGTAGCATCGGCATCCCCGACCGCCTGCACCTGCAGAACGACGACGGCACCTACTTCCAGGCGCCCCCGCGACGACTCCTCCACCAGACCGACCCGAACCGCGTCGTGGTTTCGGTGTTCGCCTCCGGTGATCTGGACGGCGACGGACTGGTCGATCTGATCACCGGGCCCGCGGCCTTCGTCCGCCCGCAGATCAACGACGGCGGCGGCCTGTTCCGACCGACTCCGCGCTTCGTCCCGAGTTCGTCAGAAGCCTCGAACGCGGCGACCCTCGCCGATGTCGACCTCGACGGCGACCTCGATCTGATCGTGGCCACGCGCGAACGCACCCATTCGTCGGGGCGCCCGCTCGGACAGGATCGACTGTTCCTCAACGACGGGCGCGCGCGCTTCACCGACGTCTCCGCGACCTCGCTGCCGGCGGTCTTCGACGAGAGCCGCGACGTGCTCGCGGTCGACGTGGACGCCGACGGCGACCGGGATCTGGTGTTCGTCTCGACCCCGGCCGCCAAGCTGCTGCTCAACGACGGCGCGGGCCGCTTCCAGGCCGCACCCGCCGCGCAGTGGCCGCTCGCCGCCCCCAACGGCCTGAGCGTCGTGGCCGAGGACTTCGACGGCGACGGCGACGCCGACCTCTGCTTCGGTCAGTACACCGGCAGTGGCGAGGTCCTGCTGCTCAACGACGGCAGCGGCACCTTCACCGACGTCTCCGCGACAAGGCTCCCGCAAACCACGAGCGGTTGCGACTCGCTCGTCGCGGTCGATGTGGATGGCGACGGCGACGTGGACCTCGTCCTGGCCAACCGCAACTCGCTCCGCATCTACCTCAACGGCGGCACCGCCACGTTCGTCGAGGCCCCCGCGGGGTCCATCCCGCCCCTCGGTACACTGCGACTCCGCGCCGGGGACCTCGACGACGATGGCGACATCGACCTACTGGTGCGGACGCCGACGATCCCGGCGCGGAGCGTGCTGCTGCACAACGACGGCCGGGGCCGGTTCCACGACGCGACCGCCACCGAGACGGGGCCGGAGTTCCAGCGGATCCGCAACGCCGACGCCGTCGACGTGGACCACGACGGCGACCTCGACATCGTGCACGGGACCGGAGTGCTCGTGAACATGGGCCGGCACCTCGGCACCGCGCACCATCGCGTGCGGATCGGCCAGGACTACGAGGTGCGCGCCCTCGTTCCATCAGGCCCGGTCGCGACCACGGTCCTGCCGTTCGCCTCCCCGCGCCGCGGTTCCACTCCGCTCGGAACGGCCGGCACCTTCCTACTCGACCTCGGTGCGCTGCTGCCCCTGCCGACGCGGACGCTCGGCCCGGGCCAGGGCGAGGCGGTCGTCCAGGTGCCGATGCCGAACGACCCGGCGCTGCTCGGCGCAACGGTCCACACCCAGGCACTGTTCGTGCGGAGCGCTACCGACGTGCGGGTGTCCAACCTGCTGCAGAACCGGATCCGGCGCTGAACTACGGCTCCGGACCTGCACGTCCGGCCGCTCTGGGGCCCTGGCAACCGTCCTTGGTGAGTTCGGCGACGCGCGCCTCGAGCCGCCGGCGCTGCAGCCGCTCGTCGCTTAGCTCGCTGCGCGCCGCGGCGAGCGCGAAGACCACGTAGCCAGCGAAGAACGGCACGAGCCCCATCACCACGGCCGCGACCAGCATGCTGAAGCCAAGGCCAACGCGCCCGGTCAGCGAGTCGCACAGCGCGAAGGCGAGCACGCCGCCCCCGACGGCAGCACACAGCACGAAGAAGCCAGCGAACAGGAACCAGGCGAGCAGCCGGAGCAAGGGCGGCGCCGCTCGCTCCGGAACGGGACTCGATCCTTCAGTCACCGCCATCGCTCCCGCTCACGAGCTCCACTCACCACGGCAACGGCTCCCCATTCCGATCCACGAACGCGCCGTTCCGCTCCATGCCGACCTCGTCGATCGTCGCGACCATCGCATCCACGCTCTCTTCGATCGACAGCGGCGCCTTGGGCCCACCCATGTCGGTGCGCACCCAGCCCGGGTGGATCGCCATCACCACCACGCCCTTGGGCTCGGTCTCGTGGCCGAGGTTGCGCACCAGCATGTTCAGCGCCGCCTTGCTCATCCGGTAGCCGTAGCGGCCGCCGCCGCCGTTGTCGGCGATCGAGCCCATCAGCGAGGTCAGGCAGACCATCTTGGAGCCCTCGTCCAGTCGCGACCAGAACACCTGCGCGACCCGCAGCGGCCCGACCGCGTTGACCAGGAAGGTCTCCGCGACCTCGGCCGGCTGCACCGCCTCGATCCGCCCGTCCTCGCCGCCGAACACGCCGGCGTTGACCAGCAGCAGGTCGATGCGCTCGAAGGGGACGATCCCGGCCAGGGCCTCGAGGCTGGCGCCGTCGGCCAGGTCGGCGCGGGCGAGGGTGGCCCGGCCTTCGTGCCGGGCCGCCAGATCGCCGAGTTCCGCGGCCGCATCGAGATCGCGGGCGGTCGCGACCACGTGGTCGCCGGCTTCCAGAAAACGACTGGCAAAGGCCAGTCCCAAGCCCCGGTTGGCGCCGAGGACCACCACGTTCCTGCTGCTGTTGCTGCTCATCGGCCGCCTAACATAGGGCACCGACCCTCCCGCTTCTCACGAATCGAAATCCGGACCGGACACTGCGTCGTCCTGGGGCGCGGACGAAGTCATGCGATCCGAACCGGCCCTCACCGAGGACGACCTCGCCGAGCTGTTCCAGACGCACCGTGCCGGCCTCGCCGGCGCCGTGCGCGGCATCCTCGGTGGCGGGATCGAGCCGCTCGAGGTGCTCCAGGACGCGTTCCTCCGGGCGCTGCGCGCACTGCGCAAGGACAGCCCGCCGGACGATCCGGTCGCGTGGATCTTCGTCGTGACCATGAACCTGGCGAAGGACCGGCGCCGCGCACTCGCCCGCCGCGGGCAGGACGCGCGGAGCCTGGAGGAGATCGACGCGATGGGGCAGCTTCCCACCAGCACGGAACACGGGCCCGGCACGCGGGCCCAGCAGTCGGAGGCGGTGCTCGCCGCCCGGTTGGCGATCCAGGAACTCAGCGACGGGGAGAAGGAGGTCTTCCTGATGCGGGTCTCGGGCGACCTGTCGTTCGAGGCCGCAGCACAGGCGCTCGGCATTCCGGTGGGGACCGCGAAGACCCGGATGCGCAGCGCGCTGCGGCGACTGCGGCATCAGCTCGCGGCGTTCGCGCCGGAAGATCTCGATGGAGCGACGGGAGGTGCGCGATGAACCCTGACGACCGCAACGACTTCTCGGCCGACGAGCGAGAGAACCTGCTCGACGAGCTGTTCGAACTCGAGTTCGGCTGCCACCCCGACCCCGACGCGCTGCGCGCCCGCATCGCCGCCGACCCGCGGGTCGCCGCACTCTGGACCGCGACCAGGGCCCAGAGCGACGTGCTCCGCGAGGCCGCGACCGTCGAGGTCCCGAAACTCACGCGGCCGCGTGAAGGCCTTCGCGTGCTGAAGGGCATGTTGAAGCGCACCACCTGGCTGGCCGCCGCCGCAGCGTTGGTGGTCGGCTGCTTCGCCGCGCACTGGGGCTACCGCGCGTGGCAGGTGCAGCACGCCCGGGAGACCAACGTGGAGCTGGTGGTCAGCGGCCCGCGCGGCAGCGTGGACGGCGCCGGCTACGCGTTCACCGTGGAAGCCCGCGACGCCGAGGGCGGAGCGGAACCGGCGATGGTCGCGTGGATCGCCCGCGACGCCGACGGCAACGAGCTGGCCAACGAGCGCCAGGAGATCCGCGGCCGGCAGCGGTTGGAGATCCCGGCGCACGCCGCGCGGGTCGCCTCGCTCGAGGTCCGCGGCTACGACGCCTCGACCGGCGCGCCGCTGCCCGGCACCGACGACCTGCGGCTGGAGCTGGCCGGCATCGAGGCGCGACCGTTCGTCCACGTGACGACCGACCGACCGCACTACGAGCCCGGCGACCTGGTGCGCGCACGCATCGTGCGCCTCGATCGTCTGACCCAGTTGCCGGCGACCGCGGCGGATCAGCCCGCACTGTCGCTGCGGCTGGTCGACGGCACCGGCACCGAGGTCGCGAGCTGGCCGTCGCTGCGCTTCGACGACCGCCAGCAGGTGGCCGCGGCCGCCGCCGACCTGCCCGAGGAACTGGCAGGCGGGCGCTACACGGTCGAGATCGTCGATCCGATGGAAGACGCGGTGGTCGCCTCGACCGGGATCCTGGTGCGCCGGATGGTGCGCCCGCGCCTCGACCAGCAGATCGCGCTCGACCAGGGCAGCTACGCGCCGGGTGATCCGGGGGTCGCCGACGTGACCGTGCGTCGGATCGGCGGCGGGCCGGCGGCAGACGCCGGCTGCGAAGCGCAGCTCTGGCTCGACGGGACGCTGGTGTGGAGCGAGGGCGCGCGGCTCGACGCGATGGGCCGCGCCCGCTTCCGCTTCGAGGTGCCGTTCGACGTGGCCCGCGGCGAGGCGCGCTTCACCACGCGCATCGTCGACGGTGGCACGGTGGAGACCGGCGTCGAGACCTTCGTGGTGCCGACCGGCGAGCTGGTGGCGCACGCCTGGCCCGAGGGCGGGAGGCTGGTCGCCGGCTTCGAGAACCGCGTCTACCTGGAGGTCCGCGATCCGTTGGAACGGCCGGTCGACGCGGTCGGCGCGCTGGTCGATGGCGAGGGCCGCGAGGTGGCCCGCTTCGAGACCGACGCACAGGGCCTGGGGCGGATCGCGTTCACGCCGGAGCAGGGTTCGACCTACCGGCTGCGCATCGTCAGCCCGAACCTGCACGAGGTCGAACTGCCGGCGACAGCCGACGGCGACGACGCGGTGCTGCTGCGCTCGCTCGCCGACCGCCACCCGGCGGGCGAGCCGCTGCGGGTGCGGGTGGCCTGTGCGGATGCGGGCCCGAAGCTGGTCGCCGCGTTCTGCCGCGGCGCGATGGTCGGCCAGGCGACGGTGCGTGGTGCGGGCGAACACGAGGTCGCGCTCGACGTGCCGGCCGAGACGGTCGGCGTGCTGCGGGTCACGGTGTTCGACGCGACGCTGCGGCCGCGGGCCGAGCGGTTGGTGGCGCGCGCGGTCGACGGTGCGCTGCGGCTCGACGTCGCGACGCAGAACTCCGAGGTCGCGCCGGGCGGCGAGCAGATCGTGACCGTGCGCGCGGCGCGTGCCGACGGCTCACCGGTCGCCAACGCGGCGCTCGGGCTGAACGTCTACGACGCGACGCACGCGACGCTCGCCGGGATCCCTCGGGTCGGGCTGGTCGATGCCTTGGGGCTGCTCGCCGACGTGGCGCCACCGGACGACCTGGAGCCCTTCGTGGCGCACGCCGCGCCGGAGGGGACCGACGTGGACCGCGCGACCGACCTGCTTCTCGGCACCCGCGGCTGGCGGACCTTCGCCTGGCATGCGGAGACCGGCTCCGACGCGGATCGACTGGCGGGTCTCGGCGCGCCGCTGAAGGGTGTCGCGGTGCGCGACGGTCTGCTGGCGCAACCGCAGGCGGTCGACTCGGGCGCGGTGCTGGCGAGTGAGCAGGCCGAGCTGCGTCGCGACACGCGGCGGGCGAGCCGTGGTTTCGAGGGTGCGCTGGGCGTGTCGGTGGCGCTGCTCCTGGCCTGGATCCTCGGCGAGCTCTGGAGCGGTGCCGCCTGGTTGGCCGGGATGCGCGGTGCGGGGCGGCTCGGCTGGGCCCTGTTCGGGACGTTTGCGACGGTGTTCGCATGCGCGACGTTGCAGCCCGCCGTTTTCGGCGCGGCCGGCGCACCGGACGCGCGCGCGATGCTCGGGATGGCCAGCGGCGACGAGGTGTGGTCCCTCGAACTCGAGGACAAGGCCGAGGTCTCGGACTTCGGGCAGTTCGAATCCGCCCAGCTCTTCTTCGACTCGGAGGCCGCCGGGCGCCTGGTCCGCTTCGCGGCAGTGCGCGAGGCCGTGGCCCTCGACGAAGAGGCCGACGAACTCGCGGAGCCCTCCCTCAGCGGTCTGCTCGCGGAGGAGCCCTTCGGCGAGTTCTCGGGTCAACCGAGTGCCAGCATGCGGCCGATGGCGGTCGAGCAGTCGTTCGCCCATTCCCACACGGACACCGGGAGCCGTGAGGACTTCCCGGGCACCATCGCCTGGCACGCGCTGCTGGTGACCGACGCCGACGGTGTCGCGCAGATGAGCTTCGATGCCGGCGAGCAGCTCACCGACTGGACCATCGAGGTCGATGGTCACGCGCGCCTCGGCGCCCGCGGTGGCGTGGCCCAGGCGCGCGCCACTTTCGCCACTCGGCTACCGCTGAGCGTCGAGGCCACGCTGCCGACCGAGCTGTCGGCCGGCGACCGCATCCTGCTGCCGGTGGCACTCGCGGCGGAGGGAGTGGACGAACTCGAACTCGACGTGCACTTCACCGGCCTCGCAGCCGCCCCATCGACCCGCCGCGCGCCGTTGCGCGACGGGCGCGGTCGCGAGCTGATCGAGTTCACGGTCGGCGACGGCTTCGAACCCGGTGCGGCTGCGCCTTCGGTGACGCTGTCGGCCACCGGCGGCGGCTTCGTCGACCGCACGACGCAGCGCTTCCGCATCGTCCCGCGCGGCTTCCCACACCAGCGGTCGTGGGGCGGCAGCCTGTCGTCGTCGGAGCCCACGAGGTTCCGCGTCGCGATGCCCGACGAAGCCCGCGCCCTGACCGCGACGCTACGCGCCTACCCCAGCGTGCTGGCCCAGCTCCGCCAGGGCCTCGAAGGCCTGCTGCAGGAACCGCACGGCTGCTTCGAGCAGACCTCGAGCACGACCTACCCGAACATCCTGGTGCTGTCGTTCCTCGAGTCGACCGGCCGCGTCGAGCCGGCGCTGGCCAGCCGCGCCCGCGAGCTGATCGCCACCGGCTACGACCGCCTGGTCGGCTTCGAGTCGCCGAGCGGCGGCTTCGAGTGGTTCGGCAGTGACCCGGCGCACGACGCGCTGACCGCCTACGGCCTGATGGAGTTCACCGACATGCAGGCGGTGCAGCAGGTCGATACCGCGATGGTCGCGCGGACCCGCGCCTGGCTGCTGGAGCGCCGCGACGGCCAGGGTGGCTTCCGCCGCTCGGACGCCGGCTTCCACAGCTTCGGCCACGCTCCCGAACTGGTCGTCGATGCCTGGATCACCATGGCGCTGCTGCACTCCGGCGAGGACCCGAGCGACCTCGCTCCCGAACTCGCGGCGCGGGCGCGGCGGGCCGTGGAGTCGAGCGATGCCTACGAGGTGGCGCTGTGCGTGAACGCGCTGGCGTTGGCCGGCAGCGACGGCGGTGCGCTGGAGGCGGCGCTGCGTGAGGGCCGCGCCAGACTGGCCGCGCTGCAGGCCGACGACGGCAGCCTCACGGGCTCGACCCGCAGCATCACCGCATCCACCGGCGGCGAGCTGCAGGTGGAGACCACGGCGCTGGCGATCCTCGCCTGGCTGCCCGACCCCGAGGCCCGCGACGCGGTCGCCAAGGCGGTCGGCTTCCTGCAGACCAGGCGCCTGGGCAACGGCGCGTTCGGCTCGACCCAGGCCACGATCCAGGCGCTGCGCGCGCTGACCGGACTGGCGAGCCGGCCGCGGTCGGAACCGGAGTGGGTCGCCGGCTCACCGGGAGAGGCGGTTCTCGAAGTGCTGGTCGACGACGAGGTCGCGGTGACGAGACCGTTCGATCCGGACGGCGTGGACCCGATCGAGGTGGAGCTGACCTCACTGCTGCAGCGGGGTGCCGACCACCGGGTCGAGCTGCGGGTCCGCGGCCTCGCCGAGATGCCGTGGTCGGCCGAGCTGAGCTACCACGCCGACCGTCCGGCCGATGATCCCAATGCACCGGTCGCCCTGCGCACCGAGTTGCCCGCCCGCGCCACCGAAGGCGACGTGGTGCCGCTGCGGATCGTGGTCGGCAACCTCACCGACGAGCCGATGCCGATGCTGACCGCGACGGTCGGTCTGCCCGCCGGCCTCGAGGTCCCCACCGAGATCCTCGACGCCCTCGTCGCAGCCGGCGACGTCGCCCACTGGGAGACCCGCGGTCGCGAGCTCGTCTTCTACTGGCGCGGCCTCGAGGCACAGGGCCGGCACGAACTCCTCCTCGAGTGCATCGCGCGCCTGCCCGGCACCACCACCGGCGCCGCATCCCGCGCCTGGCTCTACTACACCCCGACCTCCCGCCGCTGGGCCCCCCCGCTGCGCATCGAAGTCGAACCACTGCGCTGACGACCTACACTCAAGAGTCTGTCGTAGTTGGTGCCAGGCACGGACTACGACAGAGTCTGCCGCGCAAAGCGGTGGGTGCCAGTCACCGGGTGTACGACTACAACGGCGGGCATGGTCGCGCAGCGCGTGGTGTCCCTGACCTGCTCGAACACCGAGATCGTCTGTGCGCTCGGCTGCGCGGATCGCCTGGTCGCGGTCGACGCGGACTCGGACCATCCGGCCGAGGTCGTCGCGAAGCTGCCGAGGGTGGGTCGCGACCTGCACGTCGACGCGGAGCTGGTCGCTGCGCACCGGCCGGACCTGGTGCTCGCCTCGCTGACGGTGCCCGGCCACGAGCAGGTCCTGGAGCGTCTGCGCGCCAGAGACCTCCCGTTCATCGCGCCGGCCCCCGAGTCCCTCGACGACGTCTACCGCGACATCCGCGACATCGCCGCGCGCCTCGGCGTGACCGACCGCGGCGAGCAGCTGGTCGCGTCGATGCAGGCCGAGATCGACGAGGCCCCCGCTCCCCGCGCCGACACCCCGCGTGTGCTGATCCAGTGGTGGCCCAAACCGGTCATCGCCCCCGGCCGCCGGAGCTGGGCCCACGACCTGCTGCACTGCGCCGGAGCCCACAACGCGCTCGGCGACCGCGAGGTGATCAGCGAACCGCTGACCGACGAGCAGGTGGCAGCACTCGATCCCGACGTGATCGTCCTGGCGTGGTGCGGGGTCCCGTTCGACAAGTACCGCGCGCAGGTCGTCTACGACAATCCGGCGTTCGCCGACACCCGCGCGGTGCGCGAGCAGCGGGTGGTCCCGATCCCCGAGGCCTGGCTCGGTCGCCCCGGCCCGCGGCTGACCGAGGGCCATCGCGCGCTCCGCGAAGCGGTCGCGGCCTTACCCGGATGAAGACGGTTCAGCTCCGCTGCAGGAACGCCAGCAGCGCCTCGACCAGGCGGCCGGCCCGCTCCTCCTGCGGGTAGTGCCCGCAACCCTCGACCACCACCAGCTCCGCGCCCGCGATGTCGCGCGCGAAGCGCCGGCCGTAGCGATTCAGGTCGTAGGCGACGTCGTCCTCACCCCAGATCAACAGCGTCGGCTGGGTGATCCGCGCGATCTCGCCGCTCCGCGTGCCGTTCTCGTCGCGACACAGGTCGACCATCGCCCGCCACTTGTCGGGCAGTCGGCAGACCTGGAACACCTCTTCCACGCGCTCGTCGGCGACCGGCTCCGCGAAGTGCACCTGCAGCGCGTGGCGGATCTTGTCGCGCGTGTTCAGCGGATAGCCGTAGTAGGCCAGCGACATCTCGCGCAGCGCCACCTCCTCGGGCAGCCAGTCGCCCTCGGCGCGCGGATAGCCGGCCGAGTCGATCAGCACCAACCGGCCGATGAGTTCGGGATGGTCGAGTGCCGCGCGCCAGGCGAACTCGCCGCCGTAGCTCTGGCCGACCAGGCAGACGTTCTTCAGACCGAGAGCATCCAGCGCCGCGGCGATCCAGTCCGCGCCGAGCTGGAAGCTCATCGCGTCGGCGCCCGCCGCGTCGACCGTGGTGGGCGTCACGCCATGACCGAGCACGTCGATCAGGTGGACGTCGACGCGGCCCGCCAGGCCCTCGCCGCCGCCGCTGCCGAACACGACCTCGGACCAGGTGTAGAGCGAGTGCGGCGTGGGGTGGATCAGCACCACCGGCGGAGCACTCTCCGGCAACGCGTCGGCTCGCGCCGGATCCCGCGGCACGTGCGCATGCACGAACTCCACTTCGTGCTCGGTGCCCCCATGCTCGAACCGCATCGGCACGCGCCGCGCCGGGAAGTCGGCGAAGCCGCGGTTCTTGCCGAGCGAGGTGAGCACCGCCGCGACCTCGGCCTCGGTGGGGACAGCGACCTCGAGGACCCAGAACACCCAGGCCCCTGCCGCGACCAGCGCGACCAGGAGCAGGGCGAGCGCGCGGCGCAACCACTTCATGGCCTGGCACTTCATGGCGCCGCGTTCGCGAGACAGGCGGTCACGGATGCGTCGCCAGGGCTCCCGTCAACCACGGCGCCCGCCCGGCCAGCAACTCCTCCGCGCGCGCCCGGATCCCGGCCAACCCACTCGCGGAAAACAGGTACGCCGGATTCATCACCTTGGTGCCGACCGCGATCGCGACCACGCCGGGCGCCGCCGCGTAGTCGTCGACGTCCCCGGGCCGCTTGATCCCCCCGCCGCCGAGGATCCGCAGCTCGCTCGCCACGCCGGCCGGCGCCAGCTCCTGCAGCCGGCGGATGCAGGCCAGCGCCACCGGCTTCAGGGGCGAGCCGCTGATGCCGCCGGCGGGCACCGGCAGGGTGTTGCAGCAGTGGAAGGTGCGGATCCCCGCGGCCAACGCCTGCTCGAACAGCAGCTCGTACTGCACCGGCGGCAGCTTGGCGACCACCGGCACCCCGGTCGCGACCGCGCGCTCGAACAGGTCGACCGGCCACTCGATCGCACCGACGTTCGGGCAGCTCAGGTTGAGCTCGACCCCGCGCGGCGCCAGCTCCGCGATCCGTTCCAGCAGCAGGTACCAGTCCGCGTCCGAGAAGCCGTGGATGCTGACCAGCTTGTCCGCGACGTCGATCCGGCCCACACGCGCCTTCTCGACCAGCCAATCGATGCCCGGGTTGCGCAGGCCGATCTTGTTGACCCATCCGCCGATCCGCGGATACCAGCGCACGGTCTTCAGGATCCGCCAGACCCGACCGGGCCGCCGCGCCGCGGTGAACGTCCCGAGCGTCGCCAACGCGCCCTCCGGCTGCACGTAGTTGCCGAAGGGGGCCGAGACCACCAGCCGAGGCGTCGCATCCATCCGACGCGAACTTACCATCTCCGCCCCACGATTCCGGCCCCACCGTTCCAGCACCGCATGGACCTCCACGAGACCATCCTCGCCCGCCGCACCGTCCACGCCTACACCACCGATCCGCTGCCGGCCGGCGCGATGGAGCGCGCACTCGACGCAGCGATCCACGCACCGAACCACCGGCTGACCTTCCCGTGGCGGTTCGTCCGCGTCGGTCGGCAGACCCGTGAAGCCCTGGCCGACCTGGTCGTTCGGCTGAAGTCGCCGCCCGGCGAAACGCTGCCTCCCGAGGCGATCGACAAGGCGCGGGCCAAGGTCCTGAACCCGGCCGAGCTGTTGGTGGTGTCGATCCGCCGCCACGAAGATCCGCAGACCGCCCGCGAGGACTACGCGTCCGCGGCCTGCGCGATCCAGAACGTCCACCTCGCCCTGTGGGCCGAGGGCGTCGCCAGCAAGTGGAGTTCCGGCAAGCCGACCCGCCACCCGGAGACCTATGCGATGTTCGGCATCGACCACGAGCGCGAGGAGATCGTCGGCTTCGTGTGGGCCGGCATCGCCGCGAAGGTCCCGCCGAAGCCGGAGCGTCCGCCGCTGGGCGAGTTGGTCCGCGCGCTGCCGTGAACGGACCCGCGGATCCGCGGGATCAGTCCGCCGGATCGATCGCGAACGGCTCCAAGCGCTCGACCACCTTGCGCGTCTTCGCGTCGAGGAAGGTCACGCCCCCGGCGAAGTCGACCGCCACCGCCTGCGATGCACCGGGCGCTGCGGCCACCGCGTAGACCCAGTCCTGCGCGACCCGCTCCACGTCGAGCCGGCTGTTGCGCTTCCAGAACACCGCCACGCCCTTGGAGTCGGTCGAGATCAGGTGTTCGGCGTCGAGCCAGGTCAGGCCCAGAACCTCGCCGCCGTGGCGTCGCTCGTTCCACACCTCACGGCCGTCCGCCATCCGCCAGCCGCGGACCCGCTGGTCGACGCCCGCGGTGGCCAACGTCGACGCACTCGGATCGAAGCGCAGGCAGGTGACCGAACCCTCGTGACCGCGGAGTTCGTGCACTGCCCGTCCGGTCCGCAGCTCGGTCACCCGGATCAGGCCCGAGCGATCCGACGACGCCAGGAGCTTGCCGTCCGCCGACAGGTCGAGGCTCTGCACCCAGTCGTCGTGCTCGACCCGGAACAACACGCGGCCGGTCGCCGGATCGACCACGTCGACACGCTCGCGCGTGCCGCCGAGGGCCAGCCGGTCGCCGCTGGCCGCGATGGCCGCTGCGAACACCGAGTCCTTGGCCTCGCCGAACCGCCCCTCCGCGGCACCGGTCCGCACGTCGTAGACCACGACGCCGCCCTGCTGCCCGGGGATCCCGCCCGCAGCGACCAGCCGGGCGCCGTCGGCGGAGAACGCCAGGCTCTCGATCTGCCCGAACGGGAAGTCGACCACCCCCAGGATCGCGCGGTTCTCGGCGTGCATCACCACGACCTGATCGTGCCCGGGAATCGCGAGCACCGGCGCGACCGGACTGCAAGCGACGGCCCGCAACGCCGGCGGACGCTCCCGGACGACCAGGTCGACCACCGACCAGCCCTCGGGCAGGATCGCCGGCCGCTCGGCGGGCTCGGTCACCGCGGCGGCCCGGGCCGCCTCGGCCGCGGCACGTTGTTTCGCCCGCTCGACCGCCAGCTTCCGGGCGTGCGCCAGGTTCTCCGGCGCGCCCTGCTCGATCCACGTCGCGATCGTGTCGAGGATCTCCTTCTCCAAGCGCGGCTCGTCGGGCGGCATCGTCGGCTTCTCGCGATGCGACACCAGCGCGTGCAGCCGACTGCCCATCGGATCGAACGGCTTGATCGTCCGCCCGGAACCACCGCCCTGGATCGCCGCGGCGTAGGTCGAGAGGTCGAGACCGCCCGATGCGTCGCCGGCCTCGTGGCAGACGGTGCAGTTGTCCTCGAAGATCAGCAGCAAGTGGTCGTCGTAGGTGACGAAGTCCTCGTCGGCGAGCTGCGGGCCGGCGGCGGCGGCCATGGCGATCGGCTGACCTGCCGCCTCGGCCTCGGCCTTCGCCTCGCCTTCCTTCGGCATCACCTTGGCGTCCTGGCCGGCGGGCTTCGCGGCGGCAGGTTTTTCCGCGGCTGGCTTCTCGGGGGCCGGCTTCGCCATCTCCTCTGCAGGCTTCGGCTCCCCGGGCTGCGGCGCGGGTGCCCGGAACTTCATCGAGCCGAGCAGCTCACGGAGTCGGCTCAACTGCTGGATCTCGGCCTCCACCGCCTTGGCCGCGGCCTCGCGCTTCGCCGCCTCGTCCTCCAGCCGCTTCGCCTCGGCTCGCATCCGCTTCGCGTCGGCAACCTGCTGCTCCGCGGACTTGCGCATCGCAGCGAGCCGCTGCTCCCAGGCCTCCGGAGAAAAGGCGCGCAGTTCGGCGAGCAGCGCATCGAGACGCGCGGCGTCGGCCGGCGCGGGCTTGGCGTCACCGTCCTGGGCTCGGGCCAGCGGGGCCAGCAGCAACGCGACCGTCAACGCGAAGATCGTCTTGGACAGGATCGTCATGGCTCGTCACCGCTGGAACAGGAACTCCTTGGAGTTGAGCACCGCCCACATCAGGTCCTCCCAGGCCGGCCGCGGGTCGGCCGCCTCGCCGAGTTCGTGCATCAGGTGCTCGCGCTCGTCGCCCCGGGGCGGTCGCGCATAGGCGGCGAGGAACAGCTCCTCGAGCATCACCTCGGACGGGGTCCCGTCCTTCAGTCGGCGCGCGAGCCAGCCCTCACCGGCGCGCAGCTTGCGATCGATGGTGGCGCCGTTGATCAGGTGCAGGACCTGGTTCAGCGTCGGATCGCTCTGCCGCTCACAGGCGCAGGCCGTCTCCCGGAGCGGGCGCCCGAACAGCTCCAGGAAGCCGCTGCCCTCGGCCGGGCCGACCACGTCGACCGCGCGTGCGCCGAGCGGCTGACCGGGGTGCTTGCTCGGCACACCGGTCACCATGTCGATCGCGTCCAGCAGCTGCTCGGCCGACATGCGACGCGGCTCACGGCCGGCGAAGGTCGAGGCGGCCATGCCCTCGGGGAGCTGATCGGCCTGGTAGACGTGGGACCCGCAGACCAGGCGGATCAATGCGCGGACGTCGTAGCCATCGGCCGCCAGCCGCTCGCCCAGCCAGCGGTGCAGGGCCGGGTGCGACGGTGGGTTGCTGACCCGCACGTCGTCCACCGGCTCGACGATGCCGCGACCGAACAACCGGGCCCAGATCCGGTTGGCGACGTTGGCCGCGAACCACGGGTTGTCCGGCGCGACCAGCCAATCCGCCAACGCCTCGCGCCGCTCGGCTCCGGCCTTCAGCTCGGCGAGGTCACCGCCGAGGAAGCGCGGCGCGGCCACCGAGTTGTCGCGCGCGTTGCGCACGTCGCCACTGCCGGTGTCGTAGACCACGGTCTCGTCCGGCAGCTCGCCGCGCTTGCGACCGACCTGGCCGAAGAACGCCGCGAAGCCGTAGTAGTCGTCCATCCGCCAGCGCTCGAACGGATGGTTGTGGCACTGGGCGCACTGCACGCGGATGCCGAGGAACGCCTGGGCGAGGTTCTCGCCGACCACCTTGGGATCGGTCGCGACGTTCCAGTAGTTGGTCTCCGGAACGTCGTGGGTCGAGCCGTCGGCGGTGAGCATCCGGTGGACGACGCGGTCGAACGGCACGCGGTCGCGGATCGACTCGCGCAACCAGCGGGTCCACAGCCACATGCCCTTGGCCTGCAGCCGGTCGGGCTCGATCCGCAGCACGTCCTCCCACATCGCCGAGAAGCCGACCGCGAACTCGTCGGTCTCCAGCAGCGCGTCGACCAGCTGCGCGCGCTTGTCGGCGGCGTCGGCGGCGAGGAACCCCCGGACCTCGTCAGCGGTCGGCAGGCGGCCGAGCAGGTCGACGTGCACCCGCCGCACGAAGGTCTGGTCGTCGCAGGCTCCAGCGGGCTGCAGACGCATCTTGCGCAGCTTGGCGAACACCAGCTCGTCGACCTCGTTGCGCGGCGCCACGCCGATCTCGGTGGCCGGCGACGCATCGGCCAGCACCAGGACCTGCGCGACCTGCGCGAACGGACCGAAGCGGGCCAGCACGTAGGCCTCGCCCCGGTCGCCGGCGGTCACGTGGCCGTCGTCGTCGACCGCCGCGGTCGGCACCGCACTCGACGACAAGACGGCGAGTCGCGTGACATCGCGGCTGCTGCCGTCCGCGTAGCGCGCGGTCGCCAGCACGCGGCCGCGAGCCCCAGGACCGGCGAGGACCAGCTCCGCCGGCGTGAGTTCGAGCGCGACCAGGGCCGGAGCCTCCGAGACGTCGTCGTGGCCGCCCTCGGCGATCCAACGCAGCAGTTCGTCGTACAGCGGCCCACCCTTCTCCAGCCGCTTGCCACCCTTGTGTGGCACCTCGCCGGTCGGCTTGGTGAGCATCAGGCTGCGCTCGGGCACGGCGAGGTCGAGGCGCCGACCATGGTAGTCGCGGGTGAGTCTCGGGTGGTCCTGGCCAGGGTCGTAGCCGAACAGCGTCAGACCGAAGCCGTTCTTGCCCGACGCCGCACCATGGCAGGCGCCCGAGTTGCAGCCCGCGCGCGTCAGGATCGGCACGACGTCGTTGCGGTAGCTGATCGGCGGATCCGAAGCCGCATCTCGGACCGTGACCTCGGCCGAGGCGATCCCACCGCTCCACTGGGCGACCAACCGAGTGGTGCCGTCGGCAAGCGGGCGGACGACGCCATCCTCGATCGCGACCAGCTCTGACTCACGACAGCCGAAGGTCGACCCAGCGGTGACATCGCGGGTGATCCCGTCGGGCGTCGTGAAGAGCACCAACAACGGCTGCCGCGCGCGGGCCGAGACCAGCTCGAACGAGGCCGGATGCACCTCGAGAAGGCCGCGCTGCGCCGACAACACGGTCGCGAGGCACCAGAGGGCGAGCAGGCACGACCCGAGGGTCTGCCACCGGGAACGACTCATCGCTGACCTCCCGATCCGTCGGCGTCACCGCGGAGCTCCGGCGGCAACGGCTTGTCGACCCGGATCTCGCCGCCGCCGACGTGATGCAGGACCTCACCTCCATCCGTGGTGACGACCCAGACCTTGAAGTAGTGACTGCGATGCCGCCCCAACGCCGCGTCTGCAGCGACCTTCAGCGGCAACTCGAGGGTGGCGGCAGCTGGATCGGGTACGGCGGGGACCTCCAGGGTCACTCCCTTCGGCATGCGCTGCGGTTCGATCCGCAGACCACCCGCGAATTCGCGCTTCTTCTCCAGCCGGAGCGCGAACACCGCCTCGTCACCCTGTTCGAGTTGGACGCGGGGTGCCGCGACGCCGATCCACGGATCACAGATCTCGAGCCGCAGGACCTGCGAGCAGACCTCGCGCCGGACCCCGCCGCTCTCGACCACGGCCGCCAGCACGATCGGCCAGGTGCCGAGTGCCGCGTTGCTGCGCGCCGACAGGTAGAGCCGGCCTTCGGTCTGGCCCTTGCCGAGCCGCGCCGTGCCGGTCGAGAGCCCTGGCGGAGCCCACACCACCCGGATCGAGACGGTGTCGTCGAAGCCTTCGTCGCGATGCAGACGGAACGGCAGCAGCAACGGCGCATTGCGGACGATGGGCACGTTCGGTGGATCGGCGTCGATGGCGAACGGCGCCGGCTCGGCGACCGCGACCGGCAGCTCGTGCAGCGTCGTGCCGAGCATCATCTGCTGGTTGCGGACGCGGACCAGCGGGATGCCCTGCCGCCAGAGCACGCGGCGTTCCACCGGCTCCTTCTCCGCCGTCGCACCCGGCGTGGCGCGACCGAAGGCCAACGGTGCATCGGGTGTCGACTCGAACACCACCGGCACGATGTCGGCGCCGGGGACGAACGCCGGCACGGTCGCGGTCACGCCTTCGGGCAGCCCCTCGAACGCCAGCCGGATCCCCGCCTGCCGATCGAGTCCGCTGGCACTGATCACCGTGCAGGCCCTTCCACCGCGCGGCACCGAGACACCGCAGTCCTCCGGGTAGCGACCCGGAACGGCCTGCGACAGCACGAAGGCCCCGCCCTCGCGCACCACGTCGATCCGGTAGAAGAACAGCGGTCCGCCCCGGCCCAACAGGTCGCGCACACCGATCCGGTAGACCCCGTCCTCGGGGACCTTGAAGCGCAGCAGACTGTCGGGTCCCCCGGAGTCGTCGTTGCCGGCCAGGCCCTTGCCGTTCGCGTCGTAGATCGACACCACCGCGTCGATCTCGGAGTGGTGGCGGCGCGAGACCGAGCGGATCGACAGGCGGTCGTCCTTCTTCAGCCTCACCTCGAAACGATCCTGCTCACCCGGCTCGGCGAGCACGCCCTCGAGCGCCACCGGAACCTCCGGCGGCTCGGACTCTCCCTCGCCCGCATCGGATCCCCGCTCGACCAGCGAGGGGATCCCGTTGGTGACCAGATCGATCGCGGTCGGCGGCACCCGTCCGTCGACCACCGGGAAGGCGTTGCCGCGCAGCTCCGGGTCGTCGGGGATACGCACGTCGGCCTCACGCACCAGGCCGTCCGGCTCGATCAGCTGCATGGCGACCTCGGTGCCCGGTCGGCCGCCGAGCGGCACCGCGCCCACCGGCCGCGGGAAGTCGCCGACGTGCAGGCGATAGAACGACGTCGAAGATCCTCCGGACGCAACGTCGCGCAGCTTGATCGCGACGCGTCCTGCGGCCTCGAAGGTGTGCGCAATCACCGGGTCGGTCATGCCGAAGGTCGAGTCGTCGGCGCGTCGCAGCAGGTTGCCCGCGGCATCCAGCAGCTCGAGCTCGACATCGATCCCGGAGTCGCCGAGCCGCAGCGCCTGGACCTCGAACACCACCCGCTGCCCCGCGGTGACGTCCAGCGCCCACCAGTCGACGTCTTCGCGCTCGAGACGGCCCTCGCAGGTGGTGTTGAGTTCGACCAACTGCGCGGTCGCCAGGTCGTCGTGCCCCTTGTCTTCCGCCACCACCGGCAGGGGGCCGATGTGGAACGTCCCGGCCCGCGTGATGCCTCGGCCGGTGTGCAGCATCACCAGCTTGGCGCCCAGCGGGCAGTCGTCGGCGACCGTGACCCGGAACTTCACGCGGTCGTCGCGCGGCTTCTCATCCTCGGCGGCGAGTCGCTCGAAGCTCAACCCCGCGTGGAAGCAGCCGACGCCGACCGCGTCTCCGATCCCACGGCCGTAGAACGTGACCTCGACCTCGTCTCCGGGGCGGGCACCGCGGGGATGGATCGCGTTCAGGGTCTGGCACTCGACGCGACCCGCGACACACCCGGCTGCACCGAGAAGCAGGACGAGGCGGGCGAACCGCGTGGAAGATCGGATCGTCATCGACTCACCTCAGGCCAGGATCTCACGCATCACGCGCCCACCCCGCACGATGTCGATCGGACGGTCGCCGGGACTCATGAGCCGCTTCTCGTGGTCGATGCCGATCAGGCGGAACATCGTCGCCGCGAGGTCGGCCGGCGAGACCGCGGCCTCGGCAGGCTCGGCGCCCCCGGGATCGGACGCCCCCACCACCGCACCTCGCTTCACACCACCACCTGCCGCCAGCACGGTGAACACGCGCGGCCAGTGATCGCGACCGCGGTCCTGGTTGATCCGCGGCGTCCGACCGAATTCGGAGGTGAACAGGACCAGGACCTGGTCGAGCAGACCGCGCGCGTCGAGGTCCGCGATCAGCGCGGCGAAGGCCTGGTCGACCGAGGGCATCTGGCGCCGCAGGCTGTTCTCGACGTCGCGGTGGTGGTCCCAGCCGCCATCGGTCACGCCGACGTAGCGGACCCCGGCCTCGACGAGGCGGCGCGCGAGCAGCAGGCGTTGCCCCATGGTGTGACGGCCGTAGCGATCACGGACCTTGCCGTCCTCCGCCGAGATCCGGAAGGCCTCACGCGCGGTGTCCGACTCGATGAGCTGCCAGGCCTGGTCGTAGAACACACCCGTCGCGTCGATCGCGTCGGCGGAGGCGCGGTAGCCGGCATCGAGCCCGTCGACCATCCGGCGACGGCGCGCGATGCGCTCGGCATCGACCCCGTCGGCCGGCAGCAGGTCACGCACCTTGAAGTCGTCGCGGACCGGCTCGCCGCCGAGACTGAACGGGCCGTGCGCCGCGCCGAGGTAGCCGGTGCCGAGGTCGGGGATCCGCGCGTCGGGGATCGCCACGTAGGCCGGGAGGTCGGCGCGCGGGCCCTGCTCGTGGCTGACCACCGAGCCGAAGCTCGGGTAGACCAGCGCGGGACTCGGCCGATAGCCGGTCAGCATGTTGTGGGTGCCGCGCTCGTGGGCCGCCTCGGTGTGGGTCATCGAGCGGACGACCGTGAGCTTGTCGGCGACTGCCGCGGTCTGGCGACACAGCTCGGAGAACCGCAGCCCGTCGATCGCGGTCTTCACCGTGCCGAACGGCCCGCGGACATCGGGCGGCGCGTCCGGCTTCGGATCGAAGGTGTCGAGGTGGCTCAGACCGCCATGGAGGAACACCTGGATCACCGACCGGGCGCGCGGCTCCGGATCGGAGGGGTTCCGGCGCCACAGGGCCGCGGCGCCCGTGCCCGGAATGCCTGCGGTGACGAGACCGGCGCCCGCGACGGAACGGGCGAGGAAGGAACGGCGCGTGGGGCCGGAGCCGTCGGTCGGGTGTCGGCGCATGGGAGCCTCGACTCTTCGATAGAGAGTTGGCGAGCGCCGCAGAGGATAGCCGGAAGGATGTCTGCGGACCTGAAAACGGACCGACCGATCCGTCCCCGGCCGGGACACCGGCGTTACATGCGGGGTGGGGCCGCCTACCGGATCAAGCGCGGCGGGTTGGCGACGGCGATGACCAGGAAGGTCAGGCTCAGCGCCACCAGGGTTCCGAGGCCGAGAACGACGAACAGCCAGGGCCGGTCGTGGAAGGTCTTGCGGATGTTCATGGGTTCAGCGAGCGGGTCCCAGCAGGACCGCCTCCTCGGTGCGCTCGAGCGTGCCATCCGCGGTGCGGACCCGCAACTGGAACCGCATCCCGGGCTGCCAGGCGTCGGCGGTGACCTCGACGAAGATCGGCACGCTCTGATCGGTCGTCGAGGCGAGCTTCACCTCACGGATCGGAACCGTGAAGGTCACTCCCGCCTGCTCGACGGGTTCCAGCAAGAAGGTGTGTTCCCGCGGCTGCTTGTTCACGAGGTGGACGAAGAACGGATTGCGGACCGCGCCCGAGCCCTCGACCACCACGTACGGCGAGCCCTGCTGGCGGACCAGGTTCGACTCGAACGGCGTACGCCGGTAGGCAGCCACGCTCAGCACGGTCGCACCGAGCAACAGCAGGAAGGCATAGAAGAACACGCGTGGGCGCAGGAACCGCCGCGCGCCTTCCTCGACCGCGCGCTGCGAGTCGTAGCGGATCAGACCGACCGGCTGACCGACCTTCTCCATCACCTCGTCGCAGGCATCGATGCAGTTGGCGCAGCCGATGCACTCCAGCTGGGTGCCGTTGCGGATGTCGATGCCGGTCGGGCAGACCGCGATGCAGCGCTGGCAATCGATGCAGTCACCGCGCTCGTCGGCCTCACGGCTCTTGGTGTAGCGACCGCGCGGTTCGCCACGGTTGGTGTCGTAGGTGACGTTGATCGTGTCGCGGTCGTACAGCACGCCCTGCAGGCGGCCATACGGACAGATGACGATGCAGAGCTGCTCGCGGAACCAGGTGAAGTTGAAGTAGATGATCGCCGTGAAGATCACGATGAACGTGAACGCCACCGGGTGCGCGGCCGGCGAATGGGTCACCGCAGCCAGCACCTCCTCCACCGGCATGAAGTAGCTCAGGAAGGTGTGCGAGAGGACCGCCGACACCACCAGGAACGACAGCCACTTGGCACCTCGGCGGGCGATCTTCTGCGCGTTCCAGGGCATCGCCTGCAGCTTCTTGCGCTGGGTGGCATTGCCGTCGAAGAAGCGCTCGATGCGACGATAGACGCCGTCGAGGAAGACCGTGTGCGGGCAGGAGTAGCCGCACCAGATCCGACCGAACAGCGCGCTGACGATGAACAGCGAGAAGCCGATCCCGGTGAGGACGAAGTAGGCGAGATAGAAGTCCTGCGCGTTGAAGGTCGCCCCGAACAGGAAGAAGTTGCGGCCCGGGATGTCGAACAGCACCGCCGGATTGCCGTTGATGTCGATCCACGGGATCGCCACGTAGATCGCGATCAGGATCGTCCAGATGATCTTCTTGCGGATCTGGTAGCGCCCCTTCACGTCCGCCGGGTGGATCGTGTTGCGGCTGCCGTCCTCGTTCAGGCAGTAGAGGCTGTCGAGGTCCGGGCGACGGGGCCCGGTCTTGGCAGACGGTGCGCTGGGTGTGGCCATGGGTCTCCTGGGGAGGGCGGCGATCGGCCCGCGGTGCGGACCAACGAGCCTCCATCCACCGCGAGCCAACCCGCCCGGCGCCGCAGGATTTCCGTCGCGAGCCGCTCGATGCGAACGGAAGCATGTGTTCACCACAGGGTTAACACAGGACACCCCGCTCGGTGAACACGCCGTACAGCAAGCGAGGCCGCGTCCGGTCCCCAGTCAGGACCGGGCGCGACCTCGTAGAGGCCCGGGCAGCGGTCGATCAGTCGCCGCTGTAGGGCTCGCCCTGGGGCTCCTTGCCGCCCTCGACGTTGGTGCCGCGGATCGACAGCACGAACGCCGCGACCTTCGAGATGCGCTCGGCACCCAGCACCGGACCCCACGGCGGCATGCCCTTCTCGGCGACGCCCTTCGAGATCGTGGTGTAGATCGA
This sequence comes from bacterium, assembly GCA_030432695.1. GTDB lineage: Bacteria > Planctomycetota > UBA1135 > UBA1135 > UBA2386 > JAUILN01. Next base: position 68,690 of record JAUILN010000021.1, on the reverse strand, counting down.
GGCAGCCGATCCGCCATGGATCCAGTTGTTGTCGGTGAGGTTCGGACCGAGCGCCGGCGCGCCGCCGAGCATGCCGGAGCCGTCCATCCCGTGGCAGGTGAAGCAGGTGCCCGCACCGGTGAAGATCGCCTTGCCCTCCTCCACGGTCGTCGGGTCCTTGCTCATGGCCAGGAGTTCCGTGGTGTCGATCGCGGATGCGGCCTGGATCTCGGCCCAGGCGGCCTTCTCGTTCTCGAAGTTCTCCATCGGCAGCGCACCCGTGCCCAGCACGTGGAAGTGCAGCCAATAGAACAGCGAGAAGATGCAGGCGCCGTAGAAGGTCCACAGCCACCAGTTGGGCAGCCGGTTGTCGAACTCCTGGATCCCGTCGAACTGGTGATCGCGGAGCTCGTCGGCGTAGCCGGAGTCGTTCGTCACTTCGGTCATGGTTCTGATCTCCGTATCGGTCAGTCCTGGGAAGCCCGGCGCTCCGTGGAGCGCGGGAGGATCGCGACGTCGTCGTCAGCCAGCGGGAGCTGGCTGACGGAGTCGAAGTCGGCGGCGCGGCGGCGCAGGAACGCCCACGCGACGATGCCGCAGAACGCGGCGAAGAAGCCGAGCAGCGTCACGACCGGCAGGTCGAGGAGCGCGTTCCCTTCGAAGAGGCTCTTGAACATGGTCGTTCCTCACTTCCCGCCCGCCGCGGCGGTCCGGGTCACCAGTTCGTTGTTGCCGAGCCGTTGGAGGTAGGCGATCAACGCTACCAGCTCGCTGTCCCAGGCCAGGTCGTCGGGACCAGCCTGCTCGCGCAGCTTCGCCAGCACCCCGTCGGCCTCCTTGCGGTAGTCGTCGAGGGCCGAGCCGATCTGCTCGTCGGTGTAGGGCACGCCGAGTGCCTGCATCGCCTGCAGCTTGCCCGGGGTGTCGTCGAGATCGACCTTGGTCGTCTCGAGCCACGGGTAGCCCGGCATGTTGGAGTCGGCGGACACCGAGCGCGGATCCGTCATGTGCTTGTAGTGCCACAGCTCGTTGTACTTCGGCTGCCCGGTCTCGAGGTAGCTGCCGATGCGCGCCAGGTCGGGTCCGGTGCGCTTGCTGCCCCACTGGAACGGGTGATCCCAGGCCGACTCGTGGATGTCGCTCGGCGCCCCGTAGCGCGCGTATTCCTCGTAGAACGGCCGGATCATCTGCGAGTGGCAGACGTAGCAGCCCTCGCTGACGTAGACGTCGCGGCCCTCGAGCTGCAGCGGCGTATAGGGCATCACCGCGAGCTTGCCGCTCGCCGCGACCGGCACCTCGCGGTTCATCACGATGCCGGGCAGAAGCTCGACGACGCCGCCCGCGACGACCGCCAGCACCACCAGCAGGGTGAACGCCAACGGCCGGCTCTCGGTGACGTCGTGCCATTGGAAGCGGTTCTTCGCCGCGGCCGCCAGCATGAAGCCGCTCGCCGCGACGATCACCAGCAGCACCACCACGCCGACGATCGCCAGGACCACGTTGCCGGAGTCCGCCATCATGTAGCAGGCGCCGAGACCCAGCACGGTCATGATCGTCGGAGCGCCGAAGACCAGACGCGCGGTCGACGGACCACCGGCTGCCGGCTTGTAGACGGTGACCTCGGCCTCGCCATCGACGGCCTTGCCGGAGGCGACGGTCTTCCACAGGTTCCAGATCATCAGGACCCAGCCCAGCACATACATGCCGCCACCGATGGTGCGCGCCATGTACATCAGCTTCACCTGCGCGATGATCTCGACCCACTGCGGGTAGACGAGCGACCCGTCGGGGTTCAGCTCACGCCACATCAGGCCCTGGGTGACGCCGCCGACCCACATCGCGACGACATACATCAGGATGCCGAAGGTGCCGATCCAGAAGTGGAAGTCGGCCGCGCCGGTCGAGTGCAGCTTGGTGCCGAACAGCCGTGGCACCAGCCAGTAGAACATGCCGGCGGCCATGAAGCCGTTCCAGCCGAGCGCGCCGCCGTGGACGTGGCCGATGATCCAGTCGGTGTAGTGGCCGAGCGCCGAGACCGACTTGATCGACAGCAGCGGACCTTCGAAGGTCGACATGCCGTAGAAGGTCACGCCGGCGACGAAGAACTTGAGAACCGGATCGGTGCGGACCTTGTGCCACGCGCCGCGCAGGGTCAGCAGGCCGTTGAGCATGCCACCCCAGGACGGCGCCCACAGCATCAGGCTGAACAGCATGCCGAGCGACTGGGCCCAGTCCGGCAGCGCGGTGTAGAGCAGGTGGTGGGGACCCGCCCAGATGTAGATGAACACCAGCGCCCAGAAATGGATGATCGACAGCCGGTACGAGTAGACCGGTCGATCCGCCGCCTTGGGCAGGTAGTAATACATGATCCCGAGGATCGGGGTGGTGAGGAAGAAGGCCACCGCATTGTGGCCGTACCACCACTGGGTCAACGCGTCCTGCGCGCCCGCGAAGATGCCGTAGCTCTTGGTGCCGGTGACCGGCAGCGCCAGGTTGTTGACGATGTAGAGGACGGCGATCGTCAGGATCGTCGCGATGTAGAACCAGATCGCGACGTAGAGGTTGCGCTCGTTGCGGATCTTCAGCGTCCAGAAGAAGTTCACCGCGAAGGCGACCCAGGACACCACGACCAGCAGGTCGAGGAACCACTCGAGTTCCGCGTATTCCTTCGACTGCGTGATACCGAGCGGCAGCGTGATCGCCGCGCCGAGGATCACCAGCTGCCACGACCACAGATGGATCTTCGACAGCAGGTCGGAGGCCATCCGCGACTTCAACAGCCGCTGCGAGGAGTGGTACACGCCGGCGAACATCATGTTGCCCACCAGCGCGAAGATCACCGCGTTGGTGTGCAACGGCCGGATGCGGCTGAAGGTCAGCCACGGCGTGTCGAAGTTGAGCTGCCAGAAACTGAGCTGCAGCGCAGCCAGCAGCCCGACGAGGAGGCCGATCAGGCCCCAGGCGACGGATGCGAACACGAAGGCACGCACCGTGCCGTCGTCGTACGTGATCCTGCGCTTCTCGAGAGCGACGGTATCAGTCATGGGGGTTCTCACGCGGAGAGCGTGTGGTTGAGAGAGTGTCTTCGACGCTCGATCCCGACGCCTCGCCGAGTGGGGCGGCGTCGTCCTCGAGCGGTAGCAGCGAGAGGCGGTCGGCGTGCTCGTGGTCGCGGTTGCGGGTGCTGTAGACGAACAGCAGCACCGCGCAGGCGGCCAGGAACAGGCTGAAGCCGACCAGGACCGGGACGACGTTCATACGGCGCCGTCCTCGCGGTCGATGTGGATGAACTTGAGGGCCGTCGCGGTGTGCGCGATCAGCACCAGCGAGCTGATCGGCATCAGCACCGCGCAGAGCAGCGGGGTCATCATCCCGAGCGCGGCCAGCGTCACCGCGAGCGCGTTGTAGGCGATCGCCAGGGCGAGGTTGACGCGGACCACGCCGTGGAAGCGGCGCGCCTGCCGGAGCACGCGACGCACCGCGCCGGTGCCGAGACCCGTGTAGAAGAAGTCGGCGCGCGACGGCATCACCGGGCGGTCCAAGGCCGGAGTGCCGGCGCAGTACGCCGCCTCGAAGGCCGGCGCGTCGTTGAGGCCGTCGCCGACCATCAGGGTGTCGTCGTGGTCGAGCCCGCGGATCAGCTCCGCCTTGCCTTCGGGATCGACCCCGCCGTGGGCCCGCTCGGCAGCGATGCCGAGTTCGGCGGCGGCGCGTGCCACGCGGTCCGGACGGTCGCCGGAGACCAGCAGGACCTCGTGGCCGTCGGCCTCCAGGGCGCGGATCTCCTCGGCGGCGCCACTGCGGTAGTCCTCGCGCACCGCGAACACCGCCTCGGCGTGGCCGTCGGCCGTGAACACGCAGATCCCATGGTCGCCACCCAGGTCGCGGTCGCCCACGGTGAACGACTGGCTGCCCAGCCGGTATTCCGCGCCCTGGTGCCGTGCGGCGAGGCCGCGGCCGACGTGCTCCTCGACCTCGACCGCGTCGAGGAACCGCGCCCCCCGCGCACCGAGCCGCGCCGCGATCGCCACGCTCACCGGATGCGAACTCGAGGACGCCATCGTGAAGGCCACGTCGCGGAGCAGCTCCCCACGCGGCGACGACGCCTCGGGCTCGCGCAGCGACTCGACCTGCACGCCGCCCCAGGTGAGCGTACCGGTCTTGTCGAACACGATCCGCCGCACGTGGCGCGCCTTCTCGAGCAGACTCGGATTCCGCACGAACACGCCGGCGCGGCGCAGCGCCGCCACCGCCATGTCGAAGGCCAACGGCGTCGCGAGGCCGAGCGCGCAGGGACAGGTGACGACCAACACCGCGGTGGTGACCGACACGGCACGCGACGGATCGACCAGCGCCCACACCAGGCCGACCAGCGTCGCCACGCTCAGCACGGCGGCCACGTAGCCGCGATTCAGCAGCTCCCAGAAGCGGCCGCGGCCGCGCAGGCCGTCTTCGCAGTCCGAGCCGTCGGCCTCGCTCCGCACCGGCGTGGCAAGCAACCGCAGCAACCCGGACTGCTCGGCGGTGCGCAGCAACAACACGCGCACCGGCTGGCGCCCCGCCGCGAAGGCACCCGCTGGGATCTCCTCGGCCGCCGCGAAGACCCGCGGCCGCGATTCACCGCTGATCCAGTCGAGCGAGAAGGCGGCTTCGCCACCCGCCGCCTCGGCACTGGACAGGATCGCGTCGGCCGGCACCAGATCGCCCGGCGCGAGCAGCAGCTCGTCGCCAGCCCGCAGGTCCACCGCCGCCACCCGCTCCACGCCCGCCTCGCGCAATCGCCGCGCCTTGACGTGCTCCGCACCGTGGTGGGCCAGCAGGTAGTCGCGGTTGCGTCGCACCGCGGCGCGCTGCAGATAGCGCCCGAGCAGCATCAGCGCGACGAACACCGTCACGGTGTCGAAGTAGGAGTCGCCCACGGTCTGGCCCGCGAACTCCCCGGCGAGGAACAGGTAGGCCGACGAGCCCCAGGCCAACGCGATGCCGAGCGAGATCGGCAAGTCGAGGTGCAGCACCCGACGCCGCAGACCGACGAACGCGGCCCGGAAGAACACCGGACCGCCGATCGCCACCGCGGCCGTGGACAGCGCGAAGGCCAACCAGCGGAACAGCGCGTAGGCCGGACCGTCGGCCTCGCTCATGCCGAAGTAGCCGGCCAGCGCGAACATCATCGCGTTCAGCGCCAGCGCGATGCAGATGCCGGTGCGGATCAGCAGGCCGCGCTCGGGGCGGGCCTGCGGTGCTCCGGCGGGGCCCATCCGGTAGCCGAGTCGCTCGATCTCGCCGACGTAGCGCGTGAGTGTGCCGGCCGCCGGGTCGTAGGTGACTTCGGCGCGGCCGGACGCCGGATTGAGGTCGAGGCGCAACGCTCCCGGCGTGCGCCGCCAAAGCTCCTGGAGCAACCACACGCAGGCCGCGCAGTGGATGCCCTGCACGTCGACGGAGATGCGGCAACTGGCTGCGGCACCGCCATCGGCCAGCGCGCGCGCCTCGAGATCACCGATCCACTCGCGGTCCGACTTCGACGGCACCGAGCCCACCGGCTGACCGACCGCGCCACCCAACTGGTAGAAGCGGTCGAGGCCCTCGGCCTTCAGGATCTCGTGGACCGCGCGGCAGCCGTTGCAGCAGAACGATGCATCGGGCTCGCTGACGGGAACCGGCAGACCGCAGTGCAGACAGGCGCTCACGCGGTCTTCCTGGAGCGAAACGGCCCCCCTGGGAGAACCCGAAACGGGGTCTTTAAGGTGCTGTTTGTCCCCCGTCCCCGCAGTCGGTTCACTGCGCCGAGTTGCCGGCGCACGCTTCGACGGAGCGCGCAGTCCGAGCGGGGACATGGTGCGGACAATCGCCGCGAGCGAGCGTGCTTTTTCGACTGCCCTGCACAAAGTTGCGAACGCGGAGCAACCCCGACGAGGCGCCTCCGACCGGCGGCAGCCGTCCCCCCGGACACCCGAAAGAACCCCGATCGCGGCAGGGTTCGCGCCGCCTGCATGACCCTGGCACCCGACAGCCTGCTCGACCCACACGCGCTCGACGCGTTCGTCGCCGGGCTGGCCTTCGGCGCGGTGAACTCGCTGCACTGCGTGGGCATGTGCGGACCGATGGCGTCGCTGTGGCTCGGTGCACGCGGCGCCGCCCTCGGCTACCACGCCGCGCGCACCGTTGCCTACACCGCAGTGGGGCTCGCCGCGGGAGCACTCGGATCGGCGGCCGGGAGCGGGAGCTGGAGTCACGGCGGCGCGTGGATCTCGGTGGTCTTCGGCGCGGCACTGCTGCTGTTCGCGCTCGGTCTCGACAAGCACCTCGGCGCGATCCCCGGCGCCGGCGCGCTGGTGAAGCGCAGCGTCGGCGCGACCGCGAAGCTCGGCCCGACCTGGCGCGCCACTGCGGTCGGCGCCCTCACGCCGCTGCTGCCCTGCGGTCTCCTGTGGGCCGCGGTCTCGGCCGGCGTCGTGGCGGGCGGCGCGACCGCCGGCGCACTCTCGATGCTCGGCTTCGCCCTCGGCCTGCTGCCGCTCCTGGCCTTCGCGCAGTTCAATCTGGGTTGGCTGCAGCGCCGCTTCGGCCACGACCGGCTGCGCTGGATCGCGCGCGCACTGATGGTGCTCGCCGCCGGGATGCTGCTGTGGCGCGGCGTCTACGCCCTGCGAGCCTCAGGCGACGAGTCGGCCTGCCCGCTGTGCTCGAGCGAGACCGTGGATCTGCGCAGCGGCGCCGGCAACCGGTAGCTCTCGAACCGGACAACGACGGCAGCCAGGCCCTCCCACGGGAGCGCACCGGATGTCGCGAATCGTCGGGCGACCGTGAGCCGTCGCGCGAGCGGACTGCGCAGGCGCGAGTGGAGGCGGGTCGGCCCCGGCCGCGAACCCGCCCACGAACGCTCCCTGTCCACCAGAGGCACGCCATGACGACTTCCACGCTCCGCTACACGATCGCGGGCTCTTTGCTCGCTCTCACACCCGCCCTCCATGCCCAGCAGCCCTGCGCCTCCCCGGGTGCCCAGATCATCACCTGGTGGGACGGGGCGCCGAACGCCGCCAACCGGGCCATCGACCTCGTCGGCACGACCGACGCCGACCTGCGCGGCGGTGCGTCGCTCGGTGCCATGCCTGGATTCGGCGCCGATGCGTTCGTCTTCGACGGACAGAACGACCACCTCGCAAGCATCCAGGAGATGGACGGCCTGGACGGCGACGCCTGGGCCTTCGAGGGCTGGATCCGGCCCGCCCGCCTGGGGGTGTTCCAGGGGATCCTCTCGAAGCTCGACCCGGCGAGCGAGCGCGCTGGCGACTTCGCGCTGCTCGTGACCCCGGACGGCCGACTGCAGTTCCGCTATCGAAGGAACTCGGACGGCGGCACCAGCGAACGGATCCTGGACACGGCACCGATCTTCGCCGTCGGCACGCCTCGCCACGTCGGCGTCTCGGTGTTCAGTGGCTCGTCGGTCGAGTTGTTCGTGGACGGCCAGCGCGTCTCCTTCTCGAACACGAACCAGAGCTTCGGCGCGCTACCTTCTGGCGGTTTCGATCGCAGCACCTTCGTCGGATGTGTCCTGCCGGGTGCGCAGCACTTCGAAGGCGAAATGGACGAACTGACCTTCTACGACCGCCGTCTCTTCGTGGACGAAGTCGCCGAGGTCGCGTTGGCCGGCAATGCATTGAAGTGCAAGCAGGCTGCGCCGCTGCCGGCGGACGCCGTCAGTTGGTACGCCGGGGAAACCTGCCGCAATCACGCACTCGACCGCGTGGGCCTGGAAGCCGCGCCGCTGACTCCGCGCGTGGGTGCAGAAGTCACGATCGGCGCCGGCATCGTCGGCGATGGCTTCGACCTCGGCAGCGGCGGCGGCCTGAACACCCAGCGCCCGCCACTGCGCACCACCGGCCCGTTCACCGTGGAGATGTGGGTGTTCCGGCTCCGCAACAACGTCCAGGAGGTGCTCTTCTCCGAGCTGAACCAGACCGGCCAGGTTCCCGGAGAGTTCGTGCTGCGATTCGCCGACGGCTCCATCCGTCTGGTGCGAGGCACGGGCGTGGGCAATCAGGCCGAAGGCGTCTCGAGCCGCCTCGACATCCCGCTCAACCGATGGACGCACCTCGCCGCGGTCTTCGCCGGCCCCGGCGATCTCCGCCTCTTCGTCAACGGTGAACGCGACGACCGGGCCGTCACCGGCACGACCCTCGGCGCGGGAAACAGCCCGGACGGCGGCTTCGGCGTGGGCCTCGGAGGCTTCGCCGCACTTCGTGCCAGGATGGACGAATGCACGCTCTACCGCGCCGCCGTGTCGGACGCCGAGATCGAGGCCATCTACCGTGCCGGCCGCTTCGGCAAGCAGTCCCAGACCGACCGCTCGCTCGACTGCCGCAGCGGCACGATCGAGGACCTGCGACTCGACGTCACCCTGTCACAGGGTCAGGTGCTGGCACCGCCGAGTCTGCAGCTCGTGGCCGGTGACTCGTTCCTGGTCGAGATGACCTCCCCGGTCGGCACCTTCGACCTGAACCCCTACGGCATCCTGGTCCAGGCCTACGGCGCGGCCACTCCGCCGCTCGGCAGTTTCCCCGACCTCGCGGTCGACCTGGGCGGTTCGGCCTTCGTCGCCGGCGGCCTCACGCCCTCGCCGTTCGGACTCCCGCTGCTGAACCCGGCCGGCGCGCAGGTCGCGCTGGTGATCCCCTCCGCCATCGCCGGGCTCCGGGTCCGCATCCAGGGCTTCGCGCTGAACAACCTGTCGGCGAACGGCACTTTCGCGGCGACCGACCCGATCGACCTGCAGGTCCGCGCCGCGGCCGGCGGGCCCGGGTCCTGATCCAGCTTGTCGCTGCCCGCGCAGCGGCCGACGATGCCTGGCCATGCGACCGTCCCGACTCGCCGTGCCGCTGGCTCTCGCGCTGCCCCTTTGCCAACTCGGGACCGCAACGGCCCAGGATGCCGAGCAGCAGCCGACGAGCTGGGACTTCCGAAGCACGCTCGACCGGGAATCGCCCCATCGCGAACTGCGATGGCACGCCGTCGGCCCCCGCTTCTGCGGCGGCCGCATCGAGTCGATCGCCGTGGCGGCGCAACACCCTTACCGCCTGTTCGTCGCACCCGGCTCCGGCAACCTGTTCCGCTCCGACGACGGCGGCCTCACCTGGCGCGCGGTGTTCGAGCACCAGGCGACCCACGCGATCGGCTGCGTCGAGCTGGCGCCCTCGAACCCCGACGCGGTCTGGGTCGGCACCGGCGAGGCCCACCTCGGCGGCATGAGCTGGGACGGCACCGGCGTGTTCCGCAGCGACGACGGCGGAGCGACCTGGCGCCTCGCCGGACTCGCGAACACGCGCCGCATCGGCAAGGTCCGCGCGCATCCGCAGGACGCCGACACCGCCTGGGCCGCGGTGATCTCCGGCACCGAGGAAGCGGTCCGCGGCGTCTGGAAGACCACCGACGCCGGCGGGAGCTGGGAGCAGGTGCTAGCGACCGGCCGCGGCGTCGCGGCGATCGACCTGGTGCTCGATCCCACCGCTCCCGACCACCTGTTCGCGGCGACCTGGGACCGCAACGGCGGCGACGGCAGCGGCGTCCACCGTTCGCTCGACGGCGGCGCGAGCTGGGAGCGCCTCGAGCAGGGCCTGCCACGCGGCCGCTTCGTCGAGCGCGTCGCGGTCGATCTGTGCCGCGCCCGGCCCGAAGTCGTCTACGCACTCACCGTCGACCAGCGCAAACCGGGTGACGGCCGCTACGGCGTCGGCGGCGTGGTCTACCGCTCCAACGATGGCGGCGACACCTGGACCCGCTGCCACGACGACTACCTGCCGACCTACGTCGGTTGGGACTTCTGCGACGTGAAGGTCGATCCGCGCGACCCCGAGCGCCTCTACTGCTGCGGCCAGGAGCTGGTGGTCAGCACCGACGGCGGCGCGAGCTGGCGCAAGGTCGACGAACGCATCCGCCGCCTCCTGCCGTTCGAGGACCGCTTGCCGACCGGCGACCAGGCGCTGCACCTCGACGCCCACGAACTCTGGATCGATCCCGAGCGTCCCCAGCGCCTGCTGCTCGGCAACGACGGTGGGCTGTTCGAGTCGCTCGACGCCGGCCACACCTGGCTGCACCGGAACACCCTGCCGATCACCGAGCTCTACACGGCGTTCGTCGACGACGACCCCACCGGCCGCTGGCCGTTCCGCATCTGGGTCGGCTCGCAGGACAACGGCTCCCTGGTCGGCCCGCCGACCGCGATCGACGACGATGGCCCCGACCCGTGGCGCCACGTGTTCCTCGACCGCTGGAACGGCGGCGACGGCTTCGCGACGCGCCCCGACCCGACCGACGACGACCAGGTCTACTTCGAACACCAGATGGGCGGCATGCGCCGCAAGCAGCGCAGCGGCTCGGTGCTGTCCGGCCGCGACGACGTGTCGATCCGGCCGCGCGGCCGCGGACTGCAGTTCGCCTGGAACACGCCGCTGTTCCCCTCCAGCCATGCGCCGACCACCCTGTTCACCGCAGCGCAGTCGGTGTTCCGCTCGCCGGACCGGGGCGACTCGTGGCAATCGATCAGCCCGGACCTGGGCGGTGGGCGCGCGCTGCTGGCGTTGGCGGAGTCGCCGCGGGTGGCCGGCCTGCTGTACGCGGGATCGGATCGCGGTGCGGTGCACGCCGGCTCACCGACCGAGGGCGGGGAATGGAGCTGGGCGATCGCCGCCGAGCTGCCCCGCGCCGGCGTGGCCGACCTGCAGGCCTCGGCGCACGCCGACGACCGCGTCTGGGTCTGCCTCCGCGCCGACCGCCCGCTGGTGTTCGTCTCCGACGATCGGGGAGCGACCTGGACCGACCGCTCGGCAGGCATCCCCCCCGCGGAAACCACCTGGGCGATCCTCGAAGACCCCCGCGATCCATCGATCGTCTACGCCGGCACCGACCTCGGCATCTGCGTATCGACCGACTCCGGCACCACCTGGCAGTCCCTCTCGACGACCTTGCCGACCACGCCAGTCCTCGACCTCGCCTTCCACGCGCCCACCAACACGCTGGTCGCAGCAACGCACGGACGCGGCGTGTTCACACTCGACGCCGGCAAGTTGCAGCACTGAGCCCGAAGCGACGCCCCATCACCGTACGCACCTGTCGCTGTCCGTGCCTGGCACGGCGGCTGACACAACGGCCGACTCCTCGCATCCGCCGGCCACCGTCATGCCGTTGAGTTGGCTGCCGTGCCTGGCACGGACTGCGACAGGCCACGCACCCGCTCTCTCTCTCTCTCCCCCCACCCGACTCACCCCTCCCGCACCAACTCCAACGCCCGCGCCAGGATCGGATCCCCACTCCCCATATCCTCCGACGAACACTCCACCTCCACATCCGGCGCGATCCCCTCCCCCTCGAAGCAGCTCCCGTCCGGCCGCATCGCCTGCCACGACGACAGCACCAGCTTCGCGCCATTAGGCAGGTCGTACACCCGCGGATTCCCACTACACCCATAGGTCGCCTGCCCCACCGTGGTGCAGTCCGGCGCCTGCCGCATCATCAGCACGAACGCCTCCGCGCTGCTCATCACATACGCACTCTGCAGCAGCACCACCCGCCCGCGGTACTGCTTGTCCGCGTCCTCGTAGCCCCGGATCCGCCGCTCCAGCACCGGCCCGTAGCCATCGCGCCCGGCATTGCGGTCGTCGGCGGGCAGCTTGTAGCGGTTCTTGGCGTAGACCTTCTCGCCGTCGACGAACCACTGCGCCACGCGCATCGCGACCAGCTCGTCACCCCCCGAGTTCGGCCGCGCGTCGACGATCATCGCCTTGCAGTCGCGCAGCGCGGCCAGCTTCGCGGCCACCGCGGCCTCGTCCAGCTCGTTGCTGAACGTGCCGAGCGCGAGGTAACCGACGCCGTCGTCGGTCCGCGCCGCCATCGCCTTCTGGCCGACCATCTCCACCTTGCCCAACAGCGGCTCGAGCTGCTCCAGGCGGAACAGCGCGTCCACCGACCGCCGACCCAACCCGAACACGTCCTCACCGAACTGCAGGCGGCAGTGGATGTCCTCCATCGGCCGCAGCGCCTCGGCCAGGGCCGCGGTGAAGGCCCGGGGACTCTCGGCCTTCAACAGTGCGGTCCGCTCCTTCCGGAACAGCCGCTGCCAATCGACCCCGCGCAGGTCCCGGTAGCTGTATCGCTGCTCGATCAGCTCCTCCGCGGCCTTCAGCGTCGCCTCGTTCTGCTCGCGCTGCTCGCGCGGACTCAGCGGCTTCGCCGGCCTGGTGGTGAACGTCCAGGGCACCGGCGCGAGCTGGGCGCCGTCCTTGCTCCGGAAGTTGGTCGCCGCCGGGCAATTCAGCGACATCCGGTAGGTGTGGTCGGGCTCGAGTGCCACCGGCAACACGCAGGTCCTGGCATCACGCCAGAACGGCCGCTTGCCGTCCGGGATCTTCGGGAACGCCGGTCCGCCGCCGCAGAACGAGAAGGCGGAGGTCTGCATGTCCCGGTCGAAGGTGACGACCAGTTCGGTCACAGCCTCGGCCTCCACGTCGGTCGCGCCGGCCGCAGGCCGCAACGACACCACGGTGGGCGGCTGTCCCGGGGTCGGGCTCCCCAGACAGACGCAGCACGACAGGATCGGGAGAACGAGACGGAGGAGCTGGTTCATGACGCGACCGGAACGGAGCGTAGCGAGGTCGCCTTCGCGATGGAGCCACGTCGCCCCACGGACCTGCCCGCCGCGAGGGAATCTCGCCCGGCCTCCCGGCTCCGCGTATCCCGGCGCCGTGCGATCCCTCCAGATCATCGTCCTCGCGACCCTCCTCGGCCCGCTCGCCTCCCAGGAGCCCGCCGAAGAGGGCGTCCGCGTCGCAACCTGGCCCGACGGCAGCGTGAGGAGCCGCACCGAGGTCGACGACGAAGGCCTGCCGCACGGCCTGCTCGAGAGGTTCCGCGAAGACGGCTCGGTCGAGGTCCGCGCCCACTACCGCCACGGCGAACTCGACGGCACCTGGATCGAGACCGATCCGGACGGCACGCGCCGACTGTTGGAGACGTACCGCAAGGACCAGCTCCACGGCCGCCGCGAGGTGTTCGCAGCCGACGGCACGCGACGTCTCCTGGAGAACTGGCGCGACGGCGTGCGCGACGGCAAGTTCGAGGAGGTCGACGCAGCGGGCCGCACGCGCGACGGCGAGTACCGCGACGGCCTGCTCCACGGCAAGCTGAAGATCACTCAGGAACGCAAGACCCTCGGCCGGCAGACCTGGAAGGACGGTCTGCTGGTGGAGCTCGACCGGCTCGAGCCCTTCTCCCGCAGCGAGGCGGAGATCCATGAACAGCTCACCGCGATCCTCGCCCCACCCGCCGACGACGCGCCCGGCGCCCCGAGCGACGACGAACTCGCCGCCGACCCGAAGCTCACCGCGCGCCTCGCCACCCTGCGCATCCTGCAGGCCTACCGCGCGCTCTGCGGCCTGCGCTGGGACGACATGGAGCTGGTCGCCGAGTGGAACGACCTCTGCGACGCCGCCTCCGAGGTCTGCGCCGCCAATGGTGGCCTGAGCCACAACCCCACCCAGCCGCCCGGCTTCGACGACGCGCGATTCAAGCAAGGCTACGAAGGCGCGAGCAAGAGCAACCTGTCGAGCGGAGGCATGCTCGGCTCGGTCGATGCCTACATGGACGACTCCGACCCGTCGAACATCGACCGGATCGGCCACCGTCGTTGGTGCCTGAACCCCGGCATGAAGCGCACTGCTTTCGGAGAACACCAACGCTACTCGGCGATGTGGTCGATGGACGGCTCCGGCAAGCCCGCCCGCGACCTCGATGCGGTGCTCTATCCGCCGCCCGGCCACGTGCCGGTGGACTTCTTCGGCGCCCGTCACGCCTGGAGCATCGCGCCCCTGAAGGGCAAGGCGCTGAAGGCCGACGACGTCCGGATCGACATCCGCCCGCTCGACGACTGGTGGCTGCCGGTCGGCGACGAGTCGCTGCAGCTCGACCACCTGGGCGTCGCGGGTGGCGGCTACGGCTCGGGCCCGTGCCTGGTGTTTCGTCCGGTCGGACTGGTCGTCCGGCCAGGTGCTCGCTACCTCGTCGAGGTCCGCGGCGACACCGGCAAGACCCTGCGCTGGCGCTACGTGGTGGCGTTCTGCGCGCCGATCCGCAGTCGCTGACCGACCCGCCGCCCCGTCACCGCGACACGCCCGCGAACCCGGCGATCGTCTCCACCAGGAGCCGCCGATCGATCGGCTTGGTGAGGAACGCGTCGCAACCGACGCCGAGACACTTCTCCTTGTCGCCCGCCATGGCATGCGCGGTGAGGGCCACGATCGGCGCGGTGTAGCCCTCGGCTCGTAGGCTCGACGTCGCCGCATAGCCGTCGAGCACCGGCATCTGCATGTCCATCAGGATCACGTCATAGGCCTGTCCCTCGTCGACCGCCGCCAATGCCGCCTCGAAGGCCTGTTTGCCGTCCGACACCACGTCGATGTCGATACCGGCCTTCTTCAGCACGAACGAGATCAAGCGCTGGTTGTCGAGCCCATCCTCGGCGAGCAACACGCGCGCCACGACCCGACGCACCTCTCCGCTCCCCGCACTCGCCGCCGCTTCACGCTCCGACTCGATGGACCGCAGCGAATCCGCCAGGTCCTGGCCGGCGAGCATCCCCCCATCGATCTCCAGCCGAAAGGTGCTTCCCATACCCTTGCGGCTCTGCACGCTGATGCCACCGCCGAGCAGGTTGGCGAGCCGCTGCGAGATGGTCAGTCCGAGCCCGGTCCCACCGAATCGCCGCGTATGCGAGGTATCGGCCTGCGAGAACGGCCGGAAGATCCGGGTCAGCTCCGTCCCGCTGAGTCCGATGCCGGTGTCGCGGACCTCGAAGACCAACCGCTCGCTCCCGGACTCCGCGCGCCTGACCGACAGCCGCACCTTGCCCGACTGGGTGAACTTCACCGCGTTGCCCACCAGGTTGGAGAGCACCTGGCGGAGCCGGGTCGGATCGCTGAGCACCCGCCGCGGCAGCGGCCATTGCAGGTCGAGCTCCAACTCCAGGCCCTTGTCGCGCGCCCGACGCCCCATCATCTCGACGATGTCGCAGGCGATCTGCACGGGCGAGCACGGCACGCGCTCGATCGTCATCATGCCGGCCTCGATCTTCGAGATATCGAGGATGTCATTGATGATCGACAGCAGGTGCTCGCCATTGCGCCGGATGGTGCGCACGAACTCGTCGGCGTCCGCAGCGGCCAGTCCCCCGTCGCGGACGAGGTCGGCGTAGCCGAGGATCGCGGTCATCGGCGTGCGGATCTCGTGGCTCATGTTGGCCAGGAAGTCGCTCTTGGCGCGGCTGGCCTCCTCGGCCGCGACCCGGGCCTCGTGCAGCTCCTGGTTGGAGTGGCGGAGCCGCTCGTTGGTGAGCTTCTGGTCGATCAGTGGCGCGATGTGCCGAGCGAGGTCGTTGCCGGCGTGACCGAACTCCTCGACGCCGTCCTGGTTCTCCTGCGACGCCAGGAACAGCAGGCCGATCCGGCGACTGGCGACGACCAGCGGAAACACCCCGAACACGCTGGCCTCGACCGGGCCGAGCAGCGGGTCGTCGAAGTCGAACCGGCCCTCCTGGTTGTGAAGCAGGATCGGTTCCTGGTGCTCGAGCACGGTGCTGAGGAAGGAACGCGCGAGCGATCGCGCGCCCTCGGGCTGCATGCCTCCAAAGCCGGCGAGCCTGAGCAACCGCAACCGATCTTCGTCCGATTCCAGGATCGCCAGTCCCGCCGCCCGGAAGCACTCCGAGTCGCGCAACGCCTGGGCGATCTGGTCGGCGGCCGGCTCGAGGTCGGGTATCCGCAGCGCGATCGCGGTGAGCTCGTTGGTCAGCCACAGCCGCACGTTGATCTTGTGCAGCCGGTCCTCGATACGCCGCAGGTCGCCGATCTCCTGGGCGATCACCACGAAGGCCTCGACCCGCCCCTCCTGATCGGGCACGGCCGCCGTCGACAGGATCACGCACGAACTGCGGCCGTCGCGCGAGTGCAGGTCGAGCTCGAGGTTCCGCGGCCCGAAGCCATCACCGGCGGCCGCCGCCTGCATCAGGCCGCGGACCACGTCGGTCTCGACGCCGAACAGGCTCTCGAGGCCGGCCCCGCGCAGATCGAGTTCCTCGACGCCGAGCAACGAGCGCCCCGCGCCGTTGATCGACCGCACGTGCTCGCCGTCTGCCTCGACGACGATCACCGACGCGGTCATGCTGCCGAGCACCGCGTCGAGCTGGCGATGGGCCTGCCGCGACTGCAGCAGCGCGATGGAGACCCGCTCCAGCGCCTCACGCAACCGCTCGACCGCCGAGCCCGGATGCTGGAAGCTCCCGTGCTCCCGTTCCGACAACGGCCGAGTCAGCAAGCCGGCGAGTTCTTCGGTCGCCGTCGTCAGGGAGCGCAGCTCGAACCGATGCCGCCGGACCCGCACCACGCAGTACGCGAGTGTCAGCCCAGCGACGAGAAAGCCCGCCAGGGCCAACCAACCGGCGTAGTCCCAGCCCGGCAGTCCGGCGCGCTCCAGCGTGAACACGCCGGGAGACTGCGGCCACGCGAGCAGCGCGGCGGCTGTGGACAGGAACGGGAACATGGAATCGGCGCCGTCCTGTGGATCGGCTCCGCCCCCCTCCCGACTTTCGCCGCGCACCGCCCCCCGGGAATGCCCCGAGGCGTCCATCCGATAGCCCGGGTGCCAGCGGGGCTACCGATCAGCCCGTGATGAGACCCGCAAGTTCGGGGATCCGCGCCACCTCCGGGTGGTCTCCCACGTCGCGGAACGGATGTTCCCAGCGCACCCGCCCGCCATCGACCACCATCACGCCGGGCATCACCAGCGGATCTCCGGCCGGCCGGCCCACGCTGTGGCCCTTGCGCCAGGCCCGCCAGGCCGCGGCGAACACCCGCGGGCCGAACAGCTGGAGCAGCGAACCACGCCGTCGCCCGAGGGCCTCGAACAGGACCTTCTCGGGATCGGCGATCACCGCGACGTCGGGCCAGTGCTCGGCGAAGAAGGGTTCATTGGCCTCGACCGAGGCCAGCGAGAGCAGGACGACCGGCGGCCAGTGCGCGGGTTCGGCGTCCCGGGCACGGCGCAGGTCGTGGACCAGCTCCCGGCAGAAGATTCAGCCGAGATGGCGCAGCAGCGCGAGCACCTTCGGCCCACCGGCCAGGACCTCGCGCAGCGTGGCACCGCTCAGGTTGCGGCCGGCGACCGGGCGGTCGAGGACTTGGTCGGGGATGCGCTCCATGCCGGCAGGACTCCAACGCGCTTGCGGAACAGGTAGTGCGAGACGAACCACTCCTGGCCGTCCTGGTAGTTCCAGAGCTCGGCGCAGGCCATGAAGAAGATCCGCCAGTAGGCCCACATCCGCCGCGCCCGTTCGCCGTAGGTCTGCTGGAACAGCGGGCGGAGTTCGGCCTCGTGCGCGTCCATGTTGCGCAGCCACGCCTCCGAGGTCTCGCCGTAGTGCCAGCCGGGGACCCGCCAATGGCCGTCGATCGCCAGGTGGTCCTGGAAGTAGAGCAGCAGGTGGTCGCTCGGCATCTGCCCGCCGGTGAAGAAGTAGCGGGCCATCCAGTCTTCCTCGCGCCCCGATTCGTCGATCTCGAACGGGTAGGCGAAGCGGCCGTGGGTGAAGATGTGCACGAACAGCCGACCGTCGTCCTCGAGGAACGTCGAGATCCGCTCCAGGAGCGTCCGGTAGTTACGCACGTGCTCGAACATCTCCACCGAGAACGCCTGGTCGAAGCGGCGCGCGGTCTCGAACTCGTTGATGTCGCAGGTCACGACCTCCAGCCGGTCGTCGCAGCCGCGGTCCTTCGCCCGGCGCATGATGAACTCGCGCTGGCTCGCCGAGTTCGACACCGACATCACCCGGCACAGCGGGTAGTTCTCGAGGATCCACAGGGTCAGCGAACCCCAGCCGCAGCCGAGGTCGAGCACCTCCATGCCATCCTCCAGCCCGGCGCGCTCCGCATAGAGGCGCAGCATCCGCTCCTCGGCCGCGCCCAGCGCCGCGGGATCGCGGTGGGTACCCTGCTGCTCGTAGAGCGCGCAGGAGTACTTCAGCCGCGGCCCCAGCACCCGCTGGTAGAACGCCGCCGGCACCTCGTAGTGCTGCTCGTTGGCCGCGTCGGTCTCGACCGCCACCGGGCTGCGGTTCAGCTCGGCGACCCAGCGCATCAAGGCGTCCTGCTGCTCGTCGACGCCGCCGCGACGCTCCTGGTCGAGCCGCTCGCGCAGCAGGCGACGGATGCCGATGCGGATCAACCAGTCGGGCAGGAGCCCGCGGTCGAGGAAGGACTGATAACCGAGATCGCGGAAGCCCATGAGGAACGCGGAGGTCAGGAGGCGGAGCCGGCGGGGCGACGCACGGCGGCACCGGGGCCCGGGTCGTCGCGCGGAGGCATGGGGAAGAAGGCGGAGGTGGTGCGCTGGTAGGCACGGTAGTCGTCGCCCCGCGAGCGCAGCGACTGCTGCTCGGTCCACGGGATGCCGGTCAGGCGGGTGACGAACAGATACATCGCGGCGGGCGCCAGCCAGGCCCAGCCACCGTGCGGCGCCGGAGTCGCGAGCAGCGCGAACGCCACCCAGATCAGCCACTCGCAGAAGTAGTTCGGGTGGCGGGAGTAGCGCCACAGGCCCTGGCGGCAGGTCCGCCCGCGGTTGGCCGGGTCGCGACGCCAGCGCGCGAGTTGCCGGTCGGCGACCGCCTCACCGAGCTTGGCCGAGACGAACAGGCCGACACCGACCCACTGCACGGCGGTGATCCCCGACAACGGGTTCGAGGCGATCAACTGGAAGGGCAGGGCGAGCAGCGCCACCAGGAGCGCCTGGGCCTGGAAGAACCACAGGAAGTGCAGATCCGGATGACTGCCGAGGCTCTGCCGCATGTGCCGGTAGCGACCGTCCTCGGGCTCGCCGAGGGTCCGATCCACCAACAGGTGCCAGGCGAGGCGGCCGGACCAGATCCCGGCGGTCGCGGCGAGCAGCACGCGCTGCGAGGCGGCGCCGCTGCCGGTGGACGCCAGGAACAGCACCGCCCCGAACAGGCCGAGCGCCCAGCCGAAGTCGACCCAGTTGGCCGACTTCTGCCGGCAGGCGACCCCCCACAGCACCGCCATCAACAGGGCGGCCGCGGCCCAGATCCACAGGATCGGAGTCCAGGCGAACGGTTGGTCGGCAATCCGGGCGAGCATCACGGGGTCGGCCGCTCTACGTTGACGGCCTTCCGCTGGATGCGGTGCCCATCGGTTTCGCCTGGGACGTTCGTCCGCGAACTTCGGTGCAACCGTCGGCACTGCCCCCGCGAAGGCGGCGCCTCCGAGACCCCCCTCTGCCGCCCGCGCCGTCGTCCCCCGACTGCCGGCGGCGCTCCCCGGCCCGGTTCCGACTCGGTCGGAAATCCGCGGCACCGGGTCGCGCGGACCGCACCCGTCGGACTCCACCCGAACTGCATGACCTCCTCTGCCCTGCCCGAGCCCCGACCGCATCCGCTCCGCCGCGCGGTCAGCACGGTCCTGAGCTGGATCGACTGCTCCGCCCAGCCGCCGGCCGACCCCGCCGACCCCCGGACCGATCGGGTCGACTGGCTGCGGACCCTGCCCTTCGTGTTCCTGCACCTGGGCTGTCTCGGCGTCCTGCTGGTCGGCTTCAGCTGGACCGCGCTGGCGGTGTGCGTCGGGCTCTACGCGCTGCGGATGTTCGCGATCACCGCCTTCTACCACCGCTACTTCGCGCATCGGGCCTTCAAGACCTCGCGCATGCTGCAGTTCGGCTTCGCCTTCCTCGCCAACACCTCGGCGCAGCGTGGCCCCCTGTGGTGGGCCGCCCACCACCGCCGCCACCACAAGCACTCCGACACCGAGCGCGACGCCCACTCGCCGCACCGCCACGGCTTCTGGTGGAGCCACGTGTGGTGGTTCATGACGCCGCGCAACTTCGCCACCGACCTCGCCCAGGTCCGCGACTTCGCCCGCTACCCGGAGCTGCGCTTGCTCGACCGCTTCGACGTGGTCGCACCGCTGATCCTCCTGGCCGCGCTGTTCGGCCTCGGCGAGCTGCTCGCCGTCTGGGCACCCGGCCTCGACACGAGCGGCGCGCAGCTGGTGGTCTGGGGCTTCTTCCTGTCGACCACGCTGCTGTTCCACGGCACCTGCCTGATCAACAGCCTCGGCCACATCCTCGGCCGCCGCCGTTACGAGACCGGCGACCACAGCAAGAACAGCCTGCTGCTGGCGGTGCTGACCCTCGGCGAGGGCTGGCACAACAACCACCACTTCTACCCGGTGGCCGCGCGCCAGGGCTTCTTCTGGTGGGAGGTCGACGTGACGTACTACACGCTACAGGGCCTGGCGAAGCTCGGCCTGGTCTGGGACCTCCAGCCGGTGCCGCAGCACGTCCGTGCCGACAAGACCCGCGTGCCGCAGAGGAAGGTGGCTTGAGCGCAGCACGCGACGGCAATCGGCGCCGGATCGCGATCGTCGGCAGCGGAGTGGCTGGCCTGTACGTCGCCCACCGCCTGCACCCGCACGACGACATCGCGGTGTTCGAGGCGGGCGACCACGTCGGCGGCCACACCCACACCCACGACATCGAGCTGGGCGGCCGACTCCACGCGGTCGACACCGGGTTCATCGTCTTCAACGACTGGACCTACCCCAACTTCCTCCGCCTGCTCGACGAGCTCGGCGTCCCCGCGCAGCCCAGCGACATGAGCTTCAGCATGCGCTGCGAGCGCAGCGGGCTCGAATACAACGGCACCTCGATCAACACCCTGTTCGCGCAGCGCAGCAATCTGTTCCGGCCGTCGTTCTGGCGGATGATCCGCGACATCCTGCGCTTCAACCGCGAGGCGCCGGCGCTGCTGGAAGACGGCGAGGGCGAAGTCCCGCTCGGCGACTACCTGCGCGCGCACCGCTACTCCCGCCAGTTCGTCGACCACTACCTGGTGCCGATGGCCGCGGCGATCTGGTCGGCGAGCCCCGACGGCATGCTCGGCTTCCCGACCCGCTACCTGGTCCGGTTCTTCGCCAACCACGGCATGCTGTCGGTCGACGACCGGCCGACCTGGCGGGTGGTGAAGGGCGGCAGCCGCAGCTACGTCGCGCCGCTGACCGCGCCGTTCGAGGACCGGATCCTCCTGCACACGCCGGTCACCCGGGTCACCCGCCACGCCGACGGCGTGACGATCGAGGCCGAGGGCCGCGCGCCCGAGCGCTTCGACGCGGTGGTGCTCGCCTGCCACAGCGACCAGGCCCTGCGGATGCTCGGCGACCCGAGCGACGCCGAGCGCGAGATCCTGGGCGCGATCCCCTACCAGGAGAACGAGACCGTCCTGCATACCGACGCACGGCTCCTGCCGAAGCGCAAGCTGGCCTGGGCGTCGTGGAACTACCACATCCCCACCGAGGGCCGGCCGCGGGTGGCGGTGAGCTATTGGATGAACAAGCTGCAGAGCCTCGACGCCGACCAGCAGCTGGTGGTGACGTTGAACCGCAACGAGGACATCGACCCCGCGAAGATCCTGAAGACGCTGACCTACCACCACCCGATCTACACGCCGGCCGGCATCGCCGCGCAGGCGCGGCACGGCGAGATCAGCGGGGTCCGCAACACCTACTACTGCGGTGCCTGGTGGCGCTTCGGCTTCCACGAGGACGGGGTCTGGTCGGGCACCCGCGTCGCGCGCCAACTCGGTGTGGAGCCGCAGCCCGCCGCGGTGACCGACGTCGAATCGACGCGGCGCGCGAGCACCGAGGCGCGCGCGGGGTGACCGCCGCCGCCGCAGCACCCGGGCAACTGGCGAGCGCGCTCTACGTCGGCAGGGTCCGCCACCGCCGCTTCGAGCCGCGCGGCCACTCCTTCGGCTACCGGCTCTTCATGCTCTACCTCGACCTCGCCGAACTCGACGAGGTCTTCGCCAGCCGCTGGCTGTGGTCGCGCGAGCGCTTCAACCTGGCGTCGTTCCGGCGCCGCGACTACCTCGGCGACCCGGCCGTGCCGCTCGACACCGCGGTCCGCGACCGCGCGCAGGAGGTCCTCGAACGCCGCCCCAGCGGCCCGATCCGGATGCTGACCCACATCCGCTACCACGGCTACGTGTTCAACCCGGTGACCTTCTACTACTGCTTCCAGGACGACGGCCGGACCCTCGACTGCCTGGTCGCCGAGATCACCAACACGCCCTGGGGCGAACGGCACAGCTACGTGCTCGACGCCCGCGCGCCGACCACCGAGCGCCCCGACCGGCATCGCTGGGTCTTCGACAAGGTCTTCCACGTCTCGCCCTTCATGGGCATGGACCACGTCTACGACTGGGTGTTCACCACGCCGGCCGACACGTTGGCCGTCCACATGGAGAACCGCCGCGACGGCACGCCCTGGTTCGACGCCACCCTCACGCTGGAGCGCCGCGAACTCACCGGCCGGGCGATGGCGCTGACCCTGCTCCGCCATCCCTTCATGACCGGCAAGGCGATCCTGGGCATCTACTGGCAGGCGCTCCGCCTGTGGTGGAAACGAATCCCGTTCCACTCGCATCCGAAATACCGATCCGCGGCGAAGGGCGCGTGACCCATCGGGGACCCCGCCGTCATGTCGACCCTGCAACCGCTCATCGCCCCCTCTGCGCCCCACCCCGCGACCGCCCGCCCGAGCCTGCGCCAGCGGATCGCCCGCGGTCTGGTGCACCGCCAGCTCACAGGCCTGCGGACCGGGAGATTGACCCTGCGCGATGCCTGGAGCAGCGAGACCGAGGTCTACGGCGACGGCGAAGGCCTCAGGGTGACCGTCGAGGTCCACGACCCGGCGTTCTACACCGCGATGGTCGCACGCGGCTCGGTCGGCGTCGGCGAGGCCTGGACCGACGGCGACTGGACCACCGACGACCTCACCGGCCTGGTGCGGCTGATGCTGCAGAACCGCGAGGTCCTGGACGGCATGGAGGGCGGCGTCGCGGCGCTGTCGCGGCCATTCCTGAAGCTCATCCACACCCGCAACGCCAACTCGAAGACCGGCAGCCGGCGCAACATCGCCGCGCACTACGACCTGGGGAACGACTTCTTCGAGCTCTTCCTCGACCGCTCGATGACCTACTCGTGCGGCATCTTCGAGCGGCCCGACGCGACCCTCGAAGAGGCCCAGTTCGCCAAGCTCGACCGGCTGTGCAGGAAGCTGGATCTGCGACCCGGCGTGCGGCTGCTCGAGATCGGCACCGGCTGGGGCAGCCTCGCGATGCACGCGGCGCAGCACTACGGCTGCCACGTGACGACCACCACGATCAGCCGCGAGCAGCACGACCTCGCCAAGGCCCGCTTCGCAGAGGCCGGCGTCGCCGATCTCATCGAACTGCGCCTCGACGACTACCGCGACCTCACCGGCACCTACGACCGCGTGGTCTCCTGCGAGATGGTCGAGGCGGTCGGCCACGACTTCCTCGGCACCTTCCTGCGGAAGTGCAGCGACGTGCTGGCGCCCGACGGCGTGATGGCGATGCAGGCGATCCTGCTCGCCGACCAGGACTACGCGCAGGCGGTCAAGGAAGTCGACTTCATCAAGCGCTACATCTTCCCCGGCAGCTTCATCCCCTCGACCACCGCGATCGTCGACGCCGCGACGAAGCACACCGACTTCCGGCTGGTGCACCTCGAGGAGTTCGGTCCGCACTACGCGCGCACGCTGCGCACGTGGCGCGAGAACCTGCACCACAACCTCGCCGCGATCCGCCAGGCCGGCTACGGCGACGAGTTCCTGCGGATGTGGGAGTACTACCTCTGCTACTGCGAGGGCGGCTTCGCGGAGCGCTTCCTCGGCCTGCAACACTTCGTGTTCCGCAAGCCGGGCGCGCGGCCGGAGTCGCTGCTCGCGCCGCGCGAGTCGATGCACGCCGGCACCACCGAGGAGCACCTCGTCCGGTGACCGCGACGGCCGCCCCCCGTCAGGCCCGATCGGCCTGGAGCAGCCTCGCCAACTTCGTCGCGCTGAACCTCGGCTGGTTCGCCTGCGTGCTCGGCGCAGCAGACGGCAACGGCTGGCAGGGCCCGATCGCGGTGGCCGCGCTGCTGGCCCTCCACCTCGCCCTGTTCACCGCGCCCGGCACGCGCGGCCGTGAGCTGCTGATGATCGCCGTGCTCACCCTGATGGGCTGCGCGATGGAGTGGGGCTACACCGCGGCCGGGGTGCTGGTCCACCGCGACGGCCTGCCGGGGATCTTCGGCCTGCCCTACTGGATCGTCGCGCTCTGGGCCCTGTTCGCCACCGCCTTCGACAGCTCGCTGGCCTGGCTGCGCGCCAAGCCCTGGCTGGCTGCGGGCCTGTCGCTGGTGGGCTGTCCGATGAGCTACTTCAGCGGCTCGCGGCTCGGGGCCCTGGAGATCGGCGGGGAGACCTGGGTCTCGCTCGCCATTCTGGGTGTGGCCTGGGCGGCGTTCGTGCCGGCGGGGCTCTGGGTGGCCGGGGCGATCAAGCGCGGGTGACGCAGCGGGGCCTGTCAGCGGGCCGCTACTTGTGAAGATCGGGACTTCAACTCCTGATCTTCACAGCGCGGCCGCCTGGCGCAATCGAAGGGGCATGACTCGCTGCGCTCGCCCGCGAGCCGCTTCCCGACTTGCCCAACGTCATTCTGGGTCAGCGAATCGTCACCGCGGTGCGTGTGCCGGCCGCACCGAGCGCCACGCGCACGCTGAAGGACCCGGGCGGCGTCCCCTGCCAGCGCAGCTCGGCTTCACAGCCTGGGAGCATCGTGCCGCGGAACGCCGACCGCTCGCCGGGAGCGGGCTGCAGCGGAGCGGAGTAGACGTAGCTCTGACCGTCTTCGGTCTCGGCAGACGCGACGAAGACCTGGTCGAGCGCTGCCGCACCGAACCCACCGGTCAGATGCCAGACGCCGTCGTCGCCCTGTCGGGGTTGCAGCCCCGGACTGGTCATGGCGTCGGAGGTATCCACGAGGAAGGCGCGCACCATGGCGACCGGCGAGGAGCCGGGGAGGCGCAGATCCACGTCCCACTCGATGCGTGGGAAGACGGCCAGGGGGAACTCGCGAGCACCGCCGGGCTGCACGTCGAACGCGAAGCGCTGCGCGCCGTGCGGGAAGGTCATCCGCCCGGGCAGTTCGAGATGGCTCAGGTGAGGGATATCGAGCAGGTAGCTGCCGGGTCGGAGACCGCGTACTCGCCTCGGCCGCTCGCCTTCGAAGTGCAGGAGTTCGAGCACCTGCGCTTCGAGATCGACCTCAGCACCGCTCGCGAGGATCGCCTCGACGTGGAGGCCGTCCAGCGCGGCGCGCAACGCGCCAGGCGAAGCCCCTTCGGTCTGGATCTCGAACCGGAGTCCGAGGTCGAACACCTCGCCACCCGCGGCGAGCGTGCCGAGATCGCGGGTCTCCGCGGCGCGGACGCTCGCCGAAGCGAACGCGAAGCCGCAGTCGCCCTGCAGCTCGTACCATCGCGCAGCCACCCGGTAGTCACCCGGCGACGCGACCGACGAGTCGCGCCGCACCCCCGACGGACAACTCGAGGGCGGTGACCTTCCCGCTCGCCACGCGGAACGCCGGCGACAGGTTCCGGTCGCAACGCGATGCGTTCGTCGAGCCCGACATCCATGCACGCGTGGTCGAGGGGGCCGAGGCGAACGTGGCCAGCACGTTCCCCGTGACCCCGACGACGTAGTCGCGATCGGCCGGGAGACCCTCGAAGACCAGGCTGCCGCCTGGCGTCAGCGGCTGCTCGGCGCGCAGCTGCTGGGAGAGGCACTGCCACGCTCGACCATGCTCGATCCGGGCGAGCAGACCGAGCCCGCGCTCGTCGTTCAGGAGCTGCGCGAGGAGCGTCGGCGGGTAGGCGCCGTGGATCGCCGCTTCGATGCTTGCCAGCAGCGGCTCGCTCGACAGCTCGTCGACCACTCTGCGGCGCTCCGACTCCCAGTCCTCGACCGCCATGGACTCCGGCAGCAGGACGACTCCGCCATGCTCGGCCGGGACCTCGCCCTCACACTCGACCGTCACCGACCCGAGACCCGGCAAGACGATGTCGTCGTCGATGCCCGGGCCGCGCACGGCGACGTTTGGCGGCGCGTTCGCCCGACGGATCCCGCAACACAGCAGCGCGTTCGCTTCGACTTCGAGCAGCCCGTCCTGGTCGGTCGTCCGCGAGACCACGTTCCCGCTCCGATCGACGACGTCGACCCCGGTGTGCGCTAGGAGGCCGGGTCACGGGACACGTTCCGATCCAGTGCGTGACCTCGTGCTCAGGTCGAAGCCGCGAAACGCAGCCGAATCGGTGGATTCGGCGAGGCTTCGCGGCGAGATCCTGGGCGCGAGGGCGCGTGCTGGGCGGAATGGTCTCCCGTGACCCTGCCTCCTAGCGGTGAACCATCCGCGAGCCGGCAGAGGATCAGCCGCGGACCGGCGGCGACCTCGCTCCGTGCCACCCCGGACGCAGGACCCGTCGAGCGCGGGGTCGCGGGGCCCCGCCACAGCACCCCCCTCGGGCGCGCCGCGCCGAACGCCCCGGAGACGACCAGGAGGGCGATGCCGGCGAGGAGCAGTGCTGCCGGGAGCCAGACCCCGGCCCCTGCAGATCGTCTCGCCTCGACGCTCATCGGCGACCGCCGCAGCGGCCGGATGGACAAGCTGGACGGGACACCGGTCTGCTCGATGACATGGAGCCCAGGATAGCGGTTGCCGCGCGACGACCAACCTCGAGGTGACACGGACCGCTCGGCGCAGCCGGCTCGGCGCACGGCTCCCCCTGCGGGAATCCGACATCGAGGACTGTGGGAAAACAGCATTTCAGCCCGTGGGAAAGCGACATTCCCGCACGTGGGAAAACGGTAGTCTGAACTCGTGGGAGACTACCGCACCCGACTGCTCGATCCGCTGCTCCAGGAGTTGTCGAGCGAACTCCCGGCCCTCCTGCTCGCTGGCCCGCGCGCGACCGGCAAGACCACCACCGCCGCCCGCCACGCCCGGACAACGGTACGCCTGGATCGCGACGACGACGCCACGGCCTTCCGGGCGGATCCCGACGCCGCACTCGCGAGTCTCGCTGAGCCCGTCCTGCTCGATGAGTGGCAGGCAGTCCCCGAAGTCCTCGGCGCTGTGAAGCGAAGCGTCGACGCCGACCCTTCCCCCGGCCGCTTCCTCCTCACGGGTTCGGTCCGCGCAGACCTCGACAGCTCGACCTGGCCTGGAACCGGACGAGTGGTGCAACTTCGCCTGCTCGGCATGACGGTCACCGAACTCGAGCAGACCTGCGCACGGCACACCCCCTTGCTGGATCGACTCGCGGCTGGCGAGACCATCGGCTCGCCCAGGTCGGCTGCCAACCTCACGGACTACATCGAACTCCTCGCCCTCGGCGGGTTTCCGAGCGCCGCCTTGAACACTTCGCCTCGCGCGCGCACGCGCTGGCTCGACAGCTACGTCGAGCAACTCGTCACGCGTGATGCGAGCCAGGTCAGCGAGGGCCGAGACCCGGAACGCCTTCGCCGCTTCTTCGAAGCGTACGCGCTCAACACCGCGGGTGTGGTCGCGGACAAGACCCTCTACGAAGCGGCGCAGATCGACCGTCGCACTGCGGGCGCCTACGAACAACTGCTGAAGAACCTGTTCGTCGTCGAATCGACTCCGGCGTGGAGTTCCAACCGGATCAAGCGACTGGTCAAGGCTCCGAAGCGTCACCTGATCGACCCTGCCCTTGCGACCGCTCTGCTCCGCATCGACCCCACCGCCATCCTCCGCGACGGCAACCTGCTCGGTCGCTTGCTGGAGACCTTCGTGGTGAGCCAGATCCGCGGGGAACTGGAGAACTGCGAGTCCCGCCCGCGCCTGTTCCATCTTCGCGCCGAGGAGGGCCGACGGGAGATCGACCTGATCGCCGAACTCGGCGGTGGGCGCATCCTCGGCATCGAAGTCAAGGCCAGTGCCGCACCGAAGGACCCCGATGCCAGGCACCTCGCGTGGTTACGCGACGCACTCGGAGAGCGCTTCGTGGCAGGCGTGGTCTTCCACACGGGCCCGCGAGTCTTCCCGATGGGGGACCGCATCCAGGCGGTGCCGATCTGCTGCCTGTGGCAGTGAGCTTGGAACTTCGTCGAAGTCACGAACTCACGCGGCTTGCGCGGCGGGCCGCGGAGACCCGAACTGAATCAGCGCTTTTCGATCAGCGCAGCACGACCCGCTCCGGCGCGCCGACCACCAGGGCCCCCGCCGCCGTGAGCGACACCGGCTGCAGCGCGAGCGCGGCATCGGCGAGGGTCGGCGGCACGATCGCGGTCGCGCTCAACGTACCGGTCGCCGGAACGACCGCGGCATAGAGGAACGGACTGTCGGGACGCACCCAGAGGTCGCCGAAGCCAGCCAGGTTCCACGGCGCGACCAGGTCGCTGACGAAGGCGACGGTGAAGCTGCCGGGCTCTGCGTGGGTGGCGACGGTGATCGGAGCACCCGCAGGCACGCCGCCAGCAGTCAGCGACGGGATCGGCGCAAGGCTCACGGCCACCGGACCGGTGATCGGCGCCGCGGCCTGGGAGAGGAAGCGGGTCGCCGCGTCATGACGCAAGGTTCCTCCTTCGCTGGAGATCGCCTCGGCGTGCACCTGCCCGCCCCAGGTTCCGCCGCTGATCGTGCTCCGGGTGATCGTCAGCTCACCGCTGTAGAGGTGGATCGCCGGGGACGCGAAGAAGAACGAGATGCTGCCCTGCCCGCCGGTGAAGCCGCATTGATGGATCGACACCCGCGAGCGCGTGATCTCGAACGACGACCGACCGATCGGATTGGTGATCGGCCCGATGCCGGCACCGGTCACGCTCAGCGTCGAGTCCGCCACGCGCACCGCGGGGAAGGCGCCACAGTCGGTGAAGCTCACCTGAGCGCACGAATCGATCTGGATCCGCGGCAGCCTCTCCTCGCTCCACGAGGTGCCGACCTCGAACCCCACACGGTCGAAGACGATCGGTCCCTGACAGTTCGAGATCTGGACCGACCCGGGCACACCGAAGATCTGGGTCGAGAAGCGCACCTGGCCACCGTGCATCACGAAGGCCTGGTGCGCAGGGAGAGCAGTGATCGTCAGGCCGGCGTCCTGACCGCTTCCGATCCGCACGCCCGGATCGCAGAACAGCGCGACCCCCTTGTCGACCACCGTCTCGTCGTAGTCGGCGGCACGCACCAGCAGGGTGTCGCCGGGCTGCGCCGCGCCGACCGCGGCCTGGAGAGCTCCGCCACCGCCGGTCACGACGGTCGTGCGTTGGCTGGTGGTCGGAGCTGCGACGAGAAGAGTTGCCGCGATCGCGGCGAGGAGGATCGGGTTGCGCATCGAATGCACCGGTCGGGGACGGTTGCCAGGGAGCATCGAGCATAAGGCCTCGCACCCCCGGGAACCGGAGGACAGACGACCCGGCGCGATTCGAGCGGCCCTCGCTCGGGAGTTCGCGGAGCGACGCGGCCCCCCGTCGCCGAGGGCCAGGTTCCACCGCGTCCCACCGCGACGCCCTCCGACACCGCAGCGCTCGACGAGGAATTGGCCCGGATCCCTCGCGACCATGCCCCTTCCCCGACCGCGTCCGCAGCCTGGGCGTCGCGCAGCTCTCCGCGAACCAGCTGTTCCGCAACCACCGACTCAATCCGCGCGACACCTACACCCCTCCGGATCTCCGGCGCGTGCTCACCGATCATGTCCGCGATGCCGCGCCCGCGGTGCTGGCTCTCTACCGAACTGCAGTGGACGCCCGGAACCGGGAGGGGGACGAACTCATCGCGACGGGCACTCTCCAGCCCCTGCAACTCACTTCGGACCCGGAACTGCGGGCAAAGGCCGATCACAGTCTCCTAGCGGCCGCGGCGAATGGCAGGAAAGCGACGTTCCACGATCCGTCGTTCTTCGACGACACCGAGGGCGTGCTCTGCATCCGAGAGGTCGAGGACAGCCACTACGGCCTCCGCCTCGCAGACCTCGGTGCCGCTCTCGACGCCGACGCGACCGGGTGGCGAGCGTCCGAGGAGTACGCGATGCAGGTGCTCACCTGGTTCCGCCTGACGGGCTGCCTGACGGATGCCGAGCTCGCGGCCGAGTCGAAGCTCTGCCTCACCGGGACGGCCGAGCCTCGCTGACCGAGCGACTCGATCAATCGTGCACGACGACGTGCGTCGGCGCGCCGAACACCAGCTCGCCGCTGCCGAGCAAAGTCGCCGGCTGCAACACGAAGCCGGCACCGAACTGCGTGCTGCCGCCGTCGACGAGGACCGAGCGCACGCCGCTTGACGGCGCAGTCCCGGAATCGAGCACCAACGCGCTCGCGTCGATCCACAGGAGCCCGAACGGTAGCGCACCGGGCGCACGGTGGCGGTCCACGAACGTCGCCACCGGTGCGCCGGGCTCGGTGAGGATGTCGACCCGCTGGCCACTGACCCGACGCAGCTCGAAGAGCTGGACCGCGGGCGTCTCGCGGACGGTGACCCGGCCTGCGGAGATCGGCGCGCTCGCAGCGCTGAGGATCCGCGTCCGCGGACCGACGATCACCGACGAAGTCGCATCGCCGAGGATCGCAGGCGGCAACGAGGGACCGATCCCCGCGGCGAGGGTGGTCGAGCCGTCGCCAGCCACCACCAGCGAACTGTCGATCAGGAATGCCGCCGGCGCGGCCGGCAACGTCAGCGGTGGCACCCGGCTCGGACCATCCGCCCGCCCACCGGCGAGGAAGATCTCACTGCGGGTGGCGCGGATCGCGGGCGAAGTGGGAAGCGACCGGCAATCACAGTCACTGAACACCACGGTCGAACCGGTGACCGCAGGCGCATACAGGCGGCAGGCATGGAACGAGACCGCCGCACTGCTCTCGATCGTCGCGTCGCGACCATTGGTGGTGGTCAGGCCGTCGAACACCACTGTGCCCGCGCAGTTGCGCACCACGAAGTTGACGGCGAAGTCGGTCGCGACCGTGGTCCCGCCATACATGGCGAACGACCGCCCCACGGGCAGCCCGTCGACCGTGACCGCGCCGCCGAGGATCGAGTGGAAGTTGACGTTCGGCGCACAGACGATCGTCACGCCGAGGCTCGTCTGCAGGGCGTCGTAGTGCCCGTCCAACACGCGGAACACATCGCCATGGGATGCCGCCCCCAGCGCCTGGTTCAGCGCATCACCCCCGCCCTGGACGACGGTCTGCGCCGGACTGGCGGCCAGTGCGAGCAGAGACAGCAGGACGATCCGGATCAGGCGCATGGGGAGGTTCCTCGCCCCGAGCATACGGGTCCGCCGGGATTCCGGGTCGGAGGGCGAGCGCCTCCGACGCCACGCCCCGCACCTCTCCGGGCAGACGGACCTCGCGCCCAAGCAGTTGCGGCCAATCCACGCGGTCCGGCATCGCATCGCGCGCGACCAGGCCAAGGCGGCCGACGGGCTGGCGCACGGTGGTCCGCGGGGTCGGCTGTAGGCGCGCGAACTCCAGGTCGTCGATCCCGACGATGCGCGGACCTTCGGGGTCGCCCATTCTCACGTAGACTTGCGCGTTCGGAAGAACTGGCAATCACGCCGAACGGAAGCCGTGCAATCCATGGGTGGACCGTCCAACTCGCCAGCGATGCGATCACTGCTCGCCTTCGTGTGCTCGACTGCACCGCTCGTCGCGCAGACTGCGGAGAACCCACCGACGAAGCGGCAGGTCGGAGAACTGATCGAGACGTACCTGGCGCGCGACTCGACCGCCGAACAGCGCGCCGACGCACGCGATCGACTGCGACAGGCCGCCCCGGCACTCGCAACGACTCCGCTTCGCACCGCACTCAGGGACGACGCGGCGCGAGCGCGGGCACTCGAGCTGGCGGTGGACCTCGGAGTCGAAGGGCTTTGGGCCTCGGCCAGGCCCCACATCGATGGACCCGATGAGGACCTCGTCGTGCGATATGGCCTCGCCCTGTCGGAACGCGGAGCAGACCGCGAGATCCTGGCGCGCTGGAAGACTGCGGAGCGAGCCAGCACGACGTACGGCATCGCAAGTGCTGCGCTCAATACCTGGCCGATCGGCCTCCCGACGATCGAGGAACTGAAGCGTTACCTCGATGCAGCCGAAGACGACCGCAAGGCCGACGACGCGAAGACCATCCTCTGCTTCCAGTTGGGCATTCCCGCCGGGTCCGCCGAGCGGCTCGAGGCGCACTGGGACGAATTGATCACCACGTACGAGGTCGATGCGAAGCGCTTTCGCAGACGCGGCGAGGACCTGCTACGCGGCAAGCACTGGGAGAACACCGGACCGATCTCACGGATCGGCCCCAACTACCGGCTGGGGCTCGGTGCCTGGATGACGCTTCCGGCACCGGATAGGTGGAACGAGGGTGACATGACGGTTCTCGTACGAGCCCGCCCCCTCGCGGGCACCGGGACCTCGGTCGGACTCGGAACCGTGCAAGGCACGTGGCAGGTCCGCTACGAAGCGGGGAGGTGGAGCGTGCGGTCTGGGCGTCAGGTCGAGTACTTCGTCGAGGCGAAGCACGGCGAGTGGGTCACGATCAAGTTCGTCGTGCGAGACGACAACGAAGCGAACACTCGATTGGCGCGGCGCTGCAGCATCTTCGTGGATGACGAGGTGCTGATGAAGAATGGCGAACTGAACGGCGAGTTCGAACACATCCTGATCCACACCGACGAGTCCTCCGCGGTCGTCGGCGGCATCGAAGTCATCCAGCAGTAGGAGGTTCTTCGCGGCTACGCCCCACACGACGCCCGCACCACCAACTCGCAGTGCAGGCGGATCTCGCGGACCGGCAGATGCGGCCATTCCACCCGCTCGAGCATCGCGGCCAGCGCAACCTCGCCGAGGCGGCGGGTCGGCTGGCGCAGCGTGGTAAGCGGGGTCGGCAGGAGGCGCGCGTATTCGAGGTCGTCGATGCCGACCATGCGCACGTCACCGGGCACGTCGACGCCGAGACCTCGCAGCGTGTGCATGAGCCGCGCGGCGGTGCGGTCGTTCGCGCACACGACGCCGTCGGGGCGCACGTCTTCGAGCCAGCCGCGCACCTGGTCGGCGTCGTCCGGATCGAGGAGACGAGCCAGATCGGACTCGGTGCGGATACCCGACGCGAACAGCGCCTCGCGGTAGCCGGCCTCGCGAGCCGCCACGGTCGATGCCGAGTGCTGGAGCGCGACGAAGCCGATGCGCTGGCAGCCTCGGCCCACCAGGTGCGAGGTCACCAGGTGCCCGGCGCGGCGGTTGTCGATGCCGACCAGATCGTGGTCGCTCGGCTCGGGATAGGGATCGAGCGTGCTGTCGATCAGCACCAACGGGATGCCGGCCGCGTCGAGCGCTGCGCCGATCCGCCGGTTGATCGCCACCGAGTCGGGTGCGCCCTCGAGCGGCGTGAAGAACACGCCGGTCACCCCGCGTTCGATGTACTGCTGGCAGAGCCGCCAGACCGTCTCCTCCCAACCCGACTGCTCATGCTCGGCCGCACCGGACCAGAGCAGGCCGTACTCGCGCGCCCGCGGCGAGTTGACGATGGCGCGCCCGATCGGCGTGAAGATCTCCGCGTCGCGACTTTCGGGGACCAACAAACCGAAAGCGCGGGTCGTGCGGTCGGAGACGTCACGGACGAAGGTGCCCGATCCGCGACGACGCTCGATCAGGCCGGCGACCTGCAGGTCGCGCATCGCTCGACCGATCGTGATCCGCGAGACCTCGAAGCGATCGACCAACTCGGCCTCGCTCGGCAGGCGCTGCCCAGGACGCCACCGACCCTCCACGATCTCGCTCTGGAGGGCTGCGAAGACGCGGGCGTGCTTGGGAATGGAAGAGGCGGCGACGACCATGGATTGGTAATGACAAGTAGCAGGCCAGGTTCGAGTTCCAGCCCGCACCAAGACCATACGGAACCGCGCCGGAACTGCCCAGCCGGTGCTGTGAGCCGCTCTGACTGGCCTTCAGAACTGCCCCCCGTTGTCATGACAATATGGTCCCCGGTGGCATCCGTCAGACCGGACTCATCCCGCCGGCGCGCTCGGATCGCCCCCGAACTCGACCAGACCCCGGGCATCCACGACTCCGGCGAGGTGCGTGCGACGGTCTGACGCGAGGCGTCGGCGAACGCCCCGACTGCGCGGTCCTGGTCGGCGACGACAGCTCCGACGCGCACGCGATGCCGCACCTCGACACCGGCAGTGACTTCACCACCTCGGCCAGCGAGATCCGCCAACTCGCGCCGATCGCCCGTCACACCGCGTTCCGCGATAGCACGTTCAGCAACGCGGTGCAGCTGCTCGAGCGCCGGCTGGGACGCGGCGCGGGCGAGCTGGATCCGGGTTGGACCGGCATGAGCCGCGGCGACCCGGGCCATCGAGCATCGGTGAGTCCACGCCAGCCGCTCGGATAGGATCGCCCGCTCTGCACACCCTCGGAGCGGAACCTTGAACGAGCGATTTGCCATCGGACTGGACTACGGCACCAACAGCGTGCGCGCCCTGGTCGTCGACCTCGCCGACGGATCGGAGGTGGCGAGTGCAACCCATGACTACCGGGGCGGCGAGAAGGGCGTGCTGCTGGACGACCGCGACCCGAACCTCGCGCGACAGGATCCTGCGCAGTACGTGGCGGGCTACGTGCAGGCAGTCGGCGAAGCCGTGCGCGCGGCGGGCCGCAGGAAGGGCTTCCGCCCCGACCGGGTCGTCGGCCTGGGCGTGGACACGACCGCATCCACTCCGCTACCCGTCGACGCCGAAGGACGAGCGCTCGCGACCAAGCGCGGCTTCGGCAGGAATCTCGCCGCCCAGGCATGGCTGTGGAAGGATCACACGGCGACCGCGGAAGCCGCGGAGATCACCGCGCGCGGGGAGCGTTCCAAGGCCGGCTACCTCTCGAAGTGCGGTGGGATCTACTCGAGCGAGTGGTACTGGTCGAAGCTGCTCCACTGTCAGCGCACCGCTCCGGAGGTGTTCGAGGCAGCGGCCGGGTGGGTCGAACTCTGCGACTTCGTGCCGGGCTTCCTGACCGGCCGGACCGCCCCGCGCGAACTCCCGCGCAGCGTCTGCGCCGCGGGCCACAAGGCGATGTGGCACGAGTCCTGGGGCGGGCTGCCGAAGCCGCTCCTGCGACGCATCGAGCCGGCGCTCGGCCGGTTCTGCGAGGCCTTCGCCAAGGAGGCGCTGACCTCCGACCGCGTCGCCGGCGGGCTCACCACCGAGATGGCCAACGCGGTCGGACTGCCGCCGGGCCTGCCCGTGGCCGTGGGCTCGATCGACGCCCACATGGGTGCGGTCGGCTCGGGCGTCAAGGCCGGCACGCTGGTGAAGATCATCGGCACCAGCACCTGCGACATCACGGTGTGGCCGACCGACCGCCCGCTCGCCGACATCCCTGGGCTGTGCGGGATCGTCCCCGGCTCGGTGCTGCCCGGCGCCTACGGCTTGGAGGCCGGTCAGTCGGCGGTGGGCGACATCTTCAACTGGTTCGTCCGACACCTCGCGCCGGGCGATGGCAGCGGCGATCCACATGAGCGGCTCAGCGAGCGGGCGGCGGCCATGCAGCCCGGCGAGAGCGGCCTGCTGGCCCTCGACTGGAACAACGGCAACCGCACCGTGCTGGTCGACCCGCTGCTCACCGGCCTGCTGATCGGACAGACGCTGCACACCCAGGCCGCAGAGGTCTACCGCGCACTGATCGAGGCCACCGCGTTCGGTGCGCTGACGATCCTCGATCGCTTCGAGGCCTACGGCGTGAAGGTGCGCGAGATCGTCAACTGCGGAGGCATCGCCGAGAAGAATCCGCTGGTGATGCAGATCTATGCCGACGTGACGAACCGGCCGATGAAGATCAGCCGATCGGGACAGTCCTGCGCGCTCGGCGCGGCGATCTTCGGGGCAGTGGCCGGTGGCGCGTTCCAGACGGTCGCCGCCGCTCAACGCCGGATGACCGGCGTGAAGGACACCGTCTACCGACCGCGGAAGGCCGCGGTGAAGGTGTATGGGGAACTGTTCGGGCTCTATCGCGCACTCCACGACGCGTTCGGGACGACGGGCTACCGGGGGAGCCTGCATCGGGTGATGAAGGACCTGATCGCCCTGCGCGATCGGATCCGCCGAGAAGACACCTGAGCCGCGGGAGCGACTGCCAGCATGGACGAACCCGGCTACGATCCCGGCCAGGCGCGCGTCGCCGCTGCGCCGACCGAACCTGCCGAAGGCCGCACATGCACCACCCCCTCGCGTTGGCCCTATCCTGCATCGCCGTGACCGGAGCGGCCGCAGCCCCCGCCCAGTCCTTCTTCCGCGAACTCCAGCCGTCGCTCGCCGGCGAGTCCCGCCCGGTCCTCGCCGATGTCGATGGCGATGGCGACCTCGACCTGCTGCTGGTCGGCGGACCGCCGCGGCTCCTGCTCAACGACGGGCTGGGCAACTTCCGGGACGACGGGGTCGTGCGGGTGCCCAACGAGCGTGAGTTCGACTTCGCGGTGTGCGCCGATCTGGACGGCGATGGCGACGTCGATCTGGCAGCCGCGACCAACGACGTCAACGGTCCGGATGCCAGTCGAGTCCTCCTCCTGCAGAACGACGGTGCGGGGCAGTTCTCGTTCCTGCCGAGCGGTGTGCCCGCCGAGCAGACCTACGTGAGCTGCCTGGCGTTCGCAGACGTCGATGGCGACGCGGACCTCGACCTGTTCGTCGGCCGGACCTTCTTCAAGGACCAGAGCGACGCCGCACCGGATCGGCTGTTCCTGAACGACGGCGCGGGAGGATTCACGGACGCACCGAGCCACCTGGGGACGGTAGTCGAGTCGACGCGCGCGGCGTGCTTCGACGACATCGACGGCGACGGCGACCCGGATCTGATCACCGCCTCCACGGACCTGCAGCTGATCCAGAACGGTCAGTTCGTGGTCCTGGAGGGCGCCGCGCGCGTCCACCTCAACGACGGCCAGGGGCACTTCTCCGCCGGCGCGGCGCTCGGCGACCAGGCGAGTTCGATCACCACCTTCGACGCCGACGGCGATGGCGACCGCGACCTGCTCACCGCGCTCGACACCGGCGGCGGCGCGCGGATCCAGCTCAACGACGGACTCGGCGGATTCACCCAGTCGCCCGAGGAGTTCCCGCGCTTCCCGCAGCTCCCGCTGCAGCCCGCCGACTTCGTCCACGACCTCGCGGTGATCGACGTCGACCACGACGGCGACGACGACGTGCTGCTGGCGTGGCAGTTCTACCGCTTCCCCGACGCCGGCCAGGAGACCGACCGCCTGCACCTGAACGACGGTACCGGCCGCTTCACCCACGTTGCCGATTGGCGCGACCTGCCGGGCTCGTTCCCCCGGCTCGGCGCCAGCACCGCATTCGCCACCGGCGACCTGGACGGCGATGGCGACGTCGACCTGGTCGGCAACGCGCGCGACACCCGCATCTACCGCAGCCTGCAGCGACAACTGACCATGCCGTTCTCCTTTCCGCTCGGGGCGGCGGTGCCGATCACGCTGCGCGCCGAGCCGACCCGGGCCGGCCGACCGCACGCGGCATTCGTCGCGCTGTCGCCCAATGCGTCGCCCTTGCCGCTCCCCGGTCTCGGGATCCTGTGGCTGCAACCCGGTGCGCTGTTCGAACTCGCGACCGTCGCCGTTCCCGCTCCCGCCGGCGAACTCGGCGTGCCGCTCACGGTGCCGACCGACCCAGCTCTCGAAGGACTGCGCTTCACGGTCCAGGCGCTGTGGACCGGCGACGGGGTCGACGCACCACGCCTGTCGAACGCGCAACGCGGTCAGGTCACGCGCTGATCAGTCGCCGGCGGCGAGTCGCCGGAGGAAGGCCACCACCGCGTCGGTGTCCCAACGCGCGACGCCGGCCTCCCGCCAGACCAGCCGGCCCTTCGGATCGAGGAACAGCGTCGACGGCAGGACCTCGGGCGCCAGCACGCCGGGCGCGTCGGTGCGTGGTCTGACCAGCGGGATCCGCACCGGAGGGTCCTCGATGAGCTCGGCGAAGCGCTGCTCGTCGACCAACGCGCAGACCACGAACTGCACCCCGTCGTCGAGGACCGTGCGACGCAACCGCGCGAGACTGGCCAGACCCGCCTGCGTGCCGAAGTCGTCGCGATCGAAGAAGTGGATCACCACGGGCGCGCCGAGCAATTGCTCGAGAGCCCGCGGCGTGCCCTCGCCGTCGACGAACACCCAGTCGGCGAGGGTCTCCGCCGACAGCTCCACCGGCTGTGGCTCGGCCGGTGGACGGTGCTCGACCATCGCCTCGCCGAAGTGCTGCAGGGTGAGACCGAACACCACGGTGAGGACCAGCACGATCGTGCCGAGGCCCGCGAACAACGCACCGACCACGAACTGCCCCCGGGTCAGCGGAGCCGGGATCTTCGGGTCGTCGTGGGTCGCGGGGTCTTGCTCCACGCGGCGCGCGCTCGGCGTCAGCAGGCCGAGGGCCAGCACGAAGGTCGCGAGACCGAGCAACGCC
Organism: bacterium; assembly: GCA_030432695.1. Taxonomy (GTDB): domain Bacteria; phylum Planctomycetota; class UBA1135; order UBA1135; family UBA2386; genus JAUILN01. The sequence continues at coordinate 30,285 of JAUILN010000021.1, read as the reverse complement.
GGCAGCGCCCCGAGCCACAGGCCGATCGCCAGCGGCTCACTGACGAACAGACCCACCACCCACGGCGGCACCTCCACATCGAGCAGCCACGCGAAGCCTGCCAGATAGCCGACCGCGAAGGCCAGGTGCACCAGGACCAGACCGCCGAACGAATCGACCACGCGGAACACCGTCCGGCACTGCCTGCAACGCAGATGCAGGCCGGTGTACCAACCGAAGACACGAAGCACCGGGTTGGGGGCGCCGCAGTGCGAGCAGGTGGCTGTCATCGGGCCCGAGCCTATCCGGGCGACCGCGCCTGGACGGAGCACCTTCCGCGCCGGAAGCTCTACGCCTCTTGTCCGCCTTCCACACCACCCGCTGGAGTCTCGTACTTCGCGCCGGCTCCGACGACGCACCGACCCGCGAACGAGCCCTGGAGGAACTCTGCCTCACCTACTGGCCGCCGGTCTACGCGCTGTACCGGAGCCAGGCACTGTCGGTGGACGATGCTGCCGACCTGACCCAGAGCCTGTTCGCCGACCTGCTCGACCGCCGGGACTTCGACCGGGCGAATCCGGAGCGAGGACGGTTCCGCGGCTGGTTGGCGACCTGCGCGAGGCACCACCTCCAGAACCACCGCGCCCGGGACCGCGCCGAGAAGCGCGGCGGCGGGCGCCGGCCGATCCCGCTCGACGCGCTCGCCGCCGAGGAACGCCGCTACTCGGCCGAACCGGCGTCGGTCCGCGACGACCCGGCGCGGGCCTTCGAGCGGCGCTGGGCGCAGGGGGTGATCGAGACCGCGCTGGCTCGGCTGGAGGAGTCCGAGCGGAGCCAGGGCCGGGGCGAGCTGTTCGAGTTGCTGCGGCCGACGCTCGAGGGTGGCGGACCGCCGCGCCCCTGGGCAACCCTCGCGGCGGAACTCGGTGGCACCGAGGGCGCGCTCAAGGTCCGGGCGCACCGGCTTCGCGGCCGCTTCCGGGAGTTCCTGATCGCCGAGGCACGCGACACGCTGGGTGCGGGCGAGGGCGCGGAAGCCGAACTCCGTCAACTCCTCGGCGCCCTCGAGACCTGAGCCGGTCCGGATTCTCCGATTCCCCCGTAACCCCGGGCCGACGATCCTTCAGGGGTGGGCATGGACACACCTCGAGACCCGAACCCGGCCCCGGCAGGCACGCCGGACCATGGCGAGCTGTTGCGCGGTGCCCTGGAGCACGACAGCCGGATCGGCGGCGCCGGCCGCCTGCAGGCCCCGACCCCGGAGGAACTCGCCGCGTCGTTCCCCGGCATCCGCATCCTCCGCCTCATCGGCAAGGGCGGCATGGGCGCGGTCTACGAGGCGGTGCAGGAGCGACTGGAGCGCCACGTCGCACTGAAGATCCTGCCCCGGGAACTCGGCGAGCAGGCGGAGTTCGGCGAGCGCTTTCTCCGCGAGGCGCGCGCACTGGCCAGCCTCAACCACCCGCACATCGTCACGGTCCACGACTTCGGCCAGACCCGCGACGGCCTGTTCTTCCTGCTGATGGAGTTCGTCGACGGCGTGAACCTGCGCCAGCTGATGGAGCTCGGCCGGCTGTCGCCGGAGGAGGCGCTGCGGATCACGCCGACGCTCTGCGAGGCGCTGCAATACGCCCACGAGAAGGGCGTCGTGCACCGCGACATCAAGCCGGAGAACGTGCTGGTCGACGTCGACGGCCGGGTGAAGATCGCCGACTTCGGGATGGCCAAGCTGGCCGGGAAGGAGCACGACCGGATCGCCTTGACGCGCAGCAGCGCGGTCTTCGGCACCCCGCAGTACATGGCCCCCGAGCAGTGGCGCGGCAGCGCCGCGGTCGACCACCGCGCCGACATCTTCTCGCTGGGCGTGGTGCTCTACGAGATGCTCACCGGCGAACTGCCGATCGGCACCTACGACCCACCGTCGCGGCGCAGCGGCACCTCGCCGGGTCTCGACGAGGTGGTGCGGCGCACCTTGGCGCAGCAGCCCGACGAGCGCTATCAGTCGGCGCGCGAGGTGGGCAGCGACGTGCGGCGGGAGTCGCAGTGGGTGCAGCCCGCCGCACGGACCAGCCGGCGGTCGCCCGTACCGGAGGCCGCGCGACCGGAACGACAGCGCCGCATCAGCAAGCTGCCGGTGGTGGCGACCCTGATGATCGCCGGCGTGGTGGTGTTCTTCTTCTGGATCCTGGCCCGCAGCCAGCAGGCCGAGGCGATCGCCGCCGACCAGAATGCGCAGCGAGCCGCTGCGCAGGCGACGCTCGAGCAGGCCAAGGCCGTGGTGGCGATGGGCAAGCCGTTCACCGGGCAGTTGATCGCGCCACTTGGCTCTCTGGGCGAGATCCAGCCGGTTGCCTTGAAAGTGTTCGTGCCCGGCCTGCTCGGCGTGCTGGTCGTCGCGACCGCGCTCGGCTTCTGGTCGCTGCGGCGGATCCGCGCGGCGCAGGGTCGACTGATCGGCGTGCCGATCGCAGTGCTGTCGGCCTGGGTCTTCCCGCTGTTCGTCGCGACCGGCCTGCTGACCGCGATCAGCATGCAGATCGCCGACTGGTTCTCGCCCGGCAGCTTCGACCGCGGCAACGAGGACTTCATCGGCGTGGTCGCGCTGCTCGCCGGGATCGCCGGCAGCCTGTTCTTCCTCTACCACCGGGCGCGCAGCGAATACGCGGCGATCGCCTCCGGCACGCAGCCGCTCTTGGGCAACACCTTCCACGCGGTGACCACCGGCGCGGCGGTCTGCCTGTCGCTGGTGCTGGGTGCCGGCGCGACGCTCATCCCGCGAATGGAAGCCGCACAGAGCGCGGCGACGAGTGCCGACACGCAGTGGATCCAAGAGCCCCGAGAGCTGCTCGACTGCTCGGTCGACGAGGTGCTGACCCGCCTCGGCCCACCTGAATCGATGAATGTGGGCGGTTCGGTCGTCGAATGGAACTACCGCGACCTCACCGGCCACCTGATCGAAGGCGCGCTGCGGGTGCAGGACGGACGGGTCCAAGCCTACTCGAACCTCGCCGGGCCGCTGGTGCCGCGCGACCGCGAGCACGGCGTTCCGAACCTCGGCGATCCGGTGTCGAGCGTCGTGCGGCGCTGGGGTCCGCCGAAGGAGCAGACCCAGGGCTCCATGGTGACCGAGATGATCTTCGAAGACTTCGAGATCATCACCAACGACTCGGGCCGGGTGCTCGGCGTGGAGCGAACTCGCGGGCGGTGACTTTTGCAACGGGTGCCAGGCACCGGTTGTAAGAGTCCAGGCGCAAGAACTCGGGTCAATCGTGGGGCGTCGAAACCGTGGTGGCGCCCGGATCGGCCGTGGCCGCGCCGCTGGTGAACTCGACGACCTTCACCACCAGCATCGCCAGACCGACGACCAGCAGCAGACCGGCGAAGATCCGGCGCAGCACGTCGTGGTTCAGCCGGCGCGAAACGTGATTGCCGAACACGCTACCGACGATGCCGACGACGACGAAGGTGCCGAGCACCTGCCAGTCGAGGTGGAGGTCGAACTCCTTCAGCACGTCGAGGTACTTGTAGAAGCCGCTGAACGACTTCAGCGCGATGATCAGCAGGCTGGTGCCGACCGCGAGCTGCATCGACAGGCCGCCCAGCAGCACCAGCGCCGGCACGATCAGGAAGCCGCCGCCGACGCCGACGAAGCCGGTGAGCACGCCGACGACCAGCCCATCCAGGACGATCTTCCAGGCGGCCTGGCCCCGCTTCGCGCCGCCGGCCGCCTTGGCCGGACGCAGCATGAAGAACGCCGCGGTGAGCATCACCACGTCGAAGACCACCAGCTGCACGGTGCCGGAGACGAACTTCGCCAACGCCGCACCGCCGTAGGTGCCCATCATCCCAGGCACGCCGAACCACAGCACGCTGCGCCAGTCGACCATCTTGCGGCCGACGTACTGCATGCCGCCGACGGCACTGATCGAGCCCACCACCAGCAGCGAGCCGGCGATGGCGGTCTTCTCGTCCTGTCCCAGGACGTAGACGAGGATCGGCACGGTGAGGATCGACCCCCCCGAGCCCATCAGGCCCAGGCTCACGCCGATCACCAAGGCGCCCAGAAATGCGAGCAACACGTCGACTTCCCTCCCAGCAGGGCCCGTTCCGTTGGCGGATGTCCGGTGCGGCTCACGCGCGCCCCTTCAACATCCCCTGCCAATAGAGCATCGGCAGGATGTGGCGCTTGAGCTGATACATGCTCCAGCGCTCCTTCGACTGGTCGAACCAGAACGTCTCCGCGAGGTTCTTGTCGTAGTCGAACTCGGCGAGGATCAGCTTGCCGTAGCCGGTGACCAGCGGGCACGACGTGTAGCCATCGTACTTCGCGGCCGGCTGTTTGCCCTCGAGCACTGCCAGCACATTGGCAGCGACCACCGGCGCTTGCTTGCGGATCGCAGCTCCGGTCTTCGAGGTCGGCAGGTTGCTGGCATCGCCGAGCGCGAACACGTTCGGGAACCGCGTGTGCTGACAGGTGCCCTTGTCGACCTCGACCCAGCCCGCGGACCCGGCGAGCGGGCTCCGCTTGATGAAGTCCGGCGCACTCATCGGCGGCGTCACGTGGATCATCGAATACTCGACGGTCTCGGTCTCGCCCTCCTTGTCGAGGCACGCGAAGGTCGCCTTGCGGTTCGGTGCATCGATGGCGATCAGGTCGCGCTTGTAGTGCGGGGTGATCGAACGATCGTCCATGCACTTGTCGAGCACCCGCGCGTAGTGCGGCACCGTGAACGACTCCGGCATCCCCGAGTAGAAGTGGATGTCGAGGCCGCTGCGCACGCCGGCCTTCCGGAACGCCTCCTCGGCCAGATACATGATCTTCTGCGGCGCACCGCCACACTTGATCGGCGTGCTGGGGTGCGTGAACAGCGCCTTGCCACTCCTGGTGCCCTGGATGGTCGGCCAGGTGTCCTGGACCGTGTCGTAGGCGTAGTTCGAGCAGATGCCGTGCTTGCCGAGGTTGCCGGCCAGCCCCTCGACCTTCGACCAGTCGAGCTGGATCCCCGGGCAGACCACGAGCTGCTCGTAACCGACCACCTTGCCGCTCTGCAGCTCGACGCGGTTCGCCGCCGGATCGAAGCTCTTCGCCCCCTCCTGGATCCACACCACGCCGGCCGGGATCACGCTGGCCTCGTCGCGCTCGGTGATCTCCTTGTTGCAGACGCCCCCGCCGACCAGGGTCCACAGCGGTTGGTAGTGGTGCTTGCGCGCCGGATCGACGACGGCGATCGAGCCGCTCGGCAGCTTCTTGCGCAGCCGCGCGGCGACCGAGATGCCGGCCGCACCACCGCCGATGATGAGGACCTTGAAGTTCTGGCTGTCGTTCGACATGGGACTCTGGAGGGTCGAGGAGGTCTCGTGTTCGCGACTCGCGGCGTCACTTCGGAGCCGTGCACGCGGTCCCCTGCACCGCGTTCATGCCGCCCGCAACGTTGACGAGGTCGGTGACCCCCGCCCGCGCCAACAGACTGATCGCCGTGCCCGAGCGCGCGCCCGACCGGCAGACCACGTAGAGCGGCCGCGCCTGCGGCACGTCGTCCAGGCGGCCTGGGAGTTCGATCAGCGGGATGTGCACCGCAGCGTCGAGGTGGCCGCCTTCCCACTCGCCCGGGGTGCGGACGTCGAGGACCGCCAGTTCCTCGCCGGCATCCAGACGCCGCCGCAGCTCCGCCGCCTCGATGCGCGCGGTGCGCTGCACCAGCTCGTCGTGGCCGGCGAGCGCCGCGATGCCGCCATCGAGGTAGCCCACGCAGGTGTCGATGCCGATGCGACCGAGCCGGGTCACCGCCTCCTGCTCCTTGCCGGGCTCGGTGATCAACACGATCGGGGTCTGGAGATCGAGCAACGCACCTGCCCAGGTCGCGAAGCTGCCGGACAACGGCACGTTCCAGGCGCCCTTCAGCGTGCCCGCCGCGAAGTCGACCTCGTCGCGGGCGTCGACCACCTGCGCCCCTTCCGCCCGCTTCGCCAGGAACGCGTCGACGCCGAGCGCCGTGACGCCCTGCGCCAGCGCCGCATCCAGCATCGGCCGCTCCAGCTTGTTGAGGCGCGCGTCGAAGCCGAAGTAGGCCGGCGCCTGCGGCTGGTCGGCGGTGACGATCGCGATGAACTCGTCCTTCGACATCGGCTGCAGCGCGTAGTTCTGCTGCCGCTGCGTGCCGATCGTCGTGAACGTCTCGCTGCCGAGGTTCTTGCCGCACATCGAGCCCGCCCCGTGCGCCGGATAGACCAACGTCGCGTCCGGCAGCTTCATCAGCTTGTCGTGCAGCGACTCGTAGAGCATGCCACCGAGCTGCTCGGCGGTGACGCCCACCGAGGCGAGCAGGTCCGGCCGACCGACGTCGCCGACGAACAGCGTGTCGCCGGTGAACACCGCGTGCGGCTCCTGGTCGGAGGTCGCCAGGTCGTAGAGCACGAAGCTCACGCCCTCGGGGGTGTGCCCCGGCGTCTCCAACGCCACGATCCGGGTGTCACCGAACTCGAGGACGTCGCCGTCGGCGAGCTTCACGCACTCGTACTCGGCCTGCCCGGCCGCACCGACGTACACCGTCGCTCCGCACTTCTCGCGCAACTCCAGGTGGCCGGCGATGAAGTCGGCGTGGAAGTGGGTCAGCAGCACGTGCTTGATCTGCACGCCGAGCTCGGCGGCGCGCGCGATGTACTCGTCGACGTCACGCTGCGGATCGACGACCGCAGCGATGCCGCTCTTGGCGTCGAAGATCAGGTAGGAGGCATGCGCGAGGCAACCGAGGTAGAACTGCTGGACTTGCATCTTGGGTTCGGGTGTCGGGAGGAAGCTCGTGGGAAGCGCGCGGCGCAGGGTCACAGCGCCCGCGTCCGGAAGTACCAGTCGACGCACTCGCCGCCGTGGGCCGCGGCGACGTCGGAGTCGGCGGCGGCGAAGGTCTCGGGTGGCGGCTCCACCACCGCATCGCCCGGCTGCCAGTTCTCGGGGGTCGCCATCCGGTGTTCGGCCGCGACCTGCAGCGCAGTGACCAGCCGCAGCACCTCGTCGACCGAACGGCCGGTCGACAGCGGGTACCAGGTCATCGCACGCACCATCCCGTCGGGATCGATCACGAAGGTGGCCCGCACCGTGGAGGTGTCGCTGGCGCCCGGATGGACCATGCCGTAGGTGCTCGCCACCCGCATCGACACGTCCTCGATGACCGGGAACGGCACCTCGACGCCGAAGCGCTCGCGGATGCTGCGCAGCCAGGCGATGTGGCTGTAGGCGCTGTCCACCGACAGACCGAGCAGTTCGCAGTCGAGCTCGGCGAACTGCGGCGCGGCCTTGGCGAAGGCCACGAACTCGGAGGTGCAGACCGGCGTGAAGTCGGCGGGGTGCGAGAACAGCACCAGCCACTTGCCGGCGTAGTCCTCCAACCTCCGGAGCCCCTGGGTGGTGCGAGCCTCGAAGTCGGGAGCAGGCTCGTTCAGGCGCGGGATCGGGGGAAGGTCTGCAACTCGGTCGTGCATGGCGTGGCCGCCGCGGAGTCAACGCCCGTGCCGGCCGGACCGGGCCGCCCGGAGAATCCGTAAACCACTGTTCGCAAGCAGCTTGCAGAGCGCACCCCACGCGTCTGCGGCGCCCCCGCGTTCACCCGCCGGGCGCAGGCGCGAACGGGATGTAAACCTCCCGGTTGACGCCCGATGCCCGTGACCCGCCGACGTCGACCCCACCCGCGGCCAGCGCCTTTACGGAATCTCCATTGACCGGAGTACCATCCTCGCCCCCGCTCCGAGCCACCATGCAGTTCCACCGCGCACCGTCCCCGTCGACCGCGACCCTGCTCCTCGCCTGCGTCCTCGCGGCGTGCAGTTCCAGCAACCCCGAGCCGCCGTTCGCCTCGGGGATGTTCGACGCTGCCGGCGGCACGCTGGAGGTCGCCGAAGGCAACCAGGCCGGTACCCGGGTGGACGTGCCGGCCGACGCCCTGCAGGCTCCGACCGAGCTGTCGATCGCCCGCGGCTTTCCGAGCCAGGTGCCGGGCTTCCTGCCGCTGGGCCGCGCGATCCACCTCGGGCCGGCCAGCGTGGAGTTCGCGCTGCCCGCGCAGTTGACCATGCTGCTCGAAGCCTCCCCGTCGCAGGGCAACCCGATCGTGATCCTGAAGCGGGCCGCCGACGGCACGGTGCTCGAACTCGGCCCGATCGCCATCGACGACGTGAACAACACCGTCTCCGCGGCACTGCGGACGTTCTCGACGGTCTGGCCTGCGGAGCGCACCTTCAGCGGCGTCACCACCAGCCCCTTCCTGCCGTTCCAGTCCGGCAACGTGTGGGACTTCGAGCAGGACCTCGAGGTCACGCTGCAGATCGTCTTCGACGAGCCGAACCTGGAGGGCCAGACGATCTACCGCCTCGTCTTCGCCACCCCCGAAGCCGAACTCGGCCACTACCTGCAGTTCGACTTCATGGCCGGCATCCTGTCGCTCGGGACGTTCTCCAGCGTCGGCGACGACAGCTTCCAGATCCTCCACGACCCGGCGCCGTTCCTGCAGGCGTCGGTGACTCCCGGGCAACCGATCGAATCGGTGTGGACCTACACGCTCCACACCCCGTACGCCGCGACCGAGCCCACCGACACCGGCGTGATGGTGCAGCAGCTCGAATGCGCGAAGCCCCGCGACATCGAGGTGCCGGCTGGCATGTTCGAGAACCTGCTGCTCGCCCGCTACCGGCGCACCGCGACCGACACCGCCGGAACCACCCGCTCGTTCGACGCGACCTACACGCTGGGCGCCGACGCGGGCTTCCTGAAGGTCGAGGCGCTGGGACTCGAGGTCCTGCTCGAAGGCGGCACCGTCGACGGCGACCCGATCGGCGACAACTGACCGGGCCGAGCGGCTGGCTGGATGCCGGACGGCCCCGAGCCGCTTGCATCGACTGCCCCGAAGCGCAGCATGTCGCGGTGATCCGCACCACGCTGCTCGCCATCTCCGCCCTGGCCCTGGGGGCCACAGCCCAGGACGCACCCTCGCCCGCCGGCCCACTCGACCGCCTGCTCGCCGACGTCCACCCGGAGGTCGCACGCTGGGCCACCGCGATCCGGATCGAGTCGCCCGGCGACGCCCCGCGCTTCACCACCTTCCACCTCGGCGACAGCGCGACCGCCAACGACTTCTGGCCGGCGAGCACGATCAAGCTCTACACGGTGGTCGCGGTCCTCGAGTGGCTCGGCGAGCACGAGCTGCCGCTGGAGTCGACCCTGGTGTTCAGCCGCCGCGGTGCCGACGGAGCGTGGATCCAGGACTGCGCCCGCACCGTGCCCGAGATGGTCAGCGAGGTGTTCCGTCGCTCGTCGAACGAGGACTACACCCTGCTGCTGCGCGCGGTCGGGATCGACTGGATCAACACCCGATTCCTGATCCCCGAGAAGGGCTTCGAGCGCACCGCACTGATGCGCGACTACGTGACCTGGCGGCCGGTGCTCTACGAGAACGACGAGCCGCAGCGGGTCGTGGTGCTGCCGGCCGCCGGCGAGCCGCGGACCTTCGAGCACACCTGGTCGGGCGTGAGCTACTCGAAGGCGGTCGGCGCGACGGTGCTCAGCGAGACCACCGCGAACTGCACCACCACCGCCGAGCTGGCCGAGTGCCTGCGCCGCATCGCCTTCCACCGCCACCTGCCGGAGTCCGAGCGCTACACGATCACCGACGACCAGGCCCGCTGGATCCTCGAGGGTGATCCCGAGCGCGGCGTGGTCGGGCTCGAGAACCGCGAGGCGGGCGACTACGGCTGGACCGGTGCCGGCGCCGAGGTCTTCCCCGACGCCCGCTACTTCCACAAGGCCGGCTGGATCTCCAGTTACTCGCTCGACCTCTGCTACCTGAGCGATGCGGAGTCCGACCGCCACGTGATCCTGGCACTCGCGGCGAAGACCGGGGAGGAGCAGGTCATCCGCGACATGGCGAAGCGGATCTACGAGGCGCTGCGGGACGACACGCTGAGGTGACCGGCCGGAGAAGCCCCACAAAGAGTGTCTGCCGGTCCGGAGAACCGCGATCTCCCGGCCATGCACTCCACGCCGCTCCGGGCGACCGCCCTCCTGCTCGCCACCGCTCTCCCGGCCACCGCTCTCCCGGCCCAGGGCACCGAGCTGTTCTTCCCCGCCGACGCCCCCGCCCAGGGCAACTGCAGCCGGGTGCCGTTCGGCGCCGCGTCCGGCGACACGACCCACCGCAATCAGATCCTGCAGCTTCACGTCACCGCGGCGGAGCTGGGCAACGCGCCGCGCCGGATCTCGGAGCTGTCGTTTACACCCTGCGGAACCGGGACGCACCAGTACGGCCGGCTGCAGGTCCGCTTCAATCACCTGTCCGGCGCCTTCACCACCGACCTGCGGGCCAACATCGGCTCGGGCGCGACGACGGTCCTCGATACCACGCAATGGGAGTGGCCGCATACCGCCAACACCTGGACCCCGCTCCGGCTCGAGCGGCACTTCGATTACGACCCGACGCGCGGTGACCTGCTGATCGAGATCCGGATCGTCAATGGCGACTTCCAGGGCACCTTGCCGGAGTTCCACGAGCAGCCCCGGCCCTGCATGTTCGCCAACAACTACTCCGGCGCCGCACCGCGCACCGGCACGGCCGCGACCACTGCACCACGATTCCGCCTCGACGATCGGGTCGCCCGGATCACCCACATCGGCAGCGGCTGCGGCACCGGCCCATTGTCCGTCGGCGTCACCACCGGCACTCCGCGCATCGGCCAGTCGTTCACCCTGCGCGGCACCGGCGCCGATCCGGCCGCAACCGCGAGCCTCGGCGTGATGTGGCTCGGGTTCCAACGCCTCGACCGCGAACTCACCGCGATCGGCGCGCCGGGCTGCACCCTGCTGTGCACGATCGAGATCGACTTCGGCGTGGCTTGGAGCAACGGCTCGACCGCAGCAGTCAGCATCCCGGTACCGAACGATCCCGCGCTCGCCGGCGGCCACGTGTTCGTGCAAGCCGTCCACGCCGACCCCGGCGCCAATGCCGTCGGCGTGGTGCTCTCCGACGCGTTGAACCTCGCCGTCGGACTGTGAGCCGCGACGGTCTCCCGGAAGGAATCCGAACGCGGTTACCGTGCCGCATCCCGGAGGCCGACAACGGGTTCGACGTGGGCTCCTGAAGTCGCACGGCTCGCACCTGCGGCCCCGGCTCGCCCTCCCCTCGGCCGTCGACCCGACGCACGACCGCCCCGGTGCGACGGACCAATGGAGCCTCCCCATGCCGAACCCGCGTGCGTTCGTGGCCCTGCTCGCCCTGCTGCTCGCCTGTGCCTTCCTCGGCTGCCTGCCCGACATCGACTTCGGCTCGGATCCCGGCTACCGCGACCCGTCGCCTGCCGCCGTCCGCCTCGACGTCCCCCTGGTCCGCGCACCGCGCGCCGACTGGACCTGGGCCGCGGCAGCAACCTCGGTCCTGCTCTACGACCAGACACCCGCCGAGCCCTGTGCGTTGGTGAGCACCTGGGGCCAGGCCGATTGCTGCACCGCCGGCCCCGAGGACTGCGCCTTCCCACCACCCGCCGCGGCGCCGCTGGCGAGCCTGCTGCTCGATGCCGGCCTGCCGTCGCTCGCCGTCGCCGGTCGCCTGACCTTCGAAGAGGTCAAGCGCGAGATCGATGCCGGCAATCCCGTCCTGGTGCACTACACGCAATCGTTCGATGGTCACGTCGTGGTGCTGTTCGGCTACGACGACGGCGTCCCCGACGATCTCGCGGTCTTCGTCCATGACCCGATCCGCGGCACCTCGTTCTCACCGTTCGGCGACAACTTCGGCCGCGCCCCGATCGGCAGCACCTGGGCCGAGACCGTGCTGGTGCGGACCGACCCCGGGCAGCGGATGGGCTGGGATCCGCTCGGCGAGGACGAGATCGACTGGCAGGTGCCCATGCCGCAACCCTCGCGCGCCGGCCGATGAACCGCGCCGGACCGCCGGCCGCCGATCAGGCGAAGAAGTCGTTGCCCTTGTCGTCGACCACCAGGAACGCCGGGAAGTCCTCGACCTCGATCTCCCAGACCGCCTCCATGCCGAGCTCCTCGAACTCGACGACGCGGACCTGCTTGATGTTGTCGCGCGCCAGGATCGCCGCGGGCCCGCCGATCGAGCCGAGGTAGAAGCCGCCGTGCTGCCGGCAGGCCTCGGTGACCTGCTTCGACCGGTTGCCCTTGGCGAGCATCACCATGCTGCCGCCGTGCTGCATGAACAGGTCGACGTAGCTGTCCATGCGGCCCGCGGTGGTCGGCCCGAACGAGCCCGACGCGTAGCCCTCCGGAGTCTTCGCAGGTCCCGCGTAGTAGACGATCCGCTCCTTCATGTAGTCCGGCAGGCCCTCGCCGCGGTCGAGGCGCTCCTTCAGCTTGGCATGCGCGATGTCGCGAGCGACGACCAGCTTGCCGGTCAGCGAGAAGCGGGTGCGGATCGGGTACTTGGTCAGCTCGGCGCGGATCTCGCTCATCGGCCGGTCGAGATCGATCTTCACCACCTCACCACCGAGTTCGCCCTGCTCGACCTCCGGCAGGAAGCGCGCCGGGTTGGTCTCGAGCTGCTCCAGGAAGATCCCGTCGCGGGTGATCTTGGCCTTGGCCTGGCGGTCGGCCGAGCAGCTCACGCCGATGCCCACCGGGCACGACGCGCCGTGGCGCGGCAGCCGGACCACGCGGACGTCGTGGCAGAAGTACTTGCCGCCGAACTGCGCGCCGATGCCCATGGCCCGGGTCATCTCGAGCACCTGCGCCTCGAGCTCCAGGTCGCGGAACGCGCGGCCGTGTTCGTTGCCGCTGGTCGGCAGGCCGTCGAGGTAACGCGCGCTCGCCAGCTTCACGGTCTTCAGGTTGGCCTCGGCGGAGGTGCCGCCCACCACGATCGCGAGGTGGTAGGGCGGGCACGCCGCGGTGCCGAGGCCACGGATCTCGTGGTCGAGGAAGCTGCGCAGACCTTCGGGGTTGAGCACCGCGCGGGTCTTCTGGAACAGGAAGGTCTTGTTCGCCGAGCCACCGCCCTTGGTCATGAACAGGAAGTGGTAGGCATCGCCCTTGGTGGCGTACAGCTCGATCTGCGCCGGCAGGTTGGTGCCGGTGTTCCGCTCCTCGTACATCGTCAACGGCGCCATCTGCGAGTAGCGCAGGTTCGACGTGAGGTAGGTGTCGAACACCCCCTTCGCCAACGCCGCCTCGTCGTCACCCTCGACCAGCACCCGATCGCCGCGCTTGCCGATCACGATCGCGGTGCCGGTGTCCTGGCAGCTCGGCAGCACCATGCCGGCCGAGACGTTGGCGTTCTGCAGCATCTGCAGTGCCACGAAGCGGTCGTTGGACGACGCCTCGGGGTCGTCGAGGATCGCCCGGAGCTGGGCGAGGTGACTCGGCCGGAACAGGTGCGAGACGTCGCGGATCGCCTCGCTGGTGAGCCGGGTCAACGCCTCGGGTGCGACCTCCAGGAACTCGCGGTCGCCGAGCGTCACCACCCGGACGCCGTCCGTTCCCAGGCTCTTGTAGACGGTCTCGTCGGGACCCTGCTCGAACAGGGGCTGGTGCTGGAACGCGGTCATCGGCGCAGGTTAGGCGGCGGCGTGGCGCGAATCGAGCGCGCCCCGAGCCGGCCCGCTCGGACCGTCGCAAGACCGGAACCCAGCCTCCCGGCGAATTCGCACCGATCGCCGTGAACTCGGCAGCGGCGAGCGGCATCGCCCTCGCACATGGCCACCGAGAACCGACTTCCGGTCACCGTCCTGTCCGGCTTCCTCGGCGCGGGCAAGACCACGCTGCTGGAGCATGTGCTCCGCAATCGCCAAGGGCTACGGGTCGCGGTGATCGTCAACGACATGTCGGAGGTCAACATCGACGCCGCATGGATCGCCAAGGGCGGTACCGAGCTGTCGCGCACCGACGAGGCACTGGTGGAGCTGTCCAACGGCTGCATCTGCTGCACCCTGCGCGATGACCTGCTGGCCGAGGTGACCCGACTCGCCCGCGAGGACCGCTTCGACCACCTGCTGATCGAGTCGACCGGCATCTCCGAGCCGGTCCCGGTAGCCCAGACCTTCGCGTTCCGCGACGAGGACGGCTTCAGCCTCGGCGACGTGGCCCGCCTCGACACCATGGTCACGGTCGTCGACGCGACGGCCTTCCTCGACGACTACCGCGGCAGCGACGTGCTCGCCGACCGCGGGCAGTCGCTGGGTGACGACGACGAACGCTCGCTCGCGGGTCTGCTCGCGGAGCAGGTGGAGTTCGCCGACGTGCTGGTGCTCTCGAAGATCGATCGGGTCGACGCCGAGCAGCTCCGCGAGGTGGAGTCCGCGGTGCGGGCCCTGAACCCCGCCGCGCGCATCCTGCACGCCGCCCATGGCCAGGTCCCGCTCGAGGAGATCGTCGGCACCGGCCGCTTCGACTTCGAGACCGCGTCGCGCTCCGCCGCCTGGATCCGCGAGCTGCAGGGCGAGCACGTCCCCGAGACCGAGGCCTACGGCATCACCAGCTTCGTCTACCGGCAGCGCGGCCCGTTCGCTGCCGCACGGCTGTGGGAGCTGATCCACGACGACGAGTTCTGGGCGCCCATGCTGCGCTCGAAGGGCACGCTCTGGATCGCCGAGGATCCGGCGGTGGCCCGGCAGTGGTCGCAGGCCGGTGGCGTCAGCGACCTCGCGACGGTCGGCCAGTGGTGGGCCGCGACCCCGGACGAGCACTGGCCGGACGCCCCGGAGGAACGCGCGCGGATCCGAGCCGACTGGGATCCGCAGTGGGGCGACCGCTGTCAGCAGCTCGTGTTCATCGGCCGGGGCTTCGACGAGGCCGCGGCGCGCGCCACGCTCGACGCCTGTCTCGCCACCGCAGCCGAACTCGCCGAGGCGTCGCTCACCGACGGTCCTCGCCCCCATCCGTTCGGCGAGCTGGTGCTGACCGACGCGTCGCCGGAGACCGCAGACAACGCATGACCACCACCCGATCCCCGATCCTCCCGCTCGGCCCGGTCCGCGCCCACGGCACGCTGCGCGAGATCGACGAGTTCCGTAGCTGGGATCCGCTGAGCTGAGCCGGCGGCGGATCACTCCTGGCACGCATCGACTACGCGGCCGGTGGCCCGTGGGCCAACGACTCCTCGCGCTGCAGTCGTTCCCCGAGCAACCGGCGAGCGCGCGACAGTCGCGACCGCACGGTGCCGATCGGGATCGCCAGCCGTGCGGCGATCGCCGCGTAGTCGAGACCGTCGAACTCACGCATCGCCAGCGCCTCACGGCAGTCGTCGGGCAGGTCTCGCACGGCCTCGTGCAACCACTCCACGAACTCCGCCCGTTCGAGGCGGCACGCGGGGTCTTCGCAGAGTTCGTGGTCGTGGTCGGCGCGCAGCGCGTGGGCCCGCTCCTCGTGATGACGTCGGCGACGCTGCCGCCGAAGCTGTTCGAGGCTCGCGCGCGTCACCACCGAAAGCAACGCCGCGCGGGGATCCTCGAGCCGACGCGGGTCGCGCCAGAAACGCAGCAGGACGTTCTGCACCGCGTCCCAGGCCATATCTTCCGAGGGCAGCACGCGCCGCGCGGCGCGCACCATGCAGTCCACGTGGGGACCGGCCCAGGCGTCGAAAGCCTGCCGGTCGAAGGTTCGGTCTTCGGTCATGCTCGCAGTTCACAGTCGGTGCGCGAGGCACCGCGTGCGAGTCGCCCGAACGCCGCATCCGACGCCGATCCAGGTCGGCAGTTGGACGCACGGCATCGCGCGACTCCGGACGGAGGGAACCCGAGCGGAACGGCGCGAAGGCACGCCTCGGACCACTCCCCGTAGCCGCGAAGCCGTCAACGGCCCGCGGGCACTCCCGGAAGGCGAGTCCCTACGCTCGAGCGTTCGAATGCGGATCCGGGGAACGCTGTCCCCGGCGCGCGAGCGGCGGCGCCTGAGCAGGCGGCAATTGGAGCTGGGCAGGACCACGGTCCGGAGCATCGACTCCGGGATCGGGCAGTCCCTGCCAGACGCGGCCCGCCGGCAGCAGTTCGGCCACGGCGAGCGCGGGCGGATCGACCGGAGCGGGAGGCTGCAGCGGACAGCCGTGATCTTCTTCGGGATCGGCGGGCCCCTCGGGTCGACCGGCCCCGCCCTCGTGCGGCGCGGCGGGATCCGCCTCGGGAGTTGCGCCGGCATGGCCGTGCGCACGACCGAGGCGCGCCTCGCAAGTCGATTCCGTGCCGAGGTGACGCAGCACGCCGTCGCCGTCGTGCACGTGCGCGACCGAAGCGAAGTGCAGCCCCACCCACAGATGGGCCAGCAGCGCGACCGCGGCGAAGGCCAGCTGCAGCCCGGCGACCCGCCCGCCTCGACGAGGCCGCGTGGCGCGGGACGGGTTCGAGCTGCGGGTGGATCGGAACACGGGAACTGGCCGCGGCGGCCGACGCGGGCCGAGGAAGGTGCGCCATCCCCCGGCCGGGATCAAGGCCCTCCGCCGCGGCCACCGCCGCGCTCGGCTGGCGTATCCTCCGCGACCATGCGGTCTCCCTCGCCCATCGGCCCGGTCGCCCTGCTCTCCCTGTCGTTGCTGCCGCTCCTGCAGCAGACGACCACCGCCCAACGCCCGGTCCGCGTGCCCGACCAGGCCCAGGCGGCAGTCGATGCCTACCTCGCCGCCGACGACGGTGCACGCGACGCAGCCCTGAAGGCCGCGATCAAGGCACTGCGCGGCAAGGTCGACGTCGCCGCTGCGGCCTTGCGCGACCACGCACCGCTGAGCGCTCTCCCTGCAGGCACGCACCACGGCCAGGAGTTCGAGAGCGGCGGCCACACCTGGCGCTACTCGATCCGCCTGCCGAAGGGTTACGACGAAGGCGACGCGCGCTACCCCGTGCTGATGCTCCCCGACCACGGCCTGGTCGACGAGGAAGCGGGCATCGCGTTCTGGGAGCAGGACGAGCAGGTGGAGGACTGCATCCTGTTCCGGCCCGTGATCGTCAAACACCAGGACGACGCGCAGCGCTTCCCCGACCGGCAGTTCTTCGCGGTCGGCGCCGCCGTAGCACAGGTCTACCGCGACGCGCTCCGCCACCTCAGACTGCACCACCGCATCGACCACGACCGCATCGTGATGACCGGCCTCTCGCAGGCCGGCTACTACACCGAATACCTCGCGATCTCCTTCCCCGACCAGTTCGCCGCGATCGCCCCCGAGTCGGCCGGCGGCATGGCGGTGACCGCCGCGGTGATCCCCTGCGCGCCGAACCTCCGCCACCTGCACGTGCGGCTGCTGCACACCCGCGACGACCAGATCACCCCGTTCGAGCACGCCGAGCAACTGCTCGCCGCGTTGCAGGACTGCGGCGCCGAGCACGCCGAGCTGATCGCCTACACCGATGCCGACTACCTCGGCGAGCCGTTCCCCAAGCGGCACCCCGGCCCGCACCACCTCCGCGTGCAGCACGTCTACGACCCCCTGCTCGGCGACGCCCGTCGCAGCATCCCGAGCAGCTTCGAACGCGTGCTGCGCTACCCGCAACAGGGCTCCGAAGGTTGCTGGCAGGTCGCGCCACCCGACCAGCCGTCGCCGCCACGCACCGTCCGCTTCGAGGACGACGACGGTGCGCTGAGCTGCTCGCAGGCCGGCGCGGTCTATCGGGTCCACCCCGACGACCTGAGCGCGCGCCGCACGTTCGTGGTCGACGGCAAGAAGCTCCGCCCGAAGGCCGACCTGGAGCTCCTGTTGACCGACTTCCTCGAGCACGGCGATCCGGCGCGCATGACGGCAGCGACGATCCGTCTCGACGACTGAGGCCTCGGCCGCCCCAGGACCGCGGATGGGTGGCACGGACTTCGCTCCGACCGATCGGCTGGAGCACACGCCATGACCACCAACATTCCACGTTCCCTGTCCGCCTCGTCCCTGATGAAGGACGAGGTCTACAACTCGCGCGGCGAGAAGCTCGGCGACCTGCACGAGATCATGATCGACCTGCGGAGCGGCCGTGCCAGCTACGCGGTCCTGTCGTTCGGCGGTCTGCTCGGTCTCGGCGAGAAGTTGTTCGCGATCCCCTGGCCGCTGCTGAAGTTCGACCTGGAGAACCAGCGGATCGTCTTCGACGTGACCCGCGAGCAGCTCGAGGAGGCCGACGGCTTCGACAAGTCGAACTGGCCGGACTTCGCCGAGGAGTCGTTCCACACGACGACCTACGGCTATTGGAAGGCGACGCCCTATTGGGCGGACTGAAGCCGCCGGGCTGGGGGTGCGACTTCGAACGAGTCGCACGCCCCATCGGAGCGGCTCAGGCGACCGCGCGCCGACTGCGCAGCAGTCCGCCCGCGCCGATGACCAACAGGATGATCCCGCCGATCAACATCCAGATGGCCTCGTTGGTCGGCGAGCCGGTGAAGAACTCCGAGAACTCGGAGCTGATCGAATCCGCCGAGTTGAGGCCGAAGCCGATCAACAGCACACCGACGATCAGGAGAGCGATGAGTACGAGTTTGTTCATAGGGTCCTCTCTCCGACCCCATTGCACGGCCCGTGCCGCGTGCCCGGACACCGGCGACGCCGGCCACCGTGCCCTGTCGGGCACCGAGCGCAGCTGCCGAACTCCCGCCAGTCCTTCGCTCACGGCCGCTGCATTGTAGAAATGGGCGCGGAAGCGCAGTTGGACCGGAACCATCCTCAGCCCGTCAACGGCCGCACTTCATCCAGCAGCGATCTCGCGGCCACCGCGCGGTCACGCTCCGCGACCGGGTAGGTCTCGTCCCCGGCATGGAGCACGTCGACGCGCGTCAGGCCGAGGTCTTCGATTGCGCTCCAGATCGTGCATCGACTCGATGTCGAGGCAGCCATGCAGAATGCCACCGTCGCGCAGGTACGCCTTCGGTGACTTCACCTGCCGCTTGCGGATGTTCGCGGCGTACGGACGGAGCACCCGGACCATGAACGTGGCCTGCAGGGCTTCGAGGTTGGGCTTCGAGATTGCGACGCGTGACGTGGTGCGAGACACCGAACGAGCGCGCGGACTGGGCCGAGAGAGTCGACTCGCCGACCTCCCGCGGCCCCCGGATCGCCACGACCGGGCTTCTGGTGAGCATCCTACGGATGCCTGTCGAGCTGCGTGATCCGGTCGATCATGACCGGAGACATCCACCCTGAGAATTGGACGGCAGACGTCCAGACTTCAGCCCACTGTTCGACCGCGGTCCGGGCTTGCCGGATCCCGGATGGAGCCGGGGACCAGCTCACCGCGCCGCCCACACGCTGCGCAGCTCCGCGTCGCCGAGACCATCGGCCACGCGCACCAACGCCTGCGCACACAGCGCCGCGCGCGGGTCGTTCTCGCCACTGCTGGCCATGATCCGGCGGTAGCACTCCTCCAGCTCCGGGCGCGCGTCCGCGAAGCGGCCGGCCAGCACCAGGGCATGACCGTACCGCAGCCGGAACTCGATTCCGTGGCGGTGTTCGGGAGCGAGGATCGGCTCGGCGATGCGCACCGCGTCGGCCAGCAGCGACGCCGCCTCGTCGAAGTGCCCGCGCTCCATCAGACACAGCGCCAGGGCGTGCGAGGACACCGCCACGTCGAGATGGTCCTCACCCTGTCGGGTCTGACAGATGCTCAGCGCGTTGCGACACAAGGTCTCGGCTTCTTCGAGCGCACCACGCCCGCGGAGCAGGGTCGCGAGGTCGCGCATGGCCGCCGCAACCTCCGGATGGTCTGGTCCCAGGAACCGCCGGCACTGCTCGAACGCGGCCCGGATCTCGACCTCCGCGTCGTCGAGACGACCGAGTCTCCGCAGGGTCCAACCGAGGTCGGCGCGAGCCCGCGCCGCGGTGATCGACCCATCGGGCCGCGCCGCATCCAGGATCGCGAGGCCGCGGCGGAACTCGGCCTCCGCCTCGACCAGCCGATCGTTGGACTGCAGCACCTCGCCATGATGGCAATGGTAGTAGCCGGTCTCGAAGTGCTCGCGCCCGTAGATCCGCTCGGCCAGCGCAACGGATTCCTGGGCCAGCCCCAGCGCCTCTCCCGACCGCGCCGCGCGCAGCAGGAAGCGGATCTGCGCGATCCGGAGCTGCAGCAGGCGCGGCAGGCCGCGCTCCCCTTCGGCGCGGGCGCGCGTCGCCGCGACGTCGAGGACCTCCCTGGCCTCGTCGTAGCGACCGGCATTCTCGAGCGCGTCGACGAGATGCAGATGCAGTGCGACACCGATCGCCGGGTCGATCGCGGGGGCGCGGTCTGCCAGCTCGGTCGCGGTCCGGAGCGCCGCCACCGCCCGGTCGAACTCGGCTCGCTGGCCGAACAACTGCCCGCGGATGTCCAGCGCCAGAGCGCGCCGCTCCAGATCGTCGCCGGCGAGCTGCAGGGCCTCGTCGACCAGCGACTCGGCCTCGGTCGCGCGCCCCGCATTGAGGAACAGCAGCGCCAGCTCACGCCGCGCGTCCCCACGCTCGGCGCCGCCGACCCGGTCGGCCAGCTCCAGCGCGCGCCGCAGATTGCGCTCCGCATCCACCGGTCGACCGAGCCCGCGGTAGCTCATGCCGATCGTGTAGCGCAACGCCGCCTCGACCTCGGGCCCGACCCCGTCGCCGAGTCGGCGTTCGGCGTCGTCGAGCAGCTCGCGCACCGTCCACTCGTGACCCGGCGAACCCTCGGGGTCGGCACTGGCCAGCATGCCGCGCAGGAACCGCGTCACCTCCGCGAGCTTCGCCGCCTCGAGCCGGGCGGTCGCCTCGGAGCGTGCGACCTGCTCCTCGCCACGCAGCAGGACCACCCCGGCGATCGCCGTGAGCAGCGCCACCAGCGCCACCGCCCCCGCCAGCACGCGATGCCGGACCAGCCACTTGCGCAGCAGGTAGACGCGCCGCGGCGACCGCGCCTGTACCGGTTCGTCGTCGAGGAAGCGCCGCAGGTCTTCGGCGAAGGCGGCGGCCGACGGATAGCGGGCCTCGCGCGCCCGGGCCAGGGCGCGCAGCACGATCCGGTCGAGGTCGCCGCGCACCGCCCGCGCCAGCACCGGCGGCCGCTGGTCCGGATCGGCGGCCCGTGCGGTGATGCGCGTCGACGGCCGCGCCACGTCCTCCTCGCAGATCCGCCGCTGCACCGCGATCGCCGCCTCCAGGGTCCCCGAAGGCGGCTCGAACGGCACGGTCCCGGTCAGCAGCTCGAACAGCAGCACGCCCACCGCGTACACGTCGGAGCGTGCGTCGACCGCGTCGACGTCACCGCGCGCCTGCTCCGGACTCATGTAGACCGGCGTGCCCAGAACCAGCCCCGCCTGGGTCTGCCAGGCCGCATCGCTCTCACGCAGCTTGGCGATCCCGAAGTCGATGAGCTTCGGCTGCGCCCGCCCGCTGACTTCTTCGACCAGCACGTTCGACGGCTTCAGGTCGCGGTGCACGATGCCGCAGTCGTGCGCGTGCTGCAGCGCCTCGCAGACCTGGATGACCAGCCGGATCCGGTCGGCCAGACCCAGGCGTCGTTCCTCGGCGTGGTCGCGGATCGTCCGCCCGCCCACCAGCTCCATCGCGAACCACGGCTGACCGGACGCGGAGGTCCCCGCGTCGTGGATCCGCGCGATGCCCGGATGGGTGAGCCGCGCCAGGGCCTGACGTTCGGCCTCGAAGCGGGCGATCGACCGCTCGGTGGCGAGGTCGCCGCGGATCAGCTTCAGCGCGACGGTCCGCTGGATCGGCTCCTGCTGCGACGCACGCCAGACCTCACCACAGCCGCCGCGCCCGAGCAGCCCCTCCAGACGATAGGGCCCGACCTCGGTGCCGACGCCGGCGTGGACTCCACCGAGAGCCGCCTCGTCGGGCGACTGCTCGAGGAAGCCATCGGTCCAGGCATCGTGCTGCAGCAACGATTCGACCTCGTCGCGCAACGCCGGTCGTCCCGCGCAGCGACCGTCGAGGAACGCCGCGCGCGCCGCCGGATCGAGCGCCAGCACCGCGTCGAACAACTCCCGCACCTCGCCCGGTTCATGCATCGGCGCGATTCCCTCCAGTGACCGGCCCTTCGATCGCGCGGTGCAGCCAGGCCTTAGCGAACCGCCAGTCGCGCTCGATCGTGGCGTCGGAGATCCCCAGCACCTCGGCGACCTCGCGCTGTGCCAGGCCGGCGAAGAACCGTAGCTGCACCACCTCGGCGCAGCGCGGGTGGTCCACCGCCAGCCGATCCAGCGCCGCGTCCAGCGCCAGCAGGTCGAGCGCCCCGAGCCCGGTCACCGCCGGTTCGCTGGTGGCGAGCTCGACCGGGACCGCGCCACCACCCCGCCGCAGGCGCCGCGCGCGACGCACCCGGTCGACCAGCACGTGCCGCATCGCCTGCGCCGCCGCCGCGAAGAAGTGCGCGGAGTCGCGGAACGAGGCCGGCCGACCGCCGCACAGCCGGAGCCAGGCCTCGTGCACCAGACCGGTCGCGTCCAGGCTGTCGGACGGACCGCGCAGCCGCAGACGAGCCAGCCGACGCAGTTCGTCGTAGACCGCCGGGAACAGCGCGTCGCCGGCGAGCGGGCGCGGTGCGACAGCGGGATCGACGTTCCCGGGCTGGTCCTGAGGAAACGGGTGGGACGACACGACTGGCGCGGAATCGTGCGAGCGGGTGCGGTGGCCGTAAAGAGGGGCCCGCCGCGGCAGCCACGCGAGCGCGGTCATTGCCTCACCGACAGCTGCCGGCAGACGCTCGAGACCGTCGAGCAGGCGAGAGGAACCATCGCGAACCGGCGCATGGATGGATCTCCGGGCGACCGCTCGTCAACGACCGGGGGCAATCGCAGGCACCGACTCGGGCGCCCGGTTCACGACCGGCTGCAGCGAGTGCAGGTAGGCGTGCACCGCGTCGACGTCGTCCCGCGACAGGTGGCGGTAGGCCTCGACCGGCATCGGCGGCAGGATCGGCCGGTCGCTGGACCAGTGCACACCGCTCTGCCAGCTCTTCCACAGCGCGTCGGCGGTCAGCCGCGCGATCCCGGTCTCCGGGTCGGGGGTGAGGTTCGGCGCCACGCTGACCCCGAACGGGCCGGCGAAGGCGGTGCCGGTCGGCGCGATCGTCGCCACGCCGTGCTTCTCCAGCAGCGACGGGTCCCAGGTCGGCAGCGGCGCATCGGCCGGGTGCCCGGTGAGGTCGCGACCAGCCATCGGCTGGCCGCCCGGACCGCGCGGCGTGTGGCAGTCGGCGCAGCCCATGGTCTGCACCAGGTAGCGGCCGCGGCCGACGGCATCGACGGACGAAGCGCCGGCTTCACTCCGGCAGGACGAGGACAGGGCGGCCAGCAGCACGGCCGCGCACAGGGTCGGGAAGTGGTTCATGCGGAAGGCCTCACGCCGTCCGCCGGCGCCCGCCCTCACGCGGATCCCAGGAATTCGTCACCGGGCTCGCGCCGCCCGTGCGCGTCGCCGCCGGCGAGCTGCCGCCGCACCCGCCGCCGGATCGCCAGCGGATACCACCACATCCACAGGCCACTGCCGAGCAGGTAGAGCAGCAGCGCGCTGACCGGCAGCATCACGCCGAGCTTGGTCCAGTCGCCCGCGAACCAGGACCCGTCGTGCAGGGCCTCGATCAGACCGGTTCGGCGGCGCGCCACCTGCAGCACCTCAGCGGTGCCCAGGTCGACCTGCACTTCGTGGCCGTCGTGGAGCTGCACCTTGGCGATGCCCTTCGAAGGACGCAGGTCGATGCGGTCGACGCCGCTCCAGGTCAGTCCCTGACGGCCGGGGGTGGTGCCCACAGCGGCGAGGATCTGGTCCAGCCCGATTCGTGGAGCACCCGCGGTGCCACGAGTCTCCGGCGGCTGGACGAAGCTCCACTGCTTCTTGACGAGCAGCAGCGCGCCGGTGATCGACAGCAGCAGGAGCGGGACGCCGAGGACCACGCCCGTCCAGGCGTGGAGGCGACGGTGGACTCGGCGGGTTCGCATGCGCAGCGGCGCTGCCTACGCGCCAGACCCGGCAGACGCGAGATCGCCTGGGAACACTCGAGCCCGGGCCGGACGCAGCCGGAATCCCGAGCCGCGCCGTCGGCGAAGAGGGCGTCCTGTTGGCGACGCGGACCACCGTGCCCCCCCCGAACTGCGTCGCTCCACCACCTCCCTCAGGAGTCCCGATGCATTCCCTCCAGAAGATCCTCGGCGCTGCGATCCTCGCCACCGGCGCCGCGACCGCCCAGGAATTCCAGGCCGACACCTTCAGCCTCTGGGCCCTCTACCCGCACTTCGGCTGCCACGGCAGCGGCGGCGAGATCGTCCACGACGGCTACCTCGGCAATCCTGGCGCCTGCATGGTGCTCGGCACCCGGCCCGACGCCGCGTTCTGCAGCCCGGCGGGCACGGCGTCGGCGGTGCGGCTGGCGATGATCTCACCGACCGCGCGCTGGGAGCCGCGGGTCGACGGCCCGCTGAAGACGCTGCGCATGGCCATGGACGTGCGCACGCTGCGCGCCGACGCCAATGCCCCCGGCCACTTCTTCGGCATCGCGGTGCTGCAGGACGGCATCGTCTACGCGGCCCCCGCCCTCGGCACGCCGGGGTCGCTGACCGGCCTCGATCCCAACTGGCGACGCCTCGGCGATGCGGTCGCCGACCAGAGTACCTTCACCGCCATCTTCCCCGACGGCGCCACCGGCCAGCCGGACTTCTCGGCACAGGGCAACGCCCTGCAGTTCGGATTCGTGGCCAGCGACGACATCACGACCGGCACGCGCGAGATCGTGCAGGTCTACGACAACTGGCGCCTGGAGGTCACGCCGCGCGGCGGCTTCGAGGAGCGCGGCACCGGCTGCGTCGGCACCTACGGCGAGCCGCGCATCGACACACGCGGGCGGCCCTGGATCGGCAATGCGTCCTTCGCGCTGCGCTGCACGCGCATCCCCTCGGGAGCCACCGCGATCGCGGTGCTCGGCGCCTCCGACCAGCACTGGTCCGCGGCCAACGTCGCCCTGCCCCACGACCTCTCGCCACTCGGCATGACGAGCTGCTGGCTGCGTGTGTCCGGCGAGATCGTGAGTGCCCCGCGCCAGGCCAATGGGGTCGGTGCAGCGCTGTCCATGCCGATCCCCGGTGACCCGTCACTCGCCGGCGTGGAGATCCACGCGCAGTGGTGGGTGGGCGATCCCGGCGCGAATCCGATGGGCGCCGTGTTGTCGCAGAGCGCGGCGCTGCGGATCGAGTGAGGGCGGGACGTCAGAGCCCGAGCTGCATGTCGAGCGCGTTGGAGAGATAGACCGGGCCGCCGCCCCCGCTGCCGAGCAACACTCCCTGGCTGGACAGGGGCGCGCCGAGCAGCGCCGGGTCGGTCGGCACCGGCACACCGTGCAGCGCCGCACCGCCGGCCGGCACCGCGGTCGGCCCCGACACGTAGATCAGGGTCGACAGATCGAGCAGCAACTCGCCGGGGCCACCGGCGACTCCGCCGAAGGGCAGCACCACGCCGACCGGCGCGGGCAGCACGCCGAGGAACCACAGGCTGGTGGCGGGTGCGGGCAGCGCGACGCCACCCGGATCGTCGAGCGCGACCTCGAGGCGGTGACCCGGCCGCGGCGGCTCGCGCATCGCCAGCCGGACGGGCGCGCGCGCCGGCAGCAGGGCCGTCCGCGTGCGCACGTTCCAGGCCCGAGCATTGTCCTGGCGCATCACGAACGGCTCGCCCTGGCCGCGGGTACCCTGGCCGACCGCGAACAGCTCGCAGGCCGAGAGGCCGTCGACGCCGAGCAAGCGACCGGTCGCCGCGGACTGCAGATCGAAGGACTCCTGCCAGCTCGAACCGTCCCAACTCCAGATGCTCGGGCCGACGGCGCGGCCCTCGGTAGCCGAGAACATCTTCGCATCGAGCGCGAACGGCGGCGCCGGCAGTAGCGTCCAGGCACTGCCGTTCCAACGAGCCATGAACTCGGTCGTGGTCCGCGGCACCGTCGAACGATCGACCGAGACACCGAACACGTAGACCTCGTTCGCCGAGACCACTTCGACGTCGTGCAGCGACACGTCACCCGGCGGCGCGGCGAACGGGCGGTGGTGCCAGCTCGCGCCGTCGAACTCGAACACCACCGGCACGTTCGAACCCGGTTGCGAACTGGCATTTCCCGCACCTCCGACGAGCCAGACCACATTGCTCGCCACCGCGTCGACCGCGGTGAAGTACTGGTGCCCGACGCCGGTGACGACCGGCAGGATCGTCTGGTTCAGGGCACTCCCGTCGTAGTGCAGCAGCAGACCCGGCCGGATCTGGATCGGATTGCCGATCGACTGGATGTCGATCCAATCACCGACGAACCACGCGTCGTTGGGCGCGATCGAGACCAGGTCGTCGATCCCTGAGCCGCTCACTCCGCCGCCGACGCCGCTGGTCGGCACCGGCAAGTCGAGCGGTATGGTCCAGCTGCTGCCGTCGTAGTGCATCGCGAAGACCTGGAAGCCGACCCAGCCCCCGGCGATCTGCGTCTTGTAGGTGCCGCCCACCCAGAGATCGCTGCCGCTGGTGCCATCCACCGCGTCGAGGTAGCAATCGACGACCGATGGAGTCGGGCCGGGGCTCGGACTCGACACGAGCGAATAGCGCCGGCCGTCCCAATGCAGCACCGTGGTCAGCCGGTTGCGGCTCACGCCGTTCTGAACCGCGACGTCGCCGACCGCCCAGGCGTCGTCGAGACCGAAGACCTTCACGTCCTTCAGCCAGTCCATCAGCGAGTTCGGGATGGGATCGGCGTCGAGCAAGGACCAGGTGACGCAGGGCACCGCCGGCTCGCCGGTCGATCCCGGCAAGAGACCCCAGAGTTCGTAGGCGAGATCGCCGAGGAGCGGGGCTCCGGTCGACGTGGTCGGCGTCTGCCACGGCCCACCGGCCACCCGGTCGCGCACCTGCGCCGTCGCGAGGCGCGGCGCATTCGGATTGCCGCGGAACATCGCCCAATAGCCCGCGCCGACGAAGTGCAATTGCACCGACACCCAATGCCGACCCTGCGCCTGGAAGGCCAGCGGCAGCGTGACGTCGACCGTGGACGGGAATCTCGGGTCGTAGCTCAGGAGATCGGACCCGGACGGCACGAACCGCTCGTAGCTCAGCGCCCCCACGCTGCCCTGCTGGTCGGCGTAGAAGCGCACCGTCGCGCCGGACACCGGGGGCGTGATGCACGAACCACACGGCTTGCCCTGCGCGACGACGCGGGTGATCACCCCGTGCACGTCGAAGTCGTCGGCGGCCTCCAGATCGGAGGGAGGTGACGTGTTCACCCGGCTGTCCTGCGGAGAACTGGTGGAGATCGGGATCGACCAGAGTCGCTGTTCCTGGGCGGTGGCGGCCGTCAGGACCAGGAGCGCAGCGGCGAGAGCATGGCGGGAGGAGGTCATCATCACGGGTCGTGTCGGGCGCGAGGAGTGCCGGTCCACAAGGTCCATGCCACACTCACGCTCGCGACCCGCGTGCGAACGGCGGATCCCGCGGTCCGGATTCCGCACGGGCGAGCAGCCCGCAACAAAGCTCCGACCGCGTGCCACGCTCGCGCCCCTCGCGACGGAAAGCGCCCGTGACCACCCACCACCCACCCCAGGAACCGCTGGCTGCCGCGGCCAAGCGCTCGGCCGTAGCCTTCGCCCGGTTCGCCCGGACGCGCGATCCCGGCTCGTTCGTCACGGCATTCGACGCGACCGCCGGGGACCTGCTACTCGTCGCGCTGCGCCTCGGCCGCGAGCATGCCGACGATCTGCTGCAGCAGACCTGGCAGCATGCGATCCGCCGAGCCCGGCACTTCGACCCACGACGGCCCCTGCTACCGTGGCTGGTCGGCATCCTGGTGCGCGAGGCGCAGCAGCTCCGGCGCGAACGAGGGCGCGAGGCGCGGCGGCTTGGAGGTCTTGCCGCAATGCAAGACCCGCGGCTGCCAGCCGATCCCCACGACGCGGCGTCGCTGAGCGAGTTCGCCGACCACGCGGCCGCGGCCTTGGAAGCGCTCGACGTCACGCATCGACAGGTGCTCGTCCTGCGCATCAAGCACGGCCTGTCGTCGGTCGAGATCGGCGAGGCATTGGGGCGGTCGCCCGAGACGGTGCGCTCACAGTTGGCGCGGGGACTGGAGAAGCTGCGGCGGCTCCTGCCGGCGGGCCATGCCCTGCCGGCCCTGCTGGTGGCGGACCTGGCGGTCGGCGGGCAAGCCGCGTCGGTGAGTGTGAACCTCGCGGCACTTCGGGACGAGTTGCTCGCCGAATGGACCGCGGCGACGGCGGGGACGTCGGGGGGAGTCGGAGCGGGGGCAGGAGCGATGGTGATGAAGAAGTCCGCGTGGATCGTCGCCGTGGCCCTGCTCGCACTGACCTGGTGGGTGCTGCTGCCTTCGCCGGTGGAGACCCCGAGCGCGGCCGCGATTCAGAACGACCTCCGGCCTGCACCGCGCCCGATCGCCCGCACCGGGTCGCCGACCCGTGCTCCCTCGAGGACTGCGGTGGCCGAGGACTCCGCCTCGGTGGAGCCGCACATCGACGTGCTGGTCGTCGACCCGGAAGGCGCGCCGATCCCGGGAGCCGCGGTGTTCTGGCATGCCGCCGGCGCGCGGATCTACGACGTCCCGGGCGACGTCCTGCGCAGCGACACGGCGGGATCGGTTCGACTGGCGCGCCCAGACGAGGTAGCGGGCCTCGAGGTCGTCGCCGGCGCCCGCGGTTGGCAGACCGGCGCGAGCGCACCCGAACCGGACGCGACACGCATGGACATCGTCCTCGAACCCGCCGTCGAGCAATCGTTCCACGTGACCGACGTCTTCGGCGAGCCGGTGCCCGGCGCGGTGGTCCGCCTGTGGAAGCGTTGCCCGCCGGCGGAGCAGGAGGCAAGAGCGGGGGAACGCCTGGCGGGCACCGGCGAGGCGGCGCTGTTCGAAGCGGTGACCGATGGCGAAGGGCGCGCGACGGTGGCAGGGCTGCCGGCGGGCGAGGTGGTCGTGCGCGTCGCGGCGACGGGGTATGTGCCGGATGTGATGCCGGAGAGGCGTCTGGCCGTGCCGGGCGATTGCGTCGAAGTCGTGCTCGAGCCGCTGGTGGGGATGTTCGTCGCGAGTTCGCGGGGTGCGATCACGAGACTCGCCGCGGAACACATCGACCAGGAGCTTTTTGGTAGCGTCAATCCACCCGGTCAATGGGAGCAGGTGCTCCAGAACGTCGCCTACGTGAACCGCCACCCCGACGCCTCGATCTTCCTATGGGGAGGCAATCGCGCGATCTGGGACAGGCTGCGCGATGCACCCATCCCCATCCCATTGGCCGTCTTCGTCGAAGGCCTCGGCTGGGGCCGGGGACATGGCCACATCCGACTCCTCGGCGGCGTCCGTGCCCCGGAACTCGTCGAGCCGACCTCGTTCGGCGGCGCCGGCCAGGTACGCATCGTTCTGGTCGACCCGGAAGGGCGTCGCACCGAGTCGGGCCGCATCGTCGTGCAGACCTCGTCACCCCTGTCCGAAGTCAAGGCAGGCTTCGATATCGCGCTCGGGCAGACGGTCTGGCTACCGCTCGGCCCGCTCCAGCTCGCCGCCGAGCAACTCCCCGTCCGCTCCGTGGACGATCGGAACGGGTTCGAGATCCTCCCCGGCATACAGGACATCGAGATCCCGATCGCTGCCTCGGTGCGACCCTTCTCGCTCCGCTTGCGGCTCCCCGACGGTTCGATCCCGATGAGTGCGCTGGTGCAGATGGAGCAGCGCTCGATCTGCACGGGCGCAGGAGTCATCGAGCAGCTGGTCAGCTGCGAGCCGTTCGAGATCACCTACTTCCTCTCCGACTCGGAACGGAAGACGAATCGGATCGAGGCAGGCTTCGACGGAATCGACCTCGAGCACGTCTTCGCGTGGGAAGATTGAGGCGAGTCTTCACCGACCAGGATTTCCGCCCGGTGTGCCACGCCCCATCTGCTCTCGGAAGAAACGCCGTGTGATCGAATCCGACCGACGACCTCCGAGCCACAGCACCGAGTCGAGCATCGCCAGCTCCGCGTTCGCCCGGTTCGCGCGCACCCGGGACCCCAGAGCCTTCGCGACCGCCTTCGACGCGACGTCACCCGACCTGTTGCTGCTTGCGCTCCGGCTGGGGCGAGAACACGCCGACGACCTGCTGCAGCAGACCTGGCAGCGAGCCCTCCAGCGCGCCGAGACCTTCGACCCGAGCCGGCCCCTCTTGCCCTGGCTCGTCGGGATCCTGGTGCGGGAGGCGCAGCGGGCACAGCGCGATCGCCGAAGGCAGGATCGGCGACTCGAGCGCGTCGGTGAGTGTTGGCGATCACCAAGAAGCGCGGGCCTTCGATCACGACCCGCGGTTTTCTCCCGGCGGAGTGAAGCCAAGATCGCGTAGCACGTCGCTGACGGCGACCTGACCGCCGGCGGCCCTCGATGCCG
>JAUILN010000007.1 GCA_030432695.1 bacterium | reverse complement strand
GTGCGCGAATCAGCGACGTGGTTTCGCGGTCCGGATCCATTGGGTGCACTCGAGCGGTCGGAGTCGTAGCCAAGACCGGCTGGTGCCGTATCGACGCGTCGATGGGTTCAGGATCCATCCTCTGGGAGAGTCCCGCAGAAAGCTGTTTCCCGGGCAGGACGTTGTTCCGGGATGGCCTTGGTCGTCCCGCTCGGTGTCGCGCCGCAGTCCCTCCTGTTGGCGCTCTGTGTCTGTTCCATGGTGCCGGCGCAGGTACGGAACTGGGTTCAGCTCTCGTCCAGCGTTTCCCCGCCGCCGCGATCCAATGCGGCGATCTGCTGGGACGGAGACCGCAGCGAGGTCCTGCTCTTCGGTGGGATCGACGCCGCGTCCGCGGAACTGGGTGACTTCTGGGTCCGCGCGAACGGCACGTGGCGGGAGATTCGCGCACCTGGAGGACCCTCCCCGCGGCGCGATGCCGCGATGTGCTACGACGCGACGCACCGGCTGGCCCTGGTGGTCGGCGGGCGGGTCGGCAGTGCGATCCATCAGAGCGCATACGCCTGGGACGGCCAGGTCTGGACGACCCTTCCGGAGGCGCCAGGCACGGTCTACCGGCCCGTGCTGCTCCACGATCCGCTGCGCGGCAAGGTCCTTCTGATCGATGCCGACGACCGTGCGGCGTGGAAGGGTTGGTCGTGGGACGGGACGTCCTGGTCCACGTGGGCATCGGAGGGTGCGCCCGGCAGGGTGGTGAACGCGGGAATCGACACGAGTCGAGACCGCGTCGTGGTGGTCACTCTCGAGTCGTCCGGTAGGAACCAAACGGCCGCGATCCACGAGTTCGATGGAGTGGCCTGGGAGCTGGTTCAATCGGGTATCGGGGACTTGGGGGTGATTGTGAGTGCGACCATGGTTCCCGATCCCATGGGTCAGGGTCTGCTGATGCAGCCCCTGCGAAACATCGGGGACGTGCAGGTCGTGAGGCGTTGGAATGGTGCGAAGACGTATGGGGTGCCGGCAGCCGATGTGTATGGCCCTCAACGCCGACGCGTGTCCGCGTGCGCGGTGGCCGATCCGGAACCGGGCATGCTGATCTTCGGCGGTCGCGTTGATCGGGACGAGGTCTTCGACGAGACCTGGCTTCTTCGCGGCGTCGGAACTCGCTCGTCGCTCGAGGTCTACGCGTCCGGGTGCGAAGGGAACGCCGGCATACCTTCGCTGAGCGCGCAATTGCCAGTGGTTCCGGGTTCGACTCTCTCCATCGCGATCCAGCGGTTGTCCGCGTCCCGATTGAACCCTGCCTGGGGTCTCCTCGGCACGTCACGCGATCACGGACCGGGCGGCGCGGATCTGCCGATCGACCTGGGCGATCTCGGAATGCCGGGGTGCGCTCTGTCGGTCAGCGCCGACTTCGACTTCCCACTCGACAACCTGGGTGGCCGTGCGCTCTGGCCGATCCCCATTCCACTCGACCTCGGCGTGGTCGGCCTCGAATTCCACGTTCAGGTCCTCGCGTTCGACCTGGGCCGCAACGCGTTCGGCGCGGTGATGTCGGATGCGGCATCGGTCCGGATCGGCACCTACTGACATGTGCAGGAGACCATCGATGAACAGCGCGAGAATCAGGAGCTCGGTTCTTCTGGCGGTAGCCCTCCCCCTCTTCTCGGGTGGGACGAACGGGCAACGAGCCCGCTGGGACGCCGTGGTCGTTCCCGTTCGCCCTGCCGGGATCCTCGAACCGGCCCTTGCGCAGGACCGGGCCCGAAACGAGATCGTCCAATTCGGTGGCATCGACCTCCAGGTTGGGGGAACGGTCCGGGACGAAACGTGGCTTTGGTCCGGATCGGCTTGGCGGCAGGTGACTCCCGTCGTGAGGCCCACCGCTCGGGCGCGCGCGGCGCTGACCGATCTGCCCGGCGGCGGTGTGCTGCTCTTCGGAGGGAGCGAATGGCAGGTCGGCGGTGAGCCGTTGCGGGACACCTGGTCCTGGGACGGAATCGAGTGGCGCGAGATCCCGACCTCGACGCGCCCGGAGCGCGTCGTCTTCCCGCTGCTCGTGACGGACCGTACTCACGGCGACGTGTTCCTGATCGAACGCAGTGGCGCGCAGTCGCGTTCGCGAGTATGGCGCTGGATCGACTCGGATTGGCAGCCGCAGACCAGTTCGCCGCAGCCGTGGGGGATATTCCAGGCCACCTTTGACGACCATTCAGGTCGCCTGGTTGTCCAGGCCTACGGGTCTGACAATCGCGAGGGATTGTGGTATTGGGACGGCGCGGTATGGACCGCGATTCCGGCTCCGCCCATCGCCGGCTGGCCGTTCGGTCTTGCGGCCGATTCGTCCCACGGCGCGTTGATCTCGATCCGTGCGATAGGGCTTGGGTCCACGGAGGCGTTGACCATGGCCTGGGTCGACGATGGCTGGGTTCAGGTCGATGCGTCCCCCGGCGTCGCGACGTACTACCGTGACTCCACCCTGATCCAGGAGCCTGACACCGGTCGGGTCCTCTACATTCCGTGGACGGCGTCCTCGGACTACTATCGCCTCGACTTGGTCCCGACCGGCGTAGACGCGGAGGTCGAATACCACGGCTCCGGTTGCCCGGGTTCGGTCGGAGTCTCCGGCCTCCACCCGGTGTCGGACAGTCTCCCGCGACTCGGCGAGACCTTCCGCTGCGAGGTTCGGCCACTGCCGACCAGCCGGTTGCTCCTCTCCTGGGGACTCATCGGCCTGTCGGATCGGACGCACTTCTCCGGGTCGCCGTTGCCCCAGAACCTGTCCTTCCTGGGACTGTCCGGCTGCATGCTGCGAGTCAGCTCGGAACTCGATCAGCGGCTTCCGAAGCAGCTCGACACCGCGGTCTGGGAGATCCCCATTCCGCATCTCAGGGACTTCGAGGGTGTGGAGCTGTTCCTGCAGGCGATCCACATGGATCCCAGCGGGAATCCGGCGGGCCTCGTCCTGTCCGACTCCGCCAGGTTGCGGTTGGGATTCTGATCGCCCGCCCCAATGGCGGGCGGCCGTTCCCGGCGGTGCGGGTCAGGGTCCATTCTCGGAAGGGGTAGATCCAGACAACACGGTCAGCGCAGCGAGTCATGCCCCTTCGGTTGCGGCAGGAGGCTGCGCCGGGAGAGTCCCGCAGAAAGTCGTTTCCCGGAGAATCCGTTGTTCCGGGATGGTGCTGCTCGGTTCTGTCCTGCGAGTCTCGGTCGCGTTGCTCGTCGCTTTCTGTCTCGTGCGGGATGGGTTCTCCCAGATCCGTACCTGGACCGATCTGTCCGACGTCCCGTCACCGTCCGCACGGTCGGATGCAGCAATGGTCGCGATCCCCTCGCGTGACCAGGTGCTGCTCTTCGGAGGGCTCGGCGCGGACTCGGTGGAGCTGGGTGACACCTGGCTCCGCGATGCCGCCGGGTGGCGACGGCTGGACCCGGTAAATGCGCCGTCCCGGCGGCGTGGACAGGGCATCTGTTACGACGCCACCAACGACCGCGTGATCCTGGTCGGCGGCTGGGTCGGCAATGCAGTCTGGAGGGCCACCTGGCAATGGGATGGCAACGATTGGAGCCAGCTGCCTTCGCCGCCGGTGGCGCTGTACCGGCCGACTGTCTTCCACGATGCGTTGCGCCATACCGTTCACGCCGTGGAGACCGACGACCGGACGTGGAGTGGTTGGAGCTTCGACGGTTCGGCGTGGCACTCATGGGCGGCCGCCGGCGCTCCGTCGAGAGTGGTCTCGGGTGGATTCGATCCGCGTCGGGATCGCTTCGTCGCCCTGGCGATCGAGGGGTCCGCCGGCGCGGAGAGCGTCGCGATCCACGAGTTCGACGGGACCACCTGGCAGCGGGTCCTCGGAGGGGTTGGCCGCTCCAATCTGTTCGGGGCCGCGACGCTGCTGCCCGATCCGGCAGGTGACGGGCTGCTGATCCAGCCCCTGGACAGGAGCAGCGTGGGGAGGTCGGTCATTCACTGGGACGGTGTTCGGCTGCGTACGGTGCTGGTCGGGAGTGATCAGGGGTACTCGCGTTCTCGGCAATCGGTCTGTGCCGTACGCGTTCCGCGTCCTGGCATGCTGCTCTTCGGAGGGCGGCGAAGCAGTTCCGCCTGGCTGGACGAAACCTGGCTGCTCGAGGGCGCCGACCAGGCCTCGGCGGTCGACCGGTTCGGGATCGGTTGCGCGGGCTCGAGGGGCACCCCCGACCTGCATGCGATCGAGGGATCCTTGCCGATCCTGGGCCAGAGCCTGGAGCTGCGCATCCGCGCGCTGCCGGTCTCCCGACTCAGTCCGCCCTTCGGGTTGATCGGATTCTCCCGCGATCGTGTCGGAGGAACGCCGCTGCCGATCGACCTCGCGCCGATCGGCATGCCCGGTTGCTCCCTGCTGGTGAGCGCCGAACTCGACACGGCGCTCGACAACCTCGGCGGCTACGCCCGCTGGTCCTTCCCCATACCGTTCGATCCGACACTCATCGGCGCGGAGGTCTATCTGCAGGCCTTCGCGCTCGATCCAGGGATTCACGCTCTCGGCGCCACCATGTCCAATGGTCTGGTCGTTCGACTGGGAACCTCTTGAACCGGAGTCGCCTGTTCCATGTGCACCAGTCTTGATCGTTCCTCGTTCTTCCTCGCCGCCCTGGTGATGCTCGCGCCGTCGGGGGTCGTCTCGCAGTCGCCGCGATGGGACCCCGTGACCGTCGGTCAGCGACCAGCGGCGATCAGGCTCCAAGCGCTCGCGGTGGACCCCGTACGACAGGAGCTGATCCAGTTCGGAGGACGCGACCTCAACATCTTCTCGGGACCGATCTTCGACGAGACCTGGGCGTGGAGCCACGGCGCCTGGCGTCAGTTACAACCGGCCCATCACCCGTCGGCGCGGTTTCTCTCTGCAATGACGCACCTTCCGGGGAGCGGGCTTCTGTTGTTCGGCGGTGTCGTCGACCAATTCGGAGGCGGGGTCCTCGATGATACCTGGCTCTGGGACGGCGCCGATTGGCAAGCAGTCGCGACCGCCACGAGACCCGACGGCGTTTCACGACCCGTACTGGTGACGGACGAGGTGCGCGGCGATGTGTTTCTGTTCGACGCGCAGTCCGACGGCTCGAGGATGTGGCGGTGGAGCGCTCAGGATTGGACGCCTTTCCTCGACAATCCCAGGCCCGCCGATGTCTCCGCCGCGCTGTGGAATTCGTTCGATGGCGAGATCGTCGTGCGCTCATTGGCGCGGGGAGGATTCGAGACGATGTGGAGCTGGGATGGCAACCAGTGGGTCACCCGCTGGGTCGGGCAGATCTCGTTCCTCATCGGCGTCGCCTTCGGCGCGGATGCCGATGTTGGCGGAATCGTGGGGACCTATGCGGAGAGCGGCTCCTCTGGGCTAACCAACCGAACGCGGCTGTGGCGAGCGGGGCGCTGGACATCATTGACTCCTGCCCCGGACCTGCCGCCGGGCTCGTACTTCGTGTCCATGTCTCAGGATCCGGACACCGGTAGGGTGCTGGCGTTCTCCGGCGATGCCACAGGGCCCTACTGGACACTTGATCTCGACGCCGAGAGTTCGCCCGCTTCCTTTGGATTCCACGGCGCAGGTTGCACGGGCAGCGCGGGGACCGCAGGGCTCGCCGCCGTCGGTGACAGCCTGCCGCGATTCGGCGAGACCTTCGTCTGTGAGATCGCGCCCCTCCCGACCCATCGACTCGCGATCACCTGGGGACTGATCGGGCTTTCCGATGCGAGTTCACCTGGGGGAGTCCCCTTGCCCATCGACCTGACGCGCATCGGCATGCCTGGTTGTCTTCAGCGCACCAGCGCGGAGTGGGACGTCCGGCTGCAGAACGAGCAGGGTCGGGCGGTCTGGTCCATTCCTGTGCCTTCGGACGGTGCCCTGGAAGGGGTCGAACTGTTCCTGCAGGCGGTGGTCCTCGATCCGGCGGCAAATCCGCGGGGCATCGTGCTGAGCGAATCCGCGCGGATGCGAATCGGGTCCTGATGGTCCGATTCACCCATATGGGGCAGTATCCGCAGATCCTGACGCCGCCGGCTTCGTTGGGCCATGCTCGGCGTGTCCGCCAACACGCCTGCGGTGGTCCGCCTTGCCGGCGACGCCAGTCTCTCGCGGATCACATGCCCCATCGGGATGAATCACACCACGAGGCGTAGCGGGGAAGGATCCACCGGTCGGGGTCGCGAACCCCGTAGAGTGGCGCACCAGCACGCGGCTCGTGATCCGCCACCATGCTCGTCCTGGTCTGCCTCTCCCTCGGCCTGCTTGCCTTCGCGCTCTGGTCCCACCGTCTCGCCGGCTCGGTCCTCACCGCGCCGATGTGGTTCACCGCGCTCGGCCTGCTGCTCGCCTACGGACAGCCGATGGGTTTCGAGCTGGAGGAGCACCGCGAGTGGGTCCACATGCTCGCCGAGATCACGCTGGTGCTCGTGTTGTTCACCGATGCCAGTCGCATCGACCTGCGGATGCTGTGGCGGGAGCATGATCTTCCGGTGCGGATGCTCGGGATCGGTCTGCCGCTGACGATCGTGCTCGGTGCGGTGCTGGGCGGTCTGATGTTCCCGCAGCTCGGATGGCCGGTCGTCGCGCTGATCGCGGCGATCCTCGCGCCCACCGATGCGGCGCTCGGTCAGGCAGTGGTCAGCGACCCGAGCGTGCCGGTGAAGATCCGTCAGACCTTGAACGTCGAGAGCGGGCTCAACGACGGCATCGCGCTGCCGGTGGTCCTGCTGTGCATCTACGCGGTGGATGCCAGCCACGCCGATGGGGACGGTACGGCGAGCTACTGGCTCCGGTTCGCGGCCCTGCAGGTCACGTTCGGTCCCCTCGCGGGTGCGGTCGTCGGTGGAGTGGGTGGATACCTGCTCTCGGGAGCGATCCGCGCTGGGCGGGCCTGTGCGCACTTCGCGTCGCTCGCGACCCTCGGACTCGCGGTGCTGGCGTTCGCCACCGCGGAGCTTCTGGGTGGGAACGGCTTCCTGGCCGCGTTCGTGGCGGGCACGGTGCTCGGCAACACCGCGAACGATCTCTGCGACACGCTGGTCGAGTTCGGCGAGTCCGAGGGCCAGCTGCTGAGTCTGCTGACCTTCGCGGCCTTCGGGGCCCTGTTGGCGCCGGTGGCGATCGAGCGCTTCGATGCGGCCATCCTCGGCTACTCCCTGCTGAGCCTGACCGTGATCCGTGGCGTGCCGGTCTGGCTGAGTCTGCGGGGCAAGCGACTCGACTGGTCCACGTTGGCGTTCCTCGCCTGGTTCGGCCCGCGCGGCATCGCGTCGATCCTGTTCGCCCTGGTGGTGGTCGAGAGTTCCGAGATGCCGCTCGTCAACGACGTGCTGGCGGTCGTCGCGACGACGGTGCTGCTGAGCGTATTCCTCCACGGGATCACCGCGGCACCGTGGGCGAGATGGTACGGTCGGCACGCCGGGGACTCCGCGCGCGGCGCGGTCTCCGAGATGCCGCTGCGGCACCGTCGGCCGGGTAGTGGTCCGCGGCTACGGAACTCGTGACCGGCTACATCGTGACAGGTCCCATCGTGTCTGGGCTCCCCTCCTCTGCTCCCTCGACGCCGCGGCGGCGTCAAGCCTCCACATGACGACGATCGAAGGGCTTCTCGCCGTGCTCGGCGCTTATCTGGGCCTCGGCTTGCTGTTCGCGGTGCCTTTCGCATGCGTCGGTGCCGGCCGGATCGACCCTGGCGCTCGCGGGGCAGGCGCCGGGTTTCGCGCAGTACTGATTCCCGGAGCGGCGCTGTTCTGGCCGCTCTTGCTGAAGCGCTGGATCCGCAGCGAGCGGGACCCGATCGAGTCCAATGCCCACCGCCGGGCCGCGAGGTGATCCCATGCTGCGCTCCCATCGAAACGTGCACCGTGCGGTCTGGATCGTCCTCGCGATCCTGTTGCCGGTGGTCTGCGGCTACGCACTGTGGTTCCGCACGCCGGCGAACTCACCCTCGACGACGTCCGTGGAGGGCAATCGATGAGCGTCGGCTACGCCGCGGTGAGCTGGAACCGCTTCAAGAAGCGCCACGACCTGGTGCTGTTCGGCCTGGTCGTCGCCTGGATCGTGGTCTTCCTGGGCGTGAGCCTCGCGCTGGAGCCCGCCGCCACGCCCGAGATCCTGATGATGCGCGCGACCGGTGCCGGGGGGCTGGTGTTGCTGCACGTGATCCTCGGCATCGGTCCGCTCGCGCGTGTCGACCGGCGCTTCCTGCCGCTGCTCTACAACCGCCGCCACCTCGGCGTGACGATGTTCCTCCTCGGTCTGGTGCACGCCGTGCTGGCGATCGCCACCTACCACGTGGGCAGCGATGCCAACCCGATCGTCTCGGTGTTCACCACCGACGCGGGTGCGACGCTCGGCAGCTTCCCGTTCCAGGCCTTCGGCTTCGTGGCCCTGCTGATCCTGTTCGCGCTGGCCGCGACCAGCCATGACTTCTGGCTCCGCAACCTCACCGCGCCGATGTGGAAGGCGCTGCACATGGGGGTGTACGTGGCCTACGCCGCGCTGCTGATCCACGTGGCGTTCGGGGTGCTGCAGGCCGAGCTGCATCCGGGATACGTGCTGCTGTTCGTCGCCGGGTTCACGACCCTGGCGATCCTGCACCTGCGAGCGGCGGCGCAGGAGCGTCGCGTCGACGCGAGCCGGTCGGAGTCCCTGCCCGATCGCTTCGTGGAGGTCTGCCCCATCGACGCGATCGCCGAGGACCGCGCTCGTATCGCGTGCATCGGCGGCGAGCGCGTCGCGGTGTTCCGCTACGACGGCAAGGTGTCCGCGGTCTCGAACGTCTGCCAGCACCAGAACGGACCGCTCGGCGAGGGCAAGGTGATCGACGGGTGCATCACCTGCCCGTGGCACGGCTACCAGTACCAACCCGCGACCGGCGCGGCGCCGGCGCCGTTCACCGAGAAGCTGCCGACCTTCGAGGTGCGGGTGGTCGGAGGCAAGGTGTTCGTCGACCCGACCCCCAAGTCTCCCGGGACCTACGTCGAGCCGGCGCGGATCGAAGCCGGTCTGCCGGCGCCGGCCGACGACGGACCGTTCTTCGTCGGCGCCGCCCCTGAGCGGCCCGCCGGAGAGCTGGCGTTCGTGAAGCGGGGCGTGCTGGTGCTCGCGCTGAGCGTGGGCGGGCTCGGTGCCGGACTCGCGGCGATGCAGTCGACGATCCGCAGCGCGTGGTTCGACTACGGCAACGTGTCGGAGTACCGCGGGGTGCTGGTCGGCGATCCAGTGCCGATGCTGCTGCTGGCCAAACCCGAGGCGACGACCGGTGCGCGGGTCGTGCTGCTCGTGAACGAGTGGAAGTACGGCTTCGATCCCACCACGGCGCGCGAGCTGAACCTTCGCGAGGTGTCCCTGCGCGGCACCCTGATCCACGACGGCCAGGGCCAGGCGATGCTCGAGGTCGCTCCCGACTCGGTCGTCGCCACCGCCGACCGGGCGGTCGCGCGCGACGCGGCACTCGTTGTCGAGGAGGAGCTTGGGGAAGCGACGCTGCGCGGCGAGATCGTCGACTCCAAGTGCTATCTCGGCGTCATGAACCCCGGAGTCCTCAAGCCGCATCGCGCCTGCGCGATCCACTGCATCCGCGGTGGCGTGCCGCCGATCCTGTTGGTGCGCACGGACGACGGACCCGAACACTACGTGCTGGTCGGCCCGGAGGGCGAGGCGTTGAACGATGCGGTTCTGGACCTCGTCGCCCTGCCGGTCGAGGTCCAGGGCCGGGTGGTCTCGCGCGGCGGACTGAAGTTCCTGCATGCCGCCACCGGCTCGATCCGCAGCTTGTGACCGATCGGGGTCAGGGGGTTGTGGCACTCAGTCAGGACGTCTCAGACTCAGACGACCTGACTGAGTAATCCCATGTCGAAGTCCCGTCCACACGTCACCGAAGCCGAGCTGGCCGTCCTCGAGGTCCTCTGGGAGCAAGACCGGGCCACCATCCGGGCGATCACCGACCGGCTCTACGAGGCGGGCAGCACCAGCGAGTATGCGACGGTGCAGAAGCTCCTCGAGCGGCTGGAGGCCAAGAAGCTGGTGGCGCGATCCCGCAGTTCGGTACCCCACGTGTTCCGGGCCCGGGTGAGCCGGGAGAGGCTGATCGACAGCCGCTTGCGCGACGTCGCCGATGCCCTGTGTGGCGGATCGATGACCTCGCTGCTCACCCAGCTCGTCTCGGGTGGCAAGTTCGATGCAGAGGACGTGCTGCGTCTGCGCGAGCTGGTGGAGAAGCTCGACTCCCGACGGGAGAAGCG
The DNA here is from genome assembly GCA_030432695.1 of bacterium. GTDB lineage: Bacteria > Planctomycetota > UBA1135 > UBA1135 > UBA2386 > JAUILN01. Next base: position 543,321 of record JAUILN010000007.1, on the reverse strand, counting down.
GTCGTGACTCCGCTGTCGATCCTGGTCCACGCGGGCGTGGTGTTCGGCGTGGCAGCTGCGGCTTGGGTCTCGACCCGCAGGTTGGGTCGGAGCGAACTCGGCCATTCGCTGTGGTGCGTGGCGTTCCTCGGTCTCCTCGTTCCGCCGCTGTTCGAGGTGCCGTTGCTGCCGACGCATGTTGCCGACGAGACTCCGGCATTCCGGACTTCGGAGCGAGGCATGCCGAGCTTCGAGTTCGCACCTCCGGATCGACTCGTCGATCCGCTCGCCGCCGATGCTACCGTCGTCAGCTTCGCAGAGGTCCTCGTCGCAGTGTGGATGCTCGGCGCGTTGGTGGTCGCGCTCGGCACCGCGCTCGGGGCGTGGTCCTTTCATCGACGGCTACGCGTTGCCGCCGCGGCGGATCAGGGACTGTCGGCTGCCGTGCTCGCCGCGGCCGCGGAGCTCGGACTCTCTGACCCGCCGCGAGTGCGGGTCCTCGAGGCAGCCGTCTCTCCGGCGATCTGGCCCATCCCGGGTTCGCTGGTCCTGCCTCGGGGTCTCCTCGACGAGCTGTCCCCGACCGAGCTGCGAGCGGTGCTCCTGCACGAACTCACGCATTACGTCCGCCGTGATCACTGGATTCGGTTGCTGGAGGCGGCGGCGCTCGCAGTCTGGTGGTGGCTGCCGCTCGTCTGGTGGTTCCGGACCGAACTGCGCTTCGCCGAGGAGGCGAGCTGCGACCAGCGCGTGCTGCGCCATCTCGGCAGCGAAGGCCCCGCGACCTACGCCGAGGCCCTGATCAAGACGGTCGCCCTGCTGGCCGGTGGGCGGGGTGCGGCAATGCCACGACTCGCCACCGGTGCGGGCGGAGCCGGTGCGATGACCTGGAGGATTCAGAGGATCATGTCGGAACGCTCCCTCGTCCCACTCTCTGCGTGGACACGCGCTGCCTATCTGTCGGGGACTATCGCGTTGCTGACGCTCGCGCCCGTCCCGGCTCGCATCGCATCCGCGGCGCCTGACGCGAGGGTCCAAGATCCGGTGCGGCCGCTCCAGCCACCCGAGCTGCCGCCGGAGAGCCCACCGGTCGACTTGGACGAAGTCGACTTGGACGCACTGGTGCCGGACCCTCGTCGGTCCGCCGAGGGCCAGCCGCTGCGTTCCGCGATCGAGCTGCTGAAGGCGGATCGATACGAGGAGACGCTCGAGCTGCTGCAATCGCCCGCGACCGATCGCGCCCGGACCGGTCGACTCGATCTGCTGCGGGCGAGCGCGCTGGACATTGCGACCCGCAAGTCGCCGCAGGGTCGCTTCGGAGAAGCCGCGGCGGTTCAGCGGCGCTCGGCGCTTCGGGATGCGGCTCCATCCGAGTCGAGGGACGCCACCGGGGATCGAGGTCCCGCGCCACTCCTCGCCATCTCCCGCACCGGCAAGGTGGTCTACGCAGGCCGGGTCGTGCCGATCGAATCAGTGGAGACGCTGGTGCGTCGGCTACGCGGGGAGACCGAAGGCGACGACTTCGAGGTGTTGATCCGCACCGACTCCGCGGTCGCGGCCGGCACGCTCGTCCAGGTCGTCGATGCGTGCAAGCTCGGCGGCGCGGGCAAGGTGAGCCTGTCGAAGATTCCCGCCGAGTCGGAAGATCCGATCATCCGGCAGCTGCGCGACGGCAAGCCTGTCTCCGCGAGTCTCCGGATTCCGATCACCTTCCTGCGCGCCGCGGATCGCTGAAGTCCCGGCCCGCTCTCCTGCGCAGCGAGTCTCCGGTGCGTTCGCGGGACCAGCGTCGCTGAACTGCGCGGCAACGAGTCGCTGCTCCGTGGTTTGGCGGCGCAGCGGGCACAGCAGATCGACGGAATGGTCGTCGACGCGGTGCACGACTTCCTTTCGCGTGGATCGGTGGACTCGCCGAGGATCCGCTGCCCGGAGCCCTGATCGGCGAGCTGGTGCATTCGGTGCTGATCCGCCAGGTCCGGGCACTCCGCGATGGCGTCCGGTTCTGGTACCAGAACCACCTGCCTCGCAGCGTCCAGGTCCTGGTCGAGGCGCAGACCCTGGCGTCGGTGATCCGCCGCAATACCTCGATCGGTCGTGAGTTCGCCGCCGACGTCCGGCACCTCCGGTGATCGATCACGTTCCTGGCTTCGCCCGTCCGGTGAGCCGGGCCAGCTTGCTGCACAGGTCGTCGACGTCGATCGGCTTCGAGGCGTAGTCGTCACAGCCGGCGGCGAGGCAGCGCGTGCGATCCACGGGCAGGACGTTGGCGGTCAGTGCCAGGATCGGGCCGGTGTGACCCCCCGCGCGGAGCGTCGCTGCCGCTTGGTAGCCATCCATGATCGGCATCTGCATGTCCAGCAGCAGCACGTCGTAGCCAGGCGGCGGGGCGTCCAGCACGCGCGCCACCGCGTCGCGACCGTTGTCGACGATCTCGACCACTGCACCTCGGCGGCGCAGAAGGTGGGAGATGAGGCGCTGGTTGTCGGGTCCGTCTTCGGCGAACAGCACCTTGAGACCTCGGAGGTCGTGGTCGTGCGCGGGTCGGGGTGGAAGGGCCGCGGTCTCGGCGGCCGGGTGCGGCCGATGGAAGCCGTGTTCCCTGACCATGGGAGCATCGATCTCGACCGAGAACCGACTGCCGAGGCCTACCTGGGAACTCACCTCGATCTCGCCGCCGAGCAGACGGGCCAGTCTTCGCGACAGCGTGAGGCCGAGGCCGGTTCCACCGTAGCAGCGCGTCGTCGTGGTGTCGGCCTGGCCGAACGTCGCGAAGATGCTCTCCAATCTCTCGGACGGGATCCCGACCCCCGTGTCGACCACGTGGATGCGAAGGCGGCCGGCACCGCTCGGGGCCAAGAACTCGCCGATGAGCGTCACCGATCCGACCTCGGTGAACTTGATCGCGTTGCCGACGATGTTCACCAGGATCTGACGCAGGCGCGTCGGGTCGGTCAGCACCGCGCGCGGGAGCCGACTGCGCGGCTCCATGGTCAGGTTCAGGGCCTTGGCAGCCGCGCGGACCCGCATCAGGTCGACGACGTCCTCGAGGATCTCGACCGGATCGACCGGGATCCGTTCGATCGAGACACGGCCGGCCTCGAGCTTCGACAGGTCGAGGATGTCGTCGAGGATCTCGAGCAGGTGCTCGCCGTTGCGCTTGATGATCTCCGCGGCCTCGAAGCGGCGCTCGCTGGTCTCGGTGGGGTCGAGAGCGAGGTCGGCGTAGCCGAGGATCGCGGTCATCGGCGTGCGGATCTCGTGACTCATGTTGGCGAGGAACGTGGTCTTCGCCTGACTCGCGGCTTCCGCGGCTTCCTTGGCACTCCGCAGCTCGCTGTTGACCTGCTGCAGCTCTCGCGTGCGTTCGGCAACGCGCAGCTCGAGTTCGTCGCGAGCGCGGGTCAGGTCCTGGTTGGCGAGGTAGAGCTCGAGGCTCTTCTGCTCGAGCAGCGCTTCGGCCTGCTTGCGTGCGGCGCGTTCGCGTGCTGCCCGACGCTCGTGGACGCCTTCGGCGGTCATCTTCACGACCGATCGGCCGGGGTCAGCTCGAAACGGACCTCGGCACCCTCGTCGTCGAGGTCCGTTCGCTCGACGTGGCACGGCGTCGAGAAGTGCTCCAGGCACGCCCGGATCAAGCCTTCGGCGAGGTCTCCGAAGTGCCGGCGGGAGCGGTAGAGAATCGTCGTCCGGTCGTCTTCGTGCTGGTACTCGAAGCTCGGAAGCTCGGCGTCGGGGTAGAGCTTGCGCACCTCGACATGGATGTGGTCCTCGACCCGGCACAGGAACTCGAGACCGTCGTCGACGCCGTGGAAGAACGCCGGGTAGAGCGCTGCGAAGCGGCCGAACAGGTGCTGTCCGAACGTGCGGAGAAGATCGGCCGGAGCTTCGCCGGTGATCTCCGCGAGGCTGCAGACCATCGCCACCAGCTCCTGGTGCGGGTAGCTGCCCACTGCGGTGTAGACCCCGCCGGACGCGAGCGGTGTCGACTCCAGGACCCGGTCGGCGATCTCCAGGCCGAACCGCTGCTCGATCAGCTCGAGGAACTCCGTGAAGACGATGCCCTTCATGTCTGCCGCGACGCGCTCCTCGATCGGCATCGTCGTCACACGGCGTCCGACTGGAGGAGCCGGGCCGATTCGCGGCTCGGGAAATCCCCGAGGCCGGGGTCACGGCTTCCTACACCACGACCTTGTCCAACTGTGCCGCGGCGCTCGCCAGGAGTTCGGCGCGGGACGCGGCGCGCGACACCACCGTGAACGGCAGGAGGCAGCGGTCTTCCAGCGTCACGTCGACGCGTAGGTGGGCAGCGGGCCAACGGTGCGCGACGACGATGCGGCAATCGTCGAACCGCAGTTCGACCCGGCAGGGCTCGAAGCTCGGCGCGTGTGGGTTGCAGCGGTTCTCCAGCCGGACCTCCGCGCCGAGTCGCTCCGCCATGAAGTCGGCCAGCAGCTCGGCTGCCGCCAGATTGCCGCGCCCGCCGGTGTGATGGATCGTCGCTCGAGCCGGTGTGAGGGGTGGCCAGTGCGCGTGTTCGAGCGCTTCGGCGAGGGCGCGACGCCAGGGCGCGAGCCGGTGCTCGACCAGGTCTGTGCAGGGCTGCACACTGCTCGGGAACTCGTCGCTCAGGAGGCGAGCGCGGTCGGCCGCAGGGTCGTCGAACAGCGCGGAATCGAAGACCAGGAGATCACCCAGGCTGGCGAGGTGGTTGATCGCCTCGGGATCGCGGGGCAGTCGCCAAGCCCAGAAGGTCAGGGTCGGCAGGTCGTGGACCAGGAGTGGTCGGACGATGCTCGCGATCGCGGCGGGATCGCGCTGTGGAACGCGCAGGGTGATCTGTTCCAGCAGCACCGTCCGGCTGGTGCGACTCTCCTCGATCACGGTGGAGAACGACGCGCGCATCGGCTGGCGGCCCTCGGTCATCAGCACCAGGAAGGCCATGCACGGATTGGTGCGGAACAGCTTGCGGAAACCGGCATGCAGCAGCGACTCGTCGGCGGCTGGCGCGACCGCGACCAGGTTCATCGTCACGGCTCGGTAGACCGGCCGCGTGCTCTCCTCCTCGGTCGGGGTGACCTCGAGAACCTGACCATCGCAGGGCTTGCGGAGGCACTGCTCCAGGTCGTGCAGTTCCACCGGACGTTCGTGTTCGACGATGTGTCGTTCGCGATCCATGGGAGAGCTTCCTGCAGTCGAACCGGATAGCCGCAGCGCCGGACCGAGCGGCGGACGGCACGCTCGAGTCTATCACGGACGAATGGCCTCCCAGAGATCCGGATTCGTGCCGGTCGCGGGCGCTCCGGGCCCCCATCGGCTGGTGCGGATCCCTGCAATCCGGAACCGGCTCAGGGGTTATCCTCCGCGGAGACGCCCGGTCGCTCCGGGCGGGTGGCTCACATGACCCAGAACAAGAAGCACATCCTGCTGACCACCGACTTCTCGGAGGAGTCGTTCCAGGCCTTCGAGCCGGTCAACGACCTCGCCGCGGCGCTCGGTGCGAAGGTCAGCCTGCTCTACGTCTTGCCGTCGATGGATCATCACGCGACCGGCACACCGTTCGTCTCGCCGGTGCCGATTCCGAGTGACGAACAACAGCTCGACCTTGCGCGCAAGGACATGGAGAAACTGCGTGAGCGGTTCGACTCGTCGATCGATCTGGAGCTGGTCGCTCAGGTCGGCGAGGAGATCCCCGAAGTCATCCTGAACTACGCCGATGCCAACGGAGTGGACATCATCGCGATCTGCACGCACGCGCGCCGGGGCCTCAGCCGCCTGGTGATGGGTAGCGTCGTCGAAGAGGTGATCCGGAACTCGAAGGTGCCGGTCTACGCGATTCCGCAGGTCAAGAAGTAGCGGCCGCATGAAGCAGTAGCCGCATGAAGTAGCGGCGGGGCGCGCCGGGAGCCCGTTCAGGGCCGGCGCCACTCGCGGGCCGGCCCGAGCAGTTCCTCGGCCTCCTCCGGCCCCCAGGTTCCCGCCTCGTAGTCCGCGGGTCGACCTTCCGAAGCGCACCAACCCTCGACGATCGAGTCGACGATGCGCCACGCTTCTTCCACCTCGTCGCGCCGCGCGAACAGCGTGGGATCGCCGAGCATCGCGTCGAACAGCAGACGCTCGTAGGCGTCCGCCGAGCGGCTGCCGAACTCGCTGCCGTAGCTGAAGTCCATCCGCACGTCGCGGATCTGGAAGTGCGGGCCGGGCACCTTGGAGCCGAAGCGTAGGGAGACCCCCTCGTCGGGCTGCACGCGGAGCAGCAGGACGTTGCGGTGCAGCTTGCTGCGGTGGATGTCGCCGTAGAGCAGGTGCGGCGGGCGGTGGAAGTGGATCGCGATCTCGGTCACGCGCCGCGGCAGGCGTTTGCCCGAGCGCAGGAAGAACGGCGTGCCGGCCCAGCGCCAGTTGTCGACGTACAGCTTCACCGCCGCGTAGGTTTCGGTGGTCGAGTCGGCGGCCACGTCTTCCTCGTCGAGATAGCCCGGCACCGCCTCGCCGCGCGACCAGCCGGCGGTGTAGCGACCACGGACCGTGCTGGCCGCGACCTTCTCTGGGGTGAGCGAGCGGATCGCTCGCAGCACCTTGACCTTCTCGTCGCGGATCGAGTCGCCGCTGCTCGACACCGGTGGTTCCATCGCGACCAGGGTCAGCACCTGCAGCAGGTGGTTCTGGATCATGTCGCGGATGATCCCGGCATTGTCGAAGTAGCCGCCGCGGCCCTCGATGCCGATCGACTCCGCGACCGTGATCTGCACGTGGTCGATGTAGTGGTGGTTCCAGAGCGGCTCGAAGATCGAGTTGGCGAACCGCAGCGCCAGGATGTTCTGGACCGTCTCCTTGCCGAGGTAGTGGTCGATGCGGAACACCTGGTGCTCGTTGAAGCCGGCCAGGACCTGCGCGTTGAGCGCCTGTGCGGTGTCGAGGTCCTTGCCGAACGGCTTCTCGACGATCACCCGCGCGAAAGTCCCGCCGGCCGGACCGGTGTCGGTCTCGGTCGACAGCCCGCTCTCGTGCAGATGACCGAGGATCGTCTGGTACGCCGCCGGTGGCGTCGCGAGATAGAAGATCCGATTGCCCTGAGTGCCCTGCCGCTGGTCGACCTCGTCGAGGTGCACCGCGAGCTTCCGGTAGGACTCGGGGTCGTCGTAGTCGCCCTCGAAGTACGAGAAGCGACCCTGCCACTCGGCGAAGGCGTCGCCCGCGCCCTCGCGGCCGTGAGCCTCGACACCTTCCTCCAGGCGGCGGCGGAACTCGGCCTGACTCCAGTCGCGGCGCGCGAAACCCACCACCGCGAAGCCGGGCGGCAGCAGGCCGTCCTGGGCGAGGCCCATCAACGATGGCACCAGCTTGCGGCGGGTCAGATCTCCGGACGCCCCGAAGATCACCAGCGCACTCGGGCGCGCGCGGCGGTCGGTCTGCAGCTCGTCAGCGAGCGGATTGGGCATCGGGCGGAGTCTCGCAGAGTGGAAGGGCGATTCCAGGACCCACTCGCGGGATGCCGTCCCGTCCGCCTCCGGAGTAGGGAAGGCAGACGTCCATTCAGCCTCGGGTCACCGGTCCAGGGCGCCGCGGCGCAACCGGAGAACCGACGGGGTCGGGCCCGGCTCCGTGAAGTACGCCTCCGCACGGGCGTCCCCGTCGGCGTCCATCAGGGTTGCGGATTCCGGAACCGTGATTCCGCCGGAGAGGAGGGATGTCGAGACGGCCATGCGCACGGTGGGTTCGTCAGCAGTTCCCGTGGCGATGGGTTGCAGGAACCGGCGGGACCGGCTGCTCACCACCAGCGACTCGGCATCGGACTCTCCGAACGCATTGCCCACGGCCAACGACCGAGCTGACTCGTAATACTGGACGACCGGGCGGTTCGGCCTGCTGCTCTGGTCGGAGATCGGGACCAGTTCGAGCGGTCCACGCTGCCACAGGACGAAGACCCGGGTGGCCGCGTCGGCGATGCGTGGATCGGACACGTCACGTTGGGTCATGACGAGGATGTCGTCTGCGGAATCTCCGACGAATCGTCCGGTCACGATCCCCGTGATCCGATCCTCGGAAGTGCCGATCGAGAATCCCTGGACGTGCTGATAGTCACGTGCCGGGTCGAGCAATCGGAGTCGATTGGTCTCCGGCGCGGCAACGACGACGAACTCGGGCACGTCGTCGCGCCAGGGATCCGATGGGATCTCGGAGGCTTGCAACGAAGTACGCACCGTCGCGAGGAAGCGTACGTTGTTGACCCGGGTGAGTTCGCTGTAGCCGTTCGCGTCGCGCCGCAGGACCCGGAGCTGGTCGTTCCCGGAACCGTCCGTCACGACGAAGAGCAGATCACGATGTGCAGCGCTGCGGTCCACCAGGACACTGTGGACAGAGTGGATCTCAGCAGCGGTCGAAGTTGGCAGCAGGGAGTCGAGCGACTCTTGGACCGAGTTGACGCGGAACACCCGTGGCGGGGATTCGTACCGGATCCGTTGCAGTTCCGCGGCCGGCCGGCCGGTCCGAGTGCCCCAGGCGACGACATCGATCGCGCGCTGCTCGAGCGTCCTTCGGTCGACGAGGGCGTCCGCCAGGAAGTTGGCGAGGCCGCTTCTGTCCCCGACGAGACCCAGTCCCCGCGGGATGTAGCGCGGGTCCGTGCCTTGAGCGTCACCGGCGCCCATGAACATGTCGCCGTTGGCGAGGATGTCGGTCACCCCGTCGCCGTCCAGGTCGAAGACCGCAGCGGTGCCGGCGGACGGGATGGAGCCGCCAGCTGCGTTCAGCTCCGTTCCGAACCCGGGCTGGTCGCCGCGGAGCGAGGGTAGCGCCCAGAGTTCGCCGGGTGCCTCATCGGCACTCTTCGAAGCAACGGGCTGGACCTTGAACAGGAAGTCCAGCTCTTCGTCGCCATTGACATCCACGAAGTCCAGCAGGGATGCGCGGCCGCTCACGCTCTCGGGAATTCCCTCGGCGGGGGTCGCGAACTCGAGGTCATCGAGTCCCACCATCTGGCGCCAGAGCGGGCGCCGCAGAGTCGGGTCGTCGTCGGCATCGCCGTCCAGCGCCCGCTGTCGGACCCAGGTACGACCCATGATCAGGAGCCGCGCGCGGTTGTTCTGCTCGCTGTTGAAGTTCTGCGTGCCCACCAACACCAGGAAGACCTCCGGCCGACCGTCCCCGTCGACGTCGTGGACTTCGACGTCGGCGAGGTCCATCCGGATGTCGTCGCGGCCACCCCGGTTGGTCCACGTACTGGGTAGACCGACCGATGGAACGCCGTTTCCGGTCCGACTGCGGGAACCGATCTGAAGTTGGGCGTTGCCCTCGAGGGGCATCCAAGGGGAGCCGAGGACACCCATTCCTCCACCGTGGTTGGTGAGTTCGAACAGCTCGATACCGCGAGGGGGGTCACCCGCACTCGCCTGGCTGCTGTTCTGGATCTTGGTCCGAAGCGCGCGGGCCAGCAGAAGGTGGTCGTGACCATCCTCACCAGGGATCCTGGTCACCCGCCATTCGGAGACGTACGTATCGGCCGGAATGGGATCGGGTGGCGCCAGCTCTGCAAAGAACTCGGATTGGCTCGCCACGCGCCATCCGGATCCCGCCGGCTCGTAGCGGATCAGGTGCATGAAGGAGCGACGGCCTTGCGAGGGCGCGTCTGGGTGTTCCGAACCACTGCTGGCGATCAGGACCTCACGGGTCTGGAGATCACCGTCGAACTCGCCGGCGACCAGCGCGGGCCGGAAGTGGAAATGTCGGTCGGTCGCCAGAACCGGATTGGGGAGGTCGAAACGCTGACGGCCGGTATCGATCGCCCAGCCGGCGCCAGGATCGTCGCGGTCATTGGGCCACGCGATGTCGACGATGAAGTCGGTGATCGGGTACTTCGGGAAGTTGCTCGTCATCGTCCGGTCGTACTGGACGCCCAGCACGCCACGGTTGGCCCGGTCACCAATCGGAATGGGCCGCATGCGGACGGCGTCGGTACCCGAGTTCCCGATCTGGCGCATGAAGTTCTGACCGATGCGCTGGCGGCTGATCTGAGCGAACGCCGACACCTCCGGGTCGACGCCTGCTCCGGTTGCCGAACTCCAGGAGACATACTCGGTGTTCGACCCGAAGATGATCATGGCGTCAGGCCCGTCGGGATTCAGGTCCAACGAGGCGATGTCGGTGATCCCGGACCCGAAGGAGCAGCCGGTCTGGCTCGCATTGAGTAGGCGGACCGGATTCTCACCGAGCGCCCTCTCGAGCGCCGAGAAGCTCTGCACCACTCCGATGCCGCTCTCCGCCGGGTTGTCCGGAAGTTGAGGATCCAGCTCACAATTCACGTCGCTGGTGAACAGGATGTCGTGGGTTCGGTTGGGGTCGTCCTGCGGACCGTTGTGGCCCGCGATGTTCGATCCCGAAACCACGATCACGTTGTCACGCACTGCACCGTTCGTGGTGACCTGGAAGCGTCCGGAGGAAACGACCGACTGCCCGATCCGGGGGAACAGGCGCGTATTCAGGTCGAGCGGCACGGAGGCCTGAGGGCCCATCGCATCGACCGGGTGCCCGAGGGACGCCTCATCCTCGCGACCGAGAAGGCTCGGCAGGAGTTCGAGGAAACCCGTCATGTCCTGCTCGTTCCGTCGACCTGGGTCGAGTCCGAATCCCGCGTCTCCCGCGACGTCCCAGTAGACGTAGAGGCTCTGCTGCTCACCCGCCGCCATGACGAGTTCGATGGGTTCCGGTTCGCCATCGGGCACTCCCAACAGCGTGGCTGGCATCGAGCCGCTGTTGCTGTTGCTCTCGAAGTTCCCCGCCAGACCGATCCGCACGTTGACCGGGTAGCCGCTCTGGTTGGCCACCTCGACCCGGATCGGGATGAGGTAGTCGGGTCGCCCTGGATCGAACGCCTCTTCGTTGACGTTGATGCTCGTAACGGCCGGCGGCTCGCCGAAGATCTGCGGCACCTGGATGGAATGCGATACCTGGTGAACCTCCAGGCCATCTGCAGCCGTGGCGCGAGTTCCCCCGGCGGGCGCTTCGGAGTAGTCGAACTCCACGACGAACTCGTCGAATCGACCTGGCGCGATCAATCCGCGTCGCTCACCGGTCATGGGATCGACGATGCCGAACGTCGGGATTCGGGCCTCGAACGGGAAGACGAACTCCTCACCGGACGGGCGACCCGCAGGATCGTCCATCGGGAGCCCGATCGAAACGACCATCTCCACGTCGATCGGGGTCGGGTCTCCGCCTGTGAGAGACGGCACGAGCAGCCTGGCGTTTTCGATCGTGAGGCGATCTTCGTCCGACAAGAAGCTGCCGTCGTCCAGCTTGCGGAAGTAGCGATCCGTGTAGGTGCCGTGCAGCACGAGGTCGCGCTCGTTCACGGCGCGGCCCGGATCGTCGGGAACCTCGGGTCGGTCCACCGAGGTGATCGCGATGGTCCCGGTCTCCTGGCCGAGTGAGACGAGAGTCTGAATGACGACGTCGTTCTTCTTCCGGTCCTCCGGAGCCGACTCGAGGTTGCCCACCGCGCGGATCCTGACATCGCTCCATTCGAGGATCCCGGGGGCGCTCGGAGTCAGCTGGTCGCCGTGTGACCAGCTCAGCAGTACCGGAGGGCTCGGCGCTTTCGAGATCCCCGAGATCCGAAGCCGGCCTTGGCCGAGATCCTCGACGCGTGCGTCCGTGCTGCTCGCCGTGAGGGTCTTGAACTCCCCGGGCGTCTCCCGCAGCGCGAACTGCATCTCGACGATCGCGTTGGCGGTTTCCCCTTCGGGCACGTCGGGGTGTGCGATGCCGGTGAGAAGGAGGATCGACTCCTTGACGTCCGCAGTACCGTTGACCCGAAGTTCGTCCACCTTCAGGGAACTCGTGTCGCCGCCTCCACCGCCTCCACCGATCGATCCGACTCCAACGCCGATCGCGGCGGGCCCGCAACCTGCCAAGGGCAATAGTGTGACGAGGAGAGCGAGTCTCTGACGAATGGGAGACATGGGGTGCACCGAGATGATGACGGGGTCGAGGTGCCGCCCGATAGGCACCCCTGTAGCGAGCCGTATCGGGGGACACGGCGATTCCTTCGTCCGACACGGTAGCACGCTCCGGATCCGGACCACAACTCGGTCCGGAGTCACGATCCCGAACTGGGAGGGCAGCCCTTTCCGGTTACCGGACGCGGCAGGACGACCATGGGTCGACGCCGGTGTTCAGCGCCCCCTCCCATGATGGCCGGCGATTCCATGACTCGCCGCAATCCCGAATCCCAGGCCGAACCCCACGCCGTGCTCCTCGCATTTGCGGAGCAGTACCACGCGGATCTCGCCGACGGCCGGTCTCGATCGCTCGCTGAACACCTGGCCAGATTCCCAGGCTTCGAGACCTGGATCGTCGCGGAATACCACCGGCTTCGAGCTGCGGTCGTCCCTGATGGCGACGAGCGGCCGCCGGTCCTCGGCGGCTACGAGCTGCTCCGCGAGGTCGGCCGCGGAGGTCAGGCGACGGTCTGGGAGGCGCGTGATCCGCGGCTCGGCCGGAGCGTCGCGGTGAAGGTGCTGCGGGTCGGACCGGCGTTCGGTGAAGGCGCTTTGCGGCGCTTCGTGCGGGAGGCGGAACTGGCGGCGCGGCTGGAAGACCCTTGCGTGTGCCCGGTGCTGGCCAGCGGGGTGCAGGACGGTCTCGCCTGGATCGCGATGCGCTTCGTGGAGGGCCGGACCTTCGCCGCGATCCTCGCCGAGCGGCGGTCTGCGGCTGGCGGCGCGGTGGCCGACGACGCGTTGCTCGCGGTGTTCGAGACCCTGGCTCGCAGTCTGCATCGGGTCCACCAGCTCGGCATCGTCCACCGTGACCTGAAGCCCGGGAACCTGATGCTCGATACTGCGGGCCTTCCGGTGATCCTCGACTTCGGGCTGGCGCTGGCCGAAGACCGCGACTCGCTGCGCACCCGCAGTGGCGACCGCATCGGCACGCCGGCCTACATGGCGCCGGAGCAGATCCGTGGCCAGGCGGTCGACGCCCGCACGGACGTCCACGCACTGGGTGTGACCCTCTACGAGCTGGTGACGCTGCAGCATCCGTTCCTGCGGCACCGACCCGACGGCGAAGCCGCCGTCCGACCGACGGCCGAGTCGGTATGGCGGGCGATCCTGGAGACCGAGGCGCGGGTCGACCGAACCGTCGTCACTCGCCCGAACCGGGACCTCGCGGCGATCCTCGAGCGCGCGCTCGCCAAGGAGCCCGCAGCCCGCTACCCCGACGCCGCCGCGTTCGCCGACGACCTGGCGCGCCTGCGCCGCGGGGAGCCGGTGCTGGCGCGCCGGCGCGGGCCGCTGGGACGCACCTGGAGCTGGGCACGTCGGCATCCGCTGACCGCTGGCCTGTCGGCTGCCGTCCTGGTCGTTGTCGGCGCGGCGTGGATCGGCATGTGGTCGTTGAACGCCGAGCTGGCGAGCGAGCAGCTCGCCACCCGCCTGGCGCTGGGGCGGAGCCGGACGCTGGCTCTCGCCATGGCGAGCGACGAGGAGACGCCGCGGTCCCCCGGGCGCGGCCTGCACCTCGCGCAACGAGCGGTCGATGCCGGTCTGGGCTCAGACCCGTCGAGCGCAGGTACCCGGCGCGCCTTCACCGCGCTGCACCGGGCCTGGAGCGAACTCCGGGAGGACCGCGTCTGGGATCTGGGCGAGTCGGTCTGCGGAGCCCTCGAGGTGCTCCCGGGCGGCCGACGCTTCGTGGTCGCGTGTGGCGACGGACGGATCCTGGTGGGCGACGCCGAGGAGGCGTCGGGCGCGGCGCACCTCGACGAACTCGCCGATCTCGACCGGGCCCTGTCCGACTTCGTGGTCGAGGCCGATGGCGGGGCCGCGTTGGTTCCGGGGCCGGAGGGAGTCTCGCGCGTCGACCTGCGGACAGGGCGGACCGAGGTCCTGGTCCAAGGTCTGCCGGTGTGCGCGGTGGCCGCCGGTCCGGAGACCGGTGATCTGTTGCTCGGGACCGCGGATCGGCGCGTGGTGCTGGTCCACTCCGACGGCTCCCGCCGCGTGGTCCTGGACGGCCTCCCGGACGTTCCGGCTCGCGTCGCCTGGATCGCGGATCCCGGCCACGTCGCGGTCGCGACCGAAGGCGGATTCTGCGTGGCGGAGCCGCTCGATCCGGATTCGGGCGTGCGTGCCGATTGGCGCTGCCGTCCCTACCAGCGGCCGCGGTTCGTCGCCGCCAGCGAAGGGCGCCTGGTGGCGGTGGGCGCGGTCCGCCGCGAGGGCGCGGGCAACGGTCTGCACCTGCGAGACCTGCGCTCCGGCATCTGCGGTGAGGTGAGTGGCCTCGGTGAAGTGGTGTCGTTCGACGTCGCCCCCGACCTGTCGCGGATCGTGCTGGGCACGTTCTCCAAGGGCGTCGTGCTGTATCTCGCAGAGACCCGCAAGACGATCCCGCTGCCCGGCCATCACGTGCCGGTGCGGCGTGTCCTGCTGGCCGCCGATGGTCGGATCCTCAGTGGTGGCGAAGACCGGGCGCTGTGGATCCACGATGGTCAGGCGCGCGCCGCCCGGCTGTTGGCCGGACATGACCACTGGGTCACCGAACTCGGGGCGCTCCGCGACGGCCGAGTGGTCAGTGCCGGCCTCGACCACACGGTCCGCCTGTGGGCGAGTCATGCCCGAGGCGATCTCGACCTCGGCGGCGATGGTGTGTGGGCGGCGCGCGCGGTGCTGGCGCCCGGCGGACGGTCGGTCGCGGTGGCGCGCCATCGCGCGATCGAGTGGCGGTCGTTCCCCGAGGGCCGGTTGCTGGCCACGCTGCCCACCGCGGGCACCGATGCGCTGCTGATGGAGTTCACTCCCGACGGAACCGGACTGCTGTCGAGCTGCGAGGATCGGCGGGCGCGGTTCCACGACCTGCGGGGCGTCGCCGGCGAGGTCGTGGACGTCGGTGCGTTGGAACTCGATGCGGACAACCCGCGCCACCTGGTTGCCGTGCTCGACGATCGCCATCTGGCGGTGCTCGGCGCGCGCGAGGTCTACGTGTTCGACCGCGAGGGTCGGCGAGTGAAGAGCTTCGAGCTGCCGAGCGAGGCGCGGGCCCTCGCCGTCGATCCGAACCCGGATGGTGCGCCGCGTTGGCTCTGCGGGGATGAGCACGGCAACGTGTCGGTCCAGGATCTGGAGGGTCGGGACCAGCGCGTCGCCAACCTCGGCCGGCCGATCGCCTGGGTGGAGTGGGTCGGGGAAGGGGAGCTGGTCATGGCGGTCTCGGACCAGGGCGACGCGCTGCTGGTCGACTCCGCGGCGCACGAACTGACGGTGCTGGGTCGGACCGACGACCTGGTTGCCGGGATCGCGGTGCGGCCCGACGGCGAACGAGTCGCAGTGGCGCGCAAGCGTGGCGTGGTCGAGCTGTTCGACCGCGCCGGCCGACCCGTGCTGGACCTCGCGCCCCTCGACGACGGCGCCGCGGGTGTGTGCTGGTCGCCGGACGGCGAGTCGTTGGCCGTCTGGTCGAGCGGTGGCGAGGTGGTGCTCTGCGACGCGACCACCGGAGCCGTGTCGCTGGCCTACGCCGCGCTCGACGTCGAACCGCGTCGCGTCGCGTTCCATCCAGACGGTCAGAGCCTCCTGCTCTCCGGGGTCGGCAACCGGGTCGCGGTCTGGCCGACCAGTCGTGAAGGCCTGCTGCGGCAGGTCCGTGAAGCAGACCTGCGGGCGCTGCGTCCGACCGAGGTGGAACGGCTCGAGGCTGCGTATGGGGCGGTCGTCGGCGGGGTCGCCGAGGAGGAGGGTCGATGAGCGGCGATCCGACCACCCTGGTGGTGGCCCGCGCGGTCGCGGGGCGGGCAGACGGCGTCGCGGCGCTGGTCGAACGCTGGTCGCCGTGGCTCCTGGTCGAGGCTCGGCTGCGACTGCGCGGTAGGCTGGCCGGACTCTGCGATCCCGAGGATCTGGTCCAGGACGTGTGGCTCCGGGTCCTGCCGCGGATCGGCACACTGGACCTCCGGGGCCGGCGGCGGACTCCGGTTCTCGCGAAGTACCTGACGACTACGCTCGCGCGACGGCTGCGTGACCTCATCGGCCGCGCGGCGCGCCGTAGAGACTGGGCCCTGCCCGGTGATGGCCGGTCCGACGTGCTGGTCGCGAGCGTGACGGGGGCCCTGTCACGGGCCGTCGTCCGGGAGCGTGCCGAGCTGTTGTGGGATGCTGTGCAGTCGCTGCCACCGAAGGATCAGCAGTTGGTTCTGCTGCGCGGGATCGAGCGCGCGCCCTACTCCGAGATCGCCGCGGTGCTCGGGACCACTGCGCCGGCCGCGGCGAGCGCGTGGCGTCGGGCGCGGGCCCGATTGGCGCAGAGGATCGGCGAGACCCGGTGACCCCCGGTGCATCAGGCTCGGTCGCGCCAGGCCACCGCCGGCCGACGCGGACGGTTGCCGAAGCCGGGTCGGCCCGCGTGACCGAGGCTGGGGAAACCACCGGTCGAGGAGGTCCTGGGGTTGGAGTCTTGCCCGGGTGGAGCGAACATCTGGTTCCTCGATGGTCGTCGCTGCGCTTCAGGCCTGAACGGACGGGAACCGCGCCGCGGAGCCGGGTGGTGACGCCTCCGACACGTGTTCGGTGAGTTCTCGCGGTGCGGGCCCTCTGCTCGTCGTCGGCGACACTTTCTTGCCTGGGACCCATCCATGACTCCCGAATCGCGCCGGCCCTGTGACGAGACGCTGCACGTCGACCGGGAGACCCTCGCTCCCCTGTGGAACGGTCCGCCGCCCGGCCTTCCGTCGGGTGGCGCGCCGGAGGGGGCAGCGCTCGATTGGCGGGTCGGCCACTACGTGGTCGAGCGCGAGCTCGGTCGAGGCGGCATGGGCATCGTCCATCTCGCCTTCGACACCGAGCTGCTGCGTCATGTGGCCCTGAAGCTGCTGCCGCGCGGCCTCGCGGCACGGGCGGCGTCGAGGCAGCGCTTCTTGTTCGAGGCGCGGGCGATGGCGCGGGTCCGCGACGCCCGGGTGGTCGGCATCCTGCAGGTGCTCGAGTCGGAGGACGGCTTCGCCCTGGCGCTCGACTACATCGACGGCTGCACGCTCGCCGACGTGGTCGAGGGCGTGGCGGGCGCCCCGGATTCCGGGGATGGCGAGCCGGCGCTGGCGGTGGTCGCGGCGTTGATCGGATGCGACGTCGTCGATCTGTTGGTCGGGGACCGTTACGTCCAGTGGGTCGCGCACGTCGGAGAGGAGATCGGCGGCGCCCTCCGGTCGGTGCACGACGCCGGGGTCCTGCACCGCGACGTCAAGCCGTCGAACGTCCTGCTGGATCGGCATGCCAATCCGCACCTGTCCGATTTCGGCGTCGCGCTCGATCCAGAGGACGCGGCCACCGGGGAAGGCGACGACTCGATCTGTGGCACGGCCCAGTACGCTTCGCCCGAGCAGCTCCGTGGCTCGACCGACCTCGATGCTCGCACCGATGTCTACGGGCTCGGGGCGCTGCTCTACGAACTCCTGGCGCTGCGCCCTCCCACCAGCGGCTCGCCGAAGGAGAGCCTGGAGTGCATCGAGTCCCGCAAGGTCCCGCGCCTCGGTCAGCAGATCGCGACCTGGGTGCCACGTGACCTCGCGGAGGTGGTCCACAAGGCGATGGACCCCGATCGGGAGCGTCGCTACGCGACGCCAGCCCAGTTTGCCGCGGACCTCCGCGCGTTTCGTCTCGGTGGATTGGTCGAGGCCGTACCCCGCGGCCCCGCGGCGCGGGTCTGGAACTGGCTCCGGCAGGAGCCGGCGCGGCTGATGGCCGTGGCCCTGCTGCTGGGGCTGCTCTCGATCGGATCTTGGCTCGCCTTCGAGCTGCCGCGGGCGCAGGCGGCGCACGAGGCGGAGATCCAGTCGGCGGTGAGTCGGTCGATCGCCGCAGGGTTCCTGTTCGTCCGCGAGGATGCGCTGCGCAACCGGGCCCTCGAGCCGTTCCAGGCGGCACTCGCCCGCGATCCCGACAGTGCGCTGGCGCTCGCCGGGTTGGCGTTGGTGCGCGCCACGCTCGGGGATCCCGAGGGTGCTCGCCGCGAACTCTCGAGTCGGCCGGAGCTGCTTCGTCGGCATCCGATCCTGCAGTCGCTCGAGGCCATCGGAGCTGAGGTGTATCGCCGTTCGCCGGCCGAAGACCTGCAGGTCTCCGAGACCTCGCAAGATCCCCTCGACCTGTTCATCGCCGCGATCTCGATCCTGCGGCGTACGACGGTGAAGGACTCCCACGACGAATATCGGCTGGCCACCTCGACCCTAAGGAGCGCACTCGAACTGTCGGCCGGGCGCGCGTCGGAGCACCTGCACGGCGAACTGGTGAGCGCTCTGGCGGCGCAGGGCGAGGAGGAGGAACTGCGCCGCGCGGTCGCGACGTTCCGTTCCCGCTACGGGTCCTCCTGGGTCACTCATCTCCGCATCGCGATGGCGCTCGACTCGTTCGACCAGGATCTGGCCCTCGAGGCCGTCGAACGGGCTCGTGAACTCGGAGCCGATCCGATCGCGGTGGAGTTGGAGACGGCGCGGATCCACCGGGCGCGTGGAGGTGACGATGGGCCGGCCGCCGCAGTGGAGTCGCTCAGCGAGGCGATGGAGCGACACCCGGACGCCCCGGAGTTGGCGTTGGCACTGGTGCGCATGCTGGCGTTGCTCGGCAAGGACGTGCACGACGACCGCGTCGATGCCCTACTGCGCAGCGGGTGCGAGGGACTCGCCGCGCGGCTCGAGAACCGCGTCGACCCTGCATTGGCGGTGCAGACCTCGCTGGAGCTCGCCGAGATCCAGGGTCTGCGCGGGGACCACGATGCGGCTCGTGCCACGTTGGAGGCGGCCCGGGCGCGTGGAACCGGCTCATGGATGGTCGAGGATCGTCTCGCCATGCTCGATGCGCCGCGGCTCCGCGCGGAGCACACCGACCTGCGGGTCGCGGTGTTCAAGGAACACTCCAAGCTGGGAGCCGCCGCGCGCGAGGCGCACGCCGAGGCCATCGAGTCGTTCCGCCGCACCGTCGCGGACGTGCGCGAGCATTTCCGAGCGGCCTTCGACGCCGCCCCCTACCACAAGGTCACTGCTCGGAACCTCGGCATGATGATGGTCCTGCAGACCGGTGAGCTCGAAGCCGCCATACCGGTGATCCGCCGGGTCCACGAGCTGGAGCCCGGTGAGCCCGATCACCTGCTGATGCTCGGGATGGTCCTCAACCAGTTGGGGCGTCCGGTCGAGGCGCTCGAAGCCCTGGAGCGGGCCGGAGAACTGGTCGACGCCGCCGAGCCCTCCTACTCGATGGGCCGACGCCTGCTCGAGACGGCGAGGGCCCTGCTCCAGCTGGGACGGTTCGGAGAAGCCCGCGAACCGCTCATGCTCTGTGAGTCGAAACATCTCCTGCAGTCTCGTCGGGAGAGTTCCACGGCCCTCGCCCTCCTGGGCCTCGTGCACGTGGTCGACCCCGAACAGCGCGATCGGCGCGCGTCCGAGAAGCTGCTCCGCATCGCCCAGCGGATCAATGCGCGGTCGTTCCCGCTCGTGGCACGCGTCGCAGCCGAGTGTGCGATCGCCCTCGGCGACCTGGAGGTCGCCGGACGCCACCTGGAAGATGCCGAGGCCATCGCCCGGCGGTTCATCGATTGCGAGCCGATCGAGAGCCAACGCGAGCTGGTCCGCCGCGACCTCGAGCTGGTCCGCGCGCGCCGGGTGGAGGTGGAGGCGGCGATGGAGGATGGATCCACGACGCTGGTCGCGCGCGTGCCGCGCTGACCGGCACGGTGCTGACCGGAGCGGTATCGCACCCGCGGTTCCCCCCGCGACGCGCGGTGCATTTCGCGCCGTGCCCGCTACAACGGCACCATGAGCAGGATTCGAGTGCTGGTGGTCGGTTGCGGCAACATGGGGGCAAGCCACGCGCGCGCCTACCACGCGATGGACGGGTTCGAGATCGTTGGTCTGGTGAGCCGGGGTGCGGGGTCGCGCGATGCCCTGAACCAGGAGCTGGGGGGCGGCTATGCGACCTTCGGGGACTTCGAGGCCGCGCTGTCCGAGACCCGTCCGGATGCGGTCTCGATCAACACCTACCCCGGCACGCACCACGAGTATGCGCGCAAGGCGCTGGAAGCGGGCTGTCACCTGTTCGTCGAGAAGCCGCTCGCCGAGACGGTGAACCAGGCCAGCGAGATCGTGGACCTGGCGGCGGCCAAGGGCCGCAAGGTGGTGGTGGGCTATATCCTCCGCGTGCACCCGGCCTGGACGAAGTTCATCGAGGTCGCGCGCGAACTCGGCAAGCCGCTGGTGATGCGGATGAACCTCAACCAGCAGAGCCGTGGCAAGGACTGGCGGACCCACAAGGCGCTGATGGACACGATCTCGCCGATCGTCGACTGCGGCGTGCACTACGTGGACGTCATGTGCCAGATGACGCGCAGCAAGCCGGTGCGGGTGAGCGCCATCGGTGCGCGGCTCACCGACGAACTCGTGGAGGGGATGTACAACTACGGCCAGCTGCAGGTGAGCTTCGAGGACGGCTCGGTGGGCTGGTACGAGGCCGGTTGGGGGCCGATGATGAGCGAGGTCGCATACTTCGTGAAGGATGTGATCGGCCCGCGCGGCTGCGTGAGCATCGTCGACAGGGGCGGTGAGGAGCGCGGCACCGAGTCGGCCGACGTCGACAGCCATACCAAGACCAACACCCTGCGGGTCCATTGGCAGGACCGGGACGCCGAGGACGATTTCACCCGCCCGGACGAGTGGGTCGATACGACCGACGAGCCGGATCACGACGGCCTGTGCCGGCGGGAACAGGAGCTGTTCGAACGAGCGATCCGCGAGGATCTCGACATGGGCGAGCACCTCGCCGATGCGGTGAACTCGCTGCGGATCGTGTTGGCTGCCGACGAGGCGTTCCGCACCGGCCGGTCGATCGAGCTCTGATCGACCACTCTGGGGAAGCGGCGCGATAGGCGCTGGGTCGCCTGCCATGACCCATGGTCGCGACTGCCCCGGCGTCGGTCTCGATCGCTACGCTCCGGGTCGTTGATCCCGATGTGGGACACCCTTACTTCCCCAGCGGCCCGGTGACCGGGTCTCATGCCTTCGCCCGCGTGGCGTGAGCAGGCCGGACCTTGACCAACGACGAGACCAACCCAGGATCCCCAGGACGATCGCGGTCCCGCAAATGGGTGGCGCGCGGCGCGCTGGTGGTGCTCAGCTCGGCGCTGGGTCTCGAGCTGCTGTTGCAGTTGCTCGCGGCGGCAGTCTGGATCGGCGGTTCGGCGGATGCCGACCCCGAGGAAGCTCGGGCCGAGGTCGTCTGCGTCGGCGACAGCTACACCTTCGGCATGGGTGCCAGCGGGCCCGACGCCGCGTATCCGAGCCAGCTCGCCGACCTGCTGTCCGAGCAGCTCGGTCGCACGGTCGAAGTGCAGAACCTCGGCAAGCCCGGTTCCGACTCGAGTGACGTTCTCGAGCGCGCCGGCCTCGCCCTGGCCGGCGAGCCGCGAGTCCTCTGCGTGCTGGTGGGCGTCAACGACCGCTGGCGACATCCGGCGTTGATCGAGGAACTGGACCTGGACGGTACCGAGGGGGCGGCGGCGCGGTTCGAGTGGAAGCTGCGGTCGGTCGAGTTGGTCCGGATCCTCTCGCGTGGGCTCGGGTCGTTCCAGGGCGACACAGCCCAGGCGATGGCCGTGGAGAACTCGGTCGTCGGGACCGGGGAAGCCCGGGACCTGGTCGGCGGCTGGCAGCTGGTGCCCGGTGACCTGCCGGTGATCCTTGCCGAGAACGGAAGCTGTCGCATCGGCGACGCGGATCTCGCCTGGGGCTATGTCTCCGGCGAGCTACGGGTCGGCGTTCCGCGCGATCCCACGGCCTCCCGGCTGGAACCCTCGGACGCTGGTGTGCGGTCGTTCCGGGCCGAGCGACGTGAGCTGGGCTGGGCGCTCACCGACGCAGCCGGATCGCGATCGGCGCTGCTGCCGATGGACGATCTCGCGGCTGGCGAGGCACGGAGTCGGCTCTATCTCCGCCAGGCCGAGATCGGCATCTCGGAGGGTCGGATCGATGAGTTCCGGGAAGTGCTTCCACCGATCGCGTTCGACTCGCGGCTCCCGGCGGAACAGCGGGCCAAGGCGCTCGAACTCCTGGTAGTGATCGCGGTCGACGACGCGGGTTCGTCCGGTGCGATCGCCGAGCGACTGGAGCGATTGCGGGACCTGGCGGATGGGCACGACGACGTCGCGGTCGAGAGATCACTGGTCAGGTCCCTGATGCGTGCGGGTCGCTACGACGACGCCTACGAGCGAGTGGAGCGACGGGCCGCGAGGTCTGGCTCGATCGAACCCGGGCTGCGGCTCGCACAGGCACGTGCCGCGAGCCAGTCGAGGACCAGGGAGGACGTGATCCGGATCGTCTCGGCGCTGCTCGCGGATCCGACGTCGACCGTCGAAGTCCGAAATGCTGCCAGGCTGATTCAGCTGTCGGTGTCGGACAGCCAGGAGGATCAGATCGATGTGTTGGTCCGCGCTGCGGCCGAGGACGACCGGTCCGGCGGGGACCTGACGACAGAGTTCCAACGTCGCCGGTCCTGGCTCGACGAGGCCAGGGTGGAAGCGGTGGCGAGGCGGCTGGGGGTCGATCCCGGTCCGGCGCTGGAGCGACTCCGTGACGCTGCTGCCGCCGAAGGAGGCCTCGACTGGAGGGCTGTGCTCACCAGGCACCTCGCACGACTGCACGAGGCCTGTGTCGCACGCGGCGTGACGCTCGTCGCACTCACATATCCGTTCGAGATCCGTGAGCTGCAGGAGACCTTGCGGGACTTCGCGACGAGTTCGGGGGTGCGGTTGGCGGAGATGCGCTCGGTGTTTCCCACCGGTGAGGCCGAACGGCAGCCCCTGTTCGCGCCCGATGGCCATTGCAGCGACGCTGGCTACGCATTAATGGCCCGAAGGGTGGCCGTGGAGATCGCGGAGGTGATCGATGACTGAGGTGCATGCATCGGTCCTGTGGCGTCGCGTCGCCTTGGCAATCGGTGCCAGCGTGGTCGCCTTGGAACTGATCCTGCAGCTGGGCGCCGTCACGGTCTGGGTGCTCGGGACCTCACCGGAGGACACGTGCGAATCTGCGGACGGCAATGTCGAGGTGGTCTGTCTGGGCGACAGCTTCACCTTCGGGGTCGGCGCAGAGTCGCGTGCCGGAGCCTATCCCAGCCAACTCGCGATCCGGCTGCGAACGCGCCTCGGTCGAGAGGTCGAGGTCGCCAACATGGGCTGGCCCGGCAGCGACTCGATGGATGTACTCCGCCGGCTTCCGAAGGCCCTCGAACAGCAGCCGCGGGTGGTCTGTGTGCTGATCGGCTGCAACGACAAGTGGCGGCGCCGCGGATTGGCCGCGGAGGAGGATGTGGACTCCGGATCGTTCTCCCTGGAGTTCCGGACCTTGCGATTGCTCAGGATCCTGTTCCACGGTCAGGGCTTGTTCGAGGGCTCCGATCGCGGCGGCGGCGAGACCGCGGAGGGCGCCGAGAACGGCCCTCCGAGTGACTTCGAGCCTGGTGAAGGTGTGGAGCTGCTCGGAACCTGGGCGGTCCTGCCGACCGGTGTGCCCGCGCGCTTCGACGCCGACGGCCGCTGTCAGATCGGACCGGCGCGGTACGGCTGGACCTGGGAGGGGCGCGGCGAACGCGCGCGCCTGACCCTGACCGATCCGTCCGGCAAGCTGCCGGTCGAACGCTTCGTCCCCACCCGGGCCGAATCGGGTTGGTTGCTCGCGTCGGAGAGCGGTCAGCATCTGGCTCTGACGCCGAGCGACGAGGATCCGGCCGACATCGTGACCGAGACCGACCTGCTGATGAGCGCGGAACGGGCTCGGATGGATGGCGATGTCACCGGTGCGCGGGACCGGTTCCGCGACCTGCTGGCGACCGCCGATCCGCGTGACGGCGTGCGCGACCGGGCCCTGGTCGGGCTGCTGGAGCTCGGAGCCGACGGCGGGCTCACGCCCGAGGAACAGAGCGACATCGTCGCCGGGTTCCAGGAGCGAGCGCAGCCCGGTGCGTCGGCCGACCTCGTCGGATTGGCGATGCGGGCGTTGGTCACGGTCGGTGCGTGGGAGGATGCGATCGAGCTGTTCGATCGACACCTCGCTTTCGGTCCGGTCGAGGTCGACCTGCACCTGCTGGCGTTGGGGTTCGCCTGCGAGCACGCTCCCCGTGAAGAGCTACCCGCGCGGGTCCAGACTGCGCTCGCTGCCGCGCGCACGGATGAGTTCGCGACGCAGCGCGCCTACAGCCTTGCGATCCGCATCTTCAAGGCTCCGGACGCGCGGGCGGAGTGGATCGCGCGCGCCGTCCAGGAGACCGACGACCCGGCGTGGCTGGCCGACCGGCTGCGCTCGTTGGCGGAAGACACCGAGGAGGAGCTGGTGCTCGCCTCGTTCCGCCGCGGCGGGCTGGATGCCGGGGCGGCGGCGGACCTGCTCGTACGGTGGCGGGCCGCGCATTCCGCGACCGCGGATGGCCTCACGTGGGACGAGGTGCTGCAGCGCCACCTCGAGCGGATCGCCGCGCTCTGCCGACGTGCTGGTGCGGAACTGGTCGTCGTGACCTACCCGTTCGAGCAGAGCGACGTCCAGGCTGCTCTCAGGTCGTTCTGCGCGCGGTCTGCGGTGCCGTGTGCCGACATGTTCGGGTTCTTCCCCAAAGGTGCCGAAGCGCGTGCCCCGCTGTTCGCGTCGGACGGCCACTGCAGTGACGCGGGATACGCGCTCATGGCGGACCGCGTCGCGGAGCTGGTGGCCGGGCTGTTGGATCGATGAGCGGAGCGTCGGGGTCGCTCAGGTCCGGATCAGCAGCATCGCGACACCCGAGCCGACCGCCGCCAAGGGCAGCAGCACCGCGGCGACCTGCACCCACCGCTCGCCTCGCCACAGCCGGTTCTGCACCAGGAAGAACGCCGCCAGGCTGAGTGCGGCAGCCGCCAGCCAGGGGTGACCCTTGGCGGGTGTCCCGTCCAGCGCGGCACGGGTGTAGCTCGTCACCACCAGACCGACCGCCGCGAGCGCTGCGATGCGATGTGCCCAGGCCCGCGCGGGTGTCGGTGGACGGTCCCACGGCGAGTTTCCGTTTCCGGAGGTCGAGCGGTTCATCGGACGGTCCCGCTCACATCATCAGGACCAGGCAGACGACCACCAGGACGAGCGACAGCAGCTGGATCTTCGAACCGCGTTCCCTGGCGAAGAACTGCATCCCCAGGGCGATGGCCATCACCAGCGGAATCGCGACCGCCTGCGGCGTGATCTCCTCGCCGCTGTCGTACTGGCCGTAGATCCGGCGCGCGGCCACGAACAGGATCACACAGGCCATGCCGAGGAACGCCATCCGCATCGGCAGCGGACGTTGCAGCGAGCGCGGCGCGCTGGGACCGCCGAGGCCGTGGCTTCCGGGATTCGATTGGGGCGCGGTCACGACAGCTCCAGCATCCGGACCAGCGGCAGCTCGGCGCGCCGGCGCAGCTCCTCGTCGAGTTCGATCCGCGGCTGCAGGTCGCGCAGCGCCAGATAGATCTTCTCGACGGTGTTGCGCTTCATGTGCGGGCACTCGCTGCACGCCGTGCAGCCCTGGCCCTGTTCGACCGGCGCCTCGATCAGCGTCTTGTGCGGCGCTGCCTTCTGCATCGTGTGCAGGATGCCGCTCTCGGTGCCGACGATGTAGGTCTGCCGGTCGCCGTCGCGGACCCGTTCGAGCAGCTTGCGGGTCGAGCCGACGAAGTCGGCGTGGCGCAGCACGTGGTCCTCGCACTCCGGATGCGCGATGAACTCGGCGTCGGGGT
The DNA here is from genome assembly GCA_030432695.1 of bacterium. Classification (GTDB taxonomy): domain Bacteria; phylum Planctomycetota; class UBA1135; order UBA1135; family UBA2386; genus JAUILN01. The sequence continues at coordinate 517,575 of JAUILN010000007.1, read as the reverse complement.
GCCTGGTCTTCAGCTCGATGATCTTGCGCTCGCTGAACGTCACGTGGACCTGGCAGCTGCCGGGCCACAGGTCCATCTCGCGGCCGAGCTGCTTGCTCAACCAGCCACCGAGGTTGCGGTCGGGGGCGAACAGGATCGGCCGGTCGTCGGGCGCGGCCTTCAGGATCTTCGCGGCGTTGCTCGACGTGCAGATCAGGTCCGACTCGGCCTTGGTCGCCGCCGAGCAGTTGATGTAGCTGATGACGAAGTGGTCGGGGTGCTTCGCCTTCCAGGCCCGGAGCTGATCGGCCGGACAGGCATCGGCGAGCGAGCAGCCGGCCTCGAGGTCGGGCAGCAGGACGATGCGATCCGGGTTGAGGATCTTGGCGGTCTCCGCCATGAAGTGGACGCCGCAGAACAGGATCACCTCGGCGTCGGTCTCGGCCTGCGCGGTGCGCGCGAGGTCGAGCGAGTCGCCGAGGTGGTCGGCGAGGTCCTGGATGTCGGGATCCTGGTAGTAGTGCGCCAGGATGACCGCCTTGCGCTCGACCTTCAGGCGTTCGATCTCCGCGAAGAGGTCGAGGCTCGGGTCGATCGGGGTCTGGGTGGTCGTCGTCATCGGGGAACCTGGCATTGTCGGATGACGGGTCGACCGGGCCAAGGGGCGGATCCGGCGAGCGGGCTATCGGCGCGGGTGACCGGGGACCGGTTCAGGCCTGCGCCGCGCTCTCGCCCGCCTCGCTGCGGCGTCCGCTGCGGTAGCGGAGCCGGCCGTCGCTGCCCTGGCTGACCTCGGCACCGTTCTCCAGCTCGCGGCGCAACGACGCGGTCGACAAGAAGGCCCGCTCGCGGACGAAGGTCCGGATCAGGTCGCGGATCGGCGCAGGAACCAGCCCCATCGGTCCGCGCGGGTCGGCCAGCGGAGCGGAGATCGCGTTCCACAGGACCCGCGAGATCGATTGGCTGAGGTCTTCGGTGCTGGCCGGTTGATCGGGCAGGGCATCCCAGACCGCCCGCAGCGCCTCATGGTCGAGCGCGCGGTCCTCGCCGGCGGCGGGCTGCCGCTCGACGAAGCGCGCGAGCTCGACCGGCGACAGGATCACCAACTGCTCCGGGTTGCGGATGCTGGCGATGCGTTCGGCGTGGACCGCGAGGATCGACGCCGACTTCACCTGGACCCGCGCACCCTTGGGTCGCTGCAATCCGGGGTAGCGCACCCGCAGGTCGGTCTTCTGGCAGAAGTCCTCGCGCAGGCGTGCTGGCCGGGCGCGGGGGTTGTTCTCGTCGAGGATGTCGAGCATCAGCTGCTCGAAGCGGCGGTCGCCGTGGTCGGGGACCATCGAGCCGACGCCGCGCGCCGGACGCTTCAGCACCTTGGCGACGTCGGTGATGTCGCAGGCGAAGCGCGCCACTCCGGCGTGGACGCTGCGGCGCGACAGGGCGTCGGTGGCGTCGACGTCGTCGTTCAGGAAGCCCAGGCCCCAGAAGCGGCGGGCGAGGAGCTGGTCGCGGCGTTGCACGACCGCGGGTTCGCTGACCGTCGGGTCGGCGACATTCGCCTGCTCACCGATCCACGTGGCGTAGGCGGCACGCCGACCGTGGCTGCCGTCGACCGAGGCGAACGCGCACCAGCGCTCGACCCGGAACACGCTGTCGCGGAGCTGCTCGAGCAGCGCGAGGATCGTCTGCCGGCGGAACTCGAGGTCACCGCGCGGCGCCTTGGCTGCGAGGTTGCGGTAGGTGTTGCCGAGTTCGGGACCGATGCAGGCGAGCAGCTCGGGATCGTCGACCTGCACCGGCTTCAACGTGCCGCGCGTCCATCGATCTTCGAGATCGAGCACCGCCTCGCGCAGCTCGCGATACAACGCGTCGCTCTCCCACGTCCCGTGCGTCGGCCAAAGCGGCCGGTCGGGGTCTCGGGCGGTGCAGCGACGCAGGATCATGACGGCGGATCACCGAGCGGATCGGGATCGAAGGAGCATGGGTCCACCACTCGGGCGCGGTGGTGCCAAGGCAGACGATCCAGGTTACGCACTGGGCTTCTCGCCGGAAACCCGGCGGTCCCCGAAGGATCCTGGTGTCGACAATCCGCCAAGCGCAATTCCCTTTGGCAAAGTAGCTTGCAGCGATCATGGCGATTTTGGTCGAGTCGTCCGGTGATTCTGGATGCGCTGAAGCGCAAGTTGCGCAGTCTGCCCACGTAGACTGGCTCCGAGACCGGTTTGCGGCGCTCGTCGCGGGTCTCCGACCGGCCTCGGTGCTCGACGTGGGCTGCGGCGCGGGAGCGGTCCTGGCGCGACTCCGGCGGGCCGGGATCGATGCGCAGGGCCTCGACGACCGTGCCTCCGCCGCGGCCGCCCGGGCCCTCGGCCTGACCGCCAGCACCGGCGACGCGACCGCCCTGCCGTGCGCCGACGGTTCCTTCGACGTGGTCGCGATGCGCCACGTCCCCCACCACCTCGCCGACCCCAGGTCCGCCTTCGCCGAGGCGGCCCGCGTCGCCTGCCAGGCGCTGGTCCTCGCCGAGCCCTGGTTCGACGAGTCGATCCCCTCGCAGCGGCTCGCGCTCGAGGTCGACCTGCTGGTCAAGCGCCTGCACGAGCGGCGGGGCCGCGTGCACCGCCCGAACCTCTCACCCGAGCAGCTCGCGTCGCTGCTGCCGGCTGGCTGGTCGATGACCCGCACCGAGCGCTGGTTCCGCTTGGCACCGCGACCGCTCGCCGAACTCGATGCCGAGTGCCTGCCGGAGCTCGACGCGGTGGGCACGGTCGCCGACCGCGCGGCCTACCGCCGCTTGCGCGAGCGCATCGCCCGCGACGGCTGGTCGCGTAACGGGTCGTGCGCGGTGGTGGTCGGGCCGACTTGATCTGGGTCTTGCCTCACCGCCCCCCGTCCGGCTCCGCCGGCTGATCGCCTTCCCACGGCAGCTCGAACGTCTCCTCGCTGCGCGACACCGCCTCCTGCTCCTTGCTCGGTGCCTCGGCGAGGAACACGGTGATCGAGGTGGGCTCGGCGTCGCCGCGCTGGAACTCGACGTGCAGCGGGTCGCCGGCCATGTGGCGGGACACCAGGATCTGCAGGTGGAAGGGATTGCGGACCTGCTCGCCGTCGACGACCACGATCGTGTCCTTGGGCTTCAGGCCGGCGAGTGCGGCGGGGCTGTCGGGGAGCACCGACTGCAGCACGGCGCCGGGGCCGAGGTGCTTGCCGTCGAGCTGGATGCCGAGCCAGCCGCGCTCGAGGACCTCGCCGAGCTTCATCCGATCGAGGAGCGGGCCGATGCCGGTGAGTGGGACGGCGAAGCCGATGCCGGAGTCGTACCAGTCGACGCCGGCGTCGCGGCCCGAGGGCGACAGCGGCACCGCGATGCCGAGGACCTTGCCGTGGACGTCGACCACCGGACCGCCGTAGTTGGCCGGCGAGGTGTTGGCGTCGATCTGCAGGGCTCTACCGAACAGGCGCTCGGTGGCCGAGACGATGCCGATGTGGACGCTCGGCAGCCGGCCTTCGGCGAAGGTGCGGCCGAGTGCGAAGGCCCACTGGCCGACCTGGACCTCGCGGGGGTCTGCGAGGGTCGGGGTCGGCAGGCCCTCGGCGTCGATCTTCAGCAAGGCGAGGCCCCGGCTGACGTCTTCGCCGCCGCGGACCGCGGTGAAGCTGCGGCCGTCGGGCAGCGTGACCAGGATCGTCGACGGGTCGAAGTTGAGCGCGAAGCGCGACACCACGATCCAGCCGTCGGAGCTCAGGATCACGCCGGTGGTGGCGCCCTGGGCCTGGAGGAAGCCGGGCTGGACCAGCGGACCGAGGCCGGGCTTCTTCTGCTCGCCGGCGTCCTTCGGTGCCCAGGGTCCGACCTCGTGCTCCTCCATCAGCTTCTTCAGCCGCTCGGGGCCGAGCTGGAGCAGGTCCTTGGCCTCGAAGGCCTCGCCGTCGGGCTTCGGGTCGAGGCCGGCGTCCTTCCACAGCTCGGCGAAGCGGTCGGGGTCGATCTTGCCGAACAGGTCGTCGAGCCACTCCTGCTTGGGCTTCCACTGCGGGGTCGGGCCGGCGATGCCGTCCTGGGGACCCGAGTTGCCGGCCAGCACGCGGCGCACGCCGCCGAAGGTCTCGATGCGCACCGTGGTGTCGGCGTTGGCCTCCATCGCGGCGCGGAGCACGCGCTGCAGCGCGACCAGCTCCATCGGGTCGTCGACGCCGCGGGGCAGTTGGGCGATGGCGTGGGGCGCCAGCAGGGTGCAGGTCAGCGTGGCGAGAGTCGCCGGAATCGCGCGCTTCATCGCTTCGCCTCCGTCAGGGTCATCTTGCCGCGCAGCACCTCGGTGCCGCGCTTCCAGGTCACCTCGACCTCGCTGCCGGCTGGCAGCTCGGCGAGGACCGAGTCGAACTCCTTGCAGCTCCGGATCGTCTGGCGACCGACGCGGACGATCAGGTCGTCGGGACGGAGCCCGAGATCGCGCCCCGGCGAGCGGCGCTCGACGCGCTCGACGTAGGCCGGTGGCGAGCGGCGGCCGCCGTGGTCGAACAGCACGATGCCGTGGTAGCCGGGCTCGACCGCGGCCTCCTCCTCGTCGTCGACGACCAGCACCGGTCCGTCGCCGGTGTAACGCTCGATGTAGGCCCGCAGGTCGGCCACGGGGATCGCAGCGGAGACCAGCGTGTTGGTCTCCTTCGACTCGGTGATCCGCGCGTTCAGGCCGATCCACCGGCCGTCGAGGGTGAACAGCGCGCCGCCGTAGTGGCCCGGGTTGTTGGCGGCGTCGGTGAGGATCAGCCGGCCGTCGTACTCGACGTCGCTGAGCTGGTAGCGCAAGCCTGTGGTGGCGGTGGCGGTGACCACGCCGAAGGTCGCCGACAGCTTCTCGGAGAACTCCGCCAGGCGGAACGCATTGCCGAGCGAGAACACGAAGGTGCCGTTGGGCGGCACGTCGTCGGTGAGTTCCAGCGGCACCAGCGGCGTGGTGCACTCGGCCGGATCGATCTTCAACAGGCGCACGCCGAGGTCGGTCTCGGGCGGCAGCAGCTCGGCGAGGTGCACCGAACCGTCGGCCAGCACCACGCGGGTCTTGTCGCGCTGCACCATCACCAGGTCGAGGGTGAGGATGTGGCCCTCGGCGCTGACCACCACGCCGGTGGCGTAGGGCAGGATGGTGCGCAGTCCCGAGGCGCCGTGGACCTTCACCACGCTCGGCATGCGGCTGTCGATCAGGCGCTCGAGCTCGGTGCGGGGCTGGCGCTCGGCGAAGGCGTACGCGTCGCCCTGGGCGGGCAGGAGGCCGGCGCAGGTGACCCCGAGGGACAGCACGGCGAGACGGGTCGGAGCGAGCGCGTTCATCGGGTGGGCCTCTCGAACAGCGTTGCGGGCACGGCCTCGAACACCGGCGCGTCGATGCGCCAGCCCGCGGCGAGGACGCCGTCGACCAGGATGCGGGAACCTTCGCCGGTGCCGCGCAGCTCGATCAGCGCGCGCTGCAGCGGGTCGCGGTAGACGCAGCCGAGCGGCTGGCCCTCCAGGCCGAAGAACACCTCGCGCTGGCCGTCGCCCGGCAGGCGGACCCGGAAGCCCGGCGCGTTGCCGACCATGACGCCGCCGACCAATTCTCCACTGGCCATCACTCCATCCCGGAGCTCGGTGCCCTCGGCGTCGAGCTGCAGGAGTTCGCGCTGTTGCGGGCCACGGCCGAGCCACGGGTTGGTCTGCAGGATCCGGCTCAGCTTGGCGGCTTGCTCGGCGGTGGCATCGGTGACCGTGCCGTCCTTGGCGATCGCGAAGGCGTCGCCGTCGCCGCGGTGGATGAGCGCCAGTCCGTCGTTGCTGCCGCCCTGGTAGTCGATGCGCAACATCGCGCCGCTGCGGCGGAGCATCACCAGCTCCTCGCCGCCGTCGTCGGCCGGCCCGCGGATCGTCAGGGTCACGCCCTCGGCCGGCTCCTCCCCGCCGCCGACCGGACGCGCCAGGGCCTGCAGGGCCAGCTCGCGGTGCGGTGCCGAGGCCAGCCGCTCGTCGTTGCTGGAGCCGGTGTCGAGGCGGCGCACCGGGAACTCGGCGCGCTGCACCGGTCCGAAGCTGCCGTCGTCGTCGCGGTGGCGGAACGTGAGCTCGACCCAGGCGCCGGCCGGCAGCACGCCGATCAGGGTCGCGAGCTGGTTGGCGCTGCGGATCCGCGTGCCGTTGAAGGTCAGCAGCTCGTCGCCGAGACCGATGCCGTGGTCGATGACCTTCGAGTCCTCGAAGATCGACTGCACGAACACCCCGGGCTCGCGGCTGCCACCCATCGCCTCGCCGCTCATGAACCAGGCGTTGAGGTCGAGCGTGCCGTGCTCGGCGTGGCGGCCGGCCATCAGGTCGGCGAGGAAGTTGCGGATCTGGTGGCTGGCGATCGCGAAGCCGACGCCGACGTTGACCCGACCGCGCTGGTCCTGGATCGAGATGCGGCCGTTGATGCCCACCACCCGGCCCTGCATGTCGAACAGCGGGCCACCCGAGTTGCCGGGGTTCACCGGCGCGTCGACCTGGATGCAGTCGGGGTAGACCAGCATCCGGTTGCCGCCGCCCGGCTGGTAGCGGCGGGTGCCGGAGACGATGCCGAAGGTGGTGGTGGGTGCGAAGTCGGTGGCGAGCAGGAACGGGTTGCCCATGGCGAACACCGTCTCGCCGACCAGCAGCTCCTGGCTGTCACCGAGCGGCGCCGACGGGAACTCGCGGGGTTCGCCCGCCTGCGGTTCGAGCAGCAGCACCGCGAGGTCGGAGCCCGGGTCGATGCCGAGCACCTCGGCGCGGTAGAGCCGGCCGTCGGGCATGCCGACCTTCATCACCGTGACGTCGGGCTTGCCGACCACGTGGAAGTTGGTCAGCACGAAGCCGAGCGGGTCGATGACCACGCCCGAGCCGCCGCCCGGTGCGTCCATCGACATCACCGAGCAGACCGCGGGTGCGACCTTCTGCATGGTCGCGATGCGGCGCGCCTGGGCGGCGAGGACGCGGTCGAGATCGGTGTCGGAGTCGTCCTGGGCGGCGAGCGGCAGGCTCGCGATGCCGAGGACCAGGCTCGAACGGGCGACTTGCCGCAGCACGCGGTGGTCTAGGCGGGGGAAGAACAAGGCGGTCCTCCGGACCAGTTGGCTGGCCGCGCAGAGCGGCCGCGGGATCAGAGCTTCAGCAACCGCGCCTGGGCGAAGGCGCAGTGGTCGCCGAGGTCGAAGTTCTTGCCGAAGTCGGCCTCGAGGACGAGGCGCGCAGCACCGTTGAGCGGCAGTCGCAGTCGGGCGGGGGGCGTGGCGCGGGAGACGGCCTCGGCTTCCCACACGACCTCGTCGTCGAGGAGCACGCGCAGCGTTGCATTGGCCTGGCCACCGCCGCCGCGCTCGTCGATGCCGACCACCGCCTCGAACACGTCGAAGCGGCCCGGGTCGAGCGCGAACTCCAGGCGGGTGCGCGGGATCAGACACAGCCCGCGGCCGTAGGTCTCGCCGCCGAGGACGAAGCCCTCGCCGCCGGGGGCGCGGTCGCGGAGCCAGGGCCGGGTCTGGTCGAAGGCCGCGACCTGCTCCGCCTTGGCGGGCTCGCGCTGCGACAGCCAGGCGAGCTTGTCGGAGCGGACGGCGATCCGGGCCACCGACGCGAGCGGCAGCGGCAGCTCGAAGCCGTCGGCGGTGGCGACCCGCAGTCGTCCGTCGGCGAGGCCGGTGATCCGGCCGACCACGTGGATGGCTGCGCCGTCGCGGGGGGCCAGCGTGATCGCGACGGTCGGCTCGGCCAGCGGCTCGGGGGCGATGCCGTGGTCGGTGCCGAGGACGATGCCGTGCACCTGGTCGTAGGGCAGCGCCTCCTCGCGGCCGCGGAACTCGACCTGCAGGGCGCCGGCGGCGAAGCCGAGCACGCGGACCGAGAGCCGGGTGATCCGGTCGCGACGGGTGTCGATCGCGAACAGCAGATCCTCGGTGGTCGGTGGTGACTGGAGGGCCTCCTCGAAGCCGCGGTAGTCACCGGCGCTCTCGGTCGACGCGAAGCGCAGCGCGGCCAGCCTGATCAGCGGCAGGTCGACCGCGTGGTCCTCGCCGAGGCCGACGTCGGTGCGCACCGCGGTGCCGCCGGCGGGGGATTCGACGCCGGCGAGCGCCCGCGCCGGCAGAGCGAGCCCGGAACGCAGCCACACGCGGCCCTGCGGCAGCGTGCCGGCCAGCGGGGCTGCATCGGTGTGCTCCAGGGCCTCCAGGTCGCCGAGCGCCACCGCGCGTTGCCCGCCGTCGGACGCGATCTGTAGCGCGCCGTCCGCGAAGCCGACCGGGCGGCCGGGGATCCGCGTGCCTTCCAGATCGAAGATCCGCCACTCCTGCGCCGGCAGTTCGGTGGCCAGACCGACCGTCAGGGCGAGGAGCGAGGTAGCGGAGGGGTACGCCCGACGACTCACTTCTTGCCCTTGTTCAGCGACTCGAAGTAGGCCTCGACCAGCTCGCGGTAGCGACCGTTCAGCCGCGCGTTGACCTCGTTCTCGATCGCCTCGCGGTCCTTGTCCTTCATCTCGCCCCAGCGGTCGGAGACGCCCGGCACCTTGCCGAGCGTGCCGACCCGAGATGCTCCTTCGGACAGCGCGGAGCTGGAGGCAGGCGCCGGCGACGGCTGGTTGCCGCCCGGAGCGCCGCTGCTCTGCCGCTCCTGCTCCTCCATCTTCTCGATGATCTCCTTGAGCTTTTCGACGATCTCGAGCTGCTCGGTCTGCACCGGATCGCCGGTCTTGGTCTTCTTCAGGTCGCGCTCGACGCCCTTCATCACGTCGGCGAGACCGTGCAGCGGCGAGTCGAACTGTGATTCGAGTTCGGCCTTGCGCTGCATGGCGACGGCACGGAACCGTTCGGGCGCGGTCGGGAACAGGCGCAGGTAGTCGGTGAAGGCGATCGCCGCCGACTGGGGTTCGGGGATGTCCGCGAGCGAGGTCGCGTAGAAGAACGCGACCTCGGCGTCGAGCGGGGTGCGGTTGCGGTCCTGACGCAGGAACTCGGTCAGGATCTCCACCGCGCGCTCGGGGTCGTCGGCGTCGAGGAAGGCGCGGCCGGCGTGGTAGCGGGCGTGGGCGCGGACGTAGGCATCGCCGTCGGCGGCGCCTTGGTCCTGGACCAGCTTCAGCAGCGCGATCGGCGCGCGTGGATCGCCGTCCTCTGCCAGCACCGCGGCTTCGTCGAGGGCCGGCACCAGATCGCGCAGAAGATCGTCGGCGGCGCGGCCGGCGAGACCCTCGTCGCAGTCGGCGAGGAACTCGGCGATCACCTCGTCGGAGGCCCCCAGGATCTTCACGTGGGCGACGAAGGCGTCGCGGTCGAAGGGCTGGAACGGATTCCGGTCCTGATCCTGCGCCGGGCTTGCGGCCGCGGCGCCGAGCGCGATCGCCAGGGCGATCGCGCGGTGGTTCAGAGGAGCACCCATCGGGTCAGTTGCCTCCCGCCGCCTGCTCGTCCTTCTGGATCTGCGTCGCGATCTTGCGCAGCAGATCCTCGACCTTGCCCTGCTGACGGGCCAGCTCGCCGGCGGCGTCCCTGGCCTCGTCGGTGACGCGGAGCTGCTCCGGCACCTCCTCGTCGTAGGCCTTGGTGCGCGAGTTGACGCGCTTCTGCTTGATCATCACCAGCTTCAGCTCGGCGGAGCGCGGCACCAGCACCGGCTGGCCGTTGCACTGGCAAGGCTGGCCGCCGCCCTCCTTCTGCTCGATGGTGCGGCGCAGCGCGTCGATCAGGTCCTTGAGGGTCTGCTCGATCTCGGCCTGCATCGCCTGGGTCACCGCGGCGACCTTGGCGCGCTCGAGCCGGTCGGCCACCGAGTTCAGGTCGTCACGCAGGATCCCGACGACCTCCGGGAAGCCGGCGGTCGAGCCGTCTTCCTCGAGGAGCTTGAGCGCGTCGTGGGCCTCGCCGGCCAGCTCGCGCTCGCCCGCGCCGATCTCCAGCGCCCGGTCGGCGACCGCGCGGGGCACGGTACCTTCGGCGGTGACGCTCTGTTCGGCCAGGCGGTCGGCGGCCTTGGTCCGCTCGCCCAGCACCTTCTGACGCTCAAGCATCTCGGCGAAGCGCTCCTCGAGGGCGCGCAGCACCTCGTCCTGGAGTTCCTGGCGCAACTGGGCCAGTGCGTCCTCGAGTTCCTTCTTGGCCTTCTCGAGCTGGTCCAGCGCGTCCTGCTGGTCCTGCTTGGCCTCGCCCGGCTTGTACTCCTTGAGCTGACCTGCGGCGGCCTTCTGCTTCGGCACCGCCTGCTGGACGTTGCGCTTGCCCGGGGTCTGCTGCGGCTTGCCCTCGGAGTCGCCCTTCTTGTCGTCGGACTCCATGTCCTGGGCGAGCTTGTCGGTGGAGACCTTGGTGCGCTCCTGGGCCTTGGACTGCTGGTCGTAGGGCAGCTGCATGAGGCGGCGCTTGGCATCCTCGCTGAGCTTCTCGAGTTCGTTCAGCGACTCCTGGAGCTTGGCCTTGGCGCGGTCCATGTCCTCGAGGCTGCGCTCGGGCTGGTTCTTCTGCAGCTTCTCCTGGGCTTGGCCCATCGACTTCGATGCGCCCTGGCAGGCGCCGGAGCACTTGCCTTCGCCCGGCTTGCCGTCCTTCGACTCGCCGTCCTTGGGTTCGCCGCTCTTCGGATCGGAGGGCTTGCCGTCCTTGGGCGCGCCATCCTTGGCCTCGCCCTTCTTCTCGGCCAGCTTCTCGGCGTCACGCTCCAGCTTGCGCAGCTTGGGCTCGAGGTCCTCGGTGCGCTGCTTGAGGTCGCCCTCGGCCTCCGACATCTCCTTGGCGGCGTTCTCCGCAGCCTGCAGACCGGCCTTATTGGCGGCGTCGCGCAACTTGTCCTGGTCGTCGATCAGTTGCTGGACGGCGTCCTTGGCCTCCTCGAGTTCCTGAAGGTGCTTCTCGAGGGCTTCGGCCTCGGCGCTGCGGTCCTTGTGGTCCTGCTGTTCGGTGAGCAGCTCCTCGACCCGGTCCTTGTACTCCTCGAGCCGCTTGATCTCGTCGAGCAGGTCCTGCAGGTCGAGGTTGCGGTCGAGCAACAGGTCGAGCAGACGCTGCAGGTCCTTGGTGACCGCGTCCATCTGCGCCAGGGCTTCGTCGTAGCGCTCGTCGCCGAGCAGGCTGCGCACCTCGCTCATCGCCTGCCGCAGCTCGCGCTCCTGGATGAAGCGGTTGCCGGCGTCGAGGGTCGCCGCCGCGTCGGGCTCGGACTCCGCCTTGAGCAGCTGCAGCTTCTGCATGCGCTCGTGCAGCTCGCTGAACTTGCGTTCCGCCTCCTGCTGCAGGGTGGTCGCCTCGTTCTGGGCGCGGAGCGCTTCGGTGCCGGTCACGCAGAACGCGACCAGCGCCAGGGCGGCGCAGAGGGTGCGGGTCAGGACGGTCATGTCGTCTCTCTCGGCGTTGTCGGTCGCGCGTGTTGCGACGTCGGGGGTGACGTCTACGCGGCGGCCTGGTTCGGTGCGGAGTGCGCAGGCGTCAGATTACTTGTCCTCGCGCTTCCCGGGTCCGTCATCGGGCTTCGGGTCGGGGTTACCGAAGATCCCCGCGCCGGCATCGTCGCGGAGCTTCTCGATGAGTTCCTCGGCCTGGCGCTCGGTGCGGATCACCCCGCGTAGGGCCTCGGCGATCGCCGCGATGCTCTCCGCGCGCTCCATCTGTTGGAGCACGCGTCGCACCGTTGCAATCAGGTCGTCATAACCTCTGACGACGTATTCTCTTGAGTCTTCCGTTCCGGCTTCGGCGAAGGCGAAGGTGGCATCCGCCGTGGTCGGGAAGTCCTCCTCGGCCGCTGCCGCGAGCGGATCGACCACCCGCTCCCGGATCTGCCGGGTGACTTTGGGCTCCTGGTAGAGCCGGTTGTTCTCCATCTCGGAGACGATGCGGCCGTAGCGCTCGGCAATGGTCTGGGACTTCTTCCCCAGCGCGATCTGGCGACGGCCGAGGGTCTCGACCTGGCGCAAGGCCTCGGCGGCCTTCTCGGCGTCGGGCCCGGTCGGGGACACGATCTCGGCGAGCACGCTGCGCGACAGGATCAGCTGGTCGAGGACGCGCTCGAGTTCCCGGGCCTGTTCGTCCTGGCGACGACGCAGGTCCTCGAGCAGCGTCTCGATCGTCACCACGCGAAGGCTCAACACGTCGCTCTCTCCACGCCCCGCTTCGGAAACTCCCGGTGTGGCACCGCGCGCCTGGGCATCGGTGGCGGCGAAGCGCAGGCTCAGCAGCATGCCGGGTCGCACGCGGTTGTTGGCGTTGGCGGCGTCCTGTTCGGGGTTGAGCTCGAGCAGGTCGAGGACCACCGTCAGGTCCTGTTCGGCGCGGCCGGCCTCCAGCGCGTCGGCCCACTGGAACGGGCCGGGCTCGAACGGCTGTTCCTCTGGCGCGGCGACCGACTCGCCATCACCTGCGTTCGGGATCGCCTCCGGCGCCTCGGCGTCGCGGGTCCGGAATCCGCCCTCGACCGCGAACACCCCGTGGTCGTCGCGCAACCGGAGCACTCCGGGGATGCGTGCGTACGCGGTGATCATCGTGCCGATCCCGTCGGTCGAGTAGTCGAGCGCCGGTGCCAGGTCGTCGCCGACCCGGATCGCCAGCTCGGGCGGCAGCTCGGGACCCAGGTTGTCGTGGTCGACCACGTCGAGGCTGGCGAGCACGGTGTCCTCGGGCACGAACTCGGCGTGGAGTTCGGTGGCGTCGGCACCGGAGACGGTCACCGGGATGCGCTGGTCCTGACCGAGTCGGAGCGCCGCCTGGGCGATCGGCTTGGTGGTCCGGGCGCGGACGCCGAGGCTGCTGCCGCGGACCAGGGTGATCCCGCCGCCGCTCGGCTCGAAGGTCTCGGGTTCGCGGCCGAGGTAGTCCGGCCAGGAGATCGTGACCTGCAGGTCGGTGACCCGCGGCCGCGGGACCAGCTGGATGCGGAGCACCTCGGTCACGCCGTCGCCGCCGACCGCGCGCACCTCGGCGTCTTCGAGCACCGACTCGAGGCGAGCCGAGAACTCGCGCTCCCCCACCCGGTCCATCGGCCGGTCGGCGGTCTCGCCGCTGCTGAAGCGGACCTCCAGCTCGAGGCGTTCGGGGACGACTCCCTGGGCGTCGACGCGCAGCGTCAGGTCCTCTCGCTCGGCGATGCGGATCACGCCATCGGCCGGCACGTCGAGGAACTGCAGGAAGGTGTTCCGCGGCCAGGGCTGGTCGGCGAACAGCAGGTTGCGACGTGCCCACAGCGCCGCCTCGGCCGGTGCCATGCCGATCCACGTCGCGACCGCGCCGAAGCCGACGATCAACAGACCGACGTAGCGCAGCACCCGTCGGGCGTCGAGCGCACGGATCGCCTGGACCCGGCCCACGCGGGCCTCGATGTCGGCGACCACCTCGCGCATCAGCGCGGTCGACTCGCCGTGGGCACCGCCGCTCTTGGGCTGCAACAGATCGCGATCGAACTGCACCGCGGAGATCAGGCCCTGGTGCAGGCCCGGTTCGACGCGCTCGATCGCCAGCGCCATCTCGTCGTCGTCGAGTGCGGTGCGCAGTGGGGTGACGATGCGTCGTGCCGCGAGCCGCAGCGCGACGAGTCCGAACACGGCGGCGACCGCGATGCGGAACGGCCGCTCCAGCTCGAGCATCCGGTCGAGGCCGTAGCTGACGAACACGAACACCGCCGCGGCGATGCCGAGTACGGCGGCGCCCTCGACGAGGATGCCGACCCGCGCGCGGGTGCGCAGACCGGCGAACACTTCGTGCGCGGACTTCAGCGACGAGCCGAGCGGGCCGGCCGCCGCCGGGGCCGCGGGAGTCCTGGTCTGGGGTTCGGTGCTCGTCATAGCAGGTTCGACCTCTTGCGGATCCACCACTCGAGGGCGAGCACGAGGGTCAGGGCGCCGAGCGTCCACCACGAGTCCCACAGCGTGCGGGAGTTGGTGTAGGGCTCGATGCGGGTCTCGGCGCGGATCGCGTCGATCGCCGTCAGCGCCTCGTCGGGGCGGGCGACCAACACGCCACCGGGTGCGGCGGCGATCGCGGTGAGTTCGGGGAGGTCGCTCGGGCCCTCCTTCTCGAGGGCCGCGGGCACCACCTGGAAGGTGGCCTCGGCCGCGGGGCCGTCGCCTTCCTCGGTCGGCGCGACGCGGAACCAGCCGGTGCGGGTCGGACGGATCCAGGCCTGGTACTGGCCGGGTACGCCTTCGACGGGCTCCAGCGCCAGCTCCTCGCCGACGCCGTCCTCGTCCTCGAGCAGGACGGTGTGGCCGTCGACCACCAGGGGCTCGAAGGCCTCGTCGCGGAGCTCGACGATCACCCTCTGCGGTTGGCCGAGTTCCACCGTCTCCTCGTCGACCTCGATGCGGACCCGGCTGTTGCCGGCCCCGAGTCGACCCTCGAACAGGTAGCGGATGCCCTTGACCCAGAACCGGTCGTAGGCGTTCTCGAAGGTGGTCCGCCAGCGGTAGGTGTCGTCGGTCGCGCAGAACAGCACCCGCCCCGAGCCGACGAACCCCGACGCCAGCAGCGGGAACGGGCCGCTGCCGGCAGCGCCGGGCTGCTCGTGCTCGACGAGGACCTGCGCTCCGGGTTTGGCGCGCTCCACCGGGAACACGAAATAGAAGCCCGGCAGCCGGGCCCAGATCGTCTCGCTCTCGGCGCGGTCTTCGGCGACGCGGGTCGCCTTGTGGGTCGTGCCGTCGGTGGTGAGCTGGTAGCGGAACGCGCGGGGCATGCCGCGCGCCAGGCCGATCCGCGTGTCGGCCTCCTGCACGTCAGGGATCACCGGCAGCAGCTCGGCGAGCGGTGCGGTGGTCGCGCCTTCGCGCAGCGCGTCGAGGGTGTACTTCTCGCCGCAGCCCCACCACATGCCGGCGCCGTTCTCGCGGATCTGCTCCGCGACCGCCTCGCACCACTCGGGCGTGAGCTTCGAGGAGTCGGGGTCGAGCAGGATGAAGACGTCGAAGTCCTCCATCTCCTCGCGGGTGGCCGGGAGCTTCTCCAGCGACACGTTGCCGTCCTGCGGGAAGTCCGGGTCGGCGCTGGTGAGCCAGCACGACAGCTCGATGGTGTCGTCGCGGGTCAGCAGGTTGCGGAGGATGCGGTACTCGTGGCTCGGGCCGCCGGCGAGCAGCAGCACCCGGGTCTTCTCGCCGAGCACCTCGATGCGGGCACGGCGCACGTGCCGTTCGTCGGACTCGGCCTCGAAGCGCGGCGGCTCGATGACTACCGACCACGTCGCCACTCCGGTGACCTCGGACCGCAGATCACCGAAGCGGACCGTGGTCTCGGGCGTGCCGGCGAGGATCCGCGCGGTCTCGGTGCGGATCGTGACCGGATCGCCGTTGGCGGCGTCGGTGCGGACCAGGTGGACCGGGAACTCCAGGTCGCCGTAGCCCTGGGCCTCGACCACCGCGCTGATCTCGAAGGGGTCCTTCTGGAACACCTTCTCCGGGGCGTCGAGGCGCTCGATCCGCAGTGTCTGCACCGGCGACGGATCGCCGACCGGCACCACCACGGTGGTCGGCACGCCGCGGTTCTTGAGCATGCGCGCCACTTCGGGACCCTGCGGGCCGAGGTTGCGACGGCCGTCGGTGATCAACACCACGCCGGCGACGTTGGCGGAGCCGCTGCGGCCGAGCGCGGCGCGGACCGCGCCACCCAGATTCGAGTAGGTGCCGGACGCGGCCAGCGTCTCGGGGTCGAATGCCTCGATCGGATCGACGGCAGGGTCTTCTTGGTCGTTCGGGGCCGCGGTCGCTCGGGCGGCGGTGGCGGGGTTCTGGAACTCCAGGCTGCCCAGTGGTTCCAGCGCGGCACCGAATCCGTAGACCAGCACCTTGTTGCGGCTCCGCAGTCGCTCGAGCAGCTCGCCGTCGCCGTGCGCCAGCAGCGCGCGCACCAGTTCGATCCGCGGGGTGATGGCGGGGTCGGCGATCCCCAGACCCTTCCAGCCGGTGGCCAGCGACTCGACCGCCGGACGCTCGTAGGCGTCGCGGTGACCCATCGACTGCGAGGTGTCGACCAGCAGGATGGTGTGGCCCGGCTGGACCTCGCGGCGCACCGCCACCAGTTGCGGATCGAGCAGCAGCACCACCGCCAGCAGCACCGCGACCATGCGCAGCACCATCAGGAGGCCGCGCCGGCCGCCCGACAGATTGCGGCTCTCACGGCGGTAGGCGTAGACCACCAGCGCCAGCGAGAGCAGGATCCCGACCAGGACCAAGAGCCCCAGGCCGCCGCTCGGGAAGCCCGCGAGTTCGACGTGCAGCTCGGTGCCGTCCTCGATCGGCACGTCGCGCCATGCGGCGATCCTGCGCAGTAGCTCTTGCATCGGTGTTCTCCCCGGACGGCTCAGCGCCGACCGAACCTCCACGCCAGGACCGTCTCGAGCAGCATGCCGACGACCATCAACAGGCCGAGCCAGCGCCACAGGGAACTCTGCGCGGACAGGTCGCGCACGGCGCCTGCGCCGTCGGCGGCGCGGACGATGGTGACCCGATCCTGGGCGGACTCGGGCAGGGTGCCGCGCAGGGTGCCGGCCGACAGCGGTTCCAGTTCACCCTCGGCGAGCAGTGGGTTGCGGGCCACGTACTCGCGTTCCGCACCGCCGGCGTGCAGCTCGCGGCGGACCTCGAACAGGCCGTAGCCCTGCAGTGCGCGCATCGGCACGGCGACGTCGAGCGGATCGGTCGGTGCTCCTGCTGCTCCGCCACCCGCGCCCTCACCGCCGGCCCCTGCACCGCCGGCCCCTGCACCGCCGGCCCCCGCACCGCCGGCTGCCTCGGCGATCGTGGCGGCGAACGTGATCACGTCGTCGGCGGCGCTGGTCGGGGCGACCGCGACGTCGGGACGGTGGCGGGCGGGGTCGACGCGGACGGTGAGCACTCCGTCGGGGTCGAGGTTGCGGACTCCCGGCGTCTGGGCGCGGGTGGCGTGGGCCTGCAGCTGACTGATCAGGATCGGGAACACCGGCAGTCCCTGCATGTTGTGCCACTGCGCGTCGGCGGTGGTGGCGAGCAGGTAGACCTCACCGGCATCGGTGCCGCCCGCGGTGTACTGGCGCGCGACCAGCAGCGGGCTGCCATCCGCGTCGCGCACCCGCAGCAGGACGTCGCAGGGCGCCTCGTCGCCGGGCAGCAGCTCGAACCAGCGGCCCAGCCGGGTCTGCTCGGCGAACAGGAACCGCAGCAGGTCGGTCGCGGTGGCGAGCACCGGATGGTCCTCGTCGGCGAGGTAGACCGGTTCGGGGTCGTCGACGTCCCCCGCCACGTCGACCAGCGCCGCCGGCAACAGGCCCCTGCCGGCCTTCCACAGCGCGGTCTGGTAGCGGGCGACGTCGATCTGGTCGCCGAGGAAGATCGCGAGGCCGCCGCCGCCGGCGACGTACTCCTCGAGTTTCGCGACCATCGCGTCGTCGGGACGGGCGACGTTGCACAGACAGATCAGGTCGGTGTCGCGCAGCTCGGCGGCGTCGATCGCGGCGAACTGGCGCTCGTCGCCGACCCGCAGCTCGACGCCCGTGACGAACTCGGCGTCGGGGTCGAGGACCGACTGCAGATAGAAGATCTCCTGGTCCTCCTCGTCGGTGCCGGGATCGCCGTCGATCAGCAGGACGCGCGCCGCGGGCCGCACGTCGAGGGCGAGGCTGCGCAGGTCGTCGGGTCCGTAGCGGTCACCGGGCAGGCGGGCGGTGACTCCCTGCGGCCCAGCGGTGGTGAAGGTCTGTTCGATCTCGATCCGCGCCGACTCGCCCGGCTGCAGGGCTCCGACCGGCCGGACCACGCGGCTGCCGCCCTCGACCTGCAGGGTCACCTCGGTGGGCGTGGTGGCGGTCGGTCCCTGGTTGCGGACCTCGATCGACAGGCCGGTTGGCACGCCTGCGACCAACGAGCGGTCGGTCGCGCGGATCGCGGTGACCGCGAGGTTGTTGGCGTCGCTCGCGCCGACGTCGACGAAGGTCACGTGCTGGCCCTCGTCGAGCGCGGCGAACCAGGCCCGCGGTGCATCGCGCAGCTCACCGCTGGCGCCGTCGATCCAGTCGCGGCGGCGCATGTCGGTGACCACGTGGTATTCGGTCTCCCCGGCGTTCTCGCTGGCTTCGGCGAGCCGGCGCGCGGCGGCCAGTGCGAGACCCGGGTCGAGGGAACCGTCGCCGACCTGCCACGCCGAGGTGGCTTCACGGATCCGACCTGGCGTGTTGGGTCCGATCGGCACCGCGCTCAGTTCGGGCGCGTCGATCGCTGAGGAGCGCAGCACGGTCAGCAGGTCGCCGGGTCGTTGGTCGGCGAGCCGGGTGACCAGTGCGCGCACCGCTTCGATGCCGCGATCGAACGCCGCGTCGGCGCCGCCGCGGTGGGCCATCGAGGCCGAGTCGTCGACCAGCAGCACGTGGTGGGCGACCCGGCCGCCGAGCACCGAGCCCTGCAGGTGCGGGCGCGCGACCAGCAGCACCAGCAACAGGATCGCCAGCGTGCGCAGCAGCAGGATCAGCCACTGCTCCATCCTGAGCCGCCGGCGATTGCGCTTCATCGCCGCCAGCAGGAACTCCATCGCCGCCCACGGCCGCCGGTCGAAGCGCCGCCGGTTGAGCAGGTGGATGATGATCGGCACGGCCGCGAGCGGCAGCGCCCATAGGAACAGCGGGTTCAGGAACCCGAAGGCGAGTGGCATCGGGTCACCTCTGGTAGATCGGGAGGTAGGCGTACGGGAGCTGGAGGATGGTCAGGCCGAGCGCGGTCCCGTAGGTGGTCCCGACGTGGTCGCCCATCCAGCTGCCGTCGGCGCGCTGCTGGGCGAGCAGCCACCGCGAGAGCCGGGAGTAGTGGTCGTCCCAGTCCGCGCCGCCGCGCTGGTACAGCGCCTGCGACAGGTAGGCCTGGGCGTAGTAGTGGTGGCCGTTGCCGCTGCCGTTCACCGGCAGGGTGCGGCGGGCGTAGGCCAGCGCCTTCTCGGCGATCGGGTCGTCGTAGCGCCCGGCGTTGTAGAGCACCGCGACCGCCGCGGCGGTGATGGCCGGCCGCGCGTCGCCGACGCTCGACACCCGGTAGCGGATGCTGCCGTCGGGGTTGGCGCTGTTGCGGACGTAGTCGACCGCGCGGGCGGCGGTGTCCTCGCTGATCGCGATGCCGGCGTTGCGGCAGGCGCGCAGGGCCTGGATCTGGGTGATCGTGACGCTGCCCTCGTCGCTGTTCGAGTCCGGCGTGTAGAGCCAACCGCCGGCGCGCGACTGCGAGCGCGCGGTGAGTTCGCAGGCCCGTTCCAGAACGTCGTGCAGGATGCGCTGGCGTCCCCGGTCCTCCTCCATTCCGTAGACCTCGGCGAGGAACAGCGTCGCGAAGCCGTGGCCGAACATCGGCTGGCTGACCTCGCGGGACACCGCCACGAGGCCGTCGGGCTGGGTGCAGGACAGGAGGAAGTCGGTGGCGCGGCGGACCTGCAGCCAATACCTGCCGCGGGTCGGTGTCGAGCCGGATGCCAGCAGCGCGGTGCCGGCCAGTGCGGTCATCGCGACCGGGTAGCTACCCTGCCCGCCGTTGGCGCGCCAGGAGCCGTCGGAGTTCTGCGACAGGGCGAGGTACTGCAGGCCGCGACTCACCGCGGAGCGGACCTCCGGTCCGACCTCGGCCGGCGCGTCCGACTGGGCCCGAGGCAACGCCGCAGCCACGGCCGCGACGGCGACCGCCAGACCGGGTGCCCATCGATGTCGCAGTGCCCACCGATGTCGCTGCGCCGGCGCCGACTTCCCGAACTCGTTCAGCACCGACTCACCTCTGGTAGATGGGCAGGTAGGCGTAGGGGAGCTGCAGGATGGTCAGCGCGATGGCGGTGCCGTACGTGCTGCCGACCCCGTCACCCATCCAGCTGCCGTCGCTGCGCTGCTGCGACAGGAGCCAGCGCGACATCTTGCTGTAGTACTCGTCCCAGTCGTCACCACCGCGCTGGTAGAAGGCCTGCGCGAGATAGAGCTGGGCATAGTAGTGGTGGCCGTTGCCGCTGCCGTTCACCGGCAGGGTGCGCTTGGCGTATTGCAGCGCCTTCTCGGCCATCGGATCGTCGTAGCGCCCGGCGTTGTAGAGCACCGCGACCGCTGCGGCGGTGATCGCCGGCCGGCCGCCGCCTCCCGAGTTCACGCTGTAGCGGATGCTGCCGTCGGGGTTGGCGCTCTTGCGGATGTACTCGACCGAGCGGGTGATGGTTTCGTTGGGCACCGTGACCCCGGCGTTGCGACAGGCGCGCAGGGCCTGGATCTGCGTGACCGTGACGCTGCCTTCGTCGCCGTTGGACTCCGGCGTGTAGAGCCAACCCCCGGCGCGCGACTGCGAGCGTGCGGTGAGTTGGCAGGCGCGGGTGAGGATGTCGTGGAGGATCTGCTGGCGGCGCTGGTCCTCCTCCATGCCGTAGACCTCGGCGAGGTACATGGTCGAGAAGCCGTGGCCGTACATCGAACGCCCCTCCTCGGCGGGCGCCGTGATCACGCCGTCGGGCTGTGCACAGTCGATGAGGAAGTTGGTGGCGGCCTGAACGTGATCCCAGTAGCGACCGCGCGTCGGGGTCGAGCCGGAGCCGATCATCGCGGTGCCTGCCAGCGCGGTCATCGCGGTCGGGTAGCCGCCCTGGCCGCCGTTGGCACGCCAGGAGCCGTCGCGGTTCTGGGTACGGGCCAGATACTCGAGACCTCGTGCGATCGATGCCTGGATCTCCGGGGTCACGCCGGCGGGGCGCGAGATCTCCTGGGCACGTGGCGCCTGGAACGCCACGAACAGCACGAAGACGCCGAGCGCTGCGATGGGCATGGCACGGTGCCGACCACACGAGACGGGAACGGGATCGGATGCAGACACTTCGAGGCCTCCGGGTGACGCTGCGGGCTGGATCACGAACCCCGCTCCATGATGCGGTACAGGGCTTCCTGTTCCTTGTAGACGGCGTCGAGATCGCCGAGGGTCTCGAACACCTCCAGCCGCGCGAGATGCCACTGCTGCAGCAGCGCGGAGTTGGTCATTCGCGGCCTCGAGCGGTCGAGCATCGCGACGGCGCGTTCGGCGTCGCCGCGGGTCGCCAGTGCCAAAGCGAGCTCGCCGGTCAGGGCCAGCATCCGCTCGGCGACGTCGAGCTGGAGCGCGGTGGGGCGCACGCCGTCGGGGTCGTCGACCGCACCGTTGGTGGCCGCGGCCCGCACGGTGTCGAGCGCATCGATTGCGGCGCCCAGATCGCCGGCCTGCGCCAGCAGCACCGAGCGACGGATCGGATCTTCGGTCTCCTCGGCGATCCGGGCCAACGACTCGGCGGTGGCGAAGACCTGCAGGCCGCCCTCGTAGACCGCGGTCAGGAACACGTCGTCGGCGTAGAGGTCGAAGGGTCCTTCGAGTGGATCGCGGCCGAGGCTGAAGCCGGGCAGCGGGATCGAGCGCCACTGGCCGTCACGGGTCGTCGGCCGCACGTGGATCTCGTTGTCGCCGGGAACGACCACGGTGTTGGCCAGCACCAGGCCCCGGCCACGCCAGCGTGCGCTCGATGGATGGGCCGGCACCGAGGCCGACCACTTGCGCACGCCGCTGCGCAGCCCGATGCACATCAGCTCGTCGCGACCGAGCGCGAACAGGTCCTCGCCATCGTGACCCAGCAGCAGCTTCAGGTCGTGCTGCTGCAGCATCCAGATCGGATCGCCGGTCGCGGCGTCGAGGCAGTGCAGCACTCGGCCGTCGACGGGCGCGAACACCAGCATGCCGTCGTGAGCGATCAGCTCGCCGGGCGCGAAGCCCTCGACGCCCTCTTCGCGGAAGTAGTTGCCGCGGAACGGATCGTTCTCACGCTGCGCGACCACCGGCGGGATCCGCCGTAGCGGGTGCAGGCGCTCGTATCGGACGATCCAGCGGAGCGAGCCCGTGTGCGCGTCGACCGCCGCGAGACAGCCGGCTTGTGTGAGCACGTAGGCGATGCCCTCACGGACCACCGCGGGCGGCGTGATCGGCCGCGCGAACTCGGTGCCGTCGCGATGCAGCGCCACGCGGTAGACGAGTTCACCGGTGCGCGCCTCGAGGCAGGTCAGCTCGTAGGTGCCCTTCCGCATGGTCGGCACCAGGAGCCGGTCGCCGAACGGCGTCGGCGAGGCCAGGAACGTCACATCGTGGAATTCGGTGCGATCGCTCGACTGCCAGACGCGTTCTTTGCCGTCGAGGGTCCAGGCCTTGAGCTCGGTCTCGAGGACGGCCCGCATCCCGTCGGGTCGTGAGGAGTCGGTACCGACCAGGATCACCGCGAGATCGGCCAGGATCGTCGGTTGCGAGGTGCAGTGGTCGTACGCGGGGATGCGAGTCCGCGGGCGGCCTGGTTGCGGTTCGGGCACGTCGACGCGGCCGTCGGTCTCCGCGAGAGCCCGACCGGTGAGGGTCTCCACGATGCGCAGTCGCTGGTGGTCGAGGAACGCCAGTTCGCCGTCGAGGTAGGCCACTCTCAGGCCGGGGCGGAAGTCGTTGTACTTCGGGGTCGGCGCGAGTTGCTGGCCGTCGAAGACCACGAAGCGGGCTCGGTCGTTGTTGCTCGCCTTGGCCGGCCGGTACGGGCGCTGGTCGGCGAAACGCTGCTCCCACAGCGGCACCAGGGTTTCCTGGGCGTCGGCGAACAGGTTGCCGATCCCGCCGTCGCGACGTCGCGTCTCGGCGGGTGCCGTCTCGGCATCGAAGCCGGTCTCGGCGAGCTCTTCGATCGAGGTCAGCTCACCGGCGATGCGCAGCGTGATCCCGGGATCGTCGGTGGCCAGGGCCGCGAGTTCCTGGCGGGCGCGCGCGTCGTCGCCGATCAGGTGGTAGCACAGCGCGACTTTGAAGCGCAGCCACGCGTCTCGGATCCCGGCGGCCGCGCGGTCCTCGCTCGGGTAGACGTCGAGCAGGAGACCGTAGGTGCGGATCGCCGCGCGGTAGCGGCCGGCGTCGAGTTGCAGGTTCGCGGCGTCCTGCATCGCGCGCGCGGCGGTGCGGGTCAGGAAGTAGCGCCGGAACACCTCTTCGAAGGCGCGTGGGTCGCCTGCGCGGCTGGCCGCTTCGTACGCCCGTTCTGCCGCCACCTCGAAGCGGGTGCGGTAGTAGGCTGCGCCAGCACTCGGCAAGGCGGCCAGCATCTCGTGGCAGAGGCGCTGCACTGGCCGGTAGAGCCGCTCGTCGGTGCTGAAGACCGCGTGGGTCGAGTCCTCCTCGAAGAAGCCCTGCACCCCGGGGGAGTCCTCCGGAGGATTCTCGGCCCCCGACGATTCGTCCGGCGCGTCTTCTCTTGCGGCCTCGGCGGCCGGATCGATCAGGGTGCGACCTTCAACGACGTCCTGAAGGATCTGGATCGCACCGGCGAAGTCGTCGCGAGACAGGAAGTCCTGGGCCCGACGCAGGAACCGGTCCACGTTCGGGCTCTGCAGCATCTTGGGCGCGCGACCCAGGTCGGTCTGCGTCTGCGGTCCGCGGCCGGTCAGCTCGGCAACGAGCGCGATCGGCGGACGTGCTTCGACCTGTACCTGCGCGGTGCCGCGTTCGGCGAGCGAACCCAGCGCGACCGATAGGGCCACGAATGCGACCACCTGGGCCGGCGTCGCCGACCTACCAGGCACCGGAGCGCCGCGTGATTCGGGAAGACTGCGTCGATCCGTCGGAACCCGCGCCGCAGTACCCCGAGGCTGTGCGCTCTGAGGCTCTGCAGCGCCGTGCATCCGAACGGCGGCGTGAGGGGCTGGCGATTTCTTCGTCGACACGAGGAATCGTGGAAGCAGCGACGGTGCGAGTCGTCGTGGGGGGGCGCGCCGGAGAGGCGCAATCTACGCGGTGGGTTCCCAACCCGCGAGGGGCGGCGGCGGTTATGTTCCCGACGCGCGTCCCCCGCCGTGACTTCCGCCAAACGAACGAATCGATGCCCTGTTCAGCTGCTTTCGGCCGATCGCTCGCCCCCGTGCTCCTCTGCTGGATGATCGCCGCTCCCGCGGTGTCGCAGGCGGCGGGTGGTGCGGATCCTTGGACCCAGGAGGAATTGCGGGCCCGCGCTTCGGGATTCCTGGAGGTCGGAGTGCTGGCACAGGCCCGGCAGATCGCCGCGCTGGTCCGCAACGCCGAGCTGTGCGCCGATGCGCTCGCGCAGACGGTGCACGGCGACCACCGCGAGTACTCGCTGAAGATCGAGCGCCTGCTCGATCAGCTCGCCGACGAGCGCTGGGTGGTTCGGGAGAATGCCGAACGGCGACTGGTCGAGGACGGCGCGCGGGCCCAGGCGCAGATCGAAGAGCGCGCGCAGTCCGGCGAGACCCTGGAGGAGCGGATCCGGGCGCGGCGCATCGCCAATGCGATCGCCGACAGCAAGATCGACGATGCGCGCAACGAGATCCGCATCCTGCGTGGATTGGTGGCGACCGCCGCATACATGCCCGGCAATGACCGTCTGCGACGTGCATTGATCAGCGCATTGGGACACACCGACCCACTGGTCGTCGAACACGCATTGGTGGCGCTCGGTGCCACCGGCAGCCATGCGGAGGACGCCACCCTGCTGCGCACCCGTGTGCTCGAGGAGGCGTCGGGCTCCGCGAAGCGCCGCGCTGCCCTGGCCGGCCTCGCGCTGCTGCAGGTGCCCGAGGCCCGCGACGTGGTGCTGGAACTGTTCGCGACCGACGGGGTGCTGACCACCACCGAGGCCAGCGCGCTGCTCGCCGACCTGCGGGCGCGCGAGGACGGCCCCGAGGTCGCGGCGCGCATCAGCGAGGTCGCGGTCGACCCGGCGATCCGTTCCCTGGCGGGCCTCTCGATTCCGGTGGTCGACCCCGACGAGCGCGTCACGGCGCGGACCCAGCTCGCCGACCGCGGCGAGGTCGATGCGCCGATCCTGGAGATCCGCGGCTCGTGGCTGGTGTTCGCCGAGTTGGTCGACGGCCTCGACCGGATGCGGCTGCCGCGCCTGGAGTGCCCGGTGGTGTTGCGCGACGTGGCGACGGCACCGCTACCGGAGGGCGCGGTCCGCGTGTTCACCAAGCAGGGCAGTCTCGTCGTGGGCCGGCTCCTGGCGGCCGATGCCGAGACGATCACCGTGCGGTCCGAGCTGTTCGGCGAGGTCTCCATCCGCCGGGACCAGGTCCAGGGTGTGGCCACCGATCCGGAACTCGATCGGCTGGTCGGCGCCGTGCCGACGCACGACCGGATCCGGATGCGCGACAACAAGATGATCGATGCACGGATCCTGTCGTTCGCCGACGGCACGCTGGTCTACGAGCCCGCGGCCGGGGGCGAAGCGCAGGAGGTGGCGTTGACCGACGTGGCAGGGCTGCTGTTCCGTCGGCCGCAGGACGCCGGCAGTTCGAACGCATTGTTTGCGCGGCTCGACCTCGCCAGCGGTGATCGACTCCTCGCCCACCTCGGAGGCCATGCGCAGGGTCGCCTCGCCGCGCAGGTTCCCGGCCTCGGCGCCGCGGTCGTCGAGGTGGCCGACGTGCAGCGCATCGAGTTCGGCGTCGGTGGCGGAGCGCTCTGGGGTTTCACGCTCATCGCCGACTACTCCGACAACCGGATCTTCGAGGTCGACGACCAGGGCCGCGAGACGTTCGCCCTGGAGGAGGTGTACGGGGCGTGGGACGTCGAGTGTCTGGACTCCGGCAACCTGTTGATCACCGAGTTCGCGCTCAATCGCGTCGTCGAGGTCACCCGTGACGGCGAGGAGGTCTGGAGCTTCGAGGAGCTGCGCAACCCGTATGACGCCGACCGCCTCCCCAATGGCAATACGCTGATCGCCGACACCTTCGGCAAGCGGGTCGTCGAGGTCTCGCCCGACAAGCAGATCGTCTGGACGTTCGAAGGCGTGAAGCCCTACGACGTCGATCGCCTGCCGAACGGCAACGTGCTCATCGCCGACGGCGAGGGCAGCCGGGTGATCGAGGTCTCCCGCGACGGCGAGGTGGTCTGGGAGATGGACCGGGTCGAGAGCGCGCACGACGCCGACCGCCTGCCCAATGGCAATACGCTCATCACCCAGCGGACCAAGCACCAGGTGATCGAGGTCGATCGCTCCGGCAAGATCGTGTTCCAGATCACCGACCTGTCGTCACCGAGCGATGCCGACCGGCTGCCCAACGGCCATACGCTGGTCGCGGAGAACGGTGGCGTGCGCGAGTTCGACCGCAATGGCAATCAGGTCGCGGAGATCCCCGCAGCCTGGGCGGTCGAGGTCAATCGCTACTGAGCTTCGACCCGCCGGCCAGCGGCGTTCCTCACTCGGTGGTCAGGGGAGCCTGGCTGTTCCGGAGCCGTCGACCGTCATTGTCCGCGGCGGGATTCGACCGCTCCGTCGTCGGCTGATCGGTTCCGATCGAGGGCCGCTCGCAGCTCCGGGGGCAGGCCGGGCAGCCCCGAGAGGTGCCGCGCGACTCGCGCTTCCTCGTCGCGCTCGCCGTCCCGCGCGGCTCGGCTCCAGCGCTGGGTCAGCTGCCGGGTGATCCCGGGCGCGGGGCCGAGAGTCGAGAGGTCGAACCAGCGTGATGCCTCCGCCGGACCGGACCTCGCGAGTTCGTCCAGGCCGCGGCGCCAGGCATCCCGCGCCAGCTCGGGACCGATGCGCTCCCAGGGGCCGCCTCCGTCGACCAGCTCCCGGGCCGCCGAGAGGGTCTCGGCCAGTTCGGTTCGCTCGCGGTCCGCGAAGCCCGGGGCGTCGTCGGGAAGGGCCTCCAGCCGCTCCGTCGCCTGGGCGAAGTCGCCGGTGAGGAAGGCGAGATAGACGCGGTCGACGTCCCAGGTGCGCCACAGCGACCACGCGTTGAGAGTCACCGCGGTGACAAGCACCACCGCGATCGCGCGGCGCAGTCGCCGGCTCCGGCGGGCGAACCGATCGCGGTAGCCCGGATCGCGTTCCCAGGCCAGCAGTGCCTCGATGCGGGCTCGGCCGCTCGGGTGTCGGAACGTGGCGCGGTCGCCGCGGGTTCCGTGGACGTCGCCGACCCTCTCGAGTGCGGTGATGGTTGGCATCGCGCCTCCGAGCGCCTCGGCCGACAGATGGTCGGCCTCGAACTCCATCTGGTGCATGACGCGTCGGACCAGCCACCAGCCGAGCGCGAGCGCGACCAGGCCTCCGATCGCCAGGTTCTCCGGGCCGAGGCTCTCCAGGTCGAGTGAGGCCAGCGGGTGGATCGCGAGCACCGGCACGACGACGAACAGCAGGAGCAACAGGCCCGGGTGACGGGCACGCGCGTGGCCGACCTCGTGGGCCACCACGCCGCGCAGCGCGAACGGATCGAGAACCGCGAGCAGACCGTCGGTCAGCAGCAGGTAGCGCGGCCACGGCAGCGGTCCGACCAGCGCTGCGGTCACCAATCGGCCGCCGGAACGCATCACCCGCACTGCCGACGGCGGGAAGCCGAGCGAGTGGCAGGTGTCGCGGACCAGCCCGTCGAGGCCACTCGGCAGGCGGCGGTCCGTCGAGAGGGCGAGGATCAGCAGCGGCGCGAGTACCACCGAGAGGACTGCGATGGCGAACAGCAGGCTGGCGGTGTTGCCGACGTAGGTCGACGACAGGAACACCGCGACGTGCCGGTCGTGGCCGGCGACGTCGAGCACGGCTGCGGCGCCGACCAGCGCCGCGGCCATCAGCGCCGAGCCGCGGCCCCAGGTCGCCGCCAGCGGATGCGGGGGCAGCAGGCTACGCACCGCGAACCACGAGTTGGTGTGCGCCTGCGCCATCCGGAACGAGCCCTCGAGCAGCAGGAGCGGCAGCAGCAGGACCGTGGTGTGCAGCGCGTCGGACTGCGGCGCAGTGGCGCGCGCGAAGTCCTCGAGGTTGGCGGCGAACAGCATCACCGCGTAGGCCAGGGGCACGCTCAGCGATTCCAGACGAACCCAGAGTCGCATCGCCCTACCGAGCTGCCAACCGAGGATCGCGGCGCGGGCCAGTCGGCGACCCGACCAACGGGCCAACAGGCTGGGCACCGGCAGCAGCGCCATACTGGCGAGCAGGGGACCCACCGTCGGAGGCGCGGGTAGACGGTCGACGGCCAGGTCCGACGCGGCGAGCAGCGCGACGCCGAGCAGGAACGAGCGCGACAGGATCAACGGCGGCGTTCCGGGTCGGCGTGCTCCTGCCCGTCGTCACCCTTGCCCTGATCCTCGGCGTCGGCGAACGCCTGCTCGGTCGCAGCGGTGTAGCGCGGGTCCGGGCGGATCGAGCGCAGGTCGGGGTCGGTCTCGAACATCGAGCGGGTCAGTGGCGCGGTCGACTGCATCTTGCCCTCCGCGATCCGCGCGGCGCAGCGCTCCATCGCCGCCAGCGCGGCCTCACGTCGGCCGGCCAACGCCAGGTTGCACGCGGCGTTGTACTCTTCGTGGGCCGAGGGCTCGCCGCCGAGCGTGAGCGTGCCCTGCAGGAACCGGGTCCACAGGTCGGCCGAGCGCTCGTACTCGCGCAGGCTGTAGTGGATGCCCGCCAGCGCGCGGACGAAGTGCAGCTCGTCGGCGGTCTTGCCCTCGCCGGCGTTCTCCGCGTATTCGTCGAGCTGGTCCTGCACGAACTCGCGGCGGCCCCATTGCGCGAGCGCGTAGCTCACCGCCTCGCGCAGCGCCTGCGATTCGAAGTCGGTGTCCTCGCAGATCTCGGCGAAGGCCCGGACCACCGCCTCTTCGGGACCCTTCGGATAGAGGTCGCGCAGTGCGGGCACCACGAGGGGGCGCATGTTGTCCGGGAACCAGTCCGGGGTGTCGAGGACGAGGCCGGTGAGGTACCTGCCGATGCCGGGCTGGAGCACCGCGAGGTCGTCGTACTGGCCGGCATAGACCAAGCCGCTGTTGGTCGCCTCCTGCAGGAACCCGGTGGCGACGCTGGAGATCAGCGAGTCGACGGCGATGCGCGCTCTACGGTCGTCGGCGAGAGCGGCCCGGTTGGCGTCGGCGACCACGCGCAGCCCGGGCTTGCCGGCGGCCAGGACCTTGGCGACCGCGTCCTCCAGCAGGGTGCGGTCGTCGAGCGCGGAGCCGAGCCACTTCTGCACGGCGGCTCGGGCGGCGGGCAGCGGGTCCTGCGCCGCGGGTTTCTCGTCTTGCGCGGCCAGGAGGGGAGCGAGGCCCATCGCCAGCGCCAGGAGCGCGCCACGATGCGGGCACCGGTCGGTGCGCGACGAAGTACGGACTCGGGCCCGGATCATGGCGGCCAGACTAGCCGATCGGAGCCGGTCGGGTGCGCATCAGAGCACCCGGACGATGTCGTCGCCGGCGGCATCCGGCTTCCCGGTCGCCTGCACCAGCAGCGCGTCGACCAACACGTCCACCGGAATCCACGAGCCGTGGTCGGCGTCCGGCATCGCCTCGCGGTTGGCCGCGGTGTCGACGACTCCCGGCGCAACCACCCGCACGCGGATGCCGCGCGGCCCGACCTCGGCGGCCAGGGTGCGCGCATACTCGTGGAGCGCTGCCTTCGAGGCCGCGTAGAGCGCCATGCCCGTGGTGGGCGTGCCGACCACGCGGGCGCCGGTGAACACCAGCGCGCCGGAGTCCCGACGCAGCATCGGCGACACGACGGCGCGGGCGAGGGTGTGCGCGACGAGGAAGTTGGCGTCCAGCAACTCCAGGTCGCGGCCGCTCGGCTCCTCGCCGACGTCCGCGTAGGCGAATGCTCCGGCGCAGGAAACCAAGGCATCGATCGCGCCGAGGGAGTCCTCCACCCCCTTCACGAATCCGGCCGCGGCTTCGGCGTCGCGGTTGCCGACGTGTGCCACCAACAGGTTGCGTGGGTCGGCCACCCCGCCGAGCGACTTGCGGAGCTTGTCGACCTGCCAGGCCTTGCGCGCGGCGATTCCCAGGCGCGCGCCGTGGGTCGCCAACTTCGCGACCAGCGCGCTGCCGACCGCGCCGGTCGCGCCCGAGACGACGAAGGTCCGGTCGCGCAGGCGGTCGGGATCGAGGGGAGGGAAGGGGTCTGCGTCGGCAGGCATGGAGTCGGGCTGGAATGGAGGATCGGAGGCCCACCGACGCAGACGCCGCATCGGGAGCAAGCCCCGTGCCCGCGGCACGGCGTCACGCCAGGGTGCAGTCGGGGCCCCAGGGGAATCGGCCCTTGTAGACCTCGGCGACGGGACCTTCCAGCACAGCGCCGGACCCACCGACCTCGACGTGCAGGGAGCCGCCGGGCAGGTCGATGCGGACCCGCGGTCCCTCGACCACCCCTTCGGCGACCGCGACCAGTGCCGTGGCTACGGCGCCGCTGCCACACGCCAGGGTCTCGCCCGAGCCGCGTTCCCAGGTGCGTTGCCGCAGGTGATCGGGCCCGAGTCGCTCCGCGGCCTCGAGGTTCACTCCGTCGGGGAAGGCCGGGTGCTCCTGCAGCGCGCTTCCGACCGCTTCCAGCGGTGCGGCGTCGACCGCGTCGACCCACCACACCGCGTGCGGGTTGCCGACGTCGGCGCGGCGCACCGTGATCGTCTGGTTCTCCCGCCACTCGATCGGCTCGCGTTCGGCGGCCGCCCGGGCGGCCGGCAGATCGACACGGACCGCGGTGATCTCCCCGCCCGGCGCGCTGCGCAGCAGCTCGGCGCCCACCGTGCCGGCGTCGGTCTCGATCGGGAAGCGGTCGGTGTCGACGTGGCCCAGGGTGCGGGCGAGCCGCGCCAGGCAGCGCAGGCCATTGCCACAGAAGGCGCCGCGCGAGCCATCGGCGTTCCACATCACCATGCGCACCGATGCCGCGCTGGTGGCGTTCGCTCGGGCCAGCAGGATCACCCCATCGCCGCCGATCCCGCGGTGCCGGTCGGACAGATCGACCACCCGGTCGGCCAGCGCCTGCTCGTCGAGCCACGCCGCCGCGATGCCGTCGACGTAGACGTAGTCGTTGCCGGCGCCGTGCATCTTCACGAACTCGAGGGCGTCGGGATGCGGAGCCCCCATCACAGCACGCGTCCGGTGTTCTTGAAGTGCAGCTTGGCCACCGTGCCGAGCAGGCCCTCACCGCCGATTGCCACCACCCGGCGGGCAGCGACGTCGACGGGTTCCCCGGCGCCCTTGTGGAGGTCGGTGCCACACGCCTCGGCACATGCGTCGAGACCGTCGAGGAACGCCGCACGAGCCAGGATCGACGCCGCCGCGACTGCGGCATGCCGCTCGGCGCGGGGCACCTGGATCAGTTGCTCGAAGCCGATGCCGCGGTTGGCGAGCGCGCCCGCGACCACCTTCTCGTTGGCGAAGCGGTCGACCACGGCGGTGTGGGCATCCGGATGCCGACCGGCCAGATCTCCCAGTGCCTCGGCATGGAGGTCGGCGAGCAGCACGTTCAGATTCCCCGCGGCGGCGTGGCGGCGGTTGTAGTCGGCCGGTTGGACCACCACCACGCGATGGTCGAGCAGCTCCTCGAGCCGGCCGGCGAGCAGGCGGGCCCGGCTGTCGGAGAGTGCCTTCGAGTCGGTCACGCCGAGATCGCTCAGGGCCTTCGCGTCGGCCTCGGTGGCGTGCACCGCGGCGACCACCAACGGTCCGAAGTAGTCGCCCTTGCCGGCTTCGTCGGAGCCCAGCGTCGGCCGATCGAGTGGCAGCGGGGCGTCGCCTCCGCCACTGTTCGGCGAGGCGACCTTCGACGGTTCCGGGGCGGCTCCGCCGACGAAGCGCTCGAGGAACAGGTCCGGGTCGGCTCCCTGCACCACCAGCTTGCCGCTGGTGTAGCAGGTCGCGACCACGCCCACCGACTTCACCGAGAAGCTCGCATGGGGCACCTGCCGCCACTCGGCGTCGACCGGCAGGGCTTCTCGGAGCTGCTCGAGCAGCTGCTTCGCCGCTGCGGGTGCGAGCTTCACCACGCGGGTGGTCTGCGCCATCAGGTCTCCACGATGACCGTCCGCGACGACATCGTCAGCGGCAGGAGCAGCGGCCAGAGGATCCAGTCGGAGAAGCTGTCGAGGGTGGTGATCCGGTAGCTCGAAGCCTCGCTGGCCATGCGCTCGGTGTCGACCTCGTTGAGCTGGAACAGGCCGAACATGAAGTAGAACTGCCGGGCGCGGACGGTCTTCAGCCCATTGGGTCCGATGCCCACCGTGTGTTCGTGTACCTGGCAGCTGCCGAGCAAGGTGACGGCCAGCAGCAGGGCCGCGAGGGCTCCGGCGGTGATCGGCCGGGTTCGGGCTGGGGGACGGCGCATGGCGCCCTTCTACCACCGGGAGGAGGCGGAAGCCCGACTCAGGCGCGCAGCGTGCGTTCGGCGGCGGCTTCGGTGTCGAGCAGGTGGGCCGAGGCGCGCTGGGCCAGCGCGGCCGCGGTGTCGTCGTCGACCTCGGGCGGAACGTCGAGCGGCGCGCCGAACACGCACTGGATCTTCGCGAAGGGATACGGGATCACGAAGCGGTCCCAGGAGTCGAAGCGCTTGGCGCGGTCGGTGGCGAAGCCCATCGGGATGATGCGGCGGCCGGCCAGCGAGGCGAGCCGCACCAGGCCGGGCTTCACGTCGGCGCGCGGGCCGCGAGGCCCGTCGGGAGTGATCGCCACCGGGGTGCCGTCGTGGTTGCGGAGCACGTCGAACACCGCGCCGGCGCCACCTCGCGTGCTGGAGCCACGGATCGGTCGGTAGCCGAGTCGCCGCGAGATCTGCGCGATCACCTCGCCGTCGCGGTGCGTGCTGATCACGATCGGGTAGCCGCGGTCCCGGAACATCAGCGCCGACAACAGGATGTTGCCGTGCAGGAACAGGTAGATGGCGGGTTCGGGATCGGTGGGGATCTCGACGCGCATCCGCCAGGTCGCACCGAGCGTCCGCAGGAACACGTTGCCGATCCGGCCGATCCAGCGATGTTGCCAGGGCTTCCGGAACTTCACGGTGCTCGGTCCTCGCGGTGTTCGGGGTCCGCTCCGTCCGCTGCGTGGTCGAACCCGTCGGCGGGCTCTGCCGGCTCGGGGAGCAGGTGGTCGACTCGGGCCTGCTCCTCGGCCAGGGCGGCTTCCCGTTCGAGTTTGAGCTGCACGCGGCGGTCGCGCTCGAAGCGGCGGATCACCGCCAGGGCGAGGAGTACGAAGCCCCCGATCATGAGGTAGGCGAAGCAGTTGTCGAACAGCAATCGCCAGCGCGCGCCGGAGTGGTGGACGAGATAGTCGCCCCAGTCCTCGAGGATCTGCGAGTGCTTCGAGCCGGCGTGCCGGACGAACGCACCGATGTAGCCGCTGTCGTCGTCGCGGAGCTGGGGCAGTGCGCCGATCAGGGTCTCCAGGTCGGTGCGTCGCAGCAGGTAGCCGACGAACGAGTAGGACTGCGCGTAGGCGAGGCGGCGCCGGTAGGGATCGTCGGGGAAGTGCTCGCGCAGTTTCCGGAAGCGCGGCAGTCCGCCGATGCTGGCCCGATACACCAGCTGCTCCTCGTTGGCACCGAGGTAGGTGTCGCCGCTCAGCACCTGGGCGAGGCCCTCGTGGAACCAGCGCGGGACCAGGTCGGCCTTGTCGCCGGCCTGCTGGTCGAGCAGAGCGTGGACCAACTCGTGGGCGACGACCGTGCGCAGATCACCCGGCGGGGTGCGTGACACGTCATCCAGGAGGATGTGGATCTCGTCGCGTCCGAGCAGTGCGAAGCCGGGCGTGTCCGGATGGAGGTTGCGCGCCAGGTCGGGCGCCAGGCTCGCCGCATCGCGGTGCAGCTCGATCCGGATCGGTCGGCGCCGCGCTGCGGGGAACGTGGGTTGGAGCCGGCGGAGCAGGGCCTCGGCCAGGGTGTCGACCCGCTGCACCGCCGCGGGAGTGATCGAAGGGTCGGCGGCGTGCACCTCGATCCCGTCCTGGGCGGTGATCGGGAGAATGGCCAGCAGCAGGATCGAGAGGATCGGGAAGACCCCGGCGTGGGCAGACGTCACAATCGGGCTCCCGCGCCCGGCACGCTGGCCGATCGAGTCCCGAGTCTCGCGAGGTCGGGCGGGAGAATGCCGCCATGAACAGCACCAAGTCCGTCGTAGCCGTCGCCTGCCTGCTCCTCCTGATGGCGCCGTTCCTGACCGCCTGGACCCTGCCGCCAGCCGCGGGCGTCGCCTCGCCGGCGCAGCAGGGGCCGCAGGACGACTGGCGCCAGGAGTTGGTCTGGAACTTCGCCGTGCTGCAGTACGTGAACGCGCGTGGCGAGATGGTCGAGGTACCCGCGCGGAACATGTCCCGGCTGTACGTGCTGCGCGGCGCCGAGGATCAGATCCGCCTCGAGATCCTGTTCGAGAATCGGGACTACTCCTCGGTCGAGACCCGGGAGTTCCACCTGATCCGTTCGTCGGCGCAAGTGTCGGCGGTCGACGTCGCGGTGGTCCGCGACCATTTCGGCGGCATGGCCTTCCCTGGTTTCAAGGGCAAGGACTGATCGGCTCCGCCGCGCCACCTGCAGGCTATTCCTCATCGCCGCCCGTCCGAATCCCGGGTGGAGATCAGGTTGGCGAACAGGCGGCAGGCGCCCGGGTGGAGGTTCTTCAGCTGACGGTGCAGGGCGAGCGCGCAGTAGATGAACTCGCCTTCCCCAACGCGTCCGTAGAGCAGTGCACCGCGCTCCGGCGGGTGGCCGGGATCGTGGAGTTCGAGGATCGGTGTGAACCCGTCGGCCCAGGACTCCGCGAAGTAGAGGCCGCGTTCCTGCGACCAGCCGTCCCAGTCGCGGGTGCGGATCCGGTTGGGCCACTGCAGCAGATCGTGGTCGGGGATCAGTGCCGTAACCGGTGCGTCTTCACGGGTCACTCGGCCCTTGCCGATCTGGAACGGGAGTTCGCCGGGGTGGAAACGCGTGCCCACGGACTCGACGTTGAACTCGGTGTCCTTGTGGTAGAGGACCACCAACCGTCCGCCGCGGCGCGCGAAGTCGACCAGTCGGTTGAACTCGGCGCGCGCCGAGGTGTGGTGCCGGAGTGCCCGGATGTCGATGACGATCGTGTCGAGGTCGTCGAGCGAACGGGTGGGTAGATCGGCTTCGGTCAGGGTGACCAGCGTGCAGCCGATCTGGCGGAGGACCAGGTGCGATGCGTCGTCGACGCCCTCGATCAGACCCACCCGCAGGTCGGAAGGCACGTGCACGCGAACTCGGTGTAGCGCGAGACGACCGCCGAGCTGGCCGAGCGAGACGCGCAGTGGTTGGGGTCCCGGGCCGAGCCCCGGTGGGATCGTCAGCTGGAAGCGGTGGCCCTGTTCACGCTGCGTGGTCATGTCGATCTCGACCAGCGCGGGTTCGACCTGGATCCCAGGAGGGCCTTCGACCCGCAGCACGCCCTTGATGCTCCGGTAGCCATGGCGGCGGATCCGCACGTTGAACGACCGCGTCTCGACGCCGTCCGGTACCAGGATCGAATCCGGGATCGAACTCAGTTCCACCGCCGGTCGGATCGCCAGCGGCAGCTCGATCGGGAACTCCAGGCGTCGGGTGTTGCCCTCGGGGTCCGCCAGGGTCACCGCGGCGGTCGCGGCGAACGGCATCTCGAAGCGTTCGCGGCGGAACAGGTTCGACAGCGGATCGGCTCGCAACGCATCATCGGGGATCAGCCAGCGGCCGGTGAGGTGCCATGGCGCGTCGCCGCCGGAGCCCGGGTCGAAGGGCTGCACGACCTCGAGGCTGGAGCCGAGGTCGCGCGGGATGAGTCGGAGGTCGAGGACCCGGATGTCGCCGAGGTCGCCGATGGTGTTGGCGTCGAAGGTGATCGGGATGGCGGCGCCGGGCACTGCGACGGTCCAGGCGTCGTCGATCCGGGTGCGGATCCGCAGGCCGAGCGCATGTCGGATCAGCCGCTCCAGAGCCTCGGTGCGCCGGTCGCGACGCACCGCCGCGATCGAGTCCGGATCGATCGGTAGGGTCTCCAGGAGCTGACGCAGGCGCATCGCCTCGCGCACCAACGCGGGCACGTCGGTGCGGAGCGCGGGGAGGCGGTCCTCGAGACCGTTGCGGATCTCCTCGAGGATCTGCGGGTCCACGCGACCCTCGACGGCTTGGAACAGGTCGGGTCGATCCGCTCCGAGCGGCACGGTCACACCGTCGTCCGGTTGGCGGTCCAGGTCCACCAGCCGGTCGGCTTCGCCGAAGAACACGTCGACGCTCCGGAACGGCGCCTGGCTGCGGTGCTCCTCGACCAGCGCGCGGTAGGCAATCGAACGCCAGGTCTCGCCACGGTCGGGGTCGACGGCGTCGATCGGCAGGTCGTACGAGCCGTCCTCTTCCGCGGTGGCGCCGCGCAGCACCCGGCGGATCGGGGCCGGTGGCAGGGCGTCGGGTCGCGGTGCGCTGTCGCGAGCCAGCTCGATCGCGCGTGGTAGGACGGCCAGGAGTCCGAGGTCGTGGCCGTGGGTCTCCTCGGGGTGGTGCGTGGTGATCACGTAGTCGACCTGCTCCTTGCGGAGCACTGTCGCCAGCGCTTCGGCGGTCGGTTCCGCTCCCCAGAGTTCGAGCGCCTCCGCCCCGGTCCGGCAGTAGCCCGCGTCGCCCCGGTTCAGATGGTGGATCTCGACGCCGAGACGGCGGCCGCAGGCCTCGGTCTCGAGCGTGCGACGGGCGCCCAGCGCGTCGCCGACTTCGGGGCCCTCGCTGTTCTGGCCACCTTCGCCGCGGGTGAACAGCACCACGACCACGCGGTAGCCGCCGTGCTGGCGCAGCCACGCGGCGGGCAGGACGTACTGGTCGTCGGGGTGCGACGCGACGAGCGCGACGCAGCAGTCGTTGCGCGCGTCGCGGAGCGCCTGGGCCACGCCCAGATAACCGCCGGAGGGCAGGTCGTGGCTGGTGCCGTTGCGGGCCAGCGCGACCAGGCGATGGGCCTGGTCGTCTTGTGCGGTCGCGGCCAGGGCCGTCCAGACGACGGCGGCACAGCAAGTCCGCAGGATGGTGGGTCGATGCTCGGTCACGGGCCTGGTCCTCGGCGCCGCATCGGCGGCGCGCGAGCGAGCCGGCGAGATCCTGGAGATGGACTCGCGGCTGGCCTGGGAGGATACAGGCTTCGCCGAGATGGCTTCGACCCGGTGGGACCCGATCAGCGGATGCGGATCGGCATGTCGTCGATCATGCCGGTCGACGCCGCGACGCCCACGCCGACACCGACGGCGCCGGCCAGGATCGCGATGGTCTCCGGGCCGAACGGACCGACGCTCGTCGAGCGGAAGCCGTTGGCGTCCTCGTGACTCCAGGTCAGGCCACCGGAGAGGTGCTGGGTCAGGGTCGACTGTTCCGGCAGCAGCTCGGGCTCGAACGGGATGCTCGGGTCCATCGGAATCAGCATCGAGAGGCTGGCGACGATCGAGTAGGCGCTCTCGAACGAGGCCTTCCAGTCGGTGAAGGACACCGACGACACGCCGTCCTTGGGCAGCTGCGCCAGCAGCGGCGCGAACTCGGAGTTGGTGCGGATGTCGTCGGCCGGGTCGTCCTCGCGGCTCAGGCGGCCCAACGCACGCTTGACGTCGCTGGTGGTGAAGCCGAGCACCATGTAGCCGTTCTCGAAGGTGAAGTTCGGCACGAACATGTCGGCCGGGTTGAAGCCACCCATGTCGCCACCCATGTCGGCCTCGATCCGCAGCTGGTAGGTGCCACGGCGGGTCTTCTTGAGGACCAGCGCGCCTTCCGACAGGTCGGCGGCGGTCTGCAGGGTCTTCAGGATCCGCTCCTGGTCCTTCACCTCGATGATCACGCCCATCTCGGGGGTGGTGCCGAGGGCGGCGACCGGCATCGACCAGGTGACGTACTGGCGGCCGAAGGCGCCGAACAGGTCGTCCTTCAGGGACAGGCCGAGCTGCTCTTCCATGCCGGCGAGCTGGCCGAGCACCATGCCGGCGAGGTTCTCGTCGTAGGCGTTCAACGCACCGACCAGGGTCGAGTAGATCTGCTCGAGGTCCATGCGGCCCGCGGAGAACGACACCGCGTCCTTCGGGACCCAGCGCAGGAAGCCCATGTCGACGGTGCCGCCGGCGTCGTTGGCGAGGAAGCCCTGGCGCGCCGCCTTGGGGGCGACCACGAACGAGTCGGAGACGCTCTTGCCGCCCACGTAGCGGGAACTCGAGCCGATCGCCTGGATGCCGCGGAGGCCCAGGGCGTCGACCACGCGCTCGATGCCGTCGACGTCGAGTTCCGGCGGGAAGTCCGGCGCGTTCTCGGCGGCCATCCGCAGCGTGTTCATGCCGAAGTCGATCATCGCCGCGGGGCGCATGAAGAACTCCATCTCGGCGCCGTCGAACGACACGTTCTGGCTGACCGCGGCGAAAGCGCTCGATGCTGTCAGCGTGTTGGCGGAGTCACCGGCCAGCGCGCTCAGCATCCCGGACACCTCGTTCTCGAGGGAGCCGATCAGCACGCCATTGCCGACGAAGGCGATGTTCAGGCCCATGTCGATCGGCACACCGACCGGACGCATGGTGGTGAGCGAAGCGCCGCCGACCTCGGTGACCGAGGTCTCCATCTCGTCGCCGGCCTGCCCCTGCAGCATCATCAGCCCGGTGCGCAGCACCTGGTTCCAGATCGGCGCGGTCTGGCCGAAGTCGGCGTGCATCACGAAGCCGAAGCGCGGCAGCGGCTCGCGCGCGCCTTCCGGCATCTGCAGCTCCATCGAGGTGATGGCGAACGACAGGCTCTCCAGCCGGGCCTTGACCAACTCGTCGGGGTCGAACGGCAGCTGACCCTGCTCGTGCATCTCGCGGGCCTGGGCCATGCCCTGCTCCCAGTAATCCTTCCCCATCGTCATCGCGCGCTCGAAGAAGTCCTGGACCTCGTCCTCGGCCCACATCTTGGCCAGCGGCATCGACTGGAACTCCTCGAGCGACTTCGAGAAGTTCGGGAAGGACATGTACATCAAGGTGCTCTCGGGGAGCGCCTTGGCGAAGGGATTGGCGGCGGCGGTGGTGGTGGTCTGCGCGGCGAGCGGGCAGACCAGGACGGCCAGCGCGGTCGCGGCGCCCAAGGCACGGAACTGCGTGCGAAGCATCAGGGATCTCCTCGGAGGTCTCTCGGTAGGTCCGCCGCCCCGGGGATCGGGATCGGGCACGGCGGGACGGGTTCTGCGTAGGGGTTGGTCGGCTGGGATGGACCGCGTCGTGGGGTTGCCCGGCCAGCGGATGCGGGAGGCCGTATTGGGCGCTTCCCGTTCGGCGCCCACCGTGGACGGGGGCTGCCGGATCCTGTCGGAACCTTCGGGATCCAGCCTGAGTGGATCCGGGCCGCGCGGGCCGCTCGCCGATTCACCTCGGAACCGGCGGCGTCGCGGGGACTTGGGGACGGTCTCGTACGGACCTGAGGCGAGTCGGCGAACCGGATCGAGTCGCAGACTCGGCGGACTCAGCCCTTCTGGAGGACCTTGCGGAAGTACTCGCGCAGGGCGTCCTCGTTGTCGGTCACGGCCTTCTGGAACTTGGCGATCGCCTTGTCCGCCGCACTGCCGTCGCCCTCCTGGATCGCCTTGGTGACCGCGAGCATCTTCTCGGTGCAGTCGGCGTGGCCGCCGTTCATGCCGAAGTCGAGGACCAGGCCGGCCTGATACATGTTGAAGTCGAGCATCCGCGACTCGAGGTTGCCGGAGATCTCGAAGCGGTCGAACCAGTTGCCGATGTCCTTCACGCCGCCCTTCTCGAGGTGCTGCTTGCCGAACCAGGCGGCCTGACCCGGGGCGTAGTGCCGCTCGGCGTAGCCCGCGAGACCGCGCTGGAACCAGAGCGGCGGCTCGGCGCCGATCTCGGCGGCGATCGCGTAGGCGTAGGCGAGTCCGCCTGCGTGGCGCATCCAGTACGGGCCCCAACCTTCCTTCTGCCAGTTGGAGATCACCGGGCGCACCGCGCCGAGTTCGGTCGTCACGACCTCCCCCTCGGCGTGGAACACGGCATAGGCCGACCCTTCGGCGCCGACCGCATTGCCGAGTTCCCGGTACTGCTCGTCGCTCGCGGCCACGAGGACGACCGGCCGATTGGCCGGGCTCGGCATTTCACCGCCGAACACCCGCGCCGCGGACTCGATGCCGGCGTCGATGTCGCTCTTCATCGACTCGATCTCGTCGAAGGAGCGGTTGCTGACGATCCAGCCGTTGTAGGTGCGGACCACCCAGGGATGCCCGGAGTCGCTGTGGTACTCGTCGGCCTCCTCCTTGGAGCCCCACTTGTCGTTGCCGAGCGGGAACAGGCCCTCGTCGGCCTTCGACTCGTCCTCTGGGGCGATGAAGGTGCCGGTCGCCGGATGGCGGATCATGCCCTGCACCAGCGCGAGCTTGTCCGACTTGGAGACCCGCTCGCCGTCGTGCATGAAGATGCCCTTCTTGGCGTCGGCCTCCTCGTCCTTGGTCACCCACACGCCGTCGACCTCGATCAGGCCCTTGGCCTTCATCTCGGCGGCGAGTGCCTTCTCGCGCAGGCCCTCGGCCTTGCTCTTGGTCATCCACTCGCCTTCGTACTTCACGAAGCCGAGGGCCTCGTGCGCCGGGCCGTTGTCGGGATCCTGCTTGATGATGTCGTTGAGGATCCGGCGCCGGTCGGCGACGAGGCCCTTCTCCTTGGCCCACTCCGCGACCTCGAGCAGGGCGGTGACGTCCTTGCCCGCGTCCTTCTCCATCTGACGGAGTTCGCGCTTGAGGGCCGAGGCGCTCTGCGCGGTGGCGTGCGGGGCGAAGCAGGCGCCGAGTGCGAGCGCGGCGACGACGAGGGTCTTGAGTCTGGTCATGTCAGATGGGAGGGGATGGAAGCACGACAGGCGCCGCGGCACCCGCGGCGCCGGGTCCTCGGAACCGCCGCTGCCGTCAGCCTCCGGCGGCCGCGACCCGGGTCTTGCGACCACTACGTGGCAGGAACTGGGTCCACGAGTCCAGCCACTGGCTGGTTCGGAGGTTCAGGTGGGGGCTCCAGCGCGGGGCGGCGGGCCGGCGGCGCAGGCGGAGCGCGATGCGAGCCAAGTCGCGGTCCCCTTTGTGCGCGTTGCAGGCGGCGCAGGCAACCACGCAGTTCTCCCAGGACGTGCGACCACCCCGTGAGCGCGGGATCACGTGGTCGATGGTCAGTCGGGACGCGCCCGGCCGGCAACCGCAGTACTGGCACTGGAAGTCGTCGCGACGGAACAGGCTGGCTCGAGAGAACGGTGCCTCGAACACCGGCACCTTGTCGTAGCCGCGCAGCTGGACGACCTCGGGCGCCAGGATCCGGCCGCCGGGGCAACGGATCGCCCTGGCCCGCGAGTGGCTCGGCTGACCGAGCCAACCACCGAAGTCGTGGACCTGCAGCGATGCGGTGTCCACCACGTTCGCTGCGCCGCGAAACACCATGATCAGGGCGCGCCGGACCGGCGTCACATGGACCGGGATCCACGAGCGATTCAGGACGAGTGCCGGGTCGTCCAGCACCGTGCGTCTGCCTGGTGGGTTCGGGTCCATCGTCGGGCTGGCTCCATGCCCTGGCCGATGCCCATGGGGCGACCTGGGGAAGCGGGGCGTCGCGCGGGTCCCGGGATCGGGCATCCGCGGGCTCCGGACGCGACCGCATGGGCCGGTCCTCACGACGGTCCGAGACTCTAGGCCGGGCTCCCGGACCTGCCAGCCCCCCCGGTGGTCCGGCCGGGGCCCCGGGGACGGAATGCCTTGCCCGTGGCGCCAGACGACCGCTATCCTCACTGGACTACCCTGCGGCGAACGGTCGTGCCGTGTCCGTGGGCTTCGATCAGACCCTGCAACTCAGGAACTGGCCAGATGAAGCGAATCTGCCCCGCCCTCTCGACGAGCGCCGCCCTTGTCGGTGTCCTCGCGCTGGGTGCTTGCGCGGGAACCTGGCGTGATGGCACCACCGAGGAGTCCTCCGGGCTCACGCCACTGCAGTTCGGCGACATCCCCTGCCCGGACGGGATGACGTTGCAGACCGGGCTCAACGAGAGCCACTCGATCGAGGTCGGAGAGTTCCGATACGGCGACCTGTTCTACTACGGCTCGCTGCCGGTCCCGGACATCGCTGACTACATGCAGCGCAGCATGCCCCGCCACGCCTGGGAACTCGTCTCGGAGGAATGGAACGACGGTCGCGTCGTGCAGACCTGGCGGCGCGTGCCGCAGACCGTGCGCTGTGAGATCCACGAAGACGCCAGCGGCGTGGTGCGGATGCACGTCCACGTGCGCACCCCCGGCTGATCCGCGTCCCCGCCCCCACTACCGCGTTCCGGCCGCGGCGATCCGGCTCGCCGGACCGCTCGGCGTGGACGCTCCCGAACCCGAAGCGCCCCGGTGCCCCCGCACTGAGGGTCGCCAGCCCATCCACCGACTGACCAGAGAGTGCCATGACGCAGACCCCGCCCCAGATGCAGGGCCAGATCGAAGCTCCGAACCCGCTCGAGCTGTTCTGGGAGAAGAACAAGAAGCTCGTGATCGGCGTCGCCATCGCCCTTGCGGCTGCGCTTGCGGTCAATTACGGCGTTCAGTACATGAACCGTCAGGCCCGGAACGCCGACTGGACAGCGATGAACGTCGGTGCCGGACTGGACGCCGCCTACACGCGCGATGGAAGCATGTGGTCGATGATCCAGTCGATGCTGGAGCAGAATCCCGGCTTCTACCGCTACTACGTGGCCGGCGCGCGCGACGAGCTGGTCAGCCGGCTAGGCGACGACATCAAGAAGGCCGATCCCGCGGCACTCGAGGCGATCCTCTCGGGCGGCGGTGACCGGGCGCCCCTTGCCCTGTGGGCGCTCGCCGTTCACGACTACGAGAACGAGGAATGGGACTCGGCCCTGGCTCGCCTGGACCGTCTGGAGAAGGAGTTCCCCAAGCACTTCCTCGTGCTCGAGTCTGAGTATCCGGTGCAGTTCCGTCCCGAGGTAGAGAAGGAGGAGGACGAGTCCGAGGACCCGAAGCCGACTCCGGTCGACGAGGAGCCCGAACTCGAACCCCAGGTTGCCGGCAGCGACGTCAAGCGGCTGCGCGCCGCGATCCTCGGTCAGCGCGAGTTCGAGGCGAACAACAGCCGCTTCTACGTGGCCCCGGAGCCCACGTCGACGCAGCAGCTCGTGCTGGAGATCGAGAATGCCGGCACCATTCGGATCCGTCTCTACGACCAGGTCGCGCCGGAGCATGCCAAGGCGTTGCTGGCACTCGCTGGCACGGACTTCTTCGTCGGCCAGCGGGTGTACGAGATTCGTCGCGAAGCCGGCGGCTCGACGTCCGACACTCCGACCGCGGGCGAGATGTTGTTCGGCTGGCCGAGCACCAAGGAGAACGACCGCGAGCAATGGAAGGCGGGCGACGTCGAGGAGGACCACCTGGTCGACTGGGAGGACACCGGCCTGAGCCACTTCCCGTTCATGGTTGCAGTCGAGGCGGCGAAGGAAGGCAGGTCCCAGGTCGAGCGGATCGTCATCAATTCCGTCGACCTCGCCGTGAGCCGTGACGGCAAC
This sequence comes from bacterium, assembly GCA_030432695.1. Lineage (GTDB taxonomy): Bacteria > Planctomycetota > UBA1135 > UBA1135 > UBA2386 > JAUILN01. The sequence continues at coordinate 474,339 of JAUILN010000007.1, read as the reverse complement.
CGCGTCATCGTCGGCCGGGTGGTCGAGGGCCAGGACGTGGTCGAGCAGATCGTCCAGTCGCAGTTCTCGGACGCCGCCGAACTCGAGCGAGGCACGGGTCGTCCGGAGGAGACCTACACGATCACCTCCGTCACGGTCGAGTGATCGATGGCGCCGCCCCCGAATCGGTCGGGGCTGGCGCACGATCCCGGGAACACAGCAGGGCGCGCCCGTTCGTCGGGCGCGCCCTGCTTTCGTTTCACGTGGAACGTGGTGGGCGATCGAGTCCGGGCAGCTCAGCTGGCGGAGTCTTCCAGGCCGCGGAGCAGCTCGTAGATGCGCTCGAAGTCGGCGCGCGGACCCGTGTCGATCTGGATGCGCGAGCGCTTGCGGCCGTACCGGACGCTGACCTTCGCGTTGAGGGCCTCGCCCAGGTTGTCCTCGATCTCCCGGAGCCAAAGGGGCACTTCCTTGGCCTTCGAGTCCTTGCCGTCCTTGCCGCTCTTGCCGCGTGCGCCGGCAGCCTCGGATTCCGCCGCCGCCTTGCTGTCCTTCGCAGCTGCCTCGACGTCGCGGACCGACAGTCGATCCCGGATGGCCCGTTCGGCGAGCTCCTTCCGCCGCTGGTCGTCAGGCACTCCGAGGATGGCCCGCGCCTGCCCCATCGAGAGCGTTCCACGTGAAACGTAGTCCTGGACCTCCTTCGGCAGCTCGAGCAGTCGAAGGAAGTTGGTCACCGTGGAGCGGTCGAGACCAACCTGCTTGGCGACCTCTTCCTGGCTCGAATTCGCGAGTCTCTGGATCTGTCGGAAGGCCATGGCCTTCTCGATGGGATTGAGATCCTCGCGGTGGAGATTCTCGACCAGGCCGAAGACTGCTGCCTGCTCGTCGCTGATCTCCCGGACGAGCACCGGAACGGCTTCCAAGCCTGCGAGCCTTGCGGCGCGCCAGCGGCGCTCGCCGGCGATGATCTGGTGCTGATCGCCTGTCTTTCGGACGAGAATCGGCTGCAGGATGCCGGACTGGGCGATCGACGCAGCCAGCTCCTTCAGCTCGGTCTCGGGAAAGGTGCGCCGGGGCTGGTGTGGGTTCGGGGCGAGCGCATCGACGGCGACGCTGGAGGTCACCTCCTCGCCCACCTCCGGCGCCTCGGCTTCGCTGGAGCCCGAGAGGAAGAAGTCCAATCCACGACCAAGTCTACGCGCAGCCATCCAACACCTCCCTGACGAGTGATCCGTAGCACAGGGCACCCTTCGAGTCGATGCGGTAGTCGAACAGGGTCTTGCCGTGTGACGCGGCCTCGACGAAGGACAGGTCGCGCAGGATCACACTGCGCATCATCTTGTCGGCGAGGTTCTCCCGGAGGTCGTCGAGCACCTCGCGGGCGATCTCTTCACGGCCGTCCACGAGGGTGGCGACCACGCCGAGCAGGTTGCCGCGACCGGGGAACTGCTTCCGAGCTGAGGCCAGGGTCTGCATCATCTGACTCAGTCCGTGCATCGCGAAGAACTCCGCCTGGACCGGCAGCAGTACGTGTTCGCAGAGTTCCAGGCCGGCATAGCCCCAGGCGTCCATCCGTGGCGGACAATCGACAACGAGCCAGTCGATACCAGCGCCTCGGAGACCTTCCACGAGGGTCGCGAGCTTCTTGACGTCCGGGACCGTCCGCCGGTCGATGTTTCGGTGCACTCCGGGCGAAGGCAGCATCCAGAAGTTGCTACCGAGGTTCTGGAGTGCCTCGAACGCTCCCTCCGCGTCAGGCTCATCGTCCGGGATCATCCCCTGGAGGGCGAGCGTGGCGTTGCCCTGTGGATCGAGATCCAACAGTGCGACGCTGTCCCCGGCGAGCGCGAGGCCATGCGCCAGGTGGATGGCGGTCGTCGTCTTTCCGACGCCGCCCTTCTGGTTCGCGAGTGCGATCGACCTCACCTGCTGACCTCCGGGTGCTCCGGGTGTATCGCAAGCCGGGGTCTGCTGGAAGTCCGGAGATCGGGACCTGTCCGGTCACGTGGCGCCGCGTAGAGTCGGCTCACGCCGTGTACCCGTCCGTCGTAGCCGCCGCCCGCCTCCAGTTCACGTCGATGCTGCGTGAGCTGCTGCCGTGGACCGTTCTCGCGGCCGCGACTTGGACATCGTTTCTCTCCGCCCAGGAACCGAGCTTCGTCCGACGATTCGATGTCCCGTTCCTCGACCCCAGCGTTCGACTGGGCGCGTTGGTGCTCGGCGGCCTCGTTGGCGTCGTCGCCGCGGAGAGCGGTGAGGCGTCCTGGCGTTCGCTTCGCGACAGGAGTCGTCGCCCGACCCGAACGATGCTCGGCGTCTGGCTCGGAGGCGTCGGGTTCGCGCTTGCGACTGCGCTAGGGTTCGTGGTGTGCGCGGTCGTCTCTTCCGTGGTCTTCGGAAGACAAATGACCTCCTTTTCCGGGCTGATCCTCGACGGAGTGCTGCTGGTGCTCGTTGCCGCCAACGTGCTCGCCCTCGCTCCTGCAGTCGCCTGGTGGGTTCGTGGACTTGCGTTCCGGGTCGTGGTGTGGACGCTGCTCGCCGCGAGTTCGAGTGGCGCCTTGGGCTTCTGCGCGCCGATTCCGATCCCGGTTCTGTGGACTGCCTCGTCCGTCTTCGGCGTTGAGTTTCTCGTTCCGGTCGTTTCGGCACTTCTCGCTTCCCTGTGCGTGGCATCCATGGCGTTCCGGTGGAACATCAATCCAACTTCGAGATGAGCCGGCGCGGCCCGCGCGTCTCGAATGACGACCGAGTCAAGACGCGAGCCTGTCGAGGCGACACTCGGCAGACCTTGAGCTGATCAGATGCGTATCGGGATCCTCGGAGACATCCATTCCAACCTCGAAGCCCTCGACGCGGTCCTCGCGGCGGCTGCCGACGAGGGGATCGAACACTGGGTCCAGGTGGGCGACATCGTCGGTTACGGCGCCGACCCCGTGCCGTGCGTCGATCGAGTCAGGGAACTCGGTTGCACCGTGTGCATGGGCAATCACGACGCGGCAGTGGTCGGCTATCTCGCGACCGACTACTTCAATCACTACGCTCGCGACGCGATCGAGTGGACCCGGAACCATCTCGACGACGAGCGGCTCGATTGGCTTCGCGGCCTCGAACTCGTCGTGGAGCACGAGCACTACCAGCTCGTCCACGGCTCCTTGTTCCTGCCCGATCGGTTCGGATACGTGCTCGGACCGGCTGAGGCGGTCAGCTCGATGGAACGCCAGACGAAGGCCATGGCCTTCGTCGGCCATTCCCACGTGCCGGCGCTGTACGTGCAGCGGAGCCTCGGTGATCCCGAGAAGCTGCAGGTCCTGTTCGAGTCGGAGTTCCAGGCCAGCGTCGCCGGGATCCCCAAGTCGCTGTTGAACGTCGGTAGTGTCGGTCAGCCAAGGGACGAGGACCCGCGGGCTGCCTACGGGGTCTACGACACCGACACCCGGATCGCCGCGGTGCGCCGAGTCGAGTACGACATCGCGACGACGCAGCGGAAGATCCGCGCGGCCGGGCTGCCGTCGGTGCTCGCCGATCGACTGCAGCTCGGTGTCTGAGCGCCGATCGCCGAATCGCTCCCTTCAACGCGGCGTGTTGGACAGGGCGCGCAGCGCCGGATCCTGGTCGGGTGGGATGGGCAGCAGTGATCGAAGCTGACCGATCTCGACCGAGCGGAGTTCGAGGTCCGGTGAGAAGATCAATACGGCACCTTGGATCGCCGAGTCCTCGGCGTCCCAGGATGCACTGGCCTGGGCGAACCAATCGAGGCTGTAGCTCACGGAGAGGCCCCAGTCCATGCGGTCCTGCCACGCGTAGGCCATGACCAGGCGTCCGTTCAGCGTCGGCCAGATGATCTGCGGAGCGCCGAGGAGTTCGAGCGCATCTTCGAGTCGGCTGCGGCCCGGCTCGAGTCCATCGAGCTGCTCGCGAGCGATCGGGGCGTTCTCACGGAAGCGAACCACGTTGAAGCTGATGCATCCGCCGAGACCCAGAGTCAGGGCGAGGAGCGGGAACCACCTCACTTCGATGTGTCTCCTGCCGGCACGAGACCCTCGCGTTCCGCATCGGCAGCGCGGTCGTCAGCCTCCTCGTGGATATCCTCCCACGGCAGCGCGTACTGGGCGCGGTGCGACTCCAGTGTCGATCCGACGTGCGTCAGCAGGTCGGACTCGTCGAAGAACAGCCACAGGCGGTCGTTGCGGGTGTCGGCGTGCCCGAGGATGAACACGAGGAGGAAGAGCCCGGCACCCTTGGTGACCGTGAAGTCGTAGCGGTACGCGCTCCGCTCGCCGATCTGCACCACTTGGGTCGGGCCGCCGAGCAATTCGACCGCCTGGCGCGCGGTAGTCCGCCCCGGCTCCAGTTGCCGGATCGCCGCGGGGTCGAGAGGTTCATTTTGGGTCGCGCGGAACGCCGCACAGCCACCCAGTAGCGGACTCAGGAGTGTCAGGATGATCGCGCGTCGCGTCGATGCGTGCATCGAGAGCACGATAGCGTCGGGGTGGACGGTGCCGGTCGTTGGAATGGGCTTGCCCTCGATCCGCAAGCCCGCGCATCCTTTCATCGGCCCACTTCCTGGACTCCTGTCCGCTCCCCATGGCACAGCCCAACTCACCCGACCCTCGCATCCTGGCCGCGCTCCAGCGGCTGCGGGACGGAGATCAGGAGGGCGGAGCGCAGCTCGCGCTGCTGCTGTACGACGAACTGCGACGCATGGCGCGAGGAATGCTCGGCCGAGACCGCAATGCACGCAGCCTGCAGCCGACGGCACTGGTCCACGAGGCTTGGATCCGGTTGGCGTGTCGTGAGACCCGCGATGACTTCGAGGGGCGCGGCGAGTTCCTGCGCTACGCGGCGCGCGTGATGCACAACGTCCTGGTCGACGAGGCTCGTCGACGCCAGGCCAAGCGGCGGGCGTCCCCGGGGCGCGTCGACCTCGATCGGGTCACGGTCGTCCTCTCACCGACGGGACCCGATCCGGTCGATCTGCTCGACCTCGAGGATGCACTCGAGCGCCTGCGCCAGCGCGATGCCGAACTCGTGTCGATCGTCGAGATGCGCTACTTCGCCGGCATGACCTTGGAGGAGACCGCCGAGGCGATCGGCAAGACCGTGCGGCAGATCAGGCGCTCGTGGGACTTCGCACGCGCTTGGCTGCTTCGCGAGCTGCGCAAGGGCTCGACGTCGACGAGCCCCGAAGCCGACGGCTGACCGGCGCTCACAGGAACTCGGCCGCGATCCGGTCGGCCTGGAGGAGGCTCGACTCCGCCAGCCGGATCGTGGTTCCGTCCCGGCGCAGGTGACCCTGTTCGACCATGGACTCGATGAGCGCGTCACGGTTCGGATCCAGGTCGATGCGCAGCCGTTCGCGCAGTGCGTCCAGGTCGATGCCATCCCGGCGTCGCAGCCCGAGCCACAGCGCCTCGCCGAGCCGCTGGCTCGGTGTGAGGAACTCCGCTTCCGCCGTTCCCGACAGGCCGCGTTCCACCGCGCCGGCCCACGCCTCCAATGGTTTCGCATTGGTGCCGCGCCACCCCGCGCGGTGGCTCGAGGCGCCCGGACCGACCCCCACATAGTCGCCTTGCAGCCAATAGTGGTCATTGTGCAGGCAGGGACCGCCTCTGCCGGCGAAATTGCTGATCTCGTAGGCCTCGTAGCCGCCGTCGCGCAATCGTCGTCGGGTCCATTGGAACAGCTCTGCGTCGACCCGATCGTCATTGGGTTGGACCTTTCCCTGGCGTCTCGCGTGTTCCAATCGGGTTCCCGGCTCGAACGTCAAGTTGTAGCAGGATATATGGTCCGGCCGCAGTTCCAGTGCGCGCTCGAGATCGGAAGTCCATTGCGGGAGGGTCTGACCCGGGAGGCCGAACATCAGGTCGAGGCTGAGATTCGAGAACCCCGCGTCGCGGAACACCGAGACCGCCCGCTCCACGGCCGCCACGTCGTGGGCCCGGTCGAGGAAGCGCAGCCGCGCCGGGTCGAAGCTCTGCACGCCGAGGCTGATCCGATCGACGCCGGCTTGCCGCGCGATCGTCGCCTTCGTCGCGGAGACGCTCTCCGGATTGGCCTCCATGCTGACCTCCTGGCACTCGGCGAGGTCGATGTGCGAGGTGAGCACCTCGAACAGCCGCGCGAAGCTCTCGTCGGTCAGGTAGGTGGGCGTGCCGCCGCCGAGGAACACCGTCCATGGGTTCCGCGGCGGTCTGGCGGTTCGCAGCTCTCTGTCGAGTGCCGAGACGAACCGGCGGTGGGCGGCGGGATCCTCGATCGCGTAGCTGTTGAAGTCGCAGTAGCCGCACTTCACCACGCAGAACGGGATGTGGACGTAGAGCGAGGTGCGGTCGGTCATCGGATCCCGCGCAGCGTCGCGGCTCGTGGCCCGCGCCGCAAGATCCGCCGAGCGCGCTCGCCGGCAGGGTCACGCCCGACGCTGTCGTGATTGGGGCCCTTCGGGCTCTTCCTCACCGAACTCGCGTAACATCGTCGCCTGCAGCTTGCGGATCGCGTCGCGTTCCATCTGACGCACCCTTTCCCTGGTCAGGCCGATCTGCTCCCCGATGGCCTTGAGCGTCATCGGCTCGCCGCTGTCGAGGCCGTAGCGCAGTCGCAGCACGTTCTGCTCGCGTTCGTCCAGGACCAGGAGCAGCTGACGCATCCGGCGGATCTCGGTGTCGATGAAGACCTCCTCCTCCGGCGAACGCGAGCGGGTGTCCTCGAGACTCTCGCTGAGGATCGACGACGCGTCTTCGCTCATCGACACGGTGGGCTGCGAGTTCGCGAGCACGGTGTCACGCACCACGTTCCAGTTCGACTCGGGTAGCTCGAGTTCCTCGGCGATCTCGGCGCTCGTCGGTTGCCGGCCCATCTCGAACGTCAGCTCCATGGCGGTCGACTTCCACTTGGAGACGATCTCCGACATGTAGCTCGGGATGCGCACCGTTCGCACGGAGTTCACCAGCGAGCGGCGGATGCCCTGCTTGATCCACCAGGTGGCGTAGGTCGAGAAGCGGCAACCTGCATCGGGGTCGAACTTCTCGACCGCCTTCATCAGACCGATGTTGCCCTCCTCGATCAGGTCCATGAACGACAACCCGCGGTTGACGTAGTTCTTGGCGATCGAGATCACGAGCCGCAGATTGGCTCTGATCATGTGCTCCCGCGCCTCGGCGTCGCCCGCCTGGATGCGCCGCGCGAGTTCGATCTCCTGCGCGGCGGTGAGTAGCGCGACCTGGTTGATGTCTGCCAGGTAGGTGTCCAGCCCGTGATCTCTCATCTTCCGACCTCTCTGTCTTGCCGTTGAGAGATCGGACGGTCGGCTACCGGTTCTTGACGAGCTGTCGAAGAATCCGACGCCAGGAGACCCAGGGCGACGGAGTTCTCTACGCGGTCCTGCAAACGAGAAGAGCGCGCGACCCTCGGGGATCGCGCGCTCTCGTGTGGTTCCAGCGTGCCGGCAGACGAAGGCCGGGATCAGAACAGCGCGTAGATGAACGGCGCGGCGCCGGTGCTTCCGAGCACGAGCAGCGCACCGAGCAGGCCGAACACCGCCAGGAAGGGGATCAGCCACCACTTCGCGTTGTCGCGCATGAAGCCGAAGAACTCACCCAGGATGCCCTGGTTGGCTTCCTGGCCGGCTTCTTCGAAGGACTTGTGGTCGTCGGTCATCGTGAGGTCCTGGGATGGGGAGATGTGGATTCAGTAGAGCTTGAAGTAGCTCGAGGGCTCACGCGCCGCGCCGCGCACGTACCAGTAGCTCTCGACGCCGGAGTCGGGGTGCTTCTGCAGCGGATCGCGGCCGAACAGCCTGAACAGCAGGCCGACCGGCGTGAACAGTCCGAAGAACACGACCGCCATCAGCACCCACGACAGCACGAACCCGATCGGGAACGTGATCACCATGAGGCCCACGTACAGCGGCAGGATCAGCTTGGGCTGGATGCGTGACAGTGCGAACGTGGCAACACCGACGATGCCCAGGATCCACCAGAGGTCGCTGGTGAGTTCGAAGGCACGATGCAGGGCGAAGCCGACGAGCGGGAAGCCGATCAGTGCGATCCAGCCGAACTGCTTCAGCTGGGAGTCCTTCGGCTTGAGGTCGAGCTTGATCATCTGGTCGTCTTCCAGGTCCTGGAGTTCTCGAAGGTCTTGCGGGGCAGATCGCTCAATCGAGCGCGAACGCCGCGAGGTACTTCTCGCGGTCGACCTGGATGAGTTCCGGCTTCTGGGCCGTGCGGAGCATCACGAAGTTCTCGACCACCAACACGTCCATGTCGGTGCCGAGGAAGCAGCGGATCGCGTCCGCTGGAGTGCAGACGATCGGTTCACCGCGGATGTTGAAGCTGGTGTTGATCAGGACCGCGGAACCCGTGCGCTTCTCGAAGGCCTTCATCATCTTCGCGAGACGGGGGTTCCGCTCGTCGTCGACGGTCTGGAGGCGAGCCGAGTAGTCGACGTGGGTGATCGCCGGGACGTCGGAGCGTAGCTGGTTGAGCTTGTCGAGGCCGAACTTGCCGCCCTCGACCTGCTTGCGCCGTTCCTCGCGGACCGGGGCCACGATCAGCATGTAGGGGCTGTCCTGGTCCTCGCGGATGTCGAAGTACTCGTGCGCGCGGTCCCGCAGGACGATCGGCGCGAACGGCCGGAACGACTCGCGGAACTTGATCTTCAGGTTCATCACCTTCTGCATCTTCGGCGAACGGGCGTCGCCGATGATGCTGCGCGACCCGAGCGCGCGCGGGCCGAATTCCATGCGGCCCTGGAACCAGCCGATGACGTTCTCCGAGGCGATCAGATCCGCCACGCGGTCGCAGAGTTCGTTTTCGTCCTGGTATTCCTCGAACGCGACGCCCTGCTCCGTGAGTTCACGGTGGATCTCGTCGCGTCCGAACGACGGGCCGAGCAGGCTGGCGCTCTGCTGATCGAGTTCGGGCTGCACGCTGCGCTCGTTGCCGAGCAGGTGGTAGTGGACCATCTGCGCCGCGCCGAGCGCGCCGCCGGCATCGCCCGCGGCCGGCTGGATCCAGATCTTGTCGAACGGACCCTCGCGCAGCAGTCGGCCATTGCCGACGCAGTTCAGCGCCACGCCGCCGGCCAGGCAGAGATTCTTCTTCCCGGTGACCTGGTGGGCGAAGCGCACCGTCCGCAGCATGACCTCCTCGGTGACCTTCTGGATGGACGCGGCGACGTCCATGTAGAACTGGTTCAGCTCGGTCTCCGGCGCGCGGTTGGGAGCCCCGAACAGGTTGTGGAACCGGTCGTTGGTCATCCTGAGCCCGGCGGCGTAGTGGAAGTACCGCATGTCGAGGCGGTAGCTGCCGTCGTCGCGCAGATCGATCAGGTTGTCGAGGATCTTGTCGACGTAGTTGGGCTCGCCGTAGGGCGCGAGGCCCATGAGTTTGTATTCGCCGGAGTTGACCCTGAAGCCGCAGTAGTAGGTGAACGCCGAGTAGAGCAACCCGAGCGAGTGCGGGAAGCGAACCTCGTGGGTCAGCCGTAGCTTGTTGCCCTCGCCGACGCCGATGCTGGTCGTCGCCCATTCACCAACGCCGTCCATCGTCACCACCGCGGCCTCGTCGAAGGGCGAGGGGTAGAACGCGCTGGCCGCGTGGCTCTCGTGGTGCTCGGGGAAGACGAAGCGGTTCTTCGGCATCCCGCCCAGCTCGCGGCGCAGCACCCGCGGGATGTGGAGCTTCTCGGCGAGCCACATCGGCAGGAACTTCGCGAACGACTGGAAGCCGATCGGCGCATAGGAGAGGTAGGTCTCCATCAGCCGGTCGAACTTCAGCAGCGGCTTGTCGTAGAACGCGACGAAATCCAGATCCGAGACGCCGATGCCGGCCTTCTCCAGACAGTAGGCGACGGCATTGCCGGGGAAGCCGGCGTCGTGCTTCTTGCGCGTGAAGCGCTCTTCCTGCGCAGCGGCCACGATCTCGCCGTCACGCAGAAGTGCAGCGGCGGAGTCGTGATAGAAAGCCGAGATGCCGAGGATGTACTTGGCGGCCATGGTGAACTACGGGCGTCCGCGGTGGGCACGAAGCCGACGGCGTCCGGCCTCGGGCGAGGTCCGGATCGGTCCGGGCGCGATCTGAGTCTAGATCGGCACGAAGCCCCTGCGGGAAAAAGCCGGGCCGCGAGTGATACCATCCCGGCGGCCGCCGGCAAGCCAACCCGTTGTGAAGACCAAGCTCCTGCGCGTCGTCCTGCTGCTCGTCAGCACCGTCCTGTTCCTGCTCCTGGCGGAGCTGGTGTTGTGGGTGGTGACCGAAGGCATGGCGGACGAGAAGGACCTTCACTACCGGTACGCGCTCCACTACGAGGACACGGCGGGGAACGTCTACGAGCACCAGGGGGAGGCCGCCCAGGCCGGGCTGGTGATCCCCTTCGACGACGGCCCCCGGCCGGGCTACCGGTTCGCTCCGGATTCGACCTTCTACATCTGCTACACGGGCCTCGACCCGGAGGCGCGCGGCGATGAGTTCGACCGGCCGGGTGCCCGGGAGAGTCTGTGCGTCGAGTGCCGCATGAACTCGCTCGGCATGCGGGAGCGTGAGGGCGTCGTGGGGCCCAAGCCCCCCGGGCAACGGCGGATCCTGTGCATCGGCGATTCCTTCACGTTCGGTTGGGGTGTGAAGGTGACCGACGCCTGGCCGCGCCGGGTCGAGCGGATGCTTCGCAAGGACGACGACGGGATCCGCACCGTGAACGCCGGTGCAGCGGGAGCGCTGTACGTCGACGAATACCGGGCGGCGCTCGAGAAGCGATTCCACGTCGTGGACCCCGACGTGGTGCTTGTCACCCTCTGCCTCAACGACCTGATTCCCTCGACCACCGCGCTCTCCTTCCAGGAGCAGCCGTCGTGGTTGATCAGGCATTCCCGACTGGCGCGGGCGCTGCTGCAGAGCTATGCGATGCAGTCCTCGTTGACGATCGATCCGGATCGCGACCTGGTGCAGTATCTGCTCGACTTCCCCGCGGAGCACTACGTGGCGATCGAGTGGCTCGACAAGCAGGGAATCGGACGTTCCGATCTGTGGCCGGGTGGTGGACCGCAGCGCGACCTGGTTGCGATGCGCAACTGGTGCAACGAGCGGGGCATCCGCTTCGCGGTCGCCATCTGGCCGTTCTTCCAGGGTCTCGGGCCCGGCGAGCACTACCCGTTCACCAAGATCCACACCCTGGTTGGCGCATTCTGCCGGGAACAGGGCATCCCGTTCCTCGACCTGCTGCCGGAGCTGGAGAACAAGGAACGCACCGACAGGCTCTGGGTCAGCCCCGCCGACTACCATGGCAATCGCCGCTCGCAGGAACTCGCGGCACCCGCAATCGCGAACTTCCTGCAGCGTCTCCTCACCGATTGACCCACCGGCGAAACGGGCCCGATCAGCCCTCGGGAGGCCGCGTGCCGCCACTCCTCGGATGTCGTTGGCACGGTAGCTGCGAAACAGTCTCACGATAGGTCAAGTAGTTGGCAATCCTCGGCTTGCGCGCGCCGGGCTGTTTTCTCGCCATCCTGAAATTGACCGGCGGAGGGCAATCTTGTAGGTCAACCCGCCCGCGTGGCAGCTCCAGCCGCCGCCCTGCTCGTGTAAGCGCTTGAGACGACTGGAATTAGGCTCGCAAGAGCCGGTCCGGACGCGATCTGCGCCCGCGCCAGTGGGAGCGAATCTGGCCGGAGTCGTCGCTGCGGCCGGAGCTCCGGCCTCCTCGGCCGTCGTCTCGCCCTCGCACCAACTCCGTCACCGATCGATCCAGGATCCACAGGGTCCGGCGCGGTCGCGGAAGGACCCGCCGAGAGGACCCACCCCTTGAGCGTCATCTTCCCCAAGTGGACCAACCAGATCCCGACGATCGCCGCGCTGAGCGCGATGCTCGCCGGCGTCTGCGTCGTTGGCATCGTCTGGTATTGGTTCTCGCCCAAGCACACCGATGTCGGCTACGCCCCGAAGCAGCCGATCGCCTACAGCCACAAGCTGCACGCCGGACTCATGGGAATGGACTGCCGTTACTGCCACACGGCGGTCGAGGTCGGTCCGCATGCCAACGTCCCGGCTTCGGAGACGTGCATGAACTGCCACAAGGGCGTGCGCATCGACAGCCCGGAGATCCAGAAGCTGACGGCCGCGCACCAGGCCGGTCTGCCGGTGCACTGGGACAAGGTCCATCTGCTGCCCGACTACGCGTACTTCAACCATGCGGCGCACATCCGTGTCGGCGTGGGTTGCAAGAGCTGTCACGGCCGCGTCGACCAAATGGAGGTCGTGCGCCAGGTCGAGCCGCTGAGCATGGGCTGGTGCCTCGAGTGCCATCGTGACCCGGCGCCGCACCTCCGGCCCGAGGGCGTGGCAGTCACCGACATGGAGTGGCTGCCCACGAGCGACAGTCTGAGTGCCGCCGCCGCCCGTCTCGAAGCCCGAGAGATCCGGCCGCCGGAGCACTGCTCCGCGTGTCATCGCTGATCCGTCCTGCCTCGACCAGGTTTCCCGCGGGGTCATCCCTAGGACCCCTCCGAATTCCGCTGGCGCGACCCCGCCGGCCTACCTCCGACCTCAGGGTGCTCCCGGCCGCGCTTCGCGGTGCGCACCCCTCGAACCCCTGAACATCCGATGAGCGATTCGCGCACCAAGGTGGCGGCTTCCTCCGGAGAAGCCACGGCGACGGGTCCTGCTGACAGCAAGACCGCCGACCGCAGGTATTGGCGCGGTCTCGATGATCTCGCGCAGACTCCGGAGTTCCTCGATGCGCTGCATCGTGAGTTCCCCGATGGCGCCGCGGAGCACTCGGGACTGAACGACCCGGTGTCCCGCCGTCGCTTCGTCGGCGTGGTCGCCGCTTCGGTGGCGCTGGCCGGGATGACCAGTTGCCGCAAGCCGCACCGCGAGATCCTGCCCTACACCACCCGGCCGCAGGGTCTGATTCCGGGCATCCCGCAGCACTACGCCACCGCGCACGGTCGCTTCGGCTACGGGATCGGCACGTTGGTACGCAGCAACGACGGTCGCCCGACGAAGGTGGAGGGCAACCCGACGCACCCGGCGTCCGGCGGTGGCGCTGACGCATGGATGCAGGCCGAGATCCTGCAGCTCTACGATCCATCGCGGTCTCGGCATGTGCTGCACAAGGGCTCGGCACACCAGCCGCCGAAGCCCGACTCGGGTGACGCGGAGCACGGTGCGGAGGCGCATGGTGCCGATCACGGCGATCCCTACAGGTTCCAGGACTTTCTGGACGTGTGGAGCCCGAAGATCCACGATCTCGCAACCAACGGCGGCAACGGCGTCCACATCCTGATGCCGCCCACGTCTTCGCCGACGATGGGGTCTCTCATCGAGGAGCTGAAGGTGTCTGTGGGGGCCGGCGCGAGCATCCACCACTGGGCTCCTGTGAATCGGGACAACGTGCTGGCAGGCTCCGAGGTCCTCTACGGTCGTTACGCCGATGGCGGTGGCGAGCCCCAGCCCCTCGAGCCGCTCTACGACTTCTCGAAGGCCGACGTGGTCGCGGCTTTCGACTGCGACTTCCTGGGCGCGGATGCGCCGTCGTTGCAGTGGACCCGTGGTTGGGCCGAGCGTCGCAAGGTACGCGGCGCCGGAGACAAGCCGGCGCGTCTCTACGCCGCCGAAGCGACGATGACGGTGACCGGCAGCAATGCAGACCATCGCTATCGAGTCCCCAGCACGAAGATCGCGGAGATCGTGGTCGGCCTGATGCTCGAGCTGAAGGCCGGTCCTCCGTCGCTCCGCAACACGCTGCGGGACCGCACCACTCCGGCGTGGATCCAGTCTCTCGCGAAGGACCTGCAGGCCAACCGTGGTCGCGCGTGTGTCGTCGTCGGTCCGCGTCAGCCAGCCGCTGTGCACGCCGCGGCTGGGATCGTCAATGCCGCGCTCAACTCCGTCTCGGGTGACGGTTCCACCCCAGTGAGCTACGTGCCGGCGCCGGTCGGAGTCGCGGCGGACTGCACCGCCGGGATCCGTGAGCTGACCGAAGCCATGTCCGCGGGCCGCGTCGAAGCGCTCGTGTGCATCGGGGTCAACCCGGTCTACGATGCCCCGGCGGATCTCGAATTCGGCGAGGCCTTTGCCCGGCTCAGTGAGTCGAAGCTCACGGTCCACTGCGGAACCGCGGTCGACGAGACGGCTCGGATGGCGACCTGGCACGTGCCGATGTGCCACGAGCTGGAATCTTGGGGCGACCTGCACGCGGTCGACGGAACGGCGACGATCGTCCAGCCCCTGGTCGAGCCGCTCTACGAGGATGCTCGCTCACCGATCGAGCTGGTTGCCGCGGTGATGGAGCACCCGGTCACGGAGGGCTACGAGCTGGTGCGCGCGACCTGGGAGCAGCACCCGGCGCGGCAGGGCCAGTCGTTTGACGCCTTCTGGCGCAAGTCGCTGCACGACGGACTGATCGCAGGAACTTCGCGGTCGCGGGTCGCGGTGGGCGCGGTCAACGAGACCGCGGTGAATGCCGCGGTGCTCGCCCTTGCCACCCCGCCTGCGCCAAGCGCGAGCGCCCTGGAGATCAACTTCCGCGCCCACCCGTCAGTGTTCGACGGCCGCTACGCGAACAACGCCTGGATGCAGGAGCTCCCGACCCCGATCGAGAAGCTCACCTGGGACAACGCGGTCTTGATGAGCCGGGCGACCGCCAAGGAACTCGGCGTCTACAACGAGGATCTGGTCGACGTCGCCTTCGACGGCAGGACGGTCCAGGGCGCGGTGTGGATCCAGCCGGGTCACGTCGACCACGCGATCACCCTCTACCTCGGTTACGGGCGTCAGCTCGGTTCCGAGCACGAGGTCGCGGCCGGATGTGGATTCGACGCGGGACGTCTGCGCACCACCGCCGCGATGCACTTCGGCAGCGGTGCGACCGTCAAGAAGGCCGGTGGCACCTACGCCCTGGCGACCACGCAGTCGCACGGCGTGATGGAGGGCCGCCCGTTGGTCCGCGAGGCCACCCTGGCCGAGTTCGAGCAGAACCCGAACTTCGCCCCCGAGCTGTCGCCGGCCGCCAAGGCCGCGGCGCTGATGCACCCGGAGGGTGGTGATCACGTCGAGGAGAAGAACCTCCTCAAGTCGCTGTGGAACGAGCGCAGCATCTACGCCGACGGCCACCAGTGGGGGATGGTCATCGACCTGAACTCCTGCACCGGCTGTGGCGCCTGCGTCGCGGCCTGCGTCGCCGAGAACAACATCATGACCGTCGGCAAGCAGCAGGTGCTGGTCGGTCGTGAGATGCACTGGAACCGGGTCGACCGCTACTTCACGACGGACACCCTGCCGTCAGACGAACAGGCCGGTCACGACGGCGTGCCCTACGCCGACGACCCGCAGGTGGTGCACCAGATGGTGCCCTGCATGCAGTGCGAGAACGCGCCCTGCGAGTCGGTCTGCCCGGTCGGCGCGACCATGCACAGCCCCGAGGGGCTGAACGACATGGTCTACAACCGCTGCATCGGCACCCGCTACTGCAACAACAACTGCCCCTACAAGGTGCGCCGCTTCAACTGGTTCGACTTCGTGGGCGACGTCCCGCAGTCGGAGCAGATGGCGTTCAACCCCGACGTCACCGTCCGCCACCGCGGCGTGATGGAGAAGTGCACCTACTGCGTGCAGCGCATCAACGCCGGCAAGTTCGCCGCCAAGCTCGAGGAGCGCCCGCTCCGCGACGGCGAGATCAAGACCGCCTGCGAGCAGGGCTGCCCGGCCGACGCGATCACCTTCGGTGACGTGAACGATCCCGAGTCCCGCGTCACGCAGCTGCGCGGCAAGCTGAACCGAGAGACCCTCGAGGTCGAGGTCCCAGGCTCGCCGCTCAACTACGCGATGCTGTCGGAATACAACCTCAAGCCGCGCACGACCTATCTCGCGAAGGTGCGCAACCCCAACCCCGAGCTGAGCTGACCGGATGACTTCGATCACCGTCATCGACGAGCCGGAGAACCCACTCGCGCGCTCGCCCCTGGTCGAGAACGGCCGCACCTTCGCCGAGGTGACCGAACTGGTCGCCGCCCCGGCGGAGAAGCAAGTCTCCCGTGCCTGGTACCTGGGTCTCGGAGTCAGCGTCATGCTGCTCCTCAACCTCGGTGCGATGCTCGGCTACCTGATCTGGACCGGCGTCGGCGTCTGGGGCAACAACAGTCCGGTGGGCTGGGGTTGGCCGATCGTCAACTTCGTGTTCTGGATCGGCATCGGCCACGCCGGAACGCTGATCTCGGCGATCCTCTGCCTGTTCCGGCAGAAGTGGCGCACGTCGATCAACCGGGCGTCCGAGGCCATGACCATCTTCGCGGTCATGGCAGCGGGCATCTTCCCGGCGGTGCACGTAGGCCGCATCTGGGTCATCTACTGGGTGTTCCCGCTGCCCAACCAGATGGCGATGTGGCCGAACTTCAAGAGCCCGCTGCTCTGGGACGTGTTCGCGGTCAGCACCTACTTCACGGTGTCGTTCCTGTTCTGGTTCGTGGGCCTGATCCCCGACCTGGCGACGTTCCGTGACCGCGCACACAAGGCCGGCCACAAGATCCGCGCGTTCGTCTACGGCGCGTTCTCGTTCGGCTGGCACGGCAGCAACCGCCACTGGCTGAACTACGAGAAGGCCTACCTGATCCTGGCCGGTCTGAGCACCCCGCTGGTGCTCTCGGTGCACTCGATCGTGTCCTTCGACTTCGCGGTGTCGCTGCTTCCCGGCTGGCACACCACGATCTTCCCGCCCTACTTCGTGGCGGGCGCGATCTTCTCGGGGTTCGGCATGGTGCTGACCCTGATGATCCCGGCGCGGTCGTGGCTGAACCTGCGTGACCTGATCACGCTGAACCACCTCGACAACATCGCGAAGATCCTCCTGCTGACCGGCACGCTGGTCGGCTACGCCTACGCGATGGAGTTCTTCATCGCCTGGTACAGCGGTGTCACCTACGAGCAGTACGCGTTCATCAACCGCGCGTTCGGCCCGTACTGGTGGGCCTACTGGACGATGATCAGCTGCAACGTGATCAGCCCGCAGCTGTTCTGGGTGCGCAAGTTCCGGCGCTCCCCGGCGGTGCTGTTCACCGTGTCGATCTTCGTGAACATCGGCATGTGGTTCGAGCGCTTCGTGATCACCGTCACGTCGCTGCACCGCGACTTCCTGCCGTCGAGCTGGGCCTACTTCACGCCGACGATCGTCGATGCGCTGACCTACCTGGGCAGCTTCGGCCTGTTCTTCACGATGTTCCTGCTGTTCTGCCGGTTCCTGCCGGTGATCGCGATCAGTGAAGTGAAGGGAGTCATGCCCGAGGCCAACCCGCACCACCACCCGCACCCCCATGCGGACCATGCCCTCGAGGGCAACCGCGGCGATCGAGGAGGGGCTCACTGATGACGACCGTCGAAGCAAACACCACCGGTAGCGCGTCCTCCGGCCAGGTCTGGGGCGTGGTCGCCGAGTTCGGCTCGGCCGCCGCGATCTACGCCGCCGCCGAGAAGGTGACCGCCGAGGGCTACACCCGGGTCGACAGCCACACTCCGTTCCCCATCCACGGCATCGAAAAGGCACTGCGCCACGGTCCCAGCCACCTCGGTTGGCTGGTCGCCTGTGGTGGCATCACGGGCATCCTCGCCGCGCAGGTGATGCAGTGGTGGATGAACGAGGTCGACTACGAGATGTGGGTGAGTGGCAAGACGCCCTACGCCTGGCCGTCGACGATCCCGATCACCTTCGAGCTGATGGTCCTGCTATCGGCGTTCTGCGCGGTGTTCGGGATGTTCGCGATCAACCGCCTGCCGCGACTGCACCACCCGATCTTCACCCACTCCCGGATCGTGCAGGTCACCGACGACAAGTTCTTCCTGTCGATCGAAGCCCGCGATCCGAAGTTCGACCGCACGCGCACCGCCCAGTTCCTCGAGAGCATCGGTGGCAAGCACGTCGAGGTGCTGGAGGACTGACCGATGAGTGACCGTTCCCCCACCTCTGCCGGCAGTATCGGCTTTCCCGCGCGCGCCGCGCGCCTGCTCCGCGGTGCCTGTCTGGGACTCGCCGTGGTCGGTGCCCTCGGCCTGCAGAGCTGCCGCGGTGGCATCAGCGAGAAGCCGCCGGTCCACCTGGTGCTGGACATGGACTTCCAGCAGAAGGTCAAGGCGCAGTCCCGTCTCGACTTCTGGGCCGACGAGCGCGGCATGCGCACGCCGCCTGCCGGCACCGTCGCGGTCGGCTCGATGAAGCTGGACGACCTCGAGCGCTACCACGGCAGCGACGACGCCGAGATCACGCCCGACGAATACGTCGACAACCCGCTGCCAGCCTCCCGCGAGAACGTGCTGCGTGGCCAGGAGCGCTTCAACATCCACTGCGCCGTCTGCCACGACCGCACCGGCGGCGGCAACGGCCTGGTGCTGCAGCGCGCGAAGCTGTCGAGCCCGGCTGCCTTCAACTACATGCTCCCGAACCTGGCGACCGAGCCGCGATTGCGCGACGCGCGCGATGGCTACCTGTTCCAGGTGATCACCAAGGGCCTGGGCACCATGCCTGCCTACGCCCACCAGGTGGAGGTCGAGGACCGATGGCGCATCGTCCACTACCTCCGGGTCCTGCAGAGCCGATTCGAGTGAGACCCCGTTCCGAGTGAGTTGCAGAACCGATGACTGACATGACTCTCACCAACGGGGCCGGAGCCCACGTCGCGCCGCCTGTCGAGCAGGTCGCGCCGGGTGTCGTCACGCGAATCCGCGAGGGCGACCTCAAGGGCGTCTCCACGATCCTGCTGGGCCTCGGCGTGGTCGGCGTGGTCGCCACGCTGGTCGGCAGCTTCCTCGACGAGGAGTCGAAGAAGCAGGCGGCGTTCAGCTACCTGGTCGCCTACATGTTCACGCTGAGCCTCGCGCTCGGCTCGCTGTTCTTCGTGATGATCCAACACATCACGCGGGCCGGCTGGTCGATCGTGGTGCGGCGCATCGCGGAGAACATGGCGGGGGTGTTGTTCCCGTGGATGGCGATCTTGTTCGTGCCGATCGTCCTCTGGTACCACGAGCTGTGGCACCACTGGATCGATGCGGTCACCGATCCCAACCAGGAAGGCTACGACGCGATCATCGCCGGCAAGTCCGGCTACCTGAACGTCCCCTTCTTCTTCATCCGCGCGGCGCTCTACTTCGTCGTGTGGGGCCTGCTCGCCCGCTACTTCCGCGGAGCCAGTCTGAAGCAGGACCAGTCCGGCGACCCGGCGCTGACCCTGAGCATGGCCCGTCGCTCGTCGATCGGTCTGCTCCTGTTCGCGCTGTCGCTGACCTTCGCGGCGTTCGACTGGATGATGTCGCTCGACCCGCATTGGTACTCGACCATCTTCGGCGTCTGCTACTTCGGCGGCTCCGTGATGGCGATGCTCGCGATGCTGGCGCTCGTCACGATGTTCCTACAGCGCAAGGGCTACCTGAAGGACGTCGTCAACGCCGAGCACTACCACGACATCGGCAAGCTGCTGTTCGCGTTCATGGTCTTCTGGACCTACGTGAACTTCTCGCAGTACATGCTGATCTGGTACGCCAACATCCCGGAGGAGACCCTCTGGTACCAGCACCGGGCCGAGACCCACGTCCACGAGGGTGTGCTGGTTCCCTGGGGCTACGTCGGCGCGTCGCTGATCATCGGCCACTTCCTGTTCCCGTTCGCATTCCTCATGTCACGGCACATGAAGCGAAACCGGGTCACGCTGGCCGTCGCCGCGGTGTTCCTGCTGGTCATGCACTGGCTCGACATGCAGTACCTGATCATGCCGACCCTGCACCACCACGGCCTGCACCTGACCTGGCTGGACTTCACCGCCTGGTTCGGCGTCTTCGGCATCGCGGCGTCCTTCGCCCTGCGCAACATCGCCAGCTCGCCGGTGATCCCCGAGCGGGATCCGCGCCTCGCCGAGTCGCTCCACTTCCACAACGTCTGATCGCGCCCTGTTCCGAAACCTGGGCGTCTGAGCTGAATCCCCGATGGCATCCACCGCGAACGAAGTGATCCACCCGGAGATCCCGGAGCACGATCCGGCTCACGACATCAACGGCCGGCTCACCTGGATCTGGCTGATCGGTGCCACGATCGGTGTCTTCGTCACCTTCTGGCTGACCTACGTCTTCTACGAGTATCTCCTCTTCGCGCAGAAGCAGGAGAAGATCGAACTTCTGCCTGCCGAGCAGCGCGAGGCGCTGACGCAGGAAGAGAACGAGGCGTTGAAGGCCGGCGAAGGACGCCGGTCGATCGATCAGGCGATCGACACCTACGTCGGCAAGTGACCCGCGACGGATCCGCCTGCCGCGCCAAGCACGCAGGTGGTCCGCCGAGTCGTGTCCTTCGCCAGCGAGTCCCCTACCGAGCAGTGCCATGAAGCGGGTCGATGTCGCGCCCGCCCCCGCCTGGCCCCGACCCGTCAGACCAGCGACACCCGAGACCAACGATGACCCGCCGTTCCCCACTTCGCCGTACCGGACTCCTGCTGGCTCTCACGGCCGCGCTCGGGGTGGCACCGGTCCAGGCGCAGTGGGGCGCTCCGCAGATCATCGACGAGCAGGCGACGATGGAGGACCGGCTCGGCGACTCCGCTGACCTCTCCGGCTCGTTCGTCGACGAGGATGCCCGGGAGGTCGTGCTCGCCGACCTGGTCAGCGGCGAACGTCCGGTGGTCCTGAACATCGGCTACTTCAGCTGCCCGGGCATGTGCGGCCTGGTCCTCAACGCGCTGCTGAAGAACGTCGACGAGAGCGGGCAGACTCCGGGCCGTGATTTCGACCTGATCACGGTGAGCTTCGACCACCGTGAGGGTCCGAAGCTCGCCCACGACAAGAAGTCCACCTACGTCGAGACGCTCGGCGATCCGGAGTGGGCGTCGGACTGGCACCTGCTCACGACCCCCTCGTCGGACACCGTCCGGGCCCTCACCGACAGCGTCGGCTGGCGCTTCCGCTTCGACGCCGACGGCCACAACCACGACCACCCTCCGATGATCGTGGTCCTGTCGCCGACCGGAGTCACGACGCGCTACCTCGATGCGCGCTACCTCGACGGCACGACCTTCCGGCGGGCCCTCGTCGAGGCCGGAGACGGCACCGTGGGCACCTTCGTCGAGCGCTTCCTCGCCACGTGTCTCACCTTCGACCCTACCACCGGCGCCTACTCGCTGGCCGCGATGACCGTCATGCAGGTCGGCGGGCTCCTGACGCTGATGGCGCTGTCGATCATGATCCTCCTGCTCTGGCGCCGTGAGCGTCAGCGCCAGGCCGCGGAGACCGCCACCGAGCCCTCGGTGGCTTGACATTCCTCGACCCGCGCCCTGATCGAACGCATTCCAACCCTGGCGTCCTCCAACTGGTGACTTGCGTGCTCGCCATCCAAGACCCCTTCGGACAGCTACCTGTGCCGGCGTCGACCTTCGCGGCCGACATCGACCCGCTGTACACGTTCCTGTTCGCGACCAGCCTGTTCTTCTTCGGGCTGATCCTCGCGATCCTCCTGTATTCGATCGTTCGCTATCGGCGGAAGCACGCCGACCAGCCGGCGGCCAACAACACCACCCACAACACCGCCCTGGAGGTGGTGTGGACCCTCATCCCGACCGTCATCGTGATGGTGGTGTTCGCTTGGGGCTTGGTTGGCAACATGGACCAGCAGGTGGCGCCGAAGGATGCGATCGGCTACACGGTGCGCGCGAAGAAGTGGGCCTGGGGCATCATCCATCCCGGCGACGCCAAGCAGACTCCCGCAGAGATGTGGGTTCCCGAGGGCAAGCCGGTGCGCGTCACGATGACCAGCGAGGACGTGCTGCACTCGTTCTACGTGCCGGCCTTCCGCCAGAAGCGTGACGTGGTGCCGGGCGTACGGCAGATCCTGTGGTTCGAAGTTCCCGAGGGTCAGGGCTTCGCCGGCCAGGACTTCCACCTGTTCTGCGCGGAATACTGCGGTGACCAGCACTCCAAGATGGCCGGAACGGTGCACGTCGTGAACCAGGAGGAGTTCGCGAACGAGCCGTGGAAGGGTGGCCTTCCGGACGATCCCGTCGCTCGCGGCGAATACTGGTACACGAAGGCGGGGTGTCTGGCCTGCCACAGCCTCGACGGTTCTCGTCGGGTCGGTCCGAGCTACCAGGGCATCTGGGGCCGGGAGGGCAAGCTCGTCGATGGCTCGAGCTACACCGTGGACGCGGAATACGTCCATGAGTCGATCCGCAAGCCGCAGGCCAAGATCGTGGAAGGCTACGACACCGCCGTCATGACGGCCTACGACGAAACCGCCCTCAGCGACGAGGACATCGCGGACATCATCGAGTGGATGAAGACGCTCAAGTGACCTGACGCCGAGGCGAAGACAATGACGACCAATATTCCCACTGTCGACCCGGCGACCTCGGGCGGCGTCGAGCTCCGCAAGGAGCCGAGCTACCTGCGCGTCTCCAGCGGCCTCTGGTCCTGGCTGGGCACTCTCGACCACAAGCGCATCGGCCTGATGTACCTGGTCGGCGTGACCGCGGCGTTCCTCGTCGGCGGCGCGCTGGCCTTCCTGGTGCGCCTGCACCTGTGGACCCCGGACGGCGCTCTGTTCGAGCCGGCCACCTACAACCAGGTGTTCACGCTGCACGGCGTGTTCATGGTGTTCATCTTCATCATCCCGGCGATCCCCGCATCGCTGGGCAACTTCGTGTTGCCATTGATGTTGGGGGCTCCGGACGTCGCGCTACCGCGGCTGAACCTGGCCAGCTTCTACCTGTGGTGCACGGGGACGATCCTGGCGATCTACTCGATCATCAACGGCGCGGTCGACACCGGCTGGACCTTCTACACCCCGTATTCACTCGAGACCGGCACCGCGGTCGTCTCGATGGGGCTCGGCGTGTTCGTGCTGGGCTTCAGCTCGATCTTCACCGGGCTGAACTTCATCGTCACGATCCACAAGATGCGGGCCCGCGGGCAGACGTGGTTCAAGATGCCGCTGTTCTGCTGGGCGATCTACGCGACCAGCGTGCTGCAGGTCCTCGCCACGCCGGTGCTCGGTGTGACCGTGCTGCTGCTCGCCTTCGAGCACATCTACAACATCGGCATCTTCGATCCGCAGTACGGCGGTGACCCGGTGCTGTTCCAGCACTTCTTCTGGTTCTACAGCCACCCGGCGGTCTACATCATGATCCTGCCGGGCATGGGTGTGATCTCGGAAGTCATCTCCGTCCACAGCCGCAAGCCGTTGTTCGGCTACAAGCTGATCGCGTTCTCCTCGATCTCGATCGCGGTGATCAGCTTCCTGGTGTGGGGCCACCACATGTTCACCAGCGGTCAGTCCGAGTTCGTCATGGTGGCGTTCTCGTTCCTGACGATGTTCGTGGCGATCCCGACCGCCATCAAGGTGTTCAGCTGGGTGGCGACGATCTGGGGCGGCTCGGTGGCGCTGTCGGCGCCGATGCTCTACGCGATCGCCTTCCTGATCATCTTCACGATCGGCGGACTCACGGGGGTGTTCCTCGGCACGCTGAGCGTCGACATCCACCTCCACGACACCTACTTCGTGGTCGCCCACTTCCACGCGGTGATGATGGGCTCGACTGCGTTGGCGTTCTTCGCCGGCGTCCACCACTGGTGGCCGAAGATGTTCGGGGTGATGTACAACGAGACGCTCGCCAAGATCTCGGCGGTGCTGATCCTGGTCGGCTTCAACGTCACCTTCCTGCCCCAGTTCGAGATGGGCAGCCTCGGCATGCCGCGTCGCTATGCGACCTACGTCGAGGAGTTCCAGATCTACCACCAGATCTCGACCGTCGGCGCCGCGATCCTCGGCATCGGCTTCGCGCTGATGGTCGGCTACATGCTGGCCTCGCTGGCCGGCGGCCGTCGCGCCAAGGCCAACGAGTGGGGCGGCGTGACCTTGGACTGGCACACCCCGACCCCCCCGAACCTCTACAACTTCGACGAAGAGCCGGTCATGACCGGTGACCTCTACGACTACACCTCGGGCATCCCCGACTACGGCAAGGACGCTCCGATGGACAAGGACGAGCTCGCCGAGCGGCAGGCTGCGGAGGGCTGGAACGCATGAGCGGACACGCCAAGGTCGTCACCCCCACTCCGGACGGTGGCTTCGCGACCCACGAGGTCGCTCACCACTTCAAGACCGCGGAGCAGGAGTACCAGTCGGGCAAGCTGGCCTTCTGGCTGTTCCTCGCGACCGAAGTGATGCTGTTCGGTGGCCTGTTCGCCGCCTACATCATCTACCACGACGTCTACCCGGAGACCTTCGTCGCCGGTGGTTCGACGCTCAACTGGAAGCTCGGCGCACTCAACACGGTGTTCCTGCTCACCAGCTCCTGGACGATGGCGATGGGCGTGCGTGCGTCGCAGCTCAGCCAGAAGAAGGCGTTGGTCGGCTACCTGGTCGTCACCTGGCTGTTCGCGGCCGGGTTCATGGTGGTCAAGTACTTCGAGTACAGCGGCAAGCTGAGCGAGGGCGTCGGCCCCGGCTACTGGTTCAACCCGGTGCCGGGTTCGCACTACGCCGAAGTGCTCGAGGGCCTGCCCTTCCCGAACCTGTTCTTCGCCCTCTACTTCACGATGACTGGGATCCACGGGATCCACGTGCTGGTCGGGATGATCCTGATCGGCTGGCTGATCGTGAGGGCGCAGAAGGGCCACTTCCACTCGGGCTTCTACCTGCCGGTCGACCTGATCGGTCTCTACTGGCACGTCGTCGACGTGATCTGGATCTTCCTCTTCCCGCTCCTCTACCTGGTCCCGTGAGGCGGTAGCAGGCATCGATCGACACCAGAATCACGAGAATCCACCGATGTCGGATCACTCTACTCACGGCGCACACGGTCACGACGAAGTCGTCGTCGACCACACCCACCACGCCCACCCGGCTTCGGCCGGGCTGTTCTTCGCGATCTACGCGGCGCTGCTGTTCTTCACGTTCCTGACCGTGGCGATCGCGGAGCCGGTCTCCGGCTTGCACCTCGGCTCGGCGAGCATGTTCATCGCCATGCTGGTCGCGTCGGTGAAGGCGTCGCTGGTCATGGCGGTGTTCATGCACCTGAAGTGGGACACGGCGATGAACAACATCGCGTTCCTCGGCTCGCTGATCTTCCTGTCGCTGCTGTTCCTGTTCACGATCTCCGACGTGGCGACGCGCGGTCAGGCCGACCCGGCAGCCAGTACTCCGGCCGAATACCAGCAGCCGGTGTTCCACGAGTACGAGCACAAGGGCGGGCACTGAGAGGCACTCGCCAGGTCGTCGAACCACATCGCCGAGCCTCTCAGTTGTTGCTGGGCGGGCCCTCCGGGCCCGCGCAGAGCGCGCGGGTCGATCGACTCACACCCTCCGAGGAGCTTCCGCCGTCGCACAGCACGAACGGTTCTCTCGGGCGAGGCATTCACGCGCCCAGAGGCTGCAAGCTCGCCGCGATCGTGCTATAGGTGAGCGCTTCGCGCGCGCGGCGAATCAAGGCGGTCCTTCGCACAGGCGGTGGGCCGCTTTGCCGTGGATCGCACCCACGACGGGTCGATCCGCTCGCATTCCGGCCGCTTCGCAGGTAGCCGAGACCCCTCACCCCGCCTGTCCGCCCACTTCGGGTGTCCCTGCACCTTGTCCGCAGACCAGTCGTTCCTGGACGCCGTCTATCTGCACGCCCGCCTGCCCGCGGAGGCGCGCGTGGCCTTCTTCGCGTCCGGAGTCGCCGGCGTGGCAGAAGTAGGCGAGCGGTTGCCGGCGTCGGTGCGGAGCGAGATGCTCGACTCCGAGATCGAGGTCGTGTTCCCTACGGTGGAATCGTCGCTCCGCCCGATCGTGCGGATCGCGACGATTCCCGAGCGCGGCAACGACCGCACGGTGCCGGGCCTGTGGCGCCTGCCCGCGCGCAGTCTTCCGTTGGAGCAGGCGGTCGAACTCCTGCTCGACGACGCGGCGCTGCCCCTGGTCGGGGTCACGGGATCGGGAACGGCGGGTGATGCGGGGCCCGGCCTCGTGTTCCTGCGCGAGGCAGCCCGGTTGGCCCGCGCGATGGTCTCCCGCGGTGACTTCGCGCCCGCCGAGGAGAAGAGCTTCCTGTCGTACGTGCCGGTCTGGACCACCTCCGCGCTGCAGGCCCTCGCCGCCGTCGCCGAACTGGTGCCGGGGTTCGCACGCACCGCGCGCTTCGCCGCCACCGACGACCCCGTCTGGACGGTCACCGCTCGCAACCTCGCCTTCCGCTGCGTGGCCCACGCGGTCGATGCGTGTGCGGTCCAGGCGGTCGGTGCCGGCGCGTCGCCGGGACACGGCTCCGCCGAGCGCCTTCCCGACGCGTTCTTCAAGATCCGCCCCGAGCCGCTGATCGAGATCCTGGCGCCGACCGAGGAACTCGAGGAGGGCGTGCCGTGGGGCATCCAGCTGCTGTTCCGCCCGGTCCCCGGCGTCGATCTCCGCGAGCCGCTCGAGGACCTGCACGACCAGCTCGACCACGATCCCTTCCCCGACCCCAACGCCCGCGAGGTCCTGGAGGACCTGCGTGCTCTGTTGCACCAGGTCGGCGGCAAGGTGCCGGCCCTGCACCGCGCCATGAACATGGCCGACGGCAGGGCGTCGCTGAATCGCGAGGAACTCGACCAGGTTCTCGACCACCTGACCCTCCTCGAGAACGAGGGCTTCCGGATCACCCTGCCCGGCCTCGAATCGATGCAGCGGCTGTCCGCGCGGGTCTCGCTCACCGAGCGGCCCGACGAGGCCGGTGGTCCGCGGCCGTGGTTCGACTTCAAGTGGACCCTCGCGGTCGGCGACCACGAACTCAGCGAGGAGGAGTTCAAGAAGCTGGTCGACGCCCGCTCCCCGTTGGTCCAGCTCGAGCGCGGCCCGGTCCTGCTGACTCCGAAGGATCGCGAGGCGATCGCCGAGTTCCGCAAGCGGATGGGCCAGGAGGGCTCGCGCATCAGCTTCTTCGAGGCGCTGCGCCTCAAGCTCGGCGGCGCGACCCACCTCCACGGCCTGGCGATGGAGACCCTCGACGGCGGACCGCGCCTCGAAGAGCTGGTCAAGAAGCTCGACGAGGCCCGCGACATCGAGGAGCGCGAGGTTCCCAAGGAGTTCCACGGCGAGCTGCGGCCCTACCAGTCACGTGGTCACGCCTGGATGCACTACCTCGTCGACCAGGGCTTCGGTGCCTGCCTCGCCGACGACATGGGTCTCGGCAAGACGGTCCAGGCGATCGTGGTGATCCTCGACTGGCTGAAACGCCAGCCCGACGAGACCCGCGGCTCGGTGCTGCTGGTGTGCCCGGTCTCGGTGCTCGGCAATTGGCGCCGCGAGCTGCTGCGGTTCTCGCCGTCGATCCGCACCCACCTGTTCCACGGCAAGCTGCGGCCGCGCGAGCCCGCCGAGTTCGCTGCCGCGATGGACGAGTCCGACGTCGTGCTGACCAGCTACAACCTGCTGCAGCGCGACCAGGACCTGTTCATGTCGCGGATCTGGGAGGGTGTGATCCTCGACGAGGCGCAGAACATCAAGAACCCGACCACCCGCCAGTCGAAGGCCGCCCGCGCCCTCAAGGGTCGCTTCCGCCTCGCGCTCACCGGCACGCCGCTCGAGAACCGTCCGCTCGACCTCTGGTCGATCATGGACTTCCTCAACGAGGGCCTGCTCGGCAACCGCACGCAGTTCCTGCAGACCCTCGAGCACCCGATCGTCAAGCAGCACAGCCGCAGCAAGGCCTCGACCCTTGGTCGGCTGGTGCGGCCGTTCGTGCTGCGCCGGCTGAAGACCGACCCGGACATCATCAGCGACCTGCCGGAGAAGTCGGAGCAGGTGGTGGCCTCGAACCTGTCGCGCGAGCAGGCGGTGCTCTACGAGGCCGTGGTCCAGAAGGGCCTGCAGGAGGTCGAGGACGCCGGCGAGGGCATCCAGCGCCGCGGCGCGATCCTGACCACGCTGCTGCGCCTCAAGCAGGTCTGCAACCACCCGGCGCACTACCACAGCGACGGCTCCAGCCTGCCGAACCGTTCGGCCAAGCTCGACCTCCTCACCGAGATGCTCGAGGAGGCGCTGGAGGAAGGCGACCGCTGCCTGATCTTCACGCAGTTCAAGGAGATGGGCACGCTGCTGAAGACCCACTTGGAAGAGACCTTCGGCGGCAAGACGCTGTTCCTGCACGGTGGCGTGCCGCAGCGTGACCGCGAGGACATGGTCGCAGACTTCCAGGAGTCCCGGAAGGACGGCCCGCGGCTGTTCGTGCTGTCGCTCAAGGCGGGCGGCACCGGCCTCAACCTCACCGCGGCCAACCGCGTGTTCCACTTCGACCGCTGGTGGAACCCGGCGGTGGAGGACCAGGCGACCGACCGCGCGTTCCGCATCGGTCAGCAGCGCAACGTCTTCGTGCACAAGTTCGTGTGCATCGGCACGCTCGAGGAGCGGATCCAGTCGATGCTGGAGGCCAAGCGCGATGTCGCCAACACGCTGCTGGGTGCCGGTGAGAACTGGTTGACCGAGCTGAACAACGACGAGCTGAGGCGCCTCTTGGTGCTCGACCGCAAGGAGGCGCTCACCTGATGAAGGAACCCCGCGCACTGACGATGGGCGAGCGCTGGCGGCTGATCACGTCGCAGAGCGTCGAGGACCATCGGCTGGAGCAGGCGCTGGCGTCGCTGCCGTCGATCCGCAGCCCGCGGGTGCGGGTCGGTGCCGGCTCGATCCAGGCCGAGATCGAGGGCTCCATGGGGGCGCTCCACGAGGTCAGCATCCAGGCGCCGCCGTTGCCCGCGAAGATCTGGCCACAGGTGGTGCGCGTGCTGCGCCGCTCGTCGAGCATGCTCGAGGCCCTGAAGAAGGGTCAGGTGCCGCGTTCGTTCGATCGGCTGATCGCGCGGATCGTCGGCGAGGCGGTGTTCCCCGAGACCCGCCGCGTCAGCTCGGCCTGCACCTGCTCCGAGCCCGATCCGCCGTGTCGGCACATCCTCGCGCTGCACGAGCTGTTCGCGCGGCGCCTCGAAGACAGCCCCTGGGAGCTGCTGGTCCTGCGTGGGGTGCCGCTGCGCGACCTCATCGACCAGGCCTCGCGGGCTCCGGCCGAAGGCGAACTTCCGCCCTTGGCGTTCGGTGCCAAGGAGGAGCCGGTGCTGTTCCCCGAGGGTGCGGGTGTGGAGCTCGACACGCCGTTCGAGAAGCCGCACGTCCGCTCGTTGTTGGGCGCTGGACAGGCGGGCAAGATCGCGACAGTGCGGGCGGTCATCGAGGCCTATGCCGTGCCGGGCACGATGGACGGTGAGCGCATCGACGGGACACCGGGGACGACCGCCGAAAAACCAGAGCAATCAGCGACCGACGCACCGGAATCGGAAGCGGGACGACTGCTCGCCGATCGCCCTGCGGTCGATGGCGACGGCGAATCCCCGGCGCTTCCGGGCGTCGACGACCGGGACGACGACGCTCCCCCCACGCACTCCTGAGCGTTTCGCGCCGGGCTCATCCGGCAGGTGCGCGGCGCGTCGCCAGGACTCCCCACGCGTCGCGCGCGGAATCGCGCGGGAGCCGGGAATTCGATTGCCTGCGGCTCGCCGGTCCCGATCCTTGGCCGTCCCCTCTCGCCACCGGTCCGCTCGACACCGGACCATCGCCAAGGAGACGTGCAGTTGATCGGTTTCCTCGAAAGCGCCGTCGAAGACTTCACCTCGACGGGCCTCGGCCTGACTGCGCTCGCAGTGTTCGGGCTCGCCTACGCCCTCGTCGTCACCGAGGACCTGATCCACCTCCGTAAGTCCAAGCCGGTGATCGCCGGGGCCGGGATCATCTGGATCCTCACGGCGCTGGCCTACTCGACCAAAGAAGGCCTGGACCCGCACTTCATCGAGGAGCGGGTCATGCACCACGTCGCCGACTTCGGGGCGTTGTTCCTCTTCCTGATGGTGGCGATGACCTACATCAGCGCCATCGCGCACCGGAACGTGTTCCTGAAGCTGAATGCGATCCTGGTGTCGTCCGGGTTCGGATTGCGCTCGGTGTTCTGGGCCACCGGCGCGTTGGCGTTCGTGATCTCGCCGATCGCGGACAACCTCACGACCGCCTTGCTGATGGGCGCGGTGGTGTCGACGGTCGGCCGCCAGAACACCAAGTTCATCGGCGTCGGGTGCGTGAACATCGTGGTTGCCGCCAACGCCGGCGGTGCCTTCTCGCCGTTCGGCGACATCACCACGCTGCTGGTCTGGCAGGAGGGTCACGTCGGCACGGCGCAGTTCTTCCAACTGGTGCCGCCGTCGCTGGTGAATTGGCTGATCCCGGCAGTGTGCATGCACTTCGCGATCCCCAACCAGAAGCCCGACCCCGTCACGGAGGACGTGGAACTCAAGCAAGGCTGGCTGGTGGTCATCCTGCTGTTCCTGGCGACGATCGCCACGGCAGTGTGCTTCCACATGTTCCTGCACCTGCCGCCGTTCCTCGGCATGACGACGGGCCTCGCCTACTTCATGCTCTACGGCTACCTGCGGACCATGAAGGCGAAGAAGGTCGACAAGGTGAAGACCGTCGACGTCTTCGACAACATCGCCGAGGTCGAATGGGACACGCTGCTGTTCTTCTTCGGCGTGATCCTCTGTGTCGGCGGGCTCTCCGAACTGGGCTACCTCACCATCGCCTCGGAGTTCCTGTACGACGATCTGGGTCCGACCGTGGCCAACGTGGGCGTCGGCCTGATCTCCGCGGTGCTCGACAACGTGCCGGTGATGTTTGCCGTGCTCGGTATGGAGCCCGACATGCTGACGGCATCGCTCCGTGCCGCAGAGGCGAGTCCCGAAGTGGTCGAGAAGTACCGGCTGTACCAGTGGCTGCTGGTCACGCTGACCGCGGGCGTAGGTGGCTCGCTGCTGTCGGTTGGCTCCGCGGCAGGCGTCGCGCTGATGGGCACGGCGCGGGGTCGATACACCTTCTTCGGTCACCTGAAGTGGATCTGGGCGATCGCGCTCGGATACGCCGGCTCGATCTGGGTGCACGCGTTGATCAACGCGCCCGGTGGAGCCTGACTTCGCCCGACGAGCGCCACCAGCGCGGCGGTAGCGGTCGGGTGGAGCCAGACTTCGGGTTCAGCCTGAGCGCGAATCCTGCCGAAAGGTCATCTAGACTGACCGGAGCCGCGGCCTGCGCGGCGCGATCCCGACCTTCGTTCCGACCTCTGCACTCCGCGTGACCAAAGCCAACCCACAGCGCCGCGAGCTGTCCAAGGTCGTGGCTGCCAACCTGCGGGAGCTGCGTGCGCGGCGCAATCTCACCCAGGATCAGGTGGCGCAGGCGGTCGGCTGCCACGAGTCGGCGGTCTCGCGGTGGGAGAGCGGTACCCGGCTACCACCGTGCACCGACATCATCGCATTGGCCGACCTGTTCGGCGTGTCCTGCGACGAACTCCTGGGGCGCCGTGAGCAGCCGGTGCTGGCCGGCGCGGCGTTGGTCGACCAGGGCCTGCTGGATCGGTTGTCCGACTCCGATTCGACCGAGGAGTTCGATCGCAAGGTCGAGGCCGCTGCCGACCACGCGGTGTGGATCCCCGTCGAAGAGGGCGCGGTCCTGGTGCCGGTGGCCGAGGCGATGCGGCGCGCCCGGGAGGTCGCCGCGAAGTTCCCCGACAGCCGCTTCCGCGATCGGCTGTTCCGGCCCGGTTCGGCGCGAGCCTGACTCCGATCCACTCCTCCCGGAAGTCGGCGCGTGCCGCGACGACTCCCGGAAGTGATGGGTCAGAGGTCCTTCACCTCGTCGACGATGCTCTGCAGGGCTTCCTTGGCGTCGGCGAAGAGCATCAGCGTGTTGTCGTTCTCGAACAGCGGGTTCTTGATGCCCGCATAGCCCGGCGAGAGCGACCGCTTGATCATCACCACGGTCTGTGCGTAGTCGACGTCGAGGATCGGCATGCCGGAGATCGGGCTGCCCTGCGGCTCGCGGGCCAGCGGGTTCACCACGTCGTTGGCGCCGACGATGATCACGACGTCGGTGTTCTGGAAGTCCGGGTTGATCTTGTCCATCTCCCAGAGTTCCTCGTACGGCACGTCGGCTTCCGCCAGGAGCACGTTCATGTGCCCGGGCATGCGGCCCGCGACCGGGTGGATCGCGTAACGGACCTGCACGTCGCGCTTCTGCAGCTCCTTGGCCAGTTCCGCACACGTGTGCTGGGCCTGCGCCACCGCGAGGCCGTAGCCCGGCACGATGATGCAGCTCGTGGCGCCATCCAGCAGCATCGCCACCTCCTCGCCGGAGGTCGACTTGATGTTGGTGTAGTCGCGGGCGTCCTCGGCGACGTTGTCGTCACCGACCCCGCCGATCAGCACGTTGCCGAGCGAGCGGTTCATCGCCTTGCACATGATCTGCGTCAGGATCAGGCCCGACGCGCCGACCAGCGCACCCGCGACGATCAGCAGCTGGTTGCTCACCACGAAGCCGCTCGCCGAGGCGGCGATGCCCGACAGCGAGTTCAGCAGCGCCACGACCACCGGCATGTCCGCGCCGCCGATCGGGGTGACCAGGAACACGCCGGCGACCGCGGAGAGCGCCAGGACCAGCAGCATGGCGATGATGGCGGACGCGCTGCCGCTGCTCATCGCCATCCAGGCCGAGCAACCGATGATCGCCAGGACGATCGCCGCGTGCACCAGGTTGCGGGTCGGACCCTTGACCGGGTGCGCGACGTTCTTGCCGCCGAGTTTCATGTACGCGACCGCGCTGCCGGTGAGCGTCGCGGTGCCGATGAGGATGCCGGCGGGCAGGCTGATCGCCTGCATCGCTCCGTAGTCGCTGAGCGACATCTCGGCAGGAATGCCGAACAGGACCGCGATCGCGACGAGCGCCGAAGCCCCACCGCCGAGACCGTTGAAGGCGGCGACCAGTTCCGGCATGGCCGTCATGGCGACCCGCTTGGCGAGCAGGACCCCGATGGCCGTGCCCACCACGAGGCCGGTCAGCAGCAGCGGCCAGTTCAGCAGCTTGGCTTCGATCAGCACGCCGAGGATCGCCACCAGCATGCCGAGCGAGGCAATGCCATTGCCTCGTCGCGCGGTCTTGACCCGCGCGAGACCCTTGATGCCGAGGATGAAGAGGATCGAGGCGGCGATGTAGAAGTAGATTTCGAGGTGCATCGCGGATCAGCCCTTCTTCTTCTTGCTGCCGAACATCGCGAGCATCCGGTCGGTGACCAGGAAGCCGCCGACCACGTTGACGGTCGCGAACACCACGGCGACGAAGCCGAGGATCTGCGCGATCGTCGGGAACGAGGACTGCAGTGCGAGAACGGCCCCCACGATCGCGATTCCGGAGATCGCGTTCGAGCCGGACATCAGCGGGGTATGCAGCGTCGGCGGGACCTTGGTGATGATCTCGAAGCCGACGAAGGCCGCGAGCACGAAGATGAACAGCAGGGTTGCGGGATCCATCAGTTGGCTCCGATTGCTTCCTTGGCTCCGGCGTGGACGACTTCGCCACCCTTGGTGACGCAGGTCGCGGCGATCACCTCGTCCTCGAAGTCGGGCTCGAGCTTGCCCTCCTTCACCATCGGCTCGATGAACGCCTGGACGTTGCGGGCCCACATGCGACTGGCGTCCGCAGCCTTACGGGACGGCAGGTCGGTGTAGCCGATGATGCGCACGCCGTTCACCTCGGCGATCTCGCCGGGAACCGTGCCTTCGACGTTGCCGCCGTTGGGTGCGGCGAGATCGACGATCACCGAACCCGGGCGCATGCCCTTGACCATCTCGGCGGTCACGATCACCGGCGCCTTGCGGCCCGGGATCAATGCGGTCGTGATCACCACGTTGGCCTCGGCGACGTGCTTGGTCAGGATCGCCCGTTGGTTGTCGAGGTACTCCTGCGTCGCCTCCTTGGCATAGCCGCCAGCGGTCTCCGCCTCGGGCGGCGTGCCGGTGTCGACGAACTTCGCGCCGAGGCTCTCGACCTGCTCCTTCACCGCGGGCCGCACGTCATTGGCCTCGACCGCCGCACCGAGGCGCTTGGCCATCGCGATCGCCTGCAGGCCCGCGACGCCCGCGCCGAGGATGAACGCCTTGGCCGGGCGGATGGTGCCGGCCGCGGTCATCAGCATCGGGAAGAAGCCCGGCAGCTCGGAGGCCGCCAGCAGCACCGCCTGGTAGCCGGCACAGGTCGCCTGGCTCGACAGCACGTCCATCTTCTGGGCGCGCGTGATCCGCGGCACCAGCTCCATGCCGAACGAGGTGACCTTCGCGTCGCGCAGGCCGCGCACGTCGTCGGCCTGCAGTGCCGGCACCAGGCTCGAGGCGAGCAACGCCCCGGCCTTCATCTTGGCCGCCTGCTCGGGCCGCGGGGTGCGCACTGCCAAGACCATGTCGGCGTTGTTCCAGGCGTCGCCGATCGAGGCGCCGGCCTCCTCGAATTCCGCGTCGCGGAATCCGGCGGCGAATCCGGCGCCGGCCTCCACGGTGACTTCCAGACCGAGCTTGCGGAACGTCTTGACGGTCTCCGGAGTCGCCGCGACGCGGCGCTCGTCCGGTTCCGTTTCCTTGGGCACGAACACCAGTGGCATGTGCGACCTCGAGGTGTCGGGGGTGGGTGGGAGCCGCGCGGGAGCTGCCGCGGCCAACTTGGGAGGAACAAGGGAAGCGTGGCAGGCAGCCGCTTTCCACCACGATTGCGCTGGCCCTTCGTTGCGCGCATGTCTTCCGTCGAGCCGACGTCGGCGATACTCTCGGCTCCCCGATGTCGGACAGCTTCGTGGAGCGGCTCGAGCAGCGCATCGCCGCCGGCGCAGCGCCTGCATGTGTGGGAATCGACCCACGCCCCGACCGGCTTCCGGTCGACCTTCCCGGTGCCGACGCGGCAGAACGGATCCTTGCCTTCGTCGAGGCCGTGGTGCCGCGGATCGCCGCGCACGTCCCGGCGGTGAAGCCGAACATCGCGTTCTTCGAGGCACTCGGCTGGCAGGGCTACCGGGCCTGGGAGGCGACCTGTCGGATCGCCCGCGACGCTGGCCTCCTGGTGGTCGGCGACGTCAAGCGAGGCGACATCGGCAGCACCGCCGAGGCCTACGCCGAGGCCCACTACCGCCACTGCGACGCGTTGACCGTCAGCCCGTACCTCGGCGGCGACTCGCTACGGCCGTTCCTCGACCGTTGTCGCGACGAGGGCCGGGGCCTGTTCGTCCTGGTCCGCACCAGCAACCCCGGCGCCGACACGATCCAGTCGCTGGCCCTGCCGGGCGGCGAGACGGTCGCCGAGCGGGTGGCACGCGCCGTCGACCGGTGGGGCGAGGAGACCTCGTCGACCGGTGGCTTCAGCCACGTGGGGGCGGTCGTCGGCGCCACCCGTCCGGCCGAACTCGCCCGGCTGCGTGGCCTGATGCCGCGCGCGGTGCTGCTGATCCCCGGAGTCGGTGCGCAGGGCGGCCGGATCGAGGACTGTGCTGCGGCGTTCGACGGCCGGGGCCTCGGCGGGCTCGTCAACCAGAGCCGCGGCATCCTGCAGTGCTTCGAGCCGGACGCGAGCGATTGGCGGGAGCGCGTCGGCGAGGCCGCACGCACTTTCGCTGCCGACCTGCGGCGGGTCGTCGCCGCCAATGTCCAGGGAGGGACCGTCAGCCCGTGAAGAGCCGCATCCGTCACCTGCCGTTCCGCCGGCTCGGGACCTCCGAGTTCCACCTCCGCTACCTCGAGGACGATCCCGACATCCAGCAGGTGCTCGGAGCGCGCCCGACCGATCCCGACGACCTGCTGCGGCGCGCGCCCAGCGACGCGCGACGGCTGGTCGACCCCGCCGAACTCGGCGCCTCGCTCGAGGCATACGCGCGTCGCCATGGCGCTCCGGCGGCGGTGCTGGAGAACGCGCGCGCGATCGCCTCGGGCAGCGCCCGCGTGGTGGTGACCGGCCAACAGCCCGGACTGTTCGGCGGGCCGCTCTACACCCTGCACAAGGCCGCCACCGCGATCCGTCTGGCACGCGAGCTGTCGGCGCGGCCCGGCGCGCCCAAGGTCGTGCCGGTGTTCTGGAACCACAGCGACGACCACGACTTCGACGAGGTCAATCGCGCGTTCCTGGTCAACCCGAACCAGGACCTGCAGCGGTTCCGGGTCGACGTCGAGCACGGGGGCGAGCCGATGCGCGAGCTGGCGATCGGTCGGGGCCTCGAGCGGACCCTGGCTGCCGCCATCGACCTTCTGCCCCGCACCGAGTTCCGCGACGACGTGCTCGGTCTGTTCGCGCCGGGACATCCGGACGAGACCTTCGGCACCGCGCTGGCGCGCCTGCTGTTCGGCCTGTTCGGCGAGCACGGTCTGCTGGTGATCGAGCCACGCGACCTCCCGGCCAGCGCCTTCGAGGTGCTGCCTCGCTGGCGGGCGCAGTCCGGCCAGATCCGCGACTCGGTGCGCGCGATCTCCGAGCACCTGGGCGACGTGGGGCTCGACGTCACCCTGGACCCTGGAACCACGCTGATGTTCCAGTGCACGCCGGGTGGGCGGCGGCACTCGTTGACCGACGGGGAGCCGTTCGACAACCCGCGGCAGCTCAGCCCGGGCGTGTTGGTGCGGCCGCTCTGGCAGGACGCGGTACTACCGTCGATCGGCTTCGTGGTCGGTCCGGGTGAGCTCGCCTATCTGTCGGCGGTGTCCTCGCTCTACAAGCTACTCGGCGTGCCGCGGCCGTGCTTCGTGCCGCGCGCCTCGCTGACGCTGGTCGAGCCGTCGATCGTCAAGCACCTCGACCGCTTCGGCTGGGACATCCCCGACCTGATCGCCGGCCCCGAGGAGCTGGCCCGCGTCCTCGACGACGAGGGCGAAGGTGGTCCCGAGGGCCA
Source organism: bacterium (assembly GCA_030432695.1). Taxonomy (GTDB): domain Bacteria; phylum Planctomycetota; class UBA1135; order UBA1135; family UBA2386; genus JAUILN01. The sequence goes on along the minus strand of JAUILN010000007.1, from coordinate 437,606 downwards.
GCTCGGTGATCTGGTCGACGACATCGCGACCCGGCTGGTGGCGGTGGGCGAGGCGCTGCGCGACACCGACCGCGCCATGCTCGGTCCGGTCGAGCGCTCGCGCGGCAAGGTCGTCGACGAGCTCCGCAAGCTGCAGCAGAAGATCCGCAACAGCCGGCAGAACCGGCAGGGCACCGGGCTGCGGCAGATCCGCCGCCTGTGTGCGAACCTGCGGCCGCGCGGTCGCAGCCAGGAGCGCGTCCTCGGTCCGCTGCCGTTCCTGGTCTCGCACGGCCGCGGGTTGGTCGACGTGCTGGTCGACGCGGCGGATCCGTTCGCGGTCCAGCACGGGGTGGTCGAGCTGTGACCTCCGACCCGACCGGCTCCGCGCCCGACGTGCTGGTCGTCGCCGCGCACCCGGACGATGCGGAGATCGGTGTGGGGGGACTCCTGCTGCGACTCGTAGACCTCGGCCGCAGGATCGCGATCGTCGATTGCACGCGCGGCGAGACCGCCAGCCGCGGCACCCCCGAGCTGCGGGCCGAGGAGGCGGCGCGGGCCGCGGAGCTGCTCGGTGGGGTCCTGCGTCGGAACCTGGGCCTGCCCGACGGGGCCCTGGCCGACGACGCCGACACCCTGGCTGCGCTGGTCGGCGTGCTGCGCGCAATGCGCCCCGGCCTGCTGCTCGGCCCCCATCCGGTCGATGCGCACCCCGACCATGAGGCCCTGGCACGAGCCTGCCGCCGCGCGTTCTTCCATGCCGGTCTGAGGAATTACCGCCCCGACCTCGGGCCGCCGCACCGGCCACGCCTGCTGCTTCGCTACGCCGGCAACGACCACGGCACGCCGACCTTCTGCGTCGACGTGTCGACCGTCGTCGAGCGCAAGCGCGAGGTCCTGGAGTGCTACGCCTCGCAGATCGGCCGCGGCCCGGAAGGGCGCGCGCACTACCTGCGCGGCACCGACCACGTCGAGCGGGCGGAGATCCGCGACCGCTACTACGGCACGCTGGTCGGCCGGCACGCGGCCGAACCGCTGTGGGTCGACGGCCCGTTCGCGCTCGACGCGCTGCACCCCATCTCGGAGCTCCTGCCATGAGGATCGTCGCGGTCATCAACCAGAAGGGCGGCGTCGGCAAGACCACGACGACGGTCAGCCTCGGCGCGGCGTTGGCCCGGCTCGGCCGCAAGGTCCTGCTGATGGACCTCGACCCGCAGGCCAACATGTCGCTGCACGTCGACTGCCGGACCGACCTGGCCAGCGGATCGGTGACCCATCTGCTGGTCGAGGACCGCCCGATCGCCGAGCTGGTGCAGCCGACCTCTACGCCCGGTCTCAGCGTGGTGCCGGCCGACACCTCGCTCGGTGGGGTCGAGCAGGTGCTCGCCAACCGCATCGGCCGCGAGACGATCCTGCGCGAGGCGTTCGACGCGCTCGATGCGGCGCAGCGTCCCGATTACGTGCTGATAGACTGCCCGCCGGCGCTCGGCGTGCTGTCCGCCAACGCGCTGGTGGCGGCCCACGAGGTGCTGATCCCGATGCAGACCGAGTACTTCTCGCTGCAGGGCATGGCCAAGCTCACCGAGGTGATCGAGCTGGTGACGCGCCGGCTGAACACCGAGCTGAAGATCGGCTGCGTGTTGCCGTGCATGGTCGACCTGCGCACCCGACTGACCGGCGAGGTGCTCGACAACATCGAGCAGTACTTCGGCGACCGGCTGGCGCAGACGATGATCCGCAACAACGTCAAGCTCGCCGAGGCGCCGAGCTTCGGCGCGACGATCTTCGACCACGCGCCGGAGTCGAACGGCGCCCGCGACTACTGGGAGTTCGCCGCGGAGTTCCTGGAGCGGCACGGGGAGCCGGTGGCGGTCGACGAGTTGCGGCGGGTCGCCGGTCTCGACGATCTGCTGTGGGACGAGTCGGAGGAGGTCGAAGAGCCCGAGGCCGACGAGCCCGAGGCCGATGAGCCTGGTGCAGCTGGTCCGGCCGAGACCGGCTCCGGTCCGGAGGGCCGGACGGTCGATAGAGAAGGACCGTGAGCGAGTCCTCCGACGACAACGACTTCGATCGTCTCGAACAACAGCTCCGCTGGACCCTGTCGAAGGTCGAGCGCGACGTGCAGGACGCAGTGCGACGGGTCGGTGAGGGCGGTGATGCCGAACACCTGATGGAGCGGCTCGACGACGACGTCGAGGAGTTGGAGGCGGCACTCGGCGGGCTGCGGTCCGAGCTGCGCCGCAGTGTCTCGACCCAGCCGATCGCCCTGCACCTGGCGGTGGCGGTGGCGCTCGACCGGGTGCTCGGCCAGCTGGAGATCCCCCTGGCGATCACCTCGCGGGTGCCGGCCGACCTGCCGACGCCGGCGATGCCGCGTGCCGACCTCACCTCTCTGTGCGAGCGGGCGCTGAGCCTGGTGACCCGGGTCGCAGCTGCCGGCGACGAGTTGCGCATCCTGGCCGGTGACGAGGCCTGCGGCGAGGGCGAGCTGGTCGGCCTGGAGATCGAACTCGCGCCGTTCGAGCCGGCCCGACTGACGCGGGTGCTCGAGGAGCTGCGGCGCAGTTCCGAGTCGCTGGTCGACTTCGTCGGGGACCACGGTGGGCGCCTGACGCTCGATCCGGACGGTGCCGCCCGGATCCGGGTCGGTCTGCCGCGGCTGGTGCCGCGGGTCTGATCGCCGCGCGAGTTCGAACCGGCCGCCGTCGCGTCGAGTCCGTAGGATGCGCCCATGCCCGAGGACCTTTCCGGCGATCGTCTGCGCATCGGAGTCGTCTGCTACCCCACCGTCGGCGGCAGCGGCGTGGTCGCCACCGAGGTCGCGTTGGAAGCCGCCCGTCAGGGCCACGAGGTCCACCTGCTGAGCTATGACCGGCCGGCCCGCCTGGGGCGTCCGGTCCCCGGTCTGCGCTACCACAACGTGCAGGTCTCGGCCTACCCGCTGTTCCGCTTCCCGCCGTACGACCTCGCGTTGGCGACGCGGATGCTCGAGGTGCAGGAGGAGGCGCGGATCGACGTCTTCCACGTCCACTACGCGATCCCCCACGCGGTGAGCGCGTTCCTGGCCAAGTCGATGAGCCAGCAGCCGTTGCGGTTCGTCACCACGCTGCACGGCACCGACATCACCGTGGTGGGTGCCGACCGGGCCTACATGCGGCCGACCCGCTTCGCCCTGCAGCAGTCCGCCGCAGTGACCGCGGTGAGTCGCTACCTGGCCGACGAGACCACGCTGATGTTCGGCGTCCGTTCACCGATCGAGGTGATCCCGAACTTCGTCGACACCCAGCGCTTCAAGCCGGGCACCGCCGGCCGGTTCTACGACCGTGGCGAGGAGGAGCGGCGCATCGTGCACTGCAGCAACCTGCGGCCGGTGAAGCGGGTCGCCGACGTGGTCCGGGCATTCGCGGAGATCGCTCGGACGCTGCCGGCACGGCTGATCCTGGTCGGCGACGGGCCCGATCGCGAGCACGCCCTGGCGGTCGCCAGCGACCTCGGGGTCACCGACCGAGTGGAGTCGCTCGGCAACCGACCGCCGGAGGACCTCGAACGCCTGCTCGCCGACGCCGACCTGTTCCTGTCGGCGTCGGAGACGGAAAGCTTCGGCCTGTCGATGCTCGAGGCGATGAGCTGTGGCGTGCCGGTGGTGAGTACCGATGTCGGTGGCGTCGCCGAGGTGTTCGGCGAGACCGGAGTGCTCGTTCCGGTCGCGGATCCGGCGGCGATGGCGCGGGCCGCGATCGCGCTGTTGGAGGACGCGGACCTGCACCGGCGGGCGAGCACCGCTGCGCGGGCCCGAGCGGTCGGCGAGTTCGAGTTGCACGACGTGGTCGGTCGCTACTTCGACCTCTACCGTCGCGTGGTGGCGGAGGATTCTGCGGACGGATGACCGCTCGCACTTCGGGCGACGTCCGTCCGTTCTACCTCGACCACAACGCGTGCACTCCGGTCTTGCCAGATGTGCTCGAGCGGTTCGTCGAGGTGGAGCGACGGTTCCCGGCCAACCCAGGTGCGGTCCACGCGGCGGGTCGCGCGGCCCGTGGAGTGTTGGAGGAGGCGCGGCTCGAGGCCGCGGAGGCCCTCCAGGTGGACCCGGAACGAATCGAGTTCGTCTCGGGAGGGACCGAGGCCAACAACCAAGCGCTGCGCTGCTTCGGTGAACTCGGAGCGCCGGTCTTGCTCGCGTCGACCGAACACGCCTCGGTCCGGGCGGCGGCGGGTCTGCGAGGCTCGATGTCCCTTGCGGTCGACCCGCGTGGACGTGTGGTGATTCCCGACAGTCTGCCGGCGCGGCCGGGACTCGTCGCCTTGGCACACGCGCAGAGCGAACTCGGGACCCTGCAACCGGTCGCCGAGGCCGCGGAGTTGGCCCGCGGTCTAGGGGTGCCGCTCCACGTCGACGCTGCGCAGACGCCTGGCAGGGTTCCGCTCGACGAGGTGGTGCGCTGCGCAGACAGCATCGCGTTGAGTGCCCACAAGTGTGGGGGCCTTCGAGGCGGGTCGATCCTGGTCACGCCGCCGTTGGCTGCGAACTGCCGCGTGGAGTCGCTGCTCGTGGGTGGTGGTCAGGAGCGCGGGCTCCGTTCGGGGACACCCAGCGTCGCGCTGGCTGCCGCGACCGGGCGGGCCCTGGCACTCGCGCAACGCCAGCTCGTCGCTCGTGCGGCGCGCATGAAGGCAGCACGAGACTTGCTGGTCGCGGTCCTGACCGAGAGCCTCTCGGACTGTACTTGCCTCACGCCGTGTGCAGATGCGCTGCCGAACACCGCGATGATGCACTTCGGCGGGATCGAAGGGCGGCTGTTGTTGCCAGCTCTCGACGTTTCCGGAATCCATGCCTCCCACGGTTCTGCCTGTGCTTCCGGGTCACCGGAGCCGCCGGCGGTCCTCGAATCGATCGGTCTGTCCGCGGCTGCGGCGCGGGCCTGTGTCCGCTTCAGCTTCGGACCTGACGACGACGTCGCGTTCGCCGAGGCTGCCGCGCGACGCGTGGTCGCGTGCGTCGCGTCGTTGCAGCAAGCAAGGTGACGTGCGTGCGCAACGGCACGAGGAGCGACGTTCTCGAAGCCGGTCGGGCCAACCCACGGACGCGGCTCCAGCGGCTCGACTCGCCTTCCGGGAGTGCGCCAAAAAACCTTCGCCGCGTCGAGGGCTTGGCCTTCAAGCAGTTGGACCATCTCGCGCGCTCCACCGAACGCTCGATGCTTTGCGTGAAGCGCGCGTGAAGGGTAAGAGTCTGGGCGTCGTGTCGAGGACCGACGCGCGCCGGAGTGCCTGTCCGGTCGTGTCGTCTTCGAGGTTCCCCAGAACCACCTCTGTTCGGTTCAGTTCGTCTCTCGTGCGGTCCTCGCTGCGAGTCGCGGTCGGTCGGTCTCCCTGACCCGGAGATCGGTCGATGCCGTTCGGCTCAGGCCTTCGGCCGTGTCGCTCCCTTTTCCCCCAGCCCTCTTTTTCACCGGCACGCGTCTTCTCGGGGACTTGTCTTTCCGGAGACCTGCCATCTCCGGGCTATGGCTCGGTGTGGCTGTGGCTCGGTGTGGCTGTGGCTCGGTGTGGCTGTGGGTTTTGCCGAAGAATCTGTTGTTCGGTGCAGACTCTGTCGGTTGTCAGGGAGCGACACGCCCGGAGGCGTGATGTCCTGGTTTCCAAGCGGTCTCGCGCGCGGGTGTCCCGTCGCGCCAGGCCGTCGAAGGAGCCGGGTCGTGGCGAGCGCGTTGCGCGAGCGAGCAGACTGGCAGCGCGTGGTTCGCCATGAGCGGTTCCCTGACCGGTCCGCTCTTCCTCGAGACCAGTGAGCGAAGCCGCGTGTCCAGCCGCCGCGTGCCTATTCCCGTCGAACTGCAGCCGGCCGTTCCCTCATCGGCCAGCGTCTCCGAGATCCGGGCTGCGTTGCGTAGCAGTCTCCGCAGCCGGGTTCGACCCGAACTCTACGAGTCGTGGCTGTCCGAGGTCGAATTGATCGAGAGAGACGGCTCGCGATTCGTGTTCCGTGCTCCGAGTCCGTTCATCCGCGACTGGGTGCGCCGCAACTTCCTGAGCGAGTTGCAGTCCTGTCTGGAGAACGTGGTCGGGCGCCGTGACGTGCACGTGGTGCTGCGTTCCGGATCGCAGCCGGCGGGCGACGTCCCGCTAGGTGTCGTCGATGTTGCTGCGAGCGGCCCTCGGGTCTCGCCCGGGTCGTCCGCCGCGGAAGGCCGGCTCGGCAAGACCGGTCCGGAGCGCGACCTGGAAGACCAACGGGTTCGGCCCGACGAGGGTCGTGCCGCGGCGAGCTGGCTGGAGCAGGAGGTCGAGATCGATGGGAGAGATGCCGTGTTCCATGGGAGGGATCCGTTGAGCGCCGAGGGTCGAGCCGACGAGTTTCACGGCGAGTCGGATGTCTCCGGTGAAGGGGCCGTCTCCAACGATGGGTTTGCTCGCGATGGGTTTGCTCGTGCGGACGCCAGCTCGTCACGAGAGATGCCGGCACGTGGATCGTCGTCGGGACGGGACGGTGGGACTTCGCTCGAGCCGGCCGAGACGGTGCCGCTCGGGGACCTGCCGCGTGGGTCGGGCGCCGGGCGCTCGGTGGTGTCGGGTGGGTCCGGTGCTCGGAGCTTGGGTGGTCCCGGCGCCGAGCTGAACCGCAACTACACCTTCGAGACGTTCGTGGTGGGCCCCTGCAACCGGTTGAGCCACGCGGCGGCGCTGGCGGTCGGCGACAACCCCGGCCGGGCGTACAACCCGTTCTTCGTGCACGGCAACGTCGGTCTCGGCAAGACCCACGTACTGCAGGCAGTCTGTCACTCGATCCGCCGCCGCAACGAGGACGCGACCGTTCTCTACTTGAGCTGCGAGGACTTCACGAACCGATTCATCCACGCGATCCAGCGCGGTGAACTCGACAAGTTCCGCGAGATCCACCGTGGCGTCGACGTCCTGGTCATCGACGACATCCAGTTCCTCGAGAACAAAGAGAAGACTCAAGACGAGTTCTTTCACACGTTCAACGCGCTCTACAACACCAACCGGCAGATCATCCTGTCGTCGGATCGTCCGCCATCGGATATCCCGACCATCGAGGAGCGGTTGGTGTCGCGCTTCAAGTGGGGCCTCGTTGCCGAGATGGAGGTGCCTTGCTTCGAGACGCGGGTCGCGATCGTCAAGCGCAAGGCCCGGCTACGCCAGGTCGAGATGCCCGACGAGGTCGCGTGGTTCATTGCCGAGCGCATCGACACCAACATTCGGGAACTCGAAGGGGCCGTGATCAAGGTCGTCGGGATCTCGTCGATCACCGAGCGACCGCTGACGGTCGAGCTGGCCGAGGAGGCATTGCGCGGCGTAGTCGTGTCGCGAACCCGCAAGCTCTCGCTCGGCGACGTGATGGGAGTCGTGACCGGGCACTTCTCGGTGTCTGCCCGCGAACTCACGGGTAAGGGACGCACCCAGGCCGTGAGTCTGCCGCGGCAGATCTGCATGTATCTCTGCCGCCAGCACACCGAGCAGTCGCTGGAGGAGATCGGCCGCTTCTTCGGCAACCGTGACCACACGACCGTGATCTACGCCGTTCAGAAGATCAAGAAGCGCGTCAAGGAGGACCGGGTGTTCCGGGAACTCGTCGGCACGCTGAGCAGCCGATTGTCGGGTTGAGGGTCGGCTGGTCGATGGTTGGCTGGTCGATGGTTGGCTGGTCGATGGTCGGCTGTCGGAAGCAGGCCGGCCGAGGCGCGCAGATCAGAAGGTCACGCCGCCGCCGAGGAACCAACCGGTGAGTTGGAAGTCGGCGAGGAAGTCCTGGTCGTCGACGGCGCCGTCCGCATCGACGTCGACCCAGCGGTAGCCGGCGAACAACTCGAAGTGCTCGACCGGCTCGAGGATGGCCATCGCTTCGACGTCGAAGAAGGTCCCGGAGAACTGATCGTAGTTCACGTCGATACCGCCCGCATCGACGATCAGGCCTACCGGTCCCACGTCGGCCTCGGCCTGCAGGAAGAGCATCGGCAGCGGGATCACTTCGTCGATGGTCTCGGTCTGCAGCGTGGTACGGTCGGTGACAGTCGAATCGATCGTGAAGATGTCGACACCGATCCCGGGCGAGATGCGGATCACGTCGAAGTCCAGCAGGTCGAAGGTGACCGCCGCCTTGCCGACCAGCATGTCGATCTCCGTGTCGACCTGCGTCATGGCAGGGATGCCGCCGTAGTCTCCCGAGAGAGTGCCGGACCCTTCACCCGAGTACTGGAAGGCCGATCCGGTGATGCGGACCGGGCCCGCGTCGAGTTCGGCTCGCAGCAGCAGCGACGGCTCCGAGTCATCCAGTCCCAGCCCGCTCTGGATGTCGATCGGATCGACGGAGAAACCGGCAGGCGCGACCGTGGGACCGAGACCGATCTGGCCGTCGAGTTCGGTCTGCATGTAGGCCGCGTGGAGTCGCGCACTCGGACCCGAACAGCCCACGCACATCAAGATCGCCAGCACGCCGGTCGCATACAGCGGCCGGTGGATTCGATTCGCCATGGGAAGACCATCGGCATTCGAAGGCGTCGGCATCCACCGTCGGCGGCCGGGTCAGTGCTTCTCGAGCTGCTGCTCCAGGGACTTCCGCAGGTCGTCGACGTGGGACTCGGACTGGCCGTTGCGACGCAGCACCAGCTGGCCGTCGGCGTCGAACACGAGCCAGGTGGGCAGACCGGAAAAGCGGTGGACACGGCGTTGCAGCTGGAGATCCGCCGGGAAGATCCGATAGCCGAGCTGGTGGCGCTCGCGGAACGCGCGGATCTTCGCCAGACGCTCGTCGGACTCGCGCGAGACCTCCACGCTGGCGGCAAGAACCCGCACCCCCCGCGCGGCGAAGTCCCGGTGCAGTGCCTGCAGCGCCTCGGCCGTCGCCTCCGCCTCCTGGTCCCAGGTCGAGGTGAAGGTGAGCACGACGGGGTGTCCGCGCAGTCCGGCGAACTGCAGCGGCTGGCCCTGGTCGTCCTCGATCTCGAAATCGAAGCCGGTGTCGCCGTTGCCCGGCTCGAAGATCTTGCCCTCGGGAACCACGACCTTCGCCGACTCCGGGGCGTCGTCCGCACTCTCCTGTGATTCGTCGGCCGGATCGGCGTCTTCCGCCGGCTCCGAATCGTCGGTCGAGTCGTCGGCCGAATCGGGGGCGTCGAGGCCGAGGGCCTCGCGGATCCAGGCCTCGATCTCGTCGGTACCGTTCGGGTCGAAGCCGACCTCCATGTGGTCGAAGGCCAGACCACGGCCGAAGAACAGCATGGTCGGGAACGCCCGGAAGCCGGGGACCTGGGCCTGTTCGGCGTCGGTTCCCATCGCCAGCGGGTAGGTCAGGCCGCGCGCGGCGGCGAACTCGCGGAGCTTCGTCGCGGCCCGGTCGGGATCACCCCGTTCGTAGGCGAGACCCACGATCTCGAAGCCGTAGTGCTTGTACTTGGCGTACATCCGCTGCAGGAACGGCACCGCCGAGACGCACGGACCACACCAGGTGCCCCAGTAGTCGACGAGCACGACCCGGTCGCGCAGGTCTTCGGTGCGCACGCGGCCGCCACCGAGGGCGGGGAGGTCGAGCCGGTAGTCATCGATCTCCTGGGCGGACAACCCGCCGGGCGAGAGCAGCACGATGGCGGCGAGGCAGGGAGCGCCGAGCAGGCGGACGGCAGAGAGGATGCGCATCGTTCGGTCGTCGGTGGGGAACGCTGGTCGGGATGGTCGGCGGAGGCGCGCCCATCATGGGGTTTCCGGAGCGTTCCTGCCGCTCCGCAGGGCGGGGTCCGCGATCCCCCGGCCTCCCGGATCGGGTCCAACCGGGAGGTTGGCTCACGTCCGGGGGTCTCGTGTGCCGATGGGACCCCGGGAGACGATGACTGTAGGACTTCAAAGCCGAGCCGGGGATTCGACCGCCGTGGCGCGCGACGGACTCCGGATCCTGGTCTGCACCGGGGCCGCGAACGCGGAGGAGGGACTCGTCGAGTTCTTCTCCGACTCCGGGGCCACCGTCCAGGTCGTCGCGGACCGAGAGTCCTACGTCGCGGTTGCCGCGAAGGAGGACTTCGACGCGATCCTGATCGACCTGCCAGCGCGAGGGTCCGCCAGCGGGGCGTGGCGCGAGGACGTCCTGGTCGAGCGGAGCCGTCGCGGCGGGGTGGTGCTGGCCGTGCCGACCGAACGTGAGGCCGACGCGCTGGCCCGACTCGGGGACGGCGTGGACCTGTACCTCAGCAAGCCGTGCACTGCCAAGCAGGCGGTCGCGGCGCTGCTGGCGGTCGGTGAACGGCGCCGGTTGCGGCGGCGGGTGCGGGCCCTGGAGGCGCGCACGCAGACCTCCGACGAGGTGCCGGTGCTGGTCGGTTGCAGTCCGGCGGTGCGGCGGCTCGCCGGCGTGATCAGTCGCGCAGGGATGAACGACGCCACGGTGCTGGTCGAGGGCAAGCCCGGCGTCGGCAAGTCGCTGGTCGCCGAACTCGTGCACCGGAACGGTCGCCGCGCCAAGGGTCCGTTGGTGACCCTGGAGTGCGAGGGCATGGAGGAGGCCGAACTCGATTCCGGCCTGACGCGCGCCGAGGGCGGCACGCTGGTCATCGAGAACGTCGATCGGCTCGTGACCCGGGTCCAGTCGAAGCTCGTGCGCTTCCTCAAGGACAGCACTTCGACGGCGCAGCCCGGGCGTGAGATCCGGGTCGTCGCGACGACGTCGGCGCGCCTCGCCGAGCTGACCGCGAAGGGCGCGTTCCGCGAGGATCTCTACTACCGGCTCAACATGTTCCCGGTGGTGGTGCCGTCGCTGACCGAACGACGCGAGGACATCCCGCTGCTGGCCCGCCACTTCGTCGAGCGCTCGGCGCAGCTCGAGGGCCTGCCCGACCGTGGCTTCACCGCCGGAGCGATGATCCTCCTGGAGGCGCACCCCTGGCCGGGCAACGTGACCCAGCTCAAGCTGGCGGTCACCCGCGCCCACCAGCTGGCCGACGGCGGCGCAATCGATCGGGTCCACCTGTTCGGACCGTCCACCGGCGTTCACGCCCCGCCCAACGTGCGCGGCCTGAACGACACCGTCGACCCGCTCGATTCCGAAGCCGAAGAGCGCGACGAGGAACTCTCCGAAGACGACATCCGCCCGTTCCAGGAGGAGGAGAAGCGGCTCCTGGCGCGCGCGCTGCGGGCGACCCGCGGCAACGTGCGTCGCGCGGCGCAGCTGCTCGGCATCGGTCGGGCGACGTTGTATCGGAAGATCCAGATCTACCAGCTCCGGCTGCAGTAGGCGGCTGGCGAGTAGACTTCAGGGCGCCGCTGACCACCGCGCGGCGCCGAGATGAGCACGCCCTTCTTCGTGGCCGGTTCAGGACGGAGTGGAACCACGTTCCTCTACCGCCTTCTCGAGGGTCACCCGCGCGTCGCGCTGACCAACGAGGCCGGGGTCGCCGACCTGTTGCGGGTCTTCGTCGAGATGGCAGCGGTGCCCTCCTGGCAGCCGCACGAGATCCCGCGGGGCGAGGTGACCCGGCTGCACGGCTACATCCGGCCACCCTACCTGCCGATCGCCGGCGAGGTGATGCGTCGCAACGCGGTGCGGGCGCTCGAGGAGTTCTACGCCGAGAGCTTCCCGGACAAGGACTACACCCACTTCGGGGACAAGCTGCCGGAGCCGGAGACGGTGATCGCACTGCAGTCCGTCTATCCGGAGGTCGGGATCGTTGTCCTGGCGCGGGACCCGCGCGACGTGCTCTGTTCGATCCGCAGCTTCGCCCGCAAGGAGCGGGTCGCTGCCGAGAACCCGTTCTTCGGAACTGCCGGACTCGACGAGACCGCGACCTACTGGAGCAACTGCTACGCGGGACTACTCGACTATGGACGCCACGTCCACGTGCTGCGCTACGAAGACCTGGTCGCTGCACCGGTCGAGCGGGGCGCCGAAGTCCTCGAGTGGCTGGGTCTGCCGGTGGACGCGACCGAACGGCGTCGGATGGCGGCGGTCGGAGAACTCGCGGGACACGGGACCACTGCATCCGCTGATACCAGCGTGGGCCGCTGGCGGCACGACCTCGCTGAGCACGAGGCGTCGCAGGTCGTCGCCCGATGTGCCCCGGTGATGGGTCGGCTCGGTTATTCCGTGGAGTAGGCGTGCGATCGCTCGCCTGAGTGCGTGCTACCGCGTCCGGTCGTCCGGCGGGATTCGATTGACGGTATCGGGGACATCGCGTCATCCCGGACCGCGGGCGTCCCGATCGGTTTCCCCGAGCCGACGCTGCTGGGCTCCGCTCCGGCTCGCGAGGTATCCTGCACGGACTACCTTCGGTCGGTCTCGTGCCGGACCGAGGAAGTCGCCCTGCCCCACTCATGGATCCCCTCCTCCGAGCAGACCTGCGCCTCTGGCTGGTCCTGGTCGGTCTCGCCGCGCCGGTCGCTTCCCAGGACTTCGCCGAACTCGGCGGGGCCGGCCTGCCGCGAGACCTCCATCCGATGTTCCGATTCGTCGCGGTCGACGTCGATGGCGACCAGGACCTCGACCTCGTACTCGCACCGGACGATGCCTTTCCCGGCGGGCCGCTGCAGCTCTACGAGAACGACGGCGATGGGGACTTCGCCCGGGCGGGACCGGGTCGAATCCCCGCCAGGGTCACGGTTGCCGGCGACCTGGTCGCGGGTGACGTCGATGGCGACGGCGACCAGGACCTCGTGGTTGCAGGTCGCGATCTGCAGCCCGATCTGCTGTTCCTGAACGACGGCACCGGGACCTTCACCGACGCCACCGCCGCGGCCTTGCCCACGGCACAGACCGATGCGCGCGCGGTCGCCCTCGCCGACCTCGATGGCGACGGCGATCTCGACCTCGTCTTCGCCGACGCCGGTGCACCCGACCGGGTGCTCGCCAACGACGGCCGCGGCGTGTTCTCGCTCAGCGCGACGCTGCCGGCCGGTCCGTTCGATCGGCCGAGCGCGGTGGTGGTGCTCGATGCGGACCTCGATGGCGTGCCGGAGATCCTGGTCGCCGAGGTGCTCGATCCCGATCGCTACTGGGTGAGGGACCCCTCGGGGGCCTGGATCGATCTCGCGGCAGAACGATTGCCGGGACCTGCGTCGATGGTCACGGCCCTCGCAGTCTTCGACGCCGATGGCGACGGCGACCCGGACCTTGCGGTCGGATTCCACGACCAGACGGACCTGCTGCTGCGCAACGACGGGTTCGGCAAGTTCACCAGCGAGGCGCTACTCGCAAGCAGTAGTTCCGCGGCGGGCAGCACCTCGGCATTCGCCACGGCCGACCTCGACCTCGACGGCGACCTCGACCTCGTTGCGACCGAACTCGGCGGAGTCGACAAGTTGTTGTGGAACGACGGGACCGGAGTCTTCGGGCTGGCCGGGCCGGGCTGGCTGGGCGAGAGCGTGGGCGCGACCGTCGACGTTCTGGCTGCGGATCTGGATGGCGACGGCGACTCAGACCTGGTCACGATCGAGTCCGCAGGTCTGGCGGCACCATCGCGCAAGCATCTATGGCGAAACGACGGCCGCGGGGCCATGCGGAGCGAGACCGCGGTCGGTTTCGATGCCCCGAACCTGAGCACCACCGATCTCGCGGTCGGCGACTTCGACGGCGACCGCTCCCTGGACCTGTTCGTCGGTCGTCCCGGACTCGCCGACGAGCTGTGGTTCGGTGACGGCAACGGCGTGTTGAAGCTCTTCCCGATCCGGGCCCTGGAGAGCGTCGCGGACGGGACCGCCGCAGTTGCCGCCGGCGACGTGGACGGCGACGGCGATCTGGATCTCGTCGCGATCGGCCCGTCCGCCCAGCACCTGTTCCGCAACGACGGGGCGCGTGCCTTCACCGAGATCGGTGCCGGCAACCTTCCGAGCGACAGCGCCGACGTGAAGGACCTGGTTCTGGCGGACTTCGACGGCGACGGCGACCTCGATGCCTACGTGGCCCACGCAGGTCCGTCGCCGGCTTTCGCGGACCTCGACTCGCTGTGGCTCAATGACGGGACCGGGCGATTCGTCGACCAGTCGGCGCGACTCCCCGCGATCGCCCGCCTGGGTCACTCGATTGCCACGGGGGACGTCGACGGTGACGGAGACCTCGACGTCCTGGTGGGCAACCGCACCGTGCTGCCGGGGCTGCTTCCCGATCAGCCAGACCTGCTGCTGCTCAACGACGGGACTGCGAACTTCGTGGCCGCGACACCCACGCAGTATCCGAGCGATCGCGAACCGACGACCGGGGTCGCGTTGGTCGACGTGGATGCCGATGGCGATCTCGATGCGGTCACCGTCGGCGCGCGGGCTCCGGCCCGACTGCTGCGCAACGACGGGCAGGGCAACTTCACGCTGGTGCCGACCGCGATGCCGCCCGATCTGCTCCTGGCGATCTGTCTCGTGGCGGTCGACCGCGACCTGGATGGCGATCTCGACCTGGTCGTCGGTCAGCGCGACGCCATCAACCGGGTGCTGGTCAACGACGGCCAGGGCAACTTCACCCTGGCGCCGGTCGACGCGCTGCCGAACATGCCGAGTGCGACCACCTCGTTGGTTTCCGCAGACTTCGACGGCGACGGAGACGGCGATCTCGTGGTCGGCAATGACCGCTCGCAGAAGGACTTCCTGTTGGTCAACCTGCATCGGCAGGTCTCGGCACCGACGCGGGCCCGGATCGGTGCCGACTACGAGTTGGTGATCCACGCCGGCCAACCGGGTGCGGTTCGGGTCGCGGCGGTGTGGATGGGCTTCGCCGTGTTGCCGACCGGGATCCCGGTCGGTGGACTGGGTCTGTTCTGGCTCGACCCCTCACTGACTTTCCGAGCCGGCAACGTGACGATCGCGAGCAGCGAGCGGGAGGTGCGGGTCATCGGTCGGCTGCCGAACTCGCCGTCGGCGGTGGGCTTCCCGTTCCACGTCCAGGCGATGGTCTTTCCAGGCGTCGACCCGTTCGCGGGTGGGTTCACGCAACTCGTCAGCGAGACGATCGGCCGGTGAGCGAATCGAGCCGGTCGGCACGGCGTGACGAACTCGGCATCCTCCACCGGGACGAGGACCTGCTGGTCGTCGACAAGCCGCCGGGGATGTTGGTCGTCGAGGCACCGGGGCGTCGCGGGCCCACGGTCGTAGACCGGCTGTCGCGACAGCTCGGCGAGCGGGTGTATGCGGTGCATCGGCTCGACGAGGACACCTCCGGGGTGCTGGTGGTCGCGCGCAGCGCCGCGGGCCGCGACGGCCTCGATGCGCTGTTCCGGGAGCACCGGGCACAGCGGGTCTATCTCGCCCTCACCACCAGCGTGCCGAATCCGCGCGCCGGGCGGATCGAGTCGTGGTTGGAGGTCGGCCGCGATGGGATCGTGCGGTCGAGTTCCCGACCGGGTCGCGGTGAGCGGGCGGTGACCGAATACCGGGTGCGCGAGCGTCGCGGGCCCGATGCGCTGATCGAGTGCCGGCTGGAGACCGGCCGCCGCAACCAGATCCGGGTGCACCTCGCCGAGCTGGGTTGTCCGATCGTTGGCGACCGGAAGTATGGCTGGCGAGCGCGACGTGGCGGCGGTGGCCAGGGGATCCGCCGGCCGCTGCTGCACGCCTGGCGGATCACCTTCGAGCATCCGGTCACCGGCGCGATGGTCGAAGTGGAGGCGATGCCTCCCGAACAGGCACTCCGGCCCTGACCCCCCTGTTCAGAGCTTCACCGGGCGACCGAGGCGCTCCTCGAGCACATTCCGAAGCACGTCTTCGAGCTTGCCTCGCCCCTTGGTGTCGACCCAGTCGTTCTCGCCGACCTGCTCGAAGTGCCACGCCGACGCGCCGCTCGCCAACCAGATCTGGTGCGCGGCGCTCTGCCGGTTGAGGATGCACTTACGTCCATCCGCGAACTCCATCGTGAGGACGCCCATCGCGAGATCGACGTCGAGTTCGTCCGGGTCCTCGTTCTCGAGTGCCGAGAACACTCGCTCCATGAAGGCATCGGCGCGCTTCTGGAACTCCAGGTCGTGGCTCATGGAATCCGGTGTAGACCTGCGCAGGGCGCGTGAAAGCGAGTTCGCGGGAAACCTGTCGCTTGGATGGAACACCGACTCTGGAGGTCGGCGTCCTATGGCGGTCGGTCGGCTCCCTGCTCGGGGGTGCGCCCGATGTGGTCGCAAGGCCGCGGTGGGCCGTCCCATGCATCAAGGTGGCTCCGGGGGTTCGCTCGTCCCCCAGGTCGCCCAGGCCCACGCTGAAGTGGATGCCAGTCTCCGGTTCGTCCGTCGTCTCGCGCGACGTTTCGCCGGATTGCGGATCCGCCGAGGGGCGACCTTCGGAGGGGACTGCAGTCGGTGGACGTCGTCCCCCGCGCGGCTGGTCTCTCGGGAATGCTCCCGCGAGATCAAGGACGGTCCGGCGGTGCCGCTGCGGAAGTGTGAGAACTGCCGAACCCGGGGTCGCTGGCCGGCCCTGCTCGTGCCGACTTCGGTCGGTCACGGCTGGTGACCCCGGGGTCGTCTTCGCATCCGCGACGCTCCCTGCTGCATGGACGAGGTCGCACATCGCTCGCGGTACGAAAAGCCGGCCGAAGGCCGACGGATCCGGCGCAAGCGCCTTCCTCGTCGACCTCCGGCCGCGGTGCGTCCCGGTCCAGCCCTCTCGGCTCGTGCGGCGCGTTCGTCACCGAAGTGACTCACGCACCGTCCGGGCGCGACATTCGCGGGTCGAACTCCCTTGCGGGTTCCCTGCTCGTAGAACGACTCGCGTCGGACCGGGACGGCTCGTCCCATGCACCCGCCTAGACGCACCAGCTCGCCACTCTTTCCGCCGCGCACCAAAAAAACTGGGACAACGCGGCGACACGCCGGACCCCCAGGTGGATCGCCGCGGTTCGTGGAACTCGGGACCCGGAGTCGGTCAGACGTGTGCGCGGCCGCTCGCACCGGCCTTCCAGGCCGGCAGCAGATCCGCCACGTGCAGGTTCTCGGCGTCGGCTTCGAAGGTGAGGACGACGCGGTGACGGAGCGCTGGCAGCAGACTCCGATCGAGATCCGATCGATCGACCGACGGTCGAGCGTCGAGCAGCGCACGGACCTTCGCAGTCAGCACGATCGACTGCGCGGCCCGCGGGCTGGCACCGTAGCGGACCAGGCGACGGGTCTCCGGGCTCGCACGCTCGGCGTCGGGATCGGTGGCGTGCACGAGTTCCGCGACGTAGCGCAGCAGGTGGTCGGCGCAGAGGATCTCGCGGGCCAGCGACTGGATCTCGCTCACGGTCGCCGCGTCGAGCACCGGCTGCACCGGCTCCTCGGTGCGACCGGTGGTGCTCGCCAGGATCGCGACCAGGTCGTCGACCGGGGGCTTCTCGACGACGAGGTGGTAGAGGAACCGGTCGAGCTGGGCTTCGGGCAGCGGAAAGGTGCCTTCGAGCTCGATCGGGTTCTGGGTGGCGACGACCGCGAACGGTTTCGGCAACCGGTGTGACTCCTGGCCGACCGTGACGCTGCCTTCCTGCATCGCCTCCAACAATGCCGACTGGGTCTTGGGAGTCCCCCGGTTGATCTCGTCGGCGAGGACCAGATGGGCGAACAGGGGGCCCTGCTGGAAGCGGAACTCCATCCGGCCGCCGTGCTCCTCGACGATGCGGGTGCCGGTGATGTCGGCCGGCATCAGGTCGGGCGTGAACTGGATGCGCTGGGTGTCGAGGCCGAGTCCGGCGGAGATCGCGTGGACGAGGCTGGTCTTGCCCAGCCCCGGCAGGCCTTCGAGGAGCACGTGTCCGCCGGCCAGGACCGCGACCAGCGTGTCCTCGATGAGAGTTCGCTGGCCGAGGATCCGCGCCCCGACCGCCTCGCGGAGCGACTGCACGCGCGCGGCGAGTTCGCGGATCCGGGTCTCGGTCGCCTCGGCACTCACGGCCGGCCTCCGGTGGACGGCTGATCCGCGTAGCACGGGTGATCCTCGTAGCGCTCCCCGAAGTCGGTGAGCAGGACCACGATCAGCTTGCCGGCCGAGCCGTCGCGGGCGGCGATTCCGCGCGCCGCGTGCAGTGCGGCACCGGATGCGGGTCCGGCCAGCACGCCTTCCGTGCGGGCCAGCGCCCTGGCCGCGCCGAACGCGTCGGCTTCGGTGACCGGGACGATCTCGGCGAGGTCTGCTGGCGAGAGGATCGCCGGCACGAAGCCCGCGCCGATGCCCGGGATGTCGTGCGCGCCCGGCTCGCCGCCGGACAGCACCGCGCTGGCAGCGGGCTCGACCCCGACCACCGCGACCCTGGCGTCGCGCTCCTTGAAGAACTCTGCGCAACCCGCCGCGGTGCCGCCCGAGCCGACGGGGACGACCACGGTGTCGACCTGGCCCTCGGTGTCCTCCCAGATCTCGCGCGCGGTGGTCCGCGCATGGACCTGCGGGTTCCCACGATTCGCAAACGGCTGCAGGATCAGCGAAGGCCTGATCTCGCGGCTCAGCTCCTCGGCCCGCTCCAAGGCGCCGCGGATCCCGCGCTCGGGTTCGGTGAACACCAGCTCGGCGCCGAGCGCCCGCAGCAGGTTGCAGCGCGCCGACGCCATGCCGCGCGGCATCGTGAGCACCAGGCGGTAGCCGCGCACCGCGCAGGCCATTGCCAGGGACATCCCGGTGTCGCCGGCCGAGCACTCGACGATGGTCGTCTCCGGGGTCAGGTAGCCGTGCTGCTCGGCGTGCTCGATCATCCCGAGCACGCTGCGGTCCTTGTTGCTGGCGGTCGGATTGGCGAGTTCCAGCTTGGCGACCAGTCGGCCGGGGAGGCCCTTGCCGTAGCGGCCGAGCTCCAGGAGCGGGGTCCGGCCGACCAGCCAGGTGATGTCGCGCGCGATGCTCGGCATCGGGGCGATGATAGGTCGCGACCCGCCGGATTCCCGAGCGGCGCCGGCGATCTACTGCTTGCGTGGACGACGCCGTGCGGCTCGGCTCTTGGCGTGTTCGTCGCCCGCTCCTCCACCCCTTGCCGGCTCGCCTTCTCCGGCTGGCTGTTGGCGATCGCCACGCTCGCGGCCTGCTCGGGACCGGCGCCGGATCCGTGGGCGATGCGCGCCGATCTCCCGGAGCCAAAGCCCCTCGCCCCGGAGCGGCGTCCCGTGCTCGACGGGATCCGCGCCGAAGCCCGGGCCGCGCTCGATCGAGGCGACGCTCCGGAGGCGCGGCGGCTCGCCGCCGAGGTGCTGGCCGAGGATCCGACCGACCCGCTGGCCCGTGCGCTGCTCGGCGTGGCGCTGAGCCGCGAAGCCCGCGCCGAGAATCCGCCGATCCTGGTGCTCTGGCGCCGCGCGGAGGGTGAGCTGCTGCGCGCCGAGGCGCTGGCGCCGATCGATCCCGAGGTGGCGATCCTGCATGCCGGGTTCCTGCTCGACGACGGCCATCTCAGCGCCGCCGCCGCGCGCCTCGAACCGGTCCTGGCCGCGTCGCCGCGTCACCCCGAGCTGCTGGCCACCCTCGGCCGGATTCTGTTCGACCTCGGCGATGTGACCCCGGCACTCGACGTCTCCATCCGGCGTCTCGCGTTGGTTCCCGACGACGCCGAGGCTCAGTGGCGCGTTGCCGCATGCCACGCCAGCCTCGCCGACACCACGATCGACCGCGACGAGCGGCGAAACCACCTCGCCGCCGCCGCGACGGCCTATGCCCGCCACGCCGAGCTGGCCCCCGAAGATCCCGACAGCTCCGCCGGCGAAGCCTGGGCCCGGTTCACGTTGGCGCTGGAAGGTGGCCCAGCCGATGCCGAGACCTACGCTCGCATCGCCGCACTCTGGACCCGCGTCGCCGAACTCCGACCGATCTCGCCGGAGGGACCATTCGGCGTCGGCCGCGTGCTCGAACAAGCCGGCGACCCTGAGGCGGCCGAGCCGCGCTACGAGGAAGCGCTGTCCCGCGACCCCAACCACGTGCCGAGCCTGCTCGCCCTCGCCGCGCTACGCGTCACCGACGAGCGCGCCGAGCAAGCCGTTCCGCTGCTCCGCCGCGCCCTCGAACTCGACCTCACCAGCGACGAGCGCGAGAGCATCGTGGAGTGGTTGGCCGGCCATTGACGCCGGCCCGGACCTCACAACCCCAGGATCGAGATCCCGCAGTCCACGTACAGCGTCTGGCCGGTGACGCCGCTGGCGAGGTCCGACAGCAGGAACGTGCTGGCCTTGCCGACTTCCTCCTGGGTGACGTTGCGGCGCAGCGGTGCGCGCTTCTCGACCTCGCCGAGGATGTCGCCGAAGCCGGAGACGCCCATCGCCGAGACGGTCTTGATCGGCCCGGCGGAGACCGCGTTGACCCGGATCTGCTGCTCGCCGAGGCTCGCCGCGAGATAGCGGGTGTTGGCCTCGAGCGCCGCCTTGGCCACGCCCATCACGTTGTAGCCCTGGATCACCTTCTCGGCGCCGTAGTAGCTGAGGCAGACGATCGAGCCGTTGCGACCCTCCATCAAGGGCGCGGCGTGCTTGGCCAGCGGGATCAACGAGTAGGCCGAGACGTGCTGGGCGAGCGCGTAGCCGTCCCACGAGGTGTTGTGGAACTCGCCGCCCAGTTCCTCGCGCTTGGCGAAGGCCACGCTGTGCACCACGCCGTCGATCGGGCCGACCTCGTCCTTCAGCTTGCCGAAGAACGCCTCGATCTGGCTCTCGTCGGTCACGTCGCAGGGCGCCATCCAGGGCTTTTCCGGCAGCTCCTCGACCAGCTTGGCGACCGCCTCGCCCATCCGCTCGTTCTGGTAGTTGAGCACCACCCGCGCACCCTGCTCGAGCAGCGCGTTGGTGATGCCCCAGGCGATCGAGCGCTTGTTCGCGACTCCGAAGATCGCCACCGTCTTGCCGTCCATGATGCCCATGGGTCTGCTCCGATTCGTGGGTCCGGGATGACTCGGTAGAAGACGGCAAAGACTAGGGTTCTGCCCTCATCGCTTCCACTTTGCGAGCGCCTTGCGGCTCGGAGTGGTCCAGGGCACCGACTCGTCGTCGGGGTGGTAGCCGCGCAGCAGGGCACCGCGTGGTCCGTGCAACTCCGCCTCGTGGACGGTCAGGGCGATCCGGTGGTGGGTGATGCCGTGGCGGATCGTGCACAGCGCCTCGCCGACCGCGAAGCCGGCGCCGTAACGCTGCGCCAGCGAATGGGCCAGCACGTCGCGGTCGTCGGGGTGGTCGATCAGGACGCCGGGCCCGGGCAGCTCGATCTGTCCGGCGTTGACCTCGCCCTCGGGAACCCGGGCGCCGAGGATCTTGCCGCCGGCTGCCGCGACCAGCACCGCTTTCGACGCAACCGGCACCGCGGCGCGCCTTTCCGGCAGCCTTGGCAGCTGCGTCTGGCGGCCGTCGCGGCGGGCCACGCAATCGACGGCGACCGGACAGCGGGGGCAGTCCGGATTGCGCGGTGTGCAGACCGTCGCACCGAGGTCCATCAGCGCCTGGTTGAAGTCGCCGGGCCGCTCCGTTTCGAGCGCCGCGACCACCGCGCTGCGAATCGCCTTGCGACCTCGCGCCGTACGTACGTCGTCGTCGATGCCCCGGTGGCGGGCGAACACCCGCTCGACGTTGCCGTCGACCGCCGGGACCGCGATGCCGAAGGCGATCGAGGCGATCGCCCCACAGGTGTAGTCGCCGATCCCCGCCAGGGAGTGCAGTGCCTCGACGTCGCGGGGCACCTTTCCGCCGTGGCGGGCGACCACCTGGCGGGCGCCGTCGCGGAGAAAGCGGGCGCGGCGGTAGTAGCCGAGTCCCCGCCAGGCCGCGTGCATCTCGTCGTCGGAGGCTGCGGCCAGCGTGGCCGGGGTCGGGTAGCGGGCCATGAAGCGCGGCCAGGCGTCGCGGACCACCTCGACGCGCGTCTGCTGCAGCATCACCTCGCTGACCCAGACACCCCAGGCATCATCGATGCCGCGCCAGGGCAGGTCGCGGTCGGCCGGTCGGTACCAGCCGAGCAATCGCGCGCCGAACGGAGCGACCGTCCGGCTCAACTCAGTTCGCCGCGCTCGGCGCGGGACACCTCGAGGCCGAGCCGTGCCCTCAGGTCGGCACTGGCGCTGGCGAGTTGCTCGTGGAGTTCCTCGCGGTCGGCGCCCTCCACCGACAGCGTGATCCGGATGTTCAGATCGTCCTCGGTCCCCTGCAGGCGGGCCCGGGTGTGGATGCTCGGGTGGCGGCGGGTCAGGTCACCGAGCAGACGCGAAATCAGCGATTCGTCGCCGCCCGGGTAGTCGATGTTGACGAACTCCCGGAAGCCGCCCGGTCCGGAGGCCTCGAGCTTCGGCTGGACGAACTGGGTGAACAGCTGTCGGAACTCCTCGGGCTGGCCGGGGAGCAGGAAAAAGGTCACCCCCTGGGTGGCGAAGGACACCGCCGGAGCGGTTCCCGAGAGATTCTCGAAGCACTCCGAGCCCTCGGGGAGGGTCGCCATCTTGAGTCGCTCGTCGGTGAGTTCGGCGTCCTCGACGATCCCCTTGGCCACCATCCGCCGGTAGGAATTCGCCAGGTATTCCTTCGCCTTGTCGTCGATCTTCATCGCGACGCCGGCCGCCCTGGCCACGCATTCGCGGGTGATGTCGTCGAGTCCGGGACCCATGCCGCCGGTGATCAGCACGTAGTCCGGCTTGCTGGAGATCGCGCGCTGGAACGCCTCGATCACCTCGTCCTCGACCTCGTCGAGGACCTGGATGGTCTTGACCCGGAACCCGAGCTGGGTCACGTGGCTGGCCATGAAGTGGGCGTTCCGGTCGAGGACCATGCCCTCGAGCAGCTCGCGACCCATGCAGAAAATGTAGACGGACCTGTCGTTCACGCTGACTCCTGGGGGCACGCAATGTCCTCGGGGCGATCGACCTTTCAGCAAGGTGGCGGCTCCGGGACGGACCCCGGCACGCGGCTCCGGCCGTCACCCGGGGATCGCCTCGGGTCGGGCCGCCGCACCGGCGGGCGCCGGAGTCTAGCGCAACCGAGGCCCGACGTTGAGATCGGACCTCCGGCCCGCGAGAATCAGGGTTTCCGCGCCGCCCCGGGCGCAGCGAAACCGCGATGACCGAGACCCCGTCCGACGCCCCGCAGGAAGGCCGTATCGCCGAACTCCTTCTCGAGAAGGAGATGGCGGAGAGCTACCTGAACTACTCCATGAGCGTGATCTACAGTCGCGCTCTGCCCGACGTGCGCGACGGCCTCAAGCCCAGTCAGCGCCGCATCCTGTACGCGATGCAGCAACTGAACCTGGGGCCTCGCGCCAAGTTCAGGAAGTGCGCGAAGATCTGCGGCGACACGTCCGGCAACTTCCACCCGCACGGCGAGTCGGTGATCTATCCGACCCTGGTCGGCATGGCCCAGCCGTTCACGACCCGCTACCAGCTGGTCGACGGCCAGGGGAACTTCGGCGCGATCGACGGCAGTCCGCCGGCGGCGATGCGCTACACCGAGGCGCGGATGACCCGGCCGACCGTCGACCTGTTGGCCGACATCGACCAGGACACCGTCGACCTCGCCGACAACTACGACTTCACGCAGCGCGAGCCGGTGGTCCTGCCGGCCAAGTTCCCGGCGCTGTTGTGCAACGGCTCGACCGGCATCGCCGTGGGCATGGCGACCAGCCTGCCGCCGCACAACCTGCGCGAGATCGGTGCGGGTCTGAAGCTGCTGCTCGACACCCCCGAGATCACGGTCGACGAGCTGCTGACGGTGATCCAGGGCCCCGACTTCCCGACCGGTGGCATCATCATGGGTCGCTCCGGGATCCGCGCGGCCTACCACACCGGTCGTGGGTCGGTGACGGTGCGGGCCAAGTACAAGGTCGAGGAGTACCGCAAGCGTAAGCAGATCGTGTTCACCGAGGTGCCCTACCAGGTGAAGGTCAACACGATCCTGGAGCGCATCGCCAACCTGGCGAAGAGCGGTCAGATCGACACGATCGCCGACGTGAACGACGAGACCAACCAGCGGGTCGGCCTGCGGTTGGTCGTCGAGCTCAAGCGCGGCGTGGACGACGAGACCGTGACGGTCAACCAGCTGTTCAAGCTGAGCCCGCTGCAGACCACGTTCAGCATCATCAACCTGGCGATCGACCGTGGTCGGCCGCGGACGCTGAACATCAAGCAGTTGCTGTCGTGCTACCGCGATCACCGCATCGACGTGATCACCCGGCGCACACGCCACCTGCTGCAGAAGGCCAACGAGCGCCTGCACCTGATCCAGGGCCTGCGCATCGCGGTCCAGAACATCGACGAGGTGGTCGAGATCATCAAGACGAGCGCGTCGCCCGACGAGGCCCGCGGCCGCTTGATGGCCCGCTTCGAACTCAGCGAGCTGCAGGCGCGGGCGATCCTCGACATGCGTCTCGCCCGGCTCACCGGCCTCGAGATCGAGAAGCTGGAGGCCGAGTTCAACGAGGTGATGGAGCGGATCACCTACCTGGAGTCGATCCTCCGCGACCGCAAGATCCTGCTCGACCTGATCCGCGCCGACATCGACGAGATGGTCGAGGGCTACGGCGACGACCGGCGCACCGTCATCAGCGACGAGGAGGTCGGCAACTTCATCGCCGAAGACCTGATCCCCGAGGAGCTGATGGTCGTGACCGTCAGCCACCAGGGTTACATCAAGCGCACCGCGCTCGATCAGTACCGCAGCCAGGGTCGTGGCGGCAAGGGCGTGTCGGCGGCCGACACCAAGGAAGACGACTTCCTGCAACGGCTGTTCGTCGCCAGCACGCACGACTACTTCCTGTTCTTCAGCGATCGTGGCCGGGTCTACTGGCGGAAGGTCTACCAGCTGCCGCAGTTCGCCCGCACCGCGCGTGGTCGCGCTCTGGTCAACGTGATCCAGACCCAGGTCGAGGGTGAGGAGATCACCTCGATCTTGCGTGTGCCGAGCTTCGACGAGGACGGCTACGTGGTCACCGCGACCGCCAAGGGGCTGGTCAAGAAGACCCCGCTGGAGGCCTACAGCCGACCCAAGAAGGGTGGCATCATCGCGGTCGGCCTCGACGAGGACGACCGCCTGATCGGTGTCGGTCTGGTCGCCCCGGAGCACTCGGTGGTGCTCGCCACGCGCGGTGGCATGGCGATCCGCTTCCTGGAGACCGACGTCCGGGCGATGGGTCGTTCGGCCCGCGGCGTGCGCGGCGTCAAGCTGCGCGAGGGCGACGAGGTGGTCGGACTGGTGGTCGCTCGCGAGGAGTGGGACCTGCTGACCATCTGCACGGGCGGCTACGGGAAGCGCACCGCGCTCGAGGAGTACCGTCTGCAAGGTCGGGGCGGCCAGGGCCTGATCGACATCCGCACCACCAAGCGCAACGGGCAGGTGGTCAACATGGTGTCGGTCAAGGAGGGTGACGACGTGATGCTGATCACCCGCGGTGGGCAGATCGTCCGCACCGCGGCCGATGGGATCAGCAAGATCGGGCGGGCCACCCAGGGCGTGCGGGTCATCAACATCGGCGACGACGACGAGGTCGTGGCCGTCGCCCGCGTGCCGAGCCTCGAGGACGCCGGCGTCGCCGATGTCGACGAGGAGGACGATGCCCCACGGGATTCCGTCGCCGCCGTCGATACCGACTCCGGGGACGCCGGCGCCGACGATTCCGGTATCGGCGACTCGACCCCCGACGACCCGACCCCGGACAGCGACGAGGAGCCCGAAAGTTGAACCCGCTGCAGACGAGACTGACCGCCGACATGAAGACGGCGATGAAGGCCGGAGAGAAGCAGCGCCTCGGCGTGATCCGGCTGATGATCGCCGCCCTCAAGGACGCCCAGATGCAGGGTGCCTCCGACGAGATGTCGGAGGCGGCCGAGCAGGAGATCCTCCGCAAGGAGGTCAAGAAGCGCCGCGACGCGATCGAGCAGGCCCGCCAGGTGGGTCGCGAGGAGATCGCGGTGCAGGAGGAGGCCGAGATCGTGGTGATCGAGGGCTATCTGCCGCAGCTCCTGCAGGGCGACGAACTGCTCGCCAAGGTCCGCGAGGTCGCCGCCGACGTCGGCTACTCCGGGCCGTCCGACACCGGCCGCTTCATGAAGGAGTGGATGGCACGTCACAAGGGGCTGGCCGAGGGGCGTGACGTGCAGGCCGCGCTGAAGCAGTTGCAGGACCCTTCCTGATCGACCTGGCCTGATCGACCTGGCCTGATCGACTCGGCCTGATCGACCTGGCCTCATCGAGCCTGGCGGGTTCGCGCCCCGCAGGTCTGCCGCTCCCGCTGTCGGCCATGGATCCGGTAGAGTCGGGAGCCCCCTGCGGTCTCCACGACCGCGTCTTCAGATCACCCGAACCCCTCGGAGGAGATGCCCATGAACGCTACCACCAAGTCCCTCACCCGCCTTTTCTGTCTGCTGGTCCTCGGTCTCGGCCTGGCCGCCTGCACCTCGGAGGTCCAAGAGGATCCGGGCGCCGGCGCCGGCGCCGGCCAGGAGGGCGGCGAAGCGGATCACGTCCACGAGGATGGCGATACCGACCACGCCCACGAGGACGGTGGCGAGAACAAGTGAGTGACGGCCTCGGATCCCCGCGTGACCCGGTCGCGCGGGGATCCGATTCCATCCGCCATGCAGAGAAGATCGAAGCCATGAAGAGCCTCCCCATCGCAGCCCGTCTGCTGCTTTCCTCCCTGATCGCTTTCGGACTCTCCGCCTGCGGCACCGGCAACGAAGAACCTGCGCCCGAGGCCGATGCGCCTGCCCAGGACGCTGTCGAACACGGCCACAGCCACGCCGACGGCGACGCGGACCACTCGCACGAAGCCGACGCTGCTTCCGAGGAGGGTAGCGAGAAGACCGGCGCCTTGTTCGAGGGCAGCCGCCTCGACGAAGCCGCCTGGGCCCACTTCGGCACCGGCGTGCACGAGGGCGACGCGGTAGCGGTGGCCGATCTGCTGGCGACGCCCGCCGACTACGTCGGAGAACCGGTGCGGATCCGCGGCGAGGTCGTCTCGGTGTGCCAGGCCAAGGGCTGTTGGATTCGGGTCGGCGGCGAGGAGCAGAACCTCCTCGTGGGCTTCAAGGACTACGCCTTCTTCCTGCCCAAGGACTGTGCGGGCAAGGAAGTGGTGCTGGAGGGCGTTGCCCGTGTCGACGAGACCTCCGTCGAGATGCGTAAGCACCTGCTCGAGGACGACGGCAAGCACGACGAGGCCGCGCTGATCACCGAGCCGATCGTCGAGGCCAAGTTCACCGCGCACGGCGTGGCGCTGGCGAAGTGACGAACATGGTCCGCATGTCGGGAAAGACGAACGGCGGTACCGTGCCTGCCTGCCGGACCCTTGCTCTCGTAGCAGTGGCGCTCCTCGCCTCCTGTGAGGAGCGCAGCTCCGAGGGTTCGTCGACCGCCAGGGTCGTGCTCGACCCGATGGGCGTCGTCCGCTTCGACGACGTCGAGGTGCACTTCCCCGCCCTCGCCTTGCCCGCACCCGGCGAGTACCCGGCAGCGGCCGACCAGTCCGGGGTCCGCTTCGGCTCCGTTTCCGATGCCGGCTTCACGGCCATGACCACCGGCAAGCTGGTGGTCGAGGTCTGCGCGCCCGAGCGGGTGGCGATGGTGCTCACGCGCGACGGCTCGTCCGAGGTCCGGATCGACGAGACACCCGCGCTGCGTCCCATGGAGGCCGCGGTGGTCCAGGGCGGACCAGCCGAGCCGATCGATGCCCCGACCGACCTGCCGGGCCCCGACTCCGAGGACCTGTTCTTCGCCGCGCTCGGCAGTGCCGGCACCGGACTTCCCGGCCAGCACCGCGTCGCCGATTCGCTGGCTCGGGTGGCTCCACAGGGTCCGCTCGACTTCGTGTTGGTGCTCGGCGATCTGTTCACGCCCCGCGGGGCGCAGTCCGGCACCGACCCGGTGTTCGAGCGCTGCTTCGAGTCGGTCTACGACGCGCCTGCGCTCGACGTGCCGTTCCACTTCTGCTTCGGCGACCGCGAGCACCTCGGCAACGTCGAGGCGTTGGCGGCCTTCGAGTCGCTGCATCGTCGGTTCTCCGCGCCGGCACTCAGCCACACCTTCGAAGTCGAGAACCACGGCGTGCGCCTCGCCTTCGTGGCGATCGATACGACCTCGTGCCTCGGCGATGTGCGCAACCCGCTGACTCGCCGTGCTCGCTCATCGGTGGTACAGAACCTGTCGGCGAGCGACGCCGACTGGAAGATCGTCTTCGGCCACCACCCGATGTACGGCGGCGGATCGGCCGAGGAGGTCGCCGAGCAGGCGCGTCTGCGCCAGCAGATCGAGCCGTTCCTGAGCGACCACGGCGCTTCGCTGTACCTCGCCGGCAGCGGCCGCTACCAGGCGGTTCTCGAGGCCAAGGGCGGCGTCACCCACGTGGTGACCGGCGCGGGTGGCGGTCCGGAACTCGCCGAGTCGGTGACCTTCGACGACGACACGCTGTTCGCCGCGACCGGCGGTGGTTTCGTCACCGCGCGCTTCGATGGCGAGGCCTTGCAGGTGGTGGTCCGCGACGTCGACGGCGAGCCGCTGTTCGCCCATCGGATCACGAAGTGACGCGACCCGACGACGATCCGAGCGGTGGCTCCGTCGACGGTCGCCTCGAGCGCTGGCCCGAAGAGGAGCGCGAGCGGCTGACCCGCTTCAAGGTCTTCGACGTGCAGCGCATCTGGCGCCGCTCGCCGCGCACCGGCGTCCGCCACGGCTTCTTCGTCCTCGACACGCTCGACTGGGTCAACCTCGTCGCGTTGACCGCCGACACCGACGAACTCCTGCTGGTGCGCCAGTATCGGCACGGCACCGAGGAGTTCACCGTCGAGATCCCCGGCGGCTGCGTCGATCCCGGGGAGGATGCCGAGGCCGCCGCGATCCGCGAGCTGCGGGAGGAGACCGGCCACGTCTCCGACCGACCGCCGATCCGCCTCGGCGCGGTGCGCCCCAACCCGGCCCTGTTCACCAACCGCTGCACGACCTTCCTGTTCGAAGGCTGTCGCAGGGTCGGTGACCTCCAGCAGGATCCGGGCGAGGACCTGCAGGTGCTGAGTCTGCCGCTCGCCGAGGTCGAGGCTCGGGTCCTGCGCGGCGAGATCGACCACGCGCTGGTGCTCGACGCGCTCTACCTGCTGCGGCTGCATCGCGAGCGAACTCCGTAACCATCGACCCCGCGCCCTCCGACCCCGCGCCCTCCGACCCCGCAACGTCCAGCAAGCGGGGAAGGAAACCGCGGCGCGGACCGAGGCCCGCGCCGCGCGGTGGAAAGTGCCCGTCGGGGAGGACGTGGCAGGCGTCGCGCACGCGGCACGTCACCGGAGTGACGTCGGGGGATGACCTGGCTGCCTGCTCCTTGGAGCCCGCGGCCTGGCGTCTCACATGGTTGCAGAGTCTCGAGCTGCCCGCGCGACGCGCACCCCTACGCCGATGCGCACCGGGGCGGCTCGCCTGGTTGCAGCGATTGCCGCGCAGATCTATCGATGCTGGATCGTGCGGGTCGATCCGTCGGCCTCGCCGACCACGGTGAGCCCGGCCATGCCGAGGAACAGGCCGTGCTCCAGCACCCCGGGGATCGCCTGCAGCGCTGCGTCCAGTGCGCCCAGGTCACCCATCGGCCCAAGTTCGCAATCGAGGATCAGGTTGCCCTCGTCGGTGACGAACGGCGCGCCATCCGGACCCGTGCGCAGCGCCGGTGCGAGGCCGCATCCGGCGACCCGCGCGGTGGTCTGACGCAGTCCGAACGCCAACACCTCGATGGGCAGGCGGAAGGTCGCCCCGAGCCGATCGACCAGCTTCTCGGGCGATGCCACCACGACCAGGCGATCGGCGGCCGCGGCGACGATCTTCTCGCGGGTCAGCGCGCCACCGCCACCCTTGATCAGGTTGCCGGCGGGATCGACTTCGTCGGCGCCGTCGATGGCCAGATCGAGGCGGTCGACCTCGGCGAGTTCCAACAGCGGGATGCCCAGCTCGCGGGCGCGCCGCGCGGTCTGCTCGCTGGTCGGAACTCCGGCCACGTCGAGGCCCTCGGCGCAACGCTCGGCGAGACGCTGCAGAACGAACTCGACCGTCGAACCCGTGCCGAGTCCGAGCCGTTGACCGTCACGCACCAGTTCGGCGGCGGCGTGACCGGCCGCGCGCTTCGAAGCCCCTCGAGGATCCGCCATCGCCGCATCGTAGGAGGCGGATCGCGGGTCACGTGAGACCATTCCGTCCGCGCCTGTCCGCTCCAGGCTCTACCATCTTCACTCGCGTACCACGGAGCAGAGAGTCACCGCCTTGACCCAGTCGACCGAATCCACCCCACCGCGACCGCGTCGCCCCCGTCCTCCTGGCGACCGTGTGCACCGCGGCCGGAACAACAGCTCCAAGGTCCCGGTCACCATCCGCTACGGCTTGCCCCTGCTGGTCGTCGGTCTGTTGGCGTGGAAGGCCTATCAGTGGTGGGACAGCGGACTCAGCACCCTGGCCTTCGTCGATCCGGCCGGCAACCAGCTGATGCTCGAGGGCGCGACGGTCGAACTCTTCGACTACGACGACAGCCCGTCCGCGAAGTGGCCGCTGGCGCGGCGGGGCGAGCCGATGAGCGTGTCGGGGGCGGACCTGGTCCTCTCCGACCTGCCCGGTCCGACCATCGTCCGCATCGATACCCCGACCTTCGGGATCGGCTTCGGCTACGCGGAGCCCGGGCAGCGGCGGTCGACCGTCGAGATCGGCCCGCCGCTGCCGATCCGGGTGCGGGTGACGGGTGGCCCCGAACACGCGCCGCTTGGTGGTGCGCGGGTCCAGGTTCTCGGTGGTGGTCCACGCGGCGTGGAGTTGTTCGATGCGGTGTCGGCAGACGACGGCACGTTGGTCGTCGACCGGATCTGGGGCACGATCAAGACCCTCTGCTTCCGGGCGTTCGCCAGCGGTCACGCGGTCGCGGAGGTCGATACCTTCGTCGACCCGGTCAGCGAGGTGGCGCTCGAGCTGGAGTTGTCGCGTCCGGTGGAAGGCCGGGTGACCCTGGGTGTCGGCGCCGCGGAGGTGCCTCGGGACGGGCTGACCATCCGCGCCTTCCACGTGCCCGGGGTCGGCGCGGCGGTCGCAGCAGACGGCAGCTTCACCATCGACCACCTGCCGCCGCCGCCGCGTCAGATCCCGCTGTTGGTCGCCGGCCTGCCCGAGGGGCTCACCCATCGGCGGACGCAGGTGGTGGCCGGCGAGCTGCGTGCGGATGTGGAGGTCGTGGCGGCGGTGCCCGTCTCCGGTCGGGTCGTCAACGGCCACACGGGCGCGGGAGTCGCCGAGTGCCGGGTGTACCACGACCACGGGCCGGAGGGCATGGAGGTGGCGGTGACCGACGCCACCGGCGCCTTCACCCTGCGACAGGTCCCACCGGGGCCGGTGCACGTGCACGCGTTGATCCGCGTCGCGCGCAAGTCGCTGTCCGCGGTGGCGGCCCGGCGCCACCCCGGCGACATGCGCTTCGTAGACGTCGAGGGCGACGTGCGACTGGTGGTGGTTCCCGACCAGCCGCAGACCGATCTGCTGATCGAGGTCTGGTAGTCGCGCCGGCCCGGCCGCCGTGCTCGCGATCAGGCCGGCTCGACGTGCACGACCACGGCCTGCACGTGGTCGATCGTCGCCAGGATCCGGTCCTCGGCCGCGTGCGCGAGTTCGTGGCCCCGCGCGACGGTGTGGGATCCGTCGACCTGCAGGGTGAGCTCGATCCGGTACTCGCCGCCGATCGGCGCCACCCGGACGCTCCGGACCGCCACTGCGCCGTCAACCTCCAGCGCGGCGTGCCGGGCTCGGTCTCCGATCTCCGGCGGCTCGCGCTGCATCAGCACGTCGAGGTTGTCGCGGACCGGCGCGAATCCCAACCAGAACACGTAGACGCCGATCGCGATGCCGCTGGCGGCGTCGATCCAGGGCAGTCCGTTGCGCGCCAGGAAGATGCCGACCAGTGCCACGACGCCGATCACGACGTCGGCCTGGTGGTCGCGGGCCGAGGCCAGGAGGGTCGGGGAGTTGGTGCGGCGGCCGACCTGTAGCGACAGGACCAGCAGGCCGAGCTTCACCGCGATGGTGATGCCGGCGGCGACCAGAGCAGGCGGTTCGGGGACCTGCGGGGCGTCGCTGTGCTGGGCGAGCCAGGCGTCCAGGCCCTCCAGGCAGATGAACGCGCCGGTGCCGAGCAGCAGCGCGCCAATCAGCAGACCCGCCAGCGATTCGGCGTTGCCGTGGCCGAACGGGTGGTTCTGGTCGGGCGGCGTGCGGGCGTAGCGAAACGCCAGCCACGCCACGAAGGTGGCCAGGATGTCACCTGCCGAGTTGAACCCGTCGGCGACCAGGGCCCGACTGTGGGAGAAGTGCCCGATGGTGAACTTCATCACCATCAGTCCCGCGTTGGCCAGCACAGCCAGGAGCTGGACGCTCATCGCGGCATGCTACCGTGAAGGGATGCGCGCTCTATCCGCGTTCGTCGCGACAGGTCTCGTTGCCGGCATCGCCCTGGCCAGCGGCGCCGGTCTCCGCACTCCGTCCCTGCAGGATCCGGGGCGACAGGACCCGGTGCGTCGCGCCGCGACCCCTCCCGCCAACCCGCCCGCGCTGCCGCCGGTCGCGGAGGTCCCCGGCGCGGAAGTGGCGCGGCGCGACCTGATCCAGAGGTTCCAGCAGCCGTCACCGCTGGAAGGCGCGTGGCGGCTGCAGCGCTTCGTGGTCGGCGCGAACGTCAT
Organism: bacterium; assembly: GCA_030432695.1. Taxonomy (GTDB): domain Bacteria; phylum Planctomycetota; class UBA1135; order UBA1135; family UBA2386; genus JAUILN01. The sequence goes on along the minus strand of JAUILN010000007.1, from coordinate 405,067 downwards.
CGACTCGGCGCGCGGCTACCTCACCTTCACCCGCACCACGATGCAGCTCTACATCCTGCAGGCCGAGCCGCCGATCCGCGTGCCGCTGGTGCAGGCGGGCGCCCGCACCTACCGCATCGAGGCCGACCAGCTGGTGACCACCTCGTTGTCCGGACATGACAACCACCGCGACGGGTCCCTGCGCTTCGAGGCGCCCGGGATGATCGAGCGGCGCAACTTCCTGCTGGCGGGATCGAATCTGCGGATCGAGCAGACTTCCGACATCTACATGGAGTTCGTGCGCGTCGAGTGAGAGGCCCGGTCGGTGCGCCGGTCAATGCCCGCCGCCCGGCAGCTTCCGACGCACTCGCGTCCAGAGCAACCGGGTCTCCTCACCGCCGAGCCCGTGGTGCACGCCGACGTGGACCAGCACGCCGCAGGCGATCGGCAGGGCGAGCCGCGTCCATGCCAGCGACAGGGAACCGGCCGCTGGATCGCGCGGCACCAGCGCCTGCACGCCGAGCACCGCGCCGGCCATCGCGGCGCTCGCCACCAGGGTCCGGACCGTGCCGGCCGGGATGCCGAGCCGACCGGCGGCGGGGAGACGGCTCCGGCAGGCCGTTCCGAGCGCCCACGCGTTGATCCAACTGCAGATCGCGGTCGCCAGTGCCAGACCGGCGGGGCCGAGTCCGAGGCCGACCGCGAGCCCCAGGTTGAGCACCAGATTCACGCCGAGCAGGCGGAAGGCGATGCGCGCCGGTACGCGGGGCAGGTCGAGCGCATACAGCGCGCGGGCCCGGAGCTGCGCGATGCCGATCGCGGGTAGCGAGGAGCACAGCGCTGCGGTGGTCCAGCCGGTGACCCGTGTGTCGTCACCCTCGAACCGGCCGTGTTCGAACGCGATCGCGATCAGGTCGTCGGCGATCAGCACCATGCCGATCGCCGCGGGGAACGACAGGAACAGGGTCGCCGACAGCGCGGCGTCGAGGCGGGAGCGCAGGCCCTGCAGGTCGGACGTCGATGCGTCACGGGCGAGGCTGGGGAACACCGCGGTCGCCAGGGGCAACGCGACCAACGCGTGCGGGAACAGCAGCAGTCGATTGGCCAGGAACATCGCGCTGCCCGCTCCTTCGCCGACCACCCAGTAGGCGAGTGCCTGGTCGATCAGCACGTTGAGCTGCACCGCGGACAGACCGACCGCGGTGGGGATCATCGCGCGGAACACCGCGCCCGAACCGTCGTCGGGTCGCGGTAGACGCGGGCGCGGCATCGCCCGCCGTCGGATCAGCGCCATCACCACCACCGCGAGCTGCACCATGCCGCCGGACAACAGCGCGAAGCTCATGGTGCGGGCGGTGCCCGTCAGGTCGTCACTGCCGTGGCACCACCACAGCGCGGCGATCCAGAACAGGTTCAGGATCACCGGTGCGAGGGCTCCCGGCGCGAAGCTGCCGAGTGCCTGCAGCGCGCCCGTGAAGGCCGCGACCAGGCACACCGGCACGACGTACGGGAACAGGATCGCCAACAGCTCGGCGAGCAGCCGGCCGCGGGCAGGGCCGACGCCGAACAGCTCGGGCGGGAGCAGCAGGGCACCCAGGACCACCGCGAGCGCGAGCAGGCCGAGGAATGCCGCGAGGCCGCCACTGACTCCGGCCAGCAGGCGTCGGGCGCGGGAGGGTCCCTCGGAGCCCTCGAGGCTGCGCGTGTAGGCCGGCACCAGCGACGCGGCGAGCGCGCCCTCGCCGAACAGCCGCCGCATCATGTTGGGCAGCATCCAGGCGATCACGAAGGTGTCGAGGACCGCGCCCCGGCCGAAGATCGCGGTCGTGAACACGTCGCGGACCAGGCCGAGGACCCGCGACGCGAGCGTCAGCAGCGAGACCAGTCCGGCCGCGCGGAGCACGCTGCCGCGGCGGGGCGTCGGGGTGTCCGTCGCCGCCTCGTCGTCGCGGTGTGGCCTGGTGCCCTCCCGTGCCTCGACCATGGACCCGCGATCATCCCAAGCACGGGCACGCTGCACCAATGCGCATTGGCATTCGCCGCGGTAGTCTGGCTCCGGTGAGACGCGTCTTCGTCGGTGACCTCCACGGCTGTCTCGAGCCACTCGACCGACTGCTCGCGGAGGTCGAGTTCCGAGCCGGTGAGGATCAGCTCTTCCCCGTCGGCGACCTCGTGAACAAGGGACCCGACTCGGTCGCGGTACTGCAGCGTCTGATCGCCCTCGATGCGCGGCCGGTGCTCGGCAACCATGACCTGCTCTGGTTGCGGGAGCGACGTCTGGAGGACCCGGAGCTGCACGCGTGGCTCGCACAGCAGCCGATCCTGCGCTTCGTCGACGACGACCTGCTGCTCGTGCACGCCGGACTGCACCCGGCCTGGAACGACGACGACCTGCGTGAGTTGGCTCGGCCGATCGACGGCTTTCCGACGGCTCCGGCGGTCGACTTCGCGGTCAACGTCCGCTACTGCGACCCGCACGGCAGGCGTCCCGACGAGGACTGGCCGCCGCCCGACGCCCCGTACGTGCCTTGGGACCAGCACTACCGCGGTCCGCGCCGGGTGGTGTTCGGCCACTGGGCGCGCCGTGGTCTCGACGTCACGCCGCACGCGATCGCGCTCGACAGTGGCTGCCTCTACGGCAACCGGCTGAGCGCGTGGATCGCCGAGGAGGACCGGGTCGTGCAGGTCCCCGGCCGCCTCGATCGGTGACCGCTTCCGGTCAGCGTGCAGGCGCGAGCGCCGCGGCCAGCGCGTCGAGTGACGCGGCGTCGAGCAGGGTCGCGACGTCTTCCGCGGTACTTCCCAGACCCTGGATCTCGACCACGTGGCGCTTGTGCATCACGAAGCGCGCCCGCACCAGGTTGGCGTCGGCCCGCAGCGCGCCGAGGTGGCGGCCGATCTCCACGGCCTCGACTCCATCGCGCTGGCCGGCGACGGCCAGGTCCTGCAGCGCCTCCCGAACGCTCGGCGACCGTGGGATGACCAAGAGGCGGATCGTGCCCCGGCCGTCGCGGGCCCGGTAGCGCTGCTCGACCGGTCGGTCGACGCCGAGCGTCATCGCGCGCAGGGGGTCGAAGCCGCCCACCCCCTCGGTCTGTGGGGTCGCGGGGGGAGGTGGGTCGATGGCGACGTGGCTGGTGCTTGCCCGCGGCAGAGCCGCCCGAACCGTTTCCTCGAAGCGCGCCCGCACCAGTGCGGTGGCCTCCAGCAGCTGGTCGCCGGCGGTCAGGTAGTCGTGGCGGACCACCGACTGCATCGCGCCATCCAGGTGGGCCGCCAGCGCCGGGTCGCGGCGCGGGGACGGTCCCGGGATCGGGTCTTGGACGATCGCTCCGGCGACCGCAGGAGCAGCGGTATGGCCGGTCCACAGGGCGACGGCGGGCCAGCAGAAGGTGAGCAGGCAGGCGCAGCCCGCCAGGGTCGGTCGGAACGTCATTTGGTCGGCACCGCGCGGGGAGCGCGGCCTCCTCGGTCGGGACTCTCCGATCCGATCGGCTCCCCGGTGTCGATCGCTTGAGCCCTCAGGCGCCCCCGGCCGCCAGCTCGCGGCGCAGCACGGATTCCACGACACCGCGCATGTTGTCCGCCAACCCGGTGCTCGCGTATCCGGCGAACGCCACGTTGGTCGTGGTGTCCAACGGCGGGTCGAGCGGCTCGCCGAACGGGGTTTCGACCACGCAGCCGGCTTCCTGGGCGATCAGGGCGGTGCAGACGTCGTAGGGTCGGGCGCCGAGGGTACCGTGGTGACCGAGGGCCTCGTGGACCAGCGGGCGGACGTCGAGAACGAAGCGGTCGCGGCCGAGCACCAGCTCCGCGAGTTGTCCGCCGGAGCTGATGTACTGGTCGGTGTAGACCTCGGCCTTGCCGTGGTTCCAGCCGCCGAGCACCTCGGCGACGATCGCCTCGTCGATCCGGGCGGTCAGCTCCTTGCCGCCCTGGAAGAAGTTCACGACGCTCGCGAAGCCGTGCCGCAGATCGGCGCGACGAGACGGTCTCGGGTGCAGCGGTTCGTGGATCGCGCCGTGGTAGCGCAGCCGCTCGCCCGAGGTCCCTTTGCCGCGCCGCGTCCACAGCACGTCGACCGCGCCCTGCTTGGAGGTCGGCAGCTCGGTCATCACCGCGACCGCTACGTCGCCCAGCTGGAGTTGTCGCCCCGGCTCACCGACCGCGACGGCTCCCAGGCTCCAGGCGCTGCGCTTGTCGAACATCAGCCCGCGGGTCCCGTCGATCGGATCGACGATCACGGTCAGCCGGCAGGCTTCGGCCCGCGGCGCACCGAACACCCTGCCGGTGGCCGGCTCGAGCCCCTCGGCGACCAGCACGAACGGCTCGTCCAGCGCCCAGCGTTCGGCGTGCTCCACCAGGAGCCGCTCCGCGTCGACGTCGACGCCGAAGATCGTGTCGCCGGCCTCGTCGCGTTCGACCCGGCTCGCCCGGCCGACCCAGTCCCCCGCCGCCTGCTCCAGCATCGAGTCACGGAGCGTCTCGCGGATCGCGCGCTGCAGCGCCGTCAGCCGTTCGATCCACAGTCGGCCCACGCCGTCATCCAGCCGTCCGCGCTCGTCGTTCACGCGAGGATCGTATACGCTCCCCGCCCCGATCCGACCCTGCCGCACGGGGTCGGCGCGAAGGGGGCCCATAGCTCAATCGGTTAGAGCATCCGGCTCATACCCGGCTGGTTGCAGGTTCGAGTCCTGCTGGGCCTAACCATCTTCATCGACGCAACGCGACGAAGTCACGTCGCTTGTGTCGGTGCCGTTCTTCCGCGGTTGCGGGAGACACCTCCAGCGATGTCTACGCACACGCGGAGGTCGTGCCCTGGTGGTTGTCGTGGTTGCATCCGTTCCCCGCGGATCGACCATCAAGGACAAGACCCGCGCGATCGGCGGCTTCGCGGAGAGCGAGGTCCTGGGGCTACCGTCCGCCTGTTCACAGGTGCGCGGAGCCCATCCCTCCATCGCCGACCTCCAGCGCGAGACCGGCCGCAGCAAGCGGTCGGTGCGGGCGGCCCTGGATCGCCTGGCGGCCCGCGGCGACGTCGTCCTGTCGGAGCACGGGCCAGGGTTGCCGGTGACCGTCGCCCCCGACGAAGTGTCCCGGTGACCCCGACGCGCGTGTGGCCTGGTCGCCGGCGATCGACTGCAGCCTGGGGGGCGGGCGTGTCGGGCAGGTAGCGGCCCATAGCAATCGCGTTCCCGTCGGTGGAACGACAGCCGCGCTTGCCACGTCAAGGAGTTCCAGGAGGGCTGGCGAGCAGAGCCCGGAACGGCCAAATTGACACCTGGGAGCCAGGGTCACGGGAGACCGTTCCGCCCAGCACGCGCCCTCGCACCCAGGACCTCGCCGCGCAGTGCTCCTCGGTGCGGAGGCTCGCCGAATCCACCGATTCGGCTACGTTTCGTGGCTTCGTCCCGGGAACTCGTGTTCCTGGAGTCTTGGCACGCACTGGATCGGAACGTGTCCCGTGACCCGACCTCCCAGCCGGTGCCGCAAGGACGACCTCGCTCGCCATACCGGCCCGTTACGCATCGTGCGTTCGTGGGCCGGGACCCCGGCTTTCGCCGCGATCGTGCCCGACCAACCCGCAACCACCATGCTCATCGCCCACGACACCAGCTCTCTCCCCGGAGGCTGCAGCCACGACCTCGCGACGCAGAAGGTCTGGCAGCTCATCAACAAGATCGGCCGTGATTCGGACACGGCGCACGCGATCGCGACCGAGGTCCACAACCACCAGGCCGTCATCAAGGTCGCGTGCTTCGACAACCGCGATGGTTGCTTCGGCGCGTCCTGCAGCGAGATCGGAATCCTCGGTCCCGTGATCCTCTGGGACTTCTCGAAGAACTTCCGCGTCCGCGGCCGGACCATCACCGGCCGCCGCAAGTGGAACAACTCGTTGATATTCAGCACCGACTTCGAGGAGACCGACTATCCGCCCGAACTCGTCCTGCTGCACGAGATCGGGCATGCCAAGCAGTACCTGGAGGATCCTGGTCGCTTCTCCAAGGAGGTCGCCGGAGGACAGGTCCAACCGGGCACGTGGAAGTCGACGGAGATCGAGGCCGACAACCTGGAGCGACACGAGCGCCCGGTCGCCGAAGAGCTGGGCCTGCGGGTCCGCCAGAACTACGACGACTACCTCGGCTTCAGTTGACCCCAACGTCGCGAGACGCTGTCGGCCGGACCCGCCACCACGCCTTCTGATGGGTCGCGACCGCCTACTCCGCTCGGCCGGCCCCGCGATCGGCTCGTCGAGCGAACGACGCCGACAGCTTCTCGCTGACGAGAAGCACGCCGCGTGAATCAGACGCAACCTCGGGTCCGGGGAACCGAGGCCTCTACGCCCCCTCGGCCACGGTTCTCCCGGTGCGATTCCGGAACGCGTGGCGATTCGCCATGCACCTCGGTGTGACTTGGGCCGCGATGATCGATGGCATGCGAAGTCTCGATTGCTGTGGTGCGGCGCTGCTGCTGGCCTTCGGATCCGTTGGTCAGGACGACGGCGTAGTCGGCCGGCGCGAGGAACTCGAGCGTCGGATCCGGAGCCTGGTCGACGAGCTGCGTGGACTCGGCATCGACCCGGCGAGCGACGATCTGGGGGAGCTGCTGGACAAGCGGGCGACCGCGGAGGACATGGTCGAGCGGTTCGCGGCCGGGCTCCTGAGCGAGATGGGACGGACCGAACACGTCGGCATCGACTACGTGCGGTTCCTGGTGGCAGCGGCGCCACGGTTGTCGGGTCGGATCGTGACGGTTGGCGAGGGCCGAGACTTCGCGGACCTCGCAACCGCGACGATCGCGCCGGGTGACACCGTGGTGCTCGCGCCAGGCGAACACCAGCTGCCTGCGCGGAGCGAATTCCGCGACGTGGCCTTCGTCGGCAGAGATGCCACGCAGGTGGTGCTGAAGGGGCAGATCGGATCTGCCCAGCGCGTGCGGGTCGAGCACGTCACCGTGGACTGCGACGACGACCCGTTCGTCGACCTGCGTCGCGGGGGTTCGGTGCACCTTCGCGACTGTGCGGTCGGCAACTACAACTCGGGCGCAGGCGGCTCGAACGCGATGTTCGCGAGCGGCGGCGTTCTGTTGATCGAGTCGTCGCGTTTCGACGGCAGCGAGGGGCGAGCCAAGGCACCCGGTCGCTTCGGCGACGCCTTCGATTTCCGGGGTCGCTATGCGCTCTATGCCCGCGGCTGTCAGTTCGTAGACAACGACGAGATCCTCCGCGCGACCAGTCAGTCGACCTTCGATCGGTGCACCGCTGTCGGCGGTGACTTCGGCGTGATGCCCTATCCGACCGGCCAGGTCTTCACGCTCGGTTGCCAGGGACTGCTCCGCCGCGGTGCGACCAGCATCGAGTTCGAGCTGTCCACGGACTCGCGGGAAGTGATCGACCACCTGATGGACCCGGACGTCGAGATCGACGCGCGCACGGCGAAGGCCGCCGAGGCGCTCGGACTCGATCACGATCTGCGCTACTGGGGTGCCCTCCTACGTCACCGCGATCCCGAGGTCCGCGCCGGCGCGATCGGGCGCATCTCCAGTCTGCTGCGTCGCCAGCTGCCGAAGTTCGAGTTGGACCTCGGCGACGTCGAAGCGCTTCCCGAACCACTCCGCGCACGGTTCGCCGATGACGTGCGGTCGGGACACTTCCTCGACTGGTTGGAGCGCGAGCGGCGCGGTCTGGTCTACGACCCAGACCTGGGTCACTACCGTGCGAAGTAGGGCGGACGCATTCAGACCTCGTCGCTGCGGTCGGATCGCAGTAGCTGCTCGAAGCGCTCGTCGCCACGCAGGCCGTCGAGGTCGGTCTCGTCCACGGCATGGCTGCGGAACGACTCGTCGAGTCCACACGCGACGGTCACCTCGTTCAGCGCCTCCTCGAGGTGGCCCTGCAGCGCGAGGTAGCAGCCCAGGTTGTAATGGGCGATCGCACTGCGCGGGTCGTGGCGCAGCAGGCGATACATCGCCGCGACCGCGCCTGGCAGGTCGTCGAGCCGCTTGCGGCACCACGCGTCCTGGACTTCGAGCCACTCGGTATCCACGTCGATGCTCTCCCGGCGGATCGTGTCGAGGGTGCGCAGCGCGTGTTCGAAGCGGTCCAGCGCCACCAGTGCGTGGCAGCGGAGCTGCATGCCGACCGGCCGCGCGCCCGGGTGGGCGATCAGCGGCTGCAGCCCGCGCAGCGCCCGCTCTGCCGCGCCGAGTTCGAGCCAGCCTTCGATCTCCAGGGCCAGCCGCGCGAGGTTGTGCGGCAGGCTCATCTTGGTTCCGGCAATCCGTGGAAGCGCGCCATGTGGGCCAGGATCGCAGCGATCGGGCGGTTGAGGCGGTGGTCCTCGTCGCCCAGTTCGTGGAACTCCTTCCGGGCGCTCGCGGCGGCGGCGACGAAGTCGCGCGAGGCGGCGACCGGTACCACGTCGTCGAGGGTGCCGTGGAATACCTGCAGCGGACAGGTCACGCGGCCGGGGAGTGCATCCTCGTCGTGGCGGGCGAAGTCGTCGAACACCACCTGGTCGAACCGCACCTCCGGGGCGTCCGGCGCGCGGTCGAGTTGGACCGCGCCGGTGTGAGGGTCCATCCGGGCCTGCAGACGCGGAAGGAAGCGGAAGGCCGGTGCGAGCAGCGTGAGGCCGAGAACCAACTCGGGATGCTTGGCCGCGGTCCACGCGGCGACCAGTCCACCGAGCGACGAGCCGAACAGCACTGCCGGCCCGGATTCCTCGAGGACTGCCAGTGCATCGTCGACGAGGTCGGTGAGGCTGGTCTCGGCGACCGTGGCGGTCGATTCCCCGTGGCCGCGGAAGTCGAAGCGCCAGGCCTCGTGGCCGCGGCGGGCGGCCCAGTCGAATAGCGCCGTGCTCTTCTCGCCGGCGCGGATCGAGGTCAGTCCGTGGAGGAACACCACCGGCGGTGCGGTGCCGGGCAGGTGGTCGAGGACGATCCGGTGTCCGGGCGCGGGTTCGAGGTGGAGGGTGCGCGGTCCGGTCGGCGAGGCGGTCACGCCGCGAGCTTGGCGCGAGACGCGGGCCACGTCGAGATGCGAGGGACGTCCATGGGGCGAATCGGGTCACCTGCGAGCCGACCGTGGTCAGAACTCATGGACCACGAACGTGCCGGTCTGGCCCGGGAAGCCGGGGCCGAGCTGGTCGGCGGCCAGGATCCGGAAGGTGACCCGGGCCGGCTCGATCCGGCCGGCGAGGTCGCGCGCCGCGTCCCAGTGGAAGACCTGCTCACTGCCGGGCGCGGGGGTACCCCGTAGTTGCTGCGGTCCGGCGCCCACGTCGACCGCGGATGCCAGACGGAACGGCCCGCCATCGATCGCGAACTGGCCGATCACCTGGCAGGCGTCCGAGTCCGCGTCGCTGAGCCGGAACGGCACGGCGATGCTGCCCGGGTCGCTGGGGATCGGTTGGCCGAGCGAACCGACCACCGGGCGCGCGTTGGGTGGCACGTCCTGCAGCCAGGTGCGGGCCTGCGGCACCACGCCGGTGCGGGCCGCGAACGCGATCAGGCCGAGGTGGTCGTACAGCGGGCCGGCAAAAACCTGGGAGCGGTCGAAGGACAGAGTCGTGCGTTGCTCGGTGTCGAGCACGCTGTCGACGTCGACGACCCCGTCGCTGCCGGCACTTCCCACGTCACCGGCGATCGCGAAGTAGGGGATCGGGGGCTCGGTCAGGTCGGCGTTCAGGTTCTCCAAGAAGGAGCCGGATCCCGGGGTCAGATCGAGCAGACCTTGCAGGAACGGTGCATCGCTCGGCAGGGCGGCCTCGAGCACCGGTGCGAAGATCGACGACCGCAGATCGGTGCCGCGGTTGGGTGTGCCGACGAACACCGCGCGGTCGATCCAGTTGGAGAGCGGTGGGTCTTCGGGCTCGTAGCCTGCACGCGAGGTGTCGACGTGGGAGCGTTCCAGGGCGTGCCGTAGCACCAGTCCGCCCACTCCGTGCGCGAGGACCCGGCAGCCGAAGTTCGGTCCGGCGCGGCTGCTCAGGGCGTCGTAGAGTCGATTGCCGCTCTCGGCCAGTGACCGCGCGCTCGGATACTCGAACGCGACGACGTTGGTGAACTCGCGGTTGAAGGCCGCCTCGGGACTGGTGGCGGCGTAGCTCGCCGGCGTTCCGAGGACCACCGCGGATCCGAGGGTGCCGTGCAGGACCAGCAGGTTCTGCGCCGAACCGTTGGCGAAGAACGACTGCAAGCTGCCTTGCCCGACCCGGATCGACAACGCGCCGACGGGGTCGGCGACCAGGACTCCGTCCAGCAGCGATGCCGCGACCGGTTCAGCGGGGTCGACGAGCTGTGCAGGCTGATGGATCAGCGTCCGCAGTGGAGTGTGCATCGCGTAGAAGCGACCGAGCCGCACCGTTTCCGCGGTGAGTAGGCGACGCTCGGGATCGCGGACCACGGTCCGCAGCGAACTGCTGTCGATCTCGGGTCGTCCCGAAGTGCGCCAGAACTCGAGCTGCGAGCTGCCCCAGACCGCACCGAGCGTCCGGTCGTAAGCGTCGGAGTACTCGATGGTCAGCTGGACTGGGAGCGCGAATCGCAGTTCGGCGGGAGTCAGCTCGAAGACCTGCACCGCGCTCGGGAACGCGGGATCCCCGTAGCGGACCGACGCGCGGATCGTCGTCTGTTCATCGAGCGCTCCGGCCGGGACACTGAGTCGCAACCCCGGATGGAGTGCGTTCGACCGCGCGTCGACCAGTTCGCCTCCTTCGGGGCCCAGCGTTCCCTCGAACAGGAACTCGGTCGAGGAGCGACCACGGACGCCCGAGGTGCGGCTGGACTCGACGCAGCCGCCGGTGCCTAGCAGCGGCAACGAGGCGAGCAGCAAGAGCGAGAGGCCAACGGTACGCGCACCGTCAGGTTGCTCGGGGTTGGGAGGACGACCGGTCATGCGGCTCCTGGGTGAGGAGGCGTTGGTGGGACGGCCGCGCGTCACGTCGAGGTCCATTCCATTCCTCGTCCGCGGCGGCGGTCGACTCGTCCCCACAGCGTAGGGGCAAGTGCTCGCCTTGGATCGACCAGCCGCTAGTCCGGTCTGGAACCGGCCGCACCGGTCCGGGTGTTCTTCCCCGGAAGCTGGGGAGCGCCGCGGCGGTCGGCGGGAGGGTACGCGACGCGGGCCTGCTGCGGGTATCCGCTGCAGGCCCGGTTGGCATGTCACGTCGTCTGTCCGGTGGACAGTCGACCGGCCCCGTCAGACGATCGCCTCGACCGATTCGATGCGGACCCGACGCTCGCCCTCGGGTACCTGGATCGCCGCCTCGGTGCCTTCCTCGAGGCCCAGCAGCGCCTTCGCCAGCGGTGCCTTGTAGTTGACGATGTCCTCCTCGATGCAGTCCCAGGGGCCGAGGATCCGGATCGTCCGCTCGCTGGCGCCGTCGTGCTCCGCGGCGTCGAGGTAGCGGAAGTGCACCTTGGTGCCCGGCGCGACCTTGCCCTCGGGGATCTCCTGGTCCTCGATGAGCCGCGCCTTGCGCAGCTGCTGGGACATCTCTTCGGCGCGGCCGGTGAGGTTGCGCTGCTCCTCCATCGCCGCTTCCCACTCGCTGTTCTCCGAGAGGTCGCCGTACGACGCGGCTTGGTGGATGGCCTGTGCGTTGAGCGGGATCTTCTCGTCGACGAGGACGCGGTGCTCCTCCTTCTGCCGCGCGAGTCCGGCCGCGGTGACGTAGACGAACTCGTCGAGCAGCCAGAACGGCTTCTCCGGCTTCTTGGTGATGTCCGGATACTTGTCCGCCACCACCCGGAGGATCGCGTCGGTGATCTCCTGCGGGAAGTCGCTGCCGCCGCGCTCGGCGATGCCGAGGAAGCCGGCGATGTCGTCACGCGAGGCGACCTCCATGGCGCGGCCCAGCAGGTTGCGACGGCCGACCATCAGGCTGGTCACCCGGGCCCGGATGCGGGCCATCGCCTCGTCGCTCTTGCGCTCCTTCGAGACCACCCGGCACAGGTGCATGACCACGCGGGTCAGCGAGAGCAGCTCGGGAGCCTCCTCGCGACCCTCGAACACCCCGTCGGCGTAGAGCCGGGCCAGCAGGTAGGTGACGGTCGGGTGCTTGCGCGGGAACGGCGCGACCTGCGGCCACAGGGTCACGAGACGGGCGCCGTGCTTCGCGTCGGTCAGCATCCCGGCGACCTGCTCCACGAGCGGGGCCGGGAAGCGGATCAGGGTCTCGGCGCAGTGGTCGGCCCAGCTCTCGCCGAGTGCCTCGGGCAGCAGCCGAACCGCGTGTTCCTTCGACTCCTGGGTCGCCAGGTTGTCGAAGGCCTCGGGCGAGAACGCACCGTCCTCACCGAGCACCAGCTGCTTGACCTCGTGTGCGGCCGAGACCGAGGGCGTTCGGCCCTGCTCCTCGAGGAACAGGATGCCGTCGAGGAGGTGGGCCGGCGTGTCGCTGTTCTTCGCGACCTCGGCTTCGACCTGCGCCTGGGTCAGATCGAGGATCTGCGCCTTGCCCGCGTCGTCGACGCCGCGCGCGAGGTACTCGCGGCAGGTCTCGATCACCTCGGGCACGTTCTGGCAGTGGCCGAAGCGCTTCTCGGCTTCCGCGATCAGCGACAACGGCTGCTTGCGCAGTTCGAACACCGGACGGGTCTTCGAGCCGGCGACCTCCAGCCATGGGTCGTTGGAAGCGGCGGTCTTGGCCTTCTTCCACCAGCCGGCCCACTTCTTCGTGGGGATCACCGACGGCGACAGCTCGGACTTCACCTGGGTGCTGGTGATCGTGCCGCGGTAGATCTTCGCGGCCATCCGGATCAGCGCCGGCGGGTCGGCTTCCGCGGTCTGCTGTAGCTGCTCGGGGTCGAGCAGGCGCATCGCGCGCAGATCGTCCTTCTCCAGCGGTCGCAAGGTCTCGATCGCGCGGTCGAGCGGGAAGGCCTTCTCCTGCCCGCCGACGAACGCGATCTCCAGCGTCCGCTCGTCCGGATCGAGGCCCTTCACCAGGCCCTCGTTCCAGCCGGCACGGTGGTACACGACGAGGCCCGGCGTCATCCGCCGGGCCCGGTCGAAGGTGCCGAAGGCGTCGCGGCTCAGATTGTCGGTCGAGAGGCCGCTGATCGAGCGCAGCACGTCGTACCACGGCTCGTTGCCGAAGTGTCGTTCGATCAATCCCAGCACATTGCGCGCGAAGCTCTCGCTGTGGGCGTCCTTGCGGATGACCGCGGATCCCAGGGTGATCGCATCCTCGAGGCGGTTCTTCTGCTCGAGGGCGTCCACCATCCGCGTCCCGAGATCGAGTGCGACCGCATGCTGGCTGCGGTCGCAGAGCTCGGTGAGCGTCTGGGAATAGATCTCGACATCGCCGGGTTCGGAGGTTGCCGCGTCCCAGGCCGTGGACAGGCCGTCGTGGTCGCGGTTCCGGACGAGCGAGAGGAAGTCGGGCTCGGCCAAAGCTGTATGGGGCTCGCGTGGTTCGAGAAACAGGGCGAGCACGATACTGCCGAAAGCCCGCGCCGGGAAGGGTCAAAGCCGGGACGCCGCCGAACGGCACCGATCGATCTCGGTCGCGGGTCCCCGGCGCGGACCCGGCGATCGGCCTGGGTTTCAGTCGGCGAGGCGGCCGAGCACCGTGTGCATCTCGAGCAGCGAGGCGGCCTCGTCGTAGGTCGACAGCGACACGTCGTCGAGCGCCTCCTCCGGAGCGATCAGGCTCACGTAGAACTCGAGGCCGTACTGCTTGCGGAACGCCCGAACCTTGTGGAGGTTCGGATCGTTGGCAGCCTCGGTCGTCTCCACGAGCACGGTCTTGCCTTCGCGGCCGCGGCCCCGCACGACCATGGTAGGAGCGAACGCCGCCAACGTGCCGTCTTCGAGGGTGATCTCGAAATGGCGTGGTCGGTGACTGTGGGCGACACCGAGCGAGGTCAATCGATCGCACACGTCGCGCTCGACCGCGGTCAGGAGCGGACGACCGCCGCAGCGGCCGAAGATCTGCGGGGTCTGCGGCGTGGCGGCGACGCCGCCGCGGCCCGGGCGACGACTCACGCTCTTGGGAGCCTTGTCCCGAGCGTTGGACTTGGACGAACTGGCGGACTTGCGGGATGCGCCCGCGGTCTGGGACCGCGCGGCCTTGGACGACTTGAGCGTCTTTGTAGGCATGGGGCTTGCCGGTCTGGCAGGTCTTGATGCTCTCTCCGGCGCGGTTCTCGGGCCTTTCCGACGGAAGCCCGATGGTCGGGTGCGAGGGTTGCCGAGCCGGCCCAGCGGGGTCGAGTCGGGCCGCGCGAGAGAGGTTGACGTGGTGATGAGGCGACCGGGCCGAGGCCTCGAAGAGACCTCGGATCGACCGAATCGGCGCAATCTAGCGCCCTCCCCGTGAGTCGGGAACCCCTGGTCAACCGCAGGTCGTGGGACCGCTCCGCATGGGGGTGCAGGCGTCTGGCTCGCAGTCCTGGCGACCCGCGCTCACGTCTTGGTCGGGCGGCCGTCGACTGCCCGACCGCGCTCACCGCCGAGACGGGAGCGCTACAGGACCCAGATCACGGCTCTACCTGGCTCAGGGTGTCTCTTCGATCACTGCAGTGTGATGCTCAGGCCGTTGCTCAGCCGCAGGGTCGCCGCGCCGAACACGAAGGTGGCCCATTGGGTCTCGAACGTGACGCCCATCAGGCTCGGGTCGGTGGGCAGCGGCAGCGGGAACGACGCGATGCCGTCGGCGCCGGCGGTGACCGGGCCGAAGCCGCCGACGATCAGCTGGAGCTGCAGGTTGCAGCCGGCCGGAGCGACCGTCGTCGGGAGCGGCACCGAGGTCTGGCCCGCGCCGAAGAACAGGTAGTTCTGGGTGCCGACCGGGGCGCGCTGCACCTCGAGCGCGAAGCCGGCATTGCCGAGGGTCGGCAGTCCACCGCGCGCGCTGCTCACCGGGGCGAAGCCGTTGACCGGGCTGGCGCAACCCTGGCCGTAAGGGGCGAGGCCGGTGGGGAACGGGCCCGGCATCAGGCCGGTGTCGAACGACAGCCAGTCCTTCACGAACGGGCCGAAGCCGGCGCTCCACACGTGGCTGCCCGAGCCGGTGCCCTGGTGCTCCCAGAGGCTCCGGGCCTCACCGGTCTCGATGAAACCGTTGCCGTTCAGGTCCTCCATCGCGAACGCGTGCTTGGCGGCCGGCGCCGTGAGGCCCCAGCACATGCACAGCGAGTCGTCGGCGAAGTCCATCCCGAAGGTCCGGTCGTACAGGTCGGTGACGGTGTTGCCGGCGATCGTGTAGGTGAACGACGGGACGCCATCGATCGGGTTCAGCGAGTTCGAGAAGTTCGCGAACAGCGAGATCTCGTTCGTGCCGACCCGGAAGTCGCCGTCGAGGTCGGTCCACTTGTAGAACAGGCCGTGGACGTCGGTGCCGCCCGGGTTCGTGAACACGAAGCCGGAGTTGTACGATGCGCCGAAGTAGTACTCGTTCGGACCCATCGTGTTGGTCGGGGCCTTGGCGAAGTACTCGACGTTGTTCCACCACTTGCTGGCCGTCGCATTGCTGACCACCACGTCCCACTGCGGGAAGCGACCGCCGACGTCGAACTCCGGGTGCGTCGGGATATAGGCGGCGCCGGAGGTGTATGCCGGGTCGGTCGGCGTCATCACCTGGGACGGCTTGAACAGCACCGAGGCGCTGGCCGTACCGTTGTTGTCGGTGAACGCGTACCAGCAGCACTCCTCGGCCCGGTTGGCGGTGCTCGCGCCGCTGGACGCGCGGGCGAAGGCGATCACGGTGCCGTCCTGCAGCGTGTGGACCTGCTCCCAGAAGTGGCTGGCGAGGGTCACCGCGCCATTCACTCCATTGACGGACAGGTTCGAACCGCCGACGAACAGGGTCTGCTCACCCGCGTCGGTCGCGTCGCCGTCACCATTGAGGTCGACGAGCCGGTGGATGCCCGGGCCGAACGTCGAGGCGCTGTCGTCCTGCGCCACGTAGATGATGGTCTGCGGGTTGGCGGCGTTCTGGTCGCGATACACCGCGATGCCGTCTGGCGAGAACCCGCTCGCGAAGTCGAAAAACTGCGTGCACTCACCGGCCTGCAGGATGCCGTCGTTGTTGGCGTCGACGCCCCGCGTGATGTGGCCTTCCGAGGAGTCGGCGACGTAGAAGGCCAGTTGCATGCCTTCCCGCACCCAATCCATGTCGGAGATGTACGAGTCGGCCGATCCGGGCGGAGTGCCGGCGTAGCTGACCTCCAGGAACGGGAACAGCTCGTCGGTGCCCTCCGACAGGAAGCCGTCGCCATCGAGGTCGACGTGGCGGGAGATCGGATAGGAGTTGCCGCTGACCGCCGGTCCGCCAGAGCGACTGAAGCCTGCCAGGACGAGGGACTCCTGGGCGACG
The DNA here is from genome assembly GCA_030432695.1 of bacterium. Classification (GTDB taxonomy): domain Bacteria; phylum Planctomycetota; class UBA1135; order UBA1135; family UBA2386; genus JAUILN01. The sequence continues at coordinate 388,760 of JAUILN010000007.1, read as the reverse complement.
AGGCCGCCGGCCAGGAGGGTGGTGGCGACGAGGCCGCCGGTGAGGATGGAACGCTGCATCGTGATGGGATGGGGTGGGGAAGATGGGATCCGCGTTGGATGTGCGGATCCGGCAGGGTCGGACCCGGCCGAGAAGAGAGTGTGAAGACGTAGCGGGAATTTCTGGAGTGACAACCGACCCGGTCCGGCCCTGGAGGCCGGGTCACGGGAGACCATTGCGCCCAGCCCGTGCCCTCGCGCCCAGGATCGGAACGCGTCCCGTGTCCCTGCTTCCGGGTGCCGCTTGCGGTGCGGCGGGTCGCGCCTCTGGTTCGCCGACGGTTCCCCACTCGGGACCGCGCCTCTCGACACTCCCCGCCGACGGCGCGATCATCGGTTGCGGTGTTCCCGCTCCTCCGCTCCCCGATCCGACCGTCGTCCCTCGGCTTCCTCGGATGCCTCGTGCTGGCCACGGCTTGTGGCGGCGGTGGGTCACCGCTCGACCAGCCGGTCGGTTCGGGCCGGATCGTCTCCCAGGTCGGTCCGGGTGGCGGCACGCTGCGGGGTGACGGCGGGACCACGCTGCAGGGGTTCCGGCTCGAGATCCCGCCGGGCGCGTTGGAGCGGTTGGTGGAGATCCGCATCGACGTCGGTGCGTCGATCGACGTGCCGGACACCTCCGACCTGTCGCCGAGCTACCGGATCCAGATCCGCCCCGACGTCGGGACCCTGCGGTTGCCGGCCCTGTTGGAAGTGCCGGTGCCGCTGCCGCGCTTCCGTTCGCCCGACGATCTGTTCGTCGCCAGCCGACCCCCGGAAGAACGTCCGACCGCGCGTTCGGGGGATGGCGCCGGTCGGTTCGGGATCGCGGCCGAGTTCGGTGGCTACAGCGAGGACACCAAGGTGTTCCGGGCCGAGGTCCGGAGCCTCACCGATCTGCAGGTCCGCATCCTCGACCGGGCCCGCTTGCCCGAGGATGCGATCCGTCTGGTCCAGCTCGGCTTCGAGAGCCTGTCCCGACTGACCGATGCGTCGGTCGTCGAGGCCGACCTGCTGTTCGCGGAAGCCCAGCTCGCCGACCCCTTCTCGCCCGCCGCGAACGTGTTCCGGGCGGTCTCGCGGGTGCTGGTGGCGTTGAACGATCGGCGTGACGACACCGACGGTCTCGACAGCGTCGGCGAGGTGTTGGAGCGGATCGGATTCGACGTGCGCAGCCGGTCCCTGGCCGCACGGCTGCGCACCGGCACCTGGCCCGCGCGCTTCGAGGTGCCCGCGACCGCGCCGGGCGACGCCGAGATCCTGACCTTCCTGCGCGAACGGTTCCTGTCGGTCCTCGAGCTGTCGCTCGCCGATCTCGACGCGGTGCCGGCCACCAGCAGTCTGGTGGTCCGCTTCCCGCCGCTGCTTCGCGGGCTCCCCGGAGATCGGGAGCTGGACGCCGCCGACGTGCTGTTCCTGCGCTCGCTGCTGGCCGCGACCGTCGCCCTGGTCGAGTTGGCTGCCGACCTCGATCTCGGTCTCGATGCCAACTTCTTCACCCGGCAGGTCGTCGGCGAGCAGCCGTCGCTGGAGGACGCGCTGCGTCTGGAGCCGGCTCTCGGCACGCTGCGCTCGACGCCCGACCAACGCACGATCGATGCATTGCGCGCCGCGCTGTTCGACTGGCTGCAGGCCTTCGAACTGGTCGCCGCCGAGACCGACGATCAGGAGGACGACCTGCTGATCCTGCCCGCCTCGTTCACGCCGGAACGCTTCGACCTGTGGCGTGCCAACGTGTCCGGTGCTTCCGCCTCCCTGCAGGGCGACGGCCCGACGCGCATCCTGCTCGATGGCCGCATCGGTGGCAGTCTCCTGGTCGACTTCCTCCGTCCGCTCGCATCGGGTGCACTCGATCCCCGACTGCTCGCCCCGCAGGTGTTCCGCTTCCTGCCGTTGGCGGCGTCGCTCCCCGATCCGACCTTCGGTGGACTGTGTCCCGAGTGGACCACCGCCGATGCCATCGACGTGCTCGGTCTCGTCGATCGACTCGATCCCCCGCAGGCGGTCGTCGTGGCCGACGGTGATCTCACCGACTGGCCCGCCGCCGCGGAGGCCCTCCTCCCCGCCGACCCGATCGCCGACGTGGCCGGCGCAGCGTTGCCGGCCACCGACATCGAGCGAGTATTCTGCGCCGAGAGCGCCGACACGGTGGCCTTCCGCCTCGACCTCGCCGACGGCCCGATCGCTCCTCGCGACGACCAGGCCACCGTCTACTCGTTCGAGCTACGGGGTGTCGCGAACCGCAGCTTCCGCGATTCGCTGCTGGTCGAGGTGCTGCCCACGCGCCAAGGGCCGGCGCTCCGGGTGCTGCTCGACGGACGGATCCGCGAGGTCGCCGGCACCGCGGCGCATCGCGGCAACGTGTTGGAAGTGGTTCTGGACCGGTTCGGGCTCTACGGCCCCGACGAGCCGGTCGGCGACCGGGCGGTGCGCGCGCGGGCCGAGTCGGTGCGGACCCGCGGCACGGTCGAGGCCGGGATCGACGTCACCCGTTCGTTCCTCATCCGATTGTGAACGCGGCTCCTGCATCCCCGTCATCCGGCGGCTGCCGTGCGCCGTGACCTGACGGTCGTCGCTGCCTGGTTCGCCGTGTCGGTCGGCGTGCTGCTCGCGGTTCGGCTCCGTCCGGCGTCAGACCTCGGTAGCGCCTCGCACCCGGGCGGGCTCTCGCATCCCGGCGATGTCGCGGGCCGGGTCCTGCCCACCGTCGAGGAACTCCATGGGCTGCGGTTCGCTGCCGAGGCGGGGCGGCCGGCGTGGCGCGCCGCGCGGGCGGTGCCAGCGAGTTCCACGGCTCCGCTCGGCCTCGCCGGTCTCTGGCACGGGCTCGATCTCGAAGAGGTGCGCGTCGACCTCGGTGGCGGCGTGCTCCTGCTCGCGGCGACGGGACGCTTCGCCGACCGGACCCTCGACCTCGGCCCGCTGCGCGGCGAGATCGGGGATCGGCGGCTGCTCGTCGCCGTCGGAGCGCGCATCGCCGCCGACGGCGAGGTGAGGCTCGATGGTCCGGTGGTGTTTCGGCCCGGCGACCCGCAGCGCGAGGAGGTCCTCGGGGACTGGTCGGGCAGCGCCGCCGACCTCGTGGCCCGACTGCGCAGGTGATCCACCGCGCTCAAGGCGGGATCGCGGTCGGTTCGATGAGAGGTTCGCCGACACTGGCGACGACCCGCGGATGGAAGACACTCGACTCGGCAACCTGCTCCTGGAGACCCGCATCGTCTCCGAGGAGGCGCTCCGACACTGCCTGGAGCTGCAGTCCCTGGCCGGCGCGCAGCGACGTCCGCTCGGTCAGATCCTCGTGGAGCAGGGGGTGATCCGCGAGTCCACGCTCCGTGAGCTGCTGGAGTTGCAGAAGGTGCGCCGCGCGTCGCGGTTCGCCACCCTCCACGTCGAGAGCGGCGACGTCGGCCGGTTCTTGACCGCGGCGGTCGACCTGGGCGCGAGCGAGCTGGTGCTGGCCGAGGGGCGGCGTCCGGTTGCTCGGGTCACCGGTCGGTTCGTGCTCCTCGCCGACGAGCCGGTCGAAGGCCCCCTGGTCTGGGAGTTCATACGTGGCCAGATGGGTCTCGACGTGCTCGAGCGGCTGGCCTCTCGCCAGGCGCTCACCATGCCGCTGCAGGGTGGATGGTCGGCCCGCGGCCGGATCAGCGCGTTCCGACACTTCGACGGCACCTCGGTGGTGGTCCGCCTTCACCCGGCCGCGGTCCGTGCGCCCGAGGCCTTCGACGAACGCGTGCTGCAGACGGTCGCCTCTCGTGACGGCCTGCTGGTGGTCGCCGCCGAGTCCGGTGGTGGCCTGACCGAATCCATGGCGACCTTGCTGTGGGAGGCCGCCCGCGTTCCCGGTCGTTCGATCCTCGTCCTCGACGAGAGCTTCGAATACCCGCTGCCCGGCTTCTCCGCGACGTCGGTCGGCGCCGCGGCATCGCGGTCCGGAAGCGACGATTCGGGTGACGAGCCAGACGACGGTGCCCGAGCGATGGTGGTCGGTCGGCGGATCGGCGATGGTGGTCCCAGCGCTGCGGCAGCCCTGCGGGCCGGTCTCCGCGAGGGTCACGACGTGCTGTTCGTCTCCGAGTGCGATGCCGAGACCCTCGACATCGCGGCCCACGCCGCGAGTTCGGGGCGGCTGGTGGTCGCGGGCTTCCGCGCTCCGTCGGCGTCGGCGTGCCTGCGGCGCACGCTGCGCGCGCTGCCGCATGCGGAACAGGCCCGGACCCGGCGGGTGCTCGCGGCCAACCTCCGAGGCGTGCTGGCGGTGCAGGTCGTGAGCGGCGCCGATGCCCGCGGGGCGACCGTGGCCACCGAATTGCTGTGGTTCGACGACGTCGCGCGCGAGCTGCTACGCAGCGGCGCCCTCGACCGGTTGCAGTCCCTGCTCCGCGCGGTCGATCGCCGCAACGGCCACTCGATGGACGCGGACCTGGTGCGCCTGCTCGCCGCGCAGCGGATCCGCTTCGAGGAGGCCTTTCAGTTCGCATTCGACAAGTCGACCGTGCTGGCGCACGTCGAGAGCGGTCGGCGCAGTGCCGCTCCGGGGGTCGAGCCCACGCAGGAGGTCACGCCATGAGCCTCGATCGTCCTCGCCTGGAGGAACTGCTCGCCGGTTCGTCGCGCAGCGGCGCGAGTTCGTTGCACCTGCACGCCGGCCTGCAGCCATGGATGCGGCTCAAGGGCGCGGTGGTGCCCCTGTCCGACGAGGAGATCCCCACCGCGGTGCTGCTCGACGGTCTCGCGCGGGAGCTGCTGTTCGCCGACCAGCGTGAACAGGTCGCGGCCGGGCACTCGGTCGACCTGCTCTACACCAGCCAGGAAGGCGAACGGTTCCGCACCACCGTGACCCGCGGCGTGGCCGGGCTCGGCATCGTGTTCACCGCCGTTCCCGAGCGTTCGCCGGCCTGCGACGGTCTCGGTCTGCCGGGTGTGCTCACCGAGTTGGTCGGCCTGCGACGCCGCGGACTGCTGCTGATGACCGGCTTCGTCGGCTCCGGCCGGCGCAGCACGCTGGCCACGCTGGTCGAGGAGATCGTCCGGCAGCGCTCCGCGCACGTGGTGCATATCGAGCGCCAGGTGAGCAACGTCTACCGGCCGCAGAACGCGTTGGTCCACCACCGCGAGGTCGGGGTGCACGTCGCGTCGATCGCGGCCGGCGTCCGCGATGCCGCGGTGCAGGGCGTCGACGTGCTCGCGGTCGGTGAGCTGGAGACCCTGGCCGACGTGCGCTCCGTGCTGGACGCCACCGAACGCGGCATGCTGGTGCTGGCCACCTGCGAGGCGCGCTCGGTTCCCTCGGCATTGCAGCAGCTCACCGAGCTGGCTCCACCGCTGGAACAGGCGCTGCTGCGCGAACGGCTGGCCGACGCGCTGATCGGCGCGGTGGGCCAGTGCCTGCTCCGACGTCGCCACGGCGACGGTCGGGTGCCGGTCTTCGAGGTCCTGGTGCGCAACCTGGAGGCCGCGGAGCAGATCCGACTGGCGAAGTTCCAGCGCCTGCGCGAGATCATGGCCGAGGGCCAGGGGCTCGGCATGTGCACGATCGACGGCTCCCTGCGCGACCTGCTGCTGCGCCACCAGATCACCGTCGAGGAGGCGTGCCTGCACGCCGAGAATCCCGACCGCATCGTCGGCGTGGTGCGGTCGGGCGGCTGACCGGCGACGCGGCGGGGAACCCCCGCTTGCTCGCGCCCCGGGACCCGCCAGACTGAGCGGCATCGAAGCCCGCCTCCCAGTCGTCGTCGGTGTCCTGATCGCAGTGGCCGCGCTCGCGCTGGGCGGTGTGCTGCTCGGCGGGGATCCGCTGCTGGCGGTGCGTTCCGTCGACCACGGCGACGCGCTGTTCGCCGACTTCGCGCGCTTCTATCTACCGTTCGGCGAGCGGTTGCTCGTTGGCGAGATCGAGCACGTGCCTGGCGGCACACTCACGCCGGGGATGGCGGTGGCGATGGCGGGGCTCGCTGCGAGCGGTCGGCCCTGGGAGCTGTACGTGGGCGCTACGGTACTCGCGCTGCTCGCCTCGCTCGGCCTGATCGTCGCGCTGCGCCGCGAGCTGCGAAGCGGCGCGGCCGAGGTGCCTGCGTGGCCCGCGGCGTGGCTCGGTGTCGCCTTCTTCGGGATGGTGCCTACCCTGCACGCGTTGAAGTGGGGCCAGTCGAGCACCTTCGCGACGTGCCTCGCGCTCGCTGCCGGCCTGGCGATCGTGCGCCGGAGGATCGGCCTCGCGGCGCTGCTCCTCGGCCTCGCGATGACGTGCAAACCCTGGGCGGTGCTGGCGGTCGCGGCCCTGCCGTCCTGGCGGTCGCGGTTGGCGGCGTGCGGCTCGGGGGCGCTGCTCGCGCTCGGACTCCCCGCGCTGTGGCTCGGTCCGGCGGCGACCCTCGATCTGGCGTCGGCGTTGGTCCACGACGTCCGCCGCATGCTCGATCAGTTCGCCGTCGACCCGAACTCGCAGTCGGTGGTGCACGTCGCCGAGCGCTGGCTCCGGGTTCCGGCCGGCGCGCGGGCCGGGCTCGACGTCTGGCTGCTACCGGTCGGCCAACTCGCGGCGCTCGGTTGGTTCGCCTGGGTGGCGCGCGCCCGTGCGGGCGCTGTCGACGCGGTGCCGCTCGCGCTCTGCGGCGTGCCGTTGCTGGTGCCGAGCGCCTGGCCGAACGACCTGCAGTTCGCGTTCGCCGGTCTGGTGCTGGTCGCGCCCCGCGCCGAGGATCGGATCTCGACCTGGTCGTGTCGCACAGCGCTCGGACTGCTGGCCGTGCCGTGGGTCTGGTTGCTCGGCTGGCGTTGGTACGGCGGGCTCGGCCTGCCCTGTGCCGCGGTGGTGTGCCTCGCCTGGGCCGCGACCCGCATCAACGCCGGCGTTCGCGCGACTCGCTGAACGGCGCGTCCCAGCGCAGCGGTTCGGACTCGGGGAGAGCCAGATGCACCACCGCGTCGCCCTGATGCACCGAGGGGTCCAGCAGCATCCCGATCACCCGGCCACTGACCGTGGCCTTGACCGCTGCCGGATCGCGGCCGAGCGCGTCGGCGACCTCGCCGATGACCGCGCCCTTCGACACCGAGGAGCCGAGCCGCACGGTCAGCCGCAGGATGCCGCCGCGCGGTGCCCGGACCCAGGCCGACTGGCGGGAGACCGTCGACCAGGTCGAGCGGACGTTCTTGCGCAGCATGCCGAGGTGGGCCAGGACCTGGCGCACCCCCCGCAGGCCGGTCGAGATCGTCGACTCGTCGAAACGCTGCGCCTCACCGCCTTCGTAGACCATCACCGCAGTGTTGCTCTTGCGACCCGCTGCCCGCAGCGAGCCGTCCAGGCTCTTGCTGTGGAGGGTCAGCGGGGCGCCGAACGCGGCGGCGCAGTCGCGGGTGAACGGATCGTCGAGATCCGCCCGGATGTGCGGCAGGTTGGTCCTGCCGCGGGTCGCGGTGTGCAGGTCGATGCCGACACGGGCCCGCGAGACGACCTCGGTGAGGAACGCGTGGGCGAGGCGCGAGGCCAGGGGGCCGCGGTTCGAGCCGGGGAACGATCGGTTGAGGTCGCGGCCGTCGGGCAGGTAGCGCGATCGGTTGAGGAAACCGAACACGTTGAGCAGCGGCGCGACGAGCAACGTCCCGCCGAGTCGTCCGGGGCGGACCTCGGCGAGCAGGCGGCGGGCGATCTCGACTCCGTTGAGTTCGTCGCCGTGGATCGCGGCGCTCACGAACACCACCGGGCCGTCGCGGCGGCCGTGCAGCACCCGCAGCGGAATCGTCAGATCACCTCCGGCCGGCAGGCGCGCACCGAACACGTCGAGGTCGAGGCTCTTGCCGGCCTCCACCCGGACTCCCGCGATCTCGAAGGGTTCGCGCTCCGGTCGCGCGCGCGGTGCCCGCCTGGTGCTCACGCCTTGATCCGATCCCGGCGGTTTCCGGACCGGGCGTTCTTCTCGATGAATTCGATGATCTTGCCGGCGACGTCGATGCCGGTGGACTGCTCGATGCCTTCGAGTCCCGGCGACGAGTTCACCTCGATGACCACCGGACCGTGGTTGGCGCGCAACAGGTCGACGCCGGCGACGCCGAGACCGAGCGCCTTGGCCGAACGGACGGCGGTGCTGCGCTCTTCGGGCGTGAGCCGGACCTTCTCGGCGCTGCCGCCACGATGGATGTTGGCGCGGAACTCGCCCGGCGCGCTCTGCCGCTTCATCGAGGCGACGACCTTGTCGCCGACCACGAACGCGCGCAGGTCGGCCCCTTCGGCCTCCTTGATGAACTCCTGGACCAGGATGTTGGCGTCGAGACCGCGGAACGCCTCGATCACCGATTCCGCGGCCTTGCGGGTCTCGCAGAGCACCACGCCGATGCCCTGGGTGCCTTCGAGGAGCTTGACCACCAGCGGTGCCCCGCCGACCAGATCGATGATGCTGCCGATGTCCTTGGTGGAGTGTGCGAACCCGGTCACCGGCAGGCCGACGCCCTTGGCGGACAGGATCTGCAGCGAACGCAGCTTGTCGCGCGAGCGGCTCACCGCCAGCGACGAGTTCACCGAGTAGACCCCGGTGCTCTCGAACTGCCGGATCACTGCGGTGCCGTAGAACGTGTACTGGGCGCCGATCCGCGGGATCACCGCGTCGAAGCCCTCGAGCGACTTGCCGCCGTAGACCACGGCGGGACGGTGGCTCGCGAGGCCCATCGAGCAGCGCAGGTAGTCCAGGACCTGCACGTCGTGGCCCCGCTCGCGCGCGGCCTCGTCGAGGCGGGTCGTGGAGTACAGCGAGCGACGGCGGGAAAGGATGCCGATCTTCATGTCAGGGGGGTGGGGTCCAGGGCGCGTCTCGGCGCCTCAGGCCGGCTTGGGGCGGCCGGCCAGGTAGGACGCGGCGGGATCCACGAGGAATCGACCGCGCACGGCCTCCCGGCCCAGCAGCATCCGGAAGCCCATCTGGTCGCGCCGCGCCAGGGTGACCTCCGACGTCCAGCGTTGGCCGTAGAGCTCCAGGTCCATCCACACCACGACCCGGAGCTGTCGATGCCCGGTCGAACTGCGGATCCAGCGCTCGTCGATGATCTCCGCGGTCACCTCGACCGCGCCGCGCGCACTCCGCTGATGGGGATGGACCTCGAAGGTAGCAACTCGGGCGCCCCGTTGGGTGCCGACTTCCAACCCGAATGCGTGGATCGAGGACGATCGGGCGCCCGTGTCGATCTTGGCCTTGATCGAGCGGACCCCCAGATCGGGAAGGGAGACGTATTCACGCCAACCGATCAGCGGAAGTCCGGACCGTCGACCCATGGGCAGGCGCAGAGCGTAGCGGGGCGGCTCCCCGGTGGAATCGCCGACTGGTTCGGGATGCCGCCCGTGACCCGGCCTTCTAGACTTCGAGCCAGAGGACCGACACGAACTTGGAACGCCCCCAACGCCTGCTCGAGGAGCATCTCGCCCGGAACGGATACGGACCGGGCCTGAGCCGCCACGTCGACACCGGCGACGAGATGTGGAAGACCGTCGTCCGTCACGCCCGGCGGCCCGACCACCACCTGGTCGACTACTTCTTGACCGGAGGCGCGGCGTTCCGCCTGTTGCAGCACGTCCAGGCGGCGATCGGTCGGCCGCTGGCGGGGCTCGACGCGGTACTGGACTTCGCGGCCGGCTGGGGACGGCTGACCCGTTACCTCGTCGCCGAGCTGGAGCCTTCCCGGGTCTATGTTTCCGACATCGCCGAGACGTCGATGGAGTTCTGCAACCGGGAGTTCGGCACCCCCTGGTTCGGCTCCGACTTCGATCCTGCCAAGGTCGAGGTCCCGCGCAGCTTCGATCTGATCTTCGTGGGCTCGCTGTTCACCCACCTGCCGCGCGAGCGCTTCGACGCCTGGATGCGGCGCCTGCTGGAGATGCTGACGCCGGGCGGGTCGCTGGTGTTCACCACCCACGGACCGGGCCGGATCGCCGCCGCCGACCGTGACCCGAGCGGGTTCACCTACCGGGAAGCGAGCCCGATCGACTACCTGCCGCTCAGCGAGTATGCCTCGACCTACGTCGACGTCGGTCTGGTCCAGGAGATCGCGAAGCAGGCCGGCGCCACCCAGGTCGCCTCGGTCGAGCGCGCGCTCTGGTACTATCACGACGTCCATGTCGCCCGCCGCCAGGCCGCGCCCGGGCTGGCCGGACTGACGTTGCCGCCGGTCGCCTATGGCCGGTTGGAGAAGGTCCGGGAGGTGAGACCGGGCCATGGCTGGGTCGGCGGCTTCCTGGCCGTGCCTGCGGCGCACGGCCCGATCGAGAAGGTCGAGCTGTGGATCGACGGCCAGCGGATCACCGATTTCGCGAGCTGCTCGGCGCCAGAGGCCCGCGACACCTTCGGCGCTCCGGACCCAGACTGGTTGCGGATGGAGTTCTACGAAGAGGGCGATGTCTCGGCACTGGGAGCCGGCGAGCACACCGTTGCTGCGGTGTTGGAGACCAAGACGGGAGCCCGGCTCTGTGTGGACGTCGACACGCTGTTGCTGGGCGGCTGAGTCGCGGAGGAACTATCGAACGTGAACCCCAGGGAGGATGCTCGTGAGCCGTCCGACGCGCAGCAGCTCGAATTCGAAACGTTGCTCGCGGACTGCCTGCAGCAGATCGAGGACCGCGGGATGGTTGCCTTCGACGAGATCTGCGCCGAACAGCCGGACGCCGTGGCCGCTCGGCTGGTCGAGCGGGTTCGGCCGCTGATCGCGGCGGGCTGGGTGCAGACCGGTCTTCCCCGCCACATCGGTGGCTACCGGATCCTGCGTCGTCTCGGTGAGGGCGGCATGGGCGAGGTGTTCCTCGCCGCTCAGGAACGACCGGTGAAGCGGTTGGTGGCGCTGAAGCGGATCCGCTCGCATCTCGCGAGCGAGCAGGTGTCCGAGCGCTTTCGCGCCGAACGACAGGCCCTGGCGATGCTCGAGCACCCGGGTATCGCGCGGGTCTACGAAGCGGGGACGGAGGCCGACGGTCGGCTGTGGTTCGCGATGGAATACGTGGATGGCGAACCACTGTCGTCCTGGTGCGATCGCCACAGTCTCGGCATTCGCGGACGGGTCGAACTCCTGGTGCAGATCTGCGAGGCCGTTCATCACGCCCACCAGAAGGGCTTGATCCACCGCGATCTCAAACCCGGCAACCTGCTCGTACACGAGGTCGACGGCCGGCCGTCGGTCAAGGTGATCGACTTCGGTCTCGCCAAGTCGACGGACGTCTCGCTGCTGGACCGCGTCGACCTCACCGAGGTCGGTCAGCTCCTCGGGACGCCGGAATACATGAGCCCGGAGCAGGCAGTGGAGTCGGACGCAAGGGTCGACATCCGCACCGACGTCTACGCGCTGGGGGTGGTCCTCTACGAGCTCTTGGTCGGCGTGCTGCCTTTCGACCCGGTGGAACTCCGACGTGCCGGTCTGCTCGAGATGCTGCGCATACTGCGGGAGCGCGAGGCGCCGACTCCCAGCACCCGCCTCTCGTCGCTCGGTGATCGGGTCGCGGAGATCGCCAACCGACGACGCCTCGAGCCTTCCACCTTGCGCTCCGCTGTGCGGGGCGACCTGGACTGGATCACCACGCGTGCGACCGAGAAGGAGCGCGAACGCCGCTATGCGAGCGTCTCCGAGTTCGCCGCGGATCTGCGTCGATACCTCGAAGGTGACCCCGTGGTGGCCGGGCCTCGGACCGCGCGCTACCGGCTGCGCAAGTTCGTCGCGAAGCACCGGATGGTCGTCGGTGGCGTGGCGGCGATGGTGCTCGGCGCGTCGGTCGCGCTCGCCGTGATCGTCGCGTTCTACCTGGAGGCAGAGCGCAATCTGCAGGGTTTCAGTCGACTCGAGGCCACCCGGCGCGGACGCCGGTTACTCGAGCGGACCGCGGGACTGTGGCCGTTCCGGCCCGACCGGGTGGTGGATCACGATGCCTGGTTGGAGGACGCCCGGACCTGGCTACTCGAGGTCGAGCCGGTCGTCGGCGAACTCCGGGACCTGCGACGACGACACGGCCGGCCGGTCGCGGCACGCGAACCCGCCTGGGAGTTCGGCTCGACCCTCGACGCGTCGCTGGAGCTAGCCTTGACCGAACTCGTCGCCTTGCGAGACGACTTCACGGGTCCCGACGGCGTGTTGGCGCAGATTGCGGCATTGCGCGGCTGGGCGTCGGAGTTGGAGGATCGCAGCGTGCGCGCGTACCGCGACGAGTGGCTCCGGGCGGTCGCAGAGATCGACTCCGACCTCGGACTCCGGATCGAGCCGATCGTCGGCCTGGTACCGCTCGGGCCGGACCCGGACTCGAGGCTGCAGGAGTTCGCGATCCTGGAGCCCGACGTGGTCGTCCCCGCCCGCGATGATTCCCGTCACCTCGTGTTCGACGATGCCGGCCGGCCGGTGGTGCTCGTGCTGGTGCCCGGCGGCGCCACCTGGGTCGGCTCGCAGCGCGTCGATCCGAAACTCCCGAACTTCGAGCCGGAGGCGGTGAACCGGGACAGCCGCAACGGCGGCGCCGTTCCCGAGGCCGGCTCCGAGGACCAGCGTGCGCGGGAGGTGCTGCACCATTGTGTGCTGGAGCCGTTCCTCGTCTCGAAGTTCGAGATCACCCAGGCGCAATGGGAGAGGGTCATGGGGGACCGGCCGAGCCTCATGCCGATGCTCGCGTCCGAGGCCCAGCGACGGGTCCATCCCGTGGAGAGCGTCACCTGGAACCGAGCGATGGAGTACGCGCGGCGGCTCGGAATGACCTTGCCGACCCGCGCCGAGTGGTCGCACGCGGCACGGGCCGGCAGTGCTGGACACTGGTGGTGGGGAGACGACCGCGCGCGTCTGCCGTGGTTCGTGAACTTCGCCGACGAGCGGACCGTCGCGCGGTTCTCCATGCTCGCCGACAGCGAGTTCGCGGATCTCGATGACGGCCACGCCGAACATGCCCCAGTCGGGAGCTACGGCGCCAACCCGTTCGGGCTGCACGACGTGCTCGGCAACCTGTGGGAATACACGCTCGATTCCGCGGGAAGCTTCCGGAGGATCCAGCAACTCGGTCCGAGGGGCCGGGCGGAAGGCGGTGAGTATCCGGATCGGCGGATCCTCCGTGGTGGCAGCTTCTATAGCATGAGCGGGAAGAACCTGAGACTGGGTGCGGAGATCCAGGACGGGATGGAGTCGCCCCGGGAGATCTACGGCATCCGGCCGGTGTTCCTGCCCAGCACCGGAACGCGATGATCGATCGCGACCCGACCGAGGAGAGTGTCATGAGTAGACTTCGCATCGTTGCGTTCACCACGGCCGCGCTCTTCATGGGTGGGCTGGCCGCGCAGCGGGATCGAGGCCCGATGATCGCCGCTCCGGTGGCGTTCACGGTCGCCGGCGGTGGGCCGGCACCGGGCGGCACCGCGGTGGCGGGCCGGATCTACGGCAAGAAGGCAGGCTTCTCCATGCCCCCGGCGACCACGATCGGAGCCGGACCGATGCGTCCGGTCTTCGACATGTCGCAGATCCTGCCGGGCATCGACGTCGAGGTCGATGCGATGTCCATCGGGCTCGATGACCTGCCTCTGAACAGCAGCTGCGCGCTCGACTACCAGAGCAATGCCTGGGGCGTCCTCCTGCTCGGCGTGCAGCAGGATGGCAACGTCTCCCATACGGCACCCGTGATCGCGAGCGAGAAGACCCGTATGGGCACGGACGGCGCCGGGGCGGACATCTTCAGCTACGTCTACCCGAGCGGGAATCTGCATCCGTCGTTCGAAGGCCGGACACAGCGGGCGCTGGACGGTCGCGAGATCGGTTTCTCGACCCCTGCGGCCACCGGTCAGATCATGGCGCTCGACGCGCAGATCATGCTGTATTCGCTGGACGACGCGATCGTCGATCAGTTGCCGCGCGACCCCTGTTTCTACTTCAGCGTGACCTCGGCGACGGCGAATCGACTGGTGGATCCGACGATGTGGGGAGGGCTCCGGCCGAGCGGCGCCACGATCCTATGCGTGCAATGGGATCCCGTCGCCGGGATGTGGCAGCCACGGCCGCCGCTCTACACCTGGCGCGACCTCGGTCTGCCGGCGGCCGCCGACATCGATGCGCTCATCCGCGACGAGGATCGGGGCGTCACCGTGTTCTCGTTGACCAAGGCCACGACCCCGCCCGGCAGGTCTCAGCTGCTGTTGGTCGAGGGCTGTTCCTTCTTGGGGCCCGCGGTCACGAACTTCGAGGAGGTGACGGCCGACGGCTCGACCGCTGAGGTAGCGGGTACGGAGGGCACCTCGAATGGGGGATCGGCTGGGACCGGTGATGAAGGTGATGTCACTTCGGGCTGCAGCCCCGATCCCGGCTTCGGACAGACCTCACCGAGCAACTACCAACGCGCCTCATGGAGCACGCCGATCTATCTCTCTCTGCCGGGAGTGGCACTTCCGACGCTGGATGGGGCCGCATACCGTGACTGCGATTCGGCCGGACTCTCGACGTTCTCCTTCCATCTGACGGGAGGGGATAGCACCTTGCCGGCCGTCCTGCATCTGCCGTTGATCGGCAATCTCCCGGCCATTCCGCGGTCCGGTGCGCCGGGTGCCGGTAGCCCTACTTCCGTCTACCTGTCCGCCTATCTCGGACCAGGTGCGTCGCCGTTGCCACCGAATCTGCTCGGAGCGACCTTCCAAGCGGTGTGGATCACCCAACCGATGGTCGGGCCGTTGCGGATCTCCCCGGTGATGACATTGGACTTCTGAGGGTGTCGATGGACGACGAGGATCCCGTCGATTCGGTGCAGGCGGTGCGCTCCGGAGATCCGGCGGCGCTCGAGAGACTCCTCGTCGAGCACCTGCCGTCGCTCGAGGCGTACGTCCGCGCCAAGGTCGGGCCGGCGGTCAAGGCGCGCGAGGACTTCTCCGACGTGGTGCAGTCGGTCTGTGTCGAAGTGCTGCGGGATGGGCCGGCGTTCCAGTTCCAGGGAGTGCCGGCGTTCCGCGCGTGGCTGTTCCAGCACGCCCTGCACAAGATCATCAACAAGCAGCGCTTCCATACCCGCAAGCGCCGCGACCTCGGCAAGGAGGCCGAGGTCGGGAACGATGTCGCGGACAGCGGTCTGCGGCTCAGCCAGGTCTATGCGACTCTCGGCACGCCGAGTCGTGCTGCCATGGGAGCCGAGTTCAATGCCCGCTTA
The DNA here is from genome assembly GCA_030432695.1 of bacterium. Lineage (GTDB taxonomy): Bacteria > Planctomycetota > UBA1135 > UBA1135 > UBA2386 > JAUILN01. The sequence goes on along the minus strand of JAUILN010000007.1, from coordinate 373,619 downwards.
GAGGCGGCGTTCGACGAGCTTCCCGAGGAGTACCGCGAGGCCATCGCGCTCCACAGGTTCGCGGGATTGACGCATCGCGAGATCGCGGAGCGGATGGACCGGAGCGAGGGCGCGGTTCGCAATCTGGTTTATCGCGGTCTCGCGCGGCTCTCGAAGGCGCTTGCGAGCGAGACTTGAGCGTCGGGTTACAGGCCTGCGGAAAGCCCCGTCGAAGCCTTTGCCGGTGGGAACTCCTAAGGAGAGATCCGGGGCGTCCACCGAGTGCAGGAGGACCGTGGCTTGAATCCCAATCAGAATCTGCTCGAAGGCCAACTAGAGGGTACCGGGCTCGCCGAGCTGCTCGGCTGGATCACCTCCCTTTCCGCCTCCGGCCGACTGCTGCTCCGTTCGGGGCACGAGCAGATGACCCTGGGGCTCGCCGACGGCGCGGTGGTCTCGGCCCGCAGTAGCAAGGTGCTCGATCCCGACGACCGCGTCGGGACGATGCTCGTCGAGACCGGTCTGGTCGACGCCGCGGTGATCGAAGCGCTCGCCGCCGAGCAGCGCGCGGATGCGCGGCGGATCGGCGAGATCCTGGTCGATGCCGGGGAGATCCATCCGGAGCAGCTCGACGAGCTGCTCGAGCTGCAGATCTACCTGCGCGTGCAGCGGATCCGCGGTTGGAAGACCTTCCACTACGTGTTCCGCGGTGCCGGCGTCGACGCGCGGCGCTTCGTCGGGCTGCCGTTCGACATCGCGCTCGGCAAGGTCGATGGTCTGAGTGCGCCGGTGCGCGCCCTGCACCGCAAGCTCGAAGGGCTGCGTCGTCGCGCGGTCGGCGGCTTCACCAAGGCCCCGTCGATCACCGGGGCGATCTTGGGGCTGTGGGGTCGGGACTGACGCGGGAAGGCTGCCGGGTCACGCAGCCTTGGCGGGCTGCGTCCCATTGCCGCGCGCGGCGCCCTTCTTCTTGCGACCCAGCTTGCTGCGGATCGCGACGCCCAGCTTCTTGCGCAGGTCGACCAGGTAGGTCTCGAGCTTGCGCGTCTCCTTGCCACGCAGCGCGTTCCACAGGATGCGGAACGGCTTGGTCGGGTGGAACAGGAAGCTCGACAGGTAGAAGTTGAGCAGGAGGCGATATTTCCACCGCGTCAGCTGACCGGCGGTCAGGTGCTCGCAGTAGTTGTTCTCCGGCAGCAGCTTCTCCTCGTTGGCGTAGATCGGCGTCAGCAGGAAGCGGTCCTCGAGGGTGAGCTTCCCCTTGGCCATCAGTTCGTTGTAGAGCTGGGTGTTCGGGATCGGGAAGAAGAAGCCGACCGCGATGTCGTCGATGCCCAACCGGCCGAGCTGCCGCGCCATCTTGGCGGTCTCGGCGAGGTCCTCGGCGGTGTCGTGGGGGAACGCGATGACGATGAAGCAGGTGACGTTGAGCTTGTTGCGCACCGACGCCTTCACCGCGTTCATCAGGCTCTCGGTCTTCATCCGTTTCTGGATGAGCTTGCGGGTCCGCTCGCTGCCGCTCTCCGGTGCGAGCGCCAGCGAGTTGCCGCCGGTCTCGTGCAGCAGCCGCGCGACCTCGTCGTCGATCACCTCGCAGCGGGTGCCGCTCGGGAACTGCCAGGTGACGTTCAGCTCGCGCGCCTTCAGCTCATTGCAGAAGTCGATGATCCAATCGCGCTTGAGGATCGCGGTGAGGTCCTGGAAGGGGAAGTTCGTGGTGCCGTAGTGCTCCTTGTAGAACTGCATCTCGTCGACCACGTCGGTGGGCGTCCGCGCATACCAGCGGGTCGTCCACATGTTGGGAGAGGCGCAGTAGGTGCACTGGTAGGGGCAGCCGCGGGTGGCGAGGATCGGCAGCGTCTTGCCCTGGTCGAGCCCGTTGATGAAGCCGTGCTCGGTGTAGGTGTCGATGTCGAACAGGTCCCACGACGGCCAGGCGATGTTGTCGACGTCCTTCTTGCGGGCCCGGCTCTCCTTCGACTCGGTCGGCCTACCGTCGGCGTCGCGATACCAGATGCCCTGCACGAGGCTCCAATCGACCTTGTCGGCGCCCAGGCGGATCCCGGAGAACACCTCGACCGCCGCCTCCTCGCCCTCGCCGCGGACGATGTAGTCGATCGGTGCCTGCTCCATCGAGAGCTTGGGCAGCCCCGAGAAGTGCTCGCCGCCGCAGACCAGCGGCTTGTCGGGGTAGCGCTCCTTCAGCTTGATGCAGATCTCGCGCACGATCGGCCACGAGAAGGTCCACATGTTGGTCAGGCCGAAGGCGTCGGCCTCGGGGTCGAGGCGCTCGACGATCTCGTCGGCGGTGAGGCCGAGCGCGTAGAGCGACTTCTTCTCCTGGTTCTGGGTGACCTGGTCGGGTGCTTCGCCGACCGCGTCGACCACCGACACTTCGAAGCCCGCCTTGCGCAGCGCCGCGGCGACGTAGGCGAGGCCGAGCGGGAGGCTCGGGCGCAGTGCCGTCATCGCGTGCACGTTCAGGTAGAGCGGCGGGTGGATGAGCTGGACCTTCATGGTGTGGAGCGAGGTGCGAGGCGTGACTACGGTCCGCTGGGAATCGAGCCCGGAGAGTCTAGCCGCTGAGATCGGGCTTGGGAGGAAACCCCGGCGGCCGGGGCGGATCCGCGCCGGACCGAGGTCTTTATCGGACCCCGACATAGGTTCACCCGATCGGAAGACCAAGGCGCTGTCGAACCCGCGGCGCAGGGCGGGTCGTTGCGGCCGGGGAGCGCGGTTGCGACGCTGGCCGGCCGATCATGCACGTCGACCTGCACCTGTCCTCTCCCGCCGCGGGAGAGCGTGATGCCCTCCTCGAACTCCTCGGGTCCCGGCTGCCGCTCAAGGAGCGCAAGGGGCCCGCCGATCCCATCGATCCGGCAGCGACGGTGTGGGTCCACGGGCGGAGCGCCGCGGACGCCGCTGGAGCGCGTTGGGACGGCTGGGACCAGCCGCTGCGCGTGCACCTGGAAGCCGGGGGACGGGTCGTCCTGGCGGGATCCGCGTGCGAGCTGGTGGGTCGGGTCGGTGGCGCCGGGCCGCGGCCGGCGACCGCGCCGGAGTCGGGCGGGATGCTGCTCGGCGTGGCGGCGATGCCGGGCGAGCCGCTATTCCACCGGACGCCGGGTGGCGTCGACCTGCTCCGCGCGGCGGGCGACGGTGCCGAGGGGGTGTTCGGCTGGGACCCGGCGAGCCTGCCCTCGGATGCGGTCGCGCTCGCGGTCCTGCGCCGCGCTGGTTCGCCCGATGCGGAAGCGTCCGACGCGGCGGAGTTCGACGCCGAGTGCCCGGTCCTGGTCGAGTTCAAGGTCGGCGCCGGGCGCCTGATCGCACTCGGTCTGGAGATCGACTTCGAGGACCGCGATCCGTTCCTCGCCGAGCGCCGCGCGCGCTTTCTCGGGGATCTGTTCGACTACCTGCAGAGTGACACCGCAGCCGAGCAGGCGGTCGGTTGGCTGGCCCCGGGCATCGGCCAGGGCACCGCGTGGCGTGCCGGCGGTCGGGACTCCGCGCCGATCGTGGCGCTACCGGAGGAGGCTCCCGCCGAGGACGACCCGTTGTGGCGGACCCTCGAACTGGATCCGGAATGCGAGGCCGGAGTGCTGCCCCGCTTCGTGCTCGCGGCGCGCGACGGCCAGATCGCGCACGTCCGCGCCGACGGGGTGATCGAGTCGGTCTGGTGCCGGGGCTTCCGCGCCGCGCGCGACGTTGCGCTGTTCTTCGATTCGCAGGGGATCGAGGCGGTGCGGCCGGTGCGGGTCGCGGTCCACCCGCGCGCGCTGCGCTTCGAGCTGTCGACCGGCGGGTCGGTGTGGTTGCGGCGGCCGAGCGAGGGCGGCGGATTCACGCTCAGCGTCGAGGCCGCCGATGCGGCGCTCGGGGTGGGCCTGGAGGGTGCGCTCGACCTGGAGCCTGCATGGCCGTACTCGACCGGGGCCTTCGGCGCGCGCACCGGCGCTGGCGCCCGACATGGCGCGGCCCTGACGCTGAGTGGGGTGCGCTTCGACGTACTCGCCGGCGTGGTCGCCGATGCCCGACCGACCCGGGCGTGGTCGCACGACGACGGCGACGCGCTGGCGTTCGGGCGGAGCTTCACGGTACCGGCGGGCGATGCGTTGACCGTCACGCTCGGTGGCCGCGGCGAGTTCGGAGCCGTGACGGAGCCTCCGGCCGACGATCCGAAGCCGTGTGCCCGGCTGGGCATCATCACCGGCGATCCGGCGGTCGACCGCGCGGTGACGTTGCTCGCCGCCCGCCTCGACGACTTCACCAGCCCCGATGCCGAGGGTGGTGCGCCGCGATTCGTGCTGCACCGTGCCGCTGCTGCCGGCACGGTCACCTACGAGCGCATCCGGCGGTCGTTGTCGATGGGCGCGAGTCTGCTCGCCTTCGGGGACCGCGAGCGCTTCGCCGGGATCCTGCGCCGCAGCGCCGGCTCGGCGGATGCCGACGGACGGATCGCGTCGCGCTCCGCGCTGGCCGGGAACGCGGTGATCCATCGCTGCGAGGACTCGACTCCGGCATTCCTCGACGCGGTCGGTCAGTGGCTGGCCTGGACCGGCGACCTGGAGCTGGTTCGCGAACTCTGGCCGGCGATCCGGGCGGCTGCCGAGTGGATGGAGCGGTTCGACGACGACCGGGCCGCACGCGGCGTGCACTCGACGGCCCTGCGGCTACGGGCCTGGTCGGCGGTGGTCGAGTGTGCCGAGCGGCTCGGGGAGGACGGGGTCACGACGCGCGCTTGGCGGCAGGTCGAGGCGCTGCGCACGGCGTTGCGGGAGCGGTACTGGATCGTCGACGACGGCAGCTACGCGCTGGCCTTCACGCCGGGTGTCGACGGTGCACCGGGCACTCGCGAGGAAGCCTCGGCAGTGTCCTGTGCCGTGCCCTGGGCGCTCGGCCTCGGCGAGCACGGCAGCGAGGGGGCGGCTCTGCGCCGCTTCTCGACCGCGGGGTTCCAGACCGACTGGGGCGTGCGGAAGTGGCCCGCGGTCGATCCGCGCTACGACCCCGGGAAGGCGGGCATGCTCACCCCCGACACCACCGCGACCGCTGCCCTCGCGGACTTCCTCAACGGCCGACCGGACTCGGCCTGGCCCCGGGTTCGCGCGCTCGCCGCCACGGTCGAGGACTTCGCGCCGGGGCAGGGAGCCGGTCCGTTGCACGGCGACAGCTACCAGCGCCTCGAGCCCGGGGTCGACACCGATCTCGCGACCACCGATGCGTTGGCCGCGATGTTGTTGCGCGGGGTGCTCGGCTTCCGGGTCCTGGCCGAGGAGCCGCGGGTGGTGTTCGAGCCGACGTTGCCTGGCGTGCTCGATGGGTTGTCCTTCGCGGGGCTCGCGCTCGGAGACACCCGACTCGCCGGCAGCGTGGCGCGAGGCGCGGAGGGGGCCGGTCTCGAGGTGCGGATCTCGGTGCAGGGCGAGCCGATGAACCTGGCGATCGCTCCGTTCGTGCCGGGACCGGCGCAGTGCCGCGGTGTGACCCTCGACGGCGGCGCGCTCGACCCGGTGCTGGAAGACGTCGGCGACGGCGTGCGGGTCCGTGTGCAGGCAGAACTCTCGCCGGGAGACCACGTGCTGACGTTCGACGTGGTGCCCGACGTGCTGGTCGGGTTCGCGCCCGAGACCGCCCGGGTCGGTGCCGAGAGCGAGGGACCCCGCTACCTCGGACGCCGGGTCCTCGGCGACGGGACCGTCGCGCTCGACTTCGAGCTACGCGACGCGTGCGAGGTGAGCCTGCGTACACCGGGCCGCACCGTCACCGCGATCGAGGGTGCCGAGCGCGTGGGAGGGCATGGGCTGCGCGTGACGCCGGGACCGGGTGCGGGCTACCGGCGCGCGACGGTGCGAGTGCATCTGGCCTGAGCCCAGCAGAGTCTGTCGTAGTCGGTGCCAGGCACGAACCACGACAGATTCGCGGCCAGCCACCGGTCGGCAACGGTTCTCCCCTCGACCGCGCCCCCTGCGCCGCAGGGTCGCAAGGAGGAACGAGCCACGATGCCCCAGACCTGTTGGACGATGATCGAGCACGCCGCCGCCGGACGAACCGCCGGCCGTGAGGACTTCGCGGCGTGCTACCTGCCGGTGGTGCGCGACTTCCTGCGTGCACGGTGGCGCTGCACTCCTTGGGCGAGCGAGGTCGACGACGCGGTGCAGGACGTGTTCGTGCAGTGCTTCCGGCCGCAGGGTGCCCTGGCGGGTGCGCGTCGCGATGGCCGGGCCTTCCACTCGTTCCTGTTCGGCGTGGTCAACAACGTCGCGCGACAGGTCGAACGGCGGCAGGCCCGGCGCAGCGTGCGCGAGGCGGCGAGTGACGAGCTCCCCGAATTCCCGGCAGATGATTCCGACCGTGGGCTATCGCGGGTTTTCGAGCGCTCGCTGGCGCACTCGGTGGTCCGCGCTTCCGCGGAGCGCATGCGGGCGCAGGCCACCGATCCGGAACGTCGACGTCGGGTGGAGCTGTTGGAGCTGCGCTTCGCCGAGGGCCTGCCGATCCGCGAGATCGCGGCCCGCTGGTCGGTGCCTGCTGCCGAGCTGCACCGCGAGTATGCGCGGTCGGGTCGCGAGTTCCGGGCAGCGATGCGCGAGGTGCTCGGCTATCCGGGTCGCGGGGCGCGCGAGGCGTTCGACGCCGAGTGCGAGCGGCTGCTCGGTCTGTTGGGCTGAGTCACCCGGAACGGCGGGCGCCGCGATTCAGCGACGACCTGGCTCGGCGAGCCGCTCCACCGCCAGCCGCAGGTCGGCTCGTAGCCGGTCGAGTTCGCGCTCGCGACGGGCGCCGAGGGCACGTGCGAGTTCGAGCTGGTTCTCCGCCTGCGCACCTGCCTCCAAGGCACGGGCAGCCTCGCGGTCCGCAGCCCGATACAGATCCAGGCTGATCACGAGCAACGGCAGCAGCAGCGCAGTGGCGCACGCGGCCCCGGCGAACCAGGCGCGCTGCCGACGCACGAACCGACGCAGGCGGTAGGCACAGCCGGGCGCCCGGGCTTCGACCGGTCGGTGGTCGAGGTGGCGTCGGACGTCGGCACCCAGCTCGCGCGCGGTGGGGTAGCGAGCGCCGGCGTTGCGGCTCAGCGACCGGCCGATGATCGCGTCGAGATCGGGATCGACGCGGCGGCGCGGACCCTCTCCCGGCAGGGCTTCGTGCAGCAGCTCGTGCAGCAGGACGCCGAGTGCATAGACATCGGCACGGGCATCCGCCCGCGCGGTGCGACCCGAGGCCTGTTCCGGACTCATGTAGTCGGGAGTCCCCAGCGCGGCCGGGTATGCGGTGTGGGCCGCGTCCACGGCGCTCTGCGAGTCGACGGTCTTGGCGAGGCCGAAGTCGATCACCTTGACTTCGAGTCGGTCGTCGACCTCCTGGACCAGCACGTTGGATGGCTTCAGGTCCCGATGCACCACGCCGCGACGGTGCGCGTGAGCGACGGCATCGCACAGCGCCACGAACAGTCCGAGCCGCGCGCGTGTGTCGAGGCTTCGCTCGACGCAGACTCTGGTGATCGGCTCGCCGGCGACGAACTCCATCGCGAACCATGGCCGGTCGTCCTCGGTGCTTCCGGCGTCGAGGAGACGGGCGATCCCCGGATGACTCATCGATGCCAGCAGGCGGCGTTCGGTGCCGAACCGTGCCAGGAACTCGCGGCTGCTCACCGCCGTGCGCACCAGCTTGATCGCCACCTTGCGACGCAGGGGCTCGCGCTGTTCGCCGAGCAGGACGGTGCCCATGCCGCCCGCGCCGAGTTCCTCCAGGATCCGGTAGGGACCGATCCAAGCCGGAAAGGCCGGCGCGAAGCCGGCCTGCAGGCCGCGGCGCAGCAGGCTCGGTGCGGGGAGTGCGTCGGTAAGCGCCTCCGGCGACGACACCAGTGCCAAGTCGGAGCGCGAGCCCGGACCGGGTAGCAGGACCGTGTGGGGTCGCGGGGTCGTGGAGGTTCGTGGACTACCCATGGCGAGTGTTCGATCGCCAGAGCGAGCGGGCTGGGACGGACCGAACCCGATTTTTCGAAGACGTCGACGTGGAAAACGACGGGTCCGGCGAGCAGGGCGGTGAGCGCGTCGCAGGTGCGGCGCGCAGATCCGAATCACCTCGATCAAGGAATCGCCATGACCACGCTTCGCCACTCCGTCCGCCTCGGCCTCGCCGCCGCACTCCTCCTCGCCGGTCTCGTCCCGGCCCAGTCCGCGCCGTTCGCCCAGGGCCCCCAGCACCCGATGACCGCGCCGTTGGCCGACGACCATCCGGACGCCCGCCTGCCCGAGGAGCTGCTGTCGGTGCCGCCGATCGAGAACCCGGCGCTGAACCTCGCGCCGGTCACCGACAATCGCATCGTCGAGCACGATCCGATCGTCGGCCGCACGGTGTTCCCGCCGCTCGCGTCGGACACTGCCGGTCTGCCTGGCGCCGGGAGCGTGCCGGGTCTCGCGCCGGTCGCCCCCGAGTCGGCCAGCAGCCCGTTCGTCGGCTCGATCGATAGCTTCGAGGACGAGCCGCAGAACACCAACGTGATCATCGGCGCCGACAACCGGGTGGTGATCAGCAACGCGTCCTCCTATCCGTGGCGGGCCAACGCCAAGATCTTCATGACCTTCCCGAACGGCGCGCAGCGCGTCGGGTCGTGCACGATCGTCAATCGGAAGTATGCGCTGACCGCCGGCCACTGCGTCTACAGCGCGCAGTTCGGCGGCTGGGCCCGGTCGATCCGCATCGTGCCCGGGCAGAGCGGCTCGTCGACTCCCTATGGCTCGGCCTGGGTGACCCGCATGCGCACCTACACCGGTTGGACGCAGAGCGGCAACAACCAGTACGACATCGCGATGATCACGCTCGATCGCAACATCGGGTCGACGGTCGGCTGGTTCGGCTTCCAGGGCGGCGCGAACCTCAATGGTGTGACCGCCAACCTCAGCGCCTACGACGCGGACCGCGCCCCCAACTTCCAGAAGTACCGCACCGACCGGATCAACGACACCTTCCCGCTGAGCACGCTGCCGGTGGTCTTCCACTACTACGACACGACCGGCGGCTCGTCGGGCGGTGGCGTCTACCGCTTCCTCAATGGCGGTCGCTACGTGATCAGCGTCAACAACTGGCAGTACAGCAGCGTGAACATGTCGGTGCGGATCACGTCGGGCCGGGCCAACGACTTCATCCGCTGGATCAACACCGGCTACTGAGCCGGTTCTCGCAGCGCGGTCCGCTGCGGGATCACCGCAGCACCGCGTCGCGCACGATGCCGCTCAGCCGCCACTCGGCCGGATTGGCCGATGGTGCGAACAGCGCCTGGCAGTAGATCTCCAGGCCGCCGAGCGCCGGGACGTCCGGCACGCGGTGCACGTGCGTCGCGGTGCCCTGGGCGTCGAGCTGGACCAGCGGGAAGACCAGCGACGCACCCGGGTCCACCCGGAGCAGGCCGCTGCCGCTGGGGAGCGGCGCCGGATTCGGCAACGTCGCGAGGCCGAGCCAGGCCAGCGCGAACACGCCGCTGGTCGGCCCGTATCCCGGCTTCCAATGGAAGACCAGCGGGTATTCGGCGCCGAGGCGTGCGACCTGTGGGGCCGAGAGCTGGACGTCGCGGTTGAGGATCACCTCCTCGGCGACGAAGTCCAGGTCACCGTCGCCATCCACGTCCACCTGCGTCCCGGCCAGCGTCCGGGCCGTGTGGTGCCCCGGCGGGCCCGGCGAGAAGCGCCCGGAGCCATCGTTGAGCAGCGGCTCGTTGCGTAGCGCGCCGGAGGCGTCGGTGGTGTTCACGCCGACATCGAGGTCGCCGTCGTCGTCGAAGTCGAGCAACTCGAGGCCGAAGTCGACGAGCATCCCACCGCTCGGCTGCAAGGCGGTCGGGTTGCCAAACCGTCCGCTGCCGTCGTTCCACCAGATCTCCGGGCGGTAGCTGACCGTCGACACACCGGCGACCAGGACGCAGTCGAGGTCGCCGTCCCCGTCCATGTCTCCGGCGCGCTCGGTCCGCTGGAAGACGGGGGCGGCGCTGCCGAGGGACGTGAAGTTGCCGGAGCCGTCGTTGAGCAATGCGCGCGGTCCACCTACCAGCAGGTCGAGGTCGCCGTCGCCGTCGAGGTCCGCGAAGGCGGTCAGGTCGGCGTTGAACTGCGGGGCGGCCGGGATCGGGCTTCGGGTGAACCGGCTCGTGCCGTCGTTGGTCAGCAGGGTGAATGGCGTGGCGCGGTCGAAGAACGTTCCCCCCACCAGCACCGCGTCGAGATCCCCGTCGCCGTCGGCATCGCCCACGCGGATTCGCCGGACCGCCGTCAGGCCGGGCGGCAGGTGGGTGGACGGCGCGCGGCGGAACCCGCCACGACCGTCTCCGAGCCAGAGTTCCACCGTGCTCGTGAGTGCCATCAACGCGTCGTCGATCCCGTCGCCGTCGAGGTCGCCGAGCCCGGCGGTCCACAGGAACTGACCGCTGTCCGGATGTGCCGTAGGCGGGGCAACGAGGAAGCGGCCGTCGCCGTCGTTCCAGAGCATGCGGTCGCCACTGGCCAGCAGGTCGGCGTCGCCGTCGCCGTCGAAGTCGCCGAAGATCGGGCGAAGCGGCCGGTGCGGCAGCGCCACCGCGCCACGGGCCATGCGCGAACCGCCGTCGTTCCAGGCGAGGAGCTGCGCGTCGCTCAGGACGTCCGGGTCACCGTCGCCATCGACGTCGATCGGCGCAGGTCGTCCGCCGAACACCGTGCTCGTCAGCTCCAGGCGCAGCCGGCCGGTGCCGTCGTTGCGCCACAACGAGCCACGGCGGGCCGGCACGGCCGGGTCGTAGCCGAGCACCAGCTCGCTCGCGCCGTCGGCGTCGAGGTCGAGCACCGCCATCAGGTCCGGGTGTACCCTGGGCAGCGGGCGCGAGGCATCGTGGCGGAACACGCCGGAGCCGTCGTTCAGATAAAGGTCCCCGGTCGAGGTCTCGCGCAGTGCAAGCAGGTCGAGGTCGCCATCGCCGTCCATGTCGGCCAGTTCGGCCCGGACGAAGAACGAGGGGGTGACCGGGCCCGGGAATGCGCTCGCGGTCACGTCCGTGAAGGTCCCGTTGCCGTCGCTCCGGGCCATCCCGGGGTAGTTGTTGAGGAAGACGATGTCGTCGTCGCCATCTCCGTCGACGTCGCCGCCGGCCATGAAGTTGGCGTTCGCCAACGCGGGGACCTGCGTGAGACTCCAGTTGGTGAGGCTGAGCTGGCGGTGCAGGCCGCCGTAGTAGACGTCGAGGTCGCCATCGCCGTCCACGTCGAGCAGCAGGGTCTGGCTCGTGGACGTCCCCGTGGCAGAGGTGGTGATCGCGATCGTCGGCAGCAGGCCGCCGCCGCGGGCGACCCGATGGAACAACGCGAAGCGGCCTTCGAAGCGCACGAGGTCCACGACGCCGTCGCCGTCCACGTCTCCGGCCGCGAGACGGGCATTGACCCCCATTCCCGGCAGGGCCTGGCCCGGCGCCACGGCGTGCAACAGGCCGGTGCCGTCGTTGCGGAGCAGGGTGCCGTCGGCCACCGCGAAGTCCTGGTCGCCGTCGCGGTCGAGGTCGAGGGCGACTCCCTGGTAGGAGGAGGCGCCGCGGACCTCGTGGGCCTCCACATGGGCATTCGGCGACGCAGCGAATTGCTGAGCGGGTAGAGCGGCAGCGACGGCGCCCGCGACGACGAGGGGCTGGATCCTGGGCATGGCGAGGTTGGTTCCCGGTCGGGGGGCTCGGGATCCACCGCAATGGACGAGCCGGCGGCGCGCGTCTCTGGTGAACCGCCACCTCAGGTGCACTTCGGGAGGCGATGTCACGCGCCCGAAGCGCAATGCGGGCGCGGGGCACTCGCCATGCCAAGTAGTGCGTCGACGGAACGATGTCGGGTTCTCGTCGATCGGGCGAGGCCCCTACTCCGCGTGGCCCGCCCGGGGCCCGCTCCGATCAGCTCTCGGGCTCCGCATCCGGCGGCGGGATCTGGCCCATCGTGCCGAGGTGCGCCGGCCGCTCGTAGTGCTCGAAGCGCTCGCTGAGCGGCTCGTCGGTCTCGTCGCGGAGCAGCTTCTTGCCGTCGGACATCTTGCCGAAGATGAAGTAGAGCCCCGGGATCACCAGCACGCCGATCACCGTGCCGAACAGCATGCCGCCGACGCCGGCGGTGCCGATGGTCCGGTTGCCGACCGCGCCGGCGCCGGTGGCCACGACCAACGGGATCAGGCCGGCGACGAACGCGAACGAGGTCATCTGGATCGGCCGGAAGCGGGTCTTGCCGCCCTCGACCGCCGCGTCCCGGAGGGACAGACCTTCGCGCCGGCGTTGCACCGCGAACTCGACGATCAGGATCGCGTTCTTGCCCAGCAGGCCGACCAGCATGATGAGTCCGAGCTGCGCCCAGACGTCGTTGGCCAATCCCACCGCCTGCAGGAACAGGAACGATCCGAACACGCCGATGGGCAGGGACAGGATCACCGCGAGCGGGATCAGGAAGCTCTCGTACTGGCCGACCAGCACCAGATACACGAACGCGACCACGATCAGGAAGATGTAGAGCGAGGAGTTGCCCTGTCTCGACTCGTCCCAGGACAGGCCTTCCCAACCGAGGTCGTAGCCCTGGGGCAGCGTCTGGGCGGCGACCTCCTCGATCGCCTTGATGGCTTCACCGCTGGAGAACCCGGCCGCGGGAACGCCCTGGATGGCCGCCGAGGGATAGAGGTTGTAGCGCGTGATCTCGTTGAGGCCCTGCTGCTTCTTGATGTGCATGAACGCGCTGTAGGGCACCATCTCCCCGCCCTCGTTCTTCACGAACAGCGCGTCGAGGTCCTGCGGCATGCGTCTGAACTCCGGCCAGGATTGCACATACACCTTGTAGAACTGGTTGAAGAGGATGAAGCCCTGCTCGTAGGTGCTGCCGATCAGGATGTTGAGGTTGTCGAGCGCGTCCTGGATCGACACCCCCTTCTGCATCGCCTGGTCGTTGTCGATGACCAGCTCGTACTGCGGGTAGTCCGAGGCATAGAAGGTGAAGAGGTTGGCGACCTCCGGCCGCTTGCGCAGCTCCTCCATGAACCTGTCGTTCACCTCGCCGAGCCGCTGATAGTCGGCGACGCTGGACTGCGTCTTGTCGAGCACGCGCACCGAGAAACCGCCGGCCGCGCCGAAGCCCGGGATCGCGGGCGGCTCGAAGAACTCGAGCTTCACGTCGCTGATCCGCTGGGTCTTCTCCTTGAGGATCTCGATGATCTCGACCGCGGTCTCGTCGCGTTCCTTCCACGGCCTGAGATTGATGATCGCGGTGCCGGCATTGGATCCACGGCCCTCGGTCAGCACCTCGTAGCCGGCGACCGACGTCACCGACGTGACGCCGGGAATCGTCTTGGCGATCGTCTGCAGTTCCTGGGACTTCGCGTTGGTGTATTCCAGCGTCGAGCCCGGAGGGGTCTGCAACACCGCGTAGATGATTCCCTGGTCCTCACCCGGGATGAAGCCGCTCGCCATCTGGGTGTTCACCGTGACGATGCCGAACATGAAGGCACCGATGACGGCGAAGGTCAGCAGGCGGCGCATCACGATCGGCCGCACCACGTTGGCGTAGATCTCGGTGATGGCGTCGACCGCGCGGCTGAAGGCCGGCTGCACGAATGGCGCGACCACCAGCAGCAGGCCGACCGGACCCCAGAGCTCATAGGCGAGGTAGGTGAGGCCGGCCAGCGTCGGCAGGCCCAGGAACAGGAGCGTCGCGATCCGGCGCAGTCGACCGGGCTTGGACCGCGTGACCGCTTCGCCATCCTCCGCGGTGTGCTCGCCGTGTTCGTGCGGCTTCAGGATCATCGCGCAGAGCACCGGCGTGAGGGTCAACGCGACGATGCCGGACAGGATGATCGACGTGGCCATGGTCACGCCGAACTGGCGGTAGAACACGCCGACCGGCCCCGGCACGAACGTCACCGGCACGAACACCGCGGTCATCACCAGCGTGATCGCGATGATCGCGCCGCTGATCTCGTGTAGCACCTCCATCGTCGCCCGGTATGGCGACAGGTGCTTCTCGGCCATCTTCGCGTGCACCGCCTCGACCACCACGATTGCGTCGTCGACCACCACGCCGATGGCCAACACCATCGCGAACAGGGTGATCAGGTTGATCGAGAACCCGAGCAGGCTGAGGAAGAAGAAGGTGCCGATCAGCGAGACCGGGACCGCCAGCGTCGGGATCAGCGTCGAACGCAGATCGCCGAGGAACATGAACACCACCAGCGAGACCAGGATGAAGGCCTCGAGCAGGGTATGGAGCACCTTCTCGATCGATGCATCGACGAACTTGGAGACGTCGTACGCGATCTCGTAGTCCATCCCTGGCGGGAACGACGGCCGCAGCTCCTCGAGGGTCCGCTTGACCTCGGCGATGACCTCCGCGGCATTGGAGCCCGGCGCCTGCTTGAGGACCACCGATGCGGCGGGGTGCCCGTCGACGTCCGAGTAGATGTCGAAGAACTCCGAGCCGAGCTCGATGCCGTCGTGTCGGTGGGCGACGGAGTGCTGGTGCTCCGCGACGTGCTCGGCGGCCCCTGATTCGTCGGCCGCCGATCCATCTGAGGGACGCTCGCGCGGCCCATTGCCCTCGTCGGCCGCGAAGTGGCTCTTCGGCGGCACGCAGACGTCCCGGAGTCGCAGGATCTCGCCGTTCGGCTTCGCCTTCAGGATGATGTTGCCGTACTGCTCCGGCTTGTTGTACCTGCCGATGTACGTGAGCACGTACTCCTTGGACTGCGAGACCATGCCGGTCGCCTGACCGAGCCGACCGGGCGAGCCGATGATGCTCTGCTCCGCCAGCGCCTCCATCACGTCCTCGACGGAGATGTTGTAGGCGCGCATCCGTTCGGGGTTCAGCCACACGCGCATCGCGAAGCTGCGGTTGCCCAGATTGCGCGGGATGCCCATGCCCTGGATGCGCTTGAGCACCGGCATCACATAGACGTTCGAGTAGTTGAAGAGGTCCTTCTGGTCGGTGTTCGGATCGGTGCTGTACAGGTTGAGATACATCAACATGCTAGGCACGACCTGGCTGACGAGGATGCCCTCGCGCACCACCAGCGGCGGCAGCCGGCTCAACATGATGTTGACCCGGTTCTGCACGTTCACGACGTTGATGTTCGGATCGGTCCCCGGTTCGAAGAACACCCGGATCGTGGCCTCTCCTGCGCTCGTGGCGTCGGAGACCATGTAGCGCATGTTCTGCACGCCGTTGATCGACTGCTCCAGTGGGATGATCACCGAGTCGATCAGCACGTTGGCGCTCGCGCCGGGGTATGCGATCGACACGTAGACGGTCGGTGGCGCGACGTCGGGGAACTGCGCGATCGGCAGGGTCACGATCCCCAGTCCACCGAGGAACAGGATGAGGATGGCGGTGACGAGCGCGAGGGCCGGCCGCGTCAGGATCTTGCTGAACATGGGTGGGAGTGGACGAGCCGAAGTCGATGGACGCGGCGTGTGGTCAGTCAGGAGAGGCCGTGCGACAGCTCCGGCTCATTCCGCACGGTGCTTGAGGTTCTTCAGGACTTCCGTCGGATCGCGGAACTCGAACTCCAGCGGCTCGCCGTCGTGGACCTGGCGCACGCCATCGAGCACGATCGTCTCGTCGCCCTCGAGGCCGCTCTCGATCACGAACACGTCGTCCATCTCGTAAGCCACCGTGACCGATTGCTGGTGGGCGACCCCGTCCTCACCCACGACGTACACGTAGAGCTTGTCGAGGATCTCGAAGGTCGAGCGCTGCGGGATCACGATCGCGTTCGCCAGCTTCCTGTGCAGCAGCAGCGTGCCGGTCTGACCGTGGCGAAGGAGGCCCGCCGGATTGGGGAAGTCGGCGCGGAACAGGATGTTGCCGGTCTCGTTGTCGAAGGTCGACTCGACGGTGATCGTCTCGGCGGCGGCCTGGTCGAAGACCTTGCCGTTGGCGAGCTGAAGTTCGATCTTCGAGTCCGGCACTCGCAGGTGCTGTGGGGAGCCGGGATCGGTCGCGTTCGGCGTGGTCTTGAAGTCCAGGTAGTCGGCCTCGGGGACGTTGAAGTAGACCCACATGACGGCGTTGTCGGACACCGTCGTGAGCATGTCGCCCTCCTCGGTGAGGCTGCCCTGCTGCTCGTACTGGCGATCCATGATGCCGTCGAACGGAGCCTTGATCTCGGTGAACGACAGCTCGGCCGTGGCGAGTTCGACCTTGGCCTTGGCGCGCTCCACCTCGGCGCGCACCAGCGCGACCTCCTGGTCGGACACGACCTCCTTCTCGAACAGCGCCTCGGCGTTCCGCAGCTTGATCTCGGCGCTCTGCAGCTCGGCCTGGTCGGCGTGCAGCTTGGCCTTGTAGACCACCGGGAGCAGGCGGAACATCAGCTGGCCCTGCTCCACCGTCTGTCCTTCCTGGACCAGGACCTCCTCGAGGTAGCCGCGTTCGAGCGCCCGCAGCTCGATGTGCCGGCGCGAGTGGATCTGGCACACGTACTTCTGGGTGATGACCACCTCGCGCTCCAGGGGGCTGGTCGCGACGACGAGGTGTGCCTCCTCGTGCTCTTCGCCATGGGCCTCGTGGTGCGCCGGCTTGCAGGCCGTCAGGGAGAGGCAGATGTAGCCCAGCGCCAAGGCCGGGATCGGTGAGCGGTTCATGGACGTGGACGCCTGATGGGTGCTGCCGAGCGACTCGATGCGGCGCGCACAGACGAGATCGTTCGCGGTGAACTCCCGCCGCCGTGGATTCGCAGAGCGAACCTTCACGCGTGCGCGCGTCCTGTGTCGTCGCACGGGCCTCGTCGTGCAACCCATGCGTCACACCACGACGCAGCGCTCCTCGTGCCGCATATCCGACACACTGTGACCGGCACGTCACAGATCACCGCCCGAAGTGGGTGGTGATCACGGAGGCGTCATCACCACGTCACCTTCCCATCACCTTTGCGTCATCCGCGCGTCATCTCCTGCCGTGACGCGTAGGGCGTAGCGCGCGGCGACCTTTTCTTCGCGCACGCACAAAAACTCGCAGGATCGATCCCCGCGAGCCGGCCCGTCACTCCAGGGAAAGTTCCGCGCCCTCTTCGCCGGTCACCCCTTCGCCGAACGAGCTGCCCAGGTAGACCCGGCGCACGGTCTCGTTGGCGATGATCTGGCTGGGGTCGCCTTCGGCGATGACCTTGCCTTGATCGAGGATGTAGGCGCGATCGGAGATCCGCAGCGTCTCGGCCACCGCGTGGTCGGTGATCAGGATCGCGATGCCGCGGTGCGCCAGCTCGTCGAGGATCTTCTGGATCTCCTCGACGGTGATCGGGTCGACGCCGGCGAACGGTTCGTCGAGCAGCAGCAGCTTGGGCTCGGTGGCCAAGGCGCGGGCGATCTCCAGCCGCCGTCGTTCTCCGCCGCTCAACGTGTCGCCGTACGCGTCGACCAGACGCGTGAGCTGCAGCTCCTCGAGCACGTCGAGGGCGCGGCCTTTGCGCTCGCGTCGCGGCACGCGTCGCGCCTCGAGCACCGCCAGCACGTTGTCGAGCACGGTCATGCGCCGGAACACCGACTGCTCCTGCGACAGGTAGCCGAGGCCCCGCCGGGCGCGGCGGTACATCGGCATCTTGGTGACGTCCTGGCCGTTGAACACCACCCGACCGTGGTCCGGCGGGACCATCCCGACCACCATCCGGAACGAGGTAGTCTTGCCGGCACCGTTGGGACCGAGCAGTCCGACGATCTCGCCGGCCTCGACCCGGATGCTCACCCCGTCGACGACCCGGCGCCGGCGGTAGGTCTTCATCAGACCCTCGGTGAACAGCAGCGACTCGCCCGTCGGCGCGGCGGTCTCCGCGGGTTCGCTGCGGGTGCGGGCCGCGCCGCGACTCACCGGATGACTCCGACGCGGAACCACGGCCACACCGGCCAGAACGTCAGCAGCGGACGGCCGAGCATGTGCTCCCGCGGCACGAACGGCATCGCGGTGCGCTCTGGACTCCAGGTGGTATCGCCGTCCTCGAATGCGAAGTCGCGGTCGTCCCAGCGGTAGCCACCCGAGGAGCGGGTCGCAGGCGTGCCGTGCAGCGCGAGCATCTGCCCGATCTCGTCGGTGAACATCATCTGCTGCTTGGACAGCACCGGCACCGGGTTCTCGTCGTTGATCGGATCGGCGTCGAGCGGGCCCGGCCGCATGTTGCCGCGCAACACCCGCGCGTCGGGATGCGTCTTCGGATCCACGATGTTGTAGTCGTCGTCGACGCCGATGCTGATCGCGGTCCAGCCGCGCGAGTCCACCGACTGCTGGGTGTTGTCGCCCATCATGTAGTAGTGGCCCTCCGGCACCTCGATGACTTCGGGGGAGCGGTCGCGCAGATAGTGCAGGTCGCGCTCGATGCGGAAGTCGGTCAGGTCGATCGAATCGCCGCCGCTGACCGAGACCTCGACACTGGCCGCGCTGCGCGTGGTGTCGCGCTCGGCCCCGAACTGGGTGATTCCCATGCGTTCGAGCACTTGGAACTCCGATACGTCGAGCCGGGCGACCTCGGCGCCGTCCACCTCTGCAATGAGCTCGTCGTCGCGGTGGGTGAACGAGAGGTGGGTCGTCGTGCCACCCTGCAGGTCGACCGTGATCGGGTCGGTCTCCGCGCGGTCGGAGCCGCGTCGCGCATTCAGCCGGCCCTGACCCGCCTCGATCTCGAAGCCGAAGCGCGTCGCCTCGCCGCCGGGATCTCGGACCTGCAGGCGGATCGCCACGCCGTCGGGCGTGCGCTTCGGCGTGAACGCGAACGAGATCCGCGCGTCCTGGACGACCTGCTGCTCCCGGCCCAGTCCATCCGAGCCGTCCTGCCGCATCGCCTTCGCGACCCAAGTGGGGTAGCCGTCGCTGACGTGGTTCACCAGACCGCCGACTCCGTCTTTCGCATAGACGAGGCTGGCGCTCCTCCGGCTGCCGGTCAGCGCCACCCGGAACGCGTCGAGCCGGTCGTCGATCTGGTCCCACTTGCCGCCGTCGGTAATGAGAACGTCGCCCAGCGGGTCACCGAGATCCCAGGTCTCGATTCGCGCCGGGAAGATCTCGCGCCAGTGGCTCTCGGCGACTGAAGCCGGACGGTGCAGGGCCTGCAGGGCGCCCGGGTCCCCCGGCATCTTGCCCTGGGCGACCTGATACACGTTGCCGCCCGCGATGTGCAGCCGGTCGCCGCCGATGCCGACGATCCGCTTCACGTAGTTCTGCACCAGCCGGATCGGATAGCGGAACACCGCGATCTCCCAGCGCTGTGGATCGCGCCACAGGAAGCTCGACTTGTCGACGATGATGCGGTCGAAGACCCCCGCTTCCTTCGAGCCCATCATCGTCGGCTGCATCGACGAGGTCGGGATCTGGTATGCCTCGATCGCGAAGTACTTCATGAACACCGCCATCAGCACCGCGATGGCGATGGAGTCGAGGTTCTCGCGGATCGGGTGCTTGCGGGTGCGCTGCTGCTTGGCGTCGCTCATGACGGGGTCCTGCCGCGGCGGGCGAGGGCGCGGCATGGTAGCCCAGGCGCGAGGACAGTCCCAGCCGATGGATCGCGGCGGAGGGGGCCACGGGGCTGCGGATCACGGGTGGCGCGGATCAGGCGCGGATCAGATGGGCCACGATCCAGGCGTTGAGCGCGGAGCCGATGCCGACCAGGATCGCGCCGCCGATCCGCGGGGTGGTCCAGCGCTTCGTCAGGAGGGTCGCTCCGGTCAGCACGCCGAGCGAGACCAATGCCGCCAGGCCCAGGCCGGGCGTTCCGTGGAGGCGCGTGAGCCCCATCACGAGAAGGCCGGGTATCAGAGGGAACAGCTTGAAGAACGTGTTCACGCAATGCTGGTCCTCGAACAGCGGGCTGAAGACCGCGCCGACGAGCTGTGGTCCGTAGACGACCGCGGCACCGCGAATCGCGGCCTGCAGCCAGGTGGTCTGGGGCTGCTCCATTCCCGAAAGGGTAGCGGTTCGCGCCTGACCGGGGGATCCTGCCGTGTCGGGAACCAGGCCTCCGATCCCGCATGAGCGCGCGCCATGATCCACCCAGTTCGCCGGTCGTCCCCGTTCCTCGTGTTCGCCCTGCTCGTCGTGAGCGCATGCACTGGGGCGCCCGCTCCTGCGCCGATGCCGGCGGAGGAGCTCGGCCCCCACGAACTCCCGCAGGTCCAACTCGAGACCGGCAACCACGTCGATTGGCAGCAGGTCACGCCGGTCCGGTTCCTCGATTCGCTGGTGGTTGCCGGCGAGCGCTTCGCGGAGCTGCCGGCCGACGCCCAAGAGCGCTTCGTCCCGGCCTACACCATCTGGGAGGAGCCGGGGACCGACTGGTTCGACGCCGATTCGATCGCCGAGTTGGAACGGCGCCTCGGTTCGACCCGACCCGCGTGGCACGTGGTCGCGTCGCGCTGCTCGTTCCTGCCGTTCGGGGAGATCTCCACCGAAGGCGAGCAGGCCCGCTATCTGCTCGACGGCGCGCGGGCCGGCCGCTACCCGCCGGGGCTCGGTTCGCACATGGATCCGCGCTGACCGATCGCGGTCGCGATCAGTCGACCACCCAGCTCTGGGTAGCACTGCGGATCCCGTCGCGCATGGCCTGCATGCGGCGCAGCATCTCGTCGGTCGGTCCGGGCAGCGTGGCCTGCGCCTTGTCCAGGTCGGCGAAGGCCCGGTCCAGTCCCCACGGGTGCATGAAGTTCACGAACAGCTCCGGGTCGACGGCCGGCTCGAATCCGATGCGGTTCAACCCACGGGCGATGGCGAGTAGCTCGTCGGGGCGGCAGCGGTCGAACCGGGGATCGTGGACCAGCCGCGCGAACATCTGGCGGTCGCGCGGTTCGTATCCGTCCAGCAGGTGCAGCAGGAAGTCTTGCCGGTGACCGGGCATCATCCGGAGTGGGCCGGCCGGATCGCGGTGGAACCAGGTCTCCAGGTAGGCGACGTTCTGCTCGGCCTGCAGGTCCCACAGCAGGCACGCGGTCCGCGCCACGCCGGCCTGCAACCACGGGTGCTCGACCCGGTCGATCGCCTCGCGGAGGATCGAGGTGGCGCGCTGCGGCCGCAGCCTTGCCGCGCCGTGGAACAGGTCGAGGCGTTTCGACTCCCGGCCGATCTCCAGCAGCTGGCGGGCATCCTCGGGGCGAAGCCCGAGGCGGGCCGGCCGCGACAGGACGTAGGCCTGGAAGGCACCGACCAGCGGCTCGAAGTGGATCGGGTCCAGCGGCTCGCCGTCGATCACCGGCGCCCCGCCGGCCAGCAGACGCAGCAGGTTGTCGCGGCCCAGCCGCCGCGCATCGAACTCCAGCACGGAGCCGATGCTCGGGAACGCACCGACCATCAGCCCCGTGTGTTCGTGCAGCAGGGCGATCCGGGCAATCTCCGCGGCTCCGCGACGGGCCGCGCCGCAGGCTTGCCAGACCTCGAGCACGTCGTTCGGATTCCAGTAGCGCGGATTGAGCTGGCCGCCGGTGCGCAGCAGGAACTCGAGCTGCAGTTGGCGCGCGGTGGGTTGGTGTTCGCGGAGCTTCGCGCACCAGGCGTCGAAGGCATCGGTCCCGGGTTCGGGGCCCTCCCAGAGGCTGAGGAAGCTCCGCACCGCGTCGCCGACCGCCATGGGCCGGGTCTCGGGTGGCTTCGGCGCTTCGCCGAGTGGCGTCCAACTTGCCGAGATGCCCCCGGCGGTCGCGAACTCTCCGGTGTCCGCGCAGAGCCGTGCGACCTCTGGCAGGAACTCGGCGCGCAGCGAACGGAGCAGCACGAACGCTGCCCACACCCGGACCTTCGGTTCGGGGTCCGCGAGCAGCGGGAGGGCGACTTCCGGGGAGTAGCGGAACGAGTCCGCGGCCGTTCGCGCCTCGCGGTGCAGCCGGCGCATCTCCGGCGGGGCGGCGATTCGCGTCTCGCGCGCGTAGACGAGTTCGCTGATGTCGATCCACGGCGCGCGGGTCGCGGCCTCGCGCAGTGCCTCGCGAAGCCCGGCCTGCCACTCGGTGTTCACCTCGACCGGCGATGGGATCGCGGGGTGGATGTCCTGGCCCACGGCCACCGCCAGGCAGAAGCAACCGACGGCGAGACGGACGACGTGGCGGGGCGTCCTCGTCCACCGCAGAGCGCTCGGGGGGATCCGGGGGTGGAGCGATGGGTGCATCGGAAGGTCTCGGCTGCTGGTCGGTCGTCGCGCGGGGTGGTTCCCCCACGAGCGAGGTTGCGAGAAACCTCCTCCCAGGTCGGTGAAATCGATCTGGGCCGGTGGAATCGCGGAATCGTCCCCGGGGTCGTGACCGGCATCTCGCCGAGGCATCACATCAGACCCTTGGCGCTGATGTCGCGCTGGCTCACCTCCACCAGCTTGCCGCGTCGCAGTTCGAGCGAGACCACGCGTTCGACCGCGTGCTGGCCCTGGCGCATCCGCCCGGTCACCACGTCGAGCGCCAGACCCTCCTGCACCGGCAGAAGAGCGATGGCGCGGAAGCCCTCCTCGTTGCCCGGCAGCGAGCGCTTCTCCTCGTGGATCAGCTCGGCCGACTCCCAGATCCACGAGTCGTTGACGCTCACGAAGCGGCAACGGTGGTTGGCGCGGTTCTTCCCGAACAGACCGCCAGGGCAGACCACGAACGGTCCTTCGATCCAGGGTGGGTGCCCGAGCCCGTCGCGGCCGAAGCCGGTCTCGAAGGCCTGCGCGATCACCGCGTCGCGGTCGCCCGCTTCGACTGCGCGGCGGCGCTGCTCGTCGAGGAGTGCCGCGGTCAGGTGGACCAGTAGCTCCTCGTCGAGCTTCTGCGCCAGTTCGACCGCGGTGTCGGGGTCGTCGCGCAGGTGGCGAATCAGCGTGCCGTAGCGGCGGGTGGCTGCCATCCGCGCCATCATGGCGCGCGCGCGCCCGGGATCGAGCGCGCGCGTCGCCTGGCTCGGCTCAGTTGCCGAGCGTGATCTGCAGAGCCGGCGTCTGGGCGATCTGGACCGAGGCCGAGATGCCGAAGTCGACGTCGAAGAGCTGCACGAACAGCGACGAGCCCGAAGCCGACGGTGTGTTGGGCACCGGCAGCGGGAGCGACAGGCGGCCCTGCGGGCCGGGTGCCACGGTGACCCCGAACACCGAGTTCACGTAGGCGAGGGTGCCGGGCGGCGCGCCGATCAGGGCGTTGAGGTCCAGCGGCGTCGGGTTCAACGCGGTGCCGACCTGCAGCAATGCCGGGCCGCTGGTCGACAGGCCCTCGGCTTCGAGCGTGAAGCCGTTCCAGCCGATGATCGGCAGGCCGTTGGCGCTCATGCTCGGTTCCCCGATGGTGTTCGGGGTCGCGACGCCGATCGTCTGGATGTCGGCATTGCCCGGCACGATGATGAGCTGGTCGATGGTCGGCGGGCGGGCAGTGCCGTTCTGCGTCACGGCTTCGCGGTAACCGACGTGGATGCCGCCGAAGTCGCCCTGGCTGATCGGGCCCGCCAGGAGCGTGCCGTCGCGCTGGCCGAACGTGCCGCCCAGCATCGCTTCGGCGAAGCCGCGGCCGGCGTGGATGCGCAGGCGCTGCCAGCCGTCGTTCTGACCGGGGACGATCGCGATCTGGCCGAGGACGCGCGCGCCCGAAGCCGCGCCGGGGGCCCAGCCACCATCGCCGGCATCGACCAGGTAGAACACCGAACGGCTGTCGGTGTTCTCGTGGACCACGGCGACGCCGGTCAGGCCGTTGGCGGTGAAGCCGAACAGGCCGCTCGGGTCGGGCGTGTTGTAGAACGTCGGGTTGGTGCCCTGGACGCCGATGCACCAGCTTTCGTAGTCACCGGCGGCCTCGGGGGTGGCGTCGAGATAGACGTAGCACTCGAGCGAGACCGAATCGGCCACGTCGGTCAGGAGCATGGCGCAGTTGCCGCCACCCGCGGTGTCCCAGGCGATGAAGGCGTTGCCACCCTGCGGCGACAGCGGGATCGGGTTCGGGTTGATGCCGACCGTCTGGGGATCGATGTAGTGCGGCGGCAGGAAGCTCGCGCCCCAGTTGGCGACCGGCGTGTCGACCGCACCGGCGTCGAAGTTCTCGAACATCGGCAGCAGGTTGGCGACGTTGTTGGTGGCTCCCGGCGTCGACGGCATCATCCGGAAATCGCGGCCGTTGCGGTCGGTGTCGTAGCCGTCGCGGTTGCGAGCCCACGAGGTCTCGATGCCGTCGGTGCTGGAGTGGTTGCCCCAAAGCGCGTCGTCGCCGCATTGGGCGATCAACTCGGGGGTCAGCGCCCACAGCTGCTTGTTGGTCTCGTAGACGACCGCGTCGATCAGGTTGCCTGCCGGGCCGTCGCGCAGCTCGAGGGACTCCTGGTCGTTCTCCCAGAGGTTGGTCGCGCCGACGATCTGGTCGACGTTGGGGACCAGTGCCGAGCCAAAGGTGTAGAACCCGCCGGCGGCGATCATCGTGCCACCGGGCACTGTGTAGGCGGTGTTCGGACCGACCTGGTCGATCGACTCGAGCACCCAGCCGGAGATGTCGACCGCGGTCGAACCGGCGTTGTACAGCTCGACGTATTCGCGGTCGTCGGTGCTGGTGTCGTCGTAGCTGAACTCGTTGATCGAGATCTGCGCCTTGCCGTGTGCCGCGAACAGCGCCGCGCACGCGAGGGCGAGGGTCGATGGGGAGAGGATCTTCATGATGGATTCGAGGGAGCAGGACGGCGGCCGGGCCACCGTATCGAGTCCCTCAACCTAGCGACTGCCGAGGGGTCGTCCACCCGGGCGAGCCTTGCTGCCGCGAGCGTTGCGTTGCGGCGGAATGTGATCCGATCCAGAATCCTGCCGCCGCGCATCCGTTGCGCGGCCTCCTGGTCTCGCGAGTCGCCGTGAGACCCGAGACTCCCAGTCATGATGAACCGCAGTTCGCTCGTCTTCCCGACCCTCCTCGCTTGGTCCTTGCTCCAGGGCTGCACGCATTGTCCCCGCGTCGAGAGCGAGGCCGAGATCAGGCGGGACGTGGTGGTCGCCCATGCCGCGTCCCGACTCCGTGCCGAGGCCCGCAATGGCGACATCGTGGTGCGGGCCGGGACCGAGCCCGGTGAGGTGCACGTGACCTCGCACGTCGTCGGCATCGGCCCGACGGCGGAGGAGGCGCTGGCCGTCCGCGACCGGATCGAGATCGTCACCGGTCAGCAGGACGGCACGGTGAGCGTGGGCTGGCAATGGACCACGCCGCCCGGGGAATGCGAGGAGGCGCGGGTCCGCTTCGAGATCACCGCACCTCCGGAGTGGTCGGTCAGCCTCGAGTCGCGCAATGGCGACGTCGCCGTCCACGGCGCGGGCGGTGCGGGCGTCGAGCTCGAGACCAGCAATGGCGACGTGCGTGCCCTCGACGTCGCGGGAGCCATCAAGGTGGAGACCTCCAACGGCTCGGTGCAGCTGAAGGGCAGCATGCCGAGCCTCGACGTGGAGAGCAGCAATGGCTCGATCCGCATCGAGCTCGACGGGACCGGTCCGATCTCGGGCTCGATCGAATCGTCGAACGGCAACGTGACCGTGTGGGTCGGCGAACGCTCCTGCGCGGTGGAGGCGAACTCGTCGAACGGTGGCATTCGGCTGCATCCCGGCGGCACTGGCGAGGCGGGTGGCGTGGACGTGTCGTCCAAGGGTCGCGGCCGGGCGAGCTTCGGCGATCCCACGGTCGCCGAGCAGAACGAGCTGCAGATCCGCACCAGCAACGGCAAGGTCGAGGTCCGGAAGGGTGGCGAGTGATGGGGCTCAGTCACGATCGACTGGCTGCACGTTGCGTGGCGCTGTCCCTGCTGCTCGCCGCGTGTGAAGGTGAGCCTCGCGTCGCGGGCGACGCCTCCACCCACGAGCTGAAGATCGAGCGCGGCAGCGCCACGCGACTGGTCGCCTCGACCGCGCGCGGCTCGATCGTCGTGCGCAGCGGCGAAGGCACCGCCGTCGAGGTGCAGGCGACACGGCTCGGCTATGGTGACAGCATCGAGCACGCCAACGCCGTCCGCGACCGCATCGAGTTCCGGCTCGACACGATCGACGGCCAGGTGGCCCTGGGCTGGCGATGGACGGAACCGCCGGCCTCTGGCGAGGAAGGCGCGGTCGGCTTCGTGGTCACCGTGCCCGCCGGCTTCGGGCTGGACCTCCGGACCGGCGATGGCGACATCGACGTCGAGGCCGACGCGCCGCAACTCGACGCGGTCAGCGATTCCGGCGCCGTGAACCTCACCGCCACCGGCACCGGTCCGCTGGCCGGCAGTATTCGGACCGACACCGGCGACATCACCGTGGCGGTCGGCGCCCGCGATTGCGTGGTCGAAGGGCAGAGCCCCGAGGGTGGACTGATCTTTGCCCAGGGAATGGAACTGCTGGGCGACGGCCACGCCGAGTGGCCCTATGGCGACGCGGCAGTTGCGGGGCGGCTGGTGCTCGAGTCCGGCGAGGGCGTGGTGCGGGTGGGGCGGGAGCGGTAGCGAGCCCGTCGCCAGGCGCATTTCTCAGCCACTCTCGGTAAGTGCCGGACGCCTCGGGTCAACCCGGGGCACGATGCCGAACCCGAGAACGTTGCCCATGGATCTCCGACTCGCAGCCGTCCGCTCCGTAGGTCTGGCGCTTCCGTTGATCACCGCTTCGCTCGCCGCCCAGTGCGGCGACTGGACCGGACTTCCGAGCCCAGGCTTCCCTGGCGTGCTCTCGCCATCTGGGGCGCTGTCCCAGATCGCGCGCTGGGATCCGGACGGTCCCGGTCCGGTTCCCGAACGCCTCGCGGTCGCTACCCATTCATCCGTGTGGAGCTTCGATCCGATCTCCCTCGACTGGGAGAAGCTGCCTGATCCGCCGGGCGGTGCGCGGAGCCTCGTCGGTCGGCCGGGTGGAACCCTCTACGTCGCGTCACGCATGCCGAATGGTCACGACGGCATCCGCTTTTTCGACGGCACCGGTTGGCCGTTCCTGGACAGCGGCACCAACGACATCATCAACGTCCTCCGTGTTCACCCCAATGGAGAGCTGTTGGTCGGGGGGCGGTTCACCACGATCGGTGGCTCCGCCATTCGCCACGTCGCCTGGCGACGCGGCAACCAATGGACCGGATTCGCGACCTCGGGAACCCGTCTCGACTTCCCGCGCGGTGGTGGGGTCTACGAGATGACCGTCGATGGCGCCGGTGATGTGGTCGTTGCCGGCACCGGCATGACGGTCGTACGCGCGGGCCAGTCGATTGCTTCCAACGTCGCCGGATTCCAGTCGAACGGCTGGAACGACTTCCCGGGGACTCCCTTCAACACGGTGCGCTTCGCGGTCCAGCCGAACGGCACTCTGGTTGGCGCGTTCGTCGGCTTCGGGCAGACCCAGATCGCACGCTGGCAGGGTCAGGGACCGCAGTGGATCGCAATGGGGCCGGTGCTGCAGGGAGGCGTGCAACGCCTGCTCGTCGACTCCCGACAACAGCTCATCGCCGGAGGCTCGTTCACGGCCGCCCCTCCGGGTGTGCCGGCCGACTACATCGTGCGCTGGGATGGCTCCGCGTGGCAGCCGCTCGGCAATGGGCCGGCAGTCGACGGGTCGGTCGCGGACCTGAACCGCGATCCCGCCACCGGTGACCTGGTGGTCGTCGGCTCCTTCCGGCAGGCGGGACCTCATCCCGCGCTTTCGGTCGCGACGTTCGACGGCACCGACTGGGGCCTGCTGGGTCGCGGGGTGAACGACCACATCAACGCGGTGGTCTCCGCGGGCGCTCCCGGGGAGTTCTTCGTCGGCGGCGAGTTCACCTGGGTGGGTGCCACTGCGGCCGGGCACGTGGCGCGCTGGACGGGAAGCACCTACGTGCCGCTCGGATCGGGAATCGACGGCGACGTGCACGCTCTGCTTCGCCTGCCGAACGGCGACCTGGTCGCGGGTGGGGAGTTCCAATCCGCGGGTGGTCAGCCAGCTGCATCGGTCGCTCGCTGGGATGGCCAGGCCTGGCACACGCTCGGCGCAGGAGTCGGTGGCAGGGTCAATGCCTTGGCCCGGATGCCGAACGGCGATCTGGTCGCGGGTGTCGACGTCACCCTGAACGGGATCACCATCGCGAACATCCTCAAGTGGAACGGCGCCGTATGGACGGGGCTTCAGCCGCCGGTTGCAAGCACCGTCCGTGACCTCCTGGTGATGGACAACGGCGACCTCGTCGCGTGCGGCAATTTCACGGTGGTGGGGAGCGCCAACCGTGAAGGCGTCATGCGCTGGAACGGCCAGGCCTGGACTGCTCTGGGTCTGGGCATGAGCACCACGCGTGCGGCGCGCTGCCTTGCGGTGCTGCCCGCCGACGGATCGTTGATGGTGGGCACCAATGACAACGTGTTCCGTCTGGTCGGAGCATCGTGGAGTCCGATGTTCAGCGTGTCCCGGTTCTCGCCCGATGTCCAAGCACTCGCGGCGCTGCCGGACGGGAACGTGGTCATTGGCGGGGGCGGTGTGACCCCAGGCGGCGTGAGCCGTGGCGTCGCGCGTTGGAACGGAACGCGCTACCTGGAGAACCTCGCGGTTTCCGGGCCGGTTCCCTACGTCCAGGCAAGGGCCTTCGCGCTCTCTCGAGATGGAGGGCGTCTCGCGATCGTTGGCGCGTCCGGGTCCGGATTCGCCGACTACCTGAGCTTCTACGACTCCCTCTGCCCGGCGTCGGTCGCCGCTCGCGGTGCCGGTTGCGCAGGAGCACACGGGGCCAACGACTTCGAGGCGTCGAGCCTCCCGTGGCTCGGCAGCGTGTTCCGGGCTCGGGCGAGCGGTCTTCCAGCGCAGTCGCTGACCGCGGTGATGACTGGCTTCTCGACCACCCGGACTCCGCTGCAGGCCATCCTGCCGCCGTCGCTCTCTTCGCCCGCAGGCTGCGAACTGCTCGTCGCCCCGGACCTGTTCGAGTCCGGCGTGCCCTCTCTTACCGGTGTCCTCGAGACGGCTCTGGCGATTCCCGATGATTCCGCGGTGGTCGGCGCGATGCTTCACCAGCAGGTGCTGGCCTTCGACCTGAGCAACCCGGCCGCAGCCGCTGAGGTGACGAGCACGCGGGCGCTCGAACTGACTCTCGGCGACTTCTGATCGGGGGTCGCGCCGCGTCCGCGTCAGCCCGCGGTCAGCCCCGGAGCGTCGGCACCGAGCGCGTCGAGGATCATCCGCACCTCGTCCTCGATGTCCGCGTCGTCGGCGACGGTGTCTCGGAGTTCGGCCTCGATCCGTGCACGAAGCCGCCTGCGCGCCTTGTGCAGGACCTGATTCACCGCGTTCGGCTTGATGTCGAGGCGCACGGCGATCTCCGTCACGCTGAGCGGTTCTCGAAGCGTGGTCAGGTCGCCCTGGTCCACGCCGTAGAACCAGCGCACTGCCTGGGCGTTCGCCGGATGGCTGTTCTCGAGCTGCTTCAGGGCCAGGTGCAGGACCTGGTGGGCGAACAGCGCCAGCTCCTCGTTCTCCGGCAGCGGGTCCATTGCGCCGGGTTCGAACTCCTGGCCCTCGTCGGGCGCCTGGCCGTGCTGGTTCCTGCGGCAGTAGTCGCGCCCGAAGTTGCGCAGCGTCCCCGCCAGGAAGCTGCGAAAGCGACGGCCCCGTTCCGCGCGGCGGAACACGTCGCTGGAGAACAGGTAGGTCCAGCACTCGTCGAGCACCGTCTCGAGTTCACTGCCTCGGCCACGGGCGCGCAGGAGCTTGCCGAGCACGCCGCGTGCAAACGGCCGGTAGCGGTCGATGAACCACCGCCAGGCCTCGTCGGCGCGGGTATCGCTGAGCTGTTCGAGCATCGACCAGCGGGTGACGAGCGAGGGTGTCGGTTGCTCTTCCATGGGGCGGCGGAGTGTGGCGGATGGCGGCCGCGATCTCGGAGTTCGGCGGTCCCTCTTTTCGAGTTCCCGGACGATAGACGCGGACCTGGCGCCAGTCGACTCATCGAGCGAGCAGTCGGGCCGCGCGTACGCCCAGACTGGCGTTCATCGAGGCCTCGGATTCGTAGGACCTGCAGGACGACCGGGCGACGGGTGACGCCGAAGTGAAGGATCCTCCGCGGGTGACCCGATTCTTGCTCTCGGGCGTCATGCGCAAACCATCGCCATCACGCTCACCGCCGAAGATCTTGTGGAATGAGTCGTGGCACCACTCCGAGACGTTGCCGTGCATGTCGTGTAAGCCAAAAGGGCTGGCGCGGAACGACCCAGCCGGCGCGTGGATCAGGTGATGGTCGCGCCACACTTCGGCGTTCGGGGCCCGGACCGCATCTGCAAAGGTCGCGTCGGCCAGATTGGCGTAGTGGACCAGTTCTTCGCGGGCAACGACCCATGGCGTGCCGGTTCCTGCGCGGCATGCATACTCCCACTGTGCTTCCGTCGGCATCGTCATGCGGTGGCGACCAAGGAGCGCTCGGCAATCGAGCCACGACACCTGCTCGACGGGATGTCGGCGATCGACGAGACTCATCAGCGAACCGTCCGGACGTTCGATCTCATGTCCGTACCCGTACATGCTCGGGTCCTCGTCGACGCTCGTCCCTGTCGCGAGTCTGGACCATTGGCCTTGCGTCAGTTCGTGGCGCGCCAAAAAGAAGGGCGCGAGTTCGACTCTGTGGAGGCGCTCGTTGGGCTGTCTGAGGATGTCGAAGCCGTGCACCCACGGCACATTGGCCTGGCTTCCGACCATGCACGTCCCACCGGGCAGCAGCACGAACACGATGCCGGTGTCGGCCCGGACGTCGATACGGCCCTCGCTGTCGTGGCTCGGGATCGGGATGCTCTCGAGCGGGCTCTTGCCATCCCACGCGCTGCGGAGGTCGTAGAACTCCCAGAGCAGAGTCTTTGGATTCGGACCAAGCGGGACGAGGCCGAGCACCTGATCGGGGCGCAACGGAACGTCGCAATCGGCGTAGAGTTCGCTTGCGTTGACTCCGTCCGCTGCGGCGATCGCCTGGCGTGCCTCTTCCCACGTGGCCACCGCCTGCGGATGAGAGAACGTCACGTCTTCGAGCTGCGACGCGAAGCGCTCGCTGCGCGTCACGCGAGGAGTCTGCTCGGCGATCCGCGTTCGGTCTTGCTCCAGACGTTCGCCGATTGCCTCGAGAAACGGGTCGTAGCCGGGATCGTCCTCCGCGCCGGTGCGCTTCCATACGATATCGCCAAAGCGATACGAGGAGACCCGAGCCGCTGCCTGCAGCCAGTCCCGCATTGCCGGCACACGCTCGGGTCGTTCCGGAAACAGCCCGTCGACCGACTCGACGAGGCGTCGCGCTTCGAGTGCCAGCGACAGGAAGTCGATCGTCTCGGCACGTTCCTTCGCCAATCCCTCGGCCTCGAGCGCATATCCGGTAGCCAGTCCGGCGCCCACCAATGCGGTGACCAGCACGGTGATACCAGCGACCAGCTGGCCCCGGTAGCGACGCGCGAACTTCCCGAGCCGATAGAGCGCGCTCGGTGGGCCGGCCACCACCGGTTCATGGTGGAGGTGGCGGCGCAGGTCCTCCGCCAGCGCGTCGGCCGACTCGTAACGACGCTCAGGCTCCTTGGACATCGCCTTCATGACGATCCAGTCCAGGTCGCCGCGGACCTCGCACGCCACGGTGGTCGTGCCGGCCCCGCGCGCCAACCGCGCGCTCGGCCGTGGCGGTTCGACCTCCGACAGGACCTGCTGCACGCTGCTCCAACCCTCTGCGTGCAGCGCATGGCCATCGAACGGCAACACGCCCGTCAGCAGTTCGTAGAGCACCACCCCGAGCGAGTAGACGTCGGCCCGGGTGTCGAGCACCTGGTCGGCCCGGCGCATCGCCTGTTCCGGAGCCATGTACTCCGGCGTTCCCATCCGCACCTCGTGATGGGTCAGCAGCGACGGCGCGAGGTCGTCTGCCGCGGTGGCCTTGGCGAGTCCGAAGTCGAGGATCTTCGGCACCGGGCGGTCGCTCTCCAGCGTGACCAGGATGTTGCCCGGCTTGAGGTCGCGGTGGATCACGCCCTTCTGGTGCGCGTGCTGGACGCCCGCGCACACCTCGCGGAACAGCTCGATGCGCTCGCGGAGCGGAAGGTGTCGATGCTCGCACCAGCTCGTGATCGGCATGCCGTCGACGAACTCCATCACAAAGAAAGGCCGTCCGCGCTCGGAGGTGCCGGCGTCGAAGATCCGCGCGATGTTGGAGTGGTTCATCGCCGCGAGCGCCCGCCGTTCCAGGCCGAAGCGTGCCAGGATCTCGCGGCTGTCCATGCCGGGCTTGATGACCTTCAGGGCCACAGTGCGGCGGACGGGCTGCTCCTGTTCGGCGCGGTAGACCGTGCCCATTCCGCCCTCACCAAGCACCGCGCTGATGCGGTAAGGGCCGACGTGGGTCGGGTGGTCGGGTCCCCCGCCGACCGGGGCGGCGCCGTGCGTGACGCGGGTCGCCTCGTCGTCGGCCAGCTCGCGGAGCGCGGCCCGCAGCGCTCCCTCATGCTCGGGATGCGCGCGACACAGCTCCTCGACCGCGGCGGCCGGATCGACCGACCGGAACCGTGCGCGTGCCAGTTCCTCCACCAACGGCGGTGGGAGCGAAGGGTGCGGATCCTCGGGCGTGCCCTGCGGCATCCGCGCCATTGTGCCCGCACGACGCCGAGCGTCATCCCCGGAGTGCGGGCAGCAAGCGCCCGGTCCGCAGCATGTAGCCGGCGTAGTCCGGGTGCTCCAGGCGCAGCGCGCGTTCGGGTAGGCTCCGCTCCGTGGACTACTCTCGGATCATCACCGTCGAACCCGGCAAGCGTGGTGGCAAGCCCTGTATCCGCGGTCTGCGGATCACCGTCCACGACGTGTTGTCCTACCTCGCTGCCGGGATGACGATCGACGAGATCCTCGTCGACTTTCCCTTTCTGACGCGCGAGGACGTCCTCGCCTGCCTGAGCTTCGCCGCCGATCGCAGTGACCGGACTCGGGTGATCCGCGCGTGAGTCTGAGGTTCGACGAGAATCTGCCGCCGCGTCTGGCGAGGCAGCTCGAGTCGGCGTTCCCCGGGTGTCGGCACGTCCATGACGTCGGGCTCGGTGCCGGCGAAGACCATCGGCTGTGGGAGTATGCGGCGCGCCAGGGCTTGGCCATCGTCACGAAGGACGCCGACTTCGCCGATCTGGTCGGCCTTCGTTCGGCGCCGCCCAAGGTGATCTGGCTGAGGGTCGGGAATCGGACGACCGCGAAGCTCTGCCAGATTCTGACCTCGGCAACGGAGCGAGTCCGTCTGTTCCTGGGTGACCCGGACGCCGAGTTGTTGGAGATATGCTCGGACGACGACTGAGGACCTCGCGCGCGGCGCCGTGGCGTCATCGCCAGAGTGCCGGCAGGAAGCGCCCGGTCCGCAGCATGTAGCCGACGTAGTCCGGATGCTCCTGGCGCAGCGCCCGTTCCTCGAGCACCGCGCTGCGCAGGTAGAAGGCGGCGAGCACGGCTAGGTCGAGCACCATCCACAGGCTGCCCGTCGCGAGTGCGATGCCGCCGAGCAACAGCAGGTTCGCGGTGTAGACCGGGTGGCGGACTCTTCGGTAGGGACCGGTCTGGACGATCGCGTGCGGCAGGTGCACGTCGTAGCAGGGGCTGTAATGCTCGCCGAGCGCGTGGCGGGCGCGGACGAACAATGCGAAGCCGAGCGCCGCGATCAGCAGGCCGAGGTACTGCTGCGTCGGGCTCCGAGTGACGACCAACCAGACCGGGTGGGCGAGGAGGAAGGCGCCGAGTCCGACGACCGGCGTCGAGACCCGGATCCACAGGTAGACCGCGGCGAAGGCGCGCGGTGAGGCCACCGGCTCGCGGTCACCGGATGCATAGTCACGGCGCCGGTGCGCGGCCGCGTAGCTGCGGGACGAGGCGATGCACAGCGCGAGCACACCGGCCGCACCGAGGAGGTCGTGGATCATCGGGCTCTCTCCTCAGGCCGCCTGTTCGTCGCCGTTCGTCCGCTGGTCGAGTTCCAGCATGAACACCGGCACCGTCGCCTCGATCCGGAAGGAGCCGACCCGCACCTCGATCTTCGCGCGGTGCGCGCCGTCGCGGACCGGCTTCACTTCGTGGATCCAGAGCTGCTGGACCAGATCGTTCTCCGCCGCGATCAGCTCGGGGATGCGCACGTCGATCTTGGTCGGCCACATCTTGAATGCCTCCGCGCCCTCGGGGTCGTAGTCGAACCCGAACTCCCGGCACAGGCCGAGGTAGAGCATCTTCTGGGTGTGCACGAGCGCCGTCAGGAAGATCAGGTGGCTCGGGCTCGCCGCCATCGAACTCCGGTAGCTCCGGTCGAAGTGCGCCTCCACGTAGCGGTCACCCACCCGGTATTCGCGGATGTGCAGCGTCTCCTCCACCGGCCGATCCGGCATCACGTTGAAGGAGCAGTGGCAGTCGGTCCGCTCGTGGATCGTCTCGAGGGTGGCGGGGGAGGAGGGGGTCGCGGTCGTGGTCATGCCCCCGCTTGGTGGGGGGTGGGGGGCGCTTACCGGCGTGGACGCCATTTTCCGGCGAGCGGCAGGATCCGTCGGAATCGTGCGTGACGATCCGAGGGCCTTCTCGTCTGGAGGGCGGACCGAGCGGCACGCCGGGGCGCCCCAGGCTCATGGGCCTGGCCTCGCCGGCATTGCTCGGATCGTCCCGTGAGTATCCTGCCCGACCGGGGGACGAGCCCCGGAGACCCGTGCACTGCCAGCCATGACCGACCGCGAACCGTCTGACCCCGTCCACCTGTTCGCCGACTGGGCTGCCGCCGCAGAGGACGGGGCAGCGCCCGAGTTCGAAGATCTCCTCGCAGCCCACCCCGAGTGCGCGACGGAACTCGGGGAGCTGCACGCAGACTGGCGCTACTTCGCGC
Organism: bacterium; assembly: GCA_030432695.1. Lineage (GTDB taxonomy): Bacteria > Planctomycetota > UBA1135 > UBA1135 > UBA2386 > JAUILN01. The sequence continues at coordinate 338,896 of JAUILN010000007.1, read as the reverse complement.
CGATCCTCGACCAGGTCGTGCCGGGTCAACTCTCGTCGGTGGGTGTCGAGCCGCTGTCTGCTCCTCCGGCGGTCGTAGAGGCAGACCGCGACTCGCGCGACCCGGAGTTCCTCCACAGCCTCGGCCTCGATCTGGAGCAGGGCCGCCGCTACGGATTCCGCGGCGTTCTCGGCCAGGGTGGTGGCGGCATCATCCTGCGGGTCTGGGATCGCCAACTGCAGCGTCCCCTGGCGATGAAGATCGTCCTCGGCCGCGGCGAACGGCGGCCGCGTGGCGATACCCCGCCGGTCGATGCCCAGACCGTGGCCCGCTTCGTCGACGAGGCCCGCATTGCCAGCCAGCTCGACCACCCGGGCATCGTGCCAGTCCACGAACTCGGCACCGACAAGAGCGGCCGCGCCTTCTTCACCATGCGCCTCGTGCGCGGCGACGACCTCGGCAAGGTCTTCGAGCGCTACCGCCGCGGTGATCCCGCCCTGACCCTCGACAGCCTGCTGCGCATCCTCGCCAAGGCCTGCGAGGCGGTGGGCTACGCGCACGAGAAGGGCGTGATCCACCGCGACCTCAAGCCCGCCAACATCATGGTCGGCCGCCACGGCGAGGTGCACGTGATGGACTGGGGCCTCGCGCGCATGCACGCCGCGGTGCATGGCGAGCAACGTGCCGCCGAGCACTACAGCGCCATCCGCTCGGTGCGCGCCGCCGAGCGCCAGGGCACCCCCGATTCACCATTGCTCACCGCCGAAGGCAGCGCCGTCGGCACGCCCGCCTACATGGCGCCCGAGCAGGCACGCGGAGATCTCGAGGCCGTGGATGCGCGTAGCGACGTGTACGCCTTCGGCGCGATGCTCTACGAGCTGCTGGTCGGACATCCGCCATACCTCACCCCGGACAACATGATGCTCGCCGGGCATGTGGTGCTGCGCATCCTGGAGGGCCCGCCGGCGCCGGTGCTGCAGGGTGCGCCGCGGGCTCCTGCGGAGCTGGTATCGATCTGCGAGCGGGCGATGGCGCGGGATCCGGCGGGGAGGTATCCGGATGTGGGGTCGTTGGCGAGGGATCTGGGGGCGTATCTGGAGCAGCGGACGGTGTCAGCGCATGCGACGGGGGTCTGGGCCGAGACGCGCAATTGGGTGCGGAGGAATCGGGCACTGGCGGGCGCGTTGCTGGGACTGTTGATCGCGCTGGCGGGGGGGATCGCGCTGTCTCTACACTTTGCGGAGGAGGCGCGAGAAGGGGAGGCGACGGCGCAGGAGCGGGGTGCGGAGGCGCGGCGGCATCTGTACGCGGCGAGTCTGGCAGCGACACAGGAAGCAATCAGTCGTCAGGAGACGGGCGAGGCATTGCAGGCCTTGGAGCGCGCGCCGAAGGAGTATCGCGGGTTCGAATGGGATCTGCTGCGGGCCCGTCTTGATACATCGTTGCTGACCTACGCCGGGCATACCGATGCGGTCGTCGACCTTGCGGTAGGCGCCAAGTCCGGAAGGATGGTGACGGCGAGCTGGGATGGAACCGCGATCGTGTGGGATGTCAGTTCTGCTGAGCAGATCGCGACCCTGCCGCACGGGGCTCCGGTTCAGAAGGTGGTGTTCGACGAGAAGGAGGAGCGGATCGCCTCTGTGGATCGGCGCGGGCGGGTCAGGGTTTGGGATGCACGCGACGGGCGCTTGATCGCGGGGCCGTTGCAGGCAGACGGCGGGTCTCGCGATGGTTCGTCCATGGCTCTGTATTTGGTGGATGCGCGGTTCACTTCGGCTGACGACATGTTCGGGGAGCCTCAGAATGGTCTCGTCGTGGCCACTTCAGAGGCCTTTGTTCGATGGGAGTTCCCAGGAGGGCTCGAGGTATCTCGTAGGAATCTGGATATAGGCAAGATCCGGCCGGCCGCTGTCAGTCCGGGTGGCGGGGCAATTGTGGCAGAACTCGAAGATGGAGTTCTTGGAGTAATGCGAACCCGCGACATGCACTTGGTGTGGCAAGATAGGCTAGTGGGCTCCAAGATAGCGCATGTGGAATTCAAGAACGGGCTAGACAAATACTACGATGAGTTAACATCCTCGGCATTTCAGGTCTTGGCAGTATCGTACGAGGGCAGTGTTGACGATCACGGCGTTGCTTTGTTGGCTCTGGTTGAGGACGCCAGCGAATGGGGCGCGGCCGAGTGGTCATTAGAGATCAAGCGGGATCTTCCCGGCTACCTCACTGCTGGGTGGGCGTTCGTTCCGCCGCGGAGTTCATTCTGCGCGGAGCATCAGTCGGGCGACTCGCTCGTGTATGTTGATGAGTTCTCCGGCGAGGAGATTCGGCGCGAGACTCTTCGGCTCCCGAGACTGGCCGGGCCGTACTATCATTATGAACTAGAGGGATGCGGTAGCTTCATGTGGGAGGTTGAATCTGTCGTTGCGGAGTTCTACGCCGAGCGGTCCTCCGATCGGTCGACGCAGCTATTTGGCCACCGCGCCCCATTGACGGAGCTGATCTACCTTGAGGGGGATTCGACTCACTGGTCGTGGTGGATGGATATCGTCGGCGACAAGATTATTTCTGGGTCGTATGATGGGTCATGCCGCATGTGGTCGACCGCCCTCTCTCAAGACGAATGGGTCGGGACGGTATTCTAAACGGGCACTCTCGGTATTGATGTCGATAGCTATGGGGAGGCATCGCTCATGATCGTTGGTGGTGCCCGCCCGTCTCGCGCCCTACTAATCACAGGGAAGGGCGCTATTCAGTTTGTGGACCCTCAGACCTGCGAGCATCTCGGCGTACTGCTTCGAGAGGGCGGTGCGCCAGTGTATCCGTATGTTTCTGGATATTTTCTTCCGGGCAGTCATGTATGCGCGCTTCTGAGTGTTGACGGTGTTGTGACATTCATCGATGCAGTCCAGGGGTCTTTCGCTGGATCTTGCCAATTGAGTGGATTCTCGGATGTCGGATTGACATCGTGGAGCCGAGACGTTGAGAGCGATTCTGACATGATTTGGTCGGCTTCGGGACTGTGCTGGGTCCTTGACCGCGAATCCCTCGCCGCGATCCTTGATGGGGAGGAGCGTGATATTCCAGGAGTTCTTGGTCTTGGCCTTCCCAGTCCGGACGGGAGATGGAAGATATCGGTCAACCGGGAGGGCAGAGTTCCGGGCCGACTTTCCAAAAGCGTCCTCCTCGAGGGGTTGGGTGGAGTCTGTCGAGTTCTGGAGCATCCGCGACAATTGTCCGGCGTCCACTGGACGCAAGACTCGTCGCGTATCATGACAACGGATTCGATAGGTACTCTTAGGTTATGGGATGCGGAATCTGGGCAAGTCGTAATTGCGCTGCGCGATTCCTCCTGGGCAGCCGGGGGCGGGGTTTACAATTTCGATGCCGAGTCCGCGATGGTCTATATCCAGAATTGTTCGCGCGGACCTCGCGGATTCAGCACTGCGCCGGTCGCAGATCGGGTTCGCGACATACACACCGGGAATCAATTGCGCGAATGGGCCGAGACCTGGGTGGAGCAAGCCCTGAGCGCCGGCGACGATTTCGACCAACTCCCGGACCTCGTCGCCTCCCAGCCGTCGCTCGATGACGACCAGCGCCGCGCCCTCTACGCCGAGATCACCCGCCGCGGCTGTGCCGCGCAGAACGCCGCGGCAGGTACACAAGATGGCAAGTGATCCGCGCCAGCGACGTGCCCCATCGAGGGCATCCTCGAAGCGAGGAGGGTCCCCATGACTGACCACGAACGCCGCCAGGACCCCCTGTCCCGTACCCTTACCGGCGACCTCCCCTCCCTCGGCGAGTCGATGGCACTCCTCACCCGCGCCCGCCAAGGCGACGACGAAGCCCTCCAGCACCTGCTCGTCCGCTACCAGGAACGCCTGCGCCGCATCGTTCGCATCCAGCTCGGCAGCTCCGCCTTCGGCCGGGCGCAGGACTCCATGGACCTGGTCCAGAACACCTTCCTCGCCGCCCTGCCGCAGATCCGCGAACTCCAGCCCCGCTCCCAGGCCGGCCTCCTCCAATGGCTCTCGCTGATCGCGCTCAACCAGGTCCGCGATGCCTGGAAGCATCAGCACGCCGGGCGGCGCGATGTGCGGCGTGAGGAGGCACTGCCGTCGCAGGCCGATGCGATCGCGGCGGGCGAGAGTCACACGGTCGATCCCGGTCGAGCGGTCGAGTTGGCCGAGATCCGGGATCTGCTCGACGACGCGGTGGGCGAACTCCCCGACGACCAGCGCGAGGTCGTTCTGCTGCGCGACTACTACGGCGAGTCCTGGGAGCGCATCGCCGAGCAGATGCGGCGCGAGCGTGGCGCGGCCCGCTCGCTGCATCACCGCGCCTGGGTGCAGCTCCGCAGTCGACTTCGACCCGTCCTGCGGCCGAGCGGCGAGGAGCCGTGAATGCGGGCTCGAACGACGTTGCCGTCAGCGACGATCGTCGAGGCGCGCGAGTGCCCGTTCGACCAATCCGTCTTCGAAGATCCGGAGCTTGCGGCTGCCGGCGTCGGGGCCTCCCGGCCAGGACTGCAGGGCGTTGCGCACGGCGGGCAGTGTGGGCTCGCAGTCTTCTCTCTGGAGCAACCAGTCCACGGTCGCGAGAGCTTCCATGCCGAGCGGCGATTCGAAGCCCGAAATCCGGGCGGCCATGTGTTCCATCGCGGGCCCGTAGGGAGTCATCGGGTCGCTGGAGAGATACTCGGCGACCGTCGCTCGACGTTCGTGCTCGATCCACAGAATGTCGAGGGGGCGAGCGTCGGCGAGCCGCCTTTCGCAATGCAGGTAGCTTCCGTCGAGGCCATCCAGGAGGTGGCGAAGGCCGTCCGCATACGGTCCGTAGCGGTGGGCCTGGAACCGCAGATCCAGGGGGTCGGGAACGCCGAGTTCCTCGCAGCTCCGTGACAGGAACCACGCGAGCTTCTGCGCTTCGATCAGCGCGCAGTCGATACCGAGCGAGCAGTATCGCCGGATCAGTTCGAACACGAGCGCTCGCGCGGGAGTGAGCTCCTCGACACCGCGCGCCTTGGGCTCGTTGTAGTAGGTGTCCGTCGGCTCGAAGACGATCACGTCGACCCCTTCGAGGTTGCCGAGGCGTGACTCGATCTCGGGCCGCACCACGCTCCAGTCGAGTTTGCCGTTGCCGCAGCCCAACGGTGGAATGGCGATCGAACGGATGCCTTGGAGGCTCACGACTTGCCGAAGATCGTCCAGGCCGTCCTGGATCCACGCGAGATCGGACGGGTGCCTCCAGTGCTTCTTCGTGGGGAAGTGGATGATCCAGCGAGGGCCGACCAGTTCGCCACTCGGCGTGAGGAGCACCTGTCCGACCTCGAGGTGGCCGCCCTTGCAGGCGGATGTGTAGGCCTGCGCGCTGTTCGGATAGCGCTGCTTGAACATCAGCGCGATCCCTTTGCCCATGACGCCGACGGTGTTGACCGTGTTCACCAGCGCTTCGACGTTCGCGTCGAAGAGATTGCCGCGCGTGAAGTGGATCATCTGGGCTCGAAGAAGAAGTGCGGCCGGACGGCCACGGTGGGTTGCGCTGGCAGAGACTCGAAGAAGTCGCGCACGGCCGCTTCCGTCTGATCGTGAGCCACGGCGATGCCGGTGAGATCCTCGAAAGCGACATGCTCGTGGATCAGGGCCTCGGCCATGTAGCGGCGGCGAAGATCCGGATCGTCATCCGACTTCTGGAAGTTGCTGGCGCGAAGCGCGACCCAGTCTAGCCCGCGGATGGAGTCGATGGACGTGGAGAACCGAGTCTCGGCGGAGGCCGCGTTGCCATCTGCAATCACGATTCGATGACCCCGTGCCCGAAGGTGCTCCAGCTTTGCGATCAGGCACAGGATCTCCTGCATCGGGACCGGCTCGACACCTCGGCCCGTCTTGATGTTCAGGAGCATGGGCGATCGTGGCGTGAAGTAGAACGGAACGTAGTCGTCGAGGACTCCGCCGGGATACTCCGGGACCGCCCGGTTCCTGCGGCGCTCGATCACGTCCGGGTTGCCGATCGATCTGAAGGCGGAGTCGGACCGACAACGACTCCTACAGACGAGCCCCTGCTTGGCGATCGTCTGTAGATTGTCGATGTGCGTGATCCGGAAGATCAGCCCGCGATCGGGACTGAGGATGTCCGGGAGGTACTTCACCTAGGGCTGCGACCAGTTGTGCTCCTCAGGAGCGTCGTGGCACGGCGCCAGGATAGCACCTACGTCGACTCTCCACGCCGAGCACGATCTTGCCCAGCCCTCACCCCTCATCCCCCGAAGACAGCACGCTCAAGAACGCCGCCTGCGGGATCTCCACGTTGCCCACCTGCTTCATCCGCTTCTTGCCCTTCTTCTGCTTCTCGAGCAGCTTGCGCTTGCGGGTGATGTCGCCGCCGTAGCACTTGGCGGTGACGTTCTTGGCAAGGGCGCGGATGTTCTCGCGGGCGATGATCTTGCCGCCGACGGCCGCCTGGAGGGCGACCTCGAACATGTGGCGCGGGATCTCCTTGCGGAGCTTGGTGAGGATCTTGCGGCCGCGGTTGTCGGCGACCGAGCGGTGGCAGAGGAACGACAGGGCGTCGACGTCCTCGCCGGAGACCATGATGCGGACCTTCACGAGGTCGGCCTCTTCGTAGTCGCGGACCTCGTAATCCATGGTGCCGAACCCGCGGGTGGCGGACTTCAAGCGGTCGTGGAAGTCGAAGATGATCTCCGAGAACGGCATCGCGAAGGAGATCATGACCCGCTGCGAGCCGTAGTACTCGGTCTTCTCGTAGATGCCGCGGCGGTCGGTGGCGAGCTTCATCACCGCGCCGATCGACTCGGTCGGCACGACGATGCGCACCTCTACGATCGGCTCCATGTAGGCCGCGATGCGGACCGGGTCGGGCATCTCGGAGGGCGAGCGCACCGTCATGGTTTCGCCATTGGTGAGCTGCAGCCGGTAGGTCACGTTCGGCGCGGTCTGCACCAGGTCCATGTCCTCCTCTCGCTCGAGCCGTTGCTGGATGATCTCCATGTGCAGCAGGCCGAGGAAGCCGCAGCGGAAGCCGAAGCCCAGCGCGTCGGAGGTCTCCGGTTCGAAGCTGAAGCTCGAGTCGTTGAGCCGCATCTTCTCGAGCGACTTGCGCAGGTCGTCGAAGTCACCCGAGTTCGTGGGGTAGAAGCCGCAGAACACCATCGGCTTGGCGTCCTTGAAGCCCGGCACCGCAATGGCGCGCAGCGACTCCTTCTCGTGCGTCAGGGTGTCGCCCACCTTCACGTCGCCGAGCGTCTTGATGTTGGCGACCAGGTAACCGACCTCCCCGGCGTGGAGCAGCTTCTCGGGCACCATCCGCGGGGCGAGGCGGCCGACCTCGGTCACCTCGTAGCTCTTGCCCGTGGCGAGCATGCGGATCTCTTCGCCCACCTTGATGGTGCCCTCCCGCACGCGCATGTAGATCACCACGCCGCGGTAGTCGTCGTAGATCGCATCGAAGATCAGCGCCTGGAGTTTCGCCGCCGGATCGCCGGTCGGTGGGGGGATCTGCTTGACGATCGCCTCGAGCAGCAGCTCGCAGTTCACGCCGGTCTTGGCCGACACCGCGATCGCGTCCTCGGCCGGCAGGCAGATCGCATCCTCCACCTCCGCGGCCACCTCGTCGGGGCGCGCGTGCGGCAGGTCGATCTTGTTCAGCACCGGGATCACGGTGAGCTTCGCCTGTTCGGCGAGCACCGCGTTCACCACCGTCTGCGCCTCTACGCCCTGCGACGCGTCGACCAGCAGCATCGCGCCCTCGCACGCCTGTAGCGACTTGAGCACCTCGTAGTTGAAGTCGACGTGCCCGGGCGTGTCGATCAGGTTGAAGAGGTAGGTCTTGCCATCCTGGGCCTTGTATCGCATCGCCACCGAGCGGGCCTTGATCGTGATGCCACGCTCGCGCTCCAGCTCCATGTCGTCGAGGAGCTGCTCCTTCATCTGGCGGCGGTCGACGGTCTGGGTCAGTTCGAGCAGACGGTCGGCCAGTGTGGACTTGCCGTGGTCCACGTGCGCGATGATGCTGAAGTTGCGGATGAGGGAGACGTCGGTCACGTCGGTGGGTCCGGGGGTGGGGGAAGGGAGTCGGACGAAGGTGGCCAGGCCCGCTGGTGACGCTCAGAGCGGATGCTCTGCCAGCCAGGCCGCCAGCGCACGTAGCGCTTTGCCGCGGTGGCTCACCGCGTCCTTCTGCTCGGCCGACAACTCGGCGAAGCTCGGGTCGATTTCGCCGGCTCCAGCGCGCTGGAAGGCCTCGGCGACGAACACGGGATCGTAGCCGAAGCCGGCTTCGCCGCGTGGTGCGGTCAGGATCCGGCCCTCGCAGGTCTCTTCGATCCGCGCCAGGACCTTGCCGTCCGCACCGGCCAGACAGAGGTGGCAGACGAACCGGGCGCCGCGGTCGGGCCGGCCGCCCAGCTCGTCGAGCAGCTTGTCGATGCGGTCGCGATCGGTCGCGTCGGGGCCGGCCCAGCGGGCCGAGTGGACCCCGGGGGCGCCACCCAGCGCGTCGACGCAAAGACCGGAGTCGTCGCCGAGTGCCGGGGCGCCGACCAGCCGTGCCAGGGTCACCGCCTTGACCTCGGCGTTGCCGGCGAAGTCCGGGCGGTCTTCGACGATGTCGAGGGGCTCCGCCAGGTCGGCCATGGTCCTCAGCTCCAGACCGCCGGCCGCGGCCAACAGGCGCTCCAGCTCCTTGCGCTTCTTCTGGTTGGCGCTGGCGATCCACAGGGTCGCGGTCATGCCCCGGTGCTCCCCGTGCCGCTCGACGGCTCGAGTCCCAAGCAGCGCTCCTGCTCGGTCCGGATCGCGGCACAGGCCGATTTCGACAGCTCGAGCATCCCGAGGAGGTGGTCGTCGTCGAACGGGCTGCCCTCGGCGGTGCCCTGGACCTCGACCAGGCGCCCGTCCGTCAGTCGGACGACGTTCAGGTCGACGTCGCAGCCGCTGTCCTCGCGGTAGTCCAGGTCGACCAGGAACTCGTCGCGCCACAGCCCGATCGATACCGCCTGCACCAGCTGGCGCATCGGCCAGCGGGCGAACGGCTTCTTGGCGTGAAGGGTGGAGAGCGCGTCGTGGAGCGCCACGCACGCGCCATTGATCGAGGTGGTGCGCGTGCCGCCGTCGGCATTGAGCACGTCGCAGTCGATCCAGAAGGTCATCTCCGGCAGGACCGACAGGTCGAGCGCCGCCCGCATCGCCCGGCCGATCAGCCGTTGGATCTCCAGCGAGCGCGCATCGATCTTGCCGCCCACCCGGCCGTCGCGCGGCTTCCGGACCCGGGTCGACGCCGGCAGCATCGAGTACTCCGCGGTCAGCCAGGCCTTGCCCTGGCCCTTCATCCAGTGCGGCACGCCATCCTGAGCGATGACCGTGCAGAGCACCTTCGTCTGGCCGGCGGTTACCAGCACCGACCCGGTGGCCTGCTCCACCACCTTCCGCTCGAACGTCAGGGGACGGATGACTCGGGGGTCTCGCTCGCGCTTCTTGGCCAGGGCTCGGGTCCTGTCGATGGGGCCGCGGGGGCCGGAATCGGGCCGAGCAGTGTAGCGAGTGGACCGGTGCCTGTCGCCCCGGGGGCGGGTCCCGGGCGGTTCTCACGCCGGCGTCGGCCGGCTGCCGGTCAGCTCGTGCAGCGCCTCGCGCAGCTCCATGACCCCGAACGGCTTGGCGATCTCGAACAGGCGGGCGCCCGCGGCGAGGCCGCGGATGCCGACCCCCGGCTGGGTGGTCAGCAGCACGATGCCGATGCCCGGGCAGCGCTCCGATAGCAGGCGGGCGATCTCCGAGCCGGACTCGATGCGGGCGTCGTGCTCGACGATCGCCAGCTCGAAGCGCTCCGGGGTGGCTTCGATCAGCGAGCGGGCCGAGGCGCCGTCGACCGAGCTGATCAGCTTGCGGCCGGTGCCACGGATCTCGTAGGCGATCATCTCGCGGAGTTCGGGGTCGTCCTCGAGGACCAGCACTCCGCCGAAGTGGTGGTTGCTGGCGGTGACGCGCGGCAGCACGCAGGGCTGCTCTCCGGCTTCGGCGGCCAGCAGCTCGGCGGCGTGCTCGGCGGCGGCGGCACCGTGCGTCATGTCGAGGACCTGGTCTTCCTCGGGGAGGTCGCGGAACAGCGGCAGGTCGTCGTCGGAGAGGACCTCGGCGGCGGGCAGACTGACGAAACAGGTGACGCTCAGGCCCTCGAGTTCGTCGAACGACAGGCGGGCCCCCTGTGCCTCCAGGAGGTTGCGCGCCGCGATGTAGCCGAGCTGGACCTGGGTCTTCGAGGGCTCGTGAGACGGGCCGGTCTCCTCTGCTTCGGCACAGATCTCGAGCACCACCCGGGTGTCCTGGTCGTCGTAGACCTTGGCGTAGGCCGACAGACTCAGTCGCCGCGCGCGGGTCTCCAGGTGCAGCAGGGTCTCGACCAGGAACAGCACCGCGTTGCGGAGCGCCCGCTCGTTGGCGTAGGCCGGCGGCAGAAAGTCCGACGTCGCCAGATCGATCTGCAGCGCCGATCCGGCGTCCTCGAACTCCTGGGCGATGCCCCCCAGGAAGGGGCGGATGTTGACGCGGTCGACCGAGAGGTGGTCGACGTGGGCGAACGACAGGATCTTCTCGCTGAAGTTGTGCAGCCGGCGCACGCCGTTCCACAGGTGCTCCGAGCGGCGGGCGACCAGCTTGGGCTGGCCCATCGACTCGCACAGCAGCTGCGCGTGGCCTTCGATCGCCGAGGCCATCGTCGCCAGTTCGTCGCCCAGGCTTCGCGCCACGCTCTCGATGTCGCGGCGCGTCTCCTCCAGCAGGGTCCTGACGACCGCCAGCTCGCGTTCCTCCGCGGTGGATTCCCGGCGGGCTTCGGTGTCGCCGTCCGGTGTCTCGTCGAGGCCTTCCAGGGCGGAGGTCCGTTTTCGCAACGAGCTGAGCAGCAGCGTCGCGGCCAGACAGGTCGCGACCCCGACGAGGAACCAGAGCAGTTGATGCATGCCGACCCTTCCTGGCAGGAGGCGACGGGGTGAGGGAGGACCCCGGAGACTGGAAGGCGGAGAAACGATGTCGGCGGCGTCCGAGCGATCCCGTCGGTTGGGCCGGCGGGGCGTGGTTTCGCTCGAGGTCCGCGCGGCGGCGTCACGAGAGGGACCGCCCAGTGTCCTGCTCCGACGGACCTCGGCAAGTGCCGGTTCTCCTCCGGAATCCACACGGTGCAGATTCCGGAGAAGTGGAGAAGCGCTCAGACTTTTGACGCTTCGTGCCAGGCCGCACCACCGAGTTCGAAGTGGTGGTGTACCCAGCCCTTGCACTGCGCGTCCGGCGTGAACACGGCGTCCTCCCCGATGTGGAGAACTCCACAGGCGCGGACCAATGTCACCGCGGTGTGGAATCGACTCTTCCGCATCTCCACCGTCGGCGGTGGCGAGCCCTCGCTCGAGATCGCGGCCGGGTTGCGACACGACAACAGGCGGAGTCGCAGCCGGTGATTCAAGTGGTCGTTGTGGATCGACAGGCTGACCCGGAGCGTCGACTCGTGTTCGCGACCGAGCAGGACCATCCGGCACGGGAACCCGTCGGGGCGACGGCCGAGGCGGCCTTCGAGGACCAACGACTGCCAGCCGGGATGCGATTCCCAGCGCGATGGCTTCAGGAAGGCCGGCGAGAACAGCCGCGGGCGCTCGGTGGGATCGGCGACGAAGCCATCGAGGTCGCCGAGGTCGCGACGGTCTTCGAAGCGGACGCAGTCCTCGACGTGGACGTCGTGGGCCCGGTCGACGAACAGGATCCCACCGCGGCGTGACCAGCGGATCCGCGCGCCGCCCGAGGCGACGAGCAACTCGCGGCGGCGTCGCAGGTCCTTGCCCTCCAGCACCTCGCTCCGACCGCGCGCGCGGTCCTCGTCGCTGATCTCCGCGTTCGGCGCGGCTTCCGGCGGAGCCGGAGCGCAGAGGCTCATCGCCTCCTCGAGGGCCACCTGGACCCCGCGTGCGACCCCATCCTGCACCGTTCCCGCCCGTAGCGCGGGAGCATCGACGTCCGCGAACCGGGCCCGCGCCGCGTCGTTGCCGCGGGTGGCAAGTGCCCGCTCCGCCGCCCACCAGAGCTGCTTCAGCGGGACCCGGCAGTCGATGCTACCGGCGCGGGGCGGCGCGAACGGCCCTGTGCCGGCCTGGGCGCGCAGGCGTTCGCGGAGCGCCAGCGTGGATGCGCGTCGGTCGGGATCTGGCGGCAGGCTGGTCAAGGCGGGCCGCACATTCTGCTGGCTGGCTGGCACTTCCGGCAGCTGTTTCTCGCGGCGCGCGTCCATGGGCCGTCCTCCGGGCCACGATCCCGAGACCGCGATCGAGAGACCTCCGTGATGCATCGAGTTGCCTTCCCTTGGGCCGCCGCCGGGTGGCTGTTCCTCGCTGGTGCCCTGACGGCGCAGGAGCCGACCGGCTCGGCGAGCGTCTGGACCCACGACTTCGCCGCAGCACAGCGCCTCGCCCGCGCCGAGCCGCCGCGCGACCTGCTGCTGTTCTTCACCGGCTCGGACTGGTGCGGCTGGTGCAAGAAGCTGAAGGCCGACGTCCTCGACCAGCAGGCGTTCCTCGATGCCGTGACCAGCGACTACGTGCTGGTCGAACTCGACTACCCGCGCGACACCTCGATCCTGTCCGAGGCGACGGTGCGCCAGAACGAGGAGCTGCGGGCGCGCTATCGACCGGGCGGCTACCCGTTCGTGGTCCTCGCCGACGCCGACGGCCGACCCTACGAGGTGCTGAGCGGCTACGTGGCGGGCGGCCCCGAGGTCTACCTGCAGCGGCTGCGCGAGGGCCGTGAGAAGCGTGACCGCGTCGCCGAGCTGCATCGTCGGGCCATCGACTCCACCGACGAGGCCGTTCGCGCGAGCCTGCTGCGCGAGGCACTCGGACTACTTCCCGCCGGCGTCGGTCCGACCTTCTACGCCGATTGGCAGAGCACCGTCGACGCGGCGACCGCCAGCGCCGACCTCTCCACGCGTGAACTCGCCGAAGCCTTCCTCGCCGACCGCCGGAACGGCCGCTTCCGCGACGATGCCGCTGCCGAGCGCAGCGCCTACGGCAAGGTGTACGACGCACTCACCGCCGAGGAGCGCACCGAGGTCGAACGCGGCCTCGCGATCGCCGAGATCCAGGCCGGGCTCACCGCCTTCGGCATGAACCAGGGCGGTCGCGGCGCCGGGGCCACCGCGCTCGATGCCGCGAAGGTCCACGAGGCGATCGCGCGCATGCTCGCTGCGCGCCAGGTCCTCGGCGCCTGGCCACGGGGCGCGCTCGGCAACCGCGCGCTGATCGCGGTCGCGGACTGGGCAGATCGCCGCGGCGACATCCTGCTGTTCGCCAAGGTGGTCGAGGAGCTGCCCGCGGCGCGCGAGGGCCTCGCCGGCACGCCGGAGATCATGGCGTTCTTCGAGAAGCGCTTGGCCGCCCTCCGCGCGGGCACCGCCGAGGACGCGTTCATGTACGCGTTCCTCAACCGGCGCGGTGAGGCTCCCCCGGCGCGGCGGCGGTGAGCTCGCCCGATCCGGGGATCGCTGGTCCTGGGGATTCACGCCAGCGGTTCCGTGCCTTCCTACAACGCTTCGAGGTAGGCGTGATCGGCGGGGACCCGGTTTCTCGGCTTCCCCCTCACCTGCACCGGGCCGTGTCCAGTCCCGACCGTGCTCAGCGGATCCGGATCTCGACGGCGTCGGTCGTCTCCAGGATCCCCGGCACCCAGCGGACCCCCTGGACCTGGAGCGTGAGCGGGCGGACCGCGGCGGGTAGCGGGATGTCGACCGCCGAGTAGATGCCGAACGCGTCGATGGTCACGTCGACGCTCGGCATCAAGATGCAGTTGCCGGCCCCCAACGGCAGGATGGTGGGTTGGCTCCTTGCTCCGAACACCAGCACAACACCGTTGTGGTCCAACGATGGTCCGGCGGCGATGCGCATCCCGCGTCCCGCGAAGATCGGGTTCACGTAGAGATCGCGGACGGCCGGCTCGGCGCAACCGGTCGCCGTCCGGATCACCGAGAAGTCGTTGTCGGGCACCATCCGGAAGCGCAGCGTGGAACGCGCCGACTGCATCCCGCTGGCTTGCGTCGCGACGACCAGACGGACGGCGAAGCCGGCCGGGCCGAAACCGGTGACCGGCACGGTGACCTCACTGCCCGGATTGCTGATGTCGATCGTGCCGTCGTTGCCCAGGTCGATGTCGACGGCGGGCCAGGGCGTGCCGATGGAGACCGTGGTGCTGCGCTCGATCCGCAGCACTGCAGGTGCGGATGCCGACGCGGCGAACTGCATCAGGTAGGTGTGCGGCCCGATCGATCCGATAGCCGAGTGGTCGCCGAGATCCACGGTCTCGATGATCTCCACGAACTCGCCGGCGGCCGACCACGCGGTCGAGACGGCGGCACCGGGAACCGCGGCCTCCATCCGATCGGTGGTGGCGAGCAACCCGGACGGGCGACTCGCGGACGCGGTCCTGCCGAGCGCGGCAGCGCGGATCGACAGGGTGTTCGGCGCCGACAGGGACACGCTCGGAACTTGGGAGAGCAGCGACGTTCCGGTGAGGGCGAGGGCCAGGACGACGGTGAGACGGGGATCGCTAGGCATCGGATCGGTTCCGTTCGAGACGGCGGGGCTCCTGCCGCATAGCCGACGATCCGAGTGCCGGTCACCGATTCGGGAGTGGCGTCTGGTGGACCTGGACGATCGAGCGCCGAACTCCGCCGGCCCCGATCAGCCGGCCGGGTTCGCGCTCGACTGCCTGCGCGGAGTCTCGGGCGGCAAGAGCACGCGATCTCCAGCAGGTGGTCGGGGTCGTCCTCGGCGCCGCCGATCGCCTCAGCGACGACGGACCTGGCCGGCGCTCTCGCGCGCGTTCCCGGCGTCCGGGAAGGCCTCGCGGATCTTGCTCTCGAACTCGGACTCGCCGAGCTTCGACAGTTCGTCGGCGTCGACCTCCGGCGCCTTCTGGATCGTCGCGGCGGTCGCGGCGATCGTCAGCACGACCTGCTCGTCGGCCATCTGCCGGCCGGTGCGGGCGCGCGTCGCGGCGCTGCGCTCGGGGTCCTGCTTGGAGCCGGCCGGGTCGTCGCCGTCCTGCTGGCTGCCGCCGCGTCGCTTGCCCTCGCCCTGCGAGTCATCGACCTTGTGGGCCTTGTGGACCAGCGAGACCGGGACGGCCCTGGCCGAACTTTCGGTGCCCCGACTCCGCGCGGCGATCGTCGCGCCGGCGTCGCGCCCACCGTTCTCGTCCTTCGACGAGTCGGACATCGTGACCAGCAGGTAGGCCGGTCGGCCCTCTTGCAAGTCCACGACCACGTTCTGCGCGTTCACCTGCTGGCCGTCCTCGGTGGTGATCCGCGCCTGCGAGAGCTGGCTGGCTCGCACCATGTCGCCGTGCTGGCCGTGCGGGTCGCGCATGCTGTCAGGTCTCTGGGCGATCTCGCGACCCGTGCCGCGTCCCTGGTCGTCCTCGCGACCCGTGCCGCGTCCCTGGTCGTCCTCGCGACCCGAAGCGCCGTCCCGTGCCTGACCGCTCTGACCGTCCTGGTCCCACTCCTGCAGGCCGGCGAAGCCGCGCATCGCGCCCTTCAGCTGCAGCGAGCCATCCTCGGCGGCGTGGAGCTGCGACAGCGGTGCTGCCACTACGCGGCTGTCCTTGCCCGACTGCGCGCCGGTGCGCGCGTTGTCGTTCTGGTTGCGGCCGGTGCCGGAGCCGTCGTCGACCGACGTGCCTTCGGCCTGCAGTCGAATCAGCACCATCGCCTGTCCGGGATGGCCTTCGGTGCCGCGACCGGTCGAGGCGGCGCCTTCGCTGGGCTGGCCGCGACCGCTGCCGGAAGCGGGAGTCTCCTCGGGCTTGCCCGTGGACCCGGAGGCCTCGGCGGTCTGCTTGCCGTTGGAGCAGGTCATGACGATGTCGACGATGCGTCCGGTCGACGCGTTGTTGCGTCCGCCGGCGGTCGCATCGGCCGCGCCTCCGGCTGCGGACTTGTCCTGCTGGGCGGCGCGGACCGTCTGACCGATCAGGTCGTCGACGGTGAAGAAGCGCTGCTGCTCCTGCCGTGCGCCGGCACGTGCCTCTTCGCGCGCGGTGTCCGGGCGGACGGTCGGGTCCTGCTGGGCGGCGAGCGGCGTGGCGAACAGGCCGGCGCAGGCGAGCAGCAGGGCGGGGGTGATCACTCGGGGGGTTACCTGGAACATCTCGGGTCCGTTTGTCTCGGGTCTGGGGAATCGACCGCTGTGGTCGGATGCGCCGCCGAGACAAGCCGCGTGCCCGAGACCCGTGCGACAGCGATCGATCACCGTGGCCGGATGCCCGGTGCGTGCCCGCTGTTCACTTCCGTGCGGGACGGCAGGCCGCGCGCAGCGTGATTCCGATCCCCTTCGGATTCTTGTCGTCGCCTCGTCGAGCTGCGTCGCTCCGTGCGTCGGTGCAGGACGGCACGGGATCAGGCGTTCCCATGCCCGAGCGAGGTTTCGGCTCGCTCCGGCGAGCGAATGCACAATGGCTGCCGAGGCTGCTGGTCGGCGACTCGATGCGCGCCGGATCGAGTGCACGCGAAGTCCGGATTCGTCGAGCCACCAGGCCGACCGGCACCGTAGGCGGTGACCGGTGACGCCGCGCAGGTGCGCGCGCGACCTCAGCCCAGGACCAGCCCGCGCGCTCCGAGTTCGTGCTCCGGCACCGCCCGGAAGTCGGCCGGTGTAAGCGACCATTGCGCGGAGCCCTGGCTCAAAGACCGCACCCGAGTCGCATAGCCGATCAGGTGGGTCAGCGCGCAATGCGCGTGGATGGTCCGCAGCTCGCCGTCG
The DNA here is from genome assembly GCA_030432695.1 of bacterium. Taxonomy (GTDB): domain Bacteria; phylum Planctomycetota; class UBA1135; order UBA1135; family UBA2386; genus JAUILN01. The sequence continues at coordinate 322,107 of JAUILN010000007.1, read as the reverse complement.
GCCTGGACGTCCTCGACGACCGCGCCGCGGGAGTTCAGATCGCCGATCACGCCGTTGGCGAACTCGTCGCGGATCTGGACCTCGAGTGCCATCCACGGCTCGAGGAAATCCACCTGGCCATTCTCCAAGGCAGCGCGTAGCGCGCGGACCGCGGCCTCGGTGAAGCCGGCTTCGGAGTCGTGGGCGGGTTCGCTGCGCCCGCCGACCACCCGGATCCGCGCATGCGTCAACGGGAAGCCGCAGCGTGGGCCGGAGGTCGCCTCGCCGCGTAGGGCCGACTCCACCGCCATCCGGAACGGGGTGGGGATCGCGCCCTGGTCGTCCCAGTCGACCACCGCGCCGTCGACCGCGGCGTCGGCGACGACCTCGACCTCGACCGCGCCGAACACCGTCGCCCCGCTGGCCGCACGGGACACCTCGGAGCTGCCGCGCCCCGCGCCCCGCACCGCCTCGCGATACTCCACCCGCGGCTCGCCGAAGTTGCAGGCCACGTGGTGCTCGGTCTCCAGCCGATGCTGCGCGACCTCCAGGTGCAGCTCACCCATGCCCGCCACCAGCCACGGCGACTCGTCGTCGACCGTCACGTGCAGGCTCGGGTCCTCGTGGCTCATCCGCAGCAGCGCGGTCTTCAGCTTGTCGCGGTCCTTGGTCGACTTCGGTTCGACCCGCCGGGTCAGCACGGCGTCGGGGACCTCGAGGGACTCGAGTGCGATCGGATGGTCCTTGGGGCACAGCGTGTCGCCGGTGCCGGTCTGCTTGGGGCCGATCAGTGCGACGATGTCGCCCGCCTCGGCCACCTCCAATGCCTGGCCGCCATTGGCGTGCACCCGCAGGATCCGGTTGATGCGCTCGTGGCGGCCGGTGCGCGGGTTCCACAGCCCGGTGCCGGCTTCGATCCGTCCGGAGTAGACGCGCACGAACGCCCGCTCGCCATGAGCGTCGGCTTGAAGCTTGAAGCACAGTGCCGCGGTCGGCGCCTCGGGGTCGCAGGCGCGCTCCACGATCGCGCCGCTATTCGGATCGCGGCCGCGGACCGGCGGCATGTCGAGCGGTGAGGGCAGCAGGTCGACCACCGCGTCGAGCAGCGGCTGGACGCCGAAGTTGCGCAGGCCCGAGCCGCAGTAGACGGGCACCAGCGTGCGGGCGATCACCCGCTGGCGCAGCGCCGCGCGGAGCAGGTCGACCGGCGGTTCCACGCCGTCGCCGACCAGCTCCAGCAGCCCCTCGTCGTCCCCGGCCAGCTCGTCGATCAGCTCGCTGCGCAGCACCCCGACCTCGTCGGCGATCGAGTCGGGCACCGGCGACGCGTCGAGCGACGCGGTCTTACCGCCATCGGCGAAGGTCCAGACCCGGCCCGACAAGAGGCAGACGATGCCGTCGAGCGTGGCGTGGCCGCCTTCGCCCTCGCCGAGGATCGGGTACTGCACCGGGCGGGCGGGCGCCCCGAGCCGATCGCGCAGCCGCGCCACGCAGCGCAGGTAGTCGGCGCCGACGCGGTCGAGCTTGTTGACGAACGCCAGCGCCGGCACCCGGTAGCGCTCCATCTGCCGCCACACGGTCTCGGTCTGGGCCTGCACCGCCTGCACCGCGTCGACCACCAGCACCGCGCCGTCGAGCACCCGCATCGCCCGCTCCACTTCCACCGTGAAGTCGACGTGGCCCGGCGTGTCGATCAGGTTGAGCTGGTGCGGGTTCCCGTCGCGATCGGGCCAGGGCACCGTGGTCGCCGCCGCGGTGATCGTGATGCCACGCTCCCGCTCCTCGGCCATCCAGTCGAGCGTGGTGTCCCCGTCGTCGATCGAGCCGTGCTTGTGCTGCACGCCGGCGTCGAACAGGACGTGCTCGGAGACGGTGGTCTTGCCGGCATCGATGTGCGCGACGATGCCGAGGTTGCGGACGCGGGTGGGGTCCATCGAGAGCGAGTCTACGCAGTCGTCCGGGGCGTTCGCACGAGGAGCTTCCGGGGGTCATCGACCTTCGGAGCGCGGCAGCCCGGCTGGCCCGCGCGGTGCTCGATCCCTCGGTGCGGTCCGGCCCGTTCCCTCGGCGGTCCACTCGGCGAGCGAAGCCATGAGCCTTTTGCGCACCGCCGCCTGCTCGAACCACAGGTTCCGCGTCTCGCCTGGATCCGCCTCCAGGTCGTAGAGCTGACCGGGAGCCTCGGGTGCGGTCTCGGGCAGCGCATAGTCCTGCATCGCGCCGCGGTCGTAGCCATTGCCGCCGGAGCCCTGGTGGGCCAGGAGCTTCCACTTGCCGGCGCGCAGCTGGAACTCGCCGCGGAAGCTCTGGGTGAGCATGTGGGGGCGGAGCGGTCGGTCGTCGGGTCGTTGGCCGCTGAGCACCGGGAGGAGGTCGAAGCTGTCGACGGCGACGTCGTCGGGGAGTTCGGCGCCGGTGAGCGAGGCGAGGGTGGCGTAGAGGTCGGTGGTGTTGGCGAGCTGGGTGGTCTTGCGGCCTGCGGGGATGTGGCCGGGCCAGCGGGCGATCAGCGGCACCCGGTGGCCGCCCTCCCAGCCGTCGCGCTTCATGCCGCGCCAGCCGCCGGCGGCGTCGTGCTGGTGGTCCTGCCGCATCCAGATGGTGTGCAGGGTCTCGGGACCGTTGTCGGAGTTGAAGAGCACCAGGGTGTCGTCGTCGATCTCGAGTTCGGCCAGCAGATCGAGGAGACGGCCGGCGAGGGTGTCGAGTTCGACCACGAAATCGCCGCGGGGTCCGGCGTCGGTCTTGCCGTCGAAGCCGGCTGCGGGGAGGACCGGCGCGTGGGCGATCTGCGTCGACAGGATCAGCAGGAACGGCTGCTCGGAATGCGCCTCGCGGTGTTCGCGCACGAAGGCCATCGCCTTGTCGCAGAACATCACGTCGGCATCGAGGAAGCGGTAGCCCGGTGCCATCCAGCCCTCGTCATTGTCCCAGCGCCATTTGCCGCCCGGATTGGGCAGCGTGTCGCGCTTGTGGCGCATGCTCGCCGGCTCCACCACGTTGCCGTTCTCGATGTAGAGATAGAGCGGGTCGGTGGTGGGGCAGTTCGGGGTCACGAACGAGACGTCGAAGCCGCGGGTCTGCGGGCCGTCGAGCAGTGGCGTGCTCTTCGCGTAATCGATCTTCAGCGAGTTGTCGAAGCCGCCACCGAGTCGTTCGCCGTCGGCGTCGAACCAGGTGAGGCCGAGGTGCCACTTGCCGAAGATCGCGGTGCGGTAGCCCTGGGCGCGGAGCGTGTCGGCGAGGGTGGGGACGCCCTCCTGCAGGAAGCTCGGTCCGCCGGGGCCCTCGAAGGCGCGCGGCTTACGGCCGGTGCGGCACACGAGGTTGCCGGAGAGGAGGCCGTAGCGCGACGGCGAGCAGATGGTGCAGGGGCTGTGCGCGTCGGTGAACAGCAGCCCCTCGGCGGCGAGGCGGTCGAGGCGGGGGGTCTGGTAGGCGGCGTCGGGATTCAGGCAGGACAGGTCGCCGTAGCCGAGGTCGTCGGCGTAGAGGATGACGATGTTGGGGAGGTCCTGGGCGGGAGCCGTCGCCGCGGGGGCGGCGGCGAGTGCGAGCGCGAGTGCCGGGAGTCGATACGAGAGCATGGGAGGTCGAGGGTCGGGGAAGGCCACGATACGGGACCGTGGAGGATCTCCAGACCGTCGTGGATGCTTCCGGCAGGATCCGAACCGGGCCGTACACTGTCGGGCATGTTGCGTTCGCTCGCTCCGTTCGTCGTGTGTTGCGCGGCGATTCTCTGCAGTCCGGAGTCGGTGACTGCGCAGCCCTACGTCGAGATCAACCAGTCCCCGGAGTTGATCGAGGGGTCTCTCGAGGGTGGCCGCAACCTGATCGTCACTGCGACCATCAACGGGGCGACTGCGGACGACGTGTGGTTGGCGTTGGTCGACGGCACCGATCGCGTGAAGCTGACCCGGGCGGGCCCGTTCCGCTATCAGGTGAACCTGTGCCGGGGCGCGGCGGCCCGGCTGCTGCGTCGCGAGGGGGCGGGAGAGCTGGCGGTGTTCGCGCGCAATGCGGACGGAACCGCCCACAGCGTGCCGATCGCGTTCGACGTCGAGCCCGCCACGGGGCCATCAGGGGTCCGGTCCGTGCCGAGCACCGGCCCCGCTCCCGAATGGCAGGGCGATCCCGTCGCCGCCGGTCCGAGGCGGTTCTTCACGCGGATCGTGGCGCGGGAGGCCCGACAGCGTGTGCACGCGTTCTCGGTGCGCCCTTCGGACGAGGTCTGGATGGTGCCGGAGGACATTGTCGCGATCGAGGCCAACGCGTTGTTCGACGAGCCCCTTGCCGGCGCGGTGCTCCTGGTCGACGACCGTTCCTGGCCGTTGGTCGAGAAGGGGCGGCGGATCGCGCACGTGCCGGTCGGGGAAGAGCTGGCGCGTGCGTGGCGCGCATCCGGCGTCGCGACGTTGCGGTTCGAGAGCGGCCGGGAGGCGTTGCTGCGGGTCGTGCCTCGCGAGCTGCCGGCAGGGGAGGCCTATCGATTCCTGATGGGGCAGCGGCACGTCCTGGAGCTTCCGGGGACCGGCGGGCAGCTCCACGTGGCCTTGGGCGACGTGACGCGCGGCCAGGTGCGCCTGCGCGTCTTCGATGCGGAGGAGCGACCTCTGGTGCGCGGCACGTCGCTGCAGGTCAACGACCGCGTCGAGTTCCGCTACCAGGGAAGGGGCTACGTGTTGGTCGTCGAGGACCTGGTCAACTTCCTGATCGGTGACGATCAGGTGTGGCTGTCGGTGTGCCGGATCGACGAGTGACGGGTCGGATCAGCGCGCCCCGGCGGCGCGGAGGACCAGCGCGCGGACGACCTGGTCCATGCCCGTCGTCTGCTCCGGATGCGGGCTGGAACAGACCACGGTGCCGGCGCCGAAGCGGCCGCTTACGACCGCCGGCGTGTCGAGCATGACACCCTCCGGCGCTTCGTTCTTGCGGATCTCGCCGCGATACCAGGCCAGCACCTCGAAGTCCGGCAGCTGGTCGTCGCCCGAAGGCGCATAGAGCGGGCCATTGGCGTAGAGCACGTCGCCGCGGGCTGGCGCACCGAGCGCCCCGCGCTGCGCCGTCGCCCACTCCAGTTCGACCTGGCCGCGGCCCCTCGCCCAGTGCTCGCGGTCGATCACGTCGGCGTCGGTGATCTTCAGCGACCAGGTGTAGTTGTTGGCCGCCAGATAGGCGCCGGCACAGATGCCGACGTAACCGCCGCCCCCGCCGACGAACTCGCGCACCGCCTCGCGGCCGCCCTCGGCCAGCGCCTTCGCCTGACCCGAGCCGCTGCCGCCGGGGAAGATCGCCACGTCGAAGGCCGACAGGGCTCCTTCGCGGACGTCTGCGCCGCAGACCCGGCGCAGCACGAAGCCATGCTCGGCGTCGAGCAGCGTCTCCAGCCGCCCCGGGCCCTTGCCGCTGGCGCCGGCGTCGTCGAACAGGGCGACTGCGAGCAGGCGCTCGTCGTTCGGTTCGAAGACCCTCGGCGGATGGGCGACGACTCCCAGTTCGACCAGCATCGCGTGCACGGCGAGCCGGAGTCGGCGGGTGCGCGTCGCGAGCTTGCCTTGCTCGTGGCCGATCACCAGCAGCGCGTCGGCCCCCAGCCGCTGGTGGGCGGCGCGGGCCAGGCTGCCGGCCACGAGCGTGGGGCGGGCTACGACCTGGTGCTGCTCGTCTTCCAGGTCTTCGCTCGCGGCGTCGCAGCCGAGCTTCGCGAGTCGCGCGCTGACCTCGGTACCTGCGTGCTGGATCGAGTTGCCGACCGACTTGCCGCTGGCCGCGAAGCCCGCGCCTTCGTGCAGGTCGAGCAGCACGTCGGGCGCGATCTCCTCGACGACGCTCCACAGCGCGTGCGCCAGCGGATCGCTGGCGAAGTCCTCGTCGCCGAACGCCCGGTTCAGGTCGGCGCCGCCGTCGGCCGTCCGCGTCCCAGCCTCGAGCGCAGGCGCGTTGGCTCGCGGCAAGACCACCAGTCGACCGCGCACCGGAGTCCACCCGGCGATCTGCCGCGCGGCCCGGAAACCGGCCGGCTCGTCACCGTGCACGCCGCCGACCACCATCACGGTCGGTCCGTCGACGCCGCTGTCGAGGAAGGTCGGCGGATCGATCGCCGGCCGTTGGGCCGCCGCGGCGATCGTGAGCAGCAGAGCGGAGAGCAGCACGCGCATGCCGGATAGTTTTTCCAACCGGTGCCTGGCGCCAGTTGGAAAAACTCAGTCCTTCTTCGCCATCGCCTCGAACGACTCGCCGAGCAGCGCCTCGCGCGCCTCGGCCGCGTCGACGAACACCTCCCAGCGGGTCGTCTCCGGCCACAGCGGTGCGTCGAGATTCTCGGTGGCCCAGTGGCAGAGCTCGCGGCACACCACCGCGGTGCCGAGCCGCGTGGGGTGCACCCGGGCGAACTGCATGGCGCGGTCGTAGGCCACCGTGTGCGCCTTCTCGTCGAGGGTCACCACCACTTCGCCGCGACGCAGCCGCGTGAGGCAGTCGGCCAGCGGGAACACGTGGACCCGCGGGCGTTCCTCGGCCCAGGCCCGCAGCCGCGCGTCGAGTTCTGCGCGCACCTCGGCGCTGGGGATCATCTTTTCGTTGATCATCAGCGGCACCGCGTCGGAGAGATCTGGGTAGTCGCCGACCACCAGTTGCACTTCGGTGTGCGGGAGCAACTCGTCGATCAGGTCGAAGCCCTTCTGCTGCAGCGCGAGCCGGCTGACCCGATCGGTCTCGGAGCCCGGACCGTCTCCCGGGACGTTGCCGTAGCCGAACCAGAACAGCAGGTCGAGGCCGAGCAGCAGGTCGGGCTCGGTGGCGAGCGCGTCGCCGAGCGCCTTCCGCGCCCGGCGTTCGGGCCCCATGAACAGCATCGTGTCGGCGCACGTGGTGACCTCGTGACCCCACGCCGCGGTCCACAGCGTCGCCGGTTCGATCGAGGTGGAACGTTCGGCGAGTTCCGCGGCGCTCGCCTCGCGGCCCAGGATCTTCGGCGCCATCTCCTCCAGGCCGCCGAACATCGCCGCGTAGCGTTCGAGTCGGAAGCCGGCGCTGACCGAGGCGCCGACCACCACGATCTTGGGCGGCGGCTCCGCGATCGGGTCCTGCCGCGACAGCGACAGGGTGTCGGCGGAGGCGGTGAGTGCGGCGCTGAGCGTGGCCAGCGAGAGGAGGGCGAGCCCACCGGCGGCGAGGGTACGCAGGGTGGTGCCGGTCCAGAGGCGGGTGGGAGTCGTTCGTTCGTCGCGGGTCATGGTCGAGGTTCCTTCGAGGCGGTCCCGGCGAGCTGCCAGGTCTTCCCGGTGCGATCGATGGCCAGCGGCGTGACGCGCGTTCGTCAGGTTTTTCGCGGGACGTCCGAGCCCCCGACCTTCCCGTATGCTCCGCCCCGGATGAGTGACGGCACCGGACCCCACATCTCGCTGGCACCGGCGATCGAAGACGCGTTGGTCGCCGCCCTGGAAACCGCCGACCCGGCCGCGCGCACGGCTGCCATCGACGCGCTCTGCGCCCGCCACCCCGACGATTCCGCGGCGATCCGCGCCCACGTCGCCCGGCTGTCCCAGCCGACCGGCACCGATCCTGCGCCCGCCAATCGGCTGCGCGAGGCGCTCGCCGCCCAGGTTCCGACCGTGGACCGTTACCGCGTGATCGAGCGGCTCGGCTCCGGCGGTCACGGCGACGTCTGGCTGGCCGAGCAGCTCACGCCGGTGCGACGCGACGTGGCGCTGAAGGTGCTCCGTGCCGAGGCCTGGAGCGATGAGGTCGTGGCCCGCTTCGACGCCGAGCGCCAGGCCCTCGCACTGCTCGACCACCCGGGCATCGCGCAGATCCTCGACGCCGGCACCACCGCCGAGGGCCGCCCGTTCGTGGCGATCGCGCTGGTGCCCTCGGCGCGCTCGCTGCTCGAGTTCTGCATCGAGGAACGCGTGCCGCTCCGCGACCGGCTGGCCCTGTTCGCGAAGCTCTGCGACGCGGTCCAGCACGCCCACGCCCGCGGCATCCTGCACCGCGACCTGAAGCCGGCCAACGTGCTCTGCGCGCGTCGCGACGGCGAAGCCGCTCCGGTGGTCATCGACTTCGGTATCGCCAAGGCCACCGGTGGCCGCCTCACCGATCTGGCGCTGCGCACCTCGCCGGGGACCTCGCTCGGCACGCCGCGCTACGCGAGCCCGGAGCAGGCCCGAGGCTCGCTCGACATCGACATCCGCAGCGACGTCCACGCGCTCGGCGCGATCCTCCACGAACTCCTGTGCGGTGAGCCGCCGTTCGAGGAGGTCGAACTCGGTCGGCTCTACGCCGAGGATCGAGCGCAATACTTCGACGTGATCGTCAACCGCGAGCCGCACGCGCCGAGTCGCCGATTGGCCGCCCGCGAAGGATCGACCGATGCGTTCGGCGAACCTCTCGCCGTCATCCGTCGCCAGGTGCTCGGCGACCTCGACGCGATCACCGCCCGAGCGATCGCCCGCGACCGCCACCGCCGCTATCCGACCGTCTCCGAACTCGCAGCCGACGTCCGGCGCGCCCTGGACGGCGAGGCCGTGCTGGCACGCGGCGGTCGCTGGACCTACCGCCTCGCCGTCTCGATCCGTCGGCACCGCGTCGCTGCCGCGGCGATCGTCCTCGCGGTGGTCGGGATCGCCGTCGGTCTGGTCGCCGTGCTCGCGGCCAATGCCGAGCTCCAGGACGCACTGGAGCGCGAGCGCCAGACCGCGCAGGACCTCGAGGTGGCGCGTGCCGACGCCGAAGCGGAGCGCGACCGCGCCGACCGTGCCGCGGCGAGCGAACGAGACCGCGCCGAGCAGTTGGCTGCCGCGCGCAACGAGGCCTTGGGACTCCGCGACCGTGCGGCCGAGTCTGCGGCGGCGGAGCGGGAACGGGCCGAGGAGTTGGCCCGCACCACCGCGCGCTTGTCGGAGCGGGTCCGCGAGATGGGCGAGCTGCGCCGCGTGCTGCGCAACATCGCCGGCAGCATGATGGGCGAGGGCGAGCCGACCCTCGGCGGTTTCGCCGACCGGATCGCCGAGCTGCTCGATGCCGGCGAGGCGGTCTACCTGCGCGGGGTCGAAGCCGAACTGCGGCAGACCGCGGGCTGGCTGCTCGCCGGGTTGGAGCGCCCGCAGGATGCCGCAGGGCAGTTCGAGGCCGCGCTCGAGGTCCACGACGGAGACGACGACGACGCAATGTTGGCCAGGGCCGAGATCCTGCACGCGCTCGGCGACGAGACCAGCGGCGCGGTCGACGTGCGCACCAAGATGGATGCACTCCGCGAGGCGGCGGAGATCTACGGCGAGGTGCTCGGCGAGAACGCACCGGAAACCCTGATGACCCGCGGCGACCTGGGCTTCCTGCAGGTGCAGGCGGGCCAGGCGTTGGGCGCATTGACCGTGAAAGACGTCACCAGCCGGACGCTGTTCGGTGAGCCCGACGATGCGCGGCTCCTGGCATTGGTCGGCGAGGTGAGCCGGCTGCTCGACGCGGGCGATCGAGCTGCGGCGGAGCGACGCCTCGACGAGTTGATCCAACCGGTGCTCGAGCAGCCGTTGTTCCGCGCGCGACTTTGCAACGTGCTGTGGGCCGCGGCGCAGCAGTACGAAGCACTGGCGCCGCTGCTCCTGCGCGCCGCGGTGCGCTACGGCGAGGAGTTCAACGGCCGCGGCCATACCCACGTGGTGGTCGCGCGGGTCCATCTGATCCAGTGGCTCAACGAGCACGTGGCGCTCGACGACGACGCGACGCTCCAGGACCACGCCGAGTGGTTGGCGCACGCCTTCGAGCAGCGGCAGCTCGACGCGGTGCTGCCGCGCAGTCCGTACGGCGGGGTCAAGGTCGGTGAGCTGTACTTCGGCCTCGCGAAGAACTTCGCGTCGCGGCGTGGCTACCTCACCGACAACCGCACCGAGCTGCGCACCGCGGTGGCCGGGAGCGGGATCCTGGGGCCCGCCGACCTGAAGGCCTTCGAGGCGGAGTGCGGCTGGTGAGCGGCGATCCAGCCGAGCGGACCGGTCTGCCGGATGCGCGCAGCACCGGAGTCGTGACCCGCTGCGTGCGCGCGGCGGCGAGTACCGATTCCAATGGTGAAGCGCTGGATCGGCTGTTCGCCGAGGTGCGTCTGCGGCTGCTGCGCATCGTCGCGGTGCGCACCGGCGTGCCGGTCGACGGTCTCGATCCCGACGTCGAGGACATCGTGCAGGACGCGTTGCTGGTCGCCTCCACCGAGTTCGACCCGGGCCGCTTCCCGACCGGCGGTGCCTTGATGCGCTGGCTGGTCACCGTGGCGATGAACGACGTCCGCGACCGGGCGCGCTGGCGTCGGGTGCGTGCCCGACTCGAGCCGCTACGCACGGCGATGTGCTCACGGCTCGGCGACGAGGGGCGCGGTGCGATGCAGGTCGAGTACCGCGAACTCGAGCGCCAGACCGACGGCGCCCTGGCGCAGCTCGATCCCGCCGACCGCGAACTCCTGCTGCTGCGCTGCTACGAAGGGCTGTCGGCGCGCGAGTTGGCCGAGGCACTGGAGATCCCGAGCGAGGAGGCGGTGCGGGCGCGGGTGGCGCGGGCGCGGCGGCGGTTGGCCGAGATCCTCGGCCGCGGTTCGCTCTGATCTGCTGCTGCCGGAAGCCGTCGCGGCGCGCGCTCAATCGTCGTCGTCGGCCTCGGGAGCGAGCACCAGGCCGAGCGCCTCGAGCCCCCTGCCGTGTGCCCCGGCCCACTCGGTCGGATAGGGCACCTCGGCGCCCTTCACCGCGTGCCACAGGATGCGATTCAGCGTGTCCTCGTCGGCGCGGTCGAAGCCTTCGAAGTCCTCGCCGGCGGTGGCGACGTACCACGGTCGAAGGCCGGGCGGAGCCTCGTCGGCGCTCGCGGTCAGATCGTCGAGGGCGACGTTGTTCTGGATCGCCTCGTAGGGCCTCAGGTCCGGCTCTCCTTGGAAGCACGCGGTCATCAATGGTGCTGCGGCATCGAGCTGATTCATCGCCGGCAGACCGAGGATCCGCTGCATGGTGTGGAGCACCGAGGTCTGGTTGAAGAACTCGGAGACCACCGCGCCGCGCCGGGTGTAGGGGCTGGCCACGAAGCACAGCGAGCGGTGGCCGTCGACGTGGTCGAAGCCGGCCTGCGGATCGTCCTCGACCACGAAGATGCAGGTCTCCTTCCAGAACCGGCTCTTCGAGATGCCCTCGACCAGTCGGCCCAGCGCGAGATCGTTGTCGGCCATGTGCGACTCGGGCTTCGGCATGCCCTTCGACAGGCCCGAGCAGTGGTCCTGCGGCAGGTAGACGATCAGGAACTCCGGCCACTCGCCGGAGCGCTCGGCTTCCTGCAGCTCCTCCAGGAAGCGGCTCACGCGCAGCACGTCGGGGATGCGCATGTTCCAGCCGGGATAGGTGGGGCACGAGAAGCTCTTCAGCCGCTCGATGCCGATCTTCTGGCCGAAGCCGATCTTGCCGGCGCCGCGGACGAAGTCGTCGTGGATCTGCGCGAAGGTGGCGTTGGCGGGCACGGGCTCGGCATAGTCCATCTCGCCGTAGTTGCGGAACGAGAGGCCGGCGAGCAGCACGTTGTCCCAGATGAACCCGGTGCTGCTGTAGGTGAGTGGGTCGTCGCCGAAGGTGTAGGAGCGGGTGAAGCCGCCGAACGACTTCTCGAGGTGGTCGGTGACGTGACCTTCGGTGGCCCAGCTATGGCCGTCGGCGCTGTTCACGCCATTGCAGTAGAAGTTGTCGAGCAGCACGAACTGCTCGGCGAGGGCGTGGTGGTTGGGGGTCACGCGGCGCGGGAAGATGCACAGCGACGGCTCCCCGTTGCCCTGCTCGAGGTCGCCGAGGACCTGGTCGTAGGTGCGGTTCTCCTTGATGACGTACACCACGTGGCGGAACACCGAGGGCTCGCCGACCTTTCCGGGCACGGGAACCGGGTCGACGCCCGTGTCGCCGCGTTCGAAGGCGCGCAGTGCGGCCGGTATCCGCGCATCGGTGCGCACGCGATCGGACCAGTCGGCGAGGAGGTCGTCGCTCGGCGGCCAGGCGATGCGCGAGGTCACGCCGGCGTATTCGTGGACCTTGCGCTTGTCGGGGTCGCTGCCGCCGCGTGAGCCGAGTCCCTTGGTGTCGGCGACGAAGACCGCATCTTCGTTCGCGGCCAGCGCGGCCGGATACCAGCTGGTCGGTACGAGACCGCGCAGCGACCAGGTGTCGGTGGTGGCCGTCGCGCGGCGGAACACCGCCAGCGCGTTGTTGCCGGCATTGGCGGCCAGCAGCGTGCGGCCGCCGTCCGTGAGGGCCAGCGCATTGGTCGCGGAGCCATAGGGCAGCTCGGGATCCGGTCGGGCATCGAGGGTGGCGACCTCGTCGAGGGTCGACGCTCTCAGGACCGTCACCGTGTCGGAGTTCGCATTCGCCACGTAGACCCGGTCGTGCTCGGCATCGAGCAGGAGATCGGCCGGGTGCAGGCCGGTGGCGGTCTCCTTCAGTTGCCGGCCGGCGCGCAGGTCGACCAGTCCGACCGTGCCGCTCGACGCCACGCCGCGCTCGTCGACCAGCACCGGCGTGCCGCTGGACGGTGCGGACTCCTCGTCGTCCTCCGGCCGGCGACCACCCCAGTTGCTCACCACCGCGCGTCGAGCACCAGGTAGCAGCACCACGTCGAACGGCGCCACGCTCACCGCGATCTCGCGCAGGACCTTGCCCTCCTCGAGGTCGATCTCGGCCAGCGAGTTGTTGCGCGACAGGCAGACCCACAGCCGCTTGCCGTCGGGATCGACCGCGATGCCGGTGGCGTGCGAGCTGCCCGAGCCGCCCGGGCCCGGCAGGGGAATCGCGCGTCGCCAGGCCCAGCCTCCTTCGCCACGCGCCGCCTCGAACAGCGCGGCCTGCGCGGTGGTCGCCCAGAGCAGCGCGCCGTCGGCCGAGAACGCGACACCGTGCATGGAGCCGCCGCCGCTCGGGAAGGCCAGGAACTGCCGCGGCTCCCAGCTCTTCGCGTCGATCAGGCCCACTCCCTTGTCGTCCTTCACCGCTGCCAGCGTGCCGTCGGGCGACACTGCGAGGTCGACCGGTCGGCCGTTCCAGACCAGGCCCTGGCCGGCCGGCTGCACGTACTGCGCGGTCGGCACGCGCTGCCGGTCGCTGCTGCCGACCAGCTCGCCGTCGCGCAGCGCGCGGATGCCTGGCCAGCCCGGAGTCGCGCCGCCGGGTGCCGCGGGACGAGCTGCTTCCCGGGTGGCTGCGAAGCGTCGAGCCACTTCGGCACTACTCCACGCGCGCCGGTCGAGCCACACGTCGGTGAGCGCACCCTGCAGGACGTGGGTCTCGTTGCTGTCGACGTAGGCGCCGACCGCCACGGTCAGGTCTTCGGGATACCAGACGTCGCCGCGCTGCGAGGTCGTGTCTGTTGCCAGCTCCTCGCCGTCGACGAAGAGCCGCATCGCCTTGCCGTCGTAGGTCGCACAGACGAACGCCCAGGCCCCCGGCGTCGCGAACCGCGGCGCGACCAGGTAGGTCATCGTCCCGTCCGCATCGCTGGAGTCGCGGGCCGCGAGGGCGAACGCCCATTGCGTGCCCTTCAGGCCGAGCATCATCCCCTGCTCGAACCCGCCATTGTCCTGCAGCGCGCTGAACACGCCGCTCCATTCGGGGAAACGGTCGGGGCGTACCCAGGCGGCGATGGTGAAGGCTCGGCGCGGCAGGTCGGCGGCTGCTTCGGGCCAGGCGATGGGTGCGTCGGGGACCGTCGCAGCGGCCTCCCTCGGTGGTTGCCAGTGCAACGCGGACTGTGCGGGAGTCGACAGCGCGGTGAGACCTGACAGCGCCGCGATCGTCAGGAGGATCTTCAGGGGTTGCACGGGGGCCCGGTGTACCGTCCCACTTGCCGGATTCGCCAGACACGGCGCCGATTCACGGCACTCGACACCCTCGCAGTCGGGGTCTTTCCGAACGGCATCTCGTCGGACGCCCCGCGGAGACCGTTCGGCCGGGTGCACCCGCGGGCCGATACCAGGTCCGTGCTCGCATCCCTCGTTCACCAACCGAGCCCCGTCCAGTCCATCGCATCCGTGTTGCTGGTGGGGGTGATCGGCCTCGGTGCGTACGCCCTGCTCCGACCAACGGGATGGGGGTCGCGGCGTTGGGATGTCGTGGCGGCCGGCCTGATCGCCTTCGCGATCGCATGGCACCGGCTCGAGGTCCTCCGCAACGACTGCTTCGCGGACTTCTGGCGCTACAACGTCGCCGGGCTGCAGTTCCTGGACGACTTCGTCGCGGTGAGCCGAGTGCTCCGGGTCGTCGTGCTCCCGGCGGGTGTCGTGGTTCTCGCGGGCGTGATCTCGCTCGGATCGCGCCGCTCACGGCCGCCGGCGCAGCAGTGACGAGCGCGGCGCGGCGGGTGCGGGGGCCGGTCCACCGCCGGCGGGGCGCAGGCCGCCACCCGCGCCGCCCGGCGCGGCGTTCGGGGCCCGCGGTCGCGGAGCCGGTCCAGCGCTCGCCCCCGGAGCGGGCGCGGCCGGTCGCGACGGGGCCGCGGGCTGCCGCTGCGGCGCGGCGTTCTGACCCAGCGAGCCCATCGCGCTCATCGGGCTGCGCGCCGGCGGGTTGGCCTGCTTCTCGACCTCGCTCGGCCGGTTGGCCTTGCCGATTGCGTCGGTGACGTCCACGACTCCCTCGTTGACCAGCTTGATCAGGTCGCCCTCCAGGGTGGTCATGCCGTGGCCCTTGCCGGTCTGCAGCAGGTTGAGCAGCTGCGAGGTCTTACCCTCGCGCACCAGCGAGCGGACGCCGTCGGTGGCGACCAGGATCTCACGCGCCGCCGCGCGCCCGCCGCCGATCTTCGGCACCAGGCACTGCGAGACCACGCCCTGCAGGGTCGAGGCGAGCTGCACGCGCACCTGCTGTTGCTGGTCGGTCGGGAACACGTCGATGATCCGGTCGACGGTCGAGATCGCGCTGGTGGTGTGCAGGGTGCCGAACACCAGGTGGCCGGTCTCGGCGGCGGTGATCGCCATCGAGATGGTCTCGAGGTCGCGCATCTCGCCGATCAGGATCACGTCGGGGTCCTGGCGCAGCGCGCGGCGCAAGGCCTCACGGAAGGTTTGGCAGTCGTGCCCGATATTGCGCTGCGTGACGAAGCAGTTCTTGTCGGGGTGCACGAATTCGAGCGGGTCCTCCATCGTCAGGATGTGGCCGCTCTCGTTGCGGTTGATGTAGTCGATCATCGCCGCCAGCGTGGTCGACTTGCCCGATCCCGTGGGGCCGGTGACCAGCACCAGACCGCGCGGCTTGAGCGACAGATCGAGACAGATCTGCGGCAGGCCGAGCGCCTCGGCCGACGGGATCTCGTTGGGGATCACGCGCGCGACCAGGCCATACGCACCGCGTTGGGTGAGCACGTTGATGCGGAAGCGGGCCACCTCCGGGATCTCGACCGAGAAGTCGAGGTCGCGGTCGGCCTGGAAGCGCTCCCACTGCTCGTCGTTCATCAGCTCGCGGACCAGCGTGGCGGTCATGCGCGCGTCGAGGACGCCGAATTCGTGCTGCGGCTGGATCTGCCCGTCTTTGCGGAAGCCGGGCGGCGCGCCGGCCTTCAGGTGGAGGTCGGAAGCGCCGTGCTCCACCAGGGAGCGGAGCAGGTCGTAGACGCTGTACGTCAAAGGGTGTCTCTCCGGAACGCGGGGTCGCCGACGCGGCCTTCCCGATCGTCCGGAGGATCGGCAACCCGGAGCGCTGCGCTTGACCTCGGCTCCGGACTGTCCCTGTACGGTCCACGTCAAGGACCGGCCTCGGTGCTGGATTCCTGGGCGGTCGGGACGACGCCGCGTGGAATCGGACCACGGCGACACAGGCCGAAGGCGCCAGCCGCGCGGAATCGGGCTATCCTTCCCCGTCCCTCCCCCGAGCTCCGCAGCCGTGAACACCACTCCCCCGGACCTCGCGCGCGCCGTCGCGCAGCGCTTCGCCATCGACGGTGCGCTCGAAGGCATCGAGACCTTCGAGCGCGGCCACATCCATGACACCTTCGTGTCGACGTGGCGTGCCGGGCCACATCGGCAGCGGTTCCTGCACCAGCGGGTCAATGACCAGGTGTTCCGAGACGTGCCGTCCTTGATGAACAACATCGAGCGCGTCACCAGCCACCTGCGTCGGCATTCCGGCGAGCTGGCGACGCTGCAATTGGTGAGCACGCGCGACGGGCGCAGCTATCTGCACGACGACAGCGGTGCCTGGCGCACCTATGTCTTCATCGAGAACACCGAGAGCCACGACCTCTGCGCGAGCCCCGAGCTGGCCTATGCGGCGGCGCACGCATTCGGCAGTTTCCAGGAGTGCCTGAGCGACCTGGACACGTCCTGTCTGCGCGAGACCATCCCGGAGTTCTTCAGCTCGCCGCACCGATTGCGTCAGTTCGATACGGCGCTCGCCGCCGACGCGGTGGGGCGCGCCAAGACCGCTGCGGTGGAGGTCGGCTTCGTGCAGCGCCGCCGCGCGATGTGTCCGGTGTTCGCCGACATGCTGAAGACCGGCCGCCTGCCGACCCGCGTCGTGCATGGCGACACCAAGCTCAACAACGTCCTGTTCGACCGCACCACCGGCAGCCCGGTCTGCGTCGTCGACCTCGACACCTGCATGCCGGGGTATTCGCTCTACGACTTCGGTGACCTGGTGCGCTTCACCGCGGCGACCTGCGTCGAGGACGAGCCCGAGCTGACCAAGGCCGGTATGGACCTCGGTCTCTACGAGGCGCTGGTCAGCGGCTACATCGACGCGGCGCAGAGTTTCCTGACCGAGGACGAGATCGGTCTGATGCCGTTCGCTGCGCGGTTGGTGACCTTCACCGTCGGCATGCGCTTCCTCACCGACCACCTCGCCGGCGACGTCTACTTCAAGGTCGCTCGCCCCGGCCACAACCTCGACCGCGCACGCGTGCAGTTCGCGATGGTCGAGAGCATGGAGCGGCAGGAGGCGGCGATGAACCGGGTGCTGCCGGGGCGGATCGCCTACCGGCCGGCCGAGTAGGATCCGGGTTCAGCCGAGTTCGGGTGGTGCGAATCCCTCGCGGTAGGCGCGGCGCACCAGCGTCTTCGACGCCTCCTCGTGGTTGGTGAAGCGCAGGTTGGCGCGGTCCCAGGCCAGCTCCTCGCCGGGGTAGCGCGATGCCTTCACCGCCAGCAGCGCGGCCTCGGTGATGCGCACCGCGTCCTTGAACGGCGTCCGCAGCTCGGTCTCGATGCCGAGGCAGTTGTCGACCCAGGCGTGCCAGTGGTTGAGCTTCGGGAACTCGGGCAGATTCGGCATCTGCATGCCGTCCTCGCGCTTGCCGTCGCGCCAGATCTCCAGCTTGCCGCCGGCGGTCAACGTGAGCACGCCGCCCTCGCAGACCACCACGGTCATGTTGGCGTCGCCCCAGCTGCCGGGAGGCAGGCCGAGCGCCGCGCGGGAAGGCGCCTGCGCGCTGTCGCTGTAGTGGATCGGGAAGACCTTGTTCGCGAAGCGCTGCGAGTCGACCGCGTAGGTGATCGTCGAGCGGCAGGGCTGGGTGTGGAACTCGGGTCCCGCCGCCGCGGCGCACTCGGTCATCACGGCGATCGGCGACAGCAGCTCGTCGAAGCCGAAGAAGATCACGTCGAGGATGTGGCAGCCCCAATCGCCGAGGCCGTTGGTGCCATACTCCCAGGCCGAGCGCCAACGGACCGGCGCGAAGCCGTCGCGGTAGTCGATCGCCTCGCAGGGTCCGAGCCAGAGGTCCCAATCGAGGTGTTCGGGCGGCGACTTCGGCGCCGACGTCTCGCCCTGCATGTTGAAGTAGTAGTCGCCGCTCGGTGCACCGGTCCAAGCGTGGGCCGCGATCGCCTTGCCGAGCTGGCCTTGGCGGAGGATCTCGACCGCGGCGCGGCGGCCGGGGAACACCATGCGCTGGTTGCCGAGCTGGGTCACGAGCCGCGGTTTCGCGGCCAGCGCGCGGTCCATGCGCTGCAGCTCCTCGAGCTGCTGCACCAGCGGCTTCTGCCCGTAGACGTGTTTGTCGTGGGCGAAGGCCGTGAGCATGATCGGCGCGTGGCTGTGGTCGGGCGTCGAAACGATCACCGCGTCGAAGGCGTCGCCATGCTTCGCGAAGGCCTCGCGGTAGTCCCGACAGGTGAAGGCGTCGGGATGTTCGCCGGCGGCCTTCTGCAGGTGGTTCGCATCGACGTCGCACAGCCCGACGATGCGCGCGTTCGGGTGGCCGTTCACCTCGCGTCGGTCCAGTTGGCCGACCGTGCCCACCACGCCGATCGACAGGACCCGGAGCTCACTGTCGCGGAACACGGGACCGGCGCGGCGGGGGAGCGCGGCGAGGCCGATGCCGGCGGCGGCGGAGGAGCGGAGGAAGTCCCTGCGATCCAGGGAGGCGGACGGTTGGGGGATGACCATTCCCCGATCATCGCCGCCGGGCGTGTCGGCCGCCTCTCGGGTCCCTCCCGGAGGACACTTTCGGCCGGGTGGGGGACGGCGTCGCGGCTCAGCTCCGCGTCAGACCTCCTCCGGGTCACGCCAACTCAACGTCACGCCAGCTCAACGTCACGCCAGCTCATCAGGGACCTGCGCGAGGGCGGCTGCGTCGCCCAGGGTCTCCGGCCCTTCCCCGAGCCAGTCCCGCGTCATCTCGTCGAGTTCCTCTTCGCGCGCCTCGGGATGCAGGCGGCGAAGGTGCTGGCGGGTCGCAGCGATACGCAGTTCACGCAGGGTCGCGCTCAGGCCCGAGCGAAAACCCGGCACAGACGAGGGTCCGGTCTGGATGCGGTCCGGGGACATGGGGGCAGTCTTCCGTCGACGAGGTGCGGTTCCGGTCACGTCGAATCGCGAGGGATGTGTCCGGGATGGTGGTGCGGGTGCAGAAAACAGGCCGCATGAACGCCCCGTCGCAAGGAAAACAGGCTCCGATCCGGCAAGAACGCCCTGATCGGGCCGCGGAGATTCGCCGGTCCGTGAAACGCCGGCGCCACTGTCACCGGGATGCGGCGGCGTGTGCCTCCACCGCGCGGAGGACCCGCAGGGTGTTCCCCGACCAGATCTTGCCGATCTGCTCCTTGTCGTAACCGCGGCGCAACAGCTCCTCGGTGACGTGGATCGTCTCCCGGGCATTGCGCCAGCCCTCGATGCCGCCGCCGCCGTCGAAGTCCGACGCGATCCCGACGTGGTCGATGCCACAGACCTGGATCGCATGGTCGACGTGGTCCACGAAGTCCGACACGTCAGCGGGTTGCAGCTCCTCGGGAAAGGCCAGGACTCGTTCGTTGAACAGCTCCATCCGGCGTCGGAGATCGGACGCCTCGTCTCCGGCGGCGGCCAGCGCTTCGGCCCACTCGCGCTCCCGGGGCAGTTCGAGTTCTTCCCGCAGCTTCGCGATCGCCGCGTCGCGCGGGCCTTCGTCCTTCACGAAGGCTCCGAGTGCCACGCACTGCACCACGCCACCGTTGGCCGCCAGGGCACGCAGCTGCTCGTCGTCGAGGTTGCGGCTGTGGTCGCAGACCGCGCGGCAGCCCGAGTGCGACGCGATCACCGGCGCCTCGGACGCCGCGACCGCCTGCAGCATCGTCGGCTTCGCGGCGTGGCTGACGTCGACCATGATTCCGACGCGGTTCATCGCGGCGATCGCCTTCCTGCCGAGGTCGCTGAGCCCACCGTTCGGCGAGCTGTCCGCCGGGGTGTGCGAGTCGCCGAGCTGGTTGTGCCGGTTGTGGCAGATCGACATGTAGCGCGCACCGCGCTGGTGGAAGACCTCGATCAGGCCGAGGTCCTCACCCATCGGATAGCCGTTCTCGATACCGATGCAGGCCACCAGTTTGCCGGCCTTCGCGATCCGTTCGACGTCGTCCGCGCTGCGGGCCAGCTCGATCGTCTCGGGGAAGCGCTCACACATCCGGTCGATCGCGTCGAACTTGGCCAGCGCGGCCTTCTTGGCGGCCGCGAAGCCGGCGGCGTCGTTGCGACCCTGACCGACGTAGACGATGAAGAATGCGCAATCGAGCCCCCCGGCACGCATCTTCGGGAAGTCGACCTGCTGGTCGCCATCGACGCTCGGGTCGTAGGCGCGGCGGAAGCGCTCGGCCAGCTCGGGATCGCTCGGCGGCTCCGCGGCGAGCAGGGGATCGATGTCCTTGTGGGTGTCGACGGTCAGCGCGGCGCGGTGGATCGCCGCGGCGTCCGGATCCTGGGGGGCGAGGAGAGCGACTGTCAGCGTGAGGGCGAGCATCGTCGGAGGTCGGGGCCCGGGAGTGGGCCGGACGGAAGGCGTATCGTGGGGGATCGCGACCTGCCCCGCAAAGCCCATGACCGAAGCCGAACCCGAGCGCACCGAGCCGAACCCGTCCGAGCCGAACCTGACCGACTCCGTCGAGCGCAGTGCGGAACCGTCGGGTCGACGCGTGTTGCTGACCGGCTGTGCAGTACTTCTGTTCGTGGTCGGCGGCCTGGTCGGTCTCGGCGTGTGGTTGGTCGCCGCATGGACCAAGCGCGGATCCGCCGCCTCGCCCCAGGAGCTGCGGACCTGGGAGGAACTCGAAGGAGATCCCGCCGAGCGACCCGGCGGCCGACTCACCCGCACCGAGCGTCGCCAGCTCGAAGCCGACCTCCGGCAGGTCGAGCGCGAACTCGACTTCGCCCGCGACCAGCTACGCGGCGCGCTCGGCGGCGAGCGCGAGGCCTGGCGGCAGCGCGTGGAGGAACTCCAGGCCGACCAGCAGCGGATCCGGGGTCGGCTGGGGGGATGAGAGACGCTTCGGCAGTTCCGGGAACGCTCCGGTGCCGGTCGGTGTGAGAGGGGCGCTGTGACTCCCACCGACCACCCAGCTGCGCTCCTCGCCCATCTCGGCTTCCTGCGCGAACTCGCGCGGGACCTGGTCGGCGATGCGGCGGGTGGCGACGACCTCGCCCAGCAGGTCCTGGTGCGCAGCCTCGAGAATCCCCCCGCGCGCGGGGGTTCGCTCCACGGCTGGCTCACGACGATGACCCGGCGCATCTGGTCGAACCAGCGCCGCGAGGAACGAAGCCGGCGGACTCGCGAGCGGAGCGCGGCGCGCCGCGAGCACGCTCCATCGACCGCCGACGTGCTGGCGGCGGAGTCGGTGCGCAGGACGGTGGTCCGGGCGGTCCTCGCCCTCGACGAGCCATTCCGCGAGGCGGTGTTGCTGCGCTACTACGAAGGCCTCTCCTCGCCACAGATCGCGCAGCGGCTCGGCGTGCCGGCGGCGACCGTGCGCAGTCGTCTGGCGCGGGGTCTCGAACGGTTGCGGGGGCGGTTGGATGCGGAATCTGGTGGAGACCGGAGTGCCTGGGTCGGAGGCCTCGCGCCACTGGCTCGGCTGCCGGCAGGGTCGCAGACCGCAGTGTCGCTGCCCTTCGCGTTCGCCACGAAGAAGCTCGCGGTCCTCCTGTTCGTCGCATCGCTCGCGGCGGTGGCCTGGCAGGCGTGGCCTTCGCCACCGATCTCGGCTCCAGGCGAAGTCGCGTCGACGTCGGCGCGCACCGTCACCGCGGGCGGCGGTTCGATGCGAGACTCGGGATCGACACCTCTGCTGCGGCAGGATGTCGCCGCGGTTCCCTTCGCGGACTCCGCGACAGATGAGCTGCCGGTGTTCCCCGCCGAGCGTGGTGCGGGTGTGGTGCGCGGCGTGGTCCTCGACGCCGAGGGCATGCCGTGCCCGGGCGCCGCGATCGAGGCGACGCCGCACCTGGGCAACCTGCCGCCGCTGTTCCGGCTCGGTGACGACCGCAGTTGGGTGCTGCGGACGACCACGGGGGCTGACGGATCGTTCGAACTGCGGGACGTCGAGGAGGGCCCGGTCATGCTCGAAGCCAAGTCGGGTGGTCTGACCGAACGAGTGGTGATCGTCTCGAGCGCGACCGATCCCAGGCCGGCGGAGTACATCACACTCAGGGATCGAAGGACGCGCGGCGAGGACGTGCGCGTGCGGGTGTGGCAGGACTCCGAGCCGGTGCCGGGTGCGCGGGTCGAGTTGTACGGGTGGTCGCGTTCCTCCGAGTTCTCGCCTCGGCTGGAGATCCTGCCGTCCGAGCCCTTCGCGACGACCACGACCGACGCGCATGGGATCGCACGCTTCGAAGGCCTGGGGATCCGGGGCGCGGTCGCGTTCGCTACCACACGAGAGGGTGCCCTCGGCAAGTGCGAGCTGCAGCGCGTCGAAGACGATCCGTTCGGGGTGCCGCTGGCGGTCGGTCAGGGGGCAAGCCTCCGGGGCAGGTTCGTCGGTGTGCCGGCAGAGTTGCTGGAAGGCGCCATCCTCGCGCTGCACGCGTTGCCGACGACGCACACCTACCATGCGGCAGGTGGTCGACGGATCGACGTGCCCGTGCATGCCGGTCGATTCGAGATGGGCGGTCTGGCCCCGGGGCCCTGGGGACTGTTCATCCACTCACCGCACGGACTGCGCGTCGTGCCGGACTCCGCGGGGGCCGTGTCTCGCCGGGTGCGTGAGCTGGGTAACGCTGCGTGGATGCAATTCGTCCAGTTGGGAACCGGAGCCGAGCAGGAGTGCGAGGTCGAAGTGACGGTGGGCGGTCGGATCGAAGGGCGGGTCGTCGGTCCCGAAGGACCGGTTGCCCATGCCCGAATCCTCAGCGTTCTCGCCCCGCGCACGGGGGACCTCGTGGCAGGCAACGTGCAGCGCGGAGTCCACGTGTGGCGGCTCGATCACGACCTCCAGAGTTCGCCGTTCAACCCCGCGGCGTTTCGAACGGCGGTGACCGACTCGGAAGGCTGCTATGTGCTCGATGCATTGCCCCCCGGCACGCATCGATTGGAGGTGGTGACCGACGGACTCGCCTATGACCGTCGCATGGAGGTCGTCGTCGAAGACGGCGAGACCATACGGCAGGAACACAAGCTGGATCGCTCGGGCGTCTTGCAGGTTGCCGCCTTGGACACGACACACCTGGGCGTGGCGCGCAAGGGCGAGCACTCGCCGCTGCTGGTCGCGACCGTTCGCAACGACTGCGCGACGATCCCGGGCCTCGCTCCGGGCCGCTACGTGGTGCAGCGCCTTCACTCGACTCCAACGGTCGCGCCCGTTCCGATCGGTGAGGTCGAGATCCGGGCGGGAAGGACGACCTGGGCCGATCTGAGCACGACCTCGGTGCAGGCCCGGCTCCAGGGGCGGGTTCGCAGTGGCTCGGAGCCCTTCGCGGGTGCACTGGTGCTCCGTGGCTCCAGTCCCGGCATCACCGACTCGCAGGGCCGGTTCGACATCGAGCTCGGCTACCTGCCGCGCTTCGACGGGATGCTCGACACGTTCCGTGTTCAGCGCCGAGGCATCGTCTACGGCTTCAAGCTGGACTTGCAGGGTGAGGTGGCCTTTGCCGACCTCGACCTGGATCTAGGCACCAGGTTCGTCGAGCTGACCTGCGACGGGCCAGACGGCGCGGTGCTGCCGGCGAACATCGAGTTCCGGGCCGAAGTCGAGTCGGGCGTGGACGCGGCAGGAGGATTCCTCCGATACGCGACAGGTCGGAGCCCGACCAATGTGATGGGGCGCGCGCGTATAGGCCCGCTTCCCGATACGGAACTGCGCGGCACCGTCCGCTTCGCCAACGGTTACGAGGTGCCTTTCAGCTTCTCCAGTGGGCACGAGGGCGGCGGCTGGATTCGTTGTCCTCGGACGGTTCCGCTCACGGTTCGAGTCCGACGAGGTGGTCTGCCTGCTCCCGAGGCGGGGGTCAGGGTCCTGACCTGGGTCAGCCCGGAACCTCCCCCCGACTCGGAGAGCGCCCTGTGGCACCAGGCGGATGCTCAATGGGGGGTGACAGACCAGGACGGGAACTGTGTGGTCGCCGTCCGCCCGCGTCCCGCGGTCTTGCGGGCCGAGCCGCGTTCGGGGCGGCCAGGCGCCTGGCAACGCATCGAAGTACGGACTCCGGACGGCCAGGACGTGGTCCTCGAGCTGCCCGCCCGCTGACGCCCCGCCCCCTCCGCGTCCCCACCCACCCAGGCACATCTCCCTTCCCGAGGGGCTTGCGTGCTTCGCTTAGTTTTCTAAGTGTAGAGGTCTAGGCGATTCCGCCGCCGAACCGCGAGCCCCCCATGCGCAAGCCATCCCCCCAACCCACCGAGCGCGAACTCGAGATCCTCAAGGTGCTCTGGGAGCGCGGCGAGGCCAGCGTCCGCGAGGTCTACGAAGACCTGCGGGACCGGCTCGGCATCGTGCAGAACACCGTGCAGGCCTTCCTCCGCGGGATGGAGGAGAAGGGACTCGTGACCCACCGCGCCGAGGGTCGGACCTTCGTGTATCGGGCGGTGGATCCACGCGAGCGGACCGAGCGGCGCCTGCTCGGTGGACTGCTCGAGCGGGCCTTCGACGGGGCGGTCGACCAGTTGGTGGCGAGCGCTCTCGAGGTGCGGCGTCCCAACCGCGACGAGCTGGAGCGGCTGCGGCGGATGCTCGACGAGCTGGAAGCCGCGCCGCCGGAGGACGAACGATGACCTGGTGGTTCGACGCCTTCACCGAGCAGGTGCCGATGCTCGGTCTCGGGGTGACGCTGATCCTGGGAGTCGGCGCGTTGGTCGTCGCCGGCGTGCGGCGACGGGGTCCGGCGGGCCGGCAGGCCTGGGCGGAGTGGAGCGTGCTCGTCGCGCTGTGCTGGTTGGTGCTGACCGCGCTGCCCGCGCCGCGCTGGGACCTGGCGACGCTGCCGGTCGCCGTTCCGCAGGCCGACGCCTCGGAGCCGGTCGTGGAGCTCTCGCGCGGATCGCCCCCTGCACCCTTCGTTGGCGGCGCGCGGCCCGAGTCTTCGATCGACGCGCGCTCACAGCCGAGGCGTCAGCTCCCCGACGAGTTCCCCGGCCAGTTCCCCGACGAGCGGTCCGGCATCGCGCGGCGCGTCGAGGTGCCGAGGTCTCCTCCCGCGGCGCCGGCGTCCACACCTGCGATCCCACGACCAGCGGCGCCCGAAGTCGCACCACTGCTGCGGCGCGGCGTCGCGATCGCGTGGCTCGGTGCGGCGCTGGCCGCGTCCGGCTGGCTGCTGCTCGGCGCTCTCGGCATCCGGCGGATGCTGCGACGTGCGCGCGTCGCCACGGATCTGCCTGTTGCGATGCTGACCGCGGTCCGCGCCAGCCACCGGCGCGCCATCGTGCTGGTCTCCGCCAACGCGCCACGACCGTTCGTCTGCGGTTGGCTCCGCCCACGCGTGGTGTTGCCGGAGTCGCTGCTGGCGCCCGCGCAGCGCGCGACCCTCGCGCACGTGCTGGCCCACGAGTGTGCGCACCTCGCGCACGGCGACCTGCGCGGCCGCTACCTGCTGGCCGTCGCGATGCCGGTGCTGTGCTGGAACCCGCTCTATTGGTGGCTGCGTGCCCGCATCCGCCTCGACGCCGAGCTGCGCGCCGATGCCCGCGCCGCCGGCACCGCTCCGCTCGACTACGCCAAGGCCCTCGTCGACTACGCGTCGACCGCCGTGGACCGCCCCCTTCCCGCCGCCGCACGCCCGCTGGCGGCCTTCGCTTCCCGTTCCGAGTTCGTCCGGAGGATGCACATGCTGCTCGACAGAAGGACCCCCGTTGCCCCGACCACCGTCTCCCGTTCCACGCGCGCGCTGCGCGGAGTGCTCGCCGTGCTGGTGGTCGGCGGAAGTGCCGGGCTGTTCGGCGTGCCGCTGCCGGCGCAGGACCCGGGTAGCCGGATCGCCGAGCTGCAGCGCGAGAACTCCCGGCTGCGTCAGCAGATCGCCGTGCAGGAGGCGAAGGTCGAGGCGTTGACGGCGCAGGTGCAGGCGATGTTGACGCGGGTCGATTCGGCCGGGGCAGGACGGATCGTGACACTCGACGAGGTGCTGGAGAACGCGGCGGGACGCCTGGAGCGTGAGAAGGACGTGCCGGAAGAGGTACTGGAGCGCTACCGCCGTGCCTTGAAGAGTGCCTACGAGCGGGTCGAGGCGGATGGCGGCACGTTCGATCGTCTGATCTCGGGCCCGGACCAAGACGCTGCGCTCCGGCGGATCGTCGAAGGAATGGCAGACTCTCGGCGTCGCGGCAGGACCACCCCCGGCAACGAGGAGATCGCCTACGAAGAGCTGGTCGACGAGGTGGTGGAAGAGGTCGAAGAACCTGCGGACGAGCCCGTCGAGGAGATGGAGGAGTTCGAAGAGGTCGAGGAGATCGAAGAGTTCGACGAGGTCGAGCCCATGGAGGAGATCGAGGTCGTCGAGGCGGTCGATGAACCGGTCTCCTCACGCTCGGCCACTCCGCGTGCCCCCTCCACCGGCGGCCTGCCCGACTCCCTCGCCGTCCTCGAACTCGCCAGCCGCAAGGTCGACGCCGACATCGCGATGCGGGAGGCGGCCGAGCAGGTCCAGCGCCTCGAGCCGTTGGTGGAGTCCGGGCGGGTGTCGAACGCAGAGCGACGTCGCGCAGAGCTCGAATACGAGCGCGCGCGCCGCAAGAGCGATATCGCCGGCAACCTGATCCGGATGGAGATCGAGGCGCTCGATGCGGAGATCAAGCTGCAGCAGAAGCTGATCGATGCGGGCTATGCGCGAGAAGACGGCGGCATGCGTCGCATGGTCGGGCTGCGCGAACAGCTGAAGCTGGCGCTCTGATCACGAGCCGGCGAGCGGCAGCGGCACGACCTCCTCGCCGGTCGAACACCAGACCTCGCCTGGATGTTCGCGTTCGAAGCGCGAGCCGGCCGGTGCGCCGAGCAGCGCGCGCAGCGAGGGATCGAGGTGGATCAGCCATCCGACGCGGAACACCGCGACGCGGCTGGGGCGATGGATGTCGTCCTCCTCGTCCTCCTCGGACAGGAACCGCCAGCCGGAGTCCCGTTCATGGGTCGGCAGGGTGCGTAGCGCCTTCTTCGCGAAGCAGAACTGCTCGCTCAGGACCCGGGAGCCCAGGCAGAGGAGTCCGCTCTCGTCGACTCCGGTCCGGCCGTTCGGCGCCACGTCGAAGACGTGTTCGGACTCGAACAGGATCGGCGCGTTGCAGTGCAGCCCCAGCAGCGACGCGGCCGCCGGGTCGTCGAGATGGCCCACGAACGACGGCCCAGGCACGCAATGGACGACGCGTACCCACGCCGACCGTCCGGCGCGTTGCGCGTGCGGGTCGGCGATGCGGCGGTCGCGGAAACGAAGCCGGACCCGATCTCCGGGGTGCGGCCTGACGATGCCCGGGAGGCTCTCGATCCCGGACCGGTTCCGTAGCAGCTCGAAGTCGTACACGTCCCGATCTCTCCGTTCGTCGATCCGCGGTGGTCATCGGAATGACGCCCGTCCACGCTGTGCGCGTCGACCTTGCGGCGGTTCGAGGATGAGACGGCGGATGTCGTCCGAGCCGCTGCGAGGGGCCTTGTCGGTCGGGCTGCGAAAGTGCGGGAAACGACCGCGGTCGGTCGATTTCTGGTCGTGGAACCCACCACGCGCTGCCGGGATCATCTCGGCATGCGTCCCGTGAACCCCCGCTCCCTCGTCTCCGCGGTCGTCCTCGCCTCGGGGATCTCCCTGTCGCCGGTCTCCGTCGCTCAGGACCGTGCATTGGTGCCCGAAGAGGTCGCTGCGACGATCCGCACCGAGGGCCTGGAGCGCAGCCGGGTGATGCAGTTCCAGGACCACCTCTGCAACCAGATCGGTGGTCGCCTCACCGGCTCCGCGGCCTTCGACGACGCATGCCGCTGGGCGCGCGACGAGTTCGCCGCGATGGGCCTCGACGCGCGACTCGAGCAGTGGGACGAATGGCGGGTGTGGTGGGATCGCGGTCAGTGGATGGGGCGGATGGTGGAGCCTGAGGCCATGGAGTTCCAGGTCGCTACGCCGGCGTGGAGCGCGCCGACCAGGGGGCTGGTTCGCGGTCCGCTGCATGCCATGCCCGAGGACGCGGCGGGAGTCGAGGACGTCGCGGCCCGGCTCGCCCAGGGTGAGCGCTTCTACCTGTTCGGTGCGCCACCCGGCCGACGATCAGAGGGCGCGGTGGTCGACGCGATCCGCGGTTGGATCGACTCGGGCGCGATCCTCGGCACGGTGCAGTCCGCCGCATCGACCGGCTACGCAGACGCCCGCTACGCCAACCAGATCCGCGTGTTCGGCGACCGCATGGTGGCGATGCGCGACTTCGACGACCGGCCGCGGACGCCGTCGATCGTGCTGCGAGACGACCACGCCGAGGCACTCGCCGAGCGACTCGGAGCGGGTGAGCCGGTGGTGGTCGAGTTCGATCTCCGCAATCGGTTCCGGCGTGGCCCGGTGCCGCTGCACAACGTGGTCGCCGACCTCGTGGGCAGCGAGCGGCCGGAGGAGATGGTCATCGTCTGTGCGCACCTCGACTCGTGGCATCAGGCGACTGGCGCGACCGACAACGGCACCGGCGTGTGTTCGACGCTGGAGGCGGCGCGCCTGCTCACCGCCGCCGGGGCGCGGCCACGACGGACCATCCGCTTCATCCTCTGGGGCGGCGAGGAACAGGGGCTGCTCGGCTCACGTCAGTACGTGGTGCGCCACCGCCGCGAGATGCACCGGGTGTCGGCGGTGTTCAACCACGACTCCGGCACCAACCACGTCTACGGCCTGCGCGTGACCGAGGCGATGCAGCCGCTGTTCGAGCGGGTGTTCGCGCCGGTCCTGGGCATGGCCTGCCCGGATCCGGACTTCGACGGTCCGGTCTTCGAGCTGTCGACCACCCAGGAGATGGCGCCGGCGGGTGGCGGCAGCGACCACGCGTCGTTCGCCACGGTCGGCGTGCCGGCGTGGTCGTGGCCGTTGCGCGGGCAGCTGCCGTATGGCTATGGGTGGCACAGCCAATGGGACACCTATGCGATCGTGGTGCCGGAATATCAGGCGCACAATGCCACCGTGTTCGCGCTGGCCGCGCTCGGGGTCGCCAACCTCGACGGGTTGTTGCCGCGCGAGAAGGTGCTTCGGCGGGACCCGAACAGCAAGGGGGACGCATCGCTGCTGATCGAGGCATGGCTTGGGATCGAGGTCGACGTGGACCTGCGGGTCACCGCGGTCGAGGCGGAAGGTCTCGGGGCTCGCGCGGGCCTGGCTGCCGGTGACCGACTCACCGGCCTGTTCGGGGAGACGGCCGAGGACGCGGTCGATCTGGCGCGTGCGTTGCGCGCCCATGCCGACGACGCGGAGGTCCGGATCGAGGTCGAGCGAGCCGGCTCGCGCCGCGAGCTGAAGGTCGCGCGGTGAACGAGCGGCCCGTCGGTCCGGCGACCAGCCGTGCGGTGCGGGTGCTGTGGTGGATCGTCGCCGCGGGCGGCGTCGCGCTGTGTGCCGTCGGCTGGAAGGTCTACGACGCGTGGCGCCGCTACGAGTCGTTCGCTCCAGGTGTCGCCGAGTCGGTGTTGTTACCGGGTCATGCCGAGCTGGTCGCGTGCGCGGCGGGCCTCGCCGTGGTCGATCCCGAGGCGAGCGACCTCGAAGAGTTCGGGCTGCGTTATGGCGGCTCGGATTCCGGCGCCGGCGATCCCCGGTTGTCGTCGTTCGGTCGGTCCCTGTCGGGCGAAGGATCGGCCGCGCGACCGACATGGGTTGCTCGGGTGGTGGTCGGAGATCCAGACCTCGTCGCGCGCACGGGGCGCCGGCGTGCGTGGGCGGCCGGGCTCACGCAGAGAGTCGACTCGGACTTCACCTGCGGCGACGCGTGCGAGCTGGTGCGGCTGCACCGTGGCGGGGAGGAGTGCGGCTTCGCGGTCGAACTCCGGCTGCACGTGCAAGACGAGCGGGTGTGGTCGGTCGCCGTCGTCGGCAGTCCGCTCTCCGATCCCACGGCGCTCCGTGCACTGCTCGACCGGGTCTCTGCTGCTCTGGTGCGCTACCACCCAGGATGAGGTGAAGGCCGCCGGCGTGGCCGGGATCCACTGCGCCGCAATAAATCGCTTGCGGGCATTTGTAACCGTAGTTTTCCTCATGCCTGCGGCCCGGATGCGCCGAGGCACTCTGCGGGCCGATTCGACCACGGAATCGGCATTTGCGGGGTCTGTGGCTCACCGTACGCGGAGGTCACGGGAGGCAATCCCAGGGGAACCCCCCTTGGGTCGCTCCGCGATTCATGCCGAGGATGGGAGTCTTCGCTCGCCCCTTTGCTCGAGGAGACTCCCGTGACCGCTCGCCCCCGGATCGACCTCATCGAAGCCACCGAGTCCACGCTACGGGCCGCGTTGGAGGACCGGTCGAGGCTCGAACAGCTGCTCGACGTGACGGTGCCCGGTGATTGGCCGCCGGAACACTACGAGGCCCACGTGGTGCAGCACTGCCTGGAGACCCTGCGCCGTGGCGACCAGGAGCCGGGCTTCAACCTGCACTTCCTGATCGCCGACGAGGTGAGCTGCCTGCCGAGGATGTTGGCGGGCATCGCCGGCTACGCCGGTCCGCCCGACGCGGACGGCACGGTCGAGATCGGCTACGGCATCGTCGACTCGATGCGTCGCCGGGGACTCGCCAGCGCCGCGGTGTCCGCGCTGGTGCAGAAGGCGCGCAGCCACCCGCGCGTGCGCCGCGTGATCGCCAACACCCTGCGCGAGATGGCCGGCGCCGACCGTGTGCTGGTGCGGAACGGCTTCCAACCGACCGAGCCACGTCCGAAGCGCGGCATGGTCCGCTACGCCCTCGACCTGAGCCCGTCGCGCAGCGCCTGACGCTACCGGCGAACTCTTACAACCGGTGCCTGGCACCGGTTGTAAAAGTCGGTCGGTCAGTCGAGGCGCGTGACGCGCAGTTCGGTCGTCGACACATGCTCGGCGCCCGGCGCGAGGTCGAGGTCGTCGCCGTGCACGTTGCCGGTCTCCACGCAGACGAAGCGCTGCCAGCCGTCGGGTCCGAGGTCGGTCATCGCGCTGCCGCGTTCGGGACCCGGGTTCCACACCACCTTCGACGCCGCGCCGTGGGAGTGGACCTGCACCGCGCGGCCGAGGCCCGGATCGATGATCCGTGCCGTTGTCGGCGCACGTTCGTAGACCCGATCGACCTCGGTGCCGAAGCGGATCGGTCCCTCCTCGTCGTCGCGCGCCCGGTAGGCGTGCGGCTTGTCGAGGAAGCGCGACCGCTGCAGTCCTTCCACCGTGATGTCCCGCACATCCGACACCGCGAAGTAGCTGTGCATCGCCTCGCTGAAGCGGAACGGTTCGGCGCCGGTGTTGGTGACCCGCACCCTGAAGCGCAGCACGGCCTCGGCGAGTTCGAGTTCGATCCGCAGCTGGAACGGGTGCGGCCACACCTGCCTGCTGCTCGCATCGTCGGTCCGGCCGAGCACCACCCGGAGGTGCTCGCCGGCAGCCGTGGATTCCTCCAGCTCGAACTCGGAGCGGCGTGCGAAGCCGTGCATCGGATGGTCGGCCTCGACCGCGTGCGCTCCGAACCACGGGAACACCACGGGCACGCCGCCGCGGATCGGAGTGCCGGGGAGGAACGTCGCCGCCGGGCTGACGAACAGCACCTCCTCGTGGCCGGCCGGCCGCCAGCCCAGGATGTGGGCCGCGTAGTTGGAGATCTCGGCGGTGCCGAAGCGGCTCTCCAGCCGGAGCAGCGGGAGACCCGCGGGGCCATCGACCACTTGGATGCCTCGCGGCAGGTCCATGGAACGGGCGAGCAGGTGTTGGCGAAGGCGGTCCATCGTCGGCGGCGGCGCGGGTGATCGAAGGCGCCGCGACTGCTACCATCCTCGGCCCGCAACCCGCCGCGGACCACCCCATTGCGCGTCGCAGACCTCGTCGATCTGGAGTGCCTCTTCCGCGAGGCCAGTGATTCCCTGGGTGGAGCCCGTTCGGCGGGGGCCCTCACGGGAGCGGTGGGTGGCGATGCCGGAGAACGCCGCGCCCGACGGGCGGTGCAGGCGGCGCTGGAGGAGCAGGGCATTGCTCCCGACGCGGCCCGGGCGCGCGTGCCGGCCGATCCAGTCCTGCGCCGCACGGTCTTCGGGGCGTGGATCGCCGCGGAGCGCAAGCACCGCGCCGACGACCTGCCCGGGCGTGCCGTGGAGTCGGCGCTCGGCCTGGTCGGCCGCGCCCTGCTGACCGTCGGGCTGCTGTTCGGCGCGGGTGCCGCCGGCGGGCTGCTGCACTACGACGGCGAGGTGCCGGTCAACGTGCTGTGGTTCGTCGCGATGTTCTTCGCGCTGCAGATCGGCCTGCTGATCGGCACGCTGTGGTTCGTGCTGCGCGCGGGGCGCAAGAGCGGGTCGCCGGGTCCGGGCTGGATCCACCTCGGCGTCGCCGCGCTGCTGCGGCGCTTCCTCGGCGAACGCGGCCAGCGCGTCGCGCGGCTGATGGAAGACCTGCGGCACCGCCACGGCGTATTGGCACGCATCGAGGCGTGGACCCTGTTCACCCTGGTCCAACGTTTCGGGGTCGGATTCAACGTGGGCGCGCTGCTCGCCTGCCTCACGTTGGTGGCGTTCTCCGATCTGGTGTTCTCGTGGTCGACGACGCTGGAGGTGGAGGCCTCGACCGCGCACACGATCGCCGAGTCGTTCGCCTTGCCGTGGTCGTGGTTGATGCCCGACGCCTGCCCCGATCTCGCAGCGGTCGAGTCCAGTCGCTGGTCGCGGATGCAGTCGGCGTTCGTCGGCGGCACGTCGCAGGCCGATGCCGAGCGGCTCGCGGCCGGTTGGTGGCAGTTCCTGGTGGTGGGACTGTGCGTCTACGGTCTGCTGCCGCGGTCGCTGTCGTGGTGGTTCGGTGCGACGCGCGCGCGTCGACTGCGCAATGCGTTGCAGCTCGACGACGGTGCCGCGCAGCAGGCACTCGACCGGCTGCTGCCGAGGACCGGCTGGGACGCGCCGCGTCCCGACGAGGTGCGCGGTGCGGCGCCCGTCCCGAGTGTCGATCCCGCCGCGCAGCACTCCATGCCCGCCGCGCCTGCCGGCGCCGCGGCGGCCTTCCTGGCGTGGGGCTCGTTCCCGGAGCCGGCGGTCACGCCGATCGCCCAGCGCTTGGGTCTGGGTGCGGCGCTCACGTCCTCGGTGGGGGGTGCGGACCTCGCTGCGGACGACACCGCGCTGGCGAGCCTGCGTGGCGCCGAACTCGCGCGCGTCGTGTTGGTCGTCGATGCCGGGCAGCAGCCGACCAAGGATGCGTTGCGCTTCCTCGTGTCCCTGCGACAGACCCTCGGTGCGGGCCGGCCGATCGCGGTGGTGGTCGTCGAACGGGCCATCGATGGCTCGGTCGATCGGGATGCGGACCCGGAAGAACGTGAGGTCTGGCGCCGCTCGCTGGCCAGCCTCGGCGACACGCACCTGTGGCTGCAGGAACTCGGCGCATGAGCGATCTCCCGGTCTTCGTGGTGGTCGGCAACGTCAACCAGGGCAAGTCGTCGGTGGTCGCGGCGCTGTCCGAGAACGCCACCGTGCCGGTCGACAGCTACCCGGGCACCACGATCAAGAGCGGCAGCTATCTGTTCCGCATCGGCAGTCGCGAGCTGTTCCGCATCGTCGACACGCCGGGGTTCCAGGATGCGCGGCGGGTGTTGCACTGGTTGCAGCAGCATGCCAGCCATCCCGGTGAGCGGGTCGCCGCGGTGCGCGCGTTCGTAGACGAGTACGAGGGCACCGGCGACTTCCAGGACGAGGTCGAACTGCTGCGCCCGGTGCTGGACGGTGCCGGCGTGCTCTACGTCGTCGATGCCTCGTCGCGCTTCCAGCCCAGCAACGAGGCCGAGATGGAGATCCTGCGCTGGACCGGCCAACCCGGCATGGCGCTGATCAATCGCACGCGGGAGCGCGACCACACCGACGAGTGGCGGCCGGTGCTGGAGCAGTTCTTCAACGTGGTGCGGGTGTTCGATGCGCACGGCGCGCGCTTCGACGATCGCCTGCGTCTGCTGCAGGGCTTCGCCGAGATCCGGGACGCGTGGCGCGAGCCGGTGGAAGCCGCGGTCTCAGCGATGCGTCAGGAGTGGGCCGACCGGCGGCGACAGGCCGCGGCAGCGATCGCGACGATGGTGGTCGGGGGGCTCGGCCACGTGGACACCGAGAAGGTCGACGAGGGTGCCGACGAGAAGGCGATCCAGGCCAAGCTCGGCGATCGCTACCGGGATGCGCTGCGCGCGATGGAGGCCAGGAGCCGGGCGCGCGTCGAGGAGATCTACCGCCACGACGAGCTCGACCGCAGCGGCGACCGGGCCTTCGAGCTGCTCGACGAGGACCTGTTCTCCGAGTCCGCCTGGAAGATGTTCGGCCTCACGCGGACCCAGCTCGCCACCCGGATGGCGCTCTGGGGGGCTGCTGCAGGGGCCGGCGTGGACCTCTTCGTCGGCGGCGCGAGCTTCTTCCTCGGTGCCGCGATCGGCGGTGCCGCCGGCGCCGCGATGGGCTTCTTCGGCCTGGAGAGCCTGTCGAAGGTCTGGGGCTCGCGTAGCGCGCTCGGCAAGGCGCTGCTGCCGGACGTCGGCGGCCACTTCGTCGGTATCGGTCCGGTGAAGAGCCCGCGCTTCGCCTGGGTCCTGCTCGACCGTGCGCTGGTCCACCAGCGTGCCGTCGCGGACCGCAGCCACGCCCGTCGCGATGGATTCACTGCGGGCGACCAGCCGGTCGGCATCGTCGCGAACCTGCCAAAGGACGTTCGCGACCGCCTCGACGCGGCACTCCGCGACGCGGTGGATCGGGCCGGCAAGCGCAAGGATCTCGCACCGAGCGAAGCGAGCCTGGCGCACGAGCTCGGTCAGTTGCTGGTCTGAGGCGAGCGACTTTTACAACCGGTGCCAGGCACGCGTTGTAAAAGTCGACCACGGGGCACGATGCTCTCAGCCAGGAGCAGCCATGACCCACGTCCTCGCCCTCGACCAGGGCACCACCAGCTCGCGCGCGATCGTCTTCGACGCTGCGGGGCAGGTGGTCGCCGTCGCCCAGAAGGAATTCGAGCAGCACTTCCCGTCGCCGGGGCTGGTCGAGCACGATCCGCTCGAGATCCGGGCCACTCAACTCGGAGTGGCAGCCGAGGCCCTCAGTCGCGCCGGGCTGAAGCACGGCGACGTCGCGGCGCTCGGGATCACCAACCAGCGGGAGACGGTGGTGGTGTGGGAGCGGTCGACCGGCCGGCCGATCCATCGGGCGATCGTCTGGCAGGATCGGCGGACCGCCGCGACGTGCGACCGACTGCGCGCCGACGGCGTCGAGGAGCTGGTGCGCAGCAAGGCCGGCCTGGTCATCGATCCCTACTTCTCCGCCACCAAGGTCGCGTGGATCCTCGACCACGTCGACGGCGCCCGTGCCCGTGCCGAGAAGGGCGAGCTGTGCTTCGGCACCATCGACTCCTGGTTGGTCTGGCACCTGACCGGCGGCACGTTGCACGTCACCGATGCCAGCAATGCCGCGCGGACGCTGCTGTTCGACATCCACACCGGCGACTGGTCCGACGACCTCTGCGCGGCGTTCGGAGTGCCGCGAGCGATGCTTCCCGAGGTCCGCGGGTCGAGCGAGGTCTACGCCGAGGTCTCCACCGGCGGAGGGCTCGACGGCCTGCCGATCGCGGGCATCGCCGGCGACCAACAGGCGGCATTGTTCGGGCAGCGCTGCGTGGCGCCCGGACTCGCCAAGAACACCTACGGCACCGGCTGCTTCCTGTTGACCAACACCGGCACCGAGGCCGTGGCCTCGAAGAACCGTCTGCTCACGACCGTCGCCTGGCGCATCGGCGACCGGACCGAGTACGCCCTCGAGGGCGGCGTGTTCATCGGCGGCGCCGTGGTGCAGTGGTTGCGCGACGGCCTCGGCATCATCCGCCGCTCGGAAGACGTCGAGGCCCTGGCCAACACAGTGCCCGACAATGGCGGCGTCTACCTCGTCCCGGCCTTCGCCGGCCTCGGGGCGCCCCACTGGGACAGCTACGCCCGCGGCACGCTGCAGGGCATCACCCGCGGCACGACCGCTGGCCACATCGCGCGCGCCGCCCTCGAGGGCATCGCCTTCCAGGTCGCCGACCTGGTCGGTGCGATGGACGACGACGCCGGCCGCGCGATGACCGAGCTGCGCGTCGACGGCGGTGCCGCGGCCAACGACACGCTGATGCAGATGCAGGCCGACTTCCTGCAGATCCCGGTGGTCCGGCCGACGGTCACCGAGACGACGGCGCTCGGCGCCGCCTACCTCGCGGGCCTCGCCACCGGGGTCTGGAAGGACGGCTCGGCGATCGAGGGCAACTGGCAGGTCGACCGGCGCTTCGAGCCCGCGGCCTCCGCGGCCCACATCGAGGAGCTGCGCGCGCGCTGGCGCGAGGCGGTCGAGCGGTCCAGGGGTTGGGCCGGCGATCGCTGAATCGACGAACTCGAAGGAGGCCTGATCGATGAATCCCTACGTCGCAGAGATCCTGGGGACGTTCCTGCTGATCCTGATCGGCAATGGCGTCGTTGCCAACGTGCTGCTCGACCGGACCAAGGGCCACGCCGGTGGCTGGATCGTCGTGACCGCGGGCTGGGCGCTCGCGGTCTATGTCGCGGTCGCCGTCGTTGCACCATTCAGCGGTGCACACCTGAACCCCGCGGTCTCGTTGGGTCTGGCGCTGCACGGCACCTTCGAATGGACGTCGTTGCCCGGCTACGTCGCCGCGCAGCTGCTGGGTGCCTTCCTCGGATCGGCGATGGTGGTGGCGATCTATCGCAGCCATTTCGCGGGCACCGAGTCGTCGGCCGCCAAGTTGGCCTGCTTCAGCACCGCACCCCAGATTCGCGAACCGATTCGCAATGCCCTCAGCGAGGTCGTCGGGACCTTCGTGCTGGTCGTCGCGGTCCTCTATGCCGAACCGGCCGCGGTGGGGCTCGGCTCGCTCGGCGCCCTTCCGGTCGCCCTGGTGGTGTTCGCGGTCGGCATCGGGCTGGGTGGCACCACCGGCTACGCCATCAACCCGGCGCGTGATCTGGGGCCGCGGATCGCGCATGCGTTGCTGCCGGTGCCGGGCAAGGGCGGATCGGATTGGGGCTACGCCTGGATACCGATCGTCGGGCCTCTGCTCGGTGGCGCCCTTGCTACCGGGATGTATCACCTGCTCGAGATCTCGCAGGGCTGAGGCGTGAGACCAGTTGGAAAGGCCGTCACGTTCACGGCCCGACCGGCAAAGGGCACACTATCGACGCGGCTCGAGTGCCGCATTCCTCCCTCGGTACGGATCCCCCGATGCTCCCGGACAACCTCGCTCTCGCCGCGGTCGCTCTGACCGCGCTCGCCGCCTCCCCGTTCGCCCACGCCCAGTCGAGCTGGTCGCTCGTCAGCCCGACCTCGAGCAACAACCCCGCCGGCGTCGGCAGCCTCACCGGCGCCAGCGACGGCTCGGCCTTCTACCACTTCGGCGGTCGCTTCGGTTCGCCCGCGGTGTTCCCCGGCGGCACCCACCTGAGCGACGAACTCTGGCGTTTCGATGGCGCGGCCTGGACCAACCTGTCGGGCGCGACCAACCCTGCGCGCCGCGAGTTCTTCGCGCTCGCCTACCACGCACCGACCGGCAAGCTGGTCCTGTTCGGCGGCAAGGACGTGAACAACGGTTCGCTGGGTGACACGTGGGTCTGGGACCAGGCCAACGGCTGGATCAACCTGGCGCCCGCGGTGGCCCCTTCGGCGCGTCACTGGCACGCGATGGTCTACGACGACACGACTGGCCAGCTGGTGATGTTCGGCGGCTACGACGGCACCAACTTCATGAACGACACGTGGACGTTCGACGGTGCGGCCTGGACCCTGCAGTCGCCCGCCACGTCGCCGTCGGTCCGCGGTCGCCACGGCATGGCCTTCGATTCGTACCGCGGTCGCGCGGTGCTGTTCGGTGGCACCAGCACCAACCCCAGACCGATGGGCGACACGTGGGAGTGGAGCAGCGCGAGCGGCACCTGGACCCAGGTGAGCACGGCCACGGTGCCCTACACCAACACCACCGCGGCGGGCTGCGTGTCGCCGGGCATGACCTACGACCCGGTGCGTCGACGCACGGTGATGGTCGGCGGCTACGACAACGTCAACACCAACCAGGGTGGCGGCGGCACGACCGGCGACAACTACGAGGACAACACCTGGGAGTACGACGGCAACGACTGGGTCGACCGCGGGACCGACCCGGTGCTGCGCGGTCGCGGCGGCCCGGCGGTCGCCTACGTGCTCGCGCTGGGTGCGACGGTCTGCTACGGCGGCTTCAACGACGCCTTCGGGGGCAACGCCTTCCCGACCAACACCGCATTCCCACGGATGGACAACCAGGTCTACACCTGGCGCACGAGCAACTTCGCCTCGTTCGTGGAGGACACCAACTCACCGGGTTGCCCGAACGCCAGCGGCACGCCGTCGATCAGTGCCACCGCGCTGCCGTGGGCAGGCTCGACCGCGAACTTCCAGATCACCAACGTGCCAGGTGGCAGCCTGCCGTTCGTGCTGTTCGGCTTCGTGCCGATGACCACCAACCTCGGCATCATCGGCTTCCCGAACTGCAACGTGTACATGTCGAGCCCCGTCACCTTCGGCGCGACGCCGACGGCGGGTGGTGCCAACTGGGACCTGCCGATCCCCGACCTCGCGTCGATCTACGGCGCGAACTTCATCCTGCAGGGCGGCACGTTGACGGGGCTCGCGATCGCGCTCACCGGTCAGGGCAACGGCACCTTCGGAGCGTTCTGAGTGACGTCATCCACTCCTGCCTTCCTCGGCCTGCTGGCAGCCTTCGCGCTGTCGGTGGCCGAGAGCCCGCGAGCCCAATCGCGCAACAACGTGCTGGTCCTCGTCGCCGACGACCTCGGCGTCGACGTGGTCGGCGCCTACCGGGAAGGCAGCAATCCGCCGCCCACGCCCAACATCGATGCGCTGGCGGCGCGCGGCCTGCTGTTCCGCAATGCCTGGGCGAACCCGAGCTGCTCGCCGACCCGCGCCAGCCTGCACACCGGCCAGTTCCCATTCCGCCACACGGTCGGCCGCTGGATCCGTTATCCGAACAACTCGGAGCCGGTCGGCACCCTGCGGGCCGAGCACGTCACGCTGCCAGAGCTCCTCGATGCGAGCGGCCTCGGCTACGCGCACGCGTTGATCGGCAAGTGGCACATCAACGACGTCACCGAAGGCCTCGACGCGCCGGAGGTCCGCGGCGGCTGGTCGCACTACATCGGTCACCTCTGGGGTCAGATCCCGAGCTACACCTCGTGGCCGCAGGTCACCGGCGGCGTCGAGACCACGTCGACCAACTACGTGACCACCCAGCAGGTCGACGACGCCTTGGCGTGGATCGGCCAGCAGAACGGGCATTGGGTCTGCTACCTGTGCTTCACCGCCCCGCACCTGCCGTTCGAGCCGCCGCCCGCGCATCTGCACACCTGGCCGACCAACACGCGGACCGACACCTACAAGGCGATCATCCAGGCGCTCGACACCGAGATCGGCCGGCTGTTCGCGGGCCTCGGCGCCGAGCTCGCCCAGACCGACATCCTGTTCCTCGGCGACAACGGCTCGGTGCAGAACACCGCCGAGGCACCCTTCGACGGCAACCGCGCCAAGGGCTCGCCCTACGAAGGTGGCTTGAACGTACCGCTGCTGGTCGCCGGCCCGTCGGTGGTGCAGGGCGGTCGTGAGGTCGCCGGCCTTGCCTGCGCGGTCGACGTGTTCGCCACCGTCGCCGATCTCACCGGCGCCGCAACCGCGATCCCCTCCTGGGTCGACATCGACGGCGTGAGCCTCCTGCCGTACATGCAGAACCCCGGCCAGGCACCGCTCCGTACGTTCGCCTTTGCCGAGGAGTTCACCGGCAACGTCTGGCCGCGGCCCAACACCAATGGCCACGCCTGCGTCCGCGATGCCCGCTACAAGTTGATCCAGCGCTACTCCGGCGGCTCCCACGAGATGTTCGACCTCCAGAACGATCCCTGGGAGAACACCAACCTGCTGGCGCGCGGCCTCAATGCCCAGGAACAGCAGGCCTATGCGGGCCTGATCAACGAGCTGTCGCGATTGCGCGGGCGTGCCGCGCGGGTCGCGCCCTTCGGCCAGGCCAGCTGCGCCGGCTCCAACGGCAACCCCACGATCGGGGCCGCCCGCCTGCCGCGCATCGGCAACAGCTACGACGTGCTGCTCGCGCACTCCGCCGTCGCGGCTCCGACCGTTCTGTTGGTCGGTCTCTCCGCCGACGAATGGAACGGCACCCCACTGCCCCTCGACCTGTCGACGTTCGGTAGCGGCGCCGGCTGTGAACTCCTCTGCTCGACCGACGCGGCCTTGTCGCTGACCACCGACGCCAGCGGCGCTGCGACCGCCACGATCCAACTGCCCTACCTGCAGTCGATGGTCGGTCGGCCGCTGTTCCACTCCTGGCTCACGGTCGATACGTCGGCGCCGAACAACCGCCTCGGCGTGACGACGTCCGACGGGTTGGCTGCAGTGATCGGCAACTGACGGGTCCGCGGACCGTAGGTCGGCGACTGCCAGGCCGGCGTGATCGAGCCAGGACTGGCAGCACGTCTCGAGGGGATGGTCAGCCTCCGAAACCTAGGAGCCTGGGTCACGGGAGACCATTCCGCCCAGCACGCGCCCTCGTGCCCAGGATCTCGCCCCACAGTGCTCCTCGGTGCGGAGGCTCGCCGAATCCACCGATTCGGCTGCGTTTCGCGGCTTCGACCCGGGCACTCGTGTTCTCGGAGTCCTGGCACGCACTGGATCGGAACGTGTCCCGTGACCCGGCCTCCTCGCGGTCCACCAGTACCACCGCCTGGATCTCCGGATCGTGCGCAGCGTGCTCGACGAGCGACCCGACGACTTGCTCGCCTGGTGCGACCGCGCCGCAGCCGCGACCTGAGCCGGCGCCGGGTCCCGCTGTCGAGATTCTCGCCACCCCGATCTGCCCGGCTCCGCCTCCGGACCCACCCTGATCGGACAGCCGCCCTCTCAAGGCTCCGACCTGCATGTGCCGATTCGAGAACCGGAGTCGGCGAGCGAACTCTCATGCAGGATCTCGGCCAGGACATCACCGTCGAGCAGCGGATGCTCGACGCGATGGCGTTGCGCGCGCGCGTGGCGCTGCACAACCTCGCGAACCAGGACACGCCTGGCTTCAAGCGTTCGACGGTGCGCTTCGAGGAGCACCTCGCGCAGGCCTTGCAGCGCGGCGAGCAAGCCTCGGCGGTGCAGCCGCGGATCGTCCGCGACGACTCGGGCACGCCCGGGCAGAACAACGTCGACGCGATGGACGAGCTCAAGACTCTGTTCGAGGCGCGGCTGCTGCAGGACCTGTTCGCGCGACGGGTGAAGGGCCACTTCGACAGGCTGCGGATGGCGATCGGCGGTGGGTCGAGCGCCTGATGGGGAATACGCACATGGATCCACTCGACGGACCGTTCCGCGGACTCGACACGGCGATGTCCGGGCTGCGTGCGCAGCTCCGGCGCTCCGAGGTCGCGGCACGCAACCTCGCCAACATGCAGACCACCAAGACCGAGACCGGCGAGCCCTACCGCCGCCGGATGCTGGTCTTCGAGGAGGTCCTGGAGGACGCCATGTCGTCCGGCGGTGGCGCTGGCGGCGTGCGCGTGGCAGCCGAACTCGAGGACACCGACACGCCGTTCACCGTGGTCCACGACCCCGGCCATCCCCATGCCGACGCCGAGGGCTTCGTGAAGCTGCCGAACGTCGACCTGTTCCGCGAGCTGGTCGAGCTGTCGGTCGCCGAGCGGAGCTACCAGTCCAACCTCTCGGCACTCCGCACCTACCGCGGGATGCTCGAGGACACCCTGGCCAACTTCCGGTGAGCTGAGGGACGCTGAACCATGGGCGGCTTCGAGATCGGCGGCATCGACGCGCAGGGACCCGGCTGGCGGACTCTGGGACCTCAGGAGGGTCCCGGCGGACGTCCGCAGGTCGGCCGTCTGGAGCGCGGGCTCGAACCTCGCCGGGTGGAGGAAGGCGGCCTCGCGCCTGCCGACGAGTCGTCGTTCGCCGCCCGCCTCGCCGATGCGCTGCAGGGCGTCGACCGTCTCGGCGACGAGTCGGCGGCCAAGGCCGAGGCGCTCGCCAAGGGCGAACCGGTCGAGCTGCACGAGCTGATGGTGTCGATGGAGAAGAGCGACATCGCCTTCCGGATGATGCTCGAGGTCCGCAACAAGCTCCTCGACGCGTGGCAGACCCTGACCCGCACCCCGATCTGAGATGCCCCCGTTCCTCGCAGACATCCTGAAGCAGGTCCGCGGCATCTGGGCGCGGCTCGATGGCGGACAGCGCACCACGATCGCGGCGGTGCTGCTGGCGACCGTTGCCGGGCTCGGCGTGGTGGTGTGGTACTCCGGCCGCTCGGTCGAGCAGGTCCTGTTCACCGCACGGGACCCGAGCGAACTTCGCCAGGCCGAGCGGGCCCTCAGCGATGCGGGCATCCCGTTCCGCAGCGATGGCTCGCGGCTGTTGGTCGACAGCGACCGCTACGTCGAGGCCGGCAGCAGCCTGCGCGCGGTCGATCTCGACGTCCCGGATCTCGAGCGCGAGATGTCCGCACTCGGCTCGGTGACCCTCGACACCCAGAGCCGCAAGGCCGTGCTCGAGCGGATGCAGACGCAACGCCTCGAGACCAACCTGCGGCAGATGGGGGGAGTCCGGTCGGCGCGGATCGAAGCGTCGCGGCCACCGCGGACCCTCTACGGCGCGCTGGACGGCAAGAACCGGCCGCGTGCCTCGGTGAGCCTGGAGGTCGCCGCCACCCATTCGTTCGCGCAGGTCGCGAGGGCTGCGATCGTGCGGGTGTCGTCGGGGCTCGGCATCCCCGAGGCCG
Organism: bacterium; assembly: GCA_030432695.1. Taxonomy (GTDB): domain Bacteria; phylum Planctomycetota; class UBA1135; order UBA1135; family UBA2386; genus JAUILN01. The sequence goes on along the minus strand of JAUILN010000007.1, from coordinate 279,461 downwards.
ATGTCCGGGCGATCGACGCCCGCACCGGCGCGGTGATCGGTGGCGACCTCGAGGATCCCGAGCGGGCGCTGGGAGCCGACGACTTCATCGCGCGTCAGGAGCAGATCGCCGAGGAGCGACGGCAGCGCGCGCAGGCGATGCTCGATCGGGTCTATCCCGGGAGGGCGTTCGTGACGGTCAGCGTCGAACTCGATCCGCGCTGGGAGCGTCGCACCGAGAAGCTGCAGCCGCGGACGCCGGCGCTGATCAGCGAGGACCGGGTCGAGGACGGCAGCGTGGTGCCGGGGCCGGCGAGCGGCGACCCGTCGGACGGCGCCGCCCTGCCGTCCAGCGTGGCCCAGCCCCGCGGTCAGGAATCGCGGACCAGGGTCTACGAGCCGTTCTCCGGCACCGTGGAGACCGGTCTGCTGGCACCCGAGATCCGCTCGATCCAGGTCGCGCTGGTGATCGACAAGAGCCTGAGCGCCAACCGAGAGAGCATCTCGCGAGCGGTCCTGCAGGCGGTCGGCAAGCCGATCGACGGTGAGACCGAGATCGAGGTGTTGGAAGACGTGTTCGCTGTGGGGGAGATGCCGGGCCTCGAAGCGACCGGTTCCGCCGGCGGTTCCCTGGCCGAGTGGTGGCTCGTCGGCCGCGACTACGCGCCGTACGCCGCGCAGGTCGGCGCCGTGCTCGCCGCGCTGTGGTTCCTGCGCTCGCTGCTGCGGCGCACCCAGGCCCGCGACGCGACCGCTGGTGCGGGCGTTCCCGACGCGCGTCCGCTGACCGCCCGCGCCGAGGGCGAAGCCGAAGACCCGGCGGCGCAGCTGCGGCGTGACATCGAGCGGTCGATCGTCGAGGACCCCGCAGCGATGTCGCGGCTGCTCGAGAGCTGGCTCGCGGAGCAGAAGACGTGAGGCCCGAACACCTCAGTCCCGCCCGACGCATTGCCGTCCTGCTCCTGTCGATCGACCGGGCGGCGGCGGCGCGGATCCTGCAGAACCTCTCCGACGACGTGCTCGACCAGGTGGCGCGGGCGATGAAGGAGCTGCAGGACGTGCCGGTCGACCAGAACACCGTGGCGGCGATCTACGACGAGTTCGCCGACCGCGTGCGCGGCGGCGGCATGCTGCTCGGCGACGTCGACGCCCACACCGAGGAGATGCTGGAGAGCGCGTTCGGACCCGAGAAGGGCCGCGAGGTCTCGCAGCGCGTCGACCAGGCGATGCTGGCCCGGCGGCCGTTCGCGATGTTCGAGTCGCTGGCCCCGGAAGACCTCGCCGCACTCCTGACCGAGGAGCACCCGCAGATCGCCGCGGTGTTCCTGGCGCACCTGGCGCCGGCCAAGGCCGGTCGGGTGGTCGCCGCGATGCCCGCCGAGCGACGCGTGGTGCTGCTGCGGCGCATCGCCTCGCTGGAGCGGACCCCGACCGACGTGATCCACAGCGTCCTCGACGTGATGCGCAAGAAGGTCAAGGACCTCGGCTTCGCCGCGCTCCGCGACGAGCCGCGCAGCTGGGTCAGCGCCGCGGCCGACATCCTGAACAACATGGGTGGCGCCGAGCGCGATCTGCTCGACGAGCTCGAGGACCAGGACGCCCAGCTCGCCGCGCGGATCCGCGAGGAGATGTTCACCTTCGACGACCTCGGCACCCTCGACCGTCGTGCGATGCAGAAGGTGCTCGGGCAGATCGACACCGGCGTGTTGGCGATGGCATTGAAGGCCGCGTCGCCGGCGGTGGAACGCAACGTGTTCACGTGTCTCTCGAAGCGGGCCGGTGCGCTGGTTCGCGAGGAGCGCGCCGACCTCGGGCCGACGCCCTTGTCGGAGGTGCTGCAGGCCCAGGCGGAACTGCTGAAGGCGGTCCACGAGCTGATCGACCGCGGCGAGCTGCGAGTCGGTGAGGTCGAGGAGGAACTGGTGTGAACTCGGTCACTCGGTTGCGTACGGAAGTCGGCAGTCGACCGGCGGGACTGCGTGTGCACCAGGCGCCGGCGCCGGGTGGGGTGCCGGTCGAGCCGGTCCGCGAGCTGCGGGTCCTGCAGGAGCGCGCCGCGCGTGAGGCGCAGGCGTACGCGGCGATCGAGCAGGCTGCGGCGCAGTTGGGTGACGCGGCCGGCCGGTTGCCCGCGATGGTCGCCGAGCACCTGCGGTCGCTGACCGAGCAGGTCGTCGAGCTGGGCCTCACGGTCGCCAAGGGCGTGCTGGAGGGGGCGCTGGAGGGCGGCCTCGTCGACCCCGTGCCGATCGTCGAGGACTGCCTGCGGGCCGCGACGCTCGGTGCCGACGACGCCGAGATCGAGGTCGCGGTGTCGATGTCCGACCTGGAGCGCTGCGTGCAGAGCGTCGCGCGCGCCGCACCAGGGCCACGCTCCGGAGTGCGGGTCCGGGTGGTCGCCGACCGGCAGCTGCGTCGCGGCGCGGTGCGGGTCACCACCGCGGCGGGCAGCGTGCGCCACGACCTGCGCACCGTGCTCGACACGGTTGCCGAGCGGCTGCGGGAGGAGATCGCGCGGAGATGACCGGACCGAGCCAGCTGCTGTCGCCTGCGCTGAAGGCCGCGGTGGGTCGGGCGCTGGCGTCGGCTGGTGGACCGATCCGGCAGGGTACGGTACGGGCGGTCTCCGGACTGGCCGTGGAGGTCGAAGGCCTCGCCGGTGCGGTCGGCGACGTCTGCGCGTTGCGCTCGACGCAGGGCGAACTACCGGCCGAGATCGTCGGCTTCCGCGACGCGCGGTCGATCGTGATGCCGTACGGACCGCTGCATGGGGTCCGTCCCGGAGCCGGGGTCGAGAGCCGCGGTGCGCCGCTGGAGGTCCCGGTCGGATCGGCTCTGCTCGGCCGCATCATCGATCCGCTGGGGCGCCCGCTCGACGACGGCCCACCGATCCGCGCGCGCCACGCCACCGTGACTCGCAGCGCGCCCGCGGCTCTGGGCCGGCGTCCGATCGACCGGGTCTTCGCCACCGGGGTGTCGGCGCTCGATGGCTTCTGCACCGTCGGCCGCGGCCAGCGACTCGGCATCTTCGCCGGCTCAGGGGTCGGCAAGAGCACGCTGCTCGGCGGCATCGCGCGCAATGGCCAGGCCGACGTCAACGTGGTGGCGTTGATCGGCGAGCGCGGCCGCGAGGTCGCCGAGTTCGTCGACGACGTGCTGGGGAAGGACGGCCTGGCCCGCAGCGTGGTGGTGGTCGCCACCGCCGACGCCGCGCCGATGCTGCGCTTCGTCGGTGCATTCACCGCGGTATCGATCGCCGAGGCGTTCCGTGACGAGGGCCGTGACGTGCTGTTCACCTGCGACTCGATCACCCGCTTCGCCGCCGCGGCGCGCGAGATCGGACTGGCGGCCGGCGAACCACCGACGCTGCGCGGCTACCCGCCGTCGCTGTTCGCCGCGTTGCCGCGGCTGGTGGAGCGACTGGGCAACTCGGCTGCGGGCAGCATCACCGGGCTCCTGACGGTGCTGGTCGAGGGCGACGACCTCGGCGAACCGGTCTCCGACACGCTGCGCGGCCACCTCGACGGCCACGTGGTCCTCGACCGGCAGATCGCTGCGCGGGGTCGCTTCCCCGCCGTCGACATTCTCGGCTCGGTGAGCCGGCTGATGCCGAAACTCACCACACCCGAGCATCAGCAGGCGGCGCGCGCGGTGCGGCGGATGCTCGCGGTGCACGAGGAGGCCCGCGACCTGGTCCAGGTCGGCGCCTACAAGCGCGGCAGCGACCCGGAGCTGGACGCGGTGTTGCGGGCGATGCCGGCGATCGAGGTCCTGCTCGGCCAGGGTCCCGAGCCCCGCGCCTTCGACGAGACCCTGACGGCGCTGCGGAGCGTCGCCGAACTCTCCACCTCGGGGCGGGGTCCGGTCGATGAATGAGACATGCGGAAGTTCCGGTTCCGGATGCAGCGGCTCCTCGATCTGGAGGAGCGTCGTGAACGGCAGGCTCGCCGTGCCTTTGCCCGGGAGGCGGCGGTCGAGGCCGAGCTGAGCGACCGCATCGCGGCCTGGGAACGCAGCCGCGAGACCTGCCTCGCGGGCGAGGTGGCGCGGGCACTCGGCGATGCCCTGGCGAGTGGCTTCGCACAGCGGGCTGCACTGGCCGCGCCGGAGCTCGGGCGCCGGCGCGCGGCGACCGAGGCGGCGCGCGGGGCGTGGCACGACCGGCGCACCGCCGTGCGGGCCCTGCAGTCGGTCCGCAACCGACGGCTCACGGGGTGGCGGGTCGAGCGGTCGGCCACCGAACAGGCGGAACTCGAAGACCGGCGTCCGGGCTGCCCGTCGGTCCACGCGATCGGAGGAGTGAACACGTGAAGCACTGGCTGGGTGTGTCGGCCGCAGGCCTCGGCTTGTTCCTGCTGACGGTTCTGGGACTGCTGGCGGCACAGGGCCGTCTCGACTACGAGGGCACGCGAGGCGTGCCGGTGTTGTCGTGGTTCTTCGCCGAGCCCGGCAGGCCCGAGGCGCCGACCGATCCGGACGAGCTCGAACTCGACGAGCCGATCGGCGACGGCCGATCCGATGCCGCCGGCTTCGATCCCTCCTTCGGGGACGCGCCGGGTGCGGTGCCGATGCTCGAAGGGACCGGGGGAGACTCGGGCGACGGTCTGTTCCGCCATCCGACTCTCGACAGCGGGCTGACCGTCGCCGACCTGGAGGAGCAACTGCTGCGGATCCACCGCATGGAGGACGAGGTCCGCCGTCGCCTTGCGATCGTCGAGGAGCGGGAGATCGACCTCGGCATCCGCGAGCGCGATCTGGCCGATCGCGAGCGGGCGATCGCCCAGTCGATGATCGAAGTCGACGCGGCCCGCGAACGGCTCGACCGGCGGATCCGCGAGTTCGAGGAGCGGGTGAAGTTGGTGGAGAAGGACGAGGTCGCCGGGGTCCTGGCTTTCGGGCGGTCCCTGGCGTCGCTGGACCCGTCGCGTGCCGCCCAGATCACGCTGCAGGAGTTTGCATCCGAGGTCGGCCGCCAGCGGATCGTGAAGGTCCTGACGCTGATGGACAGCGACGACGCCGACCGGATCCTCGCGCGCATCCCCGACGACAAGGTCCGCGAGCTGCTCATCGAGCGTCTCGACGTGGTCCTCGAGCCCGAACGCCGATGACCGGATCCGAGACAGCAGCCGGCGAACGCGTCAACCGCGGCCCCGCGGTGGCCGATGACGGTCGGGAACGGAGCGCGGGACCCCGCCACGGATCCGACCTCGCCTCGGCGCATCTCGAAGGAGTTCCCGGGCGGGCGGTGGCCGGGTCGCATCGTTCCCCAGATACCCACCTCGCGGAGGCAACGTGACGGACGACACCACGGATCGGGCATCGGCGGACGCTCAGCCGGGCAAGGACGCACGCAGGCGCTGGGTCTCCACCCTGGCGTTGGTCTGCGTCGCCGCGATCGCGGGGGGTGCGGGAACCGTGCTGATGGCGAGCGGCGACTCCGAACTCGGGACCGAACTCGCGGGGGAATACGGCAGCGGCAAACGGATCCGCGGCCGTTGCGAGAGACCGATCGAGCACACCTTCAACCCGCGGGTGGTGCGCGGCTCCCGGTCCAAGCTGGCGAAGGTCGCGTTCCGCTTCGAGTACGAGACCGATCCGCGGCATCGCGACCTCGTGAAGCGGCGCATCGAGCAGAACTGGGACCTGATGTACTCACGGACACTCCAGCTGCTGCGCCGACGGACGGTGCACGAGTTGAGCAATGCGGAGACCAACATCTCGCGGACGCTCGAAGAAGAGCTGAGCCAGACCATCACCCGCACCTGCTTCCCGGACGGTGTGGCGACGGTCGATCGGATCAATTTCGTCCAGATCCTCGTGCAATGAAGGACCTGCTCTCCAACGAGGAGATCGACACTCTGCTCGAGCTGTTCCGCGCCGAGGGCGTGGGGCTGGCCGAGAAGGAGGTCGGTGAACTCCGGGAGGCGGTCAGCGAGGTGTTGGAGGCCGGCACCGCGGTCAGTCCGGTCGACCTGCTGAAGCCGAATCGCTTCACCCGGGACCAGCTCGACGCGGTAGAGCGCTTCCTGTCGTCGACCGCCAGCGGCCTCGCGGCCCAGCTCGCCGAGAAGCTGCGCGTCGACCTGATCTGCGATTGTGTGGGTGTCGAGCAGCAGCGTTTCGGTGACTGGCAGGCACACCTCGGCAGCGTCGCGTCGATCTACGTCCTGACGCTGCCGCCGTTCGAGGTTCCCGCCCTGCTGACGCTGTCCGACGCGCTGCTGCATGGCGCCGTCGATCGCATCCTCGGTGGATCGGGTCGACTCGAGGATCCGCTGCCGCCGGCCACCGACGCGGTGCACTCGGTCGCCGAGTCGTTCGTCGGACCGCTGGTGGAGCGGATCTGGCAGAGCCTGGGCGAACTGGCGCAGTTCGCCGGGCGGCCGTCGCGTCGGCTGGCGAGCCAGGCGATGGCACAGATCGTCGGACCCAACGACGTGGTGCTGTCGGTGTACTTCCAGGTCAGCGGCGAGTCGGTGAACGGTGACCTGCGGATGGTCCTGCCGTTCGCGCTGGCCGAGCAGCTCACCGGTCGGTTGGCGCACGGTCGCACGCCGGAGTACGACGCCGCACCTGGCGCGATGCGCGAGGTGGTACGGGCCGGAGTCGGCGAGGTGGTGATGGAGGTCGGTGCGGTGCTCGGCCGGACCGAGCTGAGCCTGCGCGACCTGTTGGCGCTGGCGCCCGGCGACGTGCTGACGACCGATCGCCAGGTCGGCGAAGACCTCGAGATCACCGTCGAGGGCGTGGCCCGACTCCGTGGTGAACTCGGGCGGAGGGGTCGCCAGCGGGCGGTCCGGATCGGACCCTGGATCGAGCGAGCAGGCACATGATGGATCCTCACGACGACAATCCTCCGTTCCCCTCGTCGCCGATCTCCGCGGTGGAATTCGGCGAGTTCGCAGCGGAGCAGGCCGCTGCCGCGCTGGGCGCGGCGGAGCGCGACACCGGCGAAGCGGCGCGCAATCTCGACCTCTTGCTCGATGTACAGGTGCCGGTCACCGTCGAAGTGGGGGCCACGCGGATGACTCTGGACGAGGTTCTCGACCTGGTGCCGGGCCGCGTCGTCCGGCTCGACAAGAAGGCCGAGGATCCGGTCGACCTCCGCGTCAACGGCAAGCTGATCGCGCGCGGCGAGGTCGTGATGGTCGACGACTGCTACGGGCTCCGGATCACCCGGATCGTCGACGCGCGCGAACGGCTCGAATCGCTGCGCTGAGGCGACCGCCCGGCGCACCCTCCCGTCGGATCCGAATCAGCGAGCGATCGCCAGATCCGGGATCGCGAGCAGACCCCCTTCGGCACCCTCGGCCCAGATCTCCAGGACGGCGGCACGGTCTTCGTCGCGAGCGGGAAGCTGGGCGCGGAGGCGGAGGATGCCGCTCTCGGCGGTCGGCTCGAGCGCCAGCCCGCGGAGGATCGGGATCGAAGCGCCGGACTCGAACTCGCGCAGCGTCGCGGAGAGTCGGATCGGTGTCTTGGCGCCAGCCGGCAGGGACGCTCGCAGGGTCAGCGCCGACTCGCCCTTCGGCAGCAAGACCGGGACCTCGATGCGTCGGCCGTCGGCTGGCAGCGCGGCAGCTGGGGCCATCGTCCCGTCGAACAGGAACGCAGTCACCTGATCCAGGTCACGTAACGCGGTGCGGGCTACCTCCACCGGCACGGTCGTCACGCGACGCAACGCCAGGACTGTCGGGCCGTCGATCGCCGCGACCGTGATATCCAGCGACCGGGCTTCGTCGGAGGGCGGTAGCAGGCACTCGGCCCAGCGCGCTCCCGGTGGCAGTACCGCTTCGAGCAGGATTCGGCCGGCGCTCGAGATCCGTAGCCTGGCCGGTGCCGATGCGACCTGCAGATCGACGAATGCGCGGGCCGGACCCCGGTGGTCGGCACGACGCAGCGACACCTCGAAGTCGGTGCCCGGAGCGGTGGGTGCGAGTCGCAGCGTGCTGCCGTCGAATCCTGCACTGCCGAGCCCGCGGCGGTCGACGCCGTCCAGCTCCAGCGGCATCGGTTCGCCACCTGCGTTCCGATGGTGCGCGGTGGGCGGGTTCGTCGGGTCCAGGAGTTCCGCGCCCTGCCACACCGGAGTGAATTCGCAGATGCCGTCTTCGCGGCACCTCACGTCGCGGAAGTGCCAAGGCGCCTCTCCTTCGACGTTGGCGATCGAAGGACGCGATCGGCCGTCGAGCCGTGAGATCGATGGTAGCAGGTCGGCGGGGGTTCCCGGGCGGAACGGCGCGGTGGCCTCGCTCGAACCTGCCGGGATGCGCACGAACTCGGGGCGCACGACCTGGCCGTCGAGGGCCGCGTAGGTCGGGCGCGATCGCGCTTCGAACCGGCGCAGGAGGAGGAGACCGTGGTGGTTGGCGAGCAGGCCCTCGGCCGGCACCGCACCGCGCGCTTCGAACCACAGTCGTTCACCGCGCGGCAGATCGTCGGTGCTGCATTCCAGTGCCACCCTGCCGCGGACCAGCGGCGCCAGCACCACGCTGTCAGGCGCCGAGGCGCGGTCACCCGCTCGGAGCACGTCGATCCAACCGGCGCGTTCCAGGTTGAGTCCGACCGGCGCGGGTGGCTGGTGGCATGGCGTGGCACTGCCGGTCAGCGCCAGTGCGCCCAGGTTGCCGTCGACGGGATCGTCGTAGTGCTGCAGAACCCCGAGGGCATCGAGCAGCGCCTCGACCAGATCGCCGCAGGCCGGTGGTTCGCCTGCAGGAAGCTCCATGACGATCACGGGCCGTGGCCGAGCGGCCCGCGGGTGCAGCTCGCCGATTGTCTGGAGGAGGTCGTAGCGCGCGCCGCGGAGGTCGGCCGACGCCGTGACGAGGATCACGAGGTCCGGGATCTCGGCACGCTGGGCGATCGCGCCGCGGAGATGCGGCATCGCAGCGGTGAGGCGTGCGGGTGGGGACTCGAACGCGGTCGGATCGGTGACGATCCGTTCCAGCACCTCGCCCTCCAGGGAGGTGAGGCCGCCCGAAAGGGCCTTGAGCCACTCCCGGGCCGAGCCGGCGGTGAGGGCGTCCTTGCCGTCGGCTGCACGCACGACGCGATACTCGGGGCCGGCGAAGAACGCCTGGCGCAGAGGTTCGGATTCGACCCACAACGCCGGTTCTGGCGGGCACAGGGGGACGATCAGGGCGTCGATGCGGCTCGGCACCCTCGGCTCGGGCTCGGCGATCGAGATCGGCATCGACGGTCGAGGCGTCGGCGGTAGCGCGCTCCGCCACTCGAGCCGGGCGATCGACGATTCGGCGGCGTTCGGGATCCTGGTCAGTTCGAGCCGGAGGCCCTTCGGTGGCTCCTCGGTCGACGGGCTGTGCCACAACCTGGGGTCGGCGAGTTCGACTTCCACGGTGCGTGGCGCGTCGCTCGGCGCAGGACTGGTCTCGAAGACCTCGCGGTCTCCGGCCGTGATGCGCAGCTCGCCGGAGATCCGCAGGCGCAGCGTGACCGACGGCGAGTCGGGTGGCACGGCGAGGTTCACCTCCAGGGGCACGGCCGGGTCGAGTCGACGCGCATTCTCGCGGCCCGAGGGGAAGCGCAACACGGTGTGCGCTGCAGGTTCCGCCCGCACGCCGAACTCCAGCGAGTTGCCGAACTCGATGCTGTCGAATGCGCCGAGGACGATCTCGCGCGCTGCCCGCAGCGGGTGCAGGGTGCGGCGTCCGGGGAGTTCGCAGACCAGGTCGGTGCGCAGCAGACGACCGTCCCAGTCGAGGTTCGGCACGAAGGGAACCACGCCCGTCAGCAGGCCGGGGTGGTCGGCGTCGGGAAGGAGCGCGATGGCCTCCTCGCGGCCGAGTGGGTCGGCGATGCGCACGGTGAAGTGCGCTTCGTCGATCGGTCCCGAGTAGCGGGCCCGGGGTATCCACGTCGAGTCCGTGCGCAGCGCGGTGGGAGGGGCATAGTCGAGCTTCGGCACGGTTCGGGTCGGAACCTCGACCACCGGGGCTGCAGGGGAAGCCGGCAGATCGAAGCGTTGATCGCCGACCGTGACGCCGGCCGGGACCGCGCCGGAGCGGTCGACGAGCCTGACCCTGACGGACGACGGTCCACCCTTCCAGATCGTTGGTGCGAGCGCGATCCGCCCGCCCGGCTGCGCCGAGGCCTTCTCGAACCACGCGGTCGTGAAGGTCGCTGCGTAGCCCTCGGAAATCTCCGCGACCGCGTGGCCGAGTTCCGCTTGGACCCGCTCGATCACCGCAAGGCCGGCGCCGGGCGCGGTCGACAGGAGTCCGGCTCGCAGACCGGTGGCGGCTCGCTCCAGCCTGCTGCGACCTCCGAGCAGGTGCCACCCCTCCAGCATCGCGACCGCCGCGTGAGGAGTCGCCGCGCTGTTCCAGTCCGGAGAACCGTCGTCGTGGGCGAAGCCGCCGACCACCGCGTCGGTTCGCCATGGCGGAGACCAGCAGGACTGCAGTTCGGCAAGCGCCTCGGTGCAGGCCTGCACGACTGCTCTTGCGTCGGGCGTGGTGGGCATCGGTGCAGCGGGTGCCGGAGCGGCGGGCGCCGGCCTCCCGCCCGCTGACTCGACGGGCGGCGCTGCCGGCGACGGTCCGGTCGGCGAGGACTGTGCCCGAACGATCAGCGCCGCGGCGCGGCACGCTGCGGTGAGGGCCAGGGTCGATCCGCGCCCTTCGTTGGAGTCGCTCTCGAAGGCTACGGCGCGGCGGTCGAGGACTGCGGAGCGCACCAGAACGAACGCGCCGTCGAGGGCCCTTGCCAGCTTCGGGTCGTCGCGGTGGCGACGAACCATGTGGTCGGCGAGGAACCAGCAGAGGAACGCCTGGTGCGCCGCGGAAGTCCATCGTTCGCCGTCGGCCGGCGCGAGCCAGGTCGACTCGTAGTAGGCAGGGATCGTGCCCGCGCGGCGAGGATCGGTCAGTTGGTTCTGGAGCAGGAAACCGGCGAAGTCCTCGGCGCGGGCGTCGACCCGCTCCCGGATCTCGGGCACGACTTCGGCGATCGACGCAAGGCGCAGCAGGATCCACGCCGAGTCGGCCGCCCGATACGAACTCGGACTGGAGCCGTGCGGGTCGGACTCGAGCCAGCGCTCCCAGCCGCTTCGTCGGCTCCAGCCGTACGGCGCAAGTCCGGAGCGCCAGCTGGCCGCGAGCGCGAACTCCGCCGCGTCGCGGCCGCGGCGCAGGAGTTCGGCGTCCTGCTTGCGGTGGCCGGCGCGTGCCATGGCCTCGGCGTCGAGGAGGAAATGGCCGTCCAGCCCGAGGACGATGCTCGCGCTGAATTCGTCCTGGTAGTCGGGGGCGACCTCGATGCGGCCCGCGCGGCGGTCGAGCAGGATCGTCGGGCGACGGCGGATGCCGCCCAGGATCTCGTCGGCGAGGTCGTCGAGGCCAAGGGAGCCGTCCAACGGTGCCGGCGAGCGGCCGAGCAGTTCGGGAACGCGCTCGCTCCAGGTGGCGTCGATGGTAGCGGCGCGGAGGTCGGCCGGGGCGTCGGCGACGAACTGCACGCGGTGCGCGAAGCTCAGGACCTCGTCGCGTAGCGAGACCGCGCCACCGGGTGCGCGCAGCCCGTGGACGACGTGCGTGTGCCGGCCCACGCCTTCGACGCGAAGCACCGAGGGCAACAGCCGATCGTTTGCCAGCTGATCGAGGTCTGCGTGCAACGTGACCGCGCTCGGTCCACAGCGCACCATGGCGGCGCCGTGGCGAAACGTCTCGTCCAGACCGCAGAGTTCCTCTCGGCCAGGGGTCGGCTGGGGATCCGGCGCCAACACCTCGCAGCGCGACAGCCGCTCGGGGAACTCCCAGATCAGCTCCACTCCGGCGACGGAACGCCGCAGCGTGATGCGATCGCGGACTCGCACATGGAAGCCGCCGTGGGGATCGGGCGAGATCTCGAGGGACACGTCGTGCCCGGAGCCGGGTACGGTCGGGACGCGAAGCACGTCCGGCGGTGGTCCGGCGCCCGCGCGGTTGCGTGGTGAGGGGACGCGCTCGCCGGGTTCGGTCTCGGCCTCGTCGAACCGGACCACCTCCCGGTTCTTGCCGTCGTCGACCACGATGCCGGTGCAGCGCACCGAGTCGGGCACTCCGAAGCGCGATGATCTGCTGGGGACGCGCAGTTCGACGACGTAGGAGCCGAGTTCCTCGTCGAGGTGGCACCGGATCTCCTGGCGCGCCGCGTCGTCGACCAGTTCCTCGAGCGATGCGGAGTCATGGTCCGGGGTCGCGCCGTGGCACGCGACGATCATCCCAGTGAGTGCCGCCAGGGCGATGCGGGTCGCGAGCGGATGTCTCGGTTCTGGGCAGATCACGGGCTCCATCGGATTCCTGCTGCCGGTGACTCGCGTCGGGAGTGCTGCCCGGCCCGGGTTCCGGTGCTGGATGCGTTCGATCAGGATACGCGGCGGCGTGGCGATCCGTCGCGGACTCCCGAGGTTCTGCGGGGAGCGAGATCGCTCTGCTCGTCGCCGCGGGTCTCCGCACGGACGCCGTCGAACTCCTGGATCTTCCCGATACGACCGGAGGCGGCCGCCGCGTGTGCGGGGGCCGCCTCCTCGGGGGCGCTGCGGCTCGTCGCCGGCCGCGCGCAGATCGGGTTCGTTCCGATCAGAACGCCAGGGTGAACAGCAGCGAGACCTCGTGGTTCTTCTGATCGCCGACGTTGTTGTTGGACGAATCGATGTCGAAGTAGCTGTACTGGATCTGGGTCTTCAGGGCGTGCTTGAAGTAGTACGCGGAGACCACGCCGGACAGCTCGGTGATGGTTCCGTGGTTGAAGAAGAACGTGTTGCCTTGTTGGTCCATCCTCGTCATCGAGGCAGCCCAAGCTGCGTCCGACTCGACGGGGATCCCGCCCATCACCGGGTTCGCGTCGTCGAGGTCGACCATCGAGACGCGGCCACCGAAGGCCCACTGCGTGCCGTTGCCCGGCGCGGTGGTGTAGGAGGCCTGGGCGTACCAGCCGTTCGAATCCGCATCGCCAGGGCCGGCCGGGTCATCGTTGCGCATGAAGTACTCGCCCTGCGCCGCGAACCCGCTGCCGAGCTTCACCGCGCCGTGGATATTCAGCATGTTGACGTCGTTGTCGACGCCGCCGATCCGGTCCTGGCCGATGAAGTACTGGGCGCCGAACACCGACTCCATGTTGCCGGAGTGCTCGAGGTCACCTTCGCTCCAGCTCTCGGTGTCGCCCTCCATGCCCTGCGGTGAGAAGTCGATGCCGAAGTTGAAGTTGAGCTTGTTGTTGCCGAGCTCGTTCTCCAGGTAGCGGTTGGTGACGCCCGGCAGACCGAGCTGGTTCGGCGCGGCGCCACCGGAGATGTCGTTGTTCATCACGCCGGCGTGCCAGAACAGGCTGCGCTTGCCGTTCTCGTTCGCCATCAGCGCGCCCATCAGTCGGCCACCGAGACCTCGCGCCTCGGAGAACAGTCGAGTCGCGATCGCGCGCTCGGCGAATTCCATGTGCAGGGTGTCGGTGTCGAACTGCAGCGCGCCACCGAACTTCTGCAGACCGAGCCGCAGGTTGATGTAGCCGTCGTCGTCCTTGTAGAAGCGCCAGCCGGCGAACGTGTCGATCACCTGGCTCGGACCGGTGTGGTCGAGCTGCACGCGGTAGGTGATGTCCTTGTTGAAGACGTGGCCTTCGAAGTTGGTGCGGATGCGGCGGGCTCGGAAGGTCGCCGTATCGGCGCCATTGTCCTGGTTGTAGTAATAGAACTTGGCGTGCAATCGGCCGCTGATGTTCAGGCTGGAGCTGTCCTCGCTGTCTCCACCGCTGGTGAACGTCACGCCGGCGCCCGGCGTGTAGGAGATCACGACGTCGTCGCGCCAGAGCGACGAGCGGAGTTCGTTCGATTCGGTCCGGCTCTTCTCCGTGCCGTCGTTGTTCGGGCCGTTCTTCGGACCGTTGTCCTTCGCCTTGTCGCCATTGTCGGCGAAGCCCAGCGCTGCAGTGACGGCCATTGCGAGGCCGATGCGGATCGAGTGGTTCATCTGTTCTTGTCTCCTCCCAGACGGGATGTCGGACGCGTCGTGGTGGGGCGCCGTCCCCTTCGGAGAAGGTCCTGGCAGAGACGAGCGCCTGTCGACCGACGCGACGCTATGGGGACGGCAAGCGGGCGACCAACGGCGATCTCACGAATCTGCGCATGGATCCGAACATTCGTTAGGGTGTTTTCAACACGTCAAGAAACGCCGATTCGGGGCGGTATCGATTGCCGAGAGCCCGAATCGGTGGGCTTCGATGCGGGTTTTCCACGACGCCCCGAGGGCGGCCCCCTCCGGTGTCTGGATGTCGATCCGGTGTGGTCGTAATCGATCGAGCCGTTCGTTCCACGACGGCGGGGGCTTAGACTCCGGCGGATGGCGGCGGAGCTCCGACACAGCACCTGCAATCGCGACTGTCCGGACGCCTGCGGGTTGCTCGCCGAGGTCGAGGACGGGCAGATCCGGTCCCTTCGTGGTCAGCCTGACCACCCGGTGACCCGCGGCTTCCTGTGTTTCCGGACCAGCCGCTTCCCGGAGTTCGTCAGGTCGACTCCGAGGGTCACCCAGCCGCTGCTTCGCAAGGGTGGGGAACTCGTGCCGGTGACGATGGCCGAGGCGCTCGACGTCGCCGCGGAGCGCCTCCTGGCGATCCGGGCCGAGTCCGGGCCGGCGGCGATCTTCCATTACCGCTCCGGCGGCAGCCTGGGCCTGCTCAAGGCCATGGCCGACCGACTGTTCGAGCGATTCGGCCCGTGCGCGACGAAGGTCGGCGACATCTGCAGCGGCGCCGGCGAGGCCGCCCAGATCGAGGACTTCGGGATCTCGGACAGCAATGACCTGGACGACCTCCGCAATGCGCGGCACGTCCTGATCTGGGGCAAGAATCCGTTCGTCAGCAATGTGCACCTCGTGCCGGTCCTGAAGGAGGCGCGGGCTGCCGGGGCTGCTCTGGTGGCGATCGATCCCATTTCGCACAAGGGCACGGCATTCGCCGACAGACACCATCAGCCCCGCCCCGGCGGTGATCTGGCGCTCGCGCTCGGCGTGGGCGCCGCACTGCTGCGCCGCGAGCACGCCTTCGACCCACTGGACCTCGCGGCGTGCAGCGGATTCGACGACTGGAGCCGGCTGGTCACGACCCGCAGCGTCGAAGCCTGGGCGGAGCTCGCGGGCGTGCCGGCGGGCGTGGTCGTCGACCTCGCCGACCGACTGGCCGACGGACCGACCGCGATCCTGGTCGGCTGGGGCATGCAGCGTCGCCGCCACGGCGGCGCCATCGTGCGGGCTCTGGACGCCCTGTCTGCGGTGACCGGCAATCTGTTCCGGTCGGGCGGTGGCTGCTCGTTCTACTTCGCCCGCCGCCGCGGCTTCGACGCCGGCGCGCTCGTGGAGGGCCGCACGCCACCGCGCGTGATCCGTGAGCCGCTGCTCGGCGAGGACGTGCTCGCCGCCAGCGATCCGCCGATCCGGGCGATGTGGATCACCGCGGGCAACCCGGTGTGCATGTTGCCCGGTGCCGCGAAGGTCGCCGAGGCGATCGAGCGCACCGAGTTCGTGGTGGTCGTCGATCCGCTGCTCACCGACACCGCGCGCCGCGCCGATCTGGTGTTGCCGGTGCCGACCCTGCTCGAGGACGACGACCTGGTCGCCGCCTACGGTCACCACTTCGTGGGCGAGTCGCGGCCGTTGGTCGATCCTCCCGAGGGCGTCCTGCAGGAGGTGGCCCTGTTGCAACAGCTCGCCGAACGTCTGGGCATCGGCGATCATCTCGCGGGCTCGATCGACGAGTGGAAGGAGCGGCTGCTCGCGCCGATGGCGAAGCATGGCGTCGACCTGGCACGCCTGCGCGAACGACGCGTGGTGCACAAGCCGGAAGCCCGACCGGTGCTGTTCGCCGACCGCCGCGTCGACACGCCTGACGGCAAGGTGCAGCTGCTCGGATCGGTCGACGAGACCTGCTTCGCGCCCGAGCCGGTCGAACGCGATGGTCTCTGGCTGTTCAGCAACTCCTCGATCGAGGCCCAGGCCTCGCAGTGGTCGGGGCGGGCGCCGGAGATCCTGCCGGTCACGGTGCATCCCGATGCCGCGCCGGCCGGTCTCGGAGACGGGGATCCGGTCGAGATCGTCGCGGAGGCCGGTTCGCTGCCGGGAGTGCTCAGACTCGATGCCAGCCAGCGGCCCGACGTGGCACTGGTCCCGAAGGGTGGCGGCTACGACCGCGGGACCTGCGCCAACGTGCTGATCCCCGCGCGCGCCACCGATCTCGGTCTCGGTGCCGCCTACCTGGACTGTCGCGTGGAGCTGAGGGCGCGTTGAGCGACGGATCTTCAGGGCCCGGGCCGGGGCAGCTGCCGGCGATCACCGGCACGCACGTGTACACCCTGCCCGGCTGTGCGCGCCGCGTCGCCCTCGACATGCACGGGGACCGGGCGCTGCGCCGGGATCTCCGCGCCGAGGAGGAGCTGGTGCTGGCGCGCGGTCGCGAGCACGAGGAGCGGTTCGTCGCCGGGCTCGCCGCCTGGTGCGAGCCGCGCTACGACCGCGCCGACTGGGAGCGGGGCGCGCAGCAGACCCGCGAGTTCCTGGTCGCCGGGGTGCCGGGGGTGCTGCAGGGCGTGTTGCTAGGCGATGACCGGCTCGGCATCCCCGACCTGCTGCGCCGCGAAGCCGGGGCGTCGGTCTTCGGTGAACACCACTACGTGGTCGGCGACGTGAAGTCGTCGAGTCGACCGCGCAGCGACCAGCTGCTGCAGGTAGTGTTCTACGCCGAGATGCTCGCCGAGCTGCAGCAGCGCGAACCGGACTACGTCTATCTGGTGCTGAAGGACGGGGAGGAGCGGCGCTACGACTGGAAGCCGCTGCGGGCGGCGTTGGCCGAGGTCGTCGAGCGGATCGGCGAGCTGCGTGCCGAGCCGGCGACCACGCGCCCGTTCCTGCTGCGCAATTGCGAGGGCTGTCGCTGGTCGGAGGTGTGCCTGCCGGAGCTGCGCGAGGCGCGCGACCTGTCGCTGGTGAACGGGATGACCGCTGGTCTGCGCAGCACCCTGGAGGCCGCCGGCGTCGCCACCGTCGAAGCGCTGGCGAAGGCGGTGGTGGAGCGACTGGCGCGGCGCACGCATCTGGAGCCGGCGATGCTCCGGCGGCTGAGGCGCGCGGCCGAAGCCGCGGTCGCCGGGCAGCCGTTGCGCGAGCGGCCCGGGCGCACCGCGGCGATCCATCCCGCGGCGGTCGTCCACCTGCTGACCGATCCGTTCGCGGAGCGGACCCTGTGGATCGGCATCGCGCGGCGGGGTGAGCGTGGCGGCGAGCCGCGCATCGAGGAGGTCGTCCTGCCGGAGAGCGAGGACGCCGCGTTCGAGTCCTTCTGCGACCTGGTGACCCGCGTGGTCCCCGCGGGTTGGTCGCTCCTGCACTACGGCCGGGCGCTGCCCGACTGGTTCGAACGACACGCGGTGCGGCGCCGTGCACCGTGGCTCGAGGAGCGCTTCGTCGACCTCGCGCGACGGCTCCGCGGTGCGGCGAGCTGGCCGGGGCCGGTGTTCGGGCTGGCCGAGCACGTCGCGTTCGGGCTGGGTCGCGATCCGCACCGGGCCGGACGAACTGCTGCGGGAGCGTGGATGGCCACCCAGGACGACGGGGCTGCGCGCCTCCGCGCCAAGGGGCGGGCCGATCTCGACGATCTGCTGGAACTCGACGCGGTGTTCCTCGCCGCCGAGGACCGGGCGGTCGCGGAGGCCGCGGAATGAGGCGCAGCGACGATCCCGACGCGCCGAGCCTCGAGGCGCGGTTGCTGCGCTTCCTCGAACGCGAGGAGGTCGACGAGCGGCGCAGCTCCGACGAATTGCGCGCGCTCTCGGTGGAGGACCGCGTGCTCGAGGGCGAGTGCATCCAGGACGCGGTGCTCGAGCAGGTCTCGGCCGACGACGTGCACGTGTTCCGGGTCACCGAGAACCTCAGCAAGTTCCGCAACGGCGACGCGGTGGCGCTCGGCGACGGCATCGAATTCGACGCCGCGTGGCCGTGCGTCTACGGCGAGTTCGATGCGCGCGAGGGTCGGTTGAGGATCGAGCGCGACCGCTTCGTCCGCGGCGACCTGCCGGCGTTCGAGACCGGCCGGCGCTACGTGATCGACCGGCGCTCCCTGGGGCTGCGGGGTCGGCTGCGTGAGGTGGTGAGGTCCGGGTTCGCCGATCCGCGGATCGCGGAGGTCTTCGCCGGGACGCACGCCATCGAGAGCGACGCGGCCCGGCACGCGCGGGCGGTCGAGAAGCTGACCGCTGCCGGTCTGCACGCGAGTCAGGTCGAGGCCGGCGCGGCGGCGATCGGCACCGAGAGTCTGGCGTTGGTGCAGGGGCCACCCGGCACCGGCAAGACGCGGCTGTTGGCCGAGATCCTGCGCCTGCTCGGCGGCGCGGGCTGTCGGATCGCGCTCGGTGCGTTCACCCACCGCGCGGTCGACAACGTGCTGTTGGCGCTGCGCCGCCTCGATCCCGACGTGCCGTTGGCGAAGATCGGCAATCCGGGCAGCGAAGCGGCCCTGCTGCGCAGGGCGGGCGTGCGGATCGTTGCCGGGCGCGGCGCGCGACCACCGGCGACCGGGGTCGTCGCGGGCACGCCGTACGCGCTGGCCAGGCTGCCGGCCTCCGAGCGGTTCCACTACACGGTCTTCGACGAGGCCGGGCAGCTGCCGATCCCGCATGCGATCGCCGGCATGCTGTTGGCGAAGCGCTGGGTGTTCGTCGGCGACCATCGCCAGTTGCCGCCGGTGGTCACCGCCGAGCACGCCGACACCGAGGTCACCGCCTCGGCGTTCGAACGGCTGCACGGCTTCTACGGCTCGCACCTCCTCGACACGACCTGGCGGATGAACGACGGCGTGTGCGCGGTGGTCGCCGAGTTGTTCTACGACGGTCGGCTGCACCCTGCCGAGGAGGCTGCGGCGCGGCGGATGCCGTTCGTGCCCGGTGGGACGCTCGACGAGGTGCTCGATCCCGAGCGGCCGGTGGTCCTGGCCCGCGTCGACCATCTGCAGCCCGGCAAGCGATCGGTCGAAGAGGCCCGGTTGTGTGCCGACCTGGTCGCCGAACTGCTGCGCCGTCATGGCCTCGATCCGGCGGAGATCGCGGTGGTGGCGCCGTTCCGCGCCCAGGTCCGGGCGATCCGCTCGGCGTTGCAGGAGGCCGGGGTCGACTCCGAGGATCTGGTCGTCGACACCGTCGAGCGGGTCCAGGGCCAGGAACGCGAGGTGGTGATCCTGTCGCTCGCGGTCGGCGATCCCGCCACGTTGGACAGCCGCTCGAAGTTCTTCTTCTCGACCAACCGACTGAACGTCGCGTTGTCGCGGGCCCGCACCAAGTCGATCCTGGTCGCGTCGCGTGGCGCGTTCGGGGCGTTGCCCGCCGATCCCGAGTCGCTCTACGCGGTCGCGGTGTTCAAGCAGCTGGCGCGGCAGCTGCCGACCGTCGACCTGACCGCGGTCTACGGCGGAGTCCGCGGGTGAGCGGGAGGGTGCGTCGCTTCGCGTGGCCCGGCGCGATCAGTGGCGGCACGGTGCGCGGTCGGCTGCTCCTGCCCGAGGGTTCCGGCCCGTTCCCCTGGGTCGTGCAGGTGCACGGCTACACCAGCTCCAGCGAATGGGGGTTCCATCCCGAACTCGCGCGGCGGTTGTTGGCGCGCGGGATCGCCGCGCTGCGCTTCGAGTTCTCGGGCGACGGCCGCGACGAGGCGGGTGGCGTTGATCGGGTTGTCGTCGGGCGAGGCACCTACGTCGGTGAGCTCGCAGACCTCGCGGTGGTTCGTGCCTGGGCCCGTTCCCAGCCGGAACTGGACGCCGACCGAGCCGCCCTCGTCGGGCACAGCCGTGGCGGCGCGATGGGGCTACTCCACGCCGCCGAGGAAGGCGGCTACCGGACCGTCGTCGGCTGGGCCGCGATGCACCGAATCCTCAACTTCGCCGTCGAGCGCCTCGACCGTTGGCGCCGTGACGGTCGCATCGACATCCTCCACCACGGCCTCGGCGAGCGCGTCCTGCTCGATGTCTCCGTCCTCGAATCGGCCGAGCGACACCGCCAACGCCTTGACATCCTCGCCGCCGTCCGCCGCCTCGCGATCCCACTGCTGATCCTCCAGGGCCGCCGCGATCTCGCCCTGCCGGCGTCCTGCGCCGAGCAGCTGGTCGCCGCGTCCTCCCACCCCGAGTCGACCCTCCGGTGGATCGAAGGTGCCGGCCACGTGTTCGGCGCCCGCGAACCGCTGCCCGATCCCTTCCCCGAGCGGCTCGAGACGCTGCTCGCGGCGACGGTCGATTGGCTGGCCACCCACCTCCAACCGCAGAATCTGTCGTAGTCGGTGCCTGGCACCAACCACGACAGACTTCGCGTCGCGCTCACCCCGGGAACGACACGCTCCAGATGGAGCTGGCGAGTCCTGCCATCTTCCGCTGCCGCTCGGCGATGGTTCTGGCAGTCCACTCCGCGTAGTCCTCTGCGAGCGACTGCGTGAGGAGGAAATTCGAGCGGCGATACACCAGGCGTTTCGTGGCGAATCCCGTGTTGCCAGCTTCCTGGTTCAGCGACTTCTCGAGGACCGTGAGGTTGCCGAGACGATAGATGAACGAGTCGATGGACTCGTCGCCGTCACGGTCCCAGTCGTCGCCGGGCGACTCGGGGAGGACATGCTCGATGGTGTTCCGGCTGCTCTGGTAGTCGTAGTCCGTGCCGCCGCTCTGTCGCTCCAGGGCATGGAGAAGGTATTGGACGATCTTCCGGTTCCGCGCCGAGGTGGTCACCAGGTGCGCCCGCTCGAACTGGGCGCGGAACGTGTCGTCCGAGGGGTAGTGCTGAGCGAGGTCGGGCGCAGCGTCCCGGAACGTCTTCAGCTCTTCGGACGAGATCCTGACCGCAATCCGGTTGTAGCGCGACTCCAACGACGAGTCGCCTTGACCGATGACGTTGATCCGCAGCGCCATCACCGCGCTGGTCCGGCACATCCGGTCGAAGTCCGCGGGGCTCCAGTGCCGGCGCGCCGCCAGCAGCATCGAGATCGGCTGGCGCACGTTGAACATCCGCAACTCGGTCAGACTCCGCTGGACGGACTCCCGAGCCGCTTCGGGCAGAACATCGTCCTCCGTCCAAGGATGTTCGTCCGGGCTCCGCAGGCCGAGGTAGTCGTCGACGTCGTTCTCGAGCTCCTCGATCAGATGGAAGGCCTGGCTGCGGTCGGTGATGCGTTGGCGGATCGCGCGGAACAGCTCGTTGGCCCGGGTGAGCCGATTCCTGCTGTTCCACCAGACGCGCAGGAACTCAGCGCGGCCTCCTGCCGCAAGGGAATGGGCATGACTCGCTGCGCTCGCCATGCCCCGAGGCACTCGGTCGCGCTGACCGTGTTGTTCGGATCTAGTACTCCCGAGAATCAGCGCTGGGCGCGCAGATTCTCGGGAGTACTAGATCAGGAAAGTCCTCGGCGCCAAGCTTCCCCACGATCGTCTCCCACCGACGTTCGAGTGTGTCGAGGTCACTCTGATGGGTCTCGTCGTGGGTGACGACCGAGAACAGGTAGTTCTTCAGCAGGTCCGTCGCGGAGAGCCGGACCCCGCGTGCGTTGAGGGTCTCGAAGACCTTGAAGGCATTGAGCTCGTCCGAGACCTTGATCGCGGTGAAGAAGAGCTTGTCGGCGATGCCTTCGACGAACTCCGCGATGGCCCGACCCTTGGCGGCAGGACCGAAGTGCTCGGTCAGAACCCTGTGGAACCACTCGAACGCCCCCAGCATCGCGCGCTCGGACTGTCGGAGCCCGCGCTTGCTCTTGGGCCGACGGAGTGGGATCAGCTTGTCCTGGAAGAAGGCGTCGTCCCGTCGATTGAGCTGGAGCTTCGGCTTCGACGCGAGCGAGACCGGATCGGTGTAGCCGATGAAGTTGGAGCGAAGGGTCTCGGCGCGCTTGTCGTTGTCTGGTCGTTCGCGTTCGTCGTCCAGGCGACCCAGGAGGTCCAGCGCAGCGAGCACGAGAATGCTCAGCGTCGTGAGTCGCTGCTGGCCATCGATGACCTCGAAGGTCTTGCGGTCGCGTGACTGCAGCACCAGGTAGCCCATGTAGTGATGGGGTTCGGTGCCCTCGACGAGCACGCCCTGCACGTCGAGCCAGAGGTCCTCCCACTCCTTCGGCGTCCAGGAGTAGTCCTGTTGGAAGCGCGGGACCCTGTAGGTCAATCCGTTCGCGAGGAGCGATCGCAGCGATTGGTTCGAAGTGTCGAGGGAGAACATCGGGCTGGCTCGAATCACGACAGCAAGTCTGTCGTAGTTGGTGCCAGGCACGGACCACGACAGAAATCAGCGGTCGAGGACCAGCGGCAGCAGCAGGTAGCCGAGGTAGAGCACCACGCCGAGCAGCAGGCCAAGGAGCACCAACTGGACGTAGTGCTTCGGTCCCGCGGTGGGAGGCGGGGGCGGCGAGGATTCGCTCACGGCGCGCGCCCCACCAGCGCCAGGAACTCCTCTTCGGTGAGGATGCGCAGTTCCAGCTTGCGGGCCTTGTCGAGTTTCGAGCCGGCCTTCGCGCCGGCGACGACGTCGGTCACCTTCTTGCTGATCGAGCTCGCGGTGCTCGCGCCGCGTTCCTCGACCAGCGCCTTGGCCTCGTCACGCGACAGTTGGTCGAGGCCGCCGGTGAAGCAGAAGGTGCGGCCGGCGAGTTCGCCACCGGCTGCCTTGTCGACTGCGATCTCCTGGACCTCGACCCCCGCCGCGGCGATCGCATCGAGGGCCTTCCGGTTGTCCTCGAGTTCGAAGAAGGCACGCACCGAGCGGGCGACCTCGGGCCCCACTCCGTCGACCTCGCAGAGCTGGGCCTCGCTCGCCTCGCGCAGCGCGTTCAGCGAGCCGAAGTGCTCGGCCAGATCCTTGGCGGTCTGCTCGCCGACCCGCCGGATGCCGAGCGCATGCAGGAAGCGGGGCAAGGTCGGACGGCTGGCCCGGTCGAGCTCCTCGACCAGCTTCTCGAAGCTCTTCTCGCCCCACCGCTCCATCGCCAGGATCGTGTCCTCGTGGTGGTGCAGCGTGAACACGTCCTCCAGCTTGTTCAGCAGGCCTGCGCCGATCAGCTGGTCGATGTTCTTGGTGCCGAGTCGCTCGATGTCGAGCGCGCGGCGTGACGCGAGGTGCGCCAACCGTGCTCGCAGGGTATCGGGGCACTCGACGTTCACGCAGTGCAGGAACGCGCCCTCCACCTCGAGCGGACCCTCGCAGGTCGGGCAGTGCGTCGGCCGCGGCACCGGCATGGAGTCCGGTCCGCGTTCCTCGACATGGACGTGCACGACCGCGGGGATCACGTCGCCAGCGCGCTCCACGTCGACCACGTCGCCTACCCGCACGTCGCGGATCTGCACCAGGTTCCAGTTGTGCAGCGTCGCGCGTCGCACAGTCACCCCGGCCAATTCCACCGGCTCCAGCTCCGCGACCGGCGTGATCGTGCCGGTGCGGCCGACCTGCGAGACGACGTCGGCGACCTTGGTGGTGCCACGCTGCGCGGTGAACTTGAACGCCAGCGTGTGCCGCGGGGTCCGCGCGGTCCGGCCGAGCCGCCGTTGCCAGTCGAGCCGGTCGACCTTGGCGACGATGCCGTCCATCTCGTAGCGGAACGCGTCGCGCTCGCTCTCGAGCCGCGCATGCCACTCGATCAGCGCGTCGACGTCGGGCACCACCGCGAACCGCTCGAGCTGGATCGAGGTGCCGAAGCCGAACGCGTGCAGGTGTTCGACGAGTTCGTGGTAGGTGGCGACCTCGAGGCCTTCCATGTGTCCCACGCCGAAGCACACGAAGTCGAGCCGGCGCGCCGCCACCACGCTCGGATCGAGCAACTTCAGCGTGCCGGCCACCGTGTTGCGGGCATTGCGGAACGGAGTGT
Organism: bacterium; assembly: GCA_030432695.1. GTDB lineage: Bacteria > Planctomycetota > UBA1135 > UBA1135 > UBA2386 > JAUILN01. Next base: position 255,622 of record JAUILN010000007.1, on the reverse strand, counting down.
CGGTGGTGGTCTCGCTCGCCGCCTGCAGGTTGGCGAAGTCCTCCCGACTCAGCAGCACTTCGCCGCGCACCTCGATGCGCTTCGGCCAGCGCTGCGGATCGCCTTGCAGCTTCAAGGGCACCCCGCGCACCGGCTTCAGGTTCTGGGTGATCTCCTCGCCGGTGGTGCCGTCGCCACGCGACGCGCCGCGCACCAGCACGCCGTCCTCGTAGAGAAGGTTGGCGCTCACCCCGTCGAACTTGGGCTCGCAGACCCATTCGAGCGGCTCGTCGTCGGGGATCTCCAGGTTGCGCCGCGTCCGGTCGACGAACTCACGCACCTCGTCGGCCGAGGTCAGCGACTCGATCGACAGCATCGGTGCGAGGTGCTGCGAAGGTGCGAACTTCGAGCCCTTCGGCAACGGCGCGCCGACCCGCTGGGTGGGCGACTCGGGAACGACCAGCTCCGGATGCTCGGCCTCCAACGCCTGCAGCTCGCGGAACAGCTGGTCGTACTCCGCATCGCTGATCGGCGAGGTGCCCTGGTCGTAGTACAGGCTCGCCGCGTGGTCGAGCTGCTCGCGCAGGGCCTGGGCGCGGCGTTCGGGCTTCTGAGGAGGCATGGCGGGGCGGGGTCGTGGGGGCCGCATCTTGGCAGCGGGTCGGGAAGAGAGCCAGGACCCGACGGATCGCCGACCGCACCGCCTGCGGATCGAGGCACGTAGACTCCATCGCGCCGCGTGTGCCCCCACGGGCGAGACCCCTGCCCAACGAGACGACGGTTCCATGTGCCGCTCCCTGCTGCCCGTCCTGGCCTTCGCGTGCCACTCCCTGCCCGCACAGGTCGAGTTCATCGAAGCCCGCCTCGACACCTCCTACTTCGCGACGGCGGTGCGCCCGGAGCAGCGGCCGCGCTGGTGGCCCGACGGCAAGGCCGAACCGCTGGGCTTGCTCCGTGAGGAGCCGTCCCATCGCGGTTCGCGCTTTCTCGACCTCCTCGCCACGCAGGTCTCTGCCGCGCTCCCCACCGCGGACCGCCTGAAGCTGCGGTGGGAGGTTGGCGAGCTGGTGCTCTCCGCGGCCGGCGTGACCGAGGCCGAACTGCGGGAGTGCGGCGCGGCGGTCCTCGACACCTGGATCCCGCGGATCGAACTCACGGTCGGATTCCTGCGTCCGGTCGCGGGTGCGCGGCACACCGTCGTCCCGGCCGGCGAGCTGGAGCGGCACGCGTTCGGTCTGCTCCCGGACCAGGACGCGGTCGGCTGCGGCGTCGGCGTGCACCGCGTCTTCTCCTTCGAGGCCGGAGCCGGTCGGGCGCGCATCCTCGTCGAACCGCACCTGTTGATGGCTGGTCCCCGGATCGCGCTGCTGGTCGAGTTCGAGTGCCAGAGCGAGGACGCGGACGGTCGCCGGCACTGGTGCTCGGGGGTGGCCTCCGGAATCGTCGCCGAAGAGGAGGTGCTGCTGCTGCACCTGCGCGACCGCGTCGTGGCGATCGGCGCATCGCATCGGCCGGCGCGCGTCTCCCGGCTCCGCACCTCGCACTGGCTGCTGGCGACTTCGCGCTCGCGGTTCGTCGGCAGACTCTCCGGCCGACTGGACGACGCCGTGGCCGCGCATCTGGGCCTCTCGCGGTCCGATTCCTTCGGGTTCGAGGCGGCATTCCAGTCGCGTGAAGGGGAGTTCCTCGCGAACCGCGCCGCCGGCACCTTCCTCGACGCGCAGCAGCACTGCCTGCTCGCCGGAGGCGATCCCGAGGGTCTCGATGTGCTCGAACCCGAGATGCACGCGCAGGTCGAGAAGTGGCTCCAGCCGTACCTCGGCGAGCGGGTCCTCGAGATCGGCGACTCCGCGGTGGTGATCCCGGTGCTGTCCTTCGGGGAACACGTGGTGACCGAGGCCAGCGGCCCGACGAAGGGCGAACTGGAGCGCGCCTCGATCACCACCCTCGCCTGGCGGCGGGGCGGCGAGAAGCTCTCGGACCGGGCCGAGGTGCGCGAGGTGACCCTTCACGGTGAAGGGCTCGCCGAGTCGAAGGGCGAGGTCCGGGTGCTGGACGCAGCGGAACTCGCGGAGAGCGGACCCACCGAGCTGATCCCGGCGGCGCCCGGCGCGAGCCGGGTCGGGTTGCGGCCGCGTTGACCCGGCTCTCGCGCCCGTTCCCTTCGCGTCCCGTCACTGCAGGATCACCTCACTGCAGGATCATCTCACTGCAAGGATCATTTCACTGCAGGATCATCTGCACGGTGTCGGTCGTGCCGACGTTGACCGTGCCATTCACCAGGCAGCCACCCGGCGTGATCGCGATGCCCTGCACGAACACTCCCACACCGCTCGGCAGACCACCGGGAATCGTGAACGCCAGCCCGGTGCCGGCGATCGCGCCGAGCTGCACCAGGCCGAGTTCGCAGCCGGACATCGGGCAGACCGGGATCCGCGCCGGTGCCAGGCCGAACAGCGTCGCTGAGGTCGAGATCGGACCACCCAGCGTGAACTGCACCGTGTTGCCGGCGGTCGGAGAACCCGTGGTCGCGATGGTGAGACCCGCGCATCCCGTCGCCGCGCGGTGGAACTCGAGGTCGGTATCGTTGGAGATCCGCAGGTTGCGGATGCAGCCGTTGTGGTTGCGGGCGTTGCTGTAGTCGTTGGTGGTGAAGTTCAGGTTGTTGCCGGTGTTCAGTGCGCCGAGCATCTGCTGGAGGATCAGCGCGTCGTCGACGAACAGCTGCACGAGACCGTTCTCGAACTTCACCACGGCGCGGTACCACTGGTTCAGACCCAGCACCGTGCTCGACCACGCGAAGTTGGAGTTGTTGTACTTCAAGCCCACGGTGCCGTCGGCCCGCATGTAGATGCCGATCCAGCGCCAGCCGTTGCCCGCCATGAGCACCGAGCCGTAGGTGGTGGGCGGGAGGCCCGCGAGCTGGAAGTCGACCTCGATCTGGAAGTCGTTCGCGTTCAGGGTCGCGATGTTGGGCGTGCGGACGTCCTGGCCCCCGGTCGAGCTCGCGTAGATGCCGTTGACGCAGACCCCGTTGGACGGTGGTGCGGGCGGCGTCGGGTTGCCGGTCAGCGAGATCGGCGCCTGGTTGCCCGAGGCGTCGAAGAGGTCGTTGGCCAGCGGGTAGTCGGCGAGGACGGTCTGGGCGGTTGCCGGGGCGAGCGCCAGTGCGGTCAGGCCGCAGAGGAAGGACAGAGCATGTTGCGTGAGCTGCATCGGCTTCGGTTGATGGTGGATCCGGGCTGGCAGTCGGGACAAGGGGTGGGGTAGGGCGGTGCAAGCACGGGCATGGCTCTGCCCCGGAGAGATCATTCCGGCTGCCGTCGATCAGAATGGCGGCGGTTCGTCCTCCTCGCCGCGTGCCTGGGTCTGCATCGCTGGCGCGGACCCGTGCCGCTCTTCCTCGGACTCGGGAAGCCGCAGGTAACCGTCGTAGGCCACCTCGTTGCGGCGGATCTTCTGGCCGGTGGTACGGTCGTCGTACTCGGCCGGGCGGACCTCCACGATCGCGCGTCGCCCCACCAGGTCGGCCGGATCCAGTTCGACCTCCCCGGTGTTGGGCAGACCGAGCGCGCCGAGCACCCGCCGGGCGCGGTGGGTGCCTCGCTCGGAGAACACCAGCCCGTCCCAAGCCGCCAGCCGGCCGGTGAACTCGCCCTCGCTGATCACCAGCTTGATGCCCCAGCGCGGGTCGCCGTTGCGGGTCGAGCCGGGCGCGACCTCTGCGATGGTGCAGACGTAGCGCCCCTGCGGGACGGTGACGTAGTCGACGGTGGGGGGGGACTCTTCGAACTCGAATCGGGCCATGGGTTACCTCGTGGGTCGTGCGGGTCGGTTGGTTGCCAGGACCGGTGCCCCGGACGCGCCTGGAGGTCACGGTCGATCCGAGGTTTTTCGGCTGACTCCGCGTCTGCCGGTCCGGGGAGGTTCGGGACGTGATCCCGGGACCGGCTTCTGCGATGCTGCACCGCGCATGAGCGTGACGAGCGAGCCGATGGTGGAGACCGCCCCCGCAGGTGCGGACCGCGGCGACCTCGCGCGCCTGGCCGCCGAGCACTACGAGAACTTTCCGGTCGGCTCGATCCTGGTGCCGAAGGCCTCGCGGGTGCACTTCCACCGCGTCTATGCCTTCGCCCGGACCGCCGACGACCTGGCCGACGAGCACCGCGACCTCGGCCTGCTGCTGGCGTTCCGCCGCGCCTTCGAGGAGCACCTCGACGCCGCCGAGGTCCGCCGCCTCGATGCCGTTGCCGAGCCGCTGCCGCTGTTCGTCGACCTGTGTCTGTCGATCCGCGAGCTCGATCTGCCGCGCGAGCTGTTCCTGGCGCTGCTCGACGCCTTCGAGCAGGACCTCCGCGTGGGTCGCTACGCCGACGACGCCGGTCTCCTCGACTACTGCACCCGCTCCGCGGATCCGGTGGGCCGGCTGGTGCTGCGGATCTTCGGGCATCGCGACCCTGCGCTCGACGCGCTGTCGGATCCGATCTGCACCGCACTGCAGTTGATCAACCACCTGCAGGACCTGCGCAGCGATCTGGTCGAGCGCGACCGGATCTACTTTCCCACCGCCGACCTCGAGCGCTTCGGGGTCGGCGAAGACGATCTGCGGGCCGCGACCGCGAGTCCCGGCGTGCGCGCGCTGGTCGCGCACTGGCTCGATCGGTCGACCGCGATGCTGCGTGAAGGGTGGCCGCTGTGCGCGCAGGTGCGTGGCCGGCTGCGCCTCGAACTGCGCGCGATCGTCGCTGGAGCCGCGGCGGTGGTGGCGCGGATCCGTGCGGTCGATTGCGACGTGCTGGGTCACCGCGTCCACCTCACCAAGGGCGAGCGGGTCCGTTCGCTGGTCGGCGCGCTGTGCAGCAGCCAGCTACCCCGGGCGCTGCGGGAGGAGCGGCGGTGATCCCCGAGGCCGCGACGCTGACCCCCGAGGAGATCGCGAGGCGTTCGCGCTCGAACTTCCTGGCGTCGTTCGTCTTCCTGAAGAAGGAGCGGCGTCGCGCGCTGTCGGCGATCTACGCGTTCTGCCGGGCGGTCGACGATGCCGCCGACGATCCCGAAGACCCGGCCGAGAGCCGCGAGCAGTTGGCGTTCTGGTCGGCGGAACTCGACGCGGTGGTCAACGGTTCGCCGCGCACCGCCACCGGCCAGGCGCTGCGCGGGCTCGCGCTACCGCTCGGCACCGACCCGCAGCATCTCCGGGAAGTGCTGGAAGGCGTGTCGATGGACGTCGAGCCGCGGCGCTACGCCGACCTCGAGGAACTCGACGCCTACTGCTACAAGGTCGCGTCGGCGGTCGGCCTCGCCTGCCTGCCGGTGTTCGGGGCGCGGGGTGTGGCGGCGGAGGCCTACGCGAAGATGCTCGGTCTCGCCCTGCAGCTGACCAACGTGCTGCGCGACCTGCGGGTCGATGCCGAGGAGGGGCGGGTCTACGTGCCGGCCGACCGGCTCGCGGCGCACGGCGTCGACGCGGCGTGGCTCGACGGCAGCGGGCCGGCAGAGGTCTACCGGGCCGGTGGACCGGTGGCGGCGCTGGTCACCGACCTCGCGGCGGTGGCGCTCGAGCGCTTCGAGCGGGCCGCGATCCTGCTGCCCGTCGACCAGCGGCGGGCGCTGCTGCCGGCCGAAGCGATGGGCGTGATCTACCGCGAGCTGCTCGACGCGGTGATCGCGCGCGGCGGGCACCTGGACGATCCGGTGCGACCGCGGGTGCCACGGCGCCGCAAGATGTTCCTCATGCTGCGCACCTGGTGGCGGCGGCACCAGCGGCCGCACGGACGCTCGTGAGTGTGCCTGCCGGCTACGTGGTCGGAGGCGGCGTCGCCGGTATCGCCGCGGCCTTCGCCATGCGGGATCGCGGCTGGTCGGTCGAGCTGCTGGAGGGCCATCATCATCTCGGTGGTCGAGCCTTCACGCTGCCCGACCGCGAAGGCCTGCCGCATGCCGACAACGGGCCGCACGTGATCCTCGGCTGCTACCAGCGGTTTCGGGAGCTGCTGCGACGGATCGGCAGCGAGGACGGCTTCCTGCAGCCGCGCTCGCTGGGTCTCGCCTACTCCGACCCCGGCGGTCGGATCACGCGCCTGCAGCTCCCGCGCGGTCCGGCGCCGGTCGGCTTCGGTCTGGCGATCTTGCGTCTGGCGGCGCTCGGCCTCGGCGAACGGCTGCGCGCGCTGCGCGGACTGACCGGCGTGTTGCTCGGTGCGCGCCAGGGCGAGAGCTTCGAGGAGTGGCTGTCGCGTCGTGGCCAGACCGACCGGGTCCGCGACGTGCTCTGGGATCCGATGTGCCGGGCGATCATGAACTGCGAGGCACGGCACGCCGACGCGCGGCTGTTCGTGGCGACGCTGCGCCGGGCCTTCCTGGGTAGCGGTGCGCACGCGGCGATGTGGATTCCCCGGCGCGGTTGGTCGGAGCTGATCGGAACTCCCGCGAGGGCAGCCTTGGAGGAAGCCGGGGTGAAGGTGCGCACCGGCTGCCGGGTGGTCGGCCTCGAGCGGGACGGAGAGCGGGTGACCGCGCTGCGGCTCGCGGACGGCCAGCGGCTGGTGGTCGGTGTCGGCGAGGCGGTGGTGCTCGCCGTGCCCTGGCACGGACTCGCGAAGCTCCGGGGCGACGACGGGTCGGTCGCGCGCGCGTCCGGACTCCAGGGCTCCCCGATCGTCTCGGTCTACTTCGAGTCCGCGGCTCACCCGACGATCCCGCTCGACCCGGTAGTCGCGTTGGTCGGTCGCGACGGGCCGTACCACTTCCTCTGCCGCCGCGCCGGGGCCCCCGCCGATCGGTTCGCGGTGCTCTCGGGGGGTGGCGCGGGCCTCGTGGGTCTGGATCCCGGCTCCTTGGTCGCGGCTGCGCGCGACCAGCTGGTGGCCCACTTCCCGGCGGCGGAAGAGGTGCTTCGTGCGGCGCCCACCCGCCTCGCCAAGGAGTCACGGGCCACGATCGTCGCCGATCCGGGCGCGGCGACCCGACGCCCCGCACCTGGATACCTGCCCGGCTGCGCAAACCTCGCGGTCTGCGGCGATTGGACGGACGTCGGGCTGCCTTCGACCCTCGAGGGCGCCGCCGAGTCGGGTTTCCGGGTGGTGGACGCGCTCCTCGCTTAGGAGGCAGGGTCACGGGAGACCATTCCGCCCAGCACGCGCCCTCGCACCCCGGACATCGCCACGAAGCCTCGCCGAATCCACCGATTCGGCTGCGTTTCGCGGCTTCGTCCGAGGCACGAGTTCACGCACTGGATCGGAACGTGTCCCGTGACCCGGCCTCCTAGCCGCCGCGGGCATGAGCCCCGACCTATCGCGGCCATTCCCTGGTTCGATCGGACCTTGCCTTTCAGGATCCTTCGGGGGGCCCTATACCGGCGACCTTGCATCGGGCCGCCCTGCGGTGGTCCAGACCCCTCCGAGTCAGGGCCTGCGACCGGCCCTCGACCCCGAATCCTCATCTCAGGAACGATCCCCATGGCAGTCCTCGTCGGCAAGCAGGCCCCTGACTTCAAGGCCCAGGCAGCGATGCCCGACGGCAGCTTCAAGGAGCTGTCGCTCTCCGAGTTCCGCGGCAAGTACGTGGTCCTCTACTTCTACCCGCTCGACTTCACCTTCGTGTGCCCGAGCGAGATCATCGCCTTCGACAACCACCTCGCGTCGTTCAAGGAGCGCAACTGCGAGGTTCTCGGTGTGTCCGTCGACTCGCACTTCACCCACCACGCCTGGCGTAAGACCAAGGTCGAAGACGGCGGCATCGGCGAGATCGGCTACCCGCTGGTCGCCGACCTCACCAAGAGCATCGCCGCCGACTACGACGTGCTCACCGGCGACGGTGCGGTTGCCTACCGCGGCCTGTTCCTGATCGACAAGGAAGGCCAGGTCCGCCACCAGCTCGTCAACGACCTGCCGCTGGGCCGCAACGTCGAGGAAGCGATCCGCATGGTCGACGCCCTGCAGTTCCACGAGCAGCACGGCGAGGTCTGCCCGGCCAACTGGAGCAAGGGCAAGAAGGGCATGAAGGCCGACGCCGCGGGCGTGGCCAGCTATCTCGCCGAGAACGCCAAGTCGCTCTGAGCCGTGCGCCTCGGCGCACTCGGCCCGAGCGATGAGGCTGGACGCCGGTCGGCTTCGCTGGCCTGCGTCGCCTCGGCGGCGGACAGCGGGTGAATCGACCTCACGGCCGTCATCACGTCGAGCCCCCGCGGCCGAGAGAGCGTTCCACGCACACCCCGCATCGTTATGCGACAGCGGGGATGTGCGAGTCTGCCCCCCGGGTGGTGCAGGCCACCCGGAGTCAGGATCTCAGTTCCGGCGCAGTTCGATGTAGGGGACGCTCGTCGGGAACGGCGTTGGCGTGCGCGCACAGCCGAGGACGTCCAGCTCGTGCCAGAACCGCTGCAGGTCCCCGGTCTCCAGGTCGCTGTAGTCGATCGGCGGGAGATTGACGGGGAGGTAGTTGAAGGGATCCAGGAAGAACTGGGTCAGCACCCCGCCGCTCTCGGTGAAGTTCGTGTGCACCAGGCGCAGCCCGAACAGCCCCGGAGTGCCGAGGCACTTGGATCCGTGGGCGACGAAGATGTCGTCGTCGCCGTCCTGGTCGTAGTCGATCATCTCGGCATCGACCGCGGCCGCGGGGGCGGCGAATCCGGTGATCGGTGCGTCGGGCAGCAGTGCGGAGGAGTTCGCGAAGGTGATCGGGGTGGTCGCCAGCGAGGTGTAGAGGACGTCCGGTCGGGCTCCGGTGCCGCCGCCGAACGGGTTGGCGAGCCAGTTGGCGACGTAGATGTCGGCGAGGTCGTCGCCGTTCACGTCGCCGAGCGCGATGTCCATGGTCTCGTCGATCGCGGGTAGCAGGATCGGATTGCTTCCTGGCACGAACTGCGGGAAGGAACAGGCCGGAGGCCCGGCGAGTTGACCTACGCCCTGCTGCACGAACACCAGGTCGTTCGGAGTCACGCCCGGCAACACGTTCTGAGGTGCCGCGAAGTTGCCGATCACGATGTCGTAGTCGCCGTCGCTCTCGAGGTCGTAGAACTCCACGTCCTCGGTGTCGTCGAGGATGCCGTTCAGCGGGGTGAGGGTGGTCACGTCGACATAGCGGGGAGCCGTCAGACCGGTGTTGCAGAACAGCCTGTTCTGCTGTCCCGTACCATTGCCGGCACCACAGCCGACCAGGAGGTCGATGTCGCCGTCGGCGTCGAAGTCGGCGCCCTCGATGTCATTGCCCGTCGATCCGCCGGGGAACGGTAGCCTGACGAACGCGCCGACCATCCCGTTCCATGGGCCAAGCGTTCCGACCGCTGGCGGCTGTCGGCGGGCATTGAGCACGAAGCCGCCGCCGATCACCGAGGAGGAGAACGCGATATCGAGATAGCCGTCGTTGTCGATATCGATCAGTTCGCACGCCGTGGCGGGCGCGTTCGGAAACACGAGGGTCTGGAAGGGAGCGGTCGCCAACGCATCGACGCTCGGGTTGCTGTCGTAGAGGTAGATCTCGACGGTTCCACCGCAGGTGACGAGCACGACATCGAGGTCACCGTCGCCGTCGATGTCGCCTTGCTCGACATCGATATAGGACGCCGAGGCGACGGCCGGTGTGGTCGCGGAGTAGCTACCGATCGGCGCCGGATCGAACGCATCGCGTTGCACGCCGTTCGACACCGCGAAGAACGGCGAGTAGGCGACCGCGTGTACGTCGAGTTGGTACCCCACCGGAAATCCCGTCTGCGCAGGCATGACCCAGCTGTCCTCGCCGGAGTTCCCGATCACCGGCGCGGGGTTGCTCGTGATCAGTTGGGTGATGTCGACGAGTCCTGGGGACTCGAGGATCAACGGGAACGTGGTGCCGTAGCCGTAGGCCGTGTTGGCGGTGCGGATGACGTCCGCGAACAGCGAATACGGGGTACCTGGTGCGCCGCGAACGGTCAGAACCACCGGGATCGGGTTGGTCGCGGTGTTGTGGAGGTGGCCGACCTCGAGCACGAGGGCGCGAGGGTTCTTGGAGGTCGGATGCTGGGCGGCCAACGCGGCCGAAAGGGCGACGGCAGCGGTCGCGAAATCGAGAGTCTTCAACATCAGTGCTCGCCTGAGAGTGGAACCGATCGCCGCGAAGTGCGACGCCGAGCCCGTGGGGCACTTTCCAAGGCGAGCGGAGCAGCGGGCACAGGAGCGAAACCGCGGCGATCTGCTCTCGGATCGACGCGGTCTCGCGTGGCTTCCCTGCCACCACGGGATGGGCCGACGCACCTTGCTCGCAGCACCCGGAGGCAGCCGGCCGCGCTGAGATCTCCCTCCCCTCCGGATCCAGCGCCTGGCGCGCAGATCCCCGTAGGTGATCGATCAGAACTCCATGACCGACGGGTGGCTCAAACCATGACCACCATTTGTACCGATGAACTCAGCGAAGATCGCGAAGGTGCCCGTGCCCACATTCGGAAGAGGTAGCAGCTGGTAGACCTGCTGCTGCGTGGCCGTACGGGGCACGTGGATCGCGCCGTGGTACTGCGTCGAACCGTTGATCGCCAACCCGTTGTTCCAGGCGACCCCGGAGAACACGTGCAACAGAACCTCGCCGTCCTGCGGGCTCGAGGTATGCCAACCACTGACGGCCGCCAGCAGCTGAGGAGTCGTGACGTTTCCCGCGCGGTGGTAGCGCGAAACGCTCAGGCTCATCCGGGTGTCGTCCTCGTCAACATCGAGCGGATCCGGGACCGGTGTGCCGATCGCAGAGCTGAACACACCGTGTTCGGGATCGATGCCACAGAGGGCGTCCACGTTATTGCGCGAGGTCGACGATGTGTTGTCGAGGCCGGTGAGACTCGACAGCGTGTTGCCGGCGCTGTCGCGCAGCCTGAAGGTCTGACCTCCGACGTGCACGAGGAACTGTTCGGTGCTCACGTCGTCGGTCGAGAAGATCACCGAGTCGGAGGCGTGGACGGCGATGGCGTCGATGTTCGCATCGTCGGGCAGATCGAGCGTCGTGCGGTCGTAGACGACACTGGCCGTCGACCAGATGCCATTGCTGCACGTGATGCGGTAGATGGCCCCCGGATCCAGGGTCACGGAGGCGAAGGCAGAACCCGCCGGCAGGGTCGACGGTGCGTTGAGGACCGCGGCGCGACTCAAGGAGAAATAGAAGTCCTGATTGGTGTTGGGCAGGAACACCGGGTCGGTCTGTCCGGCGCGCTCGAACAGGAGGCCCGCCTGGAAGTCGAGGGACTCGAGCTCGTCGATCGGCGTGAGCCAATCGACTTCTTCCGCGGAGAACTCCAGCCAGGTCTTGTCGATGTATTGCGGATCGATGCCGGTCGACCCGCCGAATCCCCAGCTGTAGATGTCGGCTCCGAAACGGAGGGGATCCTGTGATCGTCGATCTGCGATCACGGTGTTCACTCCGCCGGTCGTCGCGCCGTCGACCGAAAAGCTCAGGATGGACCATCCGATCGCGCCGTTCTGGGGGATGACGCGGCCGTTCGTGGGGTCGACCGGGATGTTGTCGTTGCCGCTGGAGATGGCGTCGATCTCGATCCAGGCCCGATCGACGGCCGGGAACATCTGTGACATCCGGTAGTCCGGCGCACCGGCATACGGGGTTCCGACCGGCGCGACCGGGATCACCTCGGGTTCGCCCCCCGAGCCTCCGTTGTAGTACGAGAACTCCAACTCGGCCGGCTGCTGGCCGGTACGTATGAAAGCGATCGGGAGACTCTGGAGAGAGCCGCGTTGCGGGTCCTGGGCACAGATGGATGTCGCTGCGAGGGCGATTGCCCACGCGGAGCGGGAGAGGCAGTGAGTGACGAGTCGGGAAGGCATCATCTGGGTGTCGCTGGTTTCGAGGGGGTGGAGGGTGATTCTTCAGGCCGCTCGATCGCCCGCATCTCGGGAAGCGCTTGCAGCGGGTCGCGAAGACCCGGGTCTAGCCGCTGGATCAGAGCGCTCAGGAAGCCGCGGATCGCAGCGGATTGACCCGGGCTCCAGTCCTCGGGAGAGAGCTCGAGGACCGCGCGCAGCTGATTCCACGAGTCGGGTCGCTCGGCGAGGAGCTCGAACAGCGCGGCGATGGAGTCGACGGCGTTCGGGTTGACGAGATGACCGGCGAGAAGTGCGTCGAAACGCGCGTCGAAGTCTCGCAGGCGATGGCTTCCACTTCGGAGCGATGCGAGCGCCTGCTCCGCCGCTTGTCGCGTGTTGCCGGAACCGCCGCCGTCCAGGTGGAAGGCAACTGCCGTGCGGAGCTCGATGACGTGGCGAAGCTGATCGCGGGCCGCCTCATCGAGCGGTGTGGCCGCATCCGATTCCAGCAGTTCCCGTGCGGCATCGAATCGACGAGCCGTGAGTCGCAGGTTCACCAGGTTCTCGATCGCCCGGCCGTTCTCAGGCTGCAGTTCCAATGCGGTCAACAGGTGTCTTTCGGCGGTGGATAGATCCCCGGTGCGCCGCAGTGCGCTGGCGTAGTTCAACCGCGATCCGAAGTGCCGAGGGATCCGGGTCACCAGACTGGCGAACCGAGGCAGGGCAGCGGGGTCGCGGCCCATCCCCACGAGGCACGTTGCGGCGGTGTAGTCGGTGGTTGCCGAACCGAAGCCACGACGGCTGTCGAGTCGCAGCGCAGCTTCGTAGGCACGCTCGTACAGAGCGCGCTGCCGGTCGGGCTCGTCTCGCGCGTAGTTGGCGAGGCTCAGCACCAACAGCATGCGCAGCTCCTCGGCCGCTGCGAGCCGTGGGGCCTCGATGGACTCGAGCAGGTCTATCGCGCGCTTCAGATCGGCGGTCACCTCCGCCAGCGAGGACGTGCGGCGGGTGCGGACGACGTGATGCGCCGCGACATAGAGATCCGCGGCGAAGACCGGCTCCGGGAGCCCGTCGATGGCGACCGGTCGTTCGGCGTCGGCGTCGGTCGGCAGCTGCAGGTATCGGTTCGCGAGCGCGTCGAGGAACGGAGTCGGCGCGAGACGGGCGAGTTCTCTGATGTCGGCGGCGGCTCCGGCGGGATCTCCGTGGTCGAGCCGGAACGCGGCGCGCTGCAGGCGACCGGGAAGCGGGTGGCGGCTCCACGCAACGACTCGGTCCAAACGTGCTGAGAGCCCGGTCCGTCGAGCCGGGTCCGTGACGACTCGCAGGTCCCGGCGGCCCGAGATGGAGAGGTCGGGCGGCAGCAGCGCGTGTTCGGCGGCGGCTTGGTGGTCTCGTTCGGTCGCGCGCGATTCGAGTCCGACGCGGACAACGAGCACGAGAGCGATCACGAGTGCGACGCCGACGCCGGCCTGCACGGGCCTGGATCGGCGAGCCCGCCGCCAGATCCTGGTCAGGGGACCGATCGGTCGCGCCTGCACCGGGCGGAACGCCAGAAAGGCCCGGAGGTCCGCGGCGAAGTCGGCCGCCGTCGGATACCGGTCGTCGGGACGCTTGGCCATCGCGCGCTCGACGATCGCCCGCAGATCGCGTGGGGTGCCGAGGGCGCGCCAGTGCAGCGGTTCCGGCTCGTGGACCTCGACCGATCCGAGGATCTCCGCGAGTGAACCGACGAACGGCGCGCGGCCGGCCAGCAGGTGGTACAGCGTTGCACCGAGGCCGTAGACATCGGTGGTGGCGCGTGCCAGGGCATCGGGTCGAAGCTGTTCGGGGGCCATGTATGCCGGGGTTCCGAGCGTGGTCTCCCGGGTGGCCAGGGTCGCCTGGTCGGTCCGCGCGGCGATGCCGAAGTCGATCAGGACCGGCCGTCCGTTGAGTCGGAGCAGCACGTTCGATGGCTTGACGTCGCGGTGCATCACGCCGGCCTGGTGCGCCGCATGCAGACCGTCGGCGAGTTCTGCGGCCCAACGTGCGCAGGTCCCGACCCAGGTCGGTTCCAACTGCGGCTCGGCTGCGACCGGAAAGAGGTCCGAGAGGGCTCGTCGCCGCGAGTCCTCGCGCTCCGAGGGGGTGGCGCGTTCGGTTGCCGCGCCGATCGCCTCGAGGGCGGCGTCGAGCGGAACGCCCTCGATCAGTTCCATGACGAGGAACGACTCGCCCGCGCCGGTCCGTCCGCGATCGTGCACGGTCACGATCTGGTCGTGCTTCAATGCGGCCAGCACTTCGGCCTCCCGTTCGAAACGGGCGACGGCTGCCTTGCCGACCAGGAGGTCATTGCGCAACAGCTTCACGGCGACCGGTCGCCGGAGATCCTCGTCGAGGGCGCGGTAGACGATGCCCATCGCGCCGGCACCGAGCCGCTCGTCCAGCCGATAGCGGTCCATCAGCCGGGTGCCACGCAGCCGGTCGAACACCCGCGCCGCAGCGTGGAGACGGCCGAGTTCGAGCCTCATCCCGAGAGCTTCCGCCACAGCGGCCATCACTGCGGGGTCGCCTTCACAGAGGGTCTCTAGATCTGGCTCTCGGCCCACATCCACCTGCTCCAGCGCTTCTGCGACACAGCGTTGAACGAACGGATCCTCCAGTGGGAGATCAGCCATCGAGAGTGGTGCGATCGGCGTTGCCGGTGGCGCGCAGGCGCGTCAGGAGGCGAGCCTGCACGGCGTAGAAGGCCTTGCGTGCGGCGTCCGCGGAGGGGTAGCCGAGGTTCGCGGCGAGTTCTTCGAATGGCGATTCGTGTTCGAGCCGTTCGCGAAGGAGCTGGGCTTCCCGTGTAGGGAAGCCCGCGACGATCCGGCAGAACACCTCGATCTGGTCGGCGCGCACTGCCCGGACGGCAGGATCAGCGTCCGAATCGGCGACGTCGTGATCGAGCTGGTCGAGCGAGAAGGACGCGCGACGGGGGTCGCGCCGCAGGGCTTCGTGGAAGCGGATCGTGTCCACCAGCCGGTTCTTCACCAGCGTGGCCAGATAGCTGGCGAAGGAGCGCTCCTCGATGCCCCGGAAGCTGTCGACGTCTCGAACCACCGCCACCAGCACCTCTTGGACCACGTCCCCGGTGCTGAACATCGAAACCAGCCACGGACGCTTGCCACGCAGCTCGGCCTGCAGGGCGACATGCACCTTGCGGCGAACAGTCGGATGGAACCGAGCGAGGAGGTCATCGAGCGCGCCCGGATCACCTCGACGCGCGGCGACGATCATCTCGAGAGCCGATGGAGTGGAGGTCATGGGGCTGAGCTGGGGCATGAGGGAATGGGCGAGAGGGGCCCGGCGCACCGGAACCAAATCCGGTGAATGTCTGCAGGCGGCTGCGTGTGGCGGTGCGGTCGCCGTTCGTGCACGGTCGTGCGGGGCGATTCCGGAGGTCGGTCCATCGGCGGATTCCGCACTGCGGAGTGATTCGGGCGATCGGTGAGAGAGCGCGGATGTCCGTGTCGCGAGGGTGCCGCCTGGTTGCCCAATACGGTTCTCAGACGCGCTCTGCCCGCCGCCCTGCCGAACGGCATTGCCGCGGGCGTGGTCGCCACTTCCCGGTCTCGGAACATCCGCTGCCCCTCGCTCGGCGGGAACCGGAGCAACGAGTCCTGCCGCAGATCGTCGAGGTGAGGGAAGTCGGTGCGGAACACCTGGCCTCGCGGTGAGTGTCGTCGGTGCATGCCGCGCCTCGCTGGCCAGATCTCCCGCTACGGGGATGCCGGCGAGCGCCGCGGCACGTCTCGGCCGGGCGTCGAGCGGTCGTTCACCTCCCCACCGCCACCTCCAACCCATCGCTCAGCCCCACTCCACCGAGCACCGACCCCGCCGGATCCTCGAGAGCCCACCGCAGCGCGAACCGCACTCCCACCAGCGCCGGGCCCGCCGGGAACCGCAGCGTCCTCCGTGTCCGCCCCTGCCGATCCGCCACGGCACTCCCTACAGCGCGAGGGTCAGACTCGCGTCCACGCGCGCCAGGCTCCGACACTCGCCGCGCCCAACGCGTGCAGCTCGCTTCCGGACACTCCGTCGTTCGCGACGAACCACACTTCGAGTCGGCTGCGCGAGGCGCCGAAACCGTGGGGTGGGCGATCGAGCTGATCTGCTGACCGGCTCGCCCGGCTACCTCTCCTCGATCCACTCCCGCACCACCGCCTTCACCCGCCGGACGTTGGCGATGTCCGTCAGCGGATCCCCGGCCAGCACCACGAACCCGCGCGCGCCGGCACGCACCGCGCCGAGGTCGTCCGCACCCAGCACCCGCGCCGCCACCGAGGTCGCCGCGGCCAACGCGTCGGCGTTGCTCATCCCGTAGGCGACCATCAACTCGAGCTCGCGCGCGTTCGTCCCGTGGGTGAACACGCCGGCGTCGCTGCCGCAGGCGATCGTGACTCCGACCGCCAACGCCTGCTGGAAGCCGATCTTCGCGGTGTTCAAGCGCTGCACGATCGGACCCGTGCGGCCCGCGTACTCGACGATCGCCTCGTTCGCCGCGAGGCACGGGCAGAGCACCACCCCGCGCTCCTTCATCAGTTCGAAGGTCTCCCGGTTGCCGCCCGCGCCGTGCTCGATCGTCGCCACGCCCGCCAACGTCGCGCGCCGCATGCCTTCATCGGTCGTCGCGTGTGCCGCGACCTTCCGCCCCAGCCTGGCTGCCTCCTCGCAGAGCACCGTCAGCTCCTCCAGCGAGAACGTCGGTGAGGTCCCGCCGTCGGGCCCGTAGCGGTAGTCGGCGTAGACCTTGATCCACGCCGCACCTCCGGCGACCTGCTCACGCACCGCGGCACGGATTTCCTCGACGCCGTCGACCGTCTGCGCACCCTTCTTCACGCCAGGATCGTCGGGTGCGGGCCCATAGCGACCACGCTGCACGATCGCGCGCGTCGTCGGATACACGCGCGGCCCGCGCACCACCAGCTCGTCCATCGCGCGCACCAGATCGACGTCGACGTAGCCGGCGCCTTCGGTGCCGAGATCGCGCACCGCGAGCCAGCCCGCCAACAGCGTCTGCTCGGCGTAGCGCTGCGCGCGCAGCAGCCGCAGGCCGTCCGAATCCTGCAGCACCTGGTCGTCCCAGCTCCGCAGGTTGTAGGGGGTCAGTGTCAGGTGCGTGTGCAGGTCGATCAGACCGGGGATCAACCAGGCTTCGCCGAAGTCGTGGTCGACGGTCTCACTCGGACGTGCAGGGCGCACGTCGAAGATCACCTCGAGCATCGTGGACACGACGACATCGTGCCGCCACGAGCGACCGTCCTCCGCGAGCACGTTCGCGCACCGGAAGGTCGAGGGACGTTGCGCGAGCGCGGGCGCGGCCAGCGCCGCGCAGACGAGCCAGGCGAGGTGACGCATGGCGGGGATCATCGCAGATCCCGAGCGCGCTCACCCGCCTACGACCACCAACAGCCCCTCCGTCAGCTCCACCGTGCCGAACAGCGCGCCACCCGGCGTCGCGATCGCCGACTGCAGCAGGAACGTCGCGCCCTGCAGCGCCGGATCGTTCGGGATCACCAGCGGGAGGTCGGTACGGCCGCTCGGGTCGGTCGAGAACGCGCCGATGCCGATCGGCGCCGCGACGTTGATCTCGCAGGTCGGGCTCGGGTTGCGGAAGCTCGGCGCGAGACCGATCACCAGGCCGGCCGGGCGCGAGGCCGCGGAGTGGATCGACAGCGTCGCGCTGCGGCCGATGCGCGGCTCGTCGACCATCCGGACGCTCGCACCGCAGCCGCGGCCGATCGGTGCAGCGAGACCGATCGCGGCGTCGGCGAAGGCGACCGCGTGCAGTTCCCTGCCGTGCACTCCGTCGTCGGCGAGGAACACGTAGCGGTCCTCGATGCGACCGAGCAGCATCGGCCGGGAACTCAGCGGTCCCGGCGCGGAATCGGCGAGTGGGCGGGTGCCGGCCACCGTGCCGTCACTGGTCCACAGCTCGTTGCCGATCTGCGGGGTCCATCGCGAGAGCACTGCGCGGCCATTGGTGCCGGTGCTGAGCGACTGCATCAGGCCACCGCTGTGCGCGGTCGCGCGGTTGGGTGGCAGCGCGAGCAATCGGCTCGTGCCCGCGGTGGTGCCGTCGGTCACCCAGAGTTCGGTCGAGAGCAGGTCCATCGGCCCGAAGCTCGGCATGAAGAACGCGCGGTCGCCGGACACGACCGGTGAGCCTGCCACGAGCACCGGCGAGCGAGCGGCTCCCGACCACAACACGCTGGTTCCCGCGGCGGTGCCGTCGCTGACCAACAGGTCGCTGCCGACCGGGAACAGCAGTCGTTCGCCGAACACGACGAAGTTGGCGAGGAGGTTGCTCGGCACGGCAGGTGGCACACCGAGGGGGCGGGTGTTCGCCGCGGTGCCGTCGGTGAAGATCAGTGCGCCGGCTACCGAGAAGCCCTGCTGCTCGATCAGCACGCCGCCACGGAACTGCGCGAACCGACGCAGGAACGAGTCCGCCGGCCCCGGCTCCAGATCGGCGAGCATCCGGGTTCCTGCCGCGGTGCCGTCGGTGACCCAGAGTTCGTCACCGAAGATCGCGTCGCGGTTGCTGCCCACGACCCGCGAGCCGATCGCCTGTTCCGGACGGAAGTCGGGATGGGCGACGAGCGCTTGGACCTGACGGGTACCGTTCGACGTGCCATCGCTCTTCCACACCGAGAGCCGACCGTTGTCGTGGACCCGGAACCACGCGGCGCCGTCGTCGGTGACCGCCACGTTGTCGTCGGGCCCGAACCACTCGATGCCGCCCGGGAACGTCGCGATCGATCGTGTGCCGCTCACCGAGCCGTCGGTGATCCACAGGTCGGTGGGGTTCCCGTAGGAGCCGATGAAGAACAGCACGCCGGCCGGCAGCCGCGCGAGCGGATTCGCCAGCACGTCGGCGTTGGGATCGCCGAGGCCGAGTGGGACGGTGCCGGCGGCGGTGCCGTCGGTGACCATCGGCTCGATCCGCCCGCCGTTCGGGCGGCCGCTGAACAGCGCGAAGTCGTCGTGCTCGAGGAAGAAGTCGACGCCGTTGCCGCCGGTGAGCGGGTCTGCTGCCAGGTTGTCGAGCAGCCGCAGGTTGGCGGTCGCCGGCTCGAGGATCCACGGCTCCTGGCCGGTGGCACCATCGTCGGCGCGGACCAGCACGCCGTTCGCGGTGACGGCCAGCGGCTCGGCGTGCGAGTCGTCACTGCCGGCCTTCAGATCGACGACCATGCTGGTGCCAACGCGTGTGCCGTCGGTCGACCAGAGTTCGCGTCCGTTCGCGGCGGTGCCGGCCTGGAACCACACCTTGCCGGCCGCTTCGACGAAGTGGCTCGGCCAGAGCGGCACCACGCCTTGGCCGGGGGCGACGACCGGGCGCGTTCCGCCGGCCGTGCCGTCGCTGAACCACAGCGAGGACTGGTCGAGGGACGGGCCGCTCGCGAACAACAGGCCACCGAAGGCGGCATGGCCGGAAGCGAAGCTCCCGTCGGCGCTGCCGGGCCCGAGGTCGGCGACCATGCGCGTGCCCGCCGCGGTGCCGTCGGTGATCCACAGCTCCTGTCCGGTCGTCGGTGTCGATGCGGTGAACCACGCGCGGCCGTTCGCATCGTCGAGTGCGACGAGCCGGGGATCGGAGCCGGCCGCGCCCGCCGCGAGATCGCCGAGCCGCACCGTGCCGGCATCAGTGCCGTCGCTGATCCATGGCTCGAGGCCGGTGAGACCGTCGGTCGCGGCGAGCAGCACCCGACTGCCCAAGGCTCCGAACACCGCGCGGACCCGGAAGCCACCGAGCGACTGCAGCAGCTCGCGGCTCGGCGACCCGACCTGGTCCTTGATCCAGAGTCGGCCGGCCGCGGGCGGATACTCGTGGATCCACAGCTTGCCGTGGATCGTCACCGGGGTGGCGCTCTCGACGCCAACGAGGGTCTCCTCGAGGAGCGTGCTGCCGAGGACGCCGGTGGTGCGCCAGAGTTCGGTGTTGGCAGCGCGGCTGACGGTGAACCAGCCTTCGGCACCCAGCGAGGCGAACCGAGAGATCCGGGAGCCGCCCGGGCCTGGTTCGAGGTCCTGGAGCAACTGCGGGGTCCGCGATCCCGGCGCCACGGTGAACAGCTCCTGGCCGAAGGCCGGCGAGTTGCCGTGCAGCAGCAACCGGCCCGTAGGCATCCGGTGGGCGAAGGCCACGCTCGAGTCCTCACCCGGCCGGATCGGGTCGAAGCGGAAGGTCCCTCCTGCGGTGCCGTCGGTCTCGAACAGCTCGCGGCCTTCCTCCGCGGTCGTCGCCAGGAACCACACCGTGCCGTTGTGGCTGTCCACCACCAGCGGCGTCGATCCGTTGGGCCCGAGCGGCGGGCGGGTGTCGAGATCGACCAGCAGCGTCGGCGTCACCGGCCCCTGGCTGGCGAGCGACGCGGCGAGCGAGAGACCGAGGAGCACGGCGGCTCCTCGACGTGACCGGATGGTGGGGCCCATCGGGGTTCCTTCCACGGGAGTATCGGATCGGGGCATGTCCGCCGGGAGTGTCCCGGCCGGCGCCGCGCGGTGCGCAATCACCGGTCCGTGGAACTCGGGGCGGTCGGTCGTGGATCCGCGCACCGAGGATGTTACGCCACGGAACCGTCAGTCCCCGACCAGCAGCTCGAGACCCTCGGTCAGCTCGAGGGAACCGAACAGCGGCCCGCCGGTGCGCAGGTGCACCGACTGCAGGTGGAGGTGGGCGCCGAGCAGCGCGGGGTCGTTCGGCACCGCGACAGTCAGCCGTGCAGCCCCCTGCGCATCGGTCGCGTAGTTGCCGAGGGCGGTGGGAGATTGCACGTTGATCTCGCAGCCCGGTCCCCGGACGTCGACCGCAGGTCCGCTGCCGACGACCAGGCCTGCCGCGCCACCGGGTGGCGTCGCATCGATGCGGATCGTGAACGAGCTGCCGACTCCCGGCGTGCCGTCCGCAGAGATGTGCGCGCCACAGCCGCGGCCGTAGGTGTGCGCCACCGCGACGCCGAAGTCGGCGAGCGGGAGTCGATGCAGCTCCTCGCCGGTGCTGCCGTCGTCGGCCTGGAACAGCAGGCCATCGCCGAAGCGGACGTATCCCGACGGATTCCCCGCGGCGGGTCCGGCCCAGGAGTCGGTGACGATGCGGGTGCCGGCGAGGGTGCCATCGCTGGCCCAGAGTTCGCGACCGTGCGTGGGATCGTCGGCGGTGAACACGAACGAGCCGTCGTCGCCGACCGGCAGCACGCCGCCGAGGATCCTCGCGCCGAGGCTCGCGTCATCGAGCAGGCGCACGGTGCCTGCAGGTGTGCCATCGGTCGCCCAGACGGTGTCCTCGATGCCGGGCTGGGAGATGAACAGGAGCCGATCGCCGGCGCGCCTCAGCCCCCCGCTCGACTCGATTCCACGGTCGGGCCCGGGGACGGCATCGCCGAGAGGCCTGGTGCCGGCGACCGTCCCGTCGGTGACCCAGGGCTCTTCCCCGGTCGACGGATGGCTCGCCGAGAACACCACGCGGTCGCCGAGTGAAGCCTGCAGCCGGCCGCTCCCGTCGCTCGGGCCGGGTGAAACGTCGGCCAGCAGATACGTGCCGGCAGTCGTCCCGTCGGTGACCCAGGGTTCCTGTCCGGTCGCGGGCGCGCTCGCACGGAAGAACACGCGCCGTCCGAGCGGAGTGAAGGCCCAGGCGTCCGAGTCGGCCATCCCGGCGGCGATGTCTGCGATTCGTCGCGTACCGGCTGCGGTGCCGTCGCTGATCCAGGGTTCGCGGCCGTGCGCGGCGTCCTGGCCGGTGCCCCACATCCGGTCGTCGTGCACCAGTGCGGGCCGGAACGTCGTGCCGGTCGGGAAACCCGGCGTGCGCGTGGTCCCCGATGCGGTCCCGTCGGTGATCCACAGCGCCTCTCCTGAGCCGTCGTCCCAGCGGAACCAGAGACGTCCCTGGAACTGGACTCCGGTCCGGGTGCCGCGCGGAGCCAGCGCGCTTCCCGTGGCGATGAGTCGCGTGCCCGCCACGGTGCCGTCGGTGAACCTCAGCTCCGGTGGGTTGGCCGACTGCGGCATCGTCTGCACGACGAGGCCGGTGGGCAGCGCGCCGAGGACCCAGAGTTCGGACGGTGAGCGTTGCGGCGTGATCGGCAGGAGCAGGGTGCTGGCGAGGGTCCCGCGGGTGGCGACGCACTCGGCCCGCGCGAAAGCACGGTAGGTGACGAACAGCGCGAAGGTCTCGTGTGCGATCAGCAGATGAGCTCCTCCACCCGCGTTGACCGGATCCGGCGCGAGGTTGCCGAGCGGTTGCGCGGTCCCGGTTACCGGATCGTAGACCCAGGGCTCAGCACCGGTGAGCCCGTCGTCGGCGCGCAGCAGGATCCCGCCGGCGGTCTCGCCGATGGCGTGCGGATCGCTGCCTTCCGGACCGGTGCGCAGATCGATCTCGCGCCGCGTGCCCGCGGACGTGCCGTCGGTGCTCCACAGCTCGCGGCCGAAGCGGCCGTCGTCGGCCTGGAACCAGACGCGGTTCCCGAGCAGTGCGAACCCGCTCGGCTCGGATCCGCCGACGCCGGGCAGGATGTCGACCAGGAGTCGGGTGTTGGCAGCTGTCCCGTCGCTGAAGAACACCTCGGTGCCGACGTTCGGGTCCGTGCCCGCGAAGACCAGACCGCCGAAGGCCTGCACCGCGTGCCAACCGACTCCTGCCCCGGTGCCTGGCCAGAGATCACGAACCTGGCGCGTTCCGCCGGTGGTCCCGTCGGTGATCCAGAGCTCGCGGCCCGTGGGGAACGTGCTGGCGTAGAACCACATCCGCTGCGGCTCGGCCGCGAGGAGCCTGGGTGTGGCGGATGACGCGCCCGGTTGGATGTCGGCCAGGAGCACCGTGCCCGCCGTGGTTCCGTCGGTGATCCAGACCTCGTCGCCCTGTGCGACCGTGCGCCCGACGAAGAGCAGGGACCCGTTTCCGGTCGTTCCCCAGAGAGCGCGCGCCTGGACACTTCCCGTCGGATCGCTGACCGCGACGGTCGCGATGTGCGGCGAGGCCTTCCGGAACAGGCGGTAGGTTCCGCGCCCCTCGGCGATCCACAGTCCGGACGGGGTGACCAGCATCTCGGAGACCGCCGTCCAGCCATCGTTCGAGAGCCCGGGGAGGTCCTCGACCACCCGCGTGCCGGCGACCGTGCCGTCGGTGCGCCAGAGTTCCGAGCCGTCGCTGCCGTCGTCGGCGAGGAACCAGCACTCGCCGTTCCAGAGCACCAGGTGCTGGGGCGCGAACGAGTCGGCGATCGGGCCGGTATCGTACAGCAGCGTCCAACGGCTCGTGCCGGGGGCGGCGGCGTACAGGGCGCCACCCACCGCGGAGGACCAACAAGACGCGAGCAGCGTTCCGTCCGGCAGCTCCACGCTGTCGGAGTAGAAGGCGGGCTCGCCGGGGCTCGGATCGTCGAACCTGAGCGTGCCCGCCGGCGTGCCGTCGGTGATCCACAGCTCCCGGCTGCGGCCGGGGGTCGACGCGGTGAACCAACTCCTGCCGTGCGAGGACCGCACCGGACCGGGCATGGAAGATCGGGTGGGGACGTTGCCGCTCAGGTCGAGATCGACCAACAGGGTGGGTGAGCGCGGTGCCTGCGCGGTCGCGGACGTGGCCAGCAAGAGCGCCAGGAGGGGAGTCACCGTGCGGCGTGGAGGGCCAGATCGGTCGTTCGGGCAGGACATGGGGCGCGCGCGAAGGCAAGGCTCGTACCGCCGGATGGATCGGCTGCGCCATCTTGCCGCAGACGCCTCGTCCGGGGTCGAAGCACCTGGATCGGCCGGCGTCGATGCGGTGCGCGATCGCCGCGCGTCCCGACGCTCGATCTCTCACCGCCGCGGATCTGCGACACCGCGTTCCACGCGCCCGACCTCACGACAGCTCATCGACCCTCCTTCGCGGAGTGCCCTGCGCCCATGCGTCAGTCGCCGACCAGCAGCTCCAGGCCCTCGGTCAGCTCGAGCGAACCGAACAGCGGCCCGCCTCTGCGCAGGTGCACCGACTGGAGGTGGAGATGTGCGCCGAGCAGCGCGGGATCGTTCGGCACCGCGACAGTCAGCCGTGCAGCCCCCTGCGCATCGGTCGCGTAGTTGCCCAGGGCAGCAGGAGATTGCACGTTGATCTCGCAGCCCGGTCCCCGGACGTCGACCGCAGGTCCGCTGCCGACGACCAGGCCGGCCGCGCCACCGGGTGCCGAGGCATCGATGCGGATCGTGAACGAGCTGCCGACTCCCGGCGTGCCGTCCGCAGAGATGTGCGCGCCGCAGCCGCGGCCGTAGGTGTGCGCCACCGCGAAGCCGAAGTCGGCGAGCGGGAGTCGATGCAGTTCGGGACCGGTGTCGCCGTCGTCGGCTTCGAACAGCAGGCCGTCGCCGAAGCGGACGAAGTTCTTGGGGCTGCCATCGGCGGGGCCGACATTCGAGTCGGCGACGATGCGGGTGCCGGCGAGCGTGCCGTCGCTGGCCCAGAGTTCTTCGCCGTGGACGGGGTCGACCGCGAGGAACACGAACGAGCCATCGTCGCCCACCGGATAGACGGGACTGCGGACCGTCACTCCCAGGCTCGCGTTGTCGAGAACGCGGATCGTGCCGGCCGGCGTGCCGTCGGTCGTCCAGATGCCGAGGCCGCCCGACCCCAGCGGCGCGTAGAACAGCGCCCGATCCCCGGCACGGACGAGGTTGGTCAGCGGATCCCGGTCGGGGCCCGGCCGGGTGTCGGCGAGCAACCGGGTGCCGGCGACCGTGCCGTCGGTGACCCACGGCTCCGGTCCGGTCGTGGGATTGCCAGCGAGGAACACCACGCGGTCGCCGAGGGACTCCTGCAGCCAACCGGCGGCGTCGCCGGTGCCGGGGGAGACGTTCGCGAGTTGGAACGTGCCGGCCGGAGTTCCGTCGGTGATCCATGGCTCCCGACCGGCCGCGGCGGTGCGCGCGCGGAAGAACACGCGCGAGCCGAGCGGCGTGAAGCCGAAGCTGTCCGAATCCATGGCACCGGTGGCGACGTCGGCGACGAGTCGCGTGCCGGCCTCGGTGCCGTCGCTGGTCCAGGGCTCGCGGCCGTGGGTGGCATCCGTGCCGGTGCCCCACATCACGCCACCGTGCGCCAGCTCGGGTTCGAACGTCGTGCCGTTCGGGAAGCCGGGCGCCGGGCTGGTTCCGGTCGGGGTCCCGTCGGTGGACCACAATGCGATCCCCGACCCGTCGTCCCAGCGGAACCACAGGCGTCCCTCGAAGCCGATCCCGGTGGCGGTGATCTGCGTGACGCGCCTGCTGCCGGTCGCGACGAGGCGCGTGCCCCCGGCAGTGCCGTCGGTGAACCACAGTTCGGGAGGGCTGTTGAAGATCGGGAGCGTCTGCACCACGAGGCCGGTGGGCAGCGCGCCGACGATCGAGAAGGAGGTGATGCTGCTCTGCGGCGTGATCGGCAGAACCACCGTGCTGGCCGCCGTTCCGCGGGTCGCGAAGCACTCGGCCTGGAGGGCGCCGCGGGCGCCGACGAACAGCGTGAACAGATCGTGACGGGTCGGCAGATGGACCCCCGAACCGGCGTTGGTCGGTTCCGGGGCGAGGTTGGCGAGGAGTCGCGCGGTGCTGGTGACCGGGTCGAAGATCCACGGCTCCCCGCCGCTGACGCCGTCGTCGGCACGCAGCAGGAGTCCCGCGGCGGTGTCACCGAGGACGCGCGCGCCGCTGGAGTCCGGACCGGCGCGCAGGTCGACTTCGCGCCGCGTGCCGGCAGCCGTGCCATCGGTGCTCCACAGCTCGCGCCCGGAGACCCCATCGTCGGCCTGGAACCAGACGCGGTTGCGGAACAGCACGAAGTTGCTCGGATCGGACCCGCGGCTGCCGGGCAGGATGTCGAGCAGCACTCCGGTTCCGGCCGTCGTCCCGTCGCTGAAGAAGAGTTCGCTCCCCACGTTGGGATCCGCACCCGCGAACACCAGACCGCCGAACGCCGCGACCGCATGCGAGCCAGCTCCGGCTTGCGAGCCCGGCCAGTTGTCGCGGACCAGCCGGGTACCGGCCGCAGTGCCATCCGTGATCCAAAGCTCTTGGCCGGCCATGGTGCTGCTGGCCGTGAACCAGATCCGGTTGGGCTCGGCCGCCCGCAGTCGGGGTCGGCTCGAGAACGAACCCGGTCGGATGTCGACCAGCAGCACCGTGCCCGCAGTGGTGCCGTCGGTGAACCACAGGTCTTCGCCATCCGCGAAGGTCCTCCCGGAGAACAGCAGACCGCGATTGCCGATCGACCCGAAGGGTTGCCGGACCTCGATCTGCCCCGTCGGATCATCGACCTCGACCGTGGGCGTCGTCGGCGACGCCTTCCATAGCAGCCGATCCCCGGTGATCCCCTCGGTGATCCACAGTCCGCTGGCGGTCGGCAGCATCCCGGTGATGGACAACATGCCGTCGTTCTGGAGGCCGGGCAGGTCCTCGACCACCCGCGTGCCAGCCGGAGTGCCGTCGGTGCGCCACAGCTCCGTGCCGTTCGTGCCGTCGTCGGCGAGGAACCAGCATTCGCCGTTCCACACCACCGGAAGACGTGGTGCGTAGTCGTTGGTGGCGGGTTGCGGATCGACGAGCAGCGTCCAGCGCGTCGCTCCAGGTCGCGCGACGAACACGGCGCCCCCGACCGTTGGTGACCAGCACGACGCTACGATCGTGCCGTTGGGGAGTTCGACGCTCGCGTGGTAGGAGCTGGCCCGCGCGCCGCTGCCCAACTCGTCGAAGATCCGCGTGCCGGCCGAAGTGCCGTCGGTGATCCAGAGTTCCACGCCGTGTTCGGTCGTGACCGCGCTGAACCAGGCAGTGCCGCGCGAGGAGAGTTCCGGGCTCGGCAGGGACGATCGCGGGGCGACGCCGGGATTGGTGTTGATGTCGACCAGCAGCGTCGGCGACCGGGGCGACTGGGCAGGGGCCGCTGCTCCGAGGAGGAGCAGCAGCGTGAGGTACGGAGCGGGAGTTCGACTGGTCATCGGGCCGCGAGTTCGGGTCTCCCTGACCGCGGCCGGGGGGCAGGCGCGGCAGGATGGGGTCTCGCGTTACCCTACCGTCGGCCGAGCCGAGCGGGGGTGTGGTCGCGACGTCGGAGCCCGGCCGCTTCGAACCCTGGGCAGCGGCGCGGGAATCCCTCCCGAGCCTGGGGAGTCGAGCAGACGCTCACCTCCCCACCACCACCTCCAACCCCGGAGTCCCCGCGACCGTGCCGAACAGCGGGCCGCCCGGCACCATCGCGAAGGCCTGGAAGTGCAGCAGGTCGCCGAGCAGTGCGGGGACGTTCGGGACGGTGAACGACACGCTCGCGTCGCCGGTGCCATCCGCGAGCAGGGCAGCGACCGTGTCCGGTTGGACCAGGTGCAGCAGGCAGCCTGAGGCGAGTCGGTCCCAGGCCGGCACCGGGCTGAACAGCAGCTGCGTCGGTGCGTTCGCGGTGGCGGTCTCCACCGTCAGGGTGAACGGGTCGCCGAGGGTCGGTGAGCCGAGGACCTGGAGGTCGATCCCGCAGCCGGTGCCGTATCTCGAAGCGACCCAGGCACCGGTCGCGCCGAGGTCCACGGTGTGCCACTCGACTCCGGTGCTGCGGTCGTCCGCGGTGAAGAGCACGTGGTTGCCCAGTCTCGTCACTGCCCCGGGGAAGGCACTCAGCCGGCCGGGTGCGGAGTCGGTCAGCACGCGCGTCCCCGCCGCGGTGCCGTCGCTGATCCACAGCTCGGTGCCGAAGGTCGGGTCGGCGCGGGTGAAGGCAACGTGGGTGCCGTCACCGATCGCGTACAGCGGAGACGCTCCTGGGCCCAGCCCTGTCGTGCGGACCGGGCGGAAGCCACCCGAGGTTCCGTCGGTGATCCAGAGTTGGTGTTCGGTCGAGCCGGTAGGACGACACCAGAAGAACACCTGGTCGCCCGCCGCGGTGAGGTACTCGGCGGTGGATACCACGCCGGCGGGAAGCGCCTGGTCGATGCGCACCGTGCCCGCGGTCGTCCCGTCGGTCCGCCACATCATGTCTTCGAGCGACTGCTGGCCCCGCACCTTCGCGATCGCAAACCGACCCGCCGATGCGACTCCCAGGAGCTCGACACCGACCGGACCCGGCTCGAGCTCGGCGATCATCCGCACGCCGAGCGGCGTGCCGCCGGCGAACCACAACTCGCGGTGGAAACGGCTGTCGGTCGCGACGAACACCGCGCCACCGGGGACCGCTGCGAAGGCGGACGGTCTGGAACCCAGCGTGCCCGGAAAGAGGTCCCAATGCAGGGTGCCGACCTGGGTGCCGTCGGTGGTCAGGAGCTCACGGTCACCGAAGCGGCTGCGGATCCTTGCGAAGGCCCGGCCGTCGACGGCGATCTCGAGTTCGAGTGGTTCCGCGGAGGCCGCCAACGGGATCTCCATGGTTCCTGCGGCCGTGCCGTCGGTGCGCCAGAGACGGGAGCGGGCCCCGTCGCGCAACACGAACAGCAGCAGGTCGTCGGCGAGGAGCAGGCCACGCTGCACGGACCCGGAAGTCGTCGTGGCCAGCGTGCGCAGTCGCTGCGTGCCGGTAGCGGTCCCGTCGCTGGCCCAGAGATCGACCGAGCCGTTCAGGAAGGTGCCGAACAGCAGCCGGTCGCCGACTCCTCCGATTCCGCGCGGCACGGAACCGAGCGGTCCTGGATTCAGGTCGCCGAGCGACACCGTGCCTGCGGGTGTGCCGTCGGTGATCCAAGGCTCGCGCCCGGTCGCCGGGAGGTCGGCGACGAACCACAGCCGGCCGCGGTGCGCGAAGGCGTCGTCGGGATCCGAGCTGCCGTTGCCATCCTGGTCGATGTCGCGCAGCAGGGTGATCGTGCCGGGCAACGCGCTGGTGGTGGTGCGCAGTTCGGTGCCGTGCGTGGGGGTCCACGCGCTGACCAGGATCGCGCCCCCGCCGAGGTCGAGGAGCGCTGCCGCGTCCGAGGACTCCGGGCCTGGCACGAGGTCGACGTGGATCGTCACGCGGTCGGTCGCCGGGTCGTAGCGGAACAGCTCGTCGCCTTCGCCCGCGGTGGAAGCGGTGAACCAGACCTCGCCTTGCACGAAGCTGAGCGACCGTGGATTCGACGATGCCGCGCCCAGGCTCAGATCGGCGACCAATCGCGTACCCGCGGCGGTGCCGTCGGAGCGCCACAGCTCGAGGCCGGCTCCTCCGCCGTCGTCGCCGACGAACAGCAGCTCGCCGCCGGGAAGGAGCAGCGACCGGGTCGTCGGCTGCACCCCGCTCGCCGGTCCCGGAGCCAGATCGGTGACCAGTCGGGTCCCCGCGGTCGTTCCGTCGGTCGTCCACAGTTCGAAGCCGCGACTTGCCTCGGTGGCGACGATCCACGCCCGCTGTCCGTCACTTGCGATCAGCTGCGAGAGACTCGAGGTGGCGTCCCCCGACAGGTCCGCCAGCAACATCGTGCCCGCCGGCGTGCCGTCGGAGATCCACGGTTCGAGTCCGCCCGTCGTTCCGCGCGCCGGGAACAGCAGCTTCCCCGCGATGCCACCCATGTACCAGGGACCGTCCGAGCCGATGTCGAGCCCCGCGGGCGAGACCACCACCGGCGCGCTGGCCGGGCCGTCCTTCACGTAGAGCTGCGCCGGCGAGCCGGCGACGAAGAACAGCTTGGTGCCGATGCCCAGCAAACTGCCTGGTCGGAACGCGATCGAACCGGGTCCAGGAACCAGCTCGTCGGCCAGCCGCGTTCCGGCAACGGTGCCGTCGGTGCGCCACAGCTCCGTGCCGTGGGCGGGGGTCGTCACGGTGAACCAGGCTTCGCCCTGCCAGGGCACCAGCGACGAGATGTCGGAAGACGCTGCGCCGGGTTGGAAGTCGTGCAGCAGGCGCAGTGGCGTGCCGGTTGGATCCGAGACGAAGAGCTCGCGACCGTGGGCTGTCGAGTCGGCGACCGCGAGGAAGATCCCGTTCGGCAGGACGAGCGCGCTCACGTCGTCGGAGAGGTTGTCCGGACCTTCGACCAGGTCACCGAGCTGGACCGTGCCGTGCGCCGTCCCATCGGTCGTCCAGAACTCACGGCCGTCCAGCGAATCACCGGCGCGGAACCAAGCGCGTCCCGGCGCTGCCGCGACCAGCACCGGGCGCGACGAGCGCAGGAACCCGGGTGGGCCGATGTCGAGATCGACGAGCAGCGTGTCGGTGACGGGGCTCTGCGCGGTCGCGACGGCGAGTGGAAGGAGGGCGGCGAGCGCGCACAGGTCGCGGACTCTCTGCATCGGTTCGGGGGTACTCATGGTGGGTGGAGGCGGGTGGGTGGTCCGGTGGTGTTGTGGTGTGCGGCGGGAGGTGCGGCGAATCACCTCACCTCCCCAACACCACCTCCAAGCCAGGAGTCCCCGCGACCGCGCCGAGCAGCGGGCCACCGGGCACGGCCGCGAAGGCCTGGAAGTGCAGCAGGTCGCCGACCAGTGCGGGGACGTTGGGCACTGCGAGCGGGAAGCTCGCGACACCCTGAGCATCGGCGGTGAGGGCGCCGACGGTGATCGGCACCGCGACGTGGCGGAAGCAGCCGGGCGCCAGCGCGGTGTCGTCGCGGTCGAGGCCGAACAGCAGCGCGGTCGCGGCGCCCGGTGCGCTCGACACGTCGAGGGTCAGGCTGGCGCCGAGGGTGGCACTGCCGGAGACCGCGAGTTCGGCACCGCAACCGCGGCCGAAGGGTCGGGCGAGCCAGGCGCCGGTCGGTGCGTAGGGGATGCCGTGGAGTTCGCGGCCGTGGGCCAGCGAGTCGGCGGTGAACAGCAGGTGGTTGCCGGCGCGGATCAGGTCCATGGGCAAGCTGTCCTCGGGGCCGGCGGCGCTGTCGGCGAGCACGCGGGTGCCGGCGACGGTGCCGTCGCTGAGCCAGAGTTCCACGCCGTGCGTGGCGCCGAAGCCCTGGAACGCGACCTCGTCGCCGTCGCCGAGGACGAACAGCGGCGGCGCGTTCGCGGTATCGAACTCCTGGACGTAGGCCCCGGTGCCGAAGGTGCCGCTCGCGGTGCCGTCGGTGCGCCACAGTTCGACGACGTTGCCGAGGCTCGGCGAGACGATCTCGTTCCAGAACAGCGCGCGGCCGTTCGCGGCGGCGAAGCCGGCCGGAGCGCCGGTTGCCTGCCCGAGGGGCTGCGTGCCTGAAGCGGTGCCGTCGGTGCGCCACAGTCGACCGGGGGCACTCGACGTCGCGGCCTGGAACACCACGCCCTGCGCGGTCGCGGTGAACTGGCGTGGCCGGCTACCGTTCGGCCCGGGGTTCAGATCGCTGACGAGGCGGGTGCCTGTCGCGGTGCCGTCGGAGAACCATGGTTCCGCGCCGTGTAGTCCGTCGTCGGCCGCGAACAGGATCCCGCCAGGGACCGGATGGAGCTGCTCGGGGCGCGACGACGCGAGGCCGGCGGCGATGTCGAAGACCAGGCGGGTGCCCGCGGCGGTGCCGTCGGAGACCCACACCTCACGGCCGCGACCGGCTTCCTGGTTGGTGCCCCAGAGCAGCCCGCGGTGTTCGAACGACAGCTCGAGATCTGGGAAGCCGCTGAACTCCGCGTAGGGCCTGGTGCCCGCAGGCGTGCCGTCGGACTCCCACCACACCTGGTTCTGGAAGCGCCCGGCGCGGAACAGGATCCGCCCTTCGAAGCGCAACACGTCGTCGACCAGGATCGTGTCGCCGTTCGAGCGGAAGTCGTGCAGGAGCACGTCGGTGCCGGGGCTGCCATCGGTCGACCAGAGCTGGGTGGTCGGTGTGGCGGGGAACGGAAAGCGGGTCGCGAGGTAGACGAACCCGCCGAAGGTGTCGGCCACCGGTCGGAGCTGTCGGAGGATGTCGCCGACGTGGTTGGTGATCCGCTGCGTCCCGGCCGATGAGCCATCGGTCGCCCAGACCTGCACTCCGTGCACCCCGTCGATCGCCTGGAACAGCGCGAGACCGCGGTGGCTGCCGAGTCCGGCGATGCTGCTGCCCCGGTTGCCGCCATCCGGATACAGGTTGGCGAGGAGGGATCCGGTGTTCGTGGTCGGGTCGAAGAGCCACGGCTCGCGGCCGTGGATGCCGTCGTCGACCCTCAGCAGCAGGCCGTTCGGTGTGGGGCCGAGGAGGACGGCCGGCAGCGCGGTCGAGGGAGTGGGCGGCGACCAGCGCCGGGCCAGGGCGTCGGCTAGCGGGTCGTAGCTCCACAGGTCGTACGAGTCGCCGCTGCTCGTGCCGGTCATCCACACGCTGCCCTGGTGGAGCATCAGCGAGTCGGGAGAGGTCGGTCGGCCATCGCTGGGCGAGGCGGGAACCCGGCGCGTCCCGGCGGCCGTGCCATCGCTGCGGAACAGGATCGGCGGAGCGGTGGCGCTGGTGTCGGTTCCGCTGAACAGCGCGTCGCCGTTCGTGAGCAGTACGAAGCCATCGCCGGAGCGGCCCGACTCGCTGCCGGGCAGCAGGTCGACCACCATGCGGGTGCCCGCGGGCGTGCCGTCGGTGATCCACAGTTCCCGACCCGCAGGACTGCTGGCGTCGAACCAGACCCGTGAGTCGTCGCTGCCCAACATCCGCGGTTGGCTGCCGTTCGGGTTGCCGGGGTCCAACGGGCCCAACGGGATGGTGCCGGCCGAGGTGCCGTCGGTGAACCAGGGCTCGTAGCTCCGGCCCGGCGCGCTCTCCATGTAGAAGACGATCCCGCTCGCGAGTCCGGCGGACAGGCCCTTGCCGAGCTGCGCTGCGGAGAGCGTGAGGCCGCCGGGAGTGATCGCGCGGCTCGGCACGCTCGGCGAGGTCTTCACCAGCAGCGCGCCACCCGGTCCGGTGAACGACAGGTAGAGGTGCGTGCCGCCGTTGCCCACCTGCACGCCGGGGTTGCGGAAGGCCGGCTGGGCGCCGGGCAGCAGGATCTCCACCAGGGTCGTCCCGGCGGCGGTGCCGTCGGTCCGGTACAGCCGATAGCCGAGGGCGCCGTCGTTCGCGACGAACCACACGTCGCCTTGCCAGACGACGAACGACCGTGGGTTGGAGTCACCCAGACCCGGCCGCAGATCGCCGAGCAGCGCGTAGGTGTGGCTGCCGGGCGCGATCGCGTGCGGCTCCCGACCGACACCATCGCCAGGGCTGCTGACGATCGCCGTGCCGTCGGGGTGCGTGATCGTCGCCTGGATGCCGGCGGGCCCGGTGTTGACCTCGTCGATGCGGACCAGGTTGCCGGGCGTCCCGTCCGTGGCCCAGAGTTCGAAGCCCAGGCCGGGAGTCGCGGCGGTGAACAGGGTCCGCCCGGGCTGCACGATCGGTTGCTCCGGGTGCGAGCTCCGCACGCTGCCGCTCGCGGGTCGCTGGTCGAGGTCGGCAATCAGCGTGTCGACGATCGGCGTCTGGGCGAGTGCGGTCGGGCCGAGGAGCAGGGTGAAGAGCAAGGAGGTTCGCATGGCCTCGTCCAGGTGCCCGCACGCGGGACATGTCACGCCCTCAGCCTCCCAGCACCACTTCGAGGCCAGGAGTCCCCGCGACCGCGCCGAGCAGCGGGCCACCGGGCACGGCCGCGAAGGCCTGGAAGTGCAGCAGGTCGCCGACCAGCGCCGGGACGTTGGGCACTGCGAGCGGGAAGCTGGCGACACCCTGAGCATCGGCGGTGAGGGCGCCGACGGTGATCGGCACCGCGACGTGGCGGAAGCAGCCGGGCGCCAGCGCGGTGTCGTCGCGGTCGAGGCCGAACAGCAGCGCGGTCGCGGCGCCCGGTGCGCTCGACACGTCGAGGGTCAGGCTGGCGCCGAGGGTGGCACTGCCGGAGACCGCGAGTTCGGCACCGCAACCGCGGCCGAAGGGTCGGGCGAGCCAGGCGCCGGTCGGTGCGTAGGGGATGCCGTGGAGTTCGCGGCCGTGGGCCAGCGAGTCGGCGGTGAACAGCAGGTGGTTGCCGGCGCGGATCAGGTCCATGGGCAAGCTGTCCTCGGGGCCGGCGGCGCTGTCGGCGAGCACGCGGGTGCCGGCGACGGTGCCGTCGCTGAGCCAGAGTTCCACGCCGTGCGTGGCGCCGAAGCCCTGGAACGCGACCTCGTCGCCGTCGCCGAGGACGAACAGCGGCGGCGCGTTCGCGGTATCGAACTCCTGGACGTAGGCCCCGGTGCCGAAGGTGCCGCTCGCGGTGCCGTCGGTGCGCCACAGTTCGACGACGTTGCCGAGGCTCGGCGAGACGATCTCGTTCCAGAACAGCGCGCGGCCGTTCGCGGCGGCGAAGCGGGCCGGAGCACCACGGACGTTGCCCAGGGGGAAGGTGCCCGCTGCGGTCGCGTCGGTTCGCCAGAGTTCGCCGAACGTCGAAGCCGCGGCGGCACGGAACACGTGGCCGTTCGTGGTCGGAGTGAACCCGACGGGGCGGCTGCCGAACGGACCCGGGTAGGCGTCGAGGATCAGTCGCGTGCCGGTCGGGGTGCCGTCCGAGAACCAGGGCTCGGCGCCGTGCACGCGATCGTCGGCGGCGAACAGGATCCCGCCCGCGACCGGCCGCAGCTCCGCTGGGTCCGAACTGGCGGGGCCCGGAGCGATGTCGAGGACTGCGCGGGTGCCGGCCGCGGTGCCGTCGGAGACCCAGAGTTCGCGGCCGCGTGCGGCATCGCGGTTGGTGCCCCACAGCAGGCCTTGGTGCTCGAGGTCGAGTCGCAGCTCCGCGAAGCCGGCGAACTCGGCGTAGGGCGCAGTGCCGGCCGGTGTGCCGTCGGTGATCCACCAGCTCTCGTTGCCGAAGCGACCGACGCGGAGGAGTGCGCGGTCGCCGAAGGGGACCACGCGGTCGAGGAAGATCGTTTCGCTGCCCGACCGGAAGTCGTGGAGCAGGACCTCCCCGCCGACGGTGCCGTCGGTCGACCACAGCTGTGTCGTGCTCTGACCGGGGAACAGGCGCTGCTCGGTCAGGTAGACGAAGCCGGCGTCGGTGTCCGTGACCGGGACGAACCCACGGCCCGGATCGACCACGTGTCGCGTGATGCGCCGGGTGCCACTGGCGGTGCCATCGCTGGCGTAGAGCTGTGGACCGTTGGTGCCGTCGGCGGCGTGGTAGAGCGCGACGCCTGTGTGGCTACCCAACGCGGTGATCCGGCTGTCGCGCGTTCCGCCGTCGGGGTAGAGGTTGGCGAGCCGGAAGCCGCCGGTGCCTGCAGGATCGAAGATCCAGGGTTCCTTGCCGAAGATCCCGTCGTCGATCGCCAGCAGCAGGCCGTTCGGTGTCGGGCCCAGCAGCTCGACCGGTCGAGAGGAGCTTGCCTGGGGCCTGGGAATCCACCGCAGGCGCAGGGCATCGAGGACCGGGTTGTAGCTCCACAGCTCGGAGTCGCCGAAGCCGCGCTGTCCGATGCCCCAGACCAGCCCGCCGGCGAGAATCAGCTGCCGGACGTACGTCGGCTGGCCATCCGTCGGCGATGGAGGGATCGCCCGCGTGCCGCTGGCGGTGCCGTCGCTGCGGAACAGGATCGGCGGATCGAGGGGCTGGGTGTTGCTGGCGCCGAACACCGCATCGCCACCCGCCAGCAGCGTGAAGCTGCTCTCCAACCTGCCGGAGCCCGGGCCGGGGACCAGGTCGACGAGGATGCGGGTGCCGCCGGGCGTGCCGTCGGTGGTCCACAGCTCTGTGCCTTCGGTGTCGGTGATCGCGTCGAACCACACGCGGTTGCCGTCGCTTCCCCGCATGCTCGGCAGGCTGCCGACGATGCTGGTCGGGTTGAGGGGCCCGAGCGGCAGCGTGCCCGCCGAGGTGCCGTCGGTGAACCACGGCTCGTAGCCCTGGCCGGGCGCACTCTCCATCACGAACACCGCGCCGGTGTTCAGGGGAGCCGAGCGGGTCGGGCCGAACTGCGCTACCTCGAGCGTCCGGCCACCAGGAGTGATCGCGACCGTCGCTGCGGAGGGCGACGACTTCACCAGGAGACCTCCGCTGCCGGCGCCGGTGAAGCTCAGGTACAGGTGCGTGCCGCCGTTGCCGACCTGCACGCCCGGCGTCTTGTTCGGCTGAAGGACCGAGGGCAGCAAGGTCTCCATCCGCTGGGTGCCCGCCACCGTCCCGTCGGTGCGATAGAGCTGGTAGCCGGGTGTGCCGTCATCGACCAGGAACCAGACGTCGTTCTGCCACACGACCAGCGCGCGCGGGGAGGACCCCTCCAGTCCAGGTTTCAGGTCCCCGAGCGGCGTGTAGCCGCTCGCGCCGGGCGGGATCGCGAACGGTTCGAAGCCGATGCCGTCGGCGTAGCTGCTGAGGATCACCGTGCCGTTCGGGTGGGTGACCATCTCCTGGACGCCGTAGTCGCCGGTCGTGACCTCGTCGAGCATCGTCACGCTGCCCGGTGCGCCGGTCGTGGCCCACAGCTCGGTACCGACGCCCGGCGCTGCGGCGAGGAACAGCGTGCGCGCCGGTTGCTGGAGCGCGAGGCGTGGCCCCGAGCCGCGCACCGCGTCGGTCGCCGGGCGCTGGTCGATGTCGAGGACCAGCGTGTTGCCGATCGGCGTCGGGCGAGCGCCGCCGAACTCGTGAGCAGGCCGAGGAGGATCAGGGTTCGCATGGTCTTGTCCGGGTGCCAGGGCGAGGGGAGCGTCACGTGGTCAGCGACCGACCACCACCTCGAGGCCGGGAGTGCCTGCGTAGCTGCCGAACAGCGGACCGCCGGGCACCACCGGGAAGGCCTGGAAGAACAGCTGCGCGCCGAGCAGCGCGGTCTGGTTGGGTACGGTGAAGGCGAGGCTGGCGACGCCCAGCGGGTCGGCGTGGAGCGCGACCAGCGGCAGCGGGCCGACCAGATGGCTGCTGCAGCCGGAGTCGAGTCGGAGGTAGTCCGCGCCGAAGCCGAGGCGGAACAGGGTCAGCGCATTCGGATTGCCCGACGAGACCTCGACCGCGAACGGATCGCCGAGGGTCGGCGAGCCGCTGGTGTCGATGCCGGCTCCACAGCCATCGCCGTAGGGGTGCGCCACCCAGGAGCCGCCGACGTCGAACAGGTCGACCGCGTGCGGCTCGACGCCGGTGGTGCCGTCGTCGGCGGCGAACAGCATGCGGTTGCCGACGCGGGTCATGCCGTAGGGCGTCGACTCCAGCACACCGGGCGCGGAGTCGGTCAGCACGCGGGTTCCCGCCACCGTGCCGTCGCTGACCCACAGCTCGTGGCCGTGGACCGCGTCGACGCGCTCGAACACCACGTGCGTGCCATCGCCGATCGGGTGCAGGTCGCTCTCGTACGGACCGGGCGCCGACTCGCCGGGCATCGCGGCGCGCAGGCTGCGGAAGCCCTGGGGCGTGCCGTCGGTGACCCAGAGTTCGTAGCCGGGGCTACCCTGCGGCCGCGTCCAGAAGAACGCGAGGTCGCCGGCGCCCGTCAACTTGTCGCAGAGGCGTGCGATGTCGGTCGGGAGGTTCTGGTCGATGGTGACGGTGCCAGCCTGGGTGCCGTCGGTGCGCCAGAAGCGGTAGTTGCCCCCGGCGACGTCTTCGGACACGAACACTGCGAAGTCGCCCAGGGAGGCGATCTCGTTGACCGAGAACGTGCCGCCACCCGGGGGGAAGCCGTTGGTGAATCTCTGCACGCCGAACGGAGATCCCCCGGCGACGAACAGTTCGCGACCGAGCAGCGGGTCTCTCGCCACGAACACCACCCGATCCCCGATCGCTGTGAAGTTGACCGGATAAGAGCCGTTGCTGCCGGGCATCAGATCGACGATCCCCGTGCCGTTGGGCGTGCCGTCGGTGACGAACAGCTCGCGTTCGCCCACGCCGTACAGCCACTCGCCGAGCACGTGGTCGCCGGCCGCGGCATGCAGTCTCGGTACTCCCGAGCCGGAATAGCGGGCGATCACCTGGGTGTTGGCGGCCGTGCCGTCCGTGCGCCACAGCGTGGTGGCTGCGAGGTCGGCGCAGACGAACAGCATGAGTTCGTCGGACAGGGTGACGACTTCGTCGATCACGCCGAGACCGTCGGCCGCGATCGTCACCAGCTCGCGCGTGCCGGAACGGGTTCCGTTGGTGATCCACAGGACGTGACCGGGGAGCCGAGGGGAGAAGGCCTGGAACAGCAGGCCCTCCGCGAGTTCACCGAGTGCGCGGGGCCAGGCCCCCTGGGTTCCCGGCATGAGATCACCCAAGGAGACCGTGCCCGCCGCAGTGCCGTCGGTGACCCACGGCTCGGCTCCGGCTGCGGCCGTCTCGGCGCGGAACAACGCGAAGCCGCGTGTGCTGGCGGTGAAGTCCCAGGGATCCGAGTCGGCATTGCCGCCGGTCGCGATGTCGAGCAGGAGCCGCTGCGAGCCGGGCGCGGTGCCGATCGTCCATGGCTCGATGCCGGTTGCCTCGGTCGATGCGTAAAGGAACAGCGAGTTGCCGAGGTCGGCCATCGGCACCGGGAAGTACCAGGGCGGGTTGCCGGGCGGGATGGTGGTGATGGTCGAAGTCGCCGGATCGAACCGCTGGAGCTGACGACCCGAGGCCGGTGTGAACGAGTGGAACCAGACCTCGCCGGCGAACTCCATGAAGCCTCGCGGTTGCGACGTCGCGCCGCCGGGTGCCAGATCGGCGATCGGTCGGGTTCCTTGCGCGGTGCCGTCGGACCGCCAGGGTTCGAAGCCGCTACCCGAGCCGTCGTTGCCGACGAACAGCAGATCACCGCCTGGCAGGATGATTCCGCCAGCCTGGTAGTCCACGCCGTCGGCGCGGCCCGGATTCAGATCGGCGACGAGTCGGGTGTTGGCGCGGGTGCCGTCGGAGACCCACAGCTCGAAGCCCTGGTAGGCCTCGCGTGCCGCGATCCAGATCCGCTGCCCGTCGGACGCGAGCGCCACCGATTCACTTTCGCGGGCGCCACGCCACAAGTTCTCGAGCAGGCGGGTACCCCGCGGCGTGCCGTCGGTGCTCCACGGTTCGCGACCTCGCATTGCGTCGGCAGCGGGGAACACCAACCGGCCGTTGACCTCGGCCATGTACCAGGTCGGCGCAGCGCTCGGTTGGAGGTCGAGGGACGTCGGCGTGAGCACCACCGGCGTGGCGTTCGGAACCGACTTCACGTAGAGCTGCGCGGGCCGGCCCGCGGTGAAGTAGAGCTGGTTGCCGGCGACCGCGAGGCCGTACCTCTGGAACTCCTCGGAGCCAGCGCCGGGGATCAACTCATTGCTGATCCGGGTGCCGGCGACGGTGCCGTCCGAATGCCACAGCTCCATGCCGTGCTGGGGAGTGCGGGCCGCGAACCAGGCTTCACCCTGCCAGAGCACCAGGTCGGTGAGCTGCGAGCTGGCAGCGCCGGGCTCGAAGTCCATCAGCAGCTGCAGCGGCGCGCCCGGTCGGTCGGAGACGAACAGCTCGACGCCGTGCGCGGTCGATTCGGTGGCCACCAGGAACCGGCCGTTGGGCAGGGCGAGCGCGCCCAACACGAACAGCTCGTTGTCGCGGTCGTCCGACAGGTCACCCAGCGGCACGGTGCCGGCAGTGGTGCCGTCGGTGGTCCAGATCCTGCGCCCTGCGAGCCGGTCGAAGGCGGTGAACCACGCGCGTCCCGGAGCGCTGGCCAGGAGTTCGGGCGAGGACCCCGGCGCGAGCGGCGAAGGTCCGGTGTTCAGGTCCTTCAGCAGCGTGTTGGTCAGCGGGTTCTGGGCGAGACCGGCGGCTGCGGAGAGCAGCACCGTCGTGGCGAGGAGCAGACTACGCATGGTTCGAGAGGCGCGGGCAGGCCGGGGGGCGGCCGGAGCGGCCGGCGGCGATCAATCATCGTACCCACCGCGCGAGGCGTCGTGGGCGCACGCGAGAGGCGCTGCCAGGCCGGCCCGGCGGCTCCATGGCGCCGGTCCATCGGCGAACCGACGGTCGTGATCAGCGCCCTACCAACAGCTCCAACCCCTCGGTCAGCTCGAGGGTCCCGAACAGCGGTCCGCCGCTGCGCAGGTGGACCGACTGCAGGTAGAGCAGCGTGCCGACCAGCGCCGGATCGTTCGGGACCTGCACCGGCAGACTGGCCATGCCCTGCGCATCGGTCGCGTAGTTGCCGAGCACCGTGGGATTCCGCAGGTGGATCTCGCAGCCGGGCCGCGGAGCACCGAAGCTCGGCGCGGTGTCGAAGACGAGGCCCGCAGGTCCGCCGCCGCTGGCCTGGATCCGCAGCGTGAAGCTTCGACCGATCTCGGGTGCGCCGCCGGCGTCGAGGTGCGCACCGCACCCGCGGCCGATGGGGCTCGCGACTGCGGCACCGAAATCGGCGAGCGGGATGCGATGCAGCTCACGGCCGGTGAGACCGTCGTCGGCCTCGAACAGCACGGCGTCGCGGAAGCGCGTGAAGCCGGTCGGTTCGGAGGGGGCCTGGCCGGAGAACGAGTCGGCGACGATTCGCGTGCCGGCGAGGGTGCCGTCGCTGGCCCAGAGTTCGCGGCCGTGGGTGGCCTCGTCGGCGACGAAGACGAACGATCCGTCGTCGCCCATGGGGTAGGCGGAACCGAGCACGGCGGCACCGAGCGTGGCGGCACCGAGCAGGGAAACCGTTCCGGCAGGTGTGCCGTCGGTGGTCCAGATCGCGGCGGAACCACGGTTCGGATACACCGTGAACAGCAGTCGGTCGCCGGCGCGGCGCAGGTCGCTCGGAGGCTGGTGGTCAGCACCCGGGACGGTCTCGACGAGCTGTCGGGTCCCCGCCAGCGTGCCGTCGGTGACCCATGGCTCGACCCCGTTCGCGACGGTCTGCGCCAGGAACACCACGCGGTCGTCGAGCACTCCCACGTCGTGGAGGAAGGTGCTCCCGCCCGGCACGACGTCGGCGAGCTGGAAGGTGCCCGCTGCAGTGCCGTCCGTCACCCAGGGCTCGCTGCCGCCGGTCGGCGACGTGGCCCAGAAGAACACGCGGTCTCCCAGCGGCGTGAACCAGTACGCCCGTGCATCGCCCGTGCCCGGCGAGATGTCGGCAATGCGCCGGGTGCCTGCCTCGGTCCCGTCGCTGCGCCAGGGCTCGTTGCCGTGCTGTGCGTCGTTGCCGACGCCCCAGAGCCATCCGGCGTGGCCGAGCCGGGGGCGGAAGGCCGTGCCGTTCGGGAAGCCGGGCGCGGGACCGGTGCCTGCCGCGGTGCCGTCGGTGTGCCACAGGCCGAAGCCACCGCCGTTGCTCCACAGGAACCAGAGGCCGTCGTTCCAGGCGACCACGTCTTGGATGACCCGGTTGCCGGACGAGTTGTCGAGGTTCAGCACGCGGTGCGTGCCAGTCGCCGTGCCGTCGGTGATCCAGAGTTCGTTGCCGCTCGTTGGCACGAAGACCCGGAACAGCAAGCCGGCGGAGACCGCGCCGAGTGGTTGGATCCGATCGATGTCGGTCACGCTCGGACTCGGCAAGGACGTCGTCGCGCCGAGCGTCCCGTCGGTCGCGAAGGCCTCGAAGTCCGTGCCATTGCGGGAGGCGACGAACCACGCGAAGGCGTCGTGGTGGGTGAGATGGTGGATGCCGCTGCCCCCGTTGATCGGATCGACGGCGAGGTTGGCGAGCAGGCTGGCAGCACCGGTCGTCGGATCGAAGCGCCATGGTTCGATGCCCGTGAGCGGGTCGTCGACGACCAGCACCAGGCCGTTCGTCGTGTCGCCGATCACCTCGGCTGCGCCATCTTCCGAACCGGGGCGCACATCCAGTTCGAGACGCGTTCCCGCGGCGGTGCCGTCGGTGCTCCAGAGTTCCTTGCCCGACGTGGCGTCGGTGGCCCGGAACCACACGCGGTTGCGCGCGGCGAACAACGAGTCGGGGAAGCAGCCGGCCGTGCCCGGGCGGATGTCGAGCAACAACCGAGTGCCCGCCGCGGTGCCGTCGGTGAAGAACAGCTCGGTGCCGACCTGCGGCCGGAACCCGACGAAGACCAGGCCGCCGAAGGCCGGCAGCGCCGCGGCACCCGATCCCGGGATGCCGTTGGCGACGCCCGGTGCGAGGTCGATCACCATGCGCGTGCCGGCGACGGTGCCGTCGGTCACCCACAGTTCATTGCGCTCGTTGACGCTGCTCGCGGAGAACCAGATCCGCGTCGGCTCGACGGCCAGCAACTTCGGACCGCTCTGGAACCAGCCGGGGACGATGTCCTGGAGCGGAATCGTGCCGGCGACGGTGCCGTCGCTGATCCACGGTTCGAGGCCGAACCGCGCACTGGGCGCGACGAACACCAGCCGCCCCGCGAGCGAGCCCCACAGGCTCCACGCTTCGATGGGTCCCTGGCTGTCCGCGACCGCCACGCTCGGAGTGTTGGCAGCAGCCTTCCACCACAGCCATCGATCGGAGTCTCCCGCGGTGATCCACAGGCCGGAGCTGCTGCCGAGCATCTCGTGGACGCGCTCGTCGCGGCGGCTGGCGGCGAGTGCCACGTCCTCGGCGAGCCGGGTACCGCCGGGGGTGCCGTCGGTGCGCCATAGCTCGATGTGGGGCGTGCTGTCATTGGCGAGGAACCAACACTCCGTTCCCCAGACCGCCATGTGCTCGACTGCCTCTCCGTTCTCCATCGGCCAGGGGTCGGCCAGCAGGGTCCACCGGGTGGCGCCGGGCGCGCGCGCGTAGATCGCGTGGCCCGTGGCGGGCGTCCAGCAGCAGGCGACCAGAGTCCCGTCCGGCAGCAGCACGTGTTCCCCGAAGGAGCCGATGCTCGCTCCCGTGCCCAGCTCGTCGAAGACGCGCGTGCCAGCAGTCGTGCCATCGGTCGACCAGAGTTCGTGACCCGTCCCCGGGGTGGTGGCCGTGAACCAGGCGGTGCCGGCGGAGCTGAACACGGATGCCGGCGTCGAGGAGCGCGGCGGCGCGGTGGCGCTCGTCTGGAGGTCGAGGAATAGCGTGGGAGAGCGTGGGGTCTGGGCGACCGGAGTCCAGGCGGTTGCGACGCAGGCGAGCAGCGAGTTCGCGAGCAGACCAAGACGCACGAGGCTCGGCGACCAGGGGGCTTTCGGGGTGGGCATGGGGCGCGGCCGCATCCAACCACTGTGCCAGGAGTGTCCGACCTGGCGATGGGCTTCCGAGGCCGTCGCGCGGGGTAGGAGCGGCGTCGTCATGACGTACATCGGTGACTTGCGGCACCCCTTCGCCTCGATGTACGCGTCAGCGGCCGACGAGCAGTTCCATGCCCTCGGTCAGCTCGAGGGTTCCGAACAGTGGTCCGCCGCCGCGCAGGTGCACCGACTGCAGGTAGAGCAAGGTGCCAACCAGCGCCGGATCGTTGGGCACCTGCACCGGCAGACTGGCCATGCCCAGCGCATCGGTCGCGTAGTTGCCGAGTACCGTGGGATTGCGCAGGTGGATCTCGCAGCCGGGCCGCGGGGTTCCGAAGCTCGGCGCGGTATCGAAGACGAGACCCGCGGGTCCGCCGCCACTGGCCTGGATCCGCAGCGTGAAGCTCCTACCGATCTCGGGTGCGCCGTCGGCGTCGAGATGTGCACCGCAGCCGCGGCCGATGGGGCTCGCGACCGCGGCACCGAAGTCGGCGAGGGGGATGCGGTGCAACTCACGGCCGGTGAGACCGTCGTCGGCCTGGAACAGTACGCCGTCGCCGAGTCGGAACATCAAGCTGGGTTCCGCATTGCCGATGCCGGGCTGCGAGTCGGCGACGATTCGCGTGCCGGCGAGCGTGCCGTCGCTCGCCCAGAGTTCGCGGCCGTGCACCACGTCGGTTGCTTCGAACACGAAGTCGCCGGCATCGCCGATCACGGTCAGTCCGCCGAGGATCGTCGCGCCGAGACTCGCGGTGTCGAACGACAGCGTGGTTCCCTGCGGTGTGCCGTCGCTGGTCCAGACCGCGGAGGCTGGCCAGTCCATCAACGCCGCGACCACCACCCGATCTCCGGCGCGCCGGAGCTGGACGTCGATGGAGCCACTCCCCGCGGGCGCGATCGTCGCGAGGACCTGCGTGCCTGCCGCCGTTCCGTCGGTAG
The DNA here is from genome assembly GCA_030432695.1 of bacterium. Classification (GTDB taxonomy): domain Bacteria; phylum Planctomycetota; class UBA1135; order UBA1135; family UBA2386; genus JAUILN01. The sequence goes on along the minus strand of JAUILN010000007.1, from coordinate 212,021 downwards.
CCCAGAGTTCCCAGGGTCCGGAACTCGCCCGCTGCGATGCGAACAGCACGTGGTCGCCGAGGTTCACGGGGCTCCGGATCGTCTCGTCCCACGGTCCAGGTACCAGCTCGAGGATCATCCGCGTGCCGGCGGTCGTCCCGTCACTGAACCAGGGTTCGCTGCCGGTCGCGGGGGAGGTGCCGATGAAGAACACGCCGGTGCCGAGTGCGGTGAACGAGCGCGGATTGCCGTGCTCGGTGCCGGGCGCGACATCGGCCAGTCGGAAGGTCCCCTGGGCGGTCCCGTCACTGACCCAGGGCTCGTAGGCATGGCTCGGGTCGTAGCCCTGTCCGAACATCAACCCGCCATGGGCGAAGTGCGGTTGGAAGCGACTCGCCTGCGGAATCCCGTGGGCGAGAGTGGTGCCCTGCGGCGTGCCGTCTGAGACCCAGAGCGACGGGGTTCCGAAACCCTCGTTCCAGGCGAACCACACGCGATCTCGGAGCACGACACCACCGGTGGAGGCTCCGGAGTTCGCCTGCGCCCCGGAGGGTTGCGCCAACAACGTGCTGGCCGGCGAGATGCCGTCCGCGAGCCTCACCTCTCCCGGACCGCCCGTCAGCCGAGAGGCGAACACGACACCGCGGCCGTCGAGGACGCCGAGTGGATTCACGAGATCCGCGGGTGTCGTGCCGAACCCCGACAAGGGGAACGTGGTTTGGAGCGACCCTCTCGTGATGTAGGGGCGGAGTATCCGACCCGCGGTGACGGCGACGAGCCACGCGAAGTCGTCGTGGACGAGCGGGGGCGCCAAGCCCGAACCCAGGTTGACCGGATCGATGGCGAGGTTGGCGAGTTGGCCGCCGGTCTGCGTGACGGAATCGAAGATCCAGGGCTCGACTCCGGAGTGGCCGTCGTTGCCCGCGAACAGCAGACCCGCCGGGGTCGGCGCGATCAGGTTCTGGACTCCGGACTCGGGACCCGGTCTGAGATCGAACTCGAGCCGCGTGCCACCGGAGGTCCCGTCGGTGCTCCAGAGTTCGTTTCCGGACTGGTCGTTGGTCGCCGCGAACCAGATGCGGTTGCCGAACGAGAGGAACGTATCGGTCCCGGAGCCGCCGGCCCTGGAGTCGCCGGGACCCGGGCGGATGTCGAGGAGCGGGCGCGTGCCGGTGCTGGTGCCATCGCTGAGGAAGGCTTCGGCTCCGACGGTCGCGTTCGACGCCTGAAACAGGAGTTCCCCGGCCGAGGTCACTACGGCGCGCGCCAACGTGTCGATTCCGGAGGCGCTACCGGGTTCGACATCGGCGACCAGTCGCGTGCCACCCGGAGTGCCGTCGGTGATCCACAGCTCGCGACCGTGCTGCGGATCCGTCGCCGAGAACCAGATGTGCTGCGAGTCGCCGGCGAGCGCGATCGGGTTCGAGGAGACCACGCCTGGCGCCAGGTCACCGAGCCAGGTGGTCGTGCCGGTGCGGGGATCGTGGACCGCTGGTTCGAGTCCGGAGCTCGTCCCTGCACGCGAGACCACCAGCTGCCCGCCGAGCGTGCCGAGCGGCCGAGCGATGATCACCGGACGGCCGGCATCGGTGACCAGCGTCGTCGCCGAGTTCGGGGTCGCGCGGTGCAGGAGTTCCGCTCCTTCGGTCGTCAGCCACAGTCCGAGCGCACCGGTGACCGGGAGGACGTCGTGCTGCGGCGTTCTGAAGTGGACCGAGAGGTCTTCGACGAAGCGTGTGCCCGACGGCGTTCCATCGGTGCGCCAGAGCTGCGTGTCATCCGCGAGAAACCAGCATTCGCCCTGCCAGACGGTCAGCGCGTACGGCCGCGATCCGGTCGGTCCCGGCGTGATGTCCGCGAGTCGCGTCAGGCCCCGGCCGCCGGGCGGTCGGGACCAGATCTCCTCGCCGGTCGCTTGGCTCGAGGCCGCCACGATCAACGTGCCGTCAGCCAACACCGCGGCCTGATTGCCGTACGACCGCAGCTCGCCGGTGCCGAGGTCGTCGACCGGCCGCGTCCCGGCCGGAGTGCCGTCGGTCTCCCAGAGCTCGGTGCCGAGCGAGGGCGTGCTCGCCACGAACCAGGCGGTGTTCCGGTCGTGGACTGCGCGGTACGGGCTGGACGACTTCGGCACGGCAGGGGTCGTGTCGAAATCGAACAGCAGCGTCGTGGTGCGCGGACCCTGTGCCTGCGGACTCGCGCCGGAGACGGCGAGGCCGATCAGGAGCAGGAGCGGCGTGGTGAGGAGGGGGCCGCGGGCATGGGACATCGAGCCAGTGTAGGTCTTGGATTACTGGTCCGCTCCGGATCGGAACGTGTTCCGTGACCTGGCCTCCGGGCGAGTTGCCTGGGAGTTCCGTCCCCCGCCGGCCGTGCAGCTGCGCCAGGCCCGCCAGCCTGCTACTCCTCCCGCACCTTGCTCGATGACCATGCGCAACCACCTCATCCGGGCGATGCTCGCCGCCACCACCCTCTCGCTCGCGACACTCTCCGCCCAACAGGTCGTCGGCGGCCCCGACCCCGACCGACGCGCGGCGACGTTGTTCGTGTTCGACGACGACGGCACGCCGGCGACCGGCATCGCGGTCGGCTACTCCCAGGCGGAGTGGCGCGCCGAGTACGAGAGCATGGTCACCACGCTGCGCTGCCACTACGCGCGGCTCGGCAAGAACTGGTGGACGACGTTCGACACGGTGACGGCGCTCGAGATCGGCGGTGTGCGCGTCGCGGCCGGCAGCTACTACCTGGGCATCGCCGTCGACGACGACGGCTCGTTCCACCTGCTGCTGTTCGCGAGCGACAGGGCGATGAAGGCCGGGTTGCTGCCGTGGACCACTGCGCTCTACCGCGGCGAGACCAAGGCGGACCTGCGCGCGCCGCTGTCGCTCGGCAAGGACGCGCTGGAGGTCGCCGCGTCGGAACTCGAGATCGCGGTCACCGCCGACCCGGAGAGCACGACCCGCGGCAAGCTGGCGATCCGCTGGGGCAGGCACGAGCTGTCGGCGCCGGTGAACCTGCGGCCCGCGCCGGCGAAGGCCATAGTGGGGGACGGCAGGTAGCTGGTTCCGCCGCTCACGTACGCGGTGGTCCGACGACGCACTCCAGCCCATTGGCGACGACTGCGAGGCCACCGATCGGACCACCGCTCTCGGAGGCGATCGCCTGCAGGAAGAACTGCAGGCCGACGAGTGCGGGGTCGTCGGGAAGTGCGAGCGGGAGGAGCGCGCGGCCTGCGAGGTCGGTGACGAACGGCGCCAGCAGCAACGCGTCGGGCAGCAGGACTTCACAGGTGGGACGGGGCATGGCGCGCTGCAGCTCGATGTCGAGGAACAGTGCTCCGACCGCCTCGTTGCCGGCACGCACTTCGAGATCGAGGCCCTGCGCGATGCTCGGGTGCCCGCCGTGCCAGTCGAGCGTCGCGCCACAGCCGCGGCCGATGCGGCGGATGGCACCGGAGCCGCTGGCCTCGAGGTCGATGCCGTGCAGCTCGGTGCCGGTGAGTCCGTCGTCGGCGAAGAACAGCACGCGGTTGCCGACGCGCACCGAACTGCCGTCGCGGATCGAGCGGCGTTCGTACAGAAGACCCGAGCCACGGCCGGGCCAGGTTTCGGTCAAAGGCCACGTTCCCGCAGCGGTGCCATCGCTCCGCCACAGTTCGGCACCGGTGTCGAGACGGTGAGCGGCGAACAGCACGCCGTCGCCATCCAGGCTCCAGAGGTCGCCCAGATAGTCGAACGGTGCGCTGCCTGGTGTCGGGAACACCGGCCCGGAGCCGGCGGGTGTGCCGTCGGAGATCCACAGCGCCGTGTCGCTCGGGTGGGGACCGATCACCGCGAACAGGCGGCCGCGGTTGGCCGTGGCGGTGTGCACCCACTGTGCGTCGGGGCCCGGGATCGTCTCGAAGGCGAGCCGAGTGCCCTCGACGGTGCCGTCCGTGGTCCAGACCTCGGGGCCGTGCACTCCGTCGTCGTAGCGGAGCCACGCGCGGTGGGCGTCCATCGCCCAGTAGCGGCCATCCGTCGACCACGGGGGGTACCAACCGACTCCGGTCAGCAGGCGACGCGTTCCGCCGGGCGTGCCGTCGGTGAACCACAGGTCCCGCTCCGCGCCGTACTGGTGGGTGCGGAACAGCACGCCATCGCGGAAGGGGACGAAGTCGAACGGATCGGAACTCGTCGGGCCCGCGGTGAGGTCGGCAAGCAGGCGCGTGCCCTCCGGCGTGCCGTCCGAGATCCACGGCTCGGCGCCATGCTCGGCCGAGTATCCGGAGAGGAACAGCAGTGAGGCGTTGGCCGTGCCGAGTCGGAAGTGTTCTCGCGCTTCGAGCCAGGCGATGCGCGAAGTGCCCGCGGACGTGCCGTCGGTTCGCCAGGTCTGGACTTCGTCGGACTCCAGCTCGATGTGGAACCAGAGCTCACCGCGGAACTCGGTGGCGGTGTGCACCGGGGGGGCGACGCGATACGTCGCGGCGGCGTCGGCGAGCCGGTTCGGTACGTGGCCGGAGGGGTCGATGCTCCAGACCTCGGTGGGCCCGTCGACAGTCGTCACCGCGAACACGTGCCCCAGCGGCAGGTCTGCCATCGGCTCGTAGTGACGACCTTGCAAGGTCGGCATGTCCAGCCGCCTGGTGCCGGTCGCGCTGCCGTCGCTGGTGAACACGGCGGTGTCGCCGTCGGCACCGCGCGCGCTCAGGAAGGCGCGGTCACCCGTGGAGTGCAGGTTCTTCGGAGAGCTGCCCGCGGTCGCGCCATCGCTGCGCAGATTGGCGAGCAGCGTGGCCTGGCCGGTGACCGGGTCGAAGAGCCAGGGCTCGCCACCGCGTCGCGCGTCGCGGGCCGCCATCAGCAGGCCATGGCGAAGTCGGTGCACGGGTCGGAGCCAGGCGATCGCATCGTCGCCGAGCCGGTCGAGTCGCGAGCGGGTCCCGGCGGCGGTGCCGTCGGTGGACCAGAGTGCGAACTCGCGGGCCTGGTTGGCGGCGCGGAACCAGACCTCGCCGGAGTCGCGGCGGAACTCGCCCGGTTCGAGGAGCGAGAGTCCCAGATCGGCCAGGAGGCGGGTGCCGGATGGCGTACCGTCGGAGCGCCACAGTTCGCGGCCCTCGGCGCCGCGGTTCAGAGCGAACACCAGCTCGTCACCGAGGAGCGCGCCCCGGCGCTCGGATCGACCGGAACTCGGATCGGACAGGCCGTCGGTGATCCAGCGCGTGTGGGCCGCGGTGCCGTCGGTCACGAACAGGTCTCCCTGCCCGAAGGACGTGGTGAACCAGATGCGGGTGTCGGTCCTGGCGATCGGCAAGGGGGCGGCGCGTCCGGAGTCGAGGAGTTCGGAGGTCTGGCCGGTCCATGGGTCGACGACGCGGAGTGCGTGGAGGAAGGACCACTGGGTCAGTGCAGTCCGTACGGTGTAGACGACCCCCGTGGGCCATCGTCCCCAGACCTCGTGGCCGCGGACCGGTTGGCCCTGGGAGTCGACGAGCACGTTCGCCGGCGCCGACCGCGCGACCTTCGAGGCGAACGACCCGCCCTCGGCGTGGCGGGCGGTGAGCCAGAGTTCGGAGCCATGGACGTCGAGTCCCGCCGCGACGACCGGTTCGAGGCCGAGGAGCCGCTCGACCGGTCCCGTGCCTGCCGCGCTGCCGTCGGTCTGCCAGAGTTCGGGCACGCCATCGGCCGCGGTCACGGCGAACCAGACGGAGTCGCTCCAGACCGCCATCGAACTGCCGACCCACATGCTGTCGTTCGGAAGACTGGTCAGCGGCTCGAGGGTGGCGCGATCGGGCCGCTGCGCGACCAGCACCGGCACGGAACCCCGGCCTCCGTGGATGAGGAGGATCAGGGCTCCGTCAGGGTGCACCACTCCCTCGTAGCGCTTGCCGGATCGGGTCGCGTCGAAGCGCACCAGCGGCACCGTGCCGGCCGGTGTGCCGTCGGTGCGCACCAGCCACTGGTCGGTGCCGTCGTCTTCGGCGAGGAACCAGGCATGCGACGCGTCGCCGGCCAGGAAGCCTCTGTCGAACGCGGTCGCGGCGGGGACCGGTGCCGGATTCAGGTCGGCGAGCAGGGTCGGGGAGCGACCGGCCTGGGCGACGAGCGCTCCAGCGGTGCACAGGAGGCACAGCGGAACGGCTCGGGCGCGCGGCGAGCGGTGGGTGAGCATGCCCTGCTCATCGGGACCCGAGGGGCGCCGGCTCGATCCGTTCTCGCCCGGTAGCGACCGGATCCGCGCGGCGTCGGACGGGAGTCCGCGAGCGCTCGGCCGGACGGGAGTCCGCGCGGGCCGCCCGCCGCTACCGCCCGACCACCACCTCGACGCCTGGCGTGCCGGCAACCGTGCCGGCGAACGGTCCACCGGGCACCGCGGCGAAGCACTGGAAGTGCAGCAGGTCGCCGACCAATGCGGGCACGTTCGGGATGGTGAAGCCGATGCGCGCGGTGCCGGTGGCGTCGGTGCTGGTCACGGCGAGCGCGAGCGGGCGTTGCAGGTGCAGCGTGCAGCCCAGGGCGAGGTCGGACCACGCCGGTTCCGTGCCGAACAGCAGGCCGGTGGGCGAGCGGCTGGCGGAGAACGTCGCGTCGAGCGAGAACGCGGTGCCGAGCGTCGGTCGGCCGGAGGTCGTGACGGTGGCGCCGCAGCCCTTGCCGAACGTCGACGCGACGTGGGCGCCGGTGTGCTCGAGGTGCACCGCATGCGGTTCGTAGCCACTGCGTCGACTCTTTCCCGTGAACACCAACCGGTCGGCGATCCGGACCGGCGGGAAGGGGTTGGCGTCGGCGGCTCCGGTGGCCGAGTCGGTGAGTTGGCGCGTGCCGGCCGTCGTGCCGTCGCTGATCCACAGCTCGCGACCGCTTGCGGGTTCCTGCAGCGCGGTCACCACGTGGGTGCCGTCGCCGATGGGGTAGAGGCCGACCGGATCGAAGATCGCGGTCACCGGAGTGAACACGTGGCGGAATCCGTTCGGCGTGCCGTCCGTGATCCACAGCTCCAACCCGCTGGTGGTCGAGCTACGGGCCCAGAAGTAGGCCGCCTCACCCGCGGACGTCAGCAGGGTGGTCGTCCGCAGGACCAGGGGCGGCAGGTTGGCGGCAATCGGCGTGGTGCCGGCGACTGTGCCGTCGGTGCTCCAGAAGACCGAACTCCCCGTGGCGAGATCCTGGACGAAGAACAGCGCGCCACCGCCGAGGCGGCAGGCGCTGCGGACCATCGCGTTGGTGCCGAACGTGGCTCGGGTCGTGAGCTGCATCAGGGTCGGCGGGTTGCTCCCGGCGAACCACAGCTGCGCACCGAGGCCCGGGGTCGATGCCGCGAACACGACTCCGTCGGGGACCGCAGTCAGGTGGCCCGCGAACTCGAACGGGATCGAAGTGTTCGCGAGGGTCCGGGTGCCCGCCGCGGAGCCGTCGGTGACGAACGGTCGGCGTCCGACGATCGACGCCTCCTCGATGCCGTAGGCGCGACCATCACCGCCTACGGTCACCGGCGTCAGGCCGGAGGTCGTCGGCAACGGGCCGGTGATCTCCCGGGTGCCGGCCGCGGTGCCGTCGCTGCGCCAGAGGCGTGTCTCGGTGAAGGCCTCGGTGGTGAACACGATGCTGTCGGCGAGCGTCACACCCTGGCGGAACCGCGCGCCCACCGGCACCTGGAGGGACACCGGGATCACCGCTGTGCCGGTGGGGGTTCCATCGGTCCGCCACAGCTCGAGGGCGCCGCTGGGACCCGTCGCCGCGCCGAACAAGGCGACCTCGCCGAGCGAGCCGAGGGTCTCGGGGCGCGCCAGGCGCCCGCCGCTGCCCAGCGCCCTGAGGAAGCGCGTGCCGGCGTCGGTGCCGTCGGTGGTCCAGACCTCGTTGGCGTTGGCGGTGAACAGCAGGAAGTCGCGGTGCCGCAGGTAGCCGAGCGGCAGCGAATCGGCGGTCTCGTCCGGGTAGATGTCGGCGAGCAGCGTCACGGTGCCGGTCGCGGCATCGATCGCCCAGGGCTCGTGGCCGGTGCCGGGGCTGCTCGCGGTGAAGATCAAGCGGCCACCGACGGAGGCCATCGGCACGGGGTCGGAGTCGAGTTGTCCGGGCTCGAGGTCGGTCATCCGCACCGCCGACCGGGTGGCGTCGTCGTAGCGCCACAGCTCGCGACCGTGTGCCGCGGTCTCGGCGCTGAACCAGACCTGACCGCCGAGGTTCTGGAAGTGCTGCGGTTCGGAGCTGTTCAGTCCCGGGAACAGGTCGGCCTCGAGCCAGACGGTGAGGCCGTCGGACCGCCACAGCTCCGCGCCGAGGAAGCCCGTCTGACTGCCCGCGGCGGAGTAGAGCAGATCGCCGTTGGGCAGGATCGCGCCGGTGGACGACCCCACGATGCTGTCGAACATGCCTGGCGAGGCGTCGGCGACCATCCGCGTGCCAGCGGTCGTGCCGTCGGTCAGGTAGAGCTCCCAGCCGGTCGCATCGGTGTTCCCGGCGAACCACAGGCGCTGCGCGTCGCCGGCGAGGATCCACGCATCGGAGCTGCGCGGGCCCGGCTCGAGGTCGACGAGCTGCCGGGTGTTCACCGGCGTGCCGTCGGTGATCCAGGGTTCGGTGCCGTCCACCGACGTGCCGGGGAACACCAACCGGCCGCCGATCTCACCGAGGTAGGGACGGGTGGATCGGCCGAACTCCGGCAGCAGCACCAGTTGTCGTGGTGCGTTGGCCGGCTGGCGCTTGACCCATAGCGCCGGCGTGGCGTCGGTAGTGACGAAGTAGAGGTCGCTGCCGACCACGCGGAGCCCGACGTCGGAGAACTCGTGGGAACCGGGTCCCCCGATCAGTTCGTTCGACATCCGCGTGCCGGCCGGCGTGCCGTCGGTGCGCCACAGTTCGGTGCCGGCGCCCGGCGTCGTCGCCAGGAACCAGGCCTCGCCGCGCCACAGCACCGGCGCAGACGCATCGGATCCGGCCGTTCCGGGCACGAGGTCGACGAGGATCTGCAGGCCGGGTTGGGAAGGGTCGGAGACGAACGGCTCGAGACCGAAGATCGACGACTGGGCCATCGTCAGGAAGCGACCGTTGGGCAGCGTCACGCCGCCGCGGACTTCACCTGTACCCGGCCCGGGCGACACGTCGGAGTGCAGGCGCGTGTTGCGCGGCGTGCCGTCCGTGGTCCACAGCGCGCGGCCCTCGAACGGGGAGAAGGCGCTGAACCACAGCCGCGAGGCAGTGGCCTCCTGGACGCGTGCCCCGGAACCGTACCGTTGGGTGCCGGGCTGCAGGTTCAGGTCGCGGATCAGGGTCTCGGTGACCGGGGCCTGGGCCGCGAGCCCGCCGGCGAGCAGTGCGCCGGTGAGCAGTGCGCCGGCGAGCAGTGCGCCGGTGAACGCACGGGAGATGGGATCGTACGACATGTTGCTTCTCGAGATCAGCGACCGACGACCACTTCCAGTCCGGGCGAGGCAGCGACGGTTCCGAACAGCGGACCGCCGGGCACCGCGGCGAAGGCCTGGAAGTGCAATAGATCGCCGACCAACGCCGGCAGGACGGGGACCGTGAAAGACAGGGTGGCGGTGCCGGTGGGGTCGGTCGTGGCAGCGCCGACCGTGTCGGGCGCGACGAGGTGCTGGAGGCAGCTCGGTGCGAGGGGCGACCACGAAGCCGTGGGGCTGAACAGGAACGCCGTCGCGGCGTTGGCCTGCGCGAACTCCGCGACGACCGCGAACGAATCTCCGAGGGTCGGCGAGCCGGAGGAGCCGACCGTCGCGCCGCAGCCGTCGCCGAACGGAGAGGCGACCCAAGCACCCAGGTCGGCGTGGTCGATCGCGTGCAGCTCCATGCCGGCGTCGGGACTGCGAGCCGCGAACAGGATGCGGTTGGCGAGGCGGGTCACGCCGGTCGGCTCGGAGTCTCCGCTGCCCGCGGTGATGTCGGTCAACAGGCGCGTGCCGGCGGTGGTGCCGTCGCTGATCCAAAGCTCGCGGCCGTGGGTCGGGTCCGTCAGGGTGAACGCGATGTCGACGCCGTCACCGAGTGCGGCGATCTCCGGATCTGGGAACAGGAAGCTGCCGACCGGCGCTGTCCACACCGAGCGGAACCCCTGGGGCGTGCCGTCGGTGATCCAGAGTTCGTACGGGCCGCCCGGCATCGTCTGGGTCCAGAACCAGGCAGAGTGGCCGGCAGCCGTCAACAGGTTCGCACTGTCGATCGCGTTCGGCGAAACGTTGGTCGAGATCGGGAAGGTGCCGGCTCGCGTGCCGTCTGTGCGCCAGAAGGTGCGCTGGCCGAATTGGAACGGGTCGCTGGCGAGCACCAGTGCGGTCGCGCCCATCGAGGCCGTATCCAGCACGCGGAAGCCATCGGGGCCCGGCGCGGAGTCGGTCACGCGAAGCGTGCGGAACGGCCTTCCACCGGCGAACCAGAGTTCGACGCCGTCGACGGGCTCGAACACCGCGAACACCGCGCCGTCGGCAACCGGCGTGAATTGGAAGGGGAAGCTCCCAGGCGTGCCGGCGTAGAGATCCACGATCTGCGTGCCACTCGAGGTGCCGTCCGAAGCGAACAGCTCCGTGCCGATCGAGGGCCGTGATGCGGCTCCGAAGGCCCAGCCCGCGTTCGCCGAGTGGAGGACGATGTCGAGGTCGGTGTCGTCGCGCCAACCGTCCACGGCCGTCGTCCCGGCCACGGTGCCGTCGCTCCGCCACAGCGAAGTCAGACCGTCGATGTGCGTGACGAACAAGGCGAAGTCGCCGAGGTCCTGGAACGAGGAGATCTCCGCGGGCCAGCGCACGTGGCTGAAGCCGATCAGCTTGCGGGTACCGGTCGGGGTGCCGTCGGTGATCCAGACCTCGTGCGAGCGGGCGGCGCCGGTCTCGCAGCGGAACACCAGGCCTGCCGGCAGACTCGCCATCGCGGTGGGATTCGACCACTGGATGCCTGGGCTCAGGTCGCCGAGCGGGACGGTGCCCGGTTCGGTGCCGTTGGTGACCCACGGTTCCCTGCCCTGCACCCCGTCGTCGGCTCCGAAGAACGCGAGGTCGCGGTGCCGGAACAACGCCTCGATGCGGCTGTCACCCGTCGGGTCCTCGTGGATGTCCCGGACCAGGCCGGTTCCGCCAGGGGTTCCGTCCGTCCTGCTGGGTTCCAGGCCGAAGCGCTCGTCCTCGCCGGCGAACAGCAGGTCGGAGCCGAGCGCGGTGAGTGGCCGCATCCCGAGATTCGAGCCGGCGCGGGTGGAGGATGTGAGTTGCACGGTCGCGCCGCTGGCCGCGTCGTAGCGCCACAGCGCGAAGCGCCAGTCGCTCGACCTCGCCCGGAAGTAGGCGTTCGCCCCGAGGGTCAGCATCTCGGCGGGTTCGGAGCCGAACGTGCCCGGGACCAGGTCGGCCGCGAGCCGGGTGCCGGCCGGCGTTCCGTCGCTGCGCCACAGCTCCATGCCTTCGGCGCTGCCACCGAACGCTCCGAACAACAGGTCGCCGCCGGGCAGGATCGCGCCACGCGAACCGTAGCTCAGCGCGTCGTGGATACCCGGGTTCAGGTCGGCGACGAGGCGGGTGCCGGCGGGCGTGCCATCGGTCACGTAGAGCTCGCGACCGAGCGCGTTCGTCTCGCCGAGGAACCAGGCCCGCTGTCCGTCGCAGGCCAGCAGCTGCTGGTACGAGTCCTCGAGGCCGGGGGCGAGGTCGGCGAGCAGCTGCGTGCCGGCCACCGTGCCGTCGGTGATCCAGGGCTCGATGCCACTCGTCAGGTCTTCGCCGGTGAACAGCAGCTTGCCGCCGACGTCGACGGCGAGCCTGCCGCGCGGGTAGCGCAAGGAGAACTGGTGCGGGCGGAGCGAGAACGCCGGCGTGTTGCGAGCCGGCTTGACCCACAGGAAGTAGGCCAGGAACCCGCCGACCGGCGAGCCTGCCAGGAAGTACAGCTTGCCGCCGGCCACCGCGATGCGGTCGGGATCGATCTCCGTCGAATCGGGACCAGCGATCAGCTCCTGGCCGGGAAGCGTGCCGGCGACGGTGCCATTGGTGTGCCAGAACTCCATCCCGAGGGCCGGGCTACGGGCCGCGAACCAGGCCTCGCCCTGCCACAGGACCACGCTGGTCGGCTCGCTGCCCTCGGCGCCCGGGGTCAGGTCGGCGAGAAGTCGGAGCCCGGGGTTGGCGGGGTCGTAGACGTGCGGCTCCAGGCCGGTGGCGGGTGAGCTGGCCATCACCACGAAGCGGCCGTTCGGCAGGGCGACGGCGCCGCCGAACTCGCCTGGGTCGGGACCCGGGATCGAGTCGACGAGCATCCGAGTGCCTGCACGGGTGCCGTCGGTGATCCAGAGTTCGCGGCCGTGCACCCCGTCCTTGGCGGTGAACAGCGCAGTCGTCCCATTCGCGGCGAGCAGCACCGGATCGGAGTCGAGCGCGATCGCCGGCGGCCCGGTGTGGATGTCCCTGACCAGCGTGCCGGACGTGGGCGGGGTCTGGGCGATCGTCATGCCGGCGAGGAGCGGCAGAGCGAGCAGGCAGCGAGCGTTCATGGGGAGATCCGACGTGGGGAGAGGAGGGGCGGGGCTACCGGGTATTGCGTCCGGCGACCGCCGCGAGTTCGCGAGAATCCGCGGCGGATCAGCGGCCGATCACCACTTCCAGGCCATTGCTGCCCTGCAGCGGACCTGCAGCGGTGAGCGAGAAGGCCTGGAAGTGCAGGAGATCGCCGAGCAGGGCGGTCTGGTTGGGAACCGGCAGATTCAGCACCGTGCGGCCACTCGGATCCGAGGCGGCCGCGGCGACGGCGATCGGGGTCGCGAGGTGCAGCGCGCAGCCGGGCGCGAGGTCGGTCCACGCGGGCATCGCGCCGAACGCGAACACCGTCGGAGTGGTCGGCGGCGAGGTGGACACGAGGTCGAACTGGCTGCCGAGCACCGGCACACCGCTGGAGCCGAGGTCCGTGCCGCAGCCTTCGCCGAACGGCGAGGCTACCCACGCGCCAGCCGCGCCGAGTTCGACCAAGTGCAGCTCACGGCCGTGCTCGCCGTCGTCGGCGGTGAACAGCAGGCGGTTGCCGAGGCGCAGTGCGCCGTAGGGGCTGGCCGGGCGCGGGCCGCGGTTGCTGTCGGTCAGGGGGCGCGTGCCCATGGCGGTGCCGTCGCTGGTCCAGAGCTCGTTGCCGAACGGTCCGGACTCCTGGGCGAACACCACGTGCTGGCCATCGCCCGGCGCGAAGGTCGCATCGGGCGCGTAGAGCTGGCCTGCGGCGGGGGCCGCGCTGACCCGGAAGGTCCCCGCTGGCGTGCCGTCGGTGAGCCAGAGTTCATCGCCGGTGCCGTTCGGGTCGGCCCAGAACCATGCGGTGCTCTCGCCCGCGCGCCGCAGGTAGCGCAGCGAGGCGTCGGCTGAGCCGGGCACCAGGTCGGCCAGCATCACCGTGCCCGCGGCCGTGCCGTCGGTCACCCAGAGTTCGGTGCCGGTCGTCGGCGTGGTCGCGAGGAACACCACGCGGTCGCCCACCGACGTGAGGTCACGGATGTCACTGCCCTCGCTGCCGGGCAGGATGTCCGACACGAGCACGGTGGAGGTCGGAGAGCCGCGGGTGAACCACAGCTCGCGGCCGTGCGCGGCGTCGAACGCGGAGAACACCGCGCCCCCACCGACCTCGGTGTAGCCGACCGGGAAGGACGAGCCGCTGCCCGGGTTCAGGTCGCCGAGCGATCGGGTACCGGCCGGAGTCCCGTCGGTCACCCAGGGTTCGGTGCCGGTTGCCGAGGAAGACTCGCCCGCGCCCAGGGTGAGTCGGTCGCCCAAGCCTGCGGCCGCGTTGAAGAAGCTGGTGGGCGATGGGGCCAGTAGCGCGAGGGTCCCTGCGACGGTCCCGTCACTGACCCAGGTGCTGTAGCCACTCGGCTCCCGGACGCCGAAGTAGACCTTCCCGTGGTGGGCGGTGCCGAGGTAGAGGCCGGTGATCTGGCGGCTGCCTTCGAAGTGCGGGAGTCGTGTCGTTCCGGCCGGTGTGCCGTCGCTGATCCACAGCTGGAAGCCACCGAGGCCGCCGCGGTTGGTGACCACGAAGCCCTGCTCGCAGGCACCGAGGGCCACCGGATCGAAGCTGCCGATCCCGGGCATGATGTCGGTCAGCCGGAGGGTCCCGGCGGCGGTGCCGTCGCTCGCCCACAGCTCGGTGCCGTGCTGCTCGGTCCAGGCGCCGAAGAACGCCTTGTCGCGCCAACGTCCGAGCAGCGCGGGCTGGGAGCCACGGCTGGTCGGGCCGGGGAACAGGTCGCGCAGCAGGCGCGCCGTGCCGGGCTGCAGTTGGGTCGTCCACGGTTCGATCCCGCCGCGGCCGGTGTAGGCGGCCACCAGGATGGTCTGGCCGGCGACGCCGAACACGCCCGGGTTCGAGTGGCCGATGCCCTGCCACAGGTCGTCGAGGAGCAGCGTCGCGCCCGACTGCAGGTCGTGGGCGTAGAGTTCGCGGCCGAGGCTCGGGGTGTCGGCGTTGAAGAGGACCGCGCGACCGACCAGTCGTAGGCCGCTGGGGAACGACGAGCGGCTACCGGGATCGACGTCGGCCACCATGCGCGTGCCCGCGGTGGTTCCGTCGCTGCGGTACAGCTCGAGGCCGGTCGAGCCATCGGAAGCCGAGAACAGCAGGTCGCCGGAGACCGGATCCAACAGGGCGTAGATGGTGCTCTGCATGCCGCCGTAGGGGCCGGGCCGGAGGTCCGCGACGATTCGCGTGCCGCTTGGAGTGCCGTCCGAGACGAACAGCTCGTAGCCGTGCGAACCATCGTCGGCCCGGAACCAGACCCGAGCACCGTCGCTGCCGAGGAAGTACGGCTCGGAGCCGCGGCGGCCCGGCTGGAGGTCGGCGAGCTGTCGCGTGCCGGCAGCGGTGCCGTCGCTGAACCAGGGTTCGTCGCCGTCGACCGGATCGTCGTTGACGAACACCAGGCCGCCGCCGGCAGCCCCGCCGTGCAGCCACGCCGCCGAGGCGCGGCCGACGTTGGTCACGATGCGCGCCGGAGTGCCGGGAGCGTCCTTGACCCACAGGTTGCTGCCGAAGGTCGAGCGGAACCAGAGCTTCCCCGAGGCCGCGATCAGGTTCTCGTAGCCGTTGAGAACGCTCGCCGTGCCAGGCGCCAGGTCATCGGCCAACACCGTGCCGGCGCGGGTGCCGTCGGTGCGCCACAGTTCGATGCCGGTCTGCCCGTCGTCGGCGAGGAACCAGAACTCGCCCTGCCAGAACACGCCGTTGCGCGGCGCAGAGTCGCCGGGGCCGGGATGGATGTCGCGCAGGAGCTGCGGCACCTGCGTCGCGAGGTCGATGGTCCACAGCTCGATGCCGAGTCCGTCGGCCGAGGCCGCGAACAGCACCTTGCCGTTCGGGAGCACCGACTGCGGAGCCATCGGTTTGCCGGCGACCGGCGCGGTGATCGCAATCGGGTTGCTGCTGCGCAGGCCGGCGGCGAGGTCGGTGATCCGCCGCGTGCCGCTACGCGTCCCGTCGGTGAGCCAGAGTTCACGGCCCTCGTCGCGCGTGGTCGCCGCGAACCACAGCGCTCCGCCCCATTCGCCGACCGCGACCGGCGTCGAGCTGTTGGGGTTCTCGGGACTGCCGGTCTCGATGTCGACCAGGAGGGTGTCGGTGACCGGTTGCTGGGCGGACGTGGACGCGAGAGTCAGCGCGAAGGCGCCGACCAGCGGGAGGACGGAGGCATTCATGGCACGAGAGCGAGCACGCGGGGCGCGGCAGGTGGAGGCAGGTTCCCTGACGAGCGGGCGCCCCATCGAACCACGGAGCCGCGGCGTGGTGGGACGATCTGCCGGGGCAATGCACGTGCCGTAACGGGCGCTCGGTTTTCCCGACCCGATTCGAACGGGTGTTCGGTCGGGATCCCGACCCGCAGGTGGCCTGGAGCGACGCGGAGTCTCGACCGCACCGGGATGGCGCGAACTCGCGATTCGCGGCGATCGTGTGGCGAGGCGCAGCGGTCGGCGGCGCCGGATCGACGGATCCTCGACGTGCCTCCGTCCGGCCGTCGACGAACAACCACGGTTCATGCTCTCGGTGGCGTGGACCAGCCGAGCGGACCGTGCGACGGTGACCGGTCAGGGGTGCCGGGTCGACGCGGCGTAGCCGCGCACGATCGGGAGTTCGCCGGCCCGCGGCGGCGCGCCGAGTTCGGCGACGGCGGCGAGCCGGTGCCCGCCGATCTCCGTCCCGGCGGCGAACAGCGTGATGCGGTAGCCATCGCCGATCGGATCCACCGTGGTCTCGGTCCGGTGCGAGCCGATCGTCTCGATCGAGCCGCGCCAGCCGGGATCGGTGCGCAGACGATGACGGGCGGTCGCGAGCGCGCCGTCGAGTGCGGCCTGAGCTTCGATCGACCCTGCGTCGAGGCGGGTCGCCGCGAAGGTGTCGCGGCTGGTCGAAGCGATCGACAGGCTGGCGGTGCCCACCAGCACCACGACCAGCAACAGCAGGATCAGCACGACGCCGGACTCGTCGGGTCGAGGACGGTTGGGGATCATCGCGTGCTCTCCTCGGTGCGGAGTCGGATCGAGGTCATGACCCGGGTACCCGGGCGGCCGGCGTGGCGTGGCGCGAGTTCGAGTGCGACCTGCACCAGTCGGCCGTCGAGTTCGGCATGGAAGGCGCCGAGCGGGGCCAGGAACTCGCGCCGATCGCGCAGCAAGCGGTTTCCCTCGAGTTGCCACACGATCGGATCGCCGTCGCGCCGGGACAGGTCGAGGCGTCCGACTCGGACCTCGCAGTCGATGGCGGCGCGGAGGTCGGCTTCGAGCGTGGTCAGGGTGGTTCGCAGTGCGTGCAGCGCGCGGTGGTCGGCACCGAGCCGCTGTTCGTCGGCGGAGGCGCGGCGCGCCAGGCCGAACAAGGAAGTGCCGAGCACGGCTACGATCGCGATCGAGGTCATCAGCTCGATCAGCGTGAAGCCGCGTTGGCCGGGGTGCGGTCGGTTCATCGAGGTGCCTCCAGCTCCAGCCACTCCGCGCGCTCGGGATCGTCGACGCAGAGTCGCGTCGTGAGGTCGCGGTGGCGCAGGTTGCTGCTGCCGGCAGGGCGCCACGTCAGGGTCCAGATCGCTTCGTGGAGGCCGGGTTCGAGCTCGTGGACGTGGCAGGCGACGCGGGCGTCGTGCAGGGTCGTCGATTCGATCGGGCGCCCCTCTGTCGAGAGCGGCGCCGTGCCGGCCTCACGCTGCGCTTCGATCGTCGACTGCAGCACGCGCGTCGCCACCGTCTCCTCGAAGGCGTGGCGCACCGCCAGGTCGCGCGCCCGGTCGTTCGTGCCGAAGCCGGTCGCCAGCGCGGCGAGGGCCACGGCGGCGACCATGCACTCGACCAACGTCGAGCCGTTCTCGCGGTGGTTCACCATGGGAGTGCTCCGTTGGTGGCCGCGAGGCGCGCGGCGTCGATGCGGGCGAACACGGTCGCGAAGTGGATCGCGATCAGGCCGCCGAAGAACAACACGGTGGCAGGTTGCAGCACCGAGACCGCGCGGTCGACGACGCGTTCCACGCGGCGATCGCAGGTGGCGGCCGCGGAGCGCATCCGTCGGGCCAGATGGCGCGGCGACGAGCCGGCCGACAGCGACACGATCGCGCTGGCGAACGGTGGCAGTCCACTGGTCTGCCACACGTCGGACGGGGCGGTTCCCTCGGCGGCCAGCGTCGCGGCGCGTCGGGCGCTCGCGACCAGGCTCGGGACTCCCGACGAGGGAGCCGCGCGTTCCAACACGGTGGCCAGCGGGACGCCCGACGACGTCAGGTTGGCTGCGGTGCGCAGCATGCGCGCGCAACCGGCGGTGTGCAGCAGACGGCGCAGCGGCGGGATGCGTTCGATCGCCTGCTGCAGCAGGTCGTGCATGCGACCACGGGCGCCGGCGAGGTAGACCGCGAAGGCGAACGCCAGCGCCGCCCACAGCACGATTGCTGCTCCTCCGGCCGCGACCTCGGTACCCGGCCGGGCCTGGGTCTCGCGGGCCGCGGCCTGCGCGTCGGTGCCCAGCAGGGTCTCGGTGGTGATGTAGAGGCCGATCATCATCACCGCCAGCAACGACGGATAGGCGAGCGCCATCGACACGCGGTCGTGGATGCGCAGCACGCGCTCCTTCGACTCGGCGAGGCCGGCGAGTGCGGGGCGCATGCCGGGCGTGCCTTCCACCGAGCGCAGCGTCGCCAGCACGTGGGCCGGCACCATCCGCGACGGCAGGGTCTCCTCCAGCGCGGTGCCGATCGGCGAGCCGTTCGCAAGCCGGTCGGCGAGCGCCTGCAGCATCCGACCGTTGGCGCCGGTCTGGGCCCGGGCCAGTCGTTCGACCGCCGGCGCCAGAGCCAGCCCGCGCCGCGCCGCGGTGGCGATGACCTCCAGGATCCGCGCGCGGATCTCGCTGTGGCCGGAGCGGCGGATCGCCAGCATCATCAGCCACAGAAGTGCGAGGGACAGGACCCAGAAACCGGTCTGCATCGGCTGCATCTCCTGAGAGTCCTCAGCGACCGTTCTCGGCGAGGGCGCCGAGGTCGACCGCACCGGTCATGTAGGTGAGTGCGAAGCCCAGGACGACGAGGCCGACCAGGAGCTGCGCCGCGGGGGCGGCGATCAGCGCGACGCGGTCGGCGGAACGTTCGAGGCGTTGGCGGTAGATCGAGGCGATGTCGTCGAGTGCGTCGGCCGCGGCCTGTTCGTTGGCGGCGGCTTCCAGGAACCACGACAGACTCGGCGAGATCAGCCCACCGGCTTCCACCGAGTCGGTGAGGCCGCTGCCGGACTCCGCGGCCTCGGCCATCCTCTCGACTCGTGAGCGGATCGCCGGGCTGTCGGTGGCCGTCGCGGTGAGGCGCATGGCCTGTGGCAGCGGGATCGAACGACGCAGCAGCAGTGCCAGGGTCGACGCGAACGAGGCCTTCGCGGAGAAGGTCTTGATGCGGCCGATCAACGGCAGCTTCCAGCTCCACGCCGCGGGACCGACGCCGTCGTCGTGGCTCTTGCGCAGCATCGACCATACGGCGATGCCGACCAGCGCGAGCGCGGCGACGCCGACGCCCGACCAGGCCTGCCAGCCGCTGCCGCGGGTCGAACTCAGTTCCGGGTCGAGGCCGAGCGCGCCACCGAGCGGCGAACCGACGAACACCAGCAGCGCGGCGCCGACCAGCACCACGAAGCCCGTCGCGACCAGCGGGTAGGCCATCGTGCGACGCATCTGCTCGAGGATCGAGGTGCGCAGCGAGGCGTGCCCGGCGATCTCGTCGAGCACGTCCGGCAGGGCACCGCCGCCGCCCATACCTGCGGTGATCAATGCGCGATAGACCGGCGAGAAGCGATCCTGGTGCCGCGAGTACGCTTCGACCAGCGGCGTGCCCTGCTCGATCTCGTCGGCCATCTCGGCCGCGGCGCGGGCCATGGGCCCCCGCTCGAGGTCGGATTGCAGGATGCGCAGCGCGCGCGGCAGCGGGACCTGCGCGCGGCACAGGTCGGCGAGGCCGCGATGGAACAGCGCGAGGTCCCCGCGCACCGAGCCGCGGGACGCACGCCGCGAAGACGACCGCCCGGCGTCTTCGAAGCTGTCGTCCTGCAGAAAGTCAGACGCCACCGAGGACACGGCGCACCTCCTCGCGTGTGGTCCGACGGGATTCGATCGCCAACTCGCCGGCGTCGCTCAGCGACTTGAAGCCGGCTTCGGTGGCGGCACCGGTGAGGTCCTCGCCGTCGCCGCGCGACAGGATCACGCGCCGCAGCTCGGGGGTCATCGGCACCCACTCGGCGATCGGCACGCGGCCGGAGTAGCCACTGCCGCCACACGACGGGCACTTGTCGCCGAGGTCGATGCAGCGCGACTCGGTGCAGATGCTGCGGACCAGTCGCTGTGCCAGCACGCCGCGGACCGCGGAGGTGAGCACGAATGGTTCGACGCCCATCTCCAGAAGGCGGGCGAACACCAGGGGTGCGGTGCCGGCGTGGATGGTCGACACCACCAGGTGGCCGGTGAGTCCTGCCTCCAGCGCGATGCGCGCGGTCTCGCGGTCGCGGATCTCGCCGACCAGCAGGACCTCGGGATCCTGGCGAAGCAGCGAGCGCAGCGCGCGGCTGAAGTCGAGGCCGGCGACGTTGTCGACCTGGGTCTGGACCACGCCGGGGATCCGTCGCTCGATCGGGTCCTCGACCGTGACGATCGACCGCGGCCGGCCCTGTTGCGCGAGGTGGCGCAGCCCGGCGTAGAGCGTGGTGGTCTTGCCCGAGCCGGACGGGCCGGTCACCAGCACCACGCCGTCGGGCTGCTCGATCGCGTCGCGCAGCGACTTCCAGACCGAGCCGTCGAAGCCCAGGTCCTCGAGCCGACCGAGCTTGGTCTCGATCGCGTCGAAGCGGATCGCGACCCGTTCGCCGCAGACCGTCGGGTAGGTGGCGATGCGCACGTCGTGCGGCAGGCGCGAGCGCGCCGCGGGGATGCGGCCCTCCTGCGGCACGTCGCTGCGGTAGACCAGCAGATCGCCGAGCGCCTTGAGCCGGCCGATGATCTGCGCGTGCAGGTCGATCGGCACCTCGTCGATCGACTCGAGCACGCCGTGCACGCGGACCCGCACGCGGATCGACTCCTCGCCGGGATCGAGATGGAGGTCGCTGGCGCCGAGTTCGCGGGCCTTCTTGAGGAGGCGGTCGACCACGGCGACGGCCGGGGGAGGCTGGATCTGGGTCATGGAGCGCTCGCGTTCGAAGCAGGCGTCGGGGGAAGCGTCGGGGGATCGGACACCCCCGTCGGGGTATCGGACGCTTCCGGCCCGGGCTTGAACGATCCGTGGCAGGGACGGGATGTCTGTGGGGCTCGGCGGACGGTCCAGACCTGGGACCCCGTGGTCCCAATTGGTTCAGTCCACCGGGCTTGTGGAGTGGACCGCCGAATGTCCACCCGCCCGCCGTACAATCCGGTCCGGCAACTCGGCGGGACGGGAGGACCTCCGATTCCGAGCCCGGACCCTCACTCGGCTCGGCCCAGGACCGAAAGATGGACGAACGTCCGAGGCAACTGTCCCTGGCCAGGCGCGTGGCCTACAGCGCGCTGGCTCTGCTTCTCGGTTTCGCGGCGCTCGAGATCGTCGCGCGCTGCGTCTTCTACCAGGTCGCGGGCGGCGCCCATCTGGCGGCAGTCGAGGGCTGGGATTGGCTCCGCGACCGCGTCGGACGCGTGAAGGTCGAGGCCGCGGTTCGATCTGCCCGTGGGTTTCGGTCGGTCTATCGGGAAGCGCGCATCAGGCTGCGCCGCGACGAGGAGCGTGCCATGCGCGAGACTCTTCGGGCGGCGTACGCCGAGCACTTCGAACGTCTGCTCGTGGCGGTGCGGGAAGTCGGGTCCGAGCTGATCGTCGTCGACTTCCTGGAAGGTCGCGGCAAGCCGTTCGGAGACTTCATCGCCGGGCTCGCAGCGCGACACGGCGTGGAGCACTTGGATCTCGCGGCTTCGATCGGCGCGATAGAACGTGATCATCGCGTGCTTGCACCCGCCGACGGTCACCTTACGCGGCATGCGAATCTCATCGTCGCCGACGGACTGGTGGCGGCGCTCGCCGCGCACGCGACGCAGCGCAGTGGGCGCGATTACGACGGCACGCCGACCTTGCTCGGCGATTGCATCGATCGCTTTCCCGGTGGACCGTCGCAGCTGCTGGAGGTGAAACCGCAGCTCGGTTTCCTCCTGATCTGCAACTCGCAGGGGCTGCGTGGTGTCGACGATGTCGAGATCCCCAAACGCCGACAGCGGGTGCTCTGCCTCGGAGACTCCTACACGTTCTGCACCAACCTCAACGAGCAGGACACCTGGCAGGATGCGATGCGACGGTCGGCCCCGCATCTGGAAGTCCTCAATGCCGGGATATCCGGCTACACCATCGCGGACCAATTGGCGTTGTTCGTCGAGCGCGCGCAACACTGTGCGCCGGACATCACCCTGCTGCAGGTCTGCGAGAACGACATCATCGAGATGCTCGGATACGTCAGTGACGTCACGGGAAGGGCCGGCACCGACCTGCCGGAGCTACCGGGTGAGTCGGCGTTCCTCGAGCGAGTGCGCGCGAGCATCGGCACGAAGCGGGGCAGGTGACTGACTCGGTCCGTCGCTACGGAATCGCCGTTCTGCCCGCGGAGTCACTCCCAGGGATCAATCCCCGCGCAGCGCGGCGAAGCCGGCGTGCAGCTCCGTGACCAGCGAGCGGGCGCGGGGCGAGTCGGATGCGCCGCTCCGTGCCATGATGGACATCGGTCCTCCAGGTCCTCGTTCGGTAGAACCCATGCTCCGCTCTTTCGCCCTCGGTCTCGTCCTGGTCGGTTCCCTGGCCGCTCAACTACCCGTCATCCCCATCAATGGGCAGGTCTGGGACGGCAATGGCGGGCCCTTCGGACCCGGTGTCGTCTACCATGTCGTCAGCAATGGTGCGGCCTGCTGCCTCACCGTGCCGGCCGGTCGCACGCTCACCATCCAGCCGGGGGCGATCCTCAAGATCGACGCTTCGATCACCGTGCAGGGCACCTTGTTCGCGCGGCAGGCGACCTTCACATCGTGGCTGGATGACTCGGTGGGGGGCGACAGCAACGGCGACGGCGGGACGAGCAGTGCGGCTCGCGGCGACTGGGCGCATCTGGAATGCAGTGGCGACGTGGTGCTGGAGGACTGCTTCTTCCACTACTGCGGCTCGGCCAACCAGGGTCTGCACCACCGCAGCGGCAGCATGACGATGCGCCGCTGCGAGATCCGTCATTGCGACGCCGATGCGCTGCGGCTCGACCGGAACCCGGGAGTCGTCACCGACTGCACGTTCCGTGATTGCAGCGGGATCGCGGTGGAGAGCGCGGAACTCAAGTTCCTGCCGCTGCTCCTCGACAACCTCGCCCTCGATTGCGACGGCGGCGAGTTCGTGCGGGTGGTCGGCGGACGGATCGGCGCGGCCGACGGTCCGGTGACGATCGATCCGCGCAACTCGGTGAACGGCAACCAGCAGTTCGTGCTGTTCTCGATCACCAATGCGATCCAGGTCGATCAGGGGGCTCGACTGACGCTGCCGCGCGGCACGGTGCTCAAGTTCGAGGCCGGGGCCGTGTCGGTGTTCGGTGACCTCCAGGTGCAGGGTACGGCCGCCGCGCCGGTGGTGTTCACATCCCTCGAGGACGATGCCTACGGCGGCGACACCAACGAGGACGGCGGCGCCAGCCAGCCGGCGCCCGGTGACTGGCGAGGGATCCAGGTAGCCGGTGGTGGCGACGCCACGCGCCTCGCGCACGCCGTGATCCGCTACGGCGGCAGCAGCGGAAGCAGCGAGGCGGCGCTGAAGTTCAGCAGCAATGCGGCCGTGGCGAGCGACTGCCTGATCCAGTTCTCCCCCGCGCACGGCGTCTCGTTCCGCGGCGCCTGGCCCACCGGATTCCCGCGCATCCTGCGCTGTCGATTGGAGGACAACGCGCTCTCGCCCTGCTCGGACATTCCGTGGGAGTCCGTGGCGCAGTCGCACGGCAACAGCGCGAGCCGGAACGCACGGGGCGACCACTTCCGGGTGTTGCCGAACCGATCGACCTCGAGCTGGACGGTCGGTCCCGAGAACTACCCCGGACCGGTGCTCACCGTGTTGGCGCGGACCATCCTGGCAAGTGGCGGTGAACTGACGCTGCTCGCAGGGACGAACCTGAAGTTCGAGGATCCGCGCAGCAGCGGCTTCCAGGTGTCCCTGGGCGGCGCGCTGCGACTGACGGGCACGGCCGACGAGCCGATCGTGATGACGTCGTACCGGGACGACTCGGTCGGCGGGGATACCAATGGAGACGGCGGGGCGACCGCGCCGGCGCCGGGTGACTGGTCGGGCCTGTCGCTCGCGGACGATCGGGTGACTTCCCCGTCCCGGGTCGAGCACGCGGTATTGCGCTACGCGGGCGAGCGGTCGGTGGCGGTCCTCGACGTCGCCAGTCCGCTGGCGACGTTGCAGGCACCGCGGATCGAGCACTGCCTCGGACATGGCATCGACGTCGCCACGGTGGCCGGGGACCTCGCGAACGCGGTGGTGTGGGATGCCGGTGGAACCGGGATCCGGATCCGTCAGCGCACCGCCTTCGACATCGTGCATGCCACGGTGTTCGGCTGCGGTGGTGACGGCTTCGGCTCGACCGTCTCCAGCTGGCCGGGGGCGATCCGGAACTCGATCTCGTGGTCCCACGGCGGCGCCGGCTTCGCGGCACCGCTGACCGCGGGGAACGTGTTCCACTCCGACGGTGGCTTCGCCGGCACCAACGGCAACCGCGCGGTCGCGCCAGCCTTCCGCAACGCTTCGCTGGGCGACTTCGAACTGGGGGCGGCGTCGCCGCTGCTCGGCGCGGCGCACCTGCCCACCGCGATCGGCACCGCACGCGATGGCAAGGACGCGTCCCGGGTGCTGGACCACGCCCTCGTGGGAGTGGCGCTTCCAGACATGGGCGCCTACGAGCGCGCGAGCTACTGGCTGACCTTCACCGGCACGCCGGTGGTCGGCACCACGATGCGCTTCACCATCCGTGGGCCGGTCGGACTGTCGGCGGCGTGGCTCGGCTTCCTCGACGGGACGTTCTTCCTACCGCCGTTCGGCGTGTCGCTCGCCGGCATCCAGCCGCTGCTATTCCTGTCGCCGACCGCGGTGCCGGTCGGTTCCGCGATCGGGATGCCGATCCCGAACGATCCCGGTCTCGTCGGTCTCGAGGTCGGAGTGCAGGGCCTGGGTGTTCCGGCGACGAATCCGGTCGCCGGAGCCTTCACCAATGTGTGGCGCGGCGCCGTGCGCTGACCGCGTCGCACCGCGGGTCGAGTCCGCTCACGGGATCGCGTCGTACGGTGCCAGCACGTGGGTCTCCGCGGCGCCGAGTTCATGCCAGGCCTTGGCGGCCGCCGTGCCGAGTACCGCGGACGCATAGTCGGCGGCGACGCCCTCGAGCTGCACGCCGTAGCTGCGGAAGCGGCTCGCGACCGGCGTGTAGAACGCGTCGGCCAGGCACCACTCGCCGAGCAGGAACGGCCCCTGCGCGTCGGCGAAGATCGCGGTGATCCGCTCGACGTCGGCCTGGCACGCATCGCTCATCGGTCGACCGAGCGGTCGGCTGCGCTTGCAGCTCACCGGCATCTCGCCGCGCAACGCCGCGAAGCCGGCGTGCATCTCGGCGACCAGCGAGCGGGCACGGGCGCGGGTCGCGGCGTCGCGCGGCCACAGCGCATGCTCGGGGAACAGCTCGGCGACGTACTCGCAGATCGCCAGCGAGTCCCACACGGTGACGTCCCCGTGGCGGAGGATCGGCACCCGCGCGGCCGGCGAGTGGCGCAGCTTCTCCTCGCGAGCCGAGGGTGTGTCGAGCCAGATCGTCTCCTCGCTGAACGGGATGTCGAAGTGGCGCAGCGCCAGCCACGGGCGCATCGACCAGGAGGAGTAGTTCTTGTTGCCGAGGACGAGGTGGAGGTCGGACATGGTGGCGGAAGATGTACACCTGGTGCCTGGCACCGGGTGTACGTCTTGTGCGTAGGTCGCCGATTCCTCAGTCGCCCAGCGTGGTCGCGAGCGCGTTGCTGAGCGCGCCGACGCCGTTCAGCGGGCCACCGGGGACCAGCACGACCGTCTGGTGGAACAGGGTCGCGCCGCGCAGCGCCGCGTCGAACGGGATCGGCAACGCCAATGCGGCGGAGCCCGACAGGTCGCTGAGACCGAACAGCAGCGCCGCGTTCGCGAGGTCGGGGACCACGGTGCAACTGCCGAAGACCTGACCATTGCCCTGGCTCGGCGACAGCACGGCGATCACCGGGAGCAGCGGGCCGGCCCGCGTGACGAGCAGCGCGAAGCCCGACGCGCCGAGCAATGGGCGAGACGTGGTGGCCAGGTTCGGAGGCGGGTTGCTCGCACTGCACGCGGCGCCGGCGGTGACGACCTGATCGGCGACGGTCTGTCGCAGCCCGGAGAGGTCACTGACCACGCCGCCCGGGTTCTGGAAGCCACCGAAGCGCAACACCCGACCGAGCCGCGGGTCGTAGACCAGTGTGTGACCGGCCACCGGTAGCGCAGGGGGCTGCGGCAGCCAGGTCGAGCCGTCCCATTCCCAGGTTTCGGGACTCTCGTCGCGACCGTCGTAGCCACCGTGGACGACCAGCCGACCGCGGGCCTCGTCCCAGGCTGCGCCGTGGTCCATGACCGCGGGCCCGAAGCCGAGCGACCGCCAGCCGATCCCGTCCCACAGCCACGCGTCGCCCCGGACGCCGCGGGCCGGCGAGGAGCCGCCGACCAGCACGCAACCGCCGAGCGGCGGTGCCCAGGACAGGGTCGCCGAGGTACGCGCCACCGGTGCGCCGTTCGCGTAGCCGTTGGTGCGCTGGGTCCAGCTCGTGCCGTCCCATTCCCACACGTCGTCGAGGTTGGCCCCTGCGGCGCCGGTGCCTCCGAACATCACGATGCGCTGTCGGCGCGCGTCGTAGGCCATCGCTGCGGCGGTGCGGCCCGGAGGGCCGGTGACGTTGCGCTGCTGCCAGCTCGCGCCGTCCCACTCCCAGGTGTCGGCGAAGCGCTGGCCGGACAGGGCGCTGCTGAAGCCGCCGAACAACACCACGCGGCCGCGCGCCGCATCGAACGCCGCAGCGTAGGCGCTCCGCAGCGTGGGGCCGGTGGTGGCGACGCGGCGCCAGCGCGTGCCGTCCCACTCCCAGGTGTCCTGGAACTGCGTGCCGGGGACGAGCTGGAGGCCACCGAAGACCACCAACCGCTGGCGCAGCGTGTCTTGCACCGCCACGACCTGGGCGCGCGGGTTCGGCGGTGACCCCGTCACCGGCTCGGGGACCCAGGTCATCTGTGCCGCGAGCGGGAGCGCGGTCAGGAGGGCGATGGCGATCGACGGCCGGAGCATGGAGCGATGGTAGCCGCACGCCTGCGCGCGGGTGCAGGAACCGCTCCCGGCTGGACGTCCGGTCAGTCCACGTGGATGTGTCGCCCGCCGTTCTCCTCCGCCAACAGGCGCAGGAAGTCGGTGTCGTTCTGCGCGCCGAAGGTCACGCAGTGGATGGTCAGTCGCTTGAGGCGGTTGGTCTCGCGGACCAGCCGGCGGATCTCGTCCTTGTCGGTCACCGGGCCGTAGCTCGGGGCGCCGTCGCTGAGCACGTAGACGGTGTCGAAGCCGAGCGCGTAGTGCTTGTCGTGCAGGCCGCGGCCGGCGAAGCCGATCGCGGTGTCGAGCGCGCCGTAGAGGTTGGTGGGGCCGCGCGGCTCGATGCTCGACAGGAAGCTGCCCAGCAGGTCGTCGCGGGTCTCGTCGGTGAGCCGCACCAGCTCCGGTTGGCCACCGCGGGTCGGCCGCCACACGCGGACGCCGTCGCTGAACACCACCACGTTGAAGTAGGAGCCGTCGGGCAGCGACATCACGATGCGGCGCAGCTCGTCGACCACCAGCTTGGCCTTGGTGGTGGTCTCGCCGGCCTTGGTCGAAGTGGTGCCCGAGCTCAGCGTGATCGGCTCCTTCATCGAGCCGGAGAAGTCGACGATGAACAGTAGCCGGTCGGAGTCGAGGTCCATCCGGAAGAACTTCGAGTAGCGCGTGTCGTCGCCGGGTTGGCTGGCGCGCTCGCCGGCGGCGGCGAAGCGGAACGACGCGCCCTCGTTCTTCCAGAAGTCCTTCCACGGCGCTGCGCTGCCCGGCGGGATCGACATCCCGGTCATACCTTCCAGGATCCGGTGTAGGCGGGTGTCCATCGCCCACGGGTCCTTCTTGTTGCGCAGCTCCTGGTCGTAGCCCGCGATCAATGCCGGGATCGCGAAGCGCGTCTTCAGCTTGGCGAGGTTCTGTGCCGCGGCGGCGCGGACCTGCCAGACCCGGTCGCGCTGCAGCACCTTCTGCAGCGCGTCGATGACCTCGTCGCGGGTCTTCGCCAAGTCCTCGGGGATCTCGGTCTGGGTGGTCTCGTCGGTGTGCGGCGCCATCGCGGTGCCGAGCGCGTTCACCGCGGCGATCCGCACGTCGTCGTCCTTGTCCTTCAGCTTGTCGAGGAAGGTCGGGACGAGGCCGATGTCGGCGGTGGTGCTCAACACGTCGATCGCGCGCAGGCGCAGCGCGGGCGGCATCGACCACACCGCCTTGACCAGCTCCAGCTTGCCACCGGTGGTGCCGCGCGCGCCGAGGATCTGCAGCGCCGCGTCGACGTTGCGCCGCGCCTCCTCGCCGTCGTCGTCGCGCAGCTTGTTGCTCGCCAGGTGCGAGCGCAGCCACTCGTCGAGCTGCGGCAGCTCCATCGCGGCGAGGTGCTTGCGCGCCAAGGCGCGGATCTTCCACGGCATGAGCTCGGCCTGGAAGTCGAGGTTGTCGGCCGAGGACCGCGCTCCGGCGGGCTTCGGATCGGTGGTCGCCGCGCGGAACAACTGCTTCGCCGCCGCGAGGTTGTTCCACGCCGCCAGCTTCTGCATCCGCTGGTCGGCGTCGGCGAGCACCTCCTCGTCGAGCATCAGCTCCTTCATCAGCCGGATCGCGCCCTGCTCGTACTCGTTCATCCACTGGATGAACGACTGCAGGTCCTGCAGCGACGGGTCGGCGTCGCCCTCGGGCTCCTGGGCGGCGAGGGACAGGGTCAGGGCTGCGGCGAGGACGCCGGAGAGCAGCTTGCGCATGGCGGGGAGGATAGCGGGTCCGCCGGACCTCGCGGTTGGGTTTGCCGGGTCGGCTGTCGTCTCCGGGCTGACGAGGGCTCACCTTGCAAATTGAACGGGGTGCGTTCAATTTACAAGGTGTGGCAGATCTCTCGAGGTCGACCCTTCTGAGCGAACTCCGCCGGCGGACGGCCCGGAATCCCGTGGTCGGTCTGCTGGGAATGCGTCAGACCGGCAAGACGACCCTCGCCCGGCAGTTCGCCGCCAACCGAGCCGAGGCCCGAGTCCACGCGTTCGATCTCGAGAACCCGGCCGACGTCGCCCGGCTGACGGATCCGCTGCTCGCGCTCGAACCGCTGCGCGGACTGGTGATCCTCGACGAGATCCAGCACCGCCCCGAGCTGTTCCCGGTGCTCCGGGTGCTCGCGGACCGGCCGCGCACGCCGGCTCGCTTCCTGGTCCTCGGCAGCGCCTCGCCCGATCTGCTGCGCCAGACCTCCGAGAGCCTCGCAGGTCGGATCTCCTATCTACGCGTCGAGGGTTTCGGCATCGACGAGGTGTCCGCCGACCAACGCGACCGCCTCTGGATCCGAGGCGGGCTGCCGCGGTCGTTCCTCGCCCGGTCGGATGCCGACAGCCGCGAGTGGCGCGAGAACTTCATCGATACCTTCCTCACGCGCGACGTGCCGCAGCTCGGGATCAGCACTCCCGCGACCACGCTACGGCGCTTCTGGTCGATGCTGGCGCACTACCACGGCCAGATCTGGAACGGTTCGGAGTTCGCGCGGTCGTTCGGGGTCTCGCACACGACCGTGCGCCGCTACCTCGATCAGCTGACCGCGACCTTCGCCGTCGAGCAGCTGCAGCCGTGGCACGAGAACCTGCGCAAGCGGCAGGTGAAGTCGCCGAAGGTGTATCTGAGCGACAGCGGCATCCTGCATGCACTGCTCGGACTCACCGAGCAGATCGACGTCGAGCGGCATCCGAAGCTCGGCGCGAGTTGGGAGGGGTTCATGCTGCAGCAGGTCGTTCGACGCCTCGGGGCGCGCCGCTCGGAGTGCTACTTCTGGGCAACCCAGGCCGGGGCGGAACTCGACCTGCTGATCGTCCGCGGTCGGCATCGGATCGGCTTCGAGTTCAAGCGGAGCAGCGCGCCGTCGGTCACCCCGTCGATGCGGATCGCGATGCAGGATCTCGGGCTCGACCGGCTCGAGGTCGTGCATGCCGGGAGCGAGACCTTTCCGTTGGGCAAGGGGCTGCGGGCGGTGGCGGCGTCGCGGCTGAAGGAGGATCTCGCGGCGTTGAAGTAGGCGGGAGTCGGGCATTGCGCCGGAAAGCGCGAAGGAATGGGCCGACGTGAACGCGAGGGGGTCACTCGATCGGTCGAGTCGGCCGTGAGGTTCTCCTCGCGAAGCCTCATGCTCGTCGCGTGAACCAGCTCGAACGTTGGCTGTCGACTTCCTTCCTCGTCCTCGCATCGTGGTGCTCGGCTCAGCAGGCAGCCGCGACGGGCCGCATCGAGGGGACCGTCATCGGACCGCTCGGACAGGCGCTCGTCGCCGGTGAGGTCTGGGCGGAGTACTGGGGCGAGGTGGTCGCGCGCGGCCGAACGGACGGGTCGGGTGCGTTCGTGCTGACCGGAGTACCGCGAAGCAGTCGTTGCGTGGTGCGTGCGACGGCACCGGGTACCAACACAGCATGGGCCTGGGTCGATTTCGCGTCCGACCAGACGGTGGCTCACCTCGGACTGCGTGTCTTCGCTGCCGGGACGATCACGGGTCGCGTGGTCGACGAAGTCGAACAGCCGGTGGCAGGCGCCCACGTGGTCTCCGACCACGACGTGGCATACGACTGGTATGTGTATGCCAAGGAGTCGCGCTGCGTGACCGACGACGAGGGTCGCTTCGTGTTGGAGAAGGCCCTGCTCGGACCCAACAGCGTACGGGTCTGGTCGCCAGGTCATCAGCTCGCGGAGCAGCGGTTGCACCTGCGCGATCGGACGGACCTGGAATTCGTGCTCTCGCCTGCGACCGGTGCGGTCTTCGAACTCTCGCTTCGCGGCCTCGACGAAGACCAGAGTCGCGCCGCGGTCGCCTGGCTCTCTTGGACTCGAAAGGGGTCCGGCGAGGCGATGCCGACACCACTCGTCGAAGCTCGCTTCGGCGTCGACGGTCTGTGTCGTCTCGAAGGTCTCCCACTGGACACCGAGTGTTCCAGCGGAAGGCCCTATGTACCGGGGCTTGCCTTCGATCCGACGGAGATCCGCCGGGTTCGGAGTTCCGAGGCCGACCACGAGCGTGAGCGTCGCTTCGAGTTCGCGGTCGTTCCCGATGATCGTCAAGTACTCCACGGAGTCGTGTCCGATGGCGAGGGTGGCCAGGTCGCCGGCTTGGAACTGGCGATCTCCACCGAGTGGCGGCTCCCGGAGCTGCGGGTCGTGACAGACGCCGAGGGACGGTTCGAAGCTCGGGTCGGGGTCGCACCGGGCGCACGCGTCACGCTGCGGTCCGGGGACCGTTCCTACGCATTGGATCCCGGAACCCGGGATCGGGTGAGTCATCGCGGGGAGGTCACCGTGAAGTCGGATCCCGATGCCGTCCACGAGTTCGTGGCCCGGCGAGCGATCGCGGTGGTAGGACGAGTCGTCGACCGGGACGGGCATCCGATTGCGCACGCGCTGGTCGAGGCGCTCGACGCGAAAGGAAGGTATGCATCGGCGTCGACCCGCTCGAGACCCGACGGGCGCTTCGAGTTCCGGGGTTGGTGGGCAGGCCCGGACGCGGCGCATCGATTCCGTGCGTCGAGCCGCGAAGCGTTCGGCATGAGCGAGGCGGTTCGCTTGCCGGCTTCCGGAACGCTCGAACTGCCGCCGCTGCGGACCGTCGCGGCTGGCCGGATCGAGGGCACGGTGATGACCCGCAACGGTGCGACCGTGCCTGGCGCGCTGGTGATCCTGCGTCGTTGCGTGGCGCCGAGCGGGGCCGATGCGGAGAACATGCCCACCGAGATCGTTGCCGACGCCGAAGGCCGCTTCTGCTTCCCGGCTCTCGAGCCGCGTGGCTGGCGCCTGCACTACCCGGACGGACCCGACGGCAAGAACGTGGCCGGCCCCTGGTTCGACCTGGCCCAGAAGCCGGTCGTCACCGAAGTCGTCCTCACCGTCGACATGTCTTGATCTGCTCCCGATCCGTGCATCGAGAGGCCGCACGCTGTGTGCTTGTCATCCATGCTCGCGGCTCTTCGCACTGGGGCGGTTCGCGCCGTCCTGTCCTCCCTCGCCCTTTGCTTCGCCGTCGCCCGCGCTCCGGCACAGGACGCACCCCCCAACCTCGTCGTGATCATGGCCGACGATCTCGGCTACGGCGACATCGGCTGCCAGGGAGCGATGGGCGTCGAGACCCCGCACATCGACGCGCTCGCCGCCGAGGGGCTGCGGTTCACCAGCGGCTACTGCTCGTCGGCCACCTGCACGCCGACGCGCTACTCGTTCCTGACCGGGCGGTGGGCGTTCCGGGAGAAGCGCTCGGGGATCGCGCCGCCGCTGGCGCCGGCCATCATCACGCCCGGCACGCCGACGATAGCGTCGGTGCTGCAGCGCGCCGGTTACGCGACCGCGGTGATCGGCAAGTGGCACCTGGGACTGGGTGATCCGACGCCGGATTGGAATGGCGAGATCAAGCCGGGCCCGCTCGAGATCGGCTTCGACCACTGCTTCCTGCTGCCGACCACCAACGACCGGATTCCGTCGGTCTACGTCGAGGACCACCGGGTGCCGAACCTCGACCCGGAGGATCCGATCCTGGTCACCGAGCAGCCGGGTCAGCCGAACGGCAAGTCCCACCGCGACGAGCTGAAGATGGACTGGAGCCACGGCCACAACCAGGCGATCCACAACGGCATCTCGCGGATCGGCTGGTTCAGCGGCGGCGAGGCGGCGCGTTGGCGCGACGAGGACCTGGCGATCGACTTCGTCGACCGGGCGAAGCGCTGGATCGCCGAACGCAAGGACGAGCGGTTCTTCCTGTTCTTCGCCAGCCACGACATCCACGTGCCGCGGATGCCCAACGAGCGATTCCAAGGGCAGTCGGCGATGAGCTACCGCGGCGATGCGATCGTGGAGCTCGACTGGAGTGTTGGCCAGATCATCGCGGCATTGCGCGAGCACGGCCTGGCCGAGAACACGCTGGTGGTGTTCTGCAGCGACAATGGGCCCGTGCTCGACGACGGCTACCAGGACGGCGCGGTCGAGGAACTCGGCGATCATCGGCCTGCTGGCCCCTACAACGCCGGCAAGTACAGCCCCTACGAGGGCGGCACGCGCACGCCCTTCATCGCCTGGTGGCCGGGTCGCATCGCACCCGGCGTGTCCGAGCAGGTCGTCAACACCATCGACCTCGCGCACAGCTTCGCGGCATTGGTCGGCGAGGAACTGCGCGACGACGAGTTCCCCGACAGCCAGGACGTGCTCGGAGCACTGCTCGGCGTCGACGGTGCCGAGGGCCGCAGTTGGAACCTCGAGGAGGCGAGCGGCCGCGCCACTGGCCTGCGCATGGGTCGCTGGAAGTTCGTCGACTGGAACGACGAGCGGGCCAAGGGTTCGCCGACCTACCAGAAGGAGGCCGGCTACCGCTACGCGCTCTACGACCTCGAAGCCGATCCGGGCGAGACGCGCAACCTCTACGACGAGGAGCCGGAAGTCACGGCGCGGATGCAGGCGCGGTTGGCGGAGCTGAAGTCCGCCGCGCGTACGCGATGAGCCGTCGGCGGGTCCTCGGCGGCCTCAGGGCTTCGACGCTGCATCGGGGGCCTTGCCTCGCGCCGCACCGCCGGAGGTGTTCGGCTGTCGCAGTCCGATCAGTCGCCGCAGCACGTCGAACCAGAAGGGTGCGCCGAGCGACAGGCCGGCCCAGGTCAGCAGCAGGCCGAACACCTTGCGGAGCCAGTCGGGAAGCCGCTGCGGGAGGGTCTTCCAGCCGAGCGGCAGCGGGTCTGCCTTGGCGAGCGCGGTCTCGATCTGCTGGACCCGCATGTTCAGCGTGTCGCTGGTCGCAGTGGCAGGCGTGGTCTCCTCGACCAGCTTCTCGGCGGCCTGGGCCACCGAGGCGCGCAGCGCCGGGCTCGTCCACAGGCGTTGGCTGATCTCCAACACGTCGGCATTGGCGGCCACCGTGACCACGAGCGCGACGGCCAGGGTGATCTTGTGGATGCTCTGGCGGTACCAGGCACTCGCCTGCTTCATCGCGGTGTCGAACCAGTCGGCGACGCCGGTCGAGGCCGTGTCGATCACGTCCTCCGTGCGCCGGAGCGATGCCAGCAGCGGAGCCCGCAGGTTCTCCGGCACGTGCGTGCCGATTGCCGCCTCGAGCTGCGCGACCGACTCGAACGGCGCGCCGTGCCTGCGCGCGAGCATGCCGAGCACGGCGTGGGCGAACGCCGCCGGCTCGATGTTCGGCGGGCAGCGCCGGTCGTCGGTCGTCGCGCTCGGCAGAGCACCGATGCTGGGCATCGACAGGAGTTCGCCGGTGAGCGTCCCGGCCTTGCGCTCGTCGTCGGTCCCGTCGAGTAGCCGGTTGAGGGACTGGAGGAGGTGCTTCGACCGGCGGTTGGTGAACCACGCGATCGCCTCGACCCCCGCCGAGACGATCATGCTCAAGGTGACGAACAGGAACACGACGCCGAGTGCGACGTCGACGATGGGGAATTGCATGGTGCCTCCTTCCGAGGTCGGGAAGGCACCATCGAAGCCTCGGGAGGAGCGCGGCGCCAGCGCTGCGGGCTCCGACCGCGTCCCTGGGAGGTGATCAGACGCCCACCGTGATCATCCGCCGCTCGATCGCCTCGGCCTCGACCTCGTGGCCGAGCGCACGCAGGATCCGCGCCGCCGCGGCGCAGGCCGGCTGGCTGTCGGGTCTTCGCGCCAGCAGATCGGTCAGCGCGCCGAGCGCGGCCCCGGCATCGTGGCGGCCGAGTTCGAGGCGGGCGAGTTGGAGGGTCGCTGCCTCGTGGGCCGGGTCGAGGGCGAGTGCGTGGTCGAGTGCGCGGCGGGCGCGGGAACCGTCGCCCAGCATCGACCAGCACTCGGCGATGCCGGTCCAGGTGGTCGCGCCGGTGACACCTCGCTGCACCGGCACACAGAGCGTGCGGCCGGCGAACTCCAGACAGGCATGGAGATGGCGCAGGGCGTCGCGCGGTCGACCCGCGGCGAGCGCTGCGGAGCCGGCGACCTGGTGGACGTGAGGCGTCGGCACCACCAGCCGCAGGCCGCGCTCGCAGAGCTGCAGCGCGGCTGTCGGCGCGCCGCCGCGCAGCAGGTCGAGCGCGCAGAGCGCCACCAGCTCACCGGCGAACGGTAGCTGGGCGACGGTTGCGGGCGGGGTCTCGAACAGCAGGTCGAGGCCGCGTTCCAGGACCTCCTGCGCGTCGGTGCTGCGATCGGGCAGCGATCGGAGGAAGTCGCCGTACTTGTAGAGCGTGTAGACGTCTTCGGGGCGCTCTTCCAGCTGCAGCAGGAACAGTCGCTCGTTGCGCTGCTGCTTCGCGCGCGCGGCCTGGATCCGGTCGACGTAGCCGTGGTGGACGATCGTCGCTTCGACCTCGCCGACCACCAGGTCGTGGGCCGCCGCCACTGCCGCCAGCGACGGCCAGACCTGCTCGTGGATCCGGCCTTGGAAGTGTACGCCCGGCAGCCGGCGGAACAGCCGCAGCAGCCATACGTCGGCGATCGCCTCGGTGCCGTCGCCGACCAGGCTCTGCATGCGCAGGTTGAAGCCGATCGCGCGCGGCGTGCGGACGGCGTCGCGCACCCGGCCGGCGTCCAGGGGATCGAGGAACTCGTCGGCGTCGAGGACCAGCACCCAGTCGCCGGTCGCCGCCTCGAGGGCGACGTTGCGCGCCGCGGCGAAGTCGTCGTGCCAGTCCGCGGTGAGGACCCGTGCGCCGGTTTCCGCGGCGATCTCGCGGGTCCGGTCGGTCGATCCCGTGTCGACCACCACCATCTCGTCGACGAACGGGCGGGCGCGTTGGAGGCACTCGCCGAGGAACACCTCCTCGTCGCGGACGATCATGCACAGGCTGATGCGCTGCGGTTCGTCGGGCCGCTGCGGCAGGCGTGCTCGGCCGTCGTTCGTGGGGTCCCGGAGTTGCGGCCAACGTGCGGCGAGCCTGGCGAGGTCGAGCGCATCGTCGTGCGTCCGCGGCGCGTGCTCGGCTGGACCGACTTCGCGGACCGGCCGGCCGAGTCGATCCAGCCGTAGCAGGAAATCCTCGACGGCGGTCGGCAGATGGTCGGGGTGGCCCGCAGAGAGTGGGCCCGCACGCAGGGCTTCGCGGCGCGCCAGGCACAGCCCCGTGAGCGAGTGCGGCGCGCCGTCGGCGACCGCGAGAGCCCGGACCGGACCCGACTCCAGCTCGGCGAGCAGTTCGCGGAGCAGCCCCTCGCGACCGGTCGTGCCGGCGAGGCCTGCGGTGGTGGCGAACAGCAACAGCTCGCCGCGGGACTCGGAGATCGCGCGGTCGATCGCCTGCGGAGTGTGCGCGGTCGGTAGAACCTCCCAGTCGGCGGGCAGGCCGTGGTCTGCGTCGCGACGCGGCAGCTCCGAGCGATCCTGCAGGAGGACCAACGTCCCGCTGCAGGTCGGGGTCTTGCGGGCGACCACCAGGTATCGGTCGGGCGGAGGTGGGCCGAGCCAGCGCGCGGCGCCGTAGCCGGCGGTCTGCACGGCGTCGGCGAAGCCCGGGCCGGGTCGGTCGCGGGCCGGCACCTCGATCAGGTCCACGACGTGGAGTTGCGCGAGTTCGAGCGCGTCGAGCAGGCGCGTTAGTTCGATGCGGCGCTCGGGTCGGGCCAGCGACGCGGCGGGTCCGCGGCGGAGCGGAGTCGCGGGCTCCAGCAGCTCGCGCAGCGCCAGCGGCGACTCGGCCGCGGCGCAGTCGAGAACCAGCGTGCCGGCCTCGTCGAGGCGCCGGGCGCACTGCACCAGCAACGGTTCGAGGGCGCCGAGGCACTCTGCGAGACCGTCGATGCGGATCGCCTGGAGGTCGGCTTCGCCGGCCGGCACCGACAGGATCGGTGGCTCCTCACGACCCCGGTCGAGTGGAGCGGGCAGGTGCAGGCCGGGTGCGTCCCGTCGGAGCAGCGCCTCGACGTTGCGAAGCAGACCTCGGAAGCCGCGCGGCCGCGCGGTCTCGGGGGAATGCGGGTCTTCGCCCGCCGAGCCGGGGGTTCCCGGAGTCACGATCTCGCCCATCGCATCACCGCGGTGGAGGCCGGGCCCGGGGCTCGGGGAGCTGCCTCCACGTCGGTCATCGGCCGTGATGGGTGGCCGGCCTGAGCGACCGGCGTATCCTCCCCGCGCCCCGACGCATGGATCCAGACGCCGACGCCCGCCTCGAAGCCGACCTCGCCGCACACACGCGCTTCCAGCGCCTGGTCCACGTGGTCCGCTGCGCGTCCACGCAGGACCTCGCCGCCAGCGAGCTCGCGGGCGACCTGGTGGTGTGGGCCGACGAACAGCGCGCCGGCCGCGGGCGGCAGGGTCGGGTCTGGAGCGGCGCGGCCGGTCTCGACGTCGAGGTGACGTTCCGGGTCGACGGAGCGCGGCTGCCGGTGCCGAGCCGGGTGGCCTCGGCGCTGCCCGCGGCGCTGGTGGCGGGTCTCGAGGAGGTTGCCGGTCGACGTCTCACCTTGAAGTGGCCGAACGACGTGCTGGTCGACGGTCGCAAGCTGGCCGGCGTCCTGCTCGACTTCACCGCGCCCGTGCGCGGCACCTACCTGGTGGGCGTGGGCGTCAACGTGAACCGCACCGGCTTCCCGCCAGAGCTGCGTGAAGTCGCCGGCTCGTTGGCCCTCGCCACCGGTCGCCGCTTCGACCGCCACACCGTGGTCGCCGCGCTGGGCCGCGCGGTCGACCGAGGCTTCCGGGCATTGCTCGACGGCGAACTCGACGAGCTGGCCGAGGTGTTCCGGACCCGCACCGGCTGGATCGGCCGTCGCCTGCGGCTGGAGGTCTCCAATGCGCCGGCGCGGGTCGGGCCCTGCACCGACGTCGACCTCGACCGGGTGGTCCTCGGGGATGGCGTGCACGTGGCGCTCGCCAACGTGGCGCGGCTCGGGTTCGAGTGATCGCCGGGGATCACGCCTGCCGCACGCTGCGTCCCGCCTCGACCGCCTCGAGCAGTCGTCCCTCGGCCCAGCCGACGCGGGTCGGTCGCCGTGACGCGACCAGTGCGGCGAGGTGCTCACGATCCTGGGCGCCGACCACCAGCAGCGGGTAGCCCCTGGCGAGCAGCGCGGCGCTGGTCGCGACCGCGGCCATCGGCAGGTTGAAGTCCGGGAATGGCGCGATGCGTGCCAGCTGCCAGCCGATGCGCAGGGCCTGGCGCACCGGGTGCAGCGCGTCGAAGGTGCGCGGATCGTCGCCGAACGAGTGCGCGGGATGGAACGCGTCGAGCCGGCTGCCGAGCTGGCCGGCGGGCGGATAGCCGACGCCACGTACCGCATCCCACGGCTGGTCCTTGCGCATCACGTTGTTGTGGAAGCGGCGGACGTTGCGGGTCAGCGTGCGGAACGCGGCGACCAGCGTCCACCCGTCGGGCAGTTCGCCCTCGGCGCCGCGCGCTTCGATCGAGGTCAGCACGGCCCGCGCCCCGACGATCAGCTGGTGTTCCTGGTGTTGGGCCTGGAAGCGGCACGGCCTACCGTCGAAGACCGCATCGACATCACGCCGGTCGATGCCCATGCCGCGCAGGTCGAGCAGACCGGTGACCCAGCGGCGCCGCAGCTCGTCGCTCGGCGACCAGCGCCAGCCGGGAAACGGCTCCCCCTGCAGCAGTGCCGGTGGGGGGCTATCCTGCCCGCCCTGGGCCGCCGTCCACTCCGCCAACGCCCATGCCGCGAGCGCTACGTCGAGCTCCTCGAGACGAGTGCGTGGGGCATCGGGCGGCACGTGCGGCATCGCTCCCATCATCGGCCGAAAGAAGCCTGCCTCGTGACCTCCACCGCGCCCGAATCCTCTCCGAAGCCCTCCAAGAAGCGCCGCCGCTGGATCCGCGTCCTCGGTGTCGTGGTGATCCTGATGGTGCTGGTGGTGCTGCTCGCACCGCTGCTGCTGTCGACTGGCTGGGCCCGTTCGAAGGTCGAGGTCGCGATGGCCGACGCCCTGAACACCCAGGTCGCGGTCGACGGGTTCGGCTTCGGCTGGTTCTCCGGCGTCGAGGTCGACGGGCTGCGGGTCGCGCAGCCCGAGGGCTTCGCGGGTGACGACGAACTCCTCGCCTTCGATTCGCTGCGCGGCGACGTGGGCCTGGTCGGTCTGCTCACCGGCAAGATCGCGGTCAGCGGTTCGCTCGACGGACTGCGTCTCCTGGTGGTGCAGAAGGCCGACGGTACGGTCAACCTGCAGAAGCTCGGCAAGCCGGCCGAGGACCGCGGAGAGGGTGGAGCGGGAGAGGGTGGCGAGGGCGGCGGCTCGGAGGCGCCCGAGTCGGAGCCGATGGATCTCGGGAGCGTCAGCCTCGACCTGGTGCTCCGCGATGCCCGGATCGAGATCCGCCACGAGCAGAAGGGCGTCCTCGAGCGGCTCGAGAACGTCACTGCGTCGGTCACCAAACCGTTCGGTACGCAGTCGATCGAGCTCGACTTCGGTGCCGATCTCGCGCATGGCGACGGCACCGAACCGGGCCGGCTCGAGCTGCGGGCCGACGCGCAGGCATCGCGGACCGCACCGGTCAACGCGGAGTTGACCTGCAAGGGGCTCGACCTCGAGCGCTATCGACCGCTGGTCGAGGGCTTCGCCGAGCCCGGCGCCGTGGAGGCCTTCGCTGGGCACGTCGAGGCCGACGTGAAGGTGTCGGGCGTGCCAACCGAGAAGCTGACGATCGAAGGCCTGGTCGAGGTCGTGGA
Source organism: bacterium (assembly GCA_030432695.1). Taxonomy (GTDB): domain Bacteria; phylum Planctomycetota; class UBA1135; order UBA1135; family UBA2386; genus JAUILN01. The sequence goes on along the minus strand of JAUILN010000007.1, from coordinate 172,573 downwards.
GCCGCGGTTGGCCGGTACGATGTTCAAGGGCATGTCGATCTCCGCGCCGCGGTGGCGGTTGGAGCCGGGCGTCGCGGCGTCGATCCCGACCGGCGAGGCGTCGATGGTGGATCTCGACCTGTCGGGACTGCGCGCCGACCTCGGTTTCCTGAAGGTCGACGGTCTCGCCAAGGACGCCCAGCAACGCGCCGGTCTGAAGCTCGACCTCGACGTCGCGGCCCTGGCCGACTTCGGCGGTCCGCTGCCGGAGTTCCTCAAGAATTCGGGCCTCAGCGTGAAGGGCGACGTGCGCGCGCCGCTGCGGGCCGACCTCGCCGAGACGCCGCTGGCCGAGCTGATCGGCGCGCTCGGCGTCGACCTGCGCATCACCGGCAACTCGCTGTCGGTGGCCGGCCAGTCGCTGGTCGGTCTCGCCGCGGACCTGCGCCTCGACCAGGGGATCGCGTCGTTCACCACCTCGGCCGGTCAGCTCGACGGCGGCGCGCTGTCGCTGAAGCTCAGCGCCGACGCCAGCAAGCTGCAGGCTGCCGACGTGAAGATCGAGGCCGGGCTCGACGGCGCCCGGGTGGTGGGCTCGGCGATCGGCGCACTGCAGTATGTCGCGCCCTTCCTCGCCGGCCTCGGCGAGGCCGCGCCCAACGCGGTCCTGCAGAGCGAGATGACCGCGACGGTGGCGTTCGAGGGGCCGGTGATGCCCGCTGAGGGTGAGGCCTGGCTCGGCTGGCTCAACCGCTGGTCGGGCAATGGCGACGTTGCGATGGAGAACGGTTCGTTCGCGCCGGCCCCTGAACTCGCGGGGCTGCTGCAGGTCGTCGGTCAGAAGGACCGCGTGGCCTTCAAGGACTTCTCGACCTCGTTCACGTTGAAGGACGGCTTCGTCGAGACCGGCCTGTCGAAGCTCGCGCTCGCGGGCCGCGAGTTTGGCATCGACGGTCGAACCTCGTTGTCGGGCCAGATCGACCACACCATCGACGTTCGCGACATGCTGAAGAACCATCGCGACGGCGCGAAGGTCCTGCAGTACCTCGGCGACACCCCGATCGGCGCCAAGCTGGTCGGGACCCTCGCCGATCCGTCGCTGGCACTGCCCGACATGAACGCGCTGATCCAACAGGGCCTGAAGAACGCCCTGCAGAAGGAGGGTGCCGACGCGCTGAAGGGCATCCTCGGCGGCGACAAGAAGGACGGCGAGCAGCCGAAGTCGCCCGAGGACGCGCTGAAGCAGGCCGGGCAAGGCCTGCTGAACGGCATCCTCGGCGGCAACCGTAAGAAGGACGGCGAGCAGGGCGGCGGCGGCGACGACTCGCCGAAGGAGCAACCGAAGCCCGAGGACGAGCTGAAGAAGCAGGCCGAGAACCTGCTGAAGGGGATCCTCGGCGGGAGCAAGAAGCGCGACGGATCGTCGCCTCAGCAGCCGTAGATCGGCCAACGCGCGAGATGTCGCGTCCGTTCGGCGACCGCCTCCAGCATCGCCGGATCGGGATCGACAAGCGGATGTCGGTGGCCAGGGCAGAGCGCGCGCGCGTCCATTCCCAGGCAGCGGAGCATCGAGCGACGCGCGGACTCGACGTCGGCGGTCAGCCATCGCGACATGTAGCTCACGTGGTCACCGGCAACTGCGAGCGCATCGCCGGTGAACAGCACGCGGTCCGGTTCGAACCAGAAGCTCAGGTGTGCGTCGTCGTGGCCGGGCGTCTCCATCACCAGGAAGTCGTGGTGCAGCCTGTCGCCCTCACGGACTTCTCGGCCTTCGTCGAGCGCGATCGGCGGTGCGGCGTCGAGCAGTGCGCGGATCGGACCGAGCATGCCGACCTCGGGGGTCAGGCGGGCCAACCACCGCCGCGGTCCACGAGCCCGGTCCTGACGCTGCAGCTTGGGCCGGGCCGCGGGATGGTGGTAGACCGTCGCGCCGGTGCGGGCTCGCAGTCGCGCCGCGCCCCCGCAGTGGTCGTTGTGCCAGTGGGTCACCAGGATCGAGCGGATCTGCTCGAGCGGCCGATCGAGCTGGCGCATCGCCCAGCCCATGTCTCCGCCGTCGGGATCCATGCCGGAATCGACGCAGACCACATGGTCGTCGTAGAGCACGACGTACGAGCAGCTGAGGTAGCCGGGTAGACGCACGCAGAGGACGCGGTCGGTGACCTGAAGCAGCTGACGACGGACCATCGGACGTCCGACGAGCGTAGGCCGGCCCCTCTCCCGGCCTACGACGGGCTACGGTCTTTCGGGGCCGAGGACCCCGCCCGGTTCGGCTCGAGCCAGCGCGCGATCACCCTGATCAGCTTCGCCCGGCGGATCGGCTTGGTCGCGTAGGCATCGCAACCGGCCTCGAGGCAGCGCTCCTCCTCGCCGCTCATCGCGTGCGCGGTCAACGCGACGATCGGGGTCTGGACGCCGTGCTCGCGCAGTGCGCGGGTCGCGGTGTAGCCGTCCATCTCCGGCATGTGCATGTCCATCAGGACGAGGTCGAACGGCTTGCCGGCGGCGCGTGCTTCGAGCAGGCGCTCGATCGCGAGGCGGCCGTTCTCGGCGCTCTCCACCTGGAGACCGCTCTTCCGCAGGATGACCTCGATCAGGCGGCGGTTGTCCGCGCCGTCCTCGGCCAGGAGGATGCGGCGGCCGCGGAGCAGCTCGGCGTCCCAGGTGTCGACCGGTTCGGTTCCGGGTGTCGATTGGGGACTCGGGGTCCAGGGTGTCGCGAGGTCGGCCTTGGTACACGGCAGGAACAGCGAGAAGGTGCTGCCTTCGCCCTGCGTGCTCTCCACGTCGAGCCAGCCGCCGAGCGCGTGGGCGAAGCGTTGCGATAACGCCAGGCCCAGGCCGGTTCCGCCGAAGCGGCGGGTGGTGGTCGAGTCGGCCTGGGTGAACGGTTCGAAGAGTGTGTCACAGGCCGCGGCCGACATGCCGATCCCGGTATCGAGCACGTGGATCGCCAGCCAGCTGCGCCCGTGGCGTTCGGCGACGGCGAGTCGGATCGTGATCGAGCCGTGCTCGGTGAACTTCACCGCATTGCCGGCCAGGTTGAGCAGGATCTGCTTGCAGCGCTTGGGGTCGGTGCGGATGCGCGCTGGGATCGGTCCGTTGTGCTCGACCCGGATGGCGAGCTGCTTCTGATCGGCCTTGCGCTGCAGGAGCGCGACCACTTCGTGTGACACCGCCTGCGGGTCGACCGGCAGCTCCTCGACCGTGAGCCGTCCGGCTTCGAACTTCGACAGATCCAGGATGTCGTCGAGGACCGACAGCAGGTGCTCGCCGCTGTCCCGGATCGTCTCGGCGGCGGCGCGGGCCTGCGCCGGATCCTGGTTCTCGACCAGCAGCTCCGCGTAGCCGAGGATCGCGGTCATCGGAGTGCGGATCTCGTGGCTCATGTTGGCCAGGAACTCGGCCTTGGTTCGAGCCGAGGACTCCGCGACCTTGCGCGCCTGCCGTAGCTCGACGTTGATCGACTCGAGTTGGTCGCGCCGGACCGTCGACTGGCGCAACGTCATCACCATGCGATTGAACGACCAGGCGAACTCGCCGACCTCGTCGTCGTTGCGCACGTGGACGGTCGCCTCGAGATCTCCCTCGGCGACGCGGTGGGTGGCGGCCGCCAGCTCGCGCAGTGGCGCCAGGGCCCGCCGCGCGAACCACGACACCAGGCCGACCCCGAGCAGCAGCGCAACTCCGACGACCAGCAGGTTGCGCTTGTGGCCGAGCACGTGGTCACCCAGCTGGGCGCGCTCGTAGGTGACGCGGAAGCCGCCGACCCGATCGCCCTGTTCGTCGATGGACCAGGCGGTGGCGTGGATCCGGTCCTCCTGGACGTGCAGTGCAGCGATGCGTCCGGGTGGTGGAACGTGCAGCACGGGCACGTCCAGCATCGACTCGTCGTGGGTGCCGTCGGTCAGGGTCCGACCATCGGTGCCGAAGGCGATGGCGCCGAGGACGTCGGGGTCGGAACGCAGTACCGACGTCAGGTGGCGGAGCGCGCCCAGCCGGCCCTGGCGGAAGGCATCGACCGAGGCGAGTGCGGCGGTGCTGACCACCTGCTCGGCCCTCGCGGTGCGGGCGATCTCCATCCGCTCCCGCTCGGTCTGGCCGTAGACCAGCAGCAGGACCAGGCCGAGTGTGGCGGTCACGCTGGTGACGCAGACCTCGATGCTCTGCACGAGACCGAGTCGGAGCCAGCGCGGTGTGCGACGGCGACGGCGCCTCTCGTGGAACTCCCGCACTTCACCTGGTTGGCTGGGAGCCGCAGCGACAGCGCTGCCGCCAGCCGGACCGGTCGGTGTCTGGGCCGCGGGGAGCATCGGGGAGATGGATGGATCGAAGGATGACGTGACGGCGCAGTTGAAGGTCGGTGGGGAGCCTTCGAAACTCGGAGCCTCCCGACCCTCGGTCGGACCGCCGACCGGTTCGTCGGCCATCTCCGGGACGCTCCGGAGGCGACGGCCTCGGGGGACGACTGTCTAGATGGAACCCCCGGTGCGAGCGGATCTCTGGTCCGTCCTGATTCGAGACGCGGACGGTCGGCGCCTGTTGGCCGACGCGAGCGCGCTTCCGGACCCGGCACGGCCGACTCCGGTGGAGGTCGCGCGGCTCCGGGCGGAGCACGTTCCCGAACTGGTCGGGGCGGCGCTCGAGTGTGCGGCTGCGCGTCGACGCGGGCGCGATCGTTTCGAGCAGGTCGACGAACTCCTGATGGATCGGACCGGGAGCGAACAGGCCTCCGGCACCCAGGTCGCGCGCGCCAAGGTGGAGCGATTCGTCGCGGGTGGCGTCGAAGAGGTCGCTGACCTCTGCTGCGGCATCGGCGGCGACCTGCGTGAGTTCGCGCGTGCCGGACTCCGAGCGGAGGGAGTCGACCTCGATCCGGTGCGGGTGGTGATGGCGGGGCACAACGCGCCGGGTGCCCGAGTGGTCCACGCCGACGTGCTCGACCGTCAGGCCGATGGCCGCGCGTTCCACCTCGATCCGGCGCGGCGTGATGGTGCCGGTCGGCGGCTGTGGCGGCTCGCCGATCTGGTGCCGGGTCCGGAATGGATGGGGCGGTTCGTCACGTCGGGCGATCCGGGTGCCGTGAAGCTCGGGCCCGGACTCGATCCCGACGAGCTGCCGTGGCGCCACGGTGTCGAGATCGAGTGGCTCGGTGACGCCGTCGGGTTGCGGCAGGCGGTGTTGTGGTGCGGGGCGCTGGCTGGTGACGCACCGCGGTCGGCCTGCCGTGCCGACCTCGGCCTGCGGTTCGCGGGCGTGCCCTGTCTGGCGACACCGACCGAGGATGCGCGGCCGCGCGGCTACCTGTTCGAACCCGACGCGGCGCTGGAACGGGCGGGCCTTGCCGGCGCCCGGTTGGTCGACGCGCTCGAACTGGCGCCGGGCCTCGGCTTGTTCACCGCCGACGCACCGCTCGACGATCCGTGGTTCGCGCGCTTCGCGGTACGGGAGGTCCTGCCGTTCCGCGACAAGACCGTGCGCGACTGGCTACTCGCTCACGACGCCGGGGTCGTCGAGGTGAAGACCCGTGGACGCACCGCCGACGCGTTGGCTCTGCAGCGCGGCTGGCGTGGTCGCGGTGACACGCCGTTCACGGTGTTCGTGTTGCGCTGTGGCGGCCGCAAGGTCTCGGCGCTCGTCACCGAGCGGGTGGTGGGTCAGGCTTCGAGGCCGTAGACTCGCCGTGCATTGTCGCCGTAGATCGCCGCGCGCTCGCTCGGGCTCAGTCCGGCCAACAATTCGTCGAGGGCCGCGTAGGCGCGCTCGTAGCCGCCGGCCAGGGTGCAGGGCGGCCAGTCGGAGCCGAACAGCAGGCGGTCGGGGCCGAACAGTTCGAGCGCGTGGTCGACGTAGCGGCGCAGGTCGTCGACCGTCCACGCCGCCCAGTCGGCCTCGGTGATCATCCCCGACAGCTTGCAGACCACGTTGGGTCGCTCGGCCATGGCGCGGAACGTCGGCAGCCAGTCGTCGACCGTGCCGGCCTTGATGTGCGGCTTGCCCAGGTGGTCGAGGACCAGCGGCAGCTCGGGATGGCGATCGGCGACGGTCGCGCCGTGGTGGCAGTGCCGGACGAAGAACAGCAGATCGAACGGCAGGCGGTGCCGCTCGAGGACGGCGAGCCCGCGGTCGACGTCCGGCCGGACGATCCAGTCGTCGTCGGCCTCGTTGTGGGTCAGGTGGCGGAGGCCGCACAGCCGGCGGTCCTGGCGCGCGCGCCGCACCTGATCGTCGAGATCGTCGGCAGTCAGGTCGAGCCAGCCCACCACGCCGCGCAGCCAGGAGTGCTCGTCGGCGAGGCCGAGGACCCAGTCGTTGTCGGCGGCGACGTCCTGCGCCTGCACGAAGATCGCGCCGTCGATGCCACAGGCGTCGAGCAGCGGCTTCAGGTCGGTCGGGCCGAAGTCGCGGCGTAGCGGCGCGAACTCGCCCTTCATCCACGAGTCGTCGTACTGCGCGATGCGCCAGAAGTGCACGTGGGAGTCGATGCGTGGCATGGGCTGGGCAGTCTACTGGCCCACGTCGAGCATCGCCTTCACGACTCCCGCGGTGGGGTCGGTGAACGCCGGCAGGTCGTCGACCACCTTCGACAGGCTGGTGCGATGGGTGATCCACGGTGCAGGGTCGACGCGGCCGGCGGCGAGGTCGTCGAGCACGATCGCGAACTCCTCGCGGCGGGCGTTGCGCGACGCCATCAGGGTCAGCTCCTTCTTGTGGAACGTGGTGTCGGTGAACTCGACCTGGCCCTGGTGCAGCCCGACGAAGACCACGGTCGCGGACGGTGCGGCGAGGTCGACTGCGCGGTTCATCGAGGCGGGGTTGCCGGTCGCGTCGAAAACCAGCGTCGGGCCTTCGCCCTGGAACCAGTCGGCGATCGCCTGGGCATCGCCGTCGCCGCCGACGACCTGCTCGGCGAGGCCGAACGAGCGCGCGGCTTCGAGACGCGACGTGGAGCGGTCGAGCAGCAGGACCGGGGTACCCAGGGCCCGGAGGCGCACGCCGACACCGAGGCCGATCGGTCCGGCGCCGACTACCAGCGCGCGGTCTTCGGCGGTCGCGCCGGAGCGGGCCACCGCGTGCGCGCCGATGGCCAGGGTCTCGACCAGTGCCAGCGCATCGGCCGACAGGGTGTCGTGGGTCAGCAGGGTCTCGGCGGGCAGCACGAAGCGCTCCTGCATGCCGCCGTCGATGTGGATGCCGAGGACCCGGATGTCGGCGCAGCAGTTGGTGCGGCCGCGACGGCACGGCAGGCACCTGCCGCAGTGCAGGTAGGGGATCACGGTGGCGCGCTGGCCGGGGCGGAGGCCTTCGACGCCTTCGCCGAGTGCGAGGATCTCGACCGCCAGCTCGTGGCCGAGGATGCGTGGGTAGTCGAAGAACGGCTGGCGGCCGTGGAAGGCGTGCAGGTCGGTGCCGCAGATGCCGAGGCGGCTGAGGGCGACGAGGACCTGGCCGGGGCCGGGGGGCGTGGGTTCGGCAACGTCGTGGATGCGCAGGGTGCCGGGTTGTTCGAGGCGGACGGCTTGCATGGTGGGGACCGGGACGGGTCAGTTGTTCTCGAGTCGGCCGACGACGCGGGCCTGGTCGCGGACCGGTGCGAGGAGCGACTCGACCTCGGCGAGCAGGCCGGCGTCGAGCGGTTCGTGGACCCAGCGCAGCCATTCGTGGAGCTGCTCGGGGTAGGCGGTGCCTACCACCGTGGTGGCGGGCGCGAGGTCGTCGGGGCCGCGCGACTGGACCGCGAATTGGAACGCGAGTCGGGCGAGGCTCTGGCCACGGCGCTCACAGGCTGCGCGGGCTGCGGCGACGGCGTGGCGCAGGTCGGCGGGTGCCGGGTGCCAGGCAGGCGGTTCGTCGTGGGTCAAGAGCCGCATGTCGAAGGGGGCTGCGTTGATGACGCCGACGCCGCGCTCGGCGCACAGCGGCAGGATCTCGCCGAGCCGCCGGTTGTGCAGGGTCCAGTTGGCGTAGCTCAGGACTACGTCGAGTTCACCTTCCACGACCACGCGACGCAGCGCGGCGACCGGGTAGGCCGAGGCGCCGACCGCGCGGATCTTGCCCTCGCGCTGCAGCGCGCGGAGCGTCGGCAGTGCGGATTCGACGATGCGCGCGATGTCGACGAACTCGATGTCGTGGCAGAGCACGATGTCGAGGTGGTCGGTGTTCAACCGGTGGAGGCTGGTGTCGACGCTCTCGCGGATCCGCCGCGGCGAGAAGTCGAAGTGCTGCGGGCCGTAGCGGCCGAGCTTGGTGCACAGCCGGTAGCGTTCGCGCGGCATGCCACGCAGCGCGTAGCCGAGCAGCACCTCCGAGCGGCCGCGGCCGTAATAGGGCGAGGTGTCGAGCAGGTCGATGCCGGCGTCGATCGCGGCGGAGACCACCGGCAGCGCTGCGAGCGGGTCGATCTCGCCATACTCCTCGCCCAGCGAGGCGGCGCCGAAGCCGAGCGGGCCGACCAGGAGGCCGCTGCTGCCGAGTGGGCGGCGCGGAGATGGCGGGGTTCCGGGCAACGAACGGTCCATGCGCGTTCACGATAGCGCACCGTGCACGTGCACGCGGACTCGCGGTGACCACGTGGCGGGCAGGTCGAGTTCGGCGATCGGCGGGAAGATCCGGTCGAAGGGTGCTGGGAGCGGGCGGGTCGCTACGAGGCGGCGTAGGCGGGGCGTGGTCGCGGCGACGTTGCGGCACAGCGCGGTCATCAGCGAATCGGGGAAGCAGGTCGCGCCGGCGTAGACCACCGTGGCCGCGCTGAGGTCGAAGCTGCGCAGGTCGGCGTGCTCGAACCGGATGCGCATTCCCTGGCGTTCCCTTTCGGTGGCGGGCAGGCGCGCGAGAAGGTCGCTGCGGAGCCGTTCGGCGGCATGGTGGCGCGGGGTCGCGAGTTCGACGCCGATCGAGCTCCCGACCGCAGTCGCGCACGCGGCCAGCATCGGGATGCGGCCGGTGCCGGAACCGAGGTCGACGAACACGTCGTCGGGGCCGAGCTTCAGCGCGTGGAGCAGGCGCAGCGCGGCGTCGTCCTCGAGCTCGCCGTAGACCGCCGAGCCCTTGCCGCAGGCGGCGTCGATCGCGTCGCGCTCGGCGCTCGGCAGGCCGAAGCCGGACGGTGCTTCGGCGAGCACGTCGCGGAGGATCGCGAGAGTCGCCGCCGGATCGAGGGCGTCGTCCGGTTGCGATGGCAGCAGGGGTGTGCCGGGCATCGCGGGATCTTCAATCCAGGCCGGCGCGGAGCGCGCGGAGGTGGCGCTCGAAGTGGTCGGCCAGCAGCGTGTGGTGCAGGTCCGCATTGGCGGTGAGTGCGCCGCGCACCGCGGGGCCGAGGTCCGGGTCGTTCCAGACCGCGCCGTAGGTGCAGTGGACGATCTGGCGGCCGGGGTCGGTGAAGCCCCGACCTTCCGGCACCCGGTCCCAATCGCCGAGGTAGAGGTTCTCGAGTTCGCGCGCGTCGTCGACCAGGTCGGGAGCCGGCACGTGTCCGAGTTCGGCGCTGAGCGCGTAGGTCTTGCGTTCGGAGGCGTAGCGGCCGCGGGAGAAGGCGATCACCCGGCGGAACAGCTTCACGTCGACGCGCGCCACCGCACGTAGGCCTTCCAGCCAGCTGGTGCCGGCAGTCTTCACGTGGCAGGCCCCGCGGGTCGCGCGGGCCAACGGTGCATAGACGCTGAGCTTGTCGGACCCGGAGTGCAGGCTCAGCTTGTAGCCGCCCAGCGCCCGGCTGATCGCCGCGTGGTCCTCGAGCGACTGACGCAGCTCCGCGGCGTCGCCCTGGTGGTCGATGCCCTTCTCGAAGGCGCCGGGGAAGCGCGGGGCCACCGAGCCGAGTGGCATGCCCGACTGGGTGCACAGCTCGGCGAGGATCCAGTGCTCGGCGAGCGAGGTGGGCGCGTCCGACTCGTCGACGCTGAGCTCGATGTCGTAGTCGGTGCCCAGCTCGGCATGAGCGGCCTGGACCGCATCGGCGAGGTCGAACACCAGCTCGAGGGCGCGGCCGTAGCGGGCCGCGACCCGGTGGCAGGCGATCTCGTCGAGCTCGAAGGCGGTGCCGTTGTCGAGTTCGACGCGACGGCCGATCGTGTGGCCGAGCCAGCTGACCGAGTCGCCCAGCGCTTCGACCTTGGCGCGCAGCGTGTCGGCGTCGGCGTCGAGCGCGCTGTCGTCGAGCCGGTCGGAGGGGTCGAGTGTGTAGGTCCGGAAGCCCGCGACCGCGCAGCTGGCGATGTCGGCAGCGGTCTTCAGGTGGTCGGCGTCGGCACCGCAGGGTCCACTCCAGCCGGCCGCTTCCATGCCGGCCACCGCCTCGGCCATCACCTGGGGCGGCGTGCGGCCGGTGCGGCTCATCTCGCGGATCGATTGCTGCGCGAACAGCGGCAGGATGCCGTCGCCCGCGCGCTGCATCGCAGCGACGTGGCCGGGGGTGGCGAGGCCGGTGCGGTCGCCGAAGCCGAAGCTGGGGCCCTTGCCGAGGGTCTGCATGGGCGGGGAGATTAGCGTGGGGGAACGGGGGAATCCGCGGCTCAGCGGTGGCGGAGCCGGTCGACGACCACGGCACCGAGGATGATCGCGCCGGTGACGATCTCCTGGACCCAATTCGCGAGTTCCAGGTTGGTGCAGCCATTGTCGACGACGGTCATGATCAGCGCGCCGACCAGGGTGCCGAGCACCGAGCCTTCGCCGCCGGCCAGGCTCGCGCCGCCAATGACCACCGCTGCGATCACCTGGAGTTCCAGGCCGCTGGCGCTGGTGGGGTCTCCGAAGCCCAGGTAGCTGAACTGCAGGACAGCCGCGAGGCCGGCACAGGCGCTGGCGAACGCGTAGATGCCGATCTTGCGGCGCTCCACCTGGATGCCGCAGAGCCGCGCGGTCTCTTCGTTGGAGCCGATCGCGTAGACGTGCCGCCCGAAGCGCGTGTGGCGTAGGAGCAGTGCCGTGAACGTGGCGACTGCCAACATGATCCAGACGCCCGGCGCGGCCACGGCGAAGGGGCCGCTTTCCTGGTTGACCATCAGGTCCACGAGCCATGGATCGGAGCCTGCTTCCAGGTAGACCGGCTTGTTGTCGCCGAGGCCCTTGGCGATCCCGCGCAGGCCGCCCCAGAGCGCGAGGGTGACGATGAATGGCGACAGCGGAATGCGCGCGACGCCGGATCGCGCGGTCCACCAGAACGCGGCTGCGCCGACGGCGGCTGCCGCCGGGATCGACACCCAGAGAGACAGCTCGAGGGCGCCGCCGACCCAGGATACGAGGCTGCCCGCGACCAGGAACGCCGACACCGCAGCGATCTGTCCGGTGACCATGGCCCCGATCGCGGCCCCGACGAGCGCCCCGAACACGGTGCCGCCGAGGCCGGCGAGGAACGGCGGCACTCCGGCCTGCAGCAGCAGCGCGACGACCACCGTACCGAGAGCGATCGCCGAGCCGACCGACAGGTCGATGCCTCCGGAGACGATCACCAGCGTCGCCCCTACGGCCGCGGTCCCGACGATCGCGGTCTGCAGGAGCATCAGTCGCTGGTTCTCCCAAGTGATGAAGTTGCCTTCCTTCACCGTCACGGCGAACAGCGACCAGACCGCGACGAGCCCGAGCAGCGGTCCGAGGCGACTGAGCAGGCTGCGAAAAGGAGACGGTCCGCCCGGGTTCGGGCCGGATGCTTCAGGGGGCGCTGCGCTCATGATGCGGAGCCAACGGCTTCGAGCAGGATCGAGTGTTCGTCGAGTTCGCCGACCGGGCGGGCCGGGCCGAGCTGTCCCCGGGTCATGACCGCGATGCGGTCGCAGGTGCCGAGGAGTTCGGGGAGGTAGCTGGAGACGATCAGCACCGCCCGCGGTGGCTTTCCGTCGGCACCGCGGGCCAGGTCGTCGACCGCGGAGTAGATGGTCGCCCGCGCGCCGACGTCGACGCCTCGTGTCGGTTCGTCGAGCAGCAGGACGTCGACGTCCGCGTCGAGGAGCCGGGCCACTGCGACCTTCTGTTGGTTCCCTCCCGACAGTGCACCGACCGGTTGCGCAGGAGTCGCACAACGGATGCCGAGGCGGTCGATGAACGGTCGGCTGCGGGCCTCGAGGGCCCGCGGCGACAGAAAGCGGTCCAGCGACGGAAGCGTCATGTTCTCCGCCACCGAGAGGTCGAGCGCCAAGCCCTCGCGCTTGCGGTCCTCGCTGACCATGCCGATCCTGGCCAGCCACCGTCGGTCGGGTCGGTCCGCGGGCAGGTTGCCGAAGGCCGCAACCGAGACCGAGCCCGAACGGATCGGGTCGAGGCCGAAGATCGCGCGCAGGAACTCGGTGCGGCCGGCTCCAACCAGGCCGGCGATGCCGACCACCTCGCCGCGGCGCAATGCCAGCGATGCGGAACGCGGCGTGGGGGCGCCAGTGACCGCCTGGATCTCCACCAGGGTCTCGCCGGGGGTGCGCGTCGACCGAGGGTAGAAGTCCTCGACTTCCCGGCCGACCATGGCCTGGACCAGCGCCTGGTCGTCGTGTTCCGCCACCGCGCCGCTGGTGATCGTCTTGCCATCACGCAGCACCGTGAAGCGGTCGGCGACGGCTCGCACCTCTTCGAGGAAGTGCGAGACGTAGACCACCGACGTGCCTTCGTCGCGCAGTTCGCGGATCAGCGTGAACAGGCGCTCGACATCTCCCTTGCCGAGGCTGCTGGTCGGTTCGTCGAGGACCACGATCCGAGCACCGAGCGCCACCGCGCGGGCGATCTCCACCAGCTGGCGGTCGGCGATGCCCAGCGTGCTCACGGGGGCCCTGAGCGGCAGTTCGCTGCGGCCGACCCGGGCCAGCGCCTGGCGCGCCCGGTCACGAAGTCGGCGGTGGTCGATGAGCGGTCCGCGGGTCGGCTCGATCCCGAGCATCACGTTCTCCGCGACGTCGAGGTGCGGTGCCAACGCCAGCTCCTGGTGGATCATGGCGAGCCCGCCGCGGCGTGCTGCGTCGGGATCGGAAGGCTGCCAGCGCCGTCCTTCGATCTCGACCGTGCCGTGGTCCGCGCAATGCACGCCGGCCAGGATCTTCAGCAGCGTGCTCTTGCCGGCGCCGTTCTCGCCGAGCAGCGCATGCACCTCGCCGGCGCCGATCTCGAACGACACGTCGTCGAGCGCGACGGTCGGCCCGAAGACCTTGCGCAGGCCCCGTGCGACGAGCCGCGGCTCCGCTGTCCTAGGGGTGTCACTCACCGCAGCAGGCGAGCGATGTCGGGCTCGGCATGGTTCTCGGGAGTCGCGACGGCGATCGCGGTGTCGACCTCGACCTCGTAGCTCTCACCGCGGATCGCGGCGACCAGCGTGCGCACGGCGCGCGCGCCCATGTCCACCGGATCCTGGAGCACCAGGGCTTCGATCTGGCCCGCTTCGAGCGCCGTGGCCAGTGTCTCCGAGCTGTCGAATCCAACGAACTGGACGGCCTCGAGGAGCCCCTCCTGCCTGAGCGCACCGAGCATGCCGACGGTCACCGACTCGTTCGGGCAGAACACCCCGTCGGCCTCGCGCAGCACGTTCATCAGGTTCGACGCCTTGGTCTTGGCTTCGCCGATGGTCGCGCCGGCGTACTGATCCGACGACAGCACCTCGATCCCGGAGTTCGCGCCGATCGCTTCGAGGAAGCCCTGTTCGCGCAGTGCGGTGCTCGCCGAGCCCGCCTGGTAGCGGAGCATCACGACCTTGCCGGACCCTCCGAGCAGCTCGGCAAGCTTGCGCCCGGCGATCCGTCCTCCTTCGAGATTGTCGGTCGCCACGTAGGCCTCGTAGTCCTGGCCGGGCGTGCCGTCGAGGCCCGAGTCATAGACCACCACCGGGATCCCGGCTTTCCGCGCCGCAGCGACCGGTCGGGCGAGGCCGACGTTGTCCATCGGGGCGAGCGCAATGCCGTCGACGCGCTGGGTGACGAACTGCTGCACGACCTTGATCTGGCTGGCGCGATCGTCCTCCTGGATCGGGCCCTTCCAGATCATCTCGACACCGAGTTCCTCGGCCGCACCGCGGGCACCCTTTTCGATGGCCTTCCAGAACTCGTGCGTCGTGCCCTTGGGGATCACCGCGATGCGCGTCGCCCCTCCGGCATCGGAATCACCGCAGCCGACCAGGGCGAGCGAACCCGCGGCGACGAACAGGAGCGAGAGTGCGAGGCGGAGCGGTCGGTTCATCTCGGGCGGCCGAAGGGAGACGAGAGGGGGGCGGGCGTCGGAAGGTATCCCCCTTGGTGGGGGCAGTCCACTCGACGACAGGCGCGGTGCATCGTTCGACCGGGACCGCACACCGCGTTATGGTCGCGTCCATGGGTGTGTCGAGCCGACCGCGTCGCGAACCGAGCGCACACTGGTGGCACGGACTGCCGCGCGAGGAACTGCTCTCGGTCCGGATCCGCGATCTGGGCCTGCGGATCGAGGGGACGCCGCTGGAGGCCTGCGTCGAGCGGCTGAACCACGAGCTGGAGCAGGCCGGTCTGCGGTTCCGGCCACACGTCTGGCTGTCGACCGACTGGTTCACCCCCGACGGCGTGATCGGCTTCGCGATCCCGTTCTTCCTGGCCGACGCGCGGCTGACCCGGCTCGAGCGGGCGCAGATGTACGAGGTCGAGGGCGAGGGCAAGGAGGGCTGCATGAAGCTGCTGCGCCACGAGACCGGCCACGCGATCGACAATGCCTACCGGCTCCGGCGGCGGAAGGCCTACCGCGAGGTGTTCGGTAGCCCGTCGGTGGCCTACCGGGACTGGTATGCGCCGCGTCCCGCCAGCCGCGATCACGTGCAGCATCTCGACCAGTGGTACGCGCAGTCGCATCCGGTCGAGGACTTCGCCGAGACCTTTGCGGTGTGGCTGTCGTCGAGCCGCAAGCGCTGGGCGCGCGACTATGCCGACTGGCCGGCGCTGCGGAAGCTGGAGCTGGTCGACGAGGTCATGCGCGACGTCGCGACCGAGGCGCCGGTGGTGAAGAGCCGCGCGTGTCCCGATCCGGTCTCGCGGGTCGGCATGACGCTGCGCGAGTACTACGAGCGCAAGAAGGCCCATTACAGCCGCGAGGCCGCGACCGCCTACGACCGGCTGCTGCGGCGGGTGTTCCGCGAAGAAGAGGGCCGCGGCCGGCGGCGGGCGGATACCTTCCTGAAGCGGCATCGTCCCGAACTGCGTGAGCGCATCGCGGAGCTGTCGGGGCAGCACCGATACGTCGTCGACCAGGTCCTGCGCGCGCTGATCGTGCGCTGTCGCGAACTCGACCTTTTCGTCGACCGATCGGACACCGACGCCCACGGGGACGCCGCGATTCTCGTGACCGCGTTGACCATGCGCTTCCTGAGCGGCGGGAGGCAGGAGTACCAGCGATGAGCCGGAGGAAGCTGCGGGTCCTGGCCCTGATGCACCAGGAATTCGTGCCCCCCGACTCGATCGAGGGGCTGAGCGACGAGGAGATCCATCCGTTCAAGATGGAGTACGACGTCGTGCAGGCGCTGGACGCGCTCGGCCACGAGGTGCGGGTGCTGGGAGTCGCCGACGAACTCGCGCCGATCCGCGACGCGATCCAGGAGTTCCGGCCGCACATCGCCTTCAACCTGCTGCGCTACTTCCACGACATCGGCATCTACGACGCCCATGTGGTCAGCTACCTCGAGCTGCTGAAGACGCCCTACACCGGCGCCAATCCGCGCGGCCTGCTGCTGGCCAACGACAAGGCGTTGTCGAAGAAGCTGCTGCACTACCACCGGATCAAGGTGCCGGGATTCCAGGTCTATCGGCGTGGGCAGAAGATCAAGGAGCCGACGCGCGCGAAGTTCCCGGTGATCGTGAAGACCGTCGCCGAGCACGCGTCGCTCGGCATCGCGCAGGCCTCGGTGGTCCACGACTTCGAGGCGATGCGCGAGCGGATCGAGTTCGTGCACGAGCGGATCGGCAACGACGTGATCATCGAGGAGTACATCGGTGGCCGTGAGGTCACGATCGGCGTGCTCGGCAATGACCGGCTGGTGACGTTCCCGGTCTGGGAGCTCTACTTCGACAAGCTCCCGTCGGGCTCGTATCCGATCGCCACCGCACGGGCGAAGACCGACTGGGACTACCAGGAGCGCATCGGCCTGCGCACCGGTCCTGCCAAGGGCCTCGACGACAAGCAGGCGGCCGCGGTCTCGCGGCTGGCGCGGCGGATCTACAAGGCGCTCGAACTCTCGGGGTTCGCGCGGATCGACTTGCGTATGGACGACGAGGAGCGCCTCTACGTGCTCGAGGCCAATCCGAACCCCGACCTGTGCTTCGGCGAAGACTTCGCCGAGTCGGCCGAGGCGGCCGGGCTCCGCTACGAGGAGCTGATCCAGCGCATCGTCACGCTGGGTCTCGGCTACCGGCCGGCGTGGAAGCAGCAGGGCTGAAGGTCGCCTCCCGGAGTGGCGTCGATCAGACCTGTTCCTCGACCACCGGATTGGTGAGCCGACCGATCTTCTCGATCTCGATCGTCACCTCGTCGCCGGCGCGCAGGTAGCGCTGCGGGTTCGCGGCCATGCCCACACCCTCGGGGGTGCCGGTGAGGATCACCGTGCCGGGCACCAGCGTGGTCGAACCGCTGAGGAAGGCGATCAGCTTGCGCACGTCGTGGATCATGTCCGACGTGTTGCTGTTCTGGACCTGCTCGCCGTTGAGTTCGGTGCGGATGCGGAGGCCCTGCGGATCGGGGATCAGCGCCGGCGTGACCAGGCACGGTCCGAGCGGCGCGTAGGTGTCGAAGAACTTGCCGCGGCACCATTGCCCGCCCCCGCGCTTGATCTGCCAGTCGCGCGAGCTGACGTCGTTGGCGCAGGTGTAGCCGGCGACGAACTCGAGGGCCTCGTCGCGCGAGACGTTCTTGCAGGGCCGCCCGCTCGCGTGCCGGCCGATCACCACCGCCAGCTCGCACTCGTAGTCGACCTCGGTGCTCTCCAGGTGGCGCGGCAGCACGATCGGGTCGCCGGGATGCTGCAGCGTGTTCACGCCCTTCACGAACAATACCGGATCGGGCCCGACCTTGATGCCGGACTCGTCGGCGTGCCGCTGGTAGTTCAACCCGATGCACAGGATCTGCGTCGGTTCGACCGGTGCCAGCAGCTTGGCGATGTCGCAGGGTTCGGCGGTCAGTTCGTGGGCACCGAGCGGGTCACCGGCGAGCACGCGGTATTCGTCGGAGTCTGGGGAGGAGGTGCCGCCGAAGCGCGTCGCGCCGTCGGGGTCGAGGTAGCGGATGATCTTCATGGGGCAGTTCATCAGGCTGCGGGGGGACTCAGCTCCGCCACACCTTGCCGTCCGGCCAGCTATGGTCGCGGAGCGAGTCGGCGTGCATCTCGATCGAGAAGCCGGGTTTCGTTGGCGCGCGGTAATGACCGTCCTCGATCACGCAGGGGTCGAGGAAGTGCTCGTGGAGGTGGTCGACGTATTCGACGACGCGTTGGCCGCCGGCATCGCCGCCGACGCGGACGAGGTCGAACAGGGAGAGGTGCTGGACGTACTCGCAGAGGCCGACGCCGCCGGCGTGGGGGCAGACGGGCTTGCCGTACTTGGCGGCCATCAGCAGGATCGCGAGGTTCTCGTTCACGCCGCCGACCCGCGCCGCGTCGATCTGCACGAAGTCGATCGCGTCGGCCTGGAGGAACTGCTTGAACATGACCCGGTTGTGGCACTGCTCGCCGGTGGCGACGCCGATCGGTGCGACGCCTTCCTTGATCGCGCGGTGGCCGAGGATGTCGTCGGGGCTGGTCGGCTCCTCGATCCACAGCGGTTCGAACGCCGCGAGGTCGCGCATCCAGTCGATCGCCACCGGCACGTCCCAGACCTGGTTGGCGTCGGTCATCAGGAAGCGCTCGTCGCCGATCGCCTCGCGGATCAGGGTGGCGCGGCGCACGTCGTCGGCGCGGTCGCGACCGACCTTCATCTTGAAGTGGCGGAAGCCCTGCTGGATGCCGGTCGCCACCGCCGAGTGGACCTGCTCGTCGGTGTAGCCGAGCCAGCCGGCAGAGGTGGTGTAGGCGCGGACGCCGACGCGCTCGGCCTCCTCCATGCGGGCGGTGGCACCCGCGCCCTGGCGGTCGAGGAGCTGGCGGGCCTCGTCGGGGGTCAGCGCGTCGGTGATGTGGCGGAAGTCGATCGCCGCGACGATCTCGTCCGCCGACAGACCGCTGAGCAGCTTCCACAGCGGCTGGCCGGCTTCTCGGGCCCAGAGGTCCCAGACCGCGTTGACCACCGCACCGACCGCGAGGTGCACCACGCCCTTCTCGGGGCCGACCCAGCGGAGCTGGCTGTCGCCGACCAGGCTGCGCCAGAAGCCGGCCATGTCCTGGCGGATGCCGTCCAGCGTCCGGCCGACGACGAAGCCCCGCAGCGCTTCGATGGCGGCTACGCAGAGCTCGTTGCCGCGGCCGACGGTGAAGGTCAGACCGTGGCCGTCGATGCCGGCGTCGGTCCTGAGGATCACGTAGGCGGCGGAGTAGTCCGGATCGACGTTCATCGCGTCCGATCCGTGCAGGCCGCGGCTGGTGGGGAAACGGACGTCGAGGGTCTCGAGGTCGACGATCTTCATCGCGGGATTGAGAGGGGGGCGTGGCGGGGCGTTCGGTTACTTCCCGGCCGACCAACCGCCGTCGATCATGAAGCAGGTGCCGGTGACCATCGACGACGCGTCGCTGGCGAGGTAGAGCGCAGCGTCGGCGATCTCCGAGGGAGCGGCCATCCGGCCGTTGGCCTGCGTGGCGCACATCTCCTCGTAGGCCTTCTTCGGGTCGGGATACTCGGCCAGGCGGGCCTGGACGAACGGGGTCTCGACGCGGCCCGGGCAGATGCAGTTGACCCGGATGCCCTGCATCGCGTGGTCGAGCGCCATCGACTTGGTGAGGCCGACCACCGCGAACTTGGTGGTGCAGTAGGCGAGTCGGTCGCGGATGCCCACCACGCCGCCGATCGACGCCATGTTCACGATGTTGCCCGCGCCGCGCTCGACCATGTGCGGCAGGAAGGCCTGGGTGATCGCCAGAAGCCCGCGGACGTTGACGTCGTGCAGGCGGTCGAGGTCCTCGAGCGTGGTGGTCAGCGCGGTGCCGACATGTCCGACCCCGGCGTTGTTGACCAGCACGTCGAGACGGCCGTCGGTGCGGTGCACCTCGTCGCGCACCGCGGCGCGGTCGGCCTGGTCGCGGACGTCGAGCGCCAGGAACGACGCGTTGCCGCCCGAGCCCGCGATCCTCGACACCGTCTCCTCACCGCTCGCCGCGTCCACGTCGGTGACCCAGACCCGCGCACCGGCCTTGGCGAACGTCTCGGCGATGGCGCGCCCGATGCCCGAACCGGCACCGGTGACGAGCGTGACCTTGTCCTGGAGATCGATCATCACCGGCCATTCTGGCGCGCAGGTCGGTCGCGGTCGCCTGCGGATCGGTGGATCCCGCGGCGGCCTCCGCGGTTTCTGTCGTGGTTGGTGCCAGGCACCGACCGCGTGTCGTGGTTGGTGCCAGGCACCGACCGCGACACATCCTGCATGGCAAAGTCTGTCGTGGTTCGTGCCTGGCACCGACTACGACAGAAACGGGTCAGGGGTGCGGCGCGAAGACCCAGGCGCGGATCTCGGTCAGCGGATCCCGTTCACCCGGACCCTTACGAGTCCTCGGCCAGCCGCTCCGCGATCGCGTCCGCGATGGCCTGGGCCTCGTCCTTGACGCCGAGGGTGACCGCGCGCTGCGCCGACTTGTAGAGCCGGCCGGTGCGCACCAGGTTCATGTAGTGGGAAAGCGCGACCAGGGTCGGCAGCGTCCGGTGCAGGCCGGCGACCGACAGTGCATCCTCGGTTGCGCCGACGAACGGTGCGTGCGCGTCGACGAACGGGATCAGCTCGCGCAGCACGAAGTCGCGGTTGATGTGCGCCCACTCCTCGACGCCCGGATAGCCCTGCTCGTAGAGGCGCACGACCCTCGGCAGCAGCGCCTCGGCATCCATCAGGGTGAGGCTGCCGGTCGACTCCATCATCCGCCAGGTGGTGTCGTTCGGCGTGAAGACCTTGTAGGTGATGATCCGATCGAGGGCCGTGTCGAGGTCCTCTGGAGAGGCTGCGCCCCGGCGCTCCTCGTCGAGCACCAGCCAGTGAGCAGCCGCGAGGGCGTCCAGGACCGCGAGATCCTGTTCGAGCATCGCCACGTCGGTCAGCAGGTCGTCGCGCAGCGCCTTCAACAGGCGATGGCGGTCCGTTCCGGCGTCGCGCTGGTCGCGCCAGTCCTGCAGCGCGAACGACAGCGTCACGCCGGCTACGACCACCGCGAACTCGAGGACCAGCCACGGCCAGTCGGTGCGGGCGGTCTGCCGGAAGCGTTGCCAGGCGCGGAGCATCATCGGGCCGCAGCGTAGGCCCCGATGACTCGATCAGGAACCGCGAGGTGCCCGTCTCACGCGTCGACCACCACCTGCAGCGCATTGGTCAACGCGGTGCCCGGCGGGATGCCGGTGCTCGGGCAGAAGATCAGCCCCTGGAAGCACAGGGCGCCACCGCACAGCGCGTAGTCGACCGGCACCGGAATGCGATACAGCGCGCGACCGGAGCACGGCTGGCCCATCGTGCCCTGCAGGGTGCCGACCGGCTCGAAGATCACGTTCTGAGCGTTCGGGTAGAACGGCCCGCAGAGGAACGGGAAGCGCTGCGGGACGCAGCCCCCCACGTTGAAGCCGAGGAAGGCGCGGCCACCGGCGGGACCGTCTTCGATCGCCAGCGCGAAGCCGGCATTGCCGACCACCGGATCACCGACCGCCGACAGGGTCGGCGTGCACCTCGGACAGCTCGCATCGGAGCAGCCGCGGCCGACGCCGTCGGCATGGATCGCTTCGATGTCGAGACCGAACCAGGCGGCGCGGGTCGGGCCGAGGTCGCAGCAGCCGACTGCGGTGAAGTCGCAGGGCCGCAGCGAGCCGCGGCGCAGGATGGTGGTCTGCGAGCCGTCGGTGACGTACAGCGTGCCGTCGCAGTCGTCGTAGGCCATGCCGCGGATCGCCCCGAGGCTGACGCGGCCGCAGCTCGTCACGGGGAAACGGCAGACGATGTCGCACGGGCTCGTGAGCTGCGCGCCGAGGATCACGTTCTGCGGACTCGCCGCCGCGGGATCGAAGATCGACGCGGCGTAGTAGACGACGCCATTGCGTTGATCGATGGCGATCGCACCGGCGAGGTGGCGGTCGGTGGGCAGCGCGAAGCGGCACGATCCGGTCGGGGCGGGCGGGCAGCGCACGGTCGACAGCGCGTGGAAGGCCGCGACGCCAGGGATCGACTCGAGCTCGTAGAGCGTCCGACGGGCTTCGCTGTAGGCGAGACCGGTGGTGAGCGTGTCACCGCCCAGGGTCCGTTCGGTCGCGGCGGCGCACAGCCGCTCGCAGCCGTCCAGGGAGATCTGGAACAGGCGCGTGCCCTGGGTGTACCAGAAGGCCTTGTCGGTGCCGTCGTAGGCGAGGCCGCCGGCGTGGGGCGCCGCCGGGATGCCGATGTCGGCCGTCGCACAGACCCGCTCGAGCGGGGTGCAGATCGTCTGGCGGAGGACGGCCGGTGGGGTGAGGGCGGGCGAGGTGGTCGGCGCGGTGTAGCCGATCAGGCGGCCACGGGTCTGGACCTGGGCGGGCAGCAGGCCGGCTGCGAGGGTGAGTGCCAAACCGGCGGCGAGCGCGAGGCGGTCAGGGGTCATCTCGGGACTCTCTCCGCGCCGCAGCCCGGCAGGGGGAGCGCGGCGTTCCGCGGTGGTTGCTGTAGGGCGCGTCGGGCGACGGCCCGATCCCGGATTCCTCGCGGTCGGTCCGGTACGTCGACGGCGATCGGCTCCCGTGCGATGCTGGCCCCGTGCGTCGCGCTTCCATCGTCCTGGCACTCGGTTGCTGTGCTCCGCTGTTCGTCGCGTGTTCGACCGCGTCGATCTACCGCGCGATGGACGTGGTGGTGGTGGCCGACGATCCCGGTGCCGTGATCCTGCCGCACGCCCCGGGCGAGGCCCCGCGGCCCGCGGTGTTCGAACCGTTCCGGGCGCGGGCCACCTGGGAGTCGCTGGAGCCGGTGCCCGGCGCGCCCGGCGAGCGGGCGTTCGCGGTGGAGGCGGTGGGCTCCGGAGCGGCGACGCGGGGGCGGATCCACATGCGGGTGTACGAGGGCCAGACCCGGGACGGGCGGTCCAACGTCGACCGGAGTCGGTTGGTCCGCTGCGAGAGCGACGACTCGGGGGCCTGGTACTTCGACGGCGAGATGGTGCGGGCCCGCCTGCCGCGGCCCGGCACCAGCTGGTTGACCTGGCAGCTCGGTTGGACGAGTCGTTTCGAACTCGACGGTCGGCTGCTCGAAGGGCCCGACTCTCGCTGGGAGGGTGGTGTCCTGGCTCTACGGTCCGGGGGCACGCGCCGCGTGCGGACCGGCCACTGGGAGGTCGAGTTCGCGGCAGACCCGGGCTTCTGCGTGCAGTTCGCTGAAGCGCCGGGCGGCGGCGAGTGCGAGGTGTCGGTGGTCGGCGAGATCGCTTCGGTGGAGACGTCGGAACCCGGCGCACCCGCTGACCGGATCGACCGTGCGCCCTTCGCGGTCGGCGACGACCTGGCGGTGCGCGCTGCGGACGGGTCGACGGTTTCGCTGCAGCTGATTCGGCGCATCGCGGCCGGTGCGAGCCTGCGGATTCGCGTGTCCCGTGGCGGGCCGGTGCTCGAAGCTCCGACTGCGAAGGGTTCCGATCAGCCTGCGGCCGAGGCGATCACGCGGTCGTAGATCGACTCCAGGCTGCGTGCGTGGCCCGCGGCGGTCCAGCGCGAGCGGGCGTCGATGCGCGCGGCGTCGCCCCAGCGCTCGCGCAGGCTGTGATCGGCGAGCAGCGTGCCGACCCGGTCGGCGAGCACGCGGGCGTCGTCGGCGGCGACCACCGCGCCATCGATCCCGTCGCGCACCATCTCCGGGAGGCAGCCGACCGAGGTGACCACCGACGGCGTCCCCACTGCCTTGGCTTCGGCCACGGCGAGGGCGAACGGTTCGGGTTCCCGCGAGGGGTGGACCAGCAGATCGGCCGCGGTCAACAGGCGGTGGACATCATCGCGGCGGCCGACGAAGCGGACCCGGTCGAGGACCCCGAGCGAGGCCGCGTGGTGACGCAGCACCGCTGCGAAGTCCTCGACGCTGCGTCGATCGACCCCCTCGGGTTCGCCGCCGACGATCCATACCGAGGCGTCGGGATTCCCGTCGAGCAATAGCGGGAGTGCATTGAGGAACGCGCGTAGGCCCCGGGACGGTGCCAAGCGCGAGACCAGGGCCACCAACGGTGCGTCTTCTCGGATCTCGAACTCGCGGCGCGCTTCACGACCGCACTCGCGTGCGCAGTCGAAGAAGCGGTCCGGAACACCGTCAGGCACCACCTGGACCACGGCGCGGTCCGCGGCGCCGTCGGCGGCGTGGTGCGAGCCGACGATCACCGCCGCGCTGCGCGAACGTGCGCGGCGCACCTGCACCGGTGCGATGCCGGCATCGCGGACGTGCCACACCACTGGAGTGCGGGTGTTGCGCACCGCGAGCAGCGAGGCGAAGCCCGCGACGTCCCCGTTGGCGTGCACGACCCGAGTGCCGACGTGACGCGCCAGGCGGCGCAGCCGGTCGCCGGCCTGCCAGAGGAGCCCGGGCGTGCGGAACGGCGCGCGCGTCGGCAGGTCGACCACGTGCACCGCCACGCGCAGCGCGGCGGCGGCTTCGGCGAGGGGACCGCGTGCGGGCAGCGCGAGGTGGAGTCGGTAGCGCTCGGTATCGAGCGAGCCGAGCAGGGTCAGCAGGCTGCGACCGCGGCTGCCGAACTCCGGGTCGGCGTCCACGAACAGGATCGGCCGGGCACTCGTCATGGGGGGATCCCTCTCGATCCGGACCGTCCCATTGTACCCCCGGGCTTCCCCTCGCGGGATCGTCCGGTGATCCTGCCGGTGATGGACCCGATCGCCGACTTCCTGTGCGGGACGCTGTTCGCAGTCGCCGGCGCTTCCCGTGATCGGAGCAAGTTCGGCAACCGCGTCCTGCGAGCGTTGCTCGCCGCCGATCGCACGGCGGTTCCCGTTCACCCGCGGGAGGAGTCGATCGAGGGGGTCGCCGCGGTCCGCGATCTACGGGATCTCCCCGACGGCGTGCACGGGTTGAGCATCGTGACGCCACCGGCGGTGACGGCCGGGATCGTCGACGCGGCCCTCGAGCAGGGAATCCGTCGGCTGTGGATGCAGCCCGGCGCGGAGCATGCCGACGCGATCGAGCGCGCGAAGGCAGCGGGCGCGACGGTGATCTACGGCGGAGCCTGCATCCTCGTGGAGCTGGCGCGCATCGCGGACTGATCCGACCCGCCTTCGCGGGGGCTCGCCGTACATGCAGAGAGCACGCACCCGACTCGCGGGACGTGCTCTCTCGATGCGCCTTCGTCTCTCGAGGCAGTCTTGCTCGAGGCCAAGCCGTCAGGCTGACTCGGCGCGCAGCTCTTCGACCAGTTCCTGCAGGTCGGCGGTGGTCTTGCCGGCCTTCTTCAGGATCAGGTCGGTCTTCGACAGGTCGAGCTTGGCAGCCGCTTCCGGGCCGTCGGCGATCGCCGAGGCGAGCTGGAAGAACTTCTTCTCAGCGCCCGACATCATGCGCGCCTGGTGGTCGTGGCGCGCAAGGGCCTTCTTCTCGCCGCGGAGTCGTCGGTTCTCGCTGATCTTCATGGGTGTGACCTCGTCGGAAGTGCGCCCCCGTGCGGGGACGACGTTGAGGGTGGGCGCCGGGGTGGGAGGGCTTGGGGGTGCGAGGCCCGTGGAGGTCCCGGCGCGGAGGAACCCCCGGAATGAGTTGCGCCTGACCCGGATTTCTCCGGTCTGATTCCTGCCTGCCGTATCGGCAAGTCGCGGCGCAGAAGTGAAGCGACCGATTAAACACCGCAACGTGCCCGAGTGGAACCCCCGCGGCGCCCAGCGGCCGTCTTACGACGGACAGAATTGGGGGTGTGGGCAGGAGCGGAAGCTTGTTTCGGCTTCACCGCCGATTGACCGTGGACCGGTGTCCTTGGCGATCCGACCGCGGGGCGCACTCGGGGCCCTGCAAAACCGAAACACCGCAGCGGAACCATGAAGACAGTCCAAGTCCTCCCCCTCGCCGTCCTCTCCGCAAGCGCGTTGCTCCCCGCTCAGGGGCTTCGCGACGAGGTCCAGGCCTCTTCCGGATCGGTCACCACCAGCACCTACGGCTTCACTGGATGGCAGATCGCGTCCCCCAAGCAGAGTCTGCCCGCGTCGGGCGGTCTGGCCGCGACTGCACGACTCGTCTACGCGATTTGGGTCGACCAGAATGGCGCCGGAGACGTCGTCATCCGCTTCGCGAAGTCGGTCGACGGCGGCTTCAGCTACGATATCGCCGGAGCCCAGGACATCTGGGTGACCGACACAGCCGGCGGTGAGACCTTCGATACGCCCGGTCTCGACCTGCAGGCCGACGGCAACAACGTCTACGTGGTCCTCACCGCCGACCGCGACGCGATCGGCACCCCGAACCCCGGCAACGACGACTCGTGTTGGATCATCGGTTCGAGCGACCAGGGCGTCACGTGGCAGGCTCTCAACGCCTCCTCGGGCCTCGTGACCCCGCTCCCGAGCGGGATCGACTTCAACGACATCGACGACTGTCGCCTCGCGGTGGACGGCCTGGGCCGGGCTCACGTCTGCTACGAGGTCGACTACGACGACGACGGCAACGGCGTCGCCTCGGCCAACGAGGACATCTACTACCAACGCTTCGAGTTCGTCGGCGGCGTTCTGACCGCGTCGTTCGCTAACGAGGTGCAGATCGAAACCACGGCCTCCGGCGTGACCGATACCGACCAGCCGTCGATCGCGGCGGACGGCGACGTGGTGGTCGTCGCCTGGCACGACGCCCGCGACAACGGCAACGGCGACAACGACGACACGCGCTCGCGGGTCTCGACCGATGGGGGCGCCACCTGGGGCGTCGACTACAACCACACCAACTTCACCGCCGACGAGGGTGAGGATCCCTGCCAGCCGTTGGTCCGCGGCAACACCATCGTCGTCCTGCAGGAGGACACGCGTTCCGGCAGCCCCGACCTGGTCTGGGGCAGCATCTCGTCCGACGCCGGTCAGAGCTGGACCGACAACGTGCTGATCAGCCAGGGGCCGGCCGACGTCGACGTCGACAGCTACTTCGGCCACTTCGCGGATCAGGGCACGATCGTCGTCGCCTACCACGACGATCGGCAGGGCCCTGGCAACATCGACAACGACGTCTACGTGGTGATCGATCGCAACGGTGGCCAGGACTTCATCAACGGGACTACGACCGAGCAGCTCGTCTCGACCGGGTCGGACAACGACGCGATGTACGAGATCGACTGCTACGGCGACGTGTTCGCGATCTGCTACGAGAGCAGCGACTTCCCCGAGGGCGCGGTCGTCGCCGTGTCGGTCGACCGCGGCGTCAACTGGACCAACTACCAGGTCGCCGACAACTTCGTCGCCGACGTCGACGACATCTACGTCGCGGTGACGATCAACGGCGACGTCAACGTGATCTGGCAGGACGACGACAACCTCGGCAACGACTTCAACAACGTCTACCTGCGCGGGCTCAAGGCTCAGCAGCTCACCGACGACACCGCGACGGGTGCGGGCCTCAGCTATGCCGGTGGCACCGGCGCCGCCAACGAGTTCGTCCTCCTGCTGCCGTCGATCACTGCCCCGGTGAGCAACGGCGCGGTCGTCGGCGGAGCGTTGGACGGGGTCGCCTACAACTTCAGCCTCGACGCGATCTCGGTCGGCGCCATCGAGAACGCGGCGGTGTTCCTGACCGCGACGGGTGTCGACGGAAGCGCGACGTGGCCGCTGCCGAACGTCGCCCAGCTGATCGGCCAGCCGGTCTACTACATGGTGGTCAACGCCGAGGGCATGCCGCCGGTGCTGGGCCGCGACTACACCGATCCGATCCAGCAGAACTGACCCGCGATCTCGATTGCGGACTCCGGTCCGTTCTGGATCCCGCGCGGCGCGCATCGGGGTTGTCCGGTGCGCGCCGCGCACATTTGCGGGGTCTTCTCATTGGAACGGTCATGGCCTTCGTGTGGCCGGGGCATCGTCTCGCCTCGTTTCGAACCACCGAAGCCATCATGCGAAACCCCCTCCTCCTCACCGGCGCGGCACTCCTCGTCGCCGGTTCCTCCCTTGCCCAGACCGAACCCGAGTGCCCGCGCGGGCGCTTCCAGCTCAGCAGCGGTCGGGTGACCACCAGCGTCTACGACTTCCGAGCCTGGCACGTCGCGACTGCCAAGAACGACCTGCCGGGCAACATCGCCAACGGCATCTACCCGACCGCGCAGGTCGCGCACGCGATCTGGGTCGACCAGAACGCCGCCGGCCTGAACACCTGGCGTTACCTGCGCTCGGTCGACGGCGGCTGGTCCTGGGACCTGAACCAGGTCCAGGACATCTGGGTCAACGTCGACCAGGCGGCCGGCGCGACCTTCGACGGTGGCGAGGTCGAGTTCGACGTCCTCGACAACGTGATCTCGGTGGTCTTCACCGCCAACCGCGACACCAACGGCCAGTTCACCGCCGGCGGCGACGACTACGTGTGGGCCGTCGTGTCGGCCGACCAGGGGCAGACCTGGCAGTCGATCTGCGTCTCGCAGGGCATGGACAACGTGCTCACCACCGGTGACGACCTCAGCGAGTGCGACGAGCCGGTCGCCAAACTCGCGAAGGTGGGCTCGCGCTACTACCTGCACGTCGCGTTCGAGGCCGACTACGACTTCGCGGTCGGTGCCAACGCCGCGTCGGGCCAGGAAGACGTCTGGTACAACCGCGTCGACATCGCCGCCAATGGCGCGCTGTCGCTGGCGTTCCCCGAGGAGCGCCGCATGGACGACGCCCACCCGTCCGGCACGATCGACGAGGACCTGCCGCACCTGTGGGCCGACGGTCTGAACGTCGGCGTGGTGTGGATCGATGACCGCGTCTCCGTCAATGGCGGCATGGGCGCCAACAACGCCTTCCAGAACACCTACCTGCGTTACTCGCTGGACGGTGGTGCGACGTTCGCCGCCGAGGTCGACTGCACGCAGCTCACCACCGCCGGCGGCTTCGGCTACCGCCAGCCGCTGGTGAAGATCTACGGGAACATGGTGTTTGTGGTCTCCGAAGACTCGCGCAACATGAGCGACGACGACCTCTGGCTGACCTACACCAACGATATCTCGGCGGCGACTCCGACGTGGGTCCGGAACATCCGCGCCGACACCGTCCCCGCGACGATCGACTCCGACGGCAAGGACTTCTTCTACAACACCGACATCGGTGAGTTCTTCATCTCCTGGATCGACGACCGCGAGGGTACCGGCAACGCCGACAACGACGTGCGCGGCGCCTACGGCACCCTCGCCGAGTTCCAGAACGGCACGCAGACCGAGGTCGAGGTCTACAACTCGACCTGCAACCACTCGCACTACAACCTCGATCGACTGCCCGGCACGTCGATCTACGTGCAGAGCCTCGAGACGGGTTGCGGTGAGGACGCCGCGGTGGCGTGGTCGACCGACAACGGTCGGACCTGGGAGCTGTGCGAGACCGTGGGCGGCGGCAATGCCGACGCCGACGATCCGAGCGCGGCGATCACCCTGAACCGGGACATCGTCTCGGTGGTCCAGCAGGACGATGGTCAGGGCAACAACAACAACGTGGTCGAGGTCAACGGCCTGAAGCTGCCGCTGCTCACCGACGAGACCCGCGCCAACCGCGGCCTCACCTTCCGCGGCGGAATCGCCTCGGACGACATGGACGCGGCGATCCTGTTCGCGGCACTCACCCCGCCGACCTCGCTCGGCTTCGCGCTGCCGAACGGTCCGTCGCTGAACTTCACGCCGGACGCGCTGACCCTCGGCTCGGTCGGCAACCTCGGCCTGTTCCTGGCCCTGATCGATGCGAACGGCGAGGCCCGCTGGCCCTTCCCGAACTTCGCGACCCTGATCGGCCAGGACATCTACTACGTCGTCGGAACGGTCGACCTGCTGAGCAACACGCCGACCGCGGCGTTCTCCGACCCGGTCCGTCAGCGTCCGTGACGTCAACGCGCGAAGCGACTTGCGTCACTTCGCGTCGGCTTGCCCCGCACCGCGGCTTCGTGGCACCTCGATGAGGTGCTGCGGGGCCGCGGTGTCGATTTCGGCGTGAAGTCGATCGAAGGTCGCGAGGGCGAGTGCGCCTGACCCATACTGCGAGGTCCGGCCCGGTGGGATGTCATGACTTCCTGTCGGCGCCGTCGCTCCCCATCAGTCAGGAACCGACATGCGAAACCACGCTCTCTTCTCCTCGGTCGCACTCTGTTTCGCCGGAGTCGTCTCCGCCCAGGCCGAGCCGGAATGTCCTCGTGGGCGTTTCGTGCTCAGCAGCGGCCGCGTGACCACCAGTGTGTTCGGCTTCAACGCCTGGAAGGTGAAGGCCTCGAAGTCCGACCTTCCCGCCGATCTCCCCAACGGCATCTACCCCAGCGCGCAGGTCGTGCACGCGATCTGGCCCGACGCGAACGCCAGCGGCGACAACGTCTGGCGCTACCTGCGGTCGGTCGATGGTGGCTGGTCGTGGGATCGCAACCAGTCCCAGGACATCTGGGTCAACAACAACGCGTCCGGTGAGACGTTCGACGGCGGGGAGATCGAGTTCGACGTACTCGACAACGTCGTCTCCGTGGTCTTCACCGCCAACCGCGACACCAACGGTCAGTACAACGGCACTGCCGACGACTACGTCTGGGCGCTCGTGTCGGTCGACCAGGGGCAGACCTGGCAGTCGATCTGCGTCTCCCAGGGCATGGACAACGTGCTCACCACCGGCGACGACCTCAGCGAGTGCGACGAGCCGGTTGCCGCGCTGGCTCGCGTCGACACGCCGAACGGCCCGACCTACCGGCTGCACGTCGCGTTCGAGGCCGACTACGACTTCGCGGTCGGCGCCAACGCCGCGACCGGCACCGAGGACATCTGGTACAACGCCGTCGACATCGATGCCAATACCGGCGCCCTGTCGCTGGCGTTCGCGGAGGAGCGGCGCATCGACGATGCCAATCCAACGGGAACCGTGGACGAGGATCTGCCGAGCCTCGCCGCCGAGGGAACCGTGGTCGCCATCGCCTGGATCGACGACCGCGTCTCGGTCAACGGCGGGATGGGTGGCAACAACGCCTTCCAGAACAGCTACGTCCGGCTCTCGACCGACGGCGGCGCGACGCTGCAGGCCGAGGTCGACACCACGCAGCTGAGCCAGGCCGGCGCCTACGAATACCGGCAGCCGATCGTGAAGCTCTCGTTGCCGTTCGTGTTCGTAATCTCGGAGGACTCCCGCAACCTGAACGACGACGACCTGTTCCTGTCCTACTCGGCGGACGTCGGCCAGAACTGGGTGCGCAACATCCGCGTCGACACCGTGCCGCCGACGGTCGACTCGGACGGCAAGGACTTCCTGTACAACCCCGACAACGGCGAGTTCTTCGTCTCGTGGATCGACGATCGTGAGGGCTCGGGCAACGCCGACAACGACGTGCGCGGCGCCTACGGCACGCTGGCCGACTTCCAGAACGGGACGCAGGTCGAGGTCGACATCGCCAACACCGGCTGCAACCACTCGTACTACAACCTGGACCGCGTCGGTTCGATCTACGTGCAGAGCCTCGAGACCGGTTGCGGAGAGGACGCGGCGGTGGCCTTCTCCTTCGACAACGGCCACACCTGGGAATACTGCGAAACGGTCGGCGGCGGCAATGCCGACACCGATGATCCCTGCGCGACCATCACCATGAACCGCGACATCGTGTCGGTCGTCCAGCAGGACGATGGCATGGGCAACAACAACAACGTGGTCGAGGTCAACGGCCTGCGGCTGCCGCTGCTGGAGGACCGCACCGCGACCAATCAGGGTATCCGGTTCCGTGGCGGGATCGCCTCCGACACGATGGATGCAGCGATCCTGTTCGCGTCACTCGCGCCGCCGACCTCGCTCGGCTTCGCGCTGCCGAACGGGCCGACGCTGAACTTCACGCCGGACGCCCTGACGCTCGCCACGGTGGGGAACGTGGGACTGTTCCTGTCGTTCATCGACGCGAACGGCAACGCGTCCTGGCCCTTCCCGAAGTTCTCGACGCTGCTCGGCCAGGACATCTACTACGTCGTCGGTTCGATCGACCTGCTGACGAACGTGCCGACGTTGGCGTTCACCGACACGATCCGTCAGCGGCCCTGATCAGGCCGGCGCCGCGGACGACCCCGGGGCGCGGCGGGTGTCACTCGATGACGCCCGTCGCCTCGCGGTCGGTCGCCTTCTCCGCCTCGTAGCGGATCCTGAAGGCGCCCCGGCCGCTGACCAGCCAGCGGATCTCCCGCTCGCTCTTGCCCTCGACCCCGTATTCGAGGAGCTGGACCGCCGGGTCGCCGTCCTCCTGCAGGCGGATGCGTTCGGGGTGGAAGCGGTCGAGCGGTTCCCCGCCGCCGAGGATCTCCAGGCCGTTGCCGGAGATCGTCAACCGGTCGGGCCGGCCCATCTTCTTGTCGCCGGCCAATGCCGTGCGGCTGGGGATCATGCGGTGGTTCTTCAGCGTCACGTCGACGTAGTGCAGGCCACCGGGCGCGTCGTGGACCTCGATGGCCTCGATGGTGACCTCCGGCATCTCGTTGGCGTGGTGCGCGACGAACGCCGCATTGCGGTGCAGGCTCTCCTCGAGCAGCCAGGTGGGCGGCACGCGGCCGGTCATCTTGCGGTCGCCGCCGATCTCGATGGTGCCATAGAAGGGGTGCTCGTACTCCTTCCACGCGACCTGGTCGTCGCCGAACAGCAGCAGGTCGTTCCACTTGCGGTCCTCCTCGGCCGTGAGGTTGCGCTCGGCGTCCTGCATCATCCGCCGGTTCGACCACATCTCGTTGGTGAACGACAGGATCCCGAGGCCCTCGTAGGTCCAGTTCACGAAGCCGCCGGCCACCGGATACAGGTCGCTGTGGATGACCATGTAGCGGTAGAAGGGCAGCATGAACTCGCCGTCGCCGCCGAGCTGGTCGTAGACCTGGCGGTCGGCGCGGGGGTACTCGCCGTAATCGGCGAGGCCGGGTCCGCGCAGGATCATCCCGCCCGCGTTGTGGAACGACTGCACGCCGGCGATGTTCGGGTGGCGCAGGATGAAGTCGGAGATCGCGCGGGTCTCGGGGTGCGACAGCGGATACTCGCCGGCACCGCCCTGCAGGTGGTCGGGGTTCCAGCTCGACGGCCAGTTCCGGTTCATGTCGTAGTAGCCGGGACCGTCCTCGTTGATCCGGCCGTCGCCGTCGTTGTCGATGCCCTCCGAGCCGAGCATCACGTAGTCGCCCTGCTCCTCGCCGCGGACCCGCTCCATCACCCCGGGGAACTCCTTCGACTCCCGCCACTGGCCCTCGCCCATCGGCACCTTCTTGCGCATCCGGGTGATCTCGCCGTCGCCGTCGAGGTCGTCGTAGGGGTCCTCGTCGAACAGGCCGTCGAGATCGTCGTCGGCCGGCTTGCGCGGGGCGCGCTGCGAGCTGGCGGTGTTGGCCTCGCGGAACCAGGCGGCGCGGCCGTCGGGGTTCACCGTGGGCAGCACGTAGAACACCACGCGGTCGAGGACCTCGTCGACGCGCGCCACCTCACCGCGGTTCTCCATCAGGAACCACACCAGGTAGAGCGCGGCGTCGCCGCCCTGGACCTCGTTGCCGTGGACGTTGGCGTCGAGCCAGAACGCCGGCTTGTCGGCCGCCGGGCCGGTGTCGGGGTTCTGCACCGTGAGGATCCACATCTCGCGGCCCTCGTAGCTCTTGCCGATCGACGACATCGAGACGTGGCGCGGCCAGGCCTGCTGGAGGCTGGCCATGATCTCGACCAGCTCGTCGTAGTCGTGCAGCCGGTTCCAGTGGACGTCGACCTCGAAGTCCTGCCTGCGCTGGGCGTCGAGGTCGGGGACGAGGCTCGCGGCGACGAGCGCGGCGATCGGGAGGATTCGGGAGCGCATCATCGGGTGATCTCCTTGCGGTCGCCGCCGACCGGGTCGAGGTCGAGTTCGAGCGTGAAGGTGGTGCCGGGCTCGCCGGTCACGATCCACTCCAGCTCCTCCTTGCCGCCGTTCGCGGCGAGGTTGCCGGTCTGGCCGGAGTCGTTGCCGACCACCAGCGAGCCGCCGCCGAGGTGCAGGCGCCAGCGCGGGCGAGAAAAGCGGCGGGTGCGGTTCGCGGTGGCGGTCTGCGCCGGGAGGTCGCCGTCGTTGATCAGCACCGCACGCAGCCGGTGCGCGCCGCTCTGGCCGAGCTTCTCGGCCGTGAACTCGCGGATGTGCACCGCGGGGCCGCGGTCGATGGCGTCGAGGAGGAAGGCGTGGTGGGCCGCGAACAGCTCCTCGCGCGCGCCCGCCGGCATCAGCAGGTCGTCCGACATCTGCACGAAGCCGCCGAGTTCGATCTCCCCGAGTTCGGGGTGTTCGTACGTGTGCCAGTCGACGAAGCCCTGGCCGACCTCGAGACAGTGGACGAGTCGCGCCCGTTCGCCCTCGACCGCGTCGTCACCCTCGCCGAGCTTCGTGGGCACTCGCCACACGTCGCTGGCGAACGCCGGGATGCCGACCTGGAAGTTCAGCCAGCTCCAGGCGCTGCCGTCGTGGCGGTCGGCCACTTCGCCGCTGCGGCCGGTGTGCTCGCGGTAGAGCTTGCCGACTGTCTCGTAGAGTTCGAGGTCGTCCTCGAGGATGCCGTCGAGCTGGGTCCGGCCGCGCGGGCTGCCCTTCTTGGGCTTGCCGAGCAGGTTGTCGTCGCAGTCCCAGACGAACGCCATCACCAGGTTGCGGTGCGCGAACACGAAGTCGGCGACGGCCTTGGTCGACGGCTCGCTGACCGGCCACGCACCGGTGCGGCGGTCGAACTCCTCGTGGCGGTGGGCGAAGTTGCGGTGGATCTGCACGCCCTGCGCGTCGTCCTCACCGCGTTGGCCGTCGCCGTCGGTGTCGGCGGCCTCGAGCTCCATCCGGTGGGTGCCGCGCTCGCCCTTCTTCGTGTCGGCCTTGCGCATCAGCCGCGGCTCGTCGGGGTCGACGATCCATTCGCCGTCGGGGTCGGCCCAGCGCATCCAGGTGACCTTGCCGTCGCCGTCGAGGTCGCGGGGCGCGTCCTCGTCGGTCCGGCCGTCGCGGTCGAGGTCGAGCGCCTTGGCATTGCCGATCCTTCCCATGAGCTGGCCGTCGGGATTGACGACCGGGATCACGTGGAAGACGTGGCTCGCGAGCAGTGCGCGGGTCTCGTCGTCGGCGCCGTCCCCCTCTTCGTTCGAGGCGGCGGCGCCATCCACGAAGCGCGCCAGGTGATCGAGTGCGAGCTGCGTCCCGAGCGGGTGATGCCCGTGCAGACCGGCGAGGATCAGGATCGCGGGGCGGTCGCTCGGCGGGGTGTCACCGGGCGCGGCGACGGTCGCGACCTCGATCGCGGTGCCGAACGCGCTGCGGCCGATCACGCTGGTGGTCACGAGGCCGTCCGAGCGGGCGGCGATCTTCGCGAGCTCGGCAGCGGGGTCCTGTGGCGGGGTCGCCGCGGGTGGGATCGCCGCCGCGAGTGCCCCGGCGAGGACGAGGGTTGTTGTCAGCATGGAACTCCGGGAGGTCGAGAGTGGACCGCGGCTTACGGCATGGAGCCCCGAGCTGCGAGGGAGTTCGCGACGCGCCCTCGGCCGCGCTACCCTCGGTCGCCCCGCTCGCCGGCGCCTCGCCATGACCAAGTCCCGATTCCCCCATTCGCTGGTCCTGATCTTCTCGATGATCGTCGTGGCGCAGGTCGCGGCGGTGCTGCTGCCTTCGGGGCGCTACGAGACCGAGCCGAAGCCCTCGGCCGGCGAGACCTACGCGGAGGTCGAAGGTGCCGTGCCGCTGCGCGAGCGGCTGGCGGCGGCTCGCGAAGCCCGTTCGCTGAGCCAGGCGGACGTCGCGGCATTGTTCGCGGTCTCGGAGGACACGGTCCGCGGCTGGGAGGTGGGGCCACCCGACGACGAGGGCTGGAAGCCCGGCACGCATATCGAGTCGGGCGCCGGCGCATTGATCGCGGCGTGGATCGAGACCGGCGACGCGCCGAGCAGAGCCGAGATCGCCGATTGGAAGGCCAGCGTCGATGCGCGCACCCGCGTGGTGCCCGGCACCTACCACGAGGTGCCCAAGGAGGAGGACCAGGGCAGCGCGTTGCTGCAGACCGGGAAGGCGCTGCACGGCCAGGTTCAGGAACCGATCGACGCGGCCGTCTCAGCCTCGGCGCGGGCCACCACGCGTCACGTGCTCGCCGGGGCCGACCGGGTGTTCCTCGCGATCCCCAAGGGGCTCGAAGCCGGCGCCGAGATCATCTTCTTCGTGTTCATCGTCGGGGGCGTGATCGGCCTGCTGCGGGCCACCGGCGCGATCGACGCGCTGATCGGCATGGCGCTCCATCTGCTCGGCGGACGGCCGGTGTGGCTGGTGGCCGGCATGGTCACGCTGCTCGCAATCGGCTCGTCGACGATCGGCATGGCGGAGGAGTACATGCCCTTCATTCCGATCCTGGTGACGATGTGCATCGCGCTGAAGCTCGACGCGATCGTCGCGATGGCGATCATCTACGTCGGCGCGGGCATCGGCTATGGAGCGGCGGCGGTCAATCCGTTCACCGTGCTCATCGCCCAGGACATCGCCGGAGTGGAACCGACCTCGGGTTGGGAGTTCCGGGCGGTGTTCATGGTGGCGTGCCTGGTGGTCGGCGTCTGGCACATCATGCGCTATGCGAGGCGCATCCAGAACGACCCCGAGCGCAGCCTGGTCCGCGACATCGACTACAGCGAGGGCTTCGACATGCCCGAGGACGTGCGGCTGACCTTCGGGCGGGTCGTGGTCCTCGCGAGCATCGCCGTGGCGATCGTGGTCTTCGTCTGGGGCGTCGCCACGCGCGACTGGTACTTCAACGAACTGAACGTGGTGTTCCTGGTGTTGGGCGGCGTCGGCATGCTGTTCGGCGCCGTTTCACCCAACCGCGCCGCGCAGTCGTTCTGCGCCGGTGCCGCGGAGATGACCACCACCGCATTGCTGATCGGCTTCGCGCGCGGCATCCAGGTGGTGCTCGACGACGGCGTGGTGATCGACACGGTGATCCACGGGATCTCGCAGTTCCTGGAGGGCACCAGCGCCGAGGTCTCGGCGGTCGGCATGCTCGCCGTGCAGAGCATCTGCAACTTCTTCATCCCCTCGGGTTCCGGCCAGGCCTACGTGACGATGCCGATCATGGCACCGCTCGCCGACCTCACCGGCGTATCGCGGCAGACCGCGGTCCTCGCCTACCAGATGGGCGACGGCTTCACCAACATGCTGGTGCCGACCAACGCGCTGCTGATGGGGATGCTGGCGCTCGGCAAGATCCCGTTCCAGCGCTGGCTGCGCTTCGTGCTGCCGCTGATGGCGCAGCTGTTCCTGCTGTCGGTGCTGGCGCTGGTGGTGGCGACTTGGATCGGGTTGTGAGACCCGGGATCAGTCCCGGCCTGCGCCGCAGAGACCCTTCTTCAGGATCAAATTGCCGTACTTCGCCGTGTCGCCAGTCATCACCACCGCGAACGCCGTCTTCGCCCGCTCGTAGAACGCGAACCGTTCCAGCAGCTCGATGCGCGCCAGTTCCGTCGCCTGGTGACGATTCACCGCGGCGAGGTAGCGGTCGGCGACCGCGGGATCGAGCGCGTCACCCGGCACCGCGTCCATCATCGTGAGCGGGCGCTCCACGTAGGGATCGAGCGGGAACAGCGGCAGCACGGCGTCGAGCAGGGCCGGGATCATCAACCCGTCGGCGCGGTGCACCTGCGGGCCGAGCGACTCGCCGGGGAAGTGGGCGTCGGCGAACACGATCTCGTCGCCGTGGCCCATCCGGCAGAGGGTGGCGAGGAGGTCGGGACCGAGGAGCGGGGAGATGCCGTTGAGCATGGGTCTGTGGGAGCGGGTGGGGCGCGTCAGGCCCGTTCGACGATCAGGGTGCCCGGCATCTGGATCTCGACGACCCGCACCGCGTCGCCCGAGGCGGCGATGCCGGCCTGCATCCGCGCGGGGAACTGCATGCCGTCGAGGACCACGCGGCCCTCGGGTGCCAGCGCACCGACCGCTTCGGCCACGCGGCCGATGAGGGCGTGGAGGTCGACGTCGCGGTCGTGGGCGGGTGGTTCCCTATCACGGCGGCCGCGACGTTCGCGCTGCCGTTGGTCCACGCAGCATTCGATCGAGTCGCAGCACGGGCAACAGACCAGCACCGCGCAGGTGGAGGAGTTGCCGTCGCCATTGTTGGAGCCGCAGCGAGGCCCACAGGTATTGCCGGCGGCCTCGGCACCGATGTCACCGCCGGCGCCGCAGACGTTGCAGTCGGTGTCGCAGGAGCCGCACGGACAGCAGCAGTCGAGGTCGCAGTCGCCGGCCTCGCGGCTCGGGAGTGAGACACCTGCGGCGTCGGGCGAGATCGCCTCGGCCTTCTCGGCGAGGGTGTCGAGCAGGGCGGTGATCGGCGCGGCCCGGGTGCCGAGTTCGAGCTCGGCCAAAGCGGCTCGGGCAGTGGCGAGGCAGCGGGACAGGCGTAGCGAGACCTGGGTCGGGCAGACCGCGCCGCGTGAGACCGCTCGCCACGCATTGAAGCGACCGCGCCGCCCGTCGTCGTCGAGGTCGCGCCAGGCGTCGTCCAGATAGACGTGGCGACCGAGCGCTCCACCGAGTCGTCCCGCGGCGGCGGCATCCTGCCAGCGGCCGGTCAGGCGCGCGGCGTGCGCGAACATCTGGCCGCAGAGGGTCGCCGAGGGCTCGGCGAGTTCCTCCAGGCTGGCCCGGCCCTCCAGGCCCCGCGCCTCGACCGCCGACTGCCGTGGTCCGAGCTCGTCGAACAGCGAGACCGGGAAGCCGATCTCGGCCAGCATCACGCGGGCGCGGCTGCGGTCCTTGCCGAGGAAGCGCAGTCCGACGCGCGGCAGCAGGCCGCCCTCATCGAGCACGTCGTCCTGGAGCTTGGCCTCGACCGCCGCGACGTTGGCCGCTGCGAGCAGTTGCCGCGCGGGCTTCGACAGCGGTGCCACGGTGATGGTGCGCCAGGGCAGTGCGGTGCACGGCGCGGCCTCGATGTCGCGCTCCGGTTCCAGCGCCGCCAGCAGCATCGCCAGCACCGTCTGGTCGTGGTTGGTCAACAGCGACGTCTTGACGCTGCCGAGTTCGCGGAGCGCGTGGCAACTGGCGCAGAACGCCGCGCGGTGGGCGCGGCGGGCGTCCTCGCTGATGTGGCGCTTGCTGATGCGGAGCGAGCCGAACACGGCGGGGAGGATAGCCCGCGGCCGCTCAGCCGTCCTTCTTCGGCAGGTACTTCTCGGGTAGCGGGTTCTGCTCCGACTCCTGCTGCCAGGCGATCGACAGGACGCGCCATTTGCCGCCGACCCGCCCCAACTGCAGCGAGTTGATGCCGCGGAGGAACGGCTGCTCCTCGCCGGCGCGGCGGCCTTCGTAGGTCGTGAAGACCTGGGCGAGGTCGCCCCAGTGGTCGGTGGTCCGGGCGATCTCGGACTCGTGGAAGCCGACCCTGACCAGGTAGGGCCCGGACTGCTCGATGTACTCGTCGAGCGTCATCGTGCGCAGCGCGGTGGCGCCGCCGCGGCCGGGGACCAGGACCTGCATCTCGGCGTGCGGGTCGAACAGCGAGCGGAGGCGGGTCCAGTCGCGCTCTTCACCGACCGGGCCGGAGACGGTGTCGTAGAGGGCGGCGACCAGGGCGTCGATCGAGGCGACGTCGGCCTCGGCGGGCTCGGGCCAGGGGTCCTGGTCGGCCGCGGTCGCGGCCCGTTCGGGGTCCTGCGGCTGGGTGGACGTCCCGGCGGGAGGCGTGGGCGTGACGGCGACGAGCAGGGCGAGGGTCGGTGTGCCGAGGACGGCGACGAGGCGGGGCAGGTATCGCATGGCGCCGATACGCGGGTGGCGACGGCCCGGCCAGGGAGGATCCCGTGCCCCGACCCGTCCCGAACCGGTACCGGTCGCTTCTCGCGGTGCCCGCGGAGCCGGCGATACGTAACTTGGCCCCCCTCCCCGGAGACCTGCCCGAGATGATCGATCGCCAAGAAGAGGATCCTGCCCTGCTGGAGCGCCTGCGCGCCGGGGACCGCGACGCGCTGGCCGAACTCTTCGACCTGCACCGCGATCGGCTGCGGCGGATGGTCCAGTTCCGCCTGCATCCCCGGATCGCCAACCGCCTCGACGTCGACGACGTGCTGCAGGATTGCTGGCTCGACGCCGTGAAGCGCATCGACAGCTACCGGGAGCAGCGCGACCCGTCGGGCTACCTGTGGCTGCGGCTGGTGCTCGGCCAGACCATGATCGACCTCTACCGCAAGCACGTCGGCGCGCAGATGCGGAACGCGAAGCAGGAGGTGTCGATGAACCGCTTCGCCGGGCCGAGCATGGGTTCCGAGGTGATCAGCATGCACCTCTCGGCGTCGATCACGAGCCCGAGCCACGCGGCGCAGCGGGCCGAACTGGTCCAGGTGCTGCGCCAGACCCTCGACGACCTCGACGAAATCGACCGCGAGATCCTGGTGCTGCGGCATCTGGAGGAGCTCTCCAACCTGGAGGTCGCCGCGGTCCTGGAGATCCAGCCATCGGCGGCCAGCAATCGCTACGTCCGCGCCTTGGCTCGGTTGAAGGGGCTGCTCGGCTCGCGCGCCGGGATCTCGGATCCGGCAGCGCCGCGGCCCGGGGAGACGTCATGACCCACGATGCCGACAGCGATGCCTTCGGCGAACTCGCGGAGGAGTTCACGGCGGCCGTGCGTCGCGGCGAGGCGCCTTCGGTGGAGGTCTGGGCGGGCCGTCATCCACAGCATGCCGACGAGATCCGCGAGCTGTTCCCGACGATCCTCGCGATGGAGGAGCTGAAGGACGGCGTCACGCGCGAGGCCCCGCCCCGGCTCGCGCTCGGTCCGAACGAGCGGCTCGGTGACTTCCGCATCGTCCGGGAGATCGGGCGGGGTGGCATGGGCGTCGTGTACGAGGCGGTGCAGGAGTCGTTGGGTCGACGCGTGGCGGTGAAGGTCTTGCCGTCGTTGGGGGACGTGCGGCGCGTCCGGCGTTTCGAGCGTGAGGCGCGCACCGCGGCCCGCCTGCACCACAGCAACATCGTGCCGATCTTCGGCGTGGGCAGCGTCGGCGAGTGGCAGTACTACGTGATGCAGGTGATCCGCGGGGTCGGCCTGGACGCGGTGATCGGCTGGCTGCGCAACGAGTCGGAGGGCGGCTCCCTGCCGGAGTCGGTGCGGCGGGGAGGGCTCTCCGACTGGTCGATCCAGAGTGCGGTGCGCAGCCTCAGGACCGGCGTGTTCCGGCCGGTCTCCAGCCCGACGTCGACGATCGGCACGGTCGCGGACGAGTCGGGCGACGACGATCCCGCCGACCGCCCCACGGCGGAGGCGGTGGGCCTCACGACGGCGCACCACGGCCACGCCCTGCCCCCCGACCCGGGTCCACCGCTGGAGCCGCGCGCCCGCTATTGGCGCAGTGTGGCCTCGCTCGGCCGGCAGGTCGCCGCGGCGCTCGGCTATGCCCACGCGCAGGGGGTTCTGCACCGCGACGTGAAGCCGGCCAACCTGTTGCTCGACGAGCACGGCGTGGTGTGGGTGACCGACTTCGGGCTCGCCACCGCGATCGAGGCCGAGGGGCTGACCCGCAGCGGAGACCTGCTCGGAACCCTGCAGTACATGGCGCCGGAGCAGCTGAAGGGCGTCTACGACGAGCGCACCGATCTGTATGGACTCGGGCTGACGCTCTACGAACTCCTGACCCTGCGGCCGGCCTTCCATGAGGCGGATCGCGGGCGGCTGCTGGAGCGGGTCTCGAAGGGGGTCGACCAGCGACCCTCACGGCTGCGTCCCGGCATCCCCGGCGACCTGGAGACCATCGTGCTCAAGGCGGTCTCCGCCGACCCGCGCCATCGCTACCGGACCGCCGGCGAACTCGCCGACGATCTGCAGCGCTTCCTCGAGGATCGTCCGATCCATGCCCGGCGGGCCAC
This sequence comes from bacterium, assembly GCA_030432695.1. GTDB lineage: Bacteria > Planctomycetota > UBA1135 > UBA1135 > UBA2386 > JAUILN01. Next base: position 131,536 of record JAUILN010000007.1, on the reverse strand, counting down.
CGCGATGGAGCATGGTTGGCGCTGGTGCCGGCGCAACAAGGCCCTGGCCTCGGCTGCGGCATTGGCCGGGTTGTCGTTGGTCGTGGCGGGCGTGGTCGGGTGGGTCGGCTATGTGAGCACCCGCGAAGCCCTGGCTCGCGAGGGCGAGGCGGCCCGCGCGGCACGCGACAACCTGAAGCTCGCGGTCGAGGTGTTGGAGGGCATCCGCGAGAAGATCGCCGGTCCGCCGCGTCTGGAGCTCGTCGGTACGTCATCCGACGACGAGTCCCAGGCGAGCTACGCCTGGGAGACCTCGGCGACGTCGGTGACGGAGCGCGACGCGGATCTCCTCGAGCAGCTGCTCGACTTCCACGAACGCATCGCCGAGCAGCACGCCGGGGATCCGGCGCTCCGACTGGACGCTGCGAATGCCTGGCGGCGCGTCGCCGACGTGCAGCTCCGATTGGGCCGGGGGGAGGAGGCGGTCGAGCACTACCGCCGGGCCTTGGAGCTGTTCGAGGACGACATCGACCCCGTCACCGCCGCGGCGATCCGCAACGATCTCGCAGCGGCATTGGTCGAGGCTGGCGAACGGCAGGAGGCGGAACAGGGGTTGGCGGCACTCGTCGCGTCGTTGGCGGACGAGGCCAGCGAAGCGGGGCGCTACGAGCGCGCGCGGGCCCACGAACTGCTCGGGACCCTGCGAAGCGCAGAGCGCGAGATGGCCGGGCGGCGCGGCGGCCGTGGTGGGCCCGGTGGACGGGGTCGTCCAGGTCTCGGTGGGCCCCCTCCCGGGCTGCTCGATCCGGAGCTCTCCCCGCCGCCCTTCGAGGCCTTCGATCGCCCGCCGCGGGATGGGTTCGGAGGGCCGCCGCCCGGCGAAGACCGTGGGCAGCGACATCCCGGCGAGGGGGGGCGTCGTCGGGGGCAGCGGCCCTTCGTCGAGGACTTCCTGCGCGAGCACGGCAGGCCGGGCAACGCGGACTTCGAGGCCGCGTGGAATGGCTTCCGCGAGCTCACCGAGGAGCATCCGGACAACCCGGAGTATCGCCTCGCCGCGGCGCGGAGCGGCCGGGAGTACGCGCGCACGCTGATCGTCTTCAGCGATCCGCATGCGCAGCCCGCGGTGCTGGAACGGGTCCAGGACCTCACCGGACAGTGTGTGATGTGGCTCGAAGACCTCGTCGCGCGCTTCCCGGACGTGCCGGACTATCGCGCCGAGCTGGTGGAGGCGCGGTTGGTCGTTCCGCCGCCGGAGCGGGGCGAGCGGTCCGGCAATTCGTGGGAGTCGCTGCGTCGCGCCAAGACGCAGGCCGAGCAGCTCGTCGAGCAGCATCCCGCGGAGATCCGCTACCGTCGTGCCCTGGCTCGCGTGCTCGCGCAGGAGGCGTTCTTCGAACTGGAGGCTGCCGGACCGCGGCCCGGGATCGGCGAGTTCGGCCGCCCCGGCCTCGACGCGGACGTCGCGGCTCGCGTCGCGGAGCTGTACGGGCGGGCCATCCAGCAGCTGGAAGGCGGCGAGTCGCCGGCCGATCAGCACATGCGCATCCAACTGAGGCTGGAGCAGCTACAGGTGCTGCGGCGCTCCAATCAGTTCGCGGAGGTGCCGCGCCTGCTCCAGGAGATCCGCAGCGAGCCGCTGCCCGGCCTGCTCGAGCGGCGGCTGGGTCCGCGCCTCCAATCCGCCTACACCTGGGCGATTCGACAGCTGCGGGAGAGCGGAAGGACCGAGGAGGCGGAGCGTGTCGAAGCGCTGCGGGACTCCCTGCGCCGCGAACGCTGAGCGTGGCGTATCAGAAGATGAACGTCGTCTGGATCGTCGGGCCGCCCGGGACGTTGACGTGCGGGCTGTCGTCGGTGCCGCAGCGGTGCGAGCCGGGGTTCTTGGCGTCGGCGACCGAGTAGACGAGGCAGCGCGTGGCCGGCTGGGTCGGGTCGACGCTGGCGAGCTGGTTGCCGTCGTCGACCAGCTGCTCGAAGTCGGCGGCGCGGACGTCGTTGGGCGACAGGCGCACGCTGGCGGTGGTGCCGTCGAGGAGGACCGCGAACGTGAAGTCGCGGCGGTCGGTCGGGATCTGCAGGTCCTGCACGGTGCCGCGCGTGACGTCGAAGGCATCGAGGGCCCACTGCGGGGCGGGTTGCGGGACCGGAACCAGGTTGGAAGTGCCGGTCGGCGACTGGACGGAGAGAGCGACGGCGAGGAGGGTGGCCGCGCCGAGGGTCGTGTGGAGTCTCACGCGGGGTGGTGCGGACATGCGTCGATGCATCGCGTCTGAGCGCGTGCATCCACTCCGATGCCACGCGGCACGCGCGGCCGCCTCGTGGGGCCACGCAGTTGCCGCGGAACACGTCGACTCGATGCGAAAGCCGCCTCGTCGCGAGTGTTGCGTCTGGTGCCGTCGGCGGTCCGAGGCCAAATGCCTCCGGACCGCCGGGCGCCTCGCAGAGTCCGGTGCGGATTCGATCCTGCGGACTCAGGTCGGTCTCTGTGGCTCGCTGCGCGGGCCGGGAGAGCTTGTGCTCGTAGTCGCTGAATCGGCTTCAGCTCACTGGAAGAACACGGTCGGTGTCGCGGGCGTGACGAAGTTCAGGTTGCCGGTGTTCTCGTCCAGGAGGATGAGCTGCGAGAACATCTGGACGCCGCCGAGCGGGACGTTTGGAACCTGCAGCGTGAACCGGTTGTAGCCCACGGTGCTCAACGCGCCCGAGTCCAGTGGCAGCGTGTTCAGCAGGATGTCGAAGCCCTGGAAGGGGAACGTCGCATTGCTGTTGAAGCTGGCGTGGAGGACGTATTGATCGCTCGGGTCGCCGGCCTCGTCGAAGAAGATCTGGATGTTGCGCACGGCGAACGGCGGCGCGGTGTGGACCGGCGGATTCGTGGGATCGAAGCGCACCATGACCGAGTTGCTGGTGCCGGCGGAGTTCGTCACCGACACGGGCATCGATCCGAGGGCCGTCGGCAGCGGCGACGTGAGCACGATCTGCGTGTCGCCCGAGACGGTGAACGACGAGATCGACTGGCTGCCGATCCGGACCTGGGTCGTGCCGGTCAGTCCGGTGCCGGCGATGGTCATCTGGCGGTGCGGGAAGACCTGCACCACGCTCGGCGTGACCGAGGAGATCACCGGTCGGCTCACCGGATCGTCCAGACAGCCACGGCTGTTCTTGAACGCGACGATGGTGTTGATCGACGAGGTGCCGAACGACGACAGGTTGCGGTTACAGCCGCCGAGACCCGAGCACATGATGTTGCAGGGGCTGGCGCCGTCGCAGTGTGGTGCATTCCAGTTGTGGCCGGCCTCGTGGCTGATGAGCCCGACGTTGGTGCCGAAGCCGGAGAACGCCTTGTCGACGCCGTAGGCCGAGCCGCGGTTGCAGATCACGCCGAGGTAGGCGATGCCGACGATGCCGCTGAAGCTGCCCTTACCGGTCAAGAGGTGTGCGACGTCGCGACGGACGCTGCCGTGGTTGGCGTTCCAGTAGTTCAGGAACTCGGGCAGCAGCTGCCGCATGTCGGTGTTCGAGTAGCGGCGCGAGGTGCGGACGATCACGGTCGTGAGCGTGTACTCGATGTCGACGTCACGCTGGTAGATCGCGTCCATCCCGTTGATCAGGTTGGTCGCGGCATTGGTCGTGTTGGTGGTGTTGCTGCCGTTGCGCTGGTAGTACTCGAGGTCGCAGTCGATGGCGATCTCGGCGATCTTGCGCGACTGGATGGTCGGGCCGCCGGGGACGTTGACGTGCGTGCTGTCGTCGGTTCCGCAGCGGTGCGAGCCGGGGTTCTTGGCGTCGGCGACCGAGTAGACGAGGCAGCGCGTGGCCGGCTGGGTCGGGTCGACGCTGGCGAGCGACTCGATGCCCCAGTTCGCGGAGCCGTCGCCGAGTGACAGGATCGCCTGGAGGCGGCCGGCGATGACCGAGCCGGCGGCGACGCTGGCGGGCTGGTTGGTCACCAGACCCCGGAAGGTGACCGAGGGTGGGGTCGGGAGCTGGCGCAGCTGGTTGCCGTCGTCGACCAGCAGCTTGAAGTCGGCGGCGCGGACGTCGTTGGGGGACAGGCGCACGCTGGCGGTGGTGCCGTCGAGGAGGACCGCGAACGTGAAGTCACGGCGGTCGGTCGGGATCTGCAGGTCCTGCACGGTGCCGCGCGTGACGTCGAAGGCATCGAGGGCCCACTGCGGGGCGGGTTGCGGGACCGGAACCAGGTTGGAAGTGCCGGTCGGCGACTGGGCGGAGAGAGCGACGGCGAGGAGGGTGGCCGCGCCGAGGGTCGTGTGGAGTCTCATGAGGGGTGGTGCGGAAAAGCGTAAGCGAAGCGCTGGCAGGAGGGTACTCCGCGCACTGGGCAGTCGGGGTCGGACGGGTGGGGTCCACGGAGTTGTTCCGTGGTTCCCTTGGGAGGCTGCGCGGGCTGGAGGGCCCGCGGTTCTGTGCGGACTCCCGAGCCTCGCGGTTGCGCCTTGATGTGCGGTCGACACACTGCGTCTCCCCGAAAGGAGTCGACGACTTGGCAGCGCGCGAAGCACCGAACGAGGAACGATCCGAGATCTGGAAGGCCCTGGTGGCCGGCGTGCTGGTCGCCGGGCTGATCGGCCTCGTCGCCTGGCAGTTCGTGGGCGACCCACCGCCCGATCGGCTGCGCCTGGCGACGGGCGGGGAAGGTGGCGGCTACGACCGTGCGGGCGTCGCGATCCGGGACCAACTCGCCGAGGACGGGATCGTCGTGGAGCTGGTGCGCAGCGAGGGCACCGCAGAGAACCTCGAACTCCTCCAGTCCGGGGAGGTCGACGTCGCCTTCGCGCAGGGTGGCGTCCTGGAGGATTCCAGCGGTCTGGTCGGCGTCGCCAGCCTCTACTTCGAGCCGCTGTGGGTGTTCGCCCGTGCCGACGCCGGGATCGACGAACTCGCCGACCTCGCGGGCAAGCGCTTGCAGATCGGCGCGGACGGCAGCGGAACCGCTGCGGTGGCGCGCGCAATGCTCGGTCTGCTGGGAATCGACGCCTCGTCCGCGCAGTTCCTGCAGGACCACCTGACCGCCGCGCGGCAACAGCTCGAGTCCGGCGACTGCGATGCGATGTTCGTCGTGGTCCGGCCCGATGCCGAGGTGGTCCACGAACTGTTCGCGACGTCGGGGCTCGTGGCTGTTTCCGTCGATCGGGCGATCGCGTTCTCGCGACGACTCCGCGAGCTGGAGCCGCTCGTGCTGACCCCCGGGATGATCGATCTGCAGCGCAACCTGCCCGACCGCGACGTCCCACTGGTCGCGCCCGCAGCGACCCTGTTGGCTCGTGCGGAGCTGCACGAGTCGGTGTTCCCGTTGCTGATCCGCGCCGCGCGTCGTCAGTTCGGCCAGGGCGGTCTGTTCGAGGACGAAGGCGAGTTCCCCAACGGACGCAATCTCGACGCGCCGCTCTCCGAAGCCTCCGAGCGCTACTTCGCGCAGGGCCTCTCGTTCCTGTACCGGGTGTTCCCCTTCCAGCTGGCAGCGGCACTCGACCGCTTGAAGATCATGCTGCTGCCGCTTCTCACGTTGCTGTTGCCGCTGATGCGCATCATGCCGCCGGCCTACCGCTGGCGGATCCGCTCGCGGATCTACAAGTGGTACGGCGAGGTGATGCGGATCGAGGCCATGGTGAGGGCGCAGGACGATTCCGCCGGCTACGCGGTCGCGTTGAGCAGACTCGACGAGGTGGAGCGCGACATCAACACCGTCAAGGTGCCGTTGTCGTATGCCGAGGAGCTCTACAACCTGCGCATGCACATGCGGCTCGTGCGCGATGCTTTGGAGTCGCGGCGGGACGCGGCGACGGGGTGATTCGTCGTGGCGGCGCAGGTGCGCCCGGGCAGAATGGACGCATGAACCTGCGCAGCGCTCTGGTTGCTCTCTTCCTCGCCATTGCCACGACGGCCTGTGCCTCCGGTCCGAACCCGGCCGACCCGGAGGCCTTCCAGGCGCTCGGCATCCGTCGTTCGGCGACGCCGATGGCGAGCGTCTATACGGCGGGGCAGCCGAGCGAGGAGCAGTTCGCAGCGCTCCCGGGCGTAGGGGTCACTAAGGTCGTCTGCCTCCGGGAGGCCGACGAGGATGGGACCGGTTGGGAGGAGACGCAGGCGGGCGCGCTGGGGATCGACTTCGTGCGCATCCCGGTCGCCGGAGCCGACGGGATCACGCGTGAGAATGTCGACGCACTGGACGCGGCATGCGCCGGAGTGGACGGCCCGGTGTTGGTCTACTGCGGCAGCTCCAACCGGGTCGGCAGCCTGCTGGCGCTGCGCGCGGCGTGGCTGGAGGGCGTGGACGACGCGGCCGCGCTCCAGCTCGGTCGGGACTGTGGGATGACGCGGCTGGAGCCGAAGGTCGTCGAGATGCTCGGCGAGCAGCGCTGATCCTCGGTTGTCGTCACTCCTGCAGCTCGACCAGCACCACGTCGAGCACCGTGACGAGATCCCGGACCTGTCCGACGTCGTTGGGCCAGTGCGGGGAGAGACGCAGGTAGCCGTCGGGCGTCGCCGTCGCGATGCCCTGGTCGGCGAGGGCCACTTGCATCGCCGCCAGGTCGATGCCGCGCGGCGGTGTGAGCGACAGGATGCAGGAGCGCTGTGCGGGATCGGTAGAGCGCGCGCTGCGGAACCCCCGTTCGACGAACGCAACCTCGATCCGGTCCAGGATCGTCTGCACGTGGTCGTGGATGTTCGCCACGCCGAGGCGCTGCAGGATCGCCACCGCCGCCTCGAGTCCGGCGTAGCCGATCGAGTTGTTGACGCCACCTTCGAACACCGCGGCGTCGCGGCGCAGCGGGCGATCATGGCGTAGCTGGCCGGTCTCCCCGAAGAGGAAGCGCGCACCGTCTTCGTGGCTCAGCCAGCTCACGTACGCCGGGTCGAGGTGATGGCGGGCGCTGGGAGCCACATACAGCATGCCGGTACCCTCGACCCCCATGAGCCACTTGTGGCCGCCGGCGGCGAGGTAGTCGATCCCCTCCGCGTGCACGTCGAGCGGGACCGCGCCGAGGGCCTGGATACCGTCGACGAACAACTCGCCTCCCGCGGCGTGCACGGCCTCGCCCAGGCGCTGCAGCGGGCTCCGGAATCCGGTCTGGAACTCCACGGCGCTCACCGCGAGGAGGCGACAGCCCGCGGCGATGCGCGCCTCGATGCGTGCGAGGCCCTCCTCGTCGCGCAGGTCGGCACGGTCCAGGAACTGCAATTCGACGCCGCAACGCGCGGCGACCCGCTGCCAGGGAGTCACGTTGCTGGGGAAGTCGCCCTCGAACACCAGGATCCGGTCTCCCGGTCGCCAACGGATCGACCAGGCGATGTCGAGCACTCCCGCAGAGGTGTTGGGAACCAGCGCGACGTCGTCGGCCGCGGCGCCGAGGAGCCCGGCGATCCGGCCGCGGAGCCGGTCGCGCTGTTCCATCCACTCCGGCCAGGCGGCCACCCCGCGGCGGGCGTAGCTCTCGAGTGCCGTGCCGATCGCGTCCCTGACCGGTCGCGAGGGCGGGGACATCGCCGCGTGGTTGAAGTAGACGCGCGATTCGAGATCGGTGAACAGCGAACGATCGCCGAGCATGGACGTTGGTCTACGCCGAGGAGGCGGGCGTGGGCAGTCCGAATCCGGCCCGCGCCAGTGAATTGCCGGAGATCGTGCGGAGTTGCCAGGTTGCCGATCGGTCGTGGCGATCACGGTGAGTCCGGACCGCGATGGAGCGGATCCCGCGGATCCGCCTAGAACGGGCCTCCGACAGATCCTTCCCCTCCGAGGAGAACCGAACCATGAGCGAGATCCGAGACGGACTGCAGACTCTCCTGGCCGACTACCAGGTCCTCTACCACAAGCTGCGCGGCTTCCACTGGACCGTGAGCGGCGAGCTGTTCTTCGGCCTGCACGCGAAGTTCGAGGAGTACTACAACGACGCCGCGCTGAAGGCCGACGAGGTGGCCGAGCGCATCCTCGCGGTGGGCGGCATGCCCCACACCGGCATCCGGGGCGTGCTGGAGCGCGCCCGGGTTCAGGAGGCTGCGGGGTCGCCGGACGCCAAGGCGATGGTGCGGGCGATCGTCGCAGACTTCGGCGCGCTGGTGCAGAACCAGCGCGAGCTGTCCGGGGTCGCCGCGGGGAAGGGCGATGCGGCGACCGCGAACCTCCTCGACGGGTTCGCGGACGGGCAAGAGAAGGAGATCTGGATGCTGCGGGCGTTCCTGGGCGAGGCCCCGGCCGGCTGATCGATCCGCTGTCCACCACACCGCGAGCCCTGGGCGGCGGCAGGGGATCCGGGCACGATGCGTGGCATGCGCTCGGTCTGGATCCCCGTCTCCTTCCTGGTCCTGGCGACAGGAACCTGCGCCGCACAGTCGGGCTCGGCGGCCCCGCCCACCCACGAGAAGGCCCGGCTGGCGTTCCTCGAGAACGGAGTGCAGTTCCGCGCCGACGGAGCGGAGCCGGTGGTCGGCAGCCTGCACAACGCGACGGTCCGTGACGGGATCCTCGACCTGACCGACCCGCGTGGCCAGCTGACGTTCCCGGGCAACCCGCAGTTCGGCGCGACCTCGGCCGAGTCGTTCGCGCTGGAGATCGAGCTGCGCGCCGAGCCGATGCCGTTCGCCACCGTGCTGATGTGTCGGGAGGGCAGCTCGGTCCACTACAGCCTGGTCGTCGGTCGGGAGGAGGGGCGGGCTTCGTTCGAGCTCTGGAACTGGTCCCGTGAGCGGGTGACGACGCGGCAGCGCATCGACGATGGCGTCTGGCGCCGGCTCACGTTGGTGCACGATGCCCGGCTCAGGCTGATGGCGCTGTTCGTCGACGGTGAACTCCACGACTGCGCGTCGGTGTCTGGCGAGTTCCGCGGTTCGCCGGCTCCGGGCCTGCGGCTCGGGCACAACCTGGACGAGGGCGTCGACCAACCGTTCCGCGGCGAGATCCGTGCTCTCGCCTGGCTCGATGGCGTGCCCGAGGACTGTCGCCGGCCGCTGGCGGACTTCGTGAGTGCGCGGCTGTTGCCTCCGGGGTCGGCAGAGAACGCCGTGCGTGAATGGAACGATTCGCTCCGGCGGCGCCGAACCCCTCCGGCGGAGCGGACCGCCCTCGTCGAGCGCAGTGCGCGGGTCCGTGCCCAGATCCAGGACGCGCTCGGACTGTGGCCGGCACCTGGTTCCGGGCGGCGACTCGCTGGCGCGCTCTCACCGTTGTCGGGAGGGGCCGGCGAAGCCACCGACTTCGCGTCGTTCCGATCCGACCTGCCGCTGGAGCTGCGCACCGGCGGGCGCCTGGAGCGCGAGGGTCACACGCTCACGCGCGTCGCGTGGCAGTCGTTCCCGGGCTACGACGCGACCGGCTGGTTGTACGAGCCACTCGCGCCGGTCGAACGGCCGCGCGCGGCGGTCCTCTGCCCACACGGGCATTGGGCCGACGGTGCGCGCCATCCGGTGGTCCAGGCGCGCTGCGTGACGCTGGCGCAGGCCGGCTACGTGGTCCTGGCCGTCGACTCGGTGCACTTCGAGGCCCCGGAGCTCGGCGTGACGTCGCTGTCGCTGATGACCTGGAACAACCTCCGCGCGCTCGAGCTGCTGCGTGCCCGCGACGACGTCGACCCGGCGCGGATCGCCTCGACCGGGGCCTCGGGCGGTGGCCAGCAGACCTACTACCTCACCGCGCTCCGGACCGGCCTCGCCGCGGCGGCGCCGGTGGTGATGGCCGCCCACTTCGGCGAGATCCTGCCGCACGACGGCGTCCACTGCCGCTGCAACCACGTGGCACACGCGGCCCGCGCCGCCGACATGCCGGAGTTCGCGGCGGCCTTCGCTCCGGTCCCGCAGCTGTTCGTGACCGTCGAAGGCGACTGGACCCATCGCTTCCTGGAGGAGGGGTACCCGGAGGTGCAGGAGGCGTACTCCGTGCTCGGTGCGGGCGAGTTGGTGTCCGCGACCCGCGATCCTGGCGGGCACCGGTTCGACCGCGCGATGCGCAACCGCGTCTACGCGTTCCTCGACCAGCACCTGCGCGGGATCGAGAGACCACCGCTCGAGCGCGAGGAGGTGGAGGCGAAGACCGAATCGCTCGCGACGTTGGCGGCACTCGATGCGGGGTTGGGTGCGCGCACCGATCCGCGGGCGGTCGTGCCGGAGTTCCGCGCTCGGCTGGCGGCGCCCGCGGTCTCGGGGTCCCACGACGAGGGACGGATCGCGGAAGTCGGTCGGAGATTGGCCGCTCTGTTGCGGGTCGGACCACGGCGCGACATGGAGGTCCGAGCGGTCGAGACCGAGGTGGCCGGCTGCGACGGGGCGTTCCTGCTCCGTGCCGAGGACTCGACGGTGACCCTGCCGGTGCTGCGGCTCGCTCAGCCATCGCAGGTGCTCGGCACGACGATCGTCCTCGATGACCGCGGCAAGTCGACGACGCTCACCCAGCGAAGGGGCTGGCTCACGGCATTGCGCGAAGCCGGCCAGCAGGTCCTGCTCGTCGACGTGCGCTACCTCGGCGAGCTCGACGTCGGTCGCGGCTACCGCGGCTACCACGGGCGCTTCTTCGGCGAGGAGGAGGGGCAGCTCGCGGTGCGTGATCTGATCGCCGTGCTCGACGCAGAGAGTCTCGGCGCGGCGCACGGATCGGTGACGGTGCTCGGATTCGGGCCGTCAGCCGGTGCCGTCGCGGTGCTCGCTGCCGTGGTCGACCCGCGCATCGATCGGGTCTGCGCGCCGGAGCTGGGGCGCTCCTGGGCCGCGGGAGATCGTCGCCCACAGCTGTCGCGCATCCTGCTGCACGGCGATCTGCCGGACGTTGTGGCGTTCCTCGGCCGGCGCGCGCGGGTCGGTGGCGTCCCCGATGCTGGAGACTACGGCGTCGCGGTGTCGCGCGGGGCGCGCGTCCAGATGGAACCGCTCGGGCCGGGAGATCTGGTGCGTCCCGGGAGAGTTCGGTGACCGACCTTCGATAAGGTCACGAGTTCACGAAGTCCGCGACTCGACCCAGGCTGCCGACTCGGCCTCGGTCCCCGCCACCGAGCGCACCAGACATGTTCCCCCTCAGGGACCTCAATCCGACCTATCGCCGCCCGACGCTGCTGTTGGTGATCCTCGGGATCAACGTGGTGGTCTACCTCGTGACGATGGGCGACCTCGACGCGGCGGCGCGCGAGTTCGGCGCGGTGGCCTATCACTTCACGGGCGTCGAGCCGGCGCAGGTCCGGACGCCCTACGGCGTCTACTCGCCGGTGCCCGTGAACGACTGGTGGTGGACCCGCGCGGTCACGCACATGTTCGTCCACGGGAGCTTCCTGCACCTGGCCGGCAACATGTGGTTCCTGTGGATCTTCGGCGACAACGTCGAGGACCGGTACGGGCACCTCCGCTTCCTGCTGATCTACTTCGCCTCGGGAGCCGTGGCGTTGACTGCGCAGGTCCTCGCGGATCCTTCGGCGCCGTTCCCCATGGTCGGTGCGTCGGGCGCGATCGGCGGTGTGCTCGGCGCCTACCTGCGACTCTTCCCGCACGCCCGCGTGCTGACCCTGGTGTTCCTCGGGTTCTTCATCACCACGATGGTCTGGCCGGCCTGGGTCTTCCTGCTGATCTGGTTCGGGATCCAGCTGTTCAGCGGCTTCTCCGCCGCGGCCGCCGATACGGGCGTGGCCTTCTGGGCTCACGTCGGCGGCTTCGTGGCGGGCTTCCTGTTGGCGGTCGTCCTGCCGCACGAGGAGCGGCCTCGCCAGGTCATCGAACTGCGGCGCCGGCCGAGCAGCGGGCCGTGGCGCCTGTGACGCGGGCGGTCCGGCGGGCGCGAGTCACCTCGTCGTCCAGCCGAGGCTGTTGCCGTCGATCTGGATGAAGAGTTGGATTCGCGGTGCGTTCGACCAGGCCTGCGGTTCCGGCTCGCACGACACCGGCGGTTCGACGGTCAGCACGTTGAGCGCTTCGCCGGCGTGCGGGTTGACCTCGGCGAGCTGTTGGAAGCTCCGCACGAACTCGTCGGGGTCGGCGCAGCAGCGGTAGGTGAAGCCCTCGCGGAACCGGGTCACGTCGACCGACTTGACCGCGTCGATCGCGACCCAGAGTGGCTGCGGGCGGTCCTGGTCGGCGGCGTCCTCGAAGCGCTTGATCGCCCGCATCAGACCTTCGAGTTCGGCCAGGAAGTGACCGTCGAGGGTGATGAGCTGATCCTGCTCCAGCCAGCGCAGCACGTCGGCAGCGCCGCGGATCCGGCGCAGGTGCGGTTCGACCCGCGACACGAGTTCGGCCGGGCGGTCGGCATCGAGCGACTGTTCGATCTGCGGGATCTGGCGCTGCAGCCGCTGCACGTTGTCGTAGCAGGCGAGGGTGCTGCCGCGGGCCACGTTGAGCGGGTCGAAGGGCACCAGCTGGCCGGGGACCGGTTGCTGGACCAGCACCTGCCGCGGTGGCGCGGCCGGGTCGCGGGGCGTCAGGCGGCCGCGCCGCGGATTCGCGGTGGCCGGTGCGTCCTCGGGGTCCCGTGTCGAGAGCTGTTCCGCAGTGGAAGCGTCGTCCGTGCTGGCGACCAGGTTCTCCGTCGACGGAGTGGCCTGCTCCTCGTTACCGAGCGACCAAGGATCACCCAGGAACCACTGTACGCCGACGAGGATCGCCGCGGCGGCCGCCGCGCCGGTCAGCACGTAACGGGCCTTGGTCCACGGCGAGACCGGTTCGTGGAACACGGCCTCGGGCGTGCCCTCGCCGGAGCGGATGCGCTCCCACAGGCTGTCGGCGAACGCGTCACCGACGGTCTCGGCCGGTAGCGACAGAGCGAGTTCCTGGGCCTCCTGCATCTCGGCCCAGAGCCTCGCGGCTTCCTCGTCGTCGGCGATGCGGGCGAGGAGCTGATCGCGACGTGCGCACGGCAGGCGCCCGTCGAGGTTCAGCGACATCTCGCGCTCGAGCTTCTCGCGACTCATGTTCTTCGTCTCCCTGATGCTCTCGGCGGCGTCGGTCGGGTGATCGCTCTCGGCGCCTCCGACCAACGACGGGTGCCCCCATGCGGGGTGTCGTGTCGTGGCGTCGCTCCGATCCGTGCTCGACCGGCCGTCTGTTCGCGATGGACTCATAGCCCTGCCGTCCTCGGTCCGAGGTCCAGGACATCGCCCACCAAGGCGCGGAAGCGCTGGCGAGCGCGGAACAGCCGCGTCGACACCGTCTTCACCGGACAGTTCAGGATCGCCGCGGCGTCCTCGTAGCTCAGGCCCTGCATCTCGCAGAGCAGGAAGGCCTCGCGGAAGCGGGTCGGGAGCTGTTGGATCGCTTCCTCGACCTTGGTGCGGGCCTCCCGCGCGGCCGCGACCTCATCGGGTCGGTCGGCCTGCGCGTCCTCCGGCGTGTGGGGCCGGTCGTCATCTCGCTCGACATCCCGGAACAGCCGCAGCTTGAACTTGCGGCGGCGCAGCTGGTCGAGGCACAGGTTGCGCGCCACCCGGTAGAGCCACGGTCGGAAGGCCGAGGTCGGCACCTGCTCGAGGTGGCGGTAGAGCGCCAGGAAGGCGTCCTGCGCCACGTCTTCGGCCGCCAGCGGGTCACCCAGCAGGCGGGTCGCGAACGTCTTGAGGCCGTCGGCGTGCTCGCCCATCGCGCGATTGAACGCGACGAGGGCCAGCGCATCGGGCTCCTGTTGGACTCGGGTCATGCGGGACTTCCTGCCGGCTTGCTCGCGGTCGGGAACGGAGGGACGGGTGGCGGCCTTCCGCGTGCGGGTCGCCCGACGAGTGGGGATCGGTCAGAACTCCGGGCCGGGCTCAGGGTCGCGGTCCGGGAGTCCGTCAGCGGGACTGCAGGGTCATCACGCGCGCGTCGCCATCTACGGTGACCCGTAAGCGCCCGAGTGCGGTCATGCCGAGCAGGCCCTCCTGCTGCAGGGCGCCCGGCAGGTCGAGCGCGATCGCATCCACGTCGGTCAGGGTGAGGTCGCCGATGCGGAGGCTCGGCAGGGTGACCCGGAGACCGATCGCCTTGCCACTCGCCGTGGTGACTTCGACCCGCTGGTTGTCGGCGCCGAGCAGGCCGAGCGCGCGGGCCGTGCCGGTCGGAATGGTCGTCATCGAAGCACCGGTGTCGACGACGAAACGAACCGGCTGACCGTGGACGGACGCGGTCGCGCGCACGGTGCCGCTGTCGGGGATCGGCAGCTGGACGGTCCCGGGCTGGGCCGCCGCCCGCAGGGTCTCGAGGAGCCGGGCTCCCTCGGGCAGGCTCCTGGCCCGCTCCGCCGCCGCGACGGCTTCCTGCGTCCGGCCGGCGGCGAGCAGGGCCCGAGCGAGCGCCAGGGCGCGTGCCGGCGTGGGTTCGATCTGCTCCGCCGCTGCCAGCCACGTCGGCCGTTCCGCCTGGGGGAGGCCCTGGGCGCGGGCGGTCAGGTGGTCGGCGCAGCCCGGGGCGACGCGGCGGGCGCGTTCGGCGTCGAGGATCCCCAGGGTCCGATGCCGTTGGACGGTTCTATCGGGGGCCCCGTAGGCGGCCTCGAAGTTGGTCGCCACCTCGACCAGCGCCAGGTCGTCGGGATGGCGGTCGACGCCCTCGGCCACGACGGCGAGCGCCTCGCGCGGGCTGCGGTCCTGGAGCCGGGCGGCGATCCGGATCCGCATGAGGCTCTCCAGGGCATCGCGGGCGGCCATCGCCGGGATGTTCGCGGGCGCGCCCGGCGGGAGCCGGAGGATCCGTGCCAGCATCGCCTGGAGTTCGTCGAGGGGAGCCGATTCGCCGCGGTCGAGCAAGGCGCGGCCGTCCTCCACCAGCAGGGCCGGGTGGGCGGCGCGGAGTTCGGGTCGCAGTGCACCCAGCGTGTCGCCGGCCGGCTGGCCGAGCCACGGGATGACCGGGTCGATCGCCAGCCCGACTCCTGGCCGCGCCACCAGGCCGACCACGGCACCCGAGTCGTCACGGAGCACCGCACCGGGGGGTGTGACGCCGGCGATTCGCAGACGTCCGTCGGGTTCGTGCGACTCCAGGGCGACGTGCAGAGTGACCGCGGCGTCGTCGTCCGCAGCGGGCCCTCCGGCCCAGAGGCTGGTGCCGATCGCCAGCCCGGCGGCGGCGCGGGCCGGCGCAGGTGGCGGGGCGGGCTCGCCCGGCAGGCGGGCCGACGGGGCGAGGAGCAGCAGGTCGTGGGGTGCGTCGTGGTGGACGACCGAGAGGCCGTCGAGTCCGGCGGAGGCTGGACGGTCCAGCAGCATCGATGCCTGCACCGCGATCCGCGGGCCGCGGGATCCGGTCAGCCAGGCGGCTGGCTGGTCGGCCGCGAGGGCCAGCGTCCCGCCGGCGGGCGGAGGCTCGGCCTCGGCGTCACCGGGTTCCGGTTCCGGACGATCCGCGGTTCGGGTCGGTGCGGGCAGCGGGTCGGTCGATCGGCTCGACGCTGTCGCGTCGTCGGGGAGGGGCTCGGGCAGGGCCTGCCACAGCCACAGACCACCGAACAGGAGGCCGACTACGCCGGCGACGGTGAGCACCACCGGCAGCACCACGCTCCGCCGTGCCGCGAGCGGTTCACCGCAGTGCGGGCAGTCGCCACGCAGGGCGTCCACGGTCGACCAGCAGGCTTCGCAGCGAGGCATCGCCGGTCACGATAGCGGAGCGCGGCTGCTCGCCGCGGCCGAATGGGCCCGACTCGCACGCACCGGGAGGTCGACGCGGGCAATTCCTGGCCGACGGTCCCGTTCCGCGGGCCCGTGAAGACCCCCGCAGAGACCGTCGACTTCGATCCGACCCGCCGCGACCGGCCGACGACTCGTGGGCTCGGGGTCTGCGGGCTGCTGCTCGCAGCGGTGGCGTTGCTGCCGTGCTGTAGCAGTCAGCGCTCCGAAGAGCCCATGAAGCTGACCCTGGAGCTTCCCGAGGGCACGTCGACCCTGCGGGTCCGGGCGGCGTCTGCCGGGCTGACCTTCACGAGGGGCGAGGCTGGCCGGATGGTCTTCGACGGAGTCGTCCGGCGTTGGTCGGCCGACGAGCCGACGATGCAGCGGCTCGCCGAGATCGACTGCGTGCCGCGCCTGGAGGCGAGCGCAGACGCCGGGGTGGTCGACCTGATCCTGCCGCAGGTCCCCGAGGGCATCGAAGAGGACACCGGTGTCCTCACCTACCGGGCGAGCATCGCCCTCCCTCCGCGGGTCGCGATCGATGTCGAGGCCGGGCGCGGGGCATTCGGCGTGGAGGGTCGTGACGCGGCGGTGCGGATCGTCACCGGCTCCGGAGCGATCGTGTTGAAGGCTGTGCACGGTCCTACTGAAGTCCGATCCGGCAATGGTCGGATCGTCGCGGTCGATCACCGCGGGGACCTGTTCGCGGAGACCGGCTTCGAGACCCTGCTGGCCTACGTCGACGAGTTGGGGCCGGGCGGCGTCCGGTTGTCGAGCGGTGGACCGTCCCTCATTGCCCAGCTTCCGGAAGACGCTGGCTTCGTCCTGGACGCGCGGGTCGAGCGGTCGAGCGAGGGCAAGATCGGTGTGCG
The DNA here is from genome assembly GCA_030432695.1 of bacterium. Taxonomy (GTDB): domain Bacteria; phylum Planctomycetota; class UBA1135; order UBA1135; family UBA2386; genus JAUILN01. The sequence goes on along the minus strand of JAUILN010000007.1, from coordinate 115,119 downwards.
CAACGCCTTCGACATTCCCGTCCAGGCTGCCGGTCGCGGCCACCGGGCCCAGGGGACGGTCGGCGCAGGCGGGCCACCGGTGATTCTGGAACTCGGACGGGGCTATCTCTCGGCGCTCTACCGGAACCGCGACGGGGAGTAGGCCGCCTGGATCAATCGGAAATTACTCCCCGTTTTTTCCGACTAGATCGGCGCGCTCGTTCGTCTTTGCACGCGTCCGCACCGGGCACGACACCCTGAATCCGGTTACCGCTCCCGAGATCGAGGATCTCTGCCGAGCCGCACGCCGGTTGCAAGGGGCGTCCCGCCACCAAGGGCTCCGTTCGCCCCTCGGAGTCCGCTCGAGAGAGAGTCCGGAGAGTTCCCTCATGTCCATCGGGAAGCGTCTGCTCGTCTATTCGCCACAAGACCCCAAGGCCACGCGACTGATCGCCAGAACGGCCGATTGGGGTTGTCTCGTGTCGACCTGCGAAACCCTGGAGGAGTTCCGCGGCCGCGTGGAGGGCGGCCAGTTCGACATGGTCCTGCTCGAGGACTCGGCTTCCCTGCGGCGGCTGTGCTCCGAGGCCGACCCGACCGGCGAGGTGCTGCGAACCCCGCTGGCGGAGATCGAGAAGCGGCACATCCTGCGGGTCCTGTCGTCGACCGGCGGTAACAAGACCCGCGCCGCCAAGATCCTCGGGATCGATACCAAGACCCTCTACAACAAGCTCAAGGCCTACGGGGCCGCGGCCGACGCGGCCCGCCGCCGGAATCAGGTCGAGCTCGCCGGATCGGGCGGCGTGCAGCGTCCTGCCTGACCGACGGCCGCCGCCGCGAGAGCTGACCCGTTGCGATGGGCCGTCGGATCGGAGCGAATCCCCGCTCCACCGCCATGCCCATGACCGCAGCAGACTGCCCTCGTCTTCTCCGCGCGCGGAGGCGCCCAGGCTCGACTGCGACCCTACGGGTCGCGCTGTTGGCGTGGTCGCTGGTCGTTTCGCTGCGTGCGCACGCGCAGGACGCCGCGACCCCGGATCCGTCGTCGTACCAACCGGTCGCCAGCTACGCGATGGACGTCCGGCTGCAGGCCGACACGCGGATCCTCAACGGCAGCCAGACCATCGCCTGGCGCAACGCGACGACTGCGGTCGCGTCCGAACTGCGCCTGCACCTCTACTGGAACGCGTTCCGCGACCACCGCAGTTCGCTGATGCGCGAGGCCGGCGAGACGTTCCGGGCCCGCTTCGGCGCCGACGACTTCGGCTTCGTCGACCTGCTGCGCGTACAGGTCCGTCGCGACGACGGCAGTCTGGTCGACCTCGAACCCGAGTTCGTCCAGCCCGATGACGGCAACCGCGACGACCACACCGTGGTGCGCTGCGCGCTCCCCGAGCCGGTCGTCCCCGGCGCCGAACTGGTGATGGAGACCACCTTCCGCTCGCGGGCGCCGACCGCATGGCTACGCGCCGGCTTCGTCGCCCCCGACGGCTACTTCGGCATGCAGTGGTTCCCGAAGCTCGGCGTGTTCGAGTCGGACGACCAGGGCGAAGGCAGATGGCACTGCCCGCAGTTCCATCGCAACACCGAGTTCCACTCCGACTTTGGCACCTACGACGTGTCCCTCGAGCTCCCCGCGGATCACGTCGTCGGAGCGACCGGCGGTGAGCCGGTGGAGCGCGAGCGGATCGGCGAAGATCGGATCCGGTTGCGCTTCGTGGCCGAGCGCGTGCACGACTTCGCCTGGGTCGCCGACCCGGACTTCGTCGAGGTGACCGCCGAACTCGATCGCGTGGTCGCGGCCGCCGACCCGACGGGCGTCGCCGAGTCGATCGCGACCAGTCTGGACGTGCCGGTCGATATCCTGGACGTCGCGCCGCTTCGCGTTCGCCTGCTGCTCCAGCCCGAGCACGACACCGCGATCCACCGCGAGCGCTACCTCGACGGTCTGCGCTGCGCCCACAGCTTCTTCGGCCTGCGGTTCGGCGCGTATCCCTACCCCTGGCTGACCGTCGTCGATCCCCCCCATGACCTCGCCGGCAACTCCTTCGGTGGCGGCATGGAGTACCCCATGTTGATCACCGGCGGCGCGCCGCTGCGGCCCCATCCGCGGGCGCTGCGGCCGGAGTCGGTCACGGTGCACGAGTTCGGCCACCAGTACTGGTGCGGCCTCTGCGCCAACGACGAGGTTCGCGAGGCCTGGCTCGACGAAGGCATCAACACCTTCAGCGAGGGCCGCGCCCAGCTCCTCGCCTTCGACCCGCTCCGCGCGCCGCTCTGCACCACTGACCTCGCCGGCACCTCCGTCGCCGCGGTGCTCGCGCCGAGCATCCCCGCCGCCGAGCGCCTGCCCTGGCGCAGCTTGCCGTTCGACTCCTGGCTACCGGACGACCTGACCGGGCCACTCAGCTCCGCGCGCTTCGCCGGCACGTGGCTCCCGAACTCCCCGATCCTCGAGTGGCTCGCGGTGCAGCCCACGCTCGGCGGGTTCCGCGACGTCCGCCACACCGACTTCTGGAACGACCGCGATCGCTGGCTCGCCGTCGACGACCCGGACGGCCTGCGCCAGCCGGGATGGCAGATGCTCGACCGCGAGAGCTACCGTGCCAACGCCTACACCGAGCCGGCGACCCTGCTGCGCACGGTCGAACGCCTGGTCGGACGCACGGCCTTCTGGAGCTTCCTTCATCGTTTCCACCAAGCGCATCGCTTCCGCCGACCGACCACCGAGGACTTCGAGGCCCGGCTCCGTGACGAACTGGGCATCGAAGCCGCTGAGCTGTTCCGCGCCGCGCGCCAGCCGGGTGCCCGCTTCGAGATGGGACTCGGCGAGATCGATGCCGACCCGGCCGACGGCCTGCAGAGCGTCGTCGTTCGCCGCCTCGGCGACCTCCGCCTGCACGTGCGGGTCCGGTTCCGTTTCGCGGGTCGGGCCGAGCCCGTGTGGCGCACCTACCCGGCGAGCGAACCGCACCCCTGGCTCAGGTTCGACTTCGCGGACCAGCCGGGCGAGGCGCCCTACGGTGCCCTGCAGGAGGTGTGGATCGACCCGCCGGTCGGCTCGTATGCGGCCGGTGGAGAACCGTTCGAGGCACAGGTCGGTCCGTGCGGGGTGTGGGTCCTCGAGCGTGATCTGACCGACAACGCCTGGCGTGCGACTCCCGACCGGCGGCCCGCAGCCCTGCGCGCCGTCCGGGTGCTCGAGCAACTCCAGACCCGTTTCAGCTTCGCCGGGGCGATCGGCTGAGGTCCGACCGATGAATCCGATCCGCCTCGCCCTCGTCTCGCTCTGGGCCGTCGTCGCCGCGCCGCGCGTGTGGCTCACGGCGTGGCTCCTCTACACCATCCCCGCGGTGTTGGTCGCGCTGCCGTTCTGGGAGGCCTCCGAGGCCGCGTTGACCCATCACCCCGGCGCGTCGCTGGCCCTCGACCGGGCTCTGGACGCCGACCTGTGGCGGAACGAGCCCGCCACCATCCTGCGTCTGCACGGCGGCGCGCTGTTCTCGTTGCTGGCCGGAGCATTCCTCGCCGGCGGCGTGCTGGCCTCGCTGCGGGTCGAGGAGCGGTTCCGCTACGTGCAGTTCCTGGGTGAGTGTGGCCACGCCCTGGTCGGCAACCTGCGGGTCCTGCTGGTCGGTCTGCTCGCCGCACTGCTGCTCGGTTGGGGTCTCGACGCCGCGCGCTCGACCCTGGTGGATTCGGTCTTCGCCCGGTCCGAGCCGGGCGACGTCCTGGTCGACCTGGGTGCCTGGCAGTTCCGTGTCGTCCACGTGCTCGAGACCTGGGACCTGCTCGCCGGCCTCGCCTTCCTCGGCCTGTGGTTCGCGTCCCGCGTCGCGATGGCCCGCCTCTCGGAGGGCGGTCGCTCGGCGTTCGCCGTGGTCGCGGTCGGCGTCTTCACGCTGTTCCGTCACCCGCTGCGCACCCTGCTCGCCGGCGCTCCGCTGCTGGTTGCATGGCTGCTCGTGCCGCACCTCCTCGGCGAGCTCCAGGCCCGGTTCCTCGAGGGCGGCAGCGGCAGTCTCGCGTCTCTCTCCGCCGGCGTCCTGGTGGGTCAGCTCGGAGTGTTGGTCGGCATCGTCGTGCCGTTGGCTGCCTTGCTGGTGGCGCGGGACCTGTCGGTTCGCGCATCGCCCGATGCCTCGGAAGAAAGCTCGGGCGAGTGAGCCGCTGCGGGGTGTGCAGGCAAAGGATCTGAGTTGGCGAATCTAGCCCGCGGCGGCTCACTCTCCCGATCAGGGTGTTCCATGTCCCTGAAGGCTGTCTCCTCGAGCCGTTCCGACTCCCGCACACGAGGTGTGGTCGCCGAACCGACAGGGGGTTCTTCGGACCGGATCAGAATCGACTTGCCGCCGCGTTCCCGGCCCGGTGTACGGACACCTTCCGAGTGGCGCTGAGAACGGCGGAACCGTGCGCGTCCCGATTCCAGAAGTCGCCTCGCGCCGACTCGGCCAGTGGAGCGGCGACCTTCCCGGCGCTACTCTCCTCGCCCCATGAACCTGGACGGTTTCCGAGATCAGATGCGACAGGCCGAACTCCGCGTGAACCAGCTCAAGGAGTCTCTTTGACTACGAGACCAAACTCCGTGAGCTGGCCGACATCGACCACCGGATGACCGTCCCGGGCTTCTGGGACGACCAGGAGGCGGCGCAGAAGCTGGTGCTCGAGAAGAAGGCCCTGCAGGCGGTCGTCGAGCCGATCGACGAGGTCCGCAAGCTGCTCGACGACGGTGAGATCCTGTTGGAACTAGGCGCCGAGGATCCGACCGCCGTGGCCGACGATCTGAAGGCCGTGGGCGTGGCGATGGACAAGGTCCTCGACCAGCTCGAGTTCCAGATGATGCTCAGCGGGCCCCACGACCCGAAGAACGCGATCATCACCGTCACACCGGGTGCAGGCGGAGTGGATGCCTCCGACTGGGCCGAGATGTTGGCCAAGATGTACGTCCGGTGGGCCGAGGACGCCGACTTCGACGTCGAGTCCCTGGACTACCAGGCCGCCGAGGAGGCGGGCATCAAGAGCGCCACCTTCCTGGTCAAGGGTGCCTACGCCTACGGCAAGCTGCGCGCCGAGCAGGGCGTCCACCGGCTGGTGCGGATCTCGCCGTTCGATGGGCAGGCCCGTCGTCAGACCTCGTTCGCCTCGCTCGAGGTCGTCCCGGAACTGGACGACGAGATCACGGTGGAGATCGAGGACAAGGACATCCGGATCGACACCTTCCGCGCTTCGGGTGCGGGTGGTCAGCACGTCAACAAGACCGACTCCGCGATCCGCATCACCCACCTGCCGACCGGCATCGTGGTCAGCTGCCAGAACGAGCGCAGCCAGCACAAGAACAAGGCCACGGCGATGAAGGCCCTGCGGGCCAAGCTCTACCAGCTGGAAGAGGCCAAGAAGAAGGAGGAGCTGGCGCAGTTCTACGGCGACCGCGGGACCATCTCGTGGGGCAACCAGATCCGCAGCTACGTGCTGCACCCGTACCAGATGGTGAAGGACCTGCGCACCGGGGAGGAGACCTCCAACGTGCAGGGGGTCCTCGCCGGCAAGCTCGACCGCTTCATCGAGGCATACCTGAAGGGTCGCCGTCGCGACTGATCCGGCGGCCACCCGACCGAAACCGGCCATCGACGCCACAGCCCAGGACAGTTCCATGACCCGTCGCGCGCTGATCTCCGTCACCGACAAGACCGGGGTCGTCGAGTTCGCCCAGCAGCTCGTCGAGCTCGGGTTCTCGATCCTCTCCACCGGCGGGACCTTCCGGGTCCTCCAGGAGGGCGGCGTGCCGGCGGTCGAGGTGTCCGCCTACACGTCGTTCCCGGAGATGATGGACGGGCGGGTCAAGACGCTGCACCCGCGCGTCCACGGCGGCCTCCTGGGGCGGCGTGACCACCCCGACGACCAGGAGGCGATGGAGGTGCACGGCATCGATCCGATCGACCTGCTGGCGGTCAACCTCTACCGCTTCCGTGAGACGGTGCGGAAGCCGGGGGTCACGCGCGACGAGATCGTCGAGAACATCGACATCGGTGGTCCCGCGATGATCCGCAGCGCGGCCAAGAACCACCGCTCGGTGGCGGTCGTCGTCGATCCCTCGGACTACGCCCAGGTGGTCGACGAACTGCGCGCGAACGGCGGGCGCCTCGACGAGACCTTCGGCCGGCGGCTGGCGGGCAAGGCCTACTCGCACACCGCTGCCTACGACATGGCGATCGCGCGTTGGTTCGACGCCGAGCGCGCCCAGGAAGACGACGAGCCGCCGTTCGGCACCTGCTTCGCGGTCGGCGGGCACAAGGTCCAAGACCTGCGCTACGGCGAGAACCCGCACCAGCGCGCGGCGCTGTTCCGCGATCCCGACCAGCGTGGCCCGACCCTCGCCGGCGCGCGACAGCTGGCCGGCAAGGCGCTGAGCTACAACAACCTGCTCGACCTCGATGCGGCGCTCGCCCTGGCGCTCGAGTTCGACCAGCCGGCGTTCGTGGTGGTGAAGCACAACGTGCCCTGCGGCACCGCGGTCGCCGAGACCACCGAGGCGGCGTTCCGGGCCGCTCTCGCCGCCGATCCCGTGAGCGCGTTCGGCGGCATCCTGGCAACCAACGGCCGGCTCGACGTCGCGACCGCCCAGGCGATCGCCGCCAGCGAGACCTTCGTCGAGGCCGTGGTCGCGCCCGAGGTGGAACCCGACGCGCTCGAGGCGCTCGCCAAGGCCAAGGGCGGCAAGAACTGCCGCGTGTTGGAACTCGGTGGCCGGCCCGCGCCCTCGACTCGCCTCGGCGTGCGGATGGTCCACGGCGGCTTCCTGGTCCAGGACATCGACGACCGGGGGATCCCGGGGTCCGAGCCGAAGCACGACGTGGCCACTGGGCGTGCCCCGAGTGACGACGAGCTGCGAGGCCTCGACTTCGCGTGGCGGGTCTGCAAGCACGTCAAGTCGAACGCGATCGTGTTGGCGAGCCCGCTGCGGGACGGGGGCTGGGTCAGCGCCGGCGTGGGCGGTGGTCAGACCAGCCGTGTCGACGCGGTGAAGATCGCGGTCGAGCGCGCCGGCGAGCAGGCGAAGGGCGCGGTCCTCGCGTCCGACGCCTTCTTCCCGTTCGCCGACGGCCTGCAGGTCGCGCTCGACGCGGGAGTGACCGCAGCGATCCAGCCGGGTGGCAGCGTGCGCGATGCCGAGGTCGTGACGGCTGCGGATGCAGCGGGTGCGGCGATGGTGTTCACGGGCGTGCGCCACTTCAGGCATTGAGAGGCCCCCGATCCCCCCCCGCGAATCCATGGAAGTAGCCGAAGCCGTCGACCGGGTCCTGCTCGGTGAGTCCCTGCTCCAGATCCGGTCCGCCTGGCGCGCCGAAGCGCTCGACTCGATGGGCATGGGGCCCGACGAGGCACGGCCGGGTACCTTCCTCAAGGAAGCCACCCGCTTTGCTGCGAAGGTCTGTCGCGTGCTCGGCGACCGCCACGCCGGCGACAGCCGCGCCGCGACCGCACTCGCCGACTTCGTGCGTCGGGTCGACGACTACGACGCCTACGACGCGTTGCTCGCCAACTTCCGCTCCTTCGACGGCCGCGAACTCATCGTGCGCCGCGGCCGCACGCTGTATCCCGGGACGTTGACCGAGCATTGGGACGAGGAACCCTGGTGAGCGGCTCGGTCGCGGAGCGTCTGGCCGCGATCCGGCAGCGCATCGACGCGGCCTGCCAGGTCTGTGGTCGGGACCCTGCCGGCGTGGAACTGCTCGCGGTGAGCAAGACCCGCGGCGCCGACGAGGTGCGCGCTGCGCACGCCGTCGGTCAGCGCGCGTTCGGCGAGAACCGGGTGCAGGAGCTGGGACCCAAGGCGCTCGAGTTGACCGACCTTGAGGGACTCGGCTGGCACTTCATCGGCAGCGTGCAGACCAACAAGGTCCGGGCCCTCCTCGAGGTCGGTGGCCTCGTGCTGCTGCACTCGCTGGACCGACCGAAGCTCGCCGAGAAGCTGGGCGAGGTCGCGGCCGAGACCGGTCGTCGCCTCGACGTGCTGCTCCAGGTCAACGCGACCGGAGAGGACCAGAAGCACGGGGTCGCGCCCGCGGACGCCGAGGAGCTGGCCCGGCGCGTGCTCCGGATCCCCCAGCTGGGCCTCCGCGGCCTGATGGCGATGGGGCCGCTGGAAGGCCCGCCGGAACCGGTGTTCGCGACCGTTGCCCGGCTGCGCGAGCAGCTGCAGGATGCACTGGGGCAGGTTCTGCCGGTGCTCTCGCTCGGGATGACCGACGACCTGGAACCCGCGGTGGCCGCCGGCTCGACGCTGGTTCGGGTCGGCACCGGAGTGTTCGGGCTGCGCGGATAGCCATCTTCGGCTTCCCCCTGCCCCGGGATCCCGGTGCCGAGGCCCACGGTTCCCGCCGTGACCGCGCCGGCCGGCTAGACTAGTCCGCGCGGCCGCCAGACCCCCTCGCGTACCGCCTCGCGCGTCCCGTCCCGTCCCTGCCCGACGGAGATGTCGACATGACCACCCCTCGCCTGCTCCTCCCGGGTTCCGCCCTGGGAGTCGTCCTCGTCGCCCTTTCGTCGACCTCCTGCAGCGGGAGCGGCGGCTCCGGCCCGCCCTCTGCCAGCATCGGGGGCAGCGGCGGGCGGTTGTCGATCGACTCCGGCCCTCTCGCCGGGACGTTCCTCGACGTGCCGGCGGGCGCGGTCGGTGCCGACGTGGTGTTCCGCGTCGAGAGCCTCGACGAGCCGATGCTCGACGCCTACCACGCCGCGATCGGACCGGCGATCCGACTGATGCCGGAAGACCTGCCGTTCGCCGTGCCCGCGGAACTGCAGATGCCCTTCTCGCTGGATCTCGTCGCTGGCCGCGCCGGGCCCAACGACGTGCGCCTGATGGTCTGGACGACCGACCCTGCGAACGCCGACTACCGCACGCCGACGGCCCTCGACCAGCCCGCCGGCCTCGCGCGCACCACGCTCACCGGCACGGTCGCGGTGATGCCCGTCGCGGTGCTCCAGGATCCCGTCCTGCCGATCGTCGACTGGCTCCCGCTCGAGCCCGACACGCTGTTCGAGTACGACGACGGTTCGACCCTGAGCGTGGAGATCAGCGCCTCCGAGCCGCATCTCGAAGGTCTGGAGCTGTTCCGGCTGGCCTGGGACACCGCGGCCTCGCCGGCGATCGGCGAGTACTGGCGCCGCACACCGGGTGGCCAGACCATCTACCACGGCTCGTTCGATCTCGGCACCGGAGTGCAGACGATCGCCATCGATCCGGTGGGCCTGCTGCTCGCCGAGGCGCAGGTCAACGCGCTGCGCCGCCAGGCCTACCGCTTCGAGTTCTACGAGAGCATCGCCAACCCGCAGCCCACCAGCTGGGGCGAGACCGATCTCGAGATCGCGCTCGAGCTGATCTCCACGTTCCAGACGCCGCTACGGAGCTTCGAGAACGTGGTGCGGATGACGCTGCTGGAGACCGACGGCGCGGGCGGCACCGGGCGCCAGCGCGACTACTGGCTCGCGCGCGATGTCGGCATCGTCGCTTACCGCCTGTCGCAGTTCGGTTCCACCGCACTGCTCACGCGCGGCGAACTCGGCGGCACTCCGCTGCTCGGCGACTGATCGACCCAGGTATCCGAGGGAGTCACGAACTCGCAGCGTCCGCGCCGAACTTGCGCAGCGGGCTGCGGGCGTGCTGCGTGAGGTCCAGCGCCTCCTCGTCGACGAAGCGCGGCTGTCGGCCGTGGACCGGCCGGCGCTCCTCGGTCGGCAGGTGGAGTCCCGATTTGGTCGAGGCCTCCTCGCACCACCACGCGTTGGACTCGAAGCTGAACGACTCGGGATCGGTGTCGGGGCCGATGTTCACGCCGCGACGCAGCGCCTCGCGATCCAGCACGATCAGGTTGCGGGTCATCGATCCACCGCGGCATGGCACGAAGTCCTGCTTCGACTCCTGGAGGATCCGCAGCACCCAGCGCTCGGGCCGGTAGATGGTGTTCATCCGGACCTCGGCGCCGTCGACGCCGACGAAGGCCAGGGCCGCCTCGGAGCCGATGATGGTGCAGCCCTCGACCAGCAGGTCCTTGGCCTCGAATCGCTCGGTTGCCTCGTTGTCGGGATCGGGGCGGAAGAACTCTCGGCCGGTGCTGCCGCCGAGGTGGAGCGCGCGGGCTCCGGCGTGTTCGAGACGGCAGCGACGCACTGCCACGTCGCGGCTGCCGCCCTTGATCTGGATCCCGCTCGCGCCCTTGTTGCGGCGATGGACCAGCGTGCAGCCGTCGATCTCGCCATCCCGGCAGCCGACCAGGTCGATGCCCGAGCCGCCGTCACCCCACTGCTCGATCCGGCAGTCGAGCACCCGGAAGCCCTTCAGTCCCGACAGCTTGATCGCGTCGTGGTTGCCGTCGGAGCCGACGCGACGTACCTGCAGCCGCTCGATCAGGATCCCCTCCGCGCGGGTCTCGGATTCGGGGCCGCCGTCGTCGAGGTTCAGGCCGTTGACCTCGGACTTCTCGATGACGAGGTCGCGGATCTCCAGCCACGCGACGTTGCTCAGGTGCAGACCGCTGCGTCCGCCGCGGAGGACCGCCGGATGCTCCGGGTCCGCCGAGCGGATGACGATGCGGTCGCCGAGTGCGCCGCGGACGTCGGCCGCGTGGATGCCGCCTTCGATCACCGCGTCCTTGGCCAGCACGATCTGCGTGCCGGGCTTCGCGTTCGCCAGCGCGTCCCGGAACGACGTGGCGTCGGCGACCTCGACGTGGTCCTGGGCGCAGATCGACGCGGCGGCGGCGAGGGAAGAGACGAACGTGAGCGTCCTGGTGCGGCGGGAGCGGGACATGGTCGGGCGGTCCATCGAGCGGTTCTACGTCCTGGATCGGAGCGGCGGCCCTCCGATCCTGAACCGGGGTCGTCCGCTCCGGCCGTTCGCTACCCGGGCACCGCCGCGCGGAGCGCCTCCAACAGCCCGCGCAGGTCGGCGTCGGTGGTCGCCGGATTGAGGAGCGTGCAGCGCAGCCACTGCGCATTGCGCAGGTAGGTGCGGGTCAGGTAGTAGCGCCCGCCGGCGACCACCCGCTCGCGGAGCGTCCGCTGCAGGTCGTCCAGCGCCTCGCCCTGCACCCCGCCGGGGGTGTGGCGGAAGCAGACGATGTTGGCGTCGGGCCAGGTGAGCAGCTCGAAGTCGTCGGTGTCGCGCAGCCGTTCGGCGAACTGCGCGGCGCGCGCGACCATGGCGTCCAGATACTCCGCCAGCGCTGCCTCGCCGTGGGTCGCCAGGGTCACGTACAGCTCCAGGCCGAGCGACGGCTTGGTGCACTCGAGGGTTCGGCGGCCGAGGTCGAGGTCGTCGTCGGGGTTGTCGAAGAGATACTCGGCCCGCGGCGCCACGCTGGCAGCGGCGTGGCGACCGTCGCGGAACAGCACGCCGGTCACCAGGCTGGGGACCAGCAGGGTCTTGTGGGCGTCCCAGACCACCGAGTCGGCCCGTTCGATTCCCGGCAGCCGCCGCCGCAGCTCGTCCGACAGCACGAACGACGCACCGTGCGCGCCGTCGACGTGGAACCACAGGTCGTGGTCGTCGCAGAAGTCGGCGATCTCGTCGAGCGGGTCGATCGCGCCGGTCGAGGTCGAACAGGCGCTCGCCACCACGCCGACCACCCGCGCCCCGGCGATCTCGCTGCGTTCCTTCATCACGTCGAGGACCGGCACGTGCATCCGGAACCGCTCGTCGACCGGCACCGGCAGCGTGTTGCCCATGCCGAGGATCGACAGTGCTCGATCGACGCAGTAGTGGGTCTGCATCCCCACGAGCACCGCCATCGGCCGCGAATCGTCGGCATCTCGCTTCAGGTTGCGCATCGCCAACAGCGCGGTGAGGTTGCCCAGCGAGCCGCCGGAGGTGAGCACTCCGCCGCAGTCGTCCGGCAGGCCGAGCCGCGCGCCCATCCACTCGACGATCCGTGACTCCACCGCGGTGGCCACCGGCCCCATCTCGAAGATCGCCGAGCTGTTGTTCAGCGTGCTGGTCAGCAGGTCGGTGAGCGCCGCCACGCCGGTCGGGGGTGCGACCTGGTGACCGACCGAGCGGCGGTGCTGGATGTGGTGGGTATGCGCGACGATGTCCCGCCACAGCTCGGATGGGTTCGTTCCGCCGGGGAACGGAGCGCCGGTCCAGCGGGCGCGCGCATCGCGGGGTGCCGCGGCGGGCAGCACCGGCAGATCGGAGTCCGCCGCCTGCGCCTCGGCGAGGTGGTCGGCCAACAGGTCGACGAGTTCGTGGCCCAGCCTGCGGAACTCCGCGGGGTCGTGCATGCGCTCATCGGAGCAGGCCGCGCGCTCGGCCGCCAGCACGACGACTCGGCCGAGATCGGCGCTCCTCAGGCCGGCTTGCGCTGCGAGACCTTGAGCCTTCGCAGCAACATCTGCTTCTCGTCCCGGTTGGTGCCGAGCAGGAAGGCGACGACCGCGCCGATCGTGCCGAGCAGTGCGCTGACGACGATCACGAACAGCCAGCTCCGCGCGGGGGCGGAGAACTGGTTGTCCTCGCCGTACTCGACGATCGTCTCGGCCCAGGTCTGACCGTCGAACGCGCCGTCGAGCAGCTTCGCTGCGAGCGCCATGGTCGCGAGCACCGCCAGCGCCGGCCACGGGACGGCGCGGAAGTAGTCGCCGAGCGGGACCCCGAGTCGCCGGGAGAGGAAGCGGGGCATCACCACGAGTTGGGTGACCGCCGTGGCCAGCACCGAGCCGAGCGCGACGCCGAGCAGGCCGTAGGCGATGCCGAATGCGGTGCCGAGCAGCAGGGTGCCGATCGCCTCGAGGAAGCTGACGCGGGCCAGGAACCGGACCTCTCGGAGCCCGAAGCAGATCTGTCGACCGATCGTCATCGCCGAGCGGCACAGGGCGCCGGCGGTGAGCACACCGGCCAGGAGCGCCGACGAGACGAAGACCTCGCCGGACATGTATTCCGGCCCCACCAGCAGGGTCAGGAAGTCGCCCGACACCAGGATGACTCCGCCGCCGACCACCGCCGCGAACGCCAGGGTCAGCCGGCTGCCGGTGACCCACAGCCGACGCACCGCGCCGAGGTCGCCCTGCGCGTCCTTGGTGGTCGCGTGCGGAGTGATCGTCCAGGCCACCGAGCTGATCAGGCTCAGCATGTAGAAGACCAGCAGGCTGCCCATCGCGTAGTGGCCGAGCGCGAGGTCGGCCGCGGTCTTCTCGCCGCCAGTCCCGGTTCCCGCGGCCGGCGCCGAGCCGTTCCACCACGCGACGAGACCCACCGAGATCGGGATCACCAGTGCGCTCGAGTGGGCCAGCACGGTGTCGCCGGCGTTGATGAGCACGCTGAAGATGCTGTAGCCGTACAGCTCGCGGACCGATTCCCGCTTCACGAACCGCCGGCTGATCCGCACGCCCGGGAGCAGCTTGAAGCCGACGTAGCAGCGCACCAGGTTGGCGACGAGCTGGGTCGCCGCGTTGGCGATCGCCAGTTCGAGCAGGCCGTAGCCGTTCAGCAGCAGCCAGACCGCGATGCCCACGAACACCAGCCGTTCGCTGATGCCGATCGCCTGCGCGATGTCGAAGCGCGAGCGCGCGTAGGTCGCGCACTGTGAGAGCATCAGCGGCAGGTTGACCGCCACCCCCAGCGCCACGATCGCGAACATCAGGCGCGCGGCATCCGGGCCCGCGCTGTCCAACGGGACCCAGAGGGGCGCGAACCACGACACCACCGCTCCGGCCACCAGCACGATCGCCGAGCCGGCGAGCATCAGCGCGAACGCCGTGCTGAGCGTCTCGTTGACCTTCTCGACCTTGCCCTGCGACCAGTAGCGGGTCACGTACTGACCGACCGCCGAGCGAACCCCGATGTCGAGCAGGCCGTAGTAGCCGGTGCACGAGATCAGCAGCGTCCAGAAGCCGTACGCCGCCGGTCCGAGCTGCCCCTCCATGAACGGCAGCAGCAGGATGCCCACGACCGCGTTGACCACGAAGCCGAAGGAGTTGCTGAAGACGTTGCGGGCGACGGTGCGAGCGAAGCTCATGCGATGCGGGGCTGCGATGCAGGGGGCAGCGTAGGCGAAGGACGGGCTCCAGTCCTTCTTCGGCTGGATCGGTGTCGGAACCGTCGCCCGATCGGATCCTTCGACACTCCTGGAACCGCCCCCCGACTGCCGATACGGAAGGGGGCCCGTCCGTCGCCCATCCGTCCGTGTCCCGCATCGCCATCGCCAGCTACTTCGCCCCGCCGCATCCCGCGGTGGCGTCCCACCGCGTGCTCCGGATGACCGGAGTGCTGCAGGCCGCCGGGCACGAGGTGCAGTGGGTCACGCTCGACCCGGACAAGCTGCCGAAGCAGGACCCGACGCTGCAGGCGCTGATGCCCGAGGGGCTGAAGGTCCACGGCTCGGGGGAGACCAACCTGGTCGATCGGCATGCGCGGAACCTCTTCGAGAAGGTCGTGCGGACGGTGGTCTTCGCGCTGCCCCACAAGCTGCCGGTGTTCGATCGCCACGTCGAATGGAGCCTGCGCCTGCGCCGCGAGCTGCCGAAGGTCTGCAGGCGTGAACAGCTCGACGCGGTGCTGATCTGCTGCGGCCCGCACGGCCAGCTCACCGCGGTGCCGCACGTGCGCCGCGCCTGCCCCGACATCCAGATCCTGGTCGACTACCGCGATCTGTTGAGCGGCAACACCTGGCGGCAGGCACCGAGCGAACGACTGCGCAAGGGCGTGCGCCGCCGCGAGCGCAAGCTGCTCGCCAAGGCCGACGCGCTGTTCCTGAACACCAGCGACGCCAGGGACCGCTTCGTCGAGACCTTCGGCGAGATCGACGGCCTCGACGTCCAGGTGGCCCGCAACGCCGCCGACTACGACGCCGCACATCGGGTGTTCGGCATGGAGCTGCCGGTCACCCTCGGCCCCGGCTTCCACATCGGCTTCTTCGGAACGATCTTCCCCAAGCGTCGGCTGCTGCCGGTGCTGCAGAGCGTGGCCAAGCTGCCGCCCGAACTCAGGGCGCAGGTTCACCTGCACGTCTACTGCGATGCCGAGAACTCGGCCGGTCTGCTGGCCGAAGACCTCGCCGCGATCGGCGAGAGTTCCGACTCGCTGAACGTGCACCGCCACGACTTCCTCGGCTGGGGCGACGCCCTGCGCACCATGCGTGCGATGGACGTGCTGGCGTTGGTCAACAGCGCCGACCAGGAGGACCAGATCTTCGTGCCCGGCAAGGTCTTCGACTACCTGATGGCGCAGCGCCCGGTGTGGTTCTTCGGTGAGCCGGGCGACGCGTGGCGCATCGTCGCCGAGACCAGCGGCAAGGACTGGTGCTTCAGCTACCGCCAGGTCGACGACGCGGTGGCGCGGATGCGCGAGGTGGTAGCAGGCGGTCGACCTGCCGATGTCGCGCCGGTGGAGGCATTCAGCCCGAAGGCCGCGTTCGCGCCGATCCTCGCGCGATTGGGGTGAGCCGGTGAGCCGTCCAGGGATTCCCGGGCCCTGACGGATCTCTCGACGCGCTGCTCGCGTCGCAGGTTGTGAGGCCGCCCATTCCCCTGCCTGGGTGCCCCTCGAAGGAGCGTTCCCATGTCCACCCTCCGTTCGACCCTCGTCTCGGGTCTGTTCTGGAGTCTCTCCGCGCTCGCACTCGTCGCCCCGGCCCATTCCCAGGGCTGCAACTTCGGCGACGACGGCCTGGCCAACGTGCCCTGCTGCCAACCCGCGCAGCTCAACATCCCGCAGTTCCCACCGTTGGGACTGAGCGGGGCCTACGCCTGCTTCAAGGACTGTTCGATCGAGAACCAGTTCAACGTGCGGGTGCAGGTGAACTACGTGCCGGTGCTCTGCGACCTGATGTTCTTCCCGATCACGGTCACGCCGGGCTCGTCGACTGCGCCGGGCTACCAGGGCATCCTGGTCGGCAAGTACGCGCGCACCTGGCTGGAACCGGATCCGACCGGGGCCACCAACCGCCAGATCTGGCGGTTCCTCGTCAATGGCGACCTGAACCCGACGTCGGGCGCGCAACCTTGCCCGCTGCCGCCGCATCCGGCCGGCGCGCCGACCCACTTCCATGGCCACATCGACTATGCATGCCAGATCGATGCTGCCGGCAACCAGGTGTTCCGACTGGCGATGAGCCTGAACCACCTGCAGGGCTGCGTGGAGCACGGTCTGTTCAGCTGCACTCCCTATGGCGGTGCCGCGGCGCACAATGACCGCAGCTACCACCTGGTCGCGCCGGGCAACTTCACCTTCATGCCGGTGCCGCCGATGCCCGGCCCGCTGGTCGCGGAATCGGTGCGCAGCACCCAGTTCCTGCCCGCCTACCGCTGCCTCGGCGAAGCGCGGGTGTTCCAGGGTCAGACCAGCCCCGCCAACCAGGACTGCCTCTGCGTGCCGCCGACCCCGATCTCGACGCAGCCCTACACCCATTACCGGATGGCCGGCACCGTCGGCTGCGCGGGTGCGACCGCGTCGTTCAACACCGTGCCGATCGGAGTGCCGCTCGCGCCATTGCCCGCCGGCGCGACCGAGCTGGGTCTCGGTATGTGGACCGGTGCGCCGGGCACCTTCCCCGGCTCGCGCACCCTGTCGACCCATTGGGGCCTGATCAACTACCCCGACCCCTGCAACCCGAACGATCCACCGTTCCACTTCGTGCAGGGGGTGTCGACCTTCGGTGAGCCGGGCTTCCTGTTCACGCAGCCCGGCGCGGTCTTCAACACGTTCCTCGACCTCTCCGACATGCGGAACCAGACGGCTCTCGTCGGCGGGCCGATCTTCCCGGCCTGGGGCTGCCTCTACGTGTCGAAGATCGTGTGGAACCTGAACATGCCGTAAGCCGCGTTCAGCCGAGCTCCCGCGCCAGGATCGGCACGATCCGCTCGGCGGCCTTGCCGTCCCACAACGGCGGCGCCACTCCCTTTCCCGCCGTGCCATCCATCACCGCGCGGTAGGCGGCGAGGATCTTGTCGGGGTCCCGCCCGACCAGCACGTTGGTCCCCACGTCGCAGGTCACCGGGCGCTCGGTGTTCTCGCGGAGCGTCAGGCAGGGCACGTCCATGATGGTCGTCTCCTCCTGGATGCCGCCGGAGTCGGTGAGCACGAGGCGCGCGCCGTCGCACAGCCGCACGAAGTCGAGGTAGCCGGCCGGGTCGAGGAGCCGCAGGTTGGGCATCGCGGCGACCAGCTTGGCCAGCGCCGGCTTCTCGAGCATCTTGCGGGTGCGCGGGTGGACCGGGAACACGATCGGCCAGTCCTTCTGCACCTCGGTCAGCGCGAGCAGGATCCTGCCCATCACCTCCTCGCTGTCGACGTTGGCGGGTCGGTGCAGGGTCACCACCGCGTAGCCGCGCTCGTCGAGGCCCTGCTGCTCGAGGATCTTGCTCTGGCGGGCCTTCTCGAGGTTCTTGAGCAGGGTGTCGACCATGCAGTTGCCGACCATGAAGCACTTGCCCGGGTCGACGCCTTCCTTGGCCAGGTTGTCCATGCCGCTCTGTTCGGTGCAGAACAGCAGGTCGGAGATCGAGTCGGTCAGGAGCCGGTTGATCTCCTCGGGCATCGTGCGGTCGTGGCTGCGGAGCCCCGCCTCCACGTGGACCAGCTTCACGCCGAGCTTCACCGCGACCATGCCGCAGGCGATGGTGCTGTTCACGTCGCCGACCACCAGCACCGCGTCGGGCTTCTCGGCCAGCACGACCTCCTCGAACCGGACCATGATGTCCGCCGTCTGCCGGGCGTGGCTGCCGGAGCCGACCTCGAGGTTCACGTCGGGCTCGGGGATGCCGAGCTCGCGGAAGAACAGGTCGCTCATCTTCTCGTCGTAGTGCTGACCGGTATGCACCAGCACCGGCTGGATCGACGGCTCGCTCGGATACGCGGCCATGATCGGCGCCACCTTCATGAAGTTGGGGCGCGCCCCGACGACGTTGATGATCTTCATCTCTTCCTGGGATCGGCAGATGGGGGGTGACGGCTCGACGCGGAATGGCTGCGCACGGGCAGTTTTGCCGGGATCGTGCGCGGCGGATGGGCCGCCTGCAAACCTGCCACGCAGAGCTTAGTTTCGGCCGCAATGCGTCCCACCCTGCTGCTCGCCGGTCTGGTCTCGATGCTGCCGTTGGCAGGGCAGGAGGGGGGCGGGGCCGTGGCGACTGTCGAGGTTTCCGGCATCGTCCACGACGAACTCGGCCGACCGCTCGCCGAGGTGGCGGTCGCCTGGTTCGCCGACCGGGCGTGGACCGTCGACCAGCTCGACGCGGCGACCGTGACGCGCA
This sequence comes from bacterium, assembly GCA_030432695.1. Taxonomy (GTDB): domain Bacteria; phylum Planctomycetota; class UBA1135; order UBA1135; family UBA2386; genus JAUILN01. The sequence goes on along the minus strand of JAUILN010000007.1, from coordinate 96,894 downwards.
CGGATACCGGGGGTCGCTACGCCTGCCGGGTCGGCGCCGGGCCGGCGCGCTACGGCTGGCAGGCTGACCGGTCGCCGCTCCTGCCGCGGCTGGTGTTCGCACGGCGTGGGCGCGCCACGATGGCGGCGCCGCTGGCCGGTGCCGAGCCGCTGACCCTCGACGTGTGCATGGTGCCGGGCGCGAGCCTGCGGGCGAGGGTGGTCGACGAGCTGGGCGAACCGCTGGAGGGGTTGAGGGTCCATGCCGAGCTTGCGCGGCCGGGGCTCGAATCCGACGCGGCGTTGCCGAGAAGCGCCGCGCGGACCGGCGACGGCGGCGTGGTGGTGCTGCCGGGCGTGCCGGTCGCCGGCGTCGAAGCGGTTGTGGACGAGCCCGGCTGGGCGGTGCGGCGGAGTCCGCCGATGGTCGCCGGCGCGATGGTCACGTTGACCACCGAGCGCACCGGGTTCCTGCGAGGTCGGGTCGTGCAGACGTTCGGCGAGCCGCTCCCCGGGGCCGTGGAGACGGTCGACCAGGGTGGCGTGCTGCAGGTTGTGCCTTGTGATTCCGGCGGGCGATTCAGCCTGCCGCGCACTTCGAACGCACTGCACTTCCTGCGGGTGGTCGACCGGCGCGGCGGATATCTGCCGATGCGGGATGGTCCGCTCCGGTGCGAGGAAGCGTCGGACGGTCTCGAGGTGGTCGTTGCCGGCGAACGGGTCGAACCGCTGCCGGTGCGGGTGGTCGATCGGGCTGCCCGAACCGCGGTGCCGGACGTTGCCGTGGCCTGGCTGCTCGGCTCGCCGGCGCAGGTCGGTCATCGCTTGGCACACGGCTACGACGATCCGACCTTGCTCTTCGCCACGCGCACCGGGGTGACGGGCGAGACCGAAGCGCGCGCTCCGCTTGGCCCGCTGGCTGGTGGATCCACTCTGGTGTACGGCTCCGTGAGCAGGGGCTGGTGGTTCGAGGCCGCGCCAGCGGATCTCGACGGCGACCGGGTCGAACTCGCGATCGGCCGACCGGTGCGCGTGCGCGGGCGCGTCGTCGAGGGTCAGGCGCCGGGGCGGGCCGTCTCCGCGGTCCCGGTCCTGGCGACTCCGTTCGGCGTGTCGTCGTTGGCGGCACCGAACCCCTCTCGCGCGTTGTGGCGGGCGACCACTGGCGCCGACGGTACCTTCGCGATCGAGGGCCTCACTCCAGGCGAGTGGCGATTGCACGTGCTCGCCGCCGATCGACGCCCGATCGATCCCGTCCGGTTCGAGGTTCCGGCAGAGGGGATCGAGCCGCTCCGCGTCGAGCTGCCGGTCGCCGTCACGCTGCGAGGGCGCGTCGAACACCACCGCGAACTGCCCCGGGCCACTCGCATCAGGGTGCTGCCCGGCACGGCCGAGGTCGGCGAGCTCCAGGTGCTCGGCGCACCCGATCGCCGGCGCTGGCCCGGGGTCCTCCTCGGCCCGGATGGGTCTTTCACGGTCCATGGCCTGCTGCCGGGCGCACACGCAGTCTCGTTGCTCCTGCCCCGACCCGGTTCGGCGGGAGGCGGAGTCCTGCCCCCGGTGCGGCTTGCGTCGTTGGAGATGGCCGGCGGGTCGAGCCCGATCGTGATCGAGGGTCGGCCGGCAGTGCCGGTCGAGATCCGGGGCTCGGTGCGCTTCGTCGGTGCCGAGGTCGCCCTCGGTCGACTCGGGATCCAGGCGAGGCCACTCGTGGCAGACGACTCCGGCCTGCAGATCCTCGATCCGGAGGAGTATCAGGTCACGGTGCCCGATCGCGACGGCGGCTTCATGTTCCAACTGACGTCCGGTCGCTGGCAGCTCGGCGTGCTCGACCTGATCAGCGGCTACGCGTTTCCGTGCGGTGAGCCGCTGGAACTCGTCGCCGGAGATCGGACGATCGCGCCGGAACTGCGCGTCGAACTCGGTTCGGTGCGCGTTCGCGCGGGTTCGGGGACCGGTGCGTTCCTCTCGATCGAGCGAGACCTCGAGGCGGAGGGCGATCTACCGGCGTTCGACGACGACTTCGGTGCGGCTGCATGGCGCGTGGCGCTCGGCGAGCGCGAGGCGGTTCTCGAAATCCATCTGCCGCCCGTGCCACACCGATTCCTGCTCTGGGAGGAGTCTGCGTCGTGGTCGCCTACCGAGTTCCTGATGGCGCGCTTCAGCGAGGAGTTGGCGCCGAAGGCGGCTCTCGACGTTTCGCCGGTGCCGGGCAAGGTGCTCGACCTCGAACTGACTCCCCCGGAACGACGATGACCTTGACGATCCCGACGCGTGCGCTCGCCGTGCTGCTCATGTGCTTGCTCCTCCCGCACCTGCGGGCACAGCAGGCAGAGCGCCGCCCCCTCACCGGCATCGTCCACGACGAGCTCGGCCGGCCGCTCGACGACGTGCTGGTCTCCTGGGTGGAGGGTCACGCCTGGACGCATCAGGAACTCCAGGCCGCCGCCGTCGCGCGCACCGACGCGGCCGGCCGCTTCGCCTGCGAGGTCGCGACCGGTCGCGTCCGGCACCTCGAGGACCCCACGCGATCCCTGGTCTTCTCCAGGCCGGGCCGCGCCACGATGCGCCAGATCCTCGATGCCGAGACGGCTCGACGGTTGGTGGTCCTCATGCTTCCCGGCGCGACTTGCCTGGCGAAGGTCGTGGACCACGAAGGCCACGCTCTCGAAGGCATCCGGGTCGTCGCCGAACTCGCCCCGTGGCTGCCGTTCGAACCCTGGGCGCATCCGTTCACGGCAGCGCGCACGGATGCGAAGGGAGTAGCTCGCATCGATGGCGTCGTCTCGTCGGGCGTGCAGGTCGTCGTGGACGACCCGGGATGGCACTCGGCGCAGAGTCCGCCCACGGCATTGGGCGAGCCGGTGGAGCTGGTGACGCGACCCCTCGGTTCGGCGCGCGGTCGCGTCGTGGACGCCGAAGGCAAGCCGGTGCGCGGCACGGTCCTGTTGACGGACCTCACCGGTCGCGTCCTCACGCGGAACTTCTCGAAGGCATCGCTCGACGACGAGGGCGGGTTCGATCTGCCGATCCGCTACGACGCGCGCTACTGCCTGCGCGTCCGGGACCCGCGGGCCGACCCGCTGCGCACCGAGGACGACCGCTGGTACCAAGGGGATGCCGCAGACCTGTCGCTGGTCGTCATGGAGCGCGGCTCGAAGACCCCAGCGGGCGAACTGGGCAGCGGACGCGGCGCCGAGTTCCTCGTGACCGATGCCGAGACCGGTATGCCCATCGAGGGTGCCGCGGTGCTCTGGAGCTTCGGAACGGTCGATCTCCTCGCGAGTCTGTATGCAGCCGGCGAGGCGGCGGTGGACGAGCGCCACGTCACGGACGGCGCGGGCCGGGTCGTCCTGGCACACGCGAGCGGCTACGCCGTGCCGGACACCTGCGCGCTGGTGGTGGCGCCGGGCTATGCCGCGGGCCGGATCGACGGGATCCAGCCCGATGCGGAGCGCACCGTAGCGGTCGACGTGAAGCTGTCGCGCGCGCCGCGGTTGGTGGGGAGGGTGGTGGATGCCGCCTCCAAGGAGCCGATCGGCGGTGTGGTAGTACGTGGACGGCCCGCCGGCGCGGACCACCTCTCCGAGGTCGGAACTCCGGATGCGCCCTGGTCCGCGACCTCCGGCGAAGACGGGACCTTCGAGATCTCGGACGTGGGAGACGGGGTCTGGGAGTTCCGCGCGTCCGCGCCGGGCCGGGTCGATCCGGAACCCCAGCGAGTCGACCTGCGCAACCCGAAGCGTGCCCCCGAGCCGTTGGTCTTCGAGGTCGACCGCGGCGCGGTGCTCGCCGGCCGGATCGACGGCCACGACGAGCTTCCGTCCGGGAGTCTGGTGGTGGTGGGGGCGGGCTCCGTGCCGCCTCGCGCCGACCACGATGCGGAGCTGCCCGACGCGGCGGTCGAGTGGACCACCGACGGCTCGTTCCGCATCGAGGGCCTCGCTCCGGGAGAGCACGGGGTCTACGTGCTGCTGCCACGGCTCGCTGTCGGTCCGCGGCCGCTGCCGGTGCCGGTCGGTACCGTGGTGGTCGGTGCGGCCCAGGTCGACGGCTTCCGCATCGAGAAGACCTTCGATGGTCGTCTGGCCCGTCCTGCCGAGATCCGCGGCCAGCTCCGTTTCGTCGGGGGTGACCCACCGCCCGGACGTCTCGTGGTGCTCGCGACCGAAGAGGACGGTCCGGGTGGAACCGAGGGACGGCGATCCGGCTTCGGCATCGACGGCGTGCGCGCGCCGGTCGATCGTTCGGGCCGGTTCTCGTTGCGGCTGGCGCCCGGAGTCTGGCGGCTGCGGCTCGCCGACCTGCTCGCTCGTCCGGGCATCGAGCTGCTCGACCGTCTCGAGCTCGCGCCGGCCGAGGTGAAGGAGATCACCCGCGAGCTGTCGCTCGGCGTGGTCAGGGTCCGGCTTCCCGAACGCTGGAGCTCGCATGGCGGCATCCTGCGGGCCGTCGCGACCGGACGGCCCGCGGGTGCGGCGAGAAACCCACCCGGTTACAAGGTGATGAGCGAGGGCATCGGGCTCCACGGACGCGGCGCGGAGATCGACCTCGTCCTGCCCTGCACGGACTACGAGCTGCAGGCGTGGCGCGACGAGGCGTACTACTCCGCCGCCGCGCTGACCATCACCTTCTTCCAGGAGACGGTCGCGCCCGATCTGCGGCGGGACGTCAGGCCACTACCCGGTGAAGTCGTCGAGGTCCGTCTCGACTCGGGGGATGAGCGATGAAATCGACCATGCTGAGGTTCTGCATCGGAGTGCTTCTCGCGTGCTGTTCGGCCCTGCATCTCGCTGCGCAGGAGCCCGATCACACCACCCTCACCGGCATCGTCCACGACGAGCTCGGCAGACCGCTCGACGACGTGCTGGTCTCCTGGTTCAAGGGCAACGCCTGGGCCCACGAGGATCTCGCTGCGGCGGAGGTCGCGCGCACCGACGCGGCCGGTCGCTTCGCCTGCGAGGTCGAAGTCGGCTCCCCATCCTGGGGCGAGTTCGAGATGCGGTTCCTGGTGTTCTCACGGCGCGGTCGGGCCACCGTGGTGTCGCCGTTGTTCGACGGAGTCGGGCGGCGGTTCACGATCCGCATGGCGACCGGGGCGACGATGCTGGCGCGGGTGGTGGACGAGGCCGGCGAGGCGGTGGCGGGCGTGCGGGTGCGGGCCGAGCTGGCCGGCTACGGACCGTTCGGGGCGTTCACCTGGCCGTCCACCTTCGCGCGCACCGACGCGCGCGGTATGGCGCGGATCCACGGCGCACTCCACGCCGGCATCGAGGTCTCGGTCGACGAGCCGGAGTGGAGCGGGGTGAAGAGCCTGCCGACTGCGCTCGGCGAGCCGGTCGAATTGGTGACGCGGCGGCTCGGGCGGGTGCGTGGACGGTTGGTCGATCGGGACGGCGCGCCGGTCGCGGGGTCGATCGCGCTGTTCGATGCCGGGGCGGGGCTGTTCTCCGGTCGGGTGTCGGCGACCACCGTGGACGGAGAAGGGCGCTTCGACCTCGGTCTGCAGTCCGAGGGCGAGTTCACGTTGCGGGCCTTCCGCTCCACACGCGAGCCGATCCCGTTGGCGGAGCCTCGCTGGTATCACGGACCGGAGGAGGGTCTGGAACTGGTCGCGGCGAGCGACGATCCCGACGAGCTCGACCGCGAGCTCGACCGCGAGCTCGGCGGTGGCGGTGGCAGTGGCAAGGGAGCGACCTTCGTGGTGACCGACGCGGCGAGCGGCGAGCCGGTTCAGGGCGCGCAGGTGCTCTGGAGCTACGGCGAACCCGATTACCTCCTCGGCATGTATGGAGCCGGCTACCAGCAGGCCGAGAACGACCGGGTCACCGACGCGACCGGGCGGCTGTTCCTGCGGCGGCCGTCGAACGAGTTCGAGGCGAACTCCTCGGCGCTGGTGATCGCGCCGGGGCGCGCGACGCTGCGCCTCGATGCGGTCGAGGTCGATGCGGAGCAGATCGTCGAGGTCGCGGCGAAGCTGGTCGAGGAGCCGGCGTTCGCGGGGCGGGTGGTCGATGCCGCGTCGGGGGAGCCGGTCGCCGGTGCCCGCGTGCGGGCCCTGCCGCAGACCGAGGAGTACTTCGTCGAGCCCGGTGACGAGAACTGCCCCTGGTCGGCGGTCTCGGCGGCCGACGGTTCGTTCTCGATCCACGGTGCGTTCGCGGGCACCTGGAGCCTCCAGGTGCAGGCCGAAGGGCGCGTCGATCCCGATCCGGTGGAGGTCGAGGTCGGTGGCGAGGAAGGCGCATCGCTGACGGTCGAGGTCGCGCGCGGCAGCGAACTCATCGGTCGGGTCGAAGGCCATGAAGAGCTGCCGGCTGGCTGCCTCGTGCAGGTCGGCGACAACGAGTCGCACATGTTCCTGATGGGCGGTGAGCAGGCGCTGCCGCCGAACGCGGTGCCGCTCGGAGCCGACGGGACCTTCCGGATCCACGGCCTGCGAGCCGGGCCGACCGACGTACGGTTGCTGCTGCCCGCGCTCGGCATCGGCCCGCGCCCGGCACCGATCCCGCTCGGCAGTGTCGCGGTCGAGGGTGAGCGCCTCGAGCAGACGTTCGACGGACGGCCGGCCCGACCCGGCGAGGTCCGCGGTCGGGTCGCGGTCCGCGGTCTCGAGGTGCCGGCCGGCCGCCTCGCGCTGGTCGCGTCCGAGGTCGACGACGGGGATCCGTTCGACACCTGGTCGCCGTTCTCCGAACCCGCCGGGACCCTCGCGGTGCTCGACCGGACCGGCAGTTTCAGCGTGCGCCTGGCCCCGGGCCGATGGCGGCTCGCGGTGACCGATCTGCTGGCGCGCTCGGAGGCCGTGCTGATCGACGAGATCGAGCTGCAGCCGGGCGAGGTCGAGGAGGTCGCGGCGGAGGTCGCACTCGGCGCGGTGCGGGTGCGCCTCGTACGCAAGGGTGCCGTGCGCGGTGCCTTCCTGCACACCGTCGCGACTGCCGCCGAGTCGGACGAAGAGGACCGGTTCGGCATGCCCGGCTTCCGGGTGCTGGCCGAGGCGTTGGGTCTGCAGGGCCGTGACGACACCTTCATGCTGTACCTGCCCTGCGAGGACCATGAACTCCGGCTCTACACCGACCGTTCGCTGCGCAGCGACGACGAGCTGCCGACCGCCCTGCTCGACGGCAGCGTCGGGCCGGACCTGGTGCGGAAGCTCGTGCCGAAGGCCGGCGAGACGGTCGAGGTGGTGTTCGAGTTGGAGGATCCGAAGTGAGGCGAGGCGGTGGGTGGTGGTGCGAAGTCCTCGTCGCGGTCCTCCTGCTCGCCGCAGCGCCGCACGCGACGCGGGCGCAGGACGACGCCGGCGTGGTGCGCGGCTGTGTGCTCGACGAGCACGGCCGCGCGCTCGAGGGAGTGGCGATCGCCCTCGTCGACCGGGACCGGTGGACCGTCGACGACCTCGCCGCACAGGAGGTCGCCCGCACCGGCGCCGACGGCCGCTACGTGGCGCGGCTCGCGGCTCCCTGGGTCGACGGTCTGGATCGCGGCGCGCTCGCGCTGGTGTTCTCCAAGGCCGGCCTCGCGACGGTCGTCCAGCCGCTGTTCTTCCAGGACGGGCCCCACCTCGCGGTCTGCATGTTCCCCGGAGTGACCGCATTGGCCCGCGTCGTCGACCGCGACGGCAGGCCGCTGGAAGGCGTGCGGGTCTGCGCGTGGCAACCCGATCCGCTGGTCGTGGCGCGGAGCAGGTGCCCGATGGTCGCGGCGCGCAGTGATCCGCAGGGTCTGGTCCGACTCGTGGGTGCCGCGCCCGAGTCCCTGGTTCTGCGGATCGCCGAGCCGGGCTACGCGCGGCGACAGAGTCTGCCCGCGGCGTGGCAGGGCGTCGTCGAGCTGACGACCTGGCCGGTGGGCTTCATCGAGGGGCAGCTCGTCGGTGCGGATGGCCGACCCTTGCTCGAGGCCGGCCGCGACGTGAGCTGCGTCGGTCCTGGCGGCGAGGTGGCGAGTGCCACAACCGATGCCGAGGGTCGATTCCGGCTGCCGCGGATGGCGGGCGGGGAGCACGTGTTGATGACCCTCACCTCCTGGGACGCGCCCGATGGAACCGGCTTCGTGCGGGTGCCGCCGGACCGCGACGTACCGGTGGCGCTGCCTGACCATCCGGCTGCGGAACCCGCGGCGCAGCGCCTGCGCGGCGTGGTGGTCCGCGTGGTCGACGACGCCAGCGGAGAGGTCGTGGAGGCTGCGCAGATCGCGTGGACCGCGGTCGACGCCGGCTGGGTCTCCAACGAGCTGATCTTCTCGCCGCCGGAGACCGACGACTGGCTCCGCTGCGACGACCATGGCCGGTTCGTGCTCGCCGATCTGGGCCGCAGAATGCACGAGCCCGTCGGCACGCTGTTGGTGCGTGCTCCCGGCTACGCGATGGACTGGAGCTGCGCGGTTCCGGAGGACGTCGAGACTGGCGATGCGCGCGAGATCGAGGTCCGACTGACGCGGGCGCCGGCCTTCGAGTGCGTGCTGCAGGAGGTGGGCACCGGCCTGCCGTTGGCCGGTCAGACGATCGCCCTGGTTCCCTACGAAGGACTCGCGGACGGTGGCGCCGCGCCGGTGGCCGAGCGGGTCCACTGGCGCGCCACCAGCGACCAGCAGGGTCGCATCCGGATCGACTCGCTGGCCGAGGGTCCCTGGTTCGTCCTGCCCGCGGTCCGCACCCATCGCCTGGTGACGCCGGCCAACGTCCACATCCGCGGTGCGGAGATCGACGCGCCGGCGATCCTGGAGATGACGCCGGCGGCGACCGCGACTCCCGAGGTCACCGGTCTCGAGCGCCTGCCACCCGGCGTGCTGTTCGACCTGCACCTGCCGCTCGGTCCGACTACCCAGTCGGTGCGCGATGGGCTCGTCTCCGGGATGTTGTCGCCTGCGGTCGTCGAGCCGGCCGTCGACGGGGGCCCCTGGTTCCGCGGCCTGCTGCGCGGGAAGTACGAACTCGACCTTCTGTTGCCGCCGATGGGCCGCGGCGGGCGCCTCGGTCGGGTCACGCTCGGCACGGTCCGGGCGGGCGACGCCGCGGACGGCTCGGAGCCGCTCGACGCGCGGATCGCGCGGCCGGCGATGCTGCAGGGGCGGGTCGAGCTGTCGGGCGTGGACGCGGTGCCCGGTCGGTTGGCGGTGGTGGCGCACCTGCTGTGGCAGGGTCCACAGAACCGTTGGCTGCTCTCGGAGTTCGGCTCCGGGCCCTATTGCTACCTCGATGCCGAGCGCGGGTTCCGGCTGCGGCTGGCGCCGGGCTCGTGGCGGCTGTTCCTCGTCGATGCGTCGACGGGTGTGGGCCAGATCATGGAGCCCGAGCTGGCACTCGGTCCCGGGCAGGAGCACTCGTCCGAGTGGCGGGTCGGTCTCGGCGCGGTGCGGATCCACTTCGGGGAGTCCCCGCGACTGCCCGGTCACCACGGCTCCAAGGTGCTGTTCCGTCCGCTCTGGAAGGCCCCGGAGGACGGCTTGCTGCACCCGTTCCAGTCGAGCTCGGCCTACGCTGAGCGCACCGTTCCGCTCGCGGGGATGCCCGACGAGTGGCTCGTCTACCTGCCGTGCGAGCCGTTCGACCTGACCATCGAGCGGTTCCCGGCGGCCTGGCTCCGCGCGCCGGGTGCGGAGGTTCACCTGGAAGCCCCGTTCCGGGACGTCGTCCGAGCCACCCCCCGCGCCGGACAGACCCTCGATATCGACCTCGGCCTGCCGCGAGACGGCAGGTGACTGGAGACCCCCATGCTCGAAGACCGCCTGACCGGGCTCGCGTCCCGGTGGACCCTTTTCCGACTCGTCGTCGTCCTGCTGCTGGGGGCTGCGATCGTCCCGGCACAGGAGGAGCCGGCCAGCGAGCCCGCGACGTCAGACCTGTGTCTCGGCTACGTGATCGACGAGCAGGGTCGCCCACTCGAGGGCGTCGAGGTGCGGAGTCTCAACGAATGGAACTGGACGGTCGACGACCTCGCCGGTGACTGCGACGCGGTCACCGATGCGGCCGGCAGCTATGCGTTGCCGAGGTCCGACGAAGGGCGGCGGGTTCTGGTGTTCACGCGGCGCGGTCGGGCGACCACGAAGCTGTCGGCCTATCGTTCGACCGACGAGTTCGCGCCGGTGTGCATGCGGCCGGGCCGGACGTTCCTGGTGCGGCTCGTCGATGCCGCGGGCGAACCCGTCGAGGGCGTGCGGGTGGTCGCCCGGCAGCGGCAGCTCGGCCGGAACGGCAGCGGCGATGTCGGCACCGAGGTCGCGGGCCGGAGCGACGCGAAGGGAATCGTGAAGATGGTCGGCGCGGCGTTGGCCGGGGTCGAACTGATGGTCGAGGAGTCGGGTTGGGCGCGGACCTGCTCCTTGCCCGGCGCGCACGAGGGTCTGGTCGAGCTGCGCACCGCGCGCACTGGCTTCGTGCGCGGGCACCTCGTCGATGGAGAGGGCCGCCGGCTCGCGGTGTCCGGGCAGCAGGTCCGGGTCAGCGACGATGCGGGCAACAGCGACCGCCTGCTGACCGACGCGGAGGGCCGGTTCGAGTGTGCGAGGAAGAGCGCGCTGCCGGTCCGGGTCACGTGGCTGGGTGCCAGGGATCCGCAGAACGGCACGCAGCACGAAGGGCCGACGGTCGAGGTGGCGCCAGGACACGACGGTGACGTCGAGGTCGTTGCGGAACTCGACCGGCCTGCGGGTGCTTCGGACACACGGGCGGTACTGACGGTCGTCGACGACACGACCGGTGAGCCGGTCGTCGGCGCGGAGGTCGCGTGGGCCGCGCAGGAGGCGCGCTTCGTGATGCAGGTGCTGGCGATGGGCAGCCGGTTCTCGAGCGTGGAGCGGAAGACCGACGAGAAGGGCGAGGTCGCGCTCGGCGATCCCGACGGCACGCCCGGTGCTGCTGCGGCGACTCCGGTGATTCTCGCCGAAGGCTACGCACCGTGGCTCGAGGACAGCCTGTCGCTTCCCGACGCCGGCGAGGAGCCGCTGCGTCGGGAGATCAGGCTGTCGCCCGAGGCCTGGATCGAGGGGGTGGTCGAGGACGCTGTGGATGGCTCGCCGCTCGCCGGCGCGAAGGTCAGCGTGATGCCTGCCGACCTGTCGTTCCGGGGCTCTTCCGATCCGGACCGCGCGCGGTGGCGTGCCACCACCGACGCTGCGGGCCGGTTCCGGATCGGCAGCATGGCCGCGGGCGAGTGGGAGCTGCGCGCCTTCGCGTCGGGCCGGCCGCTGGTCGAGGGGCTCGAGGTCCGTTCACTGGTCCAGCGGCCGGTGGAGCCGATCGTCGTGAAGGTCCCGCGTGGAACGCGGCTCGTCGGTCGGGTCAGCGGGCTCGACGCGCTGCCGCCCGGACTTCAGGTCCAGGTCGGCGTGGATCCCGGTGACGACGTGATGCTCGCGATCCAGGTCTCGCAGGGCGTCCGGTCGTCCGATGGCCGTCGCGCCCCGCTCGAAGCCGATGGGCAGTTCGTGCTCGACGGTCTCCCGGAGGGCACCCATTCGGTCACGCTCGTGGTGCCGGGACTCAACCTCGGCGAGGCGCTCTCGACGGTGCCGCTCGGGAGCGTGAAGCTGGAGGGCGAGGAAGTCGAACACGAGTTCGACGGCCGGCTGGCGGTCGCCGGCGAGGTGCGGGGTCGGTTGGAGATCCGCGGGATCGAGTTGCCGCCCGGCCGACTCGCGATCGTCGCGGAGCGCATCGCGAGCGCCGACGCCGGCCGAGGGGTGTTCACCATCGTGGGCGGCACGGTCAACGGTCCGCACGCCTATCTGGACCGGGATGGGGCGTTCGTGCTGCGCCTGCCCGGCGGCCGCTACAAGCTGAGCGTCGTCGACGTGCTGGCCGGCTCCCCGCTGATCCTCGAGGACGGGTTCGAGCTCGCGCCGGGTGGCGAGTTCGAAGTCGAGCGCGAACTCGAGATGGGGGCGGTCCGACTGAAGCTCCAGGACACTCCCGGCCGGCCCGGGAGCCACGGTGCGAAGCTGGCGTTCGTCGCGGAACCGGACGGCGGCGGCATGACGGCGGCCGGCGGCGTGGTGGTCCTCGGTTCGAGCCTGGGGATGAGTGGTTCGCAGATCGATCTCGCGGGACGTCCGGCCGAGATGACGGTCTTCCTGCCGTCTCGGACCCACTCGGTGGAGTTGTGGGCGGCACGTGAGGGTCCGCAGCAGGTCACGCAGGTCTTCCGCATGGGGGTGGGCGGTGGCCGTGGAGGCGCGGGTGGCGACGCGTCGGTCGAGGTCCTCCCGCGGATCGGGGAGACCCTCGAGGTGAAGATCGGACTCGGCGCGAAGGACGGGCGCTGATCGGGCCAGCGACTGCGACGTTCAGCTCGGCCTCCTGCCACCAATGGATGGGCATGACTCGCTGCGCTCGCCATGCCCGGAGGCAGTCGGCCGCGCTGATGGTGTTGTTTGGACCGACTCCTCCGGAGTCGTTCAGCTCGGCCTCCTGCCACCAATGGATGGGCATGACTCGCTGCGCTCGCCATGCCCGGAGGCAGTCGGCCGCGCTGATGGTGTTGTTTGGACCGACTCCTCCGGAGTCGTTCAGCGCTGGGCGCGCCGATTCTCGGAAGTCGTAGATCAGTTGCCGATCGTCGTCTCGGTGCCGATGCGTGGGCGGATGGGCACTCGGTGTTCTTCGCCTTGCAGGTCGGTGAGCACCGCGCTCGCCGCGTGCTCCGAGGCGACGAACCGGGTGCCGTGGCGCGAGGTCTCGAGTTCGACGAGCCGAGATGGCAGCGTGTCGCCCGGCAGCGTCACGTGAACCGGCAACGGTGCGTCGTCGGCGTCGAACAGGCGCAGGCTGGCGATCGCCGGCCGGTTCGCGGTCGCGTCGGCGGACAGCGTGAAGACGCAGAGTCGCGCCACGATCACCTGGTAGTCGTCGCTGGCCATCGGCAGGTTGGTCACGGCGATCGTCTGCTCGGCGATCTGCGGCGACGAGAAGCGGATCCGGCCGTCGGTGGTGGGGAGCGCGTCGAGGTCGAAGCGACCGGCGCGGTCGGTCTCGCCGAGCGTCCGCACGTCGGGGGCCACGCCATCCTGAGGCTCACCGAGGTCGGTGAGGAGTTCGATGCGGGCTGCGGCGACCGCACGGCCGGTGCGAGTGCGGACCGTGCCGGCGAAGCGTTGCACGCCGCGTGGATCGGGGAGGACCAGGTCGACCGCGGTGTCGCCCGACAGCCGCGGCTTCGCGGTCCACGCGAAGCCGGTCGCCGGGTCGAAGACGCGCAGGCGGTAGTCGACTCCCGGTCGTAGGCCCGTCAACGTGAATTGTCCATCGCGATCGCTCCGGTCGATGCACCGGCGCGCGCGGCCGCCGACCACGATCGGCTCGCTGCGCTCCGCGGCGAGGTCCTCGACCTGTTCGTCGAGTCGGTCGTGCAGCGGCTGCGTCCGCCAAGGGAACACCAACAGGCCGCTGCGTGGTCGGCCGTCGCGGGTGGTCAGGCGACCGTGCATGCGACGCGCCGGGGCTGGCAGGCGGAGAGTGAGGTCCGCTGCGTCGCGTTCGGCCGTGGACGGCAGCATGCCGGGATGGGTCGCGACCCAGGGCGTGTGGCGGAGCGGCACCTCGGCGCGCGGCGCCTCCAGCGCGAAGTTGCCGAGCGAGTCGGTGCGGGCGTGCAGAGCCGGGCCGAGGCGGAGCAGAGCGTCGGCCACCGGTGCACCGTGAGGGTCGACGACCCGGCCATGGAACTGCAGGCGATCGCTGGGAGGGTCGGTCGGCACGACGATCCGCACGTCCGCGATATCGCGAGCCGGCGCGGGGAAGCGGCGCAAGACCTGGCCGTGGACGAGAACCTGGATCTCGGTGATTCCAGCTGGGACTCGTGTCAGGGTGAAGCCACCCCGTGGATCACTGGTCGTGGGTCGGGCGGTTGCGTGCGTGGCGTCGGCCGGGTCGACCGCGACCAACTCCGAGGCAACCGGTGCGGGCAGCAGCATCGCGCCCGCGACCGGGCTGCCGTCCGCCGACTCGAGGCGGCCGGCGAGACCGACTGCGGGGTGCGCGACCAGAAGCAGGGGGCGGCGCGCGTCTTCGATCTCGGATCCCGCATCGAGGCGCCCCGCGCGTACCGTGGCCCAGGGCTCGCCGCAGCCGATCTCGGCTGCGCCGGGTGCTGCGACGAACGAGAAGCGGCCGTGTTCGTCGGTGATCGCGAGTTCCTCGAACGCGCCCTGGGGAGTGAGAGCGAGACCGACGGGGACACCGGGCAGCGGCGTTCCCGATACGTCGAGAACTTCACCGCGCCAGGTGCGGGGCGGCAGGGCCTCGGCGCGACCGGTTGTCCTGGGCGGGGTCGCGTGGGGTTCTTCGGCCGAGGCGCGTTCGGCTCGCGGAAGCACCGCCGAGTCCGGCACGATGTGGCCATCCGTCGGCGTGGTCGCTCCGGTGAGCCCTCGCGTGGGCTCCGGCCCCGCTCGGCCAGAACACCACTCCGGCGGCTCCGAGGGCGGCGAGGGACAGGGCGATCGCGGGCAGGCGGAGGTTGTGGGTCATCGCGGCCGGTCGGGGTCGGGTGCGGCGGGGGATCCGCCGTGTCCGATTTCGACCAGCCGGTGGCGTCGGCTTGACCCGGGCAGACGATCAGTTGCCGCCGCGCCCGCGGCCACGGCCGCCGCCGCGACCCGGCGGGTTGGCACCGGGGTCTCCGCCGCCATCCGCACCGCCGCCGGCCTCGCCGCCGTCCGCACCGCCTCCATCACCCCCGGGACCTCCTCGGGGTCCGCGGGCTCGCATCGCCTCCATGTCGGCGCGCAGGGTGCCCTGGTCGTCGAGGCCGTCCTTGAACAGCTGCAACAGGGCGGTGGGATTCGGGGACTCGAGGATCTCGCGGGCCGACTTCGCGGCTTCGGAGACGGTCTCCTCGGCGTCGTGCAACTCGTCGAGGATCGGTGTCAGGCGGGGATCGCGGCGGCCGGCGATCACCGCGAGGGCCGCGAGGCGCACCTGCGTCTCGCGGTGGGTGACGGCCTCTTCGAGGATCTTGCGCAGGGCGCTCAGGTCCTCGAACTCTCCCGCCGCGCCGACCGCCTGGGCGATGGTGTACGCATCCCGGCCCTTGTCGAAGTAGCGCTCGACCAACTGCACGGTCTTGCGGTCGTTCGGGCTGCACGCGGCCAGGGCGCGGAGCATCCGGGCGCGTGGCTTGGACTCCTCCTCCTTGGGGATCGCGCGAAGCAGGACGCGAGCCGACTTCGGTTCGCGCAGGGCCTCGAGCGCGCGGGCCGCGCTCTCGCGGGAGTCGTCGTTGCTCTCGGCGAGCATCTCCTCGGCGAAGCCGTGCCATGCGCGTGGCGAGATCTCCGCGATCATCCGCAGCGCACTGCGCGACAGCATCCGGTTCATGCTGCGCATCGACGACTCGGCGTACTTCATGGCGCGCTTGTCGTTGCTCGCCAGCACGGTCCGGTAGTTCTCCAGCATGGTCTGCCAGCCGTTGGCCGCGCCGCCGCCGGCACCCCCACCGGCACCTCCACCGGCTCCGCCACCACGGCCGCCGCCGCGTCCACCGCCGAAGCCCGGGAAGCCGTCGTCGAGGGCGTCGAGCGCCGCTTCGAGCTGGTCCTTGGTCGGCGGGAAGGGTGTGCCGTCACCCTTGACCGATTCGAGCTGGAAGGTGAGCGGTGCTCGGGTGCGGTCGGCGGGCTCCCACTGGAACTCGGGGTCGTGGCGCCGCAGCGCGTCGGCCCAGAGCCACTCGAGTTGGCCGATGGTGAGGTAGCCGGTCGCCCCGGACACCACCCGCGGCTCATCGTCCGGCGCGACGAACATGTGGCACGGCACCGGCGCGAGTTCTTCGCCGTTGTCGAGGCCGAGCAGCTTCTCGCGGACGGCGAGTTCCTCGCCGCGAGGCGCGCCCGGCATCAGCTCCACGCGCAGGTTCACCGTGCGCTCCGCGAGTTCCGTGATGCGCTTGTCGCGGTAGTGGCCTTCGTCGGCGATCGCGTCGGTGCCGCGATTGCCTTGCGAGTGCAGCGCCACCAGCACCAGCGTCGAGCGCTCGCGGGCCTGTTCGAGTGCGGTGTCGAGCGAGGTCGTCCAACGCACCTGGGCGTGGGACGACGTGGCGACCGCGAAGAGGGAGAGCGCGAGC
This sequence comes from bacterium, assembly GCA_030432695.1. GTDB lineage: Bacteria > Planctomycetota > UBA1135 > UBA1135 > UBA2386 > JAUILN01. The sequence continues at coordinate 80,849 of JAUILN010000007.1, read as the reverse complement.
GTGGTCGCGCGGAGGGGGTGGGCCAGCATGGGTCGTCTCGTGTGGATCGACTCGGCCGGGGAGGCGGCCAAAGCCTAATCCACGGTCGCTGGGGGTGGGGGCCGGGGATTCCGCGGAGGACGATTTCGTCACAACCCGGGCCTCGCCGTCCGGGCACGCCGGGCGCTACGCCCAGGGCCCTCCAGAGCCCCACGCCTGCGGGATCCCACACCTCGGGAATCCCGGGTCTCCAGGTCCGCGCTCGATCAGGACGCCGCGGCCTTGATTGCCTCGGCCAGCGCCGGGCAGATCTCGAAGGCGTCCCCGACGATGCCGTAGTCGCACTCCTTGAAGATGGGTGCGTTGGCGTCCTTGTTGACCGCGACGATGAACCGCGAGGTGCGCATGCCGGCGAGATGCTGGATCGCGCCGCTGATCCCGACCGCGATGTAGAGCGTCGGGGCGACGACCTTGCCGGTCTGCCCGACCTGTTCGCGGTGCGGCCGCCAGCCGGCGTCGACCACCGCACGCGACGCTCCGACCGCGGCGACGCCCGGGCCGAATGCGGCGGCGAGGTCTTCGACCAGCTTGAAGTTCTCAGGGGCCTGTAGTCCGCGGCCGCCGGCCACCACAACCTTGGCCTCCTGCAGCGGGACCCGATCGCTGGCCGCCGAGACGACCTCCTTGACGATCGCCTTGAGCTGGTCGGAGCCGAACGAGGCCGATGCGTCGACCACCTCGGCCCCCTCACCGCTGCCCGCTTCCCAGTTGTTGGGGCGCAGCGTGGCGAGGAACGGCGAACGGGTCGCCATGCTCTTCTTGTAGGCCTTGCCGGCGTACACCGGCTTGGTGGCGCCGAAGCGATCACCCTCGAAGTGGAGTGCGGTCGCGTCGCTCACCAGGCCGGCATCCAGCTTCGCGGCGATCCGCGGCATCAGGTCGCGGCCCATCGCGGTGTGGGGCATCAGGATCGCGGCCGGCGAAAGACCCTCGAGCTGCTCGAGGATCGCGCGGGCGAAGCCGTCGCCGGAGTACTGCGCGAAGGTCTCCGCGTCGACCGCGACGACCTTCGAGGCGCCGCTGTTGGCCAGGTCCTGCTTCGCGGCGTCCAGCTGGTGGCCGACGACGACTGCGACGACACTGCCGCCGGACTTGCCGGCGAGCTCCTTCGCAGCGCCGACCGCCTCGAGCGTGGGCTTCTTGATCTTGCCCTCGCGGGCGTCGGCGATGACGACGATGTTCGACATGGGTGGTGCCTGAGCGATTCGGGTATGGGCTCTGCGCTGTATGGGGGTCAGCTATGGGAACGGCCGGCTGCGGGAACGGCCAGCTACGAGCAGCGGATCGACCGCTCACAGCACCTTGGCTTCGTTCTTCAGCGCCGCTACGAGGTCGCTGACCGAGTCGACGATCTTGCCGCCGCTGCGCTCGGGCGGCAGCTCGAGCCCGGTGGTCTCGGTGGCCGGTTCCGCGGCGCTGACTGCGATCGTCTCGAGCGGCTTCTTCTTCGCCGCCATGATGCCCTTCAGGTTGGCGTAGCGCGGTTCGTTCAACCCCTTGTTGGTCGAGATCACGCACGGCGTCGGGCAGTCGACGACCTCGCGCGCGCCTTCGATGTCGCGCTCCGCACGGTAGCGGCCATCGCTGAGCTCGAGCTTCGCGACCTCGGTGACGCAGGGCAGGTCGAGCAGGGCGGCGAGGCGGGACGGGAACTGGCTGTCGTCGCCATCGACCGCCTGGCGGCCGCAGAAGACCGCGTCGTGGGGAATGCCCTTCACGTGGTCGGCGACGATCCGCGCGGTGGCGCAGGCATCGAGCCCCGCGCCGCCGCCGGGCAGGCCGCTGGCGTCGAGCAGCACCGCCTTGTCGGCACCCATCGCCAGGCAGGTGCGCAGCTCCTTCTGCGAGTCGCCGGTCCCGAGCGTGATCACGGTGACCGAGCCGCTGCCGAGCGTCTCGCGGGTCTTGATGGCCTCCTCGACCGCGAACTCGTCGTACGGGTTGAGGACGAACTCGATGCCGGCCGGGTCGATCGACTTGCCGTCTGCACCGACTTTGATCTTGCTGTCGGTCGCGGGGACCCGCTTGACGCAAACGACGATATCCATGGGCTGTATGAGGGGTGTTCGGATGGATGAGCGGCGCCGGAGGGACCTTCCCTCGCGAAGCCGGGCGAACCAGTCTAGGAATCGGTGAATTTCGATTCCAGCAACCCGCCACGGGTCGCCCTTCGTGCGCCTCGGCATCGACGGATTCGCTTCCGTCTCGGTCGCCGAGCGACGATCCTGGAGCGATGCGCGAGCGGGTGCGAGAGATCGTGTTCGAGGCCGAGACGCCCGCGGGCAAGGCCTTCGACGTAGCGCTGATCGTCGCGATCTGCGCCAGTCTGTTGGTGGTCTCGCTCGAGAGCGTCGAGGGCTTCCGCAGCCGGCACGGCGTGCTGCTCACCTCGTTGGAGTGGACCTTCACCGGGCTGTTCACGGTCGAGTACCTGGTGCGGCTCTGGTGCGCGGGTCGTCGCTGGCGCTACGCGTTCAGCTTCTTCGGGCTCGTCGATCTCCTGTCCGTGCTGCCGACCTGGATCGGATTGGTCCTGCCCGGCGCGCGGGCCTTCCTGGTGGTGCGTAGCTTCCGCGTATTGCGGGTGTTCCGCGTCCTCAAGCTCGCCCAGTTCGTCGGTGAGGCCGGTGCACTGACGCGCGCCCTCCACGCGAGCCGTCACAAGGTGACCGTGTTCCTGATCGCGGTGCTGTGCGTGGTGATCGTGGTCGGCGCCGCAATGCACCTGATCGAGGGGCCGGAGCACGGTTACACGAGCATTCCCCAGGGCATGTATTGGGCCATCGTGACGATGACCACCGTGGGCTATGGCGATGTCGTGCCGCAGACCGTGCTGGGCAAGTCGCTGAGTGCGCTGCTGATGATCCTCGGCTATGGCGTGCTCGCGGTGCCGACCGGCATCGTCAGTGCCGAGCTGGTGAAGGAGTCGGCGGTGCGGCCCGATACGGGGCCCGGTCGCGGCTGCGCGCATTGCGGGTTGGCGTGGCATGCGCAGGATGCTCGCTACTGCCGCCGCTGCGGCACCTCGTTGTGACGTGCAAGTCAGCGCAACACGGCGAGCGCGCAGCAGGCCGGGCCCTTTGCCCGGATCCCGTTCGCCGGGGCTTTTCGTCGAAGGTCCGTGCCGGTTACCGTCCGGCGTCAGAATGCGGAGTCGGGCTTCGACTCTGCCGCTCTTCCAGGGTCCTCGAGAACTCCGAGCCGGTCCGATCGCCGGCTCGCGTAGGACGAGGGCCTTCGCCCCAATTCGATCCAAGGTGACCCTATGTGCACGCTCCGCCGCGAGGAGCTGCGACGGCTCCTCTCCACGCCGCACGCCAACCAGCACTTCATGCTGACCGGTCAGGACCTTCGCGGTCTCGACCTCCGGGGAGTCGACCTCAAGGGCGCGGTGCTCCGCCGCGCGATCCTGCGCCGCTGCGACTTCTCGCGCGCCTGCCTGGCGCGGACGCAGATGCAGAACGCCGACCTGCAGGGTGCCGTGTTCCGCGACGTCGACCTGCGCTTCGCGAACCTGCGCGGCGCCGATCTGCGCGGTGCCTATCTGCTCAACGCCGACCTCAGCGGCGCGGTGTTCACCGGCGCGCGCACCGAGGGCATGGTCGTCTCCGGTTGCGTCATCGACGGCACCCGCGTCGATGCCGACTTCCCGGCCGACAGTCAGGCCGGTGCCGCGAGCGCGGGCTGATCCAGATCACCGCAATCAGGATCGCCGCAGCCGAGATCACTCAGGGCGGGTTCACTGCAGGCGGGCTTCGATCGCCACCGACGCCGTCAAGCCCTGCGTGCTGCACGCCGCGTCGGCGAACACCCATTGTCCGGCCACGACCGCACCCGATAGATTCGGGTCGTTCGGCAGCGGCAGCGGGGCCCGCGAGACGCCGTCCGCACCACTCGTCACCGGGATGCCGAACGACAACAGGCCGCCCAGGTCCAGGTTCAGCTGGATCCCGAGCAGCGGGATCGGCGACGCCGCCAGTCCCGTCGACAGCAGCAGCACGCCGGCGGTGTTGGCGCTCGCGTCGTAACCGATGTAGCTGAACCCGGCACTGCCGTGCACCGCGCGCGCGCCGATCGAACCGCCGAGCAGCTGGTTGCAGGTCGTGGTGATCGGGCCGCCGACCGCGCCGCCGGAGGGGGCCACGGTCAGGCCCATCGGACCGGGACCGAATTGCGGGTTGCCCGTGGGAACCCCGAGGAAGCCCGACGAGGTGTCCTGGTAGTTGCCGTTGAGGTTGAAGGACAGCGCGCCGGGTACGTTGAACAGGTCGTCGTTCATCGTCGCGGTGATCTCGGCCGCGGTGCGCGCGAACGGCCAGATGCGCAGCTCGTCGATCGAGCCGTTCCAGACCTCGGCGCCGGCGTTGGAGGTGTCGCCGTTGCCGATGCGCAAGCCGCCCTGGTTGTCGCGCAGCATGCCGGTGACGTTGGTCTGCGCAGCCTGCACGCCATTGAGGTAGATCGTCGAGAGGGAGCCGTCGTAGGTGCAGGCCACGTGGGTCCAGTTGGCGAACTGGCCTGGTTGCGCCGTCACGGTGGTGAACTGCAGCTGGTTGCCGTTGTGGCACGCCCACTCCAGGTTGAAGGTGGCGCCCGTTCCCTGACCCCAGCCGATGCGCAGGAACCAGCTCTCGCCACCGGGAGAGGTGTCGTGCCGCGCAATGGTCGGCCACTTGAAACCCTGGTTCACCGCCATCGTCGCGTCGTCGAAGATCATCCACGCCTCGACGGTGATGCTGCGTCGCGGCAGGAGACCCGGGCCGTAGGCCACGTCGACATGGTCGTCGGTGGCGCCATTGGCGAGCACGAGGCCGGTGTTCTGCGCGGGGAGGGAGAGCGAGGCGAGCAGCGCGATCGCTGCGGTGAGTCGGGTCGGCATGGCTTCTGGAAGATCGGGGAGAGAACCATTGTGCGTGCGGTGAGGAGGGCGTCCATGCCCCCGTCTCCGCGTGGTGAGGACGCGTGTCTTGCCGGTCCGGATGGGAGTGGCTCGAAACGAGCGCGTCTCCGGATCTACCCTGACCGATGCGCCAAGGCGTAGAGGCGGTTGCAGAGCTTGCACACCCCAACCCCGCCGATCGGCGCTAGCGTCGAGGGCATGCGCTCACCATCCCTGCTCACGTCGCTCGCGTGCGCGTGCGTCCCCGCTTTCGCGGCCCACGGCCTCACGGCCCAGGGTCCGATCCGGCAGACCACCGGCGCGGCCACGGCCACCTTCTCCGACCTCTTCCTCGTCGACTACGGCGCCGACCTGTCGGTGCGCGACGGCCTCGTCGACGCCGGACGCTTCTTCGGCGACCTCGGTCGGCTCGGCCTCGCGCGCCTCGGTGCCTCGCAGCTCGGCGATCTCGGCGAGGCCGGGATCCCGGTCCAGGCCGTGCCCGAGGTGTTGCCGGGCGAGGTGGTGATCGCCGCGGCGCGCGATGCGGCCGGTATCGGACCCATCCACGGACGACTGCTGTTGGCGCGCCGCGCGTTCTTCCTGACCGCTGCCTGGCCCGACGAGGTGCCCGATACCTGCCGCGGCAGCGGTTTCCATGGCGGCGTCCAGGTGCTCCACCTCGATCGGCCGTACGCCACGACCGCGACCGGCAGCTTTCCGATCGCCGAGGGGGTCGACCCGACGATCGCTGCGATGGTCGCCCAGGTGCAGCAGCCGAACCTCCTCGCGCACGTGAACGCGCTGAGCGCGATCTTCACTCGGCGCACCACCGCGCCGGAGAACGCGCAGGCGGTGAGCTACGTGACCTCGCAGCTCGCGACGATCCCCGGCCTTACCTTCACCACCGAGACCTTCAACGCCAGCTACGGCCCCAACGTGATCGCCGAGATCCCGGGCACCGACCTCGCGAACGAGATCGTGATGGTCGGCGCGCACCTCGACTCGATCGTCGGTGGCAGCAGCAGCGCGCGATCACCCGGCGCCGACGACAATGCGTCGGGCTCGGCCGCGGTCCTGGAGATCGCGCGGATCTTCGCCGGCCAGCAGTTCCGCCGCACGGTGCGGTTCGGTTGGTGGAACGCAGAAGAGCTCGGACTGATCGGCGCCGATGCCTACTCCCAGGCCGCTGCCAACCGGGGTGATCGGATCGTCGCCTACGTCAACACCGACATGAACGCCTACCGCGCACCGGGCGACTCGCTGTCGCTGGACTTCGTGACCAACGACTCGACCCCGTCGCTGGTCGCGGCCTTGCGGGCGGCGACGGCCACCTACGTGCCGAGTCTGCCGACCAACGCGGGTTCGCTCAGCGGTGGCACGAGCGACCACCGCGCCTTCTTCCGCAACGGCTTTCCGGCCGCGTTCCCGTTCGAGGACCTCGGCAACTACTCGCCCTACATCCACACCTCCAACGACACGGTCGGCACCTCGGCGAACGACTTCCAGCTCTCCGAGCTGATCACCCAGGCGGTGCTCGCCGGCGTCGCCGAGCTGGCCGAGATCGGCGTGGCCAACCCCGGCGACTTCCAGGTGTACGGCCAGGGCTGCACCGGCACCGGTCAGCAGCCCGCGGTGTGCGCGTCGCTGAACGACAACGGCGGCACGCTGACCAACACCACCCGCGCCAACGAGTACTGCTACCGCGTCGTGAACACCCAGGCCCTGCAGGTCGAGTCGTTCGAGATCTTCACCGCGTCGACGACCGGTGGCGACGTCACGGTCGATGCCCTGCTCTATCTCGACGCCGGCGGCCTGCCCGCCGCCTCGCCCGCGGCGCAGGTCTCGATCACGGTCGGCAGCACGCCGGGCTTCTACCTCGCGACCCTGCCGACCCCGCTGAACGTCACGGGCGACTTCTACGTCGGTCTCGACCACTCGGCGCAGACCACCTACCTGTCCAACCTCAGCGGCGGGACCGCGGGCGCGGGCTTCTGGCGCCGTCCGGTGCTCACCGGCAATTGGGCCCAGTCCGGCCTGATCCAGGCACCGTCGTTCCGGATCCGCTGTGCCGGCGGTGGCACCAACCTCGTGCCGCAGCTCGGCAACGACGGCACGCCGCTGATCGGGCGCTCCTATGACGTGACGCTGTCCGGCGCTGCGGCCGGCGTGCCGGCGGTGGGTCTGCTCGGCCTGTCCGACCAGGTCTTCGCCGGTGGCTCGTTGCCGCTGCCGATTCCCGGCGCGCCGGGCTGCTCGCTACTGGCGTCGACCGATGACTCGGTGCAGGTCACGACCGACGGTCGTGGCGCCGGGTCGTTCACCATTCCGGTGCCCAACGACACCAATCTGATCGGCGCGCACGTCTATCACCAATGGATCGTGATCGATGCTGGAGCCAACCAGATCGGGCTCGCGGTGTCGGACGGTGGTCGCGCACTGATCGGCGGCTGATCGGGTCGCGGGCCACTCGTAGCCAGGAATTGGCAGAGCGGAACGGGGGCCCAGGCATCGCGTAGTGTGCGCGCTTGCCGCCACTCACCGACGTCCTCCAGGAGCCCGAGACCGCCGACTCCTTGCTCGCCTTCTTCGAGGGCGCGAGTTGGCTGCCGAGTGCGCTGTTCCTCGGCACCTTCGTCACCGAGGACCTGTCCTGCGTCGCCGGCGGCCTGCTCGCAGCCGAGGGGCGCGTGGCACTGCCCGTCGCGATGGCGGCCTGCGCGCTCGGCATCTGGGTCGGTGACGTCGGTCTCTATCTGATCGGCTGGTTCACCGCTCGTGGCCTGCTGCGCTGGGGTTGGGCCCGCCGCCGCCTGGATGGTCTGCGCGGCAACTCGTGGAGCCGCGCGTTCGCGGACCACGGCACGCGCATCCTGTTCGCGTCGCGATTCGTGCCGGGCACCCGCAACGTCTGCTACCTCACAGCCGGCGCCGTGGGCTGGCCGCTGCCACGCTTCATGCTGGTGATGGGCGTCGCGGTGGTGCTCTGGGCACCGCTGCTGGTCGGCCTCTCCGCGATGTCCGGAGAGGTCGTGGTCGAGCTGCTCGCCGGCTGGGGAGCGGTCGCCTGGCTCGCGGTGCCGCTCGCGCTGGTGGTCGCATGGTTCGTGATCCGCACCCTGCCGCTGACGATGAGCTGGCGCGGCCGCCGGATCCTCTACGGCCGATGGCTGCGCCTGACCCGCTGGGAGTACTGGCCGCCGACCCTGGTGTTCCCGCCGGTCGCGCTCGATCTGATCCGGACCGCGATCGTCCACCGCACGCCGGCCGTGTTCACCGCGTGCAACTGTGGGGTGCCACAGGGCGGCTTGGTCGGCGAGTCGAAGGGCGACATTCTCGACCTGTTCGGACCCGGTGATCCCGAGCGGGTCGCGATCGCCCGCTACGTTCGCTTCCGCGGGGACGAGCACGATCTCCCGGAGCGACTGGCGATCGTCCGTCGGTTCCTGCAGTCCGGCGCCGGGTGCTGCGTGCTCAAGCCCGACCAGGGCGAGAAGGGTGCCGGAGTCGCGGTGGTGCGCAGCGAGGCCGAGGCCCGCGCCTGGCTGGAGGCCTGTCCCTTCGACGCCATGGTCCAGGAGTTCACGCCGGGTCAGGAGTTCGGCGTGGCCTGGAGCCGCAATCCCCAGACGGGTCGCGGCGAGATCCACTCGATCGCCCACAAGGTTCTGCCGACGGTGGTCGGCGATGGCCGACGCAGCCTCGAGGACCTGATCCTCGCCGGGGAGCGCACCGTCGCGATGGCGCGCCACCACCTGGCGCAGCACGCCGACCGCCTGGAATGGGTGCCGGCCGAAGGCGAGGTCGTTGCGCTCGGTGATCTCGGCACCCATGCCCGTGGCGCCACCTTCTTCGATGCCCGCGCATTGGCCACGCCGGAGCTGCACGCGGCCTTCGAGGACTTCATGGCGGACGCCCCGGACCTCGACTTCGGCCGCTTCGACCTGCGAGTGCCGAGTGCCGACGACCTGCGTGCCGGGCGACGCATCCGCATCCTCGAGTTCAACGGCGTCACCGGAGAGGCCGCCCACGTCTACCAACCGGGCTATCCGTGGCACCGCGGAGTGCGCGACATGATCGCGCACCTGCGCCGGGCCTCGGCGATCGGCGCGGCCAATCGGGCTCGTGGCCTGCGGCAACCCGCCGGGTTCCGCGAACTCGCGGGCGTGCTGTGGACCGCGTGGCGGCGGCCACGCTTCGAGGCGGGCGTTGCGCTGCGTTCTCCTGCATCGCGGGGAGGTGAATCCGCGGCGGGAGGGATCCCGAGCGCGCCTGCGCCGTAGGAGCGCGCCCGCCTGCGAGCCCCCGGGCGGAGCACTCGTCCCGAGACACCTTCATGAATCGAACCCTCGTTCGCGCCACCTGGGTGGTCCGCATCGTCGTCGCGCTGATCCTGCTGCAGACCTTGTTCTTCAAGTTCACCGCGGCCCCGGAGTCGGTCTACATCTTCGAGACCGTGGGTATGGAGCCCTGGGGTCGGATCGGCTCCGGGATCGCCGAGCTGATCGCCGGGGTGCTGCTGCTGATCCCCGTGAACCGCTACGCGGCGCTCGGCGCAGTCCTGTCGGTCGGGGTCATTTCCGGTGCGGTGTTCTTCCACCTCACGAGCCTCGGGATCGAGATCCAGGGCGATGGCGGCCAGCTCTTCGGGATGGCGTTGGCGGTGCTGGTCGGAGCGCTGTTCGTGTCGTTCGTGCACCGCGCCGCGCTCCTCGAGTGGTTCTCGAAGGGCGAACCGCGTAGCGTGTCGGCCCGAAACCCCGCATGACCGCTCCCGAAGACATGACCGCCGCGCTCCGCGGCACCCTGCAGAGCGTGGCGACCTTCGTGGAGCAGCTGCCCGCTGGTGTCTACGAGGCGCCGATGGCGGACTGCCAGGGCACGACGATCGGCCAGCACGTCCGGCACTGTCTGGATCACTTCGCGACCTTGGCGAGCGGTCTCCCTGCCGGCGAGATCGACTACGACGCGCGTCGTCGTGACACCGCGGTCGAGGTCGAACCAGTCCGGGCGGTCCAGGTCGCGCAGGCGCTGTCGGCGACGCTCGCGGAGACCTTGGAAGGTCTGGACCTCGCTTCCGATCTGCGAGTGCGCACGGCGTGCGGTCGGACCGGCACCGTGGCCTGGCAGCGCTCCAGTGTGGGCCGTGAGATCCAGTTCGTGGTCAGCCACACGGTCCACCATCTGGCGATGATCGCGGCGAGCTGCCGGCACCGCGGGATTCCGGTGCCCGAGGAACTCGGCGTCGCGCCCTCGACCCTGCGGCATCGCGACGCGCTCCGCGTCGGCGGGTGAGGTGCGGCGCGCCGGGGGCCGGCGTTCTTCGAGAATCGCGAGAGGAAAGTCGGGCGGCGCCGGAAGGAGGGGTGCCATGGACCGACGCATCCACTTTCGTTCACTCGCCCCGCTGTTCTGCGCCCTCGGCTCGATGGGCCTCGGCGCGCAGACCCTGTACTATGACCTCGGAGTCCCCGAGACCTGGGGTCTGGGCCATTCGCTCGCCCGCGTTCCGGACGTCGACGGCGACGGCGTCGACGATCTGGTCTGCGGCGCTCGACGGACCGAATCGAATCGGGGTGCGGCCTTGCTGTTCTCCGGAGCGACCGGCGCCCTGCTCCGGCGGTGGGACGGCACCTCCGACCAACAGGGCCTGGGAATCAGTGTGGCCGGGATCGGCGACCTCGACGGCGACGGTGCCGGCGAGGTGCTCGTCACCTCGGGCCTCGAGAGCATCTACTTCGACGGCTTCGTGGAGGTGTTCAGTGGCGCGACCGGTCGCTTGATCCGCCGGCACGACGCGGTCGCACCGCAGTCGAGGTTCGGTTACGGGATCTGCTCCTGTGGCGATCTCGATGCCGACGGTCGTGACGACTACGCGGTCTCCGCCCCGGACACCGGCCTCGCCACGGGCTTCGTCCGCGGAGTGATCCGGTTCTTCTCCGGCGCGGACGGATCGGAACTGCTGGAGATCCAGGGTGGGGACCTCGTGGAACTCGGTCTCGGCGGATTGACGTCGGTCGACGACTGCGACGGCGACGGCCTCCGCGACCTGCTCTGTTTCACCGGCCTCGATTCGATCGGTCAACAGCGGCGCTGGCAGGTGTTGTCGACCGCGACCGGGGCCGCGATCCACTCGGGCTTCGTGCCCCACAGTTTCTCCTCGGCGGCGCTCGGTGACCTGGACGGCGACGGCGTCGGTGAGTTCGTGCTCGGGATCAACGAACGGGACGTGCGGCGCCCGTCGGTCGAGGTGCGCTCCGGACGCACCGGGGAGCTCATCGCCCAGACCTTGAAGAGCGCGACCGACGGCGTCCACTCGATCGCTTCCGCGGGTGACCTGGATGGCGACGGACTCGACGAGATCCTGCTCGGATGTTCGGCGTCCAGCCTCGTGTCCGATTTCCGGGGTGCGGTCCGCGTCGTGGACGGCCGGACCGGAGCGGTCCTGCGAACCGTCTGGGGCCCCGGCAGGTATGCCCAGTTCGGCGCCGCGGTGCTGGGTCTCGGCGACATCGATGGTGACGGATTCGATGACTGGGCCGGCGGGGCTACCGGTTACGACATCGGCACCCTGCACGGATTGGTCCGGGTCTTCACCTCCGACGCCGAAGGAACCCCGGCGCGCACCCGTACCTTCGGCGTGCCCTGCGAAGGCTCCGACGCCGCCTTGCCGCGCATCGACCATCGCGGCGAGCTGCGCTTCGGTACCTCGCTCGACGTGCTGTTGCGCAGCGCGCTGCCCGGCGCCCCCACGGTCCTGGCGCTCGCCGCACCGCTCCGCGTCCCCGGCGACCTGTTCGGCGCGCCGGGCTGCACGCTGCTGGTCGCGGGCGACGGCTTCAACATCGGCAGGTCCGTCGATGCCGGTGGACGCGCGCGCGTCGAGGCGATCCCGGTTCCCGACGTGCCGGCACTGACCGGTGCGGTGATGCGCGGTCAATGGCTGACGATGGATCCGGCTGCCAATGCGCTCGGCGCCACGTTCAGCGACGCATTGGAGATGCAGTTCGGGACCTGAGTCGGGTTCCGGCTCGACCCGGCTCCGGCTCAATCGGGGCCGCGCAGCAGATCCAGCACCCGCCGCACCTCGTCGTCGAGGTCGCACGCGTCGCGGACCGCGTGTTCGGCGACGACCTCGCGCAGGCAGGTACGGAACTCCTGGCGGCCCTTCGCATAGGCGCGGTGCAGGACGTCCGGGTCCTCGTTCCACCGTTTGGCGATCTCCCGGATCGGCAGGCCGAGCCGGGACTTCATCTCGAGCAGTTCGACGCGTCGCTTCGCGTGGGCGCTGCCGGCGCTGGCGCGCTGGCGCATCCGGTCGCCTGCCAGCGTCACCAGCGCCTCGGCCCACGACCGGTCGTACAGCACCGAGAGGCTCGGCTCGCGTGCGGCGATCGTCGCGAGGTCGGCGGCGCCCGGCTCCTCGCCGCGGGCTCGACGCTTGCCCAGTCGCTCCTCGTGGCGAGCCGCGACGTTGCGGACCACCCCGAACAGCAGGCCGCGGAACGGGCCCTTGTCGCGGTCGGCGCGCAGCAGAACACCGCCGTCGCGGAGGCACTCGACGAACACCTCCTGCGCGGCGTCCTCGGCCTCGATGGCCAACCGGGTCCCACGCCAGCGAGCGCCGAGGAAGTTCCGGACGATCGGCAGGTAGATCCGGGCGAAGGTCGATCGCGCCTCGGCGTCACCCCGAGCGGCGAGATCGATGACGCTCCAGCGCGTCGGGTCGTCGGGCGGTCGGCTCATGCGTGGGTCGAGCAGGGGCAGCGATGGTTCAGACTACCCTGAGGCGGGGCCCCCTCCGGGTCGTGGTTCCGTGGCGAGGCCGGACGTGAGGCTGGCTGTTCACGATCGGTTTCGCCCGCCACCAGAGCCAGCTCCGCTGGTCTTGCGGAACGCGAATGGACCGCTGTCAGGGGGGCGTGGGTCGCATGCCGCCCGACACCCGCCGTGCGACATCCAGCCGCTTCGGATCGACCGTGATTTACGCGAGATCGTATCTGCCTTCACCTCACAGGCTTGTGACTGTCTGTTCGTGAACTATCGATACCAACGGAGAAATAGAGTCATGTGCCGCATCCGACGGAGCGAGTTCGGCGCTAGGAGAGGGCCGTCGGCGGCCGCCCAGGACGCGGTGTCCGGGGCGCAACCGTCGGTCGTTCCCAGGAGGAATCCATGCTCCGCCTTCTCGTTCGCGCAGCGCTGCCGCTCGCGCTCCTCGCCCTCTCCACTCCGGCCGCCCGAGCCCAGAACTGCCTGTCCGGCGACGACCGCCTGTTCACCGGCGGTTGCTGCGACATCGTCCGCCCCGACCTGCCCGCGTTCCCCGATTGGTCGTCGCGCGCGCAGTGGATCACCATCCGCGATTGCTCGCCCGAGTTGCGCGGTCGTTCGCGCCTCGACATCACCGCGCCTCAGTTCATCGACTGCGACCGCGCGCTCTACGAGGCACGGTTCGAGGTCGACTTCGGTACCGGGGTCATCTACTCGTGGAGCGGCAAGCTGTACGGCAAGTACGCGCGCACCTTCGGCTATGTGACGTCGACCAATCGCGTCGCCCAGGTCTGGCGGTTCCTGCTCAATGGCGACTTCCGGCTGAACGGGCCGATCGGCCTCAACGATCCGGCCCAGGTGCCGCCGAGCCTGCCGGTGTTCGGGGCCGTGCACTTCGTCGGTCATATCGACTACTGCTGTGACGGCGCCGGCGGCTACGACATCGCGCTCAGCCTCCAGCACTTTCCCGGCTGCATCGCGCACGGCGTGGTCAGCAACCGGCCGCTGACCGGTGCGGCGAGCCACCCCGACCGTAGCTACTACCTCGTCGCTCCGGACGCGTTCGCGGTCGGCACCAACCAGGGCACCGAGCCGCAGGGTCGCCAGGTCGGCGAGGACGTGCGCGTCAACAGCACGCCGTTCGGTCGTTGTTTCAGCGAGTCGCCGCTGCGGCAGGTGAGCGTGCGCACCATCGCCCGCTCGTGCCCGTGCATCGGCCCGGTCGGTTCGATGCCCTGGGTGGTGCAGCAGACGGTGTTCGCGCCGTTCTGTCCCTCGCCGCTGCAGTTCACCGTGTGGACTCCGCAGCAGCTCGGCCCGGTGGGTCCCGGTGGCCTCAACGCGCAGGTCGTCGGCAACTGGAACGTCGCGGCCGGGACGTATCCCGAACGCATGACGCTGATCCACTACCAGGCGTTCGTGACCACCCAGGACCGGATCCTCTGCAACCCCGATCTCGGTGAGCGGCAATTCCTGCACGGCGTGGGCACCAAGGGCTCGAAGCACTTCACCCTGCACCCGACGCCGACCGCCAATCCGAGCCATGACAACGCGGTCGACCTCGTGAACGCCGTCGATCCGAACACCCAGGCGTTCCAGTGGGGCGAGCAGGCGACGGCGAGCATGCACGTCGGCCTGTTCATCGACTGACGATCGGCGGTCGAGCCGATGCCGTGTTCCCGCGGCGCAGCAGCCGCGGGATCAGCATCGGCACGTGGCGGCGGTATTCGGAATAGCCGTCGCCGTGGGCGCGGATCAGGTCGCGTTCCTCGAGCTGGATCGCGAATACGATCCAGGCGGTCACCACGCCGGAGAACAGCAGGTGACCGAGGGTCATCGTCGGGGTCGCCCACATGCCGATCACGAAACCGGTCATCAGGGGGTGCCGGACGTGGCGGTAGAACAGCGGCGTGCGCATCGGAGGCGCTTGTGGACTGCTGTTGCGCAGGTGGTTCCAGACCTGACGCAGGCCGAACAGTTCGAAGTGGTCGATCAGGAAGGTCGACACCAGTGCGATCAGCCAGCCGGCGATCTGGATCGCCCAGAGTGCGCCGCTGAGCCCTGCCGAGTCGATCTGCCAGACGATTTCGGGCAGGGCGCGCCACTGCGCCGCGAGGACCAGCAGGATCACGCTCGAGAGCACCACGAAGGTGGAGCGTTCGGCCGCAGCCGGAACGATGCGAGTCCACCAGCGCTTGAAGGCGGGTCGGGCCATCACGTTGTGCTGCACCGCGAACAGCAGCATCAGGCCGACGTCGATCGCGACCGCCGGCCACAGCGTGGCGTCGGCGGAGCCGTCGTCGATCGTCGCGTCGAGGAACGGGGCGGGGAGGCGGAAACCGGCTACGAAGGCGACGGTCTGCACGAAGGCGAACAGGAACAGGGCGTAGGCAGTGATGCCGTAGAGGAAGATCGGGATACGGGTCGGGTTCATCGTCGGGGTGCTCCGGAAACGCCGACGGGCCACCCAGGGAAGGGCGGCCCGTTCGGGGTGATGGGGGGATCAGCGGATCGCGGTGTCGAGGCCGTCGGTGGCGGTGAGGCCGCCGTTGCCGAGTTGCACCACCTGCCAGAACAGCTGCGAGGGGCCGACCGCTGAGGGGATCGAGATCGGCAGATCCCACGATCCCGTCAGGTTCGCGAATCCCGCACCCGCGATGATCACGGTGGCCGACGGATCGAGCAGCAGGCGACACGCGGAGCTGCCTGGCAGCGTCATCGGCGACTGCGCGAGACGGTTGCCGGCCAGCATGTAGCTGAGCGCGAACGGCAGGCCAGAACGGAGCTGCAGCTCGAAGAACTCGGAGCCGGCGTAGGGCGGCGAGTTGTTCTCGTTGGTGGCGCGGAGCCGACCGACGCAGCTCGTGCCGAACGGTTGGGCCACCGCCTGGTCGGAGTAGGTGAGCAGGTTGCCGTGGACGCGTCGGATGTTGCCATCGGTCATCCACGCGACCGGGAAGCGGCGGTGGTCGTCGTCGAAGCACACCGCGGGCATCCCCGGACGGCCGAGAGTGTTGTCGACCGGAGCCATGAGGACTCGCTCGGTCACTCCCATGTCGAAGCCCAGACGATCGACGGTGAGTCCGCTCAGAAGTTGCTGGTAGGCGACGGTCCAGTGCGACTTCGTGAGTCGGTCGTAGCCGATCGAACGGCCGGGTCCGAGGTCGAAGAGCATCAGCGACGTGGCGGCGATCTCCACGACCGGGCCGGCGCTGCCGGACATCTGGATCGCCGGCCAGGAGACCCGTTGGACGAGCACACGCTTGCCGAGGCCGCCCTGATAGATGCTGACGTTCGGGCGCTCGGTCCAGACCACGGCGTAGCGGCCGTCGGCGCCGGCGATCTTCGGCCGCAGGTTGTGGTTCAGAGTGCCGTTGGTCTCACCGAGTTCGGTCAGGCTCGAGAAACCTCCGTTGGGGTGCAGCATCCGACCGCGGATCCGCCACGGCTCGCCACCGGCACCCGAGTGGGTCTGGAACACCACGACCCAGGGCGCGTCGGGGCCACCGGCGTTCATCCGGTTGATGCACGGCGCTTCGGCGTCGGCGCCGGCCACGTCGTAGACGCGGAGATCGCTGCGCACGAACGAGTTGGTGCGGCAGTCGTAGATCGCCGCGTAGATCGCCGAGTTCGGAGTGTTGGCCGGGCCGGACGTCGACCAGTCCTGGCGCCAGGTCAGGCAGACGCGGTCGCCGCTGTCGTTGCCCGGCGTGCCGCCGAGCGACGGCATCGTGTCGAAGCGATCGGACGGCGGGATCACCAGGTCGCCGTCGCCGTTGTTGACCGTCGTCTCGGTCCGCTGGATCGAGTAGAGGATCACGCCGCCGGTGTCGCTGTAGGTCATCTCGTAGGCGAGCACCCATTCATTGGTGCCACCCACGAACGCCACCGACTGGTGCTGGTTGGTGTGCCGGCTCTGGACGTCGACGAACAGGTTGAGCCCGTTCGAGTAGTCGTCGTCGGTGCGGCGCGCCCAGCAGTCGTAGTCCGATGCCGAGCTGGCACGGCTGTAGACCACCATCAGCTTGTCGGTCTCGTCGTCGCGAGCGACGTCGACCGAGCCGACCTCGCCACCGCTGCTCGAGAGGATGCGCGTGGTGAGCATCGGATCGATCGTGATCGGCAGCTCCGCTCGCGCCACGAAGGCGGCCGGGACCACCAGCTCGATCGCGCCGTCGTGCCAGCCGGTGCGCACCGGAGTGCGCTCGCCGCGCGCGTCGAAGGCGATCGCCTCGCCGTAGCCGACGATCTCGTTGCCGGCGGCGTCGGTGAAGGCGATGGAGCGCTGTGCGTCGGCGGGCTGCTCGGCGCGCGGCCAGCGCAGCTCGGTGTCGACACCGCCCAGCACCACCAGGTCGCCCTCGAACCCTGCCGGCAGGGCTTCGACGACGAACGACTGCTCGATGCCTTCGGCGAGCACGTCGTAGCGCTCCACCACCTCGCCGCTGCGCCGCTCGAAACGCCAGTCGCTGCGTTCCTCCTGCTGCGTCGTGCCGAGTAGTTCGGTCGCGCCGGCGCGCACCGACAGCGTGCGCCAGCTCACCGGCAGGTTGTGCGGATAGGCGGTGCCGAGCACCGGGTAGTAGGCGAGCGCCCCACCGTGGAACGAGGCCTTGTAGGTGTCGCCGCTGGCCCACAGGCCGTAGTCGCCGCCGAAGCCGTGACGGTTCTGCGGGCCGGTGTGGATCGGCGAGCGGAACGCGTCGGCGCCGAGGACGGCCGGGGTGTTCGGATCGTGGGCGTCGATGCCATCCTGCGCGTGCAGCGCGGGGACGAAGCAGAAGCTGGCCGCGAGGGCGGCGTGGAATGGACGAGGTCGCATGGTTCTGGGTCTCCGGGTTCGGGTTCGGTGGGGTGCGGAATGCACTCCCTCGGACGCGGCCCAGAGGCGCAGCCGGCGACGCGGTCCGGCCACCCGGAACCCGCGTTTCGAGCCCGTACGGGCGATGTCGGCCGGGTTGTCCGGTGGCGTGCCCGGATTGCGCCGCCGGCGCCTCGCCTTCGCTCACCACCGTCCACGCCGTCGGTCGGGACAGAAAGTGCATGATTCCCTGGCCGGTCTCCGGCGCGCCCTGCGCCTGGTGATCCATGGCGCCCACGGCGACGACTCCGACGCGAACCCGAGAGATCACGGTGCACGAAGCCGATGCCCACGACCTGTTCCTCCGTGCGCTCGATCTGCCGAACGAGCACCGTGCCGGGTTCCTTGCCGAGGAGTGCCCCTCGCCGGAGCTGCGTGAGGAGGTCGAGGCCTTGCTGCAGGCGCTCGACGAAGCCGAGGGATTCCTGGACGGCACCGTCTCGGGCGCCACGCAGGAGCAGGTCGGTACCCTGATCGCGGGCCGCTACCGCCTGCTCGAGGAGATCGGCGAGGGCGGTTTCGGCGTGGTCTGGATGGCCGAGCAGATCGAGCCGGTCCGGCGCCGGGTCGCGCTGAAGGTCCTCAAGGCCGGCATGGACACCCGCAGCGTCGTCGCTCGGTTCATGGCCGAGCGCCAGGCGCTGGCGCTGATGAACCATCCGCACATCGCGCGGGTCCACGACGCGGGCACCACCGATTCGGGGCGGCCGTTCTTCGTGATGGAGCTGGTGCAGGGCCTGCCGATCACGAAGTTCTGCGACGACGCCGGCCTCGACATCCCAGGTCGGTTGCGCCTGTTCCAGCAGGTCTGCCATGCGGTGGAGCACGCCCACCAGAAGGGCATCGTCCACCGCGACCTGAAGCCCGGAAACCTGTTGGTGGGGCTCATCGACGGCCGGCCGGTGCCGCGGGTCATCGACTTCGGCGTCGCCAAGGCGATCCGCGCCGACGAACTCACGCAGCTGACCCTGTTCACCGGGTTCCGGCAGGCGGTGGGGACTCCCGAGTACATGGCGCCGGAGCAGACCGGGATCTCGATGGTCGACGTCGATACGCGCGCCGACGTCTACGCCCTCGGCGTGGTGCTCTATGAACTGCTGACCGGCAGGAAGCCGTTCTCGTTGAAGGACTCGGTCAGCGACGGCGGTGGCTACGAGGATTTCTTGCGGCGTATCCGAGAAGTGGATCCTCCGAAGCCGAGCACGCGCGTGGCCAACGCCAGTACAGGCGTCGAACTGCGCGCCCTTGCCGAGCAGCGTGGCACCGGAGTGGCCCGCTGGAGCCGCATGCTGCGCGGCGACCTCGACTGGATCGTCGTCAAGGCGCTGCAGAAGGAACGCGACCGCCGATACCCGACGGCGAGCTCGCTGGCCGCGGACGTCGAGCGCTACCTCGAGGGGCGGCCGGTCGAGGCCGGACCGCCGAGCTATCGCTACCGGCTGGGGCGCTTCGTGTCGCAGCACCGGGTGGCGCTGGCGGTCGTCGGCGTGGTGTTCGCGGCGCTGCTCGGTGCGGTGATCTCGACGACCCTCGCGCTCGAGCGTGCCCTCGCCGCAGAATCCGACTCACGCCTGGATGCCCAGCGGACTCGCTCCGCGCTCGCCGCGATGCGTCGCTTCATCGGGGACGTCAATCCGCATTCACCGCTGGGGCCGGACCGCACGCTGCGCGATTTGCTCGATCAGCGCAGCGGTGCGTTGATCGCGGCCACCGCGGGCCAGCCGGCGGTCGAAGCCTCGGTGCGCTCCACGATCGGATCGGCCTACCGCGCGATGGGCGTGCTCGATCGCGCCCGCGAGCACCTGGAGCGGGCCGTCGCGCTGCACGGCACCGAGGAAAGGGACGACGTCCGGGGCCGCGCCGACGCGCTGTGGCACATGGCCAGCCTGCTGCACGACGAAGGACGCTTCGACGAGGCGCTGCGGACCATCGAGGAGTCCCTCGAGCTGGCACGCGGGTTCGACGCGGGCGACGGTGTGGAGATCGGGCAGCGCCAGTACATCCGGGCCGATCTACTGCGCCACCTCGGCCGCCACGACGAGGCACTGGCGGCGGTGGAGCCGGCGATCGAGGTGTTCTCCCGGCAATCGAACGAGCACCTGTCGCTGGCGCTGTCGTTGAACGTGCCGGGGATGGTGGCCATGGATCGGCGCCAGCCGGAGGTCGCCGAGCCGCTGTTCCGCCGCTCGCTGGCGCGCGCGCGGCACGCCGAGCCCGAGGGCGGACTCGTGACATGTTCGTGCCTCGTCAACCTCGGCACCGCCCTGATCGTGCGGGGTCGCAGCGAGGAGGCGGAGCCGTGCTTCCGCGAGGCGCTGGATGCCTACCGGCGCCTGCTGCCGGGCAGCCCGATCCGCTACCTGGCGGCGCTCGAAGGCCTCGGGATCGCGCTGGAGCGGCAGAGCAGGTTCGAGGACGCGAAGCCGCTGCACGAGGAGGCGGTGGCGGTCCGGAGTCGATACGGACTTCGGGGAACGCTCAGCTACGTGCGCGTGGTTGCCCGCCTCGCGCACCAACTCGTTCGGGAAGGTGAGCACGATGCGGCGGCCGGGCGCTACGAAGACGCGATCGGAGTCCTGCGAAATCTGTTCGGCGGTCAGGACAACGCGGAGTCGGCGGCCCTCGCGACCTGCGCGGCGCGGGCCCTGCTCCGCGCTGCGCGGCCCGGGGAGGCGCTGCCCTATGCCCGGGCGGCACTCGCCTGGCACGAGTCCCAGACCCGACCCGATGATCTGGCCGCGCAGGACACACGGAGCATCCTCGGTGCGAGCCTCGCGGCGGTCGGTCAGGATGCCGAGGGCGAGCGGTTGATGACCGAGTCGGCACGGGACCTCGCTGTCGCGGCCGAGTCCCTGAAGCGCCGGATCGAAGCCGTCGAGCGATTGCGGGACTTCCATGCGAGTCGCGTCGACCAGGACCCGCGGCACGCGAGCCGGGAACGAGAACTCCAGACCCTCCACGAGGAGCTGGTCGCCGAGCGCGACCGGTCCGAGCAGGGTGACGAACGATGACGACCGAACGAACGGACGAACTGCTGGCCTCCGTCCACGCCGAGCTGCGGCGGATCGCGCAGGCCCAGATGGGTCGCGAACGCGACGACCACACCCTGCAGGCCACGGCGCTGGTCCACGAGGCCTGGCTCGCGCTGCGCGACCGGCTCGGTGAGGTCGAGTCGGAGCCGCGTCGCTTCTACCTGGCGGCAGCCGAGTCGATGCGCTGCATCCTGATCGACCACGCGCGACGCAAGGGGGCTCAGAAGCGTGGAGGCGACCGCCGCAAGCTGTCGCTCGACGTCGTCGAGGTCGCGGCGACCGCCGGCATCGAGGACGTGCTGGCCCTCGACCAGGCGATCCAGACCCTGGCCGAGAAGCAGCCGCGCGCCGCCGACGTGGTCCGCCTGCGGTTCTTCGCCGGCCTCGGTGAGAAGGAGACCGCCGAAGCCCTGGGCCTCAGCGAGCGGACCGTGCGCCGCGAATGGACCTTCGCGCGGGCCGCGTTGTTCCGGGCCCTGTCGCGGATCGGTGATTGTCCACCGACGCAGGTGTGAGGCGGGTGACCATGGAGCCAGGGACCCTGCGATTGATCCCCTTCGCGACGCAACCCGTCGTGCCCTGGAGGAACGGCGCGGGCACGACGCGCGAGGTCGCGGTGGATCGAGAGGGCGCAGACGGAGCCTTCCGCTGGCGGATCAGCGTGGCGCAGGTAGCTGAGGACGGGCCGTTCTCGAGCTTCCCCGGCATCGACCGGACGATCTGGTTGCTACGAGGTGCGGGGATGGTGCTCGACGTCGAGGGGCGCGAGCACCGCCTCTCCAGCCGCCTCGCGCCGCTCGCCTTCGACGGCGCGGCCCGCGTCTCCGCGCGGCTGACCGACGGCCCCACCGAGGATCTCAATCTGATGGTCGAGCGGGCGACGACCGCTGCGACGGCGGAGGTCCTGACCCTCGCGCCCGGCACCGCGCTGCCGCTCCAGGCGGCCGCGTCGGGAACCGTCGCGCTGCTCCTCCTCGCCGGCGAAGTCGAGATCGCGGCCCTCGGCACCGCACACCGGCTCACCGCGGGCGATGCACTCGTCGCCCGCGGACCGATCGACGCGCGGCTCGAGGCTCTGGACCCTGCGGCAAGCGTCCTGCTGCGGTGCGGCTTCGTGCCCCGCCGGGTGGGTCCAGCTTGAAGCAGATCGCCGGCTGACCCGGCAATTCGCAGCACGAATTGCCGGGTCTGTCGGCGATCTGCGGAGCTGGAACTCGCCCGCAGCGTCGACCTCTCGGCGGCCACCACGAAGCGGTCGGTGTTCCGGTCCGGCCCGCGGCAGATTGGCATCTGCACGCTGATCCGCCAGCAGCTCGGCGGTGCGAAGCGGATCAACCTGCTCGGCGGCCGAGCCCGATCACTCCAGTTCCATCCCCTTTCCATCCACGAGTCGGCGGCCGGCGGGCACCTGGACGGATCCAGGCGCTCGGATCAGTGCACGAACAGCATCTCGCGGTACTTCGGCAGCGGCCAGAGATCGTCGTCGACGAGGGTCTCGAGCACGTCGCAGGACTCGCGCAGCGCGTTCATCGCCGGGATGACCTCGTCGCGGTAGAGCTTCGCGTGGCCGGCCGGCTCGCCGTGGTGGCGTTCGGCCTTCTCGGTCGCGGTCTGCAGGGTCTCCAACGCGCCGAGTGCCGACTCGATCCGGCCGACGACGTCCTGCAGGCGGCGCTCCTGGCGGTCGAGAGTCTTCGCGCCGGCCCGTCGGGCCGACTCGATGCTCTCGGCGAGGTTGCGTTGGTAGGTCGTCGCCGCGGGCAGCAGCATCGACGAGGCGATACCGGCCGCGCTCTGCGCTTCGATCGCGATCGCCTTGGCGTAGGCCTCGAACATGATGTTCGTCCGCGACTCGACCTCCTTCTTCGACAGCACACGGTGCCGCTCGAAGATCTCGACCTTGTCGGGTGCCGAGTAGACGCCGATCGCGTCGACCGCCGTCCGCAGGTTCGGCAAGCCGCGGCTCTCCGCCTCGGCGTGCCATTCGGCCGAATAGCCATTGCCACCGAAGATCACCCGCTTGTGCTGGGTGAGCACCTGCTGAACGACCTGCTGGACCGCGCCGGCGAGTCCCGCGGAGTCCCGCAGCTTCTCGATCTCCGCGGCGAGGAAGTCGAGCGAGTCCGCGACGATGGTGTTCAGGAAGATGTTCGGCGTGGCGATCGACTGGCCCGAGCCGACGGCACGGAACTCGAACTTGTTGCCGGTGAAGGCGAACGGCGAGGTGCGGTTGCGGTCGGTGGTGTCGCGTGGCAGCGGGGGCAGCGTGCCAACGCCGAGGCGCATCGTCTGACGGTCGGCATCGCGGTTCGGCCCCGCACCTCCCGACACCAGGCTCTCGACCACCGCCTCGAGTTCTTCGCCGAGGTAGATCGAGATGATCGCCGGGGGGGCTTCGTTGGCACCCAGCCGGTGGTCGTTGGCGGCGTGCGCGATCGAGACCCGCAACAGGTCGGCGTGCAGGTCGATCGCGCGGATCACGGCGGTCAGGACCACCACGAAGCGCATGTTGGTCTCCGGCGTCTGGCCCGGGTCCAGCAGGTTCACGCCGGTGTCGGTGGCCATCGACCAGTTGTTGTGCTTGCCGGAGCCGTTGATGCCCGCGAACGGCTTCTCGTGCAGCAGGCACTGGAAGCCATGGCGCTGGGCGACCTGCCGCAGCACCTCCATCGTCAGCATGTTGTGGTCGGTCGACAGCGTGGTGCGCTCGAAGATCGGCGCGATCTCGAACTGCGAGGGCGCGACCTCGTTGTGGCGGGTCTTCACCGGTACGCCGAGCTTCCAGAGCTCGCACTCCGCCTCGTGCATGAAGGCGAGCACCCGCGGGCTGATCGAGCCGAAGTAGTGGTCCTCGAGCTCCTGGCCCTTGGGCGGACGCGCGCCGAACAGCGTGCGTCCGGTGGCGACCAGGTCGGGTCGTTGCAGGTGGAGTTCACGGTCGACCAGGAAGTACTCCTGCTCGGCACCGACGGTCGGGTAGACGAACTGCACCTGCTCGTCGCCCAGCAGCCGAAGCATCCGCATCGCCGAGCGGTTGAGTGCCTCGCAGCTGCGCAGCAGCGGCGTCTTCTTGTCGAGGGCCTCGCCGGTCCACGAGCAGAACGCGGTCGGGATGCACAGGGTCGCGCCGCTGGCCGTCTCGCGGATGAAGGCCGGGGAGGTCGGGTCCCAGGCGGTGTAGCCGCGGGCCTCGAAGGTCGCGCGCAGACCGCCGGAGGGGAACGACGAGGCGTCGGGTTCGCCCTTGATCAGCGCCTTGCCGGAGAACTGCAGCAGCAGCTTGCCGTTCTCGAGATCGATGAACGAGTCGTGCTTCTCGGCGGTCGACCCGGTCATCGGCTGGAACCAGTGGGTGAAGTGGGTGGCGCCCCGCTCGACCGCCCACTCCTTCATCGCCGACGCGACGAGGTCGGCGAGCCCGTGGTCGAGTTCGTGGCCGCGCTCGATGCAGGATTCCAGGGCACGGTAGGCCGACTCGGGCAGGCGGGCGCGCATCTGTGGCAGCCCGAACACGTTCCTCCCGAACAGGTCTTCGAGTTTCTCGACCTCACCGAGCGGGGCGAGAGGGTGCTTCCTGGAGATCGACTGGATGGCGGCGCGGCGTGCTTCGGATGACACCTGAGGTGACCTCGTGCGGGTTCGGAGTGGGATTCTCTTCGACCTTGCGAGGCTAGGGAGGTGAGGCCTTCCGGTCCATGGAGTGCTGCCGCCGATGGCAGGACTTCGTCGGGTTCCGGCCGCCGGCGCCGAAGGACTGGCGCTCCTCACCGGCCGGTGGGTCGATCGGGTCGTGGCCGGGAAGGCGAAGTGGGGGGCCCGGTATCGAACGTGGTGCAGGCGGCGCCGGAGGACCGACCGGTCGGCCTCTCGGGATTCCTTGGGGTTTCCGGGCACGGGGCGGCGCCGCGCTCCGCGGAAGGAGGTGAGCACGGGCCTGATGCCCGCCCGGAACCCGAGGAACCCGACCATGAACACCGCCTCTCGCTTCGCCTTCTCCGCCGCCGCCGTGCTGGCCACCGCGTTCTCGGCCCCCGCCCAGGACCTCGACGCCCAGGTGGTCCGTACTCCCGACGACACCGTGACCTACACGGTCGACTTCGACGGGCCGCCGCGCGGCAGCGTCCTGTTGCTGACCGGGATCGTGCCGATGGATCCCTACGTTCGGACCCCGTTCGGCCCGCTGTTCCTCGACCCGCTCGGCACCTTCGTGGTCGGGCAGGCACAGCTCGACCCGTTCGGCAGCAGCTACCTCCGATTCAGCTTCCCGGCGCCGTTGGTCGCCGGCGCGACCTTCTGGTTCCAGTCGCTGAACATCGACACGGCGAACCACTGGCAGCTGTCGCCGACGTTCACGACCTGCCTCGCGCAGGACCTCGCGGTCAGCAGCAGCCCCCTGCCGCCGAACTTCGGACTCGTCGTCAAGGGATCGGCGAACTCGGACGCGATCGGTGCCCGGTTCCGCCTCGTCGGTCACGCGGGCACGCGCTATCGCATCGTCGTGAGCGACGCGCAGGGCAACGAGGTGGCGCGCCGTGAGGGTCGGGTGCCGGCTACCGGCGGAGCCATGCACCTCGAGTTCGAGCAGGGTGCGGGTCTGCGGCGCGGTCACCGCTGGCGCATCGAGGTCGTCCCTGCCTCGGGCGCGCCGTCGACGGTCGCCGCGGGCACCTTCGACTGAAGGTCGCTGAGAGATCTACGGCCTGTCGCCACGGTGTTCCCGGGGTCGACCGCGACCTGTGGGGCTACGGCCGGGGCTACCGCGCCGAAGCAGGTCGGGGACCACATCGAGTCGCCGCGCGGGAACCTGCATGGCGAGGCCGGCCGGGAGCGCGTTGCTACCGGCCGGCACCAGGTTCCGCTCGGCGAAGTCCTGTGGCGTCAGCGGCTGTGCGCGACGCCGATGTCCGCGGACTTGCCCGGTCCGTGGCAGACCGCGCAGGACTCGAACGGAGTCATCAGATCGCTGCGGTTGGTGATGATGCCGGCGTCGATCGACGGCATCGACAACTGCGCGCCCTGCTGGGTCATGTGCGCCCAGGCTTCCCCGCTGGTGTGGCAGTAGAAGCAGCTCGACGCGGTCGGCGTGTTGATCCAGTCGGTCGCGTTGGGCAGCGCTCCGCCCGCGCGAGCGGCCGTGACCGCCGCCTCGTCCATGTCGAGGCCGTCCGCCGAACCGGTGGTGCGGACGGTGGTCGGCAGCAGGGAGTCGGCCAGCGGCAGTTCGGTGCTGCCATCGATGTGGCACGCCGAGCAGTTGTTCGATTCCTGCGGGTAGGTCACTTCGGACCAGTTGTAGGGACTGCCATTGCCGCGGAAGTTCCGCACGTGCTCGTAGTCCCGCGAGCGGAAGTCACCGGAGTGGATGCCGTGGATCATGTCCTTGAAGTTCTGGGCATCTTCCGGGCCGGTGAAGAACGCGTTGACCGTGCGGCCACTGCTGCTGAGGTTCGGGTTGTGGCACATCGTGCACACTTCGGCCGAGCCGGCGCCGAACACGCGGTTGCCGCCGTGGCCTTCGAACCACTCGTGGCAGTTCGCGCACTTGGTCGGGTCGAAGACCTGACGGCGCGCGGCGTCGCCGGTGACGGTGACGATGTCGGACAGCGCGTGCAGTGACACGTCGGAGGCGCCGTCGTTGTCGAGGTCCTGCTGCAGGTAACCCTGCAGGCCGACCGCGCGCATCATCGCGCCGACCGGGAACTGGCTCGCCGCGTCGGTGATGGTCACGGTGTTGACGCCGGTGCCGCCATCGAAGGCGATCGTGCCGAGCGGGTTCATCGTGGCGATCGGCGAGAAGCTGTCGAGGCCCAGGCTGATCGGCTGCGCGGCGTCCTGGCCCAGGTTGTTCCAGTCCGTCGGCTCCATCATCGAGCCCTGCGGCAACGCGTAGGCCAGCAGCAGGCCCGGGTAGCGCAGGCCCGCACCCATGCCGTTGGTCAGGTCCATCGGCAGGTTGGTCATGTCCAGCGGCGTGTCCTCGCTGAGGATCCGGAACTCGATCGTGACGTCGTTGGTCATCCCGTCGACCGCCGCCGACACCATCTCGTAGCTGATGTTGCGCTGGCCCTCGGGCAGCATCGGGTTGTTCGGCGTCGAGTTCGGCGTGACGTGGTAGCCCTCGATGATCTCCGGCGGGTGGCAGCGGAAGCACAGCGAGTTGTCGGCCTGGTCGCCGCCACGGTGCGAGGCGGTCGCGTTCGGACCGAACACGTTGTGGCAGCCGCTACAGGCCTGCATGTTCGGCCGGGCGCGCCAGTTGTCGCCGTCCGCGGTGTCTTCGTCGTCGCCGTTGTGGCACTTGCGGCAGTTGGCGACGGTCTGCGGGTAGGTGACCTCCTCGTAGGAGATCGCGTCGTCCAGGACGAAGAAGTCGCCGGCCGCGTGGATCCGGTGGATCATGAAGGAGAAGTCGCCTTCACCCTCCGCCAGGTCCGGGTTGTGGCACTGCACGCAGTACTCGACCGCACGGCGCCGACCGTGGAAGGTCAGCTCGTCGTGGCACTCGTTGCAGGTCGCCGTCGAGACGATGTCCCGCGGGTCGGGGTCGACCGAGCCGTCCGGAACGAAGTCGAACCAGACGTTCTGCTCTTCGAGCGCGACCGTGCTGAGCTGGCCGATCTGGCCGGCGACGCGGTGCGTCAGAGACGGCTCGTAGTCGATCCCGTCGACTGCCGTGACGTCGGTCTCGAACGTGAAGGTGTAGCTGCCGTCCTCGTTGTCGACCAGCGTCGCACCGGTGTCGTACGTCGGCGTGCCGTTCGGCTGGACGTAGTTGACCCAGGTCTTCGGCTCACCGTTCTCGCTCGGCAGGAGCTTGGTGACCGTGAATCGGATGAAGCGCGGGTTGCTCTCCCAGAAGGGCACGAGCCCAACGATGGGAACGCCGTCGACGGTCTTCAGCGTGAAGTCGACGACCGGCGGGCTCTGGATCGTCACGCCGGTGATCTCGCAGTCGAGATCCAGCTCGGCGAGGATCGAGTCCGGCGTCGTCCAGGCATTGATGGCGGGTGATCCTGGAGGCCCGGGGGGCCCGGGGGGACCGGCGGCGCCATCGGAGCCGGAACAGGAGGCAAGGAGCGCCAGAACCAACGTTCCGGCGGAGAGGGACCCGAAGGATCCGCGATAGGAGAGAGGTCGTCGACTCATCAGAGTCACCAGTCAAACGGGGGGTGACCTCGGCACGCCGCCGGCTCCTCGTGGTCTCCCGCAGGGGTTCGGGATCCGAGGATCCCATCCGTGGGACAGGCGAAGACTCCGGATGACGGTCCGGGAAGAAGCGCCATCGTATTCAGGACGACCCGGCAGCAACTCCGGAGATGCCCGAGGCTTTCCGCGCGCTGACATGGATTCGCACGCCTTTTCGTCGAGTTCGCGCGGTGCAGGTCGTCTCATCCCTGCGCATCACCAGGGTAACGCCGTAGAATGCGCACCGAAGTGTCGCTCTTGCCGGCCGCGAATCCGATCGAGTCGGACGCTCGTGAGACGACTTCAGTCAGTCGAGCGGCCGCTGTGTCGGAACGCCTGCTCGAGCTGGCGGCGCAGTTCCATCAGCTGCTCATAGTCGCGGTCGGCGTCGTGCAACGCGTCGTGCAATGCGTGCAGGTCGGACGGCGAATCGGCTTCCCCACCCTTGCCCTTCTCCACGGGACGCGCGACCGACTCGAGTCGTTCGAGCAGCCGCCGGAACGCCGTCGGATCGCTCGCACCCGACTCATGGGTGCGGTTGTGGCTCGGATCGCCGAGACCCTGCGGGCCGTGCAGCGGACGGGTGCTGTCGGGTCCGGTCATGGTCGCGTCACCTGAGGAAGTCGAACAGCGAGGTCTGCAGTGCTCGCGCGCTGGCCTGCAGCGCCGACTGGTAGGCGAGGTTCTGTAGCTCGAGGGCGGCGATGGTCTCGACGTAGTCGGTGTCCTCGAGGCGCGAGAGCGATTCCTCGTCGGACAGCTTGAGGGTCTCCAGCCGCGAGTCGAGCAGATCGAGGCCCTGGCTCCGCGCACCGAGTGTCTGCAGACCGGTGAGCACGCGGTCGTGGGCCTGCTCGATCGCACCGACGATCTCGGAGAGTCGGGCACGCACCGCTTCGTCGTCTGCGCCGCCGTTGCCACGCAGGATGTCGCGGACGGTGACCAGTGCGGTGAACGGATCGAAGGTGCCCTCGAAGGTGATCTCTTCGGTTCCGGTGCGGGTGAGTCGTGAGACGTCGACGTGAAGGCGCGAACCGTCCAGCGAGTCCTCGACGATCACGTTCGCGTCGGTGAAGTCGATCCGCGTGAAGGTCTCGCCGCCGTCGATCGTGGCGTCGGCGTCGGCCCGCAAGGTCCCGGTCGCGGGCGAGATCGGCAACGTCAGGTCGAGGCTGATCTCGTCGCCGGCTGTGCCGACGGGGAACTGCTGCGAGCCGCCGAGGATCTTGGTGGTCGGTCCGCCGTTGATCGAGATGCCGTCCGGAGCGGTGAACACGTAGTCGAGCTTGCCGAGCGCGGTCGTCACCCCGGTTCCCGGGCGGAGCCCGGTGGTGCCCGCAGCGATCTGCAGGCCGGCGAAGCGGATCTCCAGACGCGCCGTGCCGACCCCGGTGTCGAAGGGCGCGCCTGCCGCGGCCCCGGTGTCGCCGGAGTACACCGTTGCTCCGCGGCCCTCGCCGCCGAGGAACAGCGCGTCGCCGGCCAGGTTGACCGCCATGCGCACGCCGGGACCGACCTCCACGAGCCGTTCTCGGGAGTCCCCCTGGTAGATCACGCGAGTCCGACCGTCGTCGCCGTCGCGGCGGACGAAAGGCGCGGTGCCGTCCACCGAACCGCCGAACAGAAAGCGACCGCCGCGTTGGGTGTCGGCCAGAGAGACCAGCTGATCGAGGAGTTGTTCGACCTCGGCCGCGAGGGTGTTGCGGTCGTCGCCGCTGCGGCCGGTGTTGGCGGCCTGGAGGGTGATCTCGCGGACCCGTGTCATCGCCTGCGAGATCTGGTCGAGCGCGCCGGCGCCTAGATCGAGCACCGAGCGGGCGGTGGCGGCGTTGTCCTGCATGCGGGCCAGCGCGCGCAGATCGGTGCGCAGCGGCAGGATCCGCGCCGCGGCGACCGGGTCGTCGGACGGTCGCTCGATGCGCTTGCCCGACGCGAGTTGACGCTGCAGCCGGGCCTGTTGCGACATCGCGCGCCGCAGGTCGAGCAGCGTGCGCTGGTGGTAGGCGGTCGAGGGGATGCGGGTCATGGCGTCACCTTCCGAGGTCCAACAGGGTGTCGGTCATCTCCTGGACCACGCTGACCATCCGGCTGGCGGCCTCGAAGGCCTGCTGCCAGGCGACCAGGTCGAGCATCTCCTCGTCGAGGTCGACGCCGGAGATCGACAGGCGCTGCTCCTCCAGGAACGCGCCGAGGCTCTCCTGGGTCTCGAGCGTCGACGAAGCGCGACCCGCCTCGAAGCCGACGTCGGCGATCAGGCCGCCGACGTAGCCGGTCAGGTCGAGTCCACCCAGCGCACCGCTCGGGCGGTCCTGCAGGGCCTGGAACTGCAGCAGGTTGCCGGTGTCGCCGGTCGAGCCGTAGCGGCCCGCGGCGAGGCGCCCGGGATCGGCAACCAGGTCGGGGTTCACGCGGACGGTCTCGGCGGTCGCGCCCAGGAAGAACGTGTTGAGACCGAGGCCCACCAGGAGGTCGGCGGTGTCCGGGTCGGCGATCGCGTCGACGCCGAAGGCATCGTGGGCAGTCGCCGAGATCGCACCCTGGGTGAACGACACGCGCACGCCGTCGGCGACCGTCAGTTCCGAGCCGTCGTAGCCGTCGCCGACGTCGAGCGTGGCGACGCGGCGACCGGACTCGTCGTAGACGTCCACCTGCAGGTCCGGCGTGATGCCGATCTCGCCGTCGCCCACCGCGACGAAGCGGAACCGCTGATTGGCGGTGCCGGAGTACTCGCCGTGGATCCGCACGTCGACGCCGTAGTCCTGCCCCTGGAACGTGCCCGCGGGTAGCCCGAGTGCGGCGAGCGGACTGCCGGCGCCCTCGGCGAGCGTCATGCTCGCGGGCGTTCCCGAGCCGCTCGCCCGCAGCACGACGCGGTCGCCGTCCACCAGCGCCTCACCACGAGTCAGGTCGGCGTCGATCGCTGCCGCCACCTCGGCGGCGGTGGCGCGCGCCGGGTCGGCGAAGTCACTGGCCTCGAAGGTCACGACCTCGACCGTGCCCTCGACATCGACCGTGAAGGTCTGCGGGAAGCCGGCGGTGTTCAGGTCGAACGGTCCCTCGCCCGCGGTCGCCGCGCGCGGCGCCGCGCCACCGAACAGTCCGAGCGGGTCGGGACGCGCGTCGAGCGCCGGCGCGAAGTCGAAGCCGTAACCCTGGTCGGCCTGGATCCGCAGCCGACCCGAGGTGTCGACCGACGCCTGCAGGTGTTCGATGCCCGAGAGGTCGCGGGCCAGTTCCTGCAAAGTGGTCGCGCTCGGGTCGATCGCGATGCGGTGGTGGCTGGCGTCGCCCGAACTCCGGTCGGTGACCCGGACGAACAGCTCGCCGTGTCGGATCACGAACGGCAGGCCGAGGTCCTGGAGCAGCTCGTCGCCCAGCACGCCGTTGCCATTGGTGTCGACCGCGCCGTAGCCGGCGGTCAGGCTCTGGAACGGACCGTCCCCCGGCACGCCGGTGGTGTGGATCCGGTCGAAGCCGAGCACCATCTCGCGGGTCAATCGGTCCAGTCGCGCCAGGTAGGCGGGACCGGCACTCTGCTCGAGCTCCAGCAGGGCACCGATGCGGCCGCCCTCGAGGTTCGCCGGTCGGCGGTTGCTGCCGATCGTCACGCGGGTCGCGCCGCTCGCGTCGCGGCTGACCTGCACCGTGTCGGCGCGGCGGCCGGCGACCAGCAATCGGCCGCCGACGATCAGATCGACCGAGCCCGAGCTGTGGTCGACGCGTCGCACGTCGACGAGGGCCGACAGATCGCGGATCGCCTGGTCGCGGCGGTCGCGGAGGTCGTTGGCCATCGATCCGTTGGCCTCGAGCCGCACGATCTCGGCATTGAGGTCGGCGATTGTCTGGGCACCCGACTGCACCGCGGCGACCAGGCCCTGCACCTCGCGGAACACGTCGTTGCCGAGTGCACCGAGCTGTTTGCCGACCAGGTTCAATCCCGAGGTGAACGCCTCGCCGGCCTGGACCACGCCGCCGCGCAGCGCCCCGTCGCCCGGATCGCTCTGCAGGGCGCCGAGCGCGCCGAACAGCTCCGACATCCGTTCCGCGACGCCGCCGGCGCCGTCCGCGAACAGGCCTTCGATCTCGCGCAGGCGCTCGTAGCGGACCCGCGCCGCGCCGACCACCGACTCCTGGTTGGCGACGCGCGCGATCAGGCCCTCGTCGACCAGCCGCCGCACGTCGGCGACCTGCACGCCGCTGCCGACCTGGAAGCCGCCGAGCGTGTAGGGCTGGCTCGACGACAGCAGCAGCCGCTGCCGCGAGTAGCCGGGCGTGTTGACGTTGGCGATGTTCTGGCTGGCGGTCTGGATGCCCAGCCGCGCGGCGGAGAGCGCGCGCAGGCTGGCGCCGAGTCCCATGGCGAAGCTCATGGCCTGTCCTCCCTGTCGACTCTCGGATTCATAGATGCCCGTCGACGAGTCCGCCGCCTCGTGGGTGTTGGATCACTCGCGCGCGCGAACGCTGGTCGTAGACCTCGGGTCCGTCCTCGATCGCCGCTGCACCGAGCCGACGCCACATCGCGTCCTGGGCCCGCGCCGCGATGTCGAGCATCTCGGAGCCGACCGCGTTCTCGATCTTCAGCGCTGCCGCGGCCTCGCGCGCCGCGGTGGCGGCACGGGTCAACGCCAGGGCATCGTCGGAGCGGAGCCGCGCCGCCATCCGCGAGGCGGGCGATCCAGGCTCGAGACCGAGCGCCTTGCAGACCGCTGCCGCGGCCTCGCTGCGGCGCGCGCCTTCACGTCGTACCGCGTCGACCCATGGCTGCAGGTCTTCGGCGGTGCTGCGGATGGTCGACGGGCGGATCGAAGCGAACGCCTTGCGGGTCGCGACCAGCGCCGCGGTCAGCTTCCGCAGGCCCTCGGTCTCGCGTTGCAAGGCGTCGACGAGCGTGGTCAACGCGGCCGGCCAGGCGTTCGACCTGCTCGGGGCGCCGCCGTGGCGACCGGATTCACGCCAGGGCATCTTCGAGCCTCCCGTGGTCTGGGTGCGGCAGCGGACCACCGGCTTCCTGCAACCGCTGCCGTAGTTCCTCGAGTCGCGGCACCTCGCGGTGCTTCTCGAGCTGGGTCACGATCGCATCGGCCACGCCGAGATGGCTCTCGGCCTGCACGCGCTCGCCGAGCAGGCGGTCGAACCACATCGCGTAGGTGTCCGAACCGGGACCCTTGGCGAACAGGCCTTCGCCGTCGCCGTTGACGTCCACCGTCTGGCGCATCTTCTCGACCATCTGCTGGACGAAGACCTGCTCGAACTGCTCGGCGATCTCCACGCCGCGTGCGCGCGCGTCGACGAGTCGCTGCAGGCCGGGATCGATGCGGCTCTTGCCGCTGGCTGCCGCTGCGGCGTTCATCGGATCTCCAGGGGGGCGTGCAGGAAGCCACCGCGGTCGAGCTGCTGGAACACGGTGACGATCTGTCGGGTGGTCAGGCCCAGCGAGCGCAGGTTCTCGGCCAGATCGGCGACCGTCGCCCCGTCGGGGTTGCCCGCGAAACCGGCGGCCGGTGCGTCACCGAGATCGACCTCGGTCAGCGAGCGATCGACCCGCTCGGTGGTGCCCTGCCGGGACCAGGGCAACGGCTGCACCACGTCCTGTTGGTCGACGATGGTCACGGTGATGTCGGAGGCCATCACCACGCAGGGGCTGATCCGGACCTCGTTGCCGACCACGATCGTGCCGCTGTCGATGTCGATGACCACGCGCGAGGGGTGCTCGACCTCGACCTGCAGCGCGCTCACCAGCGCCAGCGCCCGCAGCGCGTCGTCGCGGGATCGCTGCGTCTCGGGGAGCAGCACCCGCACCAGCGCCTCGTCGTGGACCCGCGCCCCGATCCCGGTGGTGCCGAGCGAACTCTCGATCATCCGCGAGATGTTGGTCGCGGTAGCCAGGCTCGGCGTGCGCAGCATCAGCTCGATCTCGCCGGTCTCGCTGAGCAGCTCCGGGGCCACCGAGCGGACCACCTTGGCGCCGCGGTTCACCCGGCCCGACGCGGGGTTGTTGCGCGAGACCCGGGTCGTCGATGCTCCGTAGCCGAAGCCGCCAGTCGAGATCGTGCCCGAGGCGACCGCGTAGACGGTGCTGGCGTCGCCGTCGAAGTAGACCAGCTCGACCGGCAACAGGTAGCCGCTCTCCAGCGAGGTGACCTCGGTCAACGCGTGGACCTGCACGTCGATCGGCATGCCCTCGTGCGCGAACGAGGGCAGCTCTGCGGTCACCGTGACCATCGCCACGGCACCGCTGTTGAGCTGCGACTGGCTGAGGTTCACCCCGAACTTCTGCGCCAGGTTGGCGATCGCCTGGCGGGTGGCCCGATCGTTCGAGCCGGTGCGGTCGAGACCGGTGACCAGCCCGATGCCGGTCAGCGTGTTGGTCATCGAGCCGTGCAGCCGGGTGATCGAGCGGATCGGCACGCGGAACTGCGGCTCACCGACGGTCTGGGCCGGGAGCAGTGCAGCGCCGAGGGCGGTCAGCAGGGCGGCGATCCAGGTGGTGCGCATCGTCGTCATGGCTGCCTCAGAACGGCCAGGCGGCCCAGATCAGGGTGTCGAAGAACTCGCCCACCGGCCCGCGGGTGGTGACCCGGGTGTTGCCGCCCTCGCCGACCAGCGAGACCCGCGCGTCGGCGACCTGCGAGCTGAGAACGGTGTTGTCCTGCTGCACGTCGAGGCGCCGCACCAGCCCGCTGATCTTCAGCGTCTTGGTCTCGTCGTCGATGACGACCACCCGCGTCCCGGCGATCACCAGGTTGCCGTTGGGCAACACGTCGATGACCACCACCGCGATCTGCGCGTCGAGGCTGCTGTCCTTCTCCTGCCGCGCGTCGCCCTCGAAGTCGCGGCTCTGCCGGATGTCGATGCGCGGCAGGTCCGGGATGAAGGTCTTGTCGCTGAGCGTGTACGACTCCAGTCGCGCGGCGAGGCTGGTGGAGTTCTCGCGCTCGGTGCGGTCCTCGTTGCGGACCCGGTGCCGCTCCACGATGCGCACCGTGAGGATGTCGCCCACGTAACGTGCCGAGTTGTCGGCGATCAGCGCGCGCGAGGAGCGCCGCTGCAGGTGGAGGTTCTGGGCCTGCAGACCGGCGATTCCCAGGAGGCCTGCTGCGAGGCCGACCACGACGTTGCGGGTGAGAGTTCCCATCATCCTTCCTCCGTGCTGCCCAAGATCACCAGGCCGGGCCCCTGCACCACCGCCTGCACCGAGTGCCCGGTCGCCAGGTTCTGCACCCGGATCCGGTCGCCGGCCGCGCCGTCCTCCAGCGCCACCGCCTTCACCGCCACGCGGATCGTGCCGCGCTGCGAGACCAGCCGGACCGGATCGCTGCGGTGCACCACCGCCGGTTCGCCGAGGTCGGCGTTGCGGATCGGTCGGCCGGCGCGCAGATCGACGCGGGCCACCCTGCCGAGCAACTCCTCGTGGGTCGCATAGCCTCCGGCGGGGGCGTTGGGCGGCACTTCGACCCGCTGCTCCGTCAGCTCGACGTCGGTCAGGAACTCGCCGGCACGAGCCCCGCGCACCGGGGTCCAGACCGTCGCGAAGCGGCGCAGCCGGAAGTGCACCGGCAGGGTGCGCCAGGCCTCACCGTCGACCAGTATCTCGAGATCGATCGTCAGCCGCATGCCGGAGTCCCGCTCGGCGTGCGCCGGCTGGACCTTGCCGCGCAGCTGCACGCCGGTGCGACCCGGCGGCACCGCGGTCGCCGGCACCCGACCGAGTGGTTCGAACTCGACGTCGGCCGCGGGCTCGCGCGCGATCCAGGCGCGGGCGATGCCGTTGGCCACCTCCAGCAACTTCTCGGCGGCCAGCAGCGTGGTCTTCGGCCGGGCCAACGTCGCCTCCGCGCCGCGGAGCGTGAAGGCGTCGCGGGGCAGGCCGGCCTCGACCAGCCGGCGTTCCACGTCGGTGCGGCGGAAGGTCCGCGCGAAACCCTCGGCGGGCCGCGGCGCGATCTCCAGGTCGCCCACGCGCGCGCGCAGCTCGTCGTCGTCGGCGCTGACCTCGGCGAGGTCGCGGACCAGCACCGAGCGCCCCACGAGGTCGGTCTCGCGTTGCAGGGTGATCCGGACCACCGGCTCGGGGTCGTTGCCCGGGTCCTGCGCGCCGAGCGGAACGCCGAGCGTGCAGAGTGCCCAGAGGATGTGCTTGCCGGCCATCGTCCGTCCTCCCGTCATCGCACCACCTGCGTCGCGCTCTGCAGCATCTGGTCGCTGGCCTGGATCGAGCGGCTGTTCACCTCGTAGGCGCGCTGCGCGACGATCAGGCTGACCAGCTCGTTGACGATCTCGACGTTCGAGCGCTCGATGAAGCCCTGCTTCAGGAAGCCGATGCCCTGCTGGCCGGGGTTGTCGAGGACCGGTTGGCCGGCGGCGTCGGTGGTGCGCAGCACGTTGCCGCCGACCGACTGCAGGCCCGACGGATTGATGAACTTGGCCAGCTCGATCTGTCCGAATTGCTGGGTCGTGTCCGAGTTGCTGCCGGCGACGCGGCCGGTCACGCGACCCTCGGCATCGATGTTCACGTCCTGCACGTCGCGCGGCAGCTGCACGTCGGGGAACAGGATGTAGCCGGCGCTGGTCACCAGCTTGCCATCGGCGTTGACGTGCAGGTGGCCGTCGCGGGTGTAGGCGGTCGAACCGTCCGGCGTGATCACCTGCAGGAAACCGTCACCGTCGATCGCGATGTCGAGCTGGCGGTTGGTGACCTCGAGCACGCCCGGCGTGTAGATCCGGGTGGTGCCCGACAGCCGCGCGCCGCTGCCGACCTCGATGCCGATCGGGCTCGGGGTCGAGCGTGCGTCGCGTTCCAGGCCCGGCGCCTTGTAGGTCACGTAGAGCAGGTCCTCGAACGTCGCCTGGGTCTTCTTGAAGCCGGCGGTGTTCACGTTCGCGATGTTGTTCGCGATCGTGTCGACCATGATCTGCTGGGCCTTCATGCCCGTGGCGGAGGTGTAGAGGCTCTTCAGCATCGGAGTGTCACCTGTCGAATGCGGTGGCGAACTCACCGCGCATCGAGTGCACGGTGGTGAGCGCCTTGGTCTGGGCCTGGAAGCCGCGCTGCACGCCGATCATCCGGACCATCTCGGTCAGGGCGTCGACGTTGCTCTGTTCGAGGTAGCCCTGGCGGAGGCGGGCGTCCTCGGGGGCCGCGGGGCGGATCGCGCTCTCGAGTTCCGGTTGGAACAGGCCGCGGCCGAGGTCGCGGAGCTGCCCGTTGCCCGCGGCGTGGTGGAACAGGCCGATGCGGCCTACGGGAGTCTGATCGGCGAGGTCGCCCGCGCGCAGGTTCGCGCCACGCACGGTGCCATCGGGATCGATCGCGAAGTTGCCGGCCTGCCGGGTGTCGAGCTGGATCGTCGCGCCGGAGTCCGAGAGCACCGCCTCGCCGCTGCTCAGCCGCAGCGTGCCGCGGGCGTCGACCGCGAGCGTGCCCGAGCGGGTCAGCATCGTGCGGCCGGCCTCGTCGCGGACCGCGAGGAACGCGTCGCCGTCGACCGCGACGTGGCGGTGGTCCTCGGTGGGTGCGAAGGTGCCGGCACTCCAGTCGATGCTCTCGGCGTAGCGCAGCTCCGGTCGGCTCTGCGGCGCCTGGGCGTCGAGCGCATCGACGAACCGGGTGCCGATCGCCTCGGCGGTCACCGTCCGTCGCTTGAAGCCCGGCGACGCCGCGTTGGCGAGATTGTGGGAGATCGCCTCCTGCATCTTCTGCAGGTGGCGCAGCCCGCCGACCAGTGCCTGTTCCCCGAGACTCGTCATCGGATCAGCTCACGATGTTGACGAGTTCGGCGAGGATCTCGTCGGTGGTGGTGATGACGCGCGAGTTGGCCTGGAAGCCGCGCTGGGCCTCGATCAGGCTCACGAACTCCTCGGCGATGTCGACGTTGCTGTTCTCCAGGCTGCCCGGCCGGATCAGGCCTGCGCCGGAGATGCCGGCCGCGGCGGCGATCGGATCGTCGGAGTTCGGTGCGGTGACCCAGAGCGTGTCGCCGGCCCGCTGCAGGCCCTCCTCGTTCTGGAACATCGCGATCCGCAGCGTGTCGATCACCCGGTTCTGGCCGTTGCTGTAGTAGCCGCTCAGGTTGCCGGACTGATCGAAGCCGACGCTCAGCAGCGTGCCGGCCGCGAAGCCGTCCTGGTCGGTGGCCGCGACCGACGTCGCGTCGCCCAGCATCGTCACGCCGTCGAAGCCGCCGGCGCTGCCGAGGTCGACCTGCACGGTCTGGGTCGCGCCGATTCCGTCGAAGCTGAACGAGAGGGCGCTGGTGCCGCCGGCGATCGAGCTGAACGAGCCATCGGCGTTGAAGCGGATCGACGAGATCTCGTCGGAGGTGATCGTGCCGTCGCCCGGGTCCATCGTGGCGCGCAGGTCCCAGACCGTCGGGTCGGCCTCGCTGCGCACGAACTCGAAGTTCACCGCGTGGGCGCGGCCCAGGCTGTCGAACACGTCGATCGACGCGGTCGCGGTGTCGGGCCCGGTGCCCTCCTGGCTGACTTCGAAGCCCGGCCAGGTGTTGCGTGGCGGCGACTGCGCATCGCCGATGTGCAGGCTGAGGTTGGCCTCGCCGGTCTCGGTGGCGGTCAGCACCAGCCGGCCCTCGGCGTCGATCGCGAGGCTCGAGGTGCCGGGCGCGGTCAGGCCGTCGATGAAGTCGCGGAGGTTGCCGAGCGTGGTGCCGTCGGCGCCGTACACGAAGGTCGCCGAGAACGGCGTGCCGTCGGGGTTGGTGCCGGTGATGCGGATGCCGTCGCCGTTGCCGTACGGCTGGTCGCGGGTGGTCAGACCGGACAGGTCGGTGTTCTCGTCGGCCGCCGACTGGTCGCCGTGGCTCAGCACCGTGTCGAGGCCGAGGTGCGCCAGCAGACCCGTGCTACCGGTCTCGTCGTCGAACTTCAGGGTCGCGGCGTCACCGAGCCGCATGGTCTCGAAGGTCAGCCCGCCGGTCGCATCGTCGGCGGTGACGGTGAGGTCGCTGCCGAGCGGGTCGAAGGCGGTGGCGATCTCGCTGGCGGTGGCCGCGGCGACGTTGCCGAACATGCCGGCGGTGAAGGTCACCTGCCTGGCCGAGCGGCCGTTGATCGACACCAGCACGGTCTTGTCGAGCCACGCCGTCATGTCGAAGGTGGTGCCGGTCGATGGTCCGCCCTCCTTGGTGGCCGCGGTGCCGGCGAGGAACGGGACCTCCGATTGAACGACCTCGCGGAGCGGGCCATTGACGGTCGCCGGCAGGCTGCCGTTGAACTGGATGCGCGTGCTCTGCGCCGCGGGCAGCGTGTCGGTCACCGGGACGTCGATCGGCGAGCCCGACGCGCCGAGCACTCGGAAGCCATTGCGCAGATCGACCAGCGAGCCGTTGGCGTCGACCCCGAAGGTTCCGGCGCGCGAGTAGTAGGTTTGCACGCCATCGGTGACCGCGAAGAAGCCGCGGCCCTCGAGCGCCACGTCGAGCGGTCGGCCGGTGTCCTTGAACGTGCCCTGCCGGGTGTTCACGTCGATCGAACCGATCGAGGTGCCGAGCCCGATCTGTCGCGGATTGGTGCCACCGAAGTCACCTTCGGGGCGCGCGCCGGGACTGGTGGTGATGCTGAGCAGGTCGGCGAAGGTCACCCGCGAGCCGCGGTAGCCCGCGGTGCTCACGTTGGCGAGGTTGGCGCCGATCACGTCGATGTACGACTGGTGGGCGCGCAAGCCGGACAGACCGCTGAACAATGAGGTGTTGACCATGGTCGCTCTCGATCAATCAGCAGAGTTCTGGTCGCCGTCGTCGCCCGTTCCGGGCTCGCGGATCGAGGTGACGGTCCGCAGGTCGACCTCGTGTTCGCCGACGCGCAGCCGCACCGAGCCGTCCTCGGCGATGAACACCGACTCGACGCGCCCACTCAGCTCCTGCGCGCCGGGACCGACCCAGTCGATCTCCTTACCGAGCAGCGCCGAGCCTTCGCCGAGACCTTGCAGGCGCGCGAGCACACCCTGGAAGTCGAGCAGCGAGAGCAGGTTGTCGTTGAGCTCCTGCTGCTGCTCCATCGACGAGTAGCTCGCCAGCTGCTCGGTGAAGCTCGCGTTGTCGATCGGCTCCAGCGGCGTCTGCGTGCGGAGCTGCGTGACCAGGAGCTTCAGGAACGGGTTGTCGCCGAAGCTCGCCTGGCTGGTGCCGAGCACGCCGCCGCCTCCGGCAGTACTTCCCAGGCTGTTGATCGAGGTGGTGTTCATCGGTCTCGGATCCTCTTGCCGAGACCCTCTGGAGCACCGCCCATGCCATCCGTTAGGATGCGACGCAAACCCCGGCGGCATGGATATTTGAAGGCCGCATGAAGATCGTGCGGATCCGGCAGGAAGTGCCGGGCCGGCAATTGCTGCCGCGGGAGTCGCGCGTGATAACCTCCGCGCGATCCAAGCCATGAAGAACCTCCGTCCACTCGGTGTCGCGCTCACTCTCACCTCGGTGCTGACCCTCGCGTCGTGCACGTCTGCCTACCTCGCGACGATGGAGGCGTTCGGCTACGAGAAGCGCGAGATCCTCGTCGAGCGCGTCGAGGACGGCCGCGACAGTCAGGCCGAGGCGCAGCAAGAGATCCAGACCGCGTTCGAGCGGTTGAAGGCGTTGACGGGCTTCGACGGTGGCTCGCTCGAGGACAAGTACTCTGAGCTGAAGACGGCCTACGACCGCGCGGAGCGGTCGGCGCGCGACGTGAAGGGGCGCATCCGTGCGATCGAGGACGTTGCCGACGCGATGTTCAGCGAGTGGCAGGGCGAGATCGAGGAGATCTCCGACCCGAAGTACCGGGCCGAGAGCGAGAAGATGAAAGCAGACACGAAGTCTGGCTACGATCAGCTCCTGACGCGTATGCAGGATGCGGAGGAGGCGATGCAGCCGGTGCTGACTGCGCTGAAGGACCGAGTCCTGACCCTGAAGCACAGCCTCAATGCCCAGGCGATCGCGTCGCTCGAGGAAGGCGTCGCCGACCTGGAGGGCGACGTGCAGGACCTCATCGACGAGATGCAGCGCTCGATCGACGAAGCCGAACGGTTCCTTTCCACGATGCCATCGTGACAGTTCCAACCACCAACAAGAAGCCGCGCGCGCGCGGTGAGGCTCGGGAGAAGGTCTACCGCTACGTGCGCGACCGGATCCTCGAGGGTTCCGCTCCGACCGTTCGCGAGGTCCAGAAGGCGATGGGCTACGGCGCGGTGGAGTCCGCGCGCAAGCAGCTCGATGCGCTGGTCCAGGACGGGCGCCTGTTGAAGGATGCCCGTCGTTCGCGCGGCTTCCGCCTGCCGCCGGCCGCGGGCGGCGAGCAGACGGTGCGCGTGGCGATGCTCGAGTCGGTCGACGTCGAGTCGTTGACCGACGCGATCGCCGATCCGGCCGGCTACCTGGTCGCGGAGAGCGCCCATCCGGCGACCGAGCTGTTCGCGCTGCGGGTGCGCGGCGACAGCATGAACGGGGATGGCATCCTGTCGGGCGACGTGGTGATCGTCCGCCGGCAGCAGACCATCGAGCCGGGTTCCCTCGTGGTGGCTCGCCACGATGGCAAGGTGATGGTGCGCGCCTACCGCGCCCACGGCGGCAAGGTGGTGCTGGATGCCGCCGCCGCGGGGGTCCAGCCGCTGACCGTCGAGCCGTCGCGCGTGGAGATCTTCGGTCGCGTGGTCGAGGTTCGGCGCCGGCTGGACGGCTGATCGATTTCAGCCGACCGAGTGATCCGTCGCGTCGGGTGCTGCGGGAAGGGTGAAGCAGAATCGCGCGCCGCCGCCGGAGGCGTCTTCGATCCAGATCTCGCCGCCGTGCAGGTCGACGATCTTGCGGCAGTGGGCGAGTCCCACCCCCGTGCCTTCCATGTCGCCGCGCCGGTGCATGCGCTGGTAGATCTGGAACACCTTCTGCCGCGCGGGAGCGGGGATCCCGGGGCCGTTGTCGGTGACGCGGAGCACCAGTTCGTCGCCGGTGCCGACCGCATCGATCACGATCCGTAGCGGTCGATCGCGGTGCCGGAACTTCATCGCGTTGCCCATCAGGTGGAGGAACAACAGCCGCATCTCGTTGGCGTAGACGCTGCGCGTTGGCAGGGCCGCCACCTCGACCGTGCCCTCGGCGGCGGTCAGCGCATCGGCCAGGTCTTCGGCGACGTCACGGGCGAGTGCGGCGAGGTCGACCGAGGTGCGCGCGGACTCCTGACCGAGGCGGTTGTACTCGAGCAGACCGTCCATCACGTCCTTCATCCGCTCGGCGGCCCGGGTCAGGCGGGCGAGGTAGTTCTCGGCTTCCCCGTCGAGCCGCTCGGCGTAGTCCTGGCGCAGCAGGTGCGTGAAGCTGTGGATCGCGCGGATCGGCTCCTGGAGGTCGTGCGCCGTGATGTAGGCGAACTGCACCGCCTCACGGTGCGAGCGTCGCAGGCTCGCGGTCTGCACGTGGATCCGGTGGATGGTGCGGTTCAGCAGTTCGGCGAGTTCACGGGCTTCGCCGCTGATCCCCTCGGGGATCGCGAACTCGGGGCGGTCGAGATCGATCTTCCGCGCCGAGCGGGTCAGTGCGATCAGTGGGCGCGTGGCGAGTCGGAGCAGCCACAGGCCCGGGAGCAGGGCGAGGATCGCGACCGCGAGACACAGCAGGCCGACCACGATCCGGCTGCGGTCGTTGGCCGAGGTGACCAGTTCGAGGGAGTCGGTGGCGATCAGGATCAGGTTGCCGTGGTCCGCGCCTTCGCCGAGGTCGATGACCCGTGCGCAGATCGCCTGCCCGGCGACCGGGTCCTGGATCGCCAGCGAGGTCGCCTGCGCGTCGAACACCAGCGCGACCTGGGGGATCTCGCTCCTGGCGGCGGGCGCGGCCCCGAACTCGAACTCGAAGCAGCGGTTCGCAACGGGGTGCAGGAGGAAGTTGCCCTGCTCGTCGACCACGTAGTACCGCGGCCCGTCGCGGTCGGTGGTCTGCAGTTCGTCGAGCATCCGCGTCGCATCGATGTTCACGATCACCATCCCGAAGGACTCGGATCCGGTCTCGCTCGGAACTGCGGTCGCGACGCGGATCACCGGCTGGTGCGGTTCCTGGATCTCCTCGTGTTCGCGGTTCAGGTTGAGCCGGCTGACGAACATCCTTCCCGGGGGGCGTGCCAGCGTTGCGGTGAAGTACGGCTCGTGTTCCTTCCGCTGCAGGTCGCCGCCTTCGATCCGCACGGGTCTCCCAGTCGCGCGGTCCCGCTCGACGCGGACGATCTCGCGCCCGCCGTCGGCCCGTCCGACGTAGCGGACCTGCAGCAGCATCGGCTCGGTGCGGAGCATCTGCTGGGCGATCGTCGCCAGCCGGTCCTTCCACCGTTCCTCGGTCGAGCCGTCGAGCGGATCGACCCCGCCGTTCGCGCGCGCGCGGATGATGCCCTGGATCGGTGGGGTGCCGCTGACGAACCGCACGTAGTTGCGCGCCACGTCGAGCCGGTCCTCGGTCTGCGCCGCACGCAGGGTCACGTCGAACTCGAGCCGCCGCGTCGCCGCCGCGATCAGCCGCTCGTTCGACTGGTCGACGAACCACAGGAAGAACGCGAGCGCGGTTCCCAGGCTCAGGACCAGCATGGCCAGGAAGGCCATGGAGATGCGTGGGAACAGTCTCATCGGGGGCGGCGGTCCGGTGCCGTGCCGGGTGACTCGCTCCCCGGACCGGAATCGCATCCTGGCGAGGCTCCGGGGGTCGGTCAACTTCGAGCCGACCGGCTTCCCACGGAGTCCGTGCGGAGCCCCGGGTCCGGCCGGATGGGGCGTTCGCGTAGGGGGGTGACCGCGGCCGGAGCGGCAGGGGCTGGACGTTCGGGATCCGTTCGGTTTGAAGGGACCTCGCGATGACCGCCCGCCCCGAGCCCCGAGCCGTTCCCCTGCAGAGCCTGGTCCGCGCCGGGGTGGTGCGGCGCGCGTCGACCACGGTCGCGGGGAGTGGGGTGTCGGGCGAGGGCCCGGGCCGGCGCTGGGCCGGTTCGGCCGGGGTCGCCACGCCGCGCTGGGACCTCGAC
Organism: bacterium; assembly: GCA_030432695.1. Classification (GTDB taxonomy): domain Bacteria; phylum Planctomycetota; class UBA1135; order UBA1135; family UBA2386; genus JAUILN01. Next base: position 37,093 of record JAUILN010000007.1, on the reverse strand, counting down.
GAGGTCGCCGGTCGGTTGGTCGATCTCGCGCCCTCCGCATCGACGCGCGCGCGGGCCGAGGGAGAACTCGTCACCCGCCCCGGTGCCACTCTCGCCCTGGCCACTGCGCTGTTGGCCGACGCCCAACGCCGCCGCGAACCGGTCGCCTGGATCACCCCACCCGGCTCGACCTTCCACCCACCCGACGTCGCCGAGCACGGCGTCGACCTCGCCGCCCTGCCGGTGATCCGCGTGCTCTCGCAGCGCCAGGCCTGGCAGGCCGCCGACGAACTGCTGCGCTGCGGCGCGTTCGGGCTGCTGGTCCTCGACGGCTGCAGCGTCGACGCGATGCCCCTCGCGGTGCAGGTGCGGCTGTCGGGGTTGGCGAGGCAGCACGACGTGGCGGTGGTGTGCGTGGCTCTCGAGGACGCGGCGGTGCGACGCAGGCGAGGCGCTGGGATGCGCGGTCGCGCACGTCGTGAGCCATCCAGCCCTTCGTCCAACCCTTCGTCCATAGCGACGTCCACGGGTTCCCTCGCCTCGCTACGCCTCGCCGCCTCCATCGAGCGCCTGCCCAACCCTTCCTCCGACCCCGGCGCGCCGTTTCGCTGCCGCCTGGAGGCGACCAAGGACCGACGCCGCAGCCGCGGCTGGCAACTCGCGCTGCGCGCCGCGGCGCCGGCGGGGGTGGGGTGAGGCTCGTTCGGCTTTCCTGAATACCCTGGTGCGGTCCTCTGCGTCTTCAGGCCCGGATGAGCCGCGACACCATCGAGCCACCGCCCCCGGCCCGTGCCGCGGTCGAGCCTGCGCTGCGGGCCGGCGTGGTGCGGTACTTCCGCCTGCTCGGCTGCGGTGAGGACGATGCCGAGGACCTGACCCAGGAGGCGCTGCTCAGACTGTGGTCGGCCGAGCCGGAGCCGCAGGAAGCCGTGCGCGTGGCCTGGCTGCGGACCACCGCGCGGCGACTCTGGTTGGACGCGCTGCGCCGACGCCGCGTGGTGCCCGAGACCGATCTCGGGGATCCGGACGCCTGGGCCGACGCGGTCGATCGCCTCGCCGCCACGCGCGATCCCTGGCTCGATCCCGAGGTCGACGACCGGCGACGGGCCGCCTTGCAGCGTTGCCGTGAGCGGTTGGGTGGGCGCGCGGCGCGGGCGGTGGCGCGGACCTACGACGACGGTTGCTCGCGCGCCGAATTGGCGGTGGAGCTGGGCATGACGGAGAACGGCGTGAAGACGCTGCTGCAGCGTGCACGGGCGAAGTTGCGCGAGTGCGTGGAGCGCGTGTTGGAGGGAGGACGATGAACGAGACGCGGGCTTTGGAGGACGCGGTGCGCGACCGCGCATTGGCGCTCGATCTCGAGGCATTGCGAGGGCGCATGCCTCGCACCGCGCATCGCGGTGCGCGCTGGTCGTCTTTGCTCGCTGCGGTGGCATTGATGATGGTAGTCACCATTGCAGTGCTGGAGCGCGGGCGGACGGCGGGGGTGCAGGATCAGGACGACGACGCGCCCGAACCGCCGGTCGTGCACAGCCGCGCGGAGGTCGAGGCGCTGCCCGCGGAGACCGAGGCGGTGGTCGTGTTGGATGGGGATGCCGAGACGCTGTCGGCGTTGTCGCGGCTCAGGGGATTGCGGCGGGTGGTGCTTTCGCGGCCGCCGGTGGGGCAGCGATCTCCGTTCGTCGATCAGTCCGATGAACTCTCACCGGTCGCCGAACTCGCCGACCTCGCGTCGTTGCGGGAGATCGAGGTGGCCGATGGGCGCCGGATCGAACCGGCTGGACTCGCCGCCTTGGATCGGCTCCCCATCTTGGAGAGTCTGGTGATCAAGCCGCCTTATTCGTTCCAGGTCGAGATCGGAAGCGATCACGTGGAGGCGTGTGCTCGGCTGGCCCTGACCGAACTCGTGTTCGAACTCGGCGTGACCCTCGAAGAACGTGCGCTCCGTGGAGTCGCGACGCTGAGCGGTTTGCATCGACTGAAGGTTCCGGTTGGTGAGCGGGAGTCGATGGAGGATGTGCTCGCGCTGCGCGCCCTCACCTCGCTACGTGCGCTCTCACTTGGGTACTGCGCGACCGACCGGCCTCCTTCTCCACCTTCTTCGCGTTCCGCAAACAGAGTGCTCGACGATCGTCTCGCAGATCTCGTCGCCGCGCTTCCGAAGCTCCGCGAGCTGAGGGTCGACCTGGCCGACTATGTGACGAACGAAGCTTGGCTCGAGATCGCTGCTGCTCATCCTTGGCAAGTCTTTGCGCTGGGAAACGTACCGGAGGTGGATGCCGCCGTGCTTCGGGCTTTGCCATCGAGCGTGCGACTGCTGGAGATCGGTGATGGTGTGGCAGACGGCGCTCTAGAGGCCGGTCTACCCGACGATGGCGAACGCATCGAAGTCTTGCACCTTCCGTGGCGGGACGAAGTCGATGCAAGCTGGATCCGCTCCTTCGATCTCCTGCCGAGGCTCCGCGAGCTCGACCTGTCGAAGTGCTTGCGCTTCGCAACTCCGGCGATTCGGGAGCTGCCCGTGCGCGCCTCCGGGATCCGGGTCCTGAACCTGGCTGTGGGTCCGCACCTCGAGGCCGGCGCTCTGGAGGCGCTCGGTCAGCTTCATCATCTCCGTGAACTCAACCTGAGCGGTATCGGCATCGATGTGGGGAAGCTCTCACCGTTCGGCGTGTTGAGAATGGTCAAGGAGCGCCGCATCCCACGCCTCGACCAACTCGCCAGCCTCTCCGAACTCCGCTCCCTGAACCTCGACAACTGCGCCGAGATCCCCGTCGCCGAACTCCGCGCACTGGCCGACCTCCCGCTCCGCTCCCTCTCGCTCCGCAAGACCCCGATCGCCTGGGACGCCGAGACCCCCGACATCCACGCCCTCCGGGCCCTCTGGCCCGACGCGAAGATCGATACGTGAGCCCTGCGAACTGGGGGACCTGATGGCGCCGCGTCGAGGGCGCACCGGCTCATCGACGGCCGTCGCTCAGGGCGTCGCGGATCTCGTCGAAGCTCACCACGGTGCCGAGTTCACGTCGCAGTTCACCAAGCACCGCCAAGGCATCGGCTCGCGCAGTCTCCCTGGCAGGCGCAGCCTCGACATCGACGGGTTCGCTCGGAACGCTGCTCGGCTCTGCCTGAGGACCCGAGGAAGGGTCGCGCCGGGAACCTCGGTCTGCCGTCGAGCCAAAATGCTCACGGTCGGTGATCTTGCCTGGTTGCTTCGGATGCCCGGAGTTCATGGGGCCTCCATTCGGGTGGGTCGGGCGCTCGAGCCATCACAGCGCCGTTCTGCAGATTGACCTCGGCCGGGGAGCCAGGGTTCACGCATCAGGCGTTCCTGCGACACTGCGGGCGGGCACCATGTTCTCACGGGCGGCGCTGGGGGTGTCCGTCGCGATCTCGAGCGCAGACTACCGCTCGACCGGCGCGACTGGGCAGTTCTCGACCTGTTGGCGTCACGGCTCCTGAACCACCCAGCCGGGAAGTTCGCACCAGGGCACCGTGTCCTGGCCCGCGAGTCCACCCAGGAACCCTCCAGGAATCCGCCCCCACCCGCCAAGATCCCCCCCACCCGTGCCGTTCCTTCCCCGCCCGGCGCATGGACGAACCCTCGACAACCCTGTTGGTGGAGCGGGTCCGTGGCGGTGACGAGCAGGCCTTCGCCGAACTCGTCCGCCGTCACGAGACCGCTCTGCTCCGCTACGCCCGCGGTCTGCTCGGGCCCGGCGGGGCCCACGAGGACGTCGTCCAGGACGCCTTCCTGAAGCTGGCGCGGACTCCTCCGCGGCTGGCGGTCGAGGGGCCGAAGGCCGAGCACGCCCGTCTCGGTCGCTGGCTCCTCCAGGTCACGAGGAACCATTGCATGGACTGGATGCGAGCGGAACGGCGCCGGAAGCGGCGCGAGGTGGAGCGGGCGGTGCCGGAGGCGACCGCCGGGGGGCTCGACACGCTGGAGGCCAAGGACTCCAGGCAGGTGGTGGAGAGCTACCTGTTCGCGCTGCCCGACACCTGGCGCGAGGTGCTGGTGCTGCGGCTGCTCGGCGACAAGAGCTACCAGGAGATCGCGGAGCTGACCGGCAAGAGCGTCGGCACCGTGGGGTGGCTCATCAGTCGCGGGTTGCAGCGGCTCTCGGCGGAGCTGGGGCCGGTGCTGGAGCCGGAGGGGCGCGGCGCGTTGGCGCGGCGCGGGAGCTGACGCGCGGGGCGTCGGCGGACTCACCGAACACAGGAGCACGAACATGGAAGAGCGGCACCAAGGTCTGGACCCGCAGCAGCACGAGCGGCTGTGCGCGTGGTTCTTCGAGGAGATGGCGGTCGAGGAGCGCGCGGCGTTCGAGGCCGAGATGGCGACCGATGCGGCGTTGCAGGCCGAGCGGGATCTGCTGGAGCGGACCGTGGGGCTGGTGCGCGGGTTGGGGGATGGGGAAGGGCCGACCCTGTCCGCGGAGCGGCGTGCGGAGTTGGTCGGGTCGGTGCACGAGAGCCGGCCGGGCTTCGCGCGCTATGCGGCGGCTGCGGCGGTGCTGGTCGCGGTCGGTGGCGGCGCGTTCTGGTGGGTCTGCCAGGAAGATGTCGAGGACGTTCCGCAACGCGAGACCGCAGTGGCCATGGTGGATGCGGGCGAGTTGCCGGCGCCTACGGTGGTGGACTCGCGGGAGAACGTTGTGGCGGATCCGTCGAACGGCCCGCAGCCGGTCGATGTGCCGGGCTCCCGTGGGGACGACAGTGCTGCCACGATCGACGTGCTCGCCGGGCAGCCCGAGCTGCGGTTCGACGAGGTCCAGGTCGTCGATCAGACGCTGATGACGACGCCCTTCGTCACCGTGCTCGATCCGAACCAGAAGCCGGCGGCGGATCCTCTCGCTCGATGGGGCCAGCTCCCGAGCGACAGTGAGAGCAAGGAGTCTGCCTTCGACTCGACCGCCTGGAACAGGTCGATCGGGCTCGGGACGATCCCGTCCAAGTCGCCGTTCGAACTCGGACGCACGACATTGGATGCCCTCGTCGTGGGCGGTGCCGGGAGAGGCGGGTCTGGTGGCGCCTTCCGAGGTCCGGGTGACGTCGCGGTGCCGGATTCGCTCCGCGCCTTCTTCAACGATGGCGGCGACGCGGACATCCGCGCGCGGGTGCAGAACCTCTACGGAGTCCAGCCCGATCCGGACGTGGAGCCGCTCCTGACCGTCGTCCGTCGCTTCGCCGACCAGGACGTTGGCGAAGTCGCAGGCTACATCCCGCCGCAGACCTTCGACCCAGACGAGTTCTTCCGCTACTGCCGGCCCCGCAACGGCGAGCGCCCGCGGGACATGTACTTCCGCTTCTGGGGTGACAACACCTTCGTGTTGACGCGCAGCGACGCGCTGGCCACCTTCGCGGCCGACGTCGACACCGCCAGCTACGTGCTCGCCCGGCGCTATCTGCGCGACGGCGTGCTGCCGGAGAAGGCGCAGATCCGCACCGAGGAATTCGTCAACTACTTCGACCCGGATCTCGCGCCGCCGGACGAGGGCGACTTCGCGATCCACACCGAGCTGGCGTCGAGCCCGTTCGGTGGCTCGAGCGCGCGCTATCTGCTGCGCGTCGGCCTGCGAGCCCGGGTGATTCCGGTCGAGCAGCGCGAGCCCCTGGCGCTCACCTTCGTGGTCGACACCTCGGGTTCGATGAAGGAAGACCAGCGGCTCGAGCTGGTGAAGCACGCGCTGATGACGCTGGTCTCGAAGCTCGACGCCCGCGACCGCATCGGCATCGTCGCCTTCTCCAACGAGGCGCGGCTGGTGCTGCCGCTGACCGATGCCAGCAAGACGGCGGAGATCGCGGCGATCGTGCAGGGGCTGCACCCCGAGGGCAGCACCAATGCCGAGGCCGGCCTGAAGCTCGGCTACGAGCTGGCCGCCACCGGTCTCGATCCGGAGGCGCAGAGTCGCGTGGTGTTCCTGTCCGATGGCGTGGCCAACGTCGGCCAGACCGATCAGGATCGGATCGCGGCCGACGTCGTCGAACGCCGCGAGTCGGGCATCCTGCTGAACACGATCGGGGTTGGAATGGACAACCACAACGACGTGTTCCTCGAGCAGCTCGCCGACAACGGCGACGGGGTCTGCGACTATGTCGACGACGCCCGGGCGGTGCATCGTGCGATCGTCGAGCGTTTCACCGGCGCGTTCCAGCCGGTCGCCGCCGACGTGAAGATCCAGGTCGAGTTCGACGACGGCCAGGTGCTGCGCTGGCGGCAGATCGGCTACGAGAACCGCGCGGTGGCCGACCAGGACTTCCGCAACGATGCGGTGGATGCCGGCGAGGTCGGCTCAGGCCACCAGGTGACAGCACTCTTCGAGCTGGAGACCGCGCTGACCCCGGACGCAGTGCAGGCCGCCGATGACGCGAGCTGGGCCACCGTGCGGGTGCGCTGGCTGCCGCCGCGGCGGGTCGGCGACGACCCCGCGAAGCGCGAGGCCACCGAGATCGAGCAGCGCGTCGACCTCTCGGCATTCACCGCCGACTTCGACGCGGCCACTCCCGGCTTCCGCCGCGCCGCCCTGGTCGCCCAGTTCGCCGAAGTGCTGCGTCGCTCGACGCACGCGATGGGCGATTCCTATGCGGCGCTGAAGGACGGCATCCAGCAGCTCGTCCTGCTGCCCGAGTTCGCCACCGACGAGGACACCGTCGAGTTGGTCACCCTCGTGCAACGCGCCGAGGAGCTGGGCATCACCAAGGAACTCGACCGTAGCGACCTGGCCAAGGCCTGCGACGAGTACAAGCGCCACCAGTACCTCCGCCAGCAGGTCGCCCAGCTCGAAGGCGAACTCCGCCAGGACGAGCTGCAGGAACTCCGCCAGCAGAACGATCGGCTCGAGGAGCGCATCCGCGAGCTGATCCGGCGCCGGTGAGCGCACCCCGGAATCTGTCGTAGTTGGTGCCTGGCACCAACCGCGACAGATGAGGCCAGGCCGATCTTGCTGCGCGACTGCATCTTCCGGCGCGACCGTCGGGCCCCGTCGCGGCCGTCGGCAGCGGTTGACAGGGTTGGCATGCGTCGCTAGCGTCCTCCTCGGATTCGGGGATGCCGGAGCTGAGTCGATGGCGATTGCCATTCACTTGTGTCCTGCTGCGGATTCGTATCCTGCAACTGGCGCCTGACCATGCTGCTGGCGCCTGACCAACGAGGACGACATGAGCGACGAGAACAAGGAGAGTGGCGGCTACGGCTGGTTGATCTTTCTGCTCATCTACGGCGTGGGAGGATTCATCCTTTATCAGACGACCGGAATCCTCCTGATTCCGATTCCGCGCAAGTGAAGGTGAGCGCCAGCGAAAGCGGAGGAGAGGGTTCCGTCGCCGTCATGGGCGGCGGCCTGCGAGCCAAGACGGGCGCCTATACGTGGCGTATGGCGGGCTTGGCGCGGGGAGCCGTATCGGGGCAGCGTTGGCTGGCGACATTCCCGCTCGCCGGAGCGTTTCCGCTGCTTCTAGGGCTCCTCGGAGTCGGCTCTCTGCAGCAGGTGCTGTCTGCGGTCGCGGTCTTCCTTCTGCTGCTCTCTGCCGTGCGTGCCGAACGCGCGGTCGTCGGGATCGTTGGAACCGGCCTGGCCTTCTTGTCTCACAATGCCTTGGCGATCGGGATCGCCGTTCAATGGCCAGAGGCCGCCGCTGCAATGATGCCAGACGGTGTCGCGTACTGGGAGGCGCAGAAGGCCTGGATCATATCCGGCACGGATCCCGAGTACGAAGTAGTCAACTGGCTGCCGCATCATGCGCAGCTGTTGGTAGGGGCGATGGTCCTCGGAATATTGACGTTCGGCCTGCTTCCTCTCGTGCAGGGATTCTACGAGGTAGACCTGATGAACTACTACGTCGGGAATCTGCTCGCGGCGTCCGAGGATGGGTGGACCGCGCTCCTGCTGGGCTGGCATCCGTGGTCGCTCTGTCGGGGTGTGTGTTTTGCGATCCTCAACTATGAACTCGCCAGCTGGACACTTCAGTGGTTGACAGGCCGCTTGACCTCCCCGTCGCGGGGTCGGCGGGCGAGACTGTTTCTCGTCTTGGCCTGGTTCCTTGCCGATGTCGTGCTGAAGTATGGCATGCTGGACGTGGTACGCGACGGCCTCAAATCATCACTCGCTGGCTGATCTATGGGCGACTACACGATCAAGGACCTCTACAGCTACGGCGGATTCATCCTCGGTACCTCGGTCACCTACCTCGCCCTCCAGGAAGCCGGGGTCGATGGACGATGGACGCGGCTGATCATCGCAATTCTCGTCGGCATCCTGCTCGGGTATGTCGCGGAGCGTCTTTATACAGGCTCGAAGCCGACGCAGGCTGATTGACGCATGCATGAGCTTCCCGCCATCGTCGTCTCCGGACTCTCCGTCGCATACGGCGACACCGAGGTGGTGCATGGCGTCGATTTCTCGATCGGTTGGGGCGAGATCTGTGGGTATCTAGGGCCCAACGGAGCGGGAAAGTCCACGACGCTCCGTGCCATGGTCGGGGTGCAGCCGGTTCGGTTCGGGGAGATCCGGATATCGGGTTGCTGCCCATTCACGGAGGCCGTGGCGGCGCGGCAGCAGTTCGGCTTCGTGCCGGACACGGGCGGGCTGTTCTCGCTGCTTACGCCGAGCGAGCATCTGGCATTCGTTGCCGATCTCCACGAGCTCCCACGAGAGGTCGCGGCATCGCGTATCGAGCAGGCGGTCGGTCGGTTCGGCATCTCCGACTTCCTGAATCGAAGGGTCGATTCGCTGTCGACCGGTCAGAGGCAACGTGTCGCGCTCGCCTGTGGACTGCTACACGAGCCGCGGGTCTGGATCCTCGACGAGCCGATGTCTGGCCTCGACATCGATGGGGTCATGACCCTGCGGTCGTTGCTCCGCGAACACGCAGACCGCGGTGGAACTGTGCTGTACTCCTCGCACTTGCTGGATGTCGTCGAGCGGCTCTGTGACCGAACGTTGATCCTTGCCGCTGGTCGAGTCGTCGCCGATGCGCCGGTCGCGGATCTTCTTTCGCTCGCGAGCGACCGTCGGCTCGAGACGATCTGCCATGAACTCACCCGCCCCGAACTCGGCACGGACCGCAGTCCCTCGTTCTGAGGCCGCGGGAGATCGGTTCTGGGCCCGTCTTGGCGTCCAATCGAGGTCGTTCCGTGCGCTCGTCTTCAACTATCTGCTGATCGATCTGAGGGCGCAGACCTACGCCCAGGCGACGAACAGCAAGCCGGGTGACGCGATCCCACCGCTGTATTGGGTCGTCAGTCAATTCCTGGCGTTGTCGCTGCTGCTGTGCGCCGTCCTCACGGCTCGCGTGCCTGCGGAGTTTCTTGCGGCCACGCACCTGCTGGTTACCGCCGTGATGGTATTCAGCGCGGTCCTGGTCGAGTTCCACGAGGCGCTCTTCTCCGTGGAAGACTTCCGTGTCCTCGGCCATCGACCGGTCACGGACCGGACCTGGGCGTTTGCACGTCTGACGAATCTGGGCGTCTACATCGGCCTCGTCACGCTCTCGCTGACGATTTTCCCGACCATAGTGGGCGCGAGCCAGCCCGATGCTGCGTGGTCCTGGGGTGTGCTCTACCCTGTGGCCTCGCTCAGCGTTGCGATGGTGGCGACCGCGGTGGCCCTGCTGGTCGCTCGAACGGCAGGAACGCCTCTGGAGGGGCTGAGGCGTATCGCGTCCTGGGTCCAGATCATCGGGATCCTGGTCCTCTTCTACGGCGGGCAATTGATGCTTCGTAAGGGCTCCGGAGAACTCGAGATGCTGGCCTCGAGGCCGCCAACATGGTTCGGCGTGCTGCCGACCACCTGGCTCGGGGGCGGTGTCGCTCGGGGTGCCAGCACGCACGTCATCATCGCGGCGCTGTTTGCTCTGGTGTTGTCCGCGATGGTCGTGCTCCGTCTCGCCGCGTCGTGGCGCGGCGTGGCGCATGTGGTGACTATTCCGCGTCGGGTCGAGTACGCGCCACTCCGAATCGCCCATTCGCTGAGCGAGTCCCTGAGGCTCGGTCTCATCGGTGACCGGACGTCTCGAACTCTGGCAGCCCTGACGTCTCGGGTCTTCGCGCGCGATGGCGATCTTCGTACGCGCGTGTATGCCACGCTGGCGCTTCCCGTGGCCGGTGCGGTTCTCGGCGTGCTGACCGACCAATATGCGGCTCCGGGCACGGGAACCCTGGGCCAGCAGGTCCCATCGTTTGCCGTGCCGATGCTGTTCGCAGTCGCCGTGGTCCAGGGGCTCATCCCTCTGTTGTCGAGTCGAGATCACGCGGCGGCGTGGCGACTCCACGCGACTTGGGGTCCGGAGGCCCGCCGTGGTGTCGTCAGCTACTTGCTGTTCCGTGTGTATCTGCCGATCTGGGGGCTTCACGCGCTACTGGTTGCAGGTCTGTGGGGGGATGCGCTCGCAGCCGTCGAGTATGCATTTGTCGGCTGGGGAATGGTCTTGGTGACAGCACATCTTGCCGCTCGTCGGCTCTTGAGCGCTCCGATCCTGTGTCGTTCGCCGCGTCTGGGGAGCGGTGCGGTCGTCCACCCGGTGACCCTGCTCATATCCAGCATGGTCGCGACCGCGATCGGGGCTCTGTGGTCCGCAGTGTCGCTGATGCCTGGCGGTGGCTGGCTGCTCGGCGTGACGCTGTTCGTCGGTGGGCATATTGTTGCGAGAATGCGATGACCCTGGTGGAATGGATCCGCAGGCCGACCGGGCAGCTTTGGCTGTTCGGCGCCACATTCGCTCTGGCGATCGTGGCCGCGATTGTGCTCGCCAGCGCACGTCCGTTCTTTGCCGGTCTGATGAGGGAAGAGTACGGAGCCGCGAGCTCGGTCGATAGCGGGATCGTCGAGCGCTTCGTCACGGACCGAGACTGGACACCCACTGCCGAAGACCTCGAGCCGCTCTATCGGCACTGGATGCGCGGGGACGGCAAGCACCTCGAGGAGGTCGCCCTACGTCTTGCCGACGAAGACCCGGAATGGCTCGTGGCTCGGCTGGAGCGCACGCTGGTCGCAGGTTCGGCTGGTCAGCGTCGGCGAGCGCTCCTGTTGGTCGAGCGGACGCGACTATCTGCGGCAAGGGACGTCCTCATACGCATGATCGATCGCGCGGGGCGTATGGGGCAGGCGGCGTGGGTCGAAGAGCTCACGCCGATCGCCGAAAAGCTGCGCTGATGGTGGGGCGGTCTCGAGATGCTGCGAGCACGGGCTGCCGCGGTATGGCGTGGGCCATCCTGATCGGATGTTTCACCGTTGCGCCACGACTCGCTCTTGTGGGGGCTTGGCTGCGAGGGCGGCCCTCCTCGATGTTCGATAGTGCATTCGACCCGCCGGGTCGTGTGGAGCACCGGTCCTTTTCGTGGGCGGTGTTCCTGGTCGCAGCTCTCGTCGTCGGGCTCGTGATCATCGAGATGCTCCGCACGGTGTCTCGTCCTCGCATGGCGACCGCTCGCTGCTCACCAATCCGGTTCCCAGGCTGGGGTTGGGCCGGCGTCGCGCTCGCAATCGTGGCCTGGGTCATGGCCTGGGGCGGTGAGTCCCTGTCGTTCGGCGTGCGCAGGTATACGTTCCTGCCCTTGTGGATGGGGTATATCTTGGTGGTGGCCGCGGAGGCGGAAAGACGGGGCGCGCCGAACATGCTCCGACGTCCCGAGTGGCTTCCCGTCTTCATCATTGGCTCACTGTTCTGGTCTTCGTTCGAGTATCTCAACCGATTCAGCGAGAACTGGATCTATACGGGCGTGCCCCAGTCCGGGCTCGGCGACTTGCTTCTCGCGGTTCTGCTGCCGTTCTCGACCGTGCTGCCTGCCGTGTACGTGACGAGTGAGGTGTTCCGCCGCACGAGTTGGGTGGGAGCTTTCGCCTGCTGCGTGCGCCGCCCGCCACCAATCCTGCGGAGGCCGGCATGCGGAGCGCTCCTGTCGCTCCTCGGTGCTGCGGGAATCGTCGCCGTCGGGGCCTGGCCGACGGTCGCCTACCCGTGGATGTGGCTCGGACCGCTCTGCCTCACGTTCGGCCTCATGACGGTTGCCCGTCTACCGCATCGATTGTGCGGCAGTTGGTGGGGCGACCATAGAGTGGCCGTTGCGTGGGCCGCTGCCGGTCTCCTCTGCGGGTTCTTCTGGGAGCTGTGGAATGTGGCGAGCGAATGTCGATGGACCTATGAGGTCTCGTTTGTCGGATGGCCGAGACTCTTCGAGATGCCGTTGCTCGGTTATGCCGGGTATCCGGTCTTCGGGTTGCTCTGCGCGCTGGTGTTCGACTTGATTCGCTACGCGACGCTGAGGTTGCCGAGATCGTCCGCGCCGAACTCCCAAGGCGCGGTTCAATCGGTCGGTTCGATCTCCGACGCATACTTGGCAAGTCCGTCGGCCACCTCGCCGAGGCGGGCGACGGGAGCGCGGAGGAAGGGATAGACCGACGGCGCGACTATCCGAGTGGCGGTAGTCGGCGAGCACGGTGACGAGCCGTTGGTGCCAGGGGTCACGCTGGACCCTCTCCAGGAGGGTCTCAGCGGATCGACCGTAGTGCGACCAATGCCGCAGCGGTCGTCCAGTTCTCCATCCCGGGCGCGCTCCAGGCATCGACTGCCGGCCAATAGCCCGCCTCGCTCTGGTGCTCGGCGAGTTCGGTGACGAGTCGCTTGCGCCAGAGGTCGCGCTGGAAGCCTTCGAGGTGGTGCAGGGCTTCGGCCGCGTACTGCCAGTACGAGTAGTCGATCGAACCCTTCTCGCGGCTCCACAACGGCGGGCGGTTCACCAGCAGGCCGACGGCGCGCTGCATGGACCGGGACTCCAGCAGATCGTCGCCGCTCTCGAACGAGACCAGCAGGTTGATCGCGGTCGGCTCCTCGGAGTAGGTGCGCGGGAAGTCGTCGTTCTTCCAGACGAACCGCGACATCTCCGAGCCGCGCTGCACGAAGCCGGTGCGGCCGGTCTCGGGGTCGGTGAGTTCCTCGAGCACCATGCGGCCCAGCTCGACGGTCTGCTTCGGCAGCTCGGCGCCGGCTTCCTGCGCTTCGAGCAGTGCGAGCAGCATCAGGCCGGTGATCTTCGAGTCGTTGTCGCCGTCGCGCGGGTGGTAGCGCCAGCCGGAGTACGGGTTGCGGTGGTACTCCGCGTAGCCCACGCCCTTCTGGATCGCGGCGAGCAGCGGATCGGCGGGGGCGACCTGCTGCAGCATCGACAGGCCGCGCAGGGCCTGGGCGTGGCCGTAGGCCATCGTCAGCCCGTCGTCGCCGCCGAACTTACCCTTGTCGTCCTGCTGTCCGATCAGCCAGGACGCGGCGCGGGCCAGAGCGCCGCGGACCCGCTCGGCATCCGGTCCCTGCAGCTCGGGGAGCAGCGCCTGGATCGCGAGACCGGTGGTGAACGCGTCGTTGTGGTCACGCGGCTTGTCACGCGGCGTCACACCGAGTCCGAAGCGGCCGTCCTCCTCCTGGCGGTCGAGCAGCCAGCGGGTTCCAGCGCGGATGGCGGCGTCGATCTGGACCTGTTCGGGCGAGGCGGCCTGCTTGCCGGTGGTCTCGTCGCGCACCGCTGCCGGGCGCTCTTCGGGTGTGGCGGGCGCCTGCACCGCCTGCTGCGCGCGCGCCGCGGTCAGTGCGACGCCACACAACACGGTGGCGGCCAGCACGCCGCGTGCATCGATCCCGGCGCGCGGCCGGCGGCTCGGGTCGAGCAGTCTCTGGATCCTGGTCTTCATGGTCTCTCCGTGGTCGAGCAGATGGGCGACCGCGAGTCGGTCGCGTGCGAGGTCCCTCGCGGGGGCGGCGAAGGTGAGGAGTGCCTGGGCACTCTGCGCGCGGTCGGTGGAGCCGGACCGCGCCAGGGCCGCCTCGTCACAGGCCAGCTCGCGCCAGCGATGCACGAGCGGAACGGTGAGCCAGGCGGCGGGGTGGAAGAAGAACGCGGCGCGCAGGCAGCGGAGCAGGCCCTCGACGACGACGTCGGCGCGGCGCACGTGGGTGAGCTCGTGCAGCAGCACGAAGCGCAGCTGCTGGGGACTGAGTCGGTCGGCCTCGCCCAGCGGCAGGAACACCGCGGGGCGGCGCAGGCCGGTGGTCGCAGGCGACGGCAGTTCGTCGGAGGTCCGGAGCTGCACCTCACGGCGGATGCCGACGGCCGCGCGGCAGTCGGCGAGCAGCGTGCGAAGGTCTGGGTTGGCGGGCTCGCTGGTCTCCACCAGGAAGCGCTCGACGCGGCGTTGGCGGCGCACCAGGGCGACGGCGTAGCCGAGGCACCACAGGCTCCAGACGAGCAGCGCCCACGTGACGGTTCCCACTGCAGCGAACGACCACTCGCTCGGTCCGTCGGCCGCGAACCGTGCATCGGGCGAGCCCTGGATCGGGTTCTCGAGCGTGGGCACCGGCGTGCCATCGGCTGCGAGGAGTTCGAGCGGACCGGGTGTGGGCGCCGCCAGGGATTCCGTCTCGGAGCCGCTCCCCGCCAGTCCGTGCACCGCGGCCGGCAGCGTCGACGGCCAGCTCGCCGGCAGCCATTGCTCGGCCGGCAGCAACGACAACAGCACCGGCAGCAGGAGCGCCAGCGAGACGTCGTGCGCGCTGAGCCAACGCAGTCGGCCGAGCAGCAGCGCCGCAGGCACGATCACCACGAAGGCGACCGCGAACGTCACGCTGCGCGCGAGGATCCAGCCGAACCAGTCGTGCGCGAAGGCATCGAGGGACGTGAAGAGTTCAGCCATCGCTGCGGCCCTCCTGGCGCTGCCGGTCGATCAGTTCCTGGAGCTGGTCGAGCTCCTCGTCGCTGAGCTGGCTGCGCTTCACCAGGTACTGCAGCAAGGGCCCCATCGCCCCCTCGGTCGCCCGCTCGAGCAGCGCGTCGGCCGAACTCCGCAGCTCGGTGTGGATCGGCCGGCTCGGGCGGTAGAGGAACGACGTGCCGATCCGCCGCGCCTTCAGGTGGCCCTTGTCGACGAGCCGACGCAGCAGGGTCTTCACCGTGCTCGCCGACCAGCCGTCGGATTCCTGGGCCTGCTCGACCACCTCGCGGGCGGCACACGAGCCGAGTTCGTAGACGATCTTCAGCACCTTCCACTCGGCGGCGGTGGGGCGGTCGTTGGTTTCGGGAGGCATGTGGTTCGTGCTCCTCGGGTCGGCGATGTCGGCTACAGATGTAGACGGTTGGTGACTCGTGTCAACGGGTCGGCACCGGGCGGGTTCAGTCGAGGAACCGTGAATTCGTGGCGGGCGAAGCTGGCGACAAGTCCGGCCGACGGGCGAACTGCCCGACTTGCTGCGCTGCCCGAACGGGGATCCTGGCGGCATGACCGATCGGCTCCGAACGCGCTCGCCTGCCACCCGTGCCTGGGTGGCTGCGTGCCTCGTCTACCTCGTGCCGGTAGCCTTCGCCCAGCAAGCGGCTGATCCGCGCGAGCCCACCGCGGAGGTCGCGGCGGTGCTGACCGAGGCCGGCGACCCGCGCGTCGTCCTGCGGGTCTTCGCGCCGAACGCCTGGTTCCTCGACGGCCGCCACTCCGCCGTGTGGTTGACCTTGCGCGGCGAGGACCCGCGCGGTGCACCGCTGCGCATCGCGCCCGGCCGCACGGTGCAGTGTCAGGGCAAGGTCGCCGCCGGCATCCGCATCGCCGAGGACGGCCTCGGCGTGTTCGTCGAGCCGACCGCGCGCTGCCGGGGTGCCGCCGCCTGGGAGGTCTCCCTGCCGCTCGTCGAGGCGCCCGAACGCACGGTCACCGCGTGGCCGATCGACATGGTCTTCGTCGACCGCGGCGCCTTCCAGGCCGGCGACGACCAGCCGCTCGCGGTGCGCTTCGGCGCGGTCCACGGCGTCGACGACTCCGGCGCGGTCGGTGGTCCGCTGTGGATCGACGACGAGTCCGAGCTGCGCGTCGCGAAGGAGATCGGCGCGGTGTGGTACGAGACCAACGAGTACCGCGGCGACCAGAAGGGCCCGATCCCCGCCGCCTGGCCGAAGGGCACCGACGCGTTCTACGTGATGCGGCGTGAACTCACGCAAGGTCAATACGCCGCCTGGCTGAATGCCCTGCCTGCCGAGGCCGTCGCGACCCGCGCGCCCACCGGGCTCGAAGGCGAAGAGATCGAGACCTGCACCATCGCGCGCGATGCCGACGGTCGCTGGATCGCCGGCGCACCCACCCGCCCCTGCAACTTCGTGAGCTGGGACGACACCGCCGCGTGGCTCGACTGGCACGGGCTCCGGCCGATGACCGAACTCGAGTACGAGAAGGCCGCGCGGGGTCCGACGCGACCGGTTTCCGGCGACTACCCCTGGGGCACCGCGACCACCGACGACGTGCAGCGCGTGGTCACCGACGAACGCGATCTCGCCCTCGCGACCCTGGAGCGTGAGCGTGAACTCGACGCGTTGACGCGCGAGGTCTACGGGGCGTCCTACTACGGCGCGTTCGATCTCTCGGGCAGCCTGTGGGAACGTGTCGTCTCGCTCGGCCATCCGCGCGGCCGCGCCTTCGAAGGCACCCACGGCGACGGCGTGCTCGCCGCGCGCGGCTTCGCGACCAACCCCGACTGGCCGCGCGGCGACGCCGAAGGGAAGAGCGCCCCGGGGATCGGCTACCGAGGAGGTGCCGAGTACTTCAAGCAACCGACCGCCGACGATCCGACCAACCCGTTCAGTCCGGTCGCGGTGCGGACCTACGGGGCCTGGGACGGTGCGTATCGCTACAAGACCTACAGCGCGCGCGGCGTGCGCACCGCACCTCCGCCCGCCGACCTCACGCCGGAGGAGCTGACGTGGTTTCCGAGGCGGTTCCTGCAGTTCCTACAGACCCAGAAGGCGGCCCGCACCATGACCGAGGGCATGCCCGAGGGCGAACAGCGGCAGCGCGCCACCGAGCTGCTGGCCAAGATCGATGCCGAGGGTGTCGAGTTGATCCGCGCGGTCGTCGAGCGCGCCGGTTGGCCGCCACAGGAGGTGGTCGGCGAAAGGGCATTGGCGGGCATGATGGAGGTCCTGCTGCGCGATGGCGTCGACGCGGAGCTCCTCGGGCAGTGCCTGCAGGGAGTGCGCGCCGCCTACGAACGCAGTGAAGTGTCGCCGGCCGATCTCGCCGCGCTGACCGACCGCCTCCGCGTCGCGCAGCAGCGGCCGCAGGTCTACGGGACCCTGCTGCTCACCGCGCGGGACTCCGCGGGCGAACCGATCCTCGACGCCGACCGCCCGGTGGTGCTCGCGCCCATCGTCGAGGACCCTACCCGTCTCGACGAACGCCGGAAGGCCCTCGGCCTCGCCCCGTGGATCGAAGGCATGCGCGAGCAGTCCTTCGACGCACCCCGCGCCTGGGACGGTCGCTGGCCGGTCGACCACCGCGCCCGACCCGACGCGCGCTGATCGCCTCCGGGCATGCCCGTTGCTTGCCCCGACGGCCCGCGATGCCGTCCTCCGCTCCCCAGCAACCGCCGAAGCCCCGTCGTCGCAACGGGCGCCAGTGGACCAAGTGGCTGGTGATCCTCGGCGCGCTGCTGATCGCCGCGCGCCTGGCCCTGCCCGACTTCGTGCGTTGGAACGTCAACCGCGTGCTCGAGCAGAGTTCCTCGTTCGCCGGTTCGATCGGCGACGTCGAACTCCACCTCTGGCGCGGCGCCTACTCGATCCGCGAGGTGCGCGTCTCCAAGGTCTACGGCACGGTGCCGGTGCCGCTGTTCGAGGCCGAGCGGGTCGACTTCGCGGTGCGCTGGGACGCACTCCTGGACGGCAGCGTGGTGGCGCGCCTGCAATTGGTGCGGCCGGTGCTGAACTTCGTCGACGCCGACGACTCCGGGGGCGACCAGACCGGTGCCGGTGGTCCGTGGCTGTCGATCGTCCAGGACCTGTTCCCGTTCTCGATCGACGAGGCGGAGGTGGTGGAGGGGGAGGTGCACTTCCGGGCCTTCGAGACCGAACCTCCGGTCGACGTCTTCCTGCACGAGATCGACGGACGGCTGGAGAACCTCACCAACCTCACCGGTCGCAGCGGACCGCTGTTCGCCACCGTCGACCTGTCGGGCCGGGTCATGCAGAACGGCGAGCTGGACTTCCAGCTGCGCTTCGACCCCAGCACCTACCGGCCGACCTTCGAACTCGCGCTCCGCGCGCTCGGCATCGACGTGACCGAACTCGACGGCCTGGCTCGCGCCTACGGCAACGTGGACTTCGAGAGCGGGTTCTTCGACCTCGTGGTCCAGATGAAGGCCGAGCACGGCCAGGTCGAGGGCTACCTGAAGCCGCTGTTCCGCAACCTGCAGGTCTTCGATCCGGCCAGCGACCTCGGGCTCGATCTGGTCGAGACGTTCTGGGAGGCGCTGGTGGGGTTGGGTGGCACGGCATTCGAGAACCGCTTCCGCGACCAGTTGGGAACCGTGATCCCGCTGCGCGGCGACCTCGACGATCCGAACGTCGACCTGCTCGCCACGATCGGCAACCTGCTGCACAACGCGTTCGTCCGGGCGTTCCTGCCGCGCTTCCAGGGGCTGCCCTCCGTCAGGCCCTCGCTGGAGTTCGGACCCGGCGAACTGCTCCAGGACTTCGAATCCAGATGACCACCGCGACCTCGGATCCCGCCCCGTACGTCACCGCCTCGCTTCGCTGGCGTGCAGGTTGTGCGATCTGCACGCTGCTGCTGGGGTTGGGCGGCTGCCTGGGCGGGCCGGAGTCGGAAGACGGCTTCCATACTTCGGGAAATCGCGAGGCCGACCAGCGCGCCGAGCAACGCATCACCGCAACCAGGCAGATGCGCGGCGAGGATGCAGCGGTAGGCGATGAGGCTCCGGAGCAGTCGCTCTATGGCCGGCTCGGTGGCGCGGAGGGCGTGCGACGGATCGTTGCCGACTTCGTCGACCGCGCGTTGGCCGATCCGCGGGTCAATTGGGCTCGCAAGGGAGTGCTGAGCGGTGGCGTCCTCGGCGTGGGCCAGAGTTCGGAAGAATGGACTCCATCGGCGCGGCACGTGACCGCGCTCCGCGAGCACCTCGCGCAGTTCATCGCGGTCGCCACCGGTGGGCCGTCGGACTACGACGGGCGTCAGCTCGATGCCGTCCACGCCGGCATGGAGATCCGCAACACCGAGTTCGACGCCGCCATCGGCGACCTGAAGGCCTCGATGGACGCGCTGCACGTCGAGGCCGCGGCGCAGAAGGAGCTGCTGGCGATCTTCGAGAGCACCCGGCCGCAGATCGTGGAGGACCAGTGACGCGCGGCGGGTCAGTCGATCCGCGAGAGCGCCGCCGCGGCCGCTTCGCGCACCGAGGTGTCCGGATCGGTGAGCAGGCCGCGCAGCGCACCCTGGGCCGGTGAGGCGAGTCGGCCGAGACGACCGAGCGCGCGGCACGCGACCTCCCGCACGGTCGGGGCTGGATCGAGCAGCCGTTCGGCGAGGACGGGGACCACCTGCGAGGGCGGCTCCACCCGGACGATCGCCTCGAGTGCATTGATCCGTTGGCGCGCGTCCGAGTGTTCCAACGCGGTCCGGACCGCGGGCAACGCGGTCGGTTCGGTCGCCACCGCGCGGCACGCGAGGAGTCCCGACCAGGTGCGGACCTCGGGGTCGGGTGAGTGGACGGCGCGGACGCAGAGTTCCGCGACCGCCTTGCCGCTCGCTTCGAGGCGCACGAGCGCGCGCAGGGCGGCGATCCGTGACGCGGGCAGGGTCGGTTCGTCGGCGTGCGCGACCAGCAGGGCCACCAGGTCGACGCCCGCCGGACGGATCACCTCCAGCATCGTGATGCCGCGCGGGCCGAGGGCGGCGAGCAGCGAGGCGAGCTGTTCGGCGACGAGGAACTCCCGGTCGAACGCGCTGACCAGCAGGGGCACCGCGGCGTCGGCGTCGGGGCCGAGCGCTGCGAGTGCGTTCAGGATCTCGCTGGGAATCGGCACATCGCCCTGCTCGAGCGCTGCAGCGAGGCGGGCGGCTACCAACTCGCCGGCGGCTCTGCCGCTGTGACTCAGCGCATTCCAGGCGGCGAGGCGCAGCGCGGCGTCGGCGGCGTCGAGATCGGACTTCGCCAGGCGCAGCAGCGCGTCGGGATGCGATGTGGCCCGAGCCTGGGCGGCGGCCAGCATCCGCGCCCTGAGATCGGGGTCGTCGGTCGCGTCGGCGTAGCGCTCGGTGAAGGCATTCGGGTCGACGACGAACCGCGCGGTGAGGCCGGGCCCGAGTCGCTGCCGGGTCGTGGGGTCGGCCAGGCGGGGCCAGAGCAGCTCGGGGAGCGCCGGGCCGGTCGCGATCAACAGTGGGGCCCAGCGGTGGTCGGTGTGGGCGAGGGGCACGGCGACGAGATGGTCGAGGACCGCGCCGACCAGGCGGGTGCGCGATGCCGGCGACGCCCGCGCGGCGAGATCGGTGGCTGCGACGTACCACTGCGGCAGCAGGTCGGGGGCCGCGGTCGTCAGGTGTTCGCGCAGCACGTCGGTGAGCGCGTCGACCGCGGCGGGTCGGGTCGCGGCAGCGGCCAGCTCGTCGACCGCGAGCGGTCGCACCGACGCGGCGTCCAGCACGCGGCGCAGGCCCGTGCGCAGAGCGTCGGGGTCGTCGACCGCGGCGAGCAACGCGTGGGCGACGGCTTCGCGCGTCTCGACCTTCGCATCACCAGGAACTCGTCGAAGTGCGTCGATCGTGGCGCGGTCGGCGCTGCCGCGAGCGACGACCAGCCAGGCGACGGCACCGAGGCAGTCGGTCTGTCCGTCGAGCGCGTTCGCGAGCAGCAGGTCGAGCGGGTCGGCGAGCGAGCGCAGTTCGGCGGCGTCCGCTGGCCAGTCCATCGCCGCGATCGCCTCAGCCGCGTGTCGGACCGTGTCGGTATCCCCCTCGGTGAGCAGTGCCCTGATCGGTTCGAGAGCTGCCCGCGCGTCGCGGCCCAGGCGGTGCAGGGTGGCGATCGCCTCACCGCGCCAGAGGTCTGGTTCCTCCTGCAGCACGTCGAGCAGCAGTGAGGCCCCGTCGGGATGGCGCGCGAGGACATCGAGGACGTTGCGAGGGGCCGCGCGCGCGGGACTGCGGCGGGCCAACTCGAACGCCTCCCCGATCCGGACCGGCGCGCGCTCCTTGGCCACGAACCAGGCCCAGGAGAGGTTGCGCACCAGCGGGTCGCCATCGATGAGGAACCGCTCGGCGATCGGCGCCGCGGCGGCCGCGTCGAGCTGTCGCAGCGCGCCGGCGAGGGCGCGGCGCACACTCGGCAGTGGGTCGTCGACGAGCCCCGCGTGCAGCGTGGCCGACGGCGGTCGCTGGTCCGCCAACCGGTTCAGCAGGCCGGCGCGGCGTCGGGTCCAGGGGTCCGGATCGCAGAGTGCCGTGAACCAGTCGCCGGGCTCGAGGAGCCGGGCCTGGAGCAGCAGACCGAAGGCGCCGTCGCGCTGGGCCGCGCTGCCGGTGCGGAGCAGCTCGAGAGCCACCTGGCCCGCGCGACGCTGCCGGTCGGGTTGGCGGGTCCGCGTGGCGAGCAGCGCCAGCGCCTCGATGCAGATCGGCTCGGGGGCCTGCGCAGCGATCTCGAGGAGGGTCTCCGCGGCGGCCGGTGGATCGCGGCGCGCGGCTTCGAGTCGTTCCCGCCACGCGGCGATCGTCTCGACGTCGACGAGACGAGTCGGGGGTGCGGAGCCGACCGCGAGGAAGCGCTCCACGGCGTCTCGGGCCGCAGCGCGCACCGCGGGTTCGGAGTCGCCGCAGGCTGCGGTCACCACGTTCCATGCAACCTCGTTCGGGGTGCGGAGCAGCTCGAGGAGTGCCGCGCGCCGTGCGCCGCGGGCCGTGCGGATGGCTTCGACGACCGCGACGTCGCGTCCGGGCCCGAGTGCCTCCAGAGCGTGCCGCGCCGCGTCGCGTAAGAGCGGTTCCTGGTGCCTGGCGCAGCCGGCCAGCTCGGCGACCAACGGCAGGGCTTCGGGCCCCAGACGCGCAGCGACGTCAGCGGCCCGCGCGGCCGCGAACGTCGCGCGCGGCTCCGCGAGGGTGTCTCGCAGCAGTTCGAGCATGCCCTGCTCCGGAAGTGCCCGAGAGGGTCGCGCGAGTGCCGCGAAGACCGCCTCACAGACGTCGGCGTCGTCGCAGGCGAGCGCGCGGCGGATCGTCGCGAGGCGGGTCCCGGGGGTCTCGGAGAGTTCGGCGCGCAGCGCGTCGCGGAGCCTGGCCGCCTTCGGTCCGAGCGGCGCGGGTTCGAGGGCGGTCGCGAGCATCGGACCGGCGGATGGCGCGAGAACGCGTGCCGCGGCGGATACCCCAGGGTCCGGATCGTCGAGCAGGTCGAGCAGCGCCAGCGCGGTGGGCGGATCGGGCTCCGTCCGCGCGATCGCCGCGGCGGCCGCGACCCGGCGGACCGCGGCGTGCGGATGCTGCATCGCGCTGCGCAGCGCCGAGCCCACCTCGCCGGCATGATCGGTCGAGACGGCCGAGGGAATGCGCGCCAATGCCCGCACCGCCTCCACCGCGATCTCCGGATCCGGTTCGAGGACGGCCGCGCAGAGCCCTTCGATCGCCGGCACCGCGCGAGCGCCATAGCGCGCCAGACTCCGGGTGGCGACGCGCCGTGGCCGTGAACGGGACAAGGCTTCGGATTCGAGCATCCTCCGGAACACCACCACTCCCGCGTCGGTGCCGGCACGCGCGACCAGATCGGCGACCGGGTAGCCGTCACCGTCGACGAGCATGCCGGGGGCAATCGCTTCGGCGAGTCCAGCGGGCACCCGCGGGACGTCCCACCAGCACTGCAGCAGGTGTTGGCGATGGTTCGGGTCGCGCTCCGCTCGCCATTGCGCGAGCCAGGCCTCGACGCCGGCTCCCGGTCGCAGCCGCAGCCGTTCGCTGAGTGCGCGCGCCGCGTTGCTGCGGGTCCGGGAGTCGTCGCTGCCGAGCGCCTCCAGGAACACCGCGTCGAAGCGAGGATCGTCGACGGGGGCGAGCTGACCGAGCAGCTCCAGCATCTCGCCGCGAAGTTCCGGTGGGCAGCGTTCGCCGCGGAGCGTCGCAGCGAGGGCTTCGACCGCTTCGCGGGCCTGCCGCGAGCGGAGCTCCATCAGGATCCGCCGGGCGGTCGCCTGGTCGACCTCGGTAACGAGTCGCGCCAGCGGGCCGAACAGTTCCGCGAGCCCGAACCGGTCGCGTCCCAGGGCGTCGAGCAGCGCCGGTACCGCGCCGGCTCCCCGCGTCGCGAGTTCCTCTCGCCATGCCGTGGCGTCGCGGCGGCGGTTCACCGCGATCAGGTCGATCAGCGCGCGGGCGATGCGCTGCAGCTCGGGGTCGTCGTGGGTGGCCAGGTGGGCGTCGAGGATCGGCAGCGCTGCGCCGGCGTGCGGCGCGAGTTCGGCGAGGGCTGCGGCCGCGGCTTCGCGGATCGCGGGTCGGGGATCGCCGAGCAGTTCCGCCAGCCACGGCGTGAGTGGAGCACTGTCGATGCCGCCTGTGGCCATCTCGGCGAGGACGGTGCACTTGGCCGAAACGTCGCGCGCATCGAAGAACCGCTGCGTGGCCGGCACGCGGTCCTGTGCCGGGAGCAGGCTGGCCAGGAGCGCGAATCCGAGCGCGCAGTTGGAGCGGCGCATCATCGGGCGATCGCCTCCACCGCGCGCCGTGCGCAGGCCGCGAGTTCCCGGTCGTCGACTTCGCTCAGAGCGCGGAGCGAGTCGAGCGTCTCGCGGGCCGCAGGACCGATCCGTCGCAGTGCCTCGACGGCGGCCAGGCTTCGTCGGGGGTCCCGCAGTGCTTCGCCGAGTGCGGGCACCGCGTCTTCGCCCAGGAGCTGACACGACTTGACCGCCGCGAAACGCACCGCCGCGTCGTCGTCGGCCAACGACTCGATCAGCGCGGGCAGAGCCGCCAACCCGTGGCCACCGAGTGCGCGCAGCAACAGGGCGCGGCGGAACGGGCCGGCCTCCGCGGCCGCGGCGCGGATCGCCGGTAGAGCCTCGGGACCGGCCTGGCGCAGCGCGGTGACGATCAGGCTCCGCGCCTCGGCGTCGCGCTCAGTGGCGAGTGCGTCGAGGAGTTGGCTGGTAGCCGGCGCAGCGTGGATGCCGATCCGTCCCAGGGCTGCGAGGGCCATCCGTCGTTCGGCGGAATCCGATCCCGCGATCAGGCGACCCAGGGCCCGGCCGGTCGCGTTGGTGTCGGCGTGGCGGCCGAGCCGCAGCAGCCAGCTGTCGACCGTTCCCCGGTAGCCGCGCGTCTCGGCCAGGAACAGCGGCACCAGCGCCTCGATCGCGGGCTCCGCCCCGCGCCACGCCGCCGACTCCAGCGCCATCCGCATGTTCTGGGCGCTCATCTGCAGACCGGCGGCACGGCTGGCGATCGCCTGCGCGCCCTCGAGGTCGATCGCCGCGACGATCTCGGCGGCGTACCTGCGCGCGCCGAAGCGGTCGCGGTCGACGATGTCGAGCAGGAGTTCGCGCAGCGGGGCGGCGTGCGGAGCGATCCGACGCAGCACCACCCAGGCGCAGTAGCGAGCCACGGTGCCCGTGCCGTGGTCGTCGAGCAGTGCCCGGAGGGGTTCGATGGCCCGCGGTCCGGCGGCGACCAGGACTTCAACCGCCGCATCGCGTTCGGTCTGCGACAGCGACGCGAGGTCGGCGACCGCTTGCCGAGCCGTCGCGGCGTCGGGAGACGGCTCCTGTGCCGCGAGTCCGGCGGCGGTGAAGACCGGGGCGACGACGGCCAGGAGGGTGACCGGAAGCAGGCAGCGGGCTTTCAAGGCGTCGGGTCGGCGAACTTCCGCGACACACCACCGGACCTCGAGGATCGGAGCAGCAGACATGACGAGTTTCCTCAGCGGGCGGCCGGCGTCGTGCAGGTGCAGCAGGGGTTCCCGGGTCGGGGGCGTCGCCCTGTGGCTGGCATCGGGATGGCTCGTGTTCGGGTCGGCGGTAGACGTGGGGGCACAGGACGGAGTCGTCGGCGCGCGTTCCGCGGCGGAGACGTCCACCGAACTCCCGGAACTCCTGGCGCGGATCACGGCCCAGGAGCCCGACCGCGCGGCACTGGAGGAGCTGGCGCGTCGCGGCGCGGCGGTGCACCGGTATCTCCTGGGCCGGCTGCGGAATCCCGGTTCGGGCACGATTCCCCGTGAGTTCGGCGAGGCGTTCGGGAGGCTGGCGGCGATGGCGCCCGCGGACCGGGCCGCGCTGCGGGTCCTGGCGAAGTCCCAGGGGCATGGCAACACCGCGTGGATCGCGGCTTCGGTGGTGGCGCGCTTCGACGCGATCCCGGCGAAGCCCGCCTCGCGCACGGTGGCCCGGCCCGGAGCGTCGATCGTGGATGCGCCTCGCGGTGAGCTCTGGGCGGTGGTCGAAGGGTGGCTGGTCGATGCCGAACTCGCCTCCGAAGCCCTGGAGGAACTGCTGCTGCGCCGGTCGGAGACCCCGCGCACGGATGTCGAGGGCCACGCGCAGCTCGACCGTATCGAGCGAGCGCTGCGCGATTGGGCCAGCGCCTCGTCGTTGCTCGAGCCGCGGGCATGGCAGCGCCTCGCGGGTCCGGCGCGCCGCGCGGAGTGGCAGTGGATCGGTCTGAGTGGCGGGGCCGAGTTCGGACGGTCGGCGGCGGAGCGGGTCGAGGCGTTGTTGGCAGCGGCGACAGACGACGATCCGGCGGTGCGTGGTGCGGCGGTGCTGGCGCTGCGAACCGCGGGGCTGCGCGACCGGCGGGTCGAGACGGCCTTGGTCGGACTGGAGGCCGATCCGGTGGCCGAGGTGGCGCGGCGGGCGAAGCTGGTACGGGCAGCTCGCGTGGTGCAGCGGCGCATGGACGCGGCGGCGACGTTGCAGGTCGTGCGCGAGGAGCTGCGGTCGGAGTCGCGTCAGCTCGTCGAGCGGGCGCTGTACCGGCTCCAGGAACTCGGTCCGGACGCGGGGGAGCTGGCAGCCGAGGTGTTCGCGCTGGGCCTCGCCACCGACCCGATGGCCGCCGCGGACGGTCGACGACGACCGGCTGCGCACTCCGTCGCGCCACAGGGCCTGCGAGGCACCGTCGCGCGCGCGCTCGCCGCAATCGGTGATGCCACGATCGAGGTCTTGCAGCCGGCCCTTCAAGCCAGCGACGTCGACACGCGGATCTTCGCGGCGCAGGTGCTCGGGCAGTTCCGGAATCTGCCGGCCGTCGCCGCGCCGTTGGTGATCCAGGCGGCCTACGTCGATGCCGAGGAGACCGTGCGGCGCGCCGCGGAGAACGCGGTGTGGGAACTTCAGGCTCTTTCCGCCGGCCCGCTGCTGATTCGCTTGATGGTCGATCGACCGGAACTCCGCGACGGGGTGACGCGCGCATTGGAGCGCCTCGCGATGAATCCCGGTTGGCGTGAAGTCCTCGCATCGAAGGCCGGGCAGCTCAGCGCGCTGGTGGTCGATGATGACGATCCCGGTGACGCGGTCCGCGAGCAGGTCTTCCGTCTCCTGAGTCGCCTGGACCGACTGCCGCCCGATCAGCACGCACTCCTGGCCCACCGCGACGCACGGGTGCGCCATGCGGCGCTGCGGCTGCTGTTCGCACCGGAACGGCGAGCACCCGAGTGGTTCGATGCGGTCGAGCAACGGCTCGCCGACGACGACGAGTCGGTGCGCGCCGTCGCGGTCTCGGTCCTGGCTTCGTTCGACGGCCGGTCCGAACGCGCCGCGGAGGCGCTGCTGCGCCACGCGGTGCGGTTCGATGCAAAGGCTTCCAGGCTCGCCTGTGCGCGCGCGGTCGTCCAACTCGGTCCCGCCGCCGCCGAGTTCGGGCCGGTCTTGGCCGGCTGGGTCGCGGACGCGGTCGGGGACCTGGAGACTTTCGGCGAGCTGTCGCTGCTGGTCGACGTCTTCCGGCTGGTCTCCCGACCCGGCGCGGCCACGGCACGCGATGCCGAGGCAGCTCTCCGTGCCCGGCTCGGCGACCGGGATCCCGAGCGCCGCGCCAAGACGATGCTCGAGATCTCGCGGTCCGGTGCCGGGGCCCTGCCGCTGCTGGACGCGGTGCTCGCCGGCTTGGACGACCCCGACCCCGGCGTGCAGAAGTGGGCGGTCTACTGCCTGCGTGACCTGGGGCCGGCGGCCGCGTCGGCGCTGCTCCGGTTGGAGGCGTTGCGCGATGCGATGCCCGGCACCATCGAGGCCCACCGCGCCGCGGAGGCGATCGAGGCGATCCGCAGGTGAACGTGCCCCGCGCGTTCACTGCATGCGGCCACCCACCAGCACCTCCGCGGCATCGCTGAGCGTGAGCGACAGCGCGTTCGCGGCCGGATCGAGCACCGCGGCCTGTTGGTAGAAGGTCCGCCCCACCAGGTCGGCATCGTTCGGCAGGCGCAGGGGCGCGCGCAGTCGGCCCTGCGCGTCGGCGGTGAACGCGTCGGTGAGGTCGATCGAGGTCCGCAGCAGGCAGCCCGGTGCGCCGAGCTGCGCCAGATCGAACGGCAGCGCGAAGCTGCCGAAGCGGCTCGCCGACATGCCGGTGCAGACCGTCACCGAGGCGTTGGCCGGCACCTGGCTCATGCGCAGGTCGAGGACCTGGCCGATGGTCGGCAGCGTGGCGCTGGTGAGCGTCGGGATGGTCGGCCGCGGCGAGGTGTCGCAGAGCACGCGGACCGGGAACGCGATGTCCGAGCCGAGCACCCAGGTTCCGGAGCCCACGGTGCGCAGGCCCCAACCGATCGGCTCGCCGCCGACGTCGAAGGGTTCGCGGAGGGTCGGGAAGCTGTCGCGCCGGTTCTCGACAGTGACGAAGAACGGGGTGGCTGCCGGCAGGTCGAGCGGTGCGTCCAGGGTGACGCGCTGCCAGCCGTCGGTGGTGGTGCCGGTCAACGTGCCGTTGGCGAGCAGCGCACCCGGCTTGCCGTCGGCCGCGCGGGCGTAGACGTGGGCGGGCAGCGTGTTGCCGAACTGGCTGCGCTCCAGGCGCCCGCGCCGCTCGAAGCCGAGGATCCGCACGTCGACGTCCGGCGCGGTCACCGCGAAGGCGATCTCGAAGCCGATCTGGTCGAGGCCGTCGACGAACGGCCCGTCGGTGTTGTGCTCGATGCAGTCGCGGCCGGTGCCCGGCAACCCGGAGCCGGCGCAGCCGCGCGCCATCGCCTGGTACTCGCCGCGCAGCGTGAGGCCCGCCACCGGCGTGAAGGCCCAGCCGAAGTCCTGCGTGGTGGTGCCGGGCTGCAGGGCGGCGAGCCGCACCTGCACGCTGACGCTCCGGACCAGCGGGTCACGGACCACGAAGCGGACGTTCTCGTACAGGTTCTGCGGCGTGTCCGAGGTCGCGAGGATGCGGCCCTGGTCGTCGACGACCTGCAGCGCGAGGTCCGACCACTGGTCGTTCGGCCCCGGATCCCGGTGCCAGGTGACGGCCACCGCGTAGGCGCTGTCGTCCTGCACGGCGAACGAGCGGCTCCAGGTCGGGGCCTGGGTGTCGACCTGGCCGCGGCCGACCGCGCCCTGCCGGCCGAGGGCGAGTTCCACCGCGAGGTCGTCGCGCAGGAAGCCCACGCCGTAGTCGTTGCGGTCGAGTCCGGGATTGCGGTGGGCGATGTCGGCGGCGCTGGCCAGGAGCGCGGCCTTGGTCTCGAGCGCCGACCAGTGCGGCGCGGCCGAGCGGCACAGCGCCGCGGCGCCGGCGACCTGGGGCGCGGCCATCGAGGTGCCCGACGCCACGTAGTCGGCGGTCTCGGCGTCGCGCTGCGCCATCACCGTGCCGACCCCGCAGGCGGCGAGGTCGGGATAGAACCGGGTGCTGCCATCCAGCGGTCCGCGGGTCGAGAAGTCGGCGACGGTGTGGACGTCGTTGGCCACCGCGCCGACCGCGAGGCCGTTGGCGGCCGACTGGCTGAAGAAGGACGTGACGGTGCCGTCGTTGCCCGCCGCGACGGTCACCAGCACGTCGGCGTTGCGGGCCGCGCTGTCGAGGGCGCGTTGGTCGACGCTGCTCGGCCGCGAGCTGCCGCTGTACGACAGGTTGGCGACCGCGATGCCGTAGGTGCTGCGGTCGGTGGCCACCTGCTGCCAGGCCTGCGCGAGGTTGGCGGTGGTGGTGCCGCCGCGGACCGGCTCGTCGGCGATCGCGTAGCTGCACAGGAGGGCGCGGTCGGCGTGGCCGGCGTCGGCCCGCGCGGAGCCCCAGCCGCCGCCCACCGCGATGCTGGCGACGCCGGTGCCGTGGCCGTGCGGGTCGTCGGGGCCGAGCAGACCGATCTGGCGCGAGACCAACAGCCGGCTGCCCTGCAGGCCGCCACCGCTGGTGTCGCCGGCATCGCCGCCGGGGAAGAAGGCGCGGTGCGGGCGGCCGGCGCCGTTCATGTCGTCGTCGACGCCGGTGTCGATGATCGCGACCGTGACGCCCGCGCCGTGGATCTGGTGGTCGCGGTGCACCCGGTCGGCGGCGTGGTTGTTGTCGTCGGTGGCGGTGCGGATCACCGGGTAGACGCGGAGGACCGGCTCGACCCGGGCGACGTCGGGATGCGCGCGGAGCAGCGCGAGGTCGGCCGGCGTCACCTCGAGTTCGCAGGCGTCGACCAGCCACCACTGGCGGAGCACGCGCGCGCCCAGCGCCTCGGCGGCGGTGACGAAGGCGCGTTGGTGTTCGCGCATCGCGCGGTCGAGTCCGGCGACCGCGTCGGCGACCGCGGTGCTCTCGCGGCGGGCGAGGTGGGCCTGGCGCAGCGGCCCCAGGTCGAGGCGGCCGGGCGTGAAGTGGGCGACCCAGAGTTCGGTGCCGGGACGGGAGCCGGGCACGGGATCGGTCGGCGACGTGGCCGGCCGGGTCGGCGCCGGGTCGACGGGGGTCGGCGCCTGGGCCGGCACCGGGAGCGCTGTGAGCAGCGTGGCGAGGGACAGGAGGACGGCGGCCTGCGGGCGGCCGCGCAACGGACGGATCGGTGGCTTCATGGCGGGCGGCGCGGCGGGTCGGTCGGGGGCTCTTCTCGGTCGACCCGCGTGCGCTCACCGCGGCTACGCCGCGCGACTCCGTGATCCTCCCCGGCTTTCTGCGTCGCTCCCGATCCGGGCGGGACCGGCGCAGGCTCCTGTGCTCGCACGGCTTCGGCGCGTCCGGCCGACGGAGGTCCGCGGTGGTCTCGAGGCCGGGGGATGGAGTTCGGGTTTTGTTCGGGTATGGTCCCCGGGCTCCCGGCGCCCACCGCGCCGCGTTCCACGAACCTTCTGCCTCCCGAGACCGACCTCTCGCCGACGACCATGGCCGAACGACTCACCCGCAACGTCTCGCTGCCCGCCCATCAGAACGCCTTCGTCGAGGCCATGGTGGCCGGGGGGCGCTACCGGACGGCCAGTGAAGTGGTCCGCGAGGGCCTGCGCCTGCTCGAGGAGGCCGAGCACCGGCGGTTGCTCGAAGCGTGGCTGTTGGAGGAGCTGCGCGGCGACGACCTGAAGTGGGAGAGCCTGGTCGCGGAGGGTGGCGCGGGACTGCCCGAGGGGCTGGTCGAGCGGGCGCGGGCGCAGGTCCGGGCGGTGCTGGAGCAGGTGGGTGTCGGGCAGGTCGATCGGTGTGAGGTCGAGCGGTGTGAGGTCGAGCGGGGCGAGGTCGAGCGGCGTGAGGTTGGAGTGCGCGGTGTCGGCCTGAATCGGCTCGGGGTCGGGCAGGCTTCGTAGCGGCCGGTCATCGCAGCCGGTCATTGCAGTAGGTGGATCCATTCGAGAGCGAAGGCCGAGCTTCGTGCCCCGTCGATGTCCCTGTCGTCTCCTGGTCCCGTGTCGTCTCCGAGTCGGTGGGCCTGTGTCGACGTCCCGGCCCTGCCACTCCAGCTCCTGCTGCGCACCGCGCCCGACTGGGTGCGGATGCCGGTGGCGGTGGTGGAGCGCGACGAGCCGCAGGGTCGGATCCTGTGGGTCAACGAGGTGGCGCGGCGGCACCGGGTGTTGCCCGGGCGGAGCTACGCCGAGGGGTTGTCGCTGGCGGCGGGGTTGCGGGCCGGAGTGGTCGGCGCGCGCGAGATCCGCACGGCGGTCGACGAGCTCGCGACGGCGCTGCGCGGGCTGAGTCCGGCGGTGGAGTCGGGTGCTGGTGATGGGGGGAGCGGCGAGCCGGGCGTGTTCTGGCTCGACGCGTCGGGACTGGAGCGGCTGTATCCGTCGCTCGACGACTGGGCGCAGCAGCTCGAGGGGGCGGTGCGCGGCCTCGGCCTGCGGTCGTCGGTGGTGGTCGGCTTCGAACGGTTCAACAGCTACGCGATCGCGCGGGCGCTGCATGGCGTCGGTCGAGGCAACCACGTGCGGGTGCTGCGCGACCGTGACGAGGAACGGCGCTTCACCGACCGGGTGCGGCTCGACCGTCTGCACCTCGACCCGAAGCTGCGCGACGCGCTCGACCGGCTCGGCATCGTCGACGTCGCGGGTCTGCGGGCCCTGCCGTCGGGCGGGATCCTGGCGCGCTTCGGTGCCGCGGCCCACGACCTGCACCGCGCGGTCCGCGGCGAGAAGGTCGAGCCGCTGGTCGGCGAGCTGCCCGAGGAGCCGATCGTCGAGGAGTTCGAACCCGACCCCGAGGAGCCCGGCATGGATGCCGGTGGGTTGGTGTTCCTGATCGGGCAGCGGCTGCAGCGGATCCGCCAGGAGCTCGCGCGTCGTGGCCAGTCGCTGCGGGTGCTGGTGATCGAGCTGCGCTTCGAGAAGGCCAGGCCGCGGACCGAGCGGGTGGCGCCGGCCGAGCCGACGCTCGACGTGGAGCAGGTGCTGGGCCTGGTGAAGCTGCGGTTGGAGTCGTTGGACCTCGTGGGTTCGCTGGAAGCAGGGGACGCGTTGGCCGGCTTCGCGCTGTTCGTCGACGCGGTGCGCGCGACCCGCCAGCAGTTGGAGCTGTTCGCCGAGGCCCCGCGCCGCGACCTCGCGGTGGCCAACCGAGCATTGGCGCGGCTGCGCGCCGAGTTCGGCGACGAGACCGTGCTGCGCGCCGAGCTGCGCGCCGCGCACCTGCCCGAAGCGAGGTTCCGCTTCGTGCCGCTCGCCAACCTGCGAGTCGCCGAGTTCGACCGCGAGGGTCGCTTCGGTCTGGTGCGGCGCATCCTCGACCGGCCGCGCCAGCTCGCCGACCAGCGGCCGGGTCCCGACGGCTGGCTCGCGGGTGGCCTGGAGGCGGGTCCGGTGGTGCGGACCAGCGGACCGTGGATCGTCTCGGGTGGCTGGTGGGCCGGGGTGGAGCGCACCCGTGAGTACCACTATGCGGAGACCCGGAGCGGCCCCTTGCTGTGGCTGTTCTTCGATCGCGTGCGGCGGCGGTGGTTCCTGCACGGGACGGTCGAGTAGGGGTGCGGAAGGCGCCTGTCTGCGGCGGAAGGGCTCGCAGGGTCAAGCCGGTCCAGAGGCTGGACCGATGACCCGAGCACCAGACCTCCGGCGCCCGTGCGCGGGAGGGATCTTCCGTACCCACGCAAGAGAGCGGATCCATGCACATCTCGACCCTGCGCGCCACGGCGCTCGGCACCCTCGTCCTGTCGCTTGCTGCCTGTGGCGGCGGAGGCGGCGGCAGCGGTGGCGGCACCGCGAGTTCGACCCTGAGCGTTCCTTCGCAGATGACCATCGTCGAGGCCCAGGACCAGCAGTCCGGCAACCTCGTCGGCCGCGCCGGCACCGGCACCGACTACGACACCGATCCGGTGCGCATCTGGGTCCACGACGACTCGATGGAGCCGTTGGAGACCATCAACAACATTCTGTGCAGCCTCGACCAGACCGGCTACCAGGATCCTGACACGCTCAATGCCGGGCCGTACATCGCGCTGATCGAGATCACCCGCTGCGGGCAGACCGGCGACGACGGCGGCTCCGGCGGTGGGCAGACCGACTCCGGACAGAACTCGCTGCAGTACGAGGAGTGGACCGTCGAGTCGACGCGTGCCTCCGACACCTCCGAGCAGATCGTCAAGTTCTGGATCGACTGGGACGAGGACTTCGGTCCGAACGACGAGACCGTCGCCGCGCGCCTCTACGGCAAGCTGACGATCTTCGAGTCGCCGAGCGCGGCGTTGCCGTACGGTCGCTTCAAGCTGGACTTCAAGCTGCTGGCGCGGACCGCCGGCCCGGCGTCGCAGGACGTGCTGTTCCGCGGCACGCTCGGCACCGCGGACGCCGGCTCGGGCGTCGCCGAATACACCTTCTACATGGAGCAGGGTGACGTCGGTGGCCAGCTCTCCGACGGTGAGTTCTCGTCGCTGGAGCGTGCTCGCGTGCGCACCACCGACGACGGCGTGACCGGCCGGGCCTTCACCTCGTCGCGGCGCCGCTACCACGACGGCACGCAGGTCCAGTCCGAGGACGAGACCTTCCACGTGACGTTCAACGAGGACTATCTGGCGCGCAAGCGCGTGGTCGGCAACGCCGAGATCAAGGTCTTCGATCGCAACGACTTCGAGACCCACGCCTGGCGCTACGGTCTCTACCACGCGACCTCCGGCGACCGGGTCGACCTCGAGTCGGGTTTCCCGATCCGGGGTCCGAACGGCGAGCACGGCTGGGCCGGACACTGGGGGATCTGGTTCCCCGAGGACATGCAGGTCACCGCCGGCATGACCGTGACCCGCGAGCGCTACGGCGACCAGGCCGGTGGCGATCCGGAGACCTACACGGTGTTCGTCGCGCCCGGTCGCCTGATGCGCCGCACGCGGACCGCCTCGACCCTGGGTGCCCTCGAGGACGAGGAGATGCACTGGTGGAGCCACCGCACCAACACCCAGACGATGGTGAAGTGGTTGGACGACGCCTTGGTCCGGGTCGCCAACTGGGACGACCAGGAGCAGCGCTGGATACCGGTCGATCCCCCGCAGTCGATCATGGACGGCTTCGAGCCCTACGAGTGGGTCGGTCTGTGGTCGGACGGTCGCGGTGAGGTCAACTTCATCTGGCCGGAACAGGGTCTGCCGACCGACGCCACCGAGGTCACCATCTGGGTGCAGGAGCAGATCGACCAGTCGTCGTCGGAACTCGCCAACGGCGACCTGCAGCTGCTCGCCTACCAACGCGCGCTACGCGCCAACATCACCGCGGCGCAGGGCACCTGGCAGAACCAGGAGTCGCCGTACCTGCCGGACGTGCAGGACGTCGAGAACCCCTACACCTACTCGTTCGTGAAGTCGACGCTGACCCTGATGCTCGACGGCCAGCCGGTGACCTACTCCGATCAGATCCCGGCCAACGTGCTGCGGACCCTGCCGGGTGTGGATACCGGGCCGATGGTGACGACGGCGCCGCAGAACGTCTGGGAGCTGCACGAGTCGCCGGTCGCCTACCGCTGGGAGACCGGGCCCATGGAGTGGAACCAGCTCCGACTGCTGCTGGATGCCAACGACGACGTGGTCGAGTTCGACCGGCCGATGGCGGTCGAGTACACGCACGACCAGCAGGGCCACCGCATGGATGGCAAGACCTTCCGACTCGAGTACGAGGGCAGCGGCAACCTGCACGGCATCCCGCACCGCGAGGATGCACGCGGCCGCTGGTACCCGCTGTTCACGATCCCGACCGGCACGATCGTCGCGAACGACGACGGCTCCTACCGGGTGAAGATCCTCGAGGCGGAGCAGACGATGGTCGAGGTGCAGGACCCGCAGACGGTCCTCACCAACGAAGGCCTCGACCTCGACACCGAGCTGTCGCCGCCGACCGACACCTGGCAGGAGCCGGGCATCGGCGCCAAGCCGGACGTCACCGACCCGCCACGGTTCGTCGGCGGCGTCTCCCAGGCAGCCACCTCCGACTGACCGACCCGGAAGGGTGAACGGTTCGACCCGGCCTGACCGTTCACCCTTTCGCGACGGAGGAGCACCTACCAGGCCGGCGGTTCGACGCCCTGCCGAGCCCGTTCGCTCCACTCCGCGAGCAGCGCGCGTTCGGGCGTGGTGCGGGCCTTCTGCGCCGCGGCGCCGAACGCCTCCGCCGCTTCGTCGGCCCGACCGAGCGACCAGAGCAGTCGTCCGCGCGTGGCGTCGAACAGGTGATCGCCGGCGAGCCGCGCCTCGTCGGCCAGCGCCGCCAGTTCGTCGAGACCGGCCGCCGCGCCGTGGACCTTGGCGACCGCGACCGCTCGATTGAGCCGCACCGGCGGTGTGTCGCGCACTGCAGTCAGTCGATCGTAGAGCCGCAGGATCGCCGCCCAGTCGGTCGCCGCGTAGTCGATCGCCTTGGCATGCTCCGAGGCGATCGCGGCCTCGAGGTGCAGCGCATGTTCACGACCGCCGTGTAGCGAGCGGGCGAACAGCCAGAAGCCCCGGGCGATCGCGGCGCGGTCCCAGCGCGCGCGGTCCTGCTCGGCGAGCGGCACCGGGCGGCCCTCTGCGTCGAGGCGTGCCGGCAGACGCGCGGCCTGCAGGTGGCAGAGCGAGGCGAGCGCAAAGGCCTCGGGCTTCGCGGTCGGTGCGCCGTCGGCGACCAGCAGCGCGCACAGTCGCAGGGCCTCCGCGCAGAGTTCGTGGCGTACCAACGCGTCGCCGCCGTGCGCCGAGTAGCCCTCGTTGAACAGCAGGTAGACGACGTCGAGCAGGTTGTCGAGCCGCTCGGGCAGGCGGTCCTGCGTGGGGATGCCGAAGTCGACCGCGCGGGTCCGCAGCGTCTCCTTGGCGCGCGTCAGCCGTTGACCGACGGTGGCCTCGCGCATCAGCAAGGCCGCGGCGATCTCGCGGGTCGAGAAGCCACACAGCGACTTCAGGCTCAGCGCGACCCGCGAGGTGGGGGTGAGTTCCGGATGACAGCAGACGAAGGCCATCGCCAGGGTCTCGTCGCGGACCTCGTCGGCTTCGAACTCGTCGGCCGGCTCGGCGCCGATCCGCGCCACGCCGGACGCGTGCTCGGCGGCGGTGCGTTCGGTCCGCAGCGCATCGCGCGCGGCGTTCCAGGCGACCCGGTGCAGCCAGGCCTCGGGGCGTTCCGGTGTGCCTTCGAACGGCCAGACCCGGAGCGCGCGCAGCAGGGCCTCCTGCACCGCGTCCTCGACCAGCTCGAGGCGGGCAGGGCCGAGGCGCCGGGTCAGGTGCGCGGTCAGGCGCGCGGCGTGGTGGCGGAACAGGTGCTCCGCCAACGTGCCGTGCGGGTCCGACCCATCGCTCACTCGGGCTGGTCCCCGAGCGAATCGATCCCGCGGATCTCGATGCTGCCGAACTGGTGGTGCGGGTGGTCCTCGCAGAGCTTCACGGCGTGCTCGAAGCTCTCGGCGCGGATCAGGTAGAAGCCGCCGACGACCTCCTTGGTCTCGGTGAAGGGTCCGTCCTTCACGTCGATGCCCCCCGGACCGCTGGTCAGCACGCGGCCCTCGCCGTCGGTGAGCTTCTTGCCGTCGAGCAGGAGGTCTTGCTTCGCGAGGTTCGCCGACCACGAGTGGTAGGCGTCGATGATCTGCTGCATGTCCTCGGGCGAGATCTCGGCCGGGCTCGGGGCGTTGGCGTCGAGACGGTCGCGGAGGAGGAGGAGGTAGGTGTTCATGGGTCGTTCCGTTGTTCGGGTGACCCCACGACGGATCACCGGACCGGGATTCGACACCGGATTCAGGAACCTTCCAGTCGATGCGCCAACAGAGCTCGGGCGAAACGCCAGTCCCGCTCCACGGTGCCGAGCGAGACGCCCAGCATCTCGGCGATCTCCGGCTGGGTGAGGCCGGCGAAGAACCGGAGGTGGACGATCTCGGCCTTGCGCGGGTCGGACTCCTCCAGCCGGGTCAGCAGCGCGTCGACGTCCAGCACCTCTTCGGGGGTGGGACCGCTCGGCCGTTCCTCCGGCGTCTGGTCGTCGAGTTCCACGCGGCGGGCGTGGGGCTCGGGCTTGCGAGCCTGGCGACGGCGGGCGTCGTCGACCAGGATCCGCCGCATCGCGCGGGCCGCCGCGCCGACGAAGTGGCGTCGGCCGTCCCAGCCGGGGTCGCCCTTCTCCACCAGCTTGAGCCAGGCCTCGTGGACCAGGGCGGTCGGCTGCAGGGTCGCCCGTTCGGCTGCCGGGCCGAGCCTCGCCCGAGCCATCCGCCGGAGGTCCTCGTACACCAACGGCAGCAGCGACTCCGCCGCGTCCGCGTCGGCGGGCAGCGCCTTCAGGGCGTCGCGGATCTGGTGGAGCGGGTCGGGATCGTTCATGCGCGGTCGAGCGACCAACTAGTGGTGTGATTCACTCTGTTGGGGCATTATCCAGGGCGGCACGTGCGCGCCCCACCTTCGCGAGGATCTCCTCGACCGTCTTGCGCCAGACGAACGGCTTCGGATCGCCGTTGTGCTCGGCGAT
>JAUILN010000006.1 GCA_030432695.1 bacterium | reverse complement strand
TTGATCGGCGGACGACGTCTGGGCCTCGAGCGGCCCAGACTCGGCTTCCTATGACCTGATGACTTCGACCACCCTAAAAAACGGCTGCCGGCGAGTTGACGCGGCCGGCCCTCTCATGGAAGGCACCGACCACGACAGAAACGGGAGGGGGCTAGCCGTCTCCGGCCGACCGTCGCCCCGCCCCGATCACTCCCGCCATCATCCCGGCCGGCTCCTGATCGATCCGCCCGGTGTCGTTGAAGTTGTCGACCACGAAGTCGTTGCCGCCGGGGACCCACTCGGTGAGCACTACGTGCTCGTGGGCCGGCATGCGCACCGTGTAGTCGTCGAGGACGTCGAGTTCGACCTCGAAGGTCTCGGTGTGGCTGCGGTTGGAGAGCGCCGCGATCACCTGCGCGGTGCCCGACTCGCGGAAGGCGTGGCCGATGCGCACGTCGCGCGCTGGCCCGACCTCGACCTTGATCGAGCGCGGCGTGCCGTCGCCCGGCTCGATCATCACCTTGTTGAGCCGCAGGCCGGTGCGCGACTCGCGGACGGTGCCGATGTAGCGGTTGAAGATCGCCTCGCCGGGCAGGGCCTGGAAGCGGATGTGGTCGCCGAAGCGGAAGCGCTGCGCACCGAACACCACCGCCAGCTTGTCGAGGTTCTTCGCGCCGCTGCGGCGCAGGGTCTCGGGCAGGATCTCCTCCAGCGTGCGCACCCGATGCATCGGCAGCCGCATCGAGCGAGCCGCCATCTCCTTCAGGAAGCCGAGCCTCGTGGTCCGGCCGCTGAGGATCACGCAGTGCGGCTCGCGGCCCTTCAGCGCCAGCGAACGGCGCAGCTCGCCGAGGTAGACGAAGATGTCGTCGAAGCCCGGCTCGCCGTTGGTCTCCGGCGACAGGGTCTGACGATCCTGAGACAGCCAGGAGCGCAACAGCTCCTCGTCGATCATGAGCCGAGGCGCCGACTTGGCCTTCTCGCGCCAGCCCTCGCCGTCGAGCAGCGGGGCGAAGCACTCGAGCAACTCGAGCTCCCGCTCGGGGCCGAGCTCCCACGCGCGCTCCTCCCCGGCGATCGCCCGCTTGCACTCCTCGGTCAACGCCGCGATCCGCGACAGCGCGCGGCGCTTGTGGGTGAGCGTGAACGCCGGCTCGGTCGACTCGTGCAGGAAGTCGAGCGGCTCG
This sequence comes from bacterium, assembly GCA_030432695.1. Classification (GTDB taxonomy): domain Bacteria; phylum Planctomycetota; class UBA1135; order UBA1135; family UBA2386; genus JAUILN01. The sequence goes on along the minus strand of JAUILN010000006.1, from coordinate 594,742 downwards.
GTCAGCCCGTGCTTGTCGCGGAGGAAGCAGACGATCGAGGTGGCGATCCAGTGGGCGATGCGGTCGCCGGCGCGGTTGAAGCGCATCGACTCGATCATCCGGAAGTTCACGTCGACCGAGCCGTCGTCCTCGCGCACCGCCCAGCCGATGTCGACGCAGGCGATGTCGGTCGAACCGCCGCCGATGTCGAGGACCAGCATCCGCAGCTCGGGCGTGCCCGCGGTGTTGCCGAGCGAACTCGCGGCGAGCTTCAGGTTCTGCGCCTCGAACTGGAAGATCGTCTCCCACAGCACGTACGCGGCGACCGCCACCGGCTCGCTGCAGATCAGCTCGACCTCGAACTGCTCGCGCCGCGACTCCTCGTGGTTCAACAGCCTGAGCGCGGTCTGCCGCACCAGGTCGTGGAACAGCCGGCGGTCGACCTCGCGCCAGGTGAGCGGGTAGGTCAGCATCACGCGGCGGATCTGCGGGTAGAACTCCGGCGCGTCGGAGGTGAACTGCGGGTTGGTCAACGACGCCAGCACCTGCTGGAACATCTGGTCGACGGCAACCCGCACGAAGTCGAGCATCGGGTGCAGGCCGGCGCGCTGGCCGGCGATGCCGCGGAACTTCATGGTCGGCTCGGGCGCGCGCTGCGCGTCGGGCCAGTCGCGGACGTACTTCTTCGGCGCGTACAGGTAGCTGGTCAGCGGGTGCTCGCGCACCAGCTCCTCGGCCCGCTCGCCGAGCACGATCCACGGCGTCTCCTTGGGATTCGGGCTGACCCGGAGCACCACCATGTTCGAGCGCAGCACGTGGCCCTCGCGCTCGGCGCGGATCCGGTAGTCGGGATCGAACGGGTTCTGCGCCTCGACCACCCGCGCCTGCAGCGGCCCCGCGCCATCGCGCGAGAACACGAACGCCGAGCCGGTGTTGCCGAAGTCGACCACCAGGCTGCCGATCTCGTTGCGGGCGTTCTGGTGCTTCTCGACGTAGACCTCGGCGAGTGGCTCGGACTTGCGCAGCGAGAACCGCGCGCCGTCGGCCACCCGCAGCGGCAGGCGGTTGCCGGCCTGGCTGCCCGCGCCGTTGCAGGTGTCGATCACCAGGTCGAGCTGCAGCTCGCCACCGGCCTTGCGCAGCCGGTAGAACACGAACTCGTTGGGGTCGGCCTGGATCCAGGGCGTCGCCTCGAGTTCGCGATTGCACGCGATGTGTTCGTCGACCAGGCGCAGCGCCTCGCTCGGCGCACCCTGCTTCTCGGCCTGCTTGCGGGCCTGCTCGAAGACCTTGCCGGCCTGCTCGGCCACCGCGGTGGCGATCGGGAAGCCGCGGCAGATCTGGATGCCGGTGTTCGGCAGCACGATCCAGTGGAAGCTCTGGACGTCGGGGCTGGTCGCGGTCATCGGGCGGCTCCGGTCAGGGTCTCCGTGGTGCGGGCGGCCTCGCGGCCGCGCGGCGTGGCGGCTGGGATCACGGCATCGACGCGGATCCCGTTGCGGGTCGCGAGCCGCTCGGCGTCGGCCTTGGCCTGTTCCAGCGAACGCAGGAGACCGGCCATCCGCTGGCGGTCCTCCTCGCTCTGCGTCCAGGCCGCGTCGCGCTCGGCGCCCAGCTCCTCGGTGGTGAGCAACTGATAGAGGATCTCGCGCGCCGACAATGCGAGGCAGTGCCGCAGCAGGTCGCGCGTGCCGACCCCGGCGTCGGGCGGTGCGGGCCAGTCGGCCTCGCGGTAGCCCCAGCGCGTGCACCACGCATCGACCCGTTCGTCGAAGAAGCGCCCGAACTCGGTCCAGATCGCGGCCGGGATCTTGCGGCCCTGGCTCGCTTCGATGACCGCCTCCTTGACCATGTCGGCGAGGCGCAGGAAGGCATCGGCAACCCAGGTCGGGCCCGCGTCGTCGTCCTCGCCGGGCACCAGGCCCTCGAGGAACGGATCGATCTGCTGCGCGGCGAATGTCTCGACGCCGGCCGGATCGCGCGGGTCGAGGAAGCCGAGGCACTGCGCGAGCGCCTCCTGGGCAGCCGCGGTGTTGAGCCCACCCTGACCGTCGTAGAAGCGGTCGAGCAACTCGTGGAGCGCGTCGATCGCCGCGACCAGCCCGGTGCGCACCAGGTGCTTCTTCACCAGGATCTTCTCGCCCTGCTCGGCGACCAGATCGAGGATCTGCTGGACCAGGAAGCCCTGGCCGCGGTCCGCAGGGTCGGCGAGCGCCTCGACGTTGTCGGCGAAGTCGTCGAGACAGCCGAGCCGCCGCAGCGTGTCGTGGCCGACACCGCCGGGCTGGGCCCAGCCGAGCATCGTCGGCTTGTGCCGCGCGTAGAACTGTTCGTAGTCGCCGAAGCCGTCGACGATGCGGCGGCTGTCGAGGAAGCAGATCCGCGCCGGCCGCACGTTGCCGCGCGGGCTCATCCGCTGCAGCACGTTGTCCTCGAGCGTCGCGGCGAAGTGGTCGCCCTCGCGAAGGGTGGTCTCGGGGTCGGTGTACTTGCCGCGGATGTCGGGGTTGGTGAAGTAGATGTTGGCGCCGTTGACCGCCAGGATCAGCCGCTCGGCGAGACCCTCCATCTCGGCGCGCCCGCACTCCTTCTCGATCTCGTTCCACAGCACGTCGAACTGCGACTTCTGCCCGCAGAGCACGATGTGCACCACGATGTCGAGCTCGTCGCGGCGCAGCAGTTCGAGCGCCAGGTGGTTGCTCTTGCGGCCGAGGAAGTGGCGGAGCACCTCGTCCTTGGCCACGCTGCTGGTGGCGAGACCCGGCGTGTCGACGAAGGTGAGCTGGCGGGCCTGCTCCTCGTCGCCGTCCGACCAACCGAGGATCTGCGCGAAGTCGTCGCGGAGCTCCACCGACTCGACCAGGGCACGGAGCTGCAGCGCGTTGTAGGCGCGGCCCTCGTGGTCGAGGACCGGGCCGGGGTCGAGGACCGACGACTGCTCCTTCACCGTCAAGGCGCGGATGAAGCGGCGGTCGGAACGCTTCGCGGCGGGCACCTCGTAGGGCGCGGTGAACGGATGCAGCTCGATCCGCCGGGAGTAGCGCCACTCGGCGAGGTCGCGGGCGTCCAGCGACGCGTCGGTGCCGTCGACCGCGACCGAGGTCTCGCCCCAGGAGACGTCGATCGCGTCGCGCTGGTTCTGCTCGGCGACGTCGGGGTGGTTCATCAGCGCCTTGACCTGGCCGATGGTCCACGAGCGCACGGTGACGTCCTCGGCGCGCGGATCGCCGGCCGGTGCGTGGACCAGCCGCAGCGCCTGGCTGGTGGTGTCGGTCACGTCGGTCTCGAGCCAGCCACGCCCGCTCAGCGCGGGGAACATCTCGTCGAGGACCGTGGTCTTGCCGTGGCCGCTGCTGCCGATCAGCGCGCAGGTCATCCGCGCGGTGGCCGGCTTCTGCACGTGGGCCCGACCGCGCACCGCGGCGATGCGCTCGAAGTCGGCGCGGATCTCGTCGGAGGTCTGGCACAGCGTCGCGAAGCTGGGCACCACGGGCAGGTCCTGGAGGGCCGCGAGGAAGGCCTCTCGCACGGCGTTGATCGCGTCGATCGTGGCAGCTGGGATCATGGGGAGGATTCCGAGTGCGGGAGGATCAGGTCAGCGGAGCGCGGGGCCGAACCGGCCGCCGAGCAGTTCGGCGAGTTCGGCGAGGCGCTTCTCATCGTCGGTGCGGGGCTGGACGTTGGGCACCGCGCGGTCCGTCGGCGTGGCCGTCGCGGCCGGGTCGGCGGGCGGCTGGAAGAACTCGGGCGTGAGCCCGTAGGCGCGGGTCTCGACTCCGCCGAAGCCGGCGACGAGGCCCGCGCGGTCGGCCAGCAGACTCGGCAGGCTCGAGTCCTCGGCGTCGGTCAGCAGGATCAAGGTGGTCGGCTCGCCGTGGGCCGCGACCTCGTCGTCGGCCAGGTCGAGACCGGACGCCAGGTTGGTGCCGCCGCCAGCCTTCAGGCCGGCGAGGAACGCGTCGATGCGCGCGATCGAACCCTCGTCGATCGGCACGATGCCGCCGAAGCAGCTCTCGGCGCCGGCGTCGTAGGCGATCACGTCGGCATGGCAGCCGCCGTGCGCGGCGAGCGCCTGAAGCACCCGCGCGGCCTCGGCCTGCAGGGCGGCGAAGTGCTCCTCCATGCTGCCCGAGCGGTCGATCAACAGGACGAAGCTGTGGGTCTCGATCGGCGCGCCGAAGAAGTCGGCGGCCGGCGCGTCGCAGCGCGGCAGGAAGGCCAGCGCGGCGAGCAGCGGGATCAGCAGCAGAAGCAGCCACCAGGGCTTGCGGCGGCGGAGGCGGAGCCGGTCGGTCCAATCGCGCAGGCCGGTGAGCCCGGTCTGCGGATCGAAGCGCGCGGTCGGTTCGTCGATCACGAAGCCGGCGCGGCGGATGCTCCGGCGGATCGCGCGGTCGGCCAGCTTCGCGGCGCGCGCGTCGTCGAGGTGCTGGCGACGCCGCTCGAGGCCGAAGCGCAGCCGCGGAGTCGAACGGAACGGACTGGTGCGGAAGGTCTCGCTCGACAGGCAGAGCCGCGCCGCGTCGGGCCCCTGCGCGCGCAGGCGAACCAGGCTGGTGAGCAGGCGGTGGAAGTCGGTCTGGGTGGCCCGCTCGGGCTCGGGGTTCTCGCGCTTCGGATCGGCGGCGAGGTAGCGGACGCCGGTGATCTCGGTGCGCGCCAGGCGCCGCTCGTCCTTCTTCAACCGCCAGCGGCCCGCGTCCCACTCGGCGAACGCCAGCGGCAGGAACAGCTCGTCGGCGATGTCGGCCTCGGCCATGCGACGCCGCCACGCGGCCTCGTCGAAGCCGAGCGCGTCGCTCGCCAAGGACTGCGGCGACGCGCCGTCGCCCACGGCCCGCCCACCCTGATCTGTACGCCGCCTGCCCTGCTCGGGCGCCGGCTCGAGCGCCGTCGTCACGATCCCACCTCCGCGCGGGGGCGCGCGGTAACCGCCTGTCCGGACGGCGTGCTGACCGGCACGCGCCCGGAGGAATGGGTCCGACGTTACCGGATGGGTGCGGGGGCGTCGATCGTGCGATGTCGAGTCGGGCGGTCTGCCCGGGGGTCAGGGGGTTGGAGGGTCGACGGGGCGACCGACCTTGGAAAGGAAGTCGAGGGTGGCGGTGCGGCGCTCGGGGGCGACGTCGTGGAGGACGGCGGGTTCGCGGAGGGCTTGGAGGGCGAGCAGCAGGTCGGGCATCGAGGACTCGGCTCCGCCTTCGACGAGGAGCGACTCGACTTCCGCCGGCTCGATGGTGCTGTCGGACAGGAGGAACTCGACTCCCCGGACCAGGAACTCTCGAAGCCCATCATCTGCGGGCGCGCTCGATCGCAACGCGGCGGTCGTAGGCTTCAGGATCGTGATCCATGAGTCGGGGTCGGTGCCGAGCACCTTTCGGAAGTACAGCCTCCAAGCTGGCCGAGAGATTCCCTCCGTCGCCCCCCCGAGGATCAAGCGCCTTGGTTCATCGGGCACCCCACAATGAAGAAGCAGCTCACCCACTGCCGCCGAAGCCACCGGATCGCCAGAAGAAAGCGAAGCAGCCCGCCTGGCGTGCTCGGAAGCGAGTCCGAGTGCATCCGCGGATCGCTCGTCGCCAGCCTCCGCGAATGCGCGAGCGCAAGCCAGAGCGACCAAGCCTTCCGCATACGGGAACAACGGGTTCTCGCCAAAGCGATTCGACGCCGCTCGCGCAACGCGAGTGGAGCCCTCCAGGTCTCCGACCCTGCAAGCCGCCAGCAGGAGCCGATACCACCACCGCTCGCTGTCCGGCTCATGCCCGAGCGACTCCCGCACTTCCGACGACTGGCCGCTCAACCACTCCACCACACGCGCTCCAGGACCAAGCCTGCCCTCCGCCACTCCGCGATCCAACAGGTCTCCGAAGCTCGAAAGCCGGTCCATGTCCCAGGAAGCCCTGGCGATCGACTCGACTAATTCCGCACCGAGCACCCGGTCTTCAGGCGCAGTGACCAGCGCATGCAGCAGCTCCGCCAACTCCTGCCGCCCCTGACCATCACCCGCCTCACCCCAACCCGCCAGCGCCCGCCCCACCCACTCGCGATAGTCCTCCGCGGTGTAGACCACCCGCATGTAGGCACTCAACCACTCCAGCCGCTGCCGCCCGCTCCGTGAGAAGCGCATCAGGTAGTAGATGTTGTAGAACCGCTCCGCGACCTGGTAGCGCTTGCGCTTCGGCTTGCTGCCCGCCGCCTCCTCGACGAAGCCCTGGTCGCAGAGCCGCTTCAACAACACGCTCAGCTTGTTCGACGGCCGCCGCAGCACCTTCTCCAGATCCCCCACCGAGACCGGGTCCCACTTCTTCGCCAGCGCGTCGAAGACCCGCCGCTGTTCGGGACTCAGCTCCTCGATGCGGTGCTTGAAGTAGGGCGTGCAGTCGTCGAGCAGTCGCTCCAGGTCACGCCGCACATCCCCGAACGCGCCCTCGCGCAGCAGCCGGTAGACCACCTTGATGAGCCGCGGATTGCCGCCCGTCAGCACGCGCAGGCTGTCGACCCGCTCGGGCTCGCGTTCCAGCACTTCCAGCACGCTCTGGTCGCCGCGCACCTCCGCCACCCTCCGCAAGGTCTCGAAGACCTCCTCCCGGTCGAAGCGCTGCAGGCGCAGGTCGCGGAAGAAGTCGAAGAACGGCCGGTCGACGTTGGTCACCGCGTCGAACCAGGTCGTCGCGGTGCCGATCAGCATCACGCGGTCGTCCTCCATCAGGAACGCCCGTAGCCGATGCTCCTGTCGGTCGTCGGAGACCTGCTCGAAGAACTCGTTGAGGTTCTCGACGCAGACCACCGCGCGCCTTCCTGCGCGGTCGAGCCGCGCCAGGAAGGCGTCCCTCGCCTGCTCCTCGACGCTCTCCGGATCACCAGCGCGAAGGGCATCGACCTGCGCATCCACGTCGGCGTCACCGAGCCTGGCGAACAGTTGCTCGCAGGCCAGGAGCCAGAAGTCGGCGAGGTCGGCAACCCCGTAGTGCACCTCCTCCGGAAGCACGACCGAGACCCACTCGTCGGCCAGACGCGGGTCGCGCTCGACCGAGTAGGCGATCGCCAACACCGTCATCGTCTTGCCGGTGCCGCGCGCGCCGATGAACAACAGGTGCTGTGGAGACTCACCGCGGCGGTTGCTCGCGATCACGTCCAACACGTCACCGAGCAACCGCTGGCGACCGATGAACTCCTCCAGCAATTCGTCCGGAGTCAGCGACGCAGGGTTGTAGATCCCGTCGGCACGCGCGAGGCGGTCGGGCTGCAGCGCTCCATACTCCGGTCGACGCTCGCTCATGCGTAGTGCCTCCGCCAACAGTCGCGCAGCAGGTTGGAGAAGAACCGGAAACGGACCGGCCCGTCGCCACCCCCCGGAACGGCGACCGGCACTGCGGCGAGGTATCCGTCGTGCTCCAGGACCTGGAAGACGAAGCGCCATAGCTCCTCGTCGAAGTCCGTGCCCCGGTCTTCCACCGCACGCCGGGCAGTCGCCTCCAACGCCCGCCGTGTCAGGCCCTCGTCGGCGCGTGCCACGACCTTCAGCACGTCCTTGGCCAAACGCTCCTCGCTCGGCTCGAACACCCGACGCAGGCGCTCCCACATGTGGTCGACGTGCTGGTCGCGTCCCGCGCCGATCATCCGCTCCTGGTAGATGCGCTCGAGATCGGCCCTGTCAGGATCAGGCGCGTGGTCGCGCAACTGGGCGACGAAGATCTGCAGGAAGTACGGCCACGGCGCACCCACGAGATCGAGGATCACTCGCGCCCGCGGCTCGTCCAAGGCGACGCCGTTGTCGGACGAGAGTCGCAACAGGAACGCGATCCCCTGCTCGGGCTCGAGGGGCGGCAGCTCGGCGCGCTCCAACTGGTTCACCGCGTCCCAGAGGCCGTAGCGCTTGACCACGCCATCGAGACCGATCGAACCCGTCACCAGGAAGCGGATCCCCGCATCGAAGGTCCGTTGTTGCCACTCGCGGAACCAGCGCAGCATGGCGCGGCAGCGGTCGACGTCCTGCCGGGCCATCTCGTCGACGAGGATCGGGAACTCGTCGAGCAGGAAGACCACCGGCTGGGCGTGCGCGATCAGCGTGTCGAGGAACGTCGCCGACGCGTCGCGCCAGTCCGTGCCCCGGAAGCGAACCTTGCCAATGCCGGGAAACTCCAGCCCCTCGATCTTGCGAAGCGGCTCGCGGCAGCGATCGAGCGCCCGCCCCCAGCGACCGCGCTCCCCGAGGACGGGAGCCACCATCTCCGCGAGCCAGTGCTCCGGGGTCGTGCACTTCTCCAGGTTGATCAGGAAGTGCGGAGTCGTGTCCGGCGCCTCGTCGACGAGGCGCCGAAGGAGACTCGTCTTCCCCGTCCGACGCGCGGCCATGAACGACACGTTGCCGCGGCCGAGCTTCCGGCGCAGCAGCTCCTCGATGTCCGGCCGCGCGAAGTAGTTCTCACCCGAGACGGGCGGCCCGATGCGGATCTCCATGGACGGAGGAGAACCGGCGGAACGGCCGGCGGCAAGGCCCCAGACAACACTCTTGTTGCGCAACAGATTCGATGCGTGCCAGGAAGGCGCACGACGCAGATCTCAAACTACTACCTCGTAAGCGCTTGCGACCGAAGCACGGCGCGGACTCGAAGACCGCCGATCGCACGGAACCAGCAGCCTCCCTGCGATGATTTCCCTGTCATCGGCCGCGCCCGGGGACCGGCTCGGAATCGAGCCGTCCTGCCGTCTGCCGGGCAATGGCTCGGTCCAGGAATCGGGGAATCGGCTGTCGGTACTCGACACGGCACAGCGGACGTGACTTCGCCGCCGCACCACGCGCCGGCCAGAGCACCCCGTGAGCCCACGATCGACGCCGGCAACGGCTCGGCAACCCTCGGCCCACGTCGGTGCATGCCCCCTCGAGAAGGAGATCGACCATGCACGGACCCGCGTCCCCATTCTGTCAATGAGTGCAGCCACGCTGCTCGTCGGCGTAGGCCTCACTCAGGAAGCGTTCCCACCGGTCGGGACGGACTCCCTTCCGGACTTCATGCAACCGGCCGTCGTCGAGCACGTGGACGGCGAGCTCTGGGCCACCCAGCGGCGGTGGAAGTCCCAGTTCGCACCGGAAGGTCTCCACTTCACTCCGACCCTGGGCGCCGGCACACCCCGCTCCCTGCCGGTCTCCCTCGAACTCGCGCAGATCGAACGCGGGTCGACCAGCATCCTGGACCACGGATCGGCGGACCCCACGGTCGAGCCGACCCTCCGCGACCGGACCGTGAGCTACGCGCACACCGCCGACGTCCTGGAGACCTACGTGGTCTCCGAGCGGGGCCTCAAGCAGAGCTTCCTGTTCCAGCACCCCCTGCCCGGCACCGGTGATCTGGTGGTCCGCCTCCGGGTCGAGACCGACCTGACCGCCCCGGCGGGGACCTACCGCGAGGAGTTGGTCCTCCGCGATGGCGAGGCGCCGATCGTCGGCATCGGCCAGGTGATCGGAGTCGACGCCCTCGGCCGTCGGCAGGCCGGTGAGATGCGCTGGGATGGCGAGCACCTCGAACTGGTCCTGCCGGCCGCCTTCGTGGCCGCCGCGCGCTACCCCCTGGAGCTCGACCCGTTCATCGGATCCCGGGCGACCATGGATGCCGGCACCGGAAACGACACCGAGCCGGATGTGGCCTACGACCTGACGAACGACGTCTACCTGGTCGTTTGGAACCACGCGGTCTCGAGCACCGATGGGGACCACTACGCGCAGCGCGTTCGCCAGAATGGGACGCCGGTGGGCAACCGGATCGCGTGGGACGTCGGGCCGCTCAACGTGCACTCGCCGCGCGTGGCGAACATCAATGTGTCCGACGCCTTCTACGTGGTCGAGGGCGAGGAGACCACCCAATCGGGAGCGACGGTACGCTCCGTGTGGGGGAAGGCGATCCGCGCTTCGGATGGTGTTGCGGGCCCGTTCCTCGAGATCGTCGACGCGGTCTACAACCCGACCAATCCGGCCAACGACATCGAAGGCTTCGAACCCGATGTCTGCGGCGAGCGGACTCTGACCCGCGATGAGTGCCTCGTGGTCTGGCGCCAATACGGCGGTGCGCCCGGCATCTACGGCGTCGACATCACCGTGCCGACGAGTCTCGCGTCGAGCATCGCGCGATCGCCCCGCCGCTACACCGGCCGACCCTTCGGCAGCCTTGCCAAACCGACGATCTGCAACAGCTTCGGCGACACCTTCCGGGCGATGGTTGTCTGGAAGGACTCTACCAACGGCATCCAACTGGTCGTCGTCGACCGCTTCGGGGACGTTCTGGCCGGGCCCGGCGGAATCGGCGTAGCCGACCCCACGGCAGCCCGCCCGGCGGTCGACGGCGATGGGACTCACTTCTTCGTAGCCTTCCGGCGCGACGAGCCGGGCTGTACCTGCAAGGCCATCCACGGCGCCGGACTCGAGTACGTCAACGGCAGTGTCCGCGGCGCCGGTTGGAACCTCGATCCCTCTCCGGGCATCAACGCAGACTACCCGTCGGTGGCCATGGTCCGCCCGTCGAGCGACGGCCCGCCGATCTTCGGCGTCACCTGGTCGACCTACGACAATCCCGGTGGTGCGGCCCATGCGGTCTACGCGACCTTCGTGGGAACGTCGCAAGGTCAGTCCTGCGGCGGATTCGATGTGGTGACCGAGCCTTCCGTCGACGCCACCTTCGCCTCGCCCAGGATGTTCTCCCGCTACAATGGTGGCGCCGCAGTGGGTGAAGACCAGGCGATGATCGCCCACATGGGCTGGAACGGCACCTGGACCAGCCGAGCCCGCGGCTGGCAGGCGTTCGGCAATGGCGGCCCGGTCGTCGACCGCGGCGGTTCCTGCGGACAGGGCGGGCGGCTGTCGGTCTCCGGCCCATTCGCGGTCGGGAACCCGGACTGCTCCATCGAACTGCGGGGCGCCAACAATGGGTTGACCTCGGTGACGATCCTGGACCTCGCGTTCGGGTCGAACCCCGGCGTCTTCACCTGCGGCAGTGGCTGCCAGTTGATGCTGAATACGGCCGTGGCCCTGGGGGCGAACGTCGCGGGCGGTGACGCATCGATCCGACTGCCCCCCCTGTGCGACTCGCAGCTCCTCGGCACCTCGCTCAGCGCGCAGTTCGTCACCAGTACCCCATTCAGCAATCCTTGCGGGTTCGCGACGGTCTCGGTGTCCAACTGGGTCACGATGACGCTCGGGCGCTGAACTCCGCGAGGTTCACGAAGACCTTGTCACGGGACACGTTCCGATCCAGTGCCGGCGCTCCGATCCAGGTCGCAGCAGCAGGAAGCAGACGAATCCAAGGATTCGGCAAGGCCTCGCGGCGAGATCCCGGATGCCGGCGCACGAGCTGGGCGACATGACGTCCCGCCACCCCAGCCTTGCACGGGCGACGATGAACCCGCTGAGCCGTGCTCACCGGGATTGCGGCCCTGGATTCAGACGTCTACGATCTCGGCGGCGAGTCGACCCCGGTCCGGTAGGTCTGGCGGGCATACTTCCTCGCCAGAGGACTCGCCCCCACGCCGTGACCGCGTCGCCCTACACCACTTCGGTCACGCAGCTCCTCGCCCGGATCAACGAGGGCGAAGCAGCGGCCTCGGAACAGCTGATCGAAGTGGTCTACGATGAGCTGCGACGCATTGCGGAAGCACGTATCCGGAAAGAGCCGGCCGAGCTGACGCTCCAAGCGACTGCCCTGGTTCACGAAGCGTGGATGAGGCTCGAACGCGGCCCCCTGTCCGGATGGAGTAGCCGCGCGCATTTCTTCGGCGCGGTCGCGAATGCGATGCGCAACATCCTGATCGATCAGGCTCGACGTCGCGGCCGCGCAAAGCATGGCGGAGACCGAGATCACGAGGCGCTCACGACCCGGATCGAAATGGACTCGGGACTCCTGGATGCCGATATCCTCGAACTCAATGATGCCATCGAGAGGCTTCAGACGATGCATGATCGGCCGGGACGCATCGTCACGCTGCGGTTCTTCGCCGGAGTGACCATTCCCGAGATCGCGAAGATGTTCGGTGTCTCGGAGCGCACGATCGACCGGGAATGGCAGTTCGCCCGCGCCTGGCTGCGGCGAGCCCTGAGCTGACCGCGCCTTTCCGGAGCCAGATGCTGACCCCGCAACAGAACGACCGCCTCCTCGAACTGTTCGTGATGGCGGGCGACATCGCCGAGGAATCGCGCAGGGCGTACTGCGAAGTTCATTGCGCCGGCGATACAGCGCTACTCACCGAGCTGCTCACCCTGCTGGCCGTGGAACGCGACCAACTCGGCTCGTTCCTCGAGGCCCCGGCCGCCCCCTGGGAAGCGATCGCCGCCGAATTCGAAGACCCGGAGCGGATCGGCCCCTACGTAGACCTGCGACGCATCGGCGAAGGAGGGATGGGAATCGTCTACTCGGCGACGCAACTCGAACCGATCCAGAGACGTGTCGCGCTCAAGGTCCTGAAGCCAGGCATGGACTCACGAGAGGTGCTTCGGCGCTTCGAGTCCGAGCAGAACGCTCTGGCGCGCATGAACCACCCGAACATCGCGATGGTCTTTGATGCGGGAGTTGGCGATTCCCTGCGTCCATACTTCGCGATGGAGCTGGTGGAGGGTCCGCCTGTGACGGACTACTGCCGGTGCCGCGGATTGCCCATCCGGGCCCGCCTCGACCTCTTCCTGCAGATCTGCGACGCGGTGCAGCACGCGCACCAGAATGGTGTCCTCCACCGCGACCTGAAGCCCTCCAACCTCCTCGTCACCCAGTCCGAGGGTCCTCCGAGTCCGAAGGTGATCGACTTCGGGATCGCCAAGGCACTCGAAGCGACCCCGCAGGATCGCTTCCGAACCGTTCCCGGCAGCGTGCTCGGAACGCCCGCCTACATGAGTCCGGAGCAGGCCGCCGGCAGCCTGCAGGCCGACACCCGGTCCGATGTCTACTCGCTCGGCGTCGTCCTCTACGAACTGCTCACGGAGACGCTTCCGATCGACTCCACGATCCTGCGAACTTCGAGCTTCTCGGAGATCATCCACCTCATACAGACCGATCCCCCCCGCCGCCCCAGCGACCGCGTCCGGACGCAGCAGATTCGCTCCCAGTTGCGGGGGGACCTCGACTGGATCGTCCTCCAGGCGCTCTCCAAGGAACCGGACCAACGATACGAGTCGCCGCTGGCATTGGCGAACGACCTCCGGGCCTACCTCGAGAACCAGCCCGTGCGAGCCGGCGCGCCAGGAACCTGGTACCGCCTATCGAAGTTCGTGCGGCGCAACCGGCTCCCCGTCACCTCGCTGGCGCTCAGCGGCGCGGCACTGATCATCGGCTTCGCCCTCGCGATCGAAGGCAAGCTCGCGGCCGACGCGCAGTACGAACGCGCAGACCAGAAGATCTCCGAGTTCAACATGCTCGCCGGCATCGTCGATCTGAATGCCGCGCAAGCCGACCGGGAGGCCCTGCCCCCACCGTCTCCTACGCGATTGGCCGCAATGCAGGCATGGATGGCGAAACACGCGGAGCCGCTCCGCGCCAAACACCTCGAGATCAAGGCCACCTTGGCACGGCTGGCCTCCATCGCGATCGAGCACCCAGGAACCACCGACCTTGCCTTGCTCGCTCCGGAAGCGCTCGACCCCGATGCAACGCGCCGCACCCAGCCAGGCACGCCCCACGAAACTGCCGCGCTCCGACGCCAGATCGAGGTGCTCAGGCAAACTCTCGAGACACGAAGAAGCAGCCTGCCCCCCGAGCCTCTGACGAGTGGACCGGCCGCGTGGCCCAGACCCGTCGACGAGGTGCTCGATCACGCCCGCGCCTTCGTCGCATTCGGCCGCGAGCCGGAGTTCTACGGCCGTGAAGCCGAGATGGTCGAGCTGCTCCGCCAGACCCTCGATCAGGTCCGCACCGAATCCGTCCGGCGGCCTCTCACCCTCATCATGGAGGCCATCCCGAATCTCGACCCATGGGCCGTGGCCCAGGGCACCCTCGACGTGCTCCGCGCGAACTCGAAGTCCGCGAAGAGCGCCGAGCAGAGCGCACTCCTGGAGCTGCTGGCCAAAGGTCTCTTCGCCCTGGGGCGAGATGCCGAGGCCCTGCAAGCGGCCGACGAGGCGGCGCGTCTGGCTCCAGGGCGCGTCTGGCCCGAGCGGACGCTGTTCGGCCTCGAGCTCCGCGCCAGGATTGCGACCGCTGACCACCCGTCGGCCGAAGCCCGGATCGCCGAACTCGAGGCCCAATGCCGATCAGCCACGACCACCGGACTCCGCCGGACGTTCGAGGATGAGGGGGCCCAGTTCCTCTATGACTCGCTTTCGCAACTGGACCGTGACCTCGAGGAATTCGATCGCGTCGATTCCAGAGCGGTCGAGGAACGCATGGAGATGGCCAAGAGCCTACGTGAGCTGGCCGACCTGGGGACGATCAAGCTCTGGAGGCAGGCCAATGAATTGCTCCGGAACGCCGACGGATCGGAGGTGAGCGAGCTCTACCAGGGAACCCGCATCGAGCTGCAGCCGCAGTACGATCTCGTCCCACTCGGAGTGAATCCCGACACGAAGCTCCTGGAGTTCTACCACCGCCCCTCGGGGGCGGACCTCGAAGAGGTCCCCACCCTTTCCTCGAACCGTCGCGGAGCCATCGACGTGGGAGAGGATACGGGAATCGTCTTCGTGCTCGTTCCGGGCGGAGACTATTGGATCGGCAGCCAATCCACGGAACCGGCTGGTCCGAACTATGACCCGAGGTCGGATCCGGGAGAGTCGCTCCACTCGATCGCGCTGCAGCCATTCCTGCTCGCACGGCACGAGATGACCGAGGCTCAGTGGGGCCGCCTCACTCAGAGCCATCTGAGCCCGCAGGATCGCCCCTCTGCCCCCACCCACCCGAGGATCCCGATGTCCTGGCACGAATGCAATCGACTCGCCATCCAGTGGGGCCTGAAGATGCCCACGGAAGCACAGTGGGAGGCCGCTTGCCGCGCACGGAGCCATTCACCCTGGTCCTCGGGGGCGGACCCGGCCACCATCGCCGGTCACGCCAACATCGGCAAGGACGGCGCAGGATCCGGGCTCGCGCCCGTCGGATCATTGCTGCCCAACGCGTTCGGCATGCATGACATGCACGGCAATGTATGGGAATGGTGCGCCGACCCTTACGGGTCGTACCTGTACGAAGCTCGCGCCGGCGACGGCCTGAGACTGGTGCTTCCGACTCCGGAGCGACGGGTCTCGCGGGGTGGATCGTACGTGAGCAGCGACTACTCCGCTCGATCCTCACGTCGCGGCGGAGACCAGCCCGAGATCCGGGACAAGCTGGGTTTCCGCCCGGCTCGACCGGTCCACGTAGCGGACTGGGTCATCCAACGTCAGTAGATCCGCTGCCCCTCCCAGGCCGAGCCACCTCCTGGCGGCTGGTGGCCGCGTTCCAGACTCGGCCGGTCGAGGCCACGTGACGGTCACGTCCACCGGAAGATCCGGAACGACACCAGACACGTCACCGCGCCGAACCCCGCCAGCAGCAGGCACGCCACCGGCGCTGTGAACCCCTCACCGCTGCTGCCCAGCATCGCGTCGCGCAATCCGTCGGTGACCCAGGTCAACGGCAGCGCCTTCACCAGCGGCTGCGCGAACTCGGGGAACCGCTGGTTGCTGAAGAACGCGCCGCCGCCGAGCCACATCGGCAGCATGATCAGGTTCATCAGGCCGCCGACCGTCTCGGTAGTGCGTGCGCGGGTCGAGATCAGCAGGCCGAGACCGCCGAAGCAGAACGCCGAGGCGACGATCAGCGCGACCACCCACGACCAGGCACCCGACGCGACCGGCACGCCGAAGGTGAGGATCCCGAACAGCAGGATCAGGAACGGCGGCAGGAGCGACAGGCCGAAGCGGCTGGCGAGCCACGACAGCAGGAACTCGGCGCGGCCGACCGGCGTGACGTGGATGCGGCGCAGCAGGTTCTTCACCCGCATCTGCACCATGTTGTAGCCGACCCCGTAGATGCCGGCGCCGAGCAGGTTGATGCCGATGAGGCCCGGGATCAGGAAGTCGATGTAGCGGCCACCGGGTTCGTCGACCGGCCGGATCTCGGCGCGCGGCCCTTCCGGCTCGCCGCGGGCGCGGCGCAGCGCGGCGTCGATGCGTAGCTCGGCGAGTGCTGCACCGGGACGGGCGACGTCGACGTCGATCACCGGCCGGTCGGGCGTGCCGGACAACACCGCATCGATGGCGCCGAGGATCAGCCGGTCGTGGGCGCGCGCCGCGTCGTCGGATCGCTCGACCGCGAGGCCATCGGTCGCCGGCTTCTCGAAGCCTGCCCACGCCGACGACTCGGCGGCGGGCTCGGCCAACAAGACGATCCGCGACGGATCGGGCGGCTTCTCGCCGAACGCCAGGCCGAGCACCACCGCCATCCCGAGCGGGAAGCCGTAGGTCCAGAACACCGCATCCGGCGTGCGCAGGTAGTCACGCAGCGCCATCGCGGTGACCTCGCGGAACACCCGCCATCGCAGCCAGCTCATCGACCGTCCTCCCGCTGGTCCTCGCGCAGGGTGCGCCCGGTGAGGTGCACGAACACGTCCTCGAGGCTGGTGTGGCGGGTGCTCAGCCCGCGCAACTCGACGCCGGCGCGAGCCACCGCGGCGAGCAGGGCCGGCACGGTCTCGTGCGGCCGCTCGACGGTGGCGATCACCCGGCCCGCGGAGTCCTCGACCTCGGCGACCCCAGGCACGCCACGCAGCGCGGCGAGATCCAGGCCGTCGGCCTCGAGTTCCACCACGTGCGCGGCGCCCAGCCCCGCGATCAGCTCGCGCGGCGTGCCGAGCGCGATCGCCTTGCCGTGGTCGACGATGCCGATGCGGTCGCAGAGCACCTCGGCCTCGTCCATGTAGTGGGTGGTCAGCAACACCGTGCCGCCCTCGGCCTGGAACCGGCGCACGACGTCCCACAACGAACGCCGCGACTGCGGATCGAGGCCGGTGGTCGGCTCGTCGAGGAACAGCAGCTCCGGCTTGCCGGCCAAGGCAGTTGCGACTGCGAGCCGCTGCTTCTGGCCGCCGGACAGCGCCTTGTAGCGGGCATCGCGCTTCTCGCCGAGGCCGACGAGGTCGACCACCTCGTCGACCGGCCGCGGGTCGGTGTAGAAGCTGGCGAACAGCGCGCAGAGTTCGCGCACGGTCTGTTTCTCGAACAGCCGGGTCTCCTGCAGCGACACGCCGATGCGTTCGCGGATCGCCTTCGCGTCATCGCGCCAGGTGCGGCCGAGGATCCGCACCGAGCCGTCGGTCGGCTCGAGCAGCCCTTCGCAGATCTCCACGGTGGTGGTCTTGCCCGCACCATTGGGGCCGAGCAGACCGAACACCTCGCCGCGCTCGATGCGCAGGTCCAGCCCGTCGACCGCGACGACCTTGCCGTCGTAGACCTTGCGGAGCCCCTCGATCTCGATCGCCGGCGCCGCGGAGAAGCCGTCGCTCATCGAGGGAAGGCCCCCGGGACGCCGCCGTCGACCGGCAGCACCGCACCGGTGGTCGGTGTCTGGCCCGACGCGAAGAACACCACTGCCCGCCCCACGGCCTCCGCGGTGACCTCGACCTTCAACAGGCTGCGGTCGCGGTAGTAGGCGCGCAGACCTTCCGCATCCAGACCGCGGGCTCGCATCCGCTCCGGCCCGACCTCGCTCCACAGCCCGCTGTCGACCCGGCCGTCGCCGAACACCGCGTCGGCATTGATCGCGTTGACGTGCACGCCGAGCGGCGCGAGCTCGAGCGCGGCAATGCGGGCCAACTGCAGCGCACCGGCCTTGCTCGCCGAGTAGGCGCCGAAGCTGGCGCCGGGCGCGAACACGTTCTTGCTGGCCTGCACGACCACGTGTCCGCCGCTCTGCTGCACCGCGAAGATCCGCGCCGCCTCCCGGATCACCCGCATCGTGCCATCGAGGTTGACCGCGACCACGCGCGACCACGCGGCGTCGTCCATCGCCGCGAGCTCACTGACATGGGCGACACCCGCGTTCGGCACCAGCACGTCGAGGCCGCCGAAGGCCCGCACGCAGGCCGCGAAGCCCGCCGCGACGCTGGCCGAGTCGGTGACGTCCATCGGCAGGCCGCTGAGGCGCGCGGTGCCGAAGTCCCCGGCGAGGATGCCGGCCACCCGCTCCAACCGCTCGTGGTCGACATCGGTGAGGAACACGTGGCAGCCGGCGGCGAGCAGCTCGCGGGCGATGCCGTGACCGATCGCGCCGCCGGCGCCGGTGAGCAGCGCGATCCGTCCGGCGAGCGGTGCGGAGACGGAGCGGCCGAGCTTGGCCTGCTCGAGCGACCAGTACTCCATCTCGAACAGCTCGAACGGCTCCAGCGCCCGGTAGGTGCCGAGCGCCGCGCCGAGGGCCTTGGCCCTGATCGTCTGCTCGGCGAGGTCGGCGGCGATGCAAGCAGCCTTGGTGTCGCCACCGAAACCGATCAGACCAACGCCTTCGACCACCGCGACGCGCGGCCGTAGGTCGAGGCGCGTGACCCGACCCGGCATGCGCGGCGCACAATCGTCGAAGTAGGCCTGGTAGGAGGCACCGAAGCGCTGGACCGCCTGGCGTATGGCGTCGGGATCGGAGGCCTCGGCGGCCGACAGGGTCAGGTAGCTGCCCTTGGTGCGGATCACGTGGTCGGGCGTGATCGGTGGAGTGGTCGCCGCCAGCTCGCGAGCCGCGGCATGACCGGCGAAGGCCAGCAGCTCGGGATCCTGGCGCAGCGCGGCCACGAAGCGGGACGGCTCGGCCCCGGCCCGCGGGATCGCCAACGCGCCGCGCAGCGCGGGCAGCACCGCGGCGGCTCGCGCGGCCGCAGCGGCCGGGTCCGGCGCAGCCGCGGGCCCGGTCAGGAAGGTCGGCCTCGCGCCACCGAGTCGCTCGGCAGCGAACCGCTCAGCCCGGTCGCAGAGCGCGATCATCCGGTCGTAGCTGTCCTTCGCCGTGTCGCCGAACGTGAAGATGCCGTGGTGCAGGAGGACGACCCCCTCGCAGTCGGGGTGCGCCTCGTAGGCGTCGGCCACCGCCTCGGCGAGCGGATGCCCGGGCATGATCCAGGGCAGGATCGCCACCGAGTCGCCGAGGGCTTCGCGGATCAGCGCCTCGCCGTTCGGTTGATTGGTGAGCACCAGCACCGTGTCGGCATGCGTGTGGTCGACGAACCGGTGTGGAAGGAACGCGTGCAACAGCGCCTCCACCGACGGGGTCGGCGCCGACACGTCGAGCAGTCGACGCCGCACCTGGTTGACCATCTCTTCGTCGGACAGCTTCGGCACGCCACGCAGTCGGCGCAGCGGCTCGAGTTCGACGGCGGGCAGACCGGGCGGCTCGATCGTCGCGAGGTCCCAGCCGCTGCCCTTGACGCACAGCACCTCGACCGGCTCGCCGGTCACCGCGTCCGGCAACCGAACCTTCACCGACGTGTTCCCGCCGCCGTGCAGGACCAGGCCGGGATCGGCACCGATCAACCGCGAGGTGTAGACGCGCAGGGCGAGATCCTCACCCCAGGCCTCGCCCAGTCGTTCGACGGCCTCGCGGGCCCCGGCATCGCTCCAGCGGTTCTCGACCACACGCGCACAGTAGCGGCGGCCGCAACGATTCACCAAACCCGCGCGAACCGATCACTCGTCGGGCAGACCGCGGGCGAGCCACCGGGCACACGGCGCGGCGAGCGTGCGGCGTGCTGCGACGCGCACCGCCCAACGACCCGACGACGAGCGACCGTCGGCCAGCTCCAGCCGCGGCACTCCAACATCGGGCTCGTCCACGAACACCAGCCGCTTCGACCAGTCGAGACCGCGTAGCCAGGCAACCGCGCGAACCTGCGCCGGAGACGCGGAGTCGTAGCGGAACACGCCACGACCGAGATCAGTCAGGTAGAGCGCAGCAGCCACGAGGAGTGGTCCAAATCCGAGCCCCAGCCCCCACCACGGCACGGAGAACGCGACCACACGAACCACCAAGCCGGTGACCCCCAACGTCAGCACGACCGCGGCAAGCGCCCTGAACCCACCTGCTTCGCGAATCCAGCGCCGCAGCGTCACCGGCACCTGCTCCAGCGGCAGGAACGCTGCCACCAACAGCCAAAGCCGCATGTACGGCCCCGTGTCCATCGTCGCCCAGGTGACGAGATGGAACGACACCGCCAGTGGCAGGAACACCCAACGCAGCCGCGGCAGCACGAACACCAACGGGAACAGCGCCTGGGTCGCGACCAGCCCGACCGCCTGCACGCGGCAGGCCAGCAGGTTGCCGGCCACCAGCCGCGCGAAGTGGTTGTCGTGGCCGACCAGGATGCCCTGCAGGCTGTAGCCGTTGAACCAGTCGAGGCCCGCCATCCACAGCTTCGAGGATCCAGCCAGGCAGTAGCCGGTGGCGACCGCGACCTGGGCGACGCGGATCGGCCAGCCGGCCCATTCCGAGAGTGACGGGAGCGGACCGGAGTCACGAGCCGCGAGGCGGATCGCATCGAGGGACACCCGCGCCCCGACCGGAGCGAGCGGCAGCACGGCGAGCGCGAACGCCAGCGCGACCTTGTCGTGGTGCGGCTTGCCGAACGAGTAGACCAGCCCGGCCTCCAAGAAGAACACCACCGCGCCCACCGCGCAGCTGGTGCGTGCGAACAGGCCGCAGGCGCCGAAGCCAAGCGACGCGACCGCGACGACGAGCAATACCTCGACGCCGAACGGCGAAAGCGGCTGGATGCCCAGCAGGTCGAACAGGTAGATCGGGTTCCAAGACCGCGCGCCCTGTGCGCCGGCAAATTGCGCCGCGTCGTGGCGGAGAATGCCACGCATCAGCATGACGTCGTGCAGCGCGAGACTGCAGACCAGCGCACGCCAGATGCCGAGCCGAACCAGCGACGCGGGCGCGAACCAGAACCGGTGCCATGCATCGCCGACCGGTCGAGCGACTGGATGATCGGCGCTGCTCATGGCTCGCGGTGATGCAGGAGGACGTTCGGCGCCACGTCCACGGGGCCGTCCGAGGTCAGCCGGACGCGATGGTCGATGATCTCGAAGCCGACCACCCGCGCGCTTCCCGGCTGGCGACGGCGATCGAGCCGGCGCGTGAAGGAACGCCAGCGCCCGCGCTTCCCATGGACGATCTCGGAGACGACCTGCCAGTAGCCGTCCTGGATCAGGCCGGCCTGCTGGAACGTGAGGTCCTGCCGCGTGCCGTCGGAGTGCAGGGTGCGCAGGCGCGGCTGATACAGGACCGAGCCCTCCTCGTAGGTCTCGGTGTACATCGAGAAGCCGATCAGCGGCCAGGCCTTGCCGTAGCGCAGCACCCCAGCCAGCAGCATCAGCGCAATCCAGAACGACAGCCCAGCCGAGAGCATCGCGTGGCGCCAACGGTTGCGGAGACGGCCGCGACGAGCTGCGACCAGCAGGAAGGCGAGCTGCAGCAACGCGAAGCCGCCGAGCGCGGCGTAGGGCAGGAAGCTGGTGTCGAAGGCTTCGGGATAGGGCACGTCGACGACGATCGTGCCGAGGCTGCGAGCACGCAGGTCTCGGTCCTCGACCACCAGCTCGACACCGTGTGAACCCGGCTTCAGACCGTGGATGAGCCCGGCCTCCAGCGGGTACAGCAGGTGATGGTTCACGCGGCGGAAGCGCAACGTGGCGCCACCGCGCGCCTCCGCCTCGACGTCGACGACGGCAGTGCCGTCGGATGCGCCGATGAGCCGTCCGTCTGCGGCATCCCCGAGCAGCCGAGCAGACGGCGCCGGTCCGCGATCGGGCCGGTAGGCGAACGCCGCTCCCGACTCCGTCACCAACACCAACCGACCGTCGTCGGTCGCACCGAGCGCTCGGAAGGGTGGCGCCGGCAGTCCGTCACGCCGGTCGAAGGTCCGCCCCTGGAAGTAGCGGGGATCCAGAACCCCGAACGCCCGATCGGTAAGCAGCCAGACGCGGCCTTCGGCGTCGACGTGCACGCCTCGGGGAGAGCCCTCAGGGAAGCCATCGCGGGTGGACGGTGCGTCGAGGACGTCGTGCTCGGCATCGAGAACGAACAGGCCCCGTTCCGCGGCCAGGAAGACCCGCCCGTCCTGCGGGTGGCGGGCCAGCGCGTAGCCGCGACCCGGCCCCAGTGGCGCGGTGGACGCCAGAGCATGGCTCTCGTCACCACGCACCCGATGCAGGATTCCATCACGCAGCACGAACGCGCTCGTGGGCGAATCGCGGACCAGCCCGATCGGCGCCGGAACGGGACCGCCGTACGACACGAAGCCGTCCTGGGCCGGGACGGCGACCGCGGCGAGCACACAGACGCTCCATCCGGCGCGAGTCAATCCCGCACAGGCCGCTCGGAACGCAACCATGCCAGCACGTTAGCCATGTCCACAGGCATCGTGGCCTCGAAGCTCATCCGTTCTCCCGTGCGCGGATGGTCGAATGTCAGTCGGCGCGCGTGCAGGCAGTGCCGGCCGGGGTCGGGCGCTCCTTCGGGCAACTGCCGCTGCTGGGCGTTGCGGGACACATAGACGCGGTCGCCGATGAGGGAGTGCCCTATGCTGGTCAGATGGACCCGGATCTGATGGGTCCGGCCGGTCTTCGGATGGCAGCGGACGTGCGCGAAGCCATCGAAGCGCTCCTCCACCACGTACAGGGTGCTGGCCGGCTTGCCGCCCTCCTGGACGACCACCATCTTGTCACCCTGACGGGGATGGGGCTGCATCGCGCGTTCGATCCAGTCGGAGTCGAACCGCGGCGTGCCGAAGACGATCGCCCGGTACTCCTTCTCGACGGTGCGGCCCTTGAACTGGCCCTTGAGCGCGTGGAGGGCGGCATCGCCGCGCGCCAGCACCATGACGCCGCTGGTCTCTCGGTCCAGGCGGTGCACGATTCCGGCGCGCCCTTCCCCGGCCGCTGGAGCCAGGTCCGGATAGCGGACCAGAGCCGCCTGGGCGACGTTCGGCAACACGATGCGGGAGCTGTCCGCCGGATGGGCAGCCATCCCCGGCGCCTTGTCGATGACGACCAGCTCGGGATCCTCGAACAGGACCCGCAGGCCCTCGGCCCATCCCGAGGGGTCCGGTCCCACGTCGTCCTGATCGATCCCAGCCCTGAGACGGACCACCACGCGCTGACCGACCGTAGCGGTTTGACCAGGTTTGACCCGCTGACCGTCCACGAGCACGTCGCCGCTCGCGATCAACCGCTTGGCGTGAGCACGGCCCATCGGGTCGCCGGCCCGCTCCAGAGCGGCCGCGACCGTCACGTCGAAGCGCCGTCCGGCGTCCTCGAAGACCACCTCGAATTCGATGCGACGATCCGACTCGTTCATGCCAGCAGGGCGATCGGCAGGGCAATTGCACAAGCCCGCAACCCGCACCTTCGAGGGCTCCGAGAGCTGGGAATCGCCCCATCCGGAAACTGCTCAAGACTCCCCAGACCCTCCACGGCTCGCCACCATCTTCTCAACGATGTTTCCCCAGGACTCCGCACAACCAACGCCTCGCACCGCAAGTCCGACCGGATTTCGGACGGGAGACTTGGTTCCGGCAAGGCGCAAGCTACCGTCTCGTCCTGCATCGCAATCTCGCCGCGGCGCAACCGCGACTCTCTCGTCAGGAGACCCAACCACGTGACCGCCCTGGACGACTCCCCTCGCACCTTGGTGCGACCAGGCACGCGGCGCCGGATCCTGGTCGTCGATGACGACCCGCTGACCCTCGGCACCCTTGATTCCATTCTCACCGAAGCAGGCTACGAGACCCTGTGCACGGAGGATGCGGACTTCGCCCGCGCGATCCTGGGTCGCGACAGCTTCGAACTCGTGCTGACCGATCTCTACCTGGGAGAGCGGAACACCGGCTACGAGGTCGCCGACGCGGCCCGCGCGCTCTGTCCCGACGCTCCGGTAGTCCTGCTCACGGGGCGTCCGAGTTTCGGAGCCGCCGCGGAAGCGCTCCGCAGCAGCGTCCGCGAGATCGTGGTCAAACCCGTCGATCCGGAGATCCTGATCCAGACCTGCGAGCGCGCGATCGAGACCGCCGAGATGGAGCGGCGCGCCCGCTTCCTGGAATCACAGAACCGGGTCCTGGCAGCGGTCGCGCCACGGATGATCGAAGCCAAGGACCCGACCACGAGCGGACATGCCGAGCGGGTGGTCCGCTTCGCAGACCGCCTCGCGGAACGCTGCGGCCTGGGCGCGGACGTCCGCGAGAAGCTGCGCCTCGCCGCCCTCCTGCACGACGTCGGCAAGATCGCCGTGCCGCGGACGATTCTCTGCAAGGAGGGCCCTCTCACCGCGGACGAGCGCGAGATCATCATGCGCCACCCGCGAGTCGGCTACGACATCCTGGCCGACCTGCAGGACTGCGAGGACGTGCGCCGCTGGGTGCTCCAACATCACGAGCGATGGGATGGCCGCGGCTACCCCAACGGGCTCGCGCGCGACGAGGTC
The DNA here is from genome assembly GCA_030432695.1 of bacterium. GTDB lineage: Bacteria > Planctomycetota > UBA1135 > UBA1135 > UBA2386 > JAUILN01. The sequence continues at coordinate 570,356 of JAUILN010000006.1, read as the reverse complement.
GACCTCCCCGGACGGATCCTGATCCTCGCCGAGGTCTACGATGCGCTCGCAGAGGCCCGCTCGTACAAGCCCGCGTGGAGCATCGCCGAGATCGTGGAATTCTTTCGTGACCAGGCAGGCCGCCACTTCGACCCCGACTTGGCCGCGATGGTCGCCGACGGCCTGGCCCGCGAGGGCCGCCGCTTCTTCGCGCCACGCGCCGGCGGCCTGTTCGGCTGAACCCCGGCGCCCCGGTCGCGGGAGATTCCCCGCCTCCGCGCCCGGTCGAGCCCAGGGTGGGGCGGCAGCCCCCGCCGCCGCGAAGACGCCCTACTCCACCCCGCCACGCTCCGACGGGGGCCTTGCCGCCCCCCCCTGCCGCGGGCAAGATCGTACGCTTCCCTGGCCCGCGCCGTGCACTCGCACCCCGCATGGCGTTCGAAACCGAAACCCCTCCGGTCTCGGCCTGGCGGCCGATGCCGGGTGTGTTCGTATCCACCAAGGTACCGATGCGTCGATCCACTCCCTCCTGGACCTTCGCGCCGCTCACCGCCGGCTTGTTCCTGGCGTTGACGGCTTCCACCGAACTCGAGGCGCAGGATCGTCGGTCGAGCCGCGTCGCCGACGCCGCCCAGACACCGTCGGAGCCGAAGGGTGCCGACGACGTGCCCATCCTGCCTGGCAACCTGATCCCGTTGCCCGGTGCCACGATCAAGCTCGGTCTGGAGCCCGACCAGATCGTGGAACTCGAGGAGAAGATGTTCCTCACCGACAGCCAGCGGGTCGACGACGCCCGCCGGATGATGGCGGAACTCGGTGTGCGGAAGGAGGTGCGGATCGAGCCGTTCCTGATGAGCCGGTACCCGGTCACCAATGCCGAGTACGAGATCTTCGTGAAGGCGACCGGGCACCGGTTCCCCTTCCACTGGTGGCGCTACGGACGGGAGGACGACTACGAATCCCGGATCCTCGACATCCGCAAGGAGCATCCGGGTGCCGGTAAGGACGCGGCGATCCTCTATTGGCTGCAGAATTGGCGCGAGTTGCCTTTCGCGATCCCGGAGGACAGGCTCTCGCGGACCCAGTCGGTGAAGATGGACAACTACCCGGTCGTCTCCGTGTCCTGGTCGGACGCGATGGCCTACGCGGCCTGGGCCGGCATGCGGCTGCCGACGGAAGAAGAGTGGGTTTACGCGGCGCGCGGCACCTCCGACAACGAGTTCCTGTGGGGCGACGATCCGAACGCCATCCCGGTGCCCCGCGGTATGCAGCACGACCGCCTCTGGGAGGTCGGCCATTTCGGCGAGCTGACCCAGGGTCCCTTCGGCCACGGTGACATGGTCCTCGGCATCTGGGAATGGACCGGCACACTCGGCTTCTTCCCGTTCGTCGAGACCTCCGAGTTCAACAAGGAACGCGAGGACCTGCTGCGCGAGAAGCTGTTCCGCGACAAGGACGACTCCAAGGTCGCCGCCGCACACGCCTACTTCCCGGAATGGAAGGGCTCGATGGTGGTCTGCAAGGGTGCGATGTACGCCTCGGAACGTCGATCGGACTACCGGATCGGCCTGCGTGCCCCCACCGAGTCGCTGCAGACGATGGAAGCGCTCGGCTTCCGCGTCGCCAAGAGCCAGCGCCCCGGCCTCGACTTCCTCTCCTCGCGCGAGAAGTTCGACTACAACAAGTCCTACTTCCCCGGCAGCATCAAGCCGAACATGGCCGACCAGGTCGGCCTCGAGCGCTACGACCTCACGGGCGAAGACCAGCGCATCGCCGGTTACCACGCGCTCTCGTTCGCACCGATGTCGCACGCGACCGAAGAGAAGCTGAACCTCAACAAGCTGCACGAGCAGACCGTCGAGGGCCACCGCCCGATCTTGCTCGGCACGCTGGCCGTCACGGGCGAACTCCAGTCTCCGGCCGTCCCGGCAGGCATCTACACCCTGGTGTTCCGCCACGCGGGTGCTCCGAAGCTGCTGCGCAATGCTGTCGGCGAAGCCGCCAAGGCGATCAAGGCCGCCGAGAAGGATCCCGAGAAGGCGGCCTCCGGTGACTGGCAAAAGGTGCTGCGCCGCTTCGGCATCACCGACGAGGACGTCACGGCCGGGCCGGTGACCTTCGTGCGCTTCAACCCGGGTGGCATCGTCGTCCCCACCGACGAGCACAGCTTCTTGCTGCGTGACCACAACGGTGACTACGTGGCCCGTTGGCAGGCCAGCGGCCCGCTGGAGTCCGGGAAGTACGAGGAAGGCGAAGCTTCGATCGCGATCGAGGCGCGGCCCGAGGGCCACGAGAACGTCACCATCGAGTTCGGCGTGCCGGTCGATCAGAAGGCCCGTGGCCGCGCCTACCAGCACAAGCTCGTGCTGCAGGTTCCGAAGAGCTGGGCCGGCGGCGAACGCTGGCGCAAGGCCGACTGAGTCGGACCCGCGCCGCGGTGCGGTGCCGGCCCCGGGTTGTCCCCGATGAACGCTGGCACCCCGCTCTGCCGACGACATGCTGGAACCATGCCCGATCCACGGGCAACCTCCCGCCATGACGTTCGAGCTGACCGACCGGGCCCGCGAGGCCTTCTTCCACCAGGACTACAGCCCGGCCCGCCGCATCGACGGCGTCGAGATCGTCGAACTGCGCCGCTTCAACGACGATGGCGGCGCCATCACCGAGCTGGGCCGACTCAGCGAAGGCCGGCACGCGCAGCTGGACGGCTTCGAGGTCCGGCAGATCAACTACAGCGAGGTCGAGCCGGGGGCGATCAAGGCCTACCACATGCACCGTCGCCAGACCGACGTGTGGTATGTGCCGCCGCGCGACAAGCTGCTGCTGGTGCTGCACGACTGCCGGCAGGGATCGGCGACCGAGGGCGTGACCATGCGGTTGGTCCTCGGAGACGGCAACGGTCGCCTGGTGCGCATTCCCCCCGGCGTCGCCCACGGCTGCGCGAACCTGGGCACCCATCGGGCCCAGATCCTCTACTTCGTCGACGTGCAGTTCTCGGCCGACCCGGAACAGACCGACGAGGGCCGACTCCCATGGGACTTCCTCGGCGCCGAGATCTGGGAGATGGTGAAAGGCTGATCGTCAGCTCTCGGCCAACATCGCGTCGAGGGACTCGCTGATCTCGACGTCGCCGACCATCGACACGTCGCGCGGACGGTCGGCGTCGTCGCACACCACCGGATCGACGCCGCCCAGAACATCCGCGCCGTGCGCCGCCGCGAACCGCTGCGCGAAGTCGAACCGCGAGATCCGCTCGGGACCCGCGAGGTGAACGACCCCGGTGCGGTCCCCCAGCGCCAGCCGCACGAGTTCCCGCGCCGCGACGGCCACGTGCAGCGGCGTGCGGTACTCGTTGGTGAACAGACCGAGCTGCCGCCCGTCGGCACGCGCGGCGCGCAGCATGTCGGTCGCCCCGCGACGCCCGTCGAAACTCGGACCGAACAGCAGCGGCACCCGCACCACCAGACCGGAGGTCGCCCGGTCACGGACCGCGGTCTCCCCGGCGAGCTTGCTGACCCCGTAGGCGCTGCGCGGCTCGGCGGTCGAATCTCCGCGGTAGGGCGCGCGGTCACCGTCGAAGACCAGGTCGGTGGATACGTAGCAGATGCGACGAGCCGCAGCAGCGAGAGCCGCGGTCGCCTGAGCATTGCACCGCTCGGCGTTGGCCGGATCGGCCTCGCAATCGCCCATCCGGGACATGGCCGCGGCATGGATCACGATGTCGGGACCGACCCGCTCGACACAGGCCGCGCAGCCGTCGGGATCCTCGAGATCGAGCGACCCGCCAGTTCCGACCCGACGGCCGGGCGCCACCACATCGGCACCCGCATCGCTCAGCGACCTCATCAGGTGATGACCGAGATAGCCGGTCGCCCCGGTGAGCATCACACGTGGAGACGCACCCATGCCGCGTATCATCTCTACGCCTCCATGGTCCGCGTCCTCATCCTCGCAAATCCGATCGCCGGCAATGGCCGCGCGCTGCGCCGGGCCGATGGACTGCGGGACGAACTGACGGCCCGTGGCGCAGAGGTGACCCTACACCCCACCACATCGTTCGCGGACCTGGTGGCGCACGCGGGCGCTTCGAGCGCGACGGAGATCGACGTGGTCGTTCCGGTGGGTGGTGACGGGACGGTGCGCGCGGTGGCCGGCGCACTGCCCATCGACAGCCCGATGCTCGCGTTGATGCCGTCGGGAACCGGCAACGTGCTGGCCCGCGAACTCGCCTTGCCGACCCGGCCGGCGCAGGTCGCCCAGGCCATCCTCGACGGCCACTCGATCCCGTTGCCGGTCTTCGAAGCCGATGGCACCCCCTTCCTGCAGTTCCTGGGCGCCGGCGTCGATGCCGCGATGGTGCTCGAGCTCGAGTCGTCGCGACGCGGACCGCTACTCGGACGGATCGGCTGGGTCTGGCCGGTGCTCCGCGTCGCGGCGCGCCGACCGCGCACCGACCTTTGCGCCACGCTCGACGACGGCCGGACGGTCGCCGGACTCAGCCAGGTCCTCGTGACCCGGATCCGCAACTACGGCGGCGTGTTCCGCCTGCCTCCCGAGGTCGCCCCATCCTCGGGTTCCGACCTGCACCTGCTGTGCTTCCACCAGTCGACGCGCTGGCAGTGGCTACGCACCGCGCTGCGCGCCTGGTGGTCGGGCCTGCGCTCCGGGCGCGACTGTGAACTCCACCAGACCCGATCCCTGAGCATCACCGCGGCGACCCCGGCCGCGACCCAGATCGACGGCGATTCGCTCGGCACCACGCCGGTCCGGATCGGCCCGGCGGATCGACCGCCGCTGCGACTCGCGGTACCCGCCGATCATCCCGCCCTCGACGCCGGCCGGCACGGGTGATCGGCGGCACCAGCGCCGAGGCTCCGCGCTATGCTCGCCGGGGTGATCCCTCCGAGCACCCGGCCCGTCGTGGCCCGTGACGTCACCTTCGGCGGCGGCGCCCGCCTGCCGGTCATCGCCGGCCCCTGCGTGATCGAGAGCCGCGAGCACGCGCTGCGCCACGCCACCGCCCTCGCCGAGGCCTGCGGCGCCGCCGACCGGCCGTTCGTCTACAAGAGCAGCTTCGACAAGGCCAACCGGACCTCGGTCGGCAGCTTCCGCGGCGTGGAGCTCGACGAGGGCCTGGACATCCTGGCTGCGGTGCGAGATGCGCTGGACGTGCCGATCCTGACCGACGTCCACACCGAGTCCCAGGCTCGCGCCGCCGGCGAGGTCGTCGACGTGCTGCAGGTGCCGGCCTTCCTGTGCCGGCAGACCGACCTGCTGCTGGCCTGCGGCGAGACCGGCAAGGTCGTCAACGTGAAGAAAGGCCAGTTCCTCGCCCCCGAGGACATGGAGCACGTGCTCGCCAAGGTCGCGTCGACCGGCAACGACAAGGTCCTTGCGACCGAGCGGGGCACGTCGTTCGGCTACCGGACCCTGGTGGTCGACTTCGCCGGCTTCCCGACCGTGCGCGGCTTCGGCCAACCGCTGGTCTTCGACGCGACGCACTCAGTGCAGCGCCCGGGCGGTGCCGGCGGCAGGTCGGGAGGCGACCGGACTCGGGTGCCCTATCTGGTCAGGGCCGCGGTCGCCTGCGGCATCGACGGCCTGTTCCTGGAGGTGCACGAGGATCCCGAGCACGCACCGAGCGACGGGCCGAACATGCTGCGCCTCGCCGACTTCCCCGAGCTGCTGCGGCAGATCGAGCGTATCGAAGCCGCGCTGCGGTAACCCCCGGCCACCGTCCCCCGACTCCCCGCCTCCCGTGCAACCCGGCAGCGAACCCGACTTCGGACACCGCGCGGAGTTCTACACCTTCACGCCCGACGCGCTCGACGAGGCGCTGGCCGAGTTCGAAGTGCTCCGGGAGGTCGGCCGCGGCTCGATGGGCATCGTGTTCGAGGCCCGCCGCCGCGCCGATGGCGAACGCGTGGCGGTCAAGCTGTTGCCGCCGAGCCTGACACTCACCGAACGGGCACTGGCCCGCTTCCTCCGGGAAGCCGAGCTGATGCGCAAGGTCGAGCACGCCGGCATCGCCCGGGTCCTCGACCTCGGCCGCAGCGGCCGGCTGTCGTGGTTCGTGATGGAGTTCGTCGACGGCCAGAACCTCGAGCGACGCCTCGAGGTCGGCCCGCTGCCGGTGCGCGATGCGGCCTCGCTGACCGCCGAAGTCGCCGCGGCGCTGCACTTCGCGCACGAACGCGGCATCGTCCACCGCGACATCAAGCCCGGCAACCTGATCGTCCGCGACGACCGCAGCGTGGTGATCACCGACTTCGGTCTCGCCCGGGAGACCGGCACCGGATCGATGACCGAGAGCGGCGCGATCGTGGGCACGCCGATGTACATGGCGCCGGAGCAGGTGCTGGGCGAACGCACCGCGGTCGGTGCCCGCTCCGACGTCTACGGCCTCGGTGCGACCCTCTACACCCTGCTCGCCGGACGACCGCCGTTCGAAGGACCGACCGCGCAGAGCGTGCTGAAGCAGGTCCTCGACGCGCCTCCCATCCGCCTGCGGCGACGCCGCGCCGAGGTGCCACCAGCTCTGGAGGCGATCGTCCACAAGGCGATGGAGCGGCATCCCGAGTTGCGCTACGGCTCCTGCGCCGAACTCCGCGACGACCTGCAGGCGTTCCTGAGCGGCCAGCGCGTCGGCGCGCGGATGCCCGGCCCGGTGCAGCGCGCGTGGCGCTACACCAGCGAGCGGCCGGTGCCCACCACGCTGGCGGTGGCGACCATCGCCCTGGCGATCGGTGCCTACGCGTTGCTACAGGAAGGCCGCACCCGCGAGCTGCAGTCGGAGCTGACCGAGGCGGAACGACTGGTCGCGGAAGCTGCGGGTGGACGCGACGAGCGGGGCTCGACCCTGTCGCCGGACGACCGGCGTTCCCGGCTGTTCGACGCGGTGGCCCGCTGCAGCCGACTGATCTCCCGCGCACCCGACTTCGCACGCGCGTGGTTCGTCCGCGCCAAGGCCCACCACCTGCTCGACGAGCACCGCGACGCGATCGCGGACCTCGACATGGCGGAGCGGGTCTACGGCGCGCCGATGCCACAGGTCCTGCTCTACAGGATCGACGCCGCGAGCCGCCTGTCCGACCGGCCATCACGCAGCCGCCTGCGCGACGACCTGTTCTCGCTGCTCGACCTCGACCCCGGTCCACAGAGCCGCTGCATCGTCGCCGGCCACCTGCTCGACATGGCGGGAGCCTTGAGCGACACCGAACGCCTCGAACTGTTGCAGTCGGTGAGCCGGATCCTGGCACCGGTCCAGGGCGAGAGCCCCCATCAGTTGGTCCTCCAGGCCCGCATCGCCGAACTCCAGGACGACCCCGACCGCGCGCTCGACACGATCCGCCGCGCGATCGACCGCTGGCCGGGCGACCTCGTGGTGCAGACCGAAGCAGCACAGATGTTCCGACGCCTCGGCCTGGAGGCGGAGGGTCGACTCGCCGCCGAGCGAGCGCGGATCATCGACCCGAGCTTCGGTTCGCACACTCCCGAGGCGAAGCCGGCCGACATCGACGTCGACGCGATGGAGGGCTTCCTCGAAAACCTCGACGCGCTGATCCGGTCGATCGACCGGTGATGCGACGGACGATTTCGCGATCTGCCTCCGGCGGACCCACCGAGCCACGGCAAGCACCGGCGCTTCCGCTTCCGCGGGGCATCCGAGATCGCGGCTGGATGGTCCGGCCGCAGGCAGGAGCCGGTCCGTCTGGCAGGGGGCCCGGCTCCTGCCTTCTTTTTGGATTGCTCCAGATCACTGCCTGACCAAGGGTTAGGACGACCTGGCAACCCTGGGGAAGATTTCGTGCGATTCACCCCGTCGGGCACTCTCCGCCGGATCAGTCAATCGCCACGTCCGCGCGCCCGCACCTCAGGAGCCGTATACGGCTACACTCGACCATCCCCCCGCAGCGGCACCGACCCGCCGGAGTCTCGCGATGCTCGCTCCCCACCTGCCCACCGCCGCCCTCGCGTCCACGCTGCTCGCCCCCTGGTTGAGCGCGACACCCCAGGGACCGGGAACGCCCCCCGTAGGCTCGGCCGGGCTCGACGATCCGCGCTACTCGTTCCACTACCCGCTGGCCGCCGACGACGCCGCCGCGGTGCCCTTCGTCGACCCCCAGGGGCAGCCGGCGCCGCGCCGTTTCGCCGCGGTCGGCAGCGGCGACTTCGACGGCGACCGGAACCCCGAGACCTGGTACCTCGCCGACGACGGCAGCCTCGCGGTGCTGATGGCGCAGACCGCCGACGTCGGGCGCTACGTCCCCTACCTCCGCACCCCGGCCGGATCCGCGGCGTTCACGAGCGCGGCGACCTGGGGGCGCGCGGGCGACGACGCGGCGCTGCTGCTCGTCGATCCCACCCAACCGGCGATCTACTGTCTCGACTACCTGGTCTCACCCGGGCAGGGACCGCGCGGCGGCGACTTCGTACTGCAGCCGACCACCTGGACGCTCGGCACCGGCATGGTCGCGATCGCCACCGCCGACCCGGACGGCGACGGCGACACCGATGCGGTGGTGCTCCGCGAGATCCGTGACAGCCAGAACCAGCTGCTCGCGATTCACGTCGACTGCTTGGTGTTCGGTCGCGACCCGTTGGCCGGACTCACGGTGCTGCGCACCTGGTCGACCACCCTGGTGCTGCCGACCGGCCTCGGCGAACCGCACCAGCTGCGCGCCGGCGACCTGGACGGCGATGGCCGGACCGACTGGACCCTGACCATCCCCGGCCTGGGCGTGGTCGGTTTCGCCGAGGGCCTGCCCGCGGGAGTCGGCGTGGTACGGAGCTTCGTCGCACTCGACGCGATCCCGATCGCCGACGTCGACCTGGTCGACCTCGACGGCGACGGCGCGGACGAGATCGTCACCACGCTCGACGCCGGCCTGCTGGTGTCGCCCGGCACCGGCTACGCGGTGCCGTTCCTGCACGCGCTGCCGCGCCCGGCAGGTGTCGGCCCGCTCACCGCCGCAGCCGCGGTCGACACCGACGGCGACGGCCACCGCGACCTGGTGGGCATCGCCGCCGACGGCCAGGACCTCGCACTCAGCCCATGGCTGCCCGCTACCCTTTCGTTCGGGAACAGCCGCTGGCTCGACGCGCCCGCAGGCGCCGCGACCTCGGCCGGCACCGGCCCCGTCGGCGTCTGCGACCATCTCGCAGACCTCGACTCGGACGGCGACCTCGACCTCCTGATGCAGACCGCGTCGGCCGACCGCTTCCTGGTGCTACGGAGCCCCGAGAGCGCCTTCTCGCCGCTGTCGGCTTCGATCCAGCCGATCGCCCCGCAAGCTCCGAGCGGGTTCCGCCGGCACGAACTCACCGTCACCGTGCCGCCCGAACTGTTGGCCGCCGGCGTCACCGACCTCGAGGTCGCGATCTTCCTCGACAATCGGCGCACCCCCACGTCGGGCGACTTCGAGTACTGGACCCGGGTCGTGGTCGCGATCGATCCCCAGACCCGCTCGGTCACCGTGCCGATCGAGGTGATGCTCGACCTCCTGAACGAGGACTGGATCCGCAACACGCCGATCGAGTCGATCTTCGGCGCGATGACCGCGGTAGGCGAGACGATCGTCTCAATCCACCCGAAGAGCGGCACGCGCCGCTATGAATCGGTCTCAATCCAGTGGGACGACCAAGGCCCGCACGGTTCCGCGGTCGGCGTGCAGTGGCGTATCGTCGCGGCCCCACCGCTGCCCAAGGCGGATGCAGATCTGCTGCCCTGGGATTAGGCCTGGCCAGCTGGAAGTCTGGTAACCGCGGACCCTGACAGAGTTCGGCCGCGAAGAGTCGCCACCCTGGTGACGAGCGCACGCCCCTGCGGTCGCCGCCAAATGCCCCAGGATCGACGAACCCGCGGACCTTGGTGTCGACGATCACCAGGAACCGCGGGATTCCGATCATCGGCCGGGGATCCTGAGCCGACCTGCTTCTGATTCCTGATCCCCGCTCTGCGGTGTGGATCTGGTTCCCCGGGCGCTCCAGCGCGCGCCCCGACGCTCGTCGATCACGACTCCGGCCTCGCGATCGCCGGCCCGGCCTGCTTCCTCGTCCCTCCCCGTACAAGCCGAAGCCCGGGCTCAACAGGCGTAGCAACCTCCCGGGCTTCGTCCACGCACCAGCGAGCTGGTCCGCTGCCCAGGAGCGTCCTGGCGCGGGTCCGTCTGGGCAAGTCACGGGGTCGGTGATTTGGACGCGACTGTCCCCGAGACCTCACCTGGGTTCGGCCGGCACCCCAGCCAACCTTGGGCGCATGTCATCCACCCCCAGCGGCCGCCGCCGCGGCCGACCGCCCGTTCACTTGCCCGACCTGATCGCACGCCTACTGGCCGAGCGTGACTGCACCGGCGAGTCCTTCGCAGCCCTGTCGCATCGATCGGGCATCCCTGCAGGGACGCTGAGCAGCCCTCGGGCTTGCGAATCTGATCGGGACGAGGGGGCTGAACGGGACGAGGGGGCTGAACGGGACGCCGTGCGCGAGCCTGACTCTGATTCATGGTTCGCGGAGAGAACCAGATCCACAGCTGCGCAGCGACTCAAAAGGAACCCGAACCACTTACCCACAAGCAGCTAACGTGCTGCGACATGCACAGTTCCAATTGTCGTCGCTGCACAAGAGTAATTGACGCCAACCAATCTGGCCGGCACTGACCAACTACCTGCTCGACGGGTGCATCCCCGACATCACCAACAACGGCGCGGAGCGCGCACTGCGCAGGGTCGCAGTCGGGCGCAAGAACTGGATCCTCATCGGCCATGAAGAGGCCGGTCGGTCCGCGGCTGTCCTGATGAGTCTGCTGCAGACCTGCCGCGAGCACGGCGTCAACGCCACCGCCTAACTGCATGACGTCCTCGAGCGGATCTCTCAGCCGGGCTCCGCCAAGGACGTCCGTGAACTGACTCCCGCCGCCAGGAAGCGCGACAGGGCCGCCCAGGCCAGAGCCGGACATCGCCAGGCCGCGATCACCGCCGCGCTGCAGTCGCTCGTCGTTCACGGCTCCTGAACCGGCTGCCATCCACCGGCGAGCGCAGCTGCGGGGTGGGCGACATGGCGGGAAGGCCGGCGCGCCGCCACGACTTCGGAGGCTCGCGCTTTGACATAGCCGCTGGGCCCGATCCTCACGTCGGTGCAACCGAGAGCCCCGGGCAGGACCGATCATCACCCGCGGAGTGCAGAACTCCAGGTGGGCTGCGCGGGACAGTTACCCTCGACCCGGGACGAGCGCATATTCCAGGCCTAGCCGGCAGCCCGGTGCGCCCACACCACGGAACCTCAATTGAGCGTGGGCAACCAACCCGCGATGGCCTGAAGTCCCTCGGAAACGCGGCCCGACCACGCCTCACCCGAGCAACGAGAAATCACGTAGCCGACAAATGCCCCGTAGATCAACATCAACAGGACAGCCTTTCCCTTGCCCATCTGCACCAGAACCCTGCCCTTGTCATCCCGGACCCGTCGACCGATGTAATATATGGAGAAGCCGATAATCGTCAGGAGCAGGAGCAGGATGCGAAGCTCCGAACTCTGCTGCACGATAGCAGGGTCCATGACTATCGGACCATGAATGATCGTGAAGAGGAAGAGCGGCAACCCCAACGCGAAGCAGATATCGAATATGTTGCTGCCCAGGGCGTTCGAAACCGCATCATCGTAATCTCCGTCCCGCGCATCCCGAATAGATATCACGGTATCCGGCACGCTGGTCGCCATGGACGCAAAGATCACTGCCACGAACATTGCGGGCCAGCCAAAACCCTCGAGCTCCCACCCGAGCAGCGCATAGCTTCCAGACCCAAGCCACTCGCAAGCGTGCACGAGAAGCCAGCAGGCCCCACCTATCACTGCCGTTGCCAGAAGGAGCAGGGGCCACCCATTCCAGGTTTCGTCCCTGATCTGTTGTTCGTGCCGCTCCTTGATGAGCATCGACTCTAGATCGAGCAGCGGCCCCAACGACATCCAGTAGAGCACGCGCGCGACTGCCCCACGCGGCGCGTCCTCGTCTTCGTCGCCATCCTCGTCGCTGTCGTCGTCGTCATCTGGCTTGGCACTCCCCACCGCCTTCATCGACAGCAACATATAGGCAAGATAACCAACATAGAGCCCCATGAGTATCGCCCCCTGCCACCAGTGAAGGCTCGAACCACTGATACAGATCACGAGCACCAACTCACAGAAGATCAACGCCAGGCCATCGCGCAGCAGAACCTTTGGCAACACGTTGACAGACCTGACGGCAGTGCCCCCCACAGTGCGGCCTACTACCGCCAGAATACACAGCGCCGGGATGATCATCCCGTTGAAGAGAGCGCTTCCTGCCGTGGTGCCGATCCCCACCGAGAAGCCCTCCTCGTCCGAGAGCACGAAGAGAGCTATCAGCGTCGTGAAGAGTTCAGGCACGGAGCTGGCGATCGCATTGATCGTCCCCCCACGTACGCCCTCGGACAAGTTACGGCCGATATACTCCGACGCTCGCTCGAACCCGTCACATGCCCTCCATATAAACAGGCAGGAAAAGAAGATCAGGAGGAGCGGAAGGAGAATGCCCATATGATTACCCAGGACGACTGAACCACACACCTACAAGGGAAGAAGGAGCCCGACGATCAGGACAGCAGCTCGCGCAGGGAGTCAGGAGCCGACCTCGACTTTGCGAGGATCGCCTCCAACAGCCGCCTCTCACAGCCGTCGACTATTCCATCCCCCTGAACTCTCCGAACGAGCCAAGCAGCCTCTTCATCATCCACGTCCCCGGGTGATCGATCATCGCCGAGCACGTGACCCGCGATAGCCTCGACGAAGAACGCTTCCCAGCTCGACGCCGAACCCTCCCCGCCCGCAGCGTCGTTGAGATCGAACAGAAAGTCCGCCTCCTCGCGATCGATGACCCCGTCGGCGTATAGCCGTGCCCGCAGCAGAGCGACTTCGTCATCATCGATGACTCCATCCGCGAGGATCGCAGCCTTCAGGCTAGCAAGTGAGTCATTCATGTAATCAACCATGTCTGCATCTCCGTGTCAGAAGCTGAATTGGCGACCCTACAAGGACCAACCACCTGTCCACAGCAGCAACTCGCGCCGAGAGGCGGGGATCCCACGACCCACACCGCTCGACTGAGCAACCGCGACGAATGCAGCAATCCACCGGCAGCCGAACAGCCTGGGCTCAACGCCCCGAGTCGGTTCTTCCGGATCATGCGACAACCCCCTACCCGGCCGACTGCTGGATCTTGAAATCCGAATGCCCTACCGAGAGCCGGATGCTCTGCTTGCAGCCTGGGCAGACAACGGTCTCCGGGGGCGGAACCGAAATACACATCACCGTACCGCAGCCACATGCCCCTGCCCCCGAACTGTTGCAATGACAACACGCAGGAACACCATCGAGCTGTGAGGCCTCCAAGGGTGGCAGTTCCAGCCCGCTGCTTGCTGACCCCTGCTCGAGCGGGTGCGAGGCGGTAGGCACGTAGCAACCACTCCCCGGATCGTATCCGTAGCGCATCACATAGTGCCGCGCGGTCTTGGAACAGACCGCTTCCACGAACACCTGGCGCGGCGGCCCGCTCGGCCGCGAATAAGATCCCGGCTCGACTCTCGAGACGCTGGACGGAAGCTTCGTCAGATCCAGTCGGTCAGCCGGGCTCTCCGACCCAGTGGAGACACTCGCGGTTCGAACCGATGCGGTGAGCCAGACGAACAGCTTGTTCATCTTCTCGGCGGTCATTTCATCCAGGCGGAAGACGATATCGCTTACCCGCTGCAGGAGATCGAAGTCGACATCCTCACCACACCCGATCGCGTACATGTTCGCGACCCGATTCGCCGAAGCATCCGCAAGCTCACGAGCCGCGGACTCCCAATCATCCGTTGGCTGCCCGTCCGTCAACAGGAACACGAGCGGACGATAGTCACCTTTCCGGTCACTCGTGGTGCGCCTGGCTTCCCGCTCTATGCAGTCCTTCAACAGCTTCAGACCAGCGCCGAGCGAAGTTCCAGGCCCGACCTTGAGGGCGGGAACCTGAACATCGACCAGCTCCGTGAGCGGCAGGATCTGCCGAGCCTCCCGATCGAACGTGATCAAGCTGATATACGCGGTCTCCAGCGCCTGCGGATCTCGACGCAACTCACGAATCATCATCTCCACGCCGGACTGCACGGAATTGACAGCCGGACCGATCATCGACTCAGAGCAGTCCAGCAGAAAGTAGACGGGAAGTCTTCGCATGCTCATGGCTTACCCTCATTGGAACCTTCGCTACCGGCGATCTGCACATGGACGAGACGCCCCCCATCTTCCGCCGAGAGCAGGAGGCGTTTACCATCCGTCAACTCGACATGACCTCCGATCTTGATGGCCTCGCCCGTATCCACATCCTTCATTTGATTGAGCTTCTGATTCACGAACAACCAACGACCGCAGTGCAAGACAAAATAGCCGACAGGCTCCATCTGCTGCGACGTCAGACGCTCACCCGGGGTCAATCGACGATTGACATGCCACTGATATAGATACTGATTACTGTACACCATCAGCCGGTGATTATCTGGACGGAAGTTGCCACTCCCCCGCGAAGAATACATGTTGAGAATCGGCAGAGTCCCCCGAAATGGCGTGCCGCAGAATGGACACGCGGGAGACCTCGTATTATCGAAGACGTACCACTTCTGCTCACAATTCTCGTTAGAACACGGCTGCATCAAATCAACCGTCTTCACCAGCGCCATCTCCCACGCATCTGCAGCAGGCCGAATCGAGGGATCATGCAACCCATCGATGAAGGCCTTGTCGAACAGCTCCTTCAAGTAGGGTCCCGCAACGCTATACGGCACCTTGGCGGGATCCCCCCAGGGCAAGAATGCGTCAAGCAACTCGTAAGGCCCCGGCCGATTCGAACTATCCTCCGGATGCTCGATGAACAAAGCCTGACTCCCCATCCGAAGCGACTCGTCGCGCTGATCATCATGCACATCGAACACCTTTCGCCCCCTCAATGGGTGCCGATACAGTAGATACATATAGACAAGCACCGCGAGGGCGTGACGATCTGTCTCGATACGCGGAAGAGCCCGATTTGGGTCGGAAATCGGAAGCCCGAGTGTCGCCATGACTTCCGGCGCTATGAAGTCCGGCGTACCCAGAACGTCTGGAGGAAACTTCCCCGGAACCACGAGCCCGTCAATATCGATGATGCACGCATCTCCACGGCACGGATCAACCAGAACGTTCTTGTAGGAGAGGTCCGAATGAGCCAGACCCGCCATGTGCAGCCGCCGCACGGCCCGAGCGATCTTGACGCATATGGCTAGGTAGCTTCTCCAGTCCCCCTTCTCCCGAGGGTCGAGAATGTTCTTCCGGTGTTTGGCGGAAGCAAACCATTTCCCCTCCTTCTCCCTCCCGCGTATACCGACGAAGTCGGAATTCCTCGAGCCGTGCTCGAAGAAGAAATTAGGAGCGTAGCTGGGCGCAACCAGACCCAGACGCCCCCCGTATTCCACCATCTTCGTCGGCCAGCAGAAGAGCTTCCTCCAGTATTCCCCTCCGGTTGTCTGAAAGAGCCGATCTCTGTAGACTCCGATGATCGTCTCCAGCCGGTTACGGGCATTAAAATCCTGAGCCTCCCGAAAAAATGCGACTACGTAGCTTCGGTCAGGGGAGAAGTAGACGTCCTTCATCCCCCCCGCGCCGATGATCTCATCGACGAACTCGACCTCAGCGCCGTCGGTAGCCTTCAATCTGACCGTGCTTGGCATGACGAGGACTCACGGAAGAAGAAGCGCAATGGTGCGGTCGTCGTGTTCTCCGTCGACCCAGAACTCGAGCCATTCCAATAGCTCCCGGTGAACGCGCGGATTGTCCTTACGGATCCTCACTGACTCGCCAAGCAGCCCCCAGAACTCTAGCCACCGCTCCGGGTCCATGAACTGGGAGTCTGTGCCGAAATAGGGATCGGAAACACCATCCGTCATCGCCAGCAACGCAACGAAGTCCGGCACAATCGAAAACTTGATGCGAGAGTTGAACAACTCGGCGCTGTCCCGCCAGACCTCCGGCATCGTCACAAAGCGAGTCTGACCGGAGAACTCCCCCCCCTCCGGCGTATTGAGAACCCGAGCCCCGCCCTGCTCCGGGGAGAGCAACAGGGCAGCCCCTCCGTCGCCAATGGCAAGACATCCCACGAACCACCCGAACGAGTAACGCTTGCAGATAGTCAACACCAGCGTGGTCGCGTAGTCCTTCGACTCCGCGCTCTTCTGCCTCGCCTCCGCCTCGATCGCCTTGTAACCCTCGAAAGCGGCACTCCCGAGCGCTGCATAGAGCCCACTCCGGATCTCTCGCTCATTCTCATGAGACGGGTCGCTGCGGTAGCTCTTGACATTCACCTCGAAGTCACCCGCGAGGTGCTCGTCGGCGAGTAACTGCACCCGCTCTGTCGTGACGCTGCACATGATCTCCGAACCACGTCTAGAATACTTGGCGGAGCCAGCCCCGTCCGCGACGGTAATGATGAACCAACCATTGCTGGCGGCTCGCAACGTAAAATCGTCATCGCGGTATGTTCCAGTATGGGCGTGGGAGCGCCCCCTCCGGCTCGCACCAACCATCAGGACCTCGTCGATGCACTCACGCCGACTATCCACATGATCTTTCCGGTATGGAAGGCCAGGGTCAGGCTCCCGCTCCTTCCAGAGCGAACGAGGATCTGGATTGATCAGCAGATTCATCGGAACCGTCGAGTCAGGACGGTTCGCCGGAGTCGCTCTCGGCCTGTAGTGGACACGCAAGACGAACTCCCCCGCCTCGATCGGCGTGCCGCTGACTACCAGAGTTTGGACATCGAACCCCAGACCGATCGATGACAGCCCCTCTATTTCGAGCTTAGAGAGCTCCTCCTCCGCGCCCCCTAGCTCAAGCTTCGCCCGAAAAGGCTTTCCGACCGTGCCATTCGGCAATCGGACATCCAGCCTCGGAAGAGGCATTGAGCCAACGTTCAGGCCGGAATCCCGACGCTCCGGGGAATCGGATTGCCCCGACGACTCACGTCCATGTCCAACCCGAGGCGGAGTGGATCGCGTCGGATCAGCTACATGACCCGATTCCGGACCGGCGTTCGCCCTATCGCCTGGAGCCTGAGGACGGCTCGATCGGACAATGGGTTCGTCTGGTCGACCTGGCGACGAACCCGATGAGACAAGCGGAGGAGCAGCATCAGAGTCCAACGACGCCGCACCCTCACTCGCCTCCTCCTCGCGCACGACATTCGCAGGAGTTGCGGCCCCCTCCGGACCCTGACCGATCTCATCGACCGTCGAGAGCGGTTCCACGGACGGATCCCGTGGCGGCGAGGCACCGGTTGTCGGCCGAGAGCCCCCCCCGACCGCCCCGGATGAAGATCGCCGGTCCACAGGCCTCTCGGAAGGTCCCGGAGACGCGCCGAGACCATCCTTCGCATCATGGATGTCGCCGCCCGGCTCACCGTCCTCCTGGGATGGTGAGCGACCTGCGCCCCTTGAATCCGAAGCCGGCTCCGCTCCAGCCTCTCGGCCTGACCGTCTCGGATCCGATTCATGTGGGTGGTCGGTATGAGCCATGGTCTACACTCGATCAGGCCTCGGCCAGTCGACTCGTTCGTTCGACGATAGGGGCAGGTAATGCCATCGGAGGCGAAAATGGCCCAGGGATCCGAGCCGCACAGACGAAGAGCACTCCCTCACATCGTATCGAGCAAGCCCGGCCAGAATTGCCCACATTCCGCACACGCTCGCCTCACAAGCGACATGCAGGACACGGGAAAGACAAGAATTCATCACTGGGAGCCTGGGTCATGGGAGACCATTCCGCCCGGCACGCGCCCTCTCACCCAGGACATCGCCGCGAAGCCTCTCCGAATCTACCCGATTCGGCTGCGTTTCCCGGCTTCGTCCCTGGCACGAGTTCGCGCACTGGTTCGGAACACGTCCCGTGACCCAGCCTGCTAGATCACGGTTGGTTTCACATTGGCTGGTGGAGCCGGCAGAACAATTTGTGATTGCGTCCCCATACTCTTGTTACCATTCGCAACGGCGACCGACACCCACTCGAAGAACTGTTGGAAACCCGCTCCGTCGAGCGTCTCTAGCTCGACAACCTGGTCCGCAACGGGCGCCAACTCGTCCTTCTTCGCCTTCGGCCCCGCAGCACACGCGACAATGATTCCGAAGCCCAACCCGCGCACAATCGGCACCACCTCGCGGTATCTCATCTTGTCCGAAGGGCTCCCGTCCGTCATGATGAAGAGCAGCGGCCGCCAGTCGCCCTTCGTCGATTCCGAGGAGCGAATTATGTCGGACTCAACCTGCCTGCATAGCGCCTCCAGCGCCAAACCCAGATGGGTCGGCCCCGAGTCCGGCGTGCCGAAGTCTGGCAACTGAAAGTCCTCCAATGCCGTTAGAGGCACCTGCAGCGTCACCTCACGATCGAACGTGAACACCGCGAGATGCACCGATTCGAGCGCATGCGGATCCTGGCGAAGCGACGCCACCAGCGCGTGCAGCCCGTTCTTCACGGATTCGATCGGCTCCCCCCGCATCGAGCCGGAGGTATCGAGCAGGAGATATACTGGAAGGCGTCGCATGGAACGCACTCAAACAGCGACGTTGATTTCGGGGGGCGGAGGCGGGAGGTCATCTAGGCCGGAGGCCTCTTTGTTGCCGGAGTCGATTTTCGCGCTGTTCGTGCTCACGGAGGCAGAGACCCACTTGAAGAACGCGGATACCGAACCCGGATCCGACGTCTGAAGACTCACCACAGCCTCCCCCGCAATCTCTCGCAGCACATCGACACTTCCGTCGTCCACAGCGCACGCAACGACGATGCCCCATTTCTCCTTCCTGAAACGATCCAGCCCTCTCCTCCAGTCATCCGTCGGAGCACCGTCCGTCATCAGGAAGACCATCGGCTTCCAGTCACCCTTCCGCTCAGGAGTGCTCTTCGCAACCTCCTGTGAAGCCCGCTCAGCCACCAGTTCGAGAGCCTCGCCGAGCGCCGTGACACCACTAGCCGATATAGACGGAATCTGAAACGCGGTCAGCTCCGTAAGAGGCACCACCTGCCGAGCATTCGTATCGAAGGTCACGACACTCAGGTAGGCGGTTTCGAGGGCGTAAGGATCTTGCCGGAGCGCGGACACCACCATTTGCAAGCCGTTCTTGACCTGCTCGATTGGCTCGCCATGCATCGAACCGGACGTATCCAGTAATAGGTAAACTGGTAGTTTTCGCATTTTCTATTCACCGATGCACATGGCACCGACCGTGAAAGGACTAATCGCAGACCTTGCAACCCAGGTCGCCGAAGCACTCACAAGACACCCCCGATCGAACCAACGTGGAGCCACGAGCGAACAAAAGTCGCCCCGGGGCGACCGGCCGCCCACACATGGCCCCGGTAGCGCGAGCCGAGCGACGAGGCCACGCAGAGACCGAATCGACCGCAAGGGACCACAGATCGCTGCTCTACGACGACCAGGCAGGCTCTCGACGAGCGCTGGAACCCACGGATCCATCAAGGAAGATGCTTCCTGAGGAGATCCACGAATGAGTCTGTGGGAAAGGCATCACCGATCGCCTGGAATTTCCAGCCGGATCCCT
Organism: bacterium; assembly: GCA_030432695.1. Classification (GTDB taxonomy): domain Bacteria; phylum Planctomycetota; class UBA1135; order UBA1135; family UBA2386; genus JAUILN01. The sequence goes on along the minus strand of JAUILN010000006.1, from coordinate 550,748 downwards.
GACGACTGACCTCACCGAACACCACGGTTCGCATCTGACCATAGGCGGCATCATCGCCGAGCTTGAAGCGAGCAATCTCCTTACCCTTCGCATCGACAGCCCGCATGAACGCCCCTTCGACCTCGCCGAAGTGCTGCTTCTTCTTGGCTCCCTCGTAGATGCTCACAAGGAACAGCACCCTGTGAAACCTCTGGTCCATGGCATCGAGCTTCACGACGATCTGCTCATCGTCCTCGACGCCGGCTCCACCCACGAGGTTGTCGCCCGTGTGAACCACGCACCCAGAGGGGTGGCGGAGATTGTTGAAGTAGATGACGTCGCTTCCGGCAAGAGCCTGGCCGCCCAAGTCCCGGACCTTACCGTCTGCGTCGAGCAGGAAGGCGATAGCGTCGAGATCATACTCTTCGCCACCGCCGAATAACCCCCTCAGCAACCCTGTCTTCTTCCGAATCTTCCACCCTAGCCCGATCGTGACGGACGAAAGATCGTGATCTGACTTCTCCAGGTTGATTGACTGGCCCTTCGAGAGATTGATTACCACCTTCCGATCCTCCTTGAGTCACAACCGCGACACTCGAACAACAGCAGATCGAGACTTCAACCATCCGACCCCAGCAGCACGGCAAAGCTAGGAGCCAGGTCACGGGAGACCATTCCGCCCAGCACGCGCCCTCGCGCCCAGGATCGGACGTGTCCCGTGACCCTGCCTCCTAGGCATATTTCGACACCAAGGCCTGCAGACCCCCTTCGAAACCCCTGCCGATAGCCTCGAACTCCCAGCCGCCCCCACCGCGATAGAGCCGCCCGAATTCGAGCGCGGTCTCGGTCGAAAAATCCTCGTCCAGCTCATACTTGCAGATCTCCTCGTTGGTGACCGCGTTGTAGATGCGCATGAACGAATTGCGGACCTGACCGAAGTTCTGCCGACGAGCCTCGTAGTCATGAATCGAGACGACTACGAGCACCTCCATCACCCGCGCATCGACGGCGCCCAGGTCGACCATCAAGGTCTCGTCATCGCCATCGCTAGACCCACCGGTCGTATCGTCGCCCGAGGACTCGACGGCTCCATCCCCCGACTTCAGGTTGTTATAGAACACGAAGAAGCGCTCATCGGGAATCTTGCGATTCTCCGCCAGCAGGAACGCGGACGCGTCAAGGTCGAAGTCGACACCTGTCTCGGCCGGATCCCAGCCGAGGCCAATTCCAACCTTCTGCAGCCCGATACCGACCTTCTGACCTTTGTCCAGGTTGATTGCCATGTTCGCCTTCCACTTCTGCGCGCACTGAACAGCCGCTTATCGGGGCACCGCCGAGCACCAGCGGATTCCCGGGAAGCGAGCTGCGAAACCAGTTCTCGACACCACGGCGCCGATCCGCCCTGATGCCACTCGGGCTGCACGGTACGGCATCTCCCGATCCACGTCAACCATGCGCAGAGGCCGCTCCCCAAGCCCCACCCGCCTCTGGGACCAGCTACTGGAATCAAGGAGGTGTGGGAAGGAGTTCGACAGCCTACTTGCCTCCAGGCCCCCACTGCATGCCCCATCCACAGGCCTTGTCCGCCTCTCCGTGGTGCCCATGGAACGACAACTCCTTTGTCACGGTTACGGAACGATCGCCCTCGAACGAGAGCTCGGCGATCACGCAGAACATCTGCCGCGAGACCTGCTCACCCATCCGCACCTCGACGTCGGGACTACCGGGAACCTTCACAGTGACAACGGCGTCGGTCTCCGCCCACCTGGCGGCACCCTCATAGATGAAGGCATAGACCGTCATCCGCCTCAGCTCGCTAAAGCCTTTTGGGTTGACCAGAATATTCTCCCCCGTGGCCATTTGGCCGCCGGAGCGATCATCACCCATGTGCCACACCCACGGAGCCTCCGTGTAGCAGCCCTGGCGAGTCAGCCTGTCTCGCGGCCCACCACGCCCCCGCGCGAACTGCACCCCATCAATGCACATCTTTCCCCCGTCGCGCATCTCGAGAAAGCACCCGAGATCGAGGTCGATAGCACCCTTGAACGAAAACAGCTTCTTCTTCTGGTTCCAGTTCAAGTTGATGACGATTTCTTTGTCTCCCTTCGTGAGATCGATCTTCTGGGCATCACCCTTCTTCGCGAGCGTGATCTTCGTGAGATTGATCGGAGAGGGAGCCCCGGTCGAGGCACCAGCCCCACCCTGCTCGACATCCCGAAGCACGCTGATTCGCCCACCCGCAGCGCGAATCACGGCATCCATATCGCCCGGCTTCGCCTGAGACAGAGCCCGGACCTTCCAAGCCCCGCTCCGCAAGTAGAACTCACAGACGGCGACGACCTGCGCATCACGATCCTCCTCCGCGACCTCGTGGCTCGCAACCCCCGCAACCTCCACGGCAAGCGAGCCGAGCCCGCGAAGTCCGCCGGACCGTGAGAAGGCATAGAGAACGACGCTCTGAGTCCCACTGGGCAGCCTACCGGTATCGACAGCAAAGTTCGCCTGACCCGACGACCCGACCACGTCCAGAACGACGCCAGATCCTCCGCCCGCTCCCGCGTGGACCACATGACCGTCGCCCCCCAACTTCCCCAGCGAATCCACCAGCATCGCCAGCGCACCAACCGCCCCTCCATCGGGCGTCCAGGCGATTCTCACGGTGGCCACCTCGGCACCCAGCGGGCAGTTCCCTCCCTTCGGCAACTTCATCATGGCGGCAGGATAGCGCCGCTTGCGTGATTCACGGCGATTTCCCAGAAAAACTGCGTCGTGATGGCCCAGGCCCCGTCAACGACCGCTGCCCCGCTCAACGAATCGCATCCATCCGCCGAAGGAAGCAGAGGGCCAAGCCGAGAAACCCTCCCATCAGCACCGTCAGAGCCGCAAGATCCAGCCCCAGAGTTCCGTAGCCCGGCAGGCACTCGAACAACTCCATGTGGTAGTTCGCGTGAAGCCCGCCGTTCGGGCCGAGACCCGCCGCAGCAAGCCTTTCAGGTTCGGCACCCCGGATCGCGTCGACAGGACCGGTAAGAGCCGGTAACGACCCAGGATCGATCACGCCATCCACCTCGCCCTGAACGATCGCAAAACCCTCGGTCGCCCATCGCGAGAATGTTGCATAACTCGCCACCTCGACAAGTGGCCCGCGCATTCGCTCCAGGACTCCCGCCAGCATGATCTGCGGAATAAGCATTATAGGAACGACCGTCATGACTTTTTCATTACGATCGAGCCAAGCCGATACGAAGAGCCCCATAGACGACGAGACGGTCGACACTAGCCACATCCAGAGGAAGTAGCCCACCGGCGCAGACAGGCAGGGCTCAGCCCCGAGGAACCCTAGAAGAAGGATCGCAACGAAGAGAGCGCACTGAGCAGCCGCAATGAGTGCCAGCACGATGACTTTTGACGCGAGATACGGCCCGATTCCCAGATTGAACATGCGCTCTCTGCGATATATAGGCAGCTCACCAACTATCTCACGAGCCGCGTTATTAACACCCAGCCACACTGCGGAGATTGCGGAAAAAAACAGAACCCCCATGTTGAGTGATGCGAACACCACGCACATCGCTATCGATATCGTGAGCGGCTGCATGATCAACAGCAGGACATTCGATCGGTCATTGCATTTAATGCGCATATATCGCAGGCAAAGCCACTTCAGCTGAGTGAGCGCTGACTGGTTCTTCAACCTCGGCAACGGGTTTCCCGGCGACTGTCGCCCCCCTCCGCCTGATACGGGGCACGCAATCCGATACCGGTCAATCCATTGCTGAGCGTGGTCGGCGGTTATCCTAGAGAACACACCCGACATGTGAGGCACACCGAAATAGCCCGCGCAACCGTCGGTACCCGCGTGGTATACCACGTGACCTCCTTCGGCAAGGAAGACCACCGAGTCCATGAAATGCAGGTCCTCTGGCTTGTGCGTGACCATCACCACAGTCGTGCCCTGAGAGGCCAAACCCCTCAGGATGCCGAGGAACTCCTCGATGGTCTGGGGATCGAGCGGCGAAGTGGGCTCGTCGAGAAAGAGGATCAGCGGATCGGAAAGAAGCTCGACCGCGATACTCACCCGCTTACGCTGGCCGCCTGAAAGCGCGGATATCCGCTGATGCCTCACGCGCTCGATCTTGAGTTCCCGCAGGACTCCAGCGATCTTGGCCTCGAGTTCCGCGCCGCTCACCTTACCAAGCCGCAGCTTCCCCGCGAAGAACAACGACTGCTCGACCGTCAACTGCCCATGGACTATATCATCCTGCGGAACGTATCCAATCCGCGTCTTGAGGTACTCGTAGTTCTCGATCAGATCGAGACCGTGAAGCAGCACGCTACCCCGCGTACCCGGCGAGTCTCCATTGAGACATCGCATCAGCGTCGATTTGCCGCATCCCGAGGGCCCCATGATGGCCACGAGCGCGCCAGCGGATACCTCCAGGTCGCAGGCGTGCAGCCCAACGACACCGCCCGGATAGACCTTCTCCAATCCGACAGCCCTGATTGCAGACTCGCGCCGAAAGTCCTTGGCCACCCCTCCCAATGACAGCAGGTAGGACCCTATGATGATGCGGTCGTCGTCACCGATCACTGTCGGAGCCGCGATCCGTCGACCATTCACGAACGTCCCGTTGGTAGACGAAAGATCTCGGACCACATAGCGGCCGTCTGGCTGCAGAGCAACTATCGCGTGCCGCTTGGAAACTGTCGCCTGCCGCAGAACCACGTGACATGACTCGTGACGCCCCAGCACAGCCTCCGCAGCTTCGCCCTTTTCACGGCGAGTGCGAATCACATCGGCGATGCAGTCGTAGACGGCAGCACCAGGGGACGCTGTGGCGACACCTGCCCTTGCACGCGCCGCCACGGTGCGCCCCCCCATAGGAGAGTCGTATTCCGGCGAGGCCGCCAGGACTTCGATCGCTATCAGGCCCGACTCGATTCGAATCTCGACAACACTTACATCGAAAGCAAGTCGATCTCCGTTGGCCAGCCAGCGGGGCCCGTCCGCCGGAGCCCCATTGTGCCGCACGCTCGCCAGCGACTTGGGCTGAAAGTAGAGCCGGCGCTCCTTGATGCCGATCACCGCGTAGACGCCCGGGCTTCCGGTCACGGGCACCTGCAGATCAACTCCCGAGCCTTCCCCGAGACGGATCGGGAAGCTCTCGGGTGCGATGATCCGACTTCCGTCGCGATCGACGAGGAACACCTTGGTCATGGTTTCCGACGTGCCTTTGGCCGCTACTCACAGGAGCGCGACGCACGCCTCTGGTCGCGATATCCTGCGCGAAATCGCTTCTGGAAGGAGACCGCTATGCGACTCCAGACCTACCGGTTCGACGACACTTCCATGCAACATGCGGAATCGGCTTTCACAGGCTCTGAAAACACCCACCAGGGAACCGACCCCCACAATACCCTCTAGGCCGACATCGCCGCGCTGCTATTCCCGAGCCTTCAACCGTGTCAATCGCGCAGCCCAGGATGGATGGCTGGCCATGCGGCCTCGCAGGACCCCCAAGAGTCGCTGGACGAAATCGTTGTCCCGATCGCTCCGAGGATGACCACTTTGTTCGCCCGGGCCGAGGAGGCGGAGCATCCGACGTGCGCCGCCAAGACAGTCCTCGTGTTCGAGCCCCGCAGCCCGCATCTGATCGTAGCTCCAACCGTCAGACGCATACTCGCGCTCCTGGTTGTAACCCATGGACACGAGCGCACGGACCTGATTGACCATGGAAGCGACTTCGGGACCGGCAATTCTCGCCGCCTCCTCGACGATGATCGCATTCTGAATGGAATGCGCGAGTTCCACGTGGGCCATCTCGTGCCCGACGACGAACTGTAACTCCGAGACACTCTCCAAAGCGTCTAGAAGTCCCGTGAAGAAATAGAGATGCCCTCCCGCAACCGCGAAGGCGTTGATATCGGCTCCCTCGACGATGTGGACGGTGTAAATCTGACCTCGAGTACGTTCAAGATGCATCGCGAACCGCGAAACGATCTGCTGAATCGCACGGGAGCGGACCGTGTCGTCGACAATCTGCACGTGTTCCGACACTCGATTCGCCCACTCCGCACCGAGACGCCACTCGTCTTCGATCGACAGCTGCGTCACGGCATCGGTCGCGAGCATCACGACGTCGTCGAGGATCCCGCCGGTGACTCCGAAGGCTTCGTCCAACACGTCCGGATCGAAGAGGGCGCTCGCTAGCGGGAGATCCCGCACTGTCGGGCCCTCGTTCCGGGCGCCCTGGTCAACCACGTCCAAGGGTCGAGGATCTGTGTCCTCGGCCGTCGAGGACTCTCCGTAGCAGGAGGCCGCTGCGAACCCGAGAGTCACGACCAGGAAGCATCTAGCTAGAGGGGCCAGCACCACGGCCGGTGATCATAGAGCGACCGACGGCTTCCTGCAGCCCCCGAGAGCCGACTCCCTCCATGTAGTGACTCATCACCGTCATCGTGAGACGACCTCCACTCGGGGGGCGGCGCCGGCTCGTGCGCCGGTCGACGGAATCCAGTTCACCGCCGACCCACGCAAGAGCGCACGATCCATGCACCGAGCGTCCCAACGAGAACCAGCGCGATCACCAACCACCGCCCACCCATCGGTCGGACGACGCACCGAGCCTCTGCCTTCGCCATGCCGCCCAGCGCCACGAACCCCGCCCAATAGTGTGGATGAGCGTAGTTGGACGCTGCCGCCAAGGTCTGTCGCGCCGCGCGCAGCGCCTCCGCCTCGTCCGCCCCTGCGGCCCGCGCGGCATGGAACACACCCATCAAGTCAGCGGTCGCTTGCTGGTTCACCGACCAAAGCGCCGCCAACGCCCCACGCCCACCCGCCGCGCACGTCCAACCCCATAACCCCAGATCACCCTCGCCGCTGCGCGCCTCGCCGGCGCCGCTCGAGCAGGCACTGAGCACCACGAACGCCCCCCTCAACGGCATGGCACACAATGACGGCAGCGCGGTCGGTCCGTCGGCCAGCACCAGCAGCGATGCCGTCGGCACACGCGGGTCGGCAACGGCGTGCGCGTGCACGTGAACCAGATCGAAGCGCTCCCGCTCCAGGAGTCCAGCGAGGCCCTCGGCGGAGGCAGCGTCACCGCGCAGTACCTCGATCACCCCGTCGTAGGCTGACTCGCAGAGCAAGCGCTCGCGCTGCGCAAATCGGAGCGCAGGCAAATCGAACTGCTGCTCCACCTCCGGCTGCGAGTCGGGTCCGATCCACGCGACCCGCTCCGCATCGGTCGAGCGCGCGGCGAGCACCGCCCCGAGACTCAGCGACGGCGCGCGCACCACCGGCACGGCGATGCCGATCGGTGCGCCTCCCGCACCGACAGGCAAGGCCTCGAACGGCAGGCGCGTCAAAGCGGCATCCGGGCTGTAGACGATGCGACGGGAACGGCCGAGGATCGCGCGGCAACGCTGCGGGAACAGCAGGTCGCCAGCGCGCGCCAGGGCTTCGTGGGCCTCCTCCTCGGCCCGCTCCGGATCGCCCTGCGGTGCGTCGCGGACCGCGCGCCGCGCCGCCGCGATCGCCTCCCGGACCCGATCGTCGTCGGACACGCTCCCCCAGAGCGGCGCCCCGCCGTCGTCGGTCCAGAACCAGTGAATCCGTCCGGCCCCTCGCCACGAGCATAGGATCGTCACACCCTGCCCGGCGAGTTCGCGGAGTGCGTTCGCATCCAGTGGCACGGCATGCGTCGAGGTCTCGCCACCGGCTGCGCGTCGCGCAGCCTCCAGACGCGCGAGCTGCGCATCGAGAGCCGCCGGGTCGGTCGTCAAGGCCACGCTGCGAATCGCCCGCATCAGCTCCGGATCACCCCCGGCGCGCGGTGCCTCGGCGGTCCAGTCGAGCAGCGTGCGGGCCTTGCCGAGTTCGGTTGCCGCGAGGGCCTCGAAAGGGCCGATGGACCCGCGCTCGGCGAGCTGCACCAGTCCATCGACGGCGCGCAGGTGGTCCTCGGCCAGCCACGAGCCACCGAATACATCGACGATCAAGCTGCGCCGGGCTCGCTCCGCTACGTCCAGTGACGCCCGGAATCGCTCGGCCGCCTCGTCGAAACGACCGGCTCGGAGCGCAAGCTCGCCGAGCCGCGCCAGGACCTGCAGTCGTTCGGTCTCCGCGTGCGTGCCGTCGCCGTCGAGGACCGCCAACGCCGCGAGGTAGCAGGACTCGGCACGGACCAGGCGCTCGGGATCCGCGTCGGTGGCGAACAGCTCGATCTCGCACTCCCCCAATGAGCGCTGCGCGATAGCACGGTCGGTGCTGCTCTCCGCATGTTCGGCGAGCGCGCGATAGGCCTCGAGCGCCTCCGCCGATCGCCCCTGCCGCTCCAGGGCCTCACCGAGCAGCAGATTGCCGTGAACGGCCCGACCCTGGCGCAGGAGCGCGCGCCCGGCCCGCTCCGCCAACCCGAAGTCGCCGCGCCGCAGCGCGACCAGTCCACGAGGATATCGCTGGTACGCGACCGGCAGCTCCTTCAGGTAGAACTCGGCACGTGCCAGGTCGGAGCGGACCAGGTATTCCCAGGCCAACCGCCCTACGGCCTTGGCGCGCCACGCGTCCTCGCGCGAGCGCTCGGCGAGCGCCACGTCCACCAACTGCTGCAACCGATCGAGTGCGCCAGCATCGTCGCCCTGATGGAAGGCGAGTTCGGCCCGCAAATACTCGATCTGACTCCCGAGCCACGGCGCATCCACCAGGATCCGATCCGAAGCGATGTAGTCGGCTTCCTCATCGAGGATCGACGCGAAGCGCTCGGTCGGCACGCACTGTTCGAGCAGCACCAGCGCGTCGGCCCGGTAGCCGCCGCTCCAGGTTCCCGAAGCCTGCGCCGCATCGCAAGCCGGCAGCAGCTCGGCCGCCGCGGCCTCGAATCGGCGCAGGCGCAGCAGGACGTCAGCGGTGCGGACCGCGAGATAGAACTCCACCCTCGACCGACGCTCCGGACCGAGTTCGCCGACGCGGGTCGCCAACCGCGCCAACTCGCCGAGCACCGCCTCGTGGTCGGGGAAGCCGTGGGCTATCGGATCTTCACAGGCCCGGAAGGCTCTGAGCAGCGCCGACCTGAGATCCGGAAGCTCCCGACCTCCGTCCTCCTGGGCGGTAGCCGCCACAACGCTCGATCCCAGCAGGAACCAAGCGGCCAGTCGAAGAGCGGCTTTGGATCGCATCGAAACGACCTTCGAAGCGACAATCGCCGGAAGGACCTCGGAACCCAGTCTAAGAGGAGAACGCTCCCCAACAGATCAGAACAGTTCATCGAACGGCTGCATGAACAAGAACACGCGATCCGTCCCGACTGGCGAATCCGGGCAGCACCACCGCGGAGACTAGCCCGTCGGCGCAACCACCCTCGGATACACGTGCCAGGGATGGCGCGTATCGATCCACTGGATCGCCGACACGGATCTGGATCTCGTACCAGCCGCGACCTCCCAGGTACTCCTGCTTTATCGGTCTGGTGAGTGTACGCACCCGTGGGCCAGTCAACGAACTCGATTGCTCCAGAGCCGCACGCGCGATCTTCTGGACTGCCTCTGCCGCAACGCGATCTCTCTGAAGATCATCGGCACCGTCGATCCGGGCGGCATCCCGAACGATCTCCGAGCACAGCCCACCTACTCCCGAATCTTCTCGAAGCTGAACAATCAGGTTCGCGAACAGTGTGGCGAGCGGATCGTCTCCAGTTTCGGCAGACCAGACTTCCCCGCGCCGAATGTCACCCTGGCTGTTCTTCGCCGGCCGATAAACCCACTGCACCCAGCCCACCGCCGAACCCACCAGAACCCTACGGACCGTGAACGCATCGGGATTGGCCGCTGGATCCTCGAGAATCGCAAACTCGCCATCACCCCGAATGGCGGAATTTGCCTCCACGATCTCCCGCAAGGCCGCGACCAATTCCCCGTCGCCGGCGGCGCAAGCAAAACGATTGAGGAGCACGCGGACCTGACTCAGTAGTCCCTCGTCACGTGCGAATCGAGCACCACCTTCGCGCACGGAGGCCCGAATCCGCTCGACCTCCGATTCGCATTCCGCTAGATCATCCGCCCAGAGCACCCCTCGCTGAACGGCAGCTCGCACAGCAACCTCGAGAGCGTCGACCTGCTCCAGTATTGGCCCGCCGGGCCCTCGGCTGACGACCAATCGGGCAGGCACCAGCATCCGCCCGATCTCACTCACTATTCCGGGCCGCTCAATGCTCAGGACAGTTCCCACGGGACTGTCATCGGCCGCACGAGACACGACTTCATGCAGGTCCATGGAGTCCAATCCTGGTTCGAGCGCACCGTCGAGTCCGACCCAGCGGGCACTCACCGAAGCCAGGACTGGGACCAGTTGCTCTGCATCCGACGGCGACAGCGGGGCCCCAATCGCCTCGAGCAATCCGACGAGCAACTCCGAATCCTCGGGAATAGCCCTCCTACGGACGATCTGCTCTTGCGCAGTTCGCATCCAGCTCACGACCCGAGGCAACTCCGCGAGCGAAGTCTCTCGCAGCGCCTCGAGAAGCTCTGGTGTCGGCAACTGGATCCGCACCAGCCCACCGCAGAATTCCTCGCCACTTGCAGAATCGATCAGCCGAGGACGCAGGACGTCGAACGGCCGCCGCGGGTTGTCGACCAACACGGCCTCGATCTCGAATCCATGGACGCCACGTCCGGGCGCGGACAGCTCCGAAGTCGATGCGTTCTCGATCCGCAGGCCATGACGGTCCAGAGCCTCGCCAAGCCTGGTTATGACTCGACTGCGAGCCGCGTAGGCTAGTGGGTCCAAGACCCTTTCACCGGCAACCGCGAACACCCGCCGCGTCAGATCGAGGACGCCTCCGCGATCGAGGGCCGGAAGACCCGCGGCGAGATCGGGTAGCACCTCTTCACTACCGAGACAGGTCCGTAGGTCGCCAAGCAAATCCTCGACTCCGTCGGCGAGTCCAAGGCTTATCGCGATCCGTGGCGCACGAATCCAGATCCCGCGTTTCGTCTCGTAGAGTCCAATCGCCTGCACTTCGATCAGCTCACCCAATGGGGCATGCTGGTGGTATCGCCTGACCGGCTCCTCCGTACCTTCGACCAAGAGTTTCCGGGTGCGGGCATCCAGCTCGACCCCCGGCCGGGGCAGCAGCGCGACCCCTAGCCCCGGCTCAACCCACTGCTCCCAATCTGCCAGGACCGAGGAAACGCGACGAGAAGCATCGCCGCCCTCTGCTCCGACGGTCTCGAGCCTGGCCACCAGACCCTGCAATCGATTCAGCAGCGCGTCGCGAGCCTCGAACCGCTCCTCGACGCGGGAGACGCCCCAAGCGCGTGCCGCGTCGTCGGACCTGGCGACCTCGACCTCCTGGCCCGCACCGAGACCGGCGAGAGTCTCCCCGGCCTTCGCAATCCAGTCATGCACGAGCGCACGACGACCGGCTACCCGTTCGAATCGGCCCTTGCGACACACGGCGCCGTCGAACCAGTATCCGAACTCGACGGCTTCGAATTCTTCGTAGCTCTCTTGCTCGGAATCGACGCGCTCCCGTACGACCTCCACGGTGTCAGCTGAGTGGGCATCGAAGCGGGCTTCCCGGTCGTGGAGCGAAGGAATCAAATCGAATCGACGACGCCGATCCAGCTCGAGCAGCAATGCCGATAGCCCGCCCACGATCTCGCCCCAGGCATCTGACGACGCACTGGGAAAAACCAACGTTGCCGCGTGGCAGATCTTCTTGGCCAAATCTGCATCGATATCGGCTTCGGGCAAGTCGACTCCGAGTTCTCGCAATCGACGTGAAGCGAGGCGCTGCCGGATGTCCTCGACGGCACCGCGAAGCGGCGTAACCACCTCGGCACGCAACCGCTCCAAGCGCGACATCAGCTGTTCGCAGCCCGCGGGCTCCGCACCGACCGAGATGCCGAGACGTCCGCGTTGTATCTCACGCTCACGACGACGCAGTCCGGTCTGAGCTGCGTACAGCACCGTGCCTGGCGGAGCCTCGGCATGGAACGCTGCCTCGAGCCCATCCGCGTCCAAGTCCCACGCGGACTGGTAGCGCTGGCCGTTGAACGGTGGATATACGGAGTAGCCCGACCAACTCACGAGGGCGTGCAGACCGGTACGAAGCCCTGCATACTCCTCGTCTCCACCCTGGCGGGGCACCCGCTCGGCGATCCTGAGCAGCTCCTGCTCGAAAGCCTCGACGCCGCGAGCTTCCGGATCCAGAAGCTGCGGATACTCCGCCATCACGGTGTCCTTCAAGCGCCGCAGATGGGGGCTAAGGCCGTGGGTAGGGTAATAGAGGGAGAAGGACTCGACCTCGTTCAAGCCTGACGGCGGTGGCCCGAGGCTGATGATGACCGAGCCCCGGCGTATGACTTCCCCGAACAAGTCGAACCCCGAGCGCTCCAGCTGAATGAGCGAACCGGGACGAACCGGCGGCGATGCATCCGAAAACTCGAACTTGCAGTCCACGCCGTAGAGCTGGCGCTGATAGACCTCCTTCAAGTCCAAGTCGAGACCATGCTCGGGAAGGGCCTTCGCGCCACACGTTTGCAGGTGCTGGGTCAGCAGGCGACAGAGGTCGGCGACATCCGACGCGTGGCCCCCATTGCCGACCGAATTCTCGAGTTCGGAAAGGAATCCAATGAGCGCGCGAACCGTCGCTACACTATTGCCTCCTGCTTCACGCAGCGCCTGCTCGGCGGCTTCGACGTGAGGAGCCAAGCTCGTACGAAGGGCGAGGACCCGGCCACGAATCTCGTCTTCGAAGAACACCGCGGATCGAAACTGATCGATCTCCTCGTAGGAGGACGCCGGCACCGGCGAGGCCTGTCGAGCCTCTGGGGTCGCACCGATCGCGCCGGCTGGCGGCCTGGGCGGATCCGAAACGACCGGAAGGCCTACCCCCGGAAGAGTGCCACGCCTGGATGCCTCTTCGCCCGGAACTTCGGGAACATACGTCGATGTTGCCTGCTCGACCTCACGAGCAGCGGATGCGGATCCGGTCGCGACGGGCGCATCTACCAGTGGACCTCCGAAGTCACTCTTGGTGAGTAGCTCGTCGACGAGATCGAGCAGGCCAGAGGGGGGCATGAACTCAATCAGGTCCAGCGCGATGTCGGGCATGGACTGGGCCTGACCGCCGCCCACGAACGATTTCGCCCACTCGATGACCAGCGCCTTCAAGCGTTCCAGGTCGGTGACCTGCTCTCGCCCTCGACCCGCCCCGACCTCGATGCCCTGATCGATGATGGATCGCGCCACTGCCCAGATGACACGGCGAAAGACTACTCGAGGACGGCTTCCCGCAGTCTGGCCGAGGCGCACGTCGGACGGATCCAATGGACCGCACGCGAACCCGGCGGCATGCAGATCCCGCACGCCCGACAGGAGCGCGTGCACGATCACCCGCCATTGGTCCCAGGACCACTGAGCAGGGCCCCCGTCGAACTCCTCGATGGGCACTGTGGCCGGATCGATCCGCTCGACAACGCACAACTGACAGAGGGCTTCGTCCCGAACCTCACTCGCCCACAGAACATCGGGGACCGGGAGTCCCTCGCAAGCCTGCAGGCGCTGAAGCTCTCGCACGACATCGTCGATACGCCTCGAGATCGCCTGAACAGGCCCGACACGGACCAACGCACGACAACCCCCGACCGCCCGATCACCAAGCACGAGCCGCTCCGAGAATCCGTGCCAGGCTCCGAGTTCCTCACCGAGCACGAAGCCACAGTGGTCGGGAAGCTCCAGGACTGCAGGCGCCGACATGATCGATCGCTCCTCGATGACCTACTCAGTTCTCGCTGTCGCCCATCGTGCTCGAGAACTCCCGTTCAGCGCGGCGGCGAAACTTCGATCACCGCTTCCTGGATGGTCTGACCGGCTCTTTCGAAGCCGGGAACAAAGATCCTCTGCACCGTGCACTGCGGGTTCTTCGCGACCATCTCCGGATTGCGGATCTTCAATCGCCGCTGCTCCCGATCAATCATCTGCCGTGGATCACCTTCTCGAATGTACTCCTTCACCGAGCAAGACTGCAGGAACGACAACACTGGCTGGCTGAGCTTGCGGAAATCCTCGCGGCGGAGTTCCTGGTTCTTCATTCCTTCGAACTCGCCGTTCTTGTGGCGATAGAAGTCGGTCAAGACGTGTATGGCTTCCTGATAGTCTCCATCACTCCGCGGCGCCGCAGCACTCGAGAGCTCCCTTATCCGTGCCGCGAGTTCGGGATAGAGTTCACCGCGAGGACCGGAAAAATCTGCCAGGAGCGTCTTGAACAGCTCGATGAGCCTGTGCGGAGGACCGTGGTTCAACTGCACACGTGCACGGAGCACCTGATCGGGCACGTCAGGATTGGTCAGGACAGAGCCCGCCCCCGGCTCAAAGACTGCTGGCGCAAGCACCTCGATGACATAGCCCCTCGGCTTGGGGGTATCCAGACAATCCCACAGAACACCACCCTCGGAATCGATCCAAGCCGTGCTCTCAACCGACTCGATGATCTCTCCAACCCGGGGTCGCAACAAATAGCCCGCGGTCTCCAATTCGTCCCGGCAGCTGGAATCCAGGCGTTCAAGCAACCCGCGAATCTCGCCCCGGTTCGCGGACACTGCCGGCAGCAGCTCCCCGAGTGACCAGACCACGACCGCAAACAGCTGTAGCCGACGCTCGTCCTCGCCCTTGCCATAGGCATCGACGATCGAGTTCAGTGCCTGAAGAAGAGTTCGACCACACGCGAGAGTCGGATCGAGCAGATCGCGGCGATGCTCTCGGAGCAGCCGGCCCACGAGTTCCTCGGACGAACTCTTCGAGCCACGGCTGATGTCGAATCGCGGCCGACGAACGACTCTGGATCCTTCCGCTGGCGCTGGATCGAGCAGCACTCCGTATTCCCCAACCTCCAGTACTTCCCGAGCCGGACGCTCGCTCACGAGCCGCGTAATCGCAACATCCTCGCTCTCGTCCACCCCGGCAGGGCAGCTCCAAGGCTCGCCCGGCAACGGGAAGATCCGGGCGCCTCGCTCCTTCAATCTTCCCAGCAATCGGTCACGGTATGCGATGCTCTCCGCGTCCGTGTGCCCGGCAACGGCCCCGAACAACTCGGCGCACACCACGAGTCCATCGTTCTCGGTTTCGATCACGCCGTACTCGCCTGGCCCGATCTGTCGCGAGGAAAGCCGCTCAGCCACGGCCAGCCGAACCGCGCCGGGAAGCGACTCCAGGGCCACCTGCGAAGTCAGCTCATCGAGGAATTCGGCAGGGCCTCGAGACCAGATGACGCGAGCAGGTACAACAACGCGTCCCTGGCGAGTCCATCCGTAGTGCTCGATCTCGGCAACTTCGAAGGGCGCACGACCAGCCAGGAACCGACCCTCGGAGGCGCGGTAGCGGGAGTCCGCCGAGCCGCTGCCGACCAGATCACCTGCGCTGACGCCTCGGGGCCCGGGCACACGCTCGAATCCGGTCATCTCCAGGTGCTCGCGAATCGCGCCCGAACTGAACGACGCCGCGCCTGCCATGCGAGCAACCCGCTCCAACGCGGCAGTGCTAGTCGCCAGCAGCTCTGCGTCGACAGATTCTCGCTCCTCGCGCTCGTTCACGGCACCTTCCAACGAGAGCAACAGCCGCTCGACGGCATCCCGCTCGATGGGGCTACCACCGTGGCCGCGTAGTAACTCGAGACCACGCTCGAGTTCGAGCTGCAAGGCCGAACCAGGCCCGCTACTTACAACAACCTTGGCCTTGACCAATACCCGATCGCTGGAGTCCTCGGGATCGCCGAAGACCAACCCACTCTGTTCCACCTCGAGGATCTCACCGCGTGGACGATCGTCGCGCCTGGTCCTGAACTCGAACTTCGTGGCCATGACTTCATCCACGATCTGCCCGACTTTGCCAAATCTCCGCAGCCCCGACAATCGCGTACCGAGACTGGCAAGCAGTCCGTCGAACTCGGACTGTACCAATTCGCTCAGTGCGGAGTCCCCGGCACGACGCGCCCACGCTTCCGCCTCGACACCGAACTCGAGCACATTCCGCTCGATATCCCGCCGGCGCTCGTCGCTCAGCACTGGAGTCTGCCCGTAGACGGACTCGATCTCGTGCCTGAGCTGGTCGGCATCGGACAACAGCAGCGATCCCTGGGACAACCGAGGGCAGAGCGCGTCGAGGAAGTGCAGGAAATCAGGCTTCGGTCCCCGCGATATCTGCACCCGGGCGGGAACGGCGATCCGACGGTCCCGGCGCAGCCCACGACGTAGGATCGCCTGGACGAGGCCGGTAGGACTCGCATCGCTCCACTGGGAGACACACCGCTCGTAACCGCGACCAGCGACTCCTTCGAAGTCCTCGCTGCTGAGCACCGATCGCAGCGACGGGAAGGCCTCGACGCGCAGGGTCGAACCGCACTCCGCGAGAATCATCGCCACGCTGGCCTCGATCACGGCGCGCTGCCCCTCACTCAGGGAGTCCCTCGACGCATCGGCGGAATCCCGACCGAGAGCGTCGAATTCCTGCACGGCCTCACGAAGCCGATTGAAGAGTTCCTCCTCCGCAGCGATATGTGCCTGCTCCAGGGATGCGCGCCCCACGTCCTCCGCGACGAGCGCTAGCAACTCCCGACGCGCCTGCACTCGCGCCGCCGATGCCGAACGAAGACTCCGCAACACGATTGGCAGACGCGGATCCGAGAGTCCGACCTCGGCCAGGTCACGCTCGATGCGGTCGATCACGTCGTCGAGCGCGTTCCGCTCGCCCAGGCTGACCACAACGCTCGCGCGCACCAAGCAGTCGGGCTCCGGCCCCACTCCGAGACGTCTCACGACACCGAACCGATGCACTCGCACCAGATCCCCCTCGCGCACCTCAGGGGAGTGCTGATACTCGACATCGAATCCAGCCGGAACATCTTCACCCTTCGGAGTGTTGCTCCAGAACGGGACCTGCAATCTGCCATCGCGTCGGAGCTGCTCCTGAAGCCGAGAAACCCCAGGGTACACGTGGTACTCGCCATTCTCCAGGAAGAGCGCCAGGTCCCGTAACGGGTGCGTCTCCGCGAACGGATCGACCTCGTGACCACTTTCCAGACCGTCCAAGGTCTGCAGCCGTTCGAACAGCCGAAGGACGACTCCGAACAGCCTCTCCCGGATGTCTTCTTCGTTGTCGGTAGCCCGAGGCAACTCACGTTGCAGACCGAGAGCCTCATTGAGATCGTCGCGAACCACCACGGCCGCATCGGGGTAGCGGTCGCTCAGCTCGCGGATGCCCCGTGCAAGAATCGGCTCGGGTCCGAGGCTTAGCTTGGCCACGCCGCGGGTCGCCACATCACCGTTGCGCTCGATCCCGGTAGTGACGACCCGGATGACCTCGCCCAGCGGCACCTTCGGATCGTAGCCAAAGTCGAAACTCAGCCCGTCGCCAGGAGGCAGGTCGCGGATCTCGTAGAACTCGAAATCCGGAACGATGAAGCGGAACTGAGACGAACGGAACTGCTCCGCCTGGGACAGCAACCACTTCCGAATTTGCCCGTAGTCAGACTCCTCACCTCCAAGAGTCGACTCCCGCCTCGCCTTGTCGTCCAGGATCGGCATGACCTCGGACAGCACGTCGAATCCAGCCTGCTCACACGCAATCCCTGCCTCACGATGTGCCTCGTCGTCAAGCAACTGCTTGCGTTGCAGAGTCTCGAACAACGCACGATTCACCTTCGTTTCCCACTGCTTGCACCGCACACGGAACTCGCCCGGATCCTTGCTGAGCAGCGCCGTGCAGAGCTGCATGATCAGGTTCTGCATTGGAGTGGTGGGCCCGGCACTACGAGTAGCGATAGCCTTGACCTGTCGCACTACATGACCGCCCTCGTCGACCAGCTGGTAGCCGGATCGCACGAATCGCAGCAAGTGCCCAATCGGCGTCTGTGGATGACTCTCGAGTCGCGAGTTGTCTACATGCTGCATCAGCTCCGACTCATCCATCACCGAACGATCGAGTACGCGAAGCCGTTCCGGACAGCAATCCGCGACGCTCCGCGCAGCGCTGGCACACAGCTTCTCCGCATCGTCGCCAGACCAAGCGCCCGCACCCTCAGTCTCGGGGATCGCCAGGACCCGCTCGAGGAAGTCGAATGCCAGAACCGCGTAGCTTTCCTGGTCCCGCCCCTCCAATGCCATTCGGAACCAGCGGCGATGGGTTTCTCGAATCAGCTCCGGTAAGGAGCCCGGAACCGCGTCCTGTGCCAGGAGATCCGTCTCGACTGCTAACAGGGCCCTGCGCAGATTGGCCGCCAAGCCGTCAAATCGCCAGCAAAGTAATGCCCCATCGTCGTCGATCGACAGCCGACGACGACGAACGACCGGCGCCACTTCGCGGATCCCGGACTCGAGGTCGATCCGAACAGCCACGGAATTCGCATCCTCAGTCGACAGCCCCAACCGGAACCCGATGTCCGTCGGCTCCAACGTGGTCAGGGCACGATGCAGGTCTTCGGGCTCGACGATCGGCAAAGGCGGCCAAACTCTAAGCGAGGTCTCGCTCGCCGCGAGACCGCTGATCAATCCCTGGAACAATCCGACAAAGTGCGGCCGCTGTTCCTCCAGCCACCTCGCAAACTTCTCTGCATACCGGATCGCTTCCCCGAGGCGCTCCAAGGAATCGAGACCCAGAAAACGCGCTGGGTCGACTCCGTTCAATCGCGCGATCGCAGCGATATCGTGCTGGATGCGCGCTCGGTCGGACGGCGAGGCTCCGACAATGCACGGTTTCGGGTCGTCCAGCCAGACGAACAGATCATCCAGATGGTCTTGACTCGCTCGAAGCTCCTCCGGCGGCACCGGCTCCGCAGATTCCAGAGCAACCGCCAGACGACGGAGTTCGCCCGCGAGGTACTGCCGCCTCGCAATGCGAAGGAGATCCAGGGACTCGGCTGACATCACAGAAACCATTCCGCGTCACAACCTCTGCGGCCCGACAGGCCAGCTCGCTCGGAACTGGCTTCTTCGCCATGGGGGAAGTCATAGACAATCCGCTCTGTCGTGCCCGACGGCAGGCGGCGCTTTCAGACTTGCCCAAGGGCAATGAAGCAACGATTCTGGAAAGACCCGAGCACGGCCCGGATGCGCCCTAGGCACTCTCGAAGTCGAGACACACCTTGCCACGGGGCGGCGTTCAGTAGCGACCCGAAAGGAAGATCGCGCTGGGAATCTCACGCTTGCCGGAACCCGATCCAGAGTCAGTGAGCAGGGGATACTCCTGACCATTCCGTTCGGCAACCAGACTGCGGTCCTCTCGGAAATGCACGGTGACGGTCGCACGCTGTGTCTCGCGCCCGACACGCCCCGACAGCCCAGACCCTGACCGCTGCTGCCCGCCCCCCGCGCTCGGCGGACCGGCCGGAGGTGGCCCGGCCCGAGATTGCCCGCTGCTGGTCTCGACGGGCGGCTGAGGACGAGTCTCTGTCGGCACTCCGCGCCGTCGCCTACTTGCTGCAGGGTTTCGGGTGAAGTCGAATTTCCCCAGATACACAGGCTCGTCCTCCAGCCCTGTATTGGACAAGAGCCGCAACTCCTGTCCGTCAAACTCAGGAATCCTTTTCGACTGCGGCAGGGGGGCACCGAGCTCGAACAGCTGCTCGATTCCCTTGCCCGCGATCTTGTAGCCGACCTCGTATGGCACGGCGTCCACCAGCGTCTTCACCTTGAAGCGGTAGCTGGCCGCGCCACGCTCGAGGTTCTCAGCTAGACAGGCCCCCATCGCTACCGAGGACTTGGCGAACTCTGCCTCGAAGTGGATCTTGTCTCGGCCGAACCGGTTCTCCATCATGCGACGGACAACAGGGAGGTGGGACGACTGCCCAGCAAGCAATACGGCGTGCAACGAGTTGGGCGCTCGGTTCCGCATCGCGATGTCATTGAACAGTCCGTGGGCTTGGTCAATCGTCCGGCGAATGGGAGACTCGATACGCCTATCGAGTTCCTCCATCGACACCGAAACGTCCGACCCCAGCGGCACCCGCCCCCAGTCGATCCACCGGTTGAAGTCTGTAGGGAGCTCGAACTCCACAGAAGCGTTCCCCCCCATGGACTTCGCGGCCTTCTGACTCAGCTTCTTCTTCAGATCCTCGGCGATTGTCCAGAGCAGATTGAATCGCTCGCGGGCGTCCTGCGCCAACGCGCCCTTGCGACCCGCGAACTTGGTGGGAACCAACAGGTCGATCGTGTCTTCCAAGACATCGTCACCCAAGCTTCCTCCCGTCTGGATCGCCGTATCGATCCTCGCCGCGTAATCTATATCGCGCAGCCTTTCGCGAGCCCGCTCGATCTGATCCGCCAGCCCCTCATGCTCGGCATCGACACTCGCAACGTCGGCGTCGGGATTTTGCGTAGCGATCTGGCGTGCAATACGCCATTTGAGCAACTTGAACACCTCGAGAGTCACATTGTCGCCACCGTAGAGCGGATCCCCAGTTCCACCGAGAACGACAACCTCGATCTCATAGCGCGCCCCCACCCCTACGGACTCGCCGTGGTCTTCGACATGCACCTTTACAACAGACGTATCGATCGTTCCGCCGCCGAAGTCGTAGGCCAGGATCGCCGAGTCCTCGGCATAGGCCCTTGCGAAATGACTGACGTTCCCTCGGAAAGTCTCGTCGATCTGCCGCTGGAGGAACCACAACGCCGCCGCACTCGCCTCGTCGAGTTCAGTACGCACATCGTGCTCCTCGAAGCCGAGGTATTCGACGAAAATGCGTCGCAGAGCCTCCACCCGCGATTGCGAAAACATTGTCGGATATGTCGCAACCACTCGCTTGATCGTCCGGCCATTCAGCCGCTCTTCGGCGATCTGAATCAGACGCTCGATGATGAATCGACAGATGTCATCATACGAATATTGAACGAACTGGTCATCCGAGAGATCCTTGATCGTGTGGATCGCGTCGGTCCCCAGACTTCGCTTGGCGCTGTAGATATAGCGATCGCTCCGCGGCATTTGGCTCTTGATCTGCACGGCAGCATCCGAACCGATGTGGTAGGCAGGATTATCAGCCGGCTGGACACTCTCGAAGAAGATCAGGGACGCAACGGAAGACCCGCCCGCCTCCAGAGGCACCGAACGCGAATGGTCAGCATCTGGATCGATAACGGCGCAGCTCGAATTGGTCGTACCGAAGTCGATAGCGAATACACCCTGATATTCGGGGGCCTGCTCAATGCTCTCGAAACAGAGAGACAGCGCCATGCTCCAGGGCGCGCCATCCCAACCCTCCGCAGTGCAGTGAAGGCCGACCCGCAGATTGACAGGCCCGTGCTCCGGAAAATCCGGGCTAGCGTCGTCGACGATCAGCCGGAAAGGCGCGGACCCGCGCGGAGGCACACGCAGAAAGGACTCGGGCATGCCATAGTCGATATGCAACCAAGGCACGTCAACCCGGAATTCCACCAACGTATGGAAAGCGGATTGGTTGGACGCAAGGATCTCGAAGACCTGTGCTCGATGGTTCCTGGTCGCGACCCGATACTCTTCGAGGAAGATCGACTCTGGTTCGATGGAGAAGCTCATTTGATCCTCATCACTCAGTCGCGCGTCATCTGCTCGACGTGTGACAGCGCGCCACGCAGCCGTCCATCGAGCTGCTCCAGGACTTCAGCCCCACTCGATGAGACCCCGGGAATCAGCCGCTCCACATCCACAACGCCCTCAGGTTCGTGGATGTACTTGTTGAGCGGAAACACATCAAGCAACCGCTTCTCGAAGAGCTGGAGACAGTAGATCACATAATCTCTGGTCCGACTCCGCATTCCTTCAGCCAGACTGTTGTATTGGAACGTGAAGTGCTCCCGAAGTTCGGATTTGAACTCTTCCAGGACGGTGTCATGGAGGTCGCCGCCCTGCCCATAGGCGAGGGTCGGTCCCTGGCCGTAGAATCCCCGAATGTCCTCGGCCGCTCGGGCCCTCAGACATATTGACGTAGTCGATTGGTAATCGACGTTGGCATGCTCGAAATCCCTCAGGGGCCGGGATCCCTCACGGAAGAGCTGGTGAGCACTCGCATTGAGGCTACCCCGGTCCTTGGACGGTTCGATCGACACGTCGTTGATTCGACGGTTCACCGGGCTGTAGACCGCGGCATCGAGGAAACTCTCGAGCAACTCGAAGAACCGCTCTTGAATCGCGTCCCCGACCCGCCGCGGCAGATCCGCGACTATGTGCGGCTCGCCACCGAGCAAGCGCTTGAATGGGAACTCCTGGACAACGATTGCAATCGCGTCCGCGATCCGATCGGTCACATGCTCCCGGAACAGATTGGCACAATTGCTCACCGAGAGATCTTCGAACAGAACCCCGCTTCGGAGGGTCTCGGCGACGTAGCGCTCACAGTCCCGGGACATGTCGAGCGCAAGCATCATGGCACGCTCACGAACGGTTTCACGCTCATTGCGAACCGAAGCGAATACGGGAGCCACGACCCTGTCAAGCTGGGAGTGAACCGCCTTCAAGCGGGCTGCGGCATCCCGAATCTTGTCTTGCATGCTGCGTTCGCGAAAGTGCTCCATGAGCGCGGTCCGCAACGCGGTCAATCCACCGCCGTCCTTGTAGTAGGACCGCATCAGCTCCCGCACGCCCTCCGGATACTCCAAATCTCCGCCATGCCGGAAGGCATCCGCCTGCTCCCGATACCCTCGGAGCGCATCAGCTGTATCACCCGATACGGCCTCTCCCGTCGACGCCGATCGGTAGCGGATCGCCCGCGCGACATACGCCGAGGTAAGGAAGAAGTAGTCAGGATTGCCTAGCCGGAAGGACTCATTCAGGTTGCGTAGTGCGGTCTTGTATGTCTGGTCGAGCTGCTTACGCTCGCCCGAGTTCAACATGTCCATCTGCGACAGCACGAAGAACAGCTTGTTCTGGATACTGGCTTTCTGAGCGCGCAGCAGCTGCATCACAGCCATATCCTCGTCGGCAAACGGTCTCTTCACCATCGAGGCAACAATGACCGCATCTACGGTCGGGATATAGTCGTAGGCGATCCGGGTGTCCCGCAGTCGCGTCGAATCGGTACCCGGCAGGTCGACCAGAGCGGTATAGTCGTCAAGGAAGTCGCTGTGGATCCGTAGCTCGACCTCGCGGATCAGCGCCAACTCCCCATTGGTCTTGTCCGCAGCCTTTGCCGTCCACTCGTTGAGCAGGTTGGCATCAAGGGTTCGCTCCTCCTTGGTTCCGATCAACGACTGGTTCTGCTTGTAGCCCGAGAGCAACTCGATCAGATCTTCCACCTGCCTGATCTTGTCGTGAATCCCGCGTCCACCATGGATGGGATCGTCGACCAATGCCCGGAACTTGTCCAACTTCGAGGAAGCCGAGGCGAGCAGCGCGGTCACATCACTGTCGTAGTCTAGCTCGATGACGCCACAACCCTCCCGCGTGTAGCGCTCGAACTGATCCTGCTCCATGTAGCGCAGAATCATCTTCTGCTCGGCGCCAGCCTTCGCCTTCCGGATCACCGTGACGTTGGCAGTGGTGGGATTCACGTTCTCCGATAGGAGCTCCACTCCCAACAGCTCGTTGATCAATGTCGACTTGCCGCCACTGAAGCCGCCAACGACCGCGATCCGGTAGGTCGGCTCCTCCAATTCGCTCTGCAGACCGTGCAAGATCTCTCGCAGCCGGTCCTTGTGTTCATTGATCTCGCAGGCGTCACCTCCGAAGAGTTCGGAGTTCTGCAGCGCAGTCGCCAGCGCCTGAGAGAGCTCACTCGCTGCCTGCTGGCCGGCGCTGAAGCGGCTGACGATCTCGTCGTATTTCATGAGTGTGGTAGGGGACGTGATGTTCGAGATCTGCAAGCACCGACGAAAGGGGCCACGCCACGGGGGCGGCCGCCCCTTGCAACGAGAGAATCGGCTCTCCGTGGCAATGAAACCCTGGTTCGCGGCCGATAGTGACCGCACAACGCGAGAAGCCTTGGTCGCTCCAAACGGCCAGAAGCGATCCCACCGCGATCACCAGGTCGATTCAAGGACGGGAACGAATTCGCACCGGATTTGGTTCGAGTCTCCGAGCCCGGCCTCTCAGCGATCGTCCGCCGCGGGAACCGGAATCTCGATGACCTTCCGCTCGGATGCACCTTCCGGAGTCTGGGTGAGCGTGATGATGTAGACGTTCTCCGGACGCTCTTCCGGCAAGATCACGTCGATCTCACGATTCCGCACTTCCCATTCGTTCCCAGCGACTTTTCCAAAAGTGAACTGGGCCGTTGTATTACCCACGGTCTTCATCGCACGCTCGGGCACCTCCGCATCCCGGGTCAGCGCGACATAGGAAGTCGGCTGAGTCGAAGAGGTCACCCGTGCAGGCTGTGGATATTCCACCGGGAGGGAGAGTTCCGGCGGAACGATCGAGGTCTTCTCCGCAAAGAAGACATTGACCAACTTGAGGTCCTGGTAGGACGCGAACTCCCGGACCGTATCATCCTGGACAACCAAGGCCCGATCACTGCCTATGCCCGGCACCGAGCCGTCAGTGATCGCCACGTAGGCGCGGCCGTATGCACGGCGATCCATGCTCGTGAGACGAAACACCAGAAAGCGATTCAGGTCTGGCATTGTATAGAGCACGCTCTCCCGCGGATACATGTTCATGTTCGGGAGATCACGCGCATTGTCATCGCTGTAATCTACCCACTCAACGCGAATCTCGCGCTGACTGAGGCCGCTTTGACCTTCTTCCTGCGTTCGGATCGTGAGTTTCGGCGCGAGATTGTTCATGATCAGCGACGTCACGACTTCGCCCCCGGCGCGAACATCTCCGCGAATATGCGCCGAGTAGACGTAGTCCTGACCATCTTCGTATTCGTTCCAGGGCAGCCGCAACTTCTCGGGGGCGGGATTGCCGGCCTCCGCTCCTGGCGCCGTTGCAACCAGATAGACTCCCCCCCCTTCCTTCGGAAGAAGCCCACGGTCATCGAGTCGCTCCCGCATGCTTCGGTCGGGCACCGTACGTCCGGCGTCGAGGACATCGAACCTCTGGAGCCGGTTCCGAGACCGGATCAAGAGTTGCGCCTGGCAAGGAACACGCTTGCCCTCGTCGATCCAGTCGTAGGAAAGCTCCCGAACCACGTCCAGCTCCGCACGATCGGTGATCTGCTGGAGGCTGTGCTTCGGATCTTCGGCCCGCAGGAGCTTCCGGAGGGACTCCAGTAGCTGATCTTCGTCCTCGGACTGCGGCACGATGAGTGTCACGATGCCGGAGACCTTGCCCCCGGCAACGGATTGCTGGGGCCCGCCGCACGCGACGCACAGCAGCCCGAGTACGACCACGGCGAAGAAGGACGAGAAGTGTCGGTTCGCTGAATTCTTCATGGGATTCTATCGATCATCTCTGGAACTACTCATCGAAGGTAGCCCGGCGCTCGAACAAGCGTCACCAGGCAACCGAAGTGGGTTGAGCCGCCATGCCCCCTGGGAACTACTACTTCAGCTCTGTCATCAGATCAGAACGGTAGTCTAGAAACTGGAATGCCGACGGACCGATTGGCTCCAGCAGCTTCCTGGCCCGCTCCGCCGCCGACCTGCTCGCGTCCTCGGCGGCGCCCTGCTCCCGCGCGGACAATCCGAGCAGCCGCCA
Source organism: bacterium (assembly GCA_030432695.1). Taxonomy (GTDB): domain Bacteria; phylum Planctomycetota; class UBA1135; order UBA1135; family UBA2386; genus JAUILN01. The sequence continues at coordinate 525,160 of JAUILN010000006.1, read as the reverse complement.
AGCGGACGCCATCCGTCGCAAGTAGAGGTTCGCGCAGAGTTCGAAGAGTTGACTCGCGGGATCTGCAATGTCTCCGATGTTCTCGTTGTTCTGCGCGATCACTTTCATGCGCTCAGAGAGCCCCAGGTTTCCAAGAAGATCCGGGCCAGGCTTGGTTCCAGCCCTCATCAAACCCGTCAGCTTGGCAAGAGCGTGGTATGCAGGCTCGCCGAGATCCGACGCACGGGTCGTCTCGTCCGTGTAGGCGATATAGCAAAGCACACCGGCATGCCAATACAGCTCGAGCTGTTCCTGCTTGTCGAGTTCTCCCTCGATGGACGCCGACACGAGCGGCTCGAGTCGCTTTGCAGCGTCCAAGATCGCAGCGAGCTGATTCGGACCTGCATTCAGCCCGCCGCGAGACGCGTCGAAGATCTTGACGTACGGGTGCGCGGCCAGAATCGGCACGGTGAGGGCTCGAGCATAGAGGATCGCGTAGCGAGGGTCGCTCGGCAACAGCTTGTTCGCGGCGTCGATCGCCTCCGTGCTGGGCGGCCGGTCGCCCTGCATGGAATTCAGCAGTAGCAAAGACGCCAGGAACGTCAGGAGCTCCCTGGTCTCGGCGGGAGCTTTGCCCCTCCATTGAAGCGGAGCCTCACCAGAGACGCGCGTCTTCAGCCCTTCCGGCCCACGGCTGATCCCCACGAGTGCCAGCCCCTCTTTCAAGGCCCGGTCGTAGTCCTTCTCGAGGGCAAGCAGTCGGAGCCAGAGCATCCGACTTGACGCCGACACGGCCTGCGGTTCTCGCCGATCGGCGGCCATGACCAGGATCCTGTCCAGGTGCCTCGCAACCCTTGGGCGTAGGCTTTCATCCGCCAGCAGTCCGTAACCATACTCGGGTCGGTGGCTGACGATCGTCAGCGGCGACCAATTCGTTGACTTGGCAGAGTTCACGATCTCAAGACACAGCCCTTCGACCTTCTCCTGGTACAGCGCTTCCGCCTCAGACCTGACCTCCGCGGATTCCGCACCGAGCAGCCCCTCCAGTGCGTCGATTCCAACCAACAGACCCGGCACGTCATCCGGGTCCACGCGTCCGAGCGCGATCTTCGCCCCCAACAGCCGCCTGCGATCACCGAATCTCACGGCGACCACTCTAGCGAGCTGATCACCCGCCGCCTCGAATTGCCCCGACTCGAACAGCCATTGCGCCCGCGCAAGAGCGACTTCGCTGGCTCGGTCGCCATCGAGAGCAAGTCGCTCATCGAAGAGCCCTGCGAGCTCGCTCCCGCCATTCTTTCCATCCTTGGCCCATTCCGCGTAGATGGAATCAACCAAGTCGGCCTCGTCCTCGAATGGCTTGCCACGCATGCTCTCGATGACTGACCACCACTCCCGAGCGGTCCACATGGCGTCCAGTCGCCTCCTGTCGCCGGGAGACTCGGCGAATAGATAGGTCCGCCGGTGCAGGGCGAACAGTTCCTGCGCTGTATTCGGTCGTGCGCCCCTGACCGCTGTCAGCCGATCCGGCGGGATCGACTGGCCGACAGCCACCGGTTCGAGAACCGAGGAATCGAGACCCGTCGCGGCCAACCACGATACCTTGGCTTCTTCATTCAGCCGGCGAAGCTCCGAGCGATGATTCTCTATCGGATAGATGTCTGGGTTGCCGAGATGCCGGAATACGGCACCGAACCGAGCGCGATGAACTTCTCTGCGAGCTCGCTCGTCGAGTTCCGACGCCCCACCCTGTATGAGGTTGCCGGCAATAACATACGCGCGCTGAATCTCCTCGTGGTCGGGCGAGGCGCCCGCGATGAGGCTTGCAAGCTCGTTCTGCGCGACGAAGCCGAGCAGTTTCTTGGTGTCGACCGCGAGCGAGGCCGATCCGTCGACATCCAGAGCCAAGAATCGGCCATCCCTGATCTGAGCCACGAGCGCGCCAAACACCTTGAAGCGCGCAGGCTCGTCTCGCGCCATGTCAGCGAATGCATCACAATAGGCCACCAAGATGGCCTGGTAATGCTCTATCCCAAGCGAGCCCAGCCACCTGCCTCGCAGTTCCTGCGCATTGGCGAGCTGTTGCTCATCCAACACATCTCTGCCGCGCACCATGGGCTCGAGCGTGTCGACGATTTCCCTCGGAGGCAGCCCCTCGCCACGGGCAGCCTGGAGAAAACCACCCCACGCCGCCGGGTTTTGCGGCGCATCCCAAGGCTCTTCGCTGAAGACATCCGAATACACATTTCCGCGCAGTGTTGCCGCAGCCCGGTAATGCTCGGCCGCGGAAACCGCCCCCCTGTCCGTCGACGGTGGAGCCAACTTCGAGGCACACTCCGCGGCAATATGCTGGACATACCAGATCTCGGACGCAACGCGACGCGGACCGAGCACGGGCCCGGCATCCGAAGTCAGACTCTTGATGAATGCCTGGGCCTCTTCGGGACTCTCGAACTGCGACCGAGAACTCAGGCGACGTAGAGCCATGCTCAAACGATCGGCGAGATCGTCACCGCTGCCGCCGTCGGGCAATAGCTCCGAGATCATCTCCACGTCTGGAGAGCCGGACTCAGGATAGACCCACTCCAGAAAGGCCCGAAACACGCCCAGCATCGCAGCCTCCGCAGGGAAGTCCTGCTCCGCGCACAACGCCCTGGCCTGCTCCAACTCCCCCCCGAGCTCGGCGATACTATTCCTGCTCGCAAGACTCCTGGAACCGAACCTCAACGCTGCTCGTTGCGCGCGAAACATCGCGTCGCTCTGAAGCCCCGCGAACCAATCGTCCTGGAGTTCCTTGCCAAGGGCGTCATGACCGCGAGCGCGATGCGCAGCTCGGAGTTCGGCGAGCAACTCCGACCGCTGGAACCGCTGCTCAGCCGAGAAGAACCAAGTGGTTAGCCACGCGAAGCCCGCGACGACTGCTGCTGCGACACAGCCCAGAGTGGCCCAGTAGGAACGCGGTCGTGGATCTCGAACCGTCCAGTCCTCGACCGCGGCCAGCTCTTGCAGGAATTCGCTGCCGGTGGCTGGCCGTCGAGCCGGATCCGGATCCAGCGCCCGGCTGAACGCAGCCAAGGCCCGCTGATTGACGATGTCCCCGAAAGGCGCGATCACCCGCTTGCGCACGCTCATTGAGCGGCGGATCTCCGCCACCGTGCTCAATCCTGGAGGCAGGGAGCGATCCGCAGAGGTCGGCCCACTCAGTAGCCAGTAGGCCGTCATCGCGATCGAGTAGACCGCTTCACGAGCGGGGTCGACCTGATCGCCCTTGCGGTCCACGCCTGCCCACAGCGCACGGAGCGACTCGGGCGGAACATATGCGAGCGCGTGAGGATCACCCCGCTCATCGGTCACGTTCTGGAATTCGCCGGCATCGTAGTCGAGTCCGACATCGAGCAGCTGAAGGTCGAACTGCGGTCGCCCATGCTCGTCCTTGTTCTGAGAGTAGAGAAACAGATTGGCCGGACAGACGAGCACCGGCTTTCCGGCCGCCTGACCGATCGCGCTTTCCGTCAGCTGGACGATACGCGGCAGGACGGAATACCACTCCCTCGGGCCCCGCGCACTGAGTTCCTTCTGATACGGCTTGTAGTCGTGATGCCCCGGCATTCCATGGACCGAGGCCTCGGGGGCGACCGGCACTCCGATCCTGAATCGGCTGTGCACGACGACATCAGCGTTCCGACCGTCGATCTGTTCGTGGTGCACCTCGTACGGGCAGAAGTCACCATCCACGAGTCGTCGGGTGTCCAGTTCACCAGGGGTCGGAACTCGCTCGAACGGCTCCAGGACCTTCAGGAACTGCATCCGCTGCGTCATCGACTCGAACGCCAGGTAGGCCCAGCCGAAGGCCCCGAGTCGGATGCGCTCGCTGCGGATCTCGAATCGGCCGATTTTGGAATTCTGACTCAGGTTATCCATGACCGAGGACTGGGTCTGAGGCCCGCTGTGGAGTGCGCGTCAGAGCATGGACGCGTTCTGATGGAAGAACAGAAGGAAGCGGTAGGGCGCCACTCGATGGGCAGCTGGGAGATGGAACGGCGACGGGGAAACTCGTGAACTGCCGACCCGCACAAGCCACTCGCGGACGAGACCGATGCCGAGCGAGATTCACATCCCGACGATTCGGACTGCGAGCATGGCACCCGTAGCATGCCGGTAGAGGGTCCGAGCTACCAGGGATCGGGCCACGAGCGGCCGGAACCACGACGCTCTCGGAGCGCCGCGACGAGTTGCGCCAACGCATTCGATTCCATGCTCTCTCTGATTGCCGACCAACTGAGGCCTGATCGCCTGCGGACCAGCCGCCTGACTTGGACCGATGATGGCACAGTCCAGGCTGGAGTCCAGAACGGCGATCGTTGGAAGACGTGGCACCAGAATGCCAACCGACGCGAAATGTGCCGGTTCGCCACGAGTCGGCCACCACGGTCGGCACAAGCACCATCAAGGACTCATCCCGCTCCATGACTTGGACCCGTACAGGGGACAGATTCGACCCGATCGCAAGCCGAGCATGCCGAAGCCCCTCCGGGACAGCGGGCACCCGCACCCCCTGAGTTGAGACCGCGAACCGCAGCCCGAAACTCGGGCGACGGGCCAACGGGGGCAAAGAACCCTCGGCCTCCGACCGAGGCACCACGGCGCATGAAAGACAGCTTGGCAGACCGGACCGGCAGCGCCGGGAGTTCCGCACCTCCCGCCAAGCTCGACTCCAAGTCAACCAAAGCGATCCACGACTTTCCAGCGACATTCCGCCCCCCCACCGCGACCGGAACGACTCCGAGCGCTCGCCCGCCGAATGCTCTTAGCCAGACTGTTGGGGACCACGGATGATCAGAGCTCGAGGCGTCCGGGGGTCAATTGGTCGACATCAGCCACAACCAGGAATGTTCCTTCGCATCCGCCGGCCGAACGTCCAGCCCATCGCTTGGACCTTCAGCACAAAGCGTCGACCAGACCAACCGCCCCAAAGTCAGGGCCCCACCCCGCTGCAGTGATTCCTCGTCGTAGAGATGGCTGAATCTCTCGGTCGCCTTCTCCTGCAGCGCCTCGCGAACCCTGACTGCTTCGGCCGCGGTGGGCAGCCGCGAGTCCGGCCGCAGATGGATGATGCGCCGCTTCAGCACCTCAGGCTCCCGCCTGTCGGTACGGCGGAATCGTATCGGAGCCAGCCAGGACGCGTCGCTATCACGTTTCATCGCTCCCGTGACAGCTTCGTGCTCCCAGTCGGCGTCACACGCAAAGAGGAACCACTCGAGAACAGTTACCGGGAACGCCGACACAGACACGACCGAGAACTCGCCACCGCTATCTTGCGGTTCGCCAATTCGCAGCCGGACGTTCATCTCCCTCATGCCCTCGATGATTGAGTTGCCCATCCGATGGAAACAGTAACGCGCCTCCAGGGTGTCGAGACTCGAAAGCCGGGACAGCGTTGATTCCAGGCCTCGAAGACGATCGCCACTCAAGAAGTTCGCAACCCGGCCGAACGCCAACGAACCGCCCGGGTTAGCGGAAAGACCACCTCGGAGCCGCTCGATGACCTGCCTCTCGAAGAGACCTGCCAACAACAAGGCGAGAGTTCGGTCTGTCGCGCTCACCGTATTGCGCGCCATGAACTCGTGATACTCCGCGAGCAGGACCAATTGCTCTTCGTAATGCGAGGCATTTCGATCCTCGAGCATCCGCAGCGGATCGGGGAGGCTTGCGAATTCGGCGTTCGCCAGTCGGTCCAGCCCCTGCCCCAGGTTGCCACCTGGAAAACCGAGCACCAGGTTCCCGACAAGCGCCGCCAACTCTTGCTGAGGGTCGACGAGCACGTCCGCGGACGCTGCTCCGCCATCGCCTGCGGCATCGAAGTCAGCCTCCGCCACCTCGGCATCGTTCTGGCCCGCAATCGGATCGCTCGCCCTGGCGCTAGCGATGGACGACCCCATATCAATCTTGCCCGACTCCTGCGACGGTCCCGTTCCGGGACTCGACGACAGGTCACCGACCGAATCTTCGTCGGCAGGAGTGCCGCGCGCGCCCGCCGGACTGGACACCCGGATCGAACGAGACAAGCGGGGCTCTCTCCCCTCCAGCTCAGCGCGCACGAGTTCCCAGGCATCCCGGCCAGGCTGCCACTTCCACGCCGCGCCGGCCGCGCCCGCGCTCACCACGAGGACACCGAGCACGAAGCCGAACAGCACCCTGCCCGCACCACCGGATCGCTTGCCTCCAGGCTCGGCACTTCCAGTGTCGACACCTCTTGCCGCGGCGCGGGCTCCGCCGCGGGCCGTCGACACCGAGTTCCGGCCTCCCCCCCCGACACCACCCTCGGCCGCCGGCCCAGGTCCGGGAATGCGCCTCGCGACATCTGGATCACCGGCCTCCGCCGCAGAAGTCCCAGCGACGGGCGGCATGGCGGCAGGCCGCCGCGCAGCAGTTCCGGAAACTCCGTCGTCCGCGGGCGGGGGTCCCGCAGTCCTGCCATCGGCAAGAGGCCGATGTTCAGCCTTCCGTGCCACAAGATTTGCCGCCGGCCCCACGTCGGGCGCACCGCTCTCATCGGCGACGTTCCGCCCGACTGCCGGCGGCGGCCCCGCCTGCAATCGTGTCGGAGACGAATCGACGCTGAACTCATCGACCGCGACATCGCCCCTTCGCACGGTAAGCGAAGCCACCGGCGGCGGCCCGGCCTGCCGAGCCCTCCCTCCGGAAAGAGCCCGGCTGCCGTCGGGACCCGAAGCGACGTCGGAATTCCGATCCGCCATCGCAGCCTGTTCTTGATCCGACGCTGCTCTGGAGCCCGCCTGCTGCGCCCGCGCCAATTGCTGCGGATCTTCCTTAGCCGCCGACAGCAGGCCCTCGTCGTTCGCGGCGGCCGCGTGCCCTACCCGAGGCTCGGTCTCCCAATGAAAATCCGCAACAGAAGGCAGGTCCGGCAAGGAGAGCGCAGACCGACAGTGCGGGCAGTGCCTCGCACCGGCACCGCTCAGGCTCAACCAGTCGAGCGCCTGGTTGCAGGCCGAGCATTCGCCGACAAACCGCTGAAGCGCCGCGCGAAGCGCCGTCGCACCGGCCTCGGACAATTCGACTTCGGATTGCAGGACCCGGACGACCCCCTCGCGAGAGAACGCCGACCGGCGCCGGAGGATGCGCGCCAGAGGCTCCACATGGGATTGCTCCACGAACCCGAGCCGTGCGGCGATCCGAAGCGCTGGAGGAATCTGATTCTCAGCGACCATCGGACCCCACCGCTCGGGCCTGCAACTCATCGAGAAGCGCTTCCACAGCTTCCGACCCTTCGTACGGCAGGTCTGCTGCATCCGCCTCCGCCGTCATCCGATCGTGCAGCTCTACCATCCGCGCCAGATCGCTCGCCATGCTCGCCCGGAGCGCGCGCTGAGCTTCCAAGGATTGAGTCAACTCCTCTGCAAGGATGCGAAGGACCGCACCCTTCGACTTGAGCGATGTCTCCATCTTGTCCTCGAGAATCCTCGCGCTCTCCTGAAGCTCCTTGACGTCGTCACCCAACGTCGCGAGCTTGTCATCGGCAGTTCGCTCCCATTCTTGCTTGGTCTCAGCGCCGTAGTCGCGGACCGCTACTCTCGCGGCGTTGCGCGTTAGCTTTTCGATCTCGGCCCTATCAACAATGTCACCGCGAACCGTCCTTTCGAGAATCTCGAGGTGCAGCTTCGCGTCGGACCTCGACTCGTACTCCTCGGCCAACTGCTGCTTCAATTCATTGAGAGACTTCTCGAGGCTGGCGATACCCTGTTCGGCCGCGCCAATGCCGAGCGCACTCCGAACCCGACTCCGCTCTTCAGCCGAACTCAATTGCTCCGAGACCGTGCCACAGGACCAGAGGCCAGCGAGAAAGAACAGGCTGACGAAACGAGGGAGCGTGGACATCGGCGCCGACTATTGGTGACAGAAGGGACAGGGACGGAAAACTCTGGCCCCCACCGACGGACGCTCCGCTGGGCCGCAGATCGACTCAGAAGTGAATCGAACGAGACATGCAGGCAGCCGTCGGGGAGGGGCAGACAAGCGACGCCCAGGATCGACCCGAGCTGAGGGCCCCGGAGCATCGACGACGCGCAGGCAACCCGCTCGCCATCCTAGCGATGAGAACCGAGACGCCGCAAGCCGCGGGGCGATCCGCGCGGCCAGGGCGACTTCGCGCGAGAACGGGGCGCCGCGCGGCGATCGAGCGGCCGATCCGAGGTCGGGACGCGGGACCACCGATCATGCAGGTAGCCGCGACGAACCGACCCGGCATCCGGCCGGTCGCGCTGGACCCGAGAGCGCCGGATTCAGTCGACCACGCGCAGCTCGAGATCCCCCGTGGTCCCGACAGGCAACCCGTCACCGTCCACGGCGACCACTCGCAAGAATAGCGGCCTTCCGGTGGTGCGCCGCAGCACCTCGACCTGCGCCGCATCGAGACTCCAGCGGTTCGCCGCAGAGACCTCGCGGGCCAGCACCACCTCGGCGTCCGAGCCCCCGATCACCGCCCGGTAACCCGACGCACCCACCACCGCGTGCCATTCCAGCACCGGCCGATCGAGATGCAGCTCGGTTGACATCACGATGCCGCGGATCTCGCCGCCGAGCGGAAGATCCTGCGGGCGACCGGGCAGGAGGCCTGGACCGGTGCGGTCGCCATCGCGCAGCAGGACCACCACCGCAACGCCGGCGAGCAACAACAGCGCCGCGACCATCAGGACGCGTCGACCGCCAAGCCTCGGCACGGTCTCGCAAGCACCGGGCCCGGCAAGGTCCCGGCCGTGGCGAAGCCGCGCCCGCAGCCCGTCCTCCTCCGCCGCCGCGACGCGCGCCAGCCGCTGGAAGCCCTCGTCGCCCTGCTCATCGAGACCCACCGGCACCGACAGCTCCTCCCGGAGCTCCCGCTCCAGCATGAGGGCCTCGTGCAGATCCTCGAGACCGCGCGACGATCGGCGCAGCTCGGGGTCCGCCGCACATAGCGACGCCAGGCGGCGCCGCTCCGCATCGGTCAGGTCCCGGTTGGCGTAGCCCCGCAACAGGCCGACGCCCTCCTCATGAGATCGCTCGCGGTCACGCTCCGACATCACGCCTCCTCAATCGCTCTTCGATCCTCGACAGTCCGCGGTAGCAGCGGTCCTTCACGGTGCTCGCCGCGATGCCGAGTTCGCGCGCGATCCTCTCGAAGCTCCAGTCCTCCAGGTGGCGCAGCTCGACCACCACGCGCTCCAGCTCGGGGAGCTGTGCCAGTTCGTCGCGCACCCGGTCGAGGCGCTCGCGCTGCTCGGCGCGGTGCACCGGCGAGGCCTCAGGAGCGTCCTCACGGCTGTCGAGGACCCCGGGGTCCTCGACCGGCCGCAGGATGCGCAGCCGGTTGGCCCGCTTACGCGCCTCGGCCCTGAGGCAGTTCCGGCAGAAGCCGAACGCCCAGGTCTCGAGCGAACCGAGTCCGGGTCGTCCGGGCTCCCCGGGCACCGGCGCGGCCTCGCCAACGCCACCGCCACCGCCACCGCCACCGCCACCGGCGTAGTCGCGCAGTCGCGGCCACATTGCCGCATAGACCTGCTGGACGACGTCCTCGAGGACCTCCGTGGCGAGTCCATACCCCATGGTGCGGTTCAGCCGGAACACGAACTTCACCACGCAGGCCAGCCGGGCCAGCACGGCTTCGATCGCCTCGGCGTCGCCGGCCACCGCCGCCGCGACCAGCACGCCATCGTCACCCGCAGGATGCGAGGGAACGGTGGCTTCGCCAGGGCCGTGGGAGGTCGGACGCACGGAGGTCACTGTCGCCGACGGTGACGATCGCCGGAACGAGTCCAGGAATTCCACGGCCTGGCCCAGCGCCCCTGCCCACGAACATGCGGACACCGGACTCCCCAAGTCCCGATTCCGCACCCATTTCGAGCTGTATCTCCGGGAAGCCCCCAGGTAGGACCGCGGGTCCGCGTCCGCATGATGACACGGCTCCCAGGGACCCTGGAGTCCCGCAGTCCCCCACCCGCATCGCCCCTTGTCGGACTCTCCATCCACGCCGCGCCCTCGGGGCGGCACGTTGCGCCGTTTCCACCTACTGATCCGGACCAACTGGATCTCGTCGCTCGGCGCGGCGCTGTTCACGTGTGCCGGCCTCGCCGCCGCCGCCTCGATCTACCTGCAGTTCTCCGGGCAGAGCACCGGGCCGTACGACGCGATCCTCACCCTGCTGGCCCTGCCGGCGGTGATGGCAGTCGGCCTGCTGCTGATCCCGGTGGGACTGTTCCTGCACCGGCGCCGCCTGAAGGAACGCCTCGAGGAACTCGCCGACAAGCCGCTGAACACCGCACGCGCGGTCGCCGCCATCACGATCCTGACCCTCGCGGGCATGTTGATCGCGGGCCAGCAGGGCATCGGCTACATGTCGTCGAACGGGTTCTGCGGCACGACCTGCCACGTGCAGATGGATCCGGAGTGGACCACGTTCCAGGACTCGGCCCACGCCAACATCCACTGCGTCGACTGCCACGTCGGCCGCGGCGTCGAGGCGAGCGTGAAGGCCAAGCTCAATGGCACGCACCAGCTACTCGGCGTGCTCACCGGCAACTGGGAACGACCGATCCCCACCCCGGTCCACCAGCTGCGGCCGGCCGAGGAGATCTGCAACGAGTGCCACTGGCCGGAGAAGTACCTCGGCGTCAAGCTCGCGGTCCACACGCGCTACCGCGAGGACGAGCCGAACACCAGCTACGTCAACGTGCTGCTGATGCGCACCGGCGGCACCCACCCCGACGGCAAGGCCACCGGCATCCACTGGCACACCAACCCGAACGTGTCGGTCGACTACGTCGCGATCGACGAGCACCGCGACGTGATCCCCTGGGTCAAGACGGTGCGTGAGGACGGCAGCGAGAAGATCTTCGTCGCCAACGGCGCCGCCTCCCGCGACGCGCCCGAGGGCGAACTGCGGCGGATGGACTGCAACGACTGCCACAACCGCAGTGGTCACGACTTCGACGAGCCCGGCGACGCGGTCGACCGGGCGATCGCCGCAGGCCTGATCTCGCGCCAGCTGCCGTTCATCAAGAAGTGGGGCGTCGAGGTGCTGCGGATGGAGCGCGTACGGCCCAGCGCCGAACAGAACATCCACGACACCCTGACGAAGCGCTACGAGGATGCCGGCCTGCTCGACGACCGTTCGCGGCCGCTGGTCGAGGGTGCCGCGAAGCAGCTCGCCAAGATCTGGTTGCGCAACATCTTCCCCGAGCGCGCCCAGCTCTGGGACGTCTACCCGGACCTCAAGAGCCACCGCGGCTGCTTCCGTTGCCACGACGGCAACCACGTCGATGGGGAAGGTCAGGTGCTGACCAACCGCTGCGATGCCTGCCACGTGGTCCTCAGCGAGGAACAGGAGGATCCGGCGATCCTCGGCACCCTCGGCGTCGGTGGAGGCCGCTGAAGGGCTGTGACCAGACCCGCGCTCCCGACCGGACCCCGGAGGCCCTGGTCCATCCCCCGGCGCTCGTTGCGCACGTGCCTGTGCTGGCTCGCGGCGTGTGCTCTGGCGTGGGCCCAGGATCCGCCACGGCAAGATCCGGAGAAGCAGGATCCGGAGAAGCAGCCGAAGCCCGCCGCCGGCACGACGCAGGACCCGACCCGTCGCGAGGAGGTCGACCCGGCCGCGGCGGCGGCGGAGGCACTCCGTCGACTGCTGCGTGGTGAGACCACCCCGCCGACCACCCGCGAGGAGTTGCCGCCGAACGTCGAGGTCCCCGCGGGCCCGCCGCCGCCGCCACCGCCGCCCGTCGAGTCGGGAGCCGAGCGGCCCGCAGGGGCTGGCGAGCAGGATCCCGACACCGGACCCGAGGGTGCTCCGGGTGCCGCCGCGGGCACGGCGACCGGCGCGGGAGCTGCTCAGGGAGCCGACGAACGCACGACTCCACCACAGGACCCGGTCCGACCACCCGACGAGGTCGATCAGGCCCGGAACGCCTTGGAACGCCTGCTGCCCGGCGCGGCACCGGTGAACCGCGAGCCCGAGCAGGTCCGCGACGATCCCGGCCGAGCCGCCGATCCGGCGCTCGACCCGGCCCGCGCAGCGGACTCCGAAGGCGCCGCCCAAGACCCGGAGGCCGCCGCCGCAGCGCTCGCCGACCGCACGTCCGGCTCGACCGAGCCTCTCGCGGAGCCGGCCTACCCGATCGACGGCTTCCTCACCCTCGACTACCGCGGCCGCCATGCCGAGGACCCGGGCGCCGGCCTCGACGGCACTTCCGGCAACACCGACCAGGACTTCACCGCGATCCTCGGTGTCGACTTCGGCGACTCGCGCCGCCACGACGTGACCGCGCACTTCCTCGGCCGCGGCCGCTTCGATCTGGACGGCATCGATACCTTCAACCCGCTCAACGGCATCAACGAGACCTACGACAACGGCGTCGAACTGCACCTCTGGGATGCCTGGGTCGACGTGCACCGCACGCCCGGGGTCGAGTTGGTGCGGATCGGCAGGCAGACCATCCTCGACACCCCGCGCACCTTGTTCCTCGACGGCGTGCGGGTCGACTCCCAGGAATTCGCCGAGTTCCGCGGCAGCGTCGGCGGCTTCGTCGGCCTGCCGACCCGCTACCACTCGGGCCACGACTCCGGCGAGTTCCTCTCGGGCATCTGGGGCGAAGCCCGCCCCTGGGACGGCGGTCGGCTGCGCACCGAGTGGGTCCACGTCGACGACGAGCGCGACGGCCAGGAGTTCACCGACGACATGGTCGGCTTCTCCGCGTGGCAGTCAGTTGGGCGCTCGACGCTGCTGCACGCGCGCCACAACCTCCTAGACGGCCGTTCGCTCGACGTGCACGCCCGGGTCCAGACCGACCTCGAAGACCTCGGCCTGTCGCTGCAGGTCGCCTACACCGAACTGCTGAACACCCAGGTCCGCCAGACCCTCGAGTTCGATCCGTTCTGGAACTCGCTGTTCGATCTCAACCCGTATCGCCAGTTCTCCGCCAGCCTGACGCAGATGCTCTCCTCCCAGGTCGACCTCACCGGAGGCTTCGACGTGCGACGCCTCACCGACACCGCGGACGAAGGCCAGTTCAACCGCGACTACGAGCGCTACTACGGCACCATCACCTGGTTCGACGACCCCGAGGACGAGACCGTCTCGGTGAGCGCCAGCGTCGACGCCTACCGCGCGAGCCAGGGTGATGACGTGCTGGCGATCTACGGCGACGTGACCTGGCAGGTCGCGACCGACTGGGAGACCTCGCTCGGCACCGACTACTCGCTGTATCGCTACGACTGGCAGTTCCAGGCCGAGCGCCAGGACATCTACTCGGCCTACCTCCGCGTCGAACACGACCTCGCCGAGGACTGGAGCGCCCGCGTCCAGTATCGCATCGAGGACGCCGCGGGCGACCTGTTCCACACCTTCGAGGCGAGGGTCACATGGACGTTCTGAGTCGGTCCTCGGCACCGCCCGTCGCGAGTTCGCGAGCCATCTGGCAACGCCTCGTCTGCGTGCTGGCCGCGCTGGTCACCACCGTAGTGGTCACCTCTTGCCTGGTCTCCCCCGGCAGCAGCCGTGGCTTCGTGCCCTCTCGCTTCGACCACTCGGTCCACGTCGGCGGCCGCGAGCTGGAGTGCTCCTTCTGCCATGCCGTTCGGCAGGACGGCACGATGCAGAAGCCCGGCCCCCAGCTGTGCATTCCCTGTCACAAGCAGCTCGGCCTCGGACCGGAGTCGCTGGACGTCGAGACGCTGTTCGACGAGAGCGGCCACTACCGCGCCAGCCACGTCGCGGACCTGCCCGACGGCCTCCGCTTCCAGCACCGGGTCCACACCGCGCGCACCGAGTGCGCCACCTGCCACGGCGACATCGCGACCTCGTCGGACATCCCGCTGCCGTCGATCGGCAAGGACGACTGCATGGACTGCCATGCCGAGTCGGGTGCCTCGAACGAGTGCAGCACCTGTCACGAGAACGGGATCGACCGCGACTGGAAGCCGTCGACCCACGACACCGCCTGGACCCGCCAGCACGGCTTCGCGGTCCGGGCCAGGGACGACGCGACCGAGAACCGCTGCGATCTCTGCCACCAGGAGGAGCAGAGCTGCAACAACTGCCACCGGCATCAACTGCCGCAGAGCCACACCAACTTCTTCCGGATCCGCGGCCACGGCATCCAGTCGTCGATCGACCGCCAGAGCTGCGCGACCTGCCACCGCACCGACTTCTGCGACCGCTGCCACCAGTCGACCGCGCCGCGCTCGCACCGGGCCGGCTTCGGTGCGCCGCGCAACCGCCACTGCACTGGTTGCCACTTCCCGCTGCAGGACTCGGGCTGTGCGACCTGCCACAAGGCGGTGCCGCAGCACCAGGGCACCTCGCTGCCCCCAGGCCACAATCCGGCGATGAACTGTCGACTGTGTCACGGCAACGGCGTGTTCCTCCCGCATCCGGACAACGGCACCGAGTGCACCGCTTGCCACCGGTGAATCGCTCGCGGTGCGTCGCACCCCCTTGGAGCGCCGCCCGGCGCCTCGCTTCGAGAACCACCATGCAGAACCCGAGGCTGCGCCGCCGCCCCGGCCTTTCACCGTCGACCGGTCTCGCGCTGATCGGAGCCCTCGCCCTGTCCGCCTGCTCGGGCAGCGACGGGCGTGACGGGAACAGCCCGGACCGCCCCCTTCCGCCCGGGACCGCCCTGCCCGGCTTCCACATCGAGGTACTCGCACTCGAGGGTGGCTCGGGTGCCGGCGGCGCCTTCCGGGTCGGCGACACGATCCGGGTGCGATTCACCGTCGAGGACGACGCGGGCGACCCGATCCCCCCCGCCGACTGGAGCCGGAACGCGATCTACCTGTCGGGGCCGAGCTTCGCCTATCAACGGGTGCTCACCTCGCGCTCCGACATGGTCGAGCGGACCACGGTGCTCGGCGATGGCACGCTCCTCTACACCTTCGCGGAACCCATCCCGGCCACCTACGCGGAGCCCTACAACTACACCGGCGCGTTCACCGATGGAGTCTTCGCCGGTCAACCGCTCCTGTCGGGCACCTACACGATCGGTATCGAGGCCCGCACCGACGTCGAGTACTCCGACGGCACCGTCGTCCTCGACCTCGACAACACGGTCGCCCACCTGCTGTTCGGCGACGCGACCGCGACCGACCTCCGAGCGGTGGCGCAGCAGGAGAACTGTCAGACCTGCCACGACGAGTTGAGCGCCCACGGCGGCAATCGCACCGACTTCAACGGCTGCCTCCTGTGCCACACCAGCGGCGCCGAGGATCGCAACGACCCGGCTGTGGCCGACGGAACGCCTGGCGTCGGCATCGACTTCCGGATCATGATCCACAAGATCCACTCCGGTGCCGCGCTGCCGAGCGTGCTGGGAATGGGCACCGACGTCGACGGCAACCGTGACTACACGGTGCCGCCCAAGCCCTACCGCCTGGTCGGCTTCGGCAACAGCGTCCACGACTTCAGCCACGTGCTCTACCCGCGCTGGCCGAGCCTGTCGCAGCCGATGCCGCGTGACACCGGCTACGGCGACGCGAGCGAAGACGCGCAGCGGAAGGAGGACCTGCAGCGCCAGGGCCCTGTGGACTGCGCGTCATGTCACGGCGACCCGGACGGCGACGGACCTCTCGAGGCGCCTGCCGACGGACGGCTCATCTACTCGCAGCCGTCGATCGACGCCTGCGCGTCGTGCCACGACGACTGGGACCCGGAGCGGTCCTACCGCGCCAACCTGAACCGGATGCCACCGCAGCCCGACAACTCGGCCTGCACGCTGTGTCACAAGGTCTCCGGCGGCCCGCTCGACGTCGAGACCGCGCACATCCACCCGCTGCTCGACCCGGCCCAGAACCCGGGACTCCGACTCGAGATCACCGCGCTCGCCGAGGCCGGGATGCACGACGACGACGGCACGCTCGACACCGACGAAGCGATCGACGTCACCTTCACGATCACCGACGACGCCGGCAATGCGGTCGACCCCGGCGATCTGTCGCGCTGGGAGCTGACCATCGCGGGGCCCACCGCGAATCCCAACCTCCTGCACCTGGTCAACCTGGCGAGCAGCTTCGTCGACGGCGCGCAGCCCTACACGCTGCGGGTCCCCGAGGTCGTGCAGCTCGAACGGGCCGGCCTCTCGACCGGTGGCCTGGACACCTTCTCGACCGACCGCGCCCCTCTGTGGGACGACCGCGGCGCGCCGACCTCGGTCTGGGCACGCACCGCTTCGGCCGGCAACACCTCCACGCTCGCGGCACCGGCAGACGCCCGGCAGAACTTCGTCGACGTCCAGACCGGCGACGGTGCGGAGTTCGACCGCAACGACTACGTGGTCCTCGCCGACGGGGTCATGGGTCAGGAGGAGTACTTCCGGATCCAGTGGGTCGACGGCGACCGGCTGTGGCTCGGCGCGGTCAACGCGTCGAACGGCTACAAGCCGGCACTGGCGATGTTCCACGACGTCGGCACGACCATCGAGTCGGTGACCCTGACCCCGAAGGCGCTGGGCACCGACTACTCGCTGGACCTGCCGAGTGGCGCGATCCGTGAGGAGTTGGAGTTCGGCGACGGCGCCCAGGTGGTGGTCAGCTACACGACCGACTTCCTGGTGCCGGCGACCTACCCGGGCACCCTGAACCAGTCCCCCGGCCTCGACAGCTCAGCCGGCGACTGGACCGGCCTGCCGGTCGCGAGTGGCACCTACCAGCTCAACATGAGTGCCCGGACCGGGTTCACCTTCTCGGTCTTCGACGAGGACACCGACTACTGGTCGGTCAGCCCGCCGACCGACTTCGCCTTCCTGGTCGGCGACGCGGACGAGGTCGAACTACCGGCTCGGATCGACTCGCCCCAGACCTGCTACGCCTGCCACGTCGACATCGAGTTCCACGGCGGCGGCCGCCGCGGCTACGCGAGCTGCGCGCAGTGCCACACGGTGGCCGGCGCCGAAGACCGCCCACGCTACGTCGCGCCGGGCGCCACCGAGACGCCCGGCACGACCATCGACTTCCGCACGATGCTCCACAAGATCCACCACGGCCGGGAGCTGACCGAGGGTGCGGACTACGTCGTGAACGGTTTCGGTCTCGGCTATCCCGACAACTTCACCGCGCACACCTACGAGCACGTGGGCTACCCGGTGATGCCGGACGGCACGGCCGACTGCGCGTCGTGCCACGGCACCGACAACGACGCCTGGCCCGCGCCCGCGCCCCGCGACCATCCCGACGGACTCGGCCACCCGACCCGGTCCTGGTACTTCGCCTGCACGTCCTGCCATGACGGCCGCGCGACCCGCGCCCACGCCGAGACCAACACGAGCGCGGCGGGCGAGGAAGCGTGCGCGACGTGTCACGGTCCCGGTCGAGCGCTCGACGTCCGGGTGCTGCACGGCCGATGACAGGCTTCGATCGAGTCTCACCGATGCATGTGGTGCCCGACCGCCGCCGGGATCCGCTCGCGCACCGCATCGGCCTCGGCATCGCGACCGGTCGCGCGCAGCAGGTCGATCCAGCGCTGCGCGGCCTCCTGGACGTGCTCGTGCTCGCGACCGAGTTCGGCCTCCAGCACGCCGAGTGACGCGCCGAGCAACGGCTCCGCCGCCTCGAGGCGGCCGCACTCGACCAGGAACTGACCCAGCGCCGAACGCGCGTCGGCCACCTTCCAGCTCTCGGGAGTCGCGGACTCCATGATCGCCAGGCTGGACTCCATCAGCTCGATCGCCCGCTCGGGCAGGGCGAGCTGCTGGTAGACCCAGGCCAGGGCGTAGAGCGTCTCGGCCACCTGGGTATGCGTCGCCGGCAGGATGGATCGCCGTAGCGCGAGGGCCTCCTCGAGGGTGACGCGCGCCCGCTCCAGCTGATCGAGCGAGTCGTAGAGCACGCCCAGATTGTGGAGCACCTGGGCGCCGATCGGCTGGTTGTCGAGACCGCTCCGGCCGGCGGCCTCCCGAGCTTGCAACAGCACGCGTTCGGTCCCTTCGAGGTCGCCCGCCCCCCAACGCGCCGCCGCGAGGTTGTTCATGGCCACCACGATGTCGGGATGGCCGGGCTCGAGCACCGTCCGCCGAAGCTCCAGGGCCCGCTCACTATGGCGGACCGCCGCGGCGTGATCGCCCCGCTCGCGGGCCAGCGCACCGAGTCCGGCGGTCGCGGTGGCTTCCAGCGCCGGGTCGTCACCGCTCCCCAGCTCGATCGCGGCCTCGAACGAGGCGGTGGCATCGTCGCTGTGGCCGAGCCGCAGATGGCAAACCCCGATGCGGGCCAGACACACCGCAACCTCCGCGCGCGCGGTCACGGAGACCTCCTCCGCGAAGGTCGCCCGCGCCCGCTCCAACGCCGCCAGGGCCCGGTCGTACTCCCCGAGCCGCTCGTAGATCCGCCCGACCGCCGCATCGATCGTCGCGACGACGCGACGGTCCAACCCGGGCTCGGCACCGACCCGATCCTCGATCCCGGCGACGAAGTCCACCGCGGCCAGGCCCTCCAACCGCCCGGGCTCCGCCGACTCGACCACGCCGACCAGCAGTTCGGTCACGGTGCGCGCGGTGGTCGCCTGCACCCGAGCCAGACTCGCCTGGTTGAAGGTGACGACGCCGCCGACCGCCGCCACGCTCGACACACCGAGAACGGCCGCAACCGCCACGCGGTGTCGACGCGCGACGCGCACCAGACGCTCGAGCCGCCCGCGCGGCCGGGCCGCGGCCCGCTCGCCGCGCAGCACCCGCTGCACGTCGTCGAGCAGGCGCTCGACCGTGGCGTAGCGCTCCGCCGGCTCCTTGCGCAGCGCGAGCGCGATCACGTTGTCGAGGTCGCCGCGGAGGCGTCGTGCCAGCCGGACCGGCGAGGTGCTGCGATGTCCCGCGATCTCCGCGGCGTCCGCGGCATCGAGCACGGCCTGGCTGGCGAGCGGTGGATCGGTCTCGCAGACGACCCGGACGATCTCCGCCGGATTGGTGGTCGTGACCCGGTACGCCGGCACCCCGGCGAGCAGTCGGTACAAGAGCAGGCCGAGCGCGTACACGTCGCTCGCGGTCGTCGCACGCTCACCTCGCACCTGCTCGGGACTGGTGTACTCCGGTGTCAGCAACATGGTCGCCGGCCCACCACGGGTCTCCTCGCCGGCCACCACCGGCTCCAGCACCTTGGCGATCCCGAAGTCGACCACGCGTGGCCGACCGTCGCTGTCGACCAGCACGTTGGCGGGCTTCAGGTCGCGGTGCACGACCAGCCGCCGGTGGGCGTGGGCCACCGCATCGCAGACCTCGGCGAACAGCACGAGCCGCGCTTCGACGTCGAGCCCCCGCAGGTCGGAGTGCTCGGTGATCGGCACCCCGTCGACGAACTCCATCACCGTGTAGCGACGGCCGTCCGGCAGCTCGCCGGCCCCGAGAAACCGCGCGATGCTCGGGTGGTCGAGCGAGGCCAGCACCTCGGCCTCGAGCCGCGCGCTGTCCGCGAAGCGGGTCCGATCGGCGGCCGGGTTGGCGACCTTCACCGCCGCGCGCTCGGTGCGGCCGACCCCGCCGAGCGCCAGGTACACGGTGGCCATCCCGCCGGAACCCACCGGGCGGACGATCTCCCAACCGTCGACGTGCAGACCGAGCACCGGGTCGCCGAGCCCCGCGACGTCGCGCACCACGCGGGCCGCAGCGTGTGCGCCGCGCTCGAACGCGTCCTCACCGAGGGGAACGGTCGCGAGCAACGACTCGACCTCCCGTCGTAGTCCAGGATCGTCGGCACACTCCCGATCCAGGATCGCCCGACGCTCCGAGCCCTCGACGTCGCGCGCCGCCTCGAAGACTGCCTCCAACCGCTCCCAACCGCGATCCTTCATCCAGCCTCCGCGTCGAGCTCCCGGGCCAACCATGCCTTGGCGAGCGCCCAGTCCCGCTTCACCTGGGCCAGCGAGATGCCTAGCACCTCGGCGACCTCGAGCAGCTCGAGGCCGGCGAACCAGCGGAGGTTCACGACCTCGACCTTGCGCGGATCGATGCCGGACAGGCGACGTAACGCCTGGTCGAGGGCCACCAGATCCAACGGGTCGCTGTGACCGGCGCGCAACTCGTCCGAGAGCGGCACCCGACGCCCTTCGGCACCGCCGCGCTTCAGCCGGCGCCGGTCCCGCTCGTGGTTCACGAGGATGCGCCGCATCATCCGCGCCGCCAGCCGCAGGAAGTGGGCTCGGTCACGCCAGCGCGACGAGTCCTGGGCGGCGAGGCGCAGCCACGCCTCATGGACCAGGGCGGTCGGCTGCAGCGTGTGGTCCCGACGCTCGGCGTCGAGGAACTTCGCTGCCAGCCGCCGGAGGTCGGCGTAACTGCGACGCAGCAGGTCGTCCGGATCGAGTTCCGGGCGGTCGCTCAAGGTGATGGCTGTCGGGAGTCCGTTGGTGGCAGGGGGCGGGCGGGATGGTAACCGGATCGCGTCGGGTCCGTCGCGGCCGTTCGAGGCGACCAACGCGGTCACCGACAGCTCCGGGTTGGACCTACGAATTCCCGAGCCGCCGACTCGCGGTCGGGGGCGTCGTTGCGTTTGTCGCTGCGATCTTGCGCGTGTCGGGTCGAGCACCGAGGCTTGCCGGGTCGTCCATCCGCTCCACCACGGTCCACCATGCCCGACGTCTCGCTGGTCGATGCCCGCCGCCTCCCGACCTACGACCTCGGCAACCAGCACCCGTTCGCACCCGACCGGCAACGTCCGCTGGCGGACCTGCTCGACGCGCACGGGCTGGTCGCTCCCGAGGAGCGATCGGTTCCGGAGCCGGCGACGGACGACGACCTGACGCGCGTGCACCGCGCCGACTACGTGCGGTTCCTCGCCGCACTGGACCCGAGCGATCTCGCGACCTTGGAGGGCGCGGCCCGCTATGGCATGGGCACCGCCGACAATCCGATCCGGGCCGGCCAACACGCCGCTGCCGCCGCCGCGGCCGGAGGCACGCTCGATCTCGCGCGCCGCGTGCTCCGCGGCGAACTCCGGGCCGGGTTCAATCCCGCGGGCGGTCTGCACCATGCGATGCCCGGGGCAGCGAGCGGCTTCTGCCTCTACAACGATTGCGCGGTCGCCATCGCGGCAGCGCTGGAGCAGGGCGCGACACGGATCGCCTACGTCGACTTCGACGTCCACCATGGCGATGGAGTCGAACGTTGCTTCGAGGCCGACCCACGGGTGTTGACCATCTCGTTCCACCAGTCGCCGGACAGCCTCTGGCCGTTCACCGGGCGCGCGGACGACCATGGCGCACCCGGCGCCGAAGGGTCGGTCGTCAACGTGCCGCTCGCCGCCGGAACCTCGGACGCGAGCTGGCAGACGATGGTCACCACGGTCCTCGACGCGGCGCTCGGACGGTTCCGCCCCGAACTGATCGTGACCCAGCACGGTTGCGATACCCACCATCGCGACCCGCTGGCCGACCTCTCGCTGACCACGCGATCGTTCCTGTTCGCGGCGCAGGAGAGCCGACGTCTCGCCGACCGGTTCAGCGACGGTCGTTGGGTGGCGACCGGCGGCGGTGGCTACCAACCCTACACCGTGCTGCCGCTGGCGTGGACCGCGGTGTGGTGCGTGCTCGCCGGCCGGGAACTCCCCGAGCGGGTCGACACCAACTGGTGCGCGCGCTGGGGCGAGCACGCCTCGGGACGGATGCCGCGCACTTTCCTCGAACCGGAGCACATCGACCCGCGCGCCGAGGTCGCCGCCGACCGGAACGACGAGACCCTCGCCGAGCTGCATCGACTGCACGGTTGGTGACGAAGACCGCGCGCCTCCGATGCACGTCTTCCACACCGACAGCTTCGGCCTCGACCTGCCGGCCTCGCACCCGTTCCCGCAGGACAAGTACCGGCGGCTCCGCGAGATGCTCCAAGCCGATCCGGACCCGGTGTTCCAGGGCGCCGACTGGACCATCCCTCCGGCAGCCACCGACGACGAGCTCCACCTGGTCCACACCCGCGAATACGTCGCGGCCTGGCGCGCCGGAACCCTGGACGCCGACCGCGTCCGACGGATCGGCTTCCCGCAGACCGACGCCGTGCTCGAACGCAGCCTCCGCTCGTGTGGCGCCACGCTGGCCGCGGCCCGCAGCGCTTCGCGGCGCGAACGATCCGACTGCGCGGTCTACCTCGGCGGCGGAACCCACCACGCGTACCCCGACCGCGGCGGCGGCTACTGCGTGTTCAACGACTGCGCGGTAGCGGCCCGGGCACTGCAGCGGGAGGGGCTCGCGGAGAGAGTGCTGATCGTCGACCTCGACGTGCATCACGGCGACGGCACGGCCGCGGTCTTCGCCGACGATCCGAGCGTGTTCACGCTGTCGCTGCACGGAGCCAGGAACTACCCGCGGATCAAACCACCGAGCGACCTCGACGTACCGCTCCCCGACGGCTGCTCCGACCGCGCCTACCTCGACGCGCTCGACGAAGCCCTCGACCGCTGTCTCGCCGCATTCACCCCCGACCACGTCTTCTATCTCGCCGGCGCGGACCCCCACCACGGCGATCGGCTCGGTCGGCTCGCGTTGACCGATGCGGGCCTCGCCGCCCGAGACCGCCGCATCCTCTTCCTGGCCCGCGAACTGGCCGCCAGCCTGACCGTGACGCTCGCGGGAGGCTACGGGCGGATCCCCGACATCACGCTCGGCGTGCACCGCGAGACCGTCCGTCAGGCATTGTCTCTGCCACCCATCCGCCCCAGGAGGTCAGGGCGGCACTCGCCTCGCCGCGACACGCCCTCCAGCAACACCTCCGCCCGGAGCGCTCCTCCGGACGGACTTGGAAACCCCATCACCTAGTGGTCCGTCGCAGAAGTTCGCATCGGAAGTCCGCCGCCCCCGGACGCCGAATCGCCGCGTTGTGCGGCCTCGACGAATCCACCGATTCGCCTGCGGCCGCACGCCTTGCGCTCGGCGCCCTGGAACGGCGACTTTTCCGGCGAACTTCTGCGACACACCACTTGGAGGCAGGGTCACGGGAGACCATTCCGCCCAGCACGCGCCCTCGCACCCAGGACATCGCCGCACAGTGCTCCTCGGTGGGAGTGCTCCTCGGTGGGCAGGCTCGCCGAATCCACCGATTCGGCGGCGTTTCACGGCTTCGTCCCGGGCACGAGTTCACGCACTGGATCGGAACGTGTCCCGTGACCCGGCCTCCTAGAATCGGGCCCCCGCGATGAACACGATCCCCGATGCTTGGCCTCCGGCCCCGACACCAGGAATCCAGACGGCACCGATGTTCCCGCTGCCCGGAGTGTTCCTGTTCCCGGGCCAGCTGATGCCGCTGCACATCTTCGAACCGCGCTACCGGCAGATGATCGAGGACATGCTCGACGGGCCCGGCAAGCTGGTCATCGCGACCGTGCAGGAGTCCGACCGGCCCGACCTGGGCGGCGCGCCGCCGGTGGTGCCGATCGCCGGGCTCGGCGAGATCGCCCGGCACGAACGGTTCGAGGACGGCCGATTCCTGCTGTGGCTCGCCGGAGTCGCCCGGGTTCGCGTCGACGAGGTCGCGAGCGAACGCCTGTATCGGCGGGTGGCCTACGAGCGGCTCGAGGAGTCGCCCGCCGCTCCGGCCGAGGAAGCCAGCCTGCGACCGGCCCTGACCGCAGCGATCACCGCCCGCACCGGCCACCAGCTCGACCCCGACCCGGAGCTGCCACTCGGCGCCCTGGCCGACGTCCTCACCCAGTGCCTCGCGCTCCCCGAGCAGGTGATGGTCGACCTGCACGGCGAAACCGATGTCGCCGAGCGCGCACGCAAGGCCCTCGCGGCACACGAGCGGTTCCCGGCGCGGCGGCGGGGCTGATCGACGAGTCTCGGGACGGAGCGGGCCATGCGCTGGTTCGAGAGTGGGCATGTGGCCGGCACGGGACATCCCCGCGACGCCGCAACGTCCCACGCCCACGCGCTCCCTCGGCTTCTTCGCTCTCGAAGCAAGCTCCTCCGACCGCACCGGACGCGCGGTAGACTGTTCAGGATTCTCTCCCGGACGGGACCCTCACCGTTCTCCAGCCTGCCCGCCGACTTCCTCCGTCGGTGATCCACGAGCACCGCTCCGGTCTCGCCCTGCAGCCGACGGGATCCTGCCGCCGCACTGGTCCCAGACCGCTCGATCGCCCGACGTCCGTGCTCCCGAACCTCAGGCCCAATGCGTCGTACCCTCATCCTCTCGGCGGCCACTGTCTCGGTCGTGCTCTCTACATCGCCCGTCGCCCAGAGCGGCCCTTGCTTCGACTCCGACGTCGGGACCTCTCTCGGCCTGACCGATGAATCGGTGGCCGCCTCGCTGCCCCTGCAGTTCAACTTCCCGATCCGCGGCCTGGCCGGCGTCACGACCAACGCGATCGACGTCACCTCGAACGGCGTCGTCTACCTGGAAGCCGGGATCGCGACCTCCAGTCGCTGCTGCCACGGTAGCGTCACGACATTCCTCAGCACCGTCGCCAACATCTCGGTGTGGTGGCACGACCTGAACGTCAGCCACGGCGGAGACGTACTGTTCAACTCGCTGCCCAACAAGGCGATCGTGACCTGGATGGGCGTGCCGGAGCATTACGACCAGCCCTCCAATACCGTCCAACTCCAGATGTTCCCGGACGGCTCGTTCCAGATCGCGTTCGAGGAGATCACGCAGCCCGGCAGCCACTCGGTGCTGGTCGGCTTCACGCCCGGCAACGGAGCCGCGGATCCCGGCGAGCACGACCTGAGCACCCTGCCGATCAGCACTGCTGCCGAGCCGACGGTGTATGAACTCTTCGACATCGCCACGGACACGCGCGATCTCGACAATTGGGGCGCCTCCTTCATTCCGAACACCGCGGGTGGCTGGGACGTCCTTCCGATGGCCTGCGCCACGAAGGCCCGCTACGGCCACGGCTGCCCCAACCCGCTGACGTTCTACGAGACGTTCGAACCGGCTGGTTCGAACGACTTGAGCGGCAGCTCGATCCTGATCCAGCCGAACGCGGCCGGCACCGCCTTCCGCGTCTCTCCCGCTGGGCCCGGCCAGTTCCTGACCGGATACGCCAACAACCTGTTGCTCCGCGACGACCAACTCGCCACGTCGCTCGCGCTCGGGTTCACGATCTGGGTTCCCGGCGCGGGCCCGGTCTCAGCGATCGAAGTAAGCTCGAACGGCTACGCCGCGCCCGCCGGAGTGTTGCATGGCGTCGACCCATCCGAGTCCGTCGACGAGTTCCTCAGGCTGGCGACCCGATGGGCACCGTGTTGGGACGACTTCGACCCCAACCGCGGTGGCGGCGTCTACTTCGACATCCTCGCGGGTGGCGCCGCGGTCGTGACCTGGGACCAGGTGCCGCAGTTTCTCGACACGGACTCGAACACGTTCCAGCTGCAGATCCGTCGTGACGGCAGCTTCCTCTACGTCTGGCAGAACGTCGCCGACGACGCGCTGGTCGGGTTCTCGATCGGCAACGGCGCACCGGACCACGGCGCAATCGACATCAGCAACGACCTGCCGATCGCCGGCGGCGATTCCGGCACTCCACTCCAGCATTCCTCGATCGCGCCGCCATCGCTCGGCACGAACGTGACCTGGCGGGTCTCGAACATCCCGTCGGGTGCGACGCTGACTGCGATCAACTTCGGATTCAACCGACTCGCGATCGACCTGTCGGCCGTCGGCGCGCCGAGCTGTTTCGTATTCGCCAGCGCAGAGATCGCGGCGCCGCTCGCACCGCCCACGAATGGCACCAGCTCGCTGACCCTTCCGGTCCCGAACGTGTCGACCCTGGTCGGCGGTACGCTCTACACCCAGGGCGTCGTCGCCGGCGTGTCGGTGAACACGCTCGGAACGATCGCTTCGAACGCGATCGCCAACACGTTCGGCAGCTGACCGAACCGAAGGCACAACCGTGTGGATCACACGCAGGAGCGTCTGACCCGACTCGTTCCGGCGGGCTCCGATCCACCATATGGCTCGGGGCCCGCTTCGCTGGAGAGCCCGTTGATCCAGCGGAGCTCGCCCGGCGACGGAACCACCCGCTTCGGCGAGGTCCTCGTCAGGACTGCTCCGCGACCACGACGCCCGACCGCAAATGGATCGACGCCCCAGGACACGAGCGTGCGATCCGCCACCTCTCGCACGAGACCCAATCGAACTCGCCTTGTCTGGACCTCGTGCGCAAGGCACCGGTTCGAGTACATTCACCTGACTTGGCGCAACGCCTTGGTGTGCTCGCGCCAGTCCTTCCCTTCCATCGTCCTGATTCACATGCAGAACCACGCTCTCCGCGCGGCGGCCGCAATTGCCGCCCTCACTGCGTTCTCGGCGTCCCCGCTCCTCGCCCAGAACCCCTGCTTCGATCCGAACATCGGCACCGACCTGATGCTCGGTGACGACCAGCTGTCGACCCCGCAAGCACTCGGCTTCACGTTCCCCTACGCCGGCGGTGGCACGACCACCGACATCGAGGTCTCCTCGAACGGCTTCGTGAACTTCGAGCCCGGCAACGGCAGCGACTGCTGCAACGGCGACATCGCCGAGTTCCTGGCCGATCCGGCCCGGTTCGCGATGAACTGGCACGACCTCTCGCCGAACCAGCGCGGCGCGGTCTACTTCAACGCCGTCCCGGGCAAGGCGATCGTCTCGTTCGTCGACGTCCCCGAGTTCAACCAGCAGGGCAGCAACACGATGCAGTTGCAGCTCTTCCCGAACGGCGAGATGCAGCTGTGGATCGCCGGGATCAGTGATCCGGGCACGCACTCGGCGCTGATCGGCGTCACGCCGGGCAACGGTGCGGCCGACCCGGGCGAGGTCGACCTGACCGGCGCGCCGTTCGACAGCGGTGCCGAGCCGACCATCTACGAGTTCTTCGACATCTCCACCGACACGCGCGATTACGGCGGCCGCGGCTGGCTGTTCTCGCCGAACATGTCGGGTGGTTTCACCGTCGTGCCGATCGGCCCGTGCGCGACCGTCGCCCCGTTCGGCGACGGCTGCCCGACCAGCACTGGCGCGACGTTCCACGAGCTGTTCGATGCGAACAACGCGGTCGACGTCGGCAACTTCGCGATCACCCTCGCCCCGAACACCGCTGGTGGCTACGACGTCGCACCGGTCGGCTCGTTCGACACCAACTTCAGCAACAACCTGCTCGCGGGCGATGACCAGCTCCTGACCAACAACGCCCTGGGCTTCACGATCCAGGTCCCGGGTGCCGGCTCGGTCAGCGCCATCGACATCGACTCGAACGGCTGGATCGCTCCGACCGGTCTGTTCCTCGGCTCCGATCTCTCCGAGAGCGTCCAGCAGTTCGTCGATGAAGGCACGCGCTGGGCTCTGCTCTGGGACGACCTGAACCCCGCGAACAGCGGCGGCGTCTACTTCGACACCTTCCCGGGCATGGCGATGGTCACCTGGGACATGGTCCCCGAGTACTCCGCGACCGGCGCCAACACCGCGCAGATCCAGTTCCGCGCCGACGGCTCGGTCGTCATGGCCTGGCAGTCCATCACCACCGCCGACTTCCTCGCCGGCTTCTCGGCTGGCAACGGCCTCCTGGCCGTCGCGGCCGACATCACCGCAGCGCCGTTCTCGACCGACGGCTTCGTGGCCTTGGCGCACACCGCCAGCGCTCCCCCAGGCCTCGGCCAGACGATCGACCTGATCCTCGACAACGTGCCGCAGTCGCAGCTCGCCACCGCGCTGAACCTGGGCACCACGACCACCCCGCCGATCGACCTGACGATCCTTGGCGCGCCCGGCTGCTTCGTGCTGGTCGATGCGCTCGTCGCGCTGCCGATGCCGGCCCCGAACGCGATGGGCCGCAGCCTGATCTCGACGCCGATCCCGAACGACGTCAACCTGATCGGGGTCTCGCTGCAGAGCCAGGGCGTCTACGGCGACATCACGAACCCGCCGAACGCGCTCGGCGTGGGCGTGTCGAACGGCCTGAGCGCCACGTTCGGCTTCTGAGAACGACCGGCCGCCGATCCTCTGGATCGGCGACCGACGGAGCGGGTCCTCGACCCGACTCCCCCCGACGGGCCTCGAACCACCTCGGTGGTTCGAGGCCCGTTCTCGTATCCGATCCCTCCGCGCGAGCAGCGAACAGGCGACCGCCGAGCTGCAGGCGGTCACTCCCGGGGCTACGCGCCACACGGCATTCGAGGTGCCGTCGCCACAGACTCGCGGCTATCCTGCGCGGTCCGTGATTCGCGACCTCTGCCTCCGATCCAAGCTCCTGCGGGCGGCGAGCCTGCTGGCTCTCGCAGCCTGCTCGTCGACGCCCGAACCACCACGCCCGCTGTCGGCCCCACCGCTCGACATCCGCGTGACCCACTTCGAAGGCCCCCTGCTCCGGGGGCCGGTGCCGCTCGCCGACGACGCGCCGATCCTCGAGCCGGATCTGCTCACCGCGCGGGTCGCGCGGCTGCGGGTGCTCTACCTCGACGAGGTGCCGCGGATGCTCGAAGCACTGCCATCACGCGCTTCGCTGGTGATCGGCGCACGCGGTGACCAGCCGCTGCTGCCGACCACGGTGCTCGCCATCGGCAGCCGGGTCGGCGTCGCGACGGAGGACCGCGTGCTCGCCAAGACCGACGGCACGCGAATCCGCTCGTTGCCGGTCGCGAATCTCGAGGCGCTGCTGGTGCCGAGCGCCACCGCGGTGTTCGTCGCGTCTTCCGAGCAGAGCCGCATCCTCGAGAGCGGCGAAGAGGTCCTGCGCCAACTCAACGTGTTCGTGTCCGAGTCGGAGGTCGAACCGGAATCCGGCCGCAGTGAGATCCGGGTCTCCCTGCTGATCGAGGACACCGTCCCCGGCAGCGCTCCGACCAACCCGGAGGTGGTCCAACGCCAACTGGTGGTCCTCGACACCGCCCCGCCAAGTGACGGAACGCCGCTCACGATGCTGTTCCCCTCGCCCTTCGCCACCGAGGCCGGCCGCGGCTTCGCGGCGTTCCTGACCCTCGAGCCGTTCGACCCTGACCTGCCGGGCGGCGCCGAGCTGGTCGCCAGGTGGAAGGACGACCTGAAGTCGGCGGCCGCGGTCGCGTTCGAGCGCGCGACCCGCCCCTCGCTGATGGAGACCCAGAGCCGCGCGCTCCGCGCCGGCGTCGACGCGATCGACGCGCTGCAGAACCCGCGTGGCACGTTGATCTTCCTGTCCGAGAACCTCGACAGCGACCTGGCACTCGACCTCGCGCTGACCGCCGAGGACGACCAGATCCAGGAGTGGCTCGGCACGCTGCAGGAGGAGTTCCGCGAGTTCCGTGACCTCCCGCTCGAGGACGCCGAGCCCGGCACGCTCGGCTGGGCCTTGGAGCGCACCGCCCTGACCCTGATCGCCGACCGACTGGACCGCGACGAGCTGAGCGACGCGCTGCGCGGCACATTGATCCGGAACGTCGGCGAGGTCGGCCGGTCGGCCCCGGCGATCCGCGGCATCGTGCAGCGCGCCACCACCACCGAAGAGATGAACGCCGAACTGGTGGTCGAGAACCGCGCCTTCCTCGACTCGTCGGAGCCGGCGAGTCGGGTGCGCGCCTACGACTGGCTGGCGGCGCGTCAACTGGCCCCGACCGAGTACGACCCGCTGGCACCGCGCGCCGAGCGACGCACTGCGCTCGACGCCGATCGTGAACGACGCCGGGCCGCCGAGATGGATGTGCCGGGGAACCCGGCGAGCGAGGAGGGGCCCCGATGAACGACGCCACCAAGCCGGAGCACGAGATCGACGCGCGCGAACCGACCGTCGACGAGCAGGCCGTCACCGAGCAGACCGCCACCGCGCAGGCGGAGGCCGGATCGGCGGCAGCCGATGCGGCGAGCAAACCGCAAAAGCCCCGCGGTCGCTGGCGCCGCCGCCTGTTCAAGCTGTTCGTGTGGCTGTTGGCGATCGCTGTCGTGCTGCGCGTCGCACTGTTCTTCGCGATGCCCTGGCTGGTCGGCCTCGGCGCGTCGGCGGTCGGTCTACGTGCCGAGTACGAGCGCCTCGACCTGTCGCTGACCACCGGGGAACTCTCGCTCTGGCACCTGGAGGTCCGTGGCGAGGACGACCAGGACGACGAGGCCGGCTCGCCGCCGATCGAACTCGAATACCTGATCGTCGACCTCGACGTCGCCGCCCTGTTCGGCGGCCAGATCCGGGTGCGTCGGGTGGAGATCGACGGCCTCGACGTGCGTGCCCGACTCCGAGCCGACGGGACCATCGATCTCCAGGAGCTGTTCGCCGGCACCGACGAAGAGACCACCACTCCGGAGCCTGAGCCCGAGCCGCCCGCCGAGGAGGCGGCGATCGACCCGAGCCTGCCGCTCCTGGTCGACGCGATCCGCCTGCAGCGCATCCACGCCCACCTGATCGACGAGAGCGTCACCCCCCCGGTCACTCGACGCATCGACGTCGACGTCCGGATCTCCGACCTCGGTAGTCACGAGCGCCCCTGCCGGATCCAGACCCAGGTCACGTCCCTCGATGTGATCGACCTCGCCGCGTTCGACGCCCGCGTGGTCCCCACCGGCACACCCGAAGCCGCCGGCCTGGAGGTCGAGGCGGCGGCCCGCATCGACGGCGTGCAGCTCGGCGTCCTCGAGCCCTGGCTCGCCCCGTTCGGCATCCGCCCGGTGGCACGCGAACTCGACGCCGGCGCCGACCTGCGCATCGTCTTGCAGCGCCCCGACCCCACGGCACTGCAGAGTTCCCTCGACCTCACCGTCTCCGGCGCGCACGTGACTGCCGACGGCAACGACGCCGTGCGCATGGGCCAGTTCGTGGTCCGGGTCGACGAGTTGACCACCCGACGCGCGACCCTCACCGAGGCCCGCGCCGACCACCTCCGCGCCAACGCCGAACAACGACCGGACGGCGCACTGCGAGTGGCCGGTCTCGATCTGCTGCCCGCCGACCCCTCGGCCGAACCGACTCCGCCACCACCGACGGATCCGGCGTCGGCACCACCCAAACCGCGCCCGCCCGGCGACGAGGCCCCTCCGTTCCGCTTCGGCCTCGGCTCGGTGACGGTCACCGACGGCCTTGCGACCTTCGTCGACGGCAGCGTGTCCCCCGCGGCCCGCTTCGAACTCAGGCTCGACTCCCTCACCGCGACCGGCGATGCGGAGCGGCAACTCGGCGCCGACAGCGAGTTCGAGCTGGCAGTCGAGGCCGCCGCTCCCGGACTCGTGGAGACGATCCGGGGCGACTTCCGCGTCACACCGCTCGGCGTGCAGCAGACTCTCGACGGCTCGTT
This sequence comes from bacterium, assembly GCA_030432695.1. Taxonomy (GTDB): domain Bacteria; phylum Planctomycetota; class UBA1135; order UBA1135; family UBA2386; genus JAUILN01. The sequence continues at coordinate 493,989 of JAUILN010000006.1, read as the reverse complement.
GCAGCTGACCGGGATCGACCCGCAGCGCGCCGCGGCCCACTTGGCTGCGGCCGGACTGGAGTCGACCTTCGGATCCGGCGAGCTGCGGGCCAGGCTGCACGGCGAGTTCGGCCTGCGCGGTGGCGACGGCCTCCGAGCGAGCATCGCACTCACCGAGTTCGCCCTCACCGACGAAGGCACCGAGCTCCTGGCGCTCGACGACGTGACCGTCGGCCCCGTCACCCTGACACCCGCCGCCGACGCCGAATCGGTCGGACGACTCGGCGTCGAGACCATCGACGTGCGCGGCTTCCGACTCCCGCTGCGCCGTGACGCCGAAGGGGCGCTGCACGTCGCGGGCCTCCGGACCGTCACCGCGACGCAACGCACACCGCGGCTCCCCCAGTCGCCCCCCGACGCGGGAGCCCCGGTCCGTGCCACACCGGACGAGCAGAAGCCCCCGACGAAGCCCGACGCTGCCGATCCCACGCCGGACGCCCCGGGCCTTCGGATCGAACTCGGCCGCCTGACCCTCCGCGAGGCCGGCATCCGATTCCTCGACGAGAGCCTCACGTCGCCCCTCGATCTGCAGGTCGGCCCGCTGGAGGTCGACGTCGAGAACCTCGGCCTCGGCGGCACGCCCGGCCAGTCGGAGCCGACCGAGTCACAGATCCGGGCCCGCCTCGTCTGCGAGCAGCTCGCCCGTCAGCTCGTCGTCGCCGGCACGCTGGTCTCCTCGCCCGGCCCGCTCGACGTGCGCACCGAACTGGACCTCAACGGTGAGGGCCTGCATCTGGAGCCGCTGGCCGACCTGCTGGCCACGCTGCAACTCGAACCCCGCCTTCGCGACGGTCGGCTGTCCGGAAAGCTGGTTGCCGCGGCGAAGCAGGAGGGTCAGGCTCTGGCCGCGGAAGCAGCGCTCACCGATCTGGGCTTCCACGACGGCGACGAACGCCTGCTCGGCGTCGACCGCGTGGCGGTCTCCGGGGTGAGGGTCGATCCCGAGGCCGGCACGTCGATCACCTCGATCGACGTCGAAGGACCGTTCGCGCGGTTGGCGCGCGACGCCGAGGGCGGCCTGCTGGCCGCCGGTATACGCGTCGCACCGACCTCGCCCGCATCCGACGCCTCTGCTGACTCCGACCCTGCGGCGGCGGACGCCCCGGACGCCCCGGACGCCCCACCATCACCTCCAGGACCCGCCGCGCCACCGCTCAGCATCGAACGCGTCTCCGTGAAGGACGCGAGGGTGGTCTGGTCGGACGCCAGCGTCACGCCGGTCGTCGATGGACTGGCGCTGGTCGCCGGCGTCGAACTGCTCGACTTCTCGACCGCGACCGACGCGCCGTTGCGCTTCGAGATCAAGACCTCGATCGACGACGCGCTGCAGGAGCTCGCGGTGCGGGGCCAGGCGGAGCTCGGCGCGGAGAGCCTCGCCGCCACCGTCTCGGTCGAGGGCAACGGACTGCGTGCCGGGCCCCTGGCAACCTACCTGCCCCCCGGCCTCGAACTCACCCTGCAGGACGGGCGCCTCGCGGCGTCGGCCGAGATCCGCTCCGGTCCTGCGGAGGAGGGCGGCACGGGCCTGCTGGCGCGACTCTCCGACGTGTCGTTCCGTGACGGCCCGGATGGCGACCCGCTGTTCGCGCTGCAGGAGCTGGTCATGGACGTGCCGCGCCTCGATCCAGACGGAGGTGCGGTGCAGGTGAAGAGCCTCGCCGTGCGAGGCGTGGAGCTCGACGCTCGCCGCACCGACGCGCAGACCCTGGAGTTGCTCGGCCTTCGCCTCGACGCGGCGGCAGCACCGCCGCCGTCCGACCCAGGCGACGCGACGACCGACGAGACGGCCACTCCGACACCCGCGGTCGCCCAGGCCATGCGCGACGGCGCTGCCCCGGCGCCGCGCATCGTGGTGGAGCAGGTCGACATCGGCGTGGCCCGCTTCGGCTTCCGGGACGAGACCGCACCGGAAGCCACGCCACTGGTCGCCTCCATCCACCTGACCAATCCCGAGCCGCTGGTCCTGTTCGACGACGAGCTCGAGGAGCTGCCCGCGCTCGCACTGCGCATCGAGGCCGGGGCGGCACCGGTGATCGGCGCGGCGACGATCGACATCGTCACGACGCCGTTCGGCATCGACCCGCACGCGTCGCTCGACATCCAGGTCGAGGGGATCTCCGGCAACGGGCTCACCAGCGTCGTGCCCGACCTCGCCGAGATCCTCGACGGCTCCGGCCTGGACGGCGGCCGGTTCCAGGCCAAGGTCGACGTCAGCGGTCGCGTGCGCCGCCGCGGCCCGCTCGAGTTCGACCTCGCTGCCGGATTCGGCGTCGAGGCGACGGTGAGGGACGTCGCCTTCCAGGCCACGCCCGACGGCGAGGTCCTGGCCGGCTTCGAGGAGCTGTTCCTGGATGCGCGGCGGATCACCCCCGACGGCGGCGTCCACATCGCACAGCTCGCCCTCGACCGCGTGGTCGGCCGCGCGCGGCAGGACAAGGAGGGACTGCACGTGCTGGGTCTCGTGTTGAAAACCCCGCCGCCCGCGGATCCGAGCACGGCCCCCACCCCGGCACCGGCGACCGCGCCGGCCGCACCGCCCGACCCGGCCACGGTGGCCGCGGACACCCCCGTCGGCCCCCCCCTGCGGATCGACGAGATCTCCATCCACGGCGCCGACCTCGTGATCGAGGAGGAGACCGGCTCCGAACTGACGCTGATTCCCATCGACGCTCTCGACCTCGAGATCCGCGACATCCGACTGAACTCGGGACCGCCCTCGCCGATCCGCATCTCCCTGGCGGTCGGCGGCGGCAAGGTGGACCTCCCCGAACGCCAGTTGTCGAGTTCACCGATCGCCGGACTGGTCGAGGCAGCCGGCCGCGCGGTCCTCGGCGCCGACGACGAAGTCCCGATCGAGCAACGTGTGCTGTTCGAGGAGATCGCGGTGCAGGGCCAGATCACGCCCGGGGATACAATTACCGGTCGGATCAAGACCTCGCTGGCCGGCTTCGAACTCGGCGCGCTACGGGGTGCGGCGGAAGGCTCCGGGGTGACCATCGGCGACGGCGTGCTCGACGCGGGCATCGACCTGCGGCTCGAGGGCCAGAAGGGCATCAAGGTCGACTCGACCTTCACCTTCGCCCACCTTGACCTCAGCGAACCTCCGGGCGGTCCGATCCAGACCTACCTGAAGCTGCCCGCACCGCTGCAGTCCGTGCTGTTCGTGCTGCGCAACGACCGCCGCGAGCAGGTGATCCCGGTGAGCTTCCGCCTCGATTCGAGCGGCATCAGCGCGGGGCAGATCGCGAGCACCGCGACCACCGCGCTCGCCGCGGTCATCGCCGACGCGATCGTCTCGTCGCCGTTCCGCATCGGCGGCTCGCTGACCGACCTGGTGGGACTGACCGGCCAAGAGGTCGCGGTCGACCTGCCGACGTTCAGCCTCGACTTCGAGCCCGCCGATGCATCCCTCGACGCACAGGACCTCGCGGTGATCCGAGAAGCCCTGGACGCGGCACGCGAGGACGACGAGTACGCCCTGGTGCTGGTGCACCGACTCGCCGCACCCGACGCCAGCAAGGTCCACCAACTGGTGAACCCGCCGCGCGAGGCGGTCCAGGCGCTGGCACGCCGCCTGCGGCAGGCGCGCGACGAGCTGACCCGCGCGAGGGCGGAGACCGCCGCCGAGGCACGAGCCCACCACATGATCGGTCGGGTCGCCGAGGCACGGGAGGCGGTCCAGCGCCTGCAGGGACTCGACCGCGAGATCGGCCGGCTCGAGGCCAGCCTCGACCGCCTGCTCGAACGACTCCGGCCGGGCGCCGACCGACGGGCCGACCGGCGCGCCCTGGAAGCCTCGGTGGGACTGGGCCGCTCCCGGCTGCAGCGGGTCGAGCAGGCACTCCGCGAGTTGGCCGGCGACGACTTCGCGGAGCGCATCGAGGTGCGGCTGCCGCGCTCGGAGGTCGTCGAGGATCTCGACTCCGGCGAGGTCCAGCTGCTGATCCGGATCCGGCGCGAGTCGTGACCCATCGAAGTGCCGCTACTATGCGGTCTCCGAACCGAGCAACTGCTCACCGGGCTCGACCTCGAGCCCGGTCCACGGGTCGAACCGCCGCGTGAAAACCAAAGAGATCCTCCTGCTGACCGGCATCCTGGCGGTCTGTGCGACGACCGCCTTCCTGGTGTTCGCCGGCGACACCGGACCGGCACCGGCTCCGCCCGGGCCGGCGCCGGACCTCGACGCCCCCGCCGACGATGTGCCGATGCCCGAGCAACGGAGCGGCCCCGCGGCGCGTAGCACCGACGCCGTTCTCGCCCCGGGCCGGCCACGGACCGGCCGCGACGCCCCCGACGGACCGCTCGACGGACCGCCGCCTGCCGGCATCCTCGACGGCCGGGTCACCGCCGCGACCTCGGTGGTGAGCCGCTTTACCGCCTACGTGGTGCGCGTCGAGGAGATGGTCGATGGAGACGATCTCCTGCCGTCGGGTCGGCCACCGTTCCACACCCAGCAGGGCTTCAAGGTCGATCCCGGCGTCTCGCCGCAGTACTTCGCGATCCCGCAGGTCCCCTACTCGCGGCATGGCTACCGGGTCTCGGTGTTCGCCGCCGGACTGAACGGCAGCAGCCAGATCGTCTCGGTGACCGAGTCGAACTGGAACCCGCAGGTCTCGCTGAACATCACCCCGCCCTCGCCGTTCGTGGTCCGCCTGGTCGACCAGCGCCGCGCACCGGTGACCGAGGTCGAGGTGACCCTGATGCCCGATCCACCGGTCGGCCGGCCGCGCCTCGTGGGCACCACCGACTCGTTCGGCTCGGTGGTGTTCGAGGAGACCCTGGCCGGCGGCTACGACGTGCTGGTCCACGGCCAGCGCATCGAGTCGGTGGTGGTCCGCGCGCCCGGCGTGGTGATGGATCTGGCCGGCAGCGGCGTGCAGTCGGCGATCCTCACCGTGCCGATCGGCGAAGACCTCAAGATCGAGGTCTTCAATGCTCAGTGGGGCCTCGCGGATGTCGAACTCGACCTGTCGATGATCGACACGACCGAGAACATCCGGATCCAGGCCCACACCGACCGGGCCGGCGTCCACGTGTTCCAGGCCCTGCACCCCGGCCGCTACAGCATCCACTTCAGCGCGCCGGGCTATCAGAGAACCACCCGCGAAGTGCGCATCGTCGAAGGCCAGGAACCCGACCCGCTACAGGTGCGGATGGCGCGGCTCAGGTAGCCGAATCGACTGGCTCCATCCGGGCCGATCCGACGAAGCCTGCGCCTCATGGTTCTCCGCACCCCCGCGCTCCGCATCGTCCAGGCCAACGACCGCCCGCTGCGCTTCGATGGCGACTTCGTCCTCTACTGGATGATCGCCGCGCGCCGCACCAGCCACAGCTTCGCCCTCGACCGGGCCTGCGAGCACGCGGTGGAGCACGGCAAGCCGCTGCTGATCCTGGAGGCCCTGCGCTGCGGCTACCGCTGGGCCAGCGACCGCATCCACGCCTTCGTGCTGCAGGGCATGGCCGACAACCGCGACGCCTGCAAGGCTGCCGGGGTCGCCTACTACCCGTACGTCGAGGACGCGGAGGGCGCCGGCAGCGGCCTGCTCGAGGCGCTGGCCGAGCGCGCCTGCGTGGTGGTGACCGACGAGTTCCCGTGCTTCTTCCTGCCAAGGATGGTCGCCGCCGCCGCGGAGCGCCTGCCGGTCGCGCTGGAGACCGTCGACGGCAACGGCCTGCTGCCGCTGCGCGCCGCGCCCAAGACCTTCTCCCGCGCGTTCGACTTCCGCCGCTTCCTGCAGAAGAACCTCGGCGTCCATCTCCAGGAGGTCCCCTCACCCGACCCGCTGGCGACGCTGCGCGACCTGCCCCGCGCGAAGCTCCCCAAGGCGATCACCGACCGCTGGCCGCTGGCCGACGCCGCGACCCTGCGCGCCGAGGCCGACGCGCTGGCGGCGTTGCCGATCGACCACGAGGTCGCGCCGTCCGACGTGCTGCACGGCGGCAGCGAGGCCGGCACCGCCCGGCTCCGCGAGTTCCTCCGCGAGGACCTCCCCCGCTACGCCGACGGCCGCAACCACCCCGACGACGCCGCGCAGTCGAACCTGTCGCCATGGCTGCACTTCGGCCACGTGAGCAGCCACCAGATCCTGCACGAGCTGGCCGCCCGCGAGGACTGGAGCGCCAAGGACGTCGGCGGCCGCACCGACGGCAAGTCGGAAGGCTGGTGGCACATGTCGACGCCCGCCGAGTCGTTCCTCGACGAACTGGTCACCTGGCGCGAGGTCGGCTTCAACATGTGCCACCACCGGCCCGACGACTACATGGACTACGAGTCCCTGCCCGGCTGGGCCCGCAACAGCCTCGCCGAGCACGAGGGCGACGAGCGCGACGCCCTCTACACCCTCGACCAGCTCGCCGACGCCGCCACCGACGACGAGATCTGGAACGCGGCGCAGACCCAGCTCCGTCAGGAAGGCCGCATGCACAACTACCTGCGCATGCTGTGGGGCAAGAAGGTGCTGAGCTGGACCCCGGACGCCGAGACCGCGCTGGCCTGCCTCATCGAACTCAACAACCGCTACGCCCTCGACGGCCGCAACCCCAACTCCTACTCGGGCATCTTCTGGTGCCTCGGCCGCTACGACCGGGCGTGGGGCCCCGAGCGCCCGGTGTTCGGCAAGATCCGCTACATGACCTCGGACAGCACGCGGCGAAAGCTGCGGTTGAAGGAGTATCTGGCGCGCTACGCGCCGATGTGAGCCGAATCACCAAGGCCCCCCACCCGGAACGCAGCGACGCCTACCGAGCGCAATCGAATCGCGAGACGGTAGACTGCCAGCCATGCGCCTGCGCTCCCTCTCGCTGCAAGGCTACCGAGCCTTCTCCGAACGGACGAAGCTCGAGTTCCGTCCGCTGACGCTGCTGTTCGGCTACAACAGCGCGGGCAAGAGTTCACTGCTGCGTGCGCTGCGATTCCTCGCCGACTCGGTCGATCCCAACACCACGGGGCCACTCGATCTCGACAGCCGCGCCATCCGCAAGGCATCGTTCAGGGACCTGTTGTCCGCCCATCGGAAGAGCGAGCGGATCGAGTTCGAGTTGGATTGGCAGGACCTCCGGGCGAACTGGACCCTGCTCGATCTGCCGGACGAGGGACGTCAGGTCGTCCTGGCACTGCACGTGGAAGCCGGGGGCCAGCAGCTCCGAGCCGTCTGGCAGCCGGAGGCGACTGGAGACGGCGAGATCGACATCTACCACCTCTCCGGCGCAGACCGGACGACCTCCCAGGGCACGTTCTCGAGCCTCCGCCCACCGTTCGTGGACGCCGCTTCCGTGCTCCAGGAACTCGACGCACGCCTTCTCGCATTACCCGACCAGGTGCATTGGCTGACGGCACTTCGCACGGTGCCCGAGCGCATGCAGACGCTGCGAGCCGAGCCCAAGACGATCGAGCCCGACGGTTCGGGTGCCGTTGCCGCGATCGCCTACGCCGAGAAGCGTGGCGAGCAGAGCTTCCGACAGCTCACGGAGTGGTTCGGGCGAGCAACCGGGCATTCGCTGGGCGTCCGGCGCCAGGGCGACCAGGTCGGAATCGAACTCAGCCCCGCCAGGAGCCCGAGCATGAGCGTCTCCTTGGTGGACACCGGCGAAGGCATGGCCCAAGTCCTCCCCGTCGTCGCCCAGACTGGGCGATCTGCAACCCACCCGCGCTCGGCGGAGCAGGTGTTGACGATCGAACATCCAGAACTTCACCTGCATCCGCGAGCCCAGGTCGAGCTGGCGCGGTTCTTCTGCGAGACAGGTGCTGGCTCCGCGCCGCCTTCGATCGTGCTCGAGACCCACTCGGAGCACTTCCTGCTCGAGGTGCAACTCGCGGTCGCCGAGGGTCGACTCCCACGAGAACGCGTGGCGATCTACTGGGTCAGGCAGCGTGACGACGGCATCGGCATGGCCGAGCTGATCGAGCTCGACGAGAAAGGTCGACTGCTACATGACCGCTGGCCGGAGGGTGTCTTCGACGAGGACATCGACCAGGCCCGTCGCCTGCTCGCCTCGCAGCGCACGCAATCGCGGGCATGATCGCCGAATTGGAGGCAGAGCTGTTCGAACGCGGTGAGCATCCCACCGCGCTCATCGCCCTGTTCGCCTTCGCGGAGGAGGGTCGCCATCGGATCCGTCTCGCACTCGACGCGGAACCGGCGTTCGCGGCCTGGGTCGCACGGCAAGCCCCCGAACTCCAGTCGGCCTGCAAGCTGGCGCTCGACTCCTCTGCGAAGCTTGAGACGCGTACGCCGGCAGCCACGACCCTGATCGTCACCTGCGATCGCGATCGACCTGATGCGTCTCCGCCGCAGCTCTCGCTGCCGCGCGCGAAGACGTTCCTCGAGCAGCCCGTCCGCGTGCTCCTGGAGCACGACTACAACGACTCGGCGTTCCTGCGCGCATTCGCCACGAAGGAGGAGCGCGATCGGCTGGACTTCCTGCTGGAGCGTCGATGGATCGAGTGGGCGCACTGCGGCGGCATCTCCGAGGTAAAGAAGCGAGTCGAGCGAATCGCGGCGAACACGCCGGAAACCTCGCGATGGTTCGCCGTGTTCGACTCCGACGCGCTCGCGCCAGGAACGCCCGACCATTCCTCGAAGGTTGCCGCCGACGCCTGCCGCTCGAAGGGAGTCGGGTTCCACCAGACGACTCGCCGCTATCAGGAGAGCTACCTGCCGAAGCGCTCCGTCCGCGATTGGGGCCTCGAGAAGAAGCGTCAACGGTGGAGCAAGGCACAGTCCTTCCTACAGCTCCGCGACGAACAACGGCACCATTTCCACCTGAAGGCGGGATTCGAAGGCGACTCCGCGCGACTCGCGAAGCTCCGGGAGCGCGACCCGGCTACCGCGGCAACGGTGGAGCGCCTCTACGAGGACGTTCCTGTCGATGTCCGGGCGACTCTTACCAGGGGCCTCGGCAGTGACATCGGCGAGCTGTTCCGCCAACCGGGTCGCGTCACCGAGACGTTGCTTCGCGACGACGGCGCTTGGGAGGAGATGAACGCGGTGATCCGTTCGATCCTGAGACTCGCCCGGTAGACTCCACCCATGTCCGGGCCCAGCCCCATCGCCGACCCCACGGTCCTGTACCTCTATCAGGTACTCGAACAGCTTCGCGACGGCAGTCTCGCGATCCCCATCTTCCAGCGCCCGCTGGTCTGGAAGCGCGAGCAACAGCTCGATCTGCTCCGGAGCATCCGCGACGGGATCCCGATGGGATCGATCCTGGTGTGGACCACCGACCTGGAGAACCTCGGTACCGTCCAGCAGATCGGCGAATTCCGGCTCGCCGCCTCCAAGTCCCCTCGCCGCTACCTGCTGGATGGCCTGCAGCGCATGTCGACGCTGTTCAGCGCCTTCTCGGACGCCAGCTCCGGCGATGACACCGAGGCTCCGTCGGGCGAAGTCATCCGGTTCGACCTCCGCGAGAACGACTTCGTCTTCGCGCCCGGCGACGACCAGCGACCGGAACTGCTCCCTCTTTCCGCGCTCGAAGACAGTCGGCGCTTGCTGGCGTTCCAGCGCCGACTCGCAGCGGATCGCGAAGATTGGCTGACGATCACCGATCAGTTGGCCCGGTCGTTCCGCGAGTACAAGGTCGCAATCATCAACATCCGCACCGACGACCTGGAAGCAGCGACGCGAACTTTCCAGAAGGCCAACTCAGGTGGCACCAAGATGAGCGAGGCGCACATGGTGCACGCGCTGGTCGCCGGTCGGATGGAGTTCCGGGAAGCGCTCGACGCGAAACGGGAACACGTGCTCGACCCGCTCGGCTGGCGAGACGTCGACGACGAGGTGATCCTCAAGACCTGCAAGGGGCTCGCCGGCCTGGACGTCTACGCGGGCACCGTCGAACAGCTTACCGACGCCATGTCGGACCAGCCCGAACTGCTGGACCGCGCGTTCGAGGCCATCCGCCGGACCGCCGAATATGTCGATCGGATTGCGCGAGTCCGCTCGTTCGGCCTCGTCCCATATTCGATGCAGGCCGTGCTGTTGGCCGTGACGCTCGACAAGTTCCAGACACCGAACCAGACGATCGAGCATTGGTTCTGGTTGACCACCTATGCCGGAGCCTTCGCCGGAATGAGCGGATACCGGACCGAGCGCGCGCTTCGCGACCTCCTCCTGACCGCCGAGGACGGCCAACTCCGCTGGCCCGGAGTCCGCCCATACGAGAGGACTCCGCTACCTCGCCGCTTCGACTACCGCGCCGCCCGCGCCCGCGCGCTTTGCTTGATGCTGGCAGAGCGAGCAGGAGCAGCTTCCCTGAAGTTGCTGAACCAAGAAGGCAAGGGCGCGGTCCGCGATCTCCTGCCGCGACATCAGGCCGGCGAACTCCACGCCAGCCCCGGCAACCGGATCGTCGCGCCGCCAGAGGACCTCTCCCAACTCAGGCAGGAACTGAAGTCAGGGGAACTCGGCAGCGGGCAGATGGCGGGGCACGTGATCACCAACGAAGCGATTCGGGCCCTGCACGACCTCGGCCCCGAAGCCTTCATCCGCCAGCGTGTCGAAGACCTCTCCCGCTGCGAAGACGAACTGCTCGCGCCCCACGAGTCGGTCGCTCGAGAGCTTCCGGCCTGAGTCTCCCTCCGCTCCAGGTCCTCCTCGTCCTCCCCAACCACCCGCACGACCGCCGCTCGCAACGGTCGCGGCGACGGCCGAGACCGCGGTGACCTTGGCCAGCTCGAACTCCGAAGCGGGGGCCGCGAGTAGCCCGGCTTCGGATCGGGGACCTCGCTGTGCCAGGACAGACTCCCACCCCGCAGCGAGGCCGTCGACGCCACGATCTCCGAATGGGAGTCCACCCGTCCGGTGAGCGGCGCGGTGTTCAACTCGAGGAACAGCGTGTCCGTCCGGGGGCCGGGGGAGGAGGGATACCGGGAGCACCGGGAGACGCGCCAGGAAGCGACTCGTGCCGGCTTGACCGGCATTCCTTGGCCGTCGCCCGCACGAGTCCGCCGCCGGTCCGTGGGCCGTGATCCGGGTGTTCTCCATCGGAGTGGAACACCGGTCCGCGCGGCCGACATCGGCCGACCCGGGGCTCGGGGTCAGGCCCCCGGTCCGCCTCCCGACAATTCCGTTCGATGGCGCGACGGAATCGCGACCGCCTTGCACTCCTGGCGTGCCGGCCATCCAGCAGGCAGCACGACCAGGAGTCACTCATGAAGACATCGCCATTCGCCGTTGCCCTGCTCGCCGCGGGCTTCCTCGCCGCCCCCAGCGCCACCCAGTCGGCGTTCGATCTGATCGCCGACCAGACGCCGATCCGCAACCAGGGGTCGCGGAACACCTGCGTGACCTTCGCAGCGGTCGCCGCCCTCGAGGCCGCCTACAAGCGGGTCGGCTGGACCTCCATCGACCTGTCCGAGGAGTTCGAGAACTACCTCGGCAAGACGTTCTGGCTCCACCAGACCTGGAACGACATCGGCAGTGCCGACGAGACCGAGAACCAGGTGGGAGCGTTCGGCGGCGGTGGCGGCACCGGCCACGTGAAGTGGCTGGCGAACGGCATGCGGGTGCCCGAGGAGCAGCGGATGCGCTACCGGCCGGGCGGCTACGACCTGGGCGCCCACCCAAGCTGGCAGGATCCGCACTGGCAGGTCCAGCGCAACGTGAACACCTTCAACCTCGACCCGAGGAACCTGCCGCGCGCAGCGCTGACGGCGCCTCGCTACTTCTACGCAACCGGCTACGCCACGCTGCGCGTCCCCTCCAGCGCGACCGAGATCGAATCCGTGCTGCGTAGCCGACGCGAGGTCGTCTGGGACTTCAGCCTCCGTGGCGACCGCAGCGGCAGCATCTGGCACGCGGACCCGAACCGCCCCAGCCAGGGCGCTCACTCGATGTTGCTCGTCGGCTACGACCGCACCCACCCCGACCCCCGCCAGCACTACTTCCTCGCCAAGAACAGTTGGGGGCCGACCTCGAACCCGGGCGGCTTCACGCGGATCGGCTACGACTACGTCCAGTACGGCTACGAGGCCGGTTACTTCACCGGAGTCGCCACCCCCGGGCCATGGCCGCAGGTCGCGTTCGTCGGCCGACGCAACCTCTGCTTCGACGGCCACCGCGGCACGCTCGACGTCACCCATCTGCCGGGGATCGCCCAGCTCTGGCTGACCGAGCGGGGCGTCAATGTCCCCGACCGAAGGATCGGCACCTTCTTCGACGCGAACGGCACCGCCCATCGGGTCAACGGCCGGATCCAAGGCGACAAGCTGCTGTTCTGGTTCAAAGGCTCCTACCCGAACATGCGCTGGGACGACGAGCGCGAGAGCAACACCGGCGTCGGCCGTGGATTCACCTACTACATCGTCGACCAAGACGGGGCGGAGTTGGCAGGCTGGCACCAGGACAACCCCGGCGCCCTCCCCAATCCAGCTTTCGGGGGCTATGCCCGCGAACCGAGTTCCATCCTCGGCAGCGACGGCTTCCTCCAGCCGAGCTTCTCCGGCTCCACTCCGAACGACGTGCTCCAATACCTCGGCGAGTGGCAGGTGCAGCTCGATGGTGTAACGGCTCGGATGGTCTTCGAGGATCGCGACGACAGTGTGGTGCCGGCCGCTCAGCGCGGCACCTGGGCCGGCCTGCGATGTCGCATCACCGACAACGGCTCGACCCGGACCGTGGTCGCCAAATCCCTCCTCGCCAATCCGCGGATCCTCGATCTCTCCTTCGTCCTCGCCGATGGCCGCGCGGTCACGACCGACTGCTGGATGCTGAGCTGGCAGCGCGGCGTCTTCGCTGGTGCTGCGACGGTCGGTGGCGGCACCGAAGGCATCTACGGCGTTCGCCTCGCCAACGTCGTCAGCGGCCGCTTCAACACCTTCGGCTCCACCTGCGGCGGCCGTGCTGGCCCGCTGTCACACTGGGCCGCCGGGACTCCGTCGATCGGCAGGCCCGTCAACTACGAACTCTCCACCGCACCGGGCAACGCTCAATGCGTGCTGAACTTCGGGATCGACAGCCAGCGGACGTCGACCGGTGTTCCGCTGCCGATGAACTTGACCAGCCTCGGCGCACCGGGTTGCTGGTACCACACCGAATCGCTGGTCTCGATCCTGGCGCGGACCACCGGTTCGGGTCGAGCGTCCGTGCTGTTCAGGTTCGGCGACCCGAGCATGGTCGGCGCCTACCTCTACACCCAGTTCTACGTGCTGGATCCGACCGCCAACGCCTTGGGGGCCACGTTCAGCAACGGCGTGCGGACCCGCATCGGAAGCTGAACGGGGCGTCCTGGGCGCCACCCAGAGGTCGGGCCGGGCTGGCAGCACTTCGCGGCTCCGATTCCCTCGGCAGCGGAGCCGCGCCAGCCCCCGCGACTCCGGAGCTAACATCCCTCCACGCGTGACCATCGAACCCGATCCCCGCAGGCTGTCCGACGAACTCGAGGACCTCGTCTACGCGGCGTGGTTCGAGTCGGCTGCGGACCGACGTGACGCGGCGATCGACGCCCTCGCGGAACGGCATCCCGACGACTCGGCATCGATCCACGCCATCGTCGCGGAGCTGTCCCGCTCGAACGAGATCCTGGCGCCGATCGCCGCGGAGCCCCTGGCCAGCCGACGGATCGGTCCCTATCTGCTGCAGGAGACCCTGGGACGGGGCGGCTTCGGTCAGGTCTTCCGCGCGTATCAGCTCGAACCGGTTCGTCGCGTGGTAGCGCTCAAGGTGCTGCACGCTTCGTGGGGCAACGAGGCCCGCAGCGCCCGTCGTTTCGAACTGGAACGTGACGCCCTCGCCAGGATGAGTCACGCGGCAATCGCCCAGATCTACGACGCGGGGATCACGCCGGAAGGACGCCCCTTCTTCGCGATGGAACTCGTGGAGGGTCTGCCGATCATCCGTTTCGCTGACCGCGCGGCCCTGGGCATCCGAGCGCGGATCGAGCTGTTCCTCGCCGTCTGCGCCGGAGTCATCCATGCACATCAGCGCGGCTTCATCCACCGCGACCTCAAGCCGTCGAACATCCTCGTGCGCCACGGGTCCTCTGCGGCCGAGATGGTGCCGAAGATCATCGACTTCGGCGTCGCAGCGCTGGTCGACGAGTCGGAACCGACCACCTCCGGATCCGATCGCAGTGTCGTCGGAACTCCGGAATACATGAGTCCGGAGCAGTCGGCCGGCGATCCCGTCGACACGCGTACCGACGTGTGGGCACTTGGCGCCCTGCTGTTCGAACTGCTGACCGGAGACCTGCCGTTCGGCCGGCACCGGCTGCGGGGCCAGACCTTGCAGACGGTCGCGGAGATCGTGCAGCGCGAGGCACCGCGCCGGCTGAGCGTTGCGTTCCGTGCGGCCGTGGATGCCGAGCAGGTCGCAAGTCGACGCGCCACCCAAGCCGGCCCGCTGCTCCGGGTGCTCCGCTCGGACCTCGAGTGGATCCTCCGACGAGCCCTCGCCCGGCACGCCGATGCCCGCTACGGATCGGTGATCGACTTCGCGCGAGACCTGGAGCGTCACCTCCGGGATGAACCCGTGGCGGCGCGGCCCACCTCGAGTTGGTACGTCCTGCGCAAGTTCGGACGTCGCCACCGGGCGGCGGTCGGCATCGCGGCGACGGTCCTGCTGTCGCTCGGCATCGCGGCGGGCGGTGTCCTGTCCGGTCTATTCCAAGCGACCAGGGCGCGCGACGAGGCGGTGGCGGCCCGGAACGCGGCCAACATGGCCGCAGGCTTCGCCGCGTTCGAGCTGAGTCGCCCGCGGGAGGTCGGCCTGCGCCTGGCCGCCGTACCGCCCGAAGCGCGTCGCTGGGAATGGCAGTATCTCGAATCCCAGCTCGACGAGTCGACTCGGGTGATGGGCCGCGAGGTGAACGCGCGTTGGCACGACGTGAAGGTCTGCGGCAGTCACGTGGTCGCCGCAGCTTCCGGCATCACGGCCGTGCTCAGGGCCGCCGACGGCAGGGTGCTCGCCCGGCGCGAGGACACCGGCGAACATCCACGGATCGCGCCCGCCGGCGACGGGAGCCGGATCGCGGAGATCGATCAATCGGGACGGGTTCGGATCCTGCGGTTGCCGGGTCTGGAGATCGAGCGCACCGTTGCCGAAGGACATCCCGGCGGTGGCGGAGGCGTGGCTTGGTCGCCCGAGGACGATTGGATCGCCGCCGGCGACACCATCGACTCCTGCTTCCTCTATCCGCTCGGCTCCGGGGGAACCTGGCGCATCGACGGGTTGGGCGCCGACGTCCGCGCGGCATTCCACCCGCACGACGGCACCCTCGCGTGCCTCGGACGGTCCGGAGAAGTCCACATCGTGGACCTGCTGACCCGGCAGACCACCCAGCGATTCCGACTCCTACCGGCCGAGGGCGACGTGTTCCCGCGCGCACTCCGGATCGCGCCCGACGGTGGTTCGCTCGCCTGCGTCACGACGGCGGGCGACGTCCATCTGGTCGACTGGGGCACCACCGAGCCGCGCTGGTCGGTGCACCTCGGTCTGGGGCGACTGAGCGACGTGGCGTTCTCGGCGCGCGGCCTGCTGGTCGTCGGCGGCTTCAGCCGTCCCGTGACGACCTTGCTCGGGCTGGCGAACGGCGAGACCATCTGCAGTTTCAATGGCCACGCGACCGGCGTCGAAGGGGTCGCGATCGGGTCGGCAGCGTCGGCGAGCGAGTTCTTCACCGCCAGCTCCGACCTGACGATCAGGGCCTGGCAACTGGACCAGGTCCAGCAACCGGTCGTGGTGCCGGTCGGCCGCGGACTCTGCGACGTGCGGTTCGACGCGGCAGGACGGCTGATCACGTCGTCCCAGCTCGGATCGCTGCGCTGCTGGGACCCGCGGACCGGAACCCGACTCGGCGAGGCCGAGACCGGACTCGATGCCCCGTTGCTCGCCACGAACGACGACGACGCGCAGGTCGCAGCCGCTTCGATCGGCCACCTCCAGACCTTCGCGACACCGGCGATGACGAGACTGACGGCGATCGAACATGACTTCGTGCCGCGGTCCGTCGCCTACCTCACCGTGGCTGGCCGGATCGCGCTGGGCGTCGAACGAGCGGTCGTGCTCTATGAGAGCAGCTCGCTCCGCGAGGTCGGACGAGTTCGCGTCGGCAACGGACCGATCGCCGTCGCCGCCATCGACGGTGGGAGCGGGTTCGTCACCGTGGATGCCGGCGGCAGCGGCGCGGCTCGCTTCGACGCACACGGCACACTCCTCATGGCGACGCCGATGCCGGCGGCGTTCGAACTCGCCTGTGCGCACCGCGGCGACCTCGCCGCTGCGAGTGGCATCGACCAGGTCGTTCGGATCTGGGACACGCGGACCGGGGTGCTCCAGGGCCAGATTCCCACGCCGGCCGCCTGGGGACTCGACTGGTCGCCAGACGACGCGCGCATCGCGGCAGGGTGTGGCGATGGCGTGGTACGCCTGCTCGATCCTCGGCTGAGCATGCCGGTGGTCGCGATCCGCATGGCCCTCGGCGGCTCGGGGAGTCGCTTCTCGCCCGACGGCAGGAGTCTGGCGGGCATCTGCGGGCCGACTCACGGTCCGGCAAGTGCGTTCGTCTGGTCGATCCCGTGACGCACCATCCGCCCTCAGTCTTCGGGCAGCAGCCGCGCCAGCGCGCGCATTCCGCGCCCGAGCAAGCCGCGAACCGAATCCTCGGTCCGCCCGATGTCTTTGGCGATCTCGGCGACCGACATGCCGAGGATCTGCGAGCGTGTGATCACCTCGCGGTGGTCTTCGGAGAGTTCCCCGAAAGCCTGCTCGAGTCGTTCGATCCTCTCCCGCGCCATGGCGTCCTGACTCGGTGACGCCATGCTCGCATATTGCGCCGCCAGGTCCTCGTCACCACCGCGTTCGCGATCCACGTCGCGCATCTGACTATGCATCGTGCGGTGACGCATTCGCATCTTGTTCAGTGCCGCCTGGAACACGTAACCGAGGAACGCCTTCTCGCCGCGGTATTCGAAGCCGCCCTGGATGCTGCTCAGCACCTCCCGACAGACCGACTGGACGACGTCCAGGGAGTCCTCGCGGGCGCGGAGTCCATTGCCCATGTTGAGCCGGACATAGGCATGCAGTCGCGGCAGGCACGCGCCCACCAGCTCCTCCAGCGCGGCCGGATCGCCGTGGGTCACGGCATCGACGAGGGTTCGGGTACGATCGCTCAACACCCCGGAGGATACTACGCCTCGCAATGCGGAGAGGTGATCGTTCCCACAGGCATCCCGGGATGCCGGCCGCACAGTGCGATGATGGGGTCAATCTTCCCCCACCACCCGCACGAACGCCGCGCGCACCGGACGCGGCATCGGTGAGTCCGCGCCCTTCACCGAGCGCCAGACCACCTCGTTGAGCAGCAGGTCGTCGGCGGCGTCCTCGCGGCTCAGGTCGAAGCGCTCCGACATCTCCGCACCCCAGGCGGTCTTGGGGTTCCTCTCGTCGAGGTCCCAGGTGGCGGGCAGCGCCTCGAACGGGGTCAGGTCCGGGGTCGCGGTGAAGCAGTCGTACATGGGCCGCGCCGCGGCGTCGAACTGGCTCATCGGCGGCAGGCCGAGGATCAGCTCCATCGTGCGCAGCATCGAGCAGGTGGAGTACATCGTCGACACGACCTCGCCACCCTGCTTCACGTACGGGCCCGCGACGAGACCCACGGTGCGGTGCGCGTCGACGTGGTCGGGACCGTTCTGCGCGTCGTCCTCGACCACGAACACCACCATCGACTTCCAGAACGACGACTTCGACAGACCCTCGAGGACGCGGCCCAGCGCCAGGTCGTTGTCGGCGACCATCGCGCGAGGGGTGAGTTTGCCGACCACGGTGCCCGAGGTGTGGTCGTTGGGCAGGCGGAGCACGGTCAGCCGTGGGAACTCGCCCTCGGCCTCGAAGCGGGCCAGCTCTTCCAGGAAGCGCGCGGCGCGGTCGACGTCGCGGTAGGCGAGGTCGTAGCCGCGGTAGCCGGGATCGAACCGGCCCTCGAGCACCGGCATCTTGGCGGTGCCGGGATCGGCCGGCGTCGCGCCGTTCTGGATGAACTCGCCGTAGCTGCGGAACGACACGCCGGCGTTCGCCGCCAGGTCGAACAGGTAGCGGCCCTTGGGGAAGGCGATCTCGAAGTTGGCCTCGGCGGGGTAGCCGAGGCCCTGGCCCTTGCCGCCGTAGGTCACCGGCCAGGTGCGCTCGACGAAGTCGGTCGCGTAGGCGCCCATCGTCCACTCGTGGCCGTCGGCCGACACCTCGGACTCGACGTAGAAGCTGTCGAGCAGCACGAACCGGTCGACCCAGGCGTGGTGGTTGGGCGTCACGTCCTCGCCGAACAGACACAGCAGAGGATCGCCGTTGCCGCGCTCGACGTCGCCGAACACCTGGTCGTAGGTGCGGTTCTCCTTGATTACGTAGACGCAGTGCCGGATCGGCGACTCGCCGCCGACCTCGGCGGGGATCGGCGAGTCGGCCGGCCGTGCGTCGACGCCGCGCACCGCGAGGTCGGCGCGCAGCGGACTGCAGGCGTAGGCCTGCTGCGACAGCGCCTGCAGCTCGCGCGGCTCGGGAAAGCGGAAGCGCGACAGCGAGCCGGTGAACAGGGCGCCGGCGTAGTCCTCGTAGCGGCGCACGTGGCCACGGATCGGCTGCGGTCCCTCCGGGTTGGCACGCGAGCCGACGCTGCCCTTGCCGTTGACCGCGAACACCTCCTGGTCGCCGTCGGCGAACAGCAGCGCGGTCGGATAGAGACCGAGCGGGATGTAGCCGAGACCGCGCGCCTCGCCCGGCTCCGAGACGTCGAGGACCGCGCAGTTGTTGTTGTCGGCGTTGGCGACCAGCAGCAGGTTCTCGCGGCCGTCGAGCGCCAGCGCGTCGGGGGTCGAGCCGGGCGGCACGCCGGGGTAGAGCGCCGAACTCAGGGTCTCGCTGGGCAGCAGCGTCTCGAGGTCGATCACCGAGACGCTGTTCTCGTTGGCGTTGCTGACGAACAGGCGGCGGGTCAGCGGTGCGAACAGCAGACTGGACGGATGCTGGCCGGTCGGCACCTGGGCGAGGGCCTTGCCGGTGCGCGCGTCGAAGAACCACACCTTGCCGGCACCCCAGCCGGACACGACCAGGAAGTCGCTCGCGAGTTCGCGCGCGAAGCCGGTGGCATCCTCCGGACGTTCGACGATCAGGCACTCGTTGGGGAAGCTGCCGTCCGCCAGTCCGATCGAGAACTCCTGCTCACCGTCGTCGGCGTCGATGCAGACCACCTGCTGCGAGCGCTGCAGGCAGACGAACAGGTTGCCGCCGGGTGCGAACGCCAGTCCCGCGACGAGGTCGAGCCGACTCGGGTCGCCCACCGGCAGGCTCTTCACCAGCTCGGCGGTCCCCGCATCTGGGTCGAAGTCGAGCACGTGGACCACGTCGTCGACGCCGCCACTGACGTAGAGCCGACCGCCGTCCGGTCGCCACGCCAGGCCCGACCAGGTCTTCGGCAGCTTCGAGAAGCCACCGAGCGTCGCCGCCCCGGAGCCGGGCTCCGTATCGAGCGCGACGAAGCCGACGCCGTGGTCGCGGTAGCCGGCGTGCTGGACCGCGAGCCAGTTCCACTGCGGATTGCGCACCGCGCGCACCGGCAGATCGGAAGCCAGCGTGATCTGCTCGCCGTGAGCGTTCACGCTCCAACCGCTCGGCAGCCGCACCGAGCCGTCGGCCTGCCGCCCGGGCCATTCGCCGAGCGGACCCGCAGGCTCGGGATCCGGCACCTGAGGCCGGTGCACGACGATCTGCGCGACGGCAACCGAGCAGGGCATGCTCGCGGTAGTGGCGAGGAACAGGAGGAGCGGCGCAACCGACAGCGGGCAGCGGATCATCGGCGCATCGTCGCGTTCGGCGCCGTGCGGACCAGCATCGGCCGGTGGATCGGCGCGGCTTCACGGAGGATTGACCTGGACCGGTCGGAGTGCCGCGCCCGGTCACGGCGCGAACCACAGCCACACCTGCCGCTCCCAGGCGTGCGGCACGAAGCCTTCGAAGCGCACGGTCGGCTCGGCGATCAGGCCCGCGCGGCGCAGTCCGTCGAGTCGTCGTGAGTCGACCAGCAAGCCGAGCCCGCCGGCGTCCAGGCGGGCGACGACCGACGGGCCGTCGCGGCCCGCGTCGACCAACACGGGTGCGACGTAGCGCGACAACGGGCCCGGGTCGACGCCGACCAGCAGCACCTCGCGCGCGACCTCGAAGCGCGCGGCGGCATGCACGACCTGCCGCGTCATCGACCCGCGCATGGCGAACGGCCAGACGCTCGCCACCAGGATCCCTCCCGTCGCGATCACGACCACCGCGAGGCCGCGCAGCGCGAGCCAGGTGCAGCTCCCCCAGGCATGCCGAGCCACCACCAGTCCGCCACCAACGAGCCACAGCACCAGCGCGACGGCGAGAGGCGGCGCGGGCGGAAGCTCCGCAACAGGATCGACCCAGAACCACACCGCCGCCGCCGCGAGGCCGACACCGGTCACTCCCCACCCGACGGTGACTGCGGGGCGGCGAGCCACCGATTGCGCGGCGTTCTCGAACCGGTCCACACGAGCCAGTCGAGCGGTCACGGCGAGGGCGAGACCAGGCACCGTCGCGACGACGGCGAGCATCGGCTCGGCACTTCCGAAGACTGCGCATGCGTACGCCCATGCCGCGACCACGAGGCCTCGCGGCGGCACGTTCGCTTCGCCGCCCTCGGGCCCTCGCCCGACCAGGAACCCGCACCACCACGGCAGGAAAGCCAGTGCGATCCAAACCGGCGAAGGGCCGGCCCCCCGCCACACCGAAGCTCCGAGTGCCACGGCAGCGATCATGGCGGAGACCGAACCGATCCATCGGCGCGGACAGATCCGGCACGCGGCCGCCGCTCCGCCGCCGAGCAGCGCCGCAGCCGGAGCCCACCACACACCGGACGCGGCGAGATCGAGCAGCGCGACTCCCGCGGCCAGCCACAGCGCCACACGCTGTCGCCGCGAAGTGGTCGTGCCGAGCGATGCGACCGCCCACATCATCCACAGCAGCTCCGCCAACCGCAGCGCGTCGTCGGTCGCCAGGTGCGCGACGGCGAGCGGGCCCAGCGCCGAAGCGAACACCAACCCCGCGCCGAGACGCCACCGCCCGCGGAGCCCCAGCGCACCGGCGAGGCCGACCACCGCCGGCACGCCGAGACCGAAGCCGAGCGCCGCGGACCAACGTTCCGCGAGACTGCCCGCACCGAGCGCTGCGCCGCCGAGTGCGCGGAGCTGATCGCCGAGCAGGGAACCGACGCCTGTTGCGGCCACGGCCCGGGCCTCGTCCGAAGTCCAGAGTTCGGTCGCACCACTGCCGACCAGCGCTGCCAGGAAACAACATGCGGCGAGCGACGCGACGCCCGCGATCTCCCGCGCGCGCGTCCTGACCGTCGGCACCTGTGGTTCGCGACCGGCCTCGAGCCGCAGCCACGAGAACGCCAGGAACGCCAGCGCCCAGGCCCGCGGCGTGGTCTCGGGGAACGGGTCCGCGAGCTGCTGGACGGCCCAGGCCAGGAACCCGAGCACCACGGCGCTGCGCAGCACGTCGACACGAAGCCAGCGACCGACGATGCCCCAGCTGCGAACACCGCTCGCGGCGTGGACCAGGAGCGCCACCCCCACGCCGGCGAGAACATCGGTGGGCCAGTGACGCCCGAGCGCCACTCGACTCACTCCGACGGCGATCGACCAGCCCGACAGCAGGAGCACCGCGAGTCGTCGGGCACTGCGCCGACTTCGCGGCACGGCAGCCGCCAGTCCGAGGGCCAGCAGCACCGCCGAGACGGTATGGCCCGAGGGCCAGCTGCCGTCACCGCCATCGGGTCGGACACGCGGGTCGAGGACCTTGACGAGCCCGACCGCGAGGCCGCCGAGGATCTGGGCCCCGATCATCCGCGCACCTCGGCCGCCACCTCCCACGAGGATCACCGCCAGCAGGATCACCGCGAGCAACGCCGGCCCGGTGACCGTGTGCGTCACCACCTCCCAGGCCGCGAGGTCGAGCCGGGCCCCGTCGTGGGCGACCGTCCCCCCGAAGCGGCGGTCGATTCCTCCCGCGGCTCGCAGCCCCCACGCGAACCCGAGCGCGATACCGCCACCGAGGACGCAGCGCAGGGCCGGCTCGACAGGAGGTCGACGGGAGAGGTCCAAGGCCTCATGCAACCGGTCGGGACCCACCGAAACCAGCCGACGACCCGGATCGGGTGGAAACCGATATCGACCGCGATCAAACGCAAACTTCCACGGACTAATCGATGCATCTCCACCGGTCGGTCGGCGAACCTCCGCCTCGATGGATGCGAAGAGCGCAAGTTCATCCTTCGGGAAGGCCCTGAGTGCAGTCGCTCCGCACGAGAGATCGAGGCGGACCTGGCTCTTCGTGCCCTACGACCAGCTCAGCGATCGGATCGGTCCGCTGTCGACCCAGCAGCCCGAGGACCTCGGCATCGTCCTCGTGGAGAATCCCGGCAAGGCGGCGCGGCGACCCTACCACCGCCAGAAGATCGCGCTGGTGCTCGCCAACCTGCGCCACTTCGCGATCGAGCAGGCCGAGCGCGGCGTCGCGGTGCGCCACGTCGTCCACCCCGGCAACTATGCCGACGCACTGCGACCGCTCGCCGAGGAACTCGGGCCCCTGCAGGTGATGGAGCCTGCCGAACGCGAACTGCGCGTCGACCTCGCGCCGCTGGTCGACGAAGCGCTGCTCGAGATCGTGCCGCACACCGGCTGGCTCACCACCGAGGACCAGTTCCAGCGCCACCGCCGCCACCCGCCCTGGCGGATGGACGCGTTCTACAAGCTCGTGCGTCAGGAGACCGGGATCCTGATGGACGGCGACGAGCCGCTGGGTGGCAAGTTCAGCTTCGACACCGAGAACCGCGAACCATGGAAGGGCGAGCCGCCAGCCGCCTCTCCGCCGACCTTCGAAGCCGACGCGATCACCCTGGAGGTCTGCGAACTGGTCGAGCGCGCCTTCCCCGGCCACCCCGGCCGGATCGATCCCGCAGCACTCCCGGCCAGCAAGGCGCAGGCGATCGCGCTGTGGCGCTGGGCCAGGCAGCAATGCCTCGAACACTTCGGCACCTACGAGGACGCGATGAGTGCCGCGTCGACGACGCTGTTCCACACCCGCCTCTCTTCGCTCCTGCACCTGCACCGGCTGCTGCCGCGCGAGGTCCTCGAAGACGTGGTCGCGATGGACCTGCCGCTGAACAGCAAGGAGGGCTTCGTGCGGCAGCTCCTCGGCTGGCGCGAGTTCATGCGCCACGTGCACCGCGAGACCGACGGCTTCCGGTCGCTGCCCGGCCGCGACGGCACGCGCACGACGATCCGCCCCCGCGAGGCCGCGGGCGACGGCGGCTTCGCGCGGTGGAAGGGTGCGGACTGGCCCGCCGAAGGCACCGAGGGCTGGGGCGGCGCCGCACCCTCGCGCCTGGAGTCGCGGCGCGGCGTGCCGCCGGCACTCTGGGGCACGCCATCGGGCCTGCACTGCCTCGACACGGTCGTGGCGAGCGTCTGGGACGAGGCCTACAGCCACCACATCACCCGGCTGATGGTGGTCGCGAACCTCGGCACGCTGCTCGACTGGGATCCGCGCGAACTCACCGACTGGTTCTGGTGCGCCTACACCGACGCCTACGACTGGGTGGTCGAACCGAACGTGCTCGGCATGGGCACCTTCGCGGTCGGCGACCTGTTCACCACCAAGCCGTACGTCTCCGGCGCCGCCTACATCGACCGGATGAGCGACTACTGCGACGACTGCGCCTTCCACCCCAAGAAGAGCTGTCCGATCACGCGGCTCTACTGGGCCTTCCTGAACCGCCACCGCGACCAGCTCGAGGGCAATCCGCGGCTGACGATGCCGCTCAGGACCGCGGAGCGGCGCAGCGAGAACGACCGGAGCCGCGACGAGGCGACCTTCGACGTGGTGTCGCGGACCCTGGCGCGCGGCGGTCGGATCACGCCCGAGGAGCTGCGGGAGAAGACCTCGTGACGGTGCGCGAGCGAAGCAGCAAGGGCTTCAAGCAGGCTCTGCCCACCAAGGACTGCACGGCCTGCGGCAGGCCGTTCCAGTGGCGGAAGAAGTGGGCGCGCTGTTGGGAGTCGGTGCGCTACTGCTCGGAGCGTTGTCGGCGCGCCAGGCGGGAGTCGTAGTCCCCCGCCGCGGGTACGGTCGTTCAGAACGAGCCGGTACGGGCCTCGAAGAACTTCTCGAGGAGCGGCACCCGTCGGAGCACACCATCTGCCGCCGGAACCACCGCCGGTTCCGAGTCCGGCTCGCGGGCCTCGGGAGCGGGCAAGGGCTCGGGTGAGGTGTCCGCCGGAGTCGGCTCGACCCGAGTCGAGTCGGCCGGTGCTACGAGGGCCGGAAAGTCCCGGGTCTGCGGCAAGTCGGCGGGTGTGTTTCGCAGCGGGGGCAGGACCGGGAACCCGCCGCGCACCGGCGCGATAAGCTCCGTGAACCCGAATGGCACCGCTCCCACCGAGCGCCGCCGTTCGGCGACCGCCTGCCGCAGCTCCTCGACCATCTCGCGGGTCTTGCGCAGCTCGTCGCGCAGCGACTTCAGTTCGTCGTGCACCTGGCGCGCCGGCTCCACCGCGTCACCGTAGTGGTGATGGACGTGCTCGTGGTGCTGGACCATGGGCGCCTGGGAACCACCGGGCGCCTGACCCACGGGCTGCGGCGGAGCCGGAGGAGCCGGCACACGCAGCGACTGACCAACGGCGATGCGACGCGGATCGAGGCCCGGGTTGGCACGCAGGATCTCCTCGACGACCTCGGGGGCCGGACGGTCCCCCCGAACCCGCTGCGCGATGCCGAACAGGCTGTCGCCCGATCGGATCGTCACGGTGCCGCCCGTCTGCGGCGCGTGGACCCCGGCGAGCGGCGCGGGCGGAGCCGGCGGCGCGGGTGACGCGCCCGGGGCCGGGGGGGGCGGCGGGACCGGTGCCGCGACGCCGACCGAGCCACCTCCGACACCACGCGCGCGGACGCGCGGCGCATCGGTCCGACCCTGCCGGGCGCGGGCTTCCTCGGCGCGCGCGCGAGCCTCGTCGGCGCGGACCCGGGCCTCGTCGGCTCGCTGCCGGATCTCGGCCACGTCGTCACCTTCGTCGCCACGCGCCGACCTCGCCCGAGCCGATTCCAGGGCGCGACGGACCCGAGCGATCGGGTTCGCATCGTCCCCCTCGGGTTCCGGAGCACCTTCGCGGGAGCGCCGTGCCGCGTCCCCGATCTGGGTCCGACGATCCTCGAGTTCGCGACGCATCGCCTGTTCCCGGTCGCGGAGCTCCGCAGCCCGCGCTTCGAGCTCGGCACGCATCCGGTCGAAACGCTCCTGCTCGCGATCGGCGCGGCGCCGATCACCGTCGTCCTGCGGAGCCTGGCCGCTGCCGCTCGCACCGGAGCGACCGCGCGCGGCACCTTCGCCCCGCTCCAGTCGACCGCGCAGGGCGTCCAGCTCGCGCTCCCGGTCGGAGCGTTCCCGCTCCATCGCCCGCTCCCTCTCGACGAGCGCGCGTTCCAGCTCCTCGCGAGCCTGCTGCGCGTGGCGTTCTGCCTGCTCGCGCACCTGCGCCATCTCGCGCTCGCGGGCCTCCATCTGCCGGTGCAGGTCGCGCTCCATGACCTCGCGGGCGCGCTCGATCTCCAGGCGTGCACGCTCCATCTCCTTCTTTCGCCCCTCCAGCTCACGATGCAGGTCGCGCTCCATGGTCTCGCGGGCCCGCTCCATCTCGCGCTCACGCTCGGCCATCGCGCGCTGGAACTCCTCGGCGCGCTCGCGGAGTGCGGTGATCTCTTCGTGCTGAGCCCGCACCGTGCGCTCATGCTCGAGCGCCTGCTGGCGCGAACGATCGACCTGCTGGGCCGCGGTCTCGATGTAGCGCCGCACCATCGCGCGGGCCTCTTCGAGCTTCTCCGCCAGCACGCGCTTGTCGTCGGGACCGGGCTGGTCCTTGGTCGCCCGCGTGTGGCAGTCGTCGAGCATCTCGAGCAGGCGTTGGGCCTGTCGAGAGTTGTCCTGGCCCTGCAGACCCGCGGTGACCGCGAGGCCGAGGCCACAGAGGGCGACCGCGCGGGCCACCCGATGGCGGAACATCGTCATCATGCTTCTCTCCGTCTGTCGACTCGCTCCCGGGGGCATCAGCGCCGCGACCCGGCGGGGAGCGCGCCGGCGGCAGGGTCAGTTCCACTGTCTGGTTCGATCGTCGACAGGAGCCCGAGGGCTCCCGCGTCGAGCTGGGCACGGATCCGCTCCTGGCGGAGGTGGACCAGCTCCAGTTGCTTCGTCAACGCCGCGAGCAGCACGTCGAGCTGCGCATCACGCCGACCTTCGAGGCGGGCCAGCTCGGCGACCTCGGCGCGCAGCCGCACGACCTCGGTGGCCAACGCGCTGCGCTCGATCTCGACGAGGTCGAGCACCTCGCGGAGTTCGGTGAGCGAGGCCGCCGCTGCCGCCTCGGTGACGGCCGGCATGTCCTGGGTGGACTCGCGCGCAGTGGGCGCATCGCGATCGGACGACCTCGCGGGCTCGACGGTCGGCAGGGCCGCATCGACGTCGCCCTCGGCCTCGGCCGGAGCCTCCGGTGAGGAGGCCACCGGCGCGGACTCGACCCGCGGCACCGCCAACGCCACGCCGGCGATCGCGAGCACCGCGAGTCCGGCGCGCAATCCGCCGCCGAGCCGTACGCCGACCGCACCGCCCGACGTCGCCAGGAGCCGCTCGACCCGCTGCTCGAGCCCGTCGCGCTGCACCGCCATGCCGGGCACCAGCCCCAGGGCGTTCCCGGGCCGACGCAGCCAACCGGCGACCTCGACCAGGCACTCGGCGACCGCCACCGGCTCGACGCGCTCGGCGGCGCGGCGGTCGCAGCGATACTCGGCGGCGACCCGCAGCCGCGACCGCGCGGCGTGCGGCAGCGGATGCCAGGGCAGCAGCGCGACCAACGTGTGCGCGACCTCGAGCCGCAGTGGGTCACGGTGCTCGTGGTGGGCGTACTCGTGGGCGAGCAGCGCCGCGAGCGCCGCACCTTCCAACTCGTCGTCCACGCGGGACGGCAGGCAGACCTCGCGACGCAGCACGCCGAACGCGATCGGCGAAGACAGGGAGTCCGCGACCGTCAGCCGGATCCGCGCCGCATCGGGACCGGCGACGTGCCGCCATGCGATCGCCAGCCGACCCGAGGTGACCGGACGACGCCCGACGAGCAGGCGCGACAGCCGGTAGCGCAGCGCCCCGAGGCGCGCGACGCCGAGCGCGGCCGCGAGCAGCGCGCCGACGCCGAGCAACGGCAGCAGCTGCCCGAACCAGTCCGCCGCCACGGCGGTCCCGTTCCGTCCCGACTCCGACGTCGGCGCCACGGTCTCGGACCGCGGTTCAGGTGACACGGCATCGAGCTCCGGCGGCAAGAGTTCGCGCGCGCGGAGCGGTACGGGCAACATCGCCTCCGCAGGATCCGAAGCCACGCCCGGTTCCTGCTCGAGCCCAGCGCCGAGCTCACCGCCCTCCAGGTCGAGGTCCCCGTCCAGCGGCGACGCATCGGCTCGCGGGTCGCCGAACGACCCGTCGTGGCCCCACGCCTCTCCGGGCGACGACCGCTCCGGACCGACCCCGTGCGCGGTCGCCTCGACCGCCGGCGCCGGTCGGGCCCAATCGAGCGTCGGCCCGAGTCCGGCCGTCGACTGCAGCGCCAGGGTCGCGAACGGCAGCCACAGCGCCGCGCGCCAGATCCGCTCCACGAACGCCTCGTCGCGGCGGCCGAGCCGCGTGACGACCCAGGCGACGGCGAGCACCACACCGGCGTGCAGCGCGTAGGCGACGACGAACGCACCGAGCAGCCCCAGGATGCCGAGGTCAGTCATCCTGCACCTCCGCACCTCCGCGGCCACCGCTGCGCCGCGCCTTCGCCACCTTGCGGCGGATCGCGTCGAGGTCGCCCTGGCCGAGTTCTCCTTCGCGAACCAGGTGGTTCACCAGCTCACGCGGGTCGCCGCCGAACAGCCGCTCGACCAGGTCCTCGACCATCGAGCGATGCACCGAGTCGCGCGGCACCGCGGCCCGGTGCACCAGGATCCGCCCGTCGCGGCGGTGCGCGACCAGCCCGCGGTCGTCCATCTTGCGCAGCATCGTGGCGATGGTCGTCGGCGCGAGGCCGCGCGCCTCCAGAAGCGCCTGGTGGACCTCTCCGGTGGTCGCCTCCCCCCGGTCCCAGAGGACCTCGAGGATGGCGAGCTGCAGATCTCCGAGTCGGTGTCGTTCCATCACGATCAGGTGGCGACGCGCGCCCGGTCGGACGCACGACGAGGCTCAGGACTACCACAGTAGTCGAAAAAAACTACCCCGGTAGTCGAGGGACCTTCCCGGGTCCGGGAGCATCACCCGACTGCGCTGCGCCGACACCCCGACGCAACCCGCCGGCACTCCTCGCTTCCGCGGCACCCGCCCCCCGGCTACGGTGCCTCGACGATGGCCCGCGAACTCGTCGACCTGTCCACCCTCGATCTCGAACGCGACGTCCTGCCAGAAGACGAGTTGCGGACGATGCTGCCGCACCGGCACGAGTTCCAGCTGATCGACGGCATCTGCCACCTCGACCTCGAGGCCGGCGTGGTGGTGGGCTACAAGGACTGGGAGGAGGAGCCCTGGTGGGGTCGCGGCCACATTCCCGGCCGACCGCTGATGCCGGGCGTGCTGCTGGCCGAAGGTGCCGCTCAGGTCGCGACGATCCTGATGAAGAAGAGCGAAGGCTGGGGCGCGGAGCGCTTCATCGGCCTTGGCGGCCTCGACAAGGTCCGCTATCGCGGTCAGGTCACCCCTCCGGCCCGGGTCTACTTCGTCTCCAAGGTAGGCAGCCGCAGCGGCAACCGCATCGCCAAGTACCCGGCGCAGGCCTTCTGCGAGGGCAAGATGGTGATGGACATGGAACTGCTCGGCGTCCTGCTGTGAACGACTCGCCCGCACGCCCCCGATGACGATGTGGCCGTCGAGTCCCGTGGACGCCAACGAGCGCGACCTCGACCGGCTCGCAGCCGACGCCACCCCATCGCCGCGTGAACGGCTGCCGCTGCCGTGGTTGCTCTTCGTGCTCGCGACAGCTGCGTGGTGGCCGCTGCAGTCGTTCTGGCAGAGCGACGACTGGATCGCGGTCCACTACGCGCACGACCTCGACCGCGCGCTCGCCGACTTCGCCGGCAACCAGTACCACCTGCCCGGCGTGGTCTGGTTCTACCGGCCGCTGATCACCTTCAGCTTCTGGCTGGAACAGGCGGTGTTCGGCGCCGATCCACTGGTCGCCCACGTGGTCAACACGCTGGCCCACGCGACCTCGGCGGTCCTCCTCGGCGCGTTGGGCGCACGCCTCGTCGGCCCGCTCCGCGGCTTCCTCGCCGGGCTCCTTTGGGCCCTCGCACCGACCCACGCCGGTTCGATCCTGTGGGCGGTCGGTCGGGTCGACAGCCACACCACGGTCTGGGTGCTCGCCACGCTGCTGCTGGTCACCAGATGGGTCGACGGCCGGCGCCGCGCACTGGCCTTCGCGCTCGTCACCGCGGCAGGTGCCCTGTGCAGCAAGGAGTCGGCGATGGTGCTGCCGGGACTCGTCGCCGTGACGGCGTTCGCCGCGGCGAGGACCGACCGACGACTCCAAACCGCGATCCGGGCGACCTTGCCGTTCGCCCTGCTGCTGGTCGGCTACTTCGCACTGCGCTACGCGGTGCTCGGACGATTCCTCGGCGGCTACGTCGAGAGCCCACCTCTGGGCCTCGACACACTCATCGGTCTCGGCGCCGGCACCGCGCGAGCACTCAATCCCCTGCCGCTCTGCGCACCCGGCGACGCAGCACCCCCAGGGTGGCTGGTCCCGCTCGGCTACCTGCCGCCGGTGGTCGCGCTGGCCTGGCTGCTGTTCCGTCGCCGCCACGCCCACGCGCTGCTGGGCCTCGCCGCCTACGCGATCGCGGTGTTGCCGGCGGTGCACAGCTGGGGCGACTGGCAGAACCCCGAGAGCCTGCGCCTCTACTACCTGCCGTTCGCCGCGATGGCGCTGTGGATCGCCTCCGCCGGACCGCTGCCGGGCACCCTGATGCTCGCGGTCTTCGCGCTGCCGCTGGTACAGGTACACCGCGACTACTTCGGCCTGTTCGACGACACGCGGCAGATCCACGAGCGGGTGCAGGAGTTCGGCAGCGAGACCGACGCCGAGACGCTGTTCGTCCACGGCCTGCCGCGGACCAACCGACGTGGCACCGCGGTCGCCTACCACCTGGGCGTCGACCGGATCCTGCGTCCACCGTTCGTGCCGGCGGCCGAACAACGCGAGGTGCTGGCGCTGCGACCACTGGCCCAGGATCCCCTGGTCCGGACCCTACCCTACGGCGAATCGTCGGCACTGCCGTTCGACCTGCCGACCATGCAGGTAAGCGCCGACGGCCGGACCGCGGTCCTGCTGCCTCGCGCCGGGTTGCAGCCGCTGCAGCTCGAGAACCTCGGGCCCGAAGTGGTGGCGACCCGCGACCTGCTGGCACTGCACGAGGGCAGCAGGGTGCACCGGATCCGCGTCTCGGTGCGTGCACAGCACTACCGGGTGAGCCTGTTCACCGCCGGCGGCTACCTCACGGTGCTGCTACCCGACCGCGCCGGGCCGGACCTCGACTCCGGCCAGATCGACGTGCTCGAGCTGCTGACCGCCCGCCACGTGGAATACGACGCGGCCGACGAACACCACGTCGCCTTCGCGCTGGCCACGCCCACCGCCCTCGACCTGTCGCTGCGCTTCCCGCTGTTGGTCGAGGCCGGGCGCATGGTGAACGGTCAGTTCACCGCCACCCACGCCAACCGCACTCCGCTCCGACTCGGCTTCGACCGCGGGTATCCGCGGTTCATCGCGGGGGAGTGACGTCCAGGATCTCCAGCACGTCGAGCCGTTCGCAGCTGGCCGGAGTCCCGAGCATCTCGGCGAGGCTCGGCTCCGACCGTCCCCCATCGCCCGACACCCACTCCTTCACGTAGGTGCCGTGGGAGGTCTCGATGTCGAGTTCGAGCGGATGGTCGGGTCCCGGCACGCGGACCGCGAGGATGCGGATCTGGCGGGTCCGCACCATGTCGGCCCGCCGATGCGCGACGCGTTCCGGGGTCCGCTGCCTCACCAGGAATTCGCGAGCCGCAAGGCGCTCGGCAGCGTCCGCCGGCAGCGCCGACTCGACCGCTACCCCGATGCGGTAGTGCTTCGACCAGTGCGCCTCCTTGATCTCGCCGACCCGCCGCCGCTGGACCCGACGGAACGGCTCGGTCAACTGGACCCGTTCGCCGACTTCGGCATGGATCTTCGCGCGCAGCGCTTCCAGATCCACGTCCTCGACCTTCGGCTCCTCGACTTCGAAGACGAACGGACGGCCGCGGCCGAGCATCAGCACGTCCACGTCCTCGCGCCCCGCCCCATGGAACTTGCACTTGCGGGCGTCGAAGGCGGGCAGGATCCGCCGCGACAAGAGCTGCTGCACCGAGTCCTCGCTGATCCGCCCTCGCCCTTCGCAGACCGTGCATTTCTGCCGCTGTCGGCGCCGCCCGCCGCAGGCCGGACAGAAATGGATGGTCTGCGGCAGCCCACGCTCCAGCTTGCGGTAGCGGGACTCGAGGAGCACACGCGGCTTCGCCTTCACCCGGGCATGATACCGACCCGGTGGCTGCGGTCAGCGGTGCGGTGCCAGGGACTGACCCGCCGCGGCCGCCACCGGCGTGTGCAGGCGTTCGCGGATCCGGGACACCATCCGGAAGAACTCGCTGACCTGCACCGGCGTGCTGAGGAATGACCAGATGTTCAGCCGCGACTTCTCGCTCTGCAGGTCGCGCGCGGTCTTCTGCGCGGTCACCACCACCACGTCGACGCTCTGCTCGAAGCTGCGCAGATACTCGATCGTGCGCCGGGCCTCGGTCGCGTTGGCGCGCACGCCGAGGAACGCGAGGTCGTAGCGACGCTGGCGCAGGAGGTTGATCCCTCCGTATCCTTCGCCACACGTGATCGTGAACTCCGGGAACTGCTGGAGGCCGACCTTGATCTGGTCGCGGATCAGGTGGTCGCTCTCGATGAGGAGGATCTCCATGTCGTTCCTGCCGGCTCCTGCCCCCCGAACTGGGGACCGATGCGATCCCTATCGGCGCGACGGAGGCCTTCCCTGAATCCGACCGCGTCCAACCGCTGCCTGGCCGGCGTCGACGAGGCCGGACTCGGGCCGATCCTCGGACCGCTGGTGGTCGCCGGCGCCGGACTTGAGGGTCCACCGGGCACCGATCCCTGGCAGGCACTGGAGCCGGTGGTCGCGCGGTCTCGTCCGCGGAGCGACCAGATCGTGGTCGCCGACAGCAAGAAGGTGAAGCAGGGGCCGCGCGGCCTGGAGCGACTGGAGCGCACGGTGCTGGTGAGCTGGGCCGCGTGGCACGACGGCGAGCTGCCCGAGACGGTCGGCGACCTGCTGGACCGCGCCGGCGTCGACCGCACGTGGATCGATCGCTGTCCGTGGTACGAGGAACTCGACCACCGCGCCCTGCCGATCGCCGCCGACAGCCTCGACGAGCTGGCGCTCCGCGGCCACCTGCTGCGCCGCTGCATGGACCGCGCCGGCATCGCTCCCCTCGGCCCGCTCGCGCTACGCCCGGTCGACGTCGAGGAGTTCAACGCCTCGATCGCCGCCACCGACAACAAGTCGACGACCCACTTCGAGGCGATCGCCGCGGTGCTCGGTCGCCTGCTCGAAGCGGTCTCGATCCGGGACAGCGGCCACGTGATGGTCGACCGCTGCGGCGGCCGCGCCCACTACCGCAGCGCACTCGGCCGGGCGCTGCCGGACTGGCGGGTGCTGCGAGGCACCGACGGCGCCATGGTCTCCACCTACGAACTGCGGCCGGCCGGCCGCGACACGACGATCCGCGTGACCTTCGCACAGGGCGGCGAGGAGCGCGCGTTCCCCACGGCGCTGGCCAGCTGCATGGCGAAGTACGTCCGCGAACTGCTGATGACGGTGCTCAACGAGTGGTTCACCGCGCGGATCCCCGGCCTGCAGCCGACCGCCGGCTACTACGTCGACGGCCAGCGCTTCCTTGCCGACATCGCGCCGTGGCTGCGCGGCCAGGCGCTGCCGGCGCATCGACTGGTGCGGGTGCGCTGACCGGAGCCACGCGGACTCCCCGCTCGGAGACGATCAGTCGAAGCGCGTGACGATGCCGCCGGTCCACGCGCTGGGGGCCCGCATCGAGCCGTTCGTGAGCTGGTAGCCGTAGACGCGCGTGGTCTGCACCGGCGTGCCGGTGAAGCTCGGGAAGGTGTTCTGCTCGCCGTTGGAGAGCGCGACTCCGAGGCCGAGGTTCGGGTCGATCGCCAACGCTTGCGAGAACACGGTCGCGCCGGCGAGGCCCGGCAGCGGCGGGATGTTCTCGAGGCCGAACTGCAGGTCACCGGCGACGTCGGTGGTGCCGGCGAACAGGTTGAGGGTCGGCACGGCGACCACGGTCGTGCACAGACCCGGGATGGTCAGGTTCGAGTTCACGAAGTCGAGGTTCAAGAACGTGCCGGTGCTCATCGGCGCGTTGCTGAGCTCGTAGTCGATGCGGAACCGGCTGATCTGGTTCTCGGCGCGCGCCGACAGCGTCATCGCCGCGGTGTTGCCGGTGGTCACGCAACCTGTGCCGACGTTGGTGCCGCTGTTGATGCTCGGGCGGCTGCCCGAGATCGACTGGAAGTCGTTGCCGTAGTCGCTGGCCGAGGTGTTGTTCCGCGTGCGCACCTCCCAGAGGTAGGAGTTCTGCGCCGTGTACACCCACGGGGTGTCGAGCGGCAGTACCAGGTCGAAGGGGGCGGGGGTCGTGCCGGGCTGCGCGGTCCAGTCGGGCAGGTTCACCGGCTTCATCGTGAACACGGTGGTCGGAGCGCCGGGGTTGAGGTAGTTGGCGTCCTGGTTCACCGACACGCCGGCGGCGGGCACCGACTCGGAGAGGATGACCTCGATGTCCATGGTGCGCGCGAACCACGTGGCGTCACCGGTGTTGGTGCCGTCACGCCGCCAGGAGATGCGCGACGCCTGCATCGGCGCCTGGCCGACGCTCGTGTCATCGAGCTGCTGCCAGCGCATCAGGTCGTACTTGAACAGGATGTAGTCGTGGTTGCTGCTGCCCTCGGTCGTGAGGTAGCCTGCGGGACTGGTGAACTGGGACGTCGCGGTGCCGGCGAGGCAGAGGGTCGCGACGAGAAGGGAGGAGGACTTCATCAGGGCTCTGGTTGGTGAGGAAAGGACCGCTCGCGGCAGTGTGCCGTCGAGCTGTCGAGCCAGGCCTCCACGATACGCGCCGCCCGCGAGGCGGGAATGGGCCCCGGTGTCTACTCGGTGAAATCCGGCCCCGACGGGGCGGCGTACGGCGGTGTCCGGCGAACGGCAGCACTCGCGGAGTCCGAGCCGACCGGAGCCCCGGCGTTCCGGATCATGCCCCGCAGCGCGGCCTCCTGCCTCGACCGAAGGGGCATGACTCGCTGCGCTCGCCATGCCCCGAGGCAGTCGGCCGAGCTGCCCGTGTTGTTTGGGTTTGGATCGAATCCCCCCGAGAATCAGCGCCGGGCGCGCCGATTCTCGGAAGTGGTCGAGCAGCGCACGCTCGCCGTTTTTTCCGCTGTCGCGCGTGCGCACCACCGTGGGCACGTCACTTCGAGGCCGAACCGGGGCTCCGGCCCCACCACCTCGAAGGACATCCCCGATGCAACACAGACTTCGCCGCCGCGGCCGACAGGCACTGGCCGGCCTCGCGGTAGCCGCCGCGGCACTCGCGGCACTCCCCGCCCAGGACCGCATCCCGGTCGCGCTGGATACGCCACAGGAGCCGACCCGCACCGCCGAGATCGGTCCGGCGATGGTCCACGAGCCGCTGTGGCTCTCCGCCGACCAGACGTTCCATCAGCCCATCACCGACGACGCACCCGACTTCCGCCCCACGGAAGAGGTCCTCGACGAGGACGGCAACGTGGTCGGCACCCGGCCCGTGGGCGACCCCTACACGCTGGCCTTCGCCGGCGGCACCTGGCGGCCGGCGCCTGGGATCGATCCGCGCCTGGAGACGGCGCGACGCAGCGATCCAGCCGGCCACAGCTTCGCCTACGTGATGGTGAGCGGCCGTCTCGCCGACGAGTCGAAGCGCGCCGCGTTCGTGGCTCGAGGCGGTGAGATCCTGGGCACCCACACCTGGCAGAGCTGGGTCGCGCGCGTGCCGCATGCCGCCATCCCAGGACTCGCCGAGCTGCCGTTCGTGCGCTGGATCGGCTACCCGCAGGACGCGCAGAAGGTCGAACCGCACCTCGCCGAACGGCTGCTCGAGGGCGACGGCACCGAGGGCCTGGAGATCACGGTCTCGGTGCATGCCTCGGACCTCGACGACCGGAGTCGCACGGTCGAACTCGGCACGCGCACCACGCACGACGACGACCGCCAGCTCGAGGAAGCGACGCACACCACGACGATCCCGAACGGTCCGATCCAGCAGGCACTCGAGGACGCCGGCTTCCGGTTCGAGGAGTACCACGAAGTCGCCGACGTGTTCGTCTTCCACGGCCGGGTCGCCCGCCACGCGGTCGCCCGCCTCGCCGCCCTCGACGAGGTCGCCTTCCTCGAGCTGCGCCTCGCGCCGGAACTCCAGGACGACACCTCGATGTCGATGATCGGCGTCGACCGGGTGCGCTCCAGTTACGGCGGTAGCGGAATCACCGTGGGCATCGTCGACTCCGGGGTCCAGGGCAGCAGCGGCCGGCACTTCGACCTGAACAAGAACTTCGTCGGCTGGTCGAACGTGCCCGGCGGCAGCCCGTTCGTGGACGGCCACGGCCACGGCACGCACGTGACCGGCACGGTCGGCGGCAGCGGCTCGGTGGACGTCCGATACAAGGGCGCAGCTCCCGACATCGGCGACTACGGATACAGCCGTGTGTTCATCGGCCGGCTCTTCGACGACACCGGCGCGCCGCACGGCAGCTTCGCATCGCTCTACGCCGCGATGAGCAACGGCTACACCGCCGGCGGCGAGACCTCACCGAAGCCGCCCGTGATCAACAACTCCTGGGGCACGCCGCCCTCGACCAACCAGTGGTACGGCACCGAGTCCGCACCGCGCACGGTCGACGGTTACGTCTACGACCACCGCCAGCTGCACGTCTTCGCGGCCGGCAACCGTGGGGTCGGCGTGCTGCTCGAGGGCACCGCGAAGAACTGCCTCACGGTCGGCTCGGTCGACGACTACTCCGACACCAGCACCGCAGCCGGCGCGATGTCGTCGTTCTCGCAGTACGGCACCCGCGACAACCGCCGCAAGCCCGAGGTCGTCGCACCAGGCAGCTCGATCACCTCGACCAGCAATCTCTCGCAGCGCGGCTACACCAACAAGTCCGGCACCAGCATGGCCGCACCGCACGTGACCGGCACGCTCATCGGGCTGATCGACCACTCGAGCACCTTCAACCTGCGTCCGCAGAACATGAAGGCCACCGCCGCGGCGACGGCCGAGTGGTGGAGCAACCCGGGCAGCTCGAGCGGCTGGTTCGGCAGCCAGGGCGGCTTCGGCCTGATCAACGCCTACCGCATGCACTGGAGCACCTCGAACTGGAGTCTGTGGAACGGCGTCCGCTCGACGCCGATCAGCAGCTCGGGCAACTGGTTCTACTGGGAGATCCAGGCACCGACCGACCTCGAGGCGATGAAGGCGGTGGTCACCTGGATCGAACCCGCCGCGTCCGCCGGCGCGACCCAGGCACGAGTCAACGACCTCCGCTGCTACGTCGACGTCGAACCGTTCGACAGCGCTGGCAACGCCGGCGACTTCTCGCTGGCGAGCGGCATCGAGAACATGCTGTCGTTCGCCAGCCGGACCGCCAGCTTCATCGACTCGGCGCGCGGCAAGCGGATCCGCTTCAAGGTCTTCGGCCAGAGCGTGTCGAGCGCCTGCTATCCGGCGCTGTCGGTGGTCGCCTACCGCGACGACACCTACGTCGCCGGCCCGGTCCACGTGCTCTCGGTCAGCGACGACGTGATCCGCCCCGGCACCGAGA
The DNA here is from genome assembly GCA_030432695.1 of bacterium. Lineage (GTDB taxonomy): Bacteria > Planctomycetota > UBA1135 > UBA1135 > UBA2386 > JAUILN01. The sequence continues at coordinate 456,923 of JAUILN010000006.1, read as the reverse complement.
TCGTCGCAACCGCCCGGATCCGCGAGGCGGTGGGCCTCGGCGAGTTCGAGACCGCGCGCGTCGACCCGAGCTTCTCGCCCTTCGTGACGCTGGAGATGGCTCGGACCTCGGCCGAGGGCGACGTCTACAGCTATCCGGTCGGCATCGGCTACCCGTCGTCACCGTACCCGAGCCTCACCGGCGAGGTGGTCCTCGGCCGCGGCACCGACCGCTCGGTGCGCTACACGCTGCGCGCGCCGACCAACAGCGGGACGTTCACCCTGAGCACCTCGGCGGCGGCCTCCCCCTCGCCCCAACCTGCGACGAACTCGGTCCAGGTCTGCGTCGACGGCCTCGCGCCGAGCGGCATCGCCAACCTGCGCAGCAGCAGCCACACCGCCAGCCGGTGGTCGAACGACCGCAACGTCCGGTTCCTGTGGAGCGCGGCGAACGACAACGGCTGCGCCGGACTGGACGGACTCGCCTACGCCTGGGGCCGCGGGGACCCGGCCGATCCGACGGCGGTGAACATGTCAGGCGCGGCCACCTCGACATCGTTCACGGCCTCGGACACTCCCGCCGCCAGCGGCGGCTACATGTTCGAGCTCCGGGCGATCGACAACGTCGACAACCGCGGGGCCGTGGCCCGCTTCGGCCCGGTCCTCATCGACACCGTCGCCCCGGTGCTCACCTCGGTCGAACTCGGAGGCGGCGCGAGCCACACCGCGATCCTCGGCGTGCAGGTCCGCGTCGCCGCGAGCGACGACAACAGCGGCCTCGACCGGATCCGCTACTCGGCCGACAACAGCAACTGGAGCGGTTGGCAGGTCTATGCGGCCAGCCGAGGCGTCGACCTGTCGGCGTTCGGCGGCAACGCGAACGAGGGCACCAAGCGGCTCTACGTGCAGGTCCGCGACACCGCTGGCAACGTCAGCAACATCCGCAGCGACACGATCCAGTACCTGCGCGCCCCGCTGATCAGCGGCTCGCCGGTGCGGACCACGACCACCGTCGGCAACACGCCACTGGTGCTCACGGGCACCGACTTCCAGGGCGTGAACGAGATCGAGTTCGGCACCCTGGCATTCGCGAGCCGCAACGAGCGCGGCTTCGCCGACGGCTGGTTCCGGATCGTCTCGGACACCCGGATCGAGATCTTCGTCCCGCAAGGTCTCGCCGCCGGCAGCTATCCGATCCGCCTCGTGAACCCGGCGGGACGCAGCAACTCGCGCAACGCCCAGCTCGTCTACCCGACGAGCCGGATCCTGGCGACCGCGCGCAGCCTGTCGGTCGGCGACGACCAGATCTGGTTCACCCACCACGGCGGTGCGAGCGGCAATCTGGCGAGCTACCTGGTCCTCAGCCCGTTCCGCCAGCCTTCGGTGCTACCCGGCGTGGTCTCGCTCGACATCGGCCTGAACTTCGCCTCGGTGTTCCTGATCGAGCCGGCTGCGCGCCACGACGCGACCACCGGCGCGGCGCGCATCGGCCCGCTCCGAGCCGGGTCCCCGCTGCGCGGCGCGACCTGGTATGCACAGGCGATGCAGCTCGACCTCGGCAGTCCCGGATCTACGCCGATCCCGGTGACGAACGTGGCGGCGACGAGTTATCGGTGAGGGCCCGGACGGCGCGCCACGGTGCCGAACGGAGGCCCCCTCGCGTCGGTGGCAGTCCTGGCATGGGGAGGTACAGTGGAAGTGCTTTGATGCGCTCCACGCTGCCCTTCGTCCTGCTCGCCGGCGCAGTCCTCGCGCCCATCGCCACCTCCCAGTCCGCCGGGGCCGGCACCCCGCGCTTCAACCGCGACGTCCGCCCGATCCTGTCGGACAAGTGCTTCGCGTGCCACGGCCCCGACGCCGGCCACCGCGAGGCCGATCTGAGGCTCGACATCGCGGAAGGTGCGGCCGAGGTCCTCGACCCGGCCGCACCACTCGGCAGCGTGTTCTGGGAGCGGGTGACCCACGAGGACCGCGACGAGCGGATGCCACCCGAGTCGTCGGGCAAGGAACTCGCCGCCGAGGAGCGGGAGATCCTACGGCGCTGGCTGGAGGCCGGTGCACCCTACGAGCAGCACTGGTCGTTCCGTCCGCTGGGCGAAGTCACCCCGCCGGAGATCGAGGACCCGGCGTGGAGCGACAACCCGATCGACCGCTTCGTGCGCCGCGCGCAGATCGACGCCGGCATCGATCACGCAGCCGAGGCCGAGCCGGCGGTGCTCGCCCGCCGTGTCTTCCTCGACCTCACCGGAATCCCGCCGAGCCCCGACGAACTCGATGCCTTCCTGGCGGACCGGTCCCAGGACCGCTTCGTACGCCTGGTCGACCGCCTGCTCGCGAGCCAACGCCACGCCGAGCGCCTCGCCGTCTGGTGGCTCGACCTGGTCCGCTTCGCCGACACCGTCGGCTACCACGGTGACCAGGAACACGAGTCGACGCCCTACCGTGACTACGTGTTGAAGGCGTTCCACGACAACTACCCCTTCGACCGGTTCACGCGCGAGCAACTCGGCGGCGATCTCATCGACGGGGCGACCGAGGAGCAACGCACCGCCTCGGCCTACAACCGCCTGCTGCAGACCTCGCACGAGGGCGGCGTGCAGCCGGGCGAGTACCTGGCCAAGTATGCCGCCGACCGGGTCCGCAACGTCTCCGCGGTGTGGCTCGGCGCGACCGTCGGCTGCGCCGAGTGCCACGACCACAAGTACGACCCCTACACCCAGCGCGACTTCTACCGCCTGGCCGCGTTCTTCGCCGACATCGACGAAGAGCGGATGTGGAAGGCCCCGAACACCACGCCGACGCGCCGGCTGCCGGAGATCGACGTGCAGGGGGTCTACGAGCACGAGCGCCTGGCCGCGGTCGACGACCGGCTCGCCACGCTGCGCGAGCAGGTCCAGGCCGACCAGGCCGCCGGCCGCGTGTCGCCTGCCAAGCGCGAGATCATCAAGCTCGAGAAGGAGCGTGTCGAGCTGGAGCAGGCCCGCCGCAAGGTGATGGTCACCCAGGCGCTGGCGGAGCCGCGGATCACCCGGGTGTTGGCGCGCGGCAACTGGATGGACGAGTCGGGCGAGGTGGTGAGCCCTGGCGCACCCGCCTGCCTGCCGCCGCTCGACGTCGGCGAGCGCCGTGCGAACCGCCTCGACCTCGCTGCCTGGCTGACCCGCCCCGACCACCCGCAGACCGCCCGTGTAGTGGTCAACCGGCTGTGGGCCTTGCTGTTCGGCCGCGGCCTGTCGACCACGCTCGCCGACAACGGTTCGCAGGGCGACTGGCCCTCGCACCCCGAGCTGCTCGATTGGCTGGCGCGTGACTTCATCGACTCCGGCTGGGACCTGCGCCACGTCATCCGCACGATCGTGACCTCGCGGACCTGGCGGCAGGCTTCGCTGCCGCGGCCCGGACTCGCGGCGGTCGACCCGGCCAACGAACTGCTCGCGCACCAGAACCGCCGGCGCCTCGAAGCCGAGTTCGTCCGCGACACGATGCTGTACGTCTCGGGCCTGTTGGTGGAGGGCCCGCTCGGCGGACCGAGCGTCAAGCCGGCCCAGCCGGCCGGCCTCTACGCGCACCTGAACTTCCCGCCACGGGAATACCAGGCGATGCACGACGCGCGGCAGTACCGCCGCGGCGTCTACGTGCACTGGCAGAGGATGTTCCTGCACCCGATGCTGAAGGCCTTCGACGGGCCGACCCGCGAGGAGTGCACCGCGGAGCGCGCGGTGAGCAACACGCCGCTGCAGGCGTTGACCCTGCTCAACGACCCGTGCTTCGTCGAGGCCGCCCGGCACTTCGCCGCGCGCGCGCTCGACGAGGAGCATCCCGACGACGCCGCGCGCCTCGCCGCGATGTGGAGCCGCTGCACCGGGCGCCGACCGCACGTCGCCGAGATCGACGAGCTGCGGAGCCTGCTCGTCGCCGAGCGTCGCCACTACGCCGCGCACCCCGAGGCCGCGGAGTCACTGATGAAGGTCGGCGACGCGCCGTGGCCCGGCCGTCACGACCTCGGCGAGGTCGCGGCCTGGACGACGGTGGCGCGCGCACTGCTGAACCTGCACGAGACGATCACACGGAGCTGAGGCGATGGGAGCTGACCACATGGACCTGCACGACCTCACCTCACGGCGGACGTTCCTCGAACACGCCGGTCGCTTCGGTCTCGGCGCCGCGGCGCTCGGCTGCCTGGACGGCCGCGCCACGCGGACCGACGGCGATCCCGCCACACCGGTCGGCCCGCACCACACCCCGCGCATCAAGCGAGTGATCTGGCTGTGCATGGCGGGCGGTCCGTCGCACCTCGAGACCTTCGACCCCAAGACCGAGCTGGCCCGACTGGACGGCCAACCGATGCCGGAGTCGTTCACCAGGGGCCAGCCGATCGCACAGCTCCAGGGACAGCAGTTGAAGGTCCTAGGACCGCAGTACCGCTTCCTGCCGCGTGGCGAGTCCGGCCTGCCGGTCGCCGAGTGCCTGCCGCACCTGGCCTCGGTCGCCGACCGGCTCTGCGTGATCCGTTCGATGCAGACCGACCAGATCAACCACGACCCGGCGCACACGGTGATGAACACCGGCACCTCGATCTCGGGTCGGCCGAGCATGGGCAGCTGGGTGCAGTACGGGATCGGCAGCGAGAGCCAGGACCTGCCCGGTTTCGTGGTGCTCACCAGCAAGGGCGGCCGCAATCCGCAGCCGATCGCCTCGCGGCAGTGGAGTGCCGGCTTCCTACCCGGTCGCCTGCAGGGCGTCGAGTTCCAGTCGAGCGGCGACCCGGTGCACTACGTCAACACGCCCGGCGGCATCACCCTGGAGCAGCAGCGTCAGCTGGTCGACTCGATCGGTCGGTTGAACGCGCTGCGCCAACAGGAGATCGCCGACCCGGCGCGGGCCACGCGCATCGCCCAGTACGAACTCGCGTTCCGGATGCAGACCTCGGTGCCCGAGCTGATGGATCTCGCCGACGAGCCGAAGGAGATCCTCGAGATGTACGGCACCGAGGGTGCCGACGGCTCGTTCGCCGCCAACTGCCTGTTGGCGCGCCGCCTCGCCGAGCGCGGCGTCCGCTTCATCCAGCTCTACCACCGAGGCTGGGACCACCACGGTGACCTGGTGAAGTACATGGACGTCTGCACCCGGCTCTGCGACCAGCCCTCGGCAGCACTGATCAAGGACCTCGCCCAGCGCGGCATGCTCGACGAGACCCTGGTGGTCTGGGGCGGCGAGTTCGGCCGCACGCCGATGTTCCAGGGCAAGGGCTCCCAGGCCGGCCGCGACCACCACATCCGCGGCTTCTCGATGGCGCTGGCCGGCGGCGGCGTGAAGGGCGGCTTCGCCTACGGCGCCACCGACGAACTCGGCTACCACGCGGTCGAGCACCCGGTCCACGTCCGTGACCTGCACGCGACGATGCTGCACCTGCTCGGCCTCGACCACGAGCGCCTGTCGGTGAAGCACCAGGGCCTCGACATGCGGCTGACCGGCGTGGAGCCGGCGCGGGTGGTGCACGAGATCCTGGCGTGACGGCGACGCGGGCTCCTCACACGTCATTTTTGACTATTTAAAGCCCTCGATAGCTTCCAACACGTCACAATTGACTGAATGCACTCGTCACCGAGCGACCCCGCTGCCCTCGCGGAACTGGGCCGACGACTGGCACGGATCCGGCTCGACCTGGGCCTGAGCCAGGCCGCCCTCGCGGACGAGTCGGGCGTCTCCCTGAGCACGGTCACCCGCCTGGAAGCCGGCCGCTCGACCCAGCTCACGAACTTCGTGCGAGTGCTGCGCGGCCTGAACCTGCTCGACGACTTCCTCGCGTTCCTGCCCGCCGCCGGTCCGAGCCCGCTCGAGCAACTGGAGTCCACCCGCCGCACCCGCCGCCGCGCCCCGCGCCGACCCGACGGCGATCCCGCCGGGACCGACTGGAGCTGGGGCGAGTGACCAGCGTCGCAGAGGTCCGCCTGTGGGGACGGCAGATCGGCGCCGTCTCGGTCGACGGCCCCGGCAAGGTCGCGGCCTTCGAGTACACGCCCGAGTTCCGCCGCAGCGGCATCGAGATCGCTCCATTGACGATGCCGCTGGCCCCCGGAGCCGGGCCTCGGGTCCATCGCTTCGGAGCCCTCGCCCACGAGACCTTCCATGGCCTCCCCGGCCTGCTCGCCGACTCCCTGCCCGACAAGTTCGGCAACGCGATCCTCGATGCCTGGTTGGCCGCGCGCGGACGCGCTCCGAGCGAGATCGATGCCGTGGAGCGGCTCTGCTACACGGGACGGCGCGGCATGGGTGCACTCGAGTTCGAACCCGTACTCGCGCCCACCGCGAACGCGGCCGAACGACTCGACCTGGCTGCGCTGGTCGACCTCGCCTCGGACATCCTGTCCCACCGCAGCGGCCTCGACTCGACTCTGGACGTCGATCGCCACCCGGACGCGCTCCTCGAGATCCTCCGCGTCGGGAGTTCGGCGGGCGGCGCACGCGCGAAAGCGGTCATCGCCTGGAATCGCACGACCGAGGAGGTCCGGTCGGGACAGCTCGATGCTCCCGACGGCTTCGAGCACTGGCTCCTGAAGTTCGACGGCGTGACGAACAACCGCGACCGCGAACTCGTCGACCCACTCGGCTTCGGACGGATCGAGTTCGCCTACTCGGAGATGGCTCGGGCAGCAGGGATCGACATGTCGGAGTGCCGCCTGCTGGAGGAGGGCGGCCGCAGCCACTTCATGACGCGCCGCTTCGACCGGCCCTCGTCGACCGGCAAGCTGCACATGCAGTCGCTGGGTGCGATCGCCCACCTCGACTTCAATCAGGCCGGGGCCCACAGCTACGAGCAGGCCATGCTCGTGATCCGCCGGCTCGAGCTGCGGATGGCGGACCTCGAGGAGCTGTTCCGACGCATGGCGTTCAACGTCGTCGCCCGCAACCAGGACGACCACGTCAAGAACATCGCCTTCCTGATGGACCAGAGTGGCGCCTGGTCGCTGGCGCCCGCCTTCGACCTGACCTTCGCCCACAACCCGGACGGAGCCTGGACCTCGCGCCACCAGATGTCACTCAACGGCAAGCGCGACGACTTCGACCGCGACGACTTCCGCGTCGTGGGCCGCACCGTATCGCTCAAGCGCGGCCGCCCGGACGCGATCCTCGACGAGGTGCTGGCCGCGGTCGCCGAATGGCCCGAGTTCGCGGTGCGCGCAGGAGTGAGCGAGGCGCGCTCCCACGCGATCGGCGCGGCGCACCGCGTGCTCTGACCTGCTGCTCTCGGGAATCAGCGCTCCAAGCACCGAATCACCGCCCGCCATCCGGCCGCAGCATCTCCTCCACCTCGCTGCGCTCGCCGAACTCGATCGAGCGATCCACCGACACCTGCTCGCCGCCGTCGGGCCCCTCCTTCACCGTCAGCCCATCCATCGTCCGGTCGACCCCCGCGCCACGCGACGAACCGCGCCGCTCGGCGCCGATCGGGTCCTCGAGGACACAGCTGCCGAGCAGCGTTGCAGCCGCGAGCAACGGCAGCACGAGCCCGCCATGGAGGTTCGGAAACCGACGCGTCACGCTCTGGATCATGGCCGGACTACGCGACACCGAGGCCGGCGGTGAGTCGATCGGCGAGCAGCCATCCGAGGTGATTTGCCCGCAGCCGGCGCCCTCGATACCGTCCACGTTGCCGCCCCCGAGGGAGTCCGGAACGCCGATCCCGTGGCCTCGAACGACGCATCCAGCACCTTCGGCGCCCGCGCCACCGCAGTCCTGCTCGCCGTGTCGGTCGGCCTCGCCTGGCTCGCGTTGGGACAGGACACGCTGTTCCTGTCCGACGGCCATTTCCTGATCGAGCAGCTCCGCAGCGGCGAGTTCCGCGTCGACCGCCACCGCCTCGACGCGCCGCTGTTCAGCCTGTGGTGGGCGCTCACCGGCCTCGATCCGCAGCGCGCGATCACCAGCCTGTCCGCGGTGTCGGCGGCGCTCGCGACCTGGCTGGTGGTCGGCCTCGCGAGACGCCAGGGCGCGGGCCCCCGGCGCGCCCTGCTGGCCGGCGGGCTGTTCGCCGCCACGCCGTCGGTGACGTTCTTCGCGACCACCACCGAGCGGCACGGCCTGTTCCTGCCCTTCGTTGCGGTCACCTTCGCCGCCGCGCACGGCTGGCTACGACGGCTCGCCGAGGAGCGGCGGCTGCTGCCCGCGCTCGGCGGCACGGTCCTGGTCGGTGCGCTCGCCGCCCTGGCGACCATGGTGCACAACAGCGGACTGGTGCTGGTGCCCGCCGCCGCCACGCTGTTCGGCCTGCAGCGGATCCGGGGCCCACGAGACCTCCTGCTCGGTGCGAACCTCTGTGGCGCGGCGCTCGCGATCCAACTCGTCCTGTGGCGCGGCGGCGTGGCGGTCCTCGAGACGTACGGCTGGTGCACGCCCCACGCCCCCGCCCCGTACCTGGAGTCCGGCCTGTTGCCGCGGCTCGCCGGCGGCTTCGCCCACCTGCCCCGCTCCCTCTGGCACGAGTGGCTGCTGCCGTTCGCCCCGCTGTCGCTGCTGGTCTGGTGGAGCGCGCGGACGCCGCAGCTCCGGCGGGAGGCCGCGGGACTCGGGCTGGCCCTGCTGGGCTACCTGTTCCTCTGCGGTGCGGTGGACCTCGCCCACGCCGAGTTCGGCGCCTACGTCCTGCCGCTGGCGATCCCGGTCGCCACCCTCCTGGCGCGCGCCCGCCCGCCCGCCGTGCCGATCCTCGGCCTGGTCGTCGCGACCACCGCCGCGCTGCTCCACGTCGCCCACGCCGACGTCGACCGCAACCGCCTCGCCCCCTACGCCGCCGCCGTCCGCCAGCTCGCCGCCGACCGCCCCATGCGGGTCCTGGTGCTGCTGAACCCGCGGATCGACCACATCGCTTGCGACCTCGACGAGATGGCCGCCTGCGTCGCCACCGAGCCACCGCTCGACCACGTCGACCTCAGCGCCCTGGCCCAGGTGGACGCCATCTCACTCCGCGGGCACGCACCGCTGATCACCGCCCTGGTGACCACCACCCCCGCCGGCGGTCGGACCTTCGTGAGTCGGCGCACCCTGGAGATCCTCGAGCAGCACCCCGAGCGCCACCCCTCGGGACCGGTGCTGGTGCAACTGCTGCGCGAGCGGTTCGAGCTGGTGCCCCGCGCGCTGGAGCCTTTCGACGGGTTCGAGTTGGTGGTGCGCTGACCCGTGTCAGTTGCCGACGATCTCGTTGGCCACGACGTTGGTCAGGCGCCACTCCGAGAGGTCGCTGCCGGACACCAGCAGCGCCTGACAGAACACCTCCGCACCGACCAACGCCCGGTCGGCAGGTAACGGCAGAGTGCGCGCGACCTCGCCGCCCGGGTCCGGCAGGATCACCTCGGGGCCATCGATCATGGTGAACGGGTCGAGGCGGAACACGCCGAAGAAAGGCAGCGGGAGGCCTGGGTCGGCGAGGCCGGCGGCGAAGCGGGTGATCACCAACGTCGGCACGCCGGTGGCGGCATTCGCGAAGCGGTACTCGAGCGAGCGACCCGGACGACCGAGGCGCAGGCTCCGGAGTTGGCGCAGCCGGTTGACGAACAGCAGGGTCTCACCCGACACGGAACGGACCAGGTCGAGGTCGCCATCACCGTCCGCGTCGAGACTCCCCCAGACTCCCGGGTCCACCGTGGACTCGATGAGTTCCTCGGGAGTGGGCTCGAAGCGACCCGTGCCGTCGTTGAGCAGCAGGCGCGCCACCGAGGACTCCAGGCCGAAGCTCTGCGTCAGGACCAGGTCCACGTCCCCGTCCGCGTCGAAGTCGCCGGCCGCGACCTGCGTGACGGCCTCCAGGCCGAGTGGCGTGCCGGCGTCGAAGGACGTCCCGTCGAGGTTGCGGTACAGCGTCGCCGACGCCGGCAGACTCGCTCCGCGAGCCACCACGTCGAGGTCGCCGTCCGCATCGATGTCCACGAGGGCCTGCACGGTCTGACTCAGCCAGGACGCCACGACGGCCTCCGTGAAGCGACCCGTGCCGTCGTTCCACAGCAGCCCCGATCGCGCGATCCGAGGCTGGTGCACGACATCGAGGTCACCGTCCCCATCGACGTCGCCCGCCAGCAGATCGACTCCCGTCGAAGAACTCTCGAAGATCTGCTCCGCCTGGAACACCCCGGTCCCGTCGTTGCGCAGCAGCCGGATGTAGCGCCGCTGTTCGCTCTCGACCGCGTCGACGTCGCCGTCACCGTCGAAGTCGCCGAACACCACCGCGTTGGTTCCGCCGTACGGTTCGTCGTCCGGAATCCGACCTGCGGTGACGTCCATGAACTGCAGGTTGCCGGTATTGCGGAGCAGGCGCGTGCCGAGGCCCGACACCGGCACCGCGAGGTCCAGAGCACCATCGGCGTCGAAGTCGACCACGGTGCTCCGGCTGGACTGATGGAAGCCCGGATAGAGCACCGCCACGTCGAGGCTCGACCGCTCGAAGGGTCCCGGATCGGCGTTGCGCAGGATCGTCAGGCCGTCCCACCGCTGCAGGAGCAGGTCCTCGGCACCGTCGCCGTCGAGGTCGGCCGCGACGATCTGCGTCGCTCCCTCCAGATCGCTCGGAATCCGGCGCCGGTTCGCGTCGACGAACCGGCCCGCACCGTCGTTCAGGAACAGCCGACCTTCTGCGGCGACGTCCTGGTCACCATCGCCGTCCGCGTCGAAGACGAGCAGCGGGATCGACCGACCCGGCACGTCCAGTTCCCGATACGTCGTGAACCGCCCCGTGCCGTCGCTGAGCAGCACCGCGGGGCGACCGACGTCGGTGGTCACGAGGTCGCTGTCGCCATCGCCGTCGAGGTCCGCGGCGAACAGCGCGTCGGGGCTGAGGGGTACCTCCTGCAACCAGTCGGCGCTCCGGTCGACGAAGCCGCCCTGCAGTCGGTTCTCGAAGACCCAGAGCCGCCCCGGAGCCAGGCCGGTCTGCCTCACGAGGGCGAACGCCAGGTCGAGGTCGCCGTCGCCGTCGAAGTCTCCGAGAGCGGAACGCTTGGGGCCGACCGACGGCTGCCGGAAGACCTGCACGAAGCCTCCGCCGGACTGGCCGAGCAGCACCGCGGCCTGCCTGCCGTCGACGGTCCAGACGTCGAGCAGGCCGTCGCCGTCGAGGTCCGCGACCAGCGACCGGACCTCCCCGCCCTGCCTCGACGCGTACTCCGTACCCTCGGAGAACGTTGCCGAACCGTCGTTGATCAGGAAGTAACGATCGGTCGCGAGATCGAGATCGCCATCGCCGTCGACGTCGAGCACGTTCAGCTGATCGATCCGCCCTCCACCAGCCACGGGGAAGCGTGACGCAGGTGCCTCCTGGAACGCTCCTCCCTGATTGACCCAGAGCACCATCCGGGTCGACGAATCGGTGCCGCTCACCTGGCGCGACGCGCAGACGTCGACGTCGCCATCGCCGTCGAAGTCGCCCGCTGCACACGCGAACCAGCGAGCCGGCTCCTCGATGCTCTGGCTGACCTCGAAGTAGCCCGGCTCGGTCGCCCGAAGGAAGGCGCCCGAACCCGACCGCGTGAACGTCGCGAGATCGACCAGGTGGTCGCCGTCGAAGTCCCCGGACACGAGGCAGGTGACCCGCCCGTCGAACAGCGGCAGGTGGCGGAGGCCATCCACGACGAACGAGGGCGGCGGCGCCGACTGGGCGGACAACGGCGCCGCGACCGCGAGGGCCAACGCCGAACGGAGGAGTCTCGTGCGAGCGATCATCGGGCCGCGGATGCTGCCAGGGATCGGCTGCACAGTCGACCCGAGCGGCCCGGCAACCGTGATCGCACCGGACACGACGCGACGGAACCGGGGTCGGCTGGGCCGTGTGCACGGGGCACGGGCGATTCGGGAAGCATCCCGGTACACTCCCCGCCCCCTACCATGTCCGAGCTGCCGAAGAACTACGATCCCGCCTCGCTGGAGGCCGACGTGACCCGCAAGTGGTTGGAAGGCAAGGCCTTCGCGGCCACGCCCGACGACCGCGAGGACCGCTACGTCGTCATGATGCCGCTGCCGAACGTCACCGGCGCGCTGCACATGGGGCACGCGATGGACAACGTCATGCAGGACCTGCTGACGAGGTGGCACCGCATGCAGGGCGACAACACCCTGTGGCAGGCGGGCACCGACCACGCCGGCATCGCGACCCAACAGGTGGTCGAGACGCGGCTGTTCGAGCTCGAGGGCAAGACCCGCCACGACGTCGGCCGCGAGGAACTCGTGCGGCGGATCTGGCAGTGGAAGGACCAGTACCAGGCCCGCATCGTCGGCCAGCAGCAGCGGATGGGCTGCGGCTGCGACTGGGACCGGCAGCGCTTCACGATGGACGAGGTCTGCGCCCGCGCGGTGCGGCACACGTTCTTCAAGATGTTCGCCGACGGGCTGATCTACCGCGGCGACCGGCTGGTGAACTGGGACTGCGCGCTGCAGACCGCGGTGGCCGACGACGAGCTCTACAAGGCGACGGTGCAGGGCCACTTCTGGCACCTGCGCTACCCGGTGATCGATCCACAGCCCGGCGAGCCCACGCACGTGATCGTCGCGACCACCCGACCCGAGACGATGCTCGGCGACACCGCGGTGGCCTGTCATCCCGAGCCCGGCAAGGCGCTCGACCGGGAGATCGCGCGGGTCGAGGACAAGCTCGCGAAGGCGGCGGCCAAGGACCAGGCCGCGGCGGAGGCCGAACTCGAGGCGCTGCGCGAGCGCAAGAACACCTGGCTCGCCCAGCTCGAGACCTTCGCTGCGATGGCCAAGGCCGGTCGCAAGATCCGCCTGCCGCTGATGGACCGCGAGATCCCGCTGATCCTCGACGACTGGGCCAAGCCGGAGCTCGGCTCGGGCTGCGTGAAGATCACGCCGGCGCACGACCCGAACGACTACGACGTGTGGAGCCGGCACAAGGACGAGATCGGGATGATCAACGTCCTGGAGGTCGACGGGAAGATCAACGCCAACGGCGGCGCCTACGAGGGCCTCGACCGCTTCGACGCGCGCAAGAAGGTCGTCGCCGACCTCGAGGCCCAGGGCCTGCTCGAGCGCATCGAGGACCGCACCATCGAGATCGACCACTCCGACCGCAGCAAGACGATCATCGAGCCGTTCGTCTCCAAGCAGTGGTTCGTGGCGATGGGCGACCGCGATGGCGGCATCGTCTGCGGCCGCGGCACGCCGAACGAGTTCCGGAGCGCCGGACTCGCCCAGGCCGCGATCGACGCGGTGGACCCGGGCTGGTCGTCGCCGACCGGTCGCCACGTGCGCTTCCACCCCGACCAGGACCGCTACAGCAAGATGTACCGCGACTGGCTCGGCGAGAAGCGCGACTGGTGCATCTCGCGGCAGCTCTGGTGGGGCCACCGCATCCCGGTGTGGAAGGGCACCTTCACCGGCCAGCAACTGCTGGCAGTGGAGGGCATCCTCGCCAACCCGCAGGACGGCATGGCGGCGTGGATCGTGCTCGCCGACGGCACGCAGGTGAGCCCGCTCGAGGCGATCGAGTTGGTGAAGCAGGGCGACCCGCGGACCAACCAGGTCGAGGGACTCCTCTGCATCCGCGAGGTCGACAAGGAAGCCAACGTGCGCTCGATGCTGGAAGGTGCGGGCCTGGTGCTCGAGGAAGACGTCCTCGACACCTGGTTCAGCTCGGCGCTGTGGCCGCACAGCACGCTCGGCTGGCCCGACCCGACGACCGCCAAGGTCAACGACGGCCAGACGCCGCTTGGCGCTGCCGACGGCCGGCCCGACTCGCTGTCGTTCTACTACCCCGGCTCCTGCCTGGTGACCGGCCGCGACATCATCACGCTGTGGGTCGCGCGCATGGTGATCGCCGGCCTCTACAACCTCGGCGACGTGCCGTTCACCGACGTGTTCCTGCACGCCACCATCCTGGACGGCAAGGGCGAGCGGATGTCGAAGTCGAAGGGCAACGGCGTCGACCCGCTCGACGTGATCGCCGAGTTCGGCGCCGACGCGATGCGCTACGTGCTCTGCGAGATGCAGACCGGCACGCAGGACATCCGCCTCCCGGTGCAGGTGATCTCGCCGGTCGACGGTGAACGCATCGAACTCGCCGACTGCCAGCCCGGTCCCTACAAGGGCACCTTCAAGGACCCGCGCAACGGCGAGGTCTTCGACATGGTCGGCCTGATGGCGGAGCAGGGCGTGCCGGCCGCCCGCGCCACCTCCAGCCGCTTCGAGGTCGGCGGCGCGTTCTGCAACAAGCTGTGGAACGCGGCGCGCTTCGCGTTCATGAACCTGGAGGGCACCGGGTTCCAGCCGCGGCAGCGCGACGAGCTGAAGCTCGAAGACCGCTGGATCCTGTCCCGCCTCACCGACGCGATCCAACGCGTCGAGGCCGGCCTCGAGAACTACAACCCGTCGGTCGCGGTGACCGCCGCCCGCGAGTTCTTCTGGAACGAACTCTGCGACTGGTACCTCGAGCTGCTGAAGCCGCGGATGCGCGACGAGGCCGAGGCACCGCTGGCCCGCCAGGTGTTGGCCACCTGCCTCGATCAGGTGCTCCGCCTGTTGCACCCGTTCGTGCCGTTCGTCACCGAGACCCTGTGGGCCAAGCTCGGCGAACTCGCGCCGGAGCGCGGCGTGCTGGCGAAGCTCGAGTCGATCGACAGCCTGCTGGTGCAAGCGAAGTGGCCGGTGGCCGACGCCGCCTGGCGCGACGAAGACCTCGAGGCCCGCTTCGCCTTCGCGCAGGAGACCGTCGGCGCACTGCGCGAGGTCCGCGCCCGCTACGGCGTGGCACCCAGCGCGCGCATGCCGATCGTCCTCAAGGCCGACGGCGCCTCCGCGGATCGCCTCACCGGACTCGATCACCTCGTCGCGCTGATGGCCGGCGCCGAGTCGGTCACCATCGACGCCGCCGCCGACAAGCCCAAGGACGCCGCCACCGCGGTGGTCCGCGACGTCGACTGCTACGTCTTCGGCGTGGTCGACCTCGAGAAGGAGCGCCAAAAGCTCGAGAAGGAACGCGACCAGCTCGCCGGCCGCATCGCCGGCAGCGAGAAGAAGCTCGGCAACGAAGGCTTCGTGGCCAAGGCACCGCCGGAGGTGGTGGAGGCCGAGAAGGCGCGGCTCGCCGACATGAAGAAGCAGTTGGCGGCGATCGAGGGGAATCTGGCGGGGTTGTAGGATCGCCGTGAGATGACCTACACCGACGCGGAGTTCGACGCGCTGCCGGTCCTCACCGCGACCCTCGACGATCTGTCGCGCCGGATCTTCGAGGACGACTACCTGCCGCAGGCCATCGCACCCGAAGTCCTGGCCGCCAACGAGCGCAGCTACGAGCAGCGGCTGGCGGCCATGAAGATGGTCGTCTCCGCCGACGAACCCGTTCCCACGGTGGCCGGCGTCCTCGTCCTCGGCAAGCGACCGCGCGACTTCCTGCCGGGCAGCTACGTGCAGTTCCTCAGGATCCGAGGCACCGAGCTCGGTGACCCCCTGCAGGACGCCGCGGTCTGCGAAGGCCCCATCCCCGACCTGATCCGGCAGGTCGACCAGAAGCTGATCGCACACAACCAAACCGCGGTCGACATCACCTCCGGGCCGATCGAACGCAGGGAATCGACCTACCCGCGGGCTGCGTTGGACCAGCTGACCCGCAATGCGGTCATGCACCGGACCTACCAGCACACGAATGCCCCGGTGCACGTCTACTGGTTCGACGACCGGATCGAGATCTCGAGCCCTGGTGGTCCCTACGGCCTCGTCCGCACCGACACGATCGGCCAACCCGGTGTCGTCGACTATCGCAACCCGATCCTGGCGGAGGCGATGCGGGTGCTCGGCCTGGCCCAGCGCTTCGGGTTCGGTATCCAGCTCGCTCGGCGAGAATTGGAGAAGGCCGGTCATCCCCCGCTCGAGCTGCACGCGGACGCACAGTGGATCCGCTGTTGTGTGCGGGCGCGCGGATCCTCTGATCGAGCTGACCTCGTCGATGAGTAGAGCGCCATGAGCGGCATTCCACGATCCGAGCTCCTCGAATGGGTCGCCAGCGGCGAATCCGAGTCGCTGGAGTTCAAGCGATCGACTGCGCTGGCCGTCGAGGGCTGCCGTTCCCTCTGCGCGATGCTGAACCACTGCGGAGGAAGAGTGCTGTTCGGCGTCGAGGACGATGGCCGAGTCGTCGGCCAGGAGGTCAGCGACTCCACGCTGCGCAAGCTCTCCGAAGAGATCGGGCGGATCGATCCTCCCGTGTATCCGAGCATCGAAACCGTGGTGCTCCCAGAGGGACGGCAGGCTCTCGTCGTCTCGACCAGCCCAGGTACCAACCGGCCGTACACCTACAAGGGCGAGAGCTGGCGACGGCGCGGCTCCACGAATGTGAAGCTCTCGCGCGACGAGGCCGACCGGATGCTGCTCGAGCGGGTGCATGGCGAGCAGCGTTGGGAGAACCGACCAGCTCCCGATTGGTCGGTGGCGGACCTCGATACCCGGGAGCTGGTGCTCACAGTCGAAGAGGCGATCCGTCGGGGTAGGGCCGAGGACCCGGGAACCCGAGACCCCGCCGAACTCCTACGCGGCCTCGACCTGATGAAGGACGACACGCTGCTGCGCGCGGCCCTCGTGCTGTTCGGTCGCGCCGAGCGCCTGGAGCTGGAGATGCCGCAGTGCCTCCTTCGCGTGGCGAAGTTCCGAGGCATCGACAAGAGCGAATTCCTCGACAACCGCCAGCTCCACGGCAACGCGTTCGAGTTGCTGCGGAAGGGCGAGCGATTCCTCCGCGAGAACCTGCCGGTGGCGGGCCGCGTCACCCCGGGACTCTTCGAGCGGATCGACGACCCGCTGTATCCCCCGGTGGCGTTGCGTGAGGCGCTGGCCAATGCGTTCTGCCACCGGGACTACTCGATCGGCGGTGGCTCCGTCGCGTTGGCGATCTACGACGACCGGCTCGAAGTCACCTCGTCGGGCCCGCTGCACTTCGGACTGACCGCCGAATCCCTGTTCGAACCGCACGAGTCGATGCCGTGGAACCCGCTGGTCGCGCGAGTCTTCTACCGGCGAGGGGTCATCGAGTCCGAGCGACGCGGCACGATCAAGAGGTCCGAGCTGACGTCGTCGGCGGGCCTTCCGCGGCCGGAGATCGAGGATGGGGGCGGATGCGTGACCGTCCGGTTCCGGCCGACGCGGTACGTGCCCCCGCAGCGCGTGGGGCTGGACGTCACGGAACGACAGCAGCGGATCCTGGCCGTGCTGGCGGAGGCGAGGGCAGGGCTGGCTCTCGCGGAGATCGTCGCGCGTATCGATGCGGAGGTGAGCGTTCGCCAAGTGCGGGATGAGTTGGCCCATCTACGTCGGCTCCAACTCGTGAAGCTCGAAGGTCACGGCCGGGGATCCCGCTGGAAGTGCCTTTGAGGCAGGGACTTGGCTCTTTCCGTCTCTTTCCGTCTCTTTCCGTCGAGTCCGCCGACGCGATCGCATCACCCGCCCGGCCCACCCATCGTCGAGATCGCGAAGACTGGCCTTCCTGCGCATCCCACGCGACCCCGCAGCACACCGCCCTGCCTCGAGCGGACACCTGATGAGTCGCCCGAGACTCACATGCCGCGGATGAAGTCCCACAGCGCACTCGAGCGATCGCTGTAGAGCAACTGGAGCCGATCCGACGCGGAGAATACCTCCGGCGAGTGGCCGCGATGCGTGTAGACGAACAGAGCCTCCCCGTCTGCGCGCCCCCCAAAGGTCACCCTCCAGTGATCTCGCCCGAAGGCTCCGTAGGTGTCGTGAAGCTCCTTCTGGAACTCCAAGACCTTCGTCGAAGCCCCCGGAACCGGCTGCCCGTCGGCGTCCAGCCGATGGATCTGCCGGTAGTTGCCCCGCGCGGCGCTCGACACGATGGCGTCGTCGAGCTTCTCGGCGAGATCGCGTTCCACCGGCTCGATCGCGGTGCGGTGATCCGCGATCAACCGTTGCAGACGCTCCCTCTGCACCTCGCTCGGGACCTTCCCCTCGGGGTTCAACTTCCTATCTCTAAGAGCGTCCTCGACGGAGTAGTTCGGCGACTTCAGGACGGTTCTGGCAAACCCACCGCTCCTCTCCAGTTGCCAGCCGACGAACCCGACGATGTCCGTGGGAGGGACGAGTTCCGCCGGAGTCTCCAGCGGAGCTGCCGACGGCATGACCCTGCGCGGCCCCGCTGCCGCGTCTCGACCAGGCTCGGCACCCCGTTCGCTCGAGTCCACGTGCGCCGCGACGCTCTGCCCTGGATCCTGACCGGCTCGTTTCCCACCGTCAGTAGACTGCGCCTCCGCGACGACGCCGCGCGGCGCGACTTCCTGGGCCCCGGAGAACAGTCCACCGCTCCACCAGACACCCGCGAACACCGACACCAGCACTGCGCCGGCGACCACCAACCAGTTCTTCATCGCGAACCCCACGCCTCCCAGAGCCACTCCGCCTCCCAACCCGCCCCACGCGACGGGCCGCACGACCTGGCCTGCCACGGCGAGCGTTCGAGCCCGAACCGCAGCCAATGTGGAGCCACCCACTCCCAGAGCGACCACCGCACCGACGCCCGCGGGCAACAGCCGGCGCAGCGCGTCACGACCGCGCTTGAGCCGCATCCGGACCGTGCTCGGTGCCAGCTCGAGCACCTGCGCGATCTCCGCCGGCTCCAGCCCGTAGCGCAGCTGGAGCAGCAGGACCTGGCGCTGCTCGCTGGCCAGGCGCTCGATGTGCCGCTGCAGCAGCGACCGCAGTTCGGCGGCCTCGGCGTCCCGATCGGGGGTCGCGTCTTCGACCACCGGCTCCGCCGACGACTCGAGCGCCTCGACCTCCCGGCGCCGCCGCCCGCCACGCGCGAGCTGGCGCACGATGCCGAGCAGCCATGGAGTCAGCGGCTGCCGCGCGTCGATGCTCTCGGCGCGCTCGATCGCCACCAGGAAGGCCTGCTGCAGCAGGTCCTCCGCATCGTGAGGGTCCCCGGCAAGGTGCAGCGCGATCCGCAGCATCTTCGGCGCGGTCGCGTCGAACACCGCGGCGAGCGCGTCGAGGTCGGCGTACCGGCGGTAGCGGTCGAACTGGTGGGCGAGCGGGTCCACGCGATCAGTCCTTGCCAGGACGGGCGCTGGCGTCACCGCGATTCGCCGAAAGCGCGCGACGGATCGAGCGCCGCAGATCGATCCCCCGGCTCCCGCGAGTTCACCAGGAACGACCGCCGGCCCCAGCTCACATCCGACAGTCCTGCGCGTTGGTGAACCAGAACCCGGTTCCGTCGGTGGTCACCGCCTGGAAGCCGAGCGCCGTGCCGGGCGCCACCAACGGCACCGGGAACAGGGTGCGCGTGCCGATGCCGTCGGCCGCGGCGAGCGGGAAGCTGCCGACCGGGACCAGGATGCTCGGGTTGATCCACATGCTGTTCGCCAGCCCGGGGATCTGCAGCGGGAACGGCAGCATCGGGGTCGAGGCGAACACGAACGCGGTGCCCTGGCCCGTGGCGGCCGCGGAGCGGTGCTGCACCAGCGCGGCCAGCGTGGTGAAGCCCGGGTCGGGGAACATGCCGCCATAGCCGAAGCGCAGCGTGCCGACGTCGTCCACGCCGAGCTGGAAGACCGGCTGCGAGGTGCCGACCCGCATGTGGTAGGAGACCATGCCGGCCGGATGCGAGACGGTGGCGCCATTGGCGTTGCCGTTCGAGGCATCGCCGACCACGTTCCAGGCCTGGTCCTCCTGCTGGGGACCGCTCTTGTGGGTGGTCATCGGACTGACCATCACCGCATTGCCGTCGGCCGGCCAGGTCGGCTCGGCCTCGAAGCGCAGGCCCACCGTGAAGAAGTCGTTGCGCGGGATCGCGATCGGCGCAGCGAGCCGCGCAGTGAGATACCACGCGGTGCGGTTGCCATTGGTGAGCAGCGGCGTGTTGAGGCCGATCACCTCGCCGAGCGGCGCGACGCTCAGGTCGGGTCCCGCGGCATCGGTGCCGCCTCGCACCACCACGTCGTAGGTCTCCTGCGTGTTGTTCCGGAAGTCGGCGATCGGCGTGACGATCCTCTCGATCCGCGCCGCGGTGCCGTCGTCGCCGAGACCTGCCAGGGTGCTCTTGTGGTAGCCCTGCAGCACCTCACCCTCGCTGGTCCCGAGATTGCCGCGGTCGTAGAAGCGGCCGTCGGGACCGGGATAGATGACGTATTCGTTGAGGACGTCCTGCGCGCCGGCAGCGGCGCCGAGGAACGGAAGCAGGGAAAGGACCAGGGAGAGAACGACGAGCGGGCTTCGCATGGGACTCCTGACCGATCTACGGCACCGTGCACGAGCCGCGCGGCGCGTTCGAGAAGACGAGAAGGAAGAAAGGCGTGGGGAGCGCGCCGTGACCA
The DNA here is from genome assembly GCA_030432695.1 of bacterium. GTDB lineage: Bacteria > Planctomycetota > UBA1135 > UBA1135 > UBA2386 > JAUILN01. Next base: position 436,630 of record JAUILN010000006.1, on the reverse strand, counting down.
ACGGTCCTTCGACCCCACAGCGCGGGGCAGTGTAGCATCGCGGCCCGCTACCGGTGGCTCGCCCGATGGCCCGCCCGCGCGGCCGAACCTCCCCCGTCTCCGACCCTCACGCCGCAAGCCCACGCTCGATGCCGCGAGTCCTCCTGGCCCTGGCGCTGCTCGCCCTGCTGGCGGTCGGCGCCCTTTACGCGACGCGCGGCGCGCCCGAGCCGACCCGTTCCGCGCCCGAGCCGACCCCGAAGGCCGCGCCGGCGGAGGCCCCCCAGACGAGCCCGGCGGCGCGCGGCGCCACGCCGGCGCACACCGCAGCGGCGACCTCCATGAGTCTCGAGGAGTTCCAGACCGCGCATCCCGGACCGGACCGCATCCCCGCGAATGCCCGCTCGATCGCCTTGCCCGATGGCGCACGCGTGCCGGTGATCAACGGCGCCTATGGCGCACCCGACATGCTCGGCGCTTGGCCCGACGATCGGCCATGGAGCCCGATCGTCCGCATCGACACCGACAGCTTCGGCGAGCAGTGGTACGTCCACGCCGACGAGTCGCGCTCGCAGACCATCCTGCGCGAGGTCCGGCGCAGCGGCGAGTCGGCCGTGCAGCCCATGACCCTCGTCTACACACCGATCGAGGACGCGGTGCCGCTGCAGGATGAGGGCCCCACGTTGGACCAGGCCAGGCCCGCAGATGTCCCCAGCTCGCGCGAAGGCGGCCCCGAAGCAACGGATCGTCGAGCGCGCGAGAAGCGCCCGTAGCGATGAGTGACCGCTGGCCCACCGGGCCGCGCCGCCCGCCGTTCCAACTCGCCGACCTTGCGCCACTCCTCCAACCACGCTAAGCCTGACGGCCCAAGGTCACCCCTCGATGCGCGCCCTCCTCCAGACCCGCCACTCCAAGCGACTGCTCGCAGTCGTCGCGTGTGCGTGTCTGGTGCTGCAGACGTTGTGGGTGCCACTGCACCTCGCCGCGCACGAACATCGGCTCGCTGCTCACGGTCATCAGGACCACGGCCACGCTGCGCAGCATCACGGTTCGTCGCAGGATCTGGCGCTGGGGCACCACTCGGCATCGCACCGCCACGCCCACGCCCACACCCACGGCGACGATTCCGGCGCGCCCCACCATCCGCACCCGGTCGAAGACCATCTCGACGACCAGCAGGACCAGCAGCCGCCGCCGGCGCCGGCGCACCACGAGCTGTGCGCCGCGCTGCCGGAGCCGTTCCCCGGCTTGCCCCCCGGCGGCCGCACCGCATCGCGACCGATCCCGCTGGGACCGCGGGTCCAGCGACCACCTCCGTGCACACCGGCGCGGCCCCGGGCGCCCCCGGCACTCGTCTGATCCCGTGACGCGGTAGCGCCGCGTCCCACGCCGCCGGTCCGTACCGGCAGCAGCATCAGACGACCCGCCAGCGACCGAAGCAGTGCACGACGCTCCCTCGGGGACCGCCGCCCCCGCCCCATCCCGCGCCCGCGGACGCACCCTGCGTCCACCGGCCATCGCGCCACGGCTGATTCCGTTGGCGATCCTGACCCTGTCGGCCTGCGTCAGCTACCGACCGGACCCGCTGGTCCCCGCCGAGATCCTGCGCGAACTCGAGCTACGGGCCGCGCAGGACCTCACCGCCGTCCACCCCGGACCGTGGCGGAGCGAGTGGTTCCCACTCGAGGCCGACGTGGTGTTCGACGACGGTCTCGACCTCGCCGAAGCCAGCACGCTCGCGCTGTGCTACGCCCCGACCGTGCGCGACGCCCGCGCCGCGGCCCGCATCGCCGGCGCGCAGGTGCTGCAGGCCGGCGTGCTGGAGAATCCGCAGCTCTCGCTGGGTCCGCGCATCTCCCTGCAGGACTCGCAGTGGATCTTCCCGGCCAGCGTGACCTGGGAACTGCCGCTGTGGGGAGTGGCCGCTGCCCGAAGGGAACGCGCCGCGGCACTCGCCGACCAGCGCGTCCTGCAGGTCGTCGAGGCCGAGCTCGAAGCACTGTCCGAGACGCGCCGGGCGTTCCTCCGCCTGTCCCGGTTGCAGCGCCAGCGCGCGACGCTCGACGATCTGGCCCGGTCGCAAGCGGACCTGCTCCGCTGGGTCGGCGACCTGCAGGCTGCCGGTCAGCTCGATGCCGTGTCCGTGTATCTCGCCCGCAGCGAACACGACGAGACCCGGCTCGCCCTGGAAGACGTGCTCGCCGAGATCCGCCGGACCCGCAGCGACCTGTCCGCGCTGATGGGGCTGCTGCCCGACGCGCCCGTGGAGCTGCGCCTCGACGCCGACTTCGCCGTCCCCGACCTCGCGGCCACCGACCGGCAGGCGCTGATGGACCTGCCGGGGCTGCGCGCCGCGGAGGCGGCCTACCGGCTCGCCGAAGCCTCGCTGCGACTCGAGGTGCGCAAGCAGTATCCAGCCATCGCGTTCGGCCCGACCTTCGAAGACGACCGCGGCGAGCCGACCCTCGGTCCGCAGCTCGACCTCGACCTCCCGCTGTTCGACCGCAACCGCGGCAACATCGCCACCGCCGAAGAAGCACGCGACCGCGCCCGTGAGGCCTACCGCGAGGCGCTGCTGGCGGCGATCCACCGCGAGGCCCGGGCCCGCGACGACCTGCTGACGGCGTCGCGCCGCTTCGAGATCCATCGGACCGGAGCGATGCAGGACGCCGAGTCCGCAGCCGCGTCGCTGCAGAGCCGACTCCGGATCGGCCGCGTGAACGTGGTCGAAGTGCTCGCCGCACAGCGCGCGATCGCACGCGCCCGCACGCGTGCCCACGAACTCGAAGAGGAGCTCGCCGCGGCGCGGCTTCGCGCGGCCCTCACCGGCGGCCTCGCCCTGCAGCCATCGATCGCCCGCAACGACTCGCCACAGGACCAGCCATGATCTCGCCGCTCCGCTCGCTTCGCCGGCCGCCGAGGGCCGCCGCTCCGCTCCTCCTGGTGTTGGTCCCGCTCGCCGGCTGCACCCGCGAGCCGACCGATTCCGCCACGCCACGGCAGGACGAGGCACCCGGGCTGACCAACCGCCTGCAGGTCCCACCCGAGGTGGTGGGCAATCTGGGCATCACCTACGAGACCGCCACCCGCGGCCGACTCGGCGTCTGGCGCCAGGTGCCCGGCCAACTCGAGGTGCCCGAGCAGGCACGGTGGCGGCCACGTGCTCCGGCCCGCTGCCGCGTGGTGAGCACGGTGTCCCGCTGGCAGGAGGTCGCCGCTGGCGAGGTCCTTGCCACGCTCACGTCGCCCGAACTCCTGCACGCCCAGAACCGGATCGAGATCGCCCACCAGCAACTCGCCCGCGCGCACGCCGGACTGCTCGCCGCGAAGGCCCGGCTCACCGACAGCACGTCGCACGTCGAGGCCGCCACGCAGTTCGAGCAGGCGAGCCATCAGCGACTGGCCGAACTCCAGCGCCTCCACGACCAGGGCAATGCGCTGACCGAGGGCGAGCTGCTCACGGTGCGCGCCGCGGTGACCGACGCAGGCCGGGCCCGGCTGGACGCCGCGCTGCGCCGCGACGAATTGGCGGCCGCCGTGGCCGATTGGGAGATCGAGGCCGAGCGGGCCCGGCAGGCGGTGCAGGAGGAACTGCAGGAACTCGCGGTGCTCACCGGTCTGGAGGCTTCGCTGCTCGAAGCCGGCGACGACGCCGGCGCACCGAGATGGCGCGGTCTGCGCCGCTTCGACGTCCTGGCTCCCGCCGCCGGCACCGTCAGCGAGGTGTTCGTGACGGCTGGCGACCTGTTGGCCGCCGGCGACGACCTGCTGGTCGTGCTCGACACCCGCGAGCTGCGGTTCCGCGGCCACCTGCCCGAGGGCGACCTCGGCTCGCTCGACGCCGGCGACCCGGTGCGGATCGAGTTCCCCTCGCACGCGCTCCCGCCGGTGGAGACCACCCTCGCGCCTCGGATCCCGGTCACCGATCCGGCGACCCGCATGGCGCACGTGGAGGCGCCGGTCCCGAACCCGGAGCGACGCCTCGCCGACGGGTTGTCGGCGCTCGCCTGGATCCGCGTCGAGCAGAGCGCCGGCGAGGAGGTGCTGATCCCCGAACGCTGCGTGGTCTTCGACGGCCTCGAAGCGATCGTCTTCAAGCGGGCGTCCGACGACCCGAACGTCGCGATCCGCACCCCGGTCGAACTCGGCCAGCGGGCCCGCGGTCTGGTCGAGGTCTTCGCCGGCGTGCTCGACGGCGAGCAGGTCGTCGCCGACGGCATCCACCAACTGAAGCAGACCGGGCTCGGCAAGCCACCCGAGGGTGGGCACTTCCACGCCGACGGCACCTGGCACTCCGACCACAAGTGACGAGGCGGAACGACTCCGATGCTCAACCGCCTGATCCGCTTCTCGCTCGACCGCCGTGGCCTGGTCCTGGCGCTGGCCGGCCTGCTGCTGGCCCTCGCCGCCTGGCGGGTGCCACAGATGCCGGTCGAGGTGTTCCCGGAACTCAACGCACCGACGGTCACGATCATGACCGAGGCGCCGGGCTACGCGCCCGAGGAGGTGGAGCGCGCCGTCACCTTCCAGATCGAGACCGCGCTCAACGGGATCTCCGGCCTGCGTCGGCTGCGCTCCAGCTCCGCGCTCGGCCTGTCGATCGTCTGGGCCGAGTTCGACTTCGGCGCCGACATCTACCGCAACCGCCAGCTCATCGCCGAGCGGCTGACGCGTCTGCAGGGGGTGCTGCCCGACAACATCCATCCGCCCGAGATGACTCCGGTGTCGAGCATCGCCGGCGAGGTGATGCTGCTCGGCCTCACCAGCGCCGACCAATCGGTCGCCCCGCTGGAGCTGCGGCGCATCGCCGAGTTCGACCTGCGGCCGCGGCTCCTCGCCGTCACCGGCGTCGCGCAGGTGACCGCGCTCGGCGGCGAGCTGCCGCAGTACCAGGTCGAGGTCCTACCCGAGAACCTGCAGCGCTACGGCCTGTCGCTGGAACAGGTCGAGGCGGCCACCGCCGCGGCCCACGCCCCGGTCGGCGCGGGCTACCTGCCGGACGTCGGCGGCCGGGAGCTGCCGCTGCGCCCCGAGACCCGGGTTCGCAGCGCGGCCGACATCGCGGCCACGGTGGTCGGCGACTGGCACGGCACACCGGTGCGGCTCGAGCAGGTCGCCACGGTCGGCATCGCCGGCGCGCCGCGCCGCGGCACCGGCTCGGCCAGCGGTCGCCCGGCGGTCATCCTCACCGTCCAACGCAACCCGAACGCCAACACGCTGGAGCTCACGCGCCGCATCGACGCGATGCTCGACGCCTTCGAAGCCACGCTGCCGGCGGGCGCGGAACTCGAGCGGGCGATCTTCCGCCAGGCGGACTTCATCGGCGTCGCGATCGACAACGTGCTGGTGTCGCTGCGCGATGCGGCGCTGTTCGTACTGGTGATCCTGTTCCTGTTCCTGCTGAACGTCCGGACCACGCTCATCACGCTCACCGCGCTGCCGCTGTCGCTGGGCGCGGCGCTGCTGGTCCTCGACGCGTTCGGCGCGACCGTCAACGTGATGACGCTGGGTGGGATCGCGGTGGCGATCGGCTCGCTGGTCGACGACGCGATCGTCGACGTCGAGAACGTGTTCCGGCGGCTGCGCCAGAACGCCGCGCGCCCGGCCGAGGAGCAGGCCTCGACCCTGCAGGTCGTGTACGCAGCCAGCGCCGAGGTCCGTGAGGCGATCCTGCTGGCGACCGCGGTGATCGTGCTGGTGTTCGTGCCGCTGTTCTTCCTGGGTGGGGTCGAGGGCCGCTTCTTCCGCCCGCTCGGCGCCGCCTACGTGATCAGCCTCGGCGCGTCGTTGCTGGTCGCGATGACCCTCACCCCGGTGCTGTGCTACTACCTGCTGCGCAACGCACCGGCGGTGCACGGCGAGCGCGACGGCTGGCTCGTCCGCCAACTGAAGGTCGGCTACGCGGTCGGACTCGACTTCGCGCTGCGGTCGCGGGCGCTGGTGCTCGGCACCGCCGCGGTGCTGCTGGCGGCGGCGGTGGCCCTGGCGGCGAGCTTCGGCTCCTCGTTCCTGCCGGAGTTCAACGAGGGCAGCATCACGCTGTTCCTGAACACGCCCGCCGGCACCTCGCTGCCCGAGTCCGACCGCATCGCCCGCCGCATCGAACTGCGCGCCGGTGAGATCGAAGGGGTCGCAGCGGTCACCCGGCGCACCGGCCGCGCCGAGCAGGACGAGCACGCCGAGCCGGTCAGCGCCAGCGAGGTCGACATCCGCCTGGAGCCGGATGCCGACGTCCACTCCGTCCGCCGCGCGCTGGTCGCCCTGCTCGATGCCACGCCCGGCGTGACCTCGCAGATCGGTGGGCCGATCGGCCACCGCCTGTCGCACATCCTGTCGGGCACGCCCGCCGCGGTGGCGATCAAGGTGTTCGGCGACGACCTCGACGAGCTCCGCGCGATCGCCAGGGAGATCGACGGTGCGCTGCGGCCACTGCCCGGGATCCGCGACCTCGTCGCCAACCGCGAGGTGCTCACCGACACCCTGCCGATCCGCTTCGACCGCGACCGCCTGGCGCTCTACGGCCTCACCCCGGCGGCCGCCGCCACCCAGCTCGAGACCGCGTTCCTCGGCCGCACCGTCGGCGTCGTGAACCAGGGCTCGGCCCGCCTCGACATCGTGCTGCGCCTCGCCGAGTCGGCCCGGCAGGACCTCGACGACGTGCGGCGCTTCCTGCTGCGCACGCCGTCGGGCGCAACGATCCGCGTCGAGACCGTCGCCGACGTCTACGAGGAGCAGGCATCGAGCCTGATCACCCGCGAGAACGTGCGCCGCAAGGCGGTGATCTCCTGCAACGTCGCCGAAGGCCACAACCTCGGCGACCTGATCGCCAGCATCCGCGCGCGGGTCGATCCGATGATCGCGCGGCGCGACGGTGTCTACGTCGAGTACGGCGGCCAGTTCGAAGCCCAGGAGGAGGCCAGCCGACGGATCCTGTGGGCGTCGATCGGCGTGCTGGCACTGATCGTGGTGATCCTCTACGCGGCGTTCGGCCTGGCCCGACCGGTCCTGCTGGTGCTGCTGAACCTGCCGCTGGCGCTGGTCGGCGGGGTGGCGGCACTGTTCCTCGCCGACTCCCCGAGCGTCCTCGCCAACCTCGCCGGACTGTTCGGCAGCGGCAGCTACATCGCACCGGTGGTGTCGATCTCGGCGATGGTCGGCTTCATCGGCCTCGCCGGCGTCGCCTGCCGCAACGGCCTGCTGCTGATCTCGCACTACTACCACCTGATGGAGGAGGAGGGCGTGCCGCCGCAGGAGGCGGTGCGCCGCGGTGCGCAGGAGCGGCTGGTGCCGATCCTGATGACCGCGCTGAGCTCGGCCCTGGCGCTGATCCCGCTGGTGCTCGGCAAGGGCGAGATCGGCAGCGAACTCCAGTATCCGATCGCCGTGGTGATCCTCGGCGGCCTGGTGAGCAGCACCTTCCTGAACCTGTTCGTGGTGCCGGTCGCCTTCCAACTGTTCGGCGGCGGCCCGCGACCGCGGCGCGGCGCCCGCCTCGATCCAACCACTCCCTGACCTCGACGCCCCGGAGAACCGACATGAAGAACCTCCCGATCCACCTCGCCCTCCCCCACGCCGGGATGCTGTTGCTCGCCAGCCTGCTGCTCATCGCCTGCGGCGACTCCACCGAGCAGGCCACTCCCGACCGCGGAGCCTCGACCGACAACACGGCTTCGATGGACGCCGGCGAAGGCCACGGCACCGCCACCGACCTCGGCACCGTCACCGTCGGCGGCCGGGAGTTCGGCATCGTGATGCTCGGCGAACTGCAGCCCGGTAAGGAAGGCGCGTTCGAGGTCCACCCGAAGGGCGACGCCGCGGCCGAACTCGACACGCTGAACGTCTACCTGTGGGTGGAGAGCCAGGACGGCACGCAGCTCAGCGCGCCGGCGAAGGGCGGCCGCGAGGGCACGGGCCTGCACTTCCACGTGACCCCGCGAGCCGGCGAGCAGGTGCCCCACCGCGCGGTCCTGCGCCTGCGCGCCGAGGGCCTCGACGAACGCGGCAGCCTGCCGCTCGACGGCCATGGCCACGAGCATGCCGAGGGTGCCCACCACGGAGTTCCGGCGGAGTTCTCGGGCGGCGGACGCACCGGCCACCTCGAGCTGAAGCTGCACGACGACAAGGGCGACCTCGAACTCTGGCTCAGCGAAGACGCGGCCGGTTCCCGCCCCTTCGACCTACCACTCGACGCCACCGTGCAGGTCGAGTTCATCGACCTGGAGGACCGGACCGTGACCCTGCGCCCGCGCGACGCGGACCGCAACGCGGACGAGGACGGCAACCCGAACGTCCGCGACGGCCAGACCAACTACTTCGTCTTCCCCGGCGACACCGGCGCCGACGCCGCATGGCTGCAGGGCCGGGAGTTCCAGTCGATCGTGGTCCTGCGGTTCCTGCGCGACGGGCAAGAGTTCCGGTCCGAGGAGTTCGTGCTCAGCCCGCACACGCACTGACCCGGTCGGCAAGGGTCGCCCCGCGCAGCACGTACAGCGGCCGGCGAGCGGAGCGATGCCCGGCAACACCGGTGGTCGGTGGTCGGAGGCCGGTCGACCCCGATTGATCGTTCTACGCGGTGCTCATCCTGAGGACCGCCAGCAGGTAAGTCGGTCGCAATGGGGAGTCGGTCGGGATGCGGGAGGGGCTCCTCGCCCTCTGCAGGTCGGGGTAAGTGATTCGTCTGCAAACCACACGAACCCTCTCGCTCCCCATGTCCCCCATCCGACTTCCGGCCTTCGGGCTCCTCCTGTCGCTGTTCGCGGCCACCCTCCCCAGCCAGGACGTCGTCGACCGCTGGAACCACGCAGCCCTCGACGCGATCCGCGCCACCAACACCCCGCCGCCCGCCGCGACGCGTCAGCTCGCGATGCTGCACGCGGGCATGTTCGACGCGATCAACGGGATCAACCCGCGCTTCGACGCCTATCTGGTCGAGCCCGGCGCGCCGCGCAATGCCTCGCCCGAAGCGGCGGGCAGCGCCGCCGCGCGCGAGGTCCTGGTCACGCTCCTGCCGTCGCAGGCCGCGGTGTTCGATGTGCTGCACGACCAGATCCTCGCCGGCATCCGCAATCCCCGGCGCCGTGATGCCGGCGTGGTGTGGGGCCAGCAGGTCGCCGGCCAGGTCCTCGCGGCGCGCACCGGCGACGGCTCTGAGATCCCCGGCTCCTACCCGGGCTCGACCGACATCGGCGTGTGGCGGCCCACGGTGTCGTTCGGCGGTGTGGTCCGCCCGGCTCTGCTCCCCAACTGGGGCAACGTCGAACCGTTCGTGCTGGACTCCGGCGATCAGTTCCGGCCCGCTCCCCCGCCTGCAATCCGCTCGTTCCGCTACGCACTCGAGCAGGCCCAGGTGCAGATCTACGGCCGCGCCGACAGCTCGATCCGCAGCGCCGACCAGTCCGAGATCGCCTACTTCTGGGGCTACGGTCCCGGCACCGCGACTCCGCCCGGACACTGGAACGAGATCGCACACGTAGCCCTGCGCCAACGCCCCCAGTCGCTGCTCGACACCGCGCGCCTGTTCGCGCTGTTGAACCTGGCACTCGCCGACGCCGCCATCGTCTCCTGGGACTGCAAGTACGAGTTCGGCCTGTGGCGCCCGATCACCTCGATCCCGCTCGCCGGCGAGGACGGCAACTTCCTGACCTTCGCGGACCCGGACTGGACGCCGCTGCTCGAGACCCCGCCGTTCCCGGAGTACACGTCGGGCCACAGCACCTTCAGCGGTGCGGCCGCGACGGTGCTCGCCGGCTTCTTCGGCACCGACCGCATCGCCTTCGACGTCGGCTCCGACGACCTGCCCGGCGTCACCCGCCACTACGACTCGTTCTCGGCGGCAGCGTGGGAGAGCGGACTGAGCCGCATCTACGGCGGCATCCACTTCTGGTCGGCCAACGTGAACGGTCTGCGTGGCGGTGCGCAGACCGCTCGCGTCGTCCTCGAGTCCGCGCTGCGACCCCGCTCGCGGCGTTGAGCGCGTAGACCTACTACGCGCCCACGTCGGCCCGATACTCCTGGAGCACCTGAGCCAGGATCGCGATGTCGGACTCGAAGGTCTCCGGCAGGAGCGGGCCGAACGAGAAGCGGAACCAGTTGGCGTAGGGCGAGACGTACTCGGGATCCTTGGCATGCGGCCGCGCCATGTCGCAGTCCATGCCCTTCAGGATCGCGGCGCCGTGCTTGAACAGGCGGCGGTTCAACTCGTCGGCGTTCAGACCGTCGGGCAGCTTCAGCCAGTGGTAGAAGCCGCCGTCGCCGGTGAACACGCCGAGCCCCAGGTTGGCGAAGGCCTCGCCGTAGCGGGCACGCTGCCGGCCGTAGTGCGCGTCGACCGCGTCGCGCGCCTTGGCGACGCGAGCTGGCTCCAGCAGCTCGACCGCGTAGAGCTGCGAGGGATGGCTCACGCCGCCCATCCCGAAGCTCGAGAAGTTCGACAGCGTCTCGATGTTGCGCCGGCTGGCGATGATCCAGCCGATGCGGATGCCCGGGCATTGCAGGCCCTTGGTACAGGCCCCCGACAGGAACACGTTGCTGTCGTCGAGATCCTTCACGTAGCGGATGCCGCTGACGCCCTTCGAGGGATGGAACATCTCGTAGGCCTCGTCGAGCAGGATGCCGTTGCCCGGCTGCTCGGCGAGCGCGATGAGTTCCTCGAGCTCCGCACCGGCGCGGGTATGGCCGGTGGGGTTGCCGGGGTTGGAGATCACCGGCAGCAGACGCGTCTTCGCATTGAGGCCGCTGCGATCGAAGTAGGCCGCGTTCGGCGGATGGAACCCGTTCTCCTCGGTGAACGGCACGACGCGCCAGTCGGTGTGCGTCTGCGTGAGGATGTCGAGGTAGGCCGGCCATTCGGCGTTGCCGATGCGCACCTGGACGTGCTTCTTCAGGAACGCCAGCACCGTGTAGATCCCGGGCCGCCCGCCTGCGAACACCATGACGTTCTCGGGCGCGATGCTGGACCCGTAGAAGTCGTTGTAGTGCCGGGCGATCGCGTCGCGCAGCAGCGGGTGGCCCCAGGCCTTCGGGTAGAAGCGGTCCTCGAAGGACACGTCGACCTTGTCGGGCAACGGCGGCCCACCCTCGAGCTGAGTGGTCAGCGGGAAGCCCTGCGACCAGGGATGCGTGCCCGGCGTTCCCATGAACTGGCCGAAGCTGTCACGGAACGCGTAGAGGGTCTCGTAGATGCCCATCGGCGGGCAGTCGTCGGACAGGAAGGAGGCGCGCGGCATCGAGAGAAGGACGCGGAAGGTGGTGGCGAGAGATAGCCGGGGCGGGCGCGGGCCCACCATGGCAGCCTATCCGCTGATCCCGCGCGGCGTGACCCGTCGCTTGCCGCGACGTGACGGACCGTCCCGCCACGGATGCTGGCGCCAGGCGAAGAACGACACGATCAGCCCCAGACCGATCAGGAAACCACCGAACACCCAGGCGGCGATCCGCCCGACCCGTGCACCGAGCAACCCCTGATGGGGATGCAGCACGGCATCCGCAGGGTCGTCGGCCAGGTAGTGGACGGTGACCTCGCCCCCGACCGGATGGTCCCGGACCCATGCCGCGGCTTCGGCCTCCCGCGCGAAACGCAATGCCCCAGCGAGCACCCAGCGGGTTCCGGCATAGCGCTCACCCTCGACCTCGTAGTCGTAACCGACCTCTGGCGACCAGAGCGTGCGCTGTCCCTCCTCGAGGGAGTGGACCTCCGAGCGGGTGACCGTGCCACGGGTGAGCCGGCGACCGTTGATGCTGTGCGGCTCGATCACGCCGACATCGACCAGCAGCAGGGCGACGCCGACTCCGACGAACATCAGCCCCAGCAGCGGTAGCCCGAGCACGCGGTGGCGTTCGACATCCCGAGCGATGAGCCCCGGAAGTCGGCCGCGATCCGACGAGCGGTTGCGAGGGTCCTGCTCCGACATGGTACTCTCCTCCGGCTGGGACGCAGAGGCGCACAACGCGCCCCGGCCAGCAGGAGCAGCTCAACGCGCATCGACGGAGAAATCCAGCGCTGCGGTTGCGGCGAGTCCCAACGGCGGATGCGGCGCGCCGACCACCACGGCCTGCGCACTGAGCCCCACGCCCGCCAGGTTGGGATCCGCGGGGATCGGGAAGGGCACGGCCGAGGTGCCGCGCGCGTCGGAGGCCATCGAGATCGTCGCCAGCGGCGCGACCAGCACGTCGACACCGAAGAGCGGAGTCGGCGCGCTCGGCAGGCCGAGCAACAGGACTCCGGCCGACGCCGCGGGCGCCGACTCGACCACGAATGCGAACCGCGCATTGCCGACCGCGGCCGCCGACCCAGCCGAGATCCGCAGCGCCGATCCGGCGGGCGACGCCACCCCGCGAGGGCTCGGCCGCTCGTCGCCATCCAGCCGGCCGTCCAGGTCCCGGTCGCGGGCCAACCTTGGCCCGGAGGCCGGCGGCACCCCGGCGATGGTCAAGGTGCCGTCGCCGTTCGCGACCCGGGTCAGCAACTGCGCGAGCGACTGGTTCGCGGCGCCGGCCCGGTCGGGCACGAAGCTCTGGACGAACCGGTCGAACAGGTAGCCCACCGGCTCTCCGCCGAGCACGCCGACCGCGATCAGGTCACACGCCCCGCGTCGCGCGTCGGCGACCAGGGTCAGCAGCTCAGGATCCTGCGGGTTGCCGACCGTGCCGGCCGCGAAGGTCTTCGCGAAGCCGACCGTGGGCGCGGTGCCGGTGTCGAACGACAGCACGAAGGCCTCGAGCTGGGCGCGCAGGCCGGCGTTCTGGGACACGATCCCGAACACCGGCAGCGTCAGCACATCGGCGACCGTCGCGAACTCGCCGTCGTGCACGTAGCCGAACCCGGCGGTCCGCCCCTGCGGCGTCGGCGCCATCCCGGTGCGCTTGTAGGCGTTGCGGAGCTGGGCGACCTTCACCGCGTCGGGGCGGTTGCCCAGCGTGATCCGGTCGATGATCTGGCCGTTGGAACCGCGCGTCAGGGAGTGGCAGTCGACGCAGCGCACACCCGGGGCGAACTGTTGGTTGACGTAAAAGTTGCGGCCCTGCGCGGCGAGCGGCGACAGGCCACCGTCGAGCTCCTGGTTCGGGTTCGACGGGTAGACGATCTCGACCAGGAAGTCGGCGTAGTCGTCCATGTCGGCCGCGGCGAGCTGGGCACCGCCGAGCAGCGTGTCGAAGGCGCCGTTGAAGTCCTGCAGCCGTGGCTTGTCGCCGCGCCAGTGGAACGGCTGGTGGCCGCGCAGACCCTGCAGGGTCTGGGTCAGCATCGGCCCCTTCATCGGGTGCAGCGGCGTCGGCCGATTGAACTGGTCGCGCGCAGGGAACATGTCACCGCCCGGATCGCCGAGATCCCACGCGAGATTGTCGGTGGTCCCGTCGATGTGGCACGACGCGCAGGACTGCGTGCCGTTGCCCGACAGCTTGGCGTCGTAGAGGAAGCCGCGGCCGTCGGCGACCGGTGCGGCGGTCGGGTCGTGCGGGAAGGCGAGTTCGGAGACCACCGCGAGGTTCGTCGTGTCGACCACCGTCAGCGACGACGACAGGCGGTTGAGCGCGTACAGCACCGCCGCGGTCGGATGGTGGGCCATCGCGCGGGTGCCGCGCTTGGCACGCGGCGAGGCACCGGGCGCGAGGTCGATGCGCGCGGTGACGGCGCCGGTCGCGGGGTTCACGACGCCGATCCGGTCGTTGCCGAACGCCGCCACGAACGCCCGCGCGCCATCGGGCGAGAAGGTGATCCCGGTCGGCTGCGACAGCGCGATCGCCTGGGCTCCGGGGTTGGGCAGGGTGCCGTAGTCGATCCCGCTGTTCAGGTCGAACGGAGTGACCGCGCCGGCCGCGTCGATGCGGGTCAGCCGGCTGTCGATCGCGTGGCCGCGCAACGCCGGCTCGAAGCGCACCAGGTTGCGGGCCTCGGTGTTGGCGACCCAGAGTTCACCGGGATGACCGGGCCGCTCGGCGAGCGCGAACAGGATCGTGCCGACACCGGCGTGGGTCGCGCCGACCGTCAGCGCGTTGGCGTCGATCGCGTGGACGTCGAGGTCGGGGAGCTGCACGCCGTGCACCGCACTCCAGGCCGGGTCGGTGCTGTCGACGATCAGTCCCTGCCGCGGTGCCGCGGGCAGCGCCGGGTTGGTCGGCGGCGGTGGCGCAGGCGCGCGCTGTGCCGGCACCAGGGTGGTGCGGTTGCCCGAGCGGAACGAGGCGACCCACACGGTGCTGCCGTCGGCACTCGCGCACAGTGACCTGGGATCGTCGGCAAACACCGCCACGGTGCCGACCACGGCGTGCGTCGCGGTGTCGATCGCCACGACCTGCCGGTCGGTCGTGCAGGAGACGAAGGCCTTCCGCGGCGAACCGGCGAGGACCACGTCGCCCGGCTCGTCGCCCACCGGGATCGTCGCGACCACGGCTCCGGCGCCGAGAGAGACGACGTGCACCGAGTCGCCGAGCTGGTCGACCACCCAGACCCGGTCGTCGCTCTCGATCGCCAGCGACACCGGCTCGAGGCCGGCGCGGATCTCTCGGATCAGGACCGGTCGCAGGGGATCGGCAAGCGACCAGACGGTCAGCCGGCTGCTGGCGGTGTCGAGCGCGAACAGGCGCAGGCCGTCGTCGGAGACCTGAACCGGCCGGGTCTGCGAGGCCTCGAACGCCACGTGGGGCGCCTGGGCCGAGAGGGTGGAAGCGGTGAAGGCAGCGGCGGCGAAACCGGCGGCCGACAGGGAGGCGAGGATGCGCATGGTCGAGAGGGCGCCCCGGTCTCGGGGCAGGGATGACGGATCGAGGCGCGCCGTGCGGATGCGTCGACGAGTATTCCTCCGCCGACACCCGGAACTTCGGGGGGCGAGCCTAAGGTGCGGCGCGGAGAAGGTCAGCCCTTCGCCGAGGGCAGGCCTCCGGCAATGCACCCGGGTCGTTACGCTCGCCCCATGCACACCCTGCTGGTCCTCGCCGGATGGGGCCAGATCACCCTCGCGCTCGGCACCCTCGCGATCCCCAGGGTGCTCGGCTGGCCGCAGGAGACCCGCCGCCTCGAGCCGCTCACCCACACGGTGTTCTGGACCTACGCCACCTACATCTGGCTGGCGCACGTCTGCTTCGGTGTCGTCTCGATCGCGCTGACCGACGAGCTGCTCGACGGCAGCCCTCTCGCCCGCACGGTCACCGGCTTCATCGCCGGCTGGTGGGGCCTGCGCCTTGCCCTGCAGCTCCGCTACCGGCAGCTCGGCCCACAGGGTCCGCGCTACCTGGCCGGCGAGATCGTGTTGACCCTCGCCTTCGCGGCGTGCGCGGTCTGCTACGGCTTGATCGCGGTCGGAGTCATCGCCTGAACGCCTACCTGCCGACCGACGCGCGGGTGGTCGCGTCCCTCGTTGGACTCCTCGCCACGCTGGCCGCCTGGCTCGTCGTCGTCCACCGGATCGGCGGACGAGGCGGGAGCTGGCCGTTCGTCCTCGCCTGGCTGGTCGCGATCGCCCAACTCCCGATCACCGACCACCTGCTCGCCGCCGAGCCGGCCGGCTTCCGCATGGTCGGCCTGGTGCTCACGACGCTGCTGGCGATGAAGGCCGTGCCGCTGGCTGCGCGACGCGCCGACGGGATGACCGACCTGCGCCCGGTCTCCCTCCTGCTCTACGCCTTCGCCTGGGTCGGCATGGAGCCGCTGGCGTTCGCCCGCCGCGGCGCGCCGCGTCCCGCAGCCGTCTCACTCGGCCGCCAGGCACTCGTGCTCGCGACCGCAGCGCTGGGCTGGGTGGCCGCCCACGCGCTGGCACCTTCCCACCCCCTGCTGGCCACGATCCCGCTGGCCCTCGCCGCGAGCCTGGTCCTCCACTTCACGCTGCTCCGCCTGCTCGGTGCATGCCTGCGACGACTCGGATACGCGGTGCGCGAGCCGTTCGATCGCCCGCTCGCCTCGACGTCGCTCACCGAGTTCTGGGGCCGGCGCTGGAACCGCCCATTCGTCGAACTCGGCGCCCTCGCGGTGTTCCGCCCCCTTCGGAGTCGGGTCGGTCGGGGCCCCGCGTTGCTCGCGATGTTCGCGGTCTCCGGACTCCTGCACGAGATGGCGCTGAGCCTGCCGGTGCGGGCCGGCTACGGCGGCCCTTTCGCGTACTTCTTCCTGCACGGCGTGCTGGTGCTGCTCGAACCGCGACTCGACCGGAAGGGCTGGAAACCGGCCGGTGCATGGGGGCTCGGGTGGACGCTCGGCTGGCTGCTACTGCCCATCCCCCTGCTGTTCCATCCACCGTTCCTCGAGGGCGTCCTGCTGCCACTGGCGAGCTGACGCACACCAGCAGACTCTGCTCGGGAAAGGCGAGTCGCAGGCACCCGGTAGACCGAGTCCAGACACCCTCCGCTGCCCCCTCGTCGCAATCCGAACATCCCATGCGCATACCTCCGTTGGCGGTCCTCGTGCTACTCGGTGCATCCCTCCCCACGTCGACGGCACAGGCGCGCTTCTCGGCGCGGGCGTCGGCGGTCCTGCCGGACGAGGTCGCCTACTCCAGCTCGCGCATCGCCGTGGGTGACGTGGACGGCGACGGGATCGACGACCTGCTCCTGGGCGTCTCCGACTCCGCTCCCGACGATCGATTCGGGGTCCGCCTCTACCGAGGGACGACCGGCATCGGCTACGTGGACCGGACTGCGCAGGACGTGCCCGGCGTCCCTTCGCCGGACATCTCCGGCGTTCTCTGTGCGCTGTTGGGCGACGCGGATGGCGATGGCGACCTCGACGCGTTCCTGGTCCGCTCCGTGTTGGATCCGGCGCTGCTGCTCAACGACGGAACCGGCCGCTTCGCGTTCGCAGGGCCGGGCAGACTGCCCGCACTGCCCCCATCACCGCAGCACGCCGCGTTCGCCGACCTGGACAACGACGGCGACCTCGACCTCGTGCTCGGCAACCGGAGCACCACCGAGATCCTGGACAACGACGGCCTGGGGACCTTCCGCAGCGCGCAGTCGCTGACCAACCCCATCCGCCCGACCGACCTCGCGATCGGCGATCTCGACTCCGACGGTGCGGCGGACCTGGTCGTCACCGGCTGCAACGACTCGAGCCTCTGGTGGGGCGACGGCAGGCTCGGCTTCGTGCGCCAGAGCCTGCCGACCGGCTGCGCGCCGAGCCAGATCCTGCTGGCCGACCTCGACGCCGACGGCGACCGCGATCTGGTGTTCGCGTTCGCCAATGCACTCGGCGGAACGACGGGACGCCCCGACATCCGATGGAACCAAGGCAATCGGGCGTTCCAACCCGCCCTCGGCCTGCCCCTCGGTCCGCACCTCGGCTCGGCGATCGCCGCACTCGACTTCGATGCCGACGGCGATCTCGACCTCGTGCTGGGCGGCCGCAGCTTCGACGATCGGCTGCAGCTCTGGCGACTGGATCCCGGTCGACGGTTCGTCGATCTCCCCGGCAGTTTCGTGCCGGATCCCATCCCCGGAACCGCCGCCGCCTTCGCGGTGATCGATCCGGATGGCGACGGCGATCCCGACCTGTACGTCGCAGGGAACTCCAACCGCGTCGGGTTCCGTGACCGGCTGCTCCTCGGCCAGGACGGCAGGTTCTTCGACACCTCCGCGGTGCTGCTCGCCTCGATCGAGTCGGGCCCGGGTAGCGCGTTGCTCGACATCGACGGGGATCACGATGTCGATCTCGTGCAGCGCGCCGGGTCCGGCCTGGAGGTCCGCCACAACCTGGATGCCCTGCGCTTCGGTCCGCCAACGCCATTGTCGCTTCCGAACATCAGCGGCCAGCCCGCGTCGTTCACACCAGGGGATCTCGATGCGGATGGCGACATCGACCTGTGGCTCACCACCGCCAACCGTCAGATGCGGCTCCTCGTCCAACAGGCCGACGGATCGTTCGCCGACGAGACGGCATCCCGCATCCCCGCAGCAGTCGTCGCCGCCAGCTCGCAGCTCGCGCTGCTGGAAGACTTCGACGGAGACGGCGACCTCGATCTGGCCATCGCGACCGGCTGGGGGGCGCCGTACCTGCTGCTGCGCAACGACGGCAGCGGGGTGTTCGGCTACAGCCCGACCGATTGGCCCGCCGGAGGATTCGCCCACGACATCGCCTGCGGCGACCTCGATGCGGACGGTGATCTGGACGTCGTCGTGTCGAGCGAAGCACCGGGCAATCCAGCCCGCCGCCTCCAGCGCTTCCTCAACGACGGTGCGGGACGCCTCAGGGAACTGACCGGGGCGCCGATCCCGAGCCTCCTCGGTACCGACGAGTCGACCGGCTTCGACCTCGGCGACGTCGACGGCGACGGTGACGCCGATCTGCTGACCTCGGCCCGGCGCCTGTGGCTGAACGACGGATCCGGCGGATTCCTGGACGCACCCGGCGCGCTGGGACCGACGACGGATCTCGGGGGCGCGCTGCTGGTCGACGTAGACGCCGACGGCGACCTGGATGCCGTGTTGGCAACGGCCGAGGGCTCGGAGCTGCACGAGAACGATGGAACCGGACGCTTCACGCTGGTCGCCGATGCCTTCACCAGCCGGCCTCGCGGCACCGCCGGCCACGTGGCCGCCGACGTCGACGACGACGGCGACCTCGACCTGCTGCCGGTCAGCACTCTCAACGCGGGCGTCGAGCTGCAGCGCAATCTGGCGTTCGACCTCTACGCACCGCAGCCGGCCCGGCTCGGCACGACCTTCGAGCTGCAGCTCCGCCACCCGAATCCGACAGCTGCGGTGATCGCCTACTCGCTGAGCCTGCTACCGACTCCGTCGCAGCTGCCGTTCGGCACTCTCCGCATCGACGCCGGCAACCTGCTGTTCGCCGACGTGCGGACGCTCGGGCCCGGAACGGTCATCTCCCGGCTGCCACTGCCCGTCGTAGCTGGCGCCACCGGGCTGCCGCTCTACGCGCAGGCCCTGGTCGAGGACACACGCCGTCGACTGCGGCTCTCGAATCCGGTGGGCACTCCTCTGATCCGTTGAGCCGGGCGGATCTGCCCCCGACCCGGTGAACAGCTCGCCGGACTTCCGAGCCGGCGGCGGAACTGCCGCGGCGTCGCACCGGCGCAGCCCCGGAGCCACCCGCCCACCGCAGGGTCGGTAGACCCCCGACGGCCGACGCCGAGCCAACGCGCCCGGGCCGTCCTCGGAATGTAGAAACGCAAGGCGGAAGACTCCGCGACGAGGTGCGCGCGGCCGGCGGGACACCGCGCCGCCGAAGCGCGACGAGGGCGCACCTCGCTTGATTGGCGGCCCTCACACGCACGGTCCATCTGCGCCGCAGAAAGACCTGGGATCGGCACGCACCTTGTCCGACTGCCGCGCCTCGCGCCCGCGGTCGACCGCGGTGCGCTTCACCTACCGACTGGAACCAACGTCCCAGACCAAGGAGAGGCCCAGATGCAGATCTTCACCGCATCCATCACATCATCTTTGATCGCCCTGTCCCTGCCGTTCGGCGCATGCTGCGCCCAACAGCAAGACCGCGCACGACAAGACGAGCGCAGCACCACGAATCGACGCGACTCGTTCCAGACCTCCGAGGATGCGCGCCTGCTCGCGTCG
Organism: bacterium; assembly: GCA_030432695.1. Taxonomy (GTDB): domain Bacteria; phylum Planctomycetota; class UBA1135; order UBA1135; family UBA2386; genus JAUILN01. The sequence continues at coordinate 417,133 of JAUILN010000006.1, read as the reverse complement.
CAGCTCCTCGATGCGGAACTCGAAGGCGGCGGCGAAGAGACCTGTACGATCGAAGACCTCGTCTTCGACACCGGCAATCGCCGCATTGCGTATGCCCTGGTCGCGAACGGCGATACCGACCGTCTGCACGCCGTCCCGATCTCCGCACTGGGCATCCGGAAGACCAGCTCCGACGAGATCCGCAGCGACATGGACAGCGGCTCGCTCGACCGCTGGCCAGCCGTGTCTTCCGACCAGACGGAAACGGCGACCGACAGCAGCTTCGCGGACCGCGTCGGAAGAGCCTCCCGCAACGACTCCCGTTCGGGTTCCAGTGGCCAGCTGGTGCTCGTGACCGACCTGATGGACATGGAGGTCGACAACGACTCCGACACCGACCTCGGTGAGATCGAGAACGTCGCGATCGCTTCCGACAGTGGCCGCGCACCGTTCGTGGTGATCGGCACCGGCGGCTTCCTCGGTATCGGCGAGACGCTGCGAGCCCTGCCCACGGGCCGCCTCGAGTTCGAGGAGCAAGACGACGAGACCACTCTGATCGTCCCGATGAGCGAGGACGAAATCGCCGACCTGCCGAAGTTCGAGCGCGACCGCATCGATTCCAGAAGCTACGGCGAGTCCGAGGAGGACACCTCGTCGCCGTCCGGTTCCGCAGGAGACTCCTCCGAAGATCCAGAGGGCACCTGGATCGTCGAGATCTGGGAGATCCACGCGGTTCCGACCACCGTCGGCCCCCACATCGTCGCCGAGAGCGCCCGCATGCCGCTGAGCTTCCCCGACGAGGGCACCCAGCGCTTCGTCGTCGAGGCGAACGTGACGGACACCCGGACGCGATGGAACGATCGGCAGTGGAACGACGGGCAGCGGAACGACCGACAAAGCAACGATCGAGAAGGGTTCGACGAGCGGAATCGCGCCGCGCAGAACCAGCGGCGAGACGACCGCAGTGACAGTGGCCGCAGTGACAGTGGCCGCAGGGACGGCCGTCGTTCGGACAGCGGCCTGTCGACGCGAAACGATCGTCAAGCCAGCAACCAGAGCGACTCCAAGGGCATGCGGCGCGCGGTCTACGAACTGAGTCCGGCCAAGGACCAGCAGGGAGGCTCGCAGCAGATCGACGTGAAGGTGACCTGGCACGGTGCCTGGTCCGACAAGTCGAAGCGCAACGGCTCGATGCACTCGGATCCGATGCACGGTGACTCGCGCACGGGCTGGAACGGCACCGCCGAAGCGCAGTCCGACCGGTCCCGCTCGACGACCGCGGACTCCCCCCAGAAGGAGGAAGACGGTAGCTGCTGCCGCAGCTTCACGATCACCGTCGACTCCGACGGCTCGATCAGCGGCATCGACACCGACTCCGAGTACGCGGCATCCGGCGACGACCACGCCGTGCCGCTGCACCGCGACCGGGTCCAGGGTCACCTCGAGCTGATCCTCGGGGCCGGCACGCACGACGGCAGCCTGAAGGTCGGCGAGCACTACACCTGCTCGGCGAAGCCGATCCAGGATGGCGCGTTCTCCCTGCGCTACGAGGGCCGCACCGCGACGGACTCCATGAGCAACCGGTCGGACGACAGCTCCGACGAGGGTTCGACCAGCCAGCCGAATCAGCGAAGCCAGCGCGACCAGTCCCGAGACCGGCAGAACTCGAACCGTGGCAACCAGCACGGCGAGAACAAGGGACTCGCCGGCTTCTCGATCACCGATCCGCGCGGCCCCGAGACCAAGAGCGACGCGGGTCGGAACACCGGAAACGAGGGTTCGAACGACTCTCGGGATCGCTGGAGCGACCGCGACGACCAGGACCGCGATCGGTCCATGACTTCCGACGACCGCAGGTCCGACTGGTCCGGCATGGCGCTCTACTCGCTGGACGACGGCATGGTCGAAGCGCTGTTCGCCCGAAGTCGGAGCAACGACACCGAGCGCACGATCATGGTGCGGCGCGCGAACTCCCAGGACGCGAACTCCCAGGAATCGTCTGCGAGCGACCGCAGCAACGACTCCAGGCGGAGCGGCGACGACCGCCACGGCTCGAGCGGCAACGGCGACCGTCGCTGACGCCGGGCTCCCCGCGGGCCACGCCCGCGGGTTGAACCGTTGCCGGAGGCATCCCAGAAGACCTCCGGTGCCGGCGGCGCGGTCGTCGAGCGACCGCGTGGGAAACGCTCCTCGAGGGCCTCTCCGGCACCGCCCGTGACATGACCCCGAGGACCCAGCACCCCGACGGCACTCCACCCCGGCCCGACGACGGCCCCGAACTGGAGACCGGCCTGCTGCTGCAGAGCGATCTCGACCCGGGGCTGCGCGACCTGGTGCTCCGTGCCGCGGAGCGAGCCCGGGCCATCCTGCAGCGCGAACTGCCGATGTTCACCTGGCGCTTCCCGACCCGCCGGATCCTGATCGACGGATCGCCGCAGCGGATCGAGCCGACCGACCTGCTCGACCAGGGAGTGCAGGACCGCGACCTCGCCCACTGGGACTTCGCGATCGTCATCACCGAGGCGGACCTGCGCAGCTACTACCAGCCGTCGACGATGGCGGTGTCCTCGCGCGCGGTCGACGTGGCCGTGTTGTCCCTCGCACGTCTGCACCCGAGCCTGACCGACGAGGACGCGACGGACGACCACCACTCGACGCGGCTCATCGACCGCATCACGACGCTGCTGCTGCACCTGCTCTGCGATCTGAACGGGGTCGCGCACTGCGAGCATCCGGAACACTGCACCTGGTCCCCGGCGAGCGCGCGCGATCTCGACCGGATGAGTTCGCTCTGCCCCGAGCGACGGGAACGACTGGTCGACGAGCTGACCGACATCGCCGACCTGCGCCTCGAGGAAGCCACGCCCACCACCGGGCGCAGGTCGCTCTGGTTCGCGCTCCGCGCCATCTGGATCAACCTCGACGACATCGCCAACTCGGTGGCCCGAGCCCGCCCCTGGGAGTTCCCGCTGCGCCTCGGGCGGGTCACCGCCGCGGCCCTGTCGGCGCTGGTGGTCCTGCTGCTGACCGCGGAGGTCTGGGAACTCGGCGGGCACATCGACGCGCTGCGCGTGGTGCTCCTGTCGACGGCATCGCTGCTCGGCGCCACCGGCTTCGTGGTCGCCCGCCACCGCCTGCTGGGCGACCGACGCGACCGGCACCTCACCGAGCAGGTCGTCACGTCCAACACCACGATGACGGTGGTCGTGCTGATGGGCTTCGCGACGACATACGCACTGCTCTGGGCACTGGCGCTCGGCGTCACCGCAGCGCTGTTCGACCCGGAATTGGTGCAGAGCTGGACCGGCCGCGACCTGCCCCGCTGGCGACCGACCTTCGCCGGCTTCGTCGCCTCGGTGGGCATCCTCGTCGGCGCGCTGGGCACGAGCTTCGAGGGCCGCTACTTCCGCCACGTCGCGTTCATCGACGAGGAGACCTGACGAGCCAGTCGCTGCTTCGACCAGGATCCGGTCTCGGAGGGCGAGCCGTACCGGGTTGCATCCGGCACGGGCCGACGCAGGGCGAGGTACCATCCGACACGTCGCGACAACGCAGGCGTCGCACCGGAGCGACGGCCTCGGCTGGTGCGACGGTGGCGATTCGTGAGGAGCCTCGCGTCGTGATGCGCCCCAAGCGAGCGCTGTGGCCGTGACTCTCCTGGTACCCGAGCGGTCGCGGACCGGGCCGATGCGGTTGGTGTGCCTCTGGTGCCTTGCGTGGGCCGCGTGGCTGATCACCATGGAGCTGTACTGGCACCGTTGATCGCCCCGCGAGTCGGGAGACGTCCTGCCGGCCTTTCTGCCAACAGCCCTGTTTCGCCGCTCCGGTGTTCGGCATGTGCGGGGCAACCGCCACGTGGCGGCGCCTCGTGACCTACCGCCCGACTCGGGTTCGGCAAGGACCGGATGCACGGTCAGCGCGGCCGAGTGCCTCGGGGCATGCCCATTTCCTTGCGGCAGGAGGCCGCGCTGAGATGAACGACCAGACAGTGCTCCCCGCCCCGGCCCGCCACGCACGCCACTCGCCTGCGCGAAGGCCGATGTCGCCCGCCCCGATCGGAACGACCAGCCCCGCCGACGGGGAGCGACGCCACCAGGATGAAGCGGAACTCGCCGTGGTCCGCAGGCTCACCAGGGACCTGAGACCGGCCGCCGCGCGCCGCTACGTGATCGACGTCACCGGCGCCGCGCTGGGCGCCTGGATCGCGTGGGGGGTCGCGGCGTGGACGGACTGTCCGCCGGGTCTCCGTCTCGCGTCGCTCGCGACCTGCTCGGCGCTGCTCTACCGCGCGCTGATGTTCATCCACGAACTCTACCACCAGCCGGCGCTGCACTCCGTCCGCCACCTCTGGCACCTGCTGGTCGGGATCCCCGCGCTGCTCCCGCTGCTGCTCTACCAGCCGGTGCACCACCTCCACCATCGACCGGACAGCTACGGCACCGTGGCAGACGGGGAGTACGAGCAGCTCGAAGGGCGCAGTCGACGCATGGCACTGAAGCTGTTGGTCCTGAATCTCGGAATGCCACTGGCGATGCTGGTGCGGTTCGGCCTGCTCGGCCCACTCGGCTGGATCCTGCCGGTGGTCCGCCGCGAGTTCCTCCCGCGCTTCGCGCATCTCACGATGCGGATGCCCTTCACCGCGCCACCCCTACGCGGCGCCGCGGCCGCCGAAGCAGCCCGGATCGACATCGCCTGCACGCTCTGGGCCTGGCTGTTGATCGTCGGACTGTTCACCGGCCACGCCGCGCTCGTCGCGACCTGGGCAGTCGCGCTGATCGGAGTCGCCACCCTCAACACGCTGCGCGCACTCGGTTGCACGCACCTCTATCGAGAGAGGGACGAGGGCCGCGACGCCCTCGGGCAGACCGCTGACTCGGTGAACGTCGAGGGCAACCACCTGCTGACCCGCATCCTCTGCCCGATCGGCCTGCAGTACCACGCGCTGCACCACATCGCGCCGTCGCTGCCCTACCACGCACTGCCCGAAGCGCACCGTCGGCTGGTCAGCGCATTGCCTGCCGAGTCCGTCTACCGCCAGTCGTCGGTGCCGAGTCTCTGGCAAGGTTGGCTCCGCGTGGTGCGAACCTGCGATCCCGCTGCGGGAACCAGCGCGAAATGCGCAGGAATTGCCGCGGGTCCGGTTTCGCGGCGACCCGGCCCGGCATGAGGACGATCGAAGGGAAGATCCCATGTCGAACACCAACCTCATCGCCGACGCGCCACGTTCTGCCACCCGATCCCGCAACCGCCGGACGGCTGCCATCGGGGAGTTCATGGACCGCGCCTGGCAGCGCGGCCTGCTGCATCAGACCGTGACCCATCGCGATCCAGACGGTCGCAGCGTCGAAGTCGGTGGCCATGAGGTCCTGAACTTCGGCTCCTGCAGCACCCTCGGACTGGAGACCCACGAAGCGGTCGTCGCCGGAGTCCTCGACGCGACCCGGCGCTTCGGCACCCAGTATTCCTCGTCACGGGTGTATTCCTCGGTCTCGCTCTACGCCGAACTCGAAGGTCTGCTCGCCGCAATGTTCGGCAAGCCGGTGGTCGTCGCGGCGAGCACCACGCTCGGCCACTGCGCGGCGTTGCCGGCGGTGGTCGGTGACCACGACGCGGTCCTCGTCGACATGCAGGCCCACGCCAGCATGCAGATGGCGGTGGGACTGCTGCGCGCGCGCGGCGTCACCGCCACGGTGATCCGGCACAACGACATGGCCGCACTGCAGAGCAAGCTCGCCGAACTGGCGGCCACCCACGACAAGGTCTGGTACGTCGCCGACGGCCTCTACTCGATGTATGGCGACTACGCGCCGCTCGACCGACTCGAGGAACTCCTCGAGGCCCATCCGAGCTTCCACCTCTACATCGACGACGCGCACGGCATGAGTTGGACCGGTGCGAACGGCACCGGCTACGTCCGCAGCCAGATCGAGCACCACGACCGGATGATCCTGGCGGTGTCGCTGAACAAGGCCTTCGCTGCTGGCGGCGGCGCGCTGGTGTTCCCCAACCAGGAGCTGGCCGAGCTGGTGCGGACGTGCGGCAGCACGTCGATCTTCTCGGGGCCGATCCCGCCGCCGATGCTGGGGGCGGCCTGCGCCGCGGCGCGCCTGCATCTCGCCGGTGCGCTGCGCGAACGGCAGCACCGCCTCGCGGAGCTGATCGCCCACACCAATCGCCGCCTCGCCGCGGCCGGCCTCCCGCAGGCCGTAGCGACCGACAGCCCGGTGTTCTTCGTGCCCGTCGGCGAGGTCGAAGCCTGCCTGAACCTGGTGGAACGGATGAAGGATGACGGCTTCCTGTTGAACAGCGCTGGGTTCCCGGCGACACCGCGCAGGCGCAGCGGGGTCCGCTTCGTCGTCAACGCGAACCTGCGGGAAGAGGACCTCGACCGAATGGTCGCGCGGCTCGCCCACCACTACGAGCCCGCCCTGCAGGCGGCGGGTAGCGACAGCGCCGCGGTCGCCCGGGCCTTCGGCATCCCGGAGTTCACCGTCGCGACCGATCTGCAGTTCTCAGCCCCCGGCCGGGAGGACGCGGCATGACGTCACTCATCGCCGACGCCCTCGCGCGGGATCACCGGCCGAAGCTCACTTCCGCCGACGTCGTCACCCTTCGCCCCGCGCAACGCGCACGCGCAGTGGAAGGGCTCACCGAGTCGCTCCAAGACGACCCGCTCAACCTGCACTTCCTGCCGAAGTCCGACGACCGTCGCCGCGTGCTGCCCGGCCTGATGCGCACCCTACTGACCTACACGCTGCGCCGTGGCCAGGTGCTCACCACACCGGAGATCGGCGGCGCGACGCTTCTCCTGCCACCGCATGAGTGTCGCCTGTCGACCTGGGGAATGCTGCAGAGCGGGATTGCAGGAGTCGCCTGGCGTGCCGGCGTACGCGCCATGGCGCGCTTCGCCCGCGCCGGACAGTGGATGGAACGGTTCCGCTGCCATCACGCGGGCGGACCCCACTGGTACGTGATCGCGCAAGGTGTCGATCCTGCCCATCAGGGCCGCGGGGTCGGTGCCGCGGTGATGGGGCGCACGCTGCAGCTCGTCGATCTGGAAGGCGGCGCGTGCTTCGCGGAGACCTTCACCCTTCGCAATGCGCGCTACTACGAACGCTTCGGCTTTCGCGTGGTGGCCGCGGCCGAACTGCCGGACGGCGGGCCGCGCATGTGGCTGATCGGTCGGAGCGCGCAGCGCTGATGCGACGGCGAGCTCGCGGTCAATCGCTCTGCCCGGGAAGCACCATCGACCCCAGCGTCCGCAGTGCCCGACTGAACAGCGCCCGCGCCGAATCCGCGCCTCCCAGCTGCAGCTCGGCCGCGATCTCCTCGTACGAGAGCTGGCAGTAGAGCCGCAGGATCACCAGCTCACGCTGCTGTTCCGGCAGCTCGTGGACCTTCTCGGAGACGCGGGTCTCCAGCTCCGCCCCCATCGCGTTCTGGCTGGGCGAGGCGCCGAGGTCGGCGAAGCGCGACGGCCCACAGGCCTGCGAGAAGTCGGCGAAGCGCTGCACCTGGTCGCCGCCGCGCTTCTGCGCGCGGCCATGCCGCAACATCGCGCGCAGCCGGTTCTCCACGATCTTGCTCAACCAACCCAGGAGCTGTCCATCGGACCTGGTGTCGAAGTTCTCGAGCCCGCGGAAGGCATCGAACAGCGCCTCCTGCACCAGGTCGTCGACCTCCTGCATGGCGCGACCGTTCCTGCCGAGGCGGACCGCGGCGATCCGCCGCACCCGCGGCAGGAACCGCTCGAACAGCTGCTGCATCGCCGCGAAGTCGTCGTCCTGCGCCCGCTCCACGAGCATCAGGGTCGGCAGGTTTTCGGGGCTGTGGGACATCGCGCTGCTCGGAGACGAGGTGGGCCGAGGCGCGGCCGAGTCTACCCCCGCGCCGCGTCACGATGTCGAGCCAGAAGCCAGGCGAGGGCATCTGGCGCAGCCCCGAGCTACAAGGGAACCATGTGCCCGTCCATCCCTCGCGCCCTTCGCCTCCGCACCCGGAACGGCTCCAGCGAACTGGACCGATGAGCACACCAACCCGTGAAGTCCACCAGGCGGACGCCCTGGCCTGGCTCGAACAGCACGCGCTGCCCGAGCACGCAGCGATCGTCACGTCGCTGCCCAACGTCGACGAGTTCCCGCACCGCGACCTGGAGCGCTGGCGCACCTGGTTCGTCGACGCCGCCGAAATCGTGCTCCGCAGCCTCCCCGCCGAGAGCGCCGCGATCTTCTTCCAGACCGACATCCGCCACGCGGGGATCTGGATCGACAAGTCGTTCCTGGTGCAGCAGGCCGCCGAGCGGGCGTCGGTCCCGCTCCTGTGGCACAAGCTCGCGTTGCGGGCGCCGGTCGGCACGACCACCAACGACCGCCCGGGCTACGCGCACCTGCTCTGCTTCGCGCGCACGCTGCGCCACGATCCCTCGCACGCCGTGCCCGACGTGCTCGAGCGACTCGGCACCATGACCTGGCCGCGCGCGATCGGGGTCGACGTCGCGCGCTTCGCGGTGGCCTGGCTGCGCGACCACGCCCGCGCGCGCACCATCGTCGACCCCTTCTGCGGCGTCGGCACGGTGCTCGCCGTAGCCAATGGACTCGGCCTGGACGCGGTGGGCGTCGAACGCAACCCGGGACGCGCCGAGAAGGCCCGGGTGCTGGCGCTCTGAAACACGCCGAGGGCCGCTGCCCGTGGTCGGCCAAAGCCTCTCACCATGCATGAAAATATAGCATTGACATGCTAACTTTTCTGACATGCTGAGGAGGCACCTGGCGGACGTCGTCGCGCATTCGCTCACCGAGTTCCCGGCAGTTCTGCTGCTCGGCGCCAGACAGGTCGGCAAGTCGACTCTGGCCCAGCAGATGGTCGCGGAGGGCCGTCTGACGGGCGGCTACGTGACGCTCGATGAACTCGCAGTGCTCGAGGCCGCCCGCAGCGATCCCGAGCGATTCGTCGAGGAGTCAGGCGACGGCGTGGCGATCGACGAGATCCAGCGCGTGCCCGACCTGATGCGCGCGCTGAAGCGCAGCATCGATCTGCGCCGCGAGCCGGGGCGTTTCCTGCTCACCGGCTCGGCAAACGTCCTGAGCCGCCCCGAGGTCGGGGAGAGTCTCGCCGGACGCGTCGACGTCATCCCGCTCGAGGGCTTGAGCCTCGCCGAGTTGGACGGTCGGGACGCGCGGACCGGACTGCTCGATGGACTGCTCGCACAGGATGCGAAGGACGAGCTGATCCAGCGGCTGCGCGCCGCGACGCGCGAGGGAGATGCCGATCTCACGCGGGAGACCGTCGAGCGACGGCTGTTCTTCGGTGGCTTCCCGGACGTCGCGTTGCGGGCGAGCGCCCGCTTCACGGACCGTTGGTTCGCGTCCTACGTCACGGCCTACGTCGAGCGTGACGTCCGCAATCTGACCCGACTACCCGACATGGTCGCCTTCGGCCGGTTCCTGCGGTTGGTCGCGCTGCGCACCGCCAACCTGCTCAACCTGCGCAACCTCGCCACCGACGCAGCGATCGACCAACGCACCGCGGCACGCTACCTGGAGCTGTTGGAGGTCACGTTCCAGATCCACCGCCTGCAGCCCTGGCACACCAGCACGGCGAAGCGACTCGTCAAGAGCCCGAAGATCTTCCTGCGCGACTCGGGCCTGGCGACCCACTTCGCGGGGATCCGCAAGCCGGAGGAACTCGCCGGCCATCCCGCGATCGGCGCGTTGCTCGAGACCTGGGTCCTCGCCGAGCTGCGCAAGCTCTGCGCGATCACGTCGGGCATCGAACTCTCGTTCTATCGCAGCCACGGGGGTCGGGAAGTCGACTTCGTCCTGGAGCGCGGCAGCGCGATGCTCGGGATCGAGATCAAGAGCAATCGTTCGGTGACCAGTTCGGACTTCAGGGGCCTGCGTGAACTCCGTGAACTCGCCGGACCACGCTGTGTCGGCGTGCTTTTCTACCTCGGCGACGAGGTGCTGCCGTTCGGCGATGGCCTCGCCGCGGCGCCGCTGCGGGCCTTGGTGTGACGCGAGGGCCCGAACCGACGGGACCGCACCGCAGCACCCGTCACCGGGCTGGAGACCGGGCGGCTGCTGCGACTCGGGAACTCCGGGGATGACCGGGCTCGCGTGGAGCAGGGGGCAGTTCCCATGCGATCGCGGGGGTCACCCGTCGAACCGGTAGCGATCAGCCTCCCACCGGCGCCCGCTCCCGCAGCAGCGCCGCATACGCCTCGCGCAGCTCCGCGGGCAGCGGCGCGGCGTCCACGAGGCGCAAGGCACCCGGCAATGCCGCCGCGACCTCGCGCAGCACGCGCGTCGCCGCCTTCGGACCGATCCCGAAGTTCTGCGCCAGCCGCGCCCACGATCCCGGTCCCAGGTTGTCGCGCTTGCCGTCGATCGGCATGGCCAGCGGGTCGTCGGGCAGGACCAACCGCGTGTTGAGTTGGTCGAAAGCGGGCGACAGCGCGATGCGGCCATCCGGGCGGCGCAGCAACGCGAGGTTCTTCAGGTGCAGATCGCCGTTGCCGACCCACCAGTTGAACACGAACTGGCGGAACAGCTTCAGCAGCTCCACGAGCGGCTCGCTGGCGTGGCGCCGGAGCAACTTGCCGCAGCGCTCGGCGGTGCCGTCGTACTTGGATCCGGGCGGCAGCTCGGCCAGCTGGCAGAAGTCCTCCATCGCGAGCTTGCCCCCACCGACTGGCCGGTCGAAGCGGCGCACGACGTAGGCCAGGGAACCGTCACGCAGCGAAACCAGCGCACAGGGTGAGATCTCGAGGCCCACCTGCGCGGCGAGTCGTTGGGTGAGCCACTCGTTCTCCGGGAGGTGAGGGAAGGTCCCGGCCTGCGGCTTCAGCAGGTAGTGCCCGCCGCCAGCTGCGACCTGCAGCGTGCAGCGCTCGACATCCAGGTCGGCGCTCAGCTTGGGCTGCGCCCCCGGCAAGGCAGCGCGCCCCACCGTCGCGAGCGCGAGCTGATCCAGCTCCGCGAGATCGATGTCGACGACCGGGAGGCGTTCGGTCTCGAAGAGTGCCGCGAGGCACTCAGGATGATAGCTCGGGGCGGTCCCAGCGGGCTTGCCACACGAGAGGCAGATTCTCACGAGCGCTCCCCGCCATCTTCGGTCACCGAGTCGTCGCCAGGCACCCCATCGATCGGCACGACCTCCACCTCCCCCATGCAGTCGCCGCAGGTGGCGAGCAGCAGACCGAAGGTGTCGTCGCGGGCGATCTCGAGCCGGGCGAGGGAGACGTCGAGCAGCCAGCCCTCGGGCAGCAGGTTCGTGAAGAACGGCAGGAGGCCGCGCGCCTCGTAGGGCTGGCCGCGCAGCGGCATCGTCAGCGACACCGGGCGAGCCGCGGGCGAATCGAGCCAGCGCTGGAGATAGGTGAACCGCGTGCCGCCGTCGTCGAGTTCCTCGAGCACGCCGCAACGGACACTCCGGAGACACACCTCCCCGCTGCGTCGCACGCCCATCACCGGTGCACGCCCGGCGCCTCCATCCCCGACTTCTCCACCCACTCCACGTAGCTGCCGGGATACGCCGCCGGCCGACCGCCCTCCACGCACGGGCTCACGTCGAGCACCTTCGTCGCCAACCCGCGCAGGAACGTCCGGTCGTGGCTGACGAACAGCATGGTGCCCTCCTAGTTGGCCAGCGCCTCGACCAGCATCCGCTTGGTCACCATGTCGAGGTGGTTGGTCGGCTCGTCGAGGACCAGGAAGTTCGGCGGGTCGAAGAGCATCAGCGCGAGCACCAGCCGCGACTTCTCGCCACCGCTCAGCACCTCGATGCGCTTCTCCTGGTCGTGGCCGGAGAACTGGAAGGCACCGAGCAGGGCCCGCTTGGTGCCGTGGGCCTCGAGGGGGAACTTCTGGTCGAGCTGCTCGTACACCGTCAGCGTCGGGTCCAGGACGTCCATCGCCTCCTGCGCGAAGTAGCCCATCTTCACGCTGCCGAGCTTCACGTCGCCGGCGTCGGGCTCGAGGTGGCCGGCGACCATCTTCAGCAGCGTGGTCTTGCCGGAGCCGTTCTGCCCCATCACGCACCACCGCTCGCCGCGCTTCACCTCGAAGTCGAGTCCCTTGTAGATCGTCCGCTCGCCGTAGGCCTTGTGGATGCCGGTCAGACGCACGATGTCGTCGCCCGAGCGCGGCGGGGTCTTGAAGCGGAACGGCACGAACTCGCGGCGCACCGGCGGGTCGAGCTTCTCGATCTTGTCGATCTTCTTCTGGCGGCTCTGCGCCTGCGACGCCTTGGCGGCATACATGCCGAAGCGGTCGATGAAGCGCTGCATCTTGGCGAGGGTCGCCTGCTGCTTCTCGTAGGCCGCCTCCTTCTGCTCGGCGCGGATCCGCTGCTCGCGCTCCATGAAGTCGTAGTCGCCGGTGTAGGAGACGAACTCGCCGTCGTCGACGTCGACGATCCGGTCGACCACCCGGTTCATGAAGTCGCGGTCGTGGCAGGTCATCAGCACGGCCGCGCGGGTGTCGGCGAGGAAGCCCTCGAGCCACAGGATCGACTCGATGTCGAGGTGGTTGGTCGGCTCGTCGAGCAGCAGGACCTCGAAGTTGCCGAGCAGCACCTTCGCCATCTCGACGCGCATCTTCCAACCGCCCGACAGCGCCCCGGCATCGCCGTCGATCTGCTCGTCGCGGAAACCGAGACCGTGCAGCACCTCCCGCGCGCGGGCCTCGAGTTCGTAGCCGCCGCGGTCCTGGTACTCGGCCTGCACCTCACCGAACCGCTCCAGGATGCGGTCCATCTCGTCGAAGCGATCCGGATCCGACATCGCCGCCTCGAGCTGCGCCAACTCGAAGTGCAGCTCGCCGGCCCGGCCGCTGCCGGCGATCGCCTCGTCGAGCACCGAGCGCCCGCCCATCGTGCCGACCTCCTGGCGGAAGTGGCCGATGGTCAGCCGGCGCTGGATCGTCACGTCGCCGTCGTCGGGCTTCTCCTCGCCGGTGATCAGCCGGAAGATCGTCGACTTGCCCGCCCCGTTGGGTCCGGTCAGTCCGACCTTCTCGCCGGGGTTGAGCTGCAGGGAGGCGTCGACGAACAACACCTGGTGCCCGTGCCGCTTGGAGATGCCGTTCAGGGTGATCATCGGGGCGAGGAGGATAGCGCGGCCCCCTCCGGAAACCCGGGCGATCGTGCCGCAGCGTGGTCACCGGTCGGATTTCGTCGCCATCGGGGCGCGCTCCGCCCCCGGTGCGGCTCGGGGTCGGAGATGCCGCGTCGGCCGCGCGAAGTCGAGAGAGCCGTCTCGAGCCAGCAGCCAACCGGAATCCATGAATCCTCCTTCCGAGGGCTCCCATCGGTTCGGGCTCCCACGCGACGCAGCGGCTGCACCGCCCTTCCGGCATCGGGAAGCTTCGGTCGGGAAGGGCCGGCGTGCACGCGCTGAGCCACGCACCGCCACCGACTCGGTCTCGTCTACCTCCCCTGGCGGCCTACTCTCCTCCGGCACCCGGCAGCCACGCCGGCACGCGTCACGACACCTACGCCATGGACCGACGACTCTTCTGCCGATCCGCGCTCGCCGCCGGCTTCGCGGCCACCACCAGGACCTCCACCGCCGGGGAACTCACCGCTCCAGCGAGAAGCGGAATCCGCGTGACGGGAGAGGCCCACCTCTTCTCGCCCCTCGAGATCCGCGGCGTGACGCTGCGCAATCGGATCGCGATGTCGCCGATGTGCATGTATTCCAGCGAGGACGGCTTCGCGAACGAATGGCACTTCGCGCACCATGCCGCCCGCGCAGTGGGCGGCGCGGGACTGTTGATCGCGGAGGCCACCGGCATCACGCCCGAAGGCCGCATCACGCCCAACTGCCTCGGGATCTGGAAGGACGAACACATCCCGGCCCTCCGTAAGGTGACCGACTTCGTGTCCGCCTACGGCGCGGTGCCGGGGATCCAGCTGGCCCACTCCGGGCTGAAGGGATCGCGCCACCGGCCGTTCCACCCCAAGCGCAATCAGTACGTGCCCCCCGAAGAGGGCGGCTGGGTGCCCGTCGGTCCGACCGCCATGCGCTACCGCTCCGGCGGCCCGATGCCCCGCGAGCTGACCATCGACGAGATCCGCGCCACGGTCCGTGCATTCGCCGACGCGGCGAAGCGCTCGATCGCCGCCGGCTTCCAGGTGATCGAGCTCCACTTCGCCCACGGCTATCTCGGCCACGCCTTCCTCACGCCGCTGATGAACGAGCGCACCGACGACTACGGTGGCTCGTTCGAGAACCGGGTGCGGTTCCTGCTCGAGACCGTTCGCGCGGTGCGCGCCGCCATCCCCGAGGACACCCCGCTGTTCGTGCGGTTCTCCGCGACGGACTGGGTCGAGGACGGCTGGACCCTGGAGGACTCCATCCGCGCCGCGAAGCTCGTCAAGGAGGAGGGCGTCGACCTGATCGACTGCTCGACCGGCGGCGCGTCGGGCAACGCCCCCATCCCCGTCGGCCCCGACTACCAGGTTCCGTTCGCCGCCGGCATCCGCAAGGAAGCCGGCATCGCCACGGGCGCCGTGGGCCTGATCACCGAACCCGCCCAGGCGAACGCGATCATCGCCGACGGCCGCGCCGACATCGTGCTGCTCGGTCGCGAGCTGCTCCGCGATCCCCACTGGCCGACCCGCGCCTGGGTCGAACTGCAGCCCGACACTCCGGCGCCGATCGCGCGGGAGTATGCCTGGGCCTTGCAGGAGACGCGGCGCTGACGGCTACTGCCGCCCCAGATCGACTTCCGCGATCAGCGGGAAGTGATCCGAGATGTGGACCGTGCCCTCCTGGACCACCCGGTAGCTCCGGAGACTGCCCTCACGGTTCGTGAAGATGTAGTCCGTGGTCTTGTCCGCGACCTTGGGCTCGCGGAACAGGCAGGTGTGGGTGAAGAACTCCTGGTACGCCTCGGACCGCAGGTCCTCCAGCGTCGGCACGCCGGAGAACCGCTCGTACAGCTCCGTCATCTCGGTGTGGTCGGGACGGTAGTACGGCTCGTCCTCCTCGAGCAGATGGGCGTAGTGCTCGGTGCACGGCAACAGGTTGAAGTCCCCGGCAACGAGCGTGAGACGTTCCGACCGCCGCTCTTCGAGGAGCCTGGCCACCATGTCTCGCTGATGGACCATGGTCGGAACGTGGTATCTGTGCGGGAAGGCGTCGAAGTGGGTATTGCAGACCTGCAGTGAGCGATCGCCGACCTCGATCTCACAGCTGAGGATGGCCCGCTTGATGCCGAACACCTTCCGCATGAGCCCCTGATCCGCCAGGTTCCCGAGCGCGTAGCGCGTCGCACGGGTCACCGGGTACTTGCTCAGGGTCACCAGCCCCATCGCCGTGCTCCCCATGATCAAGGGGTGGGGACAGAACAGGTTCTTCCAGTAGTAGCAGTAGCTGCTGAACGCGTACTCGTCGCCCAGCAACGACCGCAGGTGCTGGAGCTGATCGATCCGGTGCGTGCGCCGCGCTCCGAGGTCGACCTCCTGCAACAAGACCACATCCGGCGAGCAGCGACGGATCACCGCAGCCACTTCGGACAGGCACGCCGTCACGGTCTCGCGCTCGGGCCAGGGGTCACGCCCCCCGGTGATCCGGAAGTTGTTGTTCCGGTTCCCGGCCGCGAACTGGATGTTCCACGTCATCACGCGCAGCGACCCCGGGATCTGCGACGGCGCAGGACCGGATGCGGAGATGTGGTCGGACACGTCCTCGACCGGCCCGGGCCGGTAGGGAAGGACGAAGAACACGATCCACGCGAGCACGAGAGCTGCCGCGAGAACCGCCACGACACCGCTCACGCCCCACCCCTCCGATGGAGCTGCGTCGTGTACAGGGCGGTGTAGATCGTCCCGATCACGGCCGAGGGCAGGATGGTCATGCCGATCTCCTCCGTTCCGACCGACCAGTGCACGACGGACAGGATCGACAGGAAGAGCAGGTTCGGAAGCAGCGCGGGCACGAGCCACTTCAGCAGCGGATGCGCGATCCTGTGGTACGCGAACTCGATGATGCGCGCGTAGATGTAGGTGTTGATCCCGCTGTAGAGACCTTGGGCCACCGCAGAGCAGCTGGCCTGGAGGACTCCCGAAGACCAGTTGACGTAGAACGCCCATCCGCCGTAGAGGCAGAACGCGAGGACGATGTACGGGAAGACGCGCTCGAGTGTCCGCTCGTTCTTGCTCATGCGAAACGCCGCCACTCGAACTGAACACCCGGGACGCGGCGGAGACCTGGAGAACGCCCGAAGGAGGGGGCGCCGACGGGGTCGAGATCGCGACACATTCCTTCGGGACCTGACACGACACCACCATAAAGTCGGGTCACCGGGCCCCGCATGGCAGCCAGCGATTACACGACGACGATCTTCGACCGGGCGACCGGCGAACTGGAACAGGAGCGCTTCGCCGATTCGGGAGTCAGCTACCACGGCTACCGGAATGCCCCGGGACGTGTCCTGAACTTCCTGCTGTTCACGCGTCGATGGTTCGCGAAGGTCGTCGGGTTCTTCCTGCGCAGGAGGTCCTCGACGCGGATGATCGAGTCGTTCGTGGCCCAGAATCGGGTCCAGATCGACGAGCTCGAGAAGCCGCTCGCCGACTACGAGAGCTTCAACGAGTTCTTCGCACGCAAGCTCACCCCGGGCGCGCGCCCCATCGACCCGGACGAAGACGCCCTCATCGCGCCTGCGGACAGCAAGGTCACCACGTATCGGATCGATCGGAACCTCGTCGTGCCGATCAAGGGGAAGACCTTCACCCTCGACGAACTGGTCGGCGGCAAGGTGCCGATCGACGGCTTCGAGGACGGGCTGTGCATCGTCTTCCGGCTGGGCCCCGGCGACTACCACCGCTTCTGCTACATCGACGACGGCGAGCACGCGGCGATCACCTCGACCGGCGGCCGCCTGCACTCGGTCCAGCCGTTCGTCCTGGAGCAGAGCTACCCGGTCTTCGCCAAGAACTACCGGGAGATCACCCTGTTGAAGACCAGACGCTTCGGCGACGTCGTGCACATCGATGTCGGAGCGATGATCATCGGCAAGATCGTCCAGCACCGACGCGGCGGAGGCAGGTTCGAGAAGGGCGAGGAGAAGGGCTACTTCGAAGCGGGCTCGACCATCGTCCTGCTGCTCACCAAGGACGCCGCGGTCGTCGACGAGGACATCCTCGCGCACACCGCGCAGCACATCGAGACCAGGGTCCGGTACGGCAGCCGGATCGGATCCCTCCGCAGACGCTCCCGAGGATGAGACCCCTCTCGCGAGATCCGGTCCCGCTCGAGCAGACCAGCGACCGGCGGACCGCCGCACCAGTCCCGAGCGCCACCCACGGGAAGCCCGCTGTATGACGCCGCTCGATCTCACCGTCCGGGTGGTCTTCTCGCTGTCGCTCGGCGCGCTCGGCCTCAGACACCTCATCCGGTTCGTCCGATCGCGGAAGACGCGCCGCGGTCTGCGGGTGTCCACTCCGATCGAGGATCTCGGGACGTTCGAAGAGGCCCTCCCACGCTTCCACGCAGGCCCCTCGAAGCAGCCCCACGCGGTCCTGCTCCTGCACGGCTATTCCGCCTCGACCGACGAGTTCACGACGCTCACGCAGGCCCTGCGCCAGGCCGGGATTCCGCACCATGCACCGATGCTCACCGGCTTCGGCCTGGCCGACTGCAAGCTGCTCAGCCAGACACGCCATACCGACTGGCTACGGGACGCGGTCCTCGCCTACGACCTGCTGAAGTCCCTGGCCGAGGAAGTCAGCATCGTCGGCCACTCGACCGGCGCCTCGCTGGCCGCCTATGTCGCTCAGCACCGGCGAGTGAAGCACCTCGTGCTGTCCGGCCCCAACCTGATCCCGTCCGCGGAAGACCTCAAGTACAAGACCCTGCTCAGGACCCCCGTCCTGGCCACGCTCCTCCCCTGGCTCATCCCCTTCTTCTCCAAGCCCGTCAGGCCGGGCCGGACGGCGCCCACGGACACCCTCGACCCCGAAGCGGCCGCCCGCTGCTGCCACTACGAAGCCCTCCCCACCAGCAGCCTCATCGCCTCGTACGACCTCCAGGATCTGGTCGACCTCTCCGCGGTCCGCTACGAGACGCTGACGATCCTCCACGGCGAGCACGACGTGACGGTCGACGTCCGAGCATTGCTCGAGCAACTGGAGCGCGCATCGATCGACCACCAGGAGATCCTGATCCCCAACTCGGGCCACAACATCCTGGAGGACTACGAGAAGGACGCGGCGACCGCGCGGATCCTCCGGATCCTCGAGTCCTGACCGCAGGTGGACCCTGCGAGGCATCCCATCCATCGACGCAGGCCGCCATCGACGCAGGCCGCTCACCTCACGCGGCCGGCGCGCTCGTCAGGAAGATCCAGATCGTGACGAGGTAGACCCCCCCCTTCACCAGCCGCGCACCCTTCGGAAAGATCCGCAGGGGAACCACTGCGAGGATCGCCAGGATCGAGAACGACAGGTCGTACCGATTCCCGAGCAGGGCACCGAGGAGCAGGCCCAGATACACGCAGTCGGGCGCGCTCACGCCCTGGAAGAAGCGGCTGGAGGGATCCGGGTCGTCCTGGACCGAGAAACGGACCAGACGGAACTGGATGGCCAGGGCGTAGACGATCGCCACCGGCGCGCTCAGCAACTGCATCACGTAGAGCGCGATCGCCGGCGCGATGCCGCTCGCGATCAGGTCCGACATGCTGTCGTTCAGCAGTCCGAAGCGGCTCGAGCCGCCGAGCCGCCGCGCAACGGGCCCGTCGACGGCGTCGAGGCAGGCCGCCGCGAAGAAGAACCACACCACCTGACGGTCGCCGACGTTCACGGCATGGACCACTCCAGCGAGGGCAACCGCCGCGCCGGCGAACGTGAGGACGTTGGGCAGCAACACCCGCCACATGGCTGGCCGCGCCTGGGTCATGCGACCTCCAGCAGGGCCAGACACGAGTAGAGCGCCGGGGCCGCCAACAGCAGGCTGTCCACCCGATCGAGCACACCACCGTGCCCGGGAAGCAGACTGCCGAAGTCCTTCAGGCCGAAGCACCTCTTGACCCTCGAGAACAGCAGGTCTCCCGCGTTCGCGGCCAGGAACAGGACCACCAGGATCGTCGCGGAGGCTACCCAGGAGAGCCGCGCGAACTCCGGGCACGTCAGCCGGGCCGCCACACCCGCGATCACCACGCCCAGGCCGCCGGCCACGAACCCTTCCACGGTCTTGTTCGGACTGATCCTCGGCAACAGCGGCCGGCGCCCGAAGAACTTCCCCGCCATCAGACCCAGCATGTCGTTGGCCTGCGTCGCCAGGAGGAGCAGCACGACCCAGTCCACCGAGACCGACCGCAATCCGACGAGCATCACCACCGCCGGCACCAGGAGACCCACCCCCCAGGCGATCAGATAGGCCACCCGAACGACGCCGCGGCCCACTCCGACGACAGTCCACAGCCCGATCGACAACACGCCCGCCAGACCGAGAGACCAGTGGTCGGCGAGCGATTCCACCTGCGCCACGCCCAGCACCAACGAGGCCAACAGCAGGAGCAGCACGTAGGAGTGCCCGCCGACCGAGCGCACCATCTCCAACAGGGCGAGGACACCGAGCACGACGCAGAACGACCGCCAGCTCGCGTCGGAGACCGCCAGGGTGAGGGCCACGACGTGCAGCAGGACCAGCAGCGTGACGGTCCGATCGCGCAGCTCCACGCTCCTGGACCGCCACGCGGCCAGCGAGCCGATGAGGAGCGCGGCGAGGCCGATCAGGTAGAAGCTCGGCACCGGGCTCATGGACCGTACCCCCGAGCGCTGGCCGCGGGTCTACCCGACGGCCGGACAGCGCCTCGCGCAGCAGCGATCACGCGCGCGTCGCGGGGCACAGCGGGGGCCTGGCGCAAGTCCAGCTCCCGAGTCATGCCAGCCCACCGCCGCGGAACGCGAGGCTGCGGCCGAGGAGCCACGTCCCGACCACGTCGGGCGGAGGAAGCCACCTGAGAACACCTAGTCAGCATCACGCGTGAGGTACTCCATGAGGGCTCGCTCCCACGCACCCAGACCCTCGGCCCCGTCCCCGGCCTCGAGCCGCGCCAGGACCTCGGCGACCGCGGGATGTGGCGACCGCCACTCCTGCAGGGCGGCGGTCAGGACTGCCTGCGGCTCGGAGACCCCGGATCGGGACCGCCAGGACTCCACCTTCTCGGCGAACACCGGATCGGGAGCCCCTGGCTCGTCGCGCTCTGCAGAGCCTCCGACCTGATTGATCCTGTCGACCACGAAGTCGCGCCGTTCCGCCAGCGGCAGCTCCTCGAGCCGCTCGGCCGGGATGGACGCACCCACCGTGAAGACCTGCGCCCCCATCCGATAGGGGAACTCCAGGCGTGCCGCCGCCGGCTCCACCGGCAGCCCACCACCGAATCGCACCGGGACCAATGGAGATCCGGTTCGGAGCGCCAGGTCGATGAAGACCGAACTCACGGTCTGCACCGGCTGCCGACAGCTCAGACTCCGCGTGCCGTCGACGTGGACGGCCAGGGACGCGGTGTTGGCGACCAGCGCGTCACCTGCACCCCGCAGGATCTCGAGCATCGCCTTCGGGTCGTCTCGCTGGAAGAACAGGATCGGGCTCTGCATCGGACATCCCGGATAGCGCAGGCAGAGCTCGACCAGCCGCCCGATCCACGTGTCGCGGTGGGACGCCTTAGCGATGGTCTGGATGGAGGCACCGGTCAGAGTCGAGAGCAGGGTCGAGAACAGCAGCGACTCGACCGCCACCTGATGGTTGGCGAGGAAGATCGCGCCACGCCCACGGAGCGCGGCGAAGTCCTCCGGATCCTCGATCCGCAGGTCCGACACGAAGCGCTGGCAGAGTGCGAAGTAGAAATCCTCGCCGGGCCAGGGCGACTCCCCGAACCGCTCGCGCCTGGCCGCCACGAGGCCGGCGAAGTCATCGAACGGTTCCCCATCCGCTTCGACGGCAACGACCCGACGATCCCGACGCACCCGCACCGGCCATCGACGCAACGGGTGGTGGGAGCAACGCGCGAGCCCGTCCTCCCCGTCCCACGCCACCGCCGCAGGATGGATGTCCAGGCCTGCCGCCACGTGTTCCTTCACCGCGATCGCCTCGGCGAGCGCCACCCGGTCGGCCGGCCCCTGATAGACCCGCTCCAGCGTTCCCGGCAGCCAGTCGAGCTCCCGGACCAGGAGTTCGTCGAGACGGGTCACATCACCTTCGCGCGACGACAGCGAGAGACCCGGCACGTGGCGCCGGTCGCCGAAGAAGGCCCGCCAGTCCCGCCCGGTCGCGCCTCGGAACGGTCCGGTCGGGAACAGCCGCCCGACGAGCGACATGCACACCCAAGCGCGTCCGCCTGCGGCGATGTCGACGCGGAAGCGGACGTTGCGCCGCTCCATGTCGACCTCGACCAACTGCGCCCAGACGTCGAGGTCCGCATGCTCCGGCATCGGACCGTAGAACTGCACGCGCTCCGCGCCGATCGGCAGCAGGAGATACCCCGGCGGACACGCATCCGACCATCGCGACAGGTCGCGGTAGGGAATGGTGTGCAGGGACCCGTCGAGGACACCGGGCTGGATCACCCCGGCCGGCACCCTGCAGAGCGACGGGTCGAGCCGCGCGAGGGACGCGCCGCGGTACTCGGTCACCGACCGCACCACCTGGAAGGCCGGCCCGTGGAAGATCTCCTGCTCGATGTAGGGATTCCACGAGCGGCCCGTTCCTTCGGGCGCGGGGGAGAAGACCGGCGACTCGGGCCAGACCTCGGCCATGCGGAACCGGGCGGAGCAGACCTCTTCGAACCGACTCAGCTCGATCGGATCGGCGACGCGCCAGGCCAGCAGGGTCACCTCGCATTGCGCTTCCCGGTCGATCGACTCCGCCGCCGCGACCGCGCACTTCAGCGCCAGGCGACGCGGCTCGAGGCACGCGATCCAACCACGCAGCTCCACGTCGGCGATCTCGACGAGCTTGCGCGAGGGGAACCGACGGCACGCCTCCTGGGCCATGAGGTCGACCATGCAGGTGAGCGGGATCACCGGGATCGTGTAGGAAGGCCGATGATCCTCGACCCACGTCTCGACCGACGGGTCGAACACCCGCTCGACGAGGCCATCCTCGCCCGGCGACGCGCCCGGGGCCCGACGCACCAGACGGACGCCGAACCGCGGCAGGTGGTAGATGGCCAGCTCGTCGGCCCACAGGTAGCCCTCGGCCACGGCGTAGACCCCTCGCTCGTCCTTGCCGAGTTCGAGGATCTCCACCTCGGTGGTCGCGCGCCGATGGCGAGGCGTCACCTGGCCGCGGTACTTCCAGTCGAACTCGCCCCCCAACAGGATCGGCTCGAACCGCGTCGCCCCCACCTCCGGCACGAACCCCTTCTCCACCAACAGGCGTTGGAGCGACTGCAGCAGGCTCTCGACACCGATCGACCCAGGCTGGACCGGGTCCTCGTAGAAGTGCGCCCGGAAGTACCAGTCCCCGGGCGTCACGGGCCGCTCGACGACGATCCTGCCCAGACCCGCTGCGCCGCCTTCGGGCGCGCAGGAGGCGACACGCCCCAGGCGCAGCAGCTTCCCCTGCGCCGGCACCCAGTCGGTCGGCCGCGGTGACGGACCGTCCGTCGCGGGGAACGCCCGGTCCGGCGCGACACCGACCTGCGCTTCCATCGCCCGGCTCGTGAAGTATCCGAACGACGTCTCGAACCGGGCGACCCGATCGCTTCCTGCCCAGCACTCGACCGCGAACGCCAGGATCACCACGTCTCCCACCGCGCTGTAGCGGGTGACCTCCACCCTGGAGCGCAGCGTGCCCACGGTCGGCTCGACCTCCCGGAAGACCGTCGCAGCGCCATCGAGATTCCGGAACACCAGATCCTCCGACGCAGCCAGGGCCGCGCCGGTGAACGTGGCCAGCCATCCGCAGGGCTGGAGGTTCTGCTCCATCAGCACACAGAGCGGCATCGTGGCCGAACCGTTCTCGGCGAAGTACCACGCATCGGGAGGGACGTCGTACTCGACCTCGATCGATGCCCCGACCACGAGGCGACCGAACTCCGCGTCCATGCGGGTGACGCGGGACATGAAGTGGTACGGCGGCCCCGGCAGACGTGGACAGCGCCGCTCGCCGTCGAACGCGGCGAAGCGCGCCCCGAACGCGTCCGAGGGTCGGCCCCAGGCAGCGGCCAGCAGCGACGCGTAGTCACCCGACAGATCACCCTGGACCGCGAAGGGACGCGTCTCGGTGTGGCCCTCGAGCAGGTCGGTGCGCGTCGTGATCGGGTAGTCGACCTCCAACGACATCTCCACGCCCTCGACGCGGAGGACCGGCACTCCATCGACGTACAGCAGGCAATCGGCACGCAGCGACGACGCGGTCTGGTCGACCAGCCGCGCCAGACATCGCACCCCGACCTCGCCGTCCTCCCGACCGGCGACCGGGGCCAGCGACAGCGAATCGGGCGCACCCGGCGAAAGCCGCCAGCCGTCCCGGTCGACGGTCCTTCCCCGCGCGACGAGTTCGAAGGCCAACAGCTGCAGGGCCACCTCGACGAGACAGCCCGCCGGGTCGGCGGCGTATCGGGCCGCGGACAAGACCGCCTCGGCCTGCACCTCGTCGGGTCCCGACCGCCGGACAGCGGTCAGGCAACGCAGTGCCCGCGAGTCCAGCGCAGGGGTCCGGACATGGCACTCGGTCAGACGCAGCGCCTCTCCGAAGCACTCCCAGGGGCGGCCCTCGTAGAACGCAGCGACGTGCTCGGCCGAGTACTCGATTCCCCCCTCGTCGGACCGCGCGGCCAGGACCCCGAGGTCATCCGGCGTCGACACGGACCGGCAGGCCGACCGCCAACCGGGAGCCAACGCATCGACGAGTCCGGCGACGTGAGCGGCCATCTCGACACCCACCGCGGCCGTGCCCGATGCGAGGAGACGCTGCTGCAGCCCCCATTGGTTCGCCAGGAACGCCGCCTGCTGCTCCTCCATGACACGGAGGAACCCGGCGTGCACCTCACCGAGCTGCCCCGCCCACCGCGCGACGAAGTCGGCGGGACGACCGGACACGCCGACCCCGTGCGGTGTCGACATCCCCTCGGGCAGCCGCGGCGCCGGAGGGACCCGGTCCGGCGCAGGCGGCATGGGAGAGACAGGCCATTGCTCCTTGCTCTCAGGCATCGGCACTCCCACACAGGAGCACCTCGACGACCGATGGATCGGCGGCGAACAGCTCTTCGCAGAACAGCCGACCACCCTCGTCCGGACCGATCAGCGGCACGCCGTTCTGGCGCAGCAGCTTGCCGAGCTCCCGCCCCACCATCCCCGCGTCCCACGGCCCCCAGCCCAACGACTTGACCAGACAGCCGGCGTCCCGCTGCCGACGCTGCGCCCACGCCACCCGGTTGAGCACCTCGTTGGCCATCGCGTAGTCGCACTGCCCGGCATTGCCGTATCGGGCCGCGACGGACGAGAACAGCACGAGGAACCGGAGTGCGTCCGCGGCGGTCGCAGCGAGGAGGTTCTGCAGCCCTACGACCTTGGTGTCGAAGACCGAGTCGAACTGCGCATCGGTCTTCTCCGCGATCACCTTGTCCGCGATCACTCCCGCCGCGTGGAGGATCCCGTCGATCCGTCCCCATCGCTGCCGGGCCTCGGCGACAGCAGCCTCGACCTCGGCCGCGCTCCGCAGGTCGACGGAGTGGTAGCTCACCTCCAGGCCGGCGCCGGTCAGCTCCTGGAGATTCGCGCGGATCTCCCGGACCGCCAGGATCCGCCGCACCTGTGCGCCGATCGCGACCAGATCGACCGGCTTCCCGGCGGCCTGCGCACGGTGCACCAGGGCGCTCTTCAGAGCCGCTTCGTCTTCGGCATCGCGCCAGGCCGGATCCTCGTCGACCAGCCGGGTTCGACCGAGGATCACGACCCGGGGTCGACCGTGGCGGGCCAGCTCGCGCAGCACGTGCGCGGTGATGCCACGACCACCGCCCGACACGATCAGGACCGGCTCGCCAGGGAGCGGCGAGGCCGCAGGATCGACACGCTCGCCGGCGACGACCTCCTCGACCACCTCACACCGCTCGCCCGACGCGGGAAGACCGACCTCGAGGTGGGCCGAGAGATGCCCGAGCTCCGCGACGAGGACGCGAGCCAGCTCGGCGGCGGAGCGATCCGCACGCTCGAGATCGACGGCCAGGACTTCGCACGGCTCCCATTCGTGGGAGGCGGTCTTGGCCAGCCCTGCCAATCCCCCCATCCAGGATCGCAGCTCGCAGGCGTCACGATGACAGAAGCCGCCCCCCGTATCCTGCACGGTCACGAAGAGGTGCCGGGCCGGCTGCTGCGCGAACTTCCGGGCCTGCCGGAATGCCTCACGCTGCACCTGCAGCGCCTCCTCCGGCAGCTCGAAGTCGCGGAGACCGGTCAGCACGATCAGGCCGTCGCTGCCGTCCACGACCTCGCTCCCGACCCGGACGTCGATCGCCCTCTCGGAGAGCATCCGCACCATCGCCTCCGCGACCTCCCGATCGGGGCCCGATCCGGACGCGAGCAGCATGAGCCGCTCGACCTTCTGCAGACGATCGTGCGCGACCCCGAGGCCCGCAGGCACCGGACGCGGCACCCGCCGGGGAGCACCGAACCCCGGCACGCCGGCAGCAGAGGAGGTCGCCCCCTCGCTCCCAGACCGAGAGGTTCCGCGGATGGAGTCGATGATGTCGCCGAGCGACTTCAGACCGACCACCTCGTTCACGTCGAGGTTCTCGATGCCCGGGACCTGCTGCTGCAGCTCACTCAGGATCTCCATCCGCTTGATGGAGTCGATGCCCAGACCCGCCTCCATCTCGGTTTCGAGGTCGAGCACCTCCACCGGGTACCCCGTCAATCCGGACACGATCGCCAGGACCTTCTGGCCCAGCTCCTCGGCATCGGGAACGGCGCCCACTGCTGGGTCCTCCGAGCCGTTCGCGGACTCCGCGGGAGCGACCGCGGGGGACGCCCCCGAGGTCGACCCGGACCGGACCGACCGCTCGATGTAGTCGATGATGTCCCCGATCGACGCGAGGCCGACCACATCGCCCATCTCGAGGTCCTCGAGGAACGGGATCTCCTCCTGCAGGCGACTCAGGATCTCCACCCGTTTGATCGAGTCGATGCCGAGTCCCGCCTCCATCTCGGTTTCCAGGTCGAGCACGTCCACGGGGTAACCGGTCGACTCCGAGACCAGCTCGAGCACCCTGTTGGCGATCTGCTCGGCGGTGAAGCCGACCCCGCTTCCGAGCGCCTCCGCAGTGGGTGCCTGCTCGACGGGAGCCTGGCCCGCCTCGCCCTCTCCGAGCGATGGGGCCACCGGAACCACGAGCGCCACCTGCCCCACGGGAGCGGACAGGCCTGGAGCCGGCAGGACCGCAGGCGCCGGGGCCATCACGCTCCCTCCGCGCGCGAACACGGGTGCGACGCCCTGCGCGGCTGCCAGCATGCCCTCCATGCCCCGCTGGGTCGCAGCCAGGAACTGCTCGTGGCTGTTGGCCATCGCCTCCTGGAAGGTCTTCTGGGCTCGAGCCGTCTGTTCCTGCACGGCCAGCAGCGCCGCCATCCAACCCGGATCGACGGCACCGTTCGCCGAAGGACTCCCGGTGAGCACGGGACGAGCCGGCGCAGGCACCTCCCATGCAGGGACATCCGTTGCAGGCACCTCCGATGCAGGGAGCTCCGGACTCGCGGACCGCTGCGGAACCGCAGGACGCTCCGGTTGCGGCGGCGGCAGGGCGGCGGCCCCGCCCTTCGGCGGGTAGGGATTGCCGTAGTTGCAGCCGTCGACGTGCACGACGTAGCCCGACCTGGAGGAACGCTCGGCCGCGAGTTCCTCCCGGTCATAGCCTTCCCAGAGCGCGTCGAACCGGACGTTCACACCCGCCGCGTAGAGCTCGGCGAGAGCGACCAGGAAACCGGTCAGGTCGCTGCCCGCGAAGGCATCGAGCGAGACGGCCCGAGGCGCTGCCGAGGCATCGCCGTGGAGCCTGCGCACCAACCCGGTGAGCACCTGCCCAGGGCCGACCTCGACGAAGAGATCGACTCCAGCCCCCGCCATCCCGGCGATCATGTCACTGAAGCGGACCGGCTGGACGAGCTGCTCCGCCAGTTGGCCGGCGATCTCCCCCGGGTCGTCGGCGAACGCGGACCGGCCGTCGTTCCGGTACACCGGGACCGACGCAGCACCGAGCCGGCTCTGATCCAGGACCGCCCGGAACCGCTCGGCGGCGGGCTCCATATGAGGGGAATGGAACGCGGCCGACACCTTCAGGCGGGTGTGACGCACCTGGCGGTCTCGGCATCGGGCTTCGACGACCTCGAGTTCCTCGATCGCTCCCGCCACCACGGACTGCCCCGGACCGTTCTGGTTCGCGAGGACGACGCCCGGCACTCCGTCGAGCAGTCCGGCCACCGTCTCGGGATCGGCATGGATGGCCGTCATGCCCGTACCGCCACCCGCGGCAGCCATCAGCTCTCCGCGTTGCCGACTGATCCGCACCAGTTCGTCGCGCGCGAGGGCGCCACCAGCGGCCAGTGCGCTCAACTCGCCGTAGCTGTGTCCCGCCAGGCAATCGGCAACCACCCCGCACGACTCCAGGAGCGCGAGGTACGCCATGCTGCCAACCCCCATGGCAGGCTGCGCCCAACGCGTATCCATGAGGCGCTCGGCCTGCGCCTGCCGCTCCTTCGGATCGGAAGTCGGCCGCGGGAAGACCACGTCGAGCAGCGAGGACTCGCCATCCAGGAGTTCCCCCCCGGCGCCCGCCCACACCTCGTGGAACGAGGGAAAGGCCATGGCGAGCTCCTGCCCCATCGACACCCGCTGACTCGCCTGCCCGGGAAACAGGAAGGCGACCCTGGGC
Source organism: bacterium (assembly GCA_030432695.1). Lineage (GTDB taxonomy): Bacteria > Planctomycetota > UBA1135 > UBA1135 > UBA2386 > JAUILN01. The sequence goes on along the minus strand of JAUILN010000006.1, from coordinate 389,279 downwards.
GTCGTCGTCGCCCTTCCGTAGTGGATCTTCGGTGACGTCGCGCCGGCGGCCGGAGCGCTGTCGGCGATCACCTTCGCGAGCTGCCCTTCGAGCTCCTCGATGGAGGTGGCGACGAGCGCCAGACGGACCGGCGCCCCCGCCTCGAGTTCGGCCACCTGGGCCCAAGCCACCGCCTGGAGCGACGGCGGATTCTCGCAACGGATCCGCTGCAGCACGGCGTCGCACCGCTGCTTCAGCCCCTCATCCGACTCGGCGGCAAACGGAACGACCTCGGCCGGCAAGGCGCGAAGCCGAACCGAGCCCTTGTCGTATTCCTCGAGGGTCGCATGGAAGTTGGAGCCGCCGAACCCGAACGCGCTGACCCCGACCCGGCGGGGATGGGGCGCACTGTGCCACCAGGGCCGCGTGACGGTATTGAGGTAGAACGGGCTGTCCTCGATCGAGAGCCGCGGGTGGGGCTCGGAGACCTTGATCGTCGGAGGGAGCACCTTGTGGCTGAGGGCCATGACGCCCCGGAACAGGGCAGCCATGCCGGCGGCACCTTTGGCATGGCCGAACTGCGACTTCACGGTCCCCAGCGCGCACCATTGGCGGGAGGTCCGCCCCGACTCGTCGAAGACCTTCCTGGCCGCCTTGAACTCCCCGATGTCCCCGGCATCCGTTCCCGTGCCATGGGCCTCCAGAAGCCCCACCGTGTCCGGGCCATAGCCGGCCATCTCGTAGGCCCGACGCAGGGCCCGAGACTGTCCAGCCGGACGCGGCGCATAGACACTGCGCGAACGGCCGTCCGAGGAAGAGCCGAGACCGCGCAGCACCGCGTAGATGCGGTCACCGTCTCGCTCGGCATCGGCGAGCCGCCGCAGGACGACCATGGCAGCACCCTCCGCCAGCACGGTGCCGTCGGCGTCGGCACTGAACGGGCGGCAGTCGCCGGTGGGAGAGAGCACCCCGGTCTTGGCGAAGCAGGCGAAGCCCATGTGGGAGTTCTGCGTGTCCACGCTGCCGGCGAGGGCCGTGCTGCTCCGACCGAGATGCAGTTCGTTGACCGCGGCCTGGACCGCCGCCAATGAGCTTCCGCAGGCAGCATCGACGGTGCAGTTGGTGCCTCCCAGGTCGAGCCGGTTGGCGATGCGACCGGCCACGAGATTCGGCAGGACACCGGGGAAGGTGTTCTCCTGCCATGGCACGTAGTGCTCGAGGATCCGCTCGCAGAGCGCGTCGATCTCCGACTCGGGCATGCCGGACTCTCGCATGGCCTTGACCCAGACGGGTCGCGCCATGCGCGCCGACATGTGGGAGACCAGATTGGTCGCACCGCTGAACCCGACGAAGATGCTGGTGTTCTCCCGGTCGAGGGCCGTCCTGCTGTTCGCCTCGGCATCGGCGATGACCCGATCCGCGACGATCAGGGCGAGGATCTGCGAGATATCGGTCGCCGGCAGGACGCTGGGAGGAATCCCGAAGGCCGCCGCATCGAAGGGCACCTTGGGCAGGAAGCCACCACGGGAGCAGTAGATCTTGTCGGTGGCCCGGGGGTCGGGGTCGTAATAGTCCTCCACCAGCCAATGCGCCGGCGGAACCTCGGTGACGCAATCGCGCCCCTCCATGATGACCTGCCAGACCTCGCGCTTGTCCTTCCCACCGGGGAAGATCGCACTCATACCGGTGATCGCGATAGGCTCGAATTTCATGGCTGAGTCCCCAATGCCCCGGCCGACGAAGATGCCGACTGCTGGAGCAGCAGCCGGCGCGGCCGAAAGCTCGTGTCCTTCCAGGGGATCTGGACACCTGCCTGGCGGAGCGCCTGCATGCGCGCGTGGTATGCCGCGCCCTCGAGGAGATTGAGGGCCACGTCCACCACGCCGCGGTTCTCCAGGGGCTCGAGCCAACTGCCCCGAACCCACTCATTGAAGCTCCCCAGCGCGGGACCGGCCCACAGCTGGTAATCGATCTCCCGCCCCGGCGTGCCCTCGATCGCCCACCGGGCCGACCTGCCGAGATACCAGCGGAACACGAGGGCCATCTGCTGCCTGGCGGTGATCCCTTCGAGGATCTCGGGCTTGCGCCCCGCCCAGTAGCGCCGGGTCTCCTCCCAGACGGCGTCCAGCGAGGCGCGGAAGACCTTGTTCTCCAGCTGCTCCCGCTTGGGCCCCGGGATCTGGTCGAGGCCGTCGTAGGTGTCGAAGAGACGACGCAGTTCGGTCGCGCGCGCGGCGAACATCGTCTGGCGCTTGAGCACCTGCACCTGCGCGCCCAACTCGAACATGTCTGCCGAGGGCGCCATCGCGGTGTCGGCAACCCCGGCCGCCCCCAACATCTCCTTGGCCTTGGTGGACAGGCCCGCCTCCCGGGTCGCTGCGTTCACCGAACCGGTCAGCACGTAGTCGGCCCCCATGGCGAACGCTGCCGCGACGGCGGGCGGCGTCCCCATCCCACCGGCGGCGCCGATGTGCAACGCGCACTCCGGCTCCTGCATGGCGACACGAGCACTCCGCAGATCCAGGATCGTCGGCAGGATCGCACCCATCACCTGGCGGTCGGTGTGCCCGGCGGAGTCCGCCTCCACCGTGATGGCGTCGGCCAGGGGATACCGGGACGCGAGGGCGACCTCCTCCGCGGTCAGCTCGCCGGAAGCCTGCAGCCTGCGGAGCAGCTCACCCGGCGGCGGAGCGAGGAACATCCGCGCCGTCTCGACGCGCGAGATCTTGCCGCACACCCGCTGGCGCCTCTGGAGCGCCCCTCGAGCATCGAGCTTCAGACCGGCACAGGCGTACTTGACCAGGGGCGCGGTCGGCCGGACGAAGGCCGAGGCCGAGATGCGCCGGACCTCGCGGCTGAGGAGCAACTCCACCGTTGCCGCTTCGAGCCCTTCCTCACCGGGGGCATGGAGCAGGTTCACGCCCCAGGGGGCGCCGCTCCCGCCGAGCTCGCTGCGGATCTCGTCGACCCAGGCGCGGAGCACGTCCAGCCGGACCCCACCGCTGCCCAGATAGCAGAGGATGCCGGCCCGGGCTGCCGCCAGGACCATCGAGACGCTCGAGATCCCACCGGCCATCGCGCCGACCACATAGGGAAAGCGGCAGCCGTGGTCCCGACAGAAGCGACGGCTGCCAAGCCACTCGGGATATTGCGGAGGGAGGATCCCCAGAACCTGCCCCTCCACCGCCCCCCCCTGGTGCGACAGCACGTGCCGCGTGGTCGGAGACTGGGTGAGGGTGACGTGGTCGCGGAGATCGCCCCCGGGCGAGGCCGAGTCCGATCCGCTGCACGAAGGGGAGGCGTCCGGCGTGCGCGTCATCTGATCGGGCGTATCCTCATCTCCCATCCAAGCAGACTAACGACCGACCTGCGTTTTTCCCGGAGCCGATCCAAACCATTGCAGGCAGAAGCGTTAAGCCGCATCCGACCGCAGCGGACGGCCTGGAGCCGCACACCCAACCCCCGGTATCACCGGCTCCATGCAACCACACTTTCGGGCCAGGACCACTTCCACGACATGCCGGACGGCGGGAAAGCCCCGGCAGCGCGGAGCGGGCGACCGGATCGCCGGTCCCGACCAGCGGAAGACGCGGTCCGGGATTCACCAGGAGCGGTGGCAGACGGATCCCCTACCGTGTGCCGCGATCTTGGAGGTCGACGCGGTCCGGGATGCAGCGAGGCAACCCCGGAGCGGGAGGCTCGCCCAACGAGCCCGGTCTCGCACCGGCCGCCCGGGAGGCCGTCGGCATCATGATGAACCCACGTGAAGTGATGACGATCCGGAACCTGAGCCTCGGAGTCGGCACGGCCTGCCTCCTGCTCGGGGTATCCGCAGTCGGCGGAGCGTGCGACGGCCGGGAGGCGGACTCGACGGCGCCCGAACCCCGCGCCGTGCCGGTCGCGGTGGAGACCCTGCAGCGACGGGACGGCTACGCGGTCGAGCGCTACTTCACCGGTCGGATCGTCGCTCGACGCACTTCCGACCTGGGGTTCGAACGGGGCGGGAAGGTCGTCGAGATCTTGGTCGACGAGGGACAGAGGATCGCCGCGGGAGCCGCGATCGCCCGCCTCGACACGGCCCTGCTGGAAGCACGACGGGCGGTCGCCCAGGCACGTCTGGATGCGGCGCTCGCCCAACGCGACGAGCTGATCGCGGGCGCACGGCCCTTCGTCATGGAGCAGGCGCGCGCCCTGGTCAGGGAACGGGAAGCCGAGCTCGGCGAGTTGGTGCTGCGGCACGGCCGCGTCGCCGAACTCCTCGAGCGCAGGGTCGCCGCGCAGTCGGAGTTCGATGAGATCGAGCGGCAGAAGGACGCCGCCCGAGCCCGCGAGACGGTAGCCAGGCAGGCATTGGCCGAACTCGAAGCAGGCGCGCGCCAGGAACGCCTCGCCGCGCAGGCGGCGGTCGTGGCGCAGGAGGAAGCACGCGTCGCCGAGCTGAACCTCGAACTCCAGAAGAGCACCCTGTTCGCACCGTACGACGCCGTCGTCAGCCTCCGACGGCTGGACGAGGGCACGGTGGTCGACGCCGGAACGACGGTCGTGCGGCTGGTCGAGGACGCAGCTCCCGAGGCACGCATCGGGGTCCCTGAATCGGTCGCCGGCCGGTTCGTGGTCGGCGAGGAGATCGTCGTCCAGGTCGGATCGCGCCGCGAGACGGCCGAGGTCGTGGCCCTGTTGCCCGAACTCGACCCCATCACCCGCACGAGGCCCGTGTTCGTGCGGCTGAGCCAGCCCGCCGTGCCCGGCGAGATCGTGCGCCTGTTGGCCCGCGAGACCGTCGAAGCCGAAGGGTTCTGGATCCCGATCTCGGCACTGACCCGGGCCCCCCGCGGGCTCTGGTCCTGCTACGCACTCGAGGACGACGGCCGGATCACCCGCGTATCACGACGCCTGCTCGAGGTGATCTTCACCGACGGCGAACGCGCCTACGTGAGCGGCACCCTGCACGACGGAGACCGCATCGTGCGCTCCGGCACGGACCGGGTCGTCGCCGGACAGCGGGTCGAGGTCGCGCAGGAAGACTGAGATGGCGGACCTGTTCTTCCGCAACCGGCAGCTGCTCGTCCTGTCGATCCTGCTGATCGTCGTCGCCGGACTGTCCGCCTTCCGCATCCTGCCGCGCCGTGAGGACCCCGAGCTCACACCGCGCTGGTCCACGATCTTGACGATGTACCCGGGCGCGAGCGCGGAACGGGTGGATGCGTTGGTCACGGAGAAGGTCGAGGAGGCACTTCGCGAACTGGACGAGATCGAAGTGCTGCGCTCCAGCTCCCGACCGGGTGCCTCGCTGGTCTCCGTCGAACTACGGGACGAAGTCGTCGACATCCAACCGGTCTGGTCGAAGATCCGCGACCGGCTCGAGGAGATCCATCCGACCCTGCCGGCCCGCGCGTCGGCCCCGGTGCTCGACGACAAGTCGCAGGGCGCGTTCACGTTCCTCGCCGCACTGGTCTGGCACGGTGACGGAGATGCCCCGCTCGGAGTCATGCGGCGTCTCGCCAAGGACCTGGAGGACCGCATGCGCGTGCGGAACGGCTCCGAGTTCGTGAAGACGTTCGGGGCGCCGGTCGAGGAAGTGCGCGTCGAGTTCTCGGCGGCCGACATGGCAGGCTACGGCCTGACGCCGCGCCAAGTCGCGCAGGCGATCGAACGGACGGACGCCAAGGTGACCGCGGGCCGGATGCGGTCGCCCACCACCAACCTCTCGATCGAGGTCGCCGGCGAACTGTCCGCGATCGAGAGCATCCGGAGGATCCCCGTGCGGCGGGGCACCGACGGCCAGGCCACCACGATCGGCGACATCGCCACGGTGGTGAAAGGGGTCGCAGAGCCGCCGCAGGAACTCGCGCTGATGGACGGCCGGCGAGGCGTGGCCGTGGGGGTCCGCATGGGTCCCGGCCAGCGGGTCGACCGCTGGGTGGAGACCCTGCGCGCCGACCTCGCGCCGTTCGTGCAGAGCCTGCCACCGGACATCCACTACGAGGTGCTGTTCGACCAGAGCACCTACACCCGAGGCCGACTGGATGAACTCCTGACCAACCTCGCCCTCGGCGGGCTGATGGTGGTGCTGGTGATGTTCTTCATGATGGGATGGCGCGCCGCGCTCGTCGTCGGCCTGTCCCTGCCGCTGTCGAGCCTGATGGTGCTGGCGGGCATGTGGTTCCTCGGCATCCCCATCCACCAGATGTCGGTCACCGGCCTGATCCTGTCGCTGGGCCTCCTGATCGACAACGCGATCATCCTCGTCGACGAGGTGAGCAGCCGCCTGCGCCGCGGCGACACGAAGCGCGACGCGATCACGGCGAGCGTGCGCCACCTCGCCGCCCCGTTGCTGGGCTCGACCGCCACCACGATCCTGGCCTTCCTCCCCATCGCCCTGCTGCCCGGCGGCAGCGGCGAGTTCGTCAGCGCGATCGCGCTCAGCGTCATGCTCGCGCTGGTGAGCTCCTTCCTGCTGGCCATGACCGTCATCCCGGCGCTGTCCGGGATCTTCGGCGCGAGCCACGGCCGCGCGGGGTGGTGGCGCGAGGGCTTCCACAGCCGGACCCTCGTGTCCGGCTACAGGCGGGTGCTCGACTTCCTGCTGGCGTGGCCCCGGCTCACCATGCTGGCGGTGGTCCTGCTCGCAGCGGTGGGCTTCATGCGTCGGCGAGACATGGTCGAGCAGTTCTTCCCCGCGGCGGATCGCGACCAGTTCACCATCGTGATGCACCTGCCACACCATGCCGGCATCGACGAGACCTCACGGATCACGGAACGAGCACGCGAGATCATCCGCCGGCATGCCGAGGTGACCCGCGTGTCGTGGTACGTCGGCAACAGCGCCCCGCAGGTCTACTACAACATGATCGGCAACCAGAAGGGGGCCGCCAACTTCGCACAGGGCATCGTCACCCTCGCGAACTCCGAACACACGACCCGCGTCATTCGCGAGCTGCAGACGGAACTCACCTACGGCCTTCCGAGCGCGGCGGTCGTCGTCCGCCAGTTCGAACAGGGCCCACCGTTCAACGCCCCGATCGAACTCCGGATCTTCGGACCGGATGCCGAGGTCCTGAACGAACTGGGCGATCGGGTGCGCCTGGTCCTCAGCGAGGTCCCCGACGTCACCCGGACCCGCACGACGCTCTCGATGGGGATGCCCCACCTGGAGTTCGTCGTCGAGGACGAAGCCATGCGCCGCGCCGGCCTCGACAACGTGACCATCGCGGACGAGCTCGATGCGGCACTCGAGGGCTACCTCGGCGGATCGATCCTCGAGGGTTCCGAGGAGCTGCCGGTCCGGGTCCGCCTCTCGGATCGCGAGCGGGAGGACATGCAACGCATCCGCTCCTTCAACATCGCGCGCATCGGGACGGACGGCGAGATGGGCTGGCTGCCGCTGTCCGCGGTCGGCGAACTCCGGCTCGAACCGCAGGTCGCGACGCTCGCGCGGCGCGACGGTCGGCTGGTCAACACCGTGCAAGGCTACCTCACGGCCGGCGTGCTGCCCGCGAAGGTGCTGGCCGACTTCTCGCAGCGGATCGAGAGCGCCGGACTCGAGATCCCCGAGGGCTACACGGTGCAGTTCGGTGGCGAGCAGGCGAAGCGCAACGACTCGGTCGAGGACCTGATGGCATCCGTCGGACTGATCGTGACCCTGATGGGAACGGTCCTGGTCCTGACGTTCCGCTCGTTCCGCATCGCGCTGCTGATCGCGTTCGTCGGCCTGCTCGCGATCGGCATGGGCCTCTTCGCGCTCTGGGGATCCGGCTTCCCCTTCGGCTTCATGGCGATCATCGGCACGATGGGCCTGGTCGGGATCGCGATCAACGACACGATCGTGGTCCTCGCAGCCCTCGATGCGTCTCCGGAAGCCCGGAGCGGCGATCCGACGGCGATCCGGGAGGTCGTGGTGCACGCCTCGCGCCACGTGCTGTCCACGACGATCACCACGATGGCCGGGTTCACGCCGTTGGTCCTCGGTGGTGGCGGGTTCTGGCCGCCGCTCGCGATCGCGATCGCGGGAGGCGTGGCGGGGGCAACGCTGATGGCCCTGACCCTCGCCCCGGCTGCCTTCCTGGTCCTGCACGGACGCGCGGCATCCGCCGTTCGGATCCGGAGTGCGGGCGGACCGGCCCCCGACCCGACCGGAGACTGAACGGGTCCGTGGATGGACCATGGTCGTCCGAAGCTCGGCGCGGCATCCACCACTCCCGAGAATCAGCGCAGTCCGATCGTGATGTCGAGCGCGTTGGTCGCCGACAGCACAGCACTCGCATCGACCGATGCCGCCTGCGTGAACAGCTCCAGGCCCAGCAGGTTCGTGTGGTCGACGATCGGGTCCCAGGTCTGGCCGACCACCGGCTTCGAGGTCCGGCCCGTCAGGAACACCTCGGGGTTGGCCGGTACGCCGACCCGCAGCGTCTCGCCGGCCAGATACGGCACCGAGATGACATCGGACAGGGCGTAGCGGGCACGGGTCTCCGATTGGGCGAACGGGAGGCCGTCGATCCAGACGGTGTGCGCCACGACCGGGACGCCGTTGCGCGTCAGGCCGCTCGGATCGCCCAGCGCCGCGTCGGTCTGCGCGGTGCTCGAGGTGCCGGTCCAGGTCGTGCGCGACGTTCGGGCTCCGCCCGCAGCGATGTCCGGCGGGACCAGCGGTGGCCGCGTTGCCGTTCCCCACATGTGGGCGAAGTCGTCGAACACGCGGGCGCCGTCCAGCCGGTAGATCGGCACCCCGCCCCCGCCCGCCGTGCCGGTGTGCACGCTCGCCGACACGGAGGGCGTGCTGACCAACGCCTGCCAGTTCGCGGCCAACTGGAGCAGCGCCGGGTAGGCGCCGACATCGGCGCGCACGAAGGCGTCGGAGTCGGCGATGTCGGCCGAGAGCGCGTCCCGACCGGAGTCGGTGACCGCCAGGATCCGGTACTGCTCGCCGGGCTGCAGATCGAACGGAGAGGCCAGGCCCTGCGCGAGGATCGGAGAAGCCGCCAGCGCGGCCGCGAGGAGGGTTCTGAGAATCGTGGAGAGTCCTCGGGAAGCGTTCTGCCCCGGTTCATGCCAACGACCTCCCCGGCGAAACGAGGGACCAAGGATTCCCGGCCCGACGGTGGGACCGCAGGTGCTGGCAGCGCGCAACGCGGTGGCGGGCGCGACGCGCGGATCCGCGGACGGTTGCGAGGGTGGCCGCTCCCGAGCCGGCCCTCGGCGCGCCGCCTGCCGGGCGACGGACTTCCGGTAGTCCCCGCTCCCGCGACGCTCGCGCAGCGCTGCGTTCACGCGCCGGACCTCCGCTCCGAGCGAGCGGAACCGATCGCGGTGGAGGAAGAACCAGGCGACCGCGTGGTCGACGGTCCGCCGTGCAAGGGAATCCCGCCCCACCCTGCCGCCGGCAGTCCCGGGAGTTCTCGTGCAGGTCGAAGCTGGCAGCAGTCGATCAGCGTCGCAACGCCGCAAGCTCGGCCTTCATCAACTCCACGAGCTCCGGCTCGTCACGCCACAGGTTGTCGGTCTCGCCCGGATCCAGGTCGAGGTCGTAGAGCTGACCCTCCGGCCCATCGTCCGCGGGAGTGTAGTTCGACAAGCCGCCCGAACCGGGATCGAGAATCAGCTTGTAGCGACCACGACGGTAGGCGAAGGCGCCAAGGTGGGCGTGGTGGACCATCGTGGTGCGCGGCGGCCCGACATGGTCGACACCGAACCACTCGGGTCCCATGTCGAAGCTGTCCTCGCCGGCGGACTCGCCGACCTCGTGTCCGACCACCCGTGCAATGGTCCGATAGAGGTCGGTGAGCACCACCGGGTGGTTCGAAACCCGGCCCTCCGCAACGTGCCCCGGCCAGCGCACCAACAGCGGCACGCGATGGCCGCCCTCCCAGGCGTCGCCCTTCAAGCCACGCCAGGGCCCCGACGGTTCGTGGCCGAACTTGGCGATGACCGAGCCGATCGGCCCATTCATGCCGGCACCATGCCGTGCCGGCGAGCCGTTGTCGGAGCTGAACACCAAGAGGGTGTCGTCCTCGAAACCGTTACGGACCAACGCGGCGCGAACATGGCCGACCACCGCGTCGACCTGTGCCACATAGTCGCCGTAGGGACCAGCCTCCGACATGCCGTCGTAGTGCATGCTCGGAGCGATGGGTGTGTGCGGCGCGGTGAGTGGCAGGTACAGGAAGAACGGCTCTGTCGCACGCGACGAGCGGGCATGCGCATCGATCCAGGCGCAGGCCTCCTGGACCAATCGCGGCATCACGACGGTGAGGTCCCAGGCCGGGGCCGACGGACCCGCCACGCCATACATCTGCGCCGGCTTGTCGACCGTCGGCCGCACCACGGGTCGGTCGTCGCGCAGGAACGTGTAGGGCGGGAAGTTCGGGACGTCGTCGCCGAAGTAGGAGTCGAAACCGTGCGCGAGCGGGCCGCCGCCGAGCGGACGGTCCCAGTCGATCACCGCGCCCATCGTCTCGCGAGCCTCCGGTGTGATGTGCGCGCCACTGACGCCGTCGGCACTCGAACCCCCACCGCGCAGCGGCCATTCCCAGCCGAGGTGCCACTTGCCGATGCAGACCGTGCGGTAGCCGGCCTCGCGGAGGAACTCGGGCAGCGTTACGCGCTCGTCCTCGAGCAACGGCGGGTCCCAGGCCCACAGCACCTGCTTCTTCAGCCGACCTCGCCAGGCGTAACGGCCGGTGAGCAGCCCGTAGCGGGTCGGCGAGCAGACGCTCGACGGACTGTGCGCGTCGGTGCATCGCAGGCCCGCTGCGGCGAGGGCATCGAGATGCGGCGTGGGGATCAGCGAATCCGGCGCGTAGCACTGTGGATCACCCCAGCCGAGATCGTCGGCCAGGATCACGACCACGTGGGGGCGGGTCGACCGGGCAGCGGGATCCTGAGCGATCGGAATCGAGGCGAAGAGACCGATGGCTAGTGGTACGGCATGCACGATCCTGATCATGCAAGCAGGTTCGCGCGCCCGCCGGGCCACGCCAAGCGTCTTTCTCCGGTGTCCCCTGCATCTCAGCGCGGCGGACGAGGAGCCACGCCGACCGATGCCGACCCTGACTCGGCCGTCGTCGCTCCGAACCAACTGCGGTCGGCATCCCGCTGCGCCTGCAGTTCGGCCGACAAGGACTCGCGCACGTCGATCGCGTGCACCCAGAGATTGACGCGCTCCCGAGGATCACGCTCCAAGTCGTAGAGCTGCCCGTCGATACCCGTCACCGCGACCGGATCCCGGCTATAGCCGCCCGAACCGGTTCCGAGAATGAGCTTCATGGGCCCACGCCGGAACGCGAAGACTCCGACCTGGGAATGGTGGACCATGGTGTCTCGCGTCGGCCCGGTCCGGGTCGCAGTGACCCACTCCGGACATTGATCGAAGCTGTCCTCGCCGGCCTCGCTCGGAACCGGCACACCTGCCAATCTCGCAAAGGTCCGGTAGAGATCGGTGAGCACGGTCATGCGACGAGACGTTCGCGACGCAGCGATTCGATCCGGCCAGCGAACGATCATCGGAACCCGATGACCGCCCTCCCATGCATCCCCCTTGAGACCGCGCCAATCACCGGCGGGCCGGTGACCGAACTTGCCGATCACCGAACCGATCGCTCCCTCGGTCCCGATACCGCTACGCGCCGGTGAGCCGTTGTCCGAGGTGAACACCACGAGGGTCCGCTCGGCGATGCCGCAGTCCTGCAGGACCTCCATGAGTCGACCTACGACGTGGTCGGTCTGCATGACGAAGTCGCCGTAGGGCCCCACATCGGTTCGCCCGAGGAACTCGCGCGTAGGCACGATCGGCGTGTGAGGAGACGTCAACGACAGATACAGGAAGAACGGTCGCTCGGGCGACTCGCGACACGCGTCGCGAACGAAGCGACACGACTCCTCGGAGAGCCGGGGCAGTACCCGTTCGACGCGCCAATGCCGCACCGCCGGACCGTCGACGCCCCGGAGATCGACGGGCTTGCGGGCATCGGGCACCTGCAGCACCCGATCATCCGCGAAGAACACATAGGGTGGCTGGTTGGGGACGTCGTCCCCGAAGTATCGATCGAATCCGTGGGAGGTCGGACCGCCGGGGATCGGCTGGGTCCAGTCGATGCTCGCCTCGATCTCCTGAGCCGCGGAGCGCGGCACATGGGGCCCGTCGTAGTGATCGGAGACGTGACCGCCACCAGTCAGCGGCCAATCCCAGCCGAGATGCCACTTGCCGATACAGGCGGTGCGGTAGCCGGCGCTACGAAGCAGTTCCGGCATCGTCTCCCGCTCCGCGCTGATGAGCGGTGGATCCCATTCGTACAACACCCGCTCCTGCAAGCGTCCGCGCCAGGCATAGCGGCCGGTGAGGATCCCGTAGCGAGACGGCGTACACGCGCTGGCGGAGCTGTGGGCATCGAGCAGCCGTACCCCTCCGCAGCCAGCCGGTCGAGATGCGGAGTCGGGATGCGGGACTCCGCCGCGTAGCTGCGCAGATCCCCCCAACCCAGGTCGTCGGCGAGGACCAAGACGATGTTCGGCCGGGGCGCGTCCGCTCCGACGGGAATCGACCATGCCTCGTCCGGAGGCATCGCACGAAGGCCATGCAGCAACCGCGGGCCGGCCAGCACGCCGGTCGTGAACACGAGCAGGGCCGCCCAGCGCCAGCCAGCCGCCCGTCGATTCGTGCGTGCACTACGACCGGGCCGCGGTCTCCCGCCCAGCCAGGTGGCGCTGTCCGTCTTCGCTCCCGGATCCATGTTCTCCTCGTCCCAGACACGCCCTCTTACCCGCCGCGAGGCCTGCTGGACCTATCGACAGGAATCGGGTCCGCGCTGGATCGGTGGAAACGCCTTGTGATCCACGGCAGGCCTCCCGACACGTGCCCGAGGAGCGCTGTCAGTCACCGGAACCCGACGACCTGCTCGATCGCGTCGCTGGTGAGAAGACCGCCGACGTTCACCGATGGATCGAAGACCCAGGCCTGGTGGTAGATCGAGGCCCCCAACAATGCGGTGTTGCCTGGAACCGCGATGTCGGCGATGAGCTGATTGCGGAACGAGATCATCGGCACCAGGACATCGAGGCTGGCCAGCCCGTAGCAACCCGGCGCGCCGGCGATCCCCAGATCGACCGGCAGGCGGATTCCGGCGTAGCCGGTGTCGGAGACCCCCACCGCGAGGCTCCCGGTGGCCGTCGCCGGCGCGCCATCGAGACGCAGCCGGTAGGCGGTGTTGATCGCCGCGGGCACCGGCAGCTCGAAGCTCGGCGCGACACCGCCGGCCAGCGAGCCGACCAGCGCGTAGGGCACGACCAGTCCCGGGGTGATCGTGCCGGTGGTCGCGTTCGGCGATGGCGCCCACAGCGTGCGGCCGAGGTTCACATCGATCTCGGCGTCGATCGGATAGATGAGCCCGACCGCGCCAGCCGACGACGCGAACTGACGCACGTCGAGGACCAGGTCCTGGGCGTTGCCGGCCCCGCCCCCGAGGACGTCATAGAGCCGCGAGAAGCTCTGGTCGAACGGGATCAGCACGTCGAATGCGTCGCGATCCTGGTTCGGCGCCGCGAATAGCGGCAGCGCGATGCGCTTGCGGTTCAGCACCGTCTGCCGACGGGTCTGACCGTTCTGCGCGAAGGTCGTCGACATCGCCGACGAGTTGGCGAGCTCGGTGAAGCCCACCGAGAGTTCCAGCTCGACCCACGACCGCTGGGTGTTCGGTGCGGTGATGTCGTCGTGCCGGAACGCGATCGCCCGGATCGGCGCGGCAGCCAACAGCGTGTTGTGGTGCGTCCACTGTTGGGCGCGGTGCGACACGCCGCCGATCAGCCGGTTGCTGTCGGTCGCGCCGAATCGCGAGAAGCCCAGCGGCTCGGTGGACTGGACCTGGCCGATGGTGGCCGGCCCGGGGCAACCCTGGCCGTAGCGACGGACGATCGGCCGCGGGTTCTCGGCGAAGGCCACGCCGAAGTCCTGGGTGGCCCGCCCCGACTCGAAGCGGCTCGCGCGGACCACGAGGTCGACGTTGCCCGAGGTGCGAGCCTTGAAGGTCACCACGTGGTGGGTGTCGTCCACGCCCTCGCTGTGGACCAGCTCCAGGCCGGCGTCCAGCACCGAGATGTCGAGGTCCGACCAACGGGCGGCGGTGGTGTCGCGCCGCGACCAGGCGAGCGCCACCGAGTAGACCTTGCCAGCGGTCACCGCGTGTCGGGCCGACCAGGCCGGGCGCGCGATGTCGACGGTTCCGGCCCAGGTCCGGCCGACGTTGCCGCGCGCCAGCTCGACCAACCGGTCGTCGCGCAGGTAGCCATGCCCGAAGCGGGCGTCCTGGCCATTGGCGACCGCACGCAGGTCGTCGAGCGTCGCGAGCACCGCGGCGCGGGTCTCGTCGTGGTTGGCGGAGGTCGCGACCGAACGGAACAGCGCCATCGCGCCACCGACCTGGGGCGCCGAGTAGGACGTGCCGTCCCGCGTCGACCAGATGCCCTCGTTGTCGGCAGCCGGCATGTCGATCGCCTGACCGTTCCCCATCAGGTGCGGATACAGCCGCGGCTCGACCGGACCCGCAATCGGACCGGTCGCGGAGAACGTCGACACGGAGTGCAGGTCGTGGGTCACCGAACCAACGGCCAGCAGGTTGGTCGCGGCCTGGTAGAAGGTATCCACTCCCGCCGAGTTGCCGGCCATCGCGGCGATCGCCAAGTCGCCGACGTCGGCGGCCGCGTCCATCGCCTGCTGCTCCGGCGAGTAGGGGTCGTTGGTCCCGTCGTAGCTGATGACCGCCACCGACGTGCCGAACCGCGCGGCGTCCGCCACGCATTGCTGCCAGGCAGCAACCATCGTGGTCAGCGTGGTGATGCCGCTCACCGCCTGGTCGGTCAGCGAGTACCCCACCACCAGGGCCTCCGGCGCGTGGCCGTCGTCGGTGACCGCGTTGGCGTTCCACTTGCCACCGATCGCCACGCCCGCGACGCGGGTACCGTGGTCGAGGCCGTTGCCGTCGGCCGGCTGCGCGCCGACGGCCACGTTGGCGAGCATCCGGCTGTTGCCGATCCCACCACCGCTCGAATTGGACAGCTGACCATTGGGGTAGAAGGTGCGGTGAGGTCGCCCGGCGGTGCCCATCGCCTCGTCCAGGCCGGAGTCGATGATCGCGACGGTCACACCCTGCCCGCGCACGCCCTGCAGCTGGACGATGTCGGCGCGGTGATTCTGACCGTTGGTCGACGTCAGGATCGGCAGCGGGGTCGGAGCGCCCAGGTCGCCGGGCGCGCGAACGCTCTCGGCAGCCACCGAGCGGACCCCTGGAAGACTCGCGAGCGCATCGGCGGAGACACCCGGCGCGTGCACGGTCACCACCGGCACCAGCCAGAAGCTGCGCACCACCTCGCCGCCGAGGGCGGCCAATGCGGCGCTGAAGTCCGGGTCGAGGCCGGCGGTCCGCTGCTCGAGCCGGTCGACCTCGCGGGCTGCGGCCTCCGGATCGTGAGCGCGGATGGCGGTCCGGAGACCGCCGAGTGCGTCCGCGGAACCGCGGTCGAGGGTCAGCAGGAAGCGGTCGGCGACCAGATCCCGGAGCGGACCGTCGGCGAGCGCGGCATCGAGCGGGTCGACCGACTCGCGGTGCAGCGGCGCGGCGTCCTGCCCGAGGAGAGAGGGAACGATGAAGCTGAAGGCGGCGAGGCCGAAGCCGGCAGCCGCGCGGAGACGTGAATCCATGAGGGGTCCTCGCGATCCAGGGTGCGAGGGATGGTGTGTGGGCAGGAACACTCCGCGAGAAAGGCGGCGCTCCATAGTACGGCAGCGGCGCAGGGTTCGCAGATTCCCCATCCCGACCCGGGATCGCGGCGTCGTGCCGCCGACGCCAGCGACCGGCCGCCCATTGCTGGACCCTCTCCGCGCCACTACCCTGGCTGGCGAGGCGGTAGGGATATGCAACATCAAGACTCGCGGCGGACCCGCGCGGTCCGTCGATCTTCGTACGTCGAGACCCAGCGATCCGGTTCCCGCACCGGACTGCGCGCGCTCCTCGGAGGACTCCTCCCGCTGGGGGTGCTCGTCCTCCTGGGAGGCTGCTCCAGCGAAACCAGCATCGATGATCCGGGCGGCGGCGGTGGGGGCGGCGTGGTCCGTGGCGACCTGGTGCTGAGCGCCAACGTGTCGTCCAGCCCACCGGCCAACGTCTCGATCCTGTTCGAGGCGACGGACTCGCAGGGCAACCCGGTCGCGAACCTGCTCACCGAGGGGACGATCGAGCTGTTCGAGGACGGCCAGAAGGTCTCTCCCTTCGAGAGCCGGCAGCGGATCCAGCCGATCGCCCGGCAGATCGCCTTCCCGACGCTGCTGCTCCTCGACCTGTCCGGCTCGATCGTCGGCTCCGGCAATCTCCCGCGGCTGAAGGAGTCGGCCAAGCGGTTCGCCGAGACGCTGCTGGATCCCGACTCGCCGAACGCCACCGCGCGGGAGATCGCGGTCGCGTTCTTCCCCGGGTCCAGCAACGGCCGCGGGATCCAGCTGATCTCCGGCTTCTCCGCCGACCTCGCAACGATCCAGACGCGCATCGACGCGGTGCGCGGCGCGCCCGACACCACGACCAACCTGAACGAGGCGGTGCTGCGCGCCTTCGAGGCACTGGACGCGCGCAAGACCGAACTGCTGGCGGACACCGAGGTGGAGATCACCGAAGGCTCGCTCGCGGTGTTCACCGATGGCACCGACCGCGCCGGCACCGTGTCCGAAGAGGAGGTCTTGTCGGCCATCGGCGCGACCTCGAACCGGGTCTTCACGATCGGCCTGCAGGGTGAGATCGACGCCGACGTGCTGCGACGAATGGGCAAGTCCGGCTTCGTGCTGGTCGACGACATCCAGGACCTGCAAACCCGCTTCACCGAGGTTGCCAACGCGATCCGGGCCTCGGCGAACCGCTTCTACGCGGTGGAATACTGCTCGCCCAAGCGCGGCGGTGAACACGTGCTGACCGTCGTCGCACGGATCGGCGCGAGCAGCGGTTCGACCAGCGCCAACTTCGATGCCAACCTGTTCCGGGCGGGTTGCCGCGTGCCGGAGGGCGCGCTCGAGCTGGACGGAGCGTCCGACGCTCGCCTGCTGGACGTGACCCACGACCCGCTCGACGGCTCGTTCCTGGTCGCCGGCTCGATCCGCGGCTCGGCCAACTGGTTGGGCTCGAGCCGCGCCGCGGCCGGCGGCTCCGATGCGTTCCTGTCGCGCGTGCAGCCGCCCTCGGGCAATGGCTCGGCACCCACCGAGGACTGGACCGTGATCCCGACCGGCTCGGGAGACGCAGAGGCGACCTGCGTCGCCACCGATGGCGCGGGCGGCACCTGGGTGGCCGGCTCGTTCGCAGTCGACCTCGCGCTCGGCGCAGCCGCGATCACCGGGGTGGCGGGCGCTGGCGAGACCGCCTGGGCCGCCTCGCTGGCGGAGACCACCGGCAACCCGCTGTGGATGCGGGCCTTCACCGGCGCCGGCACGCACCGCATCGTCGACTGCGCGCGCCGCGCCGACCAGCTGGTGGTGCTGGGCGAGTTCACCGGCATGGTGGAACTCGACGGCAAGCGTGCGACGTCCGTCGGCGGCCGTGACGGCTTCGTGGCCGGCATGGATCTGGACACCGGCGCGTGCGCCTGGCTCAGCGGCTTCGGCGGCGCCGGCGACGAATCGTGCGCGGCCCTCGCGATCGACTCCTCCGGGCTGCTGTCGGTCTGCGGCGGCTTCTCGGGGACGATGACGATCGCCCAGCAGACGCTGATCCCGGTGGGCGGCCAGGACGTCTTCGTGGCGACCTGGGACGCCGCCGGCCAACCGCGATGGTCGCGCGCGATCGGCGGGTCCGGGTCCGAGACCGCCGCCGCACTGCATCACGGCCTCGACGGCGAACTCGTCGCCCTGCTCGACTTCGACCAGGACTTCGACCTCGACGGGACCTCGATCGTCCGCAGCGGCCCCGCCCGAGACGGCCTGCTGGTCCGCCTCGCACCCGCCAGCGGCGCCCCCACCGGGCACACCGTGCTGGGCGACGCCAATGGCGGCTTCGCGACGCACGCGACCGACCTCGCAGAAGATGGGCTCGGCAACTTCTTCGTCGGCTACCTGCAGTCCTCGCCGGCGACTCCCGACGAGGCGATCCTCGGCTTCACGATGATCCTCCCCGACGGCAGCCGTCAACTCGACTACACGTACAGCGGCGACACCGTCGAAGGCCCGGTGCGCATGACGGTCGGTCCGCTGGGCCTCGACCAGGCAGCCCTCGTCGGACCGTTCCGCAGGGCAGGCACCTTCGGTCCATTCCCGCTGCGCTTCGAGGACGAAGTCGATCCGAACGCCCCGCTCGGCGGGATCAACGCGTTCATGGGCTTCGTCGGCCCGCGGAGCTGACCCCGCGCAGGGGCCCGCCGTGCCGGAGTTACCCGAAGTCGAGACGGTGCGGCGCGGCCTCGCGCCGCACGTCACCGGTCGGCGCCTCGACGCGGTCGAGCTGCGGCGGGCCGACCTGCGCTGGCCCATCCCGGTGCGCGCGGTCCGGGGTCTGGCCGGCCGGACCTGCGGAGCTCCGGAGCGACGTTCGAAGTATCTGATCCTGCCGTTCGACGGCTCGGGCGCGCCACGCGCGCTCATCCACCTCGGCATGAGCGGCCGCCTGTTCCTGGACGTGCTTCGCCCCCGCCAGGAGCCTCCCGCCTGGGAGTTGCACGAACACTGGCGGATGCGCTTCGCAGATCGCCTGGCGCGCTACGTCGACCCGCGCCGCTTCGGCATGCTCGACGTCGCGAAGGACGAGCGGGAGTACGCCGCGCACCCTCTGCTCGCGGCACTCGGTCCGGAGCCATTGGGCGACGCCTTCGATGCGGCCTGGCTGCACGCCCGCAGCCGCGGCCGGAAGCTCGCGACCAAGGTGTTCCTGATGGACGCGAAGAACGTGGTCGGGGTCGGCAACATCTACGCATCGGAAGCGTGCTTCCGCGCCGGAGTGCGACCGGCACGCGGAGCGGCCCGCCTGACGCGTGGCGACTGCGCACGACTGGTGACCGCCATCCGTGACGTCCTCACGGAAGCCATCGAAGCGGGCGGCACGACCCTGCGCGACTACATCGGCGTCGACCAGGGCGCCGGCTACTTCCAGCGGGCGCTGTTCGTCTACGGGCGCGCGGGCGAGCCGTGCAAGGTCTGCGGAACGACCATCCAGCACCGCGTGCTGGGCCAGCGGGCGACCTATTGGTGCCCGCGTTGCCAACCGCGGTAGACCGAGCCGACGGCCGAGCGGTCACAGCAGGAAGTTGATGAAGCCGGGTCCCGGACCGGTGTAGCCGGGGATCACCGTCGACATCTGCGCGCTGGGCACCTGGAAGACCTTGTCACAGATGTGCGCGAGGATGTCCCGCCACTCCGTCACGACATCGAGCGCGTCCGTGTTGGCATTGAACTGGGTCGTCAGCGAAGACCACTGGTTGCCATGCTCGCGCGCCCCAGGCGTGCCGCCGTGCACGTGGTAGGTGCCGGCACGAGCGCAGTCGCCCATGACCAGCGCCATGCCCCCGACACCGTGGTCGGTGCTGTCGTTCGCGTTCGCCTGGATCGTCCGCCCGAACTCGCTGACCACCAGCACCACGGTCGACGCGCCGATCGGGGAGTTCTGCAGGAAGTCGTCGAGGTCGCGCAGACCCCATCCCAGGTAGCGAAGCTGCTTGGGGTGCTCCTCCGGTTGGTCGCCGTGGGTATCCCAGCCACCGAAGTCGACCGCCGCGTAGCGCAGTCCTGGGACGTTCTCGAGCGCGAACACCGCCTGCTCGGCAGACCTCAGGAACGCTTCGCCCTTCGGGTCCCAGGTCGGCACGTTGGCACCGGGATTCGCCGCCGCAGCCGCCGCGAGATCGCCCGCCGAGAGCGGGAACAGACCGGTCGTCGCGAAGCCCGGCGCGAACCCGAGGGTCTCCAGTCGATCTCTCGCCACGATCCCGTAGCCGATGTTGTGCGCGACCAGCTCGTCCATCGCGTTGAACGGAACCTGGCTGGCGTGGGTCGTCGCATGGTCGTACAGCGGCGGCACGAGGTTCGATTGCGTGGCCGGGATCGGCGACGGCAGGGCCATCGCCCCGAGATCGCGAACGTGGGCGGAGAACCGCGAGGGATCGTCGGTCCGGAACATCCTCATCGGACGCTCCGAGAAGCCGGCCGACGAGGGCCATCCCTGAGCCGACATCGCGGGCATGCCACCCGCTGCGAGCAACCCGGCAACGTAGCCGTCGAGGTTCGCCACGCCGGCGAGCGGCGTCGCCGGATCGGCCGCGGTCTCGAGCCGGTCCATCGCCGTGAAGTGGGACCTCGTCGCCGCGGAGTCGCCGACCCGATGCAGCCACGCGATGCGACCCGCCTGGTCGACCGGCACCAGCCTCGACAGCTCGGCATTCATCGTGGCGAAGGTCGCGCCGGTGATCGGGAGCTGGTTGGCATCGACGATGCCCGCGTTCCCCGGCCGGAACGTGTGGTAGTCGAGGTCCTGGATCGGGATGAGCGTGTTGAGCGCGTCATTGCCTCCCCTCAGGAACACCACCAGGAGCCTCGAGGCACCCGTGGCATTCGGACTGTGCGCGACGGCCCGCGCGACCGAAGCCATCACGCTCCGGGAGAACATCGAGGCGCCGGCACCGAACAGCGCGCCCCGGAACAGGTCTCTGCGATCGATCATCTTGGATCTCCTGCGATCAGTATTGGATGTCCTGGGAAGGATCAGCGGATGGCACCCTGGGCCATGGCCATCGCCGTGACCGCGCCACAGTTCACGACGTGCTGGTAGGCCGGCGTGGTCGGCGCGGAGAGGTCCAGCGTGCCGTTCGTGACAAGCCACCAGACGGCGGCATTGCCCATCGCCTGCACGACGGCGTTCTCGTCCGGCCCGGTGAACCGGGTTCCGTAGAGGGTCTGCAACAGGAACCGGGCCGTGAGCAGCGGGTCGTTCCAGCCGACGGTCAGGTTCGCGGCGATGTGGCCCGCAACGTCGTAGTCCAGCGAGTCCTTGGTGAGCGCCAGGCACTGGAACGTCGGCAGCTGAGCGGGGAACAGGCTCTTGGCCGCGAACGAGAACCGGGCGATCGCCGCGTTCGGGCTGTGTTGCGCGGCACTCGCGCCCGGATAGCCGTTCGGCGCCGGGTAGCCCTGCAATGCCTGACCCAGGTCACCCATGCTGATCCAGGTGTTGACCAGGTTGAGGAGGCTGGGCTGCGCCGGCGTGCAGATCGACTCGAAGCCGGCACCGAACGCGCGCGGAGGTGCCAGGACGGCCTCGATTGGCAGGCGAGCCCGCTCGAACCTATACGTCGTGCCCAGGAACTCGAGCGAGTTCAGGAGTTCCGTCAACACGAGGGTGATGTCACCCTGCGTACCCCAGGCGTTCTTCATCCGCCCGAGGAGGACCGGTTCGAGGTCACCACCGCCGTCGACCAGGAACTCGTTCAGGAGCTTGCGGCAGACGAAGTCCTTGGTCGCGTCCCTTCGAGCGAGCTCCGCCAGCAGCACGAGACCCTCATTGACCCCCGTCGTGCCGACCGGCAGCGAGTATGCGGGCGTGAACATCGCCGGCTTCGCCGCGAAGTCGTGGTTCGCCGCGTTGAACGTGAACGAGAAGTCGGCGGCGGGATTGATGCTCCAGCCTGTCAGGATCCGCGCAACCGTCTCCACGTCCGACTGGCTGTAGTTCTGCACGGGGCTGCTCCCGGGCACCGGCAGCTCCGGACTCATCGTGTAGAGTTCCAGCAGCTCGCGCGCGAAGTCCTCGTTGGGCCCCGCCACCGTGTTCCGGTCGAGGTGCAGGTAGGCGACCATCGTCACGTGCTGGGCCGTGAACACCAGCAGGTCGTGGAAGGTGCCGAGGGCGTTCTCTCGGTAGAACTCGTTGGCCCGCCACTCGTAGTGCCAGGCGTGGGCTGCATTGCTCGAACCCGCCGGGATCTTGTTCTGGAACCAGAACTGACTGCCGACGAGATGGGTGTTGAAGTGGCGCTCCCAGAACTGGCACATCACCTCACGGAGCTGCCACTTCGATTCCAATCCGTGCGCAAGCTGGCTACCGGTCACCTGCAGGAAGCTGAACTGATCGATCTGGGGTGTGGTCGCGGGCAGCGTACTCGGAATCCCGAGGGCTCCGCCGGGCCCGTCCAAGGCCTGCACGTCGGCGCTCCCGAACGGGAAGTTCGGATCGGCACCGGCGTTGGGATTCAGCTGCTCGGCGATGTAGGCCTGCGCCTCCTGCAGCGCGGTCATGCCGATCGGGGGATTGGCGATCCGATCCACCAGGTCCGGGGTCGGACCGAACGTCACCCGCCGCAGCACGTGGTGGGCGAGTTCGAGATCGGGATTGGGCGCGGGCTGCGCCGCGAGCGTCGCCAGGGGCACTACGCAGGCGACCACGCCGGCGCCGAGACGGGAACTGAGGGACAAGGACGGGACCTCCGGTAAGGACGAGGTGGACGTCCTCGAGGGAGACCGCGGTCCAGGGATCCGGACTCGGAAGTTCGCGAAATCGCGTCGCGATGGGCGAGATGCTCAGCCGTCCGTCGTCAGACCGCGTCGGCCGGAGCGGTCTCGGGCAAGGGTCGCCGTGGCTCGAACAACGTGACGATCCCGCCTACCAGCAGCACGCCGAGCAGACCGACGAGGTTGTACCAGAGGAACTCGACGCGAAGGGTCAGGTGCACGGCCAGGACCGCGGCGATGCCGCCGAGGGTGCCGAGGAACCCGGCGAGTCGACCGGCGCGCGGCACGAAGATGCCGAGCACGAACATGCCGAGAAGGGTGCCGTAGAAGAACGAGCCGACCTTGTTGACCTGCTCGATGATCGAGGAACCGCTCACCAGCACGAGGGCCGTCGCGGTCGCCACGATTCCCCAGACGAACGTCATGACCCGGCCGACGACGAGCTGCTCGCGGTCGGAGGCACCTGGACTGAGGAACCGCCGCCAGAAATCCACGACCGTGGCCGCGGACAGGGAGTTCAGCACGGAGTCCACGCTGGACATCGCCGCCGCGAAGATCGCGGCGAGCACCAGGCCGAGCAGCAAGGGCGGGAGGTTGTTCATCAACCAATGGGGGAACACGTAGTTGGTGTCCCCCTTCTTCCCGGCCGGCTCAGCCGCGGTACCGAACTCCCTGCTGAACCGCTTCGCCGCAGCGGTTCGCACCGCAACCGCTTCACGCACCGCGGCCTGAAAGCGCGCGAGTTCGGCCCCACCTTCGCCATCGACCGCGACCCACGCCTTCAGGGCATCCCGCCGCTCGTCCAATGCCGCCCGATACTCGGACTCGAACCGCGCGAGTTCTGCGCTGTTCTCCGGCGCTTCGGCACGCTGCAGGTCAGCAGGACTGTAGAGCAGCGGCTCATCGCCACTCGCAGCGTGCGACAACCACAGCAGGACCCCTACCGCCAACACTCCCAACTGCATCGGGATCTTCACGAAGCCCGACAGGAGCAGTGCCCGCCGACTCTCGTTGGCGGTCGGATTGGTCAGGATGCGCTGCACCTGGCTCTGATCACAACCGAAGTACGAGAGCATCAGGAAGAGCCCACCGAACAGACCGGACCACAGGTTGTACTTGTCGTCCCAGAAGGTCTTCGGCGCATCCGACCCGGCCGCTGCCGGCCACCAGCCCTCGCCCGCGGGCACCAGCTCCACGGCGTCGAGTTTGCCCGCCGCACCGGCGGCCTCGAGCGCGCCCTGCAAGCCGAGTTCGCCGAAGACGTCCCAGGCCAGCATCCCGAAGCAGACGAGCAACCCGACCAGGATCACCGACATCTGCTTCACGTCGGTCCAGACGACGGCGCTCACTCCACCGAACACCGTGTAGAGGGTCGTCAGCCCCCCCACCGCGAGGATCGATGCATACAGCGGAAAGCCCAGCATCGCCGAGAGCACGATGGCCGGCGCATTGATGACGACGCCGAGGGCGAGGCACCGAGACAGCAGGAAGATGAAGCTGCCCAGCGCGCGGGTCTCGGGACCGAACCGACGTTCGAGGTACTCGTAGGCGGTCAGGATCGGCTGGGCGCGGTAGACCGGGATCAGGAAGATGCACAGCAGGATCACCGCGAACGGCAATCCGAAGTACGTGTGGATGAATCCGAGCCCTCCTTCGTGGCCCTGCCCGGTGGTTCCGATCACCGTGATTGCCGAGGCCTGTGTCGCCATCACCGAGAGGCCTGCTGCCCACCACGGGATGCTGCGCCCTCCGGCGTAGTAGTCCTCCAGGTTCGCCGAGCTGCTGCTGCGCTTCAGGCCGTCCCACACGACCCACGCGAGGAATGCCGCGAACACCGCCCACGCCAGCGGAGTCATCGACCCTCCGGCAGGGGAATCTGGTAGAGCGACGTGAAGACGTACAGCCCCACGAGGACCACGACCGCAAAGACGGCCACTGCCAGGTAGATGCGCGGAGGAAGATCGGGCTCGGAACCGGGCTGGTTCATGAAGTCGCTCACGTTGCAGGAGGGTTCGAAGCAGAGTCGCGGGTCCGACGCCGGATCCAGACGATCAGCGAAATGCCGACCAACAGGAAGGCCAGCTCGATCAGCAGCCGGAGATCGTCGCGCTCGGCGGCCTTGCCGCGCACCTCGTCCTCGAAGCGCGCCAACCACCCGCCGACCTCGCCGCGGCCCGGCTCGAGGGGCGCGAGGTTCTCGAGGGTGGTGAGCAGGTCAGCCGGAAGCTGGGCCGGATCACCCACGGCATCGCGATGGATCCCCGGCAACATGCCGTGCGCATGCATCAGCTCCAACGCGAAGTCTGGCGCGAGCAGCGCCCGCATCGCGTCGACCGGCAAGGGCTCGCCTCCCTCCACCGCGGCCAGCGCCAATCCCTGGGCCACCGCGAACGGCTCGAGGTCGGCGGAGTGGAACGGCTCGGCCGGATCGAGCTCGCGCAACAGCGCCAGCGGCACGCAGCTCGCCACCACTTCGGGATCGGCTCGCATCAGCGCCAACGCCTCGACCGGATCGCTGCACCACCGCTTCACCGAGCGGTCGACGTCGAGCAGGGCGCGGAACGCCAGACTCGCGCCACCCTGACGCAGCCCGTCCCGCACCCAACCCGCGAACCAGCCCGGCGCCGACCACGGATCGGGCAGCGCCACCGACTGACGATGGCGCAATCGGCCGAAGGCCGACAGCGAGCGCGGTGGGTCGCGGTCGGAGTCGATGCGGCGCGCATCCCAGACCGCGCGCCACGGCATCGACCAAGGTGCGAGATAGCGCCCACCCGAGTCGCGGTGGAACGGCAGCGCGAGCGGATCCTCGGGCCAGTCGACGCGGCGCAGCAGATCGTTGCGGCCGGCGTGCGCGGCAAGCTCGAGATCGACGGCCAGCAACAGATCGCAGGCGAGCCCGTCGCCGGCATCGATACCGCGCCACATCGCCTCGACCGGACGAACCTCGAGTCGCCACCCGGGCGCAAGTGCGGCAAGACGGGCCGACAGGGTCGCCGCCACCGGCGGGCTCGCGGTCGTCCAGGCCAACCTCTGGGCCGCCAACGGCGCGACCGAGAGGACCGACACCCAGGCCAGACCGCTGAGGAGCGCTCCCCAGCCCGACCGATTCACCGCGCGTCCTTCAGCCACACCAGGACCAACAGCCAGGCCAGCGCGACCAGCAGCGCGGCCGCGTAGAGCCAGGCCGCGAACTCGCCGAAATCCATCAGGTAGCCCGCAGCCACCGGCACCGTCCCGGTCCCCAGGTTCACCGCCGCGGCCCGCAATCCCATCAGCGTGCCGCGGTCCGACGACGGCACGAGGTCGGAGACCAACGCCAGCAGCGCGGCGCCGCGCGAGGCCGACAACACCCCGACCGGAATCCCGACCACGACCAACGGCCAGATCGAGTGCACCTGCGCCAGCGCCAGGAATCCGATGGCCACCAGCCCGGTCGACCACAGCACGAAGTTGCGCTTGCCGAGCTTGTCGGCGACGCCGCCGAGCGCCGCGCTACCGGCCGCCGAGACCACGCCGAGCACCACCCACATCAGCGCCTGGTCGCCCTTGGGCAGCAGCCCGCTGCGGTCCAGCCAGTCCGGCAGGAACTGGATCGTGGCGAAGAACGCACCGCTGTACAGCGCCACCGAGAGCAGCGCGGGGGCAACCATGGGCAGGACCAGCACCCGGAACTGCGCCGGGGCGCGGCCCGGCCGGACCTGCGCCGGGGCTCGAACCTCGCTCCGGGGCAGCGCCCGCCACAGCACGGCGAGAGTGATCGCGGCGGCCAGCATCTGGACCACGAACACCCCCCGCCACGCGTCGGCGCCGAACCACTCGTCGCACTCCGCCAGCGCGATCGCCACCGGCATCCCCACCGGCACCGCCAGCAGAATCGCCGCGGTCACGATCCCCATCGCACGGCCACGGTTCTCGTAGCCGACCAGGTCGGCGACCGCCGACGACGCCGAGGTCAACACCAATCCGGAAACGAACCCGGTAGCCAGTCGCACGCCGAGCAGCGACCAGAATCCCGCCGCCCACAGGTAGCCGGCACTCGCCAGGAGGAACACCGTCGTGCCCCACAAGAGGGTTTGCCGACGTCCGAGGCGGTCGACCAACGGTCCGAGCACCAGCGCCCCCACGGCGCTCGCGAGACCCGCACCGCTCACCAGCTGGCCGAGCTGGTGCCCATCGAACGACAGCAGATCGCGGACGTAGGGGTTGAGAGCCGCGAACACGTTGGCGTTCAGCGACATCGCGAAACAGCTCGCGGCGAGGGCGGCGATCGCGAGGCCGGAGCGTGCCGGCCGGACGTTGGGTGAAGGTTCGGACAAGGTCGATCCGGTCTCGGGTTCACCGGACCCACCTCCCAGGCCGAAAACCTGGAAAGGAGCCGGTGTTGCTGCGGCCCCGTTCTATCCTCCCGCCCCCTCGGAGGCTCGACTGTTGAAGATCGCGATACTCGGCGCAGGAATCTCGGGCGTCTCGCTGGCGCGGATGTGCGCCGCGGACGGCCACGACGTGCACGTCCTGGAGAAGTCGGAGCGCGCCGGCGGGCTCTGCAAGAGCCGCAAGGTCGACGGCTTCACCTTCGACGAGGCCGGCGGCCACATCATGTTCAGCAAGGACAAAACCGTGCTGGATTGGATGAAGGCCCGCTGTGGCGGCGATCCGGGAGTCGTCGAGACCGTCCGCAACACCCGGATCCGCTGGCACGACCGCTGGGTGCCCTACCCGTTCGAGAACGGCGTCGGACACCTGACCAAGGAGGCCATCGTCGACTGCATGGATGGCTACATCGAGGCCTACGTGCAGCGCCGACTGGGCGTCGAGTGCCCGGCGAACTTCGGTGACTGGATCCAGTGGCGGATGGGCGACGGCTTCGCCCGCCACTTCATGACTCCCTACAACGAGAAGATCTGGGAGTGCGATCTGACCACGATGTCCGCGGGCTGGGTCGCCGGGCGGGTGCCGGAGGCGCCGATCCGCGACGTGCTGGCCGCCGCCGTCGGCCTCGACACCGAGGGCTACACCCACCAGTCGGTGTTCTGGTTCCCCAAGGAGGGCGGCTTCGAGACGATGGTGAAGGGCTGCGTCGACGGCGGCGGCTTCACGTTGCACGTTTCGACAGCGGTGGAGTCGGTCCGCCGACAGGGTGATCGGTTCTTCGTCAATGGCGACGAGTACGACCTGGTCGTCAACACCGTCCCGCTGCCGCTCGTCGAGCCGGCGTTCGCCGACCTCCCCGACGAGGTCCGCGGCGACATCCAGGCGCTGAAGCCGATCTCGCTGGTCAACGTGCTGATCGGCGTGAAGACCGACGAGCCGCTGCCCGACCTGAGCTGGATCTACCTGCCGTTCCCGGCCCAGGGCGCCGCCAACCGGGTCACCTACTACAGCAACTACGCGCCCTCCAACGCGCCACCGGGACACGGCTGCTACATGGCCGAGGTCACCCATCGAGGCGACCTGAAGCCGACCCGGGAATGGGCGATGGACCTGTGTCGGAAGCTCGACGCCGCCGGCGTGCTCGACGCCGACCGCATCGTGACGCTCGACTGGGTGAACAGCGACTTCGCCTACATCGACCAGAACCTGCAGTTCGCCGACCGGATCGGCCGTGTCCGCGGCTGGTTCGACGACTCGGGCTACATCACCTTCGGCCGGTTCGGGCGCTACGAGTACCACAACTCCGACCAGTGCATCGCCCGCGCGATGGAGGTCCACGCCCACGTCCGGGAGATCGCGGCCTCGGGAGACCCCGCGGCGCCGCGGTTCTCCTGACGGAGCGGCGCCCTCCGGCACCGCCAGACTTTTTCGCGACCGCTACGGAACCCGCGCCCGGGCCCGCTCCGTCAGAGTCCGTGTAAGGCAGGTTCTCCTGCCCGCTCTCTCGAACACGGTCTCTCCCCGCCCTGGACCATCCGACGTGGTGTCGACTGGCATACGTCTCAGAGGGGTCTAGTTCTGGGTGCAAGCCCGATGTCCGGCAGCTTCGCAAGGAGCTGCCTACGCCACGGAAGGTGGTCCATCGGGGCGAGGCGAGACGGCTTGGTCCACGCGGAGTGCGAGCCGCGTGGTCTCTCTGCAGCGAGGTGCGTCGACCCATGCCGACGCACCTCGCCGTCTTGTACGGACTGATTCGGGGGAGTTGGCCGATTCGGGGAAGTCGAAGTCGAGGTGCTCCTGTCCCGAGTCGTCCGATCCAGGGTCGCCCGATCCGGAATCGTCCGATCGGGCTCCGGAGAGTGCCGGTGGGTCACAGACTCCCGAGGAGCGCCCGCCGGGCAGTCGCGGCAATCCGATCCTGGACCGCCCGCCGCGCGACCCGATGCCGCTCCACCACCGCACTCGTGTGGGTACCGGCGTCGACCACCCGCTGCAGGGCCTGATCGAACGCGGCGTTGATGCCCTCCCAGGCGCGGTGCTCGCCGCACCACATGTCCTCGGGCAGTTCGGGAGCAGCAGCCAGGAACGCGTCGACCGCGGCGAGCAGGTCACCGCCGTGAGCCCCGAGCAACACCTCCACGCACTCGCGGCTGGAATGGTCGGCACCCGCCGCGTTCTCCTGGAACCTCACCAGCCGCCCCGGCAGGTCGTGCCGCGGATCGAGCAGCAGCGACAGCGCCACTGCCTCGCGCACCGAGCGGTACGACCGGTAGGCCTGGAACGCGGTCTGGAAGCCATGCAATGACGCCTCGATCCCGCCCGCGAGTCGGGTGCGGTCGGGGTGGCCCTTCGGCACCAGCTCACGAACCCACTCGTCGAGCATCGCGTCGTAGTGGAACACGCCCTCCATCCGGCCGGCAGTCCGGTCGAGCGCCTCGTAGAAGCTCTCCGAACCATCGCGCCAGCGCTCCAGGAAGCGCGCCTCCGCGTCGATGCCGACCTGGTCGTCGAGTCGCGCGAGCAGCGCCGCGAGCGCGCGGTCGAGATCCGGAGCATGGCCCGCGCACAGCGACTCGAGCCGGGCGACGCGAAGCAGCTCCGCGGCCTTCGAGCGCGAGACCCGACGACCGCGCGCGTCACGCGGCTCGACCTCGAACGGATCGACGCGGCGTAGGCCATAGCGGTAGTGGACCGACGCGGGGAACGGCAGCATGCCGGCGAGCGCACCCGAACCGACGGACGGATCGTCACCGGCGCGCGCGACCTCGCGGATCGGGTCCCTGCGATGCCGACCGCCCTCGCCGGGCAGCTCGAGCGCCGCGAGCGCGCGGACCTGCTCCAGCCAGGGATCCTCGACCCCGGCGATCGCCGCGACGACCGCCTCGATCACCTCGTCCTGGCGACGCGAGGACAGCTTCTCGAAGCGCAGCAGGGCCGCGGTGAACTCCGCCTCGCTCACCGGCGCCTCGAGACCGATCGTCGGTTCGCCGAGCTGCGCGTTGGCCTGCTGTGCGGTGGCCTTCTGTACGGGGGCCTGCTGTGCGGGCATCGCAAGACACATGGACAGCGCGACGCCCACGAAGGACCGCCTTCCCAGCCGCCTGCGCAACGACCCGCTCTCCGAACACCCGCGATCCGTCCACCGGTTCCGATTCCTGCTCTCCATCCCTCGTCTCCTCTCCTTCGAGCGCGACGCCATGCACCACTCCGAGCAACCTCGAAGTCGCTGCATCACGGGCATTCCTGACTTCTCCCGAGAGCGGATCGGGGAACCCGCTCGCGGAGCACTCTCCGACGCCGTGTCGGTAGAACGCCTTCCCGAACGGGTCGGATCGATTCATTCTCCTGGCAGGGATCCTTTCCCCACGCTCGGGCGAGCCCACCCGGATCCAGGCATCTCGGCGGGCAAGACACCGGGCGGAACCCCTCGACGACCTCGCGCACACCATGCCGACCTCGCTGCACCGGCTCGCATCCCTCTTCGCCCTGGCCCTCGCGCTCGGCGCGTCCAACTCGCCCAGCGCGCAGGAGCGCCGCCCCCTCGGCTGGCAAGACGTCCGCACCTTCCGCGCCTTGCACGACCCTGCACTGTCGGCAGACGGCACGACCGTCGCCTGGGAGGAACGCGCCGAGACCGGCGACGGCCTGCTGGTGATCCGGCACCTCGCCACCGAGTCCATCGAGTCCATCGAGTCCACCGAGCCCTCCGAGCCCATCGAGCGCCGCATCGAGCGGGGCCGAGCCCCGAAGCTGTCCGCCGACGGACGCTTCGCGCTCGCCCGCCTCGCCCCGCCGGAGGACGACGAGAAGACCCCTACCGGCGTGGCATTCGTCGACGTCGTCGGCGGTCGGGTCGAGACCGCGCACGACGCGACCGACTACGCGCTCTGCGACGCCGGCGGAGCAGCGATCTGGCTGCACCGCCCGGTTGCCTCGCCCGACCACGAGCGAACCAAGGCTCGCGGCGGTCGCCTGGTCATCCGCCCTCTCGGTGAAGGCCCCCGCACCGCGTGGTTCGACGTGACCCGCTTCGCCCTTCCCCGCGACGGCGCGTGGATCGCGTGGTGCACCGCGCGCGGCGAGCACGGTGAGGAGCTGTTCGTCCGCCGCCTCGAAGCCGGTCGCCCCCTCGGCGACCCGATCCCACTCGGCGGCAGCGCGGGCCACTCGATCGGCAACCTGGCCTGGCGCGACGACGGCACCCTCTGCGCTGCGGTGATCACGCCACTGTCGGCCAAGGGCAAGCCCGAAGGAGACTCCACCGTCGTCGCCTGGTCGCCAGAAGGCGGCGTCCGCACCCTGGTCGATCCCCAGGCGCTGCCTCAGGACCATGTGGTGGCGGCCTCGGGCGGTTCGCTCCGACTCGGCAAGCACACCGCGCGGGTCTTCGTGGCCGTGCGCGACCGTGCCGCCGAGCTGCGGGCCCGCGATGCCGACGACGACCCGAAGCCCGCGGAGGAACTGGCCAAGCTCCGCGCCGAGGCCGAGGTCGACGTGTGGCATGGCGGCGACCTGCGCATCGCCCCGCAGCGCAAGGTCGAGGAGCAACGCCTGAAGCGACGCACCCGGACCGCGGTGCACCATCTCGACTCCGGGCGCACGCTGCTGCTCGGCGACGAGAACCATCCGGACGTCACGATCCACGAGCCCGACGCCGACCGCTTCCTGGTCGAGAACGGCGACCGCCATCGCCGCGCCCGCACCTGGGACGTCGGCCGTTCGGACCTCGCGCTGGTCGATGCCCGCACCGGCGCGGTCGAACCGATCCTCGAAGCCCAGGAAGGCGCGGCGAACCTCTCACCCGATGGCGCCGCGCTGGTCTACTGGCGCGACGGCCACTGGCACCTCCGCGAGTGCGCCACCGGTCGCACCCGCAACCTCACCGCCGACCTCGGCCGCCAGTTCGCGCAGCAGCACTGGGACTACGCCCACGAGGCACCGCCGGAGTTCTTCGGCGGCTTCGTCGCGGGCGGGCGCAGCCTGCTGCTGCACGACCACCACGACCTCTGGGAGATCCCGGTCGCCGGCGGCCCCGCGGTCAACCTCACGCGCGGCCGCGGCGCGCGCGACCGCGTCGTGTTCCGCGTGATGGACACCGACCCCGAGGACCCGTGGGTGCCGTCCGACGGACCTCTGCTGCTCGCTGGCTTCGACGAGCGGACCAAGCACACCGGCCTGTTCCGCCTCGACCGCGACGACGGTTCGCTGACCCGTGAACTCGACGGCGCCTACCGCTACCGCCGCGTCGCCACCGCCCGCAGCTCCGGCGCGCTGTTGATCAGCCGCGAGAGCTACGACTGCTACCCGGACCTGCACCTGCTGCCCGGTGGCGTGAACGGCCCGCCGTTCCGTGACGCCCTCCAGCAGCTCAGCCACCTCGACGACCAACGCGCCCCGTTCGCCTGGGGCACCGCCCGGGTCCTGAACTACCGCAGCGACTCCGGCCAACCGCTCGACGCCGCGGTCATCGTCCCCGACGGCTGGACGCCCGAGCAGGGCCGCCTGCCGGTCCTCGTCTACTACTACCGCTTCTTCAGCCAGCGGGCCTGCGAGTGGAACGAGATCGCCGTCAACCACCGCCCGTGCTTCCCGGTCTACGCCAGCGACGGCTACGCGGTGTTCCTGCCCGACATCCGCTTCGAGGTCGGCCGACCGGGCCCCTCCGCGGTCGCGTGCCTCGACGCCGGCATCGACGCGTTGATCGAAGCCGGCATCGCCGACCCGGACCGCATCGCGCTGCACGGCCACTCGTGGTCGGGCTACCAGACTGCGTTCGCGATCACCCAGACCGACCGCTATGCCTGCGCGATCGCCGGCGCACCGGTCTCCAACATGACCAGCGCCTATGGCGGCATCCGCTGGGGCTCCGGACTCGCGCGTCAGTTCCAGTACGAACGCACCCAGTCACGCCTCGGCGCCAGCCTGTTCGAACGCCGCGACCGCTACATCGAGAACTCGCCGCTGTTCTTCGCCGACCGGGTGAACACCCCGCTGCTGATCCTGTTCGGCGACGAAGACGGCGCGGTGCCCTGGGAGCAGGGGATCGAGCTGTACCTGGCGCTGCGTCGCCTCGACAAGGACGTCGTGATGCTGACCTACCACGGCGAACCGCACCATCCGCAGAAGGCCGGCAACAAGCTCGACTGGGCGATGCGGATGAAGGAGTACGTCGACCACCACCTGAAGGGGGCCGTCGCGCCCGAATGGCTCTCGACACCGCAGGACGCGGACCGCTGAAGTCCACCCGGCGGCGCCGCGACGCGACGCCTCAATCGTCCACGTCGCCGGCCGCATCCCCGGCGCCCGACGCGCGGTCCGCCACGCCCTCGTCCCACGCGTGGGTATCGTGCTTCTGATGACTGGAGCGCTTCACCTTCTTGCCGGTGAGCAGCACGAGCAGGAACAGCCCGCCAGCAGCCATCAGGATGACGAGGATGATCCACTCCCAGTAGCCGGACAGGAAAGACAGCTGCATGGATGGAGAGTCCGACACGGAATGCGCCGCCACAAGTGGACCGACGCCTTCCTCAGGACGATCGGGCAGGATTCCCGCTGACGCTGCCGGCTCCCGGGTCGTCGGGTCGGAATGCGCCCTTCGATCGCCACATTCGGCTTCCTGTCCGTGATCACCGCCTGCGTCCCTCCCGAGACCGTCACATCCTCGGACATCACGCACATCGCTGCGGAACTAGACGCCGGCCGACTCTCCGCCGAAGCCGTGCTGACCTCGGAGGCGCACCGCGCACTGCTCGACGATCCGGAGTCCCGACTCGCGCTGAATCGCACGCTGCGTGAGCATCCCGCGACCGGAGGCCTGCGCATGACCGGGAAGAACGAACCGGGCACGCCGCTCCATCTCGAGGCGACCTTCGTCGACGGCGACGGCAGCCCCATCGCCGACCTACGCATCTACCTGTTCCAGGCCGGGGTAGACGGCAAGTACGCCGCCGAGGCCTCCGGACCAGGCGAAGGCGACGGCAATCCACGGCTGTTCGCGTGGCTGGTGACCGACCCCGACGGCCGCATCGTCCTCGACACGATCCTGCCCGGCCCGTACGGCGAGGCACCGCCCCACTTCCACATGATGCTGTTGCGCGCGGGCGACGAGACGGCGCGGCGGATCGGCCGGCGTCTCTACTTCGATGCCGGAGACGCACCGGTCCATCCCGAGATCCGCTCCGACGCCGCCGAGGGGGTTGCCTGGATCGTTCCCATCGACGCCCGGGAGGCGGGGATCCGGGTCAGCGCCGAGCTCGCCCTGCGAGGTCGCTGAATCCGCAGAGGTCGAATCCGGGAAACCGGCGTGATGTCCCGCGGACGAGATCACTGCGGGACCCCATGAACGCCGTCCGCCCCCTGACCCTGGCCGCCGCCCTCGTCGCGACCGCGGCCCTGGCCGCCCAGAGCCCCGCCACCTACTCGCCGCGCTCGGCCACGCCGGGCGGGAACGGGACCCAGAACAGCTACCCGTTCGGCCAGGCGAGCATGGAGTACCAGCAGATCCACTCCGCCTGGACGTTCGATCGGCCGGGCCCCTTGACGGTCAACGGCCTGCGGATGACGCCGAACATCGTCACGCCGGCGGTGACGGTCGACCTGGAGCTGTTCATGGCCCGCAGTCCGCACGGCATGTCCGGGACGCAGCGCACCTTCGCCGCCAACGAGGTCGCTGCGACGAGGGTCCGCGTGATCGACCGACGGACCGTCTCGCTGCCGGCGACCACCGGCACCTGGGCGCTGTCGCTGCCGTTCGACCGGCCGTTCCGGTGGGACGGCGGGCATCTGACCTGGCGGCTCCGCAACCACGGCAACAGCACCGGCTCGAGCATCCGCTACGCGATGGAGTCCGACGCCTCGTCGACCGACTCGGTGCGGACCGGGAGCTTCCTCGGCTGCACCGGGACCGGCGGTCTTTCGACCTACCACTTCGGCATCCTCCGCGCCGCCGGCGCCACAGCGGGCAGCCACCTCTACGCGCGCAGCGGGCTGGTCCAGCAGGCTGCCCCCGCGGTGGTCAATTTCGGCCTGTCGACCACGTCGTTCGGTGGAGTCCCGCTGCCGTTCGACCTGGGACTGGTCGGTATGCCCGGCTGCATGCTGACCAACGACGTCGTGGCCACCCTGCCGACCAACGCCCCCGCGAACTCCGAGGGCCAGTTCCGCCTCGACTTCGACCTGCCCGACCAGCCGGGGCTGCCCGGCTCGACCTTCCACACGCAGGTCGCGTTCCTCCAGCCCGGCGTGAACGCGCTCGGCGTGTTCCTGTCTCCTGGCGCGACCCACACCGTCCCGCGCAGCAATGGTTGCGCACGGATCTACGGCAGCATCGGCGATCCGAGCCCCGCCACCGACACGCACTACGGCCTGGTCATCGGCCTCGACGGCCGCTGACCGCGCCGCGCGACTCTTTGTCGCGCGGACCGTGTGCGAGGACGAGTGCGGGCACTGCACTGGCATGAACCTGCCGCGCAGCACCGCCCTCACCCTCCTCGCCGCCGCAGCCCTGAGCCCGCTCGCAGCGGCCCAGTCCCCGGCCAGCCACTCACCGCGGCGCGCCGCGTCCGGGCATTCGGACTCGGCCAACCGCTATCCCTTCGGCGAGCCCGCACTGGAGTACCAGCAGGTCCACTCCGGCTGGTCGTTCTCGAACCGCGCGCTCCGGACGATCACCGGCGTCCGCTTCACGCCGTCGAACGCCGGCCAGGCGGCCCGCGTCGAGCTGGAGATGTGGATGGCGAAGAGCCCGCACGGCGCAGATGGCACCAGCTCGGTGTTCGCCACCAACGAGATCGCGGCCACGCGCGTCCGGGTGGTGGACCGCCGCTTCGTGACGCTGCCCACCACCACCAGCGGATGGGACCTCTACATCCCGTTCGACCGCCCGTTCGCCTGGGACGGCGGCCATCTGTCCTGGCGGGTCCGCATGCACGGCAACGACCAGGGCAACAGCACCCTGGCGTATTCCTTCGCCGCGGACGGATCCTCCTCGCGTTCGATCCAGACCGGCTCCTTCGGCGGCTGTGCCTCGGCACAGGGCAGCCGCGCGGCACAGCACTACGGCCAGTTCCATCCAGCAGGCGTCACCAGCTCCCTGTATGCGAACAGCCGCGTCGCGAACACGGTGCTGCCCGGCGTGATGACGTTCGGCCTGTCGTCCACCGACATGAACGGCGTGGCGCTGCCCTTCGACCTCACGCCGCTCGGCGCGGGCGGCTGCCTGATCACCAACGACGTGCAGGCAGCGATGCCGTTCACGACCGCCTCGGACACCTACGGCTCGGCACGGGTCGACCTCGTCCTGCCCGACCAACCCGGCCTCATCGGCCAGACGGTCTACACCCAGGCAGCGTTCGTCGAGCCCGCCGCGAACTCCCTCGGCGTGTTCCTGTCGCCAGGCGCAACCCACGTGCTGCCGGGTCGCAATGGCGTGGCCCGCGTCTTCGCAAGCCCCGGCCAGACGTCGGGCAGCGTCGGCCTACTGCTCGGCCTGGTGATCGGCCTCGAAGGGAGCTGAGCCAGACTCGCGAAACGCAAGTCGTACACCCGGTGCAATACACCCGGTGCCAGGCACCAGCCGTACGTCTCCGATGCTCGGCAGTCGTCGATCAGCGCCGCCCCTCGCGCGGATCGACTCCCAGCGCCTTCAGACGCGACGCGAGCGTGGTCGCCTTCATCCCGAGCAGCTCGGCCGCGCCCCCTGCGCCGTAGACCTTGCCCTCGGCCTCGACCAACGCGCGCCGCAGGTTGTCGATCTCCAGCTGCCGCATCTCGTCGGCGGTGCGCAGCGGCACCTCGGTCGGCGTGGTGGCCCTACCGGACGAGGGTGCAGCCAGCAGCTCGACCTCGAGCGTCCGACCGGACGACATCAGCACCG
Organism: bacterium; assembly: GCA_030432695.1. Classification (GTDB taxonomy): domain Bacteria; phylum Planctomycetota; class UBA1135; order UBA1135; family UBA2386; genus JAUILN01. Next base: position 352,599 of record JAUILN010000006.1, on the reverse strand, counting down.
CGCGCTCGAGCACGTGCTGGAGTTCGCGCACGTTGCCCGGCCAGCCATAGGTCTCCAGCTCCCGCGCCGTGGCCTTGGTGATCCGCGGCGCGCGCCGGCCGAGCCGTCGCGCCGCGTCGCGCACGAATCGGTCCGCCAACAGCACGATGTCGGCGCCGCGCTCGCGTAGGGCAGGCACCTCGATCGGGAACACGCTGAGCCGGTAGTAGAGGTCGGCACGGAATGCCCCGCGCTCGACGTCGCCGGCGAGATCCTTGTGGGTCGCCGCCAGCACCCGCACGTCGACCTTGCGGGTCCGCTCCTCGCCGACCCGCTCCAGCTCCCCCTCCTGCAACACACGCAGCAGCTTGGCCTGCAGGTCGAGCGGGATCTCGCCGACCTCGTCGAGGAACAGCGTGCCGCCGTGCGCCAACTCGAAGCGGCCCACCCGGTCGCGCAGCGCGCCGGTGAACGAGCCCTTGGCGTGGCCGAAGAACTCGCTCTCGAACAGCTCGCGCGGGATCGCCGCGCAGTTGACGCGGATCAACGGCCGGTCGGCACGCTTGCTCAGCCGATGGATCTCGCGCGCGACAAGCTCCTTGCCGGTACCGCTCTCGCCGAGGATCAGCACCGTCGAGTCGGTCGCCGCCACGAGCTGGATCTTGCGACCCATGTGTTCCATCGGCGGACTGCCACCGAGCAGGTCACCGAGCCGCTGACCGCCCTCCACCTCTTCGCGCAGGTAGTCGTTCTCCAGCTCGAGCTGCTCGCGCAACCGCTCGATCTCGGCGAAGGCCCGCGCGTTGGCCAGCGCGACCGCCGCCTGGTTGGTGATCATGCGCAGCCAATCGACGCACGCGTCACCCAACGGCCCCAGACTGAACACGGCGAGCACACCCAGGACCTCGCCGTGGTGGACCAGCGGCTGGCCGACCAGTCCGTCGATGCCCTCGCGCCGCGCCCACTCCGGATCCACGATCCACGACGACTCCGCGACGCCGTGGGTGATCTCCAACGCCTCGCCGGTGGCGCCGATGTGCCCGACCTTCCGCACGCCGAGCGGGAAGCGCCGGAACGCGCCGTCGACACGGCTCCAGTCGGCCGCCGGATCGACACTGGATCGGCCCGCACTCGCGACCAGGTGCAGGCACTCGGTCCGGTCGGGGCACTCGGCACGCATCGGGCAGACCTCGCAGAGATCACCCGGCCGACGCAGCCAGATCCGCACCAGGGCGACGCGCTCGGCCTCCGCCAGACGGGCGACGATCAGAGCGAGCAGCGCGTCGGGGTCACGCTGCTCCGCGAGCTCGAGCAGGAGCTGGCGGGGATCCTGGAGCAGCGGGGTGTCGCCGAGGGTCGACATGCCGGGTAGATCACGAAGTTTCGTGGTCTGGGTCACGACAAATCGCGGTTCTACGAGATCTCGTGACTCCGTGCAGGGCTCCACATGAATCTCAAGCCAATGCGAGATAGCCACTTGCAGATTCCACCCAGGTAATGGCACGGCAATCGCCTTCTGCCCCCCATCGCGCCACCGCGGCGCACCAACCACAACCCGAAGCGATAGGAACCCGAAGATGACCCGCATCCAGCCCCTCACCGTCGACACCGCCGAAGGCCGCGCCAAGGACCTGCTCGAGGCCGTCCAGAAGAAGCTCGGCCGCTCGCTGAACATGACCGGCGCGCTGGCCGCCGCCCCCGCCGCGCTCGACGGCTACCTGCAGTTCAGCGGCGCCCTGGCCAAGGGCTCGCTGCCGCCGCGCATCCGCGAGCAGATCGCGCTGACGGTCGCCGAGGCCAACGGCTGCGAGTACTGCCTCGCCGCGCACACCGCGATCGGCGGCTCGCTCGGCCTGTCGAAGGACCAGGTCACAGCCGCCCGCCGCGGCACCTCCGACGACGCCGGCACTGCGGCCTTGCTGCGCCTCGCCCACCGCGTGGTCGAGACCCGCGGCCAGGTCGACGACGCCGACATCCAGGCGGTCCGCGACGCCGGCTTCGGCGACGACGCGATCACCGAGGTCGTCGCACACGTCGCGCTCAACGTGCTGACCAACTTCTTCAACAACGTCGCGCACACGCCGGTGGACTTCCCCGCGGCACCGGAACTCGCGCTCGCCTGAGTGCGCAGCGCACCTGCCGGCCGTCGCCGCACGGCCGGCCGGCAAACCTGACCAAGAGCGCACCATGCAACCACCACGCGCCACTCCGAGCGACATCGCCTTCACCCCTACCGTGAAGGACCTGCAGCGCCGCCACGGTTCGCGCAGCGCCTATGAGGCGATGGAGCGGACCCGTGGCTGGTCCACGACGATCACCCCTGAGCTCGCAGCCTTCATCGCCGACCTCGACATGTTCTACCTGGCCACCGCCAATGCCGAGGGCCAGCCCTACATCCAGTACCGCGGTGGCCCTCGCGGCTTCTTGAAGGTCCTCGACGACAGAACCCTCGCCTTCGCCGACTTCGCCGGCAACCGCCAGTTCCTCTCCTGGGGCAACCTCGAGGAGAACCCGCGCGCGTTCCTCTTCCTGATCGACTATTCGAACCGGCGGCGGGTGAAGGCCTGGGGCACGGCGCGGTTCGTGACCGACGATCCGAGGTCAGGGGACCCCGAGTTGATCGAGCGGCTCCACGATGCGAGTTACCGCGCAAAGCCTGAACGCGCGCTGCTGTTCAGCGTCGAAGCGTTCGACGTGAACTGCCCACAGCACATCCATCCGCGGGTGCTCGCGTCGGACGCGGTAGCGCGGATCGCGGAACTCGAGGCCCAGGTCCGGGAGCTGACCGAGCAACTCGCCACCCGCGACGCCTGACCGACCCGAGTCCACGAACGACCGGTGGGCGTGACGCGCCGACGCAGAGCAGCGGTCCCTCCCGGGAATTCCCGTCACACGGCCACCGGCCGCGCATCTGCCCCCCATGCACTCCAAGCCCCCTTGCCGCTTCGCCGGAACGGCGGCGTCGCTCCTGCTCTCCATCTGCGCCGCCGCGCAATGCGATCCCGCGCCCCAGCCCGGCATCGGGGTTCCGTCCCCCCGGGGCTATGTCGTGGCGATGACCAGTTGGGACCCCGACGGGCCGGGCCCACTGGGTCCCGGACTCGTCGCGGCCGGGCAGCTCACCTTCGAATCGTCGCTGCAGGCCGCGCTCGGCATCTGGGACGGCACGCGCTGGGAACCGCTCGGCACGCCGCCCGCCGACCGCGCCACGGCACTGGCCGTGTTCCAGGGTCGTCTGGTCGCGGCATTCCCGGGGCTCATCGCAGCCTACGACGGCACGACCTGGCAGACGCTCGGCACGCTGTCCGGCGGGTTGGCCCTGGTGCGGGCGTTCACCATCTTCCAAGGCCACCTGGTCGTCGGTGGCAACTTCGCACAGGTCAACGGTGTGACGGCCCACAACATCGCACAATGGACCGGCGCCGCGTGGGGAGCGCTCGGTACTGGTGTCACCGGCGATGTCCGAGCGCTCGCGGTGCACACGATCCAGCCGACGCTCGGCAGCGGACTGTACGTCGGCGGTTCGCTGAGCGCGGCCGGCGGCACGACCGTCCACGGCCTCGCGAGCTGGGACGGCACGACGTGGCGCATGGTCGCGCGGCTGCACGGCAACGTGCACTGCCTGGCCACGCGGATCGGCACGTCCGCGCTCAACTCGTACCTCTTCGTCGGCGGCGACTTCGGCTACGTCGGCCAGGCGCCGCAGATCCTGGCGACTCCCGGAGTCGCGCGACTCCAGCCCACGACCAACACCTGGTCCGCGATGGGCACGACGTTCCATGGCCATACCGTGCGCAGCCTGCTGGTCCGCGGGACGGGCATCAGCAGCTACGAGGTCGTCGCCGGTGCGACGCCGACGAGCTTCATCGCCCATCGCTGGAACGGAACCACCTGGAACGCCGTGGGTGCCGCGACCTCGACCGGCGAGACCGCCGCCGCGCTCACTGTCTATGGCGGCCAGTACGCCGCAGGGACCGGGCTCGGCCCGAGCCGGTTCGACGGCACGTCCTGGGCAACGATCGCACCGCCCACACCAGGCCTCGCGGGGCTGGTGACCGCCGTGCTGGACCACGACGGGGAGATGCTCGCCGGAGGCACTCGACTCGCGCTCGCCGGAGTTCCGATGCACGGGATCATGCGCGGATCGGGTGCGGATTGGAGACCGATGGGTAATGGCGTCGCGGGCCCAACGGGCACGGTGCACGCGCTCGCTCGCCTGACCAATGGCGACGTCGTCGCGGCGGGCGACTTCACGGTCGCGGGCGGCGGCGTCGGCAACCGGATCGCGCGGTGGACTGGCCAGCAATGGTCACCGCTCGGCAGCGGCACGGACGGTACGGTGCGCGTGTTGCTCCCGTTGCCGGGCGGTGGCTTCGTCGCCGGCGGCGACTTCGTGACCGCGGGAGGAGTCGCGGTCCAGCACATCGCCCGGTGGACGAACGGCACGTGGGCACCGCTCGGCAACGGCACCGATGCGCCGGTGCACGCCCTCGCGCTCCTGCCCGACGGCAACATCGTCGCCGGCGGCGACTTCACGCTCGCCGGGGGCCTCGTCAACGTCGTCAACCACATCGCGCGCTGGGACGGCACCTCGTGGCTGAGCCTCGGCGGCGGGACCAACGCGCCGGTCCGCGATCTCGCGGTGTTGCCCGACGGCGGTCTGGTCGTCAGCGGACCGTTCGCCACCGCCGGCGGCATCGCGGCGGCAGGAGTCGCGCGCTGGTCGGGCGGCACCTGGACCACGCCCTATCAGAGCTGGAGCAGCCCGATGGAGGACGTCGTCGTCCTGCCCAATGGCGACCACGTCTTCCGTGTCTCGTCGCTGGTCCTGCGCTGGCGCAATGGCGTCGTCACGAACGTTGCGACCGCCATCCAGGGAGTCCCGCATTGCCTGCACCCCGCCCGGAATGGCGACCTGCTGGTCGGCGGCGACTTCCTCGGCTGCGCACCGGCGACCGTCGCGCACGGCGTGGTCCGGCTCGACGCGCCGTGCGCCCCGCGCGCGATGCCCTCCGGCACGGGCTGCTCCAGTTCGGTCGGGCCGGTCGCGACGACCGCGCTGCAGTTGCCGTGGCTCGGCGGCACCTACCGCGCGCGCACCACCGGCATCGCACCGACCGGCAGTGCGTTCGACCTGCTCGGGCTGCAACCCGCGTCGCTCCCGCTCGCGCTCGTCCACCCGTCGGGCGCGGGCTGCCAGGTGCTGGTCGCCGATCCCGTGGCGCAGCTGCTCCAGCAGCAGAATGGCACGGTGACCGTACAGCATGCGATCCCGAACGACCCGGTGCTGCTCGGCGCCACGCTGCACGACCAGGTCGTGCAACTCGAGATGAACTCCGGCAGCCTGACCCGCATCAGCAGCAGCAATGGCCTGCGGTTGACCATCGGGATCTTCTGATCGGTCGACACGGCCTGCTGCCCCGGTTGGCCACGCGCGCTAAGGGCCGTGTGTCCCTCTCGGAACCGCTCGGATATCGTGCCGCGATGACTCGCCCAGATCTGGTCGTCGATGGCCTCCTGCTCTGGATCCGCGGACGGGAGTTCGAAGACTCGGACGACGACTGGGACGGCAACTGGATGCACGTCGTGGCCCAGGTCACGGCGCCCGGCACCCAGGTGAAAGCCGCAGGCGCCCTGCTGCACCTCTCCGAGTGCCAACAGTTCCGCGACGGGTGTCAGGCGCTGCACGACACCCTGCAGGGAGAAGCCGTGCTCGGCGGGCTCGAGCCGAACCTCCGGATCACCCTCCGGGCGGAGAGCCTGGGGCACATCCGGTGCGAGCTGCGCATCACGCCCGATCCCCAGACGCAGCACCACCAGTTCGACAGCGCAATCGATCAGTCGCACCTGCCAGCCATCCTTCGGGATCTCGACGACGTGCTGCGCCGGTTCCCGATTCGCGGGAATCCCTGACGACGCAAGGTGGACCAGGAGCAACCGGGGCGTCACCCTCCACGCGCGAAGGTCCGCCGCACGACGGTCAGCGGACCCCACACCGGATCGGAAGCCGAACGACGGAGCACCCGGAAAGCGCGCTCAGGGCAACAGCTCGCCGGCGAACCAGGTCCTCGCATCGACCCATTGGAAGTCGCTGCGATAGCCCCAACCGGGATTGACGCAGAACTCGCGGTCGTAGCGCTTGCCGAACAGGGTGTCCTTGCTCCGCCAGCGGTAGCGATAGGCCACCGGGTAGTGCTTCCCCCCGCCCATCGAGTTGCCGATGACGACCGGGGTATCGCGATCCCGGATCGAGTCCTGAACGATGTTCCGGAGTCGGGCCTCGGCGAACGTCGCCGAGTTGTAGCGCACACGCACACGGGCTCCGGTCCGACCGGTCAGGTAGGCCTGCGCCTCGTCCATGTGCCAGGGCAACGTCGCGGCACCATCACAGAGACTCCACGGACACGCACAGGTGGTGGACATGAGCAGGTTGAGTTCCCTGATCACGTTGAACATCCCCTCGGTCATGCCCAGCAGGGGAGCGACTGCATTCGAGGAACCAGTCCGGGATCCGCCCCAACGGTAGATCCCGGTCCGTCCACTCCAGGTCGGATTGCCGAGATGGGCCTGCCGGTCGCCCCAGCCAAACAGGATCGCCCAGGCCACCGGGCCACAGCCAACCTTGCAGGCACCGAAGTCGAACTGGCTGTAGAGCGGCTGCTGATCAGCACCGCCATCGGCACTGAAGGTCGTCCAGGCGCTCCAACCTGCACCTGCCATTCGCGGACTGCCATCGTGAACGTCGACGACATCGCGCGCCTCCGCCCGCAGATGCAGCTGACGGAGCAGCGGCCGGTAGGTCTCGGCGTAGTTCGCCTTGAGGTCGCGCCACGACACCCAGGCACGTCGACGCACCGGCGACGCCTCGGAAGGCCCGGGAGCGCTCGGCAAGCCGAACATCTGGACGGGGATCTCGCCGTAGTGGTCGATCAGATTGCCGTGAAAGTCTTCGACCGCGTAGGTCAGGGAATCGAGGCGATAGAACCTACCGGCCTGCTGGCCCGACTCCTCGGCCAGCGAGCGAAGCCGATCGGTCGGTGAGCGGCCGACACTGCTCCAGTTCGGCACCGGCACATCGTGCGAGCCGGTCGAGACGACGACGAAGCCGCCGCCCTGCACGCCGAATTCGAAGAAGGCGACGCCGCGCACGTCGGGTCGGTAGATCGGAGTGACTCGGCCGAGCTGCGTGCCCACCGGCCATTCGGGCGCATCATCGGTTCCTGCGGCGTCGACGACCCATTCCTCGGCGATCGATCGAGCCTCCGCCTCCGAACGTCGTTGGACCAGGTCGAGCGACGGATCCTCGCCCAGCATCCGCACGGTCGAGAGCTGGTAGCCCACCTCGTCACGGCGCAGGATCTGGAAATGCGCGCCACGGCCGAGATCGACCTCGAGCCGCGCGAGCATCGCATCGAGGTCGATCCGCCCCTCGTCGACGGGCACCACGAGCGCCCGCTCGAGGCCGACCTGCAGGTCGCCGAAGATGCCATCGAGGGCGCGCCCCGGCACCCGATCGGGGCCGACGATCAGCAGGGAACCGCCGAGACGGTGGCCGTCGACCGGCGCCTGCTGGGGCCCAACTGCCTGCGCGCAGAGCGAGGCGCAGGCGAACACGGAGGCGGTCAAAGCGCGAGACTTCATCGTGGTTTCCTTCTCTGGACAGTGCTGGCGCGACCGGATCGATCACGCTCGACACCCCTGGAGCAGGAAGCTCACGCGGCTTGTTACTGGTGCGGCTGAGATTCCGCAAACCGCGCCGACTCGGACAACAGGCAGCGCAGCCCCCCATCCTGCGCACCGACGAACACACCGAAGATGTGGCGTGGCGACGCCGGGGTGACCGAGCCGGGCGAGCGCTTGCCGCTCGATCTCGAAGCGCGCCAGCACGTCGTTGCGGCCCATTCATGGCCTCGCGACCCTCAGCGCGGCCTCCTGCCGCAGCTGAATGAGTGCGACTCGCTGCGCTCGCCACGCAGCGCGGCAGCAGGCCACGCGGACGATCGTTCCGACATCTACTACTCCCGAGAATCCGCGCCGGCGACGCAGGTTCTCGGGAGTAGCAGATCAGCGGAACGCCCGCCGCCGCACCCGCGAAGCGCACCTCATGCACCGTCAGTCTTGGCCGAGCAGAACCGCGAGCCGCGCGACGCCGCGGTGCACCAGCACCCGGACCGCCCCCACGGTCTTCCCCATCTGCTCGGCGATCTCTTCGTAGTCGAGGCCGACGATGCGCTTGAGGACGACCGCCTCGCGCTGTTCGGGTGCGAGCCGCTCGAACGCGCGCTCCAGGGACTGTCGCGCCTCCTGGCCGATCGCGTGCTGCGTGGGGCTGCAGAGCGTCCCATAGAGCTCCTCCAGGATCGCTCCGCCCGAAGAAACGTCCGCCGGCAAGTCGTCTCGCCGAACATCGCGCCTGGCGGCCTGATGAAACCGGGCCTTGTTGACGATCTTGTGCAGTGCCTGCTTGTAGAGCCAGCTGCGGAACGCGGCCTCGCCCTGGAACTCGAAGCGGTCGGCATCCTGGAGAACCTCACGACAGACCGACTGCAGCAGATCGAAGGTGTCTTCCCGGCGGCGGAGCCGCTCTCCGATCTCGAGGTGCACGTAGGCCTGAAGCCGTGGCAGGTGCTCCTCGAGCAGGGTGTCGAGACGACGGTCAGGAACGTTGGTCATGTTCGGCTCCCTTGGAGCTTGCAGGCCGGGGGCAACGAGGATCCGATCGTCCCGCGACCCTCACTCCAAGCAGCAGCTCGAACGGAGCGTTACGGAATTCCTACGAGCATCGCGAGACGGTCGGAGCACCACCCTTCGCGAAGGGACGATTCGACCGATCGACAGGCTTCCGGCGGAACGCAGCGGGCGCGCGACCACCCGCCATCTCACAGCCACAGACTGGACACGTTGCTGAAGGTGAGGTTCGCGGTGTCGGTCAGAACGAGTCCGACACCGAACAGCTCCACTCCGATCAGGGCCGAGTTCGCCGGCAGGGAAAAGGCCTGCGATGAAGGGTCACCGAAGGGTCCCCCGGGACGAGTCATCAGGACTTCGCCGAGTTCCACCAGCTGGAGAGCCGAGACATCGAGGAGGAACTTGAAGACCACCGAGCTGGCCGACCGCTCTCCCCCCGGCCAGCCGACCATCCACGGTTCGAGGGTCGGGTTGCGCCCGGCATCGCAGCCGCGCAGCAACGACAGGTTGAGTTCCGGGCTCGACTTGAAGCGCGACGGAGGCAGCGTGCCGAACAGGTTCAGCGGGTCACCCCCCCCGTGCCAGTGCGAGAGATCGCGCGGCACTCCCCAGACTGCGAGGAAGATCTGCTCGGGGGTCGACGGGATCCCGCCCGCAAGCTGCGGCGGTCCGGGATCCTCGAGACAGATGGACCGCACACGATCACCGCCGCCGATCTTGTCGGCGATCGGCCTGCCGTCGGCGTCGGTGTAGGCCACCGGGGTGACGGGTCCGAACGGCATACCGGATCCCCGCGAGACGAACAGGAGTTCGGATGCAGGAACCGTGGTCGAGTCGGACGTCAACGAGAACAGATAGTGACGGGCGTCGCTCGAAGCGCATGTGTCACTCGGCCGGACGTCGATCGCGAGAGCATCGATATCGTCCGCCGACACGAGACCCAGATGACGTGGTGCCAAATCGACCACCGGAGCCGACCATGCCCCTCCACCGCGCACATCGCGAGTCCAGGTGGTGCGGAAGATCGTTGCACCGCTCCGGGCAGAGGTATCTCCACCGAGCCAGGAAACCGGCAGGCTACCCTTCGAGCCGTCGGTCACGCTGAACCACAGCACCGGTTCGGCCGACAGCAATCCGGCAATCGCATCACCCAGCCCGTAGGCAGGCATGAATCCGTCGACGGCCGCCAGTCCCGCGTCCGGTCCACCGCCCGAGATGTCCAGATCGGTGCCGTTCAGCAGCTTCAGCGTCCGCCCACGGAATCGCGCAGGAATCTCTCCAGCACTCGATTCCAGGGCGTAGCCGAACACGTCCCCGATCACTCCGTCACCCAGTGCCTGCTCGGCATGGACGCGCCCGTTCGCACCCCCTGTCTCCGGCGAGACCGTGAACGCGAGCACGTTCCACGTACCGCGTTCGCAGCTCGGCGAGATGCGACCGGAGTCGTTCGCCCACAGCCGATCCAATCCGAGCGAGAATGCATCGATCTCCAAGCCGGTGGCCCCGGCAAGGATCGAACTCCAACGGAAGTCGGGCCGTGCACGGGGCAGGTCGCGGGATTCCCGACCCGGATCGAAGCCCGCCTTCTTGCGACGGATCGCCCGGGGATCGAGGGGGGCACCGGAGCCATCCGAGGTACCCGGACCGACCACGTAGGCAAGCCCTTGTCCGAGGAGGAAGCCATCGTTCAGCGGATCGGACGCCGGCGCGAAGCGGATATCCGCTACCAGGCCGAGACGCCTGTTCAGCGTCCCGGTCACGGCATCGGAACTCGCGCGACTGAGCAGCTGGCTCGCCTGCGGATTCACGTCGACAGCCGCCATGTCGAAGGTCGGCACCAGGGACTGCCGCCAGGCACCCTGGGCGGAGAACTCGACCAGGAGATCCGAACCACTTCCCGGGTCGTAGACGATCGGACGGCTGAGGGGGATCGAGACGACGGAGAACGTCGGGAGCCCGCGGGGCGAGCCCGGAGAATCAGGCACGGTCACCGAACCCGCGTAGGCCGCCAACGGCACGGCGCCATCGATCCAGTTCCAGTCGAAGGTGGTGCTCAGCGCGAGATGGTCGACGGCTGCGGCACCGATTCGGACGTCGCAAGCCGCGAGCGTTCCGCCCCGGCTACGCGGCGCCGTCCTCGCACCCACGATGCGAAGCTCGGAGATGGCGATCGGGTAGTCGACACCGGCATCGGTGAAGCGCGAGCTGTCGAAGCAGTACTGGACGCGGAACGGTCCAGACGCACTCCCGAAGGGTGTCTCCGTCGTCGTGCTCCCGCCAACGGAGGTCGCGTTGTGCGGGACCACCCGGCTCAGCGGGCGATAGAACAGCTCCAGCACGAGACCGGTCCCAGCAGACACATCGCCGTCGGGGAGGGTTCCGTTGCCACTCTTCGCCACCTGCGTCACGCCGCTCAGACCGCTCACGGCATCCGAAGCCGCTGAGGAACCGACCAGCCCACGTGCGTCGACCGCGATCTCCACCAACAGATCGCGGCCGGATGTCCGGTCGTAGCGTGCGGGCGTCCGCAGCCCGATGTCGACATACCAGAGCCCGGGCGCCGAGCGATCGGCGCCGGCGACGCGCACGGGCCCATCATAGGAAGGTGCCGGCTGCGCACCGCTCCAGTTGCCGTCGAAGCTCTGCCCGAGCGTCGCATGGTCGTCGCAGGATCCGATGCGCACGACACACCGGGCGAATCGGCCACCGAGGCTGAACGCTCCACCATTCGCTCGGATACGCATGCGGTAGATCTCGATCGGTCCCCCGATGCCGGAGAACAGGGTGCGGTCGTAGCCGTACTGGGCCCGCGAAGCCCGCTGACCTCGATCGAAGGGGTCGCGGGTCGACCCACCGGCTTCGACGCCCTCGAAGCCCGCGGGCAAGACGAGCGTCGACTGGGCTACGGGAACACCGACCAATGCGGCGAGACAGACGAGGACGCGGATCATGATCGTTCTCCGGAGAAGCTCACCGATCGAGCGGACGACAGAAGCGGACACCAACGGCGGGATGAGCGGAGTCCTGGCTGAAGCTGAGACGCGCGGTCAGGCGACAGTTGACCGCACGGCTGACGAAGGAACCGCCGCGAACGGGGTACGGATAGCCACCATCGACGTCTCGCCGGCCGTCTCCGCCCCGGAACGCGGGACCGGCGTCGAACGCCGCATAGGCGTCGTCACACATCTCCGCGACGTTGCCGAGCACATTGTGTAGCCCGAACGAGTTCACAGGCCTGGAATCAACGGCATCCGGAAGCCCACGGCCGTCGTCCCACAGCTCGTGCGACGCGTTGAAGCCCATCGCACCACCCCGAGCATCGCAGAGGTTGATCACACCCCACTCGGCTTCGCTGAGCTCACCGCCAAACCCGTAGGGGCCTTCGGCCGTGCCCCGCGCCGCGAACTCCCATTGGACCTCGGACGGGATCTGCAAGCCGAGCTTGCGTGCACAGAGCCGTGCCTCGGCAAGCGACATGTTCTCAACGGGGCTGCGAGCATCGGGAGGATCCTCGGAGGTGATGACGATGCCTGATCCGTAACCGGGCGCGCCATAACCTATGGGGTGAGCACTCGGGTTCTCATCCATGGTGCGGATCCAGAGGCCCTGCCAGACCTCGTGCTTCTGCATGAAGAACGGCGCGATATCCAACTCCACGACCGGCTGCTCGATCGGCCGTGCGTTCGGGTCGTACCGAGCAGCTTCCGGGTCCGCGTTCTGGGCACCGACTCGCGTAGCGCCGCCGGGTAGGAGCACGAGAATCGGATCGGAGCCCTCGGTGACTCGCACGGTACCATCGCCTCCCACTTCCGGAGCCTTCCCGTCCGGAGTCAGTACCCGGAACTCCCAGAGCCCCTGCGGGTTCCTGCGAAGCGGCACGAGGCCGAGCTGGGGCACGATGCGCAGGCCTCGATAGAGCGGGCACTGCTTCGAATCGGCGATCGACTGGATCGCCACTTCCCATTCCGCCAGGTGAGCTGATATCGAGCGCTCACGAAGCGTCTGCGCCCAATCGATACGGCGCAGCACCTGATTACGCAGTCCGTCTGGACCAGCGAGATCCTGAAAGCCCTGCTCATAGTTGCCGAGGATGGCGGCGAGAACCGTGGGAAGCGGCCGGCCATAGCGGCCCTGCAGGGTCTCGGTGATCGACACCAGCTCGGATCGGCGCGCCAGGAGACCCGCCGAGTCATCCAGCCACGCTCGCATGTTCGGCAGGAGCGCGGGGTGCGCAGGCCACAGCTCTTCGCGAGCGTCCCGCGTGACCCCGTCGAGCTTCCCTAGCGAGACGAGCAGATCGACCTGAGTCAGGCTCCTCCTTGCCGCGAACCAGAAGAACAGACTCACGGCGAGCGCTACGAGAACGAGCACCGCGATGCCCCCGGAGATCGACACGGCCAACCGATTCCGCCGCACGAACTTGCGCAGCCGATACGCAGTCGAAGGCGGACTCGCCTGCACCGGCTCGTCGCAGAGATACGCCAACACGTCCTGCGACAGATCCCGCACCGTCGCGTAGCGCCGCTCGGGATCACGGGCCAACGCACACAGGACGATCCAGTCGAGATCACCACGGAGCGCACCGCTCAGATCGGCGCGTGACCTCCGGGCCCGCAGCAGTGCCGCGGCGTCGCTGCTCGCCGACCCTGCCCTCTCGCTCGGCTGCACCGGCTCTTCGGCCACCAGCCTGCGCAGGAACTCCAGCTGCGCCGCCGGAGTCCCCCGCTCCAGCCGCAACGGCAGCATGCCGGTCAACAGCTCGTAGAGCATCACGCCGAGCGCGAAGACGTCGGTCCGCACATCGAGACCGTGCTCGGCCCCATCGGCCTGTTCCGGACTCATGTATTGCAGCGTGCCGATCGGCTGACCCACCTGCGTCGCGAGGGAGTGCTCGATCAGCCTCTCCCCCACGGCCTTTGCCAGGCCGAAGTCGATGACCTTGGGCTGCGGGTTCCCGTCGACCTCCGTCACCATCACATTGGCCGGCTTCAGGTCCCTGTGCATCACACCACGCTGATGCGCGTGGTGGATCGCGTCGCAGACCTGCACGAAGATGCCGAGCCGCTCGGGGATGCCGAGGCTGCGTGAATCGCACCATCCGGTGAGGGTCTCGCCCTCCACCAGCTCCATCGCGAAGTACGGCTGCCCGCGGTCGGTGCTTCCGGCGCTGAAGATCTGCGCGATTCCCGGGTGCTTCATCCGGGCGAGAGCGTGGCGCTCCGACTCGAAGCGACGGAGGAAGGCCTCGCTCTCCGCACCCGCGAGCATCACCTTGACCGCAACGTCGCGCTTCACCGGCCGCAGCTGCGTGGCCCTCCAGACCTCGCCCATCCCGCCGCGCCCCAGCCGCTCGCTCAACTCGAAGCCGTCGATCGAGGGTGGACCGGCATCCCCGGCGAGGCCCAGGCCGACCATCTGGTCGAGGCGGGCCCGCAGCTGCTCGGCCTGGTCCGGGAACCGGCCGAGCACCGACTCGGCACCGGCGAACCCGGCCTCCTCATAGGCGGCCAGTGCTTCGGCAAGTGCTTCCTCGAGCGCGTCCAAGGACTCTTCCATGCGTCTTCTCCAGTGTGGGCCCCGCCCGGGGTCTTACAGGAATTGCGAAGCCAACGTCCAGCAACCCTCGAGACAGGGACCTGGATCCGCCGCGACTTCACCCGATGAGTTCGCGAACCTCGAGTGCGGGATCCCGACGGAGCAGGTCGAGCAAGCGCTCCACCACGTCGGACGCAGACCGCTCCTGCAGGCCGCGCGCCAACTGACCACGCATTGGCGCCGACTCCCGGGCCAGCAAGGCGGTCGCCCAGGACTCCAGACCGTCGGCATCCAGCGAGCGGGCCACGATCCGGATCGCCAGGCCGCGGACGGACGACTCCGGATCCGAGGCCGCTACCCGCCGGAGGATCTCCAGATCGGCCGCCGAACTAGCCTTGCCCAATGCCTCTACCGCGGCCTCACGCACACCCGGATCGCGGTGATCGATCACGCTCCGGCCGGCGGCACGTGCGGCATCCGGACGTCCGTTCGCGCGCGCCAACACCCAGGTCATCAGAGCGGGATCCGCATCATCGGGCCGCGCTGCGTCCAGGAGTTCGCCACCGAGCTCGTTCGAGCGCGACAGCGAGCCAAGCGCCAGCATCGCCATGCCACCGGTCCGCTCCTCGCCAGCCCTGAGCTGGCACTGCACGGCTTGCACCAGCACATCGCGCGCATCCTCGCAGACGCTGAGGTTCTTCAGCAGCAGCTGCCGCCGCAGCGGTTCGAAGCCGGTGCGACCGAGTGCCTCTGCCAGCACGACCGACGCCTCCTCCCCGCCAACCCGCGCCAACACCTCGAGCAGCAGGTCGAAGATCTCCAGTTCGAGAGACGGATCGAGGACCAGCTCACGCAGCTCGAGCGCATCGGCAGGTGCGTGGCGAAGGCGCCGCAACAGGTCACGGGCGACCAGGATCCGCTGCTCGCGGCAGTCGGCCAGACACACCGCGTTCGCGACCTCCGCGATGTCGCCGAGCGGCCCGGACGGCGCGGGCTCGAGCGACAGGGAATCGAGCTCGGTCCACGAGCCGCTCGACACCCGGCGCCCGCCGCATCCTGCGACCGGCCGAGGCGCGTCCATGGAGCCCACCACGGAGGACTCGAGGGTGCCGAAGCCCAACTCGAGCGTCATCTCGGTGCGCAGAGACCAACGGACCGGCAGGCTGCGGGCCGCGACCATCGAACGCCGTTCGTGTCCCGACTGCCGCGAAGGCACCAGGCGCCGGCCTTCCGGGTCGATCAATTCCACCTCCTTGCGGTGCAGGCCGATGCGCTCCGCACCCTCGACTCCGGTCTCCCGCGCTGCGCTCCAACGGGCGAGGCGGTATGGATGCGACTCGGTCCACGGACCGTGGCCCGCATCCCGCTCCGGAACCTCGTGCAACAGCGACCGGACCACCTCACGAACGAGGATCGCACTGTGCGAGGAGAGCGGCTCGCTGCTTCGATAGGCCGTCACCCGGCCGTCTTCGTCCAGCCGGAACTCCAGCCCCGCAGCGAGTGCCGACCCGAGGGACCGCGCACCCTCGGCGTCGGCCTGGCCACCATGCGACAGCACGACCTGGGGGTCACGAAGCCATAGCTGGACCACGCGCTCCCCGTCCAGCTCGGTCGAGACCAGCTCTCCCGAGATCCGTTGCCGCGTGGTCACGACCTCGGCGCCGTCCGCCCGCTGGACCAGCCGCGCCTCGTAATCGAAGCGTTGGCCCGTCCATGGTCGCGGAAGCACCAGCTTCCTGGTGGCGTCTCGCGCTGGGCCTTCGGAGGCACGAACCCCGAGTGCAGTCGCGGCCGCCGCATCGCGCCCGGCGCGCGGCTGTAGCGGCGTGGCCGGGCCACCTCCGGAGCAGAGGCCCAGGGCGACGAGGCCGCCCACGGCCCCGAGGATTACGACGGTCTTCGCACGTTGCATGGCACTCCACTCCCTTCGACTCGATTCACACGGATTCACGGCAACGACCGATGGACCGCCTCGACCCGACAGCGAACGGAGTCCACCGTCGGGCCGCGCCCCTCGACCGGCAGATGCACCTGGCTCACAGGCGATAACGTCTCGTCACCGAGTCGCTCGCCCAATCGAAGATCACCTTCTCGTAGCGGGCCCGCACCAGGACCAGCCCGACGCGCACGAAGGCCTGCGCATAGGCGCCGAGCCGGACCCTCACGGCCTGCATGACCGCGGTGAGGCCGAACCCGTGGGACGCGGGCTCCAGGACGATTCCGGCGACCACCTTCACGTTGCCGAGGTCGACCCGCCCAAAGACCCCGGCGCTGGCCCCCACCGCCGAACTCTCGAGGCCCACCCCGGCCGAACCTTCGACTCGACCGATGATCGCATCGGCATAGCCGCCGTAGCTGACCAGCGATCGGGGCGGATCGACGGTGATCCCCAGACCGACGTCGAGCTCACTGCCGAGGTCCAGTGAGACGTTCACGGGGATCGGTCCGACCAGGAAGTTCTGGTCCATCGAGACGAGATCGAGCCGCAGTTCATGCTCGAGCGTCCCCAGCGTCCCGCGGCTCGACCGCGCACCGAGCCGCTCGTTGAAGATGCTCCTGTCGAAGAGGATTCCGTAGGCGTAGGCGTCGCCCTTGCGGGTCCCTTCGTCCCGGAAGATCCAAGCCTTGGTCCGGATCTCCGCCAGCCGCTCCGAGCGGCCGAAGAACTGCGCGCGGCCCTTCGCGCTGAACTGCCCGCGCCGCTGCAGCGTCCCGGTGGTCACCCATCCCGACGCGATGCCGTAGTGGTCGGCCTCGACGTCGTAGACGGCGCAGAGCTGGCTCGGCCCACGCTGGAAGCGCAGGTCCAGGTTCCCGCTGTGGGTCTGCGAGGCGGCCGCGGCCGCGAGGCAAAGGCCTGCGGCCAGGAAACGGTTGATCGTGAACATCTCGAACGACTCCTTGAGCGAGGACCATTCCTCACTCGATCGAGAGCAATCGCCCGTCCCCGGCTGTTACACCGACTTGCCGACATCCGCAGAATTCTCCGTAACCGTGGCCCAACCCTCGCCGCGCGCTTTCCGCCCCTGCGTTGCTCGGCCTCTGTGACGAGAGCCGTCGCTGACCAGGGCCGTCGCCGCTGCGTCGAGCCCCTGCAGCGAACCTCCAATCCGGCCCGCCCAGGATCTCGAGAATCCCTGGCCGGCCTCCGCGCCCGGCTCCGAGGTGGAGGCCGAAGGAGCCCTGCTGCATCTCACCGAGTACCAGCAGTTCCGCGAACGGAGCCAGACGTTATTCGACCAGCAGTTCCAGACCTGGCCGATCCGATATGCGCGTTGGCCCAGACTCCCAGGCGCCGCGCCACCAGTTCGACGGCGAACTCGATCGGTCCTACCTGCCGGCCATCGTCCGCGCTCTCGACGACGTGCTGCGCCAGTGCCCGATCCGCGAAACGCGATAGGCCGCCCGATCGACCGAGCACGAGGACCGGGCATCCGTGGGAGCCGACCCGCACCCTCGAACTGGCTCCAGCCATCCCGATGAGCCATCATCACGGCGGCCGTCCGGCTCCAGGACGCCAGCGCCCGCTCGCGATCGGATACCCCCAGCCCTCCGCCTCCCATGACCGACCAAGTCGAAGAGCGCGTCCTCTCGATCTTCCGCGAGAAGTTCCACAAGCCAGAAGTCACCATCGATTCGAGCTTCGCGGAACTCGGCATCGACTCCCTCGACACGATCGAGGCGCTGTTCGAAATCGAGGAGGAGTTCGGCATCAGCATCCCCGACGACGCCGCCCGCTCCCTCAACACCTTCCGCGAGGTCGTGGCCGGGGTCGAGAAGCTGCTCGCCGAACAACGGATCGCAAACCCGCCGGCAGCCGCCGGTCCCGACGCTGCGGAAGAGGGTCGCTGATGCACGGCCGCCGGGTGGCCGTGACCGGGGTCGGGGCGATCTCGGCATTGGGGCCGGACGCCACCGCGTTCTGGGACTCGCTGGTGGCCGGACGCAGCGGGATCCGCGCGATCGAATCCGTCGACCACACGACCCTCAAGTGTCCCAACGGCGCGGAGGTGCACGGATTCGTGGCGGCCGACCATTTCCCCGACCGCGCCCAGCAGGGTCTCGACCGCTTCGCGCAGTTCGCGCTGGTGACCGCGCGGGAGGCGATCGCGGACAGTGGCCTGGCGTGGGACGACACGCTGCGCGACCGGACCGCGGTGGTCACCGGCACGGGGAACGGCGGCACGATCTCGCTCGGCGACAACTACGAACGGTTCTACGGACAGGGCAATCACCGCATGCCGCCGGGCCTGATCCCGAGCGCGATGGCCAACGCCGGGGCCAGTCAGGTGTCGATGGAGTTCGGCTTCCGCGGTCCGACCTTCACGCTCTCCACCGCCTGCGCTTCGTCGACCCACGCGATCGGCCACGCGTTCTGGCTGGTCCGGAACGGCGGCGCCGACGCGGCGGTCTGCGGCGGCAGCGAGGCGCTGTTCACGCTCCCCCAGCTGAAGGCATGGGAAGCCCTGCGCGTGATGTCACCAGACACCTGCCGACCGTTCTCCAGGCAGAAGTCCGGGATGATCCTCGGCGAGGGCGGCGCGATGCTCGTGCTCGAACCGCTCGACTCCGCACGCCGCCGGGGCGCCAGGATCTATGCCGAGCTGGCGGGCTTCGGCATGTCCGCGGACGCCGCGCACCTGACGGCCCCGTCGGAGGACGGCCCCTTGCGCGCCATGCAGGCGGCGCTGGACGACGCCTCCACCACCACCGCCGACGTCGACTACATCAATGCGCACGGCACCGGTACGCCCGGCAACGACCCCAATGAGATCCGCGCGATCGGGCGGCTGCTCGGGGAGCACGCAGAGCAGGTTGCGGTGAGTTCGACCAAGTCGATGCACGGTCACGCGATCGGTGCGGCCGGAGCACTGGAGGCCGTCGCCACCGCGTTGGCCGTGCACCACGGCGTGATCCCTCCCACCGCCAACCTCGACGAGGTCGACCCCGAGTGCCCGCTCGACGTCGTCCCCAACCAATCCAGGACCAGGTCGATCCGCACCGCGCTCTCCAACTCCTTCGCGTTCGGCGGACTCAATGCGGTGCTGGTGTTCCGTCGCGTCGACCCGGCCGGCGACTGAGGCCGGGAGTGGAGCCTCACCCCGGCGCCACCAGGTTGTCACCCTCCACCCGCGCCCGTCCCCGATCGATCAGCAGCGCCAGTCCGGCAGCCATCGCCTCCTCGACCCGCTTGCCCATCCGCGCGAAGCCGAGCCGGCGCGCCGTCTCGCGAGCCAGGTCCTCGCGCGGCAGCGCGATCTGGGCGGCCAGGACCTCGGCGGCGCAGGCCGCGACCTCCTGGGGCGGGATCTCCTCAGCGTCGCGCTGCGCGTCGGGGCCGTCGCCAGGCGCGCGCCAGGTCGACCATGCGGCAGGATCCTGGTCGCGGCGCCACAGGAATTCGCCGTGCAACACCGGCTGCTCGGCGGCGGGCAGGCTGGCGACCAACGCGTCGAGGCGCGCACGGACCTTCGAAGTGAGCCGCGCTTCGTAGGCACCGGCGAGGCGGCGCTGGAACAACGCGCGGTGGATCGGAGCTTCGAGTTCGAGGACCTCGCGGGCCAGGGCGTGGATCGTCGCCACCGCCTTCGGCTCGTAGACGTCGGAACTGCTGCCCTTCGGCACCACCACCACCGCCTGGTAGCGCACTTCGATCGGGCCCTCGGCGTCCGGGGCCACCGCGTCGCCAGCAACGGGAGGCTCCGCGACCGGCACACCGGCGGACGCGTAGCGCTCGGGCATCGAGGAGCGTTCGTCGGCATCGTCTTCGGCAACGGACGCGACCTCCGGCCCACGCACCTCACCCTCCATCCCGCGATCGCGATCCAGCACCTCGTCCGCCTGCCGCGCCAACTCCGCCGCCCGCGCCTCGGCCTGCCGCGCCTGCCGCTCGGCCCGCGCCGCGGCCTCGCGCCGCGCCCGCTCCAGCGCCTCCTCGACCCGCTCGAGTTCACGCTCCGGGCTCCGCCACCAGTCCGTCGACCAGATGCGGCAGAGCTGCCAGCCGAGTCCCTCCAGCACCGCCTGGCGGATCCGGTCGCGGTCGCGCGCGGTCTTCGCGGAGTGGTAGAACGCGCCGTCGCACTCGATGCCGAGCAGGAACCGCCCCGGCCGCTCCGGGTCGCGGATCGCCAGGTCGATGCGGTAGCCGGAGCAGCCGACCTGCAGCTCCACGTCGTGGCCCTTGGCGCGCAGCCGCTCGGCCACCGCCCGCTCGAACGGCGAGTCGTAGGTCGCGCCGCCGTGCAGCTCCACCGCCTCGGCCAAGGCCACCGGCCCGCGCGCCGCGTAGTCGAGGAAGGTCTTGAGGTGATGCACACCGGTCGCGTTGGTCCGGCTCAGATCGATCCGGTCGGCGGTCAGCGTCGAGTGGACGATCACCTGCCGCCGCGCGCGGGTCACCGCCACGTTCAGCCGCCGCTCGCCGCCGGCGATGTTCAGCGGCCCGAAGTTCATCGCCAGCTTGCCGGCCTCGTCGGGGCCGTAGCAGATCGAGAACAGGATCACGTCGCGCTCGTCACCCTGCACGTTCTCGAGGTTCTTCACGAACACCGGCTCCTCCACGCCGGTGAACCAGCGCTCCAGGGTCGCGTCGTCGCGGCGGGCCTGGTCGAGCAGGTCCTCGATCAGCTCCTGCTGCGCGCGGCTGAAGGTGACGATGCCGTAGCTGCGGTCGTCGACCTCGGTGCGCAGCCGCGTCACCAGATCCCGGACCACCGACTCGGCCTCCTTCGGGTTGGTCCGCGACTTCGAGCGGTCGTAGACGCCATCGGTCACCTGCACCCACGACACGCCGAGCTGGGCCGGGTCCTCGACCGGCGAGGGGAAGGTGTGCAGGCGGTTGTCGTAGTAGTGGTAGTTGCTGAACGCGATCAGCGACTCGTGGCGGCTGCGGTAGTGCCAGCCCAGACGCATCGAGCGGAAGCCCGCGGCGGTGCACTCGTCGAGCACCGACTCGAGCTCCTCCATGTCGAGGTCGTCGGGCGCGTCGTCCTCCTCCATCTTCTGGAAGAAGCTGGTCGGCGGGAGCTGCCTGCTGTCGCCCACGACCACCGCGGCGGCACCGCGGGCCAGCGCGCCGACCGAGTCCCACACGGTGATCTGCGAGGCCTCGTCGAAGACCACCAGGTCGTACGGCGGCGCCGCGGGGTCGAGGTACTGCGCCACCGACAGCGGGCTCATCAACACGCACGGCTTGATCCGCGGGATCAGGTTGGGGATCCGCTCGAACAGCTTGCGCACCGGCAGGTGGCGCCGCTTCTTGCGGGCCTCGCGCTGCAGGACGCCGAGCTCCGAGGCCTCCGACGCGGCGGTCTCGAACGACGGCACCTTGGCCGCGAGCCGTGCGGTCACCAGCTTCTCGGCCAGCTCCAGCGCCTGCTTGTCGAGCTCGCGGAAGCGCTTGATGCGGCGCTCGTGGTCGGCTCCGACGAAGCTGCGCAGGCCCGGATCGGCGTCGACCACCGCGGTCCACCAGCTCTCGCGGAACGAGCGCTCGAAGCCCGGCAGCAGGGCGTCGCGGCCGAAGTCGCCGTGCTCCAGACCGGCGACCAGGGGCTCCAGACCGAGCGCCGCGGCGGCGTCGCGGGTCTCGCGGAAGTAGAGCCAGTCGCGGAGCCGCGCGCGCTGCTCGCGTTGCCAGACGGCGACCCGGTCGAGGAGACCCGGGACCCAGGCATCGGGCGCCTCCCAGGCGGAGGCGTCGAGCATCAGCAGGTCGTCGAGGCGCTTGCGCGCCGCGTCGGCACCAGCGCGCGCCTCGGCGAGCCCGCGCAGTTCGTCGCCCGCCGGATGGCCCTGCTGCACCAGGTCGCGCTCCTCGGTCACCAGCCGCACCACGCGCTCGGCCGCCGAACGACCGACCGACTCGTCGAGGCCTTCGCGCAGCCGCAGCAGTGCGGCGCGCAGTCGACCGGCCTGCTCGACCGCGCTCGCCAACGCGTCCCACGGCGCATCGCCCGTGGGCTCCCCGCGCCGCCACAGTCCGCCGAACAGCCGCGCCCCGTCGTGCCCGGGCTCCGCCAGCGCCTCGGTCTGCCGGCGCAGCTCGATCGCCTGGTCGAGGTGCTCGACCACCTCCGACCAGTCCCCCAGCGCCTTGCCGCGCGCCACCGCCGGCTTCAGGGCAGCGGCCGGCGCACGGCCCTTCCACCACGACAGCGGCCAGAAGGTGTCGTGCGCGGCCTGGGCCTGGGTGCGTAGTTCGTCGAGCGGCAGCCGCAGCAGGGCATCGATCGCGAAGTGCTTGCCGACGTGGCGCCGCAGTTCGTCGCGCGCCCGACCGGCTTCCACCGCGGCCAGCGCCTGCTCGCGCACCGTGGCCCAACCAGCCTCGGTGTAGAGCGCCGGCGCCGCGCCGGGAGCGGCGACGACCAGCGCCGCGAGCTCTTCCACGGCGTGCACGCGCGCCTTGTCGAGCGCCTCGGAAGGAACCCCGAGGCGCCCCGCCGCAACGTCGAGCGCGGCCTTCCAGCGCCGCAACGCGGAGTCGACCTCACCGAGCGTCGCGTCGACCTCGTCGGGCAACGTCACCCGCCACTCGGTCCGACGCACCGCGGCGAACGGATGCCCGGCCACGGTGCCGACCTCGCGCACCGCCGTGGTCAGCCGATCGACCGCCTCGCGCCGCTTCGCCACCGCGCCGGCGTCCAGCGTCGTCACGTCGCCGAGTTCCAGGGCCACCCGCGGCGCGTCGCGCAGACCGATCAACCGGGAGGTCACCTGGAACAGGCTCTCGCCGAAGCCCCGCGGCTCGTGGATCGTGCGGACGTAGCCGTTCAGCGCGGTGCGCTCGCTCTCCAGATCCCCGGCGACCTGCGCCCAGTCCTGCGGCTCGCGCGCTCCCGACAACTCGAAGGCCTCGAGCAACTGCTCCAGCACCTCCTTCTTGCTGGCCTTGTTGGAGTGCAGCTCCAGGCAGAACGCGCCGAGGCCGATGCGGCCCAGCCGGTCGCGGACCACCTCCAACGCGGCACGCTTCTCCGAGACGAACAGCACGCGACGGCCCGCGGCGAGGTTCTGCGCGATCAGGTTGGTGATCGTCTGCGACTTGCCGGTGCCGGGCGGCCCCTCCAACACGAAGCTCCGCCCCTCGCTCGACGCGAACACCGCCGCGAGCTGCGAGCTGTCGGCGTTCATCGGGCAGAGGGTGTCGATCACCTTGCGGGTGTCGTCGAGCACGGCGGGGTCCGGGTACTCGGCATCGGCCTCGTAGCCGCGGCCCGAGCGCTCTACCAGGTGCGCGACCACCGGGTTCTTCAGGAGGTCGCCGGAGCGCGCCTGCAGGTCGCGCCACATCAGGAACTTCTGGAACGAGAAGATCGCCACCTGGCAGACCGGCTCGACCTCGAAGCCGTCGAGGTCGACGATCTTGCGGCGGAAGTTCTGCAGGATCGCCGGGACGTCGAGGCCCTCGTCGTCCTCGGGCAGCTCGTCGAGGCCGGTCGGGTCGATGCCGAACTCGGCGCGCAGCTTCTCCAGCAGCGTGACGTTCACCTGCGCGTCGTCGTCGGCGATGCGCAGCCGGAAGCCCTCGCGCACCGACTGCCGCTCGATCTCCACCGGCAGCAGCAGGATCGGCGCGTGGCGCTCGACGCTCGAGTGCGCCGCCTCGCGGTAGCGCAGCATGCCGACCGCGAGGAACAGCGTGTTCGCACCGGTCTCCTCCAGGCTGGCGCGGGCGTGGCGCCAGACCTCGATCAGCCGCTTGTCGAGTTCGAGCGCGGTGAGCGGGGTGAGCAGGCGCCGCCGGTCGAGTTCGTCGCGGGCGATCGCCTGGGCGAGGTCCTCGCCGCTGGTCTGCTGGTGGGTCTCGGTGTCGCGCTCGATCTGCGGCGCGGGACGGCAGACGAACCACGAGCCGCCCGCCAGCCGGTCCTCGAGATGGGCCGCGTCACGGAGCAGCAGGGGGATGGCCCGCCGGCTGTCGCGGAAGGCGAGCAGGCGGTTGCGGTAGGTCAGGTCGAGGAGGCGGCGCTTCCAGCCCTCGATGCGGCGCTCCTTGGGGTCGGTGGGGAGCTCGGGCTCGGGCGGAGTGGCCGCCGGAGCAGGGTCGGGTTGCGGCGCACTGGTCCCAGGCGGCGGCATCGTCGGCGCGGGATCGGGATCGACGACCGGCGTCGGGTTCGGAGCCGGCGGAACGTCTTCGGCGGCCAACGTCTCGGCCGTGATCTCGTACGACGCCGCCTCCCGCACCGGCAGCGGCCGGATCCGCTGCACCCGCGCCTGCCGCACGTCGACCGCGCACTGGAACACCGCCAGGTCGTCGAGCTGCTGGCGACTGCGCGCCAGCGCTCCCTCGAAGTCGCAAGCGTGGTCTTCGGTCAGCCGCGTGGCCTCGAACACCAGCACGTCGCCGACGTCGATCCGCTTGCGCAGCCGCACGCCGTCGACCACCACGCATTCCGCGAAGGTCCGCTCCTCCAGCCAGCAGCCGACGAAGGCATGCCCGCGCGTCAACACCAACAGCGGGTGCAGACCGATCTGCTCCAGCGCCGCCGCCGCCAGCAGCGTCAGATCGAGGCAGGTCCCGAGCCGCGTCTCCAGCACGTCGTCGGGCAGCCGCACCTTCTGCCCTTCCTCCTCGAAGCTCGCCGGCGGATTGGCATAGCGGAGCTGGCAGTCGTGCAGCGCCTGGAACACCGCCGCCACCGTGGCCCGGATCCGCTGCGGATTGCGCTCCTGGTAGCCGGCCAGCGACGACCGCCCGGTCGCCTGCTGCAGCCGGGTGGCGGTGCGGGCGAGCAGCCCTTGCACGGACTTCTGGTTCGGTAGCACGAACGCCGCCAGCAGTTCGGGCAGCGAACGCAGCCCGGCCCACTCGCGGAACGCCAGGATCTCCACCGGCTTCTCCAGCTCCGCCAGCCGCCGCAGCCCCTCGCCCGCCCCCTGGGTGA
This sequence comes from bacterium, assembly GCA_030432695.1. GTDB lineage: Bacteria > Planctomycetota > UBA1135 > UBA1135 > UBA2386 > JAUILN01. The sequence continues at coordinate 327,502 of JAUILN010000006.1, read as the reverse complement.
CGACGACCTGCAGGCTGGTCGCCTCGCGCTCGGTCTGGTTGCGGAGGATCTCCGGGTCGAGCCCCAGATCCAGCGCCGTCAGTCGATGCGTCGCGCCGGCACGCAGGTGGTCGAGCCGTTTGGTCCAGGGCTTCGCGAGGTTCGCGCCGATGGTCACGGCGACGTCGAGGTCGTGCAGGTCCTCGGCCCCGTCATTGGTGAGACGAACCTCCTTGACTACCGGCACGTCGTTCTGATGCAGCGCGTAGTGGACGCGCGGGTCGAGGTCGACGTCGAGGGTGAGCTGCGGCGCGGGATCGGTCACCCGAACAGTGTGCCAGGAGGGAGTCGCCCGCGCCGCAGAGAGAAGGACCGAGCACCGTTACCCCGTCGACAGAGACGGTCTAACCCGCAGCCCGTGCGGCGTCCGGGCTCCCTCGCTGCCCCTGCGAACCGGAAAGCGCACACTCCGACCCGTCTCGAGAAGGCCCCCATGAGCGGAACCGAACGCCAGCGCCCGAAGTGCGTCACGAAACACCTGAGCAGTCTGCTGCCCGTCGCAGCACTGCTGCTGCCGGCCTCCCCGACGGCCCAACAACCCACCCAACTCGCGAACGTGAACCGTACCCCCAACGCGGTCGGCGGCTCGTCGGATCCGGTGCCGCTGTGCGCAACCGCGCAGCGTGCCTGGTTCCGCGCCTCGGATCCGGTGCTGGGTTCGGAGCTGTGGTTCGCCGACGCGAGCGGATTCCACCAGGCGGCCGATCTCGCGGCGGGCGCGGCAGGCTCGCTGCCCGACCATGCGGTGCCGCATCCGGGCGGCGGCGACCGCGTGCTGTTCGCGGCGGGCACCGCGACCACCGGACGTGAACTCTGCGTCTCGAACGGGACGCCCGCCGGAACGCGTGTCCTCCGCGACCTCGAACCCGGCTCCGCGGGCAGCGACCCGCGCGACCTCGTCACCGCGGGCAACCTCGTGTTCTTCGTCGCGTCGACGGGAACCAGCGGCGATGCGCTGTGGTGCACCGACGGCACCACGGCCGGCACGCGCCAGCTCGTCGACCTCGCACCCGATACCGGCGGCGGTGAGCGGGCGGAACTCGCGGTCTTCGGCCAACGCGCCGTCTTCGGCCGCGACGACGGCCAACACGGGCTCGAGCCCTGGATCAGCGACGGTACTCCCGGCGGCACGCGCCTGCTGGCGGACTGCGATCCGGGTGGAGGCTCGCTGCCTTCCCAGTTCACCGACGCGAACGGCACGCTGTTTTTGGTCGCCGGCCTGTACGGCGTCGCCCGACCCCTCGGCCGCGAGCTCTGGCGCAGCGATGGCACATCGGCGGGCACCCGCATGGTGGTCGACCTCTGGCCCGGGTCGAATTCGCCGGACATCGAACAACTGACCGCTCTGGGGGACGACGTGTTCTTCAAGGCCGCGATCGACCCCCGCGCCGACGAGCTGTGGCGCTCCGACGGCACCGCGGCGGGCACCGCGATGGTCCGCGACATCCACCCCACGCCCGGCTTCGGTTCCGGCATCCGGTTGATGACCGCGTTCGGCGGTCGGCTGTGGTTCACGGCCAACGAACCCACGCGCGGTGTCGAACTCTGGACCTCCGACGGCACGACCGCCGGCACCGACGCGGTGATCGACCTGAGCCCCGCTGGCTCGCTGCCGCAGACGATCACCGGCGCGCACGGCCGGGTCTGGTTCACCGCGCAGCACATCGGCGACGCCAGCCGCAACGCCACCGGCTTCGAACTCTGGGTCACCGACGGGACCGCAGCCGGCACGTCGCTGGTCGCCGACATCCGCTCCGGACCCGCGGGCGCGATGCCTGGCGCGGTGCTGCCCCTGCCCGGCGGCGAGGTCGTGTTCGCCGCCGATGACGGCCTGGTGGGGCGCGAGCCGTGGGTCTCCGACGGCACGCCCGCCAACACGCGCCTGCTTCTCGACGCGCACCCCCCGCTCCCCGGCTCGACCCTCGGCTCCAACGCGCGCGGCTACGTCACGGTCGGCGAGCAGTCGTTCTTCGCCGCGGACGACGGCGTGAACGGAACCGAACTCTGGGTGACGGATGGCACCACCGCGGGCACGCGACTCGTAGCCGACCTCCGCGGCGGACCCGCAGGCAGCGACCCGCAGCACCTCACCGCCGCCGGCGGACTCCTGTGGTTCAGTGCCGACGACGGTGCCACCGGCCGCGAGCTCTGGTGCAGCGACGGCACGCTGCTCGGTACCCAGCAGGTCTCCGATCTCCGCGCCAGCCTCGGCAGCTCGGCGCCCGAAGAACTGACCCCGGTCGGCGACCGACTGTTCTTCGCGGCGGGCGTCGACAACGTCGGCATCGAACTCTGCGTGGTGCCACTCGACCGGAGTGCCGCGCCGCGCGTGGTCCACGACATCCGCCCCGGCTTCGCCAACGGCGGCCCGACCCAGATCACCGCGTTCGGCGAGCGCGTGGTGTTCCGCGCCTCGACGACCGCACAGGGCTTCGAACCCTGGATCAGCGACGGCACGTCGGCGGGCACGTTCCTGCTCCGCGACATCCAGGCCGGCAGCGGCAGCTCGCTACCCCAGGAGTTCACCGTCTTCGACGGCCGCGTGTTCTTCGTCGCCCTGCAGACCGGCATCGGCAGCAGCGGCCAGGAGATCTGGGTCAGCGACGGAACGACGGCCGGCACGCAGCTGTTCGTCGACCTGCAACCGGGCGACAACTACTCCTACCCCGAACAGCTCACGCCGCTGGGCAGTCGCATGCTGTTCACCGCCGCGCGACCTCACTGGGTCGGCGGCGAGGGCCGCGAGCCCTGGGTGACCGACGGCACGCCAGCGGGCACGCTCCTGCTCCGCGACATCGTGGCGGGCACCGGCGACAGCGATCCAACCGGAATCACCCCCCTCGACGGCGACCGCGCGGTGTTCGCGGCGAGCGATCTGCAGCACGGCACCGAGCTGTGGATCACCGATGGAACACCGACCGGCACGCGGCTGGTCGCCGAGCTGGTCCCCGGCCTCGACGGCTCCGCACCCCAGGGTTTCCTCGCGGTGGACGGTGGCGCGCTGTTCACGGCCCGCACGGCGACCACCGGCCGCGAACTCTGGTTCACCGACGGCACTGCGAGCGGCACCCACCGGCTGACCGACCTCTACCCGGGCAGCCTCGGCAGCGAACCGTCCGACCTGACCGTGCTCGCCGGCGACGTGCTCCTGACCCTCGACAACGCCTTCCACGGCCGCGAACCCTGGATCGTCCGCGACCCGGGCGCGTCGGTGCAGACCGTCGCGGCGCCCTGCGGCAGCCTCGGCCGCCGGAGCTGGTGCGCCACACCGCGTCTCGGCGACACGGTCGGCTGGCGCTGCGAGGCGCTCCCGACCGGCACCTTCCGCGTGCTGATGCTCGGCCTGCCCGCAGACGGATCCATGCAGCTGTCCGGCTGCACGCTCGCCTTCGACCCCCTGCGGGCCGTGGTGCTCGACGCGACCAACGGGACCACCGCGCCGCGCTTCGATCTGCCGCTCCCCGGCGACCCGGCGCTGCGCGGTCTCGGCGTCGTGCTCCAGGCCTTCGTGGCGCGAGGGAACGACTTCGGCACCACCACGGCGCTGAGACTCGCGCTGGATCGCTGACCGACGCGACTGCGATGGCGGTGACCCGCCACGGCCCGGCCGCTCGGGAACCCCCGCAGAGTTCCCGGGGACGCACGTCGTCCCAGACCACCGGCCGCGCCCCCGCTCCAGCCGGAATCACAGAAAGCCGAACTTGGAGGAGCGGCGATCCGGGCAGACTACCTGACCCGGCGAACCGCCGGGCACGCCCACCTCCAACCATGTCCGCGACACTCCTCGTCGGCCTCTTCGTCGTCGGCTACCTCTGCATCGTCCTCGAGCACTGGCTCGACGTGAACAAAGCAGCCTTCGCGCTGCTCACCGCCGCGGTCTGCTGGGCGACGCTGCTGCTGTCCGGTGGAGATCATCACGAGGTCCTGGAGGCGCTCGGCGAACACCTCGCCGACATCGCGCAGGTCGTGCTGTTCCTGCTCGGCGCGATGACGATCGTCGAACTGCTGACCTCCTACCGGGCCTTCGACCCGTTGCAGCGCCGTCTCGCGCAGGGTGGCCACCGGGCGATCCTCTGGGGGCTACCGGTCTGCACGTTCTTCCTGTCGGCGGCACTCGACAACGTCACCACGACGATCCTGATGATCTCGCTCCTGCGGCCCTTGATCCCCGAGGGCACCACGCGGCTGAAGATGATCGGGATCCTGGTGATCGCCGCCAATGCCGGAGGCGCGTGGTCACCGATCGGCGACGTGACGACCACGATGCTGTGGATCGACGATCGGGTGACCTCGGGGCAGCTCGTGCTGCAGGTGCTGCCGGCGTCGCTGGTCTCGGTGGCGGTGCCGCTGCTGTGGTCGGCACGCAGCATCGGCCGCAACCTCAGCCACAAGACGCCCCTGCCTCCGGCGACGCCGCCGATCCCGAGGACCGGCCTGGTGCTGGCGATCGGGGTCGGCGCATTGCTCGCCGTGCCGATCCTGAAGACCACCGTGGGCATGCCGCCCTACCTCGGCATCCTGTTCGGCCTCGGGCTGGTCTGGGTGGTGACCGACCGCCTCGACGCCGGCCACGAGCTGCGGGTGCCGCACATGCTGACGCGCGTCGACGTATCGAGCGTGCTGTTCTTCCTAGGCATCCTGCTGGCGGTCGCGGCACTGGAGGCCAATGGCCTGCTGACGGCGATGGCCGAGAGCCTCGAGCCGGCGGTCGGCAGCAAGACCGCGATCCTGACCGTGCTCGGCATGCTGTCGGCGATCGTCGACAACGTGCCGTTGACCGCGGCGGTGATGGGCATGTGGGATACGACCCAGTACGCACCGGATGCCGACCTCTGGCACCTGACCGCGTTCTGCGTCGGCACCGGCGGCAGCATCCTGGTGATCGGCTCGGCCGCTGGAGTGATCGCGATGGGGATGGAGCGGATCAGCTTCGGCTGGTACCTCCGACACATCGGTCCGATGGCGTTGGCGGGGTATCTGGCAGGCGTCGCGACGTACGTCGCGACGCACGGCTGGACGTAATGTCCGGCACATGACCCGGGCTTGACTCCCGGGCAGAAAGCGGGGGTGATGACACGGCTCTCCCTCCTCTCTCTCCAGGAGTCCTCGCTCGTGATCTCTCTCGCCCGCTCCACGCTCGGGCCGCTGCAATACGCGGTCGCCGGTGCCCTGTTCGCCCTGACCGTCTCGGCCCAGCCGGCCGTGCAGGTCGTGCCCACGATGACGATCCCCCACGCCGTCATCGACATGGACAACGTCGGTCCGGCCGGCCCGACCACCTTCGGCGCGGTCCTGGCAGGCGCGACCGGTGGAGTACCGGCGGTCTCCGCGCTGACGCTCACTCCCAATGGCCAGGCTCGCGGCGTCTACAACACCAGCGCCTTCCTCGGACGAGCGCTCGGCCTGGATGCCGGCGGACTGGCCCTGATCGATCCGCCGTCCGGCGGCTTCGACGCCTTCGACGCACAGATCGACTTCGCGCTGCCCACCACCGAGTTCGGTCTCGCGGTCGGCGACTGGGTGGGCGACATGAAGCTCGACTTCTACCTCACCGGCACGATGGTCGCGACCTTCACGTCACCGCGCTATTCGACGGCGACCAATGGCCAGTTCTTCTTCCAGATGACCGGCGGAGCGTTCGACCGGATCGACTTCACCACGTCGAGCGGCGCGGGCAACTGGGTGATCGCCGAGCTCCACGTCACCACGTCCGGCGGCTATGCGGCGTTCGGATCGGGCTGCATGGGCAGCAATGGCGTCCCGGACCTGCAGGCCGCGGCAGGATCCACGCCGCAACTGGGCCAGCAGTTCACGTTGCAGGCCACGAACCTGCCGCTCGCCGGTGGCCCGCTGTTCATCGCGTTCGGCGCCTCGAGCACGCAGTTCGCAGGCCTCGGCGCCCTGCCGTTCGACCTCGCGGTGGTGCAGGCCCCGGGCTGCCTGATCCTCTGCGACGTCTTGGCGATGGGCGTGACCGGCAACAACGGCGGCTCGGGCAGCTACTCGTTCACCGTACCGAACGATCAGGCATTGGTCGGCACGCTGTTCTTCAACCAGGCCTACGCCAACGACGCGAGCGCCAACCCCCTCGGCCTGACCGTCTCCAATGGCGGAGTCGGTCAGATCCAGTGAGTCCGTAGATCTCATCCGGGCCCGTGACTCACCGGTCGAGGAAAGGCAGGGGGCGCGTGGTCGCCGATCGATGACGTCACCACTACGATGCTGTGGATCGACGACCGGGTGACCTCGCGCAGCCATGTTGCCGGTGCTGCTCGCGGCACCGATCCTGAACCTCAGTTGCCCAGCACGGTCACGACCGCGTTGCTCGCGAGGAGGCCCGTCGCGGTGGGAGCGATCACCTGGAAGCCGACGCGCAGACATGCCAACGACGGCGCATTGGGGATCGCGAACGGGATCGGAGCCGAGGAACCGAAGCCATCGAGAGTGCCGACGCCGAGGCAGGTCGAGCCGTTCGGATAGTAGGTGCAACCGGCGAAGCCGAGCGGCGTGAGGTCGATCGGCTGCAACGCACCGACGCCGACGCACAGCAGGACCGGTGAACCCGCCTCCCCGCCACGCGCGAGGAAGACCAGTCCCGCACCGCCGATCGTCGGGTCGCCGCCGCCGTAGAGTTCGAACGGCCCCGAACCGCAGCCGGTGCCGAACTCACCCAGGCTGGCGCGGCAATTGGAGATCATCCCACCATTCTGGAGCGTCGTGACGTCGGCCGGGGAGAGTTCGAAGCCGAAGACGTACAGCTCGTCGAGATCACCCTGGAAGTGCGCTGCGGGGGCCTGGCGGGTGACCGCGCCGAGGCTGAGCTGGTCGAACGGCCAGGTGCCGTAGTCGACGTGCCGGGTCATCGTGCCGCGGGCATCGAAGCTGGCCGTGTCGCGGACGCCGTCGACGTACAGCTTCCCGAGTCCCGACGTCTCGGTGTAGACCACATGGTGCCAGCTGCCGTCGAAGACCGGGGTGTCCGAGTAGAGCGCCATCGAACGCCCCTCGAGACTGCGCTGGTAGAGCTGCAGGCGATCGTCGTTGGGAACCGACGTGCGGCCCGTACCGAGGGTGAACAGGGGCGAGTTGTTCGTCGAATTGCTCAACGACACGATCCGGTCGTCGTCCTGCGGCTGGCCGCGCACCCAGAACGCGATGGAGAACGATGCGCCCGCGCCATCGTGGAACGGCAGCCCGCCATTGAAAGGGATATCGACATGGTCGTCGGTTCCGTCGAAGGTCAGCGCATTGCCCATCACGCCCGCGGTCCACTGCACGGGATCCGCCGTGAAGTTCACGAGGTTTCCGTTATTGCCGAGCGGCCCGGCGTCGTTCGCCACGAGGCCGCCGGTCTCGTCGAAGCGCAACGAGAGGATGAGCGGCGACTGGGCCGCCACGGCGGAGACGAGCGAGAGAAGCGAGATGCAGAGGGTGACTCTCGGGAGCATGTGGTCTTCCTTCCTGAAGGCCCGACCGGGCGCCGGGCGAGAAGAGCGTGCAACGGCACGACGCGGGATCAGAATCTACGCCGTCCCGGGTGCAGGCGGCCGCCCGCGAACCCGGTCGATTGGCCCGGGCGGGAAGGGGCCATCCCCCGACCGGCGGCTTCGACGCGTTCGACTCGAGCGTCGACTGCGACGTCCTGGCATTGGGCGGGACCGGCAACGAAGGTGGCTCAGGCAATCAGAACCGGTAACCGGCATCCGGCCACGGATCAGGCCGTGCCGGCCGGCAGCTCGAGGCGCCGGGCGACCGGCCCGCAGACCCGCTCGATGGTGGCGAGTTGCTCCTCGCTCCAAGCCTCCCGCCATCCCTCGAGACTGGCGGTCTCGCTACCGGTGGTGGCGTGCTTGCCTGCCGGTCGCTCCGCGATGGTCCGCAGCGCCTCCTCGTCGGGGGGCACGCCCAGGAACTGCAACACGCCGGCCAGGATCCGCCGCGGCGCTCGCAGCATCTGCCGGTAGTCGACCCGGATCGAGTTCTCGGGGGTGAGAGCATCGAGCAGCTGCTCCTGGTGCAGGGCCCAGGCCCGGCAGAGTTCCTCGAAGCTCTGATGATCGACACGCAGACCCCGCTGCCGCTGTCGATCGCGGAAGCGCAGTTGCGACAGCAGGCCGTGCCGCGGATCCCGCACCACGTGAACGAACTGGATCCGCGGGAACGCACGGACCAGATCGGGCGAGATATGGGGCGCGAACACCAGCTTGTCGCCGAAGCGGGTGAACCGCTTGCCGGCGAACGTCTCCCGGTAGAAGTCGCGCAGCAGGGCGAACGCATGCCGTTCGTGGAGGCGGCCGAACCGATCGGCATGTGCGGGATGGATGCATCCGACGAGTCGGAGCGCTCCTTCCTCGATGTGCTCGTTCACGTCGAGGCCGGCGAGCAACTGCGCCGCGCGCAGCATGGGCAGCACGTTGGCCTCGTTGGTGATCGCGAGTCGTTGATGCGCCGCGAGCGCGAGCGTGATGCGCGTGGTCCCCGAGCGCGGAGCGCCCACGATCAGGATCGGCGCCTGCCAGTCGCAGCGATCATCGGTCGCTGGGGGCACGGTCTTCGGAGGTTTGCCGGTCATCTCCTCGGTGGCCGACCTGCAGGTCGACGGCGTGGAGCGAAGGTCGGTCAAGCCTCGTCGACATGCAACCCCGCCGACCCGGCGCGGCGATAAATCGCCGGAGCGAAACCTCGGCCAGGTATCGTCCAGAGACGAGGATCACCCATGAGCGAAGAGTTCGTCCTCGTCGTCAACGGCGCCGAGTTCACCATCGCGGCCGAGCCCGCGCGGAGCCTGCTCGAGGTGCTGCGCGATGAGCTCGACCTCACCGGAACCAAGTATGGCTGCGGCGAAGGCCAATGCGGCGCCTGCACCGTGCTGCTCGCCGGCACACCGGTCCGGTCTTGTCGCCTGCCCGTCGGAGCGGTCGAGGGGAAGGCGATACGCACCATCGAGGGCCTGGCGAACGGAGAGCAGCTGCACCCCGTCCAGCAGGCGTTCCTGGAGGAGACTGCGCTGCAATGCGGCTACTGCACCCCGGGGATGATCCTGGCGTCGGTCGCTCTGCTGGAGCGGGAGCGCGCGCCGAGCCAGGCACGGATCCGCGAGGCGTTGCAGGGGCACATCTGCCGTTGCGGGACCCACCCGAGGATCGAGATGGCGATCGCGCGCGCCGCGGCGGCGCAGCGGGAGGCGGGCCGATGAGCGAGCCGCTCCACTCCGATCCCTTCGAGCCCGAGCGCTACGAATTGACCGAGCCGTCGGCGCGGAGCTTCGATCTCGGTCGCCGCGGCTTCCTGCAGCTGCTCGGCGGCGGCATCGGCATCGCGCTGGTCGCTCCCCGCCTGCCAGCAGCGGACGGGTCCTCCGACGCGGCCGTTCCGGAAGACATTGCAGCATTCCTGCACATCGCCGAAGACGGCAAGGTCAGTGTGTTCACCGGCAAGGTCGAGGTCGGTCAGGACGCCCGCACCTCGCTGGCCCAGGCCGTGGCAGAAGAGCTGTGTCTGCCGACCGATGCGATCACCATGGTGATGGGCGACACCGCCCGCGTGCCGTACGACCGCGGCACGTTCGGCAGCCAATCGACGCCACGGATGGCACCGCAGCTCCGGCGTGCAGCGGTGGCGGCGCGCGAACTCCTGCTCGATCGGGCCGCCGAGCGGCTGGGGGTCGCGCGGGACCGGCTCGCCCTCCGCACCGGCTCGGTCGTCGAGATCGGAGGCGAACAGCGGGTATCGTTCGGCGACCTCTCCGCGGGGAAGGAACTCACCCAGCGCATCGAGACGACGGCAGAGCTCACGCCGCCCGACGCGTGGCGGGTGCTCGGCACGTCCCCTGCACGACTCGGTGCCCGCGACCTCGTCACGGGCGCACACCGCTTCGCCTACGACGTGGTGCGCGAAGGCATGCTGCACGGCAGGGTGCTGCGTCCGGAGGCGCTCGGCGCTCGGTTGCGTACGCTCGACGACGGCCGCGCGAAGCGGATGCCGGGGGTACGGGTCGTGCGCGACGACGACTTCGTCGGCGTGGTCGCCCCCACGGCTCATGCGGCGAACGCGGCGCTGGCGGGATTGCAGGCCGAGTGGGACGTCGAGGGAGCTCCCAGCGACTCCTCGCTCTGGGACGACCTGCGCGGCAGTGCGCGCGAGGGTGGTCGCGGTGGCCGCAGCGAAGGCGACCCGGAGCGCGCGCTGGCGGACGCCGTGCACCGCCTGACCGCGACCTACCACGTCGCCTACATCGCCCACGCCCCGCTCGAACCGCGCGCGGCGGTGGCCGAGTGGAGCGATGGCGCATTGACGGTATGGACCGGAACCCAGCGCCCCTTCGGCGTGCGTGACGAGCTGGTCCGCGCATTCCGACTCGCGCCCGAGCAGGTCCGGGTGATCGTGCCCGACACGGGCTCCGGATATGGCGGCAAACACACGGGCGATGCCGCGCTCGAGGCCGCGGCCCTGGCGCGCGCGGTGGGCCGACCGGTCACGGTGCGCTGGACCCGCGAGGAGGAGTTCCGCTGGGCCTATTTCCGGCCAGCCGGCGTGATCGACGTCGAGGCCGGTGTCGACGCGGACGGCCGACTGAGCGGCTGGACCTTCGACAACTTCAACTCCGGTGGATCGGCACTCGAGCCCCCCTATGCGATCGCCGACCAGCGCTGCCGGTTCCTGCGCTCCGACTCGCCGCTGCGCCAGGGTTCCTACCGGGCATTGGCCGCGACCGCCAATGCGTTCGCGCGCGAGAGCCATCTCGACGACCTCGCCGAGGCTGCCGGTCTCGACCCGCTGGAGTTCCGACGCCGCAACCTCGCCGAGCCACGGCTCAGGGCCGTGCTCGACGCCGCTGCCGAACGCGCGGGCTACGGAGAGGCGCTCGGTGAGGGCAAGGGTCGGGGCATCGCGTGCGCCACCGACAAGGGCGGCTACGTGGCGACGGTCGCCGACGTGCGCCTCGTCGACGGAGTGGTGACGGTCGACCGGCTGGTGACCGCGTTCGACTGCGGCGCGGTGGTCCACCCGGACAACCTGCGCAACCAGATCGAGGGGGCCTCGATCCAGGCGCTCGGCGGTGCGCTGTTCGAGTCGATCGGCTTCGAGCAGGGTCGGGTCCGCAATCCGCGGTTCTCCGCCTACCGGGTGCCGCGCTTCGCCGACGTGCCGGAACTGGTGACTGTGCTCGTCGACCGTCGCGACGAGCCGTCGGCCGGCGCAGGCGAGTCTCCGTCGATCGCGGTGGCGCCGGCGATCCGCAATGCGATCGCCGCGGCAGGCGGACCGCGTTGGCGCGCCTTGCCCATGGCGTGAGCGGAGGTCAGCGCGGCGCCGGTGCGCCGCGGACCAGTCGTTCCCAGACCTCTCCCAACCGGGACCAGTCGATCCGGCTTCCGACCCGTTCGGGATCGATCGCCTGCAGGTCACCGGCAACGCCGCGCGCGACCGCGAAGGCGAACACGTAGTCCGGTTCGCTGCCCATACGCAGATCGGTGACCACCACCCGGTCGCCCTGCTGTCGCACCGAGCAGAAGCCGTGCGTGAACCACAGCAGGCGCGCGGCGGCCGGAACCGCGCGCACGACGGCGCGGAGCTGGGGGTCGCAAGGATGCTCGGTCCAGACGATGTCGTCTGTGGAAGCGTCAGCCAGCAGCGAGTGGAACCCCTCGAGGTAGCCGTCGTCCTGCATCACCACGATCCGCCAGAGCAGCGAGTTCAGCGGCGTGGGCGTGGTGAGCACCTGACGAGCCACGATTCCCTGATGAAGCAGGGATCGATCGACGACGGATTCGACGTGCGACTTCGCTGCTACGGTCCAGACCAGATAGAGGCTGCTGAGGACGAGGCCCGCGGCATTGCAGCGCCCCGCCCGACGAGGACGACGACGGCTCCAACGAGCGGCACAGCCGATCCCGACCAGCAGGGGCAAGGTGTATGCAGGGTCGATCACGAACACCGTCGACCAGCTCTCTGGCGGCCGGCCCGCGGGCGGCAGGCAGAACGGCCAGAGGACCTGCGTGCCGTAGACGGTGAAGCAGTCGAGCAGCACGTGGGTGACGAGCACCAGGCCGGCGAGGAGCAGCCAGCCCAGGAACGTCGCGCCGCTCCGTCGATGCAGGCGGGTGCCCAACGCGGCGCAGACCGGAGTCGCCAGCGCCAGGACCAGCAACGAGTGGCTCCACGAGCGGTGCTCCGTGAAGGCGGCGACCGGATCGGCGAGCGGCACGAAGACGTCGAGGTCGGGGAGCGTGCCGAGGACGGCGCCCCAGACCAGTGCGGGCCGGCCGAGGCGACGGCCGAGGGTGGCGTAGCCGACCGCAGCGCCGAGGGCGAGTTGGGAGACGGAGTCCATACCGTTCTGTCCGCCGGGGTGCCTGGCACCGAGGCGGACACATCATGGTCAACGGGGACCGACGATGTTCGCGGTTCTCCTGTATTGGTCGGCGCGAGCCGCTCGTCGTGCGGGCTGCGGGACCCCACCCGCGCGTCTCCTGCTCGCCACATGCTCTTCCTCCCCAGACTCGTCGCGCTCGGTGGCGCGGCGCTCCTCTTCTCCCCGCTCGCCGCACAGATCCGCTGGCAGCCCGATCCCGGCAGCGTGCCGGTCGTCCCCCGCACCGACGCCAGGATGGTGCACGACCCGGCGCGCGATGTCCTGCTGCTCACCGGCGGCTGGAACGGCACCCAGGACCTCGACCAGACCTGGACCTTTGACGGCTCGGCCTGGACGCAGCTGCAACCCGCGCACTCGCCCGGCACCCACTCCTCGCACGGCCTGGCCTGGGACGCCGCCCGAGGTCAGGCCGTGCTGTTCGGCGGTTGGGATGCCGGTGGCCTGCGTCCGGCCGAGACCTGGGAGTGGGACGGCCAGGACTGGCGACAACGGCGGCCCGCGCAGTCCCCGCCGGCGCGCGCCTCGGCGGCGATGGCCTACGACCCGCTCCGCCAGCGCGTGGTGTTGTTCGGCGGCACCTGCGGCAATGGCTGCGCGCTGGGTGACACCTGGGAGTGGGACGGCAACGACTGGCGGCTCGTGCCGACACCAGGCCCCGGACCGGTGGCCCGCTACTCGGCCGCATTCGCGTGGGACGCCGCGCGCGGTCAGCTCCTGCTGTTCGGCGGCCGGACCCTGAGCGCGCGGGTCGCCGACACCTGGGCCTACGACCACGGCGGCTGGCGGCAACTCGCGCCGGCCCACGCCCCAAGCCCGCGCTCCGCGGCAGGGCTCGCTGCCGACACCAGCCGCGGTCGGCTCGTGTTGTTCGGCGGCTACGACGGCAGCTACCGCAACGACACGTGGGAGTGGGACGGCAGCGACTGGCTCCTTCGCCAGCCCGTCGGTTCGCCGCCGGCGCCGCGGGCCTTCGCAGTGATGGCCTACGACGCGGCCCGCGCGACGACCTGGCTGGTCGGCGGTGCGGCCGGTCCGACGATGCAGCGCGACGCGTGGCGCCTCGGCGCGGTGCAACCTGCCGCCGCGGACCCGTTCGGCTCCGGCTGCCCGAACCCGGGCGCCCCGACGCTGCGACTCGCCGACGACGCGCTGCCGTGGCTCGGCGACCGGCTGACGGTCGAACTCCTCGCAGCTTCCCCCGCGCTGCTGCGCCCCGTCCTCTGGCTCGGCGAGACCGACCAGGGTTGGCACGGCCTCCGCCTGCCGCTCGACCTCGTCGGGTTCGGTCTCCCCGGCTGCACCCTGCTCGTCGCCCCGCGCGTGCCAGAAGCGATGACTCCCGACGGCTCTCGCACGCGCGCCACCTTCGCGCTGTCGGTTCCGAACTCTCCCGCGCTTCTCGGAAGCCGGGCATTCCTCCAAGCGAGCGACCTCTCGAACGCCGGCGGCACCGCCGGCCTCGCGCTGAGCAACGGCCTCGCCCTCACCCTCGGCGGCCGCTGACCTCGGTCACCCCGCAGCGGCCCGACCTCCCGAAGTCTGTCGTAGTCGGTGCCAGGCACGGACTACGACAGATTCCTAGACTGCCACGATGCGCGCACTGGCAAGCGGCCTCCTGCTCGTCCTCACGGGCCTGTTGCTGTGGTGGATGGTGGCGGGGTCGAGCGAGGTCGCGCCGAGTCTGCCGGCATCGGCGCGCGAGGTAGGCTCCGAGCCGGGCGCTCGGCGGAGCGGAGGAACCGAAGCCCGTGATGCCGATCGCGTGCAGGTCGACGGCGCCGCGACCGACATGGCTGGAGCCGCAGACCAGACCGCGGCGCGCACGTTGACGGTCCGCGTCGTCCATCCCGACGGCCGACCCGCCGTCGGCGCCCAGGTCGCCTGGTGCGCGCAATCCGACGCGTGGCGCGAATCGAAGAACGACGCCGCCTGGCAGGACTGGGCCCGCGACCCCTTCGCGGTCCTGCTGCAAGAGGGCAGCGCAGTCACCACGAACGCCGAGGGACTGGCGAGTCTGCCGTCGACCGAGCCCGCGGACGAACGCACGGCCTCGGTGACCTGCGAGGTGCACGCGCTGCTCGAGTCGCCCGACGGCACCTGGCACGCCGTCGCGCGCCGCACCTGGCGTCGCCTGCTCGACGAGACCCTCGAGCTCCGCCTCGTCGCCGACCGCTCGCTCGCCTTCCGCGTGGTAGGCCCCGACGGCGAAGGGATCGCTGGCGTACCTCTCGAGGTGAAGGAGCCCTGGCTGCCTCTCGGTGCCACCGACGACCAGGGACTGCTACGCACCGCACACGTGCAGTCGTGGTTCTTCGACTGGGATCCCGAGTACCAGCCCGTCGGAGCGGTCGAAGTGATCCCCGACCTGCCGGGCCTCACCACGTTCGCGGTCTCGGTCGATCCCGCGCTCGCCGAAGCCGAGCCAGAGCACACCATCCACCTGCCGGCCACCGGGAGCCTCGTCGCGGAGCTGCCGTGGCTGGAGCACCGGGCCGGTACGAAGCAACGGCTCCGGGTCCGGCTGCAGGAGCCCGAGCCGGCGCGGCGCGGTGGAGGTCGCACCGACTGGTCGGCGGAAGTCGAAGACGGCCGCGCGGCGTTCCCCCTCGTCGCCCTCGACCGGCAATGGCACATCCCCGCGAGCTGGCCCGTGGAAGTCGCGCAGTCGGTCGACGGCCCGCGCCGTCCCGACCAGCAGGTCGTCGTGGTCCTCGAACAACGCCGGCGCCCGCGGATCACCGGGCGCCTGCTGAGCGCCGACGGCCCCGTCGCCGACGCGAGCGTGCAGATGCGCGGCCGCCTACCGGAGTCCACCGAGACGGAGTGGTTCGCCGCCGGCCGTTCGGGAGACGACGGCCAGTTCGTCCTCGAACTCTCGCGGTCCGAAGCCGGATCGAGCTGGCAGGCGCTCCGCCTGCATGCCCTGCTCGACGCCGACAGCAACGCGCCGCGGGTGTTCGGCGCCGACCTCCCAGGGAGCTACCGGATGAGCGACGAAGCGGTCGACCTGGGCGACGTGCTGGTCACCGAGCACGCGCCACTGTGGCGCGGACGGATCGTCGACGCGAAGACCGGTGAGTCGATCGAGTCGCGGCCGTGGGTGCTGGCCTGCCAGCGCGCGGGCCGGGACTACGAGCGTTGGCAGGAGGCCAACGTCCTGCTCTCCAAGGACGGGCACGTCACGGTGTTCGACACAGCGCCGCCAGCCCAACTGTTCCTGAGCGTGATCGCCAAGGGCTACCTGCCCGATCCACCCCACCTGCTGCTGCCGGGCACCCGCGACGGCCTGCTGGAACTGCACCACGGCGGGCGCGCGCGGGTGGTGCTGCGAGCCACCGACCGCCGCCTGTCGATCGGCATGCGCGCACGGCTCGTTCCCGACGACGGCCGCGACGCGGACAGCCTGCTGGTGGGAACGCCCTGGACCCGGCCCGGCGAAGCCCAACTGTTCGCCGAACTCGACCGCAGCGTGCCCGACCACCCGGTCTGGCTCGAGGACGACGCCCGACCGAGCTGGCTGCTGCAGTGGAGCGGCGTGCCGCCAGGTCGCTACCGGCTGCAGGTCGGGGGCCACGGTACCGGAGCGGTGATCGATCGAGCGGGCGTGGAGATCGTCGACGGCGAAGAGAGCGACCTCGGCTCGATCGACCTGGATGACCAGGTGGAGTTCACGATCCTGAACCTGACGATGCCCGAGGGCTTCGAACCGCCGGGCCATGACGAATCGAGGCTCGGGCACGGCCTCGGCCACCTGTACTTTGGAAGCCCCGCGATGGTCGCCGCCGACCGGATGCAGATCGACGGTTTGCTGGTCTGGTTCGTGAACTCGAAGCCCCAGGACGTGGTGCTGGAGATCCCCGGTTGCCGGAGGAAGGTGTTGCTCGCGACCACGGGCGAGGTCGACGTCGCCATGGAACCCGGCATCCCGGTGCGCTTCGAACTCGGGGACTCGACGATCGCTCCCGAGCACCTGCGCATCGCGCTGCAGGCCGGCGCGGGCGTGGAGCTGTATCGCGGCGGCGCGACCTGGTCGCCGGCGGCAGGCGGTGCGACGGCATCGAGTCGCGAAGGGACGGTCTGCTACGCGGCCTTCGAGGAGGATGGACCGATCGCGCGGGTCACCGCAGCGGGGACCTGGAACCTCCGCGTCGAGGTGCGTGATGGGGCGGGTCCGTGGAGCGAGGTAGCCAGAGCGGCGCGCACGGTGCAAGTCCCGGAGGAAGGACGCACCTTGCCACTCGACCTCCCACGCTGAGCCCCCTTCTTCCTGCTTGGTGCCAGGCACCAAACAGAAAGAAGGGAGTCAGTGGAGGCGAATGAGATTTGGACCCCCCGGGACGACCGTGATCTCGCGAGGCGTGCCGAGATCTTCGTACCAGGCCGGCCGCTGATCCGTCTTCTCATGCCGCCAACGCCGCTGTATCCGGTAGCGACCCGGAAGGACCAGCAGCTGGCGACTACGCTCCTCGGGCAACCGGTAGGCGAGCGAGAAGGACTCACCGCCGGCTGCATCGAGCGGCGTGACGAGGACCGACTCCCGACCCTCATCCGGCGCCATCCAGCCTTCCGGCGGAGAGATCACGAGTTCGACGGGGCGAGCGGGCAACTCGAGACGAGCGTCCGGGAGCCGAGTGTCGTGCCTCCACTCGACCCGCTGACCGGCGACGATGCAGTAGAACGTCACCAGTCCCGCCGGCAGAGCCCCGAAGCGGTGCCGACCGTCGCCGAGTTCCAACCAGCGACCCGCGCCAGGCATCTCGAGGTCAACGCCCGGCCTGATCCCGAGAACCGGGACACCCTCGGGGTCGACGAGGGCAACCTCGACCGTGCGGCCCTCCATCAGGACGAACCGACGTTCCGGATCGTCAGGCTTCGGCCGGAACGACTCATGGACCTGTGGCACGTAGGCGGGGTGCTCGATCATCAGCGTGCCATCCGGTGCGTCCAGAAACCCTGACAACGTGAACCGGCCTTCGACGTCCGTGGGCTGTCGCATGTGACGATTGACCGAGACCGACGCGTCGGCAACCGGTTCGCCGACCGCGTCGACCACGATCCCTCGGAACTCCACCGGCGTCGCCTCGACCTCGAGCCTCACCTCGAGCCGCTCACCCAAGGCCGGCGAAACCGCCGCTGCTTCGGCCATCGTCCGCCCCAGGCGATCGATGACCGCGATCTGCATCGAAACGCCGGGCCTCAGGCAATGAACCTCGACGCGACCGTGAGGATCGGGCGCCGCCCCGTACCGCGCCTCGTCCTTGCCGATCGACCCGTAGAAGACCGGAAACCCGAAGGCCTCGTGGAGCTGCGTCGAGGACGGACGGCCCTCGAGGAACAGCCCTTCACCCGCGGTCTGCAGCCGAACCGAACTCAGATGCTCGAGAACCGCGGGCGCAGCCACTACCGCAACCGTCAGCAGGTTCGCTGGGTGTAGTGCGAACTCCAGCGGATCGGCGGCGGTGCCGTCGGCCACCTCCAACGGCTCGAGTGGCTCGATCTGATGGGTCGGCGAGCCGATCAAGAACGGCGCCTCCCCGCCCAGGAACGTCCCGCGTCCTTCCGCGTCGGCGGGACCACCGACTCCGCCGGGTGCCGAGACCCGCGCGCCGGCGACCGGCTCTCCGCTCGCCCCGTCCCGAGCGACGAAGTGCCAGACCCGCGCCCGCTCCAAGGAGACCTCCAGGTCCAAGCGCTCGAGCGACTCTTCGAGTTCTTCGTCGTTCCAATCCCGACTGACGAATCCAGCGCTTCCGTCAGCCCAGGCTCCGAGCGAGATCCGCGAGGGTCGTCCGCGTCTCGCGGGATCCACCCACGCATGAAGGTCACTCGCCGAACTGGTACCGAGGGCGACGGAGAAGTTCCCACGGTCATCGGAATTCGCCCCGGTCATCGGGCTGGTCATTCCCGAGGCGAACTCCACGTAGACGTTGAGACCGCCTTCTGCGACGCCCTCCCCCGAGTCTGCCCAGACCAGCCGCCCGCGAAGGACTGGCCATCGACCGGCTTCCAAACCAAGCCCATCACACGGAGCCTCGAGCAGAAGGGTTCGCTGCTGGCTGCCCGAGTCCATGGAGCCGTGGCTGGCTCGGAGGATCGAGTAGCCACGGGCCACTTCGACCCGCCCTCTCCAATCCCTTGCCAGCCCCTCGAAGCGGAACCGACCCTGTGCATCGCTCACCGAGGTTCGCGGCGCGCCCGCCAACAATCCTGAGATCGACTCCGGGACCTCAAACGACGGTCCACTGGACGTGGTCGACAGCTTCATCTCGACCCCCGACTCCGGCTCGCCGTCGACCAACACCCAACCCGTCACGGGCCGCGATGTCTCGAGCGCGACCCGCGTCAGCTTCGTCCAATCCTCCACGCGCACGAGTCGCGTCACGCATAGCGGCGCCGAGACCAGCACGCCCCCGGCCACGCTCGGCGCGCCGAAGTCCACCACGCCGAGTCCATCGACAGGAATCTCCTCAGCCTCCTGGCCATCGGTCCAGGACAACACCGTCGCGTCGGGCAACGCCACGCCATCACTCGCTACTACCTCGAACCGACACCGCGGTCCGACCCACGGCACTCGACTCGGCCCGGCCAGGTGATCACCCGTGCCCTCGGCTCCGACCCTGCGCGCTTCGAGTGTGGCGAGTGGGTCACCAGCCGAAGCACCATTCGATCCGGGGACCTTCGTGGCTGTCCCCGACTCGGAGAAGACCAACCCGCCCAACCCGGCAAGAACCACCACTGCAGCCGCAGCTGCCATCTTCTTCCCGTTCATGAAGACTCCCACGATCCCCGCGCCGACGACGGAGTTCGTCGCCCCCCAACCCACCAACAACCCCGCCCAAGCCCCCCGCTCGCCGTACTCCCCATCCAACTCCCGCCGCAGCATCTCCAACCCACGCCGCACCTGCTGCCGCACCGCCTCCGGACTCCGCCCGACGCGCCGCGCGATCTCCCGCGGCGCCAGCCCCTCGAAGAACCGCAGCGTCACCACCGTCCGGTAGGGCTCCGGCAACCCACGCAGCGCCCGCCCCATCCGCTCGTGCAGTTCGAGCCGCTGCGCGGTGAGATCCTCCAACCTCTCTGCACGCGCCGCCGCACCCTCGTGACGACGCCGCAGCTGCTCGTCGCGCCGCTGCCGCATCGCCAGGTTGCGGGTCACGCCGGTGAGCCACGCCCGCAGGCGAGTCCCAGGCGGCGGCTCACCCTGCAGACCTGCGAGCATCACGTCCTGCGACAGATCCGCCGCCCGCGCGTCGTCCCGCAGCAGCGCCCGGGCGAGCCGGCGGATGGCGCGGGCCTCCTCGGCCACACGGTCGGCGATGGGTTTGGGGGTCACGGGGAGCAGGTTCCTCGGACCGTCGAATCGTGACAGGAATCCCGGGGCACCGGGAAGTCGGCGCGTGATCCGGAATCCATGAAACCGCGGCCGCGCACCGGCTGCATGGGGATCCGACGGCGGCACGCGCCTTGCCTTCGCGCCGCGCCGCCTACGATCGGCCCCCTGACCGTCCTCGCGAACGCACCATGCGCACCCCCATACGCCTGGCGATGCTGGCCCTCACCGGCTCGCTCGCTCTCGTCTCCACTTCGCCGGCCCAGACGCCGCTCGCCCCGTTCGACGCCGCCGTGGTGGTCTTCGACGAGTACACGGCCGTGCGGACCATGCTCGACCTGAACGGCGATGGGCTCGACGACTTCGTCGGGTTCTGGGACACGCGGACCGCCGGCTTCTACCTCCACGGTCACGTCGCCGACGGTGCCGGCGGCTTCCGGACGGCCTTCGACATGCGCTACACCCACCGTTCGGGGAGTGGCATCGGAGACTGGGAGATGGTGGCCGGCAACTTCGACGGCGACGGGCTCGACGACTTCGCGATGATCGTCGGCAGCGAGCTGTCGGTGTGGAGCAGCCGCGGCGAAGCGGCGCCGGTGCGGATCCACGACGAGCTGTCGATCTTCGGCAAGGGCCTGGTCGCGCTCGATTACGACGGCGATGGACTCGACGACCTGGTGGTCGGCTACCCGGATCGGCTCGAGGTCCTGCGCTCGACCGGCTCCGGGGTCACGCGGGTGCACACCGCGACGGGGCAGGCGACCGAATTGCACGTCTTCGACCACACCGGCGACGGGCGCCTCGACATCGTCTCGCGGATCGGCAGCCGACTCGAGCTGTGGACGATCGGCACCGACGGCTCGCTGCAACTCGTGCAGACGCTGTTCGGCGGTTTGTGGCGGCCCGACGCCAAGAGCTTCGTGGTGTTCGGAGACATCGACGGCGACGGGGACGGCGACATCGTGTCGTTCGGCGAATGGGGGACCTACCGGATCTTCCGCCGCACGGGCCCCGCGACGTTCGTCCTCGAAGGCCTGCTCACCGGCGGACCCGCCACCGGTCTCGCCGACCTCGACGGCGACGGCGACCTCGACGGCGTGTGCTGCGGCGGCGGGACGAGCCCGAGCGAGAACATCTTCCCGTCGATCTACCACCTGTCGATCAACGACGGCCACGGCAACTTCACCGTCGCCCAGGAGATCGCCGGCGTCGGCTCGCAGCGGCTCGCCGGCGTGACCGACGTCGACGGCAACGGGCTGCCGGACCTCGTCGCGGGCCGCACGGTCCTGTTCAACCAGCACGGTTTCGCGCGCGAGGTGCAGCCCGCTCTCCCCGATCTCAACAGCAGCCCGTGGTTCCAGGTGCACGACCCGGACGGCGACGGCGACGACGACCTGTCGGTGCCGGTGACCGGCGCCTCGAACGTGCTGCCGCTGTGGCGGAACCAGGGTGACGGCGCGATCGACCCGGTGATGGAGTCGATGCCCTACACGCCGGGCAGCCTCTACATCACGCCCGGGTATCCCGGCGACTTCGACGGCGATGGCGACCTCGACCGGATCGTCGCGCGCCTCGACTCGACCGGCTTCCGGTCGATGCAGCTGCTGGCCAACCTCGGCGGTGGCCACTACGTGGACGCCGGTCCCGCGGCACCCGAGGGCGACCGCTTCGCGACGCGCACCCCGCTCTACTGGATCGGCCCCGGTGCGGTGACCGCCGACTTCGACGGCGACGGCGACCTCGACCTGCTGCCGGCGGAGACGCCGTCGTTCGTGCGACTCAACGACGGCACCGGCTTCTTCAGCCGCGGCCAGGCGATCAACCTGGACGCGGCGTTCGGGCACGCCGACCTCGACGGCGACGGCGACGTCGACCTGCTGCTGGGTCGCAACGGCAATCTGGAGATCTGGCTCGGGCGCGGCAACGGCACCTTCCGCCAGCACCTGGTCCACCCGGTGCCCACGCAGGTGCCGCGCGATCTGCTGGCAATCGCCGATGCGGACGGCGACGGCGACATCGATGTGCTCTGGGCCGACACGACCACGGTGCTCGGGCTGTGGAACGATGGCGCTGCGGGCTTCACAGCAGGCGGCCTCCCGGTGCGCGCGCCGGTCCAGGCCAACTCCTCGGGCCGCCACGTTGCGGTCGCCGACGTGAATGCCGACGGTCACCCGGACGTGCTGTTCCACCCGGTGACCGACAGCGCCGGGGGCACCGGCATCGCCTTCGGCGACGGTCAGGGCGGCTTCTCGACACCGGTCGTCCAGAGCTTCGAGATGTCCCGGCTCGCCGACCTCGACGGCGACGGCGACCTGGACGCGGTCGGGGAGCACCTCGTGAGCAACGTCTGCTACGGCACCGAGGCGGGGATCCGGCGCCAGTACGGCAGCAGCGGCGTCGGCCTCGGCGACTGCACGCCGACGCTCGGCACCACCGGCCCGGTGCGCACCGGCCGCGACGTGACCACCCGCATCACCGGTCTGCCCGGCGGCACCCTGCTGGTCTACGGCTTCGGCACCCGCGCGGTGGACGTCGCCGAC
Source organism: bacterium (assembly GCA_030432695.1). GTDB lineage: Bacteria > Planctomycetota > UBA1135 > UBA1135 > UBA2386 > JAUILN01. Next base: position 305,217 of record JAUILN010000006.1, on the reverse strand, counting down.
TGGCCGGTCGCGGGCACGCACCAGTGGGCCGGCGACTTCGTGGCGCTCGAGACCTTCGTCGCCAGCGGCACCCTCGGCGAGGCCGGCACCGGCGTCTTCGAGTTCCGCTACCAGCTCCCGCCCGAAGCGATCGGCCTGCACCTCTTCAAGCAGGCCTTCGTCCTCGACACCTCGTTGCCCGGCTCGATCAACCACACCAACGGTCTCGAGATCCGCTACGGCGCCGCGCTTCGCTGACCGAAGTCTGTCGTAGTTGGTGCCAGGCACCAACTACGACAGATATCGCGGGGTCAGCGCGCGGCCCGCTTCGAGCGCAGGGCGAGCGCGAGGACCGGTAGCGGGAGCAGCGCCGACGCGTAGAGGGCCGGCTGGTAGGAGCCGAGGAACTCACGGCTCCAGGCGAAGGCGCTCGGCCCCAGCGCGCTGCCGACGATGACCGCCGACATGCTGGCGCCGTTGATCGCGCCGAGGTGCAGACGGCCGAACAGGCGCGCGTGGCCCACCGCGGTGAGCACCGTGAACGCGCCGCTCGACACGCCGAGCGCGGCCGCGGCCAACCAGAAGCCGAGGCCGCTGCCGAGGTGGGCGCTGAGCGCGTAGCCGAGCGACTCGGCGGCGAGCAGCCAGAGGCACAGCGCGCGGACACTCACGCGGTCCGACAGCCAGCCGAGGAAGGCGCCGCTGACGGTGCTGCAGACCGCCATCGGCAGGAAGATCGACATCACCTCGGTCCGCGCCAGGCCGTTCTCGCTACCCAGGTCGACGATGTGCAGCGTGATCCCGGTGATCACCATGCCGTGCAGCGCCAGCCCGAGGGTCACCACCCAGAAGGCGCGGGTGCACAGCGCCTCCTTGCGGGTCGCCGACGGCTCGGCGGGACGCGGTTGGGCGCGGTCGTCGGCCGCCGGCGCGACCCCACCGTCGACCTGCATCCCACAGGCCTCTGGCGACTCGCGGAACAGGAACACTGCGAGGACCACCGTCGCCACCCCCACCGTCCAGGCGATCCCGCGCAGCGCGCCGTCCCAGCCGGCCGCGGCGGTCCACGCGTCCAACACCCGCGGTGCGAACGCGAAGCCGAACGAGACCACCGTGGAGCGGACCGCGCTGGCGAGACCCCGACGCCGCTCGAACCAGCGCGCGAGCATCGTGTTGCAGGTCAGCGTCATCACACCCTGGCCACTGAAGCGCAGCAGCGTGAAGCACAGCGCCAGCACCGCGAAGGTCACCACCGTCGGATCGAGTCCCGACCACCCGACCAATCCCTCGACCACCGACCCCGACCACGACAGCGCCCAGGCCGCCACGCCGAGGCCGAGCCCGGCCCACACCGCGGTCAGCCGCACGCCGATGCGATCGACCAGCACGCCGGCGCGCGGCAGCAGCACGGCTCCTCCGAGCGTGCCCAACAGATAGGCGTTGGAGAACGCCAGCCGGCTGGTCCCGGTCGTGGCCAGCAGCGCGTCGGTGAACGCGCTGACACCCATCGTCTGCCCGGGGATGCTCAGCAGAGTCCCGAGGGTCGCGGCCACCACGACGACCCAGCCGTAGAAGAACGGCACGCGGCGAGGGTCGAAGGGGAAGGTCGGAGCGAGCAGCCGGCGCACCGGAGCAGTCTGGGGGCGACCCTGCAGGACGCAAGGGCGACCACGAGCAACCTTTCTCCGGCAGCGAGCGTGGCAGATGACATCGCAACTCGCGCGCTCGATCATGTCGGCATGCGACCGTCCTCGCCGCCGGACCTCCGCCACGCGCTCGTCGCTCTGCTCGCCTCGGCGCCACTCGTCGCCCAGGCCCCCGCGCAGCCCGAACCCTTCGGCATCCAGATCGTCGATTCCGCCACCGGCCGCGGCGTGCCGCTGGTCGAACTCGAGACGGTGCACGCGGTCCGCTTCGTCACCGACAGCAACGGCTGGGTGGCCCTCGCCGAGCCCGCGCTCTGGCAGCAGCGCGTCTGGTTCCACGTGCGGAGCCATGGTTACGAGGTCGCAGCCGACGGCTTCGGCAACCGCGGCTTCGCCTGCGAGGTCGTGCCCGGCGGCCGGCACCGCTTCGAGATCCGCCGCAGCAACGTCGCCGAACGCCTCTACCGGACCACCGGCGCCGGCATCTACCGCGACTCGGTGCTGCTCGGCGAAGACGTCGCACTCGCCTCCCCCCTTCTGGACGGCGGCGTGCTCGGCAGCGACTCGATCGTCCGGGTCCGCTACCGCGACCGGCTCTGGTGGTTCTGGGGCGACACCAACCGCGCGGCCTACCCCCTCGGCAACTTCGAGGTCACCGGCGCGACCTCGCTCCTACCCGACCGCGGCGGCCTGCCGCCGAGCCAGGGCATCGACTACAGCTACTTCACCCGCGACGACGGCTTCGTCCGGAGCCTCTGCCCGATCGAGGGCCCCGGCCCGGTGTGGATCTTCGGCGCGATGGTCGTCGAGGAGAAGGTCGACGAGGCGAGCGACCGCGAGCACCTGCTGGCCCACTTCGCCCGCGTGAAGACCCTCGGCAAGATCCACGAGCACGGCATCGTCGAGTGGGACGACGCCGCCGAGCAGTTCGTCCGCGTCGCGACCTTCCCGAACGACGCCCCGCTGTTCCCCACCGGCAATCCGCTGCGCGTCCGCGACCCGGACGGCGAGTGGTTCGTGTTCTCCACGCCCTACCCGAACACCCGCGTGCCGGCGACCCGCGCGGCGATCCTCGATCCGCACGCCTACCAGACGCTGACCGGCACCGATGCCGACGGCACGCTGCACTGGCAGTCCGACGTCGCGCCCCGGAAGCCCGGCGACGGCGACCCGCTCACCGCCCGCTGGCTCACCCTCCGCGACGTCGAGACCGGCCAGCCCATCGAGGTCCACGGCGGCACCGTGCAGTGGAACGACCACCTCGACCGCTTCGTCGCGATCCTGCTCGAGGTCCGCGGCCGCAGCATGCTCGGCGAGGTCTGGTTCGCCACCGCCGACACCCCGCTCGGCCCCTGGGGCTACGCGCGCCGCGTCGTCACCCACGACCGCTACTCCTTCTACAACGTCGCCCACCACCCGTGCTTCGACGAGGACGACGGTCGCACGATCTACTTCGAAGGCACCTACACCGCGACGTTCTCGGGCAACCAGCAGCGCACACCGCGCTACGACTACAACCAGGTGATGTACCGCCTGGACCTGGACGACCCGCGTCTCGACCTTCCTCAGCCGGTCTACCGCGTCGCAGCCGGGTCGAGCCCCGAGTTGCTGTTTGGCCAAGAGGTCCGCAACCGTGCCCTCTGGAACCGCGTCGAGGCCGTGCCGCTCCACGCGCGTCGCGGCGTACGCCTGGATCCGGCTTCGGTCGCCGCTCCGGACCGACCTGCACTCGGACCGGACCGATGGCCCTCTCCCTCGAGCGCCCCTCCGCTCTGGACCGACGCCCGCTGACCGAGTTCGCAATTCTCGGGTTCCTTGCCGAAGCTGCTCTCCATGCGTTCCGCACTTCTCGTCGTCCTCGCCCTTGGCGCACTGGGCTGGTTCCTCTGGTCCAGGCTGCCAGCAGGCACCGTGTGGTTCGGTCCGTCCGAGTCGCAGATCCTCGACACCACCGCCGCGGTCGAAGCCGATCTCCGCACCGCTCCGGCGCTCCTCTGGGACGACCCGAGCGCGCCGCTGAGCGCGCTGATCCTGGGTCGACATGGTGCAACGCTGACCACCTCCGGTATGGAGTCCGAGGGTCGACAGCCATGGACGCTGACCCTCTACCGGGAACGCGACGGGGTCCCCGGCTGCCAGCCGAGCGACGACATCCTCGACATGCGCCTGCAGGGAACCGGCGCGGGCCCGACGACCCTGCTGTTCGGCAACTTCACTCCCGACGGACCGGAGGCGCGCATCGCGCTGGAGGTGCAGGGCGCCGCGAATTCCCGGAGCCGGATCGTGTTCGGCGCGCCCTGGACCGAGTGGCCCCCCGCCCCGTCGCCCGATTGGCAACCTCTGGTCCTGCTGCGCGACGAGGGCCTCGCGGTCGACTGGCGGTTCGCTGCAGAAGGCGACGACCTCGCGCTCCGTTGGCGGGCGCTCGACGCACCCCCGCAGCAGATCCCAGGGCTCAACGTGAGCACCGCGCACGGCGAAGTCGCGAGTTCCTCCATCGATCCCGCTGCACTCGCCAAGCACTCGCTCGGTGTCGAGGCGGCGCTGCTGCGCGACATCGGCCCAGGCGGCGTGCGGATCACCTTCACCCCGGCGCGGCACGAAGGCGAGTTGCAGGCACTGCGGATCCAGCTCGAGGCCGCCGGATCGTGAGTCGATCGGGCAGCGGCGGTCCGCGCAGGCTGCGCAGCTCTGGATCCGATCAGTCCTTCAACGTCAGCACGATCCCATCCCGCGGCCCCACAACGCCCTGAGCGACGTCGGGGTCGCGCAGTTCGGCGCGCACCGGCAACCGCGCCTCGGGGCTCGGCATCACGAACACCTGCAGCCCGACCGGCTGGCCACGCGGCACCTCGAGCGAGAAGACCCCTTCGCGGTCGCTGTCGACCGTGAGGCCCGAGGCACCGTCGTACACCGCTCCGACCATGCAGTCCGGCACACCCTCGCCGTGCGCATCGACGACCCGGCCGGTCAACGTCACCAGCGCCGGCAGGCGGACCTCGAGATCGGTCGTCCCGGCCTCCGCCTCGATGGAGAACTCCGGACCCCGCGGGCGGTAGGGCGTCCACTCGATGCGGTAGCGACCGGGGCGGAGGCCGCGGAAGCGGAACGAGCCGTCGCGGGCCGTAGCGTTCACCGGCTTCGCATCGCTCCCACTCCCGTCCGGTTCGAGTGCGACGGCCCGACCGAGCGCCACCGCCACCGGTTCGCCATCGGCGGTCCTCATGGTCCCCGCCAACTCCTCGCCGAGGAACAACTCGAGGTCGACGTCCCGGAGCGCACCGGGCTCCGGGATCGTGATCTCGACCTCGCGCGAGACCGAGCCCTCGAAGCGGGCGAAGACCTTGAAGCTCCCTTCGGAGAGGTCGCTGCAGTGGAAGCGCCCGGCGGCATCCGTCCGGGTCTGGCGCAGGTCCGCCTCGTTCTCCCCAGCACCACGCGTCGCGTCGGTCGCGAACTCGTTCCGATCCGGATTGCCGCCCTTCACGCTGATCCACACGTCGTCGAGGGGCCGGCCGTGCTCGTCGTGCACGAACCCGCGGATGCGGGCCGCGGGATGCAGCACGGTGTCCGGGAGGGTCAGTTCGAGCCGGTCGCCGAGCAGGCCGGGGAAGGCGCGGACGCGGGTGCCGAAGCCACGCCTGCGGACCTGCAGCTCGTAGCCGCGGTCGAGGTCGAGGCCGCCGAGACGGAACCGCCCGTGGGCATCCGTCACCGCGGAGGACAGGGAGCTCCCACCGAGGCCGGGGCCGCTGAAGCGGTTGCCCATCGCGGCCACGTAGGCACCTTCGATCGGCTCGCCCCGCGGATCGACCACCCGCCCCGACGCGACACCGCCCTGGACCAGCACGAAGTCGGCGTGCACCAGCCCGTCGTCGGCGGCCGGCACCCCCCGCAGGTCCAGGCTCCGCTGCGCGTAACCCTCGGCGCGCACCGTCAGCACGGTCCGTTCCGGCTCCGGGAAGCCATGCATCCGGTAGCTGCCGTCGGCGTCGGTGGTGGTCGTCTTCGAGAAGGTCCAGTCGGTGGCCAGCGTGGCGCCGAGGATCGGCTGGCCGGTCGCCGCATCCAGGACCCTGCCCACGGTCGTCTCGCCGCGCACGAGATCCACGTCGTGCACGAGGACCTCACCGGCGACGAGTTGGAGCCGGGCACTCGCGGTCTCGGCGTGCTCCGCGACGAACTCGAGCAGTGCTTCGCCCGCAGCGAGACCGCCTTGCGACCACGCCCCGCGCGCGTCGGTCTCGCCGAGTTCCCGCTCGCCGAGCGCGGAGTTCCGGATCCGCACCGAGACTCCCGCCGCGGCGCGGCCGTCGATCGTCACCACGCCGCGCAGTCCGGCCGCCGGTTGCAAGGCCAGCCGCAGATCCTGCCCGCCGAAGCAGCGCTCGTGGACCAGCGGCCCGTAGCCGGCGAGCTCGACCCGCAGCAGATGGACCTCACCCGGGACGACGTCGAACGCGAAGCGGCCGTCCGCGTCGGTCGCCACGGACCCGAGCTGCAACGGCGACCGAGACGTCGTCGTGTCGACGTTGCGGTGGTCGCCGGCGACGGGTCGGAGCAGCTCGACCAGGGCTCCCGCGAGAGGTTCTAGATCGGGGGCGGTGGCGTCGACGACGATGCCGAGGAGTCGGGACTCGGGATCGGGACCAGATACAGGAACCGTCGGCTCCAGGAGACCTGCCGCAGGATCCACCGATCGTCGCAGGAACTCCGGCTGTTCTCCGACGGAACCGGGAGACTCGACCGTCGCCCGCCTCTCCGCCGAAGGAGCATCGGGATCCGGTACGCCGTGAAGCGGCCTGAATCGAGCAGGCGTGAACCACACCCACGCGGCGACGGCGATCAGGAGCAACGAGACGAAGACGGCGAAGCTGCGCATCTCGAGATCGACTCAGTCGGTGCCTTGTTCGAACGCCGAGGTCAGCAGGCGTCCGGACCTCCGCGCGATCTCCTCGCGCATCGCCCGGATGGCGAGGGCAGACCGGCGTTCGGACCCGTCGCTCCATCGATCGATCCGTTCGCCGAACTCCTCGAAGAGCGGATCGGACTGCCGTTCCTCGCCGAGCGCACGCCATTCGTCGAGGAGGCGTGAGAACTCGTAGAGGCGGTCGAGTGCGTAGCCGTCGAGCAGCCGCGGCGCGATCTGGCGACCGAGTTCCTCGGACTGACGCGTCAGTTCGGCGAGGCGACGCAGGTCGTCCACCAGATCGATCGGGAACTGCAGGGACCGTTTCGCTGCGTCATCCTTCTGCCCGGCGGAGAGCAACGCCTCGAGGTTGTCCGCCGTGCTGAATCGGGCGCGAGCCAGAGCCGACGGTGTCAGGTCGGGAAGCTCCAGATCGAACTCGGCCGTGAACAGCACCGGCTCGGCTGCCGTGCCCTCTGCCGAGATCCAGAGTTCGTTGCGGTTGCGGACATCGACTCCGTCGAGATACGCAACCGAGTACGCGCCTCCGGTGACCGTCCGCGGTGGAGACGGGCGATCGAGATCCACGCACGAGCCCAACAGCAGCGCCACGGCCGCAAGAATCACGAACCAACCAGCGCGTCGGGTCCACGACATGCGCGCCAGTCTACGCAGTCGCCTCGCCCCCGTGGCCGGCCTCGTGCTCGCGCGCCATCCGTCGCCCGTTGGCCAGCGCCGCGAAGCACGAGAGACAGCACTGCAGCTCGGCCAGCTCCGGACCCGGCCGCCAACGGATCGGCACGTCCACCGGCTTGGAGCAGAGGTCGCAGGTGCGGCGCGGATCCTTGCAAGGTTCGGTCATCGGGATGCCTCAACCGCTGATCTCCTCCAGCTCCCCGATCGGCAGCTCGCGACCGTGCCGCCGCCACGCCTTGACGTAGCGCCGCAGCCGCTCGACGTGGTCCGACGTTGGTTCCGCGAACAGCCGCGCACCGATCCCCACGGCCCGGCCGCGCAGGTCGAGTTGCCGGCCCTCCGCGACCCGCACGAACCGCTGCAGGTGCTCGTCCTCGATCGGACTGCCGCCGCGCAGGTGGGCGACCAGGATCGCCAGGTCGTGCTCGTCGCCGAGCGCATCGGCCAGATCGTGCAGGCGGTTCTTGCGCGGCCGCAGCACCGACCGCGAAGCGTGCTGCAGGTAGCGGAGGTGGTACCAGCCGTACTTGACGCGCTTGCGCCACTCGTGGAAGTCGTCGGTCGAGCCACCCGCGGCGCAGCGCTTCCAGGCCTTCCGTCCGCGGCGGTAGGTCCGCCCGACGCTCTGCAGCATCGCGTGCAGGCCGGGTTCGTCGGGCCACGACGGAAGCAGGCCCTGCGCGGTCTCCAGCAGTCCGCGAGCCCGGTCGATCGCGGCGCTGCCGTCGACGGCTTCCCGTTCCGCCTCGCGCGCGGCCGCGGCCAACGGTTCGCGCAGCGCCGCGAGCTTCACCGCGGAGAGCAGCTCCGGCTCGACGGCGGCGAGCGCATCGAAACTCTCGAGCCGCGCCTCGGCATCGCGCGCCGCCGACAACTCGCGGGAGGCATCCCGCACCGTGCGGTCGAAGCGCTTCTGCAGCGGGCGGTCGGCGTGCCGGAACATCCGGCACAGACCGCGCACCTCCTTGCAGCGCTTGCGGGTCTCGTGGATGGCCTCGGCGGTCGGATCTTCGAGTCGCGCGAGGGCGTCGCCGAGGAGCTCTTCGCCGAGTCGACGGAGTTCCGGGCCAAGCTGTCGGGGTTTGCGGATCCGGATCGCCATGCTGCTCCGGCTCCTGCCTGGGATCAGGGTCGCGAAGGGCAAGGCACAATCCTGCCCGGTCCCCTGCCGTCGCGACTCCGTGGATCACTCGCCGAGCGTGATCCGCACGGCACCGCTCAGCACCAGGCCGAGCGGAGCACCCGCGTCAACCGCAGCCGCCTGGCAGAACATCGTCGCACCGGCAAGGACCGGATCGTTCGGCACGCCGAGGGGCACGACACCGACACCGAAGCCGTCCGTGCCGAAACGAAGGGTGACGATCTCGCTGCCGAGGTCGACGTGGATCGGACACGGCCCCAACGACGACGAACCTGTCGACGTGCAGCAGACGATCGCCGCCGAAGTGGTCGCTGGCACGTCCACCAACTCGAGCTGGAACGTCGTAGCGAGCGCGGGACGGCCCGAAGCACGTAGCCAGGGCGTGCCAACACTCCCCGAGCAGCCGCCGCCGAACTCCTCGGTCGAGGCTGGCGACGGCGACAGCAGGAACGTCTCCGGTGGTGGCGCGCCGCCCGGACCGACCCCGCCGAACAGGACCAGTCGCCGACGCACGGGATCGAAGGCCACCGCGCCGTCGGCGGAGACCGGCATTCCGTTCCGGTCGCCGAAGCCGGTCCAGTCGGTGCCGTCCCATTCCCACATCGGATGGATGGTGGTGGACGTCGGCAGCAGCACCGACGTGCCGCGCGCCGGATCGAAGACCAGGTCGGGAGAGAACTCGGCGCCTGGGCGATGCGCAGGGAAGCGCTCGGTCCAATCCACGCCGTCCCAGACCCAGGTGTCGGAGTAGATCGACGAGCGGGTGTCGCCGCCGTAGAGGACCACCTCGCCGCGCGCCGGATCGAACGTCATCGCCATCCGACCGCGCGCCGGCGGCGAGTGCGCCGGCCGACGCAGTCGCCAGTCGGTGCCGTCCCAGATCCACGTCTCGTCGCTCGGCGGGGTGTGGGGGTCCTGTCCGCCGAACAGCACGGTCTCGCCGCGCACCGCGTCGAACACGAGACCCACGCCGCCGCGTCGCGCGGGCGAGTTTGCAGGCGTGGCCCGGCGCCAGTCGACGCCGTCGAACAACCAGGTCTGCGGAGGGTCCAGCGGCAACCACAGCACCACCTCGTCCCTCGAGGAATCGTAGGCGAGCTGCGGGTCGGCGGCAGGCGGTGGCCGGTGTGCGGGGTGGAGATCCGTCCAGCCGCGCCCATCCCACTGCCAGGTGTCGTCGAGCAGATCCGATCCGACGCCGGAGCCACCGAACAGGATGCAGCGGCCACGGAGCGTGTCGGTGACCATGCCGGCCTGCCGCCGCAGCGGCGGCGCGTCGGCACCGAAGCGCTGCCACGCGCCGGTGAGGGGATCCCAGGTCCAGGTGTCCGACTCGGCGGTCTCGCCTCCGGGTGGCGGGACGATCGGATCGGTGGTGCCGCCGTGGATCACCATCCGCTCGCGGACGGAGTCGTAGAACGCCGTGTGCGACGAGCGGGCGGACGGACCACCGGTGCTGGGCCGCACGGTCCAGTCGACGCCGTCCCACTCCCACACGTCCATCGGCAGCGGGCCGGTGCCGGCCAGTCCGCCGCTCAGCAAGGCGCGCTGCCGCGTCGGCTCCCAGGTCATCGCCGCAGCCATCCGCAGTGAGGGCGCGCGCGTCGGTGACTGCGCGATCCAATCACGACCGTCCCATTCCCAGGTGTCGCCGAGTGCGCCCGTCGCGGCCAGTCCGCCGAACAACACCGTCCGGCCGCGGGCCGCGTCGAAGGCCATCGCCATCCGAGCCCGCGGCGTGGGCGTGTGCGCCGGGAAGCGCTCGGACCACGAGGTGCCGTCGAACACCCAGGTGTCGCTCTGGAACACCGCTCCGCTGGTCAGCCCTCCGAACAGCACGACCTCGCCCCGCGCCGCGTCGAAGGCCATCGCGTGGGCATGCCGCGCCTGCGGAGAAACAGCGGGATGGAGCCAGGCCCACTGCTGACCGTCCCACACCCAGGTCTCGTCGGACGACGCGAACGCGCCGACACCTCCGAACAGCACCGCCCGACGGCGCGCGGAGTCGAACGCCAGCGCCGGCGCGCGGCGCTGCTGGGGCTGGTACGACACCTGCCTGCGGATCCACTCCGCGCCGTTCCAGTCGAAGCCGGTTCGAGACCAGAAGTCGTCGAGCCCCCGTTGATAGAGGAAGCCGCGCCCGGTGAACGGATCGAACGCACTCACCGGGTGCCGCATCGGCTGGGTAGGAGCGAGGATCGGGACCCAGGCTTCCTGCGACGATGCGGTGCCGGCGAGCAGGACGGCGAAAGCGACGAACTCGAGCAAGACGCGGCGCATGGCAGGTCACCTGGAAGAAGTCGTGAGGCGCCCGTGCATGGACCACCTCGACGGATCTCGCGAGCGGAGATCGCTCAATCACCGAGCGTGATCCGCACCGCACCGCTCAGCACCACGCCCAGCGGCACCCCGGTGTCCATGGCTGCGGCCTGGCAGAACATCGTCGCGCCGGCGAGGGCAGGAGCGTTGGGAACGTCGAGAGGCATGATACCCAGGCCGTGCGCATCGGCGGCGAAGTGCAGAGTGACGATCTCGGTCACCGGGTCGACGAGGAGTCGGCAGGGACCGAGCGATCCCGTGCCCGCCGCGAGACAGCACAGCACCGCCGCCGGCGCGAGGGCGGGGACGTCGACGAGTTCGAGCTGAAAGGGAGTGCCGAGCGCGGGTCGGCCGGAGGGGAGCAGCTGGGGGGAGCCGGCGGTTCCGGCGCATCCTGCCCCATACGTCGTGGTGCCCGCCGGCGTGTCGGACAGGATCAAGGTGTTCGGCGAGTAGCCGCCGGCTGAGCTGGCGCCCCCGAACTGGATCGGTCGGGCGCGCACCGGGTCGACCGCCACTGCGAAAGCCTGCGGCACCGGTGGCAGGCTCGGTGCGTCGAGCGGCGCCCAGTCGACACCGTCCCACTCCCACAGCGAGCGGTAGTCGGGAACGCCCAGTGCCTGGCCGACCAGCACGAGCGCGCCACGACCGGGATCCTCGACGAGTCGCGGCGAGGCCATCCAGCCCGGGTCGTGCACCGGCTGCCGCTCGGTCCAGTCGACGCCGTTCCAGGTCCAGGTCTGGAAGACCGGCGAGGAGCCATCGCTGCCGCCGTAGAGGAGCAACTCGCCGAGCGCGGGGTCCCAGCCGAGCGCACAGCCCGACCGTGGTCCGGGCGAGTGGATCGGTGCGCGCTGCTGCCAGTCGACCCCGTTCCAGACCCACGTCTCGGCGAGCGCGCCGGCTCCGAATGCAGCACCGCCGTAGAGCACCGTCTCCGCGCGGAGCGGATCGTAGGCGAGAGCGAACGCGGAGCGGGAGTCCGGCGAGTGGGCCGGCGTGGCGCGCTGCCAGTCGGTGCCATCGAACAGCCAGGTGCTCGCGGGCTCGCCCGGGATCCAGACCACGACCTGGTCGCGCGCAGCGTCGTAGACGGCCGGCAGGTCGAACATCGTGGGCGCGGGATGCGGCGTGTGGAGCTCGGCCCACTGCGCACCGTCCCAGACCCAGGTATCGACGGCGAGCTGGTTGCTGTTGCTGTTGCTCACGCCGAAGCCACCGAACAGCACGCAGCGACCGCGCGCGGTGTCGGTGACCATCGCCGGCCCGTTGCGTAGCGGTGGCATCAACGGCGTCCTCCGTTGCCAGTTGCCGGTCGCCGGGTCCCAGGTCCAGGTGTCGGACTCCGCGGTGTCTCCGAACGTCGGCGACCCGACGGGATCGGTGGTGCCCCCGTGGACCACGACCCGGCCACGGATCGGATCGTAGAAGGTCGCGTGCCCCGAGCGGGCCGAAGGACCTGCGACGCTCGGGCGGGCGGACCAGTCGACCCCGTCCCACTCCCACACATCCATTGGCAGCGGACCGGATCCGGCGAGGCCGCCGAGCAGCACGGTGCGCTGGCGGGTCGAGTCGAAGGTCATGCCGGCGAGGAAGCGGCGCGAGGGTGCGTGCGCCGGAGACCGCTCGATCCAGTCGCTGCCGTCCCACTCCCAGGTGTCGGCCAACGTGCCGGTGGCGGTGAGTCCGCCGAACATCACCACGCGGCCGCGCGCGGAGTCGAAGGCCAGGGCGGCGTCGGAACGGGGCGCGGGGAACTGCTGCGGAGTACGCTCGGTCCACGTGATGCCGTCGAAGACCCAGGTGTCGCCGAGGGCGGTGTTCTGGCCGCCGAGGCCCCCGAACAGCAAGACCTCGCCGCGAGCCTCGTCGAAGACCATCGAGTGGGAACGGCGAGCGGCAGGGCTCCTCGGCAGGGAGAGCCGCTGCCAGTCCCGGCCGTCCCACTCCCAGGTGTCCATCTGGAGGATGTGTGGGGCGAAGCCGCCGAACATCACCGCACGGCCGCGGTGGGAATCGAAGGCCAGCGCCGGCGCGCGGCGCCCGGTCGGCCGCGACGCAGCGGGGCTACCGATCCACTCGGCACCGTTCCACTGGTAGATCTCCGGCCGCGCGTAGTTGTTGATCTCGTAGACGAAGCCCCGTCCCGTCGACGGATCGAAGCCGCACATCGGGTGGCGCATCGGCTGGGTCTGCTGGAGCAGCGGAACCCACCCGATGGCGGGGTCGGGGATCGGCTGAGCGGTCGAGGGGCTCGCGAGGAGACCGACGGCGATTCCGCCGAGGAGCAGGACGAGGGCTGACGGGGCGCGGTTCATGAAACACCTGGATCCGGGGGAGCGGGTGGGTGTGCGGAAGCCGCAAGAAGAACGCCTCCATCCGCCAGAAATCGCGGAAGGCCCCCAGCCCCGCCGACGGGTTCAGCCGCGGGCGGCGCGCAGTGCATCTCCGGGCCACGCGACCAGCTCACCCGTCTCCCGAACGGTCATCCGGTCGGCGCCCAGATCGATAAGACGCCCCTGGAGCAGGTCGGCGAGCTGCTGCGCGAGGTCGGGTCGCTCGTCGATCAGGTTCTCCGTCTCGCCGAGGTCATGGGCGAGATCGAAGAGTTCGAAGCGCGGCGCGTGGTCGGGCGCGTGGTAGTGGATGAACTTCAGGTCGCCGACGCGGATCGACGAGTGCGGGCCGTAGCCGGGGTGGGAGTCGATGCTCCAGTGGTTCGGCTGGTGCCAGACCAGAGCGCGGTCGAAGGCCGCGGGGCGGGCCGCGGGATCGCGGAACAGCGGCACCAGGCTCAGGCCGTCGAGGGCGCCACCGTCCTGCTCGCCAGTCTGGTCGGTGGTCTCGACACCAGCGATCTCGGCGAGCGTGGGCAGGAAGTCCTCCACGATCACCGGGACGTCGCAGGCCGTGCCCCCCGGGATGACCCCAGGCCACGCCGCGAGCATCGGCACGCGGATGCCCCCCTCCCGCGCGCTGCCCTTGCCGCAGCTCAGGGGCGCGTTGTGGGTCAGTCGCTCACCGCCGCGGGCCACGTGCGACAGGCCGCCGTTGTCGGAGACGAACAGCACGACCGTCCGATCGTCGACACCGAGGGCCTGCAGGGTGTCGAGGACGTCGCCGAGCGACTCGTCCATGCCCTCGACCATCGAGGCGTAGGCGGCCTCGGTCGGATCGAGCTCGGGGTAGCGGTGGACGAAGCGCGGGTCGGCCATGATCGGCGCGTGCACCGCGTAGTGGGACAGGTGCAGGAAGAACGGCTGGCCGGCGGCGACGGTCTCCTCGAGGATCCGCACCGCCTCGCGGGTCAGCGCCTCGGTGAGGTAGAGCGACGTGCCGTGGTAGCGCTCCAGGCCGGGGACGTCCCAGACTCTGTCGTTCGAGGGGTTCTTGGCGCGGCGCGTCGCCGAGAAGTGGTCGGCGGCGTAGAAGCTGCCCGGCCCACCCGCCGCGTGGCCGGCAACGTTCACGTCGAAGCCGATCGCGAGCGGGTCGGCGGCGGGCGTGTCGATCGCCCCGAAGTGCGCCTTGCCGACGTGGATCGTGCGGTAGCCGACCTCGCCGAGCCAGCTCGGCAGCGAGCGCGCGTGGACCGTGTGCGCGATGCCGGGCACCGGGCTCAGCCCGTTGACGTTCCAGGGTGCCGGGTCGAGGGAGCGGTGCGGACGGTCGTTGCTGCCGTCGAAACGCAGCGTCCAGTTGGTGACCCGATGCCGCGCCGCGTGCAGGCCGGTCATCATCGACACGCGGGTCGGCGAGCAGATCGCGTGCGCGTAGGCCTGCGTGAACTTCATCCCCTGCGCCGCCAGCCGCTCCATGTGCGGAGTGTGGTAGCGGCGGTTGAGCGGCGTCGGCTCGGTGTGGAACGGCACCGAGGTGTCCTGCCAGCCCATGTCGTCGACGAGGAAGACGACGAGGTTGGGAGGCGCCCCCTCCTGGGCTGCCGATCTCGCACAGCAGACGGCGATGAGGAAGCCCAGGGCGGCGGTGATCGTTCGCATCATCGAGAGCGTGCTCCAGGATCGAGGCAGAACCGGCGTCATTCGCTGCGCCGGGCGCGATGGGGAGCCATCGGGATGTCTCCGTAGAGTCGCCGCCAGGCCCTCGCGAGGGCCGCAGCAACGGTCTCGGCCCGCTCGCCGTCCCGCCGGACCAGGACCCCGAATCCGAAGGCCTCGGGATAGAAGTCGTACTCCGCCCAAAGCTGATCCGCGTCGACGATCCGGGCATTGATCGACGTGTAGTGCGGATGGGGCATCCAGATCAGCTCTGGCTCCGCCGCGAAGAACCGATCGACGTCGAAGCCGTGGTGGGCGACCTCACGATCGTGGAGGCCGAGCGGATCCACGATCGCCACCCGCGGCGCGACTTGCCCGACCATTCCATATTCGGACATGGAGGTCACCGTACCGGGCGGCAACCCGGCCCAGAGTTCCTTCAGGGCGTCGGTCAGCTCGTCCCACTCGCTCGACGGCAGGCGACTGGACGCCTCGGTCGCGTAGCGGGTCTGCGGCCGGAACTCCCGCGACGTAGGAACCACGGCCTCCCACAGCGAACCCGAGGCCGCCTTGAATGCCGGCTGTGCCACACCGATCAGCACGATGGCCACGATTCGACCCGCGCGCCCACCGCGAGAGAGCGCCCGCGCATCCGGCGGCAGCCGCAGCCAGTGGCCGAGACTCCACGCGCTGGCGAGCACTACGACGCCCAGGAAGGGCACGTAGTAGCGCGCGTTGTAGCCCATGACCTGAACCACCGTTCCCAGGTAGGCGAAGGTGAGCGCAACCGGGGCCAGCAAGGCCGCGAGCATCGGTAGGACCGGGCGTCGCACCGTCCACACCAGCACCGCGAGGAACGGCAGACTGGCGAACCAGATCTGCGCCAGATACTCGAACGGGTTCCAGTCCCGCCGTCCGACGTAACCCTCGTAGAAGCCGCTCTGCTTGGCGTAGTGGGACAGCGGTAGATAGTCGCCGAACAACCATAGCTTGATGGCCGCGTCACCCAGCAGGACCGAGGCCAGGCCGACGAAGTAGAGCGCCGCCTTGCGCCAGCCCCGGGCGAAGCCCTGCAGTGACAGGAGGGCTCCGGCCGGGAACAGCGCCAGGAACAGCCCTGTGTCCGGGCGGGCATTGAACGCCAGCCAGGCAGCAGCGAGGACCGCTCCGAGCCGGAGGATCCGCGGCTCGCGTGCGTGCGAGACCGCCAGCGCCACGACCACGGCGAGTGTCAGACAACCGAGCCCGGTGTCCATACCGGTCATCGCGTTCCGCTGATAGTAGCGACCGCGCATCAGCAGCAGCGAGAGCGCGCCGAGCCACACCAACGGCTGGCGCAACAACGAACCGCCCGGCATCCAGCGACTCGCGGTCCACGCCATCACGCCTCCGGCCAGGAACGCCGGCACCGCGGAGGACACGAACAGCAGCTCCGACCCTCGGAGGGTCGTGATCGCGAGCAGCAGAGTCACCACCAGCTGGTGCGCGAGGCTCGTCACGCCATACACCGGCCGCTCCCCGGCGTTCCAGGCCAGGCCGTGGCCGTCGAGGAGATGCTCGGCGTAGCGGAGGAAGAACCACGCGTCGTCGAAGCGGATGTCGGCACCCCAGCCGGACGCCAGCCAGCGCACTGCCACCGAGATGGTCAGCAGGGCTCCGAGAATCGGCGCGACGACAGCGAGCCAGCCCCTTTTCGACTCCGCCCCGACCGTGCGGTCACTTGCCTTCGTCGCGTCATCCATCGTAGTCAGCCCGGGCGATCGACACCCCACCCCCATGCCGAACGGAATCGGCCCCCATCGGGTCGCAACGGGCCTGGGGTTGCCACGACACGAACTCCCGGATCTTCCCGACTCGGGCGAATCACGCATCGATCGAGCTGCGACTCCACCGAGCGCGCCTGGTCAAACGCAGGACGGGCCGGGTCGGCAGCAGCAGGTCGAACGATGACGCCTGCCGGACAGCTACGAAGACCGCGCGCCTGGCACGCCAGCCGCCGTCACTGGCCGAGGACCTTGCGGATCGCCTCCTGATCGACGTCGCCGCCGGCGAAGTCGTCGAAGGCCTTGGCGGGCGGGGTGATCAGGTGGGCCTGGATGAACGGCGCGCCTTCCTCCGCACCCTGCTGCGAGTCCTTGAACGCGCACTCCCACTCGAGGACGGCCCAGCCGTCGTAGTGGTACTTGTTCAGCAGCGTGAAGATCGCGCCGAAGTCGACCTCGCCGTCGCCGAGGCTACGGAAGCGACCGGCGCGGTTCTGCCAGTCCTGGTAGCCACCGTAGACGCCGGCGCGGCCGTCTGGGCGGAACTCGGCGTCCTTGACGTGGAAGCAGACGATCCGGTCGTGGTAGCGCTCGATGTAGTCGAGGTAGTCGAGGCACTGCAGGACGAAGTGGCTCGGGTCGTAGAGCAGATTGGCGCGGTCGTGGTCGTTCACCTTGGCCAGGAACGCCTCGTAGCTGGCACCGTCGTGCAGGTCCTCGCCGGGGTGGACCTCGTAGGCGCAGTCGATGCCCACCGACTCGGCGTGGTCGAGGATCGGCTTCCAGCGCTTCGCCAGCTCGGTGAAGCCGGCATCGACCAGACCGCCCGGCCGCTGCGGCCACGGGTAGACCGTGTGCCACATGAGCGCGCCCGAGAAGGTCGGCATCGCCTTCAGGCCCATGCGCTGCGAGGCAGTCAGGCACTTCTTCACCTGGTCGGTGCCCCATTCCTGCATCGCGCTCGGCGTGTCGCAGCCCGCTGGCGCGAAGGCCTTGAACTGCTCGGCGTAGGCCGGATGCACCGCGACGAGCTGGCCCTGCAGGTGGGTCGCCAACTCGGTGATCTCGAGACCGTGCTCGGCAGCAGTGCCCTTCAGCTCGTCGCAGTAGTCCTGGCTCTCGGCAGCCTTGTCGAGATCCATGCAGCGCTTGTCCCAGCTCGGCACCTGCACGCCGAGGTAGCCGAGGTCGCTGGCCCAGCGGCAGATGCTGTCGAAGCTGTTGAACGGCTCCTCGTCGCCCATGAACTGGGCCAGGAAGATCGCGGGTCCCTTGGTCGTCATCGGTCGGTCCTCGTGGTCTCTCGGGTGCTCGTGGTCGTGATGGGAGTCTGCAGGAAGAGGTTCAGCCGGGCACCTTCACCCAGCGACGGGTCTCGGCTGCCTTCAGCGAGGCGTCGAGCACCGCCTGCACCGCGACACCGTCGTCGAAGTTCGGGTGGAAGACCTTCTTCCCCTTCAGCATCGCGACGAAGTCGGCCAGCGTGTGCACGAAGGTGTGCTCGTAGCCGATGATGTGGCCATCGGGCCACCAGTTGGCGGCGTAGGGGTGCGGCCCGTCCATGCACATGATCGTGCGGAACCCACGCGCGTCCTCGGCGCCCTCGTAGGTGAACACCTCGAGTTCGTTCATCCGCTCCAGGTTCCACACGATCGAGCCCTTCTCGCCCGACACCTCGATGCGGTTGTGGTTCTTCCGGCCCGGCGCGACGCGGGTCCCCTCGAAGCTGCCGAGCGCGCCGTTGCTGAAGCGCGCCAGGAACAGCAATGCGTCGTCCACATCCACCGGCCGGCTCTTACCCGCACCGTCCTTGCGCTTCTTGGTGAAGGTCTCCATCGCGCCACAGACCTCGACGAACTCGAGCCCGGTGAGGAACCGCGTCATGTCGATCAGATGGGCGTTGAGATCACCGTGGGCGCCCGAACCGCAGACCGCCTTGGTGTTCCGCCAGCTCCAGCCGGCGTCGGCGCTGGCCAGCCAGTCCTGCAGATACACCGCCCGCACCGTCCGCACCTTGCCGATGTCGCCCCGCGCGATCATGCGTTGCGCCAGACTGGCGGCCGGGCTGCGCCGATAGTTGTGCCACAGACCGACCTTCCGGTCGCCCTTGGCGGCCAGCGCGGCCATCGCCTTGGCCTCCTTCAAGGACATCGCCAGCGGCTTCTCGCACATCACGTGCTTGTCGGCCCGCAGCGCCTGCATCGAGATCGGTCCGTGGGTGTCGTTCGGCGTCGCGACGTCGACCACGTCGATGTCCTGACGCGCCAGCACGGCATCCAGGTCGACCGACGCCTCCTCGAACCCGAACTGCTCGCGCGCCGCCTCGACCCGCTCCAGGTTGCGGCCGACCACTACCTTCGGCACCACCTCGAAGGGCAGGTCGAAGAAGTGGTTCACCTGCCGCATGGCGTTGGAATGCGCGCGCCCCATGAACGCGTGCCCCACCATGGCGATGTTGAGGGTCGGCTTCTTGCGGGCTGCCGCGGCCGGGCCCGCGGCCTGCTTCTTGGTCTTCGAACGAGGGAGCGAGGTCACCATGCCGGCAAGGTATTGCCGGGACCGCCCACGGCCAACGCACGTCCGGAAGATCGGCGCGGAGCCACCCTCATCGATGGGTGCCGAACAGCAGGCGGACGTGGTCGGGCAACTGACCGCCATCTCCCTCCCAGCCCAGCACGAGGTCCTGTAGACCATCCCCGTTCATGTCGGCGAGCGCGGAGCAGAGCGCCCGCCCACCATCGCCGACGTGCTCGGTCGGCAGCACGCTCGAGCGGACGATCCCGCCCAGTCCATCCAGCACGAACACCGCGATGCGGTGGCCGTCGACTCGCGTGGTGTCGTCGACCTGCAAGATCACGTCGCCGAGACCGTCGCCGTCGATGTCGGCTTCATGGATCCCGACCGGGTCCCCCTCGGGGGTCACGCTCTCGGCCGACACCGTGAAGTTGAAGGGATCGACTTCGACCACGCTGCCGCGCGACGCCACCAGACGCAGCAGCTGAACGGTGTCGAGGTGCCGGGAGACCAGCACCAGGTCGCTGAGCCCGTCGCCCTCGAGGTCGGTCGCCAACAGGAGACGCGGTCCGAACGCGCCGGCCAGTGGCGGGAGCGGCGGTTCCCCCGGTTCGATCTCGGGAGCCGCACTCCGCCAATGGTACGGACGGGCCTCGACGTCGAGCACGTAGAAGTGGATGCCACTCTGAGAGCCGGACGGGACGGCGACCGCCGCCTCCGCACGGCCGAGGCCGTCCTGCGTCGCGAAGTCACCGAGCCCGAAATCGGTGGCCGCGCCGGGCAGCAAGGCATGACCCAACCGATCGCCGAAGTCGAAGGCCAACGGGCCGGGCGCCGACACCGGGTCGATGCCGGGGAAGAAGGCCAGCAGCGACTCGGTGCTCCCGGCACGCTGCACGGTCAACAGCCCCACGAGGTCGACGAAGCCGTCGCGATCCAGGTCGATGACTTCGATCTTGGCATCGAGCAAGGTCCCTTCCCCGTCGAACAACGGCACATCGCTCCACGCCACCATCGAGGCGTCGGGCACGAGCAGGCCGAGACGTCCATCCTCCGCCGCGAACACCAGACGGTTGCGACCCGCGCCACCGGTGTCGGGCAAGCTGGCGACAGTGCCCGCCAACAATCCCGTCACCGCCGTCGCACCGATCTCCTCGAAACGTCCCAGGCCGTCGTTCGACAGGAGGACGATCTCGCTGCCCAGCACGACCGCCAGATCACTCGGCGCCTGCGGGGCCCGATCCGGTGCCAACGCCGCCGGCAAGACGTTGGCGACCGGCGCGCGAACCGACAGCTCGCTCCGCGGTTGCGTCACCCGGAAGCCCGATTCCATCAACAGGGTCGTGACCCGGGCATCGAGGCGCCCGCCGACCTGGGTGCGGTGACTGACCAGGATCGCGTCGGTGGGCTCGCGACCGCGCTCCGCGTCCGCGACCGCGACCTGCGCGAAGGCCAGGTCCGTCACGACCTGCAGCCCCTCCGCCAGGGCTTCGTGCAGCAGCACGCCACCGCCCCCGACGAACTCGATCACCGACAGGCTGCCGTTCTGGTCAGCGAGCAGAAGGTCCTCCGCACCATCGCGGCCGATGTCCGCGACGTGTGAGAGCGCCGGAGCGATACGTTGCGGGAACTCGAACTCGACCACCGGCCGGGCCCAGGTCCGGGAGCCGTCGTCGGCGAAGACCGCCAGACCAGACGGGCCGGCCACGTCGCTGAATACCAGGACGATCCGCAGGCCATCGGGGGTCCGGACGCGGTGAACGCCGACCACCGACCGGCTCGCGGCCCGGGTCAAACCGTCCAGCGGGACGTGGACGCGGGTCGGGAAACCGGCCGATGCGGGTCCATAGAGCAGGCGCAGCAGCTGATCGCCATCGCGTCCCGACGCGGCGATCAGCTCCAGCCCATCGTCGGACCGGGGCTCGCCGAGCGCTGCCGCGTCGACGCGGTCGATCGCGTTGATGGACCAGATCTGCTGCACCGAGAAGGCGTCCTCGGCGTGGCCAGCGAACACGCTGTTGCGGTGGGCATCGTTGCGGCCGAACAACGCGACGTCGTCGTTGCCGTCCGGATCGCCGCGACGCACCAGACCGAACTGGGGAAGGGCCGAGGACGAGAACGCCACGCCGCTGCGCGCCAGGGGGGCCGCAGGATTGGACCGACCGATCACCAACGGATGACTGGCGACGGTCGCCCCCTGGACTACGACGAGGATGTCGTCCAGCGCGTCCCCACGGAACGAACCGACCACCATGTCGACCGGCTGCCGTTGGTTCTGACTGCCGCGGTCGGCCGCCTGGAGTTCTGCGCCGATGCGGGTGAACGAACCGGTCTCCCGCCCCTCGAAGACCTGCAGGAACGGCACACCGATCGGGTCCGCGCGCAGCATCACCAGGTCGACACCACCCGGCTTCGAGGGATCGCCGCGGAAGCGCCCCACCGCCGTCGCGACCGCGTCGATCGGCTGCGTCACGCCCCGCGGCTCGAAGTCCGGCTCGGCCGCGGCGTAGGCGAGGACGGCCTCGCGCTGCGCTACCACGACCTGCCCGCGATCGAGTTCGGGCAGCCGCAGCGAAACCTCCACGGTGGCCGGGCCGGGCCTGCCGTCGGGGGACGGCGGCACGTCGAACACCAGACTGTTCAGCGACGACAGCGAGCGCAGCAGCGCCGAGGAGGTCAAGGTCGTGCTGCGACCACCCTTCGAGATCCGCAGCGTCACCGCATCGAAGAGCAGCGGCACGGGGACCGAATTGAAGTCGTACGGGACCAGGCCACGGCCGTTGACGTTGACCACGGCGCCACCGTCCACCGGCGCCCGGCGTGGCACGGCGGTGCCGAGTTCGGGGCGGTAGGCGATGAACTCGAAGCTGCTGGGACCCGCGACCACGTGCAGCACGCGCACCGCGGCGCGCGCCGGAAAGGCCACCTGCGGCGCCTGGCAGACCAACTCGAACTCGTCGGCACCCGGACCGGCCGTGATGGACCCGATGTCCGCACGCAGGCGGATCGCGTCATCGACCCCACCGTTCGGGCGCGGATTCGGCAGGACGACCTCGACCTCGTAGTTCAACGGCTCGTCGTCGAGCAGGCCGACGACCCGGAGCCTGAGCTCCTCGCCATCGACCGAGAGCACCGGCACCTCGTCGTCCGCCGCAGGATTCGTCACATGCAGTTCGGGCGTAGGCGTCAACGGGAAGCTGGTCTCGAACAACCTCTCCGGCTCGCCGCCCGCAAGCTGACCGAAGACGACCAGCGTCGTCTCGAGCCGCGTCGTGAGCGGATCGCCAACCAGCGGCTGCAGCGGTTCGACGTCCATCCGGAACTGGATGTCCACCCCGCCCCCACCGCGCTCCTGACGCACCACCGACTGCTCCACGGACAGCACGCCGCCACCGACCGGCAGCTCGAGACGTACCGTGAAGTCGTAGTCGCGCGCGACCCGCGGTCCGCGCAGGAGCACGCTGCGCAACACGAAGTCCGTGGACAGGAACGACACCGGCCCGGTCCCAGGGGACACCGTGATCGAGTTCGCGTCGGTGCGGTTGCCGTCGTCCTGCCCCCCGGCGATGCCGCCGGCGATCACTCCGGCGCCACAGCCACCGAGCGACAGCAGGAGGATCGCGAACGCGGTCCAGAGGATCCACGGCGTCCGGTCCACCGGAGGCCGCAGCAACGGAAGCTCGTGGCAGGTCGACACGTGCGGCATTCTACTCGGGAGTGTGGGCTCTGGGCGCCCCCGGGGCGTTGGCTCCGAACCGCCGCGCCGGGGACGCCCTGCCCGACCGCTCTCGATCCGGGACCACCCGCGCCCGCAGCCTGCCCATGCCCGCGCCCTCCGAGCCCACCCGCCCCAGTCTGCGCCAGGTCGCGCTGTTCCTGAGCCTGTTCGCGCTGACCATCGTCCGCCCGTTCCTGGGCGAACGGATCCTGGGGATCGACCCGATCCGCCTGTCCCTCATCGTCGCACTCGTCACCGGGGTCCTGTGCTCGGCACGGACCCGCCGCGACTGGATCCTGCTGACCACGGCCGCTGGCGCAGCCCTCGCGAGCCTGCTCGTGCCTCTGACCTCCGACGCGGCGCAGGCCGGCGCGATCAGCCTGCTCCTGCTGCTGGTGTTCTTCGCAATGGTCGGCCTGCAGATGGTGAAGATCCTGCTGCGGCCGACGCGCGGGGTGAGTCCGGACACGATCCTCGCGGCCGCCACCACCTACCTGGTGCTCGGCACGGCTTGGGCACTGGCGTTCTCGGTGCTCGAGTTTCTCGAGCCTGGTTCGTTCGACTTCCCGTTCGACGGCCCGGATCCCGAACCCGAGACGGTCTTCGCCCGCCTGTTCGGCTTCAGCTTCACGACCCTCACCACGCTCGGCTACGGCAACATCGCACCCGCGACTGCCCGGGCCGACGCACTCGCCAACAGCGAGGCGATGGCCGGCCAGGCCTACCTGGCGATCGTGGTCGCACGACTGGTCGGTCTGCACATGGCGGCATCGATGGGGCCGTCCGGGCCGGCCGACGAGCCTCGCGACTGATCGCGATCAGTCCCTCCCGGTCGTCCCCGCCGCCGCGCGCCGCAGCGCCTCGAGCGTCTGGTGACCGCGCAGCGACGTCTCCACGGTGCCGTCCGACCCGAGCACGTAGGTGACGGGCGTCACGTGCGCCCAGCCGGCGCCGTGGAAGGAGTCGACGAACGACGTGTCGGCGATCAGCACCGGGTGCTCGTAGCCCATGACCTCCAGGGTCCGCGCAGACTGCTCCTCGGTGTAGCCCTGCACGCGGTCGAGCAGCACGCCCAACACGACCACCCGTTCGGGATCGACCTCGGCCGCCAGCGCCTTCACCGCATCGCGCTCGGCAACGCAACCGACGCACTGCGAGCGGAAGAAGTTCAGGACCAGGCGGCGCCCCCGCAGCTCGGCGCTGCGCCACACGCGCCCATCCAGGTCGGGGAGTTCGAATTCGACGGCTCGCCCGACGGTCCCTTCGATCTCGGTGTCGACCCAGGCCCGGATCAATGCCTTCACGCCCTGCCAGCCACCCCAGAGCAGGCCGACGGTCGCCAGCAGGACGACCCCGCGCGGCACGCGGCCGGCAGGGCGAGGATCGGACGGGGCGTTCATCGTGGACGGCTCCTGGACTACCTTGCGGCGGACTTGGACCCCCACAGTGTAAGGATGCGGATCGGCGGAGTGCCCTACGGAGTCGGCGCCAGGCTGCTGGTCGGGCTCGCCGGCGATCCCGAGGTCGAGCTGAGCCGCACTGTGCCCTCGCGCCTCGTCACCGAGCTGCGGGAAGGTCGGATCGACGCCGCGCTGGTCTCGTCGATCGAGGGCTTCCGCCGCCCGGGCTACCGCGCGGTGCACGGTCTCGGGATCTGCTGCGAAGGCCCGGTAGGCAGCGTGCGGGCCTTCCATCGCCCGGGCGTGGCCACGGTGCGCAGCGTGGGACTCGACACCTCCAGCGAGACCTCGGTGGCGCTACTGCGGATCCTGCTGGCGAAGCGCATCCCGACCAGCCCCGACTGCGTGCTGGAGCGCATCGAGCCGACCCGCGAGCCGGCGGCATTGCCGCACGACCTGGTGCTGCTGATCGGCGATCCCGGCCTGGAGGCCGATCCCGGCGACCGCGAGGTGCTCGACCTCGGGGCCGAGTGGCAGGCGCTGACCGGGCTGCCGTTCGTGTTCGCGCTGTGGCTGATCCGTCCAGGAGTCGATGCGGAGCGCATTGCGGAGCGACTGCACCGGGCCTGGGAGACCGCCCGCGCGTTGCCGCGCCGCGCCGACGAGGCGCAGGTCCACTACCTGCTCGGCGACGCGGAGCGCCAGGGCCTCGCGCGCTTCGCGGCGGAGGCGCTGCAGCTCGGGCTGGCGGAGCCGGATTGCGCGCCGGAGTTCACCAGGGGCGGCGTCTGACCGCACCCATCACTCCTCGAGGATCTCGCGCGGCGTCTTGCCATCGACGCTCACGACCTCGGTATCGGTCGTCTTGAACCACCCGATCTCGCCCTCGGCGTTGCTGAGGGCGATGCACTGGTAGAAGCCCTGCTTCTCGTCGGGGAACAGGTCGCCACCCCAGAAGCCGGGGCGGGCGGATTTGAAAGCACCGAAGCCGGTCCCCACGAGGATGCCGGTCTCACCGGTCTTCTTCACACGCACGATGGTCGCCATGTCGGGGTCGTAGCCCAACGACCGGGTCGCAGGCAATCGCGCCAGGCTCGTGCCGGCCGCGTCACGCGGTCGGTCGGATCTCCCGGACGCGGCTGGTTGTCGTCACGAAGCCGTCATGTGGACGCGTCGCGCGCGGCCCTGCGGTGCGCTCCGGGCACCGGAACGGGCCTTGCTCCGGCGCCGGTCCCCCCACCCGACCGTGTCCCACGAGACGACCCCAGATGACCGACCTCCGCACGCTTCCGATCCTCCTCCTCGCCACGTTGGCGCTGCTCGCCACCCCGGCCGCCGGCCAGAGCGCCAGCTATTCCTACTCGGGCACCGGCTGCACCACCGGCCGGCTGGTCCCCGGGATCGGTGAGGTCCCGTTCACCGCGCGCAACCTGCCGCGCATCGGCCAGACCTTCGTGGTCGAGACCGAGACCTCGACCAGCTACCCGATGGGTGTACGACGCCGCGCGTTCCTGCTCACCGGCACATCGAACACCGCCACGCAGAGCGGCCTCGCGCTGCCGTTCGACCTCGGCACGCTGTTCCCCGGTGAACCGGTCTGCGGCGTGCTGCGGACCTCCGACGAAGTGGTGCTGTTCCTGCCGTTCGATCTCGACTACCGCGCCCGCGTCGCGGTGGAGATCCCGATCCCCAACGACCCGCGCCTGCTCGGTGTGACCTTCCACCAGCAGGCGCTGAGCGTCGAGCTGAACACCTTCGGGCCAGACTTCCGGTCGGTCGCGCTGAGCCGCGCGGGCACCGGGGTGATCGGTCGGTAGGACAGGTTGCCGGACGCTCACTCCGCCAGCCGCGCGCGCAGCACCTTGTAGTCGATCTTACCGGTGCCGAGCACCGGGATGGACTCGACCCGCTCCACCGCGTCGAGCCGCAGCACGCCGCGCAGCCCCGCCTCCTGCAGGAGCGCGTTGGCGTCGCGCAGCGCGATCGACTCGGTCGTGAACAGCACGATGCGCCGCTCGGGGTGGTCGACGCCTTCGACCGCGACCCGCGGGCCGCAATCCCCCGCCGGATAGCGATGCGCGATCGGCGCCTCGATCGCCGGCAGCGAGATCATCTCGCCGCCGGCCTTCAGGAAGCGCTTGAGCCGGCCCTTGAAGCGGCAGCGGCCGTCCGCGCCGAGACTCGCGAGGTCGCCGGTGACGTAGTAGCGCTTGCCGTCGAGCTCGCGGAACGGCGACGGCCCGTCGTAGGCGAGGTAGCCGGGGAACACGTTGGGGCCGGCCACCAGCAACATGCCGTCGGTGTCCGGCTCGTCCAGTGGCTCGAAGGTCTCCGGATCGACGATCCGCAGCTCGACGCCGGGCAGCGCGCGACCGATCGTGCCGCGGTCGTCGGAATCGGGCTGCGTGCACGACACCAGCGGCGAGCACTCGGTGACCCCGTAGCCCTCCAGCAACTCGGCATGGGGAGCGAGTCGCGCGAACTGTTCGAACAGGCAGTTCGGGCTCTGCTCGCCACCGACCAGCGCCCAACGCACGGTCTCCAGATCCTCGGGCCGGCAGCGGTCGAGGATGTAGCCCAGGAAGGTCGGGGTCCCACCCACCAGCGTGGCCCCGTAGGCGGCAAGCTTCCTTGCCAGGGCCCCGGCATCGGTCGGGTCGGGGTGGTGCACCACGCGACAGCCACCGAGCAGCGGCAGCATCACCGTCACCGTGAAGCCGAAGCTGTGGAACGGCGGCAGGAAGCCCAGGAAGACGTCGCGGCGGTAGACGTCGTAGCCGTCGAGCATCCCGCGCAGGTTGGCGAGGATGTTGTGGTGGGTCAGCGGCACCGCCTTCGGAGCCTTCTCGGAGCCGGAGGTGAACAGGATCACCGCGGGGTCCTCGGGCTCGGCAGACGGCAGCGAGCGGAGTAGGCGACCGGACAGGAAGCGGGTCGCGAGCAGGGTCGTCAGCGCTTCGAGTTTGCCGACCCCGGCCTTCACGTCTTCGAGGAACAGGTACTCGGTGCCGCGGACCTCGATCGCCATCCGGTCGACGAAGCGCTTCGACGACACCACGTGGCTGAGCCGCATCACCTCGGCGGCGTGCGCCAGGTTGCCCGGCCCGGTGGTCCAGTTCAGCATCACCGGGGTCTTGCCGGCGAGATGGACCGCGAAGATCAGCAGGTCGCAGGCCACCGACGCAGGCAGCAGGATGCCGACGTGGTCGGCCGGCACCTGGGCGCGCAGCCGCTTCGCGAACAGGCGGATGGCCACCAGGAAGCGTTCGTAGGTGAGCGCGCCCGACAGGTCGTCGGCGGCGATCGCCTCGCGCGACTGCGCGATCCCACGACGCACCAACGCCTCGAGGATCGTGTCGCCCTCGATCACCAGTTTGCCGGGCCGCTCTCCACCCGCTTGCCAGATCGGCGGCGCGGTGTAGTCCACCTCCTCGCCGGCGCTGCCCGCGGCGAGATCCCAGAGGTCGCCGACGGTCGACGGCACACCCGCGCCACGGAAGCCGAAGCGGTCCTCGACCTCGAGCGACAGCTCCATCCGCTCCAGGCTGTCGAAGCCGTGGCTCTCGAGTGACTGGTGGCCGTCGTCGAAGGCCTCGCTCTCCAGCTCGGGATGGCGTTCGTGCAGCAGAGAGGCGATCGCCTCGCGGGTCTTCGCGTCGATGCCGGCGAAGTCGCGGTCGGTGGAGCGCGGCGGCGCCGGGAAGTCGAACTCGCGCGCCCCGAACAGGAAGTGGTACGGCACGTGGGTCGGCTCCTCGCCGCCGTCGGCCTCGTACCATTCCTCGAGGAACGGGTTGACCTGCTCGCGCGCGGCGCCCGGCAACGCCTGCGGATCGACCGCCTCCAAGGTCAGCTCGACCCGCCGCCGCGGCATGAACGCCAGCAGGTTGGCGAGGATCAGCCCGAAGCCCTGCAGCAGCTTCGGCACCAACGCCGGCGCGCTGCCGGTGCGCGCATAGCTGAACGAGCTGCCGCGCAGACCACGCGTGCGCACCAGCATGATCCGCACGTCGGGCATCCGCTCCAGGATCGACGCCACGCTCCGCGCGCTGCCGAGCCGCTCCACCCCGTCCTTCTGCACCTTCCCCGACGGCCACAGCAGGATGTTCTCCCCGCGCTGCAACCCGTCGACCACCGCTTCCAACGAAGCCTCGGTCTGCTGCCGCGCCTCGGTGCTCGCCTGCGCCAGATCGGGGATCGGCAGCGCCCGCAGCACCCCGGGGATCCAGGCCAGCAGCGGGTGATCGAACATCGACCGCAGCAGCATCGGCCGCGGCCGGAAGCGTGGCCACAGGAACGCCAGCACCAAGGGCGGGTCGGAGTAGCCCGGGTGGTTGGGCAGGATCAGCGTGCCGCGCGGCGCGGTGGGGAGGGCGTCGAGGCCATGGATCCGCACGCGGTAGCGCAGCGAGAGGATCAGGCGCGCGAAAGCGGCGAGGGCGGTGCGGAGGGCCTGGGCCATGGGGAGGCCACTAGGCTAGACCCGCCCAATCGCTCAGGCAAAGCGCATCGCTCCACCCGAAGCGAGAGAGCTGTCCTCTGGGTCGGGGAAAGATCAGATGGATTCCGACGGAAACGAATCGAGCGCTGGACCCCGACTCCCCCCTGCTCTCGTCTTGCAAGCTCGTGGTGCGAACGACTCTCCAGCTTGGGACGGCCATTGTCGGCCTGCTCGCCGCTCTCCTCACCGGCTGTCGCGAGCAACCCGCTGTCGACACCCGACTGATGGGCGACGACCTGGCACTGCACCTCGCCTGGTTCGGTGCGGACCCAGTGCCTGCGGGCCCGGCACCCGACCCGGAACTCGAGAGACTCGGCCGCACGCTGTACCGGGATCCCCGCTGGTCGAGTGACGGCCGGAGCTCGTGCGCCGGTTGCCATGACGGCGGCGCCGACGACACCGCGACGATCGAGGCTCGCACCCTGCGCACCCCCGACGGCCACGACCGGACGGCGAGCGACCTGGTCGGAGTGCATCTACACACGTTGTGGTTC
Organism: bacterium; assembly: GCA_030432695.1. GTDB lineage: Bacteria > Planctomycetota > UBA1135 > UBA1135 > UBA2386 > JAUILN01. Next base: position 276,139 of record JAUILN010000006.1, on the reverse strand, counting down.
TGGGACGGCCGGGCCGACAGCCTCTCGGCGGCATTGCGCGAGCACCTGGCCGACCCCCGGGTCCTCGGCCACGCCAGCCTCGACGCCGCGGCGCGGGCAGCCGGCGAGGCGAGCGGAGAAGCGCTCGCTTCCGACCGACTGGTCGAGGCACTCGAAGCCGCTCTGCGGAGCAGGTCGACCCGGACCCGATTCGACCGCCACCTCACGGGCGATGCCGGCGCGCTCGGACCACTCGAGCGTTCCGGCCTCGACGTGTTCCTCGAGACCGGTTGCGTGCAGTGTCACAACCACCGCACCTTCGGCGGTGCCATCCACCAGAAGTTCGCGACCTACGAAGTGCTCACCGACGACCGAGGCGTCGGGGCGTTCGTCGACAAGGAATTCGACCACTGCTTCAAGGTGCCGAGCCTGCTCGGCGTGACCCGCACTCCGCCCTACTTCCACGACGGTCGCACGAGCGATCTCGCGGAGGCGGTCCGACTCATGGCGCGAACCCAGAACGGCAAGGATCTGGACGACGAACGACTCGAGGCGCTGCTCGCGTTCCTGGCGACACTGGATCCGCTGCGCCGGGACTGAGACGAGGGCAGAGCCGGCAGTCGGCCACGCTGGGGGATCAGCGGATCGTGACCTCGAGGCTGTTCGACAGCAGCAGTCCCAGGGAGTTGGCGGTGCTCGGCACCACACCCTGGAAGTAGAGCGAGTTCCCTACGAACAACGGGTCGTTCGGGATGCTGAGGACCACGTACCGCTCGCCGAGACTGACGTCCGCGGAAACCCGGACGGTGTTGCCGGGCGCACCGAGCACGCCGAGATCGAAGGGCAGCGACAGTGCGTTCCACCAGGTGTTCGAGAAGCCCGCGAGCACGAAGGCTTGGCCGAGCTGCAGATCGCTCGTGACGCCGAACTCGAGATCGGTGCTGAGAGTCGGACAGCCGCTGAACAGCTCGAGCCGCACCTCTTCGCCGCTCGGGTGGATGCCACCCTGACCGACCAGCTGGAAGGTGCCGGCGCAGGGCGCACCGCTGTAGACGCGCAGCCGACCGCGGTCGCGGTCCTGGGTGTAGAAGTCCTGGTCGCTGACGTAGACGTCACCCAGCCCGTCGCCGTTGAAGTCGCCTGCATTGCCGATCGCGTAGGCACCTGAAGAACCCAAGCGCAGCACCCAGTAGGCGATCACCCGCGCGTCACGGAGCGAGACCACCTTGAGCGCACTCCTGCCGAGGCGGCCGTAACGCCGCTCCCATTCGACCAGCAGATCCGCGAAACCGTCGCCGTCGAAGTCGCCGACCAGCGCCAGCTTGGTGCCGTAGCCGCCGGGGCCGACCGAGGTCCTGCGACTCTGTCCGGATCGTTCGAACAGCAGGCTCTGGTCGCGGCCGGAGACGACCAGCACGAGGGTGCGCGACGGTCGCGAGCGAGACAGAAGAGAGTGCAGACGTTCTCATGGAAGTCCATTCCTGGTTCGTCGGCTGACGACGAACGGGAGACGACGAGCCGAACGATCGAACAGCAATCCTCCGGCGTCCGAACCGATACCGCGCCGGCTCGGGCGCGCCGCCACGGGAAGTCTCGGAGCCCGAGACTGCAGTCCGTCACTGGCTCCGACCGGGTGGCCCCCTACAGCCGCCACACCACGCGGACCCCGGTGGTCCACGCGTCGCCGAGAGTCGCTCCGCGCAACGCGTGGCGCAGGTAGCTCGCGCTGAAGCTGAAGTTGCCACCGCGGACGTTCTGGAACCGGTAGCCGTCGAATCCACACCAACGCTGCCCCGTCGGCCCCGACGCCGGCTTGGCGAGGTAGCCCTTGGAATCGACGCCGTATTCCAGGCAGGTCTCCGAGACGTTGCCCAGCACGCCGTGCAGGCCGAACTGGTTCGCCTCGAACGTGTCGATCGGGCAGGTGGCCAGCCAGCCGTCGTCCCACGCGGCGTAGCTCTCGGGCTCACCGGCCCTGAAGGCTTCCCCGTAGGTCCGATCGCCGAGGTTGGCCCGGCCCTGCAAGTCGGCTGGGTCGCTGCCGAACCAGTATGCGGTCCGCGTTCCACCGCGCGCGGCGTGTTCCCATTGGGCCTCGGTCGGCAGGTCGAGGCCGATGCGCTGCAGGTCGCGGCGCAGCGAGTTCGAGTCCAGCGTCTCGACCGGATGGCGTCGACGGTCCGGCCCCGTCGTGGTGCTCGGGTTGTCGATCAGGAACCGCTCCCACTGCGCCTGGCTCAGCTCGTGCTTGCCGATCAGGTAGGGCGCCAACCAGACCCGGTCGACGGGCAGCTCGCCGGCATCGTGGTAACGGGCGTCGGTGGGATCGTCCAGGTTGGCACCCACCACGACCTCACCGGCAGGGATCAGCACGAGGACGGCCGCGGAGTCGTCGCCGAGCAGCAGCACGCCGTCTCGACCCCGCTCGGGCACCCGCCCGGTCGCGACCACTGCGAACTCGTGCAGCCGGGAGACCGGGTCGGGACCGAGCGGCACCAGGCCGCTCGTGGGCCGGAGCTGGCCGGCCACGCCGGTATGCCGCTCGAGGTCTGCGAGCGCCGCGTCCCAAAGAGCGTCCAGATCCGACCGCCGCCACGCCGCGTCGATCTCCAGCGCGAGTTCGCGCCAGCGCGAGACGAGTTCACGCGCACGCTGGAGTTCGTCCCCACCGCTGCAGAGATCCACCAGCACGTCGTGCAGGACCTGGTCGTCCGGATCGTCGAATCGCCAGGCCCGGCGCTCGCGGATCTCTCGCCAGCGTGCCTGCTGCTCGAGGACGATCGCGTCGGTGCGATTGCGGTACTCGTCGAAGTTGGAGTAGTACCGGATCGCCTTGCCGATGTTCCGGGTCGCCTCTTCGGCTCGCGCGAGCAGCAGCGGCGCCGCCTCGTGGTCCGGCAGGCGTTGGCCACGATGCCGTAGTTCATCGAGTTGCTGTCGATAGCCGGCCACCGCATCACGCAGCTCGTCGGCACGGGCGAGCCAGTTGTCGTAGGCGGCGAGCTTCTCGGGCGCCACCGGCGTGATCCGTTCCAGGTCATCGAGCAGGACGTACGCCTCACGAGCATGCGCCTGCCGCTGCGCGCGCTGCAGCGCCACGGCCTGGCGCTCGACGAACAGCACCGTCGCGGCGGCCAGCAGCACCAGCCCGGCCGTCGCCATCGCGGCCGTCGGTCGGCGCCGCACCAGCCGGACCGCCTGGGTCCACGAGCCGCTGCGCCGGGCGACGATCGGCCGATGATCGAGGATCCGCCGCAGGTCGGCTGCCACCTCACCGGCATCGGCCGGCCGCCGCGCGGCGTCCGGATCGAGCATCGCGAGACACAGCGTCTCCAGGTCGCGCGGGATCCGCGCCATCCGTCGCCGCGGCGGTTCGACCACACCGGCCCGGATCTGTCGCTCCAACGCCTCGCGGTCGACGGCATGGAACGGGCGGGTCAGGGTCAGCAACTCGTAGAGCACGACGCCGAGCCCGTAGACGTCGCCCCGAAAGGCGTCCTGCTGGCGATCGCCACGCACCCGCTCGGGCGGCATGTACGGCAGCGAGCCCAGCTGTGCACCGCTACGGGTCAGTGCGTCGGCGGACTCGTTCCATGCGAGACCGAAGTCGATCAGCCGTGGCCGGCCGTCGGCATCGACGACCACGTTGGACGGCTTCAGGTCACGGTGCGCAACGCCCTGGGAGTGGGCCGCCGCCAACGCTTCGGTCAGCTCCAGGGTCAGCCGCAGAACCGCATCGCTCCAGCGTGGGCCCAGCCGCTCGATGACCGTGTCGACGTCGACCCTGTCACGCTCGACCGCCGCGGCGAGCGACTCGGCGAAGGCCCGCAGTTCGGGCACACCGGCCACCGAGAGCGTGGCCAGGAGCAGCGCGAGCGACGGACCGTCGACCCACTCCGACGTGAAGTACGGCACGCCCTCGATGTCGCCGGCACTGTGCACCGGGACGATGCCCGGATGCCGCAGGCCCGCCACGACGTCGATCTCACGGCGGAAGCGCTCGAGCCGCCCCTCGAAGAGGATGTCCTCGGGACGCAGCATCTTCAGGACGACGGTGCGGCCGAGTCCCAGGTCGCGCGCGACCCAGACTGCGGCCATCGCACCGCCGCTCAGCCGCCGGATCAGCTGGTAGTCGCCGAAACGCTGTGGCGCCTCGGCCGCGACGCGCGGCGCCAGGTCGACGGCGCCGAGCAGCGCGAAGAGCTCGCGCAGCTCGGCTGCCAGTTCCGGATGCCGCGCCGCGGTCTCCTCCAGCGCTCGGTCCGGCCGTTCGGACGCGAGACACTCCGCGAGCAACCGCTCGAGTTCGATACCGCCTGCCTGCGGGTCGTCGCTCTGATCCGGATCCATGCCCACGGCCCGATGCGCGTCAGCGGCGGCCGAGCGTCACGGAGATTCTCCGAGTCCGCGCTTCATCGCCATGCCGAGCCGACTCCGAGCCCGACTGACGAACATCCTCGCCGCACCGGTGGACCGCCCGATCCGTTCCCCGACCTCCGCGTAGCTCGCCCCGCCGCGCAGCAGTTGGATCGCGACCCGTTCGTCGGCATCCAGACTCGCCAGGGCCTCGAGGTAGGCCGACTCGACGCGCTCCGCCTGTTCGCGCGCCGACACCAGACGACTCGGCGTCTGCTCGTCCAGCGGTTCGTTGCCGTTCAGACCACCACCGAGCCGCGCGGCATCCCGCTTCTGCCGCCCATGGAACCTCGCCCGGTCGCTCAGCTTGCGCTCGATGCACAGTCGTACCCAGGCGTCGAGATCCTCCACATCGCGCAGGGCCCGGCCATCGAGGTCCTGCAAGACCTCTCGCAGCGCGCTCTGGGCCACGTCGTCCGACTGCTCGAAAGCGCGCAGCCGATCGCCCATCCGGGCCCGCACGTAGGCCCTCGCCAGCTGCGTCGCTCGCTCGACGAGTCGATCGTCTTCCACGGCGCAGGAGTCTGAAGCGTCGAGGAAGTCAGGGCAAGTCGGTGCGGGGCGAGGTTCGCGTCCAGTCCCCTCTTCGCGAGAAACCGCAAGGCCCCCCGAGGTCCCCGCATCGATTCCGTGTCACGCTGTCCCCCGCCCTGGCAAGCGCAGGACGCGGACCACGTCCTCCCTCACGCCCACGAGGCTCCCAGCCATGCGATCGATCTCCGTCTCCCTCGCCACCCTCCTCCTCACCGCGACCCCCGCGCTCGCGCAGCAGTACCTGATCTCCCAACCCGTCGGCACCGACAACTTCGGGAATCGCGCGACCGGCCAGACCTTCACTCCGTCGGTCGGGATCGCGCCGGATCCGGGCATGCCGGCGACGCTGCCGCTCACGCAGATCACGCTCTACGCCGGCAACTCGGGTGCGGTGGCGCCGTCGACGACGACCTTCCTGAACCTGTACGACGGGGATCCGAACGCGGGGGGCAACTTCGTCGCGAGCTCGACCAACTCGCTGGACACCAACGGGCTGACCTTCCACACGCCGCTGGTGTGGACGTTCGCTCAGCCCGCGCTGAGCTTCCACACCGAGTACTGGGCGGTGATGTCGTCGACCGGCAGTGCCGGCGGGTTGGACATCGCGGTCTCCCTCGAGACCGAGCCACGCAACGGCCCTCCGGGTCCGGACATCTACACCGGCGGCACCGGTTTGATCGCCGGCTACGCACCGCACCCGGCGTCGCAGGACTGTCGCTTCGAGATCGAGTTCTTCGTCGGCGTGCGCGGCTCGTTCGGCGTGTCCGGTCGCGGCTGCCCGAGCAGTGCCGGCGACGGTGTCTTGACTTCACCGGGCTACCCGCGGGTCGGCCAGCCCTGGCAGGTCGACGTGACCAACGCAGCTCCGGCGGGCATCCCCTTCCTGGTGATCGGCGTCTCCGACTCCTTCTGGAACGGCGGTCCGCTGCCGATCAGTCTCGACCTGCTGCTGCCGTTCGCGGCGCCGAGCTGCCAGGTCGAGGTCAGCGTCGATCTCGCCGCGCCGATGATTCCGGGCACCACCGCGGCCCTCTCGCTGCCGATCCCCAACGACATGAACCTCGCCAGCAGCGCCTTCTACGTGCAGGGCTACCAGCTCGAGGCGGCGACGATCAGCGTCACGGGCAAGGGAACCGCGGTGATCGGAACCTGAGGGTCGCCCTCCGGCGCGACCCCGCCCCGGCACGACCTCACGCGTGCACCCGCCCCGCCCCCCGACTACCATCCCCGCTCGCCGCCGGATCCCCGGCCCGCGGGCGGCGGGCCTCCGGCGAACAGGAACCGCAGAACCCGCGAACCCGGAGCAGGGAGGCCGATCCGTGACGCACAGGCAGCGCGCGCTCTTCGACGACGCCGAGCCGGCGGCGGCGGCCCGACCCACTCCGCGCCGTGAGGCCGAGATGGGAGTGAGCAAGAAGCCCGTGACCGAGAGCAGCACATCGGAGAAGTCGCCGGAGCAGGACCCTGCACCCAAGGCGGCTGCGAAGAAGACCAAGAGCTCTGGCGGCAAGACCGCCGAGCAGATGGCGAAATCGCAGCGGGAGATCTCGGTCTCCGAGTTCTTCACCAAGAACCGCCACCTGCTGGGCTTCGACAGTCCGCGGAAGGCGCTGCTCACCGCGGTGAAGGAGGCGGTCGACAACTCGCTCGACGCCTGCGAGGAGGCGCGGATCCTGCCGGAGATCGTCGTCGAGATCGCCAAGAACCCCAAGCAGGACAACGTCTTCACGATCGCCATCGAGGACAACGGCCCGGGCATCGTGAAGGCCCAGGTGCCGAACATCTTCGGCAAGCTGCTCTACGGCTCGAAGTTCCACCGGCTGCGCCAGTCGCGCGGCCAGCAGGGCATCGGCATCTCGGCGGCGGGCATGTACGGCCAGCTCACCACCGGCCACCCGGTGCGGGTGAAGAGCAAGCCGGGCAAGCGCGCCAAGGCGCACGCCTACACGGTCCGCATCGACACCGCCCGCAACAACCCGATCTCCAAGGAGGAGGAGATCGAGTGGGAAGGCAAGGTGCAGGGCACGCGGGTCGAGATCGACCTGGAGGGCGAGTTCCGCAAGGGGCAGCGCAGCGTCGGCGAGTTCCTGAAGCTCTGCGCGGTCGCCAACCCGCACGTGAAGTTCACCTTCAAGGACCCCGACGGCGAGGTGGTCGAGTACCTGCCGGCGACCAAGGAGCTGCCGGTCGAGACCGACGAGATCAAGCCACACCCGCACGGCGTGGAACTCGGCATCCTGCAGAAGATGCTCCAGGAGACCGCCGAGAAGTGGGTCCACCTGTTCCTGCAGCGCGACTTCTCACGGGTCGGCCCGAAGGTTGCCCTCGAGATCTGCAAGACCGCGAAGATCTCCGAGCGCGCCCACCCCAAGCGGATCGCGCGCGAGGAGTCGGTGGCGCTGAAGAAGGCCATCGACGCGACGAAGATCATGGCGCCGCCGGCGACCTGCATCGCGCCGATCGGCGAGGAGGGGATCCTGCGCGGGCTGCAGAAGGAGGTCGAAGCCGACTTCTACGTGGCGCGGACCCGCGGGCCGGTGGTCTACCGCGGCCACCCGTTCCAGGTCGAGGCGGGCATCGCCTACGGGCGGCCGGGCGACACGCTCGAGTACGAGGAAGGCAAGATCTTCGAGGACGAGGCCAAGAAGAAGCGCCGCAAGCAGCTCGCCGAGGAACAGCTCCTGGCCGAGGCCGACCAGCCGGCGCGGCTGATCCGCTTCGCCAACCGGGTGCCGCTGCTGTTCCAGCAGTCGGCGTGCGCTGTGACCAAGGCGGTGATCGGCACCAACTGGCGCGGCTACGGCCTGCAGCAGCCACGCGGCGCAGTGCCGGTCGGCCCGATGGTGATCTTCGTGCACATCGCCTCGGTGTGGGTGCCGTTCACCTCCGAGTCGAAGGAGGCGATTGCGCACTACGACGAGATCATCAAGGAGCTGAAGCTGGCGCTGCAGGAGTGCGGCCGCAAGCTGGGCACCCACATCCGCAAGGGCCGCAAGCTGCTCGGCGAGCACAAGAAGCGCAACTACATCCAGACCTACATCCCGATCATCGGCGAGGCGCTGCAGGAGCTGCTGGGCTTCGACGACAAGAAGCGCGACAAGTGCGTGGACGACCTGACGGTGGTGCTGGAGAAGAGTCGGAAGTTGTGAGGGTCGGGCGAATGCCCAACGGGTCAGCGCTTGTCGGAACCGACATCCTCCGTCGTCCCGGAGTCAGCGGACTCCTGCCGCTTTCGCTCCACGTGACCCCGTAGGTCCTCGAGGAACTCCCGGGCCGATTCCCGCCGCTCCTCGTCTGGCGCCTGATCGATAGCCCGCTCCGCTGCCTCGAGAGCACCCTCGAACTCCTCGACCCGATAGAGCGAGTTGGCTAGCCCACGCAGGGCGAAGTCCCTGTTCTCGTCCGTTCGATCCACGAGGACCTTTGCAGCCCGGACCCCGAGGCTTCGAACATGCACCGCCTGAGCCCTGCGCGCCACGTCGATGAGCCTCGATAGAAACCAGACGTCCTCGTCGGAAACACCGGCTTCGATCGCCTCGATCAAGTCTCCCAGGCGCTGGCAAAGCAAGGGCGACCAGGTCGACGTGGGATATCGGGGGTCGGGAGTGAGCTGCCCTTCCCTCAGACTCCGGATGAGCGCGGAACACTGCTCGACGACCGTCTCGCCCAACCACCCGATCACGGAACCCTGGTACGGCTCGTGCTCGACGTTGAACAACTCTCGCAGGTCCACGCTCGAGAGCAGCCAACCACGAAGCGCCTCCTGAACTTCAGGTGCGCCGGCGCGATAGGCCTGGTCCGCGAGTTCCAAGATCCAGGCATCGACCCGGCGATACACCAGCAAGCCTGGCAGTCGGTCACCAGGAGAAGCTGCTTCGACCCAGCGCTGGACGGCGGCACGAGTGCCACCCGGAAGGAAATCGGGCCCACGCGCCTGGAGGAAAGCCAGGACCGCGCGACGAAGCCACTCCTCGCCGCTATCGAGGGCCTTGGCGAGTTCTGCGTCGAGAAGCGGTAGGCGCTCATGAAGGACGAAGGAGACATCCTGCAGGAGCTGGGACCGAACGACGTCCTCGAAGCGCCCTGCCCCGGCCACCTCGGGCCCCGCGAGATCGAGCTGGATGTCGATCCACACGCGCCACAGGGCCTCGGTATCTCCCGCGTCGGCGAACCTCCGCAGCATTCCGTAGATGTCGACACACTCGTTCCAGTCCTTCTTCGCGCGTGCGACGTCCAGCTCCGCGATCAGTTCGGCGGCCCCGAGGTTCTCACCGGCATCCGCCAGCCGGCCGACGAACCACCGCCATCTTTCACGACGCCACTCGTCATCGCGCTCGGCCCGCCAAGAGCCACCGACACCGGGCAGCTCGCCAGGCGCCAGAATCTCGACCGCCCGTCTCGCTCCCACCTTCCATCTCGGGTCCCCACGCGCCGCCAAGAACTCCGTGGCCACCCAGCTGCCGCGCTCCGCGTAAGGAAGAAGGAAGCGGGTCGCACGATTCGGATCCGTCACCTCGAGCGTCACCAGCGCCAGCTCCGCCAGTCGAACTGGCTGCTCATCCGCGGGACGCCAGGCCCCGTCGTCCTCGGACACTGCGCCCGATCCAACGGCCTGTCCGTGCCAACGCCGCGGCCCGAGCTGGATGGCCACCGGCTCAGGCCCTGAATCGAGCAACTCCAACACCTCGACCACCCTGAACTCGCCGCCGAAGAACCTCTGCTGCGTGAGACCCCAATCGACCAGCTGCTCCAGTTCCGCGAGAAGTCTCGGTCGGCGCAACCTGGCCAGGACCGAAAGCGCAGCGCCGGTGACATCCTGAAGCGACTCCGCCTCGTAAGACCCCGGCGCCAGCCCGCTCCAGCGCTCGGGATCGAGCACGGCCCGCAGGGCTTGTTCCGCGGACTCCGAGTCGCTCCGCGCAAGCAACCAGGCTATCGCGGCAGCCACGCCTCGCTTCGGCTCGGCCGCCAGCCGCGGAGTGATCGTGGGCAACAGGAGATCCGTGCAGTGGGCGAGTCTGGATGGCTGCTCCCGGAATCCGTCACGAAGAGAGCCCGACCCGAGCGGGATCGACTCGGGAAGCGGACTCCCCGCGCATTGCTCGGCGAGCCGAGCGAGGTCGAATCCGGCGGCTCCGAGAATCGGGACAAGCCGCTCTCGCCGCACCACCACGACGGGGACAGCCAACTGCAGGCCCGACGGCAACGACTCGAGGTCCGCCTCCTCTGCGTCGGACCGACAGACGATCAACAACCCCGAGCCACCAGCTGCGGCGACCGCCCGCGCCTTTGCCTGGAACGACGCTGGCGCCGAACCAGTCGCTCGAGCCGCGAACGGATCGTCCTCCGACCCGAATCGAGGAGTCTTCCGAAACGCCAGCACCAGTGAACCAGGCGGAATCCCGCTACCGAGGTCCTTCCGCCCGGTGACGGTGTCGTCGATGGCGTAACCACCGAACACCAACGGTAGGTCGACAGCCGGCAGGCGGCGTCGAGTCAGTTCGAAGTAGTCCTCTGACCGAAGAAGCCCGGGCCCGTGCTCTCCGATCTGCAGCACCAGCGCCGAACCGTTGGCATCCAGCCGCAACCACTCTCTCAGCAGCGCCCGATATGCGCCCGCGACGAGCACGTCGTCGGTGCTCCAGAGGTCTCGTGCAGCGGGACAGGTCTCCAGCAGAGCCCTTCGAGCGGCGATCCGGTCCAACGCGACCGCCGTGGCGGAGGCCGGCGATGCCAGTTGCTCCGTGACCTCCCGGAGCACGGGCCGCACGAACAGCGTCCGCCAATCCTTGACGGTTTTCTCGTGTCGCTCGGCTGCTGCCCAATCGAGTTCCTCGACTCTCGCCGCCAGGTCCTGTTCCATGGCCCACAATGCGGCTTCCAACGAAGCAGCCGCCTCGCGGGCCCGAGCCACGACGGTCGAATTCGATCGAACGGACCGGTCGAGAGCCGACCAGGTAGCCAGCACGGAGTCCCATTGCTCTTGTTGGAGATGCGCATCGAGGCGCTTGAGCACCGCCGCGACAGCATCGTCGTGAAGCTCCTCCGCTCGCCAAACCGTGCTCCAGTCGCCCACAACCGATCTGAGCGATAGGACTCCGAGGACGAAGACTCCGGAAGCCACCAGAGCGAGACCCGTCGCTGCGACCGGACGACGCCGGACCCGGCGAAGCAAGCGCTTCGCGAACCCGGGTGCATGCGCCTCGACCGCCTCGTGCGCCAGGAAGCGGCGTAGATCGCGGGCGAAGCTCTGCATGTCCGGGTACCGATCACGGGGATCGGCCGACACCGCCTTCGCCACCACGTTGGACAGGTCCATGGGCACGCCAGGACAGACCCGCCGCAGCTCCGGAACCGTGCCGCGATGGATGCTGTCGAGCACCGCCGCGGTGGTCTCGCCGTCGTGCGCAGGCCGCAGGGTGATCAGCTCGAACAGGGTCAGCCCGAGACTGTAAATGTCGCTCCGCGCACCCACCGCAGCACGATCGCCGCGCGCCTGTTCGGGACTGAGGTAGCGAGGCGTCCCTGCGAAGGCCCCGGTCCGCGTCAAGGTCGCCACGGTCTCGTCGCGGGCGAGGCCGAAGTCGGCGACGTACAGCCGGCCGTCACCCTCCAACAAGAGATTCGACGGCTTGACGTCGCGGTGCACGATGCCGGCCGCGTGGGCTGCGGCCAGAGCATCGGCGGCCTGAGCCGCGAGTTCGACCACGGTGTCGTAATGGTTGCGGTCTTCGACCTCGGACGGCCGGGCCGCCACGGACTTTCCGACGGCCTGCCGTGCCGCCGCCAGGAAGTCCGAACGACGGAGACGTTGACCCTGCTGCGCCGCCGACACCAGGCTCTTCAAGACATCTGCCAGGGACGCCCCGTCGACTAGCCGCATCGCGAGATAGGGGACCCCGTCGGCGACACCGACACGGTAGACAGGCAACGAATTCGGGTGCTCGATCCGGCTCGCGCACGCGGCCTCCCGGGCGAGCCCCTCGGCGGAATCGAGCGCGTAGGCCGCGTCGTAGACCTTCAGTGCGACCCGGCGCTCGACCCCGGACTGCACCGCCTCGTAGACGATGCCGAAGCCACCTCGACCGATCTCCCGCACGAGCCTGAATTCGTCGATCCAACGGGCCTGACTCATCGCAGGTCCTCCCGGATCGGATCGAAGAACCCGTCGGCCAGGTAGTCCGAAGGCACGACCCATCGTTCGAGGATGCCGGTGAGCCGCTCGACTGCGGCGGCGCGCTCACCGCGCGCGAGCTCGAGGCGAGCAAGAGCCCGGTCCAGTCGTGGCTCTTCGCCGTAGACCTGTCGTGCCTCGCGGAGGACGGGCTCGACCGGTACGTCGGCTCCGGAGTCGACCAGGACCCTCGCGGCCTCGGCACGCACTCGGAGCGACGGGTCGTCGAGGAGCGCGCGGATCCGCGGCCAGGCGGTCTGACGGTCGGCTCCGCGCAGACCGCGAAGCCACGCGATCAGCCCCCCTCGACTGGTCGGATGGAGCGTCGATGGGGAGCAGGCGGTGTCGAGGGACACCGTCGCGCCCTCCCCGGAATCGTCGGCCCACTGGAATCCGTCGAGCAGCTCCTGGCTCACCCCGGCCTGCTGCAGCACCTCGCGAACCCGAACGATCAACTCGTCGCGGGACTTCCGCCGGAACGGCCTCGATTCGACCCTCCCGCGGTGTTCGGCTTCCAGCGCAAGCGCTCCGCCGAACTCGACGAGAATCTCGGGAGGAACGGCGCGAGAGACCTCCTGCAACCACTCCAGCGCTCGTGGGTCCTCCTGGGCACCCAGCAGCACCTGGATGGTCGCGTACTGCATCGCGTCCGCACGAGCCTGCGACTCGTCGTCGGACATCCCGGTCCCGCGACCATCCACGTCCGGTGACGAGCGGTCCTCGATCGAGAACGGCAGCAGGTCCATCGCGGCCGCAGACCTCCACCGGGCCAGGAGGTGGAGCCCGGTCAATTCGGGTTTGCCGGTCTCGAGTTCGCGAGCCCGGACGGCCGACCGAATCGCGGACCAGCAGCTCGGATCATCCAGATCGTCGAGTGCAGCCGTCGCCTCGACGAGGAACTGCTCCGGGGCGGCAGCCAGGGAGCGGAGCGCGAGTTCTCGAAGTTCGACCGCCCGCACCCAGGTCAGCGCCTCCAACCAGTTGCTCGGTGGTCTCGGCGGAACCCATTGGACCTCGGCTGATTCGCCGAAGTCCAAGGAGCCGGGAATTCGCTCCGGCCACGGCAGATCGAGTTGCTCGCCGGTGGCGTTCGACACCTTCGCGAGATCGGCCTCCAGGCGCGCGACGAACAGACCCGACCATTCGCGGAGTCCTGCCAATCCGGCGCAGGCGGCGAGGTCCAGCGCCAGGGTCGCGCCGGCGACGGCGAACAGGGTTCGAGCGACACCATCCAGCCGGCGAAAGCCCTCCGGGCCGGATTCCCACAGCCAGGTCGGCGCCCGCTCCTCGACGTCACGGGTGGAGAGGGAGGCAACGCGTTCGCGAAGCAGGTCGGTCGCCTTCGGCGGCGACCAACCCGATTCCACCGCAAGGCGCCAATGCCGGACTCCCTCCGCGAACCGGTCTTCATCGGCAACCTCGAGCAAGACCAGCAGCCGCTCATCGAGCGCAGCGAGATGAGCGGCACGAAACTCGTCCCGGAACTCCGTGGGCAACTGCTCTTCGACCCAGTCCACACAGAGGTGCCAACGGCCCGCAAGGTCACCGAGGACCTCCCGGGCCGCGTCGGCTCGCCCCATCGCGAGTTGCGCTGAGGCCAACGCGGCGAGCACGCGAGGCGAGTTCGATCCAATGCCGGATCCATCCCGGAGGAACTCGACGAGTTCCTCGGAGGGCGAGGTCCGGGCCTGCGCGACCATCGCCTGACGGCGGACGCCCGCCGAGGGCGCGTCGCGCGCCTCCGACAGCAGGCCGCGGATCGACGCTGCGTCCTCCGAGGCATGCTCGAGCAACCAACGCTCGCGCAGCCACGGGAAGGGCAGCCGTTCGAAGTCGCGTGCGGTTGCCGTGTCGAGCTGCCAATCCGTGATGGGTCGCCATGCGCTGAGTACGGGGAATGGGCGGAAGAAAACGTCCTGGCGCAGGAAACCGCCGGCCGGCGCACGCCCGTCCATCGACACGAACTCCTGCACCACGGCGTCCGGAGGCAACAGGAAGCGAAGCGTCGCTGTCACGGAGAAGCCGTGCTGCGCAATTCGCTCCCGGTGAGCCGGCCATCCGTCTCCGAGCAACGGCATCGCGCGCGCGATCCACTCTTCGGCCCCGGGTTCGGAAGCGCGCCAGAGCGCCAAGGCCTCGGCAACGACCCAGCGATCCCCGAGGTCCAATCGCTCAGGTGGCGTGGAGACAAGTGCCGCACCCAGGCCGCTGTGGCCCGGCTTCGCAAGTCCAAGGATCGCGAGCGCCCGCGTATCGCTCTCGAGGTCCTCGGCGGAGTCTCCCGTGAGCAACTCCAGAACTGCCGCGTCATGGCGAGGGTCGTCGAGGAAACCAACCAACCGTATCGCGAAGTACCGATCAGCAGACAGACGCCCGCGCCGTAGCCAGTCGGGGACTTCGTGGATGACCTCGGGATCCGCGAGCATCAGCCGGGCAAACCCCATGATCATTGCCGCGCTGATGCGGTACCTTCTTGAATACGAGCGGTCGTCCATGAGGACGACAGGAGGCCCTGCAGACGGATCGCGCAGAGCAGGATCGACGGGTTCGAACCGTGGGCGGTCCTCGATGAGCCGCATCGTGAACTCGAACCACTTCAGGACGGCCGGAAGCTCGTCGAGGTAACCGACCGGAACGAGATCCCTGAGTTGATGGGAGAGCCCCATTGGGCTGTAGAGCAAAAATCCGAGGTCCCCGCTGCCACTCGCGGGGTGGCGCCGGATCAGAGGAAGCCAGTCGCGTCGGCCTCCGACCGCAGCGACGAGCGCGATGAGCGGTGCGTATTCCCACTCATCTCCTTCCGATGTGAAGCGAGTCCGCAGGGCGACTTCGGATTCCTCGGGCCCGATCAGGAGTGCCGCCTGCACCGAAACCAACATCGTCCCCCACTCGCCCGGGTTCACGATCACTTCCCGAAGCCCCTCCTTCTGTCCGGCAAGTGGCGGTTTCCCGAGTAGCAGATCTGCGAGCAACCGCTCTCCTGCCCGCCGCCGCAACCAGGCGTCGTCACTCCGGAACAAGCGCAGCGCTTCCTCACTCTCAATCCGCTCGACGAGGCGTTGCCGTCGAGGCCGAATGCGCGCCGCCAACTCCTCCCAATCCCGGAACAGATCCAGCGCCTGCCGCGCTTCCTGCAGACTCCCCTGATCCTCCAACCGCTGAGCATCTGCCAGTCGCTCCTCGACCGCCCGGTCGAAGCGCACCATCAGGTCGGCGTGTTGGTCGGCGGCGCCAGGGACCTCCCCCGTCCATTCGCGCAGAGAACTCAGCGCATCGCGAGCCACCACCAGATCCCCACGATCGAGCGCCGCACCCACCGCTGCGGCACCATCTCGCCACAGCTCTTCGTTCCGTTCCGCAACCCGCGCCGCCGCCTGACGGGCCTGTTCCTCCAACCACGACAACCCGCCGAGCCCGGCGCCGACGACCAGTCCGGCGACCGCTGCACGGAACAACGACCGCCGATAGCGCTTCGCATATCGAGCGACCCGCGAGATCCGGCTCACCGGTCTCGCGCGGACCGCCTCGTAGCCGAGGATCCGCCGCAGGTCGGCGGCGAACTCCGCGGCCGTCGCGTAGCGCTGGTGCGGCGCTTTGGCCATCGCCATGGCGACGACGCGCTCCAGGTCGACCGGGATCGTCGGATCGATCCTCCGCAGTGCCTTTGGATCGTCCCATTGGATCGCCCGCAGTAGCGCCGGGATCGATGTCGCCGTGAACGGTGGGTGACCGGCAAGGGCGTGATAGAGGCTGGCCCCGAGGGAATAGACGTCGGTCCGATGGTCGACCTTGATCCAGTCCGAGACCATCTGCTCCGGGCTGAGGTAGGCGGGACTCCCTACCAGCCGCCCGCGCTCCGAATGGGCTTCATCCTCGGTGAGTCGAGCGAGTCCGAAGTCGAGCAGGTACGGCTGGCCTCGACGATCTACGAGGATATTCCCCGGCTTCACGTCTCGATGGAGGATGCCTCGATCATGGGCGTGTTGCAGCGCATCGGCCAGGGCTGCGAACAACCCCACGATCGCACGGTTCCGGTTGGGTCCCGCATTGTCACGGAACAGGTTGTAGGCGGCAGCTTCACCTTGGGTCTCCGTGGCGTGCGAGGCGCTCTCCGAGTCGGCTGCCTGCGCGGCCAACCACTCCTCCAGCGAGGCTCCCTCGACGAAGCGCATCGCAAGGTAGGGCACGCCCGCGAACTCGCCAGCGTCGAGCAGGGGCACGATCGCGGGATGATCGACACGCGCATGCAGGCGGACCTCACGCGCGAAGTAGTCGCGGGCCCGCCGGTCTGCGATCCGCGTCGCTGGCAGGAGCTTCAACGCGACCGGCCGAGCGATCGACAGCTGCTGGGCCAGGTAGACGACGCCCATGCCACCACGGCCGATCTCCCGCACGATCTCGAAGTCTCCCCACCGTTCGCCTGGCTCGATCGACGGGGCTACACCAGGAGTCTCGGGACCATCGCCCCCAACGAGCGCGGGATCGAGCCCCACGATCCGCTGGGAACACAGAGCACTCCAGAGCGCCCGGATCTCGTCCGCCCACGCTGGATGCCGACGACACAGCTGATCCAACACCTCGTCAGAAGCCGTGGCATTCCCGACGGTAGAGAGAAGCTCCTCCCGCACGACAGCGGGAAGGACTTCAAGCAGCGGTTTCAGGTCGCGAGGCATGGCGTCCGTCTCCAGGTCGACCGGCAGAACGTAGCGCCTTCGCACACCGCTCACCCGGCCGTCTTCCCGGGGCCTCCCCGGTTCGTGGCGGTCGGGTTCGCGGCGGGGTCGGTCGACCGGAGGCCCCGGACCCGCGTGACTCGTGCTCCGCGTCAGAAGACCAGAACGCTGCGCCCGGCGGACGTCGCGACGCCGAGAGCGGCCGCGGGATCGAGGATCAGCGCCTGCGCGTAGAGGTCGATGGAGCTGATGTCGCCCGGCAACGGCAGCGAGGTCCGCGCGTCGCCCTGGCCGTCGACCGTGAGCGGCACGGCGACCACCGGACTCCCGACCAGCAACGTGCACGGCAGGACCGTTACAGCGGCAGGGGCCAACCCCACATTCAGTGCGCCGACCGCCCCCGGCAGAGCCTGCGAGACCACCAACTCCGGCGACTGGCCAGGGGTCGGGCAACCGACCAGGTCGAGCAGTGGCACCGCACCACCGGACCCGGCACAGCCGACACCGTAGGCCGCGCCGTGCAGGCCGCCGCCGAGACAGTCCGAGCCACCGCTCACCCACTCGACCGTGGTCGCCACGAAGCGCATCGCCCCGGTGCCGTTGGCCTCGTACAGGACTCCGAAACGACGCTCGTCGACGCGGGTCAGACACGAGTAGGCATAGCCACCGGGCGCGAACGCTCGCGGCCCCGACCATCGACCGCCCTCGTCGTAGCTGATCCAGATCGAGCCCTGCACCCGCGAGCTGGTCGAGTCCGGACCCGCGAACAGGATGCGGCTCCGGAGCCCGTCGGCGGGGTCGGTGAAGCGGAACACGCTGGCCATGCAGGCCGGATCGGGAAGCCCGAGGTCGTCACGGAGCGGCGACCAGGTGATGGCGCCGTCGTAGCTGATCGACACCTTGCGGTGCGCGGCGCCGAGGGAGCGGCGCGAGTTCAGCAGGACCGAGCCGTCGGCCCGCTCGACGACCTGGCACTCGTTGCCCTGGATCCGCGCCGGGTTGCGCGGCACGTCCTGGCCACGCTGCCAGGTCACGCCGCCGTCGTCGCTGAAGGCCGCGTAATTGCCCCAGTTGCCGTCGGTGTCGTAGCGGTTGAAGGGCACCACGATGCGGCCGGCGAACGGGCCGTGGCGGAGCTGGATCAGCCGGCCCGGACCGGAGTTGACCGACCGCGCGGTGGTCGGCGGTTTCACCTGCGCGGTGATGTCGATCGGCATCGACCAGCTCACGCCCTCGTCGTCGCTCCAGGTCAGCCAGACCGAGACCACGGCCGGACCGCTGACGCCCGGCGGCGCATTCCAGATCGTCGTGCCTTGCGGATAGCGCTGATACATCAGCAGGACCCGCCCAGCGCGCGGGCCGCGCAGGACCTGACCGACGGTCGGGTTGTTCAACGCGTTGCGCCCGTCGTCGTGGAGGAGCTGGACCGGCCCCCAGCTCGCGCCGCCGTCGACGCTGCGTCGCAGCACCATGTCGTTCTCCGACTGGTCACCGCCCTGCCGGCCTTCGGCGAACGCCAGCAGCGCCCCGCTCGGCTCGGTGCGCAGGATCGCCGGGATCCGGTAGTTGGGATACAGCCCATCCCCGTTCTGGAACACGTCGACCGGCACCGGTGGCGGCACCGGCGACGAGCGGCCATGCCGTCCGAACAGGTACGACTCGACCGCCGACACCTCTGCAGCGGTCAACGCCCGTCGATAGACCAGCACCTCCTTGACCGCACCCGCGAAGCGATTGGCGAGGTTGTAGCGCGCGCCGAGCAGCAACCCACCGAGCGCTCCGATCGACGGCAGGCTGTCCTGCACGACCACGCGGCCGCCGATGCGGTGCGACTGCGCCCCGGGACGCAGCACCAGCGAATGCACCTGGAACGCGCCGGTGGCGACCGACGGCCCGACCTGGAGAGCGGCTCCACCGCTGGCATCGCCGAGGAACACGTGCCAGCGTCCTGGGTTCGCGCGCTCCCCGGTGTGCAGCGTGGTCCGTCCGGACGAGGTGGTTCCGTCGACGCAGTAGCCGCCATCGGCGACGTCCACGCGCGTGACCACGAACAGCGTGCGGTCCGCGGCCAGCCGCCCGACGTCGCTCTCGGCCGCCCAGACGTAGTCGTCGCCGTCGAAGCCCACGGCGCGATCCGCGGTCCCGCCACCCGCCGCGACGCGGGGCCGCTGCGCGGGGTCGGTGGCGACGCGGGTCAGGTGACGGCTACCCGAACCGAGATCGTGCCAACGGTCCACGGTGGTCCCCACGGCGAGCGGCGCGGGGATGCCATTCACGCCCGAGGCCGCATCGAGCCAGCACCACAGATCGGGATGCGTCGGATCGGGCGTGCCATCGCCACGCAGGACTCCCTGCGCGGCGAGAGGCACGGGCAGCAGGGCGAGCAAGAGCAGCGTGCCGCAGACGACGCCGCGCCGCAGGGTGCCGCGGAGGGAGGTCACGGAGGTGCGGACCATCGGTCAGAAGATCGCGAGCTCGAGCCCGTTGGTGGTCACGAAGCCGAGCATCCCCGATGGATCCAGGATCACCGCCTGGGTGGGCAGCCGCACGGCGATGCCCATCGGCACGGCCAGCGGGAAGCTGAGCGTCCCCATCGCGTCGGTGGGCCCGCCGATGCCAGCGACGACCGGCCCGATCAGGATGTCGCACCCGCCGAGGTTCACACTGACCCGCGACAGGCCGAAGTCGACGACCGCGGTCGAGTTGGGCAGCGCGTCGGAGACGACCAGATCGATCCGCTGCCCCGGAGCGGGGCAACCCCGAACCGACAGGGCCGGCACGATCCCGGCGGTGCCCGCGCAGCCCTGGCCGTAGCGCTCGCCGTAGGCGAAGGGATGGCGTGCCACCAGGTATCCCTCCAGCGCCGCGCGGTTGCCGGCGCTCAGCACCTCGCCGTAGGTCAGCAGCTCCTTCACGTAGCCGTTGAGACCGTTGGCGGTGTTCACCCGCGCACCGACGACCATGCCGCCGAGGTTGAAGGTGTTCGGGTCGTTCGAGGAGGCGACGAGCTGACCGTTGACGTAGTGCTCCTGCAGACCGGCGGCCACGACCACGGTGTGGATCTGGTAGCGCTCGACGTCGACGTCCGCGCTCACCAGACTCGCGCCGGTCGCACCGGTCGCCGTGTTGTCACCCCAGAACATGTGCCACTTGCCGGGCGTGGCAGTCTCACCGGCATGCAGGGTCGACCGGCCGCTGTTGGTCGATCCATCGAAGACGTAACCGCCATCCGCGACCTGCACGCGGGTCACCACGACGAAGGTCCGATCTCCGGCGAGCCGACCGATGTCGGTCGACGCCGCCCAGATGAAGTCGTTGCCGTCGAAGCCCATCGCGACGCCGCAGGAGTCGGCATCGTCGCGGACGGTGGGCAGGCGGCTGGGATCGGCGCTGACCCGCGTCAGGTGCCGGGCGTTGATGCTGCGATCGTCCCACGAGGTGACCGACGTGCCGTCGGCGAGTGGCGTGGGCGAGCCGTTCGGACCGTGGGCGGCGTCGTACCAGCTCCACAGGGCCGGGTAGGCGGGGTCGGGTTCGCCGTTCGGCAGGAGGACCGATTGGGCGGAGAGCGGCGGGGCGAGCAGCCCGACCGCGACGAGCGGGATTCTGAGGTCGATCAAGAGAGGACTCCGACAGGGGAGTCCTCATGATAAATCAGTCTTCCCCACACCGGAAGGAGCCCGGTCCGCGTCCCCGCCAGCGACGCGAGGTCACCCTTCACGAGAGGGCGGTGACGACACCCCGGACCGCCCGTCGCGAAGCTCCGTCCAGAGTCCCGCCACCGCGACACGCAACGCCGCGGACGTGTGTGGCTTCGCGAGGAAGGCGCGCGGGGCGTCCGGAGTGCCGGGGTCGACCAGGCGTCCGTCGGCGTAGCCGGAGACGAACAGAACGCCGAGGTGCGGCTGCCAGCCGGCGAGCTCCTCGGCGAGTTCGGGGCCGCTCATCTCCGGCATGACCACGTCGGTGACGAGCACGTCGAAGGGTTCACCGCTCTCGACCAGCTCGAGCGCCGCCTTGGCCGAGGCGACCGCACGCACCTCGAAGTCGGCACCGGCCAGCGACCGCAACGCCTGGGCGCGGACCTGTTCGTCGTCCTCGACCAGGAGCACGCGAGCTGTCGATCCTCCCGACGGCCCGACGCCCACGGCGCTCGGGACACCTACCCCGGCGCGGGCCGGCATCGCGACCAACAAGACGATGGACGGGCCAGAGGCCGCACCCTCGATCGACACCGCTCGTCCACCGAGCCCATCCACCGGCCCACTCGCGACCGCTTCGCGGACCGCCAGCCCCATTCGTTCGGCGAGCGGAGCATCGAGGCCGAGGGAGGCGAGAGTAGGCGGCGTCTCGTGCCCGCGACCCTGCCCGTAGCGGGCAATAAACTCGTCGGATGCCGCCAGCACGCGACCTGCGTCGTCGACCAGCAGACCGACCGAGCCGGCGAGGTCGACACCTCGCAGCAGCAGCGCAGCACGCACCGCGCTCGCCTCGTCCTCCCTCGTGGCGGCAGACGTGAGCTTCTGGGTCTCGGCCCGCAGCCCGCAGCCTTCCGATGAATCCGGTTCCTGCATGGAGGCCATAGCGAGTCCTCTGGACGACCGGTCGCGGCAATGGGGCCCGCCGGGCCGAGACATCCCAGCGGGCATTCTAGCCACGCACCGGGGGTCTCACCGACTCGGGAGGACCCGAAGACACGCGACTCTGGGGGCGCGCACACCCCGCGAGCCGCGTGCCGCGGCAGCCCGTCACTCCTCACCGTCGCCCAGCATCGGCACGAAGCGGACCGGCAGGACCGAGCGACGGCGGCTCGCGCCCGCACAGGTCGCGCGGATGGTGACCAGTTCCTGGCTGCCGGCCGGGTCCCCGCAGGGAATCACCAGGACGCCCCCGACCGACAACTGGCCGACGAGTTCCGGCGGCGGCTCGACGGGGGCAGCCGTCGCCACGATGTGGGTGAAGGGCGCCCGCTCGGGCCAGCCCAGCCGGCCGTCGCCCCGCCGCAGGTGGAACCGCGACGGATCGGCGAGCGCGGCCAACCGCGGTCGCGCGGCCGCCAGCAGCTCAGCGTGCCACTCGACGCTGAACACCTCGCAGCCCATCGCCAAGAGGACCGCGGTCTGGTAGCCGGAGCCGGTGCCGATCTCCAACACCCGATCCCCAGGAAGGACCCCGAGCAGCTCGGTCATCAGGGCGACGATGAACGGCTGCGAGACGGTCTGCCCGCAGGCGATGCGCCGCGGCTCGTTACGCCACGCGTTCTCGCCGTCCTCGGGAACGACGAACCAGTCGCGGGGCACGCGGCGGAGCGCTTCGACGACCACGTCGGTCGGCTCCCGGATCCCGGTCCGGTCCGCCGTCCGCCGGAAGTCGTCGAGGACTTCCCGGATCATCCGATCCGCACTCCCGTTCACTCGCCTCCTTCCGCGAGCAGATCGGCGAACTCGCGCGCGTCGAGGCGCTCGCGCTCCAGGAGCGTGGTCGCCACCTTGTCGAGCTCGGCGCGGTGCCGCTGCAGCAGCTCCACCGCGCGCGCGTAGTAGCCGTCGAGCATCGTGCGAACCTCTTCGTCGATCGCCTGCGCGGTGGCCTCGCTGCAGTCACGCTGCAGCCGCGTGCCGGGCCCCCGCAGGTAGGGCTGGTCGGGGTCCGAAGCGCAACGCATCAGCCCGGCCGACTCGCCCATACCGTAGACGCAGACCATCTCGCGGACCATCCGCGTCGCGCGGTCGAGGTCGTCGCTCGCGCCGGTCGAGACGTTGCCGAACACCACCTGCTCGGCGGCCCGCCCACCGAGCAGCCCGACGAGACGCGCCTCGATCTCGGCGCGCGTCAGCAGGTACTGGTCCTCCAGCGGCAGCTGCATCGTGTAGCCCAGCGCAGCGCGACCACGCGGCACGATGCTGATCTTGTGCACCGGGTCGGCGCCCTCGGTGTGGTAGGCCACCAGCGCGTGACCGGTCTCGTGGAAGGCAACCCGCCGCCGCTCGACGTCCTTGAGTCGGCGCGTCTGCCGCTCGGGGCCGGCGACGATCTTCTCGATCGCCTCCTCGAGATCGGCGTGCGCGATCTTCTCGGCCTGGTGGCGCGAGGCGAGCAGCGCGGCCTCGTTCAGCGCGTTGGCGAGGTCGGCACCCGAGAAGCCGGGAGTGCCACGGGCGATCGCCGCGAGGTCGACGTCGTCTGCCATCGGCTTACCCCGGGCGTGGACCGCGAGGATCGCCTTGCGGCCCTCGAAGTCCGGAGCGTCGAGAACCACCTGCCGGTCGAAGCGTCCCGGGCGGAGCAAAGCGCGGTCCAGGACCTCGGGACGGTTGGTCGCGGCCAGCAGGATCACGCCCGAGTTCGGCTCGAAGCCATCGAGTTCGACCAGCAGCTGATTCAGAGTCTGCTCGCGCTCGTCGTTGACCGCCCCCATCTGCACGCCGCGCGCGCGACCGATCGCATCGATCTCGTCGACGAAGATGATGCAGGGTGCCTGCTTCTTGGCCTGCTCGAACAGGTCGCGCACGCGGGCTGCACCGACGCCGACGAACATCTCGACGAACTCGCTGCCGCTGATCGAGAAGAACGGTACCCCGGCTTCGCCGGCGACCGCCCGCGCGAGCAGGGTCTTGCCGGTGCCCGGCGGCCCCAGCAGGAGCACGCCCTTCGGGATCTTGGCGCCGAGCTTGGCGTAGCGCTTGGGGTTCTTCAGGAAGCCGACCACCTCGGCCAGGTCGGTCTTCGCCTCCTCGCAGCCCGCCACGTCGCCGAACCGCACGCCGGTCTCCTTGTCGGCATGCATGCGCGCGCGGCTCCGGCCGAAGCCGAACGGCGAGCCCATCGCCCCACCCCCCGGTCCGCCGCCGCGGGCCCGGAACAACATGCCCAGGAACAGCAGCGGGAGCAGCAGCAGCGGGAGCATCCACAACATGTAGAGCCCGCTCGAGGGCTCCTCGGTGAAGCCCTTGTAGTCGACGCCGTGCTGGTCGAAGTCCGCGACCAGCTGCTCGTCGCGGATCCAGCGGGTCTGGTAGTCGAAGGCACCGCTCGGCTCGCCCTCCTCGCGCGGCGGATCCCCGTCCTTCGGCTCGCGGATCTTGCCGTAGATCCGCTCGGTGGACACGAACGCGGTCTCGACCTGACCGGACTTCAGGAGTTCACGGAAGCGCGAGTAGTGCAGGTCGTGGCCGAGCTGGCGCTCGCCCATCAGGGACCACAGCAGCAGCATCACGCCGACCAACATCAGCCAACGCGTCCAGGCGGGTGGCTTCGGCGGAGTCCCATCGCCGCGCGGGCGCTCGGGCTTGCCGGGAGGAGGCGACTCGGGCGGCCGCGGGGAAGTGGGTTCGGAGTCGGTCACGTGGATGCCTTCCTCGGCGCACACCGGGCCGGACGCAAGTCTCGATCCCGGCGGCGCGGCTCCTATACTGACCGATGGGGCATCTCACGGCGAGGCGGCCGGGAGGGAATGCCCGAGATGAGCTGGCTGCCGCTCGTTCCGGACGGCGCTGCGCAAAGACCCCGACCGAGCCGCGACGCACCACCGATGGCCAAGAAGAGCAAGGGCAACTCCCTCACCGACACCGACAAGTTGACCGTCAAGAGCATCGATGACACCGCGAAGCTGGTCTACGACAGGATCTCCAAGGCGCAGAAGCCGGAACTGAAGTTCCCGCAGCGCTCTTTGGCCAACGTGACCTACGACCGGCGCATCGGCCACTTCAAACTCGGCAAGGCCCGCAAGGAGCGAACGCTGACGGTCAATACCGTCAAGAACTTCGCGCAGACGCTGAAGCTGATGTCGATGTCGAAGGGGATGGTCCTCGACGATGACTTCGCAACGAAGCGAGAGGCCTACTACGTGTCGAAGAACTGGGGGGACGCTGCTTTCGCGGACCAACCCGAGTCCGACACGTGCATGGACGACATCGAGGCGCTGTTCTCGCTGGACGGCGTCACCCGCGAACACCTGCGGTTCCGTCCCGAAGAGCGCGGAGGTTCGGTCGCTGGCGCGCTCACCGTGATCGACGTGGACAAGCGAACGGGGAACCCGGTGCGCATCGACTGCACGAACTTCGCCTCCGGCTCGTACACGATCCCGCGGTCGGTGGAGCACCTACGCTTCGAGACGAAGGCCAAGTTCGTGCTCGCGATCGAGACAGGGGGCGCATTCGACCGCCTGAACGAACACCACTACTGGGAGACTGCGAACTGCATCCTCATCGAGATGAGCGGCGTGCCCACCCGCGCCACGCGCCGGTTCGTCCGCAAGCTGTCCGACGAGTGCAAGCTGCCGGTCTACGCCTTCGTCGACTGCGATCCCTACGGGATGAGCAACATCTACCGAACGCTCAAGGTGGGATCCGGCAACGCGGCGCATCTCAACCAGTTCTTCTGTGTCCCGCAGGCTCGCTTCCTCGGTGTGACACCTCAGGACATCATCGACTACGAACTGCCGACCCATCCGCTGAAGGACGTCGACAAGAAGCGCGCGAACGACGCGCTCAAGAACGATCCCTTCTTCCAGGCTCACCCCGAATGGCAGAAGGCGATCAAGCTCATGCTCAAGATGGGCAAGCGCGCCGAGCAGCAGGCTCTCGCCAAGTGGGGCCTCAACTTCGTGACGGAGACCTATCTGCCCGAGAAGTTGAAGGCCACCAAGAAGTTCCTGCCGTGAGCGGGCCGCCGCACCGGCGACGGCTCTCCTGGCATCGTCCGGCGGCATCGCCCGGCGGCATCGTCGGGTCGGGGCCGCAGCCACCGTGCGACCGGTGCGGTCTGACCGCCTGCCACCGGCCGACCCGAATGACGGGCCGGCTGCTCAGGATCGCCCGTGGAAATCCCCGATAACCACGGCAAGATCCCGGCCCCTCGCGCCGGGACTACGAGGAGTACCGCGGAAGCCGTTTCCCCGGGATTCTCCGCATCAATTCCCGCCTCCTGCCGGATCGAAAGATCGGGGCATGAGCAGCCTTTTCGCCCCGCCGCCGCCGTGCCTGTCCGCCGACGGCTGCGCCCCGTTGCCGATGTCGCTCGACTCCAAGCCTTCGATGGAACTCAATCCGGTCGCCAAGGAACTCCTCGCGAAGATCGAGGATCGGACCGCCACCGTCGCCGTCGTCGGCCTCGGCTACGTGGGTCTGCCGCTGCTCCACGCCATGCACCAGGCCGGCTTCCGCGCGATCGGCTACGACCGCGACGAGCGCAAGGTCGAGATGCTGCAGAAGGGCCAGACCTACCTGCACCACCTCGGCACCGAGATGGTGACCACGCTTTCGGGCTCCGACCGGTTCGAGCCGACCTGTGATCCGGCGAAGCTGGCCGATGCCGACGCGGTGATCCTCTGCGTGCCCTCCCCCCTCGGGAAGCACAACGAGCCCGACATGTCGTACATCGTCAACTCGACCGAGATGGTGGCCCGCTACCTGAAGCGCGGCCAGCTCGTGAGCCTCGAGTCGACGACCTACCCCGGCACCACCCGCGGCGACTGCCTGCCGATCCTGGAGAAGACCGGCCTGAAGGCGGGCGAAGACTTCTTCATGGCGTTCAGCCCCGAGCGCGAGGATCCAGGCCGCAAGTCGCACGACACCAAGACCATCCCGAAGCTGGTCGGCGGCACCGACCCGGCCTCGACGAAGCTGGCGCACACGCTCTACAGCGCGGCCGTGGCGCAGGCGATCGCGGTCGACTCCGCGGAGATCGCCGAGGCCGCCAAGCTGCTCGAGAACATCTACCGCGCGGTCAACATCGCGTTGGTGAACGAGCTCAAGCCGGTGCTCCAGACGATGGACATCGACATCTGGAAGGTCGTCGACGCCGCCGCCACCAAGCCGTTCGGCTTCCAGGCCTTCTACCCCGGCCCCGGCCTCGGCGGCCACTGCATCCCGATCGACCCGTTCTATCTCACTTGGAAGGCCAAGGAGTTCGGGCACAACACCAAGTTCATCGAGCTCGCCGGCGAGATCAACAGCGCGATGCCCCGCTACGTGGTCGAGCGGACCATGGACGGGCTCAATGCCTGCGGCAAGGCCATGAAGGGCGCCAAGGTGCTGATCGCCGGCGTGGCCTACAAGCCCGACGTCGACGACATTCGCGAGACTCCAGCCGCGGCGATCATCACGATGCTGCAGGAGCGCGGCGCGGACACCGAGTACCACGACCCGCACGTGCCGGTCTTCCCGCGGATGCGTCGCTACGGCGACCTGCCGGATCTGGAGTCGGTGCAGCTCACCGCCGAGAAGATCAAGGCGGCCGACGCGGTCCTCGTGGTGACCAACCACAAGGCGATCGACTGGGAGCTGATCGCGCGCAACGCCTCGCTGGTGGTCGACACCCGCAACACGATGGCGCCGTTCACGCCGCTCAGTGGCCTGCTCGTGCAGGCGTGACGAGGTGAAGGACTGACGAGGTGAAGGGCCGGCGCGTTCCGGCTCGACCTCGGGACCGAGCGGCGGGACGGTCGGCCTCGAGTCTGGTACTCGTCTTCGGCGGCGATCCTCTCGTGGGCGCCAGGTCGCCGATGGACA
The DNA here is from genome assembly GCA_030432695.1 of bacterium. Taxonomy (GTDB): domain Bacteria; phylum Planctomycetota; class UBA1135; order UBA1135; family UBA2386; genus JAUILN01. The sequence continues at coordinate 248,852 of JAUILN010000006.1, read as the reverse complement.
CCCCCAGGTCTCCCGACTCGCCGTACTCGTCGCCGACGAGGTGCCGGCGACCGCGACCCCCAGACCCCACCAGCCGCGTCGCCGCCAGGTTCTTCGAGCGCATCGAACGGGTCTGGCGGGCACCTGGGAACTTCGTGGCGGAGAGCGACCACCTGTTCGGGCGGGCGGTGGAGTCGGCGCGGAGTCGCTGATCCGTCGGCGACGGGAGTTCGACCCCGGCCGCGGTCGTTGTCGGCCCTGCCGAGCGGGCGGCTCCGATCGAGTCACCCGCTCCGCGGCAGCGCCAGGGGTGCCTGCGGAGATGGAGTCATGCCTGAGAGGAAGGAAGTCTGGGCACCGGCGCTCGGCCTGGTGCTGGGAACACTGCTGCCGTCGCAGGAAGGAGTGACCGACGCGCGCGACCTGCTGCGCGCCGACTCGCTCGTCGCGCGGATCACCACCCTGGTAGACCCCGAAGCGGACAGCAGTGCGCTGTTCGACATCGCCCGTGAGGCGCGCCGGTGGGATGGGGACACGCGCGCTCGGGTGGCCGCTGCATTCGAGGCGCATCGCCAGGATCTGGTGCATCGCGTGCGAGAGTTCCATCCGAAGATGACGCCGGCCGACTGTCCTCGGCTGGTTGCACGTCCGGGAACCGAGTTGCCCCTGCAGCGGAGCTGTAGCTGGGCGGGGTGGATCGTGGAGGCAGGGCCCTCCGTTCCGCTTCCGGATCTCCGCGCCGCGCTCGTTTCCGAGCGGGTCTTCCAACGCCATGCGGCGCTGTGTGTGCTGCTCGAGGAACCGAACCTGGTCGAAGGATGTCGTGACGAACTGCGCACCGCGCTGGCCTTCAAGGCACTCGCACCACGTCCTCGTCTCGATCCGTCCGTTGGTCAGGTCGACGTCCGGGATCCCGGCAGTGAGATCCCGTGGCAGACGCGGCTCCTCGCAGCCCAGGTCGTGATCCGCTGCGCTGCGCGATTGGAGGCTCGCGACGAAGCCGCGCTCGTGTTGCTCGACCACGGTGAACCCCAGGCGCGGATCGAGGCGTTGCGGCATCTGGCCCTGTTTCCACCCGCCGACCCGCAGTTGCGTTACCGGGTGATCCGCGCCCTGACCTCGAAGGACGAGTCCGAGCGCGGCGCCGCCCTGACGACACTGGGGGTGCTCGGCGTGCCTGCGCCCGACGACCGACCGATGACTCGGACAGAGGCGCTCTCGAAGCTGCGGCGTAGCCACGGACCCGAGGAGGGGCAGCGGCTGGCCCGGATCCTCGCTTGGGACGGCCCGACCGATGCGGACGCACTCCAGATCCTGGATCGTCTGGCCGGCATGACGGACTCACCTCGCATGGCGCGAGCGGCTGCGCGGATCGCGGCGCAGATCCGGGCGAGTTGGTGAGGGGATGTCGCAGGCGCCCGGGCGCCAGGGGCTGCGACGGTGAGCCGCGACGTCGCGCGGCGGCGCCGGCCGAGCCAGAATCGCGGCCGGAAAGCGGTAACGCCGGGGACTGACCGAGTCCGGCCGGCGGGAATCGCCAGGCTCGCGCGCCCGGCGAAGTCCGAGCGGGCTGTCGCCGCCAGCTCGATCGATCTCGTCGCGTCCCATGGCGGTTGGGTTCGCACGGCGGTTGGGCTCTCGGGGCGGCTGGTCGTTCAGGACCGTGTTTCTTGCGCGTCCAGCCCTACGTCGCGGTCATCGCGGTGAGCAGGTTGGCGACCGCTGCTGCCATGGCCACCTGGAAGGCCACCTTCACTCGGCTGAGGTACCTCGCTCGACGCATCCCGATCTGAACGAGCCGGGCAATTCGATGCTCCACCGCGACTCGTCGCCGGTAGGTCTGCTGGAACTCGGTGGTCGACACGATCCGATCCGGCTTCGTTCCTCTGCGGATCTCCGGAGGGCCACCGTCCGCCGGAGTCTCATCGATGTCCTGAAGTAGCAGACCTTGCAGTAGCTCGATCGCGGCCCGCACGTCCGAGGTCGCTTCAGCATCCTGCGAATGGCCGCGATAGGCTTGCTTCGCGATCTCGAGGGCGACCTTGGCGTCTCCCACGAGCTGGGCAATCACGGCCGAGGACCGGCGTGGTGTCGATCGCCACGTCGAATCAGTGGCGACCGAGAACGCTGGCGATGCCGTTGCTGACCGCCAACCCACCCGCTGCGACGCCGTCGACCGAGGCGACCTGATGGAACAACGGGAAACCGGACAGGCTCGGGCTGACCGGAATACCGAGACCGAACGTGGCCCCGCCGCCAACCGGGGCAATCATCGAGTCGACGTCGGGACTGGTGAGCAGGAAGCACGACCGATCGAGACCCAGCGCGGCCAGAGACAGCGGCAACGGGCCAGCCGAAGAAGTCGTGTTGCTGAACCCCGTCAACACGAAGGCGAACGGCGCCGCGGAGAGGTTGGTGGCGCGGAGCTGGTAGGTCGAACCGAGCACGGGGCGGTTGGCGGCGGCGAGCTGCGGCGTCCCGTTGCTGCCCGGACAACCTTCGCCAAAGCTCTCGGCCGTCGCGTAGTCGACACCGAGCCCCTCGATGGCGTCGCTCACGCGGAAGCCGAACCGATCGTCTCCGTCATTGCTGAACCAGACCGCTCCCTCGAGCTGCACCGGCACGGGCCACTGGTAGGTGATCAGGAACTGCGCCTGCCCGGTGGTGCCAGCAGGAATGGACGGGAGGTCGACGTTCGTACGGTAGCCGCTCCACGTGTGAGCCGTGCTGATCAGCCCGTAGAGCGAGCGCGCCTCAGCGGTGTGGGCGGCCGAAGGCAGGAGCTGCAGGGTGGTCCCACCGATCACGATCGGGTTTCCGGCCATGTCGGTGATCCTCACGGCCGGGGCACCGGCCGCCACCGGGGCGTACTGAACGCCCGACTTGAGACCGCTTGCCACGGCGCTGCAGACGGTCGTGCAGGTCTGCGTACTCGTGCAGGTCCAGGAGTCGTTGCCGCTGTTGCAGATCGTGGAGGAACTGCTGCTGTAGCTGGACACGCAGCCCTGCGGCAAGGGAGCGGCATTGACGCCGCCCGCGGTGAGTGTGGAGGTCAGCAGAAGCAGCGCGAGGCGAACAGCGAACGGGTCGGACTGGAATGAAGTGTTCATCGGTGGATCGATTCGTTTCGGGTCGGGTGAACGGAGTCTGGAAACGCCAGACAACTTCCAAGGCCCGGGCGTCGGCGCGACCGGACAGGATTCCCCTCGAGCGGCACCAGATGACTCCCGCGAAGTGCTGGCAAACCTTGGGGGGCGGCTCAGACCCTCAGCGGATCGCTGCGGGAGACCGACAACCAGCCGCTGATCAACATCAGTCCGCTCGCATCGCCACGCCCACGAGCCCGGAGCCTCCGGCGGCGGACGCGGCGCGGACAGCGGTGGCAGCTCTGCCGGCCGACCCAGATGCGACGGCACCTGCGTGATGGTTCGCGGATCGTTGACGAACCCGCGAGGCGAGTCGCTGCGTCCCATGTCCACCAGCCTCCGCGGGAGGCGGCAGCAACACTGTCTGCGGCCCGGTCCGCAAGCGCCGACGGGTCTCGCTGTGAAGACGGATCGACACGTCCACACCGAAGTTCCACCGCATCAGCTCCGCCCACGCCGCGCGACGCCGACCGTGCGGCTTCTTCACCGGCTTCTCGCCGGGGAGCCTGCGTGGCCGCCGCTGCCTCGACCGCAACGCCGCCCGCTCCCCCTCGTCCCCGGGAGGATTCGCGCTTCGCATCGACCACGGACAGAAGCGGGCGAGGCGCGACTCCCCGACTCAGCAGTGTCGGTGTGGCGCTCGACATCGTAGGAGTGCTGCGCATCAGGACAGCGGCCACGAGACCGAGGCAGGCGAACACCGGCGTGGCGAGCGTGCTCCACTGAAGAGTCCCCGTGAGCAGGTCGGGACCAAGGAGCCCCGCGTCGAGGCCGGTGCCGACCGTCTCCAGCAGCGCGCCGTCGAAGCCTCGCGCACCGGGGCGCCCCGGTGTGGTCGCCCGGCCGTCCAGCGCCTAACCTCTGCGGACGGTCAGGTGCAGCCCATGAGCGCCGACGATTCCAGCATCGAGGAGACCATCGCTCTCGTCGCCCGTGCCCAGCACGACGACGTCGAGGCGCGCGAGCTGTTGTTCGCCCGCTACCTCCCCCGGGTCCGCCGGATCGCTGCGGTCCGTCTCGGCCGCACCTCGCTGCAGCTCTTCGAGGTCGACGATCTGGTCCAGGAATCGATGGTCGATGCACTCCGTGGTCTGCAGTCGTTCCGACTGGACTCCGACGGCCGGTTCTGCAACTGGCTCGCGCGCATCGTCGAGAATCGGATCCGCAAGCAGCTCCGCTTCGTGGCGGCGCGCAAGCGCGGCGGCGGACAGGTGCAGCGTTTCGCCGACGCCGACGACAGCGTTCACGACTCGGCACTGCAGGGCGCCGAACCGACTCCGAGCATGAAGCTCCGCGGTGTCGAAGCCGAACAGCGGGTCGAGGAAGCCCTGCTGGACATGCCGGATCGCAGCAGGGACCTGCTGGTCCAGCGACTGTTCGCCGAGATGAGCTACGACGAGATCGCCGCCGAGATGGATCTGGCGAGCCCCGACTCGGCGCGTGCGCTGTTCAGCAAGGCACTGCGCGAACTCGGCCAGCGGATGAAGTCGGAGGGTTAGCCCCCCCGAGACGACCGGAAGATGGTCGGGACGCAGGTGGCGCGACCGCTCATCGCTCGAGCAGGCGGCGCGCTTCGTCGGCGATCCGAAGGATCGCGGGGTCCGCCGCACCCCTCGAAGCAGCCCCGGCACGCGCCAACCATGCACCAGCCTGCGACCGCCCGAGGCGCCGATGGGCCATCGCCAGGAAGTAGCACGCCAAGGGGTCGTCGCCTCGCGACTCCGGATCCGCGACGCCCTCGAGCGCGGTGATCGACTCCTCGAGCAGGCCACACCGGTAGCTGGCCATGCCGAGCGCACGCTGCGCCTGCCGCGAGTCCGGCCGCAGCTCCACAGCCCGACGCGCCGCGCGCAGCCCCTCCCCCACACCGACGAGTTCGGGCTCCGCAGCAGTGGACAGGAGTTCTGCCAGGCGGATGCGTGGCGCCGGGTCGTCGTCCGCCAGCTCGATCAGCCGGCGCAGAGTCCGGAGTTCGTCGGCGCGGCGCCCGGTCGAAGCCAGCAGCGTCATCAGCTTGCGCACCACCGCGGGGGCGACCGAGGCCTCCCCCAACACCCGCAGGTAGGCGTCGATGGCCGCATCGATGTCGCCGAGCTGCTCGTGGACCACCCCGAGGCCGAGCCACGGATCGGCCAGCGTGTCGTCGATCGCGAGCACCGCGCGGTAGTCCTCGAGCGCGGTCGCGGTATCGCCACGCTGCAAGGCGAGCTGAGCGCGCGTGCACCGCGTGTCGATCAAGCGGCGCTGGATCCGCTCGAGCCGAGCCTGGCCCTGCCGATTGTCCGGTTCGAGTTGCGCCGTCTGACCGCGCTCGGCGGCCTCGAAGGCCTCGATCGCCTCCCCGTGTCGCCGCAGCGCGACCAGCGCGTCCCCCAACCCGTAGCTGGCCGCGAACGACTCCGGTTGGACGTCCAGGACCTCGCGGTAGACCTCCACGGCAGCCTCGTGTTCGCCTTCGAGGCGGAGCAGGTTGGCGCGCACGATCAGGGCGAAGGGCAGCCCGGGCTGCAGCTCGAGCGCGCGATCGACCGCCTCGCGACTCCCCGCGAAGTCGCGCACCGCGAACAGCGACATCGCGAGCTCCTGCTGGACCCAGCCATCGTCGGGATCCTCGGCTGCGGCGCGCCGGTTCCACCGCAGCGCCTCGTCCACCTGCCCTTGTTCGCGGAGCGCCCAGGCCAGCCAGGCCTTCGCACCCGCGTGCCCCGGCCAGCGCCGTACTGCGTCGTCGAGGACCGCCCGTGCGGCGTCCGGGTCGCGGAGTCCGGAGCCGAGCACGAAGCCGTAGCGAAACCGAGCCTCGATGGAGTCCGGTCGCAGCGCGACCGCCGCCCGGAACACCTGGGCCGCCTCCTCGGCGTCGTCGCGCCGTTCGTAGAACAGCATCGAGCCGAGGTCCATGAGCACCGCGAATTGCTGCGGGTGCTGCGCCGCAGTCTCGCGGAGGATCTCGATCGCACGCCGCGGTTCGCGCAGCTCGAAGAACGCCAACGCCAGCATCCGGCGGATCACCACGGCCTCGCCGAGCAACTCACGTTCGCGCGTGAGCCCCTCCAGCGCCGACCGCTCGCCGGTCTGGATCGCCGTCCGGATCGTGCGTCCCCGCGACTGGGGATCGAGCGCGTCGGCGAGGCTGGCGAGGCGCCCGAGCTCCTCGGCAGACCCGACCGGCTCGAGCCAGACGAACCACTCGAGCAGCATGGCGGCGAGTTCCTCGTCGATCCCGCGAGACGACAGCGCCGCGAGCGCTTCGCCCTCCTCGGGCACGAACGGGTCGAGGCCGGCGGAAGCCATCCCGTCACGGAACGCGCGCAGCAGTCGGGCACGAGCCGCCGGCTCGCCGGGCGTGTGCAACGGCCGCGGAGCATCCTCCCAAGCTCTCGACAGCGCACGGTTGCCCGCCGCGAGCCGCTCCTCGGCCTCGGCCGCGGAGGCTCCCGCTGCCACCCTCGCCCTGGTCGATGCCACTTCGGCGGGCAGACCCGCGGGGACGTCTTCGCCATTGAGCAGCAACCCGGCCCGGTCGACCGCCGTCCGAGCGGTCGACCAGTCGCTGCGCGCGGCGGCGCGTTCTGCGGTCATCAGCTCGGCGCGAGTCGCTCGGGCCGTGGCGGTGCGCCGGCGCTCGACGGCCTCGTTCCAGGAAGCCCAGACCCACGCCCCGCCGACCACGACGCACAGCACGACGACGGCCAACACGAGCGCGGCTCGCGCCCGCTCCCGAGCCGCCACCGACTCGAGCCGGGCCCTTTGCGCGCGCTGCTCGACGGAATCTAGATGGTGCCCGACGCGACGCGCGACCTCCTCGGCGTCGGCCGGACGGTCCTCGGCGCGGGGCGCGAGACACGCCGTGACCAGTTCGATCAGCTCGGGCTCGGCAGACGAACTCCGGACCGCAGCGAGCGCGGCTTCGACCTTGCCCTGCTGGGCATCGGCCACCCGCACCACGGTGTCCCCGCGCCAGGTCGGGCGCCCGGTGAGGATCGTGCACAGGATCCCGCCCAGCGCGAACACGTCGGCGCGGGCGTCGAGTCGCGCCACCTCGCCGCGGGCCTGCTCGGGCGCCATGTATCCGGGGGTGCCGACCACGTCCCCGTCCAAGGAATACGAGCCGCTGGTTCCCGACGCCGTTCGCACCGTCCGCAGTCCGCGACCCGGTGCGGACGATCCGGGGGGTTGCTCCGACCCGGCCGCTCCCAACACCTTGGCCAACCCCCAGTCGAGCACGTAGACCTCGCCGAACCGACCGACCAACACGTTCGACGGCTTCAGGTCCCGGTGGATCACGCCGCGCGCGTGCGCGTAGGCGACCGTCTGACACACCGAGTGGAACACGTCGAGAACCCGACGAAGATCCTGATCCGGAGAGTCACGGCGGTTGAGCAGATCCCGCAGCGTCTCGCCCTCCACCAGCTTCATCGCGATGAACGGCCGACCGTCCGACAAGTGGCCCGAGTCGTAGACCGGCACGACCCCGGGGTGTTGGAGCTGGGCGCCGATCTGGGCCTCCTCCAGGAACCGGTCGGCGGCATCCGCGCCCGGCTGCCGGTCGGCGCGCAGCAGCTTGAGTGCGACCTGGCGCTCCAGCCCGAGGTCACGTCCGCCGTAGAGCACGCCCATCCCCCCGCGCGCGAACTCCTCGTCGAGGCGGTAGCGCGAGTGGCTCTCGAGCAGCTCCGCCGGCGGCGCCGACTCCTCGATCCGGGTCGACGCCCCGGGCTCCATCAGACCCTGCAGGGCGATGAGCACCCGGATCTCCTCCGAGAACTCCGGGTACGCCCCCGGGAGTTCCGCGAGCATCCGGCTGCGCTCCGGTTCTTCGGTCTTCGCGGCCCGCTTGATCCGATCCTCCAGTTCGGGAGGCAGGAGCCGGTCGTCGTGTGGCGGATTCATCTCGGGCCTCGTCCAACGGGTTCGACGAACTGTTCCCCAACATTGCAAACGCTGCCGACCAGAACCACCTCCGCTGCCTGACGGGGGCGGGGGAAGGTCACGCAGTGTCCCCAGCGACTCGGAGTGAGTCTGCAAGACCGATCTGGTCGCAGACCCACCGCGCGGATTCCTCCGGGTTTGCGGTTTCGTGGCGGAGCCTCCGGGATGCGGGAATCTGGAAGCCGGGCAGTGAACCCGGCCAGGCATCCATCCGACTGCCCATCCAGACGCCCGTCCCATGCGCACCGGAGCGCATCCCGATGATCCGACGCCTCACACTCGCTCTGCTCTGCGCCACTCTCGCCCCGACCCTTTCCCCCCAGAAGCCCCTCGACGACGGTCGACCGGTTCCGGTCTTCGAAGGCGTCGTCCAGGCCAATGCCCCGCTCGTCCAGGGACCAGACGTGCCCGCTCCGCCGCGCGCGGCCGCGACCAGCCTGAGCCATCACGACACGCCTTCGGTACCGATCGGGGTGTCCGAGCTTCCGGCGCCACACAGCTCCGCGGCGACCGCGATCGGCGAACTGGCCCCCGAGAGCGCCGGGGACTACGCCCAGTTCTCGAACGTGAGGGTGAAGTCCGGAGAGTGCGCGGTCGGCGAGCCGACCCTGGCGGTCGCCAGCGACGGCAGGAACATGTTCTACACCGCCAACTGGCACGCTCAGAGCAGCACCGACGGCGGCCAGAGCTGGAACGAGGTGAACCCCTATTCCCAGTTCGGCTCCCGGTGGGGCGGGTTCTGCTGTGACCAGAAGGTCATCAGCGACGACGGACTCTCGATCTGGCTTCTCCAATATCGCAAGGATGGCAACGGCAATGGAGGGATCGTCCTCGCTGCGGCCACCAGCGATGCCGATCTCGGTGCCAATCGTTGGTCGTCCAATTGGAGCCTCGACCCGCAGAACTTCGGCTTCTCGGACGGCTACTGGTTCGACTTCCCGGACATCGCGTTCAGCTCGGACTACTTCTTCCTCTCCATCAACGTCTTCCGGAGCACCGGCGGACTGGAGAGTGCGATCGTGGCCCGCATCGCCCGCTCGGACATCGCCGACGGCGGCTCGCTCACCTACCAGGCCCTGATGGGCGACAACGACACCCAGTGGAGCTTCCGCCTCGCGCAGGGACCGCGGTCGGCGATGTACATGGCCACCCATGTCAACACCGGGCGGATCCGGATCCACCGCTGGTCGGACTCGGGCGGCCTCTACGCCTACGAGCGGGACATCTCCACCTGGACACGCGGCCTGACGCCCCACGCCGGCCCGGACGGCCGCAGCTGGATCCGCAACATGCAGAACCGGATCCTCGCCGGCTACCGCAGCGAGAACGAGGTCGGCTTCCTCTGGCGCTGCAATCAGCAAGTCGACCGGCCCAACAACTACGTGCGACTGGCCCGCTTCGACGTCACCGGCGACGGCGCCCCGACCCGCATCGAGGACTACGACCTGTGGAACAGGGACCACTCCGTCGCCTACCCCGCCGCAGCTGCCAATGCCTGGGGTCACGTAGGAGTCATCGTCTCGCTCGGGGGCGGAACCCGCCGCCCGTCCTGTGGGACCGCGTTGTTCGACGACCTGGAGAAGTTCTCGGCGTTCCGGCTCTTCACGGCCAGCGACAATGACCCGAACGAGGCCCGCTGGGGCGACTACTTCACGGTACAGGCCTGGCCGACCCTGGCGGGATCAGGCTCGTTCGCCGGCACCGGCGTCCAGCTGTCCAATGGCAGCAACATCTACACGGACGGGCTCCACAAATGGATCCACTTCGGCCGCGAGAGCATGGACGAGCCGAACGTCACCCTGATGGTCGTCTCGTCACCGGTGCAGGACATCCCGATCTCGCTGACTCCGACCGACCGCACCGGCGACGGCGATCTGCGGACTCCCGCCTACCGAGGCTATGCCGGAGACGTGCTCTACCGTTTGGAGGCGCCGGTCCGTCACGTCGTCGACAACGACGAGGCATACCGGTTCCGCCATTGGCGCTGGTGGGGCGCACCGGGCGTCTCGTCGGACCAGCCGGTCGGCGAGCCCGCGCTGCACGCGCACCTGGGCACCGAGGACGACCGCGCCGAGGCGATCTACGCCCGTGAATGGGTGCTCGACGTGCAGACCAGCGACCCCGGCACCGGAGTGGGAATCACGGTCTCGCCCGTCGATGCGGACGGCAACGGATACGGCACGAGCAGCTTCACCCGCTACTACCTGGGAGGAGAGCAGGTCACGCTCGTGGCGCCATTCGCCGGCGGCCTGAACCGGTTCGGTCGGTGGCGGATCGACGGCGTGGCGCAGACCGAGGGCCAACGCACCATCACCGTCACGATGGACGAGCACCACACGGTCCGCGCCGAATTCGGCGACGGGATCTGCTACGAGCCCGACCTCGGCACCGCGCTCGGCGCACGGGACGACTCGATCCACCCGAACCAGTCGCTCGGTTTCGACTTCCCCATTCCCGGGGGCGGAACGACCAACGCGATCTCGATCAGCTCCAACGGCTTCTTCTGGCTCGACGGCGCGGCAACCGCCAACGACTGGACTCCGAACGTCACCGAGTTCCTGAACGAGCCTGCACGGATCGCACCTCTGTGGCGGGACATGACCCTCGGCGGCGAAGCCGATGACGTCTACTTCAACAGCTTCGGTGACCGCGCGGTGATCACATGGCACCGGGCTCGCGATTACCAGAGCTCCGACCTGTTCACCGTGCAGTGCACGCTCTATCCGGACGGCACGGTGCACACGTCCTACTCCGGCACGATCCCCGAAGCAGAGGCTCTCGTCGGCTGGACCGGCAACACCAGCGCCGATCCTGGTGGCTCCGACTTCTCGTCGGCGCCCTTCGACACCGGAGCGCAGGCCAACGCCTACGAGCGTTTCCGCCCGTCGAACGCCTTCGACCTCACCGGCCGGATCCTGTCGAGGCAGCCCAACGCGCTCGGCGGCAGCGGAGTGGACCTGGTGCAGTCCGCGTGTGCCCCGGCCTCGACCCGCAGCTACGGCAGCGGTTGCGGCACCGTGGCGTCGTTCTACGACTTCGGCACCCAGACCGATCTCTACGATCAGGAGTTCGAACTCACGCCGAACGGCGCGGGCGGCTACGACGTCGACCGCTGTGCCACGTCGTGCTACGAGACCACGCTCGGCACCGCGATCCGGACCGGGGACGACCGGCTGACCGCGGTTCCACTGCCCTTCGCGTTCCCCTACCCGGGCAACCCGACCGGATCGACCGCGGTCAGCGTCTGCTCCAACGGCTTCCTCTGGCTCGAGGACGGCTCGTCGACCGAGACCGACTATTCGCCCACCGTCCACGAGTTCCTGAACTCGCCGGCCCGCGTCGCTGCGCTGTGGACGGACCTCAACCCGGACGGTGCCGGCGCCGACGGGATCTACGTCGACTCCTCGGCACAACGCGTGGTGATCACCTGGCACCAGATCCCGGAGTATCAGGGCACGCAGCTGTTCACGTTCCAGCTGCAGTTGTTCGACGACGGACGCATCGTCCTCGCCTATCAGGGTGACATCGCCACCTCGACCGACGCCCTGGTCGGCTTCACTCCGGGCGACAACGCGACCGATCCGGGCCATGCCAACCTGCTGGCCGCGGTGCCGTTCAGGACCGCCCGGCCGGACCTCCCGCCGCTGTCGCTCAGCAGCGACCTGGAGCCGATCCTCGGCTCGAACCTGCCGCTACGGATCGACGACGTGCCGGCCGGAAGTCCGTCCGGGGTCGTCCTCCTCGGCGTGTTCGAACAGAACCTCGCGCTCGACCCGATCGGCATGCCCGGCTGCACCGCCCTCAACACCGCCGAGGACGCGCTGCCGTTCGCCGTCGGCGTCAGCTCCACGGCGATTGCCGACCTGCCGATCCCGAACCTGCCGGCGATCCTCGGGGCCTCGTTCCAGAGCCAGGCGTTCGTGATCGCCCCGGGGGCGAACACCCTCGGCCTGGTGAGCTCGAACGGCCTCGAGCTGACCTTCGGCGAACTCTGAGAGAGCACCCAGGAGCCAACCATGAACGCCACTCCACCCGCATTGGATCTCCGGATCCGCAGGCTCGAACGCACCTGCCGCCGCGCACGGCGGACGTCGCTGGCTGCCGTCACCGCACTGCTCGCGGTGCTCTCGGCCGGCTGGACCCTGGCACCGCAGACCGTCGACGAGGTGACGGCCAAGGGGTTCACCCTCGTCGACGACGCAGGCCAGCCCCGCGGTCGCTGGACGATGCGCGACGGCTCACCGCACCTGGAGCTCCTCGACTCCAAGGGCGTGCCCCGCATCGCGGTGTTCTACGCCCGTGGGGCGGCGAACATCGTGCTCCGGGATACCGGGAAGCGCTCGCGGCTGGCCCTCTCCGTCGACCACCAGGGTCATCCCCACGGCATCTGGATGGACGAGGGCCAGGTGCCGCGGATCCATGCCAGCGTCGGCAACGCTGGGCTGGGCAACCTGCAGATGCTCGCTGAGGACGGCGCGGTCCCGGTCGGCTTCGGCATCATGCCGGACGGGTCACCGTGGCTGCGCCCGAGCGAAGACCACGAAGGCGGGGACTGGGGCCGGCGACTCGAGCCCCCCGCACCCGCTGCCGCTCCCGCCGCATCGTTCACCGGACGATGAGGATGGTCGCGTACGACCAGTAGATCGCCGTGCAGGTCGCCACGTCCCGGCGAGCGCACCCGCGCTGGGCTGCCTCCCCAACCGCTACCGCGCGCGGTCGGATCCGCGGTGATCGTGGCGCAGCGCGTTGCCGATCCGGCTCGAGTGGATCGACCGGTCTGCGTGACGGCGGGCTGCCGACGGACGGCGATCACGTGGTGCGTGGTTCCTGGCGTAAGAGGGCCCCGAGTCGCAACCGGCCGGATAGCCTCACCCGCATGGCTTGCACCGCGCTGTTCGCCTGCGTCCCGCTTCTGACCGTCGGCTTCCAGGAACCCGGCGAACGTGAGTCCGACGCGGGTGTGCCCGCGCCCGGAGTGACCGTTCAGGGCATCGTCCGGGACTCCCTGCACCAGCCCGTTCCCGCGGCGCGGGTGGTGGTCCGGCACGGGGTCGACGGCGAGGTCGTTGCCCAGACGATGAGCGACGGCGAAGGGCAGTTCGTCCTTTCTCGCGTCACTCCCGCCGAGAGCGGTTGGGTCCTGATCCAGGCCGACGCTCCCGGATGCTGGAGCGGCTGGGAGTACCTGGCCCCCGGGGAGCTGGAGCGCGACGTGGTCGCGGAGCTTCGGCTGTTCCCCGGCACGGAGGTGCGGGTGGCGGTCCGCGATGCGGAGGGACGGCCGGTGCCCGACGCCCACGTGATGCTGATCCGCAACGCCCTGCGCGACGTCGACTACCGCGAGATGGACGGGACCACCGACGCCGAGGGCGTGCACGTCTTCGACGACTGCTGTCTGGGCGACTCGTTCGTGCGCGCCTGGGCGCCGGGCTACACGATGGCCGAGCAGCGCGTCGACGTGCAGGACGGGACCGGCGTGGCCTTGACGCTGGTCGAGGGGGGCGGCCGATCTGCGGAGATCCGGCTGGAGGGCGCGGACGAAGCCGAGGGTGTCGTCTCGTCCTGGCACCTCCGCCCGTTCCGCCGCGGGACCTACCAACCTCTCCCGCGGCCGCTCCGCGAGGGCTCCCTCGATGCCGGCGGAACGGCTCGCCTCTCGGGGTTGCCGAGCGACATGGACATGCGCGCCTCCGTGTCCGTGCAGGGTCTGGCGCTTCGAGCGCGCACGACGACGACCGACGGAGACCCGATCCGGATCGTGGCCACGGTCGAGGAGCCGGTCACGTTCCGGCTGAACGGGCGGATCCGCTGTGGGGACGATCCCCTGGAATCGGTCCGGATCGAGGGCCGAGGTGCGACGCGGGTGCAGGCGACCACCGACGGCGAGGGGCGGTTCGCGCTCGAGGTGCCGGTCCGCCCGGGTAGCAGGCCGACGCTCCGGCTGCTGCACGACGAACTCATCCTGTTGCCGCCCTCCGGCCTCGAAGATCCCTTCTACAACGCCCTGGAGCGCGTGCAGGTGGAGGCGCCGGGTGACGAGCCGCTGGAGCTGCGAGCCGCGCGCGGACTCCGCGTCGCCGGTCGCGTCGTGTACGGCGAGCAGCGGCGCCCCGCGACGCGCGCCCGCGTCGAAGTGGGCTTCGATCGCCCCGGCGTCTCTCCCAGCGACCACGTCCTCGCCCGGGGGCGCACCGACTCCGAGGGACGCTTCGAGATCCGCGGCCTGCCGGACCCGAGGGGTCTGCCGCTGTGGATCCGGGCCGAGTCGTTCCGCGGTCAGGTCCGGAGCGACGCGGTGGTCGTGGATCCCGGCGGGCAGCACGACTACGGCGCGCTCGAGCTGCAGCCGTCCGGGACCGTCGAAGGAACGGTCCGGGACTCCACGGGTGTACCGCGTGTCGGTGCCCTCGTCTGGCTGCGGCCGCCCTCCGGCGACATCTTCGAGACCATGACCGACCGCGAGGGCCGCTACCGCTTCGTCGGCCTGTGGCCGGACCCCCACCGCATCGAGTTCTTCCTCCAGGGTGAGGACGGTGAGCGGGAGGGCGGAGGAACCGTCGACGTCGCGCCGGGGAAGACGCTCCGCGTGGACCACGAGTGGGACCGATGAACCGACTCTGAGTGCCCCGCAACCCGAGCGGAGTGACCGCTGGCCTGCCGCGGTGTCGCGCGCGGCCCCGCTCCGTGAGTCTGCAACCGAATCGATATTGCAGACTCACTCCGGGGTCCCGGGGCCGCTACGTGGCCCGGCTGATCCCGGAGACACGGCATGCCAGGTCCACGAGGCGCGAGAGTGCCACCGCTCGACGGTTGCGACTCCGCGCACGAGCGCGACGATCTGCGGGCCTCCGACGGACGCGGATCCATGCACGCCTACCGATACTCCGGGCCCTCCCAGCTGCTGACGGCCGCTTCCGGCACGAACTGCCGGCTCGTCAGCGACGGCGAAGCGCTGTTCCGGGGCGTGGTCGCGCAACCGCGGCACGTGGCGCTCGGGCTCCGGGCACTGAGCAACTGCGTGAGGGCACGCTTCTACACGCCGCCTGGGGTGCTGGAACCGCTGCTCGACCCGGTGGTCACCGTGGGCCAGCAGCAGCTGCGCTTCGAAGGCTTCTCGGGCTGTTGCTCGACCTATGCACGCTTCGACCTCGCCGAGGACGCGTTCACCGACATCGAGGCGCGGACCCGCGGGACCACCAACGTCGACTTCCAGGCGCCGATGCGCGCCGCGTTGGCGCAGGTCCGCGACGACTCGCCGATGACGCTCGCGGTCGGCCGGGACAGCGTGGCGGTCGAGGTGGGTGGAGGCACCATCGTCGAACGCAAGGTGCCGTTCCCGCTGCGCTGGCTACGCGGACTCGGCGAGGTGCAGGCCTACCTGTCGCGGATGGAGCCGCGCTTCGAGATCTCCCGCGCCGAGGCGCTGCGCTTCGTGCGCGCTCTTCCAAGCCGGAGCCGGCACGTGTCGTACGCGGTCCCGCTGGGACGTGGACTGCGCCTGACCCAGACGAAGTCGACGGCCGGCGTCGCGTTCACCGGCACCGAGCGGCTGCGGCTCCTGGAGGATCTGTTGCCGAAGGCCGAGTCGCTGGCCGGCTACGCCGAGCCGTGCGGCGGCAGTGCCTGGGTGCTGCGGATGGGCGCCGAGCGGTTCACGCTGGTGCTGAGCCCCGAGCGTTGGCGCGGCTTCTCGGGCGAAGGCCAGCTGCTCGGCGCGCTGGCGATGGATCAGGTCGACGAAGCCCTGGCCAGGGTCCAGGCTTCGCTGCACTGGCAGGACCGGCTCGACCTCGAGGAGCTGTCGCGCGAGAGCGGCCTGGGGCGCGAGGCGCTGGCGGACGCCCTCGCCCTGCTCGCGGCCCGCGGCCACGTCGGCTTCGACCTGCAGGACGGCGCCTGGTTCCACCGCAGCCTGCCGTTCGACCTCGAACAGGTGAAGCGGCTCCACCCACGGCTGCAGAACGCGCGCAAGCTCGCCGAAGCCGGCGCGGTACAGCTCGAGGCCGCAACCGAGGGTCTTCGCGCGCGGGTGCAGAGCGGCGACGTGAGCTACCAGGTGAGCGTGACCGGGATCGACTCGACCTGCAGCTGTCCCTGGTTCTCGAAGCACCACGGTGAGCGGGGCCCCTGCAAGCACATCCTGGCGACCCGGATCGTCGCCGAGGAGAGGTCGACGTGAGCGGCAAGAAGGAGCTGGTAGAGGCCTTCCACGCGCATCTCGAAGCCGCGGACGGTGCTGCGGCGCTGCATCTGCTGCAGCAATGCACCGAACCTCAGCGGCGCGGGCTGGCGAAGGGGTTGATGCGCCGCCTGCGCGGTCTCGACAACGAGTTCATCAACGGGCTGTCGCCCGCCGAGGACCTCGGGCCGAAGCAGCAGGCCTGCCAGGAGGTCGCGTTCGCGATCCTGCAGCCCGACGAACTGCTGTCGCTGAACATCTGGTTGGCCGAGGGCCGCCGCGTGGAGGCCATCCGGCTGCGTTCCCGGGAGTGGATCGCCGACTGGGCACGCGCGGTCCTCGCGAGCCATCCGCGACGCGTGCGCGAGGTCGCGTTCGCCGTCGCAGAGGGTCTCTGCGACAAGCCCGATGCACCGAACTGGTCGGTCGGGTTCATCGACTGGTTGCGGAACGTCGCGTGGCGCGAGAATCGCGATCTCCCCGACCTGCTCCGCGAGCGTCCGGACTTCCTGGCCGACGACCTCTGGGGCCTGTTCGAGTTCGACGGGGTCGCCGACGTGAACCTGGCCGGCTCGGACAAGTACCGGAAGCGGCAGACCGCCTGGTCGACCGCGCTGTGCACGCTGAGCGCCGAGGGCCTGATTCCGCGCGACCGCCTGCTCGACGCCAGCCTCGAAGCACTCGCCCGCGACTTCGTGCAGATGCGCGCCGGCTGGTTCTCGCGCTTCCACGAGGAGCTGAAGCCGACGCTCGAGGAGCGCGCCGCGCGGGTGGACCGCTACCTGCTGCTGCTCGGCAGCACGATCCCGCCGACGGTGTCGTTCGCGGTGAAGGCGCTGCAGAAGCTCGACAAGAAGGGCATGGTCCCCGCCGCTGCGCTGCTCGACGCGATCGAGCCAGCGCTGCAGGCCCGGAGCAAGGCGACCGCGACGGCCGCGCTCGCGATGCTGCGCGCGGCCCACGGACGGAACGCGGCCTCCGCGGAACGGATCGCCCTGCTGGTGAGCCAGGCGCTCGCCCACGAACACGCCGACGTGCAGGGCGAGGCCTTCGACTTCCTCGACGCGCTGATCCCGGCAGGCGCGCCCGTCCCGGCCGCTCTACGTGATGCGATCGAACCGGTGGCCGAGCTGGTGAAGCCCTCGCTGCAACCACGGCTCGCGCGCTTCGTCGAGGCGTCTGCCGAAGTCGCGCCCCCCACCGCGGAGCATGAGTCACTGCGCAGCGAGCCGGTCGTTCCGATCGACAGCTCGGAGGAACTGCTGGCCGGCCTGGGTGCCGTGCTCGAGAGGCCGGACGATGCCATCGAGCTGGAACGGGTACTCGACGGACTGACTCGCCTGGGCACCGACGCACTCGACCTCGCGGCGCTGGCGAAGCGCGCCCGCAAGATCCTCGACACCTACGAGGAAGAGCGCGACCCGATCGCCGGCTGCCTGTCCCACCTGGTGTCGGCGCTGCACCGCGGCGAACCCTTCGACGCCGAGGCCGCGTCCGAGAGCGTCGTCGAGATCCCGCGGATGCAACGCCTGCTCGGCCTGCTGATCGTGGAGCTGATCCCGCACCTCGGCTCGGGCCTGCCGCGGCTCAGCGCCCCCACCGACACCCGGTGCTGGATCGCACCCGAGGTCCTGGTCGAACGCGCCGGACAGCACTCCGGATGCGGCCCCGTCGATCAGGTCCTGGCCCTGCTCCGCCTCGGCCCCGACCGCTCGAAGCCGGACCTCGCCCGGCGGGTGAAGGACCTCCGAGGTCCCTTCGCCGTGGCCCTCCGCCATGCGCTGGCTGTCTCCAAGAAGGGCGACTCGCTCGATGCGCTGGACGAGCACCTGCGCCTCGCAGCCCAGCGCGCGCGCGATCCCTGGCGGTGCCAGTTCGACTGCCCCGCGGTCTACCGATCGAACGACGGCAAGGGCGCCCACTACCGACTGCGACGCGAGCCGTCGGTCCCGCAGAAGATCCCCTTCCTCCAACCCACGGTCCTGCTGCACTCGGGGGAACACGGTCTCGCCGACTACTACTGCGTGCTCAGCGAGCATCCCGGCCCGGTCCGCTGGAGCGCCACGCTCGCACCCGGCTGCACCGAGGACTACTTCGCCTGCGGCTTCGAGCGACTCGACCCCGAATGGAGCACGGTGCAGTGGGAGGCCCGCCTCTACTTCGAACCGCTGCTGTTCGCCGAGGTGCCGCTCGGCCCCAACGCCGCCCGGCTGCTCGCAGCCGGCCTGTCGTGCAAGGAACCCGGCCAGTGGGGCATGGCCCTCGACGCCCTGCTGGCGGTGGTCCACGACGGCCGCTTCGACGCCGAACTTCTCGGGGCAGCGTTCGCCGAACTGCTCCCGCTCGGCCTCGTGAAGTGCGGACGCTGGGCGAAGTCCCTCGGTGAGGCCGCACGCGCCTCGACCTTGGCTCGCGACGCCGTGGTCGCCACGATCCAGCGCGGGCTCCGCGGCGACCCGGCCGACGCGCCGAAGGACCTGGCGAAGCTGCTCGAACTCCTCCACGAGCTGCTGTTCGAAGGTGGCGCGGCCTTCGACGATCCCGAGGCACGCCGCTTCGTCGAGGCGATCCGGACCGGCGGCAAGACCGCGAAGCTGTGCAGGGCCTTGTTGGCTGAGGCGAGCGGCGGCTGAACGCCTCCCGGCGGTTGCTCGCACCTCGTCGCCACCGTCCAACACCGCGGCGAGCTGTTCGCGGTCACCGCCTTCGGCGGGTCCGGCGGCCTGACGCCCGGCGTGGTGAGCGACGACTGCACGGCCGGGGCCACGAACTCGCCGCGGGCCGACAGCGCCAGGATCGGGGTGAGCACGTTGGCAGTCACGAGTTGGTCGCCCAGCGTTGTCAGCAGGGCGTATTTCTAGGCGGAGCGCAGGAGACACCGGACATCGAGGCGGTCTCAGCGTGGTCGAAGACGCGGCGTGGGCGCGGGCGAACGCATCCCGAACCGGTCAACCTGGGCCCGGCCAGGGATCCGATCGGGGTGGGAGCGGTTACCATCGTGTCATGGCCCTTGCGCGGCGCGTTGCTCTGGTGGTCTGCCTGACGATGACCGTCGGCTGCGGGGGCAGCCACCCGCTCCAGCTCCGGGCCGACCCCGGCAACCCGAACTCCCTGGCCCTGGTCGAGGTCTATCTGTGGGACAGGTCGTCGGCATTCGGCGGGACCGGGGAGTTCACGCTGGTGGTCGTGAACCGCAACGAAGGCTCGATCGACGACATCGAGCTCGTTTTCGACGGCTCGTGGCGGGCTCCGCTGGAGGACCTGCGGATTCCGGGCGAGCCGGCGCAGCTCTTCGAGCGTTCCGATCTGCGACCCGGACAGGCCTTGTTGTTCCTGTTCACGCCCGAGGTGGGCAACCATGGCGTGTTCCAGGATGCAACGGGCGCCAGTCTTCCAAGCGACCGACTGCCCGGCCACATCGCGGTCGAGTCCGCACAGGGAAGTGCAGGTTGGAACGTGTTGCGTTGAGCCAGCCGCCGCGGAGTTCAGTGGACCGCGGCGAGCCTCATTCGGCCGGGTCGCGTTTTGCATTCGCATCCGCCGGCGCCGCGGGAACGGACTCTGGTTGACACCATCGGTTGATGCGGCATTGGCTCCGCAATGGCCACGTCTCCGCGATGGCCTGCGTGCCGCAGTGGTCCGCGAACTCAACCGTCCTTCTGGGCGCCTTGGTCGGACTCGTCGATCGGCGCCAGCTCCATCTTCGTGACCCGTTCGGCCAGCGACTGGAGTTGCACCTTCAGGTTCTCGATCCGCTGCTCCAGGAGGGACTGCTTGCTGCCTGCGGGCTATCCTGCCCGGTCTTGGACACGAGACCCCGAGACCCGCTGACGCTCCCCTCCGACCGCGACCACACCGGCCGCGACCTCGGTACCGAGGAACTCGAGCTGCTCCGTCAGGCCGTCGAGAGCGGCCACTTGAACAGCACCGGCGGCACGTTGACCCCGCGCTTCGAGGCTGAGTTCGCAGCACGCCACGGGCTGGCCCACGCGGTCGCGTGCAGCTCCGGCAGCGCTGCGGTCCACGCGGCCCTCGGCGCGCTCGGCCTGCAACGCGGCGACGAAGTGGTCACCACCCCGATCACCGACATGGGTGCGGTGCTGCCGATCGCCTACGAGGGTGCGATCCCGGTGTTCGCCGACGTCGATGCCGGCACCGGCAACGTGACCGCCGAGAGCGTCGAACGGTGCCTGACCCAGCGGACCCGCGCGGTGATCGTCACCCACCTGTTCGGCCAGCCGGCCGACACCGCGGCGATCGTCGCGCTGTGCCGTCCGCGAGGCATCGTGGTGATCGAGGACGCCGCGCAGGCCTTCCTCGCCGAGCACGCCGGCGGCGCGCTGGCCGGCACCGTCGGCGACCTCGCGACCTTCAGCTTCCAGCAGGGCAAGCACCTGACCACCGGCGAAGGCGGCATGGTGGTGACCGACGACTCGGGCCTCGCCGACGCGGTCGCGCGGTTCGTGAACAAGGGCTGGGGCTACGGCGACGCACAACCGGACCACGACCGGCCGGGACTGAACTATCGGATGACCGAGCTGCAGTCGGCGGTCGGCATCGCGCAGCTCGCCAAGCTCGACGGCTGCGTGGACCGGCGCCGAGCCAGCGCAGCGACCCTCTGCGAGCGCCTCGCGGACCTCGAGGGCGCTCGCGGCGCGGCGCAGTTCACGCTGCCGCGCCCGCAGCCCGGCACGTCGCATTCCTACTGGCGCTTCGCGCTGTTGCTCGACGAGCCCGCCGGCACCTCGGACGCCCTACTGCCCGACCGGCTCGGCGCCCGGCTGCGTGATCTCGGCGTCGGCAACGCGCCGCGCTACGTGAAGAAGCCGGCGTTCGACTGCGCGGTGTTCCGGGACCCGGGTCGGTTCGGGCCGCTTGCGGGGGCCTTCGCGAGCGCTCCCGCGGAACCACTCGGCAGCCGCGAGACCCATCCGGGTTGCTACCGCCTGCTGTCGCGCGTGCTGGTGCTGCCGTGGAACGAGCAGTACTCCGCGGCGCAGGTCGACGGCATCGCGGCTGCGGTCCGCGACGCCTGGCTGGCCGAGACCGGGGTGCGCGACGGAGGTCGCACATGAGCGGGCCGAGGACAGACCGGCTGCGCGTCGCCGTCGTGGGTGCCGGCGGCCGGATCTCCGGCGACTGGCTGGTCGCGCTCGGCGAATCTCCGGACCTGATCGTCACCGACCTGGTGGAGTCGGACCGCACCCGCCACGAGGCCCTGCACGAACGCGTGCCGCGCGCGCGGCTGCACGGCGACCTCGACGCTCTGCTCGCGAGCCCCCCCGACCTGGCGATCGTCGCGACCCCGCCGGTCCACCATCGCGCGCAGGCGACCGCGCTGTTGGAGGCCGGCAGCCACGTGCTCTGCGAGAAGCCTCTCGCGCCGTCGGTCGAGGATGCCTGCGCGATGCTGGCGGTGGCGGAACGCACCGGCCGTCGCCTGACGATGGCCAGCAAGTTCCGCTACGTCGCCGACGTGGTCGAGGCCCGCTCGCGGGTCGCCGCGGGCGCGATCGGCCGGCCGTGCAGCTACGACAACGGCTTCTGCAGCCGGGTCGCCATGAAGGGGCGGTGGAACGCCGACCCTGCGGTCTCGGGTGGCGGCGTGCTCGCCGACAACGGTCCACACGCCGCCGACTTGGCCCGCGTGCTGCTCGGCGCGATCCGCGCGATCCGCGGCGTGGCTCCGCTGGGTCCGGCGCTCCAGGACCTGCCCGTGGAGGACGGCGTGCGCGTCCTGTTCGAGACCGGGTCGGACGTCGCCGGCATGACCGAGCTCTCGTGGTCGGTCCACAGCGGCCGGCGCGACTACGCGCGGCTGGTCGGCGAGGACGGCGTCCTCGAGCTGCGCTGGGACGGCGCCACCCTGCGGCGCGGCGACGTGGTCGACGAGTTCGGCAAGGGCTACGACAAGCGCGCGGCCTTCCGGGCTCAGCTCGACGATCTGGTCGAGGCCTTGCGAGACGGCCGCAGCCCGGCGATCACCGACCAGGACGCGCTCGAGTCGGTGCGCTTCGTGGAGGCCGGCTACCGCAGCCTGCGGGAGGGTCGCCGCATCGAGCTCGGCGAGGTCGACCGGGAGACGCGATGAGCGGCCCGCACGTCGATCCCGGGGCGCGCATCGATCCGGACGCCCGCGTGCACCCGACCTGTCTGGTCGAAGCCGGGGTCGAGATCGGCGCCCGCACCGCGGTGTGGGACCACTGCCACCTGCGCCGCGGCGCGCGGATCGGCACCGACTGCATCGTCGGCGAGAAGACCTATCTCGCGCCGGAGGTCGTGGTCGGCAACCTGTGCAAGCTCAACGCGCAGGTCTACGTCTGCCAGGGCGTGACGATCGAAGACGGCGTGATGATCGCGGCGCACGTGGTGTTCACCAACGACGTGACGCCGCGCGCGACCGATCCCGAGGTGACGCGCCTGCTCGACTCGGACCCGAGCCCGACGATGCCCGAGACCGTCGTGCGTCGCGGCGCGAGCGTCGGCGCCAATGCGACGATCGGTCCAGGCGTCGAGCTCGGCGCGTTCTGCATGGTGGGGATGGGTGCGGTCGTCACCCGCGACGTGCCGGCGCACGGCCTGGTGGTCGGCAATCCGGCGCGGCTGGTCGGCCTGGTGGCGTGCGACGGGACCAGGGTCTGGCAGGCGGGCGCCGACCACGCACTGCCACCAGGCGGCACGCGGATCCCCTGCCCCGATGGCGGCGCGCTGCGCATCGAAGCGACCGGACGCGTGACGTGGTCCGCCGACTGACGCCGCTCAATCCCGCCAGGCGAACCGCACGATCGCCCCGACTGCGCGGATGCCGTCGCGCCAGGTGATCTTCTTGCCCTCGTCGTAGCTGCGCGCGTCGTAGGTCACCGGCACCTCGTGGACCTTCACGCGCAGCCGCGCCACCTTGGCGGTGATCTCCGGCTCGATCGCGAAGCCGTCGGAGCGCAGCGTGAAGCCCTGCAGGACCTCGCGGCGGAACACCTTGTAGCAGGTCTCCATGTCGGTCAGGTCGAGGCCGGTGGCGACGTTGCTGAGGAAGGTCAGGAAGCGGTTGGCGAGGTAGTGGCCGAGCGGGTGCAACCGCGGCTCGCGGCCGACCAGGAAGCGCGAGCCGTAGACCACGTCGGCGCCGTCCTCCTCGAACGGGGCGAGCAGCTTGGGGTAGTCGGCGGGGTCGTATTCGAGGTCGGCGTCCTGCACGAGGACGAGGTCGCAGGTCGCCGCGGCGAAGCCGGTGCGCAGGGCCGCGCCCTTGCCCCGGTTGCGGTCGTGCTCGAGCACCAGCACCTTCGGCGAGGCGGCGCGGCGGGCGAGGATCTCCCGGCTGCCGTCCTGCGAGCCGTCGTCGACCAGGACCAACTGGTCGACCTCCGGCCGCGCCAGGATCCGGTCCAGCGCCCGGTCGAGGGTCGCCGCCTCGTTGTAGACCGGCACGACCACGCTGAGGGTCCTGGCTGACACCATGCTGCTGGTCGGGGGGAACGGGCGGCGAGGGGCGGCGGGGCGCGGGAGAGCGAGACGATCCACGCACCTCCTTCGATGCAGGGTGCGGCGCCGGGACAGGGTCCTCGGGATCCCGGCGATCCGGCACGGGTCCGCTCGCGATGCGCGGCGCGCAGGATACGAAGGCCGCGCGCCGCGGTCGCGCCGAACTTCGATCAGTGGTCCCAGGGCGGTCGGAACTCCTCTGCGGAGCCGTCGGGTGGCCCCTCGGCGGTGGCGGTCTCGTCACGCCGCGGCGGCCGCGGCGCGGTCCGCCACCGCGTCAGCAGCTCTTCCGCCAACGCCTCGGCATCGCAGAACGGCGCGACGTCCTCGGGAGCATTGAGCCATTGGTCGACCATCCCGTGCAGGGCCCCGACCATCAGGAACGCGACCAGCACCGGGTCCTCGGCGAACAGGGTGCCGTCGCGGTTGCCGCGGACCAGCGCCTCCCGGACCCGGGCCCGGAGTGCGCGCTGCTCCGAGCGCAAGTCTTCGCGCAGCGTCGAGGTGAAGCGACCGCGCAGCTCGGCGGCGAGGACCCGCAAGAGCCGCGCACGCGCCGGGTCGTCGAAGTGGAAACCGAGCCAGGCGGCGATCAGTCCCTGCAGCGTGCCGGCACCGTGAGCCTGACTACGGGCCACGCCCTCGAGGTCCTCGCGCAGGCGGCCGCGCGCCTCGTCGACCAGCGCGAAGAACAACTGCTCCTTGGTGCGGAAGTGGAAGTAGACCCCGCCCTTCGTCACCCCCGCCCCCACGCCGATCTGCTCCATCGTGGTCTCGGCGAAGCCGCGGGTCGCGAAGGCCTCGGTCGCCGCTGCCAGGATGCGACTGCGCAGGTCCGGATCGATGCGTCGAGCCATGGTCGGAAGCTCCGCCAGGAGCGGTGGTTGGAGTGAATGACATACGCACCGGTATGTCAAGATGACATACTCGTGCGAATGTCACGGCTCCGACCCTTCCGCCCACCTCCCGCCCCACCTATCCTCGCCGCCCCGATTCGGCGGCTGGACGGCGCGCGACGCCTCCGGCCCCGATCCCTGCCGAGTCGACCACGCGATGAGCAACAGCCCCAAAGGACGGTTCGGCCGGGTCACCCCGGGCGAGAAGCCGGGTTGGCTGAAGGTGCCCCGCCCGCACGGCGAAACGGTGCAGCGCCTGACCCGCATCCTCCGCGACCGTGATCTGCACACGGTCTGCGAGGAGGCCCGCTGTCCGAACATGGGCGAGTGCTGGGCCGGCGGCACCGCGACCTTCATGGTGCTCGGCGACACCTGCACCCGCGGCTGCCGGTTCTGCGCGGTGAAGACCAACGGCAAGGGCCAGCCGGTGGACTCGGCCGAGCCCGACAAGGTCGCCGACTCGGTCGTGGCGATGGGCCTGCGCTACGTGGTGCTGACGATGGTCGATCGCGACGACCTCGACGACGGCGGTGCCGCCCACATCGCGGACACCATCGCCGCGATCAAGCGACGCGACCCGAAGATCCTGGTCGAGGCGCTGACCGGCGACTTCCAGGGCGACGCGTCCAAGATCCAGCGGGTCCTCGACGGCGGGCCGGATGTCTTCGCGCACAACGTCGAGACCGTGCTGCGCCTCACCCCGCGGGTCCGCGACCAACGCTGCAGCTACGTGCAGTCCCTCGAGGTGCTGCGGAGGGCCAAGGAGCTGAACCCCGGCGTCGTCACCAAGTCATCGATCATGCTCGGCCTCGGCGAGTCCGAGCGCGAGGTCGACCAGACCATGGACGACCTGCGCGAGTACCAGGTCGACGTGGTCACCCTCGGCCAGTACCTGCGCCCGACGCTGAAGCACCTGCCGGTGCGCGAGCACGTCTCGCCGGCGCGGTTCAAGGCCCACGAACAGCGCGCGCTGCGCAAGGGCTTCCTCTACGTCGCCTCCGGCCCGCTGGTCCGGTCCTCCTACAAGGCGGCGGAATTCTATATCGCAGGCATGCTCGAGCGCCGGAACGCGGCGCCGACGGAGATCTGATGTCCAGCACCGAACTGCTCACGATCATCGAGAAGGACGGCCGCGCGGCGAAGGACAAGGACCCGAACCTGTCCGACGCCGAACTCAAGCGGCTCTACGCGACGATGCTCGCCGCGCGCATCATGGACGAGCGCGCATTGGCCCTGCAGCGACAGGGCCGGATCGGCTTCTACCTGCAGGCGCTGGGCCAGGAGGCGTCGCACGTCGGCTCGGCCGCGGCGCTGCGCGACTCCGACTGGTTCTTCCCGGCCTACCGCCAGCCCGGCATCCCGATCCTCCGCGGCGTGTCGTTCGACGACCTTGCCAACGAGTGGTACGGCAACGACGTCGACACCAGCAAGGGCCGGCAGATGCCGGTGCACTACAGCTTCCGGTCGGCCAACTTCGTCTCGATCAGCTCGCCGATCGGCACCCAGATCACCCAGGCTGCCGGCGCCGGCATGGCGGCGCGGATCCGCGGCGACGACACGGTCTTCATGACCTACTTCGGTGACGGCGGCACCAGCTCGAACGACTTCCACTCGGGGCTGAACTTCGCCGGGGTCTACAAGGCACCGGTGGTGTTCGTCTGCGAAAACAACCAGTGGGCGATCTCGGTGCCGCTGAAGGGCCAGACCGCCAGCGAGACGATCGCCGCCAAGGCCGCCGCCTACGGCATGCCGGGGATCCGGGTCGACGGCAACGACGTGCTGGCCGTCTACCGTGTCTGCAAGGAGGCGGTCGAGCGGGCCCGTAAGGGCGATGGCCCGACCCTGGTCGAGACCGTCACCTACCGCATGGGCTCGCATTCCAGCTCCGACGACGCGGCGCGCTACCGCGACGAGGCCGAGTGGGAGTCGTGGAAGCAGCGGGATCCCCTGCAGCGCTTCCAGCGCTACCTCACCAAGCGCGGCCTGTGGTCGCAGGACTGGGAGGACGAGCGCGCCGCGGCGATCAAGGAAGAGCTGAACGCGGCGATCAAGCGCGCCGAAGCCCGGCCCAAGCCGCCGCTGGCCTCGTTGTTCGAAGACGTGTTCATGAACCCGACGCCGCAGCTCCGCGAGCAGCAGCGCCAGCTCGAGAGCCTCGAGGGGCCCGAAGCCGACGACATCGGCGAATTCCCGTTGTGAGTCGGCGGCCGCCTTCGCGGCCACGGAGGGTCACTCGCTCTTCGAGCGGGCACCTCTCGACGCAACGGATCCACAGCTCACATACGACTCCGTCGAAGGCGGCCAGCAACCGTGCACGTCCGGAGTCAGCACACATCCCAACCCATTCACCCCCATGGCCCAGAGCACGCTGATCGAAGCGGTGACCGACGCGCTGCGTCACGAGATGCGGAACGACGACCGGGTGGTCGTGTTCGGCGAGGACGTCGGCAAGAAGGGCGGCGTCTTCGGCGCCACCACCGGCATCCAGGAGGAGTTCGGTGACCAGCGCTGCTTCGACACCCCGCTGTCGGAGTGCGGCATCATCGGCGCCGCGGTCGGCATGGCCGTCTACGGCATCCGCCCGATCGCCGAGATCCAGTTCCTCGACTTCATCTACCCGGCCTTCGATCAGATCGTGTCGGAGGCAGCCAAGATGCGCTACCGCTCGGGCGGTGAGTACACCTGCCCGATGGTGATCCGCACCCCGTACGGCGGCGGCATCCGCGGCGGCCACTACCACAGCCAGTCGAGCGAGGCCTACTTCTGCCACACGCCTGGGCTGAAGGTGGTGATCCCCTCGACCCCGGCCGACGCCAAGGGCCTGCTGATCAGCTCGATCCGCGACGAGGATCCGGTGATGTTCCTGGAGCCGAAGCGGTCCTACCGCTCGGTGAAGGGCGAGGTCCCCGAGGGCGAGCACGTGGTGCCGCTCGGCAAGGGCCGCGTGGTCCGCGAGGGCACCGACGTGACCGTGGTCGCCTACGGCGCGATGGTCCCGGTCGCCGAGAAGGCCGCCGAGGCGATGCAGCAGCAGGGCAAGAGCGTGGAGATCATCGACCCGCGCTCGCTGGTGCCGCTCGACGAGGAGCTGATCCTCGAGTCGGTCCGGAAGACCGGCCGCTGCGTGTCGGTCTACGAGGCGCCCAAGACCTGCGGATTCGGCGCCGAGATCGCCGCGATCGTCGCCGAGAAGGCGATCGGCCACCTCGAGGGCCCGGTGGTCCGCGTCGCAGGCTTCGACACGCCGTTCCCCTACGCGCTCGAGCACCTCTACATGCCCGACGTCCGCCGCGTCGTCGCCGGCATCGAGAAGACCTTCAACTGGTGAGGCCGCGCGGCGGGTGACCCGTCGCCGCTTCAGCTCACCGGACCCGATCGCATTCCCACTCGCACACCCCCGACAGAAAGAGCCCTGCAGACATGACCATCAAGGAGTTCAAGCTTCCGGACATCGGAGAAGGCATCGCCGAGGGCGAGATCGTCTCCTGGAAGGTCAGCGAAGGTCAGACCGTCAAGGAAGAGGACGAGTTCGTCGAGGTCATGACGGACAAGGCCACGGTCATGATCACCGCGCCGTACGACGGCGTGGTGAAAGAGCTGAAGGCCAAGGAGGGCGACATCGTTCCGGTCGAGTCGGTGATCGCGGTGTTCGATCTCGACGGCGCCGGTGGCGGAAGTGGCGGCTCCGCACCGGCCCCGGCGAAGCAGGAGGCCGCGCCCGCAGCACCGAAGCAGGACACGGCGAAGCCCGAGCCCGCCCCGGCGCAGCCGGCCCCCGAAGCTCCCGCCGCGTTCGAGCAGGCCGAGCCCGGCAAGGTGCTCGCCGCGCCCGCTACCCGCAAGCGCGCCCGAGAGATGGGCATCGATCTCGGCAAGGTCGAGGGTACCGGCCCCAGCGGCCGGGTCACGAACGAGGACCTCGAGCGCCACGCCGGCGGAGCAGCCGCGCCGGCTGCCAAGGCACCCGCGGCCAGCCCCCCCGCCCGCCCGACGCACGCCCCGATCTCGATCCCCCCGGCCGCCGGGCAGGGACAGATCGAGGAGCGCATTCCGTTCCGCGGTCTGCGCCGCAAGATCGCCGACGCCATGTCGCGGTCGAAGAACACCGCGGCCCACTTCACCTACGTCGACGACATCGACGTGACCGAGCTGGTGAAGCTGCGCAAGGAGGCCAAGGCGATGTATGCCGACGACGGCATCAACGTGACCTACCTGCCGTTCATCATGAAGGCCGTGGTCGAGGCGCACCGCAAGTTCCCGATGATGAACTCGGCGCTCGACGAGTCGACCAACGAGCTGGTCATCAAGCACTACCACAACTTCGGCATCGCCACCGACACCGAGCAGGGCCTGATCGTTCCGGTGTTGAAGGACGTCGACAAGAAGTCGATCGCCCAGCTCGCCAAGGAGCTGCAGGAACTCGCCGCGGCGACCCGTGACGGCAAGGTCGGCGTCGACCAGCTGCAGGGCGGCACCTTCACGATCACCAACGCCGGCAACATCGGCGGACTGTTCGCGACGCCGGTCATCAACTTCCCCGAGGTCGCCATCCTCGGCGTCCACGCGATCAAGCAGACCCCGGTGATCAACGCCGCGGGCGAGATCGTGCCCGGCAGCGTGATGTACCTGTCGGTGAGCATCGACCACCGCATCGTCGACGGTGCCACCGGCGCCCGCTGGATGAACGTCATCAAGGATCTCCTCGAGAACCCGCGGAAGCTGCTGCTCGGCGCGGTCTGAGCGCAGCGTCGCCCACGGACCGCCCGACCCCGCGGCGCGATGCCGAACTCTCGAGAACCACGGAGACACTGATGGCCCGCAAGAGCGCCCCGCGCCGCAAGTCCGGCTCCCGCAAGGCCCCGCGAAAGAGTGCCCCCGGCCAGGTCGCCGGCAGCGCGCGCATGCTGAGCGTCCTCAAGGAGGATGGCTCCCTCGATCCGAATCGCGACCCGGGCCTGCCCACCGAGACGCTGCTGCACCTGTACGAGACCATGGTGCGCGTCCGCGAGTTCGACCGCCGCATGCTGGTGCTCCAGCGCCAGGGCCGGATCGGCTTCTACGGCCCGATCCTCGGCCAGGAAGCGGCCACGGTCGGCTCGGTCGCCGCCCTCGAGGACCGCGACTGGATCTTCCCGGCACTCCGCGAAGGCGCCGCCGCACTGATGCGCGGCCTGCCGCTGCACGTGGCGATCGCGCAGCTCATCGGCAACGACCTCGATCGCTGCAAGGGCCGCCAGATGCCGTGCCACTACACCTTCAAGGAAGGCAACTACTACGGCATGTCGTCGGTGATCGGCACGCAGATCAGCCACGCGGTCGGCGCGGCGATGGCGGCGCGGCTGCGCGGCGACGACGTGGTGGTCGCCGGCTACATGGGCGACGGAGCGACCAGCGCCAACGACTTCCACTCGGGAATGAACTTCGCCGCGGTGTACAAGGCGCCGTGCGTGCTCATCTGCCAGAACAACCAGTGGGCGATCTCGGTGCCGATCAGCATGCAGAGCGCGTCGGAGACCCTGGCGATGAAGGCCGACGCCTACGGTATGCCGTCGGTCCGGGTCGACGGCAACGACGTGCTCGCGGTGTACGCGGCGACCCGCGAGGCCGCTCAGCGGGCCAGGCAGGGTGACGGCCCCACGTTCCTGGAGCTGGTGACCTATCGGCGCCTCGGCCACTCCTCGTCCGACGACCCGAGCCGCTACCGCGACGAGGCCGAGGTCGCCGCCTGGGAGCAGCGCGATCCGGTCGAACGCCTGCGCCGCCACCTCGAGCAGGCCGGCAACTGGTCGGCCGACGACGAGCAGGGCCTGCAGGACCGGATCGCCGCCGAGGTCAACGAGGCGATCCGCGAAGCCGAGGCCGCTGGACCGCCCGCGCGCGAGACGCTGATCACCGACGTCTTCGCCGAGCCCACGCCGGGCCTCCTCGCCGACTACCGGGACTGGCTGGCGGACTGATCCGCCACCAGCTCTCCCAAGCCCACGCATACCCCTCCGAGACTTCCCTGACATGAGCTACGACGTCCTCGTCCTCGGTGCCGGCCCCGCCGGCTACGTCTGCGCGATCCGCTGCGCCCAGCTCGGCCTGAAGACCGCCGTGGTGGAGAAGCAGTACATGGGTGGCGTCTGCCTGAACGTCGGCTGCATCCCCAGCAAGGCGCTGATCAACGCCGGCAAGACGCTCAAGAAGATCAAGGAAGCCGACGTGATGGGCATCCAGGTCGGCGAACCGAAGCTCGACGTCGCCAAGATGGTCGAGTGGAAGCAGGGCATCGTCGGCAAGCTCACCGGCGGCGTCGGCGGGCTGCTGAAGAACCACAAGGTCGACACCTTCGACGGCACCGCGAAGGTCACCGCACCCGGTAAGGTCGAGGTGACCGACAAGGACGGCAAGAAGCAGACGATCGAGGCGAAGAACGTCGTCGTGGCAGTCGGCTCGACCCCGATCGAGATCCCCGGCTTCGCGTTCGACGGCGAGCACGTCTGGAGCTCCACCGAGGCGCTCGCCCCCAAACAGATCCCCGAGCGGATGCTGGTCATCGGCGGTGGCTACATCGGCCTCGAGCTCGGCCTCGTCTACCACAACCTCGGTAGCGAGATCCGGGTGATCGAGTTCATGGACCGGGTGCTGCCGGGCATGGAGGCCGAGCTGTCCAAGGAGATGGGCCGCTCGCTCAAGAAGAAGAAGATCCCGGTGCACCTCGGTGCCAAGGCGGTCGGCTACGAGCAGACCAAGGCCGGCCTGGTGGTCCAGGTCGACGTCGGCGACGGCAAGATCGAGAAGTTCCAGTGCGACGTGGTGCTGTCCACCGTCGGCCGCCGTCCCAACGGCAAGGGCCTCGGCCTGGAGGAGGTCGGTGTGAAGGTCGACGAGCGCGGCTTCATCGGCGTCGACGCCCAGCGCCAGACCAACGTCAAGGGCATCTGGGCGATCGGCGACTGCGCCGGCCAGCCGATGCTGGCCCACAAGGGCTCGCACGAGGGCCTGATCGCCGCCGCCGCGATCGCCGGCGACAAGGGCGCCGCCTACGACCCGGCCTGCATCCCGGCGGTGATCTTCACCGATCCGGAGATCGCCAGCGTCGGGCTGAGCAGCGACGAGGCCAAGGAGCGCGGTTTCGAGCCGGTCGAGGGCAAGTTCCCGTTCGCTGCCTCGGGTCGAGCGCTGTCGATCAACGAGCCCGAGGGCTGGGCCAAGGTGGTGTCCGACAAGAACACCGACAAGGTCCTCGGTGTGCATATGATCGGCCCCGAGGTCACCGAGCTGATCGCCGAGGCCGCGCTGGCGATCGAGCTGGGCGCGACCACCGAGGACGTCGCGTCGACGATCCACGCCCACCCGACATTGCCCGAGGCGGTGATGGAAGCCGCGGAGGCCGTCCATAGCATGGCGGTCCATATCTTCCAGAAGCCCGGGAAGTGACAATCGCCCGGTAGCCGCATCCTATGCCCGTATCCGAAATGGACCCCGCGATGACCGATACCGACATGTTTCCGTTCGACCCCTCGAACATCATGGGCTCTGAGGGCCTGAAGGCCGAGACGCGGGCCGCCGAGAAAAAGGCGACCCGTTCCCACGACGAGGAGGAGCAGATGGAGTCGCAGGACGAGGAAACGGAGTCGGACGGGGGTATCGAGCGCCCGGAATCGGGCAGGGGCGCTCCGGACGCGGTTCTCGGCGAGTCGTGGGACGACGCGCTGGTGCGGCTGCGCGGCCACTTCCCGGATGCCAAGGAAGGCATCCTGTTCTGCGTCTACAAGCTGCTCCAGGACCGCGAGGCCAACTTCAGGGACTTCCGCGACGAAGCCATGACCCGCGGCGTGGGACTGTCAGGGCGCAGCCTGCACTCGGCGAAGGTGCTGCTCGGCATGGCCGAGCCGGCGAAGCGCAAGCCGAAGCAGCGCGCGGTCGAGGTCGAGGAAGAGTTCGAGGACGACGAAGCGCCCCGCACCCCCACGCGGCGGCCGTCCGCGCCGCGCGCCGTCGGCCGCCCCTCGGCCGTGAAGCACCGGATGCCCGCGGCGGGATCGACTCCGTCGGTCGAGGGCGCGCTGCGCCAGGCGATCGCGCAGATCGAAGAAGCCGCGCAGGTCGAGAACGCGCGGCTGAAGGACGCGATCCGCGACGCGATCGAGATCCTGCAGGCCGCGCTCGACGACTGAATTGCCGCGGAGCGCGGGTGACTCGCTGCGGAGCGCGGGAGCCGGTCAGAAACGCGTTTCGAGCGCGAACAGGAAGTTGCGCCCCGGACGGTTCAGACCCGATCCGTGGATCCGGTAGTCGTCGTCGGTGAGGTTCTCGACCCGCACGACGAGGTCCGAGTCGTCACTGAGGCGCGCACCTGCACCGATATCCCAGACGGTGTAGGCCGGTGTGCCACCCATCGGGATGCGCGACGTGTCGCCCATGTCGCCGAACGACAGCTTGTCGGCCTTCTCGGCACGAACCAGCCGTGTCTCGGCCCAGAACCGATCGTGGACGATGTCGTCCCAGCGCACACCGACCTGGTAGGTGAGCGGCATCATGCGGGTGAGCCACGTCTGCTGCTCGACGCCCGGTGACACGTAGTTCTCGACCTGCCCCTCGAGGAACGCCGCGTTGCCGAACAGCGTGACCTCGTCGACGATCCGGAACGAGCCACCGAACTCGATGCCGTAGACGTAGCCGTCGCCGACGTTGGCCTTCCGCACCTCGTCGTTGGTCCCGATCATGTTGCCGGTCGGGAAGCGCAGGATCTGATCCTGGATGTCGGTGTAGAAGAACGCGGTCTCCGCGGCCCAGGTGGGCTCCTCGATCTTCATGCCGATCTCGTACTGGATGTAGCGCTCGGCATCGAGGCCGGTCGAAGGCACCTCGAACTCGTTGGTCCGGGCGTCGTCGAAGCGGCTCAGGTCGGAGAGGTTCGGCGCGCGGAAGCCCTGGCTCACGCCGCCATAGATCGCGACCTCGTCGGGCACGACTTCGTAGCGACCACGGGCGCTGAACACGAAGTCGTCCCAGGAGTCGTCGACCGAGATCGCGTTGCCGGTATCCGGATCACGCACCTTGTCGGACTTCGCCGCCGCGTAGTTGAAGCGACCACCGAGGGTGAACGACAGCTGGTCGTCGACCTCGAAGGTGTCCTGGACGAACACCGCGAACAGGTCGTAGGTCGAGTCGTCGGCGATCGGACCGGAGAGGTCGTCTCCCGGCTGCGCCGGCGTTCCGACGCGCTCGAAGAACGAGTCGACCTCGTCGTGGTACCACTCGGCGCCATAGGTGAGTCGGCCGATGCCGGTCTCGGACTCCGCCTGGGCCCACAGACCCCAGGTGTCGACGTCGAACCCGGTCGCCTCCTGGTTGCCGTTGCTGCGGGTGCGGTCGCGACGCTCCTCCTGGTTGTGCAGCGAGGCGCTGATCTTGAACGCATCGATCGCTCCGCCGAGATCGTCGCCGTAGAACTGGATGTAGGTGAGCGTGCGGTCCTGATCGAACTCGCGCTCCAGGTCGCTGCCGAGATCGGTGCCGCGCCAGCCGTTGGCGAAGATCGTCCTGTGCGTCCGCGGCACATCGCGCTGCTGGACACTCTGGTGCGCGATCGTGAGGCCGAGGCCGTTGCCGAAGTCGTGGACGAACTTGGCGTCGAAGTCGAGCTCGTCGTAGCCGGTGTAGAGCTGGTTGCCGGTCGAGGCGCCCGCCTCGAGGTCGTCGAAGTGCTTGCCCGTGCCGCCGAACATCAGGCCCGACCAGGCGCCGCCTTCATGCTCGTAGCCCATCTCGACCTCGCCGCGACCGATGATCGAGTCGTCGGCAGAGCCGTAGCGGACCATGGTCCGGCCGCCGAACATCACCTCGCCGTCGTCGCCGCTCCGGCGGGTTGGCGCCCGCGAGAAGGCCTGCACGGTGCCACCCACCGCGTCGGAGCCGTAGAGCACCGAATTCGGACCCTTGAGGACCTCGATCCGGTCGAGGGAGAAGGGATCGACCGTGTTCCAGTACTGGTTCGGGCCGGGCCTGAAGACCGAGTTGTTCAGCCGGATGCCATCGATCAGGAACAGCGTGCGGAAGCTCGTGAAGCCACGGATGTAGGGCGAGCCGTGGCCGTAGGCGGTCTCCTGGAGCAGGACACCGGGAACATCACGCAGCGCCTGAGGGGTCGAGCGGTACTGGCGCTCGCGGAGGTCGGCCGAGTCGATCACCGAGCTGGTGAACGGGATCTCGAATGGATCCTGGGCAGAGCGGGAACCACTGACGACGACCTTCTCGGAGCGCCGGGGCGTGCCGGTGCCAGCGTCCGGCGCTCGATTCTTCGGATCCTCCTCGGGCTCCGTGACCGGGACCGGCTCCTGGGGAATGGTGTCGCCGGACTGCGCCATCAGGGTGGGA
Organism: bacterium; assembly: GCA_030432695.1. Lineage (GTDB taxonomy): Bacteria > Planctomycetota > UBA1135 > UBA1135 > UBA2386 > JAUILN01. The sequence continues at coordinate 213,873 of JAUILN010000006.1, read as the reverse complement.
GCCCCCAGCAGCATCAACGACGAGACCAACGACGGAATGGCGGCAGGAACACCGAAGCGGCGGTTTCGGTAGACGAGAGTATGCATATCGAGGGGTGAAACGAGGGCCGCGCCGAACGGAGCGCTCCGCGATCGGTTCAGACGGAATCGAGAGGATTCTCGACGCCTTCAGACGTCGCTGCCCGACCCAATGCAAGACGGCGGCCGCCCCCGAAGGAGCGACCGCCGTCGCGGGGAGGGTTGCGGAGACCCCTCGAAGTCGTGTGGCCGCGCGGCACGCGCGACCTGGAATGCAATCAGTTCTGCCGCAGCTCGACGTAGTCCGAGGTCACGACGCCCAGCGCATTCGCGTTGCTCAGCGTCGCGAACTGGAAGTAGAGGTCGGGGAGGCTGCCGAACGTGCTGTTCGGGATGAACAGGGACGCCTCGGCGTCGCCGTTGCCATCCGTCATCAGCGGGTGGACCGCCAGGACGTTGGTGCTGAGGAAGCACCCCGGTGCGCCGAGCGCGGTGAGCGACGCCGGCAGGCTCTGCCCACCGAACATCGAATCACTGTCGCCGACGTTGAGGACGCCCATGACGTCCGCGTCGGCACCGCTCGCGGTCAGAGTGAACGGTGCGCCGAACTCGACCTGCGAGGACGCGACCGCGATCGCCGGACCGCAGCCGGTGCCGAGCACCGTGGCGGTCAGATCACCCGGCGCGGCGAAGCCCAGGTCGATGGTCTGGATCGCGAGCTGGAAGCTGCCCCCGGTCAGATCACCGATCGCATAGACCAGGTAGTGCACGTCGCTCGCCGGCTTCAGGACGGCCGGACCGAAGGCGCGGTTCGAGGTGCCCGCCGCGAAGAGGTTGGCCTCGTAGATGCCCGACGGAACCTCGGCGGTCGTCGACTGGCCATTGGACAGGTTCGACAGGGTCGCGAAGCGCGAGCCGCCAGCATCCAGACCGACATCGACCGCGGGTGCAGCAGCGGTGTGCCGGACCGACAGACGCGCACCCGACGACAGCTCGCTGACGTCGTTGGGGAAGACCGACAGGACGTTGTTCGCACCGGTCGCGTCGAGGTGGGCGACGATCGACACATCGTCGCCGGCGGCGACCGTCGGGTTCGCGCTCAGCACCGTCTGCCCCTGCAGGCGCACGGACAATGCGTAGGCGCCGGGGTTCAGGACCAGCGGACCCTGGATCTCGCCGAAGTCGAACGAGAACAGCCGGGTATTGCCTGCGAACACGTCGACCGGAGCCGGCAGCCCGGGAATGCCGTGCACCACGGTGACCCGGGCCGCGAGGTCGCTGCGTTGGATCAACAGGCGGAAGCTCGGCCCGCTGACGTCGCCGACCGCGTAGACCGCGTAGGCGTAGCCGTCCTCGAGCCGCACGTCGACCGGACCGAAGGCCCGCGTGCTGGTGCCGGCGACGAACAGCTCGGCCGAGTAGGTTCCCGGCGCGACGTCGGCGGCGACCTCGTTGGGATTCGACAGGTTGGCGAAGCGCGCGACCTGCGAGCCGCCCTGACTGAGGACGACGTCGACCGCGGGTGCCTGCGCGGTATGCCGCACGGTCAACCGGCTCGACGGCAGGGTGAGGTTCGACGAGTCGTTGGTGAACAGCGAGATGGTCGGTGAACCGGCTGCGTCGAGATGGGCGATCGCGCTGTAGTCGACACCGGCGGACAGCGGGACGTTGGCGTTGAGGATCGACGCTCCATTGAGCTGGATGTCGATCGCATAGCTGCCGGCAGGCAACGCGAGCGGACCCTCCTGATCGCCGAAGTCGAAGGCGAAGAGACGACCGCCGTTGGCGAAGACTTCGACGGGCGCAGAGAGACCCGGCACGCCGTGGAGGACGGTCAGCGTCGCATCCTGTGCGCGTGCACCATCGATCGAGGCGAGGGAGAACGATGCGACCACGAGGGCCGCGGCGAAGCGGTGGAACATGGGAACTCTTGTGGCAGGCCGCCGGGCATGGAGGCCGAGCGGCGCGTGGTGGTGGAGAGGACTCGCGCTTCAGGGGGCTGCTTCCGCGAGTCGGCGCCGCGCTTCGCGACCGGTCAGGTCCCGGATTCGGAACCCGGCAGGATTCCGGGCAGCGGAGCACGACGAGGAAAACCCGCACCAAGGAGGCATCCGGAGGCTCGACGAATGCCGAACACGCGGCCGACCCGTTGCCCGGCGTTCGCCACCGGGAACCCCTCAGCGGAACTACCCAACGCGTCCATCCAGAACGGGAACCCCACGATGCAGATCCATGCCTCGGTCTTCGCGACCGCCTTCCTCGCCGCCCTCCCTGCCTTCTCCGCTGCTCAAGTTGCAGCGCCTGCCGCCGCGCTCCGCGCCAGCGACGACATCGTCGACACTGCGGCTGCCGCAGGTCAGTTCGGAACACTGCTCGCCGCCGCCAAGGCGGCCGGCCTCGTCGACGCGCTGCGTGGCGACGGACCGCTCACGGTCTTCGCCCCGACCGACGACGCGTTCGACGCCCTTCCGGCCGGCACCGTGGCCGGACTGCTGAAGCCCGAGAACAAGGGCAAGCTCCAGACGATCCTCAAGTATCACGTCGTCGCAGGCAGCGTGCCGGCCGCGAAGGTCGTCGAGTCGACCCAGCTGAGCTCGCTCGCCGATCTGTCGCTCGTCGTGCACGCCTCGGAGGCAGGCGTGACGATCGGCGGCGCCAACGTCGTGAAGACCGACATCGAGTGCAGCAATGGCATCATCCACGTCGTCGACTCGGTGATGCTGCCGGCCACGATCGTGGGGATCGCGCAGCAATGCGGCACCTTCGACACTCTGCTCGCCGCAGCCAAGGCGGCCGGACTGGCCGAGGCCCTCGCCGGCGACGGGCCCTTGACGGTCTTCGCACCGACCGACGAGGCCTTCGCGAAGCTGCCGGAAGGCACCGTCGCGAACCTCCTGAAGCCGGAGAACAAGAGCAAGCTCCAGGCGATCCTGAAGTACCACGTCGTCTCCGGCGCGGTCGATGCGCGGACCGCCGTCGGAGCGGGTGAGGCGACGACGCTGCAGGGCGGCAAGGTCTCGATCGGTATCCGGGACGGCCGGGTGACCGTCGACGGAGCCGGAGTCGTGATGTCGGACGTGCGCGTGTCCAATGGCATCGTCCACGTCATCGATTCCGTCATCCTCCCGAACTGAGACCCCGAGAGGGCCGATTCCTTGACCGCGGTCACACCGCACATCCGGATTGCGACGCCACGTGCCGTCTGCTTCAATGCGACGGTCGTGTCGTCCGACCAGATGACCCAGACTTGCATCCTCCACCAAGTCGCTGAGGGCCGGCCGGCCGCCATGGACGCGTTCCTCGAACGCTACAGCGGCCTGGTCTGGAGCCTCGCTCGCCGGCATTCGCCTACCCCGCAGGATGCCGAGGATGCCGTGCAGGAGATCTTCCTGGAGGTCTGGCGCAGTGCGGATCGCTACGACCCCAGCGTCGCGGCGGAGCAGACCTTCATCGCGATGATCGCACGGCGACGACTGATCGACCGCGCGCGTCGGATGAAGCGCACGCCCAAGCCCGATGTCCTGCCGGAGCACGAAATCGTCGCTGCCGCGCCGGAGCCGGACCGCGTCGCGATCAAGGACGAAGCCGCTCGCATCACCAAGGTGTTGAAGACCCTGCGGCCCGAGCAGCAGCATGTCCTCGAGCTCTCGCTGGTCCACGGCCGCTCCCACAGTCAGATCAGCGAGCAGACCGGCATGCCGCTGGGCACGGTGAAGAGCCTCGCCCGTCGGGGGCTGATCAAGATCCGCCGCACACTGGGTATCGACGATCCGATCGTCGCGGGCGATGCCGGCATCGGTGCTTCCGGGGAGGGTTCGGCATGAGTTCGCAGCACTCCGATCGCTCCACGGGCGACGGCTCGATCGGCCGTTATCAGGAACTGCTGGCCGACGAGGTCCTCTGGGGTCTCGACGACGCCGAGGCTCTCGAACTCGAATCACTCGCCGCGAACATGGACCAACACGCGGCCGAGCGCGTGGCACTGGAGACCACCGGTGCGGCCCTCGCGGCGTCACTGGTCACCGCGTCGCCCGAGTCGCCCCCGGCGGACGTTCGGGCTCGCATGGAAGCGATGGCGCTGCATTTCCTGGCGAGCGAGAAGGGTCTGAAGCTCGCGGACGTGGCGAAAGTGCGTCGTCCCGCCGCGCGCTCCGACGTCAGTCCCTCCCACATGGCCGGTCCTGGCCCGTCCGTGTCCCGGGCCCACCGGGGTGCCGCGGTCGACGCTGCCCCACGCACTGACCGGACGGGATCGCGCGAGGCCGGATCAACGGAACCCTCCGGATCCGAAGGACCTGTGGGTGACGACGGCCTGCGACGCAGGCTGCTCTGGACCCAGCTCCTGGCGGCGGCATCCCTGCTGGCCGCACTCGGATTGTTCCTGACCCGCCCCACCAGCGAAGCGCCGGTCGCCGCCGACGGCGAGGCCCTCTACTCGGAGCTGGCCGGAGGCCAGTCGAATACCCGCCTGGTCCGCTATGAGTGGACGATGCCTGGCGATGCGAAGTCACCCGAGGGCGAAGTGCTCTGGGACCCCGTCAGACAGCGCGGCGTGATGACGTTCCGCGGCCTCGGGCCGGTGGCCGACCAGGACGCGTTGCAGCTGTGGATCTTCGACGGCGAACGCGACAAGGCACATCCGGTCGACGGCGGAGTCTTCGATCCGCAACGCGACGGCACGCGCGCCGCAGACGGCACGCTCTACGTGCCGATCGATGCCAAGCTCGCCGTCTCCGAGGCGTTCGCCTTCGCGGTCACCAAGGAGTCGAACAAGGGCGTCGTCGTCTCCGACCGCCAGCGCATCGTCTCGCTCGCCGGTCAGATCGAGCGCCTGTAGCGGCGCTCCGGGGCGACCCTTCAGGACTCTGCGCGCGGCTCGCGCTGCCAGAGATACTCCTGCTCGCCGTGCGCCTTGGCCGCCCAGCGAGAAAGCACGAACAGCAGATCGGAGAGCCGGTTCACGTAGGCCAACGACTCGTCGTGCGTCCCACTTTCGACGTGCGCGAGCGCGACGATCTGCCGCTCGGCGCGACGGCACACGGTGCGCGCCTGATGCAGGAACGCTCCCACCGCACCACCGCCGGGAAGGATGAACTCCTTCAAGGGCTCCAGGTCGGCATTGAACTCGTCGCACCAGCGCTCCAGCAGCTCGATATCGGCAGCCCCCACCCGCGGCATGCCTTCCCAGCGATCGCTCGGCAGGGTGGCGAGGTCGCTCCCCACCGAGAACAGATCGTTCTGCACCACCCGGAGCACCGCATCGATGCGCTCGCCGGCATCGCCTTCGGTCTCGCTACGGCCGTTGAAGGTCCGCGCCAGACCGAGCACGGCATTGAGCTCGTCGACCGTGCCGTAGGCCTCGATGCGCGGCGCGTCCTTGGCGAGTTCCTGACCTCCGACGAGGCGGGTGGTGCCCTTGTCGCCGGCGCGGGTATAGACCTTGGTGATCCTCATCTCGATTCAGTGGTGTGCGGGTCGATGGCTCGGGATAGCCCGCCCGGGAGCGTTCCGCAACCGGCGCGCTCGGGAGCTACGGGTCGCTTCACCGCGGTCCATCCGGCCGGTCGAAGCGCGGCGGCGCCACGCCGAGGCGTCGACAGACCGTCGCCAACGCGGCCTCGTCGGGGCCACCCCAGAAAAGAGCTTCGAGCCCGGCATCGATCGGCACGTCGGTGCGCAGCACGGCAAGATCCCGGAACAGCACCGCGTCGCCGCGGCGCTCGGCGAGATTGGTGGCAAGGGCATCGGCGCCGCGAACCTTGACCGACCAGTCGGCGGCGGCATCCGGGATCGCCTCGACGTGTCGATACTCCGCGAGCACTGCGGATGCCGACTTGGCCCCCCAACGCGGGATCCCCGGGATGCCGTCCGCCGCGTCGCCCACCAAACCGAGCCAGTCGGGGATCGACTCCGGCTCGATCCCGTAGCGCTCCCGGACCGCATCTTGGCCGTGCAGCACGCCCGACTTGCGGTCCATCTGCACCACGCGGTCTCCGGCTACGCACTGCGCGAGGTCCTTGTCGGGCGAACACAGACGAACCTGGCCGACGGCCGGGTCGGCGCTCAGCCGGGCCGCGGCGGTGGCGAGGGCGTCGTCGGCCTCGAACTCCTTCATCGGCCAGACCACCAGCCCCAACGCCGCCGCGACCTCTTCGGCCAGCGGGAACTGCTGCAGCAACGCCGGCTCGATGCCTTCGCCGGTCTTGTAGCCGTCGAACATCGCGTTGCGGAACGACTCGACCACCGTGTCGAAGGCGATGCCGACGTGGGTCACGGCCTCGTCGCGCAACAACGCCGCCAGCGAACGCAGCAGCCCGCGCGCGGCACCGACCTCGCGCCCGTCGGGTGCCTTGGCACCGGGTGCCGCGAAGTAGGCCCGGAACAGCTCCCAGGTCCCGTCGAGCAGGTGGACCAGCGGACCGGCCCCGGCCTCGGTCGGCGCCGCCATCGTCACTCCGCCATGAACGGGTAGCGGTAGTCGGTCGGCGGCACGAACGTCTCCTTGATGGTCCGCGTCGACACCCAGCGCATCAGGTTCAGCTTGCTGCCGGCCTTGTCGTTGGTTCCCGACGCCCGACTGCCGCCGAACGGCTGCTGGCCCACCACCGCGCCGGTCGGCTTGTCGTTGATGTAGAAGTTGCCGGCGGTGTTGCGCAGCGCGGCGGCGATCTTCACCACGGCCTGGCGATCCTGGGCAAACACCGCGCCGGTCAACGCATACGCCGAGGCCGTATCACATCCGACCAACGCCTCGTCGAGCTTCGCGTCGTCGTAGACGTGCACGGTCAGCACCGGGCCGAAGATCTCCTCGACCATCAGCTTCGAATCCGGCGTCTTCGACTCGACCACCGTCGGCCTGATGAACCAGCCCTCCGAGTCGTCGTACTCACCGCCCGCCAGGATCTCCAGATCGGCCGACTGCTTCGCGAAGTCGATGTAACCGGTGATGTCGCGGAACGCGCTCTTGTCGATCACCGCGCCCATGAAGTTGGTGTAGACCTCGGGCGAACCCATCGGCAGGCCACGGACCTGTTCGACCAACATCTCCTTCACGCGCGGCCACAAGGAGGCCGGAACGTAGGCCCGGCTCGCCGCGGAGCACTTCTGACCCTGGAACTCGAACGCGCCGCGGACCAAGGCGGTCACCAGCGCCTCGACGTGCGCGCTCGGGTGCGCGAACACGAAGTCCTTGCCGCCGGTCTCGCCGACGATCCGCGGGTAGCTCCTGTAGTCGGCGATGTGCGCACCGATGCGCCCCCACATGCCCTGGAACACCGCGGTCGAGCCGGTGAAGTGGACCCCGGCGAAGTCGGGATGGGCGATCGCCGGATCACCGATCGTCGCACCGCTGCCCGGCACGAAGTTGATCACGCCGGGCGGCAGCCCCGCCTCCTCGAGCAGCTTCATGATGTAGTAGCCCGAGTAGATCGCCGACGACGCCGGCTTCCAGATCGCCGTGTTGCCCATCATGGCGGGCGCGGTGGGCAGGTTGCCGGCGATCGAGGTGAAGTTGAACGGCGTGACCGCGAACACGAAGCCCTCGAGGGGGCGCTGCTCGACGCGGTTCCAACAGCCGGGCGACGACAACGGCTGCTCCTCGTACAGCTCGCGCATGAACTGCGCGTTGAACCGGAAGAAGTCGATCAGCTCGCAGGCGCTGTCGATCTCGGCCTGGTGCGAGGTCTTGCTCTGACCGAGCATCGTCGAGCCGTTGAGCTTCTGCCGCCACGGGCCGGCCAGCAGGTCGGCGGCCTTCAGGAAGATCGCGGCCCGGTCCTCCCAGGGCATCGCCGCCCAGTCGGCCGCGGCCGCCTTGCAGGCCTCGGCGGCCTTGGCGACGTGCGATGCATCGGCCTTGTGCCAGGTCGCGAGCACGTGGCCGTGCTGGTGCGGGCAGGTGTTCTCGGCGGTGTTGCCGGTGCGGATCTCCTCACCACCGATGATGATCGGGATGTCGATCGTCTCGGCGCGCATCGCCTGGACGGCAGCCTGCAGGTCGGCGCGCTCGGGACTGCCGGGACGGTAGCCGAGGACGGGTTCGTTGACGGCGACGGGGACGCGGGAGATGGCGTTGGACATCGCGCGGTGGCGGGGTCGTATCGGGGAATCGGAAGCGGCCGCCCGACCGGACGGCGAGCCACGCAGGATAGCCGCGGACTGCGTCGCCTCCGAACCAGCGAGGGAAAACACGCGGGTGCGAGGAGCACGAAATCCAAGTGGCGCGGTCCCGTTCCGCGGGCCAATCATCTCCGAAGGAACCCTGATGCAGATCCACAAGAGCCTGTTCACGGCCGCCGCGGCGGTCACCCTCGCGATCCTGGCCGCCTGCGGAGGCGAGAAGGCCGCCGATGGCGGCGGCGAGTCCGGCAGCGGCGCCGCGGGCGGCGCCAAGCCGACCCTGGAGCCGCAGGATGGCGACAGTGCGGCGATGACCGCCGCGAAGACCCGCTTCAAGACCGTCTGCTCGACCTGCCACGGCCTGACGGGCAAGGGCGATGGTGCCGTCGGAGCCAGTCTCAACCCGAAGCCGCGCGACTACTCGGACAAGGCCTGGCAGGAGAGTGTGACCGACGAGCGACTCGCCAAGGTCATCCTCGAGGGTGGTCCCGCCGTCGGGCTGTCGCCGATCATGCCGCCCAACCCCGACCTCGCCGACAAGCCCGAGGTCGTCGACGCCTTGGTGCAGATCGTCCGCTCCTTCGGCAAGTGACCGCCCGGCCCGGAGCCGCCGGCGGCTCCGAGACTGTTCCCGATTCGGTCGCGGCCGTCCGGAACGGTCCCGTGTCGACTAGACTCGACCTTCTCACGTGGCCGAGTCCTCCTTCCACCTGACCTTCGCGGTCACCGGCGCCTTCTGGTTCTTCCGCTCGCTGCGGTCTTGCCTGGCGCTGTCGCGGATCCCGTTCCTCGGCCCGCCACCCGCCCACGGCGTGCGCCCCTGGGTCGGCGTGGTCCTGGTTCTCCGGCCGGACGCCGAAGACCTCGCCGGCCACACGCTCGCAGGGATCTGCGAGAGCTGGCTGCGCCAGGTCGGAGTCGACGTCGAGCTGGTGCTCGTAGCCGACCGGCCGGGCCCGGAACTCGAAGCCGAGCTGGCGCGCTTCGCGGAGGCGGCGGGCTGCGGTGACGCCGACTCGCTCCGCCAGGTGCGCGTCGAACGGGTCGACGCCCGGGTCGACCGCCTGCCGGCCCGCCACGCGCTGCGCGACGGCGCCACCCACCTGGCCTGCGACTGGCTGCTGCTCTGCGAAGAACTCGTGGTGCCCGGCGATCCTTCGACGATCGCCCGTGCAGTCGCCGACGCCGATCGGGATCGGTCCCGCTCGCTGCTGCTGGTGCCGGCCGAGGCCCGACGCCCGGCGCCGGTGCTCGCGCTCTCCGCCTGGGTCGATGGCATCCCGGAGCTGGCCGCCCTGGCCTCCGGCCAGCGCAGCGAAGCGCTGCAGGTCCGGCGATGCCCCCGGCTGATCCGCAACGAGACCTGGCGCGCCGGCAACCCCGACGGCCCCGCGGAGCGCCTCGACCCGCTCGCCGACTCGCACCTCGACGCGACGCTGCACGCGCGTGGCGAGCGGATCGCGGCGGTGCACGCCACCGACGAACTCACCCGCTTGCGCGCCTACACCAGCCGCGACGCCATTGAACTGCTGCTGCGCATCCTCGCAGCGATCGGCTACCGGATCCCGCTTGCCGCCTTCGCGGTGCTGCTCACCGAAGTCGCGTTCTGGATCGCGATCGCCGGAGCGTTCTCGGGCAACGACTGGGGCCTGCTGGCAGTCGTCGGGTTGGCGAGCCAGGTGATCCCGGCAACCCTGATCGCGCGCATCCACCGCGCGCCGCTGTGGGCGGCGCTCGCGAGCCCGCTGAGCCAGCCCTACGGCACACTGCTCGGCCTATGGAGCCTGTGGATCGCGGGCCGCCGGGGCCGCATCCGCTACGACGGCCAGGAGTTCGAGATCGAGGATCTCAAACGAGCTGCTGCAATGCGCGACGACGGTGCCTGAGCAGCGTGTGGCTCGAAGCCACGCCAACCGCCTCGCTCAGCCCTTCTTGGCGGGCGCGAGCGGGATGTCGCAGGCCAGGTTGCCGAAGTGGAGATGGATGGTCGCTTCGCCATCGCCGTTGCCCGCAATCGGCATCATCACGAGGCGCTGACGGGTCGTTTCACCTTCCTGCAGGTCGAGATCCCACTGGATCAGCTGAGCTTCGCCGTCGACCTCGTGCGACAGGGTCAGGACGAAGTCGCCGTCGTCGTTGACCAGGAAGTGGACGCCGTACTCACCGGCGTCGACGTTCTTACCACCCATGCTCATCGCAGCGGGCAAGGTCAGGGTGCCCACAGGCGTCGACTTCGCAGCCGAGTTGTGACGCTCGCGGGCCTGCGCGTTCTCCTTCAGCGCCTTGATCGTCGAACCTTCACCGAAGTTCAGCGCGGCGTAGGAGATCGACAGCTTGCCGGCCTTCGCGAAGGTGATCGACGACTCGACGGTCGGGGCGTTGCGGTTGATCCCGCCGTAGCGCTGCGCGCTGAGAGGGGCGAGGAACGAGGCGGCGAGAACGAGGGAAAGGGTCAGGGTCTTCATCTGCGGTCCTTCGGAGATCGAGGGGTCTGTTGGACGAGGGGTCTCGGGAGCGGCCCGCGGCAGGGGCCATCGGCACCTCTACCCGGGTTCCGGACGGGCCGGCCCGGGTGAGGGCGAGACCATACGAACGGGCCCTTAGTTCGAGCCGACCGGGATGAGAAGATTCCCCCCGCCGGCGAAATCTCCCGAAGCCGAGTCGCAAGCGCGGCCCCAGCACCGCCCCGGAGGTCCCCGATGTTCGCCTACTCGATCTTCTCCTACTCGCAGGCCGCCGCCACCGCGCGAGCCTTTTCGGCCTTCAGCCTGTTCGGCTATCTGGAACTGAAGGCCCCCACCCTCGCCGAGCGCGCGATCGAGGAGGAACGCCGCGCGGGAGAACCGGGCCGCAAGAGCCTGCTGGACCGCCTCGCCGCGCCGGACCGCGGCATCGTGCTGACGATCTTCGGCGGCTCCGAGATCGTCCTGCCGACCCTGGCGGAGGAATACACCGCCCTGAAGTCGCTGGTCGACTCCGGCCGGATCCGCCTCGATCAGCTGGACGCCTGGCTGGCACGCCTCGACGAAGGCCTGTCGTGGGCCGCGATCACCCTGTTCGGCAGCTGCACGATCCGCCGCGGCGAGGCCCGCGACGAACAGGAGGCGCTCGACCGGGCGCTGCGCAGCGGCGCGATCCCCGCCCAGCACCACAGCGTGCTCACCGGGCTGATCGGCGCCACCGACAGCAGCGTGGCGCGGACCCTGGGCTCGATGCTCGCGGGTCGGGCGCCGGGCTACGCGGGAGCCTGACCCCCGCACGGAGTCGGTCAACGCTGGAAGGTCACCAGCTCCGCTGCAGCAACAGCCGGCCGTCCTCGTAGCGGCCGACCGAGACCTGGGTCTCGAGGTCGAACTCCTTCTGCAGCCGCACCAGGGTCTCGATGACCCGGACGGTCCGCTCGTCGAGTTCCTCCGGCATGGCACCATCAGGCCCCAGGCCGCCGAGGCTCTCCTCGACGGCCATCACGATCAGGTTCGGATCGAGGACGTTGCGGGACACCGACAGATCGCGCCAGGTGCCGGTGACCTGCTCGAGCCGCGAAGTCACGCCTTCGGGCCACGCTCCTGCCTCCCGACCCTCGGCCCGCGCGACCGCACGGTCGACCACGCCGCGGATCACGTCTCCGCCGCCCGGCCCCATGCTCAGCAGCATCGCGCCGTCCACGAAGCCGTAGTCGAACTGCAGGAAGCCGCCGACGGTCAACGAGTAGAGGTCGCGGTCACGGTACTCGCTGGTCTTGCGCGCCGCGTGCAGACCGGTCTGTCGCAGCAGCTTGTCGACCGTCTCCGCGAACACCGTCGCATCGTCGAGCCCGAAGGCGAGACACATCGAACCGCCGAGCATCATGCCGATGCTCATGCCTCCGGGCATATCCGGCTCGGCATCCTCGTCGGCCGGGGCCTCGAGGACGGCCACCTCTCCGGTCAGCCGGTCGAGGAAGTCGGCCTGGAGATCGAATCCGGTCTCGCCACGGAACCCGTCCATCACCACGTCCCGATCGAACTCGCCGAGGAGTTCGCCGAAGCCGATGATGGTGTCGAGCACCAGACCGAAGTCGATGCTCAGGGTCGTGAAGCTCGCGAGGTCGCGCGGCATGAGTTCCAGCAGCGATGCGACGGCGCGGCTGGGCTGGAAGAAGTCGACCACCGACGGCAGGGTCGGGTCGGCACGCAGTTCCCAGTCCTCGACGATACGCGGACCGCCGGGCCGGACCCGCAGCGTGAAGTCCCGGAAGCCATCCATCCTGAGCAGGGTCTGGATCGCTGCGGCGGCCTCGTCGGCCTGCAGGTCGGTCTCCTCGGCCATCGCGTGTCCGGCGAACGCCATCAGCATGTCGCGAAGTCGCGGAGTCACGTGCATCCACACGCCCGCCGCGGCATCGGCCTCGCCGAGCGAGGGCTGCATCCGACCCTCGCCGTCGAGGAGACCCTGCATGCGCTCTTCGACCCGGCCGCCGAATGCGGCCACGAGATGACCATCGAGCACGGTCGGCAAGCCCATCGCGACCTCGCTGTCGGGGTCTTCGATGGCGAGCATGCCGGCACCGACGTCGAGGCTCGCCAACGCCTGCCCGGAGTCCTCCACCGCCTCCGAGATCCGCACCGCGATGTCCGCCAGATCGGTGTCGTCATCCGGTGTCAGCGCGACCGTGACGAACATGTGCTGCAGCGGCGGCTCGGGCGCATCGAAGTCGTCCGGGGTCAACGACTCGTGGTCGAACGACATCGAGATGGTCAGCCGACCCGCATAGTCGCCGAGCGCATCGACGAACGGCTGCAGGTCGACCCCCTCCTCGCGGGCACTCTCGACCATCTCCTGCACGCCGTCGTCGAACATCTCCCAGGCCTCTTCGGCCTCGGGACTCATCAGCATCAGGAACGCGTTGGTCTTGGCGAACCGCTCGCGCAGCTTCACCGGGCCGTCGATCTGGATCACCACCGCGGCGTCGGCCGGCACGAAGCGGAACGGGTCCGGCTCCTGAGCCGGGAGAACGGTCGCGAGGCCGAGGGCCGTGCACGCCGACAGGGTCGTCAGGGTCTTCATCGAGTCTCCTGCAAGTAGATCAGCACGCGGTCGAACGCGACCAGGACCAGGTCGGTCGCACCATCTCCGTCGACGTCGCCGGCTGCCAGCATCCGTGGCTCCCAGATCTCGTCGCTGCCGTCGGCGGGCTCGAACACCGGCATCGCCAACGCGCGCTGCAACGAGTCGGCCGCGGCGACGAGGACCTGCACACCGTGGAGGTCCCCGTCGGCGAGCGCCAGTTCGGCGGCGCCGTCGGAGTCGAGGTCGGCGGCGAGGCCGAGGAAGTAGCGGGTCGACTCGGTAGGCGGCTCATGGTTGCGGACCTCGTCGATCACCCAACCGGCACCGAAGCGGACGCGCGCGACGCCGGTGCGACCGAGCACCAGCGCATCGCCGCCATGGTCGAGGACGTGGGTCGCTCCGAGCGCCGGCAGCGTGACCGGCTCCGGCGCGGCGGTGCCCTGCAAGCGGAACAGCTTGCCGCTCTTGCGGTCGACGAACAGCTCCGCGCTCTCGGCCTGTAGGGTACCGAGAGTGAGTTCCTCGGCGCCGGCCGGCGCGTTGCGCTGCTCGAGCACCAACGGCTGGCCCGTTGCGTCGAGCCGGACGATGCGTGCGTAGCGCCCCCGACAGATCAGCAGTGCGTCGCCGGCCGCGTGGCGGACCACGGCGACCGCGCCGTCCTCGACCTTCGGACCGATCTCGGCCGCGCCGTCGTCACGGCTGTCGATGCCGGTGAATCCGCCGTTCCCGTCACTCCGGAACACCCGGAGCCCATCACCGGGCAGCACCACCGCGACGTCGTAGCCGGGCGTGGGATCGAACTCACCGCACAGGAGCCGCTGCGGCTCACCCGACAACCGGTCGATCTTCGCGACCTGCTCCGGCGCCGAGAACCCTGCACCGTCCCACCGGATGCGATGCAGCTCGCCCTCGCGGCGCCCCTTCACCAGTGTGAGAATCGCGGCATCCGGGCCGACGGCCACGGCCACCGGCTCGATACCGGCGACGATGCGCTCGGGAAAGCGATCGCGCGGCCAGGCACCGCTCCACCACGACAGGGTCTTCTCCTCGGGACTCGCCAGCAGCAGGTCGGTCCGGCCATCGCCGTCGACGTCCCCCGCCGCGAGCCCCGAGACCCCGGCCAGCGTCGGCACCGTCTCCGCCTCGAACGAGCCGTCGCGCTCCAGCAGGATGGTCAGCTCGGCCCGCTCCGGCTGCGCCAGGACCAGGTCGGGAGCACCGTCGCCGTCGACGTCGGCATGGGCGAACGGAAACGCGCCACGCTTCACGCCGGGCATCGCGACGAATTGCACCGCCCGCGCCTCGCCCGCGGCGTCGGCACGCGTCACGCGGTGTTCCACCAGTCGTCCGCGGGCGTCCCGGAAGATCGCCAACGTCGGATCGCCCGCGAATCCCGCGCCGGCGAACGCGCGGCCGAGCCGCGGCAGGGGGAACAGCAGCCACGAGCCGAAGCCACCGGCGCCGTCACCAAGTGCAATGCGCAGCGGCATCCGCTCGTCGCCGGTGGTGAGCACCACGTCGAGCCGGTCGTCTCCATCCACGTCGGTGAGCAGGAACGAGCGCGGGCGGTCCTCGCCGAGTGCGAGCGCGACGCCGACCTGCGGAGTCCCGGCGAGATCGCGGACCACGCGGATCCCGTCCTGGGTCAGACAGACCAGCTCCTCGGTGCCATCACCATCCAGGTCGCCCGCGCGAAGGGAGTTGTTGCCACCTGGCGCTCCCACCTCGACGTCGCGGATCGGCTGCGCCCCGGCGGCCCGATCCAACACCGCGATCCGGCCGGCCTGGGTGAGCGTGACGAGATCGGGTCGGCCGTCCCCATCGATGTCCGCCAGCCGGACGCCGGCCAACACGCCCCCGGTGTCGACCGACCTCGAGCGGATCGACTCGCCCTCCGCGGCGTCGGGATCGAACGACAGCACGTCGAGCCGGCCACGCTGCGGATACTCCACGACGATCTCGGCCCGCCCGTCACCGTCGAGATCCCGGACCTGCAGGAGATCGAGGCCGTCGCCGATCTTGTGGCGCAGCGGCCCCACGAACCCGAACCGGGCCCGGAGTGCTGGATCGACGGGTGGCGGAGACGACTGGGCCATGGGCCCGATCCCGGCCGTCGTGAGCAGGACGGCCAGGCCGAGCGCCAGGGCGGGCGATGCGGGGTTCGCGAACATGGACCGGGCAATGTAGCGCCCGGCCCAGCGACTTCCTCGGCGACGGACAATCTCCGCGGCCGCGCGGCGCGGCCGGGGTGCATCGGTGCGAGCCGCGGCCTATCCTCCGCCCATGCTCACGGCCGTCCTGGCACTCGCACTCCTCCAACAGGATCCGACCAGCGCTCCCGTCCAGCCGCAGCAACCCGCTCCTGCGCCGCGGATCGAAGCGACTGCGGACGGGCCACGGGTCGAGATCCTCCACCTCGGCGAAGACCGGCAGGTCCGCGGCACGGTGGTGAAGGAGACCGCCGACGCGATCTACGTCGACCTCGGCTTCGACATCGTCCGCGTGCCGATCGCGGCGGTGGTGCGGCGTAGCGAGGCCGAGCGCCGCGCGACCCGCAGCCACGACGAGGGCATCTTCCGGACCGCCGACCTGCCGGAGCTGCCGGTCGCGGCCGGTGCCCGGACGGTCGGCCCGGCGGTGGTGAAGATCGAGACGCCGACCGGTTCGGGGTCCGGCTTCCTGACCAGTCCCGAGGGCTACGTGGTCACCAACTTCCACGTGGTCGACGGCGAACTCGAAGTCGATGTCCTGCTGTATCTGCCCGAGGACGGCGCGCTGCGGACCCACAAGCTCCGCGACTGCAAGGTGCTGGCCCAGAACCCGCAGATCGACCTGGCGCTGGTGAAGATCGAACCGCCCGAGGGCATCGAGCTGCCGTTCGTCTATGTGGGCGACAGCGAACAGGTCGAGGTGGGTCAATCGGTCTACGCGATCGGCGCCCCGATCGGCCTCGACCGCACCGTGACACAGGGCATCGTCAGCGTCGCCAACCGGTCGTTCGGCGGGCACACCATGCTGCAGATCGACGTTCCCATCAATCCGGGCAACTCGGGCGGTCCGCTGTTCGACCTGAGCGGCCGGGTGGTCGGTGTGAACAGCGCCGGCTACCAGGGCTTCCAAGGCCTCAACTTCGCGATCCCGAGCAAGTACGTGAAGGACTTCCTCCGCAACCGCGAGGCGTTCTCGGTCGACGGCAAGCGCAACGAGGACGGAATCCACTTCCTGCCTGCACCGCGCCGGCCGGGAGGCGAGGCGAAGCGCGATTCGACGCCGGCCAAGTGACGCTCCCCGCACCGATCCTGCCGCCCGGACGCGTCCTGCAACCCTCGCCGGTGCAGGTGCTCGCGGAGCGACCAGCCCCGCCGATCGCCGCCGAGGAACTCGGTATCCGCATGGTCGACGACCTGCGGGATCCGCCCGGCATCGTCGCATTGGTCGGACTCTGCTTCTCCGACTACCCGGACTGCTTCCTCGACGTGGACCGCGAGGAGCGCGGACTGCTCGCACCCTCGCGGTCGTACGACCGATTCTGGGTGGTCGCCTGGCACGACCGGATCCTCGGCACGATCGCGCTCGGCGAGCACGACGTCGACGACGAGCCCGGCGTCGAACTCAAGAAGCTCTACCTGCACCCCTGGCTGCGTGGGCGCGGGATGGGCCGGCGGCTGTGCGCGCTGGTCGAAGACCACGCCCGCTCGTCCGGCCGCAAACTGATCGAGCTCTGGACCGACACCCGGTTCGAGACCGCACACGCCGTCTACTCCCACCTCGGCTACCAACGCACCGGCGAGATCCGGCCGCTGCACGACCTGTCGGCGACCGAGGAGTACCGCTTCCTGAAGCGACTGTGACTTTTACACCCGGTGCCAGGCACGCGTTGTAAAAGTCGCGGGCATGCCACAGCCCGGAACGATCGCATTGACTGGTGGGACGGGTGCTCTCGGCGGCGTGGTGCTCGACGAGCTCCTCGCACGCGGCCACCGGGTCCGTGGCCTGCGCCGTCGGAATCCGGGGCGCACGACGGATACCC
This sequence comes from bacterium, assembly GCA_030432695.1. Classification (GTDB taxonomy): domain Bacteria; phylum Planctomycetota; class UBA1135; order UBA1135; family UBA2386; genus JAUILN01. The sequence goes on along the minus strand of JAUILN010000006.1, from coordinate 196,656 downwards.
GCGAAGGGGTCACCTGGATCGACGGCGCACTCGACGATGTCGAGGCGCTCGACCAGCTGGTCGACGGCACCGACGCGATCGTGCATCTGGCCTACTGCCCCATGGAGGACCCGCCACGCGAAGGCCGCTCGGTCGCGGAGCACTTCGTGCAGAATAACGTGGTCGGCACGCTCCGCCTGCTGGAGCGCGCGCCGCGCACGCGCCTCGGCCAACTGCTGTTCACCTCGACCCTCGCGGTGTTCGGACCGAATCCACACCGCCTGCCCGGCGCCGACCGCATCCCGCTCGACGAATCGTTCCCGCTCTGGCCGAGCGAGTTCTACGGCGCCCACAAGTTGGCCCTCGAGAAGATGCTGGTGGCGGGTGCCGCGACCTGGGGTGTCAACACCAGCGTGTGGCGCATCGGCCTGGTGCTGGGCGACTACCCCGATCCCGATCGGGACTACCTGACGCGCTTCGTCACCGCCGCCCGCGAGACCGGCCGGATCGACAAGGCCTTCGCGGCCTACTCGGTCACCGCGTCGGACGCGGCCCGGATCCTCGCCGACGCGCTCGGCGACGACGCGGTGCGCGGTCGCGTCTTCCACGTCTTCGATCGCTGGCTCGACTTCACCGACCTGGCCAGACGACTCGGGGTCCCACGCAGCTGCGACGCAGCTCCCGAGCCGAGCCCACGCCTGCTGAAGCCGCAGCTCGACGCACGCGAGCCGACGTTCACGACCGACGCGTGGCTCGCGACCCGGCTCGCTCGCTGAAGCAAACGCTCACTCCGCGTCCGGCGCACACCGCCTGAGCCGCGCGCGGTGGATCGCGGCCTCGATGCGCGCCACCCCGGCGGCATCACGAGACACCTCGTCGTGCACCGACAGGCACCGACCGCGCAGGGGTGCACTCGCGTCCGACAGCATCCAGACCGCCAGCGCCGCGGCGGCGGCCCGCTGCGCGTCGGTCTTCACGGTCCCGGGCTCGAGCGCGTTGACCCGGAAGGCGGCATCCAGGTTCTCGGCGGTCAATTGGTCGGTCAGCCGCGCCACCGCTGCCTTCGCGGCGGCGTAGGCGCAGAGCCCAGGAGTCGGCTCGGGGTGGAAGGCGCCGCCGCCGACCGCGAACAGCAGACTGCCTCGCCCCAGCCTCCGGAACCGCGGCAGCAGACTGCGGGCGCAGACGAACGCGGTGCGGACGTTCGCCCGGAAGACCTCGTCCCAGACGGCGGGCGGGAACTCCTCCAGGCGGTGGGTCTGCACCGCGCCGCCGGCCAGCGCCGCGCAGCAGTCGATCGGTCCCAATCGGGTCTCCGCCCACAGCACCAGCTCCTCGACCCGGTCCGGATCGGCGCAGTCCGCCGGCGCTGCGAGGGCGACTCCACCGGCCGACCGGATCCCGTCAGCCGCCGCCTCGAGCAACTCCGCCCGCCGACCCGCCAACATCACCGACGCCCCCGCCGCGGCACAGGCTTCCGCCACCGCGCGCCCCAGGTTCCAGCCACCGCCGGTCACCAGCACGACCCGGTCGGCGAGCGGCAGGTCCTCGCCGGCCTCGGGGCCCCGTCCACGGAGATGTTCCCTGTCTCGAGCCAATCACGAAGCTCCGGCGTTTGGTTCGCAACGAGAGACAGCGGCCCGGCCGGATCGGAGGGATCCACGGCACGGCAGCCGGGCCGCACAGAGAGAGGGACTTGCCGTGTCCTGAGGCCGCACCCGGGAGGGGATTTCGGGTGCGGCCTCTTCCTTTGTACGCGTGTTCCTTTGTACGCGTGGCCCGCGGGTCAGCGGTCGCCGCCGCGCAGCTCCTTCATCGTCGCGACGATCGCCGCGATGTCGGTCAGCTTCCGGCGCACCTTGCCGAGCCGCTCACCCTCGGAACGCTCCCAGCCGTCGTAGGCGTTCCAGTCGTCGAGGTCGACGAAGTCGATGCCGCGCTCCCGCAACAGGGCCGGCATGCGCTCGGCGTCCTCGGCGGCCAGTTCCGCGGCAGTCGCGCCCGCGAGGTCCTCGACGAGGTGCGCGATCGTGGCCTTCGAGTCCGGGCTGTTGTTCCCGATCAATCCCGTGGGCCCCCGCTTGGCCCACCCCACCACGTAGCGCCCCGGCAGGACCGCGCCCCCCGGAGCCTCGCGCACCCGCCCTTCCTGGTTGGGGACCACTCCACGGTTCTCGCAGAACGGCACGCCCGGGATCGGCACGCCGCGGTAGCCCACCGCCTTGAACACCAGCTGCGCCTCGACCTCGAAGTGCTCGTCGGTGCCGCGCGGCCGCGGCGTCCCGTCGGCGTCGGCATACAGCTCGTTGCGCTGCACCCGGACGCGCGTCACGCGCCCTCCCTCACCGTGGAGTTCCACCGGCGAAGCCCGGAACACGCAGCTCGCGCGACGCGCCGTGGCATCGACCGGCTCGCTCGGGCACTCCGCGAGGAACTCGGCGTTGCGCTGCGCGGAGCGGGGCGCGGCATCGGCGAGCCACGCCGCGGAGACCGGGTCGGGCTGCTGGTCGGCGGCCGCGACGATCACCTCGACCCCCTTCAGCTTGGCGATCTCCTCGATCTCCTTGGGCGAGAACGCCGCCTGCGCCGCACCGCGCCGCCCCAGCAGCACCACCTCGCGGACCTTGCTGGCGCGCAGCACCTCGAGCGCTGCCTCCGAGATGTCGGTCGGCGCCAGCTCGTCGGGATCGCGGAGCAGCACCCGGGTCACGTCCATCGCCACGTTGCCGTTGCCGACCACCACGACACGCTCGGCGTTGGCGAGGTCGAAGACGCGGTCGGCGAAGTCGGGATGGCCGTTGTACCAGCCGACGAACTCGGTCGCCGAATGCACGCCGGCAAGGTCCTCGCCCGGGATGCCCAGGCCCCGCTCACCCTCGTTGCCGTGCGCGAACACCACGTGGTCGTAGTGCGCGTCCAGGTCCTCCATCTGGATGTCGCGCCCCAGCATCACGTTGCCGAAGAAGCGCAGCCGGGAGTCGGCCGCGATCTTCTCGTAGACCTTGACCACGCTCTTGATCTTCTGGTGGTCGGGCGCGACGCCGCCGCGCACCAGCCCGTAGGGCGTCGGCAGTCGGTCGAACATGTCGACGCGGCAGGCGAGGTTCGCGGTCTTGAACAGCGCCTCGACGGCGTAGAACGCCGAGGGACCGGAACCGATGACGGCGACGCGGAGCGGGCGCTCCGCACTTCCGAGTGCGAGGGTGGCCATGGGGGGGTCTGCCTGCGAGGCCGGCCGCGGCGCGCCCGGACCGCGCAGATGCTACGAGGGGCACGCTCGCGCGTGCAACATCCGCGCGGCACCGCCGACGTCCTGCGGTCGACGGCATGCGCGGGCACGGCGCGCCACGCAGAAGGTCCCAACACCGGACCGCGGACCGATCAACCGTACCCCGGCGCCTTGCCTCGCGACGATCCCGGGTCACCCTTCTCGGTCCGGCGGCCGCGTCACCCCCCAAACCCGGCGCCCACCCGACACGGTCCCCCGATGTCCGATCCCTTCCGCGGCCTCCCGCTCCACCGTCGACCGCTCGAACGCGGCCCGCACACCCGGCGCGAGGACGGCCTCTGCACCATGGAGCTGGTCGCCTGGCTCGCCGGCGAAACCCACTCCGACGAACCGCTGTGCACGTGCCCGGTGCTGACCGCGGTGACCCGCGCCGCCAACGACCTGCTGCCCGACGATCTCCGCGACCGCCTGCTACGCCCCCTCGCGCCCCGGTTGGTCGGCACCCGCGGCGACTGGGCACTGCGCGACCTGCGCGCGTGGCTGCTCGCCGACCACACCTTCCGCATGCTCGTTCCCGCCGCACTGCGGGCCCGCGGCGACCACGAGGTCGCCGACCGGATCGCCGCGCTGGACGAGGTCGACGATCCCCGGTCCGCGGCCGACGCCGCGCGGATCGTGCTGGCGATGGCCCCCGACCAGCGCGCCGCCGCCTGGACGCTCCGCGAGGCGGCCCGCGGCCGCGCTCCGGAGCTGTGGGTCCAGGGCGTGGTCCGCGCCGCCCGCGACGCCGGCCAACTGCACCGCATCGACGCCCTGATCCTGGCGGCGGTCCAGGGCCGACGGATCGCGGCCTGACTGCTGACACCCGACGCCCGACGCCGGCCCCGCGCGCCGATCCGGGCCGGCGGGCTGTCGCTCGGCCACGATTCCGGCAAAGATCCGCGACCCGACGAACCGCCCGCGGGTTGGCTCGTTGGACCCCGCCGACCCGTCGTGAACCGTCCCGCCCTGCTCCTGTCCCTGGCCCTCCACGCCGCCGGCCTCGCCGCCGCGGTCGGTCTGGCCGTGGCCGGGAGCTGGCCGGAGGTGCGGCGCCCGGCGCGGATCACGGTCCGCCCCAGCGAGGCCCGCATCGCGGTCGACCCGGTTCCCGACCGGCCCCGCACCGCCGAGCCCGTGGTGGTCGAGCCGGCGCCACCGGTCGAGGCGGACCTCCGCGAACCGGAGATCGTCGAGCCCGAGCCGGCCGAGTTCGCGCCGGCCGATCGTGGACCGGGGACCCCGGAACCGCCCTACGACGCATCCGCCCGACTGCCTGAAGTCGCCAGGAGCAACGTCGACCTGCGACTCGCCACCCCGACTCCCGAGCCGCCCGCAGAACCCGAACCGGCGCCCCGAACTCCGACGGTCGAGTCGGCACCCTCCGCCCACGTCGAGGCGCGGGCGATCGACGATCGGAACTCCCCGCCCGACTACCCGCGCATCGCGCTGCGCCGCGGCTGGGAGGGCGAGGTCGTGGTCCGTCTCGCGATCGACGACGAAGGCCGCGTCCGCGACTTGACCCTGGTCCAGTCGTCCGGCCACGCCTGCCTCGACGAAGCCGCGCTGACCGCGGTCCGCGCCTGGATCTACGAGCCGGCCGAGAATGCCCACGGCGAACCGATCACCAGCGAGCTCGACGTGCCGGTCGAGTTCCGCCTCGAGGATCGGTAGCGAACCGAGCCCCGCGGCGAGCCGAGTAGCATCCGTGCTCACCGCCATGAACTCCGCCCCACTCGCCCTCGCCTGCCTCACCGTCGGCCTCGCAGCCTGCGCCGGAACCGCGACGGACGGCAACGCCCGACCCGACCCGGCCCGCGCAGCATCGACGACCACGACCGACCCCGCCGGCTGGCCCGGCCCGGTGCACGCCGAGGTCGCGCTCCGCTTCGGCCCGGACGGCAACGCCAGCGCCGCGGACGCCGAGGTCCAGGACGGCGGACGCACGCTGGTCCTCCCGGTCGCTGCGCCTGACACCCCCGCCGCCTACGGCGCGCGCACCGAGATCACCCTGCCGCGCGACGCCGCGGTCACGCTCGGTCCCGACCAGTTCCTGCGCTTCGACCTGCTGCTCGAGGGCGCACAGGACGCGCCACTGCTGATCCAGCTCGACGAGCCACGCGACACCACCAACCTGCGCGGCATCCTGGTCGTCGATCCGCCATCGCGCGGCGCCTGGCACACGCTGACCCTCGAACTGCTGCGCAACGAATTGAGCGGCGACCGCCGACCGCACAGCACGATCATCCCCGACGGCACGCCACTGACCCGCCTCGGCATCCGCCTCGATCCGCGCGCCCGCGCCGGACTCACCCGCGTCGAGCTGCGCGACCTCCGGCTGTTCCGCCAGGACCCGCTGGCCCATGCCCCGGTCGACGCCGCCGACTCCCACGGCCAGACGGCGTTGCACCGCGCCGCGATGGTCGGCGACGCCGCGCGCGCCCGCGACCTGCTCGCCCGCGGCGCCGACCCGAACGCCACCAACGAGTACCTGTACACGCCCCTGGCCCACGCGGTGATCGCCCACGATCCCGAGACCGTCGCGGTCTTGATCGAACACGGCGCCGACGTCTCGGCCCAGCGCCGCCTCGGCTTCACGCCGCTGTACGACGCCGCCGCCGACGGCCAGCTCGCGATCATGCGGCAGCTCCTCGCCGCCGGTGCCGACCCGACCCAGAAGACCGAGTACGGCTTCGAGCCGTTGTTCACCGCGATCCACCACGGCCACCTCGAAGCCTCTGAGCTGCTGCTCGCCGATCCACGCGTCGACGTGGACCGACCGATCGCCGGCTTCCTGCCGCTGCACGTCGCCGCCCAGGGCGACGAAGCCGGTCCGCACCGCGCGCTCTACGAGCGGTTGCTCGCCCTCGGCGCGACCCTCGAACCGTGCAGCGCCGCGGCGGCAGGCGACGACGAGCGCCTCCGCGACCTGCTTGCGAACAACCCCGACCTGGCCCGCACGGCAACCCTCCTCGACGGCTGGACTCCGCTGCACGACGCGGTGCGCAATGCGCGCCTGTCCACGGTCGAACTGCTGCTGGCACACGGCGCCGACCCGAACGCGGTCAGCGGCGACGTCGACTTCCAATCCGCGCCGCTGCATTGGCTCGGCAATGCGACCGGACTCGATGCGACCGCCGACAAGCTGGCGATCCTCGAGCGCCTGCTCGCCGCCGGCGCCGCGGTCGACGTCCTCGACAAGGCCGGCAACACGCCGCTCGACCGCGCGCGGCAGACCGGGCCGCGCGAGCTGGTCGACGCGCTGCTCCTCGCCGGCGCGCGCCCCGGCAGTGCCGTCAAGGCTGCCGAAGCGGCCGCGAAGGACGGCTGATCTCAGCCGCCGATCCACACCTCGACGCCGTTCGACAGCACGTAGCCACCCGGCGCGCCGGGGTCGATCGACAGGTACTGCAGGTAGAACCGCTGGCCGTATGCCGCCGACCCGCTCGGCAGGCGCACCGTCTGCTGCCATTGCCACCCCGTACCGACCCGCTGGTCCGCCACCGTCGGCAGGAGTTCACGCGGCTCGACGTTCAGCCAGCAGTTTGGCGCGCCGAACGCCGCCATCCGCAGCGGCAGGGCACCGCCCGCCCATTGCGTGGCCGACAGTCCGAACACCAGGGTGCCGGGCATCGGACGGAGCATCACGCCGGAGTAGAGCCGCAGATCGGAGCCGGCGCTCGCCGGGCCGGTGACGCTCAGGGCGGCGGGTCCGGCCGGCCCCACGCAGCCCACGCCGAAGGAGCGGATGCTGCCGTCCGGAGCCGAACGGAGCACGTAGGCCCGGCCGGCCTTCACCGCGCGGGAGTCGGCCAGCGGTGCGCCGACCAGCACTTCGGACCCCGCGTCGCCGTCGAGATCGCCGACCCGGTCGATTGCGTAGCCGAGCCGCTCGCGCGGACCACCGGCGCGCTCGAACCGCAGATCGCCGGTGGCGCCGTCGAAGACCTGGACGAAGCCGTTGAGGCCATCACGCGACGGAGAGCCGATCGCATACTCCGACTTGCCGTCCCCGTTCATGTCGCCGACGCTGCGCAGCGCCGCGCCGAAGTCGTCGTCCGTCTGAGCTCCGACGTGGCGACGCAAGACCCGCCCGTCGCGGCCCGATCGGATCTCCACCAGCGAGTGGAGAGCCGGCGCGCCCGGGATGTTGTAGGCGCGCTCAGCCGCGATCATCAGGTCCCGACGACCATCGCCATCGACATCGTCCAAGAGTTCGACCGCACGCCCCAGCCCGCGACTCGGCGCATCTCCGGCCATGATGAGGAACGGTGCGTTGAGGGCGTAGCGGCGCGTGAGCAGCCTGGCCGAGTAGACCGACGCGTAGCCGGCAGTCATTCCGGACACCAGGCCTTTGGGCGCGCCGACCAACAGGTCACCGGCGCCATCGCCGTCGAGGTCGCCAAGCGTGCACAGCGCGGTGCCGAAGCTGCGGTCGCCGTTGAGCTCGCTCATCAATGCTCCGGTCCGGCCCGAGTACACGAACACCGCCGGCACCCTGTTGGTGATGTCACCGGTCGGTGCGCCGGCGACCACCTCGACGCAGCCGTCGCCATCGAGGTCGTCCAGGAAGCTCACCGACCAGCCGAGCAGCGAACCCTCCTGGGGCCGGCCCGAGCTCGGGTTCGGGTTGCCGGAGAGACCCGCCTGCCGCCAGATCGCCCGCCCGTCGGCGCCAGAATGCACCGCCACGAGACCCGCGTGCCAACCGCCGCGGTCGTCGTACGGCGCCCCCACCACCAGGTCCGGCACGCCGTCGCCATTCACGTCGCCGAGCCGCGAGATCGACCAGCCGAAGCGCATGCCGGCGCGATCGCCCGGGATGATGTGCACGATGCTGCCGTCGGCCCCCGAGTAGACGGTCACCGAACCACGTCCGGTCAGGCTGCCGTAGCGACTGTTCGACGAGCTGACCGCATAGTCGGGCACGCCGTCCCCGGTCAGGTCGAGCAGCCGCGCCACCGCGAAGCCGTGGAAGTCCTCGGTCTGCACACCGTCATGGGTGCGCAGGGCCGACTGGGCCCCCAGCGGGGCGAGTGCAACGGCCAGCGCCCAGGCCGGCGAGATGCACCACGTGTAGACGGAGAGACGACGAAGTCCGGATCGAGCCATGGGAGAGTCCTCGGTTCACAGCGCCGGGGAGCCCCCGGCTGGCGGCCGCGTCCCGTGCGCTGCCACCCGCCCCATCACCGCACGCTCGACGATTTGCGCGCGGTCTCCCGGAATCGCACCGCGCTCGGGCCCGGCTATGCTCCCGGCCGATGTCCGGGAGCCGCAGCGACCCTCCGCCCGCTGAACTCACCACGATGCACGTCGGCCGTGCCGTGACCGGCGACCGGCACAGCCAGGGCTGGCTGATCGAACGCCTGTCGCCGCTGCTGCTCGCCCAGGCGCGCTACCGCCTGCGCGGCCGCCTCGCGACCGTGTGCGAACCGGAAGACCTGGTGCAGGAGGTCTGGTCGATCGCGCTGCCGCGCCTGCCCGACCTCGCGCCCCGCGATGGCCGCTGGACCCCGGTGCTGCTGCGCTTCCTGTCCACCACGCTGCTGCGGCGGCTGAACCACCTGGTCCGCAAGCACCTCACCGGCAAGCCGACCCGTGACGATGCGGACGACCTCGCGGCGCTGCCCGCCGATGTCTCGGGAGTGCTGACCCGGATCGAGCGCGTCGACCGCGGCGCCGCAGTGCAGCAGGCGCTCGCCGCCCTGCCAGAGCCACTGCGCGAGGTGCTGGTCCTGCGTGGGATCGAGCAGATGCCGAACGGCGAGGTCGCGCGCCGGCTCGAGCTGTCCGACTCCGCGGTGACCCGCCGCTTCCAACAGGCGCTGCAGCAGCTCCGGGAGACCTTGCCCGACTCGGTGTTCGACGAGATCGACTGATGCACGACGACTCCCACGACCTCGCCGTGCGCCACGACTTTCTGGCCCGCTACGCCGACGACGCGGCGGCCGGCACCACGCGGAGCCTCGCCGACTACCAGGCGCTGTTTCCCGGTCACGAGGCCGCGATCGCCGAGGAGTTCGCGGCCTTGAGCGAGCCGGAGCAGCAGCCCGAGGGCCTGCGCCGGATCGGCCCCTACGAGCTGCTGCGCGAACTCGGCCGCGGCGGTCAGGCCACGGTCTACCTGGCGCGCGACGTCCGCCTCGGTCGCGAGGTCGCGCTGAAGCTGCTGCCCCGTGACCTGGCGTCGGTCGAGCAGGAGCTGCGCCTGCGTCGCGAGGCGCAGACCGCATCGCGCTGGCACGACCCCTGCATCTGCGAGGTCTTCGACGTCGGCCAGGACGGCGCGCACCTCTACGTGACGATGCGCCACGTGCCCGGCGAGACCCTGGCGGCGCGCATCGCGCGGACCCGCGAGACCCACGGTCCAGGGCAGACGGTCGCGCTGCGCGCAGACCGCGGCCCCGCGGCGGTCGACGAGTTGCTGGAGGTGTTCGAGCGTCTGGCCCGCAGCCTGCACCGCGCGCACGTCGACGGCGTGGTGCACCGCGACGTGAAGCCGGGCAACGTGATGATCACGCCGGCCGGCGAACCGGTGCTGCTCGACTTCGGACTCGCGCTCGACACCACCAGCGACCAGCCGACCCTGACCCGTACCGGCGAACGCTTCGGCACGCCGGCCTACATGGCGCCCGAGCAGATCGCCGGCACGGCGCGTGATGCCGACGCGCGCTGCGACGTCTACGCGCTCGGCGTCTCGCTCTACGAGGCGGCCACCCTGGTCCGGCCCTTCACCGCACCCACCATCGACGCGCTCTACCTCGAGATCCTCCACCAGGAGCCGCCCGACCCGCGACGCAGCAACCCGACCCTGTCGCGGGACTTCGCGGTGCTGCTGCAGACCGCGATGGCCAAGGAGCCGAGCCGTCGCTACCAGAGTGCCCTCGATCTCGCCGAGGACCTCGCGCGCCTGCGGCAGGACCAGTCGATCCGCGCCCGCCCGGCGGGACCGTTGCTCCGCGTCTGGCGCTGGCGCCGCCGCCACCCGGCCTGGTCGGTGGCGCTCGTGTTGGCGGTGCTGGCGCTGGTGGGCTTCGCGATCCAGCAGACCCGCGCCGTCGCCGCGATCACCCTGGCCCGCGACGAAGCCGAAGCCGTCAACGACTTCCTGATCCAGGAGATGCTGCTCGGGGTCACGCCGGCCCAGGCCCGCGGCCGCGAGCTCACCGTCGCGGAGGTCTTCGACCGCGCCGCGGACCGGGTCGATGCCGCGTTCCCCGACGACTCGCTGACCGGCGCCGCGGTGCGCCACCTGCTGGGTTCCGCCAACGCCAGCCTGAGCCGCTTCCAGGAGGCCCGTCGCTTCCTCGAGCAAGCCGCCCGCATCCGCAAGGAGCTGCTCGGCCCCGAAGATCCGCGCACCCTCGACACCGAGGTCCGTCTGGCCCGGAGCCTGTTGGCACTCGACGAACTCGACGCGGCCGAGCGCCTCGCCACGCAGGCCCACGCGCGGCTCGTCGCGACCGCCGGTCCGGACGCCGAGACCACGCTGGCCGCCGAGCAGGCGCTGATGGAGATCGACTCGGCGGCAGGTCGCTATGCAGAGGCCCTGGACCGCGCCCGCGCCACCCAGGAACGGGCCCGCCGAACGCTGGGCGACGGCCATCCGCGCACCCTGGCCCTCGGGGAACAGATCGCGCGGTCGCTGACCCGCCTCGGCCGGCGCGACGAGGCCGAGCCGATCCTCCGCAACCTGCTGGCCCAGTACGAGGCGCACGGCGATCCCAGCGATCCCGACCACCAGGACGCGATGATGTCGTTGGCCTCCCTGCTGCACGACCGCGCGCTGCTGTCGCGCGCCACCGCGGACTGGGACGCCGCCGAGCAGCTCTACCGCCGGGCCCTCGAGCATGCCGAGCGCATCTACGGCACCCGCCACCGCAGCTACTCGATCGCGCTCAACAACCTCGGCCAGCTGTTGAAGGACCGCGGCGCCGCGGCACAGGATCAGGCGATCCTCGAGCAGGCCGCCGAGCTGCTGCAGAGTTCGCTCGACCTGCGCCGCGCGCTGTTCGGCGACGACCACTCGCTGGTGACCACCGCGATCGAGAACCTCGGCGGCGTCCACTACGCCCGCAACGACTTCGCAGCCGCCGAGCCGCTGATGCAACAGGGCTACGAACGCTGCCGGAAGTTGTTGGGCGAGACCCACGACCGCACGATCAACGCCCTGCTGAACTTGGCGACCTGCGTCCTGAAGGGCGGTGCCGCCGAGCGCGCGCTGCCCCTCTACGACGCCCTCCTGCCGCCCGCCGCCGCCAATGCCAGCATCGACGACACCTGGCTCGGTCGGGCCCACTACTTCCGCGGCACCTGCCTGCGCGAACTCGGCCGCAGCCGCGAGGCAGTCGAAGCCCTCGAGACCGCCTGGAACCTGTTCGTCGGGGCCCATGGCGAGAACCACCGCACCAGCCACGTCGCCGCCAGAACGTTGGCCGAGCTGCACGAGTCGCTCGGCGAGACCGACGCCGCAGCGCGCTGGTGGGCGCGGGTCGGGGATTGAGCACGGCCGAGGAGCATCCGCGAGAACGAGACCATGGACACCCCCAGGATGCCCACCGTTGCCGACTTCGACACGGCGCTCGCGGCCGAGTTCGGTCCCCGACTCGCCGAGCACGGCTTCCTCCAGACCACGCGCCGCACCTGGGTGCGCGAGACGAAGCTGCCGATCCGCGAGATCCTCGCGATCCAGGCCCTGAAGGGCGCGACCTACTCCCCGCTCTGGGGCGTCTCCATCGGACTGGCCCCGAGCTTCCGCGGCGGCAAGTTCCGGAAGCAGACGTCGTCGAAGAACGCGGTGATGGACCTGCGGATCGACCCGATCGACGAGACGGGCAACGTGCCGCGTGAGGCGATCCAGTTCCTCACCGGCTATACGGACCCAGTCCCGATCAGAGCGATCCGTGAGTGCGCCGACACCTTCGTGCCACGCGCGCTCGCCGACTTCGCCAGGGTGACGGACCTGCCGAGCTTCTGCGCGTTCTTCCGAGCCCGCAGTCGCCTCGTCTATCGACGCTTCGGCTTCCTGAACGTCATCCAGCACGGACTCGTGATGGCCTTCGTCGCCGCGCTGGAGGGCGACCACGCGGCCAGCTCGGCCGCGCTCCGGGACTTCTGCGAGCGCTTCGACGCCGACCCCGACGACCCGGTCCTGCGCGCCGCGCTCGCGCGCGTGGGCGACTCGGGGCCCGGCGCGTAGAGACCTCGCCGCCATGCACGTACGGATCCGCCTGCAGCCGCCACGGCGAGACCGACCACGACCGCGCGCTCCGCGTCGGCTTGACCGGCCGACGCCGCATCGGATAGCACGCCTCGCATGCGAACCGCCCTCGCCTGCCTCGCAGGCCTGCTCGCCTGGGGCTGCGCGTCCCACAGCCACTCCGAGCATCCAGCCCGCGAAACGACTGCCGCGTCCGCCCCGACACTCGACCTCGATCGCCTGCTCTCCGGCCCGCCGCTCACCGGCTCGCCACCGTCCGCGCCGAGTTGGGCACCGGACGGCACGCGGCTGGCGTTCCGTTGGCAACATCCGGACGACGCGCAGCGCGAGATCTGGCTCGTCGACGCCGACGGCACCGACCTGCGTCGACTGACCGAGCCGACCGAGGGCCGCGCGAGCGTCGGTTGGATGGCGTGGCTGCCCGACGGCGACCACCTGCTCTACACGCGTGCCGGCGAACTGCGCCGCACCGACCTCGACGGCGACTCGACCCCCATCGCCCGCCTCGAGGGCGGCGCGAGCGATCTCGCGGTGTCACCCGACGGCCGCCGGGTGTCGTTCCTCCGCGAGGGCGATCTGTGGCTGCTCGACCTCGCGACGGGGACGATCGAGCAGGTCACCGACGTGGCCATGGCCCCGCTCTCCGACCTGCCACTCGGCCGCTACCATCGCCGCGACGTCGAGATCGGCAGCTACGTCTGGGGCGGACCGACCTACGCGTGGTCGCCCGACAGCCGCACGATCGCGGTGCATCACGTCGATCGGCGCGCGCTGCCGGCGGTGCCGTTCCCGCACTACCTGGGCGACGAGACCGATCCCAACCCGGTGCGTCGCAGCTACCCCGGCCAACCCAACGAGCGACGCACGGTCGGCATCCTCGACCTGGCCAGCGGCGCGCTGCGGTTCCTCGACCTCCCCGACCCCACCGCCCACAAGATCATCGACTTCTCGTGGTCGAAGGACGGGCTGCTGCTGATCGACGGCGACTCCGACACCGCCGAGGACCGCCGGCTGCACGTGTTCGATCCGTCGACCGACGCGCTGCGCGAGCTCTGGCACGACCACCGCGCGACCCGCGTCTACACCGACGCCGCCTCGGCCTGGCATCCCGACGGCGCGCACGTGGTGATCCTCGCCGACCTCGCCGACCGCTACGGCCTCTACGCCCTGAGCCTCGAAGACCCGCGACCGCGGCTCCTGACCGACCCGGCCTTCGACGTCACCGGTGGCCCGCTGGTCACGGACGACGGCGCGGTGTTCTACGACTCGAACGAGCCGAGCCCGTACGAGCGCCACGTGTTCCGCACCGCGCTCGACGCCGCGCAGCCCAGCCGGGTCACCGACCTCCCCGGCGAGGCGGTCCCCCACCCGTCGCCCGACGGCAGCCACGTCGCCTTCCTGCACAGCAGCGACACCGAGCCGCCGGAGCTGTTCGTGGTGGGCACGGATGACGGCGCACGCCCGCGCCGCATCACCGACTCGCGGCACGCCGACGTGCTGCCCGAGGGACTCGCCACGCCGCGCTACGTGACGTTCCCGAGCCGTCACGACGCCGCCACCCTGCACGCCCGCATCCTCGAACCCCCTCACCTCGAACCCGGCCGCCACTACCCGGTGCTGTTCGGCCCGGTCTACTCCAACACGGTGCGCAACCGCTGGGGTGGCTTCTACGGGCTGTTCCAGCAGCTCCTGGTCGCCCGCGGCTACGTGGTCGTGCAGGTCGACGTCCGCGGCAGCACCGGCTACGGCCGGGAGTTCCGCGAGCAGTTCCTCGGCGACTTCGCCGGCCGCGACCTCGACGACCTGGAGAGCGCGGTCCTCTACCTGGAGTCGCTGCCCTACGTCGACCCGGAACGGATCGGCATCTGGGGCAGCAGCTACGGCGGCACCCTCACCGTCTACTCGCTGCTGAAGAAGCCCGGCCTGTTCGACGCCGGCGTCGCCTGCGCGGCCGCGGTGGATCCCTACTTCTTCGGCAGCGACGACGTGGCGATCGTCCGCACGCCCGACACCCTGCCCGAGGCCTTCGCCCGAGGCGCGGCCCGGTACGCCGCCAACCTCGAAGACCCGCTGCTGCTGATCCACGGCATGCAGGACCAGGTCGTGCCCTTCAAGACCGTCGTCGATCTCGCCGAGGCGCTGATGCGCGCCGGCAAGGACTTCGACTTCGCGTTCGCGCCCGCGGCCACCCACGGCTGGACCCGTCCACCGCACTACGCCCGCTACCTGCTGGGCAAGCTGCTCGCGCACTTCGAGCGGTATCTGCGCCCGCGGCAGTAGACCGCGGGGTGCGCGCACCCCTCAGCAGCGCAGCGCGTCGAACCGCTCGTCGCGGGGAATGACCCGCGGCCGGCCGTCATCGTCGATCGCCACATAGCGGAACGTCCCGGTGGTCACCAGGTGCCGCGGCTTGGCGAAGTCGGTGACCAGCGAACGCGCCCAGGTCTCCAGCCGGATGTCGGTCGAGGTCCGCCCCACCCGGGTGACCTCGCCGTAGACGCAGACGGTGTCGCCCACCGCCACCGGCCGCACGAACGTCAGCTTGTCGGCGGTGACGGTGACCACGCGGCCCCGCGCGACCTCCTTGGCGAGCAGCCCGCCGCCGAGGTCCATCTGCGACATGATCCAGCCGCCGAAGATGTCGCCGTTGGGATTGGTGTCCTTCGGCATCGCCACGGTGCGCAGCACCATCAGGCCCTGCGGGGCTTCGGGTTCGGGTTCGTCCTGCATGGGGACATCGTGCCCGGGGCGCGTCGGGGACTGAACCCAGCGATTCACTTCACTTCCCGCGCCGCCCGCACCGCGATCGTCCCCATCGTGTAGTCAGTGCTGGCCCTGTCCACCAGGACCAGCCGCGCCTCCTCCGGCGCGGACTGACTGTTTCCACCGCAGATCCAATACGATGTCGGCGGCTCGCCGGGCCGCGGGCGCTGCGCGGGAGTCATGGTCCACTCGCAGACGTTGCCGCAGACGTCGTACAGCCCGAACGGGTTGGGCAGGAAACGCCCCACCGGCGCATGGTCGTAGTAGCCGTCGTCGAACGACGGGACCTCGCGCCCCGCACCGAAGCCGACCCCCTGGATCCCCCGGACGTAGCAGGCGTCACCCACGTTCTCGTAGCGGGGAAGGTCGCCGACCTCGCTGCCGAAGTACCACGCCCCGCTCTGCCGAGCCCGCGCCGCGAAGTCCCACCACGAGCGCTGCGGCATGATCAGCCCCCAGGACCGCAGCAGTGCGTCGGCCTGTAGCCAGCTCACCCGCTCCACGGGATGCCGGAGATCCGCCGGCGCAGGCTCACCCGTCAGACTGCCTGGGCCGCTGAAGCATGGGTGCAGCGCACCGCTGAGTCGCAACCACTGGCCTTGGGTGAGTTCGTGCCGGGCGATGAAGTACGGCGGGACGGGCATCGTCTGTGGACGAGACGAAGGCTCCGCCCAGGGATCGAAGTTGGGTCCGTCGGGATCGTGGCTCTGCGCGTTGAACAGGCCGGTCCCGCCCGGGATCAGCACGAACACGATGCCGGTGTCTTCCTCCACATCGATGCCGCCATCCGCAGCGTGGCGCGGTATGGCGAGCTCGGCGGGGTCGATGCCTCGCTCCGGATCCCAGGCCGATCGCAGGTGGTAGAACTCCCAGAGCCGGGTGACGGGGTTCATGCCGATCGGCACCAGGCCGCGCTGCGGCTCCAGCTCGAGCGGGACCTCCGCGTAGGCCTCGTGCGCGGTGATGCCGTCGGCCATGGCGATCGCAGCCCGGGCCTCGTCCCAGGTGGCTCCCGCGTGCGGATGGGCGAGGGTCCAGCCCTCGATGCCCTCGGCCCAACGCCTGCGCTGCTCGAGCGCGGGCACCTGCTCGGCGAGAAACTCCTCGAGTTCGGGCAGGACCCGGCTCAGCCGGTCGTGGAGGAAGCGCTCGCTCTCGTCGGCGAACGTGCGCGGGACGACTTCGTCGGCGAGCCGCGCGATGCGGGCCTCTAGGTCTTCGATCTCGGCCGGCAGACCGGCGATGTCTTCCTCCAGTCGATCGAACTCGAACCGCAGCCACATCCGGCGAGCACGCAGCAGTCGCGGCAACTGCAGCCGCGCGCGGA
The DNA here is from genome assembly GCA_030432695.1 of bacterium. Taxonomy (GTDB): domain Bacteria; phylum Planctomycetota; class UBA1135; order UBA1135; family UBA2386; genus JAUILN01. Next base: position 180,099 of record JAUILN010000006.1, on the reverse strand, counting down.
GAGCGGCCGCCTGGTCACCTGGCAGGCTCGGCAACAGGAAGCACACGATGCGGTGCATCGCGGCCTCGATCTCGCGATCGGAGAGTCTGCCGCCTCGCAACGACCCGGCGATCTCGCGGAGTTCGGCTGCGCCAGGAACTGCTTCGACGGCATCCGCGAACGCACCGAACCCGTCGCGCTCAGCACTCGTGGTCTGCGCGATGCGCGCCTGGAGTTCGTCTCCCGCCGCGCCGGGCCGACCGGTCGCGAGCAGTCCGCGCGCCACCAGCACCCAGTACAACTGCGCCGCCAGGTACTCCGGGCCTTCCTCCTCCGCGACGCTCCGGGCCAGCGCCAGCCCGCGGGCCTCCTTCCCGAACACCTGCCGCCCCGGCTCCAGCAACGACTTCGCTTCGTCGAGTCGCTCGACCAGACGTCTCGCGCGGTCCTCGGCCGACAGCTCGACCACCTCCGGTTCCAGCCGTCCCGCGGCGACCGACTCGGCGCGGCGCAGCACCTCGAGTCGGGCGCGGAGCCGTTCCAGCTCGGCCAATCGGTCTGCTGGCCCCGCAGGCGCGGCTTCGACACCCGGAGAGCCCACGGGCGCACGGGCACGCAGCTCGCCGAGCGCCGCCCGGACTCCCAGCAGGTCGGCCCGAAGCTGCGCGACCTCTCCGGCCAACCAGGTCCCGAGCTCCTCCGCGACGAGCGCGTCGGGCGGCGCAGCCAGGAACGCCGCGCGACGGCCCTTCGCCGTCTCCAGCCGGGCCACGGTCGCCAACCGATCGAAGCGCTCCTGCCGCTCGACCGCCCGCGCGAGGCCCACGCCGTAGCCGATCGGCGTACCGACCAAGGCGACGAGGAGGACCAGTGCGACCACCGACAGCAGGCGATGACGCCGGACGAACTTGCCCAGGCGGTAACCGGAACCCGCCGGGTTGGCGTGCACCGGCTCGTCCGCCAGGTATCTGCCGAGGTCGGCATCGAACTCGGCCACCGACGGATAGCGCGCACCCGGATCCGCGGCGGTGGCTCGCCGCACGATGCAGGCCAGGTCGCCGCGCAGCGGCCGCCGGTGGGGACCCGACGCGCCGGCTTCGGCGGCCTGCGCCATGGCGTCGCCGAGCGGAGCGGAGCTGACCAACAGGCTCTCGAGCAGCGCACCCAGTGCCTGGACGTCGGACCGGATGTCGAGCCCACCGCGCTCGTCCCCTTCGGTACCGCCCGCCGCCTCGTCGAGCGCCCGGGCCCGACCGAAGCCGGTGAGCTTCACCACGGCCGCGTCCTCACGCTCCGCGACCAGCAGATGCGCGGCCCGGAGATCGCGGTGCACGATGCTCTTGTAGTGCACCTGCCGCACGGCCTCGCACGCCTGGCGGAACAGCGCCACGATGCCGCGCTCGCCGAGGCGGCGCCGGCGGCAGTGGACGTCGATCGGTGCGCCTTCCACCAGCTCCATCGCCAGGTAGTCCCAACCCGCGGAGTCCGTCCCGGCATCGAAGACCTGCACCACGTGCTCGTCGCGCAGCCTGGCGAGGATCCGCTGCTCGCGCGCGAGGCTCGAAGCACCCCGCGATCCGCTCGCCGCGTCGGCACGCGAGATCTTCAACGCGACGCGGCGCTGGATCGGCTGCCGTTGCAGTGCGCGGCAGACGGCGCTGGCGCCGCCCGCATCGAGGACCGCCTCGATCTCGTAGCCGCCGACGTGCTCGCCGGGCCCAGGCATCGCCGCTCCCGCATCACTCATCGCGGCCTCCGCTCCGGAGGCTCCGACAGGCCCGCAACCCGATCGCCCAATCCCGGAAGAGCTCCTGCGAGACCGACGTATCCGCACTCCGCGCGTTCTCCGGGGGCTCGAACCATGCGGCCCCCCGACGCACCCGACCGTCGGACTTCCGCAGCCGGGTGGCGGTCCACTCGGAGACGTTGCCATAGACGTCGTGGAGTCCGAAGGGGTTGGCCGGGTAGCTACCGACCGGAATCGGCCCCCGCGGCGGCCCCTCGATTCCCGGCGGCAGGCGCCCGCCGAGGAACGCCATACCAACCAGCGAAGCCGCATCGTCGCCGGTGTACCAGGCCGTCGTCGTGCCGCCCCGCGCGGCCCACTCCCACTCCGCGGAACTCGGCAACCGCAGACCGTGCGCCGCGAGGAGTTCTCGGCTCTCGTACCAGTCGACATACGCGACCGGCTGCCTCGCGGTGATCACGTGGCCATGGTCGCCGAGGCTCCCCGGTCGCGGCGCTTCCGATTCCCGCCCTGGCTCGCTCAAGCACTGCCACTGTACGACGGTCAGTTCGTGGGCCGCCGCGAAGAACGGCGCGACCGGTTGCTCGCCCTCCGCGCCGGTCGCCAGGACACCGCCCGGGATCAGCACGAACACGATGCCGGCAGCAGGAGACAACACGAGGTGTCCTTCGGCATCGCGCTCGGGAAGCGCGCACTGCGCTTCCATCGGCGCTTCGTTCGACGCGTCCCAGGCCGACCGCAGGTGGTAGAACTCCCAGAGCCCGGTCGATGGGTTCTGCCCCAGCGGCACCAGCCCCATCTGTGGCTCCAGAACGATCGGCACCTCGGCGTAGCGACGGCTCGCGACCACGCCGTCGGCGGCAGCGAGCGCCGCCCGGGCCATCTCCCAGCGCCGCGCGGCGTCGGCGGCCTCGACACTCGCAGCCCCGACCGACTCGGCCCAGCTTGCTCGCTGCGCGACCCGGCGCACGGCAATCTCGAGTTCCGCGATCCGCGGCAGCGCCTCCTGCAGCGAGCCATGCAGGAACCGGTCGGTGTCGTCGGTCCACTGCCAGTCGATCAGCTCCCGCTCGAGCCTCCGCACCTCGGAGTCCGCTGCATCGACCGCGACCGGGAAGTCGCGGAGCGCGTCCTGGAAGATGCCGTAGTCGCGGGCCATCGTGCTCGCGTTGAACGACTCGTCCCCCGCCTCGACGAGACTCGCCTCGCTGTGTGCGCGCGCTTCGTCGACGAGCCCGTTGGCGAGACAGGCCCAGGCCAGGAGCCACTCCATCTCGCCGTCACAGAGATGGCCCCGGGGATTCCGGCTCCGCAGCACGCGCAAGACCTCCAGCGCTTCGGCCTCGTCGCCGAAGACGACCCGATCGGGCATCACGTGCTCCATCGCCCAGCTCCACAGATCCGTGTGAGGGGCCTGCTCGACGCCGGGCTGCGGGGCCACGGGCTGGTGCGCCACCTCGCCCGCAGCCACCGCCTGCGCCCGAAGCGCCGCCTCGCGCCGCGCGCGCGCCCGCTCCAGCTCCGGGTAACGGGGATGCCGCTGTCGGGTCGCTTCGCGCGCCGCTTCGACGCGAGGCTCCAGACCATCGATCAACTCGTCCCTCGCCGCCCGAATGGTCTGCACCCGCCGCAGGACCTGCTCTTCAGCGAACTCTTGCCAGGCGCGCAGCGCCGGCAACCGCTCGGGCCAGGACGGCACCAGCTCCCGCTCGTGGTCGAGGGCCCGCTCCAACCGGCTGAGCGTCGCCAGCTCGTCGAAGCGACGCTGATGCTGTTCGGCGGCCACGAAGCTCGACCGCACCGTGAGGCCCGCGACCACGAAGGTGACGACGACGAGAGCGATGCCGACGACGGCCGCCGCGCGCCGACGCAGCACCTTGCGCAGTCGGTAGAACCCACCGCCCGGTGCCGCTGCGACCGGCTGGCCGTCGAGATACCGCGCCAGGTCTTGCGACAGCGCCTCCACCGACGGGTAGCGCCGGCTCGGGTCGCGCTGGATGGCCCGCAGCACGATCCAGTCGAGGTCGCCCCGCAGCGCCCGGCTGAGCTGCTGCTCACGGAGCTGGCGCCGCGCCGCGCAATCCGAGCGACGCGCGCCCGCCACGCTGGAGACCCGCGTGCTCGGCGACGGCGGCTCGGCACCGCAGATCAACTCGCGGACCCGCTCGGCGGTCGCCTGCCGCAGTTGGTCGGAGTCCACCGGCAACAGACCGCTCAGCAGTTCGTACAGGATCACGCCCAGCGCGAAGACGTCGGTGCGGGTGTCGATCGCGCCGGGCTCGCCCCGCGCCTGCTCCGGCGCCATGTACTCGGGCGTGCCGACCACGCTGCCGACCAGCGTGCCCGAGGTCGTGGCAGCGGTGCCCGGCCCCGACTCGCCGGCCTGGGTTGCGGCGTCCGCCTCGAGCGCCCGCGCCAGCCCGAAGTCGATGACCTTCACGACCACGCGCTCCCCACGCAGCGCGACCAGCACGTTGTCGGGCTTGAGGTCGCGGTGCACCACGCCCTTCTGGTGCGCGTGCTGCACTCCCGCGCAGACCTGGCGAAACAGTTCGATGCGCTCGCGGAGCGTGGCCCGCCGCGCATCGCAGAAGCGACGGATCGGCTCGCCGTCGACCCACTCCATCGCGAGGTAGGGCTGGCCGTCGTCGGTCTCCCCCGCGTCGTAGATCCGCGCGACGTTCTCGTGCTCCATCCGCGCAAGTGCGTGGCGCTCGCGCTCGAAGCGCTCCAGGAACTTCGACCCGACCAGTTCGGCGCGCACGACCTTCACCGCCACCTCGCGGGCGATCGGCGCCGCCTGCTCGGCGAGGTAGACGGTGCCCATGCCGCCGGCACCGATCCGACGCAGGATCCGGTACGGGCCGATGCGTTCCGGCTCCCGCTCCGACTCGACGAGGCCCGCGTGCGGCGACGGCAGCACCGAGTCGGTCTCGGAACTCCGCTCGAGGAGACGCAGCAGTTCGTCACGCAGCTCGTCGTCTTCCCCGCACTCGGCGTCGACGAACGCCTGCTGCTCCGCCGCGCCCAGCTCGAGGGCAGCGAAGTACAGCCGCTTCAGCCGCAACACGTCCACGCTCATCGCGCGTCCCGCTGGTCGAGCTTGCTGCGCAGCCAGCTCCGCACGAAGCGCCACTCACGCTCCACCGACGACACCGAGACGCCGAGCGCCGCAGCGGTCTCCTCGACCGTCAGCCCGGCGAAGTAGCGTAGGTTCACCAGCTCGCGCGCGCGCGGATCCGACGCCTCCAGCTCGCCGAGCGCGGCCTCGACGTCGAGCAGATCGTCGCTTGGCGCCACGATCCCCAGATCGACCTCATCCATCTCGATCCGCTCGGCCTCGCCCCCATGCCGCAACCGCGCGCGCCGCCGCGCCCGCTCGATCAGGATGCGCCGCATCGCCTCGGCCGCCGCGCAGAAGAACTGCCGACGTCCTTCCCACGAGCCGCCCTCGCGGTCGCCGACGATGCGCAGGAACGCCTCGTGGACCAGGGCCGTCGGCTGCAGGGTGTGCCCCGGTCGTTCCCGCGCCAGCTTCGCCGAGGCGAGCCGCCGCAACTGGTCGTAGACCAGGCCGAGCAGCTCGTCCGACGACCCCGCAGGATCGTTCAGCAACAGCGAGATGCGCGACTCGGGATCCTTCATCTTCCAGGGGGCGGTGCCTGCGGACCGACGCAGCGTAGCACGCGTGAACCGCCCCCTGACCGTGAGGCCCACGGTCATCGCAGGATCACGTCGTGGACGACGTCGGTCAGGTGCGCGGCACCGGTCGAGCGGACCACCAGCGCCTGGGTGTGCACCGGCACGCCGAGCAGGCTCGGCGAAGTGGGAACCGCGAGCCGGATAGTCGCCTCGCCCGCGGGTTGCGGGATCGCGACGGCCGGCAGCGACACCGAGGAAGCGGGGTCGAGACCGAAGACGCCGTACGGCGGGACCGGCAGACGGGCGGTGCGCGACGCGATCACCGGCAGGGCGACGGTGGTCTGGCCCGGGGGCACGCCACGCGCGAACAGGTGGAGCTCGTACGAGCCGCCGCTCAACACCAGCTTCGGTGTCTCGAGGTGTTGCGCGAGGTTGGTGTAGAGGTGGAGTCCGGTGCCGCTGGGGCAGGTACCGGCGCAGCCGAGGCCGGGGAACGCGTAGACGGACGACAGGGTCAGGTCGAGATCCCCATCGCCGTCGAGGTCGTCGAGAGAGACCGTGCGAACGAAGGGCTCACTACCGGGCAAGAGCGCGGACGTGCCGTCCGTGAACGAGCCAGCACCGTCGTTCAGTAACACGAATGGCCCGCCGAACCGGCTGAGCACGATGTCGAAGTCGCCGTCCTCGTCGACGTCGCCGACATCGATCGAGGTCGTGTCGTAGACGGCAGGCGGCATCCGGCCGGCGGTCACGTCCCGGAATACACCCGTACCGTCATTCATCCAGAGCATGTCGGGAGTCTGCTGGAATCCAGCCCCCAGGAACTCGCGCGTGCCGCCGAACACCAGGTCGGGATCCCCGTCGCCGTCGAAGTCGGCCATCCGCACGCAGTAGTTCCCGTGCGTGATGGCGGGAAAGTGCGAGGACGTCGCATCGAGGAAGCTTCCCCGGCCGTCGTTCAGCAGCAGACGGTTCTGGTTGGCGGCAGATGGAGTGGGCCCATAGTTGCCGTTCGCGAACACGAGGTCCGGATCCCCGTCGCCGTCCACGTCTCCGGCCACGACCTCCAGGCCCGGCCCGAGGCTGAGCGGCAGAGCGAAGGACGTGACATCGGTGAAGACCCCCGTCCCGTCGTTCCGGAACAGCGCGTTGCCCGCGTCGGTCGCATAGACCAGATCGAGCGCGCCATCACCGTCCAGGTCGACCAGCTGCACGTCGGTGCACAGGCCGTGCGACCAGAGCGGAAGCCGCGTCGCAGAGACGTCCGTGAACACCCCACGCCCGTCGTTGAGGAGCAGGCCGGCCTCGAACCGGTGCTGGGGAAACCAATAGCTCGCGATCGCCAGGTCGAGGTCCCCGTCGCCGTCCACATCGCCGAGTGCATTGGCCCAGGCAGCGTGGTCGGCCGGATTGGTGACCGGAAATCGTCCGAGCGTGTCGATCTCGAAGTGCCCCCCGCTCTGCATCCAGACCGAGGTGCCGGTGACCATGTCGAGCCGACCGTCGCCGTCCAGGTCGCCGACCGCGACCCCCTCGCCCCGCGAGTACGCGGTCGGGAACCGCGGCACGTGGTTCGGATGGAACCAACCATCGCTCGCCTTGAGCTGGAAGATGCCGTTGCCGTAGAGCAGGTCGTGGTCGCCATCGCGGTCCGGGTCGAACGCGAGCACCGCGCCGGCCGCCTGTTCGATGCGCAGGCCGGGCGGCAGCGGCACGAACGTCCCATTGCTGGAGCCGAGGAACACGGTGTCACCCACCACCAGGTCCGGATGCGGATCGCCATCGAAGTCGAACACCGCGGCGGCCTGCCTCCAGGTCGCGGGCACCGTCGGATCCGCGGTGAAGGTCCCGGTGCCGTCGTTGCGAAGCAGGCCTGCGGGCCCGCTCGTGAGGAAATCGACGTCGCCGTCCCGGTCGAGATCGTCCGCGAGCCAGGGCTGCCAGTCGTTGCCGGAGGGCAACCGCCCGGGCGGGAGATCGACGAAGCGCCCCCCTCCGAGGTTCAAGCAGACCCGACCCGGAATGCTCGACACGATGTTCACCACGTTGCCGAACACCAGGTCGAGATCGCCGTCCGCGTCGAGGTCGGCACAGACCACCGACGTCGTGTTGTCGGTCACGGTCGGCAGACTGGCCGCGGTCGCGTCCGTGAAGACCCCGGCCCCGTCGTTCGAGTACAGCAGGTTCTGCTCGGGGAAGTGGGAGACCCGACCGTTCGAGCCCGAGTAGACCGCCAGCACCAGGTCCGGGTCCCCGTCGCCATCCACGTCGCCGACCGCCAGCGCCATCGTGCCCGCACCCGCGGCCGGGAGCTGGGCCGCCGTCCGGTCGGCGAAGCGACCCGCCCCATCGTTCACCAGAAGCCGCGGCTGGTGCTGCGCGTACCAGGCGCTCGAGGTCCCCTGCGACAGCAGCAGATCGGGGTCGCCATCGCCGTCCACGTCCGCGACCAGGATCTGGCTCACCGCACCCGGGCCCGCCGGCAGGTGCGTCGACGACACGTCGGCGAAGCCGCCGGTCCCGTCATTGAGGTAGAGCCGGTCGTCGGCGACCAGGTCCTCGTCGCCGTCCAGGTCCACGTCGACCGCCGCGAACGCCCCGGCCGGGATCAGCAGGTCCTGCTGCTTCATCGGCCGCTCCTCGAACAGGGTCTGGGCGCCGAGCGGCAGGGCGAGGCAGGCTGCGAAGGAGCAGAGGATCCAGCAGTGGAGACGGGGCATTCGAGACATGGTCGGGACCGGTGGTTGGTGGAGTCGTCTCCGAGAGGCGCGCCGTCCCGCTCCGGGCACCTTCAGGATTTCCTCTCGCGCGCGTCGCGAACGATACCGCTCCGACGGCCGGGCCTGCTCGCAACCGCCCAGCGAGACACCACACCCCCCGAACGCACGTGTCGTGGCGAACGCGTGACGCCGCGACCAGCCCGCCCGCCGAACCTGCCTCCTCCACCGGCCCGCACCGCTCGGACCACGGATCGGCACGCTTGCTGCGTCGCACCGGCGCCCCTGCACCCCGGAACCGACCCATGACAGCCCGATCCCTCCCGCGTGGCGCGGTGCTTCCGCTCGCGCTACTCACCGCATCCTGGGCCTGGCCGGCGGCCGTCGCACAGACCCGCCTCGCCACGCCCCTCGACGAGATGAACCACCGCAGCGACCCGGCGATGTGGTTCGACCTCGACCTCGGCCTCCCCGTCCTGTTCGGCGGGTCGACGCGCCAGCCGTTCAGTCAGATCAGCGCCACCCGTTTCTCTACCGGATTCTGGGGCTACGACGACGCTGGCCTGCACCGCCTGCCCGGCGATCTGTCGGACGTTTCGACCGTCCTCGCCTACGACCCACAGCGGCGGATCGTCGTGCAGGTCGGCAGCGGGCATACCTTCGAATGGGACGGCGTGCGGCTCGTCGACCACGGGCTCGCCCCGGGGTTCGCGCTGTTCCGCCAGTCCGACCTGGTGTTCGATCCGGCGCGCGGCGAGGTGATGGCCTTCGTCGGCTCGACCTCCAACGCGGTGCCCAACGAGGTCTGGCACTGGGACGGTCAGGTCTGGACCCAGGACCAACCGGCCAACCTGCCCTCGCCGCGCACCCTCTCCGGACTCGTCGCGGACACCACCCGCGGACAGGTTCTGCTGGTCGGCGGACTGCTGCCGAGCGGCACGCGCACCGGGTCGACCTGGATCTGGGACGGCGCGGATTGGAGCACCACCTCGGGAACCGGAGCCCCGAGCTCGTCCCGCATCCAGCGCATGACCCACGACCCCCACCGCGGCCGGACGATCCTCATCCACCCGAACCCGAGCTTCGGCAGCTCACCGCACGCGGGACTCTGGGAATGGGCCGGTAACGGTTGGAGCCACGCGCTGGCGACTCCCCTCGACGGCGAAGCGTTGACCTACGATCGGATCCGCCAGCTCACGATCGTCTACGCCCACCGATCGCTGACAGCCGGCGACGACGAGCTGGAGATCCTCACCTGGGACGGCACCAACCTGCAGCCGGAGTTCGAGCGCACCGCGCCGCGCGACGTGGGCCGGCTGGTCACCGACGAGGCGCACGGCGACGTGGCGCAGGTGCACTTCGACAGCGACTCGGGATCGCTCGAGGTCCACGTGGGCGGCAGCGACGGCTGGACCCGCGACTCCCAGCTCAACATCGGCACGCCGCGCCAGGAGTTCGCGCTCGCCCACGACCGGATCCGCAACCGGCTGGTCCTGTTCGGCGGCGGCATCCCGCAGCGCGGCCTCCCCGACTGGCTCCAGGACGAGACCTGGCTCTACGACCGCAGCGCCGGCACCTGGCAGTTGGCCGCACCGGCCTCGGCACCCCCGGCACGCCAACGCGCGGCGATGCACTGGGACCCGGCCGGCAACCAGGTGCTGCTGTTCGGCGGACTGACCAACGTCTGGAACAACGACACCTGGCGGTGGGACGGATCGAACTGGACCCGCCTGCAGCCGTCCACCACGCCGCCGCTGATGATCGATCCGGAGATGACCATCGACCCGGCCACCGGCCGGTTGGTGGTCGCCGGCCGCACCGGCCCCGGCGCCCGACTCCAGATCTGGGAGTGGACCGGCGCCGACTGGCGACTTCAGGCCTCCTTGGCAGACGGCGGCGACGTGGTCCGCTTCGGCGCCGACCGCGCGCTGAACGTCGAGGTGCTGGTGCTCACCCAGGCGACCTGGATCCGCAGCAACGGCGTGTGGCGCACCGCGCAGAACGGCGACCTGCCGGAGTTCGAGTTCGAATCGCCGCAGCTCGCCTGGGATCCGGGCTCCCGTCGACTGCTGCTGCGGGGCCACCAGCAGACCGCCGCGCTGTGGACCGTCACCATCCCCGACGGCGGCGCCTCGGCCGAAACCTTCGGAATGGGCTGCATCGGATCGCAGGGCGCACCACGCCTGTTGACGAACCGTCTGCCGCGCCTCGACGAGCAGGACTTCGCGATCCGCCTGGCCTCGGCACGTGCGAGCAGCGCCGCCGCATTGGTGCTGTCGTTCTCGCCCGCACCGGCCAACCCGCTGCCGTGCACGATCCTGTTCGACCCGGCCACCGCCGCGGTGATGCCGCCGTGGAGCACCGATGCCGCTGGCCAGGCAACCCTGGGTCTCCCGGTGCCGGCCTCCGCCACGCTCACTCGCGCGTCGTTCGTCGCCCAGGCCGCGGTGCTCGATCCAGCGGGAGGCTTCCTCGGCACGCTGACGCTGAGCAACGGGCTCGAGGTCACGTTGGGTCGGTAGCCGGATCCGCTCCGCATGCGCGAGATGCGTGCTCAGCGACACCCACTTCTCGACGCTGACGTCGACCAGTGTGGTGCGCCGGAAACGCGCGCCGTCCTGAGCGAGTCGAGGGCGGTCGTCGCAAGGGGTTACGTTCCACTCCCTTGCGACCCCCAAGACGTAACTCGCGGATTCCTCGGCCAATCTTGTCCGCAGCCTCCAGCGACATCGCCACGGCAGGAAGGCGGGCCGCCGTGCCCGGCTCAAGCGACGGACCAAGACCATGGCGACCAGACGACTCCATCCATCCCCTGCGTCCGCGATCGGCACGCACCTCCTCCAACGCTGGGGCCTCGCCGCCTTGGCACTGACCGCAGCCGTTTCGCTGACGACGTCGTGCTCCGACGGAGGTGGCTCGTCGACCGACGGCTCGCAGAGGGGCAACCCGGGCGACTCCGATGGCGACGGCCTGTCCGACGCCCAGGAACTGAACGGTTGGGAGATCGCGGTCGATGCCGCTGGCGTCGGTGGCGAGGGCGGCCCGCTGCGCTTGATGGTGACGAGTGATCCGCGCCTCGCCGACACCGACGGCGACGGACTGAGCGACGGCGTCGAGTTTCGCGCACGCAGCAACCCACGCGAGGTCGACACCGACGACGACGGACTGAGCGACGCGGACGAGTGGAACCGTTGGGGCACGAGCCCGTCGAGTGCGGACAGCGACGGCGATGCGCGCGGTCCGGACGGCAACCTCCCGCCCCGCGCCGAGTTGCTCGACGGCAACGAGATCGCGATGTTGGGAACGTCGCCGACCCTCGACGACACGGACGGCGACGGTAGGACGGACTACCAGGAGTTCGCTTCCGGCACGACCAGCCCGTTGATCGCGAACGTTCCGGAGTTCGAAATGGAGTTCGCCGGCGATCTCGACGTGCGCCTCGACATCGAGTACGCGGAGTCGGTCGGTCAATCGTCGGAGTACGGCACCACGTTCTCGACGAGCCGAACCAATACCACGAGCAGTTCGTCGAGCATGACCCACTCGGCGTCCGCCACGTTCTCCTCGCAGGTCCAGACGAGAATCGGCATCATGCCCCCGGGAGGAGTATCCTGGACCTTCGGGGTCGCTCTCGGCTACGCGTGGGAAGGCAGCTGGACGTCGTCGAGAGAGGAGAGTTCGACGAGCCAGCAGGAGCACTCCCGCTACCGCACGGAGAGCAGGGACCGCACCGAGGTCGCCGCGTCCGGCCGCATCGGGTCCGGTGTGATCCTGCGCAACGTCGGCGATTCGACCTTCACGCTCGACAACCTGACCTCGGCCGTCCTGTACGCACCGGAAGGCGTGGACAACACGTACTCCGTCCTGGCGACGATGCGCATGCCCGCCGGTGCGGTCACGCTGGCGCCCAACGAGGCGAGCCCCGTTCTCGAGTTCGTCGCCTCCGACGTCAATGCGGACGTGATCAAGCGGTTCCTCGCGCGACCCGACTCGCTCTCGATCCGACCGGGTGCATTCGGCCTTCTCGACAGCAATGGCATCGACTTCGAGTTCCTCACCGAGAAGACGGCGTCACGCACGGCACGGATCGAGATCCAGTACGGAGGTGGTGAGTTCGAGGTGTTCCGCATCGCGACGACGGTGAATCGCGACGAGAACGGCAATCCGACCGGACTGACGCTGAGCAAGGCCCTCGAGATCGTCGGTCTGACCCCAGACGACGCCGAGGCCGGATTCCTGTTCTCCGACTCGATCGGACCCGATGGTGAGCCGACCGGGGAACGGGTTCTGGAGTCGATCCGCGGGCACCGCTTCACCCCGGGCGCGACCCGCAACGCCAGTGCGTTCTGGGGCGTCATCGGGAGCCGCCGCGAGCACACCACGGTCGCGGACATATCGAGCATTCCGATCGTCGCGGGCGACACGATCATCCTCGCGTTCAGCGAGGACCGTGACGAGGACGGGCTCCTGCGATTCGAGGAGGACCTCCGCGGCACGAGCGATGCAGCCGTCGATTCGGACGAAGACGGCCTCTCCGACTGGTTCGAGATCCACGACGGGTGGGAGGCCGGTTCGCCGGAGCTCGCGACCCTCGGCTACCCACGGCGCGTCGAGTCGGACCCGCGAACCTCGGACACCGACGGCGACGGCCTCGAGGACGGCGCGGAACGCGATGCGGGGACCGATCCGATGAATCCCGACACGGACTCGGACGGACTCGTCGACTCGGAAGATCCGTATCCGCTGATCCCCGCGCTGATCCTGCACGTGAAGCCGGGAGCATCGGGAATGGGAACGTCCTGGTCGGACGCGATCGGCCTCGACGCAGCACTCGACGCAGCGACCACTCGCAACGGCGACGCGGAGCCTGCCAACGACATCAGCCAGATCTGGGTCGCACGCGGCACCTACTCCCCAGCATCGAGCAACGAGACCTTCAGCCTGGTGGACAACGTCGGGGTCTATGGTGGATTCGAGGGCGTGAGCGAGGAGAACAAGCGAGCCAAGCGCAACGCGGATCCGCTGGCCGGCCTCTGCATCCTGGAGGGCGATCTCGGCGGAGACGATCCACCCTCCGGCCCCCTCACGAACCTGGGTGACAACGTCCGCTTCCTGGTCGAGATCGGACCCGACGTCCATGGCCGGCTCGACGGGTTCTCGATCCAGGGCGCATCGCAGCGGACGGTCACGACGTCTGGAGCCAGCTCCGGCGAGTTCCGCAACGTCCTCGTGCGCCGCAATGCCGGGACGTTCCTGCTCATCGGGCAGGGCTCGCGCAGATCGCTCGTCGAGGACTGCGTGTTCGTCGACAACGAGGCCCCCGCCGGTGAGAGCGTGGCGTTCGTGGTCGAGACGGCCGTCATCCGGACGACGTTCGCCTACAACACCGGGATCTCGCTGGACGTCGCCGACTGCACGGTCGAACGCGCGACGTTCGAATGGAACGAGGAAACCGCGGCCCGAGTCCACCCGATCGGACCCGTCCCCGGCCGGTCCCGATTCCTGAACTGCGAGTTCCGGGGCAACACGGGCCAGATCGTCGGCGGCCTCCTCGCCGACGAGGACTCGGCCGTCGCGATCGGTTGTGTCTTCTATCGCAACGAGGGAGAGATTGCCGGCGCAGCCCTGACCGGCAACCATCCGGTGTGGTTCATCAACTGCACGATCGTCGAGAACGGCGCCACGGGAACCGTGGATGCCCAATTCGTCACGACCTCCGGAGACCGCGGACGCTTCGTGACGCAGACGAACTTTCCGGCAACGGGTGGAGTCCGCGCCGGTGGCCCGGTCTGGCTGGACAACTGCATCCTCTTCGACAACACGCGTCGCATGCGCTTCCTGGCAGGTCAGAATCGCTTCGCGGACGTCACCGACGAGGTTGCACAAGCCACGACGGACGTGGTCCCGGGCCTCGTCTCGACGGAAGTCGAGAACTCCGCGCAGGATCCCTACGGCTTCTACGGACCTCAACCCAACCTCCAGGGCAGGATCCGGGCCTCCTTGGTCGGACAGCTCTACGTTCTCAGCGGCCCCGGTGTGATCGGTGGAGATCCGACCCTCGCCAACTCGCCGTCGGGCGACCTGCGCCTGAGCAGCAACTCGCCGTGCATCGATACGGGCAATCGCCTCGTCGACACGGATCCCTGGACACCAGGTCTTCAGGCTCTACCGACCACCGACCTCGACGGCAACGCACGGGTCACGGACGCGAGCGGGCGCGGTCGTCCTCAGGTCGACATGGGCGCCTATGAGGTGCAGGAGCGATGAGGCTCCGGACTCGGCCCACGCGGCGGGACTTCGTCGCCGCGCTCGCGGTTTGCACCGTGGCGGCGATGATCGCGATCACGTGGATGCCGATCGACCTGGACACGTGCGACATGGCGCCGCCGAGTCGGGCTGCCGAATCTCGCGCGACCGATACCGTGAGATCAGCGGGCACGGTGCATGTCGGCCGAGGCTCGTCGATGACGTCTCGGAAGGTGGTGGAACCGGTCGAAAGCGCGGCGGCGAGTCGCTTCCCACCGCTGGAGCCGCGCACCGCCGACCGCACTGCGGTCCTGGTCGCAGCGGCCGGCCGCTTCCCGAATCGAGCGACCCTCCGCTTCGTCGCTGGACCGAACGCTGGCCGCACCGTGCATGCCGCGCGCGACGGCAGCCTCGCCGCGTCGACGCTGTTCCCCGGTCGCTCGATCATCGAAGCGCGCGGCGGCACCACCAACGAGCGCCTCGTGGTGTCGCTGCGGCCGCATGCCACGAACGACCTCGCGGCTGCCGTCGCTCGCGCGGAGTTCGCCCACTCCGTGCCGGATGGCCCAGCCCATGTCGATGTGCGGGTCGTCGGCCCGGCCACGGGCCACGCCGCAACGATCCAGGTGCTCGGCTCACGCACATCAGCGGACGGTCGCACGTTCGCCGCCATGCCGGGCACGGTGACCACGATCGACGGCCTTCGCCCCGGTCGTGTGACGCTGCTCGTATCGCACGGCTACGCCCGCTCGCACCGGGTCACGCTGGACGCGCACGCCGACCCTGCGGGCGAGCCCGTCACGATAGGACTCGATCGGGTCGAGCCCGTCGCCGCCCGCGTGTCCGACTTCTCGGAACCGACGGACCGAGTCGCCCGAGTCCGGTTCGAGGCCGAGCGTCCGCTCCGCGCCGCGTGCCGGGCATTCCGGCTCGCAGGCAACGAGCTAGACCAGGTCGCCCTGCACCTGCCACCCGAAGCCGTGGTCGTCACCGACGTCGACAGCACGGGCAACTTCCTCCTCGGCGACCACGGCAGCGGCTGGATCCAGTTCTTCGGGACCGACGGCCGGCCCGTCACGCCGCCTTGCCATGTCGACTCGATCCGCGGACCGAGCAGGCACCCATGACCCGGTCGCAACGCTCTCGACACACGCACGGACCCTCTCGGGGCAACGCCCGGCCGCGCCGCACGTCCGAACACCGGGCATGCATGTCGGCAGACCTCCACACTCCTCCCCGACTGGCGCACCGATGGCACCCTGCGCACAATCCTCGGATGCCGCCTGCCGAGGAACCCCGCACCGCCGTCACCGCCATCCTGGCGAGCGGCCGCGCGGAGGGCAGGGTCGACTACGACCGCCTGCTCCCTTTGGTCTACGGCGAGCTGCGCGCGATGGCGCGTGCCAAACTCGGCTCCGAGCGCCTCGGTCACACGCTCGGCGCGACCGCGCTCGTGCACGAGGCCTTCCTCAAGCTGGTCGGTAGCGACGTCGGCTGGGACACGCGCAGACACTTCTTCGGCGCGGCAGCCGAGTCGATGCGCCGCATCCTGATCGACCATGCGCGCAACAAGAAGCGCGACAAGCGCGACCCGGGATCGGTCGCTCGCGTGCTCGATCCGGCTGACGTCGCAGTCCTCGCCGATCCCGACGCGACGCTGACGATCGACGAGATCACGACACAACTCGAGGCGCGGGATCCGCGTCTCGCAGAGATCGTGAAGCTGCGGGTCTTCGCCGGCCTGCCCACCAGCGAGATCGCGTCCATGCTCGGCATCCACGAGCGGTCGGTGCGCCGCGAGTGGGCGTTCGCGCGTTCGATGCTGCACAACGCACTCGGGAACTCGCAATGACTCCGACGCCCCAGACCTGGCGACGCGTCAAGGAGATCTTCCAGGTCGTTGCTGATGCACCAGCGAGCGAACGTGAATCGCTGCTGGCCGAGCTGTGCGCAGGGGTCGACCGGGTCCGCGACGAGGTGCTCGCGCTGCTCGCCTCCCACGACGCGCTGCCACCGGAACCCGAGGAGGTCGCACGCGCGCCGATTGGCGAAGCCGTCGGCGACGTGATCGGACGCTATCGCCTCGAGGAGATCATCGGCGAAGGAGGATTCGGCCGCGTGTTCCGCGCGGCGCAGCTCGAACCGGTCGAACGCACGGTCGCATTCAAGGTCCTCAAGCCCGGTGTCGACACCGAGCAGGTCGTCGCGCGCTTCGAGGCCGAACGCCAGACGCTCGCCGCGCTCGACCACCCGAACGTCGCGACCGTGCACGACGCCGGCGTCACACCGAGCGGCCGTCCGTACTTCGTCATGGAGTTCGTCCGCGGCGCTCCGATCACCAAGTCTTGCGACGACGCGCGACTCGGCATCGAGGCGCGCGTCGAGTTGTTCCGGCAGGTCGCGCTCGCGGTCGAACACTGCCACGAACGTGGCATCGTCCACCGCGATCTGAAGCCGTCCAACCTCCTCGTCACCGAGGTCGACGACAAACCGGTCCCCAAGATCATCGACTTCGGCATCGCGCGCGCCGCCGACGCGTCGTTGATCGAACGCCAGTCGCTGCAGACCCATCTCGAACAGCTCGTCGGCACTCCGGAGTACATGGCCCCCGAGCAGGCCGGTCGCGGCAGGAATGCTGTCGACGACCGCAGCGACGTGTATTCGCTCGGCGTCGTGCTCTACGAGCTGCTGACCGGGGTGTTGCCCTTCGACACCACAACGCTGCTGCGCAACGGTTTCGAGGCCATGCTCCGGCACATCCGCGAGGTCGAGCCGCAACGCCCGAGCACCCGCGTCACCACGCTGGGCGATCGCAAGGCCGAGGTCGCGGCACTGCGCCGGACCGACGTGACGCGGATGTCCTCCCGACTGCGCGGCGATCTCGACTGGATCGTCATGCGCGCGCTCGACAAAGACCCGCGCCGCCGATACGCGACGGCGGCGGCCTTCGCCGAGGACCTCGCGCGATTCCTGTCGCACCAGACCGTCGAAGCGCGGCCGCCGACCGCCGGCTACAAGCTCTCGAAGCTCCTGCGCCGACGTCGCAAGGCGATCGCCGCGGCGGCATCCGTCCTGGTGGTGGGAGCACTCGCCGGATGGATCGCTTTCCGTGAGCTCGATCAGAGCAAGAAACGCGAACAGACCAACGCACGGATCGACGAGCTGCTCGCGGATGCGTCGTTCGTGCAACCACCCGACGAGGCGAACGGAGAGCGCTACCTTCGCCTGCGCCGAGCCGCCGAGAAGGTCGGCCGCGCGGTCGAACTCGCATCGACCGACCTGGTCGGCGCGAACCGACGCGCAGCCGTCCAGGAGATTGCCGACGACATCGATTCGTCGTTGCAGGACGCGAGCGCGACGTTCGGACAAGCCCGCTATCAGGAAGGCGTCGCGGCCGATCGAGCGAACGATCACGATCGCGCCCTCGAGTGCTTCGAGGAATGCCTGGGCCTTTTCCCCAAGGGCTCGTCGAAGTACGCCGACACCTTGTCCTTCATGACGCGTGGGTTGCTCGCGAGCCACGAACTCGAACGCGCGCTCGCGCTCAGCACGCAGTCGCTGGCCATGCAGACCGACGAGACCGGTCCATGGGCCAACCACACCTGGGTCCTCGAACGGCTGAACCGGCACGTCGACATGCGCCACACGATGCGGGAGGTGTTCCTGCTCCGCGACGCGTTCATGAAGACCTGGCCGCCCGAGTCCTACCTCACGGGAGTACTCGAGCGCAGTGAGGCCGCTCTCGTCGGGAAGGTCGACCTGCTACGCCGCATCGCAGAAGATCCGACCGAAACGGTCCACGCCTGGGGCCGCGCGGAGGCAGCGCTGTGGTTGCTGCCACGTGAGCACCGCTGGGATGAAGCCGCCTCACGTGTTCTCGAGTGGATCGGTGGCGACGCGGAACTGTTCGACGACTGGATCCACGGCTACCGCGAGCGGGGCGCGATGGTCTTGCTCGATGCCGCCGCCGAGTCGGAAACGGCGACCGACGAACAGCGAGCGGTATGGCGTCGGACAGCTCGGGACTGGGTGCGAAAGGACGTCGACGTGCTGCTCGGGCGCGTCGACGATCCGATGCACGACCATCGCAGCCACGCCAAACTCGCGTCGCTGACCCGGAACACATGGGTGACGCGGATGGCGGCCGAGGAAGGCCCCGAGGGCGAAGCGTGGCGCGCGCTCGTCGAGCACATGCGCTCCGCGGCTCGCTGAGCTGTCGAGTGGGCGCGATTTGATTGAACTCCACACTGGTTGGGGGGAAGTTCAGTTCTCTTTGGACGCTGCGGCGCACGTTGCGGAACGGCGGGCGGTCGCAATCGAGCGGCTGTGTACGTTGGTGCGGCAGACAGCGATGCAGAGGTCATGGCTTGCGCGAAGCCGGAAAGTTGCCATGAGCATCCTTCCGAAGCACGCCGAGTGGATCGGCCGCCGATCTTCTGCTCTCGACGACAGTCCGCCCCGGTGCCTGTCCGCCCCGGTGCCTGGCACCGAGGCGGACAGGTCGCGAGGTTCGGACTCATCGCAGGATCACGTCGTGGACCACGTCGGTCAGGTGGGCGGAACCTGGAAGTCGGGCGATCAGCGCCTGGGTATGCACCGGCACGCCGAGCAGGCTCGGCGAAGTGGGAACCGCGATCCGTAGCGTGGTCTCGCCCGCAGGCTGCGGAATCGCGACGGCCGGGAGTGACACCGACGAGGCCGGGTCGAGGCCGAAGACACCGTACGGCGGCACGGGCACGTACGCGGTGCGCGGCGCGAGCACCGGTAGGACGAGCGTGGTCTGGCCCGGAAGCGCACCACGCGCGAACAGCTGGAGATCGTAGGAGTTCCCGCTCAGCGCCAGCTTCGGTGCTTCGAGGTGTCGCGCGAGGTTGGTGTAGAGGTGAAGTCCGGTGCTGAGGGGGCAGGTGCCTCCACAGCCGAGGCCGGGAAAGTCGTAGGCCGACGACAGGGTCAGGTCGAGATCGCCATCGCCGTCGAGGTCATCGAGAGAGACCGCGCGAACGAAGGGCTGACTGCCGGGCAAGATCGCGGACGTGCAGTCCGTGAACGAGCCAGCACCGTTGTTCAGCAACACGAACGGCCCGCCAAATCGACTGACCACCAGGTCGAGGTCGCCGTCCTCGTCCACGTCCCCGACCGACATCGCAGTCGTATTACCGCTCGCCGCCGGCATCTGGCCCGCCGTCGCGTCGGTGAAGTTCCCCGTGCCGTCGTTCCGGAACAGTGCATTGCCCGCATCGGTCGCGTAGACCAGATCGAGCGCCCCATCACCGTCCAGATCGACCAGCTGCACGTCGGTGCACAGGCCGTGCGACCAGAGCGGAAGCTGCGTCGCCGAGACGTCCGTGAACACCCCGCGCCCGTCGTTGAGGAGCAGGCCGGCCTCGAACTGGTGCGGGGGCAACCAGTAGCTCGCGATCGCCAGGTCGAGGTCCCCGTCGCCGTCTACATCGCCGAGCGCATTGGCCCAGGCGGTGAGGAGATCGACATCGCCGTCTCGGTCGATGTCCGTCGCATGCCAAGGCTGCCAGACGCCGCCCGAAGGAAGTCGACCCGGCGGGAGATCGACGAAGCGGCCTCCTCCGAGATTCAGACAGACCCGGCTGTCGACGCTCGACACCAGGTTGACGACGTTGCCGAACACCACATCCAGGTCGCCGTCGGCATCGAGGTCGGCACAGACCACCGAGGTCGTGTTGTCGATCACGGTCGGCAGGCTGGTCGCGGTTGCGTCCGTGAAGACCCCGGAGCCATCGTTCCGGTAGAGCAGGTTCTGCTCGGGGAAGTGGGAGATCCGACCGCCGCCCGAACTCGAGTAGACGGCGAGCACCAGATCCGGATCCCCGTCGCCATCCACGTCGACGACCTCGATCTGAATCACCGCGCCCGGACTCGGCGGCATGTGCGTGGACGATACGTCGGTGAAGCCACCGGAACCGTCGTTCAGGTAGAGACGCTTGTCGGCGACCAGATCGTCGTCCCCATCCAGGTCCACGTCGACCGCCGCGAACGCCCCGGCCGGGATCAACAGGCCCTCCTGCTTGACCGGACGCTTCTCGAAGAGGGTCTGAGCACCGAGCGGCAGGGCGAGGCAGGCTGCGGACGAACAGAGAGTCCAGTGGAGCAGGTGGGGCGTTCGGAGCATGGCGGGGTCCGGTGGTCGGAGAGGTCCTCTCCAGACTGCGCGCCATCCAGCTCAGGACACCTTCACGATTTCTGTGCGCGCTCACCCCGACGACACCGCGACCAGCGAACGCGGCTCCTCCCGGCCGTAACGGTCACCGCCCGATCGTCGTCAGCAGACCATTGCTGATCAGCACTCCCGCGCCGTTGGCACCGGGAGCTACGCCCCAGACCTGATGGAGCAGCCGCAGCCCGATCAGACCGGCGTCGGCGGGCACCCCGATCGAGAGTTCGCCCCGAAGCCGGTCACCGTCATCGGCAGACCGGTGACGACCGCGAAGTCGTGCAGGAGCCAACAGCCGGGTGCTCCGTACGAATCGAGCGGCAGCGGCAGGACGGACGCGCCGAACCTCGCATTGCCGAGGCCGACCCCGTCGTATGCGACCGCCATGCTCGCGGGCAGATTCGCGGCGGTGAGGTCGAGCGAGCCCCCGATCCGGGGAACACCCACCGCGCCGAGGACCGGTCCGCACGAGATCCCGTATGCCGCGACGGAGCCCTGGACCGCTGCCGCGACGTGGACCCTTAGACCCCAACGTTGCATGACGATGTCGAGTCGGAAGCCGTGAGAGGGCGTCTGGAGGGGCCGCGCGCAGCGACTTCAGGCCGTAGGCGTATTGCACCTTCGGTGAGGTCGGGAGGCGCGAGCACGGTCGCTCCAGACGTCGTATCTCGGCAGCCGGAGCGCAGCGGAGGCGATTCTGGCCGGCAGCGTCATGCAACGTTGGGGTAGATTGTCCATCGTCCAGGATTCGTCCTGCAATGGCTGGATGCCGGGCCCCTCGATCTGGAAGCGTACGGTCACCGTCGCCGCGGTGTGGGGGATCGCCGCGAAGAACGGATCTCCGCCGAGATGGTATGCGCTGTCGAAGTAGTTGGTGCCGACGCTGATGTCCTCCTCGGTACCTGGCACCGAGGCGGACAGGTGCATTCCACCTCACGCGCGCCCGCAGCGGCACCTCAATTGATCTGCAGCGGAGCCGCCGGTCCGATCGCCAGCTCCCCATTGGCACCGAGACGGATCGGCTGCAGGACCAGCGGCACTGCGGCGGGCAGCGACGGCATCGGGTAGGTCCGCGTGATCGCACCCGACGCCGGCATCGCGTAGGTGTCGAGGATCAGGCTGCCGGGCCGCACGAACAGTGGGCCGAGCGGCGTGGGGAGCGCGGAGGTCGGCAGGTCGACGAAGACCTGGACGAGGTCGCCTGGTGCCGCAGCAACGGTCACCGGGAAGATCGTGCCGGAAGCGACCTGCCCCGCCAGCCGAAGCGCGGGAACGACGAGATTGGCGCGGAACAGCCCGCCCTGGATCGGGTTCGCGG
Source organism: bacterium (assembly GCA_030432695.1). GTDB lineage: Bacteria > Planctomycetota > UBA1135 > UBA1135 > UBA2386 > JAUILN01. Next base: position 158,260 of record JAUILN010000006.1, on the reverse strand, counting down.
CGTTCGGCGCGGTGAGCTGCACGCTCGGATCGAAGCGCACCGAGCTGGCCGCATCACCCTCGATCGCACCGTGCAGGCCGACCACTCCGGTTCCCGCGGAGACCTGCGCCCCACCGGTGATCCATAGCGACGAGCGGACCAGGTCGATGCCCGGGAGGTCGTAGATCCCCAGATTGAAGGTGCTGCCCGGGAAGTCGCCACCCAGGATCGCGACCTGCGAGTCCTCGGCATGGAGCGCCCACTCGTTGTAGGTCTGCACCACCTGGCAATCGCGCAGCGACAAGGAACTGCGGGTCACTGCGAACGGCGCAGAGACCGGACAGTCCGCCACCAACACGGTGCTGTCGGCCACCGCGATGCCCCAGCCATTGCCGATGCGCGGCTGCGCCGGAGGGAACACCGGCGCGTGGAACGCGACGCTCGCCGAGCCTTCGACGCGCAGCTCGCCGAACCCCGAGGCAGTCGGCAAGGTGAGCCCGATCCAGACCACGTCGCCGTCGCAGTGGTCGATCATCACTCTGGAATAGAGGCTGCCCGCCTGCACGCTGCCGCCACGGAGGATCAACCGGTCGCCGGCCGGGATCGGGCCGATGCGCACGAAGCCGAGACCCTGCAGATCGGGCTGCAGTACGACGCCCGGGTCGAAGTCGATGCGAAGTCCTCGATCGATCACCGGGCTGTCGTAGTTCCCGGCTCGCACGATCAGGTGATCGTCACGACGCGCAGCCTGCACGGCCTGGTTCAGGGCCGCGCCGCCACCGCTGACGATGGTCTGGCCGGAGGCATCCGCGATACCGAGCAGACCGGCGAGGAATGCGGCGAGGACGCACCGGGCGGGCGGGGTGATCGGATGGGTCTTCAAGTCGGTCTCCGGGTGCGTCGCAGTCGGGGAGCGTGCCGGCCGCCACGAGCCAGCCCGGATCGTCGCTGCGCAGCGGTGTGGCGGGAAGCCCCAGCAGCGCATCTGGATCGCGAGTAGGGATCCTCGCCCGGACGGCTTGCGCCCAGCCCGCGATCCCAGACGATGCCCCCATGCTCGGCTGCGTCCTCCGCTGCCATGGCGACGACCTCGACGTCGACGCCTACCTGTCCCGCTCGCCGTTCGAGGCCCGCATGGTCTGGCGGCGCGGTACTCCGTGGCGTCCCGGCGCCAAGGCCCTGGCGCGCAGCTCCGGCTTCGCGATCGAGGTCAGCAGCGCCGAGGACCGCGCGCGGCAGTGCGTCGACGCGCTGCGCTTCGTCGACGCGTTCCGCGACGAACTGCGCGCTCTGCACGACTGGCCCGGGGTCGAGCGGGTCTGGCTCGACTTCGCAGTGCTGTCCCGGCTCGGCGGCGACGTGGTCGGCCATGCCGAGACCTTCCCCGGACCGCTGCTCGCCGCGATGGGCGCGATCCCGCTCGACCTGGAACTGACCGTCCTCGACACGCCGGAGGTCGGTGCGCTCGACCTGCTGCGAGCGCTCGCGAAGAAGCAGGAGCCCGAGACCGGTCACGACGAGGCGGAGAAGGAAACTTGAACCGCGGACTGCGCAGCGTCGCGTGCTGTATCGCTCTCTCGGGATGGACGGCGCTCGCGGCCCAGGACCCTGCCGACGACTGGTGGTCGCTGCGCTCCCTGCCGGCTGCCGCGAGCGACCCTGCGCCGCCGCCGATCGACGCACTGCTCGACTCGCGCCAGGCCGAGGCAGGCCTCGTTCCCGCTCCGCCCGCCGACCGCCGCACGCTGATCCGACGACTGACCTTCGACCTCCACGGCCTGCCCCCCACGCCCGAGGACATCGAGTCGTTCGTCGACGATCCGCACCCCAGCGCCTACGCGCGACTCGTCGATCGACTCCTCGCCTCGCCCCGCTACGGCGAACGCTTCGGCCGGTTCTGGCTCGACCTCGCGCACTACGCCGACACCCACGGCTACGACAAGGACAAGGTCCGGCCCAACGCCTGGCCCTACCGCGACTGGGTGATCCAAGCACTGAACACCGACCTGCCGTTCGCGCGCTTCGCGGAGCTGCAGATCGCCGGCGACGTGCTGGCCCCCGGTGATCCCGACGGCATCAAGGCGCTCGGCTTCCTCGCCGCCGGACCCTGGGACTTCGTCGGCCACGTCGAGCTCCGCGAGGGCACGGTCGACAAGGACATCACCCGCTCGCTCGACCGTGACGACATGGTCGCGACGGTGATGGCGACCTTCGCGAGCACCACCGCGACCTGCGCGCGTTGCCACGACCACAAGTTCGACCCGGTGCCGCAGCGCGACTACTACCGGTTGCAGGCGGTGTTCGCGGGCGTCGAGCGGGCCGACCGCATCTACGAGGGCGGCGCGCATTCCGAGTACCTCACCTCCAACGCCGGCACGCTGGGCTACCACAGCGCGATCGTGCCGGAGCAGGAGACGACCAAGTGGGTGCAGGTCGACCTCGGTGCCGTGCAGGCGCTCGACGAAGTCGTGCTGCTGCCCGCCCACGAGGTCTACGGCGGCCACCCCGGCCCCGGCTTCGGCTTCCCGCGCCGCTTCGCCGTCTCGCTGTCCAACGATGCCGACGGCGCCGACGCGGTGACGATCGCCAACCACACCGCGGCCGACTTCGCGCATCCCGGCGACGACCCGGTGCACATCGACTGCGGTGGACGCACCGCGCGCTACGTCCGCATCACCGCGACGCACCTCTTCGAGCGCACCGACGACTGGATCTTCGCACTGGGCGAACTGCTCGCCCTCGACGCCGCGGGCACCAACCTCGCCGCCGGCGCCGCGGTCACCGCCCTCGACTCCATCGAGGCCGGCGGCGCCTGGGGCCGCGCCTACCTCACCGACCAGGCCGCACGCCGCTCCGGCAAGAGCGTCTACGTCGCGACCGCGAGCTTCCGTTCGAACGGCAGCTTCACCCCGCCGCCCGCGGGCCTGCCGCGACCGATCCACGTGCTGGCCCGCGGCGACGTGCGCCAGCCTGGAGAAGAGGTCGACCCCGGCGCGCTGTCATGCCTGCCGCAGCTCGCGCACCACTTCGACGGTCTGCCGGGCGACGACGAGTCGGCACGCCGCGCCGCGCTGGCCGCGTGGATCACCGACCCCGCCAACCCGCTGACCTGGCGCAGCATCGTCAACCGCGTCTGGCAGTTCCATTTCGGCGAGGGCCTGGTCGACACGCCGAGCGACTTCGGAAGGATGGGCAGCCGGCCCAGCCACCCCGAACTCCTCGATGCCCTCGCGGTCTGGTTCCGCGACTCGGGCGGCTCGCTGAAGGACCTGCACCGGCTGCTCCTGCACACCCGCGCCTGGCAGCGCGCGAGCACCGCGAGCGACACGGCCCTCGCCGCCGACGCGCAGAACCGCCTGCTCGGCCGCTTCACCCGCCGCCGCCTCGACGCCGAGGAACTCCGCGACGCGATGCTGGCCTGCAGCGGACGCCTCGACCTCACGATGGGCGGCCCGCCGGTGCGTTGGTTCGGCTTCGAGAACGACCACTCGCCGCGTTACCTCTACCAGGACTTCGACCCCGACGGCGAAGGCGCCAACCGCCGCGCGGTCTACCGCCTGATCGTCCGCTCGGTCCCCGACCCGCTGTTCGAAACGTTCGACTGCGCCGACCCTTCGGCCCTGACACCCAAGCGCTTCACCACCCAGACGCCGCTGCAGGCCCTGGCGCTCCTCAACGACCGCTTCGTGCTGCGCCAGGCCGAGCACTTCGCGGCGCAGCTGGAACGCGAGGCGGAGGGCATGGATGCGCGCGTCACGCGTGCCTTCGAGATCGCACTCGGTCGCCAGCCAGAGCAGCACGAGTTGACGCTGCTCCGCGACCACGCCACGACCCAAGGCCTGGCCAGCGCCTGCCGGGTGGTCTTCAACCTCAACGAGTTCGTGTTCGTGGACTGATGATGCGCCCCCATGCGGCGCCTTCGCATCTCTGGCACCCCAAGGCGGCGCGGGTTGAGCAGGGATCACGCCGCCACTCGTGGTGTGATTCATCCAGATGGGGTATGTGATCCGTGAGAGACTGGCGTCGCCGGCAAGGCGGACCACCGCAGGCGTGTTGGTGGACACGCCGAGGATGGTCCAACCAGCCATACCCAAACGGGCCGCGGCGTCAGGATCTGCGGATACCGCCCCATATGGGTGAATCGGACCACTAGCATCACCGGCGGGCGGGCACGCCAGCTTCGAGGAAACCATGGACTACGCCGCATTCGTTCGTCGGCAGCAAGACGTGTTGCTGCGGGAGTTCGTGGACAACCCCGGCCACTGCTTCATCGGGATCCCGAGCCTCTCCGCCTTCGAGTCACGCTACTTCGGTAGTGGATCGATCCGCGTATTGCCCGGTGCTGCACTGTCCGAAGCCTTCGTCTGGACGCGCGGCCCTGGCTCGGAGGAACTCTGGGTCAGACCGGTCGACAAGTCGACCTCGACGAACGGCAAGTATCGCGGCCACTGGGAAGCGTTCGTCCGGACTCTCGATGCTGGCGAGGTCACCTATCGACTCGGCGGGCAGAGCCAGGTCATCGACCATCTGCTCCCGGAGACGTTCGCGGCACGTCAGGGCTATAGCCACGTCCGCGTGGTGATGATCGAGAAGCGAGGCAACTCGACCGTCGGCAGCGTCGTCGAGAAGCACATGGCGCAGCGCGAAGATCCGGGCAAGAGCATGCTCGCGGACTGGTTCACCGCGGCCAAGGCATCGTGCTTCCGTGGGTCGTTCGCCAAGTCGGTCTCGAACGAACAGGTGATGTCGGACCTCCGCAAGCACCTGACAACGCGCGGATTCACGCTCACCGAACAAGAATCCGAAGTCAGCCCGACCTGCATGGAAGCGATCCTGACCTGGGTTCGAGCCGGATGACCCCATCCCGGATCGGTCGTGGATTCGCACACCCGATGGCACGACGGAGCGACAGCACAGGGAATCGCCCAGCGACCCAGGCCACCGGCTTCGTCCGCATCGGCCGCGCGCCCGAGGCGGACGCACTCGCAGTGCTGCAGATGCACGCCGACCTCCACGGCCCCGCCAGCGTTTGCAGGGTAGTCTTCAACCTCAACGAGTTCGTCTTCGTGGATTGAGACGGGGCCCCCACCTGCCTGCCGCAATCGGGGCCTGCGCGTAGCAACCGGCGGAGCGGAGCCCATGGCCCCGACCCCTCTCCGCGCGGCACGCGACTTCCAAGTGGGCGCGTCCTCGAACCCGACCCAAGACGACCCCATGACGCGCCTCACTCCGATCCCGCTTCTCTCGGCTGCGCTGAGTACCCTCCTCGCCGCACAGCAGCCGACGCTCCTCGCCGACCTGCACCCCGGCCCCGGAAGCGCGGTCGGCACCGACCAGTACGTCACGCTGCACCCCAGCGGCGACTTCGGCCTCCTGCTCCTCCAGGATGGCGTCCACGGCCGGGAACTCTGGCGGACCGACGGCACCGGCGCCGGCACGCAGCTCCTGTTCGACTTCACCCCCGGACCCGCCAGCGCCGAGCTGAGCCTGTTCGCGGTCGCCGTCCAGGACGAGTTCTGGTTCACCGACCGCATCGACCAGCCCTCGAACCGCCACCCGAACCTGTGGCGCATCGACGCCGCGTCCTCGACGCCTCGCGTGCTGCTCGACGGCACCCAGCTCGGGGTCGTGAACTTCGGCAGCAATGGTGCGACCGCCGGCGGCGACGGCCTGGTCTTCGCGCTGCCCGGCGCACAGGCACCCTGGGAACTCTGGCGCGTCGACCCCGCCGGCAACCACCAGGTGATCTGGACGTCCCCGCGTCCCAGCTTCCCGTTCGCCGACCCGTTCTTCTGGGCCCAGACCGGCGAGTTCGCGCTGTTCCGCGACGACGCCGGCAACCTGCTGGTCACCGACGGGACGCCGGCCGGGACCGCCCCCGCGACCTCGAACGGGGGCGACTTCGTCGGCCCCGCCCTCGGCGGTCTGATGGTGCGTGATCCGGTGACCCTCACCGGCGGCGTCGCCGGCACCCAGCTCAGCGTGCTCCGTGCCGGGCGGCCTCCGCTGACCATGACGGTGCCGAGCCGCGCCGTGCAGGCCTACGGCTTCCGCGACCTCGCCCTGGTGTTGGTCGACGACCAGGACCTCTTCGCCCTCGACGACTCGGGCAGCCCGCGCCGGCTCGCCACCCTCGTGCCGGGCAGCAACCCCGGCCTGCCCCAGAACCTGTTCGGCCTCACCGACCTCGACGGCGTGTTCACGTTCTTCGCCGACGGCAACAACGGCGCAGGCCGCGAACTCTGGCGCAGCGACGGCACCGCCGCCGGCACGGTGATGGTCGCCGACCTGCTGCCCGGCCCGAACGGCTTCGCGGTCGACGCGGCCCTGCACGTGGGCGACCGCATGGTGTTCTGGGGCAGCACCCCGGGCCTCGGCAGCGAGCCCTGGAGCACCGACGGCACCGCTGCGGGCACGATCCAACTCGGCGACCTGGAGCCCGGCCCCGGCTCGTCGGTGCCGGCGTTCTGGATCTGGCCGCCCAGCCATGCGGCGCTGCTCGGCATCCGCACCAGTGCCCACGGCCTCGAACCCTGGTGGTGTGACGGCACGCCGCAGGGCACCCGCCTCGCCGCCGACATCCGCCCCGGCCCCGACTCTTCGCTGGCGATCGACCCGTTCTCGGCGCTGCTGCTCGGCAGCGTGGTGAAGGACCGCGCGGTGTTCCCCGCCAACGACGGCACCCACGGCGTGGAGCTTTGGACCGCGCCGCTACCCGCCTACCAACTGCCGATCGACGGCCATGCCTGCGCCAGGCAGCGTGACCTCGAACTCGAGGGCTGGCCGAAGCTCGGCGGCGCGGTCGGACTCCGCGCCAACGGCCTCACCGCCAACGACCGTGGTGCGGTGGTCGCCTCGCTCGCCGGTCACGGCCCGCTGACCTTCGTCGATGGCTGCGGCGTGCGCATCGATCCGGCAACGGCCCTGACCGCCGCGGTCGTGGTCCCGAACGCCAACGGCTCCTTCGCGCAGTCGGTGGCCGTGCCGAACCAGACCGCCCTGCTGGGCAGCCAGCTCGCCTTCCAGGCGGCGTTCCTCGACGCGACCTCGCCGCTGGGCTGGCGACCGAGCCGGCCGTGGCGGGTGACGATCGGACGCTGATCTGCGAGGCAGCTTGCGCCGAGGGCCCCATACCAGACGATGCGGCGATGACCCTGTCGCGCCGCGAACTCCTGGCCCACTCCGGCGGCGGTCTCGGCGCGATCGCGCTCGCCGAGTTGCTGCAGCGTGAAGACGGCGCGCGCCGCCCCCACCACCGGCCCACGGCCCGCCGGGTGGTCCAGCTCTTCATGTCGGGTGCCGCCAGCCAGTGCGACACCTTCGACTTCAAGCCGGCCCTGCTCCGCCACAACGGCGAGAAGTTCGATCCCGGCGGCAAGGTCGAGCTGTTCCAGAGCGACCCCGGCCAGGTGATGCAGTCGCCGTGGCAGTGGCGCCCGCGCGGCGCGTGCGGCAAGCAGGTCTCCGACCTCGTCCCGCACCTCGGCGGCTGTGTCGACGACATCGCGTTCCTGCACGGCATGGTCAGCGACACCAACGTGCACGGCCCGGGCACCTTCCTGCAGGCCACCGGCTTCGTCCGCCCCGGCTTCCCGTCGATGGGCGCGTGGATCAGCTACGGCCTCGGCTCGCTCACCGACGACCTGCCGAGCTTCGTGGTGCTGCCCGACGCGCGCGGCTTCGCGCCCGGCGGCCCGCGCAACTGGTCGGCCGGCTTCCTGCCCACCCAGCACCAGGCGACGATGATCCGTCCCGGCCGCGAGGAGCCGATCTTCGACCTGTTCCCACCCGCCGACGTCGCCTTCGTCGACGACGCCAGCGAGCGCGGCACCCGCGACGCGCTACGCGCCCTGAACCGCGCGCACGCCGAGGCTCGCCGCGCCGACCCACGCCTCGAAGCCCGGATCCAGAGCTACGAACTCGCCGCCCGCCTGCAGACCACCGCGCCCGAAGCACTCGACCTCACGAACGAGACCGCCGAGACCCGCGCCCTCTACGGCGTGGACGACGAACCGACCGCCGACATGGGCCGCCGCTGCCTCGTCGCCCGCCGCCTTCTCGAGCGCGGCGTCCGCTTCGTCCAGATCTGGAGCGGTGCCGACAACGGCTTCCCGCGCCGCAACTGGGACAGCCACGAGGATATCGCCAAGGACCACGGCACCATGGCCCGCGAGATGGACCGCCCGACCGCGGCCTTGCTGATCGACCTGAAGCGCCGCGGCCTGCTCGACGACACGATCGTGTACTGGACCACCGAGTTCGGTCGCATGCCGTGCAGCCAGGGCTCCAAGGGCCGCGACCACAATCCGTTCGGGTTCACCAATTGGCTGGCCGGCGGCGGGATCCGGGGTGGCGTGTCACACGGCGCGACTGACGAATGGTCCTACAAGGCGGTCGACGGCATCACCCGCTGCTACGACGTGCACGCCACGATCCTGCACCTGCTGGGGATCGACCACGAGCGGCTGACGGTGCGGCACAATGGCATCGACCGGCGTTTGACGGACGTGGCGGGGCAGGTGATCGAGGCGGTGGTGGCCTGAGCGTCGGCGCGCCGAAGACCAGGGAGCAACGGGGCGACCGGACGAAGACCACCGCTTCATGCGTGGCCGAGGGCCGAGTCACAGGGTCGCGACCCGGTCGACCCGCCAACTTTCCTCGAGCTGCTGTTTCGCCGGGGACGGGATCGGCATGAGTCCTGGCAGAACCCGAATCCAAGGACCGACTCATGCTTCTCAAGACGTTGCTCGCAGCCGCGCTGGCCATCACCCCCGTCCTCGCTCAGGGCGCCCCCTACCCCAGCGACCTGCAGCCCGGCGCGCGCTTCCGCATCCTGTTCGTCACCGAAGCGGCCCGCGACGGGACATCTGCCGACATCGCCGACTACGACGCCTTCGTCCGCGCCGAAGCCGACGCATCCCCGAGCCTCAGCCTGCTCGCCACCAACTGGCGCGCGGTCGCCAGCACGCCGACCGTGGACGCCAAGGTCCACACCGGCACCGACGACGGCAGCAACGACATCCCGATCTACCGACCCGACGGCGTCCGCATCAACGACGGCTACGCGGACCTCTGGAACCGCTACGTCGCGCGACTCGCCGCACCCGAAGTCACGTCGCTCGGAGCGAGATCACGGTACGACCGTGTGTGGAGCGGCTCGAGCGTCTGGGGTCTCGTCGGTACGGACCCGCTGGGTGCAGCCACCGGCCTGGCCCGGGCGGGTATCCCGCAAGCCACCATCTACACCTGGATCACGGCGAACAACCTGCCGCAGACCCACCGGTATCCGCTGTTCGGGATCTCGGACGTCGTCGTCGTTCCCCACACCGCCTCGGAGACCGTCCGCCTCGGCTCTCCCGCCAACCCCGAGGCCCTGCTCCCCGGGCAGACCTCCGGACCGGTCGTCGGCCACACCTGGGACCCGATCGTGGACCACACCAACTTCGTGCCCGACGCGCTGCAGGATCATCTGGTGCTCGGCTTCGCGTCCACCAACCTGCCGATCCCCGGTCTCGGCACCCTGCTCTGCGACCTGCGCCTCCCGTTCACGATCGTCGCGACGCCCGGCCAGGCCTTCGGCCTGCCGCTCCCCAACGACGTCCGGCTCGCCGGTGCGGCGTTCTGCGCCCAGGCCGTCGCCATCGACGCCGCCGGAGCTCCCCAGCTCACCAACGCTCTCGACGTGATCGTCGGACAGCGCTGATCGACGGACGCCGAAAATCCCGCCTCCCCGTGCTTCGCGGTGGCCGGACCCGGCATGGAGGAGGGCGAACAGCCCCCAGGACACTCCATGCCGAGCCACTCCGAAGCGCCCCGACCCGACCGGACCCCTGACGGCCCGGTGCCCCCCACCGCGGCTCCCGTGAGCTGGACCACCGGCACCCGGATCGGCGACTACGAGATCGTCCGGGAGATCGCCCGCGGTGGCATGGGCGTCGTGTTCGAGGCCCAGCAGACCTCGCTGCGGCGACGCGTCGCCCTGAAGGTCATCCGGGGACTCCAGCTCGCGGACTCCACCGACCGCAGGCGCTTCCTCGCCGAGGCCGAGGCCATCGCCCGCCTCGAGCACCCGGGGATCGTGCCGATCCACGAGGTCACCGAGTTCGACGGCCTGCAGTTCTTCTCGATGGCCTACATGGCCGGCGGGTCGCTCCGCGACCTGGCAACCCCGTTGGAGCCGCGGCACGCCGCCGACCTGCTGGCGCGGATCTGCGACGCGGTCCATTTCGCGCACACCCGCAGCATCGTCCACCGCGACCTGAAGCCGGCCAACGTCCTGCTCGACGAGTCGATGCGGCCGAGGGTCACCGACTTCGGCCTCGCCAAGGACACCAGCCACGAGTCCGACCTGACCTGCTCCGGCTCGATCCTCGGGACTCCGGGCTACATGGCGCCCGAGCAGGCCAGCGGGGACCCCGTGAGGGTCGGTCATCTGGCCGACGTGTACGGCCTCGGGGCCATCCTGTTCTACCTGCTGACGGGCCACCCACCGGTCGAGGGCACCGGGCTCGCCGACACCCTGCACAAGCTCCTCCACGAGGAGGCGCCCGACCCCCGACGGCGGGCGCCCGGGGTGCCGACCGACCTCGCGATCATCTGCCGCAAGGCGCTCGAGAAGGACGCGGCCGATCGCTACGACTCCGCGGCCGCGCTGGCCACCGACCTGCGGCGCTTCCTCCGCGGCGAGACACCGCTCGCCCGGCCGCTCAGCCCCCACGCCCTCGCAGTCCGCTGGTGCCGGCGCCACGCCGCGCTGGCCACAGCCCTCGCCGTGGCGGTCGTCGCTCTGCTCGGCGGCACCGCCGCTGCCACCTGGTACGCGATGGAGGCCGACCAGAGCGCTCGGCGGTTGGCGGTCGCCAACGAGGCGCTGCAGCTCCGCAACGCGGAACTCGCGGAGGCCCGCGATGCCGCCAGCGCGTCCCGTGCCGATGCAGAGGCCTTCGGCGACTTCCTGATCGAGGACGTGATCCGCGCGGCACGCCCACGCGGCAGCCACGGCGCGGCGCTGGGAACCGACGTCACGGTCCGAGAAGCGCTGCTCGCCGCCGTGGACCAGCTCGACGTCCGTTTCGCCGGTCGCCCCCTGGCCGGTGCCGAGGCAAGACTGGAGCTTGCCGTCACCCTGCGCCACACGGGTGAGGAAGAAGCCGCCTGCGAACTGCTGCAGCAGGCCTGGCATGCCCGCCGCGACACGCTCGGTCCGAATGCCCAGGACACGCTGCTCGCGATGAACAGCTACGGGACCGCGCTGTTCCAGTCGAACCGCGATGCACAGGCCTTGGCAGTGTTCGTCGATCTGACCGCGCGAACCCACGAGCACGTCCCCCAGCTGCATGTGATGGCGATGCTCAATCTCGCCGCCAACTACGAGAAGGCGGGACGCACCCACGAGGCGTTGGAGACCCTCCGCGCGGTCCGAGACCTCGCCGACGCCGACGTCCTTCCGTCGCTGCACGCGCGCCTCGCGGTGGGACATGCCCAGCTCGGCGACGCGACGGCGGCACGCGAGGAACTGCAGCACGTAGCCGAGTCGGTACGTGCCCTCTCCGAACCACTCACCGCGTTCGACGCGCTCCGCCTGGACTTCGAACGCGTGCAGTGCCTGCAGATCCTCGGCGAGGACGAGCCGCTCGCCGCGCTGGCCGTGCGCACGGCCGAGCGGGCCCGCAGGATCGTGCAGCCGACCGATCGTGCCGCGCTCAGGTGCAGCCTGATCGCCACGGACGCCCTGGAACGTCTGGGTCGCATCCGCGAAGCCGCCGAGGAATTGCAACGGACGGTCGAAGCCCGCCACACCCTCCACCAGCCGGCGGATCTCGACCGCATCGAGCGCTGCGCCGGCCTGTTCCTGCGCGCCGGCGAACCGCAGATCGCGATCGAGCTCGCGACGCGATGCCGCGATCTCTGGCAGAGCACCGCTCGGGAAGCGGGTCGTGCGAGCCGCGTCGAGTCCCTGCTCCGCAAGGCCCAGCAGGCCGCGGGACCGGCCGAGGGCACCGAGCCGGCGACCGCGCCGCGGCTGTCGGATCTCGGCTCCTGGCTCCTCGACCACCTCGCCCCCCACGGCGTGGCGGACCAACGGCCCTGATCGGCCGCCGCCATCGGAGCGGGTCGCTGTCGGGCCTCAGCCCAACTCGAACGTTGTCACACCGAAGATGCGCTGGTGGGCGAGGTCCGGCATCGGACCGAGGTACATCCGCGCGCAGCCGAAGACCTCGTCCATGCCGTGCCGACGCACCAGGTCCATCGCCGCGGGGTTGTTCTCCGGGGCATCCAGGAACAGCGCGCCGCCGGCCGCGAACGGCGCCAGGGCTGCGTAGAGGGCCTCGGCCACCGCCGCGTCGTCCGCGAACAGCGGACCGATCTTGCAGCCGTCACCGCAACGGCGGATGACCCCGTAGCCACGCAGGATCCCCCCGCTGCGGTAGGCCAGGGCCCGCGAGTCGGGCAGCGCGAGCCAGGCACGCAGGAACGTGGGACGCGGCGCTGGGAAGCAGGTCCGGTCGTAGGCCTCGAGCACCAGCCGCGGCACGCTGGCCAAGGGCACGACGCCGGGCCGGCCGGCGGCCGCCTGCGGATCGACGACCTCAGAGGCGACCTCGACGCGGAACCGCATGTTGCGGTGCGAGAACACGAAGCCGCCTCTGGCGTAGTAGGACTGCATCTCGAAGACGCCGTCCAGACCGACGGTCGCGCCCGGCTGCAGACGCCCCAGGAGCCGCTCGCGCCGCGCATGCCAGAGCCTGTCGCCCAGGCCCCGGCCCCGAAACTCCGGCCGGACGATGAAGAAGCCCATGAAGCCGAACTCGCGCGCGTAGGACGTGATGGCACCGCCCCCCGCCAGCGCACCCTCGCACTCGACGGCGAGGAAGGCCTCGCGGTCGGTGGCCCAGAACACGTCCGCGTCGTGCAGACCCGGGTTCCAGCCTTCGCGCGCCGCCCAATCCACCAGCTCCCCGACCTCTTCGCGGGTCATGTTGCGGATCTCGAGCGGCTCGTCCATGGTCTCGGTCTCCTGAGGGGCGGTGCCCCAGCGGCTACGGGACCGGAGGATAGCGCCGGCACGCGGAGCGGCCCGGTGCATTCGGTCTCGCTCAGAAGACCCCGACCCGCAGATCCAACCGGTTCGACAGCAGCACCCCCACCGCATTGGCCCCCGGCGCGAGCAACACGCTCTGCGTGTAGAGCCAGGCCCCGGAGTAGCGCGGCTCGGCCGGCAGCGGCAGCGGCACGAAGCTGCTCCCAGCATGGGCCACGAAGGGAAGGCTGAAGTCGTCGGGGACCCACAGCTGGCAGCCCGGCATGCCGTCGATCGTGATCGCGTTGGGGTAGGTGCGCGAGCTGATCCGGACCGCACCGATCGGCGAGGTGTTCGGCAGATTGTTCTCGGTGAAGGTGATCGTGCGCCCGAGGACCGGCCGCATCGGCAGCGTGTGCTCCAATGGGAATCGGTCGGCGAGCGAGGTGCGGAAGCCGTTCTGCGAGGCGGCGATCAGGTCGAGCCAGTTGGCGCCCCAGCTCTGGCCTCCGTCGGCGTAGCCGACGACGTAGTCGCTCTGGCCATTGCGGTCGGGAACCGCCCCCCAGACCAGGCGCACGGCGCGCAGGTCGCGGGCCAGGTCGGCCGCGGTCTGGTAGCGACGCTCGGGCGACGTCTCCAGGCAGACCGCGAGGACCACCTCGAGATCCCGCGGCAACTCGCGCACCTGACTCCGCGCCGAGGGCAGATCGCCGGCCATGATCGCGCGGTAGAGCCCCTCGAGGGTCGGCGCGCCGAACGGCCGCGGCAGGGTGAGCGCCTCGTAGAGGAAGACGCCGACCGCCCAGAGATCCCAGCGCGGATCCGCGGTCCGACCGGTACCTGCCAACCGCTCGGGCGGCACATAGGCCGGCGTTCCGCACAGGTCGCCGCTGCGGGTCAACAGCGGCGCACCGCCCTCGGCATCGACCGCCAGCCCGAAGTCGAGGAGCACCGGCCTGCCGCTCTGCTCGAGCATCACGTTGCCCGGCAGGCAGCCGCGCGATCGCGCCCCACAACGAGTCGATGTCGTCCCGTCGACAGACCCGGGAGACCACCCCGCTCCGCTCGGCGGGAAGCTGCTGCAGTGGATCCCGTGAGTCACCGAGCCCTCCGCCACCCTCGACCCTCGGCCGGCGCAACACCTGCTTGCGCAACACCTGGGTCGCGCAGCGGAGCAACGTCGTCGCCAGGAACTTCATCAGCACCGGAGTCAACCGGCCGTCCCGGGCCCGCAGGTCGGCGAGCCGCGGCAACGCGATCGCCCAGGTCTCCTGCACGATGTCCTCCGGTTCGCAGTGTCCGGCGGCCGGTCCGGCGAGGCGGTAGCGGGCCTGCGCCAGGAGGAAGGGCGTGAACCGCTCGATCAGCGCGTCGATGCCCTGCTCGTCACCGGCCACCGCCGCGCGGACGAAGTGGGTGGTCGGGTCGGAGGCGCTCGGATCGGTCATCCGCGAAGGATGCCAGTGGTCCGATTCACCCATATGGGGCATGGGGACGTCGAGAATGGCGCGTTCGAGCGGGTCGCCTGATACCCGGAACCGGACCCTGCGCGGGCTCGCCCCTCCTCGTCAGCGATCGGACCGCGCACGCGCCCGCCAGGTCGCAGCCTCGGCCGACATGCCCCGCCGTTCGAAGTGCTCTCCCAGGAGTCGCGCCACCTCGGCCCGGACCTTCGGTTGTCGCCCGAGCCCTTCGTAGGCCGCCAGCATCCGCCGCTCACCGACGGTCGGATCGCTGGTCTGCGACAGCGCGGCGCCGAGCAGGGCCGAGCTGTGCTGGACGCGCCAGTCGTCGGGGTCGAGTTCGTCCTCGCGCGCCGCCAGCGACGCGGACAGCAGCTCGAGAGCCTGGGGAAACCGTCCCAGGCGCCGGAAGGTCTCGCCGAGCCCTTCCTGCACCAACGCCCGCTGGAGCGGTGGCGACTCCATTGCCCGCAGCCGCTCGAGAAGTGACTGGAAGCCCGCCGCCGCCTCGTCCAGCTCGCCGGCATCGCGCCGGGCGAAGGCGAGGTCCTGCCTCGCCAGGAGCACGGTCGAATCGTCCGACTCGAGCAGCGACTCGCGCAGGCGGAGTTCGTCTTCGAACCACTTCACCGCGAGGCCGGGCTTGCCGTCGTCCCGAGCCGACCGCCCCAGCCAATGGAAGCAACGCGCCACGCGAGGGTGGTCCGGATCGACCGCCTGCCAGATCCGGAGCGCCGCTTCGAAAGCGGACCGTGCATCGGCCGACGCCCCTCGAGCCATGTGGATCCGACCGAGCGCCAACCATCCCGAGGCGAGATTCGGATGGTCCGGTTCGAGCTGCTCCTGCCAGATCTCGACCGCCTGCCGGGCATTGGCCTCGGCGTCGGCGAGCTGACCGGCATGACGCTGCACGATTGCCAGGTTGTAGTAGTTGGTGGCGTTGGACACGTGCCCCTCGCCGCGCTGGGCCCGCCGAAGTTCCAGAGCCTCCTTCGCCAATGCGGTGGCGCGGTCCTGCTCCCCGGCGATCGCCAGCATCCGCGACAGCGCACGCATCGTCGCGGTGACCTCCGGATCGTCCGGATCGCGATGCCCCCGCTCCAGCGCGAGCGCACCCTCCAGCAGACCGCGGGCCTCCTCCCGATCCCCGGGTGCCTGATACTCGCCCTTCCAGTCGAGCAGGCGACCCAGTCGGCGCATGCTGCCCGCCAGCGCCAGCGCCTGTCCCGGCTCGGCGCGACGGCGCGCCAGCGCACTCCGGAGCAGTCGCTCGGCCGCCGCGAGGTCGCCGAGCTGGAACCGGGCCTCGCCGAGCGCGCCCTCGGCCGCGGCGATCGCCGATGCGTCACCGACCTGCTCCGCGAGTTCCAAAGACCGCGCCGCGTGCACCTCCGCTGCGCGGTACATCCCGAGGCCGTCATAGGCGCCGCTCATGGTCAGGCGCAGGTCTGCCTCGATCTCGGGCTCGTCGAACGACTCGTCGAAGAGTTCCGCGGCGAAGTCGTCGAGCAGCTCGCGTACGGTGTAGTCGCGCGACCGGGCCTCGTAGGGGTCGGGCGTGGCAAGCATCCGGGTGATCAGATCCCGTACTGCGACCGCGCGCGCCGCCTCCATCTCGGCACGACGCCGCTGCCCGGCCTCTCGCGCCCGCGCTTCCTCGGTGCGCCACAGGCTGACAGTGGCCACCGTGGAACTGACCAGGAGCGCGAGCATCACCGTCGTGACCACGACCAGCCGACCCCGGTACTTCCGCACGAACTTGCGCAGCCGGTAGCCGGAGGTCGGCGGACCGGCCGCCACCGGCTCGTGCGCGAGGTAACGCTCCAGGTCCATCGCCAGCTCGGCGGCCGACTGGTAGCGCCGATCGGGTTCCTTGGCAATCGCCCGCATCGTGATCCAGTCGAGGTCGCCACGGATCGCACGACCCAGCTCGCTCCAGGTCACGCCGCCCCGCTCGACCGATCGCGACGAGGGCTTGTCGGACAACCTCGTGCTCGGCCGCGACGCCTCGGTCTCGCAGATCATCCGCTGCGCGGCGAGCCAGCCCCCTGCCCCCACCGACCCGACGTCGAACGGCCGCTCACCGGTGAGCAACTCGTAGAGCATCACGCCGAGCGAATAGACGTCGGAGCGGGCGTCGATGAGTTCGCCGGTCCCGGCCGCCTGCTCCGGTGACATGTACTCCGGAGTTCCCATGACGATGTTCGCCCTGGTGACCGCGGTCGGATCGACGAACTCCGGGTCGATGATCTTGGCGAGGCCGAAGTCGAGCACCTTGACGACCGGCTCGGCGTTCTCGAGCGCGACCAACACGTTGCTCGGCTTGAGATCGCGGTGGACGACTCCCCGGGAATGCGCGTGCTGCACCCCCAGGCAGACCTGGCGGAGCAGCTCGACCCGCGGCCGGACACCGAGCCGCTGCTGGTCGCAGTAGGCGGTGAGACTCGGCCCGTCGACGAACTCCATGACGAAGTACGGCGCGCCGTCGTCGGTCACCCCGCCATCCAACACCCGCGCGATCGAGCGATGGTTCATCGCCGCCAGCGCCCGGCGCTCCAGCTCGAAGCGCGACAGCATGTCGGGACTGCCGACATCCTTGCGCACCACCTTGATCGCCACCTCGCGGCGGATCGGCTCGCTCTGCCTGCCGCGGTAGACGGTCCCCATGCCCCCGAACCCGATCCGCGACTCCACGCTGTACGGACCGAACGAGGCCGGCAGTTCCTGGACCATCTCGGCGCCGCACGGCTCCACGGCCTCGCTCGACGACCTCGCGTCGTCGGCGACGAGCAGCCGCTGCAGATGGTCGTGCAGCGACGGGTCCTCGGCGCGCACCCGAGCACAAAACGCGCGGCGCTCGGACTCAGGGAGATCGATCGCTCGAAGGAAGAGCTCTCGAATGCGTATCAGCCGCGTCGGATCACCGGACGAGGATCGTTCGCGCACGTTCCACCAGGACTGTCGAGCGTTGGAGTGAGAACGAGATCGACGGACGCTACCCGATCACTTCCCGGTGTAGACCGGCATCGAGGCCTTCTTGAGGAACAGGATCGCCATCGCGGTCTCCACCACGCCGCGGTAGTTCCCGCCGGTCGGCCCGACCCAGGTGCCGTTCGGCTCCTGCATCTCGAGCAGTGCCACCGCGCCTTCCTGATACCAGTCTCGCCCATTGAGAAGTGCGATGCCCGACAGCTCGCACGCGCGCTCCACGCCATACAGATAGTAGAAGACGTGGGAGTAGTAGTGGGCGTGCAGGCCGGGACCCGGGTGGTAGTTGGCGGTGTAGTTCTCGGCCAGCCAGGCGAGCCCCATGCGCAGGGCCTTCTCGCCCTCGGCCAGGACCGGATCGCGGGTCAGCTCCGCATTGCGCATGCCGGCCAGTCCGATCGTGAGCCCGGTGAGACCCGCACAGGTCATGCTGCCGTAGATCGGCCGCGGCTCGCCATTGAGGAGCGGCTCGATGTAGCCCCAGCCGGCGACTCCGGTGGGACGCGAACCGCTGCTCGTCGTCGTACCCGCCCCGCCACGCATCGCCGCCAACTGACGGTGCGTGGTGGTCTCCAGCTTGATGGTCCGCTCCGGCTCCTGCTGGTCGGCGACCAGGTGGGCGACGGCCCCGCGCCACAGCGACGGCGAGACCTCGAGACCGCAGAGCTGCGCCGAATGCAGGCCGAGCAGGCCGTACTGGTTCACCGAGTGGTCGTAGCGCGCCTCCTTCACGTAGCTCCAGCGCGCCAGGTAGGCCGGATCCACCCGCGTGTCGAGGTGGTCGAGGATCTGGTCCTTCCAACCGCGCACCAGCTCGAGGTCGGCCTTCGACAGGACCCGCGGCCGCGGCCTGTCGATGCGGCCGGCGCGCATCTCCTCGTATTCACCGCGCGGCGCGTAGTAGGCCTCCATCACCATCACGGCATTGGCCAGGGAGTAGGTATCGACCAGCTTGCGGCGCCGGAGTTCGTCCAGGGCCCCGACCAGCACCGGGTCGTCGCGCGGCACCTCGGCGTGGATCAAGCCGAGGATGCCGAGCGCCAGGGCACCACTCGGGTAGGTGCGGTCCTCACCGCCGGGCTCCATGCCGGGTCCGGCGGGCTCCTTCAGCTTCTCCTTCAGGAACTCGGCGCCCTTGCGGATCGACTCGACCACCGCCTCCTCGAACTTGCCGTCGCGCGGCGGCCGCACCTCGCGCAGCCGCCAACGCTCGGCGAACTCCAGTTCGTAGGCCGCGCCGGCCTGCTCGCCGCCGGAGCGGACCAGTTGGCCCAGGAGACGGGCCTCGAAGCCGGTCACCACGCCGCGCTCCGCATCGAAGGCGCGCTCCACGGTCAGCTCGCCTTCGAAGCTGAACTCCACGTGGCGCATCACCTCGGTCTGGTAATAGCGCTTCTCGTAGCGCCGCTCGTTGGGAAGCCGCCCCTCGATCTCGGCGACGATCCGCTGGGTGCCGGTCGCGCCGACCCGTTCCACCTTGCCGTCGATGCCGATGTCGCCGACCTTCCAGGCCAGCGGAGCCTCGGCCTTCACACTGCCGCCCCGCGACGCGCGCCGCAGGTCGAACGCCAACCACGCGCCGAGGTCACGCAGGTCGACCGGCATGCGGGTCACGAATGCGTGCGCGTCGTCGAGGTCGGTCTCGTGGATCACCGCCGGCGCCCGCCACGAGGTGAAGAACCCGTCCTGCAGTTGCCGCGCTTCCTGCTGGTCGCGCTGCACGCGCGCCAAGGCCTGTTCGGGCGCCCGGAACGGCCGCGGCGAGGCGGTGAGTTCGACCGCCACGTAGCTGCCGCCGTCCTTGTTCTGCACCTCGAGCGACAACACGTTGCCGCGCCGGTCGAGGAGATCGAGCTGGCCGTCGTCGAAGACCAGCTCGGTGCGCTTGCGGTTGCCGTCGCCAGCCACCTGCACGATGCGGAAGCCGTTCAACCACAGCGTCACGTCGTCTTCGTGTTCGACGGTGAGCACGCAGGCCTTGGTCGAACGCGGCGTCTCGAAGCGGACGCGACCCTGCAGGACCCGCTGGCTCTGCGGCCAGGTCGCCTTCGGGTCGGCGGAGGTCGCCAGCGGCAGACGGGCCTCCGGCCAGGCCCCGTCGTCGAAGTCCGCGACCTGGAAGCCATCGGCCAGCGCGGCCTTCTCGAGAGTGCGCAACCGCCACGTCGAAGCCGCGTCGACCGGCCGGAGCAGTCCGCCGCGCTTCACGTCCTGCATCGGCCCGATCCGCCACGCGATCGGCTCCCGGTCGTAGAGGGCATAGCCACGTTCGGGAAGCTGCCAGGCCTCTTGGCTGGCAACCGGCGCGACGACGGACAGCACAACGAGACCGGCGGCCAGACGCACGATCGGGTGGTCGCCCCCTGCGGGCGACGCGGAGCGGAGGAAGGTCATCGACTGGTGTTGGCGCAGCGGAAGCGCAGGCGACGCGCGGGAGGGGCGGGCGAAGGATACCGACCGGCCGACCGCGGGGTCAGTCCATCCCGATCGAGGTCCGCTAATCGTCCGCCTCGAGCGCCTTGTGGAGCCAGGCCCGTGCGAACCGCCAGTCGGCCTTGGCGGTGGTCAGGCCGACTCCCAGCGACTCGGCGATCTCGGGGAACGACAGGTCGCCGAAGACCTTCAGCTCGACGACCCGTGCCTGGCGCGGGCTCACCTCCGCCAACCTGCGCAACGCCTCGTCGAAGGCGATCAGATCGCCGGTGTCGGACTGCACCGAGTCGACGCAGTCGTCGAGCGGCACGCGCTCGGCATCGCCACCCCGCTTCTGGGCACCGCGGGACCGCGCATGACTGACCAGCACGTGCCGCATCGCCTTGCTGGCGACACCGAAGAAGTGGCTGCGCCCTTCGAACCCCGCCCCCGACGTCTCCGCGGCCTTCGAGATCTTCAGCCACGCTTCGTGGACCAAGGCGGTCGCCTGCAGCGTGTGCCCGGGCCCTTCACGGCGGAGCAACCACGCGGCGAGGTCGCGGAGTTCGTCGTAGACGAGCGGCAGGGCCCGATCCACCGCGGCATCGTCGCCGGCGCGCGCGGCCTCGAAGAGGGCGGTCAGGGCGTGGTCGTCGGGGCTCACGGCAGGGCGGGAGACGCAGCGGATCTCCCCGCGCAGGCTACCTCCGGCCCGACCCCGCTCCAACCGCCGGCGACCGTCTACCGCGCCTGGATCGCTCCCAGTCGCTCCTGGATCCGCTGCGCCTCCTCGACGTGGCCGAGATAGCGCTCGGCCTGGGCCATGTTGGTGAGGTCCTTCACCAGGGCCCTCGACAGCGGCCCTCCCAGGGCTTCCTGGATCTCGACCGCCCGCCGCCAGTAGCCCAGCGCCTCGGCGATCCGACCACCCTGGGCCTGCAGGGTGCCGTAGCAGGACAGGGCCCGGGCGGCGACCTCGTCGTGACTGATGTCGCGACCCTCCAGCAGATCGAGGGCGCGCTTCAGGTATGAATCCGACTCGTCGAGTCGACCGGTCATGCCACAGACCGTGCCGAGGTTGACGAGCCGCGGCAGGAGGATCGGGTTGTCGGGTCCGAGCAGCTCCTCGCCGAGGGCGAGCGCTTCCCGGAACAGCACCTCGGCCCCGTCCAGCCGCCCCTGGTTCAGGCGCAGATGGCCGAGATTGGTCTTCAGCACGCCGAAGTTGCGCCGTTCTCCGGACCGCTCCGCGGCCTCCATCGCGCGCAGCGCGTAGCCCTCCGCCTCATCGAGCCGCCCCGCGGCCGAGTGGACGTTCGCCATGTCCATCAAGGTGCGCGCGGCGAAGCCGAGGTGTTCGTCGGTGGGCGGGTCCTCGGCAAGCCACGCCGCGTACGACTCGTCGAACAGGCGCAGCGCTTCCTCGGCCTGGCCGCGGGACTTCGCGATCAGGCCGAGACACTGAAGAGCACGCGCGGTCTCCTCGCCGGGACCGCCGCCCAGATGTCGATGCATGTCGAGCGAGGTGCGCAGGTGTTCCTCTGCGAGCCCGGGTCGCCCCGTGCGCTGCAGCAGGAACCCCATGCTGAAGTGCGCCTCGACCAACCGCGGATCGTCGCCGTCGAGGTCGGCCTCGAGATCCTGCAGGGACTCCACGAGCAGCGGCTCGGCGATCTCGTACTCGCCCATGTTGACCTCGACGGTCCCCAGAAAGCGCAGCAACTGACCACGGACCTGCGAGGCGTCCTCCGGCAGCTTCAGCACCTCCTCGCACCCCCGTGCCAACAACTCCCGCGCGGTGATCTCGCGCCCGTTGGCGATCTCCGGAGCCGCCGAGAGAAACAGCCGCTGCGTGAAGCGCACCACGAAGTCCGACACTTCCGCCTCGGCGCGGGCTGCCGCGGCATTGGTTCGAGCCGCGTCCCCGGCGATGCGCGCGCGCTCGGCTGCATCCTCGGCCCGCAGCGCCCAGACCACGGAGACCACCGTGCCGGCCACCAGCGAGAGCGCCGCGAGCAGGAGACCCGCGACCAGGCCCCGGTGCCGCCGCGTGAACTTGCGGAGCTGATAGACCGCGGTGGGCCGCCGCGCCGCGATCGGCTCGTCGGCCAGATGGCGTCGCAGGTCGGCGGCCAATTCCGCGGCCGTCCCGTACCGCCATTCGGGATCGCGCTGCA
Source organism: bacterium (assembly GCA_030432695.1). Lineage (GTDB taxonomy): Bacteria > Planctomycetota > UBA1135 > UBA1135 > UBA2386 > JAUILN01. The sequence goes on along the minus strand of JAUILN010000006.1, from coordinate 136,217 downwards.
GGGCCTTGCCGAAGATCGTGTCGAGGTCGCCCCGCAGACTCGGATCGAACGACGCCAGCGACCGCGGCTCGGCGGTCGACAGCACGTGCAGAGCCCGAGTCACCGTCTCGCCGGCGACCGGATACGGCAACTGGCCATCGGTCAGCATCTCGAAGCCGACCACGCCGAGCGCGTGGACATCGGTGCGGACGTCGACCGATCCCGCCTCGCCGACCGCCTGCTCGGGACTCATGTACGCCAGCGTGCCGAGCACCTGGCCGGTGCGGGTGTGCAGCGACGCGACCCGCTCGTCGTCGATCAGCCGCGCGATGCCGAAGTCGAGGACCTTCGGCCGGCTCGAGTCGTCGACCAGGATATTGGCCGGTTTGAGATCGCGATGGATGAGACCGCGTTGGTGCGCGTGGTGGACGGCGTCGCAGACCTCAGCGAGGAACTCGAGCCGCGTCCGCCGGTCGGGGGCCGCACGTTCGATCCAAGCACCGAGCGGCACGCCGCGAACCAGCTCCATCGCGAGGTAGGGCAGCTCGCCGGCGGCACTCCGGTAGGTGCCGGCGGCGTGGATCTGCGCGATCCCGGGATGCTGCAGCCGCCCCAGCGCCTCGGCCTCGAGCTCGAAGCGCCGGCGGGAGTCCGTGGAGAGACCTCCCTGGAGCAACACCTTCAGCGCCACTTCGCGGGCGGGATGACGCTGCGTGGCGCGGAGCACGACCCCCATGCCGCCGCGACCGATCTCCTCGTGCAGCACGAACTCGCCGATCTCCGCCGGCAAGGCCAGCTCCATCGGCTCGGTCGCGAAGCGCGAGCCCGGCACGTGGTCGGTGGTGAGGAACCCGTCGGCATCGTCGTGGGCGAGGAGTTCCAGGACCTCCGCCCGGAGGGTCGGGTCGTCGCAAGCGGATTCGAGCCAGGCCGAACGATCAGAGGGCGGCAGGGTACAGACTCGTTCGAAGAGATCGACGAGGCGGGCATGACGGTCGCTGTCCATCGGGGGCGGAGGATCCGAGATCGCCAGCGATCACGCCAGAAGGGGCCGGATCGGTCGGCGGAATCGAGACGATGCCGGTCTTCGATTCCCCGCGCACAATTCCACGGACGGGCGTGAACGCCCGGGGACTTCCCCGCGACCTCATGGAGCCCCGCCGATCCGGCCCCGCTCGATGTCCGCAATCCCGCGCCAACCCGAGTCCGATCCAGTCGCCACCGAGCGCGCGCGCCAGGCGGAGGAGTTGCTGCTCCTGCAGGCCCGCGCCGGCGACCCCGGGGCACGCGAACGGTTCGCGCGGCTCTGGCACGAGCGACTCTGGCGCCATGCGCGGCGGGTGGTGGGGAGCGCCGAGGCCGCCAACGACGTGCTACAGGACGCCTGGGTCGCGGTGTTGCGCGGGCTGTCGCGACTCGACGACCCGCGAGCCTTTCGGGCCTGGGCGTACCGCATCGTCGCACGGGCCGCCGCCGACCGGATCCGCCGCGCGCCGCGCGAAATGGTCAGCGACGAGCTGGATCGCACGGCTGGAGCCGAGATCGACGACGCGCGCCGCGCCGCCGTGCTCGCTCTCCGCGCGGCGCTCGCCCGGCTCGATCCCGAGGACCGCCAGCTCGTCTCGCTGCGCTACCTCGAAGGCCTCGACATCCACGAACTCGCCGCGGTCTTCGACCTGCCCGAGGGCACGGTGAAGTCACGGCTCCACCGCATCCGCCGACAACTGAGAGAGACCCTGGAGGGTGACGAACCATGAACGAGTTCCAGTCCATGTTGCGCGAGGCCTTCGCCGGTGAGGAACCGCAGAGCGACCACCCGGCACGGCAAGAACTCGAGGAGTCGCTGCGCAAGCTCGAGCGGCGAGCGCGTCTGCTGCGGGTCCTGCTATGGACCGCGGTCTTCGCGCTGACGGCGATCGCTTTCGCAAGCGCCTGGGTGTTCCTCGCCTCCGACGAGTCCACGTCGCGGAAGAGCCAGATCCTGTCCGCAGTCCTGTTCCTCTGGTCCTTCACCGCCGTCGGCCAGCTCAAGCTGTTCCTCTTCCACAGCCAGCAGAACCTGAGCATCCAGAAGGAGATCAAGCGGCTGCACTTGGCAGTGCTCGGGGGGCGGGACACGGGCAGCGCGTGAACGAGCCGCCGCGACTTTTACAACCGGTGCCAGGCACCGGTTGTAAAAGTCCTCGGAGAAGGACCGTTGACCCGCTCCCCGATGCACGCCACGAACATGCGCACCCCGCCCGCCCTCCTCGCGCTGCTGCTCGCCTCCGCGGTCCCAGCGCAGGGATTCGAGATCGTCCGTGACGGCGACGCGGTCCGAGTGCTCCGCGCCGGCAACGACCAGCCGGTCGTCACCCAGGTCGCGGCGCCCGACCACCGCCCCTACCTCCACCCGATCACCGCGCCCGATGGCCACGGCGTACTGACCGAGTTCAGCCCGGGCCACCACCGGCACCAGACCGGGCTCTACTGGGGCTTCACGCGGCTGGACGGCCGCGACTACTTCCACAACCCGGGCGCGACGCATTGGCGGCGGCGCGAGGTGGCGATCGAGCAGGAGTCCGGGCCGCGCGTGGCGTGGCGCACCATCTACGAACTGCTCGGCGAAGACGGCGCTCCGCTGCTGGTGGAGACCCAGCAATGGACTCTCGCCGAGCACGAGGGCCGCCTCGAACTCGACCTCGTATGGCACGGCCTGCCGCTCCGCGACCTCACGCTCGGCCGCTACGACTACGGCGGGCTGTTCCTCCGGATGCCCTGGAAACCCGGGATCGACGGCCACGCGGTCAATGCCCAGCGCCAGGTCGACGGCGAAGCCGAGGGCCAGCGCACGCCCTGGGTCGACGTGGGCATGGCAATCGACGGCCGCGACGACCAGGGCCGGATCGCGATCCTCGACCACCACCAGAACCCCGGCTATCCGCAGGCGTTCCGAGTCGACGGCCAGCTCGGCATCGGCCCGAGCCCGCAGCGGCTCGGCAACCAGCAATGGAAGAAGGACCAGCCGGTCACCTACCGCCACCGCATCGTCGTCTCCACCGGCCCGCACGACGGGATGGCGCTGCAGGAGACGTGGTCGCGCTACACCGGCCAGCCCTACGCCTGGGCGCTGTGGGGCATGGCCCAGCAGGAAGGCCGGGACGCCGAGTTCCTCACCGCCGAACAGGCCGTGGCGAAGATGACCGTGCCCGACGGCTTCGCGGTCAACGCCTTCGCCAGCGAACCGATGATCGCGCAGCCGATGGCGTTCTGCTGGGACGACCGCGGGCGGCTGTGGGTCGCCGAGAACCGCGACTACGAAGCGCGCAACAAGGGCTTCGCCAACTCTGGCGACAGCCGGATCCTGATCCTCGAGGACACCGACCGCGACGGCGTCGCCGACCGCCGCGAGACCTTCCTCGAGGGCATCCCGTTCCCCAGCGCGGTCGCCGTGGGCCTCGACGGCCTCTGGCTCGCCGCACCGCCGCACCTGCTGTTCGTCCCCGACCGCGATGGCGACGACCGCGCCGATATGGACGACATCGAGGTGCGGCTGACAGGCTGGGGCATCCGCGATCGGCACGAGACCCTCAACTCGCTGACCTGGGGACCCGACGGCTGGCTGTACGGCTGCCAGGGCTTCGCGACGCCGTCGCTGGTGGGTCGACCGAAGGGCGAGGTTCGCCTGCCCACGAAGGGCGACGCGTTCCCGGAAAACCTGCCGCTCGATGGGCCGGGCACGCCGATCAATGGTGGCGTCTGGCGCTACCACCCGACGAAGCGCCGCTTCGAGGTGGTCGCCCACGGCTTCTCCAATCCCTGGGGTCTCGACTTCGATGCCCGCGGCAACCTGTTCATCACCGCCTGCGTGCTGCCGCACCTCTGGCACATCGTGCCCGGCGGCATCTACCAGCGGCAGGGCGGCTCGCACTTCAACCCGCACGTCTACGACGACCTGAAGACGATCGTGGACCACCCCCACCGCTCGGCGCACGGCGGGGCGCGGGTGTACCTGTCGGACGCGTTCCCCGCGGAGTACCACGGCCAGTTGTTCATGGCCAACATCCACGAGCACGCGGTGCTCGGCGATGTGCTCACACCACGCGGGTCGAGCTTCGTGGCCTCGCACGGCACCGACTTCCTGAAGGCCCACAATGCGCAATGGGTGGGCTTCAGCATGGAGCTCGGCCCGGATGGCAACCTGTTCGTGCTGGACTGGCACGACGCCGACATCTGCGGCTCGAGCGTGCAGAACGGCGAGACGGGGCGGATCTACCGCATCGCGCCGGTGAAGTCGGAGGCGGTGCAATGGGACGGTCGGCACGCCGACCTGCAGACGCTTCCGGACGCAGCCCTCGTAGACCTGCAGCGGAGCCCGAGTTCCTGGCACGCGCGGCGGGCACGCGTGGTGCTGCAGGGGCGCGCGGTACAGGGCGCTTTGGCATCCGGCACGCGAGACACGCTCCGCAGCCGGCTCGCGGGTGACGCTCCCGCCGAACACCGGCTCCGCGCCCTCTGGGCCCTGCACGTGACCGAAGGTCTCGACGCGGCTCGACTCGCCGCACTGCTCGACGACCCGCTCGACGACATGCGCGCCTGGAGCATCCGCCTGCTCTGCGAAGACGATGCCCCGGCCGACGAAGTCGTCGCCCGCTTCGCGGACCTCGCCCGCACGGATCCGTCGCCGACCGTCCGCCTCGCGCTCGCCTCGGCACTGCAGCGCTTGCCGCACCAGGCCCGCTGGCCGATCGCTCGCGCACTCGCCGAGCACGGTGAGGACGCCCAGGACCACAACCTCCCGCTGATGGTCTGGTTCGGCATCGAGCCCGCCGTGCCCAACGACCCCGCGCGCGCGGTGCAGTTCGCCCGTGCCAGCCGACTCCCGCACCTGACCCGCTTCACCGCCCGCCGCCTCGCCGCCGCCGATCGCCTCGGCGCGGTCCTCGGCGCGGCTGCCGACGGCCCGGCGAGCTGGTCGCGCGAGGTCCTGCTCGGCGTGCAGGACGGTCTGCGCGGCCGCAACGACGTCGCGCCGCCGGCGGGTTGGGCGGCGTTGCGAGGCCCGCTGGCAAGCCGCCCCATGCTGGCTCCGCTGGTCGCCGCGCTCGCCCAGACCTTCGGCGACCGCGATGCCGACGCCGAGTTGCTGGCGACGCTCGACGACCCCGCACGCCCGGCGGCCGAGCGAGGTACTGCACTGCGCGCCCTCGCGGCAGTCGCCCACGCCGGCGTGCCGAGCCGTCTTCCCGCGTGCCTCGACGACGAGACTCTTCGTGTCGAAGCGATCCGCGCCGTCGCCGCCTACGAGGCCCCGGAGCTCGCCGACCTGCTGCTCGCGCGCTACGAGTCATTCACCGAGACCGAACGCAGCGAGGTGGTGCAGGCTCTGGCCGCGCGTCCGGGCTCGGCGCGCCGCCTCACCGAAGCTCTGCGTGAGGGGAAGGTCTCCAAGCGCGACGTCCCTGCATGGCTCGCCCGCCAGCTCCGCCGCGTGGTGGGCAATACCTTCGTCGACGTGTGGGGACCGATCGACGCCGCGGGCGCCGACCTCGAGGCGCAATACGCGAGGTACCGTGCACTCCTCACCGACGAAGCCCTGGCCGATGCCGACCCGCGCCGCGGCCGCGCGGTCTTCCAGCGCACCTGCGCCACCTGCCACACGATGTACGACGCCGGCGGCACGCTCGGTCCCGAGCTGACCGGCTCCAACCGCGGCAACCTGGAATACCTGCTGGGCAACATCCTCGCGCCGAGTGAGGAGATCCAGGACGCCTACCGCATGGTCATGGTCGTCACCCGCGACGGCCGGACCTACGGCGGCACCATCGCCGCCGAGACCGACGAGAGCCTGACCCTGCGCGTCGTCGGCCAGGACGACGTGACGGTGCTCGCCAAGGCCGACGTCACCTCGCGGACCACGCTCCCCGTCTCGCTGATGCCGCCCGGCCTGCTCACGACCCTGGAAGACCCCGAGGTCCTCGACCTCGTCCGCTACCTGCAGAGCGACGCTCAGGTCCCGCTCCCCACGACCACCGGCAAGTGACCCCGCGAAGTCTGTCGTAGTCGGTGCCAGGCACCAACTACGACAGACTCTGCGGGAGCCAGCAGATCAGGTCGCTCGCCCCAGTAGCCCACGCCGCGCCAGATTCGCCATCAACGCACCGATCCCGAACTCCCACCGCGGGATCGCGTGGCAATGCTGCACGCGGTTCTGCAATGCGCCGAGCTTCGGCGACGAGATCCGGACGACGTCGCCGAGGTGATGGGTGAAGCCCATCCCTGGCGCGTCGCGGTCCGCCGTCGGCGCGAAGAGCGTGCCCGTGAACAGGGCGAGACCGTCGGGATACTGGTGGCTGGCGTGGATCGTCTGCCGCACCAGCTCGGTGACGTCGCGGCTGATCTTCGCCATCAGGCTCACCTCGCGGAGCGCGAAGCCGTCGTCGCCCTCGATCTCGAGCGAGACCTCTGCCTGCCGGACGTCGTCGAGCGTGAAGGTGTCGTCGAACAGGCGGACGAACGGACCGACCGCGGCCGAGCCGTTGTTGTCCTTGGCCTTGCCCAGCAGCAGGGCGCTGCGGCCCTCGATGTCGCGGAGGTTCACGTCGTTGCCGAGCGTCGCGCCGACGATCCGGGCCGCAGGATCGACCAGCAGCACGACCTCCGGCTCGGGGTTGTTCCAGGACGAGATCTCGAGGATGCCGACGTCGTCACACGTCCCGACCGCCGCGAGCACCGGCGCCTTGGTGAAGACCTCGGCGTAGGGGCCGATGCCGACCTCGAGGTACTGCGACCACAACCCCTCGGCCTGCAGGACCCGCTTCACCTCCTCGGCCTCGGCGGATCCCGGCACCACGCTCGACACCTCCGCGCCGATCCGCTCGCGGATCTGGTCCCGCACCGCCGCCGCCCGCGCGCTGTCGCCACCCGCGCGTTCCTCGATCACGCGCTCCAGCGCGCTGACCATGAAGGTCACTCCGCAGGCCTTGATCGGTTGCAGGTCGACCGGGACGAGGAAGTGCGGCCGGGCCGGATCGCGCGGGCGCGCGACGGTATTGCGCATCAGCTCGTCGAAGCCACCGACCGCGCGCAGCCCGGCGGGACCGGCCGCCACCCACGCATCGCCATCGGCGAACAGCTGCGAGGTGGTCGGCGCGATCGGTGACAGGTCGTAGACCCCGTCTTCGCGGATCCACACCGGACTCGGTCCAGCGACGCTGCCGGTGAGGTCCGCGGGCAACCAGGCGCGCCCGACCAGGGTGCCGGCGAATCCGTCGGAAGGCAGGAAGTCACGGGGCTCGGTGCGCATCCGCGCACTCTACCCGCCGCCTACCCCACCCGCGTTTCTGTCGTAGTTGGTGCCAGGCACCAACCACGACAGAAACCGCGTGGCTCTAATCGATGTGCCAGCCAGTCAGGGTGCCGGTGCTGTCGCCGATGCGCTCCGCTGCGACCCCCATGCCCCGCGCCAGCGACAGCCAGAGGTTCGCGATCGGCGTGCCCGCTGCGTGCTGCACGTGCCCCGCCGGGTCGAACAGCCCGCCGCCCGAGCCTGCGATCAGCGTCGGCAGGTTGGTGCACTGGTGCAGCAGGCCGCTGCTGAGACCCGCGCCGAGCAGGAACACCGTGTTGTCGAGCAGCGTCGACTCGCCTTCCTCGATCGCGTCCATCTTGGCGGCCAGCGTCGCGAACTGGGCCACTTGGAAGCGGTCGAGTCGCTCGAGTTCGCGCTTGATCTCCGGGTTGCCCTGCTCGTGCGTCCAGCCGTGATGACGGGCCGGCTTGTCGAACAGGCCTTCGTAGACCAACGGCGTGTCCCAGCGCTCCGGGCCGACCATCAGCGACGCCACGCGCGTCAGGTCGGTCTGCAGCGCCAGGATCAGCAGGTCGCCCATCAGCTGGATGTAGGCCTCGCGCGGTAGATCCGCGCGGCTCGGCGGCGTCGCCAGCTCGAGCCCCCGGATCTCGTCCTGGCGCCCCGTGATCCGCTCGATCTGCCGCTCGACGGCACGGACCGCATCGAGGTACTCCCCCAGCTTCGCACGATCCCGCGTCCCGAGCTGCGGCCGCAGGTCCTTCGCGTCGGCCAACACCAGATCGAGCACGCTGGCGTTGTCACGGTGCTCCTCGACCGCGAACAGCCGCCGGAACACCCGCCGCGGATCCTTCATCGAGCGCGCGACATGGCCGTGGCCGAACCACGAGATGTTGTCGAAGTAGACCGACTCGCGGTTGTCGTCGTATGCATTGCACGACAACTCCAGCGAACGGAACGCGGTGGCCTCCCCGGTGACGTCGGCGACCACCTGGTCGATGGTCCGCTTCAGCGGGTAGCCGGCCGGCGACAGCTCGTCGGGCCGGGCCGTGCTCATGTAGCAGGTCGAGGCCTGCGCATGGCCGTCGGTGCCCGGCGTCTTGATGCGATCCAGCCCGGTGTGCAGCGTCATCTTGTGGCGCAACGCGGCGATCGGCTCGAGGGTCGGGCTCAGGGTGAACTCCCGCCCGGCGTCGACCGGCAGCCACTTGTCCTGGACGTAGCCGTTCGGCGTGTAGAACACCGCGAAGCGGCGCGGTCCCGACCGAGCGCGGCGCCGCGGGGCCATCGCGTCGAGGTAGGGCAGCGCCAGTGCCGCACCGCAGCCGCGCAGGAAGGTGCGTCGGGGCAGGGTCTTGCCGGTGAGCACGTTCATCGGGACCGCTCCTGGGAAGCCTTGTTGCGGAAGGGCACGCTCAGCGCGATCTCGGTGACCACCACCGAGATCCGCGCGCCCTTGGCGAGCGCACGTTCGACGATCCGGTCCACCGCCGGCTCGTCCCCCACCACGAGTTCGCGACCGAGCGCATAGCTCAGCAGGTGCTCGGTGAACGCGCGCACGAAGCGCTCGGGCCGGTCGAGCAGCGCTTCCTTGAACTCCTCGATGGTGGTGAACCGCGCCTCGCCGAACAGCTCGCCGCTGGCATCGATCGGCAGCTCGCCGCGGTAGACGTCGCGCCAATGGCCGACCGGGTCGTAGTTCTCGAGCGCGAACCCCAGCGGATCGATCCGCGAATGGCAGCTCGCGCAATCCTGCTGGACCGCGTGCTGCTTCAGGCGTTCACGGATCGTCAGGCCCGCCTCGGCCAACGCCGCGTCGTCGGCCTCGATCTCCGGCACGGCGTCGGGAGGTGGCGGTGGCGGGTCGTTGAGCACCGCAGTCGCCACCCACGCGCCCCGCTTGATCGGGCTGGTCCGCAGCGGCGTCGAGGTCATCGTAAGGGTCGCCGCGGTGGTGATCACGCCGCCCTCGCGCCGCGTCGGCAGGGTGCGCCGACGGAACACCAACGCGCCGGTGCCGAAGCGCCCGTGGTTGCCCTTGCCGGCGAACGGGTCGTCCGGCCGGCGATACCACGCTTCCAGCTCGTCGGAGCGGTAGGAATAGTCGCTGTCGACGAACACCAGGATCGAACGGTCCTCGACCAGCACGCTCTCGAACAGGAGCAGCGGCTCGATCATCGACTGCAGGCCGAACTTCCACTGCTCGCAGCCGATCCGCGAGTAGTAGTTCTCGAAGCGGTCGAAGTCGGGCACCGCGGTGACCAGTTGGTCGAGGCGCAGCCATTGGCGCGCGAAGTTCTCCGCGAGCGCCCGGCACTTCGGGTCGAGCAGCATCCGCTCGACCTCGGCGCGGATCCCGGCCTCGCCGGCGAGCCGCCCGTCGCGCGCCGCGACGAGCAGCTCGTCGTCCGGGATGCTGCTCCAGAGGAACAGCGCCAGCCGCTGGGCCAGCTCGTAACCGTCGAGCGGCGCATGGCCGTCGCCACTGGCGGCGGTCTCCACGACGAAGCAGAACTTCGGTGAGGCCAGCACCGCGCCGACCACGCCCTTCATCGCCTGGGTGTAGGAACCGGTGCGCTCCCATTCCCGCGCATGGAACGCCACGTACCGAGCCAGGGTCTCCGCATCGGCAGGGCGACGGAAGGCCCGCTCCAGGAACGGCTGCAAACGTGCCGACACCGACCCCTGCCCGGGCTGGAAGAAGGTCTCGAACAGCTCCGTGTAACCGTCGAATTCCGGAGCCTCGGGAATCGACCGACCGAGTCTCAGCAGACTCTCGAGCAGGATCGTCGAGGTGCTGAGCTCCTCGCCACGGTTGTTGAAGCCGTGCTCGGCCTGCAGGTCGATCGCGAACGGATCGACACCGGTGAGGATCTTCTGCTCGATCTGGTTCTTGCCGAGCGTGCGGTTGCTGACCCGGATGTTCCGCGGCATCTGACCCGACGCCGGGTCGAAGTGGTCGTGGCCGCGCACCACCTTCTCCGGCAATGCGTAGACGTCGCCCTTCAGGTGCAGCAGGTCACGGACCGCATTGTTGTACTCGTAGCGGTTCAGCCGCCGCATGGTCACCGGGGCGAGTTCCGCCGCCGCGGCCGCCTCGGCGACCAACGCCTCGAAGAACCGCCCCAGCAGCGCGCGCTCGTCGGCGCTCGGCTGCAATTCGTCGTCGGGCGGCATGTCGGCGTGCACCACCACGTCGGCGGCGAGACGGATCAGTTCGGGCCTGGCCAGGAGGTCCTGCCGCGTGCGCAGCGCATGCAGGTCGACGTCGCCCTCGGTCTCGTCCTCGCCACCGTGACAGCGCAGGCAGTATCGCTCGAGCAACGGCCGAGCCTCGACCAACGACAGCGCAGCTCGCGGCGCAGCGACAAGTTCCGCCTCGGCGGTCGGCCGTTCCTCCGACTTCGCAGCCTCGGCTTCCCCGTCGAGCCTCTGCAACTCCACGAAGTCGAGGCCGAGCAGATAGCGCCCACCGCTCAACGCCCGGGCCCGCGGATGGGCACCGGTCAACTCGAAGACCAGCGCGTGCTCCCCCGCCACGAAATCGAACTCCCCGCAGTCGATCCGCGGGGCCAGCTCGACCCGGCCGGAGAACAGGTCGATCCCCTCACGCAGCACTTCCCCATCGAGCCGCGCGGTGAAGCGACCGTAGTCGGGCGCCGACGTGAGCTGCAGCGCCAATCGATAGCGGCCGGCCCGTTCGACCGGGAACGCCGTCTCCATCCGCGCCCCGACCGTGCCGTCCCAGAGGACGTGGGCATCACCGCTCCAATCCGGACCGAAGCCCTCCATGCCCTGAACACGGGCACTGCCGTGCAACGGCAGGAACTCGCCCTCGAGGCGATCGGAGATGCCGCCGGCGGGTTGGCGACCGCGGACCGCGTGGTGGTCGAAGCGCTGGCCGACAGCACCGCCACCCACGAAGACGGCGCAGAGAAGGAGGAGCGAGGGACGCGACACGGTTCGCATGGAGGACCTGCGAGGGGAGCTGCGCCGCGAAGATACTGCATGCACCTCGAACATGTAGGTTCTCCTGATGTACGACCGGTGCCAGGCACCAGCCGTACCTGTCCGAGCCACACCCAGCCCCATGCTCGCCAAGCTCCTCCTCGCCGGTCTCGCAGTCGCCACCCCGCAAGCCAGCGCTCCCGATTCAGGTCCCGATCGTCCACCCAACATCGTCCTCATCCTCTGCGACGACCTCGGCTACGCCGACATCTCCTGCCAGGGCTCCGAGTTCCAGCACACGCCGAACATCGACAAGCTCGCGGAGGAGGGCACCCGCTTCACCAGCTATTACGTGTCCAGCGGAGTTTGCACACCGAGCCGCGCCTCGCTGCTCACCGGCTGCTATCCCCGCCGCGTGCACCTCGACCGTGGCGACGGCGATGCGTGGGTGCTGTTCCCCGGGCATCACAAGGGCCTGCATCCCGACGAGGTCACGATTGCCGAGGTGCTGAAGCCGCTCGGCTACGCGACGGCCTGCATCGGCAAATGGCACCTCGGTGACCAGCCGGTGTTCCTGCCGACCCGCCAGGGGTTCGACTGCTACTTCGGGATCCCGTACTCGAACGACATGGGGCAGACCCCGAAGCCGCGCGGCAACTACCCGAAGACGCCGCTGCTGCGCGACGAGCAGGTGATCGAGGAGGAGCCCGACCAGCGCTACCTCACGCGCCGCTATGTCGACGAGGCGATCCGCTTCGTGCGCGAGCATGCCGACCAGCCATTCTTCCTCTACTGGCCGCACACCTTCCCCCATTGGCCGCACTACTCGAGCCCGTCGTTCGACGGCCGCTCGCACAACACCGCGGTGCCGGCCTTCGGTGACTGTGTCGAGGAGCTCGACTGGTCGGTCGGCCAACTGATGGCGACCCTGAAGGCGCTCGACCTCGACGACGACACGCTGGTGATCTTCACCAGCGACAATGGCGGCAACACCCGGCACGGCGCGCGCAACACGCCGTTGCGTGGCGGCAAGGGCACGACCTGGGAGGGCGGCCAGCGGGTCCCGTGCATCGTCCGCTGGCCCGGCCACGTGCCGGTCGGCCGCGTCGACGACCGGATCCTCCGCTCGCTCGACGTGCTGCCGAGCCTCGCCACGATCACCGGGGCTGCGCTCCCGGAGCAGGAGATCGACGGCGTCGACCGGTCCGCGCTGTGGCTCGACGATGGCGCCGCCGAGACCGGCGTGCCCGACATGCTCTACTACTTCAAGCAGCACCTCGAATGCGTCCGCAGCGGCCGGTGGAAGCTGCGGATCGCCGACACCCGCGACCAGGAGTTCACCGGACCCCAGCTCTTCGACCTCGCGACCGACCTCGGCGAAGCCACCGACGTGGCTGCCGATCACCCCGACGCCGTGGAGCGGCTGCTCGGAATCGCCGACCGGGCCCGCGCCGAACTCGGCGACGGCGACCGCGAAGGCTCAGGTCAACGGCCGGCCGGCCAGGTCGAGGCGGCCGTCACGCTGCTGCCCCGGCCGAAGCGCTGACGCTCGCCTCCCGCACCTGCCTCGCAGCGATGGACGCCGCAGCGCTCGCCCGCCACGATGCCGCGATGCACCGACTGTCCGCGCCTGCCGCGACCGAGTACGCCGACTTCTACGCGACCTACACCCGCCTCGTGCCAGACGGAGACGTCGTCGAACACCTGCGCCGACAGGGCGAGGCGACCCTGGCGCTGCTCGGCGCGCTCGACGAGGCACGCGCTGCCTACCGCTACGCCCCGGACAAGTGGAGCATCAAGCAACTGCTCGGCCACTTGATCGACGGCGAGCGCCTGTTCGCCTACCGCGCGCTGTCCATCGGCCGCGGTGATCCCGCCGAGCTGCCGGGCATGGACCAGGACCAGTGGATGTCCGGAGTCGACTTCGATGCGCGGACCCTGGCCTCGCTCCTCGCGGAGTACCGCGCGGTGCGCGCCGCGAGCCTCGCGCTGTTCGAGACCTTCGACGAGCAGACCGGCGCGCGGCGCGGGATCGCCAGCGGCGCTTCGGTAACGGTCCGCGCGCTGGTCCACATCATCGCCGGCCACGAGCTGCACCACCTCGGCGTATTGCGCGACCGCTACGGCATCGGCTGATCTGCCGCCCGTTCAACGCCCGCCGTCGTCACGCCCCGCCGGTGCCGCGAACAGCTCGTCGAAACCGAACGTCATCCACTCGCGATACGGTGCGTCCCAGGGTTCCGACTCCAGCGACGCCAGGGCCACGTCGAACTCCCGCGCGTTCGGCCGGGTGACGATCGCGTATTCGGTCGTCCCGTGCGCCACGGTCTGCAGCAGCTCGCGCATCTCTGCCGTCCCGATCGCCCGCCCGACGCGGGACCACGCCGCGAGCTTCTCGCCACCCGCCTCGTAGCGCCACCGCGACGAGAACGACGGCTCGACCCCGAACGAGACACCGGGCGCGTCGGGATCCGCGCCGTAGACGTGGTGGTGGTTGCTGCAGACCAGGGCCTCGGACACCTGGGGCCAGACGTCGCCCGCGAAACGGATCGCGTCGCCGAACCGGTCGCCCTCGAACACGAAGGCCGGCTGCTGCTGCCCCAGGAAGGGCACCGCGAACAGCATCACGCAGCCCGGGCCACACGAGCCCCCTGCTGCATTGGCATACTCGTCGCACACGGCCTTCACGCTGGCCGCGGTCGCATCACCGCCGAGCCGCGCCAATGCCTCGCGCATCGTCCACGAGATCGGCACCAGGCCCTTCACCACCGGTCCCGGCCCGGTCGTCCCGGCATTCTCCATCGCATGGAAGCCGTCTTCGTTGATCCCCGAGATCGTGCCGACGAAGCCCGGCCACATCATCGACACATAGCGCTTCGCATCCGGCTCGCTCGGCTCCACGGCAAACAAGAGGAAGTGGCTGACCGTGACCTTCCGGAGGTCGCACTCCCCGTCCATGTTGCGGCCGGTGATCATCCCGCCGTCGACGTCGGTGCCCGCGGTGCGTTCGCCCCAGGCCGCGAACTGCGTGCAGCTCGAGCGCATCGCACGGGTCTCGATGTAGCTGTTGATCGCGTAGAGATCGGTGAGGGAGAACTCGCGGCCGAGTTCGGGCACGGCCAACGGCGCGCCGGATGCGCGCATGCCGGCGATCACCGCCTCGCATTCGACCCTGAATGCCTCGGGCCAGGTGAAGTGCGACTCGAGGAAGGGCTCGAAGCCGTCGCGGTACGCACGCGCCGAGCGCAGCTTGTCCTCGAGGATGTAGTTGCGGAAGAAGTCGACGATCTGGGCGGCGAGCAACTGCCCGTGCGCGAAGCCGCGCTGCCGCGCGTCGCCGTGCAGTCGGACCACCGGGATGCCCTTCAGCCGGGTGAACGAGCCGTGCTCGACGACCCGGTCACTCGCCGGGAAGGGCGTCGGCGCACGCAAGACCAACCGCAGATCCTCGCGATCACGGGTCACATCGAGCGGATCGAAGCGGCCGCAAGTCTCGTCGGCGTGCCAGCCGATCGGCTCGGGTGCGCCGGGATCCCAGATGCCGTCGCCATCCAGGTCGTCGAATGCGAACACCGCGTAGTGGCCGGGCTCGAGTCGGAGTTCGAACCGCCCGCCCTCGGCCGCGACGCCGGTGCCGCTCCGCGCCGCGGCGAAGATCGCGGGCTTGCCGGGAGGGATCACCCTGCCGTCGGCCCGGACCGATGCGGGCACCGCGAACACCCGCAGGGCGGCCGGGATCGCACCTCCTTCGAGCCGCGCCTCGCCGGTCAGATGCGCAGGCGATCCTGAGGAGGCCTGCCCCACGACCGGACAGGAGACTGCGCAAAGCGCGAGCATCGACGCGATCCGTGCGATCCACATGGCGACCGATTGTCGGCGTAGACAACGCTTCAGGCGAGGGCTCGGGATCGGTCCGCTCGTGGATCGCGGCCGGGTGAAACGCACGATATGCGTCGAACCCGCGAGCAGCGGCCGCGGCGGCGCTGCCTCGATCTCCCCGGGCAACGGGGGGACAGGCCCGGTCGGGATCGAAGGGAATGGGAGCAGGTGCTGCGCTTCGGTTCGGCGGGAATCGGCGGCTTGTCCGGGCCTGTCGCGGTCTGTGCCAGGCACGACAGCCAACACAACGGCATGACGAGCAGGGCGGACGGAAGCATCCGGCCGTTGTGTCAGCCGTCGTGCCAGGCACCGACGGCGACAGGTGCGCGAGGGGACTGTCAGGGGCTGAAGGTGCAGAGGCGCTCGACGTATGCGGCGGACCCGTCTCGCACCCACCCATCCAACTGCGCCGGATCCTTCAACTGTTGCCCGCGCATCCGCGGCACCACGTGGAAGTCGACCTGCAGCTCCGGCAGCAGACTCATATCGCCCCAGAGCTTCTCGAACTGCGCCACCGGGAACACGTCTTCCTGGCCCTTGCCCCAGCGTCGCTTCACGTCCTTGATGGTCACGTAGGTCGGCATGCGCTCGGCGACGCGGCGGACCCCGGCGGCGACCTTACCCGCATCGTGGAGATCGTCCCGCGTGATGCCCATCAGCTCGAAGAAGCGGTCGAGGTCGACCCAGGCGGTGCCGGTGTTGTAGTAGCTGAGGCGGAACTCGACCTCCTCGCTGGGCATCGCGAGGCCTTCGAGGAGGCGCGGGCGGCCATCGACCTTGGCGAGGCCGCCGCCGACGTCGTCGATGCGGCGCGGCACCACCTCGAACGACAGCGCGGCGCCGCGCTCGAGGTGCAGGCCGAGGCGCGCGGGGTCCACGTCGGCACCGACGGTGTCGATGTTGTGCACCATCAGGGTCTTCAGCCTGGGGAACCGCTCGAGCAGCTGCTGCAGCACGCCATTGCGCAGCAGGTTCGGCACCTCGAACCAATGGCCGACCGGGTGCAGGCACTGCATCGGCAGGTTGTCGGTGTAGTCGGCGGCCTCGCCGGTGTCGCGCGCCCAACCGATCAAGGCGCTCTGCATGCTCTCGCGGACCTTCTGGGCCTGCTCGTCGAGCACCTGCTGGGCGCGCTCCTCGTAGAGGAAGTGCAGGTCGCGGGCGGTCGGCACCATGCGCAGACCCACCGCGCGGCCGGGTGAGGCGTGCCGCACCACACCCGGGATCGCAGGCGAGGTCTCGAGTTGGTCGGCGATCGCCGCGTGGGTGAACAAGCTCGTGGTCACCACGTGCGGGATCTCGACGCCGAGTTCCTCCGCGATGCGCCGGGTCTTGGCGAAGTGCACGTCGAGGAAGGTGCGGTGGCGGCCGCCGAGGCGGGCGAACGGGCTGAGGCCCTTCACCACGCCGGCACCCTGGGTCCAGCGGCTGGCCGCGCCGCCGGCCAGCGTCACCACCGCGACCTCGCCCTGCGAGAGCGACGCGCGGCCGCGGCTGCGCCACACGGCCGGCAGCTCCTGGGTGGCGTCGACCACGTCGGCGTCGGCGACGTCTTCGATCGTGGTGGTCGACGGCAGTCGGTTCTGCGCCAGTCCGATCCGCCCACCGCGCAGGTCGGCACGGATGCGCTCGTGCAGCTCGCGGTCGAAGCCGCCCTCGCGGAGCAGCTCCTCCAAGGTCCGGCCATCGGACCGCTGCTCGGAGGCCGCGCGCGGCAACAGCCGCTCGAACAACGCCGGCAGGAACTGGTGCAGGTCCTGCTCGCTCCAGCCGAGCATGCCGATACGTTCCAGCTCGCGACGCCGGCCGGGCGACAGCGAGCCCGCGCCCTGGCGCAGCAGCTTCGGCACCATCAGCGCGTGGTACTGGGGCGGCATCGTCGCGGCGTCGTCGCGCAGCAGTTCGGCGCGGGTGCCGATCCGGTCGATCGCGAAGTCGTAGATCACCGGATCCATCGCGAAGGGAGTACCCCGCTCCTGCTCCTGCTTGGTGGTGATCAGGATCTCCTGGAGCTGGTCACGCGCCCCCTCACCGAGCTTCGGGTCGAGGAAGAAGCCCATCCCGCCGCCGGCCATCCCGCCGAGCATGCAGAAACCCTGGAAGTCGGCGCCGAAGCGGTCGCGGACCCGGTCGAGGACCACTTCGGTGAAGTGGTTGGTCGCCCACGGCACGATCCGGCGGATCGGCCCGAAGAAGTTCTCGGTGGTCGCTTTGGCGAGCGCTTCGGCGTCGCCCGCGTGCAGCGCATCGAGGACCCGGTCGCAGATCTGCAGCGCGTCGAGCCGCGCCTTCCACTCGTCGGCCGAGCGCAGCAGGTACTTCTCGGTGACCATGTCGAGCACCGGCCCGACGTTCTGCGCCATGCCGCCGTGCACCGGCACCAGGCTCCGCTCCAGCAACTCGAGGGTGCGCTCGGGCAACGCCGGCGGTTCGAGGAGCTGGTGGTCGGGCAACAGCCGCCCGCGGCTGATGCCGAACTCCGGGTCGTCTGGCCCGGCGGTGTGGCCGGTGATCAGCTTGAGTCCGGGCCACACGCCACCCGAGTCCTGCCAACCGCCGCCCGATCCACCCAGCCACTCGCCGAGGATCGCGCGCGCGGCGACCAGGCGCCGGTCGCGCTCCTCCAGGCCGCCGGTCAACGCCGCGGCCTGGCCGGTGGCGCGCATGCACGCCGAGATGATCGAGGCCAGCAGGTTGGTAGAGACCGCCAGCCGCGAGCCTTTCGGGATGTCGCGGACCCGCGTGGCGACCTCGAGGCCGAGGCCCGGACCGCAGAGTCGCTGCAGCAGCGGTGCGAGACGCGCCTCGGAGCCTTCGATGCCCGGCGGCACCAGGCCGGCGGCGATCACGCCGGCGCGCAGCAGCCCGAGATGGTCGCGGGCGAAGTCGAAGCACTGCGCGACGGTGGTGAGGTCGACCGAGGCTTCGAGGTCGACGCTGGTCAGCCGCAACACCGGCTCGTCGATCACCCGGAGGCTGGTCTCGATCGGCGGCTCGGGGTGTGGATCACGGCCGCGCACGCCGAGGTCGACCGAGATGTTCACGACGCGCGCGCCCTCGGGGTAGTCCATCCCGAGGAAGAAGATGTCGCTCCAGGCGCTGTGGGTGAGGTCGAGGCGAACCGGCGTGCACTCCCGCAGGATCGGGAACGGCGCGTGCGACGAACTGCGGTGCAGCAGCTCCTTACGGAGGCGCAGCGGCGCGTCGAGCGGGTGACCGACGCGGAACATCCACTGGTTGCCGCGGACGGTCCGCACGCTGTGGCGGACCTGCTGCGAGAGCTGCTGGAACGCGCGACCGTGGTAGGCGGCCGCCAGGGCGCTGGCGATCGCGTCGTTCGGACCTTCGGCGTCGCGCGCGCGGAGGAACACGCCGATGGCCTCCTCGTAGCGCCGCGCCAACAGATGGACGTAGCCGTCGAACGGGATCCGCCCACGCCGAGGTAGCCCGTCTCGCGCCGGCAGCTCGTAGCGATGGATCGCCGACAGGAACAGCAGCGCGCGCACGCGCTCGTACAGGTTGGCGCCGGCGTCGCTGCCGGCCCCGTGGCGGAACGCCTCGAGCGCCGCGCACTCGCCTAGCAGTTGCTCCACGCCGAGCCCGGCGCAGGCCTCCTCCAGCGACGTGTCGCGGATCGCTGGATCGTCCGCGACCAGGATGCTGCACAGCCGGCTCGATCCGGCCACGCCTCGCAGGGTCTCGCCGGCCATCAGGCGTCCACGCTCCCCTCGCCGGTCCGCTCGCTCGCCGCGTGCTCGCGCCGCTCGCGCTGCGCGAGGACCTCGAGCACGGTGTCGAGCACGATCTCGCGGTCACGGCCAGCGAGTCCGAGCGCGAGCTGGGCAGCGAGGAAGCCGTATTGCTCGCCCAGGTCGAAGCGGGTGGCGCGCATCTCGTAGGCGAGGTAGCGCTCGTGGCGGGCGACGTCGTCGAGCACGTAGCTGAGCTGGACCAGGGTCGGGTCCTGGGCCGCCTCGATCGCCTGACCGAGCCGCGCCATCACGCCCGCCGTGAACACGTGCAGGCCGTGGAAGCACAGGTAGTGCCCGGCGCGCAGCCCCGGCACGTGCAGTTCCTGTTCCGCCTGGGTCGGCGTCGGCTTCTCGAGCACGCGGTTGACCTCGTAGAGCCGCTCGCGACCCGGCACCCGCCGTCCGCCCACCGTGCCGAAACGGTGCAGGTCGCGCTCGCGGGTCGGCTGCACGCCGGACACCGCACACTCCTCGCGCATCGCGATCTCCACGAGGTGGCTGGCCTCGGGACCGCTGCTGCCCGGCACGATCAGGTGGTCGCCGACCAGGTGAAGGAACGGCTCCTTCCCCACGAACGCCCGCGACTGGTGCAGCGCATGCGCATAGCCGAGCGGCTCGGGCTGTTCGATGAACGCCAGCCGACCCGCGACTTCCTCCGCCGCCTCGGCGAAGTCCCGTTCGTCGCCCGGCCGGACCACCACGGCGATCTCCTCCGCCCCGGCGGCCAGCGCCTGGTCGAGCAGCACGCGCAATACCGGCTTGGCGCGGCCGTCGCGGTCGACGACCTTCTGGAGGGGCAGGGTGCGCTGACCGCGCCCTGCGGCGGTGAGCACGGCTCGACGGATCTTCACGGGGGGCCTCGGGTCTCGGACGGGAGGGTGGCGAACGGATGACCGATCGTAGTCGCGCCCCGCCCGCGGACCTCGGGTCAATCGGGCCCGACGTCCGAGGTCGGGACCGCCGCCTCGGCCTGGTGCAGCGTGATCTGCGTGAACGGGATCACCCAGCCGTTCTCGTTGCAGGCGTCGACCAGCGCCCGCTGCGCCAGCCGCTTCAGCGCCTCGTAGCGGGCCGCGACTTCGCCGCGCAGGTCGATCAATGCCTCGTAGTCGAGGGACGAGGCGCCGGCCTCCTTGAACTCGACCGCGAGGTTGATGAGCGCGTCCTCACCGATCTTGGCGCGGAACGCCTCCTCCATGCGCCGCTGCATCAGCTGCGGGATCCGCGTGGTGCAGTCGGCCTGGTGCTGATAGTCGATGCCGAAGGTCACGCTGATCCGGAAGTTGGCCGACAGGTTCTCCGGCGCGGCTGCCAGGAAATCAGCCGTGCGGTAGGTCACGCGGCTACCACCGAGCTTGACCATCTGCACCATCTCCGGCGTCTGGCGGAGCACCTTGCCGCGGGTGCCATCGGCGAGCAGCACCCAGTCGTCCTCGGCGCAGGGAAACCACGCCTCCTTGTCCTGCACCGGCCGCGAGTGCAGGCCGACGAGGTCGCGCAACGGCAGGCGCAGCTGACCGCCGGACAGCGCCGGATTGGTGAGCCGCGAGTAGAAGCTCAGCCGGTCGACCCGCCAGGGCAGATCCTCGAACAGGATCCGCTCGCCCTCGCGAACCGGGCCCAGGTTCAGCAACAGACGCACCTCCTCGAGCAGGCGCGGCAGGGCGTTCTTCGCCGCCCAGGCGATGCCGAGCACGAACAGGAGCCCCAGACCAAGCAGGACCCAGTCGCCCGCGGTGTAGAACACCAGGAGCCCGGTCAGCACCACCAGCGTCGCGATCGCGGCGTGGCTCAGCACGCTCAGCAACCGCAGGTAGAACGGCTGCCGCCTGGCGACCCGCCGCCGCAGCATCGCCAGCACCCGGTTGCTCAGGAAGCGCAGCACCAGGAACACCACCAACATCGACGCCAGCGCCTGCAGCAGGGTCACTCCCTTGCTGCGGTACGCGCCGTCGACGAAGGAACTGACCGACTCCCACAGCGGCTTGCGGTCCAGCTCGCGCTGATTGAGCTGCGCCTGCGCCACCGCCCGCGCGCTGACCGCCTCGTCGAGGATCTCCTGCCAGTCGGCGACCGCCTGGTCGAGTTCGGCGAGCACCGGCTCGGAGGTCACGTCGGCCCGCAGGTCCGTGATGTTCTGGATCGCCTTGCGCGCCAGCGACGCCTTGCGGTCCTCGACCGCGATCCGGGTGCGCAGGCGATCGAGTTCGCGCGGCTCTTCGGTGAGGCTCTTCAGCTCCTGCAGGATCGGTCGGACCAGCTCTTCGAGCTCCTGGTCGAGCGGTGCCCGCCGCGCTGCTGAGTCGAGCATCGCTCGGTCGAGACCGGTGGCCAGGGAGTCGAAGTCGGCCTCGAGCCGCTCGATCTCCAGCTCGAGTTCGGCGATCGCCTCCTGCGCCTCGGCGTCGAGCGGACCCGCCGCCTGCCGCGCCTCGCGCAGCTCCTGACGCTTCCGCTCGAGGGTCTCGACCAGCGCGCGCACGGCGGGGAGCGCGCTACCCGGACGATCGGGACGCACCGCGGCGGCCGGATCCTGTTCCGCCGGCCGCGGGGAAGCCTCGTCCTGCGCGGCGAGCATCGCGCCCGAC
The DNA here is from genome assembly GCA_030432695.1 of bacterium. Classification (GTDB taxonomy): domain Bacteria; phylum Planctomycetota; class UBA1135; order UBA1135; family UBA2386; genus JAUILN01. The sequence goes on along the minus strand of JAUILN010000006.1, from coordinate 114,780 downwards.
AACAACGACAGCAACAGACAGCGCAGACGCATGCCGAGGTTGTCGCGGCACGTTGGAGTGGAAGTCAAGACAGCCCCGCATCCGGGTCCGGCGAGACCCGCGGCCGCGCACCGCGACTCGACGAGATGCCGCGCAGCAGACGGCCCAGCAGGTCCGCGCCGGTGATGATCCGCCGCTGCCCGCCCCAGAGCAGCACCAGATCGCGGTCGATCACATCGTCCTCGTCGTGCTCCCGGTCGACCCACAGTCGGCGCAGGAGTCGGCCGATCGGCAGCGTCTCGTCGTCGGTGAGGATGGGGCGGTGGCAGAACGCGTAGGCGTCGAAGGCCGCATCGCTGCCCAATACCGCTCGCAGAAACGCGTCGGCATCGAGCACCAGCTGCGGCGCGCCGGCCTGGTCGGTGAGGATCACCCATTTGTGGCCCGACTTCGCCACGGCGGACACGAACGGATCCCGGTAGTCGCGTTCGAAGTCCGGGATGATCGGCAGGTCGAGTTTGGAGGGGAGCGCGATCACGCTGTCGGGGTCCACCGGCTCGCCCTCCTGGCCCACCGGCAGATCGTCGAGGCTGAGGAAGTTCAACGCCCCCTTGCCCTCGCGATGCTCCAGGTCGGCCTCGTCGGCGTGCATGTGCTTCTCGATGATCGCCTTCAGGTGTTTCTCGCGCAGGTAGTGCATGCCGTCGGGGCCGAGCCAGGCATCGAGCAACAAGGCGCTGGGTTTGGCGACCGGATACAGCAGCCGTCGGTAGAAGCCGATCACCGGACTGAGCCGCGCCCCCATACGCAGCGCGTGCCGCGAGAAGTACGCCTGCGGCACGATCTCGCCGACGAACGTGATGCCGAAGGTCGACACCAGAAATGCGGCCATGCCGGCGAGCACCGAGTCCATAAGCAGCGTCAGCAGCGTGTTCACCGCCACATTGCCCCACAGGATGGTGGTGAGCAGCGCGTTGGCGTCCTGACGCAGCGCCATGATCTTCGCGGCCGCCGCGTCGCCGTGCTCCGCCTCGATCTCGAGGTGCATGCGCGGCAGACTGAACAGAGCGAGGTTCAGACCACTGAACATCGCCGAGTGCAGCAGGCACAGGACGATGCCGACCCAGGTGGCGACCTGGATCCACGCGGAAGTCTCCGGGGGATTGGGCATGAGGACGGACTCGATGCGCGAGCTTACGCGAGCGCGTGCGGAGGACGCGCCGCGATGTAGGGACCACCGAGGCGCGTTTCCGCGTCTATCCCGAGCGACGACGAAGCGCCCGGGTACAACCAGGGGCCCCACGCCGCCGGACATCGTTCACGACCGGGCCGACCGCCGCTGATTCCCCATGACGATCGCCAGGAAGTTGACGCTGCGCGCCCACGGCCGGCGAAGCGTGTTCTTCAAGCGCCCGAACGAGAGCCTCCGGCACGTGCTGATGAAGGCCGGGCTGTGGGCGCTGCACCTCGAGGAACACCCGAACCTGGTGGTCGAACCGCACTTCGACGACCGTTTCCGGCCGGACCTGGTGGCGCTGGGAGCCGACGGGCGCCCGGTCCTCTGGTGCGAGGCCGGCCAGCTCCACCCCCGCAAGATCACGTCGGTGGCGCGGCGCTATCCCGACACCCGGCTGGTGATCGCCAAGTGGGGCCTGGGTGTGACCCCGCACGTGGCGGTGACCGCGAGGGCTCTGAAAGGTGTGCGGCGGCGGGCCGGGGTCGAGGTCGTCGGCATGCCGAAGGACGAGGGCCGCTACCTCGACGAGGCCGGCAACGTGCTGCTGGGCGAGGCCGACGTGGTCCGCGAGACCGTCCTCGATCCGGCCTGAACCCGCTTGCGCGCCCGGCGCGGCCGCAGCACGATCCCGCGCCATGTATGCCACCAATGAACTCAAGAAGGGGCTGATGGTGGAGATCGAGGGCGTTCCGCACGTCATCGAAGCCACCCAGACCTCCTCGCCGACCGCGCGCGGCGGCAACACCTCGCACCGGATCAAGTTCCGCAACCTGAAGACCGGCCAACGGCTCGAGAAGACCTACCGGAGCGGCGAACTGCTGCAGCCGGCGAACGTCGACCAGCGCCCGGTGACGTATCTCTACTCCGACGCCGACACGTTCCACTTCATGGACGGCGAGACCTACGAGCAGTTCGGGTTCAGTCGGGAGGAGCTGGAGTGGGAGGCGAAGTTCCTCCGGGAAGGCCTCGAGGGGCTCCGCGCGATGTTCCACGACGGGGTCGCGATCGCGCTCGCGTTGCCGAACACCGTCGACCTGGCGATCACCGAGACCGCCCCGGCGGTCAAGGGCAACTCGGCGACCGCCCGGACCAAGGCCGCGACGCTCGAGACCGGGCACGTGGTGCAGGTCCCCGAGCACATCGATCAGGACACCCGGCTGGTGATCGACACCCGGACCGGCGAGTTCGTGTCGCGGGCGAAGTAGCACCGGATCGCCGCCTCGGACGGCCCACCAACGGGCCGTGCGCGACCGATCCACCGGCCACGCCCTCCCCCTGCCAACGGGGAGTGGCCCTCGGGAGACGCGGCCTCCGGCGCTTCTCGGCAACGCCGATCACTCACTTTGCGGAGCGGCGTGCCCTCGACGGCACGAGGCGGTTGCGGCACCATGACCCGGTGGCCCGACTATTCCGGGTCGCATCCATCGATCGGACGATCCCGTGCCGGATACCGACCAACCCACCTTCTCGAAGTCCTCGCCCGGTAGCGAGCGAGGCGCCCTCTTCCGCCTGCTGATCCACGGCGACGGCACCGAGCGGACCGCCCACCTGCGCGCCGAGCGCTACACCGTGGGACGGTCGGACGACTGCGAGATCCCGCTGTCGGACCCGAGCGCCAGTCGTCGCCACGTGATCCTGGAACCCAGTTCCGACGGCGTGGCGTTCCGCGACCTCGGCGGGACCAACGTGACGCTGCTCGATGGCCGACCGTGCCGGGAGGGGCTGCTGACGATCGGCAGTTCGCTGTTGGTCGGCATGACACGGTTGGAGCTGCACCACGCCGGCGACCGGGCGCGCGTGAAGCTCCTGCCCAATCAGAAGACCACCGCGATCGTCCGACTGCAGGACGTCGGACTGCAGGGCCATGGAAGCGGCGAGCTGCAGCTCGCGGGATCCCTGTCCGAACGCCCCAGCCAGACCGACGTGGTCGCGCGGACCCTCGAGGTCCTGGCCTGGCCGCCCGCCGAGACCGGCGAGGTCGAGGCGATCGCCGCCGACCTGCTCGACGCCTCGCTCCAGCTCACCAGCCGCTCGGCCGGCATGATCGGCCTGTTCGTCGCGAACGCCCCGATGCGGGTGCTGGCTTCGGCGCAGCGCACCGGCCGTCAGGAGGTGGCGGTGCCGCGCGACGTCATCGACGACGCCCGGGAGAAGGAGGCGCCGTTCCTGCTGAAAGCCAGCGACGACACCTCGGAGTCCGGACCCCGCGTCGAGCAGATCGTGGTGCCGTTCGGCCCGGGACCGGCCGGCGTGCTGGTGCTGCAGGCGCCGCTACCCGATGCGTGCTCCGGCCGCGCCGCACTGCGCATCGCCTCGGCGTTCGCGCCGATGGCCTGGCGCGAGCTGCACGGTTGCCGGCAGCGCGCGGCGCTCCGCAGCGAACTCGAGCAGCTGCGGTTCGCGCGCACCTCGGCCCACCAGATCGTCGTCGCCAGCACGCGGCTGAAGACCGCGCGGCAGCAGGTCGCGGAGGCGGCCCGGATGGGCCTCGCGGTGCGGCTCCTGGGTGAGGAGGGCACCGAGCGCGAAGAGGTCGCCCGCTACTACCACACCAAGACCGACCAGGCCGCCGGCCCGTTCATCCGCTTCTACTGCGGGCTGGTGCCGACCCCGCGGGCCGGCGCACGGCTGCTCGGCGAGAACCACGGCCACCGCGATGCGGTCGACGTGGCCGAGGTCCCACTGATCGAGCGCGCCCGCGGCGGCACGCTGTTCATCGACTCGCCGGAACGCCTGCCGCTCGACGTGCAGCAGCGCCTGGCCGAGGCCATCCGCATGCGGCACGCCACCGCGGGCCCACCTGGCTCCGAAGGCCGCCCCGGGTTCCGGATCGTGCTCGCGGAGACCGAGGGCACCGACCAGACCATCTGCGCCGAACTCTCCAACGCGGTGGACGGACCGGTGATCACGATCCCGGCCCTGCGCGGCCACGCCGACGACATCGAGATGCTCTGCGAAGCCACGCTCGGTGAGCTCGGCCCGCAGTCGGACGGCACGATCCGCTCGCTGGCCGAACCGGTGCAGCGGGTGCTGTCGGCCTACGAATGGCCGGGCAACGTGCGTCAGCTGCAGCGGGTGCTGGAGAGCGCCGCGGCACGAGCCCAGACCAGGCCGATCCACACCCGCGACCTGCCGCCCGAGGTCCGCGACTCCTCGCAGGCACGGCCTACCGTGCCCAGCCTGTCGGACGTCGAACGCCGGCACATCGCCCACACACTGTCGATCGTCGGCGGCAACAAGCGCAAGGCGGCGCAGCTGCTCGGCATTGCGGTCTCGACTCTGTACGAGAAGCTGAAGCGGCACGACCTGAGCGACTGACCGAAGAGGTCGGCGCGAAGGCCCCTGGAGCGGTCCGGCAGGCCTGGCCCGAGACCGCGCCGCCGCCCGACGAGGACCGCCCTCCCATCCCATGGCGAAAGACCGTGACGGCAAGCGCTCGACCGCTGCCCCGATCTACCTGGACAACGCCGCGACGACCCGACCACGGGGCGAGGTCGTCGACGCGATGGCCGATGCCCACCTCGACGCGTTCGGCAACCCGTCGTCGACGCACGCCTTCGGCGCCGCGGCGCGGCGACTGCTACAGGACGCCCGCGAGTTCCTGCGCGGCAGCCTCGGCGCGCAGTCGTTGGTGTTCACCAGCGGCGGCACCGAAGCGGACGTGCTGGCGCTGCTCGGCGCGACCGCCGGCAAACCGCCGGGCCGGGTGCTGGTCGGCGCGGCCGACCACGCCGCGGTCCGATCGATGAAAGGTGCCCTGGCGCAGCGCCGGCACGAGCTGGTCGAGATCCCGGTCGACCGCCATGGCGACATCGAGGAGGAGGCGCTGTTCGAGCTGATGGGCAAGGACGTGCGCGCGGTGTCGCTGCTGCACGGCCACAACGAGCTCGGCACCATCCCGCGGACCGCAGCGCTCGCCGAAGTGGCTCGCCAAGTCGCACCCGACTGCCACGTGCACGTCGACCTCGTGCAGGCCTACGGCAAGATCGACTTCGACCTCGACCTGGAGGGCGTCGACTCGGTGGCCGTCTCCGGACACAAGCTGCACGGCCCGCGCGGCATCGGCTTCTTGGCGCTGTCGAGCAAGGCGAGGGTCCTGCCGCTGTGGAGCGGCGGCGGGCAGGAAGAGGGTCTGCGCGGCGGCACCGAGAACGTCGCCGGCGCGGTCGGCCTGGCCTGCGCCGCCGAGCACGCGCTCTCCCATCTGCACGAGCACGCCGCGCGGATGACCGACCTGCTCGACGAGCTGTTCGAGCAGCTGCAGGAAGAGCTGCCCGACATCGTCCGCCTCGGCCACCCCGAGCGCCGCCTGCCCCACGTGCTGTCGGTGCGCATCCCGGACTGCAACGGTCAGGCGCTGCAGGAGGCCTGCGCGGCCCGCGGTGTGGCGTTCTCCACCGGCAGCGCGTGCCACGAAGGGCACGACGCACCGAACCACGTGCTGCAGGCCATCGGCCTGGGACGGCGGCGCGCGCGCGAGGTGGTGCGCTTCTCGGTCTCCCCGACGACCCGCTTCGACGAGATCGACCAGGCGGCCGCCATCATCCTCGACGAGGCGGAGCGACTGCGCGCGATGGCGCCTGGGGATCCGCGTGGCGCGGCGCGGCGCAGAACCTGAGCTCGTCAAGACGTACCGAGGCGTCCTTCCACCACCTGTCGACGAAGGAGGCACTGGCGACGGTTTCCCGGTTCGTCATGGCGTCGAAGCGACCCGTCGAGCCGACCGGCAGGAGGTCATAGGAAGCAGAGGTCGCGGCTGGGACTCCACGAAACGTTGCCCATCCGATCGATCGTGATCGCTTGCCAGGACACGGTGATGAGCCCCGGCGGGATCATCGGCAGCGAAACCTGCAGATCGAGCTTCCCATCCGCGCCATGGATGCCGAACAGGCTGGTCAGGATCGCCGGAGGATTCAAGGGCGCGCCATTGGCCGCCCACGCGTAGACCGCCGAATAGTCGCCCGGCACTCCCTGCGTGACGCGGAAGTTCTGACAGCCTCCGATGTCCCGGCATGCGGGCAGCAGCACCAGATCGTACGGAGCCGGAGACTGGTTCCAGCCGCCGGCTCCCGGTCCGCCGTAGGCGCCCATGTCACAGGCCGTCCTACCGAGGCCTGGCGGGATCGAATCGCTGAGCGCCGGGTTTCCGGTATCGACACACGGCGAGGTCGGAGCCAGCAGGAATGCGCCCGCCCAGGTTCCGGTCGCGGAGATGAAGGCCGGGTTGATGTCGATGTTGCCGCCCCCCGTCGGACCGAGTCGTACGCAGGAGTACGTCTGCGTCGGACCACCGTCGATCTCGGCCGCGCCCAGGTTGCCGAAGACGATCGAGCTGTCGACGGTGTCGCCCGTGGACAGCCTCAACCCGGCCCCCAGCCTCGCTCCATCGACGAGCTGATTGCGGGCGACGGTGCAGTTCACGATGTTGACGACTCCGCTCCGGCGATAGATGCCACCACCCTCGCATTGTCTCTGCCTGCATATGCACGTTGCCGTGTTGCCGGCTATGACGCTGTTGGTCACCGTCAAGGTGCGCCCCGAGCCGCCGGCGTAGAACAGCCCACCACCGAAACAGTCGGTCTGCCCACCGCAGCAAGCACCGCAGTTACGCCGCTCTGCCGTCGCGGCGTTGTCGCGGATCACGCAGTTGATGATCGTCACGTCACCGTTCTCGAGATGGACGCCACCGGCCCGGCACTCGGCGCTGCTTCCGGCGGCGCTTGCCATCGACCATGCACGGTTGCTCCAGAACGTGCAGCGCTCGATTTCAGCGTCACCATCGACCCACATCCCCCCCGCATAGACCGAGCGGACCTCGAAGCCGACGTTCGCGCGATTGCACAGGACCTCGCAGCCGATCATCCGAAGGCGCCCCCCCGCACCGACGGTCACGCCAACGGCGCCCGTCGAGGCCTGGGCATCGTTGTCCTGGAACACGCAGTCCTCGAGCAACAGCGTGTGGTCGGCGATCACGGCACGAAGCGCTCCGGCGCCGGTCGCATTCGTCGCGTGGTTGCGATGGAACAGGCATCGGCGAAGTGCCAGCGTGCTGCCGCCTGGATTCAGCGTCACTCGAACGGCCCCACCACCACGAGTGCACGAGTTGTCGCGAAACTCGCAGTCGTCGATCACCTGATTCGGAAACGTGACCTCGAGAGCCGCGTCGGTCGCACCCTGGAAGATGCAGTGCGTGAGGCTGTTGCCCGAGCACGCCAACGTGAGTTGGGTCCAGGTGCCGGTCACTCCCGACCCGGTCTCGAACACGATCGGATTGGCGGCCGTACCATTCGCCGAGATCGGGGTCGTCACGGTCACGGGGAACGGCCCCATGAACCGGATGCGGACGCCGGGCTGGATGGTGAGGCCATTGACGGTCAACGGCCCCATGATGCAGTAGGGACTGCCGGCAGCCGTCATGACAGCCGGCAAGGTCTGCTGCCAGACGGGAGTGCCGCAACCGGCCTGGGCGACGACGAACGAGTGCAAGACGAGCGCTGCCAAGATGCAGCGAATCCACGGTTTCGAGAGCATGGTTCCTTTCCTGGAGAGTCTTCGTCCGGGTAGAGCAGAGTGGCCTCACCCCCGGCCCTCGACCCCACGACGACATCCGTCGCGGCGTCCCCTCGTGACGCGCGAGCAGGCGAGTGCGCGCGCAGCGTGACCACCGGAAAGTCGCGGCCACCGGATGCTGCGCAGACTCATGGGCGCGGACATGCGTCTCGCGACTCGCCTGTTCACCAGCCTGGCCGCGGCGGCGATCCGCTCGAGCGCCGCATCGATCCCCAGCGTCCTCGCCCGTCGAATCGCACAACTGGTGTTCGACTCGGAAATCCGGCTGAAGAACGGCCTCACTCAGCGCCGGCGCGCCCCCGGGCCGGACCCGACCATCTCGACGCGTTGTTCGAGGACTGCCAGGTCGTCGGCGATCGCCTCGGAGTCGTCGCGCGAGGCGGCCCAACCGCGCACCACCGCGAGGGGCGCCACCACGGAGTCGGCGACCAACACGATCCAGAAGGGATCGCGCTGCAGGCGCTCGAACCATGCCACGTCCGGCTCGCGCGCGTGCCCGTCCGATGTGAGAACCAGGTCATGGGCAACGTAGGCGCCACCCGCCGCGCGGACCCGGTCCTCGAGGTCGTCATCACGCATTGCGCGGCAGTCGACGATCTTCGCTCCCGGGCAGGCGTAGACGCCGTAGTCGGCGGCGCGCTCCCAGCATGCGAAGGTGACGTAGCGGTCGCCCAGCTGTGAGGACGCGATCCGCGCGCCCTCCGGGAACTCCTTCTCGGGCGGCCGGCTGGCGCGTTCCGCTTCCCGATCGCGCTTCTGGAACGCCGCGAGCGCCGCCTGGGCGTCACCGCCAGTACCCGCGACGGCGGCGGTGATCAGCAGGGACTGACTGGTCTTCCACCACTCGTCGGCGACCGACAGACCGGCGAGCGCCATCGCGGACTTCATCGCCGCTCTCGCGAAGAAGCCGTGGCCCTCGCTCTCGAGCTTCACGTCGATCATCTCGTCGAGCACTGCCTCGACGCAGCCGTCCGACGGCATCAGCACGATCCAATCGGCGCGGTCCACCAATTCCGACGGCAGCCCGAGTTCGGTCTCGTCCCTCGGCACTCCGCTCGCGATCAGGCGGACCATCAGCCCCATGTCGAAGTCGAGCGGCTCGCCATCCCCGTCCTTCATCCCGAAGTGACGCAGCGCGTCCTCCCGCATTCGCTCCTCCGGAGGCGGCTCCTTGCCGGCCATCGCTGCCTGCCACCGCGCCCGCTGCAGCATCGCCTCCATCGGATCCGCCAGCAGCGGCTCGTCCTGCGAATTCTCCACGATCGCCAGAAAGCGCCCAGGCCGCACTCCCGCGACCTCTTGGATCTCCGCCGCCAGCGCCACCAACCGCGCATGGGCCTCCTCGGCCGCCGGCGCGGTGGTGGCGAGCACGTCGCCCTCGTCGCTGACGAACAGCCGTCGCCCGCGCCACTCCTGCGGCAGCTCCCGCGGTGCCGCCTGCCAGTCGACCGACGAACATCCCACAAGGAGCTGACAGGCTATCCACAACGCGGAGAAGCTCTCTCTCGTCATGCCGTCGATCATCCTCGCCCGCCGCCGCGGGAGGGGTTAACAATTCGGCCGGGTCGAGTTGTTAACCCCCCCCTTCCGACTGCCGCAGCCCTCATCGCGCGTTGACCGCCGCCACCACCCACACGCCGGCCATGGCGCAATACCTGGCCGCCAAGGAACGCCACCCGGACGCGCTGCTGTTCTTCCGGATGGGCGACTTCTACGAGCTGTTCTTCGAGGACGCGCGGATCGCGTCGGAGGCGCTCGACATCACGCTGACCGCGCGCAGCAAGGGCGACGACAAGATCCCGATGGCCGGGATCCCGGTCCGCGCGCTCGACAACTACCTCAAGCGCCTCGTCGACGGCGGCTTCAAGGTGGCGATCTGCGAGCAGGTCCAGGACCCGAAGGACGCCAAGGGGGTGGTCGAGCGCAAGGTGGTCCGCGTGGTCACGCCGGGCACCTTGACCGAGGACGGCCTGCTGCCGGGCTCGCGCGCCAACCACCTCGCCGCGATGGTGGTGAAGGGCGACCGCGCCGGGCTCGCCTGGTGCGAGCTCTCGACCGGCTCGTTCCAGGTCACCGAATGCGAGGCGGCCCGCGGCCTCGACGAGCTGCTGCGCATCGACCCTGCCGAGGTGCTGCTCAGCGAGGACGACGAGGTCAGCCGCGAGGAGGTAAAGACCGCCCGCACCGGCACGGTCACCCGCCGCGCGCCCCACGACTTCGGCCACGAGACCGCACGCCGCGAACTGCTGGGCTTCTTCGGCGTGAAGACCCTCGAGGGCTTCGGCCTCGAAGGCCTGAAGCTCGCGGTCGGTGCCGCCGGCGCCCTGGTCCGCTACCTCGGCGAGACCCAGCTCGAAGCGCTGCCGCACGTGCGCCGCATCGAGGTCGTCACCCAGGGCGAGCGCATGGTCCTCGACCGCGCGACCCGCTCGTCGCTCGAACTCGTCGAGACGATCCGCGGCGACGGCGCCGGCACGCCGCTCCTGAAGATCCTCGACCACACCCGCACGCCGATGGGCACGCGGCTGTTGCGCGAGCGCCTGCTGGCCCCCCTCACCGTGCTCGACGCGGTGAACGACCGCCTCGACGCCGTCACCGAGCTGTTCGACGACGCGACCCGCGCCCGCGGCCTGCACGACGCGCTCGCCGGCGTGCAGGACCTGCAGCGCCTGACCACCCGCATCTCCTGCGGCCGCGCCAACGCCCGCGACCTGGTCGCGCTCCGCGCCAGCCTCGACCGCCTGCCCGCGGTGCGCACCGCCCTCGAGGGTGCCCAGTCGGCCCGCCTCGCGGCGATCCACCGGGATCTCGACCCGCTCGACGACCTGCGCCAGGAACTCGCCACCCACCTGGTCGACGAACCGCCGACCACCATCAAGGAGGGCGGCATGATCCGCGAAGGCTGCGACGCCGAGCTCGACGAGCTGCGGGTGCTGGCCCGCGACAGCAAGCAGTGGCTCGCCACCTTCCAGGCCCGCCAATCCGAGACCCTCGGCATCCCCAACCTGAAGGTCGGGTTCAACAAGGTCTTCGGCTACTACATCGAGATCACCCACGGCAACCGCGGCAAGGAGCTGCCGGCCGACTACGTCCGCAAGCAGACCACCAAGAACGCCGAGCGCTACGTCACCGACGAGCTCAAGCACTTCGAGACCAAGGTGCTGAAGGCCGAGGACTCGTCGAAGCAGCTCGAGTACGAGCTGTTCGACGCCTTGCGGCAACGGGTCGCGCACCACACCGAGCGCCTGCAGCGCACCGCCGACCTGCTGGCCGAGGCCGACGTCCACCAGGGCCTCGCGGTCTGCGCCAAGGAGCGCGGCTACTGCCGGCCCAAGGTCGACGACTCGCAGACGCTGCACATCGTCGACGGCCGCCACCCGGTGATCGAGGCCACCCACGCGGTCGGCACCTTCGTGCCCAACGACACCGCGCTCGACCCGCCCGACCGCTCGCTGGTGCTGCTCACCGGTCCGAACATGGCCGGCAAGTCGACCTACATCCGGCAGAACGCGCTCATCGCGCTGCTCGCCCAGGTCGGCTCGTTCGTGCCGGCCAAGAGCGCGCACGTCGGCCTCGTCGACCGCGTCTTCACCCGCGTCGGCGCCGCCGACGACATCTCGCGCGGCGCCTCGACCTTCATGGTCGAGATGACCGAGACCGCCAACATCCTCAACAACGCGACCGCCCGCTCGCTGGTGGTCCTCGACGAGGTCGGCCGCGGCACCAGCACCTTCGACGGATTGGCATTGGCCTGGTCCATTGCCGAAGACCTGCACGACCGGATCGGCTGCCGCGCCCTGTTCGCGACCCATTACCACCAGATGGTCAGCCTCGGCGACGACAAGCGCGGCGTGGTGAACCAACGCGTCGCGGTGAAGGAGTGGGGCGACGAGATCGTGTTCCTGCACCGGATCGAGGAGGGTGCCACCGACCGCAGCTACGGCCTGCACGTCGGGCGGCTGGCGGGACTGCCCAAGGCGGTGCTGGAGCGGGCGCGCGAAGTGCTCGAGCGGCTGGAGGACGAGGGCGAGGACATCCACCGCGCGCTGGCGCCGACCAAGACCGCGCGCAGCGGCAAGGCGGCCCCGACGCGTCAGCTCGAGCTGTTCCAGCCGCCGCGCCACGAGATCCTCGACAAGCTGGCCGCGCTGGACGTCGACGGCCTGACGCCGCGCGATGCGCTGCGGCTCTTGGGTGAGTGGCGGGATTCGTTGGGGAATTGATCCCTACCGAGCGTCGGTGATCCGCGGGAGGCTTGCGACTCCTCATCGGATCGCGAGACTCGTGCCGCGCCGGGGGAAACTGCGCATCCCCGGATGCCCACTCTCCGCGCCCCACCGAAGCCCGCCATGCGACAGTTCGCGACCTGTCTCGCCGTCCTGGTCCTGCTCGCGTGCGCGTGGTTGGCCTTCCGCTCCGTCTACGCTCACCCCGCGAAAGGTCCGTCCGAGGCTGCGCCGGCAGTCACCGAGTCCGCTCGCCGCCACGTCGGAGCGACCGGCACCCCGGTGGATCCCCAGGGCGAGCGCGTGACCGTGTCCGCCGAGTTCGACGGCAGGACGTTCCGCATCGAGTGCCTCGACGCGGCCGACCGATCCCCGCTCGCCGGTGCGCCGGTGTGGATCCTCCGACTCGCATCCGAGGCACTGACGTACGAGCAGAAGCTGGCGATCCGGCGCGGCGATCTCGATCTGGCGCGCGAGTTCCTCCAGACGCTGACGACCGATGCCGAGGGCAATGCCCTGGCTCCGACCGAAGGCGGCCCGGCGTTCCTGCTGGCCGCGACGGCCGGGCGCTACGGCGTGGCTACGTGGGACGGCGAGCAGGAGTCGGTGGTCGTGCTGCTGGAGGAGGATCGCCACGTGCTGGTCCGCGTCCGCGACTTCCAGGGACGCCCCGTGCCCGACGCGCGCATCGATACCCGCCGCTACCCGAGCGAGGCGAGCAGTCGCCGCGGCTCGCCCCAGGGCAGGACCGACGAGGACGGCACGCTCCTCGTTCGCCACCTGCAGCAACTGGTCGATCCCGACGGCTCTCTCGAACTCGAGTTCGACTGCCCGCTCGACGGACTGCCCGTGGAGCGACAGGTCATCGACACGAGTGCCCCACCCGCGGAGGTCGTCCTCCAGCTCCCACCGTCGGGCAGCCTCGCCATACACCTCCAGGAAGCCGACGGCACGCCGTGCGACCCTCGCTCGCTCGAGAGCGACCAGGTCAGGCTCGACCATGCACCCATCTCCCGCGATCGTCGCGAGGGGGCCTACCGGCTGTTTGCCTCGATAGGGCGGGACGGCACGGCCCGGTTCCCCCTCGTCGCGCTCGGCGAGCCGTTCCAGCTCGAGGTCGACGGCTTCGAATCGGAAGACGTCGAGGGCCCGACGCGCGTCGGTCAGACCGTCGACGTGATCCTCCGCCAGCAACCCGGCAGCGCCTTTCTCACCGGCAGATTGCTCGATGCGGACGGCGTGCCTGCCGCCGACACCGACCTCTCGGTCGACTGCACAAGCGGCCCCGACGCGATCCGCGCGGCCGGGAAGACCGACGAGGCCGGCCGCTTCCGCCTGTGGGCCGACTCCCGACTCGTGGGCCGCACGGTGACCCCCGTCATCAAGCAGGCCGATGTGTTCGCCGATCCCAGCGCGACCTGGCAGACGCCCTTGGATCCGCGAATGCTGGAGGTCGGCGACAACGACCTCGGCGACGTACCGATGCAGCGAGCCGTCGCACTGGTCTCCGGCACGGCGTGGGTGGACGGCCAGCCGAACTCGAACGGCGTCGTCTTCAGGGTCGAGCGCCGACACGCGGACAGTCGCTGGCGGCAGGTCGCGAGCCAGGACTTGGAACGCGGCGACGACGGCCGCTTCGAGATCTTCGCGAGCCCGGCTCCGGGCGTGCCGATGCGCGTCGTCGCGGGTGGCCCGGGTCTGCTGCCGGTCGAGCCGATCGAATGCGAGCCGGGATCGACCGATCTGGAGTTCCGCCTGTCGAGTGGAGGACAGGTCACCGCGACCTTCCTGGTCGATGCGTCGGTCCCCCTGCGCAGCCTCGGATACCAGCTCCTGGCCAACGGCGAGACCATCGAACCGACGAACACGGTGAGAGACGAGCAAGGACGGCTGCGCTTCCACCGCATCTCTCCGAACAGCAAGGGCCTCGCGACCCAGCTCTGGAACGGACTGCATCCGGGACCACACGATCTCCTCGTCCTCGCACCGGGCCACAGAGAGCCTCTCGTCCGCATCGACAACCTCCAGGTCGGCGCCGGCCCCTGCGAGGACCCGCGCCTCGATGCGATCGACCTCCGCGGCCTCGTCCACGAACTGCACATCCGCGTGCACGATGCCGAGGACCGGCTGGTGCGCGACCCCCAGGCCTGGCTCCTCGCGATCGACGGCGCCGGCGACGCGCAGGCCTACCAACTCGACGAGGGCGTCGTCACGCTGCACGCCGGCGCGCCACTGCACCTGCTGGTCGACGTGCCCGGCCACCGCGTGGTCGAACTGCAGGGAGTGACCGCCGACCAGACGATCCGCGTCGAAGCCGCTCCCCGGATCGAGGCACGCATCGCGCCCGTGCCCACGATGCTCCCCGAAGGAGTCTCGCTGGAACTGCGACTGTCCCGCCAGGACGTCGACCGCCGCAACCGCATCCATTACGACACCGGTCGGAGCAGCAATCTCGAGGGACATTGGTGGCTGCGCCTCACACCCGACGAACGCGGTGCCTCGGAGCTGTTCGTGCGCCAGCCGGCCGTCTACGGGGTCTCGCTGGTCGTCGAGCGTGGAGGCGACGTGGAACTCATCCGCGGCCTCGAGCCGACGACCTGGACCGCCAGACCCGACGAAGCACCTGAAGACCTGGTGTTCCGCATCCCCGACGGCGCGCTGGCCGACGCACTCGCACGGCTGAACTGACGCCTGCACACCCTTGCGGTGATCGGCTGAACCGCGACACTCCGCATCGCGAGCCGGGAGGCTCCGAAGGAGACTCCATGCGCAACCTCGCCGTGTCCGTGATCGTCGCCGCCATACTGGCACTCGGCGGCGTGTGGTGGCTGCAGGGTGGGCCGACACCGGTCCCCTCCAAGACCGCGCAGTCCGCAAGCGGAGACAGCACGAGCTCCCGCGCCGCGACGCCCCGCGAAGCAGCACCCGCCTCGATCGACGACCGGGAACCCGTCGAGGTCGGCCCGAGCGAACCGACTCCGACACCCGAGACCGCGGCACTCGAGGTCCTGGTCCGCGTGCTCGACTTCCAGAGCCGCCCGGTGGCGGGAGCCGGAGTGTTCGCCCGAATCCTTCCCGAGCAGCAGGACGCACCGCGAGGCCAGCAGGTCGGCACGACCGACGAGGACGGCGTGGTCCGGGTCCAGGACGTCGCGATTCTGCTGGCCGACACCGCGTCCACCGGAGTCGAGTTCGACTGCCCGATCCCGGGGCTCGCGATCGAACGACAGCGGATCGACGCGCGGTCGCCCCCTCCGGAGATCGTGTTGCGGCTGCCGCCGTCCGGGTCGATCGTGATCCGCGCGCAGCAGGCCGATGGCACGCCGCTGCCGCTCCACTCGATCGACAAGCCCGGCGTGATGCTGACCCACGACCGCGAAGACGAGGGTGCGCCCGCGGAGCGGAAGTACACCCTTCGACAGACGCTCGACGAGTCCGCGACCGTCACCTTCCCCCATGTCGAGCTCGGCGCCGAGTTCCTGATCGTCGCTCCGTCCTTCGGCTGGCGACCCTGCGCCGGACCCCGACGTCCCGGCGAGACGGTCGAGGTCGTCCTCCGCCAC
Organism: bacterium; assembly: GCA_030432695.1. GTDB lineage: Bacteria > Planctomycetota > UBA1135 > UBA1135 > UBA2386 > JAUILN01. The sequence continues at coordinate 99,205 of JAUILN010000006.1, read as the reverse complement.
GAACCCGATACCTGCTATGTCACCGGCCGGCTGCTCGACGCCGAAGACAATCCCGTCGCCGGTGCTCCGCTCGTCGTCACCTGCACCCACGGCGGCGGCTCGACACCCGCGACGGGCACCACCGATGCCGAAGGCCGGTTCCGGCTGTGGACCACGGCGGGCTTGGCGGGTGAAGAGGTGCACCTCGTCGCGGGCCCGAGCAGCCGGAGTCGTCGCCTCGCCGGCACCTGGAGCACGGCACTGGATCCACGCGTGCTGGTGCCCGGCGACAACGACCTCGGCGAAGTCAGGATGCGGGGGCCCGAGATCCTCGCCGCCGGCACCGTGACCCTCGATGGCGCGGCTCCCGGCTCGGCAACGGTCCGGATCACGGTGGAACGCCTCCTCGACGACCGCTGGCAATCCGACCCCGACAGCAGGGCCACGGTCGACGCGGAAGGCGCGTTCTCCATCTCCGGCCCGGCGGTCCCGGACCAACACCTCCGCCTGCGCATCACGTCCGCGGATGCCCTGCCCATCGAGCCGGTGGAGTGCACGGCCGGAACCACCGACCTGCGTGTCGAACTCAGCTCGGGCGGCACGGTCACCGCGACGTTCCTCGTCGACGAATCGGTTCCCTATCGATCGTTCCGCTATCGGCTGCGCGGCTCCGGCGAGCTCGATCGCCTGCAACAGGTCGTGCAGGACCGCGAGGAACTCCGCTCCGCCGAGAACCTCCGCCCGGCCGGCGACGGCCGGGTCTCGATGACCTGGAAGGCACTGCCGCCCGGCACCCGCACCCTGTCGGTCGTCGCTCCCGGGCAGTCGCAGCCGATCGTCGCGGTCGAAGGGCTCGACGTCGCGAACGGCCTCTGCGAAGACCGCCGACTGGACGGCATCGACCTGCGTGGGCTCGTGCGCGAAGTACTGCTCTCCGTGCTCGACTCCAACGGGCAGATGGTGAAGGGCGAGGCCGCGTCCATCCTCGCCATCGACGACGAAGGCAACGCGCGTGGCTTCCAACTCCGGACCGGAGCCGTCGTGATTCCTGCCACGAAGCCGCTGCGGCTATGGATCGACGTGCCGGGCCAGCGGATCGCCGAGTTCCACGACGTGTTCTCGGACCGCACACTGCGGGTCGAACCGGCGAGCGAGCTCCCGGTCCGCCTGACTCCGCCGCTCGGCCGCCTGCCAGCGAACACGCATCTGGAACTCATCGTGCGGCCGGACGACATGGAGGACGGCCGGAGGATCACGACGGACCGCGCCCACGAGAGCTCACTCGCCAGCTACCTCGAGCAGCGCGTCCGGATCGACGACTCGGGCCGTGCGACGCTACTGGTCCGGCGAGCCGGCCGGCTGCGCGTCGCGCTCGTCGCCTACCACGGGATCGCGCCCGATCAGGTCCGGGGGGTCGAACCGACGACCTGTACCGTGCTGTTCGAAGGCGGGCCCGACGAACTGCTGCTCCGAGTCCCCGACGGCGCGATCGAGGCCGCCCTCGAGCGCGCGAAGTGACGATCAGCGCACCCGCCGCTCGACCAGCCGCGTCACCTGAACGTCCGCGACACCGTCGAAGGTGAACGCCTGGAACCACAGGTGCGCGCCCTGCCAGACCACGTCGTCGGGGACGGCCACGCTCCAGGCGACGCCGCCGAGCGCATCGAGGACACCCGCGAACAGCGGCTCGGCGCTCATGGGCTCGAGCTGCCAGACCCCGAGACCGTGGAACGGCACCCAGCCCGGCGCCAGCGCGATCCACAGGAAGGCGCCGCCGCCTGCCGGACCATCCGTGACCGAGACCGGCGACCTACGGCCCGTGTCGAGCGGCGCGACGTCGAGCCGCGCGTCGCCTGGCGCGGGCGCCACCGCATCGTCGTCGAGCAGCTCCAGCCATTCGCCCGGCTGACCGGCGCGCAGCACGCCGGCGGCAGGCAGCACTTCGAGGCGCACGTCCTCGGTCGACTCGGCGGCACCGTCCTGCACGCCGTCGACGGTGACCGTGGCCCACGCCGCACCGGCCGGGATCGTCACCGACGTCGCGTGGCTGGTGGCGTAGTCGCCTGGCCGCGTTGCGCGGCCCGACCAGGCGATCGGGACGGTCAGCGGGCTGCCGGTCGGACCGGTGCGGGTCACGGTGAAGGCGCCCTGCGACGATCCGTCTTCGACGGCTTCGACCTGCGTGAGGATCACCGAGACGATCGGCAGCGCGGTGATCGACTCGTCGTCGAGCAGCACGGCGGTGGCGCTGCGCCGCGCGCCGAGGACGTACTCCGAGGACTCGACCAGCTCGAGCGTCACCCACTCACCCGGCTCGACGATGCGGTCGTCGACCGGCGTGACCGGCACCAGGACCTCGCTCGCCCCGGCCGGGATCGTCACGGTGTTCGTGAGCGGCAGGTAGTCCGCGCCTTGCGTCGCGGTGCCGGTGGTGCGGACGGCCACGGTCAACGGTGCTGCCGTCGAACCGGTCCGCGCGACCAGCAGCGTCGCGTCGTCGCCGGGCCGCTCGCCGCCGCGACCGTCCCGGGGACCGGCGGTGACCACCGGCAGGCCGGCGCGCGACTCGTCGTCGGCGAGGGTGAGGACCACCCGCGTCGCCGCCGCATCGATCCGGTGCGCACTGCTGGCCCGGAGCGCGACCTCGATCTGCTCGGCGCCTTCGACGAGGTCGTCATCGAGCGCGGTGACCGACGTGGTGACCGCGGCCTGGCCAGCCGGGATGGTCACGCGTAGCGGCAGCGGCGCGTAGTCGGCACCGACCTCGGCACTGCCGGCGAGGGCGAGCCCCAGGGTCAACGGCGCGGTGAGGGTTCCGCTGCGGGTCACCGTGAAGGTGGCCGGGTCGCCTGCCTCGTCGAGGTCCGCGTCGGTCGACGTCAGCGAGACCGTCACGCCTGGTGCATCGCCCAGGGTGCGGTCGAGGAAGTCGACCACCTGTTGGATGTTCTGGTTGAAGCCGGGTCCGCCGTGGCCGGTGGCCGGCACCGGGAACAGCGTCGCATCGAGGCCGTGCTCGAAGCGCGCAGCGCGCCACAGCAGCTCGCTCTGGTGGTAGGGCACCGCCGTGTCCTCGGTGCCGTGCATCAGGAGGATCGGCGGGTCGTCGGCGCTGAGGAAGGTGATCGGGTTGGCGGTTGCTGCGCGGTCGGGCAGCAACTGGATCATGCCGCCGACGAGCTTCGACTCGGGCGAATTGGCGGAGTCGTGGTCGAAGGTCGGGAACTCGCGCATGCGCACGAACTCGGTGGGGCCGTACCAGTCGACCACCGCCTGCACCCGCGACGAGAAGCCGAGGTTGCCGCCGGTGGAGCCTTCGAGGTCCAGTCGATGGCTGCCCACCTGCACGTCGCCCACGTCGCCCATCGTGCCGACCGCCGCCACCAGGTGCCCCCCCGCCGAGCTGCCCCACGCCGCGAAGCGATCCGGGTCGAGCCCGTAGGTCGCCGCGTGGGCACGCAGCCAGCGAATCGCACCCTTGCAGTCATGGATCTGCGCCGGCCACTGCGCCACGCCCGTCAACCGGTAGTCGATGCCGACCACCGCGTAGCCATGCGGGCAGAGCTGGTTGGCCTGGCCCCGCGCGCTGCGCACGCCATTGGCCCAACCACCGCCGTGGATCCAGACCACGGTCGGGTGCGGGCCAGGCGTGCCGGTCGGGAGGTAGAGCTCGAGGCGCAGGTCGAGCGCCTGGTCGTAGACGACGTCGGGGACGAACTGCCAGCTCTGGGCAGGCAGGAGTGCCGCCGCACAGAGCGGCGCGAGGAGCCACTTCAGCATGCGGAAGAGTCTGCCAACTCAACGCGCCCGCCGTGCCGCAGGGATGTCCCAGCTCGGAACCGTTTCTGTCGTAGTTGGTGCCTGGCACCAACTACGACAGACTTTGGGGGAGAGAGCGAGTGCACGGCATGCGCGACCGCCGGTGGATGAGGGAGGTCAGGCAACATGCGCGGGATCCCGACCGCGGTGTCGGCGGTTCGACGGCGTCAAAAGCTCCGTTCGACGCCCCCGACCTGCGCGCGTTCCCGTCCAATGACCCGCTCGCGCAGCGCCCCGCGCGACGTCTCGGAACATGTCATGACGCTCTCCAAGACCACCGTGGTCCTGCTCACCCTCGCAGCAGGTTTGCCGGCCCAGTCACTCCTGCTCGACATCCGACCCGACTCGCTCCGGTCGTTCGATCATCCGGCCGAACTCACGGTCAGCGGCGCGAAGCTGTTCTTCCGCGCCGTGAATCGGTCGGGAACCGAGCTCTGGTGCTCGGACGGAGTGCCGGGCAACGAGGTGCTCGCCCGCGAGATCGGACCCGGCGGCAGCTCGTCGCGGCCGGAGTCGATCACCGACCTGGACGGCAACGGCCGCGTGGTATTCACGGCCTACCTGCCTGCGACCGGTCGCGAGCCGTGGGTCAGCGACGGCACGACGACCGGGACCTTCGCGCTCGGCGATCTGCTCGCCGCTGAATCGACGTCCGCGCCACGCGGCCTGCTCCGCGTCGGCAGCCGGGTGTTCTTCGCGGCCGACGACGGCGTGCACGGCAGCGAACTCTGGGTGACCGACGGCACGATCGCGGGCACGACGCTGGTCGCCGATGTCGCACCCGGTGCAGCATCCGGCTGGCGCGGCACCGACGCGGCCCCCGGCATCGCACTCGGCAACCTGCTGTTGTTCTGCGCCGACGACGGAACCTCGGGCGCAGAACTCTGGGCCTCGAACGGCAGCGCGGCCTTCCCGATCGCCGACCTGGATCCGACCGGTCGTGCCTCGATCCTGCGCTTCGACGCGAGTGCCGACCCGACGCGCGTGTGGCTCACGGTGCGGAGCGCGGCAGGCGGAGTCTCGATCGTCTCGACGGATGGCACATCGGCGGGCACCCTGCCCCTCGTCGACGTCACCGCGCTGACGAACGGCATCGTGGACACCGCGAGCGACGTGGGTGGCGACCTCTACTTCACGTCGGACGGGCAGCTGTTCCGCACCGTGCGCTCGAGCGGCGCGACGACCTCGATCCGCGACGCGTCGGCGGGAGCGAACGCCGACCCGGTCGGCGTCGGAGGCCTGGTCCTGTTCACCCAGTCCACCAGCAGCGGCGCGCAGCTGTGGCGCACCGACGGCACCGCCCCGGGCACCCAGCAGGTCATGGCCTCGGCGTCCGGCGTGCCGATGGAACCGGTGTCGCTCGGCGACCGTGTCGTGGTCGGCTCCCACGTCTACTTCACCGGCCGCACGCGTTCGCTGTCGCGGGTATGGCGCAGCGACGGCACCGACGCGGGCACCCGACTCGTCGCGGAGATCTGCACGGCGTGCACGGCGGATCCACGCGACTTCGTCGAGTGGGGCGGCCGCGCGGCGTGCGCCCTCGAGGCGAGCAGCTCGGGCTTCCGCGAGGTCTGGCGCACCGATGGGACAGTGGCGGGCACGCAGCAGGTCACCTTCGTCGAGAGTTCGGTCGGACTGGGCTCCTTCCCCCAGCAGTTCGTGACGCTCCGGGATCGCGCCTACTTCACCGTGAGTAGCGGTCCCCTCGGCCAGGAGATCTACACGACCGATGGCACGGTCGCCGGTTCGTTCCTGCTCGAGGACCTGCGCACGGGCCCGCAGGGCTCCGGTCCGGACCGTCTCGTGGCATGGAACGACGGCCTGTTCTTCAGCGCCAACGGAGATGCGGGGAGCGGGGTCTACCGTTCGGCCGGCGTCCCGGTCGGTGGCGGAGGCGCAACACCCCCCGCCATCCGCCTGACGTCGATTCCACCCTGGAGCGACTTCGTACCCTTCGCCGGCAAGCTCTGGTTCGGCGGTGGCGCGACAGGCAGCGGCGGCATCGAGCTGTGGCACACCGACGGCACGCTCGCCGGGACCACCCTCGCGATCGACGTGATCCCCGGTGCGGTCTCGAGCTTCCCGAGCGAACTCGCGGTCGCCGGTGGCCTGCTGTTCTTCGCCGCCAACCACCCGCAGTTCGGCGAGGAACTCTGGGTGAGCGACGGCACGCCCGCCGGGACCCACTTCCTGTACGACCTCTGGCCGGGCTCGTTCGTCGGCTCGCCGCGCGACATGCACGCACTGAACGGCGGCCTGCTGTTCACCGCCCAGGCGGGCACCACCGTGCGGAGTCTCTGGTGGAGCGACGGGACGCCGAGCGGCACGACCCAGCTCGGCACCTTCGTCGAGCCACCGTTCGGCGAAGACATCGACGGCATCTTCGTCGAGGGCAACCGCGCCTACTTCCGCGCCGCGGACGCCGTGGCTGGAACCGAACTCTGGACCACCGACGGCACGGCCGCCGGCACGCGGCGGGTGATCGATCTCGAGCCCGGCGCGACCGGTTCCTTCCCGCAGGTCTTCGGCCGTCTCGGCGATCGGCTGCTGTTCCGCGCCCGCCAATCGAGCCTCGGCTACGAGCTGTTCGCGACCGACGGCACCGCGGCCGGCACGGTGCTCGTCGCCGACATCGTGCCCGGACCGGACGACTCCTATCCGGACGAAGGCTACGTGGTCGGTGCCGGCAACCGGATGCTGTTCTCGGCCTACGGACCGAACGGCGAAGGCGCCGAGCCGTGGGTCACGGACGGCACCCCGCAGGGGACGCGACGCCTCCTCGACCGCTACGTCGGCGCCGCGGGAAGCGTGCCCGCCGCGTGGATCCGGATCGGCACCAAGGTCGTGTTCCGCGGCACGACCGCCGCGTGGGGCGCCGAGCCGATGGTGCTCGACACCGACTCGATCGACGCGGCCTTGGCGGACGTCTACGGCACGGGCTGCGCCGGCGCTGGTGGATCGATCCCGCGACTCCACGCGACCAAGGCGCCGACCCTCGGCGCCACCAACGTGCTCGCTCTCGACGACGTGCCACCCGCGGTGCCAGGAGTCGTCGCCTTCGGCAACCGCGCGAACCTGCCGGTCGGCTTCGGCTGCTCGCTGCTGGTCGACCCGATCCTCGCCCACCTGCCGGTCACGACCGCGCCAGCAGGCCCGACCACCGTTCCACTGTCGGTGCCCAACCTGCCGGCGCTGCTGCACGTGGAGGTCGCATCGCAGGCCGCGGTGCTGGTGCCGAGGGGCGCGTGGAACGGAACGCTCGACTTCGGCTTCGGTTTGCTGCTGAGGGTCGGGAGCTGACGCTGCGACGCGCGACTTTTACAACCGGTGCCAGGCACGCGTTGTAAAAGTCCACGATGCGCGCACTGCTCATCGGCCTCGCAATCGTCACCTCGTGCATCGCGGGCTGGCTGCTCCTCGGGCCAGGTGAGTCACCGAGGAACGGAGCGATCTCGTCGGGTCAGGCGAACCCGCCTGGGTCGATCGGCTCGCGGGCGCCCGCTGCAGACCAGGCCTCTGCGACCGATAGCGAGATCGTGACGGACGACAGGCCCTCGCCCGGACGAGAGTTGCTGGAGACTCCGCAGCCCCCCGCCTTCTTCACCGTCCGGGTCGAGGACTTCGAAGCCGGTCAGCCGATCGCGGATGCGACCGTCCTCTTCATCGAGCCGGGAACGGCTGGCCTGAGCGAGGCGGAGTGGATGGAGGCATCGCGCGACGACGTCGCCTTCGCGCGGCGGCACTACCGGACGGTGACTTCCAATTCCCGAGGGCTGGCGCAGGTTCCGCATCACCAAAGCCTGGTGCATCTGATCGCGGTGTCCGAGGACCGCTACGCGACCGGCCGCTGGCGACCGACGGCCGAGGAGCCGGTGGTCCTTCGGATGCAGCGCGACCGAGAGCTGGTGGTGCACGCCGAGGACTCGAACGGCGAGCCTTTGGTGGGCGCGGAGATCCTGCTGTGCCGCGCGCGCGGCACCGAGGAGCCGCAGCCATACGACCGTGGCCAGTCGGACGAAGCCGGTTCCTGGAGCTTCCATCACCTGCAGCGATACGACGGCGAGTCGGACGCATCGCTGCTCGCCGTCGGCCGCGTGCCAGGGATCGAGGTCCGGTCGGCACCGCTCGATCCGGACGCACCGTTGCAGGAGGTGGTGTTGCGGTTCCCGCCCACCGGAGCGGTCCGCGTACGCACTCTCGAGGCCGACGGCAGCCCGCTGGATCCCCGCACCCTGTCGATGCGCGACGTGATCGTCGCACACCTCGACCGGACCGACCAGAACACCATCGTGCCGCGAACCTCCGCTCACAGTCCCCTCGACGACGCCGGCGTCGCGACCTTCCCGCACGTCGCGCTCGGCGTGGAGTTCCAGGCCGTGGCCAAGGACGTCGCTGCGGTGCGCTTCCAGGGCCCTGGCCGAGCGGGCGAGGTGGTCGCGGTCACGCTGCAGCGGGAACCGGGCGGCACGGTCCTCAGCGGCCGGTTGGTCGATGTCGAGCAACGCCCCCTGGCCGACCTCGAACTGCAACTGGACCGCGCCACTCCGACCAACCGCCGCGAAGACCGACTGCGCACCGACTCCGAGGGTCGCTTCCGCACCTGGCTCGATGCGAACTTCGTCGGCCCCGAGGTCGAGCTCTCGGTGGGGTCCTCGCGCTGGGAGCGCGACCCGCGCCGCACCTGGCAGGTCGCCCTCGGTGCGCATCGGCTCACGCCCGGCCAGCACGATCTCGGCGACATCGTGAAGGGCGCAGCACTGCCGATCGCCGCCGGCCAGCTATGGATCGACGACGCGCCGAGCGGTGCGGGCGTGACCCTGGTCGTCGAACGCCAGGAGCAGGGCTTCTGGCGACGGGTGCCCCGCGCCCAGCCGGCGATCGAGGAAGACGGCCGCTTCGTGGTCCACGGCGTCGCCGACCCCGGCGAACTGCTCCGGCTGACGGTCTTCGCCGGGCAACTCCTCGAGGTCCCACCGCTCGAGTTCAAGTCGGGAGCCGACGACCTGCAGCTTCGCCTCCGGACCGGCGGCTCGGTGCGGGCCATCTTCCGCGTCGACGACGACGTTCCGTTCGGGCTCCTCGAGTACGCCCTCGTCACACCCGACGATCCGGCACCGCACTTCGCCGGGCGGCGCAAGGCCGGGACGCATGCGGGGTTCGACCGCGCAGGCGAGGGCAGGGTCGCGCTCACCTGGAGCGGACTGCCGGCCGGCACGCGCAGCCTCCTGGTCCACGCGCCGGGGGAGGACGAGCCGGTCGTTCGCATCGACGGACTCCGCGTCCACCAAGGCGCCTGCGACGACCCGCGACTCGACGACATCGACCTCCGCGGACTCGCCCGCAAGATCACCATCCGCGTGCTCGACTTCGAGCGGCGACCACTGGAGCGCAACGACGCCTTCGTGCTGATCGGGGAGCAAGTGGTCCGTGGATTCAGCCTGTCGCGCGGACCGGTCCAGCTCGCCGTGTCCCGGCCGCACGACCTCCTCGTCGAAGCGCCGGATCACCGCACCACGTCGATCCCCGCAGTGTTCGCCGACGTCGAGATCGCCCTGGAACTCGCCCCGCGCATCCCGCTCCGCGTCGAGCCGGCACCGGGGCTGCCGGAGGACGGACCGCAGTTGGTCCTCCGCCTCCGACCGACCGGCCCCGAGAGCCAACGCATGGCGTTCCTGGATACCGGCTCCGGTGGACGGCTCGCCAACCACCTGGAACTCCCGGTCCCGATCCCCGCCGACGGCACGACGAGGCTCCGCGCGCGCCGGACCGGACCCCACGAGGTCCACGCATGGCTCGTCGGCGACGGCCTCGAGGTGGAGGTCGTAGGCATCGAGCCCGCCACCTGGTCGATCCCCGGTTCGGTCGACGACCAGACCGCGGTCTTCACCATCCCCGCAGAGGCGTTGCAGGCAGCCCGCGCACGCTTCGAGCGCCGCTGAATCTGTCGTAGTCGGTGCCAGGCACCAACTACGACAGATTCTGCGTGCGCCCCGCCAGGAGGCGCGGGGCAGGCACCCGGGAACATCCCATTGATCCACCGCCTTGCGGCCCGCAGCGCAACGCGCAGACTCCGATCCCGGGAACCCCCTCCCACACTCGCACCTGCCCCCTGACCCGGGGCAACACCGGAGAGACCGATGCGTGCATCCCTCGTCGTTCTCGGGATCGTCGCCCTCTGCGCGGCGGGCTGGCTGCTGTTCGGCTTCGACTCCCCCCCTCCGCCGGGAGCGGCATCACCTGCCGCGTCCGCGCCGGCCGACGCCATCGACGTTCGCCACGGAGATGCGGTCGCGGACTCGCCCGACGGCGGGACCGACCGGTCGGAGGAGCCGGCGCCGCCCATGGAGCCGGCGCGCAATCGCGTCGCGACCGTCGCGCCCGAGGACTCGTTCGCGTTGCGCACGGTCCACTACGCCGACAGGTCTCCGGTTCCCGGCGCCACGGTGTGGTTCGTCGAACAGACCGAGGCTGGCCTGAGCAACGAGGTCTGGGCGACCTACCGCGACGACGAGATCGCGTTCGCGCGGAAGTACCTCGACTCGGTCACCACCGACGACGAGGGCGCGGCATACGTTCCACGAGGCAAGCGGAACCGGCTCCTCGTCGCCTCGCAGGGCGACCTCTACGGCACGACCTTCTGGCAGGACGGCGCGAAGGAACCGCTGGAACTCCCCATGCGCCGCGACCACACCGTGCGGATCCGCGTCGAGGATGCGCAGGGTCGAGCCGCCCACGACATACCCGTCCACGTGTTCCGCGAAGGCACCGACGAGGACCGCCCGATGCACATGATGCTCGGCGAGACGGACGCGGCCGGCGTCACCTCGGTGCGCCACTTCCAGGACTACGCGGGCTCGAGCGCTTCGGCCGGCCTCGAGCTCTACTGCGAGCTCCCCGGCCTGCGTTCCGAGGGCGTCGTGGTCGAGTCCTCGGCCCCTCCCCCCGAGGTCGTGCTCGCCCTACCAGCCACCGGCTCGATCACGGTCCGCGCCCTCGAAGCAGATGCCAGCCCACTCGATCCGCTCACCGTCGACGACGCGCGCGTCGTCCTGACGGTCGCCACGCAGAACGGGAATCGAACCGGCAGCCGGAGTCTCGAGGGTATGCCCCTGCTCGGCCGCGACGGTACGGCCACCTTCCCCCACGTTGCGCTCGGCCAGCGCTTCGCGGTGCGGATCTTCGGAATCGGCGAGGTGGAGTGCGATGGCCCGACCCGCCTCGGCGAGAACGTCGAGGTCGACGTTCGAAGGCCGCCCGGTGGCGCGTTCCTGGTGGGGCGGCTTCTCGATCTGGAGGGTCGCCCCGCATCCGACACCGTCTTCTCCATGACGAGTGGGAACACCGTCGGCATGCGGATGTCGAACGCGAAGACCGACGACGACGGCCGCTTCCGCGTCTGGACCGAACCCCGCTTCGTCGGCGCGGCCGTCGACCTGGCCATCCAGGCCCCCGTGAGTACGCAGGATCCGCGAGAGTCGTGGACCACGACGATCCCGAAGCGCGAACTCGTGGCGGGCGACAACCAGCTCGGCGATGTGCGGATGGAGAAGCCCCGCCCGATCGTGGCGGGTCGGCTCCTGGTCGATGGCGAGCCGGCGCCGAGGAGACCCTGGTTCTCGATCGAACGCCAGGCGGCGGGCCACTGGCAGCAGGTCCACAACACCCGCCAGATCCACGAGGAGGACGGCCGCTTCGCGGTCTACGGCACGCAGGACACCGGCCAGCCACTACGCCTCGTGATCAAAGGCCAGAACCTGCCGGAGACCGAGGGCATCGAGTTCGAGGCCTGGACCGACGACCTCGAAGTCGATCTCCAGAGCGGCGCGAGCATCACGGCCACCTTCGTGGTCGACGACGACGTGCCCCACGAACGATTGCACTACCGCCTGGAGCGGGCCGACGGGTCGAACGAGAACGCGTTCGGCCTCTTCGACTTCGGCCACCTCTCGGCATCCCGCCTGCGCGCCGCGGGCGACGACCGCTACACGATGCTCTGGGACGGGCTGAAGCCCGGCGACCACGTGCTGTCGGTGCTGGCCCCCGGCGACGACCAGCCGCTGGTCCGGATCGAAGGCGTGCACGTGGAGCGCGGCCCGTGCGACGACCCGCGCCTCGCAGCCATCGACCTGCGCGGCCTGGTGCGCCTGCTGGAGATCCGCGTCCGCGACGCCGACGGCGCGCCGGTGAAAGACCAGAACGCGTTCGTCCTCGTGGGCTCCGGGAAGGTATCGGGCTACCAGCTCGGCAGCGGCGTGGTGAAGCTGCCTGTCGCTCGGCCGATCGACCTGTGGCTCGACGCGCCCGGCCATGCAGTCGAGAAGCTGACGGCAGTGTTCACCGACCAGGACGTGCAGCTCAGACGCACCCCCGAGGCGAACATCCGCATCGAGCCGGTGCCGTCCGGGCTTCCCGAGGACGTGCGCCTCGAACTCCAGATCATGCCCAGTGACATCGACCTCGCCGCGCGCGTCCAGCTCGACACCGGCATCGGCACCAACCTGGTCAACCACTGGAGGCAATGGATCCCCATCCGCGCCGACGGCAGTGGCACGCTGCAGGCCCGGCGGCCGGGCGCCTACCGGGTGCGTGCGCGGCTGGTGCGAGGTCGGACCGAGCACTCGATCCGCGCGATCAACCCCGTGGAGTGGACGATCACCGACCCGCCCGCCGCGACGACACAGGTGTTCCGGATCCCTGCCGAGGCGCTGCAGGAGGCGCGCGCGAAGTTCGACTGAGAGGCGCGCCGGGCCGGCTCATCGAAGCAACAGGATCCACTCGTCGGCGCCGCCAGGCGGATCGGTCGTGATCCGCGATCCGACGATCTCCTCCGGTTCGGTGAAGGTGCCTCGCTTCGGATCGAACCAGCGCAGCCGAGAAGTTCCCGGCGGCAAATCTATGTCGAACGCCGCGCAACCCGGTGGAGTCTGCACGACCAGCACGGGTGCCCGACCCTCGTCGACCGTGCTCAGGGCCCGCACACCGTCCGGCACACCTGACAGATCGACGGCCCGCATGGCGTGATACGGAATCCGCTGTTCCCGGAAGAATCGCAGTGCATGGCGACACTGCGCCCACATCGCCTCGCGCACCCGGAAGTCCTGGCAGGTCAGATCCGACTCGGCGTGGGCATAGCCGAAGTACCACTCGATCCCTTCCCCGCCCGCCAGCAAGGCACCCCACAACGCATTGCGACGCGCGTCGTCGTGCTCCGGGTCCTCGGCATCGGGAACCAGCGCATGCTGCGCATCCCCGGGCTCGTCGCAGGCAACGACCCAGGGCCTGCCCGCCGCGCGCGAGGCTTCGACCCAATGGCGGACGGCTCCATGCACACCGGCGAAGTCCGGTCGATGCGTCTGCACCGAGACCCCGCTGAGTTCCGACCGATCACCGAGCAGGTCGTCGAAGCTGCGGCCGTTGTGGATGACCACGTGGTGGTCGTAGGGATCCAGCTCCCGGATCAGCGCGATGGTCGCGCGCCGCTGCGCGGTCGTCTGCGGAACGGTCGGCGCCTTCTCGCCGAACCACTCGCCGTTCTCCTCGCCGACGTTCCAGGTCAGGGCCAGATGATCACCGAAGCGGGCGATCAGCTCGCGGTAGTAGAGCGTGCGTTGCAGGCCCACTCCGCCGCCGTCGAGCAGACCCTGGTTCTCGGCCTCGCTGGTCTTGAAGTGCAGGTGCAGGCCGAGCGATTGGGCGTGGGAGAACACGCGGTCCCATTGCGCCAGCTTCGAGACGTCGAATCGCAGCCGCTCGTCGTACGACGTGTACGGGAACACGTTGCGGTCGTCGCCGCCGATGTTCAGGGTCAGGAACGAGATGCCGTTCAGTCCCTGGCCGGCGAGGTAGTTCAGCGCGCCGAGCAGGCCCTTGCCGCGCGCGTCGTCGCCCCAGGTCGGATCGCCGTCACGAGCATCACGAAGATGCGGCTCCCAGGTCTTCACCAGATCGTCACGGTGTCCGTCGCTCGCGAAGTCGCCGTCGAAGTCGGCATAGGCGAGCAGGTTCTCCGGCGCATCGACGCCGCACTTGAGGAACCAGGATCCATCGCCGGCGAAGCGACGATGCGTGGCACCGACCACCTCGAGACGCCCGCGGGCCCGGAAGTCCGGTAGGGCGACCTCGGCGTCGGTCACGTCGAGACTGCCGCGCGCGCCATCCGCGGCCCCTGCGGACTTGCCCTCCGCGGTCCGCACCGCGAGGTAGCGACCCCGCCGGAACGACACCGACCAGTTCCAGCGCCCGGGCGCGTCGGGTCGGAAGTGCACGTGCCACAGATCGCCAGACACTGCGCCGCTGTCGGCCGCGCGACCATCGGCCGCGAAGAACCCAGGCACCTCGTAGCTCCGCCCACTCGCTGCGTGCTCGAAGCGCGCCGTCAGCCGGAAGTCGACGAACGGATTCGGGTTCGCCTGCTCTTCGGTGGCCGGCCCGCGCACCACCAACACCACGCGATGCCAGGTGTGCGGCTCGCCGGTGAGCACGACCGAACCGGCGGCATCCTGGGCCGCCACCGGCAACGAGAGCGTGAGCACGAAGAGCGCCAGCATCGTTCGCATCCGTGCCATGGTAGGGACACGGGCCGTAGGAACAGCAACGCGCGGGATCTGCCGCCAGAGACGCATGGAGCGCTCCGGATGAGGAATCACCGGGATTCCCGGTATCCTGACCGGGTCGGACCGTCCCACGGTTCACCCCACCCAGGCGATCCTGCTGGGCCAGCCATGCAATGCGCATGGCTGCCGTCGCGGCGGCGATCATCTGCCAGCTCGGGATCGCCGATTTCTCACGGCGTCGATCTGGCCCCCGACCGGGACCGAAGTTGGGCCGAGACCCTCATCGTGCAGCACGTTCCCCTCGATCCGCCGACCACCCTTGTCGCGCGGCTGCGCGAGATCGGCCCGGGCATCATCATCTCCGGGTCGATCGTCGGCTCGGGGGAGCTGATCGTCACCACGCGGCTTGGCGCCGAGGCCGGCTTCGCACTGCTGTGGCTGATCTTGTTCAGCTGCGTCATCAAGGTGTTCCTGCAGATCGAGCTCGGACGCTACGTGGTCTCCTCCGGCCACACGGTGCTCGAGGCCTTCGATCGCGTGCCCGGGCCGGGACTGCGGATCGGGCAGGGTCGGCTGAACTGGCTGAACCTGCTATGGCTGGTGATGACGGTCTGCGCGGCGCTGCAGGTCGGCGGCATTCTGCTGGGCCTCGCATTGGTCTTCGAGATGCCGGTGCTCGGACTCGGCGGAATACCGAGCGGGGTCTGGTCGCTGGGCTTCGCGCTGCTGTCGATCGCGTTGCTGGTCTCGGGCCGCTACCGATTGGTGGAGAACACCACCATCGCGATGGTCTGCCTGTTCACGCTGTCGACGCTCGTCGCGGCGGCCGTGGTGCAGACCACCCCGGCAGCGATCACCGGGAACGACCTCGTGCAGGGCCTCACGCCATCGATCCCGCCCGACGGCCTGCTGACCGCCTTCGCGGTGCTCGGCATCACCGGCGTCGGCGCCAATGAGCTGGTGATGTATCCCTACTGGTGCCTCGAGAAGGGCTACGCGCGGCACGTCGGCCCAGCGGACGACTCGCCGCAATGGCGCGAGCGAGCGCTCGGCTGGATCGGCATCATGCAGCTCGACGCCTGGGTCGCGTGCCTGGTCTACACCGTCGGCACAGTGGCGTTCTACCTGCTGGGCGCGACCGTCCTGCACCGCCGCGGCCTCAAGGTGGACGACGACGCCCTGCACACCTCGCTGTCGCAGATCTACACCACCGGCCTCGGCGACACGCTCGGACCGTGGACCTACGCCGCCGGCGCCCTCGCCGTGCTGTTCTCGACCTACTTCGTCTGGGCAGCGTCCAGCGCGCGGATCGTGACCGACGCCGTGCACGTGTTCGGCTTCCGCCGCCTGGACGACCACGCCAAACAGCGCGTCATCCGCCTGCTCTGCGTCGCGCTCCCGCTGTTCACCTGGCTCGTCGTGTTGCTCATCGGCAAGCCGGTGGGACTCGTGTTCGTAGGCGCGATCGCGCAGGCCGCCATGCTGCCGTTCCTGGCCCTGGCGGTGTGCATGCTCCGCTACCGCGCGACGCGACCGGAGCTCGCCCCCCGCTCGCCGATCGACCTGTTCCTATGGATCGCGGCGCTCTCCACCGGCGGGATCTGCGTGTTCCAGGTCCTCAGTGCGTGCGGGCTGGCGTGAGGAACCCGTAGCGGATCCCGCCACCGCAGCGCCGCCGACTATGCTGCGTGTATCCCCATGAGCGACCCACGCGAACGCCCCCAGATCCCCGGCTACATCATCGTCCTCGGCCTCCTGCTGGTGGTCGCCGGCCTCGGCTTCGCGATCTACCGGCTGGTGAGTCGAGTGTGATTGCCTGGGAGAGCCGGACGCGGTGAGGCGCAGGTGTTAACCGGGCAGCGCCGGGTTCGAGTCCTGCTCGGGAAGCCAGTTCAGCGCTGACGCGCCGACGAATCCGCCTCGCAGCGGCCAGCGGCGGGCGATCACGAACGAGCGCGGCTCTACGAGCCACGGGCCGCGCCACCTCCCGACCTGATTCCGCCCGCCAGATCAGCGTGAGTGCTTGCGGACCCAGTCCCCGAACAGCTCCTGCGTCACATCGCCGGCAGCGAGTCCTTCGACCATGACGACTGCCTCCTCCTCCGGTGGGTCGAACGCGATCCCGTTGAGACCCAGGAACACCCGGGCCAGCACGAACGCCACGCGCTTGTTCCCATCCACGAACGGGTGGTTCTTCACGATGCCGTGCGAGTAGGCGGCCGCCAGCAGGTGAAGATCCTCGGTGCCGTAGCTGAGCAGATTGCGCGGTCGATCGAGCGCGGACTCGAGCAGGCCGGAATCACGCATGCCCGCCGCGCCGCCGAAAACGGCGATCAGCTGGCCATGGAACAGCAGCGCATCCTCGAGCTCGATCCAGTCCGGCTGGGCCGTCACTTCGCCAGCGCCCGAAGGGTGTTCTTGTACTTCTGCATCGTCTCGCGAAGCAGGGCGAGCTTGCGTTCGAAGCGCGCGTCCTCGTGGCGAAGCTGGAGACCGGACCCGTCGGGCAGCCTGACCAGGGCGAGCTTCTCCCCTTCCTGCGCGCTCACGCCGAGGGCCTCCAGCGCCTCCTTCGGGAGGATCACTCCAAACGAGTTCCCAACCCGCCGGAGGCGGAGTTCGATCACGGGATCCGTCATGTTATCCCGATGTTATAACGCCCGGGCATCGCGGCAAGCGGTCGCAGGACCTCCGCGGTCTTGGCGAGACCCAGAGACTCCTGGCCCCGCCTCGACGGGGGCACTTCCGGCCCCATGACACCCCGGCGCGCCGGTTCGCCGCGGCCCGCGGGACGCGGCCCAGCCGATCCCCGCGCAGAACACCCGACAGGATCCACCCCTCCCCCGTTGACATAGTATCACTCTTTGAGACTATGAGACTGTGCTCACCGTCCGACTCGACTCCGGGGTCCCTCTCGTCGACCAGCTGATCCGTGGCCTGCGTGCCGCGATCGCGGCGGGCGAGGTCGCTCCCGGCGACGAGCTCCCGCCGGTCCGTCAGCTCGCCAACGACCTCGGCATCCACTGGAACACCGTCGCTCGGGCCTACCGGGCGCTGGAGTCCCAGGGCCTGGTGCGGTCGGCGCGGGGGCGGGGCACGCGGGTGACCGCCGACCAGGAGCGACGCGCCGAGACCGCCGACGAGCGGGACGGTCGGGTCGACGACTCGGTCCGCGGGGCACTGGCCGATGCTCGATTGGCAGGCCTCGATCGTTCCGCGGTCGAGCGCCTGTTCCGCCGCGTGGTGGACGAGCTGTGGCCGGATGCGGCCGGCACGCGCAGTCCGCGAACCGCGAGTGATGCGCCATGAGTCCGATCCACTGGTTCCTCGTCCCGTTCCTGCTGTCGCTGCCACTGGTGGTCGCCTGGTTCCAGCGGCGCGCGCATCCCGAGCGGTCGTTCGAGCGGCGTCGGCTGGCGCGATGGACCTTCGCCTTCCTGGCGCTGATGCTGCTGCTCGCCGGCATCGACGCCCTCGGCGGCTTCGCGTGGTGGTACGAGCTGCCGCGGCTGATGACCTACGGCAGCCGCCCGGCCGAGCTGTGCTGGATCGCAACGTTCTGGCTGTGGATGCTCGCGGCGCGGGCTCTGGGCCGAACGGAGCCGCAGGTCGCCGACGAGAGCCGCACGACGACCGGCCAGCCGGCGGCCGCGACTCCGCAGCTACGTGCCGCGTCGCTGACGTCGCGTCGCACCGCCTCGCCGCTGCCGTCGTGGGCCTGGCCGCTCTTGTGGCTGCCGTGGGTCGCGACGCTCGCCTACCTCACGGTCGTCTGGAGCGACGCGCCGGAGCGCGAGCGACTCGTGGCGGTGCTGATCCTCGCCTGCCAGATCCCCGGCCTCGTCGTCGCGATGTTCACCCCGCGGCTGGTGCTCCGCGAACCCGAACCCCTCACGCCGGAGGGCGGCAAGGACCTGACGCCGCTCTACCGGCGCTACCGGCGGCGCCGACTGGTCGGCTTCTTCGTGCTCTGCGCGGTGATGTCGCTGGCCTTCTCGGGCATGGCGTTCGCGCTGCTGCGGGCGTCGTTCGCCGAGGAGACCCTCGGCCTGCTCGGTGCTCTGGGCGGCTCGCTCATCGGGCTGGCGGGCGCGGGGTTCGGGGTCTGGAACGGAATGGAGCGGCTGAAGATCGGTCGCGAGCTGCAGAGCGGCTCCTGACCGACTCCCGCATCGCCAGCTCAGGTCCGCACGCCGCTGAACGTCGCCACCCCCAGCGAGCCGAACACGATCGTCGGCAGCCACGCCGCCAGCACCGGGTGCAGCATCGAGTTGCCGAGGGTCTGGCAGGTCAGGTCGGCGACCAGGTAGATGCCGCAGAGGCCGATCGCGAAGACCACGCGGCCGATCCGGCTGCCGCGCTCGAAGGTGATCGCGAACGGCAGGGCCAGGAGCAGCAGGACCAGGTTGGCGAGCGGGAAGGTGAAGTGCGTGTGGTACGCCATCACCAGGTCGGAGCGCAGCGGGCGCAGGCGGCGCAGGTCGAGCAGCTCGGAGTACGAGAGCTGGATGGTCTCGCGGCCCTCCTTGCCGAGGCGCTCCAGAAGTTCCGGCGTCACGCCGCTCATGTCGAGCCACTCGCGCGGCAGCGAGCGGTCGGCGGTGCGCTGGCGGCCGTCTTCGAGGCGCCAGTCGCCGCGCGCGTCGTCCCAGGTCGCCACCGGAGCACCGAGCAGCACGGTGTCGTACTCGGAGCTGCCGCGGTCGAGCAGCGACACGCCCTCCATCCGGCGCTGGACGGGATCATACGACTGCAGGAACAGGGTCCGGCCCGGTCCCTCGCGCGACTTCACCACCAGCCGGTCGAGGCTCTGGTCGGCCTCCTTGCCACCCAGGGCCCGGAGTGCGTCGTTGAGCGGCGGGGTGAGCGACGGCAGGACGAACTCCCAGGTCCCCATCATCGCCAGCCCGGACAGACCGCCCATCAGCAGGATCGGCGCGAGCACGCGGACGATGCTGCGGCCGGTGAACAGCATCGGCACGATCTCGTTGGCCGCCATCAGCCGCGAGATCGCGAACATCCCGGCGATCACGCTGACGAACGGCGCGACGGTGACGAACACGATCGGCAGGAGCAGCAGGTAGTAGTGCCCCATCGTCGCCAGCAGTTCGAGGGTGCCGGTACCCCTGACCTGCGCGGTGTCCATGTAGTCACCGAGCTCCAGCAGCACGTCGATGAGCACGAACAGCAGCGTCATGAACAACAGCCCAGCCAGGTAGCTGCCGACCACCGCCCGCCCCACGTAGCCGTCCATCCGGCCGATTCCCAGCGCCCCGATCATCGTGCCGACCTCAGAACCTCAGAAGCCGCCAGCAGAAGGGAGCGCCCAGCGCGAACAAGAGCAGCGCCGGGGTCCATGCGCTGAGCGGCTCGCCAGTGGTCCGCACCAGCTTGTTGCCGACGAAGTCGCCCAGGTAGAACAGGAACACCGGCACCATCGCGTAGACCAACGCGAGCATCCGGCCGCGGTCGCGCGACAGCACGCCGATGCAGAAGCCGAGCGGCGCGAACAGGATCGGCAAGAGCGCGAAGCAGGCCCGCTGGTGCACCAGGTAGCGCGCGGTGATGTCGTTCTCGTGGACCCCGCGGTAGACCTCGGCGAGGAGCTGGTCGCTGGTCAGGTCCTTGTCACCCTCGTCGCGACGCCGCGACTCGGCGATCGCCGAAATGCTGATGCTCGGCGTCAGCCGGTCCGGGAGATCGACGCGACCGAGCGCATCGCGGGCGTTGATCAGCACCAGCGCCAGCCGCTCACCGTCGACCACCTCGACCCAGGCCTCGTCGGCCAGCCACAGCCCCTGGTCGAGGATCTGCAGCTCCTCGCCGTCGCGCTGCACCAGGATCTGCACGTCCTCCCAATGGCCCTGCTCGTTGCGGCGCTCCCAGGTCATGGTGAGCCCCTTCATCGAGAAGATGTCGCCGGTCATGCCGGTGCTGAGCAGGACCTCGCGGATCGACTCGGCGACCACGCGGTACTTCAGGTAGTGGGTCTGCGGCACCAGCCAGTGCAGGGTCCACGAGCCGAACAAGGAGCAGACGATGCCGACCAGCAGCGCCGAGGTCATCACCACCCGCGGGCTGATGCCGGCGGCGCGGATCGCGGTGATCTCGCGGTCCTGCGAGGCCCGGGCGAAGGTCAGGACCGTGGCGAACAGAAACGCGATGGGCAACAGGTGCGGCAGCGCGTCGGCCGCCCAGTAGAAGGTCACCTCGGCCGCGGCGAGCAGACCGAAGCCTTCGGCCCGCTTGATGCCGCGGTAGACTGTGGAGATGAGCACGACGCCGAACAACACCGCGAAGACCAGCGCCGAGCTGGTCGCGACTTCACGCAGGTAGTAGCGGTGCAGTTTCCACATTGCAGGGGGGCCTCGTGAGCGCGGCCGGGGTGCAGCGAGCCCTGCCGGCGGCGGACGGGGCCGACATTGTGACGTTCGAGGGACCGCGGTGCACCTGCGCTCTGGCGCCCGGTGCGACGGCCCTCGGGCTCGCC
Source organism: bacterium (assembly GCA_030432695.1). GTDB lineage: Bacteria > Planctomycetota > UBA1135 > UBA1135 > UBA2386 > JAUILN01. Next base: position 78,364 of record JAUILN010000006.1, on the reverse strand, counting down.
GACTGGCTGCGGAGTCGGGCCGCAGCCGCGCACCCGTTCGACGATCCGGCTCTGGAGATCGTCACGGAGGATCGTGGCCGCACCCTGCTGCGTGGTGCGCTGCTGGCCGGCGCGAGCACGATCGAGATCGACGTCCACCTCGGCCGCCCCGGGTTCGACGGCGACGTCTCCCGCCACCGTCGCGCCCGGGCCGAGATGGACCGGTTGGTCGCGGCGGCCGACCGCGGTCTGCCGGTCGTCGCGCCGCTCGCCGCCGGCGAAGTCCGCACCACCGCGGGACCGCGCGGCTTCTCGATCACCGCGTCGACGCGGGAACTCGTGACCCCGGACCCGGCGACCCTCGACGCGGCTGCGGCCCGGGAGCTCGGCAGACTGCTGCGCCAGGCCCACGACGCCGGCCTGCACGCAGCACTCGCCCCCCACCACACCCGTCTCGACCGCTCTGGCCGCGCGCTGCTGGTGGGACTCGCCGGGGGCCGGTTCGCCGAACCGCCGGACGACGACGAACGTGCCGACGCCCTGGCCCTGTTCTGCGGCCACTTCGACGGACTCACCGAGGGCGGTCAGGGCTCGGCGCTGCTCGCCGGCTACGCTGCCAGCCTGACCCTCGCCGACCGCAGCTTCCGTCGCGCCCGTCGGGCCCGCCAACGCCTGCTCCAGAGCGCGGGGCGGGGCGCGCTGCGCGAGGGCGCGGTGGTCGAACACGTCACCACCGACGGCGGCGAGCAATGGTGGATCCGGCGCGGACTGGACGTCGGACTCCGCACCGAGATCGAGTCCCTGCGCCCGTCCGCCGACGGCGGAGCCCCGCAACACGCCGAGGTCGTCCGCGACGGACGGCGGGGCGGCGTGTGGCGCAGCGAGCGGGTGGTCGTCAAGGAGCGCGACGCGGCGCACGGCCGCCGTCTGTTCGTCGCAGCCCACTGGCTGGCCGCCGCCGGGGTCCCGGGCGCCGAGCCCCTGGCACTGCGGATCCGCCGCGGGCGGTCGACGGTGGCCTTCGAACGGCTGCCGGGCGACGACCTCGCGGCCCGCTGCGCCGACCCGGAGCGCGCTCCCGACACCCGCGAAGCCTGCGCCCTGGCCGTCCGCCTGGGCCGCGCGGTCGGCCGGCTGCACGCCTTCGGCCTGCGGAACCGCGATCTCAAGCTCGACAACCTGATGGTGCGGCCCGACGGCGAGGTCGCGATGGTCGACCTCGACGGCGTGGTGAAGAAACGCATCCTCGACTGCCGCGGCGAGGGCCGCGACCTCGGTCGGTTGCGCGCCGCCTGGGCACGACTCGACCGACCCGACGAGCAGCGCGTGGTCCGGGCGTTCTGGCGCGGCTACCATCGCGCGCGCTCGTGCCTGGCTCACAAGACAGCAGCGCGCCTGCGGCGGCGTATCGAGGAACGCGCTCGCGAGTGGGAGGCCGCCCACCCGCGTCGACCAGCCTGACGTACCGGCTGCGCCGCCGGCTCAAGGCGGTGCGGCGCTGGATCGCGTGGCACTTCGGTCTGCGCCCCCTGCTCTGGTTCGTCACCCACGCACCCGCACGGCTGATGCGCTGGCTGCTCCACTCGGTGGTCGAGCCGATCGCCTGGCGCGCCACGCGGAAAGCCAGCGACCGCCACCTGCGCAAGGTCTACGGCGACCAGCTCGACGCATCGCGCCGGCGCGCGCTGACCCGCGCCGTGACCCGCAACTTCGTGGCAGGCCTGGAGGAGACCACCACGATGCTGCGCGAAGGCCCCGACTGGTTGACCGATCGCGTCGACGACGCCGAGACGGTGGCGCTGGTTCGTAGGCTCGAACAGGAATCGCCACGCGGCTTCCTCGGGCTCACCGGCCACGTCGGCAACTGGGAGGCCCTCGGTGCCTGGATCAGCCGCACCAGCGCGCGCGGCCTCGGCGCGGTGGTCGCGCACCGGATGACCAACCCGCACCTCAACGCCGCCGTCGACCGGATCCGCCGGCGGCTCGGCATGCTGACCTTCTACCGCGACGATCCACCGACCCAGCCGATCCGGCACCTGCGCGACGGCCGCGTCGTCGCGGTGGTGCCCGACCAGGACGTGAAGAACCTCGGCGGGATCTTCATCCCGTTCCTGGGCCACCAGGCCTACACGCCGACCGGGCCGGCACGCCTGGCGCTGGCCGCGCGGGTGCCGATCGTGCCGGGGGTGATGGTGCGCACGGAGCCCGGCCGGTTCCGGATCGAGATCGGCGAGCCGATCCACCCCGATTTCTCGAACGAGCGCAATGCCGAGATCGAACGGCTGACCCGCGCATGGTCGGCATGGATCGAGCAGGTGATCCGCCGCCATCCCGAACAGTGGGCCTGGTGGCATCCGCGCTGGGCGACGACGCCGGAGAAGCTGACGGCGCGGGGGCGGAAGGAGGCGTGACGTCCCGGCCGTCGCCAGGCTTCACTCGGCCCCCCCGTCAGGTTCTGGGTCGCTCCCGGCCTCCTCCACCCGCCGCCGCCAACCACCACCGATCGCCTGGTAGGTGTTGACCATCGCGTCGAGCTGGAGCTGCCGCGTCTCGATCAGCTCCATCTGCGCTTCCAGGGCGTCGCGCCGGGTCAACAGGACTTCCATGTAGTCGGCGCGCGCCGAGTTGAAGAGCTGGCCGGACACCTCGATCGCCTGGTTCAGCACCGCGACCTGCTGGGCCTTCACTTCATATTTCTGGCCGAGGTTGCCGACCCGCGCGAGCTGGCTGGCGGTCTCGGAATAGGCCTGCCGGACCCGCTTCTCGAACTCCAGCACCGCCTGCATCTGCCGGGCATTGGCCGAGTAGTAGTCGGCGGTCAGACCGCGTCGGTTGATCAGCGGGCCGGTCAGGCCGGCGAAGGCGCCGTAGAACAGCGACTCCGGCAGCTCGAACAGGCTGGAGGCCTCGTAGGAGTTCACGCCGAGCCCCGCCTCGATGCTCAGCGACGGGAAGAAGTTCTTCCGCGCCACCTCGACGTCGAGCTTCGACGCCGCGAGGTCGAGTTCCGCCTGACGGATGTCGGGACGGTTCTCGAGCAGCGCACCCGGAAGGCCCGTCTGGACGACCTTCGGCTGGAGTTCCAGGAAGGTGTCCGAACTGCGGGTGATCGCCTGGGGAAATCGACCGACCAGCAGGTTGATGTCGTTCTCGGTCTGCACGATCGCCTGCTGAATGTCGTACTGCCGGCTCCGGCTGCGCAGCACCTCGGCCTCGAAGCGTTGGACCGCCAGCTCGGTCACTCCCGCGGTGGCCGCCTGCTTCTGGACGCGCACGATCTCCAACGCGTCCTCGAGGATGCCGATGTTGGTCCGCAGGACCTGCAGCTCGTTGTCGAGCGCCATCAGCTCGAAGTACGAGCGCGCGATCTCGGCGACGAGGCGCGTCACCACGAACTTCCGGCCCTCGATGCTCGACAGGTAGCGGTAGGCCGCCGACCTGGTCGCATCGTGGAGCTTGCCCCAGATGTCGACCTCCCAGGTCGCCACGAAGCCGAGTCCGAAGTCGGGAAGATGCTCGGGCACCCGCTTGCCGGGCTTGATCTCATCGGAAGCATCGCTCGCTCCCTGGCTGGTGTACTCCCCGACCTTCTCGATGCCGACGCCGGCACCGACGCCGACCTTGGGCAGGTACTCGCCCTTGCGCGCCAGGATCTCGGTGTTCGCGATCAGGATCTCCATGTCGAGGATGTTGAGCTCCTGGTTGTTGGCGAGCGCCTCGTCGATCAACGCGATGAGGTTCGCGTCGTCGAAGAACTTCTCGACCACGTCCGCGGCGGCGCTGCCGTCGTCCTCCTCGAGACCGAAGCTGTCGGGCACCGACATGTCGACCTCGCGGGGCTGCATGTCGCCGAGCAGCGGGACACAGCCACCGGTCGAAAGACACAGCACCGTTGCGCTCAGCACGGCTCGGATCAATCGCTCGTTCATGATGGGTTTGGGGCCTCGGTACAGCGCCGAAGCGTGGGGCCATTGGGGTTTGCTGACCGCGTACGGTCCGGACACTGCGGCGCGAAAAACCCCGGGGACGGAGGCAGACCTTCGGCGGCGGTCGGGATGGGGCCCGACGGACGTGGATGGACACGATTGAAAGATGGGGTCACCGGTCGTCTCGACACGTTCCCACCCGTGAGCCCCGCGACCCGGACGCAACCGACCGACGATCTGCGTGGTCGCTGCGCCGGTTGCGCGCGGATCTGCGGGATGCGGCGACTTCTCCGCGGGCCAGGAGGCCGGGTCACGGGGCACGTTCCGATCCAGTGCGTGCCCTCGTGCTCAGGTCGAAGCCGCGAAACGCCGCCGAATCGGTGGATTCGGCGAGCCTGCGCTCCGAGGAGCACTGTGCGGCGAGATCCTGGGCGCGAGGGCGCCTGCTGGACGGAACGGTCTCCCGTGACCCTCCCTCCTAGTGGTGTGTCGCAGAAGTTCGCCGGAAAAGTCGCCGTTCCAGGGCGCCGAGCGCAAGGCGTGCGGCCGCAGGCGAATCGGTGGATTCGTCGAGGCCGCACAACGCGGCGATTCGGCGTCCTGGGGCGGCGGACTTCCGACGCGAACTTCTGCGACGGACCACTAGGAGCCACGCCGGGAAGTCACGAGATCACGTCGAGAGTCCGGCGAGGCGGCGCGGAGGCGCGCGCGCCGGAGCCACCAGGCACCGGCTGGCAGCCAGAGGATGCTCGAACAGCACCGCGATCGCGGCGGCCCTGCGAGGCTGGTGCTGCCCCACGAGCACATCGAGACCTCGGAGGCTCGGGTCTTCCTCTTCCTCCTGAGGCTCCTCGCAGTCGAGATCGAGGACCTCGACGTCGCACTCCTGCAGGGCGAGGTCCGGGAGCTCGGCCCCGGCGCCGCGCACGGCTCCGGCCGAGGGATTGCACCGATCACCGACGCAACGCCAGGAGCGCTGCTGGGACACCTCCGCCGGCGAACCGCCGCGGGTCGCGCGAAGCCCGACTCCACCGAACGATCCGGCGGTCCAGACCACCAACAGGAGCCACGCCAGCACCGCAACTCGGACGACGCCGCCCTCGCGGACGGCGTGCAGAGCGTGCGGCTGTGGTTCCTCTTCGATCATCGAACGGGTCGGCGTGTGGACGCTACCGGCACCCCCGGCGAGGTCAAGTCGCCCGCCAACGGAGCAGTCACGGCAGAACTTCCAGCTTCTCACGGTCCAGGCACCGGCTGCCGCACCTGTCGCGGATCCGTGACGGCCCACGCCGGGACAGACTGACGCGCCACGGATGGCGCGGCGCAGACTGCACCGGTGGTCGACCGAGCCGTCCGGTTCGAATCCCCAGATGCCCATCGGTCGCCCGGCCGGTTCAGCGTCCCGCGCCGAGCCGGGACTGCAGTTGGTCCAAACGCGCCGGCAGAGTGTCGAGCCACTCCGGGGGGAGCGCCTCGTCGACCAGGAACCTCAGGGTCGTCACCGCACGCCCGATCTCGTCGCGCTGCACCATCCGTTCGATGGCCGCCCGCTGGTCCTCGACCCAGGCCGGCCCCTGCTCGCGCAGCGTCGCGAGTTCCTGGCGCACCCGGTCCACGCCCGGCGCATCGCCCCGCGCGGCGAGCCAGGCCTCCAGGATCTCGAAGGCCTGGCGATAACGACGCAGACGGAGCTTCGTCAGGCGGTCGGAGCGGAACAACACGTCGTCGGCGGTGTCCGGCTCGTCGAGGTGGTGGAACGGTGCGACCTGCGCATGCAGCTCCGCCGACGCATCGAGCACCCGCCGCCCCTCGTCGTAGTCCTTGCAGACCGCGGCGAACCGTTCGTCCCAGTCGCGAAGGCGACGCTCGACCTCCCGAGCTGCCGGGCGCTTGTCGGTGGCCGGCCGGAACCAGTCGTTGGCGAATCCGACCAGTTCGTCGAGCGCGTCGCGCGCGGCGCGGATCCGTGCAAGGTCCTCGAGTCGGCGCGCACGCTGCTCCAGCCGGCGGACCGCCTCGTCGATCTTGCGCCGGGCAACCTGGTCGTCCGCGCGGTCGCGCGCGGCGCGCAGCGTCGCGTAGGCCTCGTCGGCGTGACCGCTGTTCCACTGTGCCTCCGCGAGTTCGATCACGTCCTCGGGATCACGGACCAACGGTGCCGCAGCGAACGAACGGTAGATCAGCCAGCCGACGATGCCGGTCACCAGCATCGCGTTCCAGACGATCATCGAGGTCGGCATGCCGCGGCGACGGGGTGCGCGCCGCGCTGCGCCCGACGATTCGGGGGCTTCGTCGCGCCGCGCCGACCGCGGGGCCTCGCCCCGCCGACGCGCGACCGCTCCGCCTGCACCACCCCGGCCTCGCGGCAGCGGTGGGACGGACCGCGGCACCGCCGAGGGCGCGGCGATGTCGAGGACCAGCCCCTCGCCACGAGCCCGCGCGGCAGCGCGCGCGGCGCGCACGGCCGGGATCTCCTCGGGGGCGACCTGCGGCGACTCCTCCCCTTCCATACAGAACACCACCAGGAACGGGCCGAGCTCGATCCGGTCGCCGTGACGTAGCGACGCCTTCACGATCTCCTCGCCGTTCAGCAACGCCCCGGGCCGCGCCGACACGCGCACCCTGCCTCGAGCGTCATGGTCGAAGGCGAGATGTTCCGGGTCGATGCCGTCGCCGACGAGGCGCAGGACGTCACCCTCCGCGGAGCCCGCGGTGAACGCGTCGTCGAGGATCTCGAATCGGCGCCGGCGTACGGCGTCATGGATCTCCAGGCGGGGCATCGAGGGGACTGGGACGGCAGGGGCGGCCGGATTCCAGGGTGCGAGGTCTGCAGAGATTACCCGCAGACCCCCTCCCGTCCGACGATCTGCCCGCCGTCCTGATCGACTCCTCGCGGGGCGGTTCCCCATCGGCGGGTTCCCGGCCAGCCGCCCGAGTCATCGCCAGCGGGAGATCCGCTCCTCGACCGCCGGCCGCTCCTGGGGATCGGCGCGATCGAGACGCTCACGAGCCTTCGCCGCAGCCTCGCGCGCGGCCTCCGCGTCACCCTCGGCAGCCCGCACCGCCGCGAGGAGCGACCACGACACCGCGCCGTCGTCGAGCTCGACCGCCCGGCGCGCGGCGGCGTGGGCGCGAGGCAGGTCCTGGCCGGCGCCCTCGTAGGGCTCCTCGACGCACATCTTGGCGAGCGCCTGCCAGGCCTTCGGATCGTCGGGCCAGCGCTCGGTCCAGCGCACGCCCTCGGCCACCATGCCGTCGAAGCGCCGCTGCACGTAGTGCAGGCCGACCATGCTGCGATGCGCCCGGGGGTTGCCCGGGTCGAGGGCGATGGCCTGCTCCAGCATCGCGAGCGAGGTCTCGGGGTCCCCGGCCTTCTCGTAGAGATGCGCCGCACTGACGAAGTGCTTGCCGTCGTGCGGTGCGATCTCGATCGCTTTCTCGATGTGCAGGATCGCCTCGTCCAGTTCCCCGCGCCGGAACAGCTGCATCGCCAGGAAAGCCTGTGCGATGTGGTCGGCCGGATCCAACTCGGCAGCCTTCATCAGCTCCCGCAACGCATCGTCGGACCGGCCGAGCTGGGTGTAGGCGACCGACAGGTTGCGGCGCAGCACCCCGCGGTCGGGCTCCAGCTCCACCGCGCGCTGGAACAGCTGGAGCGCGCGGTCGGCGTCGACGTAGGTGATCGCGATTCCGGCGACCAGCAGGGCATCCGCGCGGTCGGGCCACAGCTGCAGCACCGCGTCGGTGATCGCGCGCGAGGTGTCCTCGGCGCCGTCGACCCGCGACGCGGCGAGCGCGTAGTACTGGTAGTGGATGAAGTTGGCGTGCTCGGAGCGCAGGATCGCGTTGTGGAAGTGGCCCATCGCCACCTCGAACGGCGCCTGCCCACGCATCTGGTCGGCCCGCGGCAACGCGACGAAGCCGGCGATGAACTGCTCGGTGGCGGTCGCGAGGGTGCCGACCGATTCGCGGAGCGTCGCCGCCTCGTCGTCCCGCCCCTGCAGGCGCCGGAGTTCGGCGCGCACCAGGTCGAGGCCACGCGGCTCGGAGCCGGTGGTGTGGTAGCGATCGAGCAACGCGATCGACTCCGGCAACGACAGGAACCCCGACAACGACATCGCGGTCAGCGCGTAGACGTTCCCCGGGTCGATCTCCAACACCTGCCGGAAACTCCGCTGCGCCGCGTCGAGGTCGTGCAGCACGTGCGCGGCGAATCCCGCCTCGAGTTCGTCCTGGATCCGCTCCAGGCGAAGACGCTCGCGGCCGGCCAGGATCTCCGGCTGCCGGGCGATCGCCCACCCACCGAAGCCGCTCAACGCGAGGACCAGCAACGCGATCGCCCCCACGGCCGCGGCCCGCGCCGGATGACGCCGCGCCTGCCGCCGGATCCGTTCGAAGGTCGAGATCGGCCGGGCCTGCACCGGGCGGCCGTCGGCGAAGGCCTCGAGGTCGGCGGCGAACGACAACACGTCGGGGTAGCGACGCGCCGGCTCCTTCTCGAGGGCCCGCATCGTCACCGCGACCAGGTCCGGCGGCAGTGCGGGATCGATGCGGCGCGGATCCAGCGGATCGCGGCTTCGCACCGCGTCGAGGACCTCCGCCTCCGTAGTCCCGGAGAAGGCCCGTCTCAGGGTCAGCAACTCGTAGAGCGTCGCGCCGAGCGAGAACACGTCGCTGCGCTGGTCGGCCGACCGGCCTTCGACCTGTTCGGGGGCGAGGTACTGCGGAGTGCCGGCGAACTCGCCGGACGCGGTCATCGCCGGCAGCGCCTCCTCGCGGGCCAAGCCGAAGTCGACCAACAGCGCCCGTCCGTCGGTGCGCAGCAACACGTTCGACGGCTTCACGTCGCGGTGCAGGACGCCCTGGGAATGCGCGTAGCCGAGCGCCTGGGCGACCTCGCCGACGATCCGCGCGACCGCGGTCGGCCAGGGCGCAGACAGCAGGCGCTGGTCGGGAACCGAGGAACCCGGCGTCCGCCCATCCGCCGAGCGTGGGGCGATGCCGAGCAGGTCGGCACCGCGCAGGGTAGAGGGCACGCGGTCGGCGAACTCCCGGACCACTGCATCGAGTGATCGGCCCTCGACCAGCTCCATCGCGAACCAGTGCACGTCGCCGTCGCGGCCGACGCCGTGCACCTCGACGATCCCGGGATGGCGCAGTCGACCGACCGTTCCGGCCTCGCGGCGGAACCGCGCGATGGTCTGCGGGAGCGCGGTCCAACGGGCATCGAGGACCTTCAGCGCGACGCGCCGATCGAGCGACTCCTGATGGGCTTCGTAGACCACGCCCATGCCGCCGCGACCGATCTCCCGGACGACCCGGTAGTCGCTGATCCGCCGGCTGCGGATTGCGGAGGAAGGCTGGGCCGGACCGTCGTCGAGGGTCGCGCCGAGTTCGTCCTCCAACAGCGGCTCGAGCAGGTCGTGCAGCTCGGGATGGCCGGCGAGCAGCTCGGGGGCGGACTCGCGGTCGCTCCGATCCTGCCAGGACAGGAACACCGACATCGCCCGCTCGAGGCGGTTGTGGTCGAGACGGCCGTCGGTGGAGTCGTCCATGGAACGCGCAGCGTAGCGTCGGGTAGGAGCCGACCGGGAGAGCGGGTCACCGTGGGCGGCGGGCCAGGGCGGCGCCGACCATCCTTCTTGTCGCGGGGTCGCGTTCGGTCTCCATCAGGCGGGCCAGGAGATCGAACGACGCGGGGGCATCCTCGACCCGGTCGACCAGCCAGCGCGCCATCTCCCGCCGGGCCCGTGGGTCGGTTTCGCCGAGCAACCGCCGTTCGACCACCGCGCGGGTCGACGGTTCCGACGCGGGCAGGGTGGCGAGGGCCTTGGCGGAGGCGTAGCGGGCAATGGGATCCGACTCGCGGGCCAGCAGGTCGGTCAGCGGCGTCACCGCACGCTCGGCATCGCAGCGCGCCAGGGCGTCGGCGGCCGCGGCACGCACCTGTGCCGTGGGAGCAGCCAGTCGATCTGCCGCCGCGTCGAACAGCCGCGGTCGCGCCGCGTTGCCGACCGCGCGCAGCGCGACGACTCCCCGGCCGTCGTCGGGAGCGTGGCGCACGCTGTCCTCGAGGCGGCCGAGCAGTCGTTCGGCGCCGGGTCCCTCGGCACGTTCACAGAGCCGACCGAACGCCAGCAGTGCCGTGTCGGAGAAGCGTTGGTCGACGCCCGGTGCGCGCGGCCCGGCGGCCCAGCTCCAGACCGCGTCGAGGACCTCGTCGCCGGGGTCGCTGGCCGCACCGAGACCCGCGACGGCCCGCAGCCGGTCGAGGGGGGTCTGCTCGACGTCGCCCGCGATCGCCGCGAGGGCATCATGGCAGGACGGAACGTCGGCGCTCTCGAGCGCGTGGACCAGCACCGCACGCGCTCGGTCGTCTTCCGCCCCGCGGATCGCCCTCGGCATCGCCGCAGCCAGTTCGGGCACTTCGCGGAGCAGGGCCCGGAGGGCGCGCAGGCTCTGCACGTCGCGGCCCGCCGACTCCGCCAGGGCAGCGACGAGTTCGGCGAAGCGCTGGCGATCCGCCGCGGTGGCAGCGCGCGGCTCCGGCCGGTCGTCGTCGGCCAGCGCCGCGTCGACGGCGTCGGCGGCGGTGCGTCGGAGGTGGGCGTCGAGACCCTCGTCGAGCTGGAGATCCGCGTCGAGGCCGGGGATGCGCGCCAACTCGGTGTCCTGCACCACGCCACCGAAGACCTCGCCGCGCTCGAGCACGCGCAGGCGATCGTGGGTCTCTGCACGTTCGAACCACACCGCGCCGAGCGTGAACCGCGCGGAGGTCTCGACGACCTCGACGCTCTGCCCGTCCCGCGCCGATCCGTGCGCATAGCGCCGCGCGGTCCGCTCGATCGCCCGGTTTCCCGCGACCGCGTACGACGCCTCGTAGGTGCCGTTCGGATCGGTCTCGGTCGACCGCCAGGCGCGACCGCCGTCGGTGCGCGCCTCCGGATCGACGACCGCGCACTGCAGCGCGGCGAACAGGCCGCGGATCCGTGTCGCGACGTCGGTCGAGGCGATCTCCGCCGCGACGTCGACGCCGAGCAACCGGCCATCGTCGGAGTACCGGAGCACGAAAGGCACCTGCAGCGCGCGCGCCACGCGATGGTCGACGACCTCGCCTGCCGACACATCGACGTCGCTCAACCGCGCCGCCACCAGGTCGCCCCCGACGGTGCGCCGGGCGAGGCGGGCGTGGATCCGCCCGCGGATCCGATGCACCACGCCCGTGTCGGCCAGGGCACCCTCCCCACCTGCGCCGAGCTGGAAGGCCGAACGCACCTCGAACGCCCACACCCCGCCCTCGCGGGCCGGCCAGCGAGGCGCTGCGATCGTGACGGCGGGCATCGTGGTGTCGTGGTTCGCGGCGAGCGGCGCGGGCGAGGTGTCCAACGCCTCGGCGGCGAGCATCAGCCCACCGGCGGTCGCGACGCACGCGAGTCCGACGAACAGGGCGAGCGTTCGGGTCTTCGGGATCGACATCGGTCCTCTCGCTGCAGCTGGTTCCGACCGACGCCTCAGTCGACGAGGTTCACGCGCACGCTGGACCGGTTCTGGTAGAGCACGTCGACCTTGCGGAAGGTCGAGAACTTGACGAGGTCCTTCTCGACGCGCTTGGTCTTGACGCCGCACGGCAGGAACCCGGCGCAGATCTCCGCCTCGGGATACTCCGCGAACAGGAAGATCCGACCGTTCGGACCGACCAGGGTGTTGGTGACGTCGAACTCCAGGATCCCGTCGAGCGCCTCGCCGTTGCCCACCACCTGCACCTGCGCCGCGGCCCGGGCGACGAAGTCGTCGCGGACGATCTGCATGTTGCCGCGCACGCCGCCGCGGGCGACCAGCAGATCGACCTTGGCCTCACCGAAGGCCGTGGCCTCGGCGTACGGCCCCTCGGAGATCGCCAGCCCGGCGGTGTCGGCGTGGAACTCGGCGCGGAAGCCGACCACGCCGGTGGCGCCGGCGGTGAAGGTGATCGGCACCGGCCCGACCCACACCGTGGTCTTGGCCTCGACGGTCTCCGACTTCGAGAAGTCCTCGACGTAGGTGTAGCTCGGGTCGGTGACGCCGGCCGAGTAGATCGAGCGGTCGAGGACCCGCACGTCGGCGGAGTAGCGCGACTTCGAAGTGTCGTGCGGCGCGGTCTGCGAGTAGAGCTCAGCGTCTAGCAGCTCGAAGCGCTTGCCGACCAGGAACACCGGCAGGGTGGCACGCGCCTCCCCGACGGCGCCGCGCCGGTCGATCGCAGCGGCGCCCTCCAGGCTCAGGCCGACGCCGAAGTACTTGTTCGTCCAGGTCTTCTCGAAGCTCTCGCGCCAGTCGAGAACGCCCTGCGAGGGTGGTGCCGGGAGGACGCAGACGACATCGAGGTCGATCTGATCGTCGTCGCGGTCGAGGCGCTGGCTGCCGAGTTCCCACTCACCGTAGCCCGCGACCTTGTTGGTCTCGACGCGCAGCGTGAAGGTGTCGGTGCCGGCGCGGACCGCCTGCTCGAGTCTGGCGCGGGTCGACTCGGGGATGCGGACGTCGCAGTGGATCGAGTTGGGCTCGTCGGGCACCAGCGGCACCGAGCGGAACTCACGGACGTAGCGCGAGTTGTCGCGGTCCCACAGATCGAGCGGTTCGAAGCCGCTGCCGGGCACCTCGATCGAGATCGCGAGGTCGAGGTTCTGGACCTCGTTGCGGCCGGTGGTCGAGACGATCGCGGTGGCGCCGAAGTGGTGGTTGTCCTTGTCGGTGATGCCGCCGACGCTCGGGAAGCTCAGGATCGGCTCGAGCAGGATCGCCTCGGTGTCGAGGACGACGTCCTCCAGGACGAAGTCCGGGGTGTCCAGGAAACCGCGACCGACACCGACCACGTGCTCGGGCACGCGGTCGCCGGGCACGTTGTCGTCCTCGTCGGTCTCGACGATCTGGTCGAGCGGGTCGATGCGCGCCGCGAGGTAGTATTCCCCCGCCCGGTCCACCTCGACCGGCAGCAGCACGGTGTCGACGTGGACCGTGTTGCCCGGATCGATCCGCGGCAGGACCCGGCTGCCGATGACGAACTGATGGACGTCCGTGGAGTCCTGGTCCACGTCGGTCTTCCACATCAGGTAGTAGGAGACCGCGACGTTCTCGTAGACCCGGGTGGATTCGATGCCGGTGCGGACCAGCACCTCGTGACCGGCGTTGGGATCGGGGTGCTCGACCGCGAACGAGGTCAGGCCCAGATTGCCGGTGCCGCCGCCCCCACCGCCTCCGCCTCCGCAGCCGGCGAGGGCCACGATCAGGGCAACAGGAAGAGCGGTGCGGAGGAACGGTGCTGCTGCTGTGCGGATCATCTGGGTCGCCTCGGCGGGCGAAGGGTGTGTCGCGTTCAGGAGCAGCAGTGCGGCGGGCGTCGGGAGGCGAACAGGAATTCCGGCGACGGGCTCGAGACGCCCGGCTCCGGGATGTCGCGGCGGACCGGATGGCGCCAGAATGCTCGCCGATGGAACTCGGCTCCGAGACGCGGCTGTGGCTGCAGGCCTGGCACGAGGGCGACCGTTCCGGGCTGGACCGCCTGTTGGAGCGGGATCTCGACTGGATCCGGGCGCGGATCACCGCGCGGATGGGGCCGCTGCTGAAGGGCCTGGCCGACGTCGACGACTTCGTCCAGGACGCAGTCGTCGAGGTCCTCGGCTACGGGCCGCGGTTCCTGGTCTCCGACCAGGGCCAGTTCCGGGCCCTGGTGGCGCGGATCGCCGAGAACGTGCTGCGGGATCGATTGCGCAAGGCGCAGGCGGGGCGCCGGGACGTGGGCCGGCAGAAGGAGCTGCCGAGCGACTCGATGCTGGTGCTGGACCCACCGGTGGATGGCGCGGTGACGCGGCCGTCGATGGCGGCGGCCAAGGCCCACGATCGGGCCTGGGTCAATCTGGCGATCGAGTTGCTGCCGAGCGAGGACCGCAACCTGGTGCGGATGCGGGACTGGGACGGGCGGTCTTTCGGCGAGATCGGGCAGGAGCTCGGGATGGGCGAGGACGCGGTCCGAATGCGTTACCGGCGCCTGCTGCCGACCCTGGCGCGCAACATCCGAGCGCTCAGGGAAGGGCGGTTGCCGGACCTGCTCGCGAACGGCGGCGGCGCTGGGTAGACGCAGCGCGCCGCGGGATCAGCCGCCGCGTAGCCGCGCCGCGTCGGCATGCCGTCCGGCGGACTCGTAGGCCTGGGTGAGCAGCTCGACCGCTTCCTCGACGAGCCGCTGGTCCCCCCCCGAGGTGCGGCGTCTCGCGGCGAGGAGTTCCTCGAAGACCGCGCACGCGTCGTCGGACCTACCGAGGGCCAGGAACGCGCGGCCCAGGGTCCGCAGCGCGTGCAGGTTCGCCGAGGCATCCGCGCCGTGGCTCCGCACCGCGCGCTCGCGCACGTCGGTGAGCAGGTCGACCACCTCGTCGTCCCGGCCGAGGGCGTGCAGGATCACGCCGACGTTGGCCCGGTTGAAGAGCGTGTCTTCGTCGTCGGGACCGTACGCCCCGGTCATCGCCGCGACGATGCGCTGCTCGAGTTCGAGAGCGTCCTCGGCACGGCCGAGCTCGAGGTAGCCCGAGGCCAACATCGAAGCCGTCCGCATCAGCAACGCGCGCTCGGCGCCGATCACCCGCTGCTCGAGGGCGAAGTACCGCTCGAGGATCGGCAGGGCCTCGCCGAGACGCCCGAGCCGAGCGAGCTGACGCCCCACGGCGCCCTCCGCGCCACGCGTGCGGGGGTTGTCGGCACCGAACGTGGTCACGAACGACGCGTGGACCTGGCGCGCCAATTCCAGCGCCTCCTCCGGATCTCCTCCCTCTTCCAGCAGGTCGAGTCGGGCGGCGCGTGCCATCTGCACGGGCCCCGACTCCGGGCCGTGCCGCTCTGCGAGCAGCTCCTCCACCTCGCGCTGCAGCTGTGCGGCAACCTCGGGATGGCCGGCGTGGTGCTCGAGCGGAGCGAGGAACCGCATCGCCTCCACGGTGAGACGCGCGTCGCGGCCGAGCTGGCGCTGGGCGGCGGCCACGACCTCGCGTGCCTGGTCGAGCGCGCCGGGATCCGCGAGCCGATCCAACAGCTGGGCCTCGCGTAGCCGCGACTCGAGGACCAGAAGGTGGCCGGGCGGCAGGACTCCCTCGATCGCGGCACGAGCCTTGTCGAGAGACGCGCGCGCCCGCTCCGCGTCGCCGGTCATGGTCTCGATCCGGACCAGCTCCAGCAGCGATTCCACGACCTGAGCGGCCGCGGGACCGAGTTCTGGCGGGTGGTCGGCCCGGTCCGCGAGTTCGACGATGGCCTGGTGGTGCCGGCGCGCCGAGTTCCACGCGGCGAGGTTGAAGTAGACGTCGGCGACGATCCCGTGCAGCTCGGCACGGATCACCGGATCGGCGATCGAGCCGTCGAACAGGCGCGCGGCGGTCCGGTCGACGACCATCCGCAGCAGGGTGGTATCGCGCCCCCCGGCGTGCATCGGGTTGGTCAGCGCCAACATGTCGACGAGGACCCGCTTGACCTCGTTGGCGCGTTCGAGCGCGCGCTCCGCATCCTCGGCCTTGCGACGGGCGAGCGCCCGCTGCTCCTCCAGTTGGACATTGGCGTCGAGCGCGGAACTCAGCCCCAATCCGGTGCCGACGATGCCGCCGACGAGGACCAGGAACACCAGCCCGATCGAGACGAACAGGCCGCGCTGCCGGCGCACCAGCTTGCGGATCCGGTAGACGCGCGTGGGTGGTCGCGCCTCGACCGGCTCGGAGTCGAGGAACCGCGCGAGGTCGTCGCTCAATGCCGCAGGGCCGCGGTAGCGCCGGTCCGGCTCCTTCTCCAGGCAGCGGAGGACGATCCAGTCGAGGTCGCCACGCAGGTCGCGGAGCCACGGCACCGGTGGTTCGTCAGCCGTCTTCGCGAGCGCCGCCGCACGGGAGCTGGGCCTGATCGGCTCGTCCTCGAGGATCCGTCGCTGCAGCTCCGACAGCGGAACCTCGCGCATCGAACCCGGATCGAACGGCAGCTTGCCGACCAGGAGTTCGTAGAGGACGACTCCCAGGGAGTAGACGTCGGTTCGGGTGTCGACCGGAGCGAAGCGCGGGTCGGCCTGTTCGGGCGATATGTAGCCCGGTGTGCCGAGCATCTGGCCCTCGAGCGTGAGCAGGGTGCGCTGCGAGTCCGGCGGCTCGACCGCGCGGGCGAGGCCGAAGTCGATGATCTTGGCGCGAGCAGCGGAGTCCTCGTAGGCGACGAGGAGGTTGGTCGGCTTGAGGTCGCGGTGCAGGACGCCGCGTTGGTGGGCGTGCTGGACGCCGGCGCAGACGTCGCGGAACAGCTCGATCCGTTGGCGCAGGCCGAGCTGGTGCGACTCGCAGAAGCGGTTGATGGGCTCGCCCTGGACGTACTCCATCGCGAAGTACGGGCGACCTTCGGGGGAGAGGCCGCCGTCGTAGATCTGCGCGATGTGTGGGTGGTTCAGCGAGGCGAGGGTCTGGCGCTCGCTCTCGAAGCGAGCGACGACCTGCTTCGAGTCCATACCGAGCTTGATGAGCTTGAGCGCGACCTGGCGTTGGACGGGGGTGCGTTGCTCGGCGAGGTAGACGGTGCCCATGCCGCCTTCGCCGAGGGTGGAGAGGAGGTGGTAGGGGCCGATCTGGGTGGGGTGGGAGGTGGAGGGAGAGGTGGCCGAGGCGACGAGAGCGGCGAGGACGCGGAGTTCGTCGGCGTGCTGCGGGGCGGAGGCGCAGAGGGCCTGGAGAGCGGAGTCGCGGGCTTCGATGGGAAGGGCGGCGAGGGCGAGGACCTCGCGCTCGAGGTCGGGCGGGAGCCAGGACTGATCCTCCATGTGGGGAAGATCGAAGCGCGGGGTGTGGGCAGGGGCCAGGGGGTGGGAGGGAGGGAGGGAGGGGATCGAGGCGCTTTGCAGCTGGTGCCAGGCACCACCAGCAAACCGTGCGTGGTGCGGCCCGCTCACCGCCGGGACCGCACGCCAGGGCGACGCGAGGCCGCGCCAGCGGTCTCGCATCCAGCCAATCGACAGGACCGCGGACTCCTACATCAACGCGTCGCGTTGATGTAGGAGTCCGCGTTCCTGTAGCTCTCGCCGCGGCCGAAGTTCTGGACCCAGTAGCGGCCCGAGTTGCCGACGGCGAACTCGCGGTGCGAGGCGGCGAGGAGGTTGCGGTGGTGGCCGGAGGAGTGGGTCCAGCCCTGGTGCGCCGAGGCGGCCGAGCCGTGGAGCGCGATGTTCTCGCTGGCACCCATCGTGTAGCCGGCAGCCTTCATCCGATCGAAGGGCGAGCCGCGGCCCGGGGTCGGCGAGTGGTGCGAGAAGTACCCCAGGGTCGCCATCTCCTCGGCGTGGCTGCGGGCGGCTTCGAGGACCTTGTCGCAAACTGCCAGCGGGCGGCGGCCGAACATCTCGCGGTAGGCGTTGGTGATCTCGACGTTGGCGAGTTCCGCCTTGCTCATCAGATCCTCGACCGAGCGGTTGAAGGCCCGGATGCCGTGCGCGTGGCGGCGGTCCTTCAGCTCGCGCAGGTCCCAGCAGAACGACTGCACGCTGAGCGGCTCACCGTCGGTCGGTAGCGAGCGGGCCCACTGCACGTCGGCCTCGACCTCGGGCATGCTCTCGGCGAAACCGGCTAGCTGCTCGAGCAGCCAATCGAGGTCTTCCAGGGTCCGGCGCAGACCGGCCGGCACTGGCTTGCTGGGACCGTCGCCCTCCCAGATGTCGCGGACCGCCTCGACGAGTTCGTCGACCTCGGCCTGGACCTTCGCGTACTCGCTGGCCTTCTCGGCCGACACCGCGGGCGGCTTGTAGGGATAGAAGTAGCGGACCTCGTCGAAGATCAGGTCGAGCGCCGCGGTGCGTGCCGCGTCGAGATCGGTCCGCAGCGCGGCGACCTTCTCGTGGTGCTTGCGGAAGGGATCGTCGTGGACCTTGTCGGACAGCTGCTCGGCCTTGCGCCGCATCGCGACGACCAGCGCGTCCAGCTCCGCGGGCCCGGCCGCCAGCACCTTCTCGAGCTGCTCCTCGCGGGCCTCGGGCTTGGCGCGAAGCATCGCCGCCAGGGTGCGCTCCAACTCCTTGGCCCGCTCCTGCACGCGCAGCTCGCGCTCGGAGACGAACGCGCCCTTCACGACCTGATAGCCGAGGCCGTCGGCGGACTCGCCGCGACCGCGCGCGATGATGCCGTTGATCGGCTCGGCGAGCTGCGACTCGCCACGCAGCGCGGCCACCAACAGCTCCTCGGCGGTGTCGCGCGCACCGTGCAGGTAGGCGAGCACGCCGGCACCGACCATCGCCGACGGACTGGCGCGGTGCTTCTTGCACAGCGTGGCGAGTTCCGCCGGAGGGATGTCGCGAACCCCGTCACCGAGCGACTCCGGCGCGGTCTCGACCAGCCAGTCCTGCAGCGCGACGACGTACTCCAGATCCTGCCGCCGTCCGTCCAGACTCGCCGCGAAGCCGGGATCCCGATCGCGCAGACTCGTCGCGAGGGTTCCGTAGAGCGAGACGGCGCGCTTGTAGTCGCCGTTGCGGTCCGCGTCGCGCGCCGCGGTGAGGGTCGCGCTGACGTCGGCGTAGTCGATCGACTTGGAGGACCCGGCCTGAGCGAGGGCCGCTGCCTGCTCTTCGAGCCGTTCGCGGTAACCCTGCAACGACTCGATCTCGTCGCTGAGCTTGCCGAACTCGCCGCTGAACGGGAACCGCAGCGCATCTTCGCGCAGCGCGGCCAGTGCACGGTCGACGCTCTCCACGGTGCCGGCGGAGACGGCATCGCGCGCGGCATCGAGCAGGCGGCGCATCTCCGTGGCCACGGTCTGGCGCAGCGTGATCCGAGCATCCAGCAATGGCTTCGCGGCGGCCTGGGGCGTCGTCGAGAGCGCCTGCTCCATCAGCTCGAGTGCTTCGACGAAGCGGCCGGCGTCGCGAGCGGCCACGATCTCACGAAGCCGGGCCGAAACCTCGGCGGCATCGGCCTGGGACACAGGCTCGGTCCTACCGACGCCCGACTCCTCGACCGATTCCCCACCCGCTCCGTCCGGCGTCCCGGCAGCAGCACCGGAGAGGCTCTCCGCACCATCGGCGACCAACTCGGGCTGCGCGGCGCCGTCCTCCAGACCCTCGCGGCGGAGGTCCTCGATGCGGGCCAGCGCGACCCGTGCGGCGATCGCCCCCGGCTCGTCGGCCGGACCCGAAGCCCGACTCTTCAGCGTCGCGATCTGCTCGGCCCGCGACACCCGCGGTGATTCCTCGACCACCCGCTCCGTCTCCGCGGCGATCGCCGAGCGGACCGCAGCGATCCGGGCCTCGGCCTCGTCGAGCACCATGCCGCGCTCGGCATCACCGGCGGCCCAGTCGCCGCGGAACCCGGCCACCAGTTCGGAGGCGGTGTCGAGCCGTCCCTCGCGGACCGCACGCTGGTAGTCGCCCCAGCGCATCGGATAGCCACCGGCCTGCTGGCTCCACCATGCCAACAGCAACACGCCGACGACCGCGCCGACGAGTCCGAGAACGATCGCGCGACGGCGACCGGACTCCGCAGCTCGGGCGCGCGCCGCTCGCCGGTCGGCGCGGCCGACGAGGCCGTCGGCGAGCACGTCGTCGGCGGTCCTCGGCCGATCCACCCGCTGGCCGACGACCAACACGGCGCAGCCGATCTCGATCCGGTCGCCGACCGCGAGCCGGGCCTGGACCACGTCGTCGCCATTGAGCCGGGTGCCGCCAGCAGCACCGAGATCGACCAGACGACAGCCGTCCTCACCCTCGAGGGGCTCGATCCGGGCATGGAGAGGGGCGATCCGTTCGTCGACGAGCCGGATGTCGGCATCGTCGGAGGCTCCGATCGTGATGGCCCGGTCCTCGAGCGGCCGGAAGAAGGTCTCCCCGGCGTCGAGGATCTGGAGCGTCAGCTTCAAGGTCCCGCTCACCCTGCTGTTGCGTGGAAAACTCGGACGGCGGGCAGGCCGGTCCTCGGGGGCCGAACGAGGATAGCCGGACCTCCCGGACCTGCAACCCCGAGCGCACCCCGCGTTACGTCGTCACCCCGGTACGGCCGAGGCGAAGCCAGGCCGGACCCGCCCGTCCCCGCTCCTCCCGTCGTCGGCCTCACTCCTGCGCGGCAGCCACGTCCGGCGACAGGTCGGCGACCCCCACCTCGGGCCCGTCGGCCAGCGCGGCGACCCGCTGGATCTCGTTCTGGAGCTGACGGATGTTGCCCGGCCAGCGGTAGGCCCGGAGCGCTGCTTCGGCCGCGCCACCGAGCCGCAGCTCGCGGCCGCTCTTGCCCGCCGCCGCCGCGAGGAAGCGCCGCGCCAGCAGCAGCACGTCGTCGCCCCGGTCACGGAGGGGTGGCAGCGTGATCTGCAGCACGTCGAGGCGGTAGTAGAGATCCTGGCGGAAGCCGCCGTCGCGCACCGCCGCCTCCAGGTCGCGGTTGGTCGCCGCGATCACCCGGACGTCGACCTTGCGGACCTTCTCCGAACCGACCGGCCGGACCTCGCCCTCCTGCAGCGCGCGCAGCAGCTTGGCCTGCATCGGCAGCGGCATCTCGCCGATCTCGTCGAGGAACAGCGTGCCGCGGTGCGCCGCCACGAAGTGGCCGTCGTGGTCGCGAACCGCGCCGGTGAACGAGCCGCGCTTGTGCCCGAACAGCACCGACTCCAGCAGGGTCTCGGGGATCGCTGCGCAGTTCTCGGCGACGAACGGCTGCTCGGACCTCTCGCCGATCCGGTGGAGGATCCGCGCGACCACGTCCTTGCCGGTGCCGCTCTCGCCGCGCACCAGCACCGGCGCATTGACGGCGGCGAACTTCTCGAGCGTCGGACGCAGCGCGCGCATCGGCGGTGAAGCGCCGATCATGCCGTGCCACTCCGCGTCGGCCTCGGCCGGCTCGACGCGCGGCGCCACGGCCGCGAGTGCGGCGGCCCGCGCCGCGAGTACCGACACGACCGCAGCACCCTGGGCAGCCGCGCGCGCGAACAGGTCTTCGAGCTCACCGAGCATGTCGGCGGCGAGGGGATCGGTGGCTGGGTTGGGGTCGACCAATTTCAGGATGTCCAGGCGGCGGAGTATCGCAGGTCCAACGAGGCCACCAAAGCCGCGGGGGTCACCGGCGTCACTGGGCTTCCCACGCCGGCACGACGCGGAGACCGGCATACTCGAGGATCAGCGTCCGTTCCCCGGAATCGTCGAAGCGCACCGTGGCCTTGGCCATCGTGCCCTGCCCAGACATGCGGACCACGCTGCCGTAGCCGTAGGCCGGATGGACCACCCGGACCCCGGGACCGAACGAGGGCTGCTCCTGGGAGTAGTCCGGCTCGAACGAACCGCCACCCCCGATGTCGCCCGCATTCGAGTCGTCGCCGAACACGTCCCGCGAGAAGGCATCCGGCTCCGACCACGGCTCGTCGTACTGATCGCTCGCCGCCATGCAGTCCGGCGGGATCTCGCGCAGGAACGACGACGGCTCCTGCCCCTGCATCCGCCCCGCGACCATCCGCTGGTCGACGTAGCCGAGCCACAGCGACTGCCGTGCGCGGGTCAGCGCGACGTACATCAACCGCCGCTCCTCCTCGAGCCCGCCGGCCTCTTCCAGCGCGCGCTGGCTCGGGAACAGGCCCTCCTCCAGACCGGCGACGAACACGTGGTCGAACTCCAGGCCCTTGGCGGCGTGCACGGTCATCAGCGACACCCGCGGCCCCTGCTCGCCCTGCTCGCGGTCCGCCGAGGTCATCAGCGAGACGTGCTGCAGGTAGCCGGCCAGCCCACCGCCGTGCTCCTCGTCGAAGACCATCGCATCGTTGAACAGCTCGGCGAGGTTCTCACGCCGGGCCTCGTCCTCCGGATCGCCGCTGTCACCGATCCACGCCAGGTAGTCGACGCCGTCGGCGACCACCTTCATCGGCGCATGCGCGCTCTCTGCGACCAGTGGCCGGGCCTTCTCCAGCGCAGCGGCCAGGTTCTCGATGCCCTTCTTGGCCTTGCCGGACAGGACCCCGCGCACGCCCGGATCCCCGATGCCTTCGTAGAGCGACATCCCCGCATCGATCGCCGCGCGGCGCAGCTTGTCGAGCGAGACCCGCCCGATGCCGCGCGGTGGCACGTTGACGATCCGCTCCATCGACACGTCGTCGAGCGGGTTCACCAGGACCCGCACGTAGGCCAGCAGGTCCTTGATCTCGCGCCGCTCGAAGAACGACACGCCGCCGACGATCCGGTAGGGGATCGCGATCTCGCGGAGCCCCTCCTCGATGCCGCGGCTCAGGTAGTGGC
Organism: bacterium; assembly: GCA_030432695.1. Taxonomy (GTDB): domain Bacteria; phylum Planctomycetota; class UBA1135; order UBA1135; family UBA2386; genus JAUILN01. Next base: position 56,209 of record JAUILN010000006.1, on the reverse strand, counting down.
TTCGGTAGAACACCGCGATCTCGTCGGCCTCGACGCCATCGCCGACCAGCGAGTCGATGACCGTCGCGATCTGCCGGGCTTCCTGGTGCGGCCCGTTCGAGCGGTGCACGACCAGCGGGGTGCCGTCGTCGTTCTCGGTCACCAGCCGCTTGTCGAGCCGCTCCTCGTTGTTCTCGATGACCCCCTCGGCAGCCCGCAGGATGGTCGCGGTCGAGCGATAGTTCTGCTCCAGCCGGACCACGTGGGTATCGGCGTAGTCGTGTTGGAAGTCGAGGATGTTGCGGACCTCGGCGCCGCGGAACCGGTAGATCGACTGGTCCGGATCGCCCACCACGCAGAGGTTGCGACTGCCGCCGACCATCCGCTTCAGCAGGTCGTACTGGACCCGGTTGGTGTCCTGGAACTCGTCGACCAACAGCCAGGGGAAGCGCTGCTGGTAGGCCTCGGCCACGTCGGGGAACTCGGCGAGGAGCTGCAGGAAGTGCGCGATGAGGTCGTCGAAATCCATCGCGCCGAGCCTCAGCATCATCTGCTGGTAGGGCCCGAACAGCCGCTCGACGATGCGGTCGACGGGGCTGTAGCCGACCACCAGTTCGTCCGGCGTCACGCCGAGGTTCTTGAGCTGCGAGATCCGCCGCCCCACCGCCGAGGACTTGACGTTCTCCCGATCGAGCCCGTGCTCCTGCATCAGCAGCTTCAGGCAGGCGTCGCGATCCTGGGTGTCGTAGATCGAGAAGTCGCGCGGGAAGCCGATGCGCTCGCCGTCGTCGCGCAGGAACCGCGCGCAGGTCGAGTGGAAGGTCGACACCAGCACCCGCCGGCCGCCGAGCTGCTCGACGCGGTGGGCCATCTCCCCCGCCGCCTTGTTGGTGAACGTCAACGCCAGGATCGACGAGGCCGGCACGCCCTCGCGGAGCAGGCGGGCGATCCGCCGGGTGATGACCCGCGTCTTCCCCGAACCCGCGCCGGCCAGGACCATCAGCGGGCCCTCGCCGTATTCCACTGCCTCGCGCTGCGCCGGATTCAGGTCGTCGACGATCGGATCCATCGCCGACCAGGGAACCACACCGCGGCGGCCGGGAGAAGAGGTCGCCCGCGACGATCGCGACGGCGTACTGTGCGCACGTGCCGGAACTGCCCGACGTCACCGTCTACGTGGAGCGGCTCGACGCGTTCGTCCGCGGTCGGGAGCTGCGGGGAATCGAGGTTCTCGGCGCGAATCTGCTGCGCACGGTCGAGCTGGCGCCGGGTTCGCTGGTCGGCAGGACCTGCACCGAGGTGTTCCGGATCGGCAAACGGATCGTGCTCTCCTTCGCCGAGGAAGGGTCCGACGAGACGCTGGCGGTGATCCATCCAATGATCGCCGGGCGCCTGCGTTGGCGGACACCGGACCGCAAGCCGCCGGCGGGACCGAAGGCGCTGCTGGCGCGCTTCGACTGGGGCGAAGGCACCCTGTGGCTCACCGAGGCAGCCACGAAGAAGCGGTCCTCGCTACACCTGGTCCGCGGCCGGGACGCCCTCGCGACCTTCGACCGCGGCGGTCTCGATCCGCTGAGCACCGACCTGCCGACGTTCACCGCGGCACTGACCCGCGAGAACCGCACATTGAAGCGCGCGCTGACCGACCCGCGGGTCCTGGACGGGATCGGCAACGCCTACTCGGACGAGATCCTGTTCGCGGCCCGGCTGTCGCCGGTGCGCCTCACGTCGCGCCTCGAGTCCGCCGAGTTCGAGCGCCTGTTCGACGCGACCCGCAACGTGCTGCGGATCTGGACCGAGCGGCTGCGCGCCCAGGTCGGCGATGGCTTCCCCGAGAAGGTCACCGCATTCCGCGACGGCATGGCGGTGCACGGTCGCTACCGCGCGCCCTGCCCGATCTGCGGCCACCCCGTCCAGCGGATCCGCTACGCCAGCAACGAGTGCAACTACTGCGCGGAGTGCCAGAACGCCGGCCGGCTGCTCGCCGACCGGGGTCTGTCGCAGCTGCTGCGCAAGGACTGGCCGCGCACGCTGGAGGAACTCGAGGAACTGCGGGGCGGGGCGTGAGGCCCGCGCAGGATCAGGAACCGTCGCGCCCGGTCGACAGGCGATCGCGGACATGGGTCGCGCCGGCCTGCCAGGCGTTCTCGATCGCCATCCGCTCCTCCAGCCGCGAGTCGACCTCGCCGGACAGGGTGACCGTGCCGTCCTCGACCCGGATCTCGACCTGGTCGGAATCGACGTAGGGACTCCAGAACAGCTCCTCCTCGACCTCGTCGCGCAGCCAGTCGTCGTCCATCGGCGCGTTGTGCGGCGGGCGGAAGTACCAGCGACGGTCCAGCGGCGAGTCGACGTCGACGTACGGATCGAAGACGTAGGCCGTCGAAGCCACCACGTCGACGCGGTTCTCGATCTCGCGGACGCCATGGGTCCGGGCGGCGAGCTGCTCGGCGCGCAGCTTCTCGCGCACGTCGTCGACGCGGCCGGTCAGCCGCGCGGTGCCGTCACGGACCTCGACCTCCAGCGCGTAGCGCTCGATCAACGGATCGGCGCGGAACCAGGCCCGCACCGAATCCTCGACGGAGGCGTCGGCGACGTCGCCGGGCCGGACCTTCAGACGATTCTCGACCCGATGGACGCCCACCGTGTTGCGCGCACACGTCGCCGCGGCGCGCTTGGCGGCGAGATCGTGGACCTCACCGCGGAGCGTCGCGGTCAGACCGTCGAAGTACACCCGCACGTCGTCGGAGTGCACCCGCGAGTCGAGGAGCAGCGCCTGGTGCAGCGCGTCGCGCACCGCATCGGGAGCCGGCGCCGGAAGCCCCTCCTTCTCGCCCTCGTCGTCGGCCCAGGCCTCGACCTTCAGGTCGGCATCGTCGACGCGGGTGACGCCGGCGATCCAGGCGTCGGAGCGGGCACGTCGCTTCTCTGCGGCGCTGCCGACGACACCGCTCAACTGGACCACGCCGTCGGTGACCGCGACGTCGATGCCGAGATGGTCGACCAGAGCGTCCCAGCGCAGGCCGCCCCGCACGTCGGCCGCGATCTCGGGATCGGGCCGCTCGCCCTTGCGCGCGACCCGGATCGAGCTGTCGACCGCGACCACGCCGCGGACCCCGCGGATCACCTTCTCGCTGAGCGCCTTCTCCTGCCAGGAGTCGACCTGTCCGGAAACGATCGCGGTGCCGTCGGCGACCAGCACCTCGAGCTCGTAGCTGTCGGTGGCGGCATCGCGCAGCAGCGCCTCCTCGACTGCGTTCTCGACCTGCCAGTCGGCACGCGGCGGGTTCGGCATCACGTCGATCTCGTCGACGACCGCGGTGACGCCGCGGACCGACTCGGCGAGTCGCACCGCGCGGTCCTCGGCGAGCATGGTGTCGACCTCGCCCACCAGGACGACCACGCCGTCGTCGACCGTCACGTCGAGGTCGTTGGCCGGGACCGAGGTGTCGAACAGCAGCTCGTCCTCGACCTGGTCGACGATGTCGAAGTCGTCCCACGCGCGCCGGTCCTGGGCGGTGAGTGGCAGCGCGAGCAGGGTGGCTGTGGGAAGGAGGAGAATGGAACGGGATCTCTGCAGCAGGAACATGTCGGGATGGCGTCGGAGCCCATCGCCGCCTGGATCCGCGGAGGCGCGCGACGCGAGAAGGGACGCTTCGAAGGCGGATCCTCGTCCGCCGCGAGGAGCGCAACCTGCCTGCCAACTCCCGGAGCCTCGATCCAAACGGCTGCGCCGACCGGGCCTGCGGAAGCCGACCGCGGTGCCGGACGCGCGTGATCGGAGCGACGGACTCTGCCGCGACCGGTAGCCCAGGCACCGGTCAGGAGTCCGAGCCGCCGGCAGCCGCCTGCACCAGAGCCCGTTCGTCCGCGTAGGTCAGCCGCGCCAGGGCCTCCTCCCGGCGAAGCCAGGCGACCGCCTCGACCTCGTCCGGATCGGGCACCCCGACCGGCTCCTCCGCGATGGGATAGCAGTGCCAGAACAGCACAGTCTTCGGCACGTCCTTCACCTCGTAGAACAGCTCGCCGGCGAACGCGCCGACCCGCACCGGGTAGCCGGTCTCCTCCTCGGTCTCGCGGGCGACCGCCGCGAGGAAGCGCTCGCGTTTGCCGAGCTTGCCCTTGGGCAGGCACCAGTCGTCGTAGCGGTGGCGGTGCACGAGGCAGATCTCACGATGCGTCTCGTCGCGCCACAGGAGCGCGCCGGCGGCGAGGATGCGGGGCTTCATGCACCCATTCTTCCTGGTCGGTGGCTCGCACCCACCAGAAAGAACGGCAGGGATCAGCGGCCGGCTCGCGCCTCCTCCAACAGCTCCTGCACCGCGTCGGACTTGAACTCCGGATCCTCGGCGACCCGCTCCAGGATCGGCACGGCCTCGGCGTAGCGCCCGAGTTCGACCAGGATCGCGCCGCGCTCGCGCTGCACGTCGAGGGCGATGGGGAACTGCTCACCGAGCTCGGTGTAGACCTCGTAGGTCCGCGCAAGCTGGTCGGCCTCGCGGTGCAGCTCGGCGAGTGCCACGGCGATCACCGGATCGCCGCGGAAGGCCGCCCATGCCGCCTCGTAGCTGGCCAGCGCCGCGTCGACCTCGCCGCGCCGTTCCTGCATCTCGCCGATCTTCCAGTGGGCCCAGTAGTAGCCCGGCAGCCGCGCGAGGACCTCGCGGGCCGCGGCCTCGGTGCGGGCGTCGTCGCGCTCGTACCAGTAGAGCGTCTCGAAGATCCACGGCGCCGGCGCGTCCGGCCACAGGTGCAGCAGCGCGGCGACCGCCTCGCGCTCGATCGCCTCGTCCTCCACGAGGCTGGCCAGCACGAACAGCGTCGACAGGTAGACCGGGTTGGGCTTCGGCGCACGGAGCACTGCGGTGCGCAGATGCTCGAATGCCGAGGCGAGCTTCTCGGCATCACCGCGCTGCAGCGCCGCCTGGTCCTGGTAGCCGGCCACGTAGTGTTCCATCGCCGTCGCGGGCTCGCCGAGGGTCGCGCGTAGCGCCTCGGCCTCCGCGCTGCGGCCGAGCTCGTCGAGCGCGAGCAGCCGGATCCGCCGCAGGCCCGGCTCCGCCGCCAGCAGTTCCGGGCGGGCATCGAGCACCGCCAGTGCCTGCCCCGGTGCGACCATCACCCCGTCGCGCTTGATCCGGCAGTGGTGCAACGCGACCTCGGCTACGGCCATGGGCTCGTCGGGCGCGAGGTCGAGGATCTCCGCGTAGACCTGTTCAGCGGTCTCCAGGTCCTGCAGGAACTTGGCGCGGGTCGCTTCGAGCAGGCGTTCCTCGACCGTCTGCCGGGTGATCGCGCGCTCGCCGACCGCCGCGGCCTGCTGCTGATCGATCAGTCGGTAGCCGAGCCAGCCCACCGTCGGCAGACCCACCGCCAGGATCCCCCAGAGCGCGACCTTCAGCGGCTCGCGACGGACCGCACGGGTAAGCCGCCGCAACGCTCCCGCCCGCTTCGCGACCACCGGCCGGAACGCCAGGAAGTTGCGCAGGTCGGCGGCGAACGCCGCGGCCGACTCATAGCGGCGGTCGCGCTCCTTCTCGAGGGCCTTGAGCAGGATCGCCGCGATGTCCCGGTTCAGCGTGGGCGCGACCTTCTGGGGATCCGGCGGATCGCGCGTGAGGATGCCCACCAGCACCTGGTCGGAACTCTCACCGGGGAAGGGACGCCGCTCGGTCAGGAGCTCGTAGAGCGTCACGCCGAGCGAGAACACGTCGGTCCGGCGGTCGAGCTCCTTGCCGGTGCCGAGCGCCTGCTCGGGGGAGACGTAGTACGGCGTGCCCGCGAAGTCGCCGGTCTGGCTCAGTGAAGGCAGCCCCTGCTCGCGGGCCAGGCCGAAGTCGGTGAGCACCGGCGTGCCGTCCTGCCGCACCAGCACGTTGCTCGGCTTGACGTCGCGGTGCACCACCCCCGCCTCGTGGGCGAAGTGCAACGCGTCGGCGATCCGCGCACAGAGCTCGACGGTCTCGCGCACCACCGCGTCGGGACGCGTGCTGCGCAACGCGGCCACGTGCTCGTCGAGCGGCAGGCCGTCGATCAGCTCCATCGCGAACCAGTGCACGCCGTCGACCTCGCCGGTGGCGTGGACCCCGACGATCGCCGGATGGTCGAGACGCGCGGCGGTCGCGGCTTCGCGGCGGAAGCGGGCCACCGTCCGCGGCGCGAGGTTCAGCGCGTCCGACAACACCTTGACCGCGACCCGCCGCTCGAGGCCGACCTGCCGGGCCTCGAAGACCACGCCCATACCACCGCGGCCGATCTCGCGGAGCAGCTCGTAGTCGCCCAACCGCCGCGGCCGGTCGGTGCCGGGCTCCGCAACACCCTCCGCCTCGTCGTCGAACAACGGCTCCAACAGGTCGCGCAGCTCGGCGTGCGCGGCGAGGAACGCGTCCCGGTCGTCGCCGTGACGACCGCGGCTCCACTCGGCATGCAGATCCAGCGCGGCCTGCAGCCTGGACATCTCGTCAGGCTGCCCCATCCGCTCCACTCTCGCTCTCACGCACGGACCGCGGCGCCGCCGCGAAACCGCTCTGGTCGAGGATCATGATCTTCTGCCAGATCTTGCGGCTCAGCCCGGTGGTCAAGCTCTCGACCTCGTCGACCGCGTCGCGCGCCTGCGGGTCGTTGAAGCCCTGCACGTAGACCGCCGCCACCTTGCCGATCAACGACAGCAGCTCGCTGCAGTAGTCGAGGTAGCGCACCAGTTGGAACCGCGTCAGCTTGCGCTTCGGGGAACTCGGGGTGTCCTGCTCGGCCTCCTCCGGTGAGCGCTCGGGGTCCTTGGTGAGCTGGTGCATGTCGACGATGTGCGCCATCGCGCGCATCTCGTGCACCGCGGTGAGACAGCGCGAGCGCTTGGCGCGGGCCTCCAAGGACGCGACCAGCACGATCCCGGCGCCCAGGAAGAACAGAGCCCCCAGCGAAGCCTCGAGGGTCTGGATCACCTCCGCCACCCGCCAGTCGTCGTCGAGGTGCGGGTGGACCGCCATCACCGCACCGACCAACGCCACCGCACCGACCCCCAGCAGGAACAGGCTCACCGCCCGGAGCCACAGGTTCGGCCGGCGGATCTCCTCGTTGCGGCGCGCGGCGTCGGCGGCGACGTGGTGGAGCTCCTCGGCGACGCGCACCAGGTTGGCCTCGGGGAAGCGCTCGCGGATCCGGTCGCGCAGGCGCGCGACGGTCTCGACGATCTGGACCGGATCGAGGCTGCGGTAGCGGTTGGTGGTCATCGGAAGGGGCGCGCGTCGTCCGCTGGCGGAATCGGAGGGATCCTCCCCGGGGAGTTCAATCCCCGAATCGGGCAGCGATCTCCAACCACTCGCCGGCCGCGTCGAGGTCGCCACGTTGCCTCGCGCCCTCTGCCAATCTGCAGGCCGACTCGTAGCTGCCGCCATAGACCAGGAAATCGGTCCATGCCCAGCCGACACGATACTCGCCACGCCACGAGGCCTCGTCCCGAAGGCACAGCGCAGGGATCACCAACGCCATCGCCAGCGACAAGGGAGCCACCTTCAGATCGAACCGCTTCAGCGGAGGCCCAGGACGCGGCCAGTCCAGCTCGAGGCCAGCCTGCTCGAGGCGATCGACGAGGTCAGGGTGGGTCTGGTTGCGCGACCCCACGACCGCGGGTGTCAGGTTGTGGGCGTGCAACTTCTCGATCGCCCGAGCGAACACCGCCGGATCACCCTGCTGGTGGGCATGCTCGTCGGCGGCATGCTCCATGCGTCGCGCGGTCCGCATCGACCCCAGTCCCAGTAGGACGATCGCCAGGCCGACCACGATCAAGGACCACGGGCCGACCTGATGCAGGAGCAACCGGCTCGCCGCGACTGCCGACAGGGTCACGACCCCGATCGACCGCAGCATCCGCACGGACGCAGGCTCTTTCAGGTGGCCGATCTCGTGGTCCGCGATGCCACGCTGCTCCGCTTCGTCGAGAAGGTCGATGGCCGGAGTCGTGAAGCCGACCACCCTGGAGAACGGGAAGACGTACGCGTTGGCATCCACGTGACGAAGCTCCAGGACCCGGGGCCGCGCGAGACCGGCGCGATCGGCCGCGTCCCCGACGAGTCGCTCCAGCGGCGCAGGTGCCGGCCGCTCGAAGCCACAGAACCGACCGAGCCAACGCGACCCGCCCGAGTTGTGGAACACCAGCGCAGCGATGACCAGCAGCACACCGGGCACGGCGATCCAGGGTCGGTCGGGCGGCAGCAGGCCGGCGGCCAGCACCGGGATCAGGATCGGCACCGGAACCAACAGCATCGTCCACAGGGCATCGCGCCCCCTCAGGGCGTAGCGCTTCGTCGCGGGCCGCATCCGCCTGATCACCCGCCAAAGAGCGAACGGCAGCAACAGGCCGTAGACAATCCAGCCGCCGAGGCCGAAGACCGTCAGCGGATGAATGCTCGACACGCCTCCGGTACCGACGAGGGCGTAGCCGATCGAAACCGACACCAGGGGCACGGTCGCCGCGAACGACACACCGCGTGCGACGGGCCAGTAGAACCGGGCGCGCTCGCTCCAGTGCGCATCGTCCGGGTAGCCCCGCGGCGCGAACAGCACGACGAGACCGAGCGAGGCAGCCGAGGCGAGGGTACCGGCCAGCAGGAACAGCAGTCCGGGTACCAGTCCGAGCCAGAGGTCCATGACCTGGAGTCGCAGAGTGTCACTTCGTGAAGAACTGGTACTTCTGCAGCGCCTCGCGTCCGCCCTGCTTCTCGAAGCTCCACTCCACCGTGTAGGCGCTGCCGCGCTTCAGGGCCTCGAAGGGATAGAAGACCACCAGCCCAGGGGCCGACGAACGACGGCTGGCGCCGCCGTCGGCGTAGTGCACTACGCCCTCGACGAGTTCCTTGTCGTTGCGCTTGACGATGCACTGCACGCTGCCCTGCTTCGGCAGGGCGCCGGTCGCGAAGAAGTGCAGCGACAGCGGATAGCCGACCGTCTTGGCCCGCTTCTGGCCGGCATTCGCCAGCACGCGCTCGACGTCGGGCCCCAGGTCGCCCACCTTCACCGAGGTCGGCACCACCATCGTGGCGTTGGCATTGGCGGGCACGCCACCTCCCACCGCCACACCATTGGGGAAGCGCACGAGCTTGCCGGCAGGGCTGCGGCCGCGGATCACGTCCATCACCAGGATACCCTTGTCAGCATAGATGCCGACCGACTCGAGACCGGGGTCACAGAGCGCATCGCGATAGCCGGGGAACTGCAGCCAGTTCTCGATGGTGTCGTCGGGGTTCTTGGCCTTCACGTCGACCAGCGCATTGCCGGCGAAGGTCCGACCGTTGTTGGTGCCGCCGTCCGACGGATCCTGGGTGTGCTCGTCGACCGGCCCGCGCGCGCGCTTGTTCTCCGCCAGGTAGTCGGCGTGCTGCTTGCACGCGCCCGAATACTCGGCGCTCCAGTGCACGCCGCTCAGATCGAAGAGCTTGCGCACCTCGTTGAACGCGACCAGGAACTTCGGCGCATCCTTGCTGACCGACTCGAGCGGCGTCTCCTTGCCCATCACCGCGCGCAGGATCGGCGAGTCCTCGGTCCAGAAGCGCCGCCACGCATCGTCGAGCCCGTCGCAGGTCAGCTTGCCTTCGGTCTTCTCGGAGAACTTCTCGCGAACCTGGTTCTGCGAACCCGCACCCTCGACCTTGGTACGGTCGAGCTTCCACAGCAGCTCCGGATCGCGACGCAACAGGTAGTCGCAGATGCCCCAGGCCTTGATGCGGTCCACGCTGGAGAAGTCGGCGGCGGTGACCAGGGGCAGCTTGGCGCACGGGGTGTCGGTCTCTTCCCAGGCGATGCGCAGCGCGAGTTCCTGCCAGATCGAGAGGTCCGGCATGTTGAACTTCTCGGCCTTGGCGCCCGACGAGGTGCCTTCGCCCTTCTGCTGTCCCACCGAGAACACCAGATTGCGGCCGAAGAACCAGCCGACCACCGCGTGGCCGATACCCTCCTGCAGCGCGTCGGCACCGAACCGGGCCCAGGCCTGCGCGACCGCACGCACCGCCATGTCCTCGATGGTCGCCGCCGACTCGAAGCCGACGATCTTCACCATGTCGGTCCCGCTGCCCATCGAGGTGCCGGAGGTGTTGGCGATGGTGAACTCCAGGTCACGGCCGCTGAACTCGCCCTCGTTGGCGCGCAGCACCTGCACCCAGGTGTCGCGCGCCTGGAAGAACGCGAGGTCGTACTGGTCCTTGTGCGGCCACTTGTAGACCGCGATACCATCGAACAGCGTCGTGCACAGCGCGTACGCCCGCTCGGCGTACTGCGCGCAGGCGATCAGCTGCTCGTCGGACCAATCGCCCCAGACCACGAAGTGCTCGGTGCGGAAGCCCGAGTACGGCACCTTCGCCTTGTCGATCAGCGGATGGGTCTCGCCGCTCAGCTTCTCGACCGGGTACTCCTTCTCCAGTTCGGCGGCGATCGTGCGGTCGATCAGCTTCGAGCGGCGCAGGATCGCCAGCTCGACCGGCGTGCCGTGCAGGCCCTCGAAGGTCTCGAGCCCCGTCTCTGCGACCGCGGTGCCGTCCTCGGGCGCGAACCGCAGCACCCGGGCGAAGTGGTACTCGGCCCGCTCCTCGTTGCCCGCCGCCTTGAACTCCCCGGCCAGGGAGCGGTGGTCCTCGGCGAGTTCCTCGCAGAGCTTGTCCCACTGACGGCTGAGCACCCGGGCGACCGCCGGATCGGGCTCGTCCTGGGTCGGGTACTCGAAGCGCGAATCGGGAGCCCAACTCGCGCCGACCTTCAGGAAGCCGAGCGCCTTGCGGGCCACCTCGTCGTCGGTGTCGTAGTCGCGGAGGATCTCCTGCCAGACCTCGCGCGCGCGGAGCGGGTACTTCGCCTTGAAGCAGCGGGTCGCGAAGGCATTCAGCGACTCGGCGGCGTCGGTGAAGAACGCCTTCTCGTCCTGCGCCGATACGGACGACCAGGAGATCGCCAGGACGGCGGCCAGGCCGACGAGGAGCCGCGTGAGCGGTCGCGAGGCACGACGAGGAACGGGACAGGACGCGGTCGGCTGCGGATTCGTCATGGCGGTCGCTGCGATGCTAACGAGGAATGGCGCCAGGGAGACCGGCGACTTGCACCCAGGCTCCACATCGCGCGGGTTGCATGACGGGTGTGATCCGTGACGATCCTCCGCATGCACCGACGCGGCCGGAACCGGCACCCCGACGACGGCACCGCGCCCGCCCGCGCGCTCCGCACCGCTTGGCGCGCGGCTCTCGCGCTGCTGCTGCTGGTCGCGGCGGGCACCGCGCAGCGCCGCGTCACGGTGCAGAACCTGACGCCCTTCGCGCGGACCGAGTGGACCTCGGTCGTGGTGCCGTTCGCCAAGGGCACGGTCGACGAGCTGCCCGACCTGCACGTCCGCGACTGCCCCACGGTCTGGCAACCGTTCGGTGCCCGCTGGAACGACGGCTCGCTGCGCCAGGCGATCTGCTGCTTCCACACCTCGGTCGACGGCCAGCAGCTCGTCGAGCTGGAACTCGACGCGGGCACGGGCCCTGCGCTGCCTGACACGACCTTCGCGCTGCCGCCCCACCGCCTCCAGGTGGTCGCCGAGATCGACGGCGAACTACACCTCGGCGATCTGGTGCCATCCGAACTGTTGGAGCAGAACGCCGCGCGACAGGTCGTCGTGCTGCGCTGCCGGGTCGGCGACAGCGGCCTGGTGGTCGAGGCACCGCTGACGGTCTGGGCCGGGCAGGAGCACGGCGAGCTGGGCCTCGGAGTGTTCTTCTCGGATCCCGCGAGGCCGCGCATGCAGGTGGCGATCACCGAGCTGGTGTTCGTGACCCAGGGCCTCGGCTGGTTCCCTCGGCACGGCCGACCCCAGGCGGTGAACAGCCAGCCGACCCGACTCGGCACCCGCCACGTGCTGTTGCGCAACGTGACGCTCGGCGACGGCCAGGGGATCCGCCGGGTCGGCGCACTGCTCCCCCCGCTGTCGGGCGGCGACGACGAGACCGCGCAACGCCGCGACGACACGCTGAAGGCCGCGAGCCTCGCGCCGCTGTGGAGCGCGACCGAGTGGCAGCAGAGTGGTTCGTTCGGCGCGTTCGGCCACGTCCCCGAGCCACCTCCGTGGATGCCCGACCCGCGCTCGGTCCGCGTCGCCGCGAACCGCCGCCACGCCGAGTTCCTGAACTGGTCGAAGACCACCAAGCCGGATCCGCTGCACGGCCCGGTGCTGGGCCCCGCGAAGGTTCCCGGCCAGGCCGGCGAACAGGCCGACTTCGGTCAGGTGGGCTGTGAGCCGGTCGCCTCGCACGGTCTGCCGTCGTACCTGCACGAGGTCGAGTTCTCGGTGCTGCAGGAGGGCTGCCGCCCGGTGCACAACTTCGAGGACGACGCGACGCCGGTGCTGTCGTCGCGGCACCCGGGCTGGGTGGTCTGGGACGGGGTCACGCACTGGCACTGCGGCGTGTCGACCGACCGCCTCGGCAAGCCCTGTCCGCGGCCGCGCTACGAGACCAACGGCTGGAAGGGCAAGGACCGCGAGCACTGGAGCACCAACTACATGGGCTCGTTCGCGCTGCTGACCGCGTCGCCGTCGGCGGTCCTGGAGATGCGCAACGAGACCCAGCTCTACCTGGCCGCGCAGACCCTGCAGAAGGACCTGTGGACCTCGAAGCCCGGCGTGGCACGCGCCGCGGGCCGGACCATGCTGGCCGCGACCTGGCTGTACCTGGTCACCGGCGACGGCGAGTTGCTGGCGCGGATGCGGGCGCGGATGCTCGAGTCGAACTACGCCAACTGGAGCGGCCGCGACCTGCCCGAGGGCAAGATCCGACCGTTCAACGTGCGCGGCACCGACGCGCGGACCTTCCCGGATCACCAGGGCGAGTCGTGGTCGCCCTGGGAAGAGTCGCAGACGGTGATCGGCTTCGCGGCCTACCTGGCCCTGACCGAGGATCAGGACCCACGGCTGAGGGAGATGGTCGATGCGCTGGCGCTGACGTTGCTGCGCGACTGCTGGCAGGAACACCCCGGCTACGGCGCGCAGCTCGCCTACGCGATGGTCTGGAAGGGCGGCGAGCCGATGACCGACGCGGAGCGCGAGGACCGGGGCAAGGTGATGTGGCCGAGCGCGGGCTTCGGAGTGTGGGGGATGGGGGCCCTGCACGTCGCGCGGGATGCGGCGCTGCGGCGCGGGGAGACCGAGTTGGCCGCGAAGGCGGCGCGCTACCTCGAGCTGTTGGCCGAGAAGCGGGTCAACGACGGCGGTTGGTACGACCGCTACTCGCAGTTCGACGGAGTGCGGATCAGCGACCGTTCGGCGCGGCAGGACTGACCGGCAGCCAGCGGACGACCTCGGGGGGCTCGGCCCAGCCGAGGAAGTCGACGCGCCAGGAGTCGTCGTCGGGTGACGCCGCCAGCAACCGCCAGCAGGCGTCGAGGCGGAACGCGCGAGTAGAACTGACCAACCACTCCGGGTCACCGGCCACGCGACGGAGGCCGAACATCCCGGGTAGCAGGATGCCCACCGGTCCGCCACGTGTCTGCAGGACCAGTTGGAGCTGGGACCGCCCGGCCATGATCCCGTCGAGCGCCACCATCGAGCCACGCGGATCGACCCGGAGTTCCACCGAGCGGATCAGCCGACGCGCCGCGGCGTCGAGACTGCCGGCGCTCTCGAGGCTCACCAACCCAGCGAAGCGCAGCGACACGTCCGGCTCGAAGGCGGCGAATCCGGACTCACTGCGGAACCAGACCTCGGCCCGACAGTCGCCGCCCAGGCTGTGCATGCCGAACATCGGTGTCGGCTGCTCTGGCTGCAGGTCGCGGACGACCAGGAGCGCCGTGCTGTCGGGCCGGTCCGCCGGGTCCCACGGCCCGACCGCCGGGCCGGGCACGTCGAGCCGGGCGCCGAGCACGAACTCCTCGGCAGTCGTCTCGACCTGCCAGCCGAGCTGCGGCATCGAACGGTGCATCGCCTGCAATCTCCCCGACGCCGCATCGTGGTGGACGATCCAGCCGGAAGCCGCGTGCCACTGCGTGCCCGGCGGGAGTTCCATCGAGGTCTGCGTGCCGGCCGCCAGGTCCACCAGATGCAGGTGCCGTGGCGTGCCGTCGGCGTCGGCGACCAGGAACGGGAACCGGGGATCGCCGGGCCGGTGGATCGGCTCGCCGTCGGGGACCTCGCGTTCGGCGAACACCCCGGCATCCAGCGATACCCGCAGGATGCACCCGCGCGCCTGCACGTCGTGGTGTTGCTCCCGCGGGACGTCCTCCCAGGCCACGCGCTCGAAGGGCAGGAAATCGCCCCCGGTGTCCCGCGACAGGCGCAGGACCTCGCCGGTGCCGAGCCGGACCAGGAAGTCGTCGCGCGCGGTCCAATCCGCCAGGTCGAGATCGCTTCCCGGCGGCGCCTGCAGCGACGCGACTTCCCGGGTCTGCGATGCACCGATCTCCAGGACCGAGACGCGCGTCGGTGTTCCGGCGGCGGACGGTCGGTCGAGGATCGCGAAGCGATGACCGCCGGGCGCGAGCAGCACCTCGGCAGGTGCTTCGCCGGCCGGACCTCCCCCCCAGACCCTGGCGACCTCCCCACCCCGATCGACCATCACCACCTGCCGCCACGGCTGGTCCTCCGATCCCACGATCCACTCGCCGCGCGGAACGTGGCCCCAGACCGACAACCGCTCGTCGCGGCTCGCCGCACGGAACCGGATCCCGTCGCCGTGGAGCACGACCGACGACTCGGGAAACTCGCGGTCGGTCGAGCGGAGCGACCCGATCGGCACCAGCCACGCATCCTGCGCGTCGGCTGACCCGAGCCGGCGCACCGACGCCAGCCCACCACGCACTTCGGTGACGCCTCCGATCCCGTCGACACGCTCCCTCACCGCGAGGATGCGGCCGCTCCGGTCGAAGAACGCGCGGGCGTCGTCGCAGTCCCGAACGGCGCTCGGCTGGTCGGAGACCTCGCCCTGGTAGTCGAGGCGGAACTGGCAATCGCCCAGCCGGCCCTCGAACGCCCGCACTCCGAAGGATGCCGGATCGGCCGGATCGAGGGCCACGCACTCGAAGCCACCGCGCATCAGATCGACGCGGCCGGCGCCGAGTCGCACCGGCACCCGGATCCGCCCCGCCTCCCACACCCGGGCGTCCCAGTCGACTTCCAGCGTTCCCTCCAGGAAGCGCTGCATGTTGACGTCGTTCGCCATCGCGTTCTTGGCGGCGAGCGCGAGATCGAGGGCGCTGAACAGGTTGCTGATGATCTCGGCCCGGCGTGCTCCCACGAAGTCCCGGGCCGCCTGGCGCAGGTCGTTCCAGTAGCCGTGGGTCTCGCGGGCGATGTCGAGGAACAACATCGCGTAGCGGACCACCTCGCGCCGGGCCGCGTCGCGGTCGTCGCCCGTCAGCACTTCGAAGTCGGGCAGGCGCCTCGGGCCGATGCGGAGGACGGACTCGCCCGGTATCCCGGTGTTCACGGCGACGATCCGTAGATCGCGCTCTCCCCGTCCGTCCTGCGGATCCGCCGCGAGCCGGACCTCGGCAAGCTGCTCTTCTCCCTCGCCGACCCGCCAGCGCAACGAGAACCGCGCGGCCTTCGAAGCCTGCGCATCATGGACCAGGTCGACCCGCCGGCCCGAACCGAAGACCGAAGCCGCGGCGCCCGGTGCGGTTCCCAGCTGGATCTCCGGCAGACGGATGCAGCAGGCACCCACGACGGAGCCGGCGACCAGCAGGATGGTCAGTCGGCGCGCACAGGAATCGGATCGTCGCATGGTGCCTCCGCCGATCCGCGGAACCGGCGGCCCACGGAACCGGATCGACTCTCGCGCGGTCCCCGACGACCGACCGTGCGCCTCAGTTCAAGCTCTCGTGAGCCGACCTCTCGTGGACCGACGACGTGGTCTCGCTCGCGGCGGCCGCGCCAGGAACCGGGGCGTCGCTTCCCAGGCTTCCGGCGCCGTGCGCCGTCGCCTGGATCCGCCCGACGCTACCCCCGGCCGGTGGGGCCCCCAACTCGCTGAGGCCGAGCATCTCGCGCTCGTCGGGGCTGAGCTCCCCGTACTGGCGCAGATACTCGGCACGGTGCTCCCGGACGAAGTCCAACAGCCGTCGGACCAGCATCCCGGGATCGCGGGTGCGGAGCACGCCGAGGTCGAGCAGTGCCCGGATGCGCTCCTCGAGTTCGGGCACCACCTCGTCGGCGACCCCGGGCTGCAGCCGGGACTCGTCGAGCCAGAAGTCGGGGCGGAGCCCGAAGTATCGCACCAGGGAGCGGAGGTGGGGCAGAGTGACGGCGGAGCGCCCCTTGCAGATGTCGGTCGCCGTCTGCGGCGAGATCCCCAGGGCGCGCGCGAGATCGCGCTTCAACAGGCCGCGCTCGGCGAGCACGGCGTTGATCTTCTCTGCGATCGTGACCATCTTGGGAGGCGGAGCATAGCGGGACGCCGCCGACGTTGAACCTTCGTGATGACAGGACTCTGAAGCGGACCCGCAGTCGCCCGACCGCGAGTGCGCGCGCCCTCGGCGGAGCAGCGGCGATCGGCGGAGCAGCGGCCGGTCTACTCGCGCTGGCGCTGGCTGGCTGCCGCACCGGGGGCCAGGAGGGATCGATCTGGCCTCCCGCCGACTTCCAGATCGAAGTCAAGTCGATGCGGGTCGACGATTCGGGCAACCACGCGGTGCAGAGCTTCCGCGTCTGGGCCGACGGGCTGGCGGTGTATCGGGAATCCCGCGGCGACCTCGACGACGCTCCGCTGCCGATCCCGGTCTACCCGACCGTCGCGGTCTACCAGCTGGACGAGCGCTCGACCAGGATGCTGTCACGTCTCCTGCGACGTACCGGCCTGTTCGACGAGGAGGGCTATGTCGAGACCGTGCCGGAGGACCGCGGCCGACAGGTCATCCTGTCGTGGCGCGCGTTCGGCCGGGATGGGACGCTGTCGACCCTCTCCGCGGACATCGACACGTTGGAGCGGGCGATCCACGTGGTGAATGCGTTCCTGCCGAGCGGCCGCGAGGTCGCCTGGCCCGGGCAGCTCGCGGGCGAGCCCGAGCCGCGCCATGTGGACGAGGTCCCCGACCCTCGCGACGATCTGGCCGGGGCCGTCCGGGTCCACGAGGCGCTCGCGCGGCGCTTTCCGGACGACACCGACCTCCTGTTGGAGCTGTTCGGCGTAGCGGCCGCCGCCGACCAACGCGGTCCCGCTGAAGCTGCGCTCCGGACCCTGGAGAGCATCGAGCCGTCCGGCCGGGTCGCACGCGAGCCGGGCGAAGGATCGGCACTGCAGGAACTCGTCGAACTCCTGTGGCCCTGTCTGCCGGACGCCGGGCCCCCCGCGGACGATTCGCGTTGAGCGCGAGGCCCGAATCGGTGTCAATGGCGGCGTGAACTCACTCCGCTCCGCGCTGCGCACCGTGCGCTTCCCGATCACGCCCGCCGTGGCGACCCTGGCCCTCTTGACGACCGCATGTCAGTCCTCTTCGGACGACGGCGAGCAGGGCGCTCCCGGCCGCCAGGACCCGACGAATCGCTCGACCGGGTTCGTGATCGAGGCCGGCAAGCCGGTGCCCGGTCTGGAAGGCGAGAAGCGGCTCCGCAACGTCCGCCAACTCACCTTCGGTGGCGAGAACGCCGAGGCCTACTGGTCGTTCGACGGCCGTCACCTGGTCTACCAGTCGCGGCGCCCACCGGAGATCCCGGCCGACCAGATCTTCGTGCTCGACCTCGCGACCGGCGAGGAGCGGATGGTGAGCACCGGCAAGGGGCGGACGACCTGCGCCTACTTCCTGAAGGGCGACCAGCGGATCGTGTTCGCGTCGACCCACTTCGCCGCCGACGAGCCACCGCCGCCGGTGCAGGTCCGGAACGGCAAGTACGTCTGGCCGATCTACGAGACCTACGAGGTCTACACGGTGGGGATCGACGGCTCCGACCTCCGTCGGATCACCGAGGTCGACGGCTATGACGCCGAGGCGACGGTCGACCCGGTGACCGGCCGCATCGTGTTCACGTCGATGCGCGACGACGACCTCGAGCTCTACACCTGCGCGCCGGACGGCAGCGACGTGGTCCGGGTGACCGAGCGGGTCGGCTACGACGGAGGCGCGTTCTTCAGCCACGACGGCAAGCGCTTCATCCTCCGCTCGGGCTTCCCGAGCAGCGAGGAGGAGGTCGCGGAGTACAAGGCGCTGCTCTCGCAGGGCGTGGTCCAACCGACCCGCATGGAGATCACCGTCTGCGACGTCGACGGCTCCGACTTCCGCCAGATCACCGACAACGGCAAGGCCAACTTCGCGCCGTTCTGGCACCCGGACAACCACCACATCCTGTTCTGCTCGAACAAGGACAGCGCGAGCGGGCGCGACTTCGACATCTTCCTGATGGACGTCGACGCCCCCGACGCCGGGATCGAGCGCGTGACCTTCAACGAGTCGTTCGACGGCTTCCCGATGTTCTCGCCGGACGGGAAGCACCTGGTGTTCGCCAGCAACCGCTACGCGGCGGAAGAGGGCAACACGAACATCTTCGTCGCGGAGTGGGTCGAGAACCCGTGACCGGCCGTTTCTGTCGCGCTCGGTTCTGTCGTGCTCGGTGCCAGGCACCAACCGCGACAGACTTTGCGCGGCAGAATCTGTCGTAGTTCGTGCCTGGCACCGACCACGACAGATTCGGGGGAGGTCGAAGGGTGCCCGCCCGGTCAGCCGTTCTGGACCTGGCCGCCGCAGATCGAGTAGGCCTGCGCGGTGATGCCACCCGCCGCTTCGCTGGCCAGGTAGACCACCATCGCGCCGATCTCGGCCGGCTCGAGGATGCGCTGCAGGGGCACCATGCCGAGCGCCTGCTGGCGGGCGTCCTCGTAGGAGACGCCGAGCCCTTCACCCATCGCGCGCATGCCGTCCCGCGCCATCTCAGTCTCGACCCAGCCCGGGCAGATCGCGTTCACGGTGATCCGCCGCGGTGCGACCTCCAGGGCCAGTGCCTTGGTCAGCCCGATCACCCCGTGCTTGCTGGCGCAGTAGGCGGTGTAGCCCGGCACGCCGAACTGACCGAGCACCGAGGAGATGTTGACGATGCGCCCGTGGTCGGGCATCGCCTTCAGCGCCTCGCGGCAGCAGTAGAACGTGCCGTCGAGGTTGGTGCTCAGGATCGATGCCCAGCGGTCCTCGCCGTCGGTCGAGCAGGCGTTCGGACCGCCGATGCCGGCGTTGTTCACCAGGCAGTCGATGCGGCCATCGAAGCGCGCGGCGATCGAGGCGGTGGCGCGCGCGACGTCGGCGGGATCGGCCACGTCCATCCGCTCGGCGAAGGCCTTGCCACCCGCCGCCTCCACCAGCGCCACGGTTTCGCGGAGCGGGTCCTCACGGCGGCCGGTGACCGCAACGATGGCCCCAGCGGCAGCGCACTCCAGCGCGATGCCGCGGCCGATGCCGGTGCCGCCACCGGTGATGAGACAGTGCTTGCCGTCGAGTCGGAAGTTCGCCATGGGGCTCTGGATCGAGGTTCTGCACTCAGGCCATCGAGACGACGGCAGCGACGAGTTTGCCGATGCCGACCGTCACCTCGGAGAGGCGCGCGTCGTACATGTAGGCCGGCGTCGAGACGATCCGGTTGACCTCGTCGACCGCGACTCCGGTGACCGGGCAGTCGACGTGGTGGGCGCCCATCGCCTCGAGCGCCCCCGCGGTGCCCTCGTCGTCGCCGATCGTCAGCGTCGGGTGGACCTCGGTGCCGCGGAACGCCGCCGCGCAGACCGCCGGCGCGATGCACACCACGCCGATCGGCTTCCGGCGCTCGTGCATGGCCCGCATCAGGCGCACGACGTCCGGGTGGGCCTCCGCGTCGGCGCCCGCCGAGGCGAAGTCCGACAGGTTCTTGGCGGCGCCGAAGCCGCCGGGCAGCACCAGTCCGTCGAGCTGCTCGGGGTCGGCGGCCGCCAGATCGGAGACCTTGCCGCGGGCGATCCGGGCGGCTTCGGTGAAGACGTCGCGTTCCGCACCCTCCACCGCCTCGCCGGTGGCGTGGTCGACCACCCCGGCCTGGGCCTGCTTCGGCGCGAACACCGTCACGTCGCAGCCGGCCTGGTCGAGATGCAGCAGGGTCAGCACCGCCTCGTTGATCTCCGAACCGTCGAGGTAGCCGCAGCCGGAGAGGATGACACCGATTCGCTTGCTCATGGACGCACCTGGGGGAATCCGCGATCTTGGCCGACCCGCTGGACGGCGCAAGTGCGAGCCGCTCCTTCCTCCCCGCTGCGATGGCACCCGCCCGACCCCGAACCGACACGCTGCTGCTCGTGAGCCTGCTGATCGCCGCCGGCGCCGCGACGCTCGGCTGCAAGGGGCCCGCGATGGGCTGGCCGGATGGCCCGGTCGAGTCCGCCGATCGGCTGGCCGCCTACAAGCGCGAGCACTACCGGGAGATCGGCGACGAGCCGGTCGAGGAGCTGCCTCTCCCGGCCGTCGTCGCGGCAGCCGCGCGCGAGCGCCTGGTATTCCTCGGCGACCACCACCTCGACTACACCCTGCACGATCTGCACCTCCGCCTGCTGCACGCCCTGCACCAACGCGGCACCCGGATCGCGCTGGCGGTGGAGTGTTACGGCACCGAGGACCAGGCGTCGGTCGACGCGTTCCTGCGGCGCGAGCTCGACATGCCGTCGCTGCGCCAGTTGCTGCGCGAGCGCTGGAACCAGAGCTGGCTCGACGGCACCGCAGTCGACAGCCGCTACTACCGCGACCTGCTGCGGTTCGCCCGCGACGCCGAGCTGCCGGTGACCGCCCTCGAACCGACGCCCCGGCTGGCGCTCGATCAGCGCGACCCGACGATGGCCGTCAACCTGCAGAGCGCGCTCGCAGCCTGGCCCGACCGCACGCTGGTGGTCGTGGTGGGCCATGCCCACCTCCTCGGCCCGGGCCACCTGCGCGACCGCATCGCCCGCCCGTCCCTGGTGGTCGCCGCGCGCCCCTCCGACGAACTCGCGCACCGGATGGCGTTCCAGCCCACCCACGAGGACTTCATCCGCACCGAGACCGGCATCGTGGTCCCCACCCGCTGGACCCCCTGACCGAGTCCTTCCAACTGGTGCCGGGCACCAGTTGGAGGGCTCGCGATGCCTTTCAGTCGTCGCCGCGGCGCATGCGCTTGATGTCGCCGCGGCGCTTCTTGTCGGTGAGGCGGCGCTCCTGACTGCCGCGCGTCGGCTTCGTCGCCCGCCGCTTCTTCTGCACGACCAGCGCCTGACGCAGCAGCTCCTCCAGACGATCCAGGGCCGTCTCGATGTTGCGATGCCGGGAGCGGTGCTCCTCGCAGACCACCTGGATCCGCCCGTCGCCGTCCATCCGGTTGCCGAGCTTCTCGCGCAGCCGCGCGGTCACCAGCTCGCCGAGTTCCGGCGCGGCACCGTCCAGGTCGAGGCGCACGTCGACCTTGGTCTCGGTCTTGTTGACGTTCTGCCCGCCGGGCCCACCCGAACGCGCGAAGCGCAGCTCGAGCCAACGCGCGGCGATGACCCGTCCGCGCCCGATGTGGAGATCACGCAGACCGCTCATCGCCGAGCCACCCCCTCATCGGCTGTTCTCCGGTCCGCAGCGCCGCCGCCAACCGCACCGCGCCGACCACCGCCTCGCCACCCGGCGCGAAACCCGCGACGCCGCGCGCCCGCAACGCCGCCCCCAGCGCCTCCCGCAGTGGCGCGCAGTACGTGAGCGCACCACCGCCGAAGCGAACGCCGGTCTCCCCGAGCGCCACTCCCGCACGCTCCGCCGCGGCAACACAGGCAAGAGCCAGCCAGTCCGTCTCCCTGCGGACCACATCGACGGCCAACCCGTCGCCCGCCTCACACGCCGCGGCCACCACCGGCAGCCGTGCCGCGACCTCGCCGGGTGCGAGCTGCTGCAGGATGGCGCCCAGATCCACCACCCGGTTCGCCGAGAACGCCTCCGCCAACCGCGCGCCGAGCCCGGACTCGGCCCGCATTCCATCGGCAGCCTCGACCGCCGCAACGGCCGCCGCCCGCACCACCGCGAACGCGCCGCCCCGATCACCGAGCAGCCAGCCGCGCCCGCCGATGCGCAGCAGTCGACCATCGGCACCGCGCGCCACCACGAACGATCCGGTCCCCGCCCACACCGCCACGCCCGGTCCGTCGGCCAACGCCGCGGCTGCCGCGACCTCCGGATCGCCGACCACCGCGAACGGGATCGCATCGCCGACCGCAGCGCGGATCCCCCGCCGCACCTCGACCCGCCCCGCACCGGCGAGACCGGCGACGAACGACCGAATCCGGTGACCACCCTGCTCCAGCTCGGCTAGCAGCGCCCGCAGCCGGACGGCGGTCCCCTCGACCCCCAACGCGGCAGCCTGGATCGCCGGCACCACCCCCCGCGCAACCTCGCACCCCGCGAGATCCCGGAGCACCCAGGCCGCCTTGGTTCCACCGGCGTCGACTCCGCAGTCGCAGTCCATCCGGGAATCCTACCCGCGATCGACGCCCCCCGTCCCCGTCCGGCAACACGTCGGCAATCATGTCGCTGGCGGCCGCCCCATGAAGCCCGGCAGCCAGTTCCGTCCGATCCGCATGGCGCCCCGATCCCTCCTCGACAACCTGGCCGCACGCGCCTTGCTCCTGGCCCTGCCCGGCCTCGCCGGCTGCAGCAGTCTGGGCCCCGCGCTCCCCGGGCCGCCCGAGAGCTTCTCGCACCGGGTCGAGCGCGACGACCTGCCGACCGCCGATCGACTGGTCCTCGACGCCGGCGACTGCCACGTCCGGGTCGTGCACGGAGTGGCCCGCGCAGTCCGCCTCGAAGCCCGCACCCACGACCTGCCCGCCGCAGCCGCCGGCGAAGCCCTCGCCGGCTTGCGCATCGACACCACCGTCGACCCGAGCGCGCCCGACGCCCTCCTCCTCAGCGCCGCCTGCCCATCCGCCGCCCCCACCCACCGCATCCAGGGTCAGTGGACCCTGGTCCTGCCCGAGGGCGACTCACTGTCGATCCACACCACCAGCGGCACGGTCGACGTGCAGGCGCTCGACTGCCGGCTCACCATCGACACCGAGGACGGTCCGGTCCGCGCCGACGTGGTAGCCGGCGACCTGTCGATCCGCACCGACAGCGGCCGCGTGCGCGTCTCCGGCCCGTTCGGCCGGGTCGCCATCGACTCCGCCCGCGGCCCGGTCGATGTCACCGTCCCGGACCCCGTCCTCACCGCCGCCGAACTGTCGGTCCGCACCGACTCGGCCCGCGTCGCGCTGCACGCTGCACCCGAGGACCTCGCCGAACTGACCTTCGACTCCGAGCGCGGCTCGGTGCAGGGCAACCTCGTCCTGCCGGGCCGCTTCGATCCCGAGACCGGCGCCATGCACGACAAGCCGACCCGACTGCGCGTCGAGACCGAGAGCGGCGACCTGTTCCTCTGGCGCCTGGTCGAGTCCCGCGCGACCTCGATGGCGCGCGCCGGGCGGCGCTGATCAGCGGCCCAGCGACTCGAGCGCGCCACGCAGTCGCTCGGGATCGGCTCGCAGGCGCTTGCTCTCGAGACCCGATCGGATCTCGACCCGCTCGCGCAATACCTCGATGGGGCGGCCTCCCACCCGCGCCAGGGCGACGCGCAGCTCCAAGACCATCCCCGGCAGGTAGTCGTCGTAGTACTCCGGCTCGTCGCAGACCGTGATCCGCTCCCAGCGGTCGAGCCCGAGAGCCTCGCGCCGCGGGTCGCCCCAGCCGACCGGCTGACGGTCATCGACGATCTCGACCTCCATCGGCGCTTCGACGCCCTCGGGCAACTCGCCCACGTCCACCGACAGGTCGACCTCCTGCCACGCGCGCAGTGGGACCTTCGCACCCGAGCCCGCGACCTCCACCCAAGCTGGACCGAAGTCCTCGTCGGGCACGAAGACCAGTCGCTGCACGTCCTTCGTCAGGTGCAGTGGCCAGCGCGCGCCGTCGAATCTCTCCCCCGACTCCTGCAACCGGCCGCCGCGCCACTCCCACCATCTCCCGCTGCAAGGGGCCGGCGCCCCGGAGGCGTCGACGAACTCCACTACGAAACCGCGGTAGGCGTCGCGCAGATCGATCGCCTGCTCACCGACCAGCGCAAGTCGGCTGCGCGGCTCGATCCGCAGGTCGTCGACCGTCGCGAGCACCCGCTCTCCATCGAGCAGCTCGAGGGTCACCGCACCGGGATCACACTCGATACCGCCCCGCGCCGTGTCGGGCGCCACCGCCTCGAACCAGAACTGGTCGGCGCGTCCGTCCGTGAAGGAGATGCGCGCGAAGAACCGATTCTCCAACGGCTCCCTCGGCACGAGCACCTCCACGTCCAGCGCGCCGAGCGGCTGCACGGTGATGGCGACTTCGGTCTCCCCGGCGCCACGCCGACCGCGGCCCTGGAACAGTTCGCCCGAGACCTCGAAGTCCACCGGGAGCACCTCGGGCCAGTCACCCCGCGCCTCGAACACCCGAGGCCCGATCGGTCGGCACGAGATGAGCCGGTCCGGATGGCGATCCGATGCGGCGTCGGGATCGGCCACGGGCCGGCACGATGCGACCACCTCGCCGGGCTCGAGGCCCAGGACCCTGATCGTCGCGACCAGCGGCAACTCGCGGCGTTCGACCCGCAGATCGCCGAGGTCGTTGAGCCCGACTTCGACCCGTCGATCCAACTGCAGACGCGTGGCCCGGTAGTCCTCTGGATCCACCACGACCCGCCGCAGGACAGCCGGCCCACCCTTCGCGCCCAACCATGCGGCCTCCTCGAACCGGCCGTGTTCGTCGCAGGCGGAACCGAAGCCATGCAGTCGGCCATCGAAGTCGAAGGAAATGCTGGCACCAGGCAAGGGCTCGCCCTGCGAGTCCACGACCCGGCCGCGGAACACGGCGATCTCCCAGGGTGACCCGACCGGAACGGGGATCCGCTCGCCGGGTTCGCGAGGCCCCATCACCTGAACAGCGATGCGCTGGTCCCACCCCGCTTCGACGAAGACCTCGAACTCCCCGCCGACCGGCACCTCGGTGCTGAGATCGGCTCCCGGAGTCCCGGGCCACCCGAAGTCGATCCGTCGATCGTCCTCGGCGATCCAGTAGGCGGTGAACGGCGGGCACACCACGCTCGCGTCGGCGGTCCGCACATCCAGATCCAAGAACCCGGTCGCCGCGACCTCGATCACCAGCGGTCGTTCCCAGTCGACGACACCGCCGTAGCAAGCACCGGCGCGGTCGACCATCCAGCGCAGACGCGGTCGACCCGCCGCATCGAGTTCCAGGTGGAGGAGCCGACTCCGGAGATGCGCGATCCGGAACCGGCCCGCCGCGTCGCTCCGCTCCGTCACCGAGTCGAGGAATCGCGCGGGAACGATCGGCACGCCGCGGTCGGCCAACACGTGGACCGGCACGTCCGCGACCGGTCGCCCCGTCACGTCGACCACCCGCCCCGCCACGAACGACTCGGGCGCCATCGCGATCAGCAACGGCGGCGGCGACCGCTCCGGGCCGATGAACTCCCAGCCGTACAGTCCGGCAGCGAACGCGAAGCACTCGGCAGGCCCTTCGCGCAGCACGATCCAACCGAGCCCCTCTGCATCGACCTGCACCGACGGGCAAACGCGACGCAAGGCGTCCTCGTAGCTCTCGCCGGATCGCTGCTCGATCGAGCCATCGTGAGGCTGGCAGATCACGACCTCCGCGCCCGGCACCGGCTCGCGGGTCTCGGCGTGGAGCACCTGCACGCGGACCGTGCGCGTCGTGGCATCACCGGCTGCGACGGCCTGCGGGTCCAGCGCGGTCCGCGTGACGGGCTCGGACTCCTCGTCCCCGAGCGCCGACGTCCGCGGTGTGCGGAGCGCGCCACCCTGGGCAGCGGTGCCGTCTCGTCCGCTGCTGGATCCCGGCGCGGCGCTCGCCGACGCCCAGTCGAATGACGCGTCGAGTGACGTCACGGACAGCCAGGACACCGCGAGCAACGCCAGCACCACAGCTCCCACCACGACGATCCCCTGGGACCTCATGCGGGCGAGGCTAGCCGACCGGGCCGCGACCCGATCGCCGCAGCGCGGTGACCGCAGAGTCCTTCCCGGATCGGGTTACCGGTTTTCCATGAGCGTCGGCGATCGCTCAACGGCGGAGCGATTCGAGCGCCGCGCGCAGTCGCGCCGCGTCGGGAGTCAGCCGCTTCACCTCGAGGCCCGGCCGGATCTCGACCCGCTCGCGCAGCACATCGATGCGCCGGCCTCCCACCCGCGCCAGCGCGACGCGCAGTTCCAGGACCATCCCCGGCAGGTAGTCGTCGGTGTACTCCGGCTCGTCGCAGACCGTGACGCGCTCCCAACGGTCGAGCCCGAGGTCCTCCCGCCGCGGATCGTCCCAACCGACCGGCTGCCGGTCGTCGACGATCTCGACCTCCATCGGCGCTTCGATGCCGTCGGGCAACTCGCCCACGTCCACCGACAGATCGACCTCCTGCCACGCGCGCAACGGGACCCTCGCGGTCGGCCCCACGATCTCGACCCAGGCCGGGCCGAACTGCTCGTCGGCCACGAACACCAACCGCTTCACGTCCTTCGGCAGGTGCAGCGGCAGGCGGGCACCTTCGAACCACACGCCCGGCGACTCCGTCGCGTCGTCGCGCCACTCCCACCACTCGCCGCCGCAGGAGACCGGCGCCCCGGCCGCGTCGACGAACTCCACCAGGACGTCGCGATACGCCGCCCGCAGGTCGATGGCCCGCGCGCCGACCAACGCGAGACGACGCCGCGGCTCGATCTGCAGGTCTTCGACGGTCGCGAGGATCCGCTCGCCGTCGAGGACCTCGAGGGTCACGGTTCCCGGCTCGCACTCGACGGTGCCGCGCACGGTTCCGGGGGCCACGGTCTCGAGCCAGAGTTCGCGGATCGCGTCGTCTTCGAAGCGGACCCGCGCGTACAGCCGGTCCTCCACCAGCTCGCCGGGGGCGAGGACTTCGATGTCGAGGGCGCCGAGACGCTTCACCTGGAGGACCAGCTCCGTGGCAGGCGGCACGACGCGACCGAAACCGCGAAACAGCGCACCCGAGACCTGGAAGGAGACGCCATAGGTGAAGACCCCCTCGCCCCGCGCCTCGAAGACCCTCGGCCCCACTCGCCGGCAGATCAGTTCCCGTTCCGAGCGAGGCAAGAGCGCGGATCGGATTGCCTTGGCCTCGCACGACACGACGACCTCCTCCGGATCCAAGCCCTCGACCCGGACCGTCGCGACCAGCGGCACCTCGCGCCGTTCGACCCGCAGGTCGCCGAGATCGTTCACCCCCGGAAGCAACACTCTCCGCAGCTCGAGTTCGACCGACCGATGATCCTGCGGCGTCACGACGATCCGCCGCAGCAGCCCCGGCGAACCATCCTCCGGCAGCCACCAGGCCTCCTCGATCCGACCCAGTCCGTCGCTGTGCTGGCGCCCGTCCGCCAGAGGAGCATCCGGATCCAACTCGACGTCGGCTCGGTCGATCGGCTCACCGGCCTCGTCGACCAGCCGCGCGCGCACCAGCGCGAACTCCCAGGGCAGGTTCACCGGATGCAGCACCCGCTCACCCGGCGCCTTCGGCCCACTCAGCGTGCTCCGCACCTCGTCGGATGATGACCGCGCGACGACCACCTCGATCTCCCGCCCCAGGGGAACCAACGCGCTGAGGTCCGCGCCCGAAGCCTCGTCGTGGCCGAACGACAGCCGGCGACCGGCGTCGCCGATCCAGTGCGCGGAGACCGCCGGTCGCCACGACGCCTCACCCCGCAGGCACAGATCGAGGTCCAGGTATCCCGCCGCGGCCAGTTCGATAACCAACGGTCGCATCCAGTCGACGCCCCCCGAGCGACGCATGCCGGCGTAGTCCACCTCCCACCTGAGCCGCGGCCGCCCGAGTTCGTCCCACTGCAGGTTGCGCAGCTCGGCCTGCAGATGCGGCAACCGGAAGCGGCCGTCCTCGTCGCTGAACGCATTCGCCGAGTCCGCGAACGGATCCGACATGCGCTCCGTGCCCAGATCGGCGAAGACGTCGACGTCCACCCCGGCGACCGGTCGTCCGACGCCATCGACCACCCGCCCCTCCAACGCGATGTCCCGCGCCACCACGACCAGCAGCGTGTCCCGCAACGGCGGCTCGAACTCCTGCGCCCCATACAGCCCGTCGGCGAATGCGAACACCTCGGCATAGGCCGGCGTCACCTCGATCTCCGCGATCCCGCGCGCGTCGGCCCGCACGGGCTCGTGCAGCCGCCGCAATGCCTCGCCGAAGCTCTCGTCGTCGCGCATGTCCAGCGGATCGTCGTTCGGCGGCCAGGTCACCAGCTCCGCATGTGGCACCGGCGCACGGGTCTCGGCGTGGATCACCTGGACGCGGACAGTCTGGGTGGGCTCGTCGATCGACCCGCCGTTCGACCTTTCGAGTTCACGACGACCGCCCGACGCGAGAGCGGACGACGAGTCATCGACGTCGGCGCCAGATCCCACCGCGTGCTGGCTTGCGGTGGAGTCTCCCGCCGCACCGGTCGACGCCGGCATCTCGCTCGGAGAACCGCCGAGCCACCACGACGCGGCGAGCATCGCCAGGAGTACCACGCCGACGAGAAGGACTCCGACCGACCTCATCGGCACGAGCGTAGCAACCCGATCAGCGGCCGAGTTCCTCGAGCGCACGGACGACAGAATCTCTCCCGACCTCCACCACATGCCGCCACGCGTCGGACCCGTCCTCGCGCTCGACCACGACCTTCTATGTCACCACGTCGACCCGGGCGCCGACGCCACCACCCTCCCGCTCCAACGACAACGTGACCTCCAGCTCCGTGCCTGGATGGAACTCGCCGCGCAGCACCGGCCCGACCACCGAGCGCTCGATCTGCCACGCGGTGCGACTCCGCAGCCAGCGCGCCGAGTGGTCGAGCGGCAGGCCTCAATGGCCGCGGAGCACGCGCCGCGGAGCAAGACGTTCCGCGAGGGCAGGAGGACCTGCACCGAGGCGCGGCGCGCGCGGCTCCCCGGCAGAATGGTCCGGCTCACGCACCAATCGGAAGAAGCCGAGGCCATGGTGCTGTCGACTCAGCGTTCGCTCGAGGTCGAGGTCGACGCTCCGATACCCCCTCCACCGTGCCCCGCACAGACACCAGCCTTG
Source organism: bacterium (assembly GCA_030432695.1). GTDB lineage: Bacteria > Planctomycetota > UBA1135 > UBA1135 > UBA2386 > JAUILN01. The sequence goes on along the minus strand of JAUILN010000006.1, from coordinate 27,135 downwards.
GAGGCTCGTGACCTGGCCGCGAGAACAGACGCATCGACAGCTCACCATAGGTCGTGGCAGCGACGACGCAGAACGCCCCCCAAGTTCATCGGCCGTATTCGCCCTCATACCAAAATATCATGGACTCTCATAATAGCATAACCCAAATACTGCCGGCACCGTCGACCCCACTCGTGGTCACCTGATACCCGCACATCAATTGACTCTTCTTACGAAGCTAACAACTACATCATCCACCAACCTACTCCTCGGCACGTGGAGATCGTCCGATTCCGGAATAAGCAGGTCAACCCGCACGTGGTTGTCATCCAACCATATCGGATAGGCCTCCAAGACAGCGTCCTCAGCGAAGTCCAATATGACACGACCGCTGGCGCAGCTATCTGAAGCACCCCTAATCTCCAATAGCCTGCCGGACACCCCAGCAGCGCCACCACCCTGATATATGTATTCCGCTACGACCCGTTCCCCTGCAGGCGACACGACAACTCCAATATCTTCACACTGCCGACTCGACCTGAGCATGACGCCCCACGCAGCCACCATGGCCGTGGCCAGAGCCAGCAGAAAAGCCGCCGTCATGCAAACCGAACGCGCCGCATAAACGACCCCATCAACCACTCTTTGCGATGCCCATCTCATGTAGTGCCTTAGGAAGTGCGCCATAGCCATCCCGTCCAACCGGCGCGCGAGCCACCCTGGCGAGTGTATACCACCCGGCCCGCACCCCGAGGTCGGCAACCAGCTCGACGCGGCATCGGCGCGGGTCGGTGGCTTCCGGCTGCGCCGCTCCGATGCGACCCGCGGCGAAGGCACAGACCCAGGAGTCCGTCGCGACCAGCCGCACGTCGAGCCGGCCTCGTTCGCCGGCGTGCGACCCGGGGAGCGCGACCTGATGCGCGAACTCGACACCGCTCAGGTGAATGGGGATGCCGCCGGACCAATCGACGGTACGGGTGCAGACCACCTCGGCCTGCGGCACCGGCTCACCGGTCTCGCCATCGACCACCTCGACCTCGCACAGGTAGTCACCGGGACCGACCTCGAAGGGAGCCGCCTCCTCTTCGTCTCCACCACAGGCACCGAGCACGAGCAGCAGGGTCACGACGACCAGCAGGAAACCAGGAATCCGCATCGCGCCCCCTGCCCGCTACTCGCGCAGCAATTCGATCAGCAGCGGAGTCAGTTCCGTCACCGCCTGCTCGGGATCCCGCCCCACGCCCTCGACCACCTCGAACCGCGCCCCCTCCACCGCAGCACACGCCGCCTCGAGCGCAGTCGCGATGCCTGGATCGAGCCCCTTCGCGGCGACCACCAGCAGCGGGATCTCTTCTTCGGCCAACCGCGCGAGCAACCGATCCATCGCCGGCCCCACGTTCTCCGCGGTGGTCGGCTGTGCAGGCTCGTCCCGCGCCGCGTGCGCCGCGCTCCACAGCGACCACAACGCCGAACCCGACCACGCCGGTGGCGCCTCCCCCCTCGGCTCCGCGAACGCCGCATCGAGGGCCGCGACGACCCGCGGGTCCTCGGCGGGCTCGCCTTCCCACTCCGCCACGCCGAGCACCACCGCCTCCGGCCACCAGGGCGCATCCATCAGGCGTTCCAGCAGCAGGATCTGCTGGCGGAGGTTGGCCCAGATCGTCCCCGCCACCACCGTCTCCACGTCGTGACGACCCAGCTCCGCGCGCACCTTGCCCATCGCGAGCTGCGCGACCCACTCCTCGGGTTCACGCCCCGCCTCCCACACCGGCGCGCCGCCGAGGAACACCACCTGCGCCGTGTCCTGCTTGGGTCGGAACACCTCCGAGGGCGCACGCAGCCGCGGCACCAGGACGTCGAAGGCCGCGGGCCCGGAATCGGGGCCCAGCAGCGCCGCGAGGCGCGGATCCTCGAGCAGCGGGATGCGCCGTGCTTCGCTCCGCACCGCCGACTCGAAGCAGAGAGCTGCGAGCACGACGCCGAGCAGCGCGGTCCACCACGCCGGTCGCAGGATCCACAGCACTGCCAACGGCAGACCCGCGAGCGCCACGCCGAGTTCGCCGATGGTGCTGACCTCCGACTCGTCGGCCAGATGCGCGAGCACCAGCCCACCACCGAGCCAGGCCAGGGCGGGAACCGCCAGCAGGCCTGCGAGCCGCGGCACGGTGATCCGACCACCGAGCCCGGCCAGGAAGCCCAGCAACGCACCGACCAACGCCGCCCACCCAATCGGCAGGAGCCGCAGCGGCCGGGGCACGTAGCGGATCTCGAGGAACGGGATGTCCACGCCGGCGTGGTGGGCGACGAACGCGAAGGCTCCGTGCGCGTCGGCCGTCTCGATCGGCCCGTACTCCACGCCACCGAGATTGACCGTCACCGTGCGACCGCGCGCCTTCAGGGCCACCGAGACCTTCTCGCCGGGCACCACGTAGTGGCCGCCGAACAGGGGTTCGTCGCGGAGCAGCGCGTCGTCGCGGTCGTAGACCACGTCACCGGCCTCCATCGTCGACAGCCGCAGCAACCCGTAGCGGGCGTGGAACGGCTCGATTCCGCCCTCGCGCTGCACCGGCTCGACGCGGCGGAAGGCCAGCTCCAGTTCGGCACCGTTGTCGAGGATCAGGTCGGCGTAGAGGTCGACGTCGACGAACGGGTACGGCAGGTCGGCGGGCTTGCCCGGGTCGACGCGCAGCGACACCCCCGGCGGCCGCTTCAGGATGAAGTCGTGCTCGTGCAGTGCGGGCGGGCGCGGGGCGTGGTGCTCGGCGAGGAGCACCGCGAAGGCGCAGGCGACCGACAGCAGGACGGAGACGAGCAGGCCGCGGCGGAAGCGCGGGAGCAACGATCCGGCAGACGACGACGGGCTCTGGTCCGGAAGGGTCATCGAAGAGGGTTCGGAGACGGGCGTGCCGCCGGCGGTCAGACGTCCTGCGAGGCGCAGGAAAGCCGCCCATGGCACGACTTCGACGCCGCGAATGCAACGGCATCGGCGACGATCCGGGCGTCCGTGAATCCCCAGGTACTCGCCATGACCAGTCGTCCGGCCCGTCTCGTCGCGTGGCTCGCTGCCGCGACCACCACCTCGATCCTCTCCGCCCAGGAGCAGCTCCCCCGCCCCGACCCCGCATTCGACGGCAAGGTCGGCGAGACCATCGCCGACTCGCAGGCCGACTTCCCGGCACCCGTTCGTGCCCCCGAGGACGCGCCCAACGTCCTGCTGATCCTGCTCGACGACGTCGGCTTCGGCATGTCGTCGACCTTCGGCGGCTCGATCCCCACGCCGAACCTGCAGAAGCTGGCCGATAACGGCCTGAGCTTCAACCGCTTCCACACCACGGCGCTCTGCAGCCCGACCCGCGCCGCCCTGCTCGCCGGCCGCAACCACCACAGCGTCAGCACCGGCGTGATCATCGAGATGGGCACCGGCTACCCGGGCTACACCGGGGTGATCCCACGCAACACCGCCCTGATCGGCGAGATGCTGCGAGGCAATGGCTTCGCGACCTCGATGTTCGGCAAGTGGCACAACACGCCCGAGCCCGACATCAGCCCCGCCGGCCCGTTCGACCGCTGGCCCACCGGCCTCGGCTTCGACTACTTCTACGGCTTCAACCAGGGCGAGGCGCACCACTACTACCCGACGCTGTATCGCAACACGACGCCGGTGCCGCCGCCGTCGACGCCGGAGCAGGGCTACCACTTCACGGTCGACATGACCGACGAGGCGATCGCCTGGATCAACAACATCAACGCGGCGAACCCCGACAAGCCCTGGTTCAGCTACTTCAGCACCGGCGCGGTCCACGCTCCGCACCACGCGCCGAGGGAGTGGCGTGAGAGGTACCGCGGCAGGTTCGACCACGGCTGGGACGAGGAGCGCCGCCGGATCCTGGATCGGCAGATCGCACAGGGAGTGGTGCCTACCGGCACGAAGCTCACACCACGCCCCGACGGCGTGAAGGCCTGGGATCGCTGCTCCGACGACGAGAAGCTGGTCTACCGGCGGCTGATGGAGAACTACGCCGCCTTCATGGCGCACACCGACCACGAGATCGGCCGGCTGCTCGACAGCCTCGAAGCATCGGGCGAACTCGACGACACGCTGACGATCTACATCGTGGGCGACAACGGAGCCAGCGCCGAGGGCGGCCTGGAAGGCACGTTCAGCGAACTCGCCAGCCTGCTCGGCCTCCAGCTCGGCCTGCAGAGCACCCTCGACAAGATCGACGAGATCGGCGAACCCAGCAGCGAGCCCCACGTGCCGGTCGGCTGGGCGTGGGCCATGAACAGTCCGTTCCAGTGGACCAAGCAGGTGGCGAGCCACTTCGGCGGCACCCGCAACCCGATGGTGATCCACTGGCCGAACGGCATCGAGGCCAAGGGCGAACTGCGCAGCCAGTTCCACCACGTGATCGACGTGGTGCCGACGATCCTCGAGGCCTGTGGCATCCCGGCCCCGAGGGTCGTGAACGGCATCGAACAGAAGCCGATCGAAGGCGTGTCGATGGCCTACACCTTCGAGAACGCCGGCGCCGAGGACCGCCGCAAGACCCAGTACTTCGAGATGCTGACCAACCGCGCGCTCTACCACGACGGCTGGATCGCGAGCTGCCAGGCCGGGATCCCGTGGGAGACCGGCGGTCGCTCGCTCGACGGTCTGAAGAGCGCCACCTGGGAGCTCTACGACATCGAGTCGGACTTCAGCCAGGCGAATGACCTGGCGGCCGCGAAGCCAGCGAAGCTGAAGGAGCTGCAGGAGAAGTTCGCCGAGGAAGCGCGCAGGTACAACGTCTTCCCGTTGGACCCGCGGATGTCCGAACGCATGGACCCGAAGCTGCGCAGCTCCGGCGAACCACGGACGTCTTGGGACTACCACGGCAACGAAGTCTGGCTGCCGGAACCGATCGGCCCGCAGCTCTTCCCGAGGGCGTTCACGATGACCGCCGAAGTGTCGGTTCCGGACGACGGCGCCGAGGGCGTGATCGCCTGCGCCGGCGCGTTCTCGGCCGGCTGGTCGCTCTACGTGAAGGATGGCAAGCCGCACTTCCGCTACACGGTCTTCGAGCTCGGCGACCTCACCATCGACGGTTCGACTGCCTTGCCGGTGGGCGCGTCGACGCTGAAGGTCTCATTCACCCCGGACGGCTCGCCCGCCGGCGCCGGCACGCTGAAGCTCTTCGTCGGTGACCAGCTCGCCGGCGAAGGCAAGCTGAAGCGCACCGTGTTCCGCCACGGCCTGGAGCCCTTCGAGATCGGCCGCGACTCGATCACCGCGGTGGATCCGGCCTACGCGAGCCAGGTGCCGTTCGAGTTCACCGGGACGATCGGCAGGGTGCGCTTCGCGCTGGATTGAGGGGCCGACCGCCGGCTACCGGGCGGACGTCGTGCGCAAGAAGGGCCGATCCCGACCGGCATCCGCGCAGTAGTCCGGCGAGCTGCTCTCGAGCACCTCGCAGGTCTCGGCATCGCGCACCACCAGCCGATGGTCCTCGTGCGCCAGGAGCGGCAGCCAACCGACGTAGGGGATCAGCGCTGCCCGGGTCAATCGGCAGGTGTAGCGCCGGCCCTCGTGGACCTGGTCGATGCAGGGGACGGCGAAGACGGGAGTCGCGAAGGTGTACTGCAGCGCGAGGGGCAGCCAGACCAGCAGGTCCCGCGCGCCGGCTGGCGTGGCGAGGCAGGCCGCGAGGCGGTCGAAGGCACGGATGAGCATCACTTGGGCAACTCCCGCCACGCTTCGGGCAACCGCAGGACCGTGGAGCGCAGCGGTAACTCTTCGATGACGACCAGGCCGACCTCGATCTCCTCCTGCACGAGGAGGTTCGTCCGCCCCGCAGCCTGAACGGCGAACTTGCTGCACCAGAAAGCGCCGTGCTGCAGGAGCGACCCACGAACCACTCGGACCACGATCCCCCGAACTCCAGGCATTCCACACAGCTTAGCGCCCTGCGATAGGCAACACACCGCCTCCGCCCGCAGCCCGAGGGCCGAGACGCCCCCTCCGTGCGACCGATCAACTCGCCCGCGAGCCCCGACCGCGCGGCCCGAGGCTCGCCTCGAGCGCGCGGATCTCCTGCTCGGTCAGCGCTCGGCACGCCCCGGCCGGCCATGCGCCGAGTGCGATCGGCCCGATCGCGATCCGATGGAGGGTCACGACCGCGAGACCGCGCGCGGCGCACATGCGGCGGATCTGGCGGTTGCGGCCCTCGGTGAGGGCCAGCTCGACCCGACGGGCATCGAGTTCGTCGACGCGGCTCTCCACACCGCGGAGCCGGCGCCCGTCGAGCAGCATCCCGGCGGCGAAGGCGGTCGCGTCCGCGGCGTCGAACGGTCGGTCGAGAACAACCCTGTAGACCTTCCGGCAGCGGCTCTCGGGCGCGGTGATGCGTGCCGCGAGTGGTGTGTCGCAGAAGTTCGCCGGAAAAGTCGCCGTTCCAGGGCGCCGAGCGCAAGGCGTGCGGCCGCAGGCGAATCGGTGGATTCGTCGAGGCCGCACAACGCGGCGATTCGGCGTCCTGGGGCGGCGGACTTCCGACGCGAACTTCTGCGACGGACCACGAGGCGCGTGTCGTTGGTCGCGAGCAGGAGACCGCTGCTGTCGAGGTCGAGGCGCCCCACGGGCGCGACGAGCGGCGGTCCGTGCGGCAGCAGATCCCGCACGGTCGCCCGCCCGAGTTCGTCGGCGCAGGTCGTGACCACGCCGCGCGGCTTGTGCAGCGCATACCAGGTGCGGGGCGCACGGTGGACCGGCGCGCCATCGACCTCGATCCGGGCCCGGTCCGGCTCCACCCAGCGCTCCGGGTCGCGTTCGGTCCGGCCGTCGACCCGGACCCACCCCTCGACGACCCACTGGCGCGCGATCACGCGCGAGGCGACACCGAGCTTCGACAGGGCTCGTACGAAGGTGACGCGGCCGCCGCGGGAGGTTGCCATGCGAGGAGGGGCGAGCTTCTCGCCGAGGAACGCGACCGACGCAAGGGCCTGCCCGGCGACGGGCGCACCGAGCCCAGCTGGGAAACCGCGGCCGACGACTGGTCACGGACCCGAGGTCGCGCGAGGATCGCACCCCACATGACAGCGAGCGCACTCCTCGCCGACGCGGTAGTGGTCGATCACTGCATCCAGACCGAGACCGCGGTCCTGGTCGACGACGGGCTGGTGACCGGCCTCGTGCCAGCCACCGAGATCCCCGCCTCACACCCCATCCGCCGCCTCCCCGGCACCCTGCTCCCCGGGGCGATCGACCTGCAGCTCAACGGCATCGCCGGGCAGGGCTGCGAGTCGACGAACCCCGCAGCGTTCGGGGCGATCGCGGCGGCTGCCGCGCAGGGCGGAGCCGCAGGCTTCCTGGCGACGCTGATCACCGGGGCGCTGGCAGACGTGTGCGAGCGCGCGGCGCGCTGGGCGTCTTGGATCGACCACGTGCAGCCCGACCCGAGCATCGCGCTGCCGCTGGGCATCCACCTGGAGGGGCCGTTCCTGGAGGTCTCCGGGACCCACGACGACTCGCTGTTCGTGGACCCGACTCCCGAGCGCGTCGACCAGTTGATCGAGGCCTGTGCCGGCCACCTGCGGCTGGTCACGCTGGCGCCGGGTCGACCGGGTGCCGCGGAGGCGGTGCGACGCTTCCGGCAGGCCGGCGCGGCGGTGGCGTTCGGCCACGCGTCCACCACCGACGGCTTCGCCGAGTGCGTCGATGCCGGCGCCACGCTGGTGACCCACCTCTACAACGCGATGAGCGGGCTGCACCACCGCGACCCGGGGATCGTCGGCCTGGCGCTCGACGAACCGCGGCTGACCTGCACGCTGATCCCCGACGGGCACCACGTATCCGGGCCCGCGCTGCGGATCGCGCGGCGGGCGCTGGGACGTGACCGCTTCGCGGTGGTGACCGACGCGATGGCGGCCGCGGGGATGCCCGACGGCAACTACGAGATCTGCGGGATCCCGGTGACGCTGCGAGACGGCGTGGTGCGCAACCAGCAGGGGGCCCTGGCCGGCTCGGCGCTGACCTCGGCGGGCACGGTGGAAGGCTTGCTGCGGCTGATGCCCGAACTCGACGCGGTCGACGTCGCCGCGGCGACGGCCGGTAACCCGGCGCGGGTGCTCGGCATCGAGGACCGGCTCGGCGCGATCCAGGTCGGCGCGGTGGCGCGGTTCGGGGTGCTTCGCGACGGCACCTACGAAGCTCTGCTGCTCGCCTGAGTCACTGCGGGAAGTGCAGGTCCACCACCTCCGACGCGCCCGGCTCCGCCTCGAACCCCGCCTCGGTCACCAGCTCCTGCACGTGCGGCACCGCGTCGACGTCTGCGAGAGTCGCGTAGCGCACCAACACGCGCACGCGGCCCTGCCCCTCGGCCCCGGTCGGCACGTCGCGCAGCACGCCCCACTCGCCCTCGCGTTCCACCGAACCCTCGCTGTCGCTCAGCGCCCAGCCGTCGACCACGCGCAGCCAGGCGCGCACCGCGGTCTCGTCGTCCATCCGCTCACCCGGAGGGATCGGCGTAGGGAAGCACAGCGCCACGGTGGAACGCGACTGCACCGGGGTCGGCGGTGGCTCGGGCTCCGGATGGTCGGGATGCGGGTCGACCAGCTCGAACGGCGTGACCTCACCGGTCTTCGCATCCACCGTGACGACCCGGTCGTGGTCGGTGTCGGCGACGAAGATCCGACCCTCGTGCACGGCGACGGCTCGCGGACCGCGGAGCGTCCCCGGCCCGACCAAGGTCCGCACCGTGCGCGCATCGACATCGACCCGCAGCAGCCGGTCGCCGAGCGCGTCGCAGACCAGCAGGTCGCCGTCGAGCCACGCGAGGCCGGTCGGCTGCAGCGGGCCGCCTGACGCCGTCGGCTCGAGCACCGTCCACACCTGCTGCGAGTCGAACTCGGCGATCCGCACTGCGCCGCTGGCCGAGTCGGCGATCGCCAGCCGCGAGCCGTCGACCGCCAGCCCCTCGGGCTGGGCGAGCGAGGCATCCTGGCGCATGCCGTCCTGCCGACCGCTCACCCCGCTGCCGGCCCACGCGGTCGCGTAGCCGTCGCCCTGCGAGACCTCCCAGACCTGGTGGGTCCCGGCCATCGCCACGTAGACCTTGTCGTCGACCACCACGCAGTCCACCGGCGACGCGATGCCCTGCGAGTAGCCCGAGCGCCCGCCCACCGTGTCCGCGACCGCGCGGCACTGGCCGAGCAGCGAGGTGACGCCATAGCGGTCGAGGTCGACGACCCGCACCAGGTGGTTGCCGCGGTCGGCAACGTAGACGATGCCGTCGACGCAGCACAGGCCCGCAGGCCGCGCGAACGACGCCATGCTCGGATCGCCATCCGCCGAGCCCGGGCGGCCGGTGCCGACCACGGTGCGCAGCAGGCCCGAGTCGAGCTCCGCCGCGACCAGACGATGGCGCGCCGAGTCGGCGATCCACAGCAGTCCGTTCGCCGGATCGACCGCGAGCCCCGCCGGGCGCCGCAGCTCGGTGACGCTCGCGGGCCGGCCCGGCATGCCGTCCCGGCCCGGCCAGAACGCCGGCTCCTCGACCTCGCCGTAGGCCGAGTCGAGCAGCGTCTCCACCGCCACCGCCAGCCGCTGACGGTCGGGCACGCCGCTGCCCTGGAAGCGCACCTTGCCGGCCGCGTCGAGGACCACCAGCGTCGGCCAGCGCTCGGCCCTGTAGGCGGCGAAGACCTCGCGCCGCTCGTCGACCGCCACCGGCACGCGCACGCCCTCGCGCAGCACCGCGTCGCGCACCCGATCTTCCCCGCCCTCCTCGGCCCGCAGCGGACTGTGCACCGCGACCGCCACGAAGGCATGCCCTGCGAAGCGGAGCTGCAGCCACGACAGGATCGGCAGCGCCTCCAGCGAGTGCACGTCGGTCAACGACCAGAACAGCAGCACCGCCACCCGGTCGCGGAGCCGCGGCGCGGCCTCGACGCCGAGCCAGCGGAGGTCGATCGGCCACGGCGGGGCGGTCTGGGCCTGGGGTTCGGACATGGAATCCGAGCGTGCCGCGCCCCTGCCGGCATGCAAGGGCGCGCAGCGGTCGCAGTGCGGATCGGCCGCGGCTATCCTGCCGACCGCGGGCTGGCATCCACGCCCGGCCGCGGCCGCAGATGTCCGTCCGTGAACTCGTCGTCCTCGGCACCGCCAGCCAGGTGCCCACCCGCCGCCGCAACCACAATGGCTACTTCCTGCGCTGGGATGGCGATGGGCTGTTGTTCGACCCGGGCGAGGGCACGCAGCGGCAGATGATCCACTACGGCGTCACCGCGACGTCGATCTCGGATCTGCTGATCACCCACTTCCACGGCGACCACTGCCTGGGCTTCGCCTCGCTGGTGCAGCGGATCTCGCTCGACGAGGTGCCGCACGCGGTGCGGGTCCACTACCCGGCCTCGGGGCAGCGGTTCATCGACCGGATGCGCAAGGCCTCGATCTTCCGCGACGTCGCCAAGCTCGACACGATGCCGTTCGAGGGCGAGGGCACGCTGCTGGAGACCTCCGACTGGAGCCTGAGCGCACGCCGCCTCGACCACGGCGTGGAGTGCTTCGGCTACCGCCTGCAGGAGCCCGACCGCTGGAACGTCGACGCGGTGGCCGCCAAGACCCGCGGCATCACGGGCCCGGCAATCCGCACCCTGAAGGAGACCGGCACCGCCACCGCTCCAGACGGCTCGCTGGTCCGCCTCGACGAGGTCGCCGAGCGCCGCGAGGGCCAGTCGTTCGCCTTCGTGATGGACACCCGGAGGTGCGCCAACGCCGTCGAGCTGGCCCGCGGGGTGGATCTGCTGGTGATCGAGTCGACCTACCTGCACAGCCACGCCGACGAGGCCCACAAGAACGGCCACCTCACCGCCCGCGAGGCCGCCGAGATCGCCCGCGAGGCCGGCGTGCGCCGGCTGGTCTTGACCCACATCTCGCAGCGCTACCGCGAGACCGAACCGTTCCTCGAGGAGGCCGCCGCGATCCACCCGGACTGCGTGGTGGCCGAGGACGGCGACGTGGTGCCCTTCCCGCCGCGCCGGGAGGCGGCACCGGCATGAGCGAGCACGCCGAGCCCTTCGACCGCGAGCCGTGGTTCCTCGAATCGCTGCGCCACGCGCGGATCCGCCGCGGCGCCCGGGTGCTGCTGCTCACCGCGCACTCCCCCAGCCAGGCCGTCTCGATCCTCGAAGGCATCGGCGAGGACGGCGTGCTCACGGTGATCGAGCCCGACCCCGCGCGCGCCCAGGCGGTGCAGGCGCTCGACCATCCCAACCTCGTGGCACTCGGCATCGAGCCCGACGGCTCGGAGAACCTCGGCCCACACGACGCGGTGGTGTCGTGTCCGGCGGTGGCTCCCGAGTGGCCGATGAACCGCTGGGGTCAGCTCGCGGTGACGCACCTGAGGCCCGGTGGCCGGCTGGTGCTGGATCTGCCCGGCGCGCGGCATTGCGATGCGCTGCGCGATGCGTGGGAGGAAATCGGTGCCGACCCGGTGCTGATGCGCGAGTGGAACGGGCCGCCGGACACCAGCCTGGCGCGGCTGCTCCGCGCTGATGGTCTGCGCAACGTGGAGCCCTCGGTGACGACGCACCTGGTGAAGTTCGAGACGCCCTACGAGGCGGCGGCGCATGCCGGTGCGCTGCTCGGTGCGCACGCCGACGTGGTGGCGAGCCTGCACCTGGCGCTGGCGCGACGGTTCGAGACGGGGGCGGAGCTGGAGCTGCTGTTCCGGCGGACGCGGGTCTTGGGGATGCGGTAGCGACACGCGCTCGGCGCGAATCCGAGCGTGTGGTCCTGCCGCTTCCCGAGAAGGCGAGAGACAGGGTTCCGACATCGACCTGCGATCCGGCTCGCTGCTTGCCCAGCGAGCATGGCGGTCGTGCACAGACGTCCGTGGAACTCCTCGCGCGTCTTCACAATGCAGCGCGGAAACACGCACGTTGCCGAGCAACACCGCACCGCCTTTGCGTCGTCCTGACGCACGGTGACTAGCGTCCGGGTCGGTGGCACGGCGAGAAGGCCGTGCCGCGAACCACGACCTGTCACCATGCTCAACAAGCTCAGCTTCAGCACTGCGGTGCTCCTCGCAGCCGGCTCGCTCGCCGCGCAGACCCCTTTCCCGCTACCTGACACCGCTCCCGACACGACGTCGACCGAGCTGACCGCCGCCTGGTTGATCCCCGCCCGGATGACCCAGACCCTGGTCGTCGACCTCAACACGCTGGTTGCCAACCAAGGCGTCTCGCCGACCCTGACCGACTGGGACATGGTCGCGTGGAGCCCGGACTCCCGCTTCGTGTTCATCCCGTCGGAAGCCGGACGTGGCGCGGGCCTCTTCCGCTACGACATGCAGACCGGCGCCGCGGTCACGTTCATCCTCGGCGACAGCACGGGCGTGCGCTCGAGCGACCCGGCGACCTGGGACCTCGTGAACGACGACTACTCCCGGTTCGACCCGTGCACCTACACGCCGTTCGACACGGTGCTGACCGGTGAGGAGACCACCGGCGGTCGCCTGTTCGAGGTGACCAACCCCAACGACGCCACCGGCCCCTTCAGCGTCCGCTGGCTCAGCAAGGTGCCTGCCGTGTCCCACGAGGGCACGCGGTTCGACGCGGCCGGCAACCTCTACGTGGTCGACGAGAACAACTCGGGCTGCATCTACAAGTATGCCCCGGTCGTTCCGGGTGACCTGAGCAACGGCCAGTCGTTCGTCCTGGTCGTCGACGCCTACGCGGCCGACCCGAACGCCGTTCCGGCCGAGAACTACAACTCGCCGAGCAACTCGCTGACCACGCGCACCGGCGTCGCCCACTGGGAGCCGCTGACCGACGCGAACGGCAATGCCATCACGATGCAGGACCCGTTCGACTTCAATGGCGTCAACGGCGGCAACCTGGCCGCGAACGAGGTCTTCGGCACGCCCTACGGCCGTCCCGAGGACGTCGACTTCACCACTCTGGCCAATGGCAACGAGTGCCTGATCTTCACTGCCACGAGTGAAGACTGCGTCTACTCGGTGGAGTTCACCGACAACGACAGCTGCGTCGTGCGGGTGTTCTGCGACACCAGCACGATCGACATGGCGACCGGTGCGGCCGTCGGCGGCACCTTCAACAACCCCGACAACCTGACGGTCGACGCCTGGGGAGCGATCTACGTGATCGAGGATCAGGGCCCCGGCGACATCTGGAAGTGCCAGGACGTCAACAACGACGGCGTCGCCGAGCGGATCGGCCGCTTCGTCGCGCAGGGCGTCGATGGCGCTGAGCCGACCGGCATGATCTTCGACCCGAACGATCCGTACCGGTTCATCGCGTGCATCCAGCACCCGCGCTCGAACAACGACGCGCTATGGTCGTTCACGACCCGCCCGTATGCCGGCTCCGACGCCGATCTGGCGATCTCGACCGGTGTCGACTACTTCCCGAGCGGCGGCCCGGGTGAGTTCGTGCGCGGCGCGACGGCTGGCAGCAGCCTCACCATCAAGGTCGATTCGCCGGCCGGCTCGTTCTACGGCCTGCCCTTCGCGGCGTTGGTCCAGCCGTTCGTCACCTCGGCCGGCCAGCCGAGCGTGCTGCCGTCGGTGTGGATCGACCTGTCGCAGCCGGCCTTCACGCTGATCGGCGGCTCCGTCGCCGGGTTCCCCTACACGCTGCCGCACGGTGGCAGCTCGGTCGCGCTCAACGTCCCGGCCGGCCTCGGTGGCTACAGCCTCATGATCCAGGGCCTCGCCCTGGACCCGAACGGCACGTTCGCGCTGTCGGACGGCGTCGAAGTGCAGTTCTGATCCGCTCGAGACAGCGTATAGAGGCACCGGTCGCGGAGCGGAATGGCCTGACGGGCCCGTCCCGCGACCGACAGTCCTTCACCATCTGGATTGCATGATCAGTCGATCGCTCGGCCGGGCCTTGCTGCTCGGCACTCTCGCAGGCATTTCGGCGCTCACCGCGCAGGCTCCCGCAGAAGCGACTCCCGAAGCAGTGGTGAAGCACCACGCGACCTGGTGCCACGATCTCTATGCACGGGTCGAGGCGCTCGCTCTCGAGCTCCAGGACCGCATCGACGAGCTGATCGCAGCACCGAGCGCCGAGACCCTCGCAGCGGCGCGCGAAGCCTGGCTCGCGGCGCGCGCGGCCTACGGCATGACCGAGGCCCTGCGCTTCCACGACGGCCCGATCGAGCCCCTCGAACCGCTGCTCAATGCCTGGCCGGTCGACGAGGCCTATATCGACTCGGTCGAGGGGCAGCCCGACTCCGGCATCATCAACGACCCGGAGCAGTTCCCGAACCTCCGCGCCGCGATCCTCGTGCTCGCCAATGAGCGCGGCGGCGAGGCAAACATCTGCGTCGGCTGGCACGCGATCGAGTTCGTGCTCTGGGGTCAGGACCTCTCGAGCACCGGCCCCGGCGACCGGCCGTACACGGACTTCCAAGCAGGAGTCGGTCGCAATGCCGAACGACGCTGCGACTACCTGCGCGCCATCACCGGCCTGCTCGTGGATCACCTGGGCCAACTGCGCGCGGCCTGGGCACCCGGAGCTCCCTACCGCGAGCGCTTCGAGTCGGAGGTCGACGCTTCCGTGCGGCGCATGCTGGTCGGCGTCACGGTGCTGAGCGCGTTCGAACTCGGTGGCGAACGCATGGTCGTCGCCTACGAGACGCGCGACCAGGAACAGGAACACAGCTGCTTCAGCGACAACAGTTGGCAGGACTTCGTCTCGAACCAAGCGGGACTCCGTGCGGTCGTGCTCGGCTGTGAGGTCGACGGAACCCGGGGCCCCGGCCTGATCGAGCTGATCCGGACGCGCGAACCGAACCTCGCTCGGGCACTGCAGGCGGGACTCGACAAGACGACCGAGGCCCTGGCCGCGATCCCGCAACCGTTCGACCAGGCGTTCCTCGGCGAAGACGACTCCGCGGGGCGGCAGGCCATGGGGCGTGCGATCGCCTGCCTCGAGCAGCAGACCGAACTCCTGCTGTTCACCGGCAAGGAACTCGGTCACGACCTGCCGCTCGAACCCGGCGGCTGATCAGCGCGGCCGCGCTTCGGGCGGCCGCTTCGCGACGACGAGGTCGTGCCAGGTCTGCTCGCCGTCGCGGAAGATCTCGACCCGGACCCCGTTGCCGATCCCGGCGAGGTAGAGCTGCTTCTGGAAGTCGACCGGCGTGACGATGCGCGTCTCGTTGAACGTCACCAGCCAATCGCCCGGCTTCAGACCGGCCGCGAACGCAGGACCCGGATCGAAGACGTTCTCGATCAGGATGCCGTTCCGCGGCTTGTCGATCGCGTGGTATTCCTCGATGCCCCGCGCCTTGGCGAGTTCGGGGCGGCTCATCACCGCGAAACCGAGCCACGGTGATTCGAAGCTGCGCACCTCCCGGATCGCCAGGTGCAGATTCTCGACGATCTTGCTCGGCAGCCCGAACTCGATGCCAAGCCGGCTCGATTCCCCCCACGCCCCAGGCGAGGTCTGGTTCGGCGCGGTGATCGCGACCACCCGACCGTTCAGGTCGACCATCGGCCCGCCATAGGCCTGCGGATGCGCGACCATGCCGACCTGGATGTAGAACGAGCCGAGGAGGTCCTGGTAGCAGTCGCGCTGTGGGTGTGCGATGAAGGTTCCGACCTGGAGGAAGCGCCCCGGGCCCGAAGGATCGCCGAACGCGAGCAGCCACTCGCCGGAGCGAAGCGCCTCGCTGTCCCCCCACTGCAGCGCCGGCAGCTTCTTGGTGGGGTGCGTGTTGGGCCAGACCATCGCCTGCAGGATCGCCAGATTGACCGTCGGCTCGATCCCGACCCGTTCGGCGATGATCCGCTGGAAGTCGTTGGTCTCGAAGTCGATCAGGTCTGGCGGAGAGCCGTCGGGCTTCAGCAGCCCGTGGTTGCAGGTGAGGATCTCGCCGTCCTCGTCGACGACCCAGCCGGTCAGCGCCGCGTATTCGCGGTAACCCTCGTAGCTGGCCTCGGCGGGAACCACCCAACCCCGGTAGTCGGTCTGATGCTCCTCGTCCTCGGCCATGCGCTCGTAGGCGCGCACGGTCACGACCGAGGGCCACACGTGCTCGGCGATCTCGGCGAACCCGGTGTGCACCTGGCGAGCGGCCTGCAAGGACGGCGAGTCGACCACCGGGGCGAGGATCTCGGCGGACGGCGCGGTCTCGCTGGAGTCCTGTTGGGCGGGAAGAACGGCGCAGGCGATGAGCTGCGCAAGGGTCGTAAGGCGTCGCATGAGTGGCAAGGAGTGCCCGCGCTTCCGTAGCGCCTCCCGGCGAACGACCGATGACCTCGATGTGAGGGTTCCGTGAAGAGCCGGCCACCCGGCAGAACGCGATCCGATACCCCCCAGTCGTGGTACACGAAGTCGTAGCTGGTGAACTGGGGCGGCGACGACCCGATCCGCGCGTCGCGGATCGCCGAGGTCCGACCGAAGGCGTCGAACTCGTAGTCGGTGTCGAGGAACACCCCGGTGGCGGCATCCTCGGGCTTCAGCCGGCGCCAGGAGGTGCGGTGGCCGAAGTGGCGTATGTGGCGAGCAGATTACTGCTGCCGTCGGGGATCCAATCGACGCCGGCGGGGCGGCGGACGACTTGGAACGGTCCCTGCGCGCGCACGCGGACGCGATCGCGGCGAGGTGGACGCACCAGGGCGCGCGGACCGGCAAGACCGGTCGGATGAATGCGATCCGCGAGCTGATCGTCGACATGGCCGTGGTCAGGCCCAACAGGTGCCGCCGCCGCATCCAGGGCGATGCTGAACAAGCTCGGTCGCCCGGTCGACGATTGCGACGACACTGGAGGATCTTGGCGTGCGTCCCAAGCTCCCGAGCGAGGCGGTCCCCGCCCCGCTTCGCGCGGCCGCGCGCGGAATCTGACAGGATTCCAGAGTCCGATCCGGGTCCTCCGGGAATCTGACCGTGACCGTCATGTCCTCTGACGAAACTCGCACCTCAGCCACGATGCAGGAGCAAGGCCGCGCGCTTCGCGCGCTCGCGCGGTCCATTCTCGGCAGCGTCGAGGGTGCTGACGACGTCGTACAGAGCGCGTACGCGGCGGCGCTGCACCGCCCACCACACGGCGGCACCACTCCAGGATGGCTCGCTACCGTCGCGCGAAACCTGGCACGCCGGATGGTGCGCGATCGCGACCGGCAGCGCCGGCACGAGACCCTCGCGGCGCGGTCGGGCTCGCACCCGGCCACCGACGACGTGGTTGCGGATGCCGAGATGCATCGCGATCTGGCGAACGCTGTCCTTGCCCTTGCCGAGCCGTATCGCACGGTGGTCGTGATGCGTTATTGGCACGACCTGCCGCCACGAACGATCAGCGGCCAGCTCGGCGTTCCGCTCGCCACCGTGAAGACTCGGCTGCAGCGCGGGCTGTCTCTACTGCGCGCACGACTCGACGGCTGCTACGGCGACCGTCGCGCTTGGCTGATCGCGCTGGTGCCCATCGCGAGGCCGCAGTCTCTCGCGACCTTGTCGTCGGGCACGGCAGCCTCGATCACCCTCGTTGCCTTCGCCATGAACGTCAAGCATATCCTCGCAGCCGCATCTGCCATTCTGTTGTTCTCGTCGCTCGGGTATTGGGTTCTGACCGAACCGAAGAACCATGCCGCGCCGGCTCCCACCAACGACGGACCGACAATGAGCACGGCTGATGCACACGGCGGCCGGCCGGACACCGGACCCGCCGCGTCGGCCGCCGAAGAACCGAGAAGCAGCCGAGCTGCGACGACGCGCGGCGAAGTTCCCGAGAGCCGACCGCCCTGCGAGGTGACCGGCGTCGCCGTCTCGGCCGTGACCCTCTCTCCTATTGCGGGCGCGACGGTTCGATTGACGAACGAACCCTCGCTGGAGCGGTATCCGAATCCCAAGACCATCAGCGACCGTCGGGGCCGATTCCTGATCGAATCACCGTGGTGGGGAGACAGTGATTGGGTCGCCTATCGGCTCGCGCTCGTCAGCGCCCCCGGGCTGGCGACTCGCGAAGTCAGGCTCGACGCGGATGTGCAGGAGCGGGTTACCAACGGAACGCTCGACCTCGGGACGATCCGGCTCGTCCGCGGAGTCGCCGTGACCGGCCGCGTCTTCGAGAGTGACGGACAGCCCTTGCAGGGCACAGCGCGGCTGCTGCTCTGGGACCCCTCGTATCAAGGCAGCTTCGTTTCGATGTACCACGGTCGCACGGTTGGATTCACCAGCGAAGGAGGCGCCTTCGCGCTCGCGGAGCGCCTCACCCCACCGGCGGGTGGAGAACTCGAGCTCGCGGCGATCACCTCGACGGGCATCGGCCGCGTGCGGCTCGGAATCGCCCCCGGTCAGGAGCAACTCGACCCCCTGAAGATCCGCCTGCAGCCCAACGGGGGGCTCGCGGTCCGAGTGGTCGACGAAGCAGGCGCCGCCCTCGCCGGCGCAACGGTCTACGCGACCCCCCACTTCCTGCCCTTCGGCTTGGCGCCGATGTGGTCGCTGAGATGGGCCTCGCCGCCACCGGAGTTCCCCGAGCTGACGGCCTTGTTCCGCCGTCAAACCGATGTCGACGGCCGGGCGGACCTGCCTCGTCTGCCCATGTCTCCAGAGCTACGGAGTGGCGACGCCAACCATCGGCAGGGCCCGTCCGACAACTACATCGTGATCGCGCAGCTCGACGGCTACGTCCAGAACGAGACCGCGGCCAAGCCCGTCCTGGGGCGGCTGCAGGAGGTAGTGATCACACTCCACGCGAAACGTGAGGTCCGCATTCGAGGGCGCGTGCTGACCCGAAATGGTTCACCCGTGTCGGGGATCACGGTGCGCGGCAACGGCGATCCTGTGTCGGCAGTCAGTGATGAGCACGGCCATTACGCGATGGAGCCATCCGCGTATGGAGAACCCGCATTCCTCATCGCCGAAGGGGCGGACTACCCATGGGTGGCCAGCCAGGTCGAGATCCCTGAAGATGGTGACACCGTAGAGCACGACATCGTCGTCGATCCGCGCGCTCCGGTGAACGGCCGCGTGGTCGACCAGCACGGCGTTCCCATCGCGGGCGCACGGTGCTCGCTCGGGTTGGAGGGAGGTTCCCACTTTCGCAGCACGCCTGAGGCCACCGGGCACGACGGTGTGTTCGCATTCCCTGATGCAACCGCAATCCACGATGACTTGTGGATCGACCCGCCGGAGCCACGCACAGCTTGGGAGCCGGCCGCAAGCCGTAAGATCAGCCGCCGCCAAGGAGAAGTCATCGTGCTGCGGCGGCTAGAAGGCGACCTGATCGACCTTCACGTCACTGTCGTCGACGGAGACACCGGTCGTCCTCTACCACCGAGCGAGGTCGAGCTGCAGCCCCTGCTCGGCGACGGGATCGACTCGGCACAGATTCGACCGCTCCCCGAGATCGCATTCGGCCAGATCACTGCCAAGAACGTCCAATCCGGCCGCTACCGATTGATCGTCCGCGCGACCGACGGCCGTCGTGGTGTCCGGGTCCTGGAGATCGGAGACGAGCCCGTCGCGGAGTTTCGGATGGACCTCTGGCAGCCGGCGACGGTGATCTGCGCTCTCGACACGAGCAAGCTCACCAATGCCGAGCGCGCGTCCATCCGCTCGATAGCGGTCAGCCTGTTGCAAGAACACGAGCAGTCGCACGCGGTCGACGAGCGCGGAGGGTCGCTCCGCCTCACGCCGAACACGGGAGTCTTCCACCTTGGCACGACCGAACGCGTCCGGCTCGCCCGCGTCACGCCGAACAGTCCGGTATGCCTACGGATCCTCGGCCACGGGCTCTTCGCCGAAACCTGGTTCACCGCCAGGCCAGGCTCCGAGACGCACGTCACGCTGCGACCCGAACGAGCGGGCACACTGGCTTTCCGCCTTCCGGCGAGTCTGTCGGAAGGCACGATCCAAGTCGATGTGGCCGACGCAGATGGCGAGTGGCGCGTGGTCCGACACGCACGGACCATGCCCGCGGCGTTGCGCGGCACGATGAAGTCGGCGCGCGCGCCAGGCACCGCCCGATGGCGCTTGCGGTTCTGGCCGGGCGGCGAGAACGAGGCAGCGGAGCACAGCGGGGAGAGCGAGGTGGTAGCCGGCGCCACAACCGAGATCCCGTGGCCTGGGAACTGAGACCATTCCCGAACCTGTTGGGAGGGACAGCACCCGCATTGCATGAGGTCGACACCCGGTCCCTCTCAGTGCCAGCCGGCGAGACTGGATGATCCCGCCCCACATCACCTCTCTCCGGAATCCGACGACCGACGCGGAGTATCCGGCAGCCCCGGCCTCGGGCGACGATGACCATGCGGAAGCGAGAAGGTGGATACGACCTGCCGAGCATCGTCGATCGTGAACGATTGAGCCCGCTCAGGGTCGGCGGACAGCACGGACCCGCCAACGCGGCACACCCAGCCCCCACCATCACCTCACAACCGCTCCACCGCCCGCCGCGTCCGGTTCCCCTGCGAGTCCACCACCTCCACCTTCCCCTCGTGCGTCGCCGGTTCGGTGAAGTCGAGGATCCGGTAGCCCGGCGCGGTCACGTCGCCCTTCACGCGCAGCCCGTCCAGGCCCACCGCGAAGCCGAGATCCTCGCGCACGTGGAGCTGCCCGTAGCGGTCGAAGATCCGCGCGGCCGACTCGGAGGCACCACCGGCACCCCAGTCGAAGATCGTGAAGAACACCAGGCCCGAGCCATCACGCCCCGTCACGCCGAAGTGGCCGTGGTTCTCGTTGTGGAAGCCGTGGTCGGTCGGCAGCAGGAACGGGAAGCGCTGGTCCCACAGGGGGCGGATGTCGTCGTGGTACTTGCCGAAGCCGAGCGTGAACGAGGCGCGGAGTGCGGCGGCGCCGCGTTGCAGCAGCTCGCGGTCGCCGAGGTCGGTGCCGTAGTCGAGGTAGAGCGGGGCGAACAGGCTCTGCCGCGCGTCGTTCCACTCGCCGTCGGCGTTCATCACGCCGAAGCCGCCGAGCGCGGCGACCGGCATGAACGGCGGCTGCCAGACCTGCTGATACATCGACAGCTCGTTGAGGATCGCGCGGCCGCGCAGCAGGAACTCGCGCTCGCCGCTGATCCGCCACGCGCGGTGCAGGGCCTCGGCGACCCAGAAGATGCCGAGGTTGTTCTGCTTGTAGAGGTCGTTGCGGACGAACTTGCGGCCGACGTTGGTGAGCCGGCCGACGTCGTTGTCCGACCAGTAGGTCTCGAAGTCTTCCCAGCGGCCTTCGGCGGCCGGACCCTGCGCGACGGCGGTGAGGGCGCGCAGCGCGGAGATCAGATAGCGCGGATCGTGGAAGCGCGGCTCGCGGGTGGCGCCGAGTTCGAACAGCTCGATCAGGAAGGTCGCGGAGACCGCGGACTCCACCGAATCGGCGAGGACCGGCGCGGCGCCGGTGCCGGTCGGGTCGATCCAGGCCGGGTAGAAGCCGTCGGGACGCTGCAGGCGCAGCAGCGCCTCGGCGTAGGGTTCGACGTAGTCGAGCAGCTCGGGATCGGCTTCGAGGTCGCGGAACCAGCGGACCATCCAGAGTGCGGTGGTGCTGGAGTCGGCGATGTGGAACCAGTCGCGCGTGATGCCGCGCTCGGTGGGGATGCGGTCGGAGTTGGTCCAGCGGCCCGCCTCCCAGTCGGCGGCGGTCGGCGCGGTGGCGCGACCCGCGCCGAAGGGATCGGCGGCGTAGACCGCGGGGAACAGCCCGTTCGTCCGCGGTGCCGACAGGGCCAGCGCCTTGCACAGCGAGGCCTTCACCAACAGGTCACGGTCGCCCCAACGCCGACCCCAGCGCAGCATGCCGGCGGCCGAGCGCAGGCTGGAGAACCAGGCCTGGTTCCAGATCTCGAAGCGCAGCGGGAAGCGCGGCTGGGTCCAGCCGTTCGACCAGGAGACGTCGAGGATCTGCTGGATGCCGCCGACGGCACGGCCGCGCAGCGTGAACTCGTGCCACGCCCGGTCCTGCTGGTTGTCGATCCAGCGGTAGGCCTCGCGCACCTGCGGCTGCAGCGCCGCGACCGAGGGCTCGCCGGCGTCCCACAGGGGCTTCGCGTGGCGATCCCACAGCATGCTGGTCACCGGACCGAAGGGGTCGCGGATCCGATCCCCCTCCAGCCACGCGCGGACCCGGAACGCCAGCTCGACGTTGAAGGGTCCGATCAGCATCCCCGGGTTGCGCTGGTAGAGCACGTGCGCGGCGACCGAGGTCTTCGCCATGCCGAGGGTGAGGGTGCCGGCGGGCGCGTCGTGGTCCATGTACCACGTGCCGCCGGGGGCCTGGCCGACCCGGTCGAGGTCGGGCACCAGCGCGAGGCAGCGGTCTTCTTCGGCGAACAGCGCCGCGGGCGAGCGGAACATCTGCTGCGAGATCACCGAGCCCGGTACCGGGGTCAGGTGCGGCAGCCAGCGGAAGTCGGGCTGCAGGCCGAGGCGGAACACCACCGGCAGGTCGTCGAGGGTGATCTGGCGGAGCAGGCGCCAGCGGATCGTCACGTGGAGCCAGCCGCCGTCCTCGCGCCGGGCCTCGACCACCGCGGTCGCGCCGTCGACCTGCGGCGGATCGAAGCGGAGCAGCTCGCCCGCGGCATCGGAGATCCGGTAGCCACCGGCCGGACCGCGACTCAACGACGGCGTCGGCGGGTCCTGGGCGAGGAGCGAGGCGTGACAGAACGCCACGACGAGGCAGGCGACGAGCGGGAAACGAAGCATCGGCGGGGGCTGCCGGGCGGCGGGGCGAGAGTCCGGGGAGAGGAGCGGAGCTGGGGGGATCCCCAGGATAGCTGGGGAGGCGCGCCCGACGAGCCCCGGGGTCGGTCGGCGAATCAATCTCGGATTTCCGCCGCGAAACGCAGCCGTTCCTTGCCTGAAGGATGAGCGGGTGGCCGGTCGTGGCGCCTTCACTCCTTGTGTCCTCCAAGGGACGGCCCGGTGTGTGTGGGACACGCCGGGATCAAGCCGACCCTGCCACGGTCCGGTGACACGGCACGGCATCGGACACCGGCCACCCGCTCGCTTTCCTTCGCGGCAGGAATCCTGCGCCGCGGAAGGATTCCCGTCGGTTCGGGTCGGGCTCGCGCGTCCGAACCGCCACCCCAGCAATGCACAGGACCGGTCCCTCCCGGTCGACGACCGCCTCGGCTTCCGCCCCTGCTCCCGCGGGAGGTCGACGGCACCGCTGACTCGAGGAGAGACATGGAGACCCGTCTGCCCCACCTGCTGCTGCGCGGCGCGCTCGGCGTCGTCGCGCTCACGCTCTGTGCTGCCCTGCCCGCAGCCCCCCGCACACTGGTCGTCGGGACCCGCTCCGACCCGCCGCGCGGGACCCACCCCTCGCTGCAGGCAGCACTCGACGCCGCACAGCCAGGCGACGTGATCCGCTGCCCCCCCGGCATCCACCCGCTGCCGCTCGAGGTCACGCTCGGCGTGACGATCGTGGGCGACCCGGGCGCCCGCCTCGATCCGACCGGCGGCGCGCTGCGCGTGCACCACGTGCCGCGCGACCAGTGCTTCGTGCTCGCCGGCTTCGGCATCCTCGATGGACTGGAGCTGCGGCTGCAGTTGCACGACAACCGCGGCGCGGTCCACATCTGTGACGTCGCGGTCGGAGCCGGTCGCAATCCGCGGGTCAGGGCACCGAGCGTGTGGATCCGCGACTGCGCGCAGGTCGCACTGGAAAGGGTGACGACCTACGGGGTGCCGGCTGTGGATGCGGCGCGGGTGGGCGATCTACTGCTCGTCGACTGCGTGCTCACCGGGCACGGCAGCATGCAGGGGCGACGCACCGGACCCGCACTGCGCGCGGTGGAGTGCCGGGTGGCGATCGCGGGTGGCACGCTGCAGGGCTCGGACGACCCGACCGGTCAGCTCGTGGCTCCCGCGGTGGAGGTCGACGCGAGCGCGCTGTGGATCACCGGAGTGGCGCGGCTGCGCGGCGGGTCGTCGGGCAACAACCTGTTCCAGTCGGCGGTGCATGGGGGCGGGGAAGCGAGCACGCTGGAGCTCGGACCGCGGGCGGTGCTGAACGACGGCTCGCGCGCGCGCTCGGCGCTGACCGGCAGACTCGAGGTCCGGCGCGATCGGGAGGTGCTGGCGCTGCGCGCGGCGCCCTCGCGCGCATCGCTGGCGGCGCCGTCGCACCTTCGGGTCGAGGCGAGCGGGCCACCGGACACCAACGCGGTGGTGATGGTCAGCCTGCCGGCGCCGTCGACGGCGTGGCCCGGCTCGCCGCTCGGCCTCTGGCTGGATGCCGCGACCACGGTGCCGCTCGGCGCACTGGCGACCGGGCCGGACGGCACGGGGATCCTGGAGGCCGCGTGGCCGGCGCGCGCGGGACTCGGCGACGCGTTCCGGATGCAGGCCGCGGTGTGGACCGATCGTGGAATCGAAGCCTCGCTGCCGGCTCTATGGTGGGTGGATCGCTGACCCCGCACACCACCGCCGCTCCCCTCCCCCAGCGCGCTTGCACTCCGTGCTGGCGCGCGACGCAGACGTGGGCGTGGTGTTCCGGCGCGGACCGGCGCGCTGGGTCCGGGTGATCCGCTGGGACACGCGGCAGGATGCGTTCGACGCGGGTCAGTGGTTCCACGGCCGCATCTACGAGGAGCGCTGCGACCTGTCGCCGGACGGCGAGCTGCTGGTCTACTTCGCCTACAAGGGGCATCGGCCGGTGGCGTTCGACGACCGTGACGACGATGGCCCGCACCTTCGCACCCATCGCGAATCATGGACCGCGGTAAGTCGTCCGCCTTGGCTCACGGCATTGGCCCTTTGGCCGAAGGGCGACACCTGGATGGGCGGCGGGGTGTTCACGGGGCGGCGCGCGCTGCTGCTGTTCCACGGTTACGAGAACCGCAGCCACGCGGAGCATCGACCGACACGGCTACGGGTCGCGTGCATCGACGGGCCGGTCGACGTGACGCGGCCGGTGCGGCCCAAGCTGCTCGAGACGCACGGTTGGGAACGGCGGAGCGAGCGCGCGCCGGGAGTCACCGAGTGCTGGGCGAAGCGGGTCACCGGATCGACCGCGGCGCTGGTGCGGACGACGCGGGAGGGACGCCGGGACGGCCGCACGACGTGGCACCTGGAGACCGCGCAGGGCGAGGTGCCGCTCCCCGACGTGCGCTGCGCAGACTTCGACCGGCCCGGCCGGCTGGTGTTCACGCGCGGCGCGGGGTTGTTCGCGGCGCAGCTGGTGGGCGGAGCGCCGGTCGAGCAGCAGCTCGCCGACTTCGACGCGATGCGGCCCGAGCGGATCGAGTCGCCGCCCGAGGCGCGCGCGTGGCCGTCGCCGTAGGACGACCGGCGGACGTCAGCCGACCGGTTCGTAGAGACCGTGGCCGACGTTGCGCACCCGGCCGCGCTTCTCGAGGACTTCCCAGACCTCGGCGGGATACTGCTCGGGCGCCTTCACGCCGCTGATCGAGGAGTGCGAACCGCTGGTGAGCGCGCTGCCGCCGATCCGTGACTCGTCATCGAGGCGGGCCAGCTTGAGGCGCTTGCGCAGCGCCTTCATCGCGCGGATCTGGATCGCCTTGTCGCTCTCCGGCAGATCGCGAGAACCGTCGCGCCAGCCGTCGACCAGCGGTGTGAGTTCGTCGAGGTCGCGGAGCTCGACGATGACCGCGAGGTCGGACTCGAACAGCTCGGGGTCGTCGTGATTCGCGAGGCGCAGGGCCTTGTCGGCCTCGGCCCAGGCCTCTTCGCCGGCGCCGCCGCGCAGCGCGTCGACCACGCGGCCGAGTGCGAGGTGGAGGAAGTGGTTGTGCACGGCGGGATCATGGCGGATCGCGACGGCCAGACGCGCCGGATTCCGGGCTACTTCGCGGCGACGTAGCCGCAGGGCGGCGGCAGGTCGGGCATCTGCAGGGCGAGCATCATCATCGCGGTGCCGTAGCTGCGGGAACGGGGGAAGACGCGGTCGTTCCAGCCGCCTTCCGCCTCGCGGATCCCGGCGAGGATCTCGTGCAGCCGTGCGCGCGACGCGGTGCGCAGCGCCTCGTCTTCCAGCCGCTCGATCGCCTGGGCGAGGTAGTAGTGACCGAAGACGAAGTAGTAGGGCGCGACGCCGTACGGCTGGATGTGCGTGCCGTTCTGCTTGCGGCGCTTCTCGAGTTCGGCCTGGTGTTCGAAGAAAGCTTCGATCGCAGCAGTGAGGCGCGCCTGGCTGCCACGGCCGGCGAGGTCGAGGGTCGACTCGACGCAGACCATCCGGCCGATCGAGCCGGGGAGCAGGTCCATCATGCCGAGCTCCTCCTCGCCGGTTTCGGCGCGAGACTCGGCCGGCACGGCGTAGGCGATGCTGCCAGCAGTGGCTCGGCCGCGCTCCAGGGCGTCGAGGCCGTCGCGGAGCACCTGGTCGG
Source organism: bacterium (assembly GCA_030432695.1). GTDB lineage: Bacteria > Planctomycetota > UBA1135 > UBA1135 > UBA2386 > JAUILN01. The sequence continues at coordinate 854 of JAUILN010000006.1, read as the reverse complement.
AAACGTCCTCACCGCGGGCCTTCGCATGGAACAGCGCCTGCAGTCCCGGTGCGGTCATGAACGGCGACGGCCGGCCGCGGCCCGCGTAGTTCCAGCCGCCGAACTGCGGGATCGCGGTCTTCTGCAGCGCATCGACCAGCCAGGTGATCCGGGTATCCACGGTCTCGGCGTGTTCCTCGGGCACGCGTTCGAGATCGCGGAGGCGCAGCAGGAAGGACAGCGCGTAGATGTGGCCCCAGCCGCGGACGTCGTAGGTGTCGTCGAGGGACGGTTGCAGGAACTCGTTGTCGGCGAGCGACTCGAGCACGAACCCCAGCGCGCGGGCGACGGCTTCCTGACGTGCCATGTCGTCGCCCCAACCCGGCGCCTCCAGCAATGCGAGACTCACGATCGACGTGCCCCCGACGCGGTAGCCGATCGGGATGACCGGACGGCGGGAGCCCTCGCGAGCCCGGTAGACGCCCTCGTAGGGCCACTCGCGCTGGTCCTCGCCTTCCTGGGTGGTGAGGAGCATCGCCGCACCGCGGGCGATCTCGGTGGCGGGTTCGAACGCGGGAGCGTCGGGAGCAGGCTGCTTCTTGCCGATCGACTTCTCCTGGGCGCGCGCCCCCGTCGTCGAGGAAACAGCGAGCACCAGACAGAGAGCGGCAAGCGACCGACGCAGAATCTCCATGCCGACCATTCTCCCCCGCGAACTCCCGCACGCGCCCACCCAAAGTCTGTCGCGGTGACGGGTCAGCCAGGGGGTCACCCCCCTGGCTTCCCACAGATCCGGACGTGCGGGACTACCGCATCCGGCTCCTCACGATGCTACTGGGCTCGCTACGGTCCGAGGACCGCATCCGCGACGCCAA
>JAUILN010000005.1 GCA_030432695.1 bacterium | reverse complement strand
ACTAGCCTGACACAGGGGGAGGGTGATCTCGGCTGCTACGCGCATCGTCTACCTCCGAGAACCGATACGGCGAGACGTCGTGCGGAGGCCGAACTACATGCCCATTATTTATGCATCACACCACTAGCACCAACCCGCTCCGAGTGAGCGGCGCGACTCCTCAACTCGGTTCCGCGGGGCAAGCGCGGCGGTGGCCGAGTGGACGTCTACCTGCGCGCGACCTTCGACGCGTGCTCAGCGACGACTACATCCGGGTGTGAAGACGGTGCTCGGCTGGCATCATGTTGCCTGCATGCCCAGAGGAGCGAGGAAGGGAGTCGATGCACTGATCGCGGAACGGCGCTCTCGTGCTCGGCGTGAGGTGCTTCTTGGCGCGATCGTCGGGGCCTCGGCAATGGCGGTCCTGGTCCTGCTCGCAATGGGCGGCGCGAGGACGGCATCGCTCGATGGCGAGCCCGACCCGATGGACTCCACTGCTTCCGTCGAGCGGTTGGTTTCTCCGCCCATTCCCAGCTCGGAGATTGCCAGCATCCGGGAACGGCCGGGCGAAGCGAGCACGTTGGTGCCCCGCCCCATCCGGACTGGTGTCGAACCGAAGTTCGTCGATCCGGTTTCTCCTCTCGAGCCCCAACTGGACGACGACACTCGGGAGGATCCGGACCGAGGCGAAGCGATGCCCGATCCGATCGACTCGCCCACCGAGGACCGAGTGGCAGCAGCTCCTCCTGCAGAGCTTTCCGGTCCTCGATTCAGTCATGAGGGGGTGGGCCTGTCTCGGACCCTCGAGCCGCGAAACTCGCTTCCGCTGATCGACGGAGAGGACGATCAGCTGCTCGATCCGAAGGCCTATCAGGACGAGTCCTCATGGTCCGTCGCAACCCGTCAACGCGTCGTCGATGCAGAGTACTCGGTGGGTACCGCCGAGCTTCGCGTCTGGGTGGAAGATGGGCTGGACCGAGTCTTCCATGCTGCCGACCAGGATGCCGGCCGACTCGCCACGAACTGGGCGACGAACTTGCGCGTCCAGATCGCCCGCGCCCGTGGCATGAGGAATGAGCCGGGCGACCAGGGGCGGACTCGAGACCGTGCGATGAAGGACCTCTACCGGGTGTGGAATCGGTATCGAGTCGGCTTCCTCGGTCTTGCGCCAGTCGCGTATGGGCGGATCCCGAATGGGACGATCGTTGCGGCGAGGGCCAGCGAAAGGCGTCGTCGCTGATCCAACGACCAATCTGGATCTCGGCGGAGCACGAGTCGTCGTCGCTACGAGCGGACCAAACGAGATGGGGGCGGACCCCTTCGGATCCGCCCCCGCTGCACGGTGTGCTCGACGACGCGTCTCTGCTCGTCGTGGCGGTCGAGCCGGCGCGGTCTCACCGGCGCGCCGGTCGCCGCGTCGACGAACTCAGATCTCGCCGATCGTGACCTTGGCGTACTTCGAGTTGGACGCGGTGTCCGGAGTGCCGATCTCGACCTGGACGTTCTGGACGTAGAAGCTCACGCCGACGAGCGCGGGGTCGTTCGGGAAGGGCAGGGAAAGCGTCGCGCTACCGCTGGTCACGTTCAGGAGCGGGCTGAACAGGTCGTTGGAGACCTGCAGCGAGCAACCGGCGCCCGAGCCAGGCAGGATCACCGAGAAGGCGAGCGGCAGCGGGATGGCACCGAGGAAGGTGTCCGACAGGCCGACCACGGCCAGCGACGGGACGCCCGCCGTGAGGTTGTCGAAGTCGATGTCGAGGGACGCGTTGATCGCCGGCATGTCCGACGACGAGATCGTCGCGGTCAGCATCGCGCTGGTCGGGCAGTCCGTGCCCATCACCTCGAAGGTGCCCCAGGTCTGCGGGCCGTGGTGCCAGACGCGGTTGCGGGCGCCGTTCGACTCGTTCATGGGGCCCGCCACGCCCGCGTTCAGTGCGGCGACCCAGTGCGCGCCACCGTTGCGGCAGGAAGGCGCGCCGGTGACCGTGATGTCGGTCCAATCGGTGCCGTCGAACTCCCAGGTCACGTTGGTGCCGCTGCCGCCGTTGCCACCGTGCACGATCACCTTGTCGGTGATCGGGTTGTAGTAGGAGAGATGGCCGGTGACGCCGGTGCCGGCGTACGGCGTGGTCGTCGTGGTGAGCTGCGTCCAGGCGAACGAGTTGATGTCGAAGCGCCAGGTGTCGGAGTTCGGCGAGCCGCCGGCGACCGTGCCGCCGAACAGGATCAGGTCATTGTGCGCCGCGCGGTAGACCATGGTGTGGTTGTGGACCGCCGGGCCGGTGTTGCTGAGCTGGACCCAGTCGGTGCCGATCCAGAACCAGGTCTCGTTGGACGAGTAGGTGTTGCCGGCCGCGTCCCAGGCCAGACCGCCGTGGAAGGCCACGCCGGCGCCGGGGATGTAGACGGTCGAGTCGTTCATCAGCCAGCGCGGGTCGGGGAGCGTCGCCGGGGTCATCTGGACCCAGCCGTTGGTCGCATCCCACTCCCAGGTCTGGTTGTCGAACAGGTTCCAGTCGTTGCCGGTGCCCTTGCCGGAGAACACCACCAGCTTGCCGCGCACCGGGTCCCAGCCCATCACGCCACCGACGCGGGTGCCGGCGCCGGCACCCGGCGCGGTGACCTGCGTCCAGGTCGTGCCGTCCCACGACCAGAGGTCGTCACGGCCGGTGACCGTGGTGCTGCTCTGGCCGCCATACATGTAGTAGACGTTGCCGTCGGTCGCCGTGAAGGTGCGTTCACGGACCAGCGGGAGCGTGCCGCCGGCGGCCTGCTGGCGCCATGGGAACGCCTGCGCCGAGGCTTCTGCAGCGAGGAGGGTGAGGGAGGAGAGGAGCGCGATCTTGGTGAGCTTGGTCATGGTCTCGTATTCCGGTTGGTGGGAGGGACTGGCTGCGATTTGCCGAGGCACAGGAGTGTGCGACAGGAAATCGGCGGACACGGGAGATTGCCTGGCAGGAGCCTCCTTCCCGGCCGATGTGGTCACTCGACTTGCGGTTCTCCGTGCAGAGGTTCCTGCGTCGGTCACCGGGTCCCGGGCTGGAGGTAGCCGTCCACCCAGCCTCGTGATCCCTGCGGCGGGATCGCATCGGCGACATCGCTGCCGTCCGCCAACGTGAACGCCACCGCCAACGGGAACCACCCTCTTGGGGCGCCCGGCGTGAACGGTCCCTCACCCCGGAACAGACCGTCGGCGACCAGGTCGAGGCGGGTCACGCGGTCCCGATCGACACCGACGAAGCCGAAGATCGACGCCACGTAGTCGCGCTGGCCGTCCTGCGTGCGGAGGCGCACCGTGCCCGAGATGCGGTCGCCGTCGCGGGAGACGTCGAGGACCTGGATCTGCTCGGGACGCCACATCGGCGGCTCGCCGCGGGTGTCGTCGACCAGGTGGAAGCACGCGATCCGGAGCAGGGAACTGCGTGGCAGGCCGCCGTCGACCAGCTCGCGGTGCTCGGTGGCGGTGAGCCACAGGTTGTCGCGGCCGAGCGCGGTCTGCAGGATCCGCCGACGTTCGTCGGTGGTTGGTGGGTAGCCGCCGAGCACCTTGCTGTGCACGCGGAGCACGAGACCACCCTCGGGTGGGGTCGGGTGCCAGCGCGCGTCGGGCTCGGTGTTGTCGAGCGGCGACGCCGCTTCGCGAACCGGCGCTCGATCGTCGAAGCGCTGCAACGCCTCGCCGACGAGCCGCGCGACCTTCTCCGGATCGCGGTTGTTGTTGTAGAGCAGCAGCTCGCCGGCCGCTGTGGCGAGATAGAAACCCTGGGTCGTCGAGCGGAAGTCGCTGCGCGGTCCCTGACCGGCGATGCGTCGGTAGAACTCGCCCTCGGCATCCTGCTGGCGCCGCTGGTAGGCCTGGTCCAGGGCGACCGGGATACAGCGGTCGCGGAGCGAGGTCAGCAGCTCGGGGTTGGCGAAGGTCGACGCACGGTCGACCACTCCGTTGTTTCAGGTGCAACCGAGTGGATGGCCGTCCATCGCCCAGACGAACAGCGGCTTGTCGGTCGCCGCAGCCTCGCGCTGCGCGGCGAGGAGGTCGATCCGCCAGGCGATGGTGCGCCAGGGCGCGTCGCTGTCGGGCCGCAGCAGCCGCTGCAGTTCGTCGAAGCGCGACGCGTCGATCGCGGGAGGAGTCGGGTCCGGTGCGTCCTGGGCGACGACCGCCGATGTCATCACGCAGGACAGGAGCAGGGTCGAGAGGCGCGGCATGCCTCGAGTATCGCATGGCCGATCTCCAGAGTCCGGGATCGGGATCGGCCTCCGTCGCCGTTGCTGCCGGCGGTTCGCGGCGCCGAGCCGGTGGGAATCGAGCGCTCGGACACGGTGTGCCCGTAACTCTGCGCGGCACGGGGTCTACTTCTCCCGTCGCGGGAAGCATGGTCCTGCGACACGAGACGAGGTGGGCTCCCTGGTCGGGCACTTCCTCCTTCAGACCCTCTTCTTCCTCCTGACGATCCTTCGACGAGAGTCGACCCGCCCGACCAGGGAGCCGTTTCTTCCGCGCGCCGGAGCCGAGGTGCTCAGCCGGCCAGCTCGGCCTTGAGGCAGCCGCGGACATCGAGGGCGCGCAGGTCGTCGAAGCCGCCGACGGCCTCGTCGCCGCGCATCACCAAGGGCACGGTGTAGTGGCCGGGCTTGAGCTGCGCGGTGAAGGCGCGGCGGTTCGGGTGGTCGTCGAGGTAGACCTCCTCGAAGGGCACGCCGCGGTCTCTGAGCAACTGCTCGGCCGCGATGCAGAACGGGCAGGAGCGGGTCCGGTAGACGGTGACCGTCGGCTTGTCGTCGTGGTGGGTCATGTTCGGTTGGCACGCAGGTTCGCTGCATTCGTGCGAGAGTGCAAACCGGGGACGGTCATCAGCTGAGGTGATCGCGGCTGCCGGCTATCCTGCGCGCGATGAGCGATTTCGATCCGGATGCGGCTGCGTCCGCTGATGCGGGCCTGTTCGGTCTGCCCCACGGCTTCGACGAGGCGGGCTGCGTGCTGGTCCCCGTGCCGTTCGATGCGACCACGTCGTACCGCCCGGGCACCCGGCGCGGTCCGGCCGCGATCCTGGAGGCGAGCTTCCAGGTCGACCTGTACGACCTGCAGAACGGGCGGGTCTACGAGCGCGGGATCCACATGCTGGCGGTCGATCCACGGATCGAGGCGCTGGCGGCCAGCGCGCGCCGCGCCGCCGAGCCGGTGATCGCCAAGGGCGGGGCCGACCCCGACGACGCGACCGACCGGGCGGTCCTCGCCGAAGTCGACGCGGCGGGTCGCGAGATCCTCGACTGGTCGGGCCGCGAGGTGGCGCGGATCCTCGATGCCGGCAAGGTCCCGGGCATCGTCGGCGGCGACCACGCGAGTCCGCTGGGCGCGATCAAGACGGTGGCGGAGCGGCACGACGAGCTCGGGATCCTGCACGTCGATGCGCACATGGACCTGCGGAAGGCCTACGAGGGCTTCACCCAGAGCCACGCGTCGATCATGGACAACGTGCTACGCGAGGTGCCCAGCGTGCGACGCATCGCGCAGGTCGGCATCCGTGACTTCTCGGAGGGCGAGCTGCGGCGGATGGAAGGCAGCGAGGGGCGGGTCGTGACCTTCTTCGACCTCGACCTGCGGCGGCGTCTGCTCGACGGCGAGCGTTGGTCGGCGCTCTGCGACGAGATCGTCGACACGCTGCCCGAGAACGTCTGGGTCAGCTTCGACATCGACGGGCTGGACCCGGCGCTGTGCCCGAACACCGGCACCCCGGTGCCCGGCGGCCTGTCGTTCGCCGAGGCCTGCCTGCTGCTCGAGGCGCTGCCGCGGCGCGGCAAGCGGATCGTCGGCTTCGACCTCTGCGAGGTCGCGCCGGGGCCCGCAGGCGAAGTCGAGACCGTCGACGCGATCGTCGGCGCGCGGCTGCTCTACAAGCTCTGCGGCTTCGCGCTGCGCGGGGCGTGAGGGTCGTCCCGGTGCCGAGAAGGTGGATGTGGTGGTTCGCGCGGATCGGGTAGCATCCCGCGATTCGGACATGGAACGGACGGGAAGGAAGCTCGACATCGCCTTCGCGAGCATCGGTGCGACCGGTCACGTGTACTCGTCGCTCGGAATCGTCCGACGACTCGTCGAGTGGGGCCATCGGGTTCACTACCTCGCTCCCGAGAGTCATGCGGCGGCGGTGCGTGCCGCGGGTGCAGAGTCGCACGACTACCCGACGCAGATCCTTGCCGGGGGGCCGCCTCGACGGCTCGACGGCTTCGCCATGGGGCACATTCCGAAGCGGGTGGCAGAGGAGGTTCCCACCGCGTATCCCGCGTTGCGTGAGACCCTCGCGCGGCTGCACCCCGACGTGCTCGTCTACGACGCGTTCACCTTCGCGGCCCGGTTCGCCGGCGAGAGTCTCGGGCTGCCGATGGTGCGAAAGAACGGCTCGTTCGCGCTCTCGGAAGACTTCGACTACTACCGGGACACCGAGGCGGGTCGCTTGCGCGGTACGATGATGACCGCTGAGTCGATCGCCGACTTCGATTCGATGATGCGGCCCTGGTTCGCCCGCCATCGGCTGCGGAGCCGTGGCTTCCACGAGTTGATGCTCGAACCCGAGGAACTCGAGGTCGTCCTCATGTCGCGCGCCTTTCATCCGCACTCCGAACGCTATCCCGAGAGCGTGGTGTTCGTCGGCCCCGCGCATCTGCGGGAATCGCGGCCACCGGTCCCGCTGCCGGCGCTACCCTCCGGTGGAAACCGCCCGATCGTGCTCGTCTCGCTCGGGACGGTGTTCACGTTCCAGCCGGTGTTCTTCTACGCCTGCCTCGAGGCGTTTGCGTGGCTCGATGCAGATGTCGTGCTCGTCGTGGGGCGGACCTTCCCGGCCGGCTTCTGGGTCGATGTGCCACCGAACATCGTCATCACCGAATTCGTGCCCCAGCTCGAACTCCTCCAGGCGGCGCAGCTCTTCGTGACCCATGCCGGAACCGGTAGCGTGATGGAGTCGCTGGATTGCGGGGTCCCGATGGTCTGCGTGCCGCAGTTCCCCGAGCAGCTCGCCTGCGCGGAGCGGGTCGCCGAACTCGGAGCGGGGCTGGTCGTAGACCGCGAAGACGTGTCGATCGCGTCGCTGCGCGCGGCCGCCGAGCGGGTGCTCGGGGATCCCGGGTTTCGTCGTCGGGCCGAGCAGCTCGGACGTGCGGGACGCGAGGACGGTGGGGCCGACCGCGCTGCGGAGCGGATCGTCGGATTCACTCGGAGGCGCGTCACGTGACGGAGCCGGCGAGCGGCACCGCGAGACCGCGGGATCCGGACTGGCTGGCCGCCGACCCGGCCTCTGCGCAGGTCCTGGACCGTCGCTACGACTACTACCGCGTCCTCCGGAGCAACGCGCCGGTCCACCTCGCGGAGTCGGTCGGTGGGTCTCGACTCTGTCTGATCACGCGCCACCACGAGGTCGCCGCGGCCTTCGTCGATCCTGGCCTGGTCCGCGACTACGGCGTTCCCCGCTACGCCGGTCCGCCGCGCCCGGCGACTCGTGGCAGCGACTTCGGCTCGGTCATCGCCGACTGGATGGTCTACCGCGATGCGCCCGACCACCCGCGGCTGCGGGCACCGATCTACCGCACCCTCAAGCGGCTCGCGGCGGCGATTCCGGTCCAGCTCCGACCGATCGTTTCGCGCGAGGTGGAACGAGTCCGCGAGGCTGGTCGGACTGATCTCGTCGACGGGCTGGCGTACGTCGTCCCGGCCCGTGTCGTCTGCGATCTGGTGGGGATCCCGTGCGCGGATCTCGGTCCGTTTCGCCGCTGGATGCACGGTATCAGCGCAGCGCTCGAGCAGCCCGGCAGCGCCCGGGCCTGGGATGCGGGGGATGGCGTGGTCGACCAACTCGTGGCGATCCTGACCGGACTCGTGCACCGCGCGCGCCGCGGCCACGGGACGCCGTTCCTCCGCGGTGTCGTCGACCTGGCCACGGGCGTCCGTGGGATCGAAGACCGGGAACTCGTCGCCAATCTGGTGTTGTTCCTGTTCGCGGGACACGAGACCACGAGAAACCTGATCGCCAACACCTTCCATTGCCTGCTACGGCATCCCGAGCAGATGCGGATGCTGTGTCGGCGGCCCGAGCTGGTGCGCTCTTCGGTCGAGGAAGTGCTCCGGTTCGAGTCGCCGGTCCAGGTGACCTATCGTGGCACCATCGCGGACCATCGGCTCGGTGGCGTGTCGATTCCCGCCAGGACACGGGTGGCGTTGGTCATGGGCTCTGCGAACCGGGACGAGTCCGTGTTCGCCGATCCGGATCGGTTCGACGTGCAGCGGCCGCGCGTCCCGCACCTGGCATTCGGTCATCGCAGCCACTTCTGTCCCGGGGCCGGAGTCGCGAGGCACGAGGCGATCCTCTGCGTGCACGAGATGCTACGTCGCTGCGAGCGTCTCGAGCTCGTCGGCGCTCCCGCGTGGCGTCCGAGCCTGACCTATCGGGCGCTCGACCGCCTGGAGGTCGAGGCGTGTTGATCCCCGCGGCGCGCCGCTGCCTCCGCCATGCCCTGGACGTCCTCGTGCCGATGCACGCGGAGCGACGGTTCCTGATGGAACGCCGTGATGCGAAGGGGCGCGCGGAACCCGTGTTCACGCTCTTCGACCACGCGCTGCTCTCGGTCCGGCTCACGGAGCTGAGCGGATCACCTCGATTCGTCAACTCGGTCCTGGGGTTGGCCGACGCCTCGGCGATCGCGACCTCCAGAGGTTTGCGCTGGCGCTTCTCTCCGGCAGTGGACGACGTGCCACCCGATGCCGATACGACCGGCTTGGTGCTGTTGGCGGCGGACCTGGCGAGCGGGTACGGCGACCCTTCGGGTGCGGCGCTTCGCGCGGCGACTCCCATCGCCGGGTTCGCCGAGGGTCGCTCGGGCGGAGCGGTCGATACCTGGTTCGGCCGTCGCGTCGAACCGGAGATCGACCCCGTGGTCAATCTGCACGTGGCGGAGCTGCTGCTGCGTGTGGCGCCCGGATCGCGGCTCCTCGTCGGGGTCTTGGAGTACCTCGGTGCCTTCCTTCGCCACCACGACTTCGCCTCAGCGCCGTCGGCCTTCTACCTCGACAGCAGCCTGCTGATCGAGCAGGTCGCCCGGCTCGAGTGCCGCGGCCCCGGCCGGTTCGACCCCGCGGCGTTGCGCCGCGTCGACGAGTTCGTCGACGGCTGCGAGCCGACCTGTCCGCTGCAGTCTGCTCGCCTGGCGTTGGCTGCCGGCCTGCGGGGTCGGGTCCACGCCGCCCGACGACTGCGTGAGCGAGTCCTCGAGTTTCGCCAGCCCGATGGCCTCTGGCCGTTCGCGCGCTTCTACGTCCAGCGCACGCCGCACTACGCCTACGGCTCCCGGCTCTGTACCACGCTCGCCGCCGTTCTGGCGTTGCGTGACGACGCGAGGGTCGCGCCGTGATCGTGCTCGGACTCTCCTTCGCGCACCACGATTCCGCGGCAGCTCTGGTCGTCGATGGGGAGCCGACCGTCGCGATCGCGCAGGAGCGGCTCTCGCGGCTCAAGCGCGACGGCATCTCCTGTGGGCGACGTCGGCTCGAGATCGATGCGGCCATCGACCACTGTCTCGCGGTGGCCGGAGTCGGTCGTGAGGACGTCGATCTCACCGTCTGGTCGCACGTCGACCATGCCGATCCGGCGATGCTCACGCGCGCGCTGCAGGCGGAAGGCGCCCAGCCGCTCCCGGGCCGCCGTCCTCCGGCGGCCATCCCGCATCATTTCGCTCACGCCTGCACTGCGTTCCATCTGTCCGGGTTCCACGATGCCGCCGTCCTGGTGATGGACGGTGCTGGCGGTCCGCCGGCCGGTCTCTGCGCCACGGCCGGCGCGGAGGCCGATGCCTGGCGGCGGGGGGCGCTTCGCGTGTGGCACGCACACTCGCTCCGTGACCGGCAAGGCGACCTGCTCCGGGAGGTGGAGAGCTACTACACGGGTGGGGCCGGCGGGCTCGAGCCGATCGGCAAGGTGGTCGGGAGGGCCTGCGAGTCCACCATCGGACCGGTCTACGCCCACGCGACCCGCGTGCTGTTCGGGTCGCCGCTCGAATGCGGCAAGACGATGGGGCTCGCAGCCTATGGGGAGCCCCTCGGTGCGGGCCTGTTCTTCGCGGTGGAATCGGGTGATCCCGGTCCGCCGATCCACCGATTGGCTGACAGCGAGGTGCGGATCCGGATCGAGGCGGCGATCAGTGCCTGGCGTGACCAGAACCCCGACGTCGGAATCAACGAGTGCGCAGCGGCAGTTGCGTATGCGGCGACGTTGCAGGCGGAGACGGAGGCGGCGCTCGCGACGCAGGTGCGGTGGTTGCGCGAGGTGACCCGAGGAGGATGGAGGCTGTGTTTCGCCGGCGGTGTCGCGCTGAACTGCGTCGCGAACGGCCGGCTGGCCGCAGCGACCGGATTCGACGAGATCTACGTTCCGTTCGCTCCGGGCGATGACGGAGTGGCGCTCGGTGCGGCGCTCTGGGGCGCTGAATACCTCGGCGATGTGCTTTCGATCACGGGCTCGCCGTTTCTCTCGGGTCCCGACGAACGTTTCGGGGGCGCGGGCGGGACGCGGGGACCGTACGGCGAGGTGCCGACCGCCGCGGAGCGGGAAGTCGTCGAGGCCTTGATGCGCGGTGAAGTGGTCGCCTGGCACGTGGGTGTGGCGGAATTCGGTCCGCGGGCGCTCGGCCGTCGCTGCTTCCTCGCCGATCCGCGCCGCGCGGAGATGCGCGATCGGATGAACGCGGTGATCAAGCGTCGCGAGGGATTTCGGCCGTTCGCGCCGGTGGTGCTGCCGGAGCGGGTCGAGGACTACTTCGAACGACGACTGCCGAGCCGCTACATGTCGTTCGCGACCGCAGTGCGGCCTGGAACCCGAGAGCGCGTGCCGGCCGTGGTCCACGCGGACGGCACCGCTCGATACCAGGTGCTCGATGACAGTACCCCGGAGTTGGTCCGCGTCCTGCGAGAGTTCCAACGGCGCACCGGCCTTGGAATGCTGCTGCTCACCTCGTTGAATCTTGCGGGCCGGCCGCTGAGTCAGTCGCGAGAGAACTCGCTGGACTGCTTCCGGGCATCCTCTGCGGATCTTCTGTATCTGGACGGGAGCGTCCTGCGTCGTGCCGGACCGTGAGGTCCGGACTTTCGTGTTCGCGATGAGCCTGATGATGGAGCCGTCCTGGAGGTTCAGTTCCGGTCTCCGGGGCTGTTGAGCGGCCCTGCTCGAGGTGCGACCGCGACAACGTCACACACTCGGTGAACTCCAGTTGCATGCTGAGTCTCGACCGATGCGAATCCTCAGTCTGAAGCCCGGTCACGACGGGAGCATGGCCCATGTGGAGGACGGCGAACTGGTGTCTTCGCTCGAGGCCGAGAAGGACTCGTTCCCGCGCTTCCAGAGTCTGACTCCGAAGGTCCTCCTCGACGTGTTCGAGATGATCACCGACCTTCCCGACGTGGTCTGCGAGAGCGGTTGGATCAAGGGCTGGGAATCGCGCGCTCCAGCTTCGGCTGCCGGCTACTACGGGGTGGCGGATGGCTCCGTCCAGCGACGCGCGGCGCGGATGTTCGGACGGCCGGTGGAGCGGTTCAGCTCCACGCACGAGCGCTCGCACATCTTCTGTTCGTTCGGGCTTTCGCCGTTCGAGCAGGGGCAGCCCTGCTACGTGCTGGTTCAAGAAGGCGCGCTCGGGCGCTTCTATCGCATCGACGAGTGCCTGCGCATCGAGCCGCTCGGGGAACCGCTCTGGGAGCCCGGTTCCAAGTACTCCTTCTCCTACCACGTTGCCGATGCGCGCGAGGCTCCGCCACTGTCCGGGGATTGGCCGGGCAAGGTGATGGCACTCGCGGCCTACGGAGCCCGGCGCGCCCCAGACGCGGACGAGCGCGCCTACCTCGAGTTCCTGTTCGAGCGATTCGAGTGGAGCCGGGTCTGGCGAGATGCCTTCGCGTGGTCACCCTTCTACCGCGTGGGGATCGAGAGCCAGGCGCACAAGGACCTCGCTCGCCAGGTCACCGACGCGATCTTCGAGCGGTTCCACGACTTCGCGGTCCGGAATCTCCGAGACCGCCTACCGCTGGTCATCGGCGGTGGCTGCGGCCTGAACTGCGAGTGGAACTCCCGTTGGCGGGAGAGCGGCCTGTTCGATGCGGTGTTCGTGCCGCCCTGCACCAACGACACCGGGTCGGCGATCGGTACCGCGATCGACGCCCAGCATCACTTGACCGGCAATGCGAAGCTCCGATGGGACGTCTATCGTGGTGCACCGCTGCGGTTCGACGATCCGTCCGGTCTGGGCTTCTCGGACCTTCCCCTCGATCTCGGCAGCGTCGCTCGATGGCTCGCTGCCGGTGAGGTCGTCGCGTGGGTTCAGGGGCGGTGCGAGATCGGTCCGCGCGCGCTCGGTCATCGGTCGCTGCTCGCGTCTCCACGGACGGCCTCGTCGCGAGACCGGCTCAATCGGATCAAGGGCCGCGAGGCCTATCGACCCGTGGCACCCGTATGTCTGGAGCAGGACGCCCGTCGCCACTTCAGCGGATCCGGTCCGAGTCCCCACATGCTGTTCTTCAGCGAGGTCATCGACGATCGCTTGCCGGCGGTGACCCACGTGGACGGTTCGGCGCGGGTCCAGACGGTGCGGGACGACTCGGAGCCACGGCTGGCGGAGTTGCTGCAGCGCTTCCGCGTTCTGACCGGCGTCGGCGTGCTCTGCAACACGTCGCTGAATCAGCCCGGGAAGGGGTTCATCAATGGGGTCCGCGACCTGCTGACCTTCTGTGCCGATCGGGGGATCGACCATGCCGTCGCCGAGGGCCGGATGTTCGTGCACGAGCGAGCCGCTCGGGGAGTTCGCCGATGACTCTCGATCTGCGGGTGCTGGCGATCGTGCGTCACGCGGAGTCGTTCGCCAACGCAAGGCTCCACGCGCGGGGTGGCGGTGAGCGGGCCATCGTCGATGCGGAGGATCTCGAGGCACGAGAGGGTCAGGATCCCGAAGGACTCAGCCCCTTCGGATGGCGACAGGCGGCGGCGCTGGCCGTGGCTCTGCATTCCTGGCGGCCCTCCCACGTGCTCTGCAGTCCGTCGCCCCGGGTCCTGCAGACCATCGAGCCGCTGTCGGCGGCGCTCGGCTGGTCGACCGACGCAATCGAGACGACGCCAGACCTGAGCGAGATCGCGCTCGACCTGGATTGGATCCAGGAGAGTCTCGAGGAGCCGGATCTCGAAGGCCGACTGCTCGCGGCCATCGGCTGCCGGGCTGGCTACGCAGCGGAGCCGATTCCGGGTGAAGACACCGCGGCGTTTCGAGCGCGGGTTCGGCGTGCAGCGGATCGGATCCGCGCGATCGCCCCCGGCCGCCGGCTCCTGGTGGTCGCGCACTGGGGAGTGAACCTGGCGTTGGTCGAGGAGCTGACCGGCGCGGTGCCGACAGGTCCCGAGACGCGACGCAATGCATCGATCACCTGGCTCGGGTCCCGGCCAGGTGGGTTTCAGGGTGTGGTTCCGGAGAGCTCGGTCACGCACCTTCGGCCCGACCTGATCAGGGAGCCGTCATGAGTCGCCTGGCGTATGTCTGTATCGGCGCGGGTGGTCACGTCCGTCCGTCGCTCCGGACCATGCGCGAGCTCTCCGCACGCGGGCACGACGTCGTCTACCTGGTTCCGGAGGGCTTTCGGGAGCTCGTCGAGAGCGGCGGCTCTGGATGGCGCGGTTACCGTTCCACGCTGCTCGCCGTCCCACCGCGCCGTGTCGACGGCTTCGACGGCGGAGACCTGCCGCTGCATCTCGCGACCGAGATCGACTGCGCCTTGCCGCAGTTGGAGCGAGAACTCGCGGACCTGGAGCCCGAGCTGGTGCTGGTCGATGCGTTCACCCATGCCGGGTGGTTGGCGGCTCTCGAACTCGGGCTGCCGACGCTTCGTGTCGATACCAGCTATGTGCTGAGCGACGAATACGACTACTTCGACGATGTGGCGGCGGGTCGCGTACCGGGTCGCATCTCCACCGAAGCGGCCGTGGAGGAGTTGGAGTGCACGCTCCGGCGGCTCGCCGATTGCCGTTCGTGGACCGCTCCGAGCTTCGCGGAGCTGCGTCGTTGGCAGGGTGTGGGCTGTCTGTGCTTCGTGACCCGGGCGATGCACCCGCACTCGGACCGCTTCGGAGAGCGCGTATGCTTCGTGGGAGCGGGGTTCGATCCGGACGGCATCGAGGACCGCCGGTGCGAAGCCGCGGGGATGTTGCGAGCGCGCAAGCGCGAGCGACCGTTGGTCTACGTTTCGTTCGGAACGGTGTTCACCTACCAGCCCGCGGTCTACGAGATGTGTCTGGAGGTGTTCGGCCGCCGCGAGGTCGATCTCGTCGTTGCGACCGGCGTGGGAAGCCAGGAACTCGGCTGGCTCGACATTCCGGACAACGCGCAGGTCGTGTCGTTCGCACCGCAGCCCGAGCTGCTGCGCCACGCCGATCTGTTCATCTCCCACGGCGGGATGGGGGCGGTGATGGAGTCGACCTGGTTCGGGGTGCCGACGATCTTCGTGCCGCAATACCCGGAGCAGTGGATCTCCGCGGGTCGATGCGAGGAACTCGGGATCGGTGTCCGGATCGATCGTCGGCAGCTCAGCATCGCGAGCCTCGACGGCGCAGCGGAGCGGCTCCTTGGCAACCCGAGGGTCGAGGCAGCCTGTCGGCTGCAGGCCCGGTGCGCACGAGCCGAGGGTGGTTACCGCCGCGCTGCGGACTACGTGGAGCGATTCATGGGCGGCGGCCTGCGGCGATCCTGAGAGACTGGACGAGCGTCTGATCCGCGGTGATCGTGACGATGTTGCACTCGGCCGGCGCGTCGGCGTCCAGGCGGAACGGGGCGGAGCCGGGAATCACGTCGAAGCCGTAAGTCGTGCTGCCAGCCGCGGCGTAGAGTACGCCGTCGCGCTGGACCTGGAGGGCGGAGTGGATGTGCCCGAAGAAGACCCCGGCCACGCGTCTCGCGTGACGACGAAGGAGGTCGTGCAGTTCCTCGCCGTCTTCGAGTAGCAGGATCGAGTCCAGCCAGTCGACGCCGAGTGCGATCGGCGGATGGTGGAGGAAGATCGCGAGGCGCTTGGGTGATCGTGCCAGCAGTCGGCGCAGAGCCTCGAGCTGCCGCGGTCCGAGTCGTCCGGAGGCTGCCGTACCCTGCGTGGTGTCGAGGACGGCGCCGACGAACGTACGGGCTTGGAAAGTGTAGGCCAGCCGTTCGGTGGTCCCTGTTTCCAGCAGGGGGTGCGGAGGCGCTTGGAGGCGGACGAGTTCGGAACCGAGGTCGTGGTTTCCGACAGCCAGGTAGAGCGGCAGCGCGAGCCTCTGTAGGCCCCGAAGGGCGAGGCCGTAGGCCTCCCGGGGGGCGTGTTGGTCGTCCCGCTCCGCGGCGCATAGGTCACCTGTGTGGACCGCGAGGTCCAGGCGGAGGTGCAGGCGTCGAATCGACGTGATGAGGCGCTGCAGATCGTCGAGAGGCATCCGATCGTGTCGGCGCTCGCCGACGGTGCCGGCAATGTGCGAGTCGCTGAGGTGCAGGAATGTCGTCATGGCCGCGGCTCACTGATCGACTGCTTCCGGCAATCTGCGCTCCCAGCGCTGATTGTCGGGAGGAGTCGATCCAAAGGACACGGTCAGCGCGGCCGACTGCCTCGGGGCATGGCGAGCTTAGCGAGTCGTGCCCCTTCGGTGGTGGCAGGAGGCTGCACTGATCGACTGCTTCCGGCAATCTGCGCTCCCAGCGCTGATTGTCGGGAGGGGTCGATCCAAAGGACACGGTCAGCGCGGCCGACTGCCTCGAGGCATGGCGAGCTTAGCGAGTCGTGCCCCTTCGGTCGTGGTAGGAGGCTGCGCTGAGCAGCAACTCGATGAGGGCGGTGGCCTCTGGATCGTCCTCTCTGCGGGCGATGTCATCGGTGGCTGCCTCCGAAAGGACTGTCAAATGGCACAATCGGTCCGGGTCGGGGATCGGTCGCACTACGGAGTGGCCGGCGTAGAGCGCTTCCTTCAGCTCGAAGAGTCGACTCGACACCGGATCGTATTCCAGCTCTCCGGGGTCGCCATCGTGACGGTACTCGCCGAATGCCAGCACGCCGAGTTGGTACAGGTTCTTGATGAGCTCCTTCCGGCGAGCATTGCCCGGAGGGTCTTCGTTCTGGTAGGTGAACCACCGAAGCACTCGATCGACGTCCTCCGCGTCGTCGCGTTGCGTCCGCTCGGCCGCCAGGAAGTAGGAGAGCAGTTCCTGACGGCGGATCGCGCGTCTCTGGGCCTTCTTCGTCTCGGTGTCCTGGCCGACCAAGGTCAGCGCTGAGATGGCGCCGTGAACCAACTCGGCCGTGTGTTCGATCTCACCATCCAGGACCAAGGCCAGCGGGTTCAGTGGCACTGGGCGCCCGTTCTTCCCGGCGTCCGACTCGATGGCCTTCCGACGTCGTTCGAGCTGCGCGAGACGAACGCTCCAGAGCTGGAAGTCGGCGAGCCGGCGCTGCTGCTCGCGGGACTCACGCAACTCCCGGATCTGTAGAATGACGGTGAAGATGACCCCACCGAAGGCCAGCGCGGCGAACAGGGACTCGCCGATCGAGAATGGACTGTCGTAAGCCGCTTGGAGGCCATCCGGCGAATGCGTGTCGAGTCCACGGCGGAATGCGAAGTCCACGAAGAAGGCCCACAGGGCCGTCGTCATGAGCGCGGCACTCAGTCCGATCCCTGCCGCATTCCGTGAGCGGTGTGCCGCGTTCTTCTTCTCGGAACCTCGCAGGAAGTTCGCGGTGTGCCCGGTCGCCGCGAACAAGGTGACCAGGAGGCCCAATGCAAACAGATGACGCCGATGTGGGATCAGCCCTTCCAGGTAGGGAGATATCGAGCCGAGGAGGGGCAGCAGGATCGCTGCCACCGCAAGGAGCTGCATGAGGAGCAGGAGCCACCCCGGCGGATTCGCGAAGGCGACTTTCGAGGAAGTTGGTTCTCGCTTCGTTCGCATGCTTCTTCCGGGGTCATTCGATGGCACGACTCGGTCAGCGGCGCGCGAGACGCTGTTCTAGGAGGCAGGGTCACGGGACACGTTCCGACCCAGTGCGTGAACTCGTATCCAGGTCGAAGCCGCGAAACGCAGCCGAATCGGTGGATTCGGCGAGCCTGCGCTCCGAGGAGCACTGCACGGCGATGACCTGGGTGCAAGGGCGCGTGCTGGGCGGGATGGTCTCCCGTGATTCAGACTCCTAGATGTCGATGCATGACCTGGCGTCGTGGTTGGCGGCGGTGTGGTGATGGGGATGGAAGCCCGACGATCGCCCGATGCCGAGGTCGCGATTCGTGGTCGGTCACAGCCCGATCGACACCGCGAGGCCGTTCGACAGCAGGAAGGTCGTCGAGGGAGGGTGGAGCAGCGCGGCCTGGGCGAACAGGGAGAGGCCTTCGAAGGCCGGGTCGGCTGGGACGGGGACCGGGATCGTATCGTTGCCGGCGAAGTCGAGGGTGCCGGTGAGCGTGGTGACGTCGGCGGCGGTGTCGAGGAGGCAGCCGGCGAACGACGAGTCGATCGCGGCGAGGTCGAAGGGGAGAGGCTGGCCCTGGAAGCTGGCACGGTGGCTGCCGACGAGGACGCTGTAGATCGAGGCGGGGAAGCCCTGGACCAGCCACTTGTAGGCCGGGTTACCGAGGATCGGGCGCTCGGTCGCGAGAGCGTGGTCGAGGAAGCCACCGCGGTTACCGATGCCGTTGCAGCCCGCGCCATATCGGCTGTCGGTTGCGAGGGGGGCGGAGGCAAGGGCCTGCACCTCGGAGAGGGTGCTGTGGCCGTGCCGGATCAGGAACTCGTCGAGGTCGTAGGAGGACTCGACCCCGGCGGTGCTGGTACTGGGGATCCCGGAACCGCCGACGTGGAGGTCGCGGTCGAGGCCGCGGCTGGTCTGGACCGTGTCGTCGAACACGTGGCGCGAGTCCAGCTGTCCGTTCACGTAGAAGTACAGATAGTCGGCGTTCACCCCGTCGAGGCAGGTGACCGCGACGTGCGTCCAACCGGTGGCGGCCGCCTGCACGAGATCGGTCTGCGTCTGGAACTGGCGCCGCCCGTTCATCAGGAAGAGACCGGGTCCGCTGCTCAACACTTCGAAGCGGAAGTTGTTGCCGTTGCCGAACAGCGGCGTCGAGCCGCTGAAGGGGCGGCTCTGCCGGAGGAAGAAGGCGATCGTGAACGAGCCCTGAACCCAGCCGTCCCATCCGGTGTCGATCTGGTAGTCGAAGCGGCCCTGGTCGGTGGGAGGGTGGTAGCCGCCGCCGAAGCGGCCGTCGGTCCACGGATCCTGCGGCGCGAGCCCGACCAGTCGGCCCTCGGTGGGCGCCAGGCCCGAGCCGGCGGCATGGTTGAGGAAGCGCCTGCCGCCACCGCTCTCGAATCGGTAGTGCAGGATGTCCTGCGCGGGGAGGAGCGGCGCGAGGGCCACGGCCAGCAGGAGGGAGCGCATGCCCATGAGTCTACCGGCCTCCCGGCCTCCTGGGTTCCCGGGCGCCCTGCCTCGGGAAGCCGCTTCGGAAACCTGCCTCAGGAACCGCTCGGCTCGATCGTCTCGCCGGTCTTCCGCGCGATCACCGCGAGGTCGTCGAAGGCCTTGCGCATCGCGCCGAGGAACCAGTTCTGGACGTCGTCGAGGAACAGGTAGACCACCGGCACCACGATCGTGGTGAACACCGTGCAGACGGTGAGACCGCCCGAGACGGCGATCGACATGCCGACGTAGCTGACGCCTTCGCCGGTCGACTCGCCGAACAACGCCATCGGCAGCAGGCCGACGATCGTGGTGGTGGCGGTCATCACGATCGGGCGCATGCGCTCGCGCACGCCCTGCAGCACCGCGGTGCGGCGGTCGACGCCGTTGCGGCGCAGGCGCTCGATGCCGTCGAGCAGCACGATGCCGTTGTTCACCACCACGCCGGCCAGCAGCAGGATGCCGATGCCGGCCATCACGTCGATGCCGTCGTGGAAGGCCAGCAGCGACCACATCGCGCCGAGCACCGCGAACGGCACCGTGGCCAGTGCGGCGCCCGGCAGGATCACCGACTCGAACAGGATCGCCATCAGCAGGAACACCAGCACCAGCGCCAGCAGGAACGCGTCCCAGATCTCGGCGAGCTGGAGCTGCACGTCGCGGGTCGGGCTGTCCTCGCTCCACGAGTAGCCGCGCGGCAGTTGGGTGGTCGACAGGACCTTGCCGAGCGTGTCCGACAGCTCGCGCGCGCCGATGTCGGGGGCGCGCTCGCCGACGATGGTCACGTTGGTCTTGCCGTCGGTGCGGCGGATCTGCGAGAGCGCGCGCTCGAAGCGGATCTCGGCGACGTCGTCGATGCGCTGGAAGGTGCCCGAGGTGCTGTAGACCTTGGTCTCCTTCAGGTCGTAGAGCGTCGGGTTGCGCTCGGCGTCGAACTGCGCGATCAGCCGGACCTCGCGGTCGTCCTCCTCGAAGCGGGTCAACTCGCGGCCGCGGAGGCCGGACGACATGGTCCGCTCGATCGCTGCGGGCTGCAGGCCGAGGTCGCTGACCCGCTCGCGGTCGACGTCGACCACCACCTGCTCGCTGCCCTCGGCGTCGCCGACCTCGGCGGTGACGATCTCCGGCAGCGCCACCAGGCGGTCGCGGACCTCGAGCGCCTTGGCGGCCAGGAACTCGCTGTCGGGACCCCAGAGCTTGATCACGAAGTTGCGCTGGTCCTGCTCCTCGGAGTTGTTCTGGCTCATGCCGCCCGAGCCGGTGTCGCGCAGCGCCAGGTGCACGCCGGCCTTGCGCGGCCACTGCTCGAGGATCTGCCGGCGGCGGGTGTCGAACTCGTCGCGCGGCACGTCCTCGCGGTAGATCAGGTCGAAGCGCGCCGAGGTGCGGTCGAAGCGGACCGCGACGTGCTCGACGCCGAACTCGTCCTTGTGCTGGTCGAGGAACGCCTCGTATTCCTCGACCAGGCCGGCCACGTCACCCAGCGTGTTGCCGCGCGGGATCTCCAGGCTGATCCGGGCGTCGCCGCCGCGGAACGGTCCGCCGCCGCCGCCACCCATCGAGAAGTCGAGGAACTTGCCGGGGATCACCACGGTGGCGAAGGCGAGCACCAGCACCACCGAGACCGCGATCCGGCGCACCATGCCCTTCAGCGCGAAGCGCAGGATCCACTGGTTGATCGCCTGGATCCAACCGATCGGGGTGCGGAGATCGACGTGGCCCTCGTCGACCGGCGGCGGCACCTTGCCGGTGCCGAACGCGCGGGTCGCGGCGGGCAGCAGCAGCAGGCCGACCGCGAGGCTGCCGAGCAGCGCGATCGACAGCGGCATGCCGAGCGCGGTCAGCGAGGTGCGCACGTTGCTGTCGCTGCCCATGAAGATCAGCGGCAGGATCACCACCACGGTGGTCAGCGTGGCCATGGTGATCGCCAGCACCATCTCGCGCGAGCCGTCGAGGCAGGCGTCGCGGATCGAGGCGCCCTCGGCGCGGTGGCGGCGGATGTTCTCCAGGACCACCACCGAGTTGTCGACCACCATGCCGACAGCCAGGGTCATGCCGGCCATCGTCAGGATGTTCAGCGAGTGCCCGGCGAAGAACAGGTAGCCGGCCGCGATCATCAGCGTCATCGGGATCGCGGTGGCGACGGCGACCGTGAGGCGGATGTTGCGCAGGAACACGAACAGCGCCAGGAGCGCCAGCAGACCACCCTGCAGCGAGGTGGTGAGCAGCGTCTGCAGGCTGTCCTCGATCATCGCGCCCTGGTCGAACAGGAAGCGGAAGCCGATGCCGGCGAGGTCGGGGTCCTGCTCGAGCTCCTGCATCGCCGCGCGGACGTTCTGGCTCGCCTCCACCGGGTTGGTGCCCGATGCCAGGCGCAGGATCGCGGTGTAGGTGAACTTGCCGTCGTAGCGGGCCAGGCTGTCGCGGACCGACGGCACCATCTCGACCCGGGCGATGTCGCCGATCGTCAGGCCGGCGCGGATCGGATAGCGCTCGATCTCCTCGCGGGTGCGGAACTTCGAGTCGACGCGGACCAGGTAGCGGGCCCGGCCGTCGTCGAGTTCGCCGATCGGTCGGGTGAAGTTGTCGCTCGACAGCGCCTGCAGCAGGCGGCCGTAGTCGAGGCGGTGCTCGACCAGCTTGTCGCGGTCGAACCAGATCCGCAGGGTCTCGTCGACCAGCCCCCAGACCTCGACGCGGCCCACGCCGTCGACCGCCTCGAGCTTCACGCGGACGTTCTGGTCGAGCAGGTTGTCCCAGTCGGCACCGCGCGACGGCGTCTGGATCTGGAAGAACGCCAGCGGCGCGGAACTCGCGTCCTCGCGCCAGGTGAAGTAGCGGTCGACCTCGTCCGGCCACTGCAGGCGGGCCCGCTGCACCCGGTCGCGGACCTCGGAGCTGGCGAGCACCGGGTCCATGCCGTTCTCCAGCGTGATCGAGCACATCGCCGAGTCGGAGCTGGCGCGGGCGTCGAGTTCCTTCACGCCGGGGATGGTGCGGATCAGCTCTTCGAGCGGCTGCACGACCTGCTCCTCGACCTCGCGCGGCGGCATGTCGCGGGGGATCGGGATGTAGAGGCGGATCGTGTCCGAGGACATTCCTTCCGGCGCGAGGCGCAGCGGCAGACGGGTCAGGGCGAGCACGCCGACCACCACGATCGCCAGCGACGCCATCAGCGTCAGCACCGGGCGGTCGACGAACAGCTGGATCAGGCCGGACGTGTGGCGGTTGGGAGTCGGTGCGGAGTCGGACATCTCAAGCCCTCCGGTCGGACAACGAGTAGGCGCAGGGAATCACCAGGAGCGTCAGCAGGGTCGAGGTGACCAGGCCGGCGACCACCGTGACGGCCAGCGGCGCGCGCAGCTCGACGCCGTCCTCGGCGCCACCGAGCGGCAGCCAGCCGGTCAGCGGCAGGAGCCCGAGCACGGTGGTGGTGGTGGTCATCAGCACGGGGCGCAGGCGGGTCCGCGAACCCTCCAGGATCGCCTCGCGCTTGGACATGCCCTCGGCGCGCAGCTTGTTGATCTGGTCGATCAGGATGATCGCGTTGTTGACCACGATGCCGGCCAGCACGATCCCACCGAGCATGACCAGCACCGACACCGGCGTGCCGGTGACCAGCAGCACGCCGATCACCCCGACCGAGGCCAGCGGCAGCGACAGCAGGATCACGAACGGCTGGATCAGACTCTCGAACTGGCTCGCCATCACCACGTAGACCAGGAAGATCGCCAGCGCGAGCGCCAGGTAGACGCTCTCGAGCGAGCGGTCCATCTCCTCCTTCTGGCCACCGAGGCGGACCTCGATGCCGTCGGGAAGCGCCAGGCTGCCGATCTCGGCCAACACGCGCTGTTGGGTCGAGCCGATGTCGAAGCCGCTGACCGCGGCCTGGATTTCCGCGCCGCGGATGTTGCCCAGCCGACGGATCTCGCTGGGTCCCTCCAGGCGTTGGACCTCCGCGACCGCGGCCAGCGGGATCTGCGGATCGCCGGCCGGGTTCACGTTGATGTCGAGCAGGCGTTGGACCCGATCGAGCACGTCGCGGTCCATCGCCACGCGCATGTCGATCTTGCGGTCGCGCTCGGCGAAGCGGGTCGGCACGCTGCCGAGCACCTTGGTCTCCAGGACGTCGGTGACCGTGCCCGAGTCGATGCCGAGCGCCGACATCTTGTCGCGGTCGAGGCGCAGCACGATCTCCGGGTTGCCGCGCTGCAGCGTGCTGCGGACGTCGCGGAGGCCGGCGATGCCGCGGAGCGCGTGCTCGACCTCCTGGCTGGCGCGGCGCAGGTCGAACAGGTCCTTGCCGACCACCTCGACCACCAGGGGCGCGCCGAACGACAGCACGCTCGGTCGCGAGAACCGGAAGCTCTCGATCTCCGGGGTCGTGCGGATCCGTTCGCGAATGCGGGTCCGGACCCGTTCCTCGGCGACGACCGGATCGAGGCCCGGCTTCAGCCGCACCAGGATCCTGGCCGAGTGCTCGCCCTCCTCGGAGCTGTTGAGCTCCTCCTTGTCGACGCCGACCGCCAGGAAGGTGCGGGCCACGTCGTCGTAGCCGGCGATCTCCGCCTCGAGCGGGGCGATGACTCGGTCGGTCCGCTCGACGGTCGCGTCGCGCGGCAGGAACGCCTCGACGTAGAACTCGCCCTGTGCCACCTCCGGCAGGAGTTCCTGGCCGAGGCCGCGGCTGCCCTCGACCGCCACCGCGAGCAGGCCGACCGCGCCGAGCAGCACCAGCCAGCGCAGCTTCAGCGCCGCCGACAGGATCGGTGGGTAGATCCGCTCCATCGCGGTCTGCACCGGCTGGAACGGCCAGGTCAGCAGCTCGGCGAGTTTGCCCAGCGCGCCGAACAGCAGGAGCGGCAGCTTGAGCAGGAAGGCCAGCAGGCCCTGCGAGGCTCGCGAGGCCCGGCCGTGCATCGGTTCGATGTCGCGCAGTCCGGTGCCGCTCGCGCCGAGCGCGGACAGCATCGGGATCACGAACAGCGCCACCAGCAGCGACAGCAGCAGCGAGTAGACGACGGTGAGCGCCTGGTCGCGGAACAGCTGGCCGGCGACGCCCTCGACGAACACGATCGGGAAGAACACGGCGACCGTGGTCAGGGTGCTGGCGGTGACCGCGGTGGCGACCCGGGAGACGCCGACGACTGCGGCCTGGCGTCGGTCGAGGCCGCTCTCGCGGGCCCGGGTGATCGCCTCCAGCACCACGATCGAGTTGTCGACCAGCATGCCGACGCCGAGCGCGAGGCCGCCGAGCGACATGATGTTCAGCGTCACGTCGGACAGGAACATCGGCGCGAACGAGGCGATCAGGCTGACCGGGATCGACACCGCGAGGATCAGCGTGGCGACGAAGCGGCGCAGGAAGATCAGGATCACCAGGATCGCGAACAGGCCACCCCACACCGCCGAGCTGCGCACGTCGGCGATCGAGGTCTCGATGAAGGTCGACTGGTCCTGCAGCAGCGTGACGTCGGCGTCGAAGGGGCGGACCTTCCAGGCCAGGAAGTCGGTCAACGAGCGGTGCCGCGCCTTCGCCGCGGTCTCCATGGCCCGCAGCTTCTTCGGGTCGTCGCCGGCCATCGCACGTTCCAGCTCGGAGAGTGGCGGCGGAGTGTTCTGGCCGGGCTCCAGCTTCGCGGTGTAGCCGCGCTGCGCCGCCGTGCCGAACACCGCGTCGCGGACCCGCTCGGCGAGCTGCACGACGTTGGCGCCGGCCTCCTTGTAGACGTCGACCAACACGCACGGCACGCCATCGACGCGGCTGATCACCTCGCGGTCCTGCGGGATCCGCTCGACGGTCGCCAGGTCGCGCAGCCGGATCGGCGTGTCGTCGCGCCGCTCGATCACCACGTCGGCGATCTCCTCCAGGTTGCGGAACTCGCCGAGCGTGCGGACCAGGAACTCGGTGTTGCCCTCGTCGATGCTGCCCGAGGCCGAGTTGACGTTCTCCGCGGCGAGCCGCTGGCCGATCACCTCGACGCCGAGGCCGAGCACGGTCAATGCCTGCTCGTCGAGGGTGATCCGGATCTCCTCCTCGTCGCCGCCGCGGACCTTCACCGCCGCGACGCCCTCGACCTTGCCCAGCTCGCGCTCGATCTCCTCCTCGGCGATGCGCCGCAGTTCGATCTGGTCGAGTTCGCCCGAGATGCCGAAGGTCATCACCGGGTCGAGGCTCGGGTCGTAGCGCAGCACCAGCGGCTGCTCGGCCTCGCGCGGCAGGAAGACCCGCTCCAGGCGCTCGCTGATGTCGGAGATCGCGAAGGTCATCTCCGTGCCCCAGGCGAACTCCAGGATCACGTCGCTGACGCCGGGCCGACTCACCGAGACCACCCGGCGCACGCCGGGGACCACCGACACCGCTTCCTGGACCCGCTCGCTGATCCGCTGCTCGACGTCCTCGGGCGACGAGCCGGGGTACTCGGTGCGCACCGTGACGGTCGGGTAGGAGATGTCGGGCAGCAGGTTGACCGGCAGTCGGCGCAGGCCGACCCAGCCGAACACCACCGCCGCGAGCACCATCATCGCCACCGCGATCGGACGGCGGGTGGTGAAGGTGAAGAACGAGTGGTCGGCGTCGACACTCGGGGCGCGCACGTCGCCAGGGGCCGCGGCCGGCGCGTCGCCGGATCCGCCATCGCCGGAATTCATCATCGTGGGGCCTCCCGGCGCGGTCACTCGGGTGCGATCTCGACCGCGGTGTTGTCGCGCAGCCCGGCCTGACCGGACACCACCACGACGTCGTCGGGACCGAGCCCGCTCTCACCACGGTCGAGGTTCTCGACGTGGTCGCGTTCCTCGAGGCCCGGCTTGAGGACGACGCGCGTCGCGACCCCATCGCGGACCGCGAACACCACCGCGCGGGTGCCCTCGTTGAGGATCGCCGCCTTGGGCACCATGAGGGCCTCGCGCTGCTCCTCGGTGACGATCTCGGCGCGGACGAACATGCCGGGACGCAGCAGTTCGGCGTCGTCGTCTTCCTTGGACACGCGGACGCGCAGGCGGAACGAGCCGGTCTCGGCGTTGATGACCGGGCTGATGACGTCGATCGTGGCGTGGAAGCGGCGGCCGGGCACGGCGTCGGTGGTGAACGCCACCTCGCGGGCGGTGCGGATCATCGCCAGCTCGCGCTGCGGGCGGCGCAGGTAGCAGACCAGATTCTCGTCGTCGATGATCGCGAACAGCTCGGTGGCCGCCGAGATGGTCTCACCACCGCGGATCATCCGCTCTTCGATGACTCCTTCGAACGGCGCGCGGATCTCGTGTTGGGCGACGCGCAGGTTCTCGGAATCGACCCGCGCCTCGAGTTCGTCGATCGCGTTGGCCGCCGCGGAGATCTCCAGCTCGGCCTTCTTGGCGTCGAGCTGGGCCACCTGCAGCGCCTCCTCGGCGGTCTGCAGGGCGAACAGCCCGTCCTCGAGCTCCTTCGCGGCGATCAGGCCGCTGTCGATCTCCTGGTTGCGCTGGTGCTGGGCCTTGGCCTTGTCGCGCTCGATGCGGGCCTGCTCGATCCGGCGCACGGTCGAACTCTTCTCCACCTCCATGAGCTCGAGCCGGACCTTGCGGTCGGCGAGCTGGACCTCGGCCTGGCGCAGCGCCGAGCGGGCTTCCCGGTCGTCGAGCTTGGCGAGCACCTGCCCCTTCTCCACCCGATCGCCCTCGTCGATCAGCACCTCGACGACGCGACCGCCGACCTCGGGGAGGATGGTGACGCGATGCTCCGATTCCAGGTAACCGGTGGTTTCGATCAGCCGACGCACCTCGCGTAGTTCGACCGGCTCGACCCGAACCAGCGGCGGGGCGGCGGCTGACGACGCCGTGTCGGCCGCGGTGGGCTGTCCACCCTCCGAGTCGGCGGACGAGGGCGAGCAGCCGGCGGCGAGAGCGAGTAGCAGGAACGTGGCGGTCGTGCGGGCGACGGCAGCCGGGGGCGTGGCTTCGATCGGCATCGGATTCCGGGGCTTCGGCGGCGGGATCGCCGCTGGTCTCCGCCCTTCCTTGCGGAGCGCGGAGCGGGCAACTTACGGCCTCACCGGCAGCGTCGCGAGGTCGAGGCGGCACGGTGGCCGAACCTGCGGCCCATCCGTCGCGACGATCGGCGCCGACCTGACGTGCGAGCTGCCCACGACCAGGACCGAGATCCTCCCATGACCCAGATCCTTCAGGTGGACGAGGCCCGCGCGCTGGTGCGCATCCGCTGCCGACCGCTCCCCGAGGTCGAGACCGTCGCGTTGGCCGACGCGCTCGGCCGGTTCCTGGCCGTCGAAGTTGCGTCGACCACTCCCTGGCCCACGACCGACCGGTCGGCGATGGACGGTTTCGCGATGGCGACATGCGGACGCGGGATCCGCGCGGGCGAGGAGTTTCCGCTGCGCGGCGCGGCGCTCGCAGGCCACCCCTTCGATGGCGAGCTCGCGGTCGGTGACGCGGTGCGGATCATGACCGGGGCGGTGGTGCCGGCCGGTGCCGACGTGGTGGTGCGGGTCGAAGACAGCTCGGGCTTCGAGGGCGACGTCGTGACCGTGAACGCGGACGTGCCGCCGGGCGACAACATCCGTCCGATGGGCTCCGAGGTCGCTGCCGGCACGCGGCTCCTGGAGCGGGGAAGGCGGATCCATGCGGCGGAGATCGGGGCGCTCGCGGTGCTTGGGCATGCCGAGGTCGCGGTGGTTCGACGGCCGCGGGTGGCGATCCTGGCGACCGGCGACGAGGTGGTCGGAGTCGACCGCGAGCCCG
This sequence comes from bacterium, assembly GCA_030432695.1. GTDB lineage: Bacteria > Planctomycetota > UBA1135 > UBA1135 > UBA2386 > JAUILN01. The sequence goes on along the minus strand of JAUILN010000005.1, from coordinate 587,843 downwards.
CTCCGCATCAGGTCCGTGACTCCAACAGCTGGGCCTTGGCGGCGAAGGTCCTGGAGTGCGGCGGGATCCCGACCCGACTCGGCATCGCGGCCGACGAGGAAGGGCCGCTGCGGGAGGCGTTGCGACGCGGTCTCGAAGAGCACGATCTGCTGGTGACGATCGGGGGCGTGTCCAAGGGCACGCACGATCTGGTGCACACGACGCTGGCCGAACTGGGCGTCGGGCGCGTGTTCCACGGGGTGGCACTGAAGCCCGGCAAGCCGACGTTCTTCGGGGTGCGCGAGGTCGCGCCGACGGGCGGAGGTGCGGCGTGCCACGTCCTGGGGCTGCCGGGCAATCCGGCCTCGGCCTGTACCACCTTCGATCTGTTCGCGGTGCCGCTGCTGCACGCACTCGTCGGCGCGCCGGAGCCGGTCGACGTGCAGGTGCGACCTGCTGGTGTGCCGCCGCGCCGGAACTGGCGTGCCCAGGCGATCCCGGGCCGGCTGGAGGTCGATGCGGACGGAGTGCTCCGGGCCGTGCTCGCTGAACTCCGGCCCTCGGGCGATCCGTTCGGGCTGCTGGAGGGGGACGGCTACGGACTGGTCGCGGGCGATCGTGATCCGGGCGCGGAGGGGTCGATCGGCTTCGTTCGGTACGCCACGGGCGGCAGTCGATGACCGGTGCGCGCGCCGGGTCGTGGGCGTTGGTCCTCGGAACCGCGCTGTGTCTCTGGCAGGGGTCGCCGGGGCAGTGGTGGGCGCAGCTGGCGGCACCGGTCGGCGGGGGGCTCGCGACGGCGCTGGGGTTGGCGGGGCTCTACCTGTTGGCCTGCTGGAGCGCGCGGCCGGCATTCACCGGCTACCTGGCCGGCACCCTCTACATGCTCGGCTTCTCGTGGTCGCTGCGGCACATCTCGTTCGCCGCCTACGTGGCGGTCGGCGTGGTGGGGGGACTGTACTACCTGCTGCTGGTGACCGGCGCGGCGTGGAGTCCGCGACGGCTCCGCCCGTGGGTGTTCGCGTCGGGGGTCGCGGCGACGGCGTGGCTGCGGGCCCACATGCCGGAGATCTACTACCCTCATGGGCAGGCCGCGCACGCGTTGTACGAGCTGCCCGAGCTGCTCGGTCCGGTGCGCTGGAGCGGCGAGCTGGGGATGAACCTGGTGCTCGCCGCGGCGGTCGCGTGGTGTGCCGAGCTGGCCACCGCGCGGCCCGGCGCGCGGCGGCCGGTTGCGGTCGCTCTGGCAGCGGTCGTCGGAGCGTGGGCACTGGCGTCGCTGGGAGGCTCCCGTCGCGGCGCCGCCGCGCCGGCACCGGCCGTCGAGGTGCTGCTGGTCGAGCCCGGTGTGCCGGTGGAGTTCTTCGCCGGCCGCGCGACCTTCGTCGAGGTGCTGCTCGGGCCACTGCTCGGAGCGACGCGTGCCGCGCTCGAGGAACCGGGGGCCGCACCGCCCGACCTGATCGTCTGGCCCGAGTCGTCGCTGCCGCTGGAGCTGATCGGCGAGCCGCCGGTCCTGCCCGGTCCGCTCGGGCGGTCGGTCGGCTACTACGCGCCGGATTCGCGGCTGCCTCGCCTGGCCGCCGGGACGCGGTTGGTCGCCGGCACCACCTGGCGGCATCCCGAGCCCGACCCGCGGCGTCGTGGCGTCGTGGCGCTGTTCGACCACGACTACCGGTTGGTCGGCGTGCAGGAGAAGCGTTGGCCGGTTCCCGGTGGGGAGCGGGTGCCGTTCCTCGGGCTGTTGCCCCGAACCTGGGCCGCGAAGCTGCTCGAGTGGTCGACCGGCATGGTCCGCGACGTCCCGGACCTCGCGTCGGGCGCGCTCCGACCGCCGCTCGAGACCGCGGCCGGGGAGCCGTTCGCGGGCCTGCTCTGCTACGACAACGCCTTCCCGGGTGTGGCTGCCGACGCGGTGACGGCCGGGGCCCGGTTCCTGGTCGTCTCCAGCAACGAGGCCTGGTACCACCTCGGCGCCGAGCTCGACCAGATGGTCGCGCTGAGCGTCTTCCGGACCCTCGAGACCGGCGTGCCGATGGTGCGGTCGACGGTCGATGGTCCGACCTGCCACGTCGACGCCGACGGCCGCGTGCGGGCCCGGCTCGAACCGCCGCGCGCCGGAGAGCCGGGAAGGGTGCGGCGCGTCGCGGTGCGGCCCTCCGAGGGGACTCGTCCCTGGGTCCTGACCGTTCAGGGATTCCTCGGCCCGCTGGTCGCCTCGGCGTTTGGCGCGCTGTGGCTGATCGGCCTCTGGAGGGCCCGTGCCGAGGCGCGGGGGGCTCCGGAGCACCCATCGGGATCGGACCAGAATCCCAGCCCGACGCGCTCTTGACCCATGTCGACCCTCCGTTAGCATCCGTCGCGCTGGTCCCGGCGGTCACCCTCGCCGCGGTGGACCTTCGCTCAGGCGACAGGTGCGGTCTCCGCTCCGCCGTCCGGTGTCCTCCAACCCCTCGGGTCGGTGCCGGCGTCGGACAGCCGACCTGCCGCAAGCCCCGTTCACTAGACCCCCCGCCGCCGCGAGCCCCGAACTGGCACGCTGGCGCACTCCCTCTCAAGGATCCCAGGTACGATGAGTCCGATCGGCCGCGCCTTTACCGTGCTGAACCTCCTCCTCGCGGGCGGGTTCGTCCTCTACGCCGGCAACAACCTCGAGCGTGACGCGTACTGGAAGAAGAAGCACAAGGACGAGACCGAGGCTCTTCAGGAGCAGGTCTCGACCCTCGAGTCGCAGAACGCGGTGCTCGTCGGTGACAACGAAGACGTCAAGCGTCAGCTGACGGCTTCGGAGACCGCCAAGGGCAGCTTCGAGTCGCAGCTCTCCGAGGCCCGCAACGAGAACGAGTCGCTGCGTCAGGCCCTGAACGCCATCGAGGGCAACGTCACCCAGCTGCGCGCCAGCTACGAGACGGTCTCCTCCTCGATCGATCGTGCGACCGAGGACGCCAAGCAGGCGCGCGCGGATGCGATCGCCGCCAACCAGGAGCGCGACTCCGCGGTCGCCGCGAAGGACAAGGCCCAGGCCGACCTCCGCGACGCCAACGACATGATCGCGCAGCTCAACGACCGCGTCGGTGAGCGGGACAGCTCGATCGCTTCGCTGGAGGACACGATCCGCCAGAAGGACATCCTGCTCGACGTGGTGCGCATCAAGGCCCCGGGCTTGATCGCGGCTGCGGTCCCGGTCCTCGCCGGAACCGTCGAGCGCGTGGACGCGGCCGGCAAGCTGGTCACCGTGCTCGTGACCGAGAACCCCGCGGAGGCCGACATCTCCGCGGGCTACAGCTTCGCGATCTACAACGCTGGCTCGCGCACCTACAAGGGTGAGGCGATGGTCCAGAGCGTAGACGGCAACTACGCCTTCTGCCGCGTGACCACCACGGTCCCGGGCGCTTCCATCCAGGCTGGCGACCAGGCCGCGACTCAGACCTACTGAGTTTCGGTCGACGGAGCACTCGCTCCGCGGGTCGGGTCGGCCACGCCGTCCGACCCACGCCTCTCGTCCCAACGACTAGCTAGCCAGGAGATCCGAGTATGGCACGCGCCAAGAAGCAGCCGGCCGCCAAGAAGGCCCCCAAGCAGAAGAAGGCCGAGGTCCACGAGGTCGACGCGGACGGCGTCGAGGTCGCCAAGGGCGGCATGGACTTCGAAGACAGCATCATCATCACGACTGCCCTCGCACTCGTCGGTGCCGTGGTGATGATGTATATGGTCGTCGAGAATTATGCCTGAGTAGAGTGTCTGAGCAGGGTGCCTGAGCAGGGCTGCCCGATCTCGGCCACGGGCCAGTTGTCTGACTGTGTCCGTGGCTCTCGAACGCTCGTCCACCGATCAAGGTGGGTGGGCGTTTTGCGTAGGTGGGTCGCTCCGGGGAAATCGGCGCGTCCGCCGGCATCCACAAGGCATCCACAATCCCTTGTGGTCCGGACGCCGTGCTCGCAATCGGGCAGGGCTCTGATATGGTGTGAGCGAATCGGAGCGGCGACGGTCAGCGCGCTCCCTGGTTGGCGGCGAACTCTCGTGGAGGGGTGATGATCAAGCCGGTCGAATGGGTGATGAGCCGGTTCTCGGTCGACATGGGAATCGACCTGGGTACCGCCAACACACTGGTCGCGGTCCGGGACCGTGGCATCGTGCTCGACGAGCCGTCGGTAGTCGCGGTGCAGCGCGGTACCAAGAAGGTCCTGCTCGACGGAAACGCGGTGGGTCAGACCGCCATCGAGTACCTCGGCCGCACGCCGCCGGCCTTCCAGGCCGTGCGGCCGATGAAGAGCGGGGTGATCGCCGACTTCGAGATCACCGAGAAGATGCTGCGCTACTTCATCCGGAAGGTGCAGCCGACCCGCCACTTCGTGAAGCCGCAGGTGGTGATCGCGGTGCCCTGGGGAATCACGCCGGTGGAGAAGCGGGCGGTGATCGGATCGGCAGAGCGCGCCGGAGCGCGGCGGGTCTACCTGGTCGACGAGCCGACCGCTGCGGCGATCGGTGCCAACCTGCCGGTGCACGAGCCGCAGGGTCACATGGTGGTCGACATCGGCGGTGGCACCTCCGAGGTCGCGGTGATCTCGCTGGCCAACGTGGTCGAGGCCGAGTGCCTGCGCGTTGCCGGCGACGACTTCAACGAGGCGATCTCCCACCACATCCGCAACAAGTACAACCTGCTGGTCGGCGAGATCACCGCCGAGAAGCTCAAGATCGCCGCCGCCTCGGCGATCCCGCTCGACGAGGAACTCGAGGTCGAGATCCGTGGCCGCGACTCGCTGACCGGTCTGCCGCGGCGGACGGTGGTGACCTCGATCGACCTGCGCGAGGCGCTGGCGGATCCGCTCCGGAAGATCATGGAGTCGATCAAGTCGGTGCTCGAGCGGACCCCTCCGGAACTCTCGGCCGACCTGGTGCAGACCGGCATCACGATGTGTGGTGGCGGCAGCTTGCTGCGTGGCCTCGCCGAGCTCATCGAGCGCGAGACCGAATTGCCGACCCGCATCGCCAACAACCCGCTGGAGGCGGTGGCGCGCGGCACGGGGATCTTCCTCGAGAGTCTCGATCTGTACTCGCAGTTCCTGGACGGCGGCGACGAGATGCCGTGAGGCGCCGCATGCGGGGCCAGCCGCCGGAAGGATGGGCTGACGCGGTTTCCCGGGGCGCGCGTCGGGGTGATCCGCTGGTCTGGCCCGACCCCCGGGACCCCGCGGCACCGAGGCGCAAACCTTCGGGCGACATACCAGCGGGGAGGCGCCGTTGATCCAGACCCGCAGCTCCCTGCGCACGCTGTTCCCGGTGTCGCTCTACGCCGGCCTGTTGGTCGCGGTCCTCGCGCTGCTCCAACCCCAGGCGGTGCGCGGCGTCGAGGGATGGTCCGCCGTGGCGATCGCTCAACCCCTGCGGTTCTGGACCGGGTTCGACCTCACCGCGCACAGGGTCGGCGCGGAACGTCGGGAGGCAGGGCAGCGGGACGTGGCACGGCGGGTCGAGTCCCTGCTCCATCGGCTGGACCGCACCGCCCCTGCGCGACCCGGGACCGTCGTCGACCAACGGCACCTGCCGACCGTGCGCGCGGTGGTCGAGCGACGTGGTGGGGTGCGCGGATGGCCCTCCCGGCTGGTCCTCGACGTGCGGCGCGACGCGCTGGCCGACGCTGCCCACCTCGTGACCCGAGGAACGGCACTGGTCGGCTTCCTCGATCCGGATCCGGTGCCGGAGCGCGACGAGCGCGGACGTCCCGATCGTTGGGCGGGCCATGCCCAGGTCCGGTTGCTGCACGATCATGGCGCCGAGGGCTTGCCGCGGCGCGTGCCGGCCCGCCTGCGCGTCGAAGACTCCGACGCGCCTGCGCTGGCCTTCCTGGTCGAGCCCGCGTCCGCCCTCGATCGTCTGCCCCTGCGCTGCGCGCTCTTCGACGACCCCTACCGGGCGGCCCGTCTGCGCCGCACCGACCTCGAGGTCGAGACCAGTGGCCTCGCCGACGACCCGCTCGGCGTGGTGCCGCAGGGGCTCGGCCTCGGGAGCCTTGAGATCTACGGCTACAGCGACGGGGGACTTGCCGTGCCGATCGGCGTCTACGTCCGCCCGCACCACCGGAGCGCCTCGCTATCGCACGTGGTGCTCTGGACGACCCTGAGCGTGCCGGACGAGGTCCGTAGGTTGCGCGCGGGCGCGTGGTCGGCGCGTCGGGTCGCGCTTCGGCTGACTCGTCTGCCGGTCCCGACCGACGTGCGCTTCCGTTGGATGGCGGCACTGCGTGACGACGGTTTCGAGTCCCTCCCGGTGGGCGCAGCGGTCGTGGACGGCGAGCGGCTGATCGGGGTACTGGAGTCGACGGGCCCGGGGTTCGGCATGGTCGCTCCGTTCGGTCAGCCTGGCCGGATCTGGTCGTTGGTCCTGGAGCGGGGAACCGGCGACGGCGCTGGGATCGTCGAGGTGCAAGCCCGCGGTGAAGTCCGGCAGGCGGGTCAGGTGATGTTGCGAAGGATCGGCGACGAGGAACTCCCGGCGCCCGGTGCCGAGGTGTTCACCGCGGGAGCTGGGCCCGACGAACCGCCGTTCCTCTGGGTCGGGCGGTTGGTGGCGGTCGACGGCGAGCGCTTCGTGGTCGAACACGTCGAGGCAGCAGCGGTGCCACACGAACTCGATGCGCTGATCGGCGGAGGATCGGCGCGATGAGGTGGCTCTTGTGGTGCCTGCTCGCGCCGCAGTGGATCCTGCTCGATGGGCTGCTCGCGCAGTGGTTGCCGTTCCGCCTCGATCTCGGCGCGGTGCTCGCCCTGGTTCTGGCGCTCGACTGTCGGCCGGGTTCGACCGCGGCGCTGTTGGCCTGGGTCGCGCTGGCGCGTGGCGTGCTGCAGGACGGCGACGCCGCGCTGCACTTCCTGGCGCTCGGGCTGCCGGTCGCCGCCCTGTTGCCGTTGCGCGCGGTGCTCGACGAACGGTTCTGGCCGGTGCGGGCCGCGGTGACCGGTCTGTTCGTCGTCGCGGTGCCGCGGCTGACGGTGGTCTTCGCCGAACTGTCGGGTCAGTCCGCCGCACCGCTGCGGCCCGGTCTCGCCGGCGTGCTCGCCACCATGCTCTGTGCGCCCTTCCTGGCTGCCGTGCTGCGCCGACTGCCGCCGCTGGGGAGCTTCGCGGAGGTCGTCGAGCGATGAACCGCGAGCGGGTTCTCCGGATCGGTGTGGTGGTCGTCGCCGCGGCGCTCCTGGTGCTGCTCGCGCTGCACCAGATCGCGGTGGTCGACCACGAGGTCTGGCTGGAGCGCAGCTACCTGAACCGCTGGGCGTTCCGCGACGTCCCGAGCCGGCGAGGCGCGCTACTCGATGCCGCCGGCCGCACGTTGGCGGTCGACGTGCCCGGCTTCGACCTGGAGCTGCGTTACCGCGAGCTGCGCCGCCGGCACCCGCTCGGTCTCGCCCTGCACGGTGCCAACCTGCTGCGGACGGCGCGCCTCGGCGAGGCACCCTACGACTACCTGCATCCCGAGGGGCTGGAGCGCGCCGTCGAGGATCTGCTCGGCACACCGCTGCGTTGGCTCGACCCCGAGCGGAGCGACGCGTGGCCGTATGCGCCGGCGATGCGTCGCTACCGCGGGGTGCCGCGGGCGATCGCGCAGGACCTGCGCTTCTACGCTTCGCGTCTGGTCGCGGAGCTGAGCGGGGCCTCGTCGCGACGGGCGGCGGCGAGCCTGCTGGCGGCGTGCCGGGACGGCGGCGACGGTGTGGTCCTCGATGCCCTGGCCGACCTCGCTGCGGATTCGTTGCAACTCGACGCCACCGACCGTGCCGGCCTGCTGGAGGAGTTGTCGCGGCGTTTCCGACTCCGGGTCGACGAGCTGCGACAGCTCGATGCGCGGCTGCAGCTCGACAGCCGACAGCCACTCGACGGTGCGGCCGGCGCGGTGTGGCCCGGTCTCTGGGCGTTCCTGGAGTCGCGCCGCGAGGCCTGGTCCGACTGGTCGAAGGTCGAGCGGTTGTCGTTCGCCGAGCGGGATGCGCTCACCGATGCCGACTTCTGGCGCTGGCTGGCGGCCCGCGGCGACCTGCCGGGTGGCGTCGACGACTGGATCGACCGCGAGTCGGCACGTCGCGAAGCGCTGGTCGCCGAGTGGCGCGCGGAGCGTGACCGGCTGCGAGAGGCGTTGGGCGAGCGCTTCGTAGGACTCGCCACCCAGGCGCTGCGCGCACTGCCGGAGGTCGCGGCATCGCCCGCGGCGGAGGACCGCTCGGGTCTCGTGGATCGCCTGTTCGAGGCGCTGCACCGGCGTGAGGACCGTGGCGAGACCGTCGAGTTGCAGGAGCTGGTCGACCGGGGGGTGATCGAGGACGGGCTGTTCGATCTTCTCCACCAGACCGATCGCGAGCTGCTGCGCGACGACCTGCTGCCGCCGCTCGGGGACCCGGAGCCGATTCCCACGTTGGTCGACGAGGCCCGGCCTCGTGTGGTGCGCTCCCGCCTGCCGTATCGCTTCGCGACCTGGCTCGGCATGCTCGCCGAGCGGCACCCCGGGCTGCTGCTGCGTCCGTCGGTGCGGCGCGCGAGCGGGCACCTGCCGGGCCGCGAGGACCTCGGTGGCTTCGACGTGTACCTCGGGGTGGTGACGTCGTACACCCGCGAGGACGTCGAGCGGCGGGACGGGAGCAGCCCACGCAGCGAGGCGGCTCGGGTGATGGAGCGGGCTTCGGCCGGTGGGTTGCTCGAACTCGACCGCGCGATGGGCGCAGAGCTACCACCGGAGCTCGAAGAGTCGCTGCGTGACGACGCGGTGGCGACCCTGCGCGGGCACTTCCGGGTGTTCGGTCGGGTCGGCCGCTCGGGAGTCGAGGCGGCGCTCGACCAGGAACTCGCCGGCGACCCCGGTCTGCGCTTCATCGAACGCGACAAGAGTGCTCGGGAGTCGCGGATGTTCGCGAGCTTCGACGTGACCCGCGGCCGCGACGTCGAGTTGACCCTCGACCTCGATCTGCAGGCCCTTGCCGACGAGGTGGTGCGAGACCTCGCGGCCGACGTGGAGGGTGGTGGCGAGCCGGCGATGGAGCGCGCCCTGGTCGTCCTCGATGCTCAGAGCGGCGACGTGCTGGCGTTCTCCGGGCGCAGCCGGGTACCGGTTCCAGGTGCCGAGGGCGAGCGATGGGCGACGGTGCCGACCCACCCGAACCGCAACCCGTCGCTCGGCTCGGTGGTGAAGCCGTACGTCGCGCTGGAGTACCTCGAACTGTTGGCCGAGGGCGTGGAGCTGCCGGCGACCACCGAGTTCGCACCCTGCGACTCGCGCTACGGCGAGGGCGGCGCCGAGCCGAAGCTGGCGCGGACCCACGAATGCAGCGGCACGCATTGGAGCGGATCGGGCGACGTCGTCACCTCGCTGTCCAAGAGCTGCAACTTCTTCTTCTACGAGGCCGTGCGCTACGCGGGGACCGGGCTTCTCGATCGCGCCTACGCGCGCGCGGGCTGGCAGCCGCTCGAAGGCCCGCTCGGTGTGCACTATCAGGACGAGGTGGCCGGAGTCGTCCGCCTGCTGCACTCCCGGCGGCGCCCCGGCACGCTCGGGCCCTTCGTGCAGGCCATCGGCTACGGCACCGCGGTGCCGGCCCTGATGGTGGCGCGCGCCTACGCGGGTCTCGCGACCGGCGCACTCCCCGAGGTCGGTCTGGTCCGCGATCGAGAGCGGCGTCGCGTGCCGCTCGGTGTCGATCCGCGCCATCTCGGCCTGGTCCGTGAAGGTCTCGCCCGGTGCATGGTCGACGGCACCGGACGCCACGTCGGTCCGGAGCTGGCTGCGCTCGGTCTGCTGCCGATCGCCCACGGCAAGTCGGGCACCTGCGTGGTCCGCGCTGCCGCGCCGAAGCTCGACAATGCCTGGTTTGCGCTGTTCCTCGGCACCGACGACGACGCGGGCCTGGTGGTGGTCGCGTCCGCCTATCAGGTGCGTGGCCACGGCGGTGAGATCGGTGCTCCGATGGTGGTGCGCCTCCTGAAGCGCGTCGCCGAGCAACCCGAACTCGCAGAGCACTACCTCGGGAGGCGCGGTCGGTGAATCGCCTCTGGGAGTTGGTCCAGAACGTCCCGTGGTGGGTGGTCTGGTTCGCCTCGGCGTTGGGTGCCGTCGGCCTGTCGTTCGTGAACTCGGCGACGGTCGGTCAGGACACCGCGGGTCAGGCGTCCAAGCAGGCGCTGTTCCTGGTCGCCGGCGTGCTCGGGGCGGTGCTGGTGTTCGTGGTGCCGTTCGTGCGCATCCGACGGGCTGCATGGTCGCTCTACGCGCTGTCGGTGCTGAGTCTCGCGCTGCTGCCCTGGTTCGGCTCGGTGCTCAATGGCGCGCGGCGCTGGTTCATCGTGTTCGGCTTCGGCCTGCAGCCGAGCGAGTTCGCGAAGTGCGCTGTGGTGCTGGCGGTGGCCAGCTGGCTGCGATTCCGCGATGCCGATCGCTTCGCGGTCGGGGTGGCGGTGCCGCTCGGGATCGCGGCGCTGCCGGTCGCGCTGATCGTTCTCCAGCCCGACCTCGGCAGTTCGTTGGTGTTCTGGCCGATGGTGTTCGCGATGTGTTTCGCGGCCGGCGCACGGGCCCGCCAACTGCTGGCGGTGGCGGCGGCAGGAGCGGGGGCACTGGTGCTCGCGTGGTGGACCGTGCTGCACGACTACCAGAAGACTCGTGTCGCAGTGTGGCTGCAGCACTTCACCTGGGATCGTGCCGCGGTCGACGGGGATCCGGCGGTGCAGTCCGTGCTGCAGGGGCACGGCTATCAGCCCTGGCAGTCGCTGATCGCCATCGGCTCCGGGGGCTGGACGGGGTTCGGCTACATGCGCGGCCCGCAGAACCGCTACGACTTCCTGCCGTACCGCTCGGGTGACTACGTGTTCGCGGTCATCGCCGAGGAGATCGGTTTCGTCGGCGCGGCGGGCGTGGTGGTGCTCGAGATGGGGCTGGTGCTGGCGATCCTCGCGGTCGCGGCTCGCACTCGCGAACGGTTCGGCCGCCTCGTCGCGGTCGGCGTCGCCGCCTGGATCGGTACGCAGAGTCTGTTCCACGTCGCGGTCTGCGCCTGGCTGGTTCCCGCCACCGGCCTGCCGATGCCGCTGGTCAGCCATGGTGGGAGCTCGACGTTGTCGGTCTGCCTCGGCCTCGCCCTGGTGCTGAGTCTCGGCGCGCGGCGCGAGACGGTGCTCGCGGCGGACGGCTTTCGGTGAGCGTCGGGTCAGAACACCACGCGCAGGCCGTCGCTGGTCAGCGCGCCGCCGCGGTTGCTGCCCGGCGCCAGCAGGAACCACTGCGCGAACAACGAACTCCCGACCAGCACCGGATCGGCGGGGATCGGCAGGCGCTGCACGGCGGTGCCGAGCGGACCGGCGCGGTTGGCCAGGGCGTCTAGCGGGTCGACCAGGGCACGGCAGCCGGTCAGGCCGAGTGCGTCGAGTGGTAGGTCGCGGGCGCCGAGGCCGAGCATCAGCCAGGCGGGGGTCGAGGCGACCGGGCTGCGCAGGAGGATCGTGAAGTCGTTCGAGCCGGGCTGCGGAGTGCCCGACCAGGCGGTCGTCGCGGGAACTCCACCGCCGGTCGTTGCGGCGCAGCCCGGGCCGTAGGCCGCGACCGAGGAGGCGTAGGCGAGGTAGCGCGCCGGTCCCGCGGCTGCAGATGCGAGCGGGATCGGTGCGCCGAGCAGGCGGCCGTCGAACAGGAACGCTTCGGTGCCGGCGGCCACCAGATGGTGACTGCGGTCGGAGTTCCAGCTCAGGGCCTCGATCGGTCGTGGGCGGGGCAGGGACGTGAGCCATTGCGGCACGAATCGCACCCCGTCGACGAACCACAGGCCGCCCTGCCGGTCGCCGACCAGGAAGCCACTACGGGTGGGGTCGGGCGCCAAGCGGTTGGCTTCCGGGATCGCGAGGCGACGCAGCTGGATTCCGCTCACCGGATCGTAGAGGCGCAGGGTACTCGTGCCGGTGCTCGTGCGGGCCAGCACGACCATGCCGGTCGCACCTTCGGGATGAACATCGACGAACGACTCGCCGCTGCTGGCATGGAACAGGACGGTGAGTCCCACCGCGGTCAGCCGCGCGACCGAAGCCGCGGTGACCAACACGACCGAGCCGTCGCCGAGCGTGGCGAGCGAGACCACCGGGGCATTGGTGGTCGCCCCGGGGAGCGCGCGGAGCGCGGCGACCCGGTCCTGTTGGATCGACAGTTCGACCAGTCGGGCGCCCGTCGGGAGGGCGGTGTCGAGGCTTGCGATCCAGGTGCCGGCCGCCGATGGCGAGGGGGTCAGCGCACCCGGTGGTCGGGGCAGCAGAGCCGCCGGATCGAAGATCGGGCGTGCGCTCTGGCGCAGCGGCTCGACCACCAGGAACGGCGCGTTCGGATCGCTACCAGGGAGTGCGAAGCGGCCGGGGCGGATCTGCGACGCCGCGCCCATGGCGATCAGCAGCGTCGCGGCGAGTGCGGAAAGGACGGGGCTTGGGCGCAAGGGATCGGAGGGCCGGGCCGGTTGGTTCGGCAGGAGCGTCCTCCATTGTAGCCCGTCCCGCCGCGGTGCGGGGGGAGCGGGACGACGAGTCGGCTGCCCCGGCGTCAGCGGCGGCGTTCGCGTTGGTTGGCGCGCTTCAGCCAGGCCTCGTGCAGCCGACGGTAGCGGGACGGTACCTCCGGCACGCCGCCGCGGTTGTGCAGGAAGCGCACGTATTCCGGCAGGTCACCCCACTCGTTGGCGTCGCCGCCGTTCTGGACCTTCTCGGTGCCGTCCTCGCCGACAGAGCCGTCGGTCCGGTTCTCGCCCATGTCCGGCCGCTCGGGACCGTTCTGCGGGTCCTGCGCGTCACGGCCCTGAGGGTCCTGGTCCTGCGGCTGCTGGCCATCTTGTTGTTGCTGGCCGTCCTGCTGTTGCTGCCGCCCCTGGCTCTGGTCGACCATGTCGGGCGTCTGCGACTGCTCACGCGGCCCCTGCTGGCGCTGTTGCTGCTGGTCCTGTTGCTGCTGATCCCGCTGTGGCTGGCCGCTGGAACTCTGCGACTGGCTCTCCTGGGCCATCCGGTTCAGCTCCTCGATCAGGCGGTCGATCCCGCGCACCACGGTCTCCTGCGAGCCGCGGGTCTGGTCGACGAGTTCACGGACCTGCTCGGCGCTCTTCGCGCCCTGCTCACGCCCGCCGGAACTCTGCCGCGACGACTCGCGCAGCAGGCGGTCGATCTCCTTCATCTGCTCACCGACCTCGTCCATGATCTGGCGGACGGTGTCCTCGGGGCCGCCGAGCTGGGCGGAGACGGGTGCGCTGCCGAAGGTGAGCATCGCCAGCGTCGCGAAGAGCGGTGCCAGCAGGGTGCGGCGCAGCGCCACGGTCGCCGATAGAGCCTGAGTCGTCATCGTCCACGTCCTCCGTTGTCCCGTCCCGTTCCTTCGCGGTCCTCGCCGTCGTCGACCTCGACCTCGCCCGGCGTTTCGCCGCCGCCGCCCATCGCCTGCTGGAGCTGCGTGCGCAGCGCCTCGAACAGCTCGGTGATCCGGCCGTGCTGGTGCGCCAGGCGCTCGGCCATTGCCGCGTCGATCTCGGTGAGACCGTCGCCGCCGGCCACCTCGAGCAGCTTCTCGAAGGCGTTCGTGCGGTCGATCATCTCCTGCTCGAGCTGCTTCAGCATCAACAGCTCGGACATCATCGACACCAGCCGTTCCTGCTGGTTGCCGAACTGGTTGCCCTGTTGCTGTTGCTGCTGCTGGTCCTGGCCCTCCTGGCGGCGGCGTTCCTCTTCCTCGCGACGCCGGTCGCGCTCCTGTTCGATCGCGGCGATCAGCCGCTCGGTGCGGGCCTCGACGTCGCGCTGCAGCTGGACGGTGAACTCGCTGGCGTCCGGGTTGCGGCCTCCCAGCCGCTCGGCGACGTCCTGCAGGTCCATCTCGTTGGTCTCGAGCACGTGGGTGAACACCAGCGTGCCCTCGTCGCGCAGGGCCTCGTAGAGGAACCGGGCCTTCTCGGCGAGTTCACGCTCCTCCTCGGCGAACTGGTTGAGCCGGCGGCGGACCGGACGCGACAGCCGCTCGCCGTTCATCACGGTCTCGGCGGCGCCGGCGGTCTCCACGGTGATCGGCTGCTGCTTGGCCAGGAACTCGCGCAGCTCCTCCTCGGTGCGGAACAGGAGTTCCTCCTGGCGGAGGTCCTGGTAGCGATCGCGCTCCTCCTGCAGCGCGTCCTGCGCTTCCTGGAGTTCCTGCTCGGTGCGCTCCTGCTGGCGCTGGGCTTCCTCGGAGTCGCCCTGTTCCAGCGCCTGCTCGGCCTGCTGCGCGGCCTGCGCGGCGCGCTCCAGGGCGTCGGTCGCGCGCTGGTTGTTCTCCTCCTCGGTGAGGCGTGCCAGCTTCGCGATCTGCTCCTTCAGCTCTTCCTGCTGTTGGGCGAGCTTGGCGAGTGCTTCCTGCTGCTCGGCATCCATCGGCCGGCTGCGCGCCATCTCCTCGGCGGCGCGGTCCATCGCCTCGGCGGCGTCGCGCTGCTGGGAGCTGGCGCGAGCCTGCTGACCCTGCTCCAGGGACTGCTGGGCACCCTGCATCGACGCGCTGGCCTGCTGCATCGCCTCGCGGCCGGCCTGGGCCTGTTCCGGCGTCAGGCCGCCTTCCTGGGCCGCCTGCTGCATCGCCTGCTCGATCTGTTCGGCACGAGCGCCGAGTTCGGCCTGCCGCTCCTGGGCCGCTTCGAGAGCAGCTTCCCGACCCTGGTTCGACTCGCCCAGCGCCTGTTCGAGCGCGGAGCGTGCCGACTCCAGCGCGGCGCGCGAGCCCTCGACCGCCTCGGCGACCTGTTCGGGGTCGGGGCGGTTCTCGGCCCGGTCACCGAGCTGCTCGGCGGTGCGATCGAGCGCCGACTCGGCGTTCTCCAGCGCCGCGGCAGCCCGGTCCTCGGCCGGCTCCTCGCCGTCGCGTTCCGGGGGGGCGGCATTGCGCAGTGCGCGGGCCACCCGGTCGGCCTCGGCGGCCATCTGTTGGGCCCGGTCGGACGCCTCGGGGTTGGCCCGGTCGAAGGCCTCGCGGGCGCGGCTGGTCTCACGCGCGGCCTCGGCGGCGCGGGTCATGGCCTGAGCGCGGTCCCCCTCGGTCCCGGCCTGCGCGGCCTGCTCCATCGCCTTGGCGGCGTTCTCGAGGGCCTTTGCTGCGGCCTCGTTCCGGCTGCCCTGCCGTTCTCGACCGGCCTGCTGATTCTGACCGGCCTGCTCGCCCTGGCCAGCCGGTTCGTTCTGGCCGTCCTGCTGGTTCTCGCCAGCCTGTTCGTTCGGGCTGCCCTGCTCACCGGCGCCGGTCTCCGGCCGGCCGGCCTCCCGCAGTCGTTCGGCGAGCTGCCGGGCCTCGTCGGCCAGACGTGCCTGCTCGGCGCGGCTCGCGGCATCGGCCTCGGCGGCGAGTTCGCGGGCGGTCGCGGCGACGTCGTGCGCCGCGTCGGCGAGGTCCGACCGGGCCTGCTGGTCGTTCTCGCCTCCGGAGGTCTGCGGGGCCTCGGCGAGCTGGCGCTCGGCGGCGTTCAATCTCGTCCGCTCGCGCTCCGCCGCGGCGGGGCGGGCGTCGTCGACCGGGGTCGTCTCGGCCGCCTGCCGCAGGCCGGCCTGGATGCGGTCGCGCATCCGCCGGAGTTCGGCGTCGTCGGCGGACGGCGCGGCGTCGGCCAACGCCTCGGCCTGCGCGGCGAGTTCCTCGAGCGCGCGTGCGCGATCCTGCGATGCCTGCAGCTCGCTCTGGGCCTGCGACATCGCGCCGAGTTCGAAGCGGTTCTCGCGCTGGCCGGCGGGAGTCTCACCGCGCGCTTCGGCCCCGGCCGCCTCCTCGAGGGCCTGCTGTTGGCGGAGCAAGCTCTTCACCTGCGCGAGCGCATTCTCCAGCGTCGGTCGGCGCGTGCCGGCCTGGCGTTGGTTCTCGTCGGCCTCGCGGCGCAGTTCCTTGGCGAGGTCGTCGAGCTGCTCGCGGATCTGGCTCTCGGCCGGGGACTCCTGGCCCTGGCTGACCTGCTCGGTCAGCTCGCGGAGTTCGCGCTGCTGCCGCTGGAGTTCCGCGGCCGTGGCGATGCGCTCCTCGGTCCGCGCGATCTCCTTCTCCAGCGATTCGACCGTCGGCCGCTCGAGCAGGATCGCGAGCAGCGATTCCAGCTCCGCGACGATCTCGGCCTGCTTGCCGAGCGCGCGCTCGATCGCCTCCGAGTTCAGGTCGTTCCGGACCTGCGCCACGTCGTCGAGGATCCCCGACTCGTCGAGGTGCTTCAGGCCGGCCTGCAGGAGTCGGACCTTCTCCTGGTCGCCCTGCTTGGTGTAGCGCACCTCGAGGCTGCGCATGAGTCCCTGCAGCCGCTCGGCCTTGCGGACGATCTCGCTCTGCAGGCGCTGGACCTCGTCCTGGCCGGTCGCGGGCGCTGCGGCGAGGCCGGCGACGAGAACTGCCAGCACGCTGGCGGCGAGGCCGGGCCGGGCGGACGGAACAGCGGTCCGCCAGCGGCTCGCCCAGGCGCTGGAAGAGTGGTGGGCGGGGATCGCAACTCGGTCGGATCGGTTCATCGGCCCGTGCCTCCTGTTCCTTCGTCGCGGACGCGACGGGTGCGGCTTTCGACGTCGCGCTGGGCGTCGCGCAGAGCGCGCACCTGCTGGACGACGTCCTGGTATTCGTTCCACTCGTCCAGTCGCTCGAGCAGCAGGCCGAGTTCCTCGATGATGCGATCCTGGTCGCCTCGCACGTGCTGCAGGTGGGCGACGATCTCGCTGGTCGAGCCGGCGACCTGGGCCGCCTGGAGCTCCGCGACCGTTGCTTCGACCAACTGGTTGGCGAGTCGATCGGCGCGGCCGACCATCTGCAGGATCGGATCCAGCACCTTGTCCATCGGCGGGATCAAGCCGGCGGCCTGGTCGGCAGCGACGCTGCGGTAGAACTCGGGCAGCCACGGTTCGGCCACCGCGCTCGCGGCGTGGACCGCGAGGTAGCGCTCGACCACCGTCGGCACCGCCAGCGAATCACTGCCCTCGAGTCCATTGAACAGGTGCGCGTCGTAGGCCTTCATCAGGTCGACGTGGATCCGTCGGGTGGTCGACAGGATCCGACCCTGGCCGACCAGCAGCGCCACCAGCTCGGTCGAGCGTTCGCCTTCGCGGCCGGCTGTGGGTGGGGACTCGATCAGCGCCGTGGCGCGGGCCGCGCGGTCCTGCTGGATCTCGAGCGCGCTTTCCACCTGCTCGCGGATCCGCCGGAAGTGGCCGTTGATCCGTCGCTGCAGATCGGCCTCGTCGACCACGTAGACCAGTCGCTGGGAGAGGGTGACGGGCTCGTCGGCCGGGGGCTGGCGGTTGTCGCGCAGGGCGACCATCAACGAGATGGTGTCGCCGGCCGTGGCGGCAGGGCCGACGCTCGCCAGATCGGTGAGCTGGACCAGCACCGTGCGGGTCCACCCGGTGGTCGGTGCGGGTCGGTCGGCTGGATCGAGAACGGGCTCGCGGGTGCCCTGCTCGATGTCCAACAGCGGGATCGCGATGCCGTCGTCGGCACGCTCGACCCGCGCGTTCAGGATGATCTCCTGCAGACCGAAGTCGTCCTCGGCGGTGATCCGGGCCGGGATCCGGGCGCCGGGCACCACCACGTTCACGTCGCCGCCGTCGGGCAGCAGCATCCGACCGACCGGATCGTGGTCGGTGAGCGCGACGATCGGGTAGTTGCCGGGCCGTGGGTTGGCGAGCCCGTCGGGACTGATCAGGCGGATCTCGTAGCGGTCGCTGCGGGTCACCGTGAACGACGTCTCGAAGCCGGTCGCCGCGCCGGAGTCGTCCTGGAGCGACACCGGATCCATCGCCTGCTCCGCGCCCGTGTCGAGGAACGCGAGGGTTGCTTCGGCAACCGGCGACGTGGTGGTCACCGCGAGCTTCACGCGGCTGCCGATCAGGGCTTCGACGGCGCCGCCCGAGCGGGTCTCGGGCTCGCGCCGCGTGTAGGCCGGGAACTCGGTCGAACTCTCGATCGTGCCAACCAACGGCGGCTCGATGGTGCGCACCTCGACGACCAGGTCGCCGCGCGGGTCGTCGCCGCCGCGGGCGAAGAACGTGAAGTCGTCGCGGAGCTTGCGGAAGGTGTAGCGGAAATGGTCGGGCTGGCTGCGTAGCGGGCTGGTCTCCAGCTCGGCGGGCAGGTAGCGCGAGCCCTCGACGACCAGGGTCACCAACTCGGGGACCTTGCCCTCGGCCCGGACCACCACCGGCAGGTCGCCGCCGGCCGCCGCGGTGATGCGAACCAGCCCCGGCACGCTGCGGTCGATCTTCAACTCGCCGGGCTCGGGGAGTTCGAGGTGCAGGTCGGTGAGTCGCGGGTACTCGAGGCCGAGGCCGAGCGCGCGGCCCGCGAAGATGCCGAGTGCCGGTCCCTGGGTGATCGCGACGGTGCCCAGCACCAGGATCCCGGCGGCCGCCGCGCCCCACACGCGCAGGGTCCGCTCCGGTCTCAGGAAGCGCTCGATCGGCAGGCTGCGCGCCTCGGACGCCGCCTCGGCGACCACCGCGTCGATCATCGCCGGCGACATGTTGCGCAGCGTGGTCGGGTCGTCGGCGCCGTCGCCGCGGCGGGCGTGCAGTTGGAATGCCGAGATCAGCTTCGAGCGGAACGCCGGGAAGGAGCGCTCGATCGCCAACGCGACGTCGGTCTCGGCGAAGGGGCGCTGCAGCGGGTAGAGGACGCGACGCCGCAGGGCGACCAACAGCAGCGCGGCCAGGCCGAGGCTGAGGATGATCCGGACCGGCGACGGCAGATCGAGTCCGCGGTCGATCGCGTAGTAGGCGACGAAGGCCGAGGTCGCGGCGGCGAGCACCCAGCCGGCACCGTGCACCAGGAATCGGGCGCGGATACGGCGGAGTTGGCGTGCCAACAGGCGCTCGATCTCGTGTCCGAGGGCGGGATCGCGGGCCGGACCGCCCGTGGGGGCGGAAGGGGTCCGGGGTGCGTCCTGCGGGCTCTGCTGCTCGGTCAAGTGGGAGGTCCTCGTCGGGGTGCTCGAGATCGGACGGGTCGGGGGTGCGCGGCGGGGCGTGGGGACCGCTGCGCTCGGGTCGGCCTGCTCACCGCAGCGCCTGACCTGCGCCGGCGACCTTCTCAGCGCTGGAAGATCGGGAGGTATTGATAGGGGATCTGCAGGATCAGCGTCGCGACCGCGGTCGAGAAGGCCTCGCCGGGGCCGGTGTGGCAGGGCCAGGCGCCGTTCGATTGCTGGGCGCGGATCAGGAGGTCGCGCAGCCGCGGGAAGTAGGTCTCGAAACGGCGACCGCCGGCCGTGTAGTACGCCTGCACCGCGTAGTAGTGGCCGTAGTAGAAGAAGTAGTGGCCGATGTAGTGCCGGTTGAAGTCCAGCATCTGGCCGTCGAGGTAGTCGAAGGCATCGTCGATGATGGGATCGTCGTAGATGCCTGCTGCGTGCAACGTGGTCACGCCGGCGGCAGTGAGCGGGAACGTTGCGCGGCTATGCCCGCGCAGTTGGTAGCGGAACGCGCCGCCCTCGTTGTACGGCGCGTAGCTGTGGAAGGTGCGGGCGAGATCGCCCTGTGGCACCGCGCTGCGCCGCACGTAGCGCTCCGCATCGCGGACGGTCCGCGCCGGCACCGCGATGCCGACGTTGCGCGCCGAGCGCAGCGCGAGCACCTGACACACCGTGATCGACATGTCGGACTCGCGGGCGAACGGCTTGTAGCGCCAGCCTCCCTCGCGATTCTGCGAGTCGACGATGATGTTGACCGCCGATTGCAGGGCCCGCCGCACGTCGGTGCGCTGGGTCATGCCGTAGGCCTCGGCGAGCAGCAGCGTCGCGAACGCATGGCTGTACATCCGCGTGCCCTTGTCGGTGATGACACCGTTCTCCGGCACCTTGCTCAGGATGTAGCCGAGGCCGCGTTCCAGGACCTCGCCGTAGGGGCCACGCCCGGGCAGATGGCCGCCGGCCAGGAAGCTCATCAGGCACAGCGCGGACACTCCGATGTGCGGCGCGTCGCTGGCGATGACCCGGTAGTCGGTGTTGAGCTTGAAGCCGACGTCCTGGCTCCAGAAGCCATCGGGGTGCTGCGACTCGGCGAGATATCGCAGACCCTGGTCGACCGCGCCGCGGACCTCCGGGGTGATCCAGAGGTCGGTCGAGCCGATCTCCTCGGGGCGCCGATCCTGGGCGCGCACCGAGCCCGCGCCGAGGCCGAGCAATG
The DNA here is from genome assembly GCA_030432695.1 of bacterium. GTDB lineage: Bacteria > Planctomycetota > UBA1135 > UBA1135 > UBA2386 > JAUILN01. Next base: position 567,704 of record JAUILN010000005.1, on the reverse strand, counting down.
CCGTCGCCACGAGTCCCACGGCGATGGCGCGGGCGCACCGCCAGGGGGCGCGTCGGGCAGAGAACGGTCGGTCTGGTGCAGTCATCGGGTCGCTCGTTGCTGGTTGGATCGGCCAACCGGGGGCCGCCGGACTACCTGTCTCCCAGGATCAGGATGCCTTCCATGGCCTCCACCACCACGTGATCATCATGCCGCAGGGTCCGGGTCGACCCCTGGACGTCGATTGTAAGTTCCCGCTCCCCACCGGGTAGGGCTCCAGCTGCCCGGCTGTCCGCGGTGGTGACGAACAGCGTCGGACGGCTGTTGACGTGCACCGGCAGAAGCACGAAGCCGGGCCCTTGCAGGGGCTCCGGGCGGATCAGGTTCACCTGCGGATAGTCCTGCTTGAAGTGGCGGTTGCCGCCCGAGAGGTCGATCGACACCAAGGACGTCGCGCTCGTTCCTTCGGTCAAGAGTAGCCGGTCGCCCAGTTCCTGGCCGAGGCGGGGGTCCGGCCAGTTGCGGGCACGAACCCGCGGCCCGAACTCGAAGTCGCCCCGGATTTCACCGGTGGCGCGATCGAGCAGCCGCAGTCGGCCGCCATCGCCAGCCCGCTCGAGAAAGGCCACCGCGTGCGGGGCGAGGACCGCGCCGTAACCGTACAGCTGTTGCTCGGGGTTGCCGGCGAACTGCCACAGCAGAGTTCCGGTAGCGCGTTCGAGGGCGACCACCCGCGCGGGTTCGTCCGGGATACCCTTGTCGACCGGCAGGTAGACCCGGTCCTCGTCGACGAGGAAACCCGACTGCACGTCGCGGTGGCGCAGCCGGTGCGACATCGGGCCGCTGAGCTTCAGCCAGCTCAGGATCTCGGGCGCGACCGGGGTCGACTCGCGGACCTGGCCCGTCAGCGGGTCGTGGCGTCGGATCGAGACGCTGCGTTGGTCGTTCGAGACCTCCAGCGTCCACACCGTGCCCTGCGTAGCCACCGGGGGGAACGAGGGCCGGTCGGCGTCGAACCAATGCTGGAACAGCTCCTCGCCGGTGGTCGGCTCGATGCCGATCAGCACGCCACCGTCGCCCGAAGTGATCGCGAGGTGGGAGAACACGTGCAGGACTCCCGACTGCACGCCGAGTGGCGCGAACGAGCGGCCGCCGTAGGTCCCACCGCTGTCGGTGGCGATGCGCCACAGCACCTCGCCGTCGGCCCAGCGGACGCCGCGGATCTGGTCCGGATTGACGATCACCAACACCTCGCCGCAGAGATGCAGGGCCCCGCTCGACGGCCGCGGCAGCGAGTCGACCTCGAGCGCGAACAACCGATCCGACAGCGAGTCGGGGAGTTCCGCGGTGTCGAATCCCAGCAGCTGTTGCGCACCGAGGCCGAGGAAGAGCGGCAGGTGCTCCGGCCGCGGGAAGCCGGGGGCCGGCTGGTAGTCGATGATGGTCAGCGACTGGTCTCGTCCGGGCGGGCTGAGCCGGGCCAGCGAACGGCGCGGCAGTTCCAGTGGACGCTCTGCGGGCGGCGCGGGCGGGGTCACGTCGGCGAACAGCGCAGCGTATGTGAGGCCTTCGTCGGGACCGAAGTCCGAGGTCTCGGAGCCGCGCGCGCTGCGGAGTGCGGTGCCGATCGACGCGTACAGCGCCGGGTTGCCGCCCCTGCGCGCGGCTTCGGAGAGGCGGCGCAGGATCCCCGGTCCGGGTGGCGTCGGCGCGCGAGCCGCCTCGCGGAAGGACGCGGCGGCGGTCGCGAGATCTCCGGCGGCGACCGCGAGGTCGAGGAGCAGGCGAGTCGCCTGCGACGCCGCCTCGCTCTGCGGGTAGCGGTCGACCAGGGCGCGCAGCGGCTCGGGTTCGTGGCCCGCCGCGTCGAGTGCCGCCGCGGCGCGCTGTTCGACGGGGGCGTAGACCGCACGACCGTGGCGGGCGATCAGCTGTTCGATCCGGGCATTGCAGCGACTGCGCACGGTGTCGGCTCCGAGCACCACCTGGCCGAAGCGTTCGGCCAGCGCCTGGGCGCGCTCCACCACCTCGGTGGGGGTCGCGAGATCGTCGAGCGCGGCCCAGCGCGCGTAGACGACCACCGGCACGCGGCCGACCTCCGGGAAGATCCAGAGTTCGGCCGGGTGCGTGTCGGCCATCCGCTGCAGCTCGGCGAGGTGCCGGGAATGGTCGTGCTCGGTGAGCTCGAGGATGCGGACCTGGGCGCGCAGCCAGTCGGCCGCGGCGGGGGCGCCGTCGCGGGCCTGCTGGAACAGTTCGAGGCCGAGCTGGAGGTCGCTGCGCGAGATCGCATCGGCCCGGTCCATCGCGGCGCGGAACAGCCCGGATTGGATCCGTTGGAACAGATTCGAGCCGGCCCCCAGGCCCTTCTTGCGTGCGGCCTGCAGCGCCGCCTGGTAGGCGTCGACCGTGCGCTGGCCGCGCGGCCCGGCGGGGTCTTCGGTCAACGCGTGTTCGAGGGTGGCGACCCGGAGCAGGGCGGCGGGGTCGCCGGGCTCCTCGCGCAGCGCCAGCCGGGCTTGCTGGATCAGGCCGTCGAGGTCCGACCACAGGATCACCGAGCCGTTGCGGACCGTCGCCGCGACGCCGTCGACCATCATCAGGTTGCCCGCGCCGTGGAAGCGGGTGCCGAGCCGTGCCATCCGCGGGTCATGGTTGCCGCGAGCGTCGAGGACCCGCAATTCCCCACCGGAGGTCGTCAGCCAGATCCGGTTGTCGGCCACCGCGCCGCGTGGGACCGAGCTGGTGCGGTAGGTGTTGTCGCGGAGCGCTTCGGTGCTGGCGATGATCCGGGCGTCGGGGGCGGTGTTGCCGGGCTGCGGCCGCGCGTCGATGGACAGGAGTCCGAGCCCGCTGAGGATGAAGCGGCCGTCGATCGCGCCGAGCAACCAGCGCACGATGACCCGATCGGCCTCGTCGAAGCGCATCTGCCACAGCCGTGCACCGGTCTCGACGTCGAGCGCCACGACATGATCCGAATCGAGCGGCGTGGTGGCGAGAACCCCCTCGGTGATCACGATCGGGTTGTTGGCGAAGTAGACCGGGCGACGCTGCTGGTCGCGGAGTTCGGTACGCGGCAGGGGGATCGTCGGATACTCGGTGATCCAACGCAGGTCGCCATCGGCCAGGTCGACCGAATAGCAGATGCCGAGGTTGGTGGTGCCGAACACCACGCCGCCGTGCACCGCGATCGGCCCGGCGGCGAACTCCTGCCGCGCGTTGCCGAACATGTTGACCTCCTGCTGGCTGCTGCAGACCAGACGCCGCCACCTCTCGGTGCCGGTGCGGAGGTCGTAGGCGGAGATGTAGTAGGCGATCGCGCCGGTCTGATCGTGGGTGGCGCAAAGCACTGTGTCGCCGTGGATCAGCGGAGCGCCGCAGGCGTCGTGGCCGGCGTAACGCTCCGCCAGCGGCCCACCGTCGTAGTCGAAGTGGGTCCACAGCACCTTGCCCGTCTCACGGTCGAAGCAGTAGAGCCGTCGCGAGGGGATCTTCTCGATGATGCTGATGGTCGCGCGGTAGCGCTGGGTCTGGCCGGCGCCGATCACGTCTTGCGGAACCTGCAGCGCGGCGATGCAGTAGCGTTCGTCGACCGCGCACGCCAGGATCAGGTCAGGGTTGATCGCATCCTCGGCGTCGCGTGCGTGCTCGGTGCCGAGCACCGGCCCTTCGAAGCGCCATGCGACCCGTTGGCCGACCGGGTCCATCGCCCATACCACCTGGCCATCATTGATGAACACCCCGTCGACGTCGCCGACGGCGTGCATCGAGAAGTCGTTGTAGTCGAAGCCCGAGGCGAGGATCGGGATCTCGTAGTTGGTCGGGGCATCGCCCGACAGCGGGGTCATCGTTCGGCTGCCGTCGTAGCCACCGCCGTAGGCTGCCCATGGCGGCGTGCCGCGCACCGGCAGGACCGCTTCGAGTTCGGCCAGTGCACCCGGCTCGCCGCTCGGGGCCAGGGCACCCCCGGCGGCATGGCGGGCCAGGGCGTCGGCGATGCGGGAACGCTCGCGGAGGCTGGCGGCGGCCGGATGTCCATCGGGCATCGCATCGCGGGCGGCGCGGAAGTGCTCCTGCGCGGTGATCGCATCGCCATCGACCAGCGCCAGATCACCGAGCCGAAGCCGGGCGTCGAGGCCGCGGCGTGACACCGGGAAGGCCTCGGCGAGATGCCGGAGTTGGTGCTGCGCGAGTTCCTCGAGCGGCGCGCGGTAGCTGCTGCCGGCCTGGCGCCGCGCCAGGCTCTCGTAGGCGTCGCGGGCCGCCGGCGGCAGTTCGCGGAGGATCCGGATCACCGCGAGACGCAAGCCGTTCCATCGATTCACCTCGCCGGGTGTCGGCACCACGCCGCGGCCCGATTCGTCCAGCAGACGCTGCAGTCGCTCGACGGCCGCAGCGGGGTCACCGCCGGCCAGGTCCTCGCGCGCATCGAGCAGTTCGGCGATCGCATCCTGCGAACGGGACAGGCTGTAGAGGCCGTCCGTCGGGCCGGTGTCGAACTCCTGGGCTGGGGCCGGGGCCGATGCGCCGATCACGGCGAGGACGACGAGCGATCTCGGGATCCAGCGGGTCGGCGACACCGACCGGACGCCCTGCGGCGCCGGTCGCGCGGTCTCGGTGCAACGGTCGGTCATGGTCTGGATCGGGTTGATGTGCCGGTCGGCGGGGTTGGTCACCGGCGCGACGATCTGTCTCTTGTGACGCGAGCGCGGCTCACACCAGCCGTGCGCGCTTGCGAAGGATCCACTCGGCGCCGAGCACCACCAGCAGGGCGGCGAGGCTCCAGAAGCTGTCCCACAGCGCTCGGGTCGAACGGTCGACCTCCGTCTCGGGAGCGCGCCGGCCGCCGAGTTCCTCGGCGAGCTGGGCCGCGTCGCTGAGGAACACGTAGCGGCCGCCGTCGCCGCCGGCTTCGGCGATGTCGATCAGCGTCTGCCGGTCCTGGCTGGAGTCGGCCATCTCGCGGTCGGGGATCTTCACGAGCAGGTCCTCGCGCGCCAGGATGTCGGCGGCGGGGTTGTCGTCGGCGAAGACCAGGAAGCTGAAACTGCCCGGGTCGTCCATCGTGAAGCGGCCACGGAACGTGCCTGGCTCGGCGGGCACCGGGCGCAGCGTGCGCCGCTCCGGCTCGCGGTCGGCGCGGCGCAGGTAGACCGGAAACTGGTCGGTGAGGATCGGCTGCAGTTCCTCGTCCTGGGCCAGCAGCGTGACCTCCACCTGGGCGCCGGTCTCCACCGTGGCGCGGTCCAGGCGCAGGTCGAAGCGGTCGTCGCGGCGGCTGAGTCGGCCACTGGCGAGGTGGCGGACCACGTTGCGCCAGTAGCGGTCGTGCCACTTCTCGCCGTAGGGGTTGCGCCAGCGCCACGACTCGTCGGTGGCCATGAAGAAGGTGTTGCCGCGCGGATAGAAGCCGGTTGCCGCGACGACGTAGCCGCCGTAGCGGTTGCCGCGGTCGGGGTGGCGCAGCAGCACGGTGGCGCCGGCCTTGGCCTTCTGCACCGGGTAGTAGGCGTAGAGCCCCTGGAAGCCGCGGTCCCAGAGCTGCCGGTTGTTCACCGGGTCGCGCTTCAGAAGCAGGATCGGGTGGGGGTTCACCGGATCCTCCAGCTTCGGCATGAACTCCTGCTCGAAATCCACCGGGTTGTCGCGCAGCTCCGTCGGCGACATCAGCACGACGGGCAGCAGGTCCTCGATCGCGGTGTTGCGGTATCGCTCGGGCATCGCCTGCTCGCCCCAGATGAAGCCGACGCCGCCGCCGAACTCGACGAACTCGACCAGCAGGTCGAGCCACTCCGAGAGCTGCTCCTCGGTGGGGGCGAGCCGCTCGGGCGGCACGTCGCCGATCAGGATCACCTGGTAGCGGAACAGCTCCTCGCGAGTCCGCGGGATCGCGTCCAGCGGCGCGAGGCTGGGACTGTGCTCCTGGGCGAACGACTTGGTCGCGTCGCAGAGGTAGGCCTGCGTCTCGATGCTCTCGTCGACCCGCTTCAGCGCGTTCTTGATGTAGCGATACTCCCAGCGCGGCACGTTCTCGATGTACAGCACGCGGATCGTCTCGTCCTCGATCCGCAGGAAGCGGGTGACCCGGTTGTCCTCGAAGCTGGTCTCCTCCGGCAGCCGGTCGACCTCGAAGCGCAGCGTGTGGTCGCCGGCCTCCGGGAAGCGTGCGTACAGCCGCGCCTTGATCGGCGCGTGGTCCTCGCCCAGCGTCACCCGCACCGGATCGCCGGTCGGCAGGTACGGGCCGCCGTCGAGCGATGCCGACATCGTCACCGTCACCGTGCGGCCCTCGAGACCCTCGGCATCCAGCGTGCACTCGAACACCAGCTCCTCGTTGCGCAGACCCTCCTCGGGGCCGGGCGGGCCGATCAGCCGGATGTTCTTCGGCGGATTCGGGTCGCCGATGCCGACCGTGTAGATCGTGGTGTCCTCGAGGCGGTACTTCCGTGCGACCTCGATGGGTGGCACGCCGTCGTTGTTGCGGCCGTCGGAGACCAGGATCAGGGAGTCGAGGTTCACCGAGCCGGCGGCCGGCAGGTGCAGTTCCAGGGCGTCGCCGAGCGGGGTCCTCGAGCCGCGCGACTGCAGCTCGGACAGGCTGCTGATCGGCAGCGGCTTGCGCACGAAGCGAAACAGCCGCACGTCGAAGTCCTCGCGGAGCTTCGCCAGGAGACCGTCGGGCGCCTCGAGGACCTTCTCGACCAGATCGGCGCGGGTCACGCCGCCGACGTCGGGCACGCCGGCGGCGTCCTGCAGCGCGTCGCGGTCCGACTCGTCGGGGTAGGTGTCCTTGCGCCGCATGCTCGCGCTGTCGTCGATCAGCACGTGCACCTGCTGCTGCACCTCGGTGTAGCGGACCCGCTCGAGCGCCGGCTGGAACAGCAGGAACAGGCAGATCGCGATCGCCAGGCCGCGCAGCGTCGCCAGGATCACCCGGGTCCGCGGCTCCAGGCGGTTGAGCCCGCCGTAGCACCACCAGGCGAACAACACCGCCGCGGGCAGCAGCACCAGACCCACCAGCCACAGCGGCGGCAGGTCGAGGAACAGGAACGACTCCTCGGTCTCGATGCCGGTCTCCTGCGGGGCCTGAGGGAGGAGCGTTGCGAGGTGCGCGTGGCCGGCGGCGGAGTTCAGGTGTGCGAAGGTCATGACCGCCCCCGGGAGACGAAGCGGGCCATCGCGGCCTCGGCGAGCAGGAAGATCAGGGTCAGCAGCAGGAACATCGGGCCGAGTTCGTCGACGCCCGCGTCGGTCGCGGCCTCGGCGTTGTCCGGTAGGTCGGAGACCACGCGGTCGACGCCGAGCAGCTCCTTGGCCCGCGCGTGCGCCAGATACGCCAGCTCGCCTTCGGCCGGATCGGCGTTCACCGCGAACAGCTCGGTGTGCTCTTCCAGGCTGCCGCGCTCCTCACCGAGCGTCGCCTCGTAGGCGTAGAAGCCGGCGTACTCGGTGGCGCGGAACGGCGGGAGCGCATAGCGGTCGCCGAGCAGCGGGGTCGGCTCGTCGGCGACCGGGATCTTCGCGGCGCCCGCCTTCTCGGGCGGGACCACCGCGAGGTTGGTCGGTCGGGCGCGCAGGGCGGTGGTCAACACCGCGCCGGCGGTCACGTTGCGCTCATCGATCGCGGGGAGGGTCAACCACTGCGCGATCGGCCACAGCAGCAGGAACGACAGACCGGCGACCGGGCTGTCGAGCCGGTTCCAGCGGTCGGGTCGGCGGCTGATCGGCGAGGTGAGGAACAGCGCCTTGCCGGCCCCGTACTGGCTGGCGACCAGGAGCGGCGAGCGCTCGCCGTCGCGGATCGAGGCCAGCACCTCCACGTTGCGGAGCTGCGACTCCTCGGCGCCGCCGGTCGTGCGAGGATCACTCCCCGAGTCCGAGCCGCCGTTCCGCGCCACCCGCTCCGCCTCGGCGCGGGCCTGTTCCCAGGTCGTGCGGTCGAGTCCGACGTAGCGGTAGATCGGGATGCTCTCGAAGATCTCCAGGTAGACGTCTTCGGGAAAGTCGCGGAACACCGGGTGGTCCCTGACCTCGATCTGCGAGCTGAAGAACTCCTCGCCGCCGGGCTTGGCGCCGCGGCCCATGCCGCCATCGTCGCGCACCGCCATCGGCAGCGGGCCGCGGCCGCCGCGGTACAGGCCGACGTCGTAGCCGGTCTCGTCGATGCCCTCGCCGAGCATCGCGAACAGGCCGGTGCCGGAACGGATCGCTTCCAGGAGCCCGTCGACGACCTCTTCGCTGCCGAGGCGGCCGACGTTGGCGAGGATCACCATGTCGAAGTCGGCGGGGCGGGCGCGGCCGCTCTGGAACTCGACACCGTCGACGATCGTGGGGTCGAACCAGGTCAGGTCGGGCGGGCCCTCGCCACCGGTCGGGTCGAGGATCTCGACCACGTGGGTCGACTCGCGCAGGTCGGGCTCGAGGTTCGGTTCGTCGTCGACCACCAGCACCCGGATCCGGTCGCGGACCGTGACCACCGCGTGGCGCCGGTCGTCGTTGGGCAGGTCGTCCTCGTCGAGCGCGACCTCGAGGCGACGCTGGCCCAGCGCTTGGAAACTGGTCTCGAACTCGATCTCGGCTTCGGCGCCGGCCTCTACGTTCACCGACTTGCGGATCGGCTGCGCGTCGTCGACGGTGAGGGTGACCTGCACCGCACGTGCTTCCGGCGAGCGGTTGCGGACCACGGCGATCACCGGGACGCTGACGTTGCGGATCGCGTGGCCCTGCGCGAGGCGCAGGTCGGTGATCTGCACGTTGGGGGTCGTGCCGCCTTCGCCGGTGCGGCTGCGCACGTCGAACACGGTGATCTGCGCGCGCTCCTTGATGCGGCGGATCACGTCGGTGGCGTTGTCCTCGAACAGGTCGGCGGCGGGGGTCTCGTCGCCCTCGCCCGGGTCCTGTCGATCGCTGTCCGGCTGGGAATCGCCGGTGCGCGCGACGTCCAGCGCCGGGGCCTCCTCTTCGACCGGCGCTACCAGGAACTCGTCGCCGAAGGCGCGGAGCTGCAGGTCGGTGAACAGGTAGACCCGCTGCTCGCCGTCGGTCGACTCTTCGACCAGCTCGGCGGCCTCGGCCAGCGCGGCGGTGAGGTCCACACCCACGTCGACCGGCGGCGGCAGCGCGGTGATCCGCGCCTTGGCGCGCTCCAGGTCGACCGACTCCTTCAGTGGCACCGAGCTGCGCACGCCGTTCAGGACGATCGACACCTTCGGCGGGTTCTCGCCGTCCTTGATCCGGTCGAGCAGCGAGCTGGCCAGCGACCGCGCGCGGTCGAACGGCGTGGTGCCGCCCGGCAGCGACGCCGCCATGCTGTAGCTCCGGTCGAAGATCAGCACGTGGTGGGTGGTGCCGCCGCCACCGGTTCCGAGCGCGTCGTCCTCGCGCAGCAGCGGCCGCGCGATCGCCAGCGCCAGCAGCACCGGGATCAGGCAGCGCAGCAGCAGCAGGATCAGGTTCTCGCGGCGCAGCCGACGGCGCTGCTTCTTGTAGGCCGCGAGCAGGAACTCCATCGCGGCCCACCGGCGGCGGCGGAAGCGCTGCCGGTTGAGCAGGTGGATGATCAGCGGCACCGCGAGCAGGGCCGCGCCGATCAGCAGGGCGGGATTGACGAACTGCAGCAAGGTGGGTCCTTCGGATCAGCGGCCCGTCGCGCGCGGCGGGCCCCGAAGTCGGGAGTGGGAAGCGGTGCGGTGGTGGGGGCTGGCGGCACGCTCACCGCTTGCGCTTGGAGCGCGCCTGGCGGGCGGCCAGGTAGGAGGACAGAGCGACGTCGAGCGGCTGGTCGTTGACGAGCTTCACGTAGTCGACCCGTTGGCGCAGGCAGCCCCTACGGATGCGGTCCTGGAAGGAATCGACCTCGGCGAGGTAGGCGTCGCGCAGGGCACTCGGGTCAGCCAGCAGCTCGGGCATCTCCTCGAGCCCCTCGAACATCGTCATCCGTTCGAACGGGAACTCGACCTCGTCGCGGTCGAGCACGTGGAAGACGATGATCTCGTGGCCGCGCTGGCCGAGGTGCTGGAGGCCCTTGAGGATCTCGTCCGGGTCGTCGAAGAGGTCGGAGAAGATCACCACCACGCCGCGCTTGGCGATCAGCCCGGCGATCTCCTGGAGCATCTTGCCGAGCTTGGTCTTCCGGTCGGGCTTCGCGTTCGACAGGGTGGTGATCACGTTGCCGAGGCCGCCGCGGGTGTTCGAGGCGGGGACCTTGGCGAGCACCTCGTCGGCGAAGGTCGCCATACCGACCGCGTCGGACTGCTGCTGGAGCATGAACGACAGCGAGGCCGCGGCAGTGGCCGCATACTCGAACTTGGTCATCCCGTCGTCGTGGCCGTAGCCCATCGACTCCGACTGGTCCACCAGCATGTAGGAGCGGAGGTTGGTCTCCTCCTCGAACTCCTTGACGTAGAAGCGCTCCGACTTGCCGTAGATCTTCCAGTCGATGTAGCGGATGTCGTCGCCGGGCACGTATTCGCGGTGCTGCGCGAACTCCACCGAGAAGCCCTTGTAGGGCGACTTGTGCATGCCGGAGATGAAGCCCTCGACGACCACGCGGGCGCGGACTTCGAGCTTGTCGATCTTGGCGAGGACCTTGGGGTCCAGCGGGTCGAGGGAGCCGTCCGGGTTCTTGCGGGCGGTCGGCGAACGTTCGGCGCGGGCTTCGGCCATCGGGTGCGGTTCGGCGTCTCAGGGTGGGTGGCCGGGGGGCGCGGCGGGAGTCGAGGAGGCGGTTGCTCTGCTACGGGTCACGGATGTGCCCGTGGTGCACGCGGGCGCGTCAGCGCCCGCCAGCAAGCAACAGTGATGTCGCTATCATTGGCGAAGCCAGCGACATCACTGATTGATGACCCCTGGGAGTTTCCCGTCGGCCAGCGCCTCGGAGGCGTTCGGATCGAGCTCGGCCAACAGCCGCTCCACCACGGAGTCGGTGGTGATCCCCTCGGCCTCGGCGCCGAAGCTGGTGACCATGCGGTGGCGGAGCACCGGTGCCGCGACCGCGCGGATGTCGTCTGCCGACACGTAGAAGCGGCCCTTCAGCAGCGCGCGGGCCTTGCCGGCGAGCACCAGGAACTGGCTGGCACGCGGGCCGGCACCCCAGCTCAACCACTCCTTGACCCACTCCGGCGCCTGGTCGGTGGTGAGGCGGGTCGAGCGGGTGATGCGCAGCGCGTAGTCGAGGACGTGGTCGCTGATCGGCACCCGGCGGACGATCTCCTGCAGGCTGAGGATGTCCTCCTTGCTGAGCACCGCGCCGACCGTGTCGTGGCGGGTCTCGGTGGTGCGGCGGATGATCTCGCGCTCCTCGTCGAGGGTCGGGTAGTCGACCTTCACCATGAACATGAAGCGGTCGAGCTGCGCCTCGGGGAGCGGGTAGGTGCCTTCCTGCTCGATCGGGTTCTGGGTGGCGAGCACGAAGAACGGCCGGTCGAGGTCGTGGCGCTGGCCGCCGACGGTGACCTGGTACTCCTGCATCGCCTCGAGCAGCGCGGCCTGGGTCTTCGGCGGCGTGCGGTTGATCTCGTCGGCGAGGATCACGTTCGCGAAGATCGGCCCCTGGAGGAACTTGAAGACCCGTTCGCCGGTGGCCTTGTCCTGGTTGATGACCTCGGTGCCGGTGATGTCCGACGGCATCAGGTCGGGGGTGAACTGGATGCGGTTGAAGTCCAGGTTCAGGATCTTCGACAAGGTCGAGATCATCAGCGTCTTGGCCAGGCCCGGCACGCCGACCAGCACGCAGTGGCCGCGGCAGAACAGCGCCATGAACAGCTGATCGACGACCTCCTCCTGGCCGACGATGACCTTGCGCATCTCCTCCTTCATGGAGGCGTAGGCCTTCTGCAGCTTCTCGACCTGCTGGAGGTCTTCGGCGGACGGCTGCGGCGTGCCGCTGGCGGGCTTGTTGGGATCGCTCATCGGTTCAGGGTTCCGGGTGCGGCGCGCCGGGGGCGGCGCGCCGTTGGAGTCGGCCGGGTCTCGCACTCGAGACCACGCCGAGGATTGTGCGAGTGGGGTGAAGCTGGTGCGAGGATCGGCACTCTACGCGGACCGCGGGGGCGGTGCGGGAGCCGGTTCCAGGCGGGCCCTTCGACCCCTGGCAGGGCCTGGAGGCCCCGGAGTCGGGAAGAACTCCGTGATTCGGCGCGTGGAGGCCCCGGTTCGGCGCGCCACGACGGAGCAGGCGGCGCGAGATCACCGCCGAGTCCCGGCCCCCTGGCCGTCCCGCGGACCGTCTCGGGCCTCCGCCGCGCGCCGCGCCGCGTAGGCCCGGTCGTCGGCCTCGGCGGGGGAGATGCCCTGCCCGTCGAGCTCGACCAGCACCGACTCGGGGTCGGCGCCGAGTGCCTCGCGCCGCTGGCGGGTCTTCTCCAGGGCCTGGTGCTCGGCCTCCAGCGTGTCCTCGAGCTGCTCCTGCACCTCGATGAGCTCTTCCTGCTCGGCGAGGGCGGGGCGGGTGCTCTGGATGAACACCACCAGGCCGACCAGCAGGCAGACGAGGGTCACGAACCAGGGGAAGGCATCGAGCCCGCCCTCTCGCTCGGAATCAGTCCATCGCTCGGATGGCGCGCGGCCCGCTGACCCGGACCGCCCGCCGGTGCCAGCCGGTTGGCGCATCGGGGGAGGAGTGTAGCGGGGAGGTGGGGCGGGTGCGCGGGGGGAGGGGGAGAAGTGGGGGTGGAATCGCTACCCTCTCGCGATGGCGCGGGTGGCGACCACGTTCGAAGTCGAGGCCGTGCTCGGCGGACTCAACCTGGGCGTCGTGAACTGGCGAGTGGAAGTCGGGGTGGATTGGACGCGGGATCCGGCGATCTGGGTCGCAGCCACGCTGCCGGAGGACGGCTACGCCGACGGTAGTCCGGACCGGGTCGAGAAGGCCGTGAAGCAGGCGCTCGCACCGGTGGCCGACCAGGAAGGCTCATGGGGCTTGTCGCCGCCGCCCCTCCAAGGTTGAGGCGGGAGCGGTGGCGCTGCATGTCACTCGGCGAGGAGCGGATCGCCAGCTCGCTCGGACAGACGCAAGTGAGGCCAGAAGTCGATCGCCGTCGCTGCAGAGATCTGATTGATCATCGCGCAGCGCGCAACTTGAAGCTCGGCCGGGCCTTGGTGAACGCTTCGACGCTGTTTAGCGTGCCCTGAAGCGCTTCGATGAACGAACTAACATCGATGGTCCGTGCCTCGGAATAGCGGAACATCCAGTCGAATGTGGTGAACTCTCCCGTAGGCAAATGAAGAGTGAGGTTGCCATTCTCGACTTCTGGCGGGATATTGATCGCGGACCCGTGCACGCGGCGAAATGACGTCAGGAGCATCTTGGCCTGTTCCAAGGTGAAGACTTCACTTCCGTCGAGTGACCACGCTAATATAACATATATGGCGAATGTTCCTGATGAATTATAATCCCGCCTCAGATAAGCGTGAGGAAATTCCTGTGGCGGGGTTCTGGGACTCCAATCCATGCCAGTCCACCCGATGTCGGAAGCAGGGTTCTCTTGGCGGCTACTTGGTGCGTCGACTTGGGAATGGGTAGTTGTCTTGATTCGATCGCGACTGAACATGCCCGCCGTGTGTAGAGTCTCAATCAGTGGGATATATAGACCAATCGATACGATGAGCGCGGCCAGGAAGCGTGCGGCCCTGGTATTGTGCATTGTGAGGATGCCTCTTTTCTACGCGTGATGTTGAGAGGCCTATTCGGTAGGCTTCGGCATCAAGTCTGCTCCAAGTGGGGGGATACTACTGATTCTCCTGTCGGCGCATCGTGCTAGGGGGCTTGGTGCGCCACGCCGCTGCTGTCTGACGCAGCGGCTTGAACTCAGGGGGGCTAGAATGTCACCTGCGCAGCATCGCTGAAAGCGACGTCCAGGGTCGAGCCCCTCGGGACCCCGACCGCCCACTGAAAGTACAGATCGAGCGGTGGCGTGTTGGGCGACGCGGCAGTCAGGAACTGTCGCAGGTTGCCGATACCTCCCGTTGGAAGCAGCGAGCCTGCGACGTCCACGAGGAGTTCGCACTGCGGAAGGCCGATGAACCCCAGGTTTACGGTGCCTCCAGGGGCGCCGGGCCGAGGCGCCGGGAACGGTGAGAAGCCGTAGTAGAGAACTGCCAGCGACCCAGGAGGGTTGTTGTCACAGAAGATCTCGAGCACGTTCGAGGCCGGCGGGAGTTGCGCCACCCGGATGTTTGGCGTGCGTCCGTCGCCCAGCAGCCGCATCTGGAAGGCACGCGTCATGCTCGGGCCAACCCTACCGGACGGAAGCGGTTGCAGGTGCCACTGGGCCGGAGTGCCGCCTCGAAACGTACCGATCTGGAGGCTCCGGTCGGTCGGCTGATCGACGGACAGGAAGACCGTGGAGCCGGCTTGCAGAACGATGGGAGCGAAGTAGCAGCGGGCCCATCGCTCAGAGTTGACATATATTAGCTGACCATTTCTCAGTGGGTCTCTGCTCGGTCCAGAAGAAGATCCTCCATAGAGTGCGCCATTCACATACTGTGGCCCCGTGAGAGAGGCGAGCGGCAGGGCGAAGCCGGAGGCCTCGACGGTCCGCGCGACGTCCAGTCGGATGTAGACTCGGTTGCCGGCGGCCGGCCGGAACAAGGTCGTCGTGCCGCTGTCGTTCTTGGACTGATGGAGGACCACGCTGTGCTGGCATCCATTGCCGTAACGGAATACCTGGGCGGGGGACAGGGTCGCGATCAACGCGACGGCGACGAGGGACAGGATTCTGGTCTTCATGTAGGAGCGATGATCGGGCTGTGGGACGCGGCTCGGTTTGGAACTACGCGGAAGGCGTGTTCGGTCGTCGAAGTCGCAGCGGGAGCGCACTCCCCTTCTCCTTCTCAACGTCGGAACCTGAGCGAGCCCGGACACCAATCCTCAATCTGTTTCCTGTCTGGCCCGCGCCCCCGGCGACGTTCTCCCTCGTCCGCCCGCGCCGACTCACCCCGCATGCGTCGCCTCGCCCTCCTCCCCGAACCCCGGCAACCGCTCCGCCATCCACTTCCGCGCCCGGTAGCCGATCTTCTCCACGTTCTCCCGCGACAATCTCAGCTCCTCCGCCGCCTGCGCCACCGTCAGTCCCTCCAGATAGCGCAGCACCAGCACGTTCCGCCAATCACGGGGCAGGTTGTCGAGCGCGGTGCGCACCTGTTGGGCCCGGTCGCGGTGCATCGCGGCCGAGACCGGATCGTCGCGCAGGGCCACGCAATGGTCGGGGTCGGCGCCGGTGAGCGTCTGGTCCAGCGCGCGGCGATTCTCCATCCGCATCCGGTCGATGGTCTGGTTGAAGACGGCCCGGCCGAGGTAGGCGAGGACCGCGGTGCTGAGGCGGCCGGTGCGGGCTTCGACGCGGGGCAGGTCGGCGATCGCGTGCAGCCACACGTCGTGGACGATGTCGAGCGGGTCGCAGTGGCGGGCGAGGGCCTGGGGCATGCGGAGGCGGGCCTGGGCTTCGAGCAGCGGCGAGAGGTGCTCGATCACACGGTTCCAGGCGGCGGCGTCGCGGCCCTCGAAGGCGCGGCGCATCGCATCCGAGGTGCTGCTGTCGTCGTGGAGAGACGTCACGAAGGTCCTTCTTCCTCTTGGTCGACGGCGCGGAGTGGGCACGATGCCGTCGGAGGATCGACAGGATGACGCGGGAGCAGGTGCTACTCAAGTTCCTGGAGAAGTTGCACGCCGACCTGCCCACGGGTCTGCAAGCGGTGGAGACCTATCTCGACGGTTTCCCCGAGGAGTTCCACGACGAGCAGCGGCGCGAGCATGCGGCGCTGCTCGGCAGTGCGGTGCCGGGTCTCGCGGGCGGAGGCACGCAACACGACGCGCCATTCGCCGGCCGGCTGGGTCGTTACCGCCTCGAAGGCCTGCTCGGCCGCGGCGGGTTCGGATTGGTGTTCCGGGCCGTCGACGAGCTGAGCGGGGCGACGGTCGCGGTGAAGATCCTCGATCATGTGGCGGCCGTATCACCCGCGGCGCGGGCGCGGTTCCAGCGCGAGGTGCAGGCCACGCGGCAGTTGCAGCACCCGGCGATCTGTCCGGTGCTCGACGCCGAGCTGGACGGCGAGACGCCGTTCCTGGTGATGCCGCTGGTGGCGGGCGGCAGCCTGGCGCAGCGCCTGCAGGTGCAGCGGCGAGCAGGGGTGGCGGCGCCGTTGCGCCTGCAGGAGGGGGTGACGGTCGAGCAGAGCGTGCGGCTCCTGGTGACGTGCATGGCCGAGGTGGCCGACGCGATCCAGGTGGCGCACGAGGGGGGCGTGCTGCATCGCGACCTGAAGCCGGCCAACGTGCTGTTCGGCACCGACGGCCGGCCGCGGGTGGTGGACTTCGGGCTGGCGTGGATCGAAGACGCGGCGAGCAAGCTGACGCAGAGCCAGCCGGTGGGCACGTTCGCGTATCTGCCGCCGGAGGTGTTCGACGGCGGCGGCCGCGGCTTCGCGCCGCGGGTCGACGTGTGGGGGCTTGGGGTCACGCTGTTGGAATGCCTGCAGTTGGCGCCGGCGTGGCAGGGGAGCACGCCACGGCAGATCCAGCGGGCCAGTCGACTGGGGCGGTTGGCGCGCTTGCCGCGGGGCATCAGGGAAGTGCTTCCGGGGCTCGACGTGGTGCTGCGCACCGCGCTGCGGCGGCGGCCGGAGGATCGCTACGCGACGGCGGGCGAGTTCGCCGACGACCTGCGGCGGATCCTGGCGGGTGAGGCGCCACGCTCGCGGCCGTTGACATTGATGCAGCGGCTCACGGGTGCGATCCAGGCGCGGCCGGGAGTCGCGCTGTGGAGCTTTGTGGCGGTGGTGGTGCTGGCAGTCGGCGGCCTCGTCGCGCTGCAGCTCCAGCGCTTCGCGGCGGACGTGGCGGTGGAGCGGGCCACCGCCGACGAGATGGCGCGGGCGGTGTTCGCGGTGGTCACGAGTCTCGAGAGCGACGACGTGGTGCGGACCAGCGAGCAGCGGTTGGCCTTCCTCGACCGGATCATCGCGGAGTTCGGGGCGCGGCGGGATCGGTTCCGCGACCCGGACGTGATGGACCGCATGGTGGCGGTCGCGCACCAGTTCGCCGTCTCGGAGCACGTGCGCAGGGGCGACGAGGAGGGATTGGCGGCGGGGCGGTGGCATGCCGAGCAGGCGCTGCAGATCTGGGAGCGGATGATCGCGCGCCGCCCGGAGTGGTTCTTCGACAGCCGCTACACCGAGGCGCTGGTGAAGGTCGGTGATTCCTTCAAGGAGGCGGCGGACTACGCGACTGCGCGGGAGTGGTACGAGCGTGCCTTCGCGATCGACCTCGAGATCCTGGCGCGCCGTCCGGACGACGCCGCGGCGGAGAGTGGCGTGGGCTTCGGTTACTACCGGATCGCGGATCTCGACCAGCGGTTCGACCGGCCGATCCTCGAGGGGCTCGAGCAGGCGATCGTGCATCTGGAGCGGGCGCGGGCGCTGCGGCCGGACAGTCCGCAGGATCATGCCGATGTCGCCGAGGTGTTGATGTCCTGGGCCGCGGAGCTGAACTACTCCGGCCGCCGCGCCGAGGCTCCGGCGGCGTGGCAACGCGCCATCGATGCGGCCGAGGAGGCCCTGCGCCGGGCCAGGCTCCGCGGCGATCCCGCACCGAGGCACATCCGGATGGCGATGCGCGCCCGGCGGATCAGTGCCGAGACCGGCGCGGATCCGGTCGTCGGGCTGCGGCACGCGTTGGAGGCGGTGCAGGAACTCGAGCGGCTGGTGCTCCTCGACCCTCACGACACCTGGAGTCAGGAGGAGTTGGGTCACTGCCTGGCGGCGGTCGGGTCGACGAAAGCGCAGATCGCTGGGCCGCTCGCCGGAGCCGCGGATTGCCTCCGGGCCGCGGACCTCCTGCGGACCCTCGGGCCCACGCTGGCGCGACACCACGCGGTCCGCGCGTGGGCCGTCGCCGTGTTCTATCTGCGCAAAGCCGGGCGTGCAGTGGAGGCCGAGCAGGAGAGCCAGCGGTTGATCTCCTCCATCCTGGTCGATGTGCGCGACCCGGAGGTCGGCTTCACGCTTCGGCGGGGACTGATCACCTCGCTGAACCACCACCTCTGGGCCCATCCCGACGCCGCGCGCGCCCTGCTGAGCTGGTTCGCCGAGACGTTCCCCGACCCGGATCGAGCCGAGCCCTGGGCCCGATTGGTGGCTGTGCGGGCGCTGATCCACCTCGGCAGGGAGCCGGAGGCCTTCGAACGAGCCGTGCCCCTGTACCAGGACCTCGACCGCCTCGCGGCCGACAGTCCGGACGACCACGCCGCGCTGCGGACCTCCATGGCGGAGCAGTTCTTCGTCGACGGCCTCCCCGGCCCCTACCTCCCCGAGGAACTCCGCGGCCGCTGACCCATTACCTCCGCAGCGGCCCGTCCCCGAATCCCGCAAGCTCACTCGTCGCGCAAGGACTCGCGGACCCTGCGCCGCAGATGCAGCAACACCTCCCGCTCGAACCAAGGATTCCGCGCCAGCCACACGTTGTTGCGCGGACTCGGATGCGGCAACGGAACCACCTGCGGAGCGAACGCCTCCCAGCTTCGCACTAGTTCGGTGAGCCCGGTGTTCGCGCGCATGCCACCGACACCACGCTGCAGATGCCACCGCGCCGCATAGGCGCCCACCACCAGCGTCAGCCGCCGCGACTCGAGCCGCGCCAGCAACTGCGTCCGCCATTCCGCGGCGCATTCCGGCCGCGGCGGCAGGTCACCGGCGGAGCCGGTCCCCGGGTAGCAGAACCCCATCGGCAGGATGGCGATCCGAGCCGGGTCGTAGAACGTCTGCCGCGAGACCCCCATCCACTCGCGCAGCCGATCGCCACTGGCGTCGTCGAACGGCACGCCGGTCTCGTGCACCCGGCGGCCGGGGGCCTGGCCGGCGATGAGGATGCGCGCGCGCTCGCCGATCTGGAGGACCGGGCGGACACCGTGCTCCAGCTGGTCCTCGCAGATGCGGCACGCGCGGACGCGCGCCAGCAGGTCGGTCAGGGTCTCGCTCATCACGCGCCGTTGGACCACTGGGTCGCACGGGCGATCCGGTACTTACCTGGCGAACCGGCCGTGGTGCGCGCCGACTCACCTGCCCACCGTCGGCACCACCGCGTCGCTGCCCACCAGGTTGCCGCCGGCCGCGGGCGTTTGCCGGGAGCGCCGCGGCGCCGGCGCCCTCCCGGAAGCGGAGCGCGTGGGGCCAGCTGCTCCCTGGGCCGGGCTCCAAGGAGATTCGACCGGCCTCGACGGCATCGGGGCGTTCGAGCGTCACGGGCGCCGATGCGAACCGAAGCTCCTTCCCGGACCGCCGCCCTGTGCCTCCTCCTCCCCGTGCTGCTTCCCGCCCAGGAAGCGGCTCCCGTGCCCGATCTCGCAGCGCGCCTCCGCGGCGCCTGGTCGGCCGCGGAATCGGGGCAGGTCTTCTGGTTCGACGGCGCGCGTTGCGTGGTCGCCTACGGCCTCCAGCAGACGCTGATGTCGGTGACCTACCGCGTCGATGGAGCCGGCATCGAGCGCCGCCTGCTCGCGCAGGACATGCCGCCGATCGTCTCGGGAATCGAGTTCGAGGGCGACGACGAGCTGCGGCTGGTCGGCAGCGGCCGGACCTTGACGTTGACCCGCATCGCCGGCGCCGCCGACGAGCCGCCCGAGGCGGTGCGCACGAAGCCGATGGAGTTCGGCGAACGGCAGCCCGACGCCGAGGAGATCGCGCGGATCGCGGCCGAACTGGTGGCCGGGCGCGACCGGGAGCAGGCGGTGCGCGCCGAACTCCAGGCCACCCAGGAGCGGCTCCTGGCGCGCTATGCCGAGGAGGGGATCCAGGCTTCGCCCTGGCAGGACCCCGAACTGCAGCCGGTGGTCGCGCGGATGCACGGCATCGACCGCGAGAACTCCCGCCGCCTGAAGGACCTGCTGGCCGACATCGGCTGGATCGATGCCGCGCGCTTCGGCGCGGCCGCCAACGAGTCGGCCTTCCTCATCGTGCAGCACTGCGGCAACCTGGCGATGCTGCGGTCGGTGGTGGCGGCGCTGCAGGCCGAGTTCGCGGCCGGCCACGCGGCCGCAGGTCCACGCTACGCGCTGATGCACGACCGGCTGATGCTCGAACGCGGTGGCCAGCAGCGCTACGGCTCGCAGCTCCACCCGCGAGCGGACGGCTCGCTGCACTTCCCGCGGCTGGAGGACCCGGCCGGTGTCGACGAGCGGCGCGCCGCGGTCGGCCTGGAGTCGTTGGACGACTATGCGGAGCGGATGGGGGGCGACGCGGTCGAGCGGCCGGCGGGTTACGCGCCGGGCTGCGGCTGAGGCGGCGGCGGGGTGGTTCCGCGGGTGTGCTCCCCGGGCGGCTGGCTATCGGAAGCCGCGCTCGCGGAGGAGGTGTACCAGTGCATCGCCTATCACGGCATTGCCCGCGGCATTGTGATGGCCGCCATCGCTCGCGTAGTAGTGATCGAGAGGTAGATCGTCGTCACGGCACGCTGCGAGCAGGATCGGTCGGGTGTCGAGATAGGCAACGCCGAGCCGATCCAGTTCGGCCTTCAGGTAGTGCTCCCGCCAGTCCGCCACCCGGAGCGCCTTGGGGTCGTAGAAGATCACATAGAGGATCTCGAGGCTCCGTTGGCGAGCGAGCCCGACGGTCTGCTCGAGGATCGCCGAGTTCAGGCGGCGCTTCTCGGCGACGCGTTGATCGGGTGCGATCGCGCGGAGGATCTGCATCCGGATCATCTGGAACAGGTAGCTCCGGAAGTCCAAGGGTGCGGAGGCGAAGAACTCGCTCTGCTCGCGGGGCACCGGTGTCCGGGTGACTCGGAGCTCGCCCGAGTCGTCGACCACGAGCCGGGGCTTCAGGCCCGTGCGCACCGAGAGGACTGCGCGGTCGAGGTCGTACGTCATCACGCCGAAGATCACGAACGGGGCCGCGGCGAGCCCATTCGTCTCGCGGAACAGCAGGTGGATCTGGTCCGTGCCGAAGCCGCCGACACCGAGATGTATCACGTCGGTCGCGGGCAGCTCTCGGTCCATGTAGTTCGGGATCCAGAACGGGGGCTTCGCGATGCCTTCGACGAACGAGTCGCCGTAGAACAGGACCTTGGGGCGGTCGTTCGGCACGAGTCGCTCGCGGGTCTCGGCCAGGAGTCCCCAGGGGTTGTCTGGTGTGACACGTGCCTGGGACCAACCGAGCAGCGGGTGGACGCGCTCGGGTCGCGGGGCCCACTCGCCCACCCAGCGGCCGTGGAGCTTCCAATAGTCGTCCTCGGACGACCAGTCGGCGTAATGCTTGGGATGGCGGGTCGGCGAACCTGCGACCAAGAACGTGGCCCGCAGCGCGAGTTCGGCGCAGACCGGGATCGGCACCAGCAGCATGAAGAGGCTCAGGTTGAGCTTCTTCACCAAGGGCCGCCGTCGCAGCGCGATCGACAGGGCGCTCCATAGGACGAGCGCCGCAGACACGGCGCGCAGCGACCAGAGCAGGAGCGGCGGCGGCGCCTCGTCGTGCGGCCACACCGCCGGAAGGAGCAGCCACTCGCCCGACAGGCCCACGATCAGCAGCGCGACAGCCCAGGCGATCAACATGCGATCGCGAGTCTACCTCGGGCGTCCGAGTCGGGCGTCAGAGTCGACTCTCCGGTGCCATCCGGGTCGCGGGCGTGGTAAGGGAGGCACTTCCATGGCGAGCCCATCCCTCCCGATCCTCGAGTTCATCACCCGGAACTACCGGAACTTCAACGCCCGCAGCACCCGCGACGCGACCTTCGCCTACTGGGACCACGTCCGGAAGGGCGGGCGGATGTACTGGGCGATGGCCGGCGCGATGTCGTCGGCGCAGCTCGGCATCTCGCTGGCGCCGGCGATCCGGGCCGGGCTGGTGCACGGGCTGTCGGTGACCGGGGCCAACCTGGAGGAGTCGCTGTTCCGGCTGGTCGCGCACGACCACTACAAGGACTTCCCCGACTACCGCTACCTCACCAAGAACGACGACACGCGGATTCTCGACCAGCGGATGCGGCGGGTGACCGACACGTCGATCCCCGAGGACGAGGCGTTCCGCGCGGTCGAGAAGGTCCTGGTGCCGATGTGGGTCGGGGCGAGCGAGCGCGGCGAGCGGCGCTTCTGGCACGAGTACTTCTACGAGCTGATCCAGAAGCTGCCGGCGAAGGCCATCCAGGGCGACCCCGAGCAGTGTTGGCTGCTGGCCGCGGCCAAGGCCGGCCTGCCGCTGGTGGTGCCGGGCTACGAGGACTCGACCTTCGGCAACATCTTCGCGAGCCACGTGAAGCTCGGCGAGTGCCAGGCCAGCATCGTCAAGTCGGGCGTGGAGTACATGGGGCAGCTCTACGACGACTACAAGCAGCTGTCGAAGGGCCGCGGCATCGGCTTCTTCCAGATCGGCGGCGGCATCGCTGGCGACTTCCCGATCTGCGTGGTGCCGTCGGTGAAGTACGACCTGGAGCAGAAGGTGAAGCCGTGGGCCTACTTCTGCCAGATCAGCGACTCGACCACGAGCTACGGGTCCTACTCGGGCGCCACGCCCAACGAGAAGATCACCTGGGACAAGCTCACCGAGAAGACCCCGATGTTCGTCATCGAGTCCGACGCGACGATCGTCGCGCCCTTGATGCTGCAGGCGTTGCTGGAGTGCCTGGAGCACCCCGAGCGGGCTGACGAGCTGATCGCGGAGTCGCGCGCGGCGACGAAGAAGTCGTTGGCGCGGCGGCGGTGAGGGCGTGGACGCCGAGCGACTTTTACAACCGGTGCCAGGCACGAGTTGCAAAAGTCGCTCGGCGCCTCACCGCACCCCGTACACCGCCGCCTCGCCCAGCATCTCCTCGATGCGCAGCAGCTGGTTGTACTTCGCCACCCTATCGGTCCGGCACGGCGCGCCGGTCTTGATCTGGCCGCAGTTGGTGGCGACGGCGAGGTCGGCGATGGTGGTGTCCTCGCTCTCGCCGGAGCGGTGCGACATGACCGCGCTCATGCCATTGCGGTGCGCGAGTTCGACCGCCTCGAGGGTCTCGGTGAGGGTGCCGATCTGGTTGACCTTGATGAGGATCGAGTTGGCGGCGCGCTCGTCGATGCCGCGCTGCAGGCGCTCGGTGTTGGTGACGAAGAGGTCGTCGCCGACCAGTTGCACGCGGTCGCCGATGGCCGCCTGGAGCTGCTTCCAGCCGTCCCAGTCGTCCTCGGCCATGCCGTCCTCGATCGAGTAGATCGGGTAGTCGTTGGTCCAGCCCTGGTAGAGCTCGACGAGGCCCGCGGCGTCGAGGGTGCGGCCTTCGCCTTCGAGGTGGTACTTGCCGTCCTTGAAGATCTCGGTGGAGGCGACGTCGAGGGCCAGCTTGACGTCGGAGCCCGGCTTGTAGCCGGCCATCTCGACGGCCTGCAGGATCACGTCGAGGGCTTCCTTGTTCGAGGACAGGTTCGGCGCGAAGCCGCCCTCGTCGCCGACCGCGGTCATCAGGCCCTTCTGCTTCAGCACCGACTTCAGGGCGTGGAAGATCTCGGCGCCGCAGCGCAGGCCCTCGGCGAAGCAGTCGGCGCCGAACGGCATCACCATGAACTCCTGGAAGTCCACGTTGTTGTCGGCGTGGGCACCGCCGTTGAGGATGTTCATCATCGGCACCGGCAGGCGGCGCGCGGCGACTCCGCCGATGTAGCGGTAGAGCGGCAGGTCGAGCTCGTCGGCCATCGCGCGGGCGGTGGCCAGCGACACGCCGAGGATTGCGTTGGCGCCGAGGTTGCCCTTGTTGGGGGTGCCGTCGAGTTCGCAGAGCACGCGGTCGAGGCCGACCTGGTCCTCGGCGGGCTCGCCCAGGATGGTCTCGGCGATGCGGCCGTTGACGTTCTCCACCGCGTCCTGCACGCCCTTGCCGCCGTAGCGGTCCTCCTTGTCGCGGAGTTCGACGGCCTCGTGGACGCCGGTCGAGGCGCCGGAGGGGACGATGACGCGGCCGAGCGCGCCGGACTCGAGGCCGACTTCGACTTCGACGGTGGGGTTGCCGCGCGAATCGAGGACCTCGCGGGCGTGGACGTGCAGGATCGTGGACATGGCGGCGGAGGATAGCCGGCTGCCGTTGTGCCACCACTGCGGGTCTCTCGCAGATCTGTCGTAGTTGGTGCCTGGCACCGTCTGCGACAGACTTCGGGGCGGTCAGCGCAGGCGGAACAGGCGCTGCGCGTTGGCGGCGGTGATCGCGGCGACGTGTTCGGGGCTCTGGACGCGGCAGCGGGCGACGGCGTCGCGGACCTGGCCGAGCCACTGGGGCTCGTTGCGGCGGGTCTTGGGGCGGGGACGCAGGTCGCGCGGGATCAGGTAGGGCGCGTCGGTCTCGATCAAGAGGCGGTCGTCGGGGATGCGGGCAACGAGGTCCCGGAGGCCGAGGCCGCGGCGCTCGTCGCAGATCCAGCCGGTGATGCCCACGTGCAGGCCGAGTTCGAGGTAGGCGTCGAGGGCGTCCGCGCTGCCGGTGAAGCAGTGGACGACGCCCGCGGGTGCGGGGTGCGGCAGCGACCGCCAGACCGCGGTGAACGTGTCGGCGGCGTCGCGCTCGTGCAGGAAGGCCGGCATGCCGAGTTCGTGGGCCAGCGCGAGCTGGGCACGGAACACCTGTTCCTGCACCGGGCGGGGCGACCGGTCGCGGTAGAAGTCGAGGCCGGTCTCGCCGACCGCAACCACCTGGGGCAGCGCGCAGAGGCGGCGCAGGTGGTCGGCGGTCGCGTCGTCCCAGTCGGAGGCGTGGTGAGGGTGGACTCCGGCGGTAGACCAGAGCCGCCCGGTGTGCTGCGCGGCGAGGTCGGCGGCGGCTTCCGAAACGTGCGCCTCGGTACCGGTCAACAGGATCCCGGTCAGGCCCGCGGCGAAGGCGCGTTCGAGCACCGCATCGCGGTCGCCGTCGAAGCTGCGGTCGGTGAGGTTGGCGCCGATGTCGATCATCCAGGTCGCTCCTCGGTCACACCCAGGAGTTGGTCAACAGCTCACCCATGCCGCCGGCGCCGGGGACGATGTAGTGCCGGTCGTCCAGTCCGCGTTCTTTCTCGGGATGGGTGCCCGGCGCGGTCATCAGCACGTCGACCGGCGACAGTCCGCGGTCGAAGCGGCAGGCGTGGATGGTCACCTCGGGGCAGGCCTGCAGCACCCGCTGCGTGGCCTCCGGCGTCACCATCAGGTGCATCGCGACCACCGCGCGCGGGCTGCCGCCGCTGAGTCGTCGGTAGACCTCGACGACGTTCTGGATGGTGCTGCCGGTCGCACC
This sequence comes from bacterium, assembly GCA_030432695.1. GTDB lineage: Bacteria > Planctomycetota > UBA1135 > UBA1135 > UBA2386 > JAUILN01. The sequence goes on along the minus strand of JAUILN010000005.1, from coordinate 542,509 downwards.
CATCGGGTCCGGGATCAGCACCACCGCGTCGGCCACGTCGCCGCCCAGTTTCGAGCCATCCAGCCGGACTCCGGTGACGTGCCCCGACGAATCGGTCACCCGCGACATGTTCACGAAGTCGAGGCGGACGTTGGCGGACGGCAGGACCTGGCAGGCGGCCTCGTAGCAGACCTGCGCGGGCAGGATCCCGGCGCGGATCACCGCGCAGACCACCAGTCGGGCGCTCTGGCTCAGGCGCAGGCCGTCGTAGACCGCGCGGGGCTCGGCGCTGGCCATGCGCGTCGGCACGCGGCACTTCTCCACCGGGAAGTGGTGATCGAGCGCGGCGTGAGTGAGGCGGCGGTAGGCGGCCCGGACCAGTTCCGGCATCTCGGCGCCGTCGGTGGCCGGTGCGCCTAGGCGGGCCAGAAGGGTCGACAGCGTCGGCTCGTCGAGGACGTGCAGGCGGTCGCCGTAGTGATGACGGAGCTCCATGCGGCGGAGGATACCCGCGGGTCTTGACTCGCCGACCGGGATCGCGAGGATCCGGGGTCTCCTCGAGCCGCGCCGGGGTCCCGCTATCTGGGAGCCGGCCGGGGGCATCTCGCATCCCGCATCTCGACCCCTCCCGATCCGCATGGCGTCTGCACCGGCCTTCAAGGTCCTCCTCGATCGTACCCGCATCCTCACGCGCATCGGCGAGCTGGCCGAACGGATCGGTGCGCGGGCTGTCGAGCACGACCTTCTGCTGGTCTGTGTGATCGAGGGCGCCCGCACCTTCTGCCGCGAGCTGCGCCAGCGCCTGCCGTTCGCGGTCGAGTGTCACGAGATCCGCGCGTCGTCCTACGGCAACGGCACGGTGAGCAGCGGCTCGGTGCACGTCGAGGGCGGCGAGTTCCCCGTCGAGGGCAAGACGGTGCTGATCGTCGAGGACATCGTCGACACCGGGCGGACCGTGCAGAAGCTAGGCGAGTTCTTCCGGGCCCGGGGCGCGGCCGACGTGCAGGTCGCGTCGCTGTTGTCGAAGCCGTCGCGGCGGGTGGTCGAGGTGGCGATCGAGCACCTCGGATTCGAGATCGACGACCACTTCGTGATCGGTTTCGGCATGGACGTCGCCGGGCGCTACCGCGAACTGCCCGAGATCGTGCTCTACGACGAGGCGGTGGAGCGGGCGGCCGGGGAGAAGGCCGCGCAGGCGTGACGCGGGCGGTTGGCTCAGCAACGTTCGGCTAAGCTCGGCCGACATGAGCAAGCCGTCCGCCGCCGTCCAGCAGTATCTCGACGCCCTGCCCGCCGACCGTCGTGAGGCGATCGAGGCGATCCGCGCGACGATCTTGAAGAACCTCGACCCGAAGTTCGAGGAGGGGATCCAGTACGGGATGATCGGCTACTACCTGCCGCACTCGGTCTATCCCGACGGCTACCACTGCGATCCGAAGCAGCCCCTGCCATTCGCGTCGCTGGCGTCGCAGAAGAACCACATCGGAATCTACCTGTTCTGCCTCTACACCGACCCGGAGGCGGTCGAACGGTTCCGCGAGGAGTGGGTCACCGCGCAGGGGCGGATCGATATGGGCAAGAGCTGCGTGCGCGTCAAGAAGCTCGACGACGTGCCGCTGAAGGTGCTCGGCAAGGCGATCAAGCAGGCCACCGCGAAGAAGTTCGTGGCGGCCTACGAGGCGGCGCGCGACGGCAGCTGGTCGAAGGGCAAGGCGGCCAAGAAGTCGGCTGCGAAGAAGAGCAGCACGAAGAAGCCTGTCGCGAAGAGGCCTGTCGCGAAGAAGCCGACTGCCAAGACGGCCGCCGCGAAGAAGGCCGCCCGGAAGTGATGCGCCGCGCCCGGAATCTGTCGTGGTCGGTGCCTGGCACCAACTACGACAGACTTCGGGGTCAGCGCGCGCCGGCGGGCACGCCCATCTCGCGCAGCAGGTGGTGGGCGGGCATCACCGACTCGAGGTTCCACAGGACGAACCGGATGTCGACCGAGACGTTGCGGCTGCGGTCGGCGTTCCAGCCGAAGTCGCCGGAGACGTTCTCGAACACGCGGTCGAAGTTCAGGCCGACCAGTTCGCCCTTGCCGTTGATCACCGGCGAGCCGGAGTTGCCGCCGGTGGTGTCGCCGTCGGACAGGAAGCAGGTCGGCACGTCGCCGATCCGCGCGTCGAAGTAGGCGCTCTGGCGACGCTCCGTGGCGGCGGTGCGCAGTGCCTCGGGCGCATCGAACGGCTCCGCGCCGGTGTGCTTCTGCAGCAGACCGGCCACCGTGGTGTGCGGCACGTAGCGCACGCCGTCGCGCGGCTGGTAGCCCTTCACGCTGGCGATCGAGACCCGCAGGGTGCTGTTGGCGTCGGGGTAGAACGAGGTGCCGCGCCAGGCCTGCTGGGCTTCGATCCAGCGGCGGCCGAGTTCGATGCGAGCACCCTCGAACCGGCGGTTGCGGGCCACCAGCGCGTCGCGCTCGATCGCCAGACCGACCGCGAGCTTGACCAGCGGGTCCTCGCTGCCGCGGACCGCCGGGGCGCCGCCGCGCAGCAGCGCGAGGCGGCCGGCCGGGGTGGTGAGCTTCGAGGTCTCCAGCAGGCCCACCACCACCCGGTCGGTCGGTAGCTTCACGTCGGGATGGAGGACCGCTCGGGCCTCGAACGTGTCGGCACCGTCCAGACCGCGCAGCTCGTCGAGCACGATGGTCATCAGCGGCTTCTGCACCGCCTCGAAGTCCTTGGCCATGCTCTCGCCGAAACGGCGGACCAGCGACTCGGGGACGTCGCTACCCGGCTCCATGCGGATCGCGGTGGAGACCAGGTCGACCAGGCCGCGCAGGAACGGGCTGGTCCGGCTGCTCAGCGCCAGCGACAGCACCAGATCCTTGCGGGTGGTCTCCTGCTCCTCGCGGTCGAGCGCGTGCAGCTCGGCGAGCAACGAGCCGTAGCGCGCCCGACGCTCCTCCGAGCCGGCGACCCAAGCGGTGAACTGCTGCTCCTCACGCTGCTTGCGCTGCACCACCGCGTTGCGCTCCAGACCCCACACCATCCCCGCGGCGTTCTTCTGCACGTTTGCCAGCGACTTGATCGTCGACGCGTAGTCGAGCTGCGCCTGGTCGGAGGTCGCGGCATGGGCCTCGAGCACCTCGATCATCTCGGTGAGCATCGCGAGGCGCAGTGGGTAGTAGACGCCCTCGCGGTCGGCCACCGCCACCGAGCTCAGGTAGCGCTCGGTGCGGCCCGGGTAGCCCAGGATCATCACCAGATCGTCCTGCTGCACGCCGTCGGCCGAAACCCGCAGCCAGTGGTCCGGACGGTAGGGCACGTTGCCTTCCTGGTAGTCACGCGGCGAGCCGTCGGGCGCCGCGTAGGCCCGGAAGAACGTGAAGTCGCCGGTGTGCCGCGGCCACTCCCAGTTGTCGACCTCGCCGCCGTACTCGCCGACCGCGCGCGGCGGCGCGTAGACCAGCCGCACGTCGGTGAGCCGCGTGCGGTAGTAGAGGTGGTACTCCCGGCCCTCGAAGAACGAGGCGACGTGGCAGGCGGTGTTCGGTTCCTTCTCGCCCTCCGCGACGATCTCGTCGATCACCGCCTCGGTCCGCGCCCAGCGCTCCAGCGGATCGTCGGCCTCGGCCTGCGCGGCGTGGACCCGCTCGGTCACGTTCTCGATGCGCCGGACCACGTAGACGACCATGCCGGGCGCCGGCATCTCGGCGCCGCGATCCTGTGCCACGAAGCCGTCGCGCAGGTAGTTCTGCTCGGGCGTGCTGAGCTGGTTGACCGCGCCGAAGCCGCAGTGGTGGTTGGTGACCACCAGTCCGTCCGACGACACGAACGACGCCGAGCAGCCGCCGATCTGCACCGCCGCCGACAGCACGCCGCCGCGCTCGGGATGCCAGAACTCGTCCTTGGTCAGCTGCATGCCGCGCGCCTTCAACGCGGCCCAGTTCATCGCGCGGATCTGCTGCGGCAGCCATTGGCCCTCGTCGGGGGCGCCGAGTGCGGACGGCAGACAGAGGGCGGCAGCGAGCGCCGGCAGCGCGGTGCGGAGCAGGAATGGGGTCATGGTCGCGGACTACGGGGAGGGGATGAGGGGTGCGAGCCGGGCAGGGTAACCGGCGGCCCATCCGTCGATCCAACCGAGACCTCTCGACGCGCTGCCGGCGGGCGCCAGAATGCCGGCATGTCCGATGGTCCGTCGTCCGCGTCCGCGCGAGGTTCCTGGTCCGGAGCAGCTCTCCTCGTGGTGCTCTCGGTGTCTGCTGCGGCCGCGGTTCCGGCCCAGAACTCGACCCGCAAGGTCCGCACTCCGCCGTCCGAGGTCGCCGCGCGGGCGGGCGAGGCCGTGCGCTGGCACGACGACGTCGCTGCGGCGTCAGCCGCCGCCGAGGAGTCGGGCAAGCCGGTGTTCTGGTACGTGCCGACGGTTCCCGGTTCGCGGATGGACCGCAAGCCGGAGATCGATCTCTACATGCGCGCGGGTCCGTTCTCCTGGCCGGGGCTGGTGGCGCTGTTGAACGAGCACTTCGAGCCGGTCCGTCAGGTGCCGGGTCGGGAACTGGCGAAGGAACACGGCCTGCAGCCGGTGGCCTTCATCGAGCCGGGCTTCGTGGTGTTGTCTCCGGCCGGAGCGTCGCTCGATCGGGCCGACGAGCTGACGACCTTCCATCCGCGCTGGTTCACCGACCGCCTGCTCGCCACCCTGCCTGCGGAGCGACGCGAGGCCGCGGCGAAGGCGGCGCGCTGGGACCTGCCGCTCGCCGGCGCGAAGATCACCGCCGAGCCGCAGACGGCCGAGGAGTATTGGTGGTTCGGAGCCGCGCAGTACGACCACCAGGAGCAGGAGGCCGCCCACCAGGCCTGGGCCGGGCTGGTCGCGCGCTTCCCCGAGCATCCGTTGGCCGCCAAGGCGCAGTGCGAGATCGAAGGCCTCGGGCCGTTCGTCCGCGGCTTCGAGGTGTTCCTGCCGCTGCCGGAGGGGGTGCTCGCCGACTTCGGCGCCGCGCGCGGCACCACTGCGCCGCAAGGAACCTACGACGCCGAGGCGCTGCGTCGCGCCGGCCTGCGGTTCTTCGCGGCGATGCAGCGGGCCGACGGCGGCTTCGTCGACAGCATCTACGACTTCGGCGGGACCGACTCCCTGCCGAACGTGTACGCCGCGGTGACCGCGTTGGTCGGGCTCGCGCTGCTCGAGACCGAGGCGTGGCTCGGCGACGACGCACCGGAGCGCGAGGTGCTCGCCCCGGTGCGCCAGCGCGCGCTCGATTACGTCTGCGATGAAGCGCACCTGAACCAGCAGGACCGCGACGAGCTGATCTGGGCCCACCTCTACCGCACGCAGCTGTTGGCGCGCTGGATGGAACTCCGACCGGACGACGTCGAGACGATCCGGCCGCGGCTGGTCCAGGCGGTGCAGTCGATCGTCGGCATGCAGGGCGACGACGGCTCGTGGTACCACGAGTACCCCAACCCGTTCGTCAGTGGCTCCTGTCTGGTGGCCTTGGCCGAAGCGCGCGAGCAGGGCGTGACGGTCGAAGACCGGGTGATCGAGCGCGGCATCCTGGCGCTGTCCCGCTGCCGGGCCGAGAACGGCGCGGTGACCTACTCGCAGGTCCGCGAGGGGCGCAACGCCAGGGCCCAGGTGGAGGGTGGCGTCGGGCGCATGCCCCTGGTCGAGCATGCGCTCGCGCAGTGGGAACGCGGTGATCCGGAGCGGCTGGCGACGGCGCTCGACCTGTCGTTCGAACACCACGACGAGCTGGCGTCGGTGCGCAAGTACGACGACCACGCCAACCGGTACGGGTACGGCGGGTTCTTCTTCTGGTACGACCTGCTGGTCCGCACCGAGGCGATCCGGGCGTTGCCCGCCGACGAGCTGCGCAGCGGGTTGCTGGCCCGGCAACGCGCGCAGGTGCTGGCGCTGCCGGAGATCGACGGTTGCTTCGTGGACAGCCACGAACTCGGTCGGGTCTACGGCACGGCGATGGCGTTGATCCTGCTGGCGCGTACCGAGAGCCGCTGATTGGCAGACAGCGGACTCAGCGTGGCCGCCTCGGGATCGGAGCTGGCCGTGTGCCTTCGATCCGCGGCGCCGGACCACCGACCACCCGCAGATCGCCCGACTCGGCGGTCGACCAGACCGCCAGTCCCGCGGCGAGGCTCGCCGTCTCGAGGGCGGGTCGCGGTTCCTCGCCGCGCGAGCACAGCACGCCTCCGGGATCGAGCCTCGCGACGAGTCGTCGGAACGGTTCCGGGGGCCCCCGACCGTGGTGCGGTAGGACCAGCAGGTCGCAGCACGCCGCGTCCCCGGCGAGTTCCCGCATCGCGTCCATGCCCGCCGCTTCGGCGTCGCCGGCGAGCAGCACCGTGGTGCCGTCGAGGTCCACGCGCGTCCACAGGCTGAGGTCGTTGCGGCCGCGTACGTCGCCTGCGGGTGCGGGGGCGTCGATGCGGATCCGGCCAGCGCAGTGGCTTCGACGTGTGCCGGGTGCCAGCCAGTCGACGGTCACTCCGGCGTCGCGGAGCAGGCGCTCCAGGCGGGTACCCCGCACGTGCTCGGGGACCACCGCGGCGGTCACCGGCACGCGGCCGAGCAACCCCTCGATACCGTTGTGGTGGTCGGCGTCGCCGTGGCTGAGCACCAGCAGGTCGATGCGGCGCGGTCCGGGCGGGAGCGCGCGCTCCACCGCGCGCGCCGCCAGCTCGCCGTCGCGGGCGCTGCCGCAGTCGACGACGACCCGTGCGCCGTCCGGTGCGACCAACAGCGCGGCCTGGCCATGACCGACGTCGAGCAGGGTCAACGTCGGCGGCGAGGTGTGGGCCGCATCGTGCAGCGGCACGAAGTACGGCAGGCAGGTGAGCGCGCAGGCCCAGGCGAGGTGGCGGCGGGTGCGGCCGAGTGCGACCACCAGCGCTCCGAGGAGCGCCGTGGCCCACAGGGTCGCCGGGGCGGGTACCGCCAGGGCGTGGACCGGCGCGCCGGGCAGCTCGGCCAACATCGAGACCGCCGTGCAGTAGGTGCTCGCCATCGCGTCGAGCGCCACACCGAGGAGGGCGGCCAGGTCGGGGAGCAAGAACGCCAGCAGCGCGGTCACCAGCCCCAGGCCCAGCATCGCGGCGACGAGCGGGCCGAGCAGCGGAGTGCCGAGCAGGGTCCAGGGCGCGATCTGGCCGAACCACAAGAGCGTCAGCGGCGCGGTGGTGAGGGTGGCCCACGCCGACGCGCCGAACACGCGGCGCAGTGACCAACCGGCATCGGGTGCCTCGGGATCGACGCCGCCGGTGGCCCACAGGCCGAGCACCGCCGCGTAGCTCAGGCAGAACGACGGGCCCAGGAAGCTGTCGGGGAAACACAGGGCGGTCAGCAGTGCCGGCGCGGCCAACGCGGCGACGATCCCGGCGCGCCGGCCGCGCACGCTCGCGAGGTCGAGAATCAGCCAGGCGATCAGCGCGCGCAGCACCGGCGGGTCGAAGCCGGTCAGCGCCGCGTAGCCGATCAGCAGCACGCGAAGGGCGAGGCGGCGGCGCCGGACCCGCCGGGTGCCGGGCAGCTGCGGACCGCTCAACCGCACCAGCATCGCCGCGAGCAGCGAGAGGTGTGCGCCGCTCACCGCCAGCAGGTGGGCCAGGCCGGTCTCACGGTGGGCCTGGACGAGCTGCGGATCGAGGCGCGGGCCCTGGCCCAGCACCAGATGGCAGAGCAGCGCCGCGTTGCGCCGGTCCGGCACGTGCTGCAGCAGGGCCTGCGCGAGTCGGCGCCGCACTGCCTCGGCGTGGCGGTCGACGCCACCTCCCGAAGTGACGACCAGAGCGCGGCGATCGAGCGTGACGTGGGGCGGACGGTCGAGTCGCGCCGCTCGCGCCGGGTCGTCGAGCCAGGCCGGTCCGCGGATCAGGTCGCCGGGCAGCGGCGCCGCGACCAGTGCCGCGTCGACGCCGCGCAGAGTGCCGCGGAGACCGCCTCGCGGATGGCCGGCCGCGTCGACGAGTTCCAGCTCGATGCGGGCTGTGTCGTTCTCGAAGCCGGCGCGGGCCCGGCCGACGACGCGCGCGGTCAGCTGCACCGGGCGCGCCCCGGCTTGCAGATCCGCCGACGTCGGCCGGGGGGCGATTGCGCCGAGGCTGGCGGGGATCAGGCACAGGATCGGGCCGAGCCGTTCGGGGGCGGTTTCCTGGAACACGCGCCGCAATGCGAGCGCAGCGCAGCATGCCAGGGCGGCGCCGAGCGGACCGAGATGGCGGCCCAGCAGGACGCCGACCACGGTCCAGATCGCCGCCTCCAGCAAAGACCGTGGCCAGGGGCGTGAGGCTCGGAATCGGAAGCGCACGGCAGCCAGTGCCCCGAAGCTGCCTCGTGGTCACGCCCGATCCGCGAATTCCGGAACGACGGCCGACGCGCGGGCGTGGTCTCTGCCGTCGCGGCGGATAGGCTCCGTGCCATGGTCCGCGCTCTCTACCCCGGCAGTTTCGACCCGGTGACCCGCGGTCACCTCGACCTCGTCGAACGCGCCACGCGGCTGTTCGAGTCGGTCACGGTGGCTGTGGCCCGCAACTCCGCGAAGGCGCCGGTCTTCGAGGTCGAGGAGCGGATGCAGCTGTTGCGCGAGGAGCTGCCGGCGGGTGTCGGAGTCGCGGGCTTCCAGGAGCTGGTGGTCGACTTCGCGCGCCGCGAGGGCTACGGGGTGATCCTGCGTGGCCTGCGCACCGTCAGCGACTACGAGTTCGAGTACCAGATGGCGCTGACCAACCGACACCTCGCGCCCGACATCGAGACCGTGTTCGTGATGCCGAGCCACGCCTACAGCTACGTGTCGTCGTCGCTGATCAAGGACGTGGTCCGCCACGGCGGTGACGTGTCGAGCTTCGTCACGCCACGCGTCGAGGCGGCCTTGAAGGCCAAGCTGCGCTGACCCGTAATCTCCTCGCACTCATGACCGGCATCGACTTCGTCTCCACTCCCGACGCTCCTGCGGCGATCGGTCCCTACAGCCAAGCTGTCGTCCACGGCGGGTTGGTGCACTGCTCGGGCCAGGTGGCCCTCGACCCCACCAGCGGCGAGATCGTCGCCGGCGGCGTCGCGGCCCAGGCCGACCGGGCACTCCGGAACCTTGCCGCGGTGTTGGAGGCCGCGGGCAGCAGTCTGGGGCAGGTGCTCAAGTGCAACGTCTACCTCGTCGACATGGCCGACTTCGCGGTGGTCAACGAGGTCTATGCGAGTCACTACGCGTCGCACCGGCCGGCGCGAGCCTGTGTCGCGGTGGCCGCGCTGCCCAAGGGGGCGCTGGTCGAGATCGACTGCGTGGCCGCGAAGTCGTGACGGCGGGAGCTCCGGGGGCGGCTGAACCGGTCGTGATCGCTCCGAGCAGACCCGGGCGCCGGCTGGTTGCCGCGGTGGTGGGCCTGCTCGCCGCGCTGTTGCCGGCAATGGTTGCGGGAGTCGGCATCGACGCACCGCCCGGGCCCGGCGAACTCCGGCGCCTGGCGGTGGCGATCGAAGATCACGACGGTGCTTCGGCGGGCGCGTCCAGCCTGGTGTTCGCGCTGTTCGTCGACGGTGCCGACTACCTCGCTGCCGAGGACGATGCCGGCCGCGACGCGGCATTGCGCCGCGTGCTGCCGGTGGCGCGATTGACCGGACTCGGCGTGCTGGTCCTCGCCACCGCGCTGTTGGGAATGGCGGTCGCGCTGGCGGTGTCGCGCGGCATGGCGTTCGTGGTCTGCGCATGCCTCGCGCTCCTGCCGCCGCTGCACGAGGCCGGTGCCGTGCTGCGGACCGAGACGGTGTCACTGGCGTTCGCGAACCTCGGCCTCTTGGCGATGGTCGCGTTGGCGAGCCGACCCGGCGCCGGGCTGCGGGCCCTGCCTTCGTCGCCGGTCGCACAGGGGGCATTGGTCGCCGTCGCCGGGACGTCGCTCGGCGTCGCGATGGACACCCTGCCGATCTACGGGGTGTTCTTCGCCACGCCGGTGCTGACCCTGGCTGCGGTGGTGGTCGGCCAGTTCCGGACCTGGATGCGCGCGGTGCGGGAGCGGGCTCCACACGTGGTCTCACCGCGCGCGCACACCCTCGAATTGCTGCGCTGGATCACGGTGCCGCTGTCCGCGCTGTTCATCGGTTGGCTGCTGTTCCCGGCCGCGCCGCCGGGTCCGACGCCGACCGACGTCTCGCTGTTCGCCGGGGTCCTCGGCATCGTCGGCGCGCTGAACGGTCTGTTCGGCGCCGCGGTGTGGATCGTGGGTTGGAACGCCCGTCCCCAGGGGCGCGGCCTCCCGGAGTTCGTGCTCGGCAGCTACGCGCTGACCCTGGTGCTGCACCGGGCGGTGCTCGAAGCCGACCTGGGTCACGCCGACGCCCTGCCGGCGGCGATGGGTCTCGCGGTGCTGATGGCGGTCGCGGTCGGCGTGTGGATCTCGATGCCGCAGTTCGTGCGCGGGCTGCGGCGCAGCTGAACCGGCATCGTCAGCCGCGCTGATGGTGCGGTTTGGATCGACTGCCTGCGAGAATCAGCGCTGGGAGCGCCGATCCTCGGGAGGAGTCGATCAGCGGCCGCCGGCCTGCAGTGCGCGGCGGATCGCCCCGCGCAGCTCCTCCACGCCGTATTCGTCCTGCAGGTAGACCCGCACCGCGGCGACCTTGCCATCGCGACCGATCAACACGTGGTCGGGCACCTGTTCGATTCCGTAGCGCAGCGCCGTGTCGGTCTTCCAGCCGCGGCCGTCCCAGATCTGCGGCCAGCTGCGGCCGGATCGTTCGGTTGCCTCGAGCGCGTTGGCCTTGTTCGGATCGAGGTTGACTCCGACGATCTCCAGGCCGTCGTCGTGAAACTCGTCGTAGAAGCGCTTCAGTACTGCGTGGACGCCACGTTCGTTGTCGGTGATCGTCCAGGAGGCCCAGAAGTCGAGCAGCACGACCTTGCCGTCGAAGTCGGCGAGCTTCAGTCGGCCGTCGCCGCGTAGCAGGGGACCGTCGAACGCGATGGCGTCGACGTCGGGTCGCAGGTCGAGCGCCGCGCGCCGGTCGCGGGCGATTCCGCCCCAGTAGGTGTCGGGGTATTGCTTCGCCAGGGCGGCGAGCGCCTCGTCGTAACTCCCGTCGGGCAGGTCCTCGCGCTCGCGGATCATCGCGCAGCGATACCAGCCGACGTGGGCGCGCGTCTCGTCGTCCTCGGCGGCCTCGGTCGCGGCAGTGAAGATCGCCTCGGCGCGTTCGACTTCCTCGAGTCGGGTCGCCAGCGCGATCGCCACCGCCATCTTCTCCTCGAACGGGGCGTCCTTGTCGGCGGCGGCGCGGATCCAGCGGGCGCGTTCTGCGGGCATGCCCAGGTAGCCGGCCATCTCGGCGGCCACGGTGAGTTCCATCGCCGGGGCGGTGTCGACGTCCAGGGCGCGCAACGCTTCGCGCGCGGCGTCCTCCTGGCCCACCTCCATGTAGATGTTGGTCAGGAACAACCGTCCGTTGATGCGGTCGGTGCCCTGCGCTTCGTCGCCGAGCCATGCCGCCAGCTCGGCCGTGTGGCGATTGGCGAGCTGCTGAAGGTCTTCGAAGGTCATCTGACCACCCTTCGACGCGCGCAGCTCCTGCTGCTCTGCTTCGATGCGGCGGCGCATCTGGTCGAGGGTGCGTTGCGTCGTGGCGGTGGACGTGGCCAGCGCGGCAGCGAGGACGCCGAGCAGGACGGGCCGGTGGATCGAGCGGTGGATCGACATCGTTGGATCGGGCTCCGGGGAGCGGTGAGGGCAGGATCCCGGGTCGGGCGCCGACGCGCAACCGGGGGGGCGGCTCGGCGGGGAAGGGGTTCGGACCGTGACGAGGATCCTGCGACCTCCGCTCCGTGCCCGGCTAACGTAGTCACCGCCCATGATGCGAGCCGCACCTCGCTTCGGCGGTTTCGATTCCTCCGCGGCATCGCCGGCCGCGCGCCCCCCATCTGGATGACTTCGAGTCTCGTTCGACCGACCGCGATCCGTCTCCGCGACGTCCGCTTCGAGCGGCGCGGGGCCGGCTTGGACCTCGCGGTCGACCGCTTCGAGCTGAGCGCGGGTTCCGCAGTGGCTGTCGTCGGTCCCTCCGGAGTCGGCAAGTCGACGCTGCTCGAGGGACTGCTCGGGGTGCCGCGGACCCGGGGCGAGGTGACACGGCAGGTTGGTGCCCACGGAGCGTTCGAGGTGGCGAACGCGACCTGGCTGCCGCAGGATGCGGCGGCGGCGTTCGAACCGATCACGCCGCTCGGTACCCAGTTGCTGCGCGCGTCGCGCAGCCGTTCGCATGCGGAGGTTCGCGACGCGCTGCGTCGCTTCGACGTGCCCCACGCCGAGCGCGTCCTGGCCAGCGTGCCGTCGGCCGTCTCGGGCGGCGAGTTGCGGCGGGTGCTGTTGGTGTTGGCCGGGCTGCGCGCCGACCCGCTGCTATTGATCGACGAGCCGACCGAGGGCCTGGACCGTCCCCGGATCGAGCAGGCCTGCGCCGCGTTGCGGATCCTGGTCGATGCCGAGCATCATCCCGCCGCCCTGGTCGTCACGCACTCCGCGCAGGTGGCGCGAACCCTCGCGACGCGCACCTACCGCATCGATGCGGGTCGGCTGGTCGAAGGGGTTCCGGGATCCGGTCCCGACTGGTCTCGGATCGGCCATGAAGGCGGACTGCGGAACGCGAGCCACGACGGGGCCGCGTTGCTGTCGGCCCGGGCCGTGTCGATCGGTCGCGGTCGGGTGGCGCTCGCCGAGCGGCTCGCGCTGGAGCTTCGGGAGGGGGAGACCGTAGCCCTCCTGGGACCCTCGGGGGTCGGCAAGTCGAGTTTGGCACGGGTGCTCTGTGGGCTCGACGTGCCGCGTGTCGGTCAGGTGGAGCGGTTGGTCGGGGAGCGTGCGGTGCAGCTGGTGCCGCAGGACGCGGTGGGGTCGTTGACGCCCGGCCGGGCGGTGGGACTGCAGATCGCCGAAGTGGCGGCCACCGGCTTCGACGTGGCTCGACGCGCCGCCGATCTCGGGCTCGCGCCGGAACTCCTCGAACGTCCGGTCGCCGCCTTGTCCGGTGGCGAAGCCCGGCGGGTCGCGACGCTGCGCGCGCTCGCCGCGCGGCCGCGGCTCCTGATCCTCGACGAACCCACCGCGCACCTGGATCCGCGTTCGGCCGAGCGCGTGGTTCGCCTGCTTCGCGAGCGGGCCGAGGATCTGCCGTCGACCCAGCTCTGGATCACCCACGACGACGACCTCGCGGCGGCTTGCGCCGACCGGATCGTCCGCCTCGAACCCGACGGCGACCGTGCCGTCCTGGAGACCTCCGCATGATGTTCCGTGGCCCCTCGGTCACGCGCTGCCTGCCGCGCGCGCTGCTCTCCCTGCTGCTCACGATCGTTCCCGCCCTCGCCCAGGACGAGCCCGAAGCCGTGGGGCCGCCGGGTAGCGCACCCCCTGCATTCGAGGTGCTGGACCCTTCGGGCCTGCGGCTCCGCGTCGATCCGATCGACGACTGTTCGCACGTCGCGCTGTGGCTCGCGCTCGGCAGTGGGGCGGCGCACGATCCGGTGGATCGGCCGGGTCTCGCGCGGGTGGTCGGGGAGGTCCTGCGAGACCTGCTGCCGGAGCCGACCGCCGGGCGGCCGACCGACGTCCAGGTGCTGGCGCGCGCCACGCTGCTCGGGGTCACCGTGCCGGTGGCGGAACTGCCACGAGTGGTCGCGCTGTTCGGCAAGATCCTCGGCGGGGGAATCGAACCAGCCGACGAAGTCCTCGAGCGGGCTCGCGACCGGGCATTGCTTCGGCTCGACGACGAGCGCCACGTGTTGCCGGGACCGGTACTGCGCGGTCTCGCCGGCACGGCGCTGCGGCCCACCGATCCCGACCAGCGGCGACCCGATCCGCTGGCCGTGGCCGAACTCGGACTCGGCGACCTGCGCCGCGCGATGGAGGCGGCCACGGCGCCGCAGCGGGCCTGGCTGGCGGTGTTGGGGGGCAGCGTCGATTCCGTGGCCACGATCGCCGAGGCGTTTGCCGGGCTGGAACCCTCGGACGTCGCGGCTCCGGAGATCCCGCGCCTCCCGCCGCCGGCCGAGTCGCCCGCCCATCGCCTCGTGAGTCGCCACGTGGATGCGCCGTTCGTCGTCGCGGCGATTCCGGCGCCGCAATGGGGCGAGGAGGGTTACCTGCCCTTCCTGATCGGCATGGAGGCCATGCGGGTGCGGGCCTACCGGGTGCTCGGCACGGTCCGCGGCGGCGAAGTGCGGGCCGAGTTCGCCCCATTCTTCTGGGATCCGCTCCTCGACCAGCGCTTCGCGTTCGTCGAACGCCGCGGCGCCGACGAGGACGACGTGACGCGGGTCGAGCAGGAACTCAAGAGCTTCCTCGCCGGCTTCCGGGCGGGGGGGGCCAGCATCGGTGAAGTGCAGCAGGCGATGGGGCTCCTGTTGCGGGGTCTCGAGCTGCCACCGCCGTCCGATCCAGCGCTGCTGCAGGTGCTGCGGCGGCAGCCGGCCGTCCTGCACACCCGGGGGCGTGTGCCGATCCTGTACACCCTCCACGGCTGGCCGACCGACCTCCGCCACGCCTTCGAGGGCATCCAGATGCACCACGTGCACGAGGTCCTGCGGCAGCGCCTGGAGGCCGACAGCACGGTGATGCTGGCGCTCCAGCCCGACCGGGACTGACCGGGGTCTCGGGTGAAAACCCTGGCCGCCTCAAAGCCGGGCAGGCCGGCGTCCGATGAGAAGCCTCGAAGGACGCGCGCATGGGCTTCATCAACCTCGCAGAGAAGACGATCAACGCCAAACTCGTCTACTACGGGTGCGGCATGGGGGGCAAGACCACCAGCCTCCAGGTCGTGCACGAGATCATGTGCCCTCGGAACGAGGTGCAACTCGTGTCGATCAAGACCGAGGAGGATGCGACCCTCCTGTTCGACTTCCTGCCGATCGACCTCGGCGAGGTCGAGGGCTTCAAGGTGCGGATCCAGGGCTTCACGGTCCCTGGTCAGCCGAAGTACCGACGGATGCGGAAGTACGTCCTGTCCGGTGCCGACGCGGTGGTGTTCGTGGTCGACAGCCAGGCGAGCCGGCTCGAGGAGAACCTTCAGTCGTTCGAGAGCTTGCGCGAGAACCTGCGGCTGAACGGACTCGATCCGGACTCGATGCCGATCGTGCTGCAGTACAACAAGCGTGATCTCGACGACGTGCTGCCGGAGTCGGAGCTCGACCAGCGGTTCCGGTTTCGCGATGACCTGCAGTCGTTCCCGAGCGTCGCGACCGAGGGGCGTGGGGTGTTCGAGACGTTCGTCGAGGCGGCAGGTGCACTGGTCGACGCGAAGGTGCGGCTCTACGGGCTCGGGCGGGGACGCATCGATCCGACGGTGGTGGCCGATGGGGCGCGTCGCAAGCTCTGGGAGATCTACGACGCCTCGGGTTACACCGAGGGGCGCAAGGAGGCCGGCTCGGTCGAGCTGACCTTCGATGATGACGGGCGCGCCGTCGATCCGAACGTCGCCGCGGACTTCCGCGAGGCGTCCGATCCGGGTGCGGTGTTCAGCGAGGACGAGATCGCCGGTGCGCTGGAGTTCTTCGGTGGCCAACCGGTGCCGGAGATCTCGGCCGGGCCGCAGGGTGCGTCGATCGACGACGACGAACCGTTGCCGGCGCTGCTGGACGCGACGGTGTCGTCGAACCTGGAGCTGGCGCGCAAGTACGGGGAACTCGATCGCTACCGAGCGCTGCTCGAACGCAAGAACGCGCAGCTGGTCGAGGACACCCAGAATGTGGTCCACGACCTGAACCGGCCGTTGTCGGCGATTCGCCTGATGCTGTCGTCGATGCGCAAGGGCTTCACCGGCGAGCTGCCGGCGCAGGCCCAGAAGGCGGTCGAGCACGGGCTCACCGCCACCGAGCAGATGGAGCGGTTGATCCGTGACCTGCTCGACAGTTCGCGCCTCGACTTCGACGGCGTGCAGCTGGACTTCCAGGAGGTCGACCTGCGCGAACTCTGCGCGCGCGTGCTGGAGTCGCTGCGCTACGAGATGGAGGAGGCCGAGGTCGACGTGGTGGTCGACGACCTGCCGAGCGTGCAGGCCGACGACTGGGCGATGAGCAAGGTGCTGACCAACCTGCTGTCGAACGCGATCCAGTACCGCAGCCCCGAGCGTGACTCGCGGATCGAGATCCGCTGCGTCGAAGAGGACGAGCGCTTCGTGCTCCGGATCTCCGACAACGGCATCGGCATCCCGGAGAAGGATCGGAAGCGGCTGTTCCAGCGCTTCGAGCGCGGCTCGAACACCCGCGGCATCAGCGGGACCGGACTCGGTCTGCACATCATCCGCGAGATCCTTCGCGGCCATGGCGGCGACGTTTGGTTCGACAGCGAGGAGGGCGTGGGCACGACTTTCCTGCTCGGCCTGCCCCGGCGGCCCGTGCAGCCTCCGCACAGTTCGGTGTCGAGTGCCGAGTCCGATCGGCGGTCCGACCACCAGGTCTGGCCGCGAGACGGCTCGACCGAGGACATGCCGCCATTCGATGCCGCCGAGTGGGCTTCCGCCACTGCAGGGGGGGAGGCTCGGGTCCGCGAGGTCCAAGACCCGAGGCGCTTCCCGAGCGATCCAGGCGCGGGTTGGTGAACAGGCGCGGGTTGGTGAACCTGCCGACTGCCTCGAGATCCAGCGCGCCTCCTGGTCCACCGCCCCGAGGTTCAGCGCCCCGAGGATCAGCGCTCTCGTGCCGCGAACCCCGGATCGCGCGCCCGGATCGAATGGGGAGCCCGCGCGCCAGGCGCGGGCTCCCGCGGCTTCGAAGACCGGTGCTTCGAGTACCTCCACTAGGGCTCGAACCTAGGACCCACGGATTAAGAATCCGTTGCTCTACCAACTGAGCTATGGAGGCGCTCCAGGTCGTTCCGCCGGGGCTCGCGCCACAGCGGGGCGAGGACGTTATCGAGCGTCGCGCGCGAATGCAAGCCCGGGAGAAACGTGGCGTGGTTTTCGGCGGCGGCTGGATTGACCGGAGCCTCGGTCGTAGGCATAGTCCGTCGCCCCCTGCGCGGCCTGCACGGTGGCTGTAGCTCAGCTGGTTAGAGCGCCGGTTTGTGGCACCGGAGGTCGGCGGTTCAAGTCCGCTCAGCCACCCACTGGCCGCGCAGGGTCACTCCTCTCCGCTCGGATCGGCATCGTTGGTCCCCTCGGGCGCGGTTG
The DNA here is from genome assembly GCA_030432695.1 of bacterium. Lineage (GTDB taxonomy): Bacteria > Planctomycetota > UBA1135 > UBA1135 > UBA2386 > JAUILN01. Next base: position 525,385 of record JAUILN010000005.1, on the reverse strand, counting down.
CGGGTTCGGCGAGCTGGTGGGGAGTGCTCGCCGTATCGCCGGAGATGTCTTCCTTCGATCCCGCAGAGTCAGACGAGTCGGTGTCCGGCGAATCGGTGTCCGGCGAATCGGTCCGGTCCGACGCCGCGCCCGCGCCCACCGTCGCAGCGGAACTTCCCGCGATCGGGTCCGCGCAGTCGGGCGACGAGGATCGGTCGTCGTGCGAGGAGGCGACGGACGAGCGCCTCGACTTCCGGGTCGTACCGGCATGGATGATGTCGGGGCTCGTCAGCCTCGCGGTGCTGGCCGCGCTCGGTGTGGGGGCGACCGGGCTGTTCGGCAGCGAGATCCGTTCCGAGGTGCCTTGGCTGCCGACAGCGGGACTCGGGCTCTTCGCCCTGCTGGCGCTGTGGACGGTGCTGCAGCCATTCCTGGCCTGGCAGCGTTGGCGATTCCGGGTCGACGACAAGCTGCTGTCGGCGCGCTACGGGATCGTGTTCCACGAGGAGAAGATCATCCCGATGTCGCGCTTGCAGCACGTCGATCTGACCCGTGGTCCGATCGAGCGCGCGTTCGGCCTCGCGACCCTCATCGTGCATACCGCGGGCAGCGAGGGGGCCACCTTCCGACTGCCCGGCCTGCGCGATGCCCGGGCCCGTGCGCTCCGCGAGCAAGTCCTCGAAGCGCGTGGTGATGACGTCGTCTGAGTCCGCTCCGGGTTCGGCCGACGGTGCGGCGACGCCTCGCCGGTCGGTGACCGTCCTGGCCGAGGGGCACCTGCATCCCGGGATGCTGTTCCTGCGGTTCGTCGACGGCCTGCGCCAATCGATCCTGCCGGTGCTGGTGGCGTTCTTCGCCGGTCAGGCCTGGCTGGCGATCGCGAGTCTGGTGCTGTTGGTGCTGTCCCTGGTCCACGCGGTGATCCGCTTCGTGACCTTCCGCTACCGGCTCACCACCGAGGAGCTGGTGACCACCGAGGGCATCTTCGAACGTCAGGAACGACGCATCCCGGTCGACCGGATCCAGGACCTGGGATTCGAGTCGACGGTGCTGCGGCGCTTGTTCGGGCTGGTGGTGGTCTCGGTCGAGACCGCCTCGGGCCAGGGCGCGGAGGCGCGGCTCGATTCGCTGTCGCGGCGCCACGCCGAGCACCTCCGGAGCGTGCTCCATGCGTTGCGGGGGCGGACCGGGCCCGCCGTGGATCAGGCACCGAGCGGGATCCTGCTGCACCGCGCCAGCGTCGGCGAGCTGGTTCTGCTGGGGCTCAGCAACAACCGGCTCGGGGCGATCCTCCTCGGTCTGGTCGGTGCCTTCGAACTGCTCGACCAGGTCGGGTTGGGCGAACGGTTCGGGTCGTTTGCCGGCGGCGTCGCCCAGAACCTCGCCGACGCGGGCTCGCTGATGTTCGCCTTGCTGGCGCTCGGCGGGATGTTCGTCGCGCTGCTGGGTGGTTGGGCGGTGTCGGTGGTCGGCTCGCTGGTGCTCTACCACGGGTTCCGGCTGACCGAGCGCGACGAGGTGTTCCAGCGCCGCTACGGCCTGCTGACGACACGGGTGCAGAACCTGCCGCGGCGCAAGGTGCAGCGGGTGCTGCTGGAGGCCGCGCCGCTGCGGCGACTGTTCGGGGTGGTGGTGGTGCGGGCCGACAGTGCCGGGTCGTCTTCGACCGACGGTGCCGGAGAGGCCGGGGGCTCCCGCGACGTGTTGGTGCCGTTGTGCGCCCGTGCGACCGCGAATCGTCTGCTGCCCCGGCTACTGGAGGGGCTGCCGTCTCGTCCGCTGCGGTGGCGGCGGGTGTCACGCAAGATCGTGTCCCGGATGACCATGCGCGGCGTGTTGCTGGCCGTGCCCATGGCTGCGGTCACCTGGCCGTTGTTCGGGGGCGCGGTCGCGTCGAGCGCCGTCCTGTTACCGATCATGACGTTCGGCCTCGGGCTCGCCGCCTACGCGAACCAGGGCTACGCGTTGCTGCCTGCCCACGTCGCGGTGCGTTTCGGCGTGCTCGCTCGGCACCAGGCGTACGTCCCGTTCCGCAAGGTCCAGGGCGTCGTGCTGCGAGCCGGGCCGATCGAGCGTCGACTCGGGATCGCACGCCTGGTGTTCTTCGTCGCGGGTGGTTCACCGACCGTGCTCGCGTACCTGCCGCGTGAAACGGCGGATCGGCTGGCGCGCGATCTCGCGAACGCCGCGGCGCGCTCTCGGTTCGAGTGGTGAAGACGGCGCGAGCTCGGGGCTTGGATCCTGACCGGGCTCGACGAGAATGGGCACGGCTCACGGAGTCCGTTGCTCCATCCAGGCTACAGACTCCATCGGTGTCTCGGTGGTCCGCTGCTCGAGCCGTATTCCCTTCATCGCAAGCCTCATGTCCGATCCCATCCTGCTGTTCATCGATCTCGATGGCTTCTTCTCCGCGCGTCTGAGCAACAAGCCGGACCTCGACCCGGCCGAGGAGCTGACCCTGCTGGGTCGCGGCATCCGCCGGCTCATCGCGGACGCCGAGGTTCCGGTGCGTCGCGCCTATGTCGACCTCGCCGGTGAGCCGCGCCGATTCGATGCGAACCTGCTCGCCAAGCAGGGCATCACTGGCGTCCACGTCCGCTCGGGTAAGGGAGCGCCCACGCTGCTGCGGATGGGCCTCGACGCCCAGCAGATCGCGGCGACCGCACCGGAACGTGCGCAGTTCTACCTGGTGGTCGGTGCCGAGGACCCCACGCCGATCCTCGTGCTGCTCCGCGAGCAGATGCGTCGCATCGTCGTGATCGGTGTCGCCGGCCACACCTCTCCCGAGCTGCGGCCGTACTGCGACGAGCTGCTGGCGTTCGAGGACCTGGCCGCCCGCACCGCCGACGTCGGCGAGGAGTACGCGTTGGTCCGTGGCGCGGTCCTCGAGATCCTCGGGCGACGCCGTCCGGTGCCGTTGGCCCAGCTCGGCGACCTGCTCAATCGCAGCCTCGGTCGTCCTTTCGATCCCGCGGCGTTCGGCAGTGCGGGTCTCGAGGACTTCCTGCGCAGCCATTCGGCCGAGATCGGCGTGACGTTGCGGCCCGGGGAGCGCGACGTCACGGTCGTCGATCTGCGCCACGACGGGACGGTGATCCCCGCGGCCGGTGGCCCCGCGCCTCGGCACGAGGCGGGGGAATACCGGCAGCTGCTGCGGCTGCGCAATCCGCGGATCCACCTGACGTCACGGGACGAGTGGCTGCAGATCTCCGAGGCCTTCTACCAGCTCGCCGGTGGCGAGGGCACCGCGCGGCAGGTCGTGTTCCAGCAGGAACTCTCCGACGAGGTGATGCGCCACGTCGAGCGCAATGGCCTCGAGGCGCCGGAGAAGAAGGTCCAGGCGATCGTCTTCCAGCTGTTCAAGTGCGGTGCGTTCGTCTGCGCCGAGCCCGGCTCGGAGGGCGACTCCGACTTCCACTGGTCGCGGCCCGCACGGCTGTCGGACGCGGTCACCGACGTCGAGTCGATGCGGCGGTTGGCACGGGTCTACATCGCCCGGATCCTTCTCGAGCGGCTGCAGAGCCAGTACGGCTCGGTCGAGGTCGACTCGGAGGCGTTCACCGAGATGCTCGAGGGTCCGGGAGCCGGCGAAGACCGGATCGACGCGATGGAGGAGGTCCTCGATCAGGCGGAGGACGATCTGGTCGCGGCGGGCGCGTTGCGTGCCGAGACCGATCCGCAGCCGGCGACCTGAGCCGGTCGGGCCTCGGCGTCCGAGGATGATCGGCAGTCCGTTGGAGAAGCTGGCGACTCCGAGCGCCGGTCTCCAGGACGACGGCCTGGCCGAACAGCTCGATGCCGTCGCTGCCGTCCTCGGCACGGAACGGCATCCTGTCGCGGCACGGCGCGAAGGCAGTCGGCGACGAGTCCGCCGGGCCGGAGTGGATGTCGGCCAGGAGGCGGGTGCCGGCGGGTGTGCCGTCGGCGAGCCAGGGCTCGTAGCCGTGGGTTCCGTGGTCGGCGACGATCAGGACGTCGCCGTCGGCGTCCACCGGTTCGAACGACCGGATCCACTCGGGGCTTCCTGGCTCGATGTCGAGCAGCGGGGAGGCTCCTTGCTCGGTGTCGTCGACTACATGGACTTCGTGGCCGCGGACTTCGTCGTTCGCAGCGAAGACCGCGATGTGGCCGAGTTGCGGTCGTCCGGGCCCGCCTGTCCTCGTGAGGAGGTCGCGTAGCTCAGAACTCCTTGCGCCGACTCGACGACTCGATGCCGAGTGCCTTGCGGTACTTGGTCACCGTGCGCCGGGCGATCTTCACGCCCTCCTTGATCAGGGCCTCGACCAGCTGGTCGTCGGACAGCGGGTTCTGCTTGTCCTCCGCGTCGACGATGCCCTGCAGCTTCAGCTTGACCGCTTGCTGACTGACCATCTCACCGGTGTCGGTGACGGTGCCGCCGGAGAAGAACCGCTTCATCTCCATGATGCCCTGCGGGGTCTGGATGTACTTCCCCGACAAGGCGCGGCTGACGGTCGAGATGTGCACGCCGACGACGTCGGCGACGTCCTGCATCTTCAGCGGCTTCAGGGCCGACCAGCCGTTGCGGAGGAAGTCCTCCTGGCGGCGGACGATCTCGCTGGCGATCCGCTGGATGGTGTTCTGCCGCTGGTGGACGGCCTCGATGAACCACTTCGCCGACTCGATCTTGCGGCGCAGGTACTCGTGGATCTTCGGGTCGTTGCGGGCTTCCTTCAGGATGTTCTTGTAGGCCTTGGAGATCGTCAGCTCCGGGATCGAGCCGCGCAGCGTGCGGACCTCGAACTGGCCGTCGACCTCGTCGACGATCACGTCGGGACTCACGCTGGTGTTGCGACTGGTGGTGAAGAACGCGCCCGGGTGCGGATTGAGGTGGTCGCGGAGGAAGGTCCAGCTGTCCTTGACCTCATCGATGGTCGCGCCGGTGTCCTTGGCGATCTTCGGCAGCTTGTTGAGTGCCAGGTCGTCGAGGTGGTTCTCGACCACCGCGCGGGTCAACGGCCGGACGTAGCTCATCCGGTCGAGCTGCATCAGCAGGCAATCGCGCAGGTCGGCGGCGCCGACGCCGGCCGGGTCGAGCGAGCGCACCACGTCGATCGCTTTCTCGGCCAGGGGGATCGGCACCATCAGTGCGTCGGCGATCTGGTCGGCGTTCTCCTCGAGTCGGCCGTCGGCGTCGAGGGAGAACACCACGTGCTCGATCACGCGGTAGAGCTCGTTGGAGATGTCGTCGAGGATGCGGACCTGGGTCAGCAGGTGCTCGGCCAACGACAGGTGCGAGTCGGGGGTGTTGTAGAGCGCCTCGAGCCGCCGTTCCGACTCCTCCTCGGAGCCGCGCGGCGACAGGCTGCGTGAGCCCTCGGTCCGGCGCTCGAGGTTGTCGAGTTCGTCCCAGAGCGCGGCCTCCTCCTTGGAGGCTTCGTGCTCGCGTTGGTCCGGTGATTCCGACTGGGATTCCCCCGAAGAGGAATCGCGGTCGTCCTGAACCTCCAGAAACACGTTCTCCTGCAGCTCCTGATCGATCTGATCGCGCAGTTCCGCCATCGGACACTGCAGGACCTGCATCGCCTGGATCATCTGCGGCGACTGGACCAGCCGTTGTTCCGCGCGGAGTTGCTGGGTGAGACCGAGACGCATGGAGGTTGTTCTTTCGGAGCCCTGTGTCGGGGGAGGGACTTGGCTCGAATCGGTTCGGGCTGTGCCGGAGGAGGGCGCAGCGGCGCGCGAGAGCCGTGGACGGGACGGAGACGGCCAGGCCCTAGTGCAGGAAGCGTGCCAGTATACCAATCGGCTCGCCTGCGCTCTCCCCAATGGCGTCCGGGGGGCGGTCTTCGTGGCGGTGGACTCGTGACCCCGCCGAGATCACGAACTCACCGGAACAGGCGCCCGGTCGCGATGCCGCCGTAGAAGTTGGCGATCGTGACGATCGCGAGCACCGCCGCACCGAGGTATGCGATCGCACCGGCGATCCGGCAGGCCTGACCGATCTCCCGCTCGAGGCGCTCGGTGCGGCGCGCTGCGAGTCGGATGGCGGTGGCCTCCAGGTCGCCGGACTGCTCGGCCACGTCGAGCGCACGTTGCGTCTCGTCGTCGAGGGCGGCGGCGTGTCGCAGTGCCGTGGCGAACGTCTCCCCCTGCGCCAACGCCTGACCTGCCGTGAACAGTCTCGCTTTGAGGCCCGCCCAGGGCACGGTCCGGAGCGCCCGCTCGTGCGCCTCGTCGATGCGGACGCCGGCGCCGAGTAGCCCGCCGAGGGACTCGAGGTAGGGGACCGCGGCGGAGTTGCCGTACAGGCCACCGACCACGGGCCACTGTTCGGGTCGGCTGCTGGCGACCCGGCGGGCGCGATGGTGCAGGAACAGCAGCGTGATCGACAGACCGCCGAGCATGCCGAACCACCACGCGCCGAACGCCAGGGGCGCGCCGAACCCGAGGAACTCCAGCCAGGCCCAGAGCAGGGCCACCGCGACCACCAGGATGATCGGGTAGGCGAGGCGCTTGAGGATCTCGCGGCGGGTGTGGGCCCGGTGTCGATGGCGTTCGGCTCGGGCCCGGAGTGCGCGCGGGAGACCACCTCGATGTTCGCCGGCCGAGAGGACTGCGAGGTCGACGGGGTCGACGTCGGCGAGTGCGACCTGCAGATTGCGGGTCACCGACTCGCCAGAATGCATCACCGGCCCGACGGCGGCAGCGGCGAAGGCCGCATCGATCGAGAGGCCGGCCTCGAGGGCTGAGGCGAGCTCTTCGAACACTTCGGCGCGGTGTTCCGGTCGGCGTCCTGGATCGATCATCGAGGTGACTCGGTAGGCTGAGGGTATCCTGGTCCACGATGCACGAGGACAAGTCGTTGGCCGAGCAGGACGTCCGGGTCGCCCGTCTCGGTGAGGTATCGCTGCGGATGATGGCCGGAGCGGTGGGGGACGAGACCCTGGCACAGGTACGGAAGCGGGTGGCCGAGGACCCGGCCTTCTACCCGTGGGAGGATGTGGTGCGGCTGGTGGTTGCCGAGCCGGTGGACCCGTCCGAGCTGGTCAACCGCGCGTTGGTGGCACAGCGCGACTGGTTGGTGACCGGCGATGTGCCCGCGGCCGCACGGGTTGCCGCTCCGCCTGCGCCGGTCTCCACCTCGACTCCCGCAGCCCCGGCTCCGGCTCGTGCAGGGTCGGCGTCCGATGGTCCATCGCCGCCGCGGTCCGAGCCATCGCGTCCACAACCCCTGCGTCCGGAACCGGTGCGTGGTCCGGATGCGAACATTCGCCGGCCGCCGCGGTCCGCGAGCTACCACTTCAAGAAGTTCCTCGCGGTCCTGATCGTGAAGGGCTTCTTCTACGGGATCGCGCTGGCGGCGCTGTTGGTGATCCTGATCTTGCTGGAGCGTCGTCATCCCGAGATCAACATCTACGACTTCGCGCGGAACGTGCAGGACTGGTTCGAGAGTCTGGCGGGACGCTGATGCGGTCGCGGTCGGCCGAACTGTTCGACGCTCCCGGTGACCCGGGCTTCCCGGCAGCTCGCACGTCCCCGGCCCAGGTCGAGACCGTCCGAACACGCGATGCCGGGGCGGGATCGAACGCGGTCGGGACGACTGTCGAATCCTTCCCCAATTCTGTGGAATGGGGTGTTGAAAGCTGTGGGGAACCGTGCATACTTGCCCCGGTCGTGCGAGGCGGAGTGCCTTCCTCCCCGTGCGCGCTCGAGGCTCGGCAGGCATGCCGGTCACGGGTCCGACAGACATCGCACGTTCGCGCACTCCGGTGCGCGGGCAGAGCGAGATCGAACACCCAGGAGCTAGCTGCGGGCTGGAGATCTGATTCCCCCTCCCTAACCGCCCTCTCCAATTCGCAGCCACTCCGAATTCGTGGGCCTCAGCACTGACCGGCTGAGGCCCATTTTTTTTTGCCCAGCGGTATCGCATGGAAGCCGGACCCTGGTCGATAGGTCTCGTGTGTTGCCGCTCGATGCCGCCGCTGGATCCATGGTCGCGGACGGTTCGCAGTGAGCCGTGACGGCCGTCGAAGGCAGACCCACCGTCCGAGGACATGGCGATGAGCAGACCCGGATTCCGACGATCGAGTTCAGGTGGACTGGGAGCTCGCGGGGGTGCTCCGGGAGGGAGCGGCGACGAGGTGCACATCACCGGCGCACCGTTCTCCCAGGCGCAGATCCTGCACCTGATGAAGACCGAGTTCAGTCGGGCGCGCCGCTACGGCTATCCGCTGTCGGTCGTGCTGATGCGGGTGGATCGCATCCAGTCGATGGTCGAGATCCACGGTCCCGTGGTTCGTGATGCCATCAAGACGGTGCTCGGGCGGGTCGTGGCCGAGAAGACCCGTGATCACGACCACGTCGGTCTGTTGAGCGAGGATCGCTACCTGTTGGTGCTCCCTCACGCCGGGCCGCGCGAGGCGGCGCTCGTCGGCGAGCGCATCCGGGGTGCCTTCGCGGATGCCGACGTGTCGGTCGCCGGTCAGCCGATCGCGCCGACCCTGAGCCTGGGTGTCGCGGCCTGCGAGGACCGCGAGACCCTGTTCTTCGACACCCTGGTCTCGCAGGCCGAGATCGCCCTCGACGATGTCTCGCGGGTCGGCGGGGATGCGGTGCGGACCTTCGTCCGGGAGCGCTTCGTGCAGCCGGACGACGTCTCGGGCGCGGGGCCGGCCGGAAGCTGATCGGCGTGCCTTGGCGGGCTCGCCCGCACGGACGGTCGGCAGTTCGGTGGACACTCGGCGGCTGGCCGACTTGAATGGGGCCGGCGCCTCGCGCCGCCGAGCCATGAAAGTCCTACTGGTCGAAGACGAGAAGACCATCGCCGTCACCCTCGGTGACGAACTCGAGGCAGCGGGCCACGACGTCAAGGTCGTCGGCGACGGCAAGGAGGCGATCCGGGTCCTGGGAGAGACCGCCTTCGACTGCGTGATCACCGACGTGCGGCTGCCGGGCGCGGATGGCCTCGAGGTCCTGCAGGCCGCCAAACAGGCCCGTCCCGACACCGAGGTGTTGGTGATGACGGCGTTCGCGACCGTGGAGCACGCCGTCGAGGCGATGCGCCGGGGGGCCGACGACTACATCCAGAAGCCGTTCCTCAACGAGCACGTCGTCGAGCGGCTGGAGAGGGTCTCCCGCTACCGCACGCTGCTCGACGAGAACCGCCGGCTCAAGGAGGACCTGCGCGGCGACCACGGGCTGCCCGGCGTGCTCGGCGTGAGCCGCCGCATCCAGGACGTCTTCAAGGTCGTGCGCACCGTCGCCCCGACCGATGCGTCGGTGCTGATCCAGGGCGAGAGCGGGACCGGCAAGGAGTGCATCGCCCGCGCCCTGCACCAGCTGTCGAACCGGGCCCAGAAGCCGTTCGTGGCGTTGTCCTGCGGGGCCTTGCCCGAGACCCTGCTGGAGACCGAGCTGTTCGGTCACGAGCGCGGCGCGTTCACCGATGCCAGCAAGCTGCGCAAGGGCCGCTTCGAGCTTGCCAACCACGGCACGATCTTCCTGGACGACATCGACGACATGCCGCTGCAGACCCAGGTCAAGCTGCTGCGCGTCATCCAGGAACGGGAGTTCGAACGGGTCGGTGGCGAGCAGACCATCGAGGTCGACATCCGCATCATCTCGGCCACCAAGGTGCCGCTGATCGATCTGGTCAAGAAGGGCGGCTTCCGCGAGGACCTCTACTACCGCCTCAACGTGGTGCCGGTGAACCTGCCGCCGCTGCGCGAGCGCGAGGGGGACGTGCCGCTGCTGGTCCAGCACTTCGTGCGGCGGCTGTCGACCGGGCGCCAGTACACCGTCAAGACCGACGTGCTGCAGGCGATGTCGGGCTACGCCTGGCCGGGCAACGTGCGTGAGTTGGAGAACCACGTCGCACAGGCCATCGCGATGGCAGGCGGTTCGCGGATCCTGAAGAAGGAGAACCTGCTGCCGGTCGACAAGACCCGGCGTGCAGCGCTGGAACCGCCGACCGATCTGAAGTCGCTGCGCGAGGTGATGACCGAGGCCGAGCGTGCCCACCTCAGGCGGGTGCTGAGTTCGGTGGGGGGGCATCGCACCAAGGCCGCGTCGGTGCTCGGGATCTCTCGGAAGGTGCTGTGGGAGAAGCTCAAGGACTACGGAATCGAATGAGCTACGGCTCCCGTCGAGGTCGCGTCCCGGGACGTCGTTCCGGGTGCCCGGCAGGCATCGCCCGCGCCGTCGCCGGGGTGTTCGCCTTGCAGGTCGCGCTGGCGGTGGATGCCGCGGGTCAGTCCGAACCGCCCGCATCGACGGGCCGCGATCGCCCGCCCTTCGCGGCGATCCTGTGGCGTCACGGCGCTGGACCCTACGACGCCGACTTCCACCGCCGCGTCGCCGAGGCCGGCTTCGACGGGGTCAGTGTGACGGTGGGCGAGCCACCGCGGCTGCCCGGGGCCGACTCGCTCGGCTGCTACCTCGACCAGGTTGCCGGCAAGGGGGTCCTCGAGCTGCGCGACACGCAGTGGCAGCCGGTGGCCGAAGGCTTCTGGCAGGACCGGGACCCGGCGCGGCTGGTCCGACCCACCGACCTCGCCGATCCCGAGGTCATCGCGGGCATGGTGCGTCGCGTCGAGGAGTCGATGACTCGCGAAGGGGCGTCGGCAGCCTGGTTCGCCTCGTTGGCCGACGAGCCGTCCGCGACCCGTCACGCCAACCCGCTCGACCTCTGCGTGTCGCGGCCGTTCGTGGCCGGCTTCCGGGCCTGGTTGCGGCAGCGCTACCGCGACGACTTCGCGGCCCTCGTGGCGGTCTGGGGTGACCCTGGTGCCCATGGGTTCGAGTCGGTGCTGCCCTGGACCACCGATCGGATCCGCGGGCGCGAACTGCGCGGTGTCGACCTGCCGGAGAACCTCGCGCCCTGGTCGGACCAGCTGGAGTTCACCGACGAGCTGTTCGCCGCCGCGGTCGAAGCCGGGTTACAGGCCGCGCGTTCGGAGTCACCCGAGATGCCGATCGGCCTGTTCGGCATGCAGCCGCCGTCGGCGTTCGGTGGCCACGACTACTACCGGTTGCTCGCCGGTCAGACCGCGTTCGAGGCCTACGACATCGGAGGCGCTCGCGATCTCGCCGATTGTCTCGCCGACTCGCGGGCCCTGCGGGTCGTCACGCTGTTCCCGCCCGGCGACGCCCCGCTGCGGTTGGTCGACGCGCGGCTCGCCGATGCGCTGGCCCACGGCGCCGACGCGGTGATCGTGTGGGCCGCCGGCGAGGTGTTCGGCGAGGACGGTGCCCCGACCGCGTTCGGCCGTCGCTTCGGCAACGCGCGACGGCGGCTGGCCGGAGCGGCGCGGGCCTTCGCGGGTGCCGAGCTGTTGCGCGATCCGATCTGGTTGGTCGAGTCGCAGGCGTCGATCCGCGCCCATTGGATGCTCGACTCGGCCCGCGACGGCCGGACCTGGCCCCGCCGGCTGTCGAGCTGGGAGGCCGAGCACTCGACATCGCTCGCGGCGCGGTCGTCCTGGCTGCGGCTGTTCGCGGACCTCGGCTTCCAGCCGGCGCTGGTCGACAGCCGCGAACTCCCGGCGCGGTTGGCTGCGGGTCCGCCCGGGCTCCTGGTGCTGCCGGCCACGCTGGCCCTCGACGACGACTCGCTGGCGGCGATCCGACGTTACGTGGAGGCCGGTGGCCGGCTGTTGGCCGACCACGGCACCGCGCTCTACGACGAGCGACTGCGTCGCCGCGAACAGGGGGGGCTCGATGACCTGTTCGGTCTCCGCGGCCGGTCGCTTCGCTGGACCGATCGACTGGTCGACAACGCCGGGGTCGTGGACGGGGCGCGGCTGCCCGGCACCGGTCTCGGCGTCGCGGAGCGCGGCCTCCGCGGCGGCCTCGGGGAGCCGGTCGGTGAACTCGGCGCGGTGCAGCTGGAGGCTCGGCCGAGGCGAGGCGCCGCGACCTACCTGAATCTCGCCGTGTGCGAGTACGCCGCGCTGCGCCTCGACCCGGCGCGGGTCGCCGCGGCGCGCGATCTGCGGACCCGGGTCCGGTGGGTTCTCGACGACGCCTCCTTGGTGCCGGCGGTCCTGGCGCGCGGCAAGGGGTTGCCGACCTGCCTCGAGGTGCTGCGGCACCGCGCGCCGGGTGGGCGCCTGTTGTTGGCGGTGCGGGTCGCCGCGTTGGATGCCCCAGAACTGCTGCGCCAGCTCGGCGAGGACGGGCCTCGACCGCTCGAGTTGCGGTTCGCCGCTCCGGTCCAGCTGCTCGACGTCGCCGCAGGTCGTGACCTCGGGACCGCAGACACCTTCGAACTGCAGATCGACCCGTTCCTGGGCGTGTTCTTGGAAGTGCGCGCGCCGCAGTGAGCTCGTGACTTTTCAAAGTGACGATCTCACACGGCCCGCGCAGCGGGCCGCAGAGACCTGAACTGAGTCTGTAGAATGGACCTGTTGACAGACTCGATGACCGGTTGCCGCGACGAGGTGCTCGGCACGCGGCTGGAGTCGGCGACCGACGACGACCGGTCGGTGACCGTCCTGCTCTCGGATCTGCACGTGCCCCGGACCGGTGGCGCTGCGCTCGACGACCTGCGCACCGTGCTCGCGCGCGCGCGCGTCGCGGCCGAAGACACCCGGGTGGTGATCGCGGGCGACCTGTTCGAGGTCTACACCCACAAGGCACAGCTCCGGATGGGGGCCTGGGCCCAGCTGGTCGAGGAGCTGGCGAGGACCTCCGCGGCGGGCGTCTCGATCACCGTGCTGGTCGGCAACCGGGACTTCCTGCTCGGTCCGCGATTCGTCGCCCGCACCGGGGTCCGGCTCTGTCACGGCGGGCTGCGGCTACGCCTCGGCGAGCGCCGGGTCCTGTGCCTGCACGGCGACGAGCTCTGCCTGCGCGACGAGGGTTACCAGCGGGCCAAGGCGTGGCTGCGCACGGGCTGGATCCGCGCCCTCGGCGGGGTGCTGCCGGCGAAGGTCGGGATCAAGATCGGCGAGCGGATCCGGGCGAACAGCCACGGCACCTTCGATCCGGCGCGGGCCGCGCGATACGACGCCACCGCGGCGGCCCTCGACGCGGTGTTCTCGTTCCCAGACCTCGACACGCTGGTGTTCGGCCACGTCCATAGGGAGTCTCGGGGGCCGTGGCCGGCCGTCGGGCCGCCCCGCGGCGAGGTCGTGGTGCTGCCGGCGTTCGACGAGGCCGGGGTCCATCTGCGGGCGGACGGTTCCGGGCTGACGTTCGTGGATCGAGACGGGTGTCCGCTCCCGGATCCGTCACCGCGGCAGTTCACCTGACCCGTTTCCGGGAACCCGTCGGGAAGCCGTCGGGAACCTCGCCGGCGGGGGCTGGTGGGCGTTGTGGACGCCGCGGGGGCTCGCTAAACTCCTCGCCCCTCGTTCATGGCCGGGACGCAGTCCGAAGCCGCGCGGGGTGTGCCGATCCGCATGTCCGATGTCGTTCCGTTCCCGTTGTCGAGCCCTGTCGCGCCGGTTCCCGGCCCGCGGTCCGGGGACGTCGGTGGGTGGTCGGAGCGAGCGGTGACGGGGCGGCCGGTCGACGGCCGGGTCGTGCCGCCGGGGGGCGGTCCCGTTCGGGTCCGTCCGGCCGGCATCGTGACGATCGATGGGCCGGCCGGCGCGGGCAAGTCGACGGTCGCGCGCGCCCTCGCCGAGCGCCTCGGTTGGCAGCGGCTCGACACCGGCGCGATGTTTCGCGCGGTCGCGTGGGCGCTGGAGATCTCGGGGCAGGGCTTCGACGCCGCCGGTCAGGTGGTGCCGGAAACGGTGCGCGCCGCGCTCGCCGGTCTCGACTTCCGGCTCGATGCGAACGGGGTTCCGGTCGTCGACGGCCGTGCACTCGGTGCCGCCGAACTCCGCGATCCGACGGTCGAAGCGCGGGTCTCGCCCCTCTCGCAGGTGCCGGAGGTCCGGGCTCTCCTCCGCGATCGCCAGCGGGCGTTCGCCGCCGAGCTGCTCGGCCGTGGGGTCGGCCTGGTCTGCGAAGGCCGCGACATGGGCACGGTGGTGTTCCCCGACGCGCGCTTCAAGATCTACCTCGACGCCGACCTGACGACCCGTGCGGCGCGCCGCGCCAGAGAGCGGGGCGAGGAGGTCGACCGCGTGCGCGTCGCCGACGAGCTCGCCGCCCGTGATCGTCGCGACCGGGAGCGTGCCGAGGCACCGCTGAAGCCGGCCGACGATGCGCGGATCGTCGACACCACCGGGCTCGACGTCGAGCAGGTCGTCTCGCGATTGCTGGCGATCGTCGCGCCGGGGATCGTCGCGCCGGGCGACGCCGCGGGTTCCGCGGGGGAGGGTCCGCGATGATCCGTTGGTTCTACTGGACCGCACACACGATCGTCCGGGTGTTCGCCGTGCTCTGGCTGCGCCGCGAGCGCTCCGGCATGCAGCACCTGCCGGTCACCGGTCGGGTGGTGGTCGCGGGCAACCACGAGAGCATGCTCGACCCGCCGCTGGTCGGCACCGCGGTGACGTCGAGGACCCTGCATTACCTGGCTCGCTCGACGCTCGGCGACGTCCCGGTCTTCGGTCGCATGATCGAGGCCCTCGGGACCCTGTTCGTCGACCGCGAGGGCTCGGCTCGCGCCGGGTTGGAACGCGCCATCGAAGCCCTCGAGCGCGATCAGGCGGTGACCTTGTTCCCCGAGGGGCGCCGTGGTCCGGCCGGTGGGCCGGTCGCCGATCTCAAGCGCGGCATCCTGCTGGTCGTGAAGCGGACCCGCTGTCCGGTGGTGCCGGTTGGGCTGTCGGGCACCGGTCGCGCGCTGGGACGCGGCATGCTGTTGATCCGCCCGGCCAAGGTGCGGGTGCGGTTCGGCGCGCCGATGGGGCCTGACGAACTTCTGGCCCCCGGTGGCCTCGACGAGCTGCGGCGGCGGATCGCCGAGCTGGCCGATCAGGAACCGGTCGCGGTCGTTCCCGCCTCCGCCGTCGACACCTCTCCTGCTGCCGAGGTCGCGTCCGCATGACGGCACGCCTCGCATGCATCACCTTCCACGGAGACGGTCACCCGCTCGTCGCGGCGTGTCCCGCCTCCGCAGTTTCGTTCCCGTTCACTTCCTGTCCGAGAACCTGACCCCGGAGCGCGTCGCTCCAAACCCCCGGTCCTCCGCCTTGCCTTCTCGGTGCTTCACCGAGCGGCTCCGGCGCGCGGGCCACTGAAACCCGATTCCTGCAACCGCTCGCTCGCGAGCCCAACCCTCTCAGTCCCGCGCGTCCCGGATCCCGGCCGACGGACTGGAGGCCCCCGACCAACCCGCATGACCGGCAAGCAACTGATCAAGAAGTTCGCCATCGATCCTGACCAGCTCGATGCGATGGTGAACGAAGCCCTCGGAACCACGACCGTCGACGAGATGGATGCTGCGATGAGCAGCACCGTCGGCGAGGTCGCCCCCAACTCGATCGTCAAGGGCAAGGTCCTCCGCATCCTGGAGGACGGCACCGTGTTCGTCGACGTCGGCTACAAGGCCGAAGGCCGCATCCCGCTGGACGAGTTCGACGATCCGGACGCGGTCACCCCGGGCATCGAGGTCGAGTGCCTGGTCGAGGCGATCCTCGACGAAGAGGGCTACATCGAGCTCAGCAAGCGCAAGGCCGACCGGATCCGCGGTTGGGAGACGATCATCGAGACCCACAAGGAGGGCGATGTCGTCGAGGGCGCGGTGCTGCGCAAGATCAAGGGCGGTCTGTTGGTCGACATCGGCGTGCCGGTGTTCCTGCCGGCCTCGCAGGTCAACATCCGCCGCACCGGCGACGTCGGCGACTACATCGGGGAGACGATCAAGGCGCGCATCATCAAGATCGACGAGGAGCGGATGAACATCGTCATCTCGCGCCGCAAGTTGATCGAGGAGGAGCGCGAGGAGCTCAAGCAGAAGCTGCTCGGCGAGATCGAGGAGGGCCAGATCCGCAACGGTGTGGTCAAGAACATCGCCGACTTCGGTGTGTTCGTCGACCTCGGCGGTCTCGACGGTCTGCTGCACATCACCGACATGTCGTGGGGCCGGATCAACCACCCGACCGAGATGGTGTCGATCGACGACACGGTCGAGGTCAAGGTGCTCAAGATCGACCGCGACCGCGAGCGCATCGCGCTCGGCATGAAGCAGAAGACGCCGAGCCCGTGGGAGACCATCGACGCGAAGTACCCGGTCAACGGCCGGGTGCAGGGCGAGGTCGTCAACCTGATGTCCTACGGCGCCTTCGTGAAGCTCGAGGACGGCGTCGAGGGCCTGGTGCACATCTCCGAGATGTCCTGGACCAAGCGCGTCAACCACCCGAGCGAGGTCGTCTCGGTCGGCGACCACGTCGAGGTGGTGGTGCTCGAGGTCAACAAGGAGAAGCAGGAGATCAGCCTCGGCATGAAGCAGACCGAGGTGAACCCGTGGGACATGGTGTCCGACACCTACCCGCCGGGAACGATCATCCGCGGTCGCGTGCGCAACCTGACCAACTACGGTGCCTTCATCGAGCTGCAGGAAGGCATCGACGGACTGCTGCACATCACCGACATGTCCTGGACCAAGAAGATCACGCACCCGTCCGAGGTCGTGAAGAAGGGCGAGGAAGTCGAGTGCGTCGTCCTGTCGGTCGACCAGGAGAAGAAGCGCATCGCGCTCGGTCTCAAGCAGCTGCAGGCCGACCCGTGGAGCCAGGACATCCCGGCGCGCTACCACATCGGCGACTCGGTGCCGGGCACCGTCACGAAGATCACCAACTTCGGTGTGTTCGTGGAGCTGGAGCAGGGCCTCGAAGGTCTGCTGCACGTCTCCGAGCTGGCCGACCACAAGGTCGACAACCCGGAGGACGTGGTGAAGATCGGCCAGAAGGTCGAGGTCCGCGTCATCAAGATCGACCCCGACGAGCGGAAGATCGGCCTGACCCTGATCCAGACCCACTTCGACGAGGCCGAGGCCGCCGAGGCCCGCAGCTACGCCGAGCCCGAGGCCCAGCCGCAGCTGGGTGCCCTGGCCTCGCAGCTGGCCGGCCTGAGCGCGCGGCTCGGCGACGCCGAGGCGGCGAAGCCCGCGGCCGAAGAGTCCGACGCGGACGGGTCGGACGACGGTGCCGGCGACTCCGAGGAGAACTCCGAGGGCTGATCCGATGGCAGGAGCACGCAGACCATTCCTCGGAATCCTGGGCGTCGTGGTGATCGCGGCGCTCGCCGGCCTGACGGGCGGCTGCGTGACCTACACCGTCGAGGAAGACCCGGCCGCCGACGAGGCGTTGGCGCTCGCGGCCCAGCCGGTGGCGATCCCGCTCACCGGCGCGGGCGGCGCGACCGACGATCCGCAGGTCCGCGCCCTCAACGCGTACTACGCGGACGTCGTCGCGCAGCTGCAGGCGACGCTGGCCGACCGCGAGCTCGACCGGCTGCGCATCCTGCTCGCCACCCACGACCGGCCGAACGCGCCAGAGTGGGCGCGGCAGCAGATCGCCCGGTTCCGGGTGCTCGGCGAGGGCCTGCAGTTCGAACTTCACGCCGCGCAGTCGACGGTCCTGCGGGCCGTGGCGGATCCGCTGCCCCCGGTGGGGGCTCCGCTCGAGGTCGAGCTGGTCCTCGACGGCTCCCCGGTGCCCGGCATCGTGGTGCCCGGCACCGACGACTTCGCGGAGCCGGCGCGGCTGTTGGTGACCTGGCGGGTGGTCGACGAGAATGCCTTCGGCGACCGCTTCACCCGCAAGTTCGACCAGGTCGTGGCGCTGCCCGACAGCGTGGACTTCGATCGGGGCGAGTCGTTCCGGTTCCGGCACGAGGTCCCCGGGCTCACTCCCGAGGGTGCCCGCCGTCAGGTCGACGTGTTCATCGACCTCGCACCGGGCAGGCTCCGCCTCGATGGCGACCCGTTGCCCAACACCCGGGTCCGGCTGGGTCACCGCACCTTCGAGATGTGGCCCGAGGGGGTCGAAGTCGTCCGGCGCAATCCCTACACCAATCTGCGAGAGGCGATCGTCAAGGGTGAGCCGGAGGTCTACGACCACATCCTGGTCGCGGCGCACCTGATGGACGAGGAGTTCGTCGAAGACGCGATCGCGCGGTCGATCGAAGGGGTCCGCAACGGGGTGCCGTCCTTGGCGCGGGTCTGCGGCCACGCCCTGCAGGTCCTGACCGGCGCGGAGATCACCGCCGACGACCGCGCCGGCTGGCTGCGTTGGTGGCAGGCACGCGGCACCGGCAGGTAGCGACGTTAGGCGTTCGGCGCGGGTGCCGGACGGGTTAGATTCGCCGCTCCCCTCATCCACCTGCCCTGCACCGACGCCCGAGCCGATGAGCGACGCGCCCGCCTCGCATTCCTTTCCACCCGTCGACGAGCAACTCGCCCTCCTGAAGCGCGGGGTCGTCGATCTCGTCGAGGAGGGTGAGCTGCGCGAGCGGCTCGAGTCGAGCCGCAAGACCGGTCGCCCGTTGCGCGTGAAGCTCGGCATCGATCCGTCGTCGCCCGACATCCACCTCGGGCACACGGTGGTCTTGCGCAAGCTGCGCGACTTCCAGCGCCTCGGTCACACCGTAGTGGTGCTCTGGGGGACCGCGACCGCGATGGTCGGTGACCCGACCGGCAAGGACAAGACGCGGCCGCAGCTGACGCGGGAGCAGGTCGAGGAGAACAAGAAGACCTACAAGGACCAGATCGGTCGGGTGCTCGACCTGGACCGGATCGAGGAGCGCGAGAACGGCGAGTGGTTCGACCGGATGTCGTTCCTCGACGCGGTCGCGCTGGCCGGCGGCACCACGGTGGCGCGGATGCTGGAGCGCGACTCCTTCGCCAAGCGCTACCAGGCCGGCCAGCCGATCTCGCTGCACGAGCTGGTCTACCCGCTGATGCAGGGCTGGGACTCGGTCGAGCTGAAGGCCGACGTCGAACTCGGTGGCACTGACCAACTGTTCAACCTGCACATGGGTCGCGAGTTGCAGAAGCGCCAGGGCCAGCCGGCGCAGATCTGCATGACGATGCCGCTGCTGGTCGGGCTCGATGGCGTGCAGAAGATGTCCAAGTCGCTCGGCAACGCGATCGGCGTGACCGACACCGGCACACAGATGTTCGGCAAGAGCATGAGTCTGCCCGACGAGCCGATGCGCAGCTGGATGGAGCTGGTCACCGACCTGTCGGCGGCGCGCATCGACGAACTGCTCGGCGGCCACCCGCGCGATGCCAAGGTGGCGCTGGCCCACGCGGTGGTCGAGGGCTACCACGACCGCGCCGCGGCCGACGCGGCGGTCGAGGAGTTCGAGCGGATGTTCAAGCAGGGCGGCCTGCCCGACGACATCCCGGAGGTCACGGTCGAGGCCGGCGACGGTGGTGCGTTGATGATCGCCGCGCTGTTGGCGCAGGCAGGCATGTGCCAGACCAACAGCGAGGGGCGGCGTCTGGTGCAGGGCGGTGGCGTGAAGGTCGACGACGTGAAGATCGACGACCCCAAGCAGGCGTTCGGCGCCGGCACCTACCTGGTGCAGGCCGGCAAGAAGAAGTTCGCGCGGGTCACGGTCGTCGGCTGATCGGGCCCGGTTGGTTCGGCGCGTCCGGTGTGCGGATTCCGGGCCTGGTCCATCGCCGATGTGTGCAATGCGCACGTCGAGCGGCGTGAAGGTGGGGGCACGTTGGTTGCGCGGTGGCCGACCCGCGATCCCGAATCCACCACCGCCGATGCTCCGCACTCCGATCCGCCTCGTCGCGACGACCCTGCTCGTCGCCACTCCTGCCGTCGCCCAGCAATCCCTCTGGTTCGAGCCCGCTGCGGTGAGTGCCGGGGCCGCACCGGTCTTCGTGGTGCGTGGTGGTCACCTTCCGATGACGGCGGACGCCGACGGGTGGCACCTCGCCGTGGGGCAGGGGGCCGACCGGCAGGTGGTCCGTTTCCGGGTGGCCGTCGATGGTGCTTGCCGCTGGCGCGCCACGGACCGTCTGCCCGGCGTCAGTCACTACCTGCGCTCCGCCGACCCTGCGTCGTGGCGGCGCGGGGTGGCCCACCATGGTGCACTGCGCGCCGAGCAGGTCGCGCCCGGCATCTCGCTCCGGCTGCACGCCCGGGGGCGAGACCTGGAGTACGACGTCGAGTGCGCGCCCGGTGCGGATCTCGGCCGCTTCGAGATCGTGGTCGAGGGTGCAGAGCTGAAGGTGGACGGGGAAGGGGTTGCGCTGCGGTGCGGCTCGCACGAGCTGAGGCAGTCTCCGCCGATCGCCTGGGAGTGGGCCGCCGACGGCACCCGGCGCGAGGTGGAGGTGCGGTGCGAGGTGCGCGGACCGCACCGGATCGGATTCCGCGTGGTCGATCGGCAGATGGACCGAGCGTTGGTGATCGATCCGGTGCTCAGCTACGTCAGCTTCTTCGGCGGGGACACGGTCGATGAGATCTACGACGTGGCGCTCGATGACCAGGGCAACGTCTACACGACCGGGTTGACGGCGTCGTCGAACCTGCCGGCATCCGGACCGCAGACCGCGCTGGACGGCGTGTACGACGCGTTCATCTGCAAGTTCGATCCGACCGGCGGTCAGCTCCTGTACGCGACCTACCTCGGTGGTTCCGGCGACCACCTGGGCTTCGAGCGCGGGCTCGCGATCGACGTCGACGGAGCTGGCCGTGCCGTGGTGGTGGGGGTCACCAACGCCACCGACTTCCCGGTGACTCCCAACGCCGCGCAGCCGTCGCTGGCCGGCGCGTACGACGCCTTCGTCGTGATGCTCGACCCCACCGGGGCCAACTTCGTCTACTCCACCCATCTCGGTGGGAGCGGCCTCGAGGGCGTCTCGCGCATCTCGCAGAACCTCACCGAGGCGCTCGACGTCGAGGTCGAACCGGACGGCACGGCGACCGTCTACGGGGCGACCGACTCGACCGACTTCCCGACTCGCAATCCCGCGCAGCCGAACTACGGCGGCGGCATCCACGACTGCTTCGTGACGCGCTACGACCCGGCGGGTGCCGTGATGTGGTCGACCTACCTCGGTGGAAGCGGATACGACTCGCCTGGTGCCGGCTTCCTTCGTGACGGCCGTTGCAGCATGTCGCTCGATGGGCTCGGCGGGGTTGTTCTCGGCGGGCTGACCGAGAGTCCTGGCTTTGCCGTGACTGCTTCGGGGTGGGCGCAGGACGGGCTGGGCTTCGTCACCCGGCTGGACAGTTCCGGGGGGATGCTGTTCGCCACCCGCTATCCGATCCCGGTGGGCGCGGTCGACGTCGACCTCGGCCAGGCGATCTACGTATCCGGCACTGCCGGCCCCGGCTTCGCGACGACTCCCGGGGCTTTCCAGTTCGAGTATGCCGGTTCCAGCGACAGCTCTGGGCACGGCGACGCGACCCTCGCCAAGTTCGATCCGTCGCTCTCCCAACGGGAGTGGGCGACCTACCTGGGCAAGCGAGGCACCACCGATCGGGTCACCGATCTGAAGGTCGATGCCACCGGTCACGCGCACCTCGCGATGTGGGGGCCTCCCCTCGATGCGCCTGTGGGAGCCTACGCGGTGAAGGTCAACGCCAATGGCAGCGCGCTGGCCTATGCCCAGCGCGTCGCCGGCAACGAAGCGCTGGGTCTCGATCTCCTGCCCGATGGCACGGTCTGGCTGGGTGGCATCGCGTCCTCTGCAGGTCGCATCGCGCCCTCCACGAACGCGTTCCAGAACACCTACGGCGGAGGGACGGCCGACGGGTTCCTGGTGCGGTTGGACGACCAGCTCACCGGCGTGGTCGCGTTGTCCGTCGACGTACCGCCGACGAACGGCCGGACCGTGCTGCCGCGAAACCGCAGCTACGAGGGCACCGTCACCATCGACGGACGGGCGCCGTCGAACGGACTCACGGTCACGCTCTCGACCTTGCCGACGGGCACGGTGGGCTTGCCCGCGACGGTGACGATTCCGAGCGGTGGCTGCACGGCGAGCTTCCCGATCCGCGTCGCTTCGACCGCCTCGCTGGGCATCGTCCAGCTTCGGGCCCAGGCGTCCGTCGGCGTCTCGGTCGACCATCCGGTCGAGGTCGCGGTCGACTACCCGTATCGCCTCACGAAGCTGACCGCGCTACCGGTGTCGTCGCTCCCGCGTGCCATGAACGACGCCGGCCACGTGGTCGCAACGGAGGACTACGGGGCGGGTGGGCTCTACTACGACGGCATCCACGTGACCGTGTTGTCGCCGGACTACGTGAACGACGTCGACGACCTCGGCCGGGCGTCGGTCTACGCCGGCCACCTGAACGCGCCACAGCTCTTCGAGCCGTCGACGGGCGCGACGAGCCTCCCGCTGGGGCCGTTCCGCGGCGCCTTCCCTCGCGGACTGCGAGGCGACGGGTCGCGCCGCTACGTCACCGGTTCGGGCTCTCTCCCGCCCATCGGGGAACTCCGGGCCTTCCTGTCGACCGACGGCGCGGCGCTGGTCGATCTCGGAACGCTGGGTGGCACCTCGGCGGACGGTTTCGACGTGAACCGCGTCGGCACCGTGGTCGGCCGCTCGATACCCACCGGAGGTCGGTGGGACTTCGCCTTCCGTTGGACCTCGGCCGGTGGCATGCAGAACCTCGGCGCGCTGCCGAACCACTACGCGTCGGAGGCGCGATCGATCAACGACGCGGACCAGATCGTCGGCATCTCGAAGCCCTCGCGCGGTGTGATGGGTGTCCTCTGGGAGAACGGTCAGGGCACGCCGGTCGGTAGCCTGCCGGGCTACGACTCCTCGGAGCTGTTCGCGATCAACGAGGTCGGCATGATCGTCGGGCACGCCACGCTCTGGAACGTCCGCGCCCGCCATCGTCCGTTCCTGATCGATTCGGTCACCGGGATGCGCGCCCTCGTCGACCTGGTCGACCCGGTCAGCCTGCAGGGGGTCGAACTCTACGACGCCGTGGACATCAACGACCGCGGGCAGATCCTCGGTGCGCTGATCGTTCGCGGCGCGACTTCGTCGAGCCAGCCGGCAGGAGTGTTCCGGCTCGACCCGGTGCACGTCGAAGCCTTCGGCTCCAGCTGTCCGACCGCGGACGGCCGCTTGCCGGTGCTCGCGGCGGAAGGCGTGCCGGTGCGTGGGGCGCCATTCACGCTTCGCGTCGCGGTCGGTCCAGCGAACGCGGCAGGAGTGCTGGTTCTGGGGACCGGGCGGAACAGCGTGCCGGTGCTCGGCTGCTCGTTCCTGGTCGGGACCCAGATCGCCGCGGCGCCCTGGACGCTCGATGCCGAGGGCCGCGCGCGCCTGCCAGTAACGGTTCCAGGCGCGCCACTGCCCTACGACGTCGTGTTCCAGGCGGCGTTCCTCGACGCCGGGGCCAACGGTGGCGGCTTCACGGCCACGCACGGGCTCGAGGTCCACGTTCAGTGAGTCGGCATCATGGATCGGGTGACGGGACTCGGTAGGCCGGCCGGTCCGAGCGACGACGCCGTGCTCTCTCTCACCTGTGCTCGATCGTCTTCCAGCGCGGCGCGTAATCCCAGTCGGGCGACTGTTCGTAGTCGTGGCAGGTCTGGCAGCGCTCGGGTGCGACGTCGCCGAGCTTCGCTTCCTGCGGGTTCGCGGCATGTGCGCTGCCGGCGCCGTGGCACTGCTCGCAGCCCACGCCACGGAGCAGCGGGGTCGCCTCGGGTGATGTGAAGCCGCTGACCTCGCCATAGCCCACCGTGTGGCAGGCCACGCAGTCGGGGTAGTGGGTGACCGGCCACTCGTAGCGACCGGTGGCCTCGGCCTCCTCGAGGGTCGTCCAGGCGTGCGCGTGCTTGGACTTCTCCCAGACCTGGAACGCTTCGACGTGACAGCCCGCGCACGACGCCGAACCGATGTACTCGGCGCCGTTCGCCGTGGGTCGCTGGCCGGCGAGTTCCTCGCGGACCCCCGACTCCTTGACCTCGAAGCGGTGGTCGAGGATCAGCTGCTTGATGTCGGGGTCCTCCATCGCGCCGGGCTGCGTCTCGCTGCCCTTCAGCGGGAAGGCGTGGTAGTCGGTGATCCGCGGCTTGCCGGCCTCGCGCTCCAGCGTCACGTCGAGCAGGAAGCGACCGCGGATGCCGGGATGGACCACCGGCACCCCTTCGACCGTGCTGGCCTCGCGCGGCGGCTCCATGTGGGTGCCGTTGATGGCGATGACCAGATCGGGAGTGGGCGTGAACCCGGCGGCCTCGACCGCCAGGTCGTCGGGGCCGTGCACCATCAGGAGGCGCAACGTGTCGGGGGCCGCGCCGTCCATCGCGGCCTTCCAGGCGGTGCGCGGCGCGAGCAGCTCGAGGCCGAATTCGTCGGCCGTCTCGCCCTCGGGGGCGCGGCCGGTCAGCGCGGCGATCCGCACCGTGACGCCCTCGTGCTCGCGTTCGACGAAGCGCCGTGCCGGGAAGTGGCGCGTCGCGTCCGTTGCGGACACCAGGTCGGAGCTCACGAACGGCAGCTGGAACGACGCGAGGTAGTCGGCGAGGACCTCGACGGGCAGCTCGAGTTCGTCCGGTCCGATCCCGACCGCCGCGTAGCGGGTGCGCTTGTCGTCGAGGATGTTCAGCGTGGTCAGCAGCTTCAGCTCGTCGAGGAAGTTGCCGCCGTGCACCAGGTTGCCGCCCTCGATCAGCAGGTCGTAGCCGCGGTCGCGCTGGTTGGCGAACGAACGGCGGGCCAGGCCACCGACCTGGCCGCTCGCGCACCCGCAGGGCTCGAGCCGACCTTCCAGCTGGCCGCTGAGGCGCAGCCGGATCCGTGGGCCGACGGGATCCTGGCGCGCGCCGTCGACGCCGGAACCGCGGGCGGTCGCGGTGTCGGTCGAGCCGGACGGCGAGTCGTCTCCGCAGCCCGGCACGAGCAGCGGCAGCGCCAGGGCGCAGAGGGCGGCGAGCGGGGCGGTGAGCCGGGCGTCGAGGTGGTGGACGAGGGTCATGATCGGTCGCGGTCCGAGCAGGATAGCGCGGACTCCGTCCGACGCCCCGCTCCCCGGAACCCTCCCGGCCGATCGGGAGTGACCGCGCGGGGCGACGCGGTCAGATGTCCCGACGACGAAACCCGACGAAGTCGATATGCAACGGCTCCGGGTCGTCGTTGGTCTTGCCGACCAGCACCTGGCCTCGGAACGTGCTCGCATCCAGCTTGCCCAGGTAACGCAGCACCACCCGCCGCGAGCGTGGCTGTTGCGCGACCGGCAGCACCGACGCCTCGAAGTGCTCGGCGGCGTCGTTCCCCTCGTGGTCGACGATCGCCTGCACCACGAAGTCGGCGGCGCGCGAGCTGTCGTGGTCGGTCACGATCAGACTCTGTTCACGAGGGGCGTCGAAGGGGATCGATCCGAACGAGAACGCTTCGGGGGGCGAGAGCTGGACCGAAGGCACGACCCTGCCGGAGACCGGGATCCGCAGCTCGTAGGGGTCGCCGTCGACCTGCAGACTGGTCGGGATCAGGATGGCGAAGACGAAGGGCCCGATCGGTCGATCGTTCGCGGCCTTGAAGGCGGCATTCAGGAGCCAGCCGTCGGCCTCGCGCTGCAGGGTCACCGCCAGGTCGGGAGGCGAGCGGACCAGATCGCCGATCTGCTCGACGACCTGCGGCTCGCCGAGCGTCGCCGCGTCGTCGCCGGATTCGGGAAGGTCGGGATGGATGACGATCGGCAAGGTCAGCCCGACCGGTCGCGCGATGTCGCCGTAGTCGAGGTGCGAGAACGGCTTCAGGTCGAAGGGCGCGTCGATCGCGAAGCGAAACTGGACCCGGACGAAGTGGCGCGCGTGGCCGGCCGCCGCCTCCTGCAGAACCACGTTGCCGTTGACGATCTGGGTGGCGGCGTCGACCGCCTCCTTGCGGGACGAGTCGATCGTGACCCGCAGCAGCAGGGCCTCGCCGGGGGCCAGGGCCTGCGAGTCGAGCATGACGCCGTCCTGCTCGATCTCCCGGACGACCCCGTCGGTCCCGCGCACCAGGAACCGATGGCTGGCGCAGGTGCAGGTCGCCTGGAAGGCCAGCGGCACCAGACCCACCCCGTCGGTGTCGGGCAGTGGGATCTCGAACTCGTGGCTGGGGCGGGTGCCGTGCCGGATCGTGCCGAAGTCGTGGAGGATCGGCGCCGGACCTTGACCGGTGCGGCCGCTGGCGGCGCTGGGGCCCGCCATCGCGGAGCCCCCGGTATCCGACGTGGGGGGGGCGGCTGGGACGGCGGCGGGCGGGGCAGTGCTCCCCGGATCCCGCTCCGGACCGCAGGCGACCGGCAGAAGGGCGAGGAGGGGGACCGTGACCCACCGGAGCCGTGGGGAAGGTCGTCGTCTCGGCGCGAGGGGCGTCGTCATCTCGGCCGCGATAGTACGCGCCCGGAGCCGCGCAACCACGCCCGGCGGATCGGGCGCGTCCACGGCGGGCCGCCCGGGTCCGTCACCGGGACCCCGCAGCCACCGCACCACGGTCGCCGCGGTCCCGGTAGGCCTCCACCGCCGCCTGGAGATACGGGCCCGGACAGGTCGTCGACTTGAGTTCGCGGTGGGTCAGCACCCGTTCGGAAGGCACGCCGAAGCGGGCGCAGAGGGCCGACAGGAGACCGTCGAGGGCGCGGAGCTGGCCGGCTGGGGGACGCCCCTGCTCGGTGGCGACGTAGTTGCCGAGCAGGCACACGCCGACGTTGTGGCGGTTGCGTGAAGGGTCGCCGGCATGTGCTCCCTGCCAGGTCAGCTCCCGTCCCTGGAAGATCCGCCCGGCCGGGTCGATCAGGAAGTGGTAGCCGATGTCGGCCCAGCCGTTGTGTTCCTGGTGGTGCTTCTGGATGCCCCGCACCGCGGTGGCGGCGGCCTGCTCGCTCCCGGGTCGGGCGATGGTCGCGGAGTGGTGCACCGTGATCCGATCGATCCTGCCCATCCGCTCCATCTGGTCGGAGCGGGCCGGCTTCGCGTCCCAGGCGGCGCGGGGCAGCGTCACCAGGCGGCGCGAGTCGACGACCGGGTCGGGAGCGGAACCCGGCAGGTCGAGACCGTCGAGGCGGGCCACGAGTCCGGCGTCGCGGGTCAGCCGGCGAGCCTGGGCGAGGTCGTGCGACGCGGCGTCGCGGTTGCCGCGGGCTGCCTCGGCGCGGGCTCGCAGCCACCTGGCCAGGGCCTCGACCTCGTCGTCCGGCGCGTCGACGCCGAACAGGACCAGATTGATGGGCCGCAGCGAGCGGACGTTCTCGTGGTTCTCCTGGAGCAGCCAGGCGCTGCGGAGCAGTGCTCCCGGGTGATCGTGGAACCGCTCGAGGCGCGCCAGTTCGTCGGCACCGCGGCCGGGGCTCGGGGCGGTGATCGCCGACAGCGTCGCTGACGGGGCGACCCCGGAACCCGGGTCGCGAGCCGAGGAATCTCCCGGGGTGTACGGGGTGAGCGGCGTGCAGCCCGACCCGGACAGACCGAGCAGACCGAGGACTGCTCCGAGCGCGAGCCGAACCACCGCCCTACCGTGGAGCGGCCGCCCGGGAATGACTCGGAGCCTGATACTGGAGCCAGTAGCAGGCCCCTCGGAGCGCTGCGAGCAGCGAGGAGCGGTGTGCATCGAGATCCCTCCGCGAGGTGCCGCTCCGAGATTGGATCGGCATCCGCCGCCGGGCCCGGTCCGACCGTGTCGGGCCCATCTGAACCGGGTGGACCGTACTCGACCGGTGGGGCACGGTCCACTGGCAGCGGCGATCCGGTCGGCCGCCCGGGGAACTCCCGTCTCCGGGGTCGGTGGCGGTCAAGCGCGGCGGGTCGGGTCGTCGATAGGGCCTCTGTCGATCTCCCCACGGAGTGGTGGAGTCCGGCCGAGCGGCGCGCCCAGGTCACGATGCGCGCGCCGAGGCCCGTCGCCGAGTTGCTCCGGTCGCTCGGCGGATCCGGGTCTGGCGATCCGTGACGCGGCCCCGGAAGCAGCTGTCCGGGACGAGGAGCGACCCACCCGATGTCCGAAGTCGAACTGACGCTACGCGGCGATCTGGACCACCTGCGGGTGGCATGGCAGACGGGCGAGGCCTTGTTGGAGTCGGTGCCGTTCCGCGAGAACGCCGAGCAGACCCGCTACAACGTCCTGCTCGCGGTCCAGGAGATGCTCACCAACGTGCTGCGACACGGCGCGGACGAGCACGGGGAACTCATCGTCCGACTGCGGTTCGTCGCCGACGAGGCGGGGTTCGAGGTCGAGATCGCCGACCGCGGTGCGGAGTTCGACCCCTGCGCACACCAGGACGAGCGGCCGACCGCCGGCGAGATGCCCTCCGAACCGGGTGGCTACGGCATCCTGATCGCCCGCTGCGCGATGGACACCATGGAGTACGAGCGCAGCGACGGCTGGAACTGCCTGCGGATGCGCAAGGCGGCGGGGCGGCCCGAGCCGACCGCGCCACCCTCCGGCGACGCCCGTCCGCAGGGGGGGCTGTGAGCGCGATGGTAGGCGTCGGCTCGTTGCTGGGCGTCCTCGGTTCGGGGCCGGGCGAGATCGGTCTGTACGTCGTCGATGGTGGAGGACGGATCCTCGAGCGCACCGGCCGGGCCCCGGGCCCGGGGGCCGGTGAGATGTGGGAATCCGGCGTCGGGTCCGGTTCGGTGGTGCGCCTGCCGCTGTCCGGGGGCTGCGAGCTGGTGGTTCAGGGCGAGGTCGAGTGCGATCTCGCCGAGGCCCTGGCGCAGGCCCTGGCCCGTGCCCTCACCAGCTGCTCGCAGTTGGCCGGGGATCTCGACAGCATGAGCGAGACCGGCGCCACGCAGCTCGAGACGGTGTCGATGTACGGCGACCTGCTACGGGGCTTCGGCTCGTGCTTGCAGGAGTCCGACGCCGCGGCCCAGGCGGCACTGCGGCTCGCGGTCGCCGGCGGGTTCGCCCGCGTGGTGTTCGTGCGGACCGAGCAGGAGCTGCAGCACTTCGCGGTCGGTGCCGAGGTCCGCTTCGACACCGCGGTCTGCGACCACCTGGTGGTGGACCTGCCCGAGACCGGGCTTCCGGCAGCCGGCTATCGACAGGCCGTCGAGGCGGCTCTGGACTCGCCGAGCGGGACCGCGGTGATCCTGCCCGCTACGTCTGCCGAGCGGGCGTCCCCGATGGCGGCGCTGGATGCTGCCGAGGCGGCGTTGGCCGTTGCGGTCCGCTTCCAGGCCGAGGGCGTCGACCGCACTCTCGGCGTCTTGGTGTGCATCGACCGCATGGCCGGTGACTACCGGGTGGGCCGTGGCTTCGGCTCGGTGGAGTGCGATCTGGCCGACAACGTGGCGGGGCTGTTGGGCTTCCACCTCGGCAGCCGCGCGGTCGCCGCCTACCAGCGCGAGCTGCAGCTGGCGCACGAGATCCAGCGCCAGATCCTGCCGCAGAGCGATCCGCAGGTGCCGGGCTACGACGTGGCCGGTCGCTGCGAGACCTCGGGCGACGTCGGCGGCGACTACTACGACTTCCTGCCGATGGCCGATGGCCGCACGCTCGCGGTGGTGGCCGACGTGTCGGGGCACAACCTCGCCAGCGGCATGGTGATGGTCGGCGCGCGGTTCTCGCTGCGACTGCTGGCCTCGCTGCATCAGGAGCCGGCGCGGATCTTCACCGGGCTGTTGGAGGCGATCTTCGACGACCTGTCGCGGACCGAGCGGTTCATCACCGCGGCGGGCGCGGCGATCACTCCCGAGCGCGGCCAGCTCGAGCTGGTCAACGCCGGTCACAATCCCACGATGATCTACCGCGCCGCCACCGACACGGTGGAGAACGTCGCCGGCGACGACCCGATCCTCGGCTTCCTGCCGGGTATCGAGTACGCGCCGTGCACCGTGGAACTGGCCCCGGGGGACGTGGTGTTGATCTACACCGACGGCGTGACCGAGGCCGCCAACGAGGCCGGCGAGATGTTCGAGGAGCAGCGGCTCGAGGCGACCCTGAGGCGCTCAGCCGCCCGTGGCGCCAGCGCCAGCGAGGTCCTCGACGCGGTCTACGAGGCGGTCCGCGCCTTCACCCATGGCAATTCCGACGGCGACGACGTGACCGCGGTGGTCCTCAAGCGGAACGTCGCCGCCGACGACGAGATGGAGCTGCAGCAACGATGACGGGCAAGAAAGTATTGGTGGTCGACGACGAGCCGTTCATCTCGCGCTCGTTGACGTTCGTGCTGCGCAAGAACAGCTACGAGGTGCTGGAGGCCCGCGACGGCGAGGAGGCGCTCGAGGTGATCGAACGCGAGAAGCCCGACCTGGTGTTCCTCGACGTGATGATGCCGAAGCTGACCGGCTTCGAGGTCGCCGAGCGGATCCGTCAGAACGAGGCATACCGGTCGATGCGCATCGTGCTGCTGACCGCGAAGGGCCAGGACTCCGATCGCGAACGCGGCGAGAGCGTGGCCGACGAGTACATCACCAAGCCGTTCTCGCCGACGCGGATCCTGGAGCGGACGCGGGATCTGTTGGGGGACTGAGCTTCGACCATCCGCAGTCGACGAGACGGCTGGGCGGACGGGATCGACACCCGACGAGCCGTCCTCGACGATCCGAGGGCGCGTGCTGGGCGGAAAGGTCTCCCGTGACTCGGGCACCTTGCGACGAGTCCCGGTAGGTTCATCGGCCGGTAGCGCGAGCCTGGCCCGCATCGAATATGCGCACCGCGCCGCGCGCGTCGACGGTTGCGAGCGCGTGGCCGTGGTGGCTCCAGGCGAGTTGGAACACCCGCTCGGGGTGGTCGAGCGACAGCACTTCGACCCGGGCCCGAGGGTCCCAGAGCCGGACGGTCTGGTCGTCGGAACCCGAGGCCAGGCGAGCGCCGTCGGGGTGCCACGCGAGGCTGAGGACGCCACCGGCATGGCCCTCGAGTTCCGCGACGACGGCGCCGTCCTCGGTGTCGTGGATCAGGATCCGGGCGTCGCGAAGACCGAGGGCGTAGCGCGCGCCGTCGGGTGACCACGCGAAGCTCACCGCGCGGTCGGCGAGCTTCCGGTCGGCGAGCCGCACCTGCTGCGCCACGTCCCAGATCGCCAGGCGATCGCTCCACGTGCGGACCGCGAGCCGGACGCCGTCCGGATGCCAGTGCAGGTTCATGGTCGACTCGGTGCACAGCACTTCGGGTGGCGCGGCTGACGCGAGGTCCCAGAGCCACACCCGGGGCGGTCGATCGACGGCCGACGCGAAGGCGAGGAGCTGGTCCCGGGGATGGAAGGCGAGCGCGGTCCTGCGCCACTGGGAGGCCAGAGTGAAGGACCCCAAGAGAGCGTCGGCGTCGTCCGCGCGATGGACCTGCAGGACGTTCCGGTCGCGGGCGAAGACCTCGAGCTGCTCGTCCGCGGAGATCCGCAGGCTGTTGCCGGGCACGACTCGTCGGACAGCTCCGCTCGCGACGTCGAGGATCTTCGACGTCCCGGCACGGAACGACACGGCGAGTCGGCAGTCGTCGGCCGACCACCTGGGTGGCGTCACCAGATCCGCACCCTCACGGACCAGCGTGGTCAGGGCTCCGGGCCGCTCCGTGGACCAGATCCGTACCCGATCGTCCTTGCCGGCCGTGGCGACCCGCGTGTCGTCCGGGGAGAACGTCGCGACGACGCTCTCACGGTCGTGGCTGCCGAGCCGGGTCAGCAGATCGGTGTCGATCCGCCACAGGACCACGGAGTGGTCGAGACTCGTCGAGACGAGCATCGTCCCGTCGTGGCTCCAGGCGAGGCCGGTGACCCGCAGGGCATGGTGGTGCGACGCGCGCGGTGGCTCGTCGCGCTCCAGCTCGTGCAACACCACGGTGCCGTTGGCGTGACCGGCGGCGAGGAGGGATCTTCGGAGCGGATGGAAAGCCAGCCAGGTGAGTGCGGACCCGGGGCCGGCGAGCTGCTGCACGCGCGACCAGTCGCCGACGTCGTAGACCGCGGCGTCGGCGCGTTGCGGCGCGTTGGCCGCGAAGCGTGACCCGTCCGCCGAGAACGACATGGCGACGCTCGGCTCGTCGTCGTGACCCGGCGCTTCGCCGAGCAGGTGGCCATCCTCGGCATCGAAGACCCGGACCAGCGCCAGCGCCTGCGAGTCCGGGAACAGACGGGTCGCGAACGCGCCGCCGTCCCGGCTCCATTCGATCCGCAGGATCGACCCCGCGGTGCGTGATCCGCCGAGGTCCAGCGCTGCGATGAGATCGCCGCTGCGAGGATCGAACAGCCCAGGGTGGGGGGCCAGGTAGGACGCGACGATCCGGCGGCCGTCGGGACTCGGCGCCGGGCCCTGGAATCGTCGCGCGGCCCATTGCTCCATGTCCGAGCCGTCGTCGCGGAGGATTCCGAGCGGCGGCGCAGGACCGTCCGCCGCGAACAGGCGAACCGGATCCCACCAGACCAACTGGTTCGCGGTCCCGTCGAGGCTCCACAGGTCCCGCGCGGTCACCGACGTCAGCAGGAACCACTCCCAGCCACGCAGGTCGGGCCGATCCACGCCGTCGGGATGCCATCGCCGGGACCAGCTCCGGGACAGGATCGCGCCCATCGGCGACTGCAGGGCGTCGCCGGCGAGGCGCATCTCGGCGCGGTACAGGTTCTCGCGGAGTCGTTCGCGGGCCTCGTCCGCCGCGCGGCGTTGGTCGTGCTCACGGAGCGCGAACAGCGTGGTCGAGACCAGCCCGATCGCCAGGGCCACCACGGTGGCGAGAGTGCCGAACACCAGGGCGCGGTGGCGGCGCACGAACTTCCCGACCAGGTAGACCGTGCTGGGGCGCCGTGCAGCGACCGGCTGGTCGCGGAGGTGGCGGCGGATGTCCTCGGCGAACGCGCCAGCGGTCGGGTAGCGCCGCGGGGGTTCGATCGCGAGGGCCTTGGCGAGGATGGTTTCGGGGTCGCCGCGGAGCGACGGGGACCACAGGCGCAGCGGCGGTGCGTCCACCGTCGTGACGATCCGCGCCGCCTCGGCGAGACCGTGTTCGTCGAGATCGTGTGGACGGCGACCCGCGAGCAGCTCGTAGCCGATCACACCGAGCGCCCAGACGTCGCATGCTGCGCCGACCGACGTCGACGCCGAGCCCGCGAACTGCTCCGGGCTCATGTAGTCGAGGGTGCCGAGCGCCTGGCCGGTACGGGTCAGCAGGGACTGGTCGGCGTCGTCGTCGAGCAGGCGTGCGACGCCGAAGTCGAGGACGCGCGGTCGGCCGGCGGCGTCGACCAGGACGTTGTCCGGTTTGAGATCGCGATGGACGACGCCGCGCTGGTGGGCGTGTTCCAGCGCGTCGCAGACCCTGGCGAGGAGTCGCAGACGCTCGGCGACCGTGCAGCCGTGCCGTTCCGCGTACTGGACGATCGGCAGGCCGTCGACCAACTCCATGGCGAGGAACGGCAGTTCGCCGGTCTCGGTCGACCAGGACCCCGCCTCGATGACCCGGGCGATGCCCGGATGATCGAGACGACCGAGCGACTCGGCCTCGCGGCGGAAGCGCGCCAAGAGTTCCTCGCTCGCCAACGCACTGCGCATCACCTTGACGGCGACCGTCCGGCGCGGGTCGGGCTGCTCGGCGCGGTAGACGACGCCCATCCCGCCCTGACCGAGTACTCCGGTGATCCGGTAGCGCCCCACGCGTTCGGGCAGCAACGGATGAGCGGGGCGGCCGAGGCCGCGGCCGACGTGGCGACCTACATGGCGATCGTCGAGCGCGTCGCCGGTCTCGGCATCGCGGAGGAGCAGGCGCCGGACCTCGTCGTGGAGTGCCCGGTCTCGAGCTCCCAGTGCGACGAGGCGACGATCCCGCTCGTCCGGGTCCAGGTCGACCAGCGTCACGAACAGGCGGAGGGCCTCCGCCGTGCGCCCGGTGTCGGAACTCCGACTCACGTCTCCAATCGATCCCTGAGCCAGGCCCGGGCCGCGCGCCAGTCGTTGTTCACCGTGCGCGGCGTCACCTCCAGGAGGGCCGCGATCTCCTCGACCGCCAGGCCACCGAAGTAGCGCAGTTCCACCACGCGCACGTAGCGCTCGCTGATCCTGCCCAGGTCGTGAAGGGCCTCGTCGAGTTCCAGTGGACAGAGGGCGCCGACGCTCTGCGCTTCGTCCAGGGCGGACAGGGTCACCCGCCCCAGGCCGCCGCCGCGTCGCAGGGCGTTCCGGGCCCGGGCGTGGTCGACGAGGACCTGGCGCATGACCTTGGTCGCGACAGCGACGAAGTGCTCGCGATCGGTCCACCCGTCGGTATCCGCCAACCGGGCCCAGGCCTCGTGGACCAGCGCCGTGGGTTGCAGCGTGGTCTCCTCGCGGCGGTGGGGGAACATGCGCGCGGCGCGCTTGCGGAGTTGGTCGTACACCTGTTCGAGCAACGGGTTCCCGTCTCCCGAGGTGTCCGGGAACGGGCGTGCAGCATGGGGCGGCTCGTTCATGATTCCTGCATCCCTGGTCGAGCTTCCCTTCGTCCACCGGACAGCTCACCCGGGATCACCCTATCACGAGCCGCGGGCGCGGATCACGAGCCGACCGTCATCCGCACGATCTCGGTCCACGCAACCGTGCGGACCAGCGGGCAGGAACCGCCGCTGTTGATCACCGTGACGACCTGCGCGTCCATCGTGAAGCCGATGGTGCGCGGGTCGCAGGCCACCGGGATCGTCACGTCGGCCGCGCCGCCCGTGATGGGCAGGGTGAACGAGACGGTCGGAGCGGCGAGCTGGCAGCCCGAGCAGTCGAACCAGTTCGGTCCGAGGTCGAGGTTGAGCGCACCGAGGGTGACCTGCGGCTGTGCGCCGCGGAGGTGGATCCCGAAGTCCGGGTTGCCGAAGGCCAGGGGCCCGCTGGTGGTCAGGTTGCCGCCCGGTCCGCAGCCCGGTGCGACCACGCGCACCGATCCGCCGTTCCATGCCTGATAGGGTTGGACCAGGACGTCGTGGGAACCCGAAGCCAGGTCTGCGGCGTCCCAGACCAACGCCCCGTCGTGGTCGTCGACGCCGCCGGACCGTTTGGCGGCGAAGCTCGGGGAGGTGTTGGCCCAGCCGGTCAGGTTGCCGGTCTCGAACGGCAGGCCGCAGAGCGCGCCGGTCATCGCCAGGTTGTTGCCGACCATCGTGTACTGCGATCCGCCGCGCTGATCGCCCCAGGCCGCCACCGCCAGATCGCCGGGGTAGCCGGCCGCGGGCGCGAACTCGTCGTCGTTGGCCTGGTTGGTGACGTTGCGCTTGCTGCCGCCGCGGTACGCCCAGGGGCCGGTCCGTTGCGAGCTCGCGAGCGCCACGATGCACCAGACATCACGTGAGGACGACGAACCGGCCTCCAGGTCGTCGTAGACCAGCATGAACTGCTCGCCGTCGCCGTCGACGTCGGGGCGCCGGGGGTCGGTGCCGGCGACATAGCCGTTGCCGGTCCAGCGGGTGCTGTCGTAGTTGATGAAGCATCCGCCGATGTAGGGGCCGTTGGCATCCCAGGTGACGAAGTACTTGCGGCGGATGCCGCCGCTCTTGGAGATGGCCGCGTCCCTGGCGTTCGCGTCGGTGGTGATCGCCAGACGCGCGCCCGGGATGCCGACGTAGCTCGTCCAGCTGTAGTCGACCTGCACGTAGTGGATGCCGCCACCGACCTGCTCGTAGACCACCGAGACGTCGTTGTTCGACAGCGTCGCCTCGCCACCCACGTCGGGGTTCCGCTCGTCGGCCGAGGTGGCGGCGATCGTGGTGATCGGGCCGAGGGTGTACGTGTTCATCTCGACGTGGCGGCCCATGATGTTCCAGTCGCTGCTCCCCGGGGTGTCCTGCTGCTCCCAGACCACCACGCAGCCGTTGGTGAAGTTGATGTTCGCGACCGCGGGGCTGCTCTCGAGCGGGCCTCCCTGGTCGGTGATCGCCACCCAGGGCGGACCGATCAGCGCGTGGGTCGCGCCGTCCATCACCTTGCCTCGGACGACCACGTTGGTGCTCGAGAAGATGCGTGTCCAGGTGATCAGGTAGCGGTCGGTGGATGCGTCGTAGGCGACGTCGGGACGGCGGTCGTCGTTGGTGCTGGCGCCGGCGTTCTGCCAAGTGAAGATCAGCGGATCGAGGACCATCGGGTAGGCGGCTCGGGAGACGAACGCGTCGGGGAGCACCAGCTCCAGCCAGCCCTCGCCGGAGTTCATCCAGCCCGGTGCACGGGCACCGTCTGCGGCGATGCCGGTGACCTCGCCGATGGTGACGCCGCCGATTCCTGGCTCGTCGAACGAGAGCGTCGGGGACGCGCTCGACTCGGGCACGCCGAGCGAGGTGTCGATGCGGAAGCGGACCACGAGGTCGCCCTGGCCGGCGGGTTCGGTGGGGAACAGGAAGCTCTGCTCGATGCCGTCGCGCCGGGCCTCGTAGCGCTCGAGAACGTCGCCGCGGGGGTAGATGGCGGCGTCGGGACCGGCGACGAACCGGGCGTTCGGTGTCGGGTGGTCGAGCGCGTCATGGACGAGGTGCTCGCCGCGGCGGATCGACTCGAGGCCGAAGCGGACCGGGCGATCGGTCGGGGCCGCGCGACCCAACGCGGGAGTGAACCGCGGGCCGCCTGGGCCGAACACGGCGTGGTACGTCGCGCCCTCGGCGTGGAGTTCCGCGCCGAGAGACTGCAGACCGAACGACTCTCGATCCACGGAGATCGGATCGCCCGCGGGCCTCGAGGAGGTCCAGGCCGAGGCGTTCCGGGTCGGGACGTCGTCGGTCGGCTGTGCCTGCGGTAGATGCTGTGCGGTGCACACCGCGGTGACGAGGAGTGGGGCTGCGGCGGCGGAGATCCGGCGGAAGGAAAGCGCGCGGGATGGATGATGCATGATCGGTCGTCGAGGTGTGGAGTAGGTCGAGCGGTGGCGCGACGTGCCGACTCCTCCACGGAATCCCTGGCGCGGATCGGAAAGGACGGGAGGTCTTTTCCTGTCAGGACTCCGCTCGGCTGGATCGTTCGCTCGCCCGTGAATAGGTCCGGAGCGGTCGCGTAGCGCGCGCCCCACCGCGTCTTCCGGGTCCATCCAGCATCGAACGAACCATGAAGCCCCTCGCCCTGATCCTCACCTCCATCGTCGCAGCAGCCGCCACCGCCTATCTGATCGTCGAGTTCCGAACTCCCGCCAGCGCGGCGTCCGGTCCGGTCTCCGCCGAGCAGCCGACCGATGACCTGGTCCAACGCATCGCCGCTCTCGAGTCCGAACTCGGCTCGCTGCGCGGCCGCGTCGCCGATGCCGCGGCAGGTGCATCGGGCCGCACCGCGCTCCCCGAACTCAGCGCCGCCGACGTCGATGCCGCGCTCCAGCGCCTGCTCGCCAGGGATCCAGAGGCCCTCGCCGGACTCGGCGGGATCGAGGCCCGGGAGGCCACGCTCGACGGCGCCGCCGACGGCCCGTTCGACGCGGCGGCGCTGTTCGATCAACTCCACACCGGCGAGATGTCCTGGGAGGACATGCAGGCGATCTGGTCGTCCAAGACCCCCGAGCAGCAGGACGCCCTGATCGCCCGCTACGAGGCCTGGGCGGCCGGCTATCCCAACGATCCCAATGCCCAGAACGAACTGGGCGAGGCCTACGTGCATCGGCTGATGAACGCCGACATGGCCGGCATGATGGTCTACGGCCAGAAGGCCGAGAAGCAGTTCGATACCGCGCTCGAGCTCGACGACCACCATTGGCGAGCCCGATTCAACAAGGCGATGTCGTTGTCGAACCAGCCGGCCTTCCTCGGGCGCCGGCCCGAGGCCATCCGCCACTTCGAGACCCTGCTGAGCCAGCAGGAGACCGCGCCGCAAGCCCCGGAACACGCCCAGACCTATCTGTTCCTCGGCAATCTCCACGCCCAGGCCGGCGACGAGGACAAGGCGCGGGAGGTCTGGGAGCGGGGCCTGGGGCGGTTCCCCGGTTCGGCCGAGCTGCGGCAGAGGATCGGGCGGTGATGCGCCGGGCGTGAGCGGCCCACGGGCCGATCGCGGTGCTCGCGGGGGGCTGCTACCATCCTGACCCCTCTCTGCCCTGGGACCGGGACCCAGCCGCGCCATGCCCGTGCCGAACCGCCTCGCTCTCGTCGTCTCGTGCCTGCTGCTCGTCGGCACGTCGCCCGCCCAGGTCGACGTCCACCCCGAGGAGCTCGAGCTCAAACCCCAGATCGACGCCGCGATCGCCAAGGGCGTCGACCACCTGCTGAAGACCCAGCACCGCGACGGTTCCTGGGGCGTGCACGGTCGCTTCGTCGGCGGCAAGACCGGCCTGACGGTCTACACGCTGCTGAAGTGCGGCGTGCGTCCCGACGACCCGCGGCTCCAGCGGGCGTTCCTGCACCTCGACTCGATCGAGCCGGAGCACACCTACGCCACGGCCTGCATGATGCTCGCCTACGCGGCGACCGGCGACCCGGCGCGGCGCGAGCGGATCGCTTCGCTGCTGCGGCGGTTGATCGACTGGCAGAAGTCGGCGGGCGACTGGGGCTACCCGGAGGCGGTGCCGGACCTCTCGAACACGCAGTATGCGGCGCTCGGGCTGTGGGCCGCGCACCGTGCCGACGTGCCGGTGCCGACGCGAGCGTGGCAGGAGCTGATCGACGGTGTGCTGAAGTACCAGGAGAGCATCGACCTGGTCGAAGCTCCGCCGCACGCGCTCCCGCCCGAGGAGGAGGGGCGCACCACCACCTCGACCGGGCGGATCCGCGTGGGCGGCTTCGGTTATCGACGCGGCACGCCGCCGACCGGCTCGATGACCACTGCGGGCATCTCCTGTCTGCAGATCGCCAAGCTCGGCCTCGGGGGGCGGCTGCGCGGTCGGCTCGGCCGCGAGGTCGACGAGGGCATCGAGGCCGGGCTCAACTGGCTCGCGGTGAACTTCGCGGTCGACAAGAACCCGCCGAGCGCCGGCTGGCACCTCTACTACCTCTACGGTCTGGAACGCGTGGGGTCGTTGACCCGCGTCGAGCAGCTCGGCACCCACTGGTGGTACCTCGATGGCGCGCGGCTCCTGCTGGAAAAGCAGGGCAAGCAGGGGCAATGGGGACCCCCGCAGGACGTCGACACCTGCTTCGCGCTGCTGTTCCTGC
This sequence comes from bacterium, assembly GCA_030432695.1. Taxonomy (GTDB): domain Bacteria; phylum Planctomycetota; class UBA1135; order UBA1135; family UBA2386; genus JAUILN01. Next base: position 486,617 of record JAUILN010000005.1, on the reverse strand, counting down.
GGCGCGCGACCAAGGTCGCGGGCGGGCCGACGACGGGTGCCGAGGCGGTCGGCTCGGCGGAGAGCACGGTGTTCTCGGCGGGCACCGAGAAGGATCCGGTGGCGATCCGTGCTGCCGGGCAGCAGCCACTCGCGGTGTGGATCACCGGCTTCGGCGAGGGGCTGCAGGCGCGGCACCAGGGCAAGGGGCTGCGGGTCGTGAAGGTCGAGTACTTCGACGGCGCGACCCGCCTGGCCGAGCTGGTCGGCGATCCACAGCAGGCCTGGCGCGACGATGCCTTCGCGCACCGCTGCCCGGCGCTGACCTTCGGCAGCCATGCATTGAAGGCCAAGGTCACGCTGCTCGCGCCCGGCGCGGGGCCCGACGACGAGGCCGCGGTCGAGGTCGTCGAGTCGCCGGAGATGAAGGTGGAGATCCGCGAGGTCTTCGCGCCGTGGATGGAGACCGCCGCGACGCTGCGCGGCAAGGACTTGCTGCGCGGCGTGAAGATCGAGGTCCACGCCAGCAGCCAGGGCGAGCAGGGCAAGTTCGTCCACGACGGGGTCGACGGCACCGCCTGGGTCTGCAGCCCGGACGACGCCGAGCCGACCCTGACCCTCGAGCTCGATCGGCCGGTCCGCGCCCAGCGCCTGGTGCTGGCGCCGGCGGCCAACACCGTCGACGCAATCGGCCGCTTCGACCGGATCCTCGAGGTCGAGGTGCGGTTCAACGACGACGGCGAGGGAGTGCGGGTGCGCATGGACCCCGATCCGATCGCGCTGACGGTCTACGAGCTGCCCGACCGACGGCGGGTGCGCCGGGTGCAGGTGGTGATCACCGAGCGCGAGCGCCAGAACGGCAAGGCCGGCTTCGCCAGCGTGGCGCTGCTCGGCGAGGCCGACGACGGACGTTGAACCGCCCCGGGAGCGGCGTAGCGTTGCCGTCCCGATGAACGATCGTCTGCTCACCGCCTCCGTGCCCTGGCTGATCCTCCGCCAGGGCCTGCCGATGGCGGTCGGCATGGCCAGCCACGCGCTGTTCAACCTGGTCGACCTGTGGATGGTCGGCGAGTTCGGCGCCGAGGCGGTGGCCGGGACCCACGTCGCCACCACCGTGAGCTTCGCGCCGATGGTGTTCGGCAACGCGTTCTCGGTGGCGGCGATGGCGCTGATGAGCCAGGCGCTGGGGCGCGACGACCGGGACCTCGCGCGGCGGATCTCCAACTGGAGCCAGTGGGTGATGCTGCTCGGTGGGCTGTTGCTCGGCTTCGCGCTGGCTGCCTGTGCCGTGCCGTTGGTCGACGCGCAGCAGGTGACCGGCACCGCGCGCGGCATCGGCGTCGACTACCTGGTGGTGTCGAGTCTCGGCACCTTCACGATGTTCGCGCTGATGCAGACCACCGCGTCGATGCGCGCGCTCGGCGAGGCGGCGATGCCGTTCGCGCTGCTGGTGGGGGCCAACGTGCTGAACATCGCGCTGAACTTCCCGCTGATGTTCGGCTGGGAGCGGTTCGGGATCCCGTCGCTCGGTCCGGTCGGCGCGGCGTGGGCGTCGTGGGTGTCGCGGGCGGTGGCCTGCGGGGTCGCCTACCTGTGGTTGCGGCGGGGGAGCTGCGGCCTGCGGCTGGGACCTGCCAGCCTGCGGCCTCCGATCGGCGTCACCCGGCGGGTCCTCGAACTCTCGGGTCCGCAGGCGGTGCAGATGCTGGCGCGGCTGTCGCCGGTGTTCGCGGTGACCGCGCTGGCCGGTGAACTCGGCGGCAACTCCGCGATCACCGCGCTCGGGGTGACGACCCGCCTCGACTCGATGGTGCTGTTCTCGGCGCTCGGCTTCGCGAGCGCCGCCACCGCGGTCGCCGGCCACAACGTCGGCGCCGACCGCCCGGCGAGGGCCCGCGCGGCAGCCCGACACGCCGGTCTGCAGGCACTGGTGTTCGGCGTGGTGGTGATCGCCGGGCTGGTCGCGCTCGGGCCCTGGCTGATGCGGCAGTTCGTCGACGAGCCGGGACCCGCGGTGCTCACGGCGGCGATCTCCTACCTGCACATCGCCGCCTGGGGGCACCCGCTGGCCGCGCTGCAGATCGCCATCACCGGCGCGGTCAACGGGGCGGGACGGACCGTGCCGCCGATGCTCCTCGACGTCGGCGCGTTCCTGCTGGTGTTCCTGCCGGCGGGGATCGCGCTGGTGACCGCCTGGCCGGAGGCTGGTCTGGTCGGCCTGTGGTGGGTCGTCGTCGGCACCCAGATCGTCCTGCTGGTCGCCTACCTGCTCTACATGGAGCGCGGGAGTTGGCTCTCGGGCGCAGGTGGTCGGGGTGTTCCTGACAGCGTGACAGAGTCCACAGAACCCTCGACGGGGGCTCTGCCACATTGACGCCCAGGGCATCGGTCGCGCGGGCTGGACCAGGCGCAAACAGTGGCCGGTCCGTGGCTTGCGGATCTCTTCGAGGTGTTGGCACGGCCTTTGTGATACGCCGCGCCGCGACCCGGCGAGGTCAGCCGGACCTGCGCTCCCGGTAGCTCGCGGAGCAATAGCCAAGCCTTCGTCCTGCGCTCGGCCGCTCGTGTGAGCGGGCGACGCCGGGGCCCCTCAGAGCATCTGACATGTCGAAGATCATCGGAATCGATCTCGGAACGACCAACTCCGTCGTGTCCGTCATGGAGGGCGGCGAGCCGACCGTCATCCCGAACCTCGAAGGCAGCCGGACGACCCCCTCGGTGGTGGCCTTCACCTCCGCCGGCGAGCGCCTGGTCGGCGCGCCGGCCAAGCGCCAGGCGGTCACCAACCCGCGCAACACGATCTACTCGATCAAGCGGTTCATGGGGCGGCGCCACGGCGAGGTGTCCTCCGAGGAGCGGCTGGTGCCCTACACGATCACCGGCGGCGCCGACGATCCGGTGAAGGTCGACATCGACGGCAAGCAGTACACCCCGCCCGAGATCTCGGCGATGATCCTGCAGAATCTGCGCGAGGCGGCCGAGGCGTACCTCGGCGAGAAGGTCGAGAAGGCGGTCATCACCGTGCCGGCCTACTTCAACGACGCGCAGCGCCAGGCCACCAAGGACGCCGGCACGATCGCCGGCCTCAAGGTCGAGCGGATCATCAACGAGCCGACCGCCGCGGCGCTGGCCTACGGCCTCGACAAGAAGAACGACAGCGAGAACAAGCGCATCGCGGTCTTCGACCTCGGCGGCGGCACCTTCGACATCTCGATCCTCGACGTCGGCGACGGCGTGTTCGAGGTCAAGTCGACCAACGGCGACACGCACCTGGGTGGCGACGACTTCGACCAGGCGATCATCGATTGGCTCTGCAGCCAGTTCAAGACCGCCAACGGCATCGACCTGCGCAACGACCAGATGGCCCTGCAGCGCCTCAAGGAGGCCGCCGAGAAGGCCAAGATCGAGCTGTCGAGCGCCCAGCAGACCCAGATCAGCCTGCCGTTCATCACGATGGACCAGAGCGGGCCGAAGCACCTCCAGGAGAACCTGACCCGCTCCAAGTTCGAGCAGCTCATCGAGTCGTTCGTCGAGCGCTGCCGGATCCCCTGCGAGAAGGCTCTGGCCGACGCCAAGATCAAGGCCAGCGAGATCGACGACGTGATCCTGGTCGGCGGCTCGACCCGCGTGCCGGTGGTGCAGGCGGTGGTGAAGAAGGTCTTCGGCAAGGAGCCGAACCGCTCGGTGAACCCCGACGAGGTGGTGAGCCTCGGCGCGGCGATCCAGGGTGGTGTCCTCGCGGGCGACGTCTCCGACGTGCTGCTGCTCGACGTCACCCCGCTGTCGCTCGGCATCGAGACGATGGGCGAGGTGATGACCACGCTGATCGAGCGCAACACCACGATCCCGACCAGCAAGAGTCAGATCTTCTCGACCGCGGCCGACAACCAGCCGGCGGTGGACATCCACGTGCTGCAGGGCGAGCGCCAGATGGCCGCCGACAACCGCACGCTCGGCAAGTTCAAGCTCGAGGGCATCGAGCCGGCGCCGCGTGGCATGCCGCAGATCGAGGTCACCTTCGACCTCGACGCCAACGGCATCCTCAACGTGTCGGCCAAGGACAAGAAGACCGGCAAGGAGCAGAAGGTCACCATCCAGACCTCGTCGGGCCTGACCGAGGAGGAGGTCGAGAAGATGCGGCGCGACGCCGAGGCCCACGCGGCCGAGGACAAGGAGCGGCGTGCGTTGGTCGACCTGCGCAACCAGGCCGATTCGCTGGCCTACCAGGCCGAGAAGGCGGTCGAGGAGAACAAGGACAAGGTCGACGCCGCGGTGCGCGGCCCGGTCGAGTCGAAGATCGCCGACCTGAAGAAGGCGCTCGAGGGCTCCGACAAGAACGCGATCCAGTCCGCGGTCACCGCGCTGGAGCAGGCGATGCAGGCCTTCGGGCAGGCGGCGCAGGCTGCCGGCGGCCCGCAGGGTGGCGCATCGGGCGCCGGCGCGGAGTCCGGCTCGTCCGAGTCGACCAGCGACGAGGACATCAAGGACGCCGACTTCGAAGTGAAGTCCTGAGGTCAAATGAAGTCCTGAGTGCTCGCGGGGTCGGCGGAGAAACTCCGCCAACCGCGTGACCTCCAGGCCGCCCGCGGACTACCGTCGGCCCCTTCCATGATCGAGGTCGACCACCTGTCCAAGCGGTTCGGGGCCACGTTGGCCGTCGACGACCTGTCGTTCCGCGTCGCGCGCGGCGAGGTCGTCGGCTTCCTCGGCCCCAACGGTGCCGGCAAGACCACCACCATCCGGGTGCTCGCCGGCTACCACTCGGCGACCAGCGGTGCGGTGCGGGTCGCCGGCCACGACGTGCTGACCGAACCGGTCGAGGTGCGGCGCAACGTCGGCTATCTGCCCGAGAACGTGCCGCTCTACGGCGACATGCGGGTGGTGGAGTACCTGCGCTACCGTGCCGAGCTGAAGGGCGTCCCCGCCGCCGAGCGCAAGACCGCGGTCGAGCGCGCGATGGAGCGCTGCGGCGTGTTGGAGGTGCGGCGCAAGCTGGTCCGCCACGTGTCGCGCGGCTACCGCCAACGGGTCGGCCTGGCCGACGCCCTGGTCGCCAGCCCCCCGGTGCTGATCCTCGACGAGCCGACCTCGGGTCTCGATCCGAACCAGCGTCGCCGCATCAAGGAGCTGGTCCGCGAGCTGTCCGAGGAGCACACGATCCTGTTCAGCTCGCACATCCTGGCCGAGGTCGGCGAGGTCTCCGACCGGATCCTGTTGATCGACCGCGGTCGCCTGCAGGCCGACGGCACGATCGACGAACTGCTGGAGCGGGCCGGGGGCCGGACGCTCCGCGTGGAGGCGCGTGCGCCGGCGGAGGAACTGGTGGGGCTCTTGGCCGAGATCGACGGCTGCGGACCATTCCGTGAACTCGCCGACGACGGTCCGTTCGGCGTGGTCGAGGCCGGGGTCGAGCCGGAGGCCGATCCGCGCGAGGCCTGTGCCCGGCGTCTGCAGGAGCGGGGCCTGCTGGTCCGCGCGCTGGCGCTGCAGCTGCCGACCCTCGAGAGCTACTTCGCCGAGGTCACCGAGGGAGGTGCCGCGTGACCGATGCCGCCTGGGGACTGCTCGCGACCATGGTGGGCACCGCACTCGCGCTGCTGCTGGGACTGCGCTTCCTCGCGCCGCGCGGCTTCACCACCTTCAAGCGCGAGCTCGGCTCGTTCCTGTTCCAACCGATCGGTTGGATCATCCTGGTGCTGCTCTACCTGGTCCGCGGCTACGAGGTCGCGAGCCTGCTGCAGCGCGCGGTGTTCCTGCCGATCGACCGCGACCAGTTCGCGGCGCTGTACCTGCAGACCAGCAGCAGCTCGCTGATGCTGATCCTGGTGCCGGCGATCCTGACGATGCGCTGCTTCGCCGAGGAACGACGCACCGGCTCGCTGGAGGTCCTGCTGACCGCGCCGGTGAAGGACCACGAGGTGGTGCTCGGCAAGTGGGCTGCGGCCTTGGGCTTCTTCGTGCTGCTGTGGCTGCCCGGAGCGGTGGTGCTGCCGATCCTCGCCACCGGCGGCTACCTCGACACCCAGCTCAACATGGCGTCGGTGCTGTCGGGCTACCTCGGCATCTTCCTGGTCGGCTCGCTGCTGCTGGCCGCGGGCTGCTTCGCCTCGAGCCTCACCGACAACCAGCTGCTGGCCTCGCTGCTGTCGATGATGTTCGCGTTCGGCCTGCTGGCCGGGCCGGGCTACCTGCAGCCGTACCTCGCGCCGGGCAGTGGCAGCTTCCTGGAGGCCGGTGCGTCGGACGGCGGCGAGGTGGTCGCCAGCGCCTACGACGACCTCGTGGTGTGGCTGCGCGACACCGTGCTGGTGCCGGTGCTCCGGCAGGTGAACATCGCCGACCACCTCGGCAACTGGTTCTTCCGCGGCGTGCTCAACACCAGCCACATCGTGTTCTACATCGGCGGCAGCGCCTTCTTCCTGTTCCTCACCACCCGCAGCTTGGAGGCCCGGCGATGGAAGTGAGCGAGACGTCGCACGCACCGCAGCCGGAGGAGCAGAAGGTGCCGAAGGCCCGGCGGATGGGTTCCGCGCGGCGCTGGCTCGGTCGGTTCAACCTGCTGCTGGCGGTGCTGCTCGGCTTCGGTGGCTGGGCGTTGCTCACCGCGCTGTCGACCCGACCGACCTTCAAGGCGTTGATCGACCTGACCCCGCAGGCGCAGTTCTCGGTGAGCGCCGAGACCGAGCAGCTGCTCGCCGACCTGCGCGAGCGCGAGGTCACGGTCCGCGTCGACACGTTCTTCGGGCGGATCCCGGCGGCCAACACGCCGAACAGCCGGCACGCCGCGGCGATTCTGCGGCGCACCCAGCAGCTCACCCACGACCTGCTGGTCCGCTACCAGGAACTCGGCGGCGACAGCTTCGAGGTGGTCGACTACGACATCTACCGCGACTTCGAGCCGGTGCGTCAGCGCAAGGACGAACTCGGCGGCCTGCGCGAGGTCCAGGGCAACGCCCAGAACATCCTGGTGGTGTCGGTCGGCAAGCGGCGTCGCGTGCTCAACCTGCCGCTCGACGTCGCCACGATCGACATCCCGGCGATGCGCCAGGTGCAGGGGCCCGGCGGGGGCAACTCCGCGCCGCCGCCGACCCTGGAGAGCTACGACGGCGAGAGCGCGCTGTCTTCGGCGATCCGTTCGCTGCTGGTCGAGGGTTCGCCGCGGATCTACTTCGTCGAGGGCTACAACGGGCCGTCGCTGCAGAACGACACCGGCGAGTCGTATTCGGAGCTGCTCGGCGCCCTCGCCGGCGAGGGCTTCGACATCGGCCTGCTGCAGCTCGAGGCCGAGGGGCGGGTACCCGACGACGCCGCAGCGGTGGCCCTGATCGAGCCGCGTCGGGCCCTGAGCGAGCGGGCGGTCGATGCCCTGGTCGCCTATCTGCGCCGCGGGGGGCGGGTGTTCCTGAACACCGTCTGGTCGAACATCGACACCTGGACCCCGAACTTCGATCGACTCGGGGATCGCCTCGGCTTCCGACTCAGTGACGACCTGGTCTGCCACCTGGTCCGGGACGCGTCGTTGCCGGCGAACAGTCCCGGCCGTGGCGGCAGGGATGCCTCGCGGCTCACCTTGACCGGACTCGCGAGCCAGCATCCGATCACTCGCCCCTTGGCCATGGCGCAGCGCTATCCGGTGGTCCACAACGCTCGCGAGATCCGCTCGGCGGGCGACGCGATGCCCGAGGGAGTCGCGTTCGAACCGCTGCTGACCACGGATCGCTATGGTTGGCTCGCACCGCGCGACAGCCGGGCGCCGCTCGGGGTCGACCTGAGGGACCCGGCCGACGGGCGCGCGTATGCGGCGCGCACCGTCGGCGCGGTGCTCGACGTGGAGGCCCTCGACGCTCCCCAGGACGGACCCCGCCAGGGACACCTCGTGCTGCTCTCCGGCCTCGCGTTCCTCAACGCAGGCGGCTTCCAGGCCAACGCCGATCTCGGCCTGAACATCTTCAATTGGATGGTCGAGCGCAGCGAGCTGGTGACGATCCGCGGCAACCGCTACGTGTCGAAGCGCATCGAGCCCGATCCGGTGGAGCTCGAGCATTCCGAGACCTTTCTGAAGCGCTGGGTTCCCGGCATCCTGCTCGGCCTCGCGCTGCTCCTGTTGTGCTGGCGGCGTTGGCTGTGAACCGTCGCCCTGCGCGCCCCGCGAGGGGGCTTCGTCCATGAGAGGAACCCTGATCCTGCTGCTGGTCGTCGCCGGCCTGGGCTTCGCCCTGTGGTGGAGCGAGCGGACCGAGCGCGACCAGGTCGATGTCGGGCCCGAACCGGTCGCCGCGTTGAGCGGGCGCAGCCTCCACGAGGCGGTCGAGGTGACGCTCTCGGCCAGCCCCGATGCCGCGCCGGTCGAGTTCGCACGGGAACCGGGCACGCCCTGGCGGATCGTCGAGCCGGTCGTCGACGTGGTCTCGCGTGCGCGGCTCGAAGCGGTATTCGACGCATTCGGCGCCTCGCGGTTGATCCCGGTGGTCACCGACGACCTGGTCGAGGGCGAGGATGGCCGCGAGCCCTCCGAGGACAGCCTGCGCCAGATGGGTCTCGACGTGCCGCGGGCCTGGCTCACCGCACGCTGGGCCGACGGCCACGAGATCCGCTTCGACATCGGCGAGCAGGGGCCATTCGGCGACGACCTGTTCGTGCGCCGCGACGGCGAGGTGTGGCGCGGCGAGTACGGCCTCTACACCGCGCTGCAGGGCACCGCCGACGACTGGCGCGAGCGCTACGTGTTCGGACATCAGGCCGCCGAGGCGCGGCTCGTGGTGTTGGACCGTCTGGTCCTCGACGACTCCGGATCGGTAGGGCCGGACACCGTCCGCGAGCGGCTGATGCTGCGACGCGTCGGGGCCGAGGGCTGGCGACTGGTCGAACCGTTCGACCTGCGCCTCGACCCGGGCCGCGCCGAGACCCTGGTCGGAGCGCTGCTCGGCCTGCAGATCGGCAGCTTCCTGCGCGGTCGGCCGGGCGAGCTGACCGGCCCGATCGACCCGGATGCCAAGGCCGAAGTCGAGATCCAGGTGCAGGGTGCGCGCGGCTCCGAGGCTGTTTCGCTGACTCGGCTCGAGGGCGCCGGCCAGTTCCTCGGACATTCCGCGAGCCGCAACCTGTGGTTCCTGGTCGACTCGCCGCCCTACGCGCAGGCCGTCGAGGTGCCGCTGCAGGACGTGCGCGCGCAGTATCTCCTCACGCATCCGGTCGAGGAGGCGCAGACCATCCGCATCGCCGGGCCGGCCGACCGGCTGCTCGAGCTGGAGCGTGAACCTGGCGGCGCCTATCGCCTCACCAGGCCGGCTGCGCTCCCTGCGGACCCGACCGCGACCAACGAGCTGCTGGGCGCGATCCGTCGGATGTACACGCTGCGCTTCGTCGAGGACGATGCTGTCGAGCTGGCCCGCTACGGTCTCGGCGAACAGGAGCGCACCAGCGTCGAACTGCTCGACCGACGCGGCCAGCCGCTCGACGTGCTGCAGCTCGGCGCCGAGGCCCCTGCCGATCCGGATGCCGGTCGACCCGCCGGCGTGTTCGTCAAGCGAGCCGACGAACCCCATGTCGTCGAGGTCGACCGCGAGGCCGCTGTGGTCCTCCGGCGGCCCTGGACCGACTACGTCGATCGGCAGATCCTCAACGTCGAAAGCGGTGGCGTGATCCGACGGATCGTCTGCACCGTGGGGGACGCCGAGCGACGGATGGTGTACGGCGACGACGGCCTGTGGCGGGTCGACGGGGAGGCTGGCGAACTCGACGCCGGCCTGCTCGACGAGATCGCAGGCGGTCTCCGGGAGCTGCGTGGCGACGAGGTCGCGGTCACCGACGAGCGGTTCGGCGACGCCGCGCCGGACGCGGTGATCCGGATGGTCGGTCCGAGCGGCACCGTACTGGCCGAGCTCGGCATCCACGACGGCGAGGACGGCGACTGGTGCGTGCTCGCGCGGCGACCCGAACTCGCCTACCGCCTCGGCCGGCTGACGAGCCGCAATCTGCGGCTGCTCCGGCCAGAGTGAGTCGTCCACTGGCTGGGCGGAAGTTCAGCCACCAGCGGCATCACCGAGCCTGATGCTCGAACGGGTTCCAGGCAGGGTGAGCCGGTCACGGCGCCGGCCGGATCGCGATCCGCCGCAGCTCCTCGACCCGCTCCGCGAGTTCCGCGGTGGCGGTGATCAGCGGACGACGCTCGGGGGCGCGGGCGTCATCCACCAGCCGACCGGCGCGCGCGGCGAGGTCGAGGCTGCCCGCCCGGCGGGCGCGGGTCGACAGCTCCAGCGCGGTGGTCGCGAGTCGCTCCCTCTGGTCCTCGCAGGCGAGGGCCCGGAGCCGCGACGTGGCCGTGCGGGCGTCGTCGAGGAACGCGGCGACCTCGCGCCGCCAACCGAGTCGTGCCCTGGCATCGGTGGGGAGCGGGGACTGGGGCGTGACCTCGGCCCAGTGGTCCTCGCGGATCCGGTCGGGACAGGTCTCCGCGAGTTCGGGCCGTTCGTGGTGCGTCGGCAGCCAGCGTCGGAGCAGCGCGCGCATCTGGGCCAGCCGATACGGCTTGCTCAGGAAGTCGTCCATCCCGGCGTCCAGGCAGCGGGCGCTGTCCTGCTCGGTCGCGCTCGCGGTCAGCGCGATGACCGGCAGGTGCTCCTGACCGGGGATCCGCCCGGCTCGGAGTGCGCGCGTCGCGGCGAAGCCGTCGAGCCGCGGCATGTGGCAGTCCATCAGCACCAGATCGATCCCGCCGGCGCCGACCCGGTCCAGCGCCGCTTCGCCGTCGTCGCAGATCTCGACCTCGACGCCGAGCTTCCGCAGCATGCCGAGGGCGACCCGCTGGTTGACCGGATTGTCCTCGGCCACCAGGACGCGGCCGTGAAGCCGGGTCTCGCGGGGTGGCTCCTGTTCATCGACATGCCGGGAGTGCTCCGATCGAGCCAGCGACGAAGCCAGGAAGTCGAACAGCATGCTGTTCGAGGGCCTGTGGGGCATCACCAGTTGGAACGGCGCGGTCGCCGGTCGTGCGATCTCGGACGACGCCGGATCGAGCAGCGCGAAGTGGGGGCGGCACGCCGAACCGGGGTCCGGCGTCGGCTCCCGCAGCAGGTCCAGCTGGTCCGGAGGCAGCGCTCCGTCGACCAGGACGACCCGCCGACACTGCTCGCGGCAGGTGCTGATCGACAGGACGGTTCGCAGGTCCGCGGCGTGGTCGAGGCGCGTGACCTCGACCCCGAAAGTGACCAGCGTCCTCCGGAGCCGGTCGGCCATCGCCGCGTCGTGCGAGAGCACCGCGACGTCGAGTCGGCTGAAGTCGAGTTCGCGGGTGCCGCAGTCGTCGAGCGTCTCCAGGCTCACGTCGAAGCCGAAGCGCGAGCCGCGGCCCAGGGTGCTGTGAACGTCCAGGGTGCCGCCCATCAGATGCACGAGCTGGCGAGCGATCGCCAGCCCGAGGCCGGTGCCGCCGAAGCGTCGGGTCGTCGACGTGTCGGCCTGGACGAACGCGTCGAACACGCGCTGCAGCGCCAGCTCGTCCATGCCCACGCCGGTGTCCTCGACCTCGACGTGGAGCATGCAGGTGCCATGGACCCCGGGGTCGACGTCGGTGGCCGGGTTGGCGGCGACCCGGATCCGTACCGCGACCCGGCCCCGTTCGGTGAACTTGATCGCGTTGCCGATCAGGTTGGTCAGCACCTGCCGGAGTCGGCCGGGGTCGCCGCGGACCCAGGCAGGGATCGCCTGGTCGAGTTCGTGTCGGAGATCCAGGCCCTTGGCGTCGGCGCGGGGGCGTTGCAGCTGCAGCGTGGTTTCCACCACGTTGCGCAGGTCGAACGGGATCGACTCGAGCTCGAGGCGCCCGGCTTCGATCTTCGAGAAGTCCAGGATGTCGTCGATGATCGCCAACAGGTTCTCGGCCGACTGCAGGATCGCCATGGCGGTCTCGGTGTGCTCGGCCGGCAGGTCGCTCTGCACCAGCAGTTCCGCGAGGCCCAGTACGCCGTTCATCGGCGTGCGGATCTCGTGACTCATGTTGGCAAGGAACTCGGACTTGGCGCGGTTCGCGGCGTCCGCGGCATCCTTGGCGCTGCGCAACTCGCGGTTGGCGAACTCCAGCCGCTCCATCGCCTCGCGGAGTTCACGGGTGCGGGCCCGGACGTTCTGCTCCAGCGCCGACGCGGTCTCGTAGATCCCGAGTTCCCTGCCCTGCAGGTCGATGGTCCGCTCGACCCGGTCCATCAGCACCCGGTTGACGGCCTCGAGCCGGTCGATCTCGGTCTGCAGCTCGTGGCAGCGTGCGTCCTGGTCGGCGGTCACGGTGGTCCTTCGGACGCGACCGGCGATCCGAACGCCAGCGCGCTGAGGGTGAAGTTGATGTGGGTGCGTCCGAACTGCTCGCCGTAGGTGCGGAAGCCGACGACGTGGTTGTCCTGGAACAGGCGGTCGAGCTCTTCGACGCGGCCGAGGCGCTCGGTCTCCAGCCGACGCTGGATGCAGTCGAAGGCCAGCACCGCGGTCGGCTCGCCGAGCCTGGCCCGCATCTGGGCGAACGCCCGCCGAGTGTCGTTCACCAGGTCGATGGCGTGCACGTCGTGCAGCACCAGACCTTCGTCCATCGCGCAGTGGAACTGCAGGCTGCCGTCGGGAAGCGGCTGGCGGATCGAGCGGACGTAGACCATGCCGGCGACGCGGATCGCGACCGGATGCTCGGCGAAGATCTCCGGGGTGAGGTCGTCCTTCGCCACACCGATCATGCGCGCGTACTCTTCGATCGCGGGTCGACCGTTGAACTCGTGGACGGTACGGCTCTTCGGCGTCGCCGAGGTGACCACGATGCGTTGCTCGCCGAGCACGAAGCTCTCGGTCTTGAACTTCACCACCGGCAGCGTCGTGCGGACCAGGGCCAGGGCCGCGCCGCCGCTCGCGAATCCCCCACCGACCGAGATCCCCGCGTGTTCGAGGCGTTGCCCGTTGGCCGCAGAGCCGCCGACCAACGGGATTGCGCCGAGGCCTGGGGTCAGGTTGGCCAGCAGGACCTCTTCGCCGGACGACAGGCCGTCGACCAGCAGGATGGCGAGGTCGGTGGGCGCGCCGCGTTGGCAGGCGGTGGGCAGCGGGGGGGCCGAGTCGAGGTCGGAGCGCAGCTCCTCGATCAGCCGCGTCGCGTCGTCGATGCCGAGCTCGTGGACGTCGGGAATGCCGCCGACCGCGACCCGGAAATGCGACGCGTCGAACTGCAGGGCCGTGACGCTGCCGTCCCGCGCCCCCTCGGGCGTGATCTCGCCCGCGGTGGTGCACGCGATCCGTGGGGCGCCGGTGAACTGCTCCCGGAGTGCGGCGGCGAGACGGATCCGGTCGAACCCGCCGGCGCAGAAGAACAGGGTGAGCGCGGCGTGGTCGCTGTCCGGCAGGGCGTGGCGCAGTCGGCGGACGGCCTCCCCGGCATCGTCCGCTCGCGCCCACGCACCGCGAACCGGGCGTTGGCAGGTCGTTTCGTCCATCGATCCCCGAACGCCGGTCCTCGAGGCCCGGCGTTCCCCGCAGCTATCGACCGGGTGGGTGCTCGGGTTGATCCGGATCGGGACGGTCGGGTCTCCGTCTGGGGCCGAGTCCGGTTAGCATGCGCTGCCATGGGTGGATCCTCTCGGGTGGTGGCCGTGCGCTGGCGCGGCTCGCTGGTTGTCGCGTCCGTGTTCGCACTCCTCGTGGGGGCGGGGTGCGTCGCGCCCAAGACGTCGTTCGATCTCGCCGAGGACCCGGAGCTCTACTCGGGGACCGGCTACCAGGCCCGTGTCGCCGCGGACCGGATCGCCTTCGTGTTGCCGGTGGTCGACAAGCGCGGCTCGCAGCCCGAGGAGGCCAGTCTCGGCCCGTACCCGATCCAATGGTACGGTGAGGGCTATTGGAGGCGCAGCCTGCCGACGATGCTCGACGAGCTGCTGCGCCGCGAGCTCGGCGAGAGCGGGGTGGTCGGGGGACTCGACGAGGCGCCACCGCCGGCCAGCGACGCGCTGCTGATCCGCGCCGAGCTGATCCGTGGTCGTGCGGGCATCGAGGAACTGGTCGAGGGTCGTCGCGCGGTCGCCGAGGTGGCGATGCAGGTCCAGGTGTTCGGCCCGGCCGACGGCTCCGGACAACGTCCGAAGTGGGTCGAGCGGCTGTTCGAGCGCTCGACGGGTACCGGGCTGTCGATGCAGCCGCCGCCGCTGCCCGGGGTCTACGCTTCGGTGGTGCAGGCGCTGATGGGTGAGGTCCTCGAGTTCCTCGACGAGTCGAACGTGGCCCGCTCCGGCGTGCCGCTGATGCTCGACGACCCGACCAGCCCTGCGGACGGCTCGGCCGACCCGGCCGGTCGCTGAGAGGCTGCCTTGGCCGCGAACGACGTCGAGGGGTTGGTCCGCGAGCTGATCGACCGGCCGGGCGAGATCGGTCTGGTCGAGGCGCGGCACCGGGTCGAGCCGCGGCCGGCGCGGCACGAGCCGTATCCGGATTGGGTGCTGCCCAGGCTGCGCGAGGCCTTCGAGGCACGCGGCATCCTCGAGCCCTACACCCACCAGCGCCGCGCCGCCGACCTGCTGCACCAGGGCCGCGACGTGGTGGTGGCGACGCCCACCGCGTCGGGCAAGTCGCTGTGCTACCACCTGCCCGTGCTCGACGTGCTGTTGCGCGAGCGGGGCGATGCCCGGGCGCTCTACCTGTTCCCCACCAAGGCGCTGGCCCGCGACCAGATGGCGGAGCTGGAGACGATCCTCGGTGCCGCCGATCGCGGCGCCGAGGACGGCAAGCTGGTGGTCGCGGTCTACGACGGCGACACCCCGCCGGCGACCCGGCGGGCGCTGCGCGAGGCCGGTCACCTGCTGATCACCAACCCGCACATGCTCCACGCGGGAATCCTGCCGAACCACACCCGCTGGCAGGGTCTCTTCACCAACCTGCGCTACGTGGTGGTGGACGAGGTGCACACGCTGTCGGGGGTCTACGGCTCGCACGTCGCCAACGTGCTGCGGCGGCTGCAGCGGATCTGCGCCCACTACGGCGCGAACCCGACCTTCTGCGCCTGCAGCGCGACGATCAGCAACCCGGGGCCGCACGCTCGGACCCTGCTCGAGCGCGACGTGGTGGTGATCGACGAGGACGGCAGCCCGCGCGGTCCCAAGCACTTCCTGTTCGTGAACCCGCCGGTGCTGTCCGAGGCTGGCGGCATCCGCCAGTCGGTAGTGGAGAGCAGTCGGGCGTTGGCTGGTCGGCTGCTGAACACCGGGCTGCAGTCGATCTTCTTCACCAGGACGCGGTCGGGCACCGAGGTGCTGCTCAAGTACCTGCGCGACGAGGCCGGGAGGCAGGGCCTCGAGCAGTCGCGGGTGGCCGGCTACCGCGGCGGCTACCTGCCGAACCTGCGGCGCAGCATCGAGCAGGGGCTGCGCAAGGGCGACATCGAGGCGGTGGTCTCGACCAGCGCGCTGGAACTCGGCATCGACATCGGCACGCTCGACGTCTGCGTGTTGCTCGGCTACCCGGGCACGGTGGCGAGCACGTTCCAGCGCGCGGGACGGGTCGGGCGACGACAGAACGCGAGCCTCGTGGTGCTGGTGGCGCGGTCGTTCGCGATGGACCAGTTCCTGGTCCGCGATCCCGGCTACCTGTTCGACAAGCCGCGCGAGGCGGTGGCGGTCGATCCGGACAACCCCGTGATCCTCGCCAACCACGTCAAGTGCGCGGCGTTCGAGCTGCCGTTCGAGCGGGGGGCCGTGCAGCGTGGCGAGGCCTTCGGTCGGGCCGAGGGCATCGACGACGTGCTCGACTTCCTCACCGACGACCTGCGGATCCTGATCCGTCAGGGCAATCGCTACCACTTCGCCGACCAGACCTACCCGGCCGAGGGCGTCAGCCTGAATGCGGCCGACATGGACAACGTGGTGATCCACGACCGCGAGACCGGGCGGGTGCTGGCCGAGATCGACCGGGCGTCGTCGATCACCGAGGTCTACGAGGGCGCGATCTACGGGCACCAGGGCGAGCAGTACCTGGTCGAGGAGTTCCGCTACCTCGACCGGCGGGCCTACGTGCGCCGCGCCGACGTCGACTACTTCACCGAGGCCGACACCGAGACCGAGGTGCGGATCCTGCATGTCGACGAGACCATCGACTACCCGGCCTACCGGGCCCATCACGGCGAGGTCCACGTCTCGACGCTGGCCAAGGCGTTCAAGAAGCTGCGCTTCTACACCCGTGAGAACGTCGGCATCGGCGAGATCGATCTGCCGCCCGAGGAGTTCGAGACCGAGGCCTGCGTGCTGGCTCTCGATCCGGCGCTGGCCGATGCCTGCGGGCTGAAGGAAGGCGTCGACGGCGGCGGGATGCGCGGCCTGGCCGAGTTGGTGCAGGGCCTGGTGCCGCTGTTCGTCCGCGTCGATCCCGGCGACGTCGCGGTGCACGGGGAACTCATGCATCCGCACTTCGAGCGACCGACGCTGACCATCTACGACGCGATGCCCAACGGCGTCGGTCTGTCGGAGCGGATCTTCCGGGTCCACCGCGACGTGCTGGAGGCTGCCGCCGGGATCGTGCAGCGCTGCGCGTGCCTGACCGGTTGTCCGGCGTGCATCGGACCGAGCGTCGACCAGGGCCGGCGCGGCAAGGGGCTGGCGCTCCGGGTGCTGCGCGGGATGCTGGGTGAGGTGGCGGTCGAGCAGGCCCGCGACGGGAGTCTGTAGACGGCGGGTGCCGAGAGATGGCCAAGCGGGATCTGAAGAGTCGACTGCGTGGCAATGCCCGCGCGCGCGGCGTGCTGCCGGATGCCGCTGCCCCTGCCGAACCGACGCCGCCGCCGGTGCGCGGCGGTGCGAACCTGCGGGCCTACCTGGCGCGACGGGCCGAGCGGAGTGCCAGCCGAGTGGCACCGCCCGAGCCGGTCGCGTTGTCGGCCGACGGCGTGGTCGAGGCCGGGGAGCGCGGCGCGTTCTGGGTCTGGCGCCAGCGCTGGCCGCTGGCCGCACGCCACGGTTCGGTGCCGTTCGCCCTGTGCCGCGACGCCGACTGGCAGCGCCTGGCGGTCCTCGCCAAGGACCCGTGGTTCGAAGGCGCTCGCCTCGACGATTGCCTGTTCGTCGACACCGAGACCACCGGCCTCAGCGGCGGGGCGGGCACCGTGGTGTTCCTGACCGGCATGGCCTTCGTCGAGTGCGACGAGCTGGTGCTCGAGCAGGTGTTCCTGCGCAGCTTCGACGAGGAGCCCGGTGCACTGGCGCACGTCGCGCGCCGGCTCTGCGAGCGGCCGGTGCAGGTCAGCTTCGTCGGCAAGAGCTTCGACCGGCATCGCCTCGCCAACCGGATGGTCCTGCACGGCATCGATACGGCTCCGGTCCTCGACCCGCGCCACCTCGACCTCTACTACCTGGCGCGGCGACTGTGGGGCGAGGAGCTGCCGAACTGCCGACTGCGCACGGTGGAGGAGCATCGCCTCGCGTTCCGCCGCCCCGACGACCTGCCGGGCAGCGAGGCACCGCGCGCCTGGGTGGAGTGGCTGCGGGATGGGACCGGGCCGGTCGACAAGGTCCTGCAGCACAACCGCGACGACGTGCTGTCGCTGGTGGCGTTGCTGGGGCTCTTGGGGCGGGCGGCCACCTGACCCGGACCGTGCCAGCCGCGGGTCTCGGACTCACTTCGGCTGGTAGAGCTGGATCAGGTTGCCGCAGGTGTCGGCGAACACCGCGATCGTGACCGGGCCGGCGTCGGTCGGTTGCGTGGTGAAGACCACGTCGTGCGCGGTGAGCCGAGCGACCTCGGCCGCCATGTCGTCGACCTCGAACGCGGTGTACGGGATCTCCTGGTCGAACATCGCCTTCTGGAAGGTGCGCCCGGCCGGGTTCACGTTCGGCTCGAGCGCGAGCTCGACGTCGGGGTGGCCGTCGGGGGCCACCACCGTGATCCAGCGGTAGTCGCCGGCCGGGATGTCGTGCTTCGTCTGGAAGCCGAGGACCTCGGTGTAGAAGCGCAGGGCCTTCTCCTGGTCGTCGACCATGATGCTCTGGAGCTTGATCTTCATGGGCTGTCGGTTGGTTGGTGGACCCGGGCCAGTCTGTGGGGCGCCTCAGGCGTGTGCTTCTCCAGAACTGCGAAACGCGTCGCGTGGCAGGCAGGCCATCAGGGTCAGGCAGCCGGGGATGAGGGTCGTGGGCGGCAGGCCCGGGACCTGGACCAGCAGTCGCCGTTCGCGTCGGTACTGCGAGGGGGTCGTACCCACGCAGCGCTTGAACAATGCGCTGAAGCTACCGAGGCTCTCGAAGCCGACCGCGAAGCAGGTCTGGGTGACCGACAGATCTCCGGACGCGAGCAGTTCCTTGGCGCGCCGGATCCGGTGCTGCACGCGGTAGCGGTTCGGGGTCGAGCCGAAGACCTGATCGAAGCGGCGGATGAAGTGGAAGGGCGAGATCACCACGCGCCGCGCGATCTCCTCGACCGGCAGCGGTTCGTCCCACTGCTCGAGCAGATCCCTCGCGGCACACAGGCGTCGCAGCAGGTCGGGATCGAGGCGGGGCATGCGGTGAGTCTACGGACCCCGAGGGCATCGACATGCTGCAGATCGGCGTGTGGAACATGCAGAACCTCGCGCTGCTGAAGGCGGTCGGGCAGATCTGGCTGCCGGTGCTGAATGCCCGCCTGGGTGCCTGTCCGCCTCGGTGCCAGGCACCCAGGCGGACAGGAGCCCTGGCGGACCGATGCAGAATGGGACGCTTGTCAGATGTTGCCCGTTGCGCGGAGACTTCGCCCATGAAGATCCTCCGGTTCCTCGCGGCCTGCGGCAGTGCCGCGCTCGCCCTGTCGGCCCTGGCACCTCCGCACGACTCTTGGCTCCTGGTCCTGGCGACGGACGACGAGGATCTTCGTGACGGCGCCGAGCTCTCGCTGCGCACCGGCATGGACTTCCCGGTCAGCACCGGGGCGGTCGCCACCGAGCGATTCAGCGCGGTGCTGCGTCGGCCGGATGGCACGACCCAGCCGGTCGAGGGTTGGAGTGCCGACGACGCTGACAAGGTGACCCGGGCCACGCTCGGTGCACTGGAGCCCGGGCTGCACGTCGCCGCGGTGGCGATCCGACCGCGGCTCATCGAACTCGACGCGCAGTCGTTCAACTCCTACCTGCTGAGCGACGGCATGCCGCAGGTGCTGGCCGGTCGCGTCGCGCGCGACGAGCTGTACGACGACGCGGTGGAGCGCTACCGCAAGTGCCCGAAGGTGGTGTTCGCGGTCGGTGGCGACGACGCGGGGGACTTCGCGACGCCGCTCGGCCAGGAGCTGGAGATCGTCCCGCTCGAGCATCCGCTCCGCGTGCGGCCGCGTGGCACCCTGCCGGTGCGGGTGCTGTTCCAGGGCGAGCCGCTGGTGCGTGCCAACCTGTGCTGGGACCGCCCCGGCAACGGCCACGACTTCACCGGTTCGGCGTGGACCGACGAGCAGGGTGAAGCGCTGGTGCCGATCGGCGGGAGCGGCTGGATGACGCTGCGACTGACCCACATGACCCGACCGAAGGCCGAGGACCACGAGTGGGAGAGCTTCTGGGCGAGCCTGAGCTTCGCGGTGCCGGAGTAGTACGGATCAGAGCCCGCGCTCGCGACGCCACAGATCGATGGCCTCGGGATAGGCCTCGCACTCCGCCTCGAAGACCCGCGCAGCGAGCGTCGCGACCGTGTCGCCTTCGACCACCGGCACGCGCCTCTGCACCAGCGCCGGACCGGTGTCGTAGCGGTCGTCGCAGAGGTGGACCGTGCATCCGCTCTCGTCGTCGCCGGCGGCCAGCACCGAGGCATGGACCCGGTCGCCGTAGCAGCCCTTGCCGCCGTGCCGCGGCAGCAAGGACGGGTGGATGTTGAGCACCCGATCGCGCCAGGCCTCGGGGATCGGCAGGAGCCGCAGGTAGCCGGCGAGGCAGCAGACCTCGGCGCCATGCTCGGTGAGGAAGTCGAGGCTGGCGAGGGGGTCCTTGGTGTACAGCGTCGGGATGCCGGCGCGGCGCGCGCGCTCCAGGCCGAACGCGCCCTCGCGGTCGGCTGCGACCGCGACGACTTCGACCGCGAGGCGTCCTGCGGCCGCGCGGTCGAGCAGGTTTTGCAGGGTCCGGCCACTGCCCGACAGCAGCACGCCGATCTTCAGCCGGCGAGGCTCGGGGTTCCCGATCGAGGCGGTGTCGTTCATTCGCGGATGCTCACGTCGTCGCCGCCGGGTGGGGGCATGCTGCCGATGCGTCGCACGATGCCGGTCAGCAGGCTGGCCATCCGAGGCGCCGCGAGGTCGGCCGCGTCCAGCATCTCCTCGATGTCGGTCGGCAGGGTGCGTTCGACGTGGACCAGCTGGGTGACTCCGCAAAGTGCCAGCACGTCGAGGCCGGAATGCACCGCGGCCATCACCTCGGGCACCAGGCTCATGCCCACCAGGTCGGCGCCTGCTCGGCGCAGGAAGCGGTACTCGGCGCGGGTCGGCAGGCTCGGTCCGGGCACCGCCGCGAACACGCCCTCGAAGCAGGGCACTCCGACCTCGGCAGCCCGATCGCGGGCCAGCTTGCGCCAGCGCGCCGGGTAGGGGGCCGACATGTCGGGGAAGCGCGGGCCGAGATCGTCGTCCGGTGGTCCTTGCAGCGGCTGGACCCCCGCGAAGTTCATGTGGTCCTCGACCACCGCGATCGAACCGGGCTCGATGTGGCGGGTGAGGCTGGCGGCGCCGGCGGTCAACACCAGGAGTTCCACGCCCATCGCGTGCAGGACCCGCACCGGGAAGGTAACCTCGGCGAGGCTGTGCCCGGCGTAGGCCGGCAGTGGGGCGTCGCCCACCAGCACCGGCACACCTTCGAGGCGACCGGCCACCAGGTGCGACTCCTCGGCGAGGATCAGACCGCCGGGCAGATCCTGGCGGGGCAGCACCCGGCGCTCCGCGAGTTGGTGGGAGATCGCCGCATGGCCGGTGCCGAGCAACAGAGCGACTCGCGGTCGGGCGCCGAGACGGTCGAGGAGCTGTTCGGCAGCGGCCTGGGCACGCTTGCGCAGCGGGGGTTGGGCAGGGCTCACCATCGGTTCGCAGCTCGGATGCGTGGCCTCGAGCGTACCGGGCGCATGGTGTCACGTCACCCGAACGTCGCGTTCCCCGCGTTCCCCGCGGTCAGCCGTCGTGGGCCATGGCGACGGTCAGGCGTCGCGCAGCTTCCTCGGGTGGGAGCCCGCGCAGCAGGAAGCGCTTCTGCCTCTGGGCCGGACCGGACAGCAGTTCGACGTCGCGCGCGGCGATCCCCAGCGCCGCCGCGAGCAGCTTCTGGATCCCGGTGTTCGCACGCCCTTTCTCCGGCGCGGCGCGCACGGCGAGCTTCAGCGCGTCGCCGTGCATTCCGACCAATGCATCACGCCGCGCGCCGGGCTGGGCGTGCAGGCGCAGGATCGCTCCGTCGGGATGGGCGAGCAGACAGTCCGCGAGTCCACCGGGATCCAAGTCGACTCACTCGGTGTCGGACTCGTCGAGCAGCTGGACGATCAGCGTACCCGGATGATCTTGCCGAAGCTCCTCGGCGAGCTGCGCCGCCGTGAGATTGCGCCGCGCGGACAGCGCGCGCAGGGTGCGAGCCAGCAGGCGGGTTGCCTGCACCTCGTCGTAGAGGCTGCGATGCCAGCCGGCGGCGGCCGGCGTCGCCTCCTCGCCGCCGGTTCCCGCTGCAGTCAGAGCCTCGGCGAGTGCCTGGGTGCTGGCGACCAGGAGCGAGTCATGGAGTGCGTAGGCCTGCTGTTCGGTGCCGGTGGCGTCGTCGCCGCGGTCGAGCTGGCGCAGATAGGCGTCGGCCGCGCGCAGGTGGGCGGCCCAACCGAGCAGGCCGAGTACCGCGCCGCGGCCGGCCGGATCCGGTGTGCCCGGCAGCGCGACCAGGAGGTGGTCGGCATGGCGTCGGAGCGCCTGAGGATCGAACGTCAGGTCCTCACCGCGAGCCTTCGGGCCGAGGTGGACGGTCATCCCGGCGCCGGTCGGTTCGAAGCGCGTGACCCGGCCAACGGTGCCGTCCTCCGGATCCGCCGACTCCGGCAGCAGGCCGTCGAGGTCGATGGCCAGCTCACCGTCGGTGGTCGCTGCGGCGCCGAAGGCCGCGATCCAGGCAGTGGCCGCCGGGAAGGCCTCGAGCAATGGGGTGATCGCGGCGGCAGCCTCGAACTCGGCCTCGGCAGCGACGAACTCGCGGAGCCGGGCCTCGGCCGCAGCGAAGTCGAAGGCGGTGACGGCATCGAGGATGCCGGGGGCGGAGGCGTCGCCGAGCAGGCGTTGTTCGAGGCGCTGCCACGCGGCGATCTCGGCGGCGCGGAGTAGGCGGCGGCGGCCAGCTTCGAGCCGGCTCTGGCGCTCGGCGATCCAGGCGTCGAGTTCCTCGGCGGCGGGGAGCAGTTCGCTCGGCCAGGCGCTGCCCTCGGCGCGCAGAGCTGCGAGCTTCTGCAGTGCCGACTCGGCAGTATCGAGCGCGCGCTCCTCGAGGGCCGCGTCGACGGCTGACTGGCGCGCGGCGATCTCGGCTGCGGCGCGCAGCTGGAGGTCGCTCCGCAGTTCGCCGCGCGTGGTCGCGAGCCGCTCGGCGTCGGCGACCTCGGCGTTGTCGGGCCGGCCGTCGAGGGTGCCGTGTGCGGCCGGGAAGTCGCCCGCGTCGACCGCCTGCTGGTAGGCGGCGCGCAGCGCGGCGACCGCGGCGTCGACCGCGCGCTCGATGCGCTCGGCCTCGGCTTCGGCCGCGGCGATCGCGGCGCGGATGTCGCGGGCCTGCTGACGGGCGAGTTCGGCGGCCTCGGTCTCGGGGTGTTCGTCGGCCATTCCGTCGAGGGCGACGGCCAACGGTTCCCCCTCGAGGCCGCGGGCGAGGATGGCCAGACGCGCGTTGTCGGCGGCGAGGCGGTTGGCGCGGCGAGCCTCCGCGTCCCGCTCCTTCCGTGCGGTCTCGTCCTCGACCTTCTCGATGATCGTCTTCGGTTCGGGCCGACTCAGCGCCCACACCAACGCCCCACCCGCGGCCAGCACCGCGACGATGGCGATCAGCGCCCACGGTCCGCGCTTCGCCTCGACCTTGCCGACCTCGGCGAGGTCCGCGAGCAGCTCCTCGGCGCTCTGGTAACGATCGCCAGGGTCCTTCTCGAGCAACCGGTCGATGATGTCCGCGACATCCTCCGGCACTTCCTCGTGGGTCTCGTCGGCGCGTGGTGCCGCGTCCTTGACGTGGCCGCGGACGATCGCCTTGACGTTGTCGCCGGTGAACGGGTTCTTGCCGGTGACCAGACGGAAGTATGTGCACCCGAGCGAATACAGGTCGCTGCGGTGATCCATCGGCTGGCGCTGGATCTGCTCGGGCGACATGAAGTGCGGGGTGCCGATGACCTTGCCGGAGTCGTCGTCGCCGCCGTGTGCCAGACCGAGGTCGGCCAGCTTCACGTGGCCGTGCCGGTCGATCATCAGGTTGTCGGGCTTGATGTCGCGGTGGACGATCCGCATCTGCTCGGCGAACGCGAGGCCGCGGGCTGCATCGGCGATGAACGCGGTGGCCTGCTCGATGGTCAGTCGACCGGACTCGCGCAGCCGGGTCTCGACCGAGCCGCCCTCCATCAGCTCCATCGAGTAGAAGTAGACGTCGTCGGCCTTGTCGACGTCGAAGACCTGCACGACGTTCGGGTGGTGCAGCCGCGCCGCGAAGCGCGCCTCGGCCTGGAACCGGCCGACGAACTCAGGGTCGGCGGTGAGGTCGCTCGACAGCACCTTCAGCGCGACGTCGCGGTCGAGGCTGACCTGGCGGGCACGGTAGACCGTGCCCATCCCACCCTTGCCGAGCACGCCGAGGATCTGGAAGCCGCCCAGTTCCTCGGGCATTCCTTCCGCGGACTTCGGCTTGCCGAAGCGGACCTCGGTGTCGCCGACCACGATGCGGTCGCCGAGTGTGAGGCGGGCGACCTCGACGGCCTCGCCGTTCACCTCGACCGGTCCTTCCAGGACCTTCAGGCCGAAACCGCCGTTCTTCAGGCCCTTGATCGCGGCGGCGCGGGCGGGGGCATTGCCGCCGACGCGGATGGTGGCGTCGGGGTCGGAGCCGATGATGCAGGTGTCCGCGGCGTCGAGTGCGATCGACGTGCCGCGAGACGGGCCCCGGACTACGGTCAGATGATCCATGCGGACTGGTTCGCGGACCGCGCGGAAGGGGCAGCCTCCGGCGGTCGCTCGTCTTGGGTGCGGTCGGAGGGGTTGGGACGACCGCAGGGCGACCAGTATGCGGGCGGGGGAAGGTCGACGCCACCGCTGGGGCGCCGCAGTTCGATTGCCGGCAGGCCCGATCCCGGATCGGTACTCCAGCGGTCGCGGTTCGCGGGCGCAGGAGTCCACAGTGGCCGGTCGTCCGCGTCGGTCAATACCGGCCAGCTCGCGCGGTCGAGCAGCGGCACCCGGGCGGCGCGCAGCCGATCGCGCAGCAGCGGGCCGGGTCGATGGCCGGGGCCGCGTGCTGTCGGCAGCCGATCGGAGCGGCGCGCGGCGCGGATCCACAGCGGCGGGTCGCGCGGCGCAGGATCGCGTCGTCGGATCTCGAAGCCGTCGCCCCAGGCCAACACAGTGTCGTCCGCGGGGAGTCGGGACGGTCCGAGGATCGGGTCGTGCTCGGGCCCGGGATCCGCCCGCAGCTCCAGACCGGTGGGCGCGCGGAGCACCGTGAATCCCGCGGCGGCGTCGAGGCGCGTGCCGGGTGCGGCGTCGCGCAGCGCGGCGAAGCGTTCGAGCCAGGCGCGCGTCGGACCGGCGTCCTGGGCGGTCTGGAACAGCAGGCGCCCGACCTCGACCCATGCGGGGGCGGGGAGCGAGGCCGGGTCCGCGCGGACGTCGAGACGGGTCGGCGACGGGCGGTGGATCGAGCCGGTGAGCCAGGCCCTGGCCTGTACCTCGCGGGCGGCGAGGCGCGCCGCGATCCGTCGCGCGAGTTCCAGCACCCGCCGTTCGCGCTGCGTCGGGTCGCATTGCGACGCGCGCCACCGCGGCAGCTCGACGTGGCGGATGTGGTTGCGCGCGAAGCGCAGGTCGGAGTTGGTCGGATCCTCGATGGGTTCGACGCGGGCCGCATCGAGCAGCGTCGTGAGCTGGGTGCGGCGCACCGCGAGCAGGGGGCGGCCGAGCCATCGGTCCGGCGCGAGTGCGCGCCGCTCGGGAATACCCGCGAGGCCGCGTCGACCGGTGCCGCGTCGCGCGCGGAACCACAGCGTCTCGAGCTGGTCGTCGGCGTGGTGCGCGGTCCAGACCTGGCCCGGGCCGAGGCGCGCGAACGCTTCGAGTCGCGCCGCGCGCAGCCGCTCCTCACTCGAACTGCGCGGCAGGTCGAGCCGGACGAGTTGGAATGACAACCCGTGCTGCGCCGCGAGACTCGCCACTCGATCCGCGGCCGCGGCGGATCGGTCGTGCTGTCGGTGGTCGACGTGGACGACCGTCACCGGGACACCGAGCTGGCCACCTGCCGCGAGTGTGGAGGTTGCCAACAGGAGCGCGATCGAATCGTTGCCGCCCGACACGGCGAGTCGGATCGGACCGAGGACTTCCGGGGGATGCCGATCGAGGAAGCTCCGTAGTGCCTCCTCGATGGCGCGACGGTCGGTCTCGAAAGTCAGCGGCGGGGTCGTCATTGTCTCGCGCTGCCGGCAGCCTACGCTCGACGTAGGTCGGGCTTCGAGAGTCTAGCCAATGGCGGGACTCGTCAGCCGTGTTCCGCGCTCCAACCACGTCCACCGTCCGCACAGCCCACACGTTCGCATCATGTCCATTCGAGTCGCCATCAACGGTTTCGGTCGCATCGGCCGCCTCGTCTTCCGGATCCTGAAGGAGCGTGAGGGCTTCGAGGTGGTCGCGATCAATGACCTCGCCGACGCGGCCTCGCTCGCCCACCTGCTCAAGTACGACACCGTGCACGGCCGCTATCCGGGCAACGTCGCGGTCGGCGACGGCGGACTGGTCGTCGATGGTGCGACCACCAAGGTGCTCGGCGAGCGCGATCCGGCGGCGCTTCCGTGGGGCGAGATGCAGGTCGACTTCGTGGTCGAGTCCACCGGCGTGTTCGCGACCCAGGAGGCGTGCATGAAGCACGTCGAGGCCGGTGCGAAGAAAGTGCTGCTCACCGTGCCGCCGAAGGGCGAGATCGACGCGATGATCGTGCTGGGCGTCAACGACGACGTGCTGAAGGCCGAGCACAAGGTGATCTCGAACGCCTCGTGCACGACCAACTGTCTGGCGCCGGTCGCCAAGGTGCTGCACGACGCCTTCGGCATCGAGCAGGGGCTGATGACCACGGTGCACGCCTACACCAATGACCAGCGCACCGCGGACATGATCCACAAGGACCTGCGCCGCGCGCGGGCGGCGGGGGCCAACATCATTCCGACGACCACCGGCGCGGCGCGCGCGGTCGGCAAGGTGATCCCAGACCTCAACGGCAAGCTCGACGGCTTCGCGATGCGCGTGCCGGTGCCGGACGGCTCGGTGGTCGACCTGACCGTCAACCTGAAGAAGGCGACCTCGGTCGAGGAGATCAACGCGGCGGTCAAGGCCGCTGCCGAAGGCCCGATGAAGGGCATCCTGGGCTACACCGAGGATCCGATCGTCTCCTCCGACGTGATCCACGATCCGCACAGCTCTTTGTTCGATGCGCAGAGCACGATGGTGATGAAGGGCGGCACGATGGCCAAGATCGTCACCTGGTACGACAACGAGTGGGGCTACAGCAACCGGGTGGTGGATCTGCTGACCAAGGCCCACGAACTCGGGGTCTGACGGCAAGTCCGATCCACGCACCGAACCACTTCCCGAGAGGTCTCGACCATGGGCAGGAGCCTGAGCGATCTGCAGGTGGAGGGCCAGCGCGTGCTGGTCCGCGTCGACTTCAACGTGCCGCTCGATGCCGAGGGCAAGGTCACCAGCGATGCACGGATCCGTGCCGCGTTGCCGACCATCCAGGCGATCCTGGATCGCGGTGGGCGGCCGGTGCTGATGTCGCACCTGGGTCGGCCCAAGGGCGAGGTGGTCGAGTCGATGCGCCTGCGGCCGGCGGCGGTGCGGTTGCGCGAGTTGCTCGGCCGGGAGGTGCACATCGCCGACGAGTGCATCGGCGAGGCGGTCGAGGCGGCGTCGAAGAACCTCGGCCCCGGGGCGGTGCTGGTCCTCGAGAACCTGCGGTTCCATCGCGAGGAGACCGACGGCGACGAGCACTTCGCGGCGGCTCTGGCCCGCAATGGCGACGTCTACGTCAACGATGCCTTCGGCACCGCGCACCGTGCACACGCCAGCGTCGCGGGTGTGGCCAAACTGCTGCCGGGCGCGCCCGGACTGTTGATGGAGAAGGAGATCCGGGCCTTCTCCAAGGTCCTCGAGGCGCCCGACCGACCGCTCGTGGCGGTCCTCGGCGGGGCCAAGGTGAGCGACAAGCTGCCGGTCCTGCTGCATCTGGTCGAGAAGGTCGACGTGGTGATCGTGGGCGGAGCGATGGCCTACACCTTCCTGGCGCAGGCCGGCGTGCCGATCGGCGACTCGCTGTGCGAGCGTGAGCTGTTCGACGAGGCGGCTCGCGTGCGTGCCCTGTGCGAGGAACGGGGCGTGAAGCTGATGCTGCCGACCGACCACGTAGTCGCCGAGCGCTTCGCGGCCGACGCCGCAGCCGAGGTGGTCGACGGGCAAGCGATACCCGATGGCCGGATGGCGCTCGATATCGGTCCGGCCACCGTGGCCGCCTACCGCGAGGCGCTGGCCGAGGCGCGCACCATCGTCTGGAACGGCCCGATGGGCGTGTTCGAGATGGAGGCGTTCCGCAAGGGCACCGAGGCGATCGCCGAGGCCGTTGCTGCGTCGCCGGCCTTCTCGGTGGTCGGTGGTGGCGATTCGGTCGCGGCCGTCGAACTCTGCGGACTCGGTGATCGGATCGACCACGTGTCGACCGGCGGCGGGGCGAGCCTCGAGTTGCTCGAGGGCAAGGACCTGCCTGGCCTCGCTGCGCTGCGGTAAGGGAATCGCGGCACGGGCGGTGGCGGACGGCTGAGAGGAGTTGAGCCGGTCCCGCATGCAGGCTACGACCCTTCGTGGTCGAGCAGTCGACTGCACCTCCCGTCGACCGATCCGAGAGGCCGAGTCGTGACCCATCCCATCCGCATCGCGCCGTCCCTCCTCGCCTCCGACTTCGCCCGCCTGGGCGAGGAGGTCCGCGAGATCGAATCGGCGGGCGCGGACTGGCTGCACGTCGACGTGATGGACGGGCACTTCGTGCCGAACCTGACGATCGGGCCGCCAGTGGTCTCCGCGATCCACGACGTGGCCAGCCGACCGCTCGACGTGCACCTGATGATCACCGACCCCTGGGCCTACGCGCCGCGGTTCCTCGAGGCGGGGGCGACGACGCTGACGGTGCACCTGGAGGTCTGTCGTCCGCGCCGCGACGACGCCGTGGCGCTGCTCCGGGAGATCCGCGGGTCCGGTGGTCGGCCGGCGATGGCGCTGAATCCCGATCAGGACGTCGCCGACCTCGCACCATTCCTCGCGGAGCTCGACATGGTCCTGGTGATGAGCGTCTTCCCTGGCTTCGGCGGCCAGCGGTTCATGGCCGAGGTCCTGCCCGGGGTCCGCAAGCTGCGTCGGGAACTCGGTTTCGGTGGAGAGATCGAGATCGACGGGGGGATCGGTCCGGAGAACGTCGCGGCGTGCGCCGAGGCGGGGGTCAACGTCTTCGTCGCTGGTACCTCGATCTTCGGTGCCACGGACCGTTCCGCCCGGATCGCGGAGCTGCGGCAGCTGGCCGCGGCGGCGCGCCCTTGATCCTCGCTTTTCCGGACCGCGGCCGGGTATCCTGACGGCGAAATGTCAGCGCGGACTGCACCGTCCCCCGGGAGGGGAGGGACCGCAACCGCGACCGTCCGCTCCCGTCGCGCGCGCCCGCCGGACCACTCGACCCGCTGGGATCCCCGCCGCACGACTCCGAACCACACGACTCCGAATCCCACGACTCGGAACTGCACTGCCGACCCCCGGAGGACCGATGGCCTGGACGCGTTTCACCAAGAAGAAGGACATGCCCGGCGGGCTGTGGATCAAGTGTGAGGGCTGCGGCTCCATGCTGTTCCGCAAGGAGTTCGAGGCCCGTCACCGGGTCTGCGCCTCGTGTGGCTACCACTTCACGCTGCCGGGCCGCGACCGCATCGAGCTGACCGCCGACGAGGGGTCGTTCGAGGAGCTGCACGTCGACCTGTTCGCCGAGGACCGTCTAGGCTTCGTCGACCGCCAGCCCTACGCCGAGAAGCTGGTCGCGACCCGCAAGAAGACCGGCGAGAACGACGCCGCGATCATCGGCAATGCCAAGATCCTCGGGCACGACTGCGTGCTCGCGGTGATGAACTTCCAGTTCCTCGGCGGCTCGATGGGCATGGTGGTCGGCGAGAAGATCGCACGAGCGATCGAGACCGCGATCGAGCGCAAGGTGCCGGTGCTGATCTTCGCGTGCTCGGGTGGCGCGCGGATGCACGAGGGCGCGATCTCGCTGATGCAGATGGCCAAGACCTGCGCCGCGCTGTCCAAGCTGCGCGATGCCGGTGGCTTCTCGATCTCGGTGATGACCCATCCGACCACCGGTGGGGTCACCGCGAGCTTCGCTTCGGTCTGTGATCTGCTGATCGCCGAACCGGGGGCCCTGATCGGCTTCGCGGGTCCGCGCGTGATCGCCACGACGATCAAGAAGGAGCTGCCCAAGGGGTTCCAGCGCGCCGAGTTCCTGCTCGAGAAGGGGCAGATCGACCGGATCGTCGCGCGCGATGCGATGCGCGAGGAGCTTGCCAGGCTGATCGCCTACGCGACGGGCGCACCGTTCTCGGTGGTCGGTGGAGCGGCGGAGGAAGCTGGCGTCGAGGACGGTGCCGCGGGGGCGGTCGACGCCGAGACCGGGGGTGGCGACGACAAGAAGAAGTCGCGTCGCGCCAAGAAGCCGAAGGCCTCGCGCAAGACCGCGGCGGCCGAGGCGTCGTCGGGGTCCGACCGGCGTTGAACCTGTTGCCGCTGCGGCCGCTCCGCGCGCCGGGTCTCCCGGCTGCGCCGGTGCCGGGATCGTTCAAGCAGGCGCCTGCCGACTTCGAGGTCGAGGAGCTACCGAGCTACCTGCCCGCGGGTGAGGGCGAACACACCCTGGCCTTCGTCGAGAAGACCGGGATGACCACCCTGAACGCGATCGACCGCCTGGCGTCGGCGCTCGGCGTATCGGCGCGCGAGGTCGGTTACGCCGGCATGAAGGATGCGCAGGCGGTCACCCGCCAGTGGCTGTCGCTGCCGGGTGTCGACCCCGCCCGGGTGCTCTCGCTCGAGCTCGACGGGATCCGTTGCCTCGAGGCCGGGCGCCACCGCAACAAGCTGAAGATCGGCCACCTCGCGGGCAATCGGTTCCGGATCGTGGTCCGTGGTCCCGGCGCCGAGCATCTCGACGCGATCCGCGCCAACCTCGCCTGGCTCGGTGAGCACGGCGTGCCGAACTGGTTCGGTGAGCAGCGCTTCGGCTCGGGCGGGCGCAACCTCGAGAAGGGGCTGCGGATCCTGTTCGGTGACCGCCGCCGCGCCGGGCGCGGGGTGCCGAAGCGCATCGTCCGGTTGATGGTCTCGGCGGTGCAGAGCGAGGTCTTCAACCACGTGCTCGCCGAGCGGGTCGACGACTTCGGCGAGGCGATCGCCGGCGATGTCGCCTGGCAGCATCGCAACGGCGCGTGCTTCGTGGTCGGCGACGACGACGTGGCCGACGTGGCCGCTCGCTGCGCGTCGTTCGAGCTCTCACCCAGTGGCCCGTTGCCCGGCCCCGACTGCCTGGCCGCGGCGGGGGATCAGGGCGAGCTGGAGGCCGCGGTGCTGGAGGCGCTCGAGCTCGAGATCGACTTGTTCGAGCGGGCTCCTGGCGGCGGAACCCGCGGGGCGCGGCGGCCGCTCCGGGTGTGTCTGCAGGATCCGGGGGCGGAACTCGTCGACGGGGGCATCGAGTTGCGCTTCGCCCTCGAGCGCGGCGCCTACGCGACCTCGGTCTTGCGCGAGCTGCTCGCCGATCCGCCATGGTTCGACGACGTGCCGCGCGAGCCCGACAGCGAGTCGGGCCCAGCCGCCGCAGACGGCGCGGCTGCGGAGGAAGGCGAGATCACTCCGCCGCCGGAGTGATCTCCAGGGCGCCGTCGCCGTCGACCAGCACCAGTCGGGTGCTGAACGCCAGGAGCTTGGCGAGCCCCGGCCGCGATGCCGCCAGGTCGAACCACTCGTCACTCCACGCCTCGATCTTGCGGGTCCTGGCGGCGAGCGCCTCGGTCCAGTTGCGATCCACCCAGGTTCCGCCGACCAGCACCAGTACGCGGCCGCCGACCCGCTGGCTGACGAGGGACGCCGCACTGCGCTGCCGGAACGCGTCGGCGCTGGCCAGGCCGTCGGCTGCCGTCCTCAGCGCCACGCTCCGGTCGACCGCCGTCGCTCCCGAGGCCTCGGCCTTGGCGAGGTCGTCCAGTTCGCGCGCCGACTCGCGGGTGACTGCGCCGATGTGTTCCAGCTCTTCGAGGGGAGCCTCGTCTCCGGCATCTTGGCGCAGGCGCCCGGCGCGGCGCAGCGACTCGACCACCTCGCCGCGCGCCTCGCCGTCGTCGTCGCCGAGCAGCAGCCGCGCGTCCGCGCCGGGAGTCGATGGACCGCCCGGTGCCGGCACCTGCAGACCGCGCCCGCGCGCGATCCGCATCGAGTCCTCGACGATCAGGTGCGAAGTGTACGGCGTCGCGAGCCCGAACTCCTGGCCGAGGCGGCGGACCTCGGCGACCAGCTCCGGATCGGCGCCGTTCAGGCGGATCGCATCGAGCAGGGCGGCGACGTGGCGCTCTGCCCAGAGCACCGGCACGAAGTCGTGCTCGCCGGCCTCGGCCGGGAACGTCGTCTCGTACACGAACTCCTTCTGCTGGCCGTCGACCAGGCCACGCAGTCGGATCGCCTTCGCGCCCTCGCCGTGGTAGCGGCCGGCGACCGTGAGCCGGCTGCCCTTGAAGAGGTCGGGCAGGCGGGCCGGCTGCAGGTCGGTGACCTGGATCCCGTCGAAGACCAGCTCGACGTCGGTGAGCACGGGGTGGCTCAGCTTGTCGAACAACGCCGACGTCTCGATCTCCAGGTCCTGGCCCGGACGGACGTAGGATCGGTCGCCTCGGCCGTCCTGCGCGACCCGGTCGAGCAGCTTGGTGTTCACGTCGTCGCCGACGCCGAACACGAAGACCCGGCTCTCCGACATGTCCGCGGTGCGGAAGCCCTTCAGCAGTCGTTCCACGTCGGTCTCGCCGATGGTCGGCAGGCCGTCGGTGAGGAACACCGTGATCGGCACGTAGCGGGTGCCTTCGACGTGCTTCTCGGGCAGCGCGTGCGATAGCGCGAAGCCGAGCGCGGACTCGATGTTGGTGCCGCCGCGCGCCTCGATCAGATCGATTCGTTCGCTCGCCTGGCCGCGGTGGGCCTCGTCGGCGGGCACCGGCATCGGGAAGAAGGGCCGAGCCTCGGTCGAGAACGGCACCACGTTGAACCAGTCGGTCGGCCGCAGCGAGCCGAGGAAGAACTGCAGCGCGCGGCGCGCCTGGGCGATCTTCTCGCCCTGCATCGAGCCCGAGGTGTCGATCACGAACTGCACGACCCGCTGGGTGCCCTCGGGCTCGGCCCATTCGTGGCGCGGCGTGACCGCCAGCAGGAAGTGGCCCGGTCGACCCTGCTGACGCCACGGCAGGAAGTCGAGTCCGAACGCCTCGGTCGACACCGAGTGGAACAGCTCCAGGTCCCTGGTCGGCAGTGCGCCGCCGGCGAGTTCCAGCGACGCGCGCGCGTGGTGGTCGTCGGTCCGGCTCACGTCGACGCCCTGCAGCGGCGAGAACACCGCCTTCAACGGGCGGCGCGATTCGATCTTCACGTCGAGGGAGACCGAGTCGGGCACCCGGCCGCAGGCCAGCGCCAGGGCCCGGACCGGGAACGCGTAGCGCATCAGCCCGGCGGTCTCGGCCAGCCGTTGGCGGTAGCGGACCGTCACCTCGGTGGTGCCCTGCGGCGGCACCGGGAAGACGCGCGCACGCAGACAGCCGTAACCCATGTACTCGAGCAGGCCCGGGTCGCGCATCTGCCGGACGATCCGCTCGTAGATGCCGCGCGCCTTTCCGGCATCGAGGATCTCGCTCTCGACCGGTTCGCCGCCCATCGTCATCGTGAAGCCGTCGACCGCGGCGCCGTCGGGGAGCGGCAGGACCCAGGTGGCCTCGGCGGGCCGCGGCCCGCGGTTGCGCAGGACCTGGCGGATCTCCGTGGTGGCGGTGCCGTCCTGGATCGAGACCTGGATCCGTGCCAGCTCGGTGTGGATCGGCTCGGCCAGGCGCGGGACGATCCGCCCCGTGCTCGGGTGGACGGGCGGGCGGATCGGGTCGACCTGGGCGGCCAGCGCCGGCGTGAGCGCCAGCAGACCGATCGTCAGGCCGGGCAGGAACTTGTTCGGATTGCTCATGGTGGTTCCTCTCGGGTGGCGGCGGCCGACGGCGGGGGAGTCGCGAAGTTCCTGGTCCGGCGAGGTTCCGGCGGGTCCGATGCAGGACCGTGGATCCGGTGCGCGACCGAGCGCGCGCATCCGCCGCGGAGCCGGGCACGAAGGCGCCCGACCATTCATCGACAAGAAGCCCCCCCATGAAGCGGATCCTTCTCACCACGACTCTCCTGATGTTGACGGCCTGTTCCGCGGAGCCGGCCGGCGAAAACGGTGGCACCGGTTCCGGTGGCGCCGACGCCGGTGCGATGCCCGAGGGTGGCGATCCGAAGGGCGACGTGGTTCGCCTGGACGACGTGACCGCTGACGGTGGCGAAACCGCTCCCGACGTCAATCCGGACACCTCTCCGATGCCTGCACCCTCCGACGCGACCCTCTACTCCGGCACGGTCCGGAGCCTCGCCGGCGACCCGGTCGACCTCGCGGCCTACCGCGGCAAGGTCACGCTGGTCGTCAACGTCGCCAGTCGCTGCGGCTACACCCCGCAGTACGAAGGACTGCAGGCGCTCCACGAAGAACTCGGCGGCGACGACTTCGCGATCCTCGCCTTCCCGAGCAACGACTTCGGCAAGCAGGAGCCGGGTAGCGCCGAACAGATCCGCGAGTTCTGCGACTCGAACTATGGCGTGACCTTCGCGATGTTCGAGAAGGTCGCCACCAAGGGCGACGACGCATCGCCGGTCTACGATCGGCTGGCCGAGATGACCGGCGAGCGTCCGGGTTGGAACTTCTGCAAGTACGTGGTCTCGAAGGACGGGACCCAGGCGAAGTTCTTCGGCTCTGCTGCGGCGCCGGACAGCGAGGAGCTGCGCGCCGCGATCCGCTCCATGATGGAGTGAGGCGGCACGCTGCCGTCGTGCGGCGCGCTCGCTCAGTAGATGAATTGGGCCGACAGGCCGTCGCTCTGCACCACCGAGCTGCTGGTCGGCGGCGAACCGCTCGCATCGAACGTGCGGCGCAGCTGGCTGACCGGCACGGGCGCTCCGGTACCGATCGTCCAGCGGATCGCGGTCAGCGGGTGGAGCATCGGCGAGCCGCTGTTCAGATCGAGCCCGAGTGCCTGGGTGTAGAAGCGCACTGCGACCAGGTTGGGGTCGTTCGGGATACCGACGTTGCTGATGCTCACCGAGGCGGAGGTACCGAAGTCGCGATACATGCCCGGGGCGCCGAGCACCATGTTGCTGACCGCCCAATCACAGCCTGCCTGCGCCGGGAGTCCGAGGCTGGTCAGCGCGAACGGCGTGGTGAAGGCACCGAACGGCGTGCCGACACCGCCGGTCGCGAAGAAGATCGCGTTGCTGGCATAGCTCGGCGTGGCCGGGGGAGCCCCGCTGATGCTGACCTGGAACGAACCGCCGGGGACCAGGGTGGTCGGGCTCCAGCCGAAGCCGCCGGAGATCTGGCCGGCGCTGTTCGGGCAGTCACGGTCGACATACTCGAAGGTCGCGTTGCCGCCCTCCAGGCGGTAGCCCTCGAGCGAGGTCAGGCTCTGCGTGGAGCTGTTGGTGGTGGTCCAATCGACCACGAGACTCGCTCCGTTCGAGTTGTCGTAGGCGAACGGCGCGTTGAACGCGATCGGTGCGAACCAGTTGGCCGGCCAGCTGCCCGCCCGCGACTGCGCGGGGATGTTCAACGCACCGCTAAAGACGGTCGTCTGGTTGCTGCCGTGGTTGGACGCGTAGACGCTGCTGGCGCCGGTCGGCGTGTTCGGCCCGACCGACACGTCGATCGACACCGTGTAGGTCGCGGCATTGACGTTGTTCGTCCACGGCGCGCGGACCTGCATCGCCGAGAGGTTGGCCTGCGCCACCGGGATGTCGGTGACGTCGTAGAGGTACTGGGCACGCGAGGCGCTGGAGCTGGCCGAGGTCGAGCCCCACAGCGTGAAGACCTGGTCGGAGCGGTCGTTCCAGACCGAGCCGGGCTCGGAGACTCCAGCCTTGGAGGGCACCACGAAGGTGTTCTGGGCGCCGGCGACGGAGGTCAGCGATGCGAAGACGGCGAGCGACAGGGAGTGTGGAATGCGCATGGCAATCGGGAGGGGTTCGGAGCCGGACAGTCGGCGATGGACGCCGACCGGGCAGGCGGCCGCGCATTGTAGCCGGTGGCGGCAGCGCGCGGTGGCGGACCTGCCTACGCAGGAGAACCCTTGTGCGCGGGTGCCGAATCCGGCGGGGCGTTCGAGGCGCGGCGCGGGTTCAGCGTCGCTCGGCCGCGCGGCGCGCGTCCTCGATCGTCTCGGCGACCAGCTCCGGCCGGGTCCAGGGCAGTTGGTGCCCGGCCGCGGGCACCTCGATCCGTCGGGAATCACTCGTGACCCGCTGCAACGGAATCGAGTGGATGGTCGGGCTCACGACTTCGTCCTCGGTCGAGACCAGCATCCGGATCGGCATCGCGAGGTCACGGTAGCGTGGGACCATCGTCTCCAGCTCCGATTCGAGTTCCCTTATGTCGATCGCATTGTTGCGCAGGGAATCCGGCCGGACCGTCAGGCCGATCGGGGCTCGCTCCAGGTAGGCGGGCAGCGGCGGTTCGGGTGCGAACGCCTTGGCGACGCCGTCGGTCGCGAACAGGCTGGAGAGTGGCCCGGCCAGCGTCTCGGCGAGGGCCGTTCCGACCACTGGGTTGGCGAGCAGGTCGTAACTCGCGGGGTGACCGGTCCGCCACGGATGACTCGGCGCGTTGACCAACACCAGCGCGGCGACCGAGTCCGGGTCGTCGAGCGCCCAGGCGAGTGCCACCGCTCCGCCGAAGGAGAAGCCGCAGAGGATCGCCGGTCCGACGCCCAGAGTTTCGGTCGCGTGCCCCAGGACCTGCGCCTGCGCGGCGAGGCCGAACGTGTCGGTCGGTCGCTCCGAATAGCCATGGCCCGGTCGGTCGAAGGCAACGACTCGGAATCCGGCCGCCAGCAAGGGGTCGACCACCGTCGCGGTCCAGTCCTCCAGCGTGCCGAACGCGCCGTGCAGCAGGATCACCGGCGGGGCGTTGCGAGGGCCCAGGTCGATGTGGTGGATCGCGAGGCCATCGATCCGCAGCGGCTCGCTCCGCGGCGGCCAGGCGGCCTCGGCGGTGTGGGTCGCGCGCCGGGTCAGCACCGTGCCGACGCCGAGCATCAGCACCGGGACGAACAGCAGGAACAGCAGCATGCGGCGGCGGCGGCGGCGGCGTGACATCGGGCAGGCGGGCAGGCGGGCAGGCGGTCGGATCGATCCGGGTCGGGCCGCTGATCCGCCGCGGCCGAGCCGACGGATTGCCCATTCGGAAAAACTCGGGCTCCAACCTACCTTGGCCGGTTCGCGATGACCGCAGCCGATCCACGTCCTGGCGTCCTCCTGGTGAACCTCGGCACGCCCGACTCGACGTCGGTGGCCGATGTCCGCACCTACCTCGCGGAGTTCCTGAACGACCCGCTGGTCCTCGACATCCCGACCCCGGCGCGGCGGGCGCTGGTCCACGGCATCATCCTGCGCACCCGGCCACGCAAGTCGGCCCGGGCCTACCGGACGATCTGGTCGGAGCGGGGCTCGCCGCTCAAGTACTTCGGCGAGGACCTCGCCCGCGGTCTCGCCGACCTCCTCGGCGCGCGGGTCGCCGGAGTCGAGCTCGCGATGCGCTACCGCAATCCGAGCATCGCCGACGCCCTGGAGCGACTGCGGGCGCGGGGCACCGACCAGATCGTGGTGGTGCCGCTGTTCCCGCAGTATTCGATGGCAGCCTGGGCTTCGGCGGTGACGAAGGTCTACGAGGTCGCGGGCACGCTGCGCAACGTGCCGTCGCTGACCGTGGTGCCGCCGTTCTACGAGCATGAGGCGTTCATCGAGCCCCAGGCCGCACTCGCCCGGCCGGTGCTCGACGAGCTGCGGCCCGACAAGGTCGTGATCAGCTTCCACGGCAT
Source organism: bacterium (assembly GCA_030432695.1). Classification (GTDB taxonomy): domain Bacteria; phylum Planctomycetota; class UBA1135; order UBA1135; family UBA2386; genus JAUILN01. The sequence continues at coordinate 449,212 of JAUILN010000005.1, read as the reverse complement.
CCCCGAGCGCCACATCCTCAAGGGCGACGAGACCGGCGGTTCGCACTGTCTGCGGTCCGGCTGCTGCGAGGAGATCGTCTTCGCCAACCGGCAGTGCTACCGCGCGCAGTGCTTCGCCACCGCCCGGGCGCTGGCGGCGTCACTCGGCCTCGGTCCGGACGACTACGAGGTCACCTTCCAGTCGCGGCTCACCAAGAAGTGGATCACGCCGTTCACCGACGTGCGGATCGAGGAGCTGGCCCGCGAGGGCGTGAAGCGGGTGGCGGTGCTGTGCCCGTCGTTCGTCGCCGACTGTCTGGAGACGATCGAGGAGATCGGCATCCGGGCGGCCGAGGACTTCGTCGCCGCCGGCGGCGAGAAGCTGGTCCAGGTGCCGTGCGTGAACGCGGAGCCCGCCTGGATCGAGGGGCTGGCGGGCCTGGTGGCGGCGGAGCTGCCGACCCGGATGGGGTCGGCGTAGCCGCGCCGCCCGGAGCGGTCCGGAGGTTCTCGCCCTTGCCGCGATCTTGGCTAGACCGAGTCGGCGGCGCGCGTACGGTGCGAAGCGCTCACCATGTCGATCCTCGCCGTCGCCGCCACCGTCCACGCCGTCCTGTCCGCGCCTCAGGAGCCCACCGCCGATCCGCTCCGCGACCTGCAGCAGGCGTCGATCGCCGACCGCGAGACCGCGATGCGTCGGGTCTACGCATACGGCTGGCAGGGCCTCGACGGGGTCTTCAGCACCCATCGGACCCACTCGAACCGGCCGGTGTTGGCGATGAGCTTCGGCGCGCACTGCGACTTCGAGGGTGTAACCGGGCCTGCCAGTCCCTACCGCGACGAGCTCGGCCTGGCGCGGATCTACGGCCAGTCCCCGCCGCGCACGGTGGATCCGCGGCAGGCGCACGGCGACCAGACCCAGGTCCACGACCTGCTGCTGGCCGCCGCCGATGCCGGGGTCCGTCGCCTGATCGTGATGGTGATGGACGGGGGTGACTGGCAGACCTACGCCGCGGCCTCGGTGGTGAAGTCCGGCGTCTGGGATCCCGAGGGACCCGGCCGGGGCCTGGCGTTCTTCGACTACGTGCCGCCGGGAACCGGCGTCGCGCGGCCGCGGCGTTCGTACGCCTCGCTGGTGACCTCACCGCTGCGTGATGGCCGCCTGCCCGGCGGCTTCGACGTGGCGCTGGGCGGCCGCTTCCCGTGGTCGGCGCAGGACCACGACTACCTCGCCGGCAGCTACCGCACCGAGGTCGTGCAGGGGCGCCCGGTGCCGCGCTTCGATGCCGCGACCGCGCACGCCACCGCCGACTCGGCCTCCACCGCGACCGCGATCTTCTCGGGTCGCAAGACCCTCAACGGTCGGGTCAACGTCGGGCCGGACGGCGAGCGCTACCTGCCGCTCGGGCGTCGGCTGCAGAACCGCGGTTGGACGATCGCGACCGTCACCGATGTGCCGTTCGACCATGCGACGCCGGCCTCGGTCTACGCGTCGGTCGCGAGCCGCAGCCGCTACCCGGAGATTGCGCGGCAGATGCTCGGCCTCGCCGAGTTCCGTGGGGTGGACGTCGCGCTCGGCTACGGCTTCGAGTTCGGCAGCACGCGGTACATCGACCCTGTCGACGTGGAGGCACTCCGCGGCCGGCCCGAGTGGCGGTGGGTGGAGGGCAGCAAGTCCGGGCTGACCGACGCCGCGCGTGAGGTCGGTGCCGCCCGCGCGGCAGGTCGGTCCGAGGGTTCGCGGCTGTTCGGCCTGTTCGGCAACCAGCGCTTCGACCACGCGCCGTTCCGGACCGCGGACGGGCGCTACGATCCGACCGATTCGCTCAGCTACGCCAACGGCGCGGTCGAGCCGGCGCCCGAGTACACACCCGACGAGCGGGCGCAGCTGCCCACGCTGCAGGACCTGACCGCGGCCGCGCTCGCGGTGCTCGACGCGACCCCCGAGCAGCCGTTCCTGCTGCTGGTCGAAGCCGGCCAGGTCGATTGGTCGTCGCACTACAACAACCTCGACCACGCGGTGGGCGAGGTGCTGTCCGCCGAGCAGAGCTTCCTGCAGCTCACCGACTGGATCACCGAGCACGAGGCCTGGAACGACACCCTGCTGGTCGTCACCAGCGACCACGGCCACCTGCTGCAGGTGGATCTGCCGGCGCTGCGGGCTGCGGTGCACGGTGACCGCGCGGGCGACTGATCCGGCCCGCAACCCGACCTGGACGTCCCATGCATCGATCCTCGTTCGCGGCTTTGGCCCTCGCGGCCCTCTCGCTCTGCTGCACCGCGCACGCCGCGCCGCAGACCCAGGGTCCGGTCAAGGTGTTCGTGCTGGCCGGGCAGTCGAACATGGTCGGCCATGGCAAGGCTCTCAACGGCCGGAACCCCGCGTTCGACCCCGCGCAGCCGCCCGCGGCGGACAACCCTTCGGAGATCCCCGGCGGGATTGGCGGACTCGCCTGGGCGGTCGAGACCATGCCCTACACGTACGGGTCCGAGGGCACCGACCCGCTGGTCGATGCCGAAGGCGCGTGGTTGGTCCGGGGCGACGTGCAGGTCCATGCGCGCATGGAGGTGTTCCGGAATCGGGAACGTCCTGGCGAGTTGACCCCGGGCGTGACCCGCAAGGGCCCGCACACGATCGGCTTCGGCAAGGCGGACAGCCGCGACCAACGTTGGATCGGGCCCGAGTACGGCTTCGGCCACGTGGTGGGGGACGCGCTGGAGGAGCCCGTGCTGCTCGTCAAGGTCGCGACCGGCGGCACGAGCCTGAAGTTCGATTGGCGGTCGCCGAGTGCGGTGGCGAAGCGCGGCGGCGAGGTCGGGTACATGTGGACCCACCTGCTCGCCACCGTCCGGCAGGTGCTGGACGACCTCGAATCCGGGTTCCCCGACCTCGCCGGGCGCTCCGTGGAGATCGCCGGCTTTGGTTGGCACCAGGGCTGGAACGATCGGACGACCGAGGGGGTCGTCGAGTACGAGGCCAACCTCGCCGACCTGATCCACGATGTGCGGAGCGAGTTCGGCGCGACGCTGCCAGTGGTCGTCGCCAACACCGGGATCGGTGGTCCCGACCTCGACGGCGTCGGCCTGCAGCTCGTCGAGGCGCAGGGCGCCGTCGCCGATCCGGCGCGGCATCCCGAACATGCTGGCAACGTCGTGGTCGTGGACACGCGGCCGATGTACCGCGACGCCGCGGTCTCACCGTCCGGCTTCGGCTACCACTGGAACCACAACGGCGTCGCGCACTATCGGATCGGCGCGGGGATGGGCCGGGCGTGGCTGACGCTCGTCGGTCTGCCTGCCGAGCGGACCGCACGCGGAGGTGCGAAGATGCCTTGGACGAATCCGGGCTACGCGACCGACGTTCCGGCGACCCGAGCCCAGTCTCGGCCGGACCCCGACGAGAGCCCGGACAGCTGGACGCTGTGGATGAAGCACCACGAAGACCGCAAGCGGTGGTGCGAGGAGCAGCCGGTCGACCTGCTGATGATCGGCGACTCGATCGTGTTCCGCTGGTCGCGGGTCGGCCGGCCGGTCTGGGAGGAGTACTACGCCGACCGCAACGCGGTGAACATCGGCTCGAGCGGCGACCGCACCGAGCACATGCTCTGGCACTTCCAGCACGGCGGTCTCGACGGCATGGCGGAGCACGACCCGAAGCTCGTCGTGCTGATGATCGGCACCAACAACCGCGGCGCGCCCGAACGCCAGGGAGCCGACACCGCCTACGGTGTCCTCGCGCTCCTGAAGGAGATCCACGCGCGGTTGCCGGACTCGAAGATCCTGCTGCTCGCGATCTTCCCGCGCGGCGACGCGCCGACCGACGAAGGGCGGCGGCGCAACGACCGGGTCAACGCGATCCTGCAGGAGTTCGCGGACGGCGAGACGGTCCACTGGCTCGACCTGAGCGGCGTGTTCCTGAACCGGGACGGCACGTTGCGGCGCGACCTGCTACCCGACGGCCTGCACCCGGGCGAGGAGGGCTTTCGCGCCTGGGCCGAAGCGATGGAGCCGGCGATCGTGCGGCTGCTCGGCGAAGCGCGGTGAACTCCGCGATCACATCCGCCGATACCGCGGCCCGCTGCCGCCCTCGCGCGGCATCCAGCGGGGGCCGAGCACGTCGGTGGCCTTGCAGTCGATGCAGTTCGGCGCGTTGATCACCAGCTTGCCGTCCTGCTCCTCGTAGACGTGGGCCGGGCACATGTGCTCGTACATCTTCGCGACCTCGGCCGGCACGTCGGCCTTGGCGGTGAGGTGCGGCGGGATGTCGTCGCGCGTGGCGTTGCCCGACTTGAACACCGCGTCGACCTTGCGGAAGGTCCGGGTGCCGTCGGCGAGCACCGGCTCGGCGGGGGTGACCTCCTTGGGGTCCGCGGCGTCCTCGTCGACGTCGATCCTGCCGCCGAGGAGCGCGCCACCGGTCAGTGTCATCAGGCCGGCCTTGAGCGCGCCACCCCAGAAGCCCGACTTGAAGGCGAGCCGCATGTTGCGGGTCTTCTTCATGTCGGCCACGACGTAGCTGTTGCGGATCGAGTCGTCGTAGGCGGCGAGCCGGGCGCGCGAGGTGTCCTTCGCCTTGAGCGCGGCGAAGATCGCCCGGGCCGCGTAGATGCCGGACTGCATCGCGTAGTGGATGCCCTTCAGCGACGGCACGTCGACGAAGCCGGCCGCGTCGCCACAGATCACCAGGCCGTCGCCGGAGAGCTGCTCGGGCAGCGCGTAGTAGCCGCCTTCGGGGATCGTCTTGGCGCCCCACTCGTCGAGCGAGCCGCCGCGCAGGATCTCCTCGAACAGCGGGTGCTTCTTGAGCTTCTGCAGGAGCCCGTGCACGTCGAGCGACGTCTGGTGGTAGTCGAGGCCGACGACCAGGCCGATCGACACCAGGTCGTCGGCCATCGGGTAGGCCCAGCTCCCGCCGAACGCGTCCTTCGGCAGCGGCCAGCCCATCGTGTGGATGACGCGGTCGAGCGGCTGCTTGACCTCCCAGACCTCCTTGACCCCCAGCGCGTAGATCTGCGGGTTCGCCGACGTCACGCCCTGGGCCTTCATCCAGGCCTGCGTCAGCGGATCGCGGGTGCCGGCGGTCAGTGCCACGACCTGCGCGGTGATGTCGCCGGCCGGCTCGTGGTTGCTCCCGGGCTTGCCTTCGCGGTCGAGACCGGACGCCACGGTCTTCACGCCGCGGACCCGACCGCCGTCCATCAACAGTCCCTCGACCGGGAAGCCGGGGAACACCTGCACCCCGAGGCTCTCGGCTTGCTCACCCAGCCACCGCACCATCTCGCAGATCGACACCACGAAGTTGCCGTGGTTCTTCATCGTCGGCGGAGTGGGCAGCTTGGTCCGGCCGTTCTCGCCGAGCAGATACACCGCCTCGCCGGCGACCGCCTTGCGCAGGAACGGGAACTCGCCGTCGGCCCGGCCGGGGAACAGCTCGCGGAGCGCGCGCGGGTTGAGGACCGCCCCCGACAGGTTGTGCTGGCCGAGTTCGCCGGCCTTCTCGAGGACCGCGATCTCGACCTCGCCGAGGTCGCCGCCCTGCTCGTTGTCCTGCTTGACCAGCCGCGCCAGCTCGATCGCGCCGGACAGGCCGGCCGGACCGCCGCCGACGAACACCACGTCCATCGGGATCGCCTCGTCGTCGGGCGCCTCGCGGCGGATCAACTGATCGAGCGGGAGGTCGGGCTGGTGCTGGAGCGGGACGATCCTGGTCATGGCGGGGTGTGGTGATCGGTTGGGCGGATGGGCCGGGCGCCTCATCCGAGCCCGCGGCCGTGCGCAGGGCAAGGACGGCTCCCGCCCGCTCCCGACGCGCCGCCGCAACGGCCCGGGGCATCGGGAATTGCGGAGCGGCAGACCGACCGGATTCCACTGGAGCGACCGCACGCCGGCCGCTTCCATGACCGCATGCACCGTCCTTGGATCGGGATCTGTTGGCTGTCGTCCCTGGCCGTGGTCGCGGGCTGCGCGAGCGAGCCGTCACCCGAGGGCGGGTGGGAGCGGGTGGTGCTGCACGAGGTGGGCGAGAAGCTCGGCTGCTGCGCGGTCGGTGAACTGGACGGCGTCGCCGAGACCCTCGAGGTCGCGCTGGTCGACGAGAAGGGTGGGGTGCACGTCGCGCACGCCGATGGCTCCGGTGGCCGCAGGATCGCCCAGGTCGGCGGCGAGATGATCCAGTGCGCGGTCGGGCAGGCCGATCCCGCGACCCCGGGGGTCGAGATCGTCGTGGTGGGCATGCAGTCCGGTCCCGAGACGCCTGCGGGTCCGGGCCGGGCGCATGTCCTGCGCCGGGTCGAGGGCGGTGACTGGATGGCCGAGCCGATCTTCGACGACGATGCGTTGCTGCACGCGGTCGCGGTCGGCGAGGGCGAGGTGTTCGTCGGTGGCTACAGCCAGAAGCTCTACCAACTGGTCTGCGATCCCACCGGCGTCTGGAACTCGTTCCTGGTCGCCGACCTGCCGGGCGCCGCGAAGAACGCGGTGATGGCGCGCGACGGGGTCGTGGTGGCCTGCACCGACGGTTCGGTGGTGCTCGTCCGCCACACCGCGGTCGGCTGGGACTCCGAGGTCCTCCATCACCGCAACGCCGGGCGGGCGCGGCTCGGACACGCCGGTCCCGCATTGGTCTGCGCCGACGACGACGGCGCGTTCTGGTGGATCGGCGGCGGCGGCGAGGCGATCGAGCTACACCGCGAACGGCAGAAGCTCCGCGGCGCGGTGCTCGCCGACCTCGATCCGCTGGTCGAAGGTCTCGAGGCGGCGACCGCCGGCTATGGACGGATCGTGCGGGTGTTCCGCCGTGACGGTCCCGGCCGCGCTTGGCGTGGCGCGGTGATTTCCGAGGAGCCCGACAAGATCCACCACCTGGCGGCCGGGGATCTCGATCCGGCGCCGGGCACCGAGCTGGTCTGCGTCGGATTTGCCGGCGAGCTGGTGATGTTCCGGCGGCGCTGACCAGGCCTCCGGGGTCGTCCACGGCTCGCGCTGCTATGCTGTGTCGCGCCTGCCGCGCCGACTCCTCGCGGACCTCCCGATGCACCGGACCCGGCTGCCGTCCCTCCTGTCTCCCAAGACCCTGCTGCCTGGCGTCACCATGCTGGCCGCGCTCGCCGGTGCGGCCCTGCGCGCCCAGGACGATGCCGTCGAGCCTGCCGTCGACGTAGCGACCCTGGCACGTCGGCTCCGCCAGCCGGCGCTCGAGGAGGCCGCGCGCGCCGAGATCGTCGAGGCCTTGCTCGCCGCCGGTGAGAATGGCGCACAGCAGTTGTTCAACACCGTCCGCGTCGACCTGCAGAAGCGCTTCAAGGACTGGCTGAAGGCGCGCGATCGGCATCTCCGCGACTTCGCGCGGTCCGCGCCCCTGGTGCTCCGGCACCGTGGCGGGCGGGAGGGACCGGCGCGGATCGACGCGCTTCGCGACGAGATCCTCGGCTTCTCGCGCAGCGGAGACCTGTCGAAGGAGACCGTTCACTCGGAGATCGATCCGCGCTTCCAGGAACTCGAGGGCCTGTGCCAGGTGAGCGTGGCGCAGGTCCTGGAGGTCGACGAGGACCTCGCCGAGGACGCGGCCGAACTCGACGCCGGACTCGTGGCGATGCTGCAGCGCTTCGCCGATCAGGAGCGCGCCGAGGAGGTGCTGCTGCGGACCACCCGTGGTGCCCAGTTCCTCGACCGCTACGAGCTCGCGCCCGATCCCCGCGAGCTGCCCGACGAGCTGCGTCGCGCCCGCGAGCGGCTGGCGTTCCAGGCCCTGCCGATGAGCAGTCGGGACCGCAAGGTGATGGAGGGCAACGAGGCGTCGATCGGGGTCCTGGAGAAGGGCGAGTACGCCGGCATCCGGGAGTTGAACCGCATCCGCCTGATCCTCGGGCTCGGTGCCCTGCAGATCGACGAGAAGCTGTGCACCGCCAGCCGTGACCACTCCAGGGACATGGTGGAGCACGGCTTCTTCGCCCACCAGTCGCCGATCCCGGGCAAGGAGACGCCCGGCAAGCGGGCCGCTCTCGCCGGCACCAGCGCCGGCGCCGAGAACATCGCGGCGGGCCAGTCCACCGGACTCGGGGCGATCCGGGCGTGGTGGTATTCGCCGGGTCACCACCGCAACATGCTCGGTGGTCACGGCCGCATCGGGCTCGGGCGGCACCAGAACCACTGGACGCAGATGTTCGGCGGCTGATCGAGGCGTCGCGTGGGGAGCCGGCGGTGGAGCTGGCCACCGGGAGGGGCTACTGTGCTTCGCCCTTGGCCGCCCCCGTCGAGACCCCGGACGCCCAGAAGACCGGGCCGCGACCGAGCGCGCCGACGCGGCCGGGGCCGGTGTCCTCGCCGCCCACCCGGGCGGAGCGCATCCGGCTGTGGCTGGCACGCCGTGCCGACCACCCTTCGGCGCTGCCGATGATGATGCTGCTGTCGTTCGCCGACGCCTGCGTCTCGCCGATCCTGCCGGAGGTCCTGCTGGTGCCGATGTGCCTCGGCCGACCCGAGCGGCGCTGGCACTACGCATTCTGGAGTTCGATCTCCTCGGTGCTCGGCGGGATCCTCGGCTTCTATCTCGGCATGACCCTATGGGAGGCGGGGCTCCGCGAGTTCTTCTTCGACCACGTCCCCGGGTTCACGCCCGAGACCTTCGCCGAGGTCAGCCAGGGCTTCGGCCGCTCGACCTTCCTGATCACCTTCCTCGCCGGCTTCACGCCGCTGCCCTACAAGCTGTTCACGGTCGCCGCGGGCGTCTGCCACGACCAGGTCGACTTCACCGCGTTCGTGTTCGCCTCCCTGACCAGTCGCACCCTGCGCTTCTACCTCGAGATCTGGGTGCTCGCGAAGTACGGCCCGCCGATGCTGGACTTCCTGGTGCGCCGCGTCGGCTGGGTGATCCTGCTGCTGTCGATCGCCGCGCTGGTGGCGGTGTTCTGGGTGCAGGCCGGGAGCTGATCCGTCGTTCGGCGATTCGTTGCCACGTCGGTGGCGCGGGTCGCGTTGCCGGTTCTGAACCGCAGGCCGAGCGATGTCGAGAAGGAGGTCAGAATGAGCCCGTTGGAGTTTCTGGAGCGCTATCGCCGCCTTCGGGTCGAGGCGGTCCTCGAGGACGCCTCGGCCAGACAGTGTCGCCGGGTCGTCCAGATCCTCTCGCTCCGTACCTACTTCATGATGAGTTGGAAGGCCGGTAGCGAGCAGATGGGCGACTATCAGGTCACGACTGCCGGCTCGACGCAATCGACCTGGTTCCGCACCCATCGGGAGGCGATCCGGAACGCGGGTATGGGCAAGGGGGCGCCGAGAGACTACGAGCTGGCCCTCGAGTGGGCGGTGCGGTCGGGGAAGGTGACGAGCCCGAGCCGTGAGGCCCTGCAGCGCTATGCCGACGAACATCTCGGTGTCGACTGCTCCGGGTTCGTCACCAACTACCTGGTCGCCGAGGGCAAGAAGGCGCGGGGGGCCGGCACGATTCGGAATACCTCGGCCGCCTCCTACTTCGACCGCGGCCGCGCCGTGAACGACCCGACTGACGTGCGTCAGGGCGACGTGCTGGTTTGGATGCGAGGCAACGCGGTTCTTCGCGGACCGGGACACGTCGCGCTGGTCCAGAGCTACGTTCCGGCCTCGATCGCGGGTGGCAACTTGCGAGTCGTCGAGGCCACCGGCAGCGCGCGCGCCAGGCCCAAGCTCAGCGATTCACGCTACGAAGTGCAACGCATCGAGGAGCCTGGTCCTCGGCGGAGCACGATGATCCTGGAATGCCGACGATTCGGCGTCCCGGGGACGCGCGTCGCCGTGATGCGATACTGAACCGTGGTCCGCGTCCACGCATCCGTGGATGGATGAGATCAGTTGGTTGTCAGTCCGCGCCGGGTCACCAGGTAGACCGCGAAACTACCGAGCCAGTGGCCGCCCTCATAGTGCTCGCCGGTCACCGCGGCGAGGCCGGCGCGGCGGTGGCGCTCGGCGCACGAGGACAGCGCGCGGCGGCGCGGGTCGCCGTCGGGGAGCCCGGCGACGATGCCCTCGAGCATCCAGGCTCGCGACAGGTTGAGGCCGTCGAGGTGCGCGAGCTTACCGTCGGCCTTGTCGGTGACGACGGCGACCGGCAGGAACGACGGCTCCCCGTCGAGTGGCAGGTCGGGGAGCGCTCGGCCGAGCCATGCGGAGAACTCGGCGGGCGGCAGGACGCGGCGCATCAGGTCGGCGGTCGCCAGTCCGGGCGACAGGAAGTCCTGACCCGAAGGCTCGAAGGCCAGGGGCCACCCGCGGTCGGCGAGGTGGAAGGTCCGGGCTCGTTCCCGGCACAGCTCCAGGAACTCGTCGCGGCCGCGGTCGCGCGCCCAGTCGAGGCACATGCCGAGCGCGAAGGCGGTCTGCGAGTGTTCGCCCGTGCGGTTGGGATGGGAGAGTTTCGGCAGCCAACTGGCCATTCGCGCCGCGACCGCGTCCTCGAGCGGCTCGAGGGCGCGGGCCCAGCGGCGCGCGTCGGTGTCGTCCCAGCCGTGCAGCTCGGCACCGAGCTGCAGCAGCCACGCGAGGCCGTAGGGACGCTCCCAGGAGGCGCGGCCCTCCCCCTCGAGGTAGCGGACCTCGGCGGCGATGTGCTCGTCGGTCAGCGAGCGGTCGAGCGCGGTGCGGGCGCGCGCCGGCCAGTCGTCGGTCGCACCAACCTGCGCGGTGCGAAGCAGGCGGGCCAGGAGCCAATGCCCGTGCACCGCGCTGTGCCAGTCGTAGCAGCCGAAGAACGCCGGCGTGAGTTCGCGGGGCGGCGCGACGTCGTCGTCGCCCTGCAGCACGTGCTGGACCTTGTTCGGATACTCGCGGTGCACACAGTCCAGCGCGAGGTCGGCGAAGCGGCGGGCGAGGGCGGTGTCGACCGGCTCCTGCGCATGGATGGGGAGGGTGCCGGCGAGGGCCAGCAGCGCGGTGGCGAAGGTACGCATCGCTTCAGTATCCGGCCTGCTTGTCGACGACGTTGAGCAGCGGCTCGCCGCTGACGAAGCGGCGCACGTTCTCGACGAACAGCTCGGCCTCGCGCTCGTCGGTGCCCTGGCTACGGCCGGCGACGTGCGGCGTGATCACCACGTCCTTGCGCAGCCACAGTGGGTGGTCCTCGGGCAGGGGTTCGGGTTCGGTGACGTCCAAGCCGGCGCCTGCGAGTCGGCCCGAATCGAGTGCTGCCAACAGGGCCTCGGTGTCGACGACGCGGCCGCGGGCGACGTTGATCAGCAGCGCGCCGCGCGGCATCAGCGCGAGGCGCCGTGCATCGAGCAGGTTGCGGGTCTGGTCGGTCAGCGGCACGCAGACCATCACCACGTCGGCCTCGGGAAGCACCGTGTCGAGCTGGTCGGGGAGCACGATCCGCTCGACCTGCTCCGGCTTCGGCTCCAGGCGGACGTCGACCGCCAGCACGCGCATGCCGAAGCCGTGGCCGCGCTCGGCGCAGGCGGTGCCGATGCCGCCGAGTCCGAGCACCAACAGCGTGCGGCCGGCCAGCTCCTCGTGGATCCGCCCCGCGCTGCGATCCCAGGCGCTGCGGGTCTGGGCGTCGCGGTGCGCGGCGAGGCTGCGGGTCAGCGATAGCAGCATGCCGAAGGCGTGGTCGGCGATCGGCGCGCCCGACATCGCCCGCATGTTGGTCAGCACCAGGTGGTCGGGTTCGCGGAGCGCGTCGACCGCGAGGTAGCGCTCGACCCCTGCCGACCAGGCTTGGATCCACCGCAGCTCCGGGGCGGCCGCAAGGAACTCGGCGTCGCAGAAGCTCGCGTCGGCGGCGTGCACCGTGGCGGCGTGCTGGCGGGCGTCGTCGCGGTTGCGGGCCTCGACGATCATCACGCGCGGACTCAGCGCGGCGAGTCGCTGGCGGAGTGCGTCGTCGAGCGGTCGGGTCAGGATGCGCAGGGGCGATCGGTCGGATGGATCGATCTCGAGCGCCACCCTCGCGCCCCGCAGGCTGCCGAGTCGCGAGGCCGCTGATTGCTCGGCGATCAGCGCAGCGTCGAGTTCGTGGCGGAGCTTGAGCAGCCAGCTCGGGCGTTGCACCGATCCGCGCATCGGCAGGACCCGCGCGTAGACGGTCCGCGACCAGTCGTCGGCCCAACGGCGCCAGCCGCCGGCGTCCGGCACCCCGTCCAGGGTCTCCGGCGCGTTGCCCAGCGCGCCGGCGAACAGCATCCCGGCCTGGTCGAGATGGGCGACCAGCGCGGGGCCCGGGGCGGCGAGGTCTCGGGCGGAGCGGAGCACCATGCGCACGCCGCCGCGGGTGATCGCCAGCTCGCCGTCGACCTCGAGCGCGGCGGGATGGGCTCTCGGTCCACCCATGTCCTCGACCACCGTGCCCGCGAACCACTCGGCGAGCGGTGGCTCGAGGGATGTCGCAGAGCCGTGTGACAGAGCGACTGCCTGGACCCGATCCGTCCGTTCGCCGAGCTGATCGCGGATCGCGTACAGGCCCTCGGGGAACGCCGGATCGAAGACGGCGATGTCGGGGCCGAAGGCGGTCCAGGCGACGTTGACCGGACCCCGGCTGGTGTCGACCTCGAGGATCTTCACCTCACCGACGACGGTGATCTGGCGGGCGGTTGGCCGAGTGACCGGCGCCGGGACCTCGGGGGTCTGGGCGGCCGGAGTCACCGCGAGCAGCGAAGACAGCAGAGTCGCGGCAACGCCGCGGGGAAGGAGTCGTGATCGGCGTCGCATCGGAACCTCAATCTTCGCCGTCGAACGTCAAGACCACCCGCGCATCCGGCGATGGTTCTGGTTTGGCCTCCAGCGTCCGGCTCTGCCAGAGTCCGCGGTCGGGGTCGCCGACGCGGACCACGTAGCGGCCGGTCGCGAACACGCCGACCTGGACCTCCGGGCCGGGGGCGCGCCAGGCGCGGACCAGGGAGCCATCGGCAGAGCTGCGGACCTCGACCACCGGTTCGTCGAGGCCTTCGACCGTGAGCGTGGGGAGCCAGGCGCTCGGCTCCCGGCCATCGTTGTCGGTCTGGGCGATCGTGCGTGGCCAGCCGTCGTAGAGGCGTGCGTCGGAGCTGGCGGGGTCGGCGGAGCGCGGCCAGCACTCGGCGGTGATGGTCCGCGCCTCCGGATCGAAGCGCACGATGCCGTAGCCCGGCATGCCGTCGTCGAGGATCGACGCGGCGCCGGAGTTGCCTGTGCCGGGGTTGGCGGCGGCGAACACGGTGACCTTGTTGCCGAAGCCGTCGAGGTGGTCGCCGGTCCACGCCGGTCTTCCCGGTTCCCGGTTCGCGCCGACCCGGCCGGGCGGGTTCCACATCCGCGGGTAGAAGTTGGCGATCGACGGCACGACGAACGACCAGCCGGCGTCGCGCCAGTCGTCGATGCCGTGCCAGGTGAGTGTCGCCAGGTGCTGGTCGCCGCTGATCAGGAACGCGTAGCACTCGCGCAGCACGGCGAGCGCCCGGTTGCGTCCGGCCTGTGGCCAGCCGTTGCTGTCGTAGTCGGCGACCAGGTAGGCGAGGCTGCCACCGTGGTGGGTGGCGAGGCCGGCGAACGGGCTCTGCGAGAGTACGGCCTTGAGGCGCGTGCCGTGGCCCCAGTCGGTGGCCCAATCCTCGAGGAAGGCGAGTTGTCGCGCGCCGAGCAGGGTCGCGCCGGGGACGTCGGCGGTCGTCGGATCGAAGTCCGGATCCGTGACGTGGTCGGGTCGGTTCGAGCCGGACGGAGGCACCAGACCGAACGGTCCCGACTTGAACTTGCGGTCCTCGAGGATCGCGAAGTCCACGCCACCCCATTCGAGCGACGTGTAGTAGACGCCGATGCCCTGCTCGACCGGCGTGGCGTCGAACGGATCGGGTAGATGGCTGGTCTGCGTCCGCTCACACAGTCGCACGAATGCGGCCGGCATCGTGTAGCCGCCGGCGCTGTCGCGCGTGGTGTGACGACCTCCACCACCCCAGAGGTTGCCCTGCCACACGTCGTGGTCGTCGGGGATGGTGATCGTCGGGTGGTCGCGCGTGAGGTCACCCCAGGCCCACAGGAACAGCGTCCACTTGTACAGGTAGTCGAGTTCCGCGGCTCGCTCGGGCGCCCGCACCGGCGGAGTCGGGCTGTCGCCTTCGTAGATCTGGTCGCCGGCGAAGAACAGCAGGTCGGGATCGTGGTGGCGGGCCCTGGGCAGCACGTCGTCGTGGGGGAACCACAGGGCCTGTCGGTTCCACGGGTAGCCGGGACGGCCGAACCCGTGGCGGACGTTCTGGTTGCACGAAAAGGCGGCGAGCGTGACGACCTCGTCCGGGCCCGGTTCGGCGCGGATCGTGCCCTCGTACGTGGGGAGCTGCGTGGCGCCGTGCGCGTCGCGGAGCGGGGTGCGGACCCGGTAGGCGACTGCACGGCCGGCGTGGGGCCAGGGCTCGACGCGAAGGTGCGCTGTGTAACTGGGGGTGACCACCTCGGCGCGGTCGACGGTCGCCCACGAACCGTCGGCGTCGCGGAGCTGCAGCTCCACCTGCCCCAGTTCGCCGTCGCCTACCGGCATCAGCTGCGCGGTGAGCTTCAGGGTGCCGCGGCTGAGCGTGTATTGACAGCCGGCGAACGGGCCGTAGGCGGCGCGGTCATCGAGGCCGACTCGCGAGCCGTCGACCGTCAGACTTTCGAAGCGGACCCGACCGTCGACCGCGGGTCGGGCGAGGTCGGCGCAGAGCGCCAGATTGCCGGCCAGTTCCCGGTCCGGGATGCCGCCGCGGGTGATCCCGACCAGCTTCCGGCCGGTCGTGGGATCGATGCGGGCGACGCCGACGGACGACGTGCCGTCCGCGTCGGGTGTCACCGTGACCTCGATCTCCGCCACGTCCCCGGCCCAGGCCAGATCCGGCATGTCGGCCTGCAGTGCGTCCGGGCCGAGCAGGTGGAACTCGGCGAGCGTGGTCGACGGCCGCGCCTGATGGGCCCGGTGCGCGACGAAGCGGACGTAGCGGGCGGTGACCGGTTCGGTGAGATGCAGGGTCTGTGGGGTGGGGCCGTCGGGCAGCGGCTGGTCGGCGAGCGCCGTGGTCCAGTCACCGAGCGTCTCCGCGAACGCCAGCGAGCAGCTCGACGTCCGGCCGGCGGTCTCGTTCTGGCGCGGCAGGAGCAGCGCGCCGCCGATCCGTGTCGGCCGGCCGAGATCGATCACCAGCTGGTGCGGGTGCGACGGCCTGGCGGTCTTCCACTGGGTATGCCAGATGGTCGCCGGATCCCCGTCGAGGACGTTCGCGGCCGGGCCGTCGGCCTCCTCGCTGTCGGCCGAGACGATTCGCCAGCCGTCGCGGGGGAGCACGGCTCGCGGGGCGCGGAGGGTCGGTTCATCGGCCGCGGTGCGCACGATCGGCGTCCCGTCTGCATCGATGCCGACCAGGAAGCCGCCGTCCTGTCCGAGAGTCGACTGCATCAGAGCAGCCGCGCGCGGATCGAGGTCGGTCGATCCCGCACCGATCCACAGGCCGGCGAAGTGCGGCGCGTCCCCGATCGAGCGGAGCCGCAGTCGTGCGCGCATCGTGCCGCGACGATCCAGGATCCGGCGGGTCAGCAGGTGGGCGGTGCGCAGCGGTAGTTGGGTGCCGACGCACTCGACCCGACCGTCCTCGATGTGCCAGTCGGCGAAGCGGTTGGCCCACAGGCCCGGACCGAGCCAGGTGCGCTCGGTGCCCTCGGGCCACGTCCGGAGCACGTCGCCGCCAGCGGGAGGGGCCGGTTGCTGGGCGCGGACCGCGGGGGTCGCGGTGGCCAGGGCCAGGGCCGCGAGCAGGGAGAGCGTCGAGGTTCCGCGAGCGGGGGTCATGGCCCTGAAGGTAGCGCCTGACCGGCTTCGCTCCGAGGTCGGCCCAGCACCGACTCTGGCCTGCGCAGTCAGTCGCCCATCGCCGCGTGCGGCGGGACCCGGCTGCCGATCAGTCCGCACTCGGTGCCGGCCTGCTCGAAGATCGAGAGCACCCGATCGAGCTGTTCCCGGGTGTGCGACGCCATGTAGGACGTGCGGATCAGGTCCATGTTCGGCGGCACCGCGGGAGACGTCACCGGGTTGGTGAACACGCCGAGATCGAACAGGCGCTTCCAGAACCAGAACAGGCGGTCCTGCTCGCCTACGACCACCGGCACGATCGGCGACTCGGTGCGTCCGACCTCGAAGCCGAGATCGGCGAGGCCGTCACGGACGTAGTGGGCGTTCTCGATGAGCTTGACCCGCAGGTCGGGGTTCTTCTCGAGGATGTCGAGCGCGGCCAGTGCCGCGGCGGCCGCACTCGGCGGGATCGATGCCGAGAAGATCAGCGCGCGCGCATGGTGCTTGATGTAGTGGATCACGTCGTCGGGACCGGCGACGAAGCCGCCCAGACTCGCGAAGCTCTTGCTGAACGTGCCGACCACCAGGTCGACCTGATCGTGCACGCCGTGGTGTTCGACCGCGCCCTGACCATGGGCGCCGAGCACGCCGACCGAATGGGCCTCGTCGACCAGGACCCGTGCGCCGTAGCGCTGGGCGAGCGCGCAGATCTCCGGCAGGTTGGCGATCTCGCCCATCATCGAGTAGACGCCGTCGACGATGATCAGCTTGCCGCGGACCTCGGGGCGGCAGCTGCGCTCCAGCTGACGCTCCAGGTCCTCCATGTCCTCGTGGCGGAACTTGCGGAGCTCGGCGAAGCTCTGCCGGCAGCCGTCGAAGATCGATGCGTGGTCCTCGCGGTCGCAGAGGACCACGTCGTCCCTGCCACACAGCGCCGAGATCACGCCGAGGTTGGTCTGGAAGCCGGTGCTGAAGCACAGCGCCGATTCCCTGCCGAAGAACGCGGCCAGTCGGCGTTCGAGTTCCTCGTGCAGCTCGAGCGTGCCGTTCAGGAACCGTGAACCGGTGCAGGACGTGCCGAACTCCTCGAGCGCGTGGCGGGCGGCGTCGATCACCTCCGGGTGGTGCGTCAGTCCCAGGTAGTTGTTGCTACCCGCCATGACCAGCCGGCGGCCGTCGATCTCGACCTCCGTGCCTTCGCTCCCGCCGATCGGGATGAAGTAGGGATAGCGACCTGACGCCTGCACTTCGCGGGCGCGTGTGAAGGTCGAGCACTTCTGGAACAGATCCACGACGGTGTATCGCTGGGTTCAGGCGGGTCGGGCGGGGCCGTCGGCTCGCGGGGTCGCCGGGCGCTGGGGGCCGCGCCGGGTGGGTCCCGGAGGGGCGAGAGAGGCGGGTGGCGCGGGCGATGGGCGTGTCGGGGGGCGGCTTCCGGCTGCGAGGCAGGCGGGAGAGGATTGCGAGACTACCGTCCTCCGGGCCTCGGTGGGGAGACCGAGGCCGAAGGAACCGCTTCGCAGGCCGATTCCCGAAGGATGTCCTGCGGACCGATCGGCACCTCGAGAGGCCGCCCCCTGCACTCGTGCGAGCCGTTGCCGCACCCTTCGCTCGCGGACCGAGACGATTCGGAGCGTCGGTAGGTGCATCGACGGCTCGTGCTTCCGCGCGGGGATCGTCGGAAGAAGGGACTTCGGGGGCTGGGTCAACGTGATCCGATCGCCGCGGGGCGCGTCGCACCGATCCCGGACGGATGGAATGCGACCGGCCGGCCGCACCGCCCCCGACGGGAGTCGCCTGGACCGCGGCAGAGTAGGGGAGCGGTAGGGTCGCGGACAATTCTTTTGGTGGGAGGAGACGGAGGGTGTGTCGGTGGGCGGGATCCGGGATCCTGCGGGGACATGGCGGACGAGGTCCTCGTCACCGGCGCGACCGGGTTCATCGGCAGGGTCCTGACCGCGCGACTGCGCGCGGCCGGGTGTGGGGTGCGGTGTCTGGTGCGCGATCCGGTGCGGGCGGCGCGGCTGGGCCTGCCGCAGGAAGTCCTGCGGCCCGGGTCGCTCGACGATTCCGCGTCCCTGCGCGCAGCGGCTCGGGGTGCGGCGACGGTCGTGCATCTGGCAGGCGCGACACGGGCCTTCGGCCAGGCCGGCTACGACGCCACCAACGTCGCCGGGACCGCGCATCTGCTCGCCGCGCTGCGGGACGTCGCGCCCGACGCGGGTCTGGTCCAGGTGTCGTCGTTGGCGGCCGCGGGACCGAGCGTCGATGGGGCGACCGCGAACCTGGATCCCGGGTCGTGCCGGCCGGTTTCCGCCTACGGGCGCAGCAAGCTCGGCGGCGAAGTCGAGGTCGCGCGCGAGCGGGCCGCACGCGGCCTTCGGGCCGTCGTGATCCGACCACCGGTGGTCTACGGTGCGGCCGACGAGGCGACCGCGCTGTTGTTCGATCAGGCCCTGGCGCCGCTGGCGGTCGTGCCTTGGCGGGCGCGTCCACTGTCGGTCATCCATGTCGAAGACCTGGTCGCCTTCCTGCATGCCGCGGTCGTGAGGCTCGCGGCGGTCGACGGCCGCCATCTGTCGGTCGAGGGACCGGAACGGCTCGACACCGACGAGTTGCCACGGCGCATCGCCCAGGCCTGCGGCCGCCGGGCCCGCCTGCTGCGGATCCCCATGGCGCTGCCCCGCTACCTCGTCGCCCCGCTGGTCGAGGGTTTCGCGCGGCTCCGTCGGCGACCGGGGTTCCTGTCGGTCGACAAGATGCGCGAGGCGTCGGCAGTCGGCTGGGTGGCCGATGGGGGGCCGGCGATCGAGGCGCTCGGTCATCGGCCCGAGGTCGCGGTCGACGCCGGCCTGCGCGCGGTGGCGCTGACCGAGGGACGAAGCTGACCGAGGGACGAAGCTGACCGAGGGACGAGCCCGGGGCGATTCGACGCTGCGTGCGCCGTTCAGCCGAGGAGGTGGGTGAGCAGGGCCTTCTGCGCGTATACCCGGTTCTCGGCCTGGTCGTAGATCACCGAGCGCGGACCGTCGAGCACGGCATCGGTCGCCCCGACGCCGCGTCGCACCGGGAGCGGGTGCATGAACAGCGCATTGGCGGTGCGCGCCATCGTCGCCTCGTCGAAGATCCAGCTCTGCAACGAGCGCTTGACCATGATCTCGCGCTCGGGATCGCTCCAGTAGCGGGTCGAACCCCAGGAGCGGGTGTAGACCACCTCGGCGTCCTGCACGCCGGCCTCGAGTTCGTTGACCACCCGGACCTGTCCGCCGCTGTCCGCCGCATCGCGGGAGGCCTGTTCGACGATGTCCTTGTCGAGTTCGAAGCCGAGCGGGTGCGCGAGCGTCACCTCCATGCCCAGGCGCGCGGCGAGCTGCAGCACCGAATGGCACGGGCCCATGTTCTTGGGCTCCGGGTTCATCGACCACGCCAGCGTGAAGCGACGGCCCTTCAGGCTGGTGAGGTGTTCCTGCATGGTCATCACGTCGGCGATGGCCTGGCAGGGGTGCTCCATCGTCGACTCGAGATTGACCACCGGCACGTCGGCATACTTCGCGTAGCTGCGCAGCAGCTGTTCGGCGCGGTCCTCCTCCCAGCTGCCCGTGCGGCTCAGCTTGCGCACCCCGAGCAGGTCGACGTAGCGCGACAGGGTGCGCGCCGCGTCCTTCACGTGCTCCTCGGCGTGGCCGTCCATCACCGCCCGCTCGACCTGCTCGAGGTCGTAGATCTCGCGGTCGGCGAAGATGTTCAGGCAGTGGGCGCCGAGCTGGGTGGCCGCGACCTCGAACGAGACGCGGGTCCGCAGACTACGGTCGAAAAACAGCAGGCCGAGTGTACGGCCTGCGAGAACCTGGGATTGGCGCTTGCCCTTGGTCCGCTGGGCGAGCTCGAGCAGATTCTCGAGTTCGCCGCGGCCAAGGTCGGCGGCCGACAGGATGTCGCGCTTGGTGGGCGTCACGGGATGGTTCCGGAACCGAAGCGGGGGATGATAGTTGCCGCCCCTCGGGGATCACAAGGATGGACGAGCAGAGCCCTCAGGAACTCGACGTGATCGACCGGCGATGGATCGCGCGATGTCTCGAACTCGCGCAGGCCGCGGCGGCGCGTGAGGAGGTACCGGTGGGGGCGGTGGTGGTCCGCGGCGGTGCGGTGCTCGGTGAGTCCGCGAACCGCTGCGTCGAACTCGGCGACCCGACCGCGCATGCCGAGATGCTGGCGCTTCGCGAGGCCTTCCGCTGTACGGGCGACGCGCGGTTGCCCGGTGCGGTGCTCTATTGCTCGCTCGAGCCCTGCGTGATGTGCACGGGGGCACTGTTGCACGCGCGGATCGCGCGGGTGGTCTACGGCGCGCGTGACCCGAAGTTCGGCGCCTGCGGGTCGCTCGCGATGCTGCCGGCCGATCCGCGCCTCAACCACCGTTGCCCGGTGCACGGCGGCGTCGGAGCCGAGGCCAGCGCGGCCCTGCTCCGGGACTTCTTCCGGCGTCGACGTTGACAGTCCGGGCGCGGATGGCATCATGTTCGGCCTTCCGCGCCCGCCAGTGCTGAACCTCGCGGAGAGGTGCCAGAGCGGCTGAATGGGACGGTCTCGAAAACCGTTGTTGGGGCAACTCAACCGGGGGTTCGAATCCCCCCCTCTCCGACCTTTCCGCGGCTCGTCCCGTCCGACTCGATCGGGCGGGACGGTCCGTGGTTCTGAGATCTCGATACTCGGCTCTCGAGACCGGGACCTCAATTCTCAGTTTCCGCAGCCGGGATCGGGCCCAGTGTCCGGTGCCGGATGATCGCCGCGGCTGGTCTCACCACCGGCCGCGTAGCCCGCGCCGGCCCTCGGCGTGGAGAGGTGCCCGAGTGGCTTAAGGAGCTCGCTTGGAAAGCGAGTGCAGGTTAACGCCTGCCGGGGGTTCGAATCCCCCCCTCTCCGCCATTCCCGAAGGGCCGGAGCGGGCGGCGATCCATTCTGGCTCGGGACCGATGCGATTCGATCTGGTTCGAGCCCGGTTGCTGGTTCGGACCCGATTGCTGGTTCGGGCCCGATTGGCGTTGGGCGCGTTTCGAAGGTGGGGCCTCCGGGTCCCGAGCGAGTGGGCGATGCGAACCTGGTCAGGCCGGGAACGGAGCAGCCATAAGCATGCGGCTCTCTGTGTTCGGATCGCCTGGGGACTCCACCTTCGAAGCGTGCCATGCTCCTGCCGGCGTCCGGAGCGAAGCCGAGGCAGGACGGCGCGATCCGTCCGCCGCGGGGCTATGGTGAGCGCGTCATGACCAACGAGCGCCCCGAGCCCTACCAGGTCGTCGCCAGACGGTTCCGTCCCCGGACCTTCGACGAGCTCGTCGGTCAGGACGCGGTGGTGCAGTCGCTGCGCAGTGCCCTGGAAGCCGGGCGCGTGCCGCATGCCTTCCTGTTCTCGGGGAGCCGCGGGGTCGGCAAGACCACCAGCGCGCGGATCCTGGCGCGCGCCGTCAACTGTGAGCAGGGGATCAGCTCCCAGCCCTGTGGCGAGTGTGGCAGCTGCGTGTCGATCCTGGCTGGTCGCAACCCGGACGTGGTCGAGATCGACGCGGCGTCGCACAACCTGGTCGACGACGTGCGCGAGCTGCGCGAGCGGGTCGGCTTCGCGTCGATGGGCTCGCGCTACAAGGTCTACATCCTCGACGAGGTCCACATGCTGACCCGGAGCGCCTTCAACGCGTTCCTGAAGACCCTCGAGGAACCACCCGCCAACGTGCTGTTCGTGCTCGCGACCACCGAGCTGCACAAGGTCCCCGACACGATCCGATCGCGCTGCCAGGTGCTGCTGTTCCGCCGGGTCGGCGAGGACGACGTGGTCGTGCGGCTGCGCGCGATCTGCGACAAGGAAGGCCTGACGCTCGCCGACGACGTGCTGCAGGAGATCGCGCTGTCGTGCCGCGGTGGCATGCGCGACGCCGAGACCGCCCTGGAGCGCATCCTGCCGGTGGCGCGCGAGCGTGGCGAGTCGTTCGACCTCGCGACCTACCGTCGCCTCGTGCACCGCGTCGGCTTCGACCGTGCGGTGGAGGTGGTCGAGTCGCTGCTCGGCGGCGACGCCGCGCCGGCGGTGCGGTTCGCCGAGGAGGTCGTGTCGGACGGCATCGACGAGCGTGAGGCGCTGGGCGAGGTGCTCGAGGTGCTGCGCCTGGTCCTGCTGCTGCTGGTCGACGGCGACGAATCGGCGCTGGTCGCGGCGCGCGGGGCCTTGCGCGAGCGGCTGCAGACCCTGGCGCGGCTCAGCGACGTGTCGCGCCTCGATGCGGTGATCCAGGCCGGGCTGATCGGCCGCGAGCGGCTGCGTCGCCTCGACGATCGCCGGCTGGTGTTCGAGCTGGCGCTGCTGCGGATGGCGCAGGCGGGCAGCCTGCCGCTGCTGGGAGATCTGGTCGCCGCGGTGGAGTCCGGTGGGCTCGCAGCTGGCGCACCCGTGCCGGTCGCAAGAGCGCGGTCCGGAGCCGCTGCCGGCGCTGCGGGCGGCGCGCTGCAAGGGGCCTTCCTCGCCGCCGTCCGCAAGGTCAAGCCGATGCTCGGCTCCACCGTGGAGGCGTGCAGTCTGAGTGGGCCCGATGCCGAGGGGCGGGCGATCCTGCGGCTGCGCAAGGCGTCCCGGATGCACCGCGACCGGCTCCTGTCCCCCGACGTCCAGCGCCTGTTGCGCGAGGTGCTGAACGACGTCGCGGGGACCACGGTCGAGCTGTCGATCGAGGCCGGCGAGGCCGAGGAGCCTGCGCGAGGCGGGCGGGGGCGAGCCCCGCCGGGTGGAGGACCCGTGCGGCGGCGGCGGCGCATCCAGGGTCCGGTGCCGGCGCACGTCGAGCGGGTTCGCGCCCGCTTCGAGGGCACCCTCCTCGACTCCGAGGAGACCGACGAGCCCGGCGAGCCGCCGGCGTGATCGGCGTTCGCCTGGCGTGCGATGCCGAACGCGGTGATCGCCGTCGCCCCGTCGATGCTACAGTCTCGACCCGAGCGGTCGCCCCGGGGCGGCCAGATCACCCGGCAACCGGCAGCAACGAGAGCGAACCACAGATGGTCCAGGGATTCGGCGGCGACATGGGCAGTCTCCTCAAGCAGGCGCAGGAGATGCAGCGTCGCATGCAGGAGATCGAGCAGGAACTCGCGGAGCGGATCGTCGAGGGCAGTGCCGGAGGCGGCGCGGTGAAGTGCACGGTCAATGGACGGATGGAGCTGCGCTCGATCCGCATCGATCCCGAGGCGGTGGATCCCGACGACGTAGGCACCCTCGAGGATCTGGTCACGGTCGCGGTTCGCCAGGCATTGCAGGCCGCGAAGGACATCGCCGACCAGGAGCGGGCGCGCGTCACCGGCGGCCTGAACATGCCGGGGCTGGGATTCTGATCGGACCGTCTCCTGGACTCCTCGAGTTCGCTGCGCCGGGCTCGCTGACCCGGATTCGCTGATGGCAACACGTGCGGAGGGCGGAGCGCGCGGCGAGGGGCAGCGGTCGGAGGGCGTGCCCAGTCGGCCGCGTCCGGTCGAGCGCCTGATCCGGGCCCTGGCCCGGTTGCCGGGCATCGGGCCGAAGACCTCCGAGCGGCTGGCCTACCACCTCCTTCGCGGCACCGAGGAGGACGCCGAAGAGCTCGCGGAAGCGATCCGCAGGGCGCGCGCCTCGACGCGGGTCTGCTCGACCTGCTTCAACCTCGACGAGGACGACCCATGCCGGATCTGCGCCGATCCCGAGCGGGACCCCGGCCGGATCCTGGTGGTCGAGGACCCGCGCGACGTGGTCGCCTTCGAGTCGTCCGGCTACCGCGGCCGTTACCACGTGCTGCAGGGCCGGCTGTCGGCGTTGGAGGGGATCCGCCCCGAGGACCTGACGATCGTGCAGCTGCTGACCCGCGCGCGCGCCGACGGCATCACCGAGATCTGTCTGGCAACCAACGCCGACCTCGAGGGCGAGGGCACCGCCGAGATCCTGGCCGACAAGCTGCGCGCGCTCGGTCCCCGCGTGACGCGACTGGCACGCGGTCTGCCGGCCGGGTCGACCATCACGCAGGTCTCCAGCGCGATCCTCGCCGACGCACTCGACGGGCGTCGCGACCTCGGCTGAGATCGCCATGCCGGTCTTGAAGCGCCTGCCGGTCGACGCCGTCCTCGCGGAGCTGTGCGCGGTCCTCGGCAGGGAGCGGCGTGCGGTGCTGTCCGCGCCGCCGGGCTCCGGCAAGACCACCCGCGTGCCGCCGGCGCTGATCGACCACCTGGCGGATCTGCAGGGCAAGGTCGTGGTCCTCGAGCCGCGGCGGTTGGCGGCGCGGGCCGCGGCGGCGCGGGTGGCGTTCGAGCGGGGCTCCGAACTCGGTGGCGAGGTCGGCTATCGGGTCCGCGACGAGCGCCGGGTGAGCGGAGCGACCCGCATCGAGTTCGTCACCGAAGGCGTGCTGGTCCGCCAGCTGGTGCAGGACCCGTTCCTCGAAGGCGTTGGCGCGGTGGTCCTCGACGAGTTCCACGAACGGCACGTCGAGACCGATCTGGCCTTGTCGATGCTGGTCGAGGTCGCGGACACGGTGCGCGACGACCTGGTGCTGGTCGCGATGTCGGCGACCCTCGATGCAGCTCCGCTGGTGGGCTTCCTCGGCGGCGCGCCGGTGGTCGAGGCTCACGGCACGCTGTTCCCGGTCGAGATCGACTACGCCGACCAGGGTGGTGACGGCCAGCGTCCGCTGGAAGACCGGGTCCGCGACGCGGTGGTGCGGAGTCTCGATCACGGTCCCGGCGACCTGCTGGTGTTCCTGCCCGGCGTCGGCGAGATCGAGCGTTGTCGCGAGCGCGTGGGCGACGCCGCGCGGCGGCGTGGTGCCGAGGTGCTGACCCTGCACGGTGGTCTGCCGGCGCGCGAACAGGACCGGGTCCTCGAGCCCGACCCCGCACACCGACGGGTGGTCCTGTCCACCAATGTCGCCGAGAGTTCGCTGACCATCGAGGGGGTCACCACGGTGATCGATTCGGGGTTGGCGCGGATGGTCCGTCACGACCCGGCGCGTGGTCTCGACGTGCTGGAGGTCGAGCGCATCTCACGCGCTTCGGCCGACCAGCGCGCCGGACGCGCCGGCCGGCTCGGTCCCGGCCGCTGCGTCCGCCTGTGGAGCCGTGCCGAGGACCGCGGGCTTCGCGACCACGACGTCGCCGAGATCCTGCGCGCCGACCTTGCCGCACCGCTGTTGACCGTCGCGGCGTTCGCCGGCCGCGACACCGCGAGCTTCGGTTGGTTCGAGCGTCCCGACGCCGCGGCGCTCGCCTCGGCGCGCGAACTCCTGCGGCGTCTGGGGGCGCTCGAGCCCGACGACCGGGTCACCGCATGCGGCCGCGAGATGCTCCGTCACCCGATGCATCCGCGGCTGGCTCGGGCGTGGGTCGAGGCCCGTCGAGATGGTCGGGCGCTGCACGACATCGCCACCGCGTGTGCTCTGCTCGGCGAACGGGAGCTGCTCGCCGGCGACGAGGCCCGCCACGCGCCGGTCGACCTGGAGGACCGGCTCGACCGGCTGGCCCGCGCCGAGCGCGACGGACTCGGTGGCGGTGCCTGCCGCGCCCAGTCGATCCTGCCGAACGTGGCCCGGGCGGTGGTCCGCGGCCGCGAGCGCCTGCTGCGTGGCGCCCGGGTCGGGGGCGGAGCGGAGGACCTCGCCACCCGCCGCGCGGCGCTCGCTCGCGCGCTGCTCGCCGGCTTCCCCGACCGCGTCGCGCGCCGCGCCGGGGATGGGGTCGATCAGGCGTTGATGGTCGGCGGCCGTGGCCTCGAGTGGCGGCGTGGTGCCTTGCACGACGACTCGGCGCTGGTCCTCGCCCTCGACGTCGGCGACTTCGGTGACCGGCGGCGCCGGACCCGCTCACAGCTGCGTCTCGGCCTGGGCCTCGACGAGGAGCTGCTGGTGGACGTGCTGCCCGATGCGTTCGGCGAGAGCACCGACCTCGAACTCGACGACGCGGGCACGCTGCACGTGATCCGTCGCCGGACCTTCTTCGACCTGCCGCTCGAGGAGCGTCGCGGTGGTCCGCGCCGCGAGGACGAGGAGCGGGTGCAGCAACTGCTGGCCGAGGTGCTGGCGCGTGATCCGTTCCGTTGGCTGGGGGACGGTCAGCAGGCGATCAAGGAGCTGCAGGCGCGGTTGCGCTTCCTCGCCAGGTCGGATCCGGAAGCCGGAGTCCCGGTGCCTGGCGATGCCGAGATCGCGGCCGCGGCGGCGTCGCTGTGTGCCGGCAAGCGGTCGTTGCGCTTCCTGAAAGACGCGCCGGTCGCCGAGGTCCTGCGCCAGACGCTCCCAGGAGACGTCGCGGCTCGCTTGCGCCGTGACGTCCCCGACAAGGTCGCCCTGCCCACCGGCCGCCAGGCCCGCATCGACTACCTCGCCGGCGACGAGCCGGTGCTGGCCGTGCGTCTCCAGGAACTCTTCGGCCAGCTGCGCACCCCGGCGATCCTCGGTGGTCGTCACCCGCTCCTGCTCCATCTGCTCGGTCCGAACCACCGCCCGGTGCAGGTGACTCGCGACCTGGAGAGCTTCTGGAACAACGTCTACCACGACGTCCGCGGCGAGCTGCGGCGCCGCTATCCGAAGCACTCGTGGCCCGAGGATCCGCGCCAGGCGGAGCCGGAGTCGCGGCCGAAGCGGCGGCGGGGGTGAGGCATCGGTGTCGCGACTCAAGCGAGTCCGCGATCCAGCCGATCCACTGCCCGGGAGACGGAGCGAGGCAGCTCCCGGACCCGAGCGATGAGAATGCGCACCGAGGTGGCCCTCCGGGCCGAGCAGCGGCTCACGCTGGCTCCGCGGATGTTGCAGTCGATCGAGGTCCTGCAGCTCGCCCATGCCGAGCTGACGCGGAAGCTCTACGACGAGCTGGAGTCGAACGAGACCCTGGAGCTGGTCGCCGCGGAACAGGGCGCGGAGACCCTGCCGCCGAAGCAGTCGGAGCGGATCGCGGACGAGCGCGAACCGTCGTGGGAGGACTTCGACGCGCGGCGGCGGCCGGCCGGCAACGAGGCCTCGGACCGCAAGCAGGAGCTGATGGCCGAGGTGCCCGGCCGCGGCCTCGACATCCTCCAGCACGTCGAGGAGCAACTGGCACTGGAGCAGTTCGCCGACGAGCTGCGCGGCAAGGTCCTCGAGCTCACCGGTCTGCTCGACGAGCACGGCTACCTGGAACTGGAGCGGGCCGAACTCGCCGAACGCCTCGGGGAACAGGGGCTCGACGATGCCCTGTCGGTGCTGCAGCGCATCGAGCCGGTCGGACTCGGCACCCGCGGGCCGGTCGAGGCGATGCTCGCCCAGGTCGCCACGACCGATCCGGACCGTCCGCAGATCGAACGGATCCTGCACGACCACCTCGAAGACCTGGCGCGGCAACGGCACGCCGAAGTCGCACGGGCCCTCGACATCGACGACGACGAGCTGGCGATGCTGCTGGAGCGGATCGCGGGTCTCCTGCCGCGACCGGCCGACCAGCTGCGCGACGAGGCGGCGGCGCCGGTCCACCCGGACGTCCAGGTGCTCCGCGGTCCCGACGGCCGCTGGGAGGTGGTGGTCGACGACCAGTCGCTGCCGCTGCTCGGCGTGGTCCCGGACTACGCGGCGCTGGCCGACGACCGGACTGCCGACCGCGAGGTGCGGAGCTACCTGCGTGGCAAGCTGCGCGCGGCACGTGACCTCATCCACGCCGTGCAGCACCGCAAGGAGACCCTGGCCCGCGTCGCCGCCGAGATCTTCGCCCAGCAGGCGGCGTTCCTGCAGCGCGGCCCGACGGCGATCCGGCCGCTCAGGATGAGCGACCTCGCGGCGCGACTCGGGCTGCACACCTCGACCGTGAGCCGAGCCATCGCCGGCAAGTGGGTCGGCACCGACCTCGGCGTGTTCCCGCTGAAGAGCTTCTTCGACGGCGCCCGCGGTGCGGCGGCGAAAGGTGGCGGGGGGGGCGGCGATGCGCAGGGCGGTGTCGGCCGCCGCGGGGTGCAGGCACGGATCCGCGAGCTGATCGACTCCGAGACCGCCGAGCACCCATGGTCGGACGACGACCTGGTGCGCGAACTCGGCCGCCGCGGCGTCGCGGTGGCGCGCCGGACCGTGGCGAAATATAGGGGAGAGCTGGGGATTCCCTCTAGCTGGGAACGCCGGCGTGCGGCGGCCCGACCGGTCCGCGGCCACGTCTCGGATCCCTCGGTCCACCGCAGCCGGGAATCCGGTCCCCACATCTCCTGAAGGCCAGCATCGGCCGACGGCAGCCGCCGCCGGCGTCTCTTCAAGGGGGCCGCGCGCCTGCCGCACGGCCACTCGACCTTGCACGGATACCTGCTGACGATCGCCTACGACGGGGCCGGCTTCGCCGGCTGGCAGCGGCAAGAGGGCTTCGACTCGGTGCAGGAGCGGCTGGAGGAGGCGCTCGGTCACCTGTTCGGGGAGCCGGTGGTCGTGCACGGCGCCGGACGGACCGACGCGGGTGTGCACGCGCTGCGTCAGTGTGCGCACGTCCACGTGCCGCGGGACTTCGAGCCGCACGATCTGCTGCGGGCGGTCAACGGCCACCTGCCGGAGACCGTGCGGGTACGGGACTGCCGGCGGGTGCCGCCGGGCTTCCACGCCCGCTTCTCGGCGTCCGGCAAGCGCTACGTCTACCGCTCGGTGGTCTCGCGGATCCTTCCGGTGTTCGGCCGCGGGCGGGTCCACTGGATCCGGCGGCCGGTCGACCTGGAGCGGATCCGGGCCGGTGCCCGGCATCTGCGTGGAGAGCACGACTTCGCGGCGTTCTCCTCCAATCCCGGCTACCAGCGCAAGCGCGGCACCGTGCGGCGGATCGACCAGCTGCGGGTGGTCCGACGGCCGCACGGCTTCGACCTGTTCGCGCAAGGCAACGGCTTTCTCTACAACATGGTGCGGACCATCGCTGGCACCTTGATCGATGTCGGCGTCGGGCGTTCCGAGCCCGACGACGTCGCCTCGATCCTGGCGTCCTGCGACCGGCGCCGCGCCGGATTCAATGCGCCCGCCGAGGGCTTGTATCTCCTGAGGGTCCTGTATCCTCCGGAGGCTTTCGACCCCCGAACCGCCTGGGCCGTCAACGCGGCCGAGTGCGGGGTGGGGTCCTTCGCGGAGGGACCCGGATGATCCGGTGCCCGCAACCGGGCGATGGTCCGGGGGTGTGCGTCCCCTCCGTTCGGGGTTCGTCCCCGTTTCGCTTCGAAAGGACAGACAGTCGATGAATCACCACGGCCAGGTCACGGTCGACATCACCAGCCGCCACGGCCACGTGTCGCAGCGGATGCAGGACTACGCCACCGAGAAGGCGCTGAAGCTGCCGCGTTTCAACGACCAGATCTCGCGCATCGAGATCATCGTCGACGGACCGCACGAGTCCCCGGAGGTCGAGATGGTGGTCCACATCGACAACCACCAGCACCTCGTCGCCCAGGAGCGGAGCGACCACTTCAACAGCGCCATCGACGGCCTGGTGGCCAAGATGGAACGGCAGCTGAAGAAGTCCAAGGAGAAGCACAAGCACCACAAGGGTGGCGCGAAGCCGGACTTCTCGTGATCGGTGTCCGTTCGTGACGCCTCGGCCGCTGCCCTCCGCGGTGGCCGACCACTCTCCCGCCTCCTGGCCCCTCCTGTCACAGTCCCCATGATCCGGTCCCTGATCGAATCCGCAGTCATCGTGGAGTCCCTCGACGCCACCACCAAGGCGGCCGTCCTCGACGAGATGGTCGCGCAGGCCGTCGCGGGCGGCGTGCTCGCCAAGAAGCACGCCAAGAACGTCCGCAAGGCGTTGGAGGAGCGCGAGACCAAAGTCGGCAGCACCGGCATCGGCAACGGGATCGCGATCCCGCACGTGAAGCTCGACGACGTGACCGCGGTCTCGATGACCCTGGCCCGCTCGCTCGACGGCGTCGAGTACGACGCGGTCGACGGGCGCCCGGTCCACACCGTGTTCCTGATCGTCTCGCCGTCCTCGGCCGCCGAGGACCACCTCGCGGTCCTGCGTTGGATCTCGGGACTCGCTCGAGACGCCGACTTCCGACGCTTCATCCAGGGCTGCGAGGACGGTGCGGCGATCCGCGAGCTCCTGCAGGAGAAGGGGCTGTAGCCAAGGGCTGCGGCCGTCGTCACTCCGTGCGCGCGGCGGCCGTGCGGCTGGGGACCGCGCCTCCTGGCTGACCGCGAGATCGAGCGCGGCGGCAACACACCCAAGAGGGCACCAGATTGAGCGCGATCCGGGAAAGCGTGAAGCTTACCAACCGCAACGGCCTGCACGCGCGGCCGGCGCACCTGTTCGTCCAGACCGCCAACCGCTTCGCGGCGGAGGTTCGCGTATCACGCGAGGGCGGCGAGTCGGTCGACGGCAAGTCGATCATGGGCATCATGATGCTCGCCGCGGAGTACGGCGCGGTCCTCGACCTGGAGAGCCAGGGCAGCGACGCGGCCGAGCAGCTCGCCGCGCTGCGCGCGCTGGTCGAGTCGGGATTCGGCGAGGAGTGACCTTCGCAGCGTGGAGGGGCGTGAGGCGCGACGCCCGTCGCGGTTCGGTACCGTTGCGATCTGCGACGTCCTTCGTGGGCTCACTCGGCCCGCGAAGAGGGCCGCAGAGGCCTGGACCGAGTCTGTAACCTGGATCGATTCACAGACTCGGTGTCGCAGGACGGGACAGTGCGAGTTCGACCTGTCAAGCGCTGAGACAGTCGGTGTCGATCGGTGTGGTGGGGGAGCACGTCTCCTCTGCACACAGAGGGCACCGATGAAACGAATCACCATGCTGGCCTGCGCCGCGCTGGTCTGCGCGTGCAGCAGCTCCGAAACCGTCGTCCGAACCGATTCCACCGAGCAGAGCGCGCCGCCGCCGGTGCGGGTCGCGGAATCGCGCACGCAGTCGGCGGCCCCGGTCGAGCCGGTCGCCGTCACCCCGCTCGCGCCGGCGATGCCGTTGGCCGAACCGGCGCCGCTGGAGGAGTCGGCCGGAGAGCCCGTCCTCGACGTCGCCGAGGAGATGGTCGTCGGAACCGTCGAGCCGGAGCCGTCCGCGGTCCCGACGACGAGGTCGCCCGTCGATCTCGCCGCATTGACCCGGGTCCGCGCCGCGATGCTCGCCGCGATCCGCGAAGACCGGCTCGACCGCGCAGCGGGGATGCACGCCGAACTCGCCGGGCGGATGGACTTCGCTGCCGACGATCCGCGGGCCGAGCTGGCCGCCGATGTGGATGCCCTGGCAGGCTTCGTCGCCGCCATGCAGCAGCGCGGTGCCAGCGCCTCGCGGGATTGAGCGAGGCCGTCCCCGCCGCTCCGAGGTCGGGGCGGGCCACGGGGCATCGTTTCGAGACCGCGGGAGGCGCGGTCTCAACTCCGGACCCTGCAGCGGCCGATGTCAGTTCGAGAGCGGCACCGTTGTGCCGGGATCGGCGCTGCGCTGACGAGGAATCACATGCTCAAACAACGCAAGAGCATCGTTGGGCTGGACATCGGGTCGAACTCGATCAAGGCGGTCGAGCTCACCCAGGACAAGTTCGAGTACATCATCACCGCGTTCGCGCAGGTGGACATCGCCAACGAGCAGGGGCGGCGCGACGCGCTGGCCGAGCTGTTTCGTACCGGCGGGTTCCGAACCAAGCGCGTGGCGTCGGCGGTGAGTGGCAAGTCGGTCATCTTCCGCTACCTGAACATGGCGAAGATGTCGGACGACGAGCTCAACGCTGCGGTCCGCTTCGAGGCCAGCAAGTACATCCCCTTCGACGTCGAGGAGGTCGAGCTCGACACCCAGAAGCTCGCCGACGTGCCTTCTGCCCAGGAGGGCGGCAAGGAGGAGATGAAGGTGCTGCTGGTGGCGGCGAAGAAGTCGCTCGTCACCGACCAGGCCGAGATGCTGACCGAACTCGGCCTGCAGCCGACCTCGATCAGCGTCGACAGCTTCGCGCTCGGCAATGCCTTCGAGCTGAACGACATCGTCAGCCCGGGGCTGCGCGAGAGCGACCACACGGTGGCGCTGGTCGACGTGGGCTTCGCCAAGTCGTCGATCAACATCCTGCGCAACAACGTGACCTACTTCGCCCGCGAGGTGGCGATGGGTGGGCAGGACCTGACCAACGCGATCACCCGCCGGTTCGGCCTCGAGGGTTTCGAAGCCGAGGCGCTGAAGCGGGACCCGCAGGACCAGGTCGTCGAGGTGCAGGACGCCGTCGCCGGCGTGCTCGACGACCTCGGCAACGAGATCAACCTCTCGTTCGACTTCTTCGAAAACCAGTTCGAGGGCGAGGTCGAGGAGGTCTACCTCTCCGGTGGCTCGGTGCTGTTGCCGTTCCTCGAGGAGAGCCTGGAGAAGATCTTCGAGAAGCGGACGCGGGTGTGGAACCCGCTCGAGGGCCTGAAGGTCAAGGCCGACAACGTCGACGTCGATGCATTGAACCAGACCGCTCCGCAGCTGGCGGTGGCGGTGGGACTGGCGGCACAGGTCGCGTGATCGCGTACAGCCCGTTCGCGCGATCCCCAGGGTCGCGCGCAGGGCAGGAGTCACCCACACATGATTCGGATCAACCTCCTTCCTGAGGACTATCGCCGCGCCGAGCGGACGTCCCCGAAGCTGTTCGCGACCGTGCTGCTGTCGGTCGTGTGCGTGTGCTGCGCGTTCGGCTGGTTCGCGCTGGTCTACTTCGGGGAACTCGGACGCCTCGAGGTGCAGCACTCCCGTGTGCGCGACGAGCTCGCGGGCATGCAGGAGCAGGTCCAGTACCACGGCGCCCTGTCGAAGGAGCAGGCCGACTTCCGCGAGCGCGCCCAGACCATCCAGCAGATCAGCAAGTCGCGGATCATGTGGTCGCGGGTGCTCGACGAGATGGTCGACCTGGTCAACGTCAACACCGACGCGGACGGCCCTCGAGTGTGGCTCAAGAGCCTGCGGGTCACCGACGGCAAGGGTGCCAACGAGGGGCCGAAGCTGCAGATGCCCGG
Organism: bacterium; assembly: GCA_030432695.1. GTDB lineage: Bacteria > Planctomycetota > UBA1135 > UBA1135 > UBA2386 > JAUILN01. The sequence continues at coordinate 416,530 of JAUILN010000005.1, read as the reverse complement.
CTTCGTGCAGGGTTCGGAGATGCGGCTCGTCGCGGACTTCTTCGACAACCTCTACGTGGCACCGTTCTACGAGCACGTCAAGCTCAGCACCTATCCGACGGGTAGCCGGGTCCTCGACGAAGACCGCGATCCGAGCGAGGCGATGACCTTCCCGCTGGAGCTCACGTTCAAGCCCGCCGCCAAGTGGCGTGAGGAGTGAGGACTACGATGGCGAAGCTCAACGACAAGCAGAAGATCATCGTATTCGCGTCCAGTGCGGCCCTGCTCTGCGCGGCTGCCGGTGGCGGCGTCTACTGGGCCAAGGGCCTGGTCGAGGAGAAGGTCGCGGTGATCGCGACCGACGAACAACAGGTCCAGACCGCGAAGACCAAGGTCGCGGGTATCCCGAAGCTCGAGCAGGATGTGATCATCCTGCGCGAGAACGTCGATGCCTACACGCGCATCCTCCCGGACCACACCTTCGTCAGCGACTTCCTCCGGGTGACGAACGGTTTCGCGCGGCATGCCGGCGTGACCGTGCCGTCGTTCCTGAAGGGAACCGATGGCAAGCGCGGCAAATACAGCCACTATTCGTACCTGCTCAACGTCGAGGGCACGCTGTGGCAGTTCCTCGAGTTCGTCAATGCGTTCGAGAACCACGACCGGTTCATCCGCGTCGTGAGCTTCAACGTGAAGCCGGCCGACCGGGATGAGCTGGACAAGGCGGCGGTGACCGGGGACGACCCGCGTCACAGCTACCAGCTGGTGGTCGAGACCTACGTCTACAACGGCGGTGCGGCCGACTCGGTCGTCGAGATCCCGAAGTATCCGCAGAAGCGGGAGCGGATCCGTGAGGCGATCACGGCGGGCATGGACTCGCTGCCGCTGGAGGCATACCAGCTCGGCGAGGTCGCAGGGCGTCGCGACATCTTCCTCGATCCGCGGGCCCGGATCGGCGGGCTGTCCAACGGCGACAACCCCCGGTCCCTGCAGCTCGAGCGGATCCAGGAGTTCATGCCGCGGGTCTCCGCATTGGTGGAGCTACGGGATCGTTGGGAGGCGGAGAGCAACTACCTGGTGAAGCAGCGGCTCGAGCGTCAGCTGCGGACCGAGGCAGAGCGTCTCGATGGGGACATCGCCCGGGAGTCGCCGCGCATCACCAGCGCATCGCTGCTGCCGAGTTGGAACCAAGACGTTGTCGGTCCGGTCGGCAGGATCCTCGGTCAGCTCGATGGCGAGAGCGGTGGTCAGACCGAGCATCTGATCGGCATCGAGCACATCGAGTCGATGATCGCCGACATGCGTTCGGCGGTCCGGAAGAACGACTTCGACACGGCGATCGCGCGACACGACGCGCTCAAGGAACGGCTCGTGTTCGAGCCCGACGACCCGCGTGCCCAGCTCGCGGTCGAGGCCGAGATGCTGCGGCTCAACGTCGAGGCGGCGATGGACTTCGCGCAGATCTCGCTCGACATCAACGGCGTGGTGGTCTTTGACGAGGGCCGTCGCGGCCTCCTGCTCAACGGGTCGGTCTTCGAAGAGGGCGACTACGTGCAGGACGACCTGTTGCTGCGACGGGTCGGGCGCGAGGAGGCGGAGTTCGTGTTCCGCGGCTTCCGACTCGCCAAGAAGTGGTGAGCCGAGCGGCTCGCTCGAGCACGTGGTTCTGCGACGACGCGCTGCGGACGTCGCACCCGAGAGGGCAGTGCCTCACGAGGCGCTGCCCTCTTCGCGTTTCGGAGTTCGCGGAGGCGACCGAGCGGCGTGGCTCGCAAGTGGTCCGGTTTACCGGCCATCGTGGCAAGGAATCCGTCGGAGCGCAGCTTCAGCCGTCAAGCTCCAGCCTTCGGCATCCGATGACATGGGGACAGGTCCCAGGTTCCCCCGGCCGCTCAGGCAAAGGTGGCCGAGACGGGGAGGGGCCCGGTGCGAAGGCGAATCGATCGGACTTCCCAGGAGGGAAGAAGACGGATGATGCAGGCAAGGATCTCCGCCCTGTTCGGCTGCATTGCGGCCCTGGGGCTGGCACTCGGAACTTTGGGGGCGCAGGAGCCCGTTTCCCAGCAGGACCCCGACTCCGGGGTCGAGAGCCTCACGCAGGCTGGTGACCGGAGTTCGCGGCTGACGCTGCGGCTGCGCGACCGTCTGCTGCGGGACGTGGTCCAGGCGATCCGGCGCAAGTCGGGCGTCAACATCGTCATCGACGAGGCCATCGAGGAGCGGGTCACCATCGACCTCGAGGACGTCGAATGGCGCCAGGCGCTCGAGCTGGTCGCCGAGGCCGCCGGCTGCGTGGTCGTCGAGGAGGGCACCAACGTCCTCAAGGTGGAGAAGCCCGCGCGGGTGTTCTTCGCGTTCGAGAACGCCGACGTCCAGAAGGTCGTCGACACGATCGCCAAGATCTCCGGCGCCAACATCGTGGTCTCGCCCGACGTGCAGGGCTCGATCACGCTGCGGCTCCGCGACATCCCTTGGCGCGATGCCCTCGAGGCCACCGCCAAGACGCTCGGCTACGTGGTGGTCGAGGAGGAGCGTGGCATCCTCCGCGTGGTCCCGCCGGACAACATGCGCGAGGACCTGGTCATCAAGAAATTCCAGCTGCGCTACGTCCGCCCGATGTCGGCCTACATGCCGTTCCTGGAGTCGGAGTACGTCCAATACGTGTTCTCGCAGCAGCGGCTCAACCCGCAGGACGAGAACTTCCGCCTGCTGGACGCGCTGCGTCGCGCGCTGACTCCTGAACTCGGCGTGCTCGAGTACTTCGAGGGCCAGAACCTGATCGTCGTGAAGGACACCCGCCCGGTCGTCGACGAGATCGAGCGGATCATCCAGAGCATCGACGTCGAGCCGGCGCAGGTGTTCATCGACGTCAAGTTCGTGACCACCACGAACACCGACATCCTCGACTACGGCGTGTCGCCCGGTGACGGTGGCTGGAGCGCTTCGCTCGGTCTCGGCCAGATCCCGACCTCGCTGCCATTCTCGCTGGGTCATGGTGGCTGGGACGACGCGATCATCGCCAACGACTCACGGGCCGGCCCGTTCGCCGACTCGAACATGAACCCGACCGGCAACACGCTGATGCCGGACGTGGTGTTCGGGGCGCTGGACATGACGCAGGTCACCTCGACGCTGCGCCTGCTCAAGCAGGACACCCGTTCGCAGATCGTGCAGGCGCCGAAGCTGATCGCGCTCGATCACCAGATCGCCACCATCTTCGTCGGTGAGACCATCCGCTACGCCCAGGCCCGCTCCGAGCAGGGTCAGGCCGGCGGCCTGCAGCTGGTGGTCGAAGAGGCGCCGAACTCGCCGGTCAGCACCGGCTTCCAGCTTCTGGTCATCCCGCACGTCGTGCCGGGAACCGACAAGGTGATCATGGACATCATCCCGAAGTCGGATGCGTTGTCCGGAACGGGCAGTTCGTCGCTGGCGCCGCCCGGGTTCGACGTGTTCACGGTCGGTTCCGGCACCGGTGAAGGTTCGATCGCGCTGCCGCGCATCGCGTCCAGCACCATCGCGACCAAGGTCCTGCTGCGCAGCGGTCAGACCGCGGTGCTCGGCGGTCTGGTGACCGATACCGACACCGAGACCGAGACCGGCATCCCGCTGCTCGGCGACATCCCGCTGCTCGGCTGGCTGTTCAAGAACAAGGTCACCAGCAAGTCGAAGACGACCCTGATCGTGTTCGTCACCCCGCAGGTGATCCGGAGCCCCGAGGACATCGAGGCCGGGGTCCGCGCGATCCTCGACGAGCGTCGTCGCAAGATGATGAACGAGTACGAGGCGATCTTCGGCGCCCAATCCGGGGACTGATCTGGCCGGGGACTGAGCTGGCCGGCGACCGATCGCTGGTCACTTGCCGTCGCCGGCGCGCGCGGTCTGGTCCTCGCCAGTCTGTTCGCGCAGGGCCGACTCGTAGGCCGGCACCGAATCGACCGTACGGCCGGTCCGCTCCAGCACCAGCCTGATCGCCTTCTGGAGCTGGCCGTCCTCCTGGTAGTCGCCGACCGCGCGCCCGCCGGGGTAGGCCTTGCCGCGCAGGTCGGCGACCTCGTCACGCAGCAGGTAGCGCACCCAGCGCCGGACGTCGTCCTTGGCGAGGTTGGTGTCGAGGCTCGAGTAGAACTCCTCGAAGCCGGGGTAGCGCGCGACGTCGCGGCCGTCGCCGTCGGCGAGCTGCAGCGCCAGGTCGGGATCGAGCCTGACCAGCTGCTCGGCGAAGTCCTGGAAGCGGTTCTGGCGGAACAGCTCGAAGATCTCGGAGTTCTTCCAGGCATCCTTGGCGGAGAACTCGCGCAGCTCGACCTCGAATTCCGGGGTCACGCCCCAGTCGGGGTTCAGGATCCGGCCGTCGCCGTCCATCTCCTTGTGGAGACTGCGACCACTCGGCAGGTGATAGCGTGCGACGGTCAGCTTCATGTGCGGACCGACGTCGTACTTGCCGTTCTCGTCGAGATCCTCGTAGTCCTCCCAGTCGTCGCGCACGCCGTTGTCGTTGCCGTCCTGGAACGGCTCCGGCGGGCGGGTGCGCAGCTCCAGCAGCTGCTGCACGCTGCCCTTGCCGAAGGTCCGCTCGCCGACCAGGGTCGCGCGGCCGTGGTCCTGCAGCGCCCCGGCGGTGATCTCTGCAGCGGATGCCGAGTACTCGTTGGTCAGCACGATCAACGGCAATTCGGTGCTGAGCTGGTGGCCGGCCCGGGTGCGGTACTCGAGGCGATCATCCGGCTCGCGCCCTTGGGTGTAGACGACCAGCTTGCGCGGCTCGACGAACATCTCGACCACGTCGCGGGCCGCCAGCAGATAGCCGCCGGTGTTGTTGCGGACGTCGAGCACGACGCCGGTCAGGCCCTCGGCCTGCATGGCTTCGATCGCCGCGCGCAGTTCGTCGGCGGTCGACTGGGCGAAGTTGATGAGTTCGACGTAGCCGATCTCGCCGGGGAGCATGTCCCAGTTGACCGAGGGCACCGTGATCTGGGCACGGGTGATCGCGATGTCCTGGGCTTCCTGCAGTCCCGGGCGGAGGACCTTGAGCACGACCGTCGTCTGGGGCTCGCCCTTGAGCCGCGCGATGATCTCCTCGGAGGTGTGGTCGGTGGTCTCCCAGCCGTCGACCTCGAGGATCTTGTCACCCGAGCGCAGGCCCGCGGCGTAGGCGGGGCCGGAGTAGATCGGGCGGACGATCGAGAACACCTCGTCGCGGTCGAAGTTGACGAACGCGCCGATGCCGCCGTACTCGCGGTTGAGGTCGAAGAAGAACCGCTGGAACTCGTCGCTGGTGAAGTAGGCGGAGTGGCGATCGAGCGAGCGCATCAGCCCCTTGGCCGCGGCCTCGATCATCTGGTCGTCGTCGAACGACTCGCCGCGGATGTGCTGGCTCGATGCGGTGACCATCAGTTCGCGGAGTAGCGCGAACTCGTCGTCGGGCTGCTCGCCGTCGAGTTGGCGGAGGATGATCTGCTGCAGGCGGCGCTGGAACAGCCGGCGCTCCTCCTCGCGGCGCAGGTAGCTCTCGGCCAACCGGCCCTCGGGGGTCGGCTGGTCGGCGATCTCGCGGAGGACGTTCCACGCCGGGCCGGTCGAGTCGGTGTTCAAGTCGGCGAGCGCCAGCGCGGCCTGGACTCGCAGACGGTCGTCGCGGGAGCGCAGGAAGTCGGTGAGCGTCCGCTTTGCCGCCTGCTGGCCATCCTCGTCGCCGATCCGCCACAGGCCGCGGGCCGCCTCGACCCGGGCCGGCGGCGGCGCGAGATCGTCGGTGACCTTGCCGAGCAGGATGGCGGCGACCTCCGGTGCGATACGGCGGTTGAACAGCTCCTCCTCGGCGAGGAAGGACAGCGCGGCGGCCTGCAGCGCGCCGTCGTCCTGCTCCAGCACGGGGCGGAGCACGTCGAGGATCTCCTTGCCGAACAGCGAGCCGTCGGCGAGTTCGCGCAACGCCGAGGCCACCGCCAGTCGGCCGAGGGGGCCCTGACTCTCTCCCGCCGCGCTGAGCGCCTTCGCCAGTGCATCCTCGGTTCCGTCGAGGTCGGCGAGGTCGAGGCCGAGGGACCATACCCCGGCGAGTCCGACGGCATCGGCGCGGGCCAGCTCGCGGGTGACCTCGCGTTGCAGCTCGTCCTGGGCGACGCCCGAGGCGGCGAGCAACAGGGCGGTGAGCACGGCGGTCGGCTTGGTGCGGGCGGGGGGGGCGTGGTGCTTGGCTTGCATCGAGGCTCCGTTGCGTTCCGGTCGCCGGGCTAGTCGCGAGGGCGGCCGGCCGCGTGAGGATAGAGGCCGGAGCGGATCGAGTCACCGCTCCCGGCGCCGGTCGGGATCCGACGGTTTCGGCGCCGCGGTCCTTCCGGTTCCGGGCGATCTCGGGCAAGGTCCCGAGCACGTATCCCGTCGACCGCCACCGCGATGACCGAATCCCCGGATCCTGATCCGCCTCTCACCCATCTCGATGCCCGAGGCCAGGCGCGCATGGTCGACGTCGGCGCCAAGCCGTCGACCGAGCGCGAGGCGGTGGCCCGGTCGATCGTCGATCTGGGCGAGGACCTGCTTCGTCGCCTGCTGGAGGGCCGGCTGCCCAAGGGCGAGGCGCTCGGCGTGGCGCGACTCGCCGGGATCCAGGCCGCCAAGGAGACCGCTCGACTGATCCCGCTCTGTCACCAGGTTCCGCTCACCGCGGTCGAGGTCGAGATCGAGCCGATGGACCCGGGGGGTGGTGCCGCCGCGGGGAAGCTCGAGATCCGGGCGGTGGCGCGCTGCGTGGCCGGGACCGGCGTCGAGATGGAGGCGCTGACTGCCGCTTCGGTGGCGGCGCTGACGATCTACGACATGTGCAAGGCGGTGCGGAAGGGGATCCGGATCGAGGCCGTCGAGCTGCTCAGCAAGCGCGGCGGGCGGAGCGGAGAATGGGTGCGAGGCGCGCCGGGCACTCCAGCGCCCGAGTGAGGCGGCGCGATCCGAACCCGCGGATTCGCTGGGCCGCGCTGGCTTCGTTCCGTAGAGTCTCCGGGATCCCTCCAAGCTTGCCGGTCCCACGCAGTCCTGTGCCGGCAGCGCCGATCCATCATGGCAGCCCGGAAGACCACCAAGAAGTCCGCGAAGAAGGCCCCCGCGAGCAGCACGGCGGCCAAGCGGCGTTCCTCTCCGATCCAGAAGACGACCGGCAAGAAGGCGGCTGGCAAGAAGGCTGCTGGCAAGAAGGCGTCGGCCGACGGGTCGTCCAGCGGTAAGGCGGCGGCGGCCGTGGGCGGACCGACTGCCAAGAAGGCGGCGGCGCGGAAGGCCGTGAAGAAGGGAGTCGCGAAGAAGTCCGCCGGCCGGCGCAAGATCGAAGGGCCCGTCGATCGGGTCGCCGAGATCCAGCGGGTGATCGACGTGATGGTCGCCGCGGGTGCGGTGGAGGTCGAACTCGAAGAAGCCGGCAGCAAGCTGCGCGTGCGCCTCAAGGAGGATCCGCCGGTGTCGGTCGTGGGCTACGCGCCAGCCGCTGCGCCGATGGCGGGTGCGCCAGCGGCACTGGCGCCAGCCGCGGTCGATGCCTCGGGCGGTGTCGGTGCGGCTGCGGCCGGTGGTGCGCCGGCGGTCGACGAATCGGCGCGTTCGGTGTTCAAGTCACCGATGGTGGGCACGTTCTACCGGGCCGCATCTCCGGATGCCGAGCCCTACGCCGAGGTCGGCACCGAGATCCATGCCGACGACACGATCTGCATCCTCGAAGCGATGAAGGTGATGAACGAGATCAAGGCCGAGATGGAGGGTCGGGTCGTCGAGATCCTGGTCCAGAACGGCGAACCGGTCGAGTTCGGTCAGCCCCTGTTCGTCATCGAGGGCCTCTGATCCGTGTTCCGCCGCATCCTCATCGCGAACCGGGGCGAGATCGCGCTCCGGATCACCCGCGCCTGCAAGGAACTCGGGATCGAGACCGTCGCGGTCTACTCCGAGGCCGACCGCGATCTCCTGCACCTGCGCTATGCCGACGAGACCGTCTGCATCGGCCCGGCGCCCAGCTCCGAGAGCTACCTCAACGTGCCCGCGTTGATCGCTGCCGCCGAGATCGCCGACGTGGAGGCGATCCATCCGGGCTACGGCTTCCTGTCCGAGAACTCGCACTTCGTCGAGGTCTGTCAGTCCTGCAACATCCGCTTCATCGGGCCTCCCGCAGACGTCATCGCGGCGCTCGGTGACAAGGTCCGCGCGAAGGAGATCGCCCGGGCCGCCGGAGTTCCGGACGTGCCGGGTTCCGATGGTCCGGTGAAGGACGAGGCCGAAGCCCTGGCGGTCGCGAGGCAGATCGGCTACCCGGTGCTGATCAAGGCCGCCGCCGGGGGCGGTGGGCGTGGCATGCGCGTCGCGCACAACGACGTCAGCCTGGTCAACGGCTTCCATGCGGCGCGGGCCGAGGCCGAGAGCGCGTTCAAGGACTCGACGGTCTACATCGAGAAGTACATCGACCGACCGCGACACGTCGAGATCCAGATCCTCGCCGACCAGCACGGCAACGTGGTTCACCTCGGTGAACGCGACTGCTCCATGCAACGCCGGCACCAGAAGCTGGTGGAGGAGAGTCCCTGTCCGGTGCTCAGCGACGAGCAGCGCACCGCGATGGGCGAGGCGGCGGTCCGGCTCGCCAAAGCAGCCGGCTACCAGTCGGCGGGCACGGTGGAGTTCCTGCTCGACCGTGACGGCAAGTTCTACTTCATCGAAGTCAATGCCCGGATCCAGGTCGAGCACCCAGTGACCGAGGAGGTCACCGGCGTGGACCTGATCCGCGAGATGATCCGCGTGGCGGCCGGAGAGCGGCTCAGCGTGACCCAGGACGACATCAAGGTCACCGGCCATGCGATCGAGTTCCGGATCAACGCGGAGGACCCCGACGCGGCGTTCAAGCCGTCGCCGGGCCTGATCGAGACGCTGATCGCGCCGGCGGGGCCGGGAGTGCGCTGGGACAGTCACGCCTACCAGGGCTACCGCGTGCCTCCGCACTACGACTCGATGGTGGCCAAGCTCATCATCCATCGGGCGACCCGCCGCGAGGCCCTGGCGACCGCGCGCCGCGCCCTGGAGGAGATGTGCATCGAGGGGATCGCCACCACCCGTTCGCTGTTCCTGCGGGTCCTCGAGCACTCGGACTTCATCAACGGCGAGATCGACACCGGCTTCATCGACCGGTTCTTCGGTCAGCAGCGATGACCCGAGGACGCTGAATCGAGGAGAGCGGTGTGGCAGCAGCGCGGGATCTGAAGGGTCTGTTCGGTCGGCTCCTGGTGGCGCTCGACGTGGGTGTCGCCGTGGTTGCCGCGACGCTGGTCCTGGCGATCTACCTCGCTCCCGATGCGGCCAGCAGCAGCGGTCCGTTGCCGGCCGAGGGCACGTTCGAACTCGCGGTGCGGGGCAACGGCAGCTTCCAGCTGCTGGCGCTGCTCGCCGGAGTGCTGCTGGTCGCCAACTTCCTGTGGCTGATCTACGGCACCACACCGCACACGCCGCCGACCCACGTCGTCAGCGAGGCACCCGGCGGGACGGTGCGCGTGGCCCGCGACGCGATCGAGAGCGGGCTCCGTACGGCGGGCGAGGCGCTCGACGAGGTCAGTCGGCTGCGGGTCGTGGTCGACACGTCGGTCGGGATGAAGAAGATCTTCGTCGCCGCTCAGTTCCACGCTCCGGAGGGTGTCCGCATCCACGATGCGAGTTCGGTGTTGCGCGGTCGGCTGATCCGGCGCTTCGGCGAGCTGGTCCGATTGCCCGAGGGCCATCGACTGGAGGTCGAGCTGGAGTTCCTGGGCTTCATCGGCCGAGCGTCGAAGAAGGCATTGGCCGCCGAGGAGGCCGCGGCCCGCGCGGAGCCCGAGGAGCCTGACGTGCCGTTCACCGGTCCCCGCTACCCCATCGACGGCGACGACGAGTCGGGGAGTTGAGCTGCGTGGGACGGTCTGCGGACCGCATACGCTGCTCTCCCCGTCGCGGGTAGCGCACTCACTCCTCGCCGAACCGCTCGAACAGTCTCGCGGCTTCGGCGCGCAGCTCGACGGCGCGGTCCATGTCGCCGAGCCGTTCACGGGCCTCGGCTTCGGTTTCCAGGGTCTGGGCCAGCTCGCGGGCTGCTGCGGGGTCGTCGGGCCCGAAGGCCAGCACCTCGCGGCGGCGTTGGACGGCCAGCCGCAGGTCGTCGAGGGCCTGTTCGGCGCGTCCCGATTCCAGCCGGAGTTCGGCGAGGGCCTCGAGGCTCTCGGCCTGGGCGATGAACCAGTCCTGCGGCCGCTCGGTGCGGGCGACCAACGCGGCGAAGCGGTGGACCGAGCGTGCGAGCACCGTCTCGGCCTCGTCGAGACGGCCATCCTCGCGCAGCGATTCGCCGATTCCGCGCTCGATCTGCGCACCGAGGCCGGCGACGTGGTCGTCGCGGGGAACCAGTCGGGCGAGCCGTGCGGCGAGGGTCCGGGCGCGTTCCAGGGCCTGCAGCGCCTCGATCGGGCGCTGCAGTTCGGAGTGGGTCCGGGCGAGGTGGAGCAGCGCCTGCACGAGGCGCGTCTGGTACTCCACGCTCTCCGGGTCGAGGGCGCACAGTCGCTCCTCGGTGCGGATCGCGAGCTCGCCGTAGCGGGTCGCCTCGATCAGATCGCGGAGCCGTTCGTGCAACTCGGCAAGGCTGTCGTAGGTCAGTGCGAGGTCGGCCAGGGCCTCCTGATCGCGGCCATCGAGTTCGATCAGGCGGACGTTGGCGGACTCTGCGGCGACGTGGTGTTCGATCGCCTCACGGATCGCGTCGACCCGGGAGTGGGCCGCGGCGAGCTCGTCGTGGAAGTGGGCCAGGTCGCGCAGCAGGCCGTGCTCGTTCGGGTTCCGGCGCAGCTGGTCGTGCAGCAGGCGCAGGCCTTCTTCGATGTGCTCGGCGGCCTCGTCGGCATCCGCCTCGTCGTCCGAGTCGAGCAGGATGAGGGCGAGGCACAGATGGCAGTGGGCGGTGTTCGCGTGCCAGCGCGGTTCGTCCGGCGACAGCTCGATCAGGTGCCGGTCGACCTCCAGGGCGCGGCGGAACACCTCGAGCGCATCTGCCAGGCGGCCCTGATCCTCCAGGGCGTAGCCGTGGACCAGCAGTCCGTCGGCCAGGCGGAACTGGGCATCCTCGTCGTTCGGCCGTCGCTTCGCGACGTCGCGGAGCACGTCCAGCATCACCGCGTAGCGATGCAGAGCATCGTCGACCCGACCGAGATCGAGCGAGAGTTCGGCGACGTCACGCCAGGCGTCGGCCAACTGGATCCTGAGGTCGGTCGGCGCGTGCGGCGACGCGCAGAGTGCGTCGCGGATCTCGGCACAGCGCAGGGAGTGCTCGAGCGCCTGCTGTCGGTCGCCGCTGCGGGCGTGCAGGTCGCAGAGGTTCTCGTGGTCGGTCGCGAGGCACTCGCGCCAGTAGCGGGCGTCTTCGCCGTGGGTCTCGGCGCCACGGATCAGGGCTTCGTTCAGAGCGAGCGAGCGTTCGTGGTGTCGGCGCGCGTCGGTCAGTCGGTCGGTGTGGGAGTAGTGGTGGCCGAGTGCGTTGTGGACCAACGCCAGGGCGGCACGGTTGCTGGTGATCCCCGGAGCTTCGCGGTCCGCCAGCTCGGCGTACTGCAGCGCCACGTTCAGGTGCGGGAAGGCATCGTCGGTCCGGCCGGTGTCCTCGAGATGTACCGCGAGCTGGCGATGGGCCGCGGTCAATCGGGCCGCAGGGGCCGGGCCGTGGTCGCGGATCGGATCGAGGCTGTCCACCACGGCACGGAACAAGCGCTGGGCGTCCTCGGGATCGGGCGGCACGCCGTCCGGGATCTCGTCGGGCCGTTCGCGCGCGGCGTCGCGGGCAGCCGCTGCGACCTCCGCGAGGGTCGTGGCGCGGAGCAGCCAGGCATCGGCACGAAGCAGTAGGGCACGGTCCTCGCCCGGGAGATCCCGACATAGCGCTTCGGACTCGGCGATCGCGGTGGCGGTCTCCTGGTCGGCCTCGGCCGCGTGGCCCAACGCGAGGAGCCTCTCGACGACGTCGAACCGGGCGCGCGTCCGCTCCTCTCGAAGCACGGCGTCTCCCTCGCGGCGCAGCAGCTCGGCCTCCACCTGGCGAAGGCGGCGGCGGGCGCGTTGCAGGTCGTCGTCGGTTCGCTCGTCGCTCGTCATCGCCGCTCGTCGTCGTTGCCGTCCAGTAGTCGCTTCAGTCGTTCCGGTTCCCTGCGGACCCGGAGGCTCTTGGTCCGGGACGGCACGACGGTTCCCGGTGGGAGCCCCTTGGGCTTGCGGACGTTCTTGGCCGGGCAGTAGACGACTTCTTCGAGTTCGGCGCCACGGACCTTGCTGAAGTGGATCGCCAGGGTGCCCGCGTCCAGCAATGTCTCCAGGCTGGCATTGCGGTTCTTGGGAACGCGTACGAGCACGTGGCTGCCGGCGTAGCCGCGGCCGACGTGGAACCACAGGTCGTTGCCGCGTGCCACCCGCGTGACCAGGCGGTCGTTCTGCTTGCCGTCGCGCCCGACCAGGATCATCAGGCCCTCGCGCGACTCGAAGCGGCGGAAGTTCTCGCCCCCGGTCAGCTTGCGGAGCTTCTGCTCGTCGGGTTGCGCCTTGGGCTGGCGCCGCGGCGCGTCGACGAGTCCACGTCGGGCGAGTTCGGCCTCGACCGTTGCGACGTCGTCCGCCTCGGCATCCTCGGCGAGGAGCCGCGCACGCCAGCCTTCGAGTGCGGCTCGATCTTCGGCCGCGGCATGCGCACGCTGGGCGGCGACCTCGGCACCGTCCTGGTGCTTCCTGGCCTTGTCATAGAGCCTGGCGGCCTGCGCATGCGGCTTCAGGCGCGGATCGAGCGGGATCACCACCTCGCGCTGCGGGTCCAGGGGATCCGGCGCGTGCAGCTCGGTCGCTCCACTCGGCAGGCCGTGTCCGTAGGCCAGCAGCAGGTCCGCCTGGGTGCGGATCTCGTCGGCGCGGCCCGCGGCCTCGAGCTGCGCCCGCGCACCGTGCTCACGCGACTCGGCCCGAGCGATCGCCTTGTCGAGGGCCCGCAGCAGCCCGTCGCGGCGCGCATGGCGTTCCTCGCGCTCATCCGCTGCAGTGAAGAAGGCGTCGAGCGCCTCCAGGATCGGTGGCTGGAATCGCTGCTCGGAAGCTTCGTCCGGTGTGGCCGGCGAGGTGTGCGTCGCCGGAGGGGGCGGCGCATAGACCGAGCCCGGGCGCAGCTCACGATGCTTCTGGCTCGGCAGGCGCGACAGCACCAGGATCCGTCGGTCGGAATCGAGCACCGTCCAGAGTCCACGAGGACCGAACAGCTCGACGGCCAGGACGAGGGCTTCGGCGGCGGAGCCATGCGCAGCGAACTCCAGCGTGCAGAGCCGTTCACCCGGTGCGGCGTGGGCACCGGTGAAGCGGGCGTCGACCAGAAGTTCACGCAGCCGGTCGGGTCGCGGTCCGGTCGCGAAACGCCGACGCGGGAAGCGGCGCCGCGTGGTCGTGACCCGGGCTCGTCGTCCTCCCGGCGCCACGTGAAGTGCGTGGCGACCGCGGTCGGTCTCGAGGAACACGAGGAGGTCGTCGCGATCCTCCAGGGTCACGACGTCGATGACGATCCCGTCGGCGAGTGTGGTCGCGAGTTCCGCGCAGGCGCTCGCCAGCTCCGCGGCGGTCTGTCCTGGGCCGGTGGTCACGGTCGGTGGACCGCTGCGGAAGACCGACCGGGCAGGTGCGGTGTGCCTCTCGGAGGCCGACCGTGCACGGCCCTCCTCAACCCTGGCCCAGCTCCTCGACGGGATCGTAGGTCCACCGGAAGCCGTCGAGTTCGTAGTCGACCAGGCCCTCGGGGAAGAACAGTCCGAGCTCGCGCTCGGCGGCCTCGGGGCTGTCGGAGCCGTGGATCAGGTTGAACGAGCGGCTCACGCCGAAGTCGCCGCGGATGGTGCCGGGCTCGGCATCGGAGCCGAAGGTGGCGCCCATCATCTTGCGGCAGATCGTGATCGCGCCGATGCCCTCCAATGCCAGGGCGACCACCGGCGAGCTGGTCATGAAGCGGACCAGGCCGTCGTAGAAGGGCTTGCCCTTGTGCGCCGAGTAGTGGGTCGCGGCGAGGTCAGGCGAGATCTTCATCAGCTTCATGCCGACGACCTTCAGGCCCTTCTCCTCGAAGCGGGTGAGGATCTTGCCGGTGATCCCGCGCTGCACGGCGTCGGGCTTGAACAGGATGAGCGTGCGTTCCATCGGTCTCGGGTCCAGAATCGGGCGCGACATGATAGCGACCTCGCGGCTCGGTGCACGCGTTCCCCGGTCTGGGGGGCGTTCGCGGTCGATCCGGTCGGTGGCCTGGCTGGTCGCCGCCGTGCTCGCCGGCTGTGCGGCGCCCCGCTGGAACGCAGTGCGCGAGGCCCGTGGGGACGCCGAACTCCAGCGTATCGACCGCGAGGTGGAGGCCTACCGCCGGGAACTGGTCAAGCGGGAGGAGTCGCTGCGGGCGCTGCAGGAGTCGGTCGGGACGCTCGATCTCCGAATCGCTGAGGTGCAGTCCGAACGGGCGGCCGCCGCCCAGCACCTGTCGCGGGAGCTCGCGACGTTGGCGGCCCTCGAAGAGGATCTCGAAGCGGCGCGGCAGCGCGGCGTCGGCATCGAGGAGCAGCTGGCGGGGGTTCGCAAGCTCGAGAAGGAACTCGCCAACCGGCAGCAGCGGCTCCAGGAGTTCAACGGCCAGATCGCCGCAAAGGACCAGGAACTCGCCTCCGCCCGGAAGGCCCTCGAGGCGAAAGTCGCCCAGACCGATGCGGCGCTCGCCGAGGTCGCCGCGGCGCGGGCGACGGCCGAGCAGCGGGCCGCTACGGTGGCTGCGGCGGCCGAGGCGCTGCGGGGCGCGCTCGAGTCGACGGCCTCGTTGTTCCCGCCGCCGGCGCCGGACCCGGCCGCGGGCGGCGAGGGGAAGGGCGCCGACGCGGGCAAGTAGCCGCCGGGGTCGCGGAAGGTCTGGCCGTGGACGCCTGAACGCAGCGTGTGGTGCGGGTTGGGTGCCGGTTCAGCGACCGCGCTTCAGCTCGCCATCGGAACGCTTCAGGATGCGGATTTCGTCGGCCGAGTCGCTCTCGGCGTCGGTCACGACCATCAGGTCCTCCGCGAGGCGGACGGTGAGGGCATGGTGGCGCGCCCCGGCCCGCTTGCCGTCGTGGTTCTCGAGGTCCAGTCGCCAGCGGAACCCGTCACTCTTCGGTTCGTCCGGCATCCGTATCCACTCGCTTCTCGTCCGGGCCTCGAACAGCTCGAGTTCTCGGAGCATCGGCGCGAGCACCATGTCGGCGGCTTCCGGGGTCCAGCGGCTGTAGCCGCGCGGTGGCTCGAGGCCTCGGAGTCGGAACCGGCCGCTTTGGCGCGGGCAGCTCCAGGTGGCGTCGAAGGCGTAGGCGCCCGCATCGAGGCGGGTGTCCCAGCCGTCGATGCCGGGGAAGCTCAGATCGAAACGGCTGTTGGTGAAGGCGACCCCGTCCAGGTTGCTGCCCATCCGCTCCTCGAGGATCCGGACTTCGAGCTGGGTCGGATCCAGGTCGGAATCGAGGAGGGTGAAGCTGGTCAATAGGCGGTCGACGGTGGAGCCCACCTCCTCGGACACGCGCTGCTCGAGTGCCGCCTTGCGGCCGTGCACCGAGATCAGGTAACCGAGCCGGCCGTAGACCGCGAGGTAGACGCTGGCGCCCTGGCCGGGAACGCCTGCGGGGACCTCGCAGCGGGCGCCGTCGAGCAGGGCGGGAGCCGGCATGTCCGGTCCGTAGGCCGGCGGAGTCCAGCGTTCGATCGGCAGCATCTCCGGGTCGACGTCCCGACACTGGGCCATCGCGATGTCGCGGAGCCAACGTCTGGCGGGAGGAGCCGTCTGAGCCCGTGCGAGATGGATGGTGAGGTCGGCGACCAGGTCGGTGTCGAGCGAATAGAAAGACAGCGACTCGAGGCAGCCGATGCGGTCCTTGACGTTGGGGACCATCAGCCAGTCGTCGCCGGCATCGATGTGGTAGTTGCAGGCGTGGCAGCGCAGCGTGTGTGGGGGCTCGCCGCCGGTGCCGCCCGCAGCGAGCACCCCGAGGATCGCCGCGTCGACCTCGATCCAGGCCGTGGCGCGCGTCTCTCCGGCCTGCGTCCGCTGCGACGCCATCAGGGCGTGTTCGACCAGCGGATCGCGGTCGGGGTCGCGGGCACTGCGGGTCTCGGCGCGGACCAACGACACGCGGTGGCTGCCGAGCACCCAATCGCTCTGCACCGCGCTGGCACGCGTGAGTTCCACCCCGAACGCGAACACCTGTTCGAGGCGCTGCGCGAAGCGGGCGTGTCGTTCGACGTGGACCGGCTGGAAGCAGGCCAGGAAGCCGTCGAGATCGCGGCGGCCGAAGCACCGGTCCATCTCGGCCAGCAGCGTCTCGACCGCGGTCGCCGCGGGGACGGTCTGGGCGACCGACGGGCAGGCGAGGCCGAGAACGGCGAGCGCGCTGCCGCTGGCGAAACGGTGGATCGCAGCGTTCATCGCGGCCCTCCTGCACGGGTTCCGGCGGCGTCGAGTGCGGCGAACAGCAGCAGGCCGTCACCTTGACCGAGACGGGCACCGACGTGACCGGACTCGGAGGAGCGGGCCACGGCGGTGCCGATCGGCGTCGGCGAGTAGTCCTCTGCGTTCGGCGGGAACGTCTCCGGCAATGCGACCTGGACCACGACGCCGGCGCTCTCGGGATCCGCACCGGATCCGCCGAGGCCACGCAGCACCTGGGCGCCGCCGAACGTCACCACCAACAGGATCGCCGCGGCCAGCGCCATCCGGCTCGGCGACCAGCGGTTCCTCGGCCGTCCGTTCGACGAAGCGACGCCCGCGGGTCCCGATCGATCCGACACTTCGGCTGCCGTCTGCGCCGGCCTGTCCTTGACGACCGGCGTGTCCTTGACGATCCGTAGCCGGGTCCGCTCCAGGCGGAGCGCCGACAGCGTGCGTTCGACGAGGTCACCAGAAGTCGGTGGCGGCGCGAACGAATCGAGCGCGTCCCGCAATGCCGAGTCCTCGTCGTTCGAGGCACGGGACTCACGAAGGCGCGCGAAGGTCCGCGCCACGAAGTCGCTGCTCGGCTCGGGAGCCGCATAGGCACGCAGCAGCTCGGGCGGCAGCGGTGCTTCGTCGACGCGTGCCGCTTCGGTCGCGATCTGTCGGCGGTCGGCCTGGATCCTGGCCCAGGTCCGGGCGACGAAGTCGGACGAGATCTCGGGCATCCCAGGCAGTTCCAGCGCCGCGTCGAAGCCGCGCAAGGCGCCGGGATCCCGCGCCCATGCCTCGTGCTCGGGGTGGTTCGGGGTCGGGTCGGTGGGCGGCGATCCGTCGTTCATGCCGTCGCGCATCGATCCTCCTCGCGAGCCGGGTTCGATGCGTGCTCGCGGTTCGGCAGTCGGGTGTTCAGCAGTCGGGCCTTCAGCAATCGGGCCTTCAGGGACGGACCGATCATGCGCCGGCCTCCACGTAGGGCTGCAGGCGCTGGCGCAGTGCCTCCTTGGCGCGGTGCAGTCTGGACTTCACGGTGCCCTCGGACACTCCGGTGATCTCGGCGATCGAGGCGTAGTCCATGCCCTCGTACTCGCGGAGCACGAACGCCAGGCGCTGATCGGGGCCGAGCGTCTCCAGGGCCTCCTCGATCTTGTGACCGAGTTCGCTGTTCTCGATGCCGCGACCGGGGGCGGGGGCGTCGGGGTCGCCGGGCTCGAGCGGGCGGTCTTCGTCGTCGGCCGGACTCAGGGAGACGGTCCGCAGGCGGCGCTTCTTGAGGACGTCGAAGCAGTGGTTGCGGACGAAGGTGTAGACCCAGGTCGTGAACTTCACGCCGCGGTCGGGGTCGAAGCGTTCGATCGCCCGGAAGACCTTCAGGAACACCTCCTGGGCCACGTCCTCGATCTCGGCGCGGTAGCGCGAGCCGAGGAACCGGTAGACGGTGGCGAGCACCGGGCGATGTAGGTCCTCGAGGATCACGCGGCAGGCGTCCTCGTCGCCGGCCTGGGCGCGCTCCACGATGCTCGGGTCGATGTCCTTCACGAGTCGGGTCCGGTCGAGGGTGCGGGTGGGGTCGCCAACTACGAGGCGCGGTGGGCTCGGTTCCACCCGGATTGGTTCCGCCCGGATCGGTTCCTCCTGCCTCGACCGCCGGATCAGAGCTGGTAGGGGATCAGATCCGGGTCGTCGGCGGTGTCGCCCAGGACCTCGTCGACCAGGGTCCGATCGACCGAGATCGTCTCGCCGCTGCGCTCGGAGGCGTGGAACGACAGGTCCTCGAGCAGCATCTCGAGGATCGTGAACAGCCGGCGGGCGCCGATGTTCTGCAGCAGGTCGTTCTGGCGGAAGGCCAGGTGCGCGATCCGCTCCAGGCCGTCGGGCTGGAACTCCAGTTCGACGTGCTCGGTCTTGAACAGGGCCTGGTACTGCTTCACCAGGCTGTTGCGCGGCTCGGTGAGGATCCGCACGAAGTCGGCCTCGGTCAGCGGGCGCAGCGCGACCCGCACCGGAAAGCGCCCCTGCAGTTCGGGGATCAGCTCGCTCGGCTTGTGGAAGTGGAACGCGCCGGCCGCCAGGAACAGGATGTGGTCGGTGCGGACGTGGCCGTAGCGCGTGTAGACGTCGCAGCCCTCGACGATCGACAGCAGGTCGCGCTGCACCCCCTCGCGAGAGACGTCCGGCCCGTCGCCGCCGCCACTGGAGATGATCTTGTCGATCTCGTCGATGAACAGGATCCCGTCGTTCTCGACCCGGTCGAGGGCCTCGGTCTGGATCCGGTCGTCGTCCAGCATCTTGCCGGCCTCCTCGTCCTCGAGGGTCTTGCGAGCCTCGGCGATGGTGAGGCGGCGGACCTTGGTCTTGCGCTGCGGCTGGCGTCCCCAGATCTCCTGCAGCGCGCGGGCGTCGATGCCCATCGCGTCGTTGCCCTGCGGGCCGGTGATGTTCAGCGTCGGCGTGCGGTCGTCGACGACCTCGATCTCCACGACGTCGGTCTCGATCTCGCCGGCTGCGAGGGAGCGCTTCAGCTCCTCGCGGGCCGCGGCCTTCTGCGCGGCCTCACCCGACTCCTCGGCTTCTTTCTGGCGGGCCTCGAACTCCTCCATGGTCGGCGGCCGCCAGATGTGGCCGTCCTGCAGCACGTAGCCGACCTGCTTGGGATCGAGGATGCCGCGCGACGCGCACAACGCGTCGAAGATCCGCTCCTCGGCCCTGGCGCGGGCCTGGTCCTGGACCCGCTCGGCATGCTCGCGGCGAACCATCGCCACGGCGTTCTCGACCAGATCGCGGACCATCGATTCCACGTCACGGCCGTGGTAGCCGACCTCCGAGAACTTGGTGGCCTCGACCTTCACGAACGGTGCGCGCGCGAGGCTGGCGAGGCGCCGGGCGATCTCGGTCTTGCCGCAGCCGGTCGGCCCCATCAGCAGGATGTTCTTGGGATAGACGTCGTCCGCGAGGTCGCGCGGCAGCTGGCGGCGACGCCAGCGGTTGCGCAGTGCGTTGGCGACCGCGCGCTTGGCGCGGGTCTGGCCGACGACGTACTCGTCCAGGCGCTCCTGGATCTGGCGGGGGGTGAGCTCGATGCCTTCGGTCAACGGGAGTCTCCGTGGGGAGGCCGGGGGGAGCCGGCCGGCGGCGGGTCGGCTCCGGCGGGGCGGAGTCGGGCCCGGCAGTGTAGCCGCCGGGGCTGGCCGAGCCAGGACGGCCACGCGCCCGGGTCGGCCGCCGCCTGCCCGTCAGAAGAACTCGGTGATCGTCACCGTGCTCGACACCGTCCCGGAGGTCGAGTTGCGGTCACTGCCGCTGGCGATCCGGGCTGCGGGCTGCACCGGCGGAAGCAGCGGGGGGACCGTGAGCAGGGTGCCGTCGGAGAAGGTGAGATCGCTGCCCGAGGACGGGATCCCGGAGACCAGCTGCAGCACGAACTCCTGGCCGCTGGGAAGCATCGGCAGGTTCGTGATCGAGCCGTTCCAGTCCCCGGCGGCGTCGTTTCCGCCCGGCAGGTCGAAGCTCGCATCGAGGCTCGGCAGCATCTGACATCCCGGCTTCCAGGGCCAGGCAGTCGGCGCCGTGGCGAGGCCGACCACCAGGCCGAGGCGGGGGATTCCATTGCCGCCGTCCGGTACGCCGTCGCGTGAGTCGATCGTCAACTCGAGGCTGCCGTCGGCACGGCGCGGCATCTCGACGCGGGCCGAATGAGCGGTCGAAGAACCGGTCGCCGCGCAGCCGGTCCCGAATCGGTAGCCCGGCTGGGTCGTGGCACCATCGCTGCGCCAGTCCTGGGCGTCGAGCAGCAGCGAGAAGTTGCGGTCGTTCCCGGCGCTGGTGGTGTTGCCGTGGATCGTGAGGTCGAGGCACAGGGTCGCGCTGCCTGCCAGGGTGAACGGCGTCTGCCAGGGGATTCGGTACTCGAAGCTCGGCGCCGGTGCGCGTCCGGGACGGCCAGTCGCCGGGAACGACACCGGCCCGCGGGGCAGGACCAGGGTGGCGTCCCTGCCGAGGTTGGCGGCGAACGACGACTGCGCGGCGGCAGGCAGATGCGGTGCCGTCGACGCGGTCACCTCCAGTTCGACGGTGAATCCGGTCAGCGCGTCGCGGGTGCTGATCGCGTCGCGGCGGTAGGCGTGGCCGATGAGCGTCCGGCTGCCGCCAGGCGTCAGGTCGGCGTGCAGCTGCTGGATCCGGGCGTCGAAGCGGCCCAGGGGATAGCTGGAGCTGCTGTCCCCCTCGATCGAGGCGCGTCCCGCCGGCGAGATCTGCGCGCGGAGGACGGGGTTCGGAGCGGCGACACAGGCGAGGGTGGCGGCAAGCATCGCGGCCGGAGAGAAGGTGGAGAAGGTGCGTGGATCTCGGGGAGTCATCGGTCCGTCGTTCGTGGGTGTCGGAGACTTGCGGGGCGGCCCGTTGCCGGCCCCCATCCCTCTGGCAATCCCGGACTGCGATCTGCGTCCCGAGGAGGTGAGTTTCTGTCGGAAGTCGGCTCCGTCGGGTCGATGGTGCTCACCCGTGACGCGACGAACGGGTGATCCCTCGGCGTGCGGTTCCGCGGCGCCCGCTCGACGGGTAGCGTGCGCGGGCCATGCCCGTCGAACCCAGTTCCGAACCCGATCCGGGAGGTGACCGGTCCACCGGTCAGGCCGTCGACCGTGGTACCCAGGCGATCGCCGCCGCCCTGACCTTCGCCGTGGCGGTCGCGCTGTTCGGCTACGGCGGCTACTGGCTCGACGGCCGGTGGGGGACCTCGCCGTGGTTCCTGCTGCTGGGCGTCACGCTCGGAACCGTCGGAGGCTTCCTGCACGTCGTGTTGAAACTGGCGCCGGACATGCTTCCGTGGGGGACTTCACGGAATCGTCCCCAGGACCCAGGCGCCGATTCCTGACCACGCCCTCTCCGCCGACCCGGATGCCCCCCGAAGCCGCGCAGAACCCGTCGACTCCTGGATCGCTCGCGCTCTGGTTGCCCGGTGCGTTGCTGGGGATCGTCGTCGTGGGGGCGGCGATCGTGGTCGGTGGCGAACGCATCCCCGAGTCGGCGGTCCTTCCCGCCCTGATCGGCGCGGTGGTCGCGGCGGTGCTGGGACTGCCCGGCGTGCTGTTGAAGCTCCGTGCCGCGCGCCAGCCGACACATTCCGACGCGGGTGGTCCGCTGACCGGCGGGATCGCTGCGGTTCAGATCGCCGTCCTCACCGACTTCCTGCTCAACGCCGTCGCGATCGGCGCGGGCCTCGTCGGGATGTCGATCTCCGGCATGAAATTCGATATGGCCGCCGGTTTTGGCCTCGCCTACGCGACGGTCGCACTGGCCGTCCAGGTCCTTTCCGGGGTCGGATTGGCCCGGACGCTGCGCTCGTCGGGGATCCCAGCGGGCAATCCGGTCGGCGGTCCGGAAGCCGGCACTGACCCGGTCCGGAGCGACCCCCCGGGTCTCGCGCAAGGGAAGACCGCAGTCGACACCTCCTCTTCCGGATCCGAGCCGAGTAACGCGTCGGGTCCCTCGTCTCCGACCTGAACCCGGCATGCCACGATCCGGTCGTTCGGGTCCCGGATCTCCGGGTCCTCAAGCCACGCCTCAACCCTCGCCCCGCGCCTTGATGAAGACGCTTCTCTCGCTGGTGGTCAGCATCCTGCTCGCCGCTTCCGTCGTGGCCCCCGTCGTGGGTGCGCAGGACGCAGGGCATTCGGATCCGGCGGCGCAGGCGGAGCATGCCCAGGTGGAGCATGCCCAGGACCATGCCGATGCGCCGAGCACGATGGAGATGCCGAACGCGGGGTTCTTCACCGGGCTCTACGTGCACCTCGTTCCGCACCTCGCGTTCGACGACCACGGGCACGGCTCGGGCGAGGTCGGCGCGACCGGTGCGGCGGGTGAGGCCCACGGCCCGAGCCTCTTCGCGTTCTACAACGTGAATCTCTGGCAGCTCTACGCGGTCGGCCTGATCTTCGTGATCTTCGGCCTGGTCCTGGCGAGCTTCCGCGGCAGCAGCACTCCCTGGGTGCTCCGCGTGTTCCGCGGCTGGTGTCGCTGGCTGCGCGACGAGGTCCTGATCGACGTGATGGGCCCCGAGGAGGGGCGCCGCTTCGCGCCGTACTTCATCTTTCTCTTCTTCTTCATCGCCTTCCTGAACCTGCTCAGCATGATTCCGGGCGGCGTGACCGCGAACGCCTCGATCTTCGTGACCGGCAGTCTCGCGGTGGTGACCTTCGGGATCATGTTGGTCGGCGGGATGATGCACAACGGCGTCGCCGGCTTCTGGAAGGGCCTGTTGCCGCACGGCCTGCCGCTGGCCCTGGTGCCGCTGATGTTCGTGCTGGAGGTCATCGGCCTGCTGGTGAAGCCCTTCGCGCTCACCATCCGACTGTTCGCGAACATGCTGGCGGGCCACCTCGTGGTCTACAGCTTCATCGCGATGATCTTCCTGTTCGCGAAGATGCTCGAGATGAGCGCGGTCGCCTACCTGCCAGCGGTCGCGGCGGTCGGCATGAGCGTCTTCATCTCGATCATCGAGGCCTTCGTCGCGCTGCTGCAGGCCTACATCTTCACCTACCTGTCGGTGATCTTCGTCCAGGGCTCGTTCCACCAGAGCCACTGATCGCGAGCGGCGCGGTCGCCGTTCTCGCCCGGGCAGCTCCGACTGCCGGCGGGATCAGGGTTCGTGCCGTCCCCGGCTCCAAGCTTCCACAGCCCCGCCAGATCGTGGTGGGGCACCCCAAGAACCTTCCCGAACCTCCAACCGCACACGGAGAACCTCTGATGCTTTCGATCGTCCTCGCTTCCGCCGGCATCGGTGCCGGAATCGCTGCTGGTGGCGCCGTCATCGGCGCCGGCATCGGCATCGGCCAGATCGGTGCCGCCGCTGGTGAAGGCATCGCCCGCCAGCCGGAAGCGGCCGGCACCATCCGCGGCAACGCGCTGCTCCTCTCGGCCCTCGTCGAAGGCGTCGCGTTCTTCGGCGTCGTCGTCGGTCTGCTGCTCGCCCTGAACGGATGATCTCCTTGTTCTCCTCCACGACGGTGTCGCTGGCGCTGGCCGAGGGTGAGGGCGGGTTCAACCCGCTCGAGTTCACTCCCGGTGCGGCGTTCTGGACCGTGGTGATCTTCGCGTTGGCCCTGGTGCCGATGTGGAAGTTCGTCTTCGGTCCGATCACCAAGGCGCTCGACGAGCGCGACCGCAAGGTCGACGACGCGATCGCCGCGGCCGAGAAGGCTCGTCGGGAGGCCGAGGAGCAGGTCGCGGTCACGAAGTCCGAGCTCGAGAAGGCCCGCCGCGAGGCGCGCGAGATGGTCGCCGAGGCGACCGCGCGCGCCGAGAAGCAGGCCGCCGAGGAGCTGGCCAAGGCCAAGGCCGAGGCGGACCGCCAGATCAAGCAGGCGACCGCCGACATCGACGCGATGCGTCGGCGTGCGCTCGAGGACATCCGCCGTGAGGTGGTCGACCTGTCGATCGCTTCCGCCGGCCAGATCCTGCAGCGCGACGTCGACGACGAGGCGCACCGCCAGTTCGTCGATCAGTTCGTCCAGAAGGCTGGGGGCGCTTCGGCATGAGTCTGCTCGCGCGTCGCTATGCACGGGCCCTGTTCGAGGTCGCGGAGTCGAAGGGTGTCACCGACACCGTGGCTCAGGACGTCGAGCAGGTCCACGCTGCGGTCTCCGACGAACTCGTCGAGCGGACCGTCCGCGGCCCCGAGCTGTCGGCGGCGCTGCGTGCGCGGCTGGTCGACAAGCTGGGCGACGGACGTCACGAGCTGGTTCGCAATCTGCTGGCGACGCTCTCGCGGCGGCGTCGGCTGGCGCTCCTGCCCGAGATCGGTCCGGCCTTCGCCGCGCTGCGTCGCGAGGCCCGGAACGAGGCGGTCGGCGTCGTCGAGACGGCCCGCCCCCTCGGCGAAGGACAGCTCGAAGCTCTCGAAGCGTTGGCCGGCAATCTGTCCGGTCGCAAGGTCGCGCTGACTGTCCGCGAGAACCCCGAGTTGCTCGGGGGCGTGCGGATGTCGGTCGGCAACACCCTCTACGACGGTTCGGCGGTCGGTCGGCTGCGTCAGCTCCGGGAACGGATGCTGGCGTCCAAGCTCGGCTGATTGGTCGGATCGGGCCCGGTTCCCTCGATCGGTCTCCAACACCGGTCTCCAGCACGGGGCTCCAATATGGGTCTCGAACACCCGGCCACCTCTCTCGGGTGGATCGGGCCCAACTCAGCGTCAGGTGCGCGCGGGATCTTCCTTGCGGGCGCCACGGCCGTGCCTTCTCGAGGCGCAATACCACCCCACATTCCGGCTCCTCGCCGCTCACCCGTGCCCTGGATCATCCCGGGCGCACGGCGGCAGGGCCAACCACGATTCACCAGGCCTTCCCCGCGCCGTCGCGACGACCTGCGGCGGACCCAGGCCCATCCACAGTTTCTGGAACTCGCGATACAGACATGGACCTGAAACCGTCCGAGGTCACTTCCGTCCTCAAGCAGGAGATCGAGGGCTTCGAGGGCGCGCTCACGAAGTCGAACGTGGGCACCGTCCTCTCCGTCGGTGACGGCGTGGCCCGCATCCACGGGCTCGACGGCTGCATGATGAACGAGCTCGTCGAGTTCGACAGCG
Source organism: bacterium (assembly GCA_030432695.1). Lineage (GTDB taxonomy): Bacteria > Planctomycetota > UBA1135 > UBA1135 > UBA2386 > JAUILN01. The sequence goes on along the minus strand of JAUILN010000005.1, from coordinate 391,478 downwards.
GCGCGATGGGCGTGGCTCTGAACCTCGAAGAGGACAACGTGGGCGCCGTGCTCCTGGGCCAGGAGACCTCGGTCAAGGAAGGCGACCAGGTCAAGACGACCGGCCGCGTCATCTCGGTGCCGACCGGCAACCAGCTGCTCGGCCGCGTGGTGAACACGCTCGGCGAGCCGGTGGACGGCAAGGGTGCGATCCCGAGCACCGACGCCGACCTCTACCCGCTGGAGGGCGCGGCGCCGACGGTGCCGGAGCGCCAGCCGGTGAAGGAGCCGCTGCAGACCGGTCTGAAGTCGATCGACGCGATGATCCCGATCGGTCGTGGCCAGCGTGAGCTCATCATCGGCGACCGTGCGACCGGCAAGACCGCGATCTGCGTCGACACGATCCTCAACCAGAAGACCACCGGCGGCGGCGATCCGAACAACCCCGAGCAGGTGATCTGCATCTACGTCGCGGTCGGCCAGAAGCAGTCGACCGTGAAGGCGCTGGTCAAGAAGCTCGAGGAAGAGGGCGCGCTGCAGTACTCGATCATCGTCTCCGCGCCGGCCTCGGCTCCGGCGGCGATGCAGTACCTCGCACCCTACGCCGGCTGCGCGATGGGCGAGCGGTTCCGCGACGAGGGCCGCCACGTCGTGATCTTCTACGACGACCTCTACAAGCAGGCGTTGGCCTACCGCCAGGTGATGCTGCTGCTGCGTCGTCCGCCGGGTCGTGAGGCCTTCCCGGGCGACGTGTTCAACCTGCACTCCCGCCTGCTCGAACGTGCGGCCAAGCTGTCCGACGCGAAGGGCGCCGGTTCGCTGACCGCGCTGCCGATCGTCGAGACGCAGGAAGCCGACGTGTCGGCCTACATCCCGACCAACGTGATCTCGATCACCGACGGTCAGATCTTCCTCGAGGCGAACCTGTTCAATGCCGGCCAGCGTCCGGCGGTGAACGCCGGCATCTCGGTGTCGCGCGTAGGTGGTTCGGCGCAGATCCCGGCGATGAAGAAGGTCGCCGGTGGTCTCCGCATCGGTCTGGCGCAGTACCGCGAGCTGGCGGCGTTCGCGCAGTTCGGCTCCGACCTCGACAAGGCGACCCAGCAGGCCATCACCCGCGGTCAGCGCCTCGAGGAGCTGCTCAAGCAGCCGCAGTACGAGCCGGTGCCGGTCGAGGAGCAGGTCGCGGTGATCTACGCCGGCACGTCGGGTGCCCTCGACGAGGTCCCCGTGGACCGCGTCGGCGACTTCGAGAAGTCCTTCCGCGAGCACCTCAAGGCCAACCACGGCGAGCTGCTCGACAAGATCCGCGTCGAGAAGAAGTGGAGCGACGACCTCGCCAAGAGCTTCGACGACGTCGCGAACAAGTTCCGCGCCGAGTTCCTGGCGTGATCCTGGTCGCCGACGGCGGTCTCCCGGGATCGTCGTCTTGCCCGAACCTGTCCGAGAGCCTCCGCGCCGGGTCCTTGCCGGACCGGCCCCACTGAGTCCACGCATCCCCGATGGCGAACATCAAGGAGCTTCGCGGCCGCATCAAGTCGGTCACCAACATCGCCAAGATCACCAAGGCGATGGAGATGGTGGCCTCGATGAAGCTGCGCAAGGTGCAGAACCGTGCGCTGGCTTCGCGGCCGTACACCGAGGAACTGCAGGGCCTGATCGGCAGCCTCGCCGAGCACGTCGGCGACGACGTGGAGCGGCCGCTGTTCCGCCGCCGCGCGGTGAAGTCGATCGGCATCCTGCTGATCACCTCCGACCGCGGGTTGTGCGGTGCGTACAATGCGAACGTGACCGCCCAGGTCACCCGGCTGCGCGATGCGCTGGCCGCGGAACGCAAGGATGTCGCGCTGAAGTTCTACGTGATCGGCCGGAAGGGCTACACGTGGCTCGGCCGCCGCGGATACCACGTCGAGCGCTTCTACTCGGAGCCGACGCTGGAGAACCTCGACTTCGCGACGGCGCGCCTGGCCGCGAAGGACCTGGTGCAGGCCTTCGAGGACGGTGACGTCGACGAGGTCCGGCTGATGTTCACCGCGTTCCGCACGGTGGCGCGGTTCGAGCCGCGCAACGACCCGTTCCTGCCGGTGACCACCGAACTCGGTTGGTTCGGCGGGGGTCCGAACCCGGCCGAGCAGGGCAAGGCGCGGATGACCGGCAACTACCTGCTCGAGCCCGACCCCGAGACGATCTTCGAGCGCATCGTGCCGAAGTACCTCGAGACGGTGATCTTCGACGGGATGCTCAGCTCGCTGGCCTCGGAGATGGCTTCCCGCCGGATGGCGATGAAGGGTGCCACCGACGCGGCGTCGCGGATGGGCAAGGACCTGAAGCGCATCTACAACCGCGCGCGCCAGGAGAGCATCACCAAGGAGATGCTCGAGATCATCGGCGGTGCGGCGGCGGTGTCCTGACCGCCCGTCTGCCCGATCAACTCCCGGCGGCTTCGCCGCCGAACTCCAGATCCTGCCGACGGCCGTCCCGCCGGCACCGAACGAACTTCCGATCCGCACGAGGCCGATGCCCAGCGGGTCACCAACGCATCTCCTCCAAGCGAGCACAAGGATCCCTCCCGTGACTGCAACGGCTGTCCAAGGCAAGGTTCTGCAGGTCTTCGGCCCCGTCGTGGACGTCGAGTTCCCCGAAGGCGCGCTGCCTCCCATCTACAACGCGCTCTACATCAAGGACGCGGGCCGCAAGATCAACCTCACCCTCGAGGTCGCCCAGCAGCTCGGCAACTCGACCGCGCGCTGCGTCGCGCTGTCGTCGACCGACGGTCTGGTGCGGGGCATGGAGGTCACCGACACCGGCGCACCCATCTCGGTGCCGGTCGGCCAGTCGACGATGGGGCGCCTGTTCGACGTGCTCGGCAATCCGCTGGAAGAGGGCGTCGCCCACCCGCGGACCGGCGAGACCATGGGGGGCGTGACCGCGACGGAGCGGCATCCCATCCACCGCGAGGCGCCGACCTTCGAGGACCAGCAGGCCGTCGCCGAGCTGTTCGAGACCGGCATCAAGGTCGTCGACCTGCTGTGTCCGTTCGCGAAGGGCGGCAAGGTGGGTCTGTTCGGCGGCGCGGGCGTCGGCAAGACCGTGCTCATCCAGGAACTCATCCGCGTCACCGCTGTGGAGAAGGGCGGCTTCTCGGTGTTCTGCGGGGTCGGCGAGCGCACCCGCGAGGGCAACGACCTGTGGCTGGAGATGGCGGAGGCGGAGTACACGGCTGCCGACGGCTCCAAGGCCTCGGTGCTCGACAACGCCGTCCTGGTCTTCGGCCAGATGAACGAGCCGCCCGGCGCGCGCCTCCGCGTGGCGCTGACCGGTCTGACGATGGCCGAGTACTTCCGCGACAAGGAAGGGAAGGACGTCCTCCTGTTCGTCGACAACGTGTTCCGCTTCGTGCAGGCGGGCTCCGAGGTGTCGGCGCTGCTCGGCCGCCTGCCGTCCGCGGTGGGTTACCAGCCGACGATGGCGTCCGAGATGGGTGCGCTCCAGGAGCGCATCACCTCCACCAAGAGCGGTTCGGTGACCTCGATGCAGGCCGTCTACGTGCCGGCCGACGACATCACCGACCCGGCGCCGGTGGCGACCTTCGCGCACCTCGACTCGACGATCATCCTCGAGCGGCAGATCGCCGAACTCGGCATCTACCCGGCGGTCGACCCGCTGAAGTCGACCTCCAAGATGCTCGCTCCGGGCAGCGTCGGCGACGAGCACTACGAGGTCGCGCGCGGCGTGCAGCAGACCCTGCAGCGCTACCAGGACCTCCGCGACATCATCGCGATCCTCGGCATGGAGGAGCTCAGCGACGAGGACAAGTTGGTGGTGGCCCGCGCCCGCAAGATCCAGCGCTTCCTGTCGCAGCCGTTCTTCGTGGCCGAGCAGTTCACCGGCAGCCCGGGCAAGTTCGTCAAGCTCGAGGACACCATCCGCTCCTTCAAGGAGATCCTCGACGGCAAGCACGACGACCTGCCGGAGCAGGCGTTCTACATGGTCGGTTCGATCGACGAGGCGGTCGCCAAGGCCGCGACGATGAGCTGATCGGCAACCGCCGGACCACCTCGCCCGCGACCCGTAACCGACTCCGAGCCTAGGCATGAACACCCTTCGTCTGCGCATCGTCTCTCCCGACCGGGTGGTCCTCGAGACCGAGGCCCAGTCGGTGCGTATCCAGGGCATCGACGGCAGCTTCGGCGTGCTCGCCAACCACGCGCCGCTGATGACCGCGACCATGCCCGGACCGCTGCAGTACGTGGACGTCCAGGGCCAGCGCCACGAACTCCTGGTGACCGACGGCTTCGTCGAAGTCCGCGACAACGTGGTGACGATCGCCGCCGAGGAAGGCGCCTACGCCCACGAGATCGACGTCGCGGAGGCTCGCGCCGCCGAGAAGGCCGCGCGGGATCTGCTCGCGAACCGCGCCGCACTGGCGGCCGAGGACGTCGTCAAGGCCGAGGACCAGCTGCGCCGCGCGCTGGTCCGGCAGGTCGTCGGTCAGCGCACGGGCAGCTCGATCGACCGCTGAGACCCGAACCGGGTCGGTGGGACCGATCCGGTGACGGACTCGGTGCGGGTCACGACCCGTTGCCCAGGCGTTCCGCGAGCTGGTCGCGATACTCCGCCAACGCCGGTGCATCCGCTCGGCGGCCGCCCAGGAGTTCCAGCCGCAGCTGCACGCGCCGCAGGTCGGCTCGCAGCCGCTCGTTCGCCGTGCCGTCCCGGCACGCGGCGAGCAGATCGACGAGCCGCAGGCGCTCCTTGCGAAGCTGTAGTTCCTCGGGGGCGAAGCCCTGCGACTTCAGCAGGATGTAGCCGGCACGCAACTCCTCCGGGACCCGCGACAGGTCTTCGAGCTGCAGCGGACTGCCCTTGTCCGGCAGGTCGTCGAACTCGCCGCGCGCCTCGGCCTCGCGGATCCGGGCTTCACCGATCCTCGCCATCGCGTCCATCGGGGTCATCGAAGCACCGCGTCACGGCGACGGGAAGTCCGTGCCGGATCCTCCCGGGGCCCGTGGGGTCGACTCTCGACTCTGCAAAACAAAGTCTGTAGACTCGCACCCTCGGACCGCTTCACGGTCCCCTGACCCCATGGATCCGATCCTCGAGGCCCGAGGCCTGTTCCGCTTCCAGACCGTCCACGGCGAGCAGGTGCCGATCCTGAAGGACGTGTCGTTCCGCCTCGAGCCGGGCAGCTTCACGACCATCATGGGGCCTTCGGGCTCCGGCAAGTCGACGTTGCTGCACCTGCTGGCCGGTTTGGACTCGCCGTCCGCTGGCGACGTGCTGCTCGGCGGAGAATCGCTCGCCCAGGCCGACGAGGACCGCAGGACGGCGATCCGGCGCCGTTCGATCGGCTTCGTGTTCCAGTTCTTCAACCTCTTGCCGGACCTGACCGTCGCCGAGAACGTGGTCCTGCCGCTGTTGATCGGCGGCGAGCGGCCCGATCGGCACCGGGCTCTCGTCGACGAACTGCTCGAGACCCTCGGCATCGCGCGGCTCCGCGATCGCGTGCCCGCCGGTCTCTCGGGCGGCGAGATGCAGCGGGTGAGCATCGCTCGCGCGCTGGTCACCAGGCCGCCGCTGCTCCTCGCCGATGAACCCACCGGCAACCTGTCGTCGAAGGCCGGCGAGGAGATCGTCGCGTTGCTGCGCGACGTCGTCTCCCGCTTCGAGGCGACGGTGCTGCTCGTGACCCACAACCCGCGCGATGCCGCCGCGGGAGACCGGGTGTTGTTCCTCCACGACGGGGTTCTCGACCCTGGCCACTCGCTCGAGGGCGACGTCGGCGTGCATGCCGTGCACGCGCGCCTCGAGGAACTAGGGATCTGAGGGAGCCGACATGCGCATCGTGCCCTTCCTCGTGCTGCGTGGCTGGCAGCAGAACAAGCTGCGGACCGCGCTGACGGTCCTCGGCGTGGCGCTCGGCATCGCCGTCGTCGTGGCGATCCACGTGATGGATCACAACACGATCCAGAGCCGCGTCCTCGCTGCCGCGGCGCAGACCGGCCGGATCGACTTCGAATTGTCGCCGCGCGAGCGCGGCCGGGACCCCTCGGAACACCGCGATGAGATCCTCGCCCGTTCCGACGTCGCGGCGGTGGGGGTGTTGCACATCGCGCGAGTCCTGGTGCACCGGATGGCGGGCGAGACCGTGGCGCCTCCGGAACAGGCCCTGTGTCAGGTCTACGGCATCCTGCCGGCGCCCGACCAGGCCTTCGGACAGTACGCCGTGGTCGAGGGCAGCGATCTCAGCCCGAGCGACGGAGACCAGGGCGTCCTCATCGGTCCCGCGTGGGTCGAGCAGTTCGACCTGCGGGTCGGCGACCGGCTGCAGCTGGCGCCACCGCCGCGGGTGACCCGGACCCGCTGCGTGGACGGCGAGCGGGTGCCGTTCGGGAGCGGGTCCGATGGGTCCTCGATCCAGCCGATGCAGGTCGTGGTGAAGGGTGTCCTCGGGCCGGTGCGGATCGGTGCGCGGCACGAGGGTCTCGCGATGGTCGGCACGCTCGGGCTGGCGCGACGGCTCTCGCCCGGTGGTGGGGCGGTCCTTCAGGTCGGCCGCGCGTACGGCGCGGATGCCGACCGCCTGCGTCAGGAACTCGCCATCAGCTACGTGGTGCGCGACGAGCTGAACGCGGCGCACGGCGAGTCGAGCGACGAACGGGCATTCCGCAATGGCGTGAAGCTGCTCGGTGGCCTCGCGCTGATGCTCGGCATGTTCGTGGTGTTCCAGACCCTGTCGCACTCGCTCGTCGAGCGGCTGCGCACCATCGGCCTGTTGCGTTGCCTGGGCACCTCCGGCCGGTCGGTGTCGATGGTGTTCCTGCTCGACGCGCTCGGCATGGCGGTCTCCGGAGCGGTTCTCGGTGTCGTGCTGGGATTGGCCCTCGCCTGGTTGCTGAAGGTGTCCGGCTTCTCGAGCCTCGGTCGGTTGCAGCACTGGGAGATCCACGAGATCCCGCTGGAGCCGGTGGTGTGGACCGCGGTCCTCGGAATCGGCTTCACGATGGCCGGCGCGGCCTTTCCGCTGTGGCGGGCCCGTGGCCTGTCGACCCTGCGGATTCTCCATGCGCGCGGCCTGGGCGGTGCCGAGGAAGTCCTGCGTGGCGTGCAGGTGTTCCTGTTCGGACTCCTCGTGGTGATCCTGCCGGTCGGTTACCTCGCGTCCACGACGCTGCTCAGCGACTCGGAACGCGAGACCCGCGCGGTGCTCGGCCAGCTCGCCGCGCTGCTCGGCGTCTTCGGGGTGGTGCTGCTGCTCGCGCCCTGGATCCTGCGCGTCGCCGGCTACGTGCTGCTCGCTCCGGTGCAGCGGTTCGCTCCGCTGCCGGTCCATCTGACCCGCAAGGCCCTGCAGGGGCAGACCGGGCGGTTCGCGGCGTCGGTCTGCGGTCTCGGCATCGTGTTGGTCGCAGGCATCGGCTTGGAGAGTCTGACCACCGCGCTGCACGGCGACGCCAGGCGGTTCGGCCGCGAGGCGATGCAGGACACGGTGTTCGTCGGATTGGGAGACGGCATCTCCCTGGAGCAGGCGCGGGCGCTCGAGGCTCTCGAAGGCGTGGAGCACGTCGAAGCACTGCGCGGTCCGGTGCTGGCGCCGTACAAGATCGTCGGGCTCGATTCCGCGAGCATGACCCGCCCGGGAGCGCCGCTCGCCGGCGACCCGGAACGCCTGCGGTTGTTCGAGAACAACCGGAGCCTGGTGATCAGCCGCCGATTGGCCAGCCTGATGGATCTGCAGCCGGGCAGCGCGGTGCCGCTCGATACTGATGGCGGGCAGGTCGGATACACGGTCCTCGCCGTCTCCGACGCGGCGGGCTTCTTCCCCGACGACCCGGCGTGGGCGGTCACGCATCCGCGTTGGGCCGACGCCGACTTCTGCCTCGACGACCGGCGGATCGACCACCTGACGTTGCGCCTGGCGCCGGGCACCCCGCCGGGCGATGTCGTCGACGCGGTCGACGCCCTTCATCCCGGAGTGCGCTACCGGAAGTCCGGGAGGGCCTTCGTCGACTACCTGCTCCGCGACGTCACCACCGACTTCCGGCTGTTCCAGTTCCTGCTGGCGCTGATCCTCGGCCTCGCCGCGATGGGCGTGCTGAATTCGATGACCATCGCAGCGCTCGAGCGGGGCCGGGAGATCGGCGTCCTGCGGGCACTCGGCACCAGTCGGAACCAGCTGCGCGCTGCGTTCGCGGTGGAGGGCGCGGTCGTCGGTCTGCTGTCGGCGATGGTGGCGCTGGCGCTCGCGGTTCCGCTCGGCCAGCTGGTGGTCCGTGGAATGAACGAGGCGGCCGGTCTCGATGCTGCCTATCAGGTGCCGGTACCGGCCCTCGTGGCGGTGCCGATCCTGGCGCTGGCGGTCGGGGTGGCGGCTTCCTGGGTACCGGGAGCGCGGGCGGCGGCGCAGGATCCGGCCCGCTCGGTGCGCTTCGAGTGAGGGGTTCTCGGGGTCGGCGGGCCGGTTTGCTCCGCAACCGTGGACCCGGGTCCGCGGCGGCGGATACAACCTTTCGCCCACTCGGGACCTCCGAGCCCCCTTCGAAGCATGGCACGCTGGCAGAGAACCCACACCTGCGGTGACCTTCGCGCCGACCACGTCGGCCAGGAATCCGTTCTCAATGGCTGGATCGAGAACCACCGTCACCACGGTGCGGTCCTGTTCGTCGACCTGCGCGACCGCTACGGCGTGACCCAGGTCGTCTTCGAGCAGGAGCGCGACGCCGAGCTGTTCGAGCGGGCGCGGCGTCTTGGCGCGGAGGACGTGTTGTCGGTCCGCGGCGAGGTGAATCGTCGCGAGCAGGCCAACGCCGAGCGCGCGACCGGCGAGATCGAGCTGATCGCGACCGCGCTCGACGTGCTCGCCGAGGCCGACCCACCGCCGTTCGAGATCCTCGACGTGCCGGAGTCGAACGAGGAGCTGCGGATGCGCTATCGCTACCTCGACCTGCGACGCCGGCCGTTGCAGGACGCGCTGGTGAAGCGGGCGCGGTTCGTGACCGCGGTGCGCAACAAGCTGGCGCAGCTCGGTTTCGTCGACCTCGAGACGCCGATCCTCACCAAGAGCACGCCGGAGGGCGCGCGCGATTACCTGGTGCCGAGCCGCGTGCACCCGGGCGAGTTCTACGCGCTTCCGCAGAGCCCGCAGATCTTCAAGCAGCTGTCGATGGTCGCGGGCCTCGACCGCTACTTCCAGATCGCGCGCTGCTTTCGCGACGAGGACCTGCGCGCCGACCGGCAGCCCGAGTTCACCCAGATCGACCTCGAGATGTCGTTCGTCGAGGAGGACGACGTGCTCGACGTGGTCGAGGAAACGATGGTGCACGCGTTCCGCGAGGCCTTCGGCGTCGAGCTGCAGCGGCCGTTCCCGCGGATGGACTACATGGACGCGGTGAACCGCTACGGCAACGACAAGCCGGACCTGCGGTTCGAGCTGGAGCTCTGCGACGTCAGTGATGTCGTCAAGGACTCGGAGTTCGGCGTGTTCAGCGGTGCGATCGCGCGCGGCGGTGCGGTGAAGGGACTGTGCGTCCCAGGCGCCGCCGAAAAGTTCTCGCGCAAGGATGTCGAGAAGGACCTCGGCGCCGTGGTCGCCGAGTACGGAGCCAAGGGTCTCGCCTGGGCCAAGGTCGGCGACGACGGTGCGCTGGCCGGCAGCATCTCGAAGTTCTTCGCGGGCGATGCAGGCGAGGCGCTGAAGACCGCGATGGGAGCCGGCCCGGGTGACCTGCTGCTGTTCGTTGCCGACGAGCTGCGCATCGTCCACCGCGCTCTCGCGGAGCTGCGCCTGGCCCTCGGCGATCGTCTCGGACTCCGCACGCCGGGCGAGTTCCGGTTCGCGTGGGTCCTCAACTTCCCGCTGTTCGAGCAGGACCCGGCGTCCGGTCAGTGGTTCAGCGCGCACCACCCGTTCACGGCGCCGGTCGACTGGGAGCTGGAGGACTTCGCCGGGAGCACCGGTTCGATCCGCTCCAGGGCCTACGACCTGGTGATGAACGGCTGGGAGCTGGGCTCGGGCAGCATCCGGATCCATCGCCGCGACGTGCAGGAACGGGTGTTCCGGTTCCTGGGGATCGGCGAAGAGGAACAGCAGCAGAAGTTCGGTTTCCTGCTGGATGCGTTCCGCTACGGCGCGCCCCCGCACGGGGGGATCGCGCTGGGACTCGACCGGCTGGTCACGCTGGCGACCGGAGCGTCGTCGATCCGTGATGTGATCGCGTTCCCGAAGACTGCGACGGCGACCGACCCGATGTGCGACGCGCCGAGCCCGGTGGTCGAGCAGCAGCTCGACGAGCTGCACATCGCGGTGAAGCCCCCGGCGAAGCGGGAGTCGGAGGGGACGAATTGACCTCATCCCGAGTTTCGCGGCCGCAACGGGCCGAGCTGTGGCTTCTCGTCGGTCTGGTCGCGGGCTGCGCCGGAGCACCGACGCCCGAGACCGGTGGATTGGAAGCGATGGGGCTGGTCCGTGCGGACGATTCGCCTCCGATCGGGGCGGAGACCTGGGGCCGTCCGGAACTTCGTGTCGGCGATGCGTTCACGTACGTGCGCGGTGGCTCGCTGCGAATGGAATACGTCGTGGGCGAGTCCCGGGAGGCTCAGGAGATCGAGCTGCTGCTCGAGGGGATGGACACGCGATTCATCCTCGACCGTGATCTCGGCGTCTTGCGCGAGGCCGATGCGAATCGACCAACGAGCGCGAAGCAGCCAGTCGATCCCCAGTTCAATTGGCCGCTCTGGGTCGGCAAGACCTGGGTCGGCGAGTTCGTTCCTTGGGACCAGGACGCCGGGGCCGCGCCGTACGTCGTTCGCGTCGAATACCGCTGTGACGCCGTGGAGCGCATCCAGACGGCGGCGGGGACGTTCGAGGCGCTTCGCATCTGGCGCTTTGCCGCGCCGCGCGAGAACCGGGAAGACTACCTGAGCCGGGACTCCGTCTACTGGTACGTCCCGGAGTTGGGCTACTTCGTGAAGTGGCTCGACAGCGGTTCGGTCACGGAGCTGATCGACTACCGCAGGCTGCGCTGACCTACGCAGGGTGCGCAGGCAAACGAAAACGGGGCGGACATCGCATGATGCCCACCCCGTTTGGTAGCTCGGCGTAGGCCTCGTGGCGAGGCCTACGCGAGAGACTGGCTCACTCGCCTTCGCCGCCCTCGGAGACCTGCGCGAACTTGGACTCGTCGCGCATCAGGCTGTAGACGATCTTCGAGCCCTGGGGGTCGATGTGCTTGAACCCCTTGCCTTCGTTGGCCCAGACGTCCTCGATCCAGAAGTGGTAGCCGTCGAGGAAGAAGTCGCCGATCGAGGCGCCCCAGTAGCCGATGTAGAAGGCCGGGATCGGGAACCAGAGGATGCCGTCGATGATCGGCGAGTCGACGTAGAGCTTCTGATCGAAGTCGTCGACGGTGCGACGGAGCTGGTGGGGACCGGCGAGGCAGCCGCCGAGAACGAGGGCCAATCCGAGGCCCAGAGCAATCGCGATCTTGCGCATGAGTGTGTTCCTGACAGGGGAAATCCGGCGGCGCGAGCGGAACCGCTTGATCCCGCCGACCGCAACCACTGGAAAGCTAGGGGGCTAGCGCGTCCGGATCAACACAATCAAGACACGCCGCCCAGCTTTGTGGAGGCATCCTCGGGCTGCCGGGGCAGCTCGAAGGCCGCATCGACCGGTCGGACCACTCGCTTCAGATGCAGAGGCCGGCGCAGCGGCCCCTGGGGAGGCCTCGTCCGCGCGACCCACTCCTCGAAGACCTCCATCGACTTGTTGGTGTCCACGAAGGTGTCGCCATACGCATCCCCAGGGTGGGCCTTCTCCACTCGCACCTTCTGGTGCCAGCAGTGCATGCCCGAGACCGGATCGGGCTGGACCGGGAAGGTGAAGTTCTGGTGCACGCCGCCCTCGCGCCACCAGACCCGCGCGGAGTCGCGGTCCCGGCTGTCGAAGGCCTGCACGGTCGCGGTGCGGCGGATCTTCCACTGGCCGGGCGCGACCTCCTGCATGTCGCTCTCGTGCTGCTGCCAGCGGTTCACCCCCTGCGCCTCGCCGCGCTGGCGGAAGCGGCCCATGTGGTGGCTGCAGGCGACCACGCCGGGGCGGACCCCTTCGGTGACCCAGGCCTTGTTGACGTAGTGGCCGATCCGGGTCGAGACCCGCACCAGGTCGCCGGTCTTCACACCCATCGGCCCGGCGTCGCTCGGGTGGATCCAGACCGGGTTGGTGTTGGACAGCTCGGTCAGCCACTTCGAGTTCGCCGAGCGGGTGTGGATCAGGGTCGGCAGACGGAAGGTCGAGACCAGCGCGAACTCCGACTTGCCGCGGTCGAGGTTCTGCTCGTGGACGTGGCTCGGGATGTAGCCCGGGTCGGCGAACTCGGGCCAGCCCCAGTCACGGATCGTCGCGGCGTGGATCTCGATCCGGCCGCTGGGCGTCGGGAAGCCCTGCTTCACGGCGCCGTCCGCGTCGACGATGCCGACCAGCTTGCCGTCCTTGCGGCGGGTCCTGCCGACCACCTCGCTGCCCTCGAGCGCGCTGTCGGCGACCGGCAGCTGGAAGGTGCCGTAGACGTTGTTGCGGATCTCGAAGGAGCCGCGGCTCTTCATGAACTCGAGCGGGGTCAGGCCCTCCTTGGCGGCGGCCTCGGGCAGGCCCGGCACCGAGTTCTCGAAGATCCAGCCGTAGTACTCGTCGAGGGTGATCCGTTCGCCGGGACGGTAGGGCGACTCGAACCACTTGCGCACGCCGAGTGACCCGTCCGGGTCGATCTTCCAGCTCAGCGCGATCCAGAACTCGTCCTCTTCCCAGACCTCGCCCGGGTTGGCCTGCCAGGTCCACTCGACCGGCTCGCCGAGACCCTCGCGCGCCTGCAGCTCGCGGTAGCGGCGCATGACCGGCTGGCGGAAGCCGATCCACTGCGCGGCGTGGGTCTCCTGGCTCATCAGGTCGTGGCGTTCGGTCGCCACGCCCATCGGCAGCACGTAGTCGGCCCAGCGTGCGGTCTCGTTCCAGGTCGGCGTCAGCGCGACGCTGCAGCCGACCAGCGACTCGTCGCGCAGCGCTTCGACCCAGACCAGGCCGTCGGGGTTGGTCCAGACCGGGTTGTAGACTCGGGTGAAGTAGGTGTCGATCTTGCCGCGGCCGGTCTTCAACAGGTGCGGCAGCAGGAACGACAGCTCGTGGTGGGCGAGCGGCCATTCCTTGGGGTAGAGCAGCTCGCTCCAGACCTGTTGCGGTGGCGGCGAGGCGAAGGGCTTGGCGACGAACTTGTTCCAGCCGTTCGGGTTGGTGCCGCCCGGCGTGCCCACCGCGCCGACCAGCGTGGTCACGAACTGCAGGCAGCGGGCGACCTCCCAGCCGCCTTCGTTGCCCGACGCGGCATTGCGCCAGACGTGGCTCGAAAAGCGGGAACCGGCCTTGCCGATCTCCCGGGCGACCTCGCGGATCGTCGCGACGTCGAGTCCGCACTCCTCGGCGGCCTTCTCCGGCGTGGCCCAGGCGTAGTGCTGCTTCAGGCCGGCGACGAAGTCGTCGAACGAGCCACCCTCGTTGCCGTGCGCCGCGTTCCAGCCTTCCCAATCGACCCAGCGCTCCAGGAACGCCGCGTCGTAGAGTTCCTCGTTCAGGATCACCCAGGCGAATCCGAGCAGCATCATCGCCTCGGTGCCCGGCCGGGTCGGCAGCCAGTAGTCCGACATGCCGGCGGTGTTCGACAGCCGGATGTCGCAGGCGGCGATCTTCGCGCCGTTCATCTTGGCTTCCTGGATCCGCTGCGCGTGCGGATTGAAGTAGTGCCCGGTCTCCAGGTGCGCCGAGATCAGCAGGATGAACTGCGCGTTGGCGTAGTCGGGCGACGGCCGGTCGTGGCCGACCATCATCGTGTAGCCGAGTCGGGCGCTGGCCGAGCACACGTTGGTGTGGCTGTTGTGCCCGTCCACGCCCCAGGCCTGCAGGACCCGGTCCATGTAGCCGTCGGCGCCGGGGCGGCCGATGTGGTACATGACCTCGGTGAGCCGCTGCTCCTGGATCGCCTTGCGGATCCTGCCGCCGAGGTGCTCGAGCACCTCGTCCCAGCCCACGCGCTCGAACTTGCCCGAGCCGCGCGGACCGACCCGCTTCATCGGATAGAGGATCCGGTCGGGGTCGTGGACCTGGTTGATGGTCGCCGGTCCCTTGGCGCAGTTGCGGCCGCGCGATCCCGGGTGGTACGGATTGCCCTCGACCTTGCGGATCGACTCGTCGCTCTTGTCGATGTAGGCGACCAGCCCGCAGGCCGCTTCGCAGTTGAAGCAGATCGTCGGGACGATCGCGTAGCTCTTCTCGACGCGGCGCGGCCAGGCCTTCGCATCGAGTTCCTTCCAGTCGTGCCACTTCGCGGGCGGCGGGAAGGACTCGAGCGGGGTGGTGGTGACGGGTGCGGGCGCGACGGCCTCAGGATCGACGGCGGTCATCGTGGTTCTCCTCGGCGTCGGGTCACGACAGCGGCGGCAGCTGGCCGGCTCGGACGAAGGCCTGCTCGTAGCAGAACAGACCGACACAGGTCAGCGCCAACAGCCCGAGCGCCAGCGGCGCGCCGAGCAGGCCGAGCGCGCCGGCCAGCAAGGTGAGGCCTGCTGCGAGGTTGGTCAGGGTCAGGCCGGTGCGGAACGCCATCGTGGTGCTGCCCGCCTTCACCGGGATGCGCTGCAGCAGGGACGCGGCCTGCTTCGCGTTGTCGGTGTGGTGCTCGCCGTGGAGCTCCGACAGCGCGAAGTAGCAGTGGAACACCGCGCTGAGCGCGAACACCCCGGCGCAGACCCAGGTGGTCCGCTCGTGATCGTCGGCGAACGGCAGCAGGCACAGGGCGCCGAGGCCGGTCGCCTGGATCAGCAGGTGCCACAGCAGCCGGCCCTTGGACTGCCACAGGTCGCGGCCCTCGCACTGCGCGAACAGGAACGCGGTGTAGCCGGCGGTGGCGGCGCCGAGCAGGGCGTTGGGGATCCGCAGGCCGTCGGCCAGCGCATCGAAGCCGAGCAGTCGCGCGGCCAGCGCGGCGAAGGTCACCGCGCCGAAACCGCTGAGGACCCAGCCACCCTTCACCAGCCAGCTGCGGGTGTTCGGCCGGGTCAGCAGGCGGAAGAACAGCAGCGGCCGCTTCAGGTCGGCGATCAGCAGGGCGACCGTGATCAGCGTGAAGGTGAGCGCGATCGCCTCGGGAGCCCAACCGAGCATCGGGGACGTGGCGCCGAGGAGACCGGGCAGCCAGGCCAGCATCGCGGCGCCGGCCGCGATGCCCTTGGTGACCAGGTACGCCGAGACCTTCCAACCCCAGTAGACGTCGTGGTCGACGTTGAGCACCGTGGTGGCGTTCGGCGTGACCGGCCGATCCTCGGGCCAGTCCGGCGGTGGCAGGCGACGCTCCGACCACAGCCAGGTATCCGGCTCGGCCGCGGCTCCGGGCTGCAGCGACACGCTGTGCGCGCCGACGTAGTGGACGTTGGGTCCGGTGTTCTGCTCGGGGCGGCGCACCATCGACCCGTCGAGGGCCGCGAGCTGGGCGACCTTGCTGGTCGGGTCGTGCAGGTCGCCGGAGATGATCGCCTCCTCCGGGCACACCACCTCGCAGGCCGGCTTCAGGCCCTGCTCCACGCGGTGGGCGCAGAAGTGGCACTTCTCGGCGCCACCGGTCTCCTCGTTGAGGTAGATCGCGTCGTAGGGGCAGGCCTGCATACAGGCCTTGCAGCCGATGCAGGCGTCCTTGTCGAGATCGACGATGCCGTCGTCGCGCTTGCCGAGGGCGGAGACCGGGCAGATCGTGACGCAGGGGGCGTTGGTGCACTGGTTGCACCGCAACACCGCGAAGTGCCGCTTGACCGCCGGGAAGGTGCCGATGTCGGTGTACTTGACCCAGGTGCGGAAGTTGCCGACCGGGACGTCGTTCTCCGACTTGCACGCCACCGTGCAGGCGTGGCAGCCGATGCACTTGCGGTGGTCGAGGACGAAGCCGTACTGCATGGAGCGAGAGGGGTGCGAGTTGGGGGCGCGACTCTACGCGGCGCCAGGTCGAGATCCAGGGACGGTGGAGGGGCGGCTCACTCGGTCCAGTCGAGCAGGGTGTCGAGCGTGCCGCGCGACACCGCGTGGTAACGCGGTCGGGCGATCGCATAGATGCGCCGGGCCTCCGCCTCTCCCTCCGGGCCGGCTTCGTTCAGGGCGCGGTACAGCGGCGTGAGGAACTTGCGCCGGCCCACGCGCGTGAGGAACGACTCGAGCCGTCCGGCGACCGCCTCGGGGAGCGGAAGCCCGGCGCGGATCCGGATCTCCAGCCACGCGGCGAGGATCTCGGAGTTGCCGCTGTCGGTGAGGTGGAACCGGGCGTCGAGCGCGTCGAGGCGCTCGGCGGCGGTACCGACCGGGATCTCGCCGAGGAAGCGCAGCGCCTCCGCGGTCGTCCACGCGTCGAACGGGATCGCGCCCACGTCGCCGCCCGACAGGAACAGGTTGCGCGCCGCGTCGACTGCATCGAACTGGCGGCTCTCGGGGACCGGGCAGTCCTCGGGGAGGCCGGGTTCCTTCACCCAGCGGTGGACGTCGATCCGGGCCGCGCGCTGGGGATCGGCGGCGAGCAGTTCACGGTCGAGGAAGGTCAGGAACTCGGCGGTCGTGACGCTCTGGAACGCATGCTCGGCGAACCACTTCGCCAGGAACGCATCGAAGCGCTCGCGGCCGAAGATCTGCTCGAGTCGACGCAGGAACGCCGCGCCCTTGTCGTACGCGATCGCGGTCATCCCGTCGTCGGGATCCCGGCCGGTCAGATCGAGGTGTAGGATCTGGTCGGACTCGGGCAGCTCGGCGATCTCGTCGCGCAGGCCCGACAGCGAGTTGATCGTCTCCTGGGCCGCGCGCTCCTTGCCGTACAGCGCTTCCACGATCCGGCCTTCGACGTAGACCGTGAAGCCCTCGTTGAGCCAGAAGTCGGCCCAGGTCGCGTTGGTCACCAGATTGCCCGACCAGGAGTGCGCCAACTCGTGCGCGATCAGCGCCACCAGCGAGCGATCGCCCGCGAGGATCGTCGGCGTCGCGAAGGTCAGGCACGGGTTCTCCATCCCGCCGAACGGGAACGCCGGTGGCAGCACCAGGATGTCGTAGCGACCCCAGGTGTAGGTGCCGTACAGCTGTTCGCAGGTCGCCAGCATGTCGCCGACGTCGCGGAACTCGGCCCGCGCCCGCTCGACGGTCTTCGGTTCGGCCCATACCGCGCAGCGCGGCGAGATCTCCCGCTCCGACAGGTCGCCGATCGCCAGCGCGATCAGGTAGGGCGCGATCGGTCGGTCCATCACGAACCGCGTGGTGCCCGGCGCCGTGACCTCGCGCTTCGCGGCGCTCATCAACGCGGTCAGCTCCGTCGGGGCATGGATCGTCGCGTCGTAGGTCACGCGCACGCCAGGGCTGTCCTGGAGTGGGATCCACGTCCTGGTCAGGATCGCCTGGCCCTGGGTGTAGAGGAATGGATGCACGCCGCCGGCGGTCTGCTCCGGGTCGAGCCACTGCACCGCCTTGGACGCGGGGGTCGTGTGGTAGTGGACCGTGATGGTGTCGCCGTCGACGCCGGCCAGCGGGATCGACAGCGGCGCGCCGAGCAGCGGATCGGCGGCCCCCAGCGCGAACGGCAGGGGCTGGTCGTCCGGGCCGGAGACCGCGTCCACGACCAGGCCGTCGCCGACGTCGAGGACCACTGCGGCCCCCAGGTCACTGCGCACCAACTGCAGGCTCGCCGAGCCGCGCAGCGTCTCCTGGCCGAAGTCGGCGGTGAGGTCGAGGGTGACGTGCCGGACCTGGACCTCGGTCGGCCGTGCGTGGGAGTGCTGGTCGTGGGCCATGGGCGCGGTGGTCGCCACCTGCTGCCTCGTGGCCGTGCTTCGGCAGCCGGGTGACAGGGCGACCGTCAGCAGGCCGACCAGGGCCAGGCCGACGCGGGACGGGACGGGAAGCGGCAGGCTCTGGCGCGCGGACATGCCCCGGTTCTAACCGAGCCGCCGGTCGGATTCGGCCGGGGCTTCGGTCAGCTTCTCCTCCGATCGGGCGATCGACTCACCGCGGTTCGGGGAGCGTGCCAGCGGGTCTCGAGGCGAAACCGAGGCCGGGATCCCGCGGGTGCGTCAGAGTCCCAGGACGCCCAACGACTCCTGGTCGATCCGGTCGTCCTCCTCGCGGGCGGCCTTCAGCTCGTCCGCCGACGGCCGATACTCCGCGGTCAGGTCGCTGACGATGGGCGTGACGATCCAGGTGAACGGCGACCAGCCGTACCAGTAGTTCTCCGTGCTGCCCTGGACGATCCGGACCACGTCGCCCTCGGTCTCGGCGACGTCGCGCGTCAGCTCGTCGACCATCGTCTCGATGTCGGTATGGCCCAGGAACGGCAGGATGATGAACAGGTTGACGCCGACCTTGGTGATCGTCTTGTAGAACACCGGCTCGCCGTCGGGACCGACGCGGCCGTTCCAGCGGGTGGCCGTGCTGTAGAACGAGCAGCTCGCGAGGCTCGAGGTGAGGAGGAGGGCGAGGACTGCGAGGCGGGAGGATCGCTTCATGGCGTCCTATGTCGCCGCAACGGCGACCCCAGGCAAGTGCGAGTTTGGTCGCCGATCGCTGCGGCAGGTAGAGTCCTGTCTGCATGTCCGCTCCGCCGCCGCCCGCCGCCCGCTCCGCCCCGACGCGCTTCGTCGTGCTCGGCAGCCAGCGCAGCGGAACGTCGGTCACCCAGGCGATCCTCGAAGGGCATCCCGAAGTCGCGATGCCCTGGGACGAGACCGAGGCCGACCTGCTCGGTCGGGGCTACCGGGCCTACACCTTCGGGCTGGAGGCCTACCGGGAGCGGCAGGCCGCGAACCGGGCGCTGTTCGATGCGCTGGCCGGGCTGCACGCCGGGGCCGAGACGCGGGCGATCGGCGTGAAGGTCGCACTGGACAGCCTCGCGGCTGCGGTGTCGGTGCTCAACGGGCTCCTGGAGCACCATCCGGAGACGCGGGTCGTGTACGTGGTGCGCGACGACCTGCTCGCGCAGTTCGCGTCGCTGAAGCGGGCCGAGGCCACCGGCACCTGGCACCTCCGTGGCTCCCATCCGGACCACACCGGCGAGCCGGTGAAGCTGGTCCTGCCGGCCGACGAATTCCGCGACTACGCCCTCGGTGCGCTGCGGACCCGCGTGCTGGTCGGTTCGTTGGCCGGACTCCGCCCGCTGCTGGAGGTGTCGTTCGAGCGCGACCTCCTCGGTGGCGCACTGGATCCGGCGACCCTGTTCCGGTTCCTCGGGGTCGCCGAGCTGCCGGTCACCTGGGCGACGATGCGCAAGGTCGCCCCCCCGGTCGAGGACTACGTCGAGAACGTCGCCGAGCTGCGGGCAGTCCTCGACGGTCTGCCGGCGGTCGAGCCCGCCGAGGTCGAGGCCGGAGCCCGGGCCGCGCTGGTCGCCGATGCGCGCGCCGAGCGCCGGCTCCTGGTGCTCTGCCAGCGCGCGCTCGCGTGGCGGTCATGCGATCCGGACCACTGCGCCGCCGAGCTCGCCCAGGCCGTGCGGGAACGATGTGACGCAGAGGATCGGCCGCTGCAGGTCTCGGAACTCCTGCTGGTCGGCGCGGTCACCGGCGGGCGAGGCCTCCCCGATGCCGTTGCCGACGCCGTGGCGGAGATGATCGCGGTGGCCGCCGACTCCCGGGCGGCCGAGGAGTGGGCGCTGCGCGCCTGCGGTGAGGATGCCGATCGCGCGCTGGAGCTGGCCGAGGGCATCGACGCGGAGATCGATCGGGTCGACCGGGTCGTCGACGCCCTGATCGACCGTGCGCTCCGAGCCGGCATCGACCGATCGGCGTGGC
Organism: bacterium; assembly: GCA_030432695.1. GTDB lineage: Bacteria > Planctomycetota > UBA1135 > UBA1135 > UBA2386 > JAUILN01. The sequence continues at coordinate 371,655 of JAUILN010000005.1, read as the reverse complement.
CGCGCTGCCTGCACCTGGCCGAACGGAGCTGGGAACGGCTGCTCGATCTCGACCTCGCCGAGCGCCGCCTGGGACGTTGGCGCGAGGTGTTCGGGGAGCACCCGGGATTCCGGGTGCTGAGAGGGTTGGTGCGCTGGTTCGCCGGGGACGAGCGGCTGGCTCGGGAGGACCTCGAAGCGGTGGCCGGGGAGGATGGTCCGGCGGCGGAGCGCGCGCGCGAGATCCTCGAGCAGCGCCGTTGAGCGGTGGCGGCCTGCATGCGGGAGGTTCGGGCTCTCGGTGTCGGGCCTGCCGCCGCTTGTGACCGTCGCCCCGATCGGGTCTGATCCTTCGCCCCATATCCCATGAACGAGACCATCCAGCTCACGCTTCCCGATGGCAGCGTCCGCGAAGTCCCGGCCGGCAGCACCGGTCTGGAGGTCGCGCAGTCCATCGGCAAGTCGCTCGCCAAGGCGGCGGTCGGCATCCAGCTCGACGGCCGCATCCAGAGCCTGCAACTGCCCATCGACCACGATGCGGCGATCGCGATCGTGACGCGGGACACGCCGGAAGGTCTCGAGGTGATCCGCCACTCGGCGGCCCACGTGCTGGCCGACGCGGTCAAGCAGATGCGTCCGCAGGCCAAGCTGTGGAAGGGCCCGCCGATCGACGATCCGCGGTTCGGCTTCTACTACGACATCGACCTCGGTGACGAGCCGCTGACCAACGACGATCTGCCGGAGATCGAGAAGCGGATGCGGAAGATCATCGAGTCGAACGTACCGTTCGTCTTCGAGGAGAAGCCGCGCGACGACGCCAAGGCGTTCCTGGCCGAGCACGGCGAGGTCTACAAGCTGGCGACGATCGACAAGATCCCCGAGGACGAGCCGATCACCTTCTACCACTCGGGCGACTTCGTCGATCTCTGCGAGGGTCCGCACGTGCCGAGCACCGGGGCGATCGGCAAGGGCATCGCGGTGCTGAGCCTCGCCGGCGCCTACTTCGAGGGCGACGAGGGTCAGAAGATGCTGACCCGCATCTACGGCCACGCCTTCGCCGACCCGAAGGCGATGGAGGAACACCGCAAGCGCCTCGAGGAGGCGGCGAAGCGTGACCACCGCCGCCTCGGAGTCGATCTCGAGCTGTTCTCGACCATGGGCGAACTCGGCGCCGGCCTGGTGCTCTGGCATCCGAAGGGCGGCTTCATCCGCCACAAGATGGAGGAGTTCTGGCGCCAGAAGCACCTCGCGGGCGGCTACGACATCGTCTACTCGCCGCACGTCGCGCGCAGCGACCTGTGGAAGACCTCGGGCCACCTCGAGTTCTACGCCGATTCCATGTTCAAGGGCATGGACGTCGACGGCGCCGACTACCTGCTCAAGCCCATGAACTGCCCGTTCCACGTGCAGATCTACAAGAGCAAGCGGCGCTCCTACCGCGAGCTGCCGTTCCGCTGGGCGGAACTCGGGACCGTCTACCGCTACGAGGAGGCGGGGGCGCTGCACGGGCTGATGCGCGTGCGCGGCTTCACCCAGGACGACGCCCACCTGTTCGTGCGGCCCGACCAACTCGAGCCGGAGATCGACCGGGTGCTGGCGTTCATCCTCGACCTGCTGCGGGCCTTCGGCTTCGACGACTTCGAGATGAACCTGTCGACGCGGCCGGAGAAGTCGGTCGGCGAACTCGCCGACTGGGAGAAGGCCGAGGCCGCGCTCCGTGCATCGCTCGAGAAGTCCGGGCTGCCCTTCGAGGTGGACGAGGGCGGCGGCGCCTTCTACGGCCCGAAGATCGACGTGAAGATCCGCGACAGCCTGGGTCGGAGCTGGCAGTGCTCGACGCTGCAGCTCGACTTCAACCTGCCCGAGCGTTTCGACCTGACCTACGTCGACCCGGACGGCGGCCGGACCCGGCCGTTCATGCTGCACCGCGCGCTGCTCGGCTCGCTGGAACGGTTCTTCGGCATCCTGATCGAGCACTTCGGCGGGGCCTTCCCGACCTGGCTGGCGCCGGTGCAGGCGGTGGTGATGTCGGTCGGTGAGCGCCACGCCGCGCGCGTCGAGGAGATCGTGGCGTCGCTGAAGGCCCGCGGGCTGCGGGTCGAAGCCGACGTCGGTGCGGAGAAGATGGGCGCGAAGATCCGCCACCATCTGTGGAGCGAGAAGGTCCCGACGATCGCCGTGGTCGGAGATCAGGAACTCGAGGCGGGAACCGTGACGGTGAAGTCGCGGGTCGATGGCGACCTCGGCGCGATGGCGCCCGAGGAACTCGGCGAGCGCATCGCCGGGCTCGACGCGAGCCGCGCCTGAGCGGGGCCGCGCCGAGCGACCGAGACGCTTCCCCGGGGCCGAGCTGCGCCGGGTACCGTGTTCCGGGAAGGCCTCGCGTGGCGCGCGGGTCCTCCGGGGTTGCAGCATGCCTCGCACCGCTCGGCGTCGATCCCGACGAGACGTCGGTCTGGTCGGTCCGGGCGCTCGGTCGGTCCCGCTTTCGTCCTAGAAGGGTCTTCCTCCCGGCCAACTGTCCTGGGGAAGAGCTTTCCAGATGGGCGGGCCGCGCATACCCTGTCCGCCCTCGGTGCGCGGCCGGAATCGGTGCGCGCCCGATCGGTCCGGACGCTCGTCCGAGCCGATGCCGCCGTCCGGCAAGGGTGCCGGGGCGGATCTGGTTCCGGACGTCCTCGGGGTGCGCGAGCACTCCCGAACGACTCCCCGGACCCGCACAGTGATGAAACGACATAACTTGATGACCCGACCGGGAGACCGCCGACCGATGAGGACTGCCCATGGCGATGCGTAGAGGCCCGCGTGGTGGACGGCCATTGCCGCCGCGGGGACCCCGCATCAACCATCGCATCCGCGTCAAGCAGATCCGCGTCATCGACGAGGACAACAACCAGCTCGGTGTCTTGGACACCGCAGATGCCCTCGCGATCGCGAGCAAGAAGGGACTCGACCTGGTCGAGATCGCGCCGGACCAGCGCCCACCGGTCTGTCGCATCCTCGACTTCGGCAAGTTCAAGTACGAGCAGAAGAAGAAGGACCGGGCTTCCAAGAAGAAGCAGCACCAGGTCGAGGTGAAGGAGGTCCGGGTCCGCCCGAAGATCGCCGAGCACGACATCCAGGTGAAGGTCCGACGCGCCCGCAAGTTCCTCGAGGAAGGTGACAAGGTGCAGATCAACTGTCTGTTCCGCGGTCGCGAGATGGCCCACAAGGAGATCGGCATCGACGTGATGCGGCACGTGTTCTCGTTCCTCGAGGACATCGCCAAGGTCGAGCGCGAGCCGCACCTCGAAGGGCGGCGCATGGTCATGCTGGTCACGCGCAAGTGACCGGCGAGACGGGCGGCTGATCCGAGGGTCGGCCGGACGGAACGTGGGCAGGCGGATGCCGCGCGTCGCGGGTAGCCAGATACCTGCGGTGCGACGAGCGTCGAGGCACCACGCGGTGCCCCGGGCGAATGCCTCAGAGGATCCGTGGCCCGGCGGATCCGTGACATCCAGGCGCGGATACGGCATCAGGGCCGTGTCCGCCACACGGCACGGCGGACCTCGGGTCGCGTTCGTCGGTGCTGACCCGGTCCTCGATGCAGGGGCCCGCAGCGGCGACCCGGGACGATCGACAGCTGTGACCGAGACCACCGGAATCCGTCCGTTCGACTTCGAAGAGCAGTTCGGAGTCAACGCGGGATACGTCGAGAAGGTCTACACCGAATACATGGCGCAGCCCGGCGCGGTGAGCGCCGAGTGGCAGCGCTTCTTCGAGTCGCACCTTCCTGCCGAGATGTTGCCGAAGGTCGAGGCGGAGGCGCCGACCGCGCCATCGAACGCGGCGTCGTCGAAGGGAACGGCGGCCCGGGCGGCGGCTGCCCCCGAGGGTCTGCAGCCGATGCGGGGCGTGGCGGCGCGTATCGCGGCGAACATGGCCGAGAGCCTCACCGTTCCGACCGCCACGTCGACGCGCGAGATCCCCACGAAGGTCCTCGAGGAGAACCGTCGGATCCTCAACGAGGTTCTGATGGGGGAGTATCGGGGCAAGGCCAGCTTCACGCACCTGATCGCCTGGGCGATGGTCCGGGCGATGAAGGAAGTCCCCGGCATGCGGGTCCGCTTCGTCGAGCACGACGGCAAGCCGCACCGTCAGGAACTCGAGGCGATCAACCTCGGCATCGCGGTCGACGTGCCGAAGGACGACGGTGCGCGGAGCCTGGTGGTCCCGAACATCAAGGACTGCGGTTCGATGAACTTCGCCACCTTCATGGCGGCGTACGAGCGGCAGATCCGCAAGGCGCGCAAGGGCAAGCTCGGTCCAGACGACTTCGCCGACACCGGCTGCACGCTGACCAATCCGGGCACCATCGGCACCGTCAGTTCGCTGCCGCGGTTGATGACTGGTCAGTCGTTCATCCTTGCCACCGGCGCGATCTCCTATCCGCCCGCGTATCAGGGGGCCGCCCACGACACGATCACCGAGCTGGGCATCAGCAAGGTGATGACGATCACCAGCACCTACGACCACCGGGTGATCCAGGGCGCGGACTCCGGCGAGTTCCTGAAGTGGATCCACGAACTGCTGGTCGGTGAGCACGGCTTCTACGAGAAGGTCTTCGAGGACCTCGCCATTCCGTACCGGCCGATGCGCCTCGAGACCGACCGTCGCGTGGCGATCGGCTCGCCGATGCGCGAGAACCAGACCCTGGAGCGCGCCGCCCGCGTGATGCAGTACATCCGCGCCTACCGGGTGCGGGGCTACCTGCTCGCCAATCTCGATCCGCTGGTCTACGAGCCGAAGACCTTCCCCGAGCTCGAGATGGACCAGTACGGCCTGACCATCTGGGACCTCGACCGGGTGTTCTATACCGGCGGCACCCACGAGGTGGAGCGGGCCACGCTGCGCGAGATCCGCGACGTGCTGCGGCGCACCTACACGCGCCACGTCGGGGTCGAGTACATGCACATGGTCGACACGGAGCAGAAGGAATGGCTCCGGTCGCGGATGGAGGGCTGTCAGAACGAAGAGGAGTTGCCGCGGGAGACCGTGCTGCGGGTCCTCGATCGACTGGTCGAGGCGGAGGCGTTCGAGCGGTTCCTGCATACCCGCTTCGTCGGTCACAAGCGGTTCTCGCTCGAAGGTGGCGAGACCCTGATTCCGGTGCTCGATGCGCTGTTCGAGCACGCCGCCCAGCACGGCGTCGACCAGAGCGTGATCGGCATGGCGCACCGCGGCCGGTTGAACGTGCTGGCACACATCCTCGGCAAGCCGTTGACCAAGATCTTCGGCGAGTTCGAGGGCAGCATCGACCCGAAGTCGACCCAGGGCTCGGGCGACGTGAAGTACCACCTCGGCGCCGAGGACGTCTACGAGGCGACCGGAGGCAAGGAGGTGCGGCTGCAGCTGGCCTGCAACCCGAGCCACCTCGAGGCTGTCGACCCGGTGGTCGAGGGCATGGTCCGTGCCATCCAGGACCAGCGCGGCGGAGGCGAGGAGGCCCGCCGGCAGGTGCTGCCGGTGCTGATCCACGGCGATGCGGCGTTCGCCGGCCAGGGCGTGGTCCTCGAGACCCTGCAGATGTCGCAGCTGCGCGGCTATCGCACCGGCGGGACCGTGCACGTGATCGTCAACAACCAGATCGGTTACACGACCAACCCGGAGGACTCGCGGTCGACGCCGTTCTGCACCGACGTCGCGAAGTCGATCCAGGCGCCGATCTTCCACGTCAACGGCGACGATCCGCTCGCCGCGGTGCGGATGATCCGTCTCGCGCTCGAATACCGGCAGCGCTACCGGGCCGACGTGGTGGTCGACATCGTGTGCTACCGCCGGCACGGCCACAACGAGGGCGACGAGCCGAGCTTCACCCAGCCGCTGCTCTACAAGAAGATCGAGGCGCACCCGAGCGTGCGGGCGATCTACCAGGACTGGCTGGTGCGGGCCGGTTGGCTGGAGCCGGCCGATGCCGAGAAGTTCAACGAGGCGCTGCAGAAGCGCTACCGCGAGTCGCTCGACGAGGTGCGTGATGCCCATGCGCCGCAGCAGGACAAGGCGCGGGCGGAGGCGGTGAAGCGCGCCAAGCCGGAGTGGGTCGGCAACCGCAAGACCCTGGAGCCGGCCGATCGTCTGGTCGAGCTCCTGGAACGACTGTGCGCGATGCCGGACTGGTTCCATCCGCATCCGAAGATCGAGAACCTGCTCGAGCGGCGTCGGGCGATGGGACGCGACGAGCACCCGTTCGACTTCGCGACCGCCGAGTCGCTGGCCTTCGCGACGCTGGCCTGCGAAGGCCGTCGGGTCCGGCTGGCCGGGCAGGATTCGGGACGTGGCACGTTCTCGCAGCGCCACTCGGTGCTGATCGATACGCAGACCGCGGAGCCCTACATCCCGCTCAACTTCCTCGAGGACGGACAGGCCCGCTACGAGGTCGTCGACAGTCTGCTCAGCGAGGAGGCCGCGCTCGGCTTCGAGTACGGCTACAGCGTGATGGTGCCGGGTGCGCTCACCATGTGGGAGGCGCAGTTCGGCGACTTCTGCAACGGGGCGCAGATCCAGATCGACCAGTTCCTGGCCGCCGGCGAGGCCAAGTGGGGGCAGCAGAGCCAGCTGGTCCTGCTGTTGCCGCACGGCTACGACGGCCAGGGGCCGGAGCACAGCTCGGCGCGGCTCGAGCGGTTCCTCCAGCTTGTGGCCGAGGGCAACATCCGGGTCGCCAACCCGACGACGGCCTCGCAGTACTACCACCTGCTGCGGCGTCAGGCGCAGGATCCGGACCGCAAGCCGCTGGTGGTGATGACCACCAAGAGCCTGTTGCGGCAGCGCACGGCCGGGTCGGCCCTGGCCGAGTTGGCCGAGGGGTTGTTCGAGGCGGTGTTGGTCGATGTGCCCGGCGGAGCGTCGGGGCCGGTCGATGCCTCGGTGAAGCGCGTCGTGTTCTGCTCGGGCAAGGTCTACTACGACCTGCTGGCCGGCCGCGAGGAGGCGGGTCTGGACGACACCGCGCTGGTGCGCGTCGAACAGCTCGCACCTTGGCCGAAGGCCGCGGTCGAGGCTGTTCTCGAGCGGTTCACGAACGCCGTGGACCTGGTCTGGTGCCAGGAGGAGCCGGCCAACATGGGGGCCTGGACCTACGTCCGGAACCGCCACTCGTTCGCCCGCTACGCCGGCCGGCGCGCTGCGGCGAGCCCCGCGACCGGAGTCAACGCGGTGCACAAGGCCGAGCAGAAATCGCTGGTCGCCGACGCGCTCGGGCTCAGCGGCGACGGCCCGGCGTGAACATGATCTCGGCGGCGGTTCACGCGATGCTGCCGAGGGGTCGCGCGGGATGCCGAGCGGGGCGCCCGGTTCCTTTGTCTGCCCGCCGGTAGTTCCGGGTTATCTTTCCCGAGTCCATGGTCGCCGACGAACCGACCACTCCCCGGCCGTTCGAGCGGCGGCACCTGGTCGTGCTGGGCGCGATCACGTTCGTGGCGATCGTCTCCCGGTTGTTCCGGCTCGGCGACTGGTCGTTCTGGGTGGACGAGGCCCACACGTTTCGCGACGTGACGTCGTCGTGGAGTTCGTTCTGGGACTCGGGGGTGTCGCGCTACCCGCTCGGCTACGTGACGCTGCGGGGCCTGCTCGACCTCGGGCTGCTGCGTGGCACCACCGAGGGCTGGTTGCGCCTGCCGTTCGCGTTCTTCGGCATCCTGTCGGTGCCGACCCTGGCACTGTTCGGTCGCGCAGTCGTCGGTCGCCGGGCCGCACTGCTCGCGGCGCTGCTGCTCGCGCTCTCGCCGTGGCACATCTACTGGAGCCAGAATGCTCGCGGCTACTCGATGGCGGTGTTCTTCGCGCTGCTGTCGGCCTTCGCCGGCTTCCGGGCGGTGAGCGTCGGTTCGTCGCGGCTCGCGCTGCTCGCGGTGGGATTGTCGGTGGTGTCGGGTCTGACCCATCCCTCGGGCTTCCTGCTGCTCGGCACGTTGGGGACCCTGGTGCTGTGGCGGGTCTGGGTCGATGGCGAACTGCGGCGGGCGTGGCAGCGGCCGCAGATCCTGATCCCCGCCGGGTTGCTGATGCTCGGAGTGCTGGCTTGGCTCCTTCCCGCGGTGGTCACCGCTGCGACCAAGAAGCCGGGCTTCTCTAGCCTGCATCTGGCCCAGACCCTGGCCTGGTTCGGGAGCCCCGCGTTCCTGGTGGCTGCCGGCGCGGGTGCCGTGGCTGCAGTGGGGTTGGCGGCGCGGCGGGTCGCGGCGTTCCTGCTCGCCTGGGTCGTCGTGCCGTTCGGGGCCCTGTTCACCTGTTCGGTGGTGATGAAGGTCAGCGCACAGTACGGCGTGGTGCTCCTGCCGGGGATGTGCCTGTCGGCAGGCTTCCTGTGCGTGTCGATCGCCGAGGGTGTGTCGTTCGGCGGCCGCGCGGCGGTCCTGTTGCGGCTGGCCGCCCCGCTGGCGATCTGCATGCACTACGTGAGCGACGACTTCCTGTACTACTTCTCGCGTTACGGGGAGCGGCCGCGGTGGCGCGATGGCGCGGTTGCGGCGCAGCTGGATGCCGGCAACCGCCGGATCCTGCTGCTGACCACCAACACGCCGAGCCTGAACTACTACATGGACCGCGGGGCGTTCTGGCGCGACCCGCTGCCGGAGGTCGACGTCGTCGGCATCGCCGACTGGCAGTTCCGTGACCACGGCGGAGTCGACGTGTGGTTCGACCTGGTCCGGCATCAGGCCGCCGGAGAGGAACGCGAGGTGTACGTGGTGTTGACGGAGCCGGAGCTGGCGGAGTCCGACCGGGATCGGGCCTTCGATCGCTTGCTGCGACGTCACGGCCATCAGATCGCCAGGTTTCCGGCCTGGACCGGACCGAAGGACATGACCGTACTCGTCTACCACCTGCCGCCGCTCGATGCGGAGCGGTCGCGGTAGCCCGATCGGGGGGTGGGGTGCGCTGACTCCACAGATATCCTCCTGGGGTGCGAGACCTCCACAGAGCGCGCTGGTTCCTGCTCGCGGCGGTGGCCGGCGCTGGAACCTCCATGACGCTGCGAGCCCAGGCGCCGCGATCCATCGATCTCCAGCAGGTCCGTGGCGTTCTCTCGGAACACTGCTTCGCCTGCCACGGACCGGATGGGGCAGGGCGCGAGGCGGATCTGCGGCTCGATCGCCCGCTCGACGAGGACCGTGCGGACGAGCTGCGTCGCCGGATCCTGAGCGAGGATCCCGAGCTGCGGATGCCGCCCCCTGCTGCTTTTCCGGAAGGGTTGGCGGTCGGCGACCGGGAGGCGCTGGTGGCATGGCTCGACGCGGGTCACCCGCTCGCCGAGCACTGGTCGTTCGTTCCGCCGTCGCGACCCGCGCTGCCATCGGTCGGGGCGAGCGGCTCGGCGCACCCGGTCGATCGCTTCGTGGACGAAGCGCTGGCGACCGCGGGACTGGTGCCCGAGCCCGTAGCCGATCGATTCGCGCTGGCGCGTCGCGCGTCCCTCGACCTCGTCGGTCTGCCGTGTGCTCCCGAGGTGGCGGATGCACTGGCGGCAGCCACCCGGACGGATGCCTTCGAGCGCTTCCTCGACCGGCTGCTGGCTGCGCCTGGCTACGCCGAGCGCCAGGCCCGGCACTGGCTCGACCTGGCCCGCTACGCCGACACCAACGGCTACGAGAAGGACCGACCGCGCAGCATCTGGCCGTATCGCGACTGGGTGATCCGCGCGTTCGACGCCGACCTGCCGTACGACCGCTTCGTCGTCGAGCAGCTGGCCGGTGACCTCCTGCCCGACGCCACCGTCGACCAACACATCGCCACCGGATTCCACCGCAACACGATGCTCAACGAGGAGGGGGGCATCGATCCGCGCGAGTTCCGCTACCACGCGGTGGCGGATCGGGTCGCGACCACCGGTGCGGTGTTCCTCGGTCTGACGCTCGGCTGCGCGCAGTGCCACAGCCACAAGTTCGACCCCGTGTCGCAGACCGAGTACTTCGGCCTCTGGGCGTTCCTGAACAATGCCGACGAGCCCGATCTCGAGCTGCCCGATCCGGCCGCCGACCAGCGCGACGCCGCCCGCCACGCCGCAGCGCTCGAGGAGCTGGACCGGCTCGACCAGCAGTGGCCGAGCGACGCCGAGCCGTTCGAGCAGCGCTTCGCCGGCTGGTTCGACCGGCAGGTGGCCGCGGCGGTCGGCTGGCGCACCGCGCGGCCGGTCGAGCTGCAGAGCGAGCAGCTGCGGTTGGTGGTCGAGCCCGACGGCGCGGTGTTCGCCAGCGGCGACACCACCAAGCACGACGTCTACCGGCTGCGCTTCGCCGCCTCCGAGGTGCCGGTGGGTGCGCTGCGGTTCGAGGCGCTGCCCGACCCCAGGCTGCCCGGCAACGGCCCGGGGACCAGTTACTTCGAGGGGCCGAAGGGCGCGTTCTTCCTCACCGAGCTGCAGGTCCGCGGCGGCGGCCGGGACTGGTCGCTCGCCGGCTTCGCGGTCAGCAACGCAAAGCCCGCCGACGGCGCGGCGGTGGCGCAGCGGGAGGTGGTCTTCGACGGCGACCTGCAGACCGGCTGGGCCGACGAGGGCCGACGCGGGGAGCGCAGCGTCGCCGTCGCGCTGCTGCGCGAGCCGATCCCGGCCGGGACTGCGTTCGAGCTGGAGCTGCACTTCGGCCGCCACTACCCGAGCTCGCTCGGCCGGTTCCGGATCGCGACCGCGGCCACGGCCTCGCCCGAGGCGGCGACCGACCTCGACGACGAGCTGGTCGCGGCCCTGGCCGATCCGGTCCGGCGCTGGAGCGAGGAGGTGCGGACCGGGCTGCGGCGGGTGTTCCTGCTCGGCCATGCGCCCGAGATCGGCAAGCAGGCCGAGGCGCTACGCGGCCGGCTGCGCCGCTCGGGACGGACCACCACACTGGTGTTCCGCGAGCGTCCGGCCGACCATCCGCGGCCGACCCACCGCCACCATCGCGGCGAGTACGGCCAGCCGCGCGAGCTGGTGGAGCCCCAGGTGCCGTCCGCGCTGCACGCCTGGCCGGAGGGGCAGCCGCGCGACCGGCTCGGTTTCGCCCGTTGGCTGGTCGCCGACGACGACCCGCTGTTCGACCGGGTGGTGGTGAATCGGGTCTGGGCGCGGCTGTTCGGTCACGGCCTGGTGCGGACGCCCGACGACTTCGGCGTGATGGGGCAGCGTCCGACCCACCCCGAGCTGCTCGACTGGTTGGCCATCGAGTTCCGCCACCGCGGCCGCAGCCTGAAGGAGCTGCACCGTCTGCTGATGACCAGCGCCGCCTACCAGCGCCGTGCCGAGACCGCGGACGCCACCCGCGCGGCGGATCCCGACAACCGCTGGCTGGCGCGTGCCGAGCGGCCGCGGCTCGAGGGCGAGGTGATCCGCGATGCCGCGCTGCAGGCCGCCGGCATGCTGTCGCCGCGTCGCTTCGGTCCACCGGTCCGGCCGCCACAGCCCGACGGCATCACCGAGATCGCCTTCGGGCGCCCGAAGTGGAACGCCGGTGAAGGCGAGGACCGGCGGCGCCGCAGCCTCTACACCTTCCAGAAGCGGACCGCGCCCTACGCGCTGTTCCAGACCTTCGACGCGCCCTCGGGCGAGGCGTGCATGGTACGGCGCGATCGATCGAACACGCCGCTCCAGGCTCTGAGCCTGCTCAACGATCCGCAGATGCTGGAGATCGCGCGGGGCTTCGGCGCGCGGCTGCACGGCGTGTGCAGGGCGCAGGGGGTGATGGAGGCGGTGACCGAGGGCTTCCGCAGTCTGCTGACCCGGCCGCCGGAGGCACGGGAGCGCGAGGCGCTCGTGGTCTTCCTCGAGGCCCAACGGGAGCACTACACGAACGACCCCGAGGCGGTGCGTGCGGCGCTCGGCGAGGGCGCGGACCCGGACTCCGAGGCGGCCGCCTGGACCGCGCTCGCGCGGGCCCTCCTGGCGCTCGACGAAGCCGTGAGTCGGAGCTGAACGATGCAGACGAACCAACCAGTGCACGTCGCGGCCCCTGGCCCGAACCGCCGCGAGATCCTCGGTGGCCTCGGCCTCGGGCTGGGTGGCCTCGCGCTCGGCGACCTCGGCCGCCCGGAGGCCCGCGCTCCGCTTGGCGGCGCCGCCACGCAGGGACCTCGCGCCCCGCACCACCGTCCGCGAGCCCGCGCGGTCATCCAGCTGTTCATGGCCGGCGCGCCGAGCCAGCTCGACCTCTTCGATCCGAAGCCGACGCTGACCGAACTCGAGGGCCAGCCGCTGCCACCCTCGATCCTCGGCGACCAGCGCTACGCGTTCATCCAGCGTGACGCCGGAGTGCTCGGCTCGCGCTTCGACTTCGCCCGCCACGGTGACTCGGGTGTGGTGCTCGGCTCTCCACTCGCGCCGCTGGGCCGCGTCGCCGACCGGCTGTGCGTCATCCGCTCGATGCACACCGACCAGTTCAACCACGCGCCCGCACAGCTGCTCATGAACACCGGCTTCGGCCAACCGGGGCGGCCGAGCATGGGGTCCTGGGCGGTCTACGGCCTGGGCTCGGAGTCGCGTGACCTGCCGGCCTACGTGGTGATGAGCACCGGCAGCGGTCTGAGCGGCGGCAGCGCCCTGTGGTCGAGCGGCTTCATGCCGTCGCGGTTCACCGGGGTGCGGTTCCGCAACGGCAAGGAGCCGATCCTCAACGTCGCGACGCCGGCGGGCTTCGAGGGCCCGGTGCAGCAGCGGACCTTCGACCTGGTCGGCCAGCTCAACCGCCTGCGCAGCGAGGTGGTCGGCGACCCGGAGATCGACTCACGGATCGCCGCGTTCGAGACCGCGGCGCGGCTGCAGGTGGCGGCTCCCGAACTCACCGACCTGCAGAGCGAAGGTGCGGCGACCCTGGCGCTCTATGGCTGCGATCCCGACAAGCCGTCCTTCGCCCGGGCCTGCCTGCTGGCCCGACGACTGGTCGAGCGCGGGGTCCGCTTCGTGACCATCTTCCACGAGGGTTGGGACGCGCACTCCGACGTCGAGGGGACCACGGTGCGCAACTGCAACGCCACCGCGCAGGCCTCCGCCGCACTGGTCGAGGACCTCGCCCGCCGCGGCATGCTCGACGACACCCTGGTGGTCTGGGGCGGCGAGTTCGGCCGCACGCCGATGGTCGAGACCAACCCCGCACTCGGCCGCAAGCTCGGCCGCGACCACCACCCGCAGGCCTTCACGATGTGGCTCGCCGGCGGCGGCATCCGCGCCGGCCAGTCCATCGGCGCGACCGATGACTTCGGCTTCCACATCACCGAGGACCCGATCCACGTCTACGACCTGCAGGCGACGATCCTGCACCTGCTGGGCTTCGACCACGAGCGGCTGACCTTCCGTTCCGCGGGGCGGGACTATCGACTCACGGACGTGCACGGCGGCGTGGTCCAGCGGCTGCTGGCCTGACCGCAGCCCGGCATCAGCGCGTCGCCGTGCCCTCCTGCGTCTTGGGATGCAGCACGAACATCACGATCGCGAACGCCACTCCCGACAGGCTCATCAGGTAGAGGCCAGGCAGCACCAGCAGGTTCGGTGCCCAGATCAGCCAGCCGAGCTGCTCGTTGCTGCCCGCGACCACCTTCTGGGCGATCTGCTGCAGGGGATTCGCGAAGACGGTGATCGAGTGCACGTCGTAGCTGGTGCCGAGCTCGTTGTAGGTGGCGTAGGTGCCCCACGCAGCGAGCGGCAGGCGGGCCACCGCGACGAACAGCGACAGCCAGCACAGCGACCAGAACACCTTGCGCAGGCTGATCGCCAGCAGCGCCGCGGCCGCCAGCGAAGCGGGGAGCAGCGCCCGCTCGACGCCGGCCGGGTCGACCATGGCGGCCGGGGCGGCGGTCTTCTCGAGCGCGAAGTGCAGCGCCATGCCGGTCCAGGCCAGCAGCATCGGGGCCCAGAAGGGGTGGAAGCCGGCGCCGAGTGCTGTGCTGGACGGCCGGTCGGCGTGGGGGCGCTTCCACCACAAGAGGCCGGCCCAGAGCACCCCGAAGGCCGCCACCGCCAGGCCCCAGTGCAGTCCGGGCGCCTCGACCGTCTCGATCGGGAAGGCCTTCCAGGTCATCACCCGGCCCTCGAAAGCCGAGAATCGGTGGGTGATCTCGAGGCTCCGGGCCCCGCTCGTGGCGCCCCAGGCGAGGGCCCCGACGGCGGCCAGACCCAGCAGGGCCGCGGCGCGGAGCCGCCATGCGGGCGCTACCAGCGCGAAGGCCACCACGGCCAGGATCAGGACGTGGACGAGGGGCAGCAGGAAGTCGAGCATCCGGGAGGTCGGGATCGGGTGGGGGTGGCGGGACAAGCCCGTGGGGGCCTGGGAATTCCTGGCCGCTGCCGGCTTGTCGGCCGCGTGGCGGCTCTGTAGCCTCTTCGCCCCTCCTACTCCCGCACCGACGCCCCGGTGGACCGCTCAGGCGGCCGGCGGCGGCTGGTCGAAGAGAGGTGCTCCTGTCATGAACAAGCACAAGCTGAAGACCAAGCGTGCCGTCGTGAAGCGCATGAAGTTGACCAAGACCGGCAAGGTCAAGCGTGGTCACGCCTTCACCTCGCACCTCATGGTCCGTCGCAGCCGCAAGCGGAAGCGCAAGCTCCGTCACGCGGCGGTGCTGCCGGGGAAGATGGGCCGCAACATGGCCTTCTGCCTCGGCGCGCGCTGAGTTCGGTTCGCTGAACCCGAGACGGACGTTCTGCTCGATTCCGGGCGCGCTCACCCCGAGCGCGTCCCGCTGTCGGGCCCCATCAAGTGATAGCGGTCCCCGGTCGTCGCAAGCCGGACTCCTGCGGGAGCCGGTCGTCGAGACCCACGGGCCCACAACGAAGAGAGGTCAGTTCCCATGCGCGCAACCAACGGCGCAGCAACTCGTCAGCGGCGCAACCGCATCCTGAAGCGGGCCAGCGGTTTCCGCGGTGCTCGTGGCAACCTCTTCCGGCAGGCCCGGGAGACCGTCCTCCGCGCCGACGCCTTCGCGTTCGTCGGGCGGCGCCAGAAGAAGCGCCAGTTCCGGCGCCTGTGGATCACCCGACTCACGGCGGCCGCGGAGCAGCATGGCATGAAGTACAGCCGCTTCATCCACGGCGTGCAGAAGGCCGGCATCAACCTGAACCGCAAGGAACTGTCGGAGATCGCGATCCACGATCCGGCGGCGTTCACGCAGATCGTCGAGAAGGCCAAGGCCGCGATCGCGTGATGCGTGAGTGGGTGTTGAAGCGGCACGCCGCGCCGACGCGCGGCATGCCGGAGTGACGAACGATCGGCGGTCCGCGCGCCCGGGTGGAACTCGAGGCCGCAGCGGTCGGCCGGTCGGGTGGCCGATGGTTGGCGCGGACTCCACCAGCTTGGAGAACCGAAGTGACCGACCTGCTCGAACCCGGGCAGCGTGACGCCTGGCTCGCGGAGATCGCGGCCGCCGGCGACGCTCCCACCCTGAAGGACGTCGAGTCGCGCCTGCTCGGCAAGACCGGCGCGATCTCGGAGCTGCTGAAGAGCGTTCCGAAGCTTCCTCCCGAGGATCGCCCTGCGGCCGGCAAGGCCGCGCACGCCCTCAAGCAGGAACTGGGTGCCGCGCTCGACGCGCGCCGCGAAGCCCTGGACGCCGCGGCGCTCGAGGCCGAACTCGCCGGCGGCGACTTCGATCCCAGCGAGCCGGCTCTGCGCGACGGGCCGGGCAGTGGGCCGACGCGCAGCGTCCGCGTGCCGCTCGGTCTGCGCCGCGGCACGCTGCACCCGATCTCCATCGTCCGCAACGAGTTGGTCGACCTGTTCAAGAGCCTCGGCTTCGCCTGGCTCGACGGCCCGGAGATCGAGAACGAGCACCACAACTTCGAGGCGCTCAACATCCCCGGCGACCACCCGGCGCGCGATAGCCAGGACACCTTCTGGCTCGACGACGGCAACCTGCTCAGGACCCACACCTCGCCGGTGCAGATCCGCGCGATGCAGCGCTTCGAACCGCCGATGAAGGTCATCGTTCCCGGCCGCTGCTTCCGCGCCGAGTCGGTCGACGCGAGCCACGAGCACACCTTCTATCAGATGGAGGGACTGGTCGTCGGCGAGGGCGTCTCGACTGCCAACCTGATCCACACGATGAAGACGTGCCTGCGGGAGATCCTGCGGCGCGACATCGAGGTGCGGCTGCGGCCCGGCTTCTTCCCGTTCGTCGAGCCCGGCTTCGAACTCGACGTGAACTGCCCGTTCTGCTCCGGCAAGGGCTGCTCGGTGTGCAAGCACACCGGTTGGATCGAGATCCTGCCCTGCGGGATGGTCCACCCCAACGTGCTGAAGGCCGGCGGAATCGACTCCGAGCGCTACACCGGCTTCGCGTTCGGCATGGGCCTGCAGCGGGTGGTGATGTTGCGCTACGGCATCGACGACATCCGCCTGTTCATGGGTGGTGACCTGGCGTTCCTCGCGCAGTTCGACGAGGTCTCGGAATGAACATCTCCCGTCGCTGGCTGCAGCGTTACGTCGACCTGAGCGACAAGACCGCGCAGCAGATCCTGCTGGACCTCACGATGTCCACCGCCGAGGTCGAGGGTGTCGAGACCTTCGCGGGCGGCATCGAGGAGGTCATCGTCGGCCACGTCCTCGAGCGCGAGAAGCACCCCGACGCCGACAAGCTGTCGGTGTGCAAGGTCGCCGTTTCGCAGGACGAGGAACCGCAGCAGATCGTCTGCGGCGCGCCCAACGTCCGCGCCGGCCTGAAGGTGGCGGTGATCCGGCCCGGCGGCAAGCTGCCGGGTGGTCTCAAGATCAAGAAGTCCAAGATCCGCGGCGCCGAGTCGCTCGGGATGATCTGCTCGGAGTCCGAGCTCGGCCTGTCCGAGTCGCATGACGGCATTCTGGAGCTGGCCGAGGATGCGCCGGTCGGCGCGCGGCTCATCGACGTGCTCGACGTGGTCGACGACGTGTTCGAGATCGACAACAAGTCGATAAACCATCGTCCCGACCTCTGGGGCCACTACGGCATCGCCCGCGAGCTCGCGGCGATCTACGGCCGGCCGCTGAAGCCGCTGATGGACGCGGTGCCCGAACTCCCGACGACCGGGCGCACCCTGCCGATCACGATCGACGACCTCGCCGGCTGTCCGCGCTATTGCGGGCTGGTCCTCGAGGGCGTCACGGCCACGCGTTCGCCCGACTGGCTGCGCTGGCAGCTCGCTGCGGTCGGTCAGCGTTCGATCGACCTGCTGGTCGACCTGACCAACTTCGTGATGCTCGACATCGGCCAGCCGATGCACGCCTTCGACCTGCACCAGCTGGATGCCGGAGGCGTGGGCGTGCGGCGGGCGCGGGCCGGTGAGACCATGTCGACCCTCGACGGCGAGGCGCGCCGGCTCGAGGAGTCGGACCTGCTGATCACCTCGGGCGACCAGCCGGTGGCGCTGGCCGGCGTGATGGGCGGTGAGGGTTCGATGGTCCAGACCGGCACCACCGAGCTGTTCCTCGAGTCCGCCAACTTCCACGCGGCAACGGTGCGGCGCACGAGCACCCGGCTCGGCCTGCGCACCGATGCGAGCACCCGCTTCGAGAAGGCCCAGGACCCGGCGCAGGCCGAGACCGGCATCCTGCGTTTCGTCTCGCTGCTGCAGGACCTCTGTCCGGGCGCCCGGGCCGCCGGCCCGATGGTGGATCCGAGCGGTTGGCAGTTCGCACCGCGAACCATCACGCTGCGCCGCGCACGGCTCGACCTGAAGCTCGGCATCCACGTCGACGATGCGCGGGTCACCTCGATCTTCGAGAGCCTGCAGTTCGGGGTGGCCCGCGACGGCGCCGACTTCGTGGTCGACGTGCCGTCGTTCCGGGCCACCAAGGACATTGCCATCGAGGACGACCTGATCGAGGAGGTCGGGCGGATGTTCCGCTACGACAACATCCCCGAGCAGCCGTTGACCGCCGTGGTCGAGGTGCCGCCGCGCGACCGCGAGGTCGAACTCGCCCGCCGCGCCACCGAGCTCTGCGCCACCGAACTCGGTGCGCACGAGTTCTACGACTACAGCTTCACCCCCGACGCGGTGCTGGAAGCCTGCGGGGTCCTCGGCGATCACTACGTCCGGGTCACCAACCCGGTCGCGCCGGAGATCACCCGGATGCGTCGCCACGTGATGCCGAGCCTGCTGGCGTCGGCCGCGCCCAACCTGCGTGGTCACGAGGAGGTCTTCGCCTTCGAGGAGGGCAAGGGCGCGCACCCCGAGAAGCGTGACGGCGAGGGCCTGCCGCACGAGGTCCGCGAGCTGGCCCTGGTGTTCGCGCGGCGCCAGGGAGCGTCGCCGTACGCCGAGCTACGCGAGGCGGTGGAAGTGCTGCTGCGTCGATTGGGCTTCCCCGCGACGATCACCGAGGTCCTCGATTCGCCCCCGGCTTGGGCCCACCCCAACCGCACCGCCGCGATCCACCGCGGTGAGGTCGTGGTCGGATCCGTCGGCGCGATCCACCCCAAGGTGGCCCGCAACCTGGAGCTGCCCGCGTCGAGCACCGCGGTCGCCAACCTCGACCTGCGCGCGCTGCTGGCGACCGGCCGCGACCACCTGCGCTACGCGAAGCTCTCGCCGTTCCCGCCGCAGCCGGTCGACGTGGCCCTGTCGGTGCCGCGCGCGACCAAGGCGAGCCAGCTGGAGGCGTTCCTGCGCGAGGTCGGTGGCAAGCTGGTACGCGGCGTCGAGCTGTTCGAGGTCTACACCGGCGAGGGACTGGCCGCGGACCGCAAGAGCGTCAACTTCACGGTGACGCTCGGCGCGATGGACAAGACGCTGTCCGCCAAGGACGAAGAGAAGTTCCTCAAGCGGGTGCGCGAGCGCTGCGCCGAGGTGGGCGCCGAGCTGCGCGGCTGAGTTTCGGGATCACCTTCCCGTTCGGATCAGCGGTCGGGCTCGGCGTCGAGCAGCGCGTCCAGGTCGATGGTCTCGGAGCTGCCCGGGACGCCGAAGCGCCAGGTGGTGACCGGCACATCGTCGCCGCGCACGGTGATCGACGCGTCGTCCCAGTACAGCTGGTGACCACCGGCCAGGTCGAACGTCAGCTCGGGTCGGTCCAGATCCGGCCCGCTGAGGTAGCGCAGCCCCTGGGGCGGCACCACGTCCTCGATCAGCAGCTGCGCGCCTTCGCGCTCCAGGCGCAGGTCGTCGCCGTCGGCGGCGTAGCCCCAGACGAAGCCGTCGGGGCCGCGGTACTCGAACGAGCCTCCCGGTCCGATCATGCCGCCGCGGATGTCGAAGTCGGAGGTCGACGCGCACGCGCCGACGAGGATGGTGAACAGCGCGGCGCAGGCGGCGGGGCGCAGACTTCTCATCGGTTCTCCTCGGGATCGGGGCTCGCCGTGCCGAGGTCCAGGCCATGTCCGGCCTGCAGCTCCTCGATCTTGCGAGCCAACTTCGGCAACGCGCGGTTGAAGCGCATCCGCGCCGCGTCGACCGTGCAACCGAACTCCTTGGCGATGTCCTCGAACGGCAGCTCGTGCCAGCTGCGCAGCAGCACCACCTTGCGGTCGTCGGGCGGCAGCAGCTCCATCGCGAGCCGCACCCAGCTCTCGCGCTCGGAGCGCATCGCATGCTCGCTGGGACGCGTCACCGAGCGCAGCGAGCCGTCCAGGTCGAGGATCGAGTCCTGCGGCATCGACTTCTGGCGGTGGGCGGCGCGACGCTGCGCGTTGTGGTGGTCGTGCTGGTCGCGGAGCACGTTCTCGATGATCCGCGCCAGCAGGCTGCGGAACTTGCGTCGGTCGGCCATCACGAAGCGCGGGCCGTACTTCAGCACCTCGACCATCGCTTCCTGGACGTAGTCCTGGGTGTCGGCCTTGGCGCGCAGCAGGTCGCCGAGCCGACGGTCGACCTGGGCGCGGATCCATGGCAGGTCGCGCTCGAGCAGCGTCTCCAGGGCCTGTCGGTCGCCGGCGTGCCAGCGCTGCAGGAGCACTGCGGTCTGGTTGGGATCGTCGCTCATCGAGAACCGCCCGGATGGGACACCGACATGCGGGGGGCGTCAATCGGCGGACCTCATTCGGGGGGCGGGCGATCGAGGCGCTCGAACAGGTCGAGGGTCAGGATCGCGGTCAGTCCCCAGAGGACGTCGCGACCGATCCGGTGGTGGGGAGTCGGACGTCGGCCGGGACTGCCGTGAGGGGGCAGGTCTTCCCAGGCGTCGGGCGCGCGGAGCCGCTGCACGTCGAGGTGCAGGACCCGCTCCACCTCGCCGGGATCGGGGACCAACTCGGCGTCGGCGGGGATCCGGCCGACCACCACGTGGACCCGGAAGCCGGCGACGCTGAGGCGTGGCGGCAGGCCGCCTAGAACCTCGACCTGTTCGGGGCGGATGCCGACCTCCTCCCAGGTCTCCCGCAGCGCGGTCGCCACCGGATCCTCGAGTTGCCCTTCGCGGGCGCCGCCGGGGAACGAGATCTGGCCCGGGTGATGCGGCAGGTCGTGGCGGCGCAGGGTGTAGAGCAGCTCGTCGCGGCCTTCGGCGGTACGTCGCCAAGGGATCAGCACCGCGGCGTCGCGGAGGCCGTCGCGATGGTCCCAGGTCCGGGGCGGCGGGTCGAGGACCGCGCGCAGCCGGGTAGCGGACCACCACTCGGCGGCGCGGCCGGTCACCGGACCTCCAGGAACACCGCCTTCAGGTAGCGGGTCTCGGGGCACTCGACGGCGACCGGGTGGTCGGGGCCCGCGCCACCCTGGAACAGGATCCGCGCATCACGACCGGCATCCATGGCGGCGTCGCGGAGGGTCGCGAGGAACTTCGTCTCGCTGACCGCTCCAGAACAGGAGAACGTCGCCAGCAGGCCGCCCGAGGCGAGCTTCTGCAGCGCCAGCCGGTTGAGGTCGCGGTAGCGCCGTAGCGCGGCGTCGACCTCGCCCTTGCCGCTGGCCCACTTCGGGGGATCGAGGACGATCAGGTCCTGGCGGCCCGGTTTCGCGTCGCGCAGCACGTCGAAGGCGTCGCCGTGCTCGAGTTCCACCTCCTGCCGGTTGGCGCGGGCGTTTCCGCGCGCGATCTCCACGACCTCCTCGTCCAGGTCGACAGCCCGCACCGAGCGCGCGCCGCCCAGCGCCGCGTGGATCGCGAAGCCGCCGGCGTTGCAGCACAGGTCCAGCACGTGTCGGCCGCGCGCGAGCTGCCGGACCCGCATCCGGTTGTCGCGCTGGTCGGCGAAGAAGCCGGTCTTGTGGCCGTGCCCGGCGACCACCCGGTAGCGAACGCCGTGCTCGACCACGTCGGTCTCGACGCGCGGCGGACGCGGTGCCGGCTCGAAGCCCTCGCGCTTGCGGGCGGTGGCGTCGTCGGTCATCACCAGGCGGAGCTTCGGCCAGCGGGACAGCAGCCGCTCGCCGAGCGCGTCGATCCGCTGCCGGACGCACAGCGAGAACACCTGCGCGACCACCGCATCGCCGAGCTTGTCGAGGATGAGTCCCGGCAGGCCGTCGCCCTCCGCGTGGGCGAGGCGGTAACCGTCGGTGACGGCCGGCAGGTCGAGGACCTCGTGGCGCAGCTGGATCGCCCGGTCGAGGAGGTCGAGCAGGAGCGCGTCGGGGTCGGTCGGGCCGGTTTCGCGAGTCAGCATCCGCAGCGCCAGCTCGGTCCGGTGGTTGTAGAAGCCGATCCCCACCTTGCGGCCACCGCGGTCGACCACCCGCACCGCGCTGCCGGCCGGGATCGGTTCCTCGGGACGCCGGATCATCTTCCGGTAGAACCAGGGATGCCGGCCCTGGACCTGGATCTTCAACCGGATCTCGGGGAGCACGCGCGCATTGTGACGTCGGACGACTCGAATCGCGAGCGCGGCTCGGCATCGACCTCTTCCTCGCCGGCGCCGCGCTTGCCAAACTGCGGTGCGTGGCTCCGGCGATCTACAGAGGCGATTCCGCGATGGGGCGAGGTCCCCTCGCATGGCGATTCCCATTCTCTTGCTCCGGCCTGCTCCTGATGGTCGTCGCGGGCGCGTCCGGCTGCGGCGGTGGAGGTGGAGTTGCGGAGGACCCGCCGATCCTCCTCGGGCAACGCGCCAGTTACTCGGGTCCGTTGGCGCTGACGTTGACCGTCGGCAGCGGCCGCACCGAGCTGCGCGGTCACCTGGCCTGGGACCGGGCTTCCGGCGAGGCGGTCTTCGAGCCGGCCGGGTCCGACCGGCGTCTGCGGCTCCAGCGCGGTGCCGACGGGGCGGCCAAGGCGCGGTTGGAGGTCGGTGGTGCCGAGGTCCAGCTCGACGTCGCCGGCCAGCGCGAGCTGTTCGCACTCGCGGCCCTGCTCTACCAGACGCCGCGCGACTCGGCGAAGGTGACCGGGCTGGAGGGCGGTAGCGACGGGTATCGGGTGAGCGAGGGTGACAGGTCCTTGGAAGTCCACTTGGGCCACGCCGACTGAGTCGGGGCGTCACGCCTGTCTTCCGTCTCGATTCGATTCCCATGGGAAGGAGAGTTCCGGATCGTCTCGATCTCGTGGAAAGGCGATACGCCCGGCCGGCTGATAAGATGCGGCGTGAGCGATTCCCCGATCGTCGATGCCGTGCCCGTGAAGGCCGCGCCGGTTCCCTACGACACCCGGTCGCAGCCCGACCGGCGGAAGAGTCCCACGCCGATGCTGTCGCGCTACGCGCTGTTCGGCGGTCGTCGGCGTGCCGGGCGTCGACCTGGCGAGAACGACAACTCGTTCGTCGACGTGCACGGTCCTGCGCTGTTCGCGGTGGTGCTCGGGGTCGTCCTGCTGAACTTCCTCGATGCCTGGTTCACGATCCTGTTCCTGTCGCACGGCGGCCAGGAGATGAACCCGTTCGTCGACGAGGTCCTGCAGTGGGGTCCTTGGCCGTTCATCCTGCTGAAGAGCGCGGGCATCGGGCTGTGCGTGCTGTTCCTCACGCTGGCGAAGAACTTCCGCATCGCCAAGCTCGGTCTCGGCGTCGTGCTGGCCGGCTACCTGTTGCTGCTGTGCTGGCACGTGGTGCTCTACATGCGCCTCGAAGACGGGATCTGAACGTCCTGCGCCCCACGCCCGCCCGGCGGTATCGTCGCGCCGGTGTGCGGCATCCTGGGTGTGCGTCGAGACCGCGTCGACAGGGCCACGGCGCTGCAGGCCTTGCGGCGCCTCGCCTGGCGCGGCGCCGACGACCTGCGGTTGATCGCGGTGGGGGACTGGTGGCTGGGCGTGGCGCGGCTGGTGATCTCCGACCCACAGGCGCCGCAGCCGATCACCGACCGGGCGACCGGGGTGGCGATCGCGTTCAACGGGGCGGTCACCGATGCGACGGCGCAGCGTCGCGAACTCGCGGCCCGCGGCGAAGTGCTCCAGGGCGGCAACGACGCCGAGCTGGTGCTGCGGCGCTACCTGCGCGACGGTCCGGAGTCGCTGGACCGGCAGACTGGTGGCCATGCGTTCGCGATCGTCGACCCGCGGGTCGATGCGGTGCTGTTGGCGGTGGATCCTCTCGGCGAGAAGCCGCTGTACGTGGCCGAGGAGCACGGCCGGTTGCAGGCCTTCGCGTCGTCGCCGAGCGCGTTGGAGGAGCTGGGCTTCGCGACCGCGCTGAGCCCGCGCCAGCGTGCGGAGCTGCTCCGTTCGGGAGCGGTGCGGGCAGTGGAGTCCAGGACGCCCAGCGTCCGCTGCGCGGCGCTCGCGCCCGCGCTGTACCGGGCGGAGCCGGCCTCGGGCGGGCGCGCGGCACCGTTCGCGGCGTCCACGGGTGCTGCGGTGGTTCCGCGCGGCTGCCAGCTCACCGACGCGCTGCAGCGCGCGGTCGCCCGTTGCGCCGAGGCCGAGGTCCCGGTCGGTCTGTGCCTGTCGGGCGGCATCGACAGCGCTTGTCTCGCGGCGTGCCTCGACGCGCTCGGGCGGCACGACGTGGTCGCCTACCAGTTCCGCGCCCACGGCACACCCGACGACGAGCGGCAACGCGCGCGCGCGGTGGCGCAGCGGTTCGGCCTGAAGTTGGTCGAGGTCGACGGTGGCGCGGCGGTGCTCGATGTGCTGCCCGGCCTGATCCATGCGCACGGTCTCCCGCTGGGGGACCCGTCGGTGCTGGCGGTGCACGCGCTGGCGCGGCGGGCCGCGCTCGACGGCATCCGCGTGCTGCTGTCGGGCGAGGGTGCGGACGATCTGCTGCTCGGCTATCCACGGCATCAGGCCGCGCGCTGGCTGCCGCGTCGTGGCCTGACGTTCCTGCCGCGGCCACGCTTCGGCATGCGGGCGATGCAGCGACTGCTCCGCGCGTGGACCGCTCGCGAGCCGTTCGACGCCCTGATGGAGGCGACCAGTCCCGGGTTCCGTGCCGAGGTGCTCCGCGGCCTGCCGCCGGAGGGCGAATCGCTGCTGCCGGCGGGCGGGGACCGCGAGGAGACGGCTCCCTCGGCGCTGGCCCGCGCGCGCTTCCTCGAGCGACATTGGTACCTCTACGCCGACCTCCTGCCCAAGCTCGACGTCGCCACGCTGGCAGCCGGGGTCGAAGGCCGCTGTCCCTTCCTCGATCCCGAGGTCGTGCACTGCGCCGCGGTGACCGAGCCAGACCCGCGGGAGATGGTCGGCAAGCGCGCGCTGCGCGACGCCTTCCGCGACCGCCTGCCGCCCGGGCACATGGACCAGCCCAAGCGCGGCTTCGGGGTGCCGCTCGCGGCGTGGCTCGCTGAGAGTCCCTGGGCGCTACCGATGCTCGGCGACGACATCACCGCGGGCCGGGACTGGATCGACGCCGACGGGCTGCGTCGCTGGCTGGCAGGGTTCGAACGGGGAACGCGACGTCACCTCGAGGATGCGCGTGGCCTCTATCTGCTGCTGGCGCTCGAGCTGTACGAGCGCCGTCTCGCCGAGCCGCCGCGCACGGAGCGCTCTGCATGAAGGTGCTGCGGGTGCTCACGCGTCCGAACCTCGGCGGACCGACGCGGCAGGCCATCGCGCTGTGGCACGCGCACCGGGAACTCGGCGTGCGCACCCTCCTGGCAGTCGGCGCGGTCGGCGAGGGCGAGGCGTCGCTGGACCTGACGTCTGCCGGCCTACCGCCGCTCGATCTCGACGACCCGCAGATCGAGACGCGGGCTGGCCACGTGGTGGTCCCCGGCCTCGGCCGCGCGGTCGGCGGCCTGCGCGAGTGGGCCGCGCTCCGCCGGCTGCGCGCGCTGATCCGCGCCTGGCGACCCGACGTGGTCCACACCCACACCAGCAAGGCCGGCGTTCTCGGTCGGCTCGCGGCGCGTGCCGAGCGCGTGCCCTGCCTGCACACCTACCACGGCCACGTGTTCCGTGATCATCTCGGCGCGTGGCAGGAGGCCCTGGCGGTGCGGGTCGAGCGCTGGCTGGCGCGCCGCACCGACCGGGTCCTGGCGATCAGCGCGAGCTGCCGCGCCGACCTCGCCGAACTCGGGATCACACCGGACGCGAGGGTGATCGCGCCGGCCGTGGAGTCACGCCGCGTAGTCGACAGGGAGGCCGCCAGGTGTGCGCTCGATCTGGATCCGGCCCGTACCGCAGTGGTCTTCGCCGGGCGGATGGTCGGGGTGAAGCGACCCGAGCTGGTGGTCGCCGGTGCGCGCGCACGTCCTGGCTGGTCCTTCCTCGCCTTCGGTGATGGTCCGCTGCGCGACCAGCTGGTCGCCGACGCCCCCGCCAATCTCCGCGTGCTGCCCGGCCGCAGCGATCTGCCCGAACTGTTCGCGGCGTTCGATCTCCTGCTGATGCCGAGCCACCGCGAGGGCTTTCCGCTGGCCGGAGTCGAGGCGTTGGCGGCGGGGGTCCCGACGGTCGGTTTCGACGTGCCCGGAGTCCGCGATCTCGTCCGCGAATCGGGCCATGGCGCCGTCGTGGCTCCTGGACTCGGCGTGGCGGGGCTGGTCGCGGCGTGCGACGAGGTCGTGGCCCGCGGACCGGTCGATCGCGAGCGGGCCGGACGATTGCTCGCGCGATGCGCGCCGTTGGCGGTGGCGGTCGAACTGCGCAGGCTGTACGAAACCTGCGGCGGATCGACATGAGCAGCGTGGGAACCCAGGCGGACGACGACGACATCCGGGCGCGGCACCTGCGCCGCGACGACTTCCTCGGCGCGTTCGCGGTGGTGCGCCGAGGCGGTCGGGTGCTGATGGTGCAGAACCAGCGGATCGTGCACGGTCGCCGGACCCTCACCTGGGACCTGCCCGGCGGTCAGGTCGAGCCCGGCGAGCTGCTCGAGGAGGCGCTGATCCGCGAGCTGTCCGAGGAGACCGGGCTGCGGATCGAGGGACCGCATCCGCTGCTGTTCGTCCAGGAGGGGGCCCGCGAACGGCGCGGCGTCCGTGACCACGCCTGGCGGTCGTTCTTCTTCGCGGTCGACGTCTTCCACGGCCAACCACGCGCCGGCCACGAGGTCCTCGACGTGCGCTGGTTCGAACGCGGCGAGCTCGACGAGGTGCTGACCGCGCCCTACCACGACAGCTTCCGACGCTGGCTGCAGCGCGGTGGGAGCTGGTTCGGGTCGGTGTGGGCGGAGTCCTGACGGCGCGGCGCCCGGTTCTTCGGATTCGGGCGTGACCGATCCGCGCCGCCGGGGCACCGGGGGGCATGCACGTCCTCCTCGCCACCGTCGCGCTCCAATCGCTGCTGTCGTTCGAGATCGAAGGTCCGGAACCGGTCCGCTTCGGCGTGCCGCTGCCGGTCGATGCCGTCGCCCAGGGGTTGCGCCTGCACGGGCCGCCCGGGCGCGGCCTGCAGTGGCGCTTCCTCCAGGAGACTCCGGGTGTCGGCGCAGACCGGATCTGGGTCGAGATCGCCATCGACGGCGTGGAGTCGGGAGGCGATGCGCGGTGCCGGATCCTGGCGGGAGGCGCTGGGCCGAGCGATGCGTCGGGCGAGGCCGAGGTGCCAGCGTACCGACTGCACGTGGAGGAGACGCGTGACGACGACGGCTGGCGGCGCGTCGAGGAATTGCGCTGGAACCACGGGACCGTCGACCGGCGGGTCCGGGAGCGCGGCGAACGATTCCTCGGTGGGTGGCCGCGGGACCAGACCTCGCCCGGCTTCGCCGGTCGCTTCCTGCGCGTGCGCATCGCCGAGTCGTTCTGGCGCGACGTCGGAGTGCTACCCCGGCGCGACGGCAGCGGTGCCGGGCTACGGCGGGAGTTGCTCGACGCGCTGCCGGTGCTGGAGGAACGAGCGGCCCCCGGGGAGTCTGGTCGCGGCGACTACGTGCGCGGCGAGGTCGTCACCAACCTCGAGTTCGACACCACGCTGGCATTGCTGCGCCTGGGTCTGGCGAGCGGCTCGATCGAGGCGCTGCGCCGTGGGGTCGAGTCGGCCCGGCACCTGGAGGAGGTCGACATCGATCCCGCCAGCGGTCTGCCGCACCGGCACGGCCCCGAGCATCGCTCCCGCGATCCCGAGGCCGGGCACGTGTGGATCGAAGGCCTGCAGCTCGCCGGTCTGCTGACCGCCGACCAGCAGCTCGTCGACGCCTCGCGCACGATGGCGCGGTCGCTGGCGAGTCGGATGCGGATCGGTTCCGGTGGCCAGGGCCCGTTCGACCGCCTCCGCGACGAGGCCTGGCCGCTGCACGAGCTGGAGATCCACCTGCGGTTCGAAGACACCGAGCCGGTGCGGGCCGCGTGCGATCTGTTGGCCGGTCGGATCCTCGACCGCTGGGACGCCGGCTTCGGGGCGCTTCGCTACGGCGAAGGGGAGAGCCGCAGCGGGGGAACCTACGACCAGCGGCTGTGGCTGGAGCTCGGGATCGCGGCGGTGGCGCTCGATCTCCATGCCCACAGGACCGGCTCGGTGCCGGCGGCACGGGTCGTCGCCGAACTCCGCGAGCGGGCGGTGGCGCTCTGCAAGCGGGGTCGGTCGGGCGTGCCGATCCGCTGCCGGGTCACCGCGTCGGGAGAGGTCGTGTCGGACCAGCGAGTCCAGGGTGCGGCCGAGGCGGTGCTGATGCTCGAGGGCCTCGACCCGCGGGCACGCTCCGGCCTGCTGCGTCGCGGCGTTCTGCGGGGCGCACTGGAGGACGTCCTCGACCCGCGCGCCGAGGACTTCGCCACCCGCTTCACGATCATCGGTCGCTGCAGCTGGGTGATGCGCTGATCCGGGCGGCGCTCAGTCGCGCCGGTCGGTGGCCTCGACCTCGAGCTCGCCCTCGAGGATCTCGTCGCCGCGCATCACGGTGATCGGCAGCGCACCGGAGCGGCTGGCGTCGACCAGTCGGTCGGCGAAGTCCTGCAGCGACGCCAGTGGCGCGTTGCGGCGGCCGTAGAACGGGTTCCAGACCACGGTGCCGAGCACCAGGTCACCGCTCTGCATGCCGAGCGACTCGGCCGGGCTTCCCGGATGGACGTCGCGGACCCGGAGGGCGACCGGCAGCATCCGGACCCGACCGCGGGTGCCTCGGTAGTAGGCGAGCGTCGCGGAGCGCAGCAGCTCCTTGTCCTGGTCGACGGTCACCGGTGCGAACTCCACGCCGGCGATCTGCACCACGGCGCGGGCCGCTGGCCCCAGGCCGAACGGTGCCGCTTCCAGGCGCTTGCCATCGCGTTCGATCACCATGGGGATCGGCGCGTCGACTTGGGCACTGGCGAGCGCGCGGTGGTAGTCGAAGGCCGAGCGCACCGCGTTGCCCTCGATCGAGACCACCGTGTCACCCTTGCGGAGACCCACTCGTTCGGCCGGTCCGTGCCGTGACACGTCGTCGATCACCAGCGCGCCGTCACGCTCGCCGATGCGCGCGCCGATCCACACCGAGGCGAGGTTGTCGTAGCGCAGCAGCTCGTCCTCGAACACCCGCTTGACGGTGTCGACCGGGATCGCGAAGCCGATGTTCTCGACGCCCATCGCCATCGCGTTGTTGATGCCGATCAGCTTGCCGGTGATGTCCAGCAGGGCACCGCCGCTGTTGCCCTGGTTGATCGCGGCGTCGGTCTGCAGCAGGCCCTCGTAGCGGCGGACCTGTCCGTCGGGAGCGCGCACGTCGATCGAGCGGTCGATCGCCGACAGCACGCCGACGGTGACGGTGTTGGCGTGGCCCTGTGGATTGCCGATCGCGATCACCGTCTCGCCGACCATCAGCGACTCGGAGCGCCCGGCCCGCACCGGCTTCACGGTCTGGCCTGCCGGCAGTTTCAACTGCAGCAGCGCCAGGTCGTGCTCTGGCGAGAAGCTCAGCAACGCGGCGTCGAACCGGCGTTCGTCCTTGAGCCGCACCTGCAGCTTGCGGCCGTCGCGGGCCCGCTCGTAGGTGGCGATCACGTGCCAGTTGGTGATCACCAGGCCGAGCTCGTCGACGATCACGCCCGAGCCCTGGCCCTCGACCGCGTCACGGTTGCCGCCTTCGTGGAGGATGTAGATGCTGACGACGCTGTTGGCGGCTCTCTGCACCGCGCGGACCACCGGCGTGGTGCGCAGGTCGAGTTCGTCGCTGTCGGGTTCGAGGCCCTGCAGGATCGTCGGGGCCGCGAGCCCACCACCCTGGGCGTCGATGCCGCGGCAGGCCAGCAGAGGCAGGAGGAAGATCAACAGCGGGAGGGCTTGTCGGGTCGTCATGGGCTGTGCTGCGGGACTCGTGACCGGCTCTGCTGGGACCGGGTCCGAACGATCGGTCCGCCCGGATGCTCCCAGTTCGGGAGCCCGGGTCCAGGAACCGACGCAGGTCCGGTGCCGGTCGAGGGTAGCGTCTGGGCCATGGCAGCGAGAGACGAGACTGGTCCGCAGCGGGTGGTCTGCCGGGAGGTGGTCCGCTGGAAGGACGTCGATGCCCAGGGGGTCCTGAACAACGCGGTGTATCTGACCCTGTTCGAGCAGGCCCGCTGGGCCTACTTCGCCGGCTTCGAGGTGATGCGGGGACAGCGCTTCCCCTTCGTGCTGGCGGCGTCGTCGCTGCGGTTCCTGGCCCCGGGCCGGGCGGGGGACGTGCTGGACGTCGCGGCGCGGGTGACCCGTCTCGGCAACAGCAGCTTCGCGATGGACTACGCGGTGCGGCGTGGTGAGCAGCCGCTCGCCGAGGGCGACGCGTCGCTGGTCTGGGTCGACGAGGAGCTGCGACCGATGCGGATCCCGGAACCGGTCCGGAGCCGGATCGCCGTCAGCGAGGGGATCGACGCAGGGGGCGGACGATGAGTGCTGCCGTCGATCGGGCGCGTGCCGCGACCCGCCGCGTGGCTCTCTGGTGCGGGCTCGTCGCGACGCCGCTCACTGCGCAGATCGGGCCGGCGGTGCTTCGCGTCGACCCGATCACCGGGATTCCCGGTCACCTGGTCCTGGTCGGAGGCGGTGGGACACCCGACGCCGCCCGCGAGGCGTTCGCCGCCGCCGCGGGCGGCCGCGACGCGCCGCTCTGCGTGATTCCGACCGCCAGCGCGCGCGCCGACGACGCGGCGTATTGCGGGAGCCTGGTCGAGGAGTGGCGGGCGCGGGGTTGGACCGACGTGACGGTGGTCCACACCCGGGATCGGCAGGAGGCCCAGAGCTCGGAGTTCCTGGCGCCCCTGGCCCGGGCCCGCGCGGTGTGGATCTCCGGCGGGCAGCAGAGTCGCCTCGCAGAGGTCTACGCGTCTGGTGCGGCGGACCCCCAGCACGCCGCCCAGGTCGCGATCCAGCGCGTCGTCGAGCGCGGTGGCGTGGTCGGCGGGACCTCGGCGGGGGCCGCGATCGCCAGCACGTTCATGATCGCCGGCGGGCGGAGCGAGCCGCAGCTCGGCTTCGGTCTGGCGCTCTTGAACCACGTGATCGTCGACCAGCACTTTCGCCAACGAGAGCGTCAGGGTCGGCTGCGTCTCGCGGTCGACCGGCACGCACTCCATGGAGGTGGCGTCCTGGGCATGGGCCTCGACGAGCGCACCGCGGTATGGATCCACGGCCGGGACGTGCGGGTGCTGGGGGACGGTGCGGTGACCTTGCGCTGGGCCGCCGGGGCCGGGCGTCCCGCGCGTGAGCAGCTCTTGGAACCAGGGGCCGGATTCGATCTGGTCCAGGTCCAGCGCGCCGCGCGGATGCGGGCCAGGCTGTTGCCCGACCCCGGCGCGGTCGGCCTGCCGGACGGCGGCACGCTGATGGTCGTCGGCGGCGGGCGGTTGCCCGAGGAGGTCCTGCAACGCTTCGTCGACGCGGCGGGTGGAGCTGCCGGCGCGGTGGTCGTGGTCCCGACCGCGGGTGGGTTCGAAGCCGGGCGCGGCTCGCGGATGGTGGACGTGCTGCGTCGGTCCGGCGTCGGCGACGTGGCGCTGTTCCAGCCGGAATCCCTGCGGGCTCCCGGAGAGCTGGAGCTGGCGAAGCTGCGTCGCGCGACCGGGGTCTGGTTCGACGGCGGGCGGCAGTGGCGGCTGGTGGATGCCTACGCCGACACCGAGGTCGAAGCGGCGTTCCGCGCGGTTCTCGAGCGCGGCGGCGTGGTCGGCGGTAGCTCGGCCGGAGCGACCATCCAGGGCGAACTGCTGGTCCGCGGTCATCCCTTGGGCAACACGGTGATGCTGGCTGAGGGCTACCTGCGCGGCTTCGGCTACCTCGAGGGCGTGGCGGTCGACCAGCACTTCTCGCAGCGGCGGAGGCTGCCCGATCTGCTCGGCGTCGTCCGGAGGCACCCCGACACCCTGGGGATCGGTCTCGACGAGGGGACCGCGATCGTCGTCCGCGACGGCGAAGCCGAGGTCGTCGGCACGGGAAGCGCGTGGTGGGTGGATGCGCGGAGCGGCGGAGAGCCGGTGGTGCGGGGCTTCTCGGCAGGCGCGCGCGTGCGTCTCGCAGATCCACTGCGGGATTGAACCGCCCGCTACTCCTTCGTCGTCGGCATCGGTGCCGAGCGACGCTCGCGCCACCCACGCAATGCGCCGAGCAACTCCGCGGTGCGTTCCGGATCTTTCGCCGCGAGGTCGGTGGTCTCAGCGACGTCGGCGTCGAGATCGAACAGTTCGGCCGCGCCGGTCTCGAGGTCTTCGATCAGCTTGTGGCGACCGCGGCGGATCGCAGCGGCCGGGGTGGTTCGCCAGGTGCCGGCGGAGGCGTTGGCCTCGAGGTAACCGGGGAAGTGCCAGACCAGATCACGTTCGGCCAGGGGCTCGTCGCGGAGCAGCGGTGCGAGGTCGACTCCGTCCGTCCGCGGGTCGCGGTGCAGGGGGTCGAGTGGTTCGCCGGCGAGCGCGAGGAAGGTCGGGAACAGGTCGTAGGTGACGATCGGCACGTCGGAGACCGAACCCGGCCGGGTGACGCCGGGCCAGCGGACGATCCACGGCACCCGGATGCCACCTTCGGTCAGCATGCCCTTGCCGCCTCGCAGCGGTCGGTTGTCGGTCCACTCGCGGGCCTGCAGACCGTCGTAGCCACCGACGCCGCCGTTGTCGGAGGTGAACACCACGAGAGTGGAGTCCGTCCGGTCGAGTTCCTCCAGGTGCGCGAGCAGCCGCGCGACGCTGCGGTCGAGGCTACGCACCATCGCGGCATACGCGGGGTGGCACTGGCCGCCGTCGGGTTCGAGTCCCTCGCACGCCGCGAGATCGGCTGCCGCGGGCTGGATCGGCGTGTGCACGGTGTAGTGGGCGAGGAGCAGGAAGAACTGCTCGTCCTCGGCGATACCGTCGAGGAAGCCCAGCGCCTCGTCGGTCAGCCGGTCGGTCAGATATTCGCCCCGCGGGCCGTCCACGAGCGCCGGATTGCGGTAGGGACTGGAGTACGACTTCGGGTGTCCGGCGTGGTGGCCGCCCGCATTGAACTCGAAGCCTTGCTCGAGCGGGCCGGTCGTGCCCGGCTCGCCGAGGTGCCACTTGCCGACGAAGCCGCAGCGGTAGCTCCGGGCCCGGAGACATTCGGCCAGCGTGACGGTGTCGGCCGGCAGCGTGGTGCGATTGTCCGGCGGCACGCTGCGGCGGTTCCCGGCCTTGCCGCGCGCGCCGCTGCCGACGGTCCAGATGCCGTGCTCGGTGACGTCGCGACCGCTGAGCAGGCAGGCACGCGTGGGGGCGCAGTTCGGCGCGTTCGCGTAGCCCGCCGTGAACCGCAGTCCTTCGGCCGCGAGACGGTCGACCGCCGGCGTCTCGTAGTCGCGACTACCCTGGCAGCCGAGGTCCGCGTAGCCCAGGTCGTCGGCCAGGATCAGGACGATCGAGGGCCGGTCCTGAGCAGGAGCCACGGCCGACACGAACAGCGTCAGCGCGGCGAGGAGGCCGGCGAGGCGCAGCACACCACGTAGGAGGGACGACACCCGGCCCACGATAGCGCCCGTCGCCCGCCGCGCGGTGCCGCCGACGCGGTCGGGCCGGTCAGTTGCCGCCTTGCGTGGCGGGCACCTGCACCTCGGCCTCGGTGGTGACGCCCGGCGTCACGAGGATCTCGCCGAGGACCGGCTGTCCGCCTCCGACCTGCATCGAGTACTTCCAGGTGCCGACCGGGGCGGTCTCGATCTCGAGCGCGCCGTTGCGCAGGCCGGTCGAGTAGTGGCTTGGCAGGTCGCGCCACTGCGCGGGCTCGACCCCGGCGGATTCGTCGGCCCGGACCAGCTCGACGCGGGCGCGGCCGACCGGCTTGCCCTCGGTGTCGACGAACCGCAGCGCGACGGCGCCGGTGTCCACCGACAGGACCTGCGGGACCGTTTGGCCGGCCATCACGCTGATCGGCTGCCGGATCAGCGCGGCGCCGTTGCCGCCGCCGAAGCGCAGCTGCGGGCCGCCGCCGCGGCCGCCGCGACCACCGCCGCCGCCGCCGGCGTAGACCTCGATGAAGTACTGGCCGGGCGGCACCGAGCTGAGTTCGAAGTTGCCCTGCTCGTCGACGCGCGCCGACAGCATCCGGCTCATCCGACCGAGCAGCCGGCGGGCCGGATCGTCGTTCGGGTCCTCGACCGCGGCGAGGCGGACCTCGAGGCCGGTGCCCGGGTTGCCGTTCCGGAACACGCGTCCTTCGATCTTGCCGAGTTCGCTGCCCTCGGCGCCGACGTCGTAGCGGATCTCGCCGGACGCGGGCACGAACAAGTCGGGCTGGTCGTCCATCCGCTCGGCCAGCGCCTGGCCGATGCGGGCCCGGAAGTCGCCGCCGTCGCCGCCACGCATCTCGACACGGACCCGGTAGCCGCCGGCCAGCAGGCCCTCGATCTCGTAGCTGGAACTCTCGACGTCGACGTCGGCGGTGCGCCGCTCGCTGCCATCGACCTGGGTGAACACCACGCGGGCGCGCTGGCCCTCCTCGAGTCCGAGCACGTTGCCGAACACCCGCGCACCGTTGTCCATGGTGATGCGGACGTCGTGGGTGGGCGTGTTGCCGGGAACCGGGAACGCCCGGCCCTCGATGCCCGGGAAGCCCTCGGCCTCGACCGACAGCGCGTAGTTGCCCGGCCGGGTCGGCGCGAACTCGAAGCGGCCGTCGCGGTCGGTGCGCACGGCCTGCAGCGACATGCCGCCTCCGCCGCGGCCGCCACGGCCGCCGAACATCGCTCGCATGCCGTTGCGGATGTCGTTGGTGACCGAGCCGTCCTGTTCCCGCGGGACTTCGAGCGACACCCGTGCGTTGGCGATCGCGACGCCGTTGTCGGCGTCGACGACCATGCCGGTCACGGTGGTGCCGCGTTC
The DNA here is from genome assembly GCA_030432695.1 of bacterium. GTDB lineage: Bacteria > Planctomycetota > UBA1135 > UBA1135 > UBA2386 > JAUILN01. The sequence goes on along the minus strand of JAUILN010000005.1, from coordinate 337,248 downwards.
GAGCTGGATCGTGAGATCGGCCGGCGACGCGGCGTCGGCCGACAGTTCGTAGCGACCCGCCGCGATCTTCACGTAGCCCGGCGCATCGATGTCCAGGACGTAGGTGCCTGGCTGGAGGCCGTCGACGTCGAAGCGGCCCCCGGTGTGTCCCTCGGGATCCGGGGTCCGGCCCGGGATCAGCCCCGAGCCGCCGACGAGCTGCTGGACCTTGGCCTGTTCACGCTCCTGGTCGGCCTGGAACTCGGCGATCCGGGCCTCGAACTCGGCGGCGCGCTGAGGATCGTCCTGGCCGCCTGGGCCACCGCGCTGCTGCCGGCCGCCGAGTCCGCCGAAGCCGCCGAAGTCGCGGACCTGGCGGGCCCGGATGCCGAAGGTCTCGACCGGGGCTCCGGTCGCCGCGTCGACGATCCGACCCGACAGGCCCAGGGTCTCGGCCAGCGTGAGCTGCACGTTCGGGGTGCTGAGCGGCTCGACCGGCTCCTCGACTCTGCTGATGTAGTCGGGGTGGTCGACCTCCAGGCGGACGGCGCGGTCGGGCACCATGTCCAGCTCGAACCGGCCGTCGGCGTCGGTCTCGGTCTCCTGGCGGGCACCCATGAACCGGCCCATCGCGCGGCGCAGCTCCTGCTGGATCTCCTCGGGGAGTTCGCGGAGTTCGGAGAAGGCCGCATCGCGAGACACGGTGGCGACCACCTCGGCGCCCTCGATCGGGTTGCCGTAGGCGTCGACGACCACGCCGCGCAGCACCGCGCCGGGGCCGAGTTCGATCACGCCGACGTCGAGAGTCGCGCCGTCCTCGCCGTCCTTGCGGTCGGACTCCGACGGCAGGTGACCCGCCATCTCTGCCCGCACGCGGATCTGTCCGGCGGGGACGTGGTCGATCACGAAGTGCCCGGTCGCATCGGTCTCGGCCGAGTCGACCAGTTCGAGCAGCGAGTCGTCGCCGCCGAACGGAGAGCCGCCGCGTCCGCCACGGCCGCCGCGGCCGCCGCCGAACCCGCCGAAGCCACCGTTCGCGCTGGCGAGCGTCACGGCGGCGCCGACCACGGAGTTGCCGTTGGCGTCGACCACGTTGCCGGTGACCCGGACGCCCGCGTTGAGCACGATGGGCTCCAGCTCGACGTCCTTCTCGTCGTCCTCCCAGTCGCGGCGCACCGAGGCCGGCGCGAAGCGGTCGTGGTCGACGGTCAGTTCCAGGGTGCCACTGCGGTAGGCCTTCGCATCGAAGCGGAACCGGCCCTGGCCGTCGGTGACCACGGGGTCTGCCGCGACCGCGCCACGGAACAGGTCACGGAAGTCCTGGCCGCCACCGCGGCCGCCTCGCCCGCCCCGCAGATCGAAGTTGCCTGGATCGAAGCCGCGCGCGCCGCCATTCTCGAAGAAGCGCCGCGGATCGATGCGCGTGCGGAGCGCGACCTCGGCGCCAACCACCGGCGCGCCGGCGGTGTCGACGACCCGACCGGTCAACGCCATCGCTTCACGGTCGGCGAGACCTTCCAGGTCGCGCGCGAGCGCGGCTGCCTGTGGATCGCTCGGGTCGAGGGCGACATCGGTGCGGGCCACGCCATCGGCGGACCGGGTCGCGCCGCGCGACGGCTCCTCGGACGGGTCGTCGCGCCGGCTGTTCGCCCCGGGCGCGACCGGCCCGGGGGAGTCGTCTTCCCCGAGGAACAGGAAGGCGGCGCCACCGCCCACGAGGACGATCAAGGCGACCAGGATCAGGTTGCGTGCATTCATCGGGATTCTCGCCGGGACGCCGGTTCAGGATCGGGGCGCCGCTCGGGATCTCGGTAGGTCGATTCGGGACGGGTCGGCAGCCGGAGTTCCGACCGCGTTCCCGGAAGGAGGGAGACGGCGCCGGCGGTCTGGCCGTCGACGCCGATCAGGAGCCACTCTCGGGCTGGAAGGAGGGGGGAGTCGCCAGGCTCGATCGGGACGTCGGGCAGTTCGCCGACGACATCGCGGAGGATCCAGATCGGGCCACCTCGGCGACGGCCGCCACGGTCGTTCATGCTCTGATCGGGATCGATCGCCGCGCCACCCTCGCCCAGCAGCACCCGCAGGTGGGCGACCGCGAGCCGGAGCGAGACCGTATGGACGCGGTTGGCGTCGATCGTCAGCAGCTCGCTGTGGATCGTCTGGGAGCGGCGGTTGCCGGGTCGGTCGATGACCGCGGTGAGGACTCCGGGGCCGGGCGGGAGCCGCTCGATCTCGAAGTTGCCCGCGGCGTCGGGCTCGACCGGCGCGGGGTGGCCGAGCACCCAGGGGCGATCGCTGCGCGGTGAGAAGCGCAGCCGGACCGTCGCGTCGGCGGGTAGCCCGACGACCTCGAGCGTGCCGGCGATGCGGCCATGTCGGGCCTCGCGCGCGTCGAGGGTGATCTCGACCTCATCGCCCTCCAGCTGCAGCGTCGCGAGCCGGGTGGCTGGTGCGGAGTCGCGCGGTTCGATCCAGACGTCGTAGCTTCCCGACGGCAGCGAATCGAAGCGGAACTCCGCGTCGTTGCCGCGGACCGGCCGCGCGGAGCTGACCGAGGACGCGCCGTCGACGACGCGGACCAGGGCTCGTCCTTCGGCGCCGAGTCCGATCACCTTGCCGACCAGCGTCGTGGTCGCGGGGAACCGGACCACCAACTCGGCTGGGGCCGGATCGACCGCGACCCCGAGGTCCTGGAGCATGATGCTGCTGTGCATCCCGTCGGGCCGCCGGACCACCAGCGTGGGCGGCGTGACCTCGGGCCTCGGCATCGCTGCTCGGCCCTCCGCGTCGGTGATCACGGCGCGCGGATCGGTCGCCTGCATCCGGACCGAGGCCGACCCACCGCGCCCGCCTCGAGACGGGCCACGACGTGTGTCCACATTGGACCAGTGGAGTTCGGCACCGGCCAGCGGCTGGCCTTCCGAGGTCAGGACCCGCAGCCGTGCCGGGGGGACCGCGACCACCTCCGCGGGCTCGATCGCCAGGATGGTGTCCGTCGCGGCCGATCCGGGGATCTCGATCCGGGGTGGTTCACCGTGCGCGAAGCGGTGCCGGTCATCGGGCAGGCACAGCTCCCGGACCTCGGTGTTCGCACGCCCGAAGCCTTCGGTGCGGACCCCTTCGAAGCGGAACGAACCGTCTTCGGCGACCCGTGCCTCCAGGCTGGCGGAGCCTCGGAGCCAGCGTCGTGGGGTGAGCAGCACCCGCTCGGGGAGACTTCCGGCCAGGAACTCGCCACCGGGGACGAGACCGTCGCCCGGCACGAGGCGACCCGCCACGGTCCAGCCTCGGTCGATGGTCAGCGGTCCTGGCGTCGCATCGGCGTCGAACGGGCCCAGGATCGTGCGGGGGGAGGTGGCGTGCCAGGCCGCGCTCGTGGGGGTCGTTCCGACCCAGAGCAGCCAGCGGCTGTCGGCCGGGACGCGAACCTCCGCGGTGCCCCGTCGGTCGGTGCGGTGCTCGGGAAGGAACGTCCCACGCGGGTCGGCACCGGCACCATGGAGCAGGACGCCCACCAGGCGGGGATCGAACGGCAGGGCGAGCACCGGCAGGTCGGCGGCGGGTGTGCCGTCGGACCAGACCAGCGAGCAGTGCACGGTCCGCGCGAGAGGGAGGACGAGCACCGGTTCGGGGGCGACTGAACCGGGCTCGGCCGAGACGCTCGCCCGCACGGTGGCCGAGCGGACGCCCTGGGGATCCAGGGCGAGCAGGCTCACCGCGCCGGCGGGCGGTAGATGTGCGAAGCGGAACCGTCCCGCCAGGTCGGTCGTGGTCGTGGCGAGCACGTCGTCGGTGACGCTGGGGCCGCGGTCGCGGCGCGCGCGCGCCGGCCGGGCGGATACGAGGACACCGGGGCACGGATCGCCCTTCGCGTCGACGACCTGGCCGGCCAGCGGATGCCCGCTCTGCAACGGCACGTCGCCGAACTCGACCCGGTCCTCGAGATGATGCCAGCGCGCTTCGACGTTGCGGGTGGCGTGCTCCGGGTGCCGGAGCCGCACCGCCAGCTCGGTCTCCTCGTAGGCCGGGCCCACGAAGCGGAACCGACCGTCCGGGCCCGTCGTGCAGGTTCGTGGCAGCAGCAGGGCGGGGCGGTTGCCCTCGGTGAGTCCCCGGTCGGGTCGTGCCGCGCCGGTGCGCAGGGCATCGAATACGACCTCCGGCGCCGGGCGCAGGGAGAGCGCGACCTCGACGCCGGCCAACGGTCGTCGGTTCAGGTCGACGGCGCGGCCGGAGACCTCGATGCGGTAGCGGCGGGTGGGGGCGGCGAGGGGCGGAGCCGCTTCGGCCGTGGCATAGAGCAGTGCGCGGCGGGATGGCTCGAGTTCGTCGGCCGATCCGGATGCGGGCACGGCGGCGAGCTCTTCCGCGGAGAACGACACCACCGCCGGTGCATCGACCGCCACGCCACCCGAGCCCGACCACGCGAGCCAACCCGAAGCACCCAGGACGCCGAGCGCGATCAGCAGTAATGCCGCCCGCAGCAGCTGCCCACCGGTCCACAGCCCACCGAGCCAGGAGGTGGTGGCCGCGGTGCCGCTCGCCGTCGCCGCCAGCGACCACGGGCCGAGCGGTAGGGTCGCCAGCGGCAGCAGCGCCCGGTGCCAGCGCTCCGCGTGACCCTCGTGCTCGCGGTCGAGCACCCCGCGGAGCAGCGCGAGGCCGCGCTTGAGCCGCGTCCGTAGGGTCTCGAGCGGGATCCCGAGGTGCTCGGCGACTTCGCCGGCGCTGCGGTTCTCGAGGAAGCGATACAGGATTGCGGTCCGGTAGGGCTCGTCGAGCTGCAGGACCGCGTCGACGACCTGCCGGCGGGCGAATTCGCGTTCGACGATCTGGTCGGGGCGTGGCAGGTCGTCGTCGGCGGGGGGCAGTTGGCTCTCGTGGTTGCGCCGCCGGTTCTCGCTGCGCTTCTGACGGAAGGCCAGTCGCCGGGCGACCGTGCGGATCCAGGCACCGAACGCCGCCGGGCTCTGCGGCGACTCGTGCAACGCGCGCAGCCAGGTTTCTTGCAGCACGTCGTCGACCCGCGAGTCGTCGAGCACCAGCTCCCGCACCAGGGCGCGCAGGCCCGGTGCGTGGCGGTGGACGAGCTGTGGATCGAGGGTCATCGGGAACGTTGCTGTGTTGTCGCGGACAGGGTGGCCGGGGAAACCGGTCGGTGCGTGGTCGTGCGGGACGAGCGGCCCGGGGCAGCGTCAGGCGTCCGCGGCCAGGCGTGCGTGGCCGCACGGCCGGGCCGCCTGCGCCCCCGGAATCACGCTCGCGCGCGACTCACTTGTCGCCGTCGCCCGGCGCGGCCGCGACTTCGACGGTGAACGCGAACTCGCTCTCGCTGGCCTGGTCGGACTCGATCACCGACTCGCGCATCTCCATGGAAGTGTAGATGCTGGAGCTGGTCGAGCCCTGCAGGGCGAGGCGGGTCACGGTGTGGCTCTTGGTGTCGACCCAGAGTTCGCCGGTCAGCTTGACCGACACCTCGGCGTTGCTCTCGACTTCGGCGCCGCCGAAGCCGCCACCTCCCTGACCACCAGCACCCTGACCACCGCGGCCACCGCGACCGCCACGGCCGCCGAACATGCCGCCCATGGTCTGCAGGCCGAGCTCCTCGGCCGAGCCTTCACCGGAGCGCTCCGCGGTGATCTCGATCTTGGCGATGCCGTTCTCGACCGCGACCAGCTTGCCGCGGACGTCGCCCTTCAGGTGGGTGTTGGCGATCAGCTGCCACACCTCGTTGCCCGGCACGCCGCGCATCCGGCGGAACGCGTTGCGCGCGCCAGCGGCGTCTCCGCCACCACGCTGCGGGCGGCCTCCCTCGGCATCGGCACCGCCGCGGGGGCGACGACCGCCGGCACCTGCCCCGTCGCCACCGTCTCCCTGATCACCATCACCCTGATCACCGCCGCGCGGGCGCCGGGGCGCCGCATCGTCGCCGCCCTCCGGATTGCGTCCGCGGCCACCGAAGCCGCCAGGGCCACCGGGGAAGCCTTCCATCTCGGGGCGGACCGGGTGGTTGAGGCCTTCGAGTGCGCTCAGGAACTGCGCGGGGAAGGCGAACTCGTCGCCGACCTTCATCGAGCCCTCGGGGGTGATGCCGACCAGCGAAGTGCGCTGCGGCATGCCCATCGCCGCGAAGCGCGGCAGCTCCTCGCCATCGATCTCACCGCGGGTGATCACCATGCCGCGGTCGTCCTCGAGGATGAACAGCGTCTCGTCGATGTAGCCGCCTTCGATCTCGGTGGCCTCGTCCTCGCCGTCCCGGTTGGCGGCGGTCACCGTGGCGGCGGCGCCGCGGTAGGTCCGGACCGTCACGCCGTCCTGCATGCCTTCGTCGAAGACGATCCGGGACGTGGCCTTCTGCGCGGAGGGGCCGCCGAAGCCGCCTCGGCCACCGGCGCCGCCGCCCAGCTCCTCGCCGTCGCGGAGGATCGTGCGCTCGGTCGCGAGGTCGAGCTTGGTCTCGATCGTGTAGCGCTGGGCTCCGGCGGCCGGCTGGGTGGCGATCGAGACCTCCTGGGCGAAGGTCCCCGCGGATGTGGCGACGAGGCCGACGAGGCTGGCGCGGACGGCCAGGGTGAGCGGGGAGCGGAAGTGGGTCTGGGTCATCGGGGGTGGTTCTCGGGTCGTTGTCGGATGCGCCGCAGGACGGCCGGCGCAGAACGCAACCCGAGGGCCCGACGGCCCGGAGCCCGGTTCAGGAATCCTGCAGGAAATCTGCGGCGGGTGCGTCGCCGTCCGAGTCCGGCCCCCGGTCGCGACGCGCCCGGGCCGCGGCGAGGCTCGATTCCAGGCCGCGCCGGTCGTGCTCGACCAGTGCCGCGCTCGCGGCCTGCAGGTTCCGGCGACGCATCGCCCGCGCGAGTCGGAGGTGCATCTTCCAGGTCCACGCGACGTCTTCGTACGGGAAGCTCCGCGGCTTGCTGCCGAACACGCGCGCCAGCAGGTCGACCTGGGCGATCGAGCGCCGCAGCCACACGTTGTCCGCGGCCTCGAACAGGAGTTCGTGGAAGCGCCGGTCGAACTCGTTCCAACGCTCTAGAAGATCGTCCCGCAGCCGTCGGTCGGGGAGCTCCGCCACCTCGCGGCAGACGTCCCGCATCGAGTCGCAGATGCCCTGCAGCTCGGTGGCGACGTGGATCGGCATGTGCTCGCAGAGGGTCTTCACCGCGAGGAGCTCCAGGGCGCCGCGGAACTCGTAGAGGTCGCGGATGTCCTTCACGCTCGGTGCGCGGACGAACGCGCCGGCGTTCGGCACGTGCTCGATCAGGCCCTCGCTGGTGAGGCGATGGATGGCCTCCCGGACGGTCACCGTGCTGAGTCCGAGTTCCGCGCCGAGCTGGCGGTTGGCCAGCCGATCCCCGGGTCGGAGTTCGTCGCGGAGCAGCTTCTCCTTGAGTCGCTCGTAGGCGACCTGCATGCGCGTGGGTTCCATCGTTCGTGTGGCGTGGGCAGCGGGATCCAGCGGTCACTCAGGATGTGGCATTCGACCGACCGGTCTTCGTCGCGGACGTGGGTCGGATCGGCTCGCAGTCCCCCGGGGATGAGTCCGCTCCCGTCCCGGGAATCGGTTCTACGTGTGATCACCCCGGGGTGTATCCGATAAGTCGGATTCGCCTCGAACGTCTCCGCCGGGATTCCCGATGTCGGATATCCGGCCTTGTCACCCGCGGGATCGCCCGGTCGGTCGGGGATAGTAGTAGGCGAGGTCAGCTGTCGGAGGTCTCGCCGGCCTTCCGTTGCCAAACGGTCGCTCCACGCCGAAGCTGGGGCGAATCCTCGAGAACGAGCCGTCGGTGTCCTTCCAACCTCCCGGTTTTCCCGTCGATGACCGTCCGGTCTACGACTCCTACATCGCCGGTCGGCGCAGCGCAGCGCTGGCGGTCGCGGTCCGCACCGGCCTGTTCGAGACGGTCGAGGAACTCGGCGAGGCCTCGGTCGCAGACGTCCGTGCCCGGCATGGCTGGAAGGAACGTCCGACCCGCTCGCTGCTGATCGCCCTGTCCGCCGCGGGACTCCTCACCCGCACCCGCGATCGGTTCGCGCTGACGGAGTCGGCCCGGGCCTACGCGTTGCGCGGTCGACCCGGCTCGCTCGCCGCGCTCATCGATCTGGAGATCGAGCACTTCCTGACGCCGCACCACCTCCTCACCGCGCTCGAGTCCGACGACGCCAGCGTCTACGGCGGCGACGATCCCTGGGAGTCCCACGAGGCGGATCCGGCGCAGGCCCGAGCATTCACCGAGGCGATGCACGCGGTGTCCGGGCGGCCGGCGGCGGGCTTCGCGGCCCGGGCGCGGCTCGCCGAGGGAGCCCGGTTGCTGGACGTCGGCGGCGGGTCGGGGGCACTGTCGATCGCGCTGGCCGCGGCTCGCTCCGACGTGCGCTGCACGGTGTTCGATCTGGCGGTGGTCTGCGGCGTCGCCGACGAGAAGATCCGCGAGGCGGGCCTCGAGGATCGGGTGACGACGCTGGCCGGCGACATGTTCGCGCCGCGCTGGCCCACCGGGCACGACGCGGTGCTCCTGTCGCAGATCCTGCACGACTGGTCGTTCGACACCGGCCGGGAGCTGTTGCGGCGGGCGTTCGACGCACTGACCCCGGGGGGCAGCGTGCTGATCCACGAGAAGCTGGTCGACGACGAACGCGACGCGCCGCTGGCCAACGCCCTGGTCCACCTCGACATGCTGGTCTGGACCAAGGGCCAGCAGTACCGCTTCGGCGAGCTGCGCGACCTGTTGGTGCAGGTGGGATTCGACGACGTCAGCGCGGAATCGACCGGCGGCTATTGGACCCTGGTGCAGGCGCGCAAGCCGGAGCCGCGCTGAGCAGACCGACGATGCCGAACGGATCGACGATTCCGAGCGGGCCGACCACGCGGGGGCGGTTCGACAGTCTCCTGGTGCTGTTGGTCGCGCTGTCCGTCTATCTCGCCACCGGCCAGCGAACCCTGTACGGCGTCGACGGTTGGCGGCTCCTCCGCCGCACCGCGACCGACGACGTGCGCAGCGAGATGCACCTGCTCTACAAGCCGATGGCGGCCGCCGCGAAGCAGTTCGGCGCGCTGTTCGACGTGCCCATGCTCGAATCCGTGGTCGCCCTCAGCGGCGTCGGCACCGCGGTCGGTGTGGCGTTGGTCCACGCCGCCGCGCGGCGCTTCGGCATCGGCCGTTCGGACGCGCTCTGGGTGGCGATGCTGGTCGGCACCGCACCCGGCGTGTGGTTCTACGCCACGGTGGTCGAGCGCCACGGCCCGTTCTTCGCGTTCGTCGGCCTGTCGGCCTGGGCCCTGGCGTGGTTCGCGGTCCGGCCGGGCCCGTGGACGGCGCTGGGCTTCTCGCTCGGCGTGGCGTCGGCCTACGCCGCCCATTCGACCGGGATCCTGCTCTCCGCCGGCTACCTGCCGCTGTGGGCGTGGTGGCTGCGGCGGGGGAGCGGCGCGCCCGCGACGCCGTGGAGTCGCATCGTCGTGCTCGGTGGCCTCGCCGGCCTCGGTGCCGGCGGGCTGGCGTTCGTGGCCCGGCGGATCGGGGTGTGGATCGGCACCGTGACCCAGGAGTCGAGCAACTTCGACTTCTTCCTGCAACACGCCGCGGTGCACGTCGCGCAGCCGGAGACGATCCCGATCAACCTCGCGCAGGAGTACCTGATGCCGTTCCTGCCGCTGTCGGTCCTTGCGCCGGTGGTGTTCCTGCGCCGTGGTCGGCGGCCGGCCGAGCCGCTGCTCGGCGCGGCGTTGTTGATCGCGATCGGCGTCTACGCGGCGATCTCGTTCACGATCCTCGGCGACTTCTCGGAAAGCGGCGCCTACGCGCTGCCGCTGGCGTTCCCGTTGGCGTTCGCGGTGGTGCGCTGCTGGAGTCCCGCGGTGCGCGGGCTGGCGGTGGTGATCGCGTGCAGCGTGTCGATCGTCTGGATCCACGACCACGACACGGAGCCGCTGCGTCCACGGGCCGACGGCCTGCGCGCGCTCGCCGGAACTGTCGAGCCGTACCTCGTCGCAGCCCACTCGGAGGACTTCGCATTGCTGTTCGGCTACTTCCCCGCGGCGCGTTGGACCGTCGACTACTACGACGCCTTCGACGCGCACGGCTTCGACCGTGCATTGGTCGAGGCCAACGGTGCGCTGCTCGCGCAGGCCCTGCTGGCGCAGAGCCAGGGTCGCCCGATCTTCCTCAGCGAGCAGGGCGAGCGGACCCTCGCGCGCCCGGCCGACGAGGGCAAGGCCGGGCCGTTGATCCTCGACGTCCTCCAACAGGCCTTCCGCTTCGAGCCGGTGTCGGCACAGGGCTTCGAGGGCTACCGTCTGGAGCCGCGGTGACCGACGCCCCACACGACCTCTCGTTCGAAGCGCTGGAACTGCAGGCCGACGGCGGCTTCGCCCCGGTGGCCCTGCGGTTCGCCGGCTGTGCCGCGGACGGTTGGCGGATCGAGCGCAATGGCGCCGAGTGGCTGCGCCTCGGGCCCGGCTACGAGCCACTCGAGACCGTGGCGTGCGGAGTCTGCTCGACCGACCTGGACCGGATCCACCTGCCGTTCCGCCTGCCGCAGGTGGTCGGCCACGAGATGGTGGCGTGCGATTCGCACGGGCGACGCTTCGTGGTCGAGATCAACGCCTCGCCCGCGGCCCGCGGCGCGCCCCGACCGGGTTGCAGCGACTGCACGACCGACCTGCACCGCCATTGCCGCGAGCGGCTGGTGGTCGGCATCCACGATCTGCCGGGTGGCTTCGGTCCGCGGTTCCTGGCGCCGCGGCACGCGCTGGTGCCCGTGCCCGACGACCTGCCGACCGCGACCGCGGCGCTGGTCGAACCCTTCGCCGCGGCGCTGCGCGCGGTGGAGCGGACCGTGCTGCGCCCCGGCGACCGGATCGCGGTGCTCGGCCCGCGGCGCCTGGGCACCCTGCTGGTCGCGGCCCTGGCAAGTGCGACGCATCGCCGGGAGCTATCCTGCACGATCACCGCGATCATCCGTCGTACGGCGCTGGCCGACCTGCAGCTGCGGGTCGGCGCCGACCGGGTCGAGGTCGTCGACGGCGACGAGGGCGCGCCGTTGCCCGACGCGTCGTTCGACGTGGTGTTCGACACCACCGGTTCGCCGGCCGGCCTCGCCACCGCGCTACGGCTCGCGCGCCGCGAGGTCCACCTGAAGTCGACCCACGGTCGTCCGGCCGCGGGTCTCGGTGATCCCACCGCGTTCGTGGTCGACGAGCTGTCGATCGCGCGCCTCGAACCCGGTGCGGTGCGGCCGCGCGGCCGGGTGGTCTGGCTGTCGTCGGCCGAGCCGCCGGTCGATTGGAAGCTCGAGGCAGGAGTCGAGCGCTACCCGAGTCCGCAGGCAGCGTGTGACGCCGATGTCGGTGCTGCCGGCAACGGTTGCGTCGTCGGTGCCCATACCGTGGTGGTCGATCGTTTCGACGAAGTCGACGCGGTGATCCGGCCCTTCGCCGGCGAGCCACGGGCCGCGGTGCGGCCGACCGGTCAGATCCTGGTCCGCGAACGGGGTGCCGCGGATTCCGCGTTGGCGATCGCCGTGTCCGAACGGGGCCTTCGATTGAGCAGCAGCCGCTGTGGCGACTTCGTGCGGGCCCTCGACCTGCTGCAGGCCGATCCACTGCTCCGCGACCTGGGCGAGGTGATGATCGACCGTCGCTACCCGGCCGACCAGCTGGCCGCGGCGTTCGACGCGGCGCGCGGCCGAGACGTGGTCAAAGTGCTGGTCGAGCACCCCGGCTGATCCCCTCGCGAGCCGTCACTCCGGCTCGAGGCGATAGACCAGCGCGGTGCCGTCGATCGAGGGCGCGACCGGGTAACCGTCTTCCCAGCCGTTCTGGAACAGGAACCGCCAGTGCAGCATGCGCACGTCCCGCGGGCCGAACGCGTCGGAGCTGCCCCGGTGCGGTGCCAGGAACGCATCGTCGAACAGCCCGTGGATCGAGTCGGTGGTTGCGGTGACATTGCGGTGGTAGGGGTGCGTCCAGTGGTTGCGCGGGCCGCTGCCGCCGCTGCGGTCGTCGAACTTGCGCAACGCGCAGTCCCCGGCGATGCGCGGGTCGAGGACCACGTTGTGGCGGCTGGGCCTGAGGCTCGCCGGCGCTTCGAGGACGGGGAACCGCCAGGGATCGGGATCGACCGGCCCGGTGGCGCGGAACTCGACCGACGCCGCGCCCTCGTTCGGTGTGCGGACGCCGAACAGCTCGAAGGTCGGCCGGAGACGTACGCCGGCGGGCAGACGAGTCGCGGTCGGATCGATGTACGGTCCGAGTCTCGGGTCGGCGGTCAGGGGGCTGCCCTCGCGACGGTGCGGATCGAACAGATCGACCAGGCCGGCGGTCACCACGCTGCGACGGGTGAGGAAGTCGATGCGCGTCCACGGCACGGTGTTGTCCATGCTCGAGCTGGTGCGGCTACCGGTCGGGGTGTACCCGCCGGCCGCGCGATCCCACTGTGGATCCCCGGGGCGGATCGCGACCGACGGACGTTGATCGCTGCCGATCCAGCCGCCCGAGAAGGCCCGGAAGTTCGGAGTGCGGTCGCAGGTGTTGCTCAACGACACCGCCAGGCCGACCACCGATCCGGAGATGTCGCCGGGCCCCCGGTACTGGCCGCACTCCGCGATTGGCCCGCCGGACCAGTCGGCGCGTTCGTCGGCACCGTCGGGCCACACCCACCAGTCCACCAACAGCGGCAGGGCGACCGCGGTCAGCGAGCCGCCGGTGCTGCCATCGAGGCGCACGTTCTGCGCCAGCGAGAAGCTGCGGTAGGTCGACCAGGTCGGCAGCACGGCGTCGCCGGTGGCGGTGATCCGAGCACCCAGCCCGCCGCCGAAGGGCGACTGCAGGTAGTCGGGTGCGCTGCGCTGGGGATTCAGCACGTCGGAGCCCGTGCCGATGTTCCCGCCCTGCACGTCGAGGCGTTGGTCGCGGAACGTGAACAGCGGCTCCTCGAAGGGCGGCAGCGGGTGGTAGTGGACGTTCTCGCCGGAAGGCGCGGCCCGCGTGGTCAGTCCGTCGATCGTGAACCGTTGGGGCGTGAAGGCCTGGTGTGGCGCGGGTGCCTGCGGCGTGCCCGAGACCAGGTCTGTGTCGGCGACGTAGTTGTCCGCGAACACCGGACCGAGACCCGAACTCGGCATCACCGGGAGCCCCGAGAAGCTGCCGAGGCAGGGCTCGGGTCGGAACTCGGAGTGACCGAGCTGCAAGGTCATCTGCTCGAAGACGTCGGCGGTCGCGAGTCCGTCGCTACCGACGAAGGCCCAGAACACCGCTTCCACGTCGAGGTCGAACTCGTTCGGATCCTCGAGCGACAGCCCGAGGTCGATCTCGCGGTAGGCGACCTGCTGCCGCGTCCCGGAGTGGTTCCAGGGCGTGCCGAGCGGCGTGCCGAACAGCTGTGCTGCGCTGCGTTGGACCGTGGTCCCCTCGCCTTCGAACATCGGCGGACACGGACCGACGGTGCCGTCCGTGCGGGGGAGCGGCGCCTGGTTCCAGGGGTCGACGTAGCGACTGCGGCGTCCGGTGGCGCGCGCCTCGAACCGTCCGCCGCTCGCGAGACCGGCACCGAACAGGTCGGCAACGGGCTGTGCCGCCGGCGGGCCGTCGGTGCGGGGCGTCTCTTCGGCAAGGAACGGCGAGGGCCGCGGATCCTCGTCGATGTCGTCGAAGCGGCGGACCACGTGGACCACCCGGTTGTCGGGCTGCAGCGGGAAGCCCTGGGCGTCGCGGCGCAGGTCGAGGCCGATGCGGAACACCAGTCGGTCGTCGTCGCCCTGCCAGGTGAGCGGGTTGCCCGCGGGATCGGTGATACCACCGATTCCGCGGAGCACGTGGACGAAGGAATCGAAGCGGCGCGCGTCGTCCGGGTCGGCGGCGAACGCGTCGCGCATCGCGTCGTCCAGGTACATCCCGAGGATCGGCTCGATCCGCCAGGTGGTCGGGTCGAGAGCCGCGGCGCGTGACGCGACCAGGTGCGGGGTGCGGAGCTTCGCGAGATTGGCCCGCGCGGGATCGCCGCCCAGTGCCGTCACCAGGTCGTCGACCAACCCCTGCTCGTCGAACAGGTCGCGCGTCGCGACGAAGAAGTTGTCCAGTGGGCGGACGCTGTCCGGATCGAGCGGCTCGCTGAAGCGCAGGACGAAGCCGGTGAACGGCGAGAGTTCGCGCAGTGGCTCCTGGTCGTCGTCGGGCAGCCGGGAGTCGATCGTGCCGAGCACCGCGTGCGCGGGGTCGGTCGTCGGGTCGTAGACCGTCAGCAGCTCGACGTGTCCGGCCACGCGATTGACGAGCCAGGCTCGCAAGGTCTCTCGGTCCGACGGGAAGCCCGGCAGGCGGCGCGGGTCGAGGTCGACGAGGCCGGCGAGGGCCTGGACCTCCAGCTCGACCGAGTCTGCGTCGCGTCCGAGCACCGCCAGCACCTCGCAGTCGCCCACCGGAATCCCACCTGCGCCGCCCACCAGCAGCCGGTCGCCGACCTCCGCGCGCGGCGCCGTGGCGTTGGTGGTGAGCAGCGTGACCACCGCGCGAGCTGGCCGGCCGGCCGCGGATTCCGCACGGGCCAGCACGGTCGATTGCACGGCGAGCAGTCGGGGGGCGGAGTCGTCGGCCAGGACCCCGCCGCGGAGCAGGCCGTCGGACTCGTCCGCGGTCGCGATCCTGAGCGGCACCAGCAGCGCCGTTTGCCCATCGGGGTCCGCGCCGATCCGGCCCACCGGACCCGCCTGGTCCACGCCGCGGGGCAACGCGCCGGGTCCCTCGAGCCGCAGCGCGATCGCGAGGTCGTGGATCGAGCGGCCCGCGCCGCGGGGCAGGCCTAGGGGCGCGGCCGGGATCTGCCAGCCGTCGCCGTCGCGCGGCGACACCACCGGATCGATCACGACCTCGCTGCCGCGCGGCAGGATCCGCGCGTGCAGCGGCGCCTGGTCCTCGCCGTCCGCGTCCGGGTCGTGCAGGAGTTGGATCGCGCTGCGGTTCACCAGTCCGGTGATCCGGCCCTCGGCGTCGCGGGTCACCAGTTCGTCGAGCGAGATGGGTGCTGCGCCGTCGAACCGGAGCCGCAGTGCGGCATCGCGCGGCACGCCGGGGATCGTTGCGTGCAGGTCGTCGCGCAGGTGGACCGCGCTCGGCAGGTCCTGGTCGATCCGTTCGTACAGCTCGACCGCCGAGGCCGAACCGGCGGGGCGGCGGATCAGCAGGCGCTGGCGGAGGGTCAGCGGATCGCGGCTGCGCCATGTGAACGGCGACGCGTCCTGGACCGGACCGCCGGGCGGCGGCACCCGGGGGCCGACCAGCACGTCGCGGGCCAGCAACACCGGTTGGCCCAGTGGGTCGCCGGGTGGCTCGGCGTAGACGTCGCAGAGCCGTCCGAACTCGACGTCCACGAGGGTCGGCGCGGCGCGCAGGGCCGCGGGTGTGCCGGAGCCGTCGCTGCAGGCGGAGGCCCAGGCGAGCAGCAGGCCGAGGGCGACGGCCGCGCGTGGGCGCGGGCCACGACGCGAAGGAGGAGGGACGAGCATGGCGGGTTGCTTAGTGTCGCCCGGGCGGTGGGTCACGGGGAGCCGCTATCGAGCGGCTTCGATGCGATAGACCAGCGCCACGCCGTCGAGGCTGGGAGCCAGCGGAAACCCGTCGACCTCGCCGTTCTCGAACACCAGCCGCCAGTGCAGCGAGCGGAGGTCGCGCGGACCGAAGGTCTCGTGGGGGCCGGCGAAGCGGTCGAGGAAACCCTGATCGAACAGCAGGTCCAGGTCGCCGACCGCGGTCGTCACGTTCTGGTGGTAGGGATACGTCCAGTGGTCGCGCGCCCGGCCGCTGCCGGGGTCGGTGCGGTCGTCGTACTTGCGCAGCCAGCAGTCACCGGCGATCCGCGGGTCGAGCGCCACGTTGGTCGGCGTAGGCCGGAGTTCGGCCGGGACGTCGGTCAGCTGCGCGAACCGCCAGGGCTCCGGGTCGACCGGGCCGGTGGCGCGGAACTCGGCCTCGATGCGGCCGGTGTGGGCGGGGCTCGGGCCGTCGATCACGAAGCGCGGTCGGATCCGCAGCCCGGGCGGCAGCCGCGGTGCGTCGGTCTCGAAGAAGGGACCCAGCCGCGGGTCCGGCGGCAGCGGTGTGCCGGCGCGGCGGTGCGGATCGAAGAGATCGACCAGCCCGGCAGTCGCGACGCTGCGCCGGGCCAGGAAGTCGACGCGGATCCACGGCACGGTGTTGTCGGTGGGGAGCGTGACCGCGCCGTTCGGCGTGAATCCGCCGCGGGCGGTGAACCAGGCTTCGTCCTGGGGCTGGAGATCCTGCCGCGGCGTCTGGTCGTCGCCGACGAAGCCGGTGGAGTAGGCGCGGAACGCCGGGCTCGGTGCGCAGGTCGTCGCCACCGAGGCCGCGGCGCCCAGCCGGCCGAACGCGAGGTCTGCGGGGCCTCGGTAGAACGGACACTCGGGTCCGCCGGGGCCCGGCCAGCTCGCCTGCTCCGGGTCGTCGGGGATCGGCAGCACCCGCCAGTCGAGCAACAGCGGCAGCGCGATCGCGCCGAGCCCGCCGCCGCTGCGGTCGTCCCGTGCCGAGGTGGAGCGGATGCCGAACTGCTCGAAGGCGCTCCAGGTCGGCAGGTACTCGACGCCCTCGTCCGTCCGCGTCTCGCCGAGGCCGCCGCCGTACGGCGACCGCAGGTAGTCGAAGGCGATCTGGTTCGCGTTGCGGACGTCGGAGCCCCTGCCGTTGCGATCGCCCTGCACCTCGAGCCGCTGGTCGCGGAACGTGAACAGCGGCCGCTCGAACTCCGGCAGCGGCAGGTAGCGATGGTCACCCGTCGGGGCCGGTACGCCACGCGCGACGTCGACCACGAGTCGCTCGGTGGCGAAGGCGACGTGGGGCGCGGGGCCGGGTGCCACCTGGCCGCTGCGCGGGTCGACGTCGGCGGCGTAGTTGTCGGCGAACGTCTGCACCAGTCCCGACTGCGGGAACTCCGGACGGTTGCTGCTCTGGCCGATGCAGGGCTCGGGGCGGCGTTCGGAATGGCCCAGGTCGAGGCGGGTCGGACCGAAGGTGTCGGCACCCGGGTTGCCGTCGCTGGCCTTCGCGACCCAGTAGATCTGCTCGACGTCGAGGTCGAGGTCGTGCGGATCGGTGAACGACAGCCCGAGGTCGTGCTCGCGGTAGACGAACTGGCTGCGGGCACCGGCCTGGTTCAGCGGCGTGGACAGGCCGGGCCCGAAGGCAGCGCGCGCCGTGCGGTCGGTGTAGAGGGCTTCACCGGCGATCACGCTCGGACAGGGACCGGTCCGGTCGACGGTGCTCGGCAGGGGCGCTTGATTGAGATCGTCCACGAAGTGGTTGCTGCGAGTGGTCGCTCGCGCGTGCACGCGCCCGTGGCCGTGCCAGACCGCGCCGAACAGGTCGGGGATCGAACGGCTGCCGTGCAGGTTCCCGTCGCCCGGAGTCTCGTCGGGCAGGAACGGCGAGGGTCTCGGATCTTCGTCGGGGTCGTCGAAACGCCGTACCACGTGGACCACGCGGTTGTCGGGCTGCAGCGCGGTGCCGTCGGCGGCGCGGCGCAGGTCGAGCGCGACCCGGAACGTCGCCTCTCCGGATGCATCGGGTAGTGCGAGCGGATTGCCGGCGTGGTCGCGGATCCCGGCGGCGCCACCCAGGACGTGGACCACGTAGTCGTAGCGCCGCGCCGCTTCCGGGTCGGCGGCGAACAGGTCGCGCATCGCGTCGTCGAGGTAGAGCCCGAGCACCGGTTCGATCGACCAGGTCGCCGGGTCGACGGCGCGGGCGCGCGATGCGACCAGGTGGGGCGTGATGAGCCGAGGGAGATGGGCGCGGGCCGGATCGCCGCCGAGCGCGGTCACCAGGTCGTCGACCAGGGCCGGCTCGTCGAAGACGTCGCGGGTCGCCACGAAGAACGTGTCGAGCGGGCGGACGGTCGCCGGATCGATCGGTTGGTCGAAGCGCAGCGAGAACCGCGTGAATGGCGAGAGCGCGCGCAGCGAATCGGTCGCGCCCGGCATCGCGGTACCGCCACCTTCGGTGACGAGCACCGTGGCGGGTGGGTCGACCGCGGGATTCCAAGCGTGCAGCAGCTCGATCCGGCCGCCGTTCGCGAGCACGTGGTCGCGGCGGGCGACGGGGTCGTCCGGCAGATCGGGATCGTCGCTGGGATCCACGTCGGCGAGCGCCGCCAGGGCTTCGATCTCGAGCCGCGCGGTGTTTTCATCCGCGGCGAGCACCTGCAGGACCATGCTGTCGCCGAGCAGGTTGCCGCGAGGGTCACGGAGCCGGAGCTGGTCCGCCGCCGCGACGTGCAGGGCTACGGGGCCCGCGTTGTCGATCTGCACGATCGCGCGCGCGGCGGAGTCGGGATGCGGCTCGACGCGCGCGAGGCGGGCGCTGCGGGCGGCGAGCAGTCGGGGCGGGGATCGGTCGGGGAGTGACCCGCGCTCGAGGATCGGGTCGTCGTCCTGCGCGGTGGCGATGCGCAGCGAGGTGGTCCAAGCCGGTCGGTCGTCGGGATCGCGGTCGAGGGTCCCGACGGGGCTCGAGTCGTCGAAGGTGCCAGCGGGCCAGGCGCCGGGACCGTCGAGGCGCAGCGCGACGCGGAGCGTGCTCCCGAAGCCTGCATCGTCGCGCGGCAATCCGAGCGGGGCGGCTTCGATCTGCCAGGCGTTGGCGTCCCGGGTCGACACGGTCGGGTCGACCACGATCCGATCGCCGCGCGGCAGGATCCTGGCCGGCAAGGGCAGCAGCCGCGCGCCGTCGGCCTCGGGGTCGCGCAGGAGCTGCACCGCGGCGTGGTTGACGAGTCCGGTGACGTCGCCCCGGTCGTCGCGCGCCGCCAGGTCGTCGAGCGTCAGCGGCACGGGCGCGTCGAAGCGCAGCACCAACGCCGCGTCGAAGGGCACCGGCGGGGCCGTGCGCAGGTCGTCGCGGGGGAGCAGCGAGCCGAGCGCGCGCCGGGCGCGCGCCAGCAGGTCGTCCGCCTGCGCGGAGCCGGCGGCGCGTCGGATCAGCAGCCGAGGTCGACCGGTGAACGGATCGCGCGGTCGCCAGGCGTAGGGCGACGCGGCCTGGACGGGGACGTCCGAGGGGGGTGGCACGTCGAGTCCCACCACCACGTCGCGCTCCATCAGCCGGGGTGCGCCACCGGGATCCGTCGGGTCCTGCGCGTAGACGTCACAGATCCGGCCGAACTCGACGGCGACCAGGCGGACCGTCGACCGACTGCCGGCGCCGGAGTCGCTGAACGGATCCGAGCAGGACGCGGTCAGCCCGAGCAGCAGGGCGACGACGCCCACCCGGTTCCCGAGCCGGGGGGAGGCGAGAGAGGGCATGGGCCGGTGCGTAGTCGGGCCGCAGGGCAGGGTCACCCGCGATTCAGTCGATCGGGACGATCCGTGCCGCGTCGGCGACGACGAAGCCCTCGGCGCCGGCGTTGCGCACCTCGACGACCACCTGGGCGCCCTTGCTGAGCGTCGCCTCGCCGACCGGGCCGAACAGCCCGTCGGTCGTTGGTGCGCTGCGCTGGTCGACCAGCCGCAGCGTCTCGCGCGGGCCGACCCGCACCGCCACCGGCGTACGCGCCGAGCGGTTGGCGTGCGCCTGCCAGGCCAGCTCGACCCGGTAGCGGCCGGTCTCGGGTGCCGTGATGCGGAAGCGCAGCGCCGAGACCTCGTTCGGATCGTCGTTGTCGTGCGCGTAGCCCATGCCGACGAAGCCGTCGACCGAGGAACTCCTGACCCAGGTGCCGACCGCCTCGGCGTCGTGGTCGTCGACCACCACACCGGCGAGGTCCTTCGGGTCGAGGCCGGCGAGCTTCTTCACCTCTCCCTGCCAGACCACGACCTGCTGCTCGGCGTCGAGCAGCGCGCGCAGCGCCGGGTACGGCACGTCCTGGACCGCGAGGTCGCGCTCGATCGCGAGGTGCGCGGCGAGTCCCGCCGAGTGGCCGAGCACCATGAACACCGGCTCCATCCGCGCCGAGCCGAACGCGATGTGGGTCGCCGAGATCGCCACCGGCACCAGCAGGTTGGTGCACTCGCCGCGCGCCGGGCGGATCGAGCGGTAGGGGATCGCGTAGGGGCTGAAACCGTGGACCTGCACGTCGCCCTCGTTGCGGGCGTGGCCGTCGGCGTCGACGTAGCGCTGCACGTTGTGCGAGTCCATGCCGTAGGCGCCGAGGCCGACCGGGTCGTCGACCGTCGCCAGGCCGCGGCAGTGCCGCTCGGAGATCACCACCTCGCCGACCATGCGCCGGCCCTCGCGCACGTAGACCTGCGGCGGCCAGTTGCCGGTCTCGACGAACTCGTCGCGGGCCAACCCGAGGCGCTGGTACTCGGCGCGCACCTTCTCGGGCACGCGCTCGTGGTTGGCGAGGGTCCACAGCAGGCCTTGGGTGTAGGCGAGATGCGCCGCGAACAGCGCGTCGCGCTCCTCCCAGTCGGCTTCCGGCCAGCGGCGGCTCAGGCCGATCACGTCGGTGGAGATCGCGAAGTTGTTGTTGGTGTCGGTCTTGCGGTTCGGCATCCACACCGGGTGCCAGGGCACACGGCGGTCGCCGGCGTCGAAGTTGCGCAGCAGCAGCTCGTAGTCGGCCGCGTCGTAGCCGGCCGGCTGCGGCCAGGGGCGGCGGTTGTTGGCGCGGTCGGTGGTGCACAGGCGGAAGCAGTAGGCCTGCACGTGGGTGTCGGCGTGGCCCTCGGAGCCGGGGCCGTTCGCGTGCACGCCCTTCAACAGGCCACTGGTGGGGTCGCCGGGGACCACGTACGGATCGACCGGGTGGCTGAACTGGTGGTAGACCGCGTTGCGGGTCTGCACGCCGTTCAGGGTCTCGCCGTACTCGGCGTTGGCCTCCCGGCCGACGCGGTACGACACCCCGGCCAGGGCCAGCAGGTCGCCTTCGTAGGTCGCGTCGGTGAACACGCGGCCGACGTAGCGCGTGCCCGACAGACCGCGGATCGCCACGATGCGGCCTGCCTCGAACTCGATGCCGGCGCCGGAGCGGTCGAGGCGCTCGTCGGTGACGACCGTGATCCGCGCAGCCTGCGTGGCGAGCAGGTCCTCGAACACCGCGAGGGCCACCGAGGGCTCGAAGGTCCAGGCCGCGTCTTCGCCGGGACGGTGGCCGCGGCCCTGGAACTCCTCGGCGCGCTCCTGGGTCCAGCTCGCGGGGTCGGCGTAGTGCGCGCGGATGCGCTGGTAGAACTCGCGGCTGATTCCGCCGATCGCGGCCTTGTTGCCGATGTCGGTGGCGCCGAGGCCGCAGGTGGTCATGCCGCCGATGCGTGGCGTGGGTTCGACCAACAGGACCGAGTGGCCGTGGAGGGCGGCGGCCAGCGCGGTGGTGATGCCGCCGGAGGTGGCGCCGTAGACCACGAGGTCGGCGCGGCGGGTGGCGGCGGGCTCCTGCGCGGTCGACGGTGCGGACGCGAGGGCTGCCAGGAGGAGCAGCGTGGACGGAAGTGCGGGGCCGGATGCGATCACCGCTGCATGGTAGGCGGCGAGCCGCTCGCATCGAAGGACCGTGGACGGCACGCTGCCGCCATGGTCCTCGAGTTCCAGGTTCCCGATGGCCGCACCCGCCGCGCCGCGGTCTGGGTGCCGCCCGACTACACCCCGCAGACGTCGTGGCCGTTGGTCGTCGCACTGCACGGCTACGGCGAGCGGGGTGACGACCTGGAGCACGTCCAGCACGGCTTCGGCAAGGCGCTCCGGGCGCATCCCGAGCGGTTCCCGGCACTGGTGCTGCTGCCGCAATGCCCGACCGATCTGGTGTGGGTGAAGGTCGATCAGCCGTGGGCGGTTGGCCACGGTCCGGCCGAGGACCACCTCGATGCCGCGCTCGATGCGATGCTCGAGACCTACCCCGTCGACCGGACGCGGATCACGCTGACCGGCCTGTCGATGGGCGGCTTCGCCACCTGGGTCTGGGGCGCGAAGCGGGCCGATCACTTCCAGCGCTTCCTGGCGGTCTGCGGCGGCGGGTTGCCCGAACTGGCGCCACGATTCGGGACCAAGCCGTTCTGGGCGATCCATGGGGATGCCGACGACGTGGTCCCCGCGGCGCTCACCGCGGAGATGGTCGGGGCGCTGCGCGCCGCGGGGGGCCGGGTCCGCCACACCATCTACGCGGGCGTCGCGCACGACTCGTGGTCGCGCGCCTACGCCGATGCGGAGATCGCGCGGTTCCTGGTCGAAGGGCTTGGATCGACCTTTCCCGGCCTCCCTTCGCCTGGGGGTTGACAACTCGACCCGGCCGGGTTGTTAACCCCCTCGAGAGCCGTGCCGGCGGATCGGCATCAGTGATCAGGGGTTGACAACCCGGCCGGGTCGAGTTGTCAACCCCCCAACTGGGATCAGTTGATGTCGAACGTCATGTCGATGCCGTTCGACGACACGAGGCCGAGGGCATTCGACGACGGCGCATCGCTCACCGCCTGCGCGAAGATGTGCAGGCCGGCCAGGGCCGGGCTCGACGGCATCGTCAGCGTGAACGGCTGCGACGTCGCGACCACCGGGAAGCTGAACGGCGCGTCGATCGACGCGTACTGTGAGCAGCCGGGGGCGCCGATGCCGGCGAGGCTGTTGCCCGGGTTGAACTGCAGGAAGCCGAAGTTGACCGCGCCCAGCGAGGCGCCGGCCGGGAAGTCGGCGACTTCCAGCGTGAAGCTGGCACCGAGCTTCGGCCGGTTGATCGCGTTCAGCGCCAGCGGCGCGATGTCGAGTTCGGTGGCGAACGGGATCGCCCCGGAGATGTCGACGCTGCCCGGATCACGCGCGCCGTTGCCCGGCGAGAAGCCGGTCACGCAGGTGCCGTTCGCGCAGTCCTGGTAGCGGAACTCGACGCTGCTGTCCGAGAAGATCGCCAGCTGGACCGTGTTCAGCGAGGTCGGGACACCGAACAGCGGGACCTGGTCCCAGGTCACGTAGACCGCGTTGGTGACCGGGTCCACGTCGACGTAGACCGCGCCGCCCGCGGACGGATCGAGGTCGTTCCACATCGGCGCGAGCCGCGGACCGAAGGTCAACAGCCCTGCGTTCGAGCCGGCGGCGGACGTCGAGGTCGACGTCGTGTCCAGGTAGACGAAGCCGTTCGAGCAGACCTGGATGTCCTGCGTGCTGCCACCCGGGAAGTTCAGGGTGAAGGGCAGGGTGACCGGCAGGGTCAGTTCATCGTCACCGATCGCCAGAGCGGTGGTGGTCGGCGTGTACCAGTTGGTCGAACCCTGGGAAACGACGTAGCCGGGGGCGAGCGGGGTGAGGCTGATGCTGTTCGGGTTGCCCGCGGTGCCGGCCAGGTCGAACGCGCCCGGCGCGAAGGTCTCGTAGAACGACGCGGTCTTGTCGACGCAGCCCTCGCCGAACGGCACGGCGGTGGCGGCGTTCGGCAGCGGCGTGAAGTCCATCAGCACGACGCACGCGAAGTAGGACAGGGAGCCGGTCGCACCGCCAGCCGTCGTCGTCGAGATGCGGCGCGCGAGGTGCGAGGCGTTGCTCGAGGCCGCCATCGTCGGCATGCCGGCCGGCAGCGGCGCGTTCGGTGCGTCGACGTCGATCAGCAGGTCCTGCTGGGTGGTCGGGTCGTAGGTGAACGGCGTCGCCAGCGGGATGTCGATGATGTAGGTGTTCGGCGAGGTGCCTGCGGCGGCGAGGCTCGTGACGTTGCCCGTGAACACGGTGGTCACGTCGGCGCCGATGTTGCTGGCGAACGTCGTGCTCGCGGTGCTCCAGTCGCTGGGGCTGGTCGACATCTGCACGGTGACGCCCGAGTAGACATCGCCGCCGAGGCTCGTCGCGCCGCCGCCGGCGCGATACTGCAGCCGGTTGATCACGATCGGATAGTTGATGCCCTGCGACAGGAAGTGGCTCTGGTCGTAGAGCATCTGGAAGTGGAACAGCGAGTTCCGCCAGGCCAGGGTGGTCGTGCCGGGGTTGGTGGTGTCCATCCCGGCGGGGACGACGACGGACTGGGCTGCGGCAAAGGCGCTGGTGAGCGCGATTCCGAGCGCGAGGGAGGAGAGCTTCATCGGGTGGGATCTTCGGGGTAGGCGTCCTGTGGACTTCACCGGGCCGAACGTCGGCCGGGCTTGCCAGGATTGTACGTCAGACCCTCCGCCGAGCGGATGCTCACCTCCGTGGCATCCTTGCGCCGCTCGTGAGTGCGCTTGGGCGCAATCTCCGTCCAGGTGGACAGCGGTGCTTCGGCCCTCATCGATTGACGAGTCGCGGCTAACTCTTCGTCCGACCCGTCGTCCTCGGTGTCACGGAGAAACACCATGCATCTACCCACCCCCAGGACCTCTCGCCTCGCTCCCGTATTCGCCGTGGTGTCGGTGTTCGGGGTGGCGCTCAGAGCCCAGGAGGCCCCGACCGAGGTCCCCTTCGTCGTCCACGAATGGGGCACCTTCACCTCGCTCCAGGGCAGCGATGGCGTCGCCCTCGAAGGGCTGCAGCACGAGGAGAGCCACCTCCCCGACTTCGTCCACGACCTCGCCAGCCTCGTCGAGTTGCCCGGGCAACGGCCGACGCTCGGGCTCAAGTTCCCCGCGAGCCGGGTCACCCAGAAGATGGAGACCCCGGTCATCTACTTCTACACCGATCGACCTCGGCAGGTCCGCGTCGACGTGTTCTTCCCGCAGGGCCTGCTGACGCAGTTCTATCCGGCGCCCCGCGACCTCGCGCCGCCGCTCGACAAGCTGCGCGGGGCCCTCGCCGCCGGCCCGCTCGAACTCGGCAAGTGGGCCAGTGGCGGCCTCGGTTGGGACGTCGAACTCCTGCCCGCCGAGCAGGGACCACCAGCCCAGGTCCCGGCCGTGGACCCCGACGATCCCTGGGACTTCGCCCGCCAGGTCGGCGCCGCCTGGGTGCGCCGGCCGGCCGACGAGGCCGGCGGGCAGGTCGAAGCCGAGCGCTACCTGTTCTACCGCGGCCTCGGTCGCTTCGACCTGCCGGTCCACGTGCTGGACGGCGAGCGGGTCGTGGTCGAAGGCGAGCACGCACTGCCGTTCGCCCTGGCGCTCGAGGTCGGCCCGGCCGGCGCGCGCTTCCGGAGCCTCGGCGCACTCGAACCAGGTAGCCAGCACGCCACCGGACTCGGCCTCGCCGAGCGACCGCTACGCCGCGACGTCGACAAGGTCCTCGGGGCGGTGTCGATGGAGGTCCTGCACGCGCTGACGGCCGCCGGCCTCTACGAGGACGAAGCCCGCGCGATGGTCGCCACCTGGTCGCAGCAGTGGTTCGCCTCGCCCGGCCGCCGCGTGCTGTGGATCGTGCCGCGCGCCGTCACCGACGGCCTGCTGCCGCTGCGCATCAAGCCGACCCCTGACGAGACGGTGCGCGTCCTGGTCGGTCGCCTCGAGTTCCTCGATCCGGCCAGCGAGGCCGCGGTGGTCACGGCGCTCCGCGACCGCGCGCTCGGCGACGAGACCGACCAGCAGGCCGCCAAACGCCGCCTCGCCGACCTCGGCCGCTTCCTCGAGCCGCACGTGCGGCGGGCGATGGCTTGCGCGCCCGACGACCCGGTGATCCAACGGAGCGCTCAGGAGGTGCTCGACACGGTCGGAGGCCGGTGATCGACCGGACGTGGGTTCGGACAACGACAGCCACGCAGCAGCAGGAGACGGTGCCGAGAGGTCGCCGTCGTTCGATGCCGTGTACGCGCGCTACGCCCGCACCGTGCACGGCATCGCGCTGGCCAGCGTGGGGCCCGACGACGCGGAGGACGTGATGCAGGAGGTGTTCGTGAAGGTGCACGACCGGCTGCACACGGTGCGCGACGAACAGGCCTTCGGCGCGTGGATCGCGTCCGTCACCCGCAACGCCGCCACCGATCTGGCGCGCAGTCGCCAGCGGCGGGCGCGGATCCACGAGCCGCTGGCCGACCGCGAGCCGATCGCGCCGGGGCCGCGCCGCGGCGACGGTCTCGCGCACCGGGTGCTGGAGCTGATCCGGAGTCTGCCCGAGGCCTTCCGCGAGACCCTGACGATGCGCCTCTGCGAAGGGCTGACCGGGCCGGAGATCGCCGCGCGCACCGGCCGCTCGCCCGGCGCGATCCGCGTCAACCTGCACCGGGGCATGGAGCAGCTCCGTCCGCTGCTGGAGCGCGAAGGCTGGGGCGGGGAGGTGACGCGATGACCGGCGATCCACGATCCGACGACTGGCTCTGGGACCGGACCGGGGCACCCGATCCGGAGATCGAACGACTCGAGGCGCTGCTGGGCGGCTTCGGGTTGGACGACGCCCGGGCCCAGCGTCCGGGCGATGCGCTGCGGGCCCGGACCGTCGCCGCGCGGCCGCGGCGCACCGGCGGCGCGTCGAGCCGGGTCTGGCTGCGCGCCGCGGCGGTCGTCGTCGCCGCCGGGCTGCTGGTCACCGCGTGGCTGTTGCTGCGTGCCCCCGGTCGGCCGCGCTTCGCCGCGAGCGAGTTCGTCGCCGTCCTGGTCGATGCGCAGCGCGATCCGGTCCTGCGCCTGCTACCCGGCGAGCGGCACGTGGTCGGTCCGGAGGCGACGCGCCTGCAGATCGGCAGCCGCGCGCAGGGCTTCGACATCGAGCTCGTGCTGACTCCGGGCTCGCACTTCACCGTCGAGGCGCTCGACCCCGCCCGCAGCCTGGTGTCGCTCACCGCCGGCCAGGTCGATGCCTCGGTGGATCCGACCCTCCCCGCCGGCGCCCTGGAGATCGCCACCCCGTTCGGCACCTGCATCGACCTCGGCTGCCGCTACGTGCTGTCGATCGATCCCGATGCCGACTCTGCGGAGCTGGCGGTCACCGTCGGCAAGGTGGCCTTCGAGGACCATGCGCGGCGCGTGTTGGTCCCGGCCGGTGCAGAGGTCCGTGCCTCCGCCGCCTTCGGCATCGGCACGCCGGTCTTTGCCGAGGGCGCCGGGCTCTCGCCGGACCTGCTGCGCAAGTTCGACGAGTCGCCCGCCGACTCGCCGTACCGACCCGACCTCGCCGAGAAGATCGCCTTCGCCGCCGGCACGCCGCGCGACACCCTGCCGCTGTGGCACCTGTTCCAGGACTCCGACGAGCGGGTCCGGACCGCCGCGGTGAAGGCGATGGTCCGCCTGGTCGGTCGGCCGCGCACCAAGATGCTCGACGACCCGGGCGCGTGGTGGCGGCATCTGGAAGAGAGGTTCTGATGATTCCCTGTCCGGCGTCCCGTGACGCTGGTTCTGGCTCCTGGTTGTCCGCAAGCCGCGGCCTCTGACCGGGAGCCAGAAGAATGCTCTACAGACATGTTGCCACGCGACGGCCCACGGCCGCCGTCCCGACCACGCTGAAACTCGCGATCCTGTTGGCAGGAGCGATGTGCGCTCCTTTCGCGTCCGCGCAGGTCGACGCCACGATCACCTGCGACAACTGCTATCGCTTCGGCTACGGCTCGCTCGCCGGCATCCCCGCGATCAACCTCTCGACCCCGGTCGAGAACTTCACCGCCGGCGCGATCTTCGACTGCACCGGGCCCGAGACCTACCTCGGTCTGAACCCGTCGAACTCCGACTACCTCTACATCGTGACGTGGTCGGACAACCGCAGCAGCCAGGGGCTGCTGGCCCAATTCGTGCCGACCACCGGGTCGCAGACGCCAGTGTACTCGGGCACCTCGGCCTGGAAGGTCTTCGCGACCGGCATCGACTACGACCCGGGTTCGGGTGGGCCTGATCCCGCGCAGATCAACGCGCAGATCGCGCTCGCGAACGCGACGGCCGGAGGTGCCGGTTCGAGCGGCGGTTGGGTCGGTGTCGGCAACAACGCCAGCGGCACCACCGGTGCGCTGGCGATCGGTGAGCCCAACGACAACACACCGCCGAACGTGTTCCCGGCCATCTGCACGAGCGCGATCGGCGCCGGCGCGAACTGGATGTGGTACAACCCCGACCCGCAGTCGATCACCAACCCCTTCGTGGGCAATCAGTCCGGGGAGTTCCTGATCTTCCGGTTGCCGGTCGCGCAGGTGACGAACCCCAAGCGCGTCGTCGTCAACAAGGACATCCGCAACACCAGCGGGCAGGTCGCGGCGGGTGTGGAGATCCTGGTGAAGGGTCTCCTGCAGGACGTGAACGACATCTTCCACGGCACCACACCGAACCTCGACGTCGTCACCGTCGGCTCGGACACCCTGCTGCGTTGGTCGGGTGGAGCCATCCCCGTGAACTCGGTGTTCCACGTCGGCTTCAACTGCATCCAGCAGTCGATCGAGATCCTCGGCATCTGGCTGGTCGACTCGTCGGGCAACCGCATCGGCTGCACTCCGCAGCTCAACACCCACCTGCATCTGTACGGCTTCGGCGGCAACATCACGTACACCAACAGCGTCACCGACTGCCAGCGGCAGCCGCTGTGGGTGGGGCGGATCGAGCTCGAGTACTACCCGAACGAGGTCGACCTGGCGCTGCTCAACGGGACCTCGCGGCGCTCGCCGATGCACGTCGACCGGTTGGCCGTGCCGCCGACCCGCGTCGACCCCGACAGCAGCGTGAACCTGAACATGCCGACGCCGCCGGCCGGCGCCCAGTACGTGATCCTGTCCTGTGCGGTCGGCACGTCGCCGGACCTCTCGGCTCCGGCCACCACGCTGGACTGGGTCGAGTTCGCGCTGCCACAGATGCGGCATGCGACCACCGGCTGCTTCGAGGCCAATCTCGGCACGCTCGTCGGCACGGGCGATGACGTCGTGCTCGGCATGCAGGGGATCGGGTTCCCCTTCGAGTTCGACGGCGTCAGCTACACCGACGTCCATGTGAGCACCAACGGCCTGTTCTACCTGTCCAATGGTGGATCTCCGGCGCCCGGTGGTTCGGCGTGCTGTTCGGGGAGCGTCGGCAACCTGGTCTCCGGTCTCGCACCGCGGATCTGTCCGCTCTGGTACGACCTGGTGCTGAGTGCCGGCAACGGCGGTGGCGTCTACGTGAACAGCTCGGCGACGCGCTGCGTCATCACCTGGGACCGCGCCACCGAGTTCGGCAACGACGTGCCGTTCACCGTGCAGGCGCAGTTGTTCCCGAACGGGGAGATCCAGTTCTACTACTCGCCGGAGGTCCTGGTCCGGACCTCGGGGACCTGCCTCGTGGGCATGTCGGAGGCCAACGGTGCCACCGCAGGTGGGGGGGAGAACCTCTCGGCGAACCCGCTGCTGCCGGCGACCACCTCCTACGAACTCTTCGACAACGGCTCGCTGCCGTTCGATCTCGCGGGCGAGGCCGTGCTCTTCACTCCGGGCGTCCGGGGCTACCAGATGACGAGACTCCCCTGCGCGGTTCACGGGGTCTACGGCCATGGCTGTGGCGTGACGATCCTCCTGTCGCTGAGCGCTTCCCCGGTGCCCAGCGTCGGCGTGGTGGTGGACCATCTGGTCACGGGGATCCCGGCCACCACCCAGTTGACCGGCCTGCTGCACAGCTTCGAGAAGGTCGACCCGGCCTTCGACCTGGCGCTGTTGGGTGCGCCGGGTTGCCAACTGCTGGTCGATCCGGGCCTCGGCACGATGGTGCCCCTGTTCGGTAGCCCGACGGCAAGCAGCCCGCTGGCGATCCCGAACGTCCCGCAGCTCGTGGGCTTCGAGTTGTACTCCCAGGCCCTTTCGGTCACGCCCGGAGTCAACGCCCTGGGCCTGCTGACCTCGAACGGGCTGGCCAGCCGGATCGGGTTCTGACAGGGGGTGGCGCGGTGGCTGCTCCGGCCCGCGCGTGAAACCCGGGGCAGGCTCCGGGACACGCGCGCGTCGGAGTGGTCGATGCGCTCGAGCTCGTCCGGGCCGGCGGATTCCGCTCGATCCCCTTGCCGCTGATCGGTGCAGGGACCGGTGTCCGAACGGCCGCCGAGGTGAAGGGCTGGATGGCGGACGAGCTGACCGCTGCGGTTTTCGACCTGGACGTCGTGCTCGTGCGCCATCGGCGGTGGTCGGGGCCCCGGTGTCCGTCCTCCGTCCGTTGGACCTCCCACCGCCGCCGCTCCGGTGGATCACGCGAGCGTCCTCGCAGGAGGTGTCGGGGAGATGTGATCCCACCCGGATTTCTCGTTCGCCTCGAAGGTCCTGTCGTTCTCGATCCACCACCCACTTGCCGGTCCATGCACCTGCGTAGCCCCTGACGGAGACCGTCCCATGAACATGCTTCCTCGCCTGCTTTCCTTCCTCCTCGCGGTGGCTGTCGTCCCCGCGCAGACCTTCACCACCCGGGCCGGTTTCGCCGCGAACAGTGGCACCGGCCCAGTGCTCGTCGACGACTTCAACGCGGTCGCGAACGGGGCTCAGGTCGCCTCTCTGTTCCAGGGGCTCGTCCGCTTCACGTCACCCCTGCCGACCGGGTTCCTCGGCGGTTGGGGAGCCGGCTGTGGACCGCTCGTCGTCTCCGGAACCACGTTGATCCCCTCGCCACGCTACGCCAGCAGAAGCCTGGTGCTGCCCTTCACCACCCCGGTGTTCGGAGTCGGCGCGGAGGTCTTCGATGACTACGACGGGAACCCGAGGGTGGCGACGATCACGTTGACGGTCACCACGACGACCGGTCAGCAGGTCGCCGTGTCCGAGTCGTGCGATCGGGAAGGCGATGCGGG
Source organism: bacterium (assembly GCA_030432695.1). Lineage (GTDB taxonomy): Bacteria > Planctomycetota > UBA1135 > UBA1135 > UBA2386 > JAUILN01. The sequence continues at coordinate 306,731 of JAUILN010000005.1, read as the reverse complement.
CTTCCTCGGTGTCATCGATGCGCGTGGGATCACCAGCGCGACCTTCTCGATCGCCGCAGTCGGCGCGAATCTGGAGATCGACGAGCTGGTGGTGCTCGGGCAGGTCCCGGCGTCGGTGCAGGCGTTCGGCAGCGGCTGTCCGGGACGGCTCGGTCAGCCCGGACTCACGACCGGGGGTGGTGCCGCGCCGCGCCTGGGGTCGGCCCTGACGTTCGTCGGCAATCAGGTCCCCGGGGCGGCGGTTCTGTTCTTCGGTGCTTCGACGACGAGTTGGAACGGGAACCCGCTGCCGATCGACGGCGCGTCGTTCGGAGCGCCTGGTTGCCTCTTGCTGACCGGAGCGGACGTCGACCTGCCGCTTCCCTCTACGGGACCGGGATCCGCCGCGACGAGCTTGGGGATCCCGAGCCTGGCATCACTGCATGGCGCGCGGCTCTACGCACAGATGCTCTGTCAGGACCCAGCCGCCAATCCGGCCGGCGTCGTCCTCAGCAATGGTCTGTCGCTGACGATCGGCGACTGATCCGGGACTGCGGTGGTCTGCGCGGCCGCGAGGGAGTTCACCTCGCGAGGGTCGTGCGGCGCATCACCGGCGGTCCGCCGCGACGCCGGCCCAGCGTCAGCGCATCCAGCAGGCAATAGAACACGCCCGCGGCGATCGGCGGGTTGAAGGTCTGGATGCCCAGCCACGGATCGCGCGGCGCCCAGGTCCAGGTGCCGATCGCGGTGCCGATGAGTTCGAGCGCCAGCGCGAGGAAGAACATCGCGCCGTAGATCGCCGGCGATGGCCCGAAGCGGAGCAGCGCCACGAACACCGCGAGGAACACCAGGCTCTGATGGTCGTCGAGCAACACGACCGCCGCGATCGTCAAAGGGATCGCGGAGACTCGCAGCGCGCGGAGCAACCTCGCCGACAGCCCGGCGACCGACCACAGGCCGAGCTGGAACAGCAGTGCGTGTCCCGGCGGGACGAAGGGTGGCAGGAAGCCGATGCGGTACTGGTAGAGACCGAGCACCTCGGTGAGCACCAACTCGCCGACCGTCGCCCAGGCGACGCAGACCAGCAGGATGCGGCGGTCAGGGGCCGAGGACGCGCGGTAGACCGCCGCGAACAGCGCAAAGGTGCCGAGGGTGGTGACCGCGGTGCCGGCGAGACCGCCGAGGGCGTCGATCGCGAGACCGAGCGGGAACCACAGCACCACGAGCGGGAGAAGGCGTGGCGGCGCTGTGGCGTCCGAGGTCGTGTTCGCGGTGGCGGTGTCGGGTGATCCGGTCAAGCTGCGCAGTATGCCGTGCCCCGGGGATGGGGGAGAGCATGGAGCGGCTACTCGTCGGGACCGAAGCCCGCCGCGCTCACTGCAGGGCTTTCATCACCGCGTCCGACGCGGCGAAGCCCCCAGGTGCCCCAGGATCCACGATCCACGCCTGCACGTAGAACTCGCTCGCGATCGGCACGAAGGACGGCAGGGTCGCACCGAGCGATGCGGCGCCGGCGGCATCGATCGCGAGAGGGACCAGGAGATCGAGCGACGGCACCACGAGGCCGCCGAACAGCGGGCGGTCGATGCGACTCGCGCCGATCGCGAGGACGCCGGCCGCACCGGGCAGGGCGCCACGCACGCCGAAGGAGAGGGGGCCGGAGCCGTCGAGGTAACCGCGAACCTCGAGATCGGCCATGCCGTGCGTTCCCGGGAGATCGTTGCCCAGCGTGCGCCACTCGCGCTGCAGGAGCCGGAGTACCGGCGCGGTCCCCGTGCCGCCGCCGACCACGACCTCGCCGAAGGAATCCGGGATCACCTGGACCGGCCGGCTGCCGGAGTCCTGCGCCTCGTGGATCCAGTCGATGCCTCCCGCGACGTCGTAGCGGATCACCACGGTGCCGAGTCCACGACCACCGGTCGCCGTCGGCACGCCCGCGAGCCCGGCGACGTAGGCCTCGTCGCCCGGACCGATCGAGACGGCCAGCGCCCATTCCTCGTTGCCCGGGAAGCCGTCGTGGCCGCGCGCCCACAGCCGGTTGCCCGCCGGGTCGAGGCGCGCGACCAGCCAGTCCTGGTAGGCCGTCTGCGACGAGCCGTGGCCGACGGCGATCAGGCCTCCGGTGCCGTCGACCGCCAGTCGCTTGAACCGACCGAACGGTCCGAATGGTCCCGGCTCCTGGTGCGACCAGGCGCGCGTGCCGCCGGCGTCGTAGCACGCCACGACGGCATTCAGTCCGACCGCGGTGCCGCACATCACCACCGATCGGTCGGCGCGGATCACCACGTCTTCCGCACCCTGCGCGGAGGGGAAGACGTCGGAGAACAGCTCGTTGCCCTGCAGGTCGTAGACCACGAGCCCCATCTGCGGCGAGCTGCCGACCACCGCGACCCGACCGTGGCCGACCGCCATCGCCGTGGGTTCGACGAGGTTCTTGATCCGCTGCCACAGCAGGTTGCCCTGTGCGTCGTACTTGACCGTCAGGAAGTGGAAGCCGAGCGCGGTCGTGTAGTTCCTACCCGCGACGTAGACGTCGTCGTTCTCGTCGACCTCGATCCGGTAGCCCTCGCCATTGGTCTGCAGCAGCCGCGACCAGAGCAGGTTGCCGTCGGTGTCGAACTTCGCGGTCAGGAAGCCGCCCGGACCTCCGCTGGCCCAGCTCCGGTGCCCGGTGATGAGCACGTTGCCGCGGGAATCCACCGCCAGCCAACGGGTGCTCTCGGCATGCGCGGGATCGCCGTGGCGGCGGGTCCAGAGGGTTCGACCCCGCTCGTCGAGCTTGGTCACGAACTGGTCGGCCCCGGTCTGGCCGGCACTGCTGGTGAGGAAGACGTCGTGGTGCCGGTCGAGTGCGACGTTCGCCGAGCCCAGACCCGTCCGCCAGTCCTCCCGGACCTCCTGGGCGCTCAGCAATCCGGCTGCGACGAGGACGAGGGACGGCGGCGCGATCTTCGGGATCGGGAGCATGGGAGGATGCTGGTCGGAGGGGGCGCGGACGTCGAGACGGCCGCGCGATCTCCGTACCGTGTCGGCCATCCGGGTGACCGTCCGGATCGCGGGCACCGCACGTGCGGAAGCCGGACGGATCGTCGGAGACCGGCGACGGACCGTGGCTTGCTGATTCTTCGCCGACCCCTCGCGTTCCGCACCACATGCCATGCGCAAGCGATCGCTCCTCGCCTTCCTCGTCGCTGCCCTGCCCGCCGTGTCCGCCACCGCGCAGTGCACCCAGGTCTGCCGTTCCGCCAACTGGAACGCGACCCACCTGGGTCGCCAACTGACCGCTGCGACCTTCGCGATCCAGGTGCCCGGCCTTCCGCAGGCCGACACGATCTGCCGGGTCGAGCTGTATTGCCACACCCGCAATGCGGCTCCCGTGGCGCTGCCCATCTCGATCTACGACTCGGCGGCGAACGGTGCACCGGGACAGCTCGTCGGTGCGGGAACGATGTTCGTCGGCACCACTCTCGGCACCTACGCCGCACAGCTCCAGGCACCGGTTCCGGCCCGCACCGACTTCCACATCGTGTTCGACAACGCGATCGGCAACCTCGCGCCGCCGACCGCCCTCGGCGGCAGCACCGTGCCGCACCACGTCGGATCCGCGGGAGTGTGGTCGGGGCCGTTCTCCTCGGTGCAGTGGATGTACCAGGCCTACTGCAGCAGCCGGGTGGCGCGTGCGAGTTTCGACCGAAGCGGAACCGGCTGTCGGGGCACGCATGGCACGCCCCGTATCGACGCGGTCGGTACTCCGGTGCTCGGCTCGCTGATGCAGGTCCTCCTCGCCCAGGCGCCGGCGCGGGCCCCAGTGGTCTATGCGATGGGGCTGACTGCGGGACCGCTCGATCTCGGGTCGCTCGGGGCGCCGGGTTGTGCGCTCGAGCAGGTGCCGCTCGTCACGGTGGCCCGCACCGCGGGGAGTACCGGCGCGGCATCGGTCGCGCATCGGATCCCGAACGACCGCGCCCTGCTGGGTGCTGCCTTCCGCGTGCAGTGGATCGTCGTCGATCCATTGGCGAACTCGCTGGGCATCTCGGTGAGTCCGGGCGGAATCGCGTGGATCGGCGACCATTGACGGAAGCCTTGGGGAGCCGCTTGCGCAGGGGAGTGCGGAAGGTGCCGGGGCTCGAGATGGCCGGGTCTCGCGAGCCGGCCTCGCCGTCCGTCTTCCGGACGTACTCGCGAGGAACCATGCGGGCACGTCAGTTGCCCCTGCGTCCGACCCATGCGCTTTCTCCAACGACCGGCTCGTCTCCGCACCATCCTCGCGGTTCTCACCGCATCGCTCGCCGGCCTCGGAGCTGCCGCCTCGGCGCAGTCGTGCGGCACCTGGACCGAGCAGCCGACCCCGGCGCTGCCGGGCGCCATCGCCGTGCGGCTCAATGGCGTCGCAACCACCGGGCAGGGCGATGTCTGGGCGGTCGGACTCGAGCGGCGCCGGGTCCTCGGCAGCACCAGCTACGAGGAGCTGACCCTCGTCTTCCACTGGGACGGCACGGCGTGGAGCCGGATGCCGTCGCCGAGCCCGGGAGTCGCGGGCCGGCCGCCGAAGTGCGAACTCTACGATGTGCACGCGCTGGCCGCGAACGACGTGTGGGCGGTGGGGTCGTTCGAGGGTCAGGCGGCCTCGGGCGGGATCCAACTGCTGCCGCTCGTCCTGCATTGGGACGGCAACTCGTGGCTCCGTATCGCCCTGCCGCCGAGCTGGACCCACGAGGTCAGCGGCGTCGCCGGAGTCGCCGGCGACCTCTGGTTGTCGCACTACTACGCGCGGGCGAGCGCGATGACGCATTGGGACGGCTCCGGCTTCACGGCGTATCCGACACCCAATCCGACGATCGGCTTCCAGCACGTCGAGGACCTCCTGTGGCGCAGCCCGAACGACGCGTGGGCCGTCGGTCAGACGAGCAATCAGGGGACGCCGTTTGCCGGGGGTGCCGCGTTCGTCATCCGCTGGGACGGCAGTGGCTGGACGCAGCAAAGCTTGCCGTTGCCTGGCACGACGCCGCAGTGGCAGTTCTGGCTCGGCGCGGTCGAGGCCGACGCACAGGGCAATGTGTGGATCTCGGTCAGCGAGGCGGACATTCAGCACGGGGTGTATGGCGATGCCCTCTACGAGTTCGACGGCTCGACGTTCTCACGGCACGAGGCTCCGGCGCCGCTCTACGAACTCCTGCAGCTCCGCGGTGGGCCGCTGCTCGCCGGAGGAAGGGGGATCTACGGTCGCGAGGCCAACGGCGCCTGGGTGTCCGAGCAGACGCTGGCCCCGCCATTGTTCGTGACCGCGATGGCCGCGACCGGGCCGTGCAATGCCTGGGCGGTGGGCTTCAAGAGCCTGGTCGAGCCGCTGGTGATGCATCGCACCGACGCGCCCCGGGTCGACTCCCGTCCGGGCTGCGGCGGAACCAAGGCCGTTCTCACCGTGACCGGCAGCCCTCGCCTCGGCGGGGCGTGCACGCTGGAGATCGACGACCCGCAGGGCAGTACCGGCGCTGCACCTGGGGGCATGACGACCTGGATCGCCGCGCCTGCACCGGACCCCGCGTATCCGTGCGGTCGGATCGTGCCCGGCATCGGGATCGCCGGTGCTGGGGTCGAGGCGCTCGTCGATCTGTCCTCGGCCGTGGTGTCCCGGGCGGTGGTGTGGACCGGCCCCGGGCAGCCGGCGCGCCACACCCTGGCGATTCCGACGACATCGGCACTGACCGGGCTGCGGCTCTTTGCGCAGGGCCTGCTCCTCGACGGGAATTCTCCGAGCCTCGCGGTCACCGGGGCCGCCGACTTCACCGTGGGTCGGTAGCGGTAGCGCGACGGTGAACCCGCCGAGCGCGACGGACCTTACGCAACGTCGCGTCCGGCGAGCCGACGCATCCACGTGGGTGCTCCGATTCGGGGCAGTGCCAGATCCGCCGCTGCTCCGCAGAACCGGTACAATCCTCGGGCATGAGAGCTTTACTGGCCCTTCCCGCGTTCCTGACCCTGCTCGTTGCGACCTCGCCGGCGCAAGCCACGCGTTTCGTGTCAGGGGGGGGAGCAGCCCTGAACCAGGCGATCCAACAGGCTGCGCCAGGTGATCGCCTCGTCGTCGCGGCCGCGCTCTACGATCCACTGCTCGCCGACCGCGGGTTGTTGATCGAATGCGATCCCGGCGTCCGCCTCGACGCCAACTTCGGCAGCCAGTCGCGGATCGCCAACGTGCCCGCCGGTCAGCAATTCACGCTGCGAGGTGCCACGTTCCTCGGCTCGCCGTTGGTCATCTCCCTGCAGATCGACTCCTGCGCGGGGACGGTGATCGTCGAGAATGCCACCTTCGACAGCCAGGCCAGGCTGACCGGCATTGCGGTCAACGCCTGCGCCTGGGTGTTGTTCGACTCGCCCCGGTTCCCGGGGTCCGTGCCAGGGAGTAACAATCCTTGGGGCGGGCCACACGCCACCTCCAGCTCCATGGTCGTCCGCGACTGCCCGAGCTGTCCGCCGGTCGGTGGCCTGTGGAGTCACCTGGTGTTCGAGAACGTGCACGTCACGGAGACGTACAACGCTTCGTCGCTGGTGGCGCGCAACTCGACGGTGTTCGTCCGTGGCGGCACGTTCCCGGGTTCCAACTTCAACATCGGGCTCTACTCGCTGCCCGGCATCGAGCTGGACAACAGCCAGCTGAGCATCACCGGCAGTGCGCGTGCGACTTCCGGCAATGGCGGCCTCGGCCTGCAGGGCGCGATCGAGGGGGTGAACAGCACGTTGCGGATCGATCCCGCAGTGGTCCTCGGCGCGCCGGGCCAACCAATCCAGGGAACGGTGACGGTCCATCGGGAGGTGCTGCCATGGCAGGTCTTCTCCCGGCCGCTGCGATCCGGCACCCCGTTCACCGTCGACGTCCACGGCGCCCCGCAGGACATCGTCTACCTGATGTTCGACCTGCCCGGCCCCGTGCTGCCGTTCCCGCTCGGATCGCTGTGGATCGATGCGGCGAGCCCACTGTTCGATGTCGTGCCGATCCCGGCCGGCGGCGTGACCCGGTTGACGTTCCTGATGCCACCGCTGCCGAGCGCGCTGCCGCTGGTGTTCCAGAGCGTGCGGCTCGGCGTGAGCGGGGAGGTCGCGGTCGGGGCGCCGACGGCGGTCGTGGTGAACTGATACGGTCAGACCTGGAATGGCGCGGAGTTGGCGCGCGCGTTCGGCGTCTCGCAACGCACCGTGGGCCGCTACTTCGACATACTCTGCGGCACGTTCATGGCGCGTCGTCTGAACCCGTGGTTCGAGAACATCGCCGAGGCCCACGAAGTCGATGTGGTCGGCGGTCGAGACGCTGGCGCTGGAGCGACTCGACGTGGTGTACTTCGGCAGCGACGGCTTCCCGCTCGGTGAGAAGGTCCGTGCGGTGGGGATCGGGACGCCTTGGTCGGCGCTCGAGGGGGATGCGGGTTCGGGGTGAGAGGTTGCTGCTCCTTCGAGCAACTGCCTCGAGGACGGCCCTCCGGTCCCTTGCCCGACTGCACTCAGTCGCCGATCCGGATCTCGAGCCCGCCACTCGCCACCCAGCCGAGCGGTGCACGTGGGCGCACCTCGGCGACCTGCAGGAACAGGGATGCGCCGCGCAGCGCCGGATCCATCGGGATGGGCATCGGCAGGGAGCCGACTCCGAAACGGTTCGTGGTGGTCGCTCCCAGCGCGACCGGCGCCGCGACCAACAGCGTGCATCCGTTCCCGATCGGCAGGCTGGTCGGCGCGAGCCCGGCGAGGAAGGCGACGTTCGTGGTCGGTGCGCCGTGGGCTGCGATCCGGAACGACGACTCGCCCGGCCGTGGCAGGCCCTCGACCAGCGCGGCCGGGCTCGGTCGGCCACAGCCCGATCCGTAGCCGATCGTCGCCGCAGGCTGTCCGGTGTAGGCGGCCATCCCGGACGGACCGAACGCCAACAGGTTGCCGCGCAGCGGATCGTGCTCCGCCTCGTCGAAGTCCTCGCGCGGCGAGCCGACCTGGGACCACGAGCCGTTGTTCCACGCGAAGCTCGCGAACCGACCGTTCGGGTCGCGCCCGGTCAACACCGACGCCCCCGTCGCAGGATCGCGACCGAACGCGCCATCCGGATTGGTGACCGGCACCGTCGGCGAGAGCTGGGTCCACCGGCCGTTCCACTGCCAGAGTTCCCCGCCGCTGACGAGGCGCAGGTTGCCCGCGGTCACGCCCGCTTCGAACGAACTCGGCCCGCCCGGAGGTGCGATGGGCAGGAACGTGGTCAGGTCGGTCCAGGTCGAACCGTTCCAGTGCCAGGTCTCCGCGAGCGCCGACAGGTTGTCGTCGAGGCCCCCGAACAGGACCACGCCGCTGCGCCCCGGGTCGGGCGCCATCGCGTGGTCGAAGCGTGGCCCGGGCAAGGTCGCCGCCGAGGACCGCTGCCACGTGCTCCCGTTCCAGTGCCAGGCCTCGCCGAGCGCGCTGCCGTCGAGGAGCGAGTAGCCGCCGAACATCAGGACCGACCCGGTCGCGGGGTCCCACGACAGCTCGGTGCTGCGCGCCGACGGTGAGGGAACGCGCAGCTCGGTCCAGGTCCGGCCGTCCCACTCGAGGGTCGACGGCAGGCGGCCCCAGCCATGCACCTGATAGCGGACCAGGAGTCCGCGGCCGGTGTCTCCGGCGTGGGCTGCGATCGCCGGTCCCGGCGCCGACGCGAGCCGTCGCCAGGTCCGGCCGTCCCAGGTCCAGTCGGCGCCGATCTCGCTCTCCAGACCGAACAACACCAGCGAGCCGGTGACCGGATCGAAGCCGAAGCGCGATCCAGCGGACCGCGGCGGAGCAGCCGGGGGGAACACCTCGGTCCAGCGGCTGCCGTCCCATTCCCAAGTGTCGTTGAACAGCCGGGTGCCGGTCGGGTCCTGGCCGCCGAACCGCACGATCCGTCCGCGGCCCGGGTCGTGACCCAGCGCGGCTCCGGCGCGGCCGGGCAGCGAACCAGTGGTCGCCACCCGTGACCAGCTCGTGCCGTCCCACGCCCAGGTCTCGGTCTGTGCCGGCGACCCGCTCACGCCCGCGATCACCAGCACGCGGTCGCGGGCCGAGTCGGTCACCACCTCGCCGGTGACTCCGTAGGGGCGGCGGTTCGGAGCGAGGGCCTGCCATCGAGTGCCGTCCCAGCTCCAGTCCTGGGTGCGCTGGTTCGCCGTGTCGTCGGTGAAGGCCACCACCGTATCGAGGTTCGGGTCGAAGTGCAGCGACCGCAGGTGGCCGCCGGGTGTCGGGCCGTGGTCGGTCCAGCTCCGGCCGTCGAACGTGAAGGTATGGCGCACTGACGGTGACACCGCGGCGACCAGCACCAGCTCCTCGCGCAGCGGATCACCGGCCGGGGTCTCGAGCGAGTTCGCGTTCGCGGGCAGGCCGGTGGCCGGGAGCCAGCGGCTGCCGTCCCACGTGAACAGGTCGGCACCGAGGTAGACAGGTCGGCCGTGCAGCCCGGCATCGGCCAGGGTGATCGACGAGCCGTAGGGGCGCTCGCTGCGCGAGACCCAGGTTTGAGACGGAGACTCCTGCAGCGCGCCGGCCGCGCCGAGGAGGAGAGGGACGAAGGACAGGCGAGTGGTCATGGGATCGGGGTCGAGTCGGGGTGCAGGGTGCGGTTTCTCGTTCTCCATCACGGCAGATGGCCGGCTCGGGACGATTACAGCATTGCGCTCGGGCGGGGCCGCTCGCCGGCTACCGTTGCCCGGGTGACCGCTCGACCCGCTCTCGATCGTCCCGCTCCCGACCGAGTCTTCTTCGTCCGCATGGGCGTCGTCCTGCTGGCGCTGATCTTCGTCGGCTTCGGCGGCCGGGCACTGACCCGTGGCGAGGAGCTGCCGCCCACGCCCTCGGTCCTGTACCCGCACATCGCCTGCATCGGTGCGTGGTACCTGCTGTTCCTCCTGCAGGCCTGGCTGATCGGCCGGCAGCGGCGCCCGCTGCACAAGCTGCTCGGCTATGCGACGGTGCCGCTGGCGGTGGCGCTGGTGTGGACCAGCGTCCTGGTGATGGCGGAGAACTACCGGATCAAGGGCGACGCGCCGCTGGTGTTCTTCAACGTCCTGAACCTCTCGCAGTTCGTCGGTCTCTACACCGCAGCGCTGTTCAGCTTGAAGAAGCTCGCGCTCCACAAGCGGCTGATGCTGTATGCCAGCGTGACGATGATGCCGCCGGCGTTGGTGCGGATCATCCAGGCGGTGTCGCTGCCCGAGCCGGTGACCGTGCTGTTGATCGTCGGGCTGTGGATCCCCGGGATCGTGCACGACCGGAAGACGCTGGGCCGGGTGCACCGCGGCACCTGGATCGGCGTGGGAGTCATCGCGGTCGGTGTGGCGCTCGGCGGACCGATCGGGTTCAGCGACTGGTGGGCGGAGCTGGTCGAGAGCTGGATCGGGCGCGCAGGCTGATCCGGAGTTGACGTCGTCGATCAACCGCCCTCGCGCGCGAACTCGAACACCGTCGGACTGCCCCCGTGGAGAAACCCGATCGACGCGGTCAGCGAGCCGTCGTCCTGGAGTTCGTAGACGATCCGCTGCGGGGAGGAGTGGCGTGGGTTGTCGAACACCGCGCGCCGCGGCCCGCTCTCGGTGAGCACGAACTCCGTCGGTGCCGCGCCATTGGGTTGCGCGACGTAGACCAGACTCCCGTTGCGCTCGACGATGCGCAGGAACTCGAACGCCACCATCCGCTCGTTCTTCACCGTCCGCGACGTGCCGAGCATCGCGCCACCGAGCGGTGGGCTCCAACGCTCCTCGATCGACGACGTGCCGCGCACCCCGACCCAGGCGTCGGCCAGCCATTCGATGTCGGCGATGCCGGCCGGTGCCGGTGTGGGCAATGGGATGTCCTCGGGATGCTGGTAGAAGGCCAGCGTGTCCTTCTCCGGCGGCTCGCCGAGCACGACGCGAATCAGAAGTCCATTCGCTGCGATCCGGAACTCCCGCCGGATCAACAGGACGAGCGACCCGTCCGCATCGCGGGTCGTGGTGACCTCGTAGACCAGCGTGCCATCCTGCCAGCTACCGCGGCGCCGCGTGGTCGTGCCGGTGCCGGTCTCCTCGAGGACCGACCCGTCGAGCGGGATGGGTTCCTCGCGCTGGCTGGCGCCCTTGCCGCGCAGCATGACCACCGCATCGGGTTCGACGCGGAGACCGAAGGTGACGCTCATCGGGGGGCCTTGCTGCTCGCTCGGGCGGCCCTCGGTGCGGTCCTCGACGTAGAGCCACTCGCCCTCGAAGGCGCGGAGTTCGTCGGTCGGCACCGGAGTGTCTTGCGCGAATGCCGCGGAACCCGAGCTCAGGATCGCGAGGAGGGTGAGCGCGGTCGCCGCGCGGTGGTGAGCTTGCATCGGTGTGCTCCCTTGTCTCGGGAAGGCGCGGAAAGCGTAGGCGGGCGCACGTGGCGAGACGACGGGTTGCGGGCGGGCATCCTTCCCCTGTCGGTCGGCTGGCCCTGGCGGCGAGCTTGGAGGACCATCGGGTGCATCGTGTTGCCCATCCAGAGCAGTCGCATCCTCCTCCCGCTGGCCGTTGTCGTCTCGGCGCTCACCGCCCAGGACCGCGTCCCCGGAACCCGCTGGCAGCGCTTCGTCGACCCGGCCGACGCCGGCTTCGACGCGGAGGCCCTGGAGGCCGCGCGCAAGACCTGGGAGGGCCTGCCCTCCTCGGCCTTTCTGATCGTCGCCGACGGCGCGGTGGTCGCGGCCTGGGGCGACGTCGAGCGGCGCTTCATGTGCCACTCGGTGCGCAAGAGCTTCCTGTCGGCGCTCTATGGCATCTACTGGGACCGCGGGGAGATCGAGCTCAATCAGACCATGGCGGAACTCGGCATCGACGACGAGCCGAGTCCCTTGCTCGAAGTGGAGAAAGAGGCGCGCATCCTCGATCTGCTGAAGGCCCGCTCGGCGATCTACCACCCCGCGGCCTATGCCGGCCGCACCGACTCGGCGCCGCGCGGTTCGATCCGTCCCGGCCAGGCGTTCGGCTACAACAACTGGGACTTCAACACCCTCGCCGCGATCCTGATGCAGCTCACCGGCGACGACCTGTTCGAGTCGTTCGACCGGCACTTCGGGCAGCCGCTGCAGATGCAGGACTGGCGCGTCTCCGACGGCTACTACCACTACGAGCGCGACAAGTCGAAGTATCCGGCGTACCCGTTCCGGATGTCGGCGCGCGACGCGGCGCGCTTCGGGTTGCTGTTCGCGCGGAACGGGGCCTGGGGCGCAGAGCGCATCCTGTCCCACCACTGGGTGAACCGGTCGACGGCGCTCTACTCGATCGACAACGAGCTGATGGGTTACGGCTTCATGTGGTGGGTGTTCCGGACGCCGGCGCTGGAGGCGCAGCGTGGCTTCGCGGCGCTCGGCGTCGGCAACCAGATGATCGCGGTGTTCCCGGCATCCGATCTGGTGGTCGTCAACCGGGCGAACACCTACGCTGGGGAACGCACGCCGACTCGGCCGCTGGTCGCGTTGTTGGAGCAGGTGCTGGCGGCGCGGAGCGGTGGCCTCGCGGGGGATCCCGAGCTGGTCGACGTCGACCACACTCCTCGGCCGGAGTATCGAAGCGAGGTCGAGGCCGCGCGTCTCGAGCCGCTCGTGGGCACCTGGCCCTATCCGCCGCCGTCGCTCGGCCTCGCACCGAGCGACCTCGGCCGTGGCGAAGCACTGTCGATCACGATGGTGCGTGACGACGGTCACCTCGTCGGCACGGTCGACGTCTTCGGCACCTTCGCCTTCCACCTGCAGGACGACGGCAGCCTGGTCCAGGAGGACGCCGAGGAGCGCTTCCATCCGGTGCACGACGACGGTGGCGCGCTCGAGGGCTTCGCGCCGCTCGGGATGTTGATGCGGGCGGCGCAGGTGGCGCGGCGGAAGGGGGAGCAGGAGCGCGCGATCGGGCTGTTCGAGCGAGTGCTCGCGATCGAGCCTCGCGTGGAGGCGGCGCGGGAGGCGCTGGCGGAGTTGCGGGGCAAGTAGCCCGGAAACAGGCCGTTGCACTTCGGGTACACTGGCACCTGCGGCTGGAAGGTCCTGAGATCCAGGCATGAAATCGACTCTCCGCGGCATCTCCGGCCTGCTCGCGCCGGCCCTGTTCGCCCTCCCTCTCGCCGCCCAACTCACCTGGGCTCCCCTCACCGAACGGCAGCCGATCCCGGCCGACCCGTTGGCGGTCTGGGACGCTGGCCTGGGGCGGGTCTTCCTGGTGTTGCGGGACACGCGGGCACCGCAGCAACAGTTCTCCTGGGACGGCTTCGCGTGGCGCGCGACGAGCGGGGAGCCCGGGTTCTCCTTCCGCGAGTCCGCGTCGATGGTCCACGCGGATCGGAGCCGGACGAGTCTGGTGTTCGGGGGGATCGACGCGATGGGGCCACTCGACGACACCTGGCGCTGGGATGGGTCGACCTGGATCCGGGTCGCGACCGCGACGTCGCCGGCGGCGCGCTGGTCGCATGCCATGGCGGTCGATCCGATCCGTGAGGAGGTCGTGCTGTTCGGCGGGCTCACCAGTGGCGCAGTCCGGAACGGCGAGACCTGGGTCTTCGCCAACGAGACCTGGACCCGGCGCCACCCTGCACACGCGCCCGCCGCGAGGTTGGGGCACTCGATGGCCTGGGATCCGGCGACCGGTCGGGTGCTGTTGTTCGGCGGCGCTTCGACCGTGCTGCACGACGACACCTGGGTCTGGGATGGGCAGGACTGGACCGAACTCCAGCCTGCGCATCGCCCGCCGGGCAGCGTGGAGGGAGCGCTGAGCCCCGACCGCCTGCGCGGGCGGCTGTTATTCACCGGCGGCCGTGGACCCGGCGGCGGACCGGCGGGTCTCGCCGTGTGGCACTGGGACGGGAGCGACTGGATGCGGCAGGCCACGGTCGGTGCCGAGCCCGAGCCGCGGTACGGGCACGCGATGGTCCACGACGCGTTGGGCGACCGGCTGGTGCTGTTCGGTGGACGGAACGCTGCGGGCGATCCTCTGGCCGACACCTGGACCTGGGATCCGGCGAGCGGGGGCTGGGAGTCGAAGGTCGATCCGACGTCGCTGGGGATCCGCGCGGGGCTCGTGACCGACGAGGCGCGCGGCCGGGCGTTGATGCATCTGGAAGGGCCCTCGAGCCGGCCCGGTTCCGCGCCGCCACGGACGCTCGCCTGGGACGGCGCGCGCTGGACGGAGCTGGTGACCGCTCACGTTCCCTCACGGGCCGACCACACCATCCTGGCCTACGACTCGAGCCGCGCTCGGGTCATCAAGGTCGGGTTCGGGTTCGGTGACGTCGACGAGACCTGGTCGTACGACGGCAACGACTGGACCCGGGCCAACCCGACGCTCCACCCGACGGGTCGTCAGGGTGCGGCGGGGGCCTTCGACCGGTCTCGCGGCCAGCTGGTCCTGTTCGGCGGCCTGTCGACGGTGCGCGGGGGCGGGTTGAGTGACGAGACCTGGACCTTCGACGGTGCCGAGTGGCAGCTGCGCCAGCCGCCGGTCCGGCCCGCGCCGCGCTACCTCGCGTCGATGGGTTACGACCCGGTGCGCGGCGTCACGGTGTTGTTCGGCGGGCGGACCGCGGGATCGCAGCTGGTCGCCGAGACCTGGGAGTGGGACGGCAGTTCGTGGAGCCAACGGACGCCGGCGCACAGCCCGCCGGGCCTCTGGTTCTCCGACATGGACTGGGATCCCACGCTCCGACGCCTCGTGGTGTGCGGCTACGACGAACTCGCCACGACGGGCGGCAATCGTTGGGAGTGGGACGGCCTGGATTGGCGCGCGACGCCCATCCCGGACCCGTCGCAGCAATACAACAACGGCTTTGCCACCTGGGAGCCGATCCGCGGCCAGATGTTGTTCCACGGCGCTCAGGACTCCAGCAACTCGCAGCGGCAGACCTGGACCCTCACCGACACGGCTGCTGCGAGCGAGGCGTACGGATCGTCGTGTGGGGGCGGCACCGGCTGCATCGCACCGGAACTGCAGCTCTCCGGTCGGCCGTCGCTGGCGACCGGATTCCGTTTCGAGCTCGTGTCCGCGTCGCCGTCCGCGCCCGCCGTGCTGGCGCTGTCGTTGACCTCGACACCGCGGATGCTGGGCGGCTGCACGATCTACTACGATCCCGCGACGATGCTGGTCGAGCAGGTGCTCGGTACCGACATCGCTGGAGTCGCGGTCCTGCCGATCGTGCTGCCGCTCGACCCGGCGCTGCGCGGCGTGCAGCTCCACGCACAGGCCGCCGCGCTCGACGCCTCGACCGCGCTCGGGTTGTCGCTGAGTCGCGGGCTGCGCATCGACCTCGGGGATTGAGCGGCGGCGCGGGTCACGGGATCCGCACCCGCAGCTCGCGCCCCGGTTCGGGTCGGATCGAAAGGCTGGTGAGTCGCTCGTCGCCACGGAACACCACGACGCTGCGTGCCGAGGCGGGCAGGTCGACGGCCGGGTAGCCGAGGTCCTGGTCGTAGCGGATCTGGGTCGTGGCCGACTGCGCACCGCGCAGCGGCACGAGTTCCAGTGGCCGACCGGCCGCGTCGAGCACCTGGAGTTGGTCGCCGAAGTGGTCGGGCGGCACCTCGAAGCGCACTCGGCACAGCGCTTCGACGCGCAGCGTGATCGGTCGCGAGGGAGCGCCGACCGCTTCGATCGCGAACTTCCGGCGTGCGATCCCGTCGCTCGAGACCGCGAGGTAGACGTGGCGTGGTGGGACGTCTTCGAGGACGAAGTGGCCCTGCGCGTCGGTCTGAACGGGCGGCGCCTCTTCATTCATCGTTCCGTCGCCGCGGGTCCGGAAGGTCTCGAAGCCGAACGAGACCCGGGCACCGGCGACGGGTCTGTCGTCGGAGTCGACCACCCGGCCGGAAAGCTGCGTCAGCAGTGGCGCATCGGGCAGCTCCACGAGGACACCCTCGGTGCCGGCGGTCAGCGGCTCCGAGACGTGCACCAGTCGGTCTTCCAGTCGCCAGATGCGGAGCCGGTACTCGCGCGCCGAGAGCCCGCCGATCCGGAAGCTGCCGTCGGCTGCGGTGGTGACGTTGCGGCGGCCGTCGCTGAGCATCTCCAGCGACGAGAAGGTGATCTCCGGCAGCTCAGGATCGAAGAGGTTGAGCTCGGCACCTCCGACCGGTCGTCCCGTGGCGTCGACGATGTGCCCGGCGATCGCGAGGCTCTCGGCGGCGAAGCGCAGGACGACCGGCTCGGGAGCGACGGAGATCGCCTCGACCGTCGTGCCGAAGTTCTCCACCGTCAAGGCCTGGTAGCCGCGGCCGGTCACGAACAGCGAGGTGTCGGGGCGGTCGGTCGGAAGTTCGAAGGCGAAACTGCCGGTCGTGTCGCTCTCGGTCTGGAGCGAGCCGAACATCAGCTGCGCTCCGGCGACCGGGGAGCCGTTGGGAGCTTCGATGCGGCCCTCGACCCGCGTGCTGGTGGGGCCGAACACCGGGGCGTCGAGGACCAGTTCCAGCGCGTCGCTGCTGGCGGTCGGTACCCGGAGCGAGGCCCTGCCGCGCTCGGGGTGGCGCGCGGTGAGCAGGGCGCCGGTCAGGGCGGGCACGTCGCGGAGCAGGAAGCGGCCCTGGGCGTTGGTCTCGACGGATGGCAGCACCAGGTCGTGGCTCCACTGGACCTCGGGGTCCAAGGTCGGCAGCGGCGGCGTGTCGCAGCGGAGGGTGACCAGGGCGTCGGCGACGGGGGTGCCGGTCGGATCGACCACACGGCCGGTGAGGCGGATCGACCGCTCGACCAGGAGGATGGACTGCGGTTGTGGGCTGGCGGACTCGCAGGATCCGCGGCCGAGCAGCACGTAGCCCGGATCGATCACGATCGGGCGTCCGGCCGCCGGCGCGTCGTCGGCGAGACGGAAGGAGAATCGGCCGTCGGCACCGGTCTCGGCGCCGTGACGCGGCGTGACTTCGCCGAGCAGCGTCGCCCGCCACTCCACGGGATGCTCGAGTCGCGCGAAGACCTCTTCGGCGTATGCAGAGTCGCGGCGCAGTCGCTGGAGCATCGCGTCGTCGACCTGCAGCGAGTCGGTGCCGTTGTTGAGCCACGGGTCGATGCTGTCGGCCCAGCGGACCGCGTGGGGGCCGGCCCAGTGGACCGCGACATCGGCAACGGGACGGCCCAGTCGATCGAGGACGATGCCGGCGATCGTCCGGTCGTCGCTGGCGGGCGTCGTCTCCGGTGGGCTCGTCACCGTGGTCCGTTCTGGCTCGCCGCGCGCTTCGGCAGGCGTGCGGACCGGCGCGCCGCCTGGTCGCGCGACCGCGGGTGCAGCAGCCGGCGCCGCGGCGAGCGGTGCTGCTCCACGAGACCCGGCGTGTGGCTCCCGCGGACTGCTCGATCCGGCAGCGTCGCTGCGGGCGGCGAACCACAGGTAGCCGGTCAGCGAGAGAGTGACCGCGGCAGCGGTCGCGAGAAGGGTCTTGCCGGTCGTCGTCGTCATCAGGATCCACGCGGTCGAAGCGGTGCTGCTCGTCGCGAGGACCGAAGCGCGCGCGGCCTGCCTCAGGGCGGGGCCGCCGAACGCGGTGCCGAACACTGCGAGCCACGCGTCGCGGGCACCGTGCTCGGCATCGAGCCGACCACGGAGCCGTTCGAGCCCACGCCGCACCCGGCTGCGCACCGTCTCGACGCCGACCTGCTGGCGCGCCGCGATCTCGCGCGGCGGGAGACCTTCGAGGTAGCGCAGCACCAGCGTGCTGCGGAACGGCTCGTCGAGTGCCAGCAGGTGGTCGAGCAGTGCGCGCTGCACCTCCGCGCGTCCGATCGCCTCGTCGGCGGCCTCGCTGGCGCCCAGTCGCCCCGGGTCGTCGGCGACGGCCCGCTCGCGGGCAGTGCGCCGCCGTTCGCCACGGCGGCCATGGCGCCAGGCGGAGCGGACGACCTCGCCAAGCCAGGCCCGCAGGTTGGCGCCGTGGCGGGGCGGGTGGCGCAGCGCGTAGAGCCAGGTCTCCTGGATCACGTCGTCCGCCTCGCTCTCGTCGAGCGCGAGGTGGGCAGCCAGGATGCGGACCTGCTCGGCGTGCTGGAGGAGGGTCTCCAGGTGGCTGGGCAGATCGTCGGTCGGCGGTGTCGTTGCGGATGGGTTCGGTTGCGGGAGCATCGGTCCTCGGGTCCGGAAGGCCCGCGCGGGGCGGATCCGGTCCCGGGAAAGTCGGGGTCGAACTACGACCGCAGGATGCTCTCCATCTTCTTTCCCTTCGCCAGCTCGTCGACCAGCTTGTCCAGGTAGCGGACCTTCTGGGTCAGCGGGTTCTCGATCTCCTCGACGCGGTAGCCGCAGATCACCCCGGTGATGAGCGAGGCGTTGGGATGCAGCTCGGCTTCCGCGAAGAAGGTCTCGAACGTCGAACCCTGCTTGATGTGCCGGTCGAGCTTGGCCTTGGTGAAGCCGGTCAGCCATTGGATGACCTTCCGCAGCTCGGTCTCGGTGCGGTCCTTCTTCTCGACCTTGGCGACGTAGAGCGGATAGACGGTGGCGAAGCTCATCTTCGCGATGCGTTCGTCCTGTTTGGTGGAGGCGGTCATCTTGCTCGATTCGGCGTGATCCCTGTCAGCCTGAGATCCCTATCAGCCTGAGATCCCTGTCAGCCTGAGATCCCTGTCAGCCTGCGGGGACGCCGGAGCGTACTGGGCTGCGAGGCCGCCCCGGGGGGTGGGCGGGAGAAATCCTGGCGGAGCCGTGGGGGCGAGGGCGCATCCCGTGAGGAGCCGGCGGCGTCGTCGGCGCTCTCGAACCGCGACCTCCCTCCCGGACCAGGCATGTTCTCGTTCCGCTTCCCCGAGACCCGCGGGGTCTCGCTCCTGCTCGCCGTCCTGCTCGCTGCGCCCGCTGTGAGTGCCCAGCAGCCGATCCGCCACGTCGACCTCACCTCGATCCAGGCGCAGGCCTGGCACGCGACCGCCTACGACGCCGCCCGTGAACGGGTGGTGCTGTTCGGCCAGGGCGAGACCTGGGAATGGGATGGTGCGTCCTGGCTGCAGCGGTCTCCGGTGCACGCCCCGGCCGAGACGTGGGGGGCCGGAATGGCCTACGACGAGTCCCGGCGACGGGTCGTGCTGTTCGGCGGCCCCGGAGAGACCTGGGAGTGGGACGGCAGCGACTGGCTGCAGCTGCTGCCGGCGACGAGCCCAGCCCCGCGCGTCGGGCACTCGATGGTGTACGACGCCGCGCGCCGGCGGGTGCTCCTCTACGGCGGATCGCTGGCCGGCGGCCATGCCTACTGGAACAACCTGGACGACACCTGGGAATGGGACGGTGTCGATTGGCAGCAGAGGTCGCCGACCCGGAGTCCAGCGGCCCGCTGCTGCGGTGCGATGGCCTACGACGCATCGCGTCAGATGACCGTGCTGTATGGCGGCTACTCGATCGGCATGCGCTACGGCTTCCCGTTCCCCGAACCTCAGGGCGACTCCTGGGAATGGGACGGTTCGGACTGGCGGCAGACGACCGCCGCCGGACTGCCCGCCTTCGACGGCGCGCTCGCGGCCTACGACGTCGCGCGGCGACGGATCACGTTGGTAGGCTGCAGTCCGTTGGGCCTCGAGACCTGGGACTTCGACGGCACCACGTGGACGGCGGTGGGGGTCGCCGGCAACGTACCGGGCCGGCGATACCGAGCGTCGGTCGCCTACGACGCGGCCCGTGGCGAGACGGTGCTGTTCGGCGGCCTGGCATACTCCGACCACGATCCGGTGGCGAACTGCAACCTCTCCCCGCCGCAGCCCGTGGAGACCTGGGGGTTCGACGGCACGTCCTGGGTCCTTCGACATCTCGGCGACGAAGGCCGAGCGGCCGTCGGCGCCTACGACTCGGTCCGCGACGTGCTCGTCTCGTTGGAGTCGCTCCGTGGTCCCTGTGGCGGGACGGGGTTCGCGACCCGCGAGTGGGGCGGCGGCACCTGGAAGCGTCCTGCGGCGGCCCCGGCGCCGAGTCCCGGCGCGGCGTTGGCCTTCGATGCGGCGCGCGGGTTGACCGTGCTGTTCGGCCAGGGCGAGACCTGGGAATGGAACGGTGTCGCCTGGCAACAGCGTCCGACTGCAGCCCATCCGTCGCCTCGGTGGGACGTCGGCATGGCGTTCGACGCGCAGCGCGGCGTGACGGTGCTGTTCGGTGGCTTCCACGACGTTCCATACCTCACTCCTGTCCACTACGACGACACCTGGGAATGGGATGGTGCGACGTGGCGGCAGCGTGCGCCCACCAACCTGCCACCCGGCCGGCGGGGCCACGCGATGGCCTTCGATCCGGTCCGCGGGCGGACGGTGCTGCACGGCGGGAGCGACGGCACCACGACCCTCGCCGACACCTGGGAGTGGGACGGCACCGACTGGCGGCAGGTCGCGGCCGGTGGGCCGCCGGCGGCGAGCTGGCATGGGCTGACCTGGGATCCTTCGCGAAGCCAGGTGGTGACCCTGGTCCGCGACGAGCTCTGGGGCTTCGACGGTGCGGCCTGGGCGCGGATCCAGACCAGTGCTCCGCTGCCCGCAGCGAATGGCCGGACGCTGATCCACCACCGCGGGCGCGGGGCTCTCGTGGTCGTCGGTGGGGGACGCGTCCGGCTCCTCGGCGACGTCCGCCCTGCCACCGCCACGACCGTCGGTCGCGGTTGCGCCGGCAGCGCGGGAGTCCCCGACCTCCAAGCCTCGCCGCCGCGCCTCGGCACCAGCGGACTGCGCCTCGTGGTCGACGGGGCACTGCCGCATGCGCCGACCGTCGTCGCCCTCTCGGCCGTCCAGCAGTCCACGACCATCGCGGGGGTCTGCACCTGGTATCTCGGTGCCTCGGCGAGTTGGTCGGTGACGCACGCGAGCGGGCTCGGACACGCCGAGACGAGCCTGGACATCCCGGTCCTCGCCGCCCTCCGCGGAGTCGACCTCTGGAGCCAGGCGGTGGTCGCCGATCCGGGGAGCCGGCTGGGCAGTTTCGCGCTGTCGCCGGCAGTGCGACTGCAGCTCGGCGATTGAGACGCTCAGCTGGTGCCTGCTCGCGGGATCGCTCAGCGGGTGATCGTTGCGAGCAGGGCGTTGGTCAGATTGCCGGCCGGAGTCGCCGTGTCCGTCACCACCAGAGTCTGGATGCCGAGGCGCGCCCCGACCAGCAGGGGATCGTCGGGCACGTCGATCGCGAACGACGAGCCGGTCGGCTGGCTCATCAGGGTGAGCACGAGCTGCAGATCGCCGGCGATCAGCACGCCGAAGGGCGGAACGAAGGTGCCGCCCAGCGCCGGGCCGGCCAGGACCGCCTGGAAGCCGGTCCGCGGTCCGGGCCCGTCGACCGTGAAGTCCACGCGGCGTCCCAGCCGCATCTCACCCGTGACGCCCATGCGGTACTGGAACACCTCGTAGGCACCGATGTCGGGCAGGGCCAGCCCATTCAGGGCGTGGTCGAGGATGCGGCTGTTGCCGTCGAAGTCGACGCCCCACAGCGTCGCCTGCGGCAGGTCGCCGCGGCCGACGCAGAGCGAGAACGGGGAGATGTGCAGGTCACCGTTCTGCACGTCGGCGAACATCGGATCGGCGTTGATGTTGCCGGACAATGTGCTGCCATTGCACTTCGTGTGGCGCACGGTCACGAAGTTGTCCTGCACGATGCGGCGGCCGTTGTTCCAGCTGATCGAGCTGTAGACGGTTCCGGAGTAGCCCGACTCCCCGAAGATGCCGACGCCGGCGTTCTCGGTGGCGGTGGCATGCTGGACGGTGAAGTTGCCGCGGACCAGCTTGATGCCGGCCGACTGGCAGCCATAGGCGATCCAGTTGGCGGCCGGGGACATCACGTCCGACACGTTGAAGCCCAGCCGCTGCGAGAAGTCGACGCGCATCGACGTGATCCGCACGTTCGGATTGCTGCAGGACAGCGTGCAGTTGGTGCTGAACCCGCCGCCGCCGTAGCGCGCGTGCACGTGCGCGAGGTAGCCCGAGCAGCGCGGATCGTTCGAGTAGCGGATCAGCCCCCAATCCCCGGGCGAAGGCGCCGTGGCATTGCCGTCGAGGTTGGTGTCGCCGCCGATGCTGTCGTCGCGGATCGAGGTGATGACGATCGGCGCGTCGCCGCGGCCGTCCATCACCAGTCGGGCGATGTCGCAGAGGAAGCTGCCGGCGCTGAGCTTGAAGATCAGGCCGGGGCCGGCGAAGAACTCCTGCCCGGGGAAGAAGCTGGCGCCGACGCACTGGATGACGCCGCTGCCGTTCAGCGTGTTGTGCTTGTAGATCGCGACGCGGTCGTACTCTCGTTGGCTGGCGATCACCAGGTGGTCGCCATTGCCATTGCCATTCGCCGTGTTGTCGCAGAGGAACGGCACCTCGCGCCAGTCGACGTTGATCAGGGGGCGCTCGGCATTGTCGCGGAAGTCGCAGCGCTCGACCGTCGCCGGGGGCGTCCGCGGCTGTGGATCGAGCAGGTTGATGCCGGATTGCGAGGACCGGTCGATCACGCAGTCGCGGAACGAAGCGCCCACGGCCCTTTGCAGGACGATGACCGCGCCGTTGGAGAAGCCGCGCCCACCGAACCGGAACGTGCTGAAGTCGAACTCCGATCCGGTGCTGAACAGGTTCACGAAGGACCAGTCTCCCGGCTGGCCGTTGGTCGGTCCGTCGCCGAGCGCGTCGTTGCCGACCGAGTCGTCCGGCAGCGAGGTGAAGACCACCGGTGATGTCGCCGAACCGCGCGCGAGGATCCGGCCACCCTGCGACGTGGTGGAACCCGCGGCGAGCTTGACGACCACGCCGGCCTCGAGGGTCAGCACGGCATTCGGCCCGCGGACGTCGAGGCTCTGCGCCAGCAGCTGGCCCTCGAGCAGGTTCTCGGGGCGGATCGTCACCGGCTGGTCGACGGCGGCGGTGGAGCCCGCCGCACGGGTATCGAGCGAGTTGCCGCCCACGCAGCCCGTTGCGGTGTTGCCGCTGAAGCGCGGAAGGGCGGCGAGCCGGGCGCCGAGGATCGCGCGGCCATTGCAGTCGCGGATCGTGCAGGCCTGGATCGTGGGATCGCTGCCGGCCAGGGAGAGGCCGTTCGCACCGGAACGCTCCACGACGCAGCCGGCCATCCGGAACGATCCCGACGATGCGCGCACCGCGCCCGCGTCGGAGGCCGTGGAGCGACCGGCGAAGCGGAGGTCGACATACTCGAGCGCACTTCCGGGGGCGGCGGCGCGGATGTCGGTCCAGTCGCCGGGGGAACCGACCGTCGGCCCATCGCCACGGGTGTCGTTGCCCACCGTGTCGTCGTCGACGGAGGTGATGGTGATCCGCCGGTTCGGCTGACCCATCGCCAGCAGCGATGCTCCGAGGACCGTCTCGATCCGGTTCGCGATCTTCACGATCAGGCCGGGCCGGAACGTCCCGACGACTCCAGCCCCGTTGAACTGCAGCGAACCGGGCAGGTAGATCTCGTCGTTCAGGCCGTTCTCCGGACCGACGCTCGTGCTCACCGTGCAGGTGCCGCTTCCGACCCGCAGCGAGTTCTGCGTATTGCCGGTGGCGACGTTGTCGCGCAGGTTCGGCAGGTTGGTGAAGGCGACTCCGTCGATGGCGTAGCCCTGGCAACGACGTACCGCGCAGCGCTCGATGGTCGGCGTGCCCTGGGCCTCGATCCCGTCTCCAAGGCCGTCACGCACCAACACGTCGCGGATCGCGATCGCCGTCTCGCGCAGGACCAACGACGGGTCGTCGCCTTGCCCGGCGTAGCGGATCTCCGCGAACTCGATCCGTCCGCCGCCATTCAGCCGCACGTCGACGTCGTCCCAGTCACCGGCCTGCGGCATCCGCGTGCCCAGCGGCACGCCCACCGAGTCGTCGTGGATCGAGGTGAAGACGATCGGCGCGCTGCGTGTCCCGACGGCCTGGACCATCGCCCCATTGCGGATCCGGAACTCCGCCCCTGCCGCGGCGAACTTCAGGATCGCGCCCGGCTCGATCGTCTGCGTGGCGTTCGCGGTGACGGTGATGTCCTGGTTGGCGACGTAGGTCATCCCGGCGCGCAAGGGCCCGAACGACGCGTCGTCGATGGTGGCGGGCAGGGTGATCTGGGCGAGGGCAGCCGGGGCGAGGACGGCAGCGAGAAGGGACGCTCGGAATGCGGTGGTCATCGCCGCGGAGAGAAGGACTCCACGGCGGATGTGACAGGTGACTCGGATTTTTCCGGGGATGCGGACCGGGCCGGTGAAGTCGTGCGGCCGGTGCCCGGCGCCGGTCGATCCTCACCGATCGATCCGCTGGTCGATCTTCATCGGCCGATCGTCAATCGGTAGCCGTCGCTCAACACCAGATTCAGCGGGTTCGCGCCGGGCACCACGGCGTTGGCCTGGAGGTAGGTGCGGAGCGCGATGAGGGCCGGGTCGTTGGGCACCGGGATCTGTGAGGTCGCCATCGTGCCGTTCACCGTGGCAGGCAGGAGGATGTCGGCGCGGGTGAGTTCGTAGCAGCCGATCATGCCGATCACCGAGAGGTCGGTGCCGGGTTCGTAGGCCAGGAATCCGAGGCCGAGGCTCGCCAGGGTCGTGGTCGGGGGGAGGTCGTACGTGGTGACCTGGATCGTCGTGCCGACCACCGGTGGGGCGCCGACGCCCAGGTAGATCGGGGGGCGCTGCGGATCGGTGATGTCGTTCTCGACCAGGTCGGGCGCGGTGTGGAAGTAGATCTCACCGCCGGTCCCCGGGTGCAGGTCGCGGTCGTAAGCGAGGATCCGTTCCGCTGTGCCACCGAAGGGGCGCGCGCTGAAGTCGCAGTCCGAGTCGTTGTCCGGGTCGCTGATCAGCAGGATGGAGCCATTCGAATCGGTGTCGATGGCGTTGGTGGTCCGGCCATCGCGCAGCGGGAAGTCGAATCCCAACGCGTGGCCGTAGGACAACTCGTCGTCTCCCAGACCGAGCGGATTGGCGTAGTTCGGGTCGAACGAGCCCTGGTCGGTGGTGACGGTCCACGCGCCGTTGCCGGACGGCACGAACCGGGCGCCGGTGCCCAGGTCGATCGGGTTGTCGGTGGCGTCGAAACGCTCGATGAAATGGGTCGGCGGCGGACTGCCGGTCGAACCACCGCATCCGCTGCCGTACCGGTCGAGCAGGGCGGGGACTTAGCAGAAGAAGCGGTACTTCTTCTCGTAGGAGTCGAACGGGCCGGACCAGTGTTGGCCGCCGTCGGTCGAGGTCATCGAGAAGCTCCCGATGCCACGCCCGACGTAGGCCATGATCGACGACTGGTGCGGCGCATCGACCAGCTTGGTGACCCAGAACCGTTGGTTCGCGGCGACCGTCACCGGGGTGTCGAGAACCGCGCCCTGCCAGGACTTGGTTTCGCGCAGGCGCCAGGTTCCGGTGCTCACCAGCGGACCGGGATGATTCAGTGCGGGGTCGTACGTGCGGATGCCGAGCCGGCCGAGGCCGTTCGACTCGCCGGTGAAGCACTCGATGTAGTGGATCGTGAGCGGGTTCGGGCCATTGGTCACCAGGATCGCGTCCTCGTAGTGGGCACTGGACATGATCTGGTCGTCGTAGGTGTCGTTCGGCGACAGATCGAGGCAGGGTCCCTGGGCCGGTGCGGTGCCGTGGATCAGGGCGGTCAACAGGGCCGCCGGGAAGAGTCGGGAGCGGCGCGGGGATGTGCGGGGCGTCGTCATGTCGGGTATCCGAATGCGAGGTCGAAGTCGTTCCCCGGCCGGACGGCAGGCGGCGACTGCCGGGGCAAAGGCTTCTCGAAAACAGCTTCCGGGTGCCGGATCTGGTGGCGCGGTGGAACCGAGCGCCTGGATCTGCAGGCCTTGAGTGGGTCCGGTCGCGCGCCGGCCCTCGCGTCGGATCCAGGTTCGAGCCGAGCGGTCCGAAGGGCGACGGCTCTGGGTGAGTCGTCGACCTGCTCCCGCGGATCGACATCCGGAACCTGCCGATCCTGGTGGGCGGGAGCTGTTCGCGCAGAAGGAGACCGTGCGCTACGGGCTCGACGAGCGGCTCGGCAACGTCGTGGCCGAAGTGATCCGGTGACGACCGGGGAGGGCGGTACGTCGGCCGGATCCTCGCCGCGTGGAAGTCCATCGCTGGCAGCGAGGGCGCGCTGAGGGCGTTGTCTGGATCGACTGCTTCCGAGAATCAGCGCAGCTCGAACTCCGCCGCGACCTCTTCGTCCTGACGCCGTTCCGCCGCGTCGGCGGCTTCGAGGGCGAGGTAGGTACTCTGGTCGTCGTCGGCCACCGTGTCCGAGCCCAGTCGCTTCGCCGCGATTGCCGCGAAGCCGAGGGCCTTGCGCGGTGAGGCCTCGCCTTCGCGGGACCACGCGCGATGGATCGCCAACGCCCGTTCGAATTCGCGCAACGCACCGTCCGCCTCGCCCGCGCGCAGCAGCGCGATGCCCAGTGTCTGCCGGAGCAGGAACTCCTGCCAGGTGTCCGGCACTGCGAGCTCGAGGCCGGTCCGTGCCAACGCGATCGCCTGGCACGCGTCGGCATCCGGGACATCCGGCGGCTCGACCATGCCCGACGCCACGCGCTCGAGCAGCTCCGGTCCGTCGTAGGTGTGTTCGAGGATCTGCCGCGCTACGGCGTGGACCGGCGCCGTCGGAGTGACGAGGTCGTCCAAGGCCGCGAGCGCCCGGTCGGCCAGGAGATGGCGTCGGAGCAGTGCCTGGACGATGCGCCGGGCTCGGCGCGCGATGCGTCGGGCGTCGTGGCCGGCTGCGTCCGGCATCCCGTGGAACAGGAGCCTGCCGAACTGTGCGGAGAGCAGCACCCCGCGGCCGTGGGGTTCGAACACGGCGTGGCTGATGTATCGCTCGACGGTCGGGGCCGACCAGACCCGGTTGCGTGGCGGCAGATCCCAGAGGTCGACCCGGCGACCCGACAGGCGGAGCAGGCGCTGAGCCCATGGATCGAGTGCGAGGAGTTGGGTGGCCAGAGGTTCCAGCCGGTGCTGTTGCAGCAGCGCGCCGGTGGTCACGTCGAACTCCGCCACGGTGTCGAGATCGGTCGTCACGTAGCACCGCTGCCCATCGGGATGGAACGCGATCCCGAGGCTGCGGTTGGGTAGGCGGGGCTGGGCGAGGTCCTGCTGCGGTCGAGAGGGCGGTGGCTGCCACCACGACGGTCCCGTGCGGCGCCACAGCTGGTAGGGCCCGGTATCCGCCGCGGTGAAGAAGCCGGCTCCGTCGCGGGCGAAGCGCACGACGTGGACCGCGTTCTGCTGGCCACCGTCGAGGACCTGCCACTCGTGCTCTTCGAGATCGAACAGAGTGACCGGCATCGGGACGTCCAGCTCCCAACGTCCGATGTAGTGCCCGATCCCCGCGAGCAGGGTGTCTCCGCGAACCGGATCGAACTGCAGACCGGTCAGGTGCAGGTCGGCCGAACGCGCGTGTCGGTAGCGACGCCGGGCCTCCTCGGGGATTCGTAGGCGCTGCAGGATCGCTCCGGTCTTCGCGTCGACGATCCACGCCGCTCCGTGCAGACCCGCGATCGCCACCTGCGATTCGTCGGGACTCAGCGAGACGCTCGCGAGAGGTCCGAAGGTGTGCCGGAACACCGGCTCACCCGTCGCGAAGTCGAGCTTCACGAGCCCTCCGAGCGGGCCCCACTGCACTGCGAACACGTGCCGGCCCGACGCCGTGAACGCCGCGGCCATGTATCCGCCCGGATCGCCGTCGCCGAGGTCGACCGGCACCGCGACCTGCGCGAGGTCGTAGCAGCCGAGCACTCCGGTGACCTCGCCGGAGGCCGCGACCCGCCGCTCTGCGACCACGAAGTGCCGTTGGTCGGGTAGCACGCCGAGGGCGTGGACCTGGTCCTGGAACTCGAGCACCGCGACCGCGACGCCGTACTCGGCATCCTGAACCCGCACCCGGCAGTCGTCGCCGCCGGTCAGCAGCAGTTCGCCGTCGTTCACGAAGGCCACCGCGCCGACCCGCCACAGGACGTTGTAGTCCTGGTGGTGCGGAGTGAGGGTGGCGACAGCGCCGGCGTCCGGACCGGTCCCGACGCTCCACACCGCAGCGGGTCCACGCCTCCCGCCCGCGACCAGCAACCGATCCGCCGACGGTTCCTCGGAGACGCGCGACCACGGCGGTCGCGGCGCGAAGCGGAGCAGGGTCGCGGCGCGCGGCGCGCCGAACGACGCCTCGCGATACGGAACGCGCTGCACCACTTCGCCGTCCTCGAGGCGGCGGAGGGCGACGGAACCCAGGTGCGCGGTCGCGACGAGTCCGCCGGTCGGAGCCACGGCCAGCGCGGTGATCCGGCTGGCTTCGTGCACGCAGGTGAACGCGCGGTGCGCAGGGGTCTCTGGCCGTGCGTCCACCAGCCAGACCGTGTCCGCATCGGCGACGGCGAACTCGTCCCGACCGGGATTCCGGGCCGCGCAGGCCAGTTCCCCGGCTCCCGTCCGCACCACTCGCACCGGTCGGTCGAGGTCCTGCGGATCCCAGAACGCGACCTCGCCCGACTCGGCGCCGCGGGTCACCAACCGGTCGCCTGCGGCGGTCCACAGTGCGAACGGCGACGGCCAGGGCAGGGTCCGTGGCCTGGCTCCCGCGGCCAGTTCGACGACCCGCGGCCGGCCGTCGCCGTCGACGGTGTAGACCGCGGAGTGCCCGTCGGGGTGGACCTCGATGCCCGTCGGCCCCGCGTCGTCGACGATCTCCCAGAGTGGCTCCGGCGTCCGAGCCCGGGCCATCAGCCAGTCCCACTCGATGCCGCGGTGCGGCGAGGCCTGCCAGGCCCGCAGGCGGTCCTCCAGACCGATCAGCCGGCCGTCGTCGAGCGCCTCGCGGACTTCGTTCATCTCCGCGGCGTAGGCGGTGCGCTCCAGGGTCTCGGCGCGTGCCTCGGCGAGGCGGGTCTGGCGTCGTGCGTCGGCGTTGGCCCAGGCGAACGCGAGCAGTCCGGCGACCAGCGCCAGCACCACGCTGACCACCGCAGCGACCTGCAGCCGGTGACGGCGCACGAACTTCCGCATCCGGTAGCCCAAGGCCGGGGCCGCGGCAGCCACCGGCTCGTCCCGGAGGTGGCGGTGCAGGTCGGCCGCGAGTTCGCCCGGCGTCGGGTAGCGGCGTTCGCGGTCCCGGTCGAGCGCTCGCAGCAGGATCCAGTCCAGATCACCGCGCAGGGCCGCCACGAGAGCCGCCGGCTGCAGGCCACGTGCGGCGGCCACGGCGCGGGCTGCGGAGCTCTGCGAGGCGACCGACGCGGAGGCCTTCGGGGCTTCCATGTCCCGCACCAGGAGCAGGCGTTCGAGGGCGGTGGAGTCGCTGGTCGGGGTCCGTGAAGCGATCGGCGTGGTGCCGGTCAGCAGCTCGAACAGCACCGTACCGAGGCTGTAGACGTCGCTCCGGGTGTCGATGTCCCCGCGGTCCGCACCGGCCTGTTCGGGCGACATGTAGTCCGGGGTGCCGAGGAACTCGCCGGCAAGCGTCGCCACCGTTGGCGGATCCGACCGGCTGACCGCCGCCTTGGCGATCCCGAAGTCGATGACCTTCGGAACGGCCTCGCCGTCGCGCTCCGCGACCAGCAGGTTCGAAGGCTTGAGGTCGCGGTGGATCACCCCCTTCTGGTGGGCGTGCTGCACCGCGTCGCAGACCTTCTGGAACAGCTCGATCCGACCGCGCAGGTCCAGGCGCGCTGCATCGCAGTACTCGTGGATCGGCACGCCCTCGACGTGCTCCATCACGAAGAAGGGCTGACCCGTCTCGGTCGCCCCGCCGTCGAAGACCGCCGCGATGTGCGGGTGGTCCATCAGTGCCAGCGCCTGGCGTTCGGCCGCGAAGCGCGCCACCACCTGCCGGTCGTCCATTCCGGGCCGCAGCAGCTTCAGCGCGACGAGGCGGTGGAGCGGTCGTTCCTGCTCGGCGAGGTAGACCACGCCGAAGCCGCCCTGGCCGAGTCGACGCAGGATGCGGTAGCGGTCGATGCGCTCGGGCGGCGGCGTCGGCGCGTCGGGCCCGCTGCGCGCCAGGCGCTCGACCGCCGGCGCCAGGTCTTCGGCGTCGCGGCTCTCGAACTGGTGCAGTTGCCGCTCCACCTGCGATCGGACCGCATCGCTCAGATCCTGTGCGGCGAGCCACGTGGACCGCTGCGCGTGCGGGCGATCGAGCGCGGCGAAGAACACGTCCTTGGCGAGACGCAGTTCTTCGGGCGTCAACGCGGGTCTCCGGTGAGCGCGCTGTGCCCGGCGCGCGGCGCGGTGCGAGGCAGCCGCGCTCGGTTGCCGGCGGTGTCCGCGGCCTCGAGGGAGTACAAGAGTGCGGCGTCGCTTCGACCTGGTGTCCATCGGGCGTGGAAGTCGCCGATTTCGTCTCGTTCGAGCCGGGCGCCATCGGGCACCAGCCACTGCCAGTGGATAGCGCCCGGTGTGGACGGCGCGATGCTGGTCGGAATCACCACGGTGCGGCTGACGGCGAGTGCGAGGAGCGTGCGGTGCATGGTGTCGGGCTCCGGGGCCTACGCGGCGTCTGGTCCACGACGACGAGAGTTCTGCGCAAGCTAGTCCACCCATGAGCGGCTGGCCATCACCTCCCGAGGCGTGTCCCTGCAGGTCGATCGGTACGCGCAGGGCGGAGTCACGTCGCTCAGCAATCCGAACGCGCAAGCCTGGTGTTCGGCGTGTGGAGAGGCACACGGCGCGGCCGGCTCCAGGAAGTCGGATTCGCCTGAGGTTTCTGCGGAGCAGCGCGCGCGTGGACTGGCAGCGACGGTCGGCTCTGCGCCATGCCGCAGGCCGGGCCCGTCACCTCCCGACGAGATCCCATGAACCACCTCCTCCGAGCGTCCGTCCTCCTCGCCTGCTGCGCCGCCGGTCCCACGCCGGCCCAGGGGCCGGTCCCGCCGACCCTGCTAAGCACCCCCCAGACAACCGCCGGACTGCGGCCGCCCGCCGTTCCGGTGAGCGAGGTCTGGGGCCTGTCCATGGTGCATCTCCCGGGCGACCCGCCGGGCATGGTGACCTGCTGCGTGGACGGCTGGGGAATGGCCGGCCAGTACGGAGGACTGGGCGGGAACGACGTCCTCACTGGCCACTACGACCCGGTAATCGACACCTTCGTGCCCAACGCGCTGGCCGCCGGGCTGAACACCGCGAGCGGGGACGAGTACTGCCTGCGCATCCACCGGGACGGACTGCTCGCGATCTACAGCCGCTGGGCGGCGGGTCGGGGCGAGACCTGGGTCGCGCAGCGCCCGTCGGTGACCGCGCCCTGGCAGCCGCTCGACCTCGCGACGCTGCGGATCGGGACTTCGCGCGTGGTGGTCCGCTCGTCCTTCCCCGGCGGCGCGGTGCACTCCCCCGATCCGATCCTCGATGCGCAGGGTGAGCTGATCGGCTTCTCCCATATGGACGGCGTGGTTCCGGCGCAGGGCGTGGCGACCGGCTGGCAGGCGTTCTCCTTCGACCTGGATCCGAACACGCCGCCGGTGAACGTCTTCCAGGTGCCCGGCAAGTGGCTGATGTATGCCGCACGCATCGGGGACCGCGTGATCTGCATCGCGGCAGATGTGAGGAATCAGCGCAGCAGTATTCCTCGGGTCTTCGATGCGCCGCTGGTCTGGTGGCCGGGTGCCCCGGACTCCTGCGCGAGAACGTCTTGGATTCTGGTGTCGACGACGTTCCTGCCTTCGCCCGTTCCGCTGGCCGGAGTGCTGGGTGATCTCGGCATCGGCCCGGCGTCGTCGGTGGCGTTGCGTGTCGGCCCGCACGCCGCGGCGAACGGCCTGTCCAGCGGCTCGATTCCGGTGCCCTGCTCCCCGAGTCTCGCCGGCGTCGCATCGTCCGCGCAGTCGGTGACCGTCGATCTGATCGGCGGGCCACCGGTATTGAGCAACACCGCGGAGCTACGGATCCGGTGAGCGGCAGGGTCGACAGCGTGTCGAGGCGCCGAGAGCATGCGGACCCGATTGCTCCGCGGAAGCAGGGCGTCCTGGTGCTGGGCTGTCTGTCGGAGGATGGCGTCGCCCGCGAAGCCTGAGTCCGCTACCCACCCGCCAACTCGTCGAACACCGACCCGGGTAGCAACCTCCGCAGCTTCTCCAGCGCACTGTGATAGCGCATCGACACCGCCGAGGGCTGCACGCCCAGCACCTCGGCGACCTTGTTGTTGGAGAGCTGCTCGATGCCGCGGAGCACGACGACCTCGCGGTCGCGACCCTCGAGGCGGTCGAGCGCATCGCGCACCGCGCGCTGCAGCTCGATGCGTTCCACTCCCTGGGACACGCCGTCCTGTGACCGGGCGAGGGGCGCGGGCGGGGGCTCGGCGACGCCCGCGGCGAGCGAGTCGGGGCTCCGCGGCCGGTCGTCGCGCAGGTAGTCGCGGAGCAGCTGGTTGACCCGGTTGAGCAGGGTCGCGCTCAGGAAGCGGACCAGGACCGGGGTCATGCGGCCGTCGCGGGCCACCAGGTCGCGGAGCCGCGGCAGGGCGATCGTCCAGACGTCCTGGACCAGGTCGTCGGGGGCGTACCACTCGGCGAGCGGGCCCCGAAGCCGGTAGCGCGCCTGGACGTGCAGCGCCGGACCGAAGTGCTCGACCAGCCAGGCGACGCTGCCCGGGTCGCCGTGCACCGCGCGCCGGGTGTGGATCGAGGTCTGGTCGTCGGGCCTTGCGCCGGTCATGGTGGAGGTCTCGGCTCTGGGCCGAGAGTGGCGCCCGAATCCGCTGAAATCGAGCACCGGCCCGAGATGGGCGGGACGGCGCAGTGCGTCCGCGATCCAGGTGGGCATAGAGCATAAGACCCCTCGCACGCATCCGACCGATGACCGGTTCCGAGAACGATCGCCTGCACGACGAACACGTGCGGCTCCTGGCACTCTGGGAGGCGTCGGCGAGTGGTTCCGTGGACCTCGAACCCGATCCGACGTCCGACGCTGCCGGCAGACCTTTCGGTCCGTACCGCCTGGGCACGATACTCGGCCACGGCGGCCAGGGCGTCGTGCACGGCGCGGTCGACCAGCGCCTCGGCCGTCCGGTCGCCCTCAAGCTCCTGTCCGCGCGGGCGTCCGCGTTGCCCGACAGCCGAGCGCGCTTCGAGCGCGAGGTCTTCGCGGTGTCGCGGCTGCGCCATCCCGGCCTGTGCACGGTCTACGAGGCCGGCGAGATCGACGGGCAGCGCTACCTGGCGATGGAACTCATCGACGGCCAGAGCCTGTCGCAGTGGATCGAGCGGGTGCGGCACGACGTGGCGGGTCCGCAGGCCAGCTCGAGCGGTGGCCGCCGGGCGTGGGTGCAGCGGGCCCTGGAGATCGTCGAGCAGGTGGCGCGGGCGGTCGCCGCGGCGCACGCGGCCGGGGTCGTGCACCGCGACCTGAAGCCGGGCAACGTGATGCTGCGCGGCGACGGCTCGGCGGTGGTCCTCGACTTCGGTCTGGCCTGGAACGACGACGACCGCGACGTCGCGCTCACCGCGCCCGGCGACGTGCTCGGCACTCCGGCCTACATGCCCCCCGAGCGCGTGCGGGGTGTGCACGGTCCGGCCGATCCGCGCGAGGACGTGTACGGCCTCGGTGCGATCCTGCACGAGGTGTTGACCGGTGCGCCGCCGTTCGGTGGCACCACCCGCGAGGAGCTGTATCGCCGCATCCTCACCGAGGAACCCGCCGATCCGCGCCGCGCCAACCCCGCCGTGCCGGCCGAGGCGCGCTTCGTGGTGCAGACCGCGCTCGAGAAGGAGCGCGACCGTCGCTATGCCACGGCCAGCGAGTTCGCCGACGACGTGGCGCGCCTGCGGCGTCGGGAGCCGATCCACGCGCGGCCGGTGCCGGTCTGGCGGCGGGCCTGGCGGTGGGTGCAGCGGAACCCACGGGTCGCGGTGCCGACCTTCGCGGCCTTCGCCATGCTGGTGGTCGGGGTGGCGGTGGCCTTCGGCCTGCTCGCCAGGGTCGGCGACGAGGCGCGGCGCACGCGGGTGCGCGCGCTGCTCGGCGCGAGCGGTCAGCAGCTCGGCGAGGACCCGCAGCTGGCGCTGCTGCTCGTGCGCGACGCCGCCGCGGCACTGCGGGAGGGCGACGAGCGGAACCTGGAGGTCGAGGTGCGCTCGCACCTGCTCACGGTGCTGCGACGGTGCCGGCGGCTGGGAACCTTCGAACACGGACTCGTCTCCAATCGCATCGCCTTCCTCGGCGACGGCGCGCGCCTGGTCTCGGTGGTCCGCGGCGACCAGGGTCCGGAGGTGCTGCGCTGGTTCGATGCCACGAGCTTCGCGGAGTTGGGCAGCTACTCGGTCCCCGAGTTGCCGGGCACGCCGTCGGATCGGCTGGTGACCGCTGCCGACGTCGATCCGCTCGGCGCGCGGGTCCTGCTCGGTACGTTCTCGGGGACCTGCCTCGTGGTGTCCGTCGACGCGTCCGACCCGGGCGGCAGGCTGCTGCACGAACTCGTGCCCGCCGAGCCGACCAAGCTCGAGTACGCGCACAGCGAGACGCGGGCGGCGACCGGTCGTCTGGTGTCGTTCGTGCCGGGACGGCTGGAGCTGGTGGTCACCGGGCAGCGCGACGGGATGACCGCGTGGCGGCTGGAGCCCGACGTGCTCCGCGCCACGCCGCTGTGGAAGGACCGTCAGCCCCGTTCCGGGGGCGAACTCGGCGTCTGCCAGATCGAGGTCTCCGACGACGGCGCGTGGTGTGCGGCCGGTGACCACGACGGCCGGCTCCGCGTGGTCCGGACCGACGACGGCGCGCTGCTCGGCGAGGCGATCGGTCTCGGAGGCGCGGTGCACGCGCTGGCCTTCGACCCGGGTGGTCGGTTCCTGGTGAGCGGCGCCGCGGCGGAGGGCCGACTCCGGGTCTGGGAGGTCGACGAGTCGCTCGCGGGCACCGAGTCACCGGCGCTGCGGCAGGTCGGCGTTCCCGCGCTGGATGCGTCGAGCGCGGTCGCCTGGGAGACCAACCGGGCCCAGTGGTTGGACTTCGCACCGGCGGTCGCCGACGACGCACAGGTCCTCGCCGTCGGCGACCAGAACCGCGACCTGTGGTTCTTCGAGCAGGCCGCGGAGGGTGAGACCTACGCACTACGTAACAAGCACACGGCGAGCGACAGTGCGGCGATGGCCATGGCCTGGTCGCCGGACGGGCGCCGGCTCGCGGTGGGCTGGAACGGCTCGCGGATCCAGGTCTTCGACCGTGCCGGGCGGGTGGTCGAGGACTTCAAGAGCAGCGGCGTGTCGGTCGATGCACTCGGCTGGGCGCCCGACGGAACTCGTTTCGCGACCAAGCAGAAGCGGCTCGGCGCGGTCTGGAGGGTCGACGACGACCGCTTCGGGACCTGGCGGCTCCCGCTCGGAGTAATGCGCATCGCGGTCGCCGGGGAGCGACTCGTCGCGGTGCTTCGCGACGGCTCACTCGCGGTGATCGATCGCAGCATCGGCGGGATCGCGCGGGCCCGTGGCCGAACCCGCGGTCTCGTGTCGCTCGAGCCGAGCGCCGACGGCCGGCGCGTGGCGCTCGCCTCGGCCTACGGGCTGATCGACGTGTGGGACATCTCCACCGGGGACCCGGTCCTCCTGCATCAGCTCCCGCGGATCCACGCGGGCTTCGCCGGGCTGTCGAACGACCAGCTCGCGTTCGACGGGGCCGGCAACCTGGTCGTCGGCGCGGCGCCGCACGCGCGCGTGGTGCAGCCCGATGGCAGCATCGAAGAGCTGTTCGATACACCCGAGGCCGACGGCCTCGCAGCGGTCGGCGGTCGGGTGGCGTTGATCCACCCCGAGCGTCCGACCTGGGACTACACCGAGCCGGCGGGTGAGGTGCCCCTCGAACTCTGCTTCCCGTTGCGCGCCGACCGCAGCAACTACGTCTGCGACGGTG
Source organism: bacterium (assembly GCA_030432695.1). Lineage (GTDB taxonomy): Bacteria > Planctomycetota > UBA1135 > UBA1135 > UBA2386 > JAUILN01. Next base: position 271,018 of record JAUILN010000005.1, on the reverse strand, counting down.
CGCGGGGTGGGCGTTGGCTCGCGGTCCTCGACCAGCACCGCGGCGAGATCTCGATCGTCGACGCCGAGCGGCACGCGGTGCGTCACGTTCTGCCGGCGACCGCGGTGCTGGCCGTCGCCCTGTCGTCGGACGGGCGGAGGTTGTTGAGCGGTGGCCGGTCGGGGGACGTGCTGCTCTGGGATCTGACCGGCGCGCAGCCGGAGGTCGAGCTCGAGCTGCGCGGCCACCGGGGCATCGTCTGGGGCGTGGATTTCAGCGACGACGACTCCGAGGCGGTGGTCGGCTGTTCCGACGGCACGGTGCGGACCTGGCCGCTGGATCTCGAGCGCCTCGACACCTGGATCGAGGAGCGGCTGGTGCGCGACTGGTCCGACAACGAGCGGACCCGCTTCGCGGCGCTGCTGGGGCGGTGAGCCGAGCCTGGAACAAGCGCTCGGCCTAGGGCGAGCTGGTCATCGGCCGCGGAATCCGAGTATCGACCACCCGACCCGGGCGACCTGGCGCCTTCGAGCTGAAGGCGACACGCATGTCCAGGCCTCTGGGATAGATCACTCCGCGAAGTTCACCGCGACGACGAAGCTGCTGTCTCGGTTGGGGTCGATAGTGAACTGCCAGCCGAACCTCTCGCAGAGGCTGGTTACGATAGAGAGTCCAAAGCCGAACGATCCCTCGCCGGGATCTTCGACCGAATCTTCACAGACCGGGTTGGAGACGACGAAACGCTGCTCTCTGAGCCGCACGAGCACCTGGCCATCGCCTGAGTGCCCCAGCGCGTTGAGGATCAGGTTGCGGATGACGATCTCGACGACGGCCAGCGGCGCCTGAGCCTCGGCGTCACCTGCTATATCAAGCGATACGCGCTCGCGGCTACCGCGGAATACGAGAGGGACCTCCTCGACACATCGATGGATCACGCGGACAAGGTGCACGGATTCGCTTCGATCCAAAGAGGGCTCGTCTCTTGCCAGCCAGAGGAATGCCTGGATCAGCCGCAGCATCTCGTCCGTCGCTAGTCGAAGGCGTGAGACGATCCGTGCGATGTCGTCGGACTTCGGTAGCGCTTCGAGGAGCTCGATGGAGCCCCGCATGGCGGTGAGCGGAGTCCGAAGTTCGTGGCTCGCATCGCGCGTGAACCGTTTCTGCCGCGCGAGCAGTTCCACGACTTTGTCCCGCGCGCTCTTCCATCGACTCGCAATGCGGCCGATCTCGTCGTCGTGGAATGCCGGAAGGGTTGGAGGTTCGTCGCCGTCCTCGCGTGCATCGTTCACGATCTTCTCGAGTTGGCTGATCGCACCGACGACCCGTAGGCAGTTGCGCACGCTTACAGCCAAGACGAGGATGCTCAGCAAGGCGCCGATCCCGATGAGACCATATATGAAAGGTTGGTCCTCGGTCGCCTCGAAGGGTACGACGTCCTGTGCAACGACGAGGCGATCTTCACCGCCGGGAAGGTCTCGGATCGCGACGAAGAACTCAGCTCTCTGGCCGTCGATCTGAACTTCATGCAGCTCGTGAACGCCTGAGGGGAGTTCGTCGGTCTGCCGGCGGACGGATTCGGGCATATGAATCGAGTCTCGCCAGGCATGGATTCCCAGCGGAAGGTGGATGCTCGGCGAGGAATCCTGCCACGAAAGCGCTATGTCGTCCGCGGCTCTGGCTACCATGCGCTCGAATACGATGTCCTCGGTGGTGTAGCCGACCGTAGTCACCACGAGCCCAAATGCGAGCGCGATGGCCACCACGGGAAGGAGCGCGGCCGTCAGGAGCTGGGCGCGCAGGTTTCGCTCACGAGCCATCGGGCTTCTGGCTTTCGATCTTGTGGCCCACGCCATGCACGGTCTGCAGGAGATCTGGGGCCCCCGCGTTGGTCAGGGCCTTTCGAACTGCATAGACGTGAGTCCTGAGCACGCCGTCACTCGGCGGATGCTCGCCCCAGATCTGCTCTTGAAGCGTCTCCTTGCGCACGACGTTTGGTGCGTCACGAAGCAGTAGCTCGAGGATTCTTGTCCCGATCCGATTCAGTGCGATGGGCTCATCTCGAAAGCGTGCTTCCCATCGACCGAGATCCAGAGCGATCTCGCCGAAGCTGATGCTGGCTCCGTCGCTCGCTCCGCCTCGGGCGCGACGGTGGAGTGATCGAACGCGCGCCAGCAGCTCGCGTAGTTCGAACGGTTTGACGAGGTAGTCGTCTGCCCCGGCGTCGAACCCATCGAGTTTGTCCTCCAGCGTGTCCCGTGCGGTGAGCATGAGAATGGGAGTCCCAGCGCCTCGCTCGGCCCGATACCTACGGCAGAGTTCGTATCCTCTCAGGCGGGGCAGTTCCACGTCCACGATGAGCGCATCGTACGCGCCGCCACTGGCCATCTTCAGGCCGGTGCGGCCGTCGACAGCGAGGTCCACATCGTGTTTCTCGGCGTCGAGGAACTCGATGATGTTGCTGGCTACCAGCTGGTTGTCTTCGATCAAGAGGATTCGCATGGCGCGCGGGCTCCTGGGGCGATCGGCGCGTGGGGTGGGATCCCATCGACGCCGCCTACACGCGGCACTCCACGATACGTCGCTCACGAGAATGAGCGGCTCGCGGGCCTTCCGGTGGCTGGTTCGGTTGGGGGGCTGGTTCGGTGGGGCCACGCTTGTTTCGCCTGGAGAGTGGGTCCCCGTCAAGGGCACACTGCTCGCCTCCCCATCCTGCGCCTACTGGATCCAGCGGCTCGTTCCGCGGGCTTGATTTGACGGAATTTGTACGGTCTTTGGACTGTCCCGGCTGCGGGGAGTGGTCGATGCTCCTGCGGATGGATCCGGAGGGCTGCGTGCGCAGCCGCTGAGTGATGTGGTGAGTGCCACCGACGGCGATCCTGTAGGCGGCGGAGACGATGTCGCGTAAGCCGGATCATAGGCTGTCGATGCGTCTTCACTCGACGCGCCTGCGGGCTGCCCGCTCTCCGGTCGAGGCACCCATCGAGCGCAGAAGAGTTCCTCCCATGTTACGCCAGGTTTCACTGCTCGTCTTGTTCGCAGCTGCTCACGCCTGTGTTGCAGCACCCGCACCGGACTCGGCGCGGCTCGAGGGTCATCCCGTTGCTGCGGCAGCGATCGTGGGCGATACCCCGTCGTCAGCTCGGATAGAGGGCGAGACGTCGCGATTCCTGCTGCCACCCACCCGGGAATCGGCAAGGGGCGAGGGGGCACGCTTACCGATGGCGGTGATCGCCGCCGATCGCTTGGCAGCTCGAGCTGCGGATCTCATGACGGATCAAGCGGAGGATGAGGCTCCGCTCTTCCCTCTGCCATTCACTCCGGACTTCACGCGAGGTGGTGGCTGGGGATTTGCTCTCGGTGCGGGGATCGAGTTCGAGAATGCCTACGCGGGTTCGGATGAGTACGGGTTCGAAGTAGATCCGGTCCTGGCCGTCCAATGGAGAACGGGCAATCACCTCTTCTCTTGGGAAGGTCTGGAGCTTTCGTGGACAACCCGGCCAGCAGATCAGTGGTATTTCCAGGTCGATCTGGGCTTTGACGGTGAGCGGGAGGAAAGTGATTCCGACGACGGTAGGCTGAACGGTCTCGAGGAGTTGGACGACGAGTTCACGGGAACAGCTGAGGTCCGGTATGCCTTCGATCCGGAGTGGCGGAATTACGTCGGCACGCGGGTCTCTGTGGGTGATGAAGACTTCGGCGCTCTGGGTTTCGTATTTGTCGGGCACCGTTTCGGGGACCGCCAGGACTACGGCGGAACAGAGGCCTTTCTGTTCGCTACATTCGCCGACAGCAACAATCTGAATCGGGACTTCGGAATCAGCATGTCGGAGTCGGCCATGTCGGGGCTTGCGCAGACCGATTTGGGTGGGGGATACCGCTCCGCCGGCGTGCGTCTCGTCGATCGTCGCTTTGTCACCGACTATATGCAGGTCGTGTCAGGGTTCGAATTCCAGTATTTCGGCAACAATGTGCAAGATAGTCCAATAGCGCGCGAAGACTTTGCTCTGGAGGTGGAGCTGGCGTTGGTCTTCAATTTCTGAGGGGTGTGGATCCTTGGTTGAGCAAGCCGGTCAACCATCGAGGCGGTTCGTCTCGTCGGGGTGGCTTGCCAAGGATACGGGGTCACGGGAGCCCATTTGGCCCAGAAGGCGCCCTCGCACCCAGGACCTCTCGTACACAGGCCCCTTCGCACCGATGTCATCGCCGCGAAGCCTCGCCGAATCCACCGATTCGGCTGCGTTCCCCGGCTTCGTCACGGGCCGGGCATTCGCGTTCGAGGAGTGTTGGCACCCAGTGGATCAGAACGGGTCCCGTGACCCAGCCTCCTACCGAACGCCAGCCTCCTACTGGACGATCGTGATGCGCACCGTGTCCGAGCTGGCTAGTCCGCTCGCATCGAGGTGCACCCCCTGCACGACATCGTCAGGCCGAGGAGGTTGGGGTCGGGGGCGTCGGCCGCTTACGGCCGTCGGACAGGAGCGACAGCGAGCCGACTCCGGACAGGTAGCCTGGGTCCACGCGCCAGACCTGAAGTGCGAAGCTGCTCGAGACCGCCAGTCCGTTGAGCGTCATCACGTGGATCTGCACCGTCCGCACCGCGCTGACCGAGCCGTCGGTGAAGCTCCCTGCGAACACGGTCCCATCGGCAGCGCGGTGGGCGACCGCGTAGACGCCTCTCCCGGAGAGGGTGCCGAGGTTCGGGGTGACGGTCAGGTCTGCTGGCAGGCCGGTGATCGGCAGCGGCGTGAACGCGCCCCGGTTGGCGGTGGTCGGCAGCGGCAGCACGAACAGTCCGGTGGTTCCGGGCTGCGCGAAGGGCGATCGGCCGGCGACGAGCGTGCCGGCGAGCGCGGGGTGGGGTGGGATCTGCACCGCGAGGAGCGGGGTGCTGGGGGGGAGGGTCAACCCCAACGTTGCAAGACGCTGCCGGCCAGAACCGCCTCCGCTTCGCTCCGGCTGCCGCGATAGGACATCTGGAGGGACCGTGCTCGCGCCTCCAGACCTCACCGAAGGTGCAATACGCCTACAGTCTGAAGTCGCTGCGCGCGGCCCCTCCAGACGCCCTCTCACGGTTTCCGACTCGACATCGTTATGCAACGTTGGGGTCAAGGGTGCCCACAGGAACTTCAGCGCCCAGGGCAGCGCGAGGCTGGCGGTGAGTGCCGCGATGGTCTCGACGTCGATGCCGCGCTGGCGCAGTTCGGTGGGCAGCTACCACCAGATCAGGCCGATGGGCGCGCCCTCGGAGAGGTAGAGGAAGGCAAAGAGGAGGAGGCGTCTGGGGGGGGGCTGGATGCGGTGCGAGCACCTGGAACGTACACAACGCGTGCCTGGCACGGGGTGGAATGGCCCGCTGACGCCGACCGCTTCGTGTGCCGCAGGGCGAGGTGGTCACCTGGATGACCATCCGCGTGGGATTGCGCGCCAGGCTCGTCTCGAAGACGGCTAGCATGAGGGATTCCGGCGAACAGGTCGCGCTCCGCGGCGCTGCTCGCGAAGGATCCTCTTTGACGACTACAGGCCGCTCGCTGGATGCGATCCAGCCCCTGACCGGGAAGGTCCCCGTGCGTCCGATCGGGCTCGATCCGAGTCCGCTGGATGGGGAGCTTCTCGGTCTCCCGCACCTCGAGGAGCGCGCACGGGCGCGTGCTGGCGAGTTCACACTCTCTCGCAACCCACGGCGCGGCGCGCAGCGGCCGCTCAAGGGGCTGGCGAGCGATCGGAGGGTGTTGCGGAAGGCCTACCGGCTGCTGTCGGGAGACGCGCACCGGGGGGAGGCCATCACGCCGGCCACGGATTGGCTGCTCGACAACTTCCACCTGATCGAAGGCGAGATCCGCGAGGTCCACAAGAACCTGCCCCGGCGCTTCTACCGCGAGCTGCCCAAGCTCGCGACGCGTGCCTTGTCCGGCACCGCCCGGATCCAGGCGATCGCGGTGGACCTGCTGCGCTACAGCGACGCGAAGCTCGAGGAGCATCGTCTCACGCGCTTCCTGCACGCCTACCAGACCGTCGCGCCGCTGACCATCGGCGAACTCTGGGCGTGGCCGAGCATGCTCAAGCTGGCGCTCATCGAGCACCTCCGCCGACTTGCCGAGGAAGTGCTCGAAGCCCGCGCCGGACGGCGGGCCGCCGACGCCTACTTCACGGCGTTCGAGCAGGCCGAGGGTCCGCCGCCGGCGCTTCCCGAGACCTTCCACGTGGCGTTCGTGGACCAGTTGCTGCAGCGGATGCGCGAGTACGGCTCCAGCGCCGCCGAGCTGCGTCGGCATCTCGAGGAGCATCTGATCGCGGCGGGGACCACCGTCGAGGACGCGGTGCGCGCCGGCCATCAGCGGCTCGCCATGCGCCAGTTGTCGATGGGCAACTCGATCAACAGCCTGCGGCTGTGTGCCTCGACCGACTGGAACGACCTCGTCGAGGAGGTGAGTCTCATCGAGGCGGTCCTGTCCCGCGATCCGCCGGGTACCTACACGCGGATGACCTTCGCGAGCCGCGACAGCTACCGGCATGCCATCGAGGAGCTCGCCGATCACAGCGGTGAGGCTCAGGTGAGGGTCGCGCTGCGGGCGATCGAGAGCGCCCGGCAGGCTGCCGAAGCCGGCGGAGTGGCCGCGCGGGCGGCCCACGTGGGCTACCACCTGATCGGCGCGGGTCGCGTCGATCTCGAGCGCGACGTCGCCCATTCGCCACCGGTCGGGCAGTGGCTGCGGCGCCAGGTGCTCCGGCACGCCACGCCGCTCTACCTGGGATCCCTCGCCCTGCTCACCGCGGCCGGCGCGGTCGCGGCGCTCGCCCTCAGCGGTAGCTGGCAACAGCCGTTGTGGCTCCAGGTGTTGGTCGTCGGACTGGCGCTGATTCCGGCGAGCGAACTGGCCACGTTGCTGCTGCATCGGCTCGTTCACCTGGTGATCCGTCCGAAGAAGCTGCCGCGGCTCGACCTGAGCGACGGCGTGCCGTTGGCCGCGCGCACGGTGGTGATCGTGCCGACGCTGTTGACCTCGGAGGAGAGCGCTCGGCGACTGGTGGCGCAGCTGGAGGTGCACGCGCTGGGCAATGCCGATCCGCACATCGACTTCGCGCTGCTCACCGACTTCCCGGACGCGGCGACACCCACTCTGCCCGGCGAGGACACGGTCCTGGCGACCGCCCTCGCCGAGATCGCCGCACTCAATGCCCGGTATGCGGCCGGCACGGCCGATCGCTTCTTCCTGTTCCACCGCGCGCGCCAGTGGAACGCGAGCGAGGGCGTGTGGATGGGTTGGGAGCGGAAGCGCGGCAAGATCGAGGAGTTCAATCGCCTGCTGCGCGGCGCGGTCGACACCGGTTTCGAGGTGCAGAGCGGCGATCCGTCGGTCCTGCGCGGCGTTCGCTACTGCCTCACGCTGGACAGCGACACGCGCCTGCCGCGCGACACCGCTCAGCAGCTCATCGGGATCCTGGAGCACCCGCTGCAGCGCCCGCAGTTCGATCCGGCGGCGGGTCGGGTGGTCGCCGGCTACGGCATCCTGCAGCCGCGCGTCGGTGTCACCATGGCGAGTGCCACCAGCTCGCTGTTCGCCCGCACCTACGCAGGACACACCGGAGTCGATCCGTACAGCACGGCGGTCTCCGATACCTACCAGGACCTGTTCGGCGAAGGCAGCTTCGTCGGCAAGGGCCTCTACGACGTCGATGCCTTCCAGGCGGCGCTCGCGGGCCGGGTCGGCGAGAACGCGGTGCTGTCGCACGACCTGTTCGAGGGGCTGTACGCCCGCTGTGCGCTGGTCTCCGACGTCGAACTCGTCGACGACTTCCCCAGCAGCGTCGTCGCCCACTCCAGACGGCTGCATCGCTGGGTCCGCGGTGACTGGCAGATCCTGGGGACGGCGTTGCCGTGGGTATTCACGCCGCGGGGTCTGGAGCGCAACCGGCTGCCGTGGATCGGTCGGTGGAAGATCGTCGACAACCTGCGCCGCAGCCTGTTGGCGCCGACGCTCCTGGCCGCACTGCTGCTCGGCTGGACCTGCCTGCCTGGCAGCGCGCTGGTCTGGACCCTCATGGCGCTGGCGGTACCGGCGTTCCCGCTGGTTCCGCCACTGGTCAAACTGCTCGGTGGCCCACGACCCGAGCAGCCGCTCCGAGTGTTCCTGAACGACATCGGGGCGGAGGTCCAAACCGCCGGTGCGAGGGTCCTCCTGCAGACCACGCTGCTCGCCTGTGTGGCGGTGCAGATGGTGCACGCCATCGCCGTGACCTTGGTGCGGATGACGATCACCCGGCGTCACCTGCTCGAATGGGAGACTGACGCCGCCGCCGCGGCGCGCGCCAGCGGCCGCGCCGACCGGCAGGGTCCGGTCGCGTTCCTGGCGGAGATGTGGGCGGGCCCGGCCGCGGCCCTGCTGATCTTCGCGGCGGTGCTGTGGGCCCGACCGGCGGTGATCGTCGTCACGCTGCCGTTGTTGGTCGCGTGGTGCGCATCACCATGGATCGCGTGGTGGCTGAGTCGGTCCGCGGTGCGGGCGCGGCGGGCGCTGGGCGCCGAGGATACGGCGGAGCTGCGCCGGATCGCGCGCCACACGTGGCACTACTTCGAGCGGTACGTGACCGTGGAGGATCGCTGGCTGCCGCCCGACAACGTCCAGGACCCGATCGAGCCGCGCATCGCGCACCGGACCTCGCCGACCAACATCGGCATGTACCTGCTGTCGGCGCTCTGCGCCTACGACCTCGGCCACCTCTCTGTCGAGCAGCTCGTGGCGCGGATCACGGCGACCCTGCGGAGCATCGGCCAGCTCGAGCTGTACCGGGGCCACCTGCTCAACTGGTACGACACGCAGTCCGGAACTCCGCTCGCGCCGCGCTACGTCTCCACGGTCGACAGCGGCAATCTGGCCAGCTCGCTGATGACCTTGGCGGCCGGCCTGCAGGAGTTGTCCGCAGAGGACGCGTGGTCCGCGCAGTCGGATCGTCGCCGTCTCGCGGGCGGGGCTCTGGACACGGCGGCGGTACTGGTCGAGCTGCTGGAGCGGCTGCCGCGGACCGCAGAGACCGGCGAGCGGCAGGAGGTCGCTTCCGCGGCCTGCAAGGCAGCCTTGGCGGCGCTGCAGCTCGCGGTGGGCGCGGAGCGGGACCGCGCGGATGGCGAGTGTGATCCACCCGCCCCGCGACCTCCGGTCCTGCGCCGGGTCGTGGACGACCTCGTCAGGACCATGCCGGACGACGTGGCGATGGAGGATCTGCAGCAATGGGCGTCGCTGCTGGATGCTGCGGTGGATCGGGTCTGGGCGGCGTCGTCGGCGCCGGCGGAGTGCCTGCCGCAGCTGCGCGAGCTGGCCGAGGAGTGCCGGCGGATCGCCGACGCGATGCAGTGGCAGTTCCTGTTCGACGACAAGCGCGGGATGTTCGGTACCGGCTACCGGCTCGCGGATCCGGGCGGTCCCGACCGGCTGGACGAGTCGCACTACGACCTGCTCGCCTCCGAGGCGCGGCTCGCCAGTTTCCTGGCGATCGCGCGGGGCCAGATCCCGCAGGAGCACTGGTTCCGACTGTCCCGCGCCCTCGTCAGCGTCGAGCGGACCACCACCTTGGTGTCGTGGAGCGGCTCGATGTTCGAGTACCTGATGCCGTTGCTGTTCCTGCGCAGCCACTCGGAATCGCTGCTGGAAAGCGCCTGCCGGTCTGCGGTGCGCGCGCAGATCCGCTACGGCACGAGGATGCGGGTGCCTTGGGGCATCTCCGAGTCCGGCTACGACGTTGCCGGTCCGCACGGCGACTACCAGTACAAAGCCTTCGGCGTGCCTGGTCTGGGCATGAAGCGCGGGCTGACCGAGGACCTGGTGGTCGCCCCCTACGCCACGGCGCTGGCTGCGCTGATCGATCCCACCGCGGCCGCAGCCAATTTCCGGAAGCTCGATGCCGCGGGCGCCACCGGCCGCTTCGGTCTGGTGGAAGCGCTGGACTACACGCCGCGGGCGACCGCCACACTCGATGGGGAGCCAACCCAGGGCGCCGCGCGGATGCGGCCGGTGACGGCATGGTTCGCCCACCACCAGGGCATGAGCATGGTGGCGCTCACCAATGCGTGCCTCGATGCGGTCATGGTGCGTCGTTTCCACCGCGACCCGCGCATCCGGGCCACCGAGCCATTGCTCCAGGAGCGGGTGCCGCGCTTCGAGCCGGTGACCCGTCTGCGGCCGGAGGAGCCGACCCGAACGGAGCCGATGCCGCCCGGATTCGCGCCGCGGCGCTTCCGATCGCCGCACACGATCCACCCGAGCGCGCATTTCCTTTCCAATGGGCGCTACACGGTGGTCGTCACCAATGCCGGTGGCGGCAGCAGCACGTGGTGTGACCAGTCGGTCACCCGACACCGTGCCGATTCGGCCAGCGATCCGGGCAGCCACTTCGTCTATCTACGGGACGTGCGCAATGGCCACGCATGGTCGGCGACCTACCAGCCGCTGTGTCGGGAGGCCGATCGATACGAGGTGACGTTCCACGGCGATGAGGCGCAGTTCGTGCGCCACGACGTCTCGATCGAGACCCGCCTGGAGATCACCGTATCGCCCGAGGATGACGTGGAGGTCCGGCGCGTCACCCTGATCAACCACTCGCAGACGCCGCGCGAGATCGAGGTCACCACGCTGGTGGAGATCGTGCTCGCGCCTCCGGCCGAGGACCTGTCGCACCCGGTGTTCCAGAAGTTGTTCCTGCAGACCGAGTACCTGGCCGATTGCACGGCGCTGTTGTGCGGGCGGCGGCCGCGCTCACCGGGGGATCCGACGCTATGGGCGGTCCACGCGCTGAGCGCCGAGAGTGGCGTGCACGGCGCGATCGAGTGGGAAACCGACAGGATGCGGTTCATCGGCCGGGGGCGTACCGCCGAGGCACCGATCGTGCTGGATGGCCGTGCACTGTCCGGAACCACCGGTGCGGTCCTCGATCCGGTCTTCAGTCTGCGGCAGCGGGTCCGGATCGAACCGGGCGAGCGGGTCCGCCTCGCGTTCGCCACCGGAATCGCCACCAGCAGGAGTGCTGCGGTGGCCCTGGCGGAGAAGTACGACGCCCCGAACTCGGCGTCCCGAGCATTCGCGCTGGCAGCCACCCAGTCGCAGATGCGGCTGACGCACCTCGGCATCTCCGGGGAGGAGGCACAGACCTTCTCGCGCCTCGCCTCGAGGGTGCTCTGGTCAGACCCGGTCTTGCGCGCCGATCCGGCGTTCCTGGCCGCGAATACCCTGGGGCAGTCCGGGCTGTGGCCGCACGGGATCTCCGGGGATCTGCCGATCCTGGTGGTGCGGGTGGTGCGGGCGAGCAACCTGGAGCTGGTGCTGCAGGCGCTGCGGGCCCAGGACTATTGGCGGCTCATCGGCCTGGCGGCCGACGTGGTGATCCTGAACGACCTGCCGCGCAGCTACCTGGACGAGATGCAGGAGCAGCTCGAGACCCTGCTCGAGCACGGGCCGTGGGCGCCCTGGTTGCGGCGACGGGGAGGGGTGTTCCTGCTCCGCAAGGACGGCATGCCCGATGCGTCGCACGTGCTGCTGCTGGCCGCCGCGCGGGCGGTGCTGAACGGGGAGCGGGGCGACCTCGCGGCCCAGCTCAGCATCCACGACCTGGATCCGGTATGGCCCCGGCAGATGCCGGAAGGCGCGAGCCGGATCTCGGGAGATGCCGCCGGGGCAGCATGCGAAGTGGCGGTGCCGGCGCTGATCCATGGCAACGGGCTGGGCGGCTTCTCCGCCGACGGCAAGGAATACGTCGTGGTGCTCGAAGGCGAGGCCGACACGCCCCTGCCCTGGGTCAACGTGCTGGCCAACCCGAACTTCGGCAGCGTGGTCGGAGCCACCGGCGCGGCCTTCACGTGGTCGGGGAACAGCCGCGAGAACCGGCTCACTCCGTTCGGCAACGATCCGGTCGGCGAGTGGAGTGGTGAGGCGATCTACCTGCGCGACGAGTCGAGCGCACAGGTCTGGGGCGCGGCGCCGGGGCCCCTGCCGCGGCGACGCGAGGACGGGCGGTGGGTGACCCGGCACGCCGCAGGCTTCACCCGCTACGACCATCATCACCACGGCATCACCTGCGAATTGACGGTGTTCGTGCACGCCGACGAGCCGGTGAAGTTCAAGCTGCTGTCCCTGCACAACACCGGGCGCACGGCGCGTCGGGTGGGGGTGTTCGATTACAGCGAGTGGGCGTTGTGTCCACCGCGGGTCGGCGAGCAGCGGTTCGTGGTGACCGAGCAGGACGGACCGTACGGCGGGATCCTGGCCCGGAACGCCTACAACTCGGACTTCCCCGGGCGCGTGGCCTTCGCGCATTCCAGCGTGCCGCCGGATTCGGCCACCGGTGATCGTCGCGAGTTCCTGGGGCGCAACGGCTCGCTGCGGCGACCCGCAGCGCTGCGGCGCCGCTCGCTCGCGCACCGATTCGGTGCCGGCCTGGAGCCCTGCGCGGCGCTCCACGTGCTCGTCGATCTGCAGCCGGGTGAGACCCGCGAGCTGGTGCTCCTGCTCGGGCAGGGCAACGACCGGGCGCACGCCAGGAACCTGGTCGAGCGGTTCGGCGACGTCGCCGCGAGCCGGCGCGCGCTGGCACAGGTCGAGGCACGCTGGGAGGAGTCGCTCGGCGCGGTGCAGGTCGAGACGCCAGACGACTCCTTCGACCTGATGATGAACCGCTTCCTGCTCTACCAGACCATGAGCTCGCGGTTCTGGGCGCGCACCGGGTTCTTCCAGCCGGGCGGCGCGTTCGGGTTCCGGGATCAGTTGCAGGACGTGATGGCGCTCGGTATCAGCCGGCCCGACATCTACCGCGACCATCTGCTGCGTTGCGCCGCGCGGCAGTTCGAGGAGGGTGACGTCCAGCACTGGTGGCATGCCCACACCGGCCGTGGTCTGCGCAGCCGTTGCTCCGACGACCTGCTGTGGCTGCCGTTCGCGGTCTGTCACTACGTCCGCTCCACCGGCGACCGCGAGCTGCTCGATGCGCCCGTTCCGTACCTGCGGGGTGCCGCTCTCGAGCCGGATCAGCAGGAGGCCTACGGCGAGTCGGAGACCTCCGGGCAGGTGGGTACTCTGCTCGAGCACTGCGTGCGCGCGGTCGAGCGCAGCCTGGCGACGGGACGCCACGGGCTGCCGCTGATCGGTTGCGGTGACTGGAACGACGGGATGAACCGGGTGGGCTCCCAGGGGTCGGGTGAGAGTGTCTGGCTCGGCTGGTTCCTCGCCCAGATCCTGAGGGAGTTCGGCGAACTGCTGGTGGCTCACGGCGACGAGGCGCGTGCCGCGCGTTGGAGCAGCGACCGCCTGCGGCTCGAGGCGATGCTGGAGCAGGCCTGGGACGGCGACTGGTACCGTCGCGCCTACTTCGACGATGGCACGCCGCTCGGCTCGGCGCAGTCGCGGGAATGCCGTATCGATGCGATCTCCCAGAGCTGGGCGGTGTTGTCGGGGGTCGCGCCGCGGCGCCGTGCCGAGCGTGCGCTGGCGTCGGTCTGCATGCAGTTGGTGCGGCGGGATGCGGGGTTGATCCAGCTCCTGACGCCGCCGTTCGACGTGTGGGCGGTCGACCCGGGCTACATCAAGGGCTACCTGCCGGGGGTCCGGGAGAATGGCGGGCAATACACGCACGCCGCGGTGTGGACCGTGATGGCGCTGGCGAAGCTCGGCTACGGCGACCAGGCGGTCGAGCTGTTCCACATGCTCAATCCGATCAACCACACCCGGAAGCCCGCCGACGTCGAGCGGTATCGGGTCGAGCCCTACGTGGTGGCGGCCGACGTCTACACGCATCCCGAGCACACCGGTCGGGGTGGCTGGACCTGGTACACGGGGTCGTCCGCGTGGATGTATCGACTCGGGTTGGAGTCGATCCTCGGGCTGACCCGGCAGGGCGGTCACTTCGCCGTGGCGCCCTGTATCCCGTGCTCCTGGCCGCGCTTCGCGGTCTCCTGGCGGCACGGCGGAAGCACCTACCGGATCGGGGTGGAGAACCCCGACCACGTCAGCGTCGGGGTGGTCGAAGCACGGCTCGACGGGGTGCTGGTCGACTCCTCCGCCGTGCCCTTGCAGGACGATGGCCGGATCCACACGCTTGCCGTGGTCATGGGCGTTGTGGGGGTGACCCCCGGACTGGCCGCGCCGTGTGCGGGGTAGGACCCGCCGGTGCGAGTCCGGAGGCGAGCGCGGCGCGGGGGTCGAGGTCGACACCCGGCTGCAGCAGCTCGGTGGGCAGGCCAGGCCTGATCGCACGGGGACCGACTACCGAGCTGGTCGCCGCATGACGTCCCGCGGATCAGCGTCCGCAGTTGCGGCAGGTTCGGCGACGATTCGATCGTCTGCACGACCAGGCGGAACGATCCCTGACCGAGTTCGCCGATCGCGAAGACGCTGTCGAGCTTGCCGGAGCCGAGGTTGCCGACCGGGTCCTGACCGGATGCGGAGTGGGAATACGCGACGCGTGCCGGCCGACCGATCGAGCGATCGCGGAACCGCTGGCCGCGAGCGAGTTCGAAGACTTCAGGCGACGGGTGGCGCGCGGCGGCTCGTTCCATCTGCTCTCCGGCCACGCGCACTCGGTCCGGCGGTAGGCCGTTCGCGGCAATTCCATCCTGTTCTCGGTCGGCGTCCGTCCGGCGCGCTTGCCCGGTGGCGGGGCAGTCCCGGCGGAGCTCGCCGACTGTCAGGAGGAGGGTCTCCTCGTGTCACGAGCTGCTGGCCCGCCACGCGCGCACCAGCGCCGTCAGCGGCACGAACGCCACGCAGCCGATTGCTGCCGGCACCGCGAATGCCGTCGCATAGCCCGAGGACTCCACCAGGCCTCCTCCGAGCCGCGCAGCCCACGCCTCGCAGAGGTTGGTCAGCCCGACGAAGGCGCTGAAGGTGGTGGCGCGGGCGGTCGCTGCCGAGAGGTCCATGAACAGCGCGTAGGTCACGGCGTTGAACGTGCCGAGCGCGAAGAACACCAGCAGCAGGGTCGCCTCGGCCGAGATGCCGAGGGACGTCCCGCGGGTCGCGTTGAACGCGACGGCGCCAGCCGAGACGGTGAGCAGGAGCAGCATCCAACGCGCGGTGCGCGCGTGGCCGAGGCGGTCGGCGAGGCGACCGGCGAGCAATCCGCCGGGGATCGAGGCGCAGGCGGCGAGGGTCCAGAACAGGCCGACCTCACCACGGTCGCGTTCGAGGTCGGTGAGGAAGGGACCGGCCAGGGCGCCGACGACCTCGAAGCCGGCGCCGCCGACGAGCGCCAGTAGCGCGGCGTAGCGCACCGCGGGAAGACGGCTCGCGCGCAGCAGCGCGGTCACGACCTCGCGGAGGCGGGCGCCGACCGGGAGGTGGGCGTCGTCGTCGGCGATGGACCGCGGAGGCCGTGCCAGGGAGACGACGACGAGTCCGAGCACCAGCACGGCGATCAACGCGGAGACGGTCCCGCGCAGCGAGATCGCCGTGCCGAGTGCCAGCGCGCCGCCCGAGAACGCGAGCCGCCCGAGCAGCATGCCGGCCTGCATCCAGCCGTTGAGCGAGCCGCGCTCGGAGGCCTCGGACTCGCCGACCGCCCAGCCGTCGATGGCCACGTCCTGGGTCGCGGCGCAGAACGCGTGCGCCAGCAGCAATCCGGTGAGCAGGCCGAGATCTTCGAGGGGCTCACGGAGCGCCAGCGGCAGCAGCGTCGCGATCATGCCGCACTGGGCGAGCATCACCCAGGCGGCGAAGGTGAAGCGCGGGCCGCGCAGGGCGTCGACCAGGGGCGCCCACAGGAACTTCAGGGCCCAGGGCAGCGCGAGGCTGGCGGTGAGTGCGGCGATGGTCTCGACGTCGACGCCGCGCTGGCGCAGCTCGGTGGGCAGGTACCACCAGATCAGCCCGATGGGCGCACCCTCGGTGAGGTAGAGGAAGGCGAAGAGGAGACGGCGTCGTGGGGGCATGGAGGCGGGTCGGGCACCGGCGACGTCCACAGCGCGCGCCTGGCACCGGGTGTACTGGCACCGGAGTCTCGCAGAACTTCGATGGGGGATGGTAGCGGCACTGCGGGGGAGGCCTCGGGCGACGATTTTCTCGGTCGGGTCGCGTCACGCTGCGGATTTGCGCCGGCTGTCTCCCGGAGCCTCCAGGAGGCTGAGTCACCGGAGACCACTCCGCCCAGCACCCGCCCTCGCACCCAGGACATCGCCACGCAGTGTTCCTTGGTGTGCAGGCTCGCCGAATCCACCGATTCGGCTGCGTTTCGCGGCTTCGTCCCGGGCACGAGTTCGAGCACTGGATCGGAGCGTGTCCCGTGACCCAGCCTCCTACGCCCCAGGAATCCCGACCATGCCGAACCTCTGCCGATCCGCCGTCCTCGTTCTCCTGTCGCTCGCCGCGGCGGTCGCCCAGGACGACCGCGACCCGGGCGGGCACGTCCCCACGGTCCTGCGGACGGGTCAGACGCTCACCGACCTCACGGTGATGAAGCAGACCGGGCTGCGGCCGACCGATATCGAAGTGGAGTCGACGTCGCCACTCCGGCTGACCGTCACCGCGGTGTCGAACGCGCCGAGCTACGGCTTCGACAAGAACTGGTGGTTCTACTCCGGGTTGACGAGCGCGCAGGTCGGCACCGAACTCGGGCGCAACCGGGCCCGGCTGATCGACCTGGAGAGCTGGGACGACAACGGCACGACCCGCCACGCGGCCCTGATGGTGCCGAACACCGGCGCGGACGCACGGACCTGGTGGTGGTACGTCGACGTGACGCCGCTGCAGGTCAACTCGTACGTGAACACGAACCAGGCGCGGCTGGTCGATCTGGAGCGCTACTCGAAGAACGGCTCGACGCGATTCTCCTGCGTGATGGTGGCCAACGGGGGCCGAGGGGGGCGGGCCTTCCGGCACTTCTACGACGCGACCATGGCCACGATCCATGCCTGGAACGCGGCCAACGGGATGCGGATCTACGACCTGGAGCGCATCTCGCAGGACCGCTTCGACGCGATCGTCGTGGAGGCGTCGGGCGAGGCCTGGTGGTCGTACCAGGGGGTCAGCGAGGCTCGGGTGCAGACGCTGATGAACACCAACCTGGGTCGGGTGATCGACGTCGAGCGTCGGCCGTTGTTCGGCGGGCTCGTCCAGTACGACGTAGTGATGCTCGACAACGCGCGGAACGACCTGGAGCGTCGGGTCCGCGACCGGCTGACCGGCACCGACGGGATCACCGGTGCCTGGCTGAAGTCGGTCGGTGGCGGGATCGTGGCGAAGATCAACGAGGGCCAGCGCTTCGATCCGGGGGCCGCGATGCTGGTCCTGCACCGCGCGCACGGCCTGGCGGCGGTGGATCGCGGCGCGGCCACGCTGCGCGACGCCTTGCCGTGGGCCATCGGACGCACCGGCTCGTGTCCGACCGGCTCGGGGCCGACCAACACCAACAGCCTCGAGTCGGCGCTCCGGAGAATGATCTTCGACCCCAACACGCGGATCGGGCTCGCTGTCGAGCAGCGCTTCGTCGCGCCGACGCTGCAGCAGACTGCGGCGGCGTTCGGGATGTCCGCGACCCGCTTGAACCATCGGGTCGGCTGCATCGGAGTCAGTCCCAACGAGACCACCCTGCTCGACCTGACAGGGATGTACGAGCGGGTGGCGCTCGGCCACTTCCAGCAGGCTTCGCTCGATGCGGAGTTCTTCAACGGGTTCCATTCCGATCGGCGCTTCTTCCCGACCTGGGGCAGCGTGTCCCTCGACGACCGGATCCGGATCTACGGCGCCGCCCTCGGCCTCTCGCTCGGTTCCGTGCAACGCTTCAACGCCGCGTTGGAGATCGAGCACCTGGCGGGGTCGTACGATCCTGGCGGCCGCTTCGACCACTGCGAGACGGGGCTGCTGCGGGTGACGTTCCTGGACGCCAGTGGCAACCCTGCGCCTCGGGAGTACGTGTTCGGCGCCTTCGACGTCGAGGGCTCGGACCGTGACGCCTCGCGGACCGCGGTGTCCGAGGCGGCCCACGAAATGGTCTGGGATCGCGTGCGGGCTGCGCTCGACACCTGGACCGTGATTCCCACGATCACCGTCCGGTCGTCCAGTCCGGGCCCGGCCGTTCTGGTGCGGGCGCAGCCGTCGGATCTCAACGGTTCGACACAAGGTTGGACCGGGTTCGACCTCGAGTACCTGCCGGGAACCACGGTGACGCTCATCGCACCGCCGACCCGGGACTGCGACACCTTCCGGCGCTGGGTCATCGACGGCACTCCGCGCTTCGTCGGCCTGGGCCAGGTGAGCTTCCAGGTCACCGGCGATCACACAGCGGTCGCCGAGTATCGGGTCGTCCAGCCCGGCACCGTGCAGCAACTCGGGGCCGGGTGTCCCGGGCGCAGCGGCAGGAACCCGGTGCAGACCGTCGAGCACGGGAACGGCACCTGCGGTCCGCAGCAGGGGCAGCCGACGACCTACCGGTTGGCCGACACGATTCCGGGGACCACTGGAGTCCTGCACATCGGCTCCGACACCAACCGATACGGCAGCATCGCGCTCCCTTGGGACCTGTCGCCGCTCGGCGCGACCGGTTGCCTGCTGCACCACGACGTGATCGTCAGCGCGGCGGTGCAGGTCGACTTGCAGGGAGAGGCGAGCCTCACCTTCACCTGGCCGGTGGATCCGGCGGCCCGCGGCGTCGACTTCCACACGACGTTCGCGATTCTGGACTTCGCCGCCAATCCGATGGGGCTCGTGCATTCGAACGCGTTGAGCACCGCGCAGGGCGGCGCTCTCTGAGGCGGGTCGTGGAGCACGTCTCACGCTGGGATCGTGCGGGCGAGGCGCTGCGTCCTCGGGAACGGCAGCCGTGGTCCGGTTGACGCTACACTGGCTCGACGTGACCCGTTCCGGAGCCGATCCAGATCCACACACCGGGTCCTCGCCGCCGGACGAGGATCTCGGGCCGCTACTACGCTCGTGTCTCCCCGGGCTGCACGCCTTCGTGAGGCTGCGGTTCGGCGCCCACCTGCGGCGCTACGAGAGTTCGGCCGACGTCGTCCAATCGGTCTGTGCCGAGGTCCTCGATCACCGGGCGTCGTTCCGCCACGGCGGTGGCGAGGGACTGCGACGGTGGCTGTTCCGGACCGCGCTGCGGAAGATCGCCGACCGCCACGCGTTCTGGAATGCCGCCAGGCGGAGCCCCGAGCAGGAGGAGCGCGCGCTCGACGCCGCGCAGGCGGAGGAGCTGGTAGGGGCCTACCGCTCGGTCTGCACTCCCAGTCGCGACGCCTCGGCACGCGAAGAGGTGGCGCGCATCGAGGCTGCGTTCGACCGGCTGTCGCCCCGTCATCGCGAGGTGCTGGTCGACGCGCGGATCCTGCAGCGGGACCGCGGCGAGATGGCAGCCGAGCGGGGCCTGGACCGGACCGCATTGCGCCAGCTGTTGGCGCGCGCCACCGCAGCACTTGCCGACCAGTTGGTGGAGGGGGCGTGATCAGCGGTCGAGCACCCGGAAGCGACCCGGGGGAGCGGGACCGGGCCCGCGAACTGTTCGCGGGCTTCCTCGAACGGCGGGAGGCGGACGGTGCCGACGACCTCGAGGAGCTCGTCGCGGCCCATCCTGCGTCGGCCGAACGCCTGCGGGCGCTGCACGCCGCATGGCAGGAGTTGGAAGACGTGTTCGGAGAACCCGACGCTCCTCCAGGCGGTGGTCCGGCGGTCGCGGGCGTGGTGTCCGAGGAGCGCTATCGGTTCGAGGGTCGGTTGGCGACCGGCGGGATGGGGGAGGTCGAGCGGGTGCACGACCGGGAACTCGGCCGCGACGTCGCCCGCAAGACCCTGCTGGCGGACGCGGCGGACGACCCGAGGCGGCTGGGGCGCTTCCTCGAAGAGGCCCGCATCACCGCCCAGCTCGAGCATCCCGCGATCGTTCCGGTGCACGACATCGGCATCCGGGAGGACGGGCGCCCGTTCTTCACGATGGCCCTGGTCCGCGGCCAGAGTCTTGCGCAGGGCTTCGCCGCGCTGCGGCGGGCGGACGGATCCTGGAGCCGCAGCCGGGTGCTGGGCGTGTTGATCCGGGTCTGCGAGGCGGTGGCCTTCGCGCACTCGCGCGGCGTGGTGCACCGGGACCTCAAGCCGGAGAACGTCATGGTCGGCGAGTTCGGCGAGGTCTACGTCGCCGACTGGGGACTGGCGGTCAGCGAGGGCCGGGCTGGGGGCGTCGACGCCGCGCTACGACGTGCGGTCACGGAGCCGGGGGAGGACTCCGCGCTGCTGACCCGCGATGGCGATGTCCTCGGGACTCCCGCCTACATGAGTCCGGAGCAGGCCGACGCGGTGGCGAGCGCGGTCGGACCGCAGAGCGACGTCTACGCCGTCGGCACGATGCTGTACGAGCTGCTGGCCGGCCGTCCGCCCTACGAGGCCGACAGCCGCGAAGCCAGCCACCGCACGGTGCTCGACTCCTTGCGACGGGGCCCACCCGAGCCCCTGGCACCGCGCAGCGGACCTGCCGAACTGCTGGCCATCCAGGCGCGTGCCATGGCCCGTGATCCTGGATCCCGTTACCCGACCGCGGAGGCGCTGCGCGACGACCTGATCGCGTTCCGGGACTCGCGGGTGGTCCGTGCCTACCGGACGGGTGCGCTGGCGGAACTCCGCTGGTGGGTGCGCCGCAACCGCGTGGTCACCGCGGTCGTCCTGTGCGCGGTCGTCGGGCTGGTCGCGGCGCTGCTGCTGATCGACGACGCGCGCCGCCGGGCCGAGGACGGCGCGCGGGTGGCCGAACGGGCCAGAGAACACGCGCGCGCCGAAGCGGCGAGCGCCACCGCCGGGTTCGCGACGGCCGCGGAGTCGGTGGAGCGGCTGCTGACCCAGGTGGGGCGGGACGTCCTGCGCGACGTCCCGCACGCTACCGAGATCAGACGGCAACTGCTCGACGATGCGCTCGACCTGGAGGAACGGCTGCTCGCGCTGCGCCCGGACGATCCTGAGACGAGGCGGCGGGTCGCCCGGGCGCGCAACCACGCGGCGCACCTGCAGACCCAGATCGGCGAGCGGGAGGCGGCGGAGCGGTCCTACCGGCGCTGCATCGACGAGCTGCGTGCCCTGCTCGAGGGCCCGGAGCCCACGGACCATGCGATGGAACTGCCGTGGCAGACGGTGGTGTGGACCGATCTGCTGGCCAACCATGCTGCGCTCGCCCTGGACCTCGCCACCCGGGGTGAACTCCGCCGGGCGCGCGACGTCCTCAGCGAGGTCGCTGCCGACGTCGAAGCGCGCCGGACCCTCGACACCGCCGCGGCGTGGCAGCGCCGGATCGCCGAGTACGAGCTGGCGCGGGCCTTCGTCGCCACCAAGGCGAGTGATCACCGGGGCGCCTGCGAGGCGTATCGGGCCGGGCTGCAGGCGTTGCTCGGTTGTCTGCAACGTGACGGGTCGGACCCGGAACTGGAGCTGCAGATCGCCCACATCCGGACCCAGCTGGCCTTCTCGCTGCTGCGGGCGGGTGAGTTGGACGACACGGCGTCGGAGCTGCTCGCCGCGCGGGCGGTGCACGAGAGGCTGCTGAAGCAGGGCTCACCGAGCGCCGAACTCCGGAGCCAGGCGCAGCTCGCCGCGCGCTGCGAGGCGGCGATGCTGTTGAAGCGTGGAGCGCGTCGCGACGCGCTGGTACCGCTCCGGCGCAGCGCCGAGCTGGCCTGGTCGCTGGTCGCGGACTTCCCGGCCGTCAGCCGCTACTACCTGGAGGCGGCGCTGGCGTCCGGACGGTTGGGCGAGGAGCTGCACCGATTCGGCGCCGACGACGCGAGCGTGGTTCTCGATCGCTCGTTGGGCGCCTGTCGCACCTACCTGGAACTGGTCGACGGTTCCGTGACGGGGCATCGGCTGTTCCACCAAGTACAGATGGTCCGCTTCCGCACCGCGCTCGGAGCGCACGACTGGCAGACCGCCGCCCGACTCGCGGGCGAGCGGCTGGAGATCGGCGGCGACCCGGTCCAGCAGGCCAAGGGTGCGCAGCAGTTCCTTCGGCTCGCCGCCGTCGCCTCTCGGGACGACGAGGCGGTGTCCGAACGCCAGGGGGCGGCCTGGCGACGTGCCGCCCTCGAAGGTCTCGTCGACCTCTCGGAGCGGCTACCGCTCGAACGGCGCGACGCACTCCGGGAGTGGATCGAGTCGGCGGACCTCGAGGGGCTCCAGCAGGAACCCGGCTTCCCGAGGTTCTGATCCGGAGCCGTCGGAGCTTCCGGGACGTTTACAACGCGTGCCTGGCACCGGGTGTAAAAGTCCTCGGAGTCGGCGCGTGCCCGAGCCGCGCCGTCGCCCCTCAGCCGATCAGCCCACGCCCGGTGAGCGCATCGAGCAGGATCGCGACGTTCTCCTCGACCGACTTGTCGGCCGTGTCGAGCCGCAGGAACGGCGACAGCGGCGGCTCGTACGGCGCGTCGACGCCGGTGAGGCCTTCGATCTCGCCGCGGCGGGCGCGCGCGTAGAGTTCGCGGTCGTCGCGCTGCTCGACCACGTCGAGCGGGGCGTCGCAGTAGACCTCGAGGAAGTTCTCGGGGCCGATGATGCGCCTGGCCTGCTCGCGGTCGGCGTCGAGCGGGGAGACCAGGGCCACCAGGGTGACCATGCCGTGCTCGTTGTCCATCCGCGCGACCTGGGCGGCGCGGCGCTGGTGCTCCCAGCGGTCGTCGGCGGCGAAGCCGAGGTCGTCGCTGAGGCCGCCGCGGAGGTTCTCGCCGTCGAGCACGCGGCAGAAGATGCCGCGCTCGAACAGGGCCTTCTCGAGGCCGTAGGCCAGGCCGGTCTTGCCGGAGCGCGGCAGACCGGTGAACCACATCGTGAACGGCTTCTGGCCGAGGCGCTCGGCGCGTTGCGCGGGCGTGATCGAGCCGCGGCGGGTGGCGATGTTGGTGCCGGCGTCGGCGGAGGCACGGCGACGGGCGAGGGTCCGCTCGGCCGGGCTGCGCTCGACGATCATGCCGGCACCGACCGTGTGGTTGGTGATCCGGTCGATCAGGATGAAGGCGCCGAGGTCGCGGTTGCGCTGGTAGGCGTCGACCGCGAGCGGTCGCGAGGTCTCGATCTCGACCCGGCCGATCTCGTTGAGTTCGAGCCCGGTCGCCTCCTCCTTGTGCAGCGAGTTGACGTTGGTCCGGTAGCGGACGTCCCGGATCGTCGCCGCGGTCTGGTTGGTGTTGTGCTTGATCAGGTAGCTCTTGTCGAGCTGCAGCGGCTTCTCGTGCATCCACACCACCATGGCCTCGAGACGGGTCTCGAGCCGCGGCGTGTTGTTCGGGTTGGCGAGGGTGTCGCCGCGGCTGATGTCGATCTCGTCCTCGAGGGTCAGCACCACCGACATCGGTGCGTGGGCGTCCTTGAGCTGGCCGTCGTAGCGCTCGATGGTCTTGACCTTGCTCTGCCGGCCCGAGGGCAGCGAGACGATCGGGTCGCCGACCTTCACAGCACCCGAGGCGATGGTGCCGGCGAAGCCGCGGAAGTCGAGGTTCGGACGCAGCACGTTCTGCACCGGCATCCGGAAGTCGATCAGGTTGCGGTCGCTGGCGATCGACACGCTCTCCAGGTAGTCGAGCAGCGGTCCGCCCTTGAACCACGGCATCTTGCCGCTCTCGAGGACCACGTTCTCGCCCTTCAGCGCCGACATCGGGATGAAGTGCAGATCGCCCATCTGCAGCTTCGCCGCGAAGTCCTCGTACTCGTCCTTGATCCGCTCGAAGGTCTCCTGGTTCCAGTCGACGAGGTCCATCTTGTTGATCGCCACGACCACGTGCTTGATGCCGAGCAGCGAGGCGATGAACGAGTGGCGGCGGGTCTGGTCGAGCACGCCCTTGCGCGCGTCGATCAGGATGATCGCCAACTGGCAGTTCGACGCGCCGGTCGCCATGTTGCGCGTGTACTGCTCGTGGCCCGGCGTGTCGGCGATGATGAACTTGCGCTTCTCGGTGGTGAAGTAGCGGTAGGCGACGTCGATCGTGATGCCCTGCTGGCGCTCGGCCTCGAGACCGTCGACCAACAGCGCGAAGTCGAGCTCCTCACCGGTGGTGCCGAACTTGGCGCTGTCCTTCTTGGCCGCGGCGACCTGGTCCTCGTAGACCATTGCCGAGTCGTGCAGCAGCCTGCCGATCAGCGTCGACTTGCCGTCGTCGACCGAACCGCAGGTGAGGAACCGGAGGAGGTCCTTCTGGCGGTACCGCTCGAGGTAGCCGTCGATGCCGTACTGGTCGAGTTCTTCCTGGATGCCCATGGGAATGTCTGGGGGGCTCTATGCGTGGGATGAATGGACGGAGAGCTCGCACGGGTGACTCAGAAGTAGCCCTCGCGCTTCTTCTCCTCCATCGAGCCGGCCTCGTCGTAGTCGATCACGCGGCCCTGGCGCTCCGAGGTGCGGGTCCGGAGCATCTCCTCGATGATCTCGGTGACGTTCGACGCCTCCGAGTCGACCGCGCCGGTCAGCGGGTAGCAGCCGAGCGTGCGGAAGCGGACCTTGCGCATCTGCGGCGTCTCGCCCGGCAGCAGCGGTAGCCGGTCGTCGTCCTTCATGATGAGCGCGCCCTCGCGCTCGACGATCGGCCGCTCCTTGGCGAAGTACAGCGGCACCACCGGGATGTCGTCGTAGTGGATGTAGAGCCACACATCGAGCTCGGTCCAGTTCGACAGCGGGAACACGCGGATCGACTCGCCCTTGTTGATCCGGCTGTTGAAGACGTTCCAGAGTTCGGGGCGCTGGTTCTTCGGATCCCACACGTGGTTCTTGTCGCGGAACGAGAACACGCGCTCCTTGGCGCGGCTCTTCTCCTCGTCGCGGCGCGCGCCACCGAAGGCCGCGTCGTAGCCTCCTGCCGCCAGCGCCTGCTTCAGCGCTTCGGTCTTCATCACGTGGGTGTAGCGCTGGGTGCCGTGGTCGAACGGGTTCATGTTCGCCTCGACGCCTTCCTGGTTGATCCACTCGCGCAGCTCGAAGTTGGCCTCCTTCGCCATGCGGTCGCGGAACTCGATCATCTCCCGGAACTTGAACGTGGTGTTCACGTGCAGCAGCGGGAACGGGATCGGCGCCGGCGCGAAGGCCTTCTGCGCGAGTCGCAGCATCACCGCCGAGTCCTTGCCGATCGAGTAGAGCATGACCGGGTTCTGGAACTCGGCCACGACCTCCCGAATGATGTGGATGCTCTCGTGCTCGAGCTCCTGGAGGTGGGAGAGTTGGTAGCGGCTCATCGGTTCGACTCCCCTGTGGAGGGATCGGTGGAAGGATCGGTGGCGGGTGCGGCGAGGAATCCGTGCTCGCGAAGGTGGGCGACGACCCGGGCGGCTGACTCCTCGATGGTCAGCTCGGCGGTCGGCAGCGCGATCTCGGGTGCGGTGGGTGGTTCGTAGGGCGAGCTCACGCCGGTGAACTCGGCGATCTCGCCGGCGCGGACCTTCTTGTAGAGGCCCTTCGGGTCGCGGCGCTCGCACTCCTCGAGGGGCACGTCGAGGTAGACCTCGAGGAAGCGGTCGCTGCCGACCACCGCGCGGGCGGCGTCGCGGTCGGCGCGGAACGGCGAGATGAAGGCGGTCAGGACCAGCAGGCCGGCATCCACCGAGAGCTTCGCGACCTCGGCGATGCGGCGGATGTTCTCGGTCCGGTCCTCGTCGGAGAAGCCGAGGTCCTTGCACAGGCCGTGGCGGACGTTGTCGCCATCCAGGACCTGGACCAGGTGGCCGGCCCGGTAGAGTTCGTGCTCCACGGCATGGCTGACGGTCGACTTCCCCGATCCGGAGAGGCCGGTGAACCACAGGACCGCGCCGCGCTGACCGAGCAGGCGCTCGCGGTCGGTTCGGCTCACGGCGCCGTGGTGGTAGGTGAGGTTGCGACTCTTGGGGTCCATCCGCCGGGGCGTCTCGGCTCGAATTCGGGGAGGAAGGATTGTGGGGACGCGCCGAGGCATCTCCAGAGGATTCCAGGAACCGGCCGGGTCGGGCGCCGGCGGAACCTCGCTCCATCCTGGATCGGCCAGAGCGGTGCCGTCGGTGGAGTCGAGGCGACGATCAGCGGTACGCGGCGTCGGCGCCGAGCTGGCCGCCGGGGTCGAGGAAGCCTGCTGCGACCACGCCACCGAGGCCGTCCTGCCACACCGACGCCCGGAACACCGTCCAGTCCGGCCAGTGCACGCCGGACACGAAGAACGGCAACCCGGTGGTCGCGCGCATCCCGGTGACTCCGGTGCCGCCGACCACGCCGACCATCGCGCCAGCTGCACTCCCGGCGCGCGGGGCCACGAACAGACAGGCCAGGTCGGGGCCGGTGAAGCTCTTGTCGCCGATTCGGATCCGCCCGCCCTCGGGGACCAGCGGGGGAGCCTCGAGGACCGCACGCCACGCGGCGTTGGTGGTCGCATGGCCGTAGAGGACGATGTTGCGGTCGGGGTGGTCGACCGCGCGGAACGCGGTGTCGGCGAGGATCTGCAGCGCGCCGTTGCCGCGGTAGCGGAACACGTCGGCGTCGAATCTGGCCTTGTGGAAGGCCCAGGCGTTCTCCTCCTCGGTGCCCTGGGTGCCGTAGACCAGCAGGACGCGGTTCTGGAACGCGGCCTTGAACGAGCCCGGCCGCCCCGGCCCGCGCCAGGGCCGCGGCGGGGCATCGCGGAGCCGCCAGGCGCCTTCGCCGTCGCGGCCGAGGTCGACGGTGGTGGACCCGGTCGGCCACGGGACCGGCGGGAGCTCCTGGCCGTCCAGCGTGATCGCCAGCGGTTCGCCGGCCGGCAGCGGGGGCGCGGCGTCGGGGTCGGCCCCGGGGCTCGCGAGGGCGGTCAGGTCCAGACCCAGTCGGGCGACGTTCTCGGTGCGGATCGTGAAGCGACGGGCCGCGGAATCCAGGTCGGCCTCGGCGCGGGCTGGATCGCCGAAGCGCTGTGCCCGGCCGATCTCCAGCCAATGGAGGCGCGAGGACAGCGCCGGATCGACGGTGGTGAAGTCGACGTGTCGCACGTCGCGGTCGGCGGGGCGCTGGCGGCTGGTGACGAAGTCGATCAGCGGCGGCCAGTCGAGGCACTGCGCGCCCCACCAGTGCCCCGCACCGGGTCGCTCGTAGTAGGCGAAGTCGGGGTGGAAGCCGCCGAGCAGCGCGCGCATCGCGCGGGCCTCGCCGACCGGCACCGACTCGTCGCGGTCGCCGTGCAGGACGTAGATGCCGCGGGCGGCATAGTTGTTCTGCAGCCGCAGTGTGCGCGAAGGACTCGACGCCCGCTCGAACAGCGCGCCGATCGGATCGTCGACGTCGAACCCGGCCGCACCGCCGTAGTCGCGGAAGTCCCGCCAGCCGGCGCTCGGGGCGATCGCCGCGAAGCGGTCGGGAAAGTGCGCGCCGAGTTGCCAGGTGCCGTGGCCGCCCATCGAGTGGCCGGTCAGCCAGGTGCGGCTGGCGTCGGTGCCGAAGCGGGCGGTGGCGTCCGCGAGCACTTCGAGGGCATCGAGACGGCCCCAGTCCTCCCAGTCGAAGCCGAAGGGGCGGCGATTGGTCGGAGCGACCACGAAGACGCCGGACTTCTGCGAGTAGGAGCCAGCCTGGGCGCGGGCGTCGACCCCCGCGCCGTGCAGCGACAGCAGGAGGCCGGGCGGGGCGGATGGGCCGTAGGTGCCCGAGCGGGCCGGTTGGACGGCGTAGAACTGCACGCTGCCGTCGATCCTGCTGACGAAGGTGCGGACCTGCAGCGCATCGGCCGCGACCACGCGCAGTGCGACCTGCGTGCGATGGACCGGTGTGCCCTCGGCGTCGCGTAGCGCGAGGGTCAGCGTGTGTCCGGCCTCGGGATCGTCGGGCAACTCGCCGGCCTCGGGCGCGCCGGTGCGTACTGCGACGCGCGTGACGCTGTAGGGTGGCAGCGGCGGCACCGGCGCGACCGGCTCCTTCCGACCCTCCACCGCGATCGTCAGGCCGGTCTGCCAGGCACCGGTGGCATTGGTCACCGGCAGGCCCAGCCACAGCGGCGACGCATCGCCGCGGACGACGTCGGGCAGCGTGCGGTCGATCGTCTCGAGGAACACCGCCGCCTCGGGACGGAGCAGGCGTGGCTGCAGGCGGCCACGGCCGGCCTCGAACAGCAGCCGGTTGCGGCCGGCGACCAGGGGAACCGGGACGCGGGAGACACCGAGCGAGTAGAGATCGCCGGCGTAGGGGGCGTCGTTGACGCGCACCGAGCGTGCGCCGCGCGGGTCCAGCATCCAGGTTGCGGCGACTTCGACGTCGAGCAGCGCGAAGGCCAGGCCGCCGCGGAGTCTGCGGTGCCGGAACTCACCGTTCGCGCCGGCCTCGATGCGCTCCCAGACCGGGGCCTCGGGGTCGTCGGCGCGGGATGGATCGACCGGGTCGCCGGCGCGCGGCTCGATCCTCTCGCCGAGCACGCGGCGCAGTTCGAGTGCGCTGGTCGGAAAGGGAGTACGCCCGCCATTGCCGTCTGCGGGTGCGACCAGCAGCGTAGGGATCGGGAGTTCCTCGACCGGCTCCTGGGTCGCGAGTCGATCGCCGGACGACCAGGACAGCAGGCACGCGAGGACCGCGGCGGGGGGAGCGGAGCGGAGAGCACGCGGCATGGCGGAGGACGGTACCGTGACCGTCATGGATCGTCGGCTTTTTCCCATCTGGAGCCTGACGCCACCGGCTTTCTGGAGTCCGGAGCGCTGAGCACATGGTTCCGCGCGTGCAGGCCGACACTCCAGACTCCGAAGCCGAACGGCTCGAGGCGCTCCTCGCGCGGGCCCGGGCCGGTGAGGCAGCGGCATTCCAGACGCTCGTCCGTCCGCAGGTCGGGGCGTTGTTCGGACTCGCGCAGCGGTTGGCGGGCGGGCGGCGAGAGCAGGCGGAGGAGGCGGTGCAGGACGCGCTGGTCCGGGCGTGGCGCGGCATCGAAGGACTGGAAGCCGCCGGGGCGCTGCGGACCTGGCTGTTCCGCATCGTGGTCCGTTGCTCGCTCGACGAACGGCGGCGGCGACGCGCGGCCGGTGCGCGGTCGGCCGGCGTCGAGGCCACCGAGGTGCCGGCCGGTCTGGCGAGCGACCCGAGCGCGGGGATGGAGGCGCGCGAACTCCGCGACCGCCTGGCCGAGGCGATGGAGCGACTGCCGGAGCGGCAGCGGATGGCGCTGCACCTGCGCGCCAGCGAAGGCCTCGGCTACGAGGCGATCGGTGCGGCCCTGGAGTGTTCGACGGGCGCGGCGCGGATGCTGGTGCTGGAGGCGCGGCGGCGGGTGCGGGAACGGTTGGGTTCCCACTTGGAGGAGCGATGAACGACGCGGAGTCACACGATCGGCAGGATGGGCGTGGACCGCGCTGCGAGCACGAGGATCGGCTGGTCGGCCTGTTGGTCGACGGCGACGCGGACGGCGCCGCGGCCGACTCGTTCATGCTGCTGGATCACCTCGCGGGTTGTGCCCGTTGTGCGGGCGCCGTCGCGGCGGCGCGGCGGATCGACGCACTGGTCGCCGAGACGACCGTGCGGCCTGCGCCGGCGGCGGTGGAGGGCTGGCTGGCGGCGGCAGTGCGGGAGCCGGTGGCCCCGAAGTCCGGGGTGCGCGCGGAGCCGGCGCATCCGATCGTGGAGCCGGTGTCGGGTGGTGCGGGGCGGGTGATCGAGTTCGGCGCGGTCCTGGCTGCGGCGCTGTGCGTGGCCGCGGTGTCGGTCTGGCTGGTGCTGCGCGCGGAGGACCGCGCCAGGTCCCGAGTGCCCGGACCCGATGCGAGGATCGCGTCGATCGGCGCGTCGCCGGTGCCGGAGCCGGAGCCGCTGCGCAACCGGCCGGCGGTCGCTGCTGTCGAGGGTGTCGCGGATCCGAGCGCTGCCGAGGTTGCCGATCCTGCCGAGGGTGGGGCGGTCACCGCGCGGGATCTGATCGTGCTGTCGGACCTCGATCCCGAACTGCTCCATCGACGGCTCGCGACGCGGAGCGCGTCGGACCGCGTGGCGCGTGAGCAGCAGGTGACCGCGGCGGCGCTGCTGGAGGTCGCGCGCTGGCCGGAGGCGGATCCGTTCGCGGCCGCGTCGACCGCGCTGCTGTTGGCGTGGCGTCCGCCGCTGGTCGCCGCGTTGCACGGTTGGCGGCAGGACGCGGCAGTCGCGGCGTACGAGCGGGCCGAGTTGTCGACCCGCATCCTCTGGTTGGGAGGCGAGGCCGGTGACCGGATCGCGCAGTGGGTCGACGCATCGGCGCGCGGCGACCGGGCGCTACGCACGCGGCTCGCGCAGCTGCTCCGCGGCGAACCGAGCCGGAGCGAGGTCGCTGCAGCGGCCTGGCTCGGCGGCGCGGAGTTCGAGTCCGCGCTGCAGCACGTCGCTGCGCGGAACTACGGCGCGCGCTGGCACGCGGTGGTCGCGGCGACACGTCGCGCAGCCGACCGCGGCGAGCGCGGCCGGATGCTGCTGGATCTGGTCCTGCAGGCGCAGGGGCGCGACGGGTCCGGCGATCCGGCTCGCAGCGAAGCGGCTCTGGTCCAGCAGGTGTTCGCCGGTCTCGGCGGGCAGGTCGCGCTCGAGCTCGCCAGGATGCTGCCGTCGCTGCGTCGCGCCGACGAACGACGGGTCGCACTCCGCGCGCTCGGTGAGTTCGCCGATCCCGCGACCTCGACGGTTCTCTCGTCGGTCCTGCTCGGGCCACGGGTCGAGGAAGCCGAACTCGCAGCCTGGGCCCTCGGCCGCATCGCCGCGGGGACCGACGGGCTCGCCGACCTCCGCCCGCCGCGGCGTCGCATGGATCTGTGGCGCGCCGCGCTGGTGTCGCGGCGCGATCCGCTGACCAGGGCCTGGATCGACGCGATGGACCTCACCGGTCCAGAGCGCGAGCTGCTGCTCGCTGGCGACTTCACGCCGACCCAGTGTGGCGTCGTCGCGCGGTTGCTCGGTGGACTCGATGCGCGGCGGTGAGTCATTCGCGTGATTCCCTGCCGTGCGGCCTGACGCGTCGCGCGCTCGCGCGTCCTTCCCGCGGAGCCACTCATGAACACGACCCTTCGATTGTGTCCCTTCATCCTGCCCCTCGCGTTGGTTGCCGGCCACGGTGCCGTTCTGACTGCGCAGGCCCGGGCCGACCGCGGCATCGAGTCGATCGGCGATCCGGCGGTGGTCGCCGCGTCGGCGTCGCGCGAGACCGTGGTTCGGCTACGCTCGCTCGCGGGCTTCCGCGTGGACGGTCGAGTGCCGCCCGTGCCGCCGATGCCGCCCTTGTTGGGGAGTTGGGGCAGTCCGGCCGACTTCCTCGGCAGCGGCAAGGACGCGGAGCTCCGGATGGTCGGCAGCGACGGCGTCGGGCACGTCGCCAAGATGTTCGTCCAGCGGTCCGACCCGGGCCTCGAGTTCGACGTGTCGGAGCTGGCGGGCTTCCTGGCGTTCCAGGGCGATGGCGCGGGAGCCCGTCAGTTCGACCTGGCGTTCGACGTGCTCGAAGCCGAGCTCGAACCGCGCATCGCAGTGACCGCGAGGTTGGTGGAGCTGGCGGCGGGGGACGGCACGGTGGCGGCGCGATCCGAGGCGGGCCGGGAGCTCTGGAGTGCCCGCGCGGTCGGGCCCGCCGGCTGGCCGCTCGCGCTGTCGCGCGCCGAGCTGCTGCGCTACCTGCAGGACTACGATGTGGAGGTCGCCGAGGAGGCGAAGATCGCCGCCCCGATCACCGCGGCGGCATTCACCGGGGTTTCGGTCGTGGTGATCCCGTACGTCCTGGCGGGTTCCTCCGACCTGGTGCTGATGACCCAGGGCATCGTCTCGCGGCCGCACCGCGAGATCGAGCGCCGCCGCGTCGGCGTCGAAGGCGTGCCGTCGCTCGACGTCCCGACGCTCGAGGTGCTGGCGTGGACCAGCTCGGAGCGGATCGAGGACGGCTCCCGGTCGATGGTCGGCGCGGTCGCGCTGCCGAGCGACGGGCGTTCGCTGGCCCTGGTCGTCTCGGCGGAGCGGATCTCGGCCCGGCCGGCGGCCGAGGGCCTCGCCGTGCTGCCGACGACGGCGTTGACCAGTCGCGCGCTGCAGCGAGGCTATCCGCGCTGTGCCGAACGCTCGGAGGGTTGGGCGAACGCCGCGCTCTCTCCGACGGCCAGTCCGGACTTCGGAGACCTGACCGAGGGTCCTGGACCGATCGAGATCGGCCGCATCCAGGACATGGTCCAGCTCGGGCTGGAACCTTGGATCGAGACGACCGACGTGCACATGGTCGGCGGCTGTCTGGTCGTCACCGGTGCGGCGGAAGCCTGCGCGCAGGCCCGGCGCATCGTCGCGCAGCTCGAGGACGCCTTGCTGCAGAATTCCGCGATCGAGGTGCGCGTCCCGCTCGGCGCTGCCGACGCCCCCGAGGCCGGGGCGCTGCTGCAGTCGGTGTCGGTTCCGGGGCTGAAGGGCCGGACCCACACCGTCGTGCGGGGGATCGAGACGCTCGACCTCGATGCGTACTACGTCGAGATCGCGTCGAAGTCGGCGATCCTGAACCCGAACGTCAGCCCGGTGTTCGAGGGACTGGTGGCCACCGTGTCGCTGCGTCCCGGGGCCCAGGAGTCGTTCGGGTCGTTCCTGGTCGAACTCCTGGAGAGCGGGCCGGTGACCCGCCGGCCCCTCGAGGGCAAGGACGGCGGCGATCTCGACATCCGCGAGGTGGCGATCGCGAGCTTCTCCCACGATGGCCCCATTCCGAGCGGCGGACTGGTGCTGGGCGACGGCCCCGAGGTCCAGCGCGATGGCCGGACGTGGCGGAGCCGGGTCGAGGTCCGGGCGCGCTAAGGCGCCCGGGCCCGCGGCTCAGCGGCTCGCGCCGATCAGAGGAACACCGCGCCGCGGCACGAGTTCGACAGCACCGCGCCGGCCGGGTTGCCCGCCGCCGGATCCGGCACGAACACCTGGTTCCAGAACAGCGTGCCGAGCGGCATCGCCGGGATCGGCAAGGTCCAGCTCGCGGTGCCGCCGCCGGCCGCGACCGGGAAGGCGACGTCGTTGCTGTGGTCGAGGAAGCAGCCGGGCAGGCCGGCGATCGACAGCTCGAACGGCAGCATCACCGGGCCGAACGTACGGTTGTCGAGGCCGAACAGGACCACCACCGACGAGGTGCTGGCCGGCAGGTTGCTCACCTCGGCGGTGAAGTTCTGGCCGGCGACCGGCAGGCTGCCGGTGGCTGCAGCGAGCACCGGCACGCCGGCGCTGCCCGCGCAGCCCGGGCCCGCGGGCGCGAAGCTCGGGTGGCCGAGAGCCTGGTACTCGTTGGTGTCGCCGCTGGTGCCCGACGGGCCGCGGCCGCCGAAGAACACGTGGCGGTCACGCTGCGGGTCGTAGGTCATGCCGCCTTCGAGCGGGACGGTCGGGAACGCGCCGGTCGCGGCTTCGAGGGTCCAGTCGGTGCCGTCGTAGCTCCACGTGTCCTGACGAGCGGTGCCGTCGAAACCGCCGACCAGCACCACCTGGCCGCGCAGCGAGTCGTAGCTCATCTGGTGGCGGATGATGTTGCCCGGCGAGCGGGTGGTGGTGATCTGCGTCCAGTCGGTGCCGTCGTACTCCCAGGTGCCGGCGTAGGCGCCGGTCGAGCCGTCGAAGCCGCCGTAGAGCACGGTGACGCCGCGCGAGGCGTCGTAGACCATCTCGCCGTCGCCGACGCGCGGCGGGGTGGTCGCGGTGGTCACCGCGGTCCAGTCGGTGCCGTCGTACTCCCAGGTCTGGTTGTCGAGCACCGCGAACCCGCCGAACATCACCGTCACGCCACGGCGGCTGTCGAAGGCCATCTGGTGCCAGGCGCGCAGCGGCGGCTCGTTGGCGGTCGGGATCTGCGTCCAGGTGCCGCCGTCCCACTCCCAGGTGCCGGAGACGGCGCTGGTGCCGGAGCCGCGGCCACCCCAGAGGATCACACGCGCGCGGTTGGTGTCGGTGACGATGCGGTGGCCCCAGCGGTCGCCGGGGTCGGCCGGCGGCGTGATCAGCGTCCAGTTGGCGCCGTCGAACAGCCAGGTCTCGGCCAGCGGGGCGGAAGTGCGTCCGCCGTAGAGCAGGACGCGGCCGTTGACCATGTCGAAGGCCAGTGACTGCTGGAAGCCCTGCGGGGCCGGCGCGGTGGTGGTGTTGACCTGGGTCCAGGTCTGGGCGGTGAGCGCCGGGGCGAGGGCCGCGGCGAGGAGGGAAGCTCGTGCGAGGTTCATGGTGGATGTGGCTAGCCGTTGGGGGAGGGACGGCGGCACATCACCTTGCCGGGGCGGGCCGGACCGTGACAGGGATTCTGCCGCGTCCGCGCTCACCCTGCCCACGACCGGATCACAGCCCGAGCTTCAGCACCATGCCGCCGCCGAAGAACAGCGTGCCCTCGTCGCTCGGCAGGCCGGCCCAGTGGTAGACGCAGTCGTTGGAGGTGCTGCTCGGATCGCCTGGCATCGTGCCCTGCTGGCCGTTCGACAGCGCGACACCGAACGGCAGGCCGGCGTCGATCGCGGCGAACTGGGTCACCAGGCTCGCGCCGACGAACGCCGGAGAGTGACCGAACGAGATCGAGGTCTCGGTGATACCGCCCGTCGCGCTGGACGTGCCGAACGGAACGGTGACCAGGCCGCCGGCGTGGATCGTCGTGCACAGACCCGGGACCGTCAGGTTCAGGTCCTGCAGGTCGATGTTCATCACCAGCGGTGCGCCGAATGGTGCGTTGGTGCCCGAGACGCGCATGCGCATCCCGTGCGCGCCGCCGCCGGCGCCGTTGTTCTCCATGCGCATGTTGTGGTCGAACGCGCCAGGGAGGTTCGTCGGCGTGCAACCCGTCCCGAGGTCGGAGGCGTTGGAGGTCAGTGCGCCGATGTAGCCGCGGTCGACCGACGTGCCGCTCGGGGCGGTGCCGGTCGTGTAGGCGACGTTCTCGTGCACGAAGTCGATGACCAGCGCGAACGGTCCCGCGTAGGGGAAGGGCGTATCGAGCGCGACGTTGAAGTCGAAGGGTGCCGGCGTGCCGGCGTTGCCGGTCCAGTCCGGCATGCTCACCTGCTTCTTGGTGAACACGACCTGGCGGCTGCCGGCCAGGAAGTTGTCGTCGAATCGCCGAGTGAGCACGCTCATGTCGGCGTAGCCCATGGTGATCTCGAGGTCCATCGTGCGGGGCGGTTCATTGGTTCCACCGCCGCTGCTGCCGCCGTCCCGGCGGAAGCCCATGCTCTGGATCAGGAGGCCGCCGGAAGCCGCGTGGGTAGCGTCGACCTGCTGGAACCGACGGCCGAGCGAGGAACTCGAGGGCAGGGTGAAGTGGTTGAAGGTCGTCTCGCCCTCGGTCGTGTCGTAACCGGCGGGGGAGGTGACCTGCTGGGCCGCGAGGCTGGGGAGAGCGACGGCGAGACAAGAAGCGCCGAGAGCGCGGAGAGCGGTGGAGTGCATTCGGGTCATCGGGGAAATGGGGCGCGAGCAGTCTATCCCTCTTCGGATCGTGCCGGCGGGGCCGGTGGGGCGGGAGCGATAGAACATTCGTGTTCCGTCCGGCCGGATGAAGACCTCGCGTCGAACAGTCCGAAGCTGTGCGCCAATCCCGGGCCGTCTCCGGTTCCGAACACCGAGTGCCACGCGCACAGTTCGGGGCGGTGGGACGGCAGGAGCAAGGCGTCGCCCGGACCGAGCGCGTAGAGATGACCGGCGGCGGACAGCCTCGCGGTGAATGCCGGTTCGAAGTTGAGGAGTTGCCACAGCCATTCCGGCAGCGGATCGGGAGCCGCGAGCAGGTGCGCGCGGATCGCCGCGGAGGATTCGTCGGTTCCCTCCAGCCCGTGACCTCGTTCGGCCACGAACGCCGCCACCTGTTCGGCGAGTTCGTCGACCGGCAGGGCCAGCCAGACCGTCACCCCACCGAGTTGCACGAACGCCACGCCGCGCTGGCCGGGATCGGCGTCGTGGTGGAACACGGCGCCGCCGCCGGGGACGTTGTCGTAGATGATCCGCTCGGACATCCGCAGCGGCGCGCCGTGCAGCGACTCGAGGAGTTCGGGAACCAGGCCTTCGGCGAGCACCGCGCACTCGGGGAACACCGCGGCGGCGAGCTGGTCGGAGTGCTCCGCGCGCTCGTCGGGGGCCAGCCAGTCGCGGGTCGACTCGTGACCGAAGGAGAAGCGGATCCTGAGGCTCAGGTCGGACTCGTCGTTCGCGATCCAGGACAGGCGGGCGGTGAGGTCGCGGACTCGGCGCCGCGGGTTCGGTTTGCCCTGCCCGGGGATGTCGACGAACACCCGCTCGATCTCGCGTTCGTCGGCCTGGTCGACGGTCGAGCCGGCGTAGACGAACGGTTCGGCGTCCTCGAGGCGGGGCTCCAGTTCGTCGAGCAGGCGGGCGCCGTCGCGCAGCCGGTCGAACGTCTCGCGGCTGGCCTGGATCTCGTCGGCGAAGGTCCCGACGCGCTCGGTGAGCAGGTCGGGGAGGAAGACCGGTCGCGCGGCGCGCCATGCCGCGGCCGGGTCCCCGGTCGGAGCGGGCGGGACGTCGCCGACCACCAGGACGCCGTGGTCGCAGCCGCGGCGCACCAGCTCGAGGGCCAGCCCGCCGCGCTCGATCAGCTCGGGCAGGCGGCTCGCTCGTTCCTCCGGAGGAACCAGCACCCAGTCGAAATCGAGCGGTTCGGAGTCGGTCATGCGCGGGCAGCTTCACGGGGTCCGTGCCGGCCGGCAAGCGCGAAGCCTTGTCGGGGAGCGCGCGGTCGCCTTCGATGGCGGCGTGACAGAGCCTCCTCCGGAGCAGCCCACGGACCCGGTCGGTCACCTCGTGCCGACCCATGGCGAAGCCCCGTTCCGCGCGCTGGTCGCGGCTTTCTACCGACGCATCCCGAGCGACCCGATCCTCGGGCCGATGTATCCCGAAGACGACCTCGCGGGCGCCGAGCAGCGACTCGCCGACTTCGTCGTGCAGCGTCTGGGCGGTGCGCCGGTCTATTCGCAGAAGCGCGGCCATCCGCGGCTGCGGATGCGGCATGCGCCGTTCCCGGTCGACCGCGCGGCTCGCGACCGCTGGATGCTCTTGATGCGCCACGCGCTCGGCGAGAGCGATCTGCCCGACGACGCGAAGCGCGGCCTCGACGCGTTCCTCGGTGACGTCGCGACGTTCCTGATCAACCGCTGAACGATCGGTGCGTGTGGTTCAGGTCACCGCCACCACCAGCTCGCGGTGGTGCGCACGCACCCGGTGCTCCCACAGGTAGATGCCCTGCCAGGTGCCGAGCGCCAGTTGGCCGTCGACGATCGGGATCCCGAGACTGGTGGCGGTGAGCGCGGCGCGGATGTGGCTTGGCATGTCGTCGGGGCCTTCCGCGGTGTGGGTGTAGGCAGGGTCTCCGTCGGGTGCCAGGCGCAGCAGGAAGGCCTCGAGGTCGCGGGCGGCGCTCGGGTCGGCGTTCTCCTGGATCACCAGACTGGCCGAGGTGTGGCGGACGAACACCGTGCACAGTGCGGGCTCGCCGGGGTGGCCCCGGACGAGTCCGCGCACCGCATTCTCAACCTCGGCCGTGATTTCCAGGAGGCCACGGCGCTCTGTTCGGATGGCCAGGCTGGTCGTCGACATCGAGACAATGTCGGCGATCGGACCTGCGCAGGGAAGTCGGCGGACCCTTCGTCGGGTGACCGCCGTCGAACTGCCCACTAGTCCCATTCGTGGACGCCGAGCTGTCCACGTCTTTGACACCTGAAGGCGCTCTCTTCACCCGGTCGATGCACTTTCGTGCGTCGTCCCCCGGGGAGGGCGGCGGGAAGAAGTCAGATAGAGGAGTCCCGAGATGGCCGCGATCCAACAGGCCGAGTTGCTGTTCCGTTCCGTTGGCGCCCTGCTGCTGGGGTGGTGCGGCACGGTCGCGGCGCCGGGTGGGGCCCCGGCACAGGAACATGGCCCGCAGGACCAGCCCGCGCGCGCCCGCATCGGAGCGCCCTTGCCGGACCTGGACTCCTGCGAGGAGGTCCGGGCGGAGCGTGCCGGTCTGCCGCAGCCGTCGGCCCACCTGATGGTGTTGTTGCCGAGTGGCCGGGCGGCCTTGCTCGCCGCGGAAAGCAACTTGGTGCGTTGGGCCGAGGAACTCGACGACGAGTCGGTGCGGATCGACACCATGCTCCCGGCGGAGGCGGCGGCCTATGCAGACGTGAAGCCGCGTGGGCCGAAGGGCCAGCACGCCCGATTCCTCGATCGCCGCGGAGCGGTCTCGGAGTGGTTCGAGGCGGCCACGGGCGAGCGGGTCGGCGCGCGCTACGCGTTGGCCGATGCGCAGCGTCGGGTGCTGAGGGTCGGACGCCTCGACGACGGGGTCCGCCATGAACTGGCCGATGCTGCGGCCGGACGGTTCGACCTGGGCATGGCTTTGCGGATCGCAGGTCGTGCCTCGGACGGGGAGCGGGTCGCGGCGACCGCTGGCGGTGACCGCGAGGCCACACGGCACTGGAGCGAGGTCGTCGGACGGATCGAGCACCTGGCGTGGCCGCAGGGCGAGAAGCAGCTCGGCCGCATCCTCGAAGACGTGCTGCTGCGCTACGCCGAGCGACCGGTGTGGGTCGCGCACGTGGCCGAGGCGGTGTTGGTGAAGAGCCCGGCGCTGGCCGCCGACGAGCGGGTGCGCAAGGTGTTGGCGCAGGGATTGCGGCGGGTGCCGTTCGATCCGACGCTGCGCCGCGTGTCGTTCCGCATCCACGCCGGGATCTCCGACGACCGCCGCGCGCGGGCGCACGGCATGGCATGGCTGGAGAGCTGCAAGGGTGTGCCCGGCCGCTGTGGTGAGGTGCTCGACGTGCTCGAGGCGATGGACCGCGGCACCGAGCGCTTCGAGGATCTGGCTGACCGGGTGTTCGAACTCGGGCTCGACGCCGATCCGGGTGACGGCTGGTTGGCGAAGAAGGCCTTCGAGCACCACGCCGCCCGCCGCAACCACGGCAGTGCCGCGAAGGACTACGGCCTGCGCTACGTGGCATCGATGCAGGGCGACGCACAGGCGCTGAACTCGTTCGCCTGGAAGCTGCTCACCCGTGAAGGCTACGCCGGCGAGCACGCCGAGCTGGCGTTGGCCGCGGCGCGGGCGATGGAGAGCGACCCGAGCTGGCGGACCTATTGGCGGGTCGACACCCTGGCGCTGGCGTGCTTCGAGAACGGTCGCTTCGCCGAGGCGGTCGAGCTGCAGCGCGAAGCGGTGGAGGCTGCAGACGGCTCGGCGGTGGTGCGCTACTCCGAGCGCCTGCAGCGCTACCGGCAGGCGCTGGCCGACGCGGGGCGCTGACGGGTTTTTCCAACTGGTGCCTGGCGTCGGTTGGAGAGACAGGCGGTACCCTCGTCCCGCGTGGGTGTGCCTTCCAAGCTGCTGTCGCCGGACCTCGCCGCGCGGGCGCGCGCGCTGCGTCACGATCTGCATCGCCATCCGGAACTCGGCTTCCAGGAGCGGCGGACGCAGGCGAAGGTGAAGGAGTGGCTGACCGCGCATGGTTGGGACGCGCGCGAAGTGGCCGGTACCGGGCTGATGGCCGAGCGCGCGGGCAGTGCGGGGGACGGGCCGACGATCGCGATCCGCGCCGACCTCGACGCGCTGCCGATCCGCGAGACCACCGAACTGGAGTACCGCTCGGTGCACGAGGGGGTCGCGCACAAGTGCGGGCACGACGGCCACACCTCGATCGTCTGCGCCCTGGCGGCGGTCCTGGACACACGGCTGGCGAGTCTGCGTGGCAAGGTCCGGCTGCTGTTCCAACCGGCTGAGGAGGGTGCGACCTGTGGCGGCGGTGGTGGCCGGGTCATGGTCGAGGAGGGCGCGCTCGACGGCGTCGACCAGGTCTTCGGGTTGCACAACTGGCCAGGCTTCCCCAAGGGCGAGGTCCGGGTGATCACCGGCACGGTGATGGCGCAGGAGCATCGGCTCGCTTTCACGATCCGCGGCCGCGGGGGCCACGCCAGCGAGCCGCAGCGCTGCGTCGACCCGATCGCCGCGGGGGTGCGGTTCGTGCAGAGCCTCTATGCACTGGTGGCACGCAGCGTCGGCCTCGGCGGTGGCGCCGTGCTCAGCATCACCGAGTTCCACGCCGGCACCGCCAACAACATCATCCCCGACCGCGCGCAGTTGACCGGCACCATCCGCAGTCTCGACGACGCGCTCGGCGAGCGCCTCGCCGAGCAGGTCCGTCACGCGGTGACTGCGCTCGAGCAGTCGACCGGGGTCACGGTCGACGCGGTCGTCGAACGCGCCTACCCCGCGGTGGTCAACGACCCCGGGGCCACCGGGCGCCTCGAGCGGGCGGCGCGCCGGGTCCTCGGCGACGACAGGGTGTCGTCCGAGGGACTGCCACTCGCCGCAGCGGAGGACTTCGCCTACATGGCGGCCGCGGTGCCCGGCTGCTACTTCCTGCTCGGCGCCGGCGATCCGGTCGGCGTCACGCCCGGCTGCCACCATCCGGACTTCGACTTCGACGACGAGCTGCTGGAGCCGGGAGCCGCTGTGTTCCTGGCGGTGATCGAGGATGCTCTGGCTCGCTGAACGACGGCGCACGGAAGTCGACGCTGCGCATCCAGGCTCCGGACCTCCCGCCGACCGTCACCCCTCGAGCAGGCGACGAGGGACATAGACCCGCAACGCAGCCTCGGACGGCCGAGCGATCACGTGCTGAGCGGTGATCTGCATCCGGACGTCGGGGTCGTGC
Source organism: bacterium (assembly GCA_030432695.1). Taxonomy (GTDB): domain Bacteria; phylum Planctomycetota; class UBA1135; order UBA1135; family UBA2386; genus JAUILN01. The sequence continues at coordinate 230,492 of JAUILN010000005.1, read as the reverse complement.
AGCGCGTCGAGCAGTTCGGCATCGTCGGGAGATCTCGCCTCCAGGGCAGCTGCGCGCGCCGTGAGCGCATCGAAGCGTCGGCAGGCGGTCTCCTGGAGTTCTCCGCCGACTGGTGGATCCCGCTCCGGAAGCGCCCGGTAGTCGTTGGTCACGACCAGCGGCTCGTGTCCCTGCGGGTGCCGGTGGTCGGCGCGACTCGGGGAACGCTCCACGACGATCCGCTCCTCGTTGCTGCGACCGACCACCAGGAACAGCGCCGCCGAGGCGAGGCGGGCGCTCGTCAGCATCTCGACCGCCTCTTGGAAACACCTCGCATCCTGGAGCACGCGACGGACGTGCAACAGCACCGGGTAGCCGTCCAGGTCCGGCGACTCCGGACAACCGACGGCATTCAGAGCCACCGCGAAGCCATGGCAGGACGCGCCGGTCACGATGCCCGACGCTGCGGGCCAACCGGCCGACGCGAACCGCGGCCCCTGGCCATCCCGGTACTGCACGAGGCGGCTCGCACGGGCGAGCAGGTGCTCGGGCCACCAGTCCATGTTGCGGAACAGGACCGGGCCGCGTGGCGTCGCGAGTGCCGCCGAAGAGCAGCCGAAGGAGGCCAGCACGAGGTCATAGCTGGCGTTGGCGGTCGCGAGGACGTCGGGTTGCAGGTCGAGCCACGCCGCGAATGCTTCGATCTCGGCGCGGAACCGGTCTCCCGACATCCGGTGCACGGTGGAGGCGGCCGTGGAAGTTGGGATCGAGAGGTGCTCGGTCGTCGCGTCCAGGAGCGCACGTGTGGCGGCACGGGCCTCGGCGTCGAAGGAGCTGCTCCACCGCTCGAGAGGCGCGTCGAGATCGATGGTGATTCTCGCGCACTCCTGCCAGGCAGGGACCGGGTCCATGTCGTCTCTCGTCGCCATCGGCCGCACGTCGTTCGTCACAACTCCCGCTCGAAATAGCGGTCGCAGGCGTGGTGACCCGTCGCGCCGCGTGTCTCGCCGATCTCGGCGAAGCCCAGCTTGCGGTAGAGGGCCTGGGCTGCGTCCATGCCGGAGAACGTCTCGAGGTAGCATCTGCGGAAGCCGGCGTCCCGCATCCGGACGAGTAGCTCCTCGAGGAGGCGACGGCCGATGCCGCGACCGCGGAGTTCCGGCCGGAAGTACATCTTGCGGAGCTCGGCGATGCGTTGGTCCGGATCGGACCCTTCGAGCGGTGCGTAGCCGGCGCAGCCGCGGACCTCGCCGTCGACCTCGACCACCAGGAACTGTCGGTCCGGAGAGTCCGCGTAGGCGGCGGTCATCGCGTCGACCTCCGGATCGTGGATCGCGAAGCCGGGACCGGTGCAGCCGAACTCGGAGAGGGACGAGCGGATCACCTCGGCGACCCGTGGATCGTCTTTCGATTCGATTGGGCGTATCACGATCTCAGAAGTCTCGGACATCGGTCTCCGGAGGGCTCGTGAAGGAGGGCGGCGGTCGGCAGATGAGGATCCGGTCGCACTGTGCGATTCGGTTGGGCCGCTGATAGCATGCCCGGGCGCCGGTCTCGGGTCTGCCCGTGACCGGTCCGGTTCCCGCGCTCTCCCCAAGCGTTCTTCCACCTCGCGGCGCGCACCTCGTTCCTGCACCTCTGGAGATCTCCCCCATGAAGCCTGCCACTCCCCCCGTGGCTCGACGGCTCCGCCCCCTTGCCGTCGGCGTGCTCCTCCTCCTGCTCTCGCTCGCGTTCTCCGGTCGCGACGCGCTGGCGCAGGACGGCTACGTCCACTTCGAGATGCAGCCGGTTCGCCCGCTCGAGATCGCGCGTGTCGCCGGCCACGACTACCTGCTGGTCTGCAATACGCCCGATGACCGGGTCGAGATCTACGACACCCACGACATGTCGTTGATGGCGCGCATCCCGGTGGGGGCGCGGCCGGTGACGGTCGAGTGGAACCCGGTCATGTCGTCCTTCTACACGGCGAACATGCTCGGCGACTCGATCACCGAAGTGTTCTTCCTCGACCCGGGCAATGGCCAGGCGCCGACTCCGCGCGTGAACCGCACGGCTCACGTCGGCGACTCGCCGACCGACGTGGCGTTCCTTCCGGATGGTCTGTCGTTCTTCACGCCGCTGTGGAACGACGGCGCATTCGCCTGGTACTACTCGGTCCTGCTGCTGCCTGCCGAGTACCCGCTCGGGCTGCGGGTCGACATGGAGTTCCCGATGTTCGCCGCCGATCCGCGGTGGGGCATGCGAACCCCGCGACGGATGATCCTCGACGGCCTGCACCTGATCACGCTGAACCAGCGTGGGGGCAAGAACCCGGCCGATTACGACTTCGACATCCAGACTCTCGACATCGCGACCTGGACGCAGACCCGGATCGGCGGGCTCGGCACCACGAACTTCGACATGGAACTCGGCGTCGACGGTCGTCTCTACGTGAGCGGCCTCCTGGCGCGCAGCGAGATCGAGGGCGAGCCGGCGCTCGAGGCATTGCCGACCGGGTTCGCCGAGAGCCACCTCTGGGTCATCGACCAGCTCGGCGTACCGGGTGGCAACTCGGTCGAAGACCGGGACCTCAATCTCGATTCCGGCGGTACTCCGGTGCCGTTCGCGGCGGCGACCGCGATGCCGACTTCGGTGACGCTGCTGCAGAACCAGGTCACGGTCGAGAAGGTGTTCGTGACAGGGTTCAGCTCCGACCGCATCACGGTGTTGGAGACCGATCCCAACGCACCCTGGGAATGGGCGCGGCGCACCATCGACGTGCCGGTGCGCAGTGGCTACCGGCGGGCCGGTCCGCGGGCCGGCGTGATGAAGACCGCGTCGACGGTGCCAGGTGACCCGGGCGCCCGCTACTACGTGCTCGATACGCTCGACTCGACGCTCCTGGTGATCGATCCCGACACCGAGACAGTGCTGAGCAAGCTGAACCTGGCGCATGACCCGGTGCCGCAGGAGGTCCGGGACGGACAGGAGATGCTGTACAGCGCCGACCTGTCGAGTGGTGGTTTCGTCGCCTGTGCCTCGTGCCACATCGATGCACGCACCGACGCAGTGGCCTGGAATCTCGGCGTGCCGGGCGCGACGACCCGCACTCAGCCGATCCCCGAGCGGCTGGTCGACGGCATCACCGGCGGCGCCCAGACCCAGGCGTATCCCGACGACAAGGGACCGATGGTGACCCAGACCCTGCAGGGACTGGCCAACTACATCGCGTTCGGCGAGGGCCGCAACCTGCTGGACAACTCGCCCTACCACTGGCGCGCCGACCGCAACGTCTTCACCGACTTCAATGCGGCGTACGTCGGCCTGATGGGGGCGCCGAACATCGGCACACCGGAGCAGCCGCGCGGCGTCTCCGAGACCGACATGGAGGCCTTCCGCCGGCTCTGCGAATTGATCGCTCTGCCGCCGAATCCCGAACAGAACCTCGACCGTCGCTACAGCGGTACCTTCGGAGATCCGAACGATTCGTTCGACGGCTCGGGTGCACTGCGTGGGCTCAAGAAGTTCCACACCGTGCGGATGGACGGCGGGCTGACCGGCGGACGTTCCTGCGTGCACTGCCATGCGCTGCCCGAGGGCAGCAACAATCGTCTCACCGCGAGCGACAGCAACAACGTGTTCGAGTCGGCGCAGCTTCGCAACATCCGCACCCGCGAGGCCTGGCAGGAGGTGAACAATGTCACCACCTCGCGGAAGCGGGCCTTGGAGATCGGTGTCGGTCACCTCGGTGTGCCGAGCCCGGGTGAAGAGCCGCAGACGATCAATACGTTCATCGCCGCGTTCGGCAACTTCTTCCCCGGTGCGGCCTTCTTCGAGATGGTCGACCTGATCGGCTTCGTCCGACAGCTCGACACCGGCATCGCGCCGATCGTCGGGCAGGCGTTCACGGTGCCGTTCCTAGCGGCGGGTGGTCCTGGCACGGCGACGCAGTTCGACCTGTTCGAGCAACAGGTGCGTGAGGCCCATGCCGACGCGGTCGTGCACATCTGGACCGACTCCGGGGTGACACACCACTACTACGACGTCACGGTATCGCCCCCGGCCTGGCGCCAGGAGGACGATGACACGCTGCGGACCCGCAGCGAGATGCTCGGTCTGATGAGCGTCAACAACGACCGCGCGATCGTGCGTGCGGTCGAGGTCGGAGCGGGGCCGCGGGCGGCGAGCGCGTCCGGCGTCGCGCGGGTCCGTCAGGGCTCCGCGCCCCAGCAGGTCACGCTCGAGCCGATGGTGCCGATGGTCGCCTGGGCGGACATCCCGAGCATCACCCAGAACTGGATACCTGGTGCCACTGCCGGTGACTTCATCTGGGACGGTCCGGCGAGCGGCAACACCGGGATCGCGCCCGAGCCGAAGTCGCTGAAGGCGATGCGGATCATCCAGCGCGAGCTGATGCGGACCGCCACCCAGTTCGGTCTCGACTCGTTGCACCACGAGGCGCCGCGCCGGCTGCAGGTCGCCGGGCACGACATCCGGCCCGGAGCCCGTCTGAAGCTGGGCATTCCCGCGGATCCGTCGGTGGCGCCGCCCTACTTCCAGGGTGAGCGCGAGGTCGAGCTGGAGCTGCCGCTGTTCCCGACCGATCGGAGCACCACCGACGGCCGCCCGATCTGGGAGACCGCCGCGGAACTCGAGCCCTACATCGTGCACGTGCTGTTGGCCGGCGGCCCCTGGGCGCCGGGAGTCGACGACAACACGATGGGCAACGTCGACGAGCCGGCGCCGATCGGCACCTTCGACGTGCTGGCGTGGAACCTCTACCACGTCGTCGTCGAGAACCTCGACGGCAGCTCGCTCGACGCCGGCTGGCAGCGGTTGACGATCGGTAGCCGGTGAGCCGGTAGCTGGTCGGCTGGCAGCAGCTGGGCACTGGGGCTCCAGGCGCGGCGGTTCAGATCCGCCGCGCCCACAGAGCACAGCCGGCCGTCCCGAGCAGGCCGACGATCCCGACTGCGAGGTAGGCGTCGCCGATCGAGCCGACGCCGAGTGCGAGCGGGAAGACGACGGCGAAGCCGAGGCGCCCGACGAACGACAGGATCGAGGCGACGGTGGCGCGGGCGCGGTCGCCGATCCGATGCTGCACGAAGTCCTGGACCACCGCGACGTGCATGCCGAAGGGCACCTGGTGCAGGAAGAACAGCGCGATGCCGATCCCGTCGGCGCGGCCGCCCATCGCCGCCAACGACAGGGCCAGCACGGTCGGCATCGCCAGCAGCGTCGGCAGCGTGCCCAGGCGTTGGCAGACCCAGGGTGTCATGCGGCTGAAAGGTGCCGCGAACAGGTTGAGGGCGAAGAACAGCAGCCCGATGCCCCAGGGGTTCTGCGCGCCGGCCTCACGGAGGTAGGGCTGGTAGGTATGGAACGGGAAGCGCAGTAGGAAGAACAGCACGCAGAAGTAGGCCAGCATCCAGCGCAGCGGGCCGACGTTGAGTTCGGTGGCTGCGGCGCCGAGAAGGCGGTGCGGAGCGAGACGAGGCCTGGCGGGGCCGTCTCCGTCCGGGGTGTCGTGGGCCGTGTCGGGTGGCAGGCGCAGCGCCACCACGCTGGCCGCGCAGCACAGCACGCCGGTCAGCGCGATCGCCGCGGGGATGCCTCCGAGCGCCACGGTGGCGCCGCCGAGGAGGAAGGCTACGCCGGTGCCGAGCAGGCGCAGCGAGTTGCAGATGCTCTCCTGACGGCGGAAATCGCCGCTGCGGCCAGCTCGCGCCAACAGGTCGAACAACAGCGCTGCGGGCGGTCCGGAGAGGATCGAGTGACCGAGGCCCAGCAGGATCTCGCCGGCGTAGAACCCCGGCATCCCGGGCGCCAGGCCGATGGTCCAGAAGCCCGTCGCGAGCACCGCGGGACCGAGCACCAGCGCGAGTCGCTTGCCTCGATGGTCGGCGAACAGGCCGGTCGGGATCTCGGCCGCGACCATCGTCACGTAGTACGCCGAGACCAGCAGGCCGTAGTCCGCGAGGTCCACGCCGTGGTCGGCGAAGTAGAAGTACAGGAACGGGACGCAGGCGAACGGATAGGTCAGCGCCGCGTAGGCCCGCAGCAGGCCGAGGTGCGGCAGGGGGGTGGGGTCTGGGTTTCCTGAAGGCGCAGTAGGGGTCCCGTCGCTCGGCATGGGGCGGTGAACTTGCCAGCCGCCCTCGACGACTACCAGAGTCCGGGGTAGTCCGGAGGACGTCCGTGCGGCGATCCGCGCGTGGACTTCGCCGCGGCGATCGGGATGATGGCAGCGTGACCGAGGCCGCCGTTTCCGACTTCCGCTCCGATACGCTGACCCGCCCCGATGCGGCGATGCGCGAGGCGATGGCGACCGCCGAGGTCGGCGACGACGTGTTCGGCGAGGACCCGACCGTCCGTGCCCTCGAGACTGCCGCGGCAGCGTGGCTCGGCAAGGCCGCAGCCTTGTTCGTGCCGTCGGGGACGATGGCCAACCAGGTCGCGATCCACGTCCATTGTCGCCCCGGCGACGAGCTGATCTGCGAGGAACGCAGCCACGTGTTCCTCTACGAAGGCGGCAGCGTGGCGCGCCTGTCCGGCACGCAGTGTCGGGTCCTGGTCGCGGAGGACGGCTTCCCGGCGGCGGCGGCGATCCGGGCGGCGGTGCGGGCCGACGATCCGCACTTCCCGGCCAGTCGACTGCTGGTCCTCGAGAACACGCACAACATGGCCGGCGGGCGCGTGCTCGACGCCGCGGGGATGGCCGAGCGGGTCGCGGTCGCGCGCGAGGCGGGACTCGCGGTACACGTCGACGGGGCGAGGCTCGCCAACGCGGCGGTGGCGCTCGGGACCCCGGCCGCGCAGTTGGTCACCGACGTCGACTCGGTCTCGCTGTGTCTGAGCAAGGGGCTCGGGGCACCGGTCGGCTCGGTGCTCGCGGGAACCGAGACATTCGTCGCCGCGGCGCGCCGGGCCCGCAAGGCGCTGGGCGGCGGGATGCGGCAAGCCGGCGTGCTGGCGGCCGCCGGACTGCTGGCGCTCCGGGACGGTCCGGCGCGGCTGGTCAACGACCATCGACGCGCTCGTGAGCTGGCGAGTGCGTTCGCGGCCCTGCCCGGTTGCACGCCTCGTGATCCCGATACGAACATCCTGATGGTCGACCTCGACGGTCCCGCCGCGCCGTTCTGCGCGGCGTTGGCCGAGCACGGCGTCCGGGCCCTGGCGGTTGCTCCGCAGCGGGTTCGTTTCGTCCTGCACCGCGACGTCGACGACCGCGACGTCGCGCGCTGCATCGATGCGGCGCGGGTCGCGGCGGCGCGCGGTGCGGGCGGCTCGGCTGCTGCCCGCTCCAAGGCCTGACGACGTCGGCTCTATCCCTGCACACGAACACGTTCCACCACGCGACCCACCACGAGGCAGACCGGTGAGCATCTTCAAGGCCTACGACATCCGCGGCACCCATCCCGACCAGATCGACGAGGCGATCGCGCGCCGCATCGGCGCGGCCTTCGCGCGCTTCCTCGACGCCCGCACCCTGGTGGTCGGCCGCGACATGCGCACGATGGCGCCGGCGATCCAGGATGCGGTCATCGACGGGATCCTGAGCCAGGGCTGCGACGTGCTCGACATCGGTCTCGCGTCGACGCCGTGCACCTACTACGCGATCGGCAAGCTGCCCTGCGACGGTGGGCTGTGCGTGACCGCGTCGCACAATCCCAAGCAGTACATCGGCTTCAAGCTGTGCCGCGAGGAGGCCCGGCCGCTGTCGGCGGACTACGGCATCCCGGACATCCAGAAGCTCGTGGAGGAAGGCGACCTGGAGCCGCGCGGCGAGCGGGGCACGCGCGACCAGATCGACATCCGCGACGAGTTCGTGGCCCACATCGCGGCCTTCACCGACGGCATCAAGAAGACCCGCATCGTGGTCGACTACGCCAACGGGATGGGCGCGGCCGAGGCCCCGGCGATCTTCTCGCGGATCCCGGGCGTCGACGTGGTGCCGCTCTACGAGGAACTCGACGGCACCTTCCCCAACCACGAGGCCAACCCGCTGAAGGAGTCGAACCTCGACGACCTGCGGGCCGCAGTGAAGGAGAACGGCGCGCCGCTCGGCCTGGCCTTCGACGGCGATGCCGACCGCTGCGCGTTCGTCGACGAGGAGGGGCGCACGGTCCACGCCGACCTGATCACGGTGCTGATCGCCCGCGGCATGCTGGAGCGACATCCGGGCAAGGGGATCATCTACGACCTGCGCTCGTCGAAGGTCGTCGCCGAGGAGATCCAGCGAATGGGTGGGCGGCCGGTCCGCGAGCGCGTCGGCCACTCGTTCATGAAGGAGACGATGCGCGAGAAGGACTGCATCGGCGGCGGTGAGCTGTCGGGGCACTTCTACTTCGCCGAGAACTTCTTCACCGACTGCGGCGTGCTCGCCGCGATCATGGTGATGAACCAGCTCTCCAAGGAGGGCCGCTCGCTGAAGGTCGCGGCCGACGAACTGCGCCGCTACTTCCCGACCGGTGAGATCAACTTCAAGGTCGAGGACAAGGCGGCCCTGATGAAGGCCGTCGAGACGAAGTACTCCGACGCAACGATCGACCACCTCGACGGCGTGACCGTCACGTATCCGGACTGGTGGGTGAACGTGCGGCCGAGCAACACCGAGCCCTATCTCCGGATGTGTCTCGAGGCCGATACCGAGGAGCTGATGGAGGCCAGGAAGGCCGAACTCATCGCTCTGCTCGGTACCCCCGTCTGAGGCCGGTGTCGATCGGATCGACGGTTCCCGAGCCGAAGAACGTGACCAAGCGATGAACGTCCTCCCTCCTCCCTGTGGCGTCGTCACGCTGCTGACGGACTTCGGTAGCCGGGACTGCTACGTCGGCACCCTCGAAGGCGCGGTGCTGAAGGCACACGTCGGTGCGCGCATCGTGCACCTGGGCCACGCGATTCCGGCGCAGGACGTGTCGACTGCGGCGCTGCACGTCGATGCAGCGATCGATCGCTTTCCGACCGGTACGGTGCACGTCGTCGTCGTCGATCCAGGAGTCGGCACCGAACGTCGCATGCTGGCGGTCTCCGCGCACGGCTGCTACTGGATCGCGCCCGACAACGGTGTGCTGTCGGCGGTGCTGGATGCCGACCGGGTCGACGTCCGGGTCCTCGATCCGGAGCGCCTCGGAATCCGTCCGGCGTCGCGGACCTTCCACGGCCGCGACGTGTTCGCACCGATCGCCGGACGGCTGGCGCGCGGCCAGATCGGCTTCGGTGCCCTGGGGCTGCGCATCGACGATCCGGTACGTGTGTCCGTGCCCGGCCGCGGCGCAGGACCCGAGGGCCGCGTGGTCCTGGTCGACCACTTCGGCAATCTCATCACCGACCTGGGGCCGAATGCCGCGTCCTCGGCGCGTGGTCTGGTGGTCGCCGATACCGAGGCCCCATTGGTCGGCACCTACGGCGAGCGCGGAACCGGTGAACTGGTGGCGCTGGTCGACTCCTTCGACCGCCTCGAAGTCGCGGTCGTCGGGGGCAGTGCCGCTGAACGCCTCGGCGTGGGCGTCGGCACCGCGGTGCGCGTGCTGCACGATTGATCCGTTCGACCCTGGCCTTCGAGAAACGCATGTCCCGCAAGCACGACATCCAGATCCTCGGTGTCCCGATGGACCTCGGCGCCGACCGTCGCGGCGTCGACATGGGGCCCTCCGCGATTCGCATCGCCGGCGTGGCCCGCGCCCTCCGTGCGCTCGGCCACGAGGTGATGGACAGCGGCGACGTCCCGGTGCCGACGCCCGAGAACCGGGATCCGGGACCGACGTCCGCGAAGTACCTCGAGGAGATCCGCATCGCCTGCGACGATCTGCGCAGTCGTTGTCGGGCGGCGCTCGCCGCGGGCCGGACACCGCTGGTCCTCGGTGGCGACCACAGCATCGCGATCGGCACGATCAGCGGCGTCGCCGAGCACTTCCGCGACGACGGGCAGCGGATCGGCATCATCTGGGTCGATGCCCACGCCGACATGAACACGCCCGAGAGCAGCCCGTCCGGCAACGTCCACGGCATGCCGCTGTCGACGGTGCTCGGACTGGGAGCACCGGAGTTGGTCGAACTCGGCGGCTTCTCGCCGAAGGTGCTACCGGAGCACGTGGCGTTGATCGGGATCCGCAACCTCGACGAGCACGAGAAGGACATCGTCCGACGCTCGGGGGTCAACGCCTACACGATGCGCGAGATCGACGAGCGCGGCATGGGCGAGGTGATCGCCGAGTCGATCGAGAAGGTCAGCCAGGGCACCGCCGGCTTCCACGTGTCGTTCGACATCGACGGGTTGGACCCGCGAGAGGCACCCGGTGTCGGCACGCCGGTGAAGGGTGGCATCGACTGGCGGGAGGGCAACCTGCTGATGGAGGCGGTCGCCGATTCGGGGAAGATGGTCAGCTGCGAGATCACCGAGCTGAACCCGATCCTGGACGTGCGCAACCAGTCGGGTCAGGTCGCGGTCGAGATGCTGTCCTCCGCGTTCGGCAAGTCGATCCTGTAGCCCTGAACCCCTCGGTAGCCCCGATCTCCTGTAGCTCCGGCCCCTCCCTCCGACGTCCCGGCGGGGGGTGCTGCCGGCATGGCACGCGCTCCGTGAGGCCTCCCCTTCAGCGGGCCGCAGCGGCATCGGCCCAGAGCGAACGGATCGGCTCCTCGAGCGCCTTGCTAGCGAACGGGCGGAGTTCCGGCTGGCGGGTCCGCCAGTAGGCACGCAGTGCCGCGCGGACGTCCGCAGGCTCGGCATGCGGCGAAGTCAACGCCGTCTCCAGCAGAGCGGCGGCGAGTTCCGGCTGCTCGCAGCTCTGCGCCGCCGCGATCCGTGCGGCGAGGCGGTCCATCTCGTCGGGGTGAGGGGTCCAGCGCGACGCGAGGTCGTCAGGCGCGGCGCCGAGGGTGCGCAGGCCGCGCACCGCCGCCGCGAGGGTTTCGGCCTCGCGGCCGTCCCGCAGTGCCAGGCTCAGCAGGCCGTGCAGCTTCTCGTGGAACTCGGCGCCGATCGCAGGATCGCGCAGCAGCAGACCTGCGGCGGCCACCCGCATCGACAGACCGAGACGGGCATCGTCCAGGTCGGTCTCGGCGGCGTCGCGAAGGCGCGCGGGCACGTCGCCGTGCCATACCAGGTAGGCGCGCAGCCGGGCGTCGCGGCTGCGTGCCGTCGCGACGTGGCTCGCGAGGGTCTCGCGAAGTCGGAGGCCGCCGAGGCGGAGGCCGCAACGGACTGCGGCCTCCAGCTGGCACGCTTCGCCGGTGTCGGCGAGCACCTCGACCGCGGTCAGCGCGTGCGAGGAGCGCAGATCGGTGAGCGCCTCCAGCGACGCAGCGCGCTCCTCCGGCAGGCGGGAGGTGCGCAACAGCCGGTAGATCGGGTTCCGCAGGTCGGCGTGGGACACGTCCACCGCCGAGAGCGCCGCGCGCCGCACCGCCGGTTCGTCGTCGTCGAGCAGCTTCTCGAGCTGGTCCACCGTGAACGGGAACTCCAGGGCGTGCAGCGTTTCGACCAGCGCCGCGCGCAGGTCCGGATCCTTCCAGGACGCATCCTGCAGAGCGCTGGCGAGCAGCGTCTGGCGGTCCTTGCGTCCGCAAAGTGCAGCGGCGGCGGCCACGGCTGCCAACGGACCCGACTCGGTGCGCCGGTTGGCACCGCGCAGCCGGTTGGACCACTCGTCGAGTGCGGGCGTCACCTGGCCGGCCGGCAGCAGTCCGAGGCCGAAGGCGCCGACCGACCGCATCGGATCGCGAGGGTCGGACTCGGTCAGCAGCCGCCCGAGCGTCGACTCGGCGCCCGGCTGGGCCAGGATCGACAGCGCCACTGCGCCGCGCGCCCGGAGTTCCTCCGGGCCGCGTTCGGCGACGAGCGCCCGGAAGCGGCCGGCATCGGTCGGGTCGCCGAGGGTTGCCAGCGCCAGGGCCGCCTCGCCGCGCAGAGCCGTGTCGTCGGTCTGGTCGGTGCACTCGCGGAGCTTCGCGACCAGTTCGTCGGTGACCGCGACGCCCTTCTGCGCCGACACGGGGGCCATGGTTGCCACGCCCCACAGGAACGCGCCCAGCAGCGCCGCGACCCGACCCGGGCGGCGCCGGCGGGCCGGATGGCCCTCGATGCGTGCGGAATCGCTCAGGAGTCGTGCGGTCATGGGGACGGACGGGCGTGGAATACGGGATTCTCGGGGGAGGACGGCCGGACGGCAAAGGCCGTTCCCTCGCATCGGTGTCGACGGACAGGAGTCCCGCCATCGGCCGAGGTCACAGGGTCGGGTGGTCGCGCGGTCGCGGCTTGTCCCGGGACGGCAGCACGGCAGGATCACTCGCGATGCGCATCCTGTTCCTCGACTGCCAGGCCGGCGCCGCCGGAGACATGTGGGTCGGTGCCCTGCTCGGCGTCGGGTTGGAGTGGCAGCTGTTGGCCGACGCGGTGGCGAGCCTGGGCCTGCAGGGCGTCCGGATCCGCCGCGAGACGGTCGATCGGGCCGGACTGGCGGCGACGCGGTTCGCGGTCGAGGTCGATCCGGCCCGGCGCCGGACCCACCGCCACCTGCCCGAGGTGTTGGAGGTGGTCGCCCGAGCCGCGATCCCGGACCGCGCGCGCGAGCGGGCCGCGGCTGTGTTCCAGCGGCTCGCCGCGGCGGAGGCGACGGCCCACGGCGTGGCCGTCGAGGCGATCCACTTCCACGAGGTCGGGGCCGACGACGCCCTGGTCGACGTGGTCGGCGCCTGCATGGGTCTCGAGGCGCTCGGCGTGCAGCGCGTCTACGCCTCGGCGGTCGAGGTCGGCTCCGGCACGGTTCGCTGCGAGCACGGCGTGCTGCCGGTCCCGGCGCCTGGCGCGCTCCACTGTCTGGAGGGGCTGCCGCTGACCCGCGGCGGAGCACCCGGAGAGCGGACCACGCCCACCGGGGCGGCGCTGCTCCGCGAACTCGTGGACGAGTTCGAGCCGAGGCTCCGCTACGTGCCGCGGTCGGTGGGACTGGGCGCCGGCGCCCGCGACGACCCGGGGTTCCCGAACGTCCTGCGGGCGACCCTGGGCGACGCCGCGGATGCGCCGCGCGGCCGCGCCACCGACATCGTGGTCGAGCTGAGCTGCAATCTGGACACCGCCACCGGGGAGCAGCTCGGCTGGTTGGTCGACGAGGCGCTGCGACAGGGTGCGCTCGATGCGTGGGTCGTGCCGGCCACCATGAAGAAGGGCCGGCCCGGGCACGTCCTGTCGGTGCTGGTGGACCCCGCAGACCGCGCGGCTCTCACCGGCCTCCTGCTCGCCGAGTCGAGCAGCCTCGGCGTCCGAGCGCAGGTCCTCGAGCGTGCGGTCCTGGAGCGGTGGGAGGAGGTGCGCGAGACCGGGTGGGGACCGGTTCGCTTCAAGTGTGCGCGGCTCCCCGATGGTCGCGAGATCGCGCGACCGGAGCACGACGAGGTGGTGCGGCTGGCGCGCGAGCGCGGGCTCGGTCGCGGTGCGGTGCTGGCTCGCTTGTCGGCCGACGCTTGAGGCGCGGCCGGACGAGCGCGCCCAGGCGTTCACCGGTCGACCGGTCCACGGTCCATCCGTCCACGGTCCAGCTGATCAGGCACCGGCCTGCCTACCGCGTCTCCCGTTCACCAGGGCGCGGCTTCCTGCCAGCCGTGCGTCCCCAGGTCGACCTTCGACGGCTCGCCCTCGACCTCGCGCACGAAGCGCGGCACTGCGTAGCCCGGCAGTCGGCGGCGCAGCTCGTCGACCAGGGCCAGGCCCTCCTTGTCGGACACGGCGAAGTGCGCGGTGCCGGACACGGGGTCCAACGCGTGCAGGTAGTACGGGATCACCGAGATGTCCACCAGCGCGCGGCACAGTGCGGCGAGGGTGTCGGCGTCGTCGTTGACGCCGCGCAGTAGCACCGCCTGGTTGAGGACCGGGACACCGTTCTGCACCAGGCGACGGAGCGCGGCCCGGCACGAGGTGTCGAGTTCATTGGGGTGGTTGACGTGGACCACGACGAGGGTCGTGAGCCGGGTGCCGCGCAGCCAGCCGAGCAGCGCATCGTCGACGCGGCTCGGGATCACCACCGGCAGTCGCGTGTGGATCCGCAGTCGGGTGAGGTGCGGGATCGACTCGAGGCGCGCGACGAGGCGGGCCAGGGTCTCGTCGGGGAGCACCAGCGGATCGCCGCCGCTCAGGATCACCTCGTCGAGGGTCGGATCGGCGCGCAGCTCCTCGAGCGCGGGTTCCATCGCGGTGAGGCCGCGCGGCACCTCCGCGTACGGGAAGTGGCGACGGAAGCAGTAGCGGCAGTTGACCGCGCAGACCGGTGCGGCGAGCAGCAGGGCGCGCGTCGCATACTTGCGCACCAGTCCCGGCGCGGCGGTCGCGGCGCGCTCTCCGAGTGGATCGGGCCCGTAGCCGGCGACGATCCGGCCCTCGGCATCGAGCGGCAGGACCTGGCGGAGCAGCGGGTCGTCGGGGTCGCCGGGCCGGATGCGGGCGAGGTACTCCCGTGGGACCACGACCGGGAACAGGGAGGCGGCGGCCGTCGCGCCGGGCAGGAGCGACGCCGGAAGATCCAGTTCTCGGAGCAGTTCCGCCGGATCGCGGATCGCGCGGGCGAGAGAGCGACGCCAGCCGGCGGTCTCCCTCGCATCGGAATCTCGGCCTGCATCGGAACCTCGACCTGCACCGGAACCTCGACTGGTGACAGCGTCGCTGCGCGTGCTAGTCTGGCCGTCCGTCCCGCCCGGCCGCTTCGTGCTGCGGGGGGCGAGACCGTCCGTATCCGCAGAGTCGCGCATGGTGGAATCCTACAACACGAGTCAGTTCAAGAAGGGGCTGAAGGTCCAGCTGGACGGCCAGCCGGGCATCGTCCTGGAGTCCGAGTTCCGCAAGCCGGGGAAGGGCCAGGCGGTCTACACCCTGCGGATCAAGAACCTGCTGACCGGCAACGTGCTGGTGAAGAGCTACCGCAACGGCGACAAGATCGACGCGGCGGACGTGCACGACACCGATCTGCAGTACCTCTACAACGACTCGACGCTCTGGCACTTCATGGACCCGGACACCTTCGAGCAGTACGAGGTGCCGAAGGAAGCGCTGGGCGACGCGTGGAAGTACCTGATCGACGGTACCAAGGTCGACGCGACCTTCTGGAACGGTCAGGTGATCGTCATCACGCCGCCGGCGCACGTGGTCCTCGAGGTGACCTTCTGCGAGCCGGGCGCGCGCGGCAACACCTCGGCGGGCGTGACCAAGCCGGCGACCACCGAGACCGGCGCCGAGTTCAAGGTGCCGATCTTCATCGACAACGGCGACCTCATCAAGGTCGACACGCGGACCGGCGAGTATGTCGAGCGCGCGTCGTCGAAGTGACGGCCCCCAGGTGGGGGACGGCAAGTGAGCGGTAGCGGATCGGGCAGCGCGCGCCTGCCAGCGACCAGCGGCTGGTCGCCGTCGGCCTCGCTCGCGGCGCTGCGGGAGCGGGCCGCCTTGCTGCGTTCGACCCGCGAGTTCTTCGCGCAGCGCGACGTGCTGGAGGTCGAGACGCCGGCGCTGTCGCGCGGCGTGGTGGTGGAGACCCACCTCGATCCGATGGTCGTGGTCGACGAGAGTCGCGGCGACGGGCGGGACTACGCGTTCCTGCAGACCTCGCCCGAGGCCTGCATGAAGCGACTGGTGGCGAGCGGCTCCGGGCCGGTGTATCAGCTCTGCCGGGTGTTCCGCGCCGGCGAGAGCGGGCGCTTCCACAACCCCGAGTTCACGATGCTCGAGTGGTACCGGCCGGGCTTCGACCTCGAGCAATTGATGGACGAAGTGGGGGATCTGCTCGCGACTCTGCTTCCGGATCTCGCGCCCACGAGCCGGCGCCGCACGACGTCCTATCGCCAGCTGTTCGTCGAGCACGCCGGCCTGGACCCGTTCGCGTGTGGCGTCGAAGAGTGCATCGACCGGTGCGCGGAACTCGGGATCGAGCCGCCTGCGGGTCTCGATCGCGACGAGGTCGACGCCTACCTCGACCTGATCCTGTCGCTCCACCTGCAGGCCGGGCTGGGCGCCGACGGTCCGCTGTTCCTCATCGACTTCCCGCCGGACCAGGCCGCCCTGGCTCAGGTCCGGGAGGACGCGGCCGGAACACCGGTCGCGGCCCGCTTCGAGGTGTTCCTGCGCGGCGTCGAGCTGGCCAACGGCTATCTCGAGCTGCTCGACGCAGACGAGCAGCGGCAGCGGTTCGCGGCCGCCAACGAACGGCGGGTGGCGGACGGTCGCATGCGGCTACCGCCGGACGAGTACCTGCTCGCGGCGCTCGGTGCGGGATTGCCGTCGTGTGCGGGTGTTGCGGTCGGCTTCGACCGGATCGCGCTGTTGCGTCGGGGAGCGGACCACCTCGACGAATTGATGGCGTTCCCCTGGAACCGCATGTGAGTTCGAACCGCATGTGAGTTCGAACCGCATGTGAGTTCGAACCGCATGTGAGTTCGACCCGCCGGAGCTGCGAGCGCCGGGGCGTGCGTGTTCGGCGGTCTACGCGTCTCCAGCGTCTTGCGAGTCAGCTGTCGCCTGGGATGCTCCCGGCTCGCCGCGCTCTTCGCGACACAGCTCGGCGATCGCGATCGACGCGGCTACGCCGGCGTTGAGGCTGTCGACCCCGGCACGGCCGCCGGGGATGCGCACCAACGCGTCGCAGCAACCGCGGGTCTTCTCGCGGAGACCCTGACCCTCGGCACCGACCACCAGCACCGAACTCCGCGCGAAGTCGGTCTGCGCCAGGGTCTCCGCGCCGCGCTCGTCGAGGCCGTAGATGAAGAACCCGGCCTTCTTGAGGATCCGCAGCGCATTGGCGAGGTTGGTCACCCGATACAGGTCGACGAACTCCGCGCCGCCGACCGCGATCTTCGAGACCTGCGGGGTGAGTTCCGACGAGCGGTACTTCATCACCACCACGCCGTCGATGCCGAAGAACGCCGCGCTGCGCAGGACGGCGGCGAGGTTGCGCGGATCGGACAACTGGTCGAGCGCGACCACCACCCGCTTGCCGCGCAGCTTCGGCAGGTCGTCCTCGGTGAGGAACTCGCGCGGCTCGGTGAACAGGCAGATGCCCTGGTGCTTGTCGGCGGCGGTCAGGCCGGTCGCGTAGAGGAAGTCGTTCCACTGGAAGATCTCCGGCTCCACGCCGAGGCCGGCGGTCAACTCCAGATACTCCTCGAGGATGTCGTCGCGCTTGCCCTTCAGGATCACCACGCGCCGCACCGACTCCGGGCGGGCGGCGACCACCGCCTGCACCGAGTGGCGGCCGTAGATGCACTCCCATTCGGCTTCGGGGGCATGACCTCGCTTACGTGCCGCACTCACGGGCGCGATCCTACTCGCGGCCTTCGGAGGTGCCCGCAGTTTCAGTCGGTCCGTGGCGGAATTCGTGGTCACGCGTCACGCGGTGTCAGCGCAGGCCAGCGAGTTCGGCGAACTCCGGTGCGAGGTCGGCGGGGAACGCGGCGGGCAGCTCCCGTTCGATGGCCTGGAGCGCGCGGGCTCCGGCGCGCGCCGCATCGTCGCGGTCGCGGCAGCGCCAGGTGCGGAGCAGGGCCAGCAGCGCGGTGGGTTCGGCGCCGGCACGGGCGTAGGCCGTCAATAGCGCGGCGAGCTCGGCACTCGGGAGCCCTCGCACCGCGAGGTCGGTCAGCAGATCGGTGGGGGTGGGATGGGGCGAGTCGATCAGTTCCGGGAGCAGGTCGCGTGCGGTCGTGAGGGCGGTGGACTCGAGTGCCGTGCGCAGGAACGCGGTGGCGGGCGACGTCGCGCCGGGAGTCGCCCGGTCGACCGCCCGGCCGGCGCGCGCGAGTTCGTCCCCGGGTGCTGCGGTGCGAACCAGGGTCCTGAGTTCCTCGAGCCAGAACGACGGATCGGCACGCAGCGCGGCGCGCACCGCCTCGTCGAGGCGGGGCACGGATGCGGGCGCGACGTCGGCCGGCGCGAGATCCGGGAAGCAGGCCGCGCGCAGTCGGTCGGCACCATGGTGCGCTCGGAACAGCAGGCCGAGCAGGCGCGCGTCGCGGGCCAGACGCTCCGGGTCCTCGTTGGCGAATCGCTCGGCCCACTGCGTGAGTGCCGCCCGCAGTTGCTCGCCGCGCGGTCCCGACACGGACCCCGCGGAGCGCGGCTGCTCGCGCAGCGCCCGACCGACCGTCACCGCGGCGGCATCCTGCAGACGTCGGGTCGCCGGATCGACCGTGCCGCGCAAGAGCGGCAGCGCACCACGCAACGCCGCAGCGGCGGACAGCTCCGGCCGGTCGCGGTCGATCGACCAACTGGCGATCGACAGCGCGAGGTTGTCGAACTGCAGCGGAGTGAGTCGTTCGCGCAGCCGCTCGCGCTCGGCGAACAGCTCCTCGAGACGCTCCTCCAGTTCGGGTGACGAGGCTCCCGACCGCGCCGCGAAGCCGAGGCTGCGCAGCCGCGACCAGAACCGCGACACGGGGTGCTGCTGCCGCGCGATCGCCCGATCCTGGATCTCGAGCGCGCGCGCCGGCCGGCAGTGCTCGGCGTGGATCCAGGCCCGGCGGCCGAAGCGCGACGGGTCCTCGTCGGGGGCCTCCGGGCCGAGTCGACGGCTCGCCGCCTGCAGCGCGCCGCGCGCCAACTCGATCTCCAGCCGCTCGGCGTCGAGCGCTGCGTCGTAGCTCTCGAGCGCGCGGTGGTCGACCCACGCCGGGCTCGGCCAGGGATCGTCGTCGCTGCGCACCCAGACCGGCACCTGGTCGGGGTCGTAGGGCAACAGCTCGTCGAGGCGGCGCACCGCCCGGCCCACGACCTCCTGCAGCGAGGTGCCCCGGTCGATCTGCGGGGCGCCGGTGTGCAGCAGGGTCAGCGTGGCGGCGCCTCGCTCGTCGACCTCGGCGGTCATCGCCATCACGTGGCCGGGCGGACCGAAGTGGAAGGCCGGCCGACCCTGCCGCCGCAGCAGTTCCACCAGGATGCCCGCGAGGTCGTCGCAGTCGGCCCGGCACACGCCGCCCCGCACCGTGGCGAAGGTCTCCGCGGGCCGGTCGCGGACGTCGCCCTGCCAGTCCGGGGTGCCGGGGATCGCCGGGTGCCGTGGGTCGGGCGGGTCGGGAGCGTAGGCGACGAAGTACTGCGACAGCAGGTCGAGGTGGGCGGGATCGGGCAGGACCTGGGCGGCGCGGTCGAGCCAGGCCGTCGCGCGGGCGCGCTCCCGGGGCGGGGGGCGCAGGGTGCCGTGCGCGGTGACCAGGCCGAGCAGGTCGCCGTCGGGCGCGGGCAGCACGAGGTGCGGCGGATGCGGCGCAGAGGCCTGCGGGTCGCCGACGACCAGGCGGCCCTCGACGAACTCCAGCAAGGTGGTGCCGTCCGCGGCCAGCAGCCGGGCCGAGCGCAGGTCGTCGAGCACGGCGGTCCGGGCCGGTTCCGCGAAGGCGAGGGCGAGCCAACGCCGCTCCGCTGCCGGAGTGGGGCCGCTTACGCGTGCGGTCACGCGCGGCTCGGGTGCTGCCACCAGCACGAGGTCGCCCGCCCCGTTCGACCAGCGCACCCGACCCCAGGCGTCGACCGTGGCGAGCGGGGCGTGCCGGTTCAGACCGACCGGTTGGCTGGCGTGGCGGATCGCATCGGTCAGGCGGCGCGCCGCCGGCGTCGGTCCGAGCACCTCCGTGGCGAAGTCGTGGGCCAGCAGACGACGCACGTCGTCCGGCGGCAGGCCGTCGCCGTCGTAGTCGGGATCGGGCGCGGGAGCGGGCGGGCGACAGGGCGCCGAACGCAGGAGCGCGCCGAGCGCGTGGCCCGCTGGCCCGGGCGGGATCTCCGGCGCGCGGAGCAGCGCTTCCACCGCGGCCGCGACCGCGGCGCGCCGCGCGGCGAGGAGCTGGCGGGTGGCGCGGAGCAGGGTGGTGTCGGTCGTCGGAGTGGTTCCGAACACCGTCTGCAGGACCACCGCCGGGGGTGATGCGATCTCGGGATCCTGTGCGGTGGCCCGATCTGCCAGGGGCACGAGGCAGAGGACGACCAGACCAGGACGGATACCGAACCGACGGCCGGGAGCGCGGAGCATGGTCGGGTGCGGCATGTCGGACACGCCCGGAGTCTACGACCTCAGTCGTTCGATGGACCGCGAGGTGGCGCGCCGTCGGTCACGACGCCGTCGAGCAGCAGCCGGCGGTCTTCGTCCAGCGCATCGGCGAAGGCGCGGTGCGCGGGCGAACCACCGCTTCGGATGCCCGCGGCGAGTTCCTGCATCCCGATCGCCAGTCGACGCGTCGGCGACGCGTCGGCCTCCGTGCCGGTCGCTGCGGCCTGCAGCAGGCGCAGGAACGACTCCGCGGCCGCGGCCGGGGCGCGGCGGTCGTTGCCGTAGGCGCGCGCCATGCCGAGCGAACGTCGGAGCCGCGCACCGCAGAGTTCGGGCAGCAGCGCGCCGAGCGCGCGCAGGTCGTGGCCCGGCTCCGCGGGAGGGTGGCCGAGGTCGGCGCCGATCCGACTCTCGAGCAGACCGAAGTCGAGCACCACCGCGGTCGGTGGCTCGCGGTCGGTGCGCAGCAGGATCCGGTCGGGGCGCAGCGCTCCGTGGACCACGCCGCGGCGGTGGGCGCGATGGACCGCCCAGCAGACCTGACGGTAGTGCTGGATCACCTGGTCGAAGCACGTGCGCAGGTCCTGGCAGTGCTCGAGCAGCGGGCCTCCGGGCACGAACTCGCGGACCAGGCCGAGCCACGGGGCCTCGAGGCCGAGGACCTCGAGAGGCCTCGCGATGTCGGGCGAGGCGACCTCGTGGAGTCGCGCGACGGTCTGCGCGAAGTGGGCGCGGACCGCGTCGGCGTCGGCTTCGGCGGTGCAACGAAGCAGGCGTAGCACGGCAGGATGTCCGGGTCGCGGCCCGCCGACCACGCGGTAGCTGTGCCGCCCCAGCGCCTCGACCACCTCGTATCCGCCGACGACGCCACCGACCCGCAACGGACGATCCGCCGCCGTGACCTCCGGACGGGGTGCCGGTTCCGATCGGGCAAGGCTCGTCTTCGGACCGGCCAGTGGGGCATCCCGGTCGGCGCGCGCCAGGAGCGCTCGCACCCGGGCCTCGACTCCCGGAACACCGCAGCACAGCCGGGCGAGGTCGGCCTCGCGCTGCGCGGGCGGCTCGTCGACCACCGCGGCGAACACCTGTTGCACGTGGCGGATCGTCGCGCTGTCCAGACCCTCGGGCATGGTCCGTCAGTCGCCCAGCGCGTCCTGGATCCACGCCTTGATGAACCGCCACTCGCGTTCGATGGTCGAGTGCGAGGTGCCGAGCGCGTCGGCGGTCTGCGCGATGGTCAGCCCGACGAAGTAGCGCAGGTTGACGATCTCGCGGGCGCGGGGATTGGCCCGCTCCAGCGTGGCGAGCGCGTCGTCGAGTGCCGCGAGGTCGACGTCCGGCTCGTCGAGCGGGATGTCGACCGCCGCCGGATCGACGCGCCGCATGCCGCCACCGTGCTTCAGGCGGCTGCGCCGCCGCGCCCGCTCGACCAGGATCCGCCGCATGGCCTCGGCCGCGGCCGCGAAGAAGTGTCGCTCGTTGGCGAAGCGTGCCCCGTCCCGTCCGAAGATGCGCAGGTAGACCTCGTGGACCAGCGCGGTCGGCTGCAGGCTCGGCGCGTTGCGCTCCCGGTCGAGCAGTGCTCGAGCGACGCGGCGCAGCTCGGAATACATGGCGGTGATCAGGTGCTCGTCGTCACCGGGGGCCGTCCCGCGGGCGGCCGTGGTCTCGAGCAGGCTGGTCATCGGATGGGACGGCGGAGGCGGTTCGGGATCGGCTGGCTCGGGCGGCGTCATGGCAGGGCCGAGCGTAGCCCGGTCGCCGCTCGAACGGGGGACTCCATCTGTGCGCCCGGGCCGCGGTCGGACCGTCAGAAATCCCTGCTTCGGTTGCGCGGGTTCAGCGGTCCTTCGCCTGCTCCCGCCAGTAGGTCGCCTCCTCGGCGTGGCCGGCGCCGGGCTCCAACGGGTGCCAGCGGTCGTGCAGATCCGCCAAGGTGAGCGCCGTCCGCCGCCGCTCGTCCAGCGCCGGCTCGCCGAGTTCGTCCAAGCGGTCGTGGGCCTCCTCGAGGTAGCGCAGCGCGCGGCGCATCCGGCGGTCGGTGGCCGGCGGATCGGCGACCAGGGCCAGGGTCGAACCGAGGGCGCGCAGGTACAGTGGCAGGATCGCGGCGGGCAGTCGGTCGCGCGCCTGGGTCTCGAACGGGGCCAGCAGTTCGGCGTCGCCGGGCTCGGGAGCGGACTCGACGACGCGGAGGAAGTACTGCATCGCCACGCCGGGGGCCTTGTCCCCTGGACGTTGCGTCTTCAGGCGGTGCCGCAGGACCCGCCGCAGCAGCGGAGCCGCGTCCGCGGGCTGGTCGGATGCCCAGAGCACATAGCCCAGGTTGGCGGCCGTCCTGATGGCCTCGTCATCGTCCGGACCGAGCAGCCGGTCGCGTGCGCGGAGGACCTCGCGGAACTGCCGCTCCGCGTCATCCAGCCGCCCGAGCACCTGCAGTGACACGGCTTGCTGGTGGAGGGCGTCGAGTGTCGAGGGGTCTTCGGGACCGAGGGTCCGTCGGTAGCCCGCGGCGGCGAGCGCGAGCCACCGTTCCGCCTCCTCGTCTCGATCGGCCCACTGCAGACACTTGCCGGTGCCGAGCGCGAGTTCCAGCGTGACCGGATGGTCGGTGCCGGCCGCGGGCAGGATCCAGCCCAACAGGTCGAGATGCACCTCGATGGTGCGGAGCAGTACCTCCTGCTCGGCGACGCAGGACGCGAACCGCCGCGCGGTCTGCAGGGTGTCGTCGTGCACGTCGCCGAGAAGGACGCGGCGGCCGACCAGGACCCGGTGCAGTTCGTCCGCGGCTTCGCGGAACAGCCCGGTGTCGCGCAGCGAGATCCCCAGGCACGACCGGCAGTTCAGCGTCTCCTCGTCGAACTCGCCCCAGGTGCGCTCGCAGCCGCGGGTCGCGGCGAAGTGGAACCGGATCGCGTCGGCGGGGCGGGTGAGGTGGTCCAGCGTGAGGCCGACCCGGTTCAGCGAGACGAGGGTCTTGGGGTGGTCGGGGCCGAGCAGCTGCAGCCGGAGCCTCAGCGCCTCGCGGTAGGCGGGCTCGGCGTCCGCCGGGCGTTCGAGCTGCTCGAAGACCTCGCCGAGATTGGCCCAGGCCGTCGCGGTCTCCGGGTCGTCACCGAGCATGCGGGCTCGCGCCTCGCACACCGTCTCGCAGAGCGGCAGCGCCTGCTCGGGTCGACCGTTCTGGGCCAGGCAGAGCGCGTAGTTGCCGATCCGCTGCAGGGTGCGGCGGTGCTCGCTGCCGAAGGTCCGCCGGCTGGCATCGAGGACCTGTTGGTGCATGCGCACGCCGGCCGCGAAGTCGCCGTTGGCCACCGTCAGCGAAGCCAGGTTGTCCCGGATCACCAGGGTGGTCGGATGGTCGTCGCCGTGGCGCCGCTTCGCCGCCTGGTAGGCGACGTCGGTGAAGTGCAGCGCGTCCGCCAGCTCTCCGCGCTCTTCGAGCAAGGAGCCCAGATTGGTCGCGGCGATCCCGACGTACACGTCCGAGGCCTGCATCAGGGCCAGGACCTCGCGGTACTCGCGCTCGGCGTCTTCGACGCGCTTGAGTTGCTCCAGGACGTCGGCGCGGTGCAGGCGCGAGGACAGGGTCGAAGCGTGGGAGTCGCCGAGCAGGCGGTTCTTGGCGGCGATCGCCTCTGCGAGAGCCTGCCCGGCCTCGACCAGGGCGCCGCGTCGTGCCAGCGACACCGCGTAGCTGTCCAGTGAGTGGTAGACGTCGACCGAGTCGCGGCCGAGGGTCGCCAGGCGCAGTCGGTAGGCGTCACCGGCCGCGGCCTCGGCGCCGGCATGATCGTGGCGCGCGAACCGCACCAGCGCCACGTGGTGGAGGGCGTCGAGGGTCTCCCGGTGGGTGGCGCCGAGCGCGGCGCCGAACAGCTCGTGCGCCTCCTCGAGCAGAGGTGCGGCGCGGTCGAACAGGCCCAGGTTGCGGTAGCTCTCGCCGGTCGCGAACAGCAGGCGCGCCAGGACCCGTGGCCGCTCGGCGAAGCGCTGGCGCGCCGATGTGAGTGCGGGCGCGAGGAGCGCGCGGTCGAGGATCGTCCGCGCGAGGTCGGTGAGGTAGAGCCCTTCGGTGAGTTCGCCGAGTCGGGCGAGACGCTGCTCGGCATCGGGGAGGTTGCGCCGCGCGTACTCGGCGCGGGCCTGTTCGAGGGTTCCCCTCCTGAGCTGGTCGGCGAACTCGAACGGCTCGACGTCCCGGAGCGACTCGGACTGGAATGCGCTGACCGCCAGGATGTCAGCCGCCAGGCGGGTCTGCTCTGCAGCGAGGGCCTCGGCCTTGCGCCGCTCGGTCGCCTCGGCGCCGGCGAGCCGGGCGTTGTCGATCGCCAACCAGGCGGCCACCGCGCCGCCGGTAACGATCGTCAGCAGCAGGAGTGC
Source organism: bacterium (assembly GCA_030432695.1). Taxonomy (GTDB): domain Bacteria; phylum Planctomycetota; class UBA1135; order UBA1135; family UBA2386; genus JAUILN01. The sequence continues at coordinate 206,127 of JAUILN010000005.1, read as the reverse complement.
GGCGGCCAGCAGCGGGCCGCGGTGGCGACGCACCAGCTTGCGGATCCGGTAGCCGTAGCTGTCGGGACCGGCCTGCACGGGCAGCAGGTCGAGGTGGCGCTGCAGGTCGTCGGCGAGCGCGCCCGGCGACTGGTAGCGGCGGTCCGGCTCCTTGGCCATCGCCCGCAGCACGATCCAGTCGAGGTCGCCACTCAGGCGACGCGCGAGCTTGTCGGGCGGGGTCGCGGCGCCCACCGGCCGGGTCGAACTGCTGCGCTCCCGGACCCGCTGGCTCGGCTTGATGGTCGGCGTCTCGCGGATCTCCTGGAGCAGTTCGAGGATGCCTTGGCCGGACTCGTGCTCGCGGCGCCGCGGCAGCTCGCCGGTGAGCAGTTCGAACAGCATCACGCCGAGTGCGTGCACGTCGGTGCGGGTGTCGACCTCCCGCGAGCCCTCCAGCCGGGCCTGTTCGGGCGCCATGTATTCGGGCGTGCCGAGCACGTGGCCCTCGAGCGTCAGCGTCTCGCCGAGCGGACGGTCGACGTCGAGTAGCCGGGCGAGGCCGAAGTCGATGACCTTCACCACCGAGTGGCCGGCTTCCTCGCTGACCAGCACGTTGGCGGGTTTCAGGTCGCGGTGGACGATGCCCTTGTGGTGCGCGTGCTCCACGCCGGCGCAGATCTGCCGGAACACCGCGAGGCGGGTTTCGACCGACGGGTTGGCACGCGCGCTCCAGGTGGTGAGCGGGACGCCGTCGACATACTCCATCACGAAGTACGGCTGTCCCGCGAGCGTGACCCCGGCGTCGAAGATCCGCGCGACGTGGTGGTGGCTCATCCGCGCCAGCGACTGGCGCTCCAGCTCGAACCGCGCCAGCACCGCGCGCGAGGTCATCCCGAGGCGGATGAGCTTGATCGCCACCTGCCGCGCGACCGGCGTGGTCTGCTCGGCCAGGAACACCTGGCCCATGCCGCCTTCGCCGAGACAGCGGACGATGCGGTACGGTCCGATCTCGCTCGGGAACTCGGCGAGACCGCGCAGCAGCTCGTCGGCGTCGAGGGACGGGAAGCCCTCGTCGGCTGGCGGCTCGGAGGGGGACATGGCGGGGCGAAGGGGGGCGGAACCGCCGGGCGCAGGCCCGCCCGCGTCGTCAGGCGGTCTCGAGGGTCGCCTTGCGGGTCATGTACTCGATCAGGTCGAGCTTGGTCAGGATGGCCTTCACCTTGCGCGAGTCGTCGATCACCAGCGCGACCTCGCCGCGCTCGAACACGTCGGGCAGGATGCCGGCCGGGGCGTGCTCGGTGATCGTCGAGACCTGCCGGTGCATGACCTCTGCCAACGACGATCCGGGGCTGGCGTGGCCCTCCAGCAGGACGTGCAGCACGTCGGCCTCGGTGAGGATGCCGGCCAGTGCGCCGTGGTCGACCACCGGGATCTGCGAGATGCCCTGCTCCTTGAACATCTTGACCGCTTCGCCGAGCTGACGGTCGATCTCCAGCGTGATCACCTCGCGCTGCGGCATCGTGCGCAGCACGTCGGCGACCGTGCCGACCGCCCAATCGCGCTCGTCCATGCCGTTCTCGCGCATCCAACGCTCGTCGACGAACTTGGTCAGGTAGTTGCGGATCGAGTCCGGCAGGATGCACAGGATCTTGCTGCCCTTGGGCATCTTCTCGGCGACCTTCATCGCCGCCCAGGCCGCTGCCCCACACGAGCCACCGCACAGCAGGCCCTCCTGCCGGATCAGCTGGCGGGCGACGTGGAACGAGTCCTTGTCGTTGCTCTTGATCCACTCGTCGACCAGCGAGCGGTCGAGCACGTCGGGGATGAAGTCGTAGCCGATGCCCTCGACCTTGTAGGACTTGATCGGTCCTTCACCGGCCAGGATCGAACCCTCCGGGTCGACGCCGACCACCTTGATGCCGGGAATTGCTTCCTTGAGGCGTTTGGCCACGCCGGTCAGCGTGCCGCCGGTGCCCGCGGTCATCACCACCGCGTCGAGGTCGGTGCCGCACTGCGCGAGGATCTCCTCGGCGGTGCCGCTGTAGTGGGCGCCGGGGTTCGAGGGGTTGCCGTACTGGTCGAGGATGTGCGCGTTGGGGATCACGTCGCGCAGCCGCTGCGCCACGCCGATGTGGCTCTCGGGGCTGTCCCAGGCCGCCTCGGTGGGGGTGCGGATGATCTCGGCGCCGAGCGCCTCCAGCACCACCTGCTTCTCGCGGCTCATCTTCTGCGGCATGGTGATGATCATCCGGTAGCCGCGCACGGCTGCGGCCATGGCCAGGCCGATGCCAGTGTTGCCCGAGGTCGGTTCGATCAGGGTGTCGCCGGGCTTGATGCGGCCTTCCTTCTCGGCATCCAGCAGCATCTTGACGCCGATCCGGTCCTTCACCGATCCGCCGGGATTCATGAACTCGCACTTGGCATAGATCTCGACGTCCGGCAGGTGGCGGGCGATGCGGGCGAGGCGGACCACCGGGGTCTTGCCGACGGCGGAGAGGATCGAATCGTGGATCTCGGTCATGGGGTTACCGCCCGCATTCTTGCAGGGTGGGGGGAGGGCTCCAAGGCGCCGCGCGGAAGCGTTTTTGCCCGGAGGCTCTCGGGCCCCTATCGTGTCCGGGTGAACGGTGATCTTCCGACCTCTCCGGACGCTGAGCGTCCCGCTGGACCGGCGCCGGAAGCGCCTTCGGCGCCTGCGGCGTCGCCGCCCCCAGCCACGCCGCCGACTTCCGCCGCGTCCCGTGACGCGGAGCCCGCGGCGGCCCCGTCGGCGACGGGCGACGCGCCGCGCGCCGCGGATCCCGCGTCGTCGGGCGACACGTCTCATCAGGCGTCCACCGAGGCCTCAGCGGAGGCTCCGGCAGAGGGTGAGGGCGATCCTCCCCGGCGCCGTCGTCGGCGTCGCAACCGCAAGCCGAGGCCGGAGGGAGCTGACGGCGCCGAAGGGCACGGTGGTGCGGAGCACGCCGGCGAGGCCGCTCCGGGAGCGAACGCCGGGGACGATGCCGCGGGCGGCCAGACCGCGTCCGAGGATCGCAAGCGGAAGCCGCGCAAGCGCAAGCCGAAGGAGCGCGCGAAGCCGGTCGGTGGCCGAGGCAAGGGGCGCGACGGGGCTTCGCAGGCGCCGGGTCACGGCCGCGGTGGCGCTCCCGGTCGCGGTCGCGGCGAGCCGGCCCACGCGAAGCTCGCGATCCAGGCGCTGTCGGACATGGCGCGGACCCTGCTCGATGCCGAGGGCGTCGACCTGTTCGGGCGGCCGCGATTCGTCGAGGTGAAGCTGCGCGTGCCGCTCGATGTCGGTCGGGACGGACACCGGGCGGCGCGCGAGGCCGTCGATCAGATCCTGGCCCGGGTCCGCGACGTCCGCGAGCACGAGCAGGCCCTGAAGCCGGGTGCGGTGTTCTGCTACTTCAGCAATGCCGCCGATGCGCCGACCTCGCGGCCTACCGGCCTGCGAGACGTCTTCGATCAGTTCGAGTCGACCGGTCGGCCGGTGTTCCAGGACTTCGTGACGATGGCCATCGACCGGAAGGACGCCGGGATCGACGAACTCTTGAACGGTGAGGAGATCATCGTCACGCACGTGAGTCAGGGCCGCATCCTGCGGACCCAGCAGCTCCACGAGTTCGGGGCCGAGTCGCCGGTGTTCCGGATCGTCGGTCAGGTCGATGCCGGGCTGTTCCCCCTGCTCAGTGCCGAGCACAAGGCGGCCTTCTCGTTCCAGGTGCTGCGCAGCACCACGCTCGAGGGTGCTCCGCGGTTCCGACTGCACTGGGTCGGGGCGGGGGAGGTGCGCGACATCGCCGATCCGGGCGTCGCGCAGATCCTCAAGCGCTTCCAGCAGACGCTCGACGTCGAGTCGCTGCGGCTGGCCGGCCTGATCTCCAACGGCGAACAGCCCGACGAGGAGGAGTTCGTGCTGCCGCTGCTGCAGGACCTCGCCCGTCGGTTGGCGGGTCGGGCGCGCCGCGCCGGCAAGCGCACCGGCCACGCCAAGCTGCGCACCGAGCAGGGGCAGCGGCCGACCACCAAGGCCTGGGACGACGCACGCGACGCCGTCGACGAGCGGATCCTCCGCGACGACGAGCAGGGCACGATCGTGGTGGTCGGCGCCAAGAACCGCGTGCACGTGTTCTCGTTCGACGCGCGCCACGTGACCAGCTTCATGATGAATGGCTCGAACGTGCAGCGGCGCCGCGGCGAAGGGCGCTGGAACCCGGCCGAGCCGGAGGAGCGCGGCGAGTTCCGGCTGGCGCTGAAGAAGCGCATCGAGCGCGGCGAGGAGCCGCCCACCGAGCCGGAGCCGCCGACCGCGGAGTGACGCGTACCTGTCGGGTGATAGGCCGGGTCAGTCGAGCGCGAGGAACGCCAGCACCACGCCGAAGAAGATCACCGCGCCCATGAAGTCGGCGATCGCGGTGACGGCCGGGGTCGAGACCAGTGCGGGGTCGCGGCCCACGGCCTTGGCGAGGAGCGGCACCGAGGCGCCGAGCAGCGCGCTGCTGATCACGTGAGCGGCCATCGCGGTGGCCAGCGCGGCGCCGGCCAGTAGCAGGCCGTGGGTGTCCCCGACGTAGTGGTCGTCGAAGAACGAGCCGAGCAGCAGGCCCTCGCCGAACACGATCACGCTGAGGATCAACGCCAGTCCGGCGCTGATCCGCCACTCCTTCCACAGCACCGCGAGGAACTTCTTCGGCTCGACCTCGCCGACGGTGATCGCTCGGATCACCAGCGAACTGGCCTGGGTGCCGACCATGCCGCCGGTCGCCATCACCATCGGCAGCAGCGCCAGCAGCATGCTGCCCGGCAGGCCCTGCTCCTGCTCGGCGATCACCGTCGCTGTGAACACGTAGAAGATCGCCAGGAAGCTGATCAGCGGCACGCGGCGACGGATCTGGCTCCACACCGGCTCCTGTCCGTAGCCGCCCTCGGCCTCCGACTCGCCGGCGAGACCGGCCATCTTCTCGATGTCCTCGGAGACCTCCTCGGCCTCGATGTCGGCGGCGTCGTCGTGGGTGACGATGCCGACCAGCGTGCCGTCGGCGGTGACCACCGGCAGCGCCAGCAGGTCGTACTCGCGGATCAGCCGGGCAGCCTCCTCCTGGTCGGCCGAGGCGCGGATCGACACCGGACCGGTCTTCATCACCTCGCCGACGGTCTGGTGCTGCCGCGCGGTGATCAGGTGGCGCAGCGACACGAAACCGAGCAGGTGGCCGTGCTCGTCGACCACGTAGCTGTAGTAGATCGTCTCCCGGTTCGGTTCCTGGCGGCGGACCTCGTCGAGCGCGTCGGTGACGGTCATCTCCGGGCGGAGCCGGACGAACTCGGTGCTCAGCAGTGCGCCGACCTGGTCGTCCTCGTAGCGCTCGCGGCGCACCAGATCGTTGCGCGCCGCCTGCTCGAGCAGCGGCTCGAGTTCCCGCCGGATCCGGTCGTCGACCCGATCGAGGAACTCGTAGCGCTCGTCCGAAGGCATCGCCTTCAGCAGCGCCTTGACCCGCTTCCTGCCCTGGCCCTGGACGATCTCGTCCTGCAGTTCCTCGTCGAAGTAGATGAACAGGTCGGCCTCGAGGCGGACCGGAAGCTGCTCCAGGACCGCGACGATTTCCGGGGTCTTCAGCCCGGACACGATCGAGGCCGCATCGTTGGGGTGCAGGTCCTCCAGGACCGCCCGCAGATCGTCGGCCCGCCCCTCCTGGAGGAGCTCCCGCAGCTCGGGTGCGACCAACGGATTCCGCATGCCGCCTTCCTTAGCCGATCGCCGACCTGGAACAAAACGCACCCTCGCCGCGGTGGCAGCGCCGACCCGTCCGACGGTCCTCCAGAATCCCTCTCGGCGCCGTTGACGACCCGCCAATCCCGCGCTAGCCTCCTCCGCCCGCACGAGCGCACCCGCGCTCTCGTTGCGGTTGTCGGGGCGTGGCTCAGCCTGGTAGAGCGCTGCGTTCGGGACGCAGAGGTCGGAGGTTCAAATCCTCTCGCCCCGACACTTTCACCGCCGCGGAGCGGCGGTGAAAGGTGTCGGGGCTGATCATGTTTGAGCCGGCCGCTGCGCGGCCGGACGCCCTGGCGAGCGGGATTGAACGGTGACGGCCGCTTCGCGGCCGAGCGTTGCGGGGAGAAGCGGTGGCAGCGGAGCTGCCGCGTGATGCTGGCCGCTCCGCGGCCCCGCGCGGTTTTGCTGTTGGTGCCTGGCACGGTTTGCAAAGCGACAACCGTTCGACCCCTCAGCCGTCCGCCGTCGACGCGCGTCCGTTCGCCGGCTGCTCGCCTGTGGGTCGCTTTGCTGACCGTGCCTGGCACCAACTGCGAAACCCCAGGCCTCGCACCCCCACGGACCCGGTCGGTCCCACCGCCCATCGATCACCCCGGCACCCTCCGGCATGAGCGAGCCACGCGACACCTGGTCCGCATGCATGCGATCCGCCCGAGCGGCACTCCTCGCACCTCTCGAGGATCCGGAGCATGCAACGGGAGCGCGCACGAGCACCACAGAGCTGCTGCGCACCTGGCGCTGGCCGTCCTTCTCGTCCTGGGACACCTGGCTGTTCCTGAACGTGCACTCGGGCTCCTCGGGTCGCCGTCGCTCGTTCGTCCGACGGCTCCGCTGGCGTAGCGACCTCGACGAACAGCGACTTCGCGCGGCTCGAGAACCTGCCGGTAGGTTCACAGCGACTCCGACCATCGAGGTCACCGAACGCGATCACGACCCCTCGGAGCTGGCTGCGCGACTCGAGCGACTCGAGTCGATCGGCCTGAAGGCGCTCGCCCCATCGAGGTTCGTCACCCTCGACGGCGTGCGGGTCGGGCTGTCGATCCCGGGTCACCTCACCACCTCGTGGAGCGCCGTCCCATCAGGCTGGGAAGAACTCGACGCGTGGATCCGGGAGCAGCAGGCGTGGCTGGACCTCATGTTCTGACGAGCGGAGCGATGGAGGCTTGCATCGACCGGCCATCGCCCACTCTCTCAGAACGACGGGGACCGACACGACGAGGCCGCGAGGGGGCGTAGCCTCCGGAATCGACCAGGACACGGCTGTGCCACACATCGCCCGCGAGCGGGCGCAAGGCGCGGCGGCCGCTGCCGGAGGGTAGGTGGGGCTCCTGCGCACCATCCCATCGGGCGATGGCCCGGAACTCGGCAGACGTGGCCCCTTGGCGACCCGGTCATCGGCTCGCAGAGTTCCCCGCCGCAATCCTCCACGAGCCACTCGACTCCCAATGCTCCGCGCCCTCCTGTCCCCGTCCATCAGCCCGATCCTGCTGCTCCTCGCCTCCAACGTCTTCATGACGTTCGCCTGGTACTGGCACCTCCGCTTCAAGACCCTGCCGCTGTTCACGGTCATCCTGGCGAGCTGGGGCCTCGCGTTCTTCGAGTACTGCCTCGCCGTGCCCGCGAACCGCATCGGCTCGCAGGCCTGGTCACCGGCCGAGCTGAAGACCATCCAGGAGGTCATCAGCCTCGCGGTGTTCTCGGCGCTCTATCTGCGCGAGAGCCTGAGCCTCAACCAGCTCGTCGGCTTCGGCCTGATCGCGCTCGGCGCGGCGTTCGTGTTCCGCAGGTGAGGGGCGGATCAGAAGCCGAACACCACCCGCTGCCGCTCCGACACCGCGAGTGGCGCCAGCGGGCAGACCGACCCGAGCCCGAAGGCGATCCACTGGGTATCCACCGCGACCCCGTCGAACCCGGGATCACACGACAGCGGCAGTGGTGAACTCGCGCGGTTACCGACGATCGTCCCCGGCAGTACCGCGAGCCACTGCACCACCTCGCACGGCCCGCAGGGCGTGAACTGTCCCGGCAGGCCGACCACGAAGAAGGCCGCGGAGCCGCCGGACACGCCGTCGGTGAAGACCTCCTGCGACGGATTGCCGATCGCCCAGTCGCCGGTCTGACCCGGAGTCAATGCGATGGGGCCACAGCCACCCCCGAGCGAGGTCATCGTGCCGCCCGCGCCGAACGCCGCATAGCGCACCGCGCGGATCTCGCGGCCGAAGGGCGGCAGGCGATCGGCGGAGACGTAGACCAGCAAGGCCTCGTCGTCGAGCGCATCGTCCGAGCCGTCCTGCTGCGAGGCGATCACCGCCGCGGTGTGCGTGCGTCCCGCGAGCGGCACCTGGAACTCCGGGCTGCAGCGCGAGCAGTCGGTGCGCGCCAGGGCTGCCCCGCCGAGCTGGTATTCCAACAGGTTGCTGCCCGGCACCGACCACAGCGCCAGCCGCTTCGGGCCGAGCCGCGCGAAGTCGACTCCGGTGCGCGGGGCCTGCGGCAGGTTCCTGATGATCACGGGATCGTGGGCCAGGGTGCCATTGCGCTGCCATTGCACCGGCACGCATTGCACCGTGGTGCTGTCCAGGCGCACCACGTCCCAGGTGGTCGCATTGCGCAGCTCCACGTCGGTGGCCGGGGCGATCGCGGTGGGGAGCTGCAGGAGCGGCGTGAAGGTCAGGCCCGGTGTGATGCCGATCACCTGGTTGCTGCCGAACGCGCCGTAGGCCCACAGGAGGTGGCGGCCGTCGGCGCGGGCGGCGCGTGACAGCTTCCAGCCGAGGGGGCCGATCGGGATGGGTGTCGGTGCGGGGCTGGTGGTCAGCGGGCTCGACAGGGCTGCTGGCAGGCCGACCCGCGTCGCCTGCAGGGCATCGTCGCGGCGGAACACCAGCAGGTGGCCGGCGTCGCTGCTGCCGAGCTCGTGGGTCGATACCAGTTCCGTGACGAGTCCGTTGCCGGAGGGCACCGCGGTCGCGGGGCCGAGCGCGCCACTGGCTGGCGCAACCGCCCGCGCGGCGATCGAGTCCGCTCCGAGCAGGCTGTCGCGCTGTAGCCAGGAGACCAGCCATCGGTCGCGGGTCGCGTTGGAGGCCACCGTCGGTGCCGTGGCGAGTCCCGGAGGATCCGCCAGCACCAGCAGGCTGCCCACCGGATTGCCCTGGGCGTCGACGCGCTGGCCGAGGACGTCGCCGTCAGTCAGCGAGAAGGCCCGCTCCCAGACCACCAGGTACTCCTGCGCGCCGGGCAGCCACGCGGCGTCCGGTCGGTTGTCGCCCGGATCGCTGCTGCTACCCACCGGGAAGTCGGCGCCGACCAGCGGGTCGATGCACAGCGGATAGACGGCGGAATCGACGGCCGCGGCGGCGACGCGCACCACGAGCTGTCCGCGCGAGGCGTCGTATTGGAGGGCTCCGGCGGCGGTAGCGCCACGCGCGTCGAGCACCGTCACCGCACCGAGGTGCAGTCCGCCCGTTCCCGGCCGGTCGGGATCGGCGAAGCGCAGCGCGCTGCCGTGGGGCGTCGCCTGCGTGAACGGTCCGGTCTCGAGTGCCATGCGGATCTCGAGGTCGCCGCTGCCCGGCAGGGGGTGCGCCAGGAGCCACGACACCTCCATCCCGGCGCGACGCGGCGTCCAGCGTTCCTCGACGCCGTCGCCCACCGGCAGGACGATCCCGTCGGGGGTCTCGCGGAGGGGGAGGCTGGCCAGAGGCGCGACGTCCGGACCCGTTGCACGGGCGATCGACGCGGTGCGGAACACGAACCGCGCTACGGACGACGAGTGCCGTCCCAGCGCCGGCTCGAACACCACCCGATGGTCCGGCGCGATGCGGCAGCGGTAGGTCGGGCCATCGACGACGACGCCGCCGGCTTCGGTCGTCTGCACCGCGGGGATGCCGAGTGCGACGTCCTGCGCCTTCACCGGCAGCGCCGCGCACAGCGAGACCAACAGGGCGCTCTTCAGCTCGTGGGTTCTCATGGTCGGGCTCGCTCAGTCGAAGGTCAGGAAGGGGATCGTCGACAGCTCGATGCCGAGCGTCGGGCAGTTGGACGTGGCTCCGCCGAGCGCCAGCCACTGGACGAACAGCGGGAACGAGACCTGTGCGGGCACCGCCAGCGGGAGGTCGGCCTCACCCAGCGCGTTGGTCGAGCCGGCGGCGACCACGATGCTGGTGAAGGGGTCGAGGATGCCGGTGCACGAGCCGCACGGCAGCGCGGCGATCGGTGGGGTCGAACTCCGGTTGACCAGCAGGAACGCGGGGCTGCTCGGCACCGAGCGCGTCAGGCGGAGGTGGAAGCCGGCGTTCCCGGCGGCCGAGCAGGTGCCGTGGCCGCGCGAGACCACCTGCGCGCAGCTCGCGAAGGTGGCCTGCGGATCCGGATTGGCGTAGCGCCGCGCGTGGATCGCACTGGTGCCGCCGACCGCGTCGCGGGCGGTCCACACCAGCACCGACTCGGCGCTGCGCGTCATCACGTCCGGCTCGAGCATGTCGAGGCTCGCCGACGACTCGACCAGGAAGTCGCCCCGGCACGCGGCACACGAGAACCAGTCGATCGACGTCGCGTGGACCGCGCGGTTGCTGCGCGCGTCCGCGGTGTAGACCACCAGCGCCTCGTCGCCTGTCAGCGCCACGGCCGGCTCGCCCTGCCAGCTGCCGAGTCCGCCGGCCACCTCCTCGTCGCCGCGGAGCACCAGCGAACCGGTGGTCGGGTTCTCGTAGACGAACCGCGCGCGCACATCGGTGACCCGTGGGGCTGCCTGCTCGACCGCGCCGTAGCTGACGACCCAGTGCAGGCCGTCGCCCGAGACCCCGAGCCCGTCGACCCCGAACCGCGGTGCGGCCAGGGTCTCGACCGAGAGACCGGCGAAGGTCGGATCGATCCGCGTGCCGCGAACGGTCGTCGGCGTGTTTCCCGGATCGTGCCGCCAGGCCAGCAGGAACCGCTCGGTGCTCGAGGAGCTGCGGGCGATCGCGGGATGGCTGGCGGTGTCGCTGCCGCTGACCACCGCGCGGCCGAACCGCAGCAGGGTGCCGTCGGTGTGCACGTTCAGCCGCGCCGCCTCGATGCGCTGCTGGCCGAGGTTCTCCCAGGCGACGATCAGGGTGTCCTGCGCACCGTGGAACGTGTAGCCGCCGACCGTCGGCCGGTGGTGGGGATCGCTGTCGGCGACCACCTGCACCGCGGGACCGGTGGTGTTCGAGGCCGGGGTGACGGTGAGGGCGACGATGGTGTCGAGGCCGCGCGACGTGCGCTCGGTGAACGCGACCACCAGGTAGCCCTGCATCGCGCAGGGCGCGATCGCCGGCTCCCTGCTCTGCAGGGTGGTACCGGAGCGGATTCCGAACAGACCGGCCATCGGTGTCATCGCCGTGTCGTAGCGCCGACCGAGCACGTCGATGTCGAAGGCGGAGAACTGGCGCTGCCAGACCACGACCGTACCACGCGTGGTCGATGTCGGTCCTTGGACGTAGCCGAGGCTCGGCGAACCCTGCGCGGCGGTCGTGCCACCGACGTCGAGCACGCTGCCGATCAGTGGGTCGATCAGCAACGGCAGCTCCGCGGTCGCCACGAAGGCTCGGGGGATGACCAACTCGAGGGAGTGACCGTCGCTTCGCACCTGACCGGCCATTCGTCGACCGCCGGCATCGATCGCCAGCACGCCGCCGACCCGCACCCCGCCGAGGCGCTGCCCTACGTCGTCGAACGCAGCGAAGCGCACTCCGTGCTGGCCGGGGACCGTGGCTTCGATCACCAGCTCGGTCGTGAGCGGCATCCGGACCACCAGGTCGCCGTCACCGGTGGGCAACCGATCCACCAGGAAGCTCTGCTCGACCCCTGCGTCGGTCAGCCGGTAGCGCTCCTCGAAGTCGGCGTGGCGGTAGGTGACCAACGCTCCCTCGACCCTCGGCGTGGGGCGCACGCCTCGAGTGGATGCGAGCTTCGTTGCATCGCGGTGCAGCGAGGGGCTCGCCCAGGCCAGCGGCAGGTTGCGCGGCGCCCGTGGACCGAGCAGCGGGTGGAAGGCCACCAGCTCCCGGCCGAACGCGACCTTGTAATCGGGACCGAGTCCCCAGAGCACGCCGTCGTCGTGGTGCAGGGCGGTGCCGGCATCGACGCGGAAGATCTCGGGGTCCAGACCGCGCGGACCGCGCTGCGGCCGGGAGTCGACCGGAGACTGCGCGACGGTGGCGACGCAGCAGAGGAGTGGTACGCACAGCAGGCGGGCGAGCATCGGCGGGCCTCGAGACGGGGAGAGAATCGCCGGATGATCCGCGTGCCGAGTCGGGTGTGACGGCTCGGGCTGGGGATTTCGCGCGGATCCCGCGCTCGCGGTCGGTGCGTGCGTTCAGCCGTATCCGAACGACGTCAGTGCCTTGTCCAGGCCGGTGAGGTGCGGTTCCAGCCACGTGGCGTAGTTGCGCCAGCGTCCGACCGCGCCGCGGTGCACCGGTCGGGTCACCGCCTCGTAGCTCGGGTTGTCGATCGCGCGGTCCTTCGCCCGCTCGGTGAAGGCCAGCACCTCGGGCTGCCAATCGAGACCGAGGAAGTCGAGCGCGCGGCGCGTCACCGCCTCGAGGTCGTCGACGGTGTCCTCGTAGCGAACCTCGATCCAGCGGTCGCCCGGGAGCACTGCCCGCAGGGTCCGCCAGGCCATGGCGATCCACGCGTAGTGTTGCACCGCGCGGTGCACGTCGAGCCAGTGCACGCTGATCGGGTTCAGCGGGAGCTCCTGGAAGTAGCAGCTCAGCACCACGTCGCGTGGGTCGCGGAGCATCGTCAGCACCCGCGCCTCGGGGAACGCGCGGTGTACGAAGGGTAGGAGGGGCGTGAGCTCGGGGTTCTTGTCGAGCAGCATCCGGGAGTCGATCGGTGCGCCGAGGAAGGCCTGACTCTTCGACCAGTAGTCCTTGCGGCAGGCTTCGAGCTGACTCCGCGTCGCCGCGTGTAGCGCGTCGAGCGACGACGTCGCGGTGGATGCACCGCGGCTCAGGGGAACCGCGACGACGTCGACGAACGCGGTCGACTCGTCGGCCGAGACCAGCTCGCCGTGTCCGTCGAGGACCTGTTCCAGCAACGTCGTGCCGCTGCGCGGGTGGCCGGTCAGGATCGCCAGGCGTCGCGGAGTTCGGAGCGACGGCTCGGCGGCCCACTGCTGCACGTGTCCCGAGGTCAGGCCGAGGCAGGTGGCGCGCTGCATCGCTTCGAGGCGGCGCGCCCGGTCGAGGACCGCGGCGAAGTCCGGGTGCCGGGCCTGCAGATCCTTGGCGGATCGCAGCGCTTCGAACGCGTCGGCGAACTCGCCGAGTCGATCGAGGACCTGCGCGTACTCGTAGCTGGCGGTGATGCGCAGGGCTTCGGGCAGTTCGGTGCCGAGCACTCGGCGCAGGCGCTCGGCGGCGGTCGCATGGGCGCCGGCGCGGCGATCCAGCCGTGCCTCGAGGATCTCGAGTTCCGCGTCGCCACCCAGCGCGCGGGCCCGGCCGAGCGCCTCGCGAGCCTCGTCGACCTGGTTGGCGCGCTCGAGGGCGCGGGCCGCCGCGACCTGCAGGTCGAACCGTTCGGGACTTCGGCGGCACGCTGCCGCGAAGCAGCGCGCGGCGTCTGCGGGCTTGCCGAGTCGCTCCCAGGTGATCCCCGCGGCGTGGGCGGTGTCGGCGGTACGCGGGCGCTGGTCCAGCAGCGCGTCGAGTTCGGCTCGCGCTGCGTCGTGCTGATGCGACGAGGCGAGTGCCTCGGCGAGCCCGGCGCGCGCGGCAGTGCAGTCCGGGTCGGCGGACAGGGCCTGCTCGAACTGCTCGCGAGCCCGTGAGTAGTCCCCGGTGTCGAGAGCGCGCGCGGCCCGCTCGCTGATCGTGCGTGCGGCCGTCGGGTCGACCTTGCCGCCCGCGCGGCTCGCTCGGGAGGATGCTCCGGTCCTGCGCTTCTTGGCTGACATCTTCGGCGCGCAGGCCGCGAGCGGCACGCGCGGCCGACCAGTATCGGTGCCGGGGGAGCGAAGTCGAGTTCCGGTTCGCTGCCGCTCCGAGCCCGTTGCCGGGCCTCGGGATACCTCGTACGTTGCGACGGCCCCGATCCTCCGAAGGAACTCCCACGATGCGATCCACGCACGCCTCTGCAGCTCTGCTCCTCTTCGTCTCGACCAGCCTCGCCGCGCAGGCTCCCTGCTATGCCGAGAACGACGGTCCGGCCTTCAACGACGGCGTGTCGATGGGCGGCCCGAATCTGCTGCTCGCGATCAAGTTCCGGACCAACGTCAACGACACCGTCCTGGGGCTGCAGGTCTTCACCGGCGAGCGGACCGGGGAGAACAGCGTGGCTCTCTGGAGCCACGACGCTGCCAACGACCGACCGCTCGCGCCACTGGGGACCGGTCGGTTCGAGATGGACGCGACCAACGGCTGGCAGGGCGCATGCCTCGACATGCCGATCGCGGTGACCACGAGCCAGCCGTACTGGTTGGTGTGGGGTTGCCAGAACAGCTCCCAGGCCTCGGTCGATGCCCTCAACGCGGCCGGCGGGCAGCCCTACCGCGGTTCGTTCGACAACGGCGGGTCGTGGAACGGCCCGTTCTCGTCGAACACCCGGCACTGGAAGTTCCGCCTGCTGTGTGCGGCGAGCATCCTGCCGGGTAGCTGGGTGGTGTCGGGCGCGGGCTGTGCGGGCAGCAACGGGTCGGTGCCCGAGGTCGGCTTCGGCAACGAGCCGCTGATCAACAGCACGCTCAGCGCGGAGCTGGAACAGGCGGCTCCTGGCGCGCCCGCCGGGCTGGTCCTGGGGGTGGTGCTGCCCTCGCCGATCGACCTGACCGGCTTCGGCGCGCCCGGTTGCCAGGTGCTGTGCGGTGCACTCGCAAGCACGTCGACGCTGACGGACATGACCGGGGCGGCGACGATCGCGCTGCCGATCCCCAACGACCCGGCGCTGCGATGCGCCACGATCTGCAGCCAGTGGGCGGTGGTCGATGCGGGCGCGAACAGCCTCGGGATCGCGCTGAGCGCGTCGGGCGACGTGACCTTCGGAGGGTGAGGATGGGGCGCCGCGGGCCGCGCGGTGGAGCGGGCCCGCCCGTCGGTGTTCGGGCACCCGCCAACGGACCACCGCCGGCGCTTCGGTGGCGGAGTCGCTCTCGGCGGCGGCCCCGGGGACGTTGGAGGTCGTGCCGGGATGGGGCACGATACGTGCAACGCCGCGACCAGCCGTCCCTCCTGCGCCGTCCGCCTGCCCGCTGGGCTCGCAGGCCCGCCTCCGACCCTCCTCCGATGCCCCCGGTCGACCTCCGCTCCCGACTCGACTTCGCCGTGCAGGTCTCGCAGCGGTGTGGCTACGAGGTCGTGCACGCTGCGGGCCTCCTCGACCGTTACGGCGAGGTTCTCCAACAGGCCGTGGGGAGTGCTCGGGTCGTGGTCCTGACCGACCGGCGGGTCGAGGCGCTATACGGCGCGCGGCTGATCACCAGCCTCCGCGCCGCAGGCTTCGAGCCGGCGACGGTGGTCGTCGCGGCCGGTGAGCCGAGCAAGTCCTGGTCGACCGCCGCGTGGGTGCTGGAGCAGCTCGAACGACACGCTCTCGACCGGCGTGGAGTGCTCGTTGCGTTCGGCGGCGGAGTGATCAGCGACCTCGGTGGCTTCGTCGCCTCGGTCTACATGCGGGGCGTGCGCTACACCAATCTGTCGACGTCGATGATCGGCCAGGTCGACGCCTCGGTCGGCGGCAAGGTCGCGGTCAACGCGGAGACCGCGAAGAACCTCTACGGCGCGTTCCATCATCCGAGCCACGTCGCGGCCGACGCGGAGCTGCTCGCCACGCTCGGTGCCCGGGACCTGCGCAGCGGCGTCGCGGAGGCGATCAAGATGGCGATCCTGGCGAGTCCGGCGCTGTTCGGGGCACTCGAACGGGATGTCGCGGGGTTGCGCGCCCTGCATGCGCCGAGTCTGCGTGCGGTCGCGTTCGAGGCGGCGCGGCTGAAGATGGAACTCATCGCGCCGGATCCCTACGAGTCCGACCTGCGTCGCCCGCTGAACCTCGGCCACACCCTCGGTCATCCGATCGAGACCGACTTCGGCTACCAGGGCGTCCGCCACGGCGAAGCGGTGGGAATCGGCATCGCGGTCGCCTCATGGATCGCGGCGGGTCGCGGCGAACTGACCACCGACGACCGCGACCGGATCCTCGGACTCCTGGATCGATACGGCCTGCTCGACAGCGTCGGGCCGATCCACCCCGACCGGGTGGTCTCGCACCTGCGGACGGTGCGGCTGATCCGGGGCGGGGAACTGCACTTCGTCCTGCCGACCGGCATCGGCTCGGTGCAGATCGTGGCCGACCTGCCCGACGAGGAACTGGTGCTCGGCTTCGAGCAGCATGCGCGGAACGTCGCCGAACGCCGGCTGCAGGAGGGCGCATGAGCGAGGCCGCGGATGGTCGTCCGGCGCTGCCGGTGAAGCGGTTGGGTGCGCTGACGCTGGAGCGGGTGCGGGCTCACGGGGGCGATGGGGCGATCGGTTTCCATCGCCTGTTCGACGCACACGACTTCGCGGCGCCGGTGCACTTCGTCGACCATGCGGTGCTGCCCCCGGGCACGTCGATCGGCCTGCACCGCCACGGTGCCGACGAGGAACTCTACCTGGTGTTGGAAGGCGAGGGCACGCTGGTCCGCGATGGCGAGACGATCGCCGTCGGGCCGGGGACGGTGGTGGTCAACCGCGCGGGTGGGGAGCACGGTCTGCGCAACACGGGGTCCGTGCCGCTGCGCCTGTTCGTCATCGAGGTCGGAATCGGCGGGGGAGAGCACGAGTCGTGACCGCGCCCCGCACCGCGCTGGTGATCGCCGGCGGATTGGGCAGCCGGCTCGCGGTCGATCGACCCGAGCATCCCAAGCCGCTGTTGCCGGTGTGTGGCGTCCCGTTGCTGGCCCTGGGCTGGATGCAGTTGCGCCGTCACGGAGTCGAGGAGATCCACTTCTCCTTGCGGCACCGCGCCGAGGAGCTGATCGCCTTCGTGACGGATCATCTGGCGGATGGCGTGGCGCGCGTGCACTTCCACGTCGAGGCCGAGCCGCTCGGCACGATCGGCGCACTCGCCCTGCTTCGCGCTCGGACCGAGCCGGTGCTGGTGGTGAACGCGGACCTGCTGTCGGGAATCGACCTCGGGCGACTGGGCGCGGCGCACGCGGCGCGCGGCTCCGACCTGACGATCGCCGTGCACTGGCAGCGTCAGCGGCTGGAACTCGGCGAGGTGGCCTGCGACGTCGACGGCCGGGTCGAGGCCTACCTCGAGAAGCCGCTGAAGGAGTACCGGATCTCGTCGGGGACCTACGTGGTCGGGTCCCGGGTGCTCCGGCTGCTGGGTTCGCCGACCTGGTTGCCGTTCCCGGAACTCGTCGAGCGGGCGTTGAGCACGGGTTGCCGGGTGCACGCCCACGACCACGGGGCGGCGTGGCTCGACGTCAACGACCTCGCGGGGCTGGCTCGCGCACAGCGCTGGCTCGGTGACGATCCGGTGGCCTTCGGCCTGCGCCCCGAGGAACTCGACGCCACGGTTCTCAGGTTGGGGATCCGCACGTGAGCGGTGCCAGCAGCGGAGTGCGGATCGGCGTCGATCTCGGCGGGACCAAGCTCCTCGCGGTGGCCTTCGGAGCCACGGGTGCGGTGCTCGCGGAGCGGCGGGTCGAGACGCTCAGCGGAAGCGGCGCGGACCGCATCGTGGAGCGGGTGGCCGAGCTGGTGGAGTCCCTCGAGGTCCCGCGGGACCGTCTGGAGGGTGTCGGTGTCGGCTTCGCCGGCCTGGTCGATCACCGTACGGGCCACGTCGACAGCTCGGTGATCCTGCCGGGCTTCGACGACTACCCGCTGCGGGCGAGGCTCGAGGCGCAGCTGGGTTGCCGTGTGGTCGTGGACAACGACGCGACCGCCGCCGGTCTCGGCGAGCACGTCGCCTCCGGCCGGAACCAGGACGAGCTGCTGCTGGTGTTGACCGTCGGCACCGGCATCGGTGGCGCGATCGTGCACCGCGGCCGGATCCTGCGCGGCGCCAGCAACACCTCCGCGGAGTTCGGCAACATGACGATCGACTGGCAGGGCGAGCCGCACTCCTGCGGCAACCGTGGCTGCCTGAACACCTTCGCCAGCGGGCCGGCGATCGTCGGGGAGGCGCTGCGTAGGACCGCCGCGGTCGGCGGCCTTCTCGCGGCTCGTGAGGGTCGATTGCCGGCGGGCGCGACCCTCGAGGCGGTGGCGGCCGCCGCCGCGGACGGCGACGACGCCTGCCGGCAGGCGATCGAGCGCGGTGCGGATGCCTTGGGCACCGGCATCGCCAACCTGCTCAATGCCTTCAACCCGGACCGCGTGGCGCTCGCCGGGGGCGTGTTGGGTCTCCCTCCGTGGTTCCTCGAGCGCGTCGTCGCGACGGCCCGGGGCCGGGCTTTCGGTCCCAATGCCCGTGCCGCCACGATCGGAGCCTGCCGCGAGCCGCTGCTGTGCGGGGCGCGCGGCGCGGCCGAGTTGACCCGGGAGGTCGCCGATGGTCGGTGAGGTCCCGGGCGTGCCGACCAAGGACTATGCGCGCCAGCACGCCGCGCTCTGGCCGCAGCTCGCACCGCGACTCGAGGAGCTGTTCGCGGGCGGCGACGCGCCGATCCTCGGTGCCGTCGTGGAGCGATTCGAGCAGCGTTTCGCGGCCTGGTGCGGGGTCGACCACTGCGTCGGTGTGAACTCGGGCACCGACGCGCTACGGCTCGCGCTCGAGTTCTGCGGTGTCGGCGCCGGAGACGAAGTGGTTGTGCCCGCGCACACGTTCGTCGCCACGGTCTCGGCGGTGGTCCAGTGCGGGGCACGACCGGTGCTCGTCGACGTCGATCCGGTCAGCATGCTGGTGACCGGCGAGGCGGTGGCCGCCGCGGTCGGACCACGGACCCGCGCGGTGCTGCCGGTGCATCTCTACGGGACGCTCTGCGACATGGTGGGCATCGGCGAGGTCTGCGACGCCCATCGACTGACCTGCATCGAGGATGCGGCGCAGGCGCATGGCGCCGAGGACGCGGGGGGGCGGCGCGCGGGCGGGTTCGGCCATGTCGGTGCGTTCAGCTTCCATCCGAGCAAGAACCTGGGCGCGTTCGGTGATGCCGGTGCGTTGGTCACCGACGACCGGGAACTCGCCGAGCGCGCCCGGGTGGTCCGCAATCTGGGCAAGTCCGGCAAGCACGAGGTCGTCGCCTTCGGACCGAATACCAAGCTCGACACCATCCAGGCGCTGGTCCTCGACCTGAAGCTCGACCACGTCGACGCGTGGACCGCCCGGCGCCGGGCCCTCGCGGCCCGCTACCGCCAGCGGTTGGCCGGCCTCGAAGCGCTGACCCTGCCGGCCGACGGTGCGCCGGGGCGACCATGTTGGCATCTGTTCGTGGTGCGTTGCGCCGAGCGCGACCGCCTGCGCCAGCACCTCGCCGACCGCGGCATCGCCAGCGGCATGCACTACCCGATCCCGCCCCACCTGCAGCCGCTGCCGCTGGATCTGGGGCGGCTCGGCGAGTTCCCGGTCACCGAGTCGATCGCCGCGAGCCTGCTGAGCCTGCCGCTGAGCCACGAGCATCGCGACGACGAGATCGACCGGGTCTGCGACGCGGTCGAGGAGTTCTTCGGATGAGTGGCACCCGGCGGGTCGCGATCCTCGGTGGGTCGAGCGCGTTCCTGCCCGACCTGGCGGCGGCGCTCTGCGATGCGGCCGCGGAGCTGCCGGCCGAACTCGAGCTGCTGCTGGTGGGGCGGGACGCCGCGCGCACCGCGACGGTCGCCGGGTTCTGCCAGCGGCTCGCGGTCGCGCGCGGAGTCGCGCACCACCGCTACGTGCCGACCATCGACTGGGAGCCGGCGGTGGATGCCGCCGACGTGGTCGTCAACCAGATCCGGGTCGGCGGCTTCGCCGGCCGCTCGCACGACGAGACCTTCCCGCTGGCGCACGGTCTGCCCGGCGACGAGACCCTCGGGCCCGGCGGTCTCGCCGCTGGCATCCGCAGTCTGCCGCTGTTCCTCGAGGTCGGACGTCGGATCGTCGCGCGCGACGCCGCTCGACCGCTGCTGCAGATGAGCAATCCGCTCGGGATCTCGCTGCGCGGCCTGGCCGCGGTCGAGGGTCTGCGCGCGACCGGTCTCTGCGAGTTGCCCGGCCGCACCCTGGCGCGCGCCGCGGCGCGGATCGGCCTCGATGCCGAGACCCTCCACGGCAGCTACCTCGGTGTGAACCACCAGGGCGGCTTCCTCGCCGCCTACGACGCCGACGGAGTCGACCGGCTTCCCGATCTGCTGTCGGGCCTCGACACCGGACCCGCGGACCCGTGGTTCGGAGTCCCGGCCGCGGTGCAGCGGGCGCGCGGCTTCCTGCACCTGCCCTACCTGCGCCTGTACGAGGATCCCGCCGGCGTCGCCGCGGCGCGAAGCCGGCGGCCGGGAGACCGTGGTCGGGAGCTGGCCGCGCTCGCCGACGATCTGTTCGCCTACTACCGCGAAGCCGACGGGTGTGAATTGCCCAGCGGCCTCGCGGCCCGCGCGACGCCCTGGAACCGCGAGGCGGTGGTGCCGGCGCTGGCCACGGTCTTCGACGAGCGGCCGCGTCCGCTGGCGCTGTCGGTCCGCAATGCCGGATGGAACACCGACCTGGACGACGACGCGGTCGTCGAGGTCTTCGGACGTCAGACCGTGGGCGGCACGCGACCGGCTGCGCCGGGCGCATGCGATGGTACCCCGGCTGCGCGGGCCTGGCTCGTGGAGCTGATGCGCGCGGTCGACCGCTTCGAGGCGGCGGCGGTCGAAGCGGCGCTGGACCCGTGCGAGGAGCGGGTCGTGGCCTGCCTGACCCTGCATCCCTTCGGGATCGACCCGGACACCGCGAGACGGCTCTGCCCGGCCGTCCTCGCCACCGTGGAGTGCTGAGACGTGAGACCTCTCGATCTGCTGACCCAAGGTGCGCGCGAATCCGAGCTGCTGGCTCGGATCCGCTCCGGCGCCACGACGCCCGACGACGTCGATTCGGTCACCTGGCCGTTCTTCGCCAAGCTGCAGGTGCAGACCACCAGCTGGTGCAACGCGGCGTGCACGACCTGTCCCTATCCGGAGACCAGTCAGGAGCTGCCGATGGGTTGGATGTCCGAGGCGACGTTCGAACGCATCCTCGAGCAGTGCGCCGGCCGGTCGGTGGAACGCGTCAGCCTGTTCCTGATGAACGAGCCGTTGGTCGACAAGCGCCTGGAGGCGTTCACCGGGCGGGTCCGGGCCGTGCTGCCGCGCGCCGAGGTCACGATCATCACCAACGGGATGCTGCTCGATCGGCGCCGCGCGGAGTCGCTCGCCGCGGCCGGGATGCACGAGGTCACCGTCTCGGTCAACGGCTTCGAGGAGGCGGCGTACGCCGCGACGATGAAGGGACTGCGCTTCGACCGCGTGGTCCGGAACCTGGTCGCGGTCGGTGCGGCGCGGCGCGCCGGTGCGCTCGGCGGGATGGACGTGCGCGTCAGCGCGCTCGAGCTCGGCGACACCCTGCGCCGTGCGCCGGAGTTCGCCGAACGCGTCGGCCTGCCGGTGTTCCTGAAGCCGGTGACCAACCGGGCCGGCTCGGTCGACGTCGCGCGGTTCGGTGTCGACGCGGGGGCGCGGGCCCGGTCGGCGCGCACTCCCTGCCAGCGCCCCTTCGTGAAGGCCTACGTGCTGCACGACGGGCAGATGCTGCTCTGCAACTGCGACTGGCGGCGTACCACGGTGTTCGGCAACGTGCACGACACCACGCTGGAGGCGATGTGGCGGGGCGAGGCCCTGCGCCAGATCCGGCGCAACCACCTCGCGGGCGAGTTCCCGAGCGAGTCGCCGTGCGCGCGCTGCGACTACCCTGCGGTGGTCGACGACTGAGGGTCCGGTATCCCAGGAGGTAGACTGCCCGCGATGCCGGACTTCCCCGTGCCGCCGCCGATGCTCCTCGGAGTCTGTCCGCAGCCGTTCTTCGACCGGAGCCTGCCGGCGGCGCTCGACGCCATCGCGGGCCTCGGCCTGCGGGCCCTGGAGTTGCCGGTGCACGAGGGCGCGCCGTGGTTCGATGCGATGACGTTGGCGACCTCGGGCGAGGTGCGGGAGCGGCTGCGCGCCGCGCTCGCCGACCGCGACCTCTCCCTGAGCTGCCTGTCGATCCATCAGGACGGCCAGCTGCTGCTCGGCCCGCACCACGCGGACACCGACCACGTCCACGCCGGCTCGCCGGCCGACAAGGTGGCCTACGCGACCGACCGACTGCTATCTGCTGCCGAAGCGGCGGCCGAACTCGAAGTCGACACGGTGGTGGGCTTCGTCGGTTGTGAGGACTACACGCGCAGCTTCCCCTGGCCCGATCCCGACGGTTGGGAGCGCATGCTGCCGACCGTCCGCGAGCGGCTGCTGCCGATCCTCGACCACTACGGGGACTCGGGCGTGCGGCTGGCCTTGGAGCCGCATCCCAAGCAGATCGCCTACGACCTGGAGTCGGCGCTGGAATTGGTCGAGCTGGTCGGCTCGCACGAGGCGCTGGCCTTCAACCTGGATCCCGGCAACCTGCTGCTGGCCGCGGTGGATCCCTGTGCCTTCGTCGCCGAACTCGGTGCGCGGGTCGTGCACGTGCATGCCAAGGACGGCCAACGCGTGCCGCATCGCGCGCACCGCTCCGGCCTGCTCGCGCGCGGCGACTGGGGTCGCCCCGAGCGCGGCTTCCGGTTCCGCATCCCGGGCTGGGGCGACGTCGATTGGCGGTTGTTGGTGTCGGAGCTGATCCTGTCGGACTACCGCGGGCCGCTGGTCATCGAGCACGAGGACCCGCTGTTCGGTCCGGTCGACGGGATCCAGAAGGCGATCGACTTCCTCGCACCGCTGTTGCCGAACGAGGAGCGGCAGGCGCGGTGGTGGTGATCGTCGCGGTGCCAGCGGATCTACACGAGAGCGCGGGTCTGGTGGCGGTCGACCGCGCCCGGGCACGGGCGCTGGAGCTGGCGGCGCGCCGGGCGTCGGAGTCCGCAGGCCGCGCCCTGGAGGCCGGCGCGAGCGGCGAGACCGCCGTCGAACTGGTTCGGCGTTGGCAGGACGCCGGAGCCGTGAGGGTCGAGATCGTCGAGGCGGTCGGTCACCGGCGAGCGGCGGTGATCCTCGAGGCGGCGGCGCGCGAGGTCGGTCTCGAGGTCGACCGCCTGCGGGTTGCTCCCAGCCTGGAGTCGGAGCCCGGCTTCTGGCCGCAGTACCCCGACACGGCCTTCGTGGAACGACTGCCCCGGGGCGGAGCGGCACTCGACCCGCTCGCGGTCGGCGAGTCGGACCGCCTGCCTTCGCCGCTCCCGCCGGCCCTGCACCACGGTGATCCGTTGGTCGAGGCAGATGGCACGCGTTGGCTCGACCTCCTCGGTGCCTGGGTCGCGCGCTGCCATCCCCTGCGCGTCGCGCAATGGTCCGCGCTGGTCCGCGCCCACCGCAGTCTGGTCGCGCCGCGCGAAGCCGTCTACGCCGGTCGGTCGCTGCGGGACCGCAACGCCGAACTGCTGGTGAACATCCTGTGAGCCAGCCGGCGGACGGTCTCCTGGTGGTGCCGCCTCCCGGTCCGTTGTGCTGGCTGTTCCCCGAACTCGAGGCTCGGTTCGACGACGAGCCGGTCGCGGTCGGCGTCGAGCCGGTGCTCGAAGCCGCGATGGGCGCGGGTGCGCAGCGCATCCGGGTGCAGGCCGGGCCGCGCGGTGCGGTGCTGATCTCCGCGCTGCGCCAGGCCTGTCGGCGCCGCGGGCTCGGGATCGCCGTCGACCCGACCGAAGCCCTCGGCCCTAGCTTCGAGGCACGGTTGTTCGAGCATCCCGACCGCCGCGCTCTCGACGGTCTGCACCCTCGCGCCTGGGAACTCGGCGGCGTGCCGTTCTTCGACACCGATCCCTTCGTCGAGACCGGTCGAGTCCACACCCGGCTGCAGCCGTCGTTCTGGGGAGTGCTGCCGGGGGACGTCTGGACCGACGCCGAGCGCACGGCGTGGCTGGGCCACCTCGCGGCGCGGCGCCCCGACGTGCGGCTCGGCTTCCTCGCGCTCGAGAATCTGGCGCTGGCGGGTCTCGATCCGTACCGGGAGATGCTCGAGGCGCCGGTGGTTCCTGGCGCGGGCGTCGGCCAGGGGCGGGGCGCGCGACCGTTGATCCTCGGCGTCGACGGCATCGACGGTGCTGGCAAGTCGACCTGCCTCGACGGCCTCGAGAGGTGGCTGACCGCCCGCGGCCTGCGCGTCGCCCGCCACAAGATCTACCGGCACGGGGTCTTCCACGAGACCGTCACCGACATGACCAGGGCCTGCGCCGGGGACCGGGCGCTGCACCTCTGGCCGCTGCAGCGCCACGTGAAGCTGGTCGACTCCTTGAAGTACCGGGTCGAGCATCTCGACGACCTCGTCTCCGTCGCCGACCCGCCCGACGTGCTGCTGTTCGATCGCTACGTCGAGACCCACCTCGCGGCTGGCGCAGGTCGCTACCACCACGATCCACAGGCCCGCCTGCTGCTGCAGAGCTACCCGCGTGCCGACCGGGTGTTCGTGCTGGACCTGCCGGTGGAGGAATCGCTGCGGCGGTTGGCGCGGCGCAGCGAACGGACCGTCGACGAGAACCCCTACATGCTCGGCCGATTCCGCGACGCCCTGCTGGACGTTGCCCGCGCCTCCGGACACGTCGTCCTCGATGCCCGTCTGCCGGTGGAGGAGATCGAGCGTCGGGTCCGCGCCGAGGTCGAGGAGTTGCTGACTCGGTGGAGGCCCGGCGCGTGACCTGGGAACTCACGATCGATCCGGCCGCGGCATGGGGAGGCGCAGACCCGCCGTCGCTGATCCCGGTCGACGGACCGTTCGTGCTGGCGATGCGGCGGCACGTCGCGGGCGTCGGGGTCTCCGACCGAGTGGTGCTCGAGCTGTACGGTTACGAGATCGTGGAGCGGGTCCGTGAAGGACTGGCCACCGGAGTGGCCGGTAGCCGACGCTTGGCGGTGCCGTTCTGTCCGGTGACCGGCTGCGCCGCGGCCGACGTCACGCACCACGCGGTCGCCGAACTGCTGGCGATGCTGCCGGCAGGTCTGCGCTGGCGGGTCGAGCACCGCGACGTCGAGGCCGTGGCTCGCGCGCAACTCGAGTTCTTCGGGCTGCCGGTCTTCGATCCGCCGCGCTATGTGGACCTGCTGGCGACCGGCCGCGGACCCGCAGAACCCGAGCGCCAGGTCGTCGGTGCGTTCCTGCGCGACGGCGACCGCGTGCTGTTGGAGCGGCGGCCGGCCACCGCTCGCGTGTACCCGAGCGTCTGGGACTCCCCGGGCGGACACCTCGAAGTGGGCGAGACCAGCGTCGAAGCCCTGCACCGCGAACTCGCCGAGGAACTCGGGGTCCGCCCGCTGCGGTTCCGGCGCTTCGCGGTCGTGGACGACGTCGAGCCGGCGACCGGGCTGCGCTACCGCCACCACGTCTTCGTCGTCGACCGGTTCGCTGGTGAAGTCCGGGCGCGGGAGGGCCAGGCACTTCGCTGGTTCGGTCTGCAAGAACTGGGCTCGGACCCGTCGGTGCTCGCTCTGACCGCTCGGCTGGCGGTGCAGCTCAGCGAGCCGCGGCGCTGGTGAGAGCTTCGGCGTAGACCGCGTCGAGCGCCGCGAGGTGCTCGTCGATCCCACAGTGGAAACGCGGGGCACCGCCGCGCAGGCGGGCGCGCAGCGCGGGGTCGTGCAGGGCCTCGAGCTGCCGCGCGAGGTCGTCGACGTCGTCGGCCAGGAAGGTGAGACCGCGGGTTCCGAGCCGCTCCGGTGGGGCACCGCGGTCGGAGGTGAGGACCGGCAGGCCGGTGAGCAGCGCCTCGTCGACGGCGTAGCCGTAGGTCTCGAGGTATCGCGACGGGAACACGGCGAGGTCGAACGGACCGTGGTCGGCGAGGTCGTCGAAGGCGAACGCGCCATGGAGAACGACGCGGACCCGGGAACCCGGGTCGGTGGT
This sequence comes from bacterium, assembly GCA_030432695.1. Lineage (GTDB taxonomy): Bacteria > Planctomycetota > UBA1135 > UBA1135 > UBA2386 > JAUILN01. The sequence goes on along the minus strand of JAUILN010000005.1, from coordinate 180,380 downwards.
TCGTAGCGAGTCCGCCAACTCGGCGTCGAGGCAACGTCCGAAGTGGTGGATCTCGATCGGGCCGGTCATTCGGCCGGCGGCGATGCGCAGCAGGTCGAGGCCCTTGCCGCGCACCAGGCCGCCCCACGTGACGATGCGCAGCGGTTCGCCGCCGGGGACTTCGGGGCGACTCGGCAGCCTCGGGATCGACCGCTCGTCCGGCGGAGGCAGGTCGACGACTCGCAGCTGGAGGTCGTGGAGTCCGGGGGTGTGGGCGAGGAACCCGGCCTGGCTCCGCGAGAGCGCCAGCAACAGGTCGGCGGCTCGCAGTTCCTCGCGCAGGTCGCCCCGCCAGGCGTTCAGCCCGCCCGCGACCCGCGGCACCACCTCGGGTGGCACCAGGGACGCGATGCACTCGTCGCAGGCCGACCATGCCTGCTCGGGTGCGCAGAGCGTGGTCCCTCGCACCCGGAAGAACAGCGGGCAGGTGACGTACAGGTCGTGCAGCGTGACCACGACCGCCGCGCCGTGGCGGCGGGCCTGGCGGACGAGGTCGTTGCCGAGCAGGTGCCAGTGGTGGACGTGCCAGATCGTGCGCACCGTCGGCGGATCGGCGAACAGCGCGTCGTCCGTCGGCAGGCCGTCGAGGACCTGCGAGATCGGAGGGTGGGCCGGAACGCGACGGACCGGAACTCCGGCCTCGGTGGTCTTGCCGGGAACGGATCCCTCGGCGGTGCAGCGGACCTCGACCCGGTCACCACGCGCGAGCTGCTCGACCGCGATCCGCCGCACGTAGGTCTCGATCCCGCCGTGCGTCGCCGGCGGGAAGCTGGTGGTCACGTGGACGATGCCGGACGGCTCGGGCAGGCGGGTGGACAAGGGCGTGTCGATCGGGAGGCGGAGGGTCGGACCGTGTGCGACGATCGTGCCAGTCATCCATCGACCTGCCGGGACCCGCCCGGCGGACGCCGGCAGCGCGTGAACCTGGGACTCAGCGGTCGAGGCGCCCCGGCTCCCGTACCTCCGAGCCGGTGACCCCACTGAGTCGGTCGCCGAGTGCGGCCCGCTCGCGCTCGACGAGTCCCATCAAGCGCCCGATCACCTCCGGATGCGCGGCCGCGACGTCGGTGGTCTCGTGCGGGTCGTCCAGCAGGTCGTAGAGTTCGAGGCCCGTGGCGCGCTGGACGTAGCGACCCGGGATCCCGCCCGAGCCCGGGGCCTGGCCGGCCATCGTGCGGTAGCGGTGCGGCAGGTGGAGCTTCCAGCGACCCGAGCGCATCGCCTCGAGGTCGCCGGCGTGGTAGTAGAAGAAGTACGCGTCGTGCGGGTTCGTCGCGCCCTCTTCGCAGGTCCACAGCGGCCAGCAGTCGAGGCCGTCGATCGGGCGTTCCCCTGGTGGCACGCCCAACAGGCTCGCGATCGTCGGCAGCACGTCGATGGTCATCATCGGCTCGGTCTGCACCGCGCCGGCCGGAATGCGTCCCGGCCAGCGGGCCAGGAACGGCACGCGCACGCCGCCTTCCCAGGTGGTGCCCTTGCCTTCGCGGAAGCCGCCGGTGGAACCGCAGTGGTCGCCGTAGCTCAGCCATGGTCCGTTGTCGGAGCTGAACACGATCAGCGTGTCGTCGGCCACGCCGGCGCGGTCGAGGGCGTCGAGCACCGCGCCGACCGAGTCGTCGATCTCGGCGATCACGTCGCCGAACAGTCCGCGTTCGGTGGTGCCGCGGAACCGTGCCGAGGCCGACAGCGGCACGTGCGGCATCGGGTGCGCGAGGTAGCAGAAGAACTTGCGGCCGGCGCTGGCCTCGCGGCGGATGAAGTCGACCGCGCGGCTGGCGAGGTCGGTGGTGAAGCGGCGCTGGTCGGTGTTCAGTCCGACCACCTCCTCGTCCTCCATCGTCGGCAGGTCCGGCCAGGCCTTCGGACTCTCCGGATGGTAGGGCCACATGTCGTTCGAGTACGGGATCCCGTAGTAGTCGTCGAAGCCGTGGCGGGTCGGCAGGAACTGCGGGTGGTGGCCGAGGTGCCACTTGCCGTAGGCCGCGGTGGAGTAGCCGGCGGCCTTGCAGACCTCGGCCAGCGTCGTCTCGTCGGCGTGGATGCCGTGCTTCGCGCTCGGGCCGAGTGCGCCGTGGATGCCGATGCGGTTCGGGTAGCAGCCGGTGAGCAGTGCGGCGCGCGACGCCGAGCACACCGGTTGCGCCACGTAGAAGTCGCTGAAGCGGACGCCCTCGGCGGCGAGTCGGTCGAGGTTGGGGGTCGCGTAGCCTTCGGCGCCCTGCACGCCGAGGTCGCCCCAGCCCATGTCGTCGCAGAACACGACCACCACGTTGGGGCGCGGGGGATCCTGGGGTCGCGCGGGGTCTTGCGGGAGCGGTGTGGCAGTGAGTGCCACGCAGGAGAGCGCGCAGAGCGAGGACAGCATCGTCCCCATCTTGCCATGAACCCCGGCACCGCTTCGATGGTCGGCGTGCCGCGCGCCGTCGCCAACCCGCCGAATCCCTGGCACTCGAGCCACGTCGAACTGCTCGGTCCCGCGCCCGAGGTGGCGCTGCAGGTCTACGAGGAGGAGTGTCGGTCGGCGCTGTCGGAGAACGACAGTCCCGACGTGCCCTTCCGCTACTCGGTGAATCCGTACCGCGGCTGCTTCCACGCCTGCGCGTACTGCTACGCGCGACCGACGCACCAGTACCTCGACTGGGGCGCGGGCACCGACTTCGACCGGCGCATCGTGGTGAAGACCAACGTCGCCGAGGTGCTGCGGCAGGAGCTGGCACGGACCCGCAAGCGGCCGGACACGGTCGCCTTCTCCGGCGTGACCGATGCCTGGCAGCCGTTGGAGGCCAGCTATGGCATCACCCGGTCCTGCCTCGAAGCGCTGTGCGAGTTCCGTTGGCCGGTCGGCGCGATCACCAAGGGGGCTCTGATCGAGCGCGACGCCGAGCTGCTGGCGAAGATTCACGAGCGGGCCGGCGCGCAGGTGCACGTATCGATCCCGTTCGCCGACGAGCGCGATGCGCGGGCGATCGAACCGTTCGCTGCCAGCCCCGCGCGGCGGCTGCGCGCGATCCGGACCCTGGCGGATGCCGGCGTGCCGGTCGGGGTGGCGGTGGCGCCGGTGATCCCCGGGCTCAACGACCACCAGATCCCGGGCGTGTTGGAGGCGGCCCGCGATGCCGGGGCGAGCAAGGCCTTCCTGATCCTGCTGCGGGTGCCGGCCGAGGTGCTGCCGGTGTTCGAAGAGCGGCTGCGCGAGGCGTTCCCCGAGCGCGCGGACAAGGTGCTGAGCCAACTCGCGACGCTGCGCGACGGCCAGCTCCGCGACAGCCGCTTCGGCACCCGGATGAGCGGGCGGGGGGCGTCGTGGCAGGTGGTGCAGCAGTTGTTCACGCTGCACTGCCGGAAGCTCGGGCTCGAGGCCTGGGACGAGCGGGAGGCGCGCGGTCGGGCGGGTGGTCCGCAGGCGCGGGCGGAGCCGCCGCGGCAGGGGGAGTTGTTCGGAGGGGGTGGCTCGACCTGAGAGGGTGCAGCGGTACGGTGTCCGCCATGCTCGCGCGCTCCATGCCCTGGCTCGTCGTCGTCGCGCTGGTCTTCGGCGCAGGTGCTTCCGCGGCGGCGCAGGACGACGACCCGAGGGTTGCGACGGTGTGCGCGTTCGTCGACGCGCACTGTGCGGTGTGCCATGGTGTCGAGGAGCGGGAGGGCGGCATCGATCTCCGGGCGATGGCCCACGCGCCGGTGCTGGCCTGGCGGATCGACGGTGCGGACTGGCGGACGGCGGTCGACGAGGTCGATGCGCTGCGGATGCCCCCGGAAGACGCCGAGTCGCAGCCGACGACGGAGGAACTCGACGCGTTCTGTGACGCCGTGGAGTCCCTGCTCGGCCAGCGCGCGCCCGATCAGCCACGCGATCCCGGTCGCCCGGTGCTGCGTCGGTTGAACCGGACGGAGTGGCAGAACACGGTGAACGACCTGCTCGGGGTCGAGGTCGACGCGCGCGCGACCCTCCCCGAGGATCCGAGCGGCTACGGCTTCGACACGGTCGGTGACGTGCTGTTCGTCTCGCCGATGCTGGTCGAGCAGTACTGGGACGCCACGGCTGCGGCGGTGGATGCCTTCCTCGATCGGCCGGAGCTGTGGGACCGCTTCGCGGATGCGCGGGTCGAGGACGGCGGAGATCCGGACGAGAGCGAACAGCGCACCGCACGGCGACTGCTGCGTGCCGCGTTCCGGCGGCCGCCGACCCTGGACGAACTCGCTGGTCGCGCGGCGCTGCTCGGCCGCGCGCGCGAGGCCGGCCGCCCGTTCCGCGACGGCTTCCGGCCGCTGCTGCTGTCGGCGCTGCTATCGCCGGAGTTCCTGTTCCGTGTCGAGGCCGATCGGCCGGAGCTCGGCGCGGGCGTCGCGTACCGGCTCGATGCCCACGCGCTGGCCGCGCGGCTGTCGTACTTCCTGTGGGCGACGATGCCCGACGCCGAACTCGCCGCGCGCGCCGACGACGGGACCCTGACCGACGCGCAGGTGCTGCGTGCTCAGACCCGCCGCATGCTCGCCGATCCCCGCGCCCGCTCGCTGGCCGAGGACTTCGCCGGTCAGTGGCTCGGCTTCCGCGGCCTGAAGGACGTGGCCGTCGACATCCGCCGGTTCGGCGCGTTCGGCCGGATGCGTGGATCGATGTACGAGGAGGCGGTGCAGACGTTCCTCGCGATCCTCCGCGAGGACCGCAGCGTGCTGGAGTTGATCGACTCCGATCGGGCCTGGCTCAATGAGCCGCTGGCGAAGCACTACGGCATCGAGGGCGTGGCCGGTGACGAGTTCCGCGCGGTCGCGGTCACCGACCGCCAGCGGGGCGGCGTACTCGGACTCGGCAGCGTGCTCACCGTGACCTCCACGCCGCTGCGCACCAGCCCGGTGGTCCGCGGCAAGTGGATCCTCGAGAACCTGCTCGGCACGCCGCCACCGCCACCGCCGCCGAACGCCGGCACGCTGCCCGAGGACGACAAGCAGGACGACGACCTCACGCTGCGCCAACGCCTCGAGCAGCACCGCCGCGATCCGCGCTGCGCGAGCTGCCACCGCACCATGGACGCGCTCGGCCTGGCGCTGGAGTCGTACGACGGCATCGGCCGCTGGCGGACCGCGGAGCACGACAAGCCGCTCGACACGGCGGTGGAGTTGCCGGACGGCACGCGGCTGGATGGCGTGGTGGGGTTGAAGGACTGGCTGATGGGACCGCAGCGCCGGCGCGTGGTGGAGACGGCGACCCAGAAGCTGTTGGTCTACGCGCTGGGTCGTCCGCTCGACTGGGCGGACGGCGAGGCGGTGGCCGAGATCGTCGCGGCGGCGGAGGAACACGACTTCGCGCTGTCGCGGTTGGTCGAGGAGGTCGTGCTCAGCTACCCGTTCCGGTTCCGGCGGAATGGGGTGGAGCGGTGAACGTCGGCAAGCTGCGGGCCTGCCCCAAGTGCCGTGCGCACGGTGACGGTTGGTGCGTCGCCGACGAGGAATCGGAAGAGGGCGCGGTCTGCCGCTGCTGTGGCAGCCGCTTCGCGGGACGCGCGGGGCGGGACGCCGTCCAGCTCCGGTGGCGGGATCTCGACGGAGATCTCCAGTCCAGGGCCGTGAGGGCTCTTGCGCTGCACGTGCTGCTGGTCCTCCTGTTCGTGGGGACCATCCTCATCGTCTCGGCCATCCGGTGACTCGCCCCCAACCCCACCCCGATCGGTTACCCTCGGGCGCCCCCGAATAGGACGAGTCACCCCCGCTCGCCCGGCCTCGAAAGGACGCCGATGCCCTCACCTCGTAGCTCCCTGCGCGGGGTCCCTCTCGCCCTCGCGATCCTCCTCCTTCCGCTGTTCGGCTGCGGGTCTTCTGGAGGCGGTGACGGGATGGCCGAGCCGCCGGGACCGTTGACGCTCTCCGCGACTCTCAGCGGGGAACTCGCCGAGAACCCATGCGCGACGCTGCGCCGCTTCCTGGTGGAGGCGAGTGAACCGCTCGCGGCCCTGCAGATGCGCCAGGAGCTGGCGGTCGGCGGGGAGTTCGTGGTGCTCGAGGACTGGCAGACGGTGACCGCCGGGTCGGGCCGCCTGGTCGACGTTCCGCTGTGGACCGGGCGCAACGTCGTGCGGTTCCGGGGTCGGACCGCCGAGTCGGACTGGGTCGACGCGCCGGCGGAGGTCGTGGAGATCGACGCCGAGCCGGACCTGATCCGCCTGCGGGCACAAGAGACCGAAAGCGGGTTCCTGCTGCGCTGGGATGCGCTCGGGGATCCCGGGGGCGACCTGGAGCTCCTCTTGGTACCGATCGACTCGACGAGTGCCCCGGCGTCAGTCACGGACCTGCGGCTCGCGGCGGAACTCGAGCGCCGGTCGGTGGCCCGCGACGCGATCGATGTCGATCCGACGACCCGGCTGCGGCGCTTCGACCTGCTGGTGGGGCGTCCGACGTCCGCAGACCCGACGTCATACGCACTGGCCCTCCGTGCGGCGGACGGTTGTCAGAGCGCGGTGGTGCTCGTGACACGCCAGCCGGCCGCGTCGTCGGTCCAGTGGATTCCGGTGCACGATGGCTCGTTCTTCGCGCCCACCGATGGCGTCGGCCGACCCTGGGGCACCCGGACCGCACCGCTCGCGCTGGACAACACCGACCTGCAGTCGGCAGGCGCGATGGTGGGCCGCGACGGCCGACGGGATGTCGTGGTCGCGACCAGTGCCGGCACGGTGGTGAGCTATCCGAGCGGAGGGCGCCAGCTCGGCATAGAGCTGACTTCGCCGATCGGCATCCTGGCATCGACCCACCGGGTGCTGGTCGCGGCCGTGGACGGCGATGTCCGGGACGATCTGATCCTGGTCTCCGATCAGCGGGTCGATCTCTACCGCAGTGATGCGACGCAGGTCGGGCGGTTCGACCCCTTGGCGTCCTTCCTGCCGGAGTCCGAGCCGGGGGTGGTCGAGGTGTTCGCGGACTGCGGTCTCGGCGACTTCGACATGGACGGCGTCCTCGACCTGTACACCGCCTTGGTGGAGATCGACGGGAGGACCGGCGAACCACTGGGCGTCGGCTACGTGATCGGTCGCGACCGACGCCTGAGCGACCTCACCCCGGCGCTGCAGTGGGACACCCGGATGCGCGTGCCGGCTCCGCCGGCCGGAGCGACGGACGGTTTCCATCTGCTGGTCGGTGATCTGGATGGCGACGGCCGGGACGACCTGCTGCACGAGCGGCGCTCGGGAACGACCCGGACGTGGGTCGCGGAGCTGGCGCGAGACGACGGCGTCGAGAGCCGCTCCAGCGAGCCGTTCTCCGACATGCGCGATCTGCGATGGGACCACTCGTGGCTCGGCGACGTGGACGGCGACGGCTTTGCGGACCTGGTGACGCTGCGCGAACCGAGCGGCGGGATCGGGGTGGTGATCTCCGGGTACCGGAACGACGGCCGTGGCGTGCTGGAGGTCGACGAGTCACTGTTCGATGTGCCGACCCAGGCCTTGACGCTCCGGCACTGTCACCTGCGCGTCTGCGACGTCTTCGGGGACGGACGGCTCGACCTGGTCCTCAATCGCACCGATGGCTCGCCGAGCGGTGAGCATGGCCTGCGGGTCTGGACCGGGGTGCAGGACCCCGCGACGGGGCGGCAGGACTGGACCCGATGGGCCGATGGCCCGGTGTTGGAATATCAGGCGACCGATCGGACCGGCGCCGCGCAGTTCCTGGCCGAGGACCTCAACAACGACGGGATCCTCGACTTTGCCAGCTACGGCCTCGATCTCGGTGCCTCGACGCTGGTGGTGCTGTTCAGTGATCGGGCGACCGAGCCCCGGGTCCTGCAGCCGGAGGTCGAACTGGGCTTGCGGGGCGTGGCCGTGGCCAACGAGTTCGAGATGTTCCAGCCGGGGGCACCGACCGGAGCGGCCGGTCGCGCCGGCGACGTGTTCCTCGGCGTCACGAAGCGAGGCGGCGGCTCCCGAGTCGAACTCTTGAGCCCCGACATCGGGGCGGGAGGTGGTCCCGGTGACTTCGCGGGTGTCGTCCGATGGGCGGCGGCCGGAGTCGACGCAGCGGTCGTGGCGAGTGTCATGGCGTCTCGTGGCCGAGGTCCGGTGCGCGACGTCTATGCGCTGACCGAGGACGGAGCGTTCGGCGAGTTCCGGTTCGATACCGGTGAACAGCGCTTCGTCTGGGAGGCCAGCGGCGTCCGATTCACAGGTGAAGTCCGACTGTTCGCGGCGGACCTCGACGGCGATCCGTTCGGCGACTGCGTGGTCTGGGAGAAGATCACCGGCGCGGGTTCGAGCCTGTGGACGTTCCAACGCAGCGTCCGGGATCCTTCGGGCGCAGGCCCGTTGACGGTCGGCAGGCGGACTCTGTCGGGGGAGGTGTCGTACGTCGGTGTCCTGCCGCTGGTCGGCGGGTCGCCGGGGATGCCCAACGACGGCCGCGACGAGATCGTCTCGATGTTTCGTCCCTACCAGTCATCGAACGTCGAGGTGTGGGTCGATGCGCCTCTGACGGACCCGGCCACCGGGGTCGTCTCGTTGCGGCCAGTGGCGACCCGCGCGGACGGCGGCGGCCTGCTCGCCGGTCGGGTGACCGATGCCTGCGTCCTGCACGTGGGCGGGACGGCGGGTGTGGTGGATCGCGGGCCCGGGGATCTGGTGCTGGCGACCTCGGAGGGGCGGTTGTTCCGCATCCCGTGGGAAGGCTCCCGCCTCGGAGCGATCGAAGCCTTGGATCCGGCCGGCTTCGCCGGGATCGGCGCGCTCCGTCTGGCGGTCGCCGATCTCACCGACGACCGCGTCGCGGATCTGCTGGTGTTCGATTCAGGATCCGGGGAGCTGCGGCTGTTCACCGCGAACCTAGCGAGCGAGAACCTACGGATCGGGGTCGCGGTGGCGACCGGGACCTTCAGCGCATCGCCGTCACTGCGACTGAATGGGCACCTGCCGGGTCTGTGGGCCGGTCGCCCGGCGCCGGGATTGCCGTCCGAGGTGCGCCTGCAGCGTGAACGGGACGTCTTCGGCCTCACCGCGATCGAGCAGTGGTCGGTGCGGTCGACGTCGGACGCAGGTGCGGTTCGCTGAGCCCGGACGGGGCGAGTAAGGGGGCGCGGGTGCTTGCCCGACCGCGTCCGCTCGCCGATCCTCAGGCCATGCCCGGCCGTTCGCTGTCCCGTCGCACCGTTCTCCGCGGCGCTGGCGCCACCCTCGCGCTACCCTGGCTCGACGCGATGACGCCGCGGCTCGCGTCGCCGGCGTCGCCGGTGCGGATGGCGTTCGTGTTCGTGCCCAACGGCGTGTTGCCGTCGGCGTGGACGCCGGCCGACGAGGGTGCCGATTGGGCCCCGACGCCGACGCTCGAGCCGATCATTCCGTTCAAGGACCGCACGCTGGTGCTGTCGGGGCTGTTCAACCGGAACAGCCTGTCGGGCGAGGGGCACTACGTGAAGACCACGGCGCTGCTGACCGGCGCGCCGGTGTTCCAGACCGGCGGTCGCGACCTGCGCTGCGGCATCTCGGTCGATCAGCTCGCGGCCCGCGAACTCGGTGGCCGGACCGCGCTGCCGAGTCTCGAGCTCGGTCTCGAGCCGGTGCGGCACCAGGTCGACATGGGCTTCTCGACCGTCTACGGCGCGACGGTCTCGTGGCGGTCGGCGACGCAGCCGGCCAGCAAGGAGATCCGGCCGCGGCTGGCCTTCGACCGGCTGTTCCGCCGCGCGCGGATGGGCGCCGACGAGCGCAGCGTCCTCGACCTGGTGCTGGAGGACGGCAAGCGGCTGCGCAACCGGCTCGGCGCGGGCGACCGCTCGCGCCTCGACGAGCACCTCGACGGCATCCGCGCGCTGGAGCGCCGCGTCGATGCCTTCACCGCCGAAGGACAGGCGCGGCGCGATGCGGTCCTGGCGGGCGTCGAGCCGCCGCCCGAGCGGGTCGATGGCGGCTTCACCGAGCACGTCGACCTGATGTTCGACGTGATCGCGCTGGCCTTCCGCGCCGACGCGACGCGCATCGTCACGCTGATGCTCGGCAACGCGGTGAGCGGCCGCGACTTCAGCTTCCTCGAGGGCGTGTCGGGCGGTCACCACCACTTCTCGCACCACGAGGACAAGGACGAGAAGAAGACCCCGTACCAGCTCATCAACCGCTGGCACGTGCAGAAGTTCGCCGAACTCTGCGCGCGCCTCGACGCGGTGCCCGAGGGCGATGGCACGCTGCTCGACCAGTCGATGCTGTTCTACGGCTCGGGTCTCCGCGACGGCAACCGCCACGACCCGCACGACCTGCCGATCCTGGTGACCGGTCGTGGAGGGGGGCGGCTGAGGACCGGCGCGCACGTGCGCTATCCGCGCGACACCAAGCTCTGCGGGCTCTACCTGGCGATGCTGGAGGCGTTCGGCTGCGGGCAGCAGCGGTTCGGCGATGCCGAGCGCGCGGAGATGCTCGATCTGCTGGTGTGATGCGGGTGTTCGTCGGGGGGTGGTCGGGGGGTGGTCGGCCGCGCGGAAGGCCGTTGGGAAGGACCTGGGGAATCCGTATGCGACAGGCCACAGGTTCCAGGGACTGTTCCATGAGATACAAGTCCCAGGAGTTGTATTGACGAGTACAATCTCTAGAGCTTGTTGGGTCCGGACGTGCCGGGTAGGCTGCGAGCGTGTCCTACGTGGCGGTCTTGACGGGAGATGTGGTCGGCTCCACCCGACTCGGTGTAGCCGAGGCGATGACGCTGCCCGAGCGGTTGATCCAGGCCGGGATCGAGGCGAGCGAACTCGCAAGTGGGGTCGTGAGTCCGGTCGACGTGTTCCGCGGGGACGCCTGGCAGTTGGTCGTCCATCGTCCGGCCGACGCGCTCGCGGTGGCGATACGGTTTCGGACGGTGCTGCGGTTCGGTGAGTCGCTGGGGCTCGGTGTTGACGGCAGCGGGGTGGGCGGCATCGACAGCCGGGTTTCCATCGGCGTGGGACCGGTGGACCGGGTCCCGCGAGTGCGGGTCAGTCGTGGCGACGGGATGGCGTTCCGGCTCAGCGGCCGGGGACTGGACACGATGCCGCGTGGGCGGCGCATGGCGTTCCGCGCGGGGGATCCGGAACTCGAAGCGGAGATCGATACCCTCGTGGAGCTGATCGACGCGCTGATCGATCGGTGGACGGCGGCGCAGGCGCGGGCCGTCGACTACGCGATGCTGGGCTGGAACCAGACGGAGACGGCCGCCGCGTGGCAGCCGGAGCCGATCACCCAGCAAGGTGTGAACAGCCACCTGCAGCGCGCTGGATGGCTGGCGATCGAGCGTGCGCTGCGCCGGGTCGAACAGCGAGTCGGTGGCGGCGGGTGACCGATGGCGCACGAGAATTGGCAGATCCTGGCTGCGCTGCTCGCGGCGCACTTCCTCGGCGACTTCTGGTTCCAGCCGGATTGGATGTACGCCTACAAGCGGCAGGCTTGGTGCCTCTTCCTCCACAGTCTCGTGCATGCAGGGCTGGTGTAGCTGGCGGTTGGCGTTGTCGGACCGTGGTGGATCGCGCCGGTCACGGTGCTCGTGACGCACTGCATGCTCGATGGCGCCAAGGCCTGGTTCGGTGCGAACGACGTTCGCTGGTTCGTAGGCGATCAGCTCTGTCACCTGGCCGTGACCGCGGTGCTCGCCTGGTGCCTCCCTGCCGGCGGTCTCGCGCCGGCGTGGCCAGGGCCCGTCTATCCCGTTCTGGCGGTCCTCGCCGGGGCGGTCGCGGTGGTTTGGGGTGGCCGCCATCTCGTTGGACTTGCGGTTGCCGGAATCGAGGTGGCTCCCAAGGGCGGGCTGCCGGATGCCGGTCGGACCATCGGTCAGCTCGAGCGCGCGCTGATCCTGGTCCTGGTGCTGGTCGGTCAGCCGGAGGGGATCGGCTTCCTGGTGGCGGCCAAGTCGGTGTTCCGGTTCGGCAAGAGCGACGACGAGCGAGGGGTCTCCGGGTACGTCATCATCGGCACCCTCTGGAGCTTCGGCTACGCGATGGTGATCGCGTTCGCGACCGCAGCGCTGGTCGCGCGGCTCACGGAGTCCGGTGTCCTGACGCCGGGGGGCTGACCGGATCGCCGGTTGGCGGGTCACTCGCGGCCCGCTTGTGGCAGCAGCCATGCGCCGGTTCCGGTGCGGCGGCGGGCGGAGGTGCCGCGGGCGGCCCAGAGTGATGATGTTCGTGATGATGTTCTTGGTGGTGCTCGTGCTCGTGCCCGTGTCCGCCCTCGTCGCCGGCCTGGATCTCGGGCAGCGTCGGCGTGTCGAAGAGCTGACCGAGATAGGCGCGCAGGCCCTGACGCAGCACCGAGGCCAGCACCAGGCCGCCCAGCGCCACGAGGCAGGCCCACGCCCACCACGACGCGGAGTGGTCGTGGCCCTGGGCGGCGGCGCGGGCATCGGCAGCGGGCACGAACAGGTCGACCAGCAGACCGAGGCCGGTGGCCAGCACCAGCACGCTGCCGGCGAACCAGGTGGCGGTGCGCGCGCCGTGCAGGTTCTTCAGCACGCCGAAGGTGGTGACGTTGGTGGCCGGGCCGGTGAGCAGGAACGCCACCGCTGCGCCGGGTGACAGGCCTTGGGCGACCAGCACCGCGGCCAGCGGCGTCGAGCCGGACGCGCAGACGTACAACGGCATCCCGATCGCGGCTGCCAACGGGACCGCGGCTAGGCTCGGCAGGCTGCCGAGCCACGCCGGGTCGAGGTGGGGCGCGAGGATCGCCGCGATGCCGAGGCCGACCAGGATCCAGGTCGAGGTCTCGTCGACGGCGTTGACGAAGCCGGCCTTCCAGATCGCGCGGAGTCGACCGGGACGCGTGGCAGCGGCGGCGGCCTCGGTCGCGCAGCAGGACATCTTCTCGGCCTCGGCGGGCAGCGGAGCGGGGCGTGCGAAGCGGGCCACCGCCAAGGCGGCGAGCACCGCGAGGAGACCCGCCGAGACCACCCGGCCGATCGCCAGCTCGGGGCCGAGCAGCTGCAGCGACAGCAGGATCGCGGCGATCTCGATCTCCGGCGTGGCGATCAGGAACGCGATGCCGGCGATCGGTGACGAGCCGCGCCGCACCAGGTCGCGGTAGATCGGCACCACGCCGCACGAGCAGACCGGCAGTGGCACGCCGACCGCCAGGCCGCGCAGCGCCTGCGACAGCGAGCCGCCCTTGTTGGTCGCGCGGCGCACGAAGTCCTGCGGCAGGAACACGTCGAGGAGGCCGATCGCCAGGTAGGCGAACAGCAGTGCTGGGGCACTTTCCAGCGCGAGGCGCAGGAAGGTCTCGGCGGTGGAGGCGACGTGCTCGCCGGTGGTGGCCGCACCGTGGTCGTGGCTGTGGCCGGCTTCAGCGGCGTAGACCACCAGCCCTCCCAGTATCAGTCCAGCCAGGGTGGCGAGGCGCTTCTCGAGACCGTGCGCACCGCGCGGCGCGGGCGGCAGGTCGGCGTGCAGCACCACGTGCAGCAGCGTGCCGCTGAGGATCGCCTCGAAGATCGCGATGGTGGTCGGGCTGGCCGAGGCGAGGAACGGTGCGCCGCTGAAGTAGCCGACCAGGGTTCCGGCGCCGATCACGCTCATCGTGGTGATCGCGGTGCGCAGCCCGAACAGGGGGGCGACGATCCACCACAGCCCGATCGAGAACGGCAGGCGGTGGGCGAGGACCGCGATCGCCCACGTCGGGTCGGCGGCCGGACCATGGTCGTGACCGGCGTGGGGTCCGAAGGCACTGCCGGCGCTGCCGCGGAGCGCCAGGCCGTCGACGACCGCGTGGAAGCCGAGGCCGAGGAAGGTCAGGGTCGGCACCGCGATCCGCGAGAAGCGGCTGCGTGCGTCGTCCTGGTGGCGGTGCAGACCGCGCTCGGCGGAACCGGCAGCCAGGAACGCGGCGATGCCGGCAGCCAGGGCGGGGAGCCCGCCATCGATCAGCGCGTGTGGCAGGATGTGCAGCAGCACCAGGCCGCCGAGCACCAGCAGGACGAAGGCGTCGAGGGTCAGCGTGGTCCAGCGCAGCCGTCGGGCCAGCGAGGCGAGGAGCGGGCCGAGGGCCAGGGTGACGAGGCTGAGGACCAGGTAGATCACGGCGTGCGCGGCAGGCGGCGCGGGCGGGTTGGGGGTGGCGGGAGCAACCCCCGCTGAGGCGCGAGTTTCCTTCGACGGGGCGTCCGACGCGAGCGCCCTCCGTGGGTCCCGTCGGCCGGCGACCCGGTCGGCTCAAGGGCCCCGGCGGCGGATCCGGCCGATCGACCAGGCCGGGACGAGCAGCACCGCCTGCGCCATCACCGCGACCTGTGCCGGTGGCAGGTCGGCGCCGTGCGCCAGGACGAACGCGACCATCGAGGTGGCGACCGCCAGCAGCGGGGCGACCCAGAGCATCGAGCGCATGCGGCGGCAGAGGTGACGGGCGGTCAGCGCCGGCAGCACCAGGTAGCCGAAGGTGTACAGCGTGCCGGTGGCGTGCAGCGCCAGACCGATCCCCAGGCCGGTCACCCAGGCGGTGGCGCGGGTGATCCAGGTGGCCGGGAGGCCGAGGGCGCGGGCGGTCTGCAGGTCTGTCGCGGTGAGCAGCAGCGGGGCCGACCAGCGCGCGGCGGCGAACCCCGCCAGCAGCAGAGCGGTGCCGAACACGTAGAGGTCGAGCTCCGATGCGCCGATCAGCGTCGAGAACATCAACGTCTCGACCTCTTCCGTGCCGTGTGGGCTGTGGGCGAGCAGCAGCACCGACCCGGCGCTGCACGCCAGCCAGATCCAGGCCGCGGCGGCGTCGGGGACCCGGCCGCGGAGGCTGGTCATCAGGTGCGCCGCGACCACCGCCAAGAGACAGGCACCGACCAGCGGCACGCCGTGGTGCTGGTGGTGGTCGAGGCTCGGGGCGAGTTCACCGAGCCAGATGGCCAGCGCGGTGCCGAGCGTCGAGGCCTGCGAGAGCGCGAGGCCGACCAACACCTGGCGCCGCGCCACGGTGAACACACCGAGCAGGGCCAGCAGCGCGGCGCACAGCCAACCGGTCAGCCAGGCGGTGCCGAACAGCGACCAGCTCGACAGGAAGTCGTCGAGGAGCTGGCTCATCGTGGGCTCGCTCCGGGTGGTCGGTCGCCGCGCAGCAGTGCGGCGGTCGGCCCGAACACCGCGTCGGTCTCCGGCCAGGTGCGAGCCTCCTGCAAGGTGCCGGTGAGCACGCGGCCGGCGGCTCCGGGCCGGGTCGCGGGAACGCACAGCGCGACGTCGGTCGCGACCCACCGCGCCGCCAGCAGATCGTGGGTGGCGCAGCACAGGGTGAGGTCGTGCTCGCGGCGCAGCCGATCGACCAGCAGCCAGAACTCGTGGCTCGCGGCGGGGTCGAGCGACGCCGTCGGCTCGTCCATGCACAGGAGGAGCGGGCGCCTGGCCAATGCCCGCGCCAGCAGCAGGCGTTGGCGCTCGCCCTCGGAGTGGGCCCAGAACGAGCGCTGTCGATGGCCTCCGAGGCCGACGGTTTCGATCGCCTGCTCGATGCGTCGGCCCCGCTCGTGGCGGTCGACGCGGAGACCCGCGAGACCGAGGCCGACGAACTCGCCGACGGTGGTCGGCAGGCTGTCGTCGAGGGTGACGCGCTGCGGCACGAAGCCGAGGCGGGCGGCGCCCTGGAGCTCCGGCGCGCGGGTCACCCGGCCCACGCGGGTCGGCAACAGGCCCAACGCGCCGAGCAGCAGGGTCGACTTGCCGCTGCCGTTGGGGCCGAGCACGAAGGTGGCGCGGCCGGGGGCGATCCGCAGCGAGACGTCGTCGAGGACGACCGCGGAGCCGCGAGGGAGTCGGACCTTGTCGAGTTCGAGGAGCACGCCGGACGGGGCAGGAGGGCCGAGCAGTCTACCGCTGCGGTGCCCGGACCCTGCCGGTGTTCCGCTCGCTCGCTCGCTCACTCACTCGCGAGCGCGGCGAGGATCGCCGCGACGTTGTGGCGCACCAGGTCTTCGAGCGTCTCGACGCCGTCCACCGCGCCGACCTGATGGGCGAGGCGGGCGATGCGCAGGCCGGCGTTGTCGGCGACGAAGCCAATGCTGCGCTGGTCGAAGTACGGCGACACCAGCAGCGCGCGGGCGTGCAGAGCCTTGGCCGACTCGACCAGCTCGGCGAGGTGGCGGGTGGTCGGCGGGATCCCGGGGCGGGGCTCCATCATGCCGACGGTCTCGAGGCCGAGGAGCTGGGTCAGGTAGGGCCAGCCGTTGTGGTCGACCACCACCTCCTCGCCGACGTGGGCTACTGCGCGGGCCATCAGGCCGCCGAGAGCCGGTGCGTCCTCCTGGCCGTCCAGGTATTCGGTGAGCTTGCCGTGGCGCACCAGCCGCGCCAGCTTCACGCCGTCGAAACGCTCGGCGAGTTCCGCGCCGACCAGCAGCGCGCCGAGGCGGGCGTGGAAGGCCGCGACGCGGGCCTCCAAGGCTTCGCCAGCAGCGGGCCTTAGCTTGGCGAGGCGGGTGGCCAGGAACTCGGCGGCGGCGAGCTGCGAGACCGGATCGACGAGGTAGTGCGGGTTGCCGCGCGGGTGGACGTCGCCGAGCGAGCGGTCGGCCGGCGTGGTCGGGATGCCGAGCGGGCGGATCGCCGCCGACAGGTCGACGTAGCCGGGGCGGCCGATGCGGACTTCGGGGTTGCGGGCCGAATCGATCACCGCCGGGATCCAGGCGATCTCGAGGTCGAGCCCGACCACCACCAGCACGTCGGCGCGGGCCACCGCGGTCACGTGGCCGGGGCGGGCGTTGACGAAGTGCGGGTCCTGGCTGGCGCGGGCCAGCACGGTGACGTCGACGAGGTCACCACCGACCGCGCGGCACAACGCGCCGACGTTCGGCGTGGAGGCGACGACGCGCAGCGGCTCGGGGGACTGGGCCGAGGACGGTGATGCGACGAGGACCACCGCGAGGGTCAGCGCGCCGGTCAGCAGGGAGGAGGACTTCATGGGCGGATCACAATCCGTGCGCGGCGTGAGGACCGATGGCGACCTCGACACCGAGCCACACCGAGTGGGCTTCGCCGGAGGACAGGAAGTCGGCTTCGTCGTAGTTGTACTGCAGACGCAGCCGCGAGAAGTGGGTCTGCTGCCACTGCAGCAGCGAGGAGATCCTGGTGCGGTCGGAGCGGAACGGGTCGTCCTCGCGGCCGACCGCGGTGTCACCGGCGAAGTTGCTGCCGCTGCCGGTGGCGTGCTCGACGCGGACGCCCGCCCGCCAACTCGGCGCGTAGCGGTAGAGGAGCTGCGAGTAGAAGCCCCAGTCCTCGAGTCGGTCCGCGGGCAGCGTCAGGTCGTCGGACGGGTCGGTGGGGTCGCCGGCGTCGAAGAACGAGTCCGCCTCGTAGTCGCGGTACAGGAACTCCGACTGCCAGGTGAGTTCCTTGGCCTGGAAGCCGCCCTGCCCGTCGTTCCAGCGCACCAGCAGGTCGGCGCCGTAGATCGAGGTGCGGCCGTCGTTGCCGGTCGCGTTGGGGCCGAACAGGCCGGAGAGGCCGAACTGCAGGGTGGTCGTCTCGCTGACCTCGAAGCCGTTCAGCCAGCGCGCCATCCACACCATGTCCTCGAGCGAGCGGACCTCGCGCTCGACGAACGGGCGGCCGCCCACCGGGCGCTCCTCGAACAGCTCGTCGTTGGCCAGGAAGCTGGCCATGGTCTCGCCGTTGGCGTTCTGCACGCCGACGTGGACCTCGGACATCCAGGGCAGCGGCGCCAGCCAGCCGACCCGCACACCCGGGGCGCGGATGCCGTCGGAGCCGAGGAAGCGCGCGTTGACCACCGGCAGGTCGATGAAGTCCCAGGCGTGGGGGTGGCGCGGGTTGATCCGCCCGAACTCGGTGAAGAACATCCCCGCCTCGACCTCCAGGCCGTACGGCAGGTTGGTGGTGGTCGCGAACGCCTCCTCGAGCTCGAACACCGACTCGCCCTCCAGCGGATCGATGAAGTAGATGAGGTTGACCTCGGCGCGGAAGTACGGGTCGACCGCACCCATCAGCGCGAGCTCGGCGTTCTGCAGCGTGAAGCCGCGCTTGCGCGGATCGTGGCCGCCGCCCTGCAGGCTCTGCAGCACCTCGTCGCGTTCGGTCGAGGTACCGCCGGCGGCGAGCAGGTCGAACGACAGGTCGTAGAGCCGGAAGTTGCCCGACTGGAACAGCGTCTGCTGCGGCGCGAACGACGGCTGGTTGCTCGGGCTGATCGTGGTGCGGTCTTCGCGCTCGAGGTTCTCGAGCAGCGCGTCGAGGTCGTCGAGCCGCGGGTCCTGGGCGGTGAGTGCGCCACCCAGGAGGGTCAGGGCGGCGGCAAGGCGGAGCGGGCGTCGGGGGTGCGGTGCCATGAGGAGGTCGCTCGGCGCCGTCGGCTCATCCGACCGCGCGCTCGACCGGGTGGATGCCGCTCGGGGTCTTCGAGTTCGGTCCGGACGCGGGTTTTTCGTCGGTCCCGAGTGCCGCACCGAGCAGCTCACGGGCGCGGGCCAGGCGCGATCGGACCGTGCCGATCGGGACCCTCGTCCGCATGGCGATGCCCTGGTAGTCGAGTCCTTCCTCGGTCCGGAGCAGCAGGCTCTCCCGGCACGATGGCGGCAGATCCTCGACCAGTCGCCGCAGCTCGCGGCGGAACTCGCGCCGCTCGTGGACGCATCGCGGGTCATCGCATTGCGGGTCGGGTATCGGCCGGGCTGCCGCGGTCCGATGCTCGTGGAGTCGGCGACGCCGCGCGGTGCGGCGCAGGTGCAGGGACTTCGGGACCACGACGGCCAGGAGCGCGGCGCGGGGCTCGACCGGGGTCTCGCGACCGTTGGTCCAGAAGCGCATCAGCGTTTCCTGCACGGCGTCCCAGGCGAGGTCGTCACAGCCCAGGATGCGACGGGCGGCGCGGTGCATGCAGTCGAGGTGCGGGCGGGTCCAGTCGTCGAATCGGACGGCGGCCGCGGACGCGGATTCGGGGCGGTTCACGGGGAGCTCGAGGTGCGGGGTCGGGTCCACGGCGCCATGCGCCCATCCCGACCACGCCGGGGGCGGAGACGGGACGAGGGCGCGAGGCCGCGCGGACCGGTCGACGGATCCCCGGACGGACGTGCGCCGTCGGGGCGGTTCAGCTGACGGAGAACCGGGTCCTCGGCGGTGACTGCTTCGGCGCGTCGACCAGCGGTGCGGTGGTCCGCGGCAGCCGTCGGGGCGGAGCGACGAGGCGTTCCACGAACCGTCCCGTCGCGAGCAGTGGCGGGAGTGGCGACGTCGTGCCACTCGCCAGTGCCGGTGGCAGCAGCGCACAGTCGCGGTCGTCGTGCGGTCGCGGCCCTTCGGGGTGCTCGTCACCGTCCTCGCCGGTCCGGCCGATCGGCGCGGGATCGGCCGCGTCGGCGTCGGCGTGGTCTCGGTGGCATCCTGCGACCGGGTCGGCTCCTCGGCCGACGACGTGCCGCCAGCCGCGGCCGTGCGCCGCGTGCTCGTGGGGTGTCGCCGCGAAGTGCAGGCACAGCAGCAGATGGGCGCACAGTGCCAGCAGTGCCACGCCGCGACCGAGCCTGCCGCGGAAGCGAGGCAGGATCGGGGCGGTCACGGATCTGACATCGCTCGGCGGCATCGCTCGGCGGGTTCTAGCCGGAGCCGGCGCCGGCGTCGATCGCCTCGCGGCCCAAAGCCCGGAACGCTCGGAACGCATTCGTCGAACCCGGACAGCTGGGACTCGTCGATCAGCCGGGATCGCGACCGTGCCGTGTCGCCGGATCGTGCCGTGGCCCCCGGCGGGGAGGAGATCGCAGCATGGACACCGCCCACAGCACAGCGATCGTCACTCCGACCGCGGCCAGCCCCAGGCAGGCCCAGGCGAGCAGCGAGAAGGTCTCGCCGGGGGGATCGATCACGGGCGGGCTCGGGAGCATCATCGACGACCATGGCCACGGAACGCCGCTCCGCGGTTCCGGCAGCAACGGAGTCGGCCCAGACCAGGTTCGCGGAAACCCGCCGACCGTCGGGTCAGCGCGCCTCGAACTCGTGGCGCTGCGGCGCTTCGCCCACCAGCTTCAGTTCGACCGAGGTCTCGCGCGGGTCGCCGACGGCGTCCAGGCCGCGGAAGGTCACCGTCAGCCGGTCGCCCGAGCGCTGGAACTCGCCGGTCGCCGGGAAGTCGCGGTAGCGGCTGTCGAAGCGGACCGCCTGCCGGCCGGCTTCGGTCAGGGCGTAGATCCGCGAGGGGGACCCTGCCGGGGCGCCCGTCATCCGGACTCCGTCGACGTCGCCGGCGAGGGTCATCGATGCGAACAGCACCAGCTGCCCGTCCTCGTAGCCTCGGTATTGGCCGTACATCAGGGCATCCGCCGGTGCCGTCCAGTCGTGCTCGATGCGCATTCCATCGGATTCGCCGGCCCAGCGGCCCGCCAACCAGGCCAGGTCCCGGACCCGTGGGCCGTCACTGGGGTCGACTGGTTCCAGGCCGTTGCACGCCGTGGAGAGGAGTAGGGACAGCGGCAGCAGGCAGAGGAGACGGTTCATGCGATTCTCGGTCGGCACACGGTCGCGCGAGGGGGCATCATCTTGGGATCGACTCGGACCACGGTAAAGAGCGCGCCGCGACGGAAGCGCGGCGGCGGCGGATCCGGCCGCGCACCGGTGGCCGTGTGCGGCGCTGGTCAGTGCGTGTACTGGTGGTTGCGGTCGCGCTGCTTGCTTGGCTCGGGGTGCGCGGTGGCGCGGGCAACGCAGTCGGGGACGCAGGTTCGTGGGACGACGGTTCAAGGCCTCGCGACGACCGCGCGGTGGCGGCGCAGGAAGGCCCGGGGGATCCGGGGCGAGTGGGTTCGGCGGTCGAGTCCGATGCCCTACCCGTCGATGCAGACCGAGCGGATGCCGCCGGTGCTGGCTCGTCGTTCGGCGCCGGACCCCGCGCTCCGGACACCGAGGACGATACGGCGCTCGAATCCGAGGTGTCGGGAGGCGAGAGCGGAGCCGGTGTCCCGCGGCCCGCGGTCGCTCCTCCGCGGGCAGTACACGATCGGCTGGGCGGCGTCCTGGATTCGCTCGGCGACGCCGAGACGGTGGTCGAGATCGGGCGAGCCGCAGCCGCAGCTCAGCGCGTCTCGGAACTGCCGCTGGACGCAGCGCAGCGCGCGGAACTCGACACGGCCCGTTCCGAACTCGCGGTCCGGCTGCGGCGCCGGATCGCCTGGCTCGCGGAGCGGGCGGCGCAGGCGCGGGTGGTCGAGGAGCGGGCCGATTGGCGTGCCCTTGCGGCGGTCGACGCGCCCGGACTCGCCGCCGTGGTGCGCGACGAATTCGCGGCGCGGGGATGGAGGCTGCCGGTTGCCGCCGGGCCCGACCTCGACCCCGTCGACGTCGGCGTGCCGCTGCAGCGCGGTGCGGTGGTGCGCTGCCGGAACGGCTCGATCGATTCCGCCGGGTTCGCCGAGGGCCGGGTCGTCGCGGTGCGGGGTGACCGCGTGACGGTGAAGATCGACGACTCCGAAGGGCTGCGCTTTCCGTCCGTCGATCTGCTCGACTGCGAGCCGATCAGCGTCGATGGCACGAGTGCCGCGGCTTGGGCCCGCCACGCGCACCGCCGCGGCGCCGTTGGTCTCGCGCTGGCATGGGCGGTCGCCGCGAACAGTCGTGCCGATCGCCCGCTCGAGGGCTCGGCCCGCGAGGAGCTGTGGCGGGAACTCGCCGGTCGATGAGCGGTGCGGTCAGTTTGCCCGCTCGGAGGCGACGACGGCCGGTGCGGGATCGGTCGGTCGTCGGCCGAAGACCAGCAACACCGCGACCAGCGCCATCGCCCCGAGGCCCCAGCACAGCGGCCAGTAGCTCGGCCCCAGCAGCGCCGCGGGGATGTAACCGCAGGCGATCGCGATCCCCATGACCAGGAGCGCGTAGGGAGCCTGGGTCCGCACGTGGTGGAGGTGGTCGCTGCCCGAGGCGACCGAACTCAGCACGGTGGTGTCGCTGATCGGCGAGCAGTGGTCGCCGAAGATCGAGCCTTCGAGCACCGCGCCGATGGTGAGCACCATCAGCACCGGGCCGCCGAGGTCGGGCATCGTCTCGCCCATGCCGTGCGCGAGGACCACCACGTTGGGCAGCAGGATCGCCATCGTGCCGTAGCTGGTGCCGGTCGAGAACGCGACCAGCGAGCTGAGCAGGAACATCACCACCGGCAGCAGCCAGGCCGGGAAGGAGCCCTGGAACGCGGCGGTCAGGTAGGTGGCGGTGCCGAGGTCCTTGCAGGTCTGTCCGATGGCCCAGGCCAGGATCAGGATGATCACCGCGAACAGCAGCGCGCGGGCCGAGCGGACCGCGCTCTGCACGGCGTCGACGAACGAGATGATCCCTTGGCCGACGGCCAGCGCCACCGCGAGGATCAGCGCGGCCAACGACGCCCAGAACAGTGCCTTCTGCGATTGGCCGGCACCGAGCACGCGGACCAGGTACTCGAACAGGGGTTCGCCGTCCGCGCGTGGCCCGGCGCCGTCGGGGACCTCGCGGAGGCCGAAGACGAAGATCAGCGCGATCGTCATCACCACCAACAGCAGGATCGGCAGCAGCGCATTGAGGCCGCGCAGTGGCGCGCCCTCCGGAGGCTCGGTGCGGTCGACGCCCTCGGAACCCATCGGCGTGGCGTCGTCGGCGACCGGCTTGCGCTCGTGCCAGGCGCGCCGCGCGGCGCGGAGCATCGGGCCGAACTCGCGGTGCAGCAGGATCGTCGCCAGCACCGCGAGCAGGGTGAACAGGCAGTAGAACCGGAAGGGCAGCGTCTCGAGGAACACCGCGAAGCCGTCGGCCTGGGTGTAGGGCGCGCCGTTCGCCTTGGTGACCTCGGGGAGCTGGAGCGCGAAGGTCGAGACCTCGTAGGCGACCCAGGTCGAGAAGATCGACACCCCGGCGATCGGCGCGGCGGTCGAGTCGACGATGTAGGCCAGCTTCTCGCGGGCGATCCCGTTGCGGTCGGTGAGCGGCCGCATCGTCGTGCCGGTGATGATGCAGTTGCTGTAGTCGTCGAAGAAGATCAGCAGGCCGATCGCGAAGCTGCACAGCTGGGTGGAGACGGGGCCCTTGGCGAAGCGGCGGATCCACTCGACCATCCCCTGCACCCCGCCGCTGCGGGCCATGACGCCGACGGTCATGAACAGGAACAGCACGAAGCCGAGGATCTCGAGCTTGAAGGAGTCCTGCAGGACGTCTTGCCAGATCGTGTCGGCCGCGAAGTGGCCGAGGCCTGCCAGCGGTGCGCCGTTCTGGTACAGGACCGCTCCGGCGAGGCAGCCCAGCAGCAGCGACGGGATCACCCGGCTGGTGGCGATCGCCAGGATGATCGCCAGGAAGGCCGGGAGCAGGCTGGTCCGGCTCGGGTACAGGCCGGTCGATTCCTCCTCGGGTACCTCCTCGATCAGGACCTTGACCGGGCTGCCGATCTCGGTGCCGTCGGGTCGCTTCAATACGGCCTGATAGCCGTTGCTGCCGATGATCACCTCGAGGAGCGGAATCGGCAGGCTCGCGTCGGTCGCGCGTTCCTTGCCCCGGGTCCATTCGCGCAGGGTGCGCGCCAGCCCCTCGGCGCGCCGCTTGCGCTCGGTCAGGTCGGCACCCTGGGCCTGGTAGCTGACGGTCATCATCGACGGCATTGCCGGCGGTGCGACATCGGGTCGTTCGGGGTCCGGATCGGGCGAGAGCTGTAGGAACGGACTGTCGGAGCCCATCAACCAGGAGCGGAGCTCGAGCTGGGCGAGTTCGTTGGCATCGGCGTCCGGCACGAGGAAGTAGAGGACGACGAACGCGGCCGCGATCAGGTAGCGCACGCTTCCGGTCATGGCGCTGAAGGCTACACTGCGAGAGTCCGAGTCCCGATGACCACCCTGCAGTTCAGCCTGTTCTTCGCCGCGATCCTGGTGGCCTACCTGTTGGTCCACCTGCGGCTGGTCCGGTTCGAGGCCCATCTGAAGGAGATCGTGGCGCTACGGAGCCTCAACGAGCGGGTCGGACGCGCCTGCGAGTCGTTGGAGCGGTTCCGACTGGAGCGGGTCGAAGAGCACCTCGTGCAGCTGCACGACGACCTGAACCGGGTGCACAGCGAGCTGGAGGGCCTGCGCGATGCGACCGGAGCGGTCGGCAAGGTCCTGGAGACCGTGCCGGTGCAGGCGCCACGCCCTGCTCCGGGGCCGACCGCGGGCAGCAGCGGCGGCAACCCCGACTTCACCAGCGGGGAGCGGATCCGGATGGCGATCGAGACCTGCCTGCTGGGGCTCGGCTACGGCGATCTGCGGATCCTCGCCGACCTGTCCGAGGTCGGCTTGGACGAGGCGTTCCAGGTTCGGATCGAGTGCGCGAAGCACCACATGCCGCACAAGGGCTCGGTGACGGTGCGCAACGGCGGGGTGGTCGACATCGACCTGCAGTCGGTGGCGCAGAGCTTCCCGTGAGTCGGTCGGCGCAGGAGACCTGCGGGCGAACCTTCAACCGGAGCCGGCACGCGCCTATCCTGCGCGCCCTTCCGAGACGCCAGCCATGACCGAGCAGAGCTTCCAGGGCCTCCACCAGACCCCTATCCATGCGCTTCCCGACCATGTCGGGAAGACCGTCCTGCTGCAGGGCTGGCTCTACAACCTGCGCAGCAAGGGCAAGCTGCACTTCCTGCAGGTCCGCGATGGGTCGGGTATCGTCCAGGCGGTGATGTCGAAGGCCGACGTCTCCGAGCAGGACTTCGAGGCGGTCAAGGGCCTGACCCAGGAGTCCTCGTTGCGGGTCGTCGGCGAGGTGAAGGCCGATGAGCGGGCGCCTTCGGGCGTCGAACTGTCGGTGCGCTCGGTCTCGGTGGTCCACGTCGCCGAGCCCTACCCGATCGCCAAGAAGGAGCACGGGCCCGACTTCCTGCTGAGCAACCGCCACCTGTGGCTGAGGAGCAAGCGGCAGATGGCGATCCTGCGGATCCGCGACGAGGTGGTCCGCGCGATCCGCGACTTCTTCCACGAGCGCGGCTTCTACTGCGTCGACTCGCCGATGTTCACGCCGAGCGCGTGCGAGGGCACCACGACCCTGTTCGAACTCGACTACTTCGAGGGCGACAAGGCCTACCTGACCCAGTCGGGTCAGCTCTACGGCGAGGCCAGCGCGATGGCGCTCGGCAAGGTCTACGTGTTCGGGCCGGTGTTCCGCGCCGAGAAGAGCAAGACCCGCCGGCACCTGACCGAGTTCTGGATGGTCGAGCCCGAAGCGGCGTGGCACGACCTCGACGACGTGATGGTGCTCGCCGAGGAGTTCGTGGCGCACATCGTGTCGCGGGTGCTCGCCAACCGGAAGTCGGAGCTCGCCGACCTGGAGCGCGACGTCACGAAGCTCGAGCCGGCGACGCGGACGCCGTATCCGCGGATGACCTACCACGAGGCGGTCGACTACCTGCACGCGAACGGCCACGCCGACTTCGAGCGCGGCGACGACTTCGGGGCCCCGCACGAGACCGCGCTGAGCGCGCCGTACGACCGTCCGGTGATGGTTCACCATTGGCCGGCGGAGATCAAAGCCTTCTACATGAAGCGCGATCCCGCCGATCCGTCGCTCGCGCTCGGCGTCGACATGATCTGCAGCGAAGGCTACGGCGAGATCATCGGTGGTGCGCAGCGTGAGGACGACGTCGCGGAGCTGGAACAGCGCATCGCCGAGCACCAGCTGCCGGCCGAGGCGTTCGAGTGGTTCCTCGACCTGCGTCGCTACGGCAGCGTGCCGCACGGTGGATTCGGTCTCGGTTTGGAGCGAACCCTGGCGTGGATCTGCGGCGTGGACCACCTGCGCGAGTGCATCCCGTTCCCGCGGATGCTGCACCGGATCTACCCCTGAACGCGAGCAGAGCTGCGAGGCTGCAGTCGGTCACCGTCTCGCGAGTTTGCTGATCAGGAGTCCGAGCCGGTGGGGTGGGATGTCCCGGCCGAGCAGTCGACCATCCGGTCCGATCAACACCCAGGCTGGAAGCGTGGCGATCCGGTAGTCGAGGAGAGTCCGGTCGAGGAACGCGGTGCGACTCGGCAGGATCGGTTGCCGCCAGCTCGAACTGGATGCCAGGCCAGCGATCCGGTCCTTGTCCTGGGCGTCGATGAGCAGCAGCGGCATCCGGTTGGTAGCCAGGCCTGCCGCTCGGGCGGCTTCGAGCACCTCGTCGATCCGCTGCAGACCCCGGCGATCCTCGGCCGAAGCGAACAGGAGGAGGACCGTCTTGCCGCGGTGTTGGGTCAGAGTGTGGACCTGGTCGGTGAGGTCCCGGCGGGGGCCGAAGTCGGGAGCGAGTTCACCGACCGAACCGATCGGGGAGTCCGGATCGGTGCGAGCGGATGCGGTGCGCGCCCAGTCGGAGTAGCGGGTGCCGGTGAACTCGGGCGCCGCTTCGATCTCCTCGTAGAGTTCGCGGGCAGCCTGGAGGTCTCCGTCGGCCTCGTGGGCCTGTGCGATGCCGAAGCGAGCCCGGCCGCGTAGGTCGAGTTGCCCTGGGCCAGCGAGTTTGAGGATCTCGCCGAAGGCGTGGCGGGCGCCTACGCCTTCCCGTCGCGCCAGGTGCAGAGCGGCGAGCCGGCTCCATGCCTCGCAGCGGATCCGCTCTTGGAGGCCGAACTCCCGACGGTCCGCGGGCAGGGGATCGAGCGGATCCAGGTATTCGACCAGCAGCGTCAGTCGCTGTCCGACTGGGGCCAGGAAGCCGTCCGCGTCACGCAGCTCGAGGCGGTCGCGGGTTTCGCGCCAGCGTCGCTGCTCCAGCGTAGCCGGGTCGTCGGCGAGTGGGCGTGGTGGCGCGGACTGGCTGGCGGCAGGCGCGGCCATGGCGATTGCCGTGAGCATGACCGCGGCGCGGACGTCGACGCGGTCACGGCGCAAGTGCCGCAGGATCGTCGGGCCACGGGTCACCGAACGGGATGGTGTCGTCATCGGCCGGATTGGAGTGCTTCGGTCAGGAAGCGATCGGCGCGTCGACCGAGCAGCGGCCACGGCAGGTCGGGGTCCAGATCGTAGGCTTGCGACTTGCCGGCCCACCGGTCGATCGCGGCGATGGCGATCGATCGCTCGAGAGCCCAACGGGTGTCGTCGGCCAGGCCGGTGCGGCGCATCGCGTCCTGACCTCGAGGTGTGCCGCCGAGCAGGACCGCATGCAGAAACGGCGCGGCGAGCCGTGGCTGGTCCCAGTCGAGCAGCGTCGCCGCGGCGCAGGTCCGTAGGATGCGAGGCGCGGAGCTGTCGTCGACCAACTCTCGTAGGGGATCGATCATCGCGGGGTCAGAGCTTCCGCGTCCGAGCGCCAGGGCTGCGTCCGCGGCGTGGGGGGTGACCGGCGGCGAGGCCGTGGCCAGGCGGAGCAGCGCTCGGCGGGTCCTCGGGAGATCGAGGTTGCCGAGCAGGGCGAGCGTGGGTTGGACGCCGGCGCCGTCAGGTTGATCGGCCAAGGCATCGAGGAGTGCCGTCGCGGTGGTTGCCGGCGCGACCGAACGGGTGAGTCCCTGAACCTCTGCGCAGGCCGCGGACCAATGCGCGGGAGGGGCGCCGAGCAGGTCGGTCGCCGCTGTGCGCAGCCGGTCCGAGGGCGGATCGATCGGGTCCTCGGCCGTCACAGCGTGGGACGGATCCGTGCTCGGAAAAGGCGTCGGATCGACCGGCGGCGCGGCGCAGGCCGTCAGCGACGTCAGGGCCAACGCGACATGGCATCGGAGGGACCGCTGCATCACCCCCACCTTAGGGTCTGCCGGTCCAGTGCGGCAAGGTCGCCGGGTCCCGGTTGGTGAACTCGTCGATGCCTGCCGAGTCACCAGCTCACGCGGCCCGCGCGTCAGTCGACTTCTCGTTGCGAGCCGCCGCGCCGTTGCCGCCGACGGTAGTAGGCGAGGCCGGCGAGGCCGGATCCCACCAGGAGCATGGTTCCGGGTTCGGGAACCGCGGCACCTGGGACACCGCCGCCGTCGCCGCCGTCCCCGCCGCCGTTCGACTGACCGGTTCCGCCGCCACCGCCACCGCCACCGTTGTCGCCCAGGCCGCCCTTGTTGGAGGAGCCTCCGCCGTTCGAGCCGGATCCGCTGCCGCCATCGAGCGGGTCGCTCGGATCGATCGCCGTGATCGGCGGAACGAAGACGTCGCCGTCACCGCCGTTCACCGGCGGGTCGGGGTTCTCCTGGGGCGACGGTGCGACGACGCTCGAGCGGTCGGTGCACGAGACCATCGCGGCGGCCACGAGGAGTGCGGAAGCGGTGAAGAGTCGGAGCTGCATGTTCGGAACCGTGGAGGTGAGCACCGGGGGAGGCGCCACCCGGGCGAGACGCCGCAATTCGCGTGCCTCCAGGGACATCCTCCCGGCTCGCGTTCGAGCCAAGCAAGTCTACGCCGTCCTTGCGTCGTCGGCCTGGAGGGCCGAGGGATTCCCGATCGGAGACGGTGGCGCGAGTCAGGGGAGAACGGACGCGGAGCGCGTCGACGAATCGGCCGTCCGTCGGTCCTCGGACGACGGAAAACCGATCGACGGACGGAGCGCGGCGGTCCACGGTGGTGAGGTCCGGATCAGCGTTCGGGATAGAAGCGGAGCGTCCGGTCCTGGAAGGCGGTGAGGCAGCTGCCGTCGCTCAGCAGGCGCGGCGCGGCGAGCGCCCGTGCACCAGCGCGCAGCAGGTAGACCGGCGACAGCGGGTCGGGGCGGAGCACATGGACCACGCCGGCATCGTCCGCGACGTAGAGGAGTCCGCGGTCGAGGTCGCTGGCGAGATGGCCGCGGATCTCGGTTTCGAACTGGCGCTCCACGCGACCGCGGCCGTCTCCGAGCGAGTAGCTGTGCAGGGTGCGACCCTCGGCCACGTAGACTCGGCCGTTGAGCACGGCTGGTCCGCAGACCAGTCCGGTGTGCCCACGCCGCTGCCATTCCCGGTGGCCGGTCTCCATGTCGAGCAGAGTCACCGAGCCATCGTCGGCGACCACCGCGAGATGCTTGCCGTAACGGGCCGGCGGGGCGATCGCGCCCAGACCGACCGGAGCGGTCCAGGCGATCTCGCCGTCGTCGATCCGGATGCCCGCCGCCTCGCCGGTGGTGGAGATCACCACGACCCGCCGTGCGTCGACCTGCAGGTCGGCCTGCACCGGGCCATCGAGGAGCTGCTCCCAGCGGATCGCGCCGTTGTCGGGGTCGATCGCCAGCAGCCGGCCGTCGAGGGTCGCGACGACCACCAGGTCCCGTGCCGTGGCCGGAGCCGCCTCGACCGGACAGTCGGTGATCTCCCAGGCGAGCGTGCCGCTTTCCTCCTCGAGACCCCGGAAGCTGCCGTCGACGGAACCGATGCATAGCCGGCCCGCGACCCGCAGCGGTGCCGTGAGCAGGCCGGACAGGTCGCCCGTGTCGTGTCTCCAGATCTCGTTGCCGTTCTCGAGGCTCACCGCCACGATCGAGCCTTCGCGGTCGGCGTAGAACACCCGGCCGTGGGTCAGGTCGACGGCCGGCGTGCGATCGATCGTGGCTTCGGTGGGGTGCGTCCACGCTGCGCGCCGCGCGAGCAGCGAACGGACGGTGCCGACCTCGTCGCCCTCGAGGAGCGCTTCCTCGACGTGGTAGCCTTCGAGTTCGATCCGGACCCTGGTCTTCACGCCGGGCACGTAGCCGGTCGTCAGTGGCGATTCGCCGACCAGCTGTTCGTTGACGAACACCTGAGCACCGTTGGGCCGGGTCTCGACCTGCACCGGCAAGCGCACCAGTTCGTCGAACGGAATGCCGCGATAGTGCTGTAGGAGCGCGCGCAGCTGGCCCTGGGCGGTCTCGAAGTCTCCCGCTCTCGTGGCCTGCTCGATGATGTCGAGGAACCGCAGGATCGCCGAGTAGCGTTCGACCCGCGAGCGGAACCGCGCCTTGAGTTCGTCTTCCTCGGGGTGGTTCGCTGCCAGGGTCCGGTAGGCCTCGAGAGCATCGGCGAAGCGGTGTTGGCGCTCGAGTTCGCGGGCCCGGTTGAACAGCGGAGTCAGCTCCGCGGCCGTGCTGGTCTCCTTGCGAGCCTCCGCGTAGGCATCCGTGAGGCGTTCCGCCGAGTCGAAGAAGGCCACCAGCTTCTTGACCTGTTCGAGCACCGTCGCGTGGTCCTTGCCGAGGATCGACAGCACGCGCCGATCGTCGCCGAGTCGGAGCAGCTCGCGCATCAGTTGCGCCTCCGGCGGCCGGAAGTCGGTGCGCAGGATCTCCAGCTGGCGTTCGAGCATCGCCGTGTCCGCTGCCGGGTCCGGTGGTGGGGGAACCCTCGTTCCGAGTTGCTCGACCAGCCCGGCTGCCGTGGTCACGTACTCGTCGATGTCCAGCCGAGCGGTCTTCTCCACGGCTGCGCGGTCGACGCCGATCGAGAGCGATTGGTCCCAGGTCGACAGAGCGGATTCCAGGTCACCGCGGCCGAGCTGTGCGACCGCGGTGCTGACGAACTCCATGTGTTGGTGGTTCATCTCCTCACGCTTCGCGTCCGAGCGATCGTCGAGGAACCGCTGAAGGATCGACTGCACCTGGTGAGCGACCTGCTCGGAGTCGAGTTCGAGGACGGCCTCCGAGATCAGCCCTTCGGCCAGCGACAGCTGACGCTCCGTCTCCGCGGTGTCGCCCGCGGTCCACGCGGCGCGCGCCTCGTCGACCACGGTCCGGACGCGGGTCTGGTAGTCCTCGAGGCGTGCGGAACTGCGCCAGGAGTCGAACTGCACCACGCCGACTCCGCCGAGCGCGAGGACCACCGCGAGCAGCGCGGCGTAGCGCATCCGGTGGACCAGACGCCCCGCGTGCAACCCCTTCAGGGCCCTGGCGATGTCACGGCGTCGGTAGTCGATCCTCAGGATCTGTTCGTACACCCCGGCGAGGCGGCGCTTGTCCTTGTCGCGATCGAGGGTGTCGGCCAGTCCGATCAGAGCTTCGACCGCCTGCTCCGGACGGCCGAGACGGGCCAGTGCTCGTGCAAGGCGCGGGCGGCACGCGGCGAGATCGCCGGTCTCGGCCTCGATGAGCTCGATGAGATCGACGGCCTCCGCGAAGGCCCCCTCGTCGAGCAGGCCGTCGACCAGGTCGACCCGGACCGCGGGAAGGTCCGCCGGATCGCCGGGCTGCTGCTCGAGGAGTTCGTGCAGTCGGCGCAGGACCTCGATCGAGCGACGATCCGTCTCCCGGGCGAGGCGCGCCAGCTCGAGAGCGGTCCGGGGATCGTCGGCGTGCGCCACCGAGGCGTCGCGAAGCACGAGCCCGGCACGGCGGCGTTCGCCGCATTTCGACAGCAGTTCGGCGAGGGCCCGTCCGCGCGCGATGTCGATGATCTCGCCGCGTTCGAGCAGCGCGTTGACCGTCAGCAGTGCGCGCTTGATGTCGCCGTCGGCGGCGATCGTCTGGGCGGTGACCAGTGCCTCGTCGAAGCGAGCGAGGGCGAGGTAGTTGGCATCCACCAGCTCGCGGCAGAGGATCGCGCACTCGAACAGCTCGAGGATCGCGAGATCGGCGAGGTCTCGGATGTTGCGCGTGCCGTCCGCTGCCTCCAGCACCCGCAGATGCTCGTCGCTGAGATCCTCGCCGAACTGGTCGGTGGTGGTGACCACGATCTCGTCGAGCGAGTGGAGTGTCTCGAACACCCGTTCCCACTCGTCGGACCGACGCGCGACCTCCAGTAGGACGCCGTTGGCCTCGAAATCGGGGGCTGTCTCCAGGCGCTGGAGGGTGATCTCGTCGGTCACCGGACCGCGGTAGAACTCGAACGACCCGTGGCGCCAGGTGAAGAGGCTGAACAGATCCTCCTGCAGCTGATTGGAGACGATCTCCTCGATATCGCTGGCGGTGACGATCCCGCGTTCGACCAGGACCTCTCCCAGCTGGCGATGATTGCGCTTCTGCTCGACCAGCGCAGAACGGATCTCCTCGGTGGAGACCGCGCCGGCCCGGACCAGTCGCTGTCCGAGGCGCATCGTCTCCAAGCGCCGCGGGAGCAGGCAACGGACATAGCCGTCGCGGAAGAACACCTCCCGCTTCTCGATCAGGGAGGTGACGCACAGCATCCCCTCCATCTTGGACAGCGCGAGGGTCTGGAAGATGTCCGACAGGTTGATCTTGTCGAGGTCGCCCCGCATCGTCACGGCGGCGGCTTCGGTGTCGGTCGGCCTGACCTCCGGTTCCTTCGTCGGCCCCGCGCCATCGAGGAGGAACTCGACTTCCTCTCGCCCCAGGATCTCGCCGCCGTCGCCCATGCCGGTTTCTCGTCAGTGATCGCGCCAGACGACAACCCTTCACGTTACGGATCGACAGCTGTGCACCTACACGTCGGTAGATCCTGCCGGTCGACCGTGCGTGGTGCCTGGCCGACGAATGGCCTCCCGTCATGGCGAGGGCTCTCCGTGGTCCGGGTCGTCCTCGGGTGTATCGGACTTCTCCTGGGTCTGCCTCAAACCTCCGCGGTCGCCCAGTCGAGCCCGCCGATCATGGTCCCGGATCGGGACGCGGGCTGGGTGCGGCGGTTCGAGGCCTGGCTGGACCCGTCGGACCGGGGCGAGTGGTTCGTCGGCCTGGATCTGGCGCGGCGCGCGGGGCCGTCCGTAGGGTCGCTACTGCGTCGGCTTCAGGAGCGGGCGAGCGACCACCGCAGCAAGATCCTGCTTCTCGGCGCGGTGGTCGCTGCGGAGGGACCCGGTTCGGCCGACGTGTTGCTGGCACGTGCTCGTCCGCGACGTCGCTCCGACTCCCAGCTCCGTGAGCGGCTGGCGGCGGCCTTCCTCGCCAGCGAGCTACCGCGGGACGACGTCGATCCGGACGCCTGGGCCAAGGTCCTGCTCGACCGGGAGGAGGAGCTGGCGGTACGGATCGCCGCCGGATTCGCGATCGGGAGTCGTCGCGCGGTCGAGGTCGCGGACGAACCTCGTCGACCGGCCAGCCTGGCGGACCCGGGGCTCGCCGCGGCCATCGCGCTGGTCTTCGACGAGATCGACGAGTCCTGGGCGGCGCGTTGGTTCGAGGAGGCTCCGGTCGGCGCGACGCTGGTCCGCCGGGCGATGTTCCTCGGTGCGGTTCGCGGCGCGAGCCTCGTCGGACCGCGCGTGGACCGAGTACGGTCTGCCTTCGCGGCGAGTGGTCACTCCGACGATCCGCT
Source organism: bacterium (assembly GCA_030432695.1). Lineage (GTDB taxonomy): Bacteria > Planctomycetota > UBA1135 > UBA1135 > UBA2386 > JAUILN01. Next base: position 147,359 of record JAUILN010000005.1, on the reverse strand, counting down.
GCGTCTCGCCGCGGCACTCTCCCTCGTCGGTTGCCGCGATCCGGAGGGTTGGCTTCGCCGTCTCGGCACGCATGTCGATTCGGCGGTGGTCGCGGTCCTGGCCGTCGATTCCGGTTTCGCGGAGCCGCTGGCGAGGGACGGCCGGCTCGCGCCGCTTCCCGAGTTGCACGGGCCGATCCTGAGGCGACGCATGGCGCTGGCAATGGCGACTTCGTTGGCGCCGGAGGCCCTCGGTGCCCATCGCGACGCGCTGCGTCGGGATCCGCTCGCCGGTCCCATCGTGTGTCTCGGGGTCGCGAGGCGGATGCTTCAGCGCGCCGCTCCGCCAGCCGCCGACGTCGCGCAGTCGTGGCTCCAGGCCTTGCCGGACCTGCCCGAACTCGAGTGGGTGCGGATCGCCGGTGGAATGGCGGCGGGCGCCGAGATTCGGAGTTTCGAGGACCGGGCGCTGGATCGCGCCTACCGGATCTTCCGGGCTCGGGGAATCGAGGGCCTGCCTCGTGGTGCGGCGGCTCAGGCGGTCGAGGATGCGTTGGGTCGCCTGCAGGCGCTACCGGGCTCGCTGCGTCGAGAGCTCGAACAGGAGTTGCTCTGGGAGCTGGTCCTCGGAGGCAGCGACCATGGGGTCGCGGTCGGTGGGCACGGGCGCGAAATCGGGGAGCGCTACCACGCGGCGGGGCTGCCGCGCGGCGACGTGAGCTATCCGATCCTGCACGCCCTCGACGAGTGGTTCCGCCAGCACGGTGTCTGGTGACGGCCCGAGTCCCGGCGTGGTTCAGGGTAGCGCGTCCGCGATCGCCAGAATCCGTTCGGCTGGCACGAACGGGCCGGGACTGATGCGAAGCGTGCCGGTCGGAGTGCCGAGGAACCGGTGGATCCAAGGTGCACAGTGGAAGCCACTGCGGACCTGGAAGCCGGCCTGATCGAGCAGGATTCCCAGTTCCGCTGGGTCCCAGTCGGCGTCTGTGAACGACAGGATCGGCAGTTGATCGGGGCGGTCGCGTAGCAGCGAGTCCGCAGCCAGGACGCGGCGGGATGGTCGGGTGTCGACGAGGCGCTGCGCGAGTTCTCCGAGGGCAATGCGGCCAGGACTCGGATCGAGCCGGCGTGGATGGGCCGCGCGCCAGGCGAGTGCGGCGTCGAGTCCGAACACCGCCGGGCTGTTCGGCGTTCCGGCCTCGAACGCGGTGGGCCATTCCAAAGGGTGTCGATCGAGCGCGTGGGAGGAGCCGCTGCCTCCGGGCTTTGGTGGCGTGAGGTCCAAACCCGCAACCGTTGCGAGAAAGCCCAGGCCGGGTGGGCCGAGCAGGGCCTTGTGAGCCGAGGCGGCGATGGCGTCGGCGGGCAGGTGGGCCACATCCGACGTGCCCATCGTCTGGCTGGCATCGAGCAGGCTGGTCACCCCGAAGTCGCGTGCGGCGCGCAGGCAGGGTTCGACGTCCTGGACGACACCCGTGACGTTGCTGGCGTGATTGAGGACCAGCAGATCGCGCGGCGAGCGGTGGAGTGCGTGGACTACGTCTGCCGGGTCTAGCCGGCCGTCGCGATCGACCGGCAGGACTTCGAGTTCGATTCCGAGGGCCTCGCGCGCCGTGACCAGCGGCCGTGCGACCGAGCTGTGGGCGCACGCCGTGGCAAGCACGCGATGGCCGGGTTTCAGGACGGCGAGGAGGAACAGGTGCAGCGACTCGGTCGCCCCAGAGGTCCACGCAACCCGGGTCGCGGGGACGCCACACAACGACGCGACGCGAGCGCGCGTCCGTTCGAACACCGCGCGCACCACGGCGGTGAGGTCGCTGTCGCCGCGGTCCGGCGAGACCCCGTAGTCGGCATACCAGCGCAACACCGCTGCGGTGACGTCCGGCGGTTTGGGAAAGCTCGTCGCGGCGTGGTCGAGGTAGACCGACATGGGGGTCAGTCTGGATGATCGCCGACGAGCGTGCCGTGCACGGCGATGGCACGGTCGGCCTGTTCGGTACCGAAAACGAGTGCGCGACCGTCGGGGAACAGCGTGACGCGGAGTTCCCCGACCCGCACCCGCAAGGCCCGGCCGCCGAGGTCGTCGACGAGGTGACCGGCGGCGCGTGCAGTCACCGCGACCGCGGCGAGGTCCAACGTCCGTGGACTCGTCGGGCGGACCTGGATCGCGTTGCGGCCACATAGCGACGCAGAGCGATACGAACTCGCGGTGTTCGCCTGGTGCGTGGTGGCCGGTGTCCGTGCGGCGAGCGGTGCCCGTGATCCGCAGGCTTCGCAGTCCGCGCGCGGCGGGGCTTCGCGAAAGAGCAGGTCGAAGCGGCCCTGCCACACGTCGATCACGAACAGTCCGCGGGTCACAGCCGCGTCTCTGCCACCGAGCAGCTTCAGAGCCTCGGTGGCCTGGAACGCCGCGACGTGGGCCACTGCGGGGGCGAGCACGCCGAGTGCGTCACAGCCGCCTCCGTCGGTCGGGGCGTCGGGGAGGATGCAGCGCAGGCATGCGTCGATGCCTGGGCGGATGACCATCGCGCGTCCTTCCGCTCCGACTGCCGCGCCATGGATCCAGGGCACCCCAGTCGCGATGGATACGGCGTTGATCGCGAACCGGCTCGCGAAGTTGTCGGTTCCGTCGATCAGCAGGTCGGGAACGCGGTCGAGGCGGTGCCAGAGCGCCGCATCGAACTCCGTGTCGAGAGCCACGACTTCGACGCCCGGGTCGATGCGCGCGATCGCGCAGGCCGCGGTGCTGGCCTTCGGCAGGCCGGCGTGGGCGTCCGCGCTCTCGAACAGGACCTGCCGCTGCAGGTTGCTGAGATCGACGACATCTCGGTCGACGAGGGTCAGCCGGCCAATCCCGGCCCGTGCGAGGGTCTGGGCGACGTGGCTGCCCAGTGCGCCGATCCCGACCACCAGCGCGTGGGCCTTGGCCAATCGGGCCTGGCCCTCGGCTCCGAACGGCGCGAAGCGGATCTGGCGACTGTGCCTCTCGTCGGCCCGCTGCGTCTCGTCGGCCCGCTGCGTCTCGTCGGCCCGCTCGCTCAGCTCGAGAAGTAGTCCGCGTTGATCTGGGTGTATTGGGTCCACTGCTCCGGGAGATCCTCTTCGGCGAAGATCGCATCCACCGGGCAGGCGTCGACGCACAGCGTGCAGTCGATGCAGTCGTCCGGATTGATGTAGAGCTGCTTGTCGTCGTCCTTGCCGTGGATGCAGTCCACGGGACAGACGTCGACACAGGCCTTGTCCTTGACGTCGATGCAGGGTTGGGCGATGACGTGCGTCATGGCGGCGTATCCAGGGTGTCGAAGCGCGCCCGCGACAACGTCGCCGCGGGACGCGGGAGGAACTGCGCGAAGACCTTAGGGTCCGGGGCCCTCCAGACAACAGCCTTCCAGACAACAGCCTTCCAGACAACAGCCTCGAGGCCGCTCGCGGCGGGGTCGATCGACGCCCGCGGGCTCCTGGTTCCGACTGCCAGACCCGGCCGAAGGTTGTGCGAGAGGAGGGACTCGAACCCTCAAGGGTGTGAACCCACTGGGACCTAAACCCAGCGCGTCTGCCAATTCCGCCACTCTCGCCGAAGGGCTCGCACGATCACCGGGACGCGATCGGGGAAGCCCGGCATTCAGGCGCCTACAGATTACAGGCACCTGCAGATCACAGGTCCTCGTCCTGGACCCGCACCGCCACCACGCTGAGCAGGTCCTTGATCCGAGACTCGACCTTGTTCACGTTCAGGACGTTGTCGATCACGATCGCCTCGCGCGACGTCGAGGGGTAGAAGACCAGACGGCCGTTCCGGAGCAACACGTACTCCATGAGGTCGTAGATCTCCTTGTTGAATCGGAGTCCCTGGGTCGGCATCCGGGTGATGTCGCCGAGGTAGCCATGGTGGTGCAGGATCTCGCGGTGGTTGATCTCGTAGTAGTTGAACCGCGTGTTGATCAGCACGATCAGCAGCACCACGAACAGGAACGCCGTCGTGAAGCCGTAGAACTGGGTGTTCATCCGGACGTCGATGCCGCCCAGCACGTCCTGGATGCCGCCTGCGATGCCCCAGGTGGCGTCCGCCCAGCCCAGGCCGAGGACCACCGCCACGATCACCACGAGCAGCGTGATCGACTTGATCCGGCTGAAGTCGAACGCGAACACCAGCAGGTTCAGGAAGAACACGATCAGGAAGGTGTTGCCCGCCATCGCGCTGCCGGCCTGGGGTACGCCCTCGGGAGCGTCGCCACCGCCGAACAGCTGGGCGAACCAGCAGATCAGCGAGCACAGCAGCATCGGATAGAGGAAGACCACCTTGGGCCACGGCCGGATGATCACGCTGCGGTCCTCGAGAGACGCGCGTGGCTTCGCGGGGGCGGGGGTCGGCTGGGCGTTCGGCTGTGGATCGGTCATGACGGGACGTCTGGACTCGGTGCGGCTGCGTTCGATCTCCGAGCCGCGGAATGGTCGCTCCGGGGAGGACGATGGTCAACCTCGGACGGGAGACCGCGTTCACACGAGCGGCTTCACGTCGGGAGCGGGATGGACGGCCACGCCTACCTCCAGCCGCGGGGGTATTTCCAGGGGCACCGGGGGAGGCTCCGTGCTCCCTCGTCTTTTCTACCTCGACGGCGTATCGGTGGGCCTACGATGTGCCCCGGCGCGGAGCCTCACGCGACTTCGGGCCGGAATTCCGAACGACGTGACCCTCCAGGTTCCCGAGCCTGTGAGTTCCCGGCGCGTGGGGGGCACGGACGACCGCGATGACGAGTAGATCTATCCGTTCCGCTTCGGCCATCCGTTCCGCCTCGACCGCCGGTTCCGCGCGGCGGGTCGGCAGTCTCCCTTCGGTCCGGGCGTGGGCCGTGCTCGCGCTCGCGCTTTCGTGGTTCGCCGGCAGCATCTCGGCACAGCCGGCTGCGGGTGGCGGTCAGCAGGATGCGCGCGGGCCGCGGGTCATCGTCGTGCCGATCGTCGGCGGTCTCGACACCGCCACCGTGCGGCTGGTGCACCGCGGCTTCGAGGCGGCCCGCGCCGAAGGGATCGCCCGGCTGGTCCTCGACATCGATACGCCCGGGGGACCGATCACGACCATGCGGGAGATCGAGTCGATCCTCGACTCGCTGCAGGCCGAACGGGAGTCCCGCGGTCTGGTCGTCACCGCGTTCGTGCGCCGTCGCGCACTGTCGGCTGGCGGCTACCTCGCGCTGGCCTGTGACCAGACCTACATGGCGCCGGGAGCGTCGATCGGGGCGATCACGCCGGTCGAGATGGGGCTCGCCGGCATGCAGCAGATCGCCGACGACGACGCCCGCCGCAAGATGCTGTCGGCGTTCCGTGCCGACGTTCGGTCGCTGGTCGAACGACGCGGCGGCGCCAGCGAGTCGATGCTGGTGCTCGCCGAGGGGATGGTCGATCCGCGGATGAAGCTGGTCGAGGCCACCTGGGTCGACAGCAGCGGCTTCGAGCGCACCGGCGTCGTCGAGGAGGACGAACTGATGCGGATCGCGGACTCCGGCGGGCGGGTCTCGTCGCAGCGCCAGCTCGGGGTCACCCCGCTGACCCTGACCGCCGAGGAGGCGGTGCGCTACGGCTTCGCGATGGGCGTCTATTCGAGCATCGAGGAGATGGTGCTCGAACGCGACGGCTTCCGCGCCGATCGGATCACCGCGCTGGAGAAGGACTGGTCGGAGAGCGCAGTCGCCTGGCTCGAGTCGATCAAGCCGCTGTTGTTCCTGTTCGGCTTCCTGCTGCTGATGATCGAGTTCAAAGTCCCGGGCACGATGCTGCCCGGGGTGCTCGGCGTGCTGCTGATCGGACTCGGACTGTTCAGCAGCTATCTGGTCGGGCTCGCCGACTGGACCGAGATCCTGCTGTTCGTGCTCGGTCTCGGACTGGTCGCGGTCGAGATCTTCCTGATGCCGGGCACGGTCGTGTTCGGTCTCGCCGGCTTCCTCGCGATCCTGGTGGCGCTGATCCTGTCGCAGCAGAGTTTCGTGCTGCCCTCGAACGCTGCCGAGATGGAGATCCTGACCGGCAACCTGCTGAACCTGCTGTTCCTGATCCTGCTGCTGATGGTCGGCTCGGCGCTGCTGTATCGGTTCCTGCCGCAGATCCCGTACTTCAATCGGGCACTGTTGGCGCCGCCCGAGGATCACAGTCGGAGTGGCGACGCCACCCGCTTCGCGTCGCGCACGGATCCTGCGGAGGTGCTGCTCGGCCGGATCGGGTTGGCGGCGACCGATCTGCGTCCCTCCGGCCTGTTGGAGTTGGACGACGGGCGACGCGAAGACGTGGTGAGCCAGGGGGGCTTTCTCGCGCGTGGCACGCGCGTACGCATCGTCGAGGTCGAGGGCAATCGGGTGGTCGTCGAGCCGGCCGGGGCCGAGCCCGTCGACGGCGGGGGCGAATCCGGGGTGGTCAGCATCGCGATGCTGCTGTTCCTCGTGGTGGTGGGCCTCGGTCTGATCGTCGCCGAGGTGTTCTTCGTCTCCGGCGGCCTGCTCGGCGTGGCAGCGGCCGTGTCCCTGGTCACGTCGATCTTCCTCGCGTTCACGCACCACGGTCAGGTGACGGGACTGCTGTTCCTTGGCACGGCGGCCGTAGGCGCGCCCGCGACTCTCGCCTTCGCGTTCAAGCTCCTGCCTCGGACCGCCCTCGGTCGCAAGATCATCCTCAGCGGACCGCGGCACGAGGACGTGCATGGTGCCGCGAGTGAGCCGGGACTCGACCGGTTCGCCGGGCGGGACGGCGTCGCCGAGTGCACGCTGCGCCCGTCGGGCTTCGCGCGGATCGATGGCGTGCGGGTCGACGTGGTGACCCGCGGCGAGATCATCGAGGCCGGCTCTGCGGTCCGTGTGCTGCAGGTGGACTCCAACCGGGTGTTGGTCCGGGAGATCCGGCCGGACGCCTGAAGCCATTCCCACCGGAGCCGAGGGTTCGCACGCTGCGGCCCGCGCCTTCGGATCCCGAACTTCGAAGCCTCCCGAACGACTTCGTGATGAGCACTTCCATCCCAGCCCAGGCTCTTCTCCAGCCTTTCTCGCCAGCACCTGCGGGCCTGATCCTGGCCGCCGACGGGGACGACAACACCGTCTTCATCGTGGTCGGCATCCTGCTGCTGCTGTTCCTGGTTCTGGTCATCTTCCTGCTGAAGTTCCTGAACCTGTGGATCCAGGCCTACCTGTCGAAGGCGCCGGTCAGTCTCGTCACGCTCGTGGGCATGCAGCTGCGCAAGGTCAACCCAGGGACGATCGTGCGCGCGAAGATCAGCGCGGTGCAGGCGGGTATCACGATCGGCGTGCAGGACCTGGAAGCCCACTTCCTCGCCGGCGGCAATGTGATCAACGTGGTCCGGGCGCTGATCGCCGCCGACCGTGCCAAGCTCGGCCTGGACTTCCGACGTGCGGCGGCGATCGACCTCGCCGGCCGCAACGTGCTCGAGGCGGTGCAGACCTCGGTGAACCCGCGGGTCATCGACTGCCCGACGCAGGGCAAGGTCGCGGCGATGGCGCGCAACGGCATCCAGGTGCTGGCGCGGGCGCGGGTCACGGTGCGGGCCAACATCGATCGGCTGGTCGGCGGTGCGACCGAGGAGACCATCATCGCGCGAGTCGGTGAGGGCATCGTGTCGAGCATCGGCTCGTCGAACACCCACAACGACGTGCTCGAGAACCCCGACGCGATCTCCCGCAAGGTTCTGGAGCGTGGCCTCGATGCCGGCACCGCGTTCGAGATCCTGTCGATCGACATCGCCGACGTCGACGTCGGCGACAACATCGGCTCGCGCTTGCAGGCCGACCAGGCCGAGGCCGACAAGCGGGTGGCCCAGGCCAAGGCCGAGGAGCGGCGCGCCATGGCGGTGGCGGCCGAGCAGGAGCAGACCGCCGCGGTCGTCGCCAACCGGGCGAAGGTGGTGCTCGCGGAGGCCGAGGTGCCGCTGGCGATCGCCGAGGCGCTGAAGTCCGGCAACCTCGGAGTGATGGACTACTACCGCCTGCGCAACATCGACTCCGACACCAAGATGCGCAGCGAGATCGCACGCGGCGAAGGGGCTTCGTCCGAGGGCGACTCGTGAGCGTCTCCTCGCAGTCCGGAGCGGGAGGCCCGCGATGATCGACTTCTTGCTGCGGAATCCGATCCTGTTGCTGCTGTTGGGATCCTGGGTGGTGTCCTGGATCGGCGGGAGGATGCAGGCCGCTGCCAAACGGGCGGCGGAGCAGAAGAAGCGGGCCGAGCGGGCTGCCGCGGAGCAGGGCACCGCAGGTGGCGAGGCCGTCGACGCCGACGGTTGGCCGCGCCGCGAGCCGGAGGTGGTGGCCGAGGCGAGACCGAAGCCCGCGCGGCGATCCGGACCCGATCCGGAGCAGATCGCCCGCGAGATCCGTCGGGCGATGGGCCTCGAGCCTGCCGAAGCGAGTTCGTCGACGCCACCGGTCCTCCGCCGGAGCGAGGCGGTTCGGCCCGCGCCCGTGGAGCCAGGTCCACCGCCACCACCGGTGCACGTCGAGATCGTGCCCGATCGGGAACCCGGGCAACGACGCTCGCTGCGGGACGAGCTCGACGCGAAGGCGGAGCGCTGGGAAGCCCGTAAGGTGGCGAGCCGCAAGCGCTTCGACGACGGTCTGCAAGCCCATGGGCAGGCGGCCGCGATCGGCGGGCAGGAGGCGCGGCGGCGACGCAGCGCGGCGCGCCGCGGCACCGGGCGACTCGTCGACCTGCACCGTCCTGCTGCTGCGGTCGTGGCGGCGGAGATCCTCGGGCCACCGATCGCGTTCCGCCGCGACCACCTCGAACGCGGCCTCTGATCAGCGCCGCACGGGTGCCGCAGGCGCCGCGCGGGCCTTGCGTTCCAGGGCGTCCCAGCGTTCCGCGTCGACCTGCGGTCGCTGGTCGGCCTGCGCGAGTTCGAATGCGAGGTCGTAGACGTAGCAGAGGACCCTCCGCAGCTTCGGATAATCGATCTTGTCCGGCGTGTCCGACGGCTGGTGGTAGTCGGGGTGGAAGCCGGTGAAGAAGAACGCGATCGGCACCCCGACGCGGGCGAAGTTCCAGTGGTCGCTGCGGTAGAACACGCCCTCTTCGTCCCACTCGAACTCGAAGCCGGCGCGTTCGTCGTTGAGGCGCACGCACAGCTGGTGCAGATCGTCCGAGAGCTTGTGCGAGCCGACGAGGTGCAGGCAGTCGACGTTCTCCGCGGCGGTCTCGCCGGCCTTCTCCTCGTTGCGGCCGATCATGTCGATCTGCAGCTCGGCGACCATCGACTCGAGCGGCACCGTCGGGTTCTGGGTGTAGAACGACGAGCCGATCAGCCCGTTCTCCTCGCCGCAGAAGGCCAGGAACAGGATGCTGCGCCGCGGCCTCTTGGGGTTGCGGGCGAAGGCCTGCGCGATGGCCATCAGACCGGTCGTCCCCGAGCCGTCGTCGTCGGCGCCCGGATGGACCACGCCGCCGGGCGCGCCGAGGTGGTCGAGGTGACAGCCGACCACGACGTACTCGTCGCGCAGATCGGGGTCCGTGCCCCGGAGGATCGCGCAGACGTTGTGGGCCGGTGCCTGGCTCTCGGCGACCACGACCCGGGCACGTAGCGTGGCGTTCGGAGTCCACGGCCGGTCCGCGCGGAGCGTGTCGAACTCAGGGGCCTCCAGGGGGGCGAGCAGAGCGCGGGCCTGTGCGATCGACAGCACGATGCCGGTGGGGGTGCGACCACGGCCGGCCGCGGCACGGCTACCGGCCCTGGCGGTCGGGCCCGAGCGGGGCTGGAAGGGGCCCATCAGCTCGACACCGCGGTCGTCGATGATCGCGGCGAGCCGGCCACCGGCCTTCCGGACCGCGTTGCCGATCGCGCTCACCGCGCGGGCAGCGAGGAACGGGCCGAAGCGCTGTGCACGGGGATCGTCCGGGTTCTGCAGCAGTCCGGCCCGGGCGACCACCAACGTGACCCGGTCGTCCAGCGCCAGCCCGGCGAGGTCGGCTCCGTCGTAGCTGTCGGTGGCCACCACTGCGAGATGGCCGGCGACCTCCAGTCCGGTCCCCAGTGCACCGTGAAGGGCCTCGCCGGGGATGTCGGCGACGGACTCCTCGTCGACCAGCAGCTCGATCCCGCTGCGTCCGGCGTCGACGGTCTCGAGCATCCAAGGAACGTCCTGGAACCAGCTCCCCTCGGTGCCGGCAGGTTCGAGACCCAGGTTCTCGAAGTGCTCCGCGAGATAGTCGGCCGCGAGTCGGTAGCCGGGCTGGCCGGTTCCCCGTCCGCCGAACTCCTCCGACGCCAAGGTGCCGAGCCACTCCTGAAGCAGTTCGACCGAGACCGAACTCGCGCCGGCTCGCCGATCGCCAGGTAGTCGGTCGGCGGGGCTGACGGTGTCCTGGGATGCGAGAAGCTGTGCCGTGAGCAGCACGGCGAGGGGGAGCGGGCGCATGGCGGAGGACGCTACGCAGCGCGGAACCGAGGGGCTGGTCGGGATCCCGATTCCTGGGAGTTCCGCTCGCCAGGCGATCTGTTCACCAGGGGATCTGTCGGAGGACCCGTTCGAACAGCGATGGCGAGCGCTGGTCGGGAACCGGATCGGGGCCGGAGTCGGCGTCCTCCGGGACCGGCAGGATCCGGCGGTCCAGGCGCAGGGTCGAGGGCACCGCGCGGAGTTGGCGGTCGAACTGGCTCAGGGAGCGTTCCAGGTGGGCGCCGACCGCGCTGGGCGACAAGGTCCTGGTCAGGGCCGCACCGCGGTAGGTCTCGGCGCGGACTCCGGCCAGGGTGGTGTCGCGGATCCGCAGCGGTGCGACCTCTGCACGGGCGATGGAGCCACCGACCAGATCCCGGGTGCTGTGTTGCAGGCGGTCGGTTCGTCGCACCACGGCGTCGGGAACGGCGACCGCGGCGCGGGTGGTGTCGCGCAGGCCGGTCCGGAACTCGCGGTCCAGGCCGGAGACCGTGTCGTGCAGCGAGCCCTCGAAGCGGTGCAGCGACGCGCCGAGGGTCGACCTCAGGGCGTGGTCGTCGGGGAGCATCTCGCAACCGGCCGCGATCAGTGCGGTCGCTGCGAGGCAAGCGGCGCGGGCGAGGCGGTCGACGCGCTGGATCCACGACCGGGAGGGCATGTCGGGATCATCGGCAGTCGGGGCGGCCCGGTCAAAGCCGGCGCCGTGCCGACGGCGCGGCCGGCGTGCCGGGACGGTCTGGGTGCGTCGTCCGCACTCACTCGTGCCGCAGGGCATCGAGCGGGTCCTGCCGCGCGGCGCGCCAGGCCGGGATCGCCGCGACCGCGACCGTCACCAGCACCGAGATGCCCGAGACCTGCGCGATCCACAGCGGATCGAGGTCGTAGGGGACGCGCCGGAGGTTGTAGACGCGCACCGGGAACAGGTCGATGTCGAAGCGGCGCAGGAAGGTGTTGAAGTCGTCCAGGTACACCGCAGACAGGCAACCGCCGACCACCCCGACCACCGCGCCGATCACCGCGACGGCGGCACCGCAGGCCACGAACACCGTCGCGACGCCGCCGACGTCGGCGCCCATCGCGGTGAGGATGCCGATGTCGCGGGTCTTCTCGGTCACCATCATCGACAGGGTCGCGTAGACCACGAAGCCGGCGACGACCATGATCACGAACAGCACCAGCTTCATCAGGCCTCGCTGGTGGTCGATCGAGCCGAGCTGCAGGCGGTTGGCCTCGCTCCAGGTGGCGACCCGCACGCGACGCCCGTACTCCGCCTGCAGGATGCGCTCGAGGCGCTCCGCGGCCTGGGCGGTGTCGACGCCGTGCTGCATCTGCACCGCGACCTCGTTGGGGCTCGAGTCCCCGCCGAGTCGTGCGGCGAGGGTCTCGAGGTCGACGAACACGTGCAGGCCGTCGAAGGCGGCGAACGACGACTCGAACGCGCCGGCGACCCGGAAGTGCAGCGGCTTCTCGTCGAGGTGGAACACCTCCTCGCCGTCCTCGCGATCGAGTCGGCCGATGGTCACCGCGATCCGGTCCCCGAGGCGGAGGCCGTCGCGGGCCATCCGTTGCGGGCTGAGCAGCGCCGCCGGTTCGCCGTCGATCGGTCGCAGGGGATCGTCGAGGTCCTTCGGCTGGAGTTCGGCAGGGGCCGCGCGCAACCAGCCGCCGAGGCCGGTGAAGTGCAGCTCGCGGGTGGTGTCGATGCCGAGCAGGCTGACCAGCGGCGACTCCGAGGTGAGTTCGTCCAGACCGCGGGCGGGCGGGCGGCTGCGTGATGGAGGAGCCGCGGGATGCAGCAGGCCCTGCCAGAGCAGGCGGGGAGCAAGTCCCGCGACCGCGGGGTCGGCACCGCAAAGTTCGTCGAGGGTCTCGATCGGCACCCCGCCGGGCAACCCGCGGATCGTCGCGTCGGCGGTGGTGCTCTGCAGGTGCTTGCCGACCTCGCGCAGGTAGCCGGTGAAGATCGACGGCACCACGATCAGCGCCCAGACGCCCAGCGCGATGCCGAGCACCCCGAGCAGGTTGATCGGCCGGCTGAACAGGTAGCGGGTGGCGAGGAGCAGGCGGTACATCGTCCGGGTCTCCCGACGTCAGGCGGGAGGGGCCGCTCCTTCGGTCGCCGGGGCCGTGGTGGCGAGGCCGTCGTCGACGACCCGGCCGTCGCGCATCCGCACGATGCGGTCGCAGCGGCGGGCGAGGGCCGGATCGTGGGTCACCAGCAGGAAGGCGATGCCGCGCTCGCGGTTGATCCGGAACAGCAGGTCGAGGATCCCCTCGGCGGTCTCGCTGTCGAGGTTGCCGGTCGGCTCGTCGGCCAGGATCAGCTCCGGCTCGGCGATCAACGCGCGGGCGATCGCCACGCGCTGGCGTTCACCGCCCGACAGCTCGGCGGGGCGATGCCGCGCGCGGTCGGTGAGTCCGACCTCCTCGAGCAGCGCCGCGGCCCTGGCCTTGATCGCCCCGCGGTTGCCCAGCCACTCCCAGAGGCCGACGTCCATCAGCGCGCCGAGCTGCACGTTGCGCAGCGCGTCGAGTTCGGGGATCAGGTGGTAGAACTGGAACACGAAGCCGATGCGGCGGTGGCGCAGCCGCGCGCGCTCTTTGGTCGACAGGTCGTCGACGCGCTGGTCGTCGAAGCTGATCGAGCCGTCGTTCGGCCGGTCGAGCAGGCCCAGCAGGTGCAGCAGCGTCGACTTGCCCGCGCCCGAGGTGCCGAGCAGTGCCACGGTCTCGCCGCGGCCGATCGTCAGGTCGACACCCCTGAGCACGGGGATCTCGGTGCGTCCCAACTGGAACGACTTGGTGATCGAGCGGGCTTCGAGGAGCGGGGTGGTCATCGGTCTCTGGGATCGGGGCGTGCCTGCGGCTGCCTTCACTCGTGGGCCAGTGCGCGGACCGGTTGGAGGTGGGCGGCACGCCGCGCCGGGAGCCAGGCCGCGACGGCGCTGACCGCGAGTGCGCCGAGCGCGACCTGCACGACCCACCACGGTTCGATCGAGTAGGGGATCTCGTCGAGGGCGTACAGCTCGCGCGGGAACAGCGAGAAGCCGAGGCGCGCCTGGGTCCAGGTGTCGAGGTCGTTCATCCAGAACACCGACGCCAGGCCGGTGGCGACACCGAGGCCGCAGCCGAGCAGGGCGATCACCCCGCCGGTCGACAGGAAGATCTTCAGCACGCCCGACGACGACGCACCCATCGCGGTGAGCACGCCGATCTCGCGGGTCTTCTGGGTGACCAGCATGTGCAGCGTGGCGTAGACCAGGAACGCCGCGACCAGCATCACCGCGAACAGCACGATCTTCATCATCGCGCGCTCCTGGTCGACGGCGTCGAGGTAGACCTCGTTCTGCTCCTCCCAGGTCAGGATCAGGCCGCCGAAGCCTTCGGGGTAGGCCTTCTGCAGGCCTTCGTCGGCGGCGAGTGCGTCGGCCAGACGTTGCTTGACCGTCTCCAGGTCGGCGTCGGGTCGGACCCGGATCGCGACGTCGCTGACGACGTCGGGGTCGAGGAACCGGTCGTAGCCGAGGAAGTCGTCGCGCAGCACGTCGAGGGTCAGCAGCGCCTTGGTCTCGTCGAACACCCGGTGGCCGGTGTGGAAGGGCGCGCCGACGTGGACATCCTTGCTGAGGGAGTGCAGAGCCGGCGCGCCGTCGATCAAGTCGCCGGGGAAGTGCGCCGAGGCCAGCGAGAGTTGCTGTGGGATCTCGACGCGGCTGCGTCGGAACCGGTCGTAGCCGAACAGGATTGCCGGCCTGCTGCCGATCGCCTCGCCGGGGCCCAGGGGGAAGCCCTCGAGCGAGCGCCAGACCTGGATCATCTCACCGGGGATCTCGAACAGTTCCTCGGGGGAACGCGTCTCCCAGGACTGCGGCAGCAATACCTGCTGGAGCAGGTCCGTGACCTCTACCTCGCGGCTCGGATCGATGCCTATCAGCTCGACGAAGTCGTAGTCCGACGCCTGCTTGCTGATGTCGCCGGAACTCGTCCGCACGCCCGACGAGCTGCCCCAGGCACCGTGCTTGAAGTACAGCGCGTGGTAGCGCAGCCGTGGCGCCGTAGCCACCACGTCGGCATCTGCCCGCAGCACCGCGTCGATCTGCTCGAACGAGGCGTCGCTGGGGATCTCGGTGAGCAGCAGATCCGGACTCACCTGGCGGATCCCGCCGCGGATGTCCGAGATGAAGCCCGAGAACACCGCGACCACCACGATCAGCGCCCAGACGCCGACCGCGATGCCGACCACGCCGATCAGGTTGATGCGCCGCGCGAACAGGAAGCGCACGGCCAGGAACGCGGCGAACGCCGGGAACAGCGGGGCCGGACGCGGAGTCCTCGCGGCCGGCCGATGCGCTTCGGGCGACGGGTCCATTCAGGCGTCGGGCGCCGCCGGCGCCTCCTGCGCGGAGCCTTCCGCTTCGCCCGGTCCGGCGTCGAGGCGACGCAGCAGCGGGAACAGCACGATGTCGCGGATCGAGTCGTTGCCGGTGAGCAGCATCAGCAGCCGGTCGATGCCGATGCCGAGGCCGCCGGCTGGCGGCAGGCCGTGTTCCAGGGCGGCGATGTAGTCGCTGTCCATCTCCGAGGGCGACTCGTCGTCCTTGTGCTGGAGCTGGGCCTCGAAGCGCTGTTCCTGGTCGACCGGGTCGTTGAGCTCGCTGAACGCGTTGGCGAGCTCCATCCCGGCGACGAACAGCTCGAAGCGCTCGGCGACCCGCGGATCCTCGGGCGAGGCCTTCGACAAGGGCGAGATCGCGGTCGGGTAGTCGTGGACGAACACCGGGCCCTCGAGCGTGTCCTCGACCGTGGCCTCGAACACGTCGCCGGCGATCTTGTCGGCCGGCAGTCCGTCGGTCTTCAGGCCGAGTTCCTTGGCACGCTTGGTCACGCCCGCGGCGTCGAACCAGTCGAGGCCGCCGTTGGCCTGCTCGAACAGGTCGAGGTAGCGGTGCTTCGCGAACGGCGGCTTCAGGTCGTAGTCCTTGCCGCGGAACCGGAAGGTGGTTCGGCCTTCGAACACCGTCTCGCAGAGGTGGCCGAACAGGCCCTCGACGCGCGCCATGATGTCGCGGTAGTCGGCCCAGGCCTCGTAGCTCTCGAGCATCGTGAACTCCGGGTTGTGCCGGGTGCTGATGCCCTCGTTGCGGAACACGCGGCCGATCTCGTAGACCCGCTCGAGACCGCCGACCAGGAGCCGCTTGAGGTACAGCTCCGGCGCGATCCGCAGGTAGAGCGGCATGTCGAGCGCGTTGTGGTGGGTCTTGAACGGCCGCGCCATCGCGCCACCGAAGATCGGCTGCAGGATCGGGGTCTCGACCTCCAGGTAGTCGAGGCCGTCGAAGTAGGCGCGGGTCTCGCGGAGCACCCGGCTGCGCAGCCGGAAGGTCTCGCGGACCTCGGGATTGGCGTAGAGGTCGACGGCGCGCTGGCGGTAGCGGGTCTCGACGTCCTGCAGACCGGCCCACTTCTCCGGTGCGTGCCGCAGCGTCTTGCTGGCCAGCGTCACCGCGGTGGCCCAGATGGTCGGCTCACCCTTGTCGGTGCGGCCGAGTTCGCCCTCGATCACCACGTGGTCGTTGGCCTCGACCGCCTTGCGCAACGGCCAGAACTCCGGCAGCCGGTCGCGCTGGAAGCCGATCTGGATCGAGCCGCTGCGGTCGGTCAGAGGCGCGAAGCGCAGCTTGCCGAAGTCCCGGACCTGGGCGAGGCGACCGGCGACGCGGACGGTCTCACCGAGGCGCGCGTCGAGGCCGTCCAGGCAGGCCGTGACCGGGGTCGCAGCGGGCACACGCGGCGGGTAGGGATCGATGCCGTGCTCGCGGAGTCGGTCGAGCTTGGCCAGGCGGTCGGCGGCGAGATCTCGGGTCAACGCGTAGGTCCAGCTGCGGGGTGGCGGTCGAAACCGGCGATGGTAGTCGGTCGGTCGGAAGAAGCGAGGCTGGAGGCAGGGCCGCGCCGGGCGGAAGTCGACCGAGGATCAGCCGTCGCTGGTCATTGCACGCGGTAGGCCGATCTCCAGACCGCCGTCGCCGCGTTCCCGTACCGGATACACGCTGGTGCAGACCGCACCGCCGCCCGGTCCGCGACCGGTGTCCAGGTCGAACTTCCAACCGTGCCACGGGCAGCGGATGCCATCCGGGAACTGGTCACCCTCGGCCAGCGACGCGCCCTGGTGCGGACAGCTGTCGTCGATCGCCCGGAACCCTTCGGCGGTCCGGAACACCGCGATGGCGTGCGGACCACACGCGACGCGGGCACCGGGCGTGAAGCGGAGGTCGGCAGCGGAGCCGATCGGGTGCCATCGGTAGTCGGTAGCGCTCGGTTGCATACGAATCAGGCGCGACGGAAGGCGAAGCGGCGCACGATGCGGCCCTCGGCGAGGTACTTGCGCTCGAAGTTGGTTGGCGAGAACGCGGCCCCGGGCCCCTCGGCGATCAGCTCACGCTCGAGTGCCCGGTCGCGTTCGAACAACGGCGAAGCGCCGACCACCCTGCAGACCTGCCCGGCGTAGGCCGCGTTGTCGGTGGCGACCAGCAACAGTCCGTCGTCACGCAAGGCGCGATGCACCACCTTGGGCGTCTCCTCGGTGAAGAACCGTCGGCCACGATGGCGACGCTTGGGCCAGGGATCGGGGAAGTAGACGTGCACCCGCGTCAACGACCCGGGCCGGACCCGGTCCTCGAGGAACAGCCGCGCGTTGTCGACCAGGAACAGACCGTTGTTCGCGCCGGACTCGTGGAGCTGCTGGGCCGCGTACGAGGCGTAGCCGGCCGCGGCCTCGATGCCGAGGACGAAGCTCCGCGGCCGGGCCGCCACCGCCGCGCAGAGATAGGCACCCTTGCCGGGGCCGACCTCGATCTCGACGTCGTCGAACCCGTCGGGCACCAGCTCGTCGAGGTGCGGTGGGTCATCGCCGCCGACCACCAGCGGCAGGCCGACCGCGTCGACCTCCGGCACGCGGCGTCGGAACGACAGCTTGCCGCCGACGGACATGCGTTGCGCACGGCCCACGACGGGCGGCGGCGAGGGATCCGAACTCATCGGACGGAGTGTAGGACCTCGCGGTGCGGCTCGCCATCGCGCCGACGTTCGTGGATCCGGTGCGGCATCGGGCGGCAGGCCTGGTCCATACTCCGGAGGTGACCGAGGTCCCCGATCCTCCCGATCTGCTCGAGCTCCTCGACGAGGCCTGCTGCCGGATCCATGCGTCGACCGGTCTGGTCGTGGCGGCCAACGCGCGCGCGCGACGGCTCGGTATCGCCAGGGGCTCGGCGATCGTCGACGCCATCGAAGCAGGTGGCGGCCTGGACGAGGCCGTCCGGCTGCTCGAACGTGCGGCGGTGGGGACCGAGAGTTCGCGGCAGGTCGCGCTGGCGAACGCACCGGGCTCGCTCGGCGGCCTGCGCTGGACCGGACGGATCGGCGTACGGCTGGTCGCCGCAGGCGCCGGCCAGGTGTTCGCGGTGTTTCGGGCTCTGCCGGCAGAAGACGTGACCGGTTCGTCGCTTCGTCGGCTGCGCCACGCGCTGGAGATCCTCGACCGTCTGGCCAAGCGTGCGCCGGGCACCGGTGTCCCGATGGAGCGGATGGCGACGTGGCTCGCCGCGGCGGTCGGGGTGGAGGACTGCGTGGTCGTCGACCGGGTTGGAGACGGGCCTTTCCGGATCCGCAGTGTGACCGGCCCACGATTCGAGGGCTTGTGCGAGGAGGTCCTCGCCGCCCAGGGGCCGGCAGCGGTCCAGAGCGGGGCGGAACTCGCCCGACGGATCGCGGCCCATCATCCGACGGCCGAGGCGGGGCGGTTCGTGCGGGTGGGGCGCGTCCCCGGTGGGATCCGTGGCGCGATCCTGGTGGGACGGATCGCCGATGCCGAAGCGCCGAAGGACGAACGGGATCGGGTGCTGCGGATCGCGGCGCGGTTGCTCGAGACCCGGGGTGCCGCGGACGATCCGCGCAGCGGACGCGCACTTGCGGTGGTGGTGGCCGCGGACGCGGGGACGAGGACGGTGCTCCGCACGGCTCTGGAGCTACGCGGCCATCCCGTCGTCGATGCCAGCGACGCCGGGACCGCGAGAACTCTGATCGCGACCGATGCCGCGGCGGGCTTGCTGGTGATCGCGCGCGAGGAGTCCGTGGCCCTGCCGCTCGCGGAGGAGGTCGCCGCGTGCCGCCCCGACGTCGCCGTGGTCTGGTGCACCGGCGCCGGCCAGCATCGCCGGCTGCCCAGACAGGATCAGGTCTCGGCGCCGGTGGCGGTGCTGGAGACGCCGTTCCTGCCCGAGGAGTTGGAGCGGGTGCTTCGCAGTTGCGAGCCGGGGGGCGGCACGGCGGCGGGTGTCGACCAGGGAATCAGTGCGCCTCGCGCACCAGATTGACGTTCCAGCTGGGGATGCGGACCGCGATCACGCCTCCCGCCGGCGCGCGCAGGATCTTCGCCTGGCAGCCCAGCCGGGAGTCGAGGCCGACGTCGCGGGCCTCGTCGAGCTGGTCCTCCTCGTCGTCGGAGGACTCGTTGAGGGCGTCGGCGCCCTCGACGATGCGGACGTGGCAGGTCGAGCAGGCGCAGACGCCGCCGCAGGCGTGGTCGAGGTCGATGCCGTGGGCGAGGGCGACGTCGAGGATCGAGTCGCCGATGGCGGCCTCGAACTCGTCGCCGTCCACGAAGCGGACGCGGATCGGATCGGACATCTCTTTGGACCGGAAGGTGAGGCTCGGCAGCGGTCAGGAGGTGGGTTCTTCGGCGAGTGCCTTGGCCACCGCGGAACTGATCACGTCGTCGGCGATCTGCGCGGTGCGCTTCGACAGGTCGTCGACCGCGGCGCGGAGCTGGTCGAGCGGTTCGGACGCATCGAGCAGCTTCTCCAGCTTGTCGACGCCCTTCTTCACCGACCAGATCTGGTCGGGGGGCAGGTCGGCCATCGCCAGGGCCTTGCGGGTGCCCTGGGCCATCGCGCGGGCCTTGTTGCGGAGCTCGATGCCCTCGCGCGCGCACATGTCCTCGACCGCGTGCAGGATCGAGTCACGCATCATGCGATCGACCTCGTCGCGCGTCAGTCCGAAGCTCGGCACCACCTGGATCGAGGCCTCGATGCCGGTGCGCTGTTCCTTGGCCCGCACCCGGAGCACGCCGTCGGCGTCGACCAGGAACGTCACCGCGACCCGCGGCAGACCGGCGGGCAGCGGCGGGATCCCGCGCAGTTTGAACGCGCCGAGCATGCGGCAGTCGGCGGCGCGCTCGCGCTCGCCCTGGTAGATGTTGATGTCGACCGCGGTCTGGCCGTCGACCTGGGTGGAGAACTCCTCGGTGACGCTGGACGGGATCGTGGCGTTGCGCAGGATCAGCTTGCTGACCACGCCGCCCATGGTCTCGATGCCGAGCGAGAGCGGCACCACGTCGAGCAGCAGCAGCGACCGGTTGCCACCGGCCAGGACATCGGCCTGGATCGCGGCGCCGAGAGCGACCGCCAGGTCGGGGTCGACGCCGGCTTCGGGCGCGCGCCCGGTGAGTTCCTCGATGCGGCGACGGACCAACGGGACGCGGGTGGAGCCGCCGACCAGCACCACGGCGTCGAGGTTGCCGGTGGCGACCTCGGCGTCGCGGAGCGCGCGGCGGGTGCAGTCGAGCGTGCGGTCGACCAGGGGTGCGATCGACTCCTCGAAGCTCGGGCGGTCGATCTCGAACCGATGGGATGTGCCGTCGAGGTCGATCTCCAGCGCGGCGTGGTCCTCGGTGCTCAGCTGGCACTTCAGCGCCTCGGCCGACTTGCGGATCGCCTGGCGGACGTAGGCATCGTCCAGCTCGGCGCCCGCCGCACCGACGCTCTGGAGCAGTCGTTCGGCGATGCACGCGTCGAAGTCGTCGCCGCCGAGGTGGGTATCGCCGGCGGTCGAAAGGACCCGGAAGGTGCCGTCCTGGATCCGCAGGATCGACACGTCGAAGGTGCCGCCACCGAGGTCGTAGACCAGCACCGTGCCGTCCTTCGAGCCGTCGATGCCATAGGCGAGCGACGCCGCGGTCGGCTCGTTGACGATGCGCAGGCACTTCAGCCCGGCGAGTTCCGCGGCGTGGCGGGTGGCCTGGCGCTGGGCGTCGTCGAAGTAGGCGGGGACGGTGATGACCACGTCCTCGATCGGCTGCGACAGCGCTGCGGCGGCGCGGTCGCGGACGTGGCCGAGGATCAGTGCGCTGAGTTCCTCGGGGGTCCAGTCGTGGTCGTCGATGCGGACCCGAGCGAGGCCACGCTCACCTTGCACCACCGGATAGGGGAGGCGGGAGGCCTCCTCGGCCACGTCATCCCCGGAGCGACCGATGAGTCGCTTGATCGAGTGGATGGTGCGGGACGGCGCCTCCAGGACCCGGGCCCGCGCCGCGGAACCGACCAGGGGCGTGGCGTCCGTGCCAGGCTCGGCGAAGGAGACGACCGAAGGGATCAAGGCCTCGCCGGAGGAATCGCGGATCACCACGGGTCCACTTCGGCCCTGCACGGCTGCGAGGCTGTTGGTGGTGCCGAGGTCGATGCCGAGGACCACGCGGGGGGGAGCGGCGGCGTCGGGTTGCGCTGGGGCGGTCACGGTGCGTGGAGAGGGTGGCGGGTGGCTGATGCCGGGCGGATCCAGGGCGGACGGCGTGGGTGGTTCACTCGTCGGACACGAGGTCGGCGAGGGCCTTGCGCGCGTACTTCGACTGGTGGAGGCACGTCGCGGCACCTTCGAGGTCACCGTCGAGGAAGGCGAGGCGAAGCGCGGACCAGGACTCTTCGACTCGCACCTCGAAGCGTTGGCGCAGGTCTTCGGCGGCCGCGCTACCCCGGGCCTCCGCACTGGACTCCGCCCACTCCATGGCGTCCATCAAGAACATCGGGTCGAGGTTCTTGGTGGCCTCGAGCACACCGGGTCGGCGTGCTTCGAGAGCCAGGGCGGCGCGCTGCCAGCGGTCGCGGAGCAGGCGGTGGGCGTCGTTCAGCCGCGCCGAGCGGTCGAGGAGTTCGACCATACGGTCAGGGTCCGCGGCGGCGTGGTGGTCCGGATGGCAGTCCCGGGAGCGACGCAGGTAGTCGCGTTCGAGCGCGTCGAGGTCGAGGTCGAGCGTCGGTTCCAGCTCGAACAGGGCGAACACCTCGCCGGGCTCCAGGGAGGTCGGCATCCGCTCAGGCCGAGAACGAGGTGCCGCAGCCGCAGGTGCCGGTCGCCGAGGGGTTCTTGAACACGAAGCCGCGGTCGAGCAGGCCGTCGTTGAAGTCGAGTTCGGTGCCGCCCATGAAGAACTCGCTCTTCTTGTCGATGAGGATCTTCACGTCGTGCTGCTCGAAGGTCAGGTCGTACTCGGTCGGCCCGTTGGAGTCGAAGTCGAGCACGTAGCTGAACCCGGAGCAGCCGCCACCCTTGGCGCCGATGCGCACCCACGAGTTCTCCGGGTCGAAGGAGTTCTCCTCCATGACTCGGCGGATCTCCTTGGCGGCGCGCTCGGTCAGCGCGATGCCGCGGCCGGGCTTCGCGGCGGTATCGACGGCGGGAGTCGACGCCGCGGAGGTCGGGTCGGTGTTCGCCGTGTTCGTGTTGGTCGTCTCGTTCATCGCCGGTTCGTTCCTCAGGATGCGGTTCCGTCGCCCGCCGCGGCAGGCGCCTGCGCGGCCGTGGCACTCTGGCCGGCGGCGCCCCGCTTCGACCGGTAGTCGGCGATCGCCGCCTTGATCGCGTCCTCGGCCAGCACCGAGCAGTGGATCTTGACCGGCGGTAGCGAGAGTTCCTCGACGATCGAGGTGTTCTGGATCGCCAGGGCCTCGTCGACCGTCGCGCCCTTCAGCCACTCGGTAGCCAGCGACGACGAGGCGATCGCCGAGCCGCAGCCGTAGGTCTTGAACTTGGCGTCGACGATGCGGCCGGACTCCTCGTCGACCTTGATCTGCAGCTTCATCACGTCGCCGCACTCGGGTGCGCCGACGACGCCGGTGCCGACGTCCTGCGCGTCCTTGTCGAGCGCGCCGACGTTGCGGGGGTGGTTGTAGTGGTCGAGGACCTTGTCGCTGTATGCCATGTCAGGCCTCCGTGGGGTGGTTCGGTGGTTCGGGGAGAAGATGGTGGTGCGTGCCTGGTGACTCAGTGCACCGTCCACTTCACCTGGGACAGGTCGATTCCTTCCTGCACCATCTCCCAGAGCGGGGACATCTCGCGGAGCCGGGTGACCTCCTTGACCACGAGGTCGACCACGTAGTCGACCTCTGCCTCGGTGTTGAACCGGCCGAGCGAGAAGCGGATCGAGCTGTGGGCGAGTTCGTCACCGAGGCCCAGGCTCTTGAGGACGTAGCTGGGCTCGAGGCTCGCGGAGGTGCAGGCCGAGCCCGACGACACCGCGACGTCCTTGATGCCCATGATGAGGGACTCGCCCTCGACGTACGGGAACGAGATGTTGGACAGGTGCGGCATGCGGTGTTCGACGTCGCCGTTGATCACCGAGTCCGGCAGCGCCTTGCGGATGCCGTTCTCCAGGCGGTCGCGCAATGCGGTCATCCTGGCGACCTCCTGGTCGAACTCCTCGCGGGCGATCCGGGCTGCCTCGCCCATGCCGACGATGCCGGGAACCGCCAGGGTGCCCGAACGCATGCCGCGCTCGTGGCCGCCGCCGTCGAGGATCGGCGCGAGGCGCACGCGCGGGTTCTTGCGGCGCACGTAGAGCGCACCGACACCCTTCGGGCCGTAGAACTTGTGCGCCGACAGCGACAGCAGGTCGATGTCCTGGGCTTCGACGTCGATCGGCAGCTTGCCGGGCGCCTGGGTCGCGTCGGTGTGGAACAGCACACCGCGCTCCTTGCACAGCTTGCCGATCTCGGCGACCGGGTGGGCGGTGCCGGTCTCGTTGTTGGCGAACATCAGCGACACCAGCAGGGTGTCGTCACGGATCGCTGCCGCGAGTTGCCCGAGATCGATGCGGCCGGCGCCGTCGACCTCCAGCCAGGTCACCTCGTAACCCTGCTGCTCGAGGTGCTTCATCGGGTCGATGACCGCCTTGTGCTCGGTGACACAGGTGATCAGGTGGCGACCCTTCTTGGAGTACATCTCCGCCACGCCCTTGATCGCGAGGTTGTTGGCCTCGGTCGAGCCGCTGGTCCAGATGATCTCCTTGGGGTGCGCGCCGATCAGTTGCGCGACCTGACTGCGGGCCTCGTCGACCGCGCTCTCCGCGGCCCAGCCGTAGGCATGGTTGCGGCTCGCAGCGTTGCCGTAGATCTCGCCGAAATACGGCACCATCTTGTCCACCACCCGCGGGTCGCAGCGCGTGGTCGCGCTGTTGTCCATGTAGATGGGGAAGGTCGCGATCTGGGGCGTATCGGTCATCGTTCCACGACAGGTGATTGGCCAGCAGGTGATTGGCCAGCAGGGGAGTGACCAGCAGGTGAGTGACCAGCAGGTGATTGACCAGCAGGGGAGTGGTCTTCGGCGGGGTCCCGTGCCTCCAGCGCGCGTCGCGACGGGAACAGCTCCTGGGCGATCTCCGCGGCCCTGCTGGTGTCGAGGCCGCTGAGTTCGGCGAGGGAGATGTCCTCGAGGAGCTGTTGGATCCGCAGGTGCAGGACCATCAGCGGTCCCTTCGAGGTGCACAGGCCGGTGAGGTTGCAGCATTCGTCGTCGGTCGCGGCAGCAGCCCGCTCGAGAGGAGGCGCTTCGGCCGCCAGCTCTCCGGCCGCCAGCTTCCCGGCCGCCCCATCTTCGAGTGCCGCGAACCCCGGATCTGCAGATTCGTCATCCTCGGGGCCACCTCCCTGTGCGCACTCCACGAAGGTGAACGGCCCCTCGACGGTGCGCAGGATCTCCAGGAGATTGATCCGGTTCGCCGGCCGGTCGAGGCGGTAGCCACCACGCGCGCCGCGCACCGACGACAGGAACCCGGCGCGGTTGAGGTCCTTCAGCAGGTTGGCGACCAGCGACTTGTTCAGCGCGCTGAAGGACGCCAGTTCCTGCGCGCTCACGAGCGCGTCCGGGCCTTCTTCGGCGGCCCGGCGGGCCAGGAAGGACAGGATGAAGACGGCGTAGTCGGCTTTCCGTGTGATGCGGAACATGCGGCGGGCCCTGGAAGCGTTCGAGGTGCCGGAGCAAAATAGCCTCCCACAGGGGCTCATTCAACCCGTGGGTCGTTTCGGCGTCTCGGGACCGGGCCCTGGAACGCGCCCCCAATCTGCCCGCAAGATCCAGGATGACAGCAGCCTACGACCAAGCCCTCGCGTCCCTCCAGCCCGCCGGCCGGCGGGTCCCGGCCCCGTACGGATTGCTCGAGGTCTCGGGTCGGGACGCCGTGGAGTTCGTGCATCGACTCTGTTCCCAGGACGTCCAGGCCCTGACGGACGGCTCGGCCGCACCGGCGTCGTTCCTGGATCCCAAGGGGCGGGTCCAGGCGATCGGCCAGGTGGTTCGCCACGGGGAGGCAGTCCTGGTCGAGACCCAGGCACCGCAGCGGCGGAAGCTGTTCGAACTCCTCGATCGCTACCACTTCACCGAGCAGCTGGTCCTGCGCGAGCGAGACGACCTGTTCGCCGGTGAGGCGCGTGGCACCGCCGTGCTCGGCCGACTGGAGCGTCACGCGGGGACCGTCCAGGTGTCCGAGGGACCGCTGCGGCTGGCGCTCGCCGGCGAGCGCGGTGGCATCGGTTTCGTGCGGATGCACGGCAGCGAAGCGGCCGTCGAAGCCGCCCTCGCGGCGCTGGATCCGCTCGACGACGAAGCTGCAGAGGCCCTGCGCATCCTGGCGGCCGAGCCCTGGGTCGGCCTCGACACCGAGGCCACCACGCTCGCCCTCGAGGCCGGGCTCGACGACCACATCTCGACCACCAAAGGCTGCTACACCGGTCAGGAGATCGTCGCCCGCATCCACACCTACGGGCACGTCAACCGGCGGCTGGTCAGGCTCCGGCTCGCGACGGTCGAGGCCGTGGCAGTCTCGACGCCGCTGTGCCTCGCCGAGGACGGCACGCCGCTCGGTCGGGTGATGTCGGCCGCGCGCCTCGACCAGTCCTCCAGCGTGGCACTCGGCTACCTGCCCGAGACCTTCCTCGCCGAACCCGAGCCGTTGGTGCTCGGCGCCTCAGGGGGCGCCGCGGTGGAGATCCTGGAGCCCTGAGCCAGTCCGCGGCTCACGCCTTGGGGCCGGCGTAGGCGACGAGCACATGGCACCGCCCGCCGCGGCTCCGCACCGCGGGAAGTGGCGCGTCTGCGCCGCCGAACCACAGCCGCGGTTCGTGACTGCGGTCGCCGTCGACCTCGAGTTCCGCCTCGGGATCGAAGTAGACCGCGCGCTCGAGCGGAGCCCGGACCGACTCGTCGGCCGGCGGTAGGTTCAGCGACTGCCCGTCGGCGAGCACCGTCTCGTCGACCTGCAGCGACAGCGCCTTGTAGTCACCGCCGGCGAGTCGCTCGACCACGCCCAGGCCGTCCGGAGTGCGGAGCCGTACGAAGCGCCGCGGCAGCAACGCCTCCGAGGAGCCGAGGAATGCCTCCTGCGGCTTCCAGGCGCCGCTCTTCGGATCGAACGATTTTCCGGAGCCAGCCAGTGGCAGCAGTGCCTTGCGGCTCGCGGCCTCCGAGGCGTCCTCGGGTGCGGCCAGCTCGGGTTGCCGCGAGGTCACCAGCAGCAGTCGGCCGTGGCCGCCCTCGGTATGGAATGGCGTGTCGGGGGGCAGGAACAACGCGACCGGGCGACCCGCGAACGGCGTCGGCCGCAGTCCACGGCGCGCCCAGTTGCCGCCGCCTGCGAACAGGTCGTGGGTTCCCGAGGAGACGATCAGCAGCGATTCACCCGGCCCGCTGCGCTGCCGGTCCAGCGTGCCTTCGACGTCGAGGATCCGGAACCCGAGGAGCCAGTGCGCGGCCGAGAGGTCGAAATGCAGCGCGCCGTCGCTGCCGGTCGGGATCAGGAGGGTCATGGGCGGGGAGGTTGGGACCGGCGGCGAGCGGGTGCAAGCCGGCACGCGAAGCAGGGTCGCAGCGTCAGAGGATCTCCAGCCGCGACTTCTCCAGGAGTCCTTCGAGGTACTCCTGGCCGACCTCGAGCCGCAGCTGCTCGAGCAGCTTCGCCTCTGGGGGCGCGGGTTCGATGTCGATCAGCTTGATGAGCACCACGCCGTTCTCGATGCGGATCGGTTCCGACACCTCGAGGCGTCGCAGTCCGAACGCGGCCTCGCGGATCGGCTCGGGAATGCCCTCCTGACCGCGGGGGAACGGCGACATCCGGCCCTTGCGGGCCTTGGTGTAGGGATCCTCGCTGTGGATGCTGGCCAGCGACTCGAAGGTCTTGCCCTTCTGTAGCTCGCCGAGCAGCCGGTTCGCTTCGGCGGTGGCGGCGTCGAAGTCGCGGGTGACGATCTCGTTGGGCTCGTCGCGGGCGCGCAGCAACAGGAGACCGATCTCGCGCTTCTCGCCGTGACGGGCCAGCACCTCGTCACGCTCTTGCTCGAGTCGGCGCCGGAGTTCCGCATCGGGGTGCAGGGCCTCGACGATGCGGTCGCGCTGCACCGTGGCGATCATGTGCTGCGAGCGGGCCAGCTCCTCGGGGGTCATGCCCTGGGTCGACTTCAGCCACTCGTCGTAGCTCACGCCCTGGTAGCGGGGATCGCTCTCGACCTCGGCGCGGCGCCGCTCGACCTCGGCGCGGGCGTCGTCCAGATCGACCTCGATGTCGTGCGCGCGAGCCTCGGCGGCGATCAGGCGGCGCAGCACGATCCGGCGGATGAAGCCTTCGCGGTCCTCGTCGCTGATGTTCGGCAGCAGCAGGTTGCCGAGGTCGGCGAGGTCGAAGCGCTTGTCGTCGACGGTCGCCACGATGCCGTCGGGGAGCTGGGCCGGGTCGATCTCGATGCGGTGGCGACCACGCGCTTCACGCAGCCACAGTTCCAGATGCTGGGGCGTGACCTGCGAGGGGTCGGTGAGGTCCAGCTCGCGCATCACCAGCCGCTCGTGGGCGATGCTCAGCGCCACGAAGTCGCGCTCGAACTGTTCCCAGGTGGTCCGCTTGGCCTGCAGCCAGTCCTCCAGGGTGCGCTCCTGCTGAGCCAGCGCCTGCCGGTAGGTGTCGACCCGCTCGGCGATCTCGCGGCGACTCGGAGCCAGTCCCTGCTGGCGCGACTCGACGTCGACCAGATAGCGGTCGATCAGCAGCTTCAGGGCCTCCTCGCCGTGGACGTCGCGACGGTGACGCTGTGCCGCCTCGGCCGCGATCTCGTGGCGGAGGATCGCCGCGGGTCGGCCCTCCAGCTCGAAGCGGGCCACCACCGGATCGGCGTCGGCCGGGCGGACGTCCTGCGGAGCGGGGCACGCGAAGGCGAGGGCGGTGAGGCACGCTGCGGTCGCTGGCATCCGACGTCTTGTAACCGTTGGACCGAGTGGGTGCGACCGGTCGAGCGGGCGGCGGCGGGGCGGGTCGCGCGACCGGCGCACGTCCGGTCGGGGGTCGAGCTGCGGGCAAGGAAACGCGAAAGCTGCGGCTCGCCCGGCGTTGCGATGCATATTCTCGCCGGTTCCGAACCCCCGGATGGTCGAGGCGGACGCGTTCCGCTTCGGCCGGCGCAGACCCCTCTCGAGAGCGCCCGATGATCGACCGCCAGGAAGCCCTCCAGTACCACTCCGTCCATCCGCCCGGGAAGCTCGCGATCCGGCCGACCAAACCGACCGCCACCGCCCACGACTTGTCGTTGGCGTACAGCCCGGGCGTCGCCGAACCTTGCCGCGAGATCCACAAGAGCCCCGACAAGGTCTTCGACTACACCGCCAAGGGCAACCTCGTCGGCGTCGTCACCAACGGCACCGCGGTGCTCGGCCTGGGCAACATCGGTCCCGAGGCCGGCAAGCCGGTGATGGAGGGCAAGGCGGTGCTGTTCAAGCGCTTCGCCGGGATCGACGTGTTCGACCTCGAACTCGACGCGCCGGGCATCGACGAGTTCTGTGCCGCCGTGCGGGCCCTCGCCCCGACCTTCGGCGGGATCAACCTGGAGGACATCAAGGCGCCCGACTGCTTCGTGATCGAGGAGCGTCTGCGTCGCGAACTCGACATCCCGGTGTTCCACGACGACCAACACGGCACCGCGATCATCACCGCGGCGGGGCTGGTGAACGCGCTGCACCTGCAGCAGAAGAAGCTGTCCGACGCGCGCATCGTGTTCTCCGGTGCCGGCGCGGCGGCCCTCGCGACGCTGCGGCTGATCCTGACGATGGGCGCGCGCCTCGACAACGTGATCCTCTGCGACAGCAAGGGGGTCGTGCACACCGAGCGCGACGACCTCGAGCGCAACCCGTACAAGGGCCGCTACGCGGTCGAAACCCAACTCCGTACGCTCGCCGACGCGATGCACGGTGCCGACGTGTTCATCGGCGTCTCGGTCGCCGACGCGGTGACCCCCGACATGATCCGCTCGATGGCCGAGCGACCGATCGTGTTCGCACTGGCCAACCCGGACCCGGAGATCCCGTATCCGTTGGCCAAGGAGGTGCGGCCCGACGCGATCGTCGGCACCGGGCGCAGCGACTTCCCCAACCAGGTCAACAACGTCCTCGGCTTCCCGTTCATCTTCCGCGGCGCGCTCGACGTGCGGGCGCGCACCGTCGACGACGGGATGATGATCGCCGCGGTGCGGGCGCTGGCCGAGCTGGCGCGGGAGGACGTCGACGATTCGGTGGCTGCGGCCTACGGCGGCGAGGAGATCCGCTTCGGACCCGAGTACGTGATCCCCAAGCCGTTCGATCCGCGCGTCCTGCTGCGGGTGGCGCCGGCGGTGGCGCAGGCGGCCTCGGAGAGCGGCGTGGCGCGGCGGCCGCTGCAGGACGTCGAGGCCTACCGCATCGGTCTCGAGCGGCTGCTCGGCCGCGAGCGGGAGGTGCTGCGGCGCGCGATCTCGGTGACGGTCGGCCGGCCGCAGCGGATCGCCTTCGCCGAGGGGGAGCATGAGTGCGTGCTGCGCGCCGTGCCGCAGCTGCTCGAGCAGGGGGGCATCACTCCGGTGCTGGTCGGCGAACCGGCGCTGATCCGTAGCCGGGCAGCCGAGCTCCGGCTCGATCTCGGCTTCGATCAGGGTCTCACCGAGATCCGCGATCCCAGCGACGTGCAGCAGCAGCACGAGTTCGCGGAGCGGCTGTTCGCCCGGCGCGGTCGCCGGGGCACCACGCTCGAGGGTGCGCACCGGATGGTCCGCGGCCGGATCGGCTTCGCCGCTTCACTCGCGTGGGAGGGCCACGTCGACGGGATGGTCGCCGGGCTCGAGCGGTCGTTCCCCGACACCCTGCGGCCGATCCTGCGGGTGCTCGACACCGTCGAAGGGGTCCGGGCCGCCTCCGGAGTGCACCTGTTGGAGATCGCCAACCAGCTGGTGTTCTTCACCGACACCACGCTGCAGATCGACCCTTCTGCCGAGGCGATCGCCGAGTCCGCGCTGCTGACCGCCGACCTGGCGGTGAGCTTCGGCGAGACGCCGCGGCTGGCGATGGTCTCGTTCAGCCAGTTCGGCAGCGTCGACGACCCGCGGGCAGCCAAGATGCGTCGTGCGACCGAGCTGGCCCGCGCGGCCCGTCCCGACCTGCAGATCGAAGGCGAGATGCACGTCGACACCGCCTGGGACGTGACCAAGAAGCGCGCGATCTTCCCGTTCATGCAGCTCACCGAGCGCGCCAACGTGCTGGTCTTCCCGAGCCTCGAGGCCGGCAACGTCGCCCAGAAGGTCGCCGTGATGGCCGGCGCGGAGCTGTCGATCGGTCCGCTGTTGGTCGGCCTCGGTCGTCCGGCGAACGTCCTCGATGCGCAGGCGACGGTGCGGGACGTGGTGCGCACCGCGACCCTCACCGCGATGTCGGCGGCCCACCCGCAGCTGGCGGCGGCCGGTGCTTCCGGCGTGGCGCGGAGCGGATGATCCGGATCCTGCTGTACACCGCCGCGCGCCAGGCGGTGTGCGGCGCGTGGGCGCTGTCGGCGCTCGCCACCTGCTACGGGTTGGGCGTGGCGTGGGGCATCGTCGCCGCGCCGGGGGACCTGCCCGGCGCGGAGCTGGCGACGTGGTTCGATCTCGTGATCCTGGCGGGACCGTCGATCGTCCCGGTCGCGGCGGTGGTCGCGATCACCTGGCAGGCGGCAGAGCTGCGCAGCCGGGCTTGCGGTGCCGAGCGCGAGGCGGTCACGTCGATCGGACTCGGTCACGGTGCGTTGGTGGGCGGCCTGCTGCTGCCCTGGTTGCCCTGGTTCGGAGTGCTCGGCTGGTGGGCCGAGGACGATGCCCCGGAGGCTGCCGCGCGCCTCACCGACCGCTGGGTCGCCGCATTGGCGGCCGACCCCCGCGCCGCTCTCGGCGAGTTCGTGCCTGGAGATCTGGTTGCGCTGGTCGAGGGACAGGGTCGCGAGGGCGGGCGGGTGCTGTTGCCGGCGTCGGACGACGACTGCCTGGGGATTGCTTGGCGGTCGATGGAACCAGGTGGCGACCGCGCCGGGGGAGGCGCGGCCGTATTCCACTTCGCCGACGTGGCGGTCGCGGCAGCGCAGCGCGCCGCGGTCTCGGTCGATCGGGCGGTGGTGCGCATGCCGAGGATGGCTCGCGTGCTCGGCGAGCGTGCGCCCGCCGAACTCGGCGCGACCCGCGGGCGCAGCGTGGGCGAGCGGTGGCGGCGCGCGCGCCTCGCCGCGGGCGATGCCGATGCCCCGGCGCAGTGGCGCGTCCTCCGTGCCCGGCGGTCGCTGGTCTCGCCGGTGACCCTGCTGGCGAGCCTGCTGGTCGCCGTGTTCGGCCTCGCGGGGCGTCGTGCCGTGGCGTGGCCGGCCTGGTCGGTCGGGCTCTTCGGCGTGGTGTCGGTCGTTGCCCTGCCGCGCCTGCTGGCGGGTGTCTTGGCCGGGCCTCCGGGATGAGTCGGGCCACTCGGTACCTCGCCTGCGGCTTCCTGCTGGCGTGGAGTGGCGTCGCCGCGGCTCTCGCCGGGCTGGCAGCCGGCCTGGCGGAGTTCGCCGGCTTCGCCGCCCGCGTCGGCGTGGTCCCCGACGGCGTGTGGCTGGCGGTGCCGGTCGGATGCTGTGCCGCGCTGCTACAGGTCGTCCACCTGCGCCGCACCGGCATCTTGCGGGCGATCGCGGTGGGTGGGGCCCGTCCGGCCCGGTTGGCGTCCGGGGTGGCGATCGCGGCAATCCTCACGGGGGTGCTGCTCGCCGTCGCCTTGCCCGGCGAGGTCGGCGGTGGTGACGCTCGGGAGGCACCGCTGCGACCGCGGGTAGGCCTCGACGGCTCGCTGGCGCTCGGCGAGCGGTTCACCTGGTGGGCGGACGAGGCCGCGCCGCGGGCGGTCGATCCGGGCGGGCGCTTCGTCGACCGGCCACGCAGACCGGGGCACTTCCGGATCCGGCTGCTGCTGGCCAGGCCGCCCTGGGCGCCGACCGATCACCCGCTGGACCCGACCGCCTGGCGCTGGGTGCTGTGGGCCCTCGCGGGGGTCGGGTTGCCGTGGTGGCTGTGTGCGCGAGCACTGGCCGGGCGGTTCGGCTGGGGCTGATCAGACGCTGTGGGTGACGAGCGGTTCGGTGCCGAGGGCTTGTCCGGCGCGCTCCACCACTTGGATCTGGGGCTGGCCTCCGCGGACCCGCACCCGCAACACGTCGCCCGAGCCGAGCGACTCGCGGAGGATCAGGTCGGTCAGCGGATCCTCGATGCGTCGCTTGATCAGGCGGCGCAGCTCGCGGGCGCCGAACTCCTCGGAGTAGCCGTCACGGGCCAGCTGGTTCTTCACGCCGGGCGAGAACTCGACCCGGATGCCGCGCACCGCCAACAGCTCGGCGACCTCGCGCAGCATGCGTGCGGCGATCCGGATGCAGACCTTCTCGTCGAGCGGATTGAACACCGTGATCTCGTCGATCCGGTTCACGAACTCCGGTCGGAAGTTCTCCTTCAGCGCCTCGATGGTCGCCTCGCGCAGGTCCTCGCCGCCGACCGGCGTGCCGTCGATCCGTCCGAAGCCCATCCGGCCGCGCAGCGCGTCGATCTTCTCGACGCCGAGGTTGCTGGTGAGGATCACGATCGACTCGGCGAACGAGACCTGTTGGCCGCGGCTGTCGGTGAGGATGCCCTCGTCGAGCAGCTGGAGCAGCAGGTTGTGGACCTTGGAGTGGGCCTTCTCGATCTCGTCGAACAGCACCACCGAGCGGGGCTGCTTGCGCACCGACTCGGTGAGGTAGCCGCCCTCGTTGTGGCCGATGTAGCCGGGCGGCGAGCCGATCAGCTTGGCGTACTCGTGGGGCAGCGCGTACTCCGAGCAGTCGACCCGGATCAGGTGGCCGGGCTCGTCGTAGAGCGTGCGCGCCAGCGCCTTGGCCAGCTCGGTCTTGCCGGTGCCGGTGCGGCCGACCAGCAGGAACGTGCCGATCGGTGTGCCCGGTCGCTTGAGGCCGACTGCGGCCTTCTTGACCGCGCGGACCAGGGTCTCGATCGAATCGTCCTGGCCCACGACCTGGGTGCGCAGCGCGCGGTCGAGGCCGAGCACCCGGCGGTACAGCGCGCGCCGTTCCGGACTCTGGCCGGGGATGGCGTCGCAGTCGTCGAGATTGCTCTCGCCGGTGCCCTTGCCGGGCAGGCTGACCTGGTGGATCTCGAGGCCGGGATTGACGTCGATCGCGAGCTGGTAGAGCAGCTCCTCGACGACCTCGGGGTCGTAGTCTTCGGGTGTGCGTTGCAGGGCCGAGCGGATGCTGGTGGTGAAGTCGGGTACGCAGACCCGCACCACCTGCGATCGGTAGCTCGCCTTGTCGCTCACCTGGGCGGCCGAGAGTTCACCGAGGATGTCCTCCGAGCAGCTCCGGATCCGAACGAACTCGTCGATCAGATCGAAGTACTTGATGACGATGTGGTCGTCGGGGGTCTTCAACGAGTCGCTCCGCTGCGGCTGGTCGTCGGGAGCCGGACGGCAGCATGCCGTCGCGGGCACCGGACCCTGTGAGGATCGGAACGACCCGGGCGGCAGCTTGAGAGCGGTGGCAGGGTTGGGTGAACGTGTCGTGGGGGCGGCCGCAAGTCTTGACGGTCGCGTGCCCTGGACCCGTCGGTCGGAATCGCTCAAGCTCTGTCGGCGGTGCGTGCCCTGGTGTCGTGCCGCGCGGTTCCCGGCGCGGTGGGCGAGGTGGTCGCGACTACCGGTCTCGAGCAGAACATGGTCAACGACTCCCACTCCAGACGGTCCCAGGGCGGTGGCCCCGGCGGTGGCAACGATGCGGGCCGAGCCGCAGCGGCGGTGCGCGTGCTCGCGGCGTTGGTCCACCGCGGGGTGGTTCCTCCCGACGTGGCCCGCGAGGCCCTGGCGTCCGGTGATCCCGGCGACGTGCTGATCGCGCATGGGCTCTGCGACGCCGCCCGGTGGCAGGAGTGGCTCGAGCACGGCGGGGTCGAGCGGCCGAAGCTGACCCGCTACGAGCTCGTGGAGCAGATCGGTCAGGGTGGCCAGGCGACGGTGTGGCGGGCGAAGGACCGCAAGGAGGACGGCCGGGAGGTCGCGCTCAAGATCCTCCGGCCCGAACTGGCGAAGCAGGCCGCCGCGGTGCAGGCCTTCGTCCACGAGGCCAAGACCCTGATCGAACTCGACTGCGAGCACGTGGTGAAGGGGCTCCGGGTGGCGCGGGAAGGGGAGACGATCTTCTTCGCGATGCAGCGGATCGACGGCGAGTGTCTGCAGGACGCACTCGATCGCGACGGCCGTCTCGACGAGGAGGCGGCGCTGCGGCTGGTGCGTCAGGTGGCGCTGGCGCTCGACCATCTGCGCGGCAAGGGTCTGGTGCACCGCGACGTGAAGCCGGGCAACGTGATGGTCGACGCGACCGGCCATGCATGGCTGATCGATCTGGGCTTCGCGGCGTCGGCCGGCGAGGGCGGCGGCAACGACGGGGGCACGACCGCCGGGACCGTGCACTACATCGCGCCCGAGCAGGCGCGCGGCAAGGCCGATCTCGACGTGCGCGCCGACATCTACGCGCTCGGCGCGACGCTCTACCACCTGGTCACCGGCTCGCTGCCGTTCGCCGGCGCCGACAACCAGGAGGTGCTGGCGAAGCAGGTGCTGGAGTCGCTGTCGGGCGAGCGGATCCGCGAGATGGACCTGTCGCAGCAGACCCACTGGTTCATCGAGAAGATGATGGCCAAGGAGAAGGAGATCCGCTTCCAGGACCCGGCCGAACTGGTCGCCGAGATCGACCGGTTCCTGGCCCAGCGCGAGCGCGAGGCGGAGGACGAGGGGGCCGATCCACGGGCGCGGATGCGGCGCCGGCGGCGGCGGGGCTTCCGGTGACCGGCGTGGATGGCGCGGCCAGGGAGTCGTGGCCCTTCCGGTTCGCCTGCCGGCGCTCGGGCAACTGCTGCGCGCGACCGGGCGGGATGGTCGCGGTCAGTGCGGCCGAGGTCCGGGCGATCGCCGCGCATCTCGGACTCTCCGAAGCGGGCTTCCGCAGCCGCTACCTCGCGGTCGGCGGCGACCGGCTGGTCGATGCGCCCGGCGGCGGTGGAGCCTGCGTGTTCCTGCAGCCCGGCGCGCCGTCGGGCTGCGGGATCTACCCGGTGCGGCCGGCGAAGTGCGCGAGCTGGCCGTACTGGCCGGAGCTGCGCGAGCGCCCCGAGGTCCTCGCGGAAGCGCTGCGGTTCTGCCCCGGCTTGGAGGTGGACGACGGTGCTGCCCCCAGCAGTGGCGACGATCTCCCCGGTTGAGCGGGGGGGCTTCGACTCTCGCCGCACGGCTCCGCTATCCTGCTGCGCCGCCTGTCCGGAACCACTCCTCTGGCCCGTCACCCCGCGGGCCGCAGCCAGCACGCAACCCCGCATGACGACCGACCCGTTCGGCCGGTTCCGATCCGTTCCCCTGTCCGCCGCCGCCTGCTGGCTCGCGCTCTGCGTCGGGCTCGTGGTCACTCGGGTCGCCCCTGCGCAGGTGTTCGAGAGTCTGGTCACCAACCCCGGTGGCGAGTCGCCGAGCGCATCGCGACTCGGCGAGTCGCAGGGCAAGGCCTACTACTCGGTCGAAGGCTGGGAGGCACGCAGCGGCGAGTGGGTCGCGCAGACCAGCGGCTTCTCGAAGGTCGACGCGGTCGAGGGTGAGGCCTTCTTCCGGCCGTCGGGCGGCAAGGCGCCGGAGCTGGTGCAGGAGGTCCGGATCGATGCGCTGGCCGCGAAGCCGGCCCGGTTCGTCGTCGCCGGGGCGTGGCATCGCACCTGGAAGGGACGTGATGGCTGCGAGGTGGTCCTGGAACTGCTCGACGTGAACCGTGCGCCCCTGCCGCGGGCTGCCGCCCGGACCGGGATGCGGCGCGCCAGCGACTGGACCTGGAGCGAGGTCCGACTCGCTGTTTCGACCGGCGCGGCCTTCGCGCGGATCACGCTGCGGGGCGAGCTGAAGGACGGCAAGTACTGCGACGCGTTCTTCGACGGCGTGGTGTTGGAGGCCTGGGGTGCCAGCCATCCCGCGGTGTTCGCGGACCTCGCGACTCCGGAGCTGGTCGCGCGGCTGTCCGGAAGCTCGGGTGCGGAGCGGCGGGCGCTGCTCCAGGCCCTGGCCTTCCGGGACGTCAAGGGGGCACGCGCGGTCGCCGACCTGTTGCCCACGGCCCAGACGCCCGCCGAGCGGGCGCACCTGACCACGTTGGTGGCGCTCGGTGCCGACCGCCGGTTGGCGGAGGACGTGGTCGGGGAGGCGCTGCACGGTGGCGATCCCGCGCTGCGCGAGGTCGCCTTCGACCTGCTGGCCGATGCGCCGGTCGACGCTGCGGACAGTCTCATGGCGTTGGCTCGCGACACCTCCGACGACCGGCTGCGCAGGCGGGTGCTCCGCGCCCTCGCCGACCTGCCCGGCAAGGACGGCGCCCGCGCCCTGCAGAAGCTCGGCCGCGAACGGCGCGAGGGCGCGATGCTGGACGTGCTGCGCGCGGTGCAGGACTCCAGGGCCGAGCCCGACGCGGTCTACCGGCCGCTGCTCGCGAAGTACCTGAGCGGTGACGCGGAAGCCGACCTCCGCGATGCCGCGATGCGCGCGCTCGGCAGTCTCGGCGACCCGCGCTTCCTGAAGCATCTCGAAGACCTCGCCGAGCACGCCGGTTCGGTGCACACCCTGACCGCCTGGTTCGGCTACGCCGCGGCGCTGGACAGCCCGGCGGCGATGCAGTCGATGATGGAGGTCGTCGCTGCCGACACCCCGCACGCGCCGGCCGCCTTCCTGGTGGTGGTGCCGCGGATGCGCAACCCGGAGGTCAAGGACTGGCTGCGCAACGACGCGCTGCGCCACGAGTCGCCGTTGGTGCGTCTCGGTGCGGTGCGCGCGCTGCGGGCCACGGCATCCGAAGACGACGTGCGCGCGCTGCGCCGGGCCTTCGACGACGCCGACCCGCTGGTCGCGCTGGAGGCGGTCGACGCGCTGGCCGCGGTCGATGGTGCCGACGCCGACGAACTGCTGGCGAAGTTGGTGGAGCGCGGCAGCGGGGCGGTCGCGGCAGCGGCGCTGCGGGCTCGCTGGACCCGCGGCAGCAAGGATGCCGCGGCGGCCGATGGGCTGCTGGCCGCTGCGAGCGAGCACCAAGCCTGGCAGGCACGTGCCGCGGCCCTGGAACTCCTGCCGGCCGACGCGGTGCGTCGCGGTCGGACCGCGGTGGTGGCGCGCTTCGACGACGAGGTCTGGCAGGTCCGGGTCGCGGCCTACGGCGCGCTCGCGAAGCTGCGCGAGAAGGCCAGCATCGCGACCCTGATCGACCGACTGCCGGACGAGGACGGTTCGGCGATGCACTTCCTGATCGACCGGCTGGTCGATCTCACGGGCGTCGACCGGGGCCTCGATCCGGCGGTCTGGGAGCGCTGGTGGCAGATCGTCGCCAACACCTTCGAGGTGCCGAAGGACCGGCAGAAGGTCGCTCGCAGCTCGTCGGGCGCCGGCGGCAAGACCGTGACCGCCTACCACGGCATCCCGATCCGCTCCGACAAGATCGTGTTCATCATCGACCTGTCCGGCTCGATGACCGCCAAGGCCGGCGAGAAGACCCGCCTCGACATGGCCAAGGACGAACTCACCGCGGTGCTGCGCCAGCTCACCGAGGGCATGTCGTTCAACGTGATCGGCTTCGGCACCGGCGTCACGTCCTTCGAACCGCAGCTCGTGCCGGTCAACGAGGAGAACGTCGCCGACGCCTGCCGCTGGGTCGAAGGCCTGCGGGTCGCCGGCGCCACCAACATCTACGACTCGCTGGAGACCGCGCTCTACATGGACGGCGTCGAGAGCATCTTCCTGCTCAGCGACGGCGGCCCCTCGGCCGGCAAGTTCGTCGAGATGGACGAGATCCGCCGCGTGATCAAGCGCCTCAACTCCGACCTCAAGGTCCGGGTGAACACGATCATGATCGGCGCCGGCGGCCGCGCCTTCGACTTCATGGAGAAGCTCGCCGACGAGAACGACGGCGAGAGCAAGGGGAAGTAGTCACTCCGCCCATCCACCGCGACGGCTCGCAGGTCAGACCGCGCACGTGTCGCGATCGGTGCCTGGCACGGCGGCTGACACAACGGTCGGTTGCTCCGGTTCGCCGTCTCGCCCATGCCGTTGTGTTGGCGGCCGTGCCTGGCACGGATCGCGACAGGCCGGGCAACTCCACCAAGTCGTACGACCGGTGCCTGGCACCGGGTGTACGTCTTCGCGAAGTCACCGCACCAACTCCAACCCGAACCCCAACGCCTCCCGCGTCGGGGTCAGCGACTTCACCTCGAGCCGCCCCGTCCACACCCGCTCGCCGCTCGTCACCCGCACGTCGAGCATCCCCAGCGGCAGGACCGGATAGCGCACCACCACCCGCGCCTCGCCGTCCTCGAATCCGTCCTCGTGCACCAGCACGCCGCGCGCATCGCGAAACTCGAAGTCGGCCCGGTCGACCCCCTCGGGCAACTCGAGCCGCAACGGCAGGCGTTGCGCGGCGTGCAGGACGAGGTCGAGGTCGGTCGCGCGGTCTGCGGCGATCTCGACCGTCCGGGTCTCGCTAAGGAACCCCTCGCCCCAGAACGTCGCCTCGTAGCTGCCGGGCAGCAGCGGGAGGTCGCCCGCGAGGACCCCGTCGCGCAGCCGCGGATCGAGGATCTGCAGTCCGCTCTCGCTCGGAGCGCCGGCAACCGGCGCCCATTGGATCCGCGGTTCGCGCGGCTCGCAGCCGCGTCCGGGTCGCAGGACCCAGCTCAGCCGTCCATGCGGCGGCGGTGCGAGCACGCCGAGGTCGACCGTCCCGCCCTCGACCACCGTGAACACCTCGCTCTGGAACGCCAACCCGCGGCGGAACGGGCTGCGGCCCTCGGCCGGATCGACGAGCACCTGCAGCAGGTAGTCGCCCGGCAGCAGCGGCGCGAGCCGGAACTCCTGGCGGTCGATCGAGTAGCCGGCCTGGATCGCCTCGTCGGCGCGCTGTCCCGCGGGCCGGCCCTCGCGCACGAACATCAGTGTGAACCACGGCCGGCGGCCCGCCGCCACCCGTGCGGTGACCGCGCCACCGCGCGGGGCGGTCGTCGGCACCACGAAGTCGGTCGGTTCGGGCGAGGGCACGACCGGGCGGTCGTCGGCCAGCGGCACCGGGACCGACAGGCCAGCCAGGGGTGCGGCGGTGAGTTGCACCGGTGCGGGGTCGTCGAGGTCGAGCGCGAACGATCCGGACGCGTCGGTTGGCGCCGCTCCGAGCCACTCGGTCTGGCCTGCAGGCTCGCGCGGTTCGCGCCGCGCCGCGACCTGCCAGCCGGCCAACGCCGTGCCCGACGCGTCGAGGAGACGACCGAGCAGGCGGGGCCGAGGTTCGAGCACGTAGACCAGCTCTTCGCCCGCGGCGACCTGCTCGGCGGTGATGTCCTCGCGACGGCGGCGGAACCCCGACTTCTCCAGGAGCACCCGCGCGGCACCCGCTGGTAGGTCGGCGAAGCTGCAGCGGCCCTCGCGATCGGTCCGTCCAGCAGGGCGCGTGCCGCGGCCGGCGGTCAACGTGCAGTCGACGCCGACGACCGGCGCGCCGTCCGGGTCGACGACGCGCAGCGCGATGCGGCTCGCATTCTCGAGTCGGAACTCCACCGGGGGCACGACCACGCCTTCTTCCAGCACGACCTCCTGCAGCCCCGGCGCATGGCCCCGCGCACTCGCGCGCAGCGACCAGGTGCCCGCGACCAGGTTCGGCAGCCTGAAGGTGCCGTCTGCCGCAGTGACCGTGGCGAGCGCATGGTCGAAGTCGAGCGTGCCGCCATCGGGCTGCTGTTGCCGTTCCGCGCCCACCGGCTCGATCTCGATCCGTGCGCCCGCGAGCCCGGCACCGCCCTGCGCTGCCCGGACCGTCCCCGCGATGCTGTGGGTCGGCGCCCGCAGTCGAAGCACCAGCCGCTCCGGGGCCGCCGTGTAGAAGCCCTGGTAGCCCACGCCGGTCCAGGCCGACGCAGCGAAGCCCGAGTGGCGCGCCGCGAGCCACGCCCACACCGGTTCGGGACCGAAGCCGGGCAGGTGGAACGAGCCGTCGGGGCCGCTGCGCGTCACCGGGGCACTCCGCGCCTCGATCCGGTGGGTCTCGCGATCGCTGCGCGTCGGTCCACGCCAGATCTCCGCGCCGGCCACCGGCACGCCCGCGGGATCGACGACCACGCCGTGGATCTCGACCCCGCGACGCAGGGTGATCTCGACCTCGACCGATCCACCGGCCGGCACGTCGAACGCGCGCTCCCGGAAGCGGTCGGTGCGGGCTACCCAGTCGCCGGAGTCCACCCCGTCGAAGCGGGCCTCGCCGGCCTCGTCGGTGACCTCGAGCGCCTCGCCCGCCCGGTAGCCGGAGGTCCTCGGCCGCACGAGGTCGACGAGCACCCACGGCACCGGCGCACCGTCCGCGAAGACCGTGCGGACCGTCACGGTTCCGCCGGCGTCGGGTGGCGCGTCGGAGTCGTTCTCGGTGGAGGGGCCGGCCTCGCCGGAGACCACAGCGGTCCGCGCGGCAGAGCGATCTTTCGTCGTCGATCCGGGCTGGTCGCCGCTCCGCGGCACACCGTGGGCGTCCTCGATCGATGCCGGACCGCCGGACCGACCGGGACCCGGCTCGTTCCCGCCGAACAGCGCGACCAGCACGAGGCCGACGACGACCGCGAGCAGGACGGCGGAGAGGGTGGGGCCACGTCGCATCACGGCCGGAGTCTAGTCCCCACGCCCTGGGCTCCACCCGGGCGATGATCCCGCTCGTCCGCTTCGCTATCCTGCTCGCCCCCGACCTCGCACCGAGCGGTGCCGGTCGCGGAGAGCACATGACCTCCGAGCATCCGTCGTCCGAGCATTCGTCCGCCGAGCATCCGTCCTCCGGCTCTCGTGAGAGCCTGGACTTCGTCCGGCAGATCATCGAGACCGACCGCGCCGCCGGGAAGCACGGCAGCCGGGTCCACACCCGGTTCCCGCCCGAGCCGAATGGCTACCTGCACGTCGGCCACGCCAAGTCCATCTGCCTGAACTTCGGCCTCGCGCAGCAGTACGGCGGCACCTGCAACCTGCGCTTCGACGATACCAACCCGACCAAGGAGGAGCAGGAGTACGTCGACGCGATCCAGGACGACATCCGCTGGCTCGGCTTCGACTGGGGCGACAACCTGTTCTTCGCCTCGGACAACTTCCAGCGGCTGTACGACGACGCGGTCCGGCTGGTGGAGCTGGGCAAGGCCTACGTCGACAGCCTGACGCCGGACGAGATCAAGGACTACCGCGGCACGATCCACGCACCAGGTCGCGAGAGCCCGCACCGCGATCGCAGCGTCGCCGAGAACCTCGATCTGCTTACGCGGATGCGCCACGGCGAGTTCGCCGAAGGCACGCACTGTCTGCGCGCCAAGATCGACATGGCGCACCCCAACCTGAACATGCGCGACCCGGTGATGTACCGGATCCGCAAGGCGCACCACCACCGCACCGGGGACGCCTGGTGCATCTACCCGATGTACGACTGGGCGCACGGCCAGTGCGACAGCTACGAGGGCATCACCCACTCGATCTGCACCTTGGAGTTCGAGCACCACCGGCCGCTCTACGACTGGTTCCTCGACAACCTCGGCATCCACCACCCGCAGCAGATCGAGTTCGCGCGGCTGCAGATCACCTACACCGTGCTCAGCAAGCGCAAGCTGCTGGAGCTGGTGCAGGACGGTCTGGTCGACGGCTGGGACGACCCGCGGATGCCGACGATCCGCGGCATGCGCCGCCGCGGCTACACGCCGGAGGCGCTGCGGAAGTTCTGCGCGCACATCGGGGTGGCGAAGTTCAACTCGATGCACGAGATCGAGCTGCTCGAGCACTTCCTCCGCGAGGACCTCAACAAGACGTCGCAGCGGCGGATGGCGGTGCTCGATCCGATCGAGCTGGTGATCACCGATTGGCCGGAGGGCAAGGTCGACACGTTGACCGCGGTCAACAACCCGGAAGACGAGTCGGCCGGCACCCGCGAGGTGCCGTTCGGCGGGCGCCTCTACGTCGAGCGCGACGACTTCCTGGAGGACGCGCCGAAGAAGTGGTTCCGCCTCGCGCCTGGCAAGGAGGTGCGGCTGCGCTACGGCTACTACGTCACCGTGCACGGCGTCGAGAAGGACGCGGCCGGCAACGTGGTGCGGCTGTTGGCCACCCACGACCCGGAGTCGCGCGGGGGCGAGACGCCCGACGGGCGCAAGGTCCGCGGCACGATCCACTGGGTCAGTGCCGAGCACGCGGTGCGCTTCGAGGCGCGGTTGTACGACCGGCTGTTCAGCGTGGAGAACCCGAACAAGGTCGAAGAGGGCCAGGACTGGAAGCAGCTGTTGTCGCCGGACTCGCTGGTGGTGCGAGGCGGATGCGTCGGTGAGCCGTCCCTCGCCGACCTGGGTGGAGGGGAGCGCGTGCAGTTCGAACGCACCGGCTACTTCGTGGTCGACTCCGCGTCGCGAGGGGGTGAGATGGTCTTCAACCGGACCGTCGCGCTGAAGGACTCCTGGTCGCGTCAGCAAGGTCGGGCGGGCGGGTGATTCCAGACTCCTCGGTCAGACCGGGGATGCGCCCTCCAGATCGCGAATCTGTTCCTGTTGCGTCGGGGGCATCGGGGTTTCCCCCTGATTCGCCGGCCCGGTTCGACACCTAGACTCGGGGCTTCCGGAGCACTCGTTCCGGTTCGCTCCGATGAGCCAGCAGCCACCCATGCAGCCCGACGACAACCGGTCCGGTCTCGGGCCGGAGGCGAACGGTACCGGCGCTCGCACTGCGGGTGACGCCGCCGATTCTCGATCGGTCCGAACCGCGGGAGGTCAGGAGCTGCGCGAACTGGCTCGCGATCTGTTGCGGCGCGGCGAGGTCCCGGTGCCCACCCTCGGTTCCGAGGACATGTCGCGCCTCGCCCAGGAGCTGCAGGTCGCCTATGCGGAGCTCGAGGTGCAGTTCCGGCAGATCCAGGAGACCCAGCGCCGCTTGTCGGGGAGCGAGGCGCGCTACCGGGCGCTGTTCGAGGACGCTCCGAACGGCCACGCCGTGGTCGACGCGCACGGTCAGATCGAGCGCGCCAACCGGACGCTCGGCCGCTGGTTTGGTCGCCGGCCGTTCGAGTTGGTCGGCATCCCGCTGGTCGCCTACGTCGCC
Organism: bacterium; assembly: GCA_030432695.1. Lineage (GTDB taxonomy): Bacteria > Planctomycetota > UBA1135 > UBA1135 > UBA2386 > JAUILN01. The sequence continues at coordinate 104,364 of JAUILN010000005.1, read as the reverse complement.
ACCCGCAGTCAGAGCACGTTCGTGGGCTTCATCCAGTCGGTGCTGGAGCAGGCCGAGCGGGAAGCCTGCGACGAGATCGAGATCGAGTGCCGGGCCGCATCGGGCGAGGACTTCCCGGTGGTCGTGCGAGGTAGCGTGGTGCCGGGGGAATCCGCGTTCCTCTCCTCGGAGGGGGCCGATCCGGACGACCACGAGCGCGGTGTGGATCCTGCCACCGCGCGCTCCCCGAGTGACGGCGGGAACGGCAGGCGGAGCGGCGGGAGCGATCGGCGCGTGCTGCTGTCGTTCGTCGACCTGAGCCGGCGGAGGGTCCTCGAGGCCCGTCTGCAGCAGTCGCAGAAGCTCGAGTCCCTGGGGATCCTGGCCGGCGGCATCGCCCACGACTTCAACAACACCCTGCAGATCGTCCGGGGCTATGCCGAGCTGTTGCTGGCCGCCGACCTGGACGCCGAGTCGCGCGCGGAGATGCTGGGCAGCATCCTGAAGGCCTCGGAGCGCGCGCGGCAGATCACCGGGCAGATCCAGATGTTCAGCCGCCGGCAGATGCTCCGGCCGGAGATCGTGAACCTGGCGACGGCGGTCGGGGAGACGTTGCAGTTGCTGCGTCCGTTGCTCGGCGACGACGTGGTGGCCCGCTACCGCCCGACCGAACGGGAGCTGCCGGTCCGACTCGATGCCGGGCAGCTCGGTCAGCTGGTGATGAACCTGGCGGCCAACGCCCGTGATGCGATGCCGGATGGAGGTCTGCTCCTGATCGAGACCGACCACCGGGTCATCGGCGCCGCCGAGGCCGCGGGGTTGCCGGGTTGCCGGGCTGGCGAGTACGCGCTGCTGCGGGTGGTCGACGAGGGTTGTGGCATCTCCGAGCAGGATCTGCGCCGCATCTTCGATCCGTTCTTCACCACCAAGGACATCGGCCACGGCACCGGGATGGGGTTGGCATCGGTCTACGGGATCGTGCAGCGGGCCGGGGGTAGCGTCGACGTCGAGAGCCGGTTGGGGCACGGGTCCGAGTTCCGGGTCCTGCTGCCACTGTGCTTCGAGGAACAGGGGCGGCAGGCGGACGAACTCGCCACGGTACCGGACGCGCTGGAAGGACGCCGGGTCCTCCTGGTCGACGACTCCGACGAGGTGCGCGCGGTCGCGACGTCGATGTTGGTCCGGCGTGGCTTCGAGGTGGAGCCGGTCGGAGATCCCGCCGCGGCGTTGGAGATGGTCCGGGCCGACCCCGACCGATTCGACGTGGTGCTCAGCGACGTGGTGATGCCCGGGATGAGCGGGTTCGAGCTGGCGAGTCGGATCGCGGCGGTGCGGGCCTCGCTACCCACCGTGTTCATCTCCGGGCATACCCGGGACGAGATCGGTGCGCGCGCGCCGGCGTTCGCCGAGCTGACCATCGTTCCCAAGCCGTTCTCCGGGGACGACCTGCTTCGCGGGATCAGCGTCGCGCTGTGCGGCAAGGGCGGGTCGTGACGCGATCCGGATTGGACGACCGTGGCATCGTGGGTGTGGAGGTCCCGGTCACTACGGTGCGGTCCCGGTGGTCGCCGTCGAGAGTTCCGGATCCGGGGCGGGCCTGGCGGCAGAATGCTGGCCCGCTCTGGATGCCGTGCCCCGTTGCGGCAACATGGTGGACCGGATGACGGGCCGTACCGAGGATGTTGACGGTGGTAGCGCGATGAGCGAGAGCGAAGCGGGCTTCGGTGGTGCGCGTCGCCCGGCGCGTCACGTGCCGTCGATGGTGGTTGGCATCGGCGCCTCGGCCGGCGGGCTCGAAGCGCTGGAGAAGCTGGTCGCGGCGATTCCGCGGACCTCGCGGGTCTGCTACGTGATCGTCCAGCACCTCAGTCCGGAGCACGTCAGCCTGATGCCGGAGCTGCTCGAGAAGCATGCCCCGCTGCACGTGAAGCGAGTCGATGACGGCATGGAGCTGGTCGCCGGGTCGATCTACGTGATCTCACCGGGCTACGATCTGGTCTACGACGCCGGCAAACTCCGTCAGCGCCCGGTCCGCAAGGACGGCTCCCTGCACCTGCCGGTCGACACCTTGTTCGAGAGTCTGGCCCGGGGCCTCGGCGAGCGGTCGGTCGGCGTGGTCTTGTCGGGTTCCGGCAGCGACGGCATGCGTGGCGTCCGCGCGATCAAGGAGTCGGGTGGGTTCGTGATCGCGCAGGATCCGCGAGAGGCCGCGTTCGACGGGATGCCGGGCTCGGCGGTCTCGACCGGGGTGGTCGACGTGGTCCTCGGGGCCGGGGAGATCGCCGACGCGATCGAGCGCCTCTCGCAGCGGCCGCTCCAGCCGATGGCCGGACGACCGGAGGAGGCCTCGTCCGACCTGGCCAAGATCCTGCAGCTGATCGAGAAGCGCACCGGCCGCGACTTCAGCGGTTACAAGCGCAGCACGATCCTGCGGCGCATCGAGCGGCGGATGCACCTGCGGGGATTCGACTCGCTGGAGGAGTTCGTCGCGCACCTGAAGGACAATGCTCAGGAACTCGACGTCCTGCACCGTGACTTCCTGATCGGGGTCACGCGCTTCTTCCGCGATACGGAGCTGTTCAAGATCCTCGAGGAGCGGGTGATCCCGCGGCTCCTGGAGCGAACCGCCGACGAGGGCGGCGGACTGCGCGTGTGGTGCGCCGGCTGTTCCACCGGGGAGGAGGCGTACTCCCTCGCCATGCTGTTCCTCGAGGCGATGGAGGAGCAGGGACGGCCACGCGAGCTGCGGATCTTCGCGACCGATGTCGATCAGGACGCTCTGGCGGTCGCGAGTCAGGGTGTCTATCCGTCCAGCGTCGTCGCCGACATCGATCGGGTGCGGATCGACAAGTTCTTCGTGCCCGAGGGCGACGACTTCCGGATCGCCAAGGGGGTGCGCAGCCGGGTGATCTTCGCGCCGCACGACCTGCTCGGTGATCCCCCCCTGACCTCGATGCACCTGATCAGCTGCCGGAATCTGCTGATCTACCTCGAGAGGCAGCTGCAGGAGCGCGTGCTCCGCAACATGGCCTACTCGCTGCGGCCCGGCGGGACGCTGGTCCTCGGGCCGAGCGAGGCGCTCGGTGAGCTGGAGTTCGCCTTCGACGACTTCGATCGGAAGTGGAAGGTGCACGAGCGCAACGCGCACTCGGTGCCGTTGCAGCCGGGGTTCGGCAGGTTCCAGGACCATGATCGGGGCGGGGAGCGGGGTCGACCGGACGTCCGCGCGATCGGTGGTCCGCCGAGCGTGACCACCGCCGAGGTCGAGGAGGTCCTGCGGGTCCTGATGGACCGCTTCTCGACCAGCTGCGTGGTCGTGGACCCGAACGGCAACGTGCTGCACGTCCTCGGTGACGTCGGTCGCTACCTGCGCCTGCAGACCGGCCGGGCGCAGATGGATCTGCGGCACCTCGCCTCGCGCGAGCTCGAGATCCTGCTGGGTGCGGCGATGCGGCGGGCGCAAGAGCGTGGCCGGGAGGTCGCCTACCGCGGGCCGATCGGCGACAGCGGCAGCGACCAGGTCGAGATCCGCGTCAGTCCGCACCTGCTGCGCGGCCGGGAGCCGGTGTTCGTCGTGTCGTTCCAACCCTACGAGGGTGCCGAGGCGGAAGACGTCGAGTCGGTCGAGGTGGGGGACGGCCGGCAGCGCGTGCAGGTGCTCGAGGAGGAGCTGCGCCATACCCGCGAGAACCTGCAGGCGATGATCGAGGAACTGGAGACCTCGAACGAGGAGCTGCAGACCACCAACGAGGAGTTGATGTCCTCGAACGAGGAGCTGCACGCGATGAACGAGGAGCTCCAGTCGGTCAACGAGGAGCTCCACACCGTCAACGCCGAGTACCAGAAGAAGATCCAGGAGCTGACGCTCCTGAAGGACGACGTCGACAACCTGCTTCGCTCCACGCGGATCGGCACGCTGTTCCTGGACCGCAACCTGCGGATCCGCAGCTTCACGCCGGCCGCGGTGCGCTACGTGCACCTGCTGAACCAGGACATCGGGCGGCCGATCGAGCACCTGTCGTCGCAGCTGGTCGGGCTCGACCTGCGCGCCGTCTCGGTGAGCGTGCTCGACAGCGGCGAGCCGATCGAGAAGCGGGTCAGGACGCCCGAGGGTGAGATCGTGCTGGTCCGCGTGCTTCCGTACGTCTCCGAGGGCGAGGAGTCACGGCAGGATCGGGCCGGGATCGTGGTGACCTTCGTCGACATCGGGGACGTCGAGCGGGCCCGGCACCAGGTTCAGTCGGTGCTCGACTCCCTCCCTGCGCAGATCGCAGTGCTGGATGGCGATGGCCGGATCGTGCTCGTCAACGAACCGTGGCGCGTCAGCGCCGCGGACGGAGGAGCCAAGGACCATCCGTCGGTGGCGGTCGGGGCCAACTACCTGGCCGCCTGCAAGCAGGCTGGCGAGGAGGCCGCCGCGGGAATCCGGAGGGTGATCGACGGCGAGCGCGACGACTTCCTGCTCGAGTATCCGTGCCACCATGGCGGGCAGGAGCGCTGGTTCCTGATGCAGGTCGCACGGGTCGCCGAGCCGTCCGGGGGCGTGGTGGTCTCGCACCTCGAGATCACCGAGCGGGTGCTGACCGAGCGCCGGCGTTCGTGATCGTTCGCGGCCCTTCACGAGCCCCGCGGCTCTTCACGAGTTCTCGATGCGGCGCCACTTCACGCGGCCGAGATCGAAGGTCCGCGGCGTGAGGTCGCGAGCCCGCTCGACGTCGACCTGGGTGCGGCCGCGGTGGTGGTGCACGCGGACCACCGCGCAGAGCCCGTGGCCACGCACTTCGATCCACTCGCCGCGCTCGACCGGCGGTGCGGCGCCCCCCTTCGCGGAGCCTCGCTCCGACGGCTGCCGATGCGGGACCGGACGGATCCGCGTCGGATCGAGTCGTTCGTCGAGCCAGCTCGCGACGTTCCGTTCCCCATCGCAGGTCCCGCAACCGTCTTCGAAGGCGTTCTCGAAACCGAAGTGGTCGTGGATCGCGTTCTTCCGGCAACCGGGTTCACGGGCGTAGCGGACCATGGCCAACAGGCCCTCGAGATCCCGGCGGTGCTTGTCGTCGGGCAGCCACTCGGCGATCTCCTCGGCGGTCGGCGCACGGTGCCACTCGAAGGTGTTGTCGTCGAGTTCGCCCGAGCAGCAGCCCATGGTCCGCAGGAGCCGGAGGATCGTTTCGATGCGGCCGTCACGGCGATTCTTCAGCAGGAAGGTTTCGCGCAGCGACTGGACGTCGAGCGCCTGCACGCGTTCGCCGAGTCCGGCGAGGTGGTCGGCGACGCGGAGGAACAGCTCGCGGTCGGGATTGGCCCAGTCGGTGAACTCGCGCTGGATCGACACGTCCTCCTCGAAGTAGAGCAGCTCACAGAGCGACGGCTCGCCGTCGCGTCCGGCGCGGCCGATCTCCTGGTAGTAGGCCTCGAGGTTGCGCGGCACCTGCCAGTGGACCACGAAGCGCACGTCGGGCTTGTCGACCCCCATGCCGAAGGCATTGGTGGCCAGCACCAGCGCGTCGGGTGACTCGACGAACCGGGCCTGCTGACTGCGGCGCTCATTGGCGCTCAGCTTGCCGTGGTAGACCAGCGGTCGGTAGCCGCGGACCTGCAGTGCGGATTCGAGCGCCAGCAGGTCCTTGATCAGGGCGGTGTAGACGATGCCGGGGCCGCCGACCCGGTCGAGGATCTCGAGGAGCCGATCGAGTTTGGCCTCGCCGCGGTCGACCTCGTGCACCGAGAGGAACAGGTTGGGACGTTCCAGCCCGGTGTGCCAGGCGGGCGCATCGCCGAGGTCGAGGACCTGTTGGATGTCGGTTTGCACGTCCGGCGTCGCGGTGGCGGTGAGCGCGATGCACGGCGGGTTGCCGAGCAGGCGCCGCATCTCGCCGAGCCGCGCGTAGTCCGGGCGGAAGTCGTGGCCCCACTGGCTGACGCAGTGCGCCTCGTCGACGGCGAACAGCTGGATGTCGCAGGGCTCCAGCCGCTCCAGGAAGCCGGGGACCCGGAACCGCTCCGGGGTCACGTACAGCAGACGGATCTCGCCGGCGAGCACCGCCTGGAGGCGACGCTCGCGCTCCGCTCCGTCGAGCATGCTGTGGATGCAGGTCGCCGGCAGGTCACGGGCGCGCAGGGCCGCGACCTGGTCGTCCATCAGCGCGATCAGTGGGCTGACGACGAGAGTCAGGCCCTGCTGGACCAGCGCGGGGAGCTGGTAGCAGAGGCTCTTGCCGTCGCCGGTGGGCATCACCACCAGCGCGCTGCCACCATCCAGCAGGTGGGCGCAGATCGCCTCCTGCGGGCCGCGGAACGATGCGAAGCCGAAATGGGTCCGGAGCGCTTCTCGGAGGTCGGGGCGGGTCATCGAGCGCGGAGAGTATGGGGCAGCCCGCAGGATTTCGGACAAGGGGCGTGACCGATCGGCAGCGGCGGGTCACTGCACGGCGGGCGCGGCCGGCCTCCACGTTGCCAGCCGCGTCCGCCCCGACCATGGCTTCCGAACTCCAGACCGACCTGTCGCGCCGTCTCGTGACCCACGGTGAGCGGCGCTTGTCCGACACCGAGTGCCTCGCGCTCCTGTTGGCTGCCGACCGTTCGGGTGCGGTCCCGCTGCTGCGAGCGACCCGCCTGCTCGCCCGAGTCGGCGGACTGGGCGCCCTGCGTCAGCGGCTCCGCGGCGGGGTCACCGAGGACCTGGAGCTGCGACCGCGGGAACGCATGCGGCTGTTGGCGGCCAGCGGTCTGGCGCGCCGTCTGGCGGAGGCACAGCTGGTGGTCGGTGCGGTGCTGCGCTCGGCGCGCGAGGTCGCCGAGCTGGTGCGCGACCGGACGCTCGGCGAGCTGCGCGAGAGTTTCCACGTGGTGGAGGTGGACGCCCGGCATCGGGTGAAGCGGGTGAGGACCGTCAGCATCGGCGGGCTGTGTTCGGCGCCGGTCCATCCGCGCGAGGTCTTCGGTCCGGCCCTGGCCCTCGGAGCCGCGGCGTTGGTGGTCGCGCACAATCATCCCAGCGGCGATCCGGCACCGAGCGACGAGGATGCGCTGGTCACCGAACGGCTGCGGCGGGTCGGCGAGATGTGCGGAGTCGAGATGCTCGATCACGTGGTGGTCGGCGACGGCCGCTACTACTCCTTCTCCGACCAGCGCAGTCATCCGCTGGCGGCGTCGCGGGATCCGGAACCAGCTGGAACCGCGTCGTGATGGCGCGGGACCCTGTCGCTGGCTCAGCCGAGCAGGCGCGCGGCTCCTACCAGGGCGGCGGTCTCGGCGCGGAGGGTCAGTGGGCCGAGCGAGACGGCTTGGAAGCCCGACCGGGACGCGGCCACCACCTCGTCGGCGGTCAGGCCTCCCTCGGGCCCGATCAGCAACACCGCGGACTCCGGGCTCGGTTCGAGCACCTGGTCGGAGCCGGGCGCGGCCAACCAGCGCGATCCCGGCAGATCGGCCGCGGCGAGGAACGCCGCGAGGTCGCGTTCGGGGTGGATCGTCGGCAGGTGCGAACGGTCGCACTGGCCGGCGGCGGCGCGGACGATGCGCTCCCAGCGTTGCATGCTGCCGCTGCGGGCCTCGGCCCGGGCGCTGCGCGCAGTGCGCAGCGGATGGAAGGCGGCGACCCCGATCTCGGTCGCATGTTCGAACAACCAGTCGGCTCGGCCGCCCTTCGGCAGCGCGCAGGCGAGTTCGACCCGTCGGGTCGGTTCGCGCCGCACCGACGCCGCGGCGCCGAGCATGGCCAGGGCGGGCCCACGACCCGCTTCGAGCAGTTCGGCGTCTGCTTCGAGCCCTGCGCCGTCGAATACGCGGAACCGATCGCCGGGGCGGGCGCGCACCGACCGCAGGTGACGGGTCAGTTCGACGGGGAGTTCGACCTGGCCGGGGGGAGGCAGAGGAGACAGGTGGTAGCGGCGTGCCATCCGGTAGGCGGGCGGACTCCGGGTGCCTGGCGGTCGCGAGGCCGCCGACCTGCGGAAGTCGCGGTGTCGGTGGCGTCGTCGTCGAGTGCGGTTCGGTTGGGGCCGACGATTGACAGTGCGGCGTCACTGCCTAGCTTACGTGCCCAGGTCTCTCGAGTCCTGCCGCTCCATGGGTTCGCACCCGGTGTCCGTCGCGCTTGTCGTGTCGATCCGGTAACCATGGTGGCAGTCTCGAATAGATCTGCGCGACCCGGCCCCGGAGGTCGCACCCTGATTGCCCCGCTCTCGCACGAGCTCGCACGTGATCTCCGGTTCGACCGTGGATCGAGTCGGGTTCGATGAGAGAGACCGTTCGGGAGCCAGCTCCCGTTCGAGCCCGTCGTCGGCCGTCCCTCCGGTCGGCGGCATTGCGTGTTGTTTGGCGGTCGCCTCGGCGGCCGCGCGATCGCGCCGCTGCATGAGGCGGCGCGGACCCCTCTCCGTGTCCTTCCACTGCGGTCGGTCGCGGTTCCGTCGTTTGTACCACGCTGCAATCCCTCCCTCGGCCTCCAGTCCTTCATCGGTCGGCACTTCGCCGGCCGTTCTCCGCGGTCCATCCTTCGTCGTCGTCACGGCGCCGCTCGTTCGAGCGCGTCGGCTCCTCGCGTTGAGCCGTGACCTGACCGGGCGAACCAGCGGAAGCTTGCATCGGGAGGCCGCGCCGGGTGCGCGGCGAGACCCCTCTAGACCATGAGCGACTACGTCCTGGAGATCCTGGACGGGGATCAGGCCGGTACGGTCGTCGAACTCGACTCCGACCGGCTGACGATCGGGCGCCGACCCGGCAACGACCTCGTCCTCGCGGACGAGAAGTGTTCGGGGAAGCACGCCGAGATCGTGTTCGAGGACGGCGGTGTCGTCCTCCGAGACCTCGGATCGACCAACGGCACGTTGATGGACGGTCGGCGCATCGAAGAGATGCCGCTGACTGCCGGAGACGTGTTCCAGGTCGGGCGCGTGCGCGTCCGCTTCCGGGCCACGGTGTCCCCATCAGCGGCCGCCCCGATCGGCGGTGGCGCACCCGGGCCGGAGGTCGAGGACGTGCAGATGCACCGCCTCGACGCGGCCGCGCTGCGACGCGGCCGCGGCCGGGGGTCGATGTTCGGCATCGTGCTCGGGGTGTTGGTCCTGGGAGCCGCCGGCTTCTGGGTCTGGCAGACCTACCTCGATGGGGGAGGCGCGCGCGCGGGCGGCGGCGGCGCGGGTGCCGGTGGCAAGTCGCAGACGCCGCTCGAAGTCGCGGGCAATCTGCTGCCGGGTAACGCGGCCGATTTCGAGGGCGAGGCGGGTTCGATCGGCGAGGGCGACGAGAGCGTCCCGACCCAGACTGGGTGGATCCTGGAGACCGGGGTCGGAGGTTCGAGCTTCGCGGCGGTGTTCGGACGCGGGATGGCACACAGCGGCGAGGCGGCGGTCGAGGCCGTCGGTCTCGACGCGGCCGCCGAGGGCGTCGCGCGGTACGCGTTGGCTCGACTGGCTCAGCCGCTACGGGTGTCCTCCGAGCGTCCCCTCCGCCTCGCGGCGCATATGCGGACTTCGGGCGCCGCACGCGGTGCGGCGCGGTTGGTGTTCTCCTCGTCCGCGGATGCCGAGGGTGTGCAGTTCCGCACCGGTCTACCGCTGCGCTCCAGCGACGACTGGGAGCGATTCGCCGTCGACGTCGCGGTGCCGCGCGGCATGGACCGGGTGCAGGTCGAGCTACTCGCGCTCCTGCCCGACCAGAACGCCGCGGTGGCTTTCGACGACCTGGCGGTCACCGCCGAGGGTGAGGGTCAGTCGCTGTATCTGCAAAGCCGCAACGGCCGCACCTTGATCGGTGCGGGCGGTGCGGTGCGGATCGATGCGCCCGAGGAGAGTGTGCTCCTCGACGCCGCATCGGTGGTCGAAGGTGATGCCGGCCTCGCCGCCCTGGAGACCGCCGGCCTGCTGGAGCCCTCGGACCTCGGCTACCGGGTTGGTGCCGACCTGCTCGAAGACGGCACCGGCTTCGCGCTGAGCTTCGTCGACGGGACCGGTGGGCTCGCGCTGGTGTTCCCCGTGGAAGGTGCAGGCGTGCGCGCCCGGAGCGGTAGCGGTGGTTTCGCGCCGGTCGATCCCGAGTTCCAGGCCGAGGACGTGCAGGAGTTGGTGCTCGGCACCTCGGGCGCACGGGTCGCGCTGCGGTTCGATCCGCCGGCGGCACGGGCCGGGGGCACGATGGGCGGCGACGGGTATCGGATCCTGTTGGGCAACGAGCGGACGGTGGCCTGCGTCGTCGACTTCACGGTCGAGCGCGAGCGGGCCGGCGAGCTGCTGCGCACCGCCGAGGAGGCGGTCGCGCGCGGCGCTGCCGATGTCGCGTTGAGCACGGTCGAGGAGCTGGTCACCCGCTGGCCGCACGCGACCGAGCGGATGCGCGAGGCCCAGACCCTGCGTAGCGGGCTGCTCGAGCAACAGCAGAAGCGAGTCGACGACCTGCTCGAGGAGGGCGGCGAGGCGGCCTTCTTCGAGGCGCGGGTCGGCTACCGCCGGGTGCTCCGCGAGGTCGACGCCCTGGTCGCCGAGTATGGCGAACAGCACGTGGCGCGGCTCGACGAGTTGCGGGCGCTGCAGGACCGGCTCGAGGCCGGGCTGGCAACCCTCGATGCCCGGGAGGGGCAGGAACACGGAGCGTTGCTGACGACTCTCGCCGACGCCTTCGAGACCGCTGGTCAGGATGCGCTGGCGGAACGGATTCGCGGCTACGTGCAGTCGCACTACGCTGACCTGAAGGGTGACGGCAGCTCCGACGGAGGGGAGGGACGCTGATGGCAGGCAAGGCGATAGCCGTCGATTTCGGCTCGAAGAGCTACCAGGCGCTGGTCCTCAAGGACGGCAAGCACGGCCTCGTGCTCGAGCGGTTCACCGCCGGGTCGGCCGACGAAGCAACCCGGGGCCTGGCGGGCGCCGGCATTCCGTTGAAGGGCTCGGTCGCCGGTCTGGCGGGCCGTGACATGACGCTGCGCTACACGCAGGTCCCGCCGTCCCCCGACTGGCAGCTCCGCAACCTGATGGAGCTCGAGATCCAGGACATGTCGGGGCAGACCGGCGGCGAACTGTCCGCCGACTACAACCTGCTGCCGATCGAGGACGAGGACGGCGGCATGGAGACCGTGCTGCTGGCCTTCGCGCGCAACGAGGCGCTCGACGGTTCGGCTGGGCTGGTGAGCGGCGCCGGCGGTTCCATCGACGCGCACGTGCCGAACTGCGTCGGGCTCTACAACGCCTACATGCGCTGCGGGCCGGTCGACGAGGACTCGACCGTGTGCCTGGCGAACCTCGGCCACGAGACCATCGACCTGGCGATCGTCCGTGGCGTCGACCTGCTGTTCGTGCGCAACCTCGCGCAGGGTGGCAAGGTGTTCGACGATGCGATCGCCGCGGCGTTCAACGTCGGCGAGCGCAAGGCCGAAGCGCTGAAGAAGGAACTGCTCGACGTCGACCCGTTCAGCCGCGGCCGCTACGCCTCGGGTCAGGCCGAGAAGGTCACCGTCGCCGCCGGTGGCTCGGGCAGCATGATCGTTTCGGCGATCCAGTCGTCGCTGGCCTTCTGCCGCAACCAGACCCGGACCCCCGACCTGCAGCTCGACAAGCTGCTGATCTGCGGTGGCACCAGCCGGGTCAAGGGTCTGACCGGCATGCTGCGCGAGGCGCTGCGCTGTCCGGTCGAGGTCTTCGATCCGTTCGAGAGCGTCGACACGTCGAAGCTGCCGGCCGACGAGTTCGAGCTGTTGGACGCAAACCGCCGCGAGGCGGTGGTGGCGCTCGGGCTGGCCGCCGGAAAGGTCGACGGCAGCCTGTACCAGCTCGAGATCCTGCCGGAGTCGGTGAAGCGGCGGCGTCGCTTCCTGCAGCAGACGATCTGGGTCGCGGCGGCGATCCTGGTGGCGGTCGGCCTCTTGGTCGGCATCGCGGTCACCGAGCAGAGCACAGCCGATGCCGCGACCGCCGCGGCGCGTCGCAATCAGGCGATCGTCGCGCAGATCCGGTCGGTGGACGGCCAGGCCCGGGCTCTGGTCGAGGAGAACCAGAAGCTCGAGGGCCTGATCGCCCAGCTCGCCGAGCGGGCTGTGCCGCTCGACGGCACGATCCTGACTCTGCGGGCCTTGCAGGACACGATGCCCGACGAGTTCTGGGTCAACCAGCTCGAGGTCGTGCAGCGTGCGATGAAGCGCGACGGCGACCCGCGGGGCCGGCGGACCACCGGTGAGCCGCGGCCACTGGTCGTGCTGAAGGGCTCGGGCAAGGACGTCAGCGGCGGAGGTGTCGTCGACCCCTACACCCGGTTCCTGACCCAGTTCAAGTCGTGGAGCTACGGCGGCGCCGTGGCGCCCTTCGTCGAGACCAAGAACGAATCCGACGGACTGGGCAACAGCAAGTTCGAATGGACCATCGACTTCCGGCCGCCGGTGCAGACCGGTCCGGAAGAGGAACAGAACTGAGGGGAGCGAACGGCATGGATCTGCAAGACATCTGGCAGGAGCACCGGCGCTTCATTCTCGGAGTGCTCGGCGGACTGATCGTCTTCCTCATCGCGAAGTCGACGATCACGGGCCTCTTCGATGCGACGGGTTCGGTGCGCGCCGCGACGACCTCTGCGGTGGTCGGTAAGCCGGTGTTCGATGCCCAGGCGCGGACCGAACTCCAGCGCCGCAACGAGGCGCTGACGGCCGAGTTCGACCGGTTGCGCGACTCGGTGGCATTCGTGCCGGGCGAGGAGTTCGAGCTGGCCGGCAAGGGCGCGTTCGACACCTACTTCCCGCAGGTGGAGCGGCGGGTCCGCACCACGATCCTGCAGGCCGCGCAGGCCGGGGGAGTCGAGCTGGCCGACCAAGACCTGGTCTGGCCGGCGCCGTCGAGTCGTGAGGAGGTCGCCGCCACGCTGGTCGCGCTCGCCGCGATGGAGCAGGCGGCTCTACGCCTGTTCGACGCTGGCGAGAGCGTGCTGGCGGTGGATCCCGAGGCCCTCGGTGTCTCGACCGTGGAATCGCTGAAGTACGAGTCGCGGACCAGTTCGCGCGCTCGTCTCGGCGGGGCTCGTCTCGGCCGCGGTAGCGACGAGGTCGAACTGGTCGAGGAGCGGCTGGTCTCGTTCGTGGTGCGCTGCGACCTGAAGACCCTGCAGGTCTGGTTCGAGGCGCTGCGCGGTCAGAATCCGCCGCTCGCACTGCAGCCGGGCCTCATGGTCAAGCAAGGCGAACAGGTCGGCGACCCGCTGACCGTCCGTGGCACGCTCGCGGTGTTGACCGTGAAGGATCCCACGCAGTCATGAGGCGTCAAGCAGAGTCAGACAGGACCGTTCACGCAGAGATCCAGGCGGGACCCGGGTGTCGCGGAGTAGGCCGGCGCGTCCGGTTGAACCACGGGACGCGAGCGCGCGCGCAGGGGGCTGACAACCGATGAATCTTCGCAAGGAGCCTGTGCTGTTCCTGGTCGTCCTCGCGCTGTGCGCTTGGATGTGGACCAGTCGGTCGTCGGCCTCGATCCCGACTCAGGTGCGGCCCTCCAAGGACGACCTGCCCTCCAACCAGCCGGTGGCTGTGGCCCTCGCCGAGGCGCAGGGCGGGGCCCGGATCCCGCCTGAGGATCTGTTCCGCGAACCGTCGGAGGCCGCCCCGCTGCCGCCGACCCGCCTCGAGTATCCGCCGCTCGGACCGTTGCCCGTGATCGCACTGCCGCTGCAGCCGGGGCCGGAGAGCGGCTCGTATCACCTGTTGCGGATGGACGCGGGACCGCCGGTGCCGCACTCGTTCGGCGGAGCCGCCGACCCCGGGGCCGCAAATGGCGCGAGTGCCGAGGACGACGAAGGCGGCGACGAGTTGGACGTCCCGCAGGGACCGATCGGCGAGCTCTCGGCAGAGGTCCTGCGGCAGCGCTACGACCGGCTGCGCCGCGAGTCCAGTCCCAGCTGGTTCTACGGGCGGATCCTCAACCAGGACAAGCTCGACCTGGTCGGGCGGGCCGTCCTGCCGCCGATCCAGTTCGACTGGGTGTCGAACAAGACCGGTGAGATCGTCGCGACCGGGCAGGTCTGGGACGACGTGTCGGTCATCGAGCTGGCCGACAGCCTCGAGAACAAGGTCGCCCTGCGCAAGAAGGAGGTCGACGCGGTCGGCGGTCCCCCCGGGATTCCCGGACGCATCGAGTTCATCCGCTTTCTGCTCGCCGAGGGATCGAATGCGCCCTGGGTGTTCCAGGAGGCGGTCGCCCAGGCCCGCGAGATCATCAAGGCGGACGTCGGCAACGAGCTCGGCTTCCGCTGGCTGGTCCGCGTGCTTCGCGCCGAGGGTGACCTCGCCGCCGAGTTCGAACTCTACCAGGGACTCGAGGGCGCCATCGCCGAGTCGAGCTTCCGCTACCGCAACCAGGGCAAACTCGAAGCACGACTGACGCTTTGGGCCGACGCCGAGGCGCACCTGCGCAAGGCGGTCGAGGTTGCGCCGACCGACGGGCGAAGCCTGGCTGCGCTGGCGCAGTACCTCCTCGACCGAGGACGCGCCGAGGAGGCGTTGCCGTTCGCACAGCGCGCGGAGCGGGTGTCGAACACCGTCCAGCCCGACGAGGACCGGGTGCCGGTCCTCGAGACCATCGCTGCCGTCCATCTCGCCGCCGGCGGGCTGGAGGACGCCGCCGACGTCGCCAGCCGCATCGGATCGGCAGCGGATCCCGCAGCGAAGGCCTACCTGCGCGGTTGCATCGCCTACGCGCGCGGCGACCTGGACTCCGCGTCCAGCGAGTTCGAGCGCGCCGCGGCCGCAGAGCTCCGCTTCGACGCCACCCTCGGCCTGGCCGCCACCCGGCTCCGCCAGGCGCGCTGGGACGACGCGAAGTCGCTGTTCGAGCGGGTCCGGGACGCGGCCCCCGCGCTGCGTGCGCGGGCGCTCGCCGGACTGGCGTTGCTCTACGAGCGGACCGGCAACCTGGGGCTTGCCCGGGAGGCGCTGGACGCTGCGTTGCTCGCAGACCCGCGCGATCCCTACATCCGGTACCTCGAGGGTCGGGTGCGCCGCCTGTCGAACGAGTATGACGCGGCGCTCGATTCCCTGCGTGCGTCGCTGGCGTTGCGCGACGACATGACCGAGGCCTTCGCCGAGGGCACGCGCGCCCTGGTCGAGCGCGCCGATGCGCAGGGCGACGCGACTCCCGAACTCATCGCCGCGGCGGTGCGCTTCGCCGACCGGACGGTCGAACTCGATCGCCGGGGCACGCTCTACGTCCCGTACATCGACATGCTCGGCTACGTCCGGGCCCGCGTCGGCGAGGTCAATGACGCGCGCGCCGCCTTCCAGGAGGCTGCCGCCAACGGCAGCCGCTTCGCGCAGATCGGCCTGGCGATCCTCGACTACCGCCAGAAGCGCTCCAACCAGGCGCGCGACCGCTTGCTCGCACTCGCCACCGATCCGGTCATCAAGGATCGTTCGATCCCGGCCTTCGCGCAGAGCCTGGTCGACGTCATCGACGACCACGCCAGCAAGGTGCAGATCCGCGACGACTTCGAGCGCGACCTGGTCGGCGGGTTCTGGGACTCCGACGGGGCGCTGCGGCCGTCGATCCAGGTCGGGAAGCTGGAGTTCCAGGGCATCACCGGTCGCGGGGGCGAGGCCTCCAAGGCCCGGCGCAAGGCGATCGCGGGAGGAGAGTTCCTGTCGGTCGAGACCACGATGCAGGTTCGCGAGGGCGGTCAGGGGGTGCAGAACGCAGCCCTGGAGATCGCCTTCGACGGCAGCCGCAACGACCTCCGGATCGCCTTGGGCTTCCGCCGGGGCAGCAACGGCAGTCTGCGGCCGGAGGCGTGGGTGGAAGACGGCGCCTCGGCCGCCGGTGCCGACGAGAGCCCGATCGTCGACCTGTCGGGGAAGATCGCGGCCGACCCGAGCGAGCCGCAGCGACTGAAGATCGAAGTGGTCCCCGCCGAGATCGGCGGTGCCAATGCGGGCCCGGCAGCCAACCAGTTGGGGCTGCGCCTCTACTGGAACGACGAGCTGGTCCATCAGGTCGACCGGCTGAAGCGACTCACTGCGCGGACCCCGACCGATCTCGTCACCGCCCTGGTCGTGCAGGGCCGCCCCGTGCACGTGACCTTCGACGACTACCGCCTGGTGCGGAGGAAGAGCAAGTGATGAGCATGCCTCCACGACCCGATCGTTGCGCGGGCACCCTCCGCGCCGCCGGCTTCACCCTGATCGAGCTGCTGGTGGTCATCGGCATCCTGGCACTGCTGATCACCGCGCTCGCGCCGGCGATCTTCAGCGGTCTCAGGGCGGGCGACGAGACCGAGACCGAGGCCCGGATGACCCAGCTCGTCTCGATGATCGAGGCGTACGAGCGCCATTACGGCACGTACCCGAGCGACGACTTCACGATCACCGCCCGCTCGCTGCAGAGCGCGTGGGAACTCGGCCCCGACAACGGCAAGAACACCGGCATCGAATCACTGGTCCAGCAGCTCCACATGGACGCGCAGGCCGGTGGCACCCTCGACGAGCACGAGGACTGGCTCGCCAACACCGACGGCGACAAGGCACCGAAGCCGATCCCGCAGCTGGAGCGCCGCGAGCTGGTCGAGGTCCTCGATGCCTGGGGCACGCCGTTCATCTACTTCTCCGGCAAGTACGGCAGCGGAATGACCGGCCAGCAGACGGTCAAGACCAAGAGCATCGACGGGATCGACGGCATCGAGCTGGTCGGCAAGCCGGTGCAGAACCCGCGGACCGGGGGGCCGCTCGGCGCGAAGAAGTACCAACTCCTGTCCGCCGGCGCGGACCTGCAGTTCGGCACCGAGGACGACATCGTCTATCCGGAGTTGCCGCAGGACTGACCCGCCGCGATCGGCGGGTACCGGTTGGCCCGCCACCGGTCGCCCGTCGAAGCGTGCTCCGGCGCCGACCGCGTGGCCCGAGAGGATCGCCATGACCCAACCGTCCCGAACACAGCTCTCGCCGCGCTCGTCCACGGATCGTCGGGCGGTGCCCGGCTTCACGCTGGTCGAACTCCTGGTGGTCATGTCGCTGATCACGGTGCTCATGGGCATCGGGGTCGGGTTCCTCGCGCGCCGCGGTGACGACCTCGACATCGCGCTGGCCGCGGTCCGCGACCAGGTCCGCGCCGCGCGGATCTCGGCGGTCAGTCGCCACGCGCCGACCGAGGTCCGGATCTACCCCCGCACCGACGACGCCAGTGCGAAGATCCGTGCCCGGGTGCTGCAGCCGGTCGGCCACTGGCACATGGAGCAGTCGACGTCGCTGGACGACGACCCGGGCAGCCAGACGGTGGTGACCGGAGAGGTGGTGCCCGGTCGCTTCGGCATGGCGCGGCGACACGACTTCGCGGGTCGCCTGCCGATCCTGCGGGTGCCGATCGAGGGCCGGGCCTTCTGGTCCCTGCACGACGGCTTCGCGCTGCGCCTCGACTTGCGCCTCGAGGAACGCGCCGAGACGGCGGTGGCGTCGCTGGGCACCGGGTTCCGGCTGATGCTCGACGAGCATTCGGTTCCGACCGTGCGCCTGGTGCTGACCGAGGGCGGCGAGCGCGCCGGTCCGGTCGTGAACCTGCAGGGGCAGCAGCAACTCGAGCTCGGCGTGTGGCACACGCTGGAACTGATCCACACCGGCTCCGAGATCCTGCTGCAGGTGGACGGCGTGCCGGTCGACCGCGAGCAGGCCAGCCTGCCGATCCTGCAGACCGGCCAGGACGACTTCATCGTCTCCGATCCCGACCAGCCGGTGTTCGGCGTGGTCGACTCGGTGGCGGTCTGGGCCTACGCGTTCGCCGAGACCCAGGACCTGCCCGGTCCGGTCGAGATCGCCTCGGAGCGCGACCTGATCGCCTTCGACCGCGACGGCAACCTGGTGGAATCGGTGCGCTTCGTCCTGACTTCCGGCGAGGAAGAGCGCGAGTACCGGATCGGACCCGGCGGCGTGGTCGGGGAGGTGTTGCGATGAACGACAAGCATCCGGAACGCCCGGCTCGCCGCTCCGCGGACGAGCACGGCATCGCCCTGATCGCGGTCCTGTTGGCGCTGGCCGTCCTGCTGGCGATGGCCGGGCCGTTCGTCCTCAGCATGGGCCGCGGCGACCAGGCAGCGCGGGCCGCGCTCGACGAGGTCCACGTCGACTGGGGTTCGGCCTCGGCGCGCGACGTGCTGCTGCAGCAGGCCGCGCAAGGCAGCTACAGCTACGACCTGACACCGGCGGCCGATGGTCGGGACGAGTATCCGAACTCGCTGGAACTTCCCGAGAGTCTGCAGGACGTCGGCTCGGTCGGCTTCGGCAACACCCTGCTACAGGGCGAGGTCGAGGACCTCTCGCGGCGCGTCGACCTCGACACCGCGACGCCGCTGACGCTCGCCAACCTGCTGGGCCTGTCGCTCCGGACCACGGAGGAAGTCGAGTCGGGTGGCAGCGAGATCCCGGTCGACGGTTCCACCGAGGGCTTCCCGGTGCCCGGCTATCTGCTGATCGGCCGCGAGGTGATCCGCTACGAGGACGCCACCGGCACCGCCTTCACCGGCCTGACCCGTGGCGCCTTCGCCGAGCTGGGCTTCCTGCCCGCGTCGGTGCTGCGCGACTACATCATCGCCGCCGACTCGCTGGTGCTCGACTTCCGCTGCGTGCTCGCGGTGCTGCACCCGCACACCGTCGACGGCAATCCGGGAACGCGGAAGCCCTACGGTTCGGTGCGCGAGATCCGCGGCTACGAGGCCTTCGGCTTTCCCGGCTTCACCGACGACGAGATGGGGATCCTCGAGCGCTATTGCGCGGTCGGGATGCTGCGCGAGAACTCGGCCCGGTGGGGCCGCGCGGAGCGGGTCTTCGAGATCCTCGACGACGCAGTGGTGGCGGCGCCCCGCATCCTGATGGTCCGCTCCGCGGCGGGCATGGGGGCGGGGCGCATCGTGCGGATCCGCAGCCTCGACGGTCGCCAGCAGGAGTACGCGCTGGTCGCCGACACGGTCAACCTCGGCAACCGCGGTGCGATCAACCTGACCAACAAGGAGTTCATCTCCTTGATGCAGCCGCTGCAGCTGCAGTTCGACCCGATCGACACGGTGGTCGAGCCGCTGGTCGGCGTGCCGGTGAACGTGAACACCGCCGACCCGCGGGTGCTGACCGCACTGTTCGCCAACCTCCGAGCGCAGACCAACGGTGCGGTGCGCGATGGCCAGACCGTCGACCGCCCGCCCTACCTGTCGCCGCGGCGCGCCGCCGACCTCGCCGAACAACTTCGTCTGCTGCGCGGCGACGTGGACGCGCTGCCGATGGAGGACGCCGGGGCCTACAACGACGAGGGTGCCGGCGGCATCGACCTGACGCCGCGGCCCTTCGAGGGCTGGGAGGACTTCGCGGGCCGCTTCGTGCCGCTGCTGGCGGCGCGCACCGAATCGCGGGCCCAGCGCGACCTCATCCGGCGCATCTACGGCGTGCTGCAGGTCGGCTGCGCGGACAACGTCGACATGGGCACCGCGCCGATCTGCTTCCACAGCTCGCCGCTGGTCGCCTACCGCGCCAGCGCGGTGCGGCTGATGGCCAGCGGGGTGGAGGCGGCGCGGATGGAGCGGTCGGGCACCGCCCTGGCCCTGCCCGGCGAGGCCTTGATCTGGGGGGCGGCGACCCAGGAGATGATCGAGGAGTTCGTGCGCATCGACCGGCACAGCCCGTGGTGGCAGACCGGTCCGATCAACACCTCCGCGATCCTGCCGAACCGGGCCGGCACGGTGCCAGCGATGCGTACCGAGGCGCACCTGCTCGCCACGCTGTTCCCGGACTTCGGCTTCGGCCGGGCGCGCTTCCCCGACAAGTCGGGCAACGACGGCTGGTTGCGCCCGCAGCCCTCGTCGACGCCGTTCGGCTACCCCGACAACGTCTACCAGCACGATGCCTTCTCGTTCGCGTGGCACCCCGAGGGCCGCGCTCTCGACCAGGAGGGCGTCTACCGGATCCTCAACACCGGCGAGCGCGGCACGCCCGGCGCGCAGCCGAGTGCCAACCGCGACCATAGCCGGATCGCTTTTCCGCTGACCACCGTCGGTGGCCTCACTGCGCGGCACGCCACCTCGTTCTGGTTCCGTCTCGACGACACCGGTCCGCAGGTGCTCTACGACCTCTCCGACCCGAACGCAGCGTTCCCCGACCGCAACCGGATCCGCCTGGAGATCCGCGAGGCGTCGCTGTTCTTCGAGGTGATGGCCGAGGCCGGCGTCGATCCGCAGCCCTCGCAGTCGACCACCGCCGTGCAGCGGAGCGTCGGCACCTGGAAGTTGGCGCTGTCGGACTTCAACCTGCAGCCGCAGCTCTGGTACCACGCCAGCATCTCGGCGCACGGCGACCGTCCCGGTCAGATGTCGCTGCACATCGACGGCGTGCCGCGTCTGGAGCCGGAGCTGAAGACCTACCTGTCGAGCGCGATCCCGGTCTACCAGCCGGACACCGGTGCTGCGACCTTCCTGCTCGACCGCGAGCGCTACCGGCCGATCCAGGTGGAGAGCACCCAGGGCTTCCCGCAGCAGGGGGTGCTGCGCGTGGGTCTCGAGCTGTTCGAGTACAGCCGCAAGGACGACTCGACGTTCTATTGCGCCTACGACAGCTCGATGGGTGGCCGTTCGGCGCGGATGTTCTTCAACGAGTGGAACGTCGGCATCCCGACCGATGCCAACCGCGACCAGCTCCAGGAGCTGCGCGACTTGCTGGACCCTACCTCGCCCGCGGTGGCGCCGGACCATCCGGTCGGCACGGGCGTGGAACTCTACGGCTACTCGGTACCGGTGTATCCGCAGTCGACGCTGCAGCTCGGCGGCGCGCAGTTGGCGGATTCGCTGGGCGCGTTCGCCGGTGCGCGGGTCGCGAACAATGCCGACGCCCGGCCGATCAACGTCACGGCCGGCCAGGTCTCGCGGAATCTCGGGCGCGGCATCGACAACAGCTGGACCGGGAATCTCGAACTCGCCGACCCGGTCTCGGCGCTGAACTTCCCACCGCCGCCGGCCTCGGACCAGATCCTCTCGGCGTTCCCGGCGAGCGGCGGCTACGCGATGATCGTGCAGCGGCGGATGCCGTTCCGGACCCGGGATCCGCGTGGCGGCGCCGGTGGCGGCCAGATCGGATCCTGGGTCTACGTCGGCGGCGTTGAAGTCATCCGCTACGCGGCCCGCACCGGCACCCAGCTCACCGGTGTGCAGCGCAACGTGACGTTGCCCGTGAACATCCCGGATGACACCGACGGCAACTTCGATTTCACCCAGCCGAAGATCTTCGTGACCGATTGGTCGCCGGAATTCGACCGGCAGGGTGTGTCCGCGAACTCGCTGCCGCTGCACTACCCGTACGTGGTGCCGATCTCGATCCCGGTCAGTGGGCTGGTGAACGCCGACTCGGACTACGTGCAGTGGGTGCAGGTCCGGCCGAACGGCACCGACGACGCCGAGACCGAGTGGGTGCGCTACAACGCGGTGCTCGACAGCCGACATCTGACGCGGATCGACTCGCGGGCCTTCCGGGCGGCCGTCGGCGTTGTGACACTGGGGAATCCCTCGCGAGGGATCACCGTGCCCGACGATCTAGGCGGCGCCAACCCCATTTTCGACCAGCAGACCGAACCCTGGGGCGCGCCCTTCAACGACGGCGTGCGCCGGATCGGCTACGTGGATCCGGTCGAGGTGCAGTTCCCGTTCGCCCACGCGATGCGGGTGGCGCTGAAGTTCCGCGGCGACGACTTCGCCGACTTCCTCGAGATGGGGCGAGGCATCCGACAGGGGATCTCGGCCCCGCTCGGAAAGACCTCGTCGCACGCGCAGCCCGCCGGCACCCCGGTGCTGCCCGTGCAGCGCTTCGAGTACGACCGCGGCGCCTACGGTCTCAGCGCGCCGCGCCCCGGCCGCCTCGACCGCATCGCGCTGGTCCAGGGTTCCCGCCGCCAGTCGGGCCAGACCCCCGGCGTCGAGTGGCACACCGTCAACTGGGCGGTCGGCATCCCGCGCTCCGACAACATCGACCCCGATGACACCACCGGCAACTCGGGCAACGAGGGCCGCGAGCTCATCGGCCAGTGGCCGTTCTATCTGGTCGCGTTCCAGGACCAGGTGACCATGCCGCTGATCGGTGAGGCGGCGCCGTCGCGCAGCGATGCCAATCTCACCGACGTCCGACTGCTCGACCGGATGGTCAAGTTCCCGTCTGGTGAGCTGCCAGCGGTCGACGCCGACAATGCGTTCGTCGGCGGCTCGGCCGCCAACGACGGCGTGCCGATGCGCGGTCTGATCGACGAGGTCGCGGTGATGGCGCGCATGGCGTTCCCGCGGCCGCTCGACCAGCAGCTCAACGAGTCCGCCAACGAGTTCTACGTGCGGCCGAACGTGATCATGACGCCGGCCGGCCTGATGGAGGGTGGGCGCCCACGGCAGCTCAGGAGCTACGGCAACTTCGACCAGTTCGCGGCGACCGGCGGCATGCTGCAGATCGACGAGGAGCTGATCGCCTACCAGAACTACGACGTCTCGACCGGCCGCGTGTCGGTGGCGCAGAACGGCCGCGGGATGCTCGGCACCCTGCCGCGCGGCCACGACGAGGGCGCGGTGGTGCACTTCCTGGAGCAGACCCCGACCGCGATCCTCAGCGCGGGCCTGAGCCAGAACGACCACGAGGTGCAGGTCAACGATCTCGGTGGCCTGCCGGGGGCCGAGGGCACCGTCCTCGTCGGTCAGGAGCTGCTGCACTACACCTTCACCCGGGGCCGGACCACGCTGGCGATGCCGCGCTGGCACGACCCGGAGAACGAAGGCCGTGCGCGGGTCGGCCTGTTCCGCGGCCGCTTCGGCACCGTGCCCGGCTCGCTGACCGGCGGCTCGCCGGTGGTGTGGATGCCGTTCCGCTACTGGGACCGCTTCCACGAGCGGGCCGAGGATCCGGCGCTGGCGCACGTGCAGTTGACCCTCGACCACGGCCCCGCCTGGTTCGCGTCGTTCGGCTGGGAGGAGAACGCGCCGGAGGCCACCGTCGACCTGCAGTGCATGGTGCGCCTCGACGAGCGGGCGCGTTTCGACGAGGACCCGGAGCAGAACCCCTGGCTGTGGCGCTTCGACGACGGCCAGCCCGGCGGCCAGCAGAACCGCATCCAGGCCCACGGCCGCCGCTTCGAGGCCCGCTTCCAGCATGTCTACTCGCCCGGCGCGTTCAGCGCACAGACCTGGATGGCGCAGGGCTGGAAGCAGGCGCCGACGATCCGTACCTACCTTCTCGACTACGAGGGCGAGACGCGGATCCTGCAGGAGGAGGTGACGACACGATGAGCACCGAGCTGTCGAACCACGTCCGAGGTGCGCCTGCCCAGTCCGGCTTCACCCTCTTGGAGCTGGTCGTGGTGATGGGTCTGCTGTCGACCTTCCTGCTGTTGCTGGTGCAACTGGTCAGCTCGGGAGCGAAGCTGTTCGACGAGGGCGAGAGCGGGCAGGACCTCGCCGACCGGACGCTGGTGGCCCACCGCGCCGTCGAGCTCTCGGTCGATCTCCTGGCCGGTCCGGTCACCGATCCAGAGGCGGGCGAGGCCACCGTCGATGCGCGGATGATCGTGCACCGCATCGCCGGGGGAGTGCAGTCGGTCGATGGGCCGCCGCTGCCCGAGATCCCGGTGCTGCGCGCTACCGTGTCGCTGACCAAGGCGGCCGAGGAGCGGCTGCTGCGCGAAGAGCTGCGCGACTACGTTCTCGACCAGGTCGGACAACTCGATGACCAGGCACTGGAGATGCGGGTCGACGAGCTGATCACCGGCTGGCCGCGCCGGGGCCGCGGCGAGATGCTGCTGCTGCCCTGGCCGCTCGACGAGAGCGGCGAGTACTTCGAACTGCGGCGGCGGATCCGACTGTCGTCACCCGAGTTCTTCACCGAGGACGAGTACCCGATCGACGCGCTGGCCGAGCCGCGCGACCTGGAACTCGACGTCGGCGCGATGCGGCGCGGCAGCGAGGTCATCGCGACCGGGCTGTTGCACTTCGACATCGAGCTGTGGTCGCAGCGCACGACCGCGTGGAACTCGTCGGGCCAGGGCGGTCCCGAGCGGGTCTGGGACTCCGCCCGGGCCGGGATCTTCCTGGCCGCCGGCGAGCAGGACGGGCAGTTCGGCCTCGACAAGGGGTTCGACAGCCTTCGCGATGCCCGCGACGATGTGTTCCCGCGTTGGATCAGGGTCACGATGGTGGTCGGACGGAGTCCCGAGGTCGCGCCCGACGCCTACCTCACACGCGCGCTGGGTCGCGAGGACCGCGAGCTGATGCTGGACCGCGAGGAGTCGGTGCCGGGCGTCGCCGAACCGCGCTACCTGAAGATCGGTTCGGAGTGGGTGCGGTTCGCCGACCACTCCGGCGGTCGGGTCGACGGGCTGGTGCGGGGCGTGCGCGGTACGACCGCGGTCGACCACCCGAGTGGCACCCCGGTGCGAGTGGGGCGCACGCTCGAACTCTACTTCCAGGTGCCGCATGGCAAGGATTCCGATGTCTGAGTTCGCGACGAGCCACCGGCCCTCGGGGAACAGTCGGCCCGACGCCGGCTTCACCCTGCTCGAGCTGCTGATCGCGATGGCGATCCTGACCTTCGGGATCACCACCCTGCTCGGCGTGCTGTCGGTCGGTGTCGGCACCCGGCGCACCGCCGAGATGCGCGGCCGCGCGGTGGTCCTCGCCGACCGCATCCTCCACGACCTGCAGCGCAGCACCCTCGCCGACCACCCGATCCCGACCGATCCGGACTGGGTCGCGGAGGATCTGGCGATCGAGTCCGAGGTGGTCGAGGTGATCGACGGATTCCCCGGAATGCGCTACACCGCGAGCTACACCACCGACCAGGCCCGCCCCGACCTGGTGCTGGTGACCGTGCGCGTCGCGTGGAACGAACAGGGCGAGGAGCAGGGCGTGGAGCTGAAGCGGATCCTGCCGCGTCAGGTGCCCTTCTCGCGGCGCGTCGGGCAGCGGACGGAGTACCGGTGATCACCCCCGACCGGCAACGGCAAGAGACTACGGAGCAAAGCATGGCGACCCGAAACACGAGCTGGTTCGAATCGACGACGCGGTGGTTGGCCGCCGGGTGCGTGGCGCTGGGCGCCTTCGGCGTGATCGCCGAGGATGCGGCCGCCCAGGCCATCCAGCTGCGGGACGGTAAGGTCCTCGTCGGCGAAGTCCTCGACGCCACCAGCGACGGTCTGAGCTTCCGCCGCCTCGACAACGGCGGCCTGCTCGAACTCGACTGGGCCGACCTGTCGACCCTGCACGCCGAACGCCTCAAGCGGCTCGAGGGCATCGTGGTCGAGGAGGAGGGCGAGGTCACCGTGCTCGCCGACGAGATCGTCTACGCGATCGCCGGCGGCACGCGGGTCGAGATCATCGGTCTGGTCCTCGACCGCAAGGACGGCTTCCTGCAGGTCAAGCAGAAGAGCGGCATCCTGCCGGTGAAGCAGGCCGACGTGAAGAACGTCCGCAAGATCGAGGTGCCGGTCTTCGAGATCTACACCAAGGGCGAGTACTACCAGATCAAGCTCGACGAGATCCAGCCGGGTGACGACGCCGACAAGCACATCCAGTTGGCCGAGGCGCTGCGGCGGGTGGGGCTCTACGACCAGGCCGAGCAGCACCTGGTGCGCGCCGACGAGCTCGGCGGCGGCAAGCAGAAGTCCCAGCTCGAGGGCATGCTCGCCCGCATCCGGCTGCTGCAGGAAGCCGCCGAGGAACGCGGTCTGCTGTCGCAGATCAGCGTGATGCGCAACCGCAAGGAGTGGACGAAGGGCCGCGAGCTGGTCGCCGAGTTCCGGCAGCGCTTCGCCGACTCCAAGCTGATGAAGGAGCTGGAGCGCGCCGAGCAGAAGCTGGAGTCGGCGCGTGAGCGCAACCTGGTCGACCAGGTGCGGCAGGACTGGGACCGGACCGTGAGCCGGGTCGCCGAGGATCAGGCCAAGGAGGACGACTTCTCGCTGACCCAGGCGCGGACCTACGCCGAGGACCGGATGGCGCAGGACGTGTTTGCCAAGATCGGTGACCTGCTCGACATCGAAGCCGAGGAGGTCGAGAATCTGTGGCGACAGCGGCTGGAGGCCGGCCACGTACGCGCCACGCTCTACAGCTACGGCATCGGTTCGTGGCTGCTCGGAGACGACGCCGTGTTGAAGGACACCGCACACGGTGACGCCGCCGGCCAGACCGTCGGGGCCGGCGACTCGGCGCAGGACCGCGAGCTGGAGCGGATCATGCGCAAGATCCGCGAGGTCCAGAAGCGCGGTCGGCAGCTGGCGCAGAGCGGCGGACCGGGTGGCGCCGGCTCCGGTGAGGTCAGCGAGGAGGACTGGTGGCGCGACGCGAGCCGCCAGGAGCGGACCTCGTGGCTGCGGTCGTACTTCGCCGAATACGGCGGCCAGATGGAGGTCGTGCGCGCCTTCGCCAGCGAGTGCGCCACCTGCGACGGGCTGGGCCATCTCGTCCAGCTCGGTCAGTCCGGCCGGGAGGAGAAGCTCCGCTGTCCGCTGTGCCACGGCACCCGCTTCACCCGGGTGATCCGCGCCCGATGACGCTCTGGGACAGCCACGGCCGACTCCACGGAGTTGCTGCGGCCGCGGCGCTCCTGCTGTCGCTGGTCGTCGGCGGTCTCGCCGGGTGCGCAGCGGGCGGGCCGCGCGGCGGCAGCGGGCCGCGGAATCGGGAGACGATCGATCGGCCGGGACGGGTCCTCCCGCCACCACCGGCACGCGAGGTCGAGGTCCGACTCGCGGCCCGACCGGGGCCGGGAAACTCGGCCCAGGGTTTCGGACCCGAGGTCCTCGATCCGCCCACGCCCGCGGTCGACGGCGTGGTGGCCCGGGTCGGCGACGTCGAGATCCGCAAGAGCCAGGTCTTCGACCGGATCCTCCTCGACGCCCGGCAGCAGGCCCGGACCTGGGTCGACGTGGCGGTGGGGGACGTGGTGGTTGCCGAGATGGCGCGACGCTACGAGATCCGGCTCGACGTTCAGCGGGTCGAGGAGCTCGCCGAGGAGCAGGAGGAGCTGCTGCGCACCGAGGTCGAGCTGACCGGACGCTACTCGCTCGAGGAGTACGTCCAGCGGCTGTTCGACCTGGAGCTGGACGAATACCGCGAGGCCGTGCGGCGCAACGTCGCGATGGTCCGCTACCGCGGGTTGGTGATCCGCTACCTGGGCCTGCTCGAGGACCGCGTCGAGGCCCGCTACATGGTTCACGGCGACACCGAGGTGCTCTGCGAGGTCCGCGACAAGGTCCGCCAGGGCGCCGACTTCGCCGCTTTGGCCAAACAGCTCTCGGAAGACGGCAGCCAGCGGGACGGCGGCTACCTCGCGCCGTTCGGCCGGGCCTTCCGACACCCGGTGGCAACCACCGCCTTCGGGCTGGAGGTCGGCGCGGTGTCCGATCCGATCCCGATGCCCGGCAGCGAGCGGCATGCGATCGTCTACTGCCTGCGGAAGCTGCCGCGCCGCGACGTGCCGTTCGCGGAAGTCCAGCGGGAGATCGAGGCCGGACTCGACCAGCGACCGATCACCCCGTTCGAGCAGAATGCCTTCGTGATGCAGTACTGTCGGTCCACCGGAGACCTTTCCGCAGACGACGGCGGGCGTTAGAGTTCGGACCATGGGAGACATTTCGCGCGAGCCTCTGTCGACAGGTCCGTCCCCTCGTGGGAAGCGGCGCAAGGGGCCCGCGGAGGTCATCCGCCTGGAGGAGATCACGATCGAGGAGTCGTCGATCGACGAGGCTCCGGCATCGGACGCCTCGCGCGGGACGCGCGAGCCCGAGGAGTGTGTCGTGGAACAGGCTGGATCCGACGAGCGGGCGCCTGAGGCCGGAGACGGCCCTGATGGCCCTGGGAGCTTCGATGCGGCCCAGGCAGGCGACGTGCCCGAGCGGGGTGCGAAGTCTTCGGACGAGCCTGTCGAGGGTGCGCCGGAGATCCCCGACCCGGACGGCGAGTCCTCTGAGATGCAGGCCTCTGAGATGCAGGCCTCTGAGATCCAGGCTTCTGAGATCCTGTCCTCGGAGATCGTCGTGCGGCCGCGTCCGGATCTCGCCGCGGCATTGCACCGGGACCAGGCCGACGGGGATGTCGAGGACTTCGGGCCCGTGGAATTGTCGGAGGCGGACCAGCTCTCCGAGGCTGACCGCGCGGTGCCCGAGGTGGATCAGCTCGTTTCCGACGACCCGGAGGAGCAGATCGCCGAGCCGATGCTCGCGGAGCCGACTCTCGGGGACGACGAGGGTGGCGAGTTCGAGCCCGGATCCGGGCCGGACGAGGACGACACGCTCGGGATCGTCGAGGCCGAGGATTCCGGAGTGGCGCCCTTCGCGCCGGCGATGCCGCTCGAGGTGCCCGCAGAGCTGCCCCTCGAGTCGGCGGCGAGCGTGCCCTCGATCGACGACGACGCCGAGGTCCCGGAACTCACCGAGCCCGGTGCGCTGTCGCGGGTGCTGGTCGCGGTGCTGCTCACCGCGCGTGAGCCGATGAAGGCGGTGCGTCTCGCCGAGATCTGCAACTCGAGCCAGAAGGCCGTCGAGGCGGCGTTGGAGCGACTCGACGAGGACCTGCGCGCGATGGGCATGCCGCTCGAGGTGGTCCATGCCGGCGAGACGATCCGGCTCGGGACCTCGCCCGAGGTGTTCCCGTATCTGGTGCGGCTCCGCAAGGCCCGCAAGGCCGAGCGTCTGTCGCCGGCGGCGCTGGAGACCCTCGCGGTGATCGCCTACCAACAGCCGGTGATCCGCCTGGAGATCGAGGCGATCCGCGGCGTGAAGGTCGGGCCGATGCTCAAGAGCCTGCTCGACCACAAGCTGGTCAAGGTCGTCGGCCGCGCCGACGTGCCGGGTCGGCCGCTGCAGTACGGCACCACCCAGGTGTTCCTGGAGCGCTTCGGGTTGCGGTCGCTGAAGGACCTGCCGAGCGTGCAGGAGTTCCGCTCGCTGGGTTGAGCACGAGAGTCGGCCTGCACGCGAGTCCCAGGGGTTGAAACCCGGGGATCCGTCGCTACCTTCTTCCGCCCGCACATGTCCCGTTCGTCTAGCCCGGCCTAGGACACCAGGTTTTCATCCTGGTAACAGGGGTTCGAATCCCCTACGGGATACCAATGCCGCGCCCGGCTCGTCGCCGGGCGCGGCTTTTTCATTGGTGCTGTGTCGGTGGGGAGTCGACCGACGTGGAGTTCAGCGGCGTCGAGTTCAGCGGCGCGATGCGGGGTTACGGACCACGCTGCCACTCCAGGCCATGATCCGGGGCCAGAACGCCTCGAAGTCGTCGGCCAGTGCGGCGTGCTCGCGCGCCAGGAACGCGGCGCCTGCCCGCAGTCGCACCCGACCGCCCGTCCTTCGCTCCATCCGCTCCAGCACGTCGGCGATCCCGTCCAGTCGGTCGTAAGAGGCGAGCCAGCGCTCGAGCCCGGCGGCTGGGAGAGCCGCGAGGCGGGAGGGGAGTTGGTCCCGACGGGTCTCAAGTTCCGCCCGGACGCTGGCCGCGTAGCTGGGGAGGTCGCTGCCGGTCCCGAGTTCGCTCCAACGACACGCCAGGAAGTGGTCGAAGTAGACGTCGACCAGGATCCCGCCGACCCGGCGTAGCTCGGGCGGCAGCCGGCGTCGGGAGCGTCTGACGACCGGGTGTCGGTCGGTGTAGCGGTCGATCGCGCGGTGCTGCCGGATGCCCAGGCGGAGGGTCGGGTGCAGCGCGCTCAGATCGATTCCTGTGACGAAGTCACCGGCCAGGTTCCCGAGGCGGAGCAGTGGCTCGTCGGCGGCGAGACGGAGGTGGGCGAGCCAGTTCATCGATCCGGGGCACCGCGCGGGCCGCGGCGGCCACGGATCCTACGGGATAGCCCGTTCCCACCGGGCAATCCCAGGAGTCTCGGAGGGCCCGCCTCGTTGCTGCGCGCGCCCGGCAACCTATCATTCGGAGCGGGCGTGTCGGGTGGGCATCCGGTCGGAATTCCAACCGGAGCCGGTCCATTGCCCAAGACTCGTAGTGGGTGGCGGCGTGGTCCTCCGGGCCGAGTCCGATCCCATCCTCAGGCCTCCTCACGCCGGTGTCCTCATTCCGGGCGAAACCGGAGAACCCCGGGCAAGCCCGGGCCCCATCCTGCCAGACCTGCTCCCCGATGCGATTCCTCCCGCCTGTGGGCAGCACCCCGCTGCTGCTTCTGGTCCTGCTGGTTGCATGTGCCCCCGAGCACCGCGACGTCCAGCTCGGCGCCCCAGGCACCAGGACCGGGCCGACCATGCCGCTGGGAGCGAGCACCAAGGACCGGTTCGGGCTGCGGCAACGGCAGCCGAGCGCTGCCAGGTCGCCGTCTGCGCAGTTCGAGTACGACCTGCCGGACGGCTGGAGCGAGGCTCCCGCGAGCGACATGCGGCAGGTGAATCTGACCGGGCCGGGCATCACCTCGTGGGTGACGCAGCTCGGCCCCGGCGCAGGAGGGGTGCTGGACAACGTCAACCGCTGGCGCACCCAGATGGGCCTCGCGGCCGTCGGTGACGACGACCTGGAGGAGTTGGCCCACGCGACGCTGCTCGGTCAGGACGCCCTGTCGCTCGATCTGATCGCACCCGATCGGTCGAAGCGGCTGGTCGGTCGGATGCTGTTCGCCGCCGACCGCTCGGTGTTCGTGCGGATCACCGGCACCGCGGACGACGTCGAGGCTCAGCTGCCGGCCTTCGAGGGCTTCGTGGGAAGTCTCGCCGATGCCGAGGCCGGCGCGACGCGTGGCGGGGGCCTGGCCTGGTCGGTGCCCGACGAGTGGCAGCCGCTAGGTGACGACCAGTTCCGTACCGCCCACTACCAGGTCGCACCCGGGGTGCGGATCTGGAGTTCGGTGCTGGGAGGCGACGGTGGTGGGGAGATCAACAACATCCGTCGCTGGGTCGGCCAGTACGGTCAGTCGATGCTCCGACCCGAAGAGATCGACGCGCTGGAGACCATCGAGATGCTCGGGACCAGCGGCAAGTTCGTCGACCTGACGCACGAGGACGAGGTCACGCGCGGCATGTTCGGCGTGATGTGCCCCCTCGGCGACAAGACGGTGTTCGTGAAGATGGACGGACCCTCTGCCGCGGTGCGGGCCCATGAGGCGGCCTTCCGCCAGTTCTGCGCCGAGCTGCGCCTCGATTGAGCCTCGACTCGGCGAACCATCACCTCGAAGGACTGCAGGAGACCACCATGGTGAAAGCGATCTTCTCGAAGCTCGGCGGCGTGCTCGGCTCCTTGTGGCTGAGCGTCGCGCTGCTGGCGCTGCTGACCCTGATGACCTGGCTCGGCACCCGCGCGCAGGAGCACATGGGCCTGTTCATGGCCCAGAAGAAGTACTTCGAGTCCTGGCTCTACGTCGAGCGCCTGGCCGGAATCGTGCCGTTCCCGCTGCCCGGCGGGATGACCCTGATGTCGGTGCTGTTCGTCAACCTGCTGATCGGGGGTCTGGTGAAGGTGCGCTGGAAGTGGCAGAAGGCCGGCATCCTGATCACCCACATCGGCATCGTGCTGCTGCTCGGTGCGGGCTTCGTGAAGGGCATGATGGCGACGGAGGGCTACCTGCAGCTCTTCGAGGGCGAGCGCTCCAGCGTCTACCGCAGCCACCACGACTGGGAGATCGTCCTCGAGGAGGCGGTCGACGACGGCGTGCGGCAGTGGATCGTGCCCGACGGCGAGTTCCTGGATCGCTACGACGGCCGTACGGCACGGGTCAGCGCCGAGGGCCTGCCGTTCAAGTTCACGATCCACGACTTCCTGCTCAACTCGACGCCGATGACCGCGCCACCGTTCGCGGCGTCACCGTTTCCGGCGGTGGACGGGGCCTACCTGAAGCCGCTGGAACTCGAACTCGAGCACGAACGCAACGTCGCGGGATGCCGGATCACGGTCGACCATGGCGATGGTCGGGCGCCGACCGAGGGGCTGCTCTGGGGCTTCGAGCGGGCACCGATGACGGTCGACGCCGCGGACGGTCGACGCTTCGGGATCACCCTGCGCAAGAAGGAGCTGCCGATGCCCTTCACGGTGAAGCTCGACGAGTTCACCCACGAGTACTACCCCAACACGATGATCCCGAAGGTCTACATGTCGGACGTGACGGTCATCGACGAGGACGGGCCGGCGAAGCACAAGATCCGCATGAACGAGCCGCTGCGGCAGGACGACATGATCGTGTTCCAGTCGTCGTGGGGTCCGACCAATGCGCGGCCGGGCGAGCGGCTCTACTCGGGATTCTCGGTGGTCGAGAATCCGGCCGACCAGTGGCCGTGGTATTCGATGTGGGTGATCGCAGCCGGGATGTTGCTGCATTTCGGGCTGATGCTGCTGCGCTTCATCGACCGGGAGTCGGTGGCGCGTTCGCGCGGAGCCGATCCGCTGGTCGCGGCCGCACGCAAGGGAGTCGAAGCATGAACGCGGTGCATCTCCGGAATCTCTCCGCGCGGACGCTCTCGTGCGTCATCGCGGTTCTCCTGCTCTGCATGTCGGTCAGCGCACAGCAGGGCGATGGCCCGCGACGGACGAGGCCCTACCCCGAGGAGGTGGTGGACGCGTTCCGCACGCTGCCGGTCCAGGAGGGTGGGCGGATCAAGCCGTTCGACACTGTGGCGCGGTTCGCGCTGCTGCGGATGAACGAGAAGCGGACGCTGCACCTGCCGGATGATCCGCAGTTGGGCGAGTTGTCGGGAACCACGCTCAGCGCCACCGAATGGGCCCTGGACGTGATGCTGTATCCGCTCCAGGCCGATGGCTATCCGACCTTCGTGATCGCCGACCGCGATGTCTTCGACTTGATCGGCCTCGGCGAGGCCGCGAAGCGCAAGCGCGACCGCTATTCGTTCGACGAGCTGCTGCCGGGTGTCCAGAAGCTGGAGCAGGAGTTCGAGCGCTACCGCGAGATCCCGGAGAAGGAGCGGACGCGCCTGCAGAACCAGCTCGTCTACCTCTACAACGACCTGTACGAGTACTCGCGGCTGCGCTCGGTGTTCGACGCCGCGCGGATCCAGCTGCCGCTCGGCGAGTCGCAGATCCTGCGCGCCGCGTTCGGCGAGACTGGCGAAGCTGCCGGTGCGGAGCGGCAGAGCGTCGGCTTCACCGAGGCGACGATCCGACTGCAGACCCTGATGGAGGCCTACCGGAAGCTCGAACAGCAGGCCGGCAGTGGATCCGACATCTCGGAGCTGGAGCTGCAGCGGGTCGCCGGCTTCCTCAACAACCTCCGGGACCTCGCCGAGCGCTCGAAGTTCGTGATCTGGCTGCCGCCGGCGGACCATCGCGAGTCGGCGTGGCTCAACCTGCCGGGCGTGTTCGAGGAGTACCGCCACGACGGCCCTGAGCCCCACGCGGCCCAGACCGAGGCGCTGCGGCTCTACGAAGACGTGGTCACTGCGTCGGAGTCCGGCTCCGGTGCGTTGGCCGGCCCGGGAGTCGCGTTCGTGGAGCACGTCCGGGGGATGGCCGAGCGTCGCGGTGAACTCGGCGGCATCGACCTCGAGGTCAGCTACCACGATGCCGACTGGTTCTACAAGGCGCAGTGGTTCTACCTGCTGGCCTTCGTGCTCGCCGCGGTGATGTGGCTGGTGCCCCGTTCGGGGGCTCTGGCCTGGTCCTCGTTCGGGGTCTCGTCGGTGGCGACCGTGCTGGTGGTGATCGGCATCGTGCAGCGTTGCATCCTGCGCGAGCGGCCGCCGGTGTCGACGCTCTACGAGACGATCCTGTTCATCACCGGCTGCACCGCGCTGGTGTGCCTGATCGTCGAGGTGATCTCACCGCGGCGGATCGCGCTGTCGGTCGGGGCCGCGCTCGGGGCCTTGGGGATGTTCGTGGCGTACATGTTCGAGATGAACGACGCCAAGGACACGATGCCGCAGCTGCAGGCGGTGCTCGACACCAACTTCTGGCTCGGTGTCCACGTGACCACGGTGACCCTCGGTTACGCGGCGACGATGCTCGCCGGCTTCGTGGCGCACATCTTCGTGTTCGGCAAGCTGTTCGGGATCCGGCGCGACGACAAGACCTTCTACCGATCGGTCGCACGCATGACCTACGGGGTCCTGTGCTTCGCGACGCTGTTCTCGACCTTCGGCACCATTTCCGGCGGCATCTGGGCCAACGACTCCTGGGGCCGCTTCTGGGGCTGGGACCCGAAGGAGAACGGCGCCCTGATGATCGTCTTGTGGAACCTGCTGATCCTGCACGCTCGGATGGGTGGGTTGGTCCGGAACCTCGGGATCTCGATCCTCGCGATCTTCGGCAACTCGATCGTCGCGTTCTCCTGGTGGGGCGTGAACCTGATGGGCGTCGGCCTGCACAGCTACGGCTTCCAGTCGGGCCTCAACTTCTGGGTGAACATGTTCTATTGGATCCAGTGGGGCGTGGCCGGCCTCGGCGTGGTCGCCTGGGCCATGGAACGCTCGCGTGCCGCCGGTGGCGGCACGCTGCCCGAGGGGGCCTCGACCTCGTGAGGCGGGCCTTCCGTGTCGGCGGTCTGGTGGTCGCCGGGCTGGCACTCGTCACGGTCCTCCTCGAATCCACCTTCGGAGCGATCGAGCCGCTGCATATCGGGCGGCTCGTCGACTTCCGCCGCATCGCCGCGGCCAGTGAACGGGTCACCGGAGGTCCAGCGGCCTGGCGGCTCCGCCAGGGCACCGACGTGCTGCTCGGCGGTGGCGACTACCGACTCGAGGCGGACGCGAGCGGTCGCCGCCGGGTCTCGAGCGCCGACGGCGCGGGGGCTGGTCCGAGACGTCGTGTGGTCGTGTTCGGCGACGGCGCGGTGTTCGGCATCGGAGTCGAGGCCGAGGCGACCGCGGTGCGGGTCGTCGAGGACCAGCTGCGCCGCGCCACCGGGGAATCGTGGGAGGTGGTCGACCTGTCGCATCCCTTCGAGACCCTCGAGCGGCTTCCTGAGCGTCTGAAGGCTGCCGCGAGCCTGGAGCCCGACCTCGTGCTGGTCTTCGACCGCGCCGCGGCGGGTGGATTGAGTGACGAACTCCGCGCGATCCGCGACGGCGAGCTGCCGCGCGCCGGCTGGGGCGAGTGGCTGCCGGCGATCCACGACGTGGTCTGGCGGCTCTCGCACGCTCCGGCGCCGGGGGATGGAACGATCGTGCCGGTCGAGGAATTGGTCGAGGCCGTGGGCGCGGCGCGGCAGGATGGTCTCCGCGCCGTCGTCGTCGACCTCGGTGCCCGCGGCGAGCGGCTCCAGGGTGCCTGTGAACGGGTCGGCGTGCCGTGTGTCCTCGCGGGTTCGTCGCCGGGCGAGACCGGCACGCGTGGGATCTTCGACCCGCTCGAGGGCTACCCCGACGAACTCGGCCAACGCCGCATCGGCGAGCGGCTCGCGGCGGGTCTCGGCGAGCTGCTGGCGAAGTAGCCGCGGCCCATTCGCGGCTGCGGGTCGCCGTGGTCCCGGGAGCGGCCACCGGGCATCATGGCGGCCCCATGCAGAGCTCGCTCGCCGTTCCCCGGCTCTCGGTGATGATGTTCCTCCAGTTCTTCCTCTGGGGGAGCTGGTACGTCACGGCACCGTCGTTCCTCGGCAAGATCGGCTTCAAGGGCGCCGACATCGGCTGGACGTACTCGGTCGGCCCGATCGCCGGGATGATCTCGCCGCTGTTCGTCGGCATGGTCGCCGACCGCTTCTTCTCGGCGCAGCGGGTGCTCGGCGTCCTGCACCTGCTGGGCGCCGCGCTGATGTACTACGCGACCACGCTGATGCGCGTGGAGAGGCCCGACCCGGACGCGATCAACTGGGTCTTCTTCGGGCACATGCTCTGCTACTTCCCGACGTTGGCGCTGACCAACACGCTGGCGATGCGCAACGTCCAGGACTCGGAGAAGCAGTTCCCGATGATCCGGGTGTTCGGGACGATCGGCTGGATCGTCGCGGGCGTGAGCCTGGTGGGCCTGGGAATGGGAGCGTCGATCGGCATGTTCCAGCTCGCTGCGATCACCTCGGCGGTGCTTGGTGTCTACGCGTTCACGCTGCCGGCGACCCCGCCGACCGCCACCGGCCGCGCCACCGTTGGCGAGCTGCTGGGCTTCGACGCCTTCAAGCTGCTGAAGGACCGGAACTACCTGGTCTTCATGGTCTGCTCGTTCCTGATCTGCATCCCGCTGGCGTTCTACTACCAGCTCGCCGAGCGCGGCCTGCAGGCGGCCGGGGTCGCGGACACGCCGCTGAAGATGTCGTTCGGGCAGGGCTCCGAGGTCTTCTTCATGGCGGTGATGCCGTTCTTCTTCGCGCGGCTCGGCGTGAAGTGGATGCTTGCGGTCGGCATGGCCGCCTGGGTGATCCGCTACGGCCTGTTCGCCTGGGCGGTGCCGAACGACATGGCGTTCGCGGTGCTGCTCGGCGTCCTGCTGCACGGCATCTGCTACGACTTCTTCTTCGTCACCGGGCAGATCTACACCGACCAGAAGGCGCCGACCGCGATCCGCGGCCAGGCGCAGGGGCTCCTGGTTCTGTTCACGCTCGGGCTCGGCATGTTCCTCGGCGCGAAGATCGGCGGGGAGGTGGAGGGCGCGGCGACCTCGGCCGAGGCCACCCGGCTGCTGGAAGAGGCGCAGCCGTACCAGTCCGAGGCCCTGCAGCTCGAGATCCAGCTCGACGATCCGGAGGTCGCCGACCGGCCCGTGCTCGAGGCGCGGAAGAAGGAACTCGACGCCCGCGCCGAGGACCTGAAGCTGCAGGCCTACGAGCACATGGATTGGCAGATGATCTGGCAGTGGCCGGCGGCCGGCGCGCTGGCGGTGCTGCTGCTGTTCCTGGCGCTGTTCCGCGA
This sequence comes from bacterium, assembly GCA_030432695.1. GTDB lineage: Bacteria > Planctomycetota > UBA1135 > UBA1135 > UBA2386 > JAUILN01. The sequence goes on along the minus strand of JAUILN010000005.1, from coordinate 67,663 downwards.
GCGACGTGCGCCGGCGACCGAGACCCCGGAGAACTGAACCATGCGCGAACTCCTGCTGCTGCGGCACGCCAAGTCCGGCTGGGACGATCCAGGTCTCCGCGACCACGATCGACCGCTCAACGCACGCGGTGAGGCTTCCGCACCGCAGATGGGGGAACTCCTCGCGGCGGAGGGACTGGTGCCCGACCGCGTGTTGAGTTCCACCGCGGTGCGCGCGCGCCGGACCGCCGAGCTGGTCGCGGAGACCTGCGGGGCCCCCGACGCTTCGTTGTTGGAGGAACTCTATCTGGCGCCTCCGGCGGTGATCCTGGAAGCGGTGGCGCGGTCGGGCAAGGACGCCGCGCGCATCCTGGTGGTCGCGCACAACCCCGGTCTCGAGGAACTCGTGTCGCACCTGTCGGCGGAGCTGCAGCCGTTCCCGACCGCGGCCCTGGCGCACTTCCGGGTCGAGATCGAGGCGTGGAGCGAGATCGAGCTCGGCACGCCGGCGACGCTGATGGATCTGTGGCGACCCAAGGAGCTGCGATGAGCGATCACCTGCACTCGGGACCGTCGCGACGGTCGTTCCTCGGCGGGATGGCGGCGGCGGGCGCTTGGGCGGGCTTCGCCGCGCCGGCACCGGCTGCCGCGGCTGCTTCGGGCCACCTGCTGAGCCCCGGCGAACGCCGCTGCAAGAAGGCGGTGAAGCTCGGCATGGTGCAGGTCGAGGGCTCGCTCACCGACCGCTTCGCGCTGCTGAAGAAGCTCGGCTTCGACGGCGTCGAGCTGGACAGCCCCGGTGGCCCGCCGGTCGAAGAGGTGCTGGCCGCCAGGCAGGCGACCGGCCTGGAGGTCCACGGCGTGGTCGACTCGGTGCACTGGCAGAAGCCGCTGTCGCATCCCGATGCGGCGGTGCGCCGCGAGGGCATCGAGGGCCTCGAGCGGGCGCTGCGCGACGCCAAGGCCTGGGGCGCTTCGACGGTGCTGCTGGTGCCGGCGGTGGTGAACGCCGAGATCGGCTACCGGGCTGCCTACGAGCGCTCGCAGGCCTGCATCCGTGAGGTGCTCCCGCTGGCCGCCGAACTCGAGATCACCATCGCGCTCGAGAACGTCTGGAACAACTTCCTGCTGAGCCCCATCGAGCTGGCCCGCTACGTCGACGAACTCGAGTCGCCGTGGCTCGGCAGCTACTTCGACGTCGGCAACGTGGTGCGCTTCGCCTGGCCGGAGCACTGGATCGAGGTGCTCGGCAGCCGGATCAAGAAGGTCGACGTGAAGGAGTACAGCCGCCAGAAGCAGCAGGACGAGGGCCTGTGGAAGGGCTTCCGCGTCGAGCTGCTGGAGGGCGACTGCAACTGGCCGAAGGTGATGGCCGCCTTCGACGACGTCGGCTACCAGGGCTGGTTCACCGCCGAGATTCCCGGCGGCGATGCGGAGCGGCTGCGGGAGATCGCGGCGCGGATGGACCGGATCTTCGCGAGCTGAGCAGGTCCCGCGAGCTACGGATCAGTCGTCGATCCGGTCGTCGCGGCGGCGGCCGCGGAGCATCGAGGCCATCGCGCCGAAGATCCCGCCCAGCGAGGTCGTGAACGGGATCCAGAACAGCAGCTGCGGGGTGCACAGGCTCACCCCGCGCTGCAGCAGCGGCATCTCGACGCCTTCGGCATCGCTCGGCAGCGCGGTGAAGTGGGTGTCGAGATCGAGCGCCAGCGCCGCGACCGTGACCGCGACGACCAGCAGCCGGACCGCCAGGGCGTAGACGAACAGCTTGCGGAACAGGCCCGGCCAGGCCCGCCAGCAGATCAGCAGCGACAGCAAGGCCGAGCCGGCGATGACGTAGATGAACGTCGGGTAGGGCAGCTCCAGGACTCCGATCGACAGCGCCACGCCGGCGATCGCGACCACGCCGCCGAACAGCGACAGTCCCAAGGCGATGCCCGGCCGATCGGGCGCGTCGCGCATCCCGGTCAGCCGCCAGCCGTAGTACGCGCCGAACAGCGGGACCAGGTAGGTGATGGAGACGAGCGCGAAGCCGCCGCCCGCCGCCTTGCCGAACAGGAGTTCGGGGCCGTCGAGCAGTTCACCGACCAGCCGTGCAGCGAGCACGAGGGCGGTCAGCGCGATCGGCCAGAACAACATCGAGCCGGTCTTTGCGACCGGGGTATTCGTCGTCATGCGGGGCGTCTATCCAAGACGTGCACGGACATTTACTGCCCAGGTGACGAACCGGCAAGGCACGCCCGGATCAGCTCGCCGGACCCTGCGCCTCGCCGGTAGGCCGCGCGAACCGGTCGTTCAGCTCCTGCACCAGACCGGTGGTCCCGGTCAGCACGCTGCGCACCTCGGTCTCGTTGGCGCGCGTCCAGCCCTTCGGCCGCGAGGCCCAGGTCGGCCGCGGGAAGCGCGTGCTCAGCAGGAAGGCGTCGGCGATGCGCAGCGGCACCTGGCCCTCCAGTGGCTTGCGCTGCAGGCGTTGGCGGACGACACCGGTCGCCAGGACCCGCAGCCGGGTGTGGACGAAGAACAGCACCGCCAGGATCAGTGCCGCCTTGAGCGCGTTCTCGACCGGCGTGCTGAACGGCAGTTCGAAGCCGGGGAAGCTCTCGAAGCGCTCGCGCCACACCTGCACGCCGTCCTTGGCGAGGAAGAACGCCGCCACCAGGGCCAGCGCGCCGAACACCGCGGCGTCGAGCGTCCAGACCAGGCGTCGCCAGCTGCCCAGCGCCTCCTGCAGCTCCGGCACCGCTTCCTCGCGGATCTTCTGGCAGGTCTGTTCCAGCGAGTCGACGATCCGGTAGGCGCGCGAGGTCTCGACCTCCTGGATCCGTTCCTTGATCTCCTTCAGGTCGAGGTCACGCTTCTCCTCGTAGCGCCGCCGCTGCTCGGGGTCGTCGATCGGCACCGAGCAGTCCGGGTTGTAGATCGCGTAGAAGCGGCCCGCGGTCAGGCCCTTCTCGGCCAGCCCACGCTGCCACGCCGCGAACACCTCCTCGGGGTTGTCCTCGCGGGCGGTGGTGTCCATCTGATTGAGGATGAACAGGAACTTGTCGGCATCGGCGCGGCGGCGCGACGCGGCGACCAGGTGCTCCAGGGTGTCGCGCATCGCGCCCGGCTCGGGGTGGCGGGCGTCGAAGAACACCAGCACCAGGTCCGAGAGGTGGATGATGTGGTCGGTCAGCCGCAGGATCGAGGTGCGCTGCGCGTCCGCGTCGAATCCGGGCGAGTCGATCAGGATCTTGCCCTTCACCGCCGGACTCTGGCAGGTCTTGAGCTGCAGATAGAGGTCGCTGCGGCGACCTTCGCCCGGCGCGACCTTCTCGATCTCCTCGCTGATCCGGAAGAACGGGAACCGCGGGTCGGCGTCGAGGGCCGATCCCGGCAGGGTCCGTGGCTGTTCGTCGGCTGCGTGGCAGATGACCGTGAACTTGTCGTCGACCGCTTGGTTGCCGGTGCGCTGCAGCTGGACGCCGAGGTAGTGATTCAGGAAGCTCGACTTGCCGGCGGAGAAGGTGCCGAGGATCGCGACCAGCGGGTGCCAAGGCACCTGGGTGGCGAAGGAGTCCTCCTCGCGCAGCAGGCCCATCTCCTGGACCACCCGGTCGAGGCTGCGGAATCCCCGGACCGTGGCCAGCAGGGTGGGGTTCTCGCGGCGGAGGTGGTCCTCGAGGTGGTCGAGTCGGCGCCGGCTCTCGGCGATGGCGTGTTCCATGGTGCTGGCAGGGCGCCCGGGGTGGGGGCGTCGAGGTGCGGGGGGAGATGGAGACGGGCACGTTAGCGGTCGGTGCGCTCGTGTTCGACGGTCCGCACGGCGTCGATCAGCAGCATCACGCCGGGCTCGCGGCCGCGGATCCGGAGTTCCGCCGGCTCGTCGGCAGGGGCGCGCGTCCCGATCTCGAGCCAGCGAGCGTCGGCGCCGGGACGGGCCGCCCGCACGACCTCGTCGAGGACGACCTCCAGATCTTGGGGATCGCCGTCGTCGCTGCGGCCGGGGAGGTGGATCTCCAGGCTCCAGCTGGCCGTCGCCGCGGTGCGCCGAGGGACGGGAAGACGAAACACCACCTCGGCGGGCTCGGAGGACGTGGCTCGCACCTGCAACGCGTCGCCCCCGACCGCGTCGTCGCGTGCGCAGGTCTCGGCCACGCCGGACGACACCTCCGCCCGCTCCTCGTCGTGCACGAACACCGCCCGGCCGAGCACCACCAACGCGTTGGCCACGGCACGCTCGCCACCCGAGTCGAAGCGACGGTTGTCGCTCGGGTGGTTGGCGATGCCGCCGCCGGTCGCGGTCCAGAGCGTCGTCGATCCACCGCCGTCGAGGTTCAGCGCGTCGACGCAGCCGAGCCCCCGCAGCAGCAGCACCTGCTCGTGGAAGGTCATCCCGGCGGCCTCGTCGTGGCGGCCGTCGACCGCGCAGAGCAGGATCCGTCGACCCTCCGCCGTCCAGCCGATCATCGAGCGGGGGTGGCGCGGGCCCGCGGGGTCGAAGCCGCCGTCGCGCCCGAGCGCACCATCGCGGAGTAGCACCGGCCACGCCGACAGGCCCTCGTGCCAGTGCTCGAGAGCTGTCGGCGCCAGGTCGACCGCGAGCTGCGCGCGCCCCTCCGCATCGACCACCACGGCTCCTTCGCCGTCGCGGCCGGTCGCGGGATGACGCAGATCTCCGCCCTGCAGGATCACCCCGCTCGGAGTGCCGTTCGAGGTGTCGAAAAAGCCGCCGTTGATCGCCGCCACCGCGCTTCCGTGGTCACGCACGAGCTGCGTGGTGGGCCGGCGCGACCAGGGATCGGTCGCGGCCACCCGGAGTCGGACCGCGTGTGGATCCAGCTCGAGCACGGTCACTGCCTGGCGTCGACCGAAGAGTTCACCGGACCGCAGCCGGTGCAGGACCCCGCCGACCGCGACCTCGGTGTGTTCCCAGCCGGGTCCGTGCAACGGCGGCACCGGGGGCGCGGCGACGGGGACGTCGGATTGCGCGACGAGTTCGAACGGCAACCAGAGCGTGGAGCCGAGGACCAGCGTGAGCCGGAGTCCATGCACGGGGAGGAGCATCGCGACGAGTGTACGCGCGCACGGCGCCGGGCGACCGTGCCGCGTGGTTCACGCCTCGAGCTTCACTTCCCGTCCCCGCGCGCCAGCCACTTCTGCAGCAGTTCGGCCTCGCGCTCCGCGGTCATCCCGGCGCGCCACGGCCGCTCCATGCCGCGCTGGTCGCGCGCCCACTCCCAGGTGGCGCGGATCGTCTCGGCGATCGGCCGGAAGGTGAGACCGGCGGCGATCGCCTTGTCGTTCGCCGACACGTTGAACAGGCTGGCCGGCGTCCAGCACGGCATCTCGCCCCAGGCGCTCACGCCCTCCGCCTGCAGGAACCCGTCGTCGACCCACGTGAACTCGCACTCGTGGTTCAGCGTGCCCTTCATCGTGTGCAGCAGCTCGGCGGTCGAGATCCGGCCCTTGAAGCCGGTCGCGTTGAAGGCGCCGGTCAGGCCCTCGGTGACCGCATGAACGATCCAGGTGCCGAGGTCGCGGACATCGATGAACTGTTGCATCGCTTCGGGGTGACCAGGCGCCAGGATCCGTCCGCCGCGCGAGGCGACGCGCACCGGCCAGTAGGTGAAGCGGTCGGAGTTGTCGCGGGGGCCGACGATGTAGCCCGGTCGCACATACAGTCCGCGTCCCGGCATGCCGGCCTCGACGGCCTTCTCGCAGTAGGCCTTGAGCGCGCCGTAGTTCTCGTAGTTGGCACCCATCTCCCAGGTGTAGGGGTCGTCGCAGGTGCACAGCTCCGAGGACTCGTCGACCGGGTTGGAGTTCTTCTCGAGGTCCTTGTAGACCGAGATCGACGAGATGAAGGTGTAGTGGCCGACCTGGTCCTTCAGGACTCCGACCATGTCCTCCATGTTGCGCGTGAAGTACGCCGAGGTGTCGATCGCGCAGTCCCACTCCCGGCCCTTCAGCGCGCTCAGGTCCTGCTCGGGCATGCCTTCGCGCATCGGGCGACGGCGGTTGCCGCGCAGCTGCTCGAGGTCGGCGAACAGGCCCGGGTCGGTGCGGCCGCGGTTGAAGAGCGTGACTTCGTGGCCGGCGTCGAGCGCCGCCTGGACGATGGCGGGGCCGAGGAAGCCGGTGCCGCCGAGCATCAGGATCTTCTTCTTCGCGCCACTGCGTCGTGTTCGCAGCGAGGGAGCGGTGGCGGTGGCGCGGCCGGCGAGGGAGAGGCTCGCGAGGGCTCCGGCGCCGCCGGCGAGGATGCTGCGCCGGGTGGGCCAGCCGGCCGAGTCGAGGAGTGGGGAGGAGGGGCGGAGGCGATCGGTCATGGCGCCGGATACGTGACCCGGGCCGCCGGCGGCGAGTGGAGTTTCGCCGGGCCGGTGCGCGATCCTGTCGAATTCAGCGCACGTAGGTCAGCACCGGGTTGGAGAGTTCCCAGGCACCGGACGGTGGCACCGCCAGGGCCTGCCAGCCGACCAGGTAGTTGCGGGGGAAGAACGCGCCGAGCGGCAGCGCGGTCTGCGCGACGCCCTGGGCATCGGTGTTCAGGTAGGTGACCAGCAGGATCGAGGCTGGCTCGAGGCCGAGTTCGCCGAGGCCGGGCAGTGGCAGGGGCGGGCTCAGCGGGACCCCGAACACCAGGGCGTGCGACGTGTGTGGCCGGGCCCGTACGCCGAGGATGCGCGCGCCGGCGTCATCCTGGTCGAGGTCGAGCAGGTCGACGACCTCGCGGTGCACCACGCGCACCATCGGGTCGATGTTGGCGTTCACCTGGACGCTCGGGTCGAGCACCAGCTCACCCGTGCCCTCGACCGCCGGGTAGGTGGAGTCGCCCGACAGCAGGACGTCGTGGCCGAGCACCGCGCGCGAGTCGCTCGACAGGCGCAGCGCGGCGGCGGGGTTCGAGCCGAAGGGGCCGCCGATGTCGACCTGACCGGTCAGGATCGCCCGCTGCGCGTAGAGGGTCGACGAGATCAGGTCGAAGCGCGGCAGGGTCCGTGAGTTGTTGCCCGGGTCGGTGCCGTCGAGGAACACGTTCGACCGCTGCATCAGGTAGGCGGTGCCGAAGTTGCTCCGGCCGGGTAGCGAGCAGTGGTTCAGGTGGACGCGCGCCGCGTCGGTCAAGGTGGGGAACAGGCGGAGGCCTTCGAGGGTCACCGTGCCCTGGCAGTTGGTGACGGTCAGCGGGTAGGGCCCGGCCAGCGGGTTCGGGACTCCCAGCCACGCGAAGCTCTGCCCGGCCGGAATGTTGGCGATCGTGAACGACGCGCCGAGGGCGAACGCGACCAGACCGCCCTCGGGCTCGATCGTGACGCCCTTCTGGAACACGAGGTTGGCGGCGTAGGGCTGACTGGCGCGGCGGACGAACAGGCGGTCCCCGGGTGCGACCGCCTGGACCGCGGCGTTGATGTCGGTGAAGTCGGTGCCGGCCCGGTTGTCGCCGTCGACGATCCAGGTGCGCGCGCTCTGGGCGGTCGGCTGCGCCAGGGGCAGGGCGAGGAGCGTGAGCAGGACGACGGAGCGAAGCATGGTGTGTAGTTCCGGGACTTGGAGTCGACCCGCATTGTACGGGCACGCCGTCCTGGCGGGGCGGCCTGGGAATCCCCGCATCCACCCGATGGCGAGGGCGAAGACCGCGGCCCATGAGCGACGCCGAGCCCTTGGATCTCGACCTGCCCGAGCACCTTCGGGAGCGGATCGCGCGGCGCAGCGGGCCGGTGTGCGCGGGGCGCGGCGAGTTCGTCGTCTACTGGATGCGCACCGCGGCGCGCGGCCACGAGAACCCCGCCCTCGACGTGGCTCGCGTGGCCGCCGCGGCGCTGGAGATCCCCGTGCTGGTCTACCACGCGGTCTCCGAGCGCTATCCCTACGCGTCGGACCGGCTGCACGCCTTCGCGTTGCAGGGTGCGGTCGACGTGGCGCACGAGCTGGCCGAGCTGGGGGTCGTCTACGCGCTGCACGTGGAGCGACCGGGGCATCGCGGTCCGCATCTGCGGCAGCTCGCCGAGCGGGCCGCGCTGGTGGTGACCGAGGAGCTGCCGGTGCCGCCGCTCAGGGTCTGGACCCGACGGCTCGTCGAGCACGTCGACACGCCGGTGTGGACCGTCGACTCGGCCTGCGTGGTCCCGATGCCGCTGGTGGGCAGGCGACCCGAGCGAGCCTACGCGTTCCGCGACGCGACGAGGCGACTGCGCGACGAACGGCTGCGCCGTGAGTGGCCGGCTCTCGACCTGCCCGCCGACCCGGCAGCGGGCGATGACCCGGCGGCGCGGTTCGCCCTGCCGTTCGAGCCTGTCGATCCGGCGACGCTCGATCTCGAAGAGCTGCTCGCCGCCTGCGCGATCGACCACACCGTGCCGCCGGTGCCCGATACCCGCGGCGGTCCGCTCGCCGGATACGCCCGCTGGCAGGCGTTCCTCGCGCGCATCGTCGGCTACTCCCGCTCCCGCAACGATCCCTTGCGCGACGGCGTCAGCCGCATGTCGGCGTGGCTGCACTGGGGTCACGTCTCGCCGCTGCGCATCGCCCGGGAGGCCGCGTTGCAGGATGGTGACGGGGCGGCCAAGTACCTGGACGAGCTGCTGGTCTGGCGCGAACTCGCCTACGCCTGGTGCTTCCACACCCGCGACGTCCACGATCCCGAGTGCCTGCCGACCTGGGCGCGCAACACGCTGCGGGAGCACGAGGCCGACCCGCGCCCGCTGCTGCCGAGCTGGGAGACCCTGGCGCACGGCCGTACCGGCGACGTGCTCTGGGATGCCTGCCAGCGCTCGCTGCTGCGCCACGGCGAGCTGCACAACAACCTGCGGATGACCTGGGGCAAGGCGTTGGTCTCCTGGACGGGCGACGTCGAGCAGGCGATGGAGCGGCTCGCGGATCTGAACCACCGCTACGCGCTCGACGGCCGCGACCCGGCCAGCTACGGCGGGTTGTGGTGGTGTCTCGGCCTGTTCGACCGGCCGTTCCAGCCCGAGCAGAGGATCCTCGGTTCGGTGCGGCCCCGCCCGACACGCGAGCATGCGCGGCGCCTCGACGTCGATCGCTACGCCGAGCGGGTGGACCGACCCCGGCATGCGCCGCTACGGTTCCAGCTCGGCATGGGCACGGTCTCGACAGCGAAGGTGGCGGTGGTCGGCGCGGGGCTCAGCGGCCTCGCCTGTGCCGGCGCCCTGCGCGCCCAGGGGCTTCGCGTCGACGTCTTCGACAAGGCGCGCGGCTACGGCGGGCGGACCAGCACCCGGCGGATCGAAGACGGAGCGGTCTCGGTCGACCATGGCGCGCAGTACTTCACGGCCCGTGATCCACGCTTCCGCACCAGGGTCGACTCCTGGATCGAGGACGGCGTCGTCGCCGAGTGGGACGCGCGCGTGGTGACCCTGCACGACGGCCGGGTCGGCCCGGACCCGCGGCCCGGCAGCCGCCTGGTCGGGACTCCGGGGATGAGCGCCTTGTGCCGACACCTGGGCGCCGGCGTCGGAGAGGTCCGGTTCGGCGTGCGGGTCCTCTCGGTGGCCCGGCTCGACGGGTGCTGGCGGCTCGACACCGAGCGCGATGGAGCTGTCGACGGCTACGACTTCCTGGTCGTGGCCCTGCCCGCGCCGCAGGCCGCCGAACTCCTGGCTGACGCCGATCGCGAGGCTGCGTCCTTCGCGGCCGCGGTGCCGATGACGCCGTGCCTGGCCAGCTGGCTGGTGTTCGAAACGCCCTTCGACGTGCCGTTCGATGCCGCGTTCTGCGAGGCGGGCGACGATCTGGGCCGGCCGTTGGCCTGGGCGGCCAGGAACTCCAGCAAGCCGGGGCGCGATCCGCATCGCGAGGTGTGGGTGCTGCACGGCACGCCGGCGTGGTCCGCCGAGCTGCTGGAGGAGGAGCCCGCGGCTGCCGTCCTGGTGTTGGCCGAGGCGTTGGCGCGCGAGTCCGGCCGCACGCTGCCCCGGATCCTCGCGCAGGGCGCGCACCGCTGGCGCTACGCGCTGCCGCCCGAGCCCGCGGCCGAAGATCACCGGTTCGATGCAGCCAACGGGCTCGCGCTCTGCGGCGACTGGTGCGGCGGCCCGCGCGTCGAGGGTGCGTGGCTCAGCGGCAGCGCTGCAGCCGGCGCGGTCCTGCGGCATCTGAACCTGCGCGCGCCCTCGTAGTCTCCCACGCCTCGACAGGTACTCGTCGTCAGGGCCCCGCTCACGCCAGGATCGGCGTGACCACCTCGCCGGCGATGTCGGTCAGCCGGTAGTCGCGGCCCTGGAAGCGGTAGGTCAGCCGTTCGTGGTCGATGCCGAGCACGCGCAGCAGGGTCGCGTGCACGTCGTGCACCGAGACCGGGTCCTCGACGATGTTGTAGCCGAAGTCGTCGGTGCGGCCGTGGGTGATGCCGCCGCGGATGCCGCCGCCGGCGAACCACATCGTGAAGCAGCGGCCGTGGTGGTCGCGGCCGTAGGTCTCCTCGCTGTAGCCGCCCTGGCAGTAGGCGGTGCGACCGAACTCGCCGCCCCAGATCACCAGCGTGTCCTCGAGCAGACCCCGCCGGTCGAGGTCCTCGATCAGCGCGGCCTGCGGTTGGTCGACCGCCTCGCACTGCAGGCGGATCTCGCGCGGCAGGTTGCCGTGGGCGTCCCAGCCGCGCTGGTAGAGCTGGACGAAGCGGACGTCGCGCTCGACGAGGCGCCGGGCCAACAGGCAGTTGGCGGCGAAGGTGCCGGGTTGGTTCACCTTGGGCCCGTACATCTCCAGCGTGCGGGGATCCTCGTCGGAGAAGTCGGTGAGTTCGGGCACCGACTGCTGCATCCGGAACGCCATCTCGGCCTGCTCGATGCGGGCCTTCACCTCGGGGTCGAGGGTGCGGGCGTACTCGCGCTCGTTCAGCGCGGCCACCGCGTCGAGCATCCGGCGGCGATCCTGGCGGGTGGCCCCCGGGGGGTCCTTCAGGAACAGCACCGCGTCGTCGCCGCCACGGAAGCGCACGCCCTGGTGCTCGCTCGGTAGGAAGCCGGAGTCCCAAAGCCGGGTCGACAGCGCCTGCATGTTGCCGAAGCCCATCGAGATCAGCACCACGAAGCTCGGCAGGTCGCGGTTCAGCGTGCCGAGTCCGTAGCCGAGCCACGAGCCGAACGATGGGCGGCCGGGGATCTGGCTGCCGGTCTGCATGAAGGTCACGCCCGGCTCGTGGTTGATCGCGTCGGTGTGCACCGAGTGCACGAAGCACAGCTTGTCGGCGATGCGCTTGGTGTGCGGCAGCAGCTCGCTGATCCAGATGCCGTCGTGGTCGTTCTTCACGTGTTCGAACGCGAAGCGCGATGGCACCAGCGGCAGGCTGGCCTGACCGCTCGTCATGCCGGTGATGCGCTGGCCGTTGTGGATCTCCGGCATCGCGCGGAGGTCCTTGCCGGCCATCTCGCGGAGCCGCGGCTTGTGGTCGAGCAGGTCGAGCTGCGACGGCCCGCCCATCATGTGCAGGTAGATGACGCGGCGGGCGCGCGGCGGGAAGTGCGGCTTGCCGAGCACGCCGCCGGTCTTGTCGTCGGAGCGCGGCAGTCCGAGCGCCTGGGCCCCGAGCAGGTCGCCGAGCGCCGCCACGCCGAGTCCGCCGGCCACGGTGCCGCTGGTCCGGCCGAAGAACTGGCGGCGGTTCAGGAGATCGAGGGAGTCACGCAGTGGGTTGGTCATCGGGGATCTCCGTCAGTCGCGGACCAGGGTCTCGTCGAGGTTGAGGACGGTGCTGGCGAGCATCGTCCAGGCGGCGAGTTCGATCGCGTCCGCGTCGGCGGGGACCTCGGTGGAACCGGGGGAGAGCAGGCCGGCGGCGTCTTCGGGACGCGCGGCGTAGCGGGCGCGGAAGTCGCCGAGGGTCGCGACGAGGATGTCGCGGGTCGCGGCGTCGGGGCGGCGGGCGGTGGCCAGCCGGAACAGCCGCTCGAGTCGTCGCGCTTCGTCGCCGGGCGCGGGCAGCTCGTCGAGGACCCGCGTGGCGAGGTGGCGGGCGGCCTCGACGAACTGCTCGTCGTTCCACAGCACCAGCGCCTGAAGGGGCGTGTTGGTGACGTTCCGTTCGACCACGCAGAACTCGCGGGACGGCGCGTCGAAGGTCGACATCTGCGGGTTGGGGCTGGTCCGCTTCCAGAAGGTGTAGAGGCTGCGGCGGAACAGCGCGTCGCCGTCGTCGCGGCGGAACACCTGGGTGTTCGAACTGCCGCCGATCGACACCGCGCGCCACAGGCCGTCGGGTTGGTAGGGACGCACGCTCGGGCCACCGACCGTTTCGACCAGCAGGCCGGCGGCGGCGAGGGCCAGGTCGCGGACGAACTCGCCGGCGAGGCGGCGGCGCGGGAAGTACGACAGCAGCCGGTTGGCCGGATCGATCTCGAGGGCGCGGGAAGTCGCGCGCGCCTCCTGGCGGTAGACGCTGCTGTGCAGGATCAGCCGCAGCAGCGCCTTCTGGTTCCAGCCGGTTGCCACGAAGCGGGTCGCCAGCCAGTCGAGGAGTTCCGGGTGCGACGGCCACTCGCCCTGCTGGCCGAAGTTCTCCTGGGTGGCGACCAGGCCTTCGCCGAACAGGGTCTGCCACAGGCGGTTCACGTGGACCCGCGCGGTCAGCGGGTGGTCGGGGCGGGTCAGCCAGCGGGCGAAGCCGAGCCGGTCGTTGGGTGCGCCCTCGGGGAGCGGCAGGCCGAGCGGCGCCGGCGGGCGGCGGGTGACCGGACGGTCCGGGTCGGCGCCGTCGTAGGTGCCGCGGGTCAGCACGAAGGCCGGCACCGGCTCGGGGGCTTCCTTCATCACCAGCACGGGCACCCGCTGTTCGTCGAGCTGGGCGAGGCGTTGCTCGGCGGCCACGCGGGCGTCGTCGAGGGCGGCGAAGCTCGGTGAGCGTCGACCGAAGGCGCCGGTGAGCCGCGCGGCGGCATCGGCCGAGCGAAGCTCCGACGGCAGCCAGGCGAGTGGCTCGAGCGGCTCGGGGTCGTTGCGGTCGCCGATCAGACGGGCCACGAAGCCGCCTGGGCCACCGTTGTTGACGACCTTGACGACCAGCTGGTGTTCGCCGGGCGACAGCGCCAGTTCGACCCGGTCCTGGCCGGCCGCCGCGCCGCGCATGACCTTGCGCTCGAGGACCGGGCGGCCATCAAGGAAGACCTGCACGCCGTCGTCGCTACCGAGCGACAGCGTCACCCGTCGGGCGATCGGCGTGCGCAGGGTGCGGCCGAAGTAGAAGGCGCTGCGCTCGCCGCGCAGCGCGACCAGCTGGTCGTCGGCGATGTCCGGACGGTGTTTCCAGGCGACCTTGCCGAAGCTCAGCCCGGTGTCGATCGCGTCGGTCGCTTCCGGACCGTGCGCGGTCTGCCAGGCGGCCTCGAAGCTCTGCTCGGCGAACGGGCCGGCTTCGTACCAGTCGCCGGCGACCACCGGCAGCCTGGCCAGCAGCGTCGCGGTGTCGGCCGGGCTGGTGGCGAGCCGGACCCGCGGCCGGCCGACCACGTGCTGGCCGTAGCGGCTCCGGCACGCGATCTCGACCTCGATGCGCGTGCCGCCTTCGAAGCCGAACGGCTCGCGGGCGATCAGCAGCGCGCCGCGGTCGCCCGGGACCCGATGGCCGTCGAGCGCCCAGTCGCGCCCTTCGGTGTGGAACAGGTTGTGGATGTCGTGGTCGTTGTTCGGCTGCTCGTGGTCGGCCCAGGCCCAGACGAACTCGACGTCGTGCGTCTTCGACGGGTCGGCGAGGGAGGTCGCCTTGGCAGTGATCGCCGAGACCACCGCGTTGCCGTTCGGCGCCAGGCCCACGCGACCGTCGGGGAACGAGGGATCGGCCAGCGCATCGAAGGCGACGACCCGCAGGTCGGTCGCGTCGCTCACGAACGAGAACGTGATGGTCTCCGACTCCGGACGGCCGGGAACGCGGACCGAACCGTCCTCCAGGACCGGCAGGCGGGCGCCGTCGGAGACGGTGACGGGCCCGGCCTCGACGCGGTCCCATGCCAGGGCGAGACCGTTGCGGAGCTGTTCCTCCCAGGCCGCGCGCTCGGCGTCGAAGCGCGGCCGCTGTTCGGCGAGGGCCCGTTCCGCCGCGGCGAGGTCGCTGCGTGCGGCGTCGAGGTCGGCGCGCAGCGCATCGGGCGCGAACATCAACCGCGGCGGGTAGGCGCGGGCCTGCTCGAAGTTGTTGGAGTAGACGCCGCGCTCATCGATCGAGTTGAAGTACGACCAGAGCGAGTAGTAGTCCTCCTGGGTGAAGGGGTCGTACTTGTGGTCGTGGCAGCGCGCGCAGGTGAAGGTCAGCCCCATCGTCGCGGTGGCGATGGTCTCGATCCGGTCGGCGATCGCCTCGACGCGGTACTCCTGGTCGATCGCGCCACCCTCGTCGTTGATGTTGTGCATCCGCGCGAACGCGGTGGCGATGCGCAGCTGGTCGAGCTCGCGGACGTCCTGGGCCGTCGGATCGATGGAGTCGGCGATCAGGTCGCCGGCGAGCTGCTCGACCAGGAACTCGTCGTACGGCTTGTTGGAGTTGAAGGCGTCGAGGACCCAGTCGCGGTAGGGCCAGGCGGTCCGCACGTTGTCGTGGTGGAAGCCGTTGGTGTCGGCGTAGCGCGCCGCGTCGAGCCAGACCTGCGCCATGCGTTCGCCGTAGTGCGGCGAGGCGAGGTAGTGGTCGACGAGGTCGGTGTACCAATCGTCGCCGGGAATGCGCAGGAACCGCTCCAGTTCGGCGAGGGTCGGCGGCAGGCCGGTGAGGTCCAATGCGACCCGACGGATCAGGGTCTCGCGGTCGGCGGTCGGCGGCGGGGTGAGGCCCGCGGCATCGAGACGTGCGGCGACGAAGTGGTCGACCGGGGTCCGGGCCCAGCCGGTGAGTTCGGAGGGCACGGGTGGCGACTGGGGCGGGACGAACGCCCAGTGGTCGCGGAAGTCGGCGCCCTCGACGATCCAGCGGCGTAGCAGTGCCTTCTCGGCCTGGCTGAGCTGCTTGTGCGACGACGGCGGCGGCATCACCCGCTGCGGGTCGGTGGCCTCGATCCGGAGCAGCAACATCGAGCGCTCCGGAGCACCGGGGACCACCGCGGCGCGGTTCGCGGGCGTCCATTCACCGAAGTCGGCGCCGTTGGCGATCGCTCCGGTCAGGCCCTCCCAGGTATCGAGCCGCAGGTCGGCCTTGCGCGCACCGGCGTCCGCGCCGTGGCAGGCGAAGCAGCGGTCGCTGAGCAGGGGACGGATGTCGCGGTCGAAACGCACCGGTTCGCGGACGCCCGGCGCCTGTGCGGCGAGCGGCGCGAGCCCGAGGACGATGGCGAGAGCGAGGAGTCCCGGGTGGAGGTTCGACATGGGTCCTGTCCGTGGCGCCACGGCTGGTCGTCGCGGCGTGGAGATCCTACCGGGTGTTCGGGATCGTGCCCAAGAACCCCGTGCGGGCGCTTAGGCTGCGCGGATCCCCCGGCGACCTCCGTGATCAGGCGATGAAACGACGTGTCCTTGCGAATCTGTTGGCGCTCTCGTGCGCCGCGCTGTCCGGATCGGCGTCTCCGCCGCCGGTGCAGGACGCCCTGGCCGGGGTTCCGGAGGCGGCTCGCAGGATCGCCCGTCCGGCGCTCGACTGGTTGTGCGCGGCCCAGAACGGCGACGGTTCCTGGGGCGACAACCCCGGCTTCCCCGGCGAAGTCGGCAACACCTGCATCGCCACGCTCGCGCTCATGTCGACCGGCTCGACCGGCACGCGCGGGCGCTACTACCGCGAGATCCGTCGTGGCCTCGACTGGTTGGCGTCGCGGATCCCGTACTTCGGTTCCAACGACGGTGGCCGTGACCAGGGCACGCTGTTGCAGCGCAAGCTCGGCGAGAACATCGACCTCTACCTGGCGACGCTGCTCTACTCGCAGGTCCTCGGCAACGCGATCGACACCCACGACGACGAGCGGATCCAGGACCAGCTCCAGCAAGCAGTCGATCGGATCAGTTCGCTGCAGAAGGCCAACGGCGAGTGGGAGACCAGCTACGAGCCGATCCTGACCACGATCAGCGCCTGGCTGGCGTTGCGGCAGGCGCACGACGCCGGCATCGCGGTGCACGGCGCGTCGGCCGACAAGGTGGTCCGCTACCTGAAGCAGGACGTGTACGACGCCGGGCAGGGGGCTTTCCGCGACCAGAAGTGGGGGCGGCAGATGCGCTTCGTCACCCAGGCCGGTGGGCTGCGCGTGCTCTACGGCATGGGAGAAGGCCACAGCCCCGAGGGGATCAAGGCGACCGAGGTCCTGGTGAAGATGTCGTTCGACCAGGACGTCGGTGGGCGCGAGGGCGGCGAGGAGTTCCTCGGGGCGCTGTTCGCGGTGCAGGCGCTCGGGATCGAGGGTGGCCCGGTCGCCAGCAACTACTTCGATGCGATGACCCAGGCGCTCGGGGCCTGCCAGAACAAGGACGGCAGCTGGCTCGGGCACCACTGCATCACCGGCCGCGTGTTCTGCACGGCGACGTCGATCCTGACCCTGCTGTCGCCGGCGCGCATGCTGCCGATGGTCGAGCGGTGAGGCGTGCGAGCCTCGCCGGGGGGCTGGCGCTGCTCGGGGGAGGTCTCCTGGTGGCCGCGGTGGCCCTGACGGATCTCACCGGGATCGGAGGATCCAGGCCCGAGGGATCGGCCCGCGCGGAGCAGTGGCTGTTGTCGCGACAGTCGGAGGATGGCTCGTTCCGATCGACCGACTACGCGGTGCTGCGCGCCGGCCGGTCGACCACCGCGGTGGTGCTCCGCGCCCTGGTGCTCTCGGAGTCGGCACCCTCTGCCGAGCGACTGCGACAGGTCGAGCGCGGCTTCGAGTTCCTCGACGGGCAGCCGTTCGACGCGGCGCCGGTCGACTATCCGGCCTGGACGGCAGCGCTGACCCTGCAGGCGCTGGGGGCCTCCAACCGCCTCGACCGGCATCGGGAGCTGGCGCGGCGGGCGGTGGCGTTCCTGCGCGCGGTGCAGCTGATCGAGTCCAATGGCTGGGCTGCGGATCGGCCGGAGCACGGCGGCTTCGGTCTCGGCGACGGTCCGCCTCGCGCGCCCGACGGTGCCGAGCTCCTTTCCCTGGCCACCACCTCCGCGGCGATCGAGGGTCTCGTGGTCGCCGGTGTGTCGCGTGACGATCCGATGCTGGTCGCCGCGCGGGGTTTCGTGCTCCGCTGCCAGGATCTCTGCGGGGAGGGAGGAGCACTGGGAGGCTTCGCCTTCACCACCGCTCCCGTGCATGCGCGCAGCAAGGCGGGGCTCGACGACCGGGGATGTCCGTTGCCCATCGGCACCACGACCGCGGACGGTCTGCGAGCCTTGCGCGTCCTCGACGACCCGCGCGATGCGGCGCGTCGCACAGCGGCGGAGGAATGGTTGCGTGAGCGCTTCAGCGCCGAGCGGGTGCCCGGCTTCCGGGCCGAGCAACAGCATCTCGAGGCAGCGCTGCGGATCTACTGGTCGGAGGCGGCCAGTCGGGTCGTCGACGGATCCTCGGAGCAGGGACGTCGACTCAGCGCGGCGCTGTGCGGCAGGCAGCGGGCCGATGGCTCGATCGTCGGCGACTCGGCGGCGATGAAGGAGGACGATCCGCTGGTCGCCACCGCGCTGGTGGTGACGGCGTGGGCGCGACTGACTGCGGCCGACGGGCGCTGATCGGCGCGCCCTGCGCGGGCCCGGAGGGTCCCGCCAAAGGGCGACCGATTCGACTCCTGCCGGAGTTCGTCGCGTGCCGCGACGACCTCCAGAATCAGTACTCGTCGTCGAAGTCGTCGGAGAGCGAGTCGAAGTTGCCGTCCCAGGCGCCGAAGCTGTCGTCGTCGCCGCCGCGGCCCTTGCGACCCTTCTTGTTGCCGCCGCGCTTGGGGCCGCCGCGTGAGGGCGGCGAGGGATCGTCCCAGCCACCACCCCGAGGCGGTGCGTCGTCACGGCGGAACTGGCGAGGCCGGTCGCGAGAGGGCGCAGGTCGGTCCCCGCCGCTCCGGTCACTGCCTCCACGGTCACCGGCCCCACGGTCACCGGCCGCACGATCACCGCCTCCACGGTCACTCCCGCCGCGGTCCGCGCCGCCGCGGTCGCCGTCGAAGGATCGCTCCTCCCGAGGCGGACGGCCTTCGTCACGGAACTCGCGCCGCGGGGGGCGGTCGCCGCCACCGTCGCGACGCGGCGGGGGGCCGCCGCGGTCGCTGCCGCCACGTCGGCCGGCGTCGGGGCGCGGGCCCCGATCGCCGCCTCCCGGTCCGGCCTGACGTTCCTTGGCGATGTCGACACGCAGCGAGCGCCCGTCGAGTTCGAACCCATCCATGGCCGCGATCGCCGCATGGGCATCCTCGTCGGTGGCCATGTCGACGAAACCGAAGCCGCGCGGGCGGCCGGTCTCGCGGTCGAGCAGGATGGAGACACGGCGGACATTGCGCCCATCGGCGCCGAAGGCCGCTCCGAGGGAATCCTCGGTCGTGTCGTAGGACAGGTTGCCTACGAAGAGTCTTGTGGTCATCTCGTCGTCTCCGCCCTGCGGAGGCGTTCCGTCGCCTCGACGAAGGAGCCGGTAGCTATTCGTCCGGCACCCCGTCCGGGCTGCACGATAGGCAGCGCCGATGGGGGTGCAAGCCCGCAAACGCTGTCGGGCGGCATTGTGGGCCAGGACTTTGGGGAATGACCGCCTCGCCGGAGGTCAGCGGCGGGGCCGGCGGGCGTCGACCCGGGCGTTTTCCTCTGCGAGACGCTGCAGCTCCTCGCGCATCGCGTCGAGGGTGACCGCGGGCGGCGAGTCAGGCCGGTCGGCGAGCGCTCGCAGGCGCTCGAGAGCCTCGGCGGGGCGCTCCAGGAGGCGCAGGAGACCGATCTCCAGCAACGCAGCCGCCGGGTCGAGGGGCGACTCGGCGGCTGCCGCTTCCAGGATCGCCAGGGCCTCCGGCCACCGGAAGGTCTGGTAGGCGGCCTGGGCCCGGAGACCCGGAGGCGCGGCGGGATCGGCGGCGACGAGATCGTAGCGGCCCACGGCGAGGGCCAGGGCGGCGGGCACCGGGTCGCCGGGCGTCGCGGTCCGCCGCAGGGCGAGGGCGCGCACTGCCGGCACACGCGGGTCGGGTGGGTCGGTGTTCGGGATCCGGTCGAGCAGGGTGAGTGCCCGCTTCGGATCGAGGTCGACGGCCTCGGCGATCGCGGCGTCGACCAGGCGGCGGGCGCGAGCGGCGGGCTGCAGGCCCGGGAGGTCCGCGGCGCGTTCGAGGTCGGCGGGATCGACCTGGAACACCAGCCACCCAGCTCGCCGTTCGATCGGAGTCAGCGAGGCCAGCCAGTGCGTGGGCGCGCCGTCGGGGCCGGCACCCTGCAGGAAGTCGATGGCGCGGAAGTGGACCGTGCCGGTGCGGGGACCCGAGGCGGCATGCACCCGTTGCGAGTCGGGGTGCCGGCTCAGGACCGCGTCGAGATGGGGATCGCGACCGACCACCGGACTGGTCCAGTCGAGGTTCGAGTCGATGTACAGCCATGATGGCCGCGGACTCAGGACATGGAAGGCTCCGAGCAGGTCGGCGCGATGCAGGGCCAGGAACCCCGACAGTCCGAGGACCGAAGCGGCGGCGAGCGCGCGACGCAGGCGGATCGCGGGACCCGCGGTGCAGAGCGCCGCGAAACCTCGGCCGGCGATCAGCATCAACAGTGGCAGCACCTGGAGCATGTGCCGCAGGCCGATCTGCAGCGACTGGAACAGCGACAGGTAGACGAGCGGCACGGCGATGCCCAGGACGCAGATCGGCGCGGCGTGACGCGGCCAGCGTGGCGTGCGTGTCGCCAGGCCGACCAGCAACAGGAACAGCGCGGCGAGCGGCAGCTTGGTCGCCAGGGCGGTGACGTAGTAGAGCGGGGATCCGTCGCCGACCCGACCGGCGAACCAGGCCAGGCCGCCGGACTCCGAATAGTACTTCATGTAGTCCACGCCCAGGACCCACGGCTCCGGCAACAGGCGCAGGATCGCGGGCACGGCGGGAATCTCGAGCAGCCGGGCGAAGAAGGCGCTCAGGGTCGGCGACGTGGTCGCCTCGAAGCCCGCTGGCCGGAGGCCGTAGCAGATCCAGAGCGTGGCCCACGCGACCAGTCCGACCAGCACCGCAGCGAGGAGTGCGTCGCCGGTGCGGGCCAGCAGGTGGTCACGCCGCCGCGACCAGGCGAGGGCTGGTCGGAAACCGCGCAGCAGGGCGATGGCGAGGACCAGCGCCAGGATCGGGACCAGGAACAGGCCGAGATACTTGGTTGCGAGCGCCGCACCGACCAGCGCTCCGAGCAACCACGGCTGACCCCAGGTCGGCCTGATCAGGAACCACCAGGTCACCCCGAGGGCGCCGACGTAGAACGGCACCAGCGAGTTGTCGGTGGTCATCAGCGACCCGTGGACGAGCAGCACGGGACACGTCGCGTACAGCAGCAGCGTGGCGAGCGCGGCGGGTCGACCGAACCAACGGGACGCCAGCGCACCGGTGATCCAGAAGCCGGCGATCGAGAACACCAGCATCCCGAGTCGTCCGGGAATGCGGTAGTCGTCGAGGGGCGTGGTGGTGAAGCCGAGCGCGGCGCCGAACTGGTTGGCGTAGAACGGCAGGGGACCGTGCAACCGCGAGGTGCCGGTGTCCCATCGGAGCTCCGCACGCAGCAGCTCGCCGGCCGTGACGTAGGTCGGTTCGTCGACCGTCCACGGGGTGCTCCACGCGGCGTAGATCGAGAGCGCGACGAACAGCAGGGACAGCGCGACGCCGGCCGGCCAGAACCACCTCGAGAGCGCGTCCGCGTCGAGCCGCGGACCGGACGATGCTGGAGCGCTGCGCAAGGTCTGGATCGAGCGCGCCGCGAGGCCGGGCGCGATGGGGATCAGAGGCCGAAAGCCAGTTCGATGCCGTTCGCGGTCACCGGGTCACCGCTGGAACTGGCTGCGATGCCCTGCATGTAGAGCCGTGCACCGATCAGGTTGGCGTCGTTCGGGATCGCCAGGCCGAGCAGGCCACCCGGCTGCGGGAACGCCAGCGCTGCGACGATGAACGAGGGGTCGATCCACACCGGGCAGCCACCGCCGGGCAGGGGCAGCGGGCTCTGGCGTCTCGCCAGCGCGAACGAGGCGGTCGGCGCCAGGAGTCCGGCCGTGCCGCTCGACTGGATCCCGAACGACTGGTTGCCGAGCGACGGCACCCCGACGGGAGCGATCGCGAACGGCGAGACCGCCGAGCAGCCGCTGCCGAACACCGTCGCCGCGGCGCTGGGCGGATCGTAGGTGATCCGCAGCCGTGGCTGAGCGCTCGGGTTCGGCTCTTCGCGGGTGGCCCACGCCACGGCCGCACCGAGGGTGCTCTCGTCGCCGAGCAGCGCGAAGCCGAAGTTGCCGGCGGGGACGTCCAGCATCGCCTGGACGTCGGCGACCAGCGCATTGGTCGAGCCGATCACCACCGGTCCCATGCCGGGAACGGTGGCGGACGCGGAACTGACCGCCGCGAAGTCGCCGCCGAGGTTGTTCCATCGCGTGCCGGGGAACATGGCGTGGGTCCAGGTCGTGTCGCCGGGAGTCGCTGGGGCACCCGCGCCCTGGCCACGAGACGCGAAGGAGCTGCCCTCACCCCAATCGGACGTCACGCGATGCACGTCGACGCGGGTCGCGGGAGCGCCGGTACGCACCATCACGACCTCGAGCAGCAGGTCGACCGAGCGGATGGTGGAGCCCGCCGGCACGACGCGGCCGACGTTGAAGTGCACGAAGGCCCGGCGGTCGACGTCCGCGAACGTGGAGCCCGAGAACATCCGGGTGCCGATCCCGTTCGAGAGGTCGCCCTCCTCGTACGCGGTATTGTCCCGGTCGGAGGCGAGGGTCACGGTCTGCGACTGCCCGACGAGACCGGAAGCGGCGAGAACGCACGTTGCCAGGCCTATGACGGTGGGGGCGAAGAGCCGGCGACGCGCTGCGTCGGGGCGGTGGGGATGAGTCATGGAGGTGGAGAAGGGATTTGATGGGGTCCGGAGCGAGCGGCCGGTGCGCCGTGCCGGACGCTTCGGGGGCGGGGTCGTGCAGTGTAGCGCTGGACGACCGCGCGGGGGACGGGTGGATCGCACAGGCCCGGGGTCTCACGGACCGCACGAAGCGGCTCGCGGGCCGGTGACGGCAGCATGCGACGAGGACCAGGTGGGGACGAGGTCCTCGGGTTCCAGGACCGCCCGGCTCTCGTCGTCCCAAAGCGAGCCGGCCGGAGTCGTCGGGAGCCCGGTCTGGCTGCACTCGACGTCCGTCCCGGCGGTACTCGTGGGGCGGATCCGTTGCCATCGCGATCGCGCGCGAGCCCGGTGTCGATCCTCGAAGCCCGCAGGGAGCGGCCTGGCGCATTGTCATTGCGGCCGCTCGCTGAACGCGCTCACGCGTGCCTGGTCACCTCTCGCGTCGTGGTCTCGGGGTGGTTCGACAACCACGGATCCGCGGACTAGGCTCGAACGTCCAAGCGGCTCGGAGATCGCCCCCCCCAGCTCGCCCTTCCTCGCTCCCTGCCGCGTCGACGAACGCCCGTCCGAGGCGATCGCCATGAAGACTCCCCTCTCCCTGCTGCTGGCCGTTGCGCTGGCGCCTGCCGTCCTGGCCCAGACTCCCTCTTCCACCCAGGTTCTGCTCGGAACGACGTTCGAGGAGAACGTCGGCCGGAGCGTCGCGAATGCTGGGGACGTCGACCTCGACGGCTTCGATGACATCATCCTCGGTGCCGACCACGACAGTGGTTCGGGCCGTCGCCAGGCCGGTCGGGTCGAGGTGCGCTCGGGAGCAACCAACGCGGTCCTGTACAGCTGGAGCGGCGGGTTCACCGGCGACTTCCTCGGCTGCGCTGTCGACGGCGCGGGAGATCTCGACGGTGACGGCTATCCCGACGTCGTCTACGGCGCATACGGCCGAGACAAGCTCGACCAGGCACCCTACTACAACGAGGCCGGCTCGGTCTACGCGCGCTCGGGTCGGACCGGCAACCTGCTGTTCCGCTTCGATGCCTGGGACTTCCCGGCCTGGGTCCGCGACGGTGCGCGCTTCGGCTACTCGGTGGCCGGTGCCGGCGACGTGAACGCCGACGGCTTCGACGACATCGTCGTCGGCGCCTACGTGGGCTTCCGGCCGGCCAACCCGGGAGAGGGTGTCGCGGTGGTGATCTCGGGGCGTAGCCACGAGGGCTGGACCGCGGCGAACCCGACGCCGCCGATCGTCCTGCACACGTTCTATGGCAACGCCGCGCAGCAGTTCCTCGGCTTCTCGGTCGACGGCGCGGGCGACGTCGACCGGGACGGCTACGACGACCTGATCGTCGGCGTCGTCGGTGCGAACAGCTTCTCCGGTGGGGCCAACATCTACTCGGGTTTCGACGGCTCGGTCCTCCACGCCCTGGCCGCACCGGCACAGCCCGGTCATCCGTCGACCAACGCGCCGTTCTTCGGCGGCAGCGTCTCCGGCGCCGGCGACATCGACCGGGACGGTCATGCCGACGTGGTGGTCGGTCTGGTCTTCGACAACACCGCGGGCCCCGACTTCGGTGGTGCGGTGGTGTTCAGCGGGCAGACCGGCGCGCAGCTCCAACAGTTCACCGGGATGAACTCGAACAGCCTCTACGGCTTCGCGGTGTCGGGGGGCGGTGACGTCGATGGCGACGGCCACCCCGACGTCGCTGTTGGTGCGGTGCTGGACAGCGGCTCGGGCTCGGTGAACGGAGCTGTGCACGTGTTCCGCGGCAACGTGGTGCCGGAGCAACTCCTCGCCACCTTCAACGGCCCTCAGCTCGGTGGCGCCTACGGCTTCTCGGTGGCGCTCGGTGGTGACCACGACGGCGACGGCTACGCCGAGATCCTGACCGGCTCGCCGTTCCACGACGCCGTGTTCGGGCAAGCCAACGACGAGGGCATCGTCGACCTGCTCGA
The DNA here is from genome assembly GCA_030432695.1 of bacterium. Taxonomy (GTDB): domain Bacteria; phylum Planctomycetota; class UBA1135; order UBA1135; family UBA2386; genus JAUILN01. Next base: position 43,812 of record JAUILN010000005.1, on the reverse strand, counting down.
CGTCGGTCAGACCGGCACGCCGGCGCGGGTCCGCCAGGTCGGCCCCGGATGCGCGAGCGGCCAGGGCTCGATGCCGCGGATCACCGTCTACGGCAAGCCGGCGCTGGGCGCGCAGTTCGAGCTGCTCCTGCGCGGCGCGCAGCCCGGCAAGTACTGGGTCCTGAACATGGGGGCGGCGTTGAATGCGCCCGCTGGTGCGGACCTGACCGGCGTCGGGATGCCCGGCTGCTTCGCCTACGCCACCGCCAACGGGTTCATCCTGTCGGACTCGTCGAACATGACCGATCCGGTCCACGGCATGGTGCGCTACTCGCTGCCCGCGCCGATCCCCAACCTGCCCGCCTTCGTGGGCCAGTCGATCTACGCACAGTTCATCGTGGTCGACAACGCGCCGGCCGCCAACGGCGCGGCGCTGGTTACCTCGAACGGCATCGAGCTGACCTTCGGGAACTGAGCCTCAGGAGCCGGCCTTCGGGAGCCGGCCAGGACGCGGTCAGCCCCCCAGGTCGAATCCCGGCCGCCAGGCGCGCTCGACCAGCGCATCCACCTCGGCGTCGCCGGTGCGCAGCTCGGCGGAGTCCCAGCCGAGTTCGCGGCCGGGGAAGCGGCCTGCGAGGGTGCCGAGCAGCACCGCCTCGGTGAGTGGACCGGAGTAGGAGAACGGCGTGGTGGCGACGTCCTCGCCGCGGCAGGCGTCGACCCACTCGTGGTAGTGGTTGCGGTCCTCGAGGACGACCAGTGCGTCCTCGACCACTTCGCCTTCGCGGTAGATCCGCGGGGTCGACCAGTGGGGGATCACCATTACGCCCTTCTCGCCGACCAGGAACGAACCGGCGCCCGGCAGCTTCTCGCCCTCGGGGAGCTGGGCCTTGGCCGCGTCGGGCCGCGAGCCGCGGTTGCCATCCGTCCAGCGCATCGTGAGCTGCTCGGTGGTCCACTCGGTGCCCGGGTAGGTGTAGGTGATGTCGCTGTCGGCGGCGAAGACCTCCTCGCCGTGTGCCGGTCCGCGCGAGACCACCGAGTTCGGCGCTCCGACCCCCAGGGCCGAGAACACCGGGTCGAAGATGTGGCAGCCCATGTCGCCGAGGGTGCCCGAGCCGAAGTCGATCCAGCCGCGCCACGCCGCGGGGTGGTAGAGCCCCTGGACGAACGGGCGGACCGGCGCGACGCCGAGCCACAGGTCCCAGTCGAGGCCTTCGGGCACCGCGTCCTCGCGGTCCGGACGACCGTCCTTCGGACCGGCCCACGACTTCGAGACCCACAGGTGGGCCTCCTTCACCTTGCCGATCACGCCGGTCCGCAGCGTGGCGACTGCCGTGCGGTAGGCGCCGTGACTGTGGATCTGGGTGCCCATCTGGGTCACCACGCCGGTGCGGGCCGCCGTCTCCGCCATGCGCCGGCAGCCGCGCAGGTCCTGAGCGATCGGCTTCTGGCAGTAGACGTGCTTGCCGAGGCCCATCGCGGCCAGCGCGATCGGCGCGTGCATGTGGTCGGGCGTGGAGACGACCACCGCATCGAGGTCGTCACCGAGCGCGTCGAGCATCTTGCGCCAGTCGGTGAAGGCCTTGGCCTCCGGGAGGCGCTTGGCTGCGGCGTCGAGGCGGCCGGCGTCCACGTCGCACAGGCCGATCACCTGCGCGAACTTCGAGCTGGCGACCGAGCCGAGGTCGGACCCGCCCATTCCCCCGACTCCTACGTGGGCCACGCGGACCTTCTCGTTGGGGCCGGGCAGCCGCGGTCGGAACAGCGAGCGCGGGTCGACGGCCAGGGCCGCGGAACTCGCGAAGACGAAGGTACGGCGGTCGAGCGCCGTCGCAGATGGAGAAGAGCGTCGCGTCACGGAAGAGCCTCCTGGTGACGCGACTGTACGTGCGTGGCTTGATCCCGCGCAGCGCTTTCTGGTTCCCTGCGGCTCGCGGGGCGGGGCGTTCAGTCGCCCAGCAGGTGCACGTGCCCGCCCGCATCCGGAGCCTGGTCGCTGGTCTCGTCGTTGAGCAGGATCATCCGGATCCGTGGCGAGCCGGGCGCCTCCGCGTCGATCCGGGAGCGCGGGATCGCGAACTCCCAGGCGGTCACGTTCGTCACCGGCGCGATCGCGATGGTCTGCAGGAAGCCGGCGTTGAAGACGCCCGCGGTCTGCCGGTACAGCGTGTCGCCGGCGAGCAGCAGCTCGCTGCCGACGCCACCGAACGCGTAGCCGGTGTTCGGATCGTCGTCGCAGTCGATCATCACCAGCGTGCGCGAGTAGCCGAACGCGGGGGAGCCGTCGAGGTTGAACGCGTGTTCGGACCGGCAACGAACGAACAGATTGCCGCCGTCGTGCACCACGCGGACGCCCAGCCAGTCGGGGCCGGCGGAATCGGGCGAGTCGGCAGGATCCTGGATGGAGTCGGGGATCAGCGCCCAGTCGTCGAACTGGCCGTCGATGGTGATCGTCACCTGGCCATAGGGCGCCGCGGTGAGGAACTGCCGGTTGTCGTCCTCGTTGCCGAGCGAGTCGAACGCGCGGATGCAGAACCAGTGCTGGGTGAGGTTCTGCAGGCCGGACAGGGTTGCTTCGAACGGGTAGCTGTGGGGTCCGAACGAGGTGCCGTAGCCGACCGGGATCTCCGGCGTCAGCACGACCCGCTCGGCGTTGGTCAGGGTCGGGTCCGAGTCGAAGTCGAACGGCGTGGTCGCGTAGTAGAGCGCGTAGCCGACCGGGTTGCGGTCGAGGGCGACGTCCCAGCGGACCGTGACCTGCCCGTTGCCCGGCACGATCTGGCCGATGCCGACCCGCGGATCGGGGGCTTCGGGCGGCTGCGGCCACGGGAAGACATTGGCGTTGTAGACGCTCGACCAGACCGGCGGCTCGTCGTCGAGCGGATCCCGATGATCGAGGACGAAGCGGTTGGGCAGCACCACGCCGGCGTCGGTGATGTAGTGGCGCATGCCGACCAGGTCCTCGCACTCGCGGATGTCGTCGATCAGGGTCTGCAGCCCGACCGTCGAGTCGCCGGTCAACGTGCCGTATTCGATCGCGCCCGGCGGTCCTTCGGCGTAGCCGAGCGACAGCACCACGAAGCCACCGGGCCGCTGCGCCTCGGCCATGATCTTCGGCGCGACGTTGTGCTTGTTGTCGGGGAAGAAGTAGGGGTGGAACTCGTGGGCGGTGCTCGAGTCGAGGCGGAAGCTCTCGTACTTGAGGAAGTCGATCAGCCCGGTCGGCTTGACCGCGTAGTGCGGCATCCGCGGATCGAACAGGAACAGCCCACGGTTCTGCAGGACCACCGCGCGCGGATAGGCGTCACGCAGCCGCTGCAGGAAGTCGCGGAAGCCGCCGGCGGTCCACTCGAACTCGGACTGGTTGCCGCTGCTGCCGTCGGTGTAGAAGTTCGGCGCGCAGGTGTCGAAGGTGTCGAGGAACAGGCCGTCGCAGCCGTAGCCGCGGCCGAAGTCGTCGGTCAGCAACTCTCGGATGCCGGCGACCGCGTCGACGCCGTCCATGGTCATGGCGTCGAGGGTGTCGAACCAGGCCGGGTCGCCGGCGTTGACGAAGCAGCCCCCGAATACCGCGTTGCGATCCGGCAGACCGTCGCCGACCCGGTTCGGGTCGTTGTCGACCGAGTTGTCGTCGAGGTACCACGAGGCGAATCCGTTGCCGCCGGGCGACGGATGACCGAGCGGGTCGAGGCCGGTCAACGGATGACCGTCGGCATCCGGTCCGCGTGGATCGACGCGGGGACCGCTGCCGTCGCCGACGAACCGCGGATCGGCGGCCATCTGTTGGTCGGTGAGGTAGATCGTGCGGATGTCTTCGCCCACCGAGATGTAGGCCAGCACCAGCACGTCGTCCGCCGGATCGTCGGGGTCGACTCCGTCCATGATCTCGCGGACCGGGGTGGGGCCGAATCCGCCGTTCTGGGGATGGACGATCACCAGGTCGTGTTGCTCGGCCAGCGCGATGGTCGCCTCGTCGAGCGGGCCGTAGTGCACCAGGTAGTCGACGACCGACGCGACCTTCAGGTCGTGGTTGTCGATGGGCGGGACCTCGAGTTCGGCCGACTCGCCCGGCCCGTCGTCGGTCTGCGGCGTGCAACGTAGGCGGCAACCGGTCGGGGAGCGGAACCCGAGGTCGTCGAGGGTCTGCCACACCACCTCGTACTCGATGCCGTCCGACGCCGTGCCGAGCCCGGCCAGCGTCGGTGTCCCGGCGAGCCGGGCCGGATGCCAGGTGCGGCCGGCGTCTCGGCTCAACTCGAACAGCAGGTCGACCGGTTTGGCGTCCGGTTCCTCGACCCGGACGCGCACCGAGACATCCCCGGTGCCGTCGCCGAGGGTCAACAGGGAGATCCTGGAGCTGCCGCCCGCGCCGCCGCCGCCTCCGCCGCCTCCACCGCCGCCGCCGCCGCCACCGCCAGGTCCACCCCCGGATCCCGAGGAACAGGCTGTCGAAGCCCAGACAAGGACCCCGGCGAGGGCCAACGCCACGCCGCGGGAATACCCGAGGTACCGCATGTCCTGAGCTTCGGCCTGCGGTCGACCGCGCTTGAGGGAATGGTGCCCCGGGGACCCCACCATGGGCGGGTAGAATGATCGGCCTCCTCTCCTTGGTCCCTCCGGGTTCTCCCTCTTCGATGCCCGTTCTCGTCGCGTACGGCCGCCAGCTGCTGGCGGTGTGCCTCTCGTTCCTCGTTCCGCCCTCCCTGCCGGGGCAGAACAATGTCCTCCTGATCCTGGTCGACGACCTGGGCACGGACTACCTCGCCGCCTACGGCGAGGCCGTCGCACCGCCACCGACGCCGGTCATCGACGGTCTCGCGGCGCAGGGCGTGCTGTTCCGCAACGCCTGGTCGACGCCGCTGTGCACGCCGACCCGTGCGGAGATGCTCACCGGTCGGCATCCCTTTCGTACGGGGGTCGGGTTCCTCGTGCCCGGCGCGGTGCCGAGTCCCCGGGAGGTCTCGCTCCCGGCACTCCTGGACCTCCGTCGATCGGGCTACTCGCATGCCTACTTCGGCAAGTGGCATCTGGCCAATCCCGGAAGCGATGGCCTGAGTCCGAACCGGGCCGGCTACTCGCACTTCGCCGGCGTCGAGCTGGGCTTCTCCGACTACTTCCGGTGGGCACGAACGGTCGACGGGGTGACCGCGATCTCGACGGAGTACACGACGTCGGTCTGCGTCGATGACGCTCTGGCATGGATCCGGACGCAGACCGGACCGTGGCTGTCGGTCGTCGCGCCGCTCTCGGTGCACTCGCCCTGGCAGGCGCCGCCTGCGCACCTGCACAGCCAGGACCTCGCGGGTCTGGACCCGCGTCGTGATCCGGTGCCCTTCCATCGCGCGATGGTGGAGGCGCTGGACCACGAGATCGGCCGACTGCTCCAGGGACTCGGCGCGGCGCGCGCGCGGACCGATGTGTTGCTGATGAGCGACAACGGCACGCAGGGCGACGTGGTGGTTCCGCCATTCGACCACCAGCGCGCCAAGGGCACCTGCTACCAGGGTGGCGTGCGCGTGCCACTGATCGTCAGTGGGCCGAGTGTCGTGGCGCCGGGTCGGATCTCGGACGCACTGGTCGGCGCCGTCGACATGTTCGCGACCGTCGCGGAGCTGGCGCGGGTCGACCCTCAGCCGCCCTTCGTCCGCTCGGACTCGTGCAGCATCGTTCCGGTGCTTCGCGATCCGCGGCACGCCGGGAATCGTACGGAGCTGTTCACCGAGGTCTTCGCCGACCCGAGGATCGCCGGGTCCTGCGCCTCGATGGCGATGCGTGACGCCCGCTACAAGGTCGTGCGCTTCGACTGCCCAGGCGGCCTCGTCGACGAGTTCTACGACCTGCAGGTCGATCCCCTCGAGACCCGCAACCTGGTGGCGTCGGGCATGAGCGCTACGGAACGCGCGGCTCTCCTGCGGCTGTCGACCGCGATCGATGAACTGCGGTATCCGGTCGGGGGCGTCGAGGAGTTCGGGTCTGCCGCCTGCCAGAGTTCGCGCGGACCGCTGGGCTTTCGCGGGCTCGGCGCACCTCGGCCCGGACGCAGCTACGGCTTGCTGATCGACAACGCGCCGGTCGGTTCGCCCTTGGTGCTGTATCTCGGCGCGTCGGAGACCTCGAGCATGGGGATCCCGCTGCCGTTCGGGCTGGCCCGCCTGGGTGGCGGCGCCGGCTGCGAGATCGCGGTCTCCGCGGAAGCGACGGTGGACGGTGTGGTGGGAATCACTGGGTCGCTCGGATTCACGATCCCGATTCCGGTCGACCCCTTGTTGTGCGACGCGACGGTGCGCCACCAGGTGCTCGTCCTCGACTCGCGGGCGCCGAGCAACGCCCTGAGCGTGGTGACGAGCCGAGGTCTCCGGGTGCGGATCGGCAGCTGACCGGTCTGCAGGGAGTCAGGCTCCGCTGCCGACGGTTTCCGCAGGTCTCCAGATCCGGGGTAGGCTCGAACGAGGCGCTTTCGCCTCGCTCCGAGTCCTGATCGCCGTGTCTCTCGCCAGGATCCAACTGCTGCTCGGCATCTTCTTCTTCGCCGAGGTGTCGTGTCCGGCCCAGGACCTGTTCGGTGCCGTGACTGCGACCGACGGTGTCCATCTCCGTCTCGGTCCCGCGGCGCGCTCGCTGCCTGCCGGCACGCCGCTGCGATCGGACGGTGTGCAGCTGGCACTCCAGGGTGCGGAGGGGGTCTCCCGGCTGTCCATGGTCCGCGACGGCGACGGCGTGTCGCGGGCGGCATGGACCGTCGAGGCCTTCGCCGAGGTCCGCCTCGGCGCGAGTCCCTTCGCGGGCCGTGTTGTCAGCGGTGAACTCGGTACCGACCGATTGTGGCTCCATCTGGAGCCGCCGCCCGGGGGCCGTCGGGTGGCCTGTCGGTTGCGCATGGCCTTGTCCGGGGATTGGACGGGGCCGGCCGGCAACGTGCACCTCGCAGTCGATCACGATGCCGATGGGCAGATCGACGTGGCACTCGCTCCTTCCGGGGGCTCGGCGCGGCTCGATCTGCCGCTGCACTTCGACGGGCGCGGTCACGATCTGCTCGTGGAGATCGGGGTCCGGGCCACAGCGATCGCCCGGTCCGACGATGCGAGTCTCGCGCGGTCCCGCGCATCGCTGCTGCTCGAGCTGGCGCCCGCGGTGCTGGCCGCAGAGTCCGGGGCCGGGTGCGGCGATCCGGCGTGGCTGCTGACCAGCGCGCCACGGCTCGCCGAGGCCTACGACCTGTCGCTCGACCGCGCCGCCGCTCCCGGCGAGTTCGTGTGGCTGGTGGTGGGGCGCTCGCGTGGCGTCAACCTCCTGCCCGGATCGTCGTGCTGGCTCTGGACCGATCCGGACGCGATCCTCGGCTGGCGGCCGGCTCCGGGTGGGCAGCTTCGGCTCGAGGCCGGGCCGCCGGCACCCGTCGGGACCGCGCTGCACGTCCAGGCGGTCGGGCTGGCGATCGAGTCCTCCGGCGCGATCCGGGTGCGGACCAGTGGGGCGCTGCGGCTGACGACGTTGTGAGGGGCTTCGGCTCGGGGGATCTGCTAGGTTCTCGGGCCCTTTCGACGTCCCCGAGGCCCTCCTTTCGCCAGCCGATGAGCGCATCCCGTCGCCGCAACGTCTCCCGCACCACGCCCGTCCGTAGCCGCGAGCCGGAGGAGCTCGAGCCACTCGAGGAGGAGATGGACACCCTCGAGCCGCTCGACGAGGACGAGGACGAACTCGTGCCCCTCGAAGAGGTCGAGGACGACGAAGAACTCGTGCCCCTCGAGGAGGTCGACGACTCGCCGGTCTCGATCACCCGCACCGCCGCCACCGAGGCCGGCTTCGACGTCTGTCTCGACGTCGACGTGCCCGAGATGGAGAAGGCCGACGTGCCCGACGCCGTGCGCGGACCGCTGGGTCGCGCTGCCGGTGCTGCCGATGCGGGGCTGCGCTGGCAGCGGGTCGCGGTGCGCTTCACCGGTGCCGCGATGATCCCCTCGGCGATCAAGGAGCTGGTCGCCGAGGTGGTCGGTGCGGCGAGTCCGGCGCTGGTGGTCGTGCGCCGCGGCTACGGCGACGAGAAGGTGCACGAGGCGACGCCACCGGAACTCGGTTGCTCGGTCGAGGAGGTCGAAGGAGTGGTGCGGGTGTCGGTGGATGGCAGCTCCGCCAGCGCCGACGACGTGCCAGCCCTGCTCGCGGACCGGCTCGCGGAGGTGCTGGGTGGTGCGGCGGTGTCCGGCCAGCCGGTCGAGTTCGCGTTCCACGGCGTCGAGATCGGCGCGGAGACCCATGCCCTCCTCGAGGAGCGGGTCGCCGAGGCCGGCGCCAAGGCCTGTCGGCTCGGCGACGGCACCGTCCTGTTCGACGCCGAGCTGGCATCCCGGGTCGGTGTGGAAGCCGAGGGTGACGACGCGGTGCGCGTCGACGTGCGGCTGTCCGGTGATCCTGCGGAAACCTGCGCGGCCCTCGATCTGGTGTTGGGTCGACGGCTCGACGAGCTGCGTGGCAAGCGCGTGACGGTGCGCTTCGAGGGCGGCTCCGGACCTGGCGACGCCGAACGCAAGCGGTTGGTGGAGCTGCTCGGCAAGGCCGGTCCGAGCGCTTTCGCGGTGCAGATCGGCGACGGCGAGCCGGACGTGATGCTCCCGCGGCTGCTGCGGGTCGCGACCAAGGCCGATCAGGCGCTGGTCGGGATCAAGCTCGCCGGGCGTACCCGGGGCGCCGTGTTCCTGGCCTGGAAGCGCGAGCTCGGCGGCGTGCGGGGCGAGCTCGGGGGCAAGCGGGTCACCATCGACGTGCCCGAGGGCTTCACGGTGGATGCCGAGGCCGAGCGCGTGTTGATCTCCGAAACGCTCGCCACGCTGGAGCCCCGCACCGTCGCGATGCGCATCGCGGGAGAGGGCAACGAGCCGTTCTGGCCGGTGCCGCTGCAGTTCGAGAGCGAGGGCGAGGTCGTGGTCGGGCGCCTGGAGACCGGCGCCAGCAAGCCGGTCGATCTGGTCCGAGCGATCGAGCGTCGGTTGCCGGCCGCTGCGGGATCCCTGGCCGGCAAGGCGGTTCGCCTCGAAGTGGTGGGCGAGGCGGCGATGTCGCGGACGATGCAGCGGACCCTCGTGGAGGGCATCGAGGGCGCCGGCGCGATCGCGCTCGAGATCGTCGACCACGGGGTGGCCGACCGGATCCTGCCACGGGCACTGCGGATCGCCGGCAGCGATGGAGCGTGGACGATCGAGTGTGCGCGCGGCGGACGGGACGACGAGCAGTTCAGCCTCGCGCTGCAGCGGGAGCTCGATGCGGCGGACCTCGGCGACGGCGCCCACGTCACGGTGAGCGGTGATTCGGGTCTCGACACGCTCGTCGAGGCGCTGGTCGGACGCGGAGCCGCGGTCGTCGAACAGGCCGGCGATCCGCCGGTGCGCCTGCACCCGGCGTTCTTCGAGCTGACGCGTGACGGCGATTCGGTGGTGCTCCAGGTCTCGGCCGAGGATGCGGCGTCGGTCGGCGATGCGATCGGCGGTGAGGTCGACGTGGTCCTGGGCCGACTGGGCGCGCTGGAATCGACGGACCTCACGATCATCTGGCCAGGCGCCGAGGAGCCGCTCGAAGGTCCGGCCGCGGTGGCCTGCTCCCGGTTCATCGCCGCGGGTGCCCGGACCGTGACGATCGACTCGGGCCGAGGGCAACCGGTCCAGCATCACCCGATCCCCGCACGCGAACTCGTGGAAGTCCTCGGTCGCAAGGACGACGCCTCGCCGCCGATGATCCTCCTGGGGGTCGACCAGGGCCATGGCCTTCCGGGCGGTACCGCGCTGCATCAGGAGCACGTGCTGCAGGATCTCGCGGCGCGCCAAGGTGACCTGATGGGGCGGCGGATCCTGCTCGTGGAGCGCGACCAGGGCCAGGATCGAGCCTTCGACGCGACGGGGGGGCTCGGCAGCGTGGTCGTGAAGCTGCTGCAGCCATGGGCGGGGGCGGTGCTCGTCGGGCGCTCCGGGACACGGCGGACGCCGCCCCACTTCGAGGTGCTGATCACCTCCATCGCTGGCCTGCCCACGGGTGCGCGCGTGAAGGACCCGCGGCCTTCGGCGCGCTGACCCCTTGTTCTCGGATCCCGGAAGTCGTCGCGGTAAGCGAGGGACTCCGGGAGCCGTCGACGCCAGGAGGATCGTCAGCGCGGCTTGGTGCCTCGGGGCGAGGCGAAGAGCGCCTGTCCCGTGGGTGCTTCGGGGTGTCGACCGTTGATGCGCGCGCGTGCGGGAGCGACAGTCTTGCCATGTTCTCCGCTCGCTTCCCGTTCGCGTCAGGTCCGACCGCCCTCTGCTTCGCGGTCTTGGCCTCCGTCCTTGCTGCACAGGTGCCTCCTCCGCCGCAGCCCGTGCAGCCGGATGCACCGTCGGACGAGATCCGGGTCACCAGGATTCAGGACCCCGAGGAGCGCGGCTTCGTGTCGATCTTCAACGGCCGCGACCTCGAGGGCTGGACCCCGAAGTTCACCGGTCACGAACTCGGCGTGAACCTCAACGACACCTTCCGGGTTCGCGACGGCGTGCTGGCTGTCAGCTACGACGACTGGGAGGGGGACTTCGGCGGGCAGTTCGGCCACCTGTTCTTCGAGGCGCCGTTCTCGCACTACGTCATGCGGTTCGAATACCGCTTCCTCGGCGAGCAGGTGAAGGGAGGTGCGGGTTGGGCGCTGCGCAACAGCGGCGTGATGGTCCACGGCCAGCCCGCCGACACGATGGGCAAGGGCCAGCAGTTCCCCGTGTCGATCGAGGTGCAGCTGCTCGGCGGACCCGAGGAGGGCCAGCGGACCACGGGCAACCTGTGCACGCCGGGTACCAACGTGGTCTACGAGGGCAAGCTCGACCGACGGCACTGCATCTCGTCGCGCTCGGAGACCTTTCGCGGTGACGGCTGGGTCGCATGCGAGATCGAGGTGCACGGTGGCGGAGTGATCCGGCACAAGATCGGTGGCCGGGTGGTGATGGAGTACCGCGACCCGCAGCTCGACCCGCGCGACGGCGACGCCAAGAAGTTCATCGAAGCGCGCGGCGAGGGCGCCGACCTGATCCTGCGCAGTGGCTCGATCTCCCTGCAGGCTGAGAGCCATCCCTGCGAGTTCCGCAACCTGCGGATCAAGGCGCTGCCGATCGAGGAGGAGACGCCCGCCGCCGCGCCAACCACCAGTGAAGCGGGTGGACGCAAGGACGGCGAGGAGACGCCGGGATCCGGTCGCCGGTGAAGACGTTCCGCTTCCTCGGATCCCTGCTGCGGCAGCGGTCGCGCACGCCGCGTTGTCCCGAGGAGCCGCGTCTCGACGGACGCCGGGCACTGGTCACCGGGGGGAGCCGCGGGATCGGCTACGAGATCTGCCGTGGTCTGCTGGATCGGGGTGCGGAGGTGTTGTTCACCGGGCGCTCGGAGGCGCGCGCGCAGGAGGCCTGCGACGCGTTCGAGCATCGGGAAGCGGGGACGGCCCGTTGGGTGAACCTGGATCAGGCGGATCTGGACGACGTGGTTCGTGGCTGCGACTCGATTCTCCAGATCCTGGGCGGCCGCCCACTCGACGTCCTGGTGCTGAACGCGGCGGTGTACCCTGAGCCCGGAGCGGTCTCCGCGCAGGGGCACGAGCTGGCCTTCGCGGTCAACGTGCTGGCTCCGCACGTGCTGATGCGGCGACTGCTCGCGGCCGGGGCCCTGCGCCGCGGGGCCCGCGTGGTGTTCCTCGTGGGCGACCCGGCCCGCGCCTGCCGCGACTGCGAGGTGGAGCTCGGCGCTCGGGTCCGCCGACCCGCTCCGTTCGCCTACTGGCGGAGCAAGCTGGGGAACTTCTGGCAGGCCGGTGAGCTGCAGCGCCGCCATCCCGAGTTGCAGGTCGTCACGGTCCATCCCGGCTTCGTCCGCACCGGACTGGTCTCGTCCGGCTGGGACCCGCTCGTCGGTCCGATCCGGAAACGGCTCTTGATCGATGCCGAACTCGGGGCCCAGACCCCGCTTCGCGGCGCGACTCAGCCGGACGTGAACACGGGCAGCTACCTGCACAACGTGCTCGGCAAGGTGAGGCTCGATCCCCGCGAGCCCGCGGCTCGCGAGGGCGATGCCTGGGCGCTCTGGCAGGTGCTCGAGGAATTGGCGGAGGGGTGGCTGCCGAAAGGCGGCTGACGCCGCTCGGTGCGCGGCGCGGCTGTTGTTCCGTGCGATGCGGCTGGTAGCATCGCCGCCCGCGAGCGCCCGTAGCTCAGCTGGATAGAGCACGGCTTTCCTAAAGCCGGGGTCACAGGTTCGAATCCTGTCGGGCGTGCACTCGGAGGGAGGTGCGGGGTCGCGCGCATGGAGGGGCGACTGCGGAGCTGGGCGACTGCGGAGCTGGGCGACTGCGGAGCTGGGCGACTGCGGAACTGGGCGACTGCGGAACTGGGCGACTGCGGAACTGGGCGACTGCGGAACTGGGCGACTGCGGAATTGGGCGGTCGTGAGGGGGGAGACGGCCGGAACCCGCGATGCGGCCGCACCGCGCGGTCCGTCGACCTGGAGCGGCCTTCCGGCACGGCAGGGAGGGACTCCTCGAAAGCTACGCACCGGCTTCACCTCGTCTTTGCAAAGGCTCCCTAGCGTTCCGCCCCTCGATCGGGCCGGTGCGTCGCACGGCCCGCCCTTCCAGTCTCCGACCTCTCCTCCGAGGAACTCACCCGTGCGCACCAATCTCTCGATGCTCCTGACCGGCGCCGTCCTGGCCGCCGCTGCGAGCGCCCAGGGCACCGTCGTCGTCAACAGCGACATCTCGACGTCCACCACCTGGACGGCCAACAACACCTACGACCTCGCGCGGCAGATCTACGTCCTGCCGGGCGCGACCCTGACCATCGAAGCCGGCACCCGCATCGCCTCCACCGCGTCGGCCAACGGTTCCGGTTCGTTGGCGGTCGCGAAGGGCGCGCAGATCCTGGCCAAGGGCACGGTCGACGCGCCGATCGTCTTCACCTCGTCGAACGACAACGGCTCCTGGCGCGAGGCCGCCAACGAGTGGGGCAACGTCACCATCATGGGTGACGGCTACGTCTCCGAGAACGCCACCCCGGGCAACGTCGCGAGCTGCAACGCCAGCAACGTCGCGCAGATGGAAGGCCTGACGCCGTCCGGCCCGAACGACACCCGCGTGCTCTACGGCGGCGGCAACGACGACGACGACAGCGGCTGCCTCGAGTACGTCTCGATCCGCTTCGGCGGTCGCGTGGTGGGCCTCAACAACGAGCTCAACGGTCTCTCGCTGGGTGGCATCGGTCGCGAGACCGACATCCACCACGTCGAGATCATGAACAACGTCGACGATGGCATCGAGATCTGGGGTGGCACCGTCAACCTCAAGTACTTCGCCATCTGGAACATCGGCGACGACTCGCTCGACTTCGACCAGGGCTGGCGCGGCAAGGGCCAGTTCGGCCTGATCGTCCAGGGCTACAGCCTCGACGCGTCGCAGGGCTCGGGCGTCGGCGACAACTGCATCGAGCACGACGGCGCCGAGGACTCCGACTGGTGCCCGCGCTCGCAGGTCGCGCTCTACAACATGACCGTCATCGGTCAGTTCCTCGACGGCGACCACGCGACTGCCTGGCGTGACAACGCCCGCGTCCAGCACAGCAACAGCATCTTCATCGACATCGGTGACGACCTGGTGCGCTTCGACAACGTCGACGGCGACGGCGCCAACGGCTACGGCCACAACGGCACCTTGTCGTGGCCGCAGCACTGGACCACCGACTGGAACATGGGCGACAACGTGAACGGCGCGCGCCTGCCCGCCGCGTCGATCGGCCAGGCGAGCGGCAAGCTCTGCTCGATGACCAACACCATCGCCTACAACATCGCCGACGTCACCGAGGCGAACGCGCGTGGCGTCTTCGCTGCCGGCAACAACAACTCGCTGCTGACCGCGAGCGCTGCGCTGCCGATCCGGGCGCTCAACCGCGCGATGCCGGTCATCAAGGGCGGCAAGCTGATGGAGCAGGTCATCGGCCTCGATCCGCGGCCGGCCGGTCTCGCCGCAACCAAGTGCACGCGTCGCGACACCAACGGCGCTCGCTTCGCGCCGAAGGACGGCTTCTTCAACTCTGCCGCGTTCTGCGGTGCCTTCCGTCCGGGCGGCGCCGCCTGGGATGCGCAGTGGACCGCCGCCTACGAGTTCGGCTTCCGCAGCGGATTCAGCTCGGACGACCACGTCGACCTCGGCGACTGCGGCGAGTTCTTCGCGATGCAGCCGGCGCGTGATGGTGGTGGCGAGGTGAACCTCGGCTTCGAAGGGGCCACCACCTCCGGCGGCACCGTGCAGTTCAACGTCACCAACGCGCCGCCGTCGACCGTCGGTGCATGGCAGATCTCGTTCGCGGTGGCGCCGACCACCGTTCCGGGCCCGTCGGCCGGTCAGGCCTTCACGCTCTGCCCGTCGATCGCGCTCGGCTTCAATGTCGGGATCGCGACCAATGCCAACGGCGAGTTCTCGTTCAGCTTCCCGTGGCCGAACGTTCCGTCCGGCACCGGTCTCTACTCGCAGGTCTTCCTGGCCGACCCGACTCCGGGTGGCTTCGTCATCGGCTCGAACACCGTGCAGTCGATCGCTCGCTGATCGACTCCCGCCGGCCCCCGATCCGGGGGCGGCGTGAAGGAAGGCGGCAGTCTTCAGGACTGTCGCCTTCTTTTCGTTATGTCGGCCGTGGCAAGCGGACGTCCGACTGGATTCAATTGCTGTCCGAACCAATGTTGCGAACCGTGCTCCGCATTGTGACTCCGCTCCTGGCCGCGCTTCTGGTGTGCGGGTGTGGAACCGAGAACGACGACGCCGCTGGAGCGGTTGCCGTGGTCGATGGGCCGCGCGCCGGCGGGGCGACGGATGCTCGGCAGATGGAGCTGCTCGATCTCGCCTATGCCGCGGCGTCGGCGTTCCCAGTCGATCCCCATATCAAGAATCGGTCGCGCGCCCAGCAGGCAGTCGTGGAGGCGGCATTGACGGCGGGAGACCTCGAACGGGCGGAGCGCTATGCGCGCGGTATCGAGAATTGGCGTCTCGGTCTCTCCCTGGCAATGGTTGCCTACGGCCACGCATCGAAGGGCGAAGGCGATGCCGCGCGGCGGCTCCTGACCGAGGCCGAGAAGGACATGCTCGGCAATGCCGCCGACGAGAACGCGCAGAAGTGGCGCGCCGACCGGGTTCGCTCTTGGATCGCCAGCACCTGGTTCGCACTCGGCGACGACGCGAAACGTCAGGAGTACGCCGTCGACCTGGAGGCCTCGGAGCTGGAGCGCATCTCGCTGGAGGAAGGACGGCGGCTCGAGGCCGAGGTGCTCGACGAGTACCTCGGCGGAGTCGACGTCGTGCTCGACAAGGGGGATCACGAGCGCGTGCGCGCGGTGTTGGCCGCGTTGACCGAGCTGCACGCGCGCTTCCACGGCGACGAGGAACTCCGGCAGGCGATCGGGTCGCGGGTGGACGCGGCGGAGCGCCAGGTCGCACGGGATCTCTACATCGACGCGATGCTGCGCATGGCGCAGGGTGCGGCGGCCGCCGGCGACCCCGAGGGTGCGGCGGCGTTCCTGCGGCGGGCGCAGAGCTACCTGGAGGAAGGCCGCTGGAACGCCGACGACGGGGCGATCCTGAGGTCGCAATTGGCGATCGGCTGGAGTCGTGCCGGGCGGGAGGACCTCGCGCAGAAGATCCTCGACGCCGCGGCGGCCGAGTTCGACGCCCGCGAGGAAGAGCTGTTCGACATGTTCCGCGCTGCGCCGCTGCGACGTCTCGCGGAGGGCTACGTACATGCCGGCGCACACGAAGCGGCCACGCGCTGCTACGAGCGCGCGGTGGCCGCCGGAGCCCTCAACCCGAACTCCCGCCCGCGCGCGATCGACCTCGCGGACACGCTGTGCTCGATGGTGTTGAACGGCTATCGGCCCGCCGATAGCCTCCGCGCGCGGATGACCGAGATCAGCGACGGCCTGGGCAACCCGTGGTGAAGACCCGGCGTATCGGATCCCTGGAGGCTGCTCTGGCGGCCGCGGTTCTCGTCGGTGCGGCGCAGGGCCAGGATCGTCCAGGCTCGCTCACCGGCATCGTGACCGACGCCGATATTGGTGGTCCCGTGTCTGCGGCGACCCTTCAGATCTCCGGCTTCGAACCGGTGCAGTCGGATTCCCAGGGTAGCTTCTCGTTCCCGCAGCTGCCGGCCGGTACCTACGCGTTGGTCGCGTCGAAGAACGGCTTCTTGCGGCAGCGAGTGAATGTGGTGGTGCGCGCCGGGCAGATCTCCGAGGTCGAGGTCGCGCTGGCGGGCGATCTCACCGAGATGGAGGAGTTCGTGGTCCAGGACGTCCTGCAGATGGGGGGCGGGACCGAGGCCGGGTTGTTGGAGCTGAGGCTCGACAGCCCGAGTCTGATGGACTCCATCGGCGCCGACCTCATGTCGCGTGCCGGCGCGAGCGATGCCGCGGGCGCGCTGCGGTTGGTCGCCGGCGCCTCGGTGCAGGATGGCAAGTTCGCGGTGATCCGCGGCCTGCCCGATCGCTACGTGGTCTCGCAGATGAACGGAGTGCGTCTGCCCTCGGCGGATGCCGATACGCGGGCCGTGGAGCTCGACCAGTTCCCGTCCGCGATCATCGAGTCGGTGCAGGTCAGCAAGACGTTCACGCCGGATCAGCAGGGCGATGCCTCGGGTGGTGCGGTGAACGTCCAGCTCAAGGGTGTTCCCACCGAGCCGTTCTTCCTGCAGATGCGCGGGCAGTACAGCTTCAACAGCCAGGTCCGCAACCGAGACGACTTCCTCGGTTACGACGGGGGTGGTCTGAACACGTTCGGTCGCGACGACGGGCGACGGAATCAGCAGCTCGACAATCTCGGTTCCGGCTGGGACGGCGCGGTCGGGGCGAACGACGACCACGCACCGATCGACCACAAGTGGTCGATTGCCGGTGGTGGCAAGTATGACGTCACCAGGGACCTGCGGATCGGCGGCTTCGGCAGCGTCTTCTACGAACGCGACAGCAGCTACGTTGCCAACGGGATCGATGACTCCTGGTGGGTCGAGCGACCGGACGAAGGCCTCGTGCCGCGCTCGTCGCAGGGGCGTCCTTCGGACGGCGACTTCAAGACGTCGCTCTTCGACGTGCGCCGAGCGACACGGTCGGTACGCTGGGGTTCGCTGGCCACGGTCGGTGCCGAGACCGACAACCACTCGCTCGACTTCACGTACCTCTATACCCGGGCCGCCGAGGACTCGGCGACCATCGCCACGGACACCCGGGGCAAGCAGTTCTTCTTCCCGGGCTATGACCCTGACGATCCGACGACGCCCGGTCACGGGAACGCGGATTCGGCACCGTATCTCCGCAACGAGACCCTCAAGTACACCGAGCGCACCACCGAGACCTTCCAACTGCACGGCAACCACAAGTTGCCGTTAGAGGACAGCGACGTGCTGAAGGCGCCGGAGTTCGACTGGATCCTGTCGAGCAGCACCGCGGATCGATCGGAGCCCGACGAGCGCCAGTTCGGCGCGCAGTGGTTCCCAGGGCGGCGGGTGAGCCGGTTCGAGCTGCCGCCGTCGTGGCGGGCTCTGAAGCCCGGCGCCAACATTCAGCTCGGCAACCTGCAGCGGATCTGGGAGACCGTCGAAGAAGAGAGCGAGCAGTACTCCGCGTCGCTCAAGCTGCCGTTCGAGCAATGGACCGGCGACGAGGGCTATCTGAAGATCGGAGTGTTCGGCGACGACGTGACCCGGACGTTCGACCAGGACTCGTTCGGCAACTTCGACCAGGACGACACCGTGCCCGGACTCGGCTTCGACCAGCCGTGGAGTCGCCAGTTTCCGTACGAGAACCGGCCGATCACCGAGTCGCTGTTCGACGTCGACTACAACGGCCAGCAGAAGATCGAAGCCTACTACCTGATGGCCGACGTCCCGCTCTACGAGGACCTCAAGCTCATCGGCGGTGTCCGCTTCGAGTCGACGAAGATCGGCATCCAGAACCTGCCGGACTACGACCCCGCGACGCCGGACGTCGGTCCGTTCTGGTACTACGCACCGACCAACAACCTGCTGCGCCTGCTGCCGCCCGATCAGCGCGACCCGATGGAGCCGAATCCCGACGCGGACTTCAGCTCCGACGACGTGCTGCCGTCGATCAGCTTCGAGTTCGAGCCGATCGATGGCTGGATCCTGCGCGGCGCGTACAGCCGGACCGTGGCGCGTCAGGTGTTCAAGGAGTTGGCGCCGGTGCTGCAGCAGGACTACCTGGGTGCGCCGATCTTTATCGGCAACCCCGACCTTCAGATGAGCAAGGTCGAGAACTTCGACCTGCGCCTCGATTACGTGCCGTACGAGGGCGGGCTGGTCTCGGTGTCGTGGTTCCGCAAGGACATCGAAGACCCGATCGAATACGTGGAGCGGGTCGTCAACCTGCTGAACTTCACGACCGCGATCAATTATCCGAAGGGGCGACTCGAGGGCTTCGAGTTTGAAATCCGGCAGGACGCAGGGAAGTTCCTCGACGTCTTCGAGGGGCTGTCCTTCGGCGCCAATGCGACGTTGATCGACTCGGAGGTGACCCTCTCCGAGCAGGACCAGGCCGGTTTCGCCAGCCCCGGCATCCTCGCGCCGATGACCACCCGGGACATGACCAATGCCCCGGAGCATCTCTACAACCTGTTCCTGACCTACGACATCGAGCGGACCGGCACGACCGCGTCGGTGTTCTACACGGTGCAGGGTGACACGCTGGTGTCGGGTGCAGGTCAGGACGGCGACATCTTCGTCCCCAACATCTACCAGCTGGAATACGAGACCCTCAACGTGAGCCTGCGTCAGGCCCTGGGGGATGTCTTCACGCTGCAGCTCCAGGCCAAGAACCTCACCAACCCGGACATCGAGACCGCGTACCGGTCGGAGTACATCCTCGAAGACGTCACCCGTCAGTCGTTCACCCGGGGGATCGAGTACTCGATCAGCCTGAGTGCGCGGGTGCAGTTCTGAGTGGCCTCGACACCGTGCGGGCTCGCCGGCCCAACATCCTTCCGCAACTCTCCGAGTCGTCGGAGTCGGGAACCATGGACAGAATGCAAGACCCCCAGCACGTGACGCGGCAGCGTCGCCGGTCCCTGATCGCAGCCGGCGCCTTGCTCGCCGCATTGTCGATCGCGGCGACCGGTTTCGAAGGTCGGAGCGTGGGCGCGCGCGCCGGTTCCGGCGCGCAGCAGGATCCGGTCCAGGACCCGAAGGGTAGGTCCGCTTCCACCGAGGAGCGCATCGCGGCCACCCGCGCCGCCCTCGAGGAATGGATGGAGCAGCGGCGGCTCATCGCGAAGCTCCGTGCTGAATGGGACGAGGGGCGCGAGATCCTGCAGGCGCGGATCGACGTCACCGAGACCGAGATCGCCGACCTCCGCGAGCGCATCGCCAAGGCCGAGGAGGGCATCAGCGGATTCGAGGAGCAGCGCAGCAAGCTGGAGCGCGACAAGGAGCGGCTGAAGGAGGCGTCTTCTTCCCTGGAATCACAGATCGGGCCACTCGAGCAGCAGACCCGTCAGCTCGTCGCGAGGCTGCCGCATCCGCTGCAGGAGAAGCTCAAGACCCTGACGCAGCGCATCCCCGAAGACCCGGAGAACACCGAGCTGGGCCTGGGTCTGCGCTTCCAGAACATCGTCGGCATCCTCGACATGGCCAACAAGTTCAACAACGAGGTCGCCGACTTCCCCGAGACGCTGACGCTGGCCGAGGGCAAGCGCGCCGAGGTCACCGCGATCTACATCGGAGTCGGTCAGGCCTATTACCTGAGCGACGATGGGAAGAGCGCCGGCATCGGCTTCGGCGGTCCCGAGGGCTGGACGTGGCGTCCGCAGGACGACATCGCACCGCAGGTGCGGCAGCTGCTCGACATCCTTGGGGGCCAGAAGGCTGCCGAGTTCGTGACCGTCCCCATGCGGGTGCAGTGAGGAGGTTGGCGATCATGATCCACTCCAAGTACCTCGGCGCACTCGCCGTGTTCTCGGTCCTGGCTGTCCAGACCGTGGGCCAGGAAGGCGGCGGCGCAGCGATCCGTCCTGACTTCAGCCAGGCAGCGGGCAACGTCCAGGCACAGCTGGAGGCCTCGGTCGCGGAGCTGAACTCGCTGCGCGAGTCGATCCGTGCCGAGCAGGTCCCCCTGAACAAGCAGCTGCGCGAGTTGGAGGGCACCCTTTCCGCTCTGCGCAAGGAGTCCCAGGAGAAGTCTCGCGACCTCACCGCGCGGGACTTCGAGGTGGCCAACCTCGAGAAGGACATCAAGGCGCGGGAGGGCGAGCGGACCTATCTCTCGGGCCTGTTCGATCAGTACATCCAGAACTTTGCCGCGATGATCCACATCGCGGAGAAGCAGCGTCACGACACGGTGATCGAGAGCGGGCGCCTCGCGCCGCAGGACACCAACCTCACCGATCGCCAGAAGTTCGAACGACAGGCCGAGGTGCTGTCGCTGTCCCTGGAGCGGCTGGACGAGGCCCTGGGTGGCGCGCGCTTCCCGGGACGCGCGAAGGACTCGTCGGGCTATCTGGCCGAGGGCACGTTCGTGCTCGTCGGCCCGACCGCCGTGTTCCGCTCCGAAACCGGCGCCGAGGTCGGCACCGCGGAACAGCGCATCGGCTCGTCGGAGCCTTCGGTCATCCCGTTCAAGGAGCCGGCCCTGCGTGACACCGCTGCGCAATTCGTGACCGGGACCGGCACCGAGATGCCGCTCGATCCGACGCTCGGCAATGCCCACAAGATCGCCGCGCTCGACGAGACGTTCTGGGAGCACGTCCAGAAGGGTGGGGCCGTGATGATCCCGCTGTTCGGGATGGCGGCGATCGCACTCTTGCTGGCGGTGGTGAAGTGGCTGTCGATGGCCTTCCTGCGCAATCCCAGCCGGAAGCAGGTCGACGAGTTGCTGGTTGAGGTGGGGCGCCGGGACCAGGACGCCGCGATGGGCAGCGTGAGTCGCATGCACGGGCCAGTGGGCAAGATGCTGCAGAAGGGTGTCGAGAACATGCGGCAGCCTGCGGCGTACGTGGAGGAGCTGATGTACGAGACCGTGCTGCGCACGCGTCTGTCGCTGCAGAGCTACCTGCCGTTCATCGCCATCTGTGCGGCATCCGCGCCGCTGCTCGGTCTTCTCGGCACGGTGACCGGCATCATCAGCACCTTCAAGCTGATCACCGCGTTCGGCTCCGGCGATGCCAGCACGCTTTCGAGCGGCATCTCCGAGGCCCTGATCACGACCAAGTTCGGACTGATCGTCGCGATCCCGTCGTTGCTCTTGCATGCCTATCTGTCCCGTAAGGCGCGCGGCGTGGTGGGCGACATGGAGACGACTGCAATCGCGTTCATGAACCAGCTCGGCAAGGCGCCCGAGGGCCGCGGCGTCGAGACGGTCTCCGCTCCCCGGGTCGGCGGAGGGGCAGGACCGGTGACCGTCGAGCCTGATCCACAGTTGGTGCGTCAGCAGGTCGGTGAGATCCTGCGCGACATGTTGGGACCGGTTTCCGAAGGCGGCGCCGCGCCGACCGCGGGACGGACCTGAGCGCAGCCGCATTCATTCCGGAGTCGAGCATGTGCATCGTGCTACAGCCCGAGCAGCCCGAAGTCCTCGCCGATGCCCAGGCACCGGTCGGAGTGCTGTCGTGGGTCGCCGCGCAGGCCGAAGCCACCTGGGAGCAGGCGGGGAAGGTCTGGGTCGATGGCGGCTGGGCGATGTATCCATTGGCGGTGATCGCGCTGCTGATGTTCGGCTTCGGATTCCACGTGTTGCTCAATCTGCGCGAGAAGCAGTTCGGCACGGTGCCGGAGCACACCTGGCGGCGTTGGATCGATCACCCGCGCGAACGCCGCGGGCCGATCGGTCGCATGCTCGACTTCGTCACCGGCGGTGCTTCGATCCACGACACGGCGAGCTTCTTCAAGCAGCTCCGTGCCACCGAGAGTGGGCCTTTCGATCGCGACCTGAAAGTGATGCGGATCTGCATCGCTGCGGCGCCGTTGATGGGGTTGCTCGGCACCGTGACCGGGATGCTGAATACGTTCACGGCGTTGGCTACCGGTGGCGGCGGCGACAAGACGATGACCATGGTTGCCCGAGGCATCTCCGAGGCCCTGGTGACGACCATGACCGGCCTGGTGATCGCGCTGCCTGGCGTGTTCTTCCAGTACGTCCTGATGCGGCGCTACGAGATGTACAGCGCCTTCCTGGCGCATCTCGAGACGGTATGCGTGCAGACCCTGCACCGGCGACGCCTGCAGTCCGAGCATGAGCAGGCCGAGGCGGCGGCGCGTCGACAGATCGCCGAGCGGCTGCGCGGTGCGTTGGTGGCATCGGGAACGTCGGGCGGGTCGTCCCCGACCTCCGGGCCGGCGAAGGGCAATCAGGGCTTCCTCACCGACGAGGACTTCGCGATCGAGCTTTGAGGCTACGGGGTCGGCGGCGTCGGCATCCGGACCCAGGAACAGACCACTTCGAGGACCTGACACGATGGGACGATTCTCCGAGTCCGTAGCGGATGACAGCAGTGACACCGGCATCGACATGTCGCCGCTGATCGATTGTGTGTTCATCCTGCTGATCTTCTTCATCGTCACGACGGTGTTCGTGGAGGAGACCGGCGTCGAGGTGAACAAGCCCCTCGCCGCGTCGGCGAGCAACCTGGAGAAGACCAGTCTGTTGATTGCGATCACCGATACGGGGCAGGTCTTCGCCGGGGGCAGCGAGATCGGTGTCGCCGGAGTACGGCCGCTCGTGAAGCGTGCGCTCCTCAAGGACTCAACGACACCGGTGATCCTTCAGACCGACATGGATTCCAAGGCCGGGGCCTTCATGCGCGTACTCGACGAGGTGAACCTCGCCGGCGCGAAGAAGGTCAGCATGTCGACTCTGAAGGGCGGGAGCTGATCCTCTCCGACTCCTTCCGCCATTCTTCCCGCTCCTGACGCCCGAGCCCATCATGCAGAAACGCACCATCCGTCGCGCCCTGCGCAAGGTCGGTCACGTCCTCGGTGTCGTGGCCGGTGCGATCGGGCTGACCCTGCTGTTCTTCCTGGTCCTGCCGATCCTCCAGGCGATCCAGGACCGCGGCGAACAGAAGGAAACCCTCAACCTGCCCGCCCCCGGCGTGCAGGAGCCGCCACCGCCGCCGCCTCCCGAAGAGGAGCCAGAGGACGAGCCCGAGGAAGAGGAGAAGCAGCTCGAACTGAGCCAAGACGACGCCCCTCTGGACCTCAACGAGCTGAATCTCGCCCTCAGCGATGGATTCGGCACCGGCTTCGGGACCGGCGCCGGCTTCGCGCGGCGTCTCAGTTCTCTCGGATCCGGCGACGGTGGCGACGACGAGCCCATCTCGTTCCGCGATCTCGACCAGAAGCCGCGCGCCGTCTACCAGGCCAATCCGGTGCTGAGCGCGCGCGCCAAGAAGAAGACTCCGGGCACCGTCTACATCCTGTTCCGTGTCGACGAGCGGGGTCGGGTGCAGGACCCTGTCGTGCAGAGTTCCACCGATCCGGTGTTCGAGCGCCCGGCGCTGGCAGCCATCAAGAAGTGGAAGTTCGAACCGGGCAAGAAGGACGGCAAGCCGGTGAGCTTCCGGATGCGGGTGCCGATCACCTTCCCGAAGTCGTGAGTCCGTCGTCGGGCCGGTCGAGCGATGCCGTGCCGCAACTGCAGAGCAATCCCATTGGAACCCATCATGAGTATGCGAATCCTCGGTAAGGCGGTCCTGCTGAGCTGTCTGGCCGGCTGTGCCGCGACCGACGGGACGCGCGAATCGTCGGCCGCCGGGTCCACGGAGGGCGGTGCGGAGGCGTCTCCCGAGCGTCTGGTCGCGGACCGCGGCACTTCATCGGAGACGTCGGCCGAGGACCTCCGCGACGGCGAGGTCGTCGAAGCGAGCGGCATCCGGCGTCCTACCGGTATGGGCACGACAGGCGATCAGGCCGTCCGGCAGGAGACGGCCCCTCAGGATCGACCGGCACGGGCGCGGCGGTTCGCGGAAGCCCTGGAGATCTGGAACTCGCCCGACTACCGCCGGAAGCTTGCGCTCAGCCTGATCTCGACGAGCGACATCGAGCCCACCGTCACCGCCGACGAACAGGAGCTGTTGCTCGAGGTGTTCGAGCTGCTCGCCGAGGAGGACGAGGCGCGGGCCGAGAAGTCGGCGCGGGAGGCGCTCCGCATCCTCCGGAGCGAACTCGACGACAGCTCGAGTGCGGTGCTGTACTTCTGGGTCGGCGTGATCCACCTGCAGTTCGAGGAACTCGATCCCGCGCGGGCCTCGTTCGAGGCCGCGGTCCGCAAGTCGCCGTCCTTCCGGCGCGCCTGGGCCCGTCTCGGCCAGATGCAGTTCCGCGATCAGGAGTTCGCCAAGGCCCGTGAGTCGTTCCAGCAGGTGATCGAGAAGGGGGGCGCAGATGGCTCGCTCTACGGCCTCCTCGGCGCCTGCCACGCTGCGCTCGGCGACTACCTCGCGGCGGAGTCGGCGTTCCGCCTGGCGATCCTGATGGAGCCGGAGACCATCGACTGGAAGTACGGCCTCGCCGAGAGCTTCGGCTTCCAGGGCAAGTTCGCCGACGCGGTCGCGCTGTTCGGACAGCTGCTCGAAGGCGATCCCGACAACGTCGACTTCTGGATGGCGCAGGGTCAGGCCTATGCGCGCATGAAAGAGCCCCTGCGCGCCGCCGAGAACTTCGAGATGGTCGATCAGCTCGGTGGGTCGACCGCATCGAGCCTGACCAATCTCGGTGCGCTCTACTCGAACTCGGGTCTGTACGAACTCGCCGTCGATGCCTACCGGCGAGCACTTCGACTGGACCCCTCGATGAACGTCGGTCCGCTGGTGCTCGCGGCCAACTTCCTGGCCGGGAACGCCGCCAATCGTGAGGCAGGCGACCTGATCGCCGCGATCCAGGAGTTCGCCGCGGAGGGCCTCGCGGACGACCAGAGGAAGGATCTGCTGCGGCTGCAGTCGCGACTGGCGGCCGCGCGGGGTGACAATGACGTCAAGATCTCGGTGCTGGAAGAGATCATTGCGCTCGACCCTCGGGATGGCGACGCGCTGATCCTCCTCGGCGACCACTACTATCGCCAGGGCGACGCGGACCAGGCCGAGTTCTACTTCAAGCAGGCCGAGGAGATCCCCGAGTTCGAGCGCAGCGCCAAGCTGGGCCGGGCTCAGGTCCTCGCCCGCCAGCAGCGCTATGCGGAAGCCCTGCCGCTGCTCGAGCGCGCCCAGGTGATCCAGAGCACCCAGAACGTCCAGGACTTCCTCGAGCAGATCGAAGCGGCTGCACGCGGGCGCTGAACCGAGCGATCCATCAGGCTACGTTCGGGGTGGTGGCGACGCATGAGCCAGCAGGCGATGCGCACGGTGGCGACGACCTGTCTGGCGCTCCTCGCCTTTGCCGGCAACTCGCTGCTGTGTCGTGCCGCCCTCGCCGACCACGGCCTCGACCCCCTGCTGTTCACGGCCATCCGACTCGGAAGCGGGGCTCTCTTGCTATCGGTGTGGATCCGGCCGCGGGCGATCGTGGCGGTGCGGGTCTCGTGGGACTGGCGCGCCGCCACCGCCCTCGGCGTCTATGCGTTGGCGTTCTCGCTGGCCTACCGCACCCTCGCGACCGGGACGGGTGCGTTGCTGCTGTTCGGTGCCGTCCAGGTGACGATGCTGGGCGCGGGACTGCTACGCGGGGACCGCTGGACGGTATGGCGGGTCATCGGCTTCGTCGCCGCCCTCGGCGGAGTTGTGGTCCAAGTGGCCCCCGGGGTCTCGGCGCCCGATCCGCTGGGAGCGCTGTTGATGGCCGCCGCGGGAATTGCGTGGGGTGTGTACTCGCTGCTCGGCCGGGGCGCAGCGGATCCGCGGGCGGCGACGGCACGCAACTTCGCGCTCTGCGCACCGGTCGCGGTGGCGATCTGGTTGGGGTCAGGGGCGACCCAGGCGAGTGATGCCGAGGGAGTGTGGCTGGCCGTCGCTTCGGGTGCCGTGGCCTCGGCGCTCGGCTACGTGCTCTGGTATGCGGCCCTTCGGGGGCACAGCGCAACGAGCGCGGGTCTGGTCCAGCTGACGGTTCCCCTGCTCGCCGCGGGCGGCGGCGCCCTGCTCCTGGACGAATGGCCTGGGGGGAGATTCGTCCTGGCGGCCGTGCTGGTTCTCGGCGGCGTGGCGTTGGCGATCTCTGCGCCCGCGCGAGATCGTGCCGGCTGACCGGATGCCTGGTCGCGAGGAGCCGGCTGAACACGCCCGACGGGGTTGTGGCTCCTCGGCGGAGCCGCTTCGATCCTGTGTCGCCTCGTCCGGAATGGAGTCGCCGTGCGCAGCGTATGGACCTTGCCGAGCAGACCCGTGAGGAACTGATGGGTGCCGAGTTCGACTGGCTCCTGCAGGACCAGGAGGGTCACGTCGCGCTATGCCAGACCAGCGGATTCGGAGACATCCCGCGCTCGATCCTGGTCCGCGGGCGCGCCGCGGTGGAAGCCGACGACGCCCGGCTCGAGAGCCTCGCATGTGCCCTGCCCGTCACGGGCGGATACCGGCCGTGGTGGAGCAGGACGGCGAAGGATCCGTTGTCTCGCGAACTCGCGATGCGCGGCTTCCACGTCTATGTGTGGGGGGGCTACCGAGGCCCGTACTGGCGCAAGCTGCGACCGGAGCACCCCCTGCACATCGCGGAGATCGCGGCCTCGGCCCCGGGTCTCGCGGAGACCGTTCCCAAGATCGCTCTCCTGTTTCGGCGCGCTCGCTGGATCCCTCTTGGTCGGCATCTGCAGTGCCTGCGATTGCACGGCGGTCGGCATGGATGATCGGTGCCTGTCCGCCCGGCCTCCGCCGGCCTGTTTCACGAGATGACATCGCAGGCTCCGCGACAGCCGAGTCGATCCGATGCGTGATGACGGTTGGCTGGGTCTTCATGATTGCGAGGATTGTCCTTGCGTATGTGCGTCCGCCGTCGCGATATGTCCGCGATGGCAACTGACAAAGGCAAGGCTGCGTTCGCGTTCGTGAAGAAGTACCTGGAGAAGAAGCCCGGCGCACCGTTCGCCGAGGTCTCCAAGGCCGCGGAGAAGAAAGGCCACAAGGTGTGGCCGATCGTCTACGGACGCGCGCAGCTGCTGCTGGGGCAGGCGGGGGATCCGAAGTCCAAGGGCTCCGCGGGGCGGAAGGCCGGACGGAGCGCGAAGAAGGTCGCCACGACCGGAGCGACGACCGGTCGTCGCGGCCCCGGTCGCCCCCGCAAGTCGGCACCCGGGGGATCCTCGGAGGCGGTCGAGTCGCTCATCTCCCATATCCGCGAGCTGGAGCAGGAGCGTGACGACCTGCGTGAGAAGCTCGCTCAGGTCCGTGATCTGGTCGGCGGCCTGTGACTCCGACGCGCCGGATCAATCTCCAAGGCGGCGCTCCGCCGCGTCGATGAAGAGGTAGAGCCGCGGCAACGTGACGGCTGCTGCGAAGGCCCTGTGACCCGCCGCCTCGAGGATGCCCCTGCAGCCGCCTCAGGTGTCGGTGCGCGCTTCGTCAGGCGATCGCGCTCCGCCTGCTCCTCGCACTCGTCGGGGGCTCTCGTGGCCTGCGAGAGTCGTCCGTCGCGCCGGTCGAGGGCCATGGAACCTCTGCATCCAGACGGACTTGCCGGAATCCACCCGAGGTCGGTCCCGAGATGCCGAAGAGGGAAGGAGTCGATCGGCCCTCGCGGATCGCTGCCGTTGCACCTACACTGTGATCCTTCGTGTGTATCCCTGACGAGAAGCTCATCATCGACGCCGTGTCCGGCGTCCTGAGCGCCCAGCGGCGCTCCGACAATCCAGTTGTTCCAGGTCTGCGTGCGGCGGCAGGAGATGCCTCTTGAGTCGCCATCGCCGAGGTACTGGGGGCGGGGCACCTGGCTCCGTGAAGGAAGAGGCCATCGAGGTGGAAGGGTCGGTCGTCCAGGCCCTCGGAGCCGGTCGCTACCGGATCCAGGTCGACGACACCGACCACGTGCCCATCTGCAAGGCTGGCGGCAAGATGTCGAGGTTCCGGATCAAGATCACCCAGGGTGATCGCGTCCGCCTCGAGCTGTCGCCGTACGATCTGACGCGCGGGCGGATCACCTACCGTCTGTAGTTCGACTGCAGGTGCCGCGGAGCCGTAGAAGCCTCGGCTCCCCGGTCGCAAGGCTGCGCCTGGTCAGGCCGGGCGCTACGAGGGGGCCCGGACGGTCGGCCCCGAGTCGCGACCTGTGGCCAAGCAGATCCAACTCGCTGACTGCCAGCGGGTGGGATTTCGTCGACCGGGCATTTGTCGACCGGGCAATCGAGGTCGCTCCGTGTCGGACATTCATCTGCCGGACGGAACACCCGAATGCAGGAGCGGTTCGGAGTCACCGGCCCGTCGAACCCCGCGCGATACACCACTGTGCCGCGGAAATAGCCGCTCGGCGCAGCGACGGTGAGGGGGATGACGCGCACACCGCCCCCCCCAGCAGGTTCACCGCGTCCGCGTCATAGAAGACCCCGCCCTGGTGGGGGTCGAAGCAGCACGAGCCGTCCGGCCCGAGGGCTCCGACGTCCCGGGTGACCCGAGTCCAGTCGCTGCCGTTTCACTCCCGGATGTGGACCGCGCAGCGCACGGTTGCGTCAGATTCCGAACTGGAGGTCGAGCGCGTTCAGCAGCACGAGTGCCGTCGTGGGGCCGACGTTGTCGATCCGCAGACCCTGCGTCGCGACTTGGAGCCCGATCGCGCCCGGTTGGTTCGGAATGGCGAGCGAAAAGCTGCCGGTTCCCGGCACGAGCACCGGACTGGGAGCGAGTTGGATCAGGATCTCGCCGTTCGCGAACGGCAGTCCCGGGTGTGGCCCTCCCAGCGCGACAGCGATGTACGAGCTGATGGTGTTCGGCGTGGCGGTGATCGAGGATCGCCATGTGCCACCGACGACCGGCGGCGACACGCATTGGAAGGCGACCGGGTTCAGGCCCGAGCCGTTACGGACCGTGCACGACGCATTTGCGTCGTTGAACGCGATCGTGTCGACGTTGAAGTCGGCGACGAAGTCGATCTGGAACTCGTCCATCACGGTGTTCGTCCATCCGAAGTAGTTGTTCGATTGGAACTGATCGGACAGGTTCGAGAACGTGTCGACGACCGTGCCTCCGAGCAGCGCGCGGAACACCGACGGCCGCGAAGTCGAGATCTGGTGGTAGACGAAGCTGACGTCGTGGATCGGCGCCGCGAAGCGAACCACCAGGGTGTCCGGAGCGCCGATCGGGTCGTTGGTGATGAAGCCGCCGACGAGGTTGTTGGACGATCCGGTCGTGAAGTAGCGCGCGTGGGTGATCGTCAGCGGCGGGAACTGGTTCGACACCGGGGCGAACCGCGGAAGCACGTTTGCGCCGAAGTCGACCACGTGATCCGGCGCGGTCAGGCCGGACGGTTGCGCGATGATCCGCTGGCTCGTCGACGGCGTCGCGAGCAGGAGGAGGAGCGTGGTGAACGAGAGGGAGAAGGGGATCTGCATGGGACGGCATCCAACCGACGCGGGGCAGGGGCGCGGATTCCGGACCATCGTAGCGAGCCGGGGTGATCGTGGGGGAGCGGCGTGTCACCGGCGCCTCGCGGTAGCCGGCGTTCCCGACGAACTGCGTGCTTCACCCTTGGCCAAACAGGGTGTGCTGCGGGGCGGATTCGTCGCCGTCTGTGCGTCGAAGTAGTTGTCGCTGAGCAGCTCACGCACGCCGTACATGCACGAGCCCGACCGAGGGAGGCGGCCGGGCTCGATGCGTGGGTCGAACCGAAGGTCAGCCGGCGGGGAGTCGGTCGCCGGCCACCGAAGCCTACCCCGAGAATGGGCGCCCGGAGGGAGTGAGAGCCGGCTCGCGCCCGACGCTGCCTCGCAGCGGTTCCTCGGCGGTGCGTCGTTGACCAGTGCGGGAGTGGGCTTCGAAGTCGGTCGAGTCGCTGGCACCGCAGAATCACTTCAGGTCTTCGGGCTTCGTCCCGATGTAGGAGCATCCGTTCAAGTCCCGGAGACTCGTGCATGCTGAAGATCGCTCTGGCTGTTGTCGCCATCGTCCTCGCTCCCTTGACCATGCCGGACGCGGCCGGTCCGGAGGGCCTGCTCGTCCGGGTCACGATCGTGGACGTCGAATCGCAGGCCGTCCGGGACAACGGGATGCAGTTCGGAGCGAGGACTTTGAGAGACGGACTGCTGCGGATCTCGACCCCAGAAGAAGTTGCGGCCCTGCGGCTTCTGGGTCTAGACAACGCCGTTCGGCACATCCCAGCGTTCGTGGCTCCGATCGGCTCCTCGATCGTCGCGGGCGTTCTCGACGGTGAGGAGCTGTCCTGTTCGACGACCGCGCTGCCGGGCGCCGATGGTGGCCACTTGGTTCGGCTGCGCGGAAGCTCGCTGTTTGGCGCAGACGCGATCGGCGCTGGATCCATTGACGTGGTAGTGGATGGGCAGTCCGGGTCTTGTGTTCGCGGGATTCGCTCCGAGAGCGGACGACTGCGCTATGTGTTCGTGTCGCTTCAGCGCGTCGCCCCGTCTACGACATCCGAGCCAGCGACCGGCAGTCCTGCGGCTGCTCCGAGGTCGAGATCGACCCAGGCGCGTGTGTGGACGGGGAACGAAACGTCGACTTCGTCGCCACGCGGTTGGATGACGGCGACCCGGCGATCGTGACCTGGACCGTCGACGGTGTGGCGCTCCCGACGACGGGAGAGCTCCCAAGGCTCGCCGAGAGCACTGTGAGCGTATGCACGACGCTCGAGGGCGGCGCCCATGAGGTCGCGCTGGTGATCTCGGAGCCCGAGGTCTGCGTGAGCGTGATGGTCGAGTTCGAGGTGGAGCCGTGTGACGACGACAAGCCTGACGACGATAAGCTCGGCGAAGGGAGCGGGGGTGGCTGCTGGCTTTCGATCCGCTGCGCTGTGCTTGGCCTCCTTCTCGCGCTCCTGATCGCGTGCGCTTTCGCCGCACTGCTGCTCGCGGCGCCGATGCCGACGTTTGGCGCACTTCCGCGCTCGTTGCCGCGGCCCTGGGCGCGGTGATCGCCACCCTATGCGGCTGGTGCACACTCCTCAGGTGGTGGATG
Source organism: bacterium (assembly GCA_030432695.1). Classification (GTDB taxonomy): domain Bacteria; phylum Planctomycetota; class UBA1135; order UBA1135; family UBA2386; genus JAUILN01. The sequence continues at coordinate 12,761 of JAUILN010000005.1, read as the reverse complement.
GTTGGCCTGGTTCTCGCGCTTGTCGCGGCGGTCGTTGTAGCGATTCTCGCGTGGCCGATCGGCTGGCTGCTCCTCGGCGCGATCGCGGCAACCTGGGTAGCGATGTTGGCCGCGTGCAAGGTCCTCTGGAACTACCACGACTGCAGCTCGTGAGCCCCGGTCGCATACGGCGCTCGGTCACAGCACAGTGTGTTGCGAGGCGTGGTGCCACCCGTATGGCCGTGCCGTCTGAAGAGTCGGCCGACCCCGAATGGTCTCGATTCCGACGCTCCGCGGCGGGTGTCTCGGGCTGAACTTCTCTGCGAGCGGCCGAACTGCCGCGCTCGGCGCGGGCCGGCAGCCATCAGTTGCGTCTCTTGCCGACCTGTTCCTTACCCGATCCGTTCGCGATCGGCGTCAAGCGCTGCGCTCGGGGTAGCGCAGCGGTCCGTCAGGTCACACATGTTCCTCTTCGGCCCTCTCGGTCGTGACGCGGTCCGTGCGCGCCCTGCGCCTGAAGCGGGCCACCGCTGAAGGTAGCGTCCGGGCGAATTCGCGGCCAGGGCCAGTGCCGCTGGTCTGGAGGCCTCCGTCGTAGGTTTGCCGACCAGTTCACTCATCCGGCCCACGATGCGATGTCGCGTCGTCGTCGAACCCGTCCGGCTCCTCCCAGTTCATTCCCTTGCGGCTGGGCACCTTTCTCGTCGGGCCGGCTCGGTACTCCGGGCACGACAGTGGCCCGTAGCAGAACGTCTCGCGCCGGTGCCGGATGTTGGCGGGGTTCCACTGATAGTTCGCGGTCTAGGGGATCGGGTCGGCCACAGGCATGGCCTGGCCGGTGACCTCGTCCCCGATGCGGATCTCGTGCTTCGCCTGCGCGGCCGTCCCGATCGTGATCGCGAATCGGCCAGTCTTGCCGTCCACGCTGCCGTCGATCCGGATCCCGTAGCCGAGGTAGCTGTGGCTGCGCTGGTCGAACGACCGCATCAGTCGGATCCGAGGCTGCGCCGAGATCACAGTGCCCGTCCAGGCGAACTTGCCCATGGCGAACCACGCTACATGTGGGGTCTCGGGTCGGCGATGTCCTACCCAGCCCTGTCTCAGCTCGGCGGCTCCGCCAGCCCGGGCCCGAGCCCGAAGAGGCCGAACCGAACTCCGTCGCGGGTCGCGACCATCACCGGTAGAACCGATTGCGGGTCGCCCGGCTCCTCCTGCGAGTGCTGCGTGCCGACGTGTTGCAGCAGCGCAGGCTCCATATGTTCGCGCGGGCAGATCCCGGTCAACAGACCGGCCGGCAGCGTTTCTCCAGACGCGGCCTCCATGGCTCGGCGGGTCGGGTCCGCTTCGTTCGAATCTGGCGTCAGGATCAGGCCCGCGAGCCTGGCGAACGGCGCGCGGGCCAGGATCTCCCTTGCGTCGCCGAACAGTCGTGGTCCGCGCTCGTCGAGGGGCTGTTCGGAGTGCAGGTGCTGGTGGAACGCGTCGATATCGTCCATGTCCTCCACAGCCTGAGGCTCAGCTCGTGGCGATTCGGCGAGCGGAACTTGGAGCGACGGTGCATTGCTCGGTCGCTTTGGAGGGCGTGTTCCCGCCGAGTCGCGAGCCCAGTGCAGTCCCTCGGACCGCCTCGAAGTGTCAACGATAGAATCGTTCTCCGGAGCTTTCGCAGAGAACGCGGTCCCTGGTGCCGATCCAACCACCTCGTTCCGGCCTGGGCATCCCAGCCACCCGCTCTCCTGCGAACTCCGGGCACCGCCGAGGTACCAGCCGCAACCTTTGGGCTTCCTGCGGCGCTCCCCCCCTCACCGCCGTCAGGCCCGGGTCCAGCCCTCCTTCCGCATCAGGTTGAGCATCGTGACGAAGAACGCCAGGACCAGCGGCCCCGTCACCACTCCCATGGGGCCGAATATGGTAATCCCTCCTAGCATGGCGAAGAAGATGACCGAACCGGGTAACCGCAGACTGCTCTCGGTCATGAGCGGCTTGATCAGGTTGTCGGACAGGGCTACCGGCAGCAGTCCCCAGACGATCAGGAACAGGCCGTAGCCCATATCGCCGCTCATCCAGACGATGATGCCGATGGTCACCACTATGGTCGCTCCTCCGACGACAGGGACTAGCGCGGCGATCAACGTCACGAGCAGGGCGGCGGGCAGCAACGGCAAGCCCACGATGAGGTAGCCCACTGCGGCGATTGCGGTCTGCGCCAGCGCCGCCCCGAGGGTTGCAGCGAATACCGCCCTGTTGACGTCTCGCAGCCGACTCACGAGTTCGTTGGATTGCTCCTCCGTCAACGGCATGGTCGCGACCGCCCAATGCACGAGGTGCCTGCCCTGTGCCAGCAGGAAGAACAGCGCCATGACCAGCACGCCGACGTCGATGAGGAACTCGAACGCTCGTTGCACGGCCGTACCGACCCAACTCGCAAGCTCGCCGAGGTCGGGCGCAGGTGCATCCTTCTCGGCGACCTGCGGCTCCTCCCGGTCTTTCCCCTCGGCATCGTCCGATCCGTCTGCGCTTCTCTGTTGTGGATCCGCCGGACGGTCTCGCGACCGCTCAGACTGCGCGTCGGCCCCCGAGGACTCTGCCGGAGCTGCGCCTCGGGGCAGGATGCTCTCCGGCACATGCCTGATCAGCTCCAGGGCGGACGGTTGTAGAGCCTCGGGCAACCCCGTGATCAGGCTCTCCAGTCCCCCCTCATCGATCTTGCTACGTACGATGCGGGTCCCTTCGGCCAGTTGCTGGGTGCCCCGGATTCCCAACAGGGCCAGCGGTCCGAGTACGGTCACTACCGCGAGGGTGGTGATCAATCCGGCGGCAAGCCCCGGCCGGTCGCCCAGCTTGGTTGAGGTCCAGCGCTGCGCGGGATAGAGGACACCGGCAAGCAACGCTGCAGCGAACAAGGGCCCTGCGAAGGGCGCGATGACCATGACGACGAGAATGGTCGCCAGGGTCGCGAGGATCAGTATGAATGCTGTCGTGGCATGGGACTTGGCCATTGGGTACAGACTAACCGCCCTCGGGACCGAGCACCGCAGGCCGTTGTCGGGGCGTGGTTCGAAGATCACGGCTCCCGGTGGCGGTCGCGGCTCCGGCAGCGGCGCGAGTCCGCCCGGACCAGCGTCCCACCGCACGGCGGCGCAGGCCGCAGGATCGTGGACGCACAGGTGACGGAGCTGTGACCTGCGCCGAATCAGGCATACCGAGCAGGCCGCTCGTGGTGCCCGCCGCCGGATCCCGGAGACCCGGCGACCTCGCTCCTGCGTCGAGTAGCGGGTGCGGATCCTCGACAGCTGGCTGCGGAGCAGGTTCTTCGCGGCCTTGTCGGACGAGCCTGGTGCCTGAGAAGTACGGAGGTCCAGATTCTCGACTTCCACGGAGCCGGCTTCTCGCTCGACATCGTGGGGTACGACTTCGTCAGGCAGCGGCACGTAGACGGGACTGCCGAGCGAGAGATCTACCTTCCGATCGTGGGGTTGCGCGTGATCGTCCCTTCGCCTTGATGAGGCGGGGACCCTTCGGGTGATCTTCGATGCGGCCTCGCGGCGGGCGACATCGAAGTGATGGTCTCTCCAGCAATCCACACGCCGACATCAGGCTCTTATCCCGAGCACCCCGTGTCCGCCGTTGCTCCAGGTCAACTCCGGCGCATTCGCCGCCGGATCGGAAGAGATCCTCTGGACGAAGGAGTCCGCACCAAGGAACGCGCGATCGCCCGGAATCGGCAATGCGATCCACAGCCGTCCTGAGCCGAGTCCGGTGACGATCGGCTCGACGATGTTCGGCGACGCGAGCAGCTGGCGACCGCCCATGCCGAGGTTCGTCAGGACGAACCGAAGCGAGCCTCTGGTCCAGCTCGCGCTCGACGTTCCGAGGACGAGCCACGCAGGATCCTCGCTCGGCGCGCGGTCGATGCGCAGCGCGAACATTCCCCCGAGCACAGGCACGGAATTGAACAGCGTCTCGGGCTGGAGCGCCGGAGTCGTGGTCGAGGCTCCCGAGCACCCTGCTGCGAAGGACTGGAAGGACCCCTGGGGCTCGACTCGAACCAGCTCCCAGGTCTCGTCGGTGAACTCGATGCTCTGGTTCGTGTCTTCGAAAGAGAGAAGGAGGCGCTGAAACTCAGATCTTCGCTCTGGGCACCGGAGGAACCGGGGACTATGCCGGATTCCGGCAGCCCGGCTACGACGTCCGCTTCTGATGCCCGGGTGCGGCGTGCGGATAGTCGCGATCGAAGCGGTCCCGGGACTTGATGTCCCCGGCGAACAAGAGCGTCCATGTCCAGGCAATGACCGACGACGCTCCTCGCCCTTTAACCAACAACGCCGCCGACCTCCCGATCTCAGCCACCGAGAAGCGCGACCGCTTCGAGGCGGAGGGCGACGCCCTCGGCGCGCTCGGCTGGCGCTGCGCGCAGGTCAGGGACCTGCTGAACGCCCTGGCTAACGCGGTGGACGACCGCAACCCGCTCATCCAGAAGCTGGAGCAGCCGCCGACCTGGGGCGACGTGTGCAAGATCACGCAGACGATGAAGAGCCTGTGCAAACTCGCGCGCTACCTCGGGGTGATCGAGACCGACCAGGAGGTCGAGGACCGGTTCGCGCTCTTCTACAAGGATGCCGACCGATGACCGATCTGCGCATCCAGCACGACGCCCCTGTCGAGCAGGCCCTTGACTTGGTGGGGGAGATCCGGCCGCTGCTCCGGCAGCGATACACCGGTTTGCGGAAGCGGCCGGTCGAGCCGACTCAGGAGGGCCTGCACCACATGGAGCGGATCCTGAGCCTGCTGGGCGAGGCGATCGCCGACCTCGGTGTCGCGGTGCGCGGCGACGCGGCGACGCGGCGGCGTGGCCGGAGCCCGCCGAGACGCGGGGCCTGGATGCCGAGCCGCTGCCCGAGTCGGTCCTTGGCCTGATGGCGCGCGCCCGCGTGCTGCGGGCGAAGCTGGACCGTAAGCGGGCGTCCGGATCCGGCGAAAGAGCCGCCGGTTTCGTCGAATCGTGGCGGCGCTTCCGTCCTGATGCTGGGCGGCTCTGCGCCTGAGTCCGCTATGACAGGTCTCTCCGTGCTGACCGAATAACGGAATTGCCCTTGCGGAAACCGGTCGCGTCGCGCGATATAGACCTCATGGCAACTGATAAAGGCAAAGCCGCATTCGCATTCGTGAAGAAGTACCTGGAGAAGAAGCCCGGCGCACCGTTCGCGGAGGTCTCAACGGCCGGCGAGAAGAAGGGCCACAAGATCTGGCCGATCGTCTACGGTCGCGCGCAGCTGCTGCTCGGGCAGGCTGGCGATTCGGAGTCCAGGGCGAAGGCCGCGTCGAGGAAGGCTGCGGTGGCACGTCCTACGACCGGCCGCCGTGGTCCAGGTCGTCCTCGCAAGGTCCGCGCATCGGATCCTTCGGACGCGGTCAACTCGCTGATCGGTCACATCCGCGACCTGGAGCAGGAGCGCGACGACCTCCGCGAGAAGCTGGCGCAGGTGCGCGAGCTGGTCGGCGCTCGCTGACCGCCCGCTCGCCTCGTCGCCGATGTCGCATTCGGTAGGAAATGGGACGAGCGGCGATGGCGCGCGGAGTCGCGACGTCGTTCGCACCGGCGTCGTGGGCGAGGGAGCAGGGGATCAGCGCGCAGGGTAGGCTGTTCGTCCGTCGAAGACGTCACCATGAACAGCAGAGCCCTCATCCCCATCCTGCTCGCAGCCATTCTTCCTACGGCTGCGCTAGCCCAGCGATTCGAGTGGCGCGAGGTCTCGACAGCCTCGCGTCCGAGTCCGCGCTACAGGTTCGGCCTCGTGTTCGACGCTGCGCGGGGTGTTGTGATGCTGTTCGGCGGTCACGATGACTCGGCCACGGGAGCCAGTCTGAACGACACCTGGATCTACGACGGCGTTGACTGGACCGAGCTTCACCCTGCCTCCCATCCCGGGCCGCGGGGGGACTTCGCCATGGCCTACGATCCCGTGCGTGAGCGGGTGGTTCTGGCGGGTGGATCGAACCGCGGCGGAAGGCTGAGGGACACGTGGGAATGGGACGGCGTCGACTGGAGCTTGGTGGCGGCGTCGAGTTCCGGCATCGATAACGGGGGCCGCGCGTGCTTCGATCCAGTTCTCGGCGGCGTGCACTACAACCGTGGTCCCGTGGACCTTCTTTGGAGTGGCTCCGCGTGGCGCAATGTGGGGGTCGGGCCGAACAGCCCCGCGGGCTCCGGCTTGCAGATGGTGCTGGCACCGCATCTCGGCGGAGTGGTGACGTGCGACCTTGGTCGTACTCTTCGGTTCGAACCGCAGGTCGGTTGGACCGAAGTGTGGGGAGCCAATCCGCTGGGCCTCGGGTTCTACGCGATGGCGTCCGATCCGCGAGACGGACGCATCGTTCTGATGGGTGGGCTGGACGGCGAGTCTTCGACTTGGACTTGCGATTCCGTCGGGTGGCAGCGGCTGTCGCAGTCCCTGCCGCCGCGCTGGGGGGCACGCATGGTGTTCGACGCACATCGGCGCAAGTTCGTGCTGTTCGGTGGCCGTGACAACTCATCGAGCGCGGTCCACTACTACGACGACTGCTATGAGCTGGAGATCTTCGACCAGCTCGCGGACTACGCGACGTACGGTCAGGGCTGCGGCCAGCCCGCCGCAGAGCTCCGTGCCGACCCGCTCTTCGGTGGTCGACCGTTCGTCGGTGGGGTTCTCACGCTCCTGGCGTCGGGTCTCGCGCCTTCGGAGCCTGTCTTCCACCTGCTCGGGGACTCGCGAACGGGATGGAACTCCGTCCCGCTCCCGTTCGATCTCGGGGGCTTCGGAGCACCGGGGTGCGCGGTGCTTGCAGAGCCCGAGGTCGTCGAGGGAGTCGGTGCGTCTGATGCAGCTGGCGCGAGGCGCTTCACGATCCGCATCCCTGACGATCTCTCCCTGGTGGGGGCGACCTTCTATCACCAAGTGGTCGGGCTTGCTCCCGGAGCGAACCCCGCCGGCCTGATCGTCACCAATGGTGGAGAGCTGACGATCGGCACGCGGTAGTGAGCGTGGGAGACTCCCCGTCGAATCAGCGCAGACCCTTCCGCGTGGTCGGTGCGGATCACGCTGTGATCGAGGTTGCGGATCGGGCGTCGTCGGACGCCCTGGTCAGCTCCGACTTAGTTCCACAGCGCCTGCAGCTCCGCATCCGCCAGCACGACCTCGCGCAGCAGCCCGTCCTTCGGCAGCTCGCCACGCTCGGTGAAGGCCGCCGAGGCCTCCGCGATCGGCTCCCGCCAGCCAAGGTCACCTTTGGTCGACCCGCTCCCGCAGGTCGGCATAGCGCGCCAGCAGCCTCCTCGCTTGGCGCGCGTGCGCCGGCTTCGCGAGGCGCTCCGGGAACCCCAGCAGGTGCATGCCGCAGGTCCCGAAGTCGGGCAGCTCGATCTCGGCGAGGTAGTCGTGCGCGGTGACGTCGACGCGGCAGTCGGCATGCCATGCCAGGAAGCGGCGGGCCACGTAGCGTTCGCGGTTGTCGCCGTAGACGGCCTCGTGATACAGCTCCGTTCGGGCGCAGCGTCTCGGGGCTGACGGGACGCCCAGGTCCTCGGCCTCAAGCCTCGCCGCGATCTCCCTGGCCATCGCCCGGAACTTCTCCGGCCCCATCGGCGGCGGCGGCATCCGCGGGTTCAGGACACGGTCGATGACAATCGCCGCAGTCCGTTGATCCGCGGGCAGCTCGCCAGCTTCGCGGAACAGTCCCAGCGCCCGGCCCACCACGGCCTCCGAGACCGGACTCGTAGCGACCGCCTTCTCCATCCGTCCCAGCCTGCCGACCAACCTGCTCGCCATCGCCTGCTCCTCCTCACGCCCCAGTGCTCTGCTCCGGCGCCCTGATTCGCTGCTCGAACTCAGTCGCCTCGATCGCCCTGATCCGCGCCTGGATCGCATCGAGCATCAGCTTTCCGGCCCCGCGGTCGAGGGTCCCGGCGCACAGCCCGTCCATCAGCTTGTCGATCGCCGCGTTGCACTCCGCGATCGTGTTCAGGCGGGGGAGCTTGAACTCCATCGGCTCGGGCTCGGCCGGCGCGTCCATCGGCTTGCCGCAGACTCGGTCCAGCACGAGCTTGATCGCGGCGAGGTTGCCCTCGAGGCCCATGCGCGTCGCCTTGCGCACCATCGCCTCGACGTGCTCCTCGGTGATCGCGGCTTCGGCAGCACGGCGCAGGATGAACGAGCGACGACGCGATCCCCAGGGCCGCCTGGGTTGCCCTTCGCGAACCGCCCACGGTCATCACGCCCGCTGTCCGCGCTGTCGGCCATGGGTCAGCTCGCCTCCGTGGCCAGAGACTCGGCCCGCTCCTCGGCAATCTCCGCGAACGTCCGGCCGTCGCGATCCAGGACCGCCTGCTCGCCGGTCGCCTTCTCCCAGCGCCGGACCACGACGTCCACGTAGCCGGGGTCCAGTTCCATCGCGAAGCAGGTCCGCTGCAGCCGCTCGGCCGCGATCAGTGTGGTGCCCGAGCCCACGAACGGGTCGTAGACCGAGTCCTCGCGGGTCCCGTGGTTGCGGATCGGCCGGCCCATGCACTCGACCGGCTTCTGGGTGCCGTGCCGGGTCGCCTCATCGTCTGCGCACGCCTCGATGTCCCAGACCGTGGACTGGCTTCGGTCGCCGCACCACTTCGACGAGGAGCCCTCCCGGACGGAGTACCAGCATGGCTCGTGCGCCCAGTGATACGCGCCTCGGCTGATGGCGAATCGCGGTTTGCGCCAGATGATCTGCGCGCGGATCTGGAGGCCGACATGGTGGAGGTGCGTAGTGAACTCCGCGGCGTAGCGGCCCGCATGCCAGACGTAAGCGACGGTGCCGGGGAACAGCTGGTAGGCCGCGGTCCAGTCCACGCGGTCGTCGTTGGTGACGGTCCCAGTGCGTTCGGTTTCGCAGAGGCCGGCCTGATTGCGCCACTCGGGGTCGTAGTTCACGCCGTAGGGCGGATCCGTGACCATGAGGAACGGGATGGATCCGCCGAGAAGGCGGCGCACGTCCTCCTTGCGGGTCGAGTCGCCACAGAGCAGCCGGTGGCGGCCGAGCTGTCATAGGTCGCTGGTCTGCGAGACGGGATGCTCGGGCGGTTCCTCGACAGCATCCTCGCCGAGGTCAGCCTCGTCTGCGTCCAGCTGAGCGACCAGCCGATCGATCCCGGCCTCGTCGAAGCCGACGCCGTCCAGGGCGTCTTCCGCGCGGAGTTGCTCCAGCAGTCGCGTGAGCCCCGGCTCATCCCAGCCGGCCAACTCAGCAGTGCGGTTCAGTGCAATCCCGAGCGCGGTTGCGTTCAGGTCGTCGATGTCCAGCTCGGCGATCTCGCACTTGGACCAGCCAAGCTGCTTCATGGCCTGGAGCCGACCGTTGCCGCCGATCACCCGGCCGGTGCTCTTCTGGACCACGAGCGGCTCAGCCTGACCGAACCGGACGAGGCTGGCGGTGATCGCGTCGAGGTTGGTGCCGTCGTGTGTCCGGACGTTGCTCGGGTCCTGGTGGAGCGAGTCGAGGGGTGCCGTGCGGATGATCATCGCGTGGCCTCCGGGGTGAGAGGCTGTGCGGTGATCAGGTTGGCGGGGTCATCCGGGCAGGGCCGGCTGGCGGTGTCCAAGACGGGAACTCCATGCGGGATCGGGGAGCCGCTTGGAGGTGGGCTTGGACGGGTGGCTCGGTGGTGCGGATGATATCAGAGAGCATCCCGACATGGCGTTGTATCGATCGACGCGAGGCGTTGGGTCCCAGGCTGTCGCCGTGCATTCGGTATGGGGTCCAGGCCGGTTGCGGGCGTTAGGGGCCGGACTGCGCTTCAGCGCCCAGTTCCTGATGTGCGATTGCCGGTGCGTGCCAGGACCGAATGGGCCACTAGCAGACGAGCATAGCCGAGAGGGTGTCGCGAGCCTCGCCGCGGCACACGTCGAGCCCGGCCGTTGGCTGCCCTGCGCAGAGTGCGCCGCAAGTCTCGCGGGTGTCGCCAGCGGGGTAGCTGCCGAATCCCGGCCGGCGGAGGTGCCCGAGCGGCCGCAGGAGAAGTAACCGGGGCAGCTGGATTTGACCGGGTTCCGACCACGTCCGACAGAATCGGCGAGCGGCAGTCACGGTGCCCATGGAGTCTGGCGAGTCCAGAGCGGGCTGCGGCACTTTGCAGTCCCTCCGGTTGCGTGCTTCTGGTTTCGTCCGCGACATCGCGCCGGTTCAGGGTTCACCTCAGTTGCTCTGGGGATTTGCGATACGAATGCGAGGCCCGAGCGATCCGGTCATGCGGCGAGTGCCCCTCCGGCGGCGGTCCGCCGCTTGACCGGCTAGGCGACGTGCTGAACCATGCGGGCCTCCATGCCCTGTAGTCGTCACTTGCGTCCCATGCGCCTGTCTCTACGAGCCCTCTCTCCGCTTCTCGCCCTTGGCTCAACGCTGATCCAGCCTGCCGAGGCCCAGATCCAGATCGCGCCCGGGATCCCGCTGCGTGCGATTCCGTTTCCTGCTCCGGTGAACGGCTTTGCTGTGTTCCCGAACTCCGGCGACACGGCCTTCCCGGCGTTCTTCTACATGGCGGCGGTCGGCGCCCCCGGGCAGTACGAGATTCAAGCAGTGGACACAGAGGGCAACGTCTCGCCCTTCACGTCGATCCCTGGAGACGGACTGTTCCTGCACTTTCCTCGGGATGTAGCGAGGGGGCGCTTGTTCGCCACCGAGTACGGGATCCCCAGCCGTACGCGTGACGGCGTCTACGAGATCGCTTCAGACGGTTCGCGCTCGACGTTCTCTTACCTCGCCGGCAGCAATCCGAATCCATGGGACGTGGTCGGCGCAGGCGGCGCCTTCGGCGACGTCCTACTCGTGGCTTGCCTGGATGGGGACAGCGGCACGAGCTTCGACGACAGCGTGTATCGGTTCCGACCCGACGGTACGCCCCTCGGGCCGCTTCACCGCGACGGCCGTGCACCGTGGAACCTCGCGGTGAGCACGGGAGGCTCGTACGGAGCCTACGTGTACTGCGTGTACTACTACGACAGCGTGATCGACCGCATAGATCCCAACGGTAACGTCACCCGCAACTTCGCGGACCTCGGAACGACCGGAGGATGGATCGACTTCGGCCGCGGCGGAACGATGGGGACCAGCCTCTACGGTGCAAACCGAAGGGGGGAGTTGTTCCGCATTGATCCGGCTGGCAACATCACTCTGGTGGCCACAGGGCTGGACCCGAGTGGGGTGTTCGATGTCGACCCCTCAAGCGGGGATCTGTTCACGACTTCCGGCAACAGCTTCTACAGAGTCACCAGCGCGGTCACCGCGACCTGCAGCTCGCGCAATGGAAGTGGCTCCAACCCGGCTGTCTGCACATGTGGCACGCTGCCTGTGCTCGGCACGGCGTGGGAGATCGACATTTCCGCGACCCAGGACACTCTGCAGACATTCGCCCTACTCTCGACGCTGGCTTCTGTGCCGATTGCGCTTCCAGTCGGTGAACTCTTGACCAGCCCGCCTCACCTTGAGATTCCAGGTAATGGAACCCACAGCGTTCCGGTGCCGACCGATGCAGGCCTACAGGGGATCGAACTCTTCGTGCAAGGCGCTCGCATGCGCTCAAGCAACGGTAGGCTGCGACTCGAACTGACCAACGCACAGGACTGCGTGCTCGGGTTCTAGTAGTCCTGCAGGGGATGCCCCAGCCTGTGCGTTCGTCGTGCCGGTAGTCCTCCAGGGGGCAGTTTGTGATCATCACATCGCCGGTCCTGATCGGCGCCGCCGACGGCTGTGGACCCGCTCCCTGGGCCTCGGCGTCACCGGAGGTGAGAGGCGCCGGAAGTGACGGCTACACGAGATTCGGCTCGCCCACGTCGAGCTGAGCGACCAGCCGCTCGATCTCGGCCTCGTCGAAGCCGACGCCGTCGAGGGCGTCTTCCTGGCACAGCTGCTCCAGCAGCCGGGCCACGGCACGGCCATCCCACTCGGAGAAGGAGTCGGTGCGGTTGTCCTCCACGCAGTAGGTAACCGCGTCGAGGTCGGAGCCCTCGAACCACCGTAAGCGTCCGACGCCCCAGCCCGGCACCCCGTGGATTCGCCCACTCGCGACCCGATGCTATTCGCGACCGGCGCCCGCGAGCACGGCGGCCGCCCCGTAGCTGGCGGCCCACGCCTCGGGCAGCAGCTCCTCGACCCGGTTCATCGGATGCGTAGCCATCCGCACGAGGACGTCGGCGATGTACGCCTGCGGGTCGACCTTCGCCCGGCGACAGCTCTCGATGACCGTGTAGGCGATCGCCGCGGCGCGGCCACCGCGCTCGCTCCCGGCGAACAGCCAATTGCGGCGCCCGATCGCGATGGGTCGGATCGCGCGTTCGCACGAGTTGTTGTCGAGGGGGATGCGGGCGTCTTCGAGGAAGCGGGACAGCGGCACTCGCTGATTGATCAGGTAGCGAATGGCCGCGCCCATGTCCCCCGAGTCGCTGTAGTCGTCGCGCATCCGCTCGGCGCGAGGAAACAAGCGTTTTTCGAGGACGGGCTTGGACTTCTCCAGCCTTAGCTTCAGCCGCTCGGCATCGTCGAGGCCCGCGTCATCAGCTTCCTTCTCGATCCGGTAGAGCTGTTGGATGTCGCTCTCGAAGAGCTTCGCCACCTTCGTGCCTTCGCTCCGCGCGTCACGAAACTTACGGATCGTGCCCCCTGTGTCAGGCTAGTTGTCGCTCCAAGTGACCGGAGGACCGAGGGGCCCCTGACGATGCGAAGCATCGGTAGGGCTCGGTCCGATTGCCCGCCCATCGGGCGGGCAGCCCCCCATGGGGGGC
>JAUILN010000020.1 GCA_030432695.1 bacterium | reverse complement strand
GACTCGCTTCCGGTTGGCTGGCCTGCCTTAACCGGGCGGGAGTGGTTACCCGCCGGACTCCAAAGGGAATTTCTGATCTAGATCATTCCAACCCTCCAGGCTTCTTGGCGCACTGGTGCCAGGCACCAACTGCGACAGAATCCGTCAGGAGCTGCAGCTGAGCTGCGAGCAGCCGGGTTTGGAGCGCGCCCAGTCCGGCCGCTTCTCGGCGTACTTCGCGCGCCCGGGCTGCTCGTCGTACGGCACCCGCATCACGTCGAGCAAATCGCGTACGCCCGCGAAGTCGCCCTTCGCCGCGTCGTCGATCGCCAGCTGCGCGAGGTAGTTGCGCATCACGTACAGCGGGTTCACGCGGCTCATCGCCGCGGCGCGCTCGGCGTCGTCGCGACCGTCCTTCCGCAACCGGGCCCGGTAGTCGCCGAGCCAAGCCAGCGTGGCGGCGCGGTGCTCGGCATTCAATTGGACAGGCTGGTAATAGCTGTCGCGCAGCGGGTCGAGCTGGTCGTCCTCGCTGGCGTCAACGGCGGACGGCACCTCGGCCAGGCCGCGGAAGAACAGCGTCACGTCGGTCTCTGCCTTGGTGAGCAGCTGGAACAGCGCCTCGAACAGGCCGGGATCGGTGTCGGCATCGAACATGGCAAGGCCGAGCTTCTGGGTCATCATCGCGTTCCAGCCGCTCTGGAAACGGTCGGCGTAGCCGTCGAGGGCACCCTGCAGGGCGGACACGTCGTCGACCAGCGGCGCGAGCGCATTGCCGAGCTTGGCCACGTTCCATTGCGCCATCCGCGGCTGGTTGCCGAAGGCGTAGCGGCGCATCTGCGCGTCGGTGGTGTTCGGGGTCCACGCGGGGTCGTAGTCCTCGAGCCAGCCGTAGGGGCCGTAGTCGATGGTCACTCCGTGGATCGACATGTTGTCGGTGTTCATCACGCCGTGTACGAACCCGACCCGCTGCCAGTGGACCACCAGATCGGCGGTGCTCGCCACGACCTCGCGGTAGAACGCCAACACCTTGTCGGCCCGCGAGCCCTCGAGGTGCGGGAAGTGCACGTCGAAGGTGTGGTCGACGAGCTTCTCGAGCAGCTCGCGCTCGCCGTGCGCCGCGGCGATCTCGTAGTTGCCGAAGCGCAGGAAGCTCGGCGCGACGCGACACACCACCGCACCCGGCTCCAGCTCCGGATGGCCGTCGTAGAACATGTCGCGCAGCACCTCGTCGCCGGTGGTGCAGAGGCTGAGCGCGCGGGTGGTCGGCACGCCGAGGTGGTGCATCGCCTCGCTGCACAGGAACTCGCGGACCGAGCTGCGCAGGACCGCGAGGCCGTCGGCGCGGCGAGAGTATGGTGTCGGTCCGGCGCCCTTGAGCTGCAGGGTCTGCCGACCTCCGGGACCACCGACCACCTCGCCGAGCACTATCGCCCGACCGTCGCCGAGCTGGTCGGCCCAATGGCCGAACTGGTGGCCGCCGTAGCGCGCCGCGTGCAGGTCCATGCCGGCGAGCGTCGCATTGCCGACGAAGACCTCCAGGAAGCGCGGGTCGTCGACCACGGCAGGGTCGAGGCCCAGGAGATCGAGGACCTCGTCGGACCAGGCCACCAGCTTCGGCGCCGAGGCCTGCCGCGTCGTCACCCGGGAGAACGCCGCGCTCGGCACCGGCCGGGGGTGGTTCTCGAGCGACGGGTCGGCGGGCAGATCGGCGGTGAAGCGGTTGTCGAAGCGCAGGCCGTCGAGGGTTCGGTGATGTTCAGGGGTCTCGGACATCGCGGGGTGCCAGCAGGTTGCGGCGAGGACTGGTAGTCCCCGATCCGCGGCCGGGCAATCGAGGCGTCGCAGCCCTGGCCGGAATCGCCGGCGTGTGGGACTCTGATTCCCCAGGCCACGATGAGCGATTCCCGAGACAGCGTCCATGGGGACGAATCACCGCGCAGCTCGGCCGAGGCGCCCCATCCCTCCGTGCTCGACCAGCTTGCCGGAGCAGCGCCGGCAGCCCGCCGCCCGGTCGTGATCCCCGAGTGCGACGAGGACGACCCCGCGACCGCCGCGCCTTCACCGGAGGGTCCCGGCACCCGCAACCACCGCTTCCGGATCGTCAACGAGATCGCCCGCGGCGGTGTCGGCATCGTCTACAAGGCCCACGACGAGGACCTCGGCCGCTCGGTCGCGATGAAAGTCCTGCAGCCGGAGTTCGCCAACCGCTCCGAGGTTCTCGCTCGATTCGTGGAGGAGGCGCAGATCGGTGGCCAGCTCCAGCACCCGGGCATCGTCCCGGTCTACGAGATGGGCCTCGCCGACGATGGCCTGCCGTTCTTCGCGATGAAGCTGATCCGCGGTCGGACCCTCGCCGACGTGCTGGCGGACCGCGACGACCCGACGACCGACCGCCGCCGCATCCTCGGCATCGTCGAGCAGGTCTGCCAGACCGTCGCCTACGCCCATGCCCGCAGCGTGATCCACCGCGACCTCAAGCCGGCGAACGTGTTGGTCGGCAGCTACGGCGAGGTCCAGGTCGCCGACTGGGGCTTCGCCAAGGTGCTGTCGTCGACGAGCGGCACGGCGAGCGAGCGCAGCGGAGTCAGCGAGTCGGAGCTGTTCAGTCGGATCGCCACGCGGCGCGACGATCCCGACTCCGACCAGCTTTCCACCGCCGGCTCGGTGTTCGGCACGCCCGCCTACATGCCGCCCGAGCAGGCGCTGGGCGAGATCGACCGGCTCGACGCCCGCAGCGACGTGTTCAGCCTCGGCGCGATCCTCTGCGAGGTGCTGACCTGCCTGCCGGCCTATCCCGGCGAGCGGGCATTGCTCCGCGCCGCGCGCGCCGACCTCGCCGACGCCCGTGCCCGGCTCGAGCGCTGCGGCGCCGACCCCGAGTTGGTCGCACTGGCAAGGGACTGCCTGCAGGCCGAGCCGGACGATCGCCCGCAGGACGCCGGCGTGGTCGCGCAGCGCCTCGCGACCTTCCTGACCGACGTCGAGGAACGGGCCCGCCAAGCCGAGATCCGCGCCGCCTCCGCACGAGTCCGCACGCGATTCACCTCCGCACTCGCCGGCCTGATCCTGCTCGGCAGCGTCGGCGGTGCCGGCGCGTGGGTCGAACTCGACCGGCGCGAGGCGACCCGCATCCAGGGCATCCGCGACCGGTTCGACGAAGCCGTCGACGAGGCCCGCAGCTTTGCCATCGAGGCCCGGACCCGCGACGGCTACGACGCCGACGTCTGGCAGCGGGCGCTCGATGCTGCAGGACGTGCCATCGCCCGCGCCGAGGAGCTGCCGCCGGAGACCTCGCAGACTGCACGGACCTCGACGCGCCGGCTGCGTGAGGACCTGGAACGCGACCGCGCTGCCGCCGAGCGCTCGGCCGCCCTGGCGGAATCGGAGCGCAATGCCCGTGAGGCCACGATCGCGCTCGAGGCCGCGCGCAAGGCTCGCATCGAACGCCTGCGTGCCGAACTTGTCGCACTGCGGGTACCGCCCGACGAGAGTCCCACGGCCGCCGACTTCGAAGTCCGCGAAGCAGCCCGCATGGACCGCGACTATGCGGTCGCCTTCCGCGACTGGCTCGAAGGCGACGAACTCCTCGACCTCGAGGTCGACGCCGCGGTCCGACGCCTCTCCGATCCGGACGTGCGGGTCGAAGCGGCACTGGCGCTCGATCACTGGGCCTTGCAGAAGCTGCAGCTCGGCGTCGGCGAAGAGGAAGATGCCCGCGCCGTCGCCCGACTCCGCGAGATCGCCGGACGCGTCGACGAAGCCGAGACTCCTTCCGGCAATCGACGGGCGAAGCTCCGTGCACTGCTGGTCGCCGAAGGAGAGCCGCAGAAGCAGCTCCCCGCCCTCGTCGACGAACTGCTCGACGATCCCGCGGGTCTCGACGAATCGACCGCGCTCCTGGCCGGAGACGCCTGTTGGGCACTGAACCTCGACCGCGACGCCGAGCGGCTCTGGAAACGCGGCGTCCTCGAACACCCGAGCAGCTTCGCGCTGTGCTTCCGCCTGGCCCTGGCGGCGGAGAGCCGGGCAACCGCGGCAGACAACGAGGAGGCCGCTCGCCGCTACGAGACCGCCCACGCCCTGCATCCCACCCTGATCGAGGTTCGGCACCGGCAGGGACTCGCCCTGGAACGGGCCGGTCGACTCGAGGACGCCCAGGTGGTGTTCGATGAGCTGTCCCGCCGCTTCCCGAACGACCCCCACTGGCACCGGCACGTCGCCGACATCCTGCTCGACCGCGGTGAGTTCGACGCGGCGTTGGCCCGCGGCCAGCGTGCGGCCGAACTCGCACCCGAGGGCGAAGCCGAGGCCCGGACCCTCGGCAAGATCCATGGCGCGCGCGGCGAGAACGAGGAAGCGTTGGCGGAGTATCGCCGCGCGGCGGAGCTGCGACCCGACGAGGCGCGGACGCACTACAACATCGGCAGCGCGCTGCTCGCGTTGAACGACCCCGCCGGCGCCGAGGCCGCCTACCGTCGCTCGGTCGCCCTCGATCCGTCGATGGCGGGCTCGTGGTACGGACTCGGCATGGCTCTGGGTGCCCAGAACGACCTCGAAGGCGCAATCGAGGCCTACGCCAAGGCGGTCGAAGCCGATCCGGGCGAGGCCAGATCCCATACCAACTCGGCGGTGCTGCTCAGCAGGCTCGGACGCGAGGAAGCCTCCGAGACCAGTTATCGAAAGGCCCTCGAAGCCGACCCGAATCAACCCGAAGCTCTGTACGGCCTCGCCGGTCGGCTGGTGCTGACCCAGCGCGCCGAGGAGGCGATCCCGCTGTTGGAACGTGCCATGGAGCTGCGCCCACAGACGGTCGGGATCCGGCAGAACCTGGCCCTGGCTCTGGCCGAGTTGGGCCGCTTCGACGAGGCTCTCGCACAGCTCGCCATTGCGCTACGCGCAGCGCCCGGCACCGTCTCGTTCCTCGAGACCCGAGGCTCCGTGCTGCTCCAGGCCGACCGGCTCCAGGAAGCCGAGGCGGCCTACACCGAGGCATTGGAGCAAGCACCGGACTCGGGCATCTCGCTGCGCAACCTCGGCGAGCTGGCCGAACGAACCGGTCGCCTGCGCCTGGCATCGCGTCGCTTCCGCGAGGCGGCGACGGCGTTCTCACAGCACCAGGACGCGTTCTCCCGATACTGGGGGGAACAGTCACAACAGGACGCCGCACGCCTCGACGACCTCCTCGACCAGCGCGATCGGGTGCTGCCGATCCTCAGCGGGAGCCGCGACGCCACGGACGCCGAGGAGTGGTTCGAAGCCGTCGAGGCAGCCTACGTCTTCGGGGAGCACCAGGTCGCGGTCGAGACCGCGGTCCGCGCCCTGCGCGCCGCGCCGGCTGCGTTCGACGACGACGACCGGCCGCTGCGACTCCTGGGAGCTTCCTCCGCGGCCCTGGCGATCGCCGACTCGAACCTCGACGCCGAGGCACCGAGTCTGCGCCGCCACGCCTACGAGTGGCTGCGCCACGAGGTCGACCGCTGGCGCGACATCGCCGACGACGGCACCGACGCCGCATCGGCCGCCCAGGAGCGCCTGGCGGCCCTGCTCGACGACACCGACTTCAAGAGCCTGCGCGACGACGTGCAGAACCTGCCGCGGGCCGAACGCGCCAACTGGCTGGTGCTCTGGTCCGATGTGCGCCGCGCGATCTCGCGCAGGAATCCGCGATGACCCGACCGGTCCAACTGCCGCTCCACGACGACGACCTGGTGATCCGCTGGCTCGAGGTCGAGGACGCCGCGTTCGTGCAAGGGAGCCGCACCCACCCGATCGCCGAGCGCTACAACGGCTGGCGGCCGCCTACGGTCGTGGAGGTCGAGGAGCTGGCACGCACCCAGAGCCGCGGCGCGCCGGGCACCGAGAACGGGGTCCGCCAACTGGTCATCGAACACCAGGGCCGCCCGGTGGGTGACTTCGGCGTGCAGGTGCCCGACCCCGGCCGGCAAGTGGAACTCGGCATCGTGATCCATCCCGACTTCCAGGGTCGGCGTCTGGCCAGCCGCGCCTGCCGCCTGCTGATCGGCGCGCTGTTCGCATCGGGCATCCACCGCGTCGCGGTGCGCGTCGACCCGCGGAACACCGCAAGCCTGCGCCTCTTCGAACGGCTGGGTTTCCGTCGCGAGGGACTCGAGCTCGAGTGCTGGTACGACCCGAAGTTCGAGGAATGGACCGACGAGGTGCTGTTCGCGGTGCTGCGTCGGGAGTGGCCGACGACTTGAGAAGCCGGGGCCGGGACGCCACGCTGCGGGCATGCTCCCAAGCCCCTTCCCGGCGCTGGCCCTCGGCGCAGCCCTGTTCGCCGCCACCGCGGCGGCCCAGGACGACCGCCCGAACATCGTGTTCGTGTTCTCCGACGATCACGCGGTCCAAGCGATCTCCGCGCTCGGCAGCCGCGTCAACGTCACGCCGAACATCGACCGGCTGGCACGCGAAGGCATCACCTTCCGCCAGTCGTTCTGCTGCAACTCGATCTGCGGGCCGTCACGCGCCGCGATCCTGACCGGTCTGCACAGCCACGCCAATGGCTTCCGCCAGAACGGCGACCGCTTCGACGGCGACCAGCAGACCTTCCCCAAGATGCTGCAGGCCGCCGGGTATGCCACCGCCATGATCGGCAAGTGGCATCTGAGCAGCGACCCACAGGGCTTCGACCATTGGGAGGTGCTGCCGGGCCAGGGGCAGTACTACAACCCCGATCTGTTGAGCGCGAAAGGGCGGCGCCGCGTCGAGGGCTATTGCACCGACGTGGTCACCGACCTCGCGATCGACTGGCTCGACGAGCGCGTGGCGGAAGGCGATCAGCCGTTCCTGCTGATGTGCCAACACAAGGCACCGCACCGGCCGTGGTTGCCTGGGCCCGGAGAACTGGAGCTCTACGAGAACGTCGAGTTCCCCATCCCCGAGACCCTGTTCGACGACTACGAGGGCCGCGGACCCGCGGCGGCGGATCACGCGATGGGCATCGATGCCCACATGACCTTCGCCTACGACCTGCAGATCCCCCATGGCGACGACGAGCGGCTACGTCGCGCCTACGACGGCGCCCTGAAGCGGATGACACCCGCGCAGCGCGCGCGCTGGGACGCCGCGTTCGAGGCCGAGAACCAGGCGTTCCTCGACGATCCGCCAGTCGGTGCCGAGCTGGTGAAGTGGAAGTACCAGCGCTACATGCGCAACTACCTCCGCTGCGTCGCCGGCGTCGACAAGAGCCTCGGCCGCATCCTGCGTTGGCTGGAAGACCAAGGGCTCGAGGACGACACGCTGGTCGTCTACTCGTCGGACCAGGGCTTCTACCTCGGCGAACACGGCTGGTTCGACAAGCGCTGGATGTACGAGGAGTCGATGCGCATGCCGCTCCTGGCTCGCTGGCCGGCGCGCATCGAACCCGGCACCAACACCGACGCGCTGGTCCAGAACATCGACTACGCACCGACCTTCCTCGAACTCGCCGGCCTCGCGCCCAAGGAGCCCATGCACGGTCGGAGCCTGGTGCCGCTGTTCGCCGGCGGCATCCCGAGCGATTGGCGCCACAGCCTCTACTACCACTACTACGAGTCGCCGTCCGAGCACCAGGTCGCCGCCCACCGCGGCGTGCGGACCGACCGCTACAAGCTGATCCACTTCTTCGAGCCGAACCGGAGCTACTGGGAGCTGTACGACCTGGAGCGCGATCCCCAGGAGGTGCAGAGTCGTTACGACGATCCCGAGCTGGCGGAGGTGCAGAAGCAGCTGAAGGCCGAACTCCAGCGGTTGGCGGAACGGTTCGGGGCGCCAGAGGTGGGAGGCGGGTGAGGGCGGTGGGCGGCGGCGCCGCTCACCGCACCCGCTGCGCGCCCGACCGGTTGCCGGCCAGATCCTTCACCGAGAACTTCAGGTGCAGGCGCACGTCGGCGGGCAGGGCACCGCCGAGTTGTAGGGTCACGCCCTGGGCATCGACCTGCACCGAGTTCATCGCGGCGAGCACGTCGGTGATCGGGACCTCGATGCCCCAGAGTGCGGCGCGGAACGAGGTCGGGTCGAGGTCGAGCAGGCCATCGGGATCGGAGAAGCGGACCCGGAAGTTGCCGTCGGCAGGGATCAGCAGCTCGACCAGCGGCGCATGCGCGGACTGGTTCTGGGCATGCTGCAGCACGGTCACGCCGTCGATGTCGGCGCTGCCGGTGCTGGGGTCGCGGACGGTGGCGCCGGTGGAGTCGACGTCGACGCCGCTGACCGCGTCGACCAGGCGCACCTCGGTGATCGCCTGGAGGTTCACGAGGCCGGAGGTGACCAGCGGATCCTGGTGCAGGTCGTGCAGGTCGAAGGCATCGCCACCGGCATCGACGACGTCGAACGGGTCGCTGGCGGTGACGTCGGTGGTGAGCACGCCGGCGAAGCCGGAGTAGTAGCCCGCATCCACGAACGCGAACGAGCCGGGCTCGACGTCGGGGCCGGTGTAGCGGCTCGGGAAGCGCGCGAAGTGGGTGCCGTCGCTGCTGACCTCGACGAAGCAGACCTCGGCGAAGGTCTGCCAGGGGTCGCTGATCGACGCGAAGGGATTCTCGCTGACGATCAGGTCGGCACCCGGTCCATCGACCAGCTGCACCGCGAAGCCGAGGGTGAGCGAGCCGCCGTTGCCGAGCGAGTGGACGTTGGAGCCGCCATCGGGGCGACCCAGCGCATTGTTGGGATCGAAGACGCCCCCACCGGCGCCACCGCGATCGTCGTGTGAGACGACGCGGGTCGCGAACTGGTTCGGGGACTGCGCGGTGACGCGGTCGGCAAGGGCCGACAGCGCGAACACACACGCGCACGACGCGGCCAGACGAGTGGCCGCGCACGAAGACGTACGCATCAGGTTCCTCCGCCCCGTATCCACGCGGGGCCCGAGAGGTGATCGAGAGCGCTCGCAGACTTCCGTGTTCTGGCTCGCGCTTCGTCCTCGGGCCACGCCTTCCCGGGATCGCCCGACGAGGGCGGGACCCAGTGGCTGCGCTGCCCGGCTCCGCCCTGCGGCAGGAACATGGCGAGCGCGTGTGGCCGTCGTCTGCGCTTACAGCGGCGGGACCGCGGAGGCTTCGCACCTCGCTTCCGGTCGTCGGCGGCGAGCCGGGACGCTAGGGAGAGCGCTGCACGAACTCAAGGGGCCGCTCTGTAATCGGCGATCAACCGCCGGTGTCGACCGCGGGCACGCACCCTTCCCCGGTGTCGTACCACGTACCGTCGATGCAGTAGTGCAGGGTCGCGATGCCGTCGTTGTCGTGGTCCCAGCAGTCACTGCTGCCAGAGGGAAGCTTTTCCGGCCCGACGTTCCGCTTAGGGCACTTCTTCTTGTCGTTGCCCTCCTTCTTCAGCTTCCCGACGAGGTACTCCCGATCGGCCGCAGCCTGCGCGAGGCCGGCGTCGTGCGGATACTCGGGATCGTCCTCACGGGCCTTCGCCAGCGCCTCCTCGTTGTGTTCGATCAGCCGCGTGACCACCTCGTCGAGCGTCCAGGTCTCCACCGTTCCATCGGCTCGCACCGCCTCGAGGGCGAACTCGTCGCTCGGCTCCGTCACCCGCTCCAATGACCGGAATCTCACCTCCGGTCCGCCGGTGGTTCTACAGGCAACGAACAGCGCAAGCGTCAGTGACCAGGCGAGTGCGAGAAAGATCGTGTGCTTCATTGGGGGGAACTCCTTCCGAGCGGACGCACTATGCTCGCACAGGTGACCGGGAATTCAGAGACCGTGCCCGGCCCCGCGGCGCTGGCCGCCTTCGACGCCTATTGGCGCAGTCGCGTCGAGGGCCACTCGCGCGTCCCCACCGACCAGCTCTGGCCCTTCGGCGGCGTTCGGCTCGGTGCGGGATCTTCGAACCCCGACGTCGGCCCGCTCTTCGGCTCGTATCGCGTGCTCCGCGAAGTGGGCGGCGGCGGCCAGGGTCGCGTGTTCCGCGCCTACGACGAGCGGCTGCGTCGGCCCTGCGCACTGAAGCTGCTGCACGCCACCCACGTCTCGACCGAGGACGGCCGGGAGCGCTTCGTCCGCGAAGGGCGGCTGGCCGCGCGCATCGACCATCCCAACGTCTGCCGGGTCTTCGAGAGCGGCATCCACGACGGCGTGCCCTACCTCGCGACGCAGTGGATCGACGGGGAACCGCTCGATCGCTGGCTGCGAGATCGACCGCCCGCCGGGACCGAGCAGGAGCGATCGATACGCCTCGACCTGGTCGTGAAGATCGCCGAGGCGGTGGCCGCAGCACACGCCGCCGGAGTGGTGCACCGCGACGTGAAGCCCGGCAACGTGCTCGTCTCGCCCGCGGGCGAGCCGATCGTGGTCGACTTCGGACTGGCGAGCGAGACCGACGACGCCCGCACCCGGCTGACGCGCACCGGCCAGGTGTTCGGAACCCTGGGCTACATGGCGCCCGAGCAATCGGGTCTGGTCGACGCCCGCCCCGACGCGCGCAGCGACGTGTTCGCGGTCGGCATCCTCGCCGCGGAGATCCTGTGCGGAGAGCTGCCGTATCCCGCGGAGTCACGGGTCGCGTACGAGGCGGCCCTGCGCAAGGACCGGCGACGTGGCCTACGCAGGGCCAACGACTTCGCCCCTGGTCTCGATGCCGTCCTCGACCGCGCGCTGCAGGTCGAACCCGAAGACCGCTTCCAGTCGATGGCCGAACTGGTGAGCGAGCTGCGTCGCGCCGCGCGTGGCCAGCAGGTGCAGACCAGACGTCGTGGCCTCGCCGCGCGAACCCGGCGCTGGGTGCGTCGCGAGCCCGGGCTCGCCGGCGCGGTCGTCGCGATCCTGCTGACCCTGTCGATCGCGCTCGCCATCAGCCTGCTCGCCCTGCAGCGCGCCCGGCGGTCGGCGTACGACGCGGGGTTGGCCGCCGCCTCCGCCGCCGCCGAGTCGGGCGACGTCTGGGCGGCGCGCGCGCGGCTGGAGGAGTGTCCAGTCGACCTGCGCGCCTGGGACTGGAACCTGCTCGACCGCCGGCTGGACCCGACCACATCCGTCGAAGCCTCGGCGCCATTCGAGCAAGCACTGCGCGGGGCGCGCGCTGCGGCCGGGAATCCGGTGCAGCTGCTGTTCGATGCCCACGGCGACGAGCCGCCGCGGATCGAGACCTGGGATCCCCGGGCTTCCGAACCCCGAGCGATCACCCGGCTGCCGCACGGCAGCGTTCCCGACGGCGTCCCCGCCGCGATCGCACCGGACGGCAGCTGGGCGAGCCTGGACTCGCTCGGCGCAGACCTCGATCTCGCTCCGGGAGAGCGGCCTTGGGCACTGGCCCTGGCCGAGCAGGGCCGCGCACTCCTCGCCGTGGCAGATGCCGAGAGCGGTCGCCACGCGTTGCTCTGGATCGAGCCGGACGATGCACCGGTTCGCATCGCGACCCACCACCGGACTCCCGCGGTCCGGGCGCTGGGGATCGCACCCGACGCTTCGCTCGCCGCGTGGATCGAGTCCCCCGCGACCAACGAGCGGGACACCACCCTGCACCTCGCCGGGTCCGGTGGTCGCCCACTGGGCACGTGCAGGCTGGACAAACGGGTCGATCCCGAGCTGCCGGTCCAGGTGCTTCCCATGCCCGCACCGTGCCTCGGTGACCACGCGGTCGTCGTCGCCTTCCGCGACGGCAGCCTCGCGGTGGTTCCGAGCAGCTCGTCGCGATCAAGGGCCCCCGAGGCGCTCCACGTCCAAGGCCTTCGCGACGGTGTGGCGCGGATGCTGGGGAGTCCCGCGGGTTGCCTGCTCTGCGGAGTCGACGATGGAATGCGTCGACTGCCGGTGGGTGAACCCACCTCGACCGGACGCATCCCCTTCGCCGCCGACTGCCAGATCCAGTGGATCGTCAGGACCCGCGGCACGGTGGCCTGGCTCGACGCGACGAACGTGTTCGGCGAATTCCCTGCCGCCGACCCGACCGATCCGACCCCCCTCGGCGATGCCTGGTCGGGACTCGGGGTGCGCGGCGAGACACCGCTGTTCGTCCAGCGGCGCAGCGTGCTGCGCCGTGCCGGCTCGCGCTGGGAGCCGATCGAGACCACGCTCGGCGCCTTCGACTACCTGGTCGCGGCGGTCGGTCCGGAAGGTCGTCTGCTCGCCGTCGTGCCGGCCGAGGCGCCCGCCAGCGGCCTCGTGTTCGCCGTCGCCCGCGCCGACGGATCCCTCGACAGGCTCGGGCTGCCCTTCGACGGCAGCATGGTGCGCAAGGACGCCGTCCGCGCCGTGAGCCTCGACCGGAACCTCTTCGCCCTCGACGACCCCACGAACCGCCTGTTCTACGTCTGCGACGTGACGACGCGGACGCGGTGGTCGTGGCCGCTTCCGAGGGGACTGCGGTGCTGTTCGCTCGCACACGGTGACGACCTCGTGCTGCTCGGCTTCGACGACGGCCGACTCGCGCTCCACGACTTCCGCAGCGGCCGACCTATCACGCAACTGTCCGTCGCACCTTCACCGCTCCGCCGCGTCGGAATGGTCGGACCCGACGATCGGTTCGCAGTGGCGATCGACGACACCCGGCTGCACGTCGTCGACTTCGAGACGGGTCGCGTGACCCTCTCGCTGCGACTCGAGGGTGGCGATCCCAGCGCGCTCGGCGGTTCACCGGACGGGACGCTGCTCACCGTCGGCACCGCAGGCGGGATGCTCCACCTGCTCGATGGCGCGCCACGTCAGGGAGCCTCGAGGTAGGGAGCCAGCAGCGCGCGCGCCGACTCGACGGGCAACGTCTCCCCGGTCTCCGGTTCGGCAGCCAACGCCGCGGTCAAGCCGAGGTCGGTGACCCGCAACCGGTCACCGGAGTCGAGCAGCAGCTGGCGCGGCGCCGGGAGCGGCTCGGGCAGACCCGAAGCCACGGCCTCGGCGAACAGCTCGCGCAGCGTCACGGCGTGGCTGCGCCGCTGCGCGTCGGTCAGCGCGGGCCAGACCGAGGGCAGGTCGCGGGCTCCCGGCAGGAGTGTGGTCGCGAACCAGCCGGTGTTCCCCGTCGCGAGTCCCGCAGCGTGGACCGGTAGGAGCACCGGGTGCGGCTGGAGGCTGGCAACGCGCTGCGACCAGTCGGCGAGCAGCGTGCGGGCGGCTTCGACTCTCGACTCGGGGACCCGGAACAGCTTCCAGACGATGCGGTCCTCCCGCAGCAGACAGAGCCCACGACCGCGCGCATCCAGCACTCGGAGCGCGGCATCGGCGTGCGCTTCGCGGTCGGCGATGCCGAGCAACTCGCGGAGTTCTGCGGCGAGAGCGGGGGTCAGCTCGTCGAGGCATTGCGCGCGCTGCTCGTCCGGCAGCTCGATCAACGACTCGAACAGCACGCGCACTCGTTCGAACTCGACGGTCTCCGGCTCCACGCCGGGTACCGTAGCCGCGGCCGCGCGACGGAGTCCAATGACCCGGGTCGACTTCCCTGGCCGATCGGACCGTGCTTTGCTTCGGCGGCGCGCCCCTGCTGCCTCCACGTCCGGTTCCGCCATCATGCCCATACCGAGCACGGCCCGTTTGTTCTCCGCCCTCCTGCTCTCGACGGCGTCCGCAGTCGCCCAGGCAGCACCGGAGTTCGTCCCCGGCGACGTCGCCGACCTGTCGTGCAAGGTCGCCCGACTGACCTCCGACCGCGACACCTTCGTCCTCGAGGTCGACGTGCGCAACCGCGGCCGGATCACCGCGGAACCCTTGGTGTTCGAAGTGACCGCGCGGCCCAATGGCCGGCGCAAAGACGAGACGGCACTGACCATCGCACGGGCGCGGATGCCCTGGGCCTTCCGAGCTGGTCGCCCGGTGCCGGCTGGGCGCACCACCCGCTACCACCTCTACGGCTCGATCTGGGAGCTGCCCAAGCGGCTCGAGGTGAGCGTCACGCGCGCGTCGTTCTTCACCGGATCGCTGACCCCGGAGCCCGACGACGATCAGCCGCCGGTGCAGGTCGGCGGGATCACCCAGGACACCCTCGCCGGCGCGGCCGGCACGGTCCCGGTGAGCCGGATCGCCCTGCACAACACGCTGCCCCGGCCAGTCGACGTGCTGCTGCGCGCGCGCTTCTCACGGCCCCGCGACGCGGTGGGGCTGATCACCGCCAGCCTGGGTGCGGGCGAGGAGCGCACGGTGCCGGTGGAGTCGTTCGTGGGCAGCATCGAGTGGATGAAGTGGGGCCAGGCGTCGGGCGCCAAGGTCGAGGAGGTCGAGCTGGTCGACTGGTGCCAGCAGTTCCCGCAGGACGAGGCGAAGGCCCGGCAGGCGTTGCTGGATGCCTACGTGAACTGGGTGCGCTGGGAGGCGCCCACCGCGGTGCGCGGCGCGTTCGCGATCCGCGCGACCCGCGACGGCGTCCGGCGGCAGGGCAAGGGGATGTTCACGCTGTCGAAGTCCGGCAAGGTGGAGATCGACTGGGACGGACCACAGCCCGAGGGCGTGGCCATCGGCTCGACGCTGCGGGACGCGTTCCGCAACCTGCAGCGTCCCTCGGTCGCCGAGCTGACCGCGCAGAACCGCTTCGCGCGGATGGCCGACGACCTCGTAGCGGTGGCGGGACCCGGTTGGCGACAGCTCTCCACCGACGCACAGAAGCGCATCCAGGGCGACGCGGAGCGCGGCATCCTGGTCGACCTCGGCGACGACGGTGGAATGCAGATGTTCCGGATCACCGACGGCCGCCTGTGCGCCAGCGGCTGGAGCCTGTCGGGGAACTTCGAGGAGTGGACCCTCGAGGACCACCCGCGCGGCTACCTCGTCACCTCGCATCGACCCAACGATGGTGCACAGGTGTTCTCGTGGACCTACGACGACGTGGACGGTGTGCCGGTGACGTCCGGCTACCGCGAGGTCTGGAAGGACGCCACCGGCGCGGTGATCCACGAGATCGAGCTGGAACTCCCGAAGCTCGAACTCGATTCTGCCGATCCGTCGGCCGGTGAACCCGCGCCCCCGCGCGGGCCGGGCCTCGCTGCGCTGCGCGCGGTCTGGGACGCGACCTGGGCCTACCCGGCCGAGCCGGTCACGCTGAAGGCTCGCTTCGACATCGAGACCCCGGCGACCGACGGCGTCTGGGTCGGGCAGAAGCACGTCACCGGCAGCGTCACGATCGGCGGATTCCGCGGCTACCGGGTCCGCGGCGAGCGGTGGGCGACGGTCGACATCGAGATCGACGACGAGCTGCCGGCGACGTCGCACGGGTCGTTGCGCGACGCGGTGCGCGACCGGCTCGGCCTGTGGGCCGGTCGCGACGTCGCCGGCCGCGGCGACTTCGACGACGCCTTCGCCGGTGCGACGATCGGCGCCGAGCGACGCGGCGCGTTCCCGATCGACGGCGGTCCCTACCGCGCGGTCGAGGTCAAGAAGGGCCTGATCGCCGGCTTCGACCTCGGTGGTGGCACCGAGCGGTCCTTTCACTACGACCTCGTCGGCGGACATCCGGTCCCGACCCGCATCGTCACCGGGGACGAGGAGCTGCTCGCTACCTGGCGGGTGGTCGACGGCTATCTGGTGCCGGTGGAGTTCGAATTCCGCCGCGTGTTCGGCCGCGACTGGGGGCCGGAGGTGATCGAACTCAGCGACGTGCGGATCGAGCGCTGATCGAGCCGCGGAACCAGGGATCCAGAGGTCGAGCCGGGACCGGGTGATGTCCGAAGATAGAGTCGACGGACGTCATGGAGATCCTGGGCATCGACCACGTCGGCCTGCACGTACGCGACGTGGGCCGAAGCCTCGCCTTCTACCGCGACCTGCTCGGCATGCAGCCGATCGAGCGGCCGGACCTGGGATTCCCGGGCGCCTGGCTGCGCGTCGGCGCGACCCAGGAGCTGCACCTGATCGGTCGCGGTCCGGGTGATCCGAGCCCGCCGATCGAACGGCATTGGGCGGTCGCGGCGCGCGACCTCGAGGGTTGGCGGGCCCGGCTGCACCAGGCGGGGCACGAACTTCCGCCGATCCGAAGCCGCCCCGACGGGGCGCGGCAGCAATTCCTGCGCGATCCCGACGGGCACGTTCTCGAACTGCTTCAGCGGCCAGAGGACCGGGCGTGACGGGATCGCCGAAGTCCCGGCCCTCCCGGACCGGCGTGACTCTGCTGGTCCTGATCTCGGTGTCGGTTCTGGCAATCGCCGTCGCCGCGGTATGGCCCGGCATTGCCCGGGGACCCGACGACCGTGCGCGACCCGGCGTCCCAGGGCCGTCCGCGAGGACCGATCCACGGGCCGAGTCGACCTCCGGTCGGCCAACCGAAGCGGAGCCGGTCCGACGCCTGCTCGAAGCGGAGACCGCCGGGTCCCCCCGACCGAGAGCCACCGACGACCCCACGGTCGTGGTCACCGCCCGCTGGCGCGCGAACCGAGCGCCCGCCGAGGGGATCAGGATCGCGCTCGTCTCACCCGGATTCGACTTCCACCACACGCCGCCCTCGCTCCAGTGCCTCACCGACTCGAGTGGCGAGGCGCGCTTCGAGGCTGTGACCCCCGGACCGTGGTTGGCGACCGCGACGCGCGACGACGCCGTTCCCCTGTCGGTCGTCGCCGGGGAGCCCTGCCATGTCGAGGTTCTGGTCGAAGGCCACGGCGCGATCCAAGGCAGCGTCCGCGACGAGGACGACCGCCCGGTTGCCGGGGTGCGGATCCAAAGCGGTGGGCACTCGGTGCGAGGTGCCTCGGTGGTCGCACGCACCAGGAAGGACGGATCGTTCTCGTTCCGCGCGCCAGGCCCCGACGTGCTGGTCTGGGCCGAGAGCAGCGAGTCGCACTCGCGATCACGGGAGGTCGCGCTGGTCACCTACGAGGGCGAACGCCACTTCGTGGAACTGGTCGTCGCGAGACGGGTGACGACACTACGCGGCCGCGTGCTGGGCGCCGACGGACGACCGGTGCCCGGCGCCGAGGTCATCGCCCGTGACAGCCCGCCCCCCTCACCGACCCATCCGGTCGACGCCTTCCTCGACCTCGCCCACGCGCGCGCCTCGTGCGACCCGGACGGCCGATTCGCAATCTCGGGCCTGCGCAGCGGCCTGCTGTCTTGGCGAGCCCGCGCGCCGGGGCACCTCGACCGCCACGGCAGCCTCGCGATGTCGGACGGCGACGCTGGCGAGGAACTGCGGATCGACTTGCCGCGCGGCGCGAGTGTGTCGGGAACGGTGCGCACACCCGACGGCCAAACCCTCTCTGGAGTGCGGGTGACGCGGTCGGCAAGCGATCGGCGCGGCACGTCCACCGATCCTGACGGCCGGTTCGCCTGGGACGATCTCGAAGCGGGACCGCGGGTCCTGCACGCGAGCCATCCTCGCTGGGGCCGCGCGCGGGTCGAACTCGAGTTGCAGACTGGAGAGCAGCGGCGGGTCGACCTCGTGCTGGAACCCGGGCTCGTGCTCGAGGGGCGCGTGGTCGACCGCAGCGGCGCGGCGGTGACCGGAGTGGTCGTCGTAAGGGAGGACGCGATGGCCGTCACCGCAGCCGACGGATCGTTCCGGTTCGTCGACTGTGAGGACCGCGCCTACGAACTCGTAGTGCATGCCCGGCTCGGCCGCATCCCCTCGGTACTCGGGCGGCGATCCGGCGTCCGGCCCCACAGCGGCGCGGTGGAGTTCGTCGTCGACGACCCACGAGCCGTCACGGCGTCGTGGATCCGCGGCCGCTTCGAGCGACCCCGGGGTCACGAGGACGCCGCGTTGCGGCTCGAGCTGCGCCGAGGCGATGGACCGGGCTTCGTGACCGGGGTGCCGCAGGACGGCTCCTGGGTAGCTGGGCCGCTGCAGTCGGGGACGTGGAACCTGCGCGCACTCGCACAATCCTCACCGCTCGACAGCTTCCAGCGCGAAGGCCTGCGGGTGGATCCCGGCGAAACGCTCGACCTCGGCACCGTGGCCCTGCCCGCCCCGACCACCGTTCAGCTTGCCCCAGAGACCGATTCCGGTGCCCCCCTGACCGAGCTGCGGGTCATCGCCCGGCCACTCGATGCTCCGGGGATCCGGACCGGTCTTCTGTGGCGCCACGAGCGGACCACGCCGCTCCGGAGCTTTGCGCCGGGTCGCTGGCAGATCGACGTCGCGCCGACGGAGCGCCATCTGGGTACTCGACTGGTCGTGGAGCTGGCTCCGGGGGTCGACAACATCGTGACGATCCCGATCACCCGGACCCGCCCATGCAGATTCCGGGTCGTGGGGACGGGAGCCGTTACGAACCTGGACGGTTCACGGCTGCTGCTGCGTGGTGCGCACGACGTCGATGACATCGCATTGCGTAACGGTATGGCGACCCTCGGCGTGCCGCTCGGCGAGCACATGGCTCTCGTGGAGGGAGAGGGGTTCCATGGCAGTGCGGTGTTCCACGTCGACTCGGTCGAGGGCCCCGCTCTGGAGATCGAGATCCGGGCGCGCTGACGCGCCGGTCACCGATCAGAGGCCCGGCAGATCGAGATCTGTCGCCGCGCGATCGCGGAGCCAGGCGCTCAGCACGGTCCGCCACGCTTCGGGCTGCGGCTCGACCTCGAGTTCCACTTCCACGCGCACGCCGCTCGCAGGACGCAGCACCGCGCGCAGGCCGACGGCGTCGTCGACGAAACGCAGGGTCAGGTCGATCCGACCCGCGTGCCCCGTGAGCCGCAACGTCTCGGCCACGCCAGCTCCGGATTCGCCGAGTCGTGTCCAGAGTCCGTCGAGCGTGTCGGTGTCGAACCGGTCCGACGCCTCGACCCGGACGTGCCCCTGCACGACGCGCAATCGGAGGCCGGCTGCCGAGCCATCGACCGCGCCGGCGGCGATCTCTACCCGACCACCGTGGCCCGCCGCGAACACGAGTTTCGACCCGGTCACCGCCAGGTCACGTCCCAGACCACCGCGCGCTCGCGTTCGCGGATGCTGGCGACAGCGAGTTCGAGCGAAGCCATGGCACGCTCGTGAGCCGCTCGCGCGCCGACCGAAGGCAGCACACCGGTAGAGACCACCTCGCCGGGGACGACCACCTCGAACATCAGGCGGGAACCGACATCGGGGGTCTCGTCCCGGGGGTCGAAGGTCTCGACTGCGCGGGCCCGCTCTTCCGGCGGCGGAGCGAATCGATCGATCCACCGCACATCGGGTCCACACGGCACGGTGACCCGTAGACCACCCTCGCGGGACTGGAAGCGGATGCCGTCGAGGACCAGTTCGTCGAGCGAAGCGACCCGGCCCTGCGAACAGACCAGCCGAACGCGATCCGACCACTCGACGCCGCTGGTGACCTCCTCGACCGGACCGGGGTCTTTCTGGGCGAGCAGACTCCGGGTCGTGAGAAGCGCCGAGCCGTCTGCCGCGAGTTCGATGTGCATGCCGACGACGTCGCTGCTACCGCACGCACAGAGCAAGGAAAGGACGAGGCACGACAGGATGCGAAGCAGGTTCATGGTCGACTCGGGACGGGCACGTCGCGGACACGCGTGGCTTGGGGAATCATGGGCACACGATTCGCGAGGCACAACCGAACCTGGCGGGTCGGCCATCCGTCCGAACCTCGGAATGCGGAGTCCCGCCCGTCCTGCTACGAGGATCGGGAATCGCTCCACGACTCGATCGGTGCCGCCATCGGCGAACCGATGCCAGCGGACCGTCGCCCGATCCGGCCGGACTGCGGTGGATCCTCGGACGGCGAGTTGCCGCACGCGCTCGACGCCCGCGTTCCCCCGGTCTCCCCGAACCGAGTTAGGCTCGAACAGCTCTAGTGATGTGTCGCAGGAGTTCGCCGGAAAAGTCGTCGTTCCAGGGCGCCGAGCGCAAGGCGTGCGGCCGTAGGCGAATCGGTGGATTCGTCGAGGCCGCACAACGCAGCGATTCGGCGTACTGGGGCGGCGGACTTCCGACGCGAACTTCTGCGACGAACCACTAGTCCCCCTCGTCTCCTCGCCATTCTCCTGGCCTTCACCGGCCCCTCCCCCGATGCCCGGCCTCCCGCTTCGCGAACTCGTCATCCTCGGTGCACTGGTCGCACCGGGTGCGGCACAGGTCGCGACTCCGACCATTCCGGCAGAGGTCTGGACCGACATCGACCGCACGTTGCTTGGCACGTCGTGCGTACTACGCGCCACGGTCCGCGCCAACGACCCTCTCGATCTCGTGCGCGCCGCGGAGCGAGGCGGCAGCTACCTCCGACTGAAGCTCGACGTGCACGAGTCGCTCTCGGTGGTCGACCCGGACGAGCCGCTACCCGAGCGGATGACTTTCTTCGCCGCACCCGAGACCCACCCCCATGGGTTCCACCCGACGGCGAACGACATGCGGAGCCACCTTGGCCGAGAGCGCCTGTTCCTGCTGCAGCGGATCGGCGATCGGAACTTCCTGACCGACCGATTCCGCGGCACGTCGATCTTCCCGACGGAGCAGACCGCGGCGTTGAAGCACCTGGTCGAAGAACACCAGAACAGCCGCACGACCCCGCTGCCTGAGAACCTGCCACACGACGCCAGGCTCGCCGAGCTGATCGATCAACTCATGCAGCGCCATGGCCGCGCCGCGCAAGATGCCTGGAGCGAACTCCAGAGACTTCCCCTCGGCGCCTTGCCGGCACTGGTCCGCTACCTCGACGACGAGCGTGCCCTGGGAAACCAGGAGTTGCTGCTGCGCCGCGGCGATGCGCAGGACATGACGATCAGCGCCCATCGCCCCAAGAACGTGGGCCAGGCCGCGTTGCTGCTGCTTCGTCACATCAGCGGCGAGTCGATCGGACCGCGGGAACCGGAGAAGGCTAGCCCGGAACAGCTCGCGCAGGCGGCGGGCTGTTGGCGCGTGTTGGCGCACCGACTGCTGCGAGCGTCCGTCAACGATCGCTAGTGGTCCGTCGCAGAAGTTCGCCGGAAAAGTCGCCGTTCCGGGGCGCCGAGCGCAAGGCGTGCGGCCGCAGGCGAATCGGTGGATTCGTCGAGGCCGCACAACGCGGCGATTCGGCGTCCTGGGGCGGCGGACTTCCGACGCGAACTTCTGCGACGGACCACTAAGAGCCAGGGTCCACGAGTTCGACCACCAGCTCGCGCCATTCCTGCTCCAGCGTCACGTCGGGCCGCTCGACCCCGGCGCGGCGATACCAGTAGTCCGCGTTCGGCAGATCGCCCTCCTTTCGATGCAGGTAGGCGTGCACATGCGCGGCAGATCGGGACGACATCGACTGGACGATCTCGTGGGCTGCGTCCCAGTCACCTCGTGCGTCATGCCATAGTGCGTCGTGCACCGCGGACAGCCCCGACGGTGGTGCCGATCGATCGAGAGTGCGCAGGAGTCGGTCGGGGTTCATCGGCGGGCTGCGGAATCGACACATGGGAAGGCCAGGCCAAGGCTCGCTTCCTGGCCACATCCGGCGCAACTCGCCCCGTACAAAAAGCAACGGCTCGCGGCCGAAGCCGCGAGCCGTCACATCCCTCTCTCTCTCTCGTCTCTCGTCACTGAACTCCCATCTCCCGTAGCGAGCTTGCGCCCACCACTCTCCCTCCTTCAGTGGCTGCTACGACGAACATCGCGTCCCGATTCTTCTGGATTTGGAGAGAATGTTCGGGCAGGCCCTGATCGACACGCGCCAGCGAACCAACGAGCTGTCGCAAGTCGGCGTGGCCCAGAAGCTCACGACTTGCCAGCACAACTTCCGCCGTCCGCCGTAGGCGCCGGAACAAAATGCGGGCTGATCGAGCCAGGGGAGGACTTCGGTCCGGGTCACCGAGTCAGGGCGAGATCCGCGGTCGCGGTCTCTCCGGCGACGATGGTCACAGCTTGCTCGGGCCCGAATTCGCTCTCGCCGAGGAGTGACCGTGCCCGCGCGAGGTAATCGCCGGGCGCCAGCCCACCCACGCGGTAATTCGCCCCCTGGACGACCTCCGACCGTGGCTCGCCCTCACCATCGACCCGCCGTAGCTCGACCATCGCGACCTGCACCGGGGACCCGGCCGCGAAACCGGACAGTGCGCCGGCTACCGAGCCTGCGGGTTGGATCTGCACGGTCTGGTCACTGACCAGACCGTCGACCACGAGAACATCGGGTTGACGGCCCGTCGCATGGTCCGGATGCCGGACCACCAGCTCGAATGTGCCCGCAGGGATACCCGAGAGTTCCGCGAGCCCGCTCGCGTCGGTGGTCGCCTCGCCACCCTCGCCCCCCACGGTAAGCGTGGTGGCGGCGGCGCCGTCCGAGTTCTGATCGGCGACCATCATCACCGCACGCATCCGCGGCCGACCGGGAGTACCCGGCCGTTCGATGGTGACGCGAGCACCTACGACCGGGGAACCGTCACCGGCGCTGGTTACCGACACGCGAAGTCCACCACCACCGAGCACCAGATCACGGAGGATCTCGGGCACTCCGATCGCGACGTCGAGCGTGTCCGCATGAGGCAGCGCGTCGCCAGTCCGGGACCACTCCAACGCGTAGGTGCCGCTCGGTACGCCGTCCAGCGCATAACCGCCCGCGCCGTCGGTGGTCGCCTCCCATGATGGAGCGAAGGGCGGAGCGTCGGCCTGCCGCAGCTCGACCCGGGCACCCTCCACCGGTCCCGACGCATCGGTCACGGTGCCGTGGATCCGCGTGAGCACGGGCTGAACCAGCTCCACCTCGACGGTCTCGCCGGCGATCACGTCGAATTTCCGTGTCGTCTCCTGCAGCGGCTGGCCTTCGTCACCAGCCACCGCGAAAGCCATCCCCGGAGCCAGCGTCCGCGCCCGTGGAGGAAGCTCCAACACCGCGTCCCACGCGCCGACGAGCAGCGGCTCGAATCGCGCGAAGCCTCGCTCGTCGGAGCGGGCCCGCCGCTGGGTGGGCTCGCCGGCGAGCGGGCGAAGGCTGATCGGAATCCCCGCCAGCGGCGCTCCGCTGCTGTCGACGACCTTGACCAACGCACTGCCCGCCGGCCGCATGCTCAGGATCGTCTCCACGAACCCAGAGCGATTGAGAATCGTCGCTACCGGGCGCGGCGCCGCCCAGTCGGGATGGGTCGCGATCACCTCGACCGTACCCGCCGGCAAGCCGCCGATCCGCGCCATGCCGTCCGCACCGGTGGTCGCTTTGCCGAGCACTTCGTCGCCGTCGAGGCGCATCACGCGCCGCGGGCCACCGGGTCCCTGGCCGGGGCCCGCGGTCGCATCCATGCGAACACGCACGCTTCGAGTGCTGCTGCTTCCGACCTGCATCGGTTCGCGCGACTGCGGCCTGACGGTCACCTCGGCGCCGGCGAGACGCGCCCCGGAAGGATCCACGACCACCGCGGCGATGCCGGCTCCAGTCTCCGCGACGAGGCGGAGGTTGGCGATCCGTCCGCCCGCGGCGAGCTGCAGGGGGCGCCCCTCGATCGGCAGGTGCCCCTTGCCCTCCGCGGTGAGCTGCACATCGCCGGGTCGCACGCCGTCGACCTCGAAGTGACCCTGCTCGTCGGTGATCGCACTGACAGTGCCCGGCATCAGTGCCGCGGCATCGGGGCCCGGCAACACCATCTCGCCGACGGAGCGGACCAGGATGCGGCTGCCGACCAGCGGATTGCCGGCCGGATCGGCCAGCGAGCCTTCGATCGAGCCCAGCCGATCGAGCCGCACCTCGGCGTGGCCGGTGCCGACCGGCACGTTGGAGACCACGGCCGGCGCGTGGCCCTCGCGCGCTGCGCGCAGCGACACCCGGTCGCCTTCCAGCCCGGACAGCACGAAGTAGCCGCTGCGGTCGGTCGCGACCGCCTCCAGCGAGTCGAAGCCGGTCTGCACCGCAACCCCGGTCTCTCGACGGCGGAACGGCGCGACGCGGGCACCCTCGATCGGCCGGCCCTGGTCGTCGTACACCGTTCCCGCGATGCTGGCGCCGGTGGTGACGGTGAGCAGCACCTCGGTGCTGACGGCACCCGCCTCGACCTCGACTTCCTCGGGGTTGGGCGGCACGAAGCCACGCGCGGCCACCGAGACCCAGTGCGTGCCGGGCTCGAGACCCCTTACTTCGAAGCGCCCCTCGGCATCCACCTCGTGGTCCTCGCCGCCTCCCAGCCACGCGGCGAAGCGCCGCACGCGCACGCTGGCATCGACGACCGGCTTGCCGGTGCTGTCGACGACGCGACCGATCACCGTCGCCGCCGTGCCGGTCACGAGATCGCCCAGGTCGACATCGCCCTCGACCCGCTCCATGCGCAGTGAGCGCGCCTGCGACTCGGCGAACAGTCGGTGCGCCGCGCGAGCGAGCGTGATCCGCGCCGCGCGCCGGTCGGCCGGCACCTGGAAGGCGAACGAGCCGTCGGCAGCGCTGCGCGTGGTCAGGTCCTCGGCTGCGAACTCCCGCATCCCGGGCAGCAACCGGTCGTCGTCGAGACCACCCTCGAACGACAGCGCGGCGTCGGCGACAGGTGCCCCCTCCGCGTCGACGAGTCGTCCGCGGATCTCGGCCTGCGCCACCTCGCCGCCAGCTCCGGCCACCTGCATCTCCAAGCCATCGATCTCGCGACGCTCGGGGTCCGAAAGCTGCTCTCCCGTCCCCGAGGACCCGACCCGCGCCGGACCACCGGACGGATCGGACCGAGACGCGACGTCGCTCTGGGCTCCCGACCGACCGCCCGGCACATCGGGCATGTCTCCACTCC
This sequence comes from bacterium, assembly GCA_030432695.1. Classification (GTDB taxonomy): domain Bacteria; phylum Planctomycetota; class UBA1135; order UBA1135; family UBA2386; genus JAUILN01. The sequence goes on along the minus strand of JAUILN010000020.1, from coordinate 176,957 downwards.
CCCCCCAGAGCACCGCGGCGATCAACACGCCGACCATGACGAGGAGGGAGACGACCAGGAACAGATTGCGGCGTGCCATCGCGACGTGTCGGGGGAATCGGGCTGGGAGCGCGGGCAAACGCGTCGTTTGCCTGAGAACTCCGGGCCTCCCCAGGATTCCGGATGCTATCTGCTGCGCCCCGGAGCGAGCCCACCGACCGGCGAGTCGTCCCGCCGAGCGGGTAGTAACGGACGAATCGTCAGCCGGAACGGAGGCCGCGGCTACGCTCGGTGCCATGCCCGAACTCGCGTTCCATCGTCGCCGCCGCGAGGCGTTCCTCGGCCGTCTGGACGGCCCGGTGGCCCTGTTCGCGGGCGGATGGCGGGCGCGGAACTACCCCGCGAATCCCTACTCCTTCCGCGCCGACTCGTCGTTCCTGTACTTCTTCGACCGCGTCGAACCCAACGCCGCCGCGTTCTTCGACCCCGCCGACGGCACGGTGCGCCTGTTCCTCGAGCCGCGCACGCCCGACGACGCGCTCTGGCACGGCCCGATGCCCGGCTTCGAGGCCCTGCAGGAGACCCAGGGCGTCGACGAGATCCTGCCGATCGGTGATCTCGAGGACGCGGTCGCGCGCCTGGCGGCGGGCCGGCCGGTGCGGAGTCTGGCGGTCGCCCACGAAGCCACCACCACCCGCGCCCGCAAGCTGACCGGCGAGGACCTCGACTTCGAGTCGGCCGCGGGGCCCGGCGATCCGGCGCTGGTCGATCTGATCTTCGATCTCCGGGTGCGCAAGGAACCCGAGGAGCTCGCCGAGATGCGCCGCGCCGCCGCGGTGACCCGCGAGGCCCACCTCGCGGCGATGGCCCACACCAAGCCGGGCGGCACCGAGGGTTACCTCAACGGCATCGTCGACGGCTGCTTCGCGCGGGCCGGCTGCGTGAGCGCCTATCCGAACATCCTGTCGGTGCGCGGCGAAGTGCTGCACAACCACGACCACGGCAACGAGCTGCGCACGGGCGACCTGGTGCTGCTCGACGCCGGCGCCGAGCGGCCGACCGGCTACTGCGCCGACGTGACCCGCACCTGGCCTGTGGACGGCAACTTCTCCTGCGAACAGGCCGAGGTCTACGAGATCGTGCTGGCCGCCGAGAAGGCCTCGATCGAGGCCGCGCGGCCCGGCGCCCGCTACCGCGACGTGCACATGGTCTCGGCGCGGATCATCGCCGACGGTCTGGTGCAGATGGGTGTGATGAAGGGCTCGGTCGACGCCATCCTCGAGGCTGGCGCGCACGCCGCGTTCTTCCCGCACGGCGTCGGCCACATGATCGGCATCGACGTGCACGACATGGAGGGCTTCGGCGACCGCGTGCACTACCCGAACGGCCGCGAGCGCAGCACGCAGTTCGGCACCGCCTTCCTACGGATGGACCGCGACCTCGAAGCGGGCCACGTGTTCACGATCGAGCCCGGCATCTACTTCGTGCCGGCGATCCTCCACGACCCGAAGCTCGGTGAGCAGTTCGCGCCGTTCATCGACCAGGCCGCCGCCGAGCGCTTCCTGAAGGCCAACGGCGGGCGCGGCTTCGGCGGCATCCGCATCGAGGACGACGTGCTGTGCACCGCCGACGGTCCCGAAGTGCTGACAGCGGACATCCCGAAGGAGCGCAAGGACGTCGAAGCCGCGGTCGGCACCGCCGGCTGAGGCAGGTGCAACCATGGGCATCTCCCGTCCACCGTCGCTGAAGGCCTTCGACGACGGCAAGCACCGCTGCGGCTGGCTGAGCGCCGACCCGCTCTACGTCGCCTACCACGACGAGGAATGGGGCGTGCCGGTGCACGACGACCACCGGTTGTTCGAGAAGATCATCCTGGAGGGCGCGCAGGCCGGGCTGTCGTGGATCACGATCCTGAAGAAGCGGGCCCGCTACCGCGAGGTCTACCGCGGCTTCGACCCCGCGAAGGTCGCGCGGTTCACGGCCCGCGACGTCGAGCGCCTGCTCGGTGACCCCGGCATCGTCCGCAACCGCGCCAAGATCGAGTCGTCGATCTCCAACGCGCAGGCCTTCCTCGACATGGTCGGGAGGGAAGGTCCGTTCGCCGCATGGCTCTGGTCGTTCGTCGACGGCGCACCGGTCGTGAACCGCTTCCGCAGCCTCGGCGAGGTGCCGCCGAAGACCCCGCTCTCGGACCGGATCTCGAAGGAGCTGAAGCGACGCGGTTTCCGCTTCGTCGGCTCGACGACGATCTACGCGATGCTGCAATCGGTGGGCGTGGTGAACGACCACCTCGCCGGTTGTTGGCGGGCTCCCTGATGGGAATCGCAGGCATCGCGCCGCTACCGTTGCGGCACCGATGCACAAGACCTTCCCGCTCGTCCTCGCGCTCACCGCACTGGCTCCGGCCGGCGTCCTCGCGCAGGGTCTCACGCCCCAGCAGGTGATGCAGCTCGACCACGTCGTCGAGGCCCTGCCGAGTCCCGACGGCTCGCACATCGCCTACGTGGTCCGTCGTCAGCGCAGCTCCGAAGAGGGCGCCGGCGGCTCCAATGCGACGGCATGGCTGGTGCCGGTCGACGGCAGCACCGCGCCGCGGGAGCTGCCGACCGCGGGCGGTCTGGCGTGGCACCCCGACGGCGAACGCATCACCTTCCTCGGCCGCAGCTCGGCCGATCCGTCGACCCAGGTGTTCGCGATCTCGCTCAATGGTGGCGCGGTCGACCAGATCACCTCGATCGACGGCGGGCTGCGCAGCTACCAATGGCGGCCCGATGGCGGTGCCTTGGCGTTCACCCGGATGGACCCGTTCCCCGAGGCCCAGGCCGCGGCCCGCGAGCGCGGCTTCGAGGTCGAGGTGGTCGACGAGGATTGGCGCGACATCTCGCTCTGGCATTGGAATGCCGCGAGCGGGGCGGTGAAGCGCCTCACCCAGGGCTCGACGGTGCAGTCGTTCGTGTGGTCACCCGACGGCGAGCGCATCGCCGCAGGTCTGTCGCCGCGCAACCTCACCGACGACCACTACATGTTCACGCGGATCTGGGAAGTCGTCCCGGAGTCCGGCGAGGTGAGCCTCCTGGTCGACAATCCCGGCAAGCTGAGCACCGCGGCGTGGTCGCCCGACGGCACGCAGCTGGCCTTCGTCGGTGCCTGGGACCGCCGCGACCCGCACGCCGGTTCGCTGTTCGTCGTCGACCGCCAGAGCCGTGAGGTCACCCCGATCACCGAGGGCTTCGCGGGCATGGTCCACGAGCCGGTGTGGCGCAGCGACCACGTGCTCGATGCGCTGTGCAGCGTCGGCGTGTTCCACGAGCTGAGGACGTTCGACCTGAACGACGTCACGCGCGCGGCCGACGGCAGCACGGTCTCGCCGCAGATGGTGCTGAGCGAGCGCGTCCCGCAGGGCGATCACCTGCACCGCCTGGGCGACGACGGCTGGGTGATGGCCGCATCGACGCCATCCCACCCGGCCGAGGTGTTCGTGAAGGCCGACCGGACCGCCTCGTGGCAGCAGCTCACCCACCACAACACGTGGCTGTCGGACGTGAAGCTCGGCAGGCAGCAGGTGGTCCGGTTCGACGCCCGCGACGGCCTCGAGATCGAGGGCATGCTGATCCACCCGGTGGATGCCGCACCCGCAACCAGGACCGCGCTGGTGATCGTCGCCCACGGCGGCCCGGAGTCGCACTACTCCAATGCGTGGATCACCCGCTACTCGGAGCCCGGGCAGGTTCTGGCCGGCATGGGCTACACGGTGTGGTACCCGAACTACCGCGCTTCGACCGGCTACGGCGTGGACTTCGCGAAGGCCGACCACGGCGACCCGATGGGCAGCGAGTTCGACGACCACCTCGACGCGATCGCACACTTCGCCGGCCGCGGTCTGATCGATCCCGACCGGGTCGGCGTGATCGGCGGCAGCTACGGTGGCTACACCGCGGCCTGGGCGGCGACGCGGCATACCAGGCACTTCAAGGCCGCGGTGAGCTTCGTGCCGTTCGTCGACATCCGCACCAAGTGGCTGACGAGCGACATCCCTTACGAGTTCTACCACGTGCACTACCAGGAGAAGTGGCCGCACGAGCAGACCGGCTTCCTGGCCGACCGCAGCCCTCTGACCTGGGCCCATCAATGCGAGACCCCGCTGCTGCTCTGCGGTGGCGACGCCGACCCGCGGGTGCACCCGAGCCAGCCGTTCATGCTCTACCGCGCGGTGAAGTTCAGCACCGAGACCCCGACGCGCTACATCCGTTACCCGGGTGAGGGCCACGGCAATGCGCGCAACGTCTACCGCTACGACTACATGCTGCGCGGCATCCGCTGGCTGGATCACTACCTGCAGCCGGGCGCGACGCGCAGCACGCCGATGCCGCCGCGCGACATCGAGTATCCGAAGTGGTGAGCGCTGCGCGCGCGATCGATCACCCGGCCTACCGGTCACCCGGCAGCGGGCGCTCGAGCAGGTCGAACAGCAGATTGTCGATGAAGTGCGGGTTCCTGGTGAGCCCGAGGTGGTCGTCGCTGAGGAACGTCACGTGCGACCAGGGGATCGGCGAGCGGAGCCGCGCGCGCACCGACTCGCCGAAGCGCTCGTCGGCGGTGGCGCTGTAGCGCGAGACGGTGCCGTCGCCGGGCTCGTGCAGCCCGGGAGCCTTGAACACCGGTCGCAGGCTGCCGTCGCCGCGCCTGCGCATCTGCACCCGGGTCAGGGTGGGCTCGGCGTCGGCGACGAAGCCGATGATCTGGGTGCGCGGCGGGGCGGCCGGCTGGTCGAGTGCCGCGTGGAAGCGGGCCGCTCGGGAGAGGCTCCAGCGCAGGTGGCTCAGCGCGGTCTGTCGATCGACACCGAGCCAGTCGAGGTAGGGGGCCGCATCCGGATCGGCGAGGCCCCAACCGTTCGCCATCCATACCTCGGGGTCGAGGAAGTCGAGCTCCAGCGGCTGGCCGTTCTCGTCCCGGACCAGGTCGTGACGCGGGCGCGGCAGCAGTTGGTAGAGCGACGGCAACGTGCCGAGCAGACACGGCTCGTAACGCGGCAGGAAGGGACCCGGATCGAAGCCGTTCACCAGGTTCTGCAACGCGTCCATCGAGCCGAGGTGCGGCGTGCCGACGACGAACAGCCGGTCGACCAAATCGCTGCCCGCCCAGGTCACGTCCGGCAACGGGCCCTCGTCGGGCAGGTCGGCGGTGCCGTAGCGGAGGAAGTAGCGCGACACGAGGCCGCCCATCGAGTGCGCGACGAGGTCGAAGCGGATCCCGCGGTCGAGCCAGGCCTCGACGCGCGCGGCCTCGGCGTCGTCGCCCTCGGCGCGCAGCCGAGCCAACCGTGCCCGCCCCTCGGACTCGACCAGCGTGCGGGTCTCCTCCAGGTAGGCGCCCAGCCGCTGCGCATTGGTGACGTTGTCGAGGCGCCAGTCGTAGAAGAACGAGTGGCAGGTGAAGTGATCCTCGGCGTACTCGGGCGCGTCGACGACCGAATCGCGGTAACCGCCATTGCCGAGCGCGCGCAGGATCGACGCGTAGACATCGACCGAGACGATGCCGAAGAACAGGTCGACGTCGAGCGAGCCGACCGGACCACGGGCGACGACGTCGTCCATGGCGCCCGGCTCCAGCGGCAGAGCCAGGGCCCGCGCCCCCTCGGGGGTCGACGGATCGATCGCGTCCTTGGTGAAGGCACCCCAGACCACGCGGTTCGAGGACGGCTGCTCCAGCCGCGCGCCGAGGATGCCGTGGAGCACCACCACCGGGTTGCGGACCTCGTCGAGCGCCGCCTCGCGGTAGATCTCCGCCACCATCGGCAGCCGAGCACTCGGCGGTGCGCCGCACCCGGACAGCAGGACACCCAGGAACAGACTGGCAGAGACGAGTTGATGACGCATGGTTCGGTTCCCTGTCCGCCCCGGAGCCCGGCACCGAGGCGGACAGGCTTGGGCTTCGAGACTCGCCCGGAGGCGACGCTGCCGGAATCATGGGGCGCGTGGCCGGCCCCTTGAACCTCGATCCCGACGCGTTGGTCCGTGAGATCCTCGCGGAGCTGACCCCTGAGAAGACCCTGCCACCGGCGCTGGCCCGGGTGCCGCCCGCGCGCTGGCAACACGGCGTCCGACTTGCCGGACTCGGGAAGGCGGCGGTCGAACAGGTCGAGGTGACGAGGGACTGGTTCACCGACCGTGGGATCCCGATCCACGGCACCCTGGCGGTGACGAAGCACGGTTACGGCACCGGTGACCGATCGTTCCCGGTGATCCACGCCGCCCATCCGATCTGTGACGAGACGTCGCGGGCTGCGGCCGCCGCGCTGCGCCGGTTCGCGGAGGAGACCCCTGGTGGCGCGGCCTTCGTGCTGTGCCTGTCGGGCGGCGGTTCGGCGCTGGCCGCGGAGCCGAGACCGCCGTTCACCTTCGAGCAGAAGATCGCGGCGTTCCGGCAACTCGTGGATGGCGGGGCTTCGATCGCGGAGACCAACCTGATCCGCCGCGAGATGTCGGCGTTCAAGAATGGTGGGCTGCGCATTGCCTGCGGCGAGCGACCGGTGGTGACGCTGATCACCGTCGACGTGCCCCATCCCTACCGTGACGAGCCCTACCCTGGTGTGTTCGGAGTCGTGGCAAGTGGCCCCACGATCCACGAGAAGCTCGACCCGGAGGCCATCGGAAGCACCGCCCGCAAGTGGCTGGACCCCGCGCTCGCAGCGGCAGTCGTCGAGCAACTCGACGACCCGGCGCGAGAGCGAGGCCAGCAGCGACTCGCCGATGCGTGCCACCCTGACGACGAAGTGGAGCTCGTCGCCAGTTGGATGCAGGTCGAATCCCGTTCGTACGCCATCTTGGCCAGACTTGGACTGCGCCCCATCGCGTTGGGACAGGCCTTCGACGAGCCCCTCGAGTCCGGCCTCGAGAAGCACCTCGAGTTGCTACGCGTGAACCTCGAACGAGGCGACTTCGACGCACAGATCTCGACCGGCGAGATGCCCAGTCGAGTCCTTGGATCTGGAAAGGGCGGCCGCAACAGCGAGTTCGTGGTCCGGATGGCACGCGCGCTGTTCCTCGAGAACCGCCTCGCCCTCGATGACGCCACTCTCGACCGCATCACCGTGCTGTCGCTCGCCACCGACGGCGGTGACGGTCCCACCGACGCGGCGGGCGGCTGGTTGAACCGCGCCGCCCTGCGACGCGGCCTCGACGCCGGCGCCGACCTCGAGCGCTCCCTCGCGAACAGCGACACCCTCACCTTCCTCGAGGCCTGCGGCACGGCCTTCCGCACCGGCCCCACCGCCACCAACCTGATGGACCTGCACGTGGTCGCGCTCTGCTGAACGCACGCGGTAGACTCCCCCACCCCATGCCCTCCCGCAGCGCGATCGTCCTGCTGTTCCTCGCCGCGTGCGGGGTCTTCGGCTTCACCGCGCACGGCTACCTGGAGAGCGGCGACACCGAGATCACCCTGCATGCCGCCCGCGCCTGGTGGGAGCGCGGCGACCCGGGCCTGGTCCGCGCCGACAAGCGCGACCTGCTCGACGAGGGCGAGCAGACCTACCTCGCCGACCACTTCATCGCCTCGAACATCGAGCCGGCGCTCGGTCCGGACGGCCAGCCGGTTGCCCCCTCGCGCTGGGGCATGGTCGGCACCAACGGCAAGGCCTACATCTACTTCCCGATCGGCCACCAAGCGCTGTTCGCGCCGTTCGTCGGCGTCGGCAAGACGGTCGAGTCGTGGTTCCCCGATCCCGCGAAGCGCTTCCGCGCGCAACGCGGCGAGGCCTATGGCGAGCTGTTCTGGTCGCGGTTCCTGCTGAGCTTCGTGTCGCCGGTCTGCTCGGCCGGCCTGTTCGTGGCGCTCGCCTGGATCGCACGGCGCCTCGGCGCCTCCCCGACCGGCAGCCTGCTGATCGCCGCGTTCGCGACCTTCTGCACGCAGCTCTGGCCGGGAACGAACGAGACGATGTCGAACGTGCCGGGCACGTTCCTGCAGGTGCTCGCGGTGGCCGCGACGGTGCACTATGCGCGCGGCGGCACCCCCCGCGGCACCCTGCTGTTCTGCGGCGCGGCGAGCGGTGCCGCGATCCTGATGCGCTACCCGCAGGTGATCACGCTGCTGCCGTTCTGGCTGTGGTGTGGGGCCACGGCGCTCCGGCGCCGAGCCCCCGCCGAACTGCTGTGGCTGGCACTCGGCGGGATGCCGTTCGCCATCCTGCTGTTCACCGCCAACTTCCTGCGCTTCGGCTCGATCCTCGAGACGGGCTACAGCCAGAACGCCGGCTTCGGCGCCTTCCCGGTCCTCTGGGGCTTGCCGTCGATCCTGGTGGCGTGGGGCAAGGGCATCCTCTGGTTCTCGCCGCTGATCCTCTGGGTGTTCTGGCGATTGCGCCACCGCGCGAGCTGGGGACCCGCGACCGTGTCGGCGCTCGCGTCGTTCCTGCTGCCGCTCGGCCTGTTCTCGGGAGTGGTCTACTGGGCCGCCGGTCAGTGCTGGGGCATCCGGTATCTGAGCGGACCGCTGGCGCTGCTCACGGTCTGCGTCCTGGCGACCTCCGAACACCGAGGCACCATGGCCCGGCCGCCGCGATGGCTGTGGATCCTCGCACTGGCGATCTCTCTGGGCGGAGTGCTCACCTGCTACGTCTCGCAGCACAAGCTGGCCGAGTCCGCCGCGCGCCAGATCTACGACGACCCACCGAACGTCGACCAGAACGTCGATTGGGACGCGAGTCTGTCGCCGATCCACAGCCACTGGACCTACCTCGTGCAGTCCGCGCGGGGCGCACTCCGCGAGGATCCGCTGGGCCCGGTGCACGCGGTGTTCGGAATCGAGGGCATCGCTCCGCCGACACTCGCCGCCGAAGACACCGGCTTCCGCCATCTCTGGTGGAACTGGCTGCCGCACTGGATGCCGGAACTCCCGGTGTTCTGGATGGTCGCCGGATGGCTTTGGATCACCTTGTTTCTGGCCCTGGGCGCCGTCCGGCTCTGGACCCGCGACTCGACCGTCCACAAGCCTCACAGCCATACGAGACGTTGAACCACGACCTACGAGCCAACGCCGGCCAGGACTTCACTGAAGCGGTGAAGGACGGAGGCATCTGCCTGTTCCTCGACGGAGAGGTGAAGAAGCTCCGGTTCGTTCCGCCGTTCTGGCGCGCCGAGGTCCACGACGACCTCGACGTGTATCTCGTCTGGGTATCGGTCGACACGCGACGACGAGCGCGCGAGGTCGCGAACGAGATCGTGGGGTTCGACTGCGACTGCCCTGCGAATGCCGGGAGCGCACCGTGCGAACACCTCTGGGCGCTCCTGATCGAGGTCGACCTGCTGCGCGAGGCGCGCCGCACCTTCGGACCGGACCGGAAGCTGCTCCGCCTCGACCGAGACGGCGCCCTGGTCGGTTGGAAGGGCGTCCGGACGCGCCGGCAGGCGGTCGCCAAGCTGCCGCCCGAGTCGATCACGGCGCACACCCGCTTCGACCATGACGACTTCGAGTCGATCGAACTGCAGGTCTCGACCGCGGAGAGCGCCGGAGCAGAGGCCGTGCGACCCGCACGCCTGCCCGACGAGTCCAGCCCGCCAGCGCCGGCGCCCGCGGACTGGCGCGAGCGCGCCAACCGCATCCAGGCACGGATCCCGCTCGACGGTCCGCCGAGCCTGTGGCACGCCGCCGGCCTCGCACCGACCGAGGTGCGCTGGTCGCTCGACCCGCGGTTCCTGAAGTTCGGGGACGCGAGGCTCACTCCGATCTTCCGCGAGCGCCGCAGCAGCGACGGCGAGTTCGGCGCCTTCCGGTCGATCCGACCCGACGAGGCGGTCCGCAAGCCCCTGGCCGCGGCCGACCGGCAGATGCTGACCGACCACGGCTTCGACGCCGCGGGTCCGCCACCGGCACCGTTCGGGCGATCGCGTGACGTGCGTCTCGAGATCTCGCCGTCGCGAGAGCAGATGGTCCAGATCGCGAAGGACGGCCGGTTGGTGGTCGGCGACCGACATGACGAACCACTCCAGTGGCAGGCTCAGCCGTGGGGGTTCTCGGCGGCGTGCGCGCCCGTCCACGGCAGCGACGAACTCCTCGAGATCCGCTTCCGCCTCGCCGCGGTCGACGAGACGGGCACCGAGCGGCAGGTGGAGATCGACCAGGACGTGGTCGTCTTCGACCAGGGACTCGCGCTGCACGGCGAGGTCCTCGCACCACTGCCCGACGGCGTGAAGGCTGCTCCGTTGCAGGAGCACGCGCGCGGTGGGCCGTTCCGCATCCGCCGCGACGAGGCCGTGGAGTTCCGGACCGCGTTCGGCCGAGCACTCGGCACGATCGACATCGAAGGCCTGGAGACGGGTGAACTGCCGACGCCGGTGCCTTCGATCGATATCGCCGCACCGGACCCCAGGTCGCAGACGATTCCGTGCACGGTCTGGTTCGACTACGACGGCCTGCGGGCCGACCCGGCCGACATGTCGCCCTTCCTGGTATCGCGAGGCCGCGCCGCGGCACGCAACCTGGAGTTCGAGCGGGCCGGCCTGGAGCGGTTCCGTCAGGCGGGCGGGTGGTACGAGGTTCGCATGGTCGGCGGCGTGCCCCGCATCCACCGCGAGGCGTTCCTCGACGTGGTCCGCGCCCTCACCGCCGACGGCTGGTCGGTCCGCGCCTCCGGCAAGCCGCTGCGCGCCGGCCGCTCGGCCTCGCTGCGCTTGAGTTCGAACGTCGAGTGGTTCCGGGTCGACGGCGAGGTCGAGTTCGGCGATCGCCGGGTCGCGTTGCCCGAGATCCTGGCGCGCCTCGATTCGAACCGCGGCATGGTCCGGCTCGACGACGGCAGCCTCGGAATGCTGCCGGAGAACTGGCTCGCGGGCTGGCTGCGGGCCCTGGAACACGGCAAGGCCGACGGCGGTGCGCTGCGCTTTCCTGCCGCCCAGGCGCTATGGCTCGATGCGCTGCTCGCCGAGCGTGAGGGTGTGGCGATCGACCGCGACGCCGCGGTGACCCGACGTCGTGAGCGGCTGCAGGAGTTCGAAGCGGTCCGACCGGCGAAGGCGCCGAGTGGCTTCCAGGGCGAACTGCGCAGCTACCAACGCGCGGGGCTCGGCTGGCTGAAGTTCCTCGACCAGTTCGACTTCCACGGCTGCCTCGCCGACGACATGGGACTCGGCAAGACGGTGCAGCTGCTCGCCTGGCTGCAGAGCCGGCGCCGCGCCGAGGACTGCGAGGGCCCAGCACTGGTGGTGGCGCCGCGCTCGGTGGTCGGCAACTGGTGCGAGGAGGCCGCGCGCTTCACGCCGAAGCTCCGGGTGCTCGACTGGAGCGGGCCCGATCGCTGGGAAGCGCTCGGTGAGCAGGCACTCGACGCCGCCGACCTGGTCGTCACGACCTACGGAGTGATGCGTCGCGATGCCCCCCAATGGCTCGAGAAGCGCTTCGACGCGGCGATCCTCGACGAGGCCCAGGCGATCAAGAACCCGCAGAGCCAGACCGCCAAGGCCGCACGGCTGCTCAATGCCCGGCGACGGCTGGCCTTGACCGGCACGCCGATCGAGAACCACCTCGGCGAGCTGTGGTCGCTGTTCCAGTTTCTCGAGCCGGGGATGCTCGGCTCCCAGGCACGCTTCCAGCAACTGCTCCAGGCAGACGCCGCAGGAGAAGACCCGATCGGCGAGCGACTGCGCCGCACGCTGAAGCCGTTCCTGCTGCGCCGCACCAAGGAGGCGGTCCTCGACGACCTGCCGGAGAAGAGCGAGCAGGTGCTGCACTGCAGGCTCACGGGCCGGCAGGCGAAGGAGTACGAGCAGGCGCGGCGCTACTTCGAAGCCAGCCTCGGTCGCAAGCTCGACGACGAGGGCCTCGAAGACGCGCGCTTCCACGTGCTCGAAGCTCTGCTGCGGCTCCGCCAGCTCGCCTGCCACGTCGGCCTGGTCGACGAGGAACAGCACTCCACCGCCAGCGCCAAGTTCGAGACGCTGCTGCCGATGCTCGAAGAGGTCGTCGAGGGCGGCCACAAGGCACTGGTGTTCTCGCAGTTCACCAGCCTGCTCGGTCTCCTGCGTGGCGAACTCGGGCAACGCGGCCTGGAGCACCTCTACCTCGACGGCCGGACCCGCAAGCGCGCAGCGCTGGTGCAGCGGTTCCAGGAGGAGGCCGACCCCAAGCTGTTCCTCATCAGCCTGAAGGCCGGCGGCTCGGGCCTCAATCTCACCGCTGCCGACTACGTGTTCGTGCTCGACCCCTGGTGGAACCCGGCGGTCGAAGCCCAGGCGATCGACCGCGCACACCGTATCGGCCAGACCCGCAAGGTCATGGCCTACCGGGTGATCGCCAAGGACACGATCGAGGAGCGGGTGCTCGAGCTGCAGGCTCGGAAGCGCGAGCTGACCGCGGCGCTGTTCGAGCAGAAGAAGGGTCCGCTCGCGACGCTCACCCGCGAGGACATCGAGTTCCTGTTCGGTGCGCGGTGAGTGGACCGTTCAGGCGCGCGGGCAAGCCTCGCGAGCGCGACACAGCCAGCTCAGGTCGGTGTTGCCGCCGGTGACGATCAGGCCGACCCTCTTGCCGCGAAAGCGCTCGGGGTGGCTGGTCATCACCGCCAGCGGCACCGCGCCCGACGGCTCGACGAGCTGCTTGGTGCGCTCCAGGTGGAAGCGTGCCGCGGCGAGGATCTCCGACTCGTCGGCAGTGAGCACCTCGACCTTCCTGTCCTGCAGGATCGCGAAGTTGAGTTCGCCGAGGTTGGTCATCAGGCCGTCGCAGCTGGTCACCGGCCTCTCGACGCGCGGCTGGCGGATGCCGGTGCTCATGGAGCGCGCCGCATCGTCGACCGCGAGCGGTTCGGCACCGATCATCTCGGCCTGGGGGCGGATGGCGCGAACCGTGATCGCGGTGCCCGCACAGAGGCCCCCGCCACCGACCGGCGTGATCACCACGTCGAGGTCGGAGACGTCCTCGAGCAGCTCGAGCGCGGCGGTCCCCTGGCCGGCGATCACGTCCGGGTTCTCGAAGGGATGCACCAGATGCGCGCCGCGTTCGGCGGCGATGCGCGCGCAGGTCGCCTCGCGCTCACCCTGCTCGCAGAACACCACGTCGGCCCCGTAACTCCGCACCGCCTCGGCCTTGATGGCGGGCGCGGTGGTCGGCATCACCACGGCGCACGGCACCCCGCGGCGGCTCGCGGCGTAGGCGAGGGCGGCGCCGTGATTGCCCGAGGAGTGGGTCACCACGCCCTTCGAGGCCAGCTCGTCGGGCAGCAGCAGCACCGCGTTGGTGGCGCCGCGCGCCTTGAAGGCGCCGACCTTCTGCAGATTCTCGGCCTTCACGAATACCGTGGCGCCGGTCAGCTCGTCGATCTGCCGCGACGTGACGACCGGCGTGCGGTGGACGTGGCTCGCGATCCGCACCGCGGCGGCGCGAACCTCCTCGATGCCGATCGCGGTATGGGCCATCAATCCGCGTTCACCTTCAGCTTGCCGTTCTTCCGCTCCACGGTGTAGCGCTTGTTACCCACGGGGCAGCCCTGCAGCTTGAAGTCGGGCATGTCGTCGATGACCGGATCGTCCTGGATGTCACCGAAGCGGACCACGAAGCCGCAGGCCACCCGGAAGATGTTGTCCATGACGAAGGAGTGCATGTACCAGTCGACGCCGCGGTAACGCGACGGGCGGCCGTTCTCGGGGTGGTAATGCTCGAAGACGTGGCACTCGTCGAGACCCTCGAGTGCGCCCGAGCACATCGCGACGGTCTTCTTCATCAGCTCCTTGCAGAGCTTGGAGGCCTGCTTGTTGCCGCGCTCGGCGACGTAGGCGAGACCCTCGAGGATGTGGCTGTTGATCATCGGCCACACCCGACCGTTCCACGGGCAGTTGCGCCGGGTGCCCTTCCATTGGGCGTCGGGGTCGTAGCTGGGATCGCTGATCGCGACGCTGGGCACCGGGTACTTGGTCCAGAACTCCTTCTTGTCGCCGAGCGTCGCCAGCATGGCGTCGATCTGCTTCTGGTTCGGGATGTCGGTCGCCAGCGGATAGAAGCCGGCCGCGGCCTTCACGCCGGTCTTGCGGCGGGTCTTCGGGTCGATGTCGACGAACATCCCGGACTTGTCGTCCCACATCCGCTTGCGGATGACCTCCTGGATGTTCTCCGTCGCCGCGATGAAGCGGTTGGCCATCGCCTTCTCCTGCAGCTCGTCGGCGATGCGCGCCATGAACTTCACGAGGCGGTAGCGGAACACGCTGACGTCGACGCCCTTGATGCGGAACTGCTCGGAGAACTCCTCAGCACGATCGGCCTTGTCGTCGACGATCTGGTAGCGACGCGAGAACTCCTGGCCGGCCTCGAAGTGGTTGACGATGTCGGTCAGGCCGCTGCCCTCGGGGTCACGGTTGTTGTCGAGCCACTTCGAGTAGCGCTCCATCGCCTTCAGCACGGCGCGCTTGGTGGCCCGATCGGAGTGCACGTCGTCGAGCGCCTCGAAACCACCACCCCAGTCGGCGTGGTAGAAGTCGGAGCCCGACAGCGACGTCATGTAGAGGCGGCCGGGCACCATGCCGTTCTGGCGGACGTTCTCGAAGAACGCCTTCACCGTGCCGCGCGCGTGGGTCGGATCGGCCAGCCAGCGCGCCTCGCGCAGGATCGCCGGCGCCGAGAACGCCACCGGCTCGTGGAACAGGCCATTGCCCTCACAGAACGTGGGGTGCGAGATATGGCCGACCCCATTGGGCACCCGCAGCAGGAACAGCGCTTGCAGCCGGTGATTCACCAGCCGCTCGATGTCCTTGTCCTCGCAGGTGAACTTCGGCGCCTTGTCGAAGAACGCCAGGTAGCCGTTCTCGTCCTTTGCGTCCGGACGGCGCGGGCGGTAGTTGATGCCCTTGCCCTTGAAGACCACGTTGGCCTCGAAGCGGTGCGAGGCGTTCGAATTGCCCTTCAGCTTCACGGGCCGGAACAGGCCGACGTAGCAGCGCGCGGTCTCGAGGATCGGGCTGGGCTTGACCATCGGCTTCTTGGCGCGCGGGGTCACCAGCTCGGCGCGGTCGTACCACGGGGTCTCCTCGTAGTCGGGCCGGCCGCTGTCGCCCTCGGCGAAGAAGCCCTGCAGGCACTTCGCGCCCTTCGAGTCGGGACTCGAAAAGACGATCTCGGTGGGGACCGGCGGGAAGTCGTGGAACTGGATCTGCCGCTTCAGCCGGAACGAGTCGCCCTCGAACGACGGCGCCTCGCCCTCCACGTCGGTGGTGGTCCACATCACGATGTCGAAGTCACGCTCGTTCTTCGAGGTGTTGTCGATCGTGATCGTGGAGACGAAGCGGTCGTCGGTGGTCACCATCCGCTGCTCGAGGATCTTCAGACCCTTGGCCGGCGTGGTGTACTCGACGTGCAGGATGCCGTTCTTCTGCTCGTGTTTGGTCGCGGTCAGCGTCAGGGGCAGGCCGCCCTCCAGAACGCTGAGCACGAACATCCGCGGCACGATCGCATTGAAGACCAGGCAGGGGTCCGCGAATCCGGGCGTGAGCTGATAGGCAGGGAAACGCGGGGCGTAGAGGCAATAACCACCGCCGCCGAGGGCGATCTTGGCCTTCTGATTCATGCGTAGAGGCCTCCGCGAACGGAATCGGATTCCGCCGCTCGGGTCGGGGGGAAGCCGAAGCCATCACCGCAAAACTTGCGGTCGGACGCGTTCGCGTTCTGGCTGTGGCGATACGGGGTCGACACGGCGCTTCCGCCGGGACCTCCTGTCGCATCGGGACTTCCGCAACCGACTGCCGGAATGGCAGTGAACAGGACGGCTGCAGGGATACGGTGTGACCGTATTGTGCCCACGATTTCGAAATGCGTGATAGCGACCCGGGTGGGGTCCCGTCAAGCACGCATCTTCGGAAGGGCCCCTCCGCCGACTTTTACAACCTGTGCCAGGCACGCGTTGTAAACGTCCCCCGCCGCGCTCAATCGTCCTGCTCGCGGTTGATGCGCTCGATCGCGGCGGACGCGGCGGCGGTGATCCCGGCGTCCTGGTCGCGGAGCATCTCGATCAGGAGCGGGAGGGTCTCGGGGAGCGCGAGGGTGCCGAGCGAGCGGATCGCGGCGAGGCGGATCGGCTTGGGTTGGTCGGCGGCGGCCTGGGTGAGGAGGGCGGCGGCGGCGGAGGTGGCGTCGAGCCTCGCGGTCGAGCGGAGACGGGCCCATCGAGCTTCCTCCTCGAACCAGGCGCGCTGGATGTCGAGAGCGCTCTGCGCTCGCTCACGGATGTTGTTGCTACCGTCCCGCAGGCACGCGAGCAGCGGCTCGACCAGACGTTCGTCGAGGACCGAGGTCGCATTCGAAAGAGCCTCCTCTCGCAGCTCAGGATCAGGCAGCCCCTCCAACAAGAGCTCGACCCGCCGCTCGACCGGCTCCAGCCAGAACAGCTTGTCGAGCACGGCACTCCGGCTCGGATAGCTCACGTCGTCGAACAACTCGCGCAGGGTCTCCCTCTCACGACCGACGATCTCGATGGCCATCCGGCGGACCCTGGAGTCCTCGGAGTGCAGCAGTTCGACCACCTTCGCCCGCAGTTCCGCAGGCATCGGGCCGCGCTCCTCGATCGACGCGCAGAGGTTTCGCAGTTCTCCATCGAGAACGAACGGTCGCTCTGCCGCCAAGGTGCCAATGAACGACGCCAGCAATCGACCCGATGGAACGTCGATGCGTTCCGCCCCGTCCTCGCGAGGCGAGATCGCTTCGTAGAGGTTTTCGACGAAGCGCTCCATCCCGTCCTCGAGCGGGCAGAACTCGGCCAGCTCCATGATCCGGACGCGACTGGTCGGACTCCACACCGCACGACCCTTGTCCAGGTCCGTCGCCCAAGCGACTGCGTCTGCGGCCCGCAGGAAGGCCCGGACGACTTCATCCAGTCGCTCCTCGCCGTAACCCGCCAGGCCGTCGACGAACAGCCACTCCACGCCGATCGGATGCCCGCTCACGTTGGCGCGCATCTCCGGCATGCGCCGACCGACGACACCGTGGTCGGCGCCCGCGGCGAGACCCGCCAGACCCAGCCCACGAGCCGCGAGGATCAGCTCGATCGGCTCCCCGGCGCCTTGGTGGATGAGCCAACCGACGGCGTGGTTGCGGAGCGCGTCGTCGACGAGCTCTGGATCGAGCGCGATGCGCCGCACCGCCGCCAACCGATCCGCATCCTCGTGCCGCGTCAGCCCCGCGAAGAACTCCCACGCCACCTGCTGATCGATGTCGTTCCGAGAGAAGCCGAGGAAGCCGCGCGCTCCGCTGCGGACATAGCGCTCCGCCCATCTCGCACTCCGCTCACCTGAAGTCGCCGCGAGCGAGAAGGCGAGATCGAGCGCGCTCCGTGGCTCGAGGAATTCGGGGGGCGCCGTGCGCGAGTTCGCGCTGAGAGGATTCGGGACCCTTCGGAGAAGGACCTCTCCCGTCCGGGGGGACTCACCGCGCGCCAACACGTCGAACCAGTCTTGCAACGCGCGCAGGTCTGCCGCCCCCAAAGTCTCCGCCCCGACGCGCACGACCGCGAGGCTCACGAGTTCCGGCGAGAACGCGTAAGGCTCCTTGGCGATGGCCAACCAGTCGCTCGCTTCGGCGTGCCTGTTCAACCAGCCGCTCATCCCCCCGAGACCCCGCCGCGCCAGCTCCAACGCCACCGGCATCGAGTCGTGGGTCCAGTGCTCGTAGAGGTCGGCGAGCAGCCCCACGATCTGGTTCGCATCGTCGAAGGTCCGCTGATCTTCCAACGGCCGCTCGCCGAGGGATCGGACCAGACTCAGGATCTCCGGCGCCAGTTCGTCGGGCGCGAACGGTTCGAAGCCAGCTAGCTGGCGCAGCTCCGGCTGGTCGGGCACCGGCGGCATCTTGACCTCCGGAAACCCCTCGACCATCCGGATCAACAGCGCGCGGGTCTCCGATGTCGCCCACATCCCTTGCAGATTGCTGACGGTCTGAGCGACCCTCCCGAGCAACTCAGCAGGCACGGTCGCCGCCGTGCGAGCCTCCAGCAGGCGTGAGACCGCGCGAACCTTCGAGCTGGACGGACCTTCGCCCCAGAAGGAACTGTTCGACGCCACGAGCCGCTGTGCGGCGGCGGAAGCGACGCGGACGTCCGCGTCGAGGAGGAGATCGACGAACGACTCGAACTCCGGCGAGATCGGGAAGCAATGGAAGCGCTCACACACCTCCAACCGCACGCCGGGATCAGGGTCCGTGAAGAAGGTCGCGAAGCTGGCCTCCATCCCTGCTGCGGGCTTCGCGTAGCTTAAAGACGACGCGGGAATCCCATGCACCACCGCACGCCTGCGCAACGCGTCCAGACGCGGCACTTCGCTCGCGAGCCACGCGCGCGCGGACTCGCCGCCCACGCGCCACACCACGGTCGCGCCCCGGCCGATGAAGTTCAGGTCGCCGGTCTCGTTCTCGATGCTCCGGAACAGCAGCGGCAACGCCCGCTCGCCGTAGAACACGAGCTCTTCGGCCGCCCCGTCGAGCATCCCGGCCCGCAGGTTCTGGATCGCCTTCAGGATCTGCAGCTCCACGTCCGACCGCGTCGCCGCCGGATCCTGCAGCCGCCGCGTCGCCTCCGCCGCAGCCTCACCCTCGCCCTCGGCCGCCTTGGTCAACGCCGCCTTCGCCGCGTCCACCTTGCCGAGCGACCGCTCCACCTCCGCGAGATCGAGCCACGCCTGGCTGCGCACCGCGGCATCCACCGACGCATCGGCCGCGACCCGTCGATACAGCTCGGCAGCTCCCGCCGCGTCGTGCTCCAACTCATGCAGGGTCTTCGCGCGCTGCAGCACCGTCTCGGGCGACTCCTGCGCGGGCAGGCCGAGCGCCAGGGCCAACAGCCCGCCGGTGATCTTGCTGGTGTTCATCATGTTCTCTCCAATTCGTCGTTCCTCGGGACGCTGTCAGGAGACGACGAAGCGCGCTTCGAGTGGTGTCGGGGCGACGCGATCGCTGTCAGGAAGATGTGTGGTCAGGGAGTTGTGTGGTCGGGTTCCAACAGAAGGCGGTAGCCGACCCGATGCACGGTCACCAGATGCCGCGGCGCCTTCGGATCGTCCTCGAGCTTGTGCCGCAGGTTCACCACGTGGGTGTCCACCACCCGCGGACCTACGAACGCGTCGCTGCCCCAGACCTCGTCGAGGAAGCGCTCGCGACGCACCGCCACGCCACGCGCCTCGAACAGGATCCGCAGCATGCCCGCTTCCTTCGGCGTGAGTTCGTGGCTCGCGCCGTCACGCGTGAGCGTGAACGCGCCGAGGTCGACCGTCGCCCGGCCGATGCGGAAGGTGCTCTCGGCATCGGCACCGCCTCCGGCACTCGGCCGCCGCAGGAGCGCCCGCACCCGCGCCACCAGCTCGCGCAGACCGAACGGTTTGGTCACGTAGTCGTCGGCGCCGAGGTCGAGGCCGAGCACCTTGTCGCTCTCATCGCCGCGCGCGGTCAACAGCAGCACCGGGGTCGCCAGCCGCGCCTCGCGCATCGCGCGGAGGATCTCCAGACCGCCGCGCCCGGGCAGCATCAGGTCGAGGACTACCACGTCGAAGTGGCGCTCGAAGACCAGCGCGTGCGCACGGTCGCCATCGGCCGCGGCGGTCACGTCGTAGCCTTCCTCCTCGAAGGTGTCGGCGAGGCCGGTGCGCAGCGCGAGGTCGTCTTCGACCAGCAGCAGGCGACGTCCCTTCATGCCTGCGCCTCCACGGGCAGGCGGAACACGAACGCCGCGCCCAACCCATCGTCGGGCACCTCGCAGTGCAGCGTGCCGTCGTGCGCCTCGGCGATGCGCCGCGCGAGGTGCAGGCCGAGACCCACGCCCGACACCGAGCCATCGCGCTGCGCCACGCCGCGGACGAAGCGCTCGAAGATCCGCTCGCGCTCGTCGCTGGGAATGCCCGGGCCCCGGTCACGGATCCTGAGCAGGTAGCCGCCGCCTTCGGCCGGAGCGGTCGACACCTCGACCACCCCACCGGCCGCCGCGTACTTGCGCGCATTCTCCATCACGTTCACCAAGGCCTGCACCAAGGCACCCCGGTCGATCCGACCGACGACCCCCGCCGCCCGGTATTCCTCGCGCAACTCCATCCCCGCCGCCTGCGCCACCGGCGCGAACAGCCGGCAGGCCTCGCCCACCACCTCGTCGATCTCGACCTCCCGCCGGTCGTAGCCGCGCTCCTGCCGCTCCATCCGACCCAGGTCGAGGACGTTCTCCACCAGCACCGTGAGCCGCGCCGCCTCGCCGGCCAGCAGTGCATGGTGCTCGCGCTGCTTGGCCTCGCGCGTGACCCGCCCTTCGTGCAGCCGCTCGGCCAACAGCCGGATCGACGCCAGCGGAGTCTTCAGCTCGTGGGTCACCGACTGCAGGAACTCGGCCCGCGCCCGCAGCGCATCGGCCTCGCCGCGCAGCGCGCGCCGCGCGGTGAACAGCGACCAGCCGAACACGCCGCCGCAGGCCAGCAGCACCAGGCCGAGGCCCCAGGCGCCGGCACTGCCCGCCGCCGCGTCGATCGAGCCGGGCACCACGTAGACCGCATCGACCACCGCCGCCTCCGCGCCGTCGACCGCCTCGGCGACGAGCCGGACGTCGGCGCGGCGCAGTGCCCCGACGGCATCACCGAGCCAGACGCCGTCGATCCGTTCCCCGTCGCTCGACTCCCAGACCGCCGACTCCCAGGCGACGACGGCCCCGCCAATCCCGAGCAAACCGCTGTCGCCGCGCAGCCGTGGCAAGGCCTCGCCGAGCACGCCGAGCACCGCCCGCCCGCTCGCCACCTCCGCGGCACGCGCCTCCAACTCGTCGACCAACTCGAACGCCTCGCGCTCGCGCAGTCGTGCCGCGATCTGTGCCAACTCTGCCGCGGGTGCGGTGGCGACCAGCGGCAACAGTTCCACCTGCACCCGACCAGCGACCTCGCCGAGGGCCGCCGCGAGCAGCAAGCCACTCTGCAACGCGGCGCGCGGTCGCGTGGTCCGGGGGGATTCGACGACCTGCGGGATGCGATCGAGCAGGCAGTCGAGCCAGCGCACCGCATCGTCGGGTCGACCCTCGCGGAACGCGTTCCAACCGAGCCACGACCACAGCCAGCACGCCGCGTCGACGTCGGCGGTCCGCGCGGCTTCCTCGAGTCGCGCCAGGCCGGCATCGTCGACGCCCGGCATCGCGAGCGCGCGCAGGGAAGCGTCGACCGCGCGGCGCCCCGGATCCTCGCGCGGCTGCAGCGGCCGGAGAGCCGCGGGCACTTCGAGCTCGCCGCCGACCGCGTGGAACGGGACGCCACCGAGTTCGAGGAGCGCCTCCGGGTCGGCCAGCTCTCGCCGGATCAACCGGGCCGCGCTCACCGCCGCATCGCGCGCCGACGACGCGGCCAGCACCTGCGCCGCATCCAGCGAGCGGATCAGTGCCGCGGCACCCAGGCCGATCAGGCCGAGGCCGCTGAGGACCACGAGGGTCCAACGGAAGTCTGAGGGTCGCCGGGGTTCGATCGACCGAGGTTAGGAGGCGCGGTGCTGCGACTTGTCAGGAAGTCGTGCGGGCGAGACGGCCAACCGATCCACACGGCAGAGCGCACGAGGCGCGAGACGCCGGGATCGGGGTGTCGTACGGGAGGTCAAACCGTCGTCGCGAACAACGCCGCGAACGTCAGCACGCGCAGGAGCCACGGCACGAACTCCCGGATGAACTCATCATCGATCTTCATCGAATCTCTGGTCGGCGGCAGGGTGGTGGAAAGGCGAGAGGCGTGCGACCGCGCCCTCTAGCGAGATCGCCAGCGGAGGTCACGCAGGCGAGCCCGGTTCGTCCATCCCCGGATCACGGGGACAGCCGAGCCGGTGGGAGGTGTCCGATCGACCACGGTTGGTCGGGGAAACTTCGCCGGATCCGGTTCCGCCTGGATGATTCCGCCTTGATCGTGCCTTCAAACACGGCGGACCGCACCTGGGACTTTCCGGGATTCGAACGGTTCCGGGCAGGAAAGGGACCAGGGCACCCGGCACCGTCACGCAGAATCCCGGCCCGGCCGCTGCAGCAGCACGATCCGGTTGGTGTTGGTCCCGTGGCTGTTATTGCCGATCCCCCAACAGTTTGCGGTCTTCGTGAACCGCTGGTCGTGGACCATCACGGCGACCGGTTCGAGGCCCGCGTCGCGCCCGCAGTCGAGCACGCTCTCCTCCAGCCGGATCGTGCCCTTGCGAACTTCGCCGACCTCGAAGGCCACGAATCCGCCCGGCCGCAGGCGGGTGGCGCTGTCGCAGAGCGCCTTGGTCATCGCAACTTCCCAGTCCTCGAGTCGCCGCAGGTGGGTGATCGCGACCGCGTCCGCATCGATGCCGCAGAACCAGCAGCGGAGCCAGTTGTCGGCCTGGTATTGGACCACGTCGAGGAACGGCGGCGAGGTGATGACCAGCGCCGCCTGCCCTTCCGGCAGACCGGTCGCTGCGGCCTCGGCGGTGACCACGCGGCAACGATCGGCCACCCCGGCGAGGGTCACGCGCAGCTCCGCATCGCAGTCCTTCAGCAGCGCCTTCGACTTGCGCAGGATGCGTTCGCGCACGTCGCGGCGCGGTGGCGTCTGGCCGCGCTTCAGGTTGATCTTGCGCTGGGCATCGACGCTGACCGCCTGGTTGGGCGGCAGCGTGTAGACCGAGAAGAAGCCCGGCGAGTGGCCGGTGAGCCGGTTCACCGCCACCATCCGGATCCATGCGTCGATCGGATCGAGCGCGCCTGCCGCCACCCGGCCGAGCAGCCAGGCGCGGAGGTTCACGAGTTCGCGCAGGGTGTCCGGGTGGAAGAAGACCAGCAGCTCCTCGGGCCACTCGCCCGGCTCCGACTCGAGGTCGAGTTCGCTCAACCGCGCCTCCACCTGTTCCAGCGTCGGCGGCCGGAGCCGCGGCTCGACCAGGACCCGGCAGAGCGGATTCACGTCCACGCCCCAACCAATCCGACCATGGATCGCCGCCTCCACCACCGTGGTCCCGCGGCCGGCGAACGGGTCCAACACCACGTCGCCCGGCTCGGTCAGTCGATCGATGAAGAACCGCGGCAGTGCCGGCTTGAAGCACGCCCGGTAGGAGACCTCGTGCAGCGAGCTGGCAGCCCGCTGCCTGGCCGTCCAGAACTCGTCGACGAAGGTCGGAATCGGTCCTACCTTCCCGCTGCGACCGAAGGTATCGATCTGGACGGGGGAACGGTCGGGAGTCGTCCCGGCGGCGAGGTCGGCAAGCAGGCCGCGGGCGGTAGGATCCTCCGGGACCGCGTTCGCCTCAGCGAAAAAGAACGCCTGCTGCTCGACCATGCTCGCTCATGCTCCCGCCCGGGCCCGGCCGATGCAACGGGCCCTGGCGCACCCGGAACCGGCGCCTCCCGATTCCCCTCCACGGTTGACACCCCCGGACCGCCCCGCCTAACAAGTGCCGCCCCAACCCATGGCATCCAAGACCAAGGCGCAGAAGGCCGTCGTGATCGTCGAGTCCCCGGCCAAGGCCCGGACGATCGCCAAGTATCTCGGCAAGGACTACGTGATCGAGGCCTCGGTCGGCCACATCCGCGACCTGCCGGCCAATGCTTCCGAGGTACCCGCCAAGGTCAAGAAGGAGAAGTGGTCGCGGGTCGGCATCGACATCGAGAACGACTTCGCCCCGCTCTACGTGGTCCCGAAGGACAAGAAGGAGCACATCAAGAAGCTCAAGGCGTTGGTGAAGGACGCCGGCACCGTCTACCTCGCGACCGATGAAGACCGCGAGGGCGAGTCGATCTCCTGGCACCTCGTCGAGGAGCTGAAGCCGAAGGGCGAAGTCAAGCGGCTGGTGTTCCACGAGATCACCAAGACCGCGATCCTCCACAGCCTGGAGAACCCGCGCGACATCGACATGGACCTGGTCGAGGCGCAGGAGACTCGCCGCCTGGTCGACAGGCTCTATGGCTACGAGGTCTCGCCGCTGCTGTGGAAGAAGATCAAGCCGCGGCTGTCGGCGGGTCGGGTGCAGAGCGTGGCGGTGCGGCTGGTGGTCGAGCGGGAACGCGAGCGGATCCGCTTCGTGCCGACCGACTACTGGGACCTGACCGGCACCTTCGAGGCGCCGAAGTCCAAGGACGGCAAGGACCAGGATCCCTTCCAGGCGACGCTGGTCTCGGTCGCCCAGCAGCGACTCGCGGTCGGCAAGGACTTCGACCCCGACACCGGCAAGCTGCTCGACAAGAGCTCCGACCGCCTGCACCTGAACGAACAGGCCGCCAAGGACCTCGTCGCCCGGCTGGAGGGCCAGCCCGCCGAGGTCGAGAGCCTCGAGCAGAAGCCGTTCACCGAGAAGCCCTACGCGCCGTTCACCACCAGCACCCTGCAGCAGGACGCCGGCCGCAAGCTCGGCTTCCCGGCGCGCCGCACGATGCGCGCCGCCCAGCGCCTCTACGAGAACGGCTACATCACCTACATGCGGACCGACTCGACGACCCTGTCGAACGAGGCGGTGCAGGCGGCGCGCACGCTGGTGGCCGACCGCTATGGCCCGCAATACGTGCCCGCCGAACCGCGCGTCTACGCCAACAAGGTGAAGAACGCCCAGGAGGCGCACGAGGCGATCCGTCCGGCCGGCTCCGAGTTCCGCGATCCCGAATCGCTCGGTGCCGAGATGGGTCCCGACGAGCGCAAGGTCTACGAGCTGATCTGGAAGCGCACGGTCGCCTGCCAGATGAAGGACGCGACCGGCAAGCGCACCACCCTGGTGCTGCGGGTCGACGACGCGCGCTTCCAGACCTCGGGCCGGATCATCGAATTCCCGGGCTACCGGCTGGCCTACGCCCAGCAGAGCGACGAAGCCGACGGTGCCGGCGACTCGCAGGACAAGCTGCTGCCGCAGGTCGAGGAGGGTCAGCAGTGCACGACCCGCGAACTCGAACTCGCCGGCCACACCACCAAGGCGCCCGCGCGCCTCACCGAGGCCACGCTGGTCCGCGAGATGGAGCGCCTCGGTATCGGCCGGCCGTCGACCTACGCGTCGATCATCGACACGATCCTGGGCCGCGAATACTGCTTCAAGAAGGGCCAGGCGCTGGTGCCGAGCTTCACCGCCTTCGCGGTGACGAAGCTGCTCGATCGCTATCTGCAGTCGCTGGTGGACTACGCGTTCACCGCGAGGATGGAGAACGACCTCGACGAGATCAGCAACGGCCGCAAGCAGCGGCTGGCCTACCTGAAGTCGTTCTGGTCGGGCAATGGGCATCCCGGCCTGCGCGACCAGCTCGCCGACGTGCAGGAGAAGATCGACCCGCGCGAGGTCTGCACGGTCGACGAGTTCGACTTCGAACCGTTCGAGGGCGACAAGATCGAAGTGCGGGTCGGTCGCTATGGTCCGTTCCTGGCCTGCGGTACGACCAGCGCCTCGCTCCCCGACGAACTCGCGCCCGACGAACTGACCCAGGAACTCGCCCACGACCTGGTCGCCAAGGCCAAGGCCGGCCCGCAGTCGCTCGGTAGCGATCCGGACACCGGCCTCGAGGTGTTCGTGAAGGTCGGCCGATTCGGTCCCTACTTCCAGCTCGGCGACCCCGAGAAGCTCGACGGCGAGAAGCCGAAGATGGCCTCGCTGCTCAAGGACATGGATCCCGAGACGGTGACGCTGGCCGAGGCCCTGCAATGCCTCGCGCTGCCCCGTACGCTCGGCGAACTGACCCTGCCCGAAGGCGAGCCGGGTGCCGGCGAGACCCACGAGGTGAAGGCCTACAACGGCCGCTTCGGCCCCTACCTGAAGTGTGGTGCCGCGACCCGCAGCCTGACCGCCGAGGACCATCTGCTGAAGGTGAGCCTGGAGCGGGCCAAGGAGCTGTTCGCCCAACCCAAGCAGCGCGGCCGGCGCGGCGCGTCGGCGGCCAAGGTGCTCAAGGAACTCGGCGCACACCCCGAGAGCGAGAAGCCGGTGCGGGTGCTGGACGGGCGCTACGGCCCGTACGTCTCCGACGGCGAGGTGCACCAGTCGCTGCCCAAGGACGAGAAGCCCGAGGACATGACCCTCGAGCGCGCGGTCGACCTGCTGGCCGAGAAGGCGGCGAAGGGCGGCGGCCGGAAGAAGAAGAGCGCCAAGAAGAAGGCGACCAAGAAGAAGGCCGCGAAGAAGAAGGGCAGCAAGAAGAAGGCGACCGCCAAGAAGGGCGACGACGCGGACGCCGATTGAGCACCGACCACCCGCCGTGCGACGATGGCGGGCATGGTGCTGCATCCCAAGGCGCTCCGCCGCGGGGACCGCGTCGCGGTGGTCTCCCCGGCCGGCCCGATCCGCAAGTCGGCGCTGCCGAACCTGGAGCGCGGCATGGACCGCCTCCGCGCCCTCGGCCTCCGCCCGGAACTGAGCGAGCACGCCCTGGAGGAACACGGCTACCTGGCCGGCTCCGACGCCGGCCGGGCGGCCGACCTGCAGCGCGCGTTCGCCGACCCGGAGATCCGCGGGATCCTGTGCACCCGCGGCGGCTATGGCGCGACGCGGATCCTGCACCTGCTCGACTTCGCGCCGCTGAAGCGGGATCCCAAGCCGATCCTCGGCTACAGCGACATCACCGCCATCCTCGCCGCGGCATTCCGCCGCATCGGGCTGCTCGGCCTGCACGGTCCGATGGTCGCCACCAGCGAGGCGTTCGCGATGGGGGCGGCGATGGAGCGCCTGCAGCAGCGGCTGTTGATGGACGCGAGCGAGGCCCCCGAGCTGCCGGGCAGCGCGCTGGGTCCCCGCCCGCACGTGCTCCGCGAAGGCCGCGTCGAGGCCGAGCTGGTCGGCGGCAACCTCAGCCTGGTGGTCGCCCTGATGGGCACCCCCGACGAGATCGATTGCAGCGGGCGGATCCTGTTCCTCGAGGACATCGAGGAGGCGCCGTACCGCGTCGACCGGATGCTGACGCAGCTCCGCGCCGCCGGGGTGTTCGAGCGCTGCGCCGGGGTGCTGCTCGGCGACTTCCACGCCGAGGACACGCCGCTGGCGAGCGAGCACGAGCCGACGTCCGAGGTGATCCGCGAGCGCCTCGCCGACGTGCGTTGCCCGATCGTCGCCGGCCTGCCGTTCGGGCATCGGCCCGAGTCGTGGACGTTGCCGGTGGGTGGCACGGTGCGGATCGACGCGGAGGACTCCTCGAAGTCGCCGAGGATCTCGATCATCCAGGCCGCGGTGCGCTGACCGGACTCCGAGAAGCGTCCCCGGCACGGCGTGACCGCGGCAAGGGCGGGCACTACCCTGGCCCATGTCCCTGCTCACCACCCCTCTCCGGATGACCGACGAGCACCAGCGCTACCAGAGCTTCGAAGAGTTCTGGCCGTTCTACGTGGGCGAACACAGCCAGCTGCTCTGCCGCGTGCTGCATTACGCCGCCGCCCTCGTGACGATCGCGATCCTCGGCTACGTCGTCTGGACCGGTCAATGGGCGCTGCTGGCGGTCGCACCGGTGGTCGCCTATGCGTTGGCGTGGACCGGCCACTTCGTGTTCGAACGCAATCGGCCCGCGACCTGGAGCTACATCCGCTGGTCGCTGATGGCGGAGTTCAAGATGTTCTGGCTGTTCCTCACCGGGCGCATGGGTCGAGAGGTCGACCAGCACTGTCGGCTACCGCGATCGCGCACGCTGTCCGAACCCGAAGCGATCGAACGCGCAGGCGATCACCCCTCCGGACGGTAGGCCACCCGATCCGGATCCGCGAGGTCGGGGTCGATGTTCAACTCGGCGCGCCACTGCGCCACCGGCTTCTCCCAGTCCTCCTCCCACTTGCACGCCAGCAGCGGGTGCGCGGCGAGGCCCAGGCGGTATCCCTGCGAGATCCCGCGGAGCACCTCACCGAGCTGGTCGGGATCCTTGAGCAGGAACCGCAGCACACCACCGGAGGTGATCACCGCCGCCATCGGTCGCCGCAGCTGCGCCAGCTCGAACGCCTTCAGCGCCAGCTCGCCGATCCGGTCGACTCCGAAGCCCGTCAGGCAATGCCACAGGTCGTGGGTCTGGCGGACGCGCATCATCACGTAGGTGACGTCGTCGACGATCTCGAGGCGGCGGTAGTAGTCCGGATCGAAGCCGTTGGTCCGGATGTGGTCGGCGAAGACCCGGCCGAGCGAGCCCTCGGCCAAGGCGCCCAGCCGGTCGAGGTCCTTGTCCTCCTGGGCCAGCCAGCGCGAGTCGATCATCTCGCGGACCTCGGAGAAGCCGCGGAGGTGCTCGATCATCCGCTTGCTGGCCTCGATCTCCCGGAGACCGTCCTCGATGTCGAACACCGATTCGGTGTGCTCGGGTGCGGCGAGCATGCCGACCACGCCCTTCAAGGTGCGGAAGTAGTGGATGTGGTTCTCGTGCCGTCCGAACAGCATGGGTTCTGGTTTTCCTGACGGGGCGCCGGGGTCGTCCGCCTAGATTGACCCCTGATGGTGGAAGGCTCCAGGCAGCGACCTGACCGCATCGGACGATACCGGATCCTCGACGAGCTAGGCAGCGGCGGGATGGGGGTCGTCTACGTCGCGGAGCAGACCGAGCCGGTGCGTCGCCGGGTCGCGCTGAAGGTCGTGCACGAGCTGATCGGCGAGGGTTCCTCGGCGCGGCGGCGCTTCCTGGAGGAACGCCAGGCTCTCGCGTCGATGGAGCACGACCACATCGCGAGGGTCTACGACGCCGGCGAGACCGACGACGGCGAGCCCTTCCTGGTGATGGAGCTGGTGCGGGGCGTCAGCATCACCGACTACTGCGACCGCAATCGGCTGGGCGTCGCCGAGCGGCTGGAGTTGATGCGCAAGGTCTGCGAGGGCGTGCAGCACGCCCACCTGAAGGGCATCGTCCACCGCGACCTGAAGCCGTCCAACGTGCTGGTCACCGACCAGGGCGGCCAGCCGGTGCCGAAGATCATCGACTTCGGCCTGGCCCGGGGCGCCACCGAGCGCGACGGCTCCGACATGCACACCCAGCGCGGCGCGCTGATCGGCACGCCGGAGTACATGAGCCCCGAGCAGGCCTCGCTGGAACCGCTCGACATCGACACCCGCTCCGACGTGTTCTCGCTCGGCGTGCTGCTGTTCGAAATGCTGGTCGGCGACCGACCGGTGAGCAGCTCGCAGCACCTGAAGGGTGGCAAGTTGGAGATGCTGCGGCGCATCGTCGAGGAGGAGGCGCCCTCGCCGACCTCGCGCCTGGTCGGCAGCAACCCGACGACCCAGGGAATCGCGACCAACCGCTCCACGACCCTGCCGAGATTACGGAAGGCGATCCGCGGCGACCTGGAGTGGATCACGCTGCGCGCGTTGCAGCGCGACCGCAGCCGCCGCTACCAGACCGCGTCCGAACTCGCCGAGGATCTGCGGCGCCACCTGACCGCCGAGCCCGTGAGCGCCGGGCCACCGGGCTTCGGCTACCGGTTCGGCAAACTGGTGCGGCGGTATCGCGGCCCGGCGGCGGTGGCGATGGTCGTGCTGGTGGCCCTGTTCGGATCGCTGCTGTTCAGTCTCAGCGCGTGGCAAGCCGCCGAGGCCTCCGCCGACAAGGAGCGCGAGGCGCGGTCGGAGACCCGCAAGGTGCTGCGTCGCCAGCTGCTGGTCTCGCTCAGCGCGCTATCGACCGTGAACCGGTGGTTGTTCCAGGACCCCGAACTCGCCCCGACCAACGAGGAGGAGTTCCAGCGACTGCTCGCCGAGCGGGAGGCCGACCTCCGGGCCTTCCAGGACCTCGCCTACGACGCCACGCTGCGCAGTGGTGGCATCGATCTCGGCGCGGAGCAGCTCGAGCTGGAGGTCGACCCGGAGTTCGCACGCTTCCATGCCGCAGCCTGGGAGCGCTTCGAACTCGACGCCTGCGCCGAGGGCAGCGACCAGCCCTATGCCGGTCTCGTCGTACCGAGGCTGCCGACGCTCCTGCCGCTCGGCCCACAGCCCGACAACGGCCTCTGGCAATTCCACCATCTGCCGTCCGCGGAACCGGATCACCGACGCATCGATCGACCGGTGGCCGGACCGCTGGACGCGGATCTCGGACTCGTGTTCGTGCTGCTGGCGGGCGGCGACACCCAGGTGGGGAGCGCGAGCGGCGACCCGCATCTGTACGACTCACCGCGCTGCGAGCTCCGGCTGGACCCGTACTTCGTGTCCAAGTACGAGATCGACTACGCGCAATGGCAGCGCATGGTCGGCGCGCGGGCCCGCACCGATATCGAAGCTCCCAACCAATACCCCGTCTCCGACGTGAGCTGGGACATGGCGGATGCATTGCTCCGCCTACACGGCATGTCCCTGCCGACCGAGGCGCAATGGGAGCACGCCGCCGCCGCCGGCAGCACCACGCCATGGCCCGGCACCTCGGAATCCAAGGACCTGGCCCGGATCGGCAATCTGAGCGACGAGGCGGCACGGCGCGGATTGCGCCGGCTCAATCAGGAGACCGAGGGTGGGCACGAGCCCTGGGACGATGGCTTCTTCCTGTTCTCGCCGGTCGGGACCTACGACCCGAACGCGTTCGGGCTCCACGACGTCATCGGCAACGTCCGGGAATGGTGTCTCGAGCGAGATGCCGAGAAGGACGATGCGGAGCCGCGAGACGGCGACGGGCTGCGCGGCCGGATCGACCGCGGCGACCTGACCTCCGAGCGGGCCTGCCGGGGCGGCAACATCTCGGAGCTGGCCGAAACCAGCCAGCTCGCCTACCGGGCCTTCGCCCCTCCCGAGGCGATCGGCTACATCGGAATCCGGCCGATCATCCATCTCGTCGAACCGCCCGAGGAGCCTCTGACGAGACCTCGTTGACCCGACCCGGTCTGGCGCGCCCCCGCCGGCTCGGGTACACACGTTCCTCGGCATGTCCCGCCCTCTCATCGTCCTGTGCATCCTGGGCTTCGCGGCCCTGTTCTGCATGTTGTCGGGCTGCAGCAGCTCCGACGGCGTGAAGCCGCCGGCCAAGGTGCGCCCGGCGGGACGTTGGCGGGTCCGCGCGGCTCGGATCCTGCCGCGAACCCCTCCACCCGGGAACGGCCTCGAGTACGTGATCGTCGAGGGCGACCTGGTGACGATCGAAAGCGGCGCGAACCGGCGCGGCTTCGTCCGCTCGCGCCAGGCGCCAGGCGGATTGCTCCGGGACTTGTCGCAGAGCGGCATCGAGGCAGATCTGGGTCTCCCGCTCATCCAATACGAGAACGACGTGACCGACGAGACCGTCGTCTTCGGCTACAGCTACGAATCGCCGGTCTCCAACGACCTCGTTCCGAGCGGGATGAGCTGGCTGCTGACTCTCGCCATCAACGCGGAGGGCGATCAGTTGGAGGGCACCGGCTCGCTGACGATGCGCGACCCGAACACGGGCTTCGAGAACGAGTTCGAAGTCAAGTACTTGCTCGACCGGATCGACCCGGACGTCGGTGGCGTTCAAGAGGGCGACTCGGGCGGAGTGGTCGACGTGGAACGCTCGGAAGGTCGCTGAGGCGCGCGCTTCCACCGTGACCGACCGGTTTCGGTTCCCGAGACTCCTCCCATGCCGCGCGGACCCGCGAAGTCGTTCGATCCCGACGCGGCACTCGACGCCGCGATCGAGTGCTTCGGCTCCAAGGGCTACGCGGCCGCCGGCCTGGCCGAGCTGCTCGGCACGATGGGCATCGCCCGGAAGAGCCTCTACGACACGTTCGGGGACAAGCGGGGACTCTTCACGCGCGCGGTCGAGCGCTACTCCGACCGGCAGCTCGAGATCCTGCGGACCGAACTCGCGCACGGCTCCAGCCGGATCGCCGCGGTGGGCCGCATGCTGCGGCGACGGCAGCGGGAGTGCGCCGAGCAAGGCAACTGGGGCTGCCTGTTCGCGGTGGGCGCGGCCCAGACCTGCCAGGACGACCCCCAGTTCGCGGCACTGTTCCGCCTGCACCTCCGCAGGGTCGAAGACCTGCTGCACGACGCGCTGCGCGCCGCCCGCGACGCCGGGGAACTGACACCCCACGGCTCGACCCGTAGCCATGCACGGATGGTCCTGGCCACCCTGCAAGGTCTCGCGGTCACCGGCCGAGTCATGGATTCGCCGTCGTTCTCCCGCGGCGTGATCGAAGCGACGCTGTCGGCGCTGCGGGCCTGACTCCGGCGAGACGGCCGCCGGGCCCCGGATGCGCCCGCCCGCGGATGGGGGGTCCCTCGTCAAGACGCCGCCGGTCTGCGAACATGCTCGGCCCTGCTCTCTGGGCCCTGCCCGCGAAACCCACCTCATCGCGGCATCCACCACGGCCATAGCCCCACGATCCCTGCATTCCACCACCACCATGCTTCGCGCCGTCATCCTGCTGGCCGCGACGACGTGCCTGCCACTCGTCGCCCAGGCCCCGACTCCACATCTCCAGTCGATCGCCGACGGCTGGACCGGCTTCGTCGACCGCCACGGTCCGAACTGGTCCGCCGACTGGTGCCCCGCGACCGCCACGCCGAAGGCGATCACCGGACCCGGACTGCGGGTCGCGACGGGTCGCGTCGACGACCTCGCGACCGCTTCGCGCCTCGCCCGGGCGGTCCTCACCGAGCACGCCGGCCTCCTGGGTCTCGGCAACTCGGCGTTCGTCGAGGACGTCGCGGCGCCGCTGGAGCGCGTGCACGTGTTCGTCTACCGGCAACGGTTCCGCGACCTCGAGGTGATCGGTGGCCGCGCCGACGTCCGCCTGCACCGCACCGGCGTGGTGTCGATGTTCGGCTCACAGGCAGTCGCAGTGCCACCCGACTTCGACGTCCGGCCCTCGATCGACGCCGGACGCGCTCGCGCCACGGCATGGCAGCACCTGGGTCAGATCGCCCCCGCGCTGCTGTTCGACGAGCCCGGCCCCGCGAACCCGGCGGACTCGGCGCCCCAGCTGGTGATCCACGCCGACGTCGCCGCGCTCGCACCCGCGACGCCGCGCCTCGCCTGGAAGGTTCGCGTCGACTCGAGGCGCGCCGCTTCGCCGACCGCCGCACTGACGGTCCGCGACGTCTACGTCGGCGCCGACGACGGCACGGTCCTCGCCGAGATCGACCTCGTGCACCGCTGCGCGTTCGGCCACGACCACATCGACGGTGAACCGGGTCCCGCGCACGGAGCGAGCGGCCCGAGCGCCACCTCGCATTCCGCGACCGGTGGCCACCTCGGTCGGCTGCTCGCCCGCCGCGCATCCAGCCGCGCGAACGCACCGACGACCGGGGTCGCACCGACTGCACTGTCCGGCACCGTCACCGCGTGGCTGAACCGTGGCGCGAGCCCGCTCGACGCACTGATGGAGCTGCCACTGCGAGGTATCCGCGTGGACGCCGGCGCGGTCGGCTCGGCGTTCACCGACGCCAGCGGCGCCTTCTCGATCCCCTATTCCGGCACCGCCCCCGTCACCCTCACCGTCGCCCTCGGCAGCGGCGACGTCCGGCACGTCGCCGGCGGCATCTCGCCCCAGCAGGGCACGCCGGCGCGCGCGTCGGTGCAGGCCATGCCCGGCGTGCCGATGCAGATCGTGCTCGGCCAGTCGTCCGACAACGCGTTGCAGTGGTCGCAGCCCACGGTCGCGTGGTTCGTCGACGACGCACGCGAGTGGATCGAAGGCCTGGTCGGACCTGGCGCACAGCTCACGCAGCTCTCCAACATCGCTGCGACGGTCAACATCGCGCAGGAGTGCAACGCCTTCTACACCCAGAACACGATCAACTTCTACGCGGCAGGCGGCAGCTGCAACATGAGCGGCTACTCGTCCGTGATCTACCACGAGTGGGGCCACGGCCTCGACGACCGCTTCGGCGGCATCTCGCAGGTCGACGGCCTGTCCGAGGGCTGGGGCGACATCCTCGCCACCTACCGCATGGACGATCCCGTCGTCGGCCGGGACTTCACCACCACCGGCGGGTTCGTGCGGACGGCATTGAACAACACCACCTATCCGAACGGTGGATTCCCACCCGGCGGGGCGCCACACCCGAAGGGCGAGTGCTTCATGGGTTGGGCCTGGGACGTCCGCGCCCGGCTGATCGCGTCGCTGGGACGGGCGACCGGCGTCGCGCGCGCCGAGAGCATCGTGGTCGCCTCGATCGTCGCCAACGCGACCAACCAGCCCGATGCGGTCCGTGAGGTGTTCCTGCTCGACGACGACGACGGCAACCTCACCAACGGCACGCCGAACTACGCCGACCTCTCGGCGGCCTCGCGCACCCGCAACCTGCCGCACCCGCAGCTGATCCTCACCGACGTGACCCACACGGCGCTCGGCTCGACCGAACGCGTGCTCACCCCGCGTCCGGTGTTCGCGCTGATCAGCCCGCGGCAGGGCACGGTGAACGGGGTCTCGGTGGTCTACCGCGTCGGCACGACGCCGGGACGACGCCGCATGCAGCCGACCGGCATCCCGAACCAGTTCGTCGCACTGCTCCCGGGAGTCGCCGCGCCGGAGACGATCAGCTACTGGTTCGACATCGACCACTCCAGCGGCCTACCACAGCGCTTCCCGCTCACCGACGAGATCGAGTTCGGCGTCGGCCGGCAGGAACAGGTGCTGATGGAGCACTTCGATTCCCCGGGGCCGAACGGCTGGGCCTCGACCGGCTCCAACGACGAGTGGCAGCGCGCTGCGCCGCGCGGACTCAGCGGCAGCTCGCTGGGCGTCAACTGGCGCGACCCGGCCTCCGCGGTGTCGAGCCCGAACGTCTACGGCACTGACCTCGGCATGCCGGGCAACGGTGCCTACGAGTGGTTCTCCGACCAGACTCTGGTGAGCCCCGCCCTCGACTTCACCGGCCGCACCAACGTGCGGCTGCGCTTCCAACGCTGGCTGACGCTCGGTCCGCTCGACTCGGCGGCGATCCGCGCCAACGGCACGCAGGCCTGGGGTGGCACCGGCGTGGCCGACACCGGCTGGAGCATGCAGGAGGTCGCGCTGCCCGGCGCCGCGAACCGCGCCAACGTGCGGATCGAGTTCAACCTGCGCTCGCTGCTGCCGTTCAACCTCGGCGGCTGGAACCTCGACGACGTCGAGGTCACCTCGCTGTCCGGCGTGCCCAACCCGCCGGTCGAGTTCCGGGTGACGCCTGCACAGATCGGCCTCGGCGCCACGGCGACGGTCGACCTGCGCGGCGCGCCGCAGGCACCGGTGGCGATCATCCTCGGCACCAATGCCGGCCCGCTCAACGTGCCCGGCATCGGCGACCTCGAAGTCGGTGGCTCGCTGTCGTCACTGGTCGGCTCGTTCGACGCCAACGGCGCGCTGAGATTCAGCTTCCGGGCGCCGAGCGCTCCGGCGCTGCGCGGCTCGCTGAGTTTCGCGCATGCGCTGCAGTACGCCGGCGGACAGGTCGAGCTGAGCAACCCGATGGTGATGCTGCTCGGCGACTGAGCGCGGCACTTAGACTGGCGGGATGCTCGCTTCATCCCGCTGGACGCTGCCCGCGGCTTTCCTGCTAGCGCTCCTTCCCGCCACCTCGCCGACGCAGGAACGCGCCCCGCTGCCGCCCGGAGTCGCCCTGGGCGTCGTCGTCGACGAAGCCGGCAAGCCGATCGCCGGCGCGCCGGTGACCCTGCTCGGCCGCGCGGAAGCCTGCGCCCCTCCGACCTCGCGGCGCGAGCTGCTGGTCGAGGTGGGCACCACCGAGACCGACACGCGCGGTCGCTTCTCGCTGCCCTTGCCCTACCGCGACCTGTTCGCGATCGAGGCGGGCATCGAAGACGTCGCGATCTCGAAGCTCATGGCCCCGGTGATCCCGGGCTCGCCGATCACGCTACGTCTGCGGAAGGTGCGCGAGCTGCGCGGCACGGTCACCGACGCCGACGGCCAGCCGGTGCCGGGCGCAGCACTGGTCGCGTTCGATCCAGCGGAGGAGACGGTGCCGGCGCTGGGGCGACAGCTCGGTACGCTGATCAACCCACTACGTCGGGCCACCTACACCGACGCCGCCGGGGAGTTCTCGATGCACACCGCGCTCCCCGCCGGCGCCACGCTCGCCGTGGCGACCGGACATGGCTCGGTGATCCGCGAACTCCCCGAGGGTCCCGTGTGCGACATCCGTCTCGACGCCGAGCGGCGGCTGCTCCTGACCTTCCTGGACCCCGACGGCGAACCGTTGCCCGGCGTGCAGCTCGACGTCCCGTTCCAACCGTTGCTCGCCGCAAGCTGGGCCACCAGCGACGCCGAGGGCGAACTCGACGCGCTCCTGCTCGGCAGCGAGTCGCTGGTCCGCGTCCGCGCGACCGACCATTCGACGATCGGACTGCTGATCCAGCAGTTCCCACGCCGACTCAGCAAGGAGATCACGCTCCGACCCGAGACCTGGCTGCGGTGCCGGCTCCTCGACCGAGGCGGCAGACCGCTCCCCGACCGCCGGATCCTGCTCGCCGGCGAGGTGGAACTCGTGCCCTTGCCCGGCCCCGAACCGAGTTCGGCGCGGGTCCCACTGGACCACGAGGCCCGCACCGATGCCCAGGGCTACGTGGACCTCCCGGAGAGCATGGTCGCCGACGACGGCTCCGCACTGTGGATCGAAACCGGCACGCAGCGCTGGGTGCTGGCCGCGAGCGCCGCGACCGCCGAGCAGCTACGTGGTGTCGAGCTGAGGGTGCCGCGCAGCTCGGCGATCGAAGGCACCGTCCTCGATCCCGACGGCGTGCCGCGTGTAGGCGTCGGCGTCCTGCTGCAGCCCCTGCTGGACGACGACTCCTACTACTTCGATCTCGACCCGATGACCCGGGTGACCATCACCGATTCCGCGGGGCGCTTCCGATTCGCCGACGCCGAGACCGGTCGGCACGAAGTCTCGACCCTCGATTCGGAGTTCCTGCGGAGCGGCCGAGCCGTCGAGGTGACGGAGGAGGGCGGCGATGCTCCGGTCGTCGTGGAGATCAGGTCTCGTCGAGGCCCGATCGTCGAGGGGCGGGTCCTCGACTCGCAGGGCCGCGGTGTCCCGGGAGCCTACGTCTCGGTCAGCAGCACGTCGTCCGAGCCAGATCCGGATCGACCCCGGAACGACATGCCGGTGAGCGTCCGCGCCGATGCGGAGGGCCGCTTCCGGGTGCCGATGGAGGCGGGGAGCGTCGAGGTCAGCGCCTCGGCGTGGACGGTCGACGGATCCCACGGATGGCTCGACGATACCTTCGACACGACCTCCGGCGGCCCGCTGGAGATCGTGATCCGCTGACGCCGTACGAGACGGATCTCTTGCCGCTCGCCCGACGTCCGTAGACCGCCGAGTCCGCCCCCGACCCGATGCGTCTCCGCCTGCCGATCGCCCTGCTCGCGCTACTCCCCGTCCTCGCGCCCCGTCCCTGCTCCCAGGAGGAGCCGGGCCTGGGGCGGATGTGGACGTTCGAGTCCCCGCCCCTGCGACGCTTCGAGGCGCGCTACGGCCTCGAACCCGACCCGGCCTGGTTCGATCGATTGCGGGGCGCCACCTTGCGACTGCGGATCGGCCGGAACGCCGCAACCGCCGCGTGGGTCTCGGACGACGGGCTGATCCTGACCAACCAGCACCTCTTGCGTGGCCTGTTCGACGACCTCGAGGCCGGCGACCAGATCCGGAGCGAAGGCTTCCTCGCCAGCTCGCGCACGGCCGAACTCCCACTGCCGCGGATCCATGTCGAAGAGCTGGTCTTCGTCGAGGACGTCAGTGCACGCTGCAACGAAGGTATCGCTCCGATCCCGCCCGATCTCGAACCCCTACAGCTGCTCGCAGCGGTGGACGCAGCGGCCGACCTGCGCCGTCGCAACGAGCGCGCGCTCGGCCAGGAGTTCCGCGAGCGTCATCCCGAGCTGCGCTTCGAACTCGCGCGACTGCACGACGGTGTCCGCATCGAGCTGCACGCCTTCCGTGCGTACGACGACCTGCGACTGGTCTGCGTCCCCGACGAGTCGGTAGCCGGCTTCGGAGGCGACCTCGACAACTTCGCATGGCCGCGACACGCGCTCGACTTCGCCTTCCTGCGCGCCTGGGACGAGGACGCGCCGCTCGACACCTCGGACCACCACCTGCAGCTGTCGGCCTCGGTCCCGGCACCGGGCGATCCGGTGTTCGTCGCCGGCTACCCTTCGAGCACCCAGCGCCTATCCCACCTCGCGCATCTCGAGTTCCTCCGCGACGTCCGCTACCCGCTGCTGATCGAGCTGATCGCCGACCGGATCGACGTCCGCGAGGAAGCACTCGCCGCCGACCCGTCGTGTCCGCCCCAACCGTGGGACACGCTCGCCGCGTGGTCGAATGCCGACAAGACCTACCGCGGGTTCTTCGCCGGCCTGCTGGACCCTGCGCGGATGCAGCGCAAGCGCCTCGACGAGGCGATGCTCCGCCGCACTGTCCGGGAGAGCGCGGCCCTCGAGCCGCTGTTCGGCAACCTGTGGCGCCAGGCCGAGTGGCTCGCCGAGGAGCGCGCCAAGCTCGAGCTACGCCATCAGCTGCACGACGACGGCGACCACCCGGTGCTGCGCGTCGCACTCTCGCTGGCACTCGCTGCCGACAGCGACGACGCACGACAGGCGCGTTGGTGGCGCGAGCGTGCGCGGAGCGAGCACGCCCGACTCGTGTCCCAGGGCATCGGCATGGCCGGACGCCGCGACTTCCTGTTCCAGGTCGAGCGCGCTACGCGCCTGTTGCCGAGTGACGACCCTTGGCGGGTCGACGTGGTGCGCGGCCGCTCCGGCGAGGCCATCGCCGCGCTCCTCGAGAACGATCCGCTGCTCGAGCCGGCGGTGTTCGAGCAGGCATTGGAGGGCCAGCTCACCGGCCACCGTTCCGAGGCACTGGCTCTGGCTCGCGACATCGCCGGGCTGTATCGGCAGAAGCGCTCCGAGGACCGACGACTGGCCGAGCTCGAGCGCCATCTCGACGCGCGCCTGGGCGAGCTCCTGCTCACCGTCCGCGGCGGCGAACTCGCTCCCGACGCATCGGGTACGCTGCGCCTCAGCGACGGCGTGGTCGCCGGCTACCAGGGCGCCGAGACGTTGCTCGCCCACCGGACGACCTTCCACGGCCTCCTGGAACGAAACCTGGTGTTCGCCGACCAACCGCCGTTCAGGCTCGCCGCCACCTGGCGCGACCTCGACGGCGCACAGCACCTCGCCACCACGCTGAACCTGGTCAGCACCAACGACATCGCGGCCGGCAACTCCGGCAGCCCGCTGGTCGACCGCGATCTCCGCCTGATCGGCGTGGTCTTCGACGGCAATGCCGCGACCCTCGCCAACCGCTACGTGTTCCGCGACGACACACCGCGGGCGATCTCGGTCAGCTCCGAGGCGATCCTGCTGGCGCTGCGCGAGGTGTTCGGCGCGGAAGCACTGGTCGCCGAGCTGCTCGGCGACTGAGCCCGGCGCAACCGCTTCAGCTCCGCCGCGGATCCCCGGTGGCCGCGATCCGGTCACAGGCCGCCACCAGATGCCGCGCGGTCCCAGGCTCCCGCGACGCATGGCCCGCATCGTCGACGATCGCCAGATCGCTCTCGGGGAACGCCCGGTGGAGATCCACCGCACCGGAGATCGGACAGACGATGTCGTAGCGCCCGTGCACGATGAAGGTCGGCAGATGGCGGATCCGCGGCACTCCCTCGAGCAGCCGGTCGTCGGGCGTGAACCGCTGGTTGCGGAAGTAGTGCGCCTCCAGCCGCGCCAACGGCCAGGCCATCGCCGGATCGGCGAACGCCGCGGTGAAGTCCTCGTCGGGGAGCAGCGTGCACGACGCACCCTCGTAGACGCTCCAGACCAGCGCAGCCTGCTCGGCAGCCTCGCGGTCGGTACCGGTCAGCCGCTCCCAATAGGCGTCGAGCAACGCCTGCGGCTCGGTCTCGCCGACGTGCTCGCTGAAGGTCCGCCAGCGCTCGGGCTGGATCGCGCGCATGCCCTGCAGCCACCAGTCGAGCTCGACCTGGCGGAACAGCCAGATGCCGCGCAGCGTGAGGCTCAGACAGCTCTCGGGATGCGCGATCGCATAGGCGAGGCCGAGCGTGCTGCCCCACGATCCGCCGAACACGTGCCACTTCTCGATGCCCAGGTGCTCGCGGACCCGCTCGAAGTCGGCGATCAGGTCCTCGGTGGTGTTGTGCTCGATCGACCCATGCGGCTTCGAACGGCCCGAGCCGCGCTGGTCGATCAGCACCGCGCGGAAGCGGTCGGGATCGAAGAAGCGCCGGTCGGCCGCGGAGCAGCCGGCGCCGGGACCGCCGTGCACGAACAGGATCGGCAGGCCGCCAGGGTTGCCACACTGCTCGACGTAGAGCGAGTGGCCATCGCCGACGTCGAAGAACTCGGTGGCGAAGGGTTCGACCGCGCGGTGCAGCGTGCGCTCGACGTCGGGATGGAGTGCGCCCATGGCGCAGAGTGTCGCCGGAACGCCTGCGGGATAAAGGGCGCACAGGCGCAGGAGATCGTTCCGAACTCGGGAGGCGCCGGTCGCGTTATCTTGGTCACCGAAGGTGATGCCCATGCGAATCCCCGCCCACTTGACGGCCGTCGGGCTCCTGCTCGCGACGACCTCGCCCGCCCAGTCCGATCCCGACCGCGACGGCGACGGTCTCCCGGACTTCCAGGAGGTCCACAAGTACGGCACCGACCCGGACTCCTCGGACAGCGACGGCGATGGCACACCGGACGGCGACTGGCAGGAGCGCCGCGAGTTCGCCTACACGGTGCGCTCGATCCTGCACGTGATGCGGCCGGTCACGCCCGACGTGTTCCAGGACGACTACCAGGACGCGCGGATCCTCGACGAGGGCGACGACTGGGTCGAGCTCGAGGTGGTGCACTATCCGCTGAACACGGTCGCGTCGGCGCTGGCCGCCGATCCCGACTGGCGCGAGACGACCGCGGGCATGACCGAGTGGACCGCACCCGGTCCGACCGCCAATTGGGACGACGCGATGCGCGACGAGCTGGTCGCGGCGCTGGCCGCGGACGGCATCGACGCGGGCACGCTCGACGACCGGTCGCTGGTCGAACGCGCGGTCGGCTGGCTGCTCCGCCGCGCCGAGCCGCACTCGGGCTTCACGACCTTCAACTCGAGCCTGCAGGACGGTGCGATGCGCATCCACCCCGGCATCGAGGCGCGCGCCGAGCGCGGCGTCGCCGAGACCGGGCGGAGCGTCGCCGAACAGCAGCAGCGTGAGCTGTTCGCCAAGGGCATGTTCGAGCGCCGCACGCGCGGGACCTGCACCTCGACCGCGATCTACCTGAACGGCTGCCTGCGGGCGCTCGGGATCCCGACGCGCATCGTGCTGTGCACGCCGGTCGTCGACGCCTCGGACGCCGACGAGCTGGCGTTCCTCGACCGGCTCGAGAACCACCGGGTCCGCGCCACCATCACCACCGGCATCGGACCGCGTTCAGACTCCTGGACCAGCCACACCTTCAACGAGGTCTTCGTCGGCGGCCGCTGGCGACGGCTGAACCAGCAGCGACTCGGCGCCAACATCCTCGACCGGTCGTGCTTCGGCCTGATGACCCACGTCGCGACCTTCTCCGACTGGGCCGACGGCAACATGGCGGCCACCTGGGGACTGCGCCAGGCGACGCGGCCGAAGGACCTGTTCGCCCACGCCAACCCTTACTCGGCGATCACGCTGTCGGACCGGTTCGGAGAGCACTGCGGGCTGGCGAACCCGCCGGTCCTCACGATGCCGAACCCCGTAGGAGCCGTCGCCCAGGTCCCGGCGCTCGAAACGCTGACGATCCGCGCGGTGGTCTGGTCGGACGCGGAAGACAGCCCGGTCACCGGGCTGACCGTCCCAGGCGGCCCCGCGCTCCTTCTGCACGTCGGTCCGTCGGACCGGTTCGACGACTACAAGCGCTTCACCGCTGCCACCGACCTCGGCTTCACCCTGGAGGCCGACGGCCACCCGCCGGTCCGCGCGCGCGCACCGGTCGGCGGCGTCACCCAGCGGGGCGAGAGCTACATCCCGCTTCGTCCCGAGGGCGGCACGTGGGACCACATCGCGCCCGGTGCAGCCTACCGACTCGTGCCCACGAACGGCGTCGCGGAGTACCCGTGGGACCTCGCGGAGCCCTTCGAGATCCGCCGCTGAGCCAACGCGGATGCGAGACCCGGAACTCTCACGAATTCGCTGGCACCCCCGCGCCCCACCCGACGCCAAGCGCCCGATGACCGACCCCAGCCGCCGTGCCGGGCACTCCGCCCGGCTGTTCCTCCCGACCGTCGCCCTGCTGGCCGCCAGCGGCCTGGCCCCTGAGCGCGTCCACGCCCAGACCCCGACCTCGCGGTTCCTCCCCGCCGACCGCGAGTCCACCGAGGCGCACGAGAGCATCGACTTCCCGTTCGGCCACACGGTGTTCCTGAGCCAGCAGATCTTCGAGGCCGCCGACGTGGCCTCCCGTCCCTCGGCGCTGTTCGAGATCGCGTTCCGCTACGACCGGCCGCGGAGCGCCATCCGACCGACCACGCTGCCGAACGTGACCGTGCGCCTGGGCACGACCCAGATCCCGCCGACCTCGATGGCGAGCAGCTTCGCGCAGAACCGCGGCACGCCGCTGCAGACGGTCTTCCAGGGCGCGGTGATGCTGCCCGCCGCGAACGCGCAGGACTCCGGCACTGCCCCCTTCGCGATCCGCCTGCCGCTGAACACGCCGGTCGCCTACGACCCCGCGCAGGGCAATCTGCTGATCGAGATCGAGTGTGGC
The DNA here is from genome assembly GCA_030432695.1 of bacterium. Taxonomy (GTDB): domain Bacteria; phylum Planctomycetota; class UBA1135; order UBA1135; family UBA2386; genus JAUILN01. The sequence continues at coordinate 134,433 of JAUILN010000020.1, read as the reverse complement.
AGCGGCCCCTCGTCGCGCATCCCGGTCGACCTCGACGCGGTGGTCCAGGGCGGCCGCGCGATCACGTTCGGCCAGCGCGGCCCCGCCGGCGGCGACAACCTGTTCCTGATCGCGCACACCGGCCCCGACTTCGATCCGCGGATGTTCGTACCGGGTGGCTTCGTCGACCTGTCGACCACCACCAGCTTCGCCCAGTATCCCGGCTTCCTGATGGTCGGCCTGGATGCCGACCGCACCGCCGCCGGCGTGCCCCTGCCCTTCGACCTCGGCCGCATCGGTGCCCGCGGCAACCAGCTCGCCGTCGACCCCCTCGGCACCATCCCGCACAACTGGCAGCAGACCTTCATCGGCTGGTCGTCCACCGCGACCCTGCCGGTCCCGAACGACCCGACGCTCGCCGGCCTGACCCTCTACGCCCAATCGCTGGTCCAGGACCCGTCGTTCAACGCACCCGGCCTCGCGACCTCCGAAGCGCTCGAGCTCGGCATCGGCGACTCCGGCCCGGCCCGCACCTCGACCCTCGGCTCCACCGACCCGACCTCGGCCACCGGCACGCTGGTCGTCGACGGCTTCGGCTTCCCGAAGGGTGCGGTGGTGGAGTTGGTCGGGCTGTTCTGAGTCGGCGACAGCTCGGAGGTGCGAGTAGGCTGGCGCCATGGCGCTCGCACCCTTCGTCCGCACCGACGGGCCCGGCTTCCATCCGACGATCGACCGCGATGCGTTGCTGGCAGAGTTCGCGACGGACCGGACCGGGCCGGGGCTCAACCTGACCAGCGCGGCAAGGCTGGCAGCGGCGGAAAGGGCGCGTCGCACGCTGCCGATGGAGCGCTACGAACGCCGGCCGTGTGACCTGTTCCTGTGGGGCATCGGTCCCGCACCAGATCCGCGGATCACGCGGATCGGCGGCGTGCCCTGGCTGCCGCGTGGCGTCGACTGGCCCGACCTGGACGGCGTCGTACCGACGTTTCTCTGCCAGTTCGACTTCCGGGACAGCCGCGACCTGGTCGGTGAACTACCCGGAGACATCCTGCTGGTCTTCGTTGCCGACGAGGGCTCGCTGCTGCTGAACGAACCCGGGTCGGTCGGCTGTCGGTGGGTCTCCGCCGACGCCTCCGAGACCATCACCGCCGACGAGATGCCCGAGCCGAGCCACCCGTTCGAGTTCGTGCGAGCCTGGGGCGCGCGCTACCGAACCTGCGACTACCTCTTCGAGCCCGGCCACGACGACGACGAGTGGATCGAGGAGGTCTGTGTGCTCGCGGCGACCAAGGTGGGCGGGATCCCGTTCAGCCTTCAGCTCGACGTCGAGATGATCGAGCCCGGCCATCTCTGCCAGCTCGTCTCGCTACAGGCATGCGGCGGAGTACGGTGGCCTTGGACGGACCATGAAGCACCGATGAAGAGTCGGCTGGAAGGAGCCGAGATCGACCAGGAATGGCCCTTGAAGGCGCTCTTCGACGCTCCGAACAGCATCTACCGCAAAGATCGAGCTCTGATGATCGGGGACATGGGACAGGCGACGTTCTATGCGAACGCGGACCATTCCATCCGGATCGCGTCCGACTGCGCCTGAGCTGCCGAGAAGGCGAGACCCTCCGGAAATCCTCGCCCCAGCACCCGTTGTCGGAGCCCCTCCGCCTCCAAGGCGCTCCGCCGTGCGCAACCGCGGCGGTTCCTCGCTCCCCATCGGCGGAGCCTTGCAGTAAACACGCGTCCGAGCGAGCGGATCAACCGGCCGGGAGCCCGCCCGACCACGGCCCTCCGACCCGACGAAGCCATGGCCAGAACCCTGTTCTTCCTCAGCGAGTTCATCAAGAACCCCGCGGGCGTCGCGGCCGTCGCGCCGAGTTCGCGCGCGCTGGCCCGGATGATGATCGACGGCGTCGAGTTCGTGGCCGGCGACACGGTGGTGGAGTACGGGCCGGGCACGGGTTCCTTCACCCGGCTGCTGGCCGAGCTCACGCAGCAGGGGGTCAACTACCTCGGCATCGAGCGCAACCCGGCGTTCCTCGAGACCCTGCGCGCCGACTATCCGAACCTGACCTTCGTCGAGGGCTCGGCCGAGGACGTCGCGAGGCACCTGGCCGAACACCGGCTGAAGGCGCCGAAGGCGATCGTCTCGGGGCTGCCGCTCGCCGCGATGCCCGCCGAGGTCCGCGACCGCATCGTCGCCGAGACCAATGCGGCACTGGCGCCGGGCGGGGTGTTCCGGCAGTTCAGCTACGTGCACTACTACGTGTCGCCCGGCGCGACCGCGCTGCGCCGCCAGATGAAGTCGCTGTTCCAGTCGTTCGAGCTGAGCCGGCCGGTGTTCTGGAACGTGCCACCGGCCTTCGTCTACTGCGGAACGGCCTGATGCCGGACGACCGGTCACCGCGCACGCCCCGCCCACCGCGCAACGTCTCGCTCAACACCTGGCTCGCGCTGCTGCTGGTGGTCGGGGTGTTGGCCGCGCCCTTCCTGCTGTTGCTTTCGCCGCTGTGGGGCACCTGGCTGTGGCTGCAGATCCGCGCGCTGAAGCGTTCGGAGTTCAAGGTGCTGATCCCGTTCCAGGTCCGCACCGTCACGCTCGCCTCGCCGGTGTTGGTCCGCGGCCCCGAACCCCGGGCCGGTTGGGTCGAGGTCGCGCGCCGCGTCGACCGCTACATCGGCTCGATGCCCTTGTGGCGGATGTGGCGGGTGCTCGGGGTGTTCGTGGCGCTGGAGATCCTGCCCCTGCTCACGCTCCGTCCGCCGTTCCGCTGGATGAGCCACGAGGCGCGCGTCGACTTCGTCGACCGCCACATGGCGACGACCCGCGGTCTGTTCGGCATCACCAGCCTCGGCCGCCAGGCCTTCCGCCTGGCCTACTACTCGCTGCCCGAGAACGAGGCGGCGACCGGCTTCCGGCCGATGGGCCAGCGCAAGGCGCTGCGGGCCGAACTCGCGGCGCGGCAGGAGAGCGCGAGCTCATGAGACCCGACATCCACACCCGCTTCGTCGTGGTCGGCAGCGGCGCCGGCGGCTCGGTGGTCGCCTTCCACCTGGCGCGGGCCGGGGAGCAGGTCGTGATGCTCGAGCGGGGTGCCTGGGTGCGCCCCGAGGACATGAGTCACGACGAGCTCGAGATGATCTCGACCATCTACAAGGATGGTGGCTCGCAGACCAACACCGAGGCCGACATGTTCCTGCTGCAGGGGCAATGCGTCGGCGGCTCCACGGTGCTGACCAATGCGGTGTGCTTCCGCATGCCCGAGCACGTGCGCCGCTCGTTCGGCAAGCACGGCTTCGAGCTGCCCGCCGAGCGGATGGAGGAGGCCTACGGCCGGGTCGAGTCGGTGATGAACGTCACCACGCTCGACGAGCGGGTCCACAATCCGGCGACCGGCGTGATCGCGAACGGCATGCGCAAGCTCGGCCTCACGCCCGGCCAGTTCCGCAAGTCGATGCTGCACTGCATCGGCTGCGGCTACTGCAACGTCGGCTGCATGTACGGCCGCAAGATGGACGCGTCGACCACCTGGTCGCCGATGGCCAGGGACCGCGGCTGCGAGATCCTGACCCGCACCGAGGCGGTGCGCATCGAGCGACAGAAGGGCAAGGACGGCCAGCAGCACGTCAAGGCGCTGGTCTGCCGCGACCTCAGCGACGGCTCGACCTTCCGGATCTTCGCCGAGAGGTTCGTGCTCAGCGGCGGCGCGATCAACACGCCCGAGCTGCTGCTGCGCAACAAGATCGCCACCGACCGGGTCGGCTACCGCACCTCGTTCAACTGCGGTGCGATCTGCTTCGCCGAGTACGAGGAGCCCGTCTGGGGCTTCGACGGCGACCAGATGTGCGTGCACCACTTCGAGGAGGGCTTCGGGATCGAGCAGATCCACAACCCACCGGCCTCCTTCGCGCTGACCATGCCGGGCTGGTACGACCGCCACCACGACAACATGGGGCGCTACCCGTACCGGACGTCCGCCGGCGTACTGGTGCCGACCTCCAACAATGGCCGGGTGTTCCTGAGCCTCGGCCACCGCCTCCTGAAGCCGCTGTTCAACTGCGCGGACATCGACTTCAAGATCAGGGAAGAGGACCTCGAGAAGTTCCGCCGCGGCTTCGAACTCCTGGCGCGGGTGTTCCTGGCCTCGGGCGCCAAGAAGGTGATGCCACCGTTCTCCGACTACGTGGAGATCGAGAGCGAGGACCAGCTCCCGGAGATCCGCAACCGCATCGTCGACCAGAAGAGCCTGACTGGCTTCGGCTCGTCGCATCCGCAGGGCGGCGCCTGCGCGGGCACCGATCCAGGCCGCGACGTGGTCGACCCCGACTTCCGGCTCTACGGCTTCGACAACCTGTTCGTGGTCGACGCCAGCGTGTTCCCGCACAGCATCGAGGTGAACCCGATGATCTCGATCATGGCGATGGCCGACCTCGCGGTGGAGAAGATCGGCGGACTGACGATGCCCGAGACGATCGACGAAGGCCCGGCCTGGGAGGCCCGCCAGGCCGGCAAGTCGCTGCGTCAGGCCGACGCGGCGGAGGTGCGGCCGTGAGCCTGATCGGAGGAGTCGCCCGCCTGCTGGCGCGCCGCCGCTTCCGCCGTCTGCGTGCGCTGGCGCGCGACCCGCGTGCCGCACAGCACGCCGAGCTCATGCGCATCGTCGCCCGCGCCCGCGACACCGCCTTCGGCAAGGCCCACGACTTCGCCGGCATCCGCACCCTCGCCGACTACCAGGCGCGCGTGCCGATCCACGACTACGCCCAGGCCGCGACCTGGTGGGACCGCGCCCGCGCCGGCGAGCGCGACGTGTGCTGGCCGGGCCTGATCCGCTACTGGGCGATCACCTCGGGCACCACCGCCGGCGAGAAGTTCATGCCGGTGTCGGCCGAGACCATCCGCGGCAACAAGCAGGGCGGCTTCGATTCGATGGTGCCGTTCCTGGCCGAGGACCCGCGGCAGGTGTTCGGCGGCAAGCTGGTGTTCCTCGGCGGCTGCACCCAGCTCCGCGAGCACGGCGAGGTCTTCATCGGCGACAACACCGGGATCATGGCCCTGCACGTGCCGAAGCTGATCGGCCGCTGGCACGTGCCCTCGCCCGAGACCCGCGCGCTGGGCAACTGGGAGCGCAAGATCGAGGTCGCCGCGAAGGAGACCGTCGACGCCGACGTGCGGATGCTCTCCGGCGTGCCGAGCTGGATCGTGCTGTTCGGTGAGCACGTGTTGGCCGAGGCGCAGCGCCGCGGCCGCAAGGTCTCGACGCTCCGCGAGGTCTGGCCGAACCTGGCGCTGTTCGTCCACGGCGGCGTGGCGTTCGCGCCGTACCGCGACCGCTTCCTGGAGCTGGTCGGCGACGACCGGGTCCGCTGCGTCGACACCTACAGCGCCTCGGAGGGCGGCATGCTGGCGGTGCAGGACACCGTCACCGACCCCGGCATGCTGCTGCTCAGCGACCAGGGCGTGTTCTTCGAATGCGTGCCGCACGACGAGCTCGGCAGCGAGAACCCGCGCCGCGTGCCGCTCGCCGAGGTCGAGACCGGCGTCGACTACGCGGTGCTGCTGACCACCGACTCGGGGATCTTCTCGTACCAGGTCGGCGACCTGATCCGCTTCACCTCGAAGGACCCGCTGCGGATGGTCTTCGCCGGCCGCGTCACGCACACCCTCAACGCCTTCGGCGAGCACATCAGCGGTGGCGAACTCGACCGCGCGGTCGTCGCGGCGTCGGAGGCGACCGGTGCGGTGGTGGTCGAGTATGCCTCGGCCGCGGTGTTCCCCGACGCCGAGCACGCCGACGGCGGCCACATCCACCGCATCGAGTTCGCGAAGCGCCCCGACGACCTGGCCCGCTTCGCCGAGGTCCTCGACGCCACGCTCCAGGCGGGCAACGAGGACTACGGCACCCACCGGAGCTACGGCCTGCGCGCACCGGTGGTCGAACCGCTCGCCGAGGGGACCTTCTACGACTGGATGCGCGCGCGCGGCAAGTTCGGCGGCCAGAACAAGGTCCCGCGGGTGCTGAACCCCGAGCTGGAGCGGGATCTGGTGGCGTTCCTGCAGGGCCGCACCTGATCGGACTCCAGTCGGTCGCGGCGGGCCGCCGAGGTCTGGGAGACCGGAGCCCGCCATGACCGACGAACCGACAGCGACCCTGAGTGCCCCCGCGCACGACCGGCAGGTCGACGTACCGCGAACGCCTCCGGGCTTCCGCGTCACGCGGTCGCCGGACGGGAGCACGCTGATCGCGACGCGGATGGGATCGCCCCGCGACCTCGGGGTCACCTTGGTGCCCGCACTCGTCTGGATCGTGTTCGGCGTATCGACCTGGCTGATCGCCCAGGCCGACCCGGACGACGGGCTCCAGAGCCTGGTGGCGGTGCCGGCGATCCTCGGCCTGGTCGCGGCGGTGGTGACCTGGCGCTCCCTCGCGCAGATGCTCGACACGGCGGAGCTGTCCGTCGGTCGGCACGATGTCGCCCTGCGTTACCGCCCGCTGCCACTCCCGGGCTCGGCCCGACTGCCGCGCGACGACGTCGCTTCGGTCGAGGCGCGCCACCTCGTCCACGCCGCCCAGCGCAGTGGCGAGACCCACATCCACCGCGTGGTCGCGAGGACCCGCGACGGCAGGGTGCGGCGGCTGTTCCCCGACCTCGACCGCGCGGCCGAGGCGGAGTGGGTGCGTGATCGGGTCGTGGACGCGCTCCGAGCCACGGACCGGCCGCGTATCCACGGCGCTCGACCACTCGCGTAGCGACCCGAAGGCCGTCCCTCTCGTCAACGCATCGAGCGCAACTTCGCCTCGACCTGCGCGCGCGGCGGAGACCCTTCGGGAAGCAGCGCCGCCGTCTCCTCGAACGCGGTGATCGCGCTCGCGAGCTGGCCCGCCCGCTCGTACGACGAGGCCAGCATCATCAGGATCTGCGGGTCCTTTCGCTCGGTGCGCTCGGCGGCGGCCTGGCAGAGCTCTACGGCGCGGTCCGGGTCCAACAGCTCGGGGATCGGTCCGGACAGCAGGTTGTAGACCGCGCGGTGCACCTGCTCCGCCGCCGCACCCGGCTCCTCGGCGAAGCGGACCTCGAGTTCGAGGAGCTCCGCCTGCTGCGCGCGCGCCGCGTCGCGGTCGCCCTGCGCCAGGTGCGCGTCGACGAGCACGGTCATCGCGTTCCGCGTGAACCGGTGCCGCTCCCCGAGCGCGCGGCGCTCGATCTCGAGGGCCCGCGTGAGGATCGCTTCGGCCTTCTCCGCATCTCCCAGGCCGAGGTGAAGCCCGCCGAGATTCGTCATCGTGCCGAGCGTGTCCGAGTGCTCGAGGCCTTGGGTCTCCTCCTGGATGACGAGGGCTTCCCCGAGGAGCTGCGCCGCGTCCTCCCGCTGATTCACGAACTGCTTGACCATCCCGGCGAGGTTCAGCATCTGGCCAAGCAGGTTCCGGTTCCGCTCCGGCAGGAACTCGCGAGCCTTCGGCAGGAGCTCGGCGAACAGCTGGTCGGCACGGCGGAAGTCGCGGCGGCGCTGCGCGACGTCGGCGAGGGCATACAGACGACGCAGTCGGATCGGGTCGTTCTCACCGAAGCTGGCGGTGGTGATGTCGAGCATCTCCTGCGCCAGGGCCTCGGCCTCCGGCAACTTGTGATCGCCAGCCGACAGAAGCACGTCGATCAACTTGCCGCGGACCTCGAGGCTCACCGACGTGTCGGGATCCAGCTTGCGCTCGACGATCTCCTGCAGGGCGCGCGCGAGCTCCTCGGCCTCGTCGATCCGCCGCAGCGACAGCAGACACGAGACGATCCCGTTCTTCGCACTGATCGTGCGGACGTGTTCCGCGCCGAGGATCGCCTCGTATCCCGCGCTGACCCGCCGATACGCCTGGAGCGCCTCCTCGTATCTGCCCTGACGGATACGCATCTGCGCCACGGTCTTCGCCGCTTCGATCACTTCCCGGTCGTCTGGCCCCAGCAGTTCGAGCATGGCGTCGCAACTGCGCGCCAGATCTTCCTCGCCCTCGGCGATGCGTCCCACGTCCACGCGGGCCACCGCGAGGTAGTGGCGAGCGCGCCAGGCCTGGATCGATTCCTCACCGAACTCCCGCTCGGCACGGGCCAGGGTCTGCAGGATCAGCGCCTCGCCCGCGTCGTAGCGTCCGCCGATGCAGTAGGCGGCACCGAGGGAGAGCGCGACACGGATCGCCTGGTCGGTCGTGGACATGCCACTCCGCTCTCCGTGAGCGACGCTCTCCTCGTAGTGGCCGATCGCCAGCTCGACATGATCCATGCCGGCGTAGGCGGCACCGAGGATCGCGTTCAGCTCGGCTGCGACGGCCTCGTCTTCGATATCGCCGGAGCGGACCTCCGCCGCGGTCTCGTCGATCAGGCGCTTCATCAACGCGGTGTCTTCACCGCTCTGATGGTCGACCCGGACGGAGTACAGCATGCGCGAGATCACGCCCTTGACCTCGTTGGCGCGGCTCAGTTCGCGAAGCGCCTTGTCCTCCGAACGAGCCGCCGATTCCCGGGCCTCCTCGCTCTGGTACCAGCCCCAGGTCGTCCCCGCGACGCCGAGCGTCAGCAGGACGAACATCCCGGCGATCGCGGTGAACAGTCCGCGGTTGCGCGACACCAGCTTGCGCAGCAGGTAGGTGGCGCTCGGCGGTGTCGCCAGGACGGCTTCGCCGCGCAGGTAGCGCCCCACGTCGTCGGCGAACTCGGCGGCCGAGCCGTAGCGCCGTTCGCGGTCCTTCTCGAGCGCCTTCATGACGATCCAGTCGAGATCGCCGCGCAGGGTGGAGGTGAGTCGCTCGCGGCGGACGTCGCGTTGCTGCGCCACCAGCGAGGACTCCTCCCCGCTCAGCGACGACGCCTTCGCGGAGGGGCGCACCGGCGTCTCTTCGCGGATCGCCCGGAGCACTGCCTGATACCCGCGCTGCAGCAGTTCACGGACGTCGAACGGCGGACGACCGACGAGCATCTCGTACAGCAGCACGCCCAGCGAGTAGACATCGGCGCGGGTATCGACACCGGCACTCGTCGGCTCGGCCTGTTCCGGCGCCATGTAGTCCGGCGTGCCGAGGATCCCGCCCGCCGCGGTGAGAATGGTCCGTTGGTCGACCTCGTCCTGCGTCGCCTTGGCCACGCCGAAGTCGATGACCTTGGGCACCGGCACGCCGTCCTGCAGCGAGGCGAGGACGTTGGAGGGCTTCACGTCGCGGTGGATGACGCCCTTCTGGTGCGCGTGCTGGATCGCGCCGCACACCTTCGCGAACAGCTCGAGACGGTCGGGGATCGACAGTCCCAACCGGTCGCAGAACTCGGTGATGGGCTCACCCTCGACCAACTCCATCACGAAGAACGGGCGGCCGCCGGGCGTCGAGCCGCCGTCCAGGACCCGCGCGATGTGCGGATGGTCCATCTGCGCCAGGGCCTGACGTTCGATCTCGAACCGCCGGAGCACCTCGTCGGTGTCCATGCCCAGCTTGATGACCTTCAGGGCCACCTCGCGTCGCACCGGCTCCTCCTGGAGCGCCCGCCAGACGGTGCCCATGCCGCCCTCGCCCAGCTTGTCGAGGAGCACGTAGCGATCGATCCGAGTCCCGACCCCCTCGCCACGTGGGGTGGCCGCCGCGGGGGTGACGCCGGGCCCCGCGACGTCCTGCCGCGCGGCGCGGATCCGATCCAGTTCGTCTTCCCGATCCTTGCTATCCATCGAGTCGTTCTCTTTCGGACGAGGACATGTCGCGGCCGCGGACCGGACCGCCGGCCGCGGATGCCCGCTCGAGTCTACGCGGGTCGCGTGAGCCGAGGGTCGTGACGAGCAGGCGTCGTCCGGACTTCGCGGTCACGCTCGATCCGGAGCAATGGGCGTCGCGGGAATCCGGCGCGCGAATTTTGAGGACGGACGCGTGAGTCACATCGCGAGACGGCGCCGACCCCGACGTGGATCCGAGACTCCGCGTCGGAGTGGATCGGATCTCTCGACACACCGAGGAAACGAGACCCGACCGATGATCGCCCAGCCGCAAGCCACTCTTCACCCCCTCCCCATCGCGCTGCTGGCCGCCCTGGCCTGCGCCACCACCGCCAGCGCCCAGCTCTCGGTCGATCGGACCGACCGCGCAGCCGTCACCGCGTTCTATCTGAACCACTTCGCGCCGAGCCGCACCAACGACCAGCACGGCTGGACCGGCGCCGTTGCGGGGTGCCAGCCGGGCACCGTGAACGCGCAGATGAAGGCCGACATGCTGCACCGGATCAATGCCTACCGGGCCATGGCCGGAGTCGTGAGCGCGACTCCCTACCAGGACTCGACCGAGTCCCCGCAGCGCGGTGCCTTGATGATCCATGCCGCAGGACGCATGTCGGACGATCTCCAGTTCCAGGGCACGCCGTGCTACGCGCAAGACGGCAACCTGGCGCTGTTCCGTTCGTCGCAGGACGACTCGGTCGGCACCTCGGCGATCGACGCGATCATGAACGGCGACGGCGGCGGCCGGGGAGCGGACCACGCCCAGGCCGGGCTGATGCAGCCGACGTCGGTGTTCATGGAGATCGGCTCGACGTCGCAGTACACGGTCGTCAACCGACCGGACGTGCAGTCGGTGTTCCCGAACATCGGCACCGTCGCGTGGCCGGGCCGCAACGCCTACATCCCGTACCAGATCGCTCCGGACCTCTGGTTCTTCGGCGGACAGGACAATCGCTGGGACCCGACCAACCCGTTCGAGCAGGCCGACTTCTCGCAGGCGACCGTCACGGTCACGCACAATGGCAACCCTCTGCAGCTGTCGACCCAGCATCGCTCACCATTCACCGGCTTCACGCCCTATGTCTGGAACGGCATCTCCTGGGCATTCGCACCGGGTGCGATCACCCGGCAGGCCGGGATGGCGGACCAGACCTACCAGGTGACGGTCGCCAACATCGGCGGCAACGTGCTGACCACCAGCTACAGCTACTCGGTGACGATCTTCGATCCGATCGGCTCGCAGGCCCAGGCGCGCTTCGACACCTTCGGCGACGGCTGCAGCCCGACCCAGCTGCAGACCTTCTACGAGGAGTTCGGTGTGGGCACGTCCGACCTGAACAACGTCCACCTGGAGCTGACTCCGTGGGGCCCCGGGTATCGCGTGCGGCGCTGCCCGACCTCGTGCCGTGACAACTCCGTCCGGCTCGACAGCAGCACCAGGCTCGCGCTGTCCGACGACGCCGTCGCGCAGAACCTGTCGCTGGGCTTCACGTTCAACTTCCCCGGCGGCAGCACGACCGCGATCTCCGTCTCCTCCAACGGCTACGTCTACCTCGACCCCGCGGCACTCGGCAGCAACCCGCTGTGCTGCGACGGCGGGCGGACCGCGTTCCTGCAGAACAAGCTCCTGGCGCTGCTCGGCACCGACCTCAACCCGGCGGACGGCGGTGGAGTCCACTTCCAGACCTTCAACAGCCCACGCCGCGCGGTGGTGACCTTCGACGCCGTGCCGGCCTACGGCAATGGCGGGCCGAACTCGATGCAGGCCCAGCTGTTCCCCGACGGCCGCGTCCTCCTCAGCTACACCGCGACGGACAACACCTACAACTCCGCGATCGTCGGCTTCAGCCAGGGCAGTGGCGCCGGTTCCGGGATGTCGATCGACGTCTCCGACCCGCCGGTCGCAGGCGGGTCGCTGTCGGCCCTCAACGGCGGGCGTCCGGTGCTGGGCTCGACGTTCCAGATCGTCTACGACGGCTACCCGGCCGCCGGCATCGGCGCCCTCAACCTCGGCGTGGTGTTGACCAACACCAACCTGACGGTGATCGGGATGCCTGGGTGCATCGTGCTCACCTCGCCCCAGCTGTCGCTCTCGCAGGCGCTCCCGGCCGCGCCGGCCACCTTTTCGATCCCGATCCCCGCGGTCCCGGCACTCGCCGGCGCACAGCTCCATGCCCAGGCGGTGTCGATCGCGCCCGGCGCGAACCAGCTCGGTGTGGTCCTGTCGAACGGCGGAACGCTGACGCTGGGGCGCTGACTCGGAGGCACTGATCCGCTCACCGGATCAGCAGTTCGCGGAGGCGGTCCCTGGCACGCGAGCGCAGCATGTGCGTAGCCCCCTCGCTGCGCTCGAGATCCCGCGCCACCTCCGCGACCGACCGCTCGGCGAGGTCGACCTCCTCGATCACGGTGCGGTAGGCGGGCGGGAGCTGCGAAATCGCGGCACGCAAGCGCTCGATCTCCTCGGCGCGCGACGCCTGACCGCCCGCGGTCGCGCACTCGCCGACCATCGCGGCGAACAGCGTGCGCGCCGACTCGCCCTCGGGTCCGCGGGTCACGCGTTGCCGGGGATCGGGCCGCTTGTCGCGACCCAGCGCCCGCACCGCATCGCGCAGGTTGTTCTCGGCGATCCGCCGCAGCCAGGTGCGGAAGCCGGTGACCGTGCGCTGCTCGAGGGTCCGGATCCGGAGGAACGCTTCGAGGTAGGTCACCTGCAGGACATCGTCGACGTCGAGGCTGCGACTCCACAGCGGTTGGATCGAGAGCCCGCGCCGCAGATCGGCCGTGGCCTCACGGATCAGCTGCTCGAGCTCGTCGGCATCGCCTTCCGTCGCCCGAACGATTCGGTCGTCTTGCGGCTTCGCGGCGTCCTGCGGCTCCAAGGCGTCTTCCGGCTTCACGGGATGGATGTTGCCGCGCGACGCGGGATTCGCAAGCCACCGCTCCGGGCCGGTGGTCCGATCGGAGGCCGAACGTCAGGCGCTCGCGCTGATGGACCATTCCTACATCGCGAAGGTGCCCGATGGTGGTGCGACCGCACAAGGTCGTCCATAGTTCGGCATGGATCTCGACCATGGCATTCCGGTCACCGACCACTGCGATCGGCATCGCGTCGGAGCACGAGACGGTCCGGCGCGTGGAGCTGTTCTACGAGGACTGGCACCGCGCAGTACCGGATAGCGGCACGATGGCGACGCCGCTCGCTGGCGCCGGTGGCCGCTCCAGAACGGAACGACCCGGTCCGATCCTGCCGGTGCACGAGACCAACCGTGAGCTTGTTACGCTTGCCGCGTGACGAGCCCAGATGGACCGCGACTCCTGCCCCTGCTCACCGACCGGCTCCGACTCGACCCCTTGCGCGTCGAAGATGCGCCGACGATGTTCGCCTATCGCTCGGATCCGGAGGTGAGCCGCTACCAGGATTGGTCCCCAGCGAGCATCGACGAGGTCGCGGCCTTCATCGAGCGCATGGCGAAGGTGGAACTCGGCGAGCGCGACTCGTGGTACCAGCTCGCGATCCGGCCGCGTGACGCCGACGCGACTCTGATCGGCGACCTCGGCCTGCACTTCACCGCCAACCGCGCCGAGGCGGAACTCGGCATCACCGTGGCCCCGGCGCACCAAGGCCAAGGTCATGCCGGCGAAGCACTGCGTGCCGCCCTCGCCCTGCTGTTCGGGCCACTGGCCCAGCACCGCGTCTTCGCCTCGGTGGATCCGCGCAACCACGCCTCCGTACGCCTGTTCGAATCGCTCGGCATGCACCGCGAGGCGCACTTCCGTCGGAGCCTCTGGTTTCGCGGTGAATGGGTCGACGATGTCATCTTCGCATCACTCCGCGACGAGTGGGCGGCGTCGACAGGCGATTGAAATCGGCAGCACGACAGGCGCGCGAATCTCTGGAGCGGCGCCATCTCTCGCGGACGTCCGCGAAGCACCACTGGCGTGCCCAGTCGCGTGAGGCCAACGCCGGATCCGCCCGAGTCAGGACGGTCCTGTTCAGCGCACAAGTGAGATCTCGCTACGCTGCGCGCATGAACCACCTCCGTCCGCTCGCGCTCTTGGCCTTCGGCGCGCTCCTCTCCCCGATCCAAAGCACCAACGCCCAGTCGGTCGCCTACGAGATCCACGCCCCGCGCCAGTCGACCGGCCTTGCGTTCTTCGACGGCGAGACCTTCGCCGGCATCACCACGATCCAGTACGGCGCACCTGGCTGGAAGGACGAGTACGACGCCCTGGTCGCCTCCGACCGCAGCGGCTCGTTCCGGCTCGGCAAGGACGCCTGGGCCTCGATCGAGGTCGGTCTGCCGATGGTGCTCGGTGGCCAGCAGGTGGCGCCCGGTCACTACGGCCTCGCGCTGCGCCGGGATGCGAAGGGTGACTTCGCGCTGCTGCTGATCGACTTCGCCGTGATCCGCCGCGAACGAGTGCTGCCGAACCAACCGGACGCCGTCGAGCCCACCACGGCGATCGCGCTCGGGTACGGCAAGGCCGACGCGATGGCCAAGGAGCTGACCCTGCGACTCGCCAGCTCCGAGCAGGATGCACGCGCCGGCAAGCTGACCGTGCACTGGGGCACGCACCGGTTGACCGCGTCGTGGACCGCGCCGAAGGTCCACCCGCGCCAGCAGGCCTTCGATGCGGCGATCGCCGGCATGCTCACGTTGCTCGACTCCAAGAACTACGAGCAGTTGATCCGCACCTACGCGGAGCCGGAGTTCCTGGCCGAGCACGAGGACGAAATCGGCGACGTGGTCGAGGACTTCGCCTCCGACGAGGACAAGCCGAACCAGATGCGCGACGTGCTGCTCGAGGTCCAGCGTCGCAACGTGGTGGTCGGGGCAGACCAGGAGCTGATCGAACTCGAGGTGCAGGGCGCACCCGGCGACGAGATCTCGTTCCGGTTCGTCGACGGCCGCTGGCGCGTGCGGGATCGCTGACGACAGCGATTCCCGAGACCTGAACCCGCGCGCCGGGAATCACGTTCAGGGCTCCCGACCCTTCGGGAGCTCCATGAACATCTCCGCGACACGCACGATCTCCATCCTGCTGGCACTAGGCCTGACCGCCTGCAACGACTCCGACGACGGCTCGACTCCCACCCCGACGGAGCGCACTCGGGACCATGCGGTCGCCGAGCCCGCAGAGGAAACGGAGGAGGCCGAGAAGCCGGAGGAGGTCGAGGAGATCGGTTCTCCAGACCAGGCCGAGATCGCGGCAGAGACGCAGACGCCGCGGACGGAGGAGCCGATCACCGAACCGCTGCAGGAGGTCGTCATCGGGGACTCGGAGACTCCTGTCGTCGTGGAGAACAGCGAGGTTTTCGAGGCCGAGCCCACGGACAGCCGGTCCAAGGAGTCGGGCTTCGACTCCAACGCCTGGAACAGCGCGATCGGCCTCGGCGGCGGCGCCGGCGGCAAGTTCGGCGGCAGCCGCGCCCGCGCCGGCAACGAGGAGTATTCGCGCTTCGAAGAGCACGGCTGGCAGTCGCCACTGAAGACCCCGCTGTCGACCTTCGCCACCGACGTCGACACCGCGTCGTGGACCAACGCGCGGCGCTTCCTGCTGGACGCGCAGCTTCCGCCGGTCGAAGCGGTGCGGATCGAGGAGTTCGTGAACTTCTTCCGCTACCCGGGTCTGTCGGCGCTGCCGATCGACCGCGACTTCCCGGTCGCCGTCGCCACCGAAGTGGTCGCCTGCCCCTGGCAGCCCGCGCACCTGCTGCTGCGGGTGGGCATGGCCACCGAACGGATCGACGCCGAAGACCTGCCGCCGCTCAACCTGGTGTTCCTGATCGACACTTCGGGCTCGATGCGGCCGGACAACAAGCTCGGCCTGGTCCAGCGCGGCCTGCGACTGATGGTCCCGACGCTGCGCGGCGTCGACCGGATCGCGATCGTGACCTACGCGGGCAACGCGGCGGTGCAACTCGAACCGACCACCGGTGATCGGAACCAGGAGATCCTGCCGGCGATCGACCGCCTCACCGCCGGCGGCAGCACGCACGGCTCGGCCGGCATCCTCACCGCCTACGAGCTCGCCGCGCGCCACGCCGGCGAGGAGACCATCAACCGCGTGGTTCTGTGCACCGACGGGGACTTCAACGTCGGCGTCTCCAGCGAAGAGGAACTCACCGCGCTGATCGAGGAGCAGCGCGACCGCGGCGTGTATCTGACCGCGCTCGGCTTCGGCACCGGCAACTTCAAGGGTGCGAAGCTCGAGGCGCTCGCCGACCACGGCAATGGCAACTACGCCTACGTGGACTCGATCACCGAGGCGCGGCGCGTGTTGGTGGAGGACCGCGCGTCGACGCTTCTGGTCGCCGCGCAGGACGTGAAGGTGCAGATCGAGTTCAACCCGAGCCTGGTCGGACGCTACCGGCAGATCGGCTACGAGAACCGCGCGCTGGCCGCCGAGGACTTCAACGACGACCGCAAGGACGCCGGTGACCTCGGGGCTGGCCACCAGGTGACCGCGCTCTACGAGATCATCCCGGTCGGTGTCGAACCGCCGGCTCCGCCGGTCGACCCGCTGCGGTATCAGCCTGAAGCCGAGCACGAGAGCGAGCCAGCAACCACCGACGAGGCGCGGCGCAACGAACTGGCCTTCGTGAAGGTGCGCGCCAAGCGGCCGGGTGCGGCGACCAGCGAACGGCGCGAGTTCCCGGTCGGCGCCGAGCCGACCGACCCGAGCCCCGACACCCGCCTCGCCGCCGGCATCGCCGGTTTCGCCATGTTGCTGCGCGATTCGTCGTTCGCCGGTCAGCTCGACTGGGACGGCGTGCTCCGCCTGCTGGAATCGATCGACAGCCCCGACCCCCGCGGTGACCGGGCGGAGTTGGAGCGGCTGGTGCGCGCCGCCCGCGATCTGGTCCAGACCGATCCCAGGGATCGCTGACCGGCGGCTTACCGCAGCGCGACCAGGCCGCGCGCTTGCCACGGCTGGCCCGCCGGGACATCGTCAGCGGCCCGGCCGTCGCTCCGACGGCCCTCGGAGAACCGCCATGATCGCATCGTCCGGGAGCCTGGGCTCCCTCCTCGTCCGTGGCTTCATCGTCGGCAGCGCGTTGCTGCTCGCCGCCTGCTCGTCCACCCGACCGCCGCTCCGCTCGGCACCGACGCCCGGCTTCGAAGCACCGACCGTCGACCTCGACCGCTTCCAGCCCGCCGCCGGCGTGAGCGCGACGCTCCCCGCCACCTACCTGCCGCCCCCACCGGCCACCACGGCCAGCGCCGGGCCACCTCGCGCCAGCGGCACCGCCAACTTTCAGGACGGCGAGGAAGGCTCCGGGACCCAGTTGCCGGTCGGTTTCGGCCTGGCGCTGTCGCCGAGCATGGCCCTGATCGGCGCGGCGCTCGACTTCGAGATCGACGAGGACCTCACCGCGGGCCCCGCGCTGCAGGTCGGACTCGGTGGGGATGACACGCTGATCGCGCCCTTCTTCCAGGCCAAGTACCGCCTGCCGATCGAAGCCGAGGAGGGCTCGGCGCTGAACAAGATCACCCCGTTCATCCAGGCCGGCGCCGGACTCGCCTTCCTCGACAAGGACGGGCGGAAGAGCGACACCGGGGTCCTGCTCAATGCCGGCGCCGGCGTGCGCTTCAACACCGGCCGCTCGACGCGCCTCGGCTCCACCGCGCTGTTCAACTTCCTCCCGGGTGACGTCGCAGGCGACAACTTCTACTTCACCTGGGAGATCGTCCAGGTGTCGTTCGACTTCTGATCGGCGCGGCGCAGATTCGCTATCCTGTGGGTCGGCCGCGCCTCGCGTCCGTCCACTCATGTGCTCTGCCGTCCGGGGAAGAACGGACCTTCGCGTCCTGCTCATAGCGCTCGCCCTCTGCGCTCCAGCCACCGCCCAGGTCCCGCAACTGCTGCGTGACCTGAACACCGCGCCACCGCCCGAGCCGTCGTCCTGGCCGAGCGACTTCCAGGCATTCGGCGCGCGGGTGCTGTTCCACGCCGAGACCACACCGACCGGCGGCGCGATGTTCGTCAGCGACGGGACCGCGGCCAACACCGCGCTGTTCCTCGACCACGAACCGGGACCCGGCGGCTTCGACACGCGGATCTGGGACCTGACGCCGTTCGGCACCGGCTGGATCTTCGCGTCGGAGGACCAGAGGGCCGGCCCCGAGGTCTGGCTCACCGACGGCACGCCCACCGGCACCCGGATGCTGATGCAGACGCACCCCGGCAGCACCCACGCCGGACCGCGGTCGTTCACGCCGCTCGGCAACCGCATGGTGTTCGCCGCCCACGACCCCACAGGCGGGATCGAACCCTGGATCACCGACGGGACCCCGATGGGCACCCGGCGGCTGATCGACCTCGACCCCGGTGTCGACAGCTCCTCGCCCCAGGATCTGCACTCCGTCCCGGGCCGCGTGGTGTTCAGCGCCAGCGACGGCCAGCTCGGTCGCGAACTGTGGGCGACCGACGGCACGTCCCAGGGCACCGTGCTCTGCGCCGACATCCTGCCCGGTCCGCTGTCGAGCGATCCGTACGTGCTGGGCAGCCTGCCGAACGGCGACGTGGTGCTCGGTGTGGTCAACGCGCCGGTCGGCGGTGCAGCGCTGTGGGTCAGCGACGGCACCCCTGCCGGCACCAGCCCCCTCAACCTTCCGCTCACCACCGCCCGCCGCGCGACCGGTCTACGGGTCGGCAACGAGCTGTGGTTCATCGGCTTCGACCCTGCGCACGGCGACGAACCCTGGGCCACCGACGGGACCGCCGGCGGCACCCGGCGGCTGTTCGAGTTCGTGACCGGCAGCGGCAGTGCCAACCCGCGCTTCCTCGGCGTGCTGCCGACCGGTCGCGTGCTGGTACGTGCTCAGGACCGCCTGCACGTCACCGACGGCACTCCCGCCGGCACGTCGCTGCTCGCACCCACGGCACGCCTCGTCTCGACCGACTCGTGCCGCCTCGGCAACGCGCTCCTGTTCCGCGCCGGGACCTCCGCGGCGGGCGAGGAGCTGTGGATCTCCGACGGCACCCCGGCCGGCACCGGCCTGCTCGCCGACCTGCGAGCAGGCAGCGCTTCGTCCAGCCCGTTCGGCTTCGTGCCGCTCGGCAACCGCGTGGTGTTCGCGGCCCGCGACGATCTGCACGGCAGTGAACCCTGGATCACGGACGGCACCGTGGCGGGCACCTCACTCTTGGTGAACCTCGCCGCCTCGGCACCCAACCAGACCGCCGGCTCCCGACCCGAGACCGGGATCGACCGTGCGGGTCGGCTCGGACTCCTGGCCGCGACACCCGACGTGGCGCCGTGGCAGAGCGACGGCACCACCACCGGAACCACACCGCTGTTCACCCTGCCCGCCAACCAGGAGATGCGGCAGCTCAACGAGGACGGCAATCCGCGGCAGTTCGTGGTCGGCGGCGAGCTCGTGCTGCTGATCGACGATGCGACGCTCGGCACCCGCCTGTGGATCGACCGCGGTGCTGGCCCCATGCCCGGGCCGACCTTCGCCACCCTGCCCGGCTCGCGCCCGCTGCTCGACAGCCTGGTGATCGGCGACTCGGCGTGGTTCTCCGGCCAGCAGCTCGTCCACTACCGGGCCGGCGTCGCGACCACGGTGAACTTCGGCGGCACCGGCAGCCCGTTCGCCTTCGGCCTCTCGCGGCTCGGCCAGTGGGCGATCACCTCGGTGTTCGTGCAGGGCGTCGACGGGCTGTGGCGCTGCGACGGCGCGACTCCGACCCTGCTGCACAGCTTCCCGGGCTTCCGACCCGAACACCTGATGCCGGTGCGCGGTCGGGTGTACTTCACCGCCGATGACGGCAACGGCGCAGGCCTGGAGCTGTGGAGCACCGACGGCACGCCCGGCGGCACCACCGTGCTCGACCTCCGCCCCGGACCGACATGGTCGTGGGTGCAGCCACTCGCCGCGCTCGGCAACCAGCTGCTGTTCCAGGACCGCGACGGGGCCTCCGGCGCCAACGGCCTGTGGCTCACCGACGGCACGCTCGCCGCGACCGTCCCGTTCGACCCGTTCCCACCCGGCACCACCCAGGGTCCGATCGAGGTGGTGGTGCCCTGCGGCCCCGACCGCTTCGCGTTCGTGATGGACGACGGCATCCACGGCCGCGAACCCTGGCTGCTGTCGGGTACCGGCGCCCGACTGGTCGCCGACCTGGTCCCGGGTCCCGGTTCGGCCGACCCGCGAGTCGCCGGCGCGACCGGCGAGGAGTTCTGGATCCGCACCGGCGGCACCGCGCCGATGCTGTGGCGCAGCGACGGCACGACCGCGGGGACCACCCAGGTGCTGGCCGGCGCGGTCTGCGATTCGATGTTCGTCGAGAGCGGCGGCCGGCTCTACCTCGACCACGACGAAGGCATGCACGGCAGCGAGCCGTGGGTGGTGCGCACCGGCGCCAGCGCGCAGCGGATCGGCGCGGGCTGCGGGATCGGCAACCGGGTGGCGTGGCTGGAGAGCGAGGACCCGGTGCTCGGGGCTTCCTTCACGCTGCGCGGCGGCGGGGGTCCGGCTGGCAGGCTCGGCGCGATCCTGCTCGGCCTGCCGGCGGTGACGCCGTCGGTGCTCGGCTCGGGATGCGTGCTGCACCTGCAGGCGGCGGGCTTCGGGACGCTGCTGTTCGTCGCCGACGCGGCAGCGCCCTGGTCGTTGAGCCTGCCGTTGCCGGGCACTCCGGCTCTCGACGACGTGCAGATCGTGGTGCAGCAGGTGAGTGGCCCGTCGACCAACGCGCTCGGCTTCGAGCTGGGCGACGCGCTGCGGTTGACGTTGGGGACGTTCTGAGATGAAGCGGATACTCGCGGTGGTCGTCGGGCTCCTCGTACTGCTCGCAGGAGCGGTGGGGAGCATGCTCTGGTTGGAGGCGGATGGCGGGCATGTGCCGGCGCAGGAGAAGCGAAGCGCGGCGTCGGCCGAGGCGGAGAGCACACCGCGTGCGGCGGAGGTTGGCGAACCGGCTTCCGACCGGGAGGTGGTCGAACCCGCGACGACCGAGGCGCGGGCTCCGGAGACCGTGATCCTCCGCGGCCGCGCGGTCGACGAACAGGGCGTGCCGCTGGCCGGGGTGCGGGCACGCTTGCACGGCTGGGCCAGCAGCGACGAGCGGCTGGACGTCCACCGGGCGAGCACCCGCGAACCGATCGACTGGCAGGATCCCGCACCGATCGAGACCTCGGCCGACGGCCGCTTCGAATTCTCGTTCGTGCCGCCACCACCCTATCAGTTCGTACTGCATCTCCAGGCCGCGCAGCGTTGCCGCGTCTCGGGGGACTGGAGTGCCGAGGGACTCGATGCGGTGCTCGATCTCGGCGACGTGGTGGTGCCGCTCGGCGCACGGGTCACGGGCCGGGTGCTGGAAGCGGGTGGCGAGGTTCCGGCAACGGACGGTCCTCTGGCCAACGTGAGTCTGCACAGGCAGTGGCGTGACCCCCGGGTCCCACCCGAGGTCGTCACCCCCTCGCAGTTCACGACCCAGATGGGCCCGGACGGCAGTTTCCTGTTCGCCGACCCGGTGCCGGTCGGCACGTTCACGGTCGCCGTGCAAGGCTTCCGTCTCGCCAGCGGAGCCGAGGTGCAGGTGGAGCGACCGGACACCGACCTCCAGGTGCGGGTGCGGCCGCGGCCCGTCGGCGAGCCGATCGAGGGGATCGTGGTGTCGGCGGTCGATGGGCGGGGTATCGCGCGCGCGAGGGTGTCGACGAACACCGGGATCGGCGCCAACACCGACGCCGAGGGTCGCTTCGTGCTGCGGCCCACCGCGGGACGCGAGAACGACGGACCGTTCCGACTCGACGTCCATGCCGAAGGCTTCGAGAACGGCGTGGCCGAGCAGGCGGTTGACTGGGGAGCGCGCGAGGTGCGCATTGCGCTGCAGCCCGGGCGCGTGCTCGACCTGCTGGTGGTGCGAGCCGACGACGGCACGCCGGTGGAGTGGTATGGCGCCCGGGTGATGCCGGAGCCGGGGTTTGCAGGTAGCTGGTCGAACGTGCGCGACGTGAAGGGCGGCTGGGAGCATCCCGGTGGTCGGCTCCGCATTCCCGGACTGCGGGAGGGGGAACAAGCACTGATCGTGGAGCCCGGAGAGGACTCCGGCCTGGTCCAAGCGCTGCACCCACTGCTCGTGGGTCAAGGACCGCTGGCGCCGGTGACCGTCGAGCTGGAGACGGCGCAGCAGCAGACGGTCATCGTGAGAAACGCGGCCGGCGAGCCCATCGCCGGGAGCCGTGTCGAGCTGATCGACTTCGCCGGCGAAGAGGTCACCGTGCGGTCCCACGTCCGCAATCTCGATCCGGACCGCGGTTGGGGCACCGCCGACCGCGGCCTGGTCCTCAACGCGGGGACCAGCGGGGCCGACGGACGGTGCACCCTGCACGGCCCGCGCAGCCGGATCCTGGCGCTGCGCTGCCAGGGCGAGCATCCGGCGTTGGTCCAGAACGGTGTCGTGTTGAGCGATGCACCGATCGAACTGGTGGTACCCGTCGGCGCCACGCTCACGGTGCGGGTCGAGCCAGTCGAAGTCGTCGCCAAGTGGTCGGAGGTCGCGGGAATGCCGTTCCCGCCGTCGGAGAGTGGGGAGCGAGGAAACTCCGGTCCGGACATCGTCCTGGATCGCCTCGTCGGCAACCGGACCGAGAGCTTCCCGGACTCGCGTTCGGGACAACGATCGACGATCGACGGCGCGGGCACGGCGACGCTCACCGGCATTCCACCCGGAGAATGGACGCTCTCGATCCGACGACCGGTGCGTCTCGGAATCGCCACGCGTTGGGAGACCATCGACCTGCAGCAGGGCCTCGTGCTCGCCGAAGGCTCGACCTCAGAACTGCGGTTCGACATCGCGCGCTGGACGATCACCGCACTGCGCGGCGCCGTGCGGCTCGACGGTCAGCCCGCGCCGACGGGTAGCGTGGTCTACTTCGAGCGCTCGCTCCCGCCACCGACCGCTGGCGAGCGAGACCAGAAGCTGCAGGCCTTCGCGCAGGTCGGTCCGGAGGGCCGATTCGAGGTCGACCTGCTGGTCGGCTCGTGGAATGCGCGGCTGGCACTGACCGAGGGACCGCACGCCGACGCCGCGATCCCCCTCGAGTCGCCGGTGATCGTGCGGGACGACGACGGTCCGGAAGTGACCCTCGAGGTGAGCAGCGCGAGCCGCCGCATCCGGCTGGTGGATCCCGCGGGTCAGCCAGTCGAGGGTGTCAGCCCGATCCTGGTGCGGGTCGACGAAGGTCCGCGAGGCGAACCCCGCGCCACCCCGACCGACGCGCAGGGCGAGTCGGAGCTGTTCGGCGCGCGGGGCCGCTATCGACTGCGCGCGCGGATCCGGTCACTCACGTCACCGGTCGACCTCCACGAGCACCAGCGGAAGCTCATGGAGGAGCATGGGCAGGACTTCGACGCCATGCGGGCGGCGACGGATGCGACGCTGGTCGACGTGGCGGTGGTCGAACTGCTCGCCGGTGCAGCCGCCGGTGAGCCGCTGGCGATCCAGCTCCCCGCCGACTGGGACCGTTAGCGGTTCAGTGCCCCCCGAGCCGCAGCTCGTTCTCGCGCACCCGCCGGTAGTAGTCGCGCATCGTCAGCCGCGAGGCCGAGTCACGGTCGAGATAGAACGTGACGCTCGGGTGCATCTGCAGCGCACTCGCCGGCCAGAAGCTCGACACCGCGCCCTCCACCGCCTCGCGCACCGCCTGGGCCTTCTTGTGGCCGAACGACTGCAGGATGATGCGCTTCGCGTCGAGGATCGTGCCGATGCCCATCGTGGTGGCGAGCTGCGGCTGCTCCTCGCCCTCGGCGTAGAAGCGCGCGTTGTCGGACAGGGTCTTGTCGGCGAGGGTCTTGAGCCGCGTCCGCGAGGCCAGCGACGAGGTCGGCTCGTTGAAGCCGATGTGGCCGTTGGAGCCGATGCCGAGGATCTGGATGTCGATGCCGCCGGCGTCGCGGATCGCCTGCTCGTAGGCGGCGCAGGCGGCGGGCAGGTCGTCGCCGTCGACCGGCGGGAAGTGGATGTTCGCCGGGTCGACGTCGAGTCCGTGGAACAGGTTCTCCCGCATGAAGTGGCGGTAGCTCTGCGGGTGGTCGGCGGCGAGGCCGACGTACTCGTCGAGGTTGAAGGTGGTCACGCGCGCGAAGCTGACCCCGCGCTCACGGTGCGCTGCGATCAGCCGCTCGTAGACGCCGATCGGCGTGGACCCGGTGGCCAGGCCGAGGACCAGGTCGGGCTTGTCGGCCAGGGCCGCCAGGATCTCGTGGGCGACGAGGTCGGCGGCCTCGTCGGTGCTCTGGCATTCGATGACGCGCATGGTGCCCGCACGACACCGCGGAGCGGGGGCCGGCGCAAGCGGGATCCGGACTGCTCCCGGCGGCCGCGGAAGGGAACGCGTGCATCCGGGTCGGGACCGGCGACGATGCCCCCGCCGTGACTGCTCCAGACCTGCCCGGGCCGAAGCCCGTCGTGATCGTGGGTGCCGGCCTCGCCGGACTCGTCTGCGCCGCCAACCTGCACCGCACCGGGGTGCCCGTGCTGGTCCTCGAGGCCTCCGACGGCGTCGGGGGACGGGTGCGGACCGACGTCGTCGACGGCTTCAGGATCGACCGCGGCTTCCAGGTGCTGATGACGTCGTACCCCGAGGCGCGCATCCAGCTCGACCTCGACGCGCTGCGCCTCGGTGCCTTCGAGCCGGGCGCCGAGGTGCGGATCGGCACGAAGAGCTGGTTCGTCGCCGATCCGCTGCGCCGACCGGGCAGCCTGTGGTCGACGCTGACCGCACCGATCGGCTCGCTGGGCGACAAGCTGGCGATCGCCAGGTTGCGGCGCCGGATGGCGACCGAACCGCTGGAGGAGATCCTCGCGCGGCCAGCGACGTCGACCCGCGAGCACCTGCGCGGACTCGGCTTCTCCGAGCGGATCGTCGAACGCTTCTTCGAACCGTTCCACGGCGGCGTGCTGCTCGACCGCGAGCTGGCCAGCTCGTCGCGGATGTTCGAGTTCACCTTCGCCTGCTTCACCCGCGGGGACGCGGTGCTGCCGCACGACGGCATGGGCGCGATCCCCCGCCAGCTCGCGGAGCGCATCCCAGCCGAGTCGCTGCGGCTCGACACGCCGATCGACGGGCTCGGACCGGACCACGTGGTGACACGCGCGGGCGAGCGCATCGACGCCGCGGCGGTGGTGGTCGCAACCGACGGCGGCACGGCGGCCAGCCTGCTCGGCCGGTCGGTGCCGAAACCGCAATGGAAGGGCGTCACGCTGGTCGCCTTCGCCGCGAACTCGGTGCCACTGCGGCGGAAGGCCATCGTGTTGCGCGGCCAGCGCGACGCGGGACCGGTCGCGCACCTCTGTGTGCCCAACCGCGTGGCGCCCGGCTATGCGCCAGCCGGCCAGGACCTGGTCTATTGCACGGTGCTCGATGGCGACCAGGAGCGCGGTGTCGGCAGCTCGCTCGAGGACCGGGTGCGAGCGCAGCTCGTCGCCTGGTTCGGCGCGGCCGCGAAGTCCTGGCACCATCTCGCGACCCGGCGCATCGCCCACGCGCTGCCGGAGTTGACCGCCGACCCGGTCGAGCAGCCGGCGCGGCTCGACGATGGGGTGTTCGTCTGCGGCGACCATCGCGACACGGCGTCGATCCAGGGCGCGATGCGGTCGGGGCGGCGGGCCGCCGAGGCGGTGATCGCGGCGCACTACTCGGAGTCGTAGGCTCTGGGGCTGCATGCCCCGTCCAGCGCCTCAGATCGCCCTGCTCGTCGCGGCCGCCCTGCTCGCGGCCCTCGCCACGCAGCCCCTCGCCGCGCAGCCACCCCTCACACAGCGCCCGAACGTGGTGCTGATCCTCGCCGACGACCTGGGCTTCTCCGACGTCGGCTGCTTCGGCGGCGAGATCGAGACGCCCAACCTCGACCGGCTGGCGCGCGAGGGCACCCGCTTCACGCAGTTCTACGACAATGCGAAGTGCACCACGACGCGGGCCTCGATCGTCACCGGGCTCTGGCCGCAGTGGCCGCACCATCTGACCGCCGAGATCCCGACCGTCGGCGAGCGATTGCAGGCCGCCGGCTATGCCACCGCCTTGATCGGCAAATGGCATCTGGGTCACGGCGACGACACCCACCCCGCGAAGCGCGGCTTCGACCGCGTCTACGGGTTGCTGGACGGCTGCTGCAACTTCTTCGATCCGGGCCGGCCCGATCCGAAGTTCAAGGGCGGCCGGGTGCGCTGGTTCACCGACCAGCTCGAGCGGGTCACCGAGTTTCCCGACGACTACTACACCACCGAGGCCTTCACCGACGCGGCGGTGGCCTGGGTCGGCAGCGTGGCGCGCGAGGAGGGCCCGTTCTTCCTGCACCTCTGCTACACCGCGCCGCACTATCCCCTGCACGCCCGGCCGGCCGACATCGCGAAGTTCCGCGGGCGTTACCGCGAGCTGGGCGGCTGGCTGCCGCTGCGTGAGGAACGCTACGCGAAACAGCGAGAGTTCGGATTGGTCGACGACGCGTGGGCGCTGACCGACACCGACCGCAATGCCTACGACTGGGAGGCCGCCGACCAGGACTGGGAGGACCTGCGCATGGCGACCTACGCGGCGATGGTGCACAGCATGGACCGCGAGATCGGCCGCCTGCTCGCCACCCTCGACGAGCTGGGCATCGCCGACGACACGCTGGTGCTGTTCCTGTCCGACAACGGCGGCTGCGCCGAGGAGCCGGGCGGTCGCGACACCGCGCGCACGCCCGGTCCGGTGGACGACTACACCGCGGTCGGCCCGGCCTGGGGCTGGGCGCAGAACGCGCCTTTCAAACGCCACAAGAGCTGGCTGCACGAGGGCGGCATCACCACACCCCTGATCGCCCGCTGGCCGGGCCAGGTGCCCGCCGGCCGCATCGAGCGCCAGGTCGGCCACCTCGTCGACCTGCTGCCGACCTTCCTCGACCTCGCCGGTGCCGAGCCCGACCCGTCGCTGCCGGGACGCTCCTACGCGCCGGTGCTGCGCGGCGCGACCCGCGAGGCCCCTGAACGGCTGTGCTGGTTCTGGGCCGGCAACCGCGCGATCCGTGAGGGCGACTGGAAGCTCGTGTGGGACAACCGCGACAAGGTCTGGGAGCTCTACGACCTCGCGAAGGACCGCTGCGAGACCACCGACCTCGCCGCAGCCCACCCCGACCGCGTCGCCGCGATGTCCGCCCGCTGGGCCGACTGGCTCGCATCCTGTGGCCGCGAACCACCCCGCTGACTTCGCCTCCGTCCACCGCCACCAGCAGGGGTTAACAACTCGACCCGGCCCAGTTGTTAACCCCCCCTCGACGTCGCTTCCCTACATGTCCTCCGCCGCACCCAGGGGGTTAACATCCCGGCCGGGTCGAGATGTTAACCCCCCCCTCGTGCTGGGGGTGGTCGGGGTGTGCGCGTTGCTGCGCGGGCTGGTGGTCGCCACCGCGGCGATGCCGGGGCGCGATGCGGGCACCTACGCGTGGATGGCGCGCCAGGCCGCCGACGGGCATGCCGGGGCGCTGTTCGACACGGTGTTCCATCCGCTGCATGCAGCGCTGGCGGCGCTGACGATGGGGCTGCTGCCGGCCGCGGCGCCGGGTGACGGCGAGGTCTTCGCGCTGCAGCTCGTCGCGGCTCTGGGCGACACGCTGACCGCCGGGCTGGTGGTGTTGCTCGCGGCCCGCGTAACCGGCAGCGCTTCGGTCGCATGCTGCGCGGGCCTCTTCTTCGCCGTGGACAGCGCCTCGGCGCGCCACGTCGCCGACGGGCTGACCGAAGGTCTGTTCCACGCCACGATCGCCGCGTGGGCACTCGCCAACCTCCGTGCGCGCGACGCCCTCGGCTGGGCCCCCATCGCCGCACTCTGCGCAGCGCTCGCCTACGCCACCCGCCCCGAGGGCGGCCTGCTGCTCGTCTTCGGTCCGCTGTGGCTGGCCTGGGCCGGAGCCCGCCGCCCGGCCATCGCCTCGCTCGCGGTCGGCGCAGTGCTCGGCGCTTCCCTGCCACTCGCCTACCACCTCACCGGCCACCCGCTGGCGCTCTCGCCGAAGACCGGCTTCGTCTGGGACGACGGCGCGGGCGGTGCCAGCAGCGGTCTCCTGCACTACCTCGAACACCTCGCCAAGGCCCCGCTCTCGCTGTGCGAAGGAGTCGGGCTGGTGTTCGCGCCTCTCGCCGCGGTCGGTCTGTGGATCGCGCTCCGCGGAGCATCCACCTGCAGCGAGCGCCGGGACCTCGCCTTGCTGATCGCGCCGATGGCCGCGCAGCTGCTGATCGTGCCGCTCCTGCGGAGCCATCCACGCTTCTTCTCCGGCCCGATGCCGCTGCTCGCCCCCCTCGCGGCGCTCGGCTTCCTGCACCTCCTGCATCGGGCGCGGGACCGCGCACATCCGCGTCTCTGCGCCGCGGCACTTTGTGCGATCTCCTTCGGCGTGGAGGTCGTCCGACTTCCCATCCAGCACAACGCGCATCGCGCCGGACTCCGCCCCCTCGGTCAGCACTTCGCCGGTGTGATCCCCGACGGCACGCTGCTCACCGACCTGCCGCGCTTCGCGCTGTTCGCCGGCGTCCGACCCGGTCCACCGCGCGGTCGCAGCGCCGCCGAACTGCTCGCCGAAGCAGCCGAGCCGAGGATCACCTGGGTAGCGCTGTCGCCCCGTCGCTCCGGCGTGACCGTGGACCACCTCCGCGCGCTCGGCTTCGACGCGATCGCCTTTCCCGAAGACCTGGACCGGGCGGCCGAGGACCTGGACCTCCTCGTCTGGCACCGCTGATCCGAGCCATCCGTCGAGACGGGAATTCGAACCCGCTCGCCGCGCCCCCCGCGTAGAGCGCCGCACCACGAGCGGACCTCCCCGATCAGCGGCGGAGACCGCGCGATCCTCGGCGGAACTACCTCCGCCCCGTCGCGCAGCCGACCGTGGCTGCCGATGCAAGCCGAGGACCCGACGTCGCTTGACGCCGCGGTCGTGTCATCGGCACGCGACTTGTCTCCCCTGGCCTACCCGGCCACTGCCGGGTCCAGCACCATGAACGACCTTCCGCGCACCTTCTGCAACCTCGTCTCCGCCACCTACCTCGTCCTGCTGGGCATCGGCGTCGCCTCGTGCGGCGACGACGCGCAGGCCGTCGAGACGCGGCGGGAGATCCACGAGGCTGCCGAGGCGACCGGTGACCTGGTCGCTCGGCAGTGGAACGAGCTGATGAACAGCTCCGAGGAACAGCTGACGCAGATGCGCGCCAAGTACGAAGAGCTGAAGGCCGAGGCTTCCGACGCGACCGGTGAGGCGAAGGAGGCCTGGGATCGGCAAAGCGCGGAGCTGAAGGAGGATCTCAACGCGCTCGGCGACCGACTCGACGAGGCCCGCGACGAGGGCGCCGACAAGCTCGACGAGGTCGGCGACGATCTGAAGGCGGGCTTCAATGAAGCGAGGCAGAGGCTGTCGAAGGCTGCCGAGGCGCTGCGGGGGAAGTGAGCTTCTGACTCCTCCGAAGTGACGAGGTCGAAGTGACAAGCTCACACCGGCCGCACAGGGTGTGACTCCACGAGGTCGAGCGCAGCGCGCGGAATCCGCGGCGACCCCGCGCACGAACGGCGCATCCTCGCCATGCTGCGTTCGATGCCCGTTCCGTCCCCTTCCTCCGCCGCCGGCGCAGCTAGCGAGTCCAACCGATCGCCCGGAGCGGCGCTCGTCCTGGAGCGCGTCGGGAAGAGCTACTTCGAGGGAGATGCCCGGCGCACCATCCTCGAAGCGATCGACCTCGAGATCGCTCCGGCCGAACGCGTCGCCCTGCTCGGCCGCAGCGGCTCGGGCAAGTCGACCCTCCTCAACCTCGCCGGAGGCATCGACCGACCCGACGCCGGCCGCATCTTGGTCGGCGGGGAGGACCTCGGTGCACTCGACGAAGCCGGCGTGACCCGCTTCCGCCGCCGCTCCGTCGGCCTCGTCTTTCAGGCGTTCCACCTGGTGCCGGTCCTGACCGTCGCCGAGAACGTCTCCCTGCCGCTCGAGTTCGACGGCCGCCTCGACCGCGCCGGCCGCGCGCGGGTGCACGAACTCCTCGACCGCGTCGGCCTCGCCGACCGCGCCGCCGAGCACCCGGATCACCTCTCCGGCGGCGAGCAGCAGCGCGTCGCCCTGGCCCGCGCCCTGGTCCGCCGCCCGACCCTGCTCCTCGCCGACGAACCGACCGGCAATCTCGACGAGGAGACCGCCGAGTCGGTGCTCGCCCTGCTCGACACGCTGGCCCGCGAGGAAGGCACGGCGGTGCTGATGGCGACCCACAGCATCCGCTCGGCCGCGCACTGCGACCGCGCGCTGCGCCTCGACCACGGCCATCTCCGAGTCGAGACCCTCCAGCCCCAGAACGCGCCGTGACGGCACTTCTGCGCCTGGTCCGCCGCCTCGTCGCGCACCGCCCCTGGCAACCGCTGCTCGCCACCCTCGCGATCGCGCTCGGCGTCGCGGTGGTGGTCGGCGTCGATGCCGCCAATGCCAGCGCCTCGCGCGCCTTCGACCAGACCGTCGACTCGCTCGTCGGTCGCGCCACCCATCGCATCGTCGGCGGTCCTGGCGGCGTGCCCGACGAGCTGTTGGTGGAGCTGCGGGTCGCGCGCGGACTCGATTCCGCGGCACCTGCGGTGGAGGGCCTGGCGCGCGTCGTGGTCGACGACGCCCGCGGCCGCACCGTCCGCGTGCTCGGCATCGACCCGTTCGCCGAGGCTCCGCTGCGCCCGTGGTTCGCCTTCGCCGCCGGCTCGGACCCCGCTGGCGGCCTGCCCGAGATCGGTCCGCTGCTCACCACGCCCGGGGCGGTGGCGGTGGTCCCCGAGACGGCCACGGCGCTCGGCCACACCGTCGGCGACCGCTTCGAGATCGAGGTCTCGGGCGTGCGGCGTGTCGTGGAGTTGGTGGACACACTCAGGCCCCGCGACGATCTCGCGCGCCGCGGTCTGCAGGACGTCCTGGTTTGCGACCTCGCGACCGCGCAGGAACTGCTCGACCAGATCGGCCGCCTCGACCGCATCGACCTCGAACTCGACGCGTCGCAGGCCACTGCACTCGAGACCATCCTGCCCACCGGACTCCGCCTCGAATCGGCCTCCGCGGACCGCGGCACCCTCGATGAACTGACCCGCGCCTTCCGCCAGAACCTCACCGCACTGAGCCTGCTGTCGCTGCTGGTCGGCGCGTTCCTGGTCCACAACGCGATGCAGCTCGCGGTGGTCCGCCGGCGCCCACTGCTCGGTCTGCTCCGCGCACTCGGCGCCTCGAAGCGCCAGGTGTTCGCGGCGGTGCTGATCGAGGCGGCGGTGCTGTCGCTGCTCGGCACGCTGGCCGGCTTGCTGCTCGGTGTGGCGCTGGCGAAGGGGCTGCTAGGCATCGTCGGCGGAACGATCCGCGAGCTGTATGCCGCGGTGCAGGTCGATGCGGTCCAGGTCGATCCGTGGACGCTCACACTCGCCGCGCTGCTCGGGATCGTCGTCGGCATCGCGGCGGCGCTCGCGCCGGCCTGGGAAGCGACCTCGGTGCAGCCGCGGATGGCGATGCTGCGCTCGGGACTCGAGAGCCGCGCCCGTTCGTTCGCCGGTCGTGCGGCGTGGGTCGGTGCCGTGCTGGTGATCGTAGGCTTCGCGCTCGGCTTCGCGGCGGAGGGTCGCGGCATGGTGCTGGCCTATGCGGCGGTCCTCGCGGTCCTGCTCGGCGCCACGCTGCTCGCGCCGACCGGCACCGTGGCGCTCCTGTGGCTGGCGCGCACTCCGCTGACCCGTTGGTTCGGCAGCGCCGGCAGCCACGCGGTGCGCAGCGCCGAGACCGGGCTGAGCCGGACCGCGGTCGCGGTCGCCACGCTGATGCTCGCGGTCAGCGCCACGGTCGGCCTCGGCGTGATGATCCAGAGCTTCCGCAGCACGGTGGCCCACTGGCTCGGCACCACTCTCGCCGCCGACGTCTACGTGTCGGTGCCGCAGTCGATGGCCACGCGCTTGGAGTCGCACCTCGATCCGGCCGCCATCGAGGCGATCCTCGCGGTCGACGGAATCGCCGCGCACTCCACCTACCGTCGCATCCCGACCGATCTGCTGGCGCCCGCCCCAACCCGTGGCCCCGCCGAGGTCGAGCTGGCCGCCATCACGCCAGCCCCGGGCACGCTCGCGATGTTCGACTTCGTCGCCGGCGACCTCGACCAGATCCGCGCGGTGCTCGCCGCCGCACGCGACGGCGTGCTGGTGAGCGAGCCGCTGGCCGTCCGCCTCGACCTCGACGTCGGCGGGAAGCTCCGCGTCGCCACCGACCGCGGCCCGCACGACTTCGAGGTGGTCGCGATCTTCCGCGACTACGCGTCCGAGCGCGGCTACGGCATCCTGCCGCGCGAGCGTTACGACCGGCTCTGGGACGACCCGGCGGTCGGTTCGATGGCGCTGTGGGCTGCCGATGGCGTCGATCCCGACACGTTGACCGAACGGATCCGCGACGCGCTGGCCGCAGTGCCGCAGGAGGTGCTCGCCCGCTCCAACCGCGCGCTTCGCGACACCTCGCTGGAGATCTTCGACCGCACCTTCGCGGTCACCGCGGTGCTGCGCGCGCTGTGCGCGGTGGTCGCCTTCGTCGGGGTGCTCGGCGCGCTCGCCAGCCTGCAGCTCGAACGTCGCCGGGAAACCGCGGTGTTGCGCGCGGTCGGCGCGGTGCCGGGCTGGATCGTCCGCTCGGTGTTCCTGCAGAACGGCCTGCTCGGTCTGTGCGCGGGACTGCTGTCGATCCCCACCGGCATCGCGCTCGGCTGGCTGTTGGTCCACGTGGTCCACCGCCACTCGTTCGGCTGGACCCTGCTCGACTTCGAGACGCCGCCGCGAGTGCTCCTCGAAGCGGTCCTGCTGTCGACCAGCGCCGCGTTGTTGGCCGCGTGGTGGCCGGCGCGGACCCTGTCGCACACGCCGGTGGCGCGGGGACTCCGGGAGGAATGATGCGACGTGCACTCCTGTTCATGGCCCTGCAGCTCGCTGCCGCCTGCGGCACCTCCGACGACGACCGTGACGTGCAGCGCCCCGGGCTCCAGGTCGCCGACGTGCTCGGCAACGGCGACACCGAGGGCTATGCGAAGGCCCTCGAGATCCGCACGTTCGAGTTCCCCGCCGACCACGGCGCCCACCCCGACTTCCGCAACGAGTGGTGGTACTTCACCGGCAACCTCATGACCGCGACCGGGCGGCGCTTCGGCTACCACCTGACCTTCTTCCGCAATCGGCTCGCACCGCCGGATCCCACCGCGAGTGACGGGCCGGTCTCCCGCTGGCGCACCGACTCGGTCTGGATGGCGCACTTCGCGCTCGCCGACGTGGACGGTGGCCGGACCTTCGACCACGAGCGCTTCGTCCGCGGCGCGGGCGGCCTCGCCGGCGTGACCGCGGCGCCGTTCCGTGTGCATTGCGAAGACTGGCATGCCGCGAGTGACGGGCCCGAGGAGCTGTTCCCGCTCCGCCTGCACGCCGAGGGCGAGGTCACCTTCGATCTCACCCTCGAGCGCGGCCGCGACGTGGTGCTGCAGGGCGAGCGGGGTCTCAGCCGGAAGAGTGCCACGCCCGGCAATGCCAGCTACTACTACTCGATTCCCAGGATGCTCGGCCGCGGTGCGGTGACGATCGACGGCGAACGCCTCGAGGTCTCGGGCTCGGGCTGGTTCGACCGCGAGTGGAGCACCAGCGCGCTCGACGCGGGCCAGGTCGGCTGGGACTGGTTCGCGCTGCAGCTAGACGGCGACGACCCGGCCGACCCGCTGCGTGCCGTCGATCTCATGTGGTACCGGATGCGGCGAAGCGACGGCACCGCGGATCCGGCCAGCAAGGGGCTCCTGGTCGACGAGTCCGGCACCTCGGCCGCGCTCGACTTCGAGGACGTGACCCTCACCGAACTCCGCCATTGGACGAGCCCCGAGTCCGGCGCGCGCTATCCGGTCGCCTGGCGGCTGGTGATTCCCTCGCGCGAACTCGACCTCACCGTCGAAGCCGCACTCGACGATCAGGAGCTCGATCTGTCGTTCCGCTATTGGGAGGGCGCGGTGGACGTGTCCGGAGTGCGCAATGGAAACGCCGTCACTGGCCACGGCTATCTGGAGATGACCGGATACGTGGACTCCAGATGAGCGACGCCGGGGGGCGAACCACGAACTGGCCCCGCGAAGGTTGCCTCACCGCGCAGCGCGTCCGACCTTGGGGACCATGCAGGACGCCCTCCACCCGCTCCGGCTCCTCCTCCTCGCTGCGTGCGCCAGCCTCTCGCTGCTCCTCGGCAGCCTCCGCGCGCAGGACACCCCGCCTCCGCCAACCGACTCGGGTGACGGTAGCGCGACCGCCGAGTCCGCACCGCAGGGCGACCAGGACTCCCCGAAGCCCCCCGAAGGCGTCTCGCAGCAGACGCTGGAAGACCTCGTCGCCCGGATCGAGGACCCCGACAAGCGCGCCGCACTCGTCGAGCAATTGAAGGCCCTGCTCGCGGCGAGCGGTGCCGCCGGGCAGGCAGAAGAGGGCGCCGCCGAGCGCTCGGTCGAATCGGTCTCGTCGTTCGTCCGCCAGCTCACCACCGAGATCGCCGACACCGCGAGCCGGATCGGCGGCCAATTGGCCCAGCTTCCCGATGCGTTGCAGGACCTGTGGACCCGATTGCAGGACCCCACCCAGCGCAATGAGCTACTGGTGCAATCCGGCCTCGTGCTGGGCGTGTTGGTCGGCGGCTGGCTGGTGTCTTTCCTGCTGCGGCTGATCCTGCGCCGCCCTCGCAAGGCGCTCGGCGAGCGCTCGGACGACCAGCCGAACTACACCATCCCCAGGCGGCTGGGCCGCGCCGCCCTCCGCCTCTTCGTCGACCTGGTGCCACCGGCGGGCGCAGCGGCGACGGTCTTCGGCCTTTCGACCGCCCTGCCGTTCACCCACGAAGGCGGCGTGGTCGCGCTGGCCGCGGTCGGCGCCTACGCGCTCGAACGCTCGATCCGCGCGCTGCTGCTGGTGGTGCTCTCGCCGAACTCCCCGGAGATCCGGCTGGTGCCGCTCGACAGCGAGCACGCCGCGCGGATGCTCCGCACCCTCGACCGCACCGCGATCCTCGCGGTCTGGGGCTACTTCGCGCTCGACGTGGTCCGCTCGCTCGGCGCCTCGCGCGAACTCTCCGACCCGCTGCGCGACCTCTACGCCCTGCTGCTGTTCGTGGCCGCGGTGGTGACCATCCTGCGCGTGCGAGGTCGACTGGTCCGCGCCGAGCCGGAGGCGCTCGGTCAGGAAGCTCCCCCTCCCGAACAGGTGGTAGACCATACGGCCGCTGCGGAGGTGGGCGAGAAGGCCGATTCGGACGCGGCGGCCCACGGGGCGACGCGGTTGCACCAGCGGGTGCTCGGTGTGGTCGGCCGCCTCTGGTGGATCCTCGCCCTGGTCTACGTGGCCGGCCTCTACCTGCTGTGGCTCAGCGGCATCGAGAACGGCTTCGTCACGGCGATGCGTGCGACCGGCATCACGGCGCTGTGGATCTGCGGCGCACTGGTGGTCCTCTCGCTCGTCAACTCGCTGCTGAAGCGCCTCCACGATCAACTGATCGACTGGACCGGCTCGCTGCCGAACTTCGACCGCAACGTGCCGCGCTACATCGGCCTGCTCCGCGCGGCCAGCTACGCGGTCGTGTGGATCACCGTGCTCGGCTTCGCCTTCGACGCCTGGGGCCTGGGAACCCTCGACCTGCTGAACTCCGAGGGCGTACGCAACCTCATCGCGATGGCGCTCGGGGTGTTCCTGATCGTGCTGCTGGCGCTGGCGGTGATCGACGCGTCGACCGCCCTGGCCACCACCTACCTGAAGCGACGCCAGCGCGAGTCGAAGGACTCGGCGAAGATCCGCACGCTGGTGCCGCTGGCCAACAAGGCGATCCGCGTGGTCGTGACCGTGCTGGCGATCCTGATGGTGATGAGCCAGCTCGGCGTGTCGATCGGCCCGATCCTGGCGAGCGTCAGCTTCGTCGGCCTCGCCATCGGCTTCGGTGCCCAGTCGCTGGTGAAGGACATCATCACCGGCACCTTCAACCTTCTGGAGGACAACGTGTCGGTCGGCGACATCGTCTCGGTGTCCGGCACCGGCGGTGTGGTCGAGACCATCAACATCCGGACGATCCAGCTGCGTGATCTGTCGGGCAACCTGCACACCTTCCCCTGGGGGCAGATCGAGACGATCACCAACTTCACGCGCGAGTATGGGCGCTATTTGATCGAGTGCGGCGTCGCCTACCGCGAGGACTGCGACGAGGTGATGGACGTGCTGCGCGAGATCGGTGCGGGCATGCAGAAGGACCGCGCGTGGCGGCACCAGATCCTCGAGCCGATCGAGATCCTCGGCGTCGACCGCTTCGAGGACTCGGCGGTGATCATCCGGGCCCGGCTGAAGACCATGCCGGCTGCGCAATGGAGCGTGGGCCGCGAGTTCAATCGGCGCATGAAGAAGGTCTTCGACGAGCGCGGCATCGAGATCCCGTTCCCGCACCAGACCATCTACATGGGCGAGGACAAGCAGGGCCAGGCGCCGCCGCTGCGCCTGGCGCGGACGCCGAAGGTCGCCAAGGGCTGACGCATGGATCTGGCCGAAGCCTTACGGACCTCACTCGGCTTCGAGGTCGCGCGCACCGAACGACTCGCCGGCGGCTGCGTGGGCGACGTCGTGGCGGTCACCTCGGCCAACGGCGCGAAGCTGGTCGCCAAGCTCGATCCCAGTGGGTCCTCGGGGCTCGAGGTCGAGGCGCGGATGCTGCGCGACCTGGCAGCGGTGAAGGCACCGGCCCCACGCGTGCGGCTGGCGCGCCCCGATCTGCTGGTGATGGACTTCGTCGAAGGCCGCACCGGCGCACGGGGTTCGGCCGAGGAACACCTCGCCGACGTGCTCGCCGATCTGCACACGGCGCCGCTGACCGATCCACGCTACGGGTACGACTACGACACGCGCATCGGCGGCCTGGTCCAGCCCAATCCGCGCAGCACGCATTGGTTGCCGTTCTTCGCCGAGCACCGGCTGGTCCATATGGCGCGCGAGGCGCGCAACGCGGGACGATTGACGAAGGAGACCTTGCGGGCCGTCGAACATCTGGCCGGTCGACTCGACGAGTGGCTCGAAGAGCCAACGCGCGGCGCGCTGCTGCACGGCGACCTTTGGTCGGGCAACGTGCTCAGCGATGGCGAGCACGTGACCGCGCTGATCGACCCCGCCCTCCACGTCGGCCACCCCGAGGTGGAGCTGGCGTTCACCGCGCTGTTCGCGTCGTTCGGCGAACGGTTCCGGGCCCGCTACCGCGAACGCACCGGCAGGCCCGACGCGGCGTTCTGGCGCGAGCGCTGCGCGCTCTACAACCTCTACCCGCTCCTGGTGCACGCACGGCTGTTCGGCGGCTCCTACGCCGACGACGTAGCGCGGACGGTGACGCGGTTCCGCTGACGGCACCGGTCTTCAGGGCACCGGTCTTCAGGGCACTGCGAGCCAATAGATCACCACCAGGGTGACCGCTCCCGCCAGCCCGGCCCACAGCGACGGGCCGCGCCGCTTCTTCAGGTAGAGCAGCAGCCAGATGCCGGTGAGCGAAGTCAGCGTCATCAGCACCGCCGACACGTCCACGACCCAGCTCCACGCCTCGCCGCTATCCCGGCCCTTGTGCAGGTCGTCGAGGATCGCCATCCAGCCCCGGGCCTGCTCGATCAGCGTGTAGCTCGCGGCCTCGCGGTCGACGAACACGTCGGCCGAGTAACCCGGGCCCTTGAACACGATGAGGAGCTCCTCGGGGTCGACCAGGAACTCGGTGACCGCACCGCGCAGGCCGTGCTCGGCGCGCAGCGATTCAGCGATCGCCAGCTTGTCGACGCCGTCGTCTGCCTCGGGTAGCCATGCCCGATCGAGCGTGCCCTCGACCTCGACCGGATCGCCGGGCGGGCCCTCGAAGTACGAAGCGTGGTTCAGGGTCAGGCCGGTGACCGCGAATCCCAGGAGCGCCAGGAAGCCGATCATCGACACGTAGACGTGGGCCCAGCGCACCCACCAGGCCAGCGACTTGCGGCGCTTCGGCGCGTCGCTCAACGATTCGCCCCCGACTTCGACCCGAAGCGGATCGCGGCGGCACTGATCTCGGCATTGCCCTCGAGTTCGTGCTCGAAGGGTCGACCGCCGACGGTCACGGCCTGCTTCATGAGCTGGTAGGTGCCGTGTTCGCGCGCCGCTTCCAGGAACACCGTGTAGCTGCCGGCCGGCACCGCGTGGCCCTGGTCGTCGAGCCCGTCCCAGGCGAGTTCATAGGCGCCGGGCCGGCGCGTGGCGCGGGAGATCGAGTCGACGAAGTCCCGGTCGCGGCCATGCAACCGGCTCCACTGGCGCAGGTCGCGCAGCCACTTGAGGTTCTCGACCCACAGGGCCAGCGTGCGGACCGGCTGACCCGAGGCGTCCTCGACCCACACCGCGACGTAGGGCCGCTTGGCACCACCGCGACCCCGCCGGCCACCGCCGCCCGCCGACGGGTCGGCGAGCTCGAAGGCGACGACCATCTGCTGGCCCTCGGGCCAACCCGCACCCGCGGTTGCCGGGACGTCGGCCGGATCCGACGCGGCGCCGACCTCCAGGCTCGACCAACCCGGACTGCGATGGATCGTCCCGTCGGCGGCGACGATGAGGCACTGGACACCCTCCCGCTCCGCGACCAGCGCGAGACCCTGCTGCGGTTCGACGACGTTCAGGATCGTCGCCAATGCGTCGGCGGTCACCGCATCGGGTGCCACCACGGTCGCGCCGAGCACGTGTTCCACCGGCCGGCCGGTCCGCGGATCGAGGATGTGCGAGCGGTGCTTGCCACCCACCTCGAAGCCGCGCGCGTAGCCGCCGCTGGTGGCGACCGCGCCGCCGACCAGGATCTGGCACAACGGCTCGGCATTGTCGGCCGGCCGTCGCGGATCGACGACGCCGACCGGGCGCTCGCCTTCGCCTGCGACGACCAGATCGCCGCCGATGTCGAGGACGAAGCCGTCGAGGTCGCGGCCGAACTTCAGCCACGCGCGCCGAGCGGCCCCGTCGAGCACGTAGCCCTTGGCCAGCCCGTCGAGATCGAAGGGCGCATCGCCGAGCCGCTCCGCGGTGCGGGTGCGGAAGTCCAGGCTCCATTGCGGCGCATGCGCCCGCTCCACCGCCGCCGCCAAAGCTCCCGCATCCGGCTCCTGTTTGCCCGCGTCCCGCCACAGCGCCGCGATCGCTGCCACACCCGGCTCGAACGCCCCGCCCGAGCGCTCGCGCCACTGTTCGCAGGCCCGCAGCACCCGCGCGAGGTCGAACGAGACCTTCTGCTCGCCGTGGCTCGCCGCGAAGCGCCGCAGCTCCGACTCGGGGTCGTAGCCGCTGAGCACCGCAGCCAGCTTCTCGACCTCCTCGAGCACCCGCGCCTCGACCTGCTCGGCCAGGGCCTGGTCGCCGCCGTGGACCACCAGCGTCATCGAGGTGCCCAGCACGCCCTCGCGGTGCAGGCGGTGGGTGGAATCTTCGGTCGCCTGAGCCACGCAAGGCGCGGCGAGGACCACGGCCAGGAAGAGGTGTCGCATCGGGGGAATCGGGGGTGCGGGGGCAGGCGAGAAGCGGCGCGCGAACGTAACTCCCTGGATCGTCGTCACAACGACTCGCAATCGATCTCGGCACCCGACCCGTCCTGGGACCGGGTTCCGTGCCGTAGAGTCGATGCGCCCCCGGCTCGACGGAAGCCGACCATGAGAGAACCGATCCTCACGCTCCTGCTGTGGGGCGTCGCCCTGGGAACCTCCGGCGTGGCCCAGGTCCCACCGGCCCTCCGCCCGCCGCGCTTCGCGGTGGGACCGGAGCGGCTCGTGGCCGGCGCGATCTCGCACAGCCTGACGTTCTCGCCCGACGGACGACTGCTCGCCAGCGGCGGCGACCAGGGCGACGTGGTGGTCTTCGACCTCCGCGCGGGCGAGATCCTTCGCCGCGTCCCGGCCTCCTACCATCGGATCGGCGGGCTCCGCTTCTCGCCGGATGGTGACCGGCTCGCCGCGCTAGGTCACGACCTGACGGTCTGGGAGGTCGCGACGGGGCAGGAATTGCTCCGCGAGCCCTCGGGCAGCCCCGGGGCGCTGGACTGGAGCCGCGACGGCACGCGCATCGCCTGGGTCGGCAGCGACCGCGTAGTGCACATCCTCGAACTCGCCAGCGGCTCGATCACCCGACAGTCGCCGGACTGCAAGACCATCCAGGTGACGGCGCTGGCCTTCTCACCGAGCGGCAGCCGCCTCGCGCTGTCGGCCATCAACGGCGCGCTACATATCCTCGCGGCGCACGACGGGGCGCTGCTGCGGAGCCATCAGCTCACGGATACGCCGGTCGCGCTCACCTGGCCCGCTGGACCTCAGCCGATGTGGGTCGCGAGCACCGGCTCGAACCGGATCTTCGGCAGGTCGCAGGTGCTCCCGAGACGGTGCCGAACTCTCCTGGCTTCCGAAGACGGCGAGCGGGTCGTCGTGAGCTCGAGCGACACCGACTGCGTGTTGACCCGCGACGGCCAGCGGAGTGAGTGGACCGGTCGATCCACCGCGATCGCGCTGCAAGCCGACGGCAGCCACATCGCGCGCGCGACCGATCGCGGCATCGAGATCCAGGGACTCGCACCCGGACTGCCAAGGTTCCTCGATCCAGCGCACCACGCAGCACCCCGGGCAGCGGCATTCAGCGGCGACGGCCGGCATGTGGCGGTCGACACGTTCGACGCCGGACGCCGGCTGTTCCGGCTCCGGGGCCTGGACCTCGAAGAGGTCGATGCCGGGTCGCTGCCCTCGCGCGGCACCCTGCTCACGCCCGGCGACCGACCCGAGATCGCGGTGCACCTCGACAGCGAGCAGCTCGACGCGGAGAACCGCTTCGTCGGGCAACTCCAATACTGGTTGCCCACCGCCGACTCCGCGGTGTTGTCCCAGTCCATCGATCTGCCCAGAGGCTTCGAAGACCCGAGTCCCGTCGGCCGCCCTCGTCTCCTGGCGAATGGCCGCATTCTCTCGCTCGGTGCACTGCACGTGGATCTCGAGGCCGAGCCGCTGCGCGCGGTGGGTTCGCGCAGCCATCCATCGCTGCACCTCGCGATCTCGCCCGACGGCGCGACCCTGGTCGGGATCGACCCCTCTCCGAGCTGCATCGGCCCCGGCTACGGCAAGTTGATGTTCTTCGATCCGGACGGGCAGAGGAGCGCGAAGCTCCACATCGAGAGGCTGCCGCTCGGCCTCGCCTTCACCGCCGACGGTCGGCAGGTGTTCGCGCCGACGACCGATGATCTCCAGGTCTACGACGTCGCGACCCGCGAACTCGTGGCGACCCACGGCACGAGCTGGCAGGACGTGCATCGCCTCCCGGACGGAACGATGCTCGGCGTGGAGTCGGCCGCGCTGGTGCTCTGGGACGTCGCAGCCGCGGTGGAGGTCGCGCGAGTCGACTTCGAACGACGGATCCTGGACATCGCGCTCTCGGCCGACGGGCGGCGCGTGCTGGTCCTCCACCGGGATCGGTTGCGGATGGTGGAGGTCACGCGATGAGGGGCACGACTCCCAGGCGCATTGCCGGGCGCACGGTCCTCGCGATCGTCGCCGCGCTCACCACCCTCAATCCCCGTCGCCCGACCGCTTCACCAGGCGGACGGTCGCCGCGCTGATCTCCTCGTTGCCCTCGAGCACATGCTCGAACGGCTCGCTGCCGATCGTCACCGCCTGCTTCATCAGCTGGTAGGTGCCGTTCTCGCGCGCGGCTTCGAGCAGCACGGTGTAGTCGCCCGGCGCAACCGGCCGGCCCTCGTCGTCCAGACCGTTCCAGGTGACGTCGTAGGCACCCGGGCGGCGGGTCGCGCGGGTCTTCGCATCGACGAACTCGCGGTCGCGGGCGTGGTGGCGGCTCCAGGCGCGGAGGTCGCGGAGCCAATTGAGGTTCTCGACCCACAGCACCAGCGTACGCACCGGCTCGCCCTCGGCGTCTTCGATCCAGATCGCCACGTAGGGCCGTTCGATGCCGGTGCGGCGCTTGCCGCCCTGTGACGGGTCGGCGAGTTCGAAGGCGACCTGCAGCTCGGCTCCGCCGGGCCAGGCCGAGGGATTACCGGCCTGCACGTCGGAGCCCGCCTCCGCGGTATGCACCACGCGATAGCGCCAGCCGCGGCTCTGGTGGACCGTGCCGTCGGCGCCCACGATCAGGCACTCGACGTCTTTCTGCTCGGCGACCAGTGCGAGACTCTCCGCCGGCTCGAGGACGTTGAGGATCGTCGCCAAGGCATCGGCGGTCACCGCGTCGGGTGCCACCACCGTGGCGCCGAGCACCTGCGATACCGGCCGGCCGGTCCGCGGATCGAGGATGTGCGAGAGGTGTTCGCCCCCCACCTCGAAGCCGCGCGCATGGCCGCCGCTGCTGGCGATCGCGCCGGTGACGGTGACCTCGCACAGCGGTTCGGCATTGTCGGCGGGGTGTCGCGGATCGACGACGGCGACGACGCGCGCGGCGTCGCCGGCGATGCGCGCGTCACCGCCGATCTCCAGCACGAAGCCCTCGACCAGGCCGCCGAACTGCTGCCAGGTCTTCTGGCAGGCGACGTCGAGGACGTAGCCCTTGGCCAGGCCGTCGAGGTCGAACTCGGCATCGCCGACGCGCGTGGCCAGCCGGTGCTCGTAGTCGAGCGTCCATTGCGGCGCGGTGGCCTTCGCAACGGCCGTCGCCAACTGTTCGGCAGACGGAGGACTCTCCTCCGC
Organism: bacterium; assembly: GCA_030432695.1. Lineage (GTDB taxonomy): Bacteria > Planctomycetota > UBA1135 > UBA1135 > UBA2386 > JAUILN01. Next base: position 91,991 of record JAUILN010000020.1, on the reverse strand, counting down.
ATCACGCCAGAGCGCCGCGAGCGCCGCCACGCCAGGCTCGAACACGCCGCCCGAACGCTCCCGCCAGAGCCCGCAGAAGCGCAGCACGCGCGCCAGGTCGAGCGAGATCTCCTGCTCACCCTGGCTGGCCGCGAAGCGCCGCAGCTCCGAGTCCGGGACGTATCGGCTCAGGATGCGGTCGAGCCGCTCGATCTCCTGGAGCACCCGCGTCTCGACCTTCTCCGCCTGCTCACGGTCGCCGCCGTGGACGACCAAAGTCATCGACGTGCCGAGCACGCCTTCGCGGTGCAGTCGGTGGATCGCGTCACCGGGATCCTGGGCCGGGCAGAGGGCGGCGAGGAGGAGGGCCGTGGAAGCGTGTCGCATGCGAAGTCGCGCCGGGCATCCGGTCGCGGCGCGCGAAGGTAGCAGCTTCCCAACGGTCGACAACTTGCCCGGTCAGCGCAGGGTCGTCCGCGCTGCAGGGCCTACCCAGAGCTGGCCCGCGGTCGTCACCGAGACCGGCTGCAGGCAGACCGGCAGGCCGAGCGGCAGCGAGTTCGGCAGTCCACCAGAGAACTGGTAGCTGCCCGAAGCGGGCGTGGTGCGGAGGTCGAGGAACGGACTGTCGAGGCCGACCCAGAAGTCGCCGAAGGGCAAGGGGGTCGGCGTGCGCGGCACATCGACGAAGACTGCGGTGAGGCTGGCGGCCTCGGCGAGGACGTCGACCGCGAGGACCGAACCCGGCGGCACGCCGTCCACGGACACTGCAGGCAGTGCCGCGGGGACCACCAGTCCGCCACTGTTGAGGATCGGTGTCGGATGCGTCGAGTTCAGAGCGACCGTCGGCGCCAACCGGACCTCGCCGCCGCGCAGATCGATCGCAGGTGCCGCATTCGGACCGAGCCGACCCGCGACGACGGAGCCTGCCCCGGCGAGCGACAGTCGCCCCCCAGCCATCCGGATCGCCGGCAGCGGGTTCAACGCGCTGAACTCGAAGCTGCCCACGATCGTCCCGCCCGCCACCGACACGTCGCCCGAATTCATCGCCAGGCCGATCGAGGCATTGCGGCCCGCGATCACACACTCCTCGACCACCACCCGCGAGCCGGCGATCGCCAGCGGCGGCAGGTTCGGGCAATGCGAGAAACTCACCTGGTCGCAGGCGCTGACCAAGGCCGAGGAAAGGAAGTAGTCGTCGGTGCCGAGATCGATCCGGCGGAACAGCACCGGGCCGCTGTTCGACGTGACCGACAACGAGTTGCGCACGACGTTCGGCGTCCGCACCTCGATACCGTCGACCACGATCTGCCCGGCACAACCCTGGATCGACACCGGTGGCCCGGAGAGCAGACCACCGCCCTCGAACGCGCCGCCGAGCAAGGTGAGACTCTCCGTGGCCGGCACTCCGGTGACGATCAGCACGGGGACGTTCGAGCCGCGCACGACCACACCGGGGCGACAATCGACCGTGATCCCCTTGGCGATCTGCACCGGCAGGTAGCTCCCGGCATGGACATCCAGTCGGTCGCCCGGCATGGCGGCGTCGACGGCCTGCTGAAGGGCCGCGCCGCCGCCTTGGACGACGATCGTGTTCTGCGCGGCGAGCGGGAACGACGCCAGTGCGCCGAAGACCAGGGCGATGGAGAGGTCACGCATGGGTGTTCTTCCTTCTATGAGCGGAGACCGATCGTACCCGATCCCCAACTGGCCCTGTCCGGTCAGAACGCCACGGAAGTCGTGGCTCCAGGGCGACCGACCGGTGACGCTCGGCCATCCTCCCGAACCGCTAGGAGGCCGTGTCACGGGAGACCATTCCGTCCAGCACGCGCCCTCGCGCCCAGGATCTCGCCCCGAAGCCTCGCCGAATCCACCGATTCGGCTGCGTTTCGCGGCTTCGACCTGAGCACTCGTGTTCCTGGAGTCTTGGCACGCACTGGATCGGAACGTGTCCCGTGACCCGACCTCCTAGACCGCCCCATGACCACCCACTTCAGATCCCGAGCGCTCGTCGCCTTCGTGTTCCTGTCCACGACCTCCGTCTGGGCCAACGCGCAGGAAGCCGCCATTTGGAATGGCTGGCGGGCCGAGGCGAGTGCTCCGGAGCGGATCACCGCGGTCGAGGACGGTGTCCGGATCCAGGCAGACGTCGACGAGCCGACGCTGCTCCGCGCCGAACAGCCGCTCGGCGACGGTCGCATCTCGCTCGCATGGCGCGCGGACGCCGGCGCCGAGCTGTCGCTGCGCGTACGCGAGGGCGCCGCGCACGGACACCGGATCCGACTGGCAGGTGGTCACGCTCCCGGCAGCATCGTCGATCTCGGCGACGACGAGGCCAATGACGCACGCGCAATGCGCTGGCACCATGCGAACATCGTGCTGCGCGGCGCCGTGGTCGAGGTGCGGATCGACGGCGGAGAACCGAGCATGGCGCTCGATCCGCGGGTGTTGGAAGGCGGACTCGCGATCGAGGTCACCGGTTCGGGCCATGTCGACCTGCGCGAGCCGACGATCGAACGCGCGCCGAGCGCCCGCTGGGAGACCGTGCTCGACGGCGCGCAGCCGATCGATCCCGCGCGCTGGCAGCCGATCCCCGGCGGCACCTGGCAGATCGAAGATGGCGCGGTGTGTGGCTTCTGCGCCAAGAGCGAACCACGGCACGGCATCCTGCTGTCGACCTTCGAGGTCGACGACTTCGCGGCGCGGCTGGTCTACCGGGCGGTGCAGGGCAACAGCGGGTTCTACTTCCGCTGCGAGCCGGTGAGCGGTGCGGTCGGCGTGCACGGCTTCCAGGCCGAGATCGACGCGACGCGCGATGCGGGGATGCTGTACGAGACCGGCGGTCGGGCGCGCGTGCAGATCCCGTCGAAGGAGCGGGTCGAGCAGGCGTTCCGATCGGGCGAGTGGAACGAGATGCTGGTGGTCGCGATCGGCCGCCGCGTCGAGGTCTACGTCAATGGCGTGCGGATGACGCGACTGGTCGACGACCCGGGGCGGCTGAAGGGGCGCATCGGTCTGCAGCTCCACGGCGGCCAGGACATGCGGGTCGAGGTGCGGTCGATCGAGCTGCTGCGGGGAGGTGCCGATTGAAGCCGTTCGTCGCGATCGTGGTCGCGCTGGTCCTGCTGGGCGCAGCCGCAGCCTATTGGTGGTTGGCGGTGCCATCACGCCGCGCGGAGTTCCACTTCCGGTTCGAAGTCGGGGTATGGGGTAGCTCGATCGAGGGCGGACCGCGCCCCGAATCCGCGGCGCCGCCGACGCTCTATGCCAACGAGCGACTGCTCGGCAGCGGTCCGCTCATGATCGATTCAGCGCTGCTCGCGCGGGTCGGCGAGGCGGTGCCGCGGATCGACCATGTGCCCAACTCCTCGACCTACTTCCAGGAGCTGCTGCGAGATCGTCTAGGACTGGAAGGGACGTTGTTGCTGATCGACTCCCGGACCAACGCAGCCGGGGAGCCGGTGGCCGATCCGGAGGTCGCGGTCGAGTTGCGGAACTCCTCCGGCTGGCTCGGAGGCTTCGTCTACCTCTGCCCCCTTGGTTGGCGCACGACCGACGGCGCGCTCGATTCCTTCCTCTTGATCCACGCGCAGGACGACGACGGGTCCCCCGGCCGCGCCATGCTGCTGCGCGCCCGCCGCGAGACCGGTGCGTGGATCCTCGGCACCAGCGGTGGTGGGACCACGCTCCGCGACGGCAAGACGCTGCGGGCGATGTGGGACCTGCATCTCACCATCGGCCTGTTCCATCTGCCGCTGCGCGCCGGCGAGCCGCGACCGATCGAACCCGAGGGCGTCGATCGCTGGTGGATCGAAGGCTTCCCGCTCGGCAGCCCGTTGCGCCGCTGACCGCGCCAGCGACTCCGGAGGTATCCATGCGGTCCCGGGAACGTTAGTCTGCCCGACGTGGACGGAGACGCGGAGCCCCAACCGATCTCGCAGACCAGGGACCTCACCGAGCGCGCGCGCGCCGGCGACCGCGCGGCGTTGCAGGCCCTGATGGTCGAGCACCTGCCGTCGATGGTGGCGTTCGTACGGCTGCAGGCCGGACCGCAGATCCGCAACAAGGAGTCGGTCAGCGACCTGGTGCAGTCGGCCTGCGTGGCGGCGCTCGGCGACCTGTCGTCGTTCGAATACCGCTCCGACGCCGAGTTCCGCCATTGGCTGTGCGTGCAGGCGCTGCGCAAGATCCAGAACAAGGACCGCTTCTATCGGACCCGCCGGCGCGACGCGGCCCGCGAGGTGCCGATGGAACTGGCGACCGTCTACGCGTCGATGTGCACCCCGAGCGAGGCGGCGGCGGCGCGCGAGCACATGGCGTTGGTCGAGCAGGCGTTCGATACGCTGCCTGCCGACTATCGCGAGGCCGTCGTGCTACGCCGCATCGTCGGACTCTCCTACGACGAGATCGCGGGCCGTCTCGGGCGGTCGGTCGGCTCGGTCCGCAACCTCGTGTCGCGCGGCACCGCCCGGCTCGCCATGCGGATCGAGGAACAGGAGAGGACATGAACGACGACTCCCGCGTCGAGGAGCTGCTCGCCGAAGCGATCGAACGGCTCGAGGAGGGCGATCAGCAGGCGCTCGAAGAGGTCTGCGCGCGGCACCCGGAGTTCGCCACCCGGCTGCACCGGCTCGGTGACCGGGTCGGTGCGCTCGGCCTCGGTGCCACACCCGCCAGCGACGGACGACTCGGCAACTACCGCCTGCTGCAGCGTCTGGGCATGGGCGGTATGGGTGTCGTCCACGAGGCGATCCACGTCGAACTCGGCCGCCGCGTGGCGCTGAAGTCGATCCGCCCGGAACGGCTGCTGACGGACTCGGCGCGCGAACGATTCTGGCGCGAAGCGAAGGCGGTCTCGAGACTCGACCACCCGAACATCTGTCCGGTCTACGAGGTCGACGAAGCGAACGGCACTCCGTTCATGGCGATGCGCCTGTGCGCCGGCGAGACCCTGCAACAGCACATCGCCGCCCGGGACAAGAACCAGGTGCCCGGGATCGACCGTACGGAACTGCGCGAGGTGCTCGAGGTCGGCGAGAAGGTCGCGAGGGCCTTGCACCACGCCCACGAGGCCGGCGTCGTCCACCGCGACATCAAGCCGGCCAACATCATGCTGGAGCCGCGTGGCTCCTCGGACACGACGACCAGGGAGCCGACCCATCTCGAGCCGGTGGTGCTGGACTTCGGGCTGGCGCGCGGCGAGGCGGATGAGGCGCTGACCGTCTCCGGCGACGCGCCGGGCACTCCGGCCTACATGTCGCCCGAGCAGATCGCGCCGGGTCGATTCGATCCTGTGACCGGTCTCGACGGCCGCACCGATGTCTACTCGCTGGGGGTCACGCTCTACGAGTGGATCGCTGGCGTCCCGGCCTTCTCCGGTATCTCCGTGCGCGACATCCACGATGCCGTGCTGCAGGACGTGCCACCGCGCCTGCGCAAGCGCTGTCCCTGGTTGCCGCGCGACGTGGAGACGGTGCTGCAGAAGGCCATCGAGAAGGACCGCCGAGGACGTTATGGCACCGCCGCGGAGCTGGCCGACGAGCTGCGGCGACTGCGGGAGTTCCAACCGATCCAGGCGAGCCGGCCCAGCGCGATGCTGCGCCTGCGTCGTTGGAGCCAGCGCAATCCGATGGCGGCGGCGGCCGTGGCGATCCTGTCGGTGTCGGTTCTGACGATCTCGGTTCTCGCCTTGCAGACGGAGACGGCCCGCGCCGAGGCCGTCGATGCGCGCAACGACCTCGCCGCGGAGGTCGCCAAGGTCTATGCAGTGAACCACTTCCTGGTGCAGCGCGTGCTGGGTCTCGATGGGCTCACGCCAGCGGAACTCGGCCTGCAGACGATCGCCGAGGTGCTGGAACGGGCGATCCTGCAGGTCGACCGGACCCGCTTCATCCATCCCGAGGCCGAGGCCGGCATCCGGGTCGCCTTGGCAGAAGCCCTATTGTCCATCGGTCGCTATCACGATGCCGAGACCCAGGCGCGCCGAGCCCTGGGGATCCGACAGCGAGTGCTCCCGCCCGAGGCACCCGAGCTGCAGTCCAACCGCGAGTTGCTGTCCCAGATCCTCGCGCACCTGGACCGCTACGAAGAGGCGGAGAGCCTGGCGATGGAAGGCCTCGAGCGGGCCCGCGAGCAGACCGGGGAAGACTCGCGCCGCACCGAGGATCAACGCACCCACGTCGTCGCACGGCAGATCGACGCCGGCCATCTCGCCGAAGCCCGCGAGCAACTGGAGATCGCGCTGGACGGGGTGATGCAGCGCCCGCTGGACGACATCGATGTCGTCAAGGACCTCCACAGCCTGGGAAGCTCGCTGATCTCGATCGGCGAACATCAGCGCGCGATCGCGCCGCTGGAGCGAGCTCTATCCAGCCCCGTATTGGAGTCCGATGTCGGCACCAAGACCTTGCCGGGACTCCACGCCGAACTCGGCTTCGCCTACTACCTGAACGGGCGGCTCGACGATTCGGAATCCCACCTCAGGACGGCGCTCGATCTCGCCGAACAGGTCCTGACCCGCGAGCACCCGCGCTATGCCACGACGCAATCCAAGCTCGGAGTCGTGCTGAACCGGCGAGGTCGCCATGCAGAGGCTGAGGGTCTGCTGCGTGCCTCGATCGATCAACTGGATGCGGACCAGCCAGGAAGTCGGGTCGCAGCGATCGCGCACAACGCCTATGGCTACTCCCTGAAGCAGCTCGGCCGCTTCGCCGAGGCGCGGCGCCAATACGAGCGATCGCTGGCGATCCGCCTCGAGCTGTTCGGAGACGACCACCCGATGGTCGCGGTCGTAATGCACAACCTCTCGGCGCTCGAGTCGGACGCAACGCGAAAGGACCTTCCCCGGGCGGAGCAGCTCGGCCGCGAAGCATTGGACATCCGGATGCGAGCGTTCGGCCCCGAGCACGACGACACCCATCACTCGATCGATCGTCTGCGGTCGATCCTGCGGATGCGCGGCGACGTCGAAGGCCTGCAGGGGCTCGAGGCCTACTGCGAGGAACACCTCGGCGCCGAGCACCTCCAGGTCGGACTTCTGCGCAACCAGCTGGCCTTCGTCATGCGGCAACGCGGCCGCGCTGTCGACTGCGAACGCACCGCGCGCGCGGCGGTCCCGGTGCTGCTGCGATACCAGCCCGACGAGCGCGAGGACCTGCGACGGACCTGGTCCCACGTCTCGGGTGCGATCACTGACCGCACCGAGACGGGGCACGCCGAGCCCCTCGACCCGAACGCCGCCATCGCGCTGCTCGAGCCCGTGCTCGCGGAGTGCGAAAGGACCTTCGGCCCGGAGGACCCGGGGGTGGGGATCGTACTCGCACACCTCGGGCAGGTGACCGCCGCAGTCGATCTCGGGCGATCGCGCGACCTGATCGACCGCGCCGAGTCGATCCTCCGGAAGACCGAGCCAAAGGGCTGGAGGATGGAAGCCGTGAGGGACGCACGGACCGTCTGGAAGAGCCTCAGCGAGGGGACGTCGAGTCCGCAGGATCCACGACGCCGCTGACCTGCCACGCGGGACGACCTTCCGGATATCGTCCCGAGATGGCAGCTCTCCGCTCCGTGCTCGCGATTGCCCTCCTGTGCGTCCCGGTGCAGCCCTGCTCCGCCTTTCTCGTCAGAGGCGATGGTCGCGTGCTGTTCTGCAACAACGAGGACTTCTGGTACGCCGAGACCCGGGTGTGGTTCGAGCCACCCGAGAAGTCGCGGCACGGAGTCCTGTACGTCGGCTACGACAACGGCTTTCCGCAGGGCGGTCTGAACGATGCCGGGCTCGCTTTCGACGGCTTCGCCACCGCACCGCGCGAGATGACCAGGCAGTCGAGCCATACACGTTTCCCCGGCAATCCGATCAGCGAGGCGATGCGCACCTGCAGCTCGGTCGCGGAGGTCGTCGCGTTCCTGAAGACGATCGATCTGCGGCCGGTCCTGACCCGCGGGATGCTGCTGTTCGCGGATGCAAGCGGCGATGCGGTGATCGTGGAGGGCGACGATTTCGTGCGGATCGGGGACGGCGACGGCCAACTGGTCTGCACCAACTTCTACCAATCGGCACACGAAGACGACCGCGCCCAATGCCCGCGCTATTCCGCGGTCCTCGACTTGCTGGAGGCCCGCGAGACCACCGACCTCGCGCTGTGCACGCGCGCCCTCGCCGCCGGCGCGCAACGTGGCGAACAGGTCGCGACCGTCTACTCCAACGTCTTCGATCTGAAGACCCTGGAGGTGCGGCTCTACCTGTTCCACGACTACGACCACCCGGTGGTCCTCGACCTGCGCGAGGAGCTCGCAAAGGGCGCGCGGGTGTTGGAACTCCCCGCTCTGTTCGAGCGGAACGAGGCCTTCGAGTCGTTCGCCGAGCGGCAGCGCGCCGCGGAGAAGCAGCGGATCGAGGAACGGAAGGGACCGCGCCTGCCGGACGAGGTGCTCGACGGCTACGCGGGCGCCTACGCGATCACCGTCGACGAGCGGACCTACCGACTGACCGTCCGCCGGAACGACGACCATCTGGTCGCCGAGGGCGAACTCCTCACCGGCAGCGGTGGCGCCCGGATCTTCCATTCCGCCGCGGAAGCGGACTTCTTCTCGGTGCGCGGACTCAGCGTGCTGACGGTCCACTTCTGGCGCGACGACGAGGGCACGGTCACCGGCTTCCGTCTGAGCCACGGCAACTCGCGCTTCGAGGCCAAACGCCTCGCGGAGTGATGCGCCCGCCACGCCCCGCCGGCATCCGCCCGGCCCGCCCGGCGAAGGGTCCCGTCCGATGCCCGAAGGCCCCGAGATCCACCGCGCCGCGGCGCGCATCCACAAGGCGCTCGCCGGCAAGCCGCTCGAGTCGGTCGAGTTCGCGTTCGAGCACCTGAAGCCCTGGGAGCGTCGACTACGCGGTCGCGAGGTGCTCTCGGTCGACGCGCACGGCAAGGCGATGCTGACCCGCTTCGAAGGAGGTGTGAACCTCTACTCGCACAACCAGCTCTACGGGAAGTGGTACGTGCAGCGCGCCGGCAAGCTGCCGCAGACCACGCGCAGCCTGCGTGTCGGGCTGCACAACGCCACCCACTCGGCACTGCTCTACAGCGCGTCGGACGTGGCGATCCTGCAGGATGCCGAACTCGCGACGCATCGATTCCTGGCGAAGCTCGGCCCCGAGGTCCTGGACCCGGGAGTCACCTGGCAAGACGTCGCCGCACGCCTGCAGGACCCGCGCTTCCGCCGCCGTCGCCTCACCGCGCTGCTCCTCGACCAGAGCTGCCTGTCGGGACTCGGCAACTACCTGCGCAGCGAGATCCTGTTCGTCGCCCGCATCGCTCCCGACCGTCGGCCCTGCGATCTCGACGACCGCGAAGTGGAGGACCTCGCGCGCGCCGTGCTGACCATCAGCCGGCGCTCGCTGCGACACGCCGGCGTGACCAACGACCTCGACCACGTCCGCGAACTGAAGGCCGAGGGCTGGCCGCGGTGGCGCTACCGGCACTTCGTGTTCGGCCGCGACGGTCAGCCCTGCCACCAGTGCGCGGCGCCGATCCTACGGATGGAGGCAGGATCGAGGCGGCTGTACGTGTGCCCGAACTGCCAGCGGGCGCCGGAGCTGTTGGACGGCTGAGGTCTTGCAGACCTCGCGGCGGGCAAAGAACCGGGAAGCCGTATGTCCGGTTTTCTTCGATCGACGCTTGGGGTTTCAGATCGCATGGACCACTACCGGCCCACCATGAACCTGACCCACATTGCCTTTTCCGTTCTCTCCTTCTCGACCCTGGCTTTGGCGCAGACCTTCACCGTCCGCGGTGAGGTCGAGAGCAACGACGGTCAGCGGATCCGCATGGAGTCGACCCGCGTGCTGCTGGAGAGCTCCGCGGTGAACCTCGTCGCGCTGGAGGACACCGGCTACTACCGGTTCCGGGTCGAGGACGTCGGCACCCCGGGCCAGCCTCGTCTGCGGGTCCTGTCCGCCGAACGCGACCGCGATCGTTTCGGCTTCGAGCGCCTCGCGATCGGCCAGTCGACCTTCTTCGAGGTTGCGGGCACTCCCGGCGCGCGCGGCTTCGTGTTCCTCGACACCTTCGCCGCCACCGGTGTCACCGTCGTCCCCGGCATCGGTGGCTGGCTGCTGTCGGCCAACGCGCTCCCGGTGGGCTCCACCGCGATCCGCCCCGACGGCGAGGGCACGTTGCGCCTCGACGTGCCCGACTCGGCGGCGCTGCTCGGCGTGCGCTTCACCGGCCAGGCCGCGGTCGTGGATGGCGACCGGGTGGTGTTCACCAACCCTGGCGCGCAGACCGTTCGCGACATCCGCTGAAGCCCGCCGATCCGCCGGTGAGACTCACCTGCCGTACCTGATCTCGAGTCCACAGGTGTGACCGACCCCGGAGGGTCGCGTCGCGTCGAGGATGTGGAACTGCTGGGTGAGCGTCACACCGAACGCCGAGGCCGGCACGGTGTAGGTCGCGGCGAATCGACCCTCGCCCGGCGTCGCACCGCTGCCGGAGAAGGGCACGGTGAGCGCCAGCAGATCGGGCATCGCGAAGTAGGCCAGATCGGGTAGCTGCGGGAAGCCCATGTCGACCCGCCGCACGCCCCAGATCCAGGCGCCGAAGGTCCCGCCGGGCGCGCCGCGGACCGTGGTGGTCACCGGCGAGCCGACGCGGAACGGACCGTGCGCACCGAGCATCGGGGCGTGGCCGCCGGCTCCGGCTGCCGCGGATCCGTACTGCACGCGGCGACCGGCCGAGTCGCCGTGCAGTGCGTTGCGCACCAGCCGCTCGGCCAGCAGGTCGAGGTCGCCATCCGCATCGACATCGACCACGTGGACCGGTGAGTCGCCGAGGAGTTGGCGCACCGGTGCGGCGAAGTTGCCGCCGCCGAGGCCGCGGTAGAACGCGGTGGCGGAGCCGTCGACGGTGACACCGAGCAGGATGTCGAGGACGCCGTCGGCGTCGAGGTCACGCACGACGACCGAGGCGGCCGCGGACGTCGGCGCCGCCAGCGGCACGGGCTGGAGCGCACGGGGCGTCCAGGTCCGACCGCCCTGGTTCAGGTAGACGTGCGGGTCGTCGCCGTACGCGACGATGTCGAGATCGCCGTCGCCGTCGACATCGCCGGCCGCGGCGGCGAGGACACGGCCATTGGCGACCCCCGGCACGACCACGCGATCGGTCCCGGCACCGAACGTCCAGCCAGCACCGGCATACAGCACCGAGAACCGGCGGCTGACGATCTGCAGATCGATGACCACGAGATCGGCCCGGCCGTCGGCGTCGAAGTCGCCGACCGCGAAGACGTCGCCGAGGAGCTGCGAACGCGGTCCCGCGGTGAAGCGGCCGCGGCCGTCGTTGAACGCCACCTGGCCGTGCCGCGTCAGCAGGTCGAGGTCGCCGTCCTGGTCGAGATCGAAGGCATGGCCGTCGATCCCGTGCGGCACGTAGCCCGGGAAGAAGCCGCTGGCCGGCGCAGCGACCCCGGCGTCGACCCGGTCGCCGTTGCCGATCCCGCGCAGCAGCCGCAGCTCGACGAAGGTGGTGATCCGGACGCGAGCGACGACCTCGTCGAGGAAGCCGTCGCCGTCGAAGTCGCCGAGGATGCCGTCGCGGCCCCAGGTGTCGCCGTTCGGAGCCGGCGGTCGGCCGAGCGCGTGCTGCGGCACGACGGTGAGCCCGCCCGCACCGTCGTTCAGGAGGCGACCCTCGGGAGCCAGGCCCGAGTGCAGCGACAGGTCGTCGTCGCCGTCGTGGTCGAGATCGTGGACCGTCGCGAACACCGCGTTCCAGGGCAGGGTGGTCGCGGGCCGCGGATCGCGCAGGAAGGTGTCCCCACGGTTGAACCACACCACGCGACCGGCGAGCAGGTCGACGTCGCCGTCGCCGTCGAGGTCCTCCGCGGCGGCGAGCCGCGTGGCGCCGAACGACGGCAGTTCCCAGGCGGTCGCGAACCGACCACCGCCGAGGTTGGGCGACAGGTGGAAGACCGACGCGACCTGGTTGGAGTAGCCACCGCCGCCACCGCTGCTGCAGCAGGTGCCGTCGAGGTCGCCGTCGCCATCCAGATCGGCGAGGCCGGTCGCGGGCCCGCCGACCTGCTCGGCTTCGATCGAGAAGGCGCCCCGGCCGTCGTTGCGCATCACCACGTAGCGGCCCCAGGAGCCGAACGCGACCAGGTCGTCGTCGCCATCGCCATCGATGTCGCCGGCCACGGTGAACACCGGGGCCTGACCCTGCATCACCCCGTGCTGCAGCGTCCCGGCGGACTGCATCTGGCCGGACTGCTGGACCAGGATCGTCAGCGCGCCGAACCCGGCGGCCGCCAGATCCGGATCGCCATCACCGTCGACGTCGAGGACGTCGAGGTCCTCGGCCGGCGCGGTCACCGTCGAGGCGAGCGCGAAGCCGAGCGCGGTGCGGAGGTAGAGCAGGACGTCGTTCGACGCGCGCACGGCGAAGTCGTCGAGCCCGTCTCCATCGAAGTCGGCGACCGCCATCGCATCTCCGACCGCCGAGGGCAACGTGAAGATCGACAGGCTCTGCGGTGCGAGCGCGCTGCCGAGGGAGCTCAGCACCCGCACGACGTCGCCGAGGCGGATCACCAGGTCGTCGCGACCATCGCCGTCGAAGTCGCCGACCTTCAGGTTCTGCGGCGACGCGGCCGGCAGCTCGAACTCGAAGGCCGGCACGTAGCCGCCAAGCCCGTCGTTGCGGTAGGCGCTGACCCGGACCCGGTCGCGGCTGTGCTGGAAGAGGCCCACCGCGTCGCGGTCTCCATCGCCATCCAGGTCGGCGGTCTCCAGCATCCGGGACTCGGGGTCGAAGGCGACGATCGGCGCGTCGAAGGGAGTCGAGACCTCCTGGGCGACGATGCTGGACGCGAGCAGGAGCGGGAGGAGGCGGGTGAATCGCATCGGGGAGCCAGGGAGACGGATGACCGGCAGGGGCGGGACCTCGGGGGGCGGGCGCCGCGGACCGCAACGACGGTGCCCGAGGGCGCGCGCCCGCACGTCGGCCCGCAGGATTTTGTGGAGCGGCGTGCGAGTCCCGTGACCCCGGCAGCGCCGCGGGGCAGACTGCCCGGTCTGCTGAACGCCTCCCCGAGATCGACGGCTCGAACCGAGCCCCTGACGCCTGCTCCCGTGCCGGGATCCGCCGGGTCCCCGACGGCGGCCCGACGGACTCCGTCGACGGAGCGGCTCGCGGCGTCGTGGGTCGGACTGCGCGAGCTCGGCCCCCTGGGGCTCCTCTTCGCGGCGATCGTCGCCCTGCCGTTTGCCGGCACCGCCATTCTGGCGACGACCTCGACCACGTGGGCACCGTGGTTCGCGCTCGACGGCGAGCGCGCGATGTTCTCCTCGACACTCGCCGTGCTGCTGTTCGTCACCGCGACGGCGCTGTGCTGCGGCCTGTCGGTGCTCCCGACCTACGCCGCTTCGATGGCCGGCGGCTACCTCTACGGCGGCGTGGCCGGGAGCATGGTGGTGCTGCTCGGCATCACCCTGGCCGCAGCACTCGGTCGCGTGGTGATGGCCTGGATCGCCGGCGAGCGGCTTATGCACTACGTGGCCTCGAAGCCGAAGCTCGCGGCGGTGCACCAGGCGCTGCTCGGCGACGCGGCAACGGGCGTGACGACGGTGGTCACACTGGTCCGCCTGGCGCCGGTCACCCCGTTCGCGGGCACCAATCTGGTGATGGCTGCCGCCAAGGTGTCGGCGGGTCCATTCGTGGCCGGCACGCTGCTCGGGCTCGGCCCCCGGGTCGTGCTGTTCGTGTTGGCCGGTGCCGGGCTGGCGGAACTCGAGTTCGGCGAGGACACGAACCCCGCCTCGCTGTGGCTCGGCGGGGTGAGCCTGCTCGTGTCGATGGCGGGGCTGTGGGTGGTCGCGAAGCGGCGGCTCGGAGCGATCCTCGACGACCGGGACCGAGAGATGGTCCCGCGCGCCGACCCGGCCTCACACCGGCATCGCCGACAGGTCGACGATCCGTGACGGCTCGCGCCGCGGCAGGCTCGCCCGCACGTCGGCGAGCACCCGCAACAGCTCGTGCACGTGGTCGGAGAGCGAACGCAACGGCGCGGCCGCCAGCACCTGGCGTTCGACCGACTCCGCCGCGCGGCCGAGTCGATGGAAGCCGTAGCTGGGTGCCGCGGCGCGGACCCGACCGGCGAGCATCCTGAGGCACTCGCGGTCGCGACCGGCGAGTGCGTCGCGGAACGCATGGGCAAGGCAGCCGAGCGACTCGCGGTAGCGGATCAACAGTTCGCTGACACCCGGCTCGTCGAGGTCCCAGCCGGGTTCCGGCGAGTCACGGCCGCAGACCCGCGCCATCGTCGCCACCAGGCTCGGAGTCAGCAGGGGTTCGGACACGGTGGCCGCGAAGCCGGGCCCGAGTGCCTCGGCGCGGTCGCCGTGGGTGAGCAGCACCACCGGTGGCCGGTCTCCGCCGGCGCCGAGTTCGGGCGCCTCGAGGGCATGCGGACCCATCGCGCGCGCCACCGCCTCGGTCACCAGGATCGCGTCGAACGGGCTGCCCACCGTCCGTGCGGCGTCGGCGGCGTCGACCAAGTCGAGCGCGGTCTCGGCCAGTGCGATGTCCGCGCCCTGGTCCGTCAGGATCGAGGCGGCGACCATGCGTTGGAAACGCCCGTCCACCGCCACGAGCACCTTCAGTCCTCGTAGTCCGTCTGCCATCAAGGCTCCAAGATCTCCCGTGAAGGGGATCGTCCGGAGCAAGGCAGGACCTGCAGGACGGGAGCCGACTCGGGCCCGATGTGGGACGCGTCGTGCGCCCGACCGAGGCGACCTACAGGATGTCCAGGATGCCGGTCATGCCGTCGGTGAGCGTCGGCACGTGGGCGAGGTAGTTGGAGTTGGCCGCGAATGGCTCGTTCCACGGCATCAGGTCCTTGTCGCAGACGCCGCCGAGCGCGGCCGCCGCGAAGGCGCGGGTCAGGGTCGTGGTGTCACGGCCGAGCATCTGCTGGATCAGCGGTCGGATCGCGGTGCGGTCGCCGACGAAGCGGAAGGCGGTGGAGGTCGCGGCCAGCTTGGCAAGGTTGGAGTTGGGCTCCTGCATCACGCGGACGAGTTCGTCGATCGCTGCGCCATCGCCGTAGAGGGCCAACGCGGTCGCGGCCTGCTGCATCAGCCGAGGCTGGCGTTTGGAATTCCGCATCGCCCGGATGATGTCGTCGCGGCCGCTGTCGGAGCGCAGCATCGCCAGGCCCAGGCAGAGGTAGCCGGCGAAGTCTTCGCGGCTCTCGTAGCGCGACAGCAGCCGCCGCAACGGCAGCTCGCCGGGCACGAAGCCGGTGAGGCCCAGGGCCACCGCCGCGGCGCTGCGGTAGTCGTCGTTCTCGACGTTGCCGAGCCCGTGGATCAGCGTCTCCCCGATCAGCTTGTCGACGCCCTGGCCCCGGTCGGTCGCCTCACGAGCGAGAACTCCCAGCGCCAGCGCCGCCCAGGGCTTCTCGGTGGCCTTGCGGGCCTTCCGGTGGGTGTCGAGCAGCCACTGGCGGTTGGACTCCCCGCCGATCCGGCCGAGCGCGATCAGACAGAAGTGTCGCGCCTGCTGGTCACGGCCGTCCTGGTAGTAACGCCGGAGTTCCGCGGTGACCTCCATGTGGCTCTCGCCGGCCTCGGGCGGCAGACCGATCTCGCCGAGCGCGAGCACCAACGACTGGGCGATCACCGGTGTGCGCCGATCACGCCCCTCCAACGCCTCGATCCACTTGGCACGTAGACGCCGGTGGTCGGCGGTGTCGCCGCGGCCGACGAGCTTGGCGAGGCCGGGCGGCACATGGGCCTGGACGATGTGTTCGCCGTTGCCGAGGTCGCGGTCGTAGAAGCCGTCGAGTTCCGCGATCGTCTGCCAGAGCATGCGCTTGCCGGCGGCATTGGTCGCATCGGGCTGCAGCACGCTGAGTCCCTGGATCAATGCGATCCGCACATCGCGGTGGTCGAGTTCGCTGTCGGCGAGCATCGCCGCCAGGACGTCATGGACCTGTTGCCGCCGCTCGGCATCCCCGCGGCGACCGAGGAAGGCCAGCGAGTAGATCGCGAAGGCCCGCTGCCGCTCGTCGACGCTGTTGCGATCGACGAGCCGGCGACCGTCACGTGAATCGGTGGCCACCGCGATCAGCGGCTCCAGGCAGCCGGGCAGGTCGGCGATGCCCAGTGCCAGGGCCGCGGACTCGCGCACCTCCTGGTTGTCTCGCGGCAGACGCTGCAGGCACTCCTTGATCGTGTCGACATCGGGGTGCTCGCGACCGATCTTGGCCATCGCGATCAGCACCGAGGTGGCCACGTCTCGGTTGTCGGTGCTCTCCAGGAGGCGCTTCAGTGCCGGCAGCACGTCGTCGTCGAGGTCGGCGGGCGTCGGCGCCTTGCCGGCAGGTGCGGACTGCGTGCCGGGATCGGGCGTCTCCTCCTCGCCCCGGACCACTTCCTTCAGGCGCAGGTAGCGGTCCTTGTTGAACTCCCACCAGAACGCCCAGCTGGTGAAGCCGGACGACGGCAGGGTTCCACCCCCGGTGGTGGGGACGTTCGGCGGCAGACCACCGGGGCTGATCGGGCCCCCGGGGACGCGCGTCGGCACGGGCATCGTCGGACCACGGTACTGACCGCCATGCGCGCGGAGCGGCGACGCGAAGCACGCGAACAGCGCCACGAGCGTGGCGACGAAGGTCAGGGCAGGTCGAGGTACGACGACCGGGAGGTTCATCGGGTCTCCGGGCGAGGACACGGGGGAGGTGCAGACTACGCGCTCGGCGCGATTTCGGGGCCGGGTCGGCCGAGCGGCCGCGCGACGTTGCAAGCTGCGGGCCTTCGACACCTCGGGCGTCGGCAGCCGGAATCGTCGCGGCGGTGCCGGGAAGATCCCCTGGTCGCGACGAAGATCCTGGGGAATCGGCCACGCTCGGCGCGAAACCGCGGCGCACTCAGCGACTTCTACGCCGTTTCGTCCATCCTGGTTGTCGTACTCTCGTCCCCCGCTTCGACCCGTAATCAGCGCGTGCTCCCTCGCTCTCCGCACGAAGCCGACGACGACCTGGTCCGCCAATGCCTGGACGGTTCCCGGGAAGCGTTCGGCCTGTTGGTCGTGCGGCATTCGCGGGCGGTGCGCGCCATCTGCATGGCACGGATCGGGCATCGAGACGCGGACGACGCGGTGCAGGAGGTCTTCCTCCGCGCCTACCGAGGGCTCGGTCGCCTCCAGGACCCTAGCCGGTTCGGCGCCTTCGTAGGGCAGATCGCCCGGAATCACTGCACCGACCGGCTGCGCATGGCAAAGAGCGCCGCCGCGCGCCCGATCTCGCTCGACGAGATCGAGCTGGAGCCCGAGGATCCGGTCCTCCCGAACGACGACTTCCAGGATCTGCGGTTGCAGAGTCTTCGAAGGGAGGTCGGCCGACTGCCCGAGTCGCAACGTGAAGTCCTGTTGCTGTTCTACTTCCAGCAGATGAGCTACGCCGCGATGGCCGAGACCCTGGGAATCACCGAGGCAGCGGTGAACCAGCGCCTGAGCCGTGCTCGCCAGCAGCTTCGGTCGGTACTGGCCCGCAACGGGTCGGCGCAGGGAGGAGCAGCCGATGGTGACTGACCTCCAGGAAGACGACTTCGGGGGCGCTGACTTCAGGGACGGTGACTTCGGACAAGGTGGCTTCGAAGACGCCGAACTCCGCCGGGCACTCGCCCCGCTCGCCGGCGACCCGGTCGCCGACATGGAACGGGTCATGGCGGCGCTGCCGGTCCCGATGGCGCCGAGCCGGGGTGGCCCGCTCAGCCGTTTGGCTCCGTGGATCGGTCTCGCCACCGCGGCCGGTCTGGTGGTCGGGTTCCTGGCCGCCCGGCTGATGGCCCCCGCCATCCCCGAGTCCGTGCCGCCGCATCCGACCGGCGACCCGCAGATCGTGGCCCAGGCGTCGCCGGACGCGCCCGCCCGCCTGGTGGTCCGACGCGGCAAGGTGTTCGTCGAGACCGACGACGGCCCGAAGGCGCTCGACGTCGGCGATCGGGTCGCGGTCGACGAGTTCTTCGTCGCGGAGAAGCGCGAGGAGAGCTGGGGGCCGATGTGGGCCAACACCGCGCTCCTGTCCTTCCCGGACAAGGTCGAGGTCCGCATCCTCGGCGGCACCAAGATGGCGGTCGGCGGACCGCGCTCGCTGACCCTGGTCCGGGGCGAGGTCTGCGTGGTCGTGCCCGAGACCGCCGGCCCGTTCCGGGTGGTGACCAACGACGGCGACGTGTCGGGGCGCGGCTCCACCTTCCAGGTCGCGTCGGGTGGCGACGGCGACGTGGTGGTGGTGGCGTTCGAAGGTGCCGCGAGGTTCGAGGACCTGACCGGCGCCAGCTACGAGGTGCCGGGCCGTCGGGTGCTACGGGTGGTCGACGGGATGGTCGAAGAGCCCGAGGCCATCGACCTGGTCTGGTCGTACGCCGCCTGGCAGGCGCAGATGCTCTACCTGTGCAGCGAGCGGCGGGAGGAGGCCTTGAGCCGTGCGATGGAGCTGGTCGAGGGTCTGGCCGATCCGAAGCTCGCGGCAACCTGCGAGCGGGCGCTGCGCGGCGCGGGAATGCTCGGCGAGGAGGCGCTGATGGTCGGGCTCGTGGAACTCGCACCGCAGCGTGAGTCGTTGCGCCGCCGCGCCGCCCTGCTGCTGAGTGACGTCGGCAGCCTGATGTCGATCCGTTACCACCTCGGCATGCTGACCGAGGAGGATCCCGACCTGCGGGTCGCCGGCTTCCGCGCGTTCGAACGCACCACCGGGATCGACACCGGACTGGAGCCCGGGTTCTGGCGGGAGGCGCCGCCGGCGGAGCGATTCGGGCAGGTACAGCGGCTGCGCGAGATGGCTCGGCAGTACTGACGCGCCGGCGGCGGGAACTCCGCGGCGGAAGTGGATCGCGGCGCCGCGATGCGGCACGCTCCCCGGATCTCGCCATGAAGTGGGAACCCGTCGCAGCCATGGTGGCCCTGATCGCCCTCGCCATCTGGCTGGTGGCCAGTCAGGGCGAGTCGGTCGGTCCGCTTCGCGACGGCGCAGAGGTGGTCGAGATCCGGATCGGTCAGAGCCGCGGGGTGGTGGAACGGGACCCTGTCGACGACACGTACCGCGTCCTGCTTCGCGATGCGGAGGCCCCGCCGGAGCCGATCTCACGCGCCGAACTGAACCGGCTGCTCGGTGAATCGGTGGCCGCTGGACTCTTCGACCAATCCGCCAACGGGCTGTTCCGGATCCTGAACATCACCAGCTGGGTGAGCCTCGCCTGGATCGCGGTCGGGCTGCTCGGGCAGGTCGCGTTCTTCCTGCGCATGGCTCTGCAGTGGATCGCCTCGGAGCGTCGCAAGGAGAGCGTGGTCCCCGAGGTGTTCTGGTGGCTGAGCCTGGGCGGCGGGATCGCGCTGTTCAGCTACTTCGTGTGGCGCAGGGACCTGATCGGCGTGCTGGGCCAGACCACCGGCGTGGTGATCTATGCCCGCAACATCCGACTGATCCTCAAGCGCAAGCGCGCCGGCTCGCAGTCGCCGGTCACGGCTGGATGACGACCTGCATGGCGTTCGACGTGCAGATGCAACCCTGGGTCTGCTCGACGCAGGCGTCCTGGATGCAGAAGGTCGCGCCGACCAGGTTGGTGTCGGCAGGGATCGGGATGGTCTGGACGCGCGGCGGCCAGGTCCACTGGATCGCGCCGAAGGCCGGCAGCACGTAGAGCGAGCAGCCGGCGCAGGCCGCGCAGGTGATCGGTGGATCGACCGGGATGCCGCCCGGGAAGCAGATCCCGTAGATGGTGAGGACCTGGGTGGGATTGGACGTCCCGCCATTGCAGGCCGCCGCGCTGCGCTCGCCGATGTTCCAGTTGGTGCCGATCTGCGGAGCGGACGAGCAGACCAACTGCATGCCACTCGACGCGCAGGCCTGGCCGTAGACGGTGCATTGCGCGACGAGGTTGGGGGCGAGCAGGGCGAGGACGACGAAGATCAGGAGGTTGCGAAAGCGCATCTTGGATCTCGGAGGGGTTCGCGAGGGATCGGCAGACAGGGGCCTCGATTGTGCCCGCTCGAAACGGCATCGAACCGGGAATCCGACCCAGGAGCCTCGCGGAGTCGCGCGCTAGAGTCGGTCGACCGTGGACGCAATCGAACTCTGGTACAACCCCTCGTGCTCGAAGTGTCGGGCCACCCTCGAGCGGATCGAGGCGGCGGGCATCCCGGTCGAGATCTACGCCTACCTCGAGACCCCGCCCGATCGGGACCGGCTCGAGGCCGTGCTGCGGCGGCTCGACCTCACCGACTCGCCAGCGGCCCTGGCGCGCACGGGTGACGACGCCTGGCGCGCGGCTGGTCTCGACGAGGCCGATGCCGAGGGCGTGCGCGCGGCACTGCTGGCGACGCCGCGGCTGATCCAACGACCGATCGCGGTCTGGCGCGATCGGGCCGTGATCTGTCGACCACCCGAGCTGGTCGATCCGCTCCTCGACGCCGTGCGCGCGGCTGCGGATTGAGTTCGGGGCCGATCGAACAGGCCCGCGCGGCAAGGAAAAAGGCGGTGCACCACCCCACCCGGTGGCGCACCGCCCTGCCCTTTCCTTCCGTGACGTCGGTGCCTTCTCACGGGTTCACCGGCGTCTGGGTGTTACAGCGCCAGGAGCCCGCGCGTCGGGCGTCACTTTCCAAAAGAAACTGCCGGCCGCCTCCTGGTCGACCCAGGGATCCACCTCGGAACATCAGCGAAAACGCCGTGTCGATCCGGTGTTCGGTCGGGCCGTGGCCGGCCTCCATCGCCGGGCGCACCCTCGTCATTTCCCCTCGATACCTCCCTACCCCACTCCATGACGTTCACGCACAAGGGTCGCACCCTCACCAAGGTCGCCGTGATCGGCTCGGGTCAGATCGGCCCGGACATCGCGCTCTACTTCGCCAAGGTCCTGTCACCGTTCGGAGTCCGGACGGTGGTCGTCGACGTCGCCGAAGCGGCCTTGGAGAAGGGTCGCGCCAAGCTGGAGAAGAAGATCGCCAGGGGTGTCGAGAGCGGCGCGTTCACCGCCGAGCAGCAGGCCGAGATGGTCGGCCACGTCGACTGGACCACCGACTACGCGGCGATCCGGGGCGCGCAGTTCGTGGTCGAGGCGGCGACCGAGAACGAGGAGCTGAAGCGGCGGATCTTCACGCAGGTCGAGGAGCTGGTCGACGGCGACGCGATCCTGGCCAGCAACAGCTCGCACCTGGAGCCGGAGGTGATCTTCGCCAACGCGTCGATCCCCGAGCGGACCACAGTGATCCACTACTTCTTCCCCGCCGAGCGCAACCTGGTGGTCGAGGTGGTGCCGCAGGAGAAGACCGCGCCGCTGGTCACCGAGTGGCTGCTGTCGTTCTACGAAGCGGTCGGCAAGGTGCCGATCGAGGTGAAGTCGCGCTACGGCTACGCGCTCGATCCGATCTTCGAGGGCCTGTTCCAGGCCTCGGCGCTGCTGGCGCAGGAGGGCGTGGCGACCACCAAGCAGCTCGACACGATCGCCACCAAGGCGCTCGGGCTGACGGTCGGTTCGTTCACCGCGATGAACCTGACCGGCGGCAACCCGATCACCGCGGTCGGCCTGGACCACTACACCACCAAGATCAACAGGTGGTTCCACACCCCGCAGATCCTGAAGGACAAGGTCGTCAGCGGTGAGATGTGGGAGGTGCCGGCCCGCAAGGAGGTCGTCGAGGTTCCCGACGCGCTGCGCGAGCAGGTCACGCGGCTGTTGCAGGGCGCCTACTTCGGGCTGGTCTGCGAGGTGCTCGACGCGGGCCTGATCGACCTCAGCGATTTCGACATGTCGCTGGAGCTGGCGCTCGACATGCGGCCGGCGTTCCGGTTCATGAACGAGATCGGCACGGCGAAGGCGTTGGAGCTGGTCGAGGAGTATGCGGCGAAGTATCCGGACTTCCCGGTGCCGGCGTGCCTGAAGGAGAAGGGCGCCAAGAACGAGCCCTGGGACGTCCGCAACGTGCTGCGCAAGGACGTCGACGGCGTCGCGGTGCTGACCATCCGCCGACCCAAGGTGCTCAACGCGCTCGACCAGGGCGTGTTCGACGAGATCGCCGCGCGCTGCCAGGAGGCCGACGCCGACGAGTCGGTGAAGGGCATCGTGATCACCGGCCACGGCAAGAAGGCGTTCGTCTCGGGCGCCGACGTGGGCTTCCTCGCCAGGATCGAGAGCGTCGAGCACGGCACCACCACCTCGGCGACCTCGCAGAACTCGCTGAACCGGGTCGAGGACTGCAAGAAGCCGATCGTCTGCGCGATGAACGGCCTGGCGTTCGGCGGCGGCAACGAGCTGGCGATGTGCTGCACGATGCGCATCGCGCGGTCGGGCCTGAAGGTGCTGGCCTGCCAGCCCGAGGTGAACCTCGGCATCATCCCCGGGGCCGGCGGAACGCAGCGCCTGCCGCGGATCGTCGGCATCGAGAAGGCCGCGGAGCTGATGCGCACCGCGCGGCCGATCTCGTCCGACGAGGCGCAGCAGCTCGGCCTGATCTCGGAGCAGGTCGACGACGACCTGGTGGGGCGCGCCATCGAGCTGGCCAAGGGCCTGGCCGACGGCAGCGTGCAGGCGCCGAAGATGCCGACCGGCCCGCTGGAGAACGTCCCGGCCAGCCTCCCCGATGTCGACATCAAGCACCGCAGCAAGGCGGTCGATGCGATCCTGGTGAAGGCGATCCTCGAAGGCGCGAAGCTGCCGCTGCGTGACGGCGTGGCGCTCGAGTCGCGCTGCTTCGGCGAGGTCTGCGGGACGAAGGACATGCGCATCGGCGTCGACAACTTCCTCACCAACGGCCCACGCGCGAAGGCCGAGTTCACCCACGCGTGAGCAGGGGGGGTTAACAACTCGACCCGGCCGGGTTGTTAACCCCCACGCCGCGAGCCGTTCCCACCGCGACAGCCGTTCGAGCGGGGTTCACAACCCGGCCGGGTCGAGTTGTTAACCCCCACGCGCAGAGGTCACTTCGGGGGATCGAAGCGGGCCTCGAAGCGGTGGATGCTGCCGGGTAGAGGCGTGGCGAAGACGCCCGAGAGCTGCTTCGAGACCACGTCGGACACGGTCTTCTGATCCATGCCGAGCACGTAGGTCGGACCGACGTAGGGCACGAAGATCTTGCCGTCGCGACCGACCGCTTGAGTCTCTTCCAAGAGCGCGAGCTGCTCCGCACCTGGCTGTTCAGCGAGTCCGACCGGTACCACGAAGTGCAGGCGAGACCCGACCCGGAGGAACAGCTCCGGCAGGAGCTCGTGTCCGCGCCGGACGTGGACGATGTCTCCGACACGAAACAGGAAGTTCCGACTGGTGTCCCCGGTCTCGGCCATCCAGCCCACGTCGATCGTCAGATGAGTGGGAACGCCCTCCTCGCCGGTGCCGACTGGTGCACGAAGCACGTGCACGACCGACGTGTCCGCGTCGTCCAGGAGCCCTCCACTTCTGAGCAGATCCAGCAAGGTCATGGGCTCGGTCAGTTTCCGTGGTCCCGGGTTTTTCACCGCGCCGAGCAGGTGGACGACTCCGGCCTGTCCTTCCTCGTCGACCGCCGGCACCTCGAACACCACGCGCCCCTCCACCGCGTTCCAGCGCAGGTCGGTGAGCGTCGCGACCACGTCGAGCACCCGGCGTGCACTCGTGCGAGGCAGGCGCAGCCCGGTGATCCGCTCCGACTCGCCGTCTGCCGCACGCGCCCGCGCGCCCAACTCCACCGGCCGGCCGATCTTCGCGGTGAGGTCTTCGACCCATTGCCGCGGCAGGGCATCCTCCACCGACCACGCGAACTCCGTCTGCTCCAGATGCGTCAGCAGATCGGCGGGCGGCTCCGCAGCGGGATCCTGCGCGATCCCGAACGGCAGGAAGACCAGCAGGGCGAGTGCGGCGATCGCGCGCTCGAAGGGGCCGATGCGACTCGGGGTCTCACGGTTCATGGCGTTCTCCAGACGGCGCGACCAGGCGCGCATGCGGGGCGAGTGGGGCGGGCGGCGGACGGCGCCGGTAGTCAGCGCCAGGGCACGGAGGCTGCGCGCGGGCATCGCGCTCGCGGCGGTGAGCAGGGCTTCGCAGTAGGCACGGCGGGTGCGCGCGTCCGACCCGGCGACCACCCAGGCGTCACACGCGCGCTCCTCGACGTCGCGGAGCTGGGCGCGCAGCCAACAGAGCAGCGGGTGCCACCAGGCGAGCACGGTGACGAAGGCTTCGAGCAGGCGGACGCGGTGGTCGCCGCGGCGGAGGTGGGCGCACTCGTGACGGAGCAGCGCGCGGCGGGCGGCTGGGTCATAGCGCGCGGTCCAGTCGGCGGGCAGGAGCAGCCGGACCCCGCGGAGCGTGGTTGCGAGCGCCGGCGGCACCGCGGATCGGATCCGCAGGGCAACGGGCGGGTTGGCGAGACCGGCTTCGGAAGCGTGCGCGGCGAGCTCGGCGGCAGACTCGGGGTCGAGCGGTTCGCCGCTGCGGACCAGGCGTGACAGGGCGCGCGACCTCCAGGCGAGCGTGAGCAGGGTGAACACCGACCCAGCGAGCCACGCGAGGAGGAGCAGGCTTCGCCAGGGGATCGGGACCGGGGTCGAGTCGCTCGCGGCCACTCCGGACGGAACGACCGCGAGCGGTCGCGAGGAGCGCGCCACGGAGTCCAGAGGGACCAGGCCGTCCACGTCGGACCGGCCGGGCACGTCGTTCGTCGGATCGCCTCGATGCGCTGTCGAGACGGCTCGCCCGGTCGATCCGGAATCGGTCGGCGCCGCGTCAGATCCCGGCTCCCCGATCCCCCACCCGCCGACCCTCACCACCGGCGGAGTGACCAGCGCGAGCAGCGCCACCACCAACAGCGTGTGCGCAAGCGCCGGCCTGCCGAGCGCGCGGTCGACCCACCAGGCGATTCCGCCGAGCAGCGCGGCGAGCACCGTGTTGGTGGCGAGCAGCAGGAGCAGGCCGTCCATCAGCGGCCCTCCAGGTCGCGCAGCAGGGCGCGCAGCGCATCGACCTCGTCGTCGCGCAGCTCACGCCGCGCGAGGTGCGAGAGCAGCGGGGTCAGCGAACCGGCGCAGAGCTTTTCGACCACGGCGTCGACCCGGCGGGCGACCAGGTCGTCACGGGCGACCAGCGGCTCGAACTCGAGCGGCGAACGCCCTTCGACCCGGCCGACGCAGCCGCGCGCCTCGAGGCGCTGCAGCAGCTTCTGGACGGTGCCGTAGTGGGCTGCCTTGCCGCCCGGGTAGAGCGCGTCGGTGAGCTGGCGGACGGTGCGCGGTGCGCTGGCCCAGAGCTGCTCGAGGACGGCGAGTTCGGCGTCGGGGACGTCGGCGGGGACGGGATCCGAGGGGGTGTGGCCTGGCTTCCGAGACATCTTGTCTTGCCTCCGTGGCGGAGGGTAGAGACAAGTCGTCTTGGATCAACCCGGGGGGGTGAACAATTCGGCCGGGTCGAGATGTTCACCCCTGAGGCGGCGTCAGCGCGAGACGACGAGCATCCGGCTGTCGAGGTCGAAGTCCTCGACGTGCACGGGCTCCATCTCGGGGTCGCGGACCTCGAAGGCGACCGGGCCGCTGCCCAGGCCGGCGAGGACGACCTCACCCTGCTGGCTGGCGCGGGCGTAGGCCCGGCACAGACCCTCTTCCTGGTCGGCGACGACGTGGACCCACGGCATCGGCCGGCGGGCGCTGTCGACGACGGTCAGGCGGAGCGGCTCCTGCCGCGGGCGCTCCAGACGGATGTCGCCGATGTCGAGGTCGTGCTCGACCATCGCGACGCGGCGCAGGCCGAGGTGGCCGCGGTGCGGGCTGACAGTCACCGCGGTCTCGACCGGCGCGAGGCCGGCGACCGTGAAGTGACCGGTCTCGTCGGTCCGGGCCGAGCGCAGCGAGCCGCTGTTCTCGATCGAGACGCTGGCGTCAACCACCGGCTGGCCGTCGCCGTCGACGACGCGGCCGCGGAGTTCGAGGCCGGGGCGCAGCACCAGTTCGGGCAGCGGCACCATGCCCTGGTTGCGACCGGGATCGGGTGCCTCGGCGGTGGCGACATGGCCCGCAGTGTCCCAGGCGATCAACGACATCGGGCCGGGTGCGATCGGCAGCAGGTAGCGGCCGGTCTCGTCGGACACGGCCAGCGCACCGAACTCGCGAGTCTGGATCCGCGCGCCGGGGATCTCGATCCCCTCGGGACCCTTGAGGAAGCCCTCGCCGACCAACAGGGACTCCCGCACCTCGGGCGCATCGGCCGCGACGCTCGCCGCCTCGGCTGCGAGCCACGCATCGGGCAGCGGGTCCTGGAGGACGATCTGCAGCCCGTCGAGACTGGGCCGCACGTAGGCCGGCGCGTGACGCCCCTCGGCCTCGACACAGACGGTGCCAACCAACGGGCCCGACCATTCCAGCCGGAACCGGCCGCGGGCATCCGTCTCCACCACCTCGCCCGCGGAGTCGCCCCGCCAGGCATTCTGCCAACGACCGTGGTCGTGCGGCCGCCGATAGACCCGCGCCGCTTCCACCGGCCAGCCGCCGCGATCGACGACGCGCCCAGCGATCTCGTGGACCGTGAACTCGACCGGCGTCGGAGCCCTTCCCTCGGGCCGTCGCAGGACCCGCCGCTCGGGATCGGGGTTCGGCGTGCCCGCGTCGGAGTCGGCGACCTTCGCGGTCACGTCGGCGGGATGTCCTTCGAGCCACTCGCCGGCGGCTCCGGTCGCCCACAGCGTCACGCCGGTGGCGAGCAACGAGGCCAGGATCCAGTGGGAGGGTCGATTCATCTGCGGCTCCAGGATAACAGCTTCCCCGGGATTCGCGTCCGCGACGCGCCCGGTTCCGCGCAACGAATGCCCCCTACGACACCGATCCAGTCATCGGGTCGCACGAGCCAGGAATTGAACGACTTCGCCGCTGATCCACTCCCGGCAGCGACCGCGCACGGCCCCCGCGACGTGGACTCCGATCGGCTCGGACTCACGGTGGTCGTGCCGCTCTACCGCGAAGCGGCCGGCATCGCGTCGTTGGCGGCCGGCCTGCGGTCCTTCGCGGCGGCCGAGGGAGCGCGTCGAGCACTGGAGTTCGTGCTGGTCGACGACGGCTCGGACGACGCCACCTGGGAATCCCTCCAGGCCGCGTTCCCGACCGACGACGGTCCATGGCGAACCCTGCGCCATGCGACCAACCGTGGCCTGACGGCGGCACTCCGCACCGGCTCGGAAGCCGCTTCCCTGCCGCTGGTCGGCTGGCTCGACGCCGACCTCACCTACGATCCTGCCGTGCTCTCGACCCTCGCCGCCGACTGCGACACGGGAGCCGACCTGGCCGTGGCGTCCTGCCACCATCCCGACGGCGACCTCGAGGGTGTCACCCCGTTCCGCCGCTGGCTGTCGCGCCGCGCCTCGGCGATGCACCGCCTGACCTGCCGCGAGGCGAACCTGCACACCTTCACCTGCATGGTGCGGGTCCAACGCCGCGCGCTGCTGCACGACACCTGGCCGGAGCGCGGCGGGTTCGTCGGGGTCACCGAGCAGCTGCTCCGGGCGATCCGCCGCGGCGCCCGGGTCGCCGAGCAACCCGCGGTCCTGCGGGTCCGCCGCCACGGCGCCAGCAAGATGCAGTTCCTCAGGACGGCACTGCGGCACCTGGAGCTGGCGTGGGCTCGGCCCGGTCGCGGCGACTGACCACCGCGAGCCGACGAGCCGCCTGCTCCCGCACCCGGGCCGCGAAGCGCGCCACCACCGGGTGCGCGGTCTGCAGTTCGGGGTGGAAGCCCGCTGCCAGGATGGTGCCCTGCTCGACCAGCACCGGGTCGTCACCGCGCCGCGCCAGCACCCGGACCTCCGGCCCGACCTCGAGGATCCGCGGCGCGCGGATGAACACGCCCTGGTCGGCGCCCGGACCCAGTTCGGCGGCGGGTTCCACCTCCAGCGCGAACGTCCCGCTGTGCAGTTGCCGCCCGTAACCGTTGCGCGCCACCGTGACGTCGAGCAGGCCGAACGACCGCTGCTCCGGATGGGTGACCCGGCTCGCCACCAGGATCAGCCCCGCGCAGGTCGCGAAGGTCGGCAGCCGACGGATCGCGGCGATCAGCGGCTCGTCGAGCGCCTCGATCCGCAGCAGGCGCAGCATCGTGGTGCTCTCGCCGCCGGGCAGGACCAGACCGTCGATCCCCTCGAGGTGCTCGGGCCGCCGCACCCGCCGCGTGGCGATGCCGTGCGCGTGCAGCGCCTCCTCGTGCTCGAGGTAGTCGCCCTGGATCGCGAGGACCCCGACCACCGGAGTGGCCGGATCCGCGGTCTCGACGCGTTCGCCATCCCGCAGCATCCCGCGACGGATCGCCGGGCGGGCACCGACGCACATCGACCTGTCGGTCTCGTTCACCATCCGCGGGTCGCCAGCTTCTCTTCCTCGGGCATGGTCCGGACGTCGAGCCCGCTCATCGGCTGACCGAGCCCGGCAGACACCTCGGCGAGCACCTTCGGATCCTGGTAGTTCAGCACCGCGCGGACGATCGCCTTGCCGCGATTCACCGGGTCGCCGGACTTGAAGATGCCGCTGCCGACGAACACCGCCTCGGCGCCGAGCTGCATCATCAGCGCGGCGTCGGCCGGCGTGGCCACGCCACCCGCCGAGAAGTTCGGCACCGGCAGGCGCTGCGCCTCGGCGACCCAGGCGACCAGCTCATCGGGCACCCGATACTCCACCGCCTTCTTGTGGATCTCGTTGGCGTCGAGACCGCGCAGCACCCGGATGTCGCTCATCAGCGTGCGCATGTGGCGCACCGCCTCGACCACGTTGCCGGTGCCGGCCTCGCCCTTGGTGCGGATCATCGCGGCACCCTCGTGGATGCGCCGCAGCGCCTCGCCGAGGTTGCGGCAGCCGCAGACGAACGGGGTCCGGAACGGCCGCTTGTCGACGTGGAACTCCTCGTCGGCTGGGGTCAGCACCTCCGACTCGTCGATGCAGTCGACCTCGAGCGCCTCGAGGATCTGTGCCTCGACGAAGTGGCCGATGCGCACCTTGGCCATCACCGGCAGCGACGTCGCCGCCTTGATCTCGGTGATCATCTGCGGGTCGGACATCCGCGCCACGCCGCCGTCACGGCGGATGTCGGACGGCACGCGCTCGAGCGCCATCACCGCGACCGCACCCGCCTCCTCGGCGATGCGGGCCTGTTCGGCGTTGACGACGTCCATGATGACGCCGCCCTTGAGCTGCTCGCAGAAGCCGATCTTGCTGCGGACTTCTTCGTCGGTGAAGCCGGGGATGGAGACTGGGATGCTCATCGTCGTGGGAGGAACGAGGTCCTAGAGGATCAGGGGTCGGGAATCGGGGTCGTCGGCGAACAGCGCGGCGTGCTCGTCGTGGGCCGCGCGGCCGAGCACCTCGAGACCACGCGCGATGGTGGCCTCGTCGGTGCGGGTGAGGGACAGGCGCATCGAGGTGCAGGGCCGCGGCCTGGGATCGAACAGGCGGCCCGGTGTGACCAGCACGCCCTCGGCGGCGGCGCGCACCGCGACGCGTTCCGCGTCGATGCCTTCGGGGAGCACCACCCACAGCGACAGGCCGCCTTCCGGTCGCGACCAGCGGGTGCCGGCCGGGAACAGCTCGCGCAACGCGGCATCGGCGGCGGCATGGCGGCGCGCCAGCTCGCCGCGCAGCCGATC
This sequence comes from bacterium, assembly GCA_030432695.1. Taxonomy (GTDB): domain Bacteria; phylum Planctomycetota; class UBA1135; order UBA1135; family UBA2386; genus JAUILN01. The sequence continues at coordinate 62,385 of JAUILN010000020.1, read as the reverse complement.
GAGGTAGCTGTCCATCGCGCCCGACTCGACGAAGCCGGCCAGGGCGGCCTGCAAGAACGGGCTGCTCTCCAGGTCGCTGAAGCGCTTCAGCGCGCGCAGGGGAGCGAGCACCTCGGGTGCGGCCTCGAGCCAGCCGATGCGGACCCCGGGGAACAGCGCCTTGCTGAACGAGCGCACCGTCACGGTGAGTCCGCGCGAGTCCATCGAGGCCAGCGAAGGCAACTCGTCGCCCCGGAACCGCAGCTCGCACTCGTACTCGTCCTCCAGCACCGGCACGTCGCTGCGCGACACCACGTCCATCAGCGCGCGACGCTGGGCGAGGTCGAGCGTCGCCCCGGTCGGGTTGTGGAAGCTCGGCATCGCGTAGAACAGCCGCACCTCGGGTCGTTCGAGCACGCGCGCCACGCGGGCTGGATCGGCGACGCCGTCCGGAGCCTCGATCGGCAGCAGGTCAACACCGTGCGCCGCGAGCACGCCGAACAGCTGGTGGTAGGTCGGCACCGACACCGCCACCGCATCGCCCGGCGAGGCAAAGGCGCGGATCACCAGCTCGATGCCCTGCTGCGCGCCGCTGGTCACGAGGACGCGGTCGGCATCCGCGTCCTCGCCGTGACGCTGCGCGAGCAGCTCTCGCAGGCGGCGGTCACCGGAACTCTCGCCGCCGTAGGTCAGCGTGCTGCCATCGCCGCCGGCGAGCACGGCGTCGACCGCAGCCCGGAACGCATCGACGGGGAACAGTTCGGGGTCGGGACGCAGGCCCGCGAAGTCCGCGACGACCGGGCGGTCGCGCGGCGGCTGCGGCGGATGCATCGCGCGGAAGGTCCTGAGCGCCGCCTCCGCGGCCCGGCTCAATAGCGGTGTTCCCGCGCTCGGAGCGTCGACCTCGGACGGTGACGTCGCACGACCGCCAACGGCCTCGAGAGACGCCGCCCGGCCGTTGCTGCCCCAGCCGCGAGGTCCCGCGCCGGGTGCAGCTGTGCCCTGGAGCCCCGGAACCGACCGGACCACCGTGCCACGGCCGACCGTCGACTCGACCAGCCCCTCGTCCTGCAGGGTCCGCCAGGCCAGCTGCACCGTCGAACGGGCCACGCCGACCTCGCCCGCGACCGCACGGATGGTCGGCAGGCGATCCCCGACGCGCAGCGCCCCGGACGCGATACGCGCCCGGAAATGCGCCGCGATGGTCGCAGCGTCGGGTGTCTCGGGGAGTCCGGTCAGCGAGGTCAAGGGGCGGTTCTTTAGCCCGAGGACAATGCGTCGGTCAAGTAGGACAAATTGTCTTCGGACAACTCGTCGCGCCTCCGGATGCACCCACCGTCGGATTCCGCGACGCCCGGCCCGCCCACGGGTCCCGACCCGAGACCCGGGAAGCCACCATGCACCGGCGAGGTTCGCGACAGACCCGGCCCAGGTGTCGGTTTCCTCGACGATCCTCCCCAGCCACCCCCATCGACTGCCCGATCTCTCGTCAAGCGCGGCCGGAGTGCTGCGCCCTGCAACGACGGAGAGCAGCATGGGACCGCAGAAGATCACGATCGCCGCCGCCTCGGTACTCCTGGCCCTGGGGTCCGTGGCGATGCTCCACGAGACCGCGGAGGACACCAACCTGCGGCCGCGGAGAGCGCCCGAGGCCGACCCCTTCGCTGCTCCCCTCGAGTCCGCCGAAGGCCTGGCCTGGCGCAACGCCGAGGCGCCCGCGGTCGCGGTCGCGGTGGAGGAGACCACCGCCCAGCGGATCGACTTCACGCCGGCCGCTCCCGGTGGCGCCGCTCCGCCGGACGCCGACTCCGCCGGGTTCTCGTTCGTCGAGGTGCGGTTGGACGGCGACTCCCAGGCCCTGATACCCGCTCCCGTGCGCGACGTCCTGGAGCGCGGGGTCGACGGCACCCCCGGCGTGTTCCACCTGACCTCGACCCGGCACGCGATCCAGCGCGTCGCCGAAGGCCGCGCCGACCTCGCAATCGTCAGCAGCGCCGGTGAACTCACCGGCAGCGGCGCCGCGGTCGGCCACGCGATGCTCGGCAGCTGGATCCCGGCGCTGGTCGTCCACCCCGACAACCCGCTGCGCAACGTGCCGTCCCGCAAGCTCCGCGACCTGCTCCGCGGTGCGATCCAGGACTGGTCGGAACTCGGCGGGCGCGCCGGCCCGATCCGCATGGTGGTGCCGGGCGACGACGACGGCCGCGCCGCGGTGGCCCGCGCTTTCGTTCCGGGTGACAGCCTCGGCGTCGGCATCCCCGCGGCGACCGAGGAGGACCGCCTCTACAAGGTCCTCAACGATCCGTTCGCGCTGACGGTCGTCTCGACCTCGCTCGCCCACCAAGTCGGCGGGACGGTGCTGACCGTCGACGGGGTCCAGCCGAGCGCACCCGCACGCCGGCGGGGAACCTACCCGTTCGGCGCCGACCTCTACCTGGTGCACGGGGCGAACCCCGACCCGGCGACCCGCAAGCTGCTGGACCGCCTGCTCGGCGACGAGCGCGACCGCCTGATCGGTACGCGGCTCGAGAAGCCGTGAGCGGCGAGCGGGAAACTCAAAACCGCAGGCGCCCGCCGAGCATCCAGCCATCGAGGGTGAGGTCGGCGTCGAACGCCTGGCCATCGGTATCGCCGCTCGAGTCGATCGACAGGTAGCGATAGCCGGCGAAGACTCCGAAGGTGTCGCCGAGCGGCACGTCGACGCGGGCCTCGACGTCCCAGAAGGTGCCGTCGGCGTCGCCGAGATCGACCGACATCCAGCCGGCTTCGACCACCGCGTTGACCAGACCGACGTCGACCTCACCCTCGAGGAACAGCATCGGCACCGGCGCCATCACGTCGATGTTCTCGAAGGCCGAGACCGCGGTCACCGATTCCACCGTCGCATCGATGCGCATCAGGTCGACGCCAACGCCGGGTGCGAGGCGGAACACTTCGAGATCGAGGACGTCGAAGCTCCAGAACGCCTTCAGGTTGTCGAAGTCGAAGCTCGACTCGACCGACGTGCCGGCCGGGATGTCGCCGAAGTCGCTCGACAGCGTGCCGCGACCGTCCTGCGAGAACAGGAAGCCGGACACCGAGACGTTGCCGATCGAGGTGTCGAGCCCACCGCCGAACACGAACGTGCCCGCGGCGTCGTCGACGTTCAGGTCGTCGCTCAGGTCGATCGAGGTCAGGCCAGTGCCCACCGACGAGTCCAACGCGATCTCGCCGCCGAGCGACAGGCTCGCGTAGCCGGCCCGCAGTTCGGATCCAGAGACGAACCCGCAGGAGGCGAGCAACAGGCACGGGGCCACCAGCGAGACGGCGCGGTTCACGGCGGGATGGTAGTCACGCCTGCAGAGCAGGTCGCAGGGAAGGGTGCCCTCCCGGCCGGGATTCAGTCGCGTGCGACCTCCAGAACGCGGTCCGCCACGGTCGTAGCGAGCAGCGCGTAGCCGGCATCGGTGCAGTGGCCATCGGCGACGAACAGCTGCTCGCGGGTCGTGTCGGGCAGGACCTCGTCGAACCGCGCGGCGGCGTCTGCCAGCGGAACCTCGAGCCGCTGCGCTGCGGTGCGGATGGCCTCGTCGACGACCGGCTCTCGCTCTGGGTAGGTCGCGAGCACCAGCACCGCACCGGCGTCTTCCACCAGCTCGCGGATCAGCGCGACGTGCCCCAGGAGGACCCGGCCGACCTCCTGCTCGGTGCCCGACGCCCGACGGACCAGGCCCCGCAACCGCTCGACGTCGACCCCGCCGCGCGCGGCCATCACTCGCGCGATCGCCGGCTCGGCGGCCGCCGCGATGCGCTCCGGGTCGCGGGCCTGCATCCAACCCACGGCCGCGAAGTCCTGGCCGTCGACCAGCGCGGCTTCCAACGTGGCCGCCATTGCCTCCTCGAATTCATGGGCCTCGGTCAAGCCGGCCCGAATGCGCAGCAGGCCGGCCCGCCAGGGATCGTCGGGGTCGAGCGCCCGCAACCCGGCATCGACCGTGGCCGCGAACTCCTCGGTGCCCAGTCCCTGCGCTGCGGCGACCGCGCCGAGGTACCATTCGGCGGACTCGGCCGGGTCGGCGCGCAGCCGCGCACAAGCCGCCCGCACCTGGTCCACGCTGCGGAAGTGTCGCGACGGGTCGTCGGCCAGCTCGCGGAAGCCCTCGCTGCTGTCGGTCGCAGTCGACGGATCGACCGGTTCCAGCTCGAGATGCCCGCCGGGAACGCCCGCGCCTTCGAGCACCAGGAGCGCGCCGCGGCGGGTGAAGTCGAGTTCGACCGGCGAAGCGCCGCCGAGAACGAGTCGGGAGCCGTCGACCTCGAAGCTGCCGCGCACGCCGCCGACGATGCAGGTGCCGTCGGCCCGGAAGGTGACCTCGAGCTGCGGGCTCCGCCACGCGCCGAGCAGCGCCTTGCGACCGGTCGGTCCGGCGGGTGCGGCGGTGCCGGGTCCGTCTCCGACCAGGGCTCCGAGCAGGCGCGACAGCAGGGCACCGGTCCGCCAGCGCAGCGGGAAGCCGCGCTCGCGCAGCGACTCGGTGCTCGGCAGGTCCTCGCGCGTGAGCAGGCCGGGGTTCTTCCAACGATCGTTGTAACCGGCGAGCACCACCACCACGGCCGGGTCGAACTCGTCGAGCTGGCGCACCAGCTCCTGGGCGACGTCGCGGGTCGACCGCCCGGACCTGCCGCCGTTGACCACGTGGTAGGTGCCCGGTGCGCGGGCGTCTAGGACCCGCTGCAGCTCCGCGGGGTAGGCGGCGTCGGGTCCGCTGGCGCCGAGGCCGTAGGTGAACGAGTCGCCGACGCACAGCACCGTGCGCCGGTCGTCGACCGATCCACCCTCACGCGAGCCGGTGCTCCACAGCACCAACGCCGCGACCTGCAGCACGAGTTCGAAGACCAGCAGTCCGGTGACCACGCCGAAGGCGAGGGCACGCAGCCGGCGGCGCGACGTCGGCCTCATCGACCGCCCTCTTCCGCAGGACGCGGCGGCGGCGTGTAGATCCCGAGTTCGCGCAGCTCGTCGGGCAGGCCGGCGCGTCCCTTCGGCGGCTGTCCACGGCCGCAGAGCCACCACATCCGGTCGGTCCAGCCGCGCGTCTCGTCGATGGGCTTCGCGTCGGAGCCCGCGTCGCGCTCGTTCATCGCGCGCGCCCAGTCCTGCATCCGCCCATCGGCCGCCTCGAGCCAGGCCGAGGTGTCCTCGTGGTGGTAGCGCTCGTCGTGCAGGACCGCGGCGAGCGGCATGCGCTGCCGCGGCAGCGGGTCGTCCGCCGGCCAACCCACGGTCATCCCGAAGACCACGTAGACGTGCTCGGGCAGGTCGAGGAGCCGCGCAAGCTCGACCGGATGGTTGCGGGCCGCGCCGATCATGCAGATCCCCAGACCCTCGGACTCGGCAGCCAGCGCGAGGTTCTGCCCGAACAACGCGGCATCGACGGTGGCTTCGACGAGCAGCTCGAGGTGGCTCGGATCGAGCGCGCCGCCGTGCGCGCGGCACGCCGCCGCGACCTTGTGCAGATCGGCGCAGACCGCCAGGAACATCGGAGCCTCGTGGATCTGGCGCTGGTCGGCGCACAGCCGGGCGGCCGCGGCCTTGCGCTCGGGATCGCGCACCGCGACCACCGCACAGGCCTGCAGGAACGCCGAGGTCGAAGCATGCCGCGCCGAGTCGACCAACCAGCGGAGCTGGGCATCGCCGACACCGAGAGGAAGGTAGCTGCGCCGGCTGCGATGCCGGGCCATCAGCTCGGTGGCGGTCATGCCTGCGCAGCGCAGGGCGCCCTGCGCCGCGGAGAGATCCTCGGGGGTGTCGAGATCGCGCAGCACCCAGCCGTCGTCGACCGCCACCGCGCGGTTCCGCCCAGGGTCACGCCGCACGATCTCGCGCAGGTCCGCGGCGTGTTGCAGTTCGTCGAGGATCCCGGCGGTGAGACCGATCGGATGGCCGGGGCGCTGCCGGCACAGCGGCAGGACCACGCGGGTGCCCGGCTCGGCTGCGGCGCTGCGCAGCTCCTGCACCACCGCGCCGAGGGCCTTGGCCGAGACCATCGCGTAGTCGATCGGTGCCACGAGGACCCCGCAGAGGCCGTCGCAGAGCAGCTCGGCGAGCCCCGCCCGCAGACTCACGATCATCTCCTCGCTGTCGACCTCGACCCGCTGCAGGTCCCGCAGCGTGACCGGCAGTGGCTCCGCACCGCTCTGCCGCACCACCCGGACCGCGTCGCAGCCGGCCTCCCGACAGTGCCTCACCAGCCGCTCGACCGCGGTCTCGGCGCCGAGTTCGAGGAACGCCTTGTCGCGCCCCATCCTGCGGCCTCGGCCGGCGGCGAGGATCACGGCGACGACCGGGGGTGCCATCTCGGTCGCGACCTCAGTAGCTCAGGCCGTTGCGACGGACGTGCACCATCGGCGGGGCATCGTCGCGGCGCGCGCCGGCCTCGACCGCACCGCAGAACAAGACGTGGTCGGTCCAGCCGGCTGCCTCGCCGACGACCTTGCAGGACATCCACGACAGCGCGTCGCCGAGGTAGGGCACGCCCGCGTCGTCCAACGCGGTCTCGACGCCTTCGAAGGCCGGCTGACCGGGCTCGAAGCCGGCTGCGAAGTGCTTGAGCAGCATCATCGACGAGTCGTCGAGGACCGAGATGCAGAAGCGGCCGCCGTCGCGGACCAGCGCCTCCAGCGGACGGCCCTGCTTGATCGCGACGGTGACACATGGTGGCTCGAAGCCGACCTGCTGGACGAACGACACCAGCGCTCCGGTCGCCGCATCGCCGGTGCCGGCGGTGGCGATGAACAACCCACTCGGCACGCTGCCGAGCGCCCGCGCGAAGTCGGGGATGCGCTTCGGTTCGCCGCTCACGACCCGCCTCCGGTCGCGCCCGAGCGCAGATCGGAGACCCCGAACAGCGATCGGACGTCGTGCTCGGCGCGGAACGGCGCCGCGTCTTCGTCTTCGCGGTCGACCAGCGCGAACACCACCACCGGCACCGCACCGACCTCCTTCACCGCGTCGATCGCCTTCAGCGCCGAGCCGCCGGTGGTGATCGTGTCCTCGACGATCGCCACCTTCTGACCCTCACGGAGATCGCCCTCGATCCGCGAGCCGACCCCGTGGCCCTTGGCCTCCTTGCGGACCAGGAAGGCATCGATCGGCCGGCTGGTGCCGAACGACAGCGCGCACACGGCGGCGGCGATCGGATCGGCACCCATCGTCAGGCCGCCGATCGCATCCACCTCGGGGAAGGCCTCGAGTTCGCGGAGCAGCAACTGCGCGAACAGGAACAGGCCCTCGGGGTGCAGCGTGATGCGCTTGCCCTGGACGTAGAAGTTGGAGCGCTTGCCCGATGCGAGGACGACGTCGACGTCGTCGCGCCAGGCTCGTTCGCGCACCAGTTCGAGCAGACGGGTGCGCATCGCAGCTGGGTCTTGGGTTCCGGTCACGATCCCATGGATACTGGCGCGAGCCCGGGTGACAAGTCGTCAGCTCGCAATACCGCGTGGCGCGGCCAGCTCGACCCGCGGCTATCCTCGCCGGCATGTCGAAGGACGCTCCCTTCCTCACGGCCGATCACTTCGCCTACATCCGCGCCCACACCACCCGCGAGGACGGTTTCCTGGCCGAGCTTCGGGCTGCCGCGGCGGACTCGGGCATCCCGGCGATCTGGATCGCTCCGGAGCAGGGCGCCCTGATGCAGGTCCTGCTGCGTCTCGCCGCGGCACGCGAGGTGGTGGAGGTCGGCACCCTGGCGGGGATCTCGGCGATCTGGATGGCCCGTGCGCTACCCGTCGACGGCCGGGTCCGGACGATCGAACTGGAGCCCGCGCACGCCAACTTCGCCGAGTCCTGGATCGCCCGTTCGGACGTCGCCGGCCGGATCGAGGTGCACCGCGGCGATGCCCGCGAGGTCTTGCCTCGCTTCGCCGACGGATCGGCCGACGCGATGTTCCTCGACGCCGACAAGGTCGGCTATGCGACCTACCTGGATCACGCGCTGCGCATCGTCCGGCCCGGAGGCCTGATCCTGGTCGACAATGCGCTCGCGTTCGGTCAGCTCCTGGATCCCGACGTGCGCGACGAATCGGTCGAGGCGATCCGGGCGATCAATGCGCGGATCGCGTCGGAGTCGCGATTGACCGGCACTCTGGTGCCGATCGGCGACGGGATGTGGGTCGCGATCCGCGCCGCGGATCGGCAGGCTTAGATCTCCGATCCAGCAGCGTCACCGATCCAGGAGTGGCTGCACCGCCAGCACCCGCGGATCGCAGTCGGACTCCCAGGGGAATCGACCGGTCGGATCGGGCCAGACCAGCTGCAGGCACTCGAAGCCGCGGCTCTTGTGGAAGCGCGCGCCGAAGCCGAGCCACTCGTCGCGGCGCTCCGGGGTCACAGCGCGGACCGCGATCTCGAAGCGCTCCACCAATCCGGGCACCAGCGTGCCGGCCTGGAACCGGGTGCCCTCGGCAACCATCGCCGCCGCCGCATCGAGGAACTCGTGCAGCGGCCCGCCCTGCTCGCCCTCGTCGAGGCCGAAGCAGCACAGTTCCGGATGGCCATGGTTCGACGCCAGGCCGAGCGTGAACGCGTAGCCCGGGTCGTCGCCCTCGGCGCGGATGATGACGATGTGGTAGCCGTTCGCGTCGATCTCGCGACGGATCTGGTTCTCGAAGTCGGTCACCGCTCACCCGCCGTGGGTCGCCGCCGCCAATCGATCGGCCTCGATGTCCTGGAGCATCCGGTCGGTGATGTCGCCGGTCGGATACTGACCATCGAAGCAGGCCCGGCAGAAGGAGCGCTCCTCGCCCGCAGCCCGACGCACCGCCGCGACCATCTCGTCGGCGTCCTGGTAGATCACGTGGTCGCAGCCGATCGCCTCGGCGATCTCCGCCTCGGTCCGGCCGCGCGCGATGAACTCGTTCTTCGTCGACATGTCGATGCCGTACGGGCAGGGGTGCTTCAACGCCGGCGAGTAGGAGGCCAGATAGACCTTCGCGGCACCCATCTGCCGGGCGATCTGGCAGATCTGCCGGCTGGTGTTCCCGCGGACGATCGAGTCGTCGACGATCAGGACCCGCTTGCCCTCGAACTCGGCGCGGATCGGATTGAGCTTGTGGCGGATCGACGACCGGCGCTCGGCGTCGTTCGGCATGATGAAGGTCCGCCCGACATAGCGGTTCTTCACGAAGCCCTCGCGATACGGAATACCGAGGTTTTCGGCCATCTCCTGCGCCGCGGTGCGCGCGCTCTCGGGCACCGGGATCACCACGTCGGCCTCGAGACCGGTGTTCCGCCAGACATCGGCCATCGATCGGCCGAGTTCGACGCGGGTGCGATACACCGACGCCCGATCGATCACCGAGTCCGGCCGCGCGAAGTAGATGTACTCGAAGATGCAGGCCCGGTGCGGCTTGTCGCCGACCTGGAACGAGTGCATCTTGCGGTCGTTGTCGATCCAGAGCACCTCGCCGGCGGCCAGGTCGCGGACCACCTCGTAGCCGGCGACGTCGAGGACCACCGACTCGCTGGCCACCGCGTAGAACGTGCCCCGGTCGGTCTCGCGCTTGCCGAGGATGATCGGCTTGATGCCGTAGGGATCCCGGAAGGCATACATGCCCGCGCCGGCGACGATGCCGACCACCGAGTAGGCCCCCTTCACGGTGCGATACACCTCGGCCACCGCATCCCGGACGTCCTCGGCGCCGATCCGCGCGTCGCGCTTCTTGAACAGCTGCTGCGCGAACACGAACAGCACGGCTTCGAGGTCGCAGTTGCTGCCCATGCGAGCCTGCGGGGCCTGCTCGGGGAAGTAATCGCGGCGCAGCTCGTGGAAGTTGGTGACGTTCCCGTTGTGCGCCATCGCGATGCCGACCGGGAAGTCGACCCAGAACGGCTGCACGTCGGTGTCCTCGTTGCCACCCACGGTGGGATAGCGCACGTGCCCCACCGCCATGGGGCCGCGGAGCCGCTCCATGTGCTTGGGTTGGAACACGTCGCGCACCAGGCCGAGACCCTTCTTGGCCTGGAAGCGGTCACCGAAAGTCACGACGCCGGCGGCGTCCTGTCCACGGTGCTGGATCGCGAGGAGCCCGGTGAGGACGTCCTGGACCACGTCGGACCCGTCCGGGCCCATGATGGAGATGAAGCCGCACATCGCTGGTTCTGGGAAACGGGGGATGGTAGCAACCGGAGTGCGGGTCGGCCATGTCCGACGCTACGCTCCGACGATGCCCGACGTGTGTTCCGTCGACGGCGTGGTCGAGCCATCGGACCGCGCCACCATTCCGGCTCTCGACCGGGGGTTCCTGTTCGGCGACTCGGTCTACGAGGTGTTCCGGACCCGGCGTGGCGTGCCGTTCGCCTGGCGCGAGCACGTCGAGCGGCTGATCCACTCGGCATCCGGGATCGGGTTGCACACCCTGCCGGAACCGCGGGTCCTGATGCGCCACGTGGTCGACGCACTGGCGGGCGCGCGGAGCGGCGAGGTCGACGACCTGGAGTACTACCTGCGGTTGATCGTGACCCGGGGCACGGCCAGCGACTTCCGGCTCTCGCCCGACGCAGTGCAAGGTCCGCCGCGCATCGTGGTGTTCGCCCGCGGCATCCGCCGGAGTCGCAGTGGCGAGCTATCGCGAGTGGCCCTGGTGCCACGCGCCACGCCCGCAGGTCGCGGCCATGACCCATCGGTGAAGTCGGGGAACTACGTCGCCAACATGCTGGGAGTGGCGGCCGCGCAGCGAGCCGGAGCCCCGGACTGCGTGTTCGTGGCCGGCGACGGCTCGGTCACCGAAGCATCGACGGCGAACCTGTATCTGGTGCGCGGGGGATCCGTGTACACCCCGCCCTTGGATGCGGGCATCCTCGCGGGGGTCACCCGCCGGCATCTGCTCGAGGCGGCCAGGGCGGGCGGAATGGAGGTGCTCGAGACGCGCCTGACCGCCGACGACGTACGCTCCGCGGACGAGGTGTTCCTGTCCGCGACGTTGCGCGACGTCGCCCCGGTGGTGGAGGTCGACGGCCGGCCGGTCGGCGACGGCGCTGCCGGACCGGTCACGCGGCGTCTGACGACGCTCTGGGAGGATCGGGTGGCGCAGCTCGTCGTCAGCGACCGACAGGCGTTGAACGACCTGCTGCGCTGATCCTCGGCCGCCGCCCTTCTGAAAACGCGCCCATCAGACGGCGCTTCGGCCAGACATCCCGAGTTCGCGCAACCCGGGTTCGCGCAACCCGAGTTCAGACAACCGAGTTGATGAGGTCGCGAATCTGCACCAACACGTCGCGGAAACGCTCGCGCTCGGCCTCATTGGAGCGCATCGCCTCGATCACCGAATCGATTCCGGCCGAGGCGCTCACTTCGGGGTTCTTGCGCGGACGGCCCGGCCCGCGCTTGACGACGCCGCCGGCGGAGCCGGCGGTTGCGGCCTTCGCCGGCCGACCGACCTTCTTCTTTCCGACCTTCTTCTTGGCAGCGCTGGTGTCGACCAAGCCGAGGGCCTTCTTCGCGCGTCCGTAGACGATCGGGAAGATCGACAGCCCCTTCTTCTGGGCTGCAGCACGGACGTCTGCATAGGAGACGTCCTTGTTCTTCTCCAGCATGCGGAGAGCGATTTCGTACGCGGGGGATGCTTTACGTGCGGCCATGGATGGACCTCTTCTGCTCTGAATACCCAACGGTTCGACCAGTCGGATCTGCCACGCAGAGGTCATTTGCCTCGGAAGGCGCAGATTCGTGAGTGGCCGCCATCGCGACCAGCGGATCGAGGGCACCGATGCTGTAACCGCCAATTGGCTACAGTCGTGCGGCGTAGCAAAACCTTCACTATCCGCCGCGAGCGCGGACCAATCAACATGCGCAACGGCTAATTTCGCGAGCCGTGCGGACAGCTCTTTCCGGCCGATGTCGATCAGCGCGGGGAGATATCCAGCGAGTCGCCGGGCGCCAACAGCACCGAGTCCAACGGCCGAAGCCCATCCTGGAAGTCCCAGGCCGCCTGCAACGGAACCCTTCCGATCGCACCGGGACCGATTGCGCACTGCAGCGCCTCGTCGACCAGCACGACTCCAGGTGCAAGGCGATGGGCCAACGGCCGACCGCGCGGATGCCGTGGCGACAGCAGCAATGCCTCGATGGAGTCCTCGGCATCGACCTGCACTTCGTCGAGCACGTTGGCGGCAACCAGCAGATCGGTGCCGTCGGCCAGTCGCAACCAATAGGCGAACGACGTCGAGACCCGACCCTCGTCGTCGGTGTGGCCCAGTGCACGCACCGTCAGGTCGCCGTGCACGTGCTCCTGCCCGTTCTGGACCAAGGGAATATCTGGTGCTGAAAGCCCGGGTAGGTGAATCGCCAGGTGCATCAGGACCGGCCGCCTACGCTCGCCGGAGAGCAGGCGCAGCAGCAGTGGGTCATTGCGCCGCGTCGGGTCTTGCGGCGTGGTCAAGATCACCAGATCGACCAGCGGATCGAGGACCCGGTCGACGCGGTAGCCAGCCGGATCGACAGCGACGGTCGCCGACTTCGACTGAACGATCACCCCACCCTGCGGGAGCCGGTGGATGCGAAAGCCCCGCACCGGAGGTTCCCGGAGGCGATCGGCGAGTCTGTCGAGTCCGCGCTGCCAGAACAGCGGTAGCCCTCGCTGCGCGATCCCCTCGGCCTCCCGGTTCATACGACGGTGGATCCGGTGCTGGTAGCCGAGGAAGTCGGCTCGCGGGAACGCCGCGCAATGACGGTCGAGGGACTCCAGGGTACTCCGCCGTGCCACACCGCCGACGCTGCTCGGGTCCACAGTGTCGGCCTCTACCCGTTCCGGGGGGTGATCCTCGAGGCCCTCGAGCAGGCCCAGCCAATGCTCCAACGGTGGAATCGGTGGCGGGTCGGGAACCGCGGGCGGATCGGGGAAGGGCGGCATCGGAAAACCGCCGTCACCGAGATCCGCAGGCGTCACGTCGGCCAGCATCGCCGAACCCATCAGGCCGGGGTCGATCCGCGGGCCCATTCCGAAGTTCCAGCCGAGGCGGGTCTGGGCGATCGGGTCGGTCGGCTCGTCGAAGTCGTCAACCTCGATCTGCAGGTCGAAGACCTTGCGGGGCTCCGCCTCCTCGCCGTGCGGCAGGATCTCGGTCCACGGCAGCCGCGCCTCGTAGACGGTCAGCCGGCGCTCGGTATCGCGCTGCACCACGCACTCTGCTGCTTCTGCGAACCGGGCCGTGCTGCGGTACCGATCCCAGAACACCACCTTGCGACCCTGACCCTCGACGTCGGCGAGCCAGAACTCGCTGTCCTCGGCACGGCCGGGATCGGCGCCCAGGGAATACGTATCGCGAGCCGGGTCGAACCGGATGCTCACCGCATCGGCAGGCGGGATCTCCGAGATCCGCGGGCTGTCCTGGCGGAGCCGCACGTGCCAATCGTCGAGGACCACGATGCCGAGCCAGAGGGCGTCGGCGTCCCATAGCGCAAACACCTTGGCGGCGAGATCGTCGCGACTCCGGAATGCCCCGAACGCGGTCCCGGACAACTGGCGGCCATCGTCGAGGGCGATCGGTGGCAGTGCCGGCCAGTCCTGCAGACTGCCGTCGATCTCGAGCGAGCGCTCGCCTTTGTGCAGGATGAGCGCTCGCGGGATCGGCATCGGCAGAATGCGCTCGGGCTGTGCACCGTCCTCGTGCGCGGGGCTGTCGGGCCGGGGGACGTCCTGGGCCGGCAAGGCCAGGACCGAGAAGGTCCACAGGACGAGCGACGCGAGGTCGGGGCGCAGTCTGGTCATCATGTTCGGGAGCGCGGTAGCGCGCGCGGACTATCGAAGGCCCCAGCCGGCGTAACGGCTTCGGCGCCACGACCTGGCTCGGGGACGCCGCGGAGGTCCTCGGCTCGTCCAGGTCTCGGCGAGCCTCGCGGGACCGGTCGAGACGGGATCAACGGACCGCGGTCGAGGACCCGAACCAGCGCGCGCGCGGCGCGGGCCCGACGATGGCCCAGGGCCGTCCCACGACGTCGTCGAGGGCGAACGGCTCCCCGACGATCTCACGGGAGTCGGCACTATCGTGCACGTTGTCGCCGAGCAGGAACAGGTCTCCGGTTTCGAGGCTCCATATCCGACCGTCCTCGTCCGGCAGATAGGGATCCTGCACCGCACGGAGCCAGTGGACGCGCGCCACCTCGCGGCCCGGCTCCGTCGACGCGAAGCCGAGGTGCAGGAGGTTCCGCTCCGGAGCCCGGAACGGCTCGGGAAGGCGCAGCACGCGGTCGGTCTGCGCGGCGAGTTCGGCCGGCCGACGATGCACCTGCTGCTCGTCGACGACCACCTGGAAGGCACCGTCTAGATGCAGGAACAGCACCCGGACCGGCGTGCCGGTCGGTAGCGGCGGATGCTCGAACGCCTCACTCCAGGACTCGCCCATGCGATACAGGCGACCGCGGCCGTCGGTGCCGAGCCGCACGGAGTGATACGTGCCGAGATACTCGACCACCGCGTGCAGAGCGGTCGCCTCGGACTCGAGCGTGCACAGGAACTCGATGCCGAGATCGCGGGGCCAGGCATGTCCGAGACCGCGCGGCTCGCCGAGTGCGTCGAGGAATGACGAGTCCTGGGCCCGATTGGTCGAGAGGTGGCGCGGCGGGTGGAGAGTCGACCGCGCCTCGGCCCGCGCCGCGTGGGCCGCGGCGGTGCGCGCCGCGAAGAGTTCTGCCTCGGGCACGCCGCGGACCACCAGATCGGTACCCACCGAACGCCACACCGAAGGGTCCTCGGCGAGGTATCCGGTCGCCTCCCCGTGAGCGGCGAACGAGGTCAGCAGCAGGTGGGCCTGTGCGACCGGGTCCTTCTCGACCCGGCGGAACACCGGTCGGTCGGCGACGCGCTGCCACAGGTCGCCCTCGCGGACCGTGACATCGGCGGGCCCCTGGACCATCAGCCGCTTCACCAACCAAGGCCCATCCTCGACCAGTCGGTTCCGCACCACCACGACGTCGTAGCGGCCCGGCCAATCGTCCGGTCGACCCATCGGCAGCTTGGCGACCAGCACCACGTCGCCGTCGTCTGGATCGCCGTGCAGGGTGGGCTCCATCGACGAGGTCTCGACTCGGTACCGGTCGGCGACGTGGGTCCGAAGCTGGGCGACCACGATCCAGGCCACGACCACCAGGATTCCGACGTCGCGCAGCAGGGCGGCCGGGCCGGGTCGGGCAGCCGGCGGTGGAGCCGGACGGTGCCCGGCGATCGAGTCGGGGTCAGCAGATGGGTCGGAAATCATTCCCCACCAAAGCGGATGCGTTCGGCCGAAAAAGTCACGCCCGACCTTGCCTGACAAGAGGTTCGGAAGGCCGTCGGAAACGGCCTGCCCCGGGTCGGTCGCAAGCCGCCTTGCACCCTTGGAAGCCTGGGGATACTAGTGCACAGCCGCTCTCGGGCAGCGGTGCTAATTTCTTGGTGACAATCACTTATGCAATTCAGCCTCATCGTCGACCAGTCCCGGGTCGAGCCGATGGAGCAGGCTGTGTGAACGCTGCATCGACGCGTGGCGCAGAGTCTCTGCGGCGCGCGGCGGAGCAACGCACACGCCACGCATGGAAGTCCGGAGATCGATGAAGACCAGACCACGCAAAGCAACCAGGCGCGCGACCGCACTCCGCGAGCTGCTCGACCTCTGTGACGACCTGCAGCGTATCCGCTCGCGGCTCGCCGAGGGCTCGCTCGCTCGCGATGCGCGCACGCGGCTCAAGCGACAGGAGCGCACCAAGCACGACCGCCTGGCCGACCACCTGGCAAGGTACCGCTTCCGCGGACCACTGTCGGCACTGCTGCGCGAGCACCGCTTCGAGCTGGTCCACTTCCAGGTGATCGCGACCTTGCTGCAGCGGCATCTGCGCTCCGAAGACCCGGGCGTCGACGGCCGCCAACTCCTGGCCACCGTGTTCGACTCCTCGTTCGAGGTGCTCGCCGGCGCCGAACTGCTGCACGAGAACGGTCCGTTGCGCGCCAGCGGCGTGGTGGTGCTCGAGGACGACGAGGACGTCGTCGACGATCTGCTGGACAGCCGCTTCCGGATCTCCGAGGACGCGCTGCTGGCGTTCCGCGACGAGATCGCCGGGCTGGTGGTCGAGGACCGTCGCGAGCGGCGCGCTCCGTACACCGGCAACCACGAGCTGCTGGCCGACCTGCGGATCCTGCACAACCTCTACAAGCACCGCAGCGAGCGAGTGTTCCGCCAGGAGCGCTGGGACCGGATCCAGGTCGGCCACGCCTCCGCGGGTCGCGTGCTCACCCAGCGCATCACCGGCTGCCGACGCCGGATCGACGAGCGTCTGCGCTGCACGCCCGGCGCCGAGGACTTCCCGGCGGTGCGGTTCTTCCGCGAGCACCTGCTGGAGGACGCGGAGCAGATCCTGATCGTCCATCTCCTGTTCAAGGAGCTCTACGAGGGCAACGCCTACGCCGACGCAGCGGAGCTGCTGCGACTGGTCAGTGCCGACGAGGTCGAGTTGATCCGCAACCGACGACTGATCCGCCCGTCCAGCAAGCTGGTGAAGCACGAGCTGATCCAGATCGAGCCGATGCTCGAGAACCGCGAGCTGACCGGCGAGGTCAGTCTGTCGGACTGGGCGGTGAACTCGCTGTTCGGCGCCGACCACGGCTCCGAGGCGATCGACCACGACGCGCGCCTCGACTGGCACCTCTACCTCAAGAACCTCGAGGACACCGGGACGTTCTTCCGCGACCTCGAGGCGAACTGATCGCCCGCGCGAGGTCGTCGGACCGAGGTTCGGCGCGCGGCACGGCTACAATCGTCGGCATGACGCGTGTCGAAGACCTGATCCACGACTGGAACGTCCACGGACGCCAGCCTCCGCAGATCGACGATCTGCAGTTCGACGACGAGACGCTGCGGGACGGACTGCAGTCGCCGTCGGTGAGCGACCCCACCGTGGAGCAGAAGCTCGAGCTGCTGCATCTGATGGACGGCTTGGGGATCCACACCGCCAACCTCGGCCTGCCGGGAGCGGGCGGCCGGCCGCGGGAGGACATCCTGCGGATGGCCAAGGAGATCGCCGACAACGGCCTGAGGATCGGCGCCAACGTCGCCTGCCGCACGGTGGTCTCCGACATCGAGCCGGTCGTCGAGATCTCCCAGAAGGCCGGCATCCCGATCGAGGTCTGCGCCTTCATCGGCAGCAGCTCGATCCGCCAGTTCGCCGAGGACTGGAAGCTCGAGACGATGCTCGAGCACACCCGCAAGGCGCTGACCTTCTGCCGGGACCACGACCTGCCGGTGATGTACGTCACCGAGGACACCTCGAGGGCCTTCCCCGAGACCCTGCGAGCGCTCTACGGCACGGCGATCGAACTCGGGGCGAAGCGGCTCTGCGTCTGTGACACGGTCGGCCACTCCACCCCGCACGGCGCGGCGGCGGTGGTCGGCTACGTGAAGGCGCTGGCCGAGGAGCTCGGAGCCGACGTCGGGATCGATTGGCACGGCCACCGCGACCGTGACCTCGGCATCGCCAACTGCCTGGCCGCGGTGGAGGCGGGCGCGACCCGGATCCACGGCGCTGCCCTCGGCATCGGCGAGCGCGCCGGCAATGCGCCGATGGACCTGCTGCTGATCAACTGCCGACTCAACGGCTGGATCGACAACGACCTGACGACGCTGCCCGAGTACGTCGCCAAGGCCGCGGCGGCGGTGCAGGTGGAGATCCCCCACAACTACCCGGTGCTCGGCAACGACGCGTTCGAGACCGGCACCGGCGTGCACGCGGCCGCGGTGATCAAGGCGTTCCGCAAGGGTGATGTGGCACTGGCCGACTCGGTCTACAGCGGCGTGCCGGCGCACGTGGTCGGCCTGGAGCAGAAGATCGGGGTGGGGCCGATGAGCGGTCGGTCCAACGTGATCTGGTGCCTGGAGAAGATGGGCATCGAGCCGACCGACGAGCGGGTCCAGGCCGTGCTCGACGCCGGCAAGTCGTCGAAGGCGCTGCTCGACGACGCGGCGATCCGTCGCGCAGCCGGGATCTGAGGCAGCCGCGCTCGAACGACCACCAGGGTCTTCCCCATGGTGTTGGATCTTCGGGTGCCCGGGCAGCCGGTTTCACGCGGTTGTTCGGGTCAAGGGTGACCCCCGTTCCGGCCGATGCACAACCGGGTCAGAGGTGGACCGCGCGGCGGTCACCGACCCCGGAGAGGAGCAGCGCATGGCCGAATCTGTCATCGACATGAGCGTCGTCGACGAACTCGTCGAACTGGGAGACAACGACCCCGTGTTGTTGATCGACCTGATCAACATGTTCCTCGAGGACGCCCCGCAGCGGCGCAGCGCGATCGTCGACGGAGCCAGGAGCGGCGATCTGGAGGCGGTCGAGAGGGCCGCACACTCGCTGAAGGGCTCGTCGGGCAACCTCGGCGCGGTGCGCGTCCAGGACATCGCCGAGTCCCTGCAGGTCGCAGGACGCAGCCGTGACCAGGCGTCGGTCGACGCCCTGGTCGGCTCCCTGGTCACCACGCTCGACGCCGCAGAGGCCGAACTCCGCCAGATCCTGTCGAGACACGGCGGCTGACCGAAGATCGCGACGGGTTCGGCATCACCCGTCGAGATGCCGCACCATGTGTTCGGGCGGCACGATCGCCGAGGCGCCGACCATCTCCGGCGGCGGGTCGTAGTGGAAGTCGGCCGCCTTGCCGCGATAGATGCACCGATGGCAGCGGTGGTAGAACTCGCGCTGGCGCTTCTGGCACATCGGGACACCGATGCGATGCGTGATCAGCGCGTGCTGGTCACCGGGCAGCGTCGGGCACACTCGCCGGATGTCTGCCAGGTTCCGCTCGCCATCGGGGCGTGATTCGTCTGCGTGGGTCATGCTCGACTCCGAGGGCCGAGGGAGGGGTCGGGGAATCGGACGAGGGTAGGCGCCGGCGGCTTCAACCGCCACCACCCGGAGGTGGGACGTGCTGCTGCCAGACGGCAGCGCAAAGCGCGAGGACGTCGGGAGCACGGTGGCTGGAACGGGACAGCTCGAAGCAGACCGGTCCGCTGTAACCAGATGCTGCGAGGCTGGTTAGCACCCCAGGAAAGTCCATCTCCCCGGCGCCGGGCTCGAGGTGGTCGTGGATGCCCGGACGCATGTCCTCGAGGTGGATCTGGGCGCAGTCGGCGCCGCGCTGCCGGCACAAGGCGACCGGATCGCCCTCCTGGGTGGCCATCGCGTGACCCACGTCGAAGCACAGCTCCGGGGCGGCGCTTCCCAGCTCGCGGGCCAGGGCATCGAAGTCGTCGAGGGTCGCGACCGCCATCCCGGGCTCCGGCTCGAGTGCGGGGCGCAGCCCCCGGGCGCGGACCAACTCGACGGTCGCCGCGACGCCATCGCGCAGCCGCTGGGGCGAGCCATCGTCGGGATGGCGATCGATTCCCGCCCAGAACGACACCACCGACGCGCCGAGGTCGGCGCCGAGGCGGGCGCACCGGTCGTAGAAGTCGAGCCGCCGCGCGACGCCCGCGGGGTCCGGGGTCATCAGGGTCGGCTCGTGCTTGTGCGCCGGGTCGAGCACGAACCGCGCACCGGTCTCGATGGTCACGCCGAGGCGCAGCCGCTGCAGCAGGCCCGCGACCTGGTCGACTTCGCGCGGCGAGCAGCGGTACGGATCCAGGTGGACCACGTCGGGAGTCAGCGCGACCTGGCGGTAGCCGTGGTCGGCCAACAGGCGCAGAGCCTCGTCGAGGCGATGGTTCTGCAGGCCGTTGGTGTTGAAGCCGAGGTGCATGGCAGCAGGAGCGCCGCCGCTCACCGCGTCTTGAGCTTCTTGACCTTCTGGTAGTGCTTGTCCCAAGGGCCGAGCAGGCGGCGCAGACCTTCGTAGTCGGCAGGGATCGCCCAGCCCTCGAGATCGGCCTCGTCGAGCCAATCGGTCTGACTCCGGAGCGCGTCGCGCAGCGCCTCCATCTCGTCGAAGGCCTCCTTCAGGGAGTCGGTGTAGACCGTCGAGTCACCGGCATCGCGAGCCTTGGAGCCCTTGTTCCACAGATCGACCGCGTTGCGGTAGTGCAGGTTGGCCTCGTCGAGCGCGGCCTGGGTGATCGCCGGCGCCGGCTTGGTGGGAGTCTTGCCGGGCTTGGCTTCGGCGGCGGGCAACGTCGCATCGGACGACGGCACGGGGTCCGGCGTGCTCGCACTGCTGGATCCGCCGGTCGCACCGTTGGAAGGAGTTCCCGCCGCCGCGGCACCGCCTCCCCCGCCCTCACCACCACTGTTGCCGCCACCGCCCAACATGAACACCGCGATCACGGCGATGACCGCGACCACACCGATGCCGATGAACAGGCCCTGGTTGCTGCTCGAGGCACTGCTCGAAGCACGGGCCGAGGCGCGGCGGGCACCGCCGGCGGAGGAACGGGAGGACGACGAGGTTCTGCGAGTAGCCATGGGTCTTCGGGAGGGGGGCGGAGAGTCTACTCAGCGCCGCCGCAGCCGGGCCCGATAACCCCCATCGCGGTGCGGCGGATCGGGCAGCACCTCGACCTCGTCGACGAACTCCGCGAGCCCCGGCTCGGCGGCGAGCACCGCCGCGACCAGACCGGCGTTCTCGGAGTCCTCGATGCTGCAGGTCGAGTACACGACCAGGCCACCGGACTTCGTCCGACGCAGGCCCTCGACCAACAGCCGCCGTTGCAGATCCTCGAGGCTGGCGAACGACTCCGCGCCGAGGCGGTGGCGGGCCTCCGGACGCCGCGCCAACACGCCGGTGTTCGAGCAGGGCACGTCGACCAGCGTGCGGTCGGCCGGCTGGATCCGCGCCAGGTCGGGCACCACGCGGAGCTGGTCGAGTCCGAGACGCTCGGCGTTCTCGGCGATCAGCCGGAGCCGCGCCGGCACCACGTCGTGGGCCCAGACCATGCCCTCGGGACCGACCTGCTCGGCGAGCAGCGTGGCCTTGGTGCCCGGCGCCGCGCAGAGGTCGAGGATGCGCTCGCCGGCTCGCGCCTCGAGCGCCTCCGCGGCCTCGACCGCGGTCGGGTCCTGGACCACGAAGCGACCCGACTCGAACGCCTCGCCCCGGAATGGCGACGCACCCCCGGTCCAACGCAGGGTCCGCGGATGCACCCCGGGCTCGGTCGTCACTCCGGCCTCGGCCAGTTCCGCGGCCAGCGCGTCCCGCTCGACGCCCACCGCCCGCAGATGGATCGACGGCGTCTGGTTGCTGGCCTCGCAAAGCGCCTGCGCCCGCTCCGCCCCATAGCGCTCGAACCAACCCGCGACCAGCTCATCGGGCAATCCCGCCAACAGCGCCGCCCGAGCCGCCGGCTCCTCCGAGGCGTCCGGCAATGCCGCCGTCGCGATCAGCCGTCGACCCGCCACCGGCTCGAAGGCATCGCGATGCTCCCCCTCGACACCAACACCCTCGACGCCACGACGCACCGCGTCGGCCAACCGCCGCAGCACCGCGTTCACGAACCCCGCACTGCCGCGCGGCGCCAATGACACGCTCTGCCCCACCGCCGTGTGCAACGGCACCCGATCCAGGAACAGCAGCTGGTAGGCGCCGACCCGCAACGCCGCCAACGTGTCGGCATCCTCGGGCAATCCCCGCGTCGCGAGCCCACCCAACAAGTGGTCGAGCAACCGCAGCCGCCGCACCACCCCGAGCGCGATCTCCCGCGCCAGCCCCCGCTCCCGCGGCTCCAGATCCAGCGCGTCGATCCGTTCACCTACGCGCGTCTCGCGATCCGACTCGAACGCCGCGATCACCGAAGCCGCCGCAATGCGCGCCGAAGTCGCCCGCGTCTGTGGCTGCTGTGGTCCACGCCGCCGACCACCAGAACCAGACGGCCGACTCAAGACCCACCTCGAAGCGAAAGGTCGACCTGTAGGGAGTTCATTGCGATTCCTGCCCGCACCCCGTGCTGCGCTGCCACTCGTGGTCACGACCGCGGCAGAACGATGGTTCCCGGGCAGACTCCTGGTCCGTCACGCCGGTTGTTGCCGCCAGGAGGTCGCGGTCGCTCCAGCGACCGCCTCCAGCAACCGGCTTCACGTGATGGAGCGCAACTCCGTAGCGCTCCATCACGTGAAGCGCGCGTCCGGCGGAATCGGGTGCCCGCGCACGAACTCGCCGGCCGACATGTTTCGGCCGTTGTCGGGCTTGATCCGGATGATGCGGTAGAGCTCCTTGCCAGTGCAGACCCGAATGCCTTCCTCACCAGCCGACATGATGTGGCCGGTGATGCCGATGCCGTACAGGTCCTGCTCGGTCTCGCCCTGGATCACGATGAAGCGCTTGGCCCCGAGCCGCGTCTGCGCGCCCGGCTTCGGAGTCATCGCGCGAACCAGCCGATCGATCTCGATCGCAGGGGCTTTCCAATCGATCACGCCATCCGGCTTCTCGATCTTCGGAGCGCGGGAGGCCTTCTTGTGGTCCTGCTTCTCGAACTTGGCCTTGCCGGCCTTCAAGAGCTTCATCGCCTCGACCAGCGCCTCACCCGACAGCTCGGCCATGCGGTCGCGCAACTCACCGGCGTTCTCGGTGTCGCCGATCTTGGTCTCCTTCTTCAGCATCACGTCGCCGGCGTCGAGCTGCTCGACGATGCGCATGATGGAGACCCCGGTCTTGGCCTCGCCGTTCTTGATCGCGTGCTCGATCGGCGCCGCGCCGCGGTAGGCCGGCAGCAGCGAGGCGTGCGCATTGATCAATCCCTGGTCGGGCAGGTCGATCAGCTCAGGCTTCAGGATGACGCCGTAATTGATGACGATCCCGACGTCGAACTTCTGCTTGCGCAGCTCCTCGAGGAATTCCGGCGCATGGAGGTCCTCGGGCTGGACGAAGGGCAGTTTCAGCTCCTCGGCCTCGAGGCGGATCTCCTGCGGGTAGATCTTCCGCCCCCGCCCGCGCGGAGCGTCGGGCTTGGTGATCACGAGGTCGGGCGCGAAGCCGCCGGCCTTGAGCGCACGGAGGGCGGGCCGGGCGTAGTCACCGGTACCGAAGAAGGCGATCTTCAAGACGGACCTGGTTCTGGGAGACTGGGGACAAGCCGGTCGAGAGGGTCGGGATCGTCCTGACCTCGCCGGTGAGCCGAGGTTAGCCGCCTTCGAGCGGGGGTGCAAATCGGCGGCAACACCGGTCCCTGACGGAGCTCCACCCTCCCTTCGGCGCGGCCGGTCGGGCACCATGCCGCAGCGATGTCCGGAATTCCCGACGATCCGTTCGTGCTCGCTCCCAGCGCCACCGCCGAGATCGCGGCGCGGCGCACGGTCGAACTGTTCGGAGCGGTGAGCGAACTGGCCTGGATACCCGCCCGGCGCCACCGCCAGGGCCGACCGGGTGCGGGCCGCCCGGCGTTCCTGCCGCAGGTCGCGCCGCGGATCCTGGCCGAGGAGACCGTCTGGTCGAACGACCGGGTCGCGCTCACCCCGAACCGCCACCCGTTCGGTCCGCGCCACGCGCTGCTCTGGTCGCGCACCCCGCGGCGCGAAGCCGACGCCACGCTGCTCCGCGCCGCGTTCGACTGGGCCGACCGGACCGGCGGCGCGGTGCTCGCCAATTCGATCGGCGCCGCGGCCAGCATCCCCTGGGCGCACGTCCACCTGGTCGGCGAGGACAATCCGTTCCTCCCGGCACTCGCGCGATGCCAGGTGGCGGATCTGCCGGCGGACCTCGACACCGACGAAGTGGGGATCCAGCGCGCTGCGGCGCCCGTACTGCTGCTCGCGGTCACCGGACCGGCAGACGCTCGCGCCCACACGGTCGGCGACCTGCTCGCGAGGCGCAGCGCCGCGGCGTTCAACCTGGCCGACCAGCACGGCACCTCCTGGCTGATGCCGCGCAGTGCCGTCGAGACGCCCGCGCCGGACTTCCCACAGGCCTTCGGCGCCGCCGAGCTCTGGGGTCGCTGGTGCTTCGACGACGATGCAGCTTTTGGCGCCGCCTCGGCGAGCAGCCTGGAGCGCGCATTCGTCCGGAGTGGGATGACCGCGGTCTGAACGACCCGACAGGTCCCCGCGCGCACCGGTCCACCTCCGCGCGCCGTGTCCGACTCCCACCCGCCGTCCATCGTCCCCGCCCTCCTGGTCGTCTGCCTGTTGGCGCTCGGCGCTGCGGGGTATTGGCTGTTCCGCGCCAGCGCCACGGTGGTTCCCGCCGGGACCACGACGATTCCCGCCACCGCCGAGGAGACGTCGCGGGCTGGCGCCACGCGCGAGGCGGTGACTCGGAGCGAGAGCAGGGACTCGTCGCTGCCCGGCCGCAGCGAGGTCGAAACCGCGCCGGCGCCAGCGAGGATGAGGACGACGGCCGACGAGAGGCGGGAGGACGCCGTCGCTCGGGCGACCGGCCGCGTGGTCGACGAGGGCGGCCAGCCGATCCGCGGTGCGCGGGTGTCGATGTCCGAGATTCCGGATGCCGACTCGCTGCCGTTCCGCATCCAGGGCATCGATGCCCTGGCGAACCTGGGCACCGACGGGGTCTCGACCGACGCGAACGGCCGGTTCGACCTCGGCCTGCCGAGAGCCGGCGAAGTCACTCTCGCCGCGTGGCACGACGACCACCTTCCCGTCCGCCAGACCATCCAGGTCTCCGCCGGAGGACACGCCGACGAGGTGGTCCTCGTGATGGCCGAAGGTGCGGCGATCGCCGGACGCGTGGTCGGCATCCCCGCGGATGTCGGCGGTCTCCGGGTCGGCGTCGTCGATCTCGGTCCGGCACGGCCCGGTCTCGGCGAGGTTCTGGGGGACGCGGCGGGCTCCTTCACCGGAATCGACTTCAGCGAGGTCCTCGGCGTCCTGCTCGACGTGGTCGGAGAACGCTCGGTCGCGGTCGACCCGGCGACCGGGAGCTTCGAGGTGCGCGGCCTGGTTCCTGAACATCGCTACCGGGTCTGGGGCTTCGAGCCAGGCGCGGCTCCACACGAAGGCACGGTCACCACGCGTCGGCTCGAGGCGACGGCCGGCACGCGGGGCCTCGAACTGGCCTGGCAGACCAATCCGGTCCTGGTGGCCCGCGTCGTCGACGCCGCGACCGGCGCGCCGCTGACGGAACTCGACGTGGCCGCGGGCCTGCACCGCGCAATGAAGCTGCTCGGGATGTCGGTCGACACCACGCCGGTGACCCCACTGCGACAGCGCGAGTTCGCCGAGGGCGTGGTGCGCATCGACCACCTGACGCCGCGCACGGACGGCGATCGGGCAACCCTGGAGGTGCGGGCCCTCGGCTACCGCGAACAGCGGATCGAGGGCATCGAGTTGCCGCAGACCGGCACGGTCGACCTCGGCGTCGTGCGGCTGAGCCGCGCCCCGACGGTCCGCGTCCAGGTGGTCCGCGCTGCGGACGGCGCGCCGGTGGCCGACGCCGAGGTCGAGCTCCTGCCCGTGGACGAAGGTGGCGAAGATCCGAGCGACCGCGACGCCGCGGAGACCTCGGGATCGATCTCGTTCCGCATGTCGATGGACTCCGAGAGTCGCGAGGGTCTGCCGGACTTCGGCCAGGAGCAGGCACCGGTCCGCACCGACGCCGAGGGCTACGCCGAGCTCACCTGTCCCGAAGCCGAGGCGGTCGCGGTGCACGTCGTCCATCCCGACCACGCGCCTCGCGTGGTGGAAACCGGGCCGCTGCCGCGGCAGGGTCGGGTCGAGGTGACCTGTGCGCTCTCGGCCGGTGGTGCGGTCGAAGTCCTGGTGGTCGACCGCGACGGCAGGCCGGCACCCGGCTACCGCGTACTGCGCAAGCCCGACCCACTCGACGACCTCGGGGTCGAGGGCGAGAACCTCGCCGGGGTCTGCGACGAGGACGGGCGCGTGCGGTTCGAGCACCTTCCGGCCGGACCGCATGGCTTCCGGGTCGCCGAGCCCGACGCCGAGGACGGCCGCGAAGCCATCCGGATGATGGTCGAGGCCACGGGCTTGGGCACAGTCGCTTGGACCACCGTGGAGGTCACCGAGGGCCGACGGCACGAGCTACGGCTCGAGGTTCCTCGTCACGCCTCGATCGAGGGCCGGCTGACCCTCGACGGCGAACCGCTGGAAGGCGCGATGGTCCGGTTGCTGCCGGCGATCGAACCCGACCCGGCAGCCGGATCGGGTGCCGAGGCCGAGGCCGCCTTCGAGGTCGCCGGTGACCTGATGTCGGCGTTCGGAATCGAGGACGGCTCGGCCACGGAGACCGACGAACTGGGAGCGTTCCGGATCGAACGCCTGCCGTTGGGGCGGCAACGGCTGACCTTCCGTCACCGCGACCTCGCAGCGCCGGTGCATCGCGAGGTCGATCTCGTCGAGGGTCCGAACCCCGTGCAGGTAGCACTCCTCGACACCACGGTTCGCGGGCTGGCTACCGATGCTGCCGGCAACCCACTCGACGGCGCCACCGTGCAACTCGTCCGCGACGTGCCGGGCGCCGAGCAGGCCAGTCAGGTCGGGGCGGAGATCCGGCAACTGTTCTCGGGTCTCGGGATCGCTGGCGGATCGGGCACGCCCGAGTGCACGACGGATGCCGCGGGTCGCTTCACGATCCGCGGTGTCCCACCGGGAGTGCCGTATCGGCTGCTGGTCAGCAAGCGCATGCATTGCACCGCCGGCATGCCGCTCGGCACACTGAACCCGGGCGACCATCGCGACGACATCCGGGTAACGCTCGTGCCCGGCGGCAGGATCCGCGTCGGCGTCGACGGCGAAGTGACGCTCTCCGCGGTCGAAGCGAGCTGGGCCGGGCCGCACGGCCCCGAGGCCCCAGCACCTGTCACCGGGCTGCTGAAGGGCGGCCGCTGCTACCTGGACGGACTGCGGCCGGGCCTGTGGACCGTGAAGCTGCAGAAGGTCGACGGTCCGAGCGAGGAGCGGAACGTCGAGGTCGTCGCCGGCGAGACGGTGCGGATCGATTTCTGATCCCGGACGAGCGTCGCGGATCGACGATCAGCCGCGCGGCGGTTCGTCGCCCGACGCGGTGGCACCCCGCTCCAGGACCTGTGCGTCGAAGCGGTGTACGCCCGCCGCCTTGCGCGCCGCGACCTCGGCCTCCGCGGCCTGCTCGTCGTCGGAGTCCAGCCGCTGACCGCCCGACAGGATCTGCTCGGCGGTCAGGTTCGGGTCGCCGATGTAGTGGACCACGATCTCGTTGTGCCCCGCACCCTGCCCGGCCCGCAGCACGCCCTGCTTCATCATCTCGAGGATCGCGATGAAGGTGCCGATCAGGCCGTAACGGCCCTCGTCGCGGTCGAACAGGACCTCGAAGCCGACGTCGCCCTGGCCGCGGACCTTCTGCAGGATGCGGTCGGCGTAGTAGCGCATGTTGCGCTTGTCGACGCCGATCGCCATCTGCTCGTTGCGGGTACCGGTCTCCTCGAGCAGGCGCGCGAACGCCGCGGTCAGGGTCCAGACCTCGATGTCGCCGAGGTCGAGCAGCTCCTCGTTCTCGGCCTGCTGCCGGTGCAGTTCGCTGATCTCCTGGGGCAGGTCGAGGCGCGCGTCGAAGATCCGGGCGCGGCGGGCGGCAAAGCGGTCGAGGCGGCGGGAGACGTCGCGGAAGCGCTTGTACTCGAGGAGCCGGCGAATCAGATCGTCGCGCGGGTCGAGCTCGTCCTCGATCTCCACCGCCTCGTTGGGCAGCAGCTCCCGGGACTTGATCTCCATCAGGGTGCTGGCGAGCACCAGGAAGTCACCGAGATCGGAGAGGTCGAGCGCCTCGAGGATCTCCAGGTGGGCGAGGTACTGCTCCAGGATCGTCGCGATCCGGATCTCGTGGATGTCGACCTCCTGTTGCTTCACGAGGTGTAGCAGCAGGTCCAGCGGACCGCAGAACACCGGCAGTTCGACCCGGTACGACATCGGGGCTAGAGTCTAGCGCGCCGAGGCCCGCGGACCAGAGCACCCCGCCCCTCCCCCGGCGGAACGGGTGCGAACTCGCGTGCGGGCGTGACCGAGCATGGATCCGAGGATCGAGCGAGCCAGGGAGATCATCTCCTGTGAGGCCGAGGCGGTGCGTCGCGCCGCCGACCGCCTCGACCACGACTTCGTCGCCACCGTCGACCGGATCCTGGAGCTGCCCGGCAGGGTGGTGACCGCCGGGATGGGCAAGGCCGGGATCATCGCCCAGAAGCTGTCGGCGACCCTGGCGTCGACCGGCACGCCGTCGATCTTCCTCCACCCCGCGGAGGCCATCCACGGCGACCTCGGGCGGGTGTCCGCCGGCGACCTGGTGCTGGCACTCTCCAAGTCGGGCGAGACCGAGGAGGTGCTGCGCCTGCTCGGGCCGGTGAAGTCGGCGGGTTGCCCGATCGTCGCCATGACCCAGTCGCGGGACTCGACGCTCGGCCGGCACTCCGACCTGGTGCTGGAGCTGGGCCCCATCGAGGAGGCCGGCACCCTGGCGCTGGCGCCCACCGCGTCGACCACGGTGATGCTGGCGCTCGGCGACGCGCTGGCGGTGCTCGTGCAGGAAGGCCGCCGATTCGGACCGGAGGACTTCGCCCGCTACCACCCCGGCGGCGACCTCGGCCGCAAGCTGATGAAGGTCGGCGAGCTGATGCGCAGCGGCGAGCAGAACCCGGTGGTCGAGAGCGGCCGCACGGTGCTCGACGCGGTCTCGGTGATGACCCGGACGCCGGGCCGGCCGGGCGCCACCAGCGTTGTCGACGGAGACGGCCGACTGCTCGGCTTCTTCACCGACGGCGACCTGCGCCGCCTGTTGGAGACGCTCGGCGCGCGACGCCTCGACGAGCTGCGGATCGACGAGGTGATGACCCGCTCGCCGCGTTCCATCACGCCCGACACCCTGGTGATCGAAGCGATGGGCATCCTGCACCAGCGCCGGGTCGACCAGATGCCGGTGGTCGGCGAGGGCGAGCGCGTGCTCGGCCTGCTGGACGTCCAAGACCTTCTCGACCTGCGGATCGGATGAACCGGAGCTCGAACGAACTGCCGGGCGGCCAGGACCTCACCCGCATCCGACTGCTGCTGACCGATGTCGACGGCGTGTTGACCGACGGCCGGATCCACTTCGACGCGGCCGGCAACGAGGTGAAGAGCTTCCACGTGCACGACGCCGCCGGGGTCTTCTACTGGCAGCGCGCCGGCGGACTGACCGGGTTCGTCTCGGGGCGCCGCGGCCGCATCGTCGAGCAGCGGGCCGAGGAACTAGGGATCGCCGAACTGCACCTCGGGCGGCTCGACAAGCTGCCGGTGTTCGAGGAGATCCTCGCCCGCCGCGACCTGCGGCCCGAGGAGGTCGCCTACGTCGGCGACGACCTGCTGGACCTGCCGGTGTTGCTGCGCGCCGGGTTCGCGGTCGCGCCCGCGGATGCACGCCCCGAAGTCCGGGAACGGGTCCACCATGTCGCCGAGGCCCGCGGCGGCTTCGGGGTGCTCCGTGAGGTCATCGAGATCCTGCTGCGCGCGCGCGGCGCCTGGCAGCAGGTCGTCGACAAAGGAGGCCGGCCATGATCCGCAGACTCGCGATCACGATCCTGCTGCTGGCCGTGGGCTTCGCGGTGCTGCACTACACGATCGGCTTCGAGAACTTCACCCGCTCGGGAGCCGGTGGCGGTGGCACATCGCCGATCCTCGAGAGTTCCGGCAACCAGCGGAACGGTGCCGAAACAGATGAGGGCAGCGGCCGACGGAGCGGTGGCGGCGTGGTGGTCGGTGACATCGAGGGCGGCGAGGGCGAGGCGGCGATCGCGGTCACCGGCAGCGGCGCCACGCGGTTCCGCAACGACGAAGAACATCCGCAGCCCGACGGAACCATCCACTACACGCCGCTGTGGATCCTCGACGCCAAGGACAGCGAGACCGTCGACGAGGACGTGATGCGCCTGCTCGACGTGACCCTGACCGTCCATCGGGTGGTGCCGGGCCGGCCGGGCACGCCTCCGGATTCGGAGCCGATCGGCACGGCGACCGCGCGCGAGGCGGTGGTGTCGGTGGGTCGCGACGAAGAGGGCCGACCGTCGATCGACCAGGACCGCGAGATGGATCTGTTCGGCGTCCGGCTGGTGGCCGACGGCAAGGCCGACAGCGCGGTCCGCGACATCGAACTGCGGGTGGCGCGCCTCCGGGTCCGCCACGGGGCAACCGGCCTGGAATTCCGCACGCCTTCCCCGGCCGAGCCGTTCGAGCTGACGCTGGGCGGCGACGATCCGATGGAGGTCACCGGACACGGCATCGAGGGCAAGGTGCCGCCGCGCGGTGAAGCGGGTGAGCTGGAACTGCGCGTGCGAACCGATCCGACGATCGTCCGTGGCGCCTCGCGGATGCACGCCGACGGCGAGCTGCTCTACGTCGAGGATCCGTCCTCGGGCTTCGGTCGGTTGACGATGCAGGACCGCGTGCGCGTGCTGGGCGTCGGCCTCGATCCGCAGCGCGCCGCCACGACCGCCACCGGCGACCGCCTGTCCGGGGTGCTCGTTCGCTACCGCAACGTGCTCGGCGGCGCGAGTGCATCGCATGGCGCAGCATGGCGCAGCTTGCGGCTGACCGGCCGACCCGCTCGCCTGTCGCAACTCGGCGGCAGCGACGACGGCGCAGACGGCGCTGCCCTCGAGATCCTGTCGAAGACGCTGCATATCAGCCCCGACCCTGCCGGCAACCCGTGGCTGTTCACCGCCGAGGGAACGCCGGTGGTCCTCGATGCAAGGAGCGGCGCGCGCTTCGAGGCGGCCGATCGGATCCACGTCGCCGACCCGCGGGTGCTGCTGGGTGACCTGTTCGGCGCCTACGGAATCCGGCCGCGGTTCCCGGCGCTGGTCGGTGTGTTGCTGCTCTTCGAGGGCGAGTCACGGATCGTCGATGCCGAACGACAGCTCGAGGTCACCGCCGCCGCAGGGCTGCGGATCCTGCGCGGCAACGAGGCGCGGGGCGCAGGCACGACCGATCGACGCGACCTCGCCAGTGAACCACTCATCGCGGTGGGCCGCGGCGCGGTCCACATCGTCCGCGAGCAGCTCGACGTGACCGGGACCGACGGCTTCGAGCTGCGCCTGCACGGCGAGGAGGTCCGTCTCCGGCTGGGCCCGCCGGACGCCGGTGTGGAGCACACCTACGCGCTGACCCAGACCGGCAAGGACCAGCGCAAGGTCACGGTGCGGGGCTCGGGAAGCTGCCGCGTGCAGGTGCGACCCGACGGAACCGCGGATCTCGATCTCGACTCGCCGGACCGGTCCGTGGTGCTCGAGTCGACCGAAGGCACGCTGCGCGATCTCGGTCAGCTCCACGCCGAACTCGACGCCGAGGGACGTCCGACACTGCTCGACGCGCGCGGCCGCAGATGCGCCTTCGATGCGACGTTCGTGCCTTCGAAGGGCAAGCCCGCCGAGCGGGTTTCCGGAGTGGCCTCCCATCTGCTGCTCCGCGGTCCGGAACTCGAGCTCGACGGCGGTTCCGAGGCCGCGGTGCTGATCCGCGGCACCGACCGGGTCGAGGGCTCCCGCATCGTGATGGACCGGCTCGATCGGGAGCGCGGCACTGTGCGGGTGGAACGCTTCGCCGACGGGCGTCCCGCCAGGGTGCGCGCCAAGGTCCCCGACCGCGACGGCAAGCCGGTGCGGGAGTCGCTGGTCCTCGAGGCCGACGCGCTGCACGCCTACCCCGACCTGGTCCCGCCGTGGGCCCTGGCCTTCCACGGCCTGCCCCTCTTCGCCGGCACCATGCTGCGGAGCGAGGTCGTGTTCGCGCGTGGCAACGCGGTGGTCCGACGCCTCGACGCCGAAGATCGCCGACTCGGCAGCGCGCGAGGGGACCTGCTGGTGTTCCTGCCGAGCCTGGAGCGGGGTGTGCTGTTCGGCGACCCAGAGGGCTCGGGCGTAGCGGAGGTCGAGAACCAGGACGAGCGTGGGCGGCGCAGCGTCGGCCGGGCTCCCGAGATCCGGGTGGCGGCCACCGGCGGTGTCGAGTCGTTGACCTTCGAGCTTCGGCCCGGTGGTTCCAAGCTGCCCGAGATCGACGTATTCGGCGGCGATCCGGGCGACGACGACGCGTTCCGCAACGCACGACTGCTCTGCGACGGCGTGATCCGGAACACCGGTGACACGCTGTCCCTCGACGGTCCGGTGCAGATCCGCGGGCTGACCGCGCTCGGCGAGCTCGACCCGAGCGGTGTGTCGATGTCCGCCGATCGCCTCGATCTGGTCTGGGATCCGCGCGGTCGGACGATCCGGCGCGTGCTCGCCTCGAAGGGCGCGACCTTCCGCTTCCGCGACTTCCTGGCCTCGGGGGAGCGGGTCGAACTCGACGCGACCACCTCGCGGGCATCGGTGCAGTCCGGTGGCGACGATCCCGCCCGGCTCGAACTCGGCGGGCAGAAGCTCACCGGTGCGTGGTTCGAAGCCAACTACCGGACGCTCGAATACAAGGCGTTCGCGGTCCGCCTGGGTGACGCCACCGCCGGGCCGAGCCGGTGAACGATCGCGGCGTGCGCCAAGTCCGGAACTCGGACTCGATCCGGACGCGCGGCGGTCTAGCCTTCTCGACAGTGCGCCGCCCACCTCACAGTCCACCGCCTTGCTTCGTGCCGCTGGTGGCACTGCTCTGCGCGGGCTCGGCAATCGCCCAGGACGGTCACCCTCCGGTGTGGACCGGTCAGGTGGAGTCACGACGCGTCGGGGACACCGACGAGATCGTGATCACCGGTGGCCTGCGGTTGGTCGACGAGACTCTCGACCTCGACGTGCGCGCCGACCGAGCGGTCGTCACCCTGGACCGCGCGGCGGTCGGACGGGTGCTGCGCGGCCTGGACTCCGGGTCCGGCCTGCCACGGCGCGAGCCGGTGCGTCCGTCCGACCGTCGCAGCATCACCGAAGAGGTCCTCCGCCGCCGGATCGGCGACTTCCTCGCGGCGATCCGCGGCGAGGGCCGCAGCCTCACCGACGCACCGGTCGATCTCGCTACCTTCCGCTCCCTGCACCTGGAGGGCGACGTGGCGATCGTGCGCAGCGGGATCGAAGTCCTCCGCGCCTCGCAGCTCACGTGGTCGCTGACCGACGACCGGATGGTGTTGCGCGACCTGGTGCTGCGGCTGGTCGACGGCCGCGACGGGCTCGCGGCACCGCTGGTGACCGTGCGAGCCCCCGAGCTGGTCCGCCAGGAGGGCCGCTTCGTCGGCCGCGGCGTCTCGGTCACCACGTCGCGCGCCGGGCAGCCGAACTTCGAAGTGCTCGGCGGCGAGATCGAGCTGATCGAGCGAGGTGACGAGTTCGAGATCCGCAGCCGCGGCAACACGCTGGTGGTCGGCAACCGGCGGGTGCTGCCGATCCCCGACCAGAGCTGGTTCACCGGGGATCCTTTCAACCTGCTGATCAAGGGCGCCTCGGCCGGCTACAACTCGCGCGAGGGAGTCGACGTCGAGGTGGTGCTCGGCGACTCCTGGAACGAGCTCGGCGGATCGATCCACTCGGCACTCACTGGCCGCGCCCGCGAGGAGTTCCGCGGCGACTGGCGGCTCGGGGTCGGCTACATCGAGAAGCGCGGCACGCCGCTCAGGCCCGAACTCACCTACCGCGCCGACGACCTCTACGAGGGTCGGACGCGCGGCTTCGTGATGGACGACCGGGGCGAGGACTTCCGCGCAGTCACCCGCAACCTCGACGGCACGCCGACCGCGGTGGATGGACGCCACCTCGTGATGAGCGAGAACCGCGTGCACCTCGGCGAGCACACCACCTTCGACGTGCAGGTCTTCGACGCCAGCGATGCCGGCGTCTACTCGGAGTACTACGTCCGCGACCACATCGAGGGCGAGCGCCCGGAGACTGTGCTCCACCTGCGCGACTTCCGTGAGAACCGCCTCGCAACGGCGACCGGTCGATGGAACCTCACCGACTTCGCCTACGGCGACGCCCGCCAGCTCACGCCGATGTTCGTCGAGGAGGAGCCGCGGCTCACCTACGACTGGTTCTCGCAGTCGCTGGCCGACCTGCCCGGAGATGGCAGCCTGCTGTTCACCAGTTCCAGCGAAGTCGCGCGGCTCCGCGCCGACTACGACCCGCGTGCCGGGATGCTGCCGGAACAGGAGACCTGGCGGCTCGACCAGGAGATCGAACTGGCGGCACCCTTCCAGGTCGGGGTGCTGCGCGTCCGACCGTTCGCGTCGGGTCGGTTCACCTGGTACGACGACACGGTCTCGGGCGACTCCGACGGGCGGTCCGCTTTCCGCGCCGGCATCGAGGTCGGCACCCGGATCGCGAAGACCATCACCTGGCTCGACGACGACGGCACCGCGCGGGCGTTGCGTCACGTGCTGTCCCCGACGATCCGCTACGAGGATCGCTTCCAGGTCGACGGCGATCCCTCCGACTACTTCCAGCTCGATCCGCTCGACGCCCTCGACGAGCGCGCCAACCTGCGTCTGGGTCTGCTGCAGCGAGTCCAGACCCGCACGCCCGAGGGCGAGAACGGCGAAGGCGCGCCGCGCGAACTACTGTGGTTCGATCTGGCCCAGAACATCGCGACCGACCCGAACCGCGACAACGACGGCGACGTGCTCGGCCTCCTGGAGTTCGAGACGATCCTGCGGCCGCTTCCCAAGTGGTCGGAGACCAACTGGGTGGAGTTCGTGGTCGAGGGCGAGCACGACTGGAAGCGCCACGAGCTGCGCACCTGGAACAACTTCGTCCGGCTGCGCACCGACGACGTGACCTGGCTCGCCGAGTATCGCAGCGACTACACCCAGGCCGGCCAGGTCGGCCTCGGCGCCCGCTTCCCGGTCCGGCAGCGCTGGGACATCGCCGCGCGCAGCCGCTACGACCTCGAGACCAGCGACTTCGTCGACTACACGGTGCGGCTGGCGCGCGACGACCTGGACTGGCGCGTCGCACTGGTGGCGCGCTACGACAACCTGACCGACCAGACGTCGTTCCAGATCCAGTTCGAGCCGCGCTTCGGAGGTCTGACCACCCGGCGCGCCGGCTACCGGGTCGGCGGCGCGGACTTCGCGGCCAACGACAACACCGCGTTCTGACCAGGCTCGATACCTGTCCGCCCTGGTGCCTGGCACCGAGGCGGACAGTTACCGAGTCACAGGCTGTCGATGAACTTGCCCGGCTCGTAATTGCCGAGGTCGAGGATCTTCGTGCAGACGCGGTCGAGGAAGTACCGGTCGTGGGACACGATGACCATGCAGCCGGGGAAGGCCTGGATGCCCTCCTCGAGCACGCGCAGGGTATCGAGGTCGAGATCGTTGGTGGGTTCGTCGAGCAGGATCAGGTTGCCGCCCTTGCGCAGCAGCTTGGCGAGCTGCACCCGGTTGCGCTGACCGCCGGACAGGCTGCCGACCTTCTGCTGCTGCATCGGACCGGTGAAGTTGAACTTGGCCACGTAGCTGCGGCTGTTCACTTCGACCTTGCCGAGCTTCAGCAGGTCCTGGCTGTCGGTGATCTCCTGCCACACCGACTTGTTCGGATCGAGCGTCTCGCGCTCCTGATCGACGTAGCAGAGTTCGACCGTCTCACCGATCGTGACCTTGCCGGAATCGGGCTTCAGCTTGTTGGTGATGAGCTTCAGCAGCGTGGTCTTGCCGGTGCCGTTCGGCCCGACGACGCCGAAGATGTCGCCCGGCTGCAGCTCGAACGAGACGTTGTCGAGCACCTTGTGGGCGCCGTCGTAGCTGAAGTCGACCTTCTGGAAGCGCAGCACCACGTCACCGAGGCGACGGCCTGAGGGGATGTGCAACTCGACGGCGCCATCCTTCTCCTCGACCTCCTGCTCGACCATCTTCTCGTAGTTCTTGATACGAGCCTTGTTCTTGGTCGCGCGGGCCTTCGGGTTCATGCGGAGCCACTCGAGCTCGCGCTCGAGGAACTTGCCGCGGGCGGCCTCTTCCTTCTCCTGCTGCGCCATCCGCCGGGCGCGAGCCTCGAGGTACTGCGAGTAGTTGCCCTTGTACGGGATCGCGTGGCCGTGGAAGATCTCGAGCATCCAGCCGACGACGCGGTCCAGGAAGAACCGGTCGTGGGTCACGCAGATGACGGTGCCCTTGTAGTCGGCGAGGGTCTGCTCCAACCACGACACCGATTCGACGTCGAGGTGGTTGGTCGGCTCGTCGAGCAGCAGCAGGTCGGGGTGCTCCAGCAGCACCTTGCACAGCGCGACGCGGCGCTTCTCGCCACCGGAACACTCGCCGGCGATCTTGGCGCCGTCGGGCAGGTGGAGCTTGGTCATTGCGGTCTCGACGTGGCGGTCGAGTTCCCAGCCATCCCTGGCCTCGATCTCGTGCTGCACGCGCTCGAGATCGGACATCACCTTGTCCATCTCGTCGGCCGACAGCTCCTCGCCGAGCTTCATGCTCAGCTCCTCGT
The DNA here is from genome assembly GCA_030432695.1 of bacterium. GTDB lineage: Bacteria > Planctomycetota > UBA1135 > UBA1135 > UBA2386 > JAUILN01. The sequence goes on along the minus strand of JAUILN010000020.1, from coordinate 26,174 downwards.
GCTCGCGGAGCAGCTTGCGCAGCGGCTCGACCGCCAACTCGACATTCTCCCGGACCGTGGCATCCTCGACGAGGCGCGGCTCCTGTGGCACGTAGCCGACGGTGAGGTTGTCGGCTGGGCGGGCGACGCCGTCGTACTCCTTGTCCTCCCCGGCCATGACCCGCAGCAGGGTCGACTTGCCGGCACCGTTGGAGCCGATGACACCGATCTTGGCGTTCTCGTGGAACACCAGGGAGACGTCCTTGAGCACCGGCTTCTGGCCGTAGCTCTTGGTCAGACCTTCCAGGGCAAAGATGTTGCGCTCGCTCATTTGGGGCGAAGACTGTAGCGATTCGCTGCTCCCGTTGACACCTCCCAAGCCCCCCGGGATCATGCCGGGCCGATGTCCGCCACCCCCCCAGTCCTGGCCTTCTTCATCCCCGGTGGGATGGAATGGATCCTGCTGGTGGTGATCGGTCTCCTGTTGTTCGGTCGCCGGCTTCCGGAGGTCGCCCGGGCCCTCGGCAAGACCGCCGCCGAGTTCCGCCGCGGTTTCGACACCTTCAAGCGCGAGATGATGTCGGACGAGTCCATCCGCGGCGCCCGGAGCGGTTTGGACGAACTCAAGCGCACCGTGAACGCCCCCAAGCGGCTGGCCGATCCGCGGCAGGTGTTTCAGGGCCTGACGGACGAGGTGCGCTCCGCTGGTGAGGTCCGTCCTGTTGATCAGGGCCGTTCGGGCGGCGAACCGCAGCGCTCTGCCGATCCCGCGGGCGCGACGACGAGCGACGCGCCGCGTCGCGACCCGGGCGCGCCTGAATCCGAGTGACCCGACCGGAGAGTCTGGTTCACTCGTCGGACTGGTCTACTCGTCGTGGAGGGAGTGCCGCACCTCGGCGTCGGCGACGTCGAAGATGTTCATCCAGTCGGCCTCCGCTCCCTTCGCGGCTTCCGACCCGCCGGCACCGCGGCTGCCCTGCGGCCCCCGCTTGGTACGCGCCGCTTCGCGCCGCTTCTCCTCCTCCTTCGTCCACTCGAAGAAGTCCGAGAACATCTCCCCGAGCACCCGCTTGTTCTCGCTGATCAGGCCGACGTACGGGAACACGTCGCAGCCGGTCTGTTTGCGCAGCGCCATCAGCACCTCGAACGGCGCCAGGATCGGCATCGCCAGGGTCAGGATGTCACCGAATCGGTCGAGCGGCACGATGAGGTGCTTGAACAGCAGCTCCTTGGGAATCGACGTCTTGGCTTCGTCGCCGACGTCGTAGTTGCCGGCCATCAGGAACGGTACCTGGAACTGCTCGACGACCAGCTTGGCGAGGTCCCACTCGGTGATGTTGCCCGACCCGACGAGGCTCTCGACGAACGACTCGCCGTGGCGGTCCTGGGCGTAGAGCGCATCGGTGATGACCTCGTTCGGAACCGCGTCCTTCTGGGTCAGCGCTTCCGCGAGGCGGATGCTGGTCAGCTTGTCGAGGCCTTTCACGCCTCGTTCATCGGCACTCGAGGATCGTCGGCTTGAACCGCCCGGACGCCGATCAGCCGAACTGGATCAGGGTGAGAATCGAGTGCACCAACAGCACGATGCTCATCCCCTGGACGATCGCGGCGTTCACCGAACGGCCCACGTCACGGCCGGACCGCTTGGGACCGACGGCGAGGTGGTAGGTCTGGACGGCGACCAGGAAGCCCGACAGGATCGTCTTCGCCAGGAGGAACCGGAAGTCGACGCGCTCCAGCTCGAGCGCGTAGGAGCGGGCCCAGGCGTGGCCGGAGACGTCGGCGACCAGCAGCGTCGCGAGGTAGGACATCAGCGAGGCCATCACGATGCCGGCCGCGGTCACCAGCGGCATCGCCAGCACCGTGGCCCAGACCATCGGCGTCAGCAGGTAGTCGACCGGACGGATCCCGAGCAGGCGCAGCGCATCGATCTGGCTGGTCCGCTTCATCGTGCCCAGTCGCGCCGCGGCACCTGCGGCGATCCGTGCGGTGAAGAAGAAGCCGGCCAGCAGTGGCACGAGCACCGCCACCAGGACCTTGCCCGATCCGGTGACCACGGCACCGACGAAGGCACCCTCGAGCGGATTGTTGCGGAGCGCGAAGAAGCTCGCGAGGCCGCCGACGGTGGCGCACCCGAGGACGACGAACAGGACTGCCTCGAGGACGTAGCGGGTCGTCAGGCGCGCGGTCAGCCCCAGGAACACCGGCGGCAGGCGTTGGATCGACTTCGCCAGGGTCAGCGAGTAGTCGGCGACCTCCAACAGCATCTTGCGCAGGCCCTGGAAGTCGAAGACCGGTCCGTCGCCGTCCGAGGACGCCTGCGAGACCGCGCGGCGCTCCGACTCGACCAGCGGCTCGCGTTCGAGGCTGAGCCGATGCAGTGTCGGATCGATGTGCAGGATGCCGTCGGTGAGTCCTTCGAACGCCGCGAGGTCGTGGGTGATGACGATCGTGGTGCGCTTGCCACCGGCCTGGTCGTGGGTCTGGCGCAGCAGCTCGGCGATCGCGCGAGCCGAGGTCCCGTCGAGGCCGGCTGTCGGCTCGTCGAAGATCAGGATCGCCGGCTCGCCGGCGAGGGCCCGTGCCACGGCGACCCGCTTGCGCATGCCGCCCGACAGCGACGCGACGTCGTCGGGTGGTTCGGGGAGGCCGGCCTGGGCCAGCAACGCGGGCGCGAGCTTCACCGAGCGGTCGGCGCAACGCAGCGCGAGTTCCACGTTGCCTCGCGGCGAGAGCTCATCGAGCAGGCCTTCATCCTGCAGCACGGCCTGCACGCGGCCGCGAAGTGCCGTGGGCAGCGAACCCCTCACCGGATGGCCGAGGATCTCGAAGCGACCCTTCACCCGCGGGGCGGGTTCCCGGACCTCCCAGAGTCCGGTGATCAGCCGCATCAGCGTCGACTTGCCCGACCCGGAGGATCCGACGAGCAGGTGGAAGCCGCCGGCCGGGACCTCGAGGTCGACACCGTCGAGCACCAGGTGCTCGCTGCCGGCCTCCGGTCGGCGCCATGCCAGTCGGAAGCCCTCGAAGGAGAGCGCTGGAGCGCTCACGAACCCGGCCTCAGCTCCTCGGGCAGGACGGTCAACGGCACGACCTTGGGAGTGCTGTCGTACTGGCCGGTCTGTCCGAAGATCCCGACCACCTTGCCGTCACGGAGCAACACGGCACCACGCACGCCGTCCAGGTTCTCGGGCACGCTGCGCAGCGTCAGCGGATCACCGTGTAGCGACGAGAGGATCTGGTTCGGATCGGCGGCGCTGAGGTCGAAGTCCTCGGGCGGGGTCACCGCCAGGTCGGGTGGCGGATCATCGAGAGCGAGGATCGCCAGATCGACGCCGTCCTCGGCCACCCAGGTGCGACCCGCTCGCCACACCGGCCCGTCGGGGATCGTCACGACGATCGCTTCGCTGGCCAGGTCGGGACCGCCGATCGGATCGTCGAGGATGTATGTGCCGTCGCAGGCCGAGCGGGCGGTCAGCACCACGGCTCGTCCGCTCCGATCGAGATAGAGCAGACCGAGACTACGACGGTTGACCTCGTCGTTGGGACTGAACCAGTCGGTCTCCTCCGCTTCGTAGACGACCTCGACGATCTGCATTCCTCGCTGGGTCGCGGCCGCGCTGCCCGGATCGTCGTCGCGCCGTTGCAGGGCGGAGTCCGGCACCGACATGTCCAGCTCGGGTCGTTCCTCGGCCATCGCCACTCGGTAGCCATCCTCCACCGGGATGCCCTGACCGGGCTCGGTGTGGAAGCTGATGAACGGGCTCAGCAGGGCACCGACGTCCTCGACCGAGAACCCGCTGAGCAGAGCGCCCGAGACGCGTGGCCGGGCGATCCAGAACTCGCTCTCCTGCGTGACCTGGGTGCGGTAGCGCTGCAGGATGCGCAACAGCAACTCGACGTGGTCACCGCCAACACCCAGCTGGACCCGACGCACCTCCCCCACCGACAGGCCGCGGAACTTCACGGCGGCACCCGCCCCCAGGCCGAAGCTCTCGGGCACCACCAGCGTCATCAGCAGATCGCCGCGCTGCAGCGGATCGAGGTTCGCATCGGTGGTGTCCGACCATGGTCGCTCGCTCCCCGAGATGAGGCAGTCGTTCGGCAGCAGCGGGCCGCCTTCCGCCGGCGTCAGGAACGCCATGTAGGAATCGCGGACCAGGGTCTCCAGGCCGGTCGCGCCATCCGTGATGCCAGAGAAGCGCGGCACCACCACCCAGAATCTGCTCCTCTGCCGCGCGAGTTCCTCGCGGCCGCGCTCCAGCTGCACCGTCGCGACACCCTTGTTGCCGTCGGCACTGAGCAGGATGTCACGCACCGAGCCGACGCGCACACCGCGGTAGCGCACCGAGGCGCCGGGCTTCAGTCCGCGCACGTCGCGGAACTCGACGCGGATGCGTTTGAGGTCCGAGTTCTCGTCGTCGGCGAGCAGCGTGTAGAGGTAGGAGCCGACGAGCACGGTCAAACCGAGCGTCACCAACCCGAGCAGATACCGCAGGCGTTCCATCGACGAACTCCGGGGTGGGCAGGACGACCGGTGAGCCGTGGATCAACGATCGCGCGAATCGGGGGTCACGCGGTTCAGATGTCCAGATTGGTGACCTCGAGCGCGTGCTTCTCGATGAACTCGCGACGCGGCTCGACATTGGGTCCCATCAACACCGTGAAGATCTTGTCGGCATCGACCACGTCGTTGATCGTCACGCGGTAGAGGGTCCGCTTCGAGGCGTCCATCGTCGACTCGAACAGCTGCTCCGGCATCATCTCGCCGAGGCCCTTGTAGCGCTGGATCGGCACGTTGTCCTCGCACTCGGCCTGGATGGTCTCGAAGGCCTGGAACAAGTTCTCGGCGACGCGTTGCTCCTTGCCGTTGTCGATGATGAACTCGCCCTCCGCGGCCTCGTCGAAGGAACGGGCCGGGAGCCCGAACTGATCCCGGAGCTGCTTCAGCAGCGGCGCGATCGACTCGGCGTGCAGCAGGGGATAGACCTCGATGTCGGCGGCTTCCTGGGCCATGCCGGACTCGGGACCCTCGTAGACCATGAGATCGGGCTTCGCAGCACGCAGCTTCTCGAGTTCGGCGGTGAGCTGCAGGGGGGAGTCGTAGAACCGACCTTCTCCATCCCGGCGCACCCAGTGCGACGGCAGTTCGAAGCCATCCACGGTCGCGGCCGCCAGATACTTGCCGAACGGCACCTCGGCATCCGCCGGCACCTGGTTCTCGTAGGCGACCAATCGCGTCAGCAGGTCGATCAGCTCCCGCAGTCGAGCACCCTCGAACGAGTGGTCCTGACCCTCGTGCTTGCGGACCAGGCGCGTGTCGCCGAGACCGAACTCGGCCAGCACGCGGATCTTCTCGGCCTCGGTCACGACGTAGCGCTGCTTCTTGCCCTTCTTGATCAGGTAGAGCGGCGGCTGCGCCACGTAGACGTAGCCGCGCCGCACCAGCTCCGGCATCTTCCGGTAGAAGAGCGTCAGCAGCAGCGTGCGGATGTGGCTGCCGTCGACATCGGCGTCGGTCATGATGATGACCTTGCCGTAGCGCATCCGGCTCTCGTCGAACTCCTCGGTGACGTAGCCGGTGCCGATCGCCGAGACGATGGTCTGGATCTCCTCGTGGTTGAGGATGCTGTCGACCGGCGCCTTCTCGACGTTCAGGATCTTGCCGCGCAGCGGCAGGATCGCCTGGTTCGACGCCCGGCCCTGCTTGGCACTGCCGCCTGCCGAGTCACCCTCCACCAGGAACAGCTCGGCGTCCTCGCGGTTGGTGCCCTTCTGGCAGTCGGCCAACTTGGCCGGCAGGCCGCTGCCCTCGAGCGCCGACTTGCGACGCACCAGGTCGCGCGCCTTGCGCGCAGCCTCGCGGGCGCGACGGGCCTCGATCGCCTTGCCGAAGATCGCCTTCGGCGTGCCCGGCTTCTCCTCGAAGAAGGTCCGCAGACCCTCACCGACCAGCGTCTCGACGATGCCCTGCACCTCGCGGTTGCCGAGCTTGATCTTGGTCTGGCTCTCGAACTGCGGGTCCGGGACCTTGATCGAGAGGATCGCGCTGAGACCCTCGCGGAAGTCGTCGCCCGAGGGCGGCGTCTCCTTGGCCTTCAACAGCTTCTCGGCCTTGGCGTAGTTGTTGAGCGCGCGGGTCAGCGCGGTCTTGAACCCTACGAGGTGCGTTCCGCCTTCGGGCGTGTTGATGTTGTTGACGAAGGTGAGGACGTTCTCGTTGTAGCCGTCGTTGTATTGGAGGGCGAGTTCGACCTCGTACACCTTCGACTCGTCGTCGGGATGCGTATCGCTGCCGCGCAGCGCGATCACGTCCTTGTGGATGGGGTTCTTGCCTTCGTTCAGATCCTCGACGAACTGCCCCAGGCCGCGCGGGAAGCAGAACTCGTCGGACTCGTCGGTCCGCTCGTCGTGGATCGTGAGCGTGAGGCCTACGGTGCCCATCAGGTAGGCCAGCTCCTTGAGCCGCTTGCGCAGCACGTCGTAGCTCAGCTCGACCGTCTCCATCACCTGGTTGTCGGCCTTGAAGCGCACCGTCGTGCCGTGCTCGTCGGAGGTGCCGACCTCGGCGAGCTCGGTGGCCTTCGCACCGCGCTCGAAGCGCTGATGGAACTTCTGCCCATCGCGACGCACCTCCACCTCGAGCCATTCGGCCAAGGCGTTGACGACCGAGATGCCGACCCCGTGCAGACCACCGGAGACCTGATAACTGCCCTTGTCGAACTTCCCGCCGGCATGCAGCTTGGTCATGATGACCTCGAGCGCCGGTACGCCGCTCGTGTGCATGTCGACCGGGATACCGCGACCGTCGTCGCGCACCGAGCACGAGCCGTCCTCGTGGACGATGACTTCGATCTTGGTGCAGCGTCCGGCCAATGCCTCGTCGACCGAGTTGTCGACGACCTCCCAGACGAGGTGGTGCAGGCCCTTCACACCGGTGTCCCCGATGTACATGGCCGGCCGCTTGCGCACGGCTTCGAGACCCTCGAGAACCTTGATGGAACTCGCGTCGTAGTTCTTCTGAGGTTGATCGGGCTTCTGGGGTTGGTCAGGCATGTCCGGTGCCGGCGATGCGGAAGGTGATCTCACTGATGCGGTCGCCGTGACCGTCGCGCTCCAGCGCGGCGTTCATCGACTGCCGGATCTCCTCGGCGCGGAAGCCGCGGAGTTCGGCCAACAGGGGCGCGGACTCGACCTGGATGCCGAGCTTCCCCTTGCGGAATCCGAGCACGCTGACGTGCTCGGCCAGGCGCTCCCCGACGGCCTCTGCGAGGGCGTCCGAGAAGCGGGAACGTTGTGCTTTGGAACCGACCTCTCGGACGATCGACCGGAGGAGGTCACCGGCCTGCAGAGGTAGCTTCGGTCCCGGAGGAGGCCGCCGGTCACGACTACGTTCGGTCTCGTCCACGTTCGACAGGAACCAACCGACTAGGACCCGCTGATCGGCATCAGGACGTAGGTGTAGTTCTCACCGAGGGAGAACCGGGCCGGAGTGGCATCGTCGGTCATGTCGATCCTGATCGTCTCGAGATCACTGACCTTGAGTGCGTCCAGCAGGTAGTCGGGGTTGAAGGAGATCTTGCCGCCGTTGCCGTCGACCGACGCATCCATCGACAGGTCCGCACGACCGACTCCGGAACTCTCCGCCGACAGTTCGAGGGACGAACTCTTGAACTCGAAGCGGACCATGCGGACGTCGCCGCTGCTGAGCACGGCCACGCGCCGGAGGTTCTTCTCCAGCAGACTGCGGTCCACTTCGATCGTCGAATCGGCGACCTTGGGGATGACCTGCTCGTAGGCCGGGAACCGGTTCTCGAGCAGCTGGCTGATCATCTCCACGTCGCCGAGGCTGAAGGCGATCTGCGAGTTGCCGAGCGTGATCTCCAGGTCCTGATCACCGTCATCGCCCACGGCCTTCAGCAACGAATGCAGGGTCCGGATCGGCACCACGGCGCGGGCCGGCTCGTCACCCCCTTCGATCTCGGCCGAGGTCAGGGCCAGTCGGCGTCCATCGGTGCCGACCAGACGCAGGTTGCCCGCGTCGTAGTCGAGCAGCAGACCGTTGATCGCGTAGCGGGTCTCCTCGCGGGCGGCGGCGAACGAGGTGCGCCGGACCATCTCGAGGAACACCGCCGAAGGCACCTTGAACGTCCGGGTGCCATCGAACGTCGGCTCGGCCGGGAACTCGTTCGGATCGTCGCCGACGAGCACGAACGAGCCGGATCCGCTCTCGATCTTGCAACGGTGTTCCTCGCTCTCGAGCGCGAGGGTCGGTTCGCTCAGCTCGCGGAGCAGTGCGGAGGTCTCCTTGGCGGGCAGCAGGACTTCGCCCGGCCGAAGCACCTTGACCGAGTCCAGTGTCACGCGGGCCGAGAGCTCGAAGTCGGTCGCGAAGAACACGATCCGGTCATCAGCAGCGCGCAGTAGGACGTTCTGGACGATCGGCTTCGGGGTCTTCTGAGGTGGAATGCCTCCGACCACGGAGAACGCATCCTGAAGGTTCTGGCGGTCGCAAAGGATCTTCATGCGCGGTTCGCTCCAGCCCCCTCAATCTACGCGACCGCCACGGTCGAGGGAACGCTGGGGAACACCGATGACCCGGCTTCCCGACTCCAGGGTCTTCGAGTGTCCGCATCGCCTCCCCGGGCCCGCCTCGCTGCCAGCTCCACCCTGCTGGAAGGGATGGAGTTTTCTCTCTCTCTTTCCTCCCGTACAGCCCGTCGGGAGTGTGGAGAACTTGGCCCACGGACGTCGCGGAAGCCTGACCGAACGGGTCCGGAGGCCGTTTTGGGGCTGTGTCGGTTGGGGACAGTCGTTCCGTATCGGGGGGATGCCACCTGGAGAGCTGTGGTCTGGATGGGGACACGAGATCCGGACCTCGCTTTTTCTCCGCCGTAGGTTCCTCGGCTGACGACCGGGATCGCACGATCCTCACAGCGCCGACTTGCCGCGCCCGGCCCCCGTCGGCTGCGGGTGGCGCGCCCATCCGCCGCCATCCGTGTCAAAAGTCAAAGGACCCCGGGATGGCAGTGGAGAGGGAACGCGCCGCAAGAATCGCGGCTCGATCAGATCCCGCCGAGCTTCTCGAGCAGGTCGTCCAGGTCGGCGGACCGGAGATCGCCGGAGGAGATGGGAGGGAGTTCCTTGAACTTCCGGTACTCCTCGATGCTGCTCAGCTCGACGTAGTCGCGGTACCCCATCCGCTGGCGATCGTCGAGGAGGTCGTCCTCGGTGAGGGTCGCTGCTGCGTTGCCTCCCATCCCGAGCGCCAGCGTGCGCTTGGCACGGACGCAGATCGCGAGCGTGTTCTCGAGGTTGGTACGGACTCGCCGAAGACGGTCGGCGTTCGCCTCGGGTGCCTGCAGGTTGCGGCCGATCTTGGCGATCGCGACTTCCAGGACGGCGATCAGGCAGTTGAGCTTGGTGAGCAGCCGAGAGCGCTGCTCCTTGGAGTCCAGGCCGCCGCGCTCGGGAGTCGAAGGATGATCGGTGTTGTTGGGTTCCATGCTGAGGGGTCCTCGGGGTTGCTTCGCGTCTGGGAACGCAGGAGCATCGCCGGTGCCAGAACCTGAGGGGACACTGTCGCATTCTCCGACACGTCCTTGGTATCGGGGACAGGATCGAGACCGCAGGAGGGTCGTCGCGCCCCGTGGACCCGCGGAACGTCGCGCCGGTGCAACGTCGGGCGTTGCGCCGTTGCAACGACGCAACGTCGGTTCGGGTGAGCCTCGGAGCCAGGGTCACGGGAGACCATCCCGCCCAGCACGCGCCCTTGCGCCCCGGACCTCGCCGCGCAGTGCTCCTCGGTGCGGAGGCTCGCCGAATCCACCGATTCGGCTGCGTTTCGCCGGCTTCGTCCCGGGCGCTCGTGTTCCTGGAGCGTTGGCACGCACTGGATCGGAACGTGTCCCGTGACCCAGTCTCCTAGCAACCGACTGGTCAGCCAGAGGGTTCAACCGTAGGCCCGGCCCGGCAATCCGTCGATGACCGGTGTTCCCGCGGGTCATAATCAAGCCGTGACCGACTCCAGCTCATCCACGGACTCCTCGCGCTCCGCAGCCTACTGGAACGAGTCGCACGCCGAGCGCGCCGGAGGCAGCCACGACAACTTCCAGAACCACCCGCTGATCCAGGCGTATGTCTCGCTCCGTGCGTTCGGATCAATGGTCGGTCACCTCGATGTGGTGATCGCTGAGCTTCGAGCACGGACGTCGCCAGGGGATCGGATCCTGTCCGTTGGATGCGGCGCAGCCGTGAAGGAACGGGCGCTCGCCAGAGCCCTGCCGGACCGGCAGTTCATCGGCATGGACATCGCTGAAGAGGCACTCGAGTCGACGCGGCAGAGCCTTGCCGACGAGGGCGTGCTGAACGTGAGCCTCGAATACGGCGACTTCAACCGGCTGGAGCTGGAGAAGGGCCGGTTCCGAGCGATTCTGGGACTGGGCGCCATCCACCACGTCGAAGCGTTGGAGGCATTCTGGGAGGGGTGTCACCACGGCCTGACCTCCGATGGCGCACTCCTGGCACAGGAGTATGTCGGGCCCAATCGCTTCCAGTGGACCGACGCTCAGCTCGAACACTGCAACCGGGTGCTGGACGAGATCATCCCGGATGCCCACAAGACCCATCATCGACAGGTCGTTCGCGTTCCGCTGGATACGATCATCCGGATCGATCCCTCGGAGTCGGTGCGGTCTGCCGAGATCCTCGAGACGTGCGAAGCCTCACCGCTGCGCATCGAGGGTCGGACGGGTGCTGGCTGCGCGCTCCTGCAGCCAGTTCTGATGAATCAGATCAGGACCTTCGACCCGACGAATTGGGAGCACAACCTGGTGCTGTCGCAGCTGTTCGTCGAAGAGGACCGCCTCATGAGCGCCGGGGTTCTCGGCGACGACATCGCGATGTTCGTCGCACGGCCGTCCTGAACTACGCCGCTCGGGACTCGGCCCGGCCCCTGGATCGGCCCGCTGCTCAGTTCGTCGACAGCGATCGGGTCAGCAGCTGTAGAGCCAATCCTCCAGACCAGAGCTGACCGGCCCGTGCGATGATCGTGTGCCGGACACCATTGGTGTAGAATTGATACTGGCCGGTGTTCAGGTCCTGATACTCGAAGAGCGCATACACCGGACGGGAACCGGGAACGGGATCAGGAAGTGGCAGCGGTTGGGCGTTCAGAGTCGCCACGACGAACAACTCATCGATGCCGTCGGACCAGGTGGTGACGAGACTGGGTTCGTACGCGAGATCCTCGTGGACCACGCGGACCTCCGCGAGCTGGAACCCACTCGGAAGATCTCCGGGCTGCGGCACCTGGATCGCTGCGGTTGGCAGCGCAGCACGAGCTTCGGCAACGGTCGCGTAGTGGTCGATCTGGAGCGAAGGAGCCCACCAGCTGATGCGAGGGACGAGGTTCGGGTCGAGGTTTCCGAACTGTGTAACGACGAGTTCGGAGACCATCCGTCCCGCAGAGTCGAACTCGGCGCGATAGAGCGGATATCCGGTGGCTACGTCCACGTCGAGCAGCCAGGGATTGACGCCGAAGTGCAAGGGCAACACCGCCAACCGCTGTGCTGGCCGGTTCACGCGGGTCGTCGGCCCCAGATCGAACAGGAAGTAGTTCTGCGCTGCGAGAACCGGATCCTCGATCCTGAACGACGCGTTCATGTGCAGATAGCCCGCGTGTTCCCGATAGCGCTGCTGCCGGAACTGCAGTTCCTGGGGATCGAACTGGGCGCCGGCGATTCCGACGAGATCCAGTGCGAACAGTGAAGTTCCCCGAGCGGAGGCACCACTGCCCGAACCGCCGGCTCCAAGGGGAGCGATCCGCAGCTGCTCCTGCGCCGTGATCCAACGGCCGGAGCCCATGCCGCCGCCACCGTTGGTGCCCCGAGCCGGCTCGAACACCCGACGTTCCTGCTGGAGATCCAGGAAGGAGCTGGTCTCGGCAGCGTGGATACGCGCGAAGTCGATGGATCCGCCTTGCGCGGCCGCGCTCGCGGCAAGTCCCAGGACTGCAGCCAGAGCAGCCGCAGCGAGCTGACCGGAGGATCGGTGTTCAGCGGCCATCGAGCGCGCTCCTTAGAATGGCGACGGTGCTCGTCGCAGCATCGAGTGGTATCTCGACCGAGATGATCTCGATGTCGTAGGGCCGTGTGGGGTCGTCGGAGCCGGGGAACCACGCGCGAGAGACGATCGGCCAGAGACTCGCGGTGACGACCAGTAGCGCAGCTGCGGTCGCCCAGCGGACCAAGCGACGGTTGCGGCGGAACCTGAGCAGGCCCTGACGCTCGGATTGGACGTCGTCGCGCACCCGGGCCCAGAGCCAACCTGGAGCCTGATGCGGCCGGCCCAGCTCCTGGGCGACGAGATCGGCAACCTCGAAGGTGCGCCCGTGAGTGGCTCGCACCTCCGTGGGTTCCGGGACTCCGATCGGAGCGTTCGGAATCGGGACCGGACCGAGCGAAGCCCTCAGCGATTCACCCCAGGTGGCTTCCAGCTCGAGCAAGGCAGCGTCACGCACGTCCTGGAGCACCCGCGTCGACCGCGAGTCGATCGGCATCGGCACCGGCTCGAGCAACCCCGGCTGATGCAACGCACGCACGGACCGGGCGACGGCGCGGAGTGACTCACGAGCTTCGATCGAGGGCGCCTCGGCATCAAGAGATGCCATGCTCGATCGCCAGTCGGACTCGCACCGGGTGGCGGCTTCCTCGACGCGGGGAAGGACGTCAGCGATCCAATCGACGATGCTCATGCGACTCCTCCCTTGCCTTCGTGGCCCAGGGAACCCGAGGCGTCTCCGCCGTCCCTCGACCCGCCGTTCTCCGACCTACCGTCCCTCGTTCCGCCCGCTTGGGAACTCGGATCGCCACGATCGGCGTTGCCGAACCCTGTGGCATCGCCTCGCGCCGATTCGTAGCCGAACCGATCGAGGGACCCCGCGAGGATCCCTTCGATGGCGAGGTGCGCACGGGCGAGGCGGGACTTCACCGTTCCCAGTTGGACTTCCAAGGTCTCCGCGAGCTGCTCGTAGCTCATTCCCTCGAGGTAACGCAGTACCAGCACGGCGCGGAGCTTGGGGCTGAGCCGATCCAAGGCACGGTGGACGTGCTCGCCGAGTTCGGTCGATTCCGCGAACTCGATGGGGCTCTCTTCCTCGGTCGCGGGCTCGAGCCTCGACTCCAGCAGACTCAGACTCGTGGAGTTGACCGCCGATCGGACCCGTTCCCTTCGCTTGTGGTCGATGCTGCAGTTGACCACGATGCGGAACAGCCATGTGCTGAACCGAGAGTCGAACCGGAAGGAGCCGATCTTGAGGAACAGCACCCGAAAGCTGTCCTGGACGACGTCCATCGCGTCGACCGCGTTGCCGCACATGCGGTAGGCGATGGAGTAGACGCGGTTCCGATACCGGCTGAACAATTCCTCGAATGCTGTGTCGAAGCGGTCGGACTCGACGTCCTGACAGGCTTCGATCAGGGTTCGCTCAGGGGTGTTCGAGGAGATGTCCACGGGGCGCTCGGTCGTGAATCGACGTCGAGTCCGACGATCGGCGCGATGTTGGGGTTCCGTCTGAACCAAGCGTGTGGCCTTTTTGGGAGCGTTCCCACACGCCAATCGGTCAAGATGCACGACCGATGGTCATGACGTTTCGCGTCGGAACGCCCGAATCCAGGGCGAATCCGGGCGCTACGCGGGCAGCTCGGCCGGAGAGAGCCGGCCATGCCGCTTCTCACGGTCGACGATCCGTCGATCGACGGTCGATCAGTCAGTTCCCGCCGCCCCCCGTCACCGTGCGCATCCCGTCGGGGAAGTAGAGAACCCGTCCCACGGAACTCTGACAGGTCGGGGGGCAAGCAGCCGGACGTCTCGCGGGAATACAGTCAGCGGTATCGACCTCGGCGAGGATCCCACCTGGTGCCGTCGCGACCTGAGAGAGTCGGAAAAGGCAGACGCGATCTCGGGTCCAAAACGGGTCGTCGACCGGTGTCGGAGTCAGGGCCTGGATCACCCCATGGTCCGACTCGGTAGCCACGAAAGTCGTCAGTTCGCCCGAGAGGGTCTGCAGGAACGATCCGGTCGTGACGCGGCGACCCGCCAGCGTGGCCGACGCACCCAAGGTGCACGGCGACAGGCGGCTCAGCTCCACCGGACTCGCCAACGCTACAGACAGTGCCACGTAGAGACCCTCGCTCGGATGATTGAGGGTCTCGAAACGGGAGTCGGCGAGGCCGAGTAGGTCGAACAGCGGGACCCGCAGTCCCCAGTGGTCGAGGAACGGGTCGAACGAGGTCAGGTCCTGAATCGAAGCACCGACGAAACGGAACAGCAGATGCACCCAGACGGTTGGGCTCGGTCCACCGGAGCTTCCATCTGCATCGGACACCGAGACCACGACGCGCATCTCATGGTCGATCACGCGGGGAGTGGTCGACGAGTCGCGCCGGAACTGGACGACGTGCAGGAAGTCGTCGATGCCGTTGCCGTCCGTGTCGCGGCTGTATGGGTCGAGCATCAGAATCCGCTCGACATCGTCAGGGAGAAGGTCTCCGTCCGAATCGAAGCTGCCCGAACCTGACGCTTGGGCCGGCCCGCCGCCGCCGGCGGACGACGCTTGCTCGGTTTCCGAGCGGACTGATTTCGGAGACTGCGGATCTTGGGACAGCTGTGGGTCTTGGAACCTCGGAGCCGTCGATATCAGTTCGGCCGACAACCCAGCCAGGCCTGATACGGCCGATCCGTCGATGCTCGGCGCGGCCGGAGCCGCGCTCAGAATCTCTCCTGGTCCAGATCCAGGAGCGAGGAGCAGGTGGACCGCGATCCCGGCAGAGACTGCCGCCGCGGCGAGGACCGTACTGACTTGCCGAACCACCATCTTGGACGGCCGAGCGTCCCCGGCCAGGAGGGGTCTAGCCATCCGGAAGCGGTAGGGCTACCGGATCGCCCAGGAATTGAACACCCGTTCCACGGGGTGTGCAAGGTGGGGACAGCGATCGGGATTCGGGGCTGGGAGTTGCCTGGTGCGTGTGCGGCGGGTATCACACGCGGCCCGCCGCACTCGACGTGACGGCGCGTGCGCCCGTAGCTCAGCTGGATAGAGCGCCGGCTTCCGGAGCCGTAGGTCACAGGTTCGAATCCTGTCGGGCGTGCCATCTTCTGCCTCCCAACAGCTGCTCGCCAACAGCTGCTCGCCATCACTCGCTCAGATGGCACTCGCTACAGATGGCGACTTGGCGGATCCCGCCTGGTGATTGCCGGGTCCGCGAGCGGGACGCCAGAACCTCTTCCCGCGGGGAGTCGACCCGGCGTCGGAAGGGCCGCCCATGCAGAGACAGCTCACGTTGTGTGCTGTTCAAGTTGCGCGCTGTCGTGGATGCGCTGCGTGGACGAGTCGGCGCGGCTGGGGCTTCGGGACCCCGTGGATCGCCGATCCAGGAACGAGGTAGCCTGTCCGCGCGGAATCATCTCCGGGACATCTACTTACAGCGATTGCGTTGGAGATCGGAAGGGGCGCGTCTAAGCTCGCCAGGCGCCTCGCGATCCGACCGCTGAGCGACGAGGGTGGGCACGGATCGACGGACCCGCCCGACGTGAACGTTCGCGACTACCTCGGCTGGGATCGCTGGAACCCCAGGGTGCCGACATGCAGTTCCAAGTTGACCTGAAAGGGCGGTCCCGCGGCTGGATCGAAGTAGACGTCTTGCTAGATCCGGTCGAACTGCCGGAAGTCGTGCGAGACGGCCACCTGGAACTCTTCATGGCCGTCTGGACTCCGGGGAGCTACCTGGTGCGGGAGTATCAGCGCAGGGTCGTCGGGCTGCGCTACCGGGAAGCCGGCGTCGCCGAGGGCGGATGGCGAACCCCTCCCAAGAGCAGCAAGAACCGTTGGCGCCTGCAGCTGTCCGAGGCGGGAGTGGGTGTGCAGATTCGATATCGGATCTACGCCCGGGAGCTCACGGTCCGCACCGCATTCGCATCGCACGATTGGGTGTTCTGGAACGGAGCGACCCTGCTGCTCTGGCCAGTCCACGGTTCGAAACTGGGTGCGTCGGTGCAGGTCGAGCTGCCGACGGGCTGGCAGCTGTGGACCGGTGATGGTCTTGCCGGGGATGGGTGTCTTCGGCTTCGCGATCTCGACCACGCGATCGATACTCCATGCCTCGCTGGCGAGCCGGAGACCCTCACGGTGACCGCCGGTGCACGTTCGCACCGATTCGTGGCCGTGGGGCTGGGTGGGTTGGCGATTCCCGACCACTTCGCCGACGACCTACGACGGATCCTGGAAGCTGCGCGTGCCGTCGTCGGTGGGGATCTGCCGCTGCGCCGTGACTACACGTTCCTCGCACTGTTCAGCGAGACGGGTCGTGGCGGGCTCGAGCACTGTGAGTCGAGCACGCTCCTGGCGCCGCGGGAGACGTTCTCGGAAACCGGGGAGTACGAGAACTTCCTCGGACTCATCGCGCACGAGTACTTCCACGTCTGGAACGTGAAGCGGATGCGTCCGGCAGAGTTCTGGAGCTACGACTACGAGCACGAGGTCCTCACCGATCTGCTCTGGGTCGCCGAAGGCTTCACCGCGTATTACGACGATCTGATCTGCCTACGCGCCGGTGTCCTGCAGGTCGGGAGCTATCTCGAACTCGTGTCCAAACAGATCCGCGATCTCGAGGACAATCCAGGGCGATTCGAACAGTCACTCTCCGAGGCGAGTCGCGATGCCTGGATCCTGCTGTATCGGGCGGACGAGACCACGCGAAACTTGTCGCAGAACTACTACGGAAACGGAGCAGTGGCCGCGCTCGTCCTCGATAGCGAGATCCGTCGCGCGAGCGGAGGAGAGAGCTGTCTGGACGATGCCGTGCGCTCGCTCTGGCACTCGACCTGGGAGAAGGGCAGAGGCTACACGCTCGAAGACGTCATCGCGGCCCTCTCCCGGGCTGCCGCGCGCGATATGGGTGACCTGGTCCGTTCCCTCGTGCACGGTCCACTCGATCCGGACCTCGATGCAGCCCTCGGGGTGTTCGGATTGCGCGTCGGACGCAAGAGCGTCGCGCCGTGGTTCGGTGCGAAGCTGGGTTTCGACGGAACCGGTCTCGCGGCGGTGCGGACCGGATCCCCGGCCGACGTGGCGGGTCTTCGGGCCGGTGACGAGCTGTTGGCATTCGCCGGAGTCCGGGTGACCGAGTCCAATTGGGGGAAGGTCTGGCGGGCCGTGGTCTCTGATTCGGAGTCGGTGTCCGTCCTCGTGGCGCGCGAGGGCCTGCTTCACGAAGTGACGGTCGTGCCGCAGCCGAATCCACGGCCCGAGGTTCAACTCGTTTCCGTCGATCGGCCGAGCGAGGAACAGTTGCGTCACCGGGAGGCCTGGTTGGGCACGCGGGTCCTGAACTCCTCGTCACGAGCCTCGGCGGACTCCGACAGCATTTGATCCAGGATGCAGCTACTTGGCATCAGCTGGCGGGATGCCTCGATCCGGTGCTTCGATCCGGTGCTTCGATCGACGCGTGCCCGGATCCACCCGCCTCGAGATCGGCCGAGCGCCTATGCCTGTGCGTGATTGCCGTCACAGAACGGCATGTGCCCGGATCTGCCGCAGGCACACCACGCCACCATTCGTTCGGAGTCGATGACGACCTTCACTGGCTTGATCGATCGATCCGGTGGCAGGGTTCGGTGGGATCCGTCGCAGTAGGGGTAGCGTTCAGATCGTTCACACTGGCAGTGGGCGTATCGTCCGGCCGGACAGCGAACCAAGAACGGACCGCGCTGAACCCTTCCGGGTGGTCTGCCAGGCTGGAGTCTCTGCGCCGAGTCCGTGGTTTCGTTCCCGCGATCGGGGGTCCCGTGATCGGGTCTACCTGGGGCCATGGCGTTGCCGCGCGGGATCACCGGAACTGCCGGATGACGCCCTTGAGGACTCCTCGGATCTCGATGCGATCCGGGAAGGTCGGCTCGAGGCTGGAGTTGGCGGGTTGCAGACGGACGCGCCCGTTCTCCAGGTAGTAGCGCTTCAGGGTCGCCTCCTCGTCGTCGACGATGGCGACAACCACTTCGCCGTTCCGGGCCGTGCTCTGCCGCTTGATGACCACGAAGTCTCCGTCGTCGATGTGGTCTTCGATCATCGACTTCCCGCTGACGCGAAGGACGTAGAAGTCGTCACCGGTTGGGACGAGATCGGTCAACGGAACTCGCTCGATGTGTTCCACCGCTTCGATCGGCCGCCCTGCGGCAATGGTGCCGGCAATCGGAAGCTCCGGGATCATGTCCGGCGGCTCGTGCGATTCGGAGTCGGGGTCGTAGAGGATCGCCACCGAGCGGGCCTTCATCGGGTCCCGGCGTACCGCGCCCTTCTCCTCGAGGTTCTTCACGTGCTCGAAGATCGTGATCTTGCTGCAGCCGAGCGCCTCTGCAGCTTCTTCGAGGGTTGGCGAGATGCCGTGTGCCTGGCGGTAGTCACGGAAGAACCGGAGAACCCGGATCTGCTTCTCGGTGAGCATCAGGAACATCGTTGTTCTCCTCGGCTGGGACCGTTGGGGAAGATTCACAGACAGATCGCGGCGGCGAGGAAGACCGAGACGACGAACGCCGTCGCTACGGCCTCGATTGCGCCGAGTGACTCCACGATCCGCGGGAATCGACCGCGGGGTGCTGGCAGATTGTCGATGGCGAGCACCTGCGTCGATGCCAGCTGCGTCGATGCCACCAGCGTCGAGGTCGTGGCTCGGTCCGGAAGACGCTTGGATCCGCCAGCTTCCTCTCCGCCAGCTTCCACCTCGGCACCGGAACGAGGCGCTGCTGACGGGTCGCCCGTCGACCCAACAACAGTCCCGACATCACCCTTCCAGCTGGTGGTATCCAGGGTGATGCGCTTCCTGCTTGTGCACGGCACTGCCGTGTTCCACGACTCGGCCGGCGCACTCTCCTCGGTTCGACGCGTGCGGATCTGCGGCTCGGGAGACTGGCCGCTCTCCCGTGGATGTCGCCGTCTCGATGGTCCACCTTGGGTCGATGCGCGCTCCTGATCCGGCTCGATCTCGGAGCCTGCAGCCATTCCGATCGCGTCGTTCCGCCCCGCGGCGTCGTTCCGCCCCGCGGCATCGTTCCGCCCCGCGGCATCGAAGGGCAGCATCGGCTGCCTGAGCCGCTTCGGCTGGTCCTTCCGGACCTGTCGAACGACTCGAACCTGACTTCTGCCGGACGCCACGCAGTGGGCGGCTGCGTCAGGACCCTCGATCTGGTGCGCGGACGGGTTGGTGCTGGCGTTCGTCATGTTCGACCTCTGTTCGGGATGGATGTTCGGGGTCCGTTCTACCGAACACAACCCGAATCTTCAGAATGTTCGGTGTTCGTCAGGGTGCCCTCGGCCGGGGGTTGGAGTGGTCGGCCGGTGAGTTGCCCGGAAATCCAGGCGTGGACGGGACATTCCCCCGCGCATGACCGCGGTGGTCGTGAGGCCTTGGAGGTCCACCTCGTTGTCGACCCTCGAAGTGCTGGAGAGCGAGCATGCCCTGACGCGCCGGATGCTGGCGGTCCTCGACGCGATTGCGCGTGGAGTCCGTTCGGGCGTGGGGTTTCCGTCCAACGACGTGGCGGAGTTGATTGGCTTCTTCAGGGAGTTCGTCGAGGTCGAACACCACGCCAAGGAGGATGTCGCCGTCTATCCGCTGGCGTTGGCCGAGGGGGATGACCGGGCAGCGGAGATCGTGGGTGAACTCGTCGCCGACCATGCGGAGACCCGCGAACTCCTGCAGTCCCTGAGTCTGTTCTGGGAGCCCGGGGAACTGCTCGAGGAGGAACGCGAGGGCTTCGCGGCTCTGGCGATGGCCTACTCGCGGCGACTCCGGCGGCACATGCGGCTCGAGGAGAGCGCGCTGTTCCCGTTCGCCAGCCAGCTGGGCTGCCTCGAAGACCAACGGATCGTGCGCACCATGCGAGGGCTCCAGCGCCGACCGGAAGGCGCGGCGCACTGGGAGAGCCTCGCTGACCGCCTCGAGCCGCGCTGGCTCGGCGACGTGGTGTGATCGGGCGGGACCCGCATCCACAGCGGTGCAAGGATCCAGGACACGAGAGTCGACGTCGGCGACGCCGGCACTATCTTCGGAGTACCGGGCCCGGGAGGGGTGCCGGCCGAACACTGCGAACCCGAGGACGCCGCATGATCCTGCAGCTGGCCAGGCCATTGGTCTGTTTCGACCTGGAGACCACCGGTCTCGACACCGCGAACGACCGGATCGTCGAGGTCGGTCTCGTGAAGCTGCACCCTGATGGGCGCCGCGAGTCGATCCAGAAGCGGGTCGATCCGGGGATCGACATCCCCGAATCGGCGACCCGGATCCATGGGATTCGCAACGACGATGTCCGTGGCCTGTTCGGCGAGCCGCCGTTGTCCCGGGCGGCGGATGAATTGCTCGAGTTCCTGGGCGATGGCGACCTCGCCGGCTTCAACGTCATCGGCTACGACCTGCCGATGTGGATGGCCGAGATGGCCCGCCACCAGCTCGACTTCTCGATGGAGGGGCGGCTCGTGGTCGACGCGCGGACCATCTTCGTGGCGAAGGAGCCGAGCTGGGACCGGTTCATCCAGGGTCCCCGCAACCTCAACAACGCGGTGTTGCACTTCTGCGGTCGCGACCAGGCGGCGGACTTCGCGCAGCGCGATGCCGCCGACGAGGGCGGAGCCAACGTGTCTTTGGACGACGCGAACCGGCACTCCGCGGTCAAGGATGCGGACGCCACCCTCGATGTCCTGCTGGCGCAGCTCGAGCGCTACGAGGACCTGCCTCGCGACGTCGCGGGCCTCGCCAGGTTCTGCGAGAACGCCCTGCAAAACTCGATGAGCTGAGAACTCGATGAGCTGAGAACTCGGCGAGCTGGGACCGCGGTGACCGGACCGGTCACTCCACCGCCACCAACCCGCTCGCGAACAGCGCCTGCTTCGAGTCGATGCCGCGCCATCGCTCGGCGAGCACCACATGCCCGACCGGCGCGCGCAGACTCGTCCCCGGTCCCGCGCAGAGCAACACGTCCGGCTGGAACTCGCGGATCGCAGTGCGCACCGCGGCCGTGAAGTCGAACGTCGTCCGCACCTGCGTGTCGGTCGTGTAGTGCAGCAGCTCGGCGGGGTTCGCCGACCAGGGGGTGTGCAGACCGCCCCGGCCGTCGATCAGGTGGACCGCCGGCATCCGCAGCGGCAGGTGCGCGAGTTCGGCGGTGGCGCGCTTGGCGACCTCGCCACACAGCTCGGTGTGGAACGGGCCGTGGCCGGCCAGCTGGATCGGGAAGCTCCGCGCCTCGGTCTCGACCTTCGGCAGGAGTTCGAGCAGCCGTGCCACCCCCTTCGCCGTGCCGGCCAGGACCTCGTGCCCTCCCAGGCGGATCGAACGGGCCACCAGGAACTCCGGTCCGAGTTCCAGGGTGGCGTGGAGCGCACCGTCGACCTCAGCGACGAGGCGCGGATCAGGTAGCCAATCGGCGCCGACCGTGGTGGTCAGGAGCTGTGCACCAGCAGCCAGCTCCTGAAGTCCGGCCATGGTTCGCACCATCTGCGCGCTCTCGGTCGGCGCCAGCGAGCCGGCCGCGGGCAGCGCGGAGTACCATCCCAGCGAGTTGCCGGCGACCGCGACGATCCGGTACTTCTCGCGTAGGTGCTCCAGGTGGGCCAGCGTCGCGAAGTGGATCAGCTCGGCCGCGTTTCTGCCGTCGAGGTGGAGCCGGGGCCGGAACTGCTCGGCGTTGTCCAGCTCGGTGATCGTCGGTTGCCCCGCCGTAGCCCGCAGTCGGTCGGCCTCGGCCAGCGCCTCGGCGACCGGGCCTTCGGGCCGAAGGTTCCGGGTGATCGAGCCGAGTTCCGGCTTGCCGTAGCTGCCGCGGCCCGGGCACAGCAGCACGGCACTCGGGCGTGGGTCGTTCGTGGTGGTCATCGGGCACCTCCGTCGATCGGCTGCTCGGCGACCAGGCGACGGGCCGCAGCCACGATGTCGTCGGTCTGCACCAACACCAGATTGGCGGCGTCGGCGAGCGGCACGTAGCTGTCCTCGCCGGCGACGCGTTCCATCACCACGCCACGGGTCTCCCGCCGGGTCGCGAGGTCGGCGAGGATCGCGGCGGACGGACCCGCGCCGGTCTTCCGGCATTCGTCCACCACCAGCACCCGCCCGGTGGCGGCGGCCTGCTCCGCCACGGTGTCGTGCGGCAGCGGCGCCAGCCACCGCAGGTCGACGACCCGCACCGCGATCCCCTCCCGGGCGAGCTGTGCCTGCGCCTTGAGCGACATGTAGAAGCCGTTGGCCCAGCTCACGATCGTCAACTGGTCGTGCTCGCCCGCGCCGTGCACGGCGGCTTCGCCGAGCGGCACGGCTTGCGGGGGAGCCGGATACTCCCATTCCCACAGCCCGTCGCCCGGCTCGAACAGGTCCTTCTGGTGGTAGAGCGCGATCGGTTCCAGGAACACGCAGACCTTGCCGAACTGTGCGGCGGTCGCCACGCAGGTCCGCAGCATGCCGACCGCGTCGTCGCCTCGGCTCGGCGAGGCGATCACCAGGCCCGGAATCTCCAGCAGTGCGCCGATCGAGTTGTCGTTGTGGAAGTGACCGCCGAAGCCGCGCTGGTAGGCGTAGCCGGCGATCCGCACGACCATCGGGTTGGCGAACCGGTTCGCACTGAAGAACTGCAGGCTCGCCGCCTCCCCGCGGATCTGGTCGATCGCGTTGTGCAGGTAGGCCAGGTACTGGACCTCCGGGATCGGCAGGCAACCGACCTGCGCCATGCCCTGGGCGAGGCCCAGGATGGTGGTCTCGTCGAGGATGGTGTTGAAGACCCGACCGCTGCCGAAGGTCTCCCAGAGCCCGTTGGTGACGTGGTAGACCCCGCCCTTGCGGGCCACGTCTTCGCCGAAGACGAAGGTCTGGGGCCAGGCGAGCATCACGTCGCGCAGCCCCTGGCTGAGCCGCAGACCCATCGGCCGCCGCCGGTCCTCGTGTTCCGGCAGCCGGCCACCGAACGCCCGCTTGCGCGCTTCCTCGTCGGCGACCGGCACCTTCACCGCCGCCGGATCTGGTAGGTCGAGCGGAGCGCGCACCGCCGCGGCGGTGGTGAGCTTCGGTCGCTCCGAGGCCTCCGCTCCACAGCGCCGGACGCGCTCCAGCATGTCGTCGCGCATCGCCAGCAGGCCCTCGCGACTGATCGCACCGGTCGCCAGGAGCAGGTCGGCGAACGCCAGCAGCGGGTCCTGTGCCTCGGCCTGCTCGAGTTCCTCGGCGGTCCGGTAGACGGTCTCGACGTCGCTGCCGGCGTGGCCGAGCAGGCGCACGGTCCGCAGATGGAAGAACACCGGACGGCGGGTGCGACGGCAGTGCTCGATGGCTGCCTGCGCCTGGGTGTAGGCGCCGGCCAGGTCTCGGCCGTCGGCGGCGAAGTAGGTCAGCCCTTCGCGGCGGCGGAAGCAGCGCTCGATGTAGTCGTGGGGTGTGCGGGTCGAGATGCCGATGCCATTGTCCTCGCAGGCGAACAGCACGGGACAGGGCTGACGGTGCAGCGCGGACGCCGCCGCCGCGGTGAAACCCGCCTGGGCCGTCGCGTGGTTGGCCGAGGCATCGCCGAACGAGCAGTAGACGATCGAGTCCCCGGGGATCGCCGGCCGCAACCCGTGCCGCTCCATCCGCGCCAGTGCGTAGGCCATCCCCACCGCCTTGGGCAGATGGCTGGCGATGGTGCTGGTCTGCGGCGGTACCCACAGCTCGAAGCTGCCGAGCACCTTGTGGCGACCACCCGATACCGGATCGTCGGACGACGCTGCGAACGACAGCATCGCGTCGAACAGTGGGGTCTGGCCCGGCGCCCGGCGTTGGCGCGCGGCGAGGAACGCGCCCGAGCGGTAGTGGAGCAGAGCGGGATCGGTGGTGCGCAGCAGGTGGCCGAACACCGCGTTCGCCTCGTGGCCGCTCGAGCCGATCGTGTAGTAGCTGCGGCCCTCGTCCTTCATCCGCCGGGCTTCGAAGTCCTGCGCGCGCGACTGCAGGCAGGACTCGAAGATGCGCACCGCGGTCCGGCGCGTCAGCGCCAGGCCGGGGACGATCGGCCCGTCCATCGGGCCGCCGCGGTCGGGGTCGAGCCCCGGATGTGCATCGAGCAGGGCGTCGAGACGGCCTGCGACCTTGTGCTCTCGGCGGACGGACATGGGAGGGCGGCTGAAGCTACCGCGAACATCCGGCACCTCGGAACGGCAAACCCTGGCTCCGGTCCGTCGGCTCGGGATGATCCGGAGTCGTGGCCTTCCTGCTCGCCGAAGCCCTGACGTCGACCCTGCTGGAACTGGTGCTGGTGCTCGCCCTGAGCGCGGCGGTCGGCCTGGCCTTCCTGCGGCTGCGCATGCCGCCGGTGGTCGGATACCTGGCGGCGGGGGCGCTGATCGGTCCGCATGGCTTCGGCCTCGTCTACGAGCCGGAACTGGTCGACCAACTCGCCGAGGTCGGTGTGGTGGTGCTGCTGTTCACCGTCGGGATGGAACTCTCCATCGCCGAGGTGGCGCGGATGCGCCGCTCGGTCCTGGTCGCCGGTGGCCTGCAGCTCGCCGGCACCATCCTGCTCGGCGCGGGCATCGCCGCGCTGTCCGGCATGCCGTTCGGCCAGTCGGTATTCCTCGGCTACCTGCTCAGCCTGTCGAGCACCGCCGCGATCACCCGCCTGCTCGCCGACCGTGGCGAGTTCGGCTCTCCGCCGGGACGCGTCGCCCTGTCGATCTGCATCGCACAGGACCTCGCGGTGGTCCCCATGGTGCTCAGCCTGCCGCTGCTCGGCAGCGCGGAGGGCGAAGAGGTCGGGGTGGGTGCGACGCTGGTCGACCTGCTGCTGTCGCTGCTGTCCTTCGCCGCGGTCGCGGCGGTCGCGTGGTTGGTGGTCCCCCGGGTCCTCGACCAGATCGCGCGTTCGCGCAGCCGCGAGATCTTCGTGCTCGGCGTGCTGGTGATCTGCCTCGCGGTCGCCACCGCCACCGCCTTGTTGGGCATGTCGCTGGCGCTCGGGGCCTTCCTGGCCGGAGTCGTCATCGGCAGCTCCCAGCATCACCACCAGGCGACCAGCGAGATCGAGCCGATGCGCGACGCCCTGTCGTCGCTGTTCTTCTTCTCGATCGGGATGCTGTTCGAGATCTCGGCGGTGGTCGAGCACCCCTTCCTGGTGATCGGCGCGCTCGGGGTCGTGGTCCTCGGCAAGGCGGGGATCGCCTACGTCGCGGTACGGGTGTTCGGGCAGCCCTGGTGGAGTGCGGCGCGGGCCGCGCTGATGGTCGCGCAGGTCGGCGAGTTCTCGTTCGTGATCGCGCAGGTCGCTGCCGGCCGCGACCTCGTCGATCCCGGCGTGCAGCGACTGTTCCTGGTGGTCGCGGTGGCGTCGATCGCCGCGACGCCGGTTCTCTTCCAGCTGGGCAAGCGGCTCGCGGGTGCCCGGGCAGAAGCGGGCCGCATCGAGACCGGCGTCCGCGACCACGTGGTGATCGTCGGCTATGGGCCGGCCGGCCAGAACCTTGCGAAGTCGCTGGGAGAACTCGGACTCCAGTTCGTGGTGATCGAGCTCAATGCCGAGACGGTCCGGGCCGCCCGCAACCGCGGGATCCGGATCGTGCAGGGCGACGCGACGCGTCCGAGCGTTCTGCGAGCCGCCGGTCTGCAGCACGCCCGCCTCCTGGTGATCGCCACCAACGTCCCCGAGGCGACGAAGCGCCTCGTCGCATTGATTCGTCAGCACCTCCCCAAGCTGCACATCCTCGCGCGGGCGAACTACCTGTCGGAGGTGCCGGGTCTCGAGGCGCTCGGGGTCGACGAGATCGTGCCGCAGGAGTTGGAGACCAGCGTGGAGATCACTGCGCGGACGCTACGCCACTACCTGGTGCCCGACGACGAGGTCGAGCGACTGGTCGACGAGATCCGGGAACGAGCCTACGGGCTTCGCCGGATGGCCCCCGGCCGTGCAGGTCGGGGCGTCGATCTCGAGGGCCCGATCAAGGGTCTGAAGGTCGCGACGTTCCGGGTGGAAGTGGGCAGTCAGCTGGTGGGGACCTCGCTGGCCGACTCCGAGCTGAGGAAGAAGACCGGCCTCAGCGTGGTCGCGATCGAGCGGGGCGGGGAGCAGGTTCTCGGCATCGGCCCGGAGACGGTGCTCGACGCCGGGGACTCGGTGGTTGGCATCGGGAGCGCGGACGC
>JAUILN010000019.1 GCA_030432695.1 bacterium | reverse complement strand
GGGCGCGCGCTGGCGCGCGCGGGGAACCAGATCCACACCGCAGAGCGGGGATCAGGAATCAGAAGCAGGCGGGCTCAGGAGCCGCGGGCGATGATCGGAATCCCGCGGATTCTGGTGATCGTCGACAAGAGGAAGAGTGGTTGATTCGCGAAGAGTGGATTCGCGAGTCAACTGCTGCGTCCGTCGCCGAGAAAGCCGCGCACCGGGTCTTCCTGGAGATCGACCGGCAATCGATGCCAACCGACCGCGGTTCGGGCCTGGAGAATCCGCTCGTGACTGCTCAAAACGAGGCGATCCACGGTCTCGGAACCGCTCTGACGCTTCGTTACGTCCATGGCGCGCGGGCCTGGGCCGCGGGTCAGTCGCCAGTTGGCAATAGCGCGGCACCGACCGTAGCGCTTGAATACGATCCGCTCACGGATATCCCACTCCAGAAGCAGGTTGCCAAGATCTTCATGTCCAGTCTGGCAGCGGCAAATGACGGGGGTCTCGATGGGGACTTCGCACGGGAGGCGTTCTTCCGGTTCGGATGCGGTGAGTGCATCGCGTTCGATGCGGCCGGTGCGCCGAACGGGATCAACATGTTCAGCTTCGCCGAGATGGCGCTGCTGATATTCGACAACCGCAAGTCCCTCGACCTGGAAAGTCTCGCCGGAGAATTGGGGGTCCAATTGGGTTCCGGGACGTTCGAGAGCTTCTGGCGGGACCTCGCTGTCGCGGTCGCGGCTTCCAGCGAGATTTTCGTACGTTGCTTCCGAGACGGCGGAGGTCGTACTGCGTGCGCCTACAGGGCGCAGAACAATGCGGTCCCAGTCCCAGGCGACCCGCTGGGAATCTCCGAGGTCCGTCCGGCGCGCACGTTCGATGAAGACGCCAAGCAGGCGATCTTCAACCGCTGGCAGGACTGCGCGCAGTCGAAACCCTGCGGAACGGAACTCGGCGCCTTGCGCGTCGAACTCGGCCGCTTGGTCTGCAGCGCGATCTTCGAGTCGCTCCAGGATGCAGACGGGAGGGTCGAAGGCAGGCTGGCGAGTGAGCTCGATCTGCTGGATCTGGCGAATCCTGCGCCGCGCGCGTATCCGATTACCCCCACGACGTAGCCACCGTGGGGGCGGGGCAGAGTTCAGCGCTCGACGAAGGTGCCGGAGAGCCCCCACTCGCCATTGTTCGACGAGCCGCCCCAGCGGTTGGGGGTCACGACCAGGTCGCCGGTGATGTAGCCCGAAGACAGGCCATTCACCGTCGAGACCGAGCCCTGCAGCGTCGTGGCGGTGTCGTTGCTGAAGTCGACGCTCACGGCGAGGAAGTCCGACGCGCGCGGCGTGAAGGCCACGTACGACGTGTTGGTGTCGTAGACCCACGAGCCCTGGTTGGAGTCGTAGCGCACCGTGACGAAGTGGTCGGCACCCGGGGCGCCGAACGAGTCCAGGTTGAAGCGTGTGTGGACGCTCTCTTCGGAATACATCAGGTAGCCGGGCCCGGTTGCGCCGTCCTGGGCGACCACGCCGTTGCCGAGGTTGCCGAGGTCGATGCGCGTGAGACCCTCCGACGACAGCACCGTGATCATGCCGTTGCTCAGCGACAGGCCGAGGCGGTTGGCCGGGGCGTCGAGGACCAGGGCCTGCCACGACAGCGGGACGCCGGCGAAGGCAGGGATGTTCGGGAACGGGAAGTCGAGCGATGCCGCGCCGCCCGCCACGGGGACCATCGCGAAGTAGTCGAGCTGGTAGTTGTGGAACACGCAGCCCGGCGCGAGCTGGCCGAAGTCGAACTCCCAGTCGAGTCCGAGGTTGAGTAGCGGGGAGATGCCGGGGTCGATGCCGCTGAGGCGGAACTCCAGCGAGCCACCGAGCAGCGGCTCGCCGATCGCGCGGAGGCGCGGCAGGCTGCCGCCGCTCGTCGCGCAGCCCTTGCCGGTGTAGAGGATGTTGCCGGGTACGCCGAGGAGGTCGAGCGACACGATGGTGATCGCCTGGCTCGTGGAGCCGGGAGCGCCGATCGCCAAATCGCGCGAGCCGTCGCCGTCGGTGTCGCCGAGCAGCACCAGGCTGTCGCCGAACTCGGCGCCGGCGGACGGGCCCTCGATGCCGAGCAGCTCCATGCCGGTCGCGCCGCTCACGATCGACACGCGGCCCGCGTCGGGTGCCGCCGAATCGTCGAGCGACGTCGCGACCGCGTAGTCGTCGTAGCCGTCGAAGTCGAGGTCGCCGAGGCCGACGAGCGCGCGGCCGTAGCCCTGGTCGGCGACGGTGCCCTGCGCGTCATGGATCACGCTCCCGTCGGCGCCCGAGTAGACCCGCACGTAGCCGGTGTAGTCGGTGGTCGCGGTGGCGACGTCGGGCGTGCCGTCGGCGTCGATGTCGCCCACGCCGGCCAGTTCCTCACCCCAGAAGAAGAACCCGAACACCCACGGATAGGTGCCGAGCACTGCCTGGTCGTCGCCCGAGTAGAGCACCGCCTGGCCGAAGCCCGGCTCGCTGGTGAGCACGTCGTCGCGGAAGTCGCCGTCGATGTCGCCGGCCATCGTCAGGGAGTAACCCAGGCGGCCGATGCCATTGCTGCCGATCTCGGAGAACAGCAGGCTGCCGTCGCGGCCGGAGTAGGCGTAGATCTGGCCGGGCGGCGCGAACGCGGGGCCGAAGAACGGTTCGCCCACCACGTAGTCGGGCCAACCGTCGCCGTTGACGTCGCCGCCGCCGCACAGGGTCGCGCCGAACTCGGTGTTGGTGCCACCTGCGGTGTGCGTGCGGATCAGGCTGCCATCGCGACCCGAGTAGACGAAGACCTGTCCGAGTTGGCCGGCGAGCACCATGTCGGGCGCGCCGATCGCGTAGTCGGCGTGGTCGTCGAGGTTCACGTCCTCGATGCCGGCGACCGCGAACCCGTAACGATGGCCCGTGGTGGCGGCCGTGTGGGTGCGGAGCACGGCGCCGGTCGCGCCGGAGACCACGAAGACGCGGTCGTTGGCGGGATCGCCGACGAGCAGGTCGCTGACACGGTCGTCGTCGACGTCACCTGCGGACGCCAGGACTTCGCCGGCGCGCTGGGCGCCTGTGGGAGCGGAAATCGTGCGGACGACCGACTGCGCGGAGAGCGCGGTGGCCAGGCCTAGGGCCGT
The DNA here is from genome assembly GCA_030432695.1 of bacterium. Classification (GTDB taxonomy): domain Bacteria; phylum Planctomycetota; class UBA1135; order UBA1135; family UBA2386; genus JAUILN01. Next base: position 202,317 of record JAUILN010000019.1, on the reverse strand, counting down.
GAGCAGCGGGAGGGAGGGCTTCATCAGGGGATCGAGGTTCGCGGAGATCGGTTCGCGGAGAGCTGTTCACGGAGAGTGCGGCTGGGACTCCGCAGGAGGCTCCGTGGATGGGGCGGGGGAGGGAAGCGTGGCGAGTGGGCGACCGGGCAGGTCGCCGGCGAAGGGCTCGGTGCGCGCCACGTCGCACCGGGCCGGTCGGCGAGCGCGACACCGGCTGGCACCGGTGGCGCGCGGGTCACCTACCCACGCGGGTCGACCGCGTGGGTGTGCGCGCGATCAGTTCTGCACGTAGGTGGTCGCGCAGACCTCGGTGACCGGGATCGGCAGGACCGAGCCGTCGAGCACCAGGATGGCACCCTGGAAGTAGAGGGTGCGGCCGGCCAGGATCGACGGGATCGAACCGACGCAGTACTCCACGCAGGGACCCTGCTGGCCGATGTTGCAGAAGTACATCTGGAAGTTGTCGCCGATGCCGAGCTGGATCAGCCCCGGCATCACCGACGGCCGGTTGCTCGGGCTGACCACGCCGAACACCAGGTTCGGCTGCGGCGCGCCGCCATCGTGGATGTAGATGCACTGCGGGTCGCCTTCGACCTCGAACTCCTCCTGGCAGGAGATCGTCGGCACGGTCGGCTCGACCAGGTCGACGTAGCGCGTCGCGCGGCGCGAGCCGTTGGTGTAGAGCTTGATCGAGTACTGGCCCGGCGGCAGGCACTGCGGCGGGCAGATCTCGATCAGGCGGTCGTTGATCAGCTTCCAGCTGCCGTCGCCGAGGCTGCCGCCGACGTGGATCACCTGGCCGCCGAAGCGGAGCTCGTCGATCGAACTCAGGTCGCAGCCGCTCAGCTCGAAGCACTCACCGGTGACGGTGAAGAGCTGGTCGGGGCTCGGATAGCCGACGTTGAACGAGCCCTGGACGATCGTCAGCGTGGTCGTGCCGACGCTCTGACCGTTGGAGAACGCCTCGAACCGGTAGTTGCCCGGGTTGCGGGCGGCCGGCGGGCAGACCTCCATGCGGGTCTCGGAGACGACGGTGTAGTCCCAGTCGGAGCTGTTGGTGTCGACGCCGTCGATCTTCACCTGGTCGATCGAGGTCAGCGACGTGCCGTTGATCGAGAAGCAGTCGTCCTTGCACGACGACTCGGCCTTCACCCGCGGGTCGATGGTCGGGCCACCGCGGCCGTCGCCATCCATGCGGATGTAGTCGAACTCGAACATGTCGTTGTCGTTCTGGCCTTCGACGCGCAACTCGACGTTCAGCTGGCCGACGCCCTGCAGTGCGGAGATGCCGCGCAGGTCGAAGGTCCGAATGGTGTCCGGGTTGCGGATGCCGGTCGTGCGGCCCGCATACTCGCCGTTGACATACACGGCGATCGCGGTCAGCACGTTGTTGCTCGGCTGCAGCGTCGACGACCGCATCTTGAGCAGCGTCGGGTAGAGCGAGTTGCCGCCGGTGGCGGTCACCGAGAAGCGGATCGTGCCGCCGTTGCGCCACTCGTTGCCGAGGCACAGGTTGTCGAGCCCGTCTCGGTTGTAGAACATGATCGGGAGCGACGGCACGAGGTCGGATGCGACCGATGTCGGGTCGGTGTCCGAGCTGGCGAGGTCCGAGTTCTCGAACTCGTAGAGCGCCATCTGCGCCGGTGCGGCGGCGGCGAGCGCGAGCACGGCGGGGAGGAGGAAGCGATTCATGGTTGTCGTGACGAGAGTGGTCGTCTCCTGGGGAGAGACGAGGTGCCTTCTGGGTACAGGCAGTTCCTGATTACCCAAGTCACGCCAGGGGTGTGGGGCGGCGGCAATGCCGAGTCCGGAACCTCAGTTCGCACCGCCGTATCGGAGAGGCGGAAAGCCCGGTCGGGAGGCGGCTTGCGGAACCTGAGTTTCTCGAGCCGATGTGCCGTGAGTCGACGTATGCGGCAGCCGGCTGCGGGCATGGCGTGACACGCCATACCGTTGCAGGACCGATCTGTCCGCCGCATGAAAGCGGTCGTGCCTATCGCGTCGACCGCGCAAGTCGCTGAAGCGCGGTCCGCCGTTCTTCGCGGTCGCTCGGCCGTTCCTCGGGAGTCGTCGGCGGCAACAGGTCGGCGAGGCCTGCCGTGAGGGCGGCGAGATCCTCCAGCACCGCCCCGCCGCCGGCCTCGGCGAAGGCTCGCTGTTGGCGGATCGACTGTTCCAATGCCGGCGCCTCGCGCAGCCAGCCGGCTAGCTGCAGGCCATGTCCGAGGAACCGCTCGCACACGCTGCCGAGTCGCGTTGCCGCGGACATCGCCTGCTCCCTGCTGCGCACGCGGTTCACGACCAGCCGTGGCGCGTCGATGCCCTGCAGTCCGAGGACCTTGATCAGCGCATAGGCATCGGTGGCGGCCGCGGGATCGGCGGTGGTCACGGCGAGGGTGCGATGCGCGCGACGCGTCGTCTCGATCACTGCCGGACCGATGCCAGCCCCGGTGTCGCAGACGACCACGTCGTGCGATTCCACGGCTGCCGCGACCGCGTCGAGGGCTCGCTCGATCAACTTGCGATCACCGCCCGCCAGCAGCGTGCTGCCGCTCCGGCCGGTCACCAGGTCCAGCCCGTGCCGCACCCGCGTGACCAGATCGGTCGGCTGGCAGTGCGCTTCCACCGCGTCCTCGAGGCAGCGGCCGGGGGTGACGCGCAGATGCACGTGCACGTCGCCGAGGCCGGGATCGAGGTCGACCAGCAGCACGCGCCGCCCGCTCTTGGCGAGCAGGATCGCGAGGTTGGTGGCGAGCAGCGTCTTGCCGACACCGCCCTTGCCCCCGCTGACCGCGATCCACGGCGCCTTCGGTCGAGGGCGCGGCAGGGTCACGGAGCGGTCGAGGGCGCGTGCCTGGTGCTCGGCGTGCTGGGTCGTCCGGTCGATCGGGGGGCTGGTCATCGCGGCTCGGCGGCGGGGTGCAGATCGGGGGAGTCGTGGGGTGTGGCGACGGCACGGTCCTCGGCGCGTGCGGTGCGGAACTGGCCGAGCGCATGGATCGCGAGCGCGCGTGCGTCGGCGACCACGAGGTCGTCGGGCACCTCCTGGCCGACCGCCACGTGACTCATCGGGAAGTTGCGCTCGATCGCCAGCGAGAAGACCTCGCCGGGCTGGCGGGTCTCGTCCCACTTGGTGAGCACGAGCGCGTCGGGGGCGAGGCCGTCGAAGCCGCGTAGCGCTTCGGCGGCGTCAGCGCGGCGCATGCCCGCGGGCAGGCACAGGAGACGCGCCACCTCGGCCGAGCCGCGTAGGGTGGCCCGTAGCGCGCCCAGTGACCGTGCGTCGAGCGGACTGCGGCCGGTCGTGTCGACCAGCACGCGGTCGTGGCCTTCGCGGGCCTTGGTGACCGCGCGCTGCAGTTCGGCTGGCGTGAACGCGACCTCGAACTCGGCCTGCAGCAGGTCGGCATAGGCGCGTAGTTGTTCGACCGCCGCGATGCGGTAGGTGTCGATCGTGATCACCGCGACCCGCTCGCCGGCCTTCTGGAAGCGTGCGGCGAGCTTGGCCAGCGTGGTGGTCTTGCCGACTCCGGTGGGGCCGATCAACGCCGTCACCGCGAAGCGCTCCGGATCGAGCGTCGTGGTCGGGACCAGTCCCTGCAGGATCCGCGTCGCCAGCTTCGGCACGGCAGGATCTCCGGGCGCCGTGAGGTTCACGCGGGTGCCGCCGAGTGCCCGTTCCACCGCCCGCAGCACGTCGACCGACAGACCGAAGCCGAGCCCGTGTGTCGCCAGATCGCGGAAGCCCGGCGTCCATTCGGGTTCACGCGGCGGCGCCGCACGCGGGATCGTCACCGCGGGTTCGCGGGCCGGCGTCGCCACGGTACGCGGATCGGTGCCGGCCTCGGCGGCGACCACCAGGAAGCCGCGCGCGGTCTGGCGGGTCTCCACCAACAGCGCGTCGTCGCCGAGTTCCTTGCGGACCAGCCGCAGCGCGGTGTCGAGGGTCTTGGCTTCGAAGCGTCGCAGCAGCATCGGTGGGTCCTCCGGATCACGCCGGCACGGTGACGCGCGAACGGGTCTCCACCCGCTTCGCGACGGCGCTCTCCTGGTAGCTGAGCACCGCGGCGTTGGGCACGACTCCGGTCACGGCATCGGCGAGGAACGGGCGCAGGCTGGCCCGGGTGATCAGCACCGGGTCGCGGCCGTCCTTCACCAGCTCGGCCAGCGCCTCGGCGGTACCGTCGACGAACCGGGCCAGGAAGCCGGGTGGCAGTTGATCGAGGCCCTGGCGACCGCTGATCGCGTCGGCCAGGGCCTTCTCCAGTTGGGGTTCGACGACCGCGGCGTGCAGCGTGCCTTCGTCGTCGAGATAGGGTTCGCAGATCGCGCGCGCCAATGCGGTGCGGGCGCGTTCGGCCAATGCGCGGGCGTCGAATTGCGCGGCATCGGTCGCGTGGTCGGCGAGGCTCTCGAGGATCACCTGGAGGTTCTTCACCGGGACGCGTTCGGCGAGCAGGCGGGTCAACACCTGTTGGATCTGGCCGATGGTCAAGCGGCTCGGCACCAGCTCCTCGACCACCGCCGGCGCGGTGCGCTTCAGGTTGTCGCAGAGTGCCTTCACGTCGTCGCGGGTCAGCAGCTCGGGGGCGAACTTCCTGAGGATCTCGGCGAGGTGGGTGGTGAGCACCGAGGGCGCGTCGATCACCGTGAAGCCGAGCGCTTCGGCGCGGTCGCGGTCGCCCTCGACGATCCACTTCGCCGGCAGGCCGAACGCCGGTTCGATCGTGTCGATACCGCGCAGCTCGCGGCCGTTGGGGTCGACGCCACCGGGATCCATGGCCAGCCATTGCCCGGCGTGCACGCTGCCGCGCGCGATCTCCTGGCCGTGCAGCAGGATCCGGTAGTCGTGGCCGTCGAGGCGGGCGTCGTCACGGATGCGGATCGGCGGGACCACGATGCCGAGCGAGCCGGCGATCTGGGCGCGCAATGCGCGGACGTGGTCGAGCAGGCCGCCATGTCGGCCGTCGTCGACCAGCGGCACCAATCGGTAACCGATCTCGATGCACAGGCGATCGACCGCCAGCAGGTCTTCGAGTTCGGCTTCGGGGTCCTTCTTCGCGGCCTCGGCGGCGGCCGAATCGGCGGCCTGGCGTTCGGCATCGGCGCCGTGTTCGGCCCGGCGGCCGGCATACCAATAGAGCGCACCGCCCAGGCCCAGGAACAGCAGCGTCGGCATGCCGGGCAGCAGCGCCATCGCGCCGACCAGGAACGCACCGGTGCGCAAGACCGCCGGGCTGTCGAAGAGCTGGCCCGAGAGTTCGCTGCCGAGTCCGGAGTCGCTGGCGCCCTTGGAGGTGAGCACGCCGGCCGAGGTCGAGACCATCAGGGCCGGGATCTGCGAGACCAGGCCGTCGCCGATCGTGAGCAGGGCATAGGCCTGGAAGGCGTCACCCGCCGGCAGACCGCGCTGGAACACGCCGATCACCACGCCGCCGAGCAGGTTGATCGCGGTGATCACCAGGGCCGCGATCGCGTCGCCGCGCACGAACTTGCCGGCACCGTCCATCGCGCCATAGAACTGCGCCTCGTTGGACAGGTCGGCGCGGCGCTGGCGGGCCTCCTCGTTGCTGATCACGCCCGAATTCAGATCGGCGTCGATCGCCATCTGCTTGCCGGGCATGGCATCGAGGGTGAACCGCGCCGCGACCTCGCTGATGCGGTTCTGGCCGCGGGTGATGACCACGAACTGGATCACCACCAGGATCAGGAACACGACGATGCCGACCACGTGGTTACCGCCGACCACGAAGTCGCCGAAGGTCCGGATGATCGACCCGGCCTCGCCCTGGTTGCCGAGGATCAGCCGCGTCGTCGCCACGTTGAGTGCCAGCCGGAACACCGCCGCGAACAGCAGCACGCTGGGGAACGTGCTGAACTCCATCGGCCGCGGCGTGTTGAGCACCGTGAGGACCACCAGCAGGCTGAGCGAGATGTTCGCCGCCAGCAGCAGGTCCATGGCGATCGGCGGCATCGGCACCAGCATCACGCCGAGTGCGACCAGCAGGGCCATGGCCAGGCCATTGTCGCGGGCGAAGTTGGGCTTCGACGGGTTCAGGGCGGCGGCGCTGGTCATCGGGTCCCTCCAGCATTCCGCTCACCACGCAGTCGCAGCACCTGGCCGAGCACGGTGGCCACTGCCTTGAAGAACGTCTCGGGGATCTCCTGACCGACCTTGGTGGCGCGATGCAGCGCGCGGGCCAGGGGTGGGTCCTCCACCAGCGGCACGTCGTGTTCCTTCGCGATCTCGCGGATCCGCGCCGCGACCTCGTCGGTGCCCTTGGCGACCACCTCGGGCGAGGCGTGCTTGGTGCGGTCGTAGGCCAAAGCCACCGCGAAGTGGGTCGGGTTGGTGATCACCACGTCGGCATGCGGCACCGCCTCCATCATCCGTTGCTTCGCCAGCTCCTGCGCGGCCTGGCGGATCCGACTCTTCACCAATGGATCACCCTCGGTGCGCTTGCGCTCGTCGTCGACCTCCTGCTTCGACATGCGCAGGTTCTGGCTCAGGTCGAAGCGCTGCCAGGCGACGTCGCCCAAAGCGAGGACCATCGCGACCACCGCGATCCAGATCAGCGAGCGCACGGCGATCCCGAACAGGCCGGCGAAGCCGTCTTGCGGGTCCTGGTCGAGCATCGCCAGGAACGCCGGCGCCTTGTCGTGCAGCGTCCACCACAGGATCCCCGCGACCGCGCTCAGGAACAGCAGCGACACCAGCGTGCGGATCAGCGACGCCGCGCTGAACAGGCGGTTGAGGTTCTTGAGCGGCGACAGACGTTCCGGGTCGAGGCGCAGCGCCTTGCCGCGGAACCGGAAGCCCACCTGGCCATAGCCGAACATCAGCACCGCGCACAATGCGGGCACCGCGAGGATCGCCAGCGCCGGGAGCAAGGGCGCGAGCGCCGTCTGGATCTCGTCGACCGCGCCGTGCACGTCGGCGTCGCCGAGTCGATGCTCGCCCAGCCGCACGTCGAGGCCACCCGCGATGGCCTCCGAGAACCGCTGCCATACGAACGGCCCGGCCGAGGCCAGCGTGATCGTCGCCACCAGCAGCGAGCCGGCGGTCACCAGCTCGCGCGACATCGGCACCTGCCCCTTCTCGGCAGCCTCCTCCAGGCGCTGCGGAGTCGCCGGCTCGGTGCGTCCGGAGTCGTCGCGGAACAGGGCCATGGCACTCCCCGGTCAGGAACCGGCGAAGACCTCCCCGGCCTGGGCGATGCCATTGCGCAAGGCTGCCAACAGGTGTGGCGTGGCGAAGCGCAGGAAGAAGGTCAGCGCGGTGAGCGCGATCAGGATCCGGAAGCCGAAGCTGAACTCCAGCAGGTTGATGTTCGGCACCGCTCGCGCCAGCACGATCAGCACCGCGGTGGTGATCAGCAGCACGCCGAACACCGGTGCCGCCAGCTTGATGCCGAACACCAGTGACGCGGCCAGCATCGACTGCAGCATCGCCACCACGCCGCGCAGCTCGAAGGACTCGCCCACGGCCACATGCTCGTGGCTGGCGAGGAACACCCGCACCAGGTCGTGGTGCAGGTCGAACTCGAGCAGCAGCAGGAACGCCAGCACCTCAAAGACGCGCGTCATCGTCGCGTCCTGTCGCCCGGTGGACGGATCCAGCACCCGCGCCATCGTCAGCCCCATCTCGTGGCCGAGGATCTCGCCCGCGACGTGCACGACAGCCATCACCCCGTGGATCGCGAAGCCTGCGATCACGCCGACCAGGACCTCGCGCGTGCCGAGGACCAGCAGATCGAGCCCGTGCTCCACCGCCACCACCGGCATCCCCGCCAGGCAGAACGACGCGCCGCCCAACGCCACCCCGAGCACCAGCCGCACCATCCGCGACGGCAGGTGCTGGCCGAGGATCGGCAGCGCCGCGAGGAATGCCGTGGCCCGGACCACGTGCAGCAGCACGGCGGGGGCATGGGATTCCAGGAGCTGGAGGTCGGTGGGGTTCACGGTCGCACGGCCGGCGAGCGCTCGCTGTCTATCAGGTCGGCAGAAAGCGCCGACAACCTGAGAGCACCGGAGGTGCCAGGCGGGTAACCGCTAGATGTGGTGGGGGGTGGGGAGGGGTGGCTACCAGGCGGTGTCGTGGGATTGGACGGGGGGGTGTGGGGGATGGCGGCGGAGAGGTGGGGTCTGCAGGAAACCGCGGAAACCTCCGGGAAGTCGGGCGGCCGGCAGACGCCTCGGGAGCGAGCTGGCCCGAGTGCGAGCCGGCGTGGTCCCTGCAACCCGATCCAACCGAGCGTGATGAAGCTGTTTGCGAAGATCTCCCTGTCCGTCGCGGCACTCGTGGCCGTGCTGTTCCTGCTGGCCGGACGCCCGCTCGGCGAGCTGCTGGGCCTGGCCCGCGCCGGCGCGGATGTGACCGTGGACGGCATGGTCGACACCGTGCCCACCGAGGTCCGCGACCGGGCCCTCGACCACGACCTGCGTCGCCAGCAGTCGCGGGTCACCGAGCACCAGATCGCGCTGAATCTGTCGCGCCGTGAGGTGGAGACCCTCGAGCAGCAGGTGGCCGAGCTGGAGCAGCGCGGCGCGCGGCGGCAGCGCCTGCTCGCCGAGGCCTACCCGGTGCTGGAGCAAGCCACCGAGGAAGGGCTCGCCACGGTGTCCTTCGCCGGCGCCGAACACACCCTCGCCAGTTTCCAAGCCGACATCGACCGACTGCTCACCGAGGAAGACCGTGAGACGCGCCAGCTCGCGATCCGCCGCGAGGGTCTCTCCAAGCTGACCCGCAGCGTGGCCGACGGCGAGCGCGCGCTCGGCGACATGCGCGATGCGCTGGTCGCGCTGGAACAGGAGATCGAACTGCTGCGTACCCGCCGCGAGCAGGCCGATCTGGAATCGCGCACCCTGGAGATGGTGGCCGGAGTCGATGCGGCTCCCGGCCTCGACGCCAGCGAACTCGGTTCCCAGGCCGAGGCCCTGCGCCGCGACATCGAGCGCAAGGAGGCGGCGAACGAGGCGCGGCGGGCGGGTCTGCCGGTGGGGGCCGGTGGTTCTGCGACTGCACTGGAGCGTGACTACGAGCGGCTGGAACGGCTGCGGGCCTTGCGTGAGGCGCAGGCGGGCAGCGATGCGCCGGCGTCCGCGGGCGAGTCCGGCAAGCAGGATTGAGCCGCGCGCGGTCCCGTTACACTCCGCGACTTCAGGAGAGCCCAACCATGTCCCTGCCGCTTCCCCCCGAGCACTCCCCAGAGACCCCCGAAGCCCGCCTGGAGCGGCTGCTGACCGCCTACCATGCCGCCGACGGCGAGGAGAAGCGGCGACTGGCCGCAGAGTGCCTGGTCGAAGTGACGGCGATGTTCGAGCAGGCCTTGCGCGACAGACTCTCGAGATTGTTCCGTGGCAAGACCGAGCAGCCGGATAGCGCAGCGTACACCGCGGTGCTCGGCAGCCTGTTCGAGCGCCTGCTGAATCGTCGCAGTAGTGATGCCGAGTGGCGTGCTCGATCGGCTCGCGAGCTGCGTGGCTGGGTCGCCCAGGCACTCGCCAACAAGGTGCGCGACGTGCTGCGCGGTCGCGACCGGCGTGAGCGTGTGCTGGTCGACTATGCCGAAGCCCAGGCGCAGCACTTCGCCGCCAAGCATCACATCGAGCTCGCGCCAGCCCTGGGCGTGCTAGACGTCTGGAAGCAAGGCACCGATCCGCGACGGTCCACCAACGCGCGCATCCTCCACGAGCACTACTACGGCGGACGTCGGATCAGCGAGATCGCGGTGGAGCTGGGTGTCGATTCCAAGACCGTCTCCAATCGCAAGGCCGAGGCCCTGGCCGAACTGCGGGAGCTGTGCCATGAGCGCTGATTCCGATAGCCCGTCCGCCGGTGGCCCGCGCTTCTTCGAGGTTGCCGGCCTCGAACTCGCGGAGGACGACCCGCGGATCTGGCCGGCCACATGGAAGGCGATCCGTGCTGCCGGCTTCGAGAAACCGGAGAAGATCGGACGCCAGGCCGAGGGCGCGACGGCCGTCGTGCTGCGGGCCAAGAAGGCCGGCGAGCCGCGGCGGGTGGCGCTGAAGATCGTGCTCGATCCGCGCGATGAGCGGGCGATGAAGCAGTTCCGCCAGGAGCGCAGCGTGCTCTGCCAGGAGGAGCTGCCTGCAGCGGTAGTGCGCTACTTCGGTTGTTTGGAAGGCGACGACCACCAGCCGGTCTTGCTTCTGGAATACGTCCACGGTCGCAAGCTCGGCGAGTGGGTCAAGGCCGGTGGGCACTCGCTGGAGCGTCGGCTCGAGCTGGTGCACGAGCTGCTCACGCTGGTCGCGGAGCTGCGGGTGCGCGGCCTCTACTGGTGCGACATCTCGCCGAACAATCTGCTGATCGACGGCCAGGACCGTCTGCGTCTGATCGATGCTGGCCAGGCGGGCGCGGTCGACACGCGCTCGGAGCATTCGATCACTGCGGGCAAGGTGCGGGGCACCGACCACTACGGACCGCAGGCCGTCGTGAGCGGCCAGCGCAAGCCTGAGCCGCGAGACGACGTGCGGGCGATGGCCGCGGTGGCGTTCCTGGTGCTGAGCGGCGCGTCGTGGGCGGCGAAGAAGTCGCGCGATGGTACAGGTGAGCTCGAGGCGGCCGGCGTGCCGGCGGACTTCGCCCGCATCATCGTGACCGCACTCGCGCGTGCCGAGGACGACGAGAAGAAGGCACGCACCCTGGCCAATGCAGATCTCGCCCAGGCGGTCCGCCGCGAGTGCGACGCCTGGTTCGCCGCGCGGGCGCGTCGCCAGCGTCGTCGGGTGATCCTGGCCTGGACCCTGCCCATCGCGCTGGTGCTCGGTGGTTTCGCCGGCTGGGGTTGGTGGCAGCTCGATACCGAGCGGGCTGCCGCCGACGCTCGGACCGTCACCGTCCTCGAGCGTGAGCTGGCCGATAGCCCCAACCGCAGCCATCCCGCGGTGCGTGCAGCGCGCGAGACGCTCCACGCGCTGCGCGCCGACTGGGAGCGGGCCGACCGCGCGGCCTCCGCCGACGCGACCCGGCTCCGCGACCGCTTGCTCCGGGCGCTCCGCGCCGCGCTGCAGCTCAGCCACGAGGTCGAGGCCGTCGCGCCGCTGCGCGAGGCGCTCGGTCAGCAGCTCGCGAACCTGCCGCTGGTCAGGAGCTGCCCGAGCATCGCGGCGCGCGAGCAGGAGCTGGCATCTCGGTTCCAGACCCTCGCCACGCAGATCGACGCCGGAGAGATGGCCGAGGCGTCGCTCGGCCTGCGCCAGTTGTAGACCGACCTCGCGCTCTTGGCGAAGTCCAACGGCGAGGCGCAGCGGGCCGAGCAGGCGCGGATGGCCTGGGAGGGCTTGGAGCGCGGCGTCGCCACGCGGCTGCGTGGTCTCGATGGCTTCCGGGTTGCCGAACGACGCGCGGAGGAGGCGAAGCGGCTGTGGACCGCGGGTCAGTTCACCGACGCGAGCGGCCCCGGCGCGATCACCGAGTTCTCGCAGGCGCGCGCGCAGCTCGACGCGTTCCTGACGATCGAGGAGACCGCCGAGGAGCGCCGGCATCGGCTCACCCTCGATGCAGGCCTGGTCGAGGAGCTGGAGCTGCGCAATGCGGGGCTGCAGACCGAGCTGGCCTCGGCACGGGAACGGCTGGAGGCCTTGCAGGGCGTGATCGCACGGCTGGAGACGGAACGCGATCGTCTCGCGCACGAGCGAGATCGACTGACCGAGGGCCTCGCGAAGACCACCAGCGAACGTGACGGCCTGCAGCGCCAGTTGGAGGCCGCGCGCGCGGAGTGGGAGCGGAGGCTTGCCACCGAGCATGCCGAGGCCGCCAAGCAGCGAATCGAGGAGCTGGAGCAGGCTCCCACCGCCGGAGCGGTGTCAGCGCTGGCGGCTGCCGACGGAGTTCGCGAACAGGCCCCAGCACCTACGGTCGCTTCGCCGGGACAGCGGCTCGAGGCGAGTCACGGGATCGTGATGCTGCCGGTCGCGGCCGGGACGTACACGATCGGCAGTCCCAACAACGAGCCGGGCCGGGACGGCGACGAGCTGCAGCACCGGGTGAGCATCACGCGGGGCTACTGGTTGGCGGAGACGGAGGTGACGCAGGCGCAGTGGCGGGCTGTGATGAAGACCGCGCCGTGGTCGGGGCAGGACTACGCGAAGGACGGGGCGTCGTTGGCGGCGTCGTACTTGTCGTGGACCGACGCGGTGGAGTTCTGTGCGAAGCTGACGGCAGCGGAGCGGGCGGCAGGCCGGCTACCGGAGGGCTACGCGTATTGTCTGCCGACCGAAGCGGAGTGGGAGGTGGCTTGCCGGGCAGGAAGCGCGGCGGCCTACTGCTTCGGCGGAGATGCGGGGCGGCTCGGGGAGTACGCGGTGTTCGGTGGTGCGCGGGAGGGGCAGCATGCCCACGCCGTGAAGGGTGGCCGGAAGGCGAACGGCTGGGGCTTCTACGACATGCACGGCAACGTGTGGGAGTTGTGCGCGGACGTGGCGAACTGGAGCAACGGCGTGGTCTCGGATGCCTGGTCCGATGGTGCCGAGGATCCTCTGGGGAAGAGCGGCTCGCGGCGCGTGTGCCGGGGCGGGGGCTGGGGCCTCTCCACGCTGTTCTGCCGGTCCGCGAATCGGGACGCGAGCGAGCCCGGCAACCGCGGGATCTTCCTCGGCTTCCGCCCGGCGCTGGCCGCGAGGTCCGGCCGGTAAGCTACTGGTCATGCGGAGCATGAAGGCGAGCGTCAGCCGCGGAGCAGAGGCTGCAGGCAGCGGAAGCGACCAGCGGAGCGGGAGCGTGCTGCCGGAAGCCGGAGCGGAGCGGCACGACACGCCCGCGGTCGGACAGCCCATGACCCAGGACCCGACTCCTCCGCAGCGACCACCGAGGACCTGAACGATCCCGAGCTGGAGCTGCTCTTCGAGGCTGCTCGGCGCGCTACCTGGAATGCCCTGCATGGGCCAGGGCACTTCCGCTCCGGATGGCTTCTCCCGGTCCACGACGGGTCGCCCCAGTCCGCTGACGCGCCCCGCCGAGGGGCCACGGGCAACGGAGCCCGCTGCCAGGACTGAGCCCTGCGTCGTTCGAGTCGGCGGTCGGCAGTGCCGCGCCCTGCACCATCCAGTCGCGGGACTCCCACCACAGAATCACTGGACTCCTGCCCCCCGTCGCCCACCCTCCCGCGCTTGACCACTCCTCCCGTCGGTCTCCTGGCCCGCGTCGATACCCGTATCGGCGAACTCATCCTGTTCCGCCGCGTTCCCCAGGCCGACCCGAGCGCGGCGTTCGTCGAGCTCCTGGTCGATGGGCGGGTGCTGATGAGTGGCTACGACGACGCGTCGGAGCGGGCGTTGGCGCGGCGGGGGGTGGAGCGCTGCGAGGGCGAGGGGCTGCGGGTGCTGGTCGGGGGCTTGGGCCTGGGGCACACCGCGCACGAGGCGCTGCGTCGGCGCGGGTGGCGGCGGTGGACGTGGTCGAGCTCGTGCCGGAGGTCGTGGGCTGGCACGAGGCGGAGCTGTTCCCGTTGGCGGCCGCGCTGCGGGCCGACTCGCGGCTACGGGTCATCGAAGCCGACGTCTACGGGCGGCTCGCCGGGGCTCCGGCCGAGCGCTACCACCTGATCCTGGTCGACGTGGACCACGCGCCGAGCGATCCGCTCGCCGAGGAGAGCGACCGCGCGATGTTCTGCAGCGCCGAGGGTCTGCGGCGGGTGGCGCGCCACTTGGAGCCGGGCGGCGTGCTGGCCGTGTGGTCGTGCTTCGCGGCGCCGGACTTCGAGGCGACCCTGCGGGAGGTGTTCACGGTGGTCGAGACCGAGACGACCGTGTTCGTGGACGACCTGTTCGGCGAGGAAGACGAGACCAACTGGCTGTTCTTCGCCTCCGGCTTGCGCGAGGCGTGAGTCATCCGCGGCTCGGGGGGCTGATGCGTGTCCATGACGGCGTGCCCTGCTGCTGGCGCAGGAAGCCCATCGCCGCGCCCTCTCCCTCACCCCTCACGACCGCGCAGGTTCACGCGGCCGATCTTGGGCTCGTGGCCTGTCCCAGGCCAGTCAGTCGCGGCGCCCGATGACGACCTCCAGGCCGCGCGACATCGACAGGCCCTGGGGCGCTCCATTGTCGAGGACGATCACCTGGTAGTAGAGCCTCACTCCGTCGAGGACGGGATCACCGGGGTAGAAGGTGGGGACGCTCACGAGATTGGTCGACAGCACCACATCCTCCTGCACGATCGGGTCGACCAGCAGCGTGCCGCCGAGCAGCGGGAACTGGGCCGAGTTGATGCCGATCGCGAGCACCCCGATGGTGGGCTGTCCGCTGTTGGCCCGGATGCTGAGCGAGTTGCTTTGGCCGAGTTCGGGCGGATTGGCCATGGTGAGGTCCGGCGCTCGCCCCAGGGTCCCGGCCAGACCGATTCCGTAGGAGTTCCGCTCGGGCGAGGTGCCGAGGAAGGTCGGCTCGACCTCGACGAGCCTGAATCCCTGCGCTGCCTGCGCCTGGCGCTGAGCCAGCATCTGGGCCTCCGTCTCGGCGAAGAACAGACGGGTCGAATTCAGAAGCGACGCGTCGCGATAGACCGCGTCGTAGCGCAGTTGATTGGTGGAGTCGCGGTAGGCCTGGAACATCCACATACGCCGACCGTTCTGCAGTTCCGTCACTCGCCTGCTCTCGAACTGCGCCTGCGACATCCCCGTGGCCAACGCATGGGGCTCGGTGGAACCGGGCACGAAGAGCGAGTCGTAGCGCCGCACGCCACTCGTATCGAGGTAGGTGTCGAACGCAGCCAGGCGCTCCCCGAGCGATGTGTTCGCAGCGTAGCTGTCGAGGAACTCCGTCCTCGTCTGGCCGATGGTCAGCTGTCCACCGGACGAGCTCTCCAGGTAGTTCGCGGCATAGAGGCGTGTGCCGTTGTTCAGGGCGTACGAGGAGAACGTATTCAACTGGAATCCCTGGCTCACCAGGCTGTTCGTCGTGCCGACGAAATCACCCTCGTCCATGTCGGCGTAGAACCGGTAGGCACCGCCATACGGCAGGAAGGTCGCGTCGTGACGCACCGTGCCGGCCCCGTCGCGGTAGCTGTTGAGGTCGATCATCCGGTACCCCTGCGCCCCCAGGTTGTCGGTCTCGGCTACGAAGTTGCTCGTGATCCAACGCAGCCGCAGCCTGAGGTCGGAATTGCTGAATCGGTAGGCAGTGGCGTAGGTCTTCTGCGCCGCGAGATCGTCGGTCGAGACGGCGACCAGGAGGAGGGTGGCGAGGGCGTGAGAGGTCCGCTTCAGGAGCGAGTTCATGTGGGTCTCGTGGGTTGGGTGGTGAGGACGGCCGCATCGCCGGCCAACCGCTGAAACACCGAACGCCGAGCACGACCGACAGCTTTTTGTGGGGATTCGCCAGCGCCGGTCGGGGCGGCTGAGGTGGAGCGCGACCGGAGGACTCCGTGAGCGGAGCCTGCGCCGGGCCCGAGACCGCCTGGAACCGGGGGCACTCGTGACGTAGCGTGCCTGGGCTGGTGGCACGTCGGGTCTGGCCCGCTCCCTCGGCTTTCACGACAGTTCTCGAGCTGCGGCGCCGGTTCGCAGCTCCTTCACGGCCTCCGGTCGAGGATTGCCCGCGATGACCCTCGACCCAGCCAGCCGCGTGACCGAGTATCTCCGGCTGGTGCGGGCGGGTGGCGACGCAGAGGCCGCCAACGACCTCTGGTCCGTAGTCCACGACGAGCTGCGCGTCCTGGCCCGTACGTGCCTGCGGGGCAGCGGCGGAGACCAGACGCTGCAGGCCACGGCACTCGTGCACGAGGCCTACCTGCGGCTCGTCAAGGTCGACGACGATGCGGAGCGAGGCGGGTGGCATGACCGGGTGCACTTCTTCGCCGTGGCGGCGAAGGCCATGCGACAGATCCTGTCGAACCAGGTCCGTAGCAAGCGCGCCGGCAAGCGGGATCCTGGTGGTGCACGGGTGACCTTGGCGATGGTCGCCGCATCGGACACCCCGATCCGAATCGACATCATCGCGCTCAACGACGCGCTGGCCGAACTGTCGACACTCGACGAGCGCCTGGCCGAGGTTGTCGAGCTACGATTCTTCGCCGGCATGGCGTTCGACGAGATCGCGCACGTTCTGGGTGTCTCGGACCGCACCGTCGAGCGGTACTGGCGCACCGCCCGCGCGTGGCTGAGCGGACGTCTGCGCGAGCTGGAGCAGCCGTGACACCCGAGCAGTTCCGCAGGGTCCAGTCGTGCTTCCTCGAGGCCGTCGAGCTTGCCGAGGACGAGCGCGCGGCCTTCCTCGATGCGGCGTGCCGGGGCGATGCCGCGATGCGCATCGCGGTCGATGAGCTGCTCGCCCAGGACGCGAACCCGCTGCGCTTCAGCGCCGCGGCGCAGATGCGATCGCGGTTGGCCGATCTGTTCGACGTGGCGTCGGCATCGCAGCCGCCCGCCGAGCCGCCACGAGGCGGCGTCGGCCCGACGCGCATCGGCCCCTATCGGATCACCGGCAAGATCGGCGAGGGCGGGTTCGGCGTCGTCTACAGGGCGGAGCAGACCTCGCCCGTGACGCGGACGGTGGCGATCAAGGTGATCAAGCTGGGCATGGACTCCGAGCAGATCACGGCCCGGTTCCAGCTCGAACTCCAGGCGCTCGGTCGGATGCAGCACCCCTGCATCGCGCACTTCCTGGAGGCCGGTACGACGGACACCGGACAGCCGTTCTTCGTCATGGAATTCGTCGAGGGCGAGCCCATCCACGAGTTCTGTGACCGACGACGGCTGGACCTCAGGCAGCGTATCGGGCTGCTCGTGAAGGTCTGCGGCGCCGTGCACCACGCCCACACCAAGGCCGTGATCCACCGGGATATCAAGCCGTCGAACGTGCTGGTGGGGCAGGACGGGCAAGGCGACGCGAACCCGAAGGTCATCGACTTCGGGATCGCCAAGGCGATGTCGGCCGACGACGAGTCGTTCGTCTCGTTGACCCAGCAGGGGCAGGTTCTCGGCACGCCGGCCTACATGAGCCCCGAGCAGCTGGCGTCCGCGCGGCAGGGCATCGACACGCGATCCGACGTCTACTCGCTGGGCGTGCTGCTCTACGAGCTGTTGACCGGGACCTTACCGTTCGACTCCAAGCGGTCCGGTGTCGGCGGCTTCGCGGAGATCCAGCGGCTGATACGCGATGTCGAGCCGCCGCGTCCGAGCGCGTGCATACGCGCCCGGCGCGGCGAACCCGATACCGACACCGAGGCGAGCGAGCAGCGACTCGCCGAGAGGCGGCGCACGGACCCGACGACCTTGGAGCGGCAGCTTCGCGGCGATCTCGATTGGATCGTCATGACGGCCATCGAGAAGGCCCCGGAGCGGCGCTACCAGTCAGCGCAGGCGATGGCCGAAGACCTCGCGCGATACCTCGCGGATGAACCGGTAGCGGCTCGGCCGCCGACGACCTCGTATCGGCTGCACAAGTTCGCCCGGCGGCACCGCGGCGCGCTGGCTGCCAGCTGCGTCATTGTCGTCCTGTTGATGGCGGGGATCATCACGTCCACGATCGGCTGGGCCCGCGCCGCCGAGGCTCGCGACGCGGAGATCGCACAGCGCCGACGGGCCGACGGCGAGGCCGAGATCGCCAGCCGCGTGATGAGCTTCCTGACCGACGACCTGTTGAGTTCGGTGTCGCCCGAGGCGCAGGGGTTCGAGGTCAGCATGCGCAGCGTGCTCGACGCGGCGGCCAGGCAGATCGACGCGACGGTCGTGGACCAGCCCCGGGTCGAACTGGCCGTGCGTCTGGCGATCGGCCGGACCTATCGCGCGCTGGGCCGACTGGCCGAGGCTGAGCCGCATCTGCGCCGTGCGCTGGCGCTGGCCACGTCGACCCGGGGCCCTGCGCATCCCGACACGCTGGATGTCGAACTCGAGTTGGCGACGTGGCACCTCTGGAAGGGCGAGAACGCCGAAGCCGAACGCCTGACCAGCCGCGTGCTCGCCGGCCGTCGCCACGTGTTCGGCGCGAGGCACGCGAGGAGCGTCGAGGCCATGACCGGGCTCGCCGCGGCCATGATGGAGCAGGAGCGCCTCGACGAGGCCTTGGCCCTGTTCCGCGAAGCACGGGCCATCGCCCTGGAGATCGTCGGTCTGGAGGACGAGCTGACGCTCGCGCCGATGAACGGCATGGCTCTCGTGCTCACCCGGATGGAGAGCCTTGCTGGCGAGTTCCTCCCCACCACGACGACCCTCTTCGAACAAGTTGCCGCCGCGAGCCGAGTCGTGCACGGTGACGACCATGCGACGACCCTTCGTCGCATGAATGACCACGCGGTTCGACTGGCGATGACCGGGCGCAAGAGCGATGCCGCGCAGCTGTGCGTCGAGATCATCCAGCGTCAGGAGCGCATCCAGGGTCGGAATCATCCCGGCACGATCATGACCCTGATCAACCTCGCCGACTTCCAGATGCATCTCGGGCGCATCGATGAGGCGGTCGCGAACCTCGAAGAGGTCCGGGCCACGGGGCTCATCGGTGTTCCCGGCATGCAGGTCGTCGCCGCGATCCTGCTGGCGCAAGCCCGGGCCGCGCAGCAGCGGTTCGACGACGCCGAGGCCATTCTGCTGGCCGAGCTCGAACGGCTCGAAGACGTCGCTGTGGAGCCCAGGAACATCCGCCGCATCGAGGGAGCGCTGGCCGACGTTCGCGCCGCCCGGAGCCAAGCTGCGCGGTCACGAGAGCGGGATCCGAACGGTCGACGCTGATCCACGACTTCCGAGACGCTGCGCGCCCAGCGCTGACTCCGGCAGGTGCTGCGCGGCCCTTCCGATCCTCCTGGGCGTCGGCTTCGCTCCGGCTGCCGCGACAGAGCATGTGGTGCGAACGTCCTCGCGTCGTCGCCTCGGCTCACGGTCCCACGCCTGGCTGCGCCATCGGCCGCGTCGATCCGATCGTGTGGCGCGCCAGCCTTCGAGTGACTCTCGGCGCCGGATCGGGTGAGCTGGTGGCGCCATGCGTCTTCCCGGTCGCTGTCTCCTGCTCGTCGCCCTCGGCACCCTGCCCGCGCAGGAAGCCCACGTCCGGATCAACCAGGCCGGCTTCCTCCCGGAAGACCCGAAGGTCGCGCTCGCATTCGCGGTGGAACGGCTGAGCGGCGAGTTCCTGGTGCGCGATGTCGCAAGCGATGCGGTGGTGCTGCGCGGGCCGATCGAGAGCGTCGCGGCCCCGAGCTGGGGCAGCGCGTTCGCCGCCTACCACCGGCTCGACTTCAGCGCGCTGCAAGCAGAGGGGCGCTACCGGATCGAGATCGAGACGCCGCGGACGATCTCCCGCGAGTTCGCGATCGGCCGCTATCCTGGCTACCACGAAGACCTGCTGCACTTCATGCGGCAGCAGCGGTGCGGCTACAACCCGTTCCTCGACGTGGCCTGCCATCAGCTCGACGGCCGCTCCTTCTACGCGCCGTTCCCCGACGAGACCTTCGTCGACGCGAGCGGTGGATGGCACGACGCCGGCGACCAGCTCAAGTACCTGATCACCGCGAGCAACGCGACCGCGCGGATGCTGTTGGCGTTCGAGCTTGTCGGCGAACGGTTCGGCGATCACTGCGACGCGCTGGGTCGTGAGGGACGGCCCAACGGCATTCCCGACGTGCTCGACGAGGCGCGCTGGGGGCTCGACTGGATCCACAAACTGCATCCAGCTCCCGACGTGCTGTTCCACCAGGTCGCCGACGACCGCGACCACCGCGGCTTCAAACTGCCCGACCAGGACAACGCCGACTATGGCTGGGGCGCGAACAGCTACCGGCCGGTGTACGCCGCCGATGGCAAGCCGCAGGGACTGAGCGAGTTCCAGAGCGCGTCGACCGGGGTCGCGAACGTGGCGGGTCGCTCGGCAGCGGCGATGGCGATGGCTGCGCGGATCTGGCGAAGCGAGGTGGGCGACGAGGTCTACGCCGACCGGTGCCTGCGCGCGGCCCGGTCGCTCTACGCGATGGGCAAGCGGCAGGAGGGCGTGCAGCAGGGCAACTCCTTCGGCGCACCCTATCGCTACAACGAGCGGACCTGGGCCGACGACATGGAGTTCGCCGCCGCCGAGCTGCATCGGGTGACCGGGGAGCAGGGCTACTTCGACGACGCGATCCGTTACGCGCGGCTCGCCGGCACGACCTCGTGGATGGAATACGACGACTCCTCGATGGGCGAGCTGATGGCGCGCCACTACGAGATGTATCCGTTCACCAACGTCGGCCACTTCGCGCTGCACGCGCTGGTCGGCGAGGAGCTACAGGGCGAGCTCGCGGGCTACTACCGGAGTGGCATCGAGCGGATCGTGGCCCGTGCCGCGACCAATCCCTACGGCGTGGGCGTGCCGTTCCTGTGGTGCTCGAACAACCTGGTCGTCGCCTTCATCACCCAGGTCCACCTCTACGAGCGGATGACGGGCGACATGCGCTACCACGCCACGGCGATCGACCACCGGGATTGGCTGCTCGGCCGCAATCCCTGGGGCACGTCGATGTTCGAAGGGCTGCCAGCCGGCGGCGAGTTCCCCGAGGACACTCACCTGCCGACCACGCAGTTGCTCGGTGTGCAGGTCCGCGGCGGATTGGTCGACGGGCCGATCGCGCGTGAGACCCATGCCGGGCTCATTGGCCTGAAGCTGACCGAGCCGGACGAGTTCGCGGCGTTCCAGCCTCGGGACCTGGTCTACCACGACGACGTCGGCGACTACGCGACCAACGAGCCGACGATGGACGGCACCGCGGATGCGATCCTGGTGATGGCGCTGTGGAGCGATCGGGCGGTGGAGCCGGAGCAGCCGGCACAGCCAGCCGATCCGCGCTTCCGATACGTCGAAGGCGGCATCGTCCGCGGCGACACGTCGTCCAAGCGCATGGCCCTGGTCTTCACCGGCGACGAGTTCGCCGAGGGCGGCACGGTGATCGCCGACGCGCTCGACCGGCACGCCGTGAAGGCGACCTTCTATCTCACCGGCCGCTTCTACCGCACGCGTGCGAACCGCCAGTTGATCGCGCGGTTGCGCGATGCCGGCCACCAGCTCGGTCCGCATTCCGACCGGCACCTGCTCTATGCCGATTGGCAGGACCGCAGCAAGACGCTCGTGTCCCGCGCGGAGTTCGAGCAAGACCTCGAGGCCAACTTCGCCGCGATGCGACCCTTCGGCATCGACCGCCGCGGCGTGCGCTTCTTCATGCCACCCTACGAGTGGTGGAACGTGGAAGTGGCCGGTTGGTCGTCGGCGATGGGGCACCGCGTCGTCGGCTTCACGCCCGGTACCCGCTCGAACGCCGACTACACCGCCGACGACGCGCCCAACTTCGTGTCGAGCGAGGCGATCTGGGCGAGCATCCAGCGTCACGAAGCCGAGGACGAACACGGCCTCAACGGTTTCCTGCTGCTCAGCCACATCGGCGTGGGGCCGGCACGCACCGACAAGTTCCACGACCGCATCGGCGAGGTGATCGCGTGGCTCCTGGCGAACGGCTACCAGCCGATGACGGTCGACGAACTGCTGCGGTAGGGCACGCGTCTCAGAACGGCCCCGCCCCCAGCTCCGCCAGCGAGCGGAACAGCGTCTCGGCGAAGTCGCGCAGCGTGCTTGCTCGGCCCTTGTCAGCCGGTCGCCGGCGGCGAGCCGAGTTCGACGAGCGGCTCGCCCGCGTTCAGCAGCTCGATGGCGCTCGGCAGCCCCACCGTCAAGATCCGCTGCAGGTTGGCGTTGCTGGTGTTTCCGCAGGTGAGCCAGAGTACGCGTGGCGGCGGACCATGACGTTCGAGCAACCTGAGGAAGTCGCTGTCCTTCGTCAGGACCACGGCGTTCGCATTCCGTGCCGCGGCGAAGATGTCCTCGTCCGGTGCGTCGCGAAGCCCGAGGTCGCGCACGGCATGAGCGTCGAGCGCGAACCCATCTCGGAGCCAGCCGACCAGCGCAGGCGGCAGATGAGCATCGAGCCAGACGATCACGCGACGATGACCGGATGGTCTACTCGGCGGGTGGCGAACTCGACGCAGGCCCGGATGTCTGCCTCTTCCAGATCGGGCAGTTCAGCCAGGATCTGGGCGAACGTCAGGCCGTGGCCGAGGAGCTGCAGCACGTCGACGACCCGGATCCGCATGCCACGGACGCACGGCCTACCGCCGCACTGCTTGGGGTCCACGGTGATCCGATCGGTGAGGTTCGCCATGGCTGCATCCTAGCGTGTCGCGCCGACTCTCTGACAGCGGAGGGTCGGCAGCCCTCAGAATGGCCCCGCCCCCAGCTCCGCCAGCGAGCGGAACAGCGTCTCCGCGAAGTCGCGCAGCGTGCGCAGGATCCACGGCATCAGGATCAGGATCGTCGCCACCACCGCGAGCATCTTCGGCACCAGCGACAGGGTCTGTTCCTGCAAGGCGGTGAGGGTCTGGAACAGGCTCACCAGCAGTCCCACGCCCATGCCCACCAGCAGCACCGGCGCGACGATCGTCAGCGCCACCAGCAGCGTGCTGCGGCCGAGGTCCAGGGCCAATGCGTCGTCCATGGCGAATCCTCAGAGTTCCACGAAGCTGCGGGCCAGTGACTCGACGACGATGTTCCAGCCGTCGACCAACACGAACAGCAGCACCTTCAACGGCGTCGACACCACGATCGGTGGCAGGGTGAACATGCCCATCGAGACCAGGATCGAGGCGACCACCAGGTCGATCGCCAGGAAGGGCAGGAACAGCACGAAGCCCATCTGGAAGGCGGTCTTCACCTCGGAGAGCACGAACGCGGGCACCGCGACGTGGAAGGGCACGTCGTCGGGGGTCTGGGGCGGGGCGGTGCGCGACAGGTCGAGCACCAGCTCCAGGTCGGCGGGCCGCGTCTGCGACAGCATGAAGCGGTTCATCCGGCTGCCGGCACGGTCGAGCGCGGTCTCGATGCTTATCTCGCGCGCGACATAGGGGTCGTAGGCGGACGACTTGAGGTCGTCGATCACCGGCGCCATCACGAACAGCGTCAGGAAGAACGAGAAGCCGGTGACCACGATCGCCGGCGGCAGCTCCTGCACCGACATCGCGCGGCGCAGGAACGACAGCACCACGAGGATCCGCGTGAAGCAGGTCATCGTGAGCACGATCGCCGGCGCCAGCGACAGGAGCGTCATGAACAGCACGACCTCGAGCGCGCTGCCGAGCCCGTCGGGGTCGGTCAGGCCGTTGCCGCCCAGGTCGAGGCTGATCGAAGGTCCGGCGCCGCCGGCGGGGGCCGGCGGGCCGATGGGGTCCTGACCCATGGCGCTGCCCGCGGTGCACAGCCCGGCGGCCAGCAGGATCAGCAGGGGGCGTGCCTTGGGGGAGGCGGGATTCATCGTTGCGAGCCTGCGGCTTCGAGGGCGTCGCGGAAGGCTTCGGCGCGCGAGCGCGTGGGGGCCGGCGCGCTCCTGGGTCGCGCGGCGGGGCGTGGGATCATCATGTCGCGCAGCGCCACGCCGTCGTCACGCTCGGCGAGCGCGGCCTCGTCGTCGTGCGCCTGCGCGGCGTCGGCGAGCAGCGTCACACCTTGTTCACCGGCGCCGACCAGAATGGTCCGGCCATCGAACTCGACCACGTGCAGCGTGCTCTTCGCGGTGAGCCGCAGCGTCTGCCGGATGCGCGCCGGGCCGTCGGCGCCGAGGCCCTGCTTGCCGCGCAGCCGTGCCAATGCATAGAGACCCAGCGCACCGAGACCGAGCACCCCGGCGAGGGTCACGCCGAGTTCCAGCAGGCCGGGCAACTCGGGCGCGCTGCCACCGATCGCGACCGGAGGCTTGCCGGCATCGGTCGTCGCCGGGGGCTCCGCGGTCTGTGCAGTCTCGCTCTTGCTGAGGACCTGCAGTGCCGAAGCAGGGGGTGCGACGATCCGGCGGCCGCGCTCCTCGCCCGCGCCGCCAGCCGCCTGCTCCCCGGGCCGCAACGGCCCCATCACGAGCAGCAGCCCCAGCACCGGGGGCACCAACAGCCAGCGCTTGTCGATCCTCATGGTCCTTCTCGTCGGCAGATTCGGCCGACGACCTGAGAGCACCGGAGGTGCCAGGTGGGGAAGCGCTAGATGTGGGGGGTGGCTGGGTCAGCTGCCACCAGGGTCTGTCGAGGAACGCGACAGGTCGCCGTCGCAATCGGCGGCGGAGGCACAACGCCTCGTGGCGGCCTCCGGCAGATCAATCGGCTGGCCTGAACCGGGCCTGCTCCCAATCGGGCACGCTGCGCAGCAGGTGGGCATACCAATCGAGTTCGTCGCGGATGTCATGCCGCGCGAACACGCGCTGCGCGTCGGTCGGCGGTCCGTGGACCCGCGGGATCGCCGCCCGGCTCTCCACGTTGTGCAGCAACTCGTGGAGGCACACCGACGGGTAGGGCGACAGGCTGCGGATGCCGCCGCGGACCGCCAGCGGTCCCGCGGGTCCCGGTAGTTCGATCGGCCCGCCGCCATAGGTGCTCGCCGCTTCGCCGCGCGGCCATACGAACGCCACGCAGTCGACCTCGGGAACGATGCGCGCGAAGGTCTCGTCGGGTAGGGGATCGAGGCGGGCCGGGTCGAGATGGCGCTGGTTCAGCAGTCCGCCGTTCCATGCACGCTCCGTGAGGCCCCGGAGGGTCACGCCCTCCAACTCGATCCAACGGGACTCGAAGCGGACGCGAGTTCCGGCCCAATGGTCGGCGGCCCGCGCGGCGACGCCCCAGGCGAAGCGGTAGCGCGACAGCTCGGCGTCGTCGAGGTGGGCCCGCTCGTGCCGCTTCTCGCCGTCGACGTGGTAGTCGAGGTCGGTGTCCAGCACCACGAACACCGCGATCCGGTAGGTGACCTCGGCGTCACCGGTGGAGGGTTCGCAGGCCGAGAGCTTGCCGGTCAGGAACGGGATCGAGACGAGTCGTTGGCGCAGGCGGCCGTACTCCGAGCGATAGAGCTGGCGGTAGGTGTAGGCCTGCTCGATCGCGGTGAGTTCGTCTTCGGGCTGGTCGGTCGAGGCTTCTGCCGCGAGGTCTTCGAACGCGTCGAGTGCTGCACGGTAATGGGTGCGGGCGTCGTCGAAGTCGCCGCGCTCGAAGGCCTCGTCGCCGGCGGCGGTGGCGGTGCGGATCGCGTCCTCGGAGGCCTCCTGGGCGGTGATCGGAAGCACTCCGGCGAACAGGAGTGCTGCGGTCGACGGGAGAGAGCGACGTGAGCGGAGGGAGCCACGCATCGGGGCCATGGTAGTGGTCCGGTTCACCTAGGAGCGCGGGTCACGGGACACGTTCCGATCCAGTGCGTGAACTCGTGCCTCGGACGAAGCCGCGAAACGCAGCCGAATCGGTGGATTCGGCGAGCCTGCGCTCCGAGGAGCACTGTGCGGCGATGTCCGGGGTGCGAGGGCGCGTGCTGGGCGGAATGGTCTCCCGTGACCCGCGCTCCTAGCCGGGGAGGTCTCCGCGGATCGCTCGCCCGGAGAATCTGCGCGCCCAGCGCTGATTCTCGGGAGGAGTCGATCCAAATGGCGCGGTCAGCGCGGCCGACTGCCTCGGGGGATGGTGAGCGCAGCGAGTCATGCCCCTTCGGTTGCGGCAGGAGGCCGGAAACCGGATGGGCGTGGCAGTCACGGCCGTCGGTAGACGATCCGCAGGCTCGCTGAGGCGTCGGCGCCCGTGCTGCCGAGCGCCAGTGCCTGCGCGAAGAAGGTCACGTCTTCGGGTGGCGTGAGCGCGGGCAGCGTCCAGCTACCGGATCCGGTGGCTTGGATCGGACCGACCGCGCCCAGCACGAACAGCGTCGAGCGGTCGATGTGGAGCAATGGACTGCAGGGCAGGAATGGCAGGCTCGTCGTGCTCTCGGCCAGCGAGCCGAGGAACCAGGCTGTCGAACCGGGTGCCGCGCCGGCCACGTCGAAGCGGAGGTCCCAGCTTCGGCAGTCTGCGGAGGGGTTGGCCGGCGTCACGTCGACGTCGAGCGTGCCACGACAGCCGCTGGGGGGTCCGATGGAGTCCGAGACCTGGAACGGCTCGATGCGCGTCAGCAGCAGGCTCAGCGGTCCGCCGATGTTGTCGCTGTAGACGGGGTCGCGGATCCAGAACCGCACGACCTGCGCGCTCGGGAGTCCGAGGAAGGTGTCTGGAGCGTTCGCCAGGGCCTGCGAAGGAGTGCTCCACCGGCCGGACGTCGCAGTCGTCGATGGGAGGTCCGTCGAGCTGAAGTCGAACCACGTGCCCCAGCCCCGGCTGCAGCCGTCGCCGTTCGAACCGCAGCCGGTCGTGACGCCCCACGCGTTCCACGCGCCGCCGGTGACCTGCACGCGCCAGCAGCCGGCACCGAGCGGCACGAACTGGGAGGCGCCGGTCTGCGTGTCGAGGGAGAGCGGGATCGGCTGAGCGGCGAGGCTGCCGCCGAGGCAGAGGAACGTGAGCGCTGCGCAGAGGATCGTCCGCTTCATCACGGGCGAGGTTCCGAGCTGGTTCGAATCGCGTCAAGGAGCGGTCGTTGGAATCCCCTCGAGTCCGCCTTGGAGCCTGGCACCGGTGCGGACAGGCACCGCGCTCACTCCCCCCACAGCGCCGCGATCGGCACCGCCAGGATCTTGTCGTCCATCACGAAGGTCCGCGGGCCGGTGTGCAGCACCACGCCGACCAGGAACCGGTCGGGGAGCTGGTCACGCAGCCATACCAGGTGCTTCGCGGGCTCCTTCTTGGGCGCCGCCGCGGCCTTCACCTCGAGCGCGATGAGCTGGCGGCCGTCGACCTCGGCGAAGAGGTCGATCTCGTGGCGGCCACTCTCGCTGTTGAGGTGATGGAGTCGGAATCGGTGCCGCGTGGCGACCAGCTCCGCGCGGAGTTGGGCCAGCACGAACGACTCGAGCAGGCGGCCCATGATCTCGCCGTCGCGTAGGGCACCGGCAACGTCGAGACCCGTGCGGCTGGCGAGGAACGCCGGTTCGATCACATGACGCTTCGCCTTGCGCGTGAGCCGGTTGATCCGATTCGAACTCCAGGCCGGGAGCTGTTCGACCAGCATCAGGTCGTGCAGCAGTGCGTCGTATTGCTGCGCGGTCGGTCGGGTGATCTTTCCCCGCAGCCAGGATTGCGGTTTCACGCAGTCCGAAGTTGATTTCTCACGCAGTCCCAGGTGCACCGTCCGGGAGGAGAGTCCCGAGCCTGGACCGCGACTTCGGGGCGGTGGACGAGCCCGCTCACCGGTCGCACCGCGATCGTGGTTCCCTGGCGTTCGCGCGGCAAGACTCCCCGGCGTTCCGGTGCCCGCCGGGGTTCGCGGTGCGCTCTCTCACCGCATGAGCCGGGGGAGCTTGTCGGATATCTCCGAGCGCCCCGTCGAGTGATCACTGATTGCCGATCACACCGATACCACCGTTGGTCAGCGCAAGTCCGAGCGAGTTCGCGACGGGGTCGACGATGATCGCCTGGCTGTAGATGCGCGCACCCAACAGGTAGATCGAGTTCGGGATGTCGTATTCGTGGGAGCCATTCCCCGAGGCGTCGATCGTCAGGCCTTGCACGTCGTCCAGCGATGTCAGCAACGAACAGGCGGGCGCACCGAGCCAGCCGAGGTTCTGCGGCAGTGGAGATCCGTTCCAGCGCGACGCCGAGATGCCGAGCACCATGTATGCCGATGCCGAAGCCCTCGCCTGTCGGACGCGCACCCGGAACTGGTCATTGACCATCGGTGTGTTGGTGCTGAACAGCTCTGGTGTGACGGTGTGCGACAGCGCCCGGATGCCCATGACGATCCCGAAGTTCCGCTCCAGAGTGCCGGAGGTCGCGCTCAGCGACGTGGAGTAGAGCCGCGCCATTGTCGGATCCGAGCCCATGTCGAACGCGTAGCCCGACGTCCCACTGCCGTAGCTGTGACCGAATACCGTCACCTGGACCAGCAGATGGCGACCCGGCGCTGGCACCCAATCGAACGTGGTCGGCCAACGGATCGTGAAGAAGAAGTCGGCTGGACTGGACGGGCCGGTCGGCACCATGTCGGGGATCACGATCTGCGTTCGGGGCAGCACGACCACCGGCGTTCCCGAGTCGTAGTTCTGCGCGTACACCGTGCTCATCGTCGCCGGCGTGCGAGACGTGTAGCCCACCTGGATTTCCATGTCGATCGTGAACCGATTCGAGAGCGGTCCACGGTTGGGCTGTCGCAGGCTGAGGCCGGCCATGGTGAACGCCGACGGCATGTCGGTGCCCGAGAGCACCTGTTGGTAGCGATGCGGCATCCATCCGAACGGGATCGCATTACCGCTGCCGAAGCGACTCGACATGCTGGCCGGTAGGACGGTGATGTTCGCATCCAGGCCCGTGCCGCTGCCGGGGCAGCCACTGCCAAAGGTGGCGAACGTGGCATCCACCTGACCGACGGTCGGCACGACCAGCAGGAGGAAGGTCACGAGCGAAAGGTGAATGCGTTTCATGTGCTGGGTCGTCGAGAGCTGGGCAAGCTGAGGTCGGCGCAGGGTTGCGACCGCCACACCAATCTTGCCGCGCCGTCGGATGCCGCGCCGGACATGAAGAGGGATCCGGGCCCGGCATCGGAAACAGTCCTGAGACGCAAGATCAGGGCGGCAGGATCTGACTCGAGAATGAGCGACGGACATCCGGGCGCAGATGGCGCTTCCGGCACGGAGGCGGGGGCCCTGGGAGATGGATCGTCCGGGAGCCGAGCCTGGACCGCGACTTCGGGGCGGTGGACGAGCCCGCTCACCGGGCCCACCGCGATCGTTGTTCCCTGGCGTGCGCGCGCCGACACTCCCCACCCATGGGTGTATCCAAGCGATCCACGGTCTTCGACGGCAGGCGCGGCAACTCGTCGGGAGCGGCTCCGACGCTGCGCGACGTGCTCTCCCACCTGAGCCCGCGCGCCGCCGAACGCGCGCTCGGCGCGGGCGGCAAGAAATTGCTCGCCGAGGCGCGGCGCTACGAGATCGACCTCGGCCAGCAGGTGCGCTTCGACGGCAGGAAGTTGCGGCTCCGGGTCGACGGGGCCACCGCCACGCTGCGGCTCGCCGACGATGCGCCAGGCAGGCTGGCGCGCACCTGCGATCGGTGCTCACGGCCGTGCGTCCACGTCGCGGCGGCCCTGCAGACGGTGTTGGAGGAGAAGGTCGCGCTCGGGCTCGCGGCGCCGCCAGAGGAGCGCGCGCCCGAGGGGCTCCGGAGCGATGCCGAGCTGGTCGCGGACGCGTTGGAACTCCGCGCCGAGCGGGCGCGCAGCGAGCGGATGCGGGTGCGGGCGGCGGATCCGAAGGACCCGTGGACCAGCTACCAGTTGACGAGCGGCGAGAGCGGGCGGAGCTACCGCGTCGAGCTGCGCGGACTGGAGCGCGGCGCGTCGTTCTGCACCTGTCCGGACTTCCGCAAGAACACGCTGGGCACCTGCAAGCACATCCTGCACGTCGAGGACAAGGTGCGGCGCAAGTTCAGCGGGTCGCGGCTGGCGCAGCCCTATCGGCGGCGCAAGGCGTCGCTGGGCGTCGGCTATGGCGAGGAGTTGAGCCTGCGCCTGCTGCTGCCCGACGATTGCCGGGGCGAGGTGGCCGACCTCGGCAAGGTGTTCGGGGAGACCGCCGTGGAGGCGACGCCGATCCGGCGGCTGCTCCGGGCGGTGCGTCAGATCGAGTCGCTCGGCCACGACGTGCTGATCTATCCCGATGCCGAGGAGCTGATCGAGAACGTCATGCTGCGCGACCGGCTGGCGCGGCACGCCGCCGAGATCCGCCAGAACCCCGGCAAGCACGCATTGCGAAAGGAGCTGCTGAAGGTCGAGCTCTTGCCCTACCAGCTCGACGGCATCGCCTTCGCCGCGGGTGCCGGCCGCGCGATCCTGGCCGACGACATGGGACTCGGCAAGACGATCCAGGCGATCGGCACGGCGGAGCTGTTGGCGCGCGAGGCCAATGTACGCCGCGTGTTGGTGGTCTGCCCGGCCTCGGTGAAGTCGCAGTGGGTCAGCGAGATCGGCCGCTTCTCGGAACGCAGTGCGCGGGTGGTGGTCGGCGCGTCGGCGCGGCGCGTCGAGCAGTATGCGGGCACACAGTTCTTCACCGTCTGCAACTACGAGCAGGTGCTGCGCGACCTCGCGGCGATCGAGGCGGTGCCCTGGGACCTGATCGTTCTCGACGAGGCGCAGCGCATCAAGAACTGGGAGGCCAAGACCACGCAGGTGGTGAAGGCATTGCGTTCGCCCTTCGCGCTGGCGCTCACCGGCACGCCGTTGGAGAACCGCATCGACGAGCTGTTCTCGATCGTCGAGTTCATCGACGACCGGCGGCTCGGTCCGGCCTTC
Source organism: bacterium (assembly GCA_030432695.1). GTDB lineage: Bacteria > Planctomycetota > UBA1135 > UBA1135 > UBA2386 > JAUILN01. The sequence goes on along the minus strand of JAUILN010000019.1, from coordinate 172,110 downwards.
AAGTTCTTCCACCAGCACCGCATCGTGAACCAGGACGGCCGGGTGGCCGGCTTCCGCAACCTCGACTCGCTCCGCGAGACGCTCGCTCCGGTACTGCTGCGACGCACGCGCGCCGAGGTCGTGCGGCAATTGCCGGAACGGACCACCGAGGTCTTGCGGGTCACGCCGACCGAGGAGCAGCTCGCGTTGCACAATTCGCAAATGCGGGTGGTCCAGTCCATCGTTCAGAAGAACTGGATCTCGGAGGTCGACCTCCTGCGCCTGCAGAAGGCGCTGCTCCTGTGTCGGATGGCGGCCGACAGCAGCTACCTGGTCGACAAGCAGCGGCCGGCGTATTCGACCAAGTTGGAGCGCCTCGCGGAGCTGTTCGACGAGCTGCTCGCCGAGGGCGACCGCAAGGTCATCGTGTTCTCGGAGTGGACCACGATGCTCGACGAGATCGAGACGGTGCTGCGGCCGCGCCTCGCCGCCGCGGGCGTCGCGTCGGTGCGCCTCGAGGGCAAGGTCCCGCAGCAGAAGCGCAAGGAGCTGGTGCGTCGGTTCCAGGAGGACGACGACTGCGTGGTCTTCCTCACCACCAATGCCGGCGCCACCGGCCTCAACCTGCAGGCCGCCAATACCGTGGTGAACGTCGATCTGCCGTGGAACCCGGCATTGCTCGAGCAGCGCATCGGCCGCGCGCACCGCATGGGCCAGAAGCGCAAGGTGCAGGTCTACCTGATGGTGAGTGCGGACACGATCGAGGAGAACATGCTCGGCACGCTCGCGGCGAAGCACGAGCTGTTCCAGGCGGTGCTCGATCCGGACTCCACGATCGACGAGGTCGAGCTGCAGACCGGGATGGAGGGACTCAAGCAGCGGCTGGAGGTCTTGCTCGGCACCAAGCCCGAGGCCCCGGTCGACGCCAGCGAGGAGCAGCGCGTCGTCGCCGACCAGCAGCGCCTGCAGCAGGAGCGCACCCGGGTCGCCGAGGCCGGCGGCCGGATGCTGGCCGCCGCGTTCGAGTTCCTCGGCGAGATGCTGCCGGCGTCCGCGGGGCGCGAGGGTGCTGCAGGGTCGTCCGATCCGATGACCACGGCCCTGCGCGAGCAACTCGGCCGCTGCGTGGAGGAGGACGAGCAGGGTCGCCCGCGGTTGACGGTGACGTTGCCGGGGCGCGAGGCCCTCGACCGGCTGGCGGAGTCGTTGGGGCGGTTGTTGGTGGGGCGGTGAGGGGTGAGGCTCGACCTGTGGTTCTCCGCCTGATTCTCGCACCCACCTTGATCCTCCCATCGCATCCGCGCAGGCTGTCGCCGTTGAGCGTCGTCGAGGTGTGCCGATCGACGTGCTCGTGAGGCGCGCCCGATGCACTCCACCGCGATCCAGGAAGAACTATCTCTCGCCTACCTCCATGCCGTGGCTTCGAAGGCCGGCTTCGCGTGCGAGCAGCACGCCCGGCCGATGGACTCGGCCGGCCGCGATGCGACGATCCACGTCGTCGAACGCCTCACCAGCGACTCGTTACTCACCGAGTTCCGGATCGAGGTGCAACTCAAGGCCACGACGCGAGCGGACCGGTTCCGCGATGGCCGGCGCTCCTTCGACCTTCCGGTTCTCGACTACGAGCGACTCCGGCAGACGACTCTCCAGGCCACGCACATCCTGGTCGTCCTGTTTCAGCCGGTTGCGGCCGCCGACTGGCTCGAACACACCACCGAGCAGTTGATCCTGCGGAACTGCGCGTGGTGGGCATGTCTGCGCGGCGCACCGTCGACGACCAATGCGGAGACCGTTGTCGTTCACCTGCCCGACAGCCAGCCGTTCAGTCCCGAGGGGCTTCGGGAGCTTGCAGTCCGCATCTCACACGACGAGGAGATCCAACATGCAGCGCCGTGAGCCGTCGCCTGTCGAACTCGGTGCGCTCGCTCCCGAGCGCGTGAACTCCTACGCCCGGTCGCGGGGCTGGCAGCCGCTCGCGCGCCGCACGCGACAGGGCGCGCGGATCTTCGAGCATCCGGGATTCCAGGACCGGCAGCTCCTTCTGCCCTCCGATCAGGACGTCGCGGACTACGGCTCGCGGATGCACGACCTGCTCCGCACGCTCGCGGAGACGGTCGGCGCGCCTCTCGACCAGGTGGTTGCCGAGATCGAGACCTTCGACGCCGACATCCTCCGCTTCTCGGTCCGGTCTCCGGACACCGATGCGGGTCGGATCCCTCTCGGTGCGGGAGTCCAGCTCCTGGAGGGTGCCCGGCGGGCGCTGCTCGCAGCGGCGTGCAGCGTGCTGCAGCCACAGCGGCACCATCCGCGGATGAGTCGCGCCGAGGCCGAGGAGCTGCTGGCGCGCTGCGAACTCGGCCAGACGGAGCAAGGTAGCTTCGTCGCTTCGGTGCTCTGCCCGCTCGACGACGATGGCCTTCAAGGGGTCGCCGGGGAGCCGATCGAACCACCGTTCACCCGGCGCACCACGCGCCTGTTGATGGACGCCACGCGCGAGTTGGTGGAGGCGATCGAAGACGACCGGCTCGATCGGATCCTCGAGCCCGCCGAGTCACAGCCGATCGTCAGCTCGAACCTCTGCGACGCCCTGCTTCGCATGCGGCCGGAGGGCAGCCGGAGCGAGATCGCGCTGCGTTGCTCCTGGTCGCGGCGCCTGCCGATGCCCGAGGCGGAAGTGCAGGTGCGGATCCGCGCGTCGCAGTTCCAGGCCATCGCCACGCTTCGGGACCAGCTTCGCCCGCGCCCCGAGCCGGACACCGTGGAGACCTGTGCCGCCCTGGTGACCACGCTCAATGGGGATCCCGGAAGCGACGGCCGATTGCATGGCGAGGTGACCTTCGACCTGCTCACCGAAGACGGCAATCTCCGCGCGCGGGCCGACCTGCCTGCCGAGGACTACGAACTCGCGGCGCGCGCTCACCTGCAGCACGCGAAGGTGACCTTCCGGGCGCGGATCGAGGCGAGGGGGAGTCGCGTGGCGCGGCTCGGTGATCTGTCGGGGCTGCGGGTGCTGGGTGGGTGAGTCGCCGTGTGGGCACAGTCGCGAGTACGGGGTGGGCTTGCGAGTGCTAGCCTGGTGCTCAATCCGCCGTGTCTCTCACGCTCGACGACTACCTGAGAATTGACGGTGCCGCTGCTCTCGAACAGTGGCGTGCAATCCTGTGTCGCGAGCCACCCAGGCCCGGTCGGCGGCAGGAGCGGTTCGCGCCGCTGGAGGTCATTCTCTGCTTCGGACTGTTCCGAGTGTTCGACCCGCGGCGATTTGGTGGTCGCAACATCCACCTGCTTCCGGAACCGGCGCGGCGGCTTGCGGCGACCTTCAGGCGGTCGCCGGGGTCCTTGACCAGCAAGATGTTGAACCTCTCGTTCGACCGCGTGCATGGCGGCCGGAACGAACCAGAGTTGTTTCTGAGGTTGAGCAATGAGCCTGCACTCTTCATCGGGCTCTACGAGGTGATCTTGAAGGCCGCACGCGACCTTGAACTCGACGAGGCAGAAGTGCCAGACTTCGTGGGGCTGAGGTCAGGTGCGCCGTTGCTGGGACAGGATGAGCTGCAAGACCTCGAGCTGGGCATCGTCGTCCGAGAGGCCGCGCACGACCCGAAGATCGCCAAGCTCCGCGGCATGCTCACGCAGCGTGATACCGAGCGCCTGGCGATCCAGAAGGCTCGGCTCGGCCAGCACCGCTTCGCCATTCAGGTGCTCTCGGCCTATGGACAGCGCTGTGGATTCTGCGGCTTTTCGCCCGAGGGGCTCGGTGCGGGTGGCTTGCTGATCGCATCACACATCAAGCCGTGGGCCGCCTGCGACGAGCCCGATGAGCGCCTCGATCCGAAGAACGGCGTCGCAGCGTGCCCGACGCACGACCGCGCCTTCGATGGCGGGCTCCTCACGGTGAACGGTGGCTACAACATCCACCGGGCGAGGGAGCTGGAGATCCGGTTGGCCGACGAGGTCGTCGACTCGTTCTTCGGGCCCAAGCGCGTGCATGAGCGGCTGGCGGTCTGCGATCTGGAACTCGCGCCGGATCCCAAGTATCTGGAGTATCACAAGGCGAAGGTCTTCCGTTCCGGGGCTTAGGCACTGTCGCCGGGGGAAGCGATGCGCGGAGCTTCGGGTTCAGTTGTTCGGCATGGATCGTGTCGGACCGGTCAACGAGTTGGTTGGCGGAGTCATGCGGAGGGGAGTTGGCGTCGGCGGGCCGGTGAGTGGTGGCGACTCGCTGCCCTGGCCGCGAAAGGAAACTTTCGCGGGGAGCCGCCAGGCGCAAGTTTCCAATCGCGAGCGCGCCTGGGTCGCCGGCCCGAGGAGAGGCTCCGATGCGGTATCGCTCTGCTGGGAGCCGTCTCGCAGGTTCGCTTCCTGCCTCTCCGCTCAAGCCAACACCAGGTCGCGCAACCCCACGACCCGGCATCCGCCATCCGTCTCGTGCACCGCCTCCGCGCGGCACACCACGGTCGCCTGCGACACGGCCTCCTCCCCATACACCCGCGCGAAGGCCTTGAAGCCGCGCAGGTCCTTCGGGCCGCTGGCCGTGGTTGCGAGCTTCGCTTCGAACAGACGGTAGCGGCCGCCGTCGTCGATCAGGAAGTCGACCTCGGCGCCGCCCTGCACGTTCCAGAACCATAGGGGCGTGCCGGGGGCGGCCAACGCGAGTCGTCGGCGCAGCTCGCCGTGCACCAGGGTCTCCCAGAGTGCGCCGCACAGGGGCGATGCGAGGAGTTGCTCGCGGCCGTGGATGCCGCAGAGCCAGGCGGCGAAGCCGGCGTCGTTCCAGTAGACCTTGGGTGACTTCACCAGGCGCTTGCCGAGCGAGCGGTGGAAGGGCTCGAGCAGGGTGACGACGCCGGAGGTGACCAAGACCGAGGTCCATTCCTTGATCGTGTTCACCGCCACGCCGACCTCGCGGGACAGTTCGCTGTACGAGAGGAGTTGGCCGGTGCGGATCGCGAGGGCGCGCACGAAGCGTTCGAAGTCGCGGAGGTTGGCGACCCGGAGCAGGTTGCGGACGTCGCGCTCGAGGTAGGTGGCGAGGTAGCTGGAGAAGAACAGCTCGCGGGGCAGGTCGGGTTCGGCCCAGGGGCGCGGGTAGCCGCCGCGGGTGATCAGAGCGAGCGGATCTCGGTCGTCCAGGAGGTTCGCGGTGGCGAGTTCATGGACGCCGAGGGTGTCGAGTTGAAGGACCGCGCAGCGACCGGCGAGCGACTCGGAGATGCCACTCATCGCCTGGAACACCTGTGAGCCGGCCAGGACGAAGCGGCCGGGAGGAGCATCGCCGCGATCGATGGCGACCTTGAGGGCGCGCGGCAGGGCCGGGGCGTACTGGATCTCGTCGAGCAGCAACGGTTCGTTGCCGGCGAGGAGGTCTTCCGGCCGCGTCTCGGCCTGCTCGGCGACGGACGGGATGTCGAGGGTGACGAAGCGGTGGTCGGGGAACGTCGCGCGAAGGAGGGTTGTCTTCCCCGCCTGGCGGCAGCCACCGAGGAACAGGGCGGGGTAGAACCGGGCGGCCTCGAGGAGTCGGGCGCGGAGGTCTCGCTCGATGGGAGGCATCCAGGGATTTTGCGGTGTGGATGATTGTTTTGCATGTTCCCGCAGCGCAAAAAGCCAGGAAGCACCAGATGGTCTTTCAAGACAAGTGTTTAGGTGCCTCGCTGCTTGGCGGAGCGGCCCCGCGGCGGCCCGCCGAGGAAAAGTCGGGACTCCCGGGCCCGATTGCACTGCCCGCGTTGCCTGAACGGTGGGCGGCGGTCGCGGTGGATGCGCCGCCGCTATCGTGATCTCTTACTCGGAGCCAGAAGATGCAGGACCCGGAGACCATCAAGCAGCGGCTCGCGGCCGTCGACCTGCCCATTGTGAGTCGGTGGGATGTGCGGGTCGGTTTCGACCACACCGGCGACCCGGCGGCCTATGTGACGGCCGTGTTGGTGGAGGGGGTGCGGGCGCGCGAGGTGTATCAGCAGGTCGAAGCGGCGGCGAATCTCCGGATCGGTGATCTCCGCACGCCGGAGGAGTGGGTGTACTACGACTACTGCGAAGCCGACGAGGACGTGGCGTGATGCGTGGATTGCACGTGCATGCCGAGGGTCTTCTCGAGCAGGCGGAACACCTGGTGCAGCGTGAGGCCCGACGGCCGCGGCAAGTCAGTCTGCGGCGCGCGGTGTCGGCGGCGTACTACGGCGTCTTCCACATGCTGGTGCGGGACGCGAGTTCGTTCCTGGTCCGAGGAGGGCGCCTCGCGGTGCTTCGATCTGCCGTCATGCGAGCCTTCTCACATGCACAGATGAAGCGGGTCGCCCAGGGCTTTGGGGCGGGCTGCCCCGCCGCACCGCTTCGGTCGGCATTGGATCGCCGCGCGATCAGCTCCGACCTCGCATCGGTGTGCGATGCGTTCGTGCGGTTGCAGGAGGCTCGGCACGTGGCCGACTACGACCTCGACGCGGCCTTCCGGCGTTCGACCACCGAGTCCCTGATCTCCGGAGCGCGGAAGGCCGTCTCCGCCTGGCAACGCGTGCGCGACACCGACGAGGCGCGGGTCTTCCTGGTCGGCCTGTTCGCCGCCGACCGCATGCGCGGTTGACCGGCGCTCAGTTGCTTCCGCCGATCAGCTCCACCATCGCCGCGGCGAACGCCAGGCCGAGCCGGCGTTGCCCCTCGGCGTCGTAATGCACCGTGTCGGGCAGCAGCGGCATGCCGTCGGTGGAGACCATCCACATACCCGGGGTGGCCGCGGGCTGGCCCGAGCGCGCATCGAGCGCGGCCATCTGCGCGCGGATCGACTCGCGGGCCACGAAGCGTTCCATCGCCGGTTCGTGCGGCAGGACCTGGCCGTAGACCCAGGGCAGCGCGGTCGTGTCGAGGTCTTCGCCCAGTCGGCTACGGAGGCGGCGCAGGTTGGCGGCATAGCTGTCGGCCGACTCGGCGCGCTTGCTGTCCTGTTCACCCTGCATCCAAACCACGCCGCGGATCCGTGGCTCCTGGCCGGCTGCGTCGAGCGAGGCGAGCGCCTGGCGCACCTGCGCGAGCCAGTTCCGATAGTGCCTGCCGAGGTTCGGATCATCGGGTCCGTCGCCGGGGTGGAAGGTGCGGCGGTCGGGTCCGGGCTGGATGCCGACCCAGGTGTTGCCGTCCCAGCCCGGATGCAGGGGTTGGCCGCTGCGGTGGAACTTCACCAGGTAGACCGGGCCCGTGATGCCGGCGGCGCGCAGTCCCCTGGCGAAGCCCAGTTCGGGTCCGAACTCGCCGGCGCGGGTGCTGAGTCGGGTCGTGGCTGGGTCGAGGATCTCGAACGCCTCGCCGTTCCAGAACCACACGTCGTCGAGGGGCTCCCGCCACCCGGCCGGCAGCTCGGCGAGCTTGCCGATGCCCTGCATGTTGGATTGGCCGGCGAGCAGGTAGACGTCGGTGGCCGGTTGCGGTGCCGGTGTGCCCTGGCAACCGGTTCCGAGCAGGCACATACCGAGCAGGCACATCGCGAGCAGGGAAAGATGGGTCTTGGGCGAGGCCATCGCCGCATCGTCACCCACCTGCGCCGCGGATTCCTTCGCCGGCGGTCGCGCGATCCCCGGGCGGGAGGTACGACCGAGGCGGAGCGACTCCCACCATGCCTGCCTCGCCGACCGATCCCGTCGCCGTCCTCGAACACCGGCTCCGCAATCTGCTGGGCGTGATCCGGACCCAGCTCGACGTGGTCGAGGCGGTGGACACCGACGAGGTTAGGAGGGCTGCGCTCGACTACATCGCCAGGGCCGCTGACAAGGCCGAAGCCGAGTTGATCCGGATCCGCGCCGGGCGCCGCGAGCCGGGCGACGGCTGAGTCGGGCTCTCGGGCTCGCTGGACCGGCTCTCCAGGCCGCCGCAGAATCCGCGCCCCGCGCCTGCCGTCTCCTTCTCGCGAGGCCCGGTCGTCCGACCGACCTCCAACCGCCATGACCGACTCCCGCGACTGGGCCGAGCCCCTCCGTCAGGTCCACATCTTCAAGCACCTCACCACCGCGGAGGCGGATCGCCTGCTCGCGCTCGCCGAGCGGCTGACGTACCGCGACGGCGAGGTGCTGTTCCGCGAGGGCGATCCCCGGGCGCGGCTCCTGCTGATCCGCCGCGGGCGGGTGGCGCTGACCCGCGTCGACGTCTACGGCGACTCGCGGCCGGTGACCACCCTGGTGCGCGGCGACCTGCTCGGCGAGGGGATGATGATCGGTGAGTCGGTGCACTCGACGACCGCCACCGCGGCCACCGAGACCGAGGTGGTGTTCCTGCATCGCGACCGCGTGCGCGCGTTCGTCGGCGCCGACGACGGGCTCGAGAAGCGCATGCTGCAGAGCCTGCTCGCCGAGGTGGTGGGGCGCTGCGACCAGTTGATGTTCCGCACCAGCGGCGTCGTGCACGCGTTCTCGACCGGTCTCACCCGGACCGAACACGACCTGCTCGGCGACGGCCAGGTCCAGGCCGAGGCGTACTTCGGCCTGCAGACGCTGCGCGCGCTGAGCAACTTCGAGATCGGCGGTGGCCGCCTCAATGCGTATCCGAACCTGATCAAGGCGCTGGCGATGGTCAAGAAGGCCTGCGCATTCGCGAACCGCGACTGTGGCGCGCTCGCGCCGGATGTCGCACAGGCGATCGCCGACGCGGCCGACGAGGTGATCGCCGGCAAGCTGCACGACTACTTCGTCGTCGACATGCTGCAGGGCGGTGCCGGCACGTCGACCAACATGAACGCCAACGAGGTGCTCGCGAACCGGGCGCTCGAACTGCTCGGCGCGGAGAAGGGCGACTACGAGCGCGTGCATCCCAACAACCACGTCAACTGCTCGCAGTCGACCAACGACGTGTATCCGAGTGCGCTCAAGCTGGGGATGATCCTGAGCAGCGAGCGGCTGGTGGAGAGCGTCAAGCAGTTGGTCGCGGCGATCGACGCCAAGGCTGTCGAGTTCGGCGAGGTCGTGAAGATGGGGCGGACGCAGTTGCAGGACGCCGTTCCGATGACGCTCGGTCAGGAGTTCCACGCGTTCGCGACCAGCCTGCGGCAGGAACTCGCCGGACTGTGCCGGGCGCGGGACGACCTGCGCACTCTGAACCTCGGCGGCACGGCGATCGGCACCGGTCTCAACACCCCGAAGGGCTACCGCGAGCGGGCGATCCAACGGCTCCGCGAGGTCACCGGCCTGGAGCTGTCGCTGGCGTCGGACCTCATCGAGGCCACGCAGGACACCCAGGCGTTCGTGATGTTCTCGGCGGCGCTGAAGAGCCTCGCGATCAAGCTGTCGAAGATCTGCAGCGACCTGCGGCTGTTGTCGTCGGGACCGCGCGCCGGACTCGGCGAGATCAACCTGCCGCCGCGCCAGCCGGGCTCGTCGATCATGCCGGGCAAGGTCAACCCGGTGATCCCCGAGGTCGTCAACCAGGTCGCATACCGCGTGATCGGCAACGACCTGGCGGTCGCGCTCGCCGCCGATGCCGGCCAGCTCCAGCTCAACGTGATGGAGCCGGTGATCGCGGCGAGCATCCTCGAGTCGCTGAAGATCCTCGCCAACGCGGTGGTCACGCTGCGTCGCAACTGCGTGGAGGGGATCGTCGCGAACGTCGACCAGTGCCGGCGCTTCGTCGAGAACAGCATCGGTCTGGTCACGGCGCTGGTGCCGGTGCTCGGCTACGGGATCGCGACCTCGGTCGCGGCCGAGGCGCTGGCGAGCGGACAGAGCGTCGCCGAGGTGCTGCGGGGTCGTGGGCTTCTCACCGACGACATCGCCGCTCGGCTCGCACCGGAGCGGATGATCGAGCCGGACTGATCGGGCTTCGCGGTGACCCGGCCTCGAGGCGGGGCCGGGTCGGACGGGCGACGCGACATCCGCTCGGGGTGCTTCTTGCTGTCGATCCCGCGCTCGTCGCCGATCACAGCGGTCGGTACGCGGTGATCCGGTCCTTGTTCGGGCCGGTCAGCACCAGGCTCTCCCATTGGCTCCGGTCGTCACTCCAGTAGATCAGGCCAGTGGTGCCGGCGGCGTTGTTCCACAGGTAGACCGTTCCGTCGACGTCGAGCATCTCCAGTATCGCGTCCTCCCGCGGATTGCGGACCCTGCCAGCGCCGCGGTCGATCCAGGCTTCGCTGAGGATCTGGCCCGACGGGGTGATCGAGATGTCGTTGCCGAACTGGATGTTCGGATTGATGGGGGAACCGTCCTGGAACACGATCTCGTGGCTGCCGGCGAGCGGGACCTGGGCAGCGACGTGCGTGGTGGCGAGGGCGGAGATGCTCGCGACCAACGCGAGGAACAGGAAGAGGCGACGTGCGGTGTTCATCGTTCGAGTCGTCGTGACGTGGAGTCGTGCCTGGGAAGGCGGCGGATCCTCGCGGACCGGACGTCCGGGATCGGGAAATCGCCGCTCGGTAACCCGGGTGCGCACCTTCTGCTTGGCGAGGTCCGAGCCCGAGGGGAGGATCGCCGCACCGTGACCTCGTTCCGCTTCCTCCACGCCGCCGACCTGCACATCGACTCCCCGCTCCGCGGACTCAGCCGCTACGAGGGTGCGCCGGCCGAACAGCTCCGCAACGCCACCCGCGAGGCCTTCGAGAACCTGATCCGACTGGCGCTCGACGAGCGGGTCGACTTCGTGGTGCTCGCCGGCGACCTCTACGACGGTGAGTGGCGGGACTACAACACCGGGCTGTTCTTCCACCGGCAGCTCGGCCTGCTGACGCGAGCGGGCATCCGGGTGGTGGTGCTGCACGGCAACCACGACGCGGCCAACAAGATGACCCGGCGATTGACGCCGCCCGAGGGGGTCACGGTGTTCGGCACGCGCCGGGCCGAGACGGTGCGGTTCGACGACCTCGGCGTGGCGCTGCATGGCCAGGGCTTCGTGACCGAGAAGGTCGAGGACGACCTGGCCGCGGGCTATCCGGAGCCGGTCGCGGGGCTGGTCAACGTCGGCGTGCTGCACACGGCGCTGGAGGGCGACGCCCAACACGCCCGCTACGCGCCCTGCTCGGTCGCGTCCCTGCAGACCAAGGGCTACGACTACTGGGCGCTCGGCCACGTGCATCAGCGGCAGGTGGTGGAACGCGAGCCTTGGATCGTGTTCCCGGGCAACGTGCAGGGGCGGCATGCGCGGGAGACCGGCGCCAAGGGCTGCATGCTGGTCGAGGTCGTCGACGGCGTGGTCGGGGAGCCGGAGTTCCATGCCCTGGACGTGGTGCGCTGGGCGGTCGTCGAGGTCGACGCCGCGGGCGCCGGGACGACGGCCGAGTTGCTGGGGCGGATCGGCGACGCGTTGCAGGCGGCGAGCGATGCCGCCGACGGCCGGCTCCTGGCGGCGCGGCTCCGGGTGACCGGGCGGACCACTCTCCATGGCGCGCTGGCCGCCGACCCGGAGGGCTTCCGGGAGGAGGTGCGGGCTGCGTCGTTCGCGGTCGGAGGCGAGGTCTGGGTCGAGAAGATCCTGGTCGACACGGCGGCGCCGGTCGGCGGCGGGCGCGTCGACGGAGGTCTGGCGGGTCTCGAGGAGTTCCTGCCTGGTCTCGCCGGGGTCGACGACGCGACGCTGGCCGCCGACGAAGAGCTGCAGCGAGCCGTGGCGGCGGCCTTCGAGCTGGTGCGGGCGGCGTTGCCCGCCGACCTGCGGGAGGAGCTCGATGGCGACGACGCGGCAGAACTCCTGCGGCGTGGTCGTGACCTGCTGGTGGCGCGCCTGCAGCGCGTGGTAGAGCCCGCGGACGGCGAGGTGGGCGACGCATGAAGATCGAACGCCTCGACCTGCGGCGCTTCGGAGCCGTCTCCGACCGTTCGCTCGACCTGTCGGCGGGTGCCTACGGCCTGCACGTATTGCTCGGCGACAACGAGGCCGGCAAGAGCACCACGCTGCGCGCGGTGATGGCGCTCTTGTTCGGGGTGCCGGAGCGGACCAAGGACGCCTTCCTGCACGACGGCAAGGACCTGCGGATCGGTGCCTTGCTGCGCGATGCCGACGGCGAGGCGTTCGAGGTGATCCGCCGCAAGGGTCGCAAGAACACGCTGCTCGAGGCCGACAACAAGACCGTCCAGGACGAGGCCCGGCTCGCCGCGCTGCTCGCCGGGGTCGGGCCGGAGCTGTACGGCGATGCCTTCGGGCTGAGCCACGAGACCCTGCGCGAGGGCGGCGAGGCGCTGCTGGCGGGGCGCGGGGATCTGGCGCAGATGCTGTTCGGTGCCGGCGTGGGGGCGGCGCGGCTGCGCGGTCTGCAGGACGGACTGCGCGACGAGCTGGAGTCGCTCTACAAGAAGCAGGGTTCCAAGCCGCGGCTGAACGAGCTGCTGCGTCAGCACCGCGAGCTGCAGAAGGCCCAACGCGACGCGGTCGGTGCCGAGTCCGCATGGCGCAAGGCCGACGATGCCCACACGAGAGCCGCGCGTGAACTCACCGAGACCGACGCCGCGCTGCAGCAACTCGACGAACGGCGGAATCGTCTGCGCCGGCTCGCGCAGGCCGCGCCGCTGGTGGCCGAGCGGGCTCGCTGCTGTGAAGCGCTCGCCGCATTCGAAGACCTGCCGGACGTCCGCGAGGATCTGGCCGTCGAGCGGGAGCGGCTCGATGCCGCGATCAGCCATCTGCAGCAACAGCTGACTCGCAAGGCGGCGGCGCGTGAGGAGAAGGTCCTCGCTCTCGCCGAGGCCGAACTCACCGAGCAGGAGCGCGACCTCCTGGAGTCACGGTCGTTGCTCGACGACCTGCGCGGTCGTCGCGAGGCGGTGCGCGAGGCCTCGGTCGGCGGGGCGTCCGTCGATGAAGGCGGCGAGGAGGCAGCATCCGGCGACGCGGCCGGAACCCACGACGTCGGGCTCGACCCGCAGGCGGTGGCTGCCGCGATGGAGACCCTGCGCGGTCTGCAGCAGCAGCGGCTGCTCCTCGATCGTCAGCTCGCCGAGGAGCGCGACGCCCGCGAGCTGCGGGCCGTCGAGCTGGTCGAGGCGCGCGCAGCGCTGGAGCGGCACGGGGACCCTGGCAGTCCCGAGTTGCTCGACGACCTGCTCGCGAGCCATGCCGGTCTGGGTGCCGGTGTCGCCACGCTGACCGGAAGACGCGCGGAACTGGCCGAGCGGACCGAGCGGTTGGCGGTCGAGGTCGCCGGTCTGGCGGGATGGGAATCGGACGCGGCGGCGCTGTCCGCTGCGCAGCTGCCGAGCCTGCAAGCGGTGAAGGCGGCGCGCCGGCGTGCCGAGCAACTCGAGGCGGCGGTACAGGAGCGTGCCGAGGAACGCCGGCGGATCGGCGAGCGCGTGGCGGACGCCGAGCACGAACTCGACGTGCTGCGGAGGGGCGCCGGCGTGCCGTCGGTCGCCGAGCTGCGGGGTGCGCGCGACACCCGCGACCTGCTGTGGGCGCGGGTTCGGCGGCGCTGGCTGGGTGAGGACCTGTCGGTCGACGACGATCCGACCACCAGCGACGCACAGCTCGGTGACTTCCACCAGGACGCCGCGGTGACCGCCGACCGGTTGGCGGATGGACTACGGCTCGCCGCCGAGCAGGTGGCGCGGCGCGCGCAGATCGAGGCGGGGCTGGCTCGCGATCGACGACGGCTGACGGAACTCGACGAGGAGGAGCGGGCCGGTGTCGCTGAGCAGGCCGCGGCAGGGGTTGCCTGGCAGGACCTGTGGGCCGCGCTGTCGCTGGCCTCGGTCGGGACGCCGGAGGAGATGGAGGACTGGCTCGGCGAGGCGATGCGTCTGCGCGCCGCAGCCGTCGAGGTCGAGGGTGCGCGTGCCGCGCTCGCCGAGGTCGAGCGGCAGGCGGCCGAGGCGGAGGACCAACTGCGTGCCGCGCTCGCGGACTTCGACGAGCTGCCGCTGGCAGAGGATGCCGATCTGGTGGCCCTGCTCGACCGCTGCAAGCGGGTCGCAGCGCGGCTACGCAGTCGGCAGGACGAGCGGCGGATGGCCGAGGAGCGGTTGCAGGTGGCGGAACGCGAAGACCGCACGGCCGCGGAACGCCAGGTCAAGGTCGAGGCTCGCGTGGTCGAGAACGAGGCCGCCTGGCGGGGCGTGGTCGGTCACGAGGTGCTGGCGCCGCTCGGTCTCGCCGCGCTGGATCGGCTCGAAGAAGTCCTGGCGGAGTTGGCAGCGGTCGAGGCTCGGCTGCGGCGCGCTGCGGACCGTCGGCTGGTTCGTTCCTTCGACCAGGACGTGGCGCGACTCGTGGTGCGAGTGGCTCCCGAACTTCATGGGCGGCCGGCACTGGATGCCGTAGACGAGCTGCAGGTTCGGTTCGGTCCGCTGGAGCAGCGGCGAGGCCGAGCGGCATCGCTGCAGGAAGACCTGGAACGGCTGGGGTCGGAGCTGGCGGACGACGCAGCGTCCCTGCAGGAACTGCGGGCGGAGAGAGAGCGTTTGCTCCGTCCGCTCGCCGGCCTCGCCTCCGACGATGCAGGGCTCGATCGGCTGTTCGCTCGCTTGACCGGTCGCTCGCGGGCGCGTGCCGCGCTGGCCGATATCGAGGGTCGGCTCGGTGCCGTGGCCGAAGGACTGACCATCGAGCAGTTGGCCGCCGAGGTCGCCGGTCAGGATCCGGACCGGATCGCCGCCGAGCGGGAGCGGGCCGAGGTGGAGCGCTCCCGGTTGCAGGCGGTACGTGACGAACTCAATGAGGCCCGCGTCCTCGCGCGGCGCGAACTCGACGCGTTCGACGGCAGTGCGCGCGCCGCCGAGTTGCAGGCGGAGGTCGAAGAGCTGCGGGCTGCGCTGGTCGAGGAGGCGGGCCGCTACCGCGTGCTGGCGACTGCCCGGGAGCTGCTGGCGCGCGAGATCGAGGCGTATCGGCGCGCTCACCAGGGTCCGGTGGTCGAGCGGGCTTCCACGCTGTTCTGCCGCCTGACCCTCGGCGAGTATCAGGAGCTCGAGATCGACCACGGCGCGGACGACCGGTCGATCCTGCTCGCGGTCCGCGGCGCGCCCGAACACATCGCCCGTCCGGAACTCGGTGGTCGTCGCGTCGAAGTGGAAGGCCTCAGCCATGGCACTCGCGACCAGCTGTTCCTGGCTCTGAAGGTCGCCACCATCGAAACCTTGATCGACGGTGGTCGCGCACCGCGCCTGCCCGTGGTGCTCGACGACGTGCTGGTCCACTTCGACGACCGACGGACGCGCGCGGCGTTGGAGGTGCTCGCCGAACTGGCGGCGCACACCCAGGTGCTGTTGTTCACGCACCACGCGCGGGTCGCGGAACTGGCGCGTGCGGTGGCGACGGAACTCGATCCGGCGGCCGGCATCGTGGAGCACGACCTGGCGGGTCGAGACGCGTGAGTCGGTCGCTCGACTCAGTCCGGCGTGTTCCCGTGATCGGCCAGGTCCTCCAGTCGCTGGGTCAGCATCGCTTCGTCTGCCGGCCAACCAAGCAGTGCATCTGCCCGCGCCAGGCAGCCGCGCAGCACTCGATTGCGCGAGGGATGGTGGATCAGCAGCAAGACCTGCAGGTCGGGACGCCGGACCTTGAGCCGTCGACACCAGTCGAAGCGGCGCTCGCGGCCGATCGGGACGTCGAGTGCCAGCAGTGCGCCGCGTGGCAATGAACCCGGATTCGGGGCGTCCGCCCCTGGGTGGCAGGAGAGTCGCAATTCGGCGAGGCGAGCCGCGCGTTCGATCGCCTTGCGTGCGCTGGTCTCGCTGACGAAGCAGTGCAGGGTGCCGAGGCTCTCGGAGTCGTCGCGCTGCAGGTTGCTCCACACCTTCAGCAGGTTCTGTGTATCCGTCTCGCTCGTCAGCAGGACCAGCGCGATGTCGGAGAGGCCTTCGGCACGCAGGACGACCTCGTGTCCGAAGTGCGCAGAGGCCGCGTCGAAGCCCGCCAAGTCGGGCGGTACCTGCGCATCGTGCGACCCGACCGCGAGTCGGCCCTTGCTGCGCTGGCGCAGCATGCGCGTCAGGGAGTCGCCGATCCGTTCGGCTGCCGCGGGAAGGGCCTCGGCGATCCGGTGCCCGCTGCCGGACGCCTCGACCTGCGGGACCGCGAGGTGGGCGAGCGCGGGCGCGCCGGCCGAATCCACCAGCACGGTCAGCGTCGCGTCGACGCCGTGGAGCCGGTAGCAGAACGTGGCGGAGCTCCTGCGGAGGCGGGTCGCGAGTTCGTCGGGTCCCCAGGCGACCGGGTGGGCCTGCGCGATCGCCACCGCCCGGTCGGCGTGGGTGCGCGTTCCTTCGACCGCGGCTTCGGTGAGGCGTCGGAGCAGCGTCCTCGCGCGAGTCGAAGGTGCGGCTACGGTCGCGACACCGGCGCGCGCGCCTGGCGACGAGACACGATCGTCCATGGGATCCCGTGCACAGGTTCGACCGGGACTGCCGGGGACCTGGAACGGGGTCTCGCACGCGCCTTTGGATGGGGGCTACCGTCTGGGGCTGTTCGGGGTCAGGTCTGTTCCAGCTCCCGATCGAACCGCATGAGGTCGTCGCGGACGTCGGCTACGGTCTCGGCCAGGGCCTTCTCGTCGAGCCCCAGGCGGGCGAGGGCTTCGCGCAGCGGCGGGTCGGTGTCCCAGAGGTCGCCGTCGAGCTGGCGGGCCAGGGCGTCGGCGAGGTGCAGCGTGGCGGTCAGCTCCGGGTCGGAGGCGATGTGGACCGCGTCGTGGTGGTGGGACAGGGCCCGGTGGATCGTGTGCGGCAGGCTCCAGTGCTCGGCGAAGCGCGCGGCGATGCCGGCGTGATCGATGCCGAACACGCGGCGCTCGTGTTCGCAGCGGGTCTCGTGCGCGGCGCGCGGAGCGACGTCGGGAGTGATCGCCGACTGCGCGATCACGATCGAGCCGAGTTCGTGTAGGATGCCGGCCGTGAACGCGGTGCCCTCGCGCATCGGGATCCCGGAGCGGGCGCGGAGCGACTCGGCTGCGATGCCGCACGCCAGGGCCCGGCGGCGGATCGTCTCCGTGGTGAGTTCGGAGTCCGCGGCGAACGCCTGGAAGGTCTCCTTCGTGCAGGTCGCGACGACCACGCGGACCACGTTCGCGGAACCGAGCCAGGCCATCGCCTCGTCGACCTGTTCGATCGCGTCGGTGCGGGCGTAGAGGCTCGAGTTGCAGAGCTTCAGGAGCCGGGCGGTGAGGCTCGGATCCTGGCGGATCACGCCCGCCAGCTCCTTCACGCTCCAATCCGGCTCGGCGACGGTGCGCAGGACCGCGCGGGCCACCGCCGGAAAGGGGGGCGCGCGGCGGATCGCGCGCTCGATCGCGGGCGAGCTGGATGGACTCATCGGAAGCGCCGCCGCGGAACCCGGCCGCTCACGCGTGCAGGTTGGCGTGGTCGAGCTGCGCCTTCAGGCGCGCCATGACGTTGGTGTGGATCTGGCACACGCGCGATTCGGTGAGCTCCATGATCTCGCCGATCTCGCGCATCGTCAGGCCCTCGTGGTAATACATGATGATGATCAGCCGCTCGCGCTTGGTGAGATTGCGGGTGATCGTCTCGAAGACGTCGCGCTGATCGATCTGGTCGGCGGGGTCCGCGCTGTTCTTGTCGGCGAGGATCTCGACCTTCTCCATATCCTTGTCGTCGTCGCCGTCGTCCCACTTCTCCGACAACGAGAACATCGCGCGGGCATTGGCCTCCTGAGCGGTCGACGACAGCTCCTCGAGGCTCATCTCCATCTCCTTCGCCAGTTCCATCTGGTTGGGCTGGCGGCCGAGTTCGCCCTCGAGCTTGCGCATCGCCTTGTCGAGCTTGTGGGCCTTGAGGCGCACGAGCCGCGGCACCCAGTCCTGGCTGCGCAGCTCGTCGAGGATCGAGCCGCGGATGCGGGTGGTGCAGTAGGTCTTGAACTTGATGCCGCGCGAGAGGTCGAAGCCGTCGATCGCGTCCATCAGACCGAACACGCCGGCGCTCTGCAGGTCGTCGAGCTCGATCGACTTGGGCAGCGTCTGGAGCAGCCGCTCGGCGATCATCCGCACCAGCGGCATGTGCGTCTCGAGCAGGATGTCGCGGAGGTTCTGGTCGCCCGTCTTCTTGTAGACGCGCCAGATCTCGTCGAGCTCGACGTCGTTCGGCTTGACCGCGCCGTTGCGCTTGCGCTCCTCGTTGACCTGCTTGAGGGTGCGGGCAGGTGCGCGGGTCGCCTTCGGGCCCTTCTTGGGGGCGGTGGTCTTCTTGTCCGTCTTCGAGGTCGTGGCGTCGGAACGGGAGAGAGACTTGAGAGCCGTGTTCGCCATGGGAGTCGCGGGGTCGGTCGGCTTCACTCAGGAGGCCGACGAGGTATCGAGGGAGCGGATGCTCCGGTTACCTGGGAGCTGAGGCTCCGCGGCGCGACTCATCTCGGCGGTGCGGCGATCGCCCTGCGGCGTTCGCTGCTGTCCACCGTCCGCCTCTCGGGCCACCATGGGCCTTCGATGCGGGCTTCGTTCGGGAACCGGCTGCCGTGCGCGCTGCCCGCGGATGCGGGACAGGGCGCCTTCAGGCCCTTGGCTTTGCGTCCCCGTCTTTCGACGGGTTTGCCTTTGTCGCGAAGCGCGGAGAGGACAAAGAGCTGCCGTCGGTCTGATCGGCGGCAGGGGGTGAATCGGCATTTCCCGCGGCGAACTTCAGCGGAAAGCACGAAAAACCCCACGACCCATCCCCTCCCTGGATGGTCGTGTTGCCGACCGCGCGGTCGTGTGGGCCGCGCTCGCTGCCTTCATCGGCAGAATCCTGGCCCGACTGGAGAAATGGTGGCCGGCGGCACCGTTCTTGCCCCTGCGATGGGCGGGAAGACGGCTGTTCGCGAGGGGCGCACGGCGGGGCACAGCGCGGGGCACACGAGGGGCTCAGGCGAACTTGATGAGCGCGTCGCAGTGATGCCCGGCGAGCCTCTCGCGGCCGGCGAGGAAGCCGAGTTCGACCACGAAGAAGCAGCCGGCGACGTGCGCGCCGAGACCCTGCACCAGCACGGTCGCGGCCTTCATGGTGCCGCCGGTGGCGAGCAGGTCGTCGACGATCGCCACGTTCTCGTCTGCGCGCACACCATCCTCGTGGATCTCCAGCGTGTCCTTGCCGTACTCGAGGTCGTACTCCACCGAGCGGGTCTTCCAGGGCAGCTTCTTCGGCTTGCGCATCGGGGTGAAGCCGATGCCGAGTTGGACCGCGACCGGGACGCCGAAGATGAAGCCTCGCGATTCGATGCCGACGATCCGGTCGACCTTGGCGCGCGAGATCCGTTCGCACAGCTGGTCGATCGAGGCGCGGAGCGCGTGCGGGTCGGAGAGCATCGGCGTGATGTCCTTGAAGACGATGCCGGGCTTGGGGAAGTCGGGGACGTCGCGGATGTAGGAGTGCAGGTCCATGGATGGGGTCCGCCAGCGATCAGAGGCGAGTCGCGGTGACGATGTCCTGATGGTCGTTCAGCGCCCGTTCCGCATAGGAGTCCAGGCGCCACAGGTTCCGGGCCAACAGCTCCCGGACCACCCAGTCGGCGCGGCTGAGCGAGATGCCGTAGCCGGGCTGGTCGGCATAGTCTGCGTATCCGAACCCCGTCGCGCGAGCCTGCTCGACGACCTTGGCGGCGTCTTCGGGTCGTAGCGAGTACAGGGAGCCACTTTCCATCATGTGTTCGATGAAGCGTCCGGCAACGCTGAACAGCAGCAGTGTGCCCGGGTGGGACACCCGCTCGAAGCAGCGCAGCCAGCCGTCCCAGCCGCTCGCGGGCAGGTGGGTCACCAGCGACCCGACCCAGATCACGTCGAAGGACCCCGGGATGTCGAGGTGGTCGGGATCGACGGTCGAGGTGATCGGGATGGCGCCGAACCGCTCGGCGCAGAAGCGGGCACCCTCCTCGATCAGGTCGCAGGCGACGATCTCCGCGTCGGGCCACTGCGCGCGGAGGAAGCGGGTCACCCGGCCGTAGCCGCTCGGCAGGTCGAGGATCCGGCGGGGTGCCGGCGCCCGCGCTGCCAGCAAGGCGAGGCGGATGGCCCGCAGCGCCGACGACCCGCCGCGGAAGTACGCGTCGGGGGTCGTGGCCTGGTGCATGAAGTCGTTCGGAGCGATGTCCGTGACGACGCCGGGGGGATCTTCGAGCGGGTCCTGCATGGGCTGGCGCGCTGAGAATTACAGGGCCGGGGTGAGGCGGGAAGCCCACCGTCGCTGAGGTCGATGCCAGCTCGACGGCTGCTCCGGCGGGTCGTGCCGATCGTACGGCTGCCGGTCGTTAGCGTGCCCGCTGGGTTTCGCTGGTCCAGGTCGGATTCCGCTCGAGTTCCCACTCCCACTCCGAGCCGGCTGGAGTCGCGGGGAGCCTGGCCGGTCGTACTCCCCCGACCGGTTTGCATTCCGCCCTGGCATGCCCGAGGGTGAGTCGCGCGGCGAGACTGCCGCATCGTGATGACTGATCGAGACCTGCCCCTGTTCGTCGGCGGTCGGCGCGAGACGCCGAATCGCGACCTCGAAGTGCTGGACAAGTACCGGAGCGAGGTCGCCTTCCGGGTGCCGCTCGCCGATCCGGCGACCATCGACCGCGCGATCGCTGCCGCGGTGGCGGCCACGCGGCCGATGCGCGAGCTGCCGACCTGGCGGCGGCGCGAGGTGCTCGAGCACTGCGTGCGCCGGTTCGAGGAGCAGTGCGACGATCTCGCCGACGTGCTCTGCGTGGAGGCCGGCAAGCCGATCAAGGACGCGCGCGGTGAGGTGCAGCGTCTGATCGATACCTTCCGGTTCGCGGCGATGGAGACCGGGCGGATCGGCGGCGAGGTCGTCGACCTCGACCAGACGCCGAAGAGCGAGCGCTACCGCGGGATGTGGAAGCGCGTGCCGATCGGCCCGTGCTCGTTCATCTCGCCGTTCAACTTCCCCCTCAATCTCGCCGCCCACAAGATTGCACCGGCCATTGCTGCGGGCTGCCCCTTCGTTCTGAAGCCTGCAAGTCTCACTCCGGTCGGGGCGCTACGGATCGGCGCGGTGCTCGAGGAGGCGGGTCTGCCCGAGGGCGCGTTCTCGATCCTGCCGTGCCGGCGGGACGGCGCCGATCTGTTCACCACCGACGAGCGGCTGAAGTTCCTGAGCTTCACCGGCTCGCCGGAGGTCGGTTGGCAGCTCAAGGCCAAGGCCGGGCGCAAGAAGGTCACGCTGGAGCTGGGCGGCAATGCGGCCTGCATCGTCGACGAGGGTTCCGACCTGGAGGACGCGGTCGAGCGGGTGGTGTTCGGGGCATACTACCAGTCGGGTCAGAGCTGCATCAGCGTGCAGCGCGTGCTCGTCCATGAAGACCTGTACGGAGAGTTCCGGGACCGGCTGGTGGGGGCGGTCGAGGGGTTGAAGGCGGGCGACCCGCGCGACGAGGACTGCTTCCTCGGCCCGATGATCTCGGAGTCCGAGGCAGAACGGTTGCACGGCTGGATCCGGGATGCGGTGGACTCAGGCGCCACGCTCCTGTGCGGCGGCGGCCGCGATGGCGCGATGCTCGAGGGGACCGTCCTCGAGGGGGTCGATCCGGCGCAGTCGGTGTCGTGTGAGGAGGCGTTCGGGCCGGTGTGCCTGTTGCAGCCCTACGACGACTTCGAGGCCGCGCTCCAGGTGGTGAACTCCAGTCGGTTCGGGCTGCAGGCCGGCGTCTTCACCAACGACTACTCGCGGGTCCTGCGGGCCTGGGACGAATTGGAGGTCGGCGGCGTGGTGATCAACGACGTGCCGTCGTGGCGGGTCGACCACATGCCGTACGGTGGAGTGAAGGATAGCGGGATCGGCCGCGAGGGGCTCCGCTTCGCGATCGAGGAAATGACCGAGATTCGACTCTTGGCGACGCGTTGCCGTTGACCCGGATACCAACCCATCCAGAGCGATCGCATGACGAACGAAGCAGGTGGCGCCGTTGCGCGCGAGATCGAGACGTTCATGGCGGGGATCCGCGACCGGAACCCCGGCGAGAGCGAGTTTCATCAGGCGGTCGAGGAGGTCATCACTTCGGTGATGCCTCTGGTGCTCGGCGATGCCCGCTACCGGGAGTCCAACATCCTCGAACGCCTCACCGAACCGGATCGGATCATCACTTTCCGGGTCGCGTGGGAGGCCGACGACGGGTCGGTGCAGGTCAATCGCGCCTGGCGGGTGCAGTTCAACAACTCGATCGGTCCGTACAAGGGTGGTCTGCGTTTCCATCCGACCGTGTCCCTGAGCGTGCTGAAGTTCCTGGGCTTCGAGCAGGTGTTCAAGAACAGCCTGACCGGCCTGCCGATGGGGGGCGCGAAGGGCGGTTCGAACTTCGACCCGAAGGGGCGGAGCGATCGTGAGGTGATGCGCTTCTGTCATGCGCTGATGACCGAGCTCGGTCGGCACATCGGCGAGGACACCGACGTGCCGGCCGGCGACATCGGCGTCGGCGCGCGGGAGATCGGCTTCCTGTTCGGTCAGTACAAGCGGCTCCAGAATCGCTTCGTCGGCACGTTGACCGGCAAGGGGTTGACCTTCGGTGGCAGCCTCGTGCGCAAGGAGGCGACCGGCTACGGCACGGTCTACTTCTGCCGCCACATGCTCGATCGGGTCGGTGAATCGATCCAGGGCAAGGACGTGGTGATCTCTGGCTCGGGCAACGTCGCGCTCTACGCGGCCGAGAAGGTGATCTCGCTCGGTGGCCGCGTGGTGGCGCTGTCCGATAGTGGCGGTTTCATCCATGACCCGGACGGCATCGACGCCGAGAAGCTCGAATGGGTGAAGGAGCTCAAGGAGGTGCGGCGCGGGCGGATCGCCGAGTACGTCGATCGGTTCGGTGGCGCCAGCTACCACGAGGCACGACGGCCCTGGGGCGTGAAGTGCCAGGTGGCCCTGCCCTGTGCGACCCAGAACGAACTCGACGGCGACGGTGCGCGGGCGCTGATCGACAACGGCGTCCAGGCGGTGGCCGAAGGTGCGAACATGCCGAGCACGTCGGAGGCCGCCGCACTGTTCCGCGAGGCCGGCGTGTTGTTCGGTCCCGGCAAGGCGGCCAATGCCGGTGGCGTGGCAGTCTCGGGCCTCGAGCAGTCGCAGAATGCGCTACGGCTGAGCTGGAACCGCGAGGAGGTCGACTCGCGACTGCAGAAGATCATGCACGACATCCATGACCGCTGCGTGAGCCACGGGCAGGATGGCGAAATCCTCGACTACGTGCACGGCGCCAACCGCGCCGGGTTCACCAAGGTCGCCGACTCGATGATCCACTACGGCATCGTGTAGGAGGGACACCGTGTAGGAACCCAAAGGGTGAACAGTTCGGCCCGGCCTGACCGTTCACTCTTTCGCGCTACATCCGATCCGGCGCGGCCACACCGATCAGGCCCAGCGTCGTCCGTAGCAGCTGGCGAGCCGCGGCGATCAGCGCGATGCGCGCCTGCTTGACCGCCGGCTCGGCATCCAGCACCCGGTGGTCGCGCAGGTAGCTGTGGATCTCGCCGGCCAATCGGATGCCGTAGTTGGTGATCAGGCTCGGCTCCGACTGTTCGGCAGCGCGCTGCACCGTGTTGCCGAAGTCGAGCATCGTCAGCAACACCTGGTCGGCGTCCGCGAGCAGTTCGTGGTCGATGCCGTCCAGCAGCTCCGCGCCGGCATCGAGCGGAACCTCGCAACGCCGCAGGATGCCGGCCAGTCGCGCGACCGCATACTGCACGTACGGCCCGGTCTCGCCGTCGAAGTTCAGCATCTGCTCCCAGTCGAACTTCACGTCCTTGATCCGGGAGTTCTTCAGGTCGTTGAAGACGATCGCGGAGACGCCGATCTGCTCGGCGATCGCGTCCTTGTCCTCGAGCTCGGGGTTCTTCTCCTCGATGATCCGACGCACGTTGGCCACCGCCTCGTCGAGCACCTCGTCGAGGAAGATCGCGTTGCCGCCACGCGACGCGAACTTCTCCCACTTCCCTGTCTCCTCGTTCTTGGCGAGGATCAGGCCGAACGGCACGTGCTCGACCTTGTCGGCGAGCGGCTCGCCCATCCGCTTCAGCACGCCCTTGAGCTGCTCGAAGTGCAGCTTCTGCTCGGCGCCGACCACGTAGAGGATGCGCGCCGGCGAGAACTCGGCGTCGCGATAGAACGCGGCTGCGAGATCGCGGGTGTGGTAGAGCGTTGCGCCGTCGGACTTGCGCAGCAGGCACGGCACCTTGATGCCGACGTCCTCCAGCTTGACGACCTCCGCGCCCTCGTCGATCTCCAGGACACCGCTGGCCTGGACCCGGGCCATCGCGTCCTCCATCTTGTCCTCGTAGAACGACTCGCCGGTGAAGTGGTCGAAGGTCACGCCGAGCCGGTCGTAGGGACCCTGGAAGGCCTTCAGCGA
Organism: bacterium; assembly: GCA_030432695.1. Lineage (GTDB taxonomy): Bacteria > Planctomycetota > UBA1135 > UBA1135 > UBA2386 > JAUILN01. Next base: position 147,912 of record JAUILN010000019.1, on the reverse strand, counting down.
CTCGTCGCGGAGGAACTGCCACATCTTGCGTTCCTCGTTGTCCGCGCCGGACTCCAGCGCGCGGAAGTGCGCGGCGGCCTCGTCGTCGAGCTGCGGGTCCGCCTTCGCCGCATCGCCGTACTGGCGATACAGGTCGAACATGTGGCGCATCGGCGACTTCGCGAGTTCCGTCTCGTCGCCGAACCGCATCCATGCGGTCATCATCTTGGCGAACGGCATGCCCCAGTCGCCGAGGTGGTTGACCCCGTGGACCTCGTGACCGAGGTGGCGGTGGATCCGACACAGCGCAGCACCGATCACCGTGGAGCGGAGGTGCCCCATGTGGAACGGCTTGGCGATGTTGGGCGAGGAGAAGTCGATGACGATCGCTTCGCCGTGGGCCTGGGGACCTGCGACCGCGAACGGTGCCTCGGCCTGCAGCACGCCCTCCACGGCGATGCGCGCCAGCGCCGCGCGACGCAGCCGCAAGTTGACGAACGGGCCGGCCGGCGCGACCGCCTCGATGAGGTCGTCGGGCTGCAGCAGCTCGGCCACCGCGGCTGCGGTCACCGGCGGCTTCTCGCCGCGTTCCTGGGCGAGCCGGAAGCAGCCGAGCGCGTAGTCACCATGCTCGCGGTTCTTCGGCGGCGAGAGCTGGATCGCGTCGCGCGCTGCTCCTTCGGCGCCGAGTGCCTGGGCGATGCGGTCCTGGACGAGTTGGCGGATGTCGGTCACGGGGGGCTTCTCGGGGCGGGCGCTCGCGCGCCCGGGGAGGTCAACTCCAGTTCTCCCAGGTCTCGTAGGCCTGGGCCAGTTCGCTCTGCAGGGCCTGCTCGCGCGCCTGCAGCTCCTGCAGCTTGACGTGGTCGGTGTAGTTCGCTTCCTCGGTCATCGCGCCGCGGACCGCCTCGAGGTCCTCCTCGAGGCCCATGATCCGCTCCTCGAGTTCCTGGAACTTCATCGGGTTGCGGATCTTGTCGGGCGCCGATCTGGCTTTCTCCGCGGCTGGCTCCGGCGTCGCCCGGGCCCGGGCGGCGGCCTTGGCGGCCTGCTCGGCCTGGCGCTTCGCCTGGCGTTCGGCGCCGATCGTCGCCATGCACTCGGCGAGCCCGCCGGTGAACGTGCGCAGGTGCGCGTCCTCGAGATAGAGCACGCGGTCGCAGACGGTGTCGAGCAGTTCGCGGTCGTGGGTGATCAGCAGCACGCAGCCGGGGAACTCGCTCAGCGCGTGGCCGAGGCCTTCGCGGCCGTCGACGTCGAGGTGGTTGGTTGGCTCGTCGAGCAGCAGCACGTCGTGGTGCGAGCGGGTCAGTCGGGCCAGGCTCAACCGCTGCTTCTCGCCTCCCGAGAGCCCCTCGACCGGTGCCTCGACCTCGTCGCCCGAGAACAGGAACAGCGCGAGGTGGTCGCGGAGTTCCTTCTCGGTGGCCTCGAGGTCGAGCTGGCGCAGTGCCTCGAGCACCGTGAGGTGCATCGGCAGGTCGGTGACCTCCTGGCTGAAACGGCCGACCTTGAGACCGTGTGCGAACTCGATCCGGCCACCCGCCGCACGGCGCAGGCCGGCGATGGTCTCCAGCAGGGTGGTCTTGCCCGCACCGTTGCGGCCGATCAGCGCCACCGTGTCGCCGTGCTCGATTCGGAAGTCGCCGTGCTCCAGCAGCACGCGCTTGCCGATCGTGACCTTCAGGTCCACGCCCTCGATCATCGTCTGGCCGGTCTGGCCGCGGACCCTCTTGCCGAAGCCGAGTCGCATCGAGGCGCGCTCACCCTTCGGCCGGGTGACGATCTGCAGACGCGAGAGCTTTTTCAGCCGGCCCTTGGCCTGACGGCTCATGCGGCTGCCGATGTTGCGCCGCACGTACTCCATCTCCTTCTCGATGAAGGCCTGCTGGTTCTTGAACGCGCGGGCCTCGGCGAGCAGCCGCTCGTCGCGCTGCTTGCGCCACGCCGACCAGTTGCCCTTGAAGGTGGACGTGGTGCCGTCCTGCACCTCGACGATCCGCTTGGCGGTCGCATCGAGGAAGCGGCGGTCGTGGCTGATGACCACCACAGCACCCGGATAGCGCTGCACGTAGTCTTCCACGAACGCGATGCCGTCGAGGTCGAGGTGGTTGGTCGGCTCGTCGAGGATCAGCAGGTCGGCCGGCATCGTCATCAGCGCTGCCAGCGCCAGGCGCGAGCGCTCGCCACCGGACAGCACCGAGACGTCCTTCTGCAGGTCGTCGCCGCGGAAGCCGACGCCGTCGAGGACCCGCTCACAGAGGTGGTGGCGGTCGTAACCGCCGCCGGCCTCGAACGCGCCCTGGAGCTCGCCGTAGGCACGCAGCGTCTTGTCGTCGTCCGGAGACTCGGCGAGGTGGTGCTCGAGTTCGGTGATCCGGGCGGCCAAGTCGTCGAAGGTGCCGTCGCCACGCTCCACGAACTCGCCGACGGTGGTGCCGGGATCGAGCTTGGGGATCTGCTCGGCGTAGGCGATCCGTAGGCCCTTGCGCAGGCTGCGGGTGCCGCCGTCGGGTTGGTCGACGCCGGCCAGCACCCGGATCATCGTCGTCTTGCCGGAGCCGTTGTCGCCGACGACGCCGACCCGGTCACCCTCCTCCACCTGGAGGCTGGCACCGGTCAGGACTTCGAGGTCGCCGAAGCGGCGGACGATGTCGTTGAGGGTCGCGAGGGTCACGGCGGGCGGCGGATCGCTCCGGTTTTCGGGGCGAGGATGCTACCCGTAGCGCTGTTCAGCGGAAGCGGTACTCGAGGGCGCCCGGCTGGCCCGCGCCGGTGACGAACTCCACCAGGGTGCCACGGCGGCGCTTTGCGGCCATTTCGAGGGCGCGCAGCACCTGGGCGGGTCTGGCGACCGGCATGCCGTCGATCGCGGTGATCGCATCGCCGACGGCGAGGCCCAGGCGGTCCAGGGGCTCCGGCAGCATCGCGATGCGCATCCCGCTCCAGGGCTGGCCAGTGGCGGTGCGGCCCGACGCGGGCTCACCCGCCGAACCGTTGCGGAGGATGCCGGAGCCGACCTCGATCAGCTGGTCGCGGTCCTCGCCGGGCCACAGCTCGAACAGCCCGTCGGAGATGCGGCGGATCGGCGGGAACAGCGCGTGGAGCACCTGCTCCAGCCAGTCGGTGAGTTCCTCCCCAGCGAGGTCCTCGGGCGGGATCCGTTCCGGGTCGGGGTCCACGGCGGCGAGGAAGTCGGCGACCGCGCGGCGCACCGCCTCGTCGTCCATAGCGATCAGCTTCGGCAATCGCTCGCGGGCCATGTCGAGCGCCGCCGCGCCGAAGGCCGGACGGTACTCCGCGGCGCGCGCCAAGAACCAGAGCGCCTGCCGGACGTCGACCTGCTCCTTCAGGAACAGCATCGCCACGAACGGCGTGGGATCGAGCGAGTTCGAGAACTCGCCGGGCTTCGGCGGCTTCTCCCCGGCCGGTCCGACCTTCAGGGCCTGCCATTCGGCGAGGTCGCCCTCGTTGCGGCGGCCGAACTGCACCGACAGGTAGTCGACCGCACGGGCGAACGCGTCGGCGCGGACCCCGCGGTCCGGTTCGCCGGGGATGTGCTCGATGATGCTGAACACCCAACGGGGGTCCGGGCAGTAGAAGCCACCGTAGAAGGCCAGCGCGCGGTCGTTCACCGAGCGGCTCTCGCGGATCACCAGCGACAGGTAGCCGATTTCGAACTCGGCGCTGGCGATCTCGTCGCGGGCTGCCTGCCACGCCGGGTCGTCGATCTGCTCGGCGCCGTTCTCGTCGAGCGAGCGCTGGTCCGGCTTCGCGGCCTTCGCGATCGCGTACATCGGGCGGAGCTGTCGGTACAGCTCTTCCGGAGGTGCCGTGTTGGTCTGAGGCGACCGGAACGGCATGCGCCAGTCGACCTCCTGCTCCTGGGGCGCCTGGGCCGTCGGTGCAGAGGATTGGCAGGGAGCCTGAAGGGCGGCGGCGAACAGCGCCGCGAGGCAGGACGTCCAGCGGGAGAGTCGGCTCATGGCGGGTCGTGCGGGGGGTAGCCAGCGGTCCCGGGGCTTGTAACCGGGTCGGCAGCGGCCGGCCGACGGATCGGGGCCGCGGATGCTCCCGGAAACGCCGGCCCGGCAGTGTAACCGGACGCGCCGACCGGCGAAGCAGTGGCTCCGGGCCCTCCCGGCTCACCCGCCGATGCGATACTCGACCATCGTCGAGGTCGCGATCTCCAGGCCTCCCAGGCCCGGGGTCATGCAGGCCAGCGGGTTGCCCGGCGACAGCGTGACCCACTGGGCAAAGACCGACGTCGTGAGCAGCTGCGGATCGCAGGGGATCGGCACGCTCAGCGACGCACTCCCCGAGCCGCTGGTGAGGATCGGCGGGCTCTCGACGTCGCCAAGGAGGATCACCGGTCCGAGGAAGTTGCAGGGCGCGACCCGCGCGACACCGAAGCCGAGCCGCAGCACCGCCGGCTGGTTCGGGCGGGATCGGGCTAGCCCGAAGGTCGCGCCGCTGCTACCGATCACGAGGCCCGTGGCGGAGCCGGGCCAGATCGTGTCCCCGCCGGGAAGCATCACGCCGCCGTTGCCGAGGCTGTCCAGGGAGCCGTAGAGCTGGGTGTGCCCGCTGCTGCCCCGGAAGGAGAACGTGCCTGCGCGGATCGAACCCCGGAACGGCGGCGAGAGCTCCTGGACGGCGTGCACGATCAGATCGAAGCTCGAGCCGCTGCGCGAGACGCCGGAGCACCAGGTCGGGAACACCACGGGGCTCGCATCGCGGCCATGGTCTTCCAAGAGCTGGACGTGACGGCACCGCACGCAGAGATCGGCGCGCAGCACCGTGGCCGCGACCTCGCGGTCGAGGAAGGTGCCGGCGACGTCGCGGGTCCAGGCGATCACGAATCCCTCGGGTTCGTAGCCGACCGCTGCCTCGCGTTCGTCCAGACCTGATTGTCCGCCGACGTCGCGGATCAGGCCGCGATCCTGGAGCGAGCTGCCATTCCAGCGCAGCATCCGGAACGCCACGTCCCGCGGGCCCTGCGTGGCGCTGGTCGGGCGCTCCCAGCCGATCACGAACTCGGCGCCATTGCCGTCGACGTCGGGATCGAAGCCGCCGACCTCGACCTGGAACGCGCTGCCGAGCGGGGCGCCGTTGCGGTCCACGACCGTTGCACGGATCGCTCCGGTTCCCGACGGCAGCGGGTCGTCGCGCCATGCGACCATCGAGAAACCGCCGTTGCCGCCACAGCGACTGATCGAAGGCATCGTGCGGCGGACCGACGTGGAGTCGGCGGCCACGGTCGTGGTGCGCACGACCGCGGGGATCGACGTGATCGTCTGCGGCCGGACCTGCGCTGCGCGGACGCCGACCCCGGTCTCGGCCCACACCACGATCCCGGTGTCACGACTGGTGGTCCGTTCACCGCCGACGTCGACCCCGGGGAATCCGGCGGCGCGTCGGGCCAACAGCTGCGGCGGGCTGGCCGAGTCGGTCACGGTGGAGAGCGTCGCACAGCGCACGTCCCAGGGCCCGAACGGCGTCGGGCCCTCCTGCCACGCCACCAGCATCGTGCCGGCGCCGCGGACGTAGGCGACCTTCGGCTCGACCGCGAACTGGTTCGAGGAGCCACGGACCACGAGCGGTTGCGTGCCGCTGCGGGCGCGGATCTCGCTGTGGGTGGCGCTGAACTCCTCGGACCAGACCAGCACGGTCTCGGTCCGCAGGGTACGCGCGTCGGTGCGGGCGACGTCGGGGGCGCGAGCGTCGTCGCCCGACTGGGTGAGCTCGCGGGTGACTATGGGGTCGAGGACCAGCGGATAGCGGGCGCGCTCGACGAACTCCGCAGGCAGTCGCCAGGTGATCCGAGATTCACCGTACTCCGTGGAGCCCGCGGTGCGCCGGCCGGCGGCGTCGAACCCGACCACCGAACCGATGGCCACGCCGCCAACGGCCGGATCCACGAAGTGCAACTCGCCGGCGGGTCCGCGGCCTTGCAGCGGCAGATCGGTGTCGACGTGGACCTCCACGACGAGATCACCGTGCCCCGGGGGGCGACGCGAAAACACGTAGCTCAACTCGGCGCCTTCCGCGCGCATCTCGACGCGCTCGATGATGTCCTCGGTGAGTCGCCGGGACAGGGTGTTGCCGGTACGGGTCCGCGGTTCGCGTGCGAGCCAGCCGGTCCGCGGAGTCGCCTCGGAGCGGCCGATCGCGACGGTGCGGAGTGACAAGGGCCGGGAGCGCGGCGCTCGGCGGCCGAGTGCCGGCAGGAAGCGGCAGTCGTCTTCGACGAAGTCGACCCGGTAGCCGGGTCCGAGTCCGACCCATTGGCCCTCCGACACGCAGAGGCCGTGGGTCGCTTCGGCCGCATCGCCGCCGGCCTGCGCAGACGGGTCGATCGGGTCCTGGGCCGTGGCGGGCAGCACCAGACATCCCATGAGGAACACGAGGTTCGAGCGAGTGTTCATTGGATCTCCACCAGCAGGGCGTTCGAGAACTCGACGTTCCAGGTCGGGCAGCCGCGGCCACCCGAGCTGATCCACTGCGCATAGAAGGTCGCGCCGCGCAGTGACGGCTCGTTGGGCAGGGCGAGGGGGGCGCCGGCATTGCCGAAGAAGTCGCTGAGAACCGGCAGCACCCAGCCGCGGAACGGGTCGGCGACGAGCTCGCACCCACCGCAGGCGCCGCTGCCGAGGAGTCGGTCGGTCGAGAGCACCAGGTAGACGGTCACCAGTCCCGGCACGTCTCGCACGCGGATCTGGAACCCGCCGTGGGGCACGCGGGCGCACGTCGCCGCAGCGCGGCCGCCGTTGGGACAGCCGCGGGCCAGATCGGTGACCAGTCCGTCGTCGGTGCGGTAGAGCGCGCCCATGACGTCCTGAAGGTTGGTTCCGCTGTCGTTCTCGTAGGCGATCAGCGCGAAGTCGCCAGCGGTGTCCCCGGACAGGCCGTGCGTGCCGCACACGACCACCCCGGCGTTGTCGTCTCCGCCGGTGTCGTGCACCCCCGACACACCTTCACAGCTCTGGCAGGTGAACGGATCGATCGAGCGGACGTAGACGTCCCACACGCTGCCGGGCGCCCGCTGGTCGAGGTAGGCGATGAGCGCCGAGCCGCCCATCCAGGCGACCGAGGCGAAGCGCTCGTCGTCGTTGGTGTCCCCCTCGACGACGAACTCCGAGCCGCGGACGGGGAGCGTGCCGTCGAGGAACACCGGCCGCGCGACGATGTCGTTGTCCCTCGACCCCGGCGTGGTCTCGGTCTCGTAGGCGACGATCCACTCGCTGCCGTTGCCGTCGACGTCAGGCAGATCCTCGTCCGCAGCCGAGTTGGCGATGCGGAAGGCGCTGCCGATCCGCTGGAGGTTGCGGCTGTAGACCGAACCCTCGACGTCGGTGTGGCCGGTCTGCTCGGCGGTCCAGACGATCAGGAAGCGACCGTCCTGCCCGGCGGACCGGGAGATCCGCGGATTGTTCAGGCCGCTGCCGGTGCGGACCGCCTCGCTCGTTGCGAAACGTCGCAGGCTCTCGTCGGGGTAGATGGAGACCTGGCGGGCGCGGATCGCGTTCGGCGAGATCTCGCGCCAGACGACCACCAGATCGTCGTCGGTGTCGCTCGGGTCGCCTCCGACGTCTGGCATCACCTCGTCGGCAGGACCGTCGGCGAGCGCAGTGGGGGCGCCGAAGGTCTGGTCCGTCGGATCGAGGGAGATGCCCCAGACGTCCCAGTTGCCGGCCCGGTCGTCCTGCCAGACGATTCCGAAGCGACCGCGGAAGCGGACCGACGCGGCGGCGGGTGCGATCGACCGGGAGCCGCTGTTCAGCGTCACGAACAGTTCGCTGCCGATCGGCACGCCGTCGGGTCGGACGATCCGGGCCCTGACGTCCGCGACGTTGTTGGAGAACCACTCTTCCCACACCACACAGAAGCGCTGCGAGAGCGGCTCCCACGCGATGTCGGGTTCGACTCCGATGTCCGCGGTCGTGCCTTCGAGCTGGAGTCGGGTTCCGATCAGTGGATCGAGGACCACCGGCCACTCGGCGGCGTCCAGGAACTCTGCGGGTAGACCGAGCTCGAGCGTGTGGCCGGACAGCCCGATCGAGCCCCGGACCCGGCGGCCGCGAGCGTCGATCCCCTCGACGCCACCGATGTCGATGCCGCCGAGTCCCGGCCAGCGCAGCGCGACGCCGGGTTCGTCGGTCGGCGTCGGTTGCAGCTCGGTGTCCAGATCGAATGCGACCCGGAGATCGCCATCTCCGGGGACCGGGACGGGGAACACCAGGCTGAGCGCCATTCCGTCGGCTCGCAGGTCGTAGCGTTCGACGCAGGTTCGGCGGTCGTAGCGGACCTGGAGTTCGTCGGCCTCCGGAGCGGCGGCTGCCAACGCCAGGTGGGTCGCCCCGCGGGCCACGTCTTCGAGGCGGAAGTCGACCGGGAAGAGACGTGGCGCCGTTCGGCCGAGCGCCGGCAGGAAACGGGGTCCGTCCGACGTGAAGCGGGCGCGGTAGCCGCGGCAGCCGCCGACCAGCTGGCCGTCGTCGTCGTGGGTCAGTCCGGGAGCGCCCTGGTAGGAGATGCCGTGCAGCCGGGTCGGGGCCTCGGCAAGGTCATCCTGGGCGGAGACGGTGAGGTGCAGGGAGAGCGCGAAGCCGATCGCGATCGCTCGGGGGAACACGGGGTGCCTCGGGTGCAGCGGGAACGCCACCGTGCGGGCATGTGCCCTCGGCGGCCGGGATCCCGCTCCGCAGTGCTCCCGGGGCGTGGAGGATCACGGGGAGGAACGCATATTCCTTGCGCTTCCTCCGTCCCGGACGGCGGCGCGCTACGCGCTCAGCCCGATCACGAAGACCTGGGCGACGCCGATCAGGGCGCCGAGCAACAGGCCCAGGATCTCGATCGCCCGGAGTTCCTTCCGAGCGACCTGGAGAACCAGGGTCTCCAGGGTCCGGACCTCGAATCCCTCGACCTTCTCGCGGACCATCTCCTCGACGTCGAGGCCCTGCTCCACGGCCTCCTCGAGCTTCTCGAAGATCAGCGCCTTGTGTTCGAGGATCCCCTCGGTGATCGACTTGCGCAGATCCTCGATCCGCTCGTCGGTCAGGAATCCGCCGATCAGCGGCAGGCTCTTCAGGCCGTCGATCTTCTTGGCCATGCCGCGCTTCAGCACCTCGCCGAGCAGCGCGTGGAGGTCGACCTTCTCGAAGCCCTTGACGATGTCCTCGTGGCTGACGAGATGGTCCCCGACCACCGATCCGATGCTGGCCGCCAGCTCGGATTGGCGGCGGCCGATCAGGCCCTGGATCCGGATGCCGAGGATCTTCACCGGCTTGATGGGCCGGAAGATCATCTTCACCGCGAGCCAGTTGGTGAGATAGCCGATCAGGCCCCCGATCAGGGGGACCGCGATCCAGGTGGTCAGGGGGACGTCCATCGGGCTGCGCGCAGGTTACGGCCGCGCGCGAGCCCGAGGAAGCGTGTGGCGGATTCCGCCGCCGCCGGCCGGATTCACCGGTTGCCGAACGTCAGGCGCGCGCCGTCGAGGAACACGCCGCGGCCGGAGCCGCCATCGACCATGATGCCCTGGACCAGCAGGGTGTAGCCCAGGAGACCCGGGTCGTTCGGCGCGACCATGCGCGCGACGGCCGGGTTGCCGGGGCCGGACCAGGCCAGCGGGCCGCCGAGCAGGAAAGTGCCCGCGGGGAGGTTCAGCAGGGCGTCGCCAGGGCCACCGGTCGGACCGAAGCCCGGGACCGGGGTGCCGCAGTCGTTGCCGCCGGGCGCGCGGTCGATCGTGCCGACCAGGAACGCGGTGGTGCTGCCGTTGGTCGGCAGACCGGCCTCGTTGTTCGGGTCGTCCATCTCGAGCGCGAGAGGGCCACCGACGAGCGGGGTCGAGCGCAGGCGCTCGCTGATCGGCAGGTTGATGTCCTCACCCGCGACCGGGTTCGGGAACATGTGCACGCGGTCGATGCAGAAGCCGTTCGACCGGGCCGAGATCTCGACGGTGTGGGTTCCGGCGGAGAGCAGCCAGGCAGCGCCGATCTGGCGCGGCAGCACGTTGGAGTGCCAGTTCCACACGCCGACCGTCGCCTGGCCGAGGTTCGAGTAGACCTTGGTCCAGTCGCCGCCATCCACCCGGACCCAGCAGTCGTTGCTCTGGTTCGGCTCCGGGTTGTTGTGGAAGTTGTGGATGCGGAGCTGGTAGGTGGCGTTGAACGGCAGCTTGACCTGGAAGGTCATCAGGCCGAAGCCACCCTGCGTCGGCTGGTTCTGGTCGTCCCAGCGGTAGTAGCCGGTGCCGGAGTAGCCGGCGAAGTTGGTCTCGTAGCGCCAGCCGCCCGGCCGCGGGTGCGATTCGATCTCGAAGCCGACATAGCCGTTGGCGTCGGCGACCCACACCGGCGGGCTCACGAGTTCGGCGCGGAGGCTGTCGGCAGGGCCGGGGTTGGTGCAGCCGCGAAGGTAGTCGATGCGGCCGTCGACCTGCGCGGCGCCGGCCGATGCCAGCAGAGCCGTCAGGCTGAAGGTGTACAGGTAGCGTCGGTTCATCTCAGGAAGGATCGATAGACGGAGGGGGCGGTGGAGGAAGTGAACGCTCCAGCATGACTCCAATTCCCTGGGTCTGCTGGACCTCCACCGCGATGAGGCGGGGATCGGGGCTCTCCCGATCCTGGTTTTGTGCGCGCCTGTGCGCGCTGTCAATGGGGTCGGATCGCGCGGCGGTCCCGATGTGGGATCCGGTGCTCCGGCCTTGCTCGCAGGAGGGTGCATCGGCACCGTTCCGAAGTCCGATGGCGGCACCTTCCGATCAATCCAGGAGCGCATGGAAAAGGCCCTCCGACGGCGTCCCGCCTCGCTGGGTCGTCTGGGGAGTGGCCGCAGCGGCGGTGTTCGCCGCGCTCCGTGTCGCGCTGCTCGCGTCGTTGATGCCCCTCTACGCGCACCTCGACGAGGACACCCACTACGACCTCGTGCAGCGCTACGCCCACGGCGACTGGCCGGCGAAGGGCGCGGACGCGTTCGGCCGCGAGGCGCTCGAACTGGGGGCGCGCTACCAATCGCCGGAATGGCAGCGACCCCTGACAGCGGGGCCGATGGGTCATGCTCTTCCGGGCATGTTGCTCGACCCGGACTACCTCGCCGGGGATCCCGAGCTGCGTGAACTGGTCGAGCAGCACCCGGAGTATGTCGAAGCCGTCCAGGTCGAGATCGGGCGTCAGATCCAGGCGGCCTGGGAGCGGGGCCCCAACTACGAGGCGTTCCAGCCACCCGTCTACTACCTGCTCGCTGCCGGTTGGTGGCGACTGGGCGGCACGCTTGGATTCGATGGCCCGGGCCTGCTCTTGTGGACCCGCTGGCTCGGCGCTCTGGTCGCGGCGGGCGCGGTGGTCGCGACCTGGTGGCTGGCTCGATACGCCGTGCCCGGCAGTTGGCCGGCAGCTCTCGGTGCCGCGGTCTTGGTGGCGCTGGCGCCTCAGGACGTGCTGGCCTGCGTGAACAACGACGTCCTCGGGGTCCTGCTCGGTCCGCTGGCGCTCCTGGCCGCGGCCGGCTACTCGATCGCCGCGGCCGCCGGCCGTGCTCCCGGGCCGTGGCGTGGTCTCGGGGTCGGCCTGCTGCTGGCCGTCTTGGGATTGGTCAAGCCGACCAATGCGCCGATGGTCCTCGCCGCGCTGGTCGCGCTGTGGCCCGCGGTCCGACACGCTCGCCGGGCGCTGATCCCTACGGCGATCGGCCTGCTGCTGCCGGTGGTCCTCTGGTGCGGCTACGCGCTGGCGTGGATGGGCGAACTCACTGGTTCGAAGCACAAGACCGAGCTGATGCGGTTCGCACCGCAGACCTGGGCCAATCTGAGCGAGCATCCCGTGACCACGTTGGAGGGTTGGATGCTGTTCGTCGGCGACACGGTCACCCGAGCGTGGCGTGGCGAGCTGCACTGGCACGACGTGGAACTCGGTCTCGCGTGGAGCGACGGCGTCTACCTGGGGGTCTCGTTGCTGGGGCTGCTCGCGGCAGCACTGCTCGGGGCGCGGCGCAGGCAGTGGGTCGAGGCTCGTCCACCGCTCGGCGCCGCGTTGTGGGTGGGCACGCTCATGGCGCCGGCGCTACTGCTCACGATCTCGCTCGCCTGGGACTTCCGGGAGGCGTACTGGCCCACGCCCGCCTATCCGTGGTTCACCAATGCGCGGTTGGTGTTCGCGTCGTTCCCGGCGTTCGCGATCCTGGTCGCCGCAGGAACCGCTCGGTGGCTCGGCGCGCGTGGCCTCGCGGCGTTGGTGGCCGTCGTCGCCGTCACGGTCGTGGTCTCCGAGGCCTGGCTGCACCGCGGAATGGCGACGAGCCCGCACTCGATCGTTCGGCTGACTGGTTGGTGATCGGCTCCGGAGACGCGAGGTGAGTCCGGAGGCTCTACCTGGTCACGGGCTCACCGGAGCGGTGGTGGGTAGAAACTCGACCTCGCCGGTGGCTACGTCGTACATCGCGCCATACACCGCGATCTTGCCCTCGCGCTCGAGCCGGGCCAGCGACGGGCTCTGGTTGCGAATCGTCTCGATGGTGCGTTCCACGTTGCGCGCCGCGACCAGATCGGCGAACGCGGACTTCTCGGCGTCGGCCCATCGCTCTCGGCCCTCGAGCCGTTCGGCCGGTACGGCCTCCGAGATGGCGTCCAGCAGCACGCCGAGGTTGTCGCACCCGGTCGCCTCGGCCACCGTCTGCTCGCGGTCGTAGAGATTGACCGCTGCAGTGACCGCGCCGCACTTCGTGTGACCCATCACCAGGATCAGCTTGGCGCCGGCCACCACGCAGGAGAACTCCAGGCAGCCGAGCACCTTGTCGCGCGCCACGTTGCCCGCCATACGGACGCTGAAGACGTCGCCGAGGCCGAGGTCGAAGAGCATCTCCACCGGAGTGCGGCTGTCGATGCAGCTCAGGATGGCCGCGATCGGGAACTGGCCCGCGGAGGTGGCGGTGATCTGGCGATTGAGATTGCGCGTGAGCTGCGTGCCGGTGCGGAAGCGTTCGTTGCCGTCCTTCAGCGCCTGCAGGACCGCATCCGGGGTCACGCTGGATTGCACCTCCCGGCTCGAGAAGTCGACGAAGTGCACGTGATCCTCGAGGCTGTCGTAGTGCTTCTTGAGGCCCTTCAAGCTCAGTTTCACGCCGCGGGCCGGGGCGACCTCTTCGCGGAACTCCACGATGAGATCCATGATGTCGGGATCGATGTAGTCGGTCTGCGACGCGTCGAGCATGACGTGGCTGCCTTCCGGGACGCGGTGCATCAGGTCATGCAGCGAGGCCCGGTTCAGGAAGCTCATCTGGTTGGCGAGTTCGACGCGGGTCACCTCGCCGCTGACGTGCTTCTCTTGGAAGACGCGCAGCGGATTGCGCATGTTGCTGCGCAGGATGAAGCCGATTGCCACGACCAGGCCGATGATGATCCCGACCAGCAGGTCGGTGAACACGATCGCCAGCACGGTGACCAGGAACGGCAGGAACTGTGCTCTGCCCCGTTCGGCCATCTGGCGGACGGTCTTCGGGTTGGCGAGCTTGAAGCCGGTGACGATCAGGATCGCCGCCAACGCCGACAGGGGGATTTCGTTGAGCCACGCGGGCAGCAGGCCGACGCAGCCCACCAGCAGGATCCCGTGGAAGATCGCCGAGGCCTTGGTCCTCGCCCCCATCTGCACGTTCACCGACGAGCGCACGATGACCGACGTCACCGGGAGTCCGCCGATCATTCCGGAGGCGATGTTGCCCACCCCCTGCGCGACCAGCTCGCGATTGGGATTGGAGTCGCGCTTCAGCGGGTCCAGGCCGTCGACGGCTTCGAGGTTCAGCAGGGTCTCGAGCGACGCGACGATCGCGATCGTCACCGCGGCGATCCAGACCGGCGAACCACCGATCACCGACCAGTCGGGGTGCCGCAGGAGTTCGGTTACGCCACCCTCCTCGCTGAAGATCGGCACCTGCACCCGGTGCGACTCCTCGATGATCCAATTGCCCCCGACCAGCTCCCGGAGCAACAGGCTGCCGACCACGCCGAACAGCACGACCACCAGCGGGGCTGGAACCACCGAGTTCTTCAGCAGTGCGATACGGTCCCAGAGCATCAGGATCGCGAGCGAGCCCAGTCCGATCAGCATCGCGCCGCCGTGCAGATCGCTGATGGTCCGCCACAGTTCGGTGAAGGTGTTCTCGCGGTCGGGCTGGACGAACGACATCTCGCCTTCGGGGTCGATGTCGTGACCGAAGAGGTGGGGGATCTGCTTGAGGATCAGGATCAGGCCGATTGCCGCCAGGAGCCCCTTGATCACGCTCGTGGGGAAGAACGCGGCGATGAAGCCACCGCGCAGGATCCCGAACCCCAGCTGCATCACGCCGGCCAGCACCACGGCGGCCAGGAACGCGTCGAACGAGCCGAGGGTCGCGATCTGTGCGATCACGATTGCCGTGAGGCCGGCCGCGGGGCCCGAGACGCTGGTGTGCGACCCGCTGAGCGGGCCGATCACCAGACCGCCGACGATGCCGGCGACGATGCCGGAGATCAGCGGCGCGTCGGATGCGAGGGCGATTCCCAGGCACAGCGGCAACGCCACCAGGAACACCACGGATCCGGCCAGCAGGTCGCGACCGAGCGAGGATGGGGAGCGGGGGCGGGGCGTTTCCATGGGTGGGTTCGTTGCTTCGGCGGGCTCGAACCTCTCCATTTGTCAGATAGATGGACTCGATTGCCAGGATCAGATAGATAGAATAAACAGATTCTTTGCTTCGGCCATGACTGTGACGGAAGTCCTTTCAGCCAAGCTGTTTGAGCCGGTCTCGCAGATCTCCCGATAGATCCTTCCGATGAGAAGAGTCCGAGGCCGCGGTTTCGCCGAAGGATTGGCGATTCCACCCTTCCCTCATCGGGGCGTGGACCTACCTCGGGCGCCAATTCGGCCCGTTCCGAGCCTCGTCGATCCATGCGTCCTCGCACCGACTTCTTCCTGGCCCTGTCCGAAGCTGCCGAGCGCGGCATCTCGCCGCGGACCATCGAGCGGGTCCTCGCCGACTTCGCTGGTGTCTTCGATGCCGACGGCGCGAACGACCCCCGGCTCGAAGAAGGGCTGCGCGAGATCGGCCACCGGCTCGGCTTCACCCTGACCGCGGTCCGACCTCGCGTCGACGAGGCCGTCGCGTTGATCCGTCCCGGCGAGCCGGTCCTGCTGGTTCTCCAGGACGAGGGGTTGCTGTCGCTCGCATTGCTCTGGGGGACCGAGGGTTCGTCGGTGCGTGTCGGTCTGCTGCGCGCCGGCCGCTTCGCCCGCGAGGCGGTGCGTATCGAAGATCTCGAACGGCATCTCGGACTCGACTCGGGCACCACCGTGGTCCGCGCGACGCGCATCGAAGCCATGGGTCGGGAGTCCGGTGCTGCCGCTGCTCCCGCCGAGCGGCTGACCCCGTTGCGACGCCTCTGGAGCTTCGCGTCGTTGGACCGGGCCGAGATCAGCGTGGTCGTGGGCTTCGCGGTGGCGGTAGGAGCACTCGGGCTCGCCGCGCCGATCGCGGTCCAGTCGTTGGTCAACTACGTGGCGTTCGGCGGAATCGTCCAGCCGCTGGTGCTGCTCGCCCTGGTGCTGTTGTTCTTCCTCAGCACCGCCGGCGCGCTCATCGTGCTCAAGAGCTTCGTGGTCGAGATCCTGCAGCGGAAGATGTTCGTGCGGGTGGTCTCCGACATGTCGGTGCGCCTGCCGCGTGTGCGGGTCGACGCCTTCGACACGCGCTACGGACCGGAGGTGGTCAACCGGTTCATGGACGTCGCGAAGCTGCAGAAGGCGGCGGCTGGCCTGTTGATCGGCGGCATGGACGTGGTGCTGCAGACCGTCATCGGGCTGTTCGTCCTGGCCTTCTATCACCCGTTCCTGCTGCTGTTCGCGGCGATCCTGATCGGCGTGATCCTGCTGGTGGTGTTCGGCCTCGGTCGCGGCGGAATCCGCACCGCGACCCGTGAGTCCGCGACCAAGTACCACACCGTCGCCGCATTGCAGGAGATCGCGCGTTCGCCCGTGACCTATCGATTGGCCGGAGCGCCGGCGTTCGCGCGCTCGCGCCTCGCCGAGCTCGCCGACGAGTACCTGGAAGCGCGGCGTGCCCATTACCGCGTGGTGCTGCGTCAGATCATCGGCGCGGTCACGCTGCAGGCGGTCGCGCATACGGCCCTCCTCACCCTCGGCGGTTGGCTGGTGATGGAGCGCCAGCTCACGCTCGGCCAACTCGTCGCCGCGGAGCTGATCGTCTCGGTGGCCCTGGCCTCGTTCGCCAAGGCCGGCAAGCAGTTCGAGGAGTTCTATGACATATGCGCCTCGGTCGACAAGGTCGGTGTGCTCTACGACCTGCCCACCGAACCCGATCTCGGGGAATCGCACGACAGCGACTCGCCCGGCGCGGAGCTGGAGCTGCGCGACGTCGGCTACGGCTATAACGGTCACCGGCCGCTGTTGCGCGGGGTGTCGTTCCTGGTTCCCTCCGGTCGGCGCGTGGTGATCCGTGGCGCCCACGCGTCGGGCAAGAGCACCCTGGCCGACCTCGCCTGCGGGCTCCGCGAACCAACGGAGGGGGTCGTGCTGTTCGACGGGATCGACGTGCGCGAGATCGCCAAGGACTCGCTACGCCTGCAGCTCAATCTGGTGAAGGGCCTGGAGCTGATCGACGGAGACGTGATCGACAACGTGCGGCTGGGGCGTTCCGACGTGACCATCGATCAGGTGCGGGAGGCGCTGTCGCGGTTGGGCATCCTGGAGGAGCTGCTCGCGTTGCCGGACGGTCTGCGGACCGAGATCTCGCAGTCGGGAGCGCCGCTCTCGGAGGGCACCGGCAAGCTCCTGATGCTCGCGCGGGCGATCGTCGGCGGTCCGCGCTGCGTGGTGGTCGACGGGACCCTGGACGATCTCGATGGCTCGGCCCGCGCCCGGGCACTGGAGGGTCTCGGTGGCGAAGACGCTCCCTGGACGCTGCTGGTCTTCACCTGCCACCCGCGCATCGGTTCGGACTTCGACGACGCCTTCGACCTCGATGGTCCGGAGGCTCCCGGTGCCATCGCGGCGGTGCGCGGAGGTGCGGCCTGATGGACCGTAGCGACATCGGCTTCGGTTCGATCGCGCCGCTCCACGACGTGCACCTGTCGCCGTGGATCCGGCGCATCGCCTGGCTCCTCCTGCTGGTGTTCGTCGTCGGCATCGTGTTCGTGCTGCTGGCTCCCTGGCGGCAGAACGTGCTCGGCAATGGGCGGGTGATCGCCTACTCGCCGATGGACCGTCCGCAGGTGGTGACCGCGCCGATCAAGGGCGTGGTCGAGGAGGTCTACGTCCTCGAGAACCAACGCGTGGAGAAGGGCGAGAAGCTGCTGAAGATCCTCGACCAGGATCCCCTGAAGCTCGAGCGGCTGCGCGAGAAGGTCCTGCAGGCCCAGGTGGACCTGGAGTCGAGTCTCCAGCAGGTCGAGACCTACGCGCACAACATCACGATCCTGGAGGAGGCACGGGACTTCGTCGTCACCGCGTTCGAGGCCAAGGTCGAAAGTGCCCGCAACAAGGTCGAGTCGGCCGAGCAGAAGCTGGCCGGCGCCGAGGCGGCGCTGATCGGTGCGCAGGCGATCGCGCGGAGCATGGAGGAGCTGGCGCCGAAGTATGCTCCATACCTCAAGCTGGTCGAGGCCAGGCAGAAGCTGGCTCAGGCCGAAGCCGCGGTGGCCAGCGAGCGCGCGGCGATCCAGTCGGCGCGGGCCGACTATGACAACGCGCGCGCCGAGGTGGAGAAGGAGCGGCGCGCGGCCGAGGCGAAGATCAACGAGGAGCGCACCAAGCTGCAGGCCGCGCAGAGCAAGGTCGCGATGGCGCGGCAGAAGAAGCTCGATGCCGAGAGCGCGCAGGCGGCGCAGGAGCGGCGCGACGTCAGGGCGCCGCGTGCCGGTCGGGTTTTCAAGCTCTCGGCCGTGCCGGGTTCGACCGTGATCGAGAAGGGGGGGCAGCCGCTCCTCGAGATCGTGCCGGACTCGGCGCAGAAGGCGGTGGAGCTGTTCGTCCGCGGCAACGATGCCCCATTGATCCAGGCCGGACGGCAGGTGCGGCTGCAGTTCGAGGGCTGGCCGGCGGTTCAGATCGTGGCCTGGCCGTCGGTGGCGGTCGGCACCTTCGGCGGCGTGGTCTCCCTGATCGATGCGACCGACAGCGGCCCAGGTCGATTCCGCCTGCTGATCGTGCCCGATCCCGAAGACGATCCATGGCCCGACGACCGGTGGTTGCGGCAGGGGACCCGCGCGCAGGGCTGGGTGCTGCTGAACGAGGTGCCCGTGTGGTTCGAGCTGTGGCGCCAACTGAACGGCTTCCCGCCGGCGGTGGCGAAGAGCGAGGCCGAGGCGGCGGAGGGTGGGAAGTGACGACGGCGAGGACTGTCGGCCTGGCGGCGGGATGCGCGGCCGCGGTGCTGTTGGCCGGCTGCAACCTGTGGCCGGGGGGACTCGGCCACGTCGACCTGCCCTACGACGCCGAGCGGACCCGGGAGGTCACGCCCCGGCGGCTCGACGACTCTGCGCGCGCGCCGTCGCGGACCGTCGAGCAGGGCATGGAGGAACTGCGGGCTCGAGAGCCGGTTGCCGAAGGCGAGCCGCCGCGGGCGGTGCAGGAGGTCCTCGACGGCCTGGTCGGCATGTCGGTGGAGCAGTTCCGCCTCGACGTGCTGCGCAACAACCTCGACCTGCAGGTCGCGCTCTACGATCCCGAGATCGCCGGCCGCAAGGTCAGCGAGGAGGAGGGCAAATTCGACGCGGTCATCGGCGGCAAGTACGGCTACTACCGCGGCGATACCCCAGAGCTCGATGGACCGCTGTCGAAGATCACCTCCGACGATCCGCTGCTCGACGGCGCGGTGATCAAGCAGACCGAGATCGAGCAGGAGCGGGAGAACCAGGACATCGGGGTCGGTCTGAAGGTGCCGCTGCCCACCGGCGGCACGGTGGCGCTCGAGTCGCTGTGGAAGCAGAAGAGCATCACCGACCCCCAGCGCTTCGATCAGTACCTCGCCGCCACCCGGTTCTCGTTCAGTCAACCGCTGCTCCGTGGCGGCGGCACCCGCGCGGCGCTCGCGCCGATCCGCATGGCGCGGGTCGGCGAGCGGATCAGCGAGGTGCAGACCAAGCTGAAGGTGCTGGCGATCCTGGCGAAGGGCGAGAAGGCCTATTGGCGGCTGTATGCCGCGCGGCGGTTCCTCGACGTGCGTGCCGAGCAGTTCCGGCTTGCGGAGCAGAACCTGGAGGTCGCGCGGGCGCGGATCGCCCAGGGTGTGAGCCCGGAGATCGAGGACATCCGGGCGGAGCTGAGCAAGGTCGGCTTCTACGAGGCCGTGGTGGTCGCCGAGACCGACTGGCGGCTCCGGCAGCGTGAGCTGAAGACGTTCCTGGTCGACCCGCGCCTGCCGCTGGACGGCACCGCGATGATCGAGACCTCGACCGAGCCGCTGTTGGCGAGTCTCGAACTCGACCGCGCGCAGCTCGTGGACGCGGCATTGGCCGAGCGCCTCGACCTGATCGAGCTGGAGCTGCGTCTGGTCCGCAACGGGCTGGAGGTGGGGCTTCGCGAGAACCAGATCCTGCCGCTGGCCAACCTCGACTTCTCCTACGGCACCCTCGAGCGCGACAACGGCCTCGGTAGCGCCTGGGACTCGCAATGGGACCTCGACCACGACGAGCTGTTCGTCGGCTTCTCGTTCGAGATCCCGTTCACCAACCAGCGCCGCGTCGCGCAGCTCGACTCGGCGATCCTGAAGCGTGCCAAGACCATGGCCACGCGCCGCTCGCGCGAACTCCAGGTCCGCCGCGAGGTCCTCGACATGGTCGACATCGTCGAGCAGAACTGGCGCCGCATCGTCGCCGCACGGCAGAAGGTGGTGGTCGCTGGCGCCAACTACGAGGCCGAGGTCGAGCAGTTCGAGCAGGGCGTGCGCACCCAGCGCGAGGTCTTCGAAGCCCTCAGCTCGCTCGGCGACGCGCAGATCTCCGAGATCAAGGCGATCGTCGACTACCAGGTGGCGCAGATCGACCTGGCGTTCGCGACGGGGACGTTGCTGGGGTATGCGAAGGTGGATCTGGGGCCGCTGCGGTTGCCGGCGGTGGAGTAGGGCGTGCGCGTTCGTCTTGCTCCTTCTGCCCGCCGGAGGTTGCCAGGCACTCCCTCCCGGTGACCCCCTGTCGGAGGCGGGCAAAGGCGAGGTCGTGACCCTCACGTTCGTCGAGACGCCGCGTGCCGTTCGGGTTTCCGGCGACGACGGGACAGCCAGGCCCGTGGTGGCCTTCGACATCGTGTCTCACCAAGGCACCTGTTCTGTTGAACAGCACAAGTCGTTTCATCAGACGATGCCGACCCTGGGCCTCCAGTCCCTGGCCAGGCAGCTGGCCGAGCACCAGGATGCCCACCGCCCCTGGAAACTGCGCCTGCTGCCGGATCCTGAAGCGCCGACCCTCGTGGCCCGCGCTCCCGGCAGCGACGAGAACCCGCTGCCCTTGGACTGGCGTGCCGGCGGTCTCGATCACACCGCCGTGGCCGAGTGGATCGCGCAGCAGGACCGGACCCGGTCGGACGAGGCATGCCTGGGCCACGGATCGACCGCATGCGCTCATCGACGCCTTCGCCCAAGCCTGGGCCGGCTTCCTGCGTCCGAGTCTGGTCGAGACCGTCCTCGAGTCGTCACTGGATGCCCCGGACTTCGTCTCCGCACTCGAACGAGTCGTGGCAGAGCAGCAGGTGCGGTTCGGTCTCGGCGGCACCGCCGGCGCCGAGTGCATCCAGCCCTGGTATCGCGGCAGGCACACGGTCGTGCACCTCGACGGCACGTGGCAGCCTGCCTGG
Source organism: bacterium (assembly GCA_030432695.1). Classification (GTDB taxonomy): domain Bacteria; phylum Planctomycetota; class UBA1135; order UBA1135; family UBA2386; genus JAUILN01. The sequence goes on along the minus strand of JAUILN010000019.1, from coordinate 127,093 downwards.
AACCCGGCGCGCCGCACGCCCGCCCGCTGCTCGAGGAGGTGATCGCGCAAGCCGTGGAGCTGCGGGAGCGCATCGAGGCGCTGCGGCCGGCGGCGCCCGGTGGGTTGGTGGATGCGTTCGAGGCCTACCGCGACGAGGTGCAGCGCGAGCATCGGGCGCTCTTGCTCAGTCGGCTGCGGCCGGGGCGCGAGGTCGACACCAGCAAGGACCTCGAGCGGCTGCTGGAGCAGGTGTATGTGGAGTTGTCGTTGGATGGGGATCTCGACTTCGCGGATCCGTCGGAGTTGTCGCTGGCCGGGCTGCCGGCTGGGCGGCTCGTAACACTTGCCGGCCGTGGTGCAGATGGCGTCGTGAAGGCTGCGATGTCCGTCGCCGGAAGCTGGGCTGGCCTCGTTCATGTGAAGGTAGGCCGAGACTCTGCGGATCAGCTGTTGGAGCGCGTGCGCGCCACCCCCGAGGCTGGTTCGTCTGCGATCCCATGCTTCCTGTTCGATGTGGGGCCTGCGGTTTCGCGGCAGGTGTTCTCCGGCCTCCGGCGCGAACTGAATCGAGCCCTTCCGCAGGCTCGATTCCTCCGTTGGCTCGCCAGTAGCCGCATGACTCTGGACGAGCTGGTCGCCCTGGAAACCGCCCAAGGCGAGGGCCGCCGCCCCGGCCACTACGTCGTCCGCGGTCACCCCGGAACCGGCAAGACCACGATGCTCCGCTGCCTCGCGCGTCGTCTCGCCGAGGAAGGCGACGGCCTGCTGCCGGTCTACGTCTCGCTGCCGCGCTGGGCCCGCAACGACGGCAAGCTGAAGCTGCCCGACTTCGTGCGGAGCGAGTATCCGACCAACGACGACATCGACGCGGTGCTCGCGCTGATGGCCAATACGCGGGAACCCGGCCGGGTGGTGCTCCTGCTCGACGGCCTCGACGAGGTGGCCAGCCGAGACCGCGACCGGGTGCGCCGCGACCTCCGGTCGTTCGCCGACCAGAACCCGCACCTGCGGATCGTGGTCGCAACGCGGCGCATCGGCTACGAGCCGCTCGGCGGGACCTTCCGCGAGGTCGAGCTGCTGAAGCTGGAACGCGACCGGCAGCGGGCTCTGCTGCACAACTGGTTCGCGACCAGTCCGCTGAAGATCGACGTAGAGGCGAAGACCCGCGAGGCCTGGGCGCATCTGGAGAGTGCGCCGAGCTTCAGCGAGCTGCGCGAAGTGCCGCTGTATCTCACCTTCATCGCGATGCTCTTCGAGCGGGGCGAGGAGCCGAAGCGGTTGCGGCACGAGTTGTACGACCAGGTGCTCGGCCATCTGCTGGCAGGGCGGAACCGGATCCCCGAGCTGCCGATGCCGGGCGGTGAGGTGACTCGCGAGGCGCTACGCGTGCTGGCCTGGTTCGTCAACGAGCGCGAGCACGCGGAGTGCACCGAGGGGGCGCTGGTCGATGCGCTCTGGGCCGCGGTCGCTGATGGCTCCCTGGCGGCGCTGCGGCCGATCGACGACTTCAGGAACCACGACGGGAACTTCGACCCGCGAGTGTTCCTCCGGCTGGTCTCCGAGCGCACCGGCATCCTGCAGCCGGATGCCAAGGACGAGCACTGGGTGTTCTGGCACAAGAGCTTCCGCGAGGCGTTGGTCGCGGAGGGCATCGCCAAGCGTGCGGGTGGTGCTGCGGGTGCGGAGTGGCTGGCGAGCACGCTGCCGCAGCTCACCGGCAAGGAGGGGCGCTGGGCCGAACCGTTCGCGCTGTGGATCGCGAAGTCGGCGGAGCCGGATCATTGGCTGCGCGAGATCGCGAGGCAGAACGCGGTGTTGGCGCGGCGCGCGTTGGCGTCGGTGGCTGCGGCGTCGAAGGAGGTCGTGCTCGAGATCCTCGACCTGGATGGCGACGACCGGGATGCGCGCTGTGAGCAGTACGCGCGGGTGGTGGAACTCGTCGGCGACCTCGAGGCCGGCATCCAGACCCTCGGCGAGCTTGCGGCTCGCTCGGAGGACTGTCAGGAGCTGTGGTACCTGCGCGAGGCCCTGCGCGCGGTGGCCGCGGAGCATCCCGAGGCGGCGGACAAGGTCGAGGCTGCCGAGGGGCGGATGTTCGAGCACGAGGCCTTCGGGCCGCGGCCGAGCGAGGAGCAGGTCGCTGCGTGGATGGGGCCGGACGGGAAGCCGTTCTGGCGCGTGGTGCGGGCGGGGACCTCGTTCACGATGGGTGCGAAGAGGGGGGAGACCGGGAATCGCGACGAGTTGATGCGGCGCGAGATCACTTTCGCGGAGTCCTTCGCGATCGGGGCCACGCCGATCACCAACGCGCGGTTCGCGGAGTTCCGGCCGGGGTTCCAGGACCGCGAGTCCAGGGAGCAGGTGGACCATCCTGTGGTGGAGGTGAGCTGGTACGACGCAGAGATGTACTGCGCCTGGGCCGGGCTGCGGTTGCCGAGCGAGTCGGAGTGGGAGGGCGCGTGCCGTGCGGGGAGTGAGACGGCGTACTGGTCGGGAGAGGCCGAGGAGGACCTGGCAAGCGCCGGCTGGTACTCCGGGAACTCCGAGCAACGAACGCATGCCGTTGGCGAGAAGCCTGCGAACGGTTGGGGGCTGTTCGATGTGCACGGCAATGTCGAGGAGTGGTGCCAAGACGACTGGAATGACGGCGCGATTGATGAGCTGAAGGAGTTTGCCTGGCCCCTACCGGATGGCAGTCCCTTGTTAGGTACAGGCGCCGTGAACCGGGTCGTGCGGGGCGGCTCCTGGGACGGCCACGCGGGCTCCTGTCGCTCCGCGTATCGCAACAGGCTCCCCCGCGCCTACCGCTTCGCCGGCGTCGGTTTCCGTCCCGCCAGTTCGTCACTTACCCACCTCACCACTTCACCCGGCGTCGAGGTCGTGACCGATCCTGCGCCTGAAGCCTGACGCAGGCCCCACTCTCGCTGCGACCGTCAACACCTCCGGTCCACCCACCACGCTCCCCCGGTCCGCGCCACCGGCCGCGGACCACGCGCGACGCGCCGGGCCAACGCGAAGGCGGGCAGCAGCCCGAAGGGCGCCCCGCCGAGCGATGGCCCGGCGCGTCGCGCGGCGCGGCTGCGCTCAGGTCGCCCCGTACTCCTCCTGCACACGCCGAGAAAAGTCGCGGGCACCGGGAGGCTCGGGCTCACGCCCTACGACCCCCGGCGCCCGCTGGCATTGTTCCGCCGGCCCTTCGACCGGCGCGGACCACACCGCGGTGCGTCACGCGCACGGCGTCGCGGTCGGAGCAGGACCCCGAGCGCGACGGTCTGGCAATGCGACGGGCTGGCCGGACGGACCAAGCCGCGCAAGGGCGCCTCATCGATCGCGTCGAGTGAGGGGGACCACGCGAGGGTCAGGACCCGCGCGCTGATCGCCGGGGGTGCACCTGGGTAGGGGTCGCTGCTGCGCATACCTCTCCCTCCCCACACCCTCCTGCCAGCCTGCCGTCAAGGACGAACTTTGCGAAGTGCGCGCATTGCGGCGGGCTGCGCCACGCCGCGAGCGCGCAGGCTACCGGGGTGAGGTGGTGAAGTCGACAGGTGACGAACTGGCGGGACGGAAACCGACGTCGTCGCCGCGGTGGGCGCGGTGGAACCCGGCGCGAAACGCGGAGCGACAGAAGCCCGCGTGGTCGAACCAGGAGCCGCCCCGCACGACCCGGGACACGGCGCCTGTACCAAACAAGGGACTGCCTTCTCTCGGCGCCTTCTCGTAGTCCGTGGTCGAGTTCGGGTCGCCTTCGGTCTCGTCACGGCACCACTCCCAGACGTTGCCGTGCGTGTCGAAGAGGCCGTGCGGGTTGGCTGGCTTCTTGCCGACGGGCTGCGGGTGACCATCGGAGTTCCTGCCGTACCAACCGACGCGTTCCAGGTCGGACTCCGCGTCGCCGGACCAGTAGTGGGTGTCGCTGCCGGCGCGGCACGCGAACTCCCACTCCGACTCGCTCGGGAGCCGGAGGCCTGCCCACTCGCAGAAGGCCGTCGCCTCCAGCCACGACACGTCGACGACCGGCTGGTCGGGCTGGTTGAGGTCGCGCTGCTTCCAGGATTCCGGGGCGCGCGCACCCTTGTCCTCGACGAAGCGGCGGTACTGCTCGTTGGTGATCGGGGTCGTGGCGATCCAGAACTCCTGGAGGGTGACCTCGTGGCGGGGGCTCTCCCAGGTCCACACCCGTCGCCGTTCGTCTGCGCCTTGCCAGAAGGTCCCCGCAGGGATGCGCACGAGTTCGATGCCGGTCGGCTGCTGCACGAAGCGGTTCCCGCCGGCGTGGTCGCCGCGGCTCGGCGATGCTTGCCTGGCTTCGGCGGGCGCGGGCCCGAGTTCCAGCAGGGCGGCGCGGGCGACCGCTTGGTTGGCCTGCCACTCGGCGGGCTTCAGGTGCTGCGGCTTCGTTCCGTCCAGGACCCTGCGGAAGGGCGCCGTCGAGGTCTTGGAGGATTCGCGGCACGCATCGAGCACCAGCGCCTCGTGCTTGCCGAAGGACGCCGACTCCACGACGCGGTCGAAGAACGGGCGGAACAGCCGCGTGCCTTCGGCGGCGAGGAGCAGCAACTGGACCTCCTCCCACCAGGGGGTGCCGAAGCTCCGGACGACGGGATCCAGGGCCTGGGCGATGTCCTGGCGGGCGAAGGCCGCGTCGGTGGCAAGGCGCGCGAGTTCCAGAGCGCCGAGGTACTCCTGGAAGCCGAGGTGGAGGAAGCCGTATTCGTCGCCGCTCCAGCCGGTGAGCAGCCCGCTGTCGTCGCGGACGAGTTCGAGGAATCGCGCGGCGCTCTGGTTCCACCCGACGTCGGCGAGCAGCGGTTCGAGGACCGGGCAGAGGTCCTCGGCGCGGGCGCGGGTCTTGTTCGTCTGGTGCAGATGCAGGGCGACGGGTTGCAGCAGTTGCTTGGCGCGTTCGACGGTCCACTGGACCGGCAGCTCCTTGGCGGCGCGCCAGCGCTCCAGCAGCACGGTGAGGCAGTCCTCGTAGAGTGCGGCCCGCGCTTCGGGCAGCACGCGTCCGCGGTCGCGGTGCACCAGGCAGATGTTGGTGAGCAGCAGCGGATTCGAGGCGAACTCGTTCATCCGGAGCGAGGCGCGGCGCTGCTTGCGGAGGCGCTCGATCAGATCGTTGGCGGCGGCCTCTGCTTTCGATGCGGGTTCGTCGGGGGTGAGGGCGCGGCGCACGATCTCGTTCCAGTTGCGGATGAACTGGTCGATCTGCTCGTCCTCGAGCGGGCGCAGGTGCATCTCGAGGAAGTGCTCGTCGAGGCGGACGTCCTTGGTGTAGCCGGCATAGCGGCTGGTGACCGCGAGGAAGCTGTTGGTGTTCGCGCGGCGCAGGCGTTCGATCCAGCGGGAGACGTCGGCGCGGCGGTCGGCGGGGACTTCGTCGAGGCCGTCGATCAGGTAGACGAGGCGGCCGCGCTCCTGCAGGACCCAGCGAGCCAGGGCGGGGTCGATGCGAGTTTCGTGGCTGCGGACCAGGAGGGGCGCGAGGTCGTGGTCGAGATCGTCTTCGGGGAGCAGGCGGCGCAGCGACAGGAACACGGGAAGCACGTCGTCGGGCAGGCCGAGGTGCTTGGGGCCGTAGGCGTCGTCGCTCTTGGCGCAGGCCAGTGCCATGCGGCGGAGCTGGGTGGTCTTGCCGGAGCCGGGATCGCCGAGGACCGCCACGCCGCGTCGGTTGCCGTAGCGGTCGGCGGTGGGAAAGGCGTGGGACAGCGGGACGTCGGTCTCGAATCGGCGTAGCTCCTCGTCGGCCCGCGCGGCCAGGCCGTTGGCCATCGGGTCACCCGACATGCGGAGGTCGGGAACGGCCTTCAGCGCGACGTAGAGGTCGTCGAGGCGGATCGGCACGCGGACGTTGCGCGGGAAGCCGACGAGTTGCAGCGACTGGTGCTCGGTGACGACGGCGGTGCGGTAGGTCGCGGCGCGGTCGTCGGCGACGAGTGCGGGGAGATGGTCGTGGGCGTGGCGCGTGGGCTCCAGACTCGGGAACTTCGGCAGGACGTGCTCGCGGACCGCCTGGTTCACCTTCGCCTGGATGTCGTCGGGTCCGAACCAAGTGACCTGCGCGACTTCCTTGGCGCGGGCCTTCAGCGCGTTGACTTTGCCCAGGCCGATGGCCCAGTCGGCGCCGTCGTCGGTGGTCTTGCCGGGTATCGGTGGGAAGCGCTCGGCGTCGGCCTCGAAGACCAGGCAGATCAGCTTCGCATCCTGCGCCGCCTTGAACTCGAGCGCGCAGTGCGAGATCTCGAAGCCCTTCGGGATCGTGCCGTAGCGCCAGCCGAGCAGCAGCACGAAGGCATCGCAGGTGGCCACCTTCGCGACCTCGCCGACCTGCGCGGGTTCGGGGCCCGCGGTGAAGTCGCGCATCGTCACGACTTCCACCGCCTCTCCGTAGGACCCGCGCAGGTTCTGCACGACCTGGCCGTGCAGCTCCCAGAGGTCCTTCGAGGTCGAGGAGACGAAGATGCGGACAGGCCTGGTCGTCATCGCGTGCCGCCCCGCTCAGTCACATCCCGGCTCCTCCGTCGCGATCCCGAGGTCGTTGCACGCATTCCAGAGCATCACCATCGCCTGCTTCACGTTGGCGGTGACGCAAGGCGCGAGGTCGTCCTGCTCGGCGAGCGCGCGCAGCCGCTGATACAGATCCAGCAGCTCCTGCTCGTCGGCGCTGAGCTCGTCGCCCAGCAGGTCGGTCTTGGCGTCGTGGACGGTCATGGTCGGGCTCCGGGAGGCGGGTTCGGCGGGAATCTGTCGTAGTTGGTGCCAGGCACCGATCGCGACACAAAGTCTGTCGTGGTTCGTGCCTGGCACCGACTACGACAGACTTTCGGAGTCAGCGCAGGTCCTGTAGGCGCTTGGCCTTCAGCTCGAAGCGGGGCAGAGCGCCGACGTCGGCGAGTTCGAGGTTGAAGCGGAGGCCTTCGTGGGCGTCGGCGAGGTCCTTGCCGAGGTTGGGGATCATCGCGTCCCACATGGAGCGCTTGTCGGCGGCGAGTTCGACCTGCACGGTGATCTCGTCCTGGATGCCGTCCTTGCGCGTCAGCACGATCTGGAACTCCTCGATCTCCGGATACTCGCGGACGATCGACTCCACCGCGCGGGGATACACGTTGGTGCCGCGGATGCACTTCATGTCGTCGACGCGGCCGAGGATCCCGCCTTCGTAGAGGTCGCCGGTACGGCCGCAGCCGCAGGTGGTGTGTGGGACCTTCTTCACCAGGTCCTTGGTGCGATACCGGATCAGCGGGATGAAGCCGCGGCCGAACGAGGTGACGACGCGCTCGCCTTCCTGGCCGTAGGCGCAGGGCTCGCCGGTCTCGGGATCGAGGACCTCCTCGATGAAGTGGTCCTCGAGGATGTGCGTGCCACCCGGCTGGTGGCTGCACTCGTAGATCATGATCGTGCCGATCTCGGTCATGCCGGCGGTGTCGCCGCACTTCGCGCCCCACATCTCCTCGATGAGGCGCTTGGTCGCGGGGATCGAGCCGGCCGGTTCCCCCGAGACGATCAGTTTGTCGACCTTCGAGTCCTTGGCGAGGTCGATGCCCATCTGCTGGGCGGCCTGCGCCATCCGCAGTGCATAGGTGGGCGTCGCGCAGACGGTCGTCGCACCCATCTCGACGATCTGCTTCACCCGCGCCTCGGTGGTCATGTTGCCCGAGGGCAGCACCAGGCAGCCGATCTTCTCGCAGCAGTAGTGCGCGCCCCAGAAGCCGATGAAGGAGCCATAGGAGAACGCGAAGAACACCCGGTCCTTGGGCCGCACGCCGAAGGCCCAGAAGCCGTAGCACCACATCTCGCCGATCCAGCTCCAGTCCTTGCGGCTGTCGAGCACGCGCAAGGGCTGGCGGCCGCTGGTGCCCGAGGTGAGGTGGTAGCGGATCGCCTCGTCCTCGGGCCGGGTGATCAGATCACCGAACAGCGGCTTCTCGGCCTGGCAGGCCATCCAGTCCTCCCGCGTCATGAACGGCAGGCGGCGGAGGTCGTCGAGGGTCTGCAGGTCGTCGGCGGAGACCCCGGCGGCGGCGTAGAGACGCGCATGGAACGGCGAGGTCTCGATGGCGCGGGCCACGTGCTTCCGGAGCCGCGCGAGCTGCAGCGCCTGGAGCCGGTCCTTGGGGAGGGTCTCGAACTTGGGGTTCCAGTAGGGCGACGGATCGGCTGCCAACGAACGACCTCTCGAGGGGTGGGGGATGCGGGCCACCCCGGAGGATAGCGGGCCGCGTGGGCGCCCGGAACGGCGGTTCCGGGCCGCGGTCGCCTCAAGGGACGCGTGTGCGGTGGCCGATGCTCCGGATGGACCCCGGCAGTGCCCGGGTCGCGGCGAATCCGAAGATGCGCGGGCGTTTCGACTCGATGACCGTCCTCGGCCTGCTGATCGCGATCGGCGCGGTCGTGGGCGGACACTACCACACCAGCGGAAGCGTAGCCTCGCTGCTGAACCTGACCGCGTTCCTGGTGGTCATCGTCGGGTCGTTCGGTGCGGTGCTGGTGTCGACGCCGCACTATGACGTTCTCCGGGGGCTGCGCGGTTTCTCGCGGATCGTCCGCCCGCCGCCCGAGCGATTCGCGGTGGTGCGCGACAGCATCCTCGAACTCGCCAGCCTGGCGCGTCGCGAGGGGCTGATCGCACTCGAGGAACGCCTGGAGCAGAAGGACCTCGATCCGTTCCTCGCCCGCTGTCTCGGGCTCGCGGTCGACGGCAGCAGTTCCGAGGCGCTGCGCGACACCGTCGAGACCGACATGGAGTTGACCCTCTCCGACCTGCGCGTCGCGTCGCGGTTCTGGGAGAACTGGGGTTCGCTCTGCCCGACCATCGGCGTCCTTGGCGCGGTCCTCGGTCTGATCGACGTGATGGGTCAGCTCGCCTCGCCCGGCGAGCTGGGCAAGGGCATCGCCACAGCATTCGTGGCGACCGTCTATGGCGTCGGTTACTCGAACCTCGTCTGCCTGCCCGCCTCCTTCAAGCTGCGTCGGCAGGCGCAGCGCGAGCAGGTGCGGATGAGCATGATCCTCGAGGGCGTGCTCGGCATCCAATCGGGTATCGCGCCAGGCGTGCTCCGCACGCGGCTTTCGGTGTACGTCCAGGAGCAGGCGGCCGCATGAGCCGGTCGGCGAGCGGCTCCGCGAGTCGATTGCTCGACCGCCGTGATTCGGGCCCCAAACACGACCTCTGGGTGGTGCCGTACGCGGACATGGTCACCCTGCTGTTCGCGTTGTTCGTGCTGCTCTACTCGATGGGCGAGGTGAAGGCCCAGAAGCTCGCCGAGCTGCGGCGCAGCCTCGCCTTCGCGTTCCTGTCGGAGGCCCCGGGCGGGAAGCTCGACGAGGGCGGCCCCTATGAAGACGCCGAGGGCTCCGGCGACATGCTGGACGGCGTGGAACTCATCAACTCGCAGTCGGGCGAGATGAAGGAGTTCCTGCTCGAGACCCTGCCGGAGCAGTTCGAGGAGGTCAGCGGCCGTTCGTTGGAAGTGGTGCTCACCGACAACACGATCGCCTTCACCGCGAGCCTCGACGCGTTCTTCGAGCCGGGCGAGGTCCAGCCGCGGCGGGCGGTGCAGGGCTGGTTGATCGACCTGTTCGACGGCGTCTGGGGCGTTGCCTCCGAGACCCGGATCCGGATCGAGGCACCCGACGTGGTGGTCGGCCGCGATGCGACCGGGCGGCACGTGCGGTCCGACACGCTGAGCCTGGAGCGGCTGAAGCGGCTGCGGCAGATCCTGCGCCTCGTCCCCGAGGTCGAGACGACCCAGGTGGTGAGCGAGTTCCAGGCGACCGCGCCGACGCTGCGCAACTGGGAGGAGACCGGGCGGATCACGATCGCGTTCTCGGATCCGTGAGCCGCCCGGGAGCCGATGCGGCTCGGCTCAGTTCGAGCTGCCGATACCGAACGCCTCGACGTCGGAGACGCAGGCGGTCAGGGTCGGCCGGCCCTGGCCGATCTCGAACGAGATGGCCAACGCCTGGCCGTAGACGTCGATCCGCGGGAAGTCGCCGGTCGGCAGGTCCAGCGAGATGGAGACGTCGCCATTCGCGTCGGCGACGCCGAGCGGCAGCGGGACCAACGGCGAGGCGATGCCCAGGTCGAAGCTGAGCAGCGGGCCGAGGTTCACCGTGGTGGTGCCGGTGTCCTGGCCGACCGCGAGGAAGGTGAAGGCGTCGGCAGCGGAGCCGGTCACCGAGATCGTCAGGTTGGTCCCGGGGGAGCCGTCGCCGGTGACGCTCAGGTCGGAGCAGTTCTGCGCGGCCAGCGGCGCGGCGAACAGGGTGGCGACGAGGGAGAGGGAGCGAAGGGAGAGCTTCATGCTGTAGAGAAAGGGCAGGGGAGGATCATTCCTCCGTATGAACGAGTGGAGGCCCTACGCGAGCCGACGACAAGTGGCTCGTCCGATCTGCTCGGCGGCGGTTCCGCTTCGCGCCGCAAGAGTTACGCGGCGCAGCGCATCAGCCGTCGTTCAGCGCGCGCGCCAGCAGGCCCTTCTGGATCATCGAGGTGCCCTCGTAGATCCGCAGGCCCAGCGAGTCGCGGAGCAGGCGTTCGGCGGGGGCCGCGCTGCTGTAGCCGCGGCCGCCGAGCAGCATGATCGCCTGGTCGGCGGCGCGGGACGCGGCCTCGGTGGCGTAGAGCTTGGCGGCGGCGAGATCGCCGGCGTGTTCGATGCCGGCATCGCGACGGGCGGCGCAGCGATGGACCAGTGCGCGGCTCGCCAGCAGTTCGACCGTCATGTCGGCGAGGCGCTCCTGGACCATCTGGAAGCGGTCGAGGGAGCGGCCGAACTGTTCGCGGGTCCGGCAGTGTTCGCGTGCGCAGGCCAACGCGGCGCGCTGGATGCCGACGGCGCCCGCTGCCACCGAGAGGCGGCCGGCGTGCAGTCCGCCCATCGCCACCTCGAAGCCCCTGCCGATCCCGCCGACGACCGCGTCGGGACCGACGGCGACGTCTTCGAACTCGAGGCGTGCGTGGCTCGAGCCGCGGTGGCCGAGGTCGACGCCGTCCATGTCCTTCCGCACGAAGCCCGGTCGGTCGGTCTCGACCAGGAACGCGGTGATGCCGTCGCGCTTCGCCGCCGGGTCGACGGTGGCGAACACCAGCGTCACGTCGGCGATGCCGCCATTGGTGTTCCAGATCTTGTGGCCGTTGATCCGGTAGCCGTCACCGTCGCGCGTGGCGCGGCATCCGAGCGCCACCACGTCGGAGCCGGCATCTTCCTCGGTGAGTCCGAACGAGCCGATCGCGGTGCCGCTGCTCAATCGTGGCAGCCAATGGGCCTGCTGTGCTTCGCTGCCGAAGCGCTCGAGGCATTGCGCGACGAGGCCGGTCTGCACGGCAAGGAAGCCGCGTGCATTGCCGCAGACCGCGCCGATCTCCTCGTGGGCGAGGGCGAGTTGCAGGGCGCTCCAGCCGGCGCCACCGTGCGCGGGAAGGAGCGGCCCGCCGAGGATGCCCGCCGCAGCGAGGTCGGCCACCATCTCGCGGCGGAAGATCCTGCGCTCGTCGATCTCGCGTGCGAACGGCGCCAACTTCTCGGCGGCGAAGGCGCGGATGCGTTGCGCGAAGGCGGTGAGGTCGTCTGGCAGGTCGCCGTCGGGGAGGCAGGGATCGAAGTGCTGGTTCATCGCGGTGCGGCTCAGCGGCCTTCGAAGCGCGGCGGGCGACCCGCCGACCACGCGGCGTGGAACTCGCGGTGGTCGTGGCAGCGCAGCAGGATCGCCTGGGCCTGCGCCTCCTGCTCGATCGCCGACTCGAGGTCCATCGGCCACTCGTTGACCAGCATGCGCTTGGTCATGCCGATCGCCAGCCGCGGGCCGTCGGCGAGGCGGCGGGCCAGCGCGAGCGCTTCGTCCAGCACCTTGTCGGGAGCGACGACGCGGTTGGCGAGGCCGATGCGGTAGGCCTCCTCGGCGCCGATCTTGTCGCCCAGCATCAGCAGTTCGGCGGCGCGGCCGTGGCCGATCATCCGCGGCAGCAGCCAGGCCGCGCCCATGTCGGCACCGGTCAGCCCGACCTTGGTGAACAGGAACGCGAACTTCGCGGTGTCGGCCAGGACCCGCAGGTCGCTGGCGAGGGCGAGCACCGCGCCGGCGCCGGCGGCGGTGCCGTTGAGCGCCGCGACGATCGGCTTGTCGAGGCGCAGCATGTTGCGGACCACGGCGCCGGTCATCCGCGTGAACGCCAGCGTCTGGTGCGGCTCCTGCTGGAACAGCTCACCGATGATGTCGTCGACGTCGCCGCCGCTGCAGAAGCCCTTGCCTGCGCCGGTCAGCACCACGGCCCGGACCTCGTCGTCGGTGGCGAGGTCGACGAACAGCCGCTCGAGCTGGGCGTAGATCGCGAAGGTCAGCGAGTTGAGGCGCTCGGGGCGGTCGAGGGTGAGGACGGCGACGCCGTGGTCGTCGACCTCGAAGCGGAAGTCGAAGGGGCCGCGGGGGGCGGAGGTCGGTCGGGTCATGGCTGGGAGACGGGTCGGGACTCGACGAAGCACGGCGGCTCGCTATCGAGGTCGAGGATGGTGCCGGCAGGGCGGCGGACGATCAGCTCGACCACCGCGTCGGCGACCTCCTCCACGCGATGCATCCTGCCGATGTGGTTCATCGCGGCCATCGCCTGCATCGCCTTGGCGGCGTGTTCGGGGCCGCGCGTGGCCGCGGCGTCGCGCGTGAGGTCGGTCTCGACGAAGCCCGGGCAGACCGCGTAGGTCCGCACACTGGAGTCCGGCCCGAGTTCCTCGGCGAGCGCGCGGGTCATCCCGACCATCGCGTGCTTCGCAGCCGTGTAGGCGGTGGTGTAGGCGAAGCCGCGCAGGCCGGCGGTCGAGGCGACCTGCACCGCGGTGCCCTGGGGCGCGGCGCGCAGGTCGGGGAGTGCCGCGCGGAGCAGGCGGAGCGGTGCGCGCAGATGGAGGTCGAGGACCTCGTCGAGCAGCGCGTCGTCGGTCTTCTCGAAGCGTGCGGTAGGGGCCGTGCCGGCGTTGTTGACCACGATGCCCGGTGGGCCGAAGACGTCGTGGCAGGCACCCAGCAGTCGTTCCGCGGCGTCGGGCGCGCGGAGGTCGGCGGTGGCCCAGCGCGCTTCGGCACCGGTGCTCGCCGCGATCGCGGTGGCTGCTGCTTCCAGGGCCTCGGCGTCGCGGGCCACCAGGAACACCCGTTGGCCACGGGCTGCGAGGGCCGCGGCGATCGCGCGGCCGATGCCGCGGCTGGCGCCGGTGACGAGGGCTGTTCCTGGTTCCATGTCGGGCCGGTCGGCGAGGCCGTGTCGGGGTGACGAGCATAAGGCAGGCAGCTCCAGGGGCCGCCTGTTCGGGGGAGCGTCGGTGGCGAAGCGCTGCCGGGGCCTGTCCGGCCGCGCGCGGTCGCTACCATGTCCGCGATGGGTTCGCTGCTCGCCTCCGTCTCTGCTTCGCGTGTGCTCGCGCTGGCGGTCCTGTTGCTGGTCCCCGCGGGGCAAGCGGCCGCGCAGGGTCCAGGCCCCGCCGGGCTGTTGCGGTTCCGTGGCTCCGGGTCGCTCGGCACCGGCGTCGACGCGGTGGTCCTCGGTGGACCGGGTGCCGTGCCGTTCGCGCTGCTGCTGGCCCCGGAGGTCGGCTCGGTGGTGCTGCCGTTCTTCGCCAGCGACTGCCTGTCGGTCCGCGGCGGTCTGTTCGTCATCGATCTGCCGCTCAACGGCCGAGGTGCGGCGCAGGCGCGCATCGACCTGCCGCTGGATACGCGGCTGCAGGGCGTCTACCTGGCGGCACAGGGGGTCGCGGGGACGCCGGGGCTTCCGGGCACCAACTGCGCGTCGTTCGTCGCGGTCGGCGCTCCCGCCGCGGCCGAACTGGTCGAGACCTTCGATGGCGGGCTCGGTCACGATCCCGATCTCGGAGCGGTCGCCTGGCCGTCCGACGTGGTCGGCGTGATCCGTCCCGGAACGTTCGGTGGGAGCGCGCGGCTCGGCTCCTTCGATCCGGCCCACGGCACCCTCAGGGACGGGGCTTACGTGTTCCGGACCGACGGGCAGACCTTTCCGGCGTCGGCCACACTCACCGGTGCGCCGATCCGGGTTCGCGACGGCCTCTTCGAGTTCCTCGACTTCGTCGTGCCGGCGGGCGTGACGGTGCGCTTCGAGGGTGACGTGCCGGCTCGCATCCTGGTCACGGGCGCGGTGCGCATCGACGGCGTCCTCGACTGCGGAGGCCTGTCGCAGCCGATCGCCTCGGGTGCGGTCGGCGAGACGATGGGGCAGGCGGGCGGGATCCCAGGGCCTGGCGGGGGTGCGGGCGGTGCGGGCGGTGACCTGGCCAGCGTTCCGGAGGGCAGTGTCGACGGTCGTCCGGGGGGGGATGCCCGAGCGCTCCCCGGGGCCGCGCTCGACGGGTTGCTGAGTGGCACCGGTGGGGCGGGTTCGTCAGCCTGGCCGCTCGCCGCGGATCCGCTCGCGGTCCGCTACGACTTCCTCGGCCTGTTCTCGAACCAGTTCGCCGGAGGCGGTGGCGGCGGCGGGGGCGCGCGTCTCTCGGGAGCTCCGGGCACCACGCTCGCGACTCGGGCTCCGGGTGCTGGGGTCGGTCCTCATGCGGGGGGCGGCGGCCATTGGCTCACCGCGTCATCCATCGCCGATCCGCGGATCGACCTGCTGATCGGTGGGAGTGGCGGCGGCGGCAGCGGGGTCCACGCCTACGATTCGGTGGTTCCGAGCCCGCGGTTCGTGCCGGGCTCCGGTGGAGGTGGGGGCGGCGGCGCGGTGCTGATCGCCTGCGCCGGGGACTTCGCGGTCGGGCCGCAGGGCGAACTCCACGCCGACGGCGGAGATGGGGCCGCACGGACCGACGCGGATGGCTTGCTGCGCGCACCGGCCGGCGGCGGTGGCGGCGGCACCGTCCTGCTGCAGGTGCGCGGCAGCTTCTCCAATCAAGGACGGATCGGAGCGCTCGGCGGGGCCGGAGGACGAGCCGAGGATCTGCGGCTGACTCCTGGGACGGCCGTGGCCGCGGGTGATGGGGCTCCGGGTCGAGTGATCCTGGAGGTCCCCGGTCCGCTGCCGGCGCCAGGGGCGCTCGGCCTGATCGAGCCCGCGCCGCTGGGGCAGGACATCCGGGTCCTGAACTCGGTCGATCTGCAGTCGGTGGCGGCTTCGACCTGGTTCGCGCTGCCGCCGGGTGCCGATCCAGCGCTGCTGGCATACGAGGTCTACACGGTCCAGGACGCCCTGTCGGTCCGTTACACCGACCTCGGTGGTGGGGCCGGGCCGGTTCGCGCAGGCGCGACGCCCGTGGTGCTGTTCACCCGATTCGCCGAGCTGGACGCAGCGGGAGCCGTGCTCTCGACGAGTCCCTGGCGGGTCGGCTCCGCGGTGGCGATGCCTGGCGCGAACGCCGTCCAATTCGTGCTCCGCTTCGACCGTGGTCTCTCGGGTCAGCCCTCCGATCTGCGTGTGGAGGCCGTTCGGCTGAAGTTCTGAGCATGTCGGGCGCGGCATGCCGAGTCGGCAGGATGCCTGACGAATGGATTCGTGCCGGGCCCACCTGGCGAACTCCAGGTTCTCTGGGCAGATCAGAGCTGTTCCGTTTGTCCGTATAACTCTGCAGAAACTGTAGCGATTTGCGCCGCTCGCGGGATTTTGTCGGCTCGAGATGACCCTTTCGACGCTCCAGCTCTCACCTGGGGTCTGACGAAAGACCCTTCGGGGAAGTCATCTCACAGAGTCAAGTTGCCCGCGCACCTCCGCAGCCCCCCGGCCGCGGAGCCCAGCACACGTCGAGGGGGTCCGGTTCTTCGGAGCCGGGCCCCCTCGTCTTTTCTCTGCCCCGTCTTCTCTCGGTGGGCGCGTCGTCGTTCCTGACGAGTTCTGCGGCCGTCGGTGATCGGCGTGCCCGGCCGCTTGTCTCGGCCACTCGCGGTCGCTAGACTCCCCGCCCCCAAATCGCGGCGAGACACCTGCGAGAACCCTGATGGCCAAGCCCAAGAAGAAGCGCGAGATCGTCCACCTGGTCTGCTCGGAGTCCGGCGACCGGAATTACACGATCCGCAAGAAGCCCGGCACCCCGAAGCTGGAGCTGAAGAAGTACTGCCCGCGACTGCGCAAGCACACGCTCCACAACGAGAAGAAGAAGTGAGCGCGTGATCGGCGCTGAGTTGGTGGCAGGGGCTGAGTTGGTATTCGGCGGGGTCGGCTCGACCCGTCCTTCTCCCCTCGTTCGCCGGCGCCGACTCCTTCGCCTACCGCTGCTCGCCGGAGCCCCACTCGGGAATCCGCGCTTCGAGCGCGGCGAGCAGTTGGTCGCGGAATGCCGGGCCGAGCCGTGAGTCGGCAGCGACCCGGGGCCCGTGGCGGGCGATCAGCCCCAGGCTGCCGCGCCCCCTGGAGTTGACCAGGGCCCCTGCGACCGCGTCGATCCATGCCGGGTCGTTGGCGCGCCGCGGGTCGGAGAGCACGGCTTCGATCGATGGTGCCAGCTGCTCGGCAGTCGCGGCCGACGCGAGCGCCAGCAAGGCGTCGCGACGGATCTGCGGGTCGGGGTCGGACTCGAGTGCCTCCTGGGCCAGTGCGATCGCGTCCTCGCAGCGCGACCAGCCCGCACTCCGGACCAACCCGAGGCGGAACGCCTGCGCGGTGCCGTCCGCGAGGTGGAGTTCGTAGGCCTCGCGCACCGCGCCCGGATCGCGCTGGGCGAGCTGCAGATGCGCGGCGAGGCAGGCGCCGCGCTGTGACTCGGCGAGCGAGCGGAGCACCGACAGAGCAGTAGCCGGCTCGAGCACCTCGGCCGCCACGCTGGCGAAGCGGTCGACGAGGTCTCGGTCGCCGGAGCGCTGGACCGCTTCGAGCGCTGCCGCGAGGTATCGGCCTCCCGAGCTGCGGAGCAGATGCTCGAGTGCCGCGGAGCGCCGGGAGGGCGATGCGTCCTCGGCGAACAACAGGGCCAAGCTGGCGGTCTCCGCGGCGGTGCGGGCTCCCTCGCGCTCCATGTTGCGCCAAAGGGTCACCAAGAGCGCACTGGCGGTCCTGCCGAGGTGCGCGTCGCCCTTCGCGAGTTCGAACAGGCCGAGCACGGCAGACTCGTGGTAGACGCCGAGGTAGGGCCGCTCGACCAGCGTCTCGTCACCGAGTTCGGTCACCAAGGTGGCGACGGTCGGCAGGAGATCCAGGCAGGCCGCGACCAGGGTATCGAGCGAGGACTGGATCGCCGGTTCGGCACGGCGCTCGTGCCGCCATGCGAGACCCTCTTGGACCACGCGCAAGAGCACGAGTCGCCGCACTTGGACCGGTCGAGGAGCGGGTGTCGCCAGACTGGAGTGGAGGATCAGGTCGTGCAGGGCGCGTTCGGGCGCACTGCGCACCTCGTGAAGCAGCTGGGCGAGAACCGCGCGCGCCTCTGCATCGATCGCCGCCAGCTCGTCCTGGTCGGCGTCGGCATCGGCGCGTCGATTGAGTTCCATTGCCGCAGCGATCAGGGACTCGATCGCGGCCTCGTAGGTGATCCCGAAGCCTGGGATCGCGGTCTGGTCGACTGCCTCGACGATGGTGCGCGGCTGCGCGGCATGTGGCTCTGCCGTGAGGTCTGGACGGGACGGAGTGGTCGCGTTCGCCTGCGAAGGTGCACGCACCGGACCGGGTCCGGTGGTGCTCCATTCCAGGGTCGCGCCCAGTCCGACCAACAGCGCGGTGGCCGCGCCGAGGATCAGGATGCGGCGCATGGATCAGCCCCCGTGACTGGTGGGTGTCTGCACCGCGACCTGCCCGCACGGCATGGTCGTGTGGTTGGGGATCGTGCCGAGGTTCTGTTTGTCGACCATCACGCACTCGGCGGTCAGCCGGAACATCAGCAGGTAGTGACCCGAGCATCGGAACGTGTAGGTCACGATCGGGCTCTGGCTCGCGACGCGGACGTCGGTGTTGCAACCTGGCGAGTGCTTGGGTGCGTAGTGCGATGGCGTCACGACGACCAGCTGCGGGCACTTGTTGCGGACCGGTTCCACGTGGGTGCTGCCGATGGTCACCTGCGTGCCGCTGCACTCGGCCATGGAGCCGTACGTGATGTGGGTAGGGACGAACTCCACCGTGGTGTCCGAACAACGGAAACCGGAGTCTTGAGCGAACGATGGCGCCGCCGCGAGGACGAACGCGAACAGGAAGCGGATCATGGATTCTCCTGGGAACGGTTGGGCAGGCCCTGTGCCTGCCTCCACTCCCTGTGCAATCCGGAACTGCAGTTCCCGTCCGACGGTGTCGATTGACGAAGAGTCACTCCGGAACGAGTCGCGTGATCTCCAGCTGACGGCGCACCCGCAACAACTCTTGCTCGCCCGGTCCGCGCACGTCGATGCGAATCTTCCGCAATCGCGGATCGTGACGCGTGAACGGTGGCGGAGGCGCACGGTGAGCCAGCAGATCGTCCCACAGCCGCGGCACGCAGCTCCAGTGGATCATGTCCGCGGCGCCGTCCTGTTCCTCCCAGGCAGCGAGACGCGCGCAGAGGTCGTCGAGCAGCGCGTCGGCCTGCTGCAGCCGCAGCCGCGAGCCATAGCGCGACTTGCCCTTGACCCGCAGGTGCGTCGGCTGGGCGCGCCCGTTGCCGCGGATGACGTAGCGCTTGAAGACCTTGGTGTCGATCGGGCGTCCGTCGGCCCAGGCCCCGACTGCGGCGGCTCCTGCCTGCAGCAGCACGACCCATTCGTTCCCGAGCGATCCTGGGCAGCGCGCGATCCAGGCTGCGGCCGACTCGTCGTCGGTGGGGCTCGGCAGGCAGGCGGCGGGCCGGAGTGTCATGGATTCCGTGCGGCCGGGAAGCGTGACCCGGAACGTCCCCGACCGTGCCGGAGCGCACTTGCCGACCGCGAGGATCTGCTCGAGCAGGGCTCCGGTGTCGCGCCAGGCGATGCGAACTGCTTCCATCATCGAATTCCCGGCCGGGCGGGAGTCAACCGCGGCCGCATCGTGGACATGACCATGGAACTCGTCTCCCTCTCCTGCAACCAGTGCGGTGCCCCGCTCCGGGTCCCGGGAGCGGCTCGATTCGTGACCTGCAACCACTGTGGTGCCCAGCTGCAGGTCCAGCGCGGCGATTCGGCGGCCTGGACCGAGGTCGTCGAGCGGCTGCAGGAAGGGCAGGAGAGCGTCGATCGACGGTTGGCCGCGATCGAGGTCGAGAACGAGATCGCACGCCTCGACCGGGCTTGGGATCGCGAGCGCGAGGGCTACCAGGTGACGACCAAGCACGGCGGGCGACAGGATCCGTCGGCGACCGCTTCCATCGTCGGCTTCGTCGCGGTCACGATCGTCGGCCTGATCATGGTCGGCGGGATCGGTACTGCCGGCGGGGGGCCGATCATGTTCGTCCCGTTCGTGATCATCGGCGCGGCGGGGATCGCGATGTTGAACTCCATCTCGAAGGCCAAGCAGATGGCCGATGGCAAGCAGCGCTACCAGCGCAAGCGGCGCGACCTGCTACGCAAGCTCGAAGATCTTCGCGGCGCGAGCGAATGACCGCCATGGCTGCAGAGATCCGGTCACTGGCTTGCAACTCGTGTGGTGCACCGCTCCAGGTGCCCGAGTCGACGCGCTACGTGACCTGTCGGCACTGCGGTGCGAGTCTGATCGTCAGGTTCGACGAGACGGCCGCCTGGACCGAGGTCGCGGAGCAGCTCCAGGCCGGGCAGGAGGCTGCGAATGTGCGGCTGGGCCGGATCGAGACCCGCCAGGCGATCGCGGCGCTCGATCGTGACTGGGAACGGGGGCTCGAGCGATTCCGCAGCTGGGGTCTGGCCAGGTCCGGTCGAGACGATCCGACGAGGGTCGGCTCGACCGTGATGATCCTGCTGTCGGTCCTGCTGTTCGGGGCAGCCGTCTACGGCGCCGCGGTCGACTTCCCCCAGCTGCTGCTCCTGGGAATCGTCGCGGGACTGCTGTGCGGCGGCTTCGCGGCGATGGCACGCGGTCAGGAGTCTCTCTACCTGGAGGCCCGCCGCCTCTACCTTTCCCGCCGGCGCCAGCTCCAACGCCATCTCGAGTCCCTGGAAGACCACGGGGCGCGCTCCTCGTAAGTTCCCGCCATGGACTGGCTGACCCAACCCGACGCCTGGATCGCCCTCGCGACGCTGACCGCTCTCGAGATCGTCCTGGGGATCGACAACATCCTCTTCATCTCGATCCTCAGTGACCGGCTCCCGGAGGAGCAGCGGGGCCGCGCGCGCAAGCTCGGCCTCGCGCTGGCGATGCTGATGCGCATCGGGTTGCTGTTCTCGCTGAGCTTCGTCATGGGGCTGACCCAGCCGTGGTTCGAACTGCCGTTCGAATCGCTCGACGAGGAGGTCCGCGGCATCTCGGGCCGCGATCTGATCCTGATCGGCGGCGGCCTGTTCCTGATCGCCAAGGCGACCCTCGAGATCCACCACAAGCTCGAGGACGCCGGTCAGGATCCGCGCGCGGTGCCGAAGAACGCCACCTTCGGCTCGGTCCTCGCTCAGATCATGATGCTCGACATCGTGTTCTCGCTCGACTCGGTGATCACCGCGGTCGGGATGGTCGAGCACATCGGCGTGATGGTCACCGCGGTGGTCCTGTCGGTGATCGTGATGGTGCTGTTCGTCGACGCCGTGTGCGCGTTCGTCGAGCGCAACCCCACCTTCAAGATCCTGGCACTGGCGTTCCTGGTGCTGATCGGCCTGACGCTGTTCGGCGAGGGCGTCGGCCTGCACGTGCCGAAGGGCTACGTCTACTTCGCGATGGCCTTCTCGGTGCTCGTCGAGATCATCAACGTCCGCCTCCGGAAGGGGCGCAAGCCCGACGCGGCCTGAGCTGCGAGCGAACGCATCACCGCGCCGCGAGCGAACGTGTCACCGCGCCGCGAGCGAACGTGTCACCGCGCCGCGAGCGAACGTGTCACCGCGCCGCGAGCGAACGTGTCACAGCGAGATGACGGTGTGCGGACCGCTGCGCAGTGGCGCGTGCGCCAGTTGTTCCCCCTGCGCGTTCCGCACAGTGACGCTGCCCGAGTGGCAGAACGCCTGGGCCGGCACCGCGATCCGCATGCGGCCCTTGTCGCAGGCCGTGCCGGTCACCGAGCACCGAGCCTCGCAGGTTTCGACGACCACCTCGTAGCGGTCTCCCGGCACCGCTCCGAACAGTGCCACCACGTGGCTGCCTTCCCCGGCATCCTCACCCACGGCGATCACTTCGGCGCGGGGCATCTCGGCTCCCCCGGGGGGGAGCCCTTCGTCGGCTGCGCCGAACCCCCGGAGGACCGGCCAGGTCACCGAGTAGACGACGAGAACGAGAAGCAGCGAGTCAACGAGACGACGCATGAGGGGGCGGCTCCGAAGGTGCCCGTACGAGACTACCCCGGTTCCCGCCGTCGGCAAGCCGATCGGCGCGGGGGAGTTCGAACCGGAGAGGGGACCGCTACGCGCCCCGTCCTCGGGGCGGCTCGCCCGATCCGGAACCTGCGCGTCGCGCGCGGCTGCTGGCTGGCGAGCGCTGCGACACCGCCCTAACCTGCTGCCGATGCCCGAGGTCCTGCAGTCGAAGATCCGTCCCGGGACGCCCGAGTTCGCGGCCAACCGGTCCCACCACGAGGCGCTCGCCCGCGAATTGGCGGACGCGCTCGACCAGGTCGCGCGCGGCGGTTCCGAGGAGTCGGTCGCCAGACATCGCAAGCGGGGCAAACTGCTTCCGCGGGAACGTATCGCGCGCATCCTCGATCCGGGCAGCGCCTTTCTCGAGCTGAGCCCGCTCGCGGCGAAGGGGATGTACGACGACGAGGCCCCGTCGGCCGGGATGGTCACCGGCATCGGTCTCGTCGCCGGGCGCGAGGTGCTGTTCGTGGCCAACGATGCGACCGTCAAGGGTGGGACCTACTTCCCGATGACGGTGAAGAAGCACGTCCGCGCGCAGGAGATCGCGGCCGAGAATCGGCTGCCGTGCGTCTACCTGGTCGACTCGGGTGGTGCTTTCCTGCCGCTGCAGGCCGAAGTGTTTCCCGACCGCGACCACTTCGGGCGCATCTTCTACAACCAGGCGCGGCTGTCGGCCGCGGGCATACCGCAGGTCGCGGCGGTGCTCGGTTCGTGCACCGCGGGCGGAGCCTATGTCCCGGCGATGAGCGACGAGAGCGTCATCGTGAAGGGCAACGGCACGATCTTCCTCGGTGGGCCGCCGTTGGTGAAGGCCGCGACCGGCGAGGTCGTGAGCGCGGAGGATCTCGGCGGCGCCGACGTGCACACGCGGCTCAGCGGGGTGGCCGACCACTTCGCGGAGGACGAGGACCACGCGTTGGAGACCGTGCGCGACATCGTCTCGCACCTGAACACGGTGAAGCCGTCGCAGATCCCGTTGCAGGCTCCCGAGGATCCGCTCTACGAACCCGAAGAGCTGCTCGGGGTGCTGCCCACCGACAACCGCACGCCGTACGACGTGCGCGAGGTCCTGGCCCGGTTGGTCGACGGCTCGCGGCTGCACGAGTTCAAGGCGCGCTACGGCACCACGCTGGTCTGCGGCTTCGCGCACATCCATGGAATCCCGGTCGGCATCCTGGCCAACAACGGGATCCTGTTCTCCGAGAGCGCGGTGAAGGGGGCCCACTTCGTGGAGCTGTGCAGCCAGCGCCGGATCCCGTTGCTGTTCCTGCAGAACATCACCGGCTTCATGGTCGGGCGGAACTACGAGAACGGTGGCATCGCCAAGGACGGCGCGAAGCTGGTCCAGGCGGTGGCGACCGCGCCGGTTCCGAAGCTCACCGTGCTCATCGGCGGCTCGTTCGGAGCTGGCAACTACGGCATGTGCGGCAGGGCCTACCAGCCGCGCTTCCTGTTCATGTGGCCCAATGCCCGCATCTCGGTGATGGGTGGCGAACAGGCCGCGAAGGTGTTGAGCCAGGTGAAGCGCGACCAGCTCGAGGCCAAGGGCGAGCAGCTCTCCGCCGAGCAGGAGCGGGCGATCGAAGATCCGGTGCGCGCCAAGTACGAGCACGAAGGACACCCATTCCATTCGACTGCACGGTTGTGGGACGACGGGGTCGTCGATCCGCGAAAGACGAGGGATCTGCTCGGTCTCGCATTGAGCGCCACGTTGAACGCGCCGATCGAGGATTGGCGTGCGCCGGTGTTCCGCATGTGAGGTGGGGGTACGTTCGCACGAACGCCGAACGGGAACCGAACCGGCCCAGGTCGGTCGGCCTCCCCTGATCCGCTGCGTCGTTCGACGCTGGCGCCGGCCCATGGCGGGTCCGACACTTCCGGCATGAGCGAACGACCGATGCGGCGGGTCTGTGTCTATTGCGGATCACGTGCGGGGGCCCGCCCCGCCTACGTCGCGGCGGCTCGTCTGCTGGCGGCGGAGCTGGGTCGCCGCGGCCTCGCGTTGGTCTATGGCGGTGCCTCGGTCGGGATCATGGGCGAACTCGCCGACGCCGCGCTCGCCGCGGGTTGCGAGGTCTTCGGGGTCTTGCCGCGCGGCCTGTTCCATCGTGAAGTGGCCCATCGTGGCCTCACGGAGCTGTTCGAGGTCGAGAGCATGCATGAGCGAAAGGCCAAGATGGCGGCCTTGGCCGATGGTTTCATCGCGCTCCCGGGTGGCTTCGGAACGCTCGAGGAGCTGTTCGAGGCGTTGACCTGGACCCAGATCGGCATCCACGCCAAGCCCTGCGGATTGCTCGACGTCGAGGGCTACTACCGCCACCTGACCGCCTTCCTCGACCACACCGTCGAGGAGGGGTTCGTCGCGGTGCAGAACCGCAACCATCTGGTGGTCGAGACCGGCGTCGTGGCGCTGCTCGATGGTCTCGAATCGCGTGTTCGCGACGTCGACGGTGACGACGGGGGCCTCGCCGTGGAGTGGGCGACGCCGCGGTCGCGGAAGTGAAGGCGTCCAGTTCGCGCTCCCATGCTCGGAGGTCCGCGCTACGTTCGGTCCATGGCCTACGGAGACTTCGAGACCCTCGAACTCGAGCTTGGCGACGACGGCGTGTTGCACGTCCGGCTCGACCGACCCGATGTGCGCAACGCGTTCAACGGCACGGTCGTCGACGAACTGACCAAGGCGTTCCGACACGCCGACAACGACGGTGACGTGCGGGTGGTCGTGTTGTCCGGCAAGGGCAAGAGTTTCAGTGCCGGTGCCGATCTCGCGTGGATGCAGGAGCAGGCCGAGCTGCCGCAGGAGGACAACGAGCGCAGTGCGGCCGTAATGGCTGGCGCGTTCCTGTCGATCGCGCGTTGCTCCAAGCCGGTGGTGGCACGGGTGCACGGCCACGCGCTCGGTGGCGGCACCGGCCTCACCGCAGCGGCCGACATCGCGATCGCCACCGAGGACACGTCGTTCGGTCTCACCGAGGTCAAGCTCGGTATCGTTCCAGCGGTGATCTCGCCGTTCGTCATCCAGAAGATCGGCGAGGGCCGAGCGCGAGCGTTGTTCCTGTTGGGAAACCGCTTCGATGGTCGGGAGGCAGAGCGGGTCGGGCTGGTGCATCGGGCGGTTCCCGCCGACCAGCTCGATGGGGTGGTCGAGGGGATCGTCGCCGAGCTACTGACGTCGGGGCCGCGGGCGCTCGGAAGTGCGAAGGCGCTGATCCGTGCGGTGCACGGGCACGATCTCGACGACGCGATCCGGATCACCTCCCGATGGATCGCCTCGCTCCGGGCAACACCGGAGGCCCGCGAGGGCATGGCAGCCTTCCTGGAGAAGCGGAAGCCGCAGTGGGTGCAATGACGCGGTGCGTGGCGACCACGGCGTGCTCGATCCTGCTGTCGCTGTCGGCCTGCGTCGGTAGCCCGGAAGGGGACGCCGATCTCGCCGCGCTCGAGTCGACGCCCGCGCTCGTCGCGGACATCGGTGGCGAGGCATTGGCGGAGCGGTTGGTCGATCGGGCGTTGGTCGGAGAGAGTCATGCGCTGCTCCGGTCGCTGTGCGAGACGGCGCCGGGTCGTCTCGCCGGGACTCCGGAGTTGGAGCGCGCGGTGCAGTGGGGCGTCGAACGGATGCGTGCGATGGGGCTCGCGCGGGTGCGCGCCGAAGAGGTCGAGGTTCCGGTCTGGGAGCGTGGGCAGGTCGGTCGAGCCATCCGTCTCGATGCAGCCGGTGCCGAGGCCGAGGAACTCGACGTGTTGGCGCTCGGCGGCAGCGTCGGCACGCCGGCGGAGGGGCTGGTCGGCGATCTGCTGATGGTCCGAAGCTTCGAGGAACTCGAAGCACGCTCGGAGGAGGCCCGCGGGCGGATCGTGTTCTTCAACCGGCCGATGCCTCGCGTGCTCCGCAACACCTTCATGGCCTACGGGCAAGCCGTTCCGCAGCGCGTCTCGGGCGCGTCCGAAGCGGCGCGGCACGGTGCGGTGGGCGTCCTCGTGCGTTCGATGACCACGCGGATCGACGACCTGCCGCACACCGGCTCGATGGTCTATGTCGACGGGCTCCCGCGCATCCCGGCCCTGGCGATCAGCACGCGCGACGCGGAGGCGCTGTCCGCCCGCCTCGACGCAGGCGCCGAGGTGCGAGTCCGTCTGATCGCCGACTGTCGGCCGGCCGGGACCGCGGTGTCCGCCAACGTGGTCGGAGACCTGCCGGGGAGCGACCTCGCCGACGAACTGGTGGTCGTCGGCGGTCACCTCGACGCCTGGGACGTCGGTGCGGGTGCGCACGACGATGGTGCCGGCTGTGTGCACGCTCTGGAGGCGGTGCGCCTGCTGCAAGAGGTCGGCTTCCGGCCGCGACGGACCCTCCGGGTCGTCCTGTTCACGAACGAGGAGAGCGGGCTCCGAGGCGGGCGTGCCTATGCCGCGGCACACGCCGACGAGCGGCACTTCGCCGCGGTGGAGTCGGACCGGGGCGGGTTCGTGCCGAAGGGCTTCACCACCACGGTCGGTGCGGGTGCGCTATTCGACACGCTCGACGCGGCGCTCGCCGGGCTCGATCGCGAGGGGATGGGTGCCCTGCTTCCCGGCGGTGGCGGCGCGGATATCGGGCCGCTCCGCGAGCACGGCGCGCACCTCTTCGGGCTGGTGACCCTCGCGCACCGGTACTTCGACTACCACCACAGCGAGGCGGACGTGCCCGGCGCGGTGAACGAGCGCGAACTGGCGCTCGGATCCGCAGCCGTCGCCTACCTGCTCGCGGTCCTCGCCGACGTGGAGTGACGTCGTTCGGATCGAGGCCCGGGGTTGTCCCCAAGAACTCTCCACACTGTCCACAGCTGTGGGGCAAAGCTCTCCGAATTGGCGTAAGCTCCTTCCGTGCAGTTCTTTCGACCCGTCAAAAGATCGGTGGACGAAGCGGGCTCCGGGGATCTCACGAGTGCTCCGAGGCAGGGTCACGGGAGACCATTCCACCCAGCACGCGCCCTCGCACCCAGGACCTCGCCGCGCAGTGCTCCCTGGTGTGCAGGCTCGCCGAATCCACCGATTCGGCTGCGTTTCGCGGCTTCGTCCCGGGCACTCGTGTTCCTGGGGTCTTGGCACGCACTGGATCGGAACGTGTCCCGTGACCCTGCCTCCAAGCGGCGGTGGCAACCTCGGTCAGGCCGGGGGCTCTGGCAGGAAACTCCGGCAGTGGGGGTGTCATTGCCGGACCGAGGCACGCATGAACGCCATCAAACGGGTGCTGATCGCCGTCGACCTCTCACCCCGGTCGAAGCTCGTGATCGCTGCGGTGCAGCAGGTCGTCCCCGATCCCGATGCGCACCTGCTGTTGACGCACGTGGTCGGTGACCTCGAGGCCGAGTTCACGCTCTACGGCCGGCCCTCGGGGAGTTCGGATCTTCAGTCGGAGCTGGAGAAGGGCGCGCACGCTCGGCTCGAGGAGCTGAGGTCCGCCTACTTGGCCGATCGCCCGAACGTCGAGATCGAGGTGCGGGTCGGTCCGCGCTGGAGCGAGATCGTGGCAGCGGCCATGAAGCACCGCGCCGAGCTGTTGTTCCTCGGTGCGCACTTCGTCGATCGAGCGGAGGCGCGAGCCTTCGGAGACGTGGTGCAGCGGGTGACCCGGCTCAGTCCATGTCCGGTGGTCGTCGTGCCGACCGCCGAGGACGGGGGGTGATGCGTCGGCGCGCTGGCCCTCGGGCCGACGGCATCCACAAGCCGACGCGGCCGGTCGCCTGATCAGGCCGACGCGGCCGGTCCCCTCTTCAGGCCGACGCGGCCGACTGCATCTTCGCGAGGCGAGCGCGGGCGCTCTCGGTGATCTCCAGGACCGCGGGGTTCTTGATCTTGCGCTCGATCGTGATCGCGTAGAGCTGTTCGCGCACTCCCTCCAGGGCGCCGAGGGTCTCTACACCGTACCGGCTGCAGATCTCCGATTCGACGAACGTCGGCGCGGGGAACAGGCCGAGGCCGCGCTGTCCGAACGTCTTGAGAAGTGCCGAGTCGTCGAACTCGGCGACGATCCGCGGGCGGATCGAGTTGCGGTCGAACCAGGCGTCGAGCTGCTTGCGCACCGTCGTCTCCTCGGTCGGGAGGAGCATCGGTGCGTCGTTCAGGGATTTGGGGAAGCCCGGGCCGAGCCGGGCTGCGAGCCCAGGCTCGCCGAAGATCAGGATCGGGGACTCGCCCAGCAGGTGGTTGAATGCCTTGATCTTGACCGTGGGCGGAATGGGCGCGTCCGCCAGTACGATGTCGAGACCGAAGGTGGCCAGTTCGGTGAGCAGCGACTCGGGCTTGCCCTCTCGACAGATCAGATGGGAGGGCGTCTTGCCGTCGAGTGCCGCTTCGAGCAGGTTGCAGGCCACCAGCTTCGGCAGCGAGTCAGCGATGCCCACCTTCACCCGGTTCGGCCCGTGGGTCGGCCGGTTGCGCAGGACGTCTACCAGCTCCTGGCCCACGGTGAAGATCTGGTCGGCGTAGCCGAACACCAGTCGTCCCGTCTCGGTGAGCGAGAGCTTGCGGCCCTGGCGAAGGAACAGCTTCTCGCCGATCGACTTCTCCAGCGACTGGATCTGCCCGCTGACGGTCGGCTGGGCGAGGTTCAACCTCTCGCTGGCCCGGGTGATGCTGCCCTCGCGGGCGGTCACCCAGAAGTAGAGGAGGTGGTGGTAGTTGATCCAGTCCATCGTGCCTTGCTCGATTGCGGGCTGGAGATCGCTTCGATGGGCCATGTAGATGCGGTTTTCCCGAGGGAATCAGAGGCGGAACCGTGCCGGTAGACCCGATCCGGTGAGTCAGCAAGGGGGCAGGTATCGGCGATTCCTCTTCGAGAGGCCAGCGACGAGGAGAATCCTGGGGAACCCGGGGAAGCTCGGTAGCCCCGAAAGTCGATGATCCGGGGGGCATACGATCCAGCCACCCGATCCTCCCCTCCGACCTCCCCACATGCAGATCACCTACGTCGGGCACGCCGCCATCCACGTCGCGGGCGGCGGCCGGTCGATCCTGATGGATCCCTGGCTGAACGATCCCGCCTACTGCAACTCGTGGTTCCACTACCCGCCGCTGGTCCACACCCTCGAGGACCTGACCCCGGTCGACTTCGTCTACGTCAGCCACGAGCACCCCGACCACTTCGACGTGCCGACCCTCGCTCGCCTGCCGAAGGACCAGCCGATCCTGCTGCCGGAGTTCACCTCGGGCGCGCTCCGGAAGTCGTTCGAGAAGCTCGGGATGACCAACTTCACGGTCATGCCGTTCGGCGAGACGCTCGAACTCGCGCCCGACCTGAAGGTCACCTGCCTGCGCTCGGACCTGGTGTGGGAGGACAGCGCGATCCTCGTGCAGAGCGGCGGGGTCACCCTGTTCAACATGAACGACTGCAAGCTGGGCGACGGCCTGCTGGCAGAGGTCGGAGAGCGCTACCGGCCCGACGTCGTGTTCGTGCCGTTCTCCGGCGCGATCCACTTTCCTACCTGCTACGGCTACGACCCCGCGACCCTGGCGAGACTCTGCCACGCGCGTCAGCAGAAGCACCTCGACGGGTTCGTCGAGCGCTGCAAGCTCCTGAAGGCGAAGCGTGCGGTGCCGTTCGCGGGCAACTTCGCGCTGCTCGCTCCCGACCAGCAGTGGATGAACGGGCAGGACACCAACAACGTCAACACGCCCGACCAGGCGGTGGCGGCATTGCGCGAGCAGGCTCCGGAGATCGAACCACTGCAGCTCAACCCGGGGGATCGCTGGTCGTTGCAGGGCGGGATCGAGCGTCGTGCGCCGGCACCCGACTTCACGGCCAAGCAGTCGCACGTGGAGGCGATGGCAGTCGAGTGGCGCGAACGCATCGAGGCGCTGCGGGCTGCCGAGCCGCCGGCGAGGGCGACTCTCGGCGACGACGTCCGCGCCTACTTCGGCGGCATCGCCGAGCGCCATCCCGAACTCTGCGGCCGGATCGCTGCGCGCATCGTCTTCGAGGCCGAGGGGGAGAACGGTGGCGCGTGGTGCCTGGACTACTCCTCGTCCGGACTGCGTGTGACGGACTGGCGAGAAGGCGACGCCTGGAACCTGCGCTTCACGCTGCCGGCGACGATGCTGCAGCAGGTAGTCGACGGCGACATCTGCTGGGACACCGTCGCGATCTCGTTCCGGTGCCGGTTCGCCGAGAACCCGGAGTTCTTCAATCAGGACTTCTGGGCGATGCTCTACAACCCATCGCCGGAGTTCCTCGGCGAGTATCTCGCCAACCCCGACCCGAAGTACGCGTGAGAGTGGCCCACACGACGCACGAGGTGGCAGCGGCCGACGTGCTGTCGGGCGAGCGAGGCTTCGCGACGGTCGCGACCGCATTGCTCGACGACGGTCGGGCGCTGTGGGTCGTGCGTGGACCCGGCGACGCGGTCCGCGGTCTGTCCGACCTCGCGGTCCGCGATGCGCTGCAGAGCCGGCTCGCGGCCGACACCACCCTGTGGCAACTCGCGGATGCCGGCCTGGTCTCGGAGTCGGTCGAGGCAGCGGTGGTCGCACTGGGCGCGAGGGGGGTCACCGCGCGCGTGGTCGAACGTGGCGACGGCTTTGCGATCGTCGAACGAATCACCGCTCCTGCGCGCGACGCGGTGGTGATGGCCGGTGGCTTCGGGACGCGGTTGCGCCCGTTGACCGACGACGTCCCCAAGCCGCTGCTGCAGGTCGGCGACCGGCCGCTCTTGTGTCGGATCCTCGCGCAGCTGCGCGCGGTGGGCATCGAGCGGGTCCACCTGTCGGTGCACTACCTCGCCGAGCGGGTGCGGGAGCTGATCGGCGACGGCTCGGCGTTCGGCGTCGAGGTGCGTTACCTCACCGAGGAGCTGCCGCTCGGCACGGGTGCGGGGTTGTCGCTGCTGGATCGGGTCGACGGTCCGTTCCTCTTGATGAACGGTGACGTGCTGACCGACCTCGACCTCGCCGCGATGGTCCGCCACCACGCGTCGACCGGCGCATTGGCGACCGTGGCGACCTTCATCCATGCCAATCCGCTGGCCTATGGCGTCGTGCACTGCGACGGCGGGCGCATCGACCGCATCGAGGAGAAGCCGGTCTATCGCTATCCCGTGAACGCCGGGATCTACGCGTTCGCGCCGCAGGTCCTGCAGCGCATCGAGCGCGGCCGGCCGCTGGCGATGGTCGACTTCCTCAACGACCTGGCGCCCGAGGGTTCCGTGGCGCGGTTCCCGCTGGTCGAATACTGGAACGATGTCGGCAGCCACGCCGACTACGAGCGCGCGCAGACCGAGATCGCGAGCCTCCGAGATTGGTGAGGTGGATCGAGCGGCCATGAAGATCCTGCACGTGACGCACGGCTTCTTCCCCGAGGGTGCGGGGGGCGTCGAGAGCTACCTGCGCGACGTGTTGCGTGAGCAGCGGCACGGCCAGGGTCACGACGTGGTCCTGGTGACCGGCAGCTGCGTGCCGTGGCCCGAAGTCGGTTACGAGGAGCTGGAACTCGAAGGACTGCGGGCCTATCGCCTGCACCGCGACGACCTGTACTTCGACCTGCACGCGAAGCTCTGGCACCCCGGCATCTCGCGGCTGTGGCGGGAGATCCTCGAGCGCGAACGGCCGGAGGTGGTCCACGTCCATCAGTGGATCCGGCTTACCTGCGACCTGGTCGAGATCGCCGAGGAGATCGGCATCCCCACGGTGGTGACGCTCCACGATCTCTACACGTCGTGCCCGCGCTGCTTCCGCGTCCGCCCCGACGAAGAGCACTGCACACGTGTGCTGTCGGTGGCGAGCTGCCGCGACTGCGTGCCGCGCTTCGGTCACGAGAGCGAGCGCGAGATCGCGATGGGCATCGAGGTGTTCCGCGACGCCTACGCCAGCGAGATCGACCGGGCGCGTGGACTGCTGGTCGCGAGCGAGGCGACGCGTGAGCTGCTCGCCGAGGGCGGGGGTCTGCCGCGCGAGCGCATCGAGGTGCTGAGCCTCGCCTATCAGCCACGGTTCCCCGGTCGCGCACCGACCGCTCCGCCGGTCGATGGTCCGTTCCGCTTCGGGTATTGGGGCAACCTCACCGCCCGCAAGGGTGCGCCGGTCCTGTTGCGCGCGTTCCGCGAACTGTGCCAGTCGCCACGTGGTCGGGCGGTCGAGCTGCACCTGTTCGGTCGGGTCGACACCGAGGCGTTGGATGCGGAGCTGCGCGGCCTCGCCGATGGGCTGCCGGTGACCTTCCACGGTCGCTTCGAGTACGACGACCTCGCCGCCGCGGGCTTGCACATGGCCGTGTTCCCGATGGTCTGTTTCGAGACCTACGGCTTCGTCCTCGACGAGGCCTTCGAGCTCGGCATCCCGGCGCTGGTCACCGACCTCGGGGCGATCCCCGGGCGGGCGGGTGCCGCGGGTCTCAGGGTCCCGCCGCGCGATCCGGGCGCGATGGCGGTGGCGATGCGCCGGGCGGTCGACGAGGAGGGGCTGTACGAGTCGCTGCGGGCCGCGGTCGGTCCCGTCGCGACCTCGCTCGTCGAGCACGTCGGGCGGGTTCAAGCGGTCTACGAGAAGTCGATCGCAGCCGGTCCGCGACCGCTCGGACAGGTGTCTCCGAGGAGCCGGCTCGTCGAGTTCCTGCACCTTCAGCGGGAGACCGCGCAGGTTCGGCTGATCCCCGACGGCGGGCCCAGGTAGTTGCTGGGCAGAGGGTTGCGGTAGATCGCCGAAGCCGATTGAGAGGGCGTCTCGGTCTTGTTTGCACCTTGCGCGCTTCCCCGCGAGCTGGGCCGCGGAAGACATGCGTAGCGTTGATCGCTTCCACCTCTCTTCCCCAAAGGCTGGATCGATCCATGTCCCAGCGCCTGCTCCTCGTCCTCGCGACCGCCACGGTCGCCGGCACCGTCTCCCTGCTCGTTCCGTCTCCGCCTCCGCCGCCCGTCCCGCACTGGACGCTGCTCGGCTGGAACGACCTCGGCATGCACTGCATGGACTCCGACTACTCGGTGTTCAGCATCCTGCCGCCGTTCAACACCATCGAGGCCCAGCTCGTCGACACCGACGGTGACCTGGTCACGAACCCCGGTGGCATCACCGTGACCTACGAGGCGATCGCCGACCCGCAGGGCTCGATCAACACCTCGTCGGTGGGCAAGACCAACTACTGGGACCACGCGACCGCGCTGTATGGAGGTAGCTCCACGGTCGATACCGGTCTCGCCGGCCACGACATGCCGGGCGCGGGCAACGTCGCCCAGCCGATGTCCTTCGTCGCGGGTGAGAACTTGTTCCGCGCCGACGGCATCCCGTTGACGCCCTACGACGACCTCGGTCGCGCACGGAACTACCCGATGATGCGGCTCACGGCGCGCAGTGCCGGGGGCACGGTGCTGGCGACGACCGACATCGTCCTGCCGGTCTCGGACGAGATGGACTGCTCGGCTTGCCACGCGTCCGGTGCGGGCCCCGATGCGCAACCCACCGCCGGTTGGGTCCACGACGCGATCCATGAGCGCGACTACCGTCTCAACGTGCTGCGCCTGCACGACGAGCTGCAGGTCGGTGAGCCGCGCTACGCGGCTGCCCTGGCGGCGAAGGGCTACGACCTGCGGGGCCTCGAGGCGACGGCCCGTGGCGGCACCCCGATCCTCTGTGCAGGCTGCCACGCTTCGAACGCGTTGCCGGGTACCGGCGAGGCCGGCATCTCGCCGTTGACCCAGGCGATGCACGCCGGTCATGCCACGGTGAACGATCCCGTCACCGGCATGTCGATGGACTCCGACGCCAACCGCTCGTCGTGCTATCGCTGCCATCCCGGCTCCGAGACCCGCTGCCTGCGGGGCGCGATGGGGGCCGCGGTGGATGCGAACAGTGGCGCCCTGTCGATGCAGTGCCAGAGCTGCCACGGCTCGATGAGCGTGGTCGGCGACACGGCGCGCAACGGCTGGCTCGAGGAGCCGAACTGCCAGAGCTGCCACACCGGCACCGCGACGCACAACAACGGCCAGATCCGCTACGAGACGGTGTTCGAGCCGGATGGCTCGATGCGCGTGCCGGTGGATCGCACCTTCGCGACCGAGGCCGACACGCCGGCGCCGGGTACCTCCCTGTTCCGGTTCTCCAACGGTCACGGAGGTCTGCGCTGCTCGGTCTGCCACGGCTCGACGCACGCGGTGTTCCCCGCCGCGCACGGCAACGACAACCTGCAGAGCGAGGCGCTGCAGGGTCACATCGGCACGTTGGTCGAGTGCCAGGCCTGTCACGACGAGATGCCCGAGACCGCCAACGGTGGCCCGCACGGCATGCACTCGATCGACAACCGGTGGGCCCGCGACCACGGCGACGCCGCGGAGCACGGCGGCCTCGCGCAGTGCCGCGCCTGCCACGGCGCCGACGACCGCGGCACCGTGCTGTCGCGCGTGCACGCCGACCGGACCATCACGACCGAGTTCGGGACCCGTAACTTCTTCCGCGGTCAGACCGTCGGCTGCTACGAGTGCCACAACGGTCCGAACAGCGAGAGCCGGACCCGCAACAACGCACCGCACATCAACGACGGCTCGGCGACCACGCGCGATCTGCCGGTCGTGGTGACGCTGTCGGCGACCGATCCCGACAACCAGTCGCTCAGCTACCGGATCGTCAAGCAGCCGGCCCACGGCACCGTGGGCCTGGTCGGCACCCAGGCGACCTACTACCCCGAGCCGGGCTTCGCGGGTGAGGACGCGTTCACGGTGGCGGCCTCCGACGGCCAGCGCGAGTCCAACCTCGGCACCGTGCGCATCACCCGGTTGGCGTCTTCGGTCGGGTACGGCATGGGCTTCCCCGGCACCGGCGGTGCCGTGCTGGACCTCTCGGCCAGCGCACCTCCGGCATTCGGCGGCTCGTTCGACGTGGTGCTCGACAATCCGTCCGGCGCACCGACCCCGGGAGCCCTGCTGTTCGGTGTCGAGCCGGCGCGGGAGTCGCTGGGCTTTGGCGGTCAGCTCCTGGTCCTGCGGCCCGACGCGATCGGGGTGGCCGTGCAGGCCGGCGGTGCGTCCTACCCGCTGACCGTGCCGACGGATCCCAACCTCCTGGGCGTCGTGGTCCACGTCCAGGCCCTGGAGCTGGACGCCGGCGCCCGGTTCGGGGTCGCGTTCAGCCGCGGCCTGCGGTTGGTCCTGGGCGACTGAGCCGGCGCCGGACAGATCACGATGAGACCGCGGGTGTCGGTTCGGTGTACAACCGGGACCGATCTGGCCGACAGGGTTCTGAGCGGTGCGCCCACCGAGGGCGCTCTCCGAACCCGCCCGACCCCGAGGACTCCACGTGTTGTTGAAGACCAGTCGCTTCCTGGCCCCCGTCGCCCTGCTCGTCGCCACCGCCTGCGGTCAGGGCGAGCAGGAAGCCGCCGCGCCACAGCTCGAGCGGGTGCCGCGGCCCGAGTCGTTCGTCCGACTGCTCCGGTTCGGGGAGGACGCCGGCCGTCTCGAGGCCGCCGTGGTCCGCTACCAGCGCGGCGACGGCACGGTCCTCGACCTGATCGGAGTGCTGCACCTTGCCGACGCGACCTACTGGGACCAGCTCCAGCGGTCGTTCGAGCACTACGACGCGGTGCTCTACGAGATGATCCAGCCGGAGGGGGCCGATCCCTCGCGGCGCGCGGGCGGCACCAGTCCGGTGGGCATGCTGCAGAAGGCGATGTGCCGGGTGCTCCAGCTCGAGTTCCAGCTCGAGGCGGTCGACTACGGCCGCGAGAACTTCGTCCACGCCGATCTCACCACCGAGGGCTTCGCGGAACGCTGGGAGGCGCGCGACGAGAGCATCTGGAAGATGGTCATGAAGCTCATGTCGGCGCAGGGCAAGATGAACCAGGAGGCGCGCGAGGCCGCGGAGAGCGGCGCGGGCGGCGAGCTGGCGAAGCTGACCCCGGCGGCGCTGCTCGACCTGGTGCGCAGCAAGGACCGTTCGACGCGTCTGAAGCTCCTGATGGCCGAGGTGTTCTCGCGCCCCGACATGCTCGGAGGGCTCACCGAGTCCGACGAGGAGGGGCGCGACACCACGCTGCTGATCGGTGACCGCAACAAGGCCGCGTTGAAGATCCTGGAGCGCGAGGTCGCCGGGGGACGCAAGCAGCTCGCGCTGCTCTACGGGGCGGGGCACTGCGACGACTTCGACGCGCGGCTCACCAAGGACCTCGGCTTCACGCGGACCCGGGTGACCTGGGTGCCGGCGTGGACCGTCGGTGAGCAGCCGGAAGCCGACGACACCGGCGACTCGGCCGGGAAGGGCGATGGCGCGCTCGCGGTACCGCCGAAGCCGGGCACCGCGCACCCGGAACCCGGCAAGGGGCGATGAGGTTCGTCCGCCCGGGCGCCTGCGGG
The DNA here is from genome assembly GCA_030432695.1 of bacterium. Lineage (GTDB taxonomy): Bacteria > Planctomycetota > UBA1135 > UBA1135 > UBA2386 > JAUILN01. The sequence goes on along the minus strand of JAUILN010000019.1, from coordinate 91,467 downwards.
GTGGCGGCCTTCCTGGCTGCGCTGGTCGGCTGCGGCGGGCGGGGTGCGGATGCGGTGGCGGTCGGGGCGCCCGGTCCGGCGCCCAGGGGCATGGTCTGGGTGCCCGGTGCGACCTTCTTGATGGGCAGCGATGCCGAGGGGGCGCTGCCGCGCGAGCGCCCGGTGCACCCGGTGGCCGTCGACGGCTTCTGGATGGACGCGACCGAGGTCACCAACCGCCAGTTCGCCGCGTTCGTGGCGGCAACCGGCTACGTGACGACCGCCGAGCAGCCGTTCGCGGTGGAGGGCGGCGAAGCGCGCGCCGCCGGCTCGCTGGTGTTCCGGGTCGACCAGGACTTCCAGGTCGGCGATCCCCTGGAGTTCCGCCGCTGGTGGGTCTGGCGGGAAGGCACCGACTGGCGGCACCCGGAGGGGCCCGGCAGTGACCTCGAGGGTCGTCAGGACCATCCGGTCGTCCACGTGAGCCATCACGATGCCCGGGCCTACGCGGTGTGGGCCGGCAAGCGCCTGCCCACCGAGGCGGAGTGGGAGCGGGCCGCGCGCGGCGACCTGCTGCGTCGCGAAGCCGCGCTCAGTGCCCGGCCCGAGCCCTGCTGCGCCAACATCTGGCAGGGGGTGTTCCCGCAGATCGACGAGGGCGCCGACGGTCACCGCGGTCTCGCGCCGGCTGCCAGCTACCCGGCCAACGCGCTCGGGCTCCACGATCTGGCCGGCAACGTGTGGGAGTGGGTGGCAGACGTCTACTCGGCGGACACCTACCGGGAGCTGGCGCTGCGGGGCGAGGTCGCGGCGGACCCGCGCGGTCCCGAGCGCGGTCCCGAGCGGACCCTGCGCGGCGGCTCCTTCCTGTGCAGCGACGTCTACTGCACCGGCTACCGGCCGACCGCGCGGATGGCTGCGACCCCCGACTCGTCGTTCGGGCACGTCGGATTCCGCTGCGTGCGCTCGGCTTCTGGCCGTTGATCCGCAGCGGCTCGGGGCCTCCTGGAGAGATTCCTCCCCACCAATCTCGCGCGACTTCGGAAGATCCCTTGCGGCGCCCGCACCGCGCGGCCCGATCCGTTTCGAATCCGCGGACGGATCGCCTCCGCCGCTGCGTCCCGCCCTCCCCGGAGGTCTCCCACATGCTCGTCAAGCCGATCGCGATCGTCGCCTGCTTCATCGTCTCCCCGCTCGTCCTGGTTGCCGCCACGCAGGATCCCGAACTGCGCCGCACCTTCGCGCTCGACGAGGCGCGCGGGATCGTCCAGGAACTCCGCCAGGACCTCGGCTCGCTCCGCACCACCCTGACCGAGGCCGAGGCCCGCGCGGCCGCCGCCGAGGCGAAGGTCGCGGCCCTCGAGGAGCAGCTCGACGAGGGCCTCGATCTGCTGGTCACCACCGCCTGCGAAGCCGAGTGCGACTGCTCGCCGTCGCGCAACCTGATCACCCACTTCGAGTGGCTGCACACCCGTGGCCACGAGGCCCACGCCGAGCGGATCCTCGACCGGGTCTGCCGCACGCTCCGCAACGACCCCGATCGTCTGAACCGCCTGGCCTGGTCGCTGATGACCGAGGACGAGACGGCGGGCAAGTACGACGCGACCGCGCTGGCACTCGCCAACCGGATGCAGCGCGGCGACCGTCGACTCGACCACCGTCAGCTCGACACCCTGGCGCTGGCGCGCTTCCTCAGCGGTGACCTCGAGTCGGCGGTCGAGCTGCAGGGACAGGCCCTGACCCAGGACGATCGGTCGGAGTACCGGCGCCGCCTGCGTACCTACCAGGCCGCACTGGCCGTCGCCCGCGCTCCGCGCCCGGACATGCTGGTCGACGAGGACGAGCTCGAGATCATCGAGGACGTCGAGCAGGAAGCGGTGACCGAGGCGACCTGGGCCTCGGCCGCTGCCGACGAGAACGAGTGAGCGGCCTCAGCGGCCGCTGGCGCGCGGTGCGGCGGTGGGGACCACGTTCACCTCGACCGCCCAGGAGACGGGGATCTTGCGGAGTTCGTGGCCTTCGGCGTCGAAGACCCGCACGGCGCCGTTCTCCGCGATGATCGTGGTGCCGTCCGGCAGGCGGTCGGCGTCGCTGGGCGACGACAGGCGCTCGACCGACCAGACGATCTCGCCATTCGAGTCGATCTCGATGGTGCGGTGCTTGGTGCGCTGGGTGATCAGGGTGTTGCCGTTGGGCAGGCGGTCGGCGTCGTGTGCCGAGGGCAGCGAGCGGACCTCCCACACGACTTCGCCCTCGGCGTTCACCTCCAGGACCCGCTCGTTGTCGCCGTCGGCGATCAGCGTGTTGCCGTTGGCGAGGCGCTCGCAGTCGTAGGGCTTCACGTCGTCGGAGTAGGACCAGACCACGTCGCCTGCCGGAGAGACCTCGATGACCCGCTGGCCGAAGGTGTCGGCGATCAGCGTGTTGCCGTTGGCGAGCCGGTCGGCGTCGTACGGATTGCGCAGCTCTTCGTAACTCCACACCTGTTCGCCACCGCGGGTCTTCTCCACCACCCGGCTCAGTGCGAACTGCGTGATCAGCAGGTTGCCGTTGGCGAGCGGCTCGACGTCCCAGCAGCCGTAGACGTTGTTCAGTTGGTAGAACTCTTCGCCGTTCGCATCGACCGCGAAGATCGCGTTCTCGGAGTAGTCGGCGATCCAGATGCTGCCCGGTTCGTGCGGGACCGACGCGGCCTTCGCCCCGACGCGCGCCAGGGCCACGGGAAGGCCGACCAAGGCCTGGCGACCGGTCGGGTCTCCGTTGCTGTCGAACTCCCGCACAGCGCCTTGCAGTGCGACCAGCGTGCGGCCGTCCGCGAGGCGCAGCGCATCCTGCGGCCGGGTGAGATCCTCGAGGGTCGCGACCACGCGTCCATCGCGACCGAGTTCGATCACCTTGCCGTCGTCGGGCAGCACCGCGAGCAGGTTGCCGCCGTCGACCTCCTGCACCCGCGTCACCCGGCCCAGGTTCGGCCGCGTCCAGACCGTCACGCCCTCGGCGTCGATCTCCAGCAAGCCGCGCGTCGTCGCGTCGGCGATCAGCGTGCCGCCGTCGGCGGTGCGGATCGCGTCCCAAGGTGCGAACTCTCCGCGTCGCTCCGCCACGACCTTGCCATCCCTGCCGAACTCGACCACGCGCCGGTCGCCCTCGTCGGCGAGTAGCAGGTGACCGTCGGGCAGCGCCCGCAGGCTCCGCGGCCGGCCCAGTCCTTCCACCAGCGTGCGCTGGCCACCGTCGGCGCTGCAGATCACCAGCCGCCCGGTCAGCACATCGGCGCAGGTGACCAGTCCAGACGGATGCGGCGCGATCGCGGTCGCTCCCGAAGCGTCCGCGATGAGCGTCGAGATGGTCGGCTCGCCCGCGCCCGGCGCCGGCCAGGTGATCCGGACGATGCGGTTCCCGAGCAGGTCGGCGGCGAGGATGTCCAGGCCGGTCGAGTCGGTGTCCTGGGCGGACGACGGGACGGCCGTGAGTGCCGCGGCCAATGCGGCGAGGTGCAGGGTCTTCATGGGATGGCTCCTTCGGGCGAGCAGAGGGTAACCGCTCTGCCCTCCGGGCGGCCCCCAACGGGGTTCGTCGCCCGGGGTTCATCCGGGAGATTCACCGCGGCGTCGAGCTGGCGCGCCGCCCCGCGATCACGGTGCCCAGGCACTGGCTCGCATACTCGAACGGGTCCCCGTTGAACAGCGCGAGGTCGCCGTCCTTGCCGACCTCCAGCGAACCGACCCGGTCGTCGATCTGCAGCAGCCGTGCGGCATCGAGCGTGATCGCGCGCAGCGCCGGCTCGAAGCCGAGGCCGTGGGCCGCACCCACTGCTGCTTCCCAGAGCACCACCCGGGTCTTCGGCACGTAGCTCTCGAAGCCCGACTGGTAGGCGAACGGCAGACCGGCGTCGTGCAGGATCGCGCCGAGGCGGAAGGTCGCGTTCTCGGCCTCGCCGCGGCTACGCAGTAGCGGCGCGTGGGCGATCAGCGGTACCTCGGCGGCCTTCAGCAGGTCGAGCTCGAGGTGGGCTTCGGCGAGGCCGTCGAGGACCACCCGGATGCCGAACTCGTCGCGGAGGCGCAGCGCGGTGCGGATGTCGAGCGCGCGGTGCACGGTGATCAGCAGCGGGATCTCGCCGCGGAGCACGGTGCCGAGCGCGTCGAGACCGAGGTCGGGGGCGGGGCGCTTGCCCGGGTCGTCGGACTCGCTCTTACGAAGGTACGCCTGCGCGTCGAGCAGGCGCTGTCGCAGCATCGCGACCGCCTTCGAGCGGTTGCCGGGTGCCTGCTTGCCCTCGGCCTTGGCGCCGTCGCCGAGCGTGCACGCCAGCATCGCGAAGGGCTGCAGCACGTCGTCGTCCGAGGGTGCCGCGACGGTCTTCACGACCATCGTCTGGCCGGAGATCACCGCACCCGGCGCGTGCCCGGTGTGGATCGTCGTCACCCCGAGACCGCGGATCCACTCGACCAGCCGGTCGCGCGGGTTGTAGGCGTCGATCGCGCGGAGTTCGGGCTGCAGCGGTGCGGAGCGGTCGATCTGGTCCTGGTCCTCGTCCTGGTTGAGCCAGCCGGCGAGGCCGACCACGGTGTGCGCATCGATCAGGCCCGGTGTGACGACTGTGGCGCGTACGACTTCGAGACCCTCGGGGATCGAGGTCTCTGCGCGTATGCCGACCGCGGTGATCCGGCCGCCCTGAATGACTACCACACCGTCCTCGAGCGGCGCGCCGGCCATCGTGTGGACGAGGTCGCCGTGGACCGCGAGGTCCTGCGCCGCGAGCGGTGCGATCGCGAGCAGAGCGAACGCGAGAGAGCGGAGCGGGCAACTCATCGCGCACCTCCGTTGGTCGCATTGCCGTAGCAGCAGAAGTGCCACGCCTGGCCGTCGCTCGCGCCATGGCCGCCTTCGGCGAACAGCGCGTCGTCGGGATCGTCGAGGTCGAAGACGCGGCGACCCTCGACCCAGGTCTCCTGCACGCGGGTCCAGACGCTGAACGGGTCGCCGTCGAGGATCACGAAGTCGGCGTCCTTGCCGACCTCCAGCGAGCCGATGCGCTGGTCGAGGTCGAGCATCTCGGCGCCCGACAGCGTCAGGGCACGCAGCGCGGCCTCGGGCGACATCCCGGCGCGGATCGCCAGTCCGCCCATCCGCAGGAACATCCGGCTGTCGGTGATGCCGTCGTCGGTGTGGAAGGCCACCGGTACGCCCTTCTCCTCCAGGACCCTGCCATTGCGCAGTTCGATGTCCTGTGCCTCCAGCTTGCCGCCCGGGCTGTCGACCAGGATCAGGCTGCATGGCGCGTTCGCAGCGGCCAGTTCGTCGGCGACCTTCCAGGCCTCGGAGACGTGGTGCAGGACGATGCGCAGGCCGAACTCCTCGGCGATGTGCAGTGCGGTGAGCACGTCGTCGTGGCGGTGCGTGTGGTGGTGGACCACGCGCTTGCCGCTCAGTGCCTCGGCCAAGGCCTCCAGTCGAAGGTCGACCTCCGGCAGCTTCGCGGGGTCGCCCGCGGCGCGTTCCTTCTGCGCGACATAGTGGCGCGCCTTGGCATAGGCAGCACGCACCAGCGCTGCGGACTTGCCGCGGGTGCCGGGGAACGGTGGGTCCTTCTGCGGGTTGGTGCCATTGGCCATCTTCAGTCCGCCCATCGGCTCACCGTCGTCCCAGCGGTAGCACAGGTCGTCGATGGTGTCGCCGCTCCGCAGCTTCACGTAGAGCGTCTGTCCGGAGATCAGATGACCGGAGCCCGGCATCACGTTGAGCGTGGTCAGGCCGCCGGCGCGCGCCTTGCGGAACCCCGGGTCGCGGACGTCGATCGAATCGAGCACCCGGCACTCCGGCTGGATCGGTGCCGAGCTGTCGGCGCCGGCCGGCGCGCCGACGTGGCTGTGCGTGCAGACGAGGCCGGGGACGATGACCTGGCCGGGGATCCGGTGCACGGTGGCGTTGTCGGGGATGTCGACTGCGCCCATCCTGCCGACCGCGGTGATGCGGCCGTCCGCGACCAGCAGCACGCCGCGGTCGAACGCCGGACCCGAGACCGGGTGGATCATCGCACCGACGAAGGCGTGGACTTCGGCGGGGGGCTCCTGGGCGCGAAGCGCGCCGGCGAACACCGTGAGGGTGAGTAGGAAGCGGTGGCGCATGGTGATTAGCATCTGGACGCGCACGCCACGTTACCTCCTCCCGTCCGCATGCTCGTCGTCGTAGTTCTCACCTTCGCCGTCCTGATCGTCGTCGCCATCTGCTGGACCCGGATGGGGCCCGGCTCCGACTTCGAAGTCATCACCGACCCGACCCGCGAGCAATTGCGCAAGCACTATGCGCTCAACACCGCCGCGATCGTGGTGCTGGCCGGACTGACGTTCCTGTCGATGCCGACGTTGTCCGCCGACCAGCCCGCCGACGGCTTCGTGCTCGAAGGCGGCCGGATCTGGTTCCTGCCCGCACTGTTCTTCTTCCTGGCTGCCGGCGGCATCGTCGCGATGTACCTGTCGATCCTCTGGCTCGGCGGCATCGTCAGCCGCGAGAAGAAGGTCGTGGCCGGCGGGCTCCCGGGCCGGGCCGGGGCTGCGGCCGAGGGATGGGGTCGCAAGAACCCTCGCGGCATGCTCCTGGCCTTCGCCGCGTTCCTGTTGGTGACCGCGCCGTTCACCGCGCTGGCGACCGGCGTCCGGGTCGCAGGCTCATCCGAGGGCCTGACCGTCGATGGCCTCTTCGAACTCCAGCCGCAGACCGTGCCGTGGAGCGACGTCCAGCAGATCGTCCTGCGCCGCGAGGTCACGGGGGATGGGAAGCGCCAGGTGACCTTGCAGTTCGAACTCGCCGACGGCCGCGTCGAGGAACTCCAGTCCACCGCGATGTGGCCGCTCAGCGACGAGTTCCTCGGCCACTTCGTGGGGTTCTGCCGCGCCCACTCCCTGCCGCTCCGGCAGGGTTGATCGAGCGCCGGTCCTACAGCCGCTTCGCCGCGAAGGTGTCGCCCTCGCGCACGTCGCCGGTCTCGTAGCCCTTCCGGAACCAGCGGACCCGCTGCTCGCTCGTGCCATGTGTGAACGAGTCGGGTCGGACCCGTCCGCCGGCGCGCCGCTGCAGCGTGTCGTCGCCGATCGAGGAAGCGGCGTTCAACGCCTCTTCGATGTCGCCGGTCTCGAGCAGGCCCTCGCGGGCCGCATGGTGCGCCCAGACCCCGGCCAGGAAGTCGGCCTGTAGCTCGAGCCGCACGGAGAGATCATTGGCCGCGGCCTCGTCGAGCCGAGTCTGCTGCGCATGCACCTTGCGCATCGTGCCCATCAGGTTCTGGATGTGGTGCCCGACCTCGTGCGCGATCACGTAGGCCTGGGCGAAGTCGCCGTCGGCGCCCAGGCGGTCGCGGAGCACCGAGTAGAAGTCCAGGTCGATGTAGAGCCGCGTGTCGCCCGGGCAGTAGAAGGGCCCCACCGCGGCGCCCTGCACACCGCACGCCGACTGGACGCTGTCGGTGAACAGCACCAGGGTCGGGGGGCGGTAGTCGTGGGTGGTCTGTTGCGGCAGCAGGGTGCTCCACACGTCCTCGGTCGAGCCGAGCACGTGCGCCACGAAGTCGGCGAGTTGCTCCTCCTCCGGGGATCCCTGGTAGTCCGCGGAACGGGTCTGCGATGCACCGCCCGTCGCCGCGTCCGTCAGACCGAGCAGGAGCGAGGGGTCGACTCCGAAGTACATGGCCACCAGCAGGAGCAGGATGCCGCCGCCGCCGAGGGTCGCGCCGCGCTTCACGCCGCCGCCCGCACCGCGGCGGTCCTCGACCCGATCACTCCGTCTCGCCTGTTGCCATCGCATGCGTGGATCTGAGCGGATCGAGCGGGACGAATCGATGGGGGCCGCGGATACTCGTCGGACCCGGATCCGAGCCATGAGACCACTCCCTTTCCGAACGGCGTCCTCGCTCCTCTCACTGTCCCTCGCCGTCGGGGTGAGCGGCTGTCTGTCGGTTGCCGAGGGTGCACCGCCGCGACTCCAGCGTGACGACGAAGGAGGCAAGCGCGGCTTCGAGCTGTCCGCCGGCCTCGGCATCCTCGGCGCGGGCAAGGCGGAGGTCGAAGACGTGACCTACGTCACCGACAGCGAGGTCTACGGGCGGGTCTCGCTCGATCACTTCGGAGAGAGCGGCGAGGTGGGGCTCGGCGCGTTCGTCGATACCGGCACGATCGACTATGGCCTGCCGAGTGGCGACGCGCGCTTCACCACCGTCGGCCTGGCGGTGAAGGGGCGTTACTTCGACTTCGAGGTCACCGACGACGTCGACCTGCTGATCACGCCCGGCGTAGGAGTCGGCTACCGCGTCGACGACGAGGGCACCGACGGCCTGGCTCTGAACTTCGGCGTCGACCTGCGCGCGCGCTTCGCCGGCTTCGACCTGTTCATCGAGCCCGGCGTGCTGACCCAGCCGGTCGGCAGCGACGCGGGCCGCGAACAGACCTTCCGCCCGCTGCCCTACGCGTTGTTCGGGGCGGGCATCCGCTTCTGATCGGGTGGTGCCCGGTCAGTTCCCGAAGCGGATCGCGAGGCCGCCGGTGTAGCCGATGCCGGCGGGCGTCGCGGCGTCGAGGATGTGGAACTGCTGGATCAGTTCGATGCCTGCGGCGGACGGCAGCACGGGGTAGGGCAACTCGGCCTCGCCGGTGCCGGCCTCGCCCGGATTGCCGCTGAAGCCGACGGTGAACGCGACGACCGGTGGCCAGCAGTAGTGGTGGATACCCGGCAGCGGCGTGTCGGCCAGGTCGGTGCGCTGGATGCCCCAGAGCCATGCCGCGAACGCGCCGCCGGGAGCACCGCGCACGACGGTCCGCACCGTGGAACCGACGGTGAACGGACCTTCGGCACCGATCACGGGAACCACGCCGCCGGTGCCGGCGAGGCCCTGGCCGAACTGCTCGCGGCGGCCGGCGCTCCGGCCGCGGGACGTATTGCGGACGATCCCGTCGGCGTAGAGATCGACGTCGCCATCACCGTCGCCGTCCATCGCCACGTACGGCAGGGCACCAAGCTGCAGGGCGGGCGCCGCCCAGCGGAAGCCGCCGAGGTTCTCGACGTAGACGAACATGTTGAAGTCGGCGCCGCCCGCGACGAGGTCGAGATCGCCGTCGAGATCGAAGTCGGCGGCGTGGACGAACTTCACCGAGTAGGTCAGCGGCGGGTCGCCGACGAGGCTGGTGCCGTTCCAGTTGCGGTTGCCCTGGTTCTCCCAGACCACCAGACCGCCGTTCACGTAGGCGACGTCGGGATCGCCGTCGCCGTCGAAGTCACCGACCGCGACCTTGCCGGCCCGGTCGCCGGGGGCCCCGAACCACTGCCGGTCCCCGAAGCCGCCGAACACCCCGTTGGTCTGGTAGCAGAACTCGATCCGGGCATTGCGGCCGAGGATCAGGTCCTGGTCGCCGTCGCCGTCGAGGTCGGCGGCGCCCATCGGGTCTCCGCCGGAGAACGTCGGCCCCGGCGAGAACTGCCCCGTGCCGTCGTTGTCGGCGATCTGGCCGTAGATCGTCGTCCCGTCCAGGTCGCCGTCGCCGTCCCAGTCGAAGAACAGGTCGGACAGCGACATGCCCCAGCCGTAGGGGGACGGTGACCAACCATTGGCTGCGGCGGGACCACCATCCTCGAACTGCCCATTGCCGAGGTTGCGGTAGAGCTCGATCCGCGCGAAGTTCCCGGCGCCGTCGCGGAGCGCCACCACCATGTCGACGTCGCCATCGCCGTCGACGTCGGCCCGCCAGCCCGAGTCGGCGAACTGGAAGCCGGCCGGTGGTTGGATCGCGGCGGTGGAATGACGCAGGATCCCGGTCCCGTCGTTGATGAAGTGGGCCCGGTAGTCGTTCTGGTCGGAGATCGCGACGTCGGGATCGCCATCGTGATCGAGGTCGGCGACCGTCGAACCGAGCTGGGGGATCCACAATCCCGACCGCGGTCGCGGATGCGCCGCGAACGTGTCGGGTTGGGTCTGCCAGACCACGCGGCCGGCGACGAGGTCGGTGTCCCCGTCGCCGTCGATGTCCTCTGCCGCGGCCAGACGCGCAGCTCCGAACGACGGAATCTCCCAGGCCGCTGCGAAGCGGCCGGTGCCGTCGTTCAGCGACAGGTGGAAGGTCGAGGGTGTGATGTTGTAGTAGGAGTTGCCGCTGCCGCCGCCACCGCCGCAGCACACGCCATCGAGGTCGCCGTCGCCATCGATATCCGCGAAGCCGGTGGCGGGTCCGCCGGGGAACAGGCCCTCGCGAGTGAACACGCCGGCCGGACCGTGGCGCAGGATCGAGTAGGTGCCCCATTCGCCGAAGGCGACGATGTCGTCGTCGCCGTCGCCGTCGATGTCGCCGGCGACCACTCGCAGCGGCAGGTCGGTGCGCGTCGCGAAGTGCCGCACCGAGGCGCCGAGGGTCAGCGTGCCACCGTCGTTGAGGACCAGGTCGACCCATCCAGGTCGTCCGATGACGAGGTCGGTGTCGCCATCTCCGTCGACGTCCGCGTCGTCGAGGTCGCCGCTGCCGTTGGGCAGCGGCAGGTCGGCGGCGATGGCGAAGCCCAGGCCGGTGTTGCGGTACTGCATCAGCCTGCCGCCGATGTCGGCCGCGAAGTCGTCGAGACCGTCGCCGTCGAAGTCGGCGACCATGAGTTCGCCGTCGACGAAGGCCCGGAACTCGAACCAGGTCGCGACGGTGGTCGGCAGCTGAGTCGAACCGTTGGAACGCAGCACCGTGAACCGGTTGCCCAGTCTGGTCACCAGGTCGTCACGCCCGTCGCCGTCGAAATCGCCGACCTCCATGCGGATCGAAGTCTGTCGGTCCTGCAGGGTCGCAGCGTCGTTGTATTCCCAGCCGAGCGAGTAGTTGCCCTGGCCGTCGTTGGCGTAGGCGTGGATCCGGGTGTTGACGTCGTTCCGCCCCCAGATCCCGACCGCGTCACGGCCGCCGTCGCCGTCGAGGTCGGCGGTCGCGAGGATCCGCGTCGCGTCGTCGAAGACGACCGTCGGGGTGTCGAGCGGCGACCGCGAGGGCTGCTGCGCGGCCGCGGTGCCCAGGGCACCGAGCGCGGCGAGAAGTGTCCAGCCGGCGGTGGACGGGGAGGGAGGTGTCGGACGGTTCATGGCGGTGCGCTCCGAAGGCGTTCCAGAAGACACCCTCCTGCACTGCCGTCCATCCCCGGGGTTCAGGAGTTGTTCCTCCGGCGCTCCTCGCGCGCCGGCCTCGACGGCTGGCGGACGGTCCGTCGGTTATCCGCCGCGGCGTCTCGCGGCTCAAGCGCGGCGGTAGACGTGCGTCAGCAGCTGGATCTCCTGACCCGAGCCGGGGTGGGTCATGAACATCTCGAAGGTCCGGCTGCCGTCGTCCGCGTGGACCTCGGTGGTCCGCCAGTCGGTCATCTGCTTCGACATGGGGTCCGGGGCGCGGCCCTCGAACTCCAGTGTCTTGCCGTCCTCCGAACGATGGCCGGTGAAGTGGTAGAGGAACGAGTTGACCGAGTCGATCCAGGTCGACACGTAGCAGCCGTTGGCCACGTCGTAGCCCATCTGGGTCATGCCCTGGAACGGCGCTCCGAACATCTCGCAGTCGAAGCGCGACACGATGTAGAACGGCCCGAACGCCTCCACGGTCTCGGTCGCCTCGACCTGCATCGGCGGCTGCGAAGGGTCCATGAAGAACTTGCAGTCGACCTTCCAGGTGCCGACGTGTTCCTGGATCCACCGGTGTTCGTCGGTGGGCTGGGGCATGAACTCTCCGGGATTCTCGTCGCTCATCGGGCTCTCGTCTGTGGGCTTCGGGGGGATCGGGGACAGGTTCCTGGAACGTAACCGCTGCCGCGCCGCGGATCCTGCGGTGGATCGACCGTCGGGTCTCCGTCGCCGGATCGCACGCGGGTCGGGCGGAGGTTTTCCGGAGAATCCGGAGGGGTGGCGCGCCGCCCGGGCCGACCACGGCTGACCCCGATGGACCTCGATCAACTCGTTCTCCGATGGCGCGCGCCGATCGCCGGCTACTGCGCGGCGCGCGGCCTCGATGCGGAGGCCGCCGATGCGGTGGCCCAGGACGTCTTCGTAGACGTCTGGCAGGCCCACGAGCGCTTTCGCGGCGACTGGCGCGACCCCCAGGCCGTCGGTGCCTGGTTGCGCGGCTTCACGCGAACCGCACTCCGAGCGGCGTTCCGGTGTCGGGCCAGGCGTCGCTTCGAACTCCTCGATTCCGAGGCCGCGACGCCCGCAGGCGAGACCGGCACCCCCGAGGCGCTGGTCGCGCTCGACGAGGAGGCCGTCGCGGTGCGCGCGGCCGTGCGTCGCCTGCCTCCCGGGCAGCGCGAGGTGGTGTGGATGTTCTACATCGACGAGGCGAGCACCCGCGACGTCGCGGGGCTCCTCGGCATCACCGAGAAGGCGGTCGAGAACCGGCTGCGCAAGGGACGCATGAGGCTGCGGGAACTGCTCGCGGCCAGGTTGGAGGAGATGGAGATGCCGCGCGAAGGCGCCGATCGGAGTGCCGTGGCGCAGACCGTCGAGGGCGGCGAGGTGGAGCGATGAACGACGTGACCCACGAGCAGGACGCGATCCACGACGACCCGAAGCTCGAGGCGCTGTTGCGCCGCGGACTCGCGCCGCGTCACGACCGTGTGAACGGTTCCCGCCAGACCCGATCCACCGAGCTGTTCTTGCGCGAGGTGCACGGGCGCATCGACGGCGGTGGGCCGCGCACTCACCGTCGTGACTCCCGGCTCCGCGGTGATTCCCGGCTCCGCGGTGATTCCTGGCTCCGCGGTGATTCCTGGCTCCGCGCCGCTGCCGCGATGTTGCCTCCGGTGATGGTTGGCGGGCTGAAGACGCCGGTGGGAGTGAAGCTCGGCTGGAAGGTCGTGCCGCTGGCGCTCACCTTGCCGCTCGCGATGCTGGTCGGAGTGGTGGCGATCGCCTGGTTCGGGCTCCGCTCGATCGGTCGTCCCGATGCCTCCCGAGTTCGTGAGGCGCGTTCGGAACTCCTCGCGCACATGCAGTGGAGCGCGCGCCTGCGCTGGGCCTGGCCGGCATTCATGTTGGTGATCCCCGCGATCACCGTTCTTGCACCCACCGAGTCGCTGGGGATGTTCGCAGCCGCGTTGCTGATCTACCTGCTGGTGGTCGTGACCGAGCTGAGCCGGATCGGTCGGGCCGACCGTCGTTCGGTTGGCGCGGCGTGTGCGGTGGCGTTGCTGTTCGGCGCCCTGCAGGTGAACTCGTTGACCCACGCTGCCGGCGCGACCGCGAGTCCCTTCTGGCGGGCGCTCGGTCCGCTCGTGCTGGTCGTGGCCGGAGCCGCCTGTGGCTGGTTGGCCTGGGGGCTACCGCCGTTCGGGCGCTCGCGGATCCGGATCCCCGGCCTCGGCGAGCTCGGTCGGACCGAGCGACTGGTCGCGCTCGGCGGGCTCCTGCTCGGAGGTCTGCCGATCGCGGCCGCGTTGGCACTCGCGATCGGCCACCCGATCTGGACCCGCGTCGTGCACGGGCCGATCGAGGGGCGTCTGCAGCGGCTGTTCACCGAGGGGCCCGCGGACCTGCAGGATCACTACCTGAAGAGCGTTGCCGACCCGGTGGTCGTCGGGGGCCTCGACTGTCCCCTGTCGGGATTCGAGGGGCTCGTCGTGGCGGAATGCGGTGAGTCCTACCCTAATCGGTCGCTGCTGGCCGCCGCGGCGCTGGCCGGATACCTGCCAGCCGGAGTGCTGGAGCCGCATCGCGACCCGGCGATCGAACGGCAGATGCTGTCGACCCCGGCGACCGACGCGCTGCCCGGCTTCCGCATCAGGGGTATCGAACTCCTGGCGTTCGTCGTCTCCGAGCAGACCGACCGCGGGGAGCGGGACGCCCTGGCCGAGGTGCTGGTGCGCTCCTTCCCTGATGGCTCGGAGTTCGGTGCACTCGAGGATGCCCGCTTCCTGGTCTGGGCCCTCGAAGCGCTCGGGCGGGAGGATCTGGTCGATGCGGCCTCGAGCCGACTGCACGCGCTGCTCGCAGCGACCTGGCTGCCGAACCTGGATCCCGAGGGGCGCGCAGGCTTCACGCCGGGACGCTCCGATGAGGGTGAGGCGCTGTGGAGCGACGAGGCGGACTTCTACGCCGCGCTGCTGATCGCGCGCGTCGGTGCGCCCGAGACGGTCGACCTCGAGGCGTGGCGAAACCGCATCGCCGCGCGGATCGAGGACGCGAACTGCCGGTCAACTGGATACGTGTCGATCGGAGACTTCCACGTTCTGGCGCAGCGCGCCTTGCTCGACCGTGCCCTGGGCCCACGTGCCCACGACGTCGGCCCCTGGGCCGGTCTGCCGTCGGTGGAGTTCTGGGTCGTGCTGATCGTGGCCGGCTTCGCGGTGATCGTCACCTGGCGCGCTCCCGGACCGGACCCCGTGGGAGCCGGGTCACTCGAGGGCGAACCGGCCGCTCGCGAATCGCGGTGATCTTCCGAGGCCACGAAGTGCGGGGCGTCGCGACTGCCCGCCGCCATGCGCATCTTCCACCTCGCGCTGCTCGCCAGCGCCTCCGTCCTTCCTGCCCAGGACGTCTTCACCAGCCTTGCGGCTACGGAGAACGTCGACGGCAGCGACAACCACGATTCAGTCGGGCATCCCCGCGGATTCGTCCAACGGCCGTAGCGACACGATCCCCGCCGACCCGGCACTGCCGGCGGTCGGTCGGGTCTGCGGGTACGATCCGAGCGCCGCGCGCGGCCTCAGCCGCGCAGCATCCTCATCAGCTTCGATAGCAGGCCGTCGGACTTCGCGGCGCGGCCGCGGGTGCTCTCGCCGCGGTTCACCTGGGTGACCTTCGGCGTCTCGACCTTCATGCCGTCGAACAGCGCCTCGGCCTGCTGGCCCGCGCTCGGCTGCTGCGGTTCCGGCGTGCTCGCCGCGCCGAACGCGAAGCCTGCATTGGCTTCGGAGGCCATCGCCGACTGCGCCGCCGCTCCGCCGACCAGCGAGTCCATGTCGAGGTCGGCGACCGCATCGCGCGCGACCTCCGCCTTCAGGTCGTTGTTGCGCAGCTCGCTGGCCGCGGCGGACATCCGCTCGGCCAGCGCGTTCGATGCGCCGGCGGGTTCGCCGAGTCCGAGGACGGCTGCCATGTCGCTCGCGTCCTGGAGCTGTTCTTCGATGACGGCCCGCTCTTCCTCGCGGGCATTGCGGCGGTCGTATCCCATCGACGGATCCCGGTAGCGCTTGTGAACCACTTGGTCTCTCCTCGTCGTCGCGACGTCACCGCAACGTCGCGGTGGCTCATCGGACCCAGGAGGCATCGGCGCCGCGTCGTCGCGATCTTGAACGCCGCGCGGGGAACCGTCCCCGGAATCGACGCTGCGGCTACCGGTCTGCCCGGAATGCCGACGGCTCGGGTACCGGAAGGTCCGTAGCCACCGCGCACTCGATCCGGGCCCAGGGCCTGCGGCCGCGGTCGTCGTAGGCGCGCGCCGTCTCCAGCATGCAGCGCGGATCGGGCGTGATCCGGCCGGCGAAGCAGGTCACGCCATTGGCGACGATGCGGATCGGGCGCTCGAGGTCGAGCAGCTGCGGATGCGCGTCGACGGTGAATCCGCGCACGCCCTGTGACACCACCTCGATGGTGTTGGTGGATCGGTCGACGCGCGCGACCGCCTCTTGGGTGGTGCCCTCCGGCAGGTCGGGGCGTGGCAGCGGCTGCAGCCAATGCGACATCGATTGGCGGATCGGCCGCTCCGGGTTCCAGGTGTGCTGGCGATCCCAGGTGTCGAGGTTGGCGGCCTTTTGCCAGTGCGGGTCGGCGCCGAGCTGGAAGTAGACGACCTCCGGCCAGGGAACGCGGGGATGCTCCATCAGGAACGCGGCGACCTTCGGCATCTCGTCGGCGAAGATCTCGTGACCACCCGGCTTCTCGACCACGGTCCACGGGTAGGCGTGCTCGACGAGCCAATCGCGGATGCGGCGGTTGTGGTCGGCGATGCCGTACGGTTCGCGGCGGCCGAAGGTCGCGTAGCCGGAGGTGTTCCACAGGCGACGGATCTGATTGCGCTCGACGTAGTCGTAGCCGCCGCTCATCGGCGCGATCGCCCCGAAGCGGTCGCTCATCGACAGCGCGGTCCGCCAGCTCAGGTGGCCACCCATGGAGTGACCGGTGACGTGCACGCGGTCGGGGTCGATGTGGAACCAACGCTTCAGCTCCGAGACCAGCGACAGCACCACCGAGTTGCCGATCGTGAGCCAGCCACGGCCGGTGAGCGGTGCGGCGAGCACGAAGCCGTGGCGCTCCGCCTCGGCGATCCAGGGCACGGTGCCACCTGCGGCGGCGCGGCGTGCATAGTCGCGGTCCATCGCGCTGTTGCCGCCGTGGCCCACGACCACCAAAGGTGCCGGGCGGTCCTCGGCGAGCGTGGTCGGCACGTAGAGCAGGAACACCGTCTCGTAGTCGACGTGCTCGCAGACCAGTGGGATGTCGCCGATCAGCTTGCCGCGCGGCAGGTTGGCCGGGCGGGAAACGGTGACCCGAGGTCCGGCGAGAAGTCGCTCGATCTCGGCGCAGGCCAGGCCGTCGTCGACCAGGCGCTGTGCGAGACGGTCGGTCGCGGCGGGGTCGCCGAAGCGGTCGTCGAGCAATCGGTCGATCGAGGCACGTTCGTGCAGCCTCGCGCCGGGCCCGCGCAGGAAGGCAGCGCCCGCATCGAGGTCGTCGACGTTGAGCCAGTCCACGCCTTCACGGAGCAGCAGCGACCAGAGCGCGGGGTCGTCGGGGGTCGCCCAGAGGCGGACTCGGCGGCCGGCGGCGTGGGCGGTGGCGACGAAGCGGCGCAGCAGCGAGAGTTGCTCCGCTGACAGGCCCGGCGCGGCGGGGTCCCAGGCGAAGTGCTTCCGCCAGCTGGTGCTGAACAGCGGGTGCACGTCCGCGCCGAGATCCGGTTCGTCGACCCACAAGTCGAGGGCGCAGAGCCGTTCGGGATCTGCGACCACGGTCCGGTCGGGGGCGTTGCCGCTCAGGACCACCAGGACGGCTCCGCGGCGGCGGGGGCTTCGGTCGAAGCGGGTGAGCATCCGCGCGAATTCGGCGAGCTGCTCGCGGAGTACCCGGTAGGTCGGTTCGCCGTCGGACTTCAGGTCGATCAGCAGCTGGAACTCGAGCGGGCCACCGGGATGAACGCGGCCGCCATGGCGTCGGACGCGCTCGGCGAGCGGTTGGAGGTAGAGCGCGCGGAGGGTGCGGCTCGCGTCGCAATCCTCACGGTCGTGCGCGACCAGCAGTTCGCCGTCGACCAGATGGACGTCGGCTTCCACGCTCTGGAAGCCGCGGTCGAGCGCGTCGAGCAGCGGGCGATCGTGGGTGTAGTCGTTGTGCGCGTGGGCGTGGCCGAGTGGAGGCGGGCCGGGGTTCTGCGTGGCCGCGACCGTGGCCAGCAGGATCGCGGCGCTCAGGAACAGATGTCGCATGGGATCGTGGGTGCGGGTGCGAGGACGCGAGGAAGGGTAGGGGGAGTGGGGGCGGAGGTCAGGCGGGTCGAGAATCTGCGTGCGCCGGCAACGGGCAGCTTGCAGGCTGTCCTCGCCTCCGATGACCGATCCCGTGTCTCTTCCTTCCGGGTCCCCTTCCTCCGGTGTCCCGTCTTCCGGCGCCCCTTCCTACGGTGGGCCGTCGGCCTCGCGCGCTCGCTGGCTCGACGGCGTGCTCTGCGCGCTCGGCGCGTTGCTGGTCTACGCGCTGCTCGGCCAGGACCGGTTCTACCTGTACGACGGCGAGACGTTCTACATGAGCGTCGCGCGTGGCGAGACCCGCCACTTCGCGCACGTGCTGTACCTACCGTTGGTAGCCGGCTTCGCGCGGCTGGGCGAGATGCTCGGCCTGAAGCTGTTCGACGCGATGACGCTGGCGTCGGGGGTCGGTGCGGCGCTCGGAGTGCTGCTGCACCATCGTGCCGCGGCGGTGTTGGGTGCCGGGCGTGCCGGCGCCGTGGCCTGCGCGCTCGCGGTCGCCGGCGTGCCGGCGGTGGTGTTCTTCGCGACGGTGATCGAGGTGCACGGCGTGTTCTTCGCCTTCGCGGGGTTGGCGTGGTGGGCCGCGGCGCACGCGGTGCGGTCGCCGACCCTCGGTCGTTGCGCAGTGTTCGCGGTCGCGACGGGTCTCGCGGCCTCGGTGCACGCCAGCGGGCACCTGCTGGCGATCGCGGTGGCGCTGTTCGTGGTCGTGCAGCGGCCGGAGGTCCTGCGGCCGCGAACGCTGCTGGCGTGGGGCGCGGTCGGTGCCCTTGCCCACGGGGCCGTGTGGGCGAGCCTGGTTGCGCTGGTAGGCGGCGAGGCCCAGGCGTCCGGCGCGGAGTCGGCGCGCGTGGTCCTCGGGCGGCTCACCGTCGACACGCTGCCGCATCTGCCGTGGACGGTCTGGGACGAGTGGCTCCTGCCGTTCGCGCCGGTGTCGTTGGCTGCCGGGGTCGCCCTGTTCCGGCCGGGCTTCCGGCGTGAGGCCCTTGCGCTGCACGTTGCGTCGTTGCCCTACCTGGCGCTGGCGTTCGTGTATCTCGGCCCGAGGATCGTCGAGCACGGGGCCTACTTCCTGCCGTTGGCGCTGCCGGCCACCTGGCTGGCTTTCCGGCAGGTCGGTGCGCGGCTCCTCGGCGTGGGTGCGATGCTGGGACTCGGGCTGGGGATCGGTCTGGTCTGGCAGCACGAAGCAGCGCTCGGCGAGGAAGTCGTGGTCGCCGATGTGATGGCGTTGGTCGAGGACCGGCCGGCCGCGTTCATCCTCAGCGACCACCGCGAGGCCACACCGGTGCTGCGGGAGCACGGCGAGCTGCTGGTGGTGCGGATCGAGACGATGGTCGAGCAGCAGGTCGGGATGACCGACGAGCAGGCCTTCCTGCAGTTCGACCAGAGCCACGCGGCGGCGACCGCCGGCGGTGGGGCGGTGTTCCTGAGCGAACGGGCTCGCCAGGTCCTGATCGATCTCGACCATCGCCTGCTACGTCACCTCGAGGCGGACTACGTGCTGGAGCGGGTCCAGTCCGGCAGCTTCACCTGCTTCGAAGTCCGCCGCCGCCCACGCTGACGGCAAGCCGGAGCCTTCCAGCCGGTGCCGAGTCTTCCAACCGCTGCCAGGCACCGGTTGGAAGACTCGGTCAGTGCGAGCCTGTCGACAGCACCGCCGCGCCGGTCTCGTGCAGCGCCAGCAGCGCCTGCGGCCACAGGCCGGTGAATACCAGCGCCGCGATCGCGAGCGTCAGTGCGACGCGCTCCCGGCCGACCAGATCCGGTTCGCCGACGTGGTTGCGCGAGCCCGAGAACAGCGCGAAGAAGCAGCGCATCACGGTGATGCCGTTCAGAGCAGTCGCGATGATCAGCGCGAAGGCCTGCAGCGGGTACTCCTCGACCGAACCCTGCACCAGCAGGTCCTCGGCGATGAAACCGAGCGTGCCCGGCAGACCGACGCTGGCGAAGCCGAGGATCAGGAAGGCGACCGCCATCCGTGGCGTGCGGGCGAAGCTGCCGCCGGGGCCGTGCAGCGACAGCGTGCCGCGCCGGGCCTCCAGCGCCGCGAGGGTCATCGCGAAGCCGCTCGTGGCGACCGCCAGCACCTGCCAGGTCACCAGCGCGCCGATCTGACCGGCCGGCTCGCTGTTCTCCAATCCGAAGGCGACCAGGCCCGATTGCGACATCATCAGCCAGGCCAACGCACGCCGTGCATCGGTCTGCACGGTGCCCAGTGCACCCGCGAGCACCGCGGTGACCGCGCCGAACACCGCGACGCCGTGTGCGGTGGCGATCGGCAGGCCCGCGGTGAACAGCTCGAGGTGCGCGTAGACCCCGAGCTGCGGTGCCGCGAAGGCCACCACCATGCCGAGCGGCGCGCGTTCCACGAAGGTCGGGAACCAGCCGTGTACCGGCACGATCGCCTCGCGGATCGCGATCGCCGCGAGCAGCAGCGGGATCGCCCAGCCGCCATGACCGGTCGCCACCAGGGCGGCGCCGAGCACCAGGCAGGCGGTCGACACCGCATGGTGGAGTCCGAACACCCGCGCGGTCGCGCGATGGTCTGCCGTCGCCCGGAGTTCTCGCCATGCCAGCGCCGCCGAGAGGGTCCAGAGCGCTGCGAGGATCCACGGTTCGGTCGTCGCGACGAACACGTGGGCCACCGCCAGCACCAACAGCATGCGGCGCAGGGTCCGCGGCGGGTGGCTGGCCAAGGGCGCGAGCGCGCAGGCCAGCAGTCCAGCGATCCCGATCGCGGCGTTGGTGGTCGAGAGCAGTCCGGCCGGGAGCAGGGTCAGGGTCAACGCCCCTTCGGTGCCGCCGTCGAGAAGCACTCCGTGGCCGCGACCGGTGAGGAACCCGCTGACCACCGCGACGAGGATCGTCAGCGCTGCGGTCAGCGTGGCCCCCTGAGTGGCCCGCCTGCGGGCCCGCGCGGGATCGAGCGTCGCGCGGATCAGGCCGGCGGTGACCAGCAGGACCGCCGCGGCGGCGAGTGGGGTGACGGCGAGGATCATCGCGTCACCTCCTTCGGAGCGGGAGGAGCGACGGGCGGCTCGGCCGAAGGACCTCCCAGCCTGCGGGTCCAGGCCCGATCGATGCGGTCGACGCCGCGCAGCACGCGGGTCCAGTTCCCCACGACCCCGTCGCGAAGCAGCGCATCGAACGCCCCGCGCTCGAGCGCGTGCCGGTAGAGCCACGGCTGCAGGCGCTTCGGCACCAGCCACTCCAGGTGCAGACCGGTCCGCGGCAGGGTGCTGCCGATCGCCTTCTCCAGGTGCTGGTGGTCGTGCAGCAGGTTGGGCGAGCGAAGGATCTCGAGGCTGCGCAGGGCAGCGTGGCCGACGATGTGTGCCAGCGCGATGTAGCGCAGGCCGAGACCGATCTCGACGAAGATCAGACCCACCTGGGTCATCGACGCGTACGACAACACGCTCTTGATGTCGGTCTGCACCCTGCCGACGAAGTTGGCGTGCAGAGCCGTCGCGGCGCCGACCGCGACCACCATCCAGGCCGTCAGCGGGGACGCATCGAGGATCGGCGCAGCGCGCAGCAGCAGATACGGCCCCAGGTGGATCGAGATCGCCCCGTAGAAGATCGCGCTCGACGGCGTCGGCCCCTCCATCGCCCGCGGCAGCCAGCCGCTCAGCGGCACCTGCGCCGATTTGCCCATCGTCGCCCACAAGAGCAACAGCCCGACCACCGCGGTGGCGAGCGCGTCGGACGGCACCGGCAGGCCGTCCCAGGGCGCCAGGGCATCGCCTTCGATCATCTGCGCCGTGCCGACCTCGTGGTGTAGCCAGGCCGCCGCGCCGAGCAGGCCGACGTCGCAGACCCGGTAGGTCAGGAACGCACGCAGTCCATGCTCGACCGGCTTCGGCCGTTCGTGGAAGAACGCGACCAGCAGGGCCGAGGTCAGGCCGACCAGCTCCCAGCCGAGGAAGATCAGGTCGAGGCTGCCGGCCAGGACCACGATCTCGACGCCCAGACCGAACAGGCACAGCAGCAGGTAGAACCGGTAGAACCCGACCTCCTGGTGCATGTAGCGGCGCGAGAACGCGGCGATCACGCCGACCAGCGCCGCGGAGAACAGCGCGAACGGCAGCGACAGCCGATCGCCGAGCAGCACCAGCGCGAAGCGGTCGTGGCCGAATGCGAACCACTCGCCGAGGTGCGCGCCGATCTCGGTTTCTCCACGGACCAGCAACACCACCACCAGCACCGCCGCCGACAGCGTCGTCACGGCGAAGGCGCTGCCGATGATGCTGACGATCGTCGACTCGCGGAAGCGGTGACCGAACCATGCAGGCAACGCCAGCACGGCGCACGCCAGTCCAGGCACCGCGACCAGCCCGGCCAGCAGGATCTCCAGCAGGTCGATGGTCATGCCCGACCTCCAGCCCTCGGGGCCTCTTGGACCCTGGGTTCACCGAACGCCGCGCGCACGTGGGCACACGGCAGCGCCCCGCGACGACCGCGGTAGTGGTCGATCGAGTGCTCGACCACCGCGATGCCGGGCGCCTCCGGTTCGTAGGCCACGAAGCCGTCGGCGGTGACCAGCTCCAGGGCTTCGCTGTCCGGGTCCTGGCGGACCAGCTGGATCCAACCGCGTGCGACGAACGACGTGATGGTCGGCTGGGCGGCCATGATCCTCTCGAGCACCGCGCGTTCGACCTCGACGACGGCGAGGAGCCGCACCGGCTCGTGGATCTCGACCATCTGCCAGGTCAGCCCGGTCCGCAGGTCGGAGGCGTGGCCGTCCATCACGCCGATCAGCCCGACGATGTTGTGCGGCAGCTTCGTGCCGCAGCCGTAGCCGGTCGGGTCGATCGCGCTGAAGTAGTACTCCAGGTTGATGCCCGCGCCGACCGGGACCACCGCGGCGAGCAGCTTCTCCAGCCGCGCGCCGTCGGGATCCGCCTTCGGGTCGTACGAGACCAGGAAGGCGCGTCGGTCGAGGTACAGACCCCGGTACCGATCCCGGCGGCCGATCAGAGCCATCGCGTTGGTCGAGTGGCCGTACTCCGGCCGCGGTTGGCCGAGGTCGACCGCGCGTGCTTCGGCGTGGGTCAAGGCCTCCGACTCGGGGAGGTCGGTCGACGCGGAGTCGAAGCGGCGGCAGCGCTCGTGCGCGTCGAGGCGGCAGGCGCGGTCGAGTGCGTGGCGGGTCTCCTCGAACGCCTCCAGCAGTTCCTCGGGGATGAGGTCGGTGTCGTACCACTCCATCGAGTCGTTGCAGGTGTTGTGGTAGCCGCCGAGCACCCAGACGTGGTCGGGGACGTCCAGGCCGCGCTCGCGGAGCAACCGGCGCACCTCGGGTCGGTTGGCCATCGACGCGAAGGCGCGCGCGTTGGGACCACCGCGGCCGCCGCCGGTCGCCCCGCAGTCGTAGGCCGCTTCGTGGGGGTTGTTGAGGCTCGACGAACCGTGGCCGACGATCGCCAGGATCGGACATGCCGCCGGATCCAGCGCCATCGTGCGAAGCACGGTCTCGACGATGTCGGCCATCTCCTCGTGGGTGTAGCCCTGGGCGCGGCCGAACTCGTCGACGCCGTCGTCGCGGCGCAGGATCGCCAGGCGGGTGGGGGGGCGGTCGTCGGTCGGGTGCGCGAACGGCGCCAGCAGGCGCTCGGCGAAGCGCGGAGCCAGGCAGCGCAGGATCAAGGGCACCACCGAGACGATGCCCAGGAGCGCGGTCAACACCCCGCCGCGGGTCAGGGTCCGGCTGCCGACCGCGGTCGCGTGGTTGGCGAGTCCGCGACGGCGGCGGCGGCGCAGCCACTCGTGCTCCTCCTCGGGGCGGAGTGCGCGCTCGCGCACCAGATGCTTCGGTTCGATCTGCACCGGGCAGAGTGGCCGCGCCCGCGCCTCGCCGAGGCCCTGGTAGGCCATCGCCACGCCGAAGAAGCCCGCGTAGCCGAAGGTGCGCACCTGCGGGAAGCTCTCCTCCAGCAGGCGGCGGGTCGAGCACTCGCGGTCGTCGATGCAGAA
This sequence comes from bacterium, assembly GCA_030432695.1. Lineage (GTDB taxonomy): Bacteria > Planctomycetota > UBA1135 > UBA1135 > UBA2386 > JAUILN01. The sequence continues at coordinate 68,046 of JAUILN010000019.1, read as the reverse complement.
CACCGCCTGGAAGCGGGCCTCGGGCAGGCGCGGCCGCGGCAGCCGATCGTGGGCGACCAGCGAGTCGAGGACGTGGTTGCGGTAGCAGCGCTCGTAGGCGCGGTGCAGCAGGCGGCGGCGTTCCAGCTCGTCGAAGGCCGCGACCTCGCCGAGGAATGCGGCCGCGTGCTCCGGACGATCGAGCGTGGCCAGGTCGAGTTCCAGGAGCTGGGCCACCACGAAGGCCTCGTAGACCAACTCGCGGTGCGCCGCCTCGCGGCCGTCGTCCATCGTGGCGACGTGGCGCGTCAACGTGTCGAAGTCGCGGAACGGGGTCCGGGTGCGGAGCTTGTGCTCGGCGGCGAACAGGTCGAGCGTCATCGCGATGGCCGCGAAGTCGATCAGCCGGGCCGGGCGGGACTCCACCGGCGCGCGGTCCGGGCGTAGCTCGAACTGGCGGACCATCCCGGCCCAGCCGCGCGTGGCCAGCAGCGTCTCGCGGAGCACGTCTTCCCATTCCTCGGGCGCGTGACCGAGGCGCTGCAGAGCCTGGACGATCGTCTCGGCGGCCGACCAACCGAGTCGGGTGCCTTCCGCGAGCCAGTCGGCGAGGCCTCGACACCAGCTGTCGACCGGTCCGCCGAAGCGGGTGTAGAGGTCGCGGAATGCGTCCAGCAGGCCCTTCTCGCGGGATGGCATCGGCCAATACGAGATGCCCTGGTCGAGGAACGCGGCGGCGAGGCGGATCAGCAGCGGCTGGGCGAGGCTGTCGGTGTCGTAGCCGGTCGTGGCCAGCACTTGGTCGCGGCGTCGGTGGTGTGCGGCTCGGGGCCGGCGAAGCGGGGTCGCGGGTTCGGCGCGCTCCAGCGAGTCCCACAGTCGCGTCAGCGTTCGGCGGCGTCGCAGGTCGGGAGGGTCGTCGCCGAACGTCGTGGTCGCCTGCGCCTCGAGGGCCAGACGACGGGCCTTGTCGGTGCGGGGGTGCCAGTCGCGCAACAGGTCGGTCTCGTGGATGTGCCAGTCGAGCGCCGTGCCGCGCGGGATCTCGAACAGGTGCTCGAGGCGGGTCACGCGGAACGCCAGTCGGCCCGGGCCTCCCGGCACGATCGGCGTGCGCTGGTCGGCGACCTCGGGTGCGGTGACGGCGACCAGATCGACCCGACGGATCCGACCGTTGTCGAGGTGGCGCGCGAAGGCCGCCTCGGTCTGGAACGGCTCGGTTCCGAACAGCCCCGCCGCGTCGACCACGGCCTCCTCGAACGGCTGGTCCTCGAAGGCGTGCAGGGTGTTGTGGTGGACGAAAGCGTGCAGCGGCCCCTGGGCCGGAAGCAGGTGCGAGATCTCCTCGACCAGCTCCGCCACGCGCGCCGCCGCGGGTGTCTTGCGCTCGGCCTCGAGCGTGGTCATGCCTTCTGCCTCCGCCGGCTCGCCTGCGGGTGCGTCGACGCGGCCTCCAGGTGGTCGACGCCGACGACTTCGAGGACGGCGTCCGGCAGCTCACGGGACATGTCCTCGAGCCGGTTCAGGAACGTGTGGTCGACGAGTTCGACGCCGCTGAGATCGATCAGCACGCGGTCGGTCTCCGGCGTCAGCTTGCGCAGGCGCTTGCGGATCGGCAGGAGCGCCGTGAAGGCGGCCGTTCCGTGGACCCCGATCCGGAGTTCCGTGCCGTCCTGCTGCTCGTCGATGCGCGGCCGGAACAGGGTGCGGATCGAGGCCCCCCGCAGCAGGTGGAGGACGACCTTCAGCAGCAGGCCCACCGCCACGCCCACCAGCAGGTCGGTGGCGAGGGTCACCACCAGCGTGGTCGTGAACAGCAGCAGCTGGTCACCGCCGATCTGTCGGGCGTGCACCAGCTGATTGGGCGCAGCGAGTCGCGAACCGGTGTAGACCAGCATCGCGCCGAGTGCCGCCAGCGGGATCATGTGCAGCAGCCCAGGTGCGAGGGCCACGAAGCCGAGCAGCAGGGCGCCGTGGGTGAAGTTGGCCAGGCCCGAGCGGGCACCGGCGTCGATGTTGGCCTTGCTGCGCACGATCTCGGAGATCATCGGCAGGCCGCCGAGGAACGCGCAGACCAGGTTGCCCGCGCCGGTCGCCAGCAGGTCGCGGTCGAGGTTCGACGCGCGCCGCTCGGGATCGAGCGAGTCGACGGCGAGCACGCTGAGGGTCGACTCGATCGTGCCCACCAGGGCGAACATCACGATGTACTTCAGCGACGTCGCCTCGAACACCACCGAGAAGTCGGGGAAGGTCAGCGCCTCGAGGATGTTGCTCGGCAGGTTGACGAGGAACTCCGGCCCGACCTCGAAGTCGTGGCTCCAGATCGTGTAGTGGTGCTGGTGATCCAGGTCGAACCATGCGGCGAGCGGCACCGTCACCAGGAGCGCCACCAGCGGCGGCGGGATCGGCTTCGCCCAGCGGGTCTTGATCAGCGGCCAGCCGAACAGGATCAGCAGCGAGACCCCGCCCAACACCAGGATCTCCGGATTGGCGTGCATGACGCTGTGCGGGATCTCGGCCAGCAACTCCAGCGGCTCCTTGGCCTCGGGCGTCACCCCGACCACGGTGTGGACCTGCTTCGAGATGATGATCACCCCGATCGCGGCGAGCATGCCGTGGACGACCGAGGGCGACATCGCCACGCCGATCGACGCGGTGCGCAACAGGGCGAACACGATCTGGATCGCCGCGGCCACCACACCGACCGCGAGCGCGCGCTGGTAGCCGAGCGCCATGTCGCCGCCGCCGAGTTCGGTGACGGCGCCGATCGCGATCACGATCAGGCCGGCGGCGGGGCCCTTGATGGTGAGCCTCGAGCTGCCGAGCAGGGTGACCAACACCCCGCCGACGATCGCGGTGAGGATGCCGGCGACCGGCGGGAAGCCGCTCGCCATCGCGATGCCGAGGCAGAGCGGCAGGGCGATCAGGAACACCAGGAAGCCCGCGCGGAGGTCCTGCGCGGGCGAGGGCCGAGGTGTCGGGTCGGCGGGGGGCGTGGGGTCGGAGCTGGGTGCAGACATGCGGGTACGCGAGGTGCCAGGGACGGCCGACCGGCTCGGTCGGCGGGATCGGCCCTGCGAGGAGCGGGGCCGAGGGGCGGGACCTGGACCCGGACCTCTGGTGAGGTTCGGGAGCGGTCGGCACGAGGTGGGTCCCGTGGACGGTCTCCTCGCGAACACCGGGCACGCGCGGCCGGTGATCGGGCGCAGCGCGGGCCTGTCGGACGGTCCGGCGTCGGCGCTGTCGGTGCCGGCCCCGTGGTCCGTCGCCGCTCGGTCGAAGGACACGGAACGGACGTGGGAACGGGAGCCGGTCGGCCGGCAGGTCGTCAGCCCTGGGAAGCCGGCGGCGCTCGCGCCCGATCGGCTCGGAGAAGCTCGCGGCGGTGCGCCCGTCGACGCAGCTCGGAGTTCCGGGCCTGGTGCGGAGCCGTGTCCGCCGGCCGATCTGCGGTGGGTAGCGCAGAGTCGCCGCCCTCGCGGTCGTCCTCTTCCTCGACCTCGGTGGCGCCCTCGGCTGCGGGGTCGCCGAGCCACTGCGCCTCGCCCCATGCGGCCGACGAGTCGCTGAGTCCTGTGACGTCGCAGCCGGCCACCGCGCCCGAGAACTCGAGCGTCGCGACGGCGGCAGGCGCCGACGCGAGCGCCAGAAGTGCCGCCGCCACCAACCCCAACCAGCCGGACGCCCAGGACTTGTGGTCGCGGGGCGGTTCGATGTCGGCGGCGGTGGGGACGGGCGCGTCCATGGTCTGTTCGGGTCGCTGCGGCGGAATGCTGCCGGATCCTGATCGGAGCGCAAGGCCCTCGACCTATGAAAAACAACGACCTCGCCTTGGGATGACCGCGGCGCGAGGGTGGCAGCAGGATGCGCGACCAGGGTCTCCGGGTGTGGCAAATGTCTGCGAAAAGAGGGCTTGCGAAGGGGATCGGAGCCGGTGCCGGCTCCCGACCGGATCGGACCCGGCGGTCGTGGCGCGTTGACGCTCGCGGGCCGTGATCCGTACCCTGCCCGCCGATCATGATCAGACGATTCCTCCTTCTCGCCATCACCTCGGTGGCGGTGGCCCTGGCGCCGCTCACCGCGCAGGACGACGAGTCCCGCTTCAACCGGGGGCAGGCCGAAGAGCTGCACGACTTCGCCGACAAGGCCTTCAAGAAGGGCTTCCCGCGCCAGGCCCGGCTCATCTGGATGCAGGCGCTCAAGCTCTACGACTCGGACTTCGAGCCGGCCCGCAAGGCGCTCGGCCAGATCAAGGTCGGCAACGGCTGGGCCGACGATCCGAACTTCGAGTACCCGCTCGAGGACACCGGGACCGGCAAGGACGCGCAGTCGCTCTACAAGGGCTACGAGAAGCTGCAGGAGACTCTGGCGCGCGCCCACAAGCGCGAGGCGCAGAAGTGGCAGAAGGCCGATCGCCGCGACCGCGCACTGCACCACTGGAAGATGGTGCTGCGCTGGAACAAGGACGACTCCGACGCGCAGGAGGCGCTGGAGCACCGGCCAGTCGGTGAGGTCTCGGGGACGAGCCTCGAGCAGACGCTGTACGAGAACTCCAAGCGCATCGAGGCGGCGGTCGCCGAGGAGGTCGCGAAGGACTACCCGGTGCAGGAGTACGGCCAGAAGGAGCCGGTGCTCGAGACCGCGCAGGTCGACTACGTGTCGTTCCAGTCGGAGCACTTCATCCTGCACGGCGACCCCGACCAGGCGGAGCACCTGAAGGAGGCGCTGGTGTGGGGCGAGCGTGCGTTGCGCGTGGTCCGGGCAGCGCTCGGTGGCGAGCGCGAGATCGGCGGCAAGTTCGCGTTCTTCGTGTCGAAGGACACCTACAAGCAGGTGCTCAAGGCCCACGCCGACCGCATCCCGGACCTCGAGTGGAAGCTCGAGCACACCAGCACCAGCGGCATCGGCGACCTCGTGGTCGGCGCGACCGGCAGCGTGCAGGTGCTCTACGACGCCGTGGTCCGGAACGTGGCGCAGGGCTATGCCGGCCTGTCGACGACCGGCTTCAGCGAGGGGATCGGCCACACCTTCGTGGGCATGATCTTCAACAACAACCGCCTGTTCTCGGTGGACCTGAAGAAGCAGGAGGGCACCACCGCGAGCGAGGAGGACCGTGAGTACACCTCGCCGAACTTCGACGTGTGGCAGAACCTCGCGCTCGAGATGGCGTGGAAGGAGACCGGCGGCGTGCCGGCGATCGACATCCCGTTCTGCGAGGCGGCGACGTTCACCAACGAGCAGCGCATCAAGTCGTGGTCGTTCACCGACTACCTGGTGCGGCGCGACTTCAAGCTGATCCAGGAGCTCGACCGACTCGGTGCCGAGGCCCGCAAGAACAAGCGGCGTGACCCGCTCGGCCTCGCCGCGAAGTTCGAGGAGAAGACCGGGGTCACGGTGCAGCAGCTCGACCACGAGTGGGAGGACTTCTGGACCGAGGCGACGCCGGTGTTGGCCGCGATCCGCAACAACACCCCGCCGCTGGCCGCGGTGAGCCCGGGCGTGGAGAAGTGGCTCGAAGCGCTGAACGAGGCTCGCAAGGAGCTGGGTTCGTCGCCGGTCACCTGGTCGTCGAACCTCTCGACGCGCTGCTACGAGCACGCCAAGTACCTGCTCGAGAACAAGGACGAGCGGGGTATCGCCGCGGAGCACACCGAGAAGGTGAACCTGGGTGGCTCGCACCTCGGCGGCATGTTCGCGCAGATGGCGGTGGTCGAGACCCGCGCCAACGTCCGCAAGGCCGACGACATGTTCGAGCAGTGGATGCTGATCCCCGGCTACCGCGACGTGCTGCTGAACTTCGCCTCGCGGGTGGTCGGCATCTACGAGGAGAAGGGTGTGTTGGTGATCAACACGGTGGCGGGTCTCGGCGAGCCGCTGTCGAAGAAGTCCGGTTACTTCTGCTGGCCGAAGTCGCAGGCGAACGGCATCCCGCGCGAGGTCCCGGTCGAGCTGATCGGTCCCGAACTGGCCGAGGCGTTGGCCGAGCACGGCCGCGAGGATCAGAAGGTGGTCGGCTACCCGATGACCGCGCACTTCGGCATCAACATCCTCGGCGACCGGCAGTCCTACAGCTGCACCGTCCAGACCCGCGACGGCAAGGCCGAGGGCGTGCTGCTCCTCGACGACGGCAAGCTCCGCACCTCGTCGGCGCCCGGCGTCGTGACCTTCGTGCCGTTCGAGCCGCTGCCCTCCGGCCAGGTCGACGTGACCTGGAGCTGGGAGGTCGATGGCCAACCCAAGCGGATGTCGGCGAGCTTCCAGACGAAGTGAGGCGGGCTGCTCGACGGCGGTCTGGCGAGGAGGGACGATCGGGGTATGCACAGCCCCGATCCCGGCCCTGATTCCGTCGCCGTCCTGTCCCGCCGCGTCGCGCAGCTCGAGCGGCGCGGCCGGCGCACCACGCTGGCCCTGGTCGGAATGCTCGGGCTCGGCGCGCTGGGTGCCACCGTCGTCGCGCCGCGCGTCGAGGTGGTTCAGGCCGAGCGCTTCGAGGTCGTCGATCAGGAGGGCGAGGTCCGGGGCAGCTTCGGAGTCGACGACGTCGGCAGTCCGCGGCTTTCCATGAAGGACGCGGCCGGCAAGGAGCGCGTCGCGGCCTACCTGAAGGGCCAGGAGACCTACCTGGTCCTCCGCGACGCCAAGGGCCTCACCCGGATCGGTCTGTCGATCGACTCGGGTCCGCATCCGCACGTGGTGCTCACCGACAAGGACCAGAAGCCGCGCGCGCACCTGGTGCTCGGCGACAGCGGCCACGGCTCGCTGATCTTCGTGCACGAGGACGGCCGGATGCCGGCGGGCCTCGGGGCGGACCGCGACGGCAAGCCGTGGCTGAAGCTCGGCGACGAGATGGTCTCCGAGCTGCCGGCGGCGGCCCCTGGCAAGAGCGCCTCCGGCGGCGGCGAGCAGCAGGGCTCAGGCAAGTAGAGGGGCTCGGCAAGTAGCCCGAGCCCGCGCGCCGCCCGACCGTAGATCAGCCGATCACAGCGTCGCGCCGTGGCGCGTGGTCATCGCGTTGCTGTGGATGACGCCGGTCCGGTTGGCGCGTGCATCGACGACTGCGAAGGTCGTATGGATGCGGACGCCGACGCCATTGCGATCGACGGGCAGGCGCAGGTTCAGCGAGTAGGTGCCGAGCCCGTTGGTGCTCATGCCTTCGCCGATGATGATGTCGTGGAACAGGAAGCAGCCCGGCATCTGGATGAGGCTCAGGTCGAGCGGCAGGCGCAGGCCGTTGAACGAGTCGGTGCGCAGGCCGATCTGCAGCACGCCGAGCGAGTTCGCGGTGGCCCGCAGGTTGATCGACGTCGTCGTGCCGAGCTGCGGACCGCACGAGCCGTTGTTGTGGGTGACGGTCTGCACCGGGATCTGGCCGTTGCTGCCCGGGCAGCCCGCGCCGAGGTTCGAGATCGTGCCGATCGTGGTGCTGCGGTACTGGGCGATCGCGGTGTGCGCGGCGTCCATCGTCACGGCGAGGGTCCGGTTGCCGGCCGCCTGGGCATTGCCGTCGAGGACCCAGCGGTCGAACGGGTTGCAGCCCACGGCCGCCGGTGCGGTCAGCGAGACGCCGGTGCCGTCCTTGTAACGACGGGTGAACGTGGTGCCGCCGTTGCCCGCGCCGAAGAAGTCGGCCGGGGAGACCGCGATCACGGTGCCGCTGGAAGGGTTGGTCGAGCGGATCGTGAGGACGCGCTCCTGGAGGTAGCGGGCCTCGATGCCGTCGTCGATGCTGGCGATGTTCTGGGTGGTCGACAGGGCGCCGACCGACTGGGCGCGCCAGGCCTCGTTCGCCACCGACTTCCAGTACCAGCGGTCGAACAGCCAGTTGTTCCCGCTGATGGACCGCGTCGAGGGCGCGGTGGCGGTGTAGCTGCTCGACGCCGTGTAGCCGCGGATGAAAGGCGCGGTGCCGCTGCCATTGCCCGAGGCATCCGCCGTCAGCGTGATGTTGGCGCCCGACGGCACCGACCGGACGACGAGGCCGACGAAGCTCGACCCGAAGGCCTCACGGCCGAAGTGGATGTACTCCGGGACCACGTCGCCGTTGTCGCCGCCGCTCGGGGTCCGGAATCCGGAGCCGTAGAAGGTGCCGTACTGCGCCGAATCGGGGTGGCGGTCACAGGCGAGGTAGTCGCCCCAGACGTCGCGAAGCGGGCCGACCGAGCTGCTTGCGAAGAGGCGCGCCGAGGCGAACGACTCGACGTCGTCCTCGATCAGCGTGCAGGTGCTGGGGTAGATGGAGCCTCCGCCGATGCCGGCCACGAGCGCGAGGTGACCCCATGCGTTGGTGGCCGCCGACGGGTAGGCCAGTCCGAAGGTGCTGTTCCAGACGTCGCGCGAGGCGCCGACCGAAAGGTCGTTGTTGAAGCGCTGCACCCGCACGTACGGCCTGAGGCGCGAGCTGCCGTTGGAGTTCGAGTGCCACGCGAAGCCGAAGCCGTCCTCGCTGGCGAAGCCGCCGGTGATCCGGTTGTCGGCGCGGCCGGTCCAGTTGCGGCCGTCGGGGCCGGGAGCCGCCGAGAGGCCGCCGCCGCTCCAGGCGGGGACATCGCGCTCGACCTGGCTGAAGCTGCTATCCGCATCACGCCAGCGCTGGATGCGCATCTGCGAGGTGTTGACGTGCGAGCCGACGTACATCGTGTCGGTCGCGCCGCGGACCAGGCGGAAGGAGGCGCCGCGGGCGCCGCCGGAGCTGTTGATGAAGCCGATGCCGAGGCCACCGCCGGCCTGGAAGTTGGCGATCGTCGCACGCCAGATCACCGCCCCGCGGAAGCTGTTCCCCGACGAGAAGACGTTGGTGGTGAAGTAGAAGTGCGTATCCGTCGCGGCGACGTCGGGGTAGTCCAGCCAGTCGCTGGCCGCATAGCCGAAGGTCGCTGCGGTGATGTCGTAGTAGCGGGCGAAGGAGTCGGCGCCGACGTTGCCAGGTGACGTGGCGACCGCGACCCGCTGGGTGTTGCCGCTGGCGTTCTTCACGTACTGCAGCAACCACACGGTGGTGGCGCCGCGGCTGGCGACGACCTGGTCGCAGCAGAAGCCGCCGTACGAGGCCGGGAAGCGGGTGTAGGGATTGATCCGGCTCCAGCTCTGGCCGCCGTCCGAACTGCGCGCCGCACTCCAGTTGTGCGTGTAGAGCAGGTTGTTGGAGTCGGCGAGCGTCACGTCCGGCTCGTCGACGTTGGAGGTCGAGGAACCGCTCGGCTTGACGTTGGCGTTCCGGAAGACGGTGTAGGTATCGCCGGCGGCGATGCCTGGCTCCTCGGTCAGGACCGCGACCGGCCCGTCGGTCGGCTGAGGCAGGCCGCTGTCGGCGAGGGGGATCTCCGGCATGCCGTGCTTGGGCGGCGTGTCGAACAGGCCCTTGGGCGGAGCGGGAAGGTCGGGGCCTGGCAGGCCGACGAACTGTTCGGGGACGACCGCGGTCTCGACGGGGATCAGCTTCTCTTGGGCGCTGATGCTCCCGAGGATCAGACCGCTGGCCAACAGGGCAGCGCGGATCTTCATGGGGCGAGGGACGAGTGAGAGAGAGTGCGCGGCCAGACCGCGCAGCGGCCGAGCATTGTGACGCCGCATCGGGGCGGCGGGTCGCCATCCTGAGGAATCCTCCCCGGCTGTCCCGTCTATTGCGTCCCGCCGCTCACCAGAGCAGCTTGGCCGTCTCGATCCGATGCAGAGCTACCTCTCCGTCGCGCGCGATCCACATTGCCAGCTCGGTGCCGTCGACCTTGCAGTGCTCCTGCACGAAGGCCCGGAGGTCTTCGGCGGTCTCGAAGGTGGCGAGGCTGGCGGAAGTCCCGGCCTCGTTACGCACCTCGAACTGCACTCCGAGCAGAAGGTCGCCGGAACGGAGCTGGGTGCCGCCGTTGCCGTCCTCGACGGCATTGGGCAGGACCCGAGCGACGCGGACCAGGGAGCCGGGGTATTCGCGCCGGGTCGCCGTGGGGTCGCCGGTGAAGGCGCGTCGGAACGCCAAGGCGGTGCCGCGGACGGCCTCGGCATCCTCGCGGATGGTCAGCAGATCGACGCCGACACCGAGCTGGCGCTGCACCCACCAGACCGCTCGCGACATCGCATGCACCTCGATCTCCTTGGCGGTCCCGTCGCGCTCGATGCCCAGCACCACCGGGCCCGCGGCGAGTTCGCGGCGCCGCATCGCATAGCCGAGCGACCATTCCACCGGCACGCCCCCTAGCGAGCGGATCCGATCGCCGACCCGGACGTCGACGCCGACCGCCGGTCCGTTCGGATCGATCTCCGACACCACGATCCCCTCGTCGTCGTCCTCGAGGCCGATGCCGAGGTAGACCGAGCGCATCTTGTGCGCCCCGGTCAGCAGGATGCGGTCGTCGAGCAGGCCCAGGCCGGGGCTCCGCAGGTGGTCGCGTACCCGTTCGATGGCGATCGCGAAGCCGGTGACGTTGAAGGCGTTGCCGCCGGCGCTGTTGATGCCGATCAACCGACCCCGGGCGTCGAGCAATGCGCCGCCGCTGTTGCCGCCATTGATCGCCGCGTCGGTCTCGAGCAGGTGGGTGAGCTTGGCCCAGCGGCCGCGCACGCCGAGTTCCTGGTCCTTCGCGGTCACGACTCCGGCGGTGACGGTGTTGGCCTGTCCCATCGGATTGCCGATCGCCAGGGTCGAGCTGCCGATCGGCAGCGGTGCCGAGGCGCCGAGTTCCACCGCGGGCACCTGCGCGCCGTCGTCGAGTCGGAGCCGCACCAGTGCGAGATCCTCCTCGCGGGAGATGCTCAGCACCTCGACGTCGTAGCGGGTGCCGTCGCGGGTCCGCGCCGCCACCACGTGTTCGTCGCGCGGTGAGCCGTCGGGGAAGGTCGCGGCGTCGACCACGTGCCAGTTGGTCAGCGCGAGGCCTTCGGGCGTGATGATCACGCCCGAGCCGAGGCTCACGGTGGTGGTCTCCTCGGCCGCGGGAGCGAACGGGTTGTCGTCGACCGCGCCGCCGGCGACCACCCGTTCGATGTAGACGTTCAGCATCGAGCCGGCCACCCGTTCGACGGTGTCGGCGAGCGGGTCTGGCCGGGTCGGAGGAGCGACGTCCGCAGCGATCTCGCCGAGGTCCGTGGGGAACAGCGCCTGCACGGCGTCGATGCCGGGCGTGCGATTCAGCGAGTCCTCGGCCTTGGCCTCGGTGCCGCGGCGACGGTACGCCATCTCGATCCGGTCGATGCGGCCGCCGTCGATGGTGGCGACCATCCGACCCGCGGCGTCGACGAGGGCGCCGCCGGCATTGTCGTTGCCGAGGCTCGCATCGGTCTGCACCCAGGCGCCGCGGGCCGCCGAGAACACGCCGGCCGCGACCACCGGGGTCGTCGCCTGCGGATTGCCGAGCGCGAACAGTCGTTCTCCGGTCCTCAGGGACGTCGCTCGGCGCAGGGCGATCGCGGGCGGCAGTGGCGCGCCGGCGGCGGCGTGGATCCGTAGCAGGGCCAGGTTGGTGGGCGGATTGCGGCGCAGTACCTCGGCATCCCAGCGCCGGCCATCGGGTCCCATCAACCCGACCTCGCTGCGGCCATCGACGAGATGGGCGTTCGTGAGTGCGAGCCCGTCGCTGGTGACCACGGTGGCCGAACCGCAGCCCTGGCGGCGCTGCCGCGCTTCGGGATCCAGGGCGTCCAGGGCTGCAGGAGCGTCGGCGTCGGCGGGCAGCAGCGCCAGGACGCTGCGCGCCGCCCGGGCCACTGCGCTATCGGTGGGTGGCGGGGAGCCCGCCGTCGTCGAGAGCGTGGTGCCGAACGCGGCGGCAATCCGGTCGCAGGGCACCACGAAGCCGAAGCTCGGCGCCTGCAGCTGCTCGAGTGTCGGCTCGCTGATCTCGAGTGCCGCGTGCTCCGCATTGCAGAGTCCCAGCAGCGTGCCGTCGGTGCCGATCAACGCGGCGCCGTGGCAGCGGCGTTGGATCGCGGCGTCGGTCAGGTGGATCTCGTCGGCCGCGAAGCGCGGTCCCATGCCGTCGCCGCTGCGGTCGGCGAGCGTCACTTCGCCGAGGCATGGGCTCGCGACACCAGCGAAGCCCACGCGGGTCTCGGCGTCGGGGAATGCGAGGACTCCGACCGGCTCCCCGAATCGGGCGCGGGCGCGTCGCAGACCGAGCGCGTCGCTGCGTCGCTCCGCCGGCAGGTCGATCTTCAGCAGCGTGAGTCCGGTGCCGGGGTCCTGATGTGCGACGGTCGCGGGTAGCCGGGTGGGGTTCTCCTCGTCGTCGCGTGCCGGGAGCTCCACGAACAGGCGCCGGTCGTCGGCCTCGAAGAACTCGGCGATCAGCGACTGCCAGGTCAGCACCAGGCCGTCGGCCGACACCAGCGCACCAGAACTCGGGCGGACGAACTCGAAGCGGTTGCGGCCCTGGACCTCGACCACCACGCGGACCACACCGGCGGCGGCCCGGTCCATCGCGGCAGCCAGGCTGCCGGCCTCGTCGAGCGCGCCGATCGGCTCCGGCCGAAGGATCGAACGGTTCGAGATCCGGAACTGCGCGGGGGCCTCCAGCGCGGCGAGCGCGAGGCCGAGCGCGGCGAGGACGGCGGTCTTCGCCTGCAGGTGGGTCGTCTTCACCCGCGGCAGTGTATCGCAGGCGCGCGGCGGCGCGCCCTCACTTGCCGCCGTCGTCGCCGCGCACCTTGGCGTTGTGCTCGGCCCGGGCGATGCACAGCTCCAGCAGGCGCTGCTGGTGCTTGATGTAGTACTCGACGGCCGCCTTCCGCTCGTTGGTGTGGTTGGTGACCATCTCCTTGTACTGCGTGAAGATGGAGCCCTTGCCGAGGTCCTTGGTGTTGTCCTCGAGGTCCTTCAGCAACGGCCGCATCGGCGGGAACAGCTTGGCGCCCTTCTTCAGCGCATCGCTCCACTTCTTGGAGTCCTTCCGGGCATCGCCCTCCGAGGCGATCGTCGCCACCTTCGCGGCGATCTGCACCAGCTCCTCCTGGGCCTCCTTGAGGTCCTCGAGTTCGGCTTCGCCGACCGAGGGCTTCATCTTCGGCGGCTCGACCAGCTTGTCGCCCTTGCAGACCCCGCAGGGGAACGAGCCGGGGCCGCGGCACACCGGACACTTGGAGCGTCGTCCGTTCGCCGCGGCGGTGGTGTAGGAACCCTCGCCGCCGCAGACGTGGCAGCGCGTGATGCCGGCACCCGCACAGCCTGGGCACGGCGCCTTCTGCAAGATGTCGGGGATCGTGCCTTCACCCGCGCAGGTTCGGCACTTGGTGACCTTGTCGTCCTCGTCCGCGTCGTGGCCGGTGTGGCACTCGGGGCACTCCTCGTGGTGCTCCATCCGCCAGCAGAACGGGCAGGCCTGCTTGCCGGTGCCCTTGCAGGTCGGGCAGCGCAGGCGGTCGCGGTTCTCCTGCTTCTTGGAGTACTCCTCGAGGTCGGCCCACTGCTGCAGGCCATCCTCGTCGGTGACCACCGGACGCTCCCAGCGCTCGGGGATCGGGATCGCATACTGGCCTGGATTGTCCTGGGCCTGGGCGAAGCTCGCGCAGAGGGCGAGCAGAGACACTATCAATAGGGTGATCGGGCGGCGCACGGCTTCCTCGGGGTCGTTGACCGGCGCGCACTGTACGCCGCGTCGGTGGCGGACCACAACCGCCGGCGCGGTTCCGGCGCTTCGATCAGTGGATCGTCGCCCGCCAGGTGTTCGAGAACGCCCCCGAGCCGGGCGCCGTGCCCGGAACCAGGCCCAGGGTCTGCAGCGCGAACGGGATGCCGAGCAGGTTCGGGTCGGCCGGCAGTGGCACGAACACCAGGTTGCCGGCGGGCACGAGGCTCGGGGTGAGTGGGGTCGCGGTGGCCGTGCCCACCAGCAGCGAGCCGAGGCCGGGGATCAGCAGCGCGCCGTCCTGCAGGCCGAACAGCAGCGAGTAGAGGCCGCCGGTCGGGCCGGAGCCGAGGAAGCTCAGGGTGTCGCCCGGCCGCGCCTCGCCGCCGATCCGGTAGAGCCAGAACGCGGAGACCTCGTAGGCGCCGACGTCGGGCTGGAAGCGGCCGCGGAGCAGGGCATCGGTGGTGCGCGAGGCGTCGGCGTGGTCGGCGAGGATGCCCTGGGTGTAGGCCGGCTGCGCGGTGTCGAGAGCCGGTGAGGTCACGCGGAGGTCGAGCACCCCGTTGGCGAGCGTCGTGAACTGCGGATCGACCACGCGGTTGCCGTTCTGCCCGGCGAAGTCGCCGATGCTCGAGAACACCTCGCCGGCCGGGATGCCGGCGAAGTTGCCGCCGACGTTGGCCCAGGAGATCGAGTTGAACACCCGTCCGGTGTGCGACCCGGTCCGGTGGATGCCGATCCCGGTGTTGGCCGCGACCGTGGCGTGCCGCACGTCGATGCCCGCGCCGCTGCGCAGCTCGATGCCGTCGCCGCCGTTGTTCCAGGCCACCGGCTGGAGCAGCTCGCCCTGCACCGCCGTCAACTCGATACCGACCCCGCGGCAGCGCTGGATGCGCGGTGCGGACACCGCCACGCCGGCCGAGGAGAGCTGCAGGCCGACGTTGCCGCCGTAGTCGACGAACAGGCTGCGGATGTGGCCGCTCGCGCCGGCGTCGACGCGGACCGTGCCGGCATCGCCGGGCCGCGGCGCCCGCGCCGAGCCGTCCCCGTTGGTGTCGCCACCGAACACGTCGTCGGCTCGTGAGGTCCAGACCACCGGGTGCTGGCCCGTGCCGTCGATCTCGAGCCTGCCGCCGTTCAGGACCGCCAGCGTGCGGCCCACGTCGGGCTTGAGGATCGTCCCCGCGGGGAGTCCGAGCACCCCGCCGGCCCGGACGGTCGTGGAATTGACGATCTGCAGCACGCCGTTGGTGAGGTTGCGGCGCGTCAAGCGGACCGGGGTGTCGATGAACCCGGAGTAGACGCCGATGTGATCGCCGCCATTGCGGGCGACGCGGAAGTCACGGCAGTTGGCGAGCGACTCCCAGTCGACGTCACGCAACGCGATGCCGGTGCAGTCCTCGATCGCGCAGCCGTCGACCGACAGGGCGCCGCCCTGCATCACGATGCCGTCGGCATCCGCGTGACGGATCGCGCAGGCCGTCAGCGCGAGGCGGTGGCCCTGTCCCCGGAGTCCGACCCCGCGGCCGTAGCGGACCTCGGTGTGACGCAGGGTGGCGGAGGCGATCGGAGTCGTGATCCCTTGGCCGTTGACCTCGAACACCGACCAGTCGCCGGCGGCCGGAGCGCTCGCGGCACCGTCGCCATTGGTGTCCCCGCCGACGGAGTCGTCCTTCAGCGAGGTAAGGGTCACCGGCTGCTGCGTGGTCCCTTGGACGTCGAGCGTGCCGTAGACGAACCAGCGGCCGCGGAGGAACTTGAAGGTGATCCCCGCGGCGACGTCCAGGCGGTCGCCCTGGCGGACGACCACATCGGGTGCGCTGGTGAATTCGGGTCCCACCACCAGCACGCCGTTCCGACTGAGCGTGTTGCGCAGCCCGAGCTGCAGGGTGCCGTTCCACGGATCGACCCCGCGGGTCACGTAGATGCCGTTCCGGCCATTGCGCGCCGCGGTGTTGTCGACGATCAGGCCGAGGTGCGCGAAGTTCGCGTTCCAGATCGGCCACTCACCGCAGTCCTCGATCCGGCAGTTCTCGACCACGGTGTCGTTCTTGCCGAGGTCGAGGCCGTGCCGGAGCGAATGGCGGATCCGGTTGCGGCGCAGGACCGAGCCGGGATCGCGGGTGAAGATCGCCGCGCCCGGCGAATTGGCGCCGGCGTAGGACACCCGGCAGTCCTCGATCGTCATCGTCCCGCCGAGCTGGGACTGGATCGCCCACCAGTCGCCTGCTGCCGGCAACGTGGCATTGCCGTCACCATTGCTGTCGCCACCGACCGTGTCGTCGTACCAGCTCGTGAACTCGGCGTTGCGGGCGACCAGCGTGCCCTCGATCACCAGCGCGTTCTCGATCTTGACGACCGCCCCCGGTTGGATGGTCAACGTCCGACCGACCGGGACCCGTGGGCAGCAGGTTCCTCCCGTGCCGTCGAGGAAATACACGCTGCCGGTCGTGAACGGCCCGCCGTTGCCGTCCCAGACGTCGCCAACGATGCGCGTGAAGCTCTGCGTGGGAAGCGAGGCGGCGAGCATGCCGCAGAGGGCGAGGCTCTGGGACGCGAGGGGAATGCGGGCAAAGGACATCACCCCCGATGATGCCATCGGATCGCCGGCCCGTGGGGCCCCGGCCGTCGCGACGTGATCCCTGCGGCGACGCGCGTCGCGGATCGCGTCAGGACCCGAACCGCAGCTCCAGCCCGTTCGACGTCGCGAGGCGGCCGGTGCTGAGATCGGCGGCGACGCCCTGGACGGCCAGGGCGAGTCCCAAGAGGCCGGCGTCATTGGGGATCGGCAGGCCCAGCGTACGGCTCGCATTGCCCGCCGGACCCGCGAGTACGGTGGCCGGATCGATCAGCAGAAAGCAGCCATTGCCGAGCGGGATCGGTGCCACGGCACGGGCCAGCGCAATGCTGAACGCGTGCGGTCCATTGGCGGGGCCCCCGGTCAACGACAGTGCGAAGGTCGGCGCCGGAACCGATGGGCGACCGCTGGCGGCGAGCGTCAGGACGTTCGCCCCGCCACCGGTGCAGCCGCTGCCGAAGCTGGTCGCGCTGGCTGGAGGTGGGGTGAAGGTCACTCGGAGCTGCGGGCGGTCGGCCGCCACCGGCTCTTCGCGGGTGGCGAAGCCGACGGCTGACGGGCCGTTGACCTCGTCGCCGTGGAGCAGCCAGCCGAAGGAACCGGCGGTGCCGTCGAGCCAGGCCTGGACGTCGGCGACCAACGTCGGCGTCGAGGTGATCACCACGGGCCCACCGGCCGGTGCGGTGAACGTTGCGCTCGCGGTCGCGGCGAAGTCGCCGCCCACGGTCGTCCATGCCGCGGTGCCGAGGATGCGGTCGGTCCAGGTCGCGTCGCCGGGCTGGGCGGTGGTGCCGCCCCCCTGCCCACCGCCCGCGACCGAGCCGGCTTCGCCCCATTCGGCGAGCACGCGGTACAGGTCGACCGGCTGCGGCGCCGAGATCGTGCGCACCACGGTGAGCTGGAGGTCGACGGCCTGGATCGTCGAGCCGGCCGGGATCGTCGAGAGGTCGAAGGCGACCAGTCCGCGGCGGATCTCGGTGTTGTTGGTCAGACCGCTGAACAGCCGCGTGCCGGCGCCATTGCTCCAGGCGCCGGTGGGGCTCTCGTAGAGCGTGTTGTCGCGGGAGGGTTCGAGGGTGACCTGGAACTGGGCGGTGGCCACGCCGGAGCAGGCGAAGACCAACGAGAGGAGCATCGAGGAGGTGTGCATCGGAACGAGGTGGGTCTGCGGAAGGAGGCTTGGCAGTGGAGTCTGCAGTGGAGTCGGCAGTGGGGCTCGGCAGGAGGATGCGAGGCAGATCAGCGGGACTCCGCGCGACGACCGAACGACTGCCGCCAGCCGAGGGTGACCAGCGTCGCGTCGTAGTCGTCGAGGCCGCCCTGCTCGCGGTAGTGGACGTGCAGCACGTCGACCACCGCGCGGCCGCCTTCCAGGACCTCCCACTCGGCCGTACTCCGCAGCGACGCCGAGGTCACGTCGAAGTCGCCGTGGGTGTCGGTCCACGACAGGTCGGTGGTCCACGAGAGCGTGTCGCGCGGTCGCCAGCGGAACCCGACGGCCGAACTCCAGGTGTCGCCAGCGTAGCCGACCGTGGTCGGCTGGGGGGTCGGGTCGGGGTCGAACCAGAAGGTGGTCAGGGTGCGGGACTCGCTGCGGGCGAAGGTCAGCGAGGCGAACAGGTCGAGATCGCCGTCCTCGGCCTGCCAGCCGCCGTCCACGGTGATCGCATCGTAGGCGTTGCGGTGGGCGGAGGCGTCCTGGCGGGTGCGGCGGTGACTCCAGCCGACGTGGGCCTGCCAGCGCTCGCGGCGGTGGCGGAGGTCGGCGCGGGCCTGCTCGAAGTCGTTCGGCTCGAGCTCGTGGAGCAGGCTGCCGGCGCGGGCGTAGTCGGCGTAGTCGGCACGCAGCGTCCAATGGTCCGCGAAGTGCCAGTCGAGTTCGGCGCGTGCGCCGTGGTCGCGGGTCGTTCCTTCGACGAAGTCGCGGTCGGTCGGATCCAGGTCGGGGACCCGCAGGAAGTCGCGCGCGAAGCCGACGCCGCCCGCGAGCCGCAGGTCGTCGACCGGCTCGACCTCCAGCAGCACGTCGCCGAAGCGGCTCTGCTGGGCGGCGTCGAGGTCGCGCAGTTCGTCGTCGCGGACCACGGTTCCGGAGCCGGGGAACGAGGTCACGTCGCTGCGCGCGAAGCGGATGTCCTCGTCGTGCCAGCGTCCGCCCACCGTGCCGTGCACCGCGACGCGATCCGTGAGCCGCAGCCACAGGTCGGCGTCGAGCAGCAGGGTCTCGGCCTGCGCCTCGCCACTCGAGCTCGTGTCGGTCTCGAAGGGCTCGCTGTCGACGCCGGTCTCCAGGCCCTGCACGCGGCTGCGGCGTTCGAGGTCGAGGTAGCGGCCGTCGAACGCGAAGGCGATCTCGTCGTCGTCGTGGTCGAGGCCGAAGCGCGCGCCCGGTCCGCGGGTCGTCGAGCGCGCCGTCAGGTCCTCACTCGCCGGGCCACCCGGATCGCCCGGTCCGCGGTCGAAGCGCCAGCGTTCGTCGAGTTCCTCGTCGAGCCAGGTCGCCTCGACGTGGTAGCCGACGTCGCCGATCCGGCCCGCCACACCGAACGCGGCCTCGCGGCTGTCCAGCCGGCGCGGACTCTCGACGCCATCGAGGGTGGTCTGCGGCGTCACGTTGCGGTTGCCGATCCGGTTGGTCAGCCAGAAGCCCTCGGCGCGGGTCCGGCTCAGGTCGAGGATCAGCCGCAGGTCGTCGTCGAGCGGGAGGGTGAGGCCGAGGTCGATGGTGTACTCGCGGTGGTCGACGCGGTGGTAGTCGCCGCTGGCGCGGTACTGGAAGCGTCGCCGTCGGTAGTCGGAGGCGAGTTCGAAGCCTTCGTCACGGCGCAGATCCAGATGGGCCCGCGCGTAGGGGTCGCCGAGGTCGTGGGCCTCGAACCGCACCTCGTCGAGCAGGCCGTCGAGCCGCAGGGCTTCGAACTCGGCGTCGAACAGGCGGAAGCCTTCGTCGAGGTTCAGGTCGGTGTCGAAGCGCTCGGCCGAGCCGCTGCGGTTCACGAAGCGGTAGCCCGCCAGCAGCATCGCGCTCCACTCGGGGCCGGGCTCGTCCAGCAGGGTGGGTGTCGGCACGTCTCGGTCGAGCGCTTCCATTCGTTCGATCGCGCTTTCGGGCACCCACGGATGCGCGGCGCGGCGCAGGTCGCCGACGTCGTCGTGGCAGGCGAGGCACGAGGCGCGCTCCACCGGCGGTGGCGCGAGTGGCGACGTCAGCGGATCGCGCATGGCCTCGGCGTGCGGTGCTGCGCCGGCATGGCAGACGGTGCAAGATCGCGCCGCGTCCGGGCCCTCCAGCAGGCTCGCGTGGTCGCTGCGCCGGAGCCCGTGGACCGCGGCGCGATGGCACAGCGTGCAGGATTCCTCGCGCGGCCCGAGGTCGCCCGCATGCAGCGCGCGGTGCCGCGGCGCGCCGGCGTGCTCCGCGCCGAGTGCCGCCAGTCCCACGAGGAGCGCCAGGCCCAGCGCCAGCGTCGTCCTGGGAGCCGTCACCGGAACAGGTACCGCGAGTGGTTGCTGCCGTGGATCCGCGTGTGGCAGTTCAGGCAGTTGGTGAACACCGAGCCCTGCGTCTGGTCGTGGAACGACGGGAAGTCGCCGTGGCACGCGATGCAGTTCTGCTGGGTCGTCACCTGGTGCAGCAGGCGGCGGTTGGGGCTGCCGTGTGGATCGTGGCAGGTGGTGCAGCCGCCGCGCATCTGCACGCGGTGTGGGAACACGAACGGGCCGCGGTAGGCGCGGTGGCAGTCGGTGCAGTCCTGCTCACGGAGCCGGCGGTCGAGGCGCGTGGTGCGGATGTCGTGCGGGTCGTGGCAGTCGGTGCAGCCACCGCCCTGTTCCGCCGTGGGGTGGTGGTTGGGCAGTCGGAAGCGGGCGGCGACGTCGGCGTGGCAGGCGGCGCAGCGGGCCTCGGCGCGTTCGCGGACCCGGCCGCGCGGGATCGCCGGGGACTCGTGGCAGTCGAGGCAGGACAGATCGCGCCGCGCGTGCCGGTCGGTGGCGACGCCCCGCAGGGCCTCGTGGTCCTGGTGGCAGCTCATGCACGCCGCTCGCAGCTGGCCGGGGTCGGGGCCGCGCAGCGAGGCGACCAGCGCTGCGCGGCCGCCGGAGCGGGCATGCTCGAGCGCGCCGTCGTGGCAGCCCGCGCAGCCCTCGCTCAGCGGCGTGTCGAGGCGGCCGAGTTCGGCGTGGACGCTGTCGGCGAGGCCGTGGTAGTCGGGGCCGTGGCAGGCGACGCAGGTGCGGTTGGTTGGCACCTCCGAATCGATCTCTGCCGGGGGCGGCACGTGGATCCGATGGCACGTGAAGCAGTCGGCCTGGCCGCCACGCAGCGCGGGATGGTCCGCGGGCCAGTGGAAGGTTTCGGGATCGACATCGGCGTGGCATGCCCGGCAGGTCGCGACGCCGTCGCGGGCGCGGTCGGGTCGGCTGACGAGGCGGGCGAGGCCACCGCTCTCGACGTGTCGCGCGCCGTGGCCGTGGCAGGTGACGCAGCCGTGCCCAGGCGGGCGCTCGTCGTGCAGCGAGCCCGCGGCGTGGTCGGCGTGGCCCCCGCCGCAGACCGAAGGCTCGCGCAGCAGCCGATCCTGGCGCGGGTGGCAGCGGACGCAGGTGGTGTCGTCGACGCCGTCCGAGCCGACCAGCGTCGCGGCCTTGCTCAGGAACCGGACCCCGGGGAACGGCGCCGCGTCCGGCCGCTTCTCGTGGACCGGATGGCACTCGGTGCAGCCGAGGCCCGCTTCGAGGAAGGTCTCGACTCCGCCGCCGGCGTGGTCGCGCGCCTCGGCGGCGTGGCATTGTCCACACAGGCGCACCTGGACCTCGGGCGCGAGCAGCGGCGGGTAGGTGATCGACTCGAGTGCTTCGTCGCCGGCATGCGCCGCACCCGGTCCGTGGCAGGTCTCGCAACCGACCGCGGCCGGGCTGTGGACGACCGCGGCGTGGAACCCCTCGGCGATCAGGTCGGCGGCGACGTCGTGGCACTCGATGCAGCGGGCCGGTCCGACCCGGTCCCCGGTACGTGGCCAGGGTGCGGTGTCGTCGTCGGTCACCAGGGCCGCGGCGAGCAGCAGCAGCACGGCGGGTAGGAACAGCCAGCGTGGCGTTCGGGGTCTGGGGAACCTCATCGGTTGCGGGCTCCTTCGTGGATCCACGCGCGCAACAGGGCGAGACCCCGGCGTTCCACGGGAGGCAGGTCGAGTGGCATCTGGGCGCCGACCGGCGGGCTGCGGTCGGCGAGCTTGCGGAACAGCAGCGAGGCTTCGGCATCGCCGGGCACCAGCAGGTCGTCGCGGCCCGACTCGCCGCCGCGCGCCGCGAGCCGCGGTGTGTCCAATGCGTAGTCCCCCTGGCGCGCGCCCTCGACGTGGCAGCCGGCGCAGCGGGCGCGGAACAGCGGCAGGATCTGGTCGACGAAGGAGATCCGCCGGTCGGGATCGGGCTCCGGATCGGCGCCGATCCGGGCTGCGGCGCGGAAGCGTGGACCGGGTCCGCCGCCGCGGGTCTCGGGGATGCCGTCCTGGTCGGTGTCGGGCTCGCCGTCGCCGAGCAGCTCGCCGGAGCCGTCGAGTTCGGAGCCGGTGAAAACCGGGAGCAGCGCGTCGACGGTGGCGGCGAAAGTGTCCACCGCCGTGGGTGAGCCGGCGACCGCGAGCTCGCGCAGTGCATCGCACCAGTGCGCGAGGTCGGTCGCCGACCAGGTGCTGGTGTAGACGCCCGGGCGCTCGGTGGGCCGGCCGGTGGCGGCTTCGAAGTGGTCGTCGAGGAGGCGGGTGCCGAGGGCGCGGCCGCGGGCGGCGAGGTCGGGGCGGTCGAGGGCGCGTGCCGCAGCGAGGACGCCGGCGACCAGCGCGGCACTCGCACCGAGCCGCGGCTCCGCGGGGAGCGGGTCCGGGTCGGCGCGGTGCAGGTCGAGCGTGGCGTGGATGCGGTCCGAGCCGTCGACCAGGTGGCGGAGCGCGGCGTCGACCCAGCGGTCGAGGGCGGCGGCGAGTCCGGGCTCGTCGGGTGCGACCAGCAGGAACGTCGCCGCTGCCGAGAGGGTCGCGCCGGTGGCCTCCGCTTCGACCAGCCCCGATCCGTCGCCGTCGTGACGAGCGTGCTGCAGACCGTCGAACCGGCCGCCGTCGACCGTGTGCAGTACCAGCAGGTTCTGCAACAGCACGCGCGCCAGCGACATGCCGGGGCGGGCGCCGGGTCCGTCGGGGCGGCGTCGTTCGACCGCGCCCTGGTCGATCCAGGCTCCTACGAGTTCGATCTCGGCCGGGGCGAGTGGCGCACGGCCACGCGGCATGCGCGGTACGCGACGTCCACCGGGATCGGTCCAGGGGCCGCCGAGGACCAGCCACAGCGGGCTGGCCTGGCGATCGCCGGGGGACACCGGTGCGACTCCGCTCCGCGGCAGCGCGTTCGGATCGCGGCCGAGCACGTGGTCGTAGCTGTCGATGCGGAAACGGGACTCGGGGGCAGGGGGGGCGTGGCACGACAGGCAGCCGCCGCGCGGACCGTGCAGCAGCGGGCGCACGTCGTCTTCCCAGGTCAGCAGGCCGGGTGTCGCGGGGTTGCCCGCGTCGCGTTCACCGAAGGGCGGGCCGTCGAACAGCTCGCGGTAGCCGGCGATCGGGTTGCCCGGATCGGCGAGCCAGCCGAGTTCGGCGGCGGCGCGGAGCAGGGTCGCCTGCGCGGTGAGGTCGGCGGAGAGGTCCTCGGTGACCACGCCGTCGCCGCGGCGCGGGGTCGCGGGAGTCGAGGTGAAGCGAACGGTGGTCGCCGGGTGCACCGGGTCGATCGCGGGGTCGTAGGCGTCCGGATCGTCGAGTCGGCGCGAGGTGCCCTCGTGGTCCACCAGCAGCTGGTCGAGGACCGTCTCGTCGAGTGCCAGCGCCTGCTGCAGGGCGACGAGTGCCAGCAGGCCCTCGCGGGGAGACGCGCCCACCACCGTGCCGCGGCGCCGGGCCGCGAGGGACAGGGCGGTGCGGGTCCGCGCGGCGAAGGCGCTGCCGAGCGCGCGGAGGTCGAGGCGCAGGGTGTCCGGGGTGGCGCTGCGCAGCGAGGTCGGATCGCTGCGATCCGGGAGCGTGTCCGCCGCCGTGTCGAGTTCGAGGCTCGTGGCGTCGACCGGCGCCATCGACCACGCGCGGCCGGCGAGCAGGGCCTCGGCACCGGCCAGGGCGGCGAGCCGTTCGAGTTCGTCGGCCAGGGTGTCGTCGAGGTTGCTGCCGTCGGCACCGGAGTCGGCAGGCGCGTCGGGCTCGGCGGCGAGCCGGCGGATCCGCGCGGAGCCCGCGGGGTCGAGGCCGTCACCCGCCGCGCTCGCACCGATCTCGACGTGGTCGAGTGCGTGGAACCGGAGTCGGTCCTCGAGTGCGGCGCGCAGCGGCTGTGGCAGATCGGGCAGCGCCGCGCTCGACGGGCGGCCGCTGCTGGTCCAGGCCAGCAGGGCCGCGGCGAGCGCGTCGCCGCCGGTGACCCGATCGGTCAGCGGACGCAGGTCGGTGCGCGGAGCTGGTGTCTGGGGCGCGCCGGTGCGCGCATCGTCGCCGGCGCAGCCGGGCAGCGTGGCCAATGCGACGAGGATGCCGACGAGGAGTCGGGCGCCGCCACCCGTCGGGGCGGAGGCGACTCGAGAAGAGGAGGTCACGGCGAGCGGGGAGGGAGCGGAGCGAGGCGTGGGGGCGCCCGCCGGTGAGCGTCGGGGGCGACGCGCACCGGCTCGATCGTCGTGTATCAGCGCAGCGGGATCGCCAGCGCGTTGCTGGTCGCGAGACCCGCCGGGTTGGCGCTCGCGTCGATCACGAACCACTGTCCGAGCAGCTCGCCCGACAGGTTGACGCCGAACGGCACCGGCAGGCTCGCCGAAGCGCAGCCCAAGGTGTCGGTCGCGGTCGACCCGCCTTGCGCCAGCGGCGTGATGAGGGCGAAGCAACCGGTCGCGTTGATCAGGCCCAGATCGAGCGGCACGCCACCGGCGCCGCCGCGCGCCACGCCCATCAGCAGGAAGGCCGGGGCCGCAGCGCTCGCACCCGACAGCGTCACGTCGAACGAGGTGCCGGGGCAGGCCGCGCCCGAGGCACCGATCTCCGGCGTCGATCCGCCGGTCTGCGGGCAGCCGCCGCCGAACGTGGTCGGCTCCACGCCGGCGCCGATCTGGCCACGGATCTCACCGCCGGGGTTCGCCGCGGTGTGGACGTTGATGTAGTAGCGGCCGGCGGTGAGGTCGCCGAACTGCGCATCGCTGAGCACCGCGGTGGTGCCCTGGAACAGCGTGGGGCCACCGGCCAGCGGGAAGACCACGCCACCGTTGGTGCCTACGGCGCCGAGGTGGATGTGCGCTGCGGTCGCGGTGAGTCCGCTCGTCTCGACGCGGTAGCTCAGCGAGCGGTCCGCGTTGAGGGTCAGGCAGCCGGTGCCGAATGCCGGGGTGTTCACCGGCGGGTTCTCCTGCGAGCCGTCGAGATCGGCACGCCACGAGCCGAGCATCTCGCTGACCTGGCCGCGGATCTCACCACCCGGGAACGCGGCGGTATGGACGTTCACGTACATCCCGCCGCTTCGCAGGTCGGCGATGGTCTGCGCCGAGAGCCGGCCGCTGACCCCGCAGTAGCGCGTGCCGCCACCGTTCAGGGGAACGACCACGCCGCCGTTCTGGCCGACTGCGCCGACGTGGATGTGCGCGGCGCGCGCGGCCAGTCCCTGGATGTCGAGTTCGTAGACCAGCACGTCGTCGGGCTCGTGCAGGAAGCCGATGAAGGTGCCGGTCGCGGACGAACCGCTCGGCGGGACCTCCTGGCTGCCGTCGCACGCGGCGACGAAGCGCGACGACGTCGGCACATGGACCTGACCGCGGATCTCGCCGCCCGGGTTGGCCTGCGTGTGGACGTTGATGTAGGTGCCGGCCGACAGGACCGCCTGGACCTGCGTCGCATTGAGGGTGCCCGTGCCGGTCCAGTTCGCCGGCCCGCCACTCAGGCCGACCATCACGCCGCCGTTCTGGCCGGCGGCGCCGAGGTGGAGGTGGGCCGCGACGGGGGTGAGCCCCTCGACGTGGCAGAAGATCTGGGTCCGACCGGAGCCGGTGTCGACCTGCACGGTGGCCCAGCCCAAGGCGGCGCTGGCGACCGGAGGGACCTGCTGGTCGCCGGTGAGGCGTGCGGTCAGGTGTTCGACCTGGGCGGCCGCGGATCCGGCGACGAGGCCGGCGACAACGAGAGCCGTGGCGAGACGGCGGGGAGAAGACGAGTGCATGGCGGGAATCGCTCGAGCGTGGGGGAGAGTTCGGAGGCGTCGCGGGCGGTCTCTCCTGACTACCTGCGCGCGACAGCCCGTCCGTAGGTCGACGACTCGAGGATTTCCCGCAATGTCTGTTCCCCTTCTCGCGAGATGGCTCGCGGTGTCGCTCGACCTGCTCGAAGCGCTGTTCCCGCACCGTCTTCCCGTATCCGATGCGGTGCCTCCTCCCGGTCCGGGCAATGCGTGATCCGGACGAATTACATCCGGATCACGCACGCCGGGGTCGCGGCCGTGCGCGATCGCTCACGCGAACGGGTCGTGTTGCCCGGGCACCGGCACCGGGTAGCGACCGTCGTCGCCAGGCATCGCCGGCGGCTCGGTGTCCATCGTGTAGTGATCGATGCCCGGGCAGTAATCCTTGCCCTTCTCGAGCAGCTCGTCCCACTTCACCACGCGGCCCGAGTAGCAGGCCTCCCGCCCGAGGATCGCGGTGAAGGTGCTCTTCGCGCCGTAGTCGCCCTCGTTGTAGATCTCGCCGCGCATCAGCGCCTCGATCAGGTCGTGCTGCTCCTGCTGGTGACCATTGCCACCACGGAATCGCATGACCTCGCCCTCGAAGGGTTCGATGCGGTTGCCGATCACCGACGTGCCCTTCGAACCGTGCGCATACTCGGCGACGTGGGTGAACACGCCCTGACCGCCGAGGTGGCGGCCCTGGCTGTACATCTTGGTGCCGTCGGGGAAGGTGTACTCGACGAACGTGTGGTCGAAGATCTGCGACTTGGTGTGGTCGCCGCCCATGCGCAGCTCGGCGCCGCCCATGCCGTTCGCCTCGACCGGCCACATGTCCTTCACCCAGCAGCCGACGTCCAGGTTGTGGATGTGCTGCTCGCAGATCTGGTCGCCGCAGGTCCAGATGAAGTGGTACCAGTTGTTGGTCTGGAAGGCCATCTCGGTCATGCCCTCCTCGCGGTTGCGGTACCAGATGCCGCCGCCGTTCCAATAGACCCGCAGCAGGTTGATGTCGCCGATTGCGCCGTCCTGCAGCGCGCGGACGCATTCGTTGTATTGCGTCTCGTGACGACGCTGCAGGCCGATGCCGACCATCAGGTTCTTGATCTTGGCCTGCTCGTTGGCGACCAGCACCCGCTTCACACCGGGCGCGTCGACCGCAACCGGCTTCTCCATGAAGATGTGCTTGCCCTGCTTCACCGCGTACTCGAACTGCTGCGGCTTGAAGCCGGGAGGAGTCGCGATCACCACCAGGTCGGCGCCGGCGTCGATCGCCGACTTGTAGCCGTCGAGACCACCGAAGATCCGGTCCTCGGGCACGTCGACCTTCTCGGGGTGCTGCTTGGCGAGATTCTGGATCGAGCGCTTCGCCTTCTCCGGGAACGCGTCGGCGACGGCCACCAGCCGCGTGTTCCCCTTGGTGTTCATGATCTGGTTCGCGGCGCCGGTGCCGCGGCCGCCGGCGCCGATCAGCGCCACCCGGATCTCGTCGCGGCCGCCGACGTGGAAGCCGGGGACGCGGAGGGACGGCGCTGCCAGGACGGCACTGGAGCTGGCGAGGAAGGTGCGGCGGGAGGTGCCGGAACGGGTCATGAAGGTCTCCTGAGGGAAGGGAGTCGTGACGGGGATCGACCGACGACGGTATCCGCTGCGCGGCGGAGGGGGCAACCGCGCGGTCGGGGCGGGTGTGAGCAGCGAGAATTCGAGTCGAGGGCCCATTCTCCCCGGTGGACCGGGCAGACTCTCGGGCGATGAAGCCCACGTTCTCGCTCCTGTCCCTGCTCGTTCTCCTCGTCCTGCCTGCCTGTGGTCCCGGCACCGATCCGGCGGTCGGCAAGTGGAAGCTCGACAACGAGGCCGTCGTCGCGGCGGCGATGACGCAGATCGAGGAGATGCCCAACCTGGACGAGGCCGGGAAGAAGCAGATGGCCAACGCGATGCGGCCCAGCCTGGAGACGACCACCGGCGAGCTCGAGCTGAAGGCCGACGGGACCTCGGCGGGCCGGGTGACCATGCCGAGCCCGGTGCCGGGCGCGGAGCCGGTCGAGAGCGCGATGGTCGGCCGCTGGACCAACGACAACGGCAAGATCGCGCTGACCCTGGACGGCGAGGGCGACGCGGCGAAGAAGTTCTCCGGCGAGCTGGAGCTCGACGTGCTCACGCTCCGCGAGGAGTCGGAGGGCACGCCGATGACGTTCATCTTCCAGCGCGAGAACTGACGCGCGCCGCGATGTCCGTCGGAAATCCAGTCGGGCGCGAATTCTCGGAGCGGCAGCCAGCAGACTGAGGGTCCCCGGCGCACGGGCTCGCGAAACGTCGCCGAGCCGTACGCCCCGAATCGACTCGAAGGAGATCCCTCAGATGAAGACCTTGTTCCAAGTCCTCTCGTTCGCTGCCCTGCTCACCCTCAGCGCCTGCGGTGCAGGTGCCGACCCCGCGGTCGGGACCTGGAAGCTCGACAAGGACGCGACCGAGCCGCACTTCATGGCGATGCTCGGGGAGCAGATGGCCAATGCGCCTGCCGAGATGCAGGACATGATGAAGCAGATGCTGCGCAGCATGGAGGCGTCCATGGAGCTGAAAGCCGACGGCACTGCGCAGATCATGACGACGACCCCGGCTGGCCCGATGGGTGGTCAGCCCGAGGTGAAGAACGAGTCGGGTACCTGGAAGAACGACAATGGCACCATCACCATGACGAAGGAGGGTGAGGCCGACCCTGCGTCCGGGTCGCTGGACGGCGACACGCTCACGCTGAAGATCGCGGAGAACGGGAAGACGATGACGATGGTGTTCGCTCGCCAGAAGTGATCACGCGTCAGGGTGATCGCAGGTTGGGAGGGCGGTCTGCCGGGCATCCGACTTCCCGTTCCCCCACACCCAGCCTACGCTTCGGCCGATGTCCGAAGCCAGACAGTTGAAGCGGGTCCTGGTGGCCAACCGCGGCGAGATCGCGGTGCGGATCTGCCGGGGCCTCCGCGAGTGCGGGGTCGAGTCGGTGGTCGTCTACAGCGACGTCGACCGCGACGCGCCGCACCGCCATGCGGGCGACGTTGCCGTGGCCCTCGGCGGGGAGACCGCCGCGGAGAGCTACCTCCGCATCGACCGGATCCTCGACGCCGCCGCCGGCACCGGTTGCGATGGCGTGCACCCCGGCTACGGCTTCCTCAGCGAGAACGCCGACTTCGCGCGCGCCGTCGAGGCGGCCGGTCTCGCGTTCCTCGGGCCGCGCGGCGACACGATGGAGCAGCTCGGCGGCAAGCGCATGGCGCGGCGCATCGCGGT
Organism: bacterium; assembly: GCA_030432695.1. Taxonomy (GTDB): domain Bacteria; phylum Planctomycetota; class UBA1135; order UBA1135; family UBA2386; genus JAUILN01. The sequence continues at coordinate 39,417 of JAUILN010000019.1, read as the reverse complement.
CGAGGCTGGAGTGCCGGTGGTGCCCGGCTTCGACGGTGACCTCGACAGCGACGACGACTGGCTGGCGAAGGCCCGCGAGATCGGCTTCCCGATGATGGTGAAGGCCTCGGCGGGCGGCGGCGGCAAGGGCATGCGGCTGGTCGAGCGCGAAGCGGACTTCCTCGACGGTCTGCACGCGGGCAAGCGCGAGGCCAAGGCCGCGTTCGGCGACGACCGGATGCTGCTCGAGCGGCGGGTGTTCCCCGCGCGGCACATCGAGGTGCAGATTCTGGGCGACCACCACGGCGACGTGGTGGCGCTGCACGAGCGCGAGTGCTCGGTGCAGCGTCGGCACCAGAAGGTCCTCGAGGAGTCGCCGTCGCCGGCGGTCGATCCGGCATTGCGTGCCCGCATGTGCGAGTCGGCGGTGAAGCTCGCCAAGGCGGTCGGCTACCGCAATGCCGGCACGGTGGAGTTCCTGCTCGATCCCGAGGGCAACTACTACTTTCTCGAGGTCAACACGCGGCTGCAGGTCGAGCACCCGGTGACCGAGGAGGTGACCGGTCTCGATCTGGTCCACCTGCAGCTCCGCATCGCCGAGGGCGCCAGGCTCACCGAGCTGTTGCCGGACGGCGTGCCGCCGCCGCGCGGTCACGCGATCGAGGCGCGGATCTACGCCGAGGTGCCGGAGAAGGGCTACCTGCCGGCAGCCGGTCGGCTGTCGCGGGTGATCGAGCCGGAAGGCCCGGGCATCCGCGTCGACTCGGGGGTCTGCGACGGCGCGCTGGTCTCGGTGCACTACGACCCGATGCTCGCCAAGCTGATCGTCCACGCGCCCGACCGCGCGAGCGCATGCCGGCGGATGGCGCAGGCGCTGCGCGACAGCGTCTACCTCGGCATCCCGACCAACGTCGACTTCCTGCGCCGCGTCGTCGAGGACGAGCGCTTCCTGAGCGGCGAGCTCCGCACCGACATGCTCGACCTCGCGCCGGAGCTGGCGACCGGCGACGGCGCCGAGCCGCCCTCCGAGGCGTACGTGGCGGCAGTGCTGGCGTCGATGTTCGAGGCCGAGGGCGTGGCCTCTGTGGGCGGCGCGGCGGCAGGAGCTGCTGCGACCGGCTCGGTCGCGCTGTGGACCCGGCTCGGTGGATTCCGGTTGGTGGGAGGTGTGTCGTGACGGTGCAGAAGGAGTTCGAGGTCGCGGGCGGCGAGAAGCTCTCGGTGGCGGTCGAGTCGCTCGGCGGCGAGCGGTTCCGCGTGCGCGTCGGGGAGACGACCCACGAGGTCACCGCCCGGCGCACCCCCGATGGTCAGCTCGCGTTCCGCCTCGATGGCGAGCCGCACCGCGCGACGGTCGGCCGGTCCAGTGGCGCGGACCACGGCACGATGGTACGCGTCGGCGGTCGGACCTGGACCGTGAAGCCGTGGCGCGGCCGTGGTGCGAGTGCCAGCGTCGGCAGCGGCGTGCTCGAAGCCCCGATGACCGGCACCGTGCTCGCGGTCCACGTGTCGGTCGGCGACCAGGTAACCGTTGGTCAGACCGTCGCGGTCGTTACCGCCATGAAGATGGAGCACAAGCTGCAGGCCGAGATCGACGGCGTGGTCGTCGAGGTCGGTGCGGCGGTCGGCGACCAGGTCGACCAGGGTGCTGTGGTGGTGCGGATCGAGGCGCCGGAGGGTGGCGCGGAATGACGCGGGCGGCCGCGGAGCGCGGTCAGGCACGCATCGCGAGGAGAGCTCTGCCGCCGAGGACCAGCCCGGCCAGCAAGCCGACCACGACCACGGCGGTGGGGCCGAAGGCGACGAAGCTCGCCGCGAACCACGCCACCGCCAGGGCGACGAGGACCGAGCGTGGGGACGCCGCGGGCCGTCGGCTGATTTGCCGCCGCCCACGCACGGACAGGATCAGCCCGTCGATCCCGGCGACCGAAAGCGCGAGGACCGCGACGACCGACAGCGAGACGTAGACCGCCTGCTGGCTCGAAGAGTTCACGCCCGGTGCACCGGGGAGGAACCGGTGCATCAACTCGCTCATCGTGCGGCCGCCGACCGCGAAGGTCGCCAGCGTCGCCGTCGCGAGCACGACCGTGCCGAGGAGCCCCGCGTCGGCACGCGCTTCCTGCGGCAGCGGATCGGAGGGCGTCTCCTCGGCTGGCGCGCGGTGCCGGTCGGTCTCATGGGCCCGGCATGCAGTGAGTGTGGCACGGTCGTCGGCCTCCAGCAGCACGAGGTCCCCGGGGCGCACTTCGGACGTCGAGCGCGTCAGGCGTCGGTGGATCTCCTGCAGTCGATCCGGCGGGACCACCACCAGGATTTCACCACCTTCGCCGTCCCCGACCAGTGCCTCGAGCAGGTCGATGCCCGGGCCTTCGGGCAGGAAGCCGAGCATGCCGATCGAGACGTGCCGGTTGTCGACTCCTTCAGCGACCAGCGCTCGGGCGATGACGCGAGACCACTCGGACCCGACCGAGACCGCGCGGTCGTGGCTTCTACCCAGAGCCTCGATGCGGCGAGCGAGTGCGTCGATCGACGCTCGATCGGTCGTGGAGATCCGCTCCAGGTCATCGGGTCGCGAAGTCAGGCCTGGCGGTGTGGCGACGAGTGTGAGCGTGTAGTTCATGTCGGATGTCGACCGGCCGAGCTGGCGGAGCACGATCATGCAACACACTGCCTGCTCGCCGCGAGGCTTGCATGCTGTGTCGCTGACGACAGCTCTCCCGTGACCCCGACGGCCTATCGGGCGCTTCACAGGCCTTCGAGCTTCGGCGACAGCCGCATGTTGACCTTCCCCTCGGCGGGTGGACAGTGCACGCGACGCGCTCCGGCTCGGTATCCGCGCGCTGCCCCCATGACCCCGACCACCAACCTCCAGGCCCTGCTCCGCGACGCCGTCGGCCGGCGCCGGGCGCTGTTCCTCACCGCCGCGATCCAGGTTCCCGAGCCGCTGCGGAACCCGGTCGGTTCGACCGTCTCGCGCGGCGAGCTGGCGTTCGCGCTGGCGTTGCTGCTGTTCGAGGACCTGCTGGGCCGCGTGCCGATGGCGCGTTGCTACCTGGAGGAGCGGGCGCGCGACGGTGCGCCGCTGGTCTTCGACCACGGGGCGCTCCGGACGGTCGCTGCCCCCTGTGGCACCCTGCCGTCGGGCGAGGCTGCGTTCAGCCGCCTGCTCGAGCCGCTCGGCTACGCGCGCCGCGACACCTACCCGCTCGATCGGCTGGGCATGACCGGCCGGGCCTGGGCGCATCGCGACCTCCCCGAGGACGTGCCGCAGTACTTCGTCTCCGAGTTGCACCCCGAGCGCTTCTCGGCCGAGTTCCAGGCCGCGGTCCAACGTGTGGTCGGGCAGAGCGTCGACCCCTTGCCGGAGGAGGCGGAGGAGCTGCTGGCCCGCCTCGCCGAGGCCGGCCAGCTGTCGCACACCGAGGCGCGGCGGCTCCTGCCCGACCTGCAGTCGTGCTTCGACCGCCAGCACCCGCGGCCGGCGTGGCGCGACTACGAGATCCTCCTGGAGGAGAGTCCGGAGATGGCCTGGATCGCGACCGAGGGCAATGCCTTCAACCACGCGACCGACCGGGTCGACGACGTCGCCGAGGTGGCCGAGGTGCAGCGCCGGTTGGGCCGGCCGATGAAGGCGCGGCTCGAGGTCTCCGGTTCCGGTCGCGTCATCCAGACCGCGTTCCGTGCCGCCGAGATCGACCGCGTGTTCCGTCGCGACGATGGCCACTTCATCGTGCGCCGCGTGCCGGGCTCGTTCCACGAGTTCATCACCCGCCAGCCGATGGACGACGGTTCGCTGGACCTCGCCTTCGACGCATCGAACGCGCAGGGCATCTTCAAGATGACCGCGGGTGCCGGGGCCGCGGAGGAGCAGTCGTGAGCGCGCTGCTCGACGCGCTACGCACGGCGCTCGGTGCCGGCCGGGTGTCGGACGCCGCGGCCGACCGGTCGCGCTACGAGACCGGCTGGCGCTACGGCAAGGGTGAGGCCATGGCGGTGGTCTGGCCGTCGTCGCCCGAGCAGGTCGCTACGTGCCTGCGGATCTGCGGCGAGCACGGCGCGCGGGTCCAGCCGATCGGCGCCAACACCGGCCTGGTGGGAGCGAGCAATCCCGACGCCAGCGGCGAGCAGGTGGTGGTGTCCTTGGAGCGCCTGAACCGCATCGTCGAGATCGACCCGGTGGATCGTGTCGCGGTGGTCGAGGGCGGGGTGCTGCTGAGTCAGCTCAACGAGGAGTTGGCGCCGCTCGGGCTGATGTTCCCGATCGATCTGGGCGCCGACCCGCAGGTTGGCGGCATGGTGGTGACCAACACCGGCGGCACGCGGCTGCTGCGCTACGGCGACGTGCGCCGCAATCTGATCGGTGTCGAGGTCGCGTTGCCCGACGGCACGCTCGCTGGGCGATTGCACCGGCTCCGGAAGAACAACACCGGGCTCGACTTCGCGCAGTTGTTCGTCGGCACGTCGGGTCGCTACGGGATCGTCACCCGCGCGGTGGTCCAGCTCGCGCCACGACCGAGACAGACCGCGTCGGCGCTCGTAGCGGCCAGCGACGGCACCGCGGCGCTCGATCTGCTGCGTGGTCTCGAGTCGTCGACCGGCGAGTTCCTCACCGCTTTCGAGGTGATCGGCCGCGAGGCGTTGGAGATCACGCTGCGCCGCGGGGCCAATCTGCGTCCGCCGTTCCAGGGCGAGCTGCCGGACTACGCGGTGCTGGTCGAGCTGTCCTCGACGTTGGACCGCGACCGCCTGGACCTCGAGTCGTTGCTCGAGGAGACGCTGGTTGCGCACGCCGAGGACGATCCGCGCGAGGGCCTCGTCGACGTGCTGGTCGGCCGCGGCGAGGACTTCTGGTCGATCCGTCACCAGATCACCGAGAGCCTCCGCGAGGAGGGCAAGGTGTTGGCCTTCGACCTGTCGGTGCCGCGCTCGCGGCTGGCGGAGTTCAGCGACGAGATGCGGGCGCGCCTGGCGCGGAGCCATCCGTTCGTGCGCTTCTGCGACTACGGCCACTGGGGCGACGGCGGCACCCATCTGAACCTGGTCTGGGATCCCGCGGTGGTCGACGGCGATCCCGAGCGGCTGTGGGGCGAACTCCGCGAGCTGGTCTACACCACCTGCGTCGAGGACTTCGACGGCAGCTTCAGCGCCGAGCACGGCGTGGGGCCGCACAACCAGATGTGGTACGAGCGCTTCGTCGCGGCGCCGGTCCAGGCGGTCGCCTCGCTGCTCGCCGAGCACTTCGATCCCGCCGGGATGTTGCGTCGGCGAGGGTGAGTTCCCGGCGCACGGCCGAGTCCGAGAGTGCCGCTCAACCCGCGGACAGGTTCAAGGCACGCGGCAGCGAGACCTCGAAGCGTGCGCCGCCGAGCGGCGACGGACCGTGAGCGAGGGAGCCGGCCATGCGCTCGACGGCGTGTCGGACCGCGACGAGACCGAGGCCCGAGCCACGGGGTTTGGTGGACACGCCCGGCTGGAACAGGCTCGCGGCGACCTCGGCGGTGATGCCGGGTCCGTCGTCGTCGACCGTGACGTGGATGTGCTCCTCGCTGGCCCGGCATGTGATCCGGACCCGACCACCTGGGCCGGCTGCCTGCGCGGCGTTCAGGGTCAGGTTGAGGAGGATCTGGGTCAGATCGGCGGGGCGGGCCACGACGACCGCGTGCAGGTCGGCGTCGATCTCCAGCTGGCACTGCGCGCCATCGGCGTGCCGCGACAGCAGTCGCTCGATCTTGTGCGCGTGTGCCGCGACGTCGAGCTCCTCGGTGGGAGCGTCGTTCCGATCATGCAGCAGCCGTCCGAGTTCACGGGCGAGGCCGAGGCAGGCATCGGCGGCACTCGAGATCCGACCCTGCGGGCCCTGGTCCGCCGCGCGCGCATCACTGGGAGTCGCTCCCTCGTCCAGGGCGCCGAGTAAGGCCTGCAGCGTGTTGTTGAGGTCGTGGAGGACCGTCGCCGCTTCGAGCGCCCTGGCATGATGGTCGGCCGCCAGTGCGAGGCGACGATCGCGGTCCGCGAGATCGGCGAGCGCGCCGCTCAGGATCCGCTCGCGGCGCCGGAGCAAGGCGAACAGCAGCGCCGAGGTCACCAGCACGAAGGCTCCGCTCTTCAGCAGGGCACGGTCGGCGAGTTCCGCGGTGAGTGGCGACGCTGGGATCGATCCCTGGATCGGCACGAGGACGTAGACGAGGCCGCATGCCAGATACAGCAGGCTGATCTGGGTCGCGCAATGGGGGTGGCGTGCTGACGAGGAGAAGGCGGGGAGGATCTGTCGGAGCACGGGAGCTGCCTCTGTGTCGAGCCGGGCGGCCACCCGAGCGGCCTTCAGCTCCGCCGTCCGATGCTTCGGATGCCGGCTACCTGGTCGACCCGATGGCCGACGCCCAGCCTCGGATTCTGGGTCGGAGCGGGCGCGATCCAAGCCATGCCACCGGCATTTCCGCAGTTCACCTACGATTGTCCGTCGGATTCCCAGGGTGTTCCCTGGGACAGCTCGGGCGGAAAGCGGTGCGAGCCGTCCTCCTCGAGTGGCAGCGCGTCCACGGCGTCGACCGAGCCCACCGGCAGCTCGCCGTAGAGGTGCGGGAACAGGGCGCCGTCGCGCGAGGGTTCCCAGCGCAGTGCGTCGCCGAGTTCCGCGGTGCGCGCGCGCAGCAGCAAGAGGTCCGGTTCCCCGTGCCGGTGTCGCCGCGCCGACTCGACGATCTGCTCGGCGGTCGAGAAGTGCAGGAAGCCGTCGCGGCGGTCGTCGTCGCTGCCGCGGTAGACGCCGGTGGTCTGCGCGGCATCCCACTCGGTGCGGCGGGCGAGGTGGTAGACGTGCTCGGGATGCGGCGCGGTCACGGGTTGCCCTCCGCCAACACACTCGCGATCACCGCCACGTCGACGATGTCTGCCGCACTGCAGCCGCGCGACAGATCCATGCACGGCTTCGCCAGTCCCTGCACCAGCGGGCCGTAGGCGCGGAAGCCGCCGAGGCGCTCGGCGAGCTTGTAGCCGATGTTGCCGGAGTCGAGGTCGGGGAACACCAGGACGTTGGCCTGGCCGGCGACCGGGCTGTCGGGGGCCTTGCGGGCACCGACCTCGGGGACCAGCGCTGCGTCGAGCTGCAGCTCGCCGTCGGCGGCGATGCCGGGGTGGTGTTCCTGGAAGATCGCCAGTGCGTTGCGGACCTTGTCGATCCGCGGGTGCTCGGCGCTGCCCTTGGTCGAGAACGACAGGAACGCGATACGCGGCGTCGAGCCGGTGAGCTTCGCGTGATGGGTTGCGGTGGCGAAGGCCACGTCGGCGAGCTGGGTCGCGTCGGGATCGGGGAGCACGCCGCAGTCGGCGAAGCTCAACACCTGAGCCCCGCGGACCATCAGGAAGAACGACGAGACCACCGAGATGCTCTTGGCGGTGCCGACCATCCGGATGCCGGCGCGCAGCACCTGGGCGGTGTCGGTCACGGCACCCGCGACGCTGGCGTCGGCGTGGCCGAGCGCGACCAGGCCGGCGGCGAACCACGCCGGCTTCTCGCAGAGTGCCGCGGCGCCCTCCAGGGTCACGCCCTTGGCCTCGAGGCGGCAGTGCGCGTGCGCGACCACTTCGGCGAACTCCGGATGCTGGCGGGGCTCGCCGCAGCGCAGCACCCTCGCGAGGCCGAGTGCTTCGAGTTGCTCGGCGGCCTCGACGACCCGCGGGTCATCGGTCTCGGGCAGCGCGATGCGCCGGGGCCGCTGCCGGACCCGTTCCCACAGGCTCCGGAGCAGCGGCGAGTCCGCGTCGCTCACGCTTCGATCTCCATCCGCAGCAAGGCCAGCCCGTGGGTCTTGCCCTGCGCGTCGGTGATCAGGCTCGCGCTGCCGCCGCCGCCGAGGCTGTCGTGGAGGATGAAGTTCAACGCCAGCAGGTTCGGCAGCTCGTAGCGCTCCACCTCGCCCTTGCAGATGCCCGCGAAGTGCTGCTTCACCCGGTCGGTGGTCAGCTCGCGCTTGATGAGCTCGTAGTGCTCGGGAGTGGCGACGAACACGCCGACGTTGCTGCCGTCGCCCTTGTCGCCGGACCGCGCCTGCGCGATCTCGCTGAGTCGGATCTTCGCCATCAGACCTCCTCCACGGTGACGCTGGTCTTCACCAGGTCCTTGTCGAGCAGCGCCGGCCAATAGCCGACCACGTCGGTGGCCTTGGGACGGCCACCTGCGAAGCCGGTGACCCCGGGCGGCCCGCTGGTCACCAGCGGCACGATCTCCATGCCGAAGCGGTTGACCTTGACCTTGTCGTGGTCGCGGACGCCGAGCCGCAGCACCACCTCGGGCGGGTCGATGGCCGGCACCATCCCGGCGTGGCAGACGCCCGCGCCGACGAACTCGACCATCTTCTGCGAGTCCTCGAAGGTCACGCCGTCGAGCGCGAGCCGATCGAAGACGATGTCGGCGCAGAGCTGCGCCTTGGCGACCGCGTCGGGGCCCGACACGGTGAGCTGGCCGGTGGCCTTGTAGCCGTCGTGGTAGGAGATCGAGACCTTGAAGGTGTCGGTGGCGGGGCCGCCCTTCACGCCGGAGACCTTGACCCGGTCGGGTCCGTCCTGCGCGACCACCGCACTGGTGAAGTCGGCGGTGCAGTCGGGGCCGAGGTAGCGCCGCGGGTCGCCCATCTCGTAGAGCAGCTGGTGCACCACCGAGTCGCGCGTGACCATCCCACCGGTGCCCTCGTGCTTGGTCACGTGGAACGTGCCGTCGGCGCAGGCTTCGATGATCGGGTAGCCGATGTTGGCCCAGCCCTGCACGTCGCGCCAGTTGGTGTAGTTGCCGCCGGTGCACTGCGCGCCGCACTCGACGATGTGGCCGGCGACCGTCGACGCGGCCAGCTTGTCGTGGTCGTCGAGGCTCCAGCCGAACTCGTGCAGCATCGGCCCGGCGACCAGGGCCGGATCGGTGATCCGACCGCCGATCACGATGTCGGCGCCGGCCGCGAGGCACTCGGCCACCGCAGGCGCACCGATGTAGACGTTGGCGCTGAGGATCCGGTCACGCACCGTCGACAGCGGCTCGCCGGTGTCGAGGTTGGTCATCGGGTGGCCGGCGGCGAGGATCTCGTCGAGGCGTTCGAGGATGTCGTCGCCCTCGACGACGCCGACCTTCAGGCCCTTGCAGCCCTTCCTGCGGGCGAGGGCGAGGACCGCTCGCATGCAGGCGCGCGGGTTCACGCCGCCGGCATTGGCGACGATCTTCACGCCCCGCTCGTGGGCCTCCGGCAGGATCCGGTCGAGCATCGCCACGAAGTCGGTCGCGTAGCCGGCATCCGGGTCGCGGCTCCGCAACTTCTGCATGATGCTCATCGTCACCTCGGCGAGGTAGTCGAGAGCCAGGTAGTCGAGCGGGCCTTCGCGGACCAGGCGGACGGGGCCGAGGATCGAGTCGCCCCAGAAGCCCTGGCCGTTGGCGATCAGGATCTTGTCGCGCATCGGAGGATTGGCTGATGTCGAAAGCGGCCCAAGATAGCCTCCCTCCGCCCTCCGCTCCTCCTCGGCCGTGAACGATTCCCGCCCCCAGACCGCCTCGCCGCCCCTCCTCGACCCGGAGTCGGGCCCACCGCTGGTCGAGGCGGCGGTGCCGTTCCCGTTCCTGGTCCTCAGCGGCCTGTTCGTGGCGGCGCTGGTGTCCTGCAACCTGATCGCCAACAAGTTCGTCGAGGTCGACGTCGGCTTCCACGTGTTCAAGGTCTCGGCCGGGATCCTGCCTTACCCGGTCACCTTCCTGGTCACCGACCTGTTGTCGGAGATCTACGGCAAACGGCGCGCGAATCAGGTGGTGCTCACCGGCTTCGTGGCGTCGCTGTTCGTGCTCGGCGTGCTGTGGCTGGGCGACCAGTTCCCGGCGCTCGAAGGCTCGCCGGTCGACGGCGAGACCTACCGCCAGGTGTTCCAGAACGCGTGGCGGGTGATCCTCGCCTCGATGACCGCCTATCTGGTGGCGCAGCTGGTCGACGTGCAGCTGTTCCACTTCTGGAAGAACCTCACGCGCGGCAAGCACCTCTGGCTTCGCAACAACGCCTCGACCATCACCTCGCAGCTGGTGGACACCACGCTGGTGGTGTTGGTGCTGTTCTACGGCGAGCGGTCGGGCGACGAGATCCTGGCGCTGATCGTCGACGGCTGGATCTTCAAGACGCTGTGCGCGCTGCTCGACACGCCGTTCGCCTACGCGGCGGTGTGGTGGTTCCGCGCCGATGCGCGGGTCGCCGGCGCAGAGGGTCCCGTGCCGCGCGTCTGACCAACCCGGGCCGGGATCAGCGGCGCCGGGCCGACGCGCCGATTCGCTGGCGGTCGTTACCCCGGACCACCCGGGCGCCCGGGATCGAGGCCGGGTCGTGCGGCGCGGGGCTCGGACGTCCGGCGCGCGGTGGGTTCGAGCCACGCCCGCTTGCGATGGTCCCCGCGGACGGCGCCCTGGTTGCCGCAGCGACCTCGGCGCGGGTCCGAAGACCGGTCCGGCGGCCGCTCGATTCCTGCTGTGCTGCGCCGACCGGCATCCGTGCCCGGTCGGTGCCGGGCACCTCCGGACGGTGGCCGACCAGCGGGTTCGCGGCGCCGACGCGGCGGGTCGACGCCGGCTGCGCTTCGGGATGTGCGGCGTCACGGTGCAGGCGGCCGAGCGACTGCTTGCGCGGCGCGGCCTTGCCGTTGCTCGCCCGTGCTGTGGGGTTGCCGCTGGCCTCGTTGCTGGCCGCCGGCACGCGCGCGGTGCGGCGCAGGTCGGCCCACAGATGCCCGAACATCCGCGCGATCACGAACAGCGGAGTCACCAGCAGCGGTCCGACGACCGAGATCGCCATGTAGGGCTCGGAGCCGATGGTCAGCGCCAGGGCGCCGGCCGCCGGTGCGAGCAGCAGGGCGCTGAAGCCGCAGAGCTTGAAGTAGCGGAGCCCGCCTCGGCGGATCGCACGCGCCACGTGCTGCGGATGGAGCGACTGCCAGTTTCCGGACAACTCGCGCAGCAGCAGGGCCATCGGCAGGGCGGTCAGGCCGAGCGCGGTGGCCGCGAGCGGCAGCACCAGGCCGAGTGGCTGGATGAAGAAGCCGAGGATTCCCGGGCCGAGGAGTGCGACGCCCAGCACTGCTACGTGACCACCGAAGCGCAGCGCTTCCCGGCACAGCTCGGGGAAGGTCGGGATCGCGGGTGGGTCGTCGAGGCCGCGGGCCGACTCGAGCAGCACGCGGCGCACCAGGGCGCCGACCATGCCGAGCGCCGACAGCGCCGGCACCAGGGCCAGGAACGACAGCGCGAAGTACGCCGAAGGGCCGGCGGTGCTCGACAGGAACCCCCCGAGGCCGATCAGTAGCGGGAAGGTCACGGTCGCGACGATCAGCGTGACCGGAAGATGATCGAGGAACAGGTAGCGAAGGGAGTCGCCGAAGATCTCGGCTGCCTCGGCGCGCAGCGGCGCGGCGCCGCCCTGGGCCCGCGGTTGCGGTCGATGGACCTGCGAGGCGCGAGGCCGCGGCTTGGGAGGCTCACGAAGCGCTTCGCAGCGGATTCCGGCGGCCTGCAGACGATGGGCCTTGCGACGCTTCAGGCTCGGGTCGCGTAGGTAGTCGAAGGCGCGCAGCGCCTCCTCGTTGCGGCCGAGGACCAGGCAGACGTCCAGTAGCTCCGCCCAGGTCCGCTCGGTGGCGAGACCGTTCTCGACGGAACGATGAAGAGAGGCATAGCGCAGCTCAGGAGATTGCGACTGAGGGGCAGCGATCGGGTCGATGTTCACCGTGCTCGTCCTCGCTGTTGTTGGCGTGGTGGAAAGAAAGCTCTCTCCGTGCATCGGTGCGGCGTGTCGACTTCTTGAGCGGCCGGTCCCCGTACGGGACGACGTGGTGTCGCGGTGCGGGACAGCGTGGTGATCCTCGACGCCCGACAGGGCCTCGGCGCGGGTCCGTGCTCGCCATCGACCCCGTCGGCCCCGATGATCCCGCGCCATGCGAACGCCGCTTCCCTGCGTGGCTCTGATCGGGATCCTGATGTCGTGGTCGGCGACAGCCTGCACGACCCCTGCCGAGACCACGGCACCGGCGCCGGAGGGCATGCCGGAGGTGGCGGGGCCCGGGTCCCGGCCGGCACCCACCGCCAGCTGGCTGTTCGACGGACGCGCGCTCGGCGACTTCGAACCGACGGTGTTCGGTGGCGAAGGCGAGGTCACGGTCGAGGAAGGACGCCTGCTCCTCGACTTCGGCAATCCGCTGACCGGTGTGACCTGGGCCGGGGCCGAGCTGCCGCGCGACGAGTACCGCATCGAACTCGTCGCGCGGCGCGTCGAGGGCACCGACTTCTTCTGCGGGCTGACCTTTCCGGTGCGCGAGGGTCACGCCACGTTGGTCGTCGGCGGTTGGGGCGGGGCCACCACCGGTGTGTCGTGCCTCGATGGCCTGGACGCCTCGCAGAACGAGACCACGAAGTACCTCTACTTCGAGACCGGCGTCGACCACGCGGTGGTGGTCGAGGTGGCGGACGGCCGGGTCCGCTGCACCGTCGGAGAAGAGCAGATCTGCGACGTCGAGATCGCGGCGCACGACTGGGAGGTGCGGCCCGAGGTCGAGCTGTCGAAGCCGCTCGGGGTCTGCAGCTTCGCGACCCGGGCCTCGTTGGGGCCGATCCGACTCACGCTGGTCGGCGCTGCGCCGGGCGGGGATTGAGGGGCGCGCGGTTCACGCGCCCGCGAACGCCGCGTCGACCTTCGACTGCAGCTCGCCGCTCTCGTACATCTCCAGCACGATGTCCGAGCCGCCCAGCAGCTCGCCGTTCACGAACACCTGCGGGGTGGTCGGCCACTCGAAGGCCTCGACCAGCGCCGGCCGGATCGACGGGTCGTCGAAGATGTTGATCACCTCGAACGGCTTGCCGAGCAGGTTCATGACGTGGATTGCGCGGTGGCTGAAGCCGCACATCGGCTGCTCCTTGGTGCCCTTGGCGAACACCACGAGCTTGTGCTCGGAGACCTTCTTCTTGACTTCGTCGACGCTCCACATGGGCTGATGTCCTCTTCGATCGGGGTGGGATAGGGCTCGGGTCAGGCGCCCGCCTCGGCGGGGGTCCTGGTCTTCAGGTCGATCGCGTGGATCGTGGTCGTCAGGTGCTGTCCCAGCGCCCTGTGGACCATCTTGTGCCGCGCCATCGTCGACTGGCCCTCGAAGGCCGCCGCGACCACCTGGATGCCGAAGTGGTCCGAGGTTCCGGTCAGGTCGGTGACCTGCACGGTGGCGTCGGGAATCGCGTCCTCGACCAGCTTCTTGACGTCGTCGGTGCTCAGCATCGGTCCGTGGTGGTGGGCTCGTTGGCGCGCAGCCGGATGCCGCGGCGCTGCGGGTCCCGAAGTAACCCCGGATTGGTGCGGAATCAACGCCCCCGTCTCGGGCTCGGGTAGCCGTCGCCGGATCGGGGGCTTGAGTCCGGGGGAGGAGGGCCCCACACTCCTCGCCCCGATGCGCGTCTACCTGTGCCGTCCCCGTGGTTTCTGTGCTGGCGTCGAGCGAGCGATCGAGGTTGTCGAACGCGCCCTCGAGAAGTTCGGTGCGCCGATCTACGTCCGGCACGAAATCGTCCACAACAAGGTGGTGGTGGACGACCTGCGCGCCAAGGGCGCGGTGTTCGTCGACGACCTGACCGACGTCCCGGCCGGCAGTCATGTGATCTTCTCGGCCCACGGGGTGGCGCCGTCGGTGTTCGAGCAGGCGGCGCACCTCAGCCTCCACAAGATCGACGCCACCTGTCCGCTGGTCACCAAGGTCCACGCCGAGGCGCGGCGCTTCGCTCGCGACGACCTGACGATCCTGCTGATCGGCCACGCCGACCACGTCGAGGTCGAGGGGGTGGTGGGCGAGGCCCCCGAGCGGACCCTGGTGGTGGCCACGCCCCAGGAAGCGCGCGAGATCCAGGTGCCCGACGAGTCGCGGGTCGCGGTGCTGACCCAGACCACGCTCAGCGTCTCGGAGGCCAACGCGGTGATGACTGTGCTGCGTGAGCGCTTCCCGGCGCTGCGCACGCCGCGCAAGGAAGACATCTGCTACGCGACGACCAACCGGCAGATGGCGGTGAAGGCGCTCGACGGGCAGGTCGACCTGTGGCTGGTGATCGGCGATCCGACCAGCTCCAACAGCAATCGGTTGCGCGAACTGGGTGCGACGTCGGGCGTGCCGGCGTATCTGCTGCTCGGCGCGGATGAACTCGATCCAGGCTGGCTGGAGGGTGTCGAGACCGTCGGGGTCACCTCCGGTGCGTCGACCCCGGAGGTCAGCGTCCGGGCGGTCGTCGACCGACTTCGCGAACTCGGTGCCGCCTCGGTCGAGGAAGTCCACGGGGTCGACGAGACGATCGAGTTCACGCTGCCGCTCGAGGTTCGCTGAGAGGCTGTTACCAAATCGGGCGAACCACACCGCCGAGCCTCTCAGTTGTTGTTTGGCGGGCCCCTCCGGGCCCGCGTCGAGCCTGCCGGTTGATTGAGTAACAGGCTCCGAGAGGAGTCGTCGTTGATGAGGAGTCGCTGAACGGCAGGTGCCGTGTGTCATGAAGGTCGCGCTCTGTCAGATCGATCCGACCGTCGGCGACCTCGCCGGCAACGCCCGCAAGATCATGGCCTCGGCGGCCGAGGCGCGGCGTCGCGGTGCGCGCCTCGCGATCTTCTCCGAGCTGGCGCTCAGCGGTTATCCGCCGGAGGACCTGCTGCTGCGCTACGGCTACCTCGCCGCCCACGACAAGGCGATGCAGGAGCTGGCGATGGCGTTGCCGCCCGACCTGCCGGTCCTGCTCGGCGGGATCGAGCGCAACGAGGCCGCCGAGACGGCGGGCGGGCGGCCGATCTTCAACGCCGCGATCCTCTGTGAGGACGGACTGGCGCGGGTGGTGGCGCGCAAGACGCTGCTGCCGACCTACGACGTGTTCGACGAGGAACGCTACTTCGAGTCGTGGTCGCGGCCCGAGGAGAACGTCTGCGTGATTCAGGGCCGGCGCTTCGGCATCACGATCTGCGAGGACGCCTGGAACGACCAGGAGTTCTTCGAGCGGAGGGCCTACCCGGTCGATCCGGTCGCGGTGATCGCCGATGCCGGCGTCGACGTGTTGGTGAACCTCTCGGCGAGCCCGTGGGGCCGGCGGCGCGAGGGGGGCGGCAAGGAGCGGTTCCGGCTGCGCATGCTGAACGCGGCGAGTTCTCGCCACGGCGTGCCGTTCCTGTTCGTCAACCAGGTCGGCGGCAACGTCGGCATGCAGTTCGACGGCGGCTCGGCGGCGATCGGTCCGCGGGGCCTCGCGGCGGATCCGGTGTACTTCGAGGAGGCGGTCATCGTCGTCGACCTCGACGGCGATTGGTCGGTGCAACCCACCGAGCACGATCTGGTGGTGATGCAGCACCGCGCGGTGGTGCAGGGCATCCGCGCCTACGCCCGCAAGTTCGGCTTCGAGCGGGTGGTGTTGGGATTGTCGGGCGGGATCGACTCGGCGCTCACCGCGACCCTGGCGGTCGACGCATTGGGCGCCGAGCACGTCACCGGCATCGCACTGCCCTCCACGCACTCCAGCGACCACAGCCGGATCGACGCCCGCGAGTTGGCGTTGAACCTCGGCATCGGATTCCACGAGATCCCGATCACCGGTCTGCAGCAGGCCTTCGACGAGGCGCTCGCGCCGGTGTTCGAGGGCTCCGAGCCGGGGGTGGCCGAGGAGAACCTGCAGGCGCGCGCGCGTGGCACGCTGCTGATGGGCTACGCCAACAAGTTCGGAGCCCTGCTGCTGACCACCGGCAACAAGAGCGAGGCGGCGGTCGGGTACTGCACGCTCTACGGCGACATGAACGGTGCGCTCGCGCCGATCGCCGACCTGTGGAAGACCGAGGTCTGGGCGCTGGCGCGCTGGCTCAATCGTGATGGCGTGCGCATCCCGGTCTCGTCGATCGAGAAGCCGCCGTCGGCCGAGCTGCGGCCCGGCCAGCTCGACACCGACTCGCTGCCCGACTACGCCTTGCTCGATCCCGTGCTGCGCCTGTTGGTCGAGGACGAGCGTTCGGTGGGCGAGGTCGCAGAGCGCACCGGCATGCCGCGCGCCGATGTCGAGCGGCTGTTCCGGATGGTGATGAACACCGAGTTCAAGCGCTTCCAGTACGCGCCGACGGTGCGGGTCACCGAGCGTTGCTGGGGGGGGCGGCGCTATCCGGTGTCGCACCGGTTCGGGGCGGAGTAGCGGGGCGCGGCTACTTCAGCGTCTTCAGCCACTCGACCAGATCCTCGAGGTCCTGCGCGGGCAGCACACCTTCGAAGGACGGCATCGCCGGGACGTAGCCGTCCGCCACGACCTCCGCCGGCTGCAGGATCGACTCGCGGAGGTAGGCGTCGAGTCCTTCGCCGGCGTGGCGCTTCGCGACGCCGTCCAGCGGTGGACCGACGAGCCGCGTGCCGTCGAGGGCGTGGCAGGCAATGCAGGCGTAGCGGGTGTAGACGTCCTTGCCGCGGCGGGCGTCGCCGATCACCGGGGCTTCGTTGCGGGCGCGGGCCGCGGCGAGTGCTTCGAGCTGGCGGGCGGTCGGCTCGGGGAGGTGGTTCGGCCGGGCGAGGAGCTCGAGATGCTGCGGCAGGCCGGTCTCGGCGTCGATCCACGGCAGGTCGAGGGCGAACACGTGGGCCGAGAACAGCGCCGTCACGTCGAGCCTCAGGCTCAGGCGGTCCGGTGAGAGCGTCACGGTCTCGATGTCGATCAGCTCCTCACCCGGCTCGTTCCGCCAGTCGTAGTGGCCGGAACCGTAGTTCTCGCTGCGGCGAAGGTTCCAGACCCGCAGTGTCGGACGGCCGAGCGCGAGTCTCGCGGGTACGGCCTGCGCGAAGCCGATCCGGACGCTCAGCGGCGCGATCTCCAGGGTTGTCGGTGCCGCGAGCGGCGCGGACTGTCGGAGCAGCGCGAGGCCGGCGTGCTGCGGCGTGGTCGGCTGGTAACCGGAGATGCCCAGGCCGACGACCAGCAGTTCGCCGGTCTCCGGATCACTCGCGGCGTTGAGGGCCGGGAAGTCCAGCTGCAGCGGCAAGCGCCAGCTGAACGGCAGCCCGATCTCGGGGGTCTCGACGGCGAACAGCCGGCCGTTCCACGACAGATGGACGAAGGCGCCGGCGAGGTCGGGGAAGGCTGCGGCTGCGAGGGTCGCGAACGCCGCGCCCGAGCGGTTGGACTGGTAGGGATACCAGGTCAACGGCTGCAGGTGGGGTGCCTCGCGCTCGAAGCGGGTCGGTTCGAAGCCGAGGAAGGCGCGCTCCTCGCCGATCCGGTGCAGCGGTGTGCTCGGGATGAAGTGTCCCTGTTGGTCGGAGGCGAACAGCGCGCCGTCGGCGCGGCGGCCGACGAACGGCATCCGCAGGCCTTCGGCGAGGACCGTCGCGGTGCTGCCGTCGGCG
Source organism: bacterium (assembly GCA_030432695.1). Lineage (GTDB taxonomy): Bacteria > Planctomycetota > UBA1135 > UBA1135 > UBA2386 > JAUILN01. Next base: position 22,044 of record JAUILN010000019.1, on the reverse strand, counting down.
GACAGGCGCAGGATCGTGCCGCGGTGGTCGGCGAGTTCCTCGGTGCCCTCGGACTTCGTACCGGCGATGCCGCCTTTGGCGACCACGAAGCTGCCGTCGGGCTCGAGCGCGAGCGACGTCGCGTAGTCGCGGGTGTGGAGGGTCTGGCGGAACGCGTCGGAGGCGTTGAGGAAGCGGTCGTAGTGGTGGTCGCCGTCGACGTCGACCAGCTCGGTGACCTGGTCGCGGCCGAGGACGAAGACGCGACCCGATGCGTCGACCTCGACCGCCATCGGCTCGAACAGACCGGCGGCGACGCGGAGCCAGCGCACGGTCTGGGAGCCGACGCCATCCAGGCGCCAGAGGTCGCCGTCGAGGGTGCAGAGCAGTGCAGTGCCGGGGGCGAGGAACGCGACGTCGACCGGGCGGATGAAGCGGGCCTGCAGGTTGTCCTGAGGGATGCGGAGGTTGCGGATCTCGAAGGGGCCCTGCCTGGGAGTCGGCTCCGGGTGGGGCGCATCGATGGGGATGGGGAACAGCGGGGTGGTCGGTGCCGAGTCCGGGAGCGGCGCTGCGCGGCGGGCTGGCGGGTCGTTGCGTTCGCGGTAGGTGATGGAGAGCTCCCGGTCGCGTCGGGACGGTGCGACCTCGAGCCAGGCTCCGTGCTCGTCGTCGATCCTGAGGGTGATCCCTGGGCCATCACACTCGACGAGGGATCGATCGCTGCCGTGGATCGTGGCTGCGAGTGGGGCCTCCGTCGGTCGGGCTTCGGAGGCCAGACGGATGCTCAGGGTCTGGCGCGTGCGGCCCAGTTCGAGCCGGCGCTCGACCGCACGGAGGCCGTCGCTGGCTAGCGATTCGCGGATCCTGCAGTCGCCGATCCAGTACTCGAGAACCGGAACAGCACCGCGGATCTCGTAGCCGATCCATCGGCCGGATCCGATCGGCAGCGGGCCGACGCGGTCGTCGCTGTCGGCGAGGGACGCGGTGCGCGGGTCGTCGGTCGGCACGCGTCCGACGTTCATTCCCGGCAGTTCAGGGCTCATGAGGAAGCTCCCGCCTGCAGGGCTCGGCGGTCGTTTCGCCTTCTCCGGGCGCTGCGGGTAGGAGACCGCGGCCATCGAATCGAGGGTGACGGGTGCGGGCCAGCGGGAGTCTTCGGTCCAGAACGCCGACCAGCGCAGGAGGTCCGTGTCGAAGCAGCCCCAGAGCTTGCGTCCGCCGTCGGCTTTCACCACGACGCCGCGACGGGTCCGGTTCGGGGGCGGGCCGTAGAGCACCAGCGCGGAGCGGAACACCCGGATCTCCGGTTCGATCCAATCGCCACGACCGTTCACCAGCAGGTCGGTGCCGGCGAAGGTCGGTCCACGGGGCTCGAGCACGTCATGGATCTCGAACCAGTCGAGGCGGATGCAGTCCTTGCTGCGGTCGGGAGCTCGGGGGCACCAGAAGCCAAGGGCCTCGACGGCGCTGCGGTCGAGGTCTGGGACTGGTTGCGCTCCTCGGATGGGCGGTTCGTCCGGGTCGAGGGGGGTCCAGGGGGACAGGCCGAAGAGCACGCGGTGTTCGGTCCAGGTCGGATTGGCGCGGGTGGACCTCGGGTACGCGAACCACTGTCCGTCGACCTTCAGCGCGACCTGGAGCGTCGACTCGCCGGCGTTCTTGCTCACGAGGCGAACCCCGGCGTCGCGGTTCGACAGATCGATCGGTCGGTCGAACTCGAACGCGATCAGCACCGGACCCGTGCAGGCGCCGTTCCAGAGGTAGTGTGGATCGCCCGCGACCTCGGGATGGTGCGACAGCTTGACCTGCTCGCGGCCGGGTCCGAGCAGGCGCAGGTCGAGTCGTGGATTGGTCAGGTCCTCGGTGGTCGCCGGGATATGGGCCGCGACTTCCCGGAAGTCTTCGCGCAGCGGTGCGTCGAGGCGTTGCCTTGGATCCTGAGGTGCGGCGAGGCTGGTCAGTCCGACTGCGAGTGCGAAGATCATGCGGGCTCCGAGTCTACGAGGGGGGCATGGGATGGATGGTCGGAAGTCCGTCGGTCGTGACGGTGGAACTCCCGCAACAGGCGCTGCGCGGGTGCTACGCTGCGTCGATGCTCAAGCTCGTCTCGCTCGGCTCGGCGGCCGTCTTCGCGGTCGGAGTGTCTCTCGGAGCGCAGGACCAGGTGCGCGGTCATCTGCTGACCTTCCAGGACAACGGCGCCTGGTCGTGGTTCGAGGACGAGCGCGCGGTGGTCGATCGCTTCACCAACAAGATCCTGGTCGGCTCGTGTGCCGACGATTCCGGTCTCGGCGGTGCGGCGCGTGGGGGAGACATCGACGTGGCCTGCTTCGATCTTGCCACGGGGCGCTTCTCGAGCTTCGAGCTGCGCGACCGTCTGCAGGGTGACGACCACAACTCGCCGGCCCTGCTGGTGCGACCGGATGGCCGTTACCTGGCGATGTACGGGATGCACGGGGGGAGCGGGACGGCACCGCTGCTGTCGCGTTGGCGCGTGTCGGTGAACCCCGGCGACGCGTCGGTGTGGGCGACCGAGCAGAGCTTCCAGCACACGCGTGCGATGAGCTACTCCAACCTCCATCACCTACCAGACGCATTCGGGGGGCGGGGAGTGACCTACAACTTCGTCCGCGCGACCAACTTCGATCCCAACGTGATGGTGTCGAACGATCTGGGGCAGACCTGGACGGGGACCGGCAAGCTACTGACCGAGGGGGGCACCGGCGACCGGCCCTACCTGAAGTACTCGTCCGATGGCTCGACGAAGGTCCACGTGCTGGCGACCGAGCGGCACCCGCGCGACTACGAGAACTCCGTCTACCACGGCTACGTCGAGGACGGACGGCTGCACGACAGCTTCGGCAACGTGCTCGATGTGGACATCACCGACGGGACCGCCCCGCGGCCGAACCAGCTCACGCCGGTGTTCACGACGCGCACGGTGTTCAACGGGACGGCGATGCGGCGCGGCTGGACGGTGGACCTCGAAGTGCACGACGACGGCAGCGTGCGGGCGCTGTTCATCGCGCGGGCGCTGGATGTCGACACCGACCATCGGCTGTTCGAGGGGCGCTTCGACGGGACGGCCTGGACCGTGCACGAGATCTGCGCGATGGGCGCGTACCTCTACCAGCGCGAGAACGACTACACCGGGCTCGGGGCGCTGCACCCGCAGGATCCGAACCGGCTGTTCGTCTCGACCAAGATCGATCCGCGCAATGGCAATGCCCTCGGCCACTACGAGATCTTCGATGGCGTGACGGCCGATGGCGGGCAGAGCTGGAGCTGGACGCCGGTGACCGAGGATTCCACCGTCGACAACCTGAGGCCGATCATGCCGGAGTGGGCCGGCGACAGGGTGGCGTTGCTGTGGTTCCGGGGCAGGTACAACACCTACACCGACTTCGACTGCGCGGTGGTGGGGATCGTCGATGCGCCGGAGCTTCGGATCGGCACGATGACCTACCACGACGCCTCGCCGGCCAACACCACGCTGCCCAATGGCTTCCCGGTGACGACCACCGGACCGTCGACCGCGCAGGGGGCCAACGAGGGTCTGTGGCACCGACGCAGCGGCTTCGGCAATGGCGGCGAGGTGTGGACCTCGTCGGAGGGCGGCAACGAGGACGTGCCGGAAGTGCGCACGCGGGTCGCGGCGGCGGCGGGGAGCTACGACGTGTTCCTGCTGTTCTGGTCGAATCCGAACGAGGACTGGTTGATCCGCGCAGGACTGGAGACGGGCGAGTTGCGGTCGTTCGAGCGGCTGTCGACCGAGCAGGCCGCGGCGTCGGACTTCACCCATGCGGTGACGCTGAGCGGCAGCACGGTGCGGCTGTACAAGGCGTATCTCGGCCGGGTGAAGCTCGCGAGCAGCGGCTCGGTCGACGTCTTCGTCGACGATTGGACCGGCATCCAGAGTGGGTTCTCACGGACGTGGTACGACGGCATCGGTCTGGCGCCGGTGCGCGTGCCTGCCGGCGTGGACGAGGTCGGCAGGGGCTGCGGCGCTCCGCCGGTCCTTGCGGTGCAGGGCAGTGCGGTGCTCGGCGGTCCGGGCCTGGACCTTTCGATCACGACTGCCCTGCCGATGGCGGCGGGCTTCGCGGTCTACGGGGTCGGCGACCTGCAGCCGGTCGACCTGTCATCGGTCGGCTTCCGCGGTTGCACCATCTACCCCGCCATCCTCGGCGCGCTCTCGCTCGGCGCCGTGTCGGGCAGCGGTTCGACCGCTTCGGTGAACGTTCCCGTGCCCGGCAACACCTCGCTGCTCGGCGCGACCGCCAACTTCCAGGGCGCGGTCGCCGGCGTGAGCGGCTCGCTCGGACTCACCAGTGCGTGGGTCGCGCGGCTGGGTGGTTGACGCGGACATTTACAACGCGTGCCTGGCACCGGTTGTAAATGTTCACGGTCGGCGACGCGACGTGTTCAGCGGTAGTCGGCGACGGGACGCGGCTTCACGCCTAGCTTGGCGTAGTCGAAGCCGCTCGGCAGCGGGTCGTAGACGCCGACGTAGTCCACCGAGGAGTCTGCGGAGATCCGGTCCTCGAGGCCGAGGCACCAGTAGGCGGCGTTGACGTACATCCGCCGCAGGTCCGCGCACTGCAGGTCGCGGGCGCTGCCCATCGTGCTGTGGAAGACGCGCGAGGGTTGGCCGGTCGAGCCGGTGAACGCGTTGGTCCAGGCCACCGGCAGGGCTTCCTTGTCGGTGTTCGGCGGCGAGTCCGGTTCGCGGGCCTTCAGCGGCTGGCCGAGCAGCAGTGCGGTGCAGGTCTCGGGCAGCGCGCCGCCTTCCTCGTAGGTCCGGTAGACGTCGGACGGTCCCCACACGTCTTCCACCCCGGTGAGTATCGGGTGCTCACGCTGCTCCTCGATCACGATCCCGCGGGTCGCCTCGCGGTGCCAGCCGCCGTGGTGGTTGCGGAACGCACCACCGAGCACGTCTTCGCCGAAGCGGAGCTTCTTGCCGTCGAGCTCGTAGGGGAAGCCGAGGAAGCCGTGGTTGGCGGTGCGGATCGCGATGAGCGGCTTGCCGGAGTCCACGTAGTCGACGATGTGCTGGACCTCGTCGTCGGGCAGCGTGATGAGCCGGCTGAACAGGATCATCAGGTCGGCGTCGGCGAGCTTCTCCAGGCCCGGGATGTGGTGCTTCGCCTCCTTGTTCTCCCACTTGATCGGCAGCGTCGGATCGACGAGTCCGTCGTCGTTGACCGAGAACAGCACCGTGCAGTCGAACCCGTGGTGGGTCGCCAGGATCTTCGCCAGCATCGGCATCGCCTGCTCGCTGCGGTACTCCTGGTCGGCGGCGATCAGCACCACGTGGGGAGTCCTGCCCTCGGCGTCGGCGGGGCGCACGCCCGCGTAGGTCAGCCAGAGCGGTTCGGTATCGGCCGTCTCCTGAGCGGGAAGCTCGACCGCGAGCAGGGCGGTGACGGCGAGGAGCAGGGCAGACTTCATCGCGGGATCTCGTTGACGGTGTAGTAGGCGTGGTGGTGGAGCAGGTCCTGGCGGCTCTGCGACTTCAGATCGCCCAGCGTGAACTCGTGCACGTGGCCGCGGACCATGCCGTCGACGAACAGATGCACCGTTCTTCCACTGCGGGTCACGTCGACTTTGGTCACCGTCGGCGTGGTCTGGTCGACCTCCGGGCTGCCGTAGCCGGGCCGGTAGATGTGGCAGAAGGTCCCGAGCCGGTAATTGGCGAGGTCCATCGCGATCTCGCGGTCGACGACCTCGGTGAAGGTCAGCGCAAAGCCCCAGGGCCGGATCGAAATGTCGTGCAGGTCGAACGGCGTCTTGCCGGTCCACTCGACGCGCTGCAGCACGAACTGCTTGTTGCCGCGCACCGGCCAGCCGCGGTTGGTGCCACCGGTCACCAGGTAGCCGTTCGGCGAGATCGCAAGCGACAGCAGCCCGGTACTCAGGCCCTCACGGAAGGGGTAGCACGCACCCTGCCAGACGCCGTTGACCTCCTCGGTGGTCGCCCGCATCAGGATCGACAGGCTGTAGTCGGAGACGAAGAGCTGATCCTGGAAGGGGCCGAAGCGGCCGCCGCTTCGGTCGGGCCGGAACGCCGTCACCGACTGGCCCATCCGGCGGTAGGGGAAGATCACCGCATAGGGGACCAGCTCGGGGATGCGGTCGGCCTCGGCGATCAGCCGCGAGCGCGGCTCGGGTTCCATCGGCCGTTCGCCGAGCTGCTTGCCCAGCGGCAGGTCGTAGCCGCCGAACGCGATCGGGTGGCCGACGAAGCTGCCCGGTTTCAGGTGCTTCAGCGAGCAGGCACCGTTCCACGGCCCTTGGCTCTCGACGTAGAACATCACGCCGTGCTCGTTGGGAGCCACGCCACCGGCGCTGCGCACGCCGCTGGCGATCGGTGTCGTGGTGCCGTCGGGCGAGATCCGGAACGCCCAGCCGCGGTAGTCGGCCTTGTAGTGGTAGCTCTCCGACAGGCCGAGGACGACCCATACATCGCCGCGCTCGTCGGGCGCCGACCCCCAGCTGAACTCGTGGTAGTGCTCGAAGCCCCACACGTCGCTCAGCGTGTCGAAGCGGTCGGCGCGCTGGTCGCCATCCGTGTCGGTGATGCGCGAGACCTCGCTCTGCTGCGTGGCCCAGAACGAACCGTCGCGCCAGCCGAGGCCGAATACCTCGTCGAGGCCGGCGGCGAAGCGGTGGAAGCGCAGGTCGGGCAGTTCGTCGAACGCGCCGTCGACGATCAGGATCTCACCGCGGCGGGTGCCGATTGCGAGCTGGCCGGGCAGGCCGGAGTCGTCGGGCAGCAGGCACATGCTGCTGGCCTCGAGCCGCAGCTCGTCGGGGATCGGCAGGTCGACGATGCGGTAGTACTCCGACTCCGTCGGGCCGGTGCCCCAGGCGTCGCCGAGTTCCTGGCCGGGCAATGCGGCGACGACGGCGAGCAGGGGAAGCGATCGGGATGCGCGGATCATCGGCCTTCCTCCATCCAGCGGTAGACGAGCGTGAGGACGGTCGGCTTGCCGGCCTCGAGATCGAGAGACGAGACGAGTTCCATCCGGCCTTCGCCGCGATCCTCCAGATGGGTCGCGATCTCCGAGACCTTCACGCTGAGGTGGTCGCCGACCAGGAAGGTCAGGCGTCCTTCGGCAGGCACGATCCGCGGGCCGTGCGCGACGCGGAAGGTCGACCGGCCGGCGGTCGGAGAGGTCAAGGTCAGGGTGCGCCGCAGCGCGATGCGTTGGCCGGGATCGGTGAACTCCTCGCAGCGGTCTTCGATCCGGATCTCACCGATCGTGTAGCGGAACGTCGGCCGACCACGGTCGTCGAGGTCGTAGCCGCGCAGGAGCTGGCCAGCAGCGCGCCGTAGCTTCTCCGGTGGCGGGCCGTCGTCCGGCGTGTCGGACAGGAACGCCGGGCCACGCCCCAGATCGGCCCGCTCCCGCGTCGGGATGTGCGCCTGCCCACTGCCCTGGCCGTGGAACACCGGCGCGACGTCGAGGAAGCGGCCCCACCAGATCTGGTTCATCGCCAGGGTCTCGGCGTCGAAGGTGATGTTCACGCCGCCGGCATAGCCGACGCTGATCCCGCGCTTGCCGGTGTTCTGCACCGCGCGGCGCAGGATCACGGCTTCGTCTGCGACCGTCAGCTCGATCGGCTCGCTGCGCAGACCGCTCGGCCGGCGGACGTTGCGGCCTTCGGCGAGGTAGTGCCAGAGTGCCGCGATCTGCTGTGCGGAGCTGCCGTCGCCGAGGTCGGGCCGCGTCGATTTCTCGCCGAGGAAGAACTGCGGCATGATCGTCATCGACCGGTAGGCGTTCGGCTGCTGCATGTAGCGCCGGAACCACTCGGGCCGGAGCCGTTGCCCGGTGGAGTGCACCAGGTCGATCGCGTGCATCGCGCCGTTGTCCTGGCCGGCGAAGGTGTGGCAGGCGATGCAGCCCATGCCCTTGTCGCCGACCAACTCGCGGCCGAGGTCCTTGACCCGATTGGCGCCGTCGCGGTCGTCGGGCAGAGGCGTGATCGGCGCCTCGTCGGTCTTCCGGTCGACCTCGACCAGCAGCGGGGTCAGCGCGTCGCCGAACGCTTCACCGAAGCCCGGCATCCGCGTGTTCAGGTAGGGACGCTCGCGCTGGCCGTGGGCGATGGTGCGCTGCAGCCACTCGGTCTGCAGCTTGTCGCCGGCGGCGGTGAGCGGCGGGGGGAAGCGGCCGGCCATGCCCAGCGCGAGGTCGGTGCCGGAGAACAGGTCGGCGCGGGTCTCGTCGGGGCCGCCGTGCGCGCCGCGCTCGTGGCAGGCGGTGCAGTTGCGGGCGGCGAGGTGGGCGAGCACGCGCTCGTCCGCGGTGAGCGGCTCGGAGGCGAGTGCTGCGCGCAGGTCACTGCGCTGGGACTGCGACAGGTCGTAGACCGCGATGCCGGCGCCGCTCGGCCGTTCGGCGAGGCAGCCCCTGGTTGGATCCGCGCTCGCCAGCGGGGTGGCAGCTGCGAACGTCGTCGCGTCGGTCGGCCCGGCGTGGCAGCTCGCGCAGCGCAGCTCGGTGAACAGCACAGCTCCGCGTGCGCGCAGCTCCGCTTCGCTTCCCGCATACCCAGCGCGCAAGCCCTCGCGCGGCGTGGTGAGGAACTCGGCGAGGTCGTAGGCCTCCTGCGGACTCAGGCCGAAATCGGGCATGCGGCCGTGTGGCCGGGTGGCCAGCGGGTCGAGGAGGAAGGTGCGGAGGGCGTCCGACGAGTACTTGACGGAGAGGTCGCCGAGCGGCACCGAGCCGTCGGTGTTCTGCTCCTTTGCCTGGGCATCGCGCGACGCATGGCACGCAGCGCAGCCGATCGACTGGAATAGCTCGTGACCGCGCGCCGCGGCGGTGGCGTCGTGCGCCTCGCGGCGGAATGGTCGCTCACCCGCGTCGCCGATCAGCCAGGCCGTCAGCGCCGTCGCGGCAGCCAGTCGCTCGCTGCCGTTCCGGTCGCGCAGCAGGTCGGGCATCGTCGTCCCCGGCTTCTGCTCGTGCGGCGCCGCGAGCCAGCTCCGGATCCAGGCCGGGTCCGCGCGCTCGGCGAGCCCGGTCAGGTCCGGCCCGACCCGCTCCTCTGCGCCACCATGGCAGTTCGCGCAGCCGAGTTCGTCGAGCAGCACCTGCCCGCGCACCCGCGATTCCAGGCCTGCCCGTTCCGCCCCGGGCACCCGGGGCCGCGCCGTGTCCTGCGCAACCACCGCGGCACCCGCCGCAACCATCAACAACAGTCCGACCCGCAACATGCCCCAAGCCTAAAGGGTGAACAGTTCGACCCGGCCTGACCGTTCACCCTTTGCTTGCCCCGAAGCGTCCGTCGATTCCACCCGACAACCCGGGCAAGGATCTCGCCGCGCGGCGGTCTTCGATCCCACATGATGGATCGACGCATGCACGCCGGGCCCGGCAGCCTCGAGGAACCACGGATCGACGAGCTCACCCGCGGTCTGCGACGGCTCGCCCGAGGACTCGTCCAGGGCGATGCCGATGCCGACGACCTGGTCCAGGACGCCTGGGTTGCGGCGCTCCGCAGTCCACCGGACGACCCCGCGCGGCTCGGCGGTTGGCTGCGACGCACGCTGCGCAACCTGGCGATCGACCGACGTGATGCCGCGGCCCGGCGCCGCGGGCACGAGAATGCCGTGGCGCAGCCCGCTGAGAGTTCCGACCCCGACCCCGGCCGCATCGAGACGCTCCGCGCCCTGCTCGCCGAGGTGGAGGCGCTGGACCAGCCGTTTCGCGAAACGATCGAACTGCGCTTCCTCGAGGGCCAGCCGCCGCGGCAGATCGCGACGCGGCTGGGAGTGCCGGTGGCCACGGTGCACAGCCGGATCCAGCGCGGGCTGGCGCGGCTGCGGGTGCGCTTGGATGCACGGCATGGCGGGGACCGGCGGGCTTGGCTGGTGGGGTTGGGGCCGTGGGTGCAACCGGCGAACGCGACCTTCGGGATGGGAGGAGTGCTGCTGATGAAGGTCGTGGTGATGGTGCTGGTGGCGATGACCGTGTTGGGTGGCGGGGGCGCGGCGGCCTGGTGGTTGTGGGGAGACGGCGCTCGTAGAGATCAAGGACGCGGCGCGGTAGCCGGCGACTCGGAATCGAACGCTCGGGTCGCGGGTGTTCCCGAGCCCGGATCGCACTCGGGTGAGGGGGAACTCCTGGTCCGCGAGGCACTGGTGCCCTCACCGGTCGACGACGCGGTCGCCACGGTCCGCGGCCGCTGCATCGACGACGTGACCGGCGCGCCGTTGGCTGGGGTGACCGCCCACTTCCGAGGCTACGACTTGGAAGACCACATCGTCGAGCTTCACGCATCGGCCCCGGATTGGATCGATCCGCAGCCGGTCGTCACCGACCGCGACGGTCGCTTCGAGCTCGCCTACCGACCCCATCCGGCGAAGGAGCTGACGATGGATCTCGTGTTCGATGGCTACGCGCCGCGGCGCGGAGCGTGGATGCCAACCGAGCCGGGAGCGGTCGAGGATCTGGGCGACGTCCGGATGCAGCGGGGCTTCGTCGTCGAGGGCCACGTGGTCGATGAGCAGGGCGGTCCGGTCGAGGGCGCGGTCGTGCTTCTCCACGATCTCCCGCTGCCGATCCGCAGCGACATGCATGCCAGCAGCAGCGGCAGTGGCTGGTCGGGACCGGATGGCCGCTTCGAGGTCCGAGAGCCGATCCCCGCGGGGACGTGGCCGATCCGCGTCGATCGAACCGGGCATCTCGTGGGCCCGAAGTCGATGACCGTGCCTCTCGTGGAGCCTTTCGTCGTGCACATCGCAAGCCTGAAGGAGGTTCGCGGCCTGGTGCTCGACGAACGCGGGGAGCCGATGGGACGCCTGCAACTCGAAGCGCACACAGCGGATGGTCAGCGGCTCCGGACGGGATGGGTCGAGCCGGACGGCACGTTCGTGATCTCCGAGTCCGAGCCCGGCGATGGTCCACCGGCTTCGATCCGGTTCCACGACTTCCGGCGCGGTCACCGCATCGTGCCTGCGACGTTCGCCGTGCAGGCGGATTGGGGCGATCGCAACCTGGTCGTCCGGGTCGAGCGCAGCGGTGAACTCCCCCTTCGAGTGGTTGCCGCCGAATCGGGCGAAGCGGTCGAGAAGTTCGCGGTCCGCCTGTTTCCTGTCGAGCACCGGCGGGACGGGGAAGGTCTTCGAGCGGGCGGGCATCATCCCGGTGGAGCGCTGACGCTCGAGGGTCTCGTTCCCGGCGAGAACGTGCTGCTGGTGGTTCCCACTGAACGGCACTGGGCGGCCCCCGGACCGCGCACGATCGTCTTCGACGGGAATCCCGTGCCGACGACGCTGGTCGAACTGCAGCGGCGAGTTCCGGTGTCGGTGACGGTGTCGGATACCGACGGGGCGCGCATTGCCGGCGCGACGCTCGAACTCATCCATTCCGGGGCTGGCCGAAGACCCTTCACGGTCGACAGGGATGTGCCCTGGTGGCCTTCGCTTCCGGAGCCGTACGCGGAACGATCCTTTCCGACACACATCGATCGAGGGATCGCGGATGCCGACGGACGCGGCGAGCTGTTCCACGATCCGGCGTGCGCCACCCCGGTGTTCGTGCGGGCCAGCGCCGAGGGCTTCCTGCCGTCGATGCAGAAGGTGACGGTCCGGCCGGACCTCGGTATCGAACTCGTCCTGCGTCCTGCCGCGGCGATCGTCGGGAGGCTATCGGTCGGTACCTCGGGGGCCCTGCTCGATGGACTCGAGGCGCGGCTCGTGCCCGCAGGGTCGACCGACATGCGCCTGGTTCGCGCGGCGCACGTGCAGAGCGATGGAGCCTTCCAGTTCGCTGGACTCTCAGGAGGTCCGTTCGATCTGCGTATCGGGATCCGGCGGATCGCCTGGCGAAGTGCGCTCGCGCGAGATCTGGAGTGCGACGAAGGCGAGACGCTCGATGTCGGCTCGATCCCGTTCGACGCGTCCCCGGCTCGCGTCGTCGGCCGCGTGAGGATCGGCGACCAGACGCCGGAAGATGCGCTCCTGTGGCTGCGCGCGACCGACGAGTCGCCCTGGGACGGCCTGCTCGGCACGTTCCCCATCGACGCGGACGGGCGCGTCGAGATCGCGGACCTCCCTGGCGGCCGCTGGCACGTCTACGTGATGAACCGATTCGGCGACCGCGACCGAGCCAGTTGGTCGCGCGGTGAGACGGTGCTCGACGTCGCACCGGGTGAACAGGCCCAGGTCGAGATCGTCGTGCCGCACCGCGTGCTGCGGATCCGCGCGTTGGACCCAGCGGGCGTACCGCTACCCGGGGCCGTGGTTTCCATCTCCGAAGTCGACGAGCGGGTCGGTTCGAGGACGATCGTGCCGAGGGCTGATGCGAACGGCGAGGTTGTCCTCGATCCGGCGCCCGACTTGGCGCTGCGGCTTCGGCTTCGCGCCGGGGAGCTGAGCTCCGAACCAATGCAGATCGAGCCCCCCGGGCGCTTCGACGAGGTGGGTGAGGTCGAGGTCGTTCTCCGTGCCAGCTCGAAGTGACCGCACCCTATCCCCTCCGTGCCTGTCCGCCTCGGTGCGAGGTACCCGAGCGGACGGGCACCGGGGCGGACAGGTCGCCAGTTGCCCTCCCCCCGATTTCCTGACTAGAAACCGATCCGCGCGTGGTCTCCCCCGCACACGATGGATCGGCAGCACCAACAGCCGCGCGAGGGCTTCCACCCCGAACGCATCGACGAGCTCACCACCGGCCTGCGACGGCTGGCGCGCGGGCTGGTCCGGAGCGATGCGGATGCCGAGGACCTGGTGCAGGATGCCTGGGTCGCGGCGCTGCGCAGTCCGCCTGACGACGAGCGACGGCTCGGCGGCTGGCTGCGGCGGACGCTGCGCAACCTGGCGGCTGACCGACGGCTCGGTGAGGCGCGGCGCGCGCGGCATGAGCAGGCGGCGGCGGAATCCGAGGTGAGCGCCGACGCGGGGCACGAACAGATCGAGACGCTGCGCGCGCTGCTGGCCGAGGTCGCTGCGCTGCCGGAGCCCTACCGGACCGTGGTGCGGCTGCGCTACCTCGAAGGGGAGCCACCGCGGCGGATCGCGAAGCGGCTCGGGATCCCGGCGACGACGGTGCACACCCGGATCCAGCGTGGACTCGCGCGCCTGCGCGAGCGACTCGATGCACGGAGTGGCGGTGACCGGAAGGCGTGGCTGACGGCGTTGCTGCCGCTGGCGCGGCCCGAGGGCGCGCTGCTCGGTGTGGGGACCCTTGCTGGTGTGGCGGTGTTGATGAAGGCCCAAGTGGCAGCGTTGGTGGCGGTCTTCGTGCTCGGTGGTGGCGGTGCCGCGACCTGGTGGCTGATGGGCAACGACGAGGTCGCGCGGGTCGAGGTGGGATCGGACTCGGCAGACGACGCTCCGCAGGTCCGCGTCGCGGAGCTGCCCGGATCCGAGGTGGGCGAGATGGACCGCGAGTCCGTTTCGATCGAGGAGGCGCCGAGCGTGGCCGCGCCGTCGAGTCTTGCCCGGGTGCGCGGTCGTTGCGTCGACGAGGCCACCGGCATGCCGCTGTCCGGGGTCGTCGCGACGCTCGATGGCCACAAGACGGGGGACCCGCTGGAGGCGCTGCGCGCGGGTGACATGACCTGGACCGTTCCCGATCCAGTCGAGTCCGACGCCGACGGCCGCTTCGAGATCGCCTTCACCCCGCATCCTGCCTACCAGCACGGTCTCGAAGTGGCGGCGTACGGCTACGCGCCACGCACCGGTCGCTGGGGGCCGTTCCGACCCGGTCAGGTCGAGGACCTCGGCGAGGTGCGGATGACGTCCGGCCACCGTGTCGAAGGTCTGGTGTTGGGCCAGGACGATCTGCCGCGGGAGCGGGTCGCCCTCGAGATCCGCGACCTGCCCTCGCCTCTCCGGCCCGGCATGGCGGCGCGCAATGGTTTGGGTGGCCTCTCGGGTGCAGACGGCCGGTTCGCGATCTCGACAGCCATCCCGGCCGGCATCTGGCCGCTGCATCTGATCTTCGGCGGCCACCTGATCAGTCCGGCGTCGGTGACCGTGCCGTTGACCGAACCGCTGATCGTGCGGGTTGCGGACGTGAAGTCCGTCCGGGGGCGGGTCGTGGATCGCGAGGGCCGGCCCTTCGCGAGGGTCTATGTGTCGGCAGGGAACGCAGCCGGGAGCTTCCTGCAACCATCCCAGACCAATGCCGAAGGCCGCTTCGCGATCCTCCAGCGCCGACCGGACGATGGCCCGCCGGTGTGGATCGGCGTGGACGATCTCTTCACCGGCCATCGGGTTCCTTCGACGCGGATCGAGGTCGGGACCGAGTGGGGGGAGGATGGCTTGGAGATCCGCGTCGAACGGACCGGCCTGCTCGAACTGGTCGTCCTCGACGAGGACACCGGGGAGCCCATCGAGTCCTTCGCAGTCCGGCTCTACCCCGACAGCGGGAGCGGCGGAACGATTCGCGACCTCCGCGAGGGGGGCACGCATCCCGAGGGCAGACTCGAGGTCCATGGTCTCGAGCAGGGCGACAACGTGTTGGTGGTCGTGCCGAAGGAACCGCGTTGGATCGCGTCTGCAGCGCAGAAGGTCCGCTACGACGGGCAGCCCTTGGAGGATCCGTTGGAGATCCGGCTGAGGCGCGCCTTGCAGTTGCAGGCCCGCGTCGTCGATCGGAATGGAAGCCCGATCGCGGGAGCAGAGGTCGAGTTGATCGATCCCGGTACCGGCCAGTTGGTCGAGGTGACGACCGCCACGCCGTTCACCTCCAAGCGGTCGATCCTCCAAGGTCACTCCTTCGACCGCGCGAGGCCTTTCCCGAGCTTGATCAGCTCGGAGATCACGGGGGAGGATGGTCGCTGCGTCCTGATCCATCACCCGGACCACGAGGGCGAGGTGGCGCTCCGCGCCGGCAAGGAAGGCTTCGGCAAGGACCTGCGGTTCGTGCGAGCGGAGCCCGGCGTCGAGGTCGAACTCGAGCTCGGACCACCGACGACCGTGACGGGGCGCATCACCACCGACTTCTCGGCGTATCGCCAAGGCTCGCAGCAGGTCTGGTTGGTCGATGGGGATGAGTCCGCGTTGGACGGCGCCCAGCACGTCGAGGTTCTCGCGGACGGTTCGTTCTCGTTCCCCGATGCGATGCCGGGTCGATACGACCTCGAGCTGCGCCTCTCGCGGAGCTTCGGTTGGGGAGGAGGTCGTTCCGGTACGCGGCTCGTGCCGGCAGAGCCGCTGCGCACCGGTCTCGAGATCGTCGCGGGCCAGTCGCTCGATCTGGGAGAGATCACTCTCGATCTGCGGCCCGCCACGGTGACTGGCAGAGTCACGATCGATGGCGCACCGCCAACAGCCGCGAGGCTGTGGTTCGCAGGCGCAGTCGGGTTCGCCTGGAGTGGAACGCTGGGCGCCTACGCGGTCGCCGCAGACGGCAGCTTCGAGGTCGCCGACCTACCGCCGGGTCGTTGGCAGCCGTTCGTCGCGGTAGGCTGCGACGAGCATCGATGCTTGAGCTGGGCGCGGGCCGGGGAGGTGATCGAGGTCCGGCCAGGTGAGCGTTCGCAGGTGACCGTCGAAGTGCCGCGCCGCGTGGTCCGGGTTCAGGTGGTCGATCAGGAGGATCGTCCGCTCCCCGACGTTCCGGTGGAGGTCTGGCCCCAGGGCGGCGGCCAGGGTGCGCGGGGTTTCCAGCGGGTCACGGATGCTGCGGGGAGCTTCGTCCTGGATCCGGCGCCCGACCTCGAGTTGGTGCTGCGCGCCGATGAGCGGAGGACCCTGGGGTCGAGCGAACCTCGGAGGGTGAGGCCGATCGAGGGTGTGGGCGGGCCACCGATCGAAGTGACGCTGCGCATCCGGGTCGAGTGAGCCCCATCGACCGGATGGTGTTCGCGGGCTGCCCGCGCGCCGATTTCCGGGCTAGAAACCGATCCCTGTGTTGTTTCCCCGACACACGATGGAACGGCAGCAACCGGAGCCAGGCTCGGAGTTCGATTCCGACCGCATCGAGACCCTGACCGCCGGCCTGCGGGCCCTGGCGCGAGGTCTGGTGCGCAGCGCCGCCGACGCCGACGACCTGGTGCAGGACACCTGGGTCACCGCATTGCGGCATCGTCCCGACGACGAGGGACGCCTCGGCGGCTGGCTGCGGAAGACGCTGCGCAACCTGGCGGTGAATCGGCGGATCGACGAGGCACGACGTGCGCGACGCGAGGCGGCTGCGGCGGTGCCGGAGGCAGGGCCGCGCGACGAGCACGAGCAGTTCGAGACGCTGCGCGCGCTGCTGAGCGAGGTGGAGGCCCTGGAGGAGCCTTGTCGCAGCGCGGTGCGGCTGCGGTTTCTCGAAGGCGAGCCACCGCGGCGGATCGCGAAGCGGCTCGGGGTGCCGGTGGCCACGGTGCACAGCCGGATCCAGCGTGGACTCGCGCGCCTGCGCGAGCGACTCGATGCACGGAGTGGGGGTGACCGGAAGGCGTGGCTCGCGGCGTTGCTGCCGCTGGCGCGGCCGGAGGGGGCGCTGCTCGGTGCGGGGGCTCTGGCTGGGATGGTTGTGCTGATGAAGACGCAGATGGTGGCGGTGGTGGCGATGATCGTGCTCGGAGGTGGTGGCGCGTTGGCGCTGTGGGTGGCGCAGCCCGACGGTACGCGGGCGGTGGCGGCCGAGGAGTCGGAGGTGCTGACTCGGTCGGAAGCTCGAGTCGCGCAACTCTCGGCCGAGGTCGGTGACGAGGTCGAACGGACGAAGGTTGCCGAGCCGGACACGGAGCTTCAGGACACGACTGTCGCTGCGGCGCGCGTGCGCGGGCGCTGCATCGACGATGTGACCGGCGCGCCGCTGGAAGGCGTGACCGTCCGGTTCGAGGGAGCCACGCTCGCCACGGGCGTCGATGGTCGATTCGAGTTCGTCGTTTCGCCTGCTCCACGCGGGGACTTCGGCTTGCACCTGTCGAAGGAGGGCTACGCGATGCGGACTGGGCGATGGCTGGCCTTCGAACCGCAACAGGTGCAGGACCTCGGGGACGTGGTCTTGAGGGTGGGCTACCGCGTGGAGGGACTCGTGCTCGGCGAGGACGGCCTGCCGCGCGACCGGATCAGGGTGCGCCTGCTCGGGCTGCCGATGCCGGTACGATCCAGCGTGGCAGCGAACGACTCGCTCGCCGCCACATCCGGATCGGACGGGCGCATCGAGTGGTCCGCCCTCGTTCCGGCCGGGACCTGGAAGCTCGAAGTGCCGCGTGGGTATCTCCTGGGACAGCGCTCGTTGTCCGTGCCTCTGGAGGAGCCGCTGGTCCTTCGCGTGGCCGATCTACGAGAGTTGCGGGGGCGGGTCGTCGACGAAGCGGGTCAGCCGATGGATGGGCTCTTCATCCGGGCGGAGAGTGCCGAAGGCCGCGAAGCGGAAGCCTCTTCGACCGACGCGGAGGGTCGCTTCGTCATTCGACAGCGCGAGCCCGATGCCGGGGCCCCGGCGGTGATCACGGTGGCCGATTCCACGTCTCGTCGGCGCATTGTCTTCGCCCGACGCGAGATCACCTCCGATTGGGGAGACGACGGTCTGGAGGTCGTCGTCCAGCGGACGGGAGAGCTAGAACTGCGCGTCGTCGACGATGAGGATGGGAAACCCGTCGAGTCCTATTCGGTGCGCCTGCATCCGAAGGACGGCCGAGACCATCTCTCGGGGGAATCACCCCGGGGCGGCGGTGTGCATCCTGGGGGATCCCTCCGGATCGCCGGCCTCGAAGCTGGCGAGAACGTCCTCGTCGTGCATCCCGAGGATCCCCGTTGGTTGGAGTCGTTCCCGCAGACGATCCACTACGACGGCGAGTCTCTCGATGTACCGGTGGTCGTCCGGTTGATTCGTTCGGTGGCGATCGAGGCGCGCGTCTTCGACGCGGCAGGGGAGCCGGTTCCGGCCGCGAAAGTGCAGCTGATCGATCCCGGGGTCGGCCAGGACGAACCGTTCACCGCCAGCTCGACGGCCTTCATGAGAACGTGGGTGCTGCAGGACGTGCGCACCTCGGAGAGTTGGCGACGTCCGAACCGGATCGACGAGAAGCGCACCGACGGATCCGGGCGATGCACGCTGCTCCACGATCCGCGGGTGAAGGGTCCAGTCGCCGTGCAGGTCCAGAGCGAGGGTTTCCGAACGGCGCTGATCTGGGTGGATGCCTCGGTCGATCACGGCGTCGAGATCCGACTGCTACCCGCCCCGAGCGTATTCGGGCGCGTTCTGCCGGAACTCCTCGGACGCGCTCGCCCCATTCTCCAACTGGTCGCGAAGGATGGGCGGGTTCTCGTCCGCGACCCGCAGGCGAATGTCGATGGCGACGGTCGGTTCCTGTTTCACGGCGTGCAACCCGGTCGTTACGAGCTGCGGCTCGCCGTGCCGCAGCCGATCGGCTCGAGTTCGGCGGCTCCGCTGCGCTGGCGCGAACCATTGCGCAACGACTTGGAGGTCGCTCCTGAAGGGGACGTCGATGTGGGAGAGCTGCGAGAGGATTTCCGACCCGCGACCGTGACCGGCGTGATCCGGACCGGAAAGCGGGAACTTCCGAACGCGAGCGTCTGGTTCGTGGCGACCCGCGATTCGCCTTGGGAGGGCATGCTCGGAGAATTCGCAGTCGACAAGCGCGGACGATTCGAAGTACGCGAGCTGCCCCCGGGGCGTTGGCAACCGTTCGTTGCGGTCGGCGGCGAGGGCGATCGTTGCGCGAGTTGGACCCGCGCCACGGAGGTGCTGGAGGTCCGACCCGGCGAACGCGCGGAGGTCGTCCTCGGGTTGCCGCGCCGCGTGGTCCGGGCTCGCGTGGTCGATGCCGAAGGGCGACCACTCGCCGGCGTGCGGGTCTCGGTCGAGTTCACCGAGCATGTCGAGGGTGGGCGGCCTATCGAGCGACCGACCGACGGGGCTGGGGAGATCTCCCTCGACCCCGCGCCCGACGTGCCCTTCCAGTTCCGTGTCGACGGACACCGCCTGCTCGAGCCGGGCCAGCCCGTCGTGGTCGAGCCAGGGGACTGTGGCGAAGGCGAGCCCGTGGAGATCGTCCTCCGCGTGCTCGAGCGCTGAACGTCCATCCCGGCGCGAGCTGCTCCTGAGAGGGGGTTAACATCTCGACCCGGCCGAGTTGTTAACCCCCTCGAGGGCGCGTCAGGGCAGACCGGCGGCGATGCACGGGGGGTTAACAACTCGGCCGGGTCGAGATGTTAACCCCCCCCTGTCGCGGTGGGGGGAAGGGCGTGTCGCCCGAGGGCTACGGGCAAATCGCAGGACGGGGAGCGGGTGACATCGGCGCGGTCGGCGGCCTAGTCTGCGCCAGCATGAAGGCGACTGCGTGGTGTTGGTTGGTCGGCTCTGGATGGCTCCTCGGGGCTGTGCTTCCGGCGCAGCCGTTCGAGCACGCGTTGCAGGCCTACAAGGCGGCGATGCAGCGGCCGGCGCTCTACAAGCGGACGATGGCGCGGGTGGGGCTGGTGAACACCGGCGATCCGCGGGCGCTGGAGTGGATGCGCAAGGACTACGACCGGCCGGAGCTGCCCGAGGAGTTCGTCCGTTCGCTCGCGGTCACGCTGGCGGCGGGGCGCTTCACGGATGCGCGGTATGCGGAGGCGTGGGAGGACTGGCGGAGCAAGCAGGACGACGCGGACGACGTGTGGCTGTGGTACCACGCGATGCGGGTCGCGGAGCTGGCCGAGCCGGGGGTGTGGCGGAGCGTCGCGACCTCGCGCGAGCCGGCGTCGTTGCGGGTGGCGGCGTTGGATGCGGGGCGCAGGGCGTCGGCGACGCCGCTGCCGTCTGGGGAGGACCTGTCGACGCTGACCGCGGTGCTCGATTCACGGAGCGCGCGCGGGGTCGAGCAGGAATGGCTCTACGAGGCGGTGCTGGAGTGGTTCGCGGGGCAGAACGCCAGCGCGGATTCGTTGACGCCCGAGCAACGCGCGCTGTTGCTGCGCATCGCCGACTTCCTGGGCGACCGTCGCCGCACGCCGCGCTCGCGCCTGGCGCTGTCGCGCTGCTTCGCTCGCGTGCTCGACTGCGAGGACTTCGGTCCCGATGCCGACCTGTGGATCTCGCTGCTCGCCGACGTGTCGAAGGACGAGCGCGCGGTGCGCATCGCCAAGGCGCGCGCCGGCATCACCCACACCTTCTTCGGGATCCCCGAGCACGGCCAGCGGATCTGCTACCTGATCGACGCCTCCGACTCGATGCTCGAACCGCTGACCCCGCGCGAGCGCGAGGCGCTGATGCCGCTCACCGGCCAGGGTGCCAAGCCAGCCAAACCGCGCGACGACGCCAGCGACCGCGCCGAACGGGCCATCGACTGGGACCGCGTGGAGTCGCGCTTCGACGCGGCGCGCGAGCTGCTGATCCTGACGCTGCAGGCACTGCCCGAGGACCGCGAGTTCTGCGTGGTCTTGTTCGGCACCGACGCGCAGTGCCTCGCCGCGACTCCGCGCCTGGTGAAGGCCAAGGATGACGCGGTCGACGATGCCTGTGCCGAGCTCCGGATGATCCGTCCGGGGCCACAGGCCGAGAACCGCCCGCACGGCACGCTGCGCGGTGAGACCAACCTGCACGGTGCCTTCCTGGTCGCCTACCGCACCACCGACAGAAAGCCGGTCTACGAGGACGCCCACGTCGACGCCAAGGCGTTCGCCGGCGGCTGCGACACGATCTTCCTGCTCTCGGACGGCGCGCCGAACTGGGATGACTTCGACGCTCTCGACAGCAACGACGGCCGGATGGCGGGGGACCCAGAGACCGGCAAGACCTACGAGTACGACGGCGACCTGCTGTGGTACGGCCCCTTCATCCACCCGCAGTATCTCCTCCCGGACCTCGCGCGCTACCAGTTGCTACGCCGCTGCTCGATCCACGCGGTCGGACTCGGCGAGGCCGACTACGGCTTCCTCGAACGCGTTGCCAACTTGGGCCACGGCCGCACCCTGAAGATCGGCGTGGCCGGCAACTGACGAGCGATCAGTCCTTGCCGACCTTCACGCGGACGGTCGAGGGATTCGAGCGGACGACCCCACGCCGACCGCGGTCGTCGGCTGCCAGTTCGAGCGCGACCTGGAGCTGCTGCTCGCCGGCCTGCAGCACGTCGTCCCAGGCGACCTCCTCGTCCTCGCGCGTCCAGGTCAGTTCGTGCAGGACCTTGCTCGCGTTCAAACTCTGCCCTGGCTTCAACACGATGTGGTTCGCCTCCTCACCCGGGGTGCCGAACTCGAAGCGCGCCGTGGCTGCGCCGAACTGCAGCGAGGTCGCCGCATCCACCTCGACCGGCTGACCCGACGCGTTGTAGAGCATCAGCGTCACGCTCGGCTCGCTGCCTTGCTCGATCACGTCCTCCTGCGGCACCGCGGCGACCCGCAGACCGCGGACCACCGCGCCGTAGCTCCGGAACATGCGCAGGGTCTTCTCGAGGTTCGCGCTGCGCTCGGGTGGCTCCGCCAGACTCTCGTGCGGTGCGCCGGTCGCCCACTCGTAGAGCCACGCGGCGTCGCCGTCGTTCTCGCAGGGGATGTTCCAGACGCAGAACGGCGACTCCATCTCGATGTGCGGCCCCTTGATCGTCTGCGGGTCGAGGCGGAGCAGGTTCTTCTCCGCAGGACCCGGGATGTAGGGGAACGGCGAGGTCCGCTTACCGAAGGTCCATGGGCCCGGGCCGAGCAGTTCCTCGAAGCGCTGCGACTCCAGGCCCTCGAGTTCCTTCAGCGCCGCGTCGCCGGTCTCGCTCGGGAAGGTGCGGTAGTAGCCAGGGCCGGGCCGGGTCTTTCCGGGACCGGGAGGTGGCGGGCCCTGGGTCGCGGCGGCGGTTGTGAGCAGACAGACGAGCAGCGCGGACAGGCCGCACAGGGACAGGCTGAATCGGTAGGAGTTCATGACGTCTTCCG
The DNA here is from genome assembly GCA_030432695.1 of bacterium. Lineage (GTDB taxonomy): Bacteria > Planctomycetota > UBA1135 > UBA1135 > UBA2386 > JAUILN01. The sequence continues at coordinate 227 of JAUILN010000019.1, read as the reverse complement.
GGTCCATGGGGTCGGCAGCGGACCCGGCTCGCGAGGTGCGGTTCCCCGCGGCTTCGGCAGTTCTTGCGGCTTCGGCGCGGACGCGACCCAGGGCGGCGCGATCCGATGCAGGGCGTGCAGCAGGCAGGCGCCGACCGTGAGCATGCAGAGGGCCAGCACGCCGGTCGCGACATACACGTCGAGGAACGTGACCGCGCCGAGGACCAAGCAGGCGAGCGCGAGCGCAT
>JAUILN010000018.1 GCA_030432695.1 bacterium | reverse complement strand
GAGGTGGTGGTGGCAGAGATCGATGCGCTACGCTTCTTCATGGGTCGGTCGCTCCAACAAGGTTTGCAGCACCCATCATGGGCGACTGCGCGGAGCGGCCGGCCCTCTCATCTCATCTGGCACCAACCACGACAGAAACGGGCACGGACCTTCGACCCGCGAGGCCCGGAGTTCCGCGCTCCCGGGGCCGTCGTGTGCGGCCATGCCCGGCACGAGACACGTGTTCCTCGCCACCAGCTCGCTCGCGGTTCCGGCGCTCCTGCTGTTGGCGTGCAGCAGCGCGGTGCCCTCGAAGTCGACCGACCCGGCCACGCCCGAACTACCCTTCCGCGAGGGCGTCCGCGCCGTCTTCGAAGACCACGAGGGCAACTTCTGGCTCGGGAGCCACAAGGAGGGTGTCTGCCGCTTCGATGGCGAACGGCTGACCCACTTCACCGTGGCGGACGGACTCAGCGACGGTCAGGTGCGCCGGATCGAGGAAGGACCGGATGGTCGCATCTGGTTCGAGTGCGGCGTGGGCCTCAGCTACTTCGACGGCGAGCGCATCGTCACTCCGACCGACCGGGTCCACGACGACCGGGATGCCTGGCGAACCGCGCCGGGCGATCTCTGGTTCAAGAGCGACCCGGCGATCGGCGTGACCGGAGCCGAGGAGGTGCCTGGCATCTACCGGTACGACGGAGAGAGCCTCCGCTGGCTGGCCTTCCCCAAGGAGCTCGGTGCCGCCGACCCCCACAGCCACTCCGTGACCGGCTTCGCGCGCGGCGCCGCAGGCCGGCTCTGGTTCGCGACCTACGGCGCGGTGATCGGCTACGACGGCCGCGGCTTCGAGGTCTTCGACGACGCGCGGCTCGGCCGGAACGACGAGAACGGCCACCTGCACGTGCGCTGCGTGTTCGAGGACAGCCGCGGCCGTCTGTGGATCGGCAACAACTGGATCGGCGCGTTCGTGCATGACGGCGCGACCACCGTGCACTTCTCCACCCAGCAGGGCCTGGGGCGCCGCGCCGACGGTTCCCCCGGCCCCCTGTCGCGGGTGTTCGCGATCACCGAGGACACCGAGGGTCACATCTGGTTCGGCACCGTGGACCAGGGCGCGTGGCGCTGGGACGGCGAGCACATGACCGCGTTCGGTCCCGCAGAGGGCCTGACGAGCCGGCATGTCTGGTCGTTCTACACCGACCGCCAGGGCCGGTTGTGGGCGGCCGGCGCGGACCCGAGCGGGGCGTTCCGGTTCGACGGCGAGCGCTTCGTGCCGGGCCCGTGATCCGCGAGTCCCGACCACCAACTCGTACCCGGAACCGATGCGGAAGGCAGACTGCGGAGCGGGGCTACTCGTCCACCGCCTTGGACCACACGGGCTCGCCGTCGAACTCGACCGACAGCCGGCCGCCGCCCCAATCCTGCTGGAGCACCGGCCCGGCGAACGCCCGCGGTGAAGCTTCGGCGGGGTGATCGTCGTCGAGCAGCAAGTCGATCACGGAGCCGTCCGCGGCCTCCCAGGTCAGCCGCCCGCGCTCCGCGTCGCAGCGCCGGCGTCGCGACCGCTCCAGCACCGAGAGCTGGAACGCCGCGAGGTCGACGAACTCCTCGCGCTCGCCGACCTCGAGGACGAAGCCATACGCACCAGGACCGGCGCGGTCGGCACGCAACACCACCGTTCGCGGCGCACCCGGGCGGCGCGGCTGCAGCACCTGTTCGCCGCGCTCCTGCTTCACCACGAAGTTGCGCTCGGCGGTGAGCGCCTCGTCCACCCGCGGCAGGTGGACGTTGCAGGGCACCACCGCGACCTTGCAGTCCTCCCAGACCAGGAACAACACGCCATCGACGACCTCGCGCGCCACCGCCTCGGGCAGAGCGAACAGCAGCGGCCACGCGCCCTCCGGAGCGAGATGCAGCGCGGTCCCGGCCCGCTGCACGACCCGGATCCGTGGCTGCAGGGTCCCCTCCCGATAGCGCGGTGAGGCGATCGCCGTCGGATCGGTGGTCGGCGCCACCAACAGCACGTCGCAGCCGCGCTCGGGGTCGTCCACCATCAGCGTGAAGCCATTGACGTCCGGCGCCTGGGTTCCGCGCCCCAACGTGCCGAGCTGGTAGTGACGGCCGAAGTGCAGCGTCTCGTGGTAGGCAGGCGCCGGCACCCCTTCGCCGAGCCACGGCGCGCGGTCGGGCTTCGCGGCGCGCATCGTCCGCGGCGTGGGGAACTGCTTGCGAGCCAGCCGCACCGCGACCTCGGGCGGGCGGTAGCTGCTGGTGATCGGGTGGACCTCGTCGGACTCGAAATGCTCGGGGAGCAGCGCCGCGTCGCCGAACCACAGCCAGAGCATCGCCGCCGCACTGCCGCCGAACGGGTAGCCGTGGTCGTAGTCGCGGCGATCGGGCCCGCCGAACGCACCGCGTCGGTACTTCAACGCCGCGGTGATCGTCAGCCAGTCGAGCGCGGCGGTGGCCAACTCGCGCATCGCGGGGTCGGCCGCGAAGTCGTGCAGGCAGAGCAGCGGTCCGAGGCTGTGACCGAGGTAGTTCTCCGAGTCCCACTCGCCCATGCCGTAGCGATACAGCCCGTCGACGAACGCGCGGAGTTCGCCGGCATACAGGTCACGCGTGGCGTCGTTGCCGGTCTCGGCGGCGAACAGATACACGGCCACGTCGCGCATCAGCTTCAGGTTGTCAGTGCTGCGGACATCGACCCATGAGTTGCGCGCCTCGGGCGTCCAGCCTTCCGCGCCCTTGAACGCCGGATGCGGGCGACGCAGCGGATCCTGCTCGGTCCACAGCCGCATGCCCTCGCGCATCTGCGCCCGGTAGTCGGCATCGAGCCAACGCCCGAAGTAGAACCACTTGCGGACCTGGTGCTTCAACGTGAACGCCGGGAACAGGTCGATCCCGTTGGTCGGCGCCGACCACTCCTTCGCCCCGGCATCGGGGGCCTGCAGGAAGGCCCGGGCCTGCTGTTCGTGGCCCGCCAGCCACGACAACATCGCGATGCCGTAGCTGCGCTTCTCGTTCTCGAACCAGGTGCTGCCGTAGCGACCGTCGGCGCGACTCGCGCGGGTGACGACATGGAGCGCGCGCGCCTGGATGCCTCGCTCCAGCTCCTCGGACCAGGGCCGCCGAGGCGCAGCATCCGCGACGACGAAGCGGCCGTCCGCAGTGGCTCGCCACGGGCGCTCGGACTGGGCCCGTAGTCGCGGGACGCCGCACGCCAGGAGGAGCAGGCACACCACCAGGACCGGGTCGGGACGAGCCATCACGATCCGGCCATCGTCGCCGCGCGGCACGCCACCGGGCGTGGAATTCCCGCCTTCGACTGGCGGGTCGGAGCTGGCGCGAGCCATCCGCCCGGCAACCCATCCGACCCACAGCCATGACAGCATCTCGATTCACCGCCCTGACGACCCTCCTCCCCCTCGTCCTCCTGGCGACCGCCACCGCCCAGACCACCCGCCGCGTGCCCTCCCAGCACCCGACGATCGCCGCCGCCCTCGCCGCCGCAGCCCCCGGCGACACCGTGCTGATCGCGCCCGGCCTCTACCGGGAGAACGACCTCGACCCGGCCGGCAAGGAGCTGACGATCCGCGGCGAGCGCGGCGCCGCGTCGACCGTCCTCGACTTCCAGGGCGCCGGCGGCTTCCTGGTGGTGAACGACGAGGGGCCGGGCCTGATCCTCGAGGGCCTGACCCTGCGGCGTGGCTTCCGGGCGTCCACGGGTGTGGGCAGCGGCGGCGGCGCGCTACGCATCACCGGTCGAGGCGCACCGACGGTCCGCGACTGCGTGTTCCAGGCCTGCTCCGGAACCGAGGGCGGGGCGATCCGCCTGGTCGACCGCGCCGGCGTCACCGTCTCCGCCACCCGCTTCGAGCGGAACACCGACGTCGCGGTCCTGGGCGATGGCCCAGGATCGTCGCGGTTCAGCGACTGCGTCTTCACCGACAACGAGTCCGGCATGCGGCTGGTCGGCGACTCGAGCGTCACCGGCGGGACCTTCACCCTCGAGCGCTGCCAGTTCACGCACCACCGGGTCTACGCAGCGCAACTCTTCAGCGCCGACGTAGTCCTCCGCGGTTGCAGCTTCACCGACAACGATTGCTCGGGCGAGATGTTCGCCGGCGGGTCCAACAACCCGCTCCAGCCGGTCAGGCTCGAGGGCTGTCGGGTCGCGGACAACCGGTGCGTCGCCGTGCCGATGCGCTTCAGCGGCCTCGGGCCGGTCTCCATCTTCGACTCGGTCTTCGAGCACAACCGGACCACCAACGCCAGCGGCTGCATGCGCATCGTCGGAGTGCCGCTGAACCTCGAAGACAGCTCGTTCGTCGGCAACTCCAGCGCGACCGCTGCCGGCGCCGTGCGGATCTCCGGCCGGGCCCAGCCCGACACCCCCGACTGGTGGATCCGGCGTTGCCGCTTCCTCGACAACTTCTCGGCGGCCGGGCCCGGCGCCTTGCAGATCCTGAGCAGCGGCGGCCCGATCGAGGACTGCCTGTTCCAGGGCAACACCTCGCTCGGCGACCACGGCGCGCTCGACCTGGGCCTCGACTCCACGCTGCGCAACTGCACCGTGATCGGCAACGTCTCGATCGGCACGATCCCCGGCAACGAGGCCGCGGTCAGCCACCGGGGCGGCCTCGAGGTGCGCTCGTGCATCGTCTGGGGCAACCAGCCGGCGCAGATCGAGACCGCGGTGCCGACGCGGGTCGTCTACTCCGACGTCGAGGGCGGCTACGCCGGCACCGGCAACCTCGCGGTCGATCCGATGTTCGTGCGCAGCACCAACGACTACCGCCTGTCGGCCGCGTCGCCGTGCCTCGAGGCCGGCGAGCCCGGCTCGCGCACCGGCGGCCTGGACATCGACGGCCGACCCCGGCTGCTCGGCGCCACCGTCGACATGGGCTGCGTCGAGGGCGCGCTCCAGCCCCTGCCGGGCACCGTGGAAGATCTCGAACTCTGGACCTGGCTCGACGAGTCCGGCGACCCCGTGGCGCCGGTCAAGGCCCCGACCGCCGGCACCCGGCTGTCGGTCCTGGTCCGCTCGCCGCAGAGCACCTTCCTCGGCGCGACGACCCTGATCGTCGGTGACTTCAACCCCACCGGCATGCCCGCGCCCACCACCCCCGGCTGGCCGGGACTGCACATCGATCTCGCCAGTCCCTCACTGTTCGTCGCCGTCAACTCGATCTCCTTCGGCGGCCCGCTCGGCGGTGGCGGCCTGCCCGCGAACGGCCTCGGCTTCGCCGTGACGGTTCCCCCCGGGCTCACCGGGCGAAGCCTCTACCTGCAGAGCGCCGTGCTCGACCCCCGCGCGGCGAACGGCACCTACGCGGCGTCGAACGCGCACGAGATCCGGATGCCCTGACGGAATCTGTCGTAGTTGGTGCCAGGAGGTCGGGTCACGGGACACGTTCCGATCCAGTGCGTGCAATCGTGCTCAGGTCGAAGCCGGGAAACGCAGCCGAATCGGTGGATTCGGCGAGCCTCCGCACCGAGGAGCACTGTGCGGCGAGATCCTGGGCGCGAGGGCGCGTGCTGGACGGAATGGTCTCCCGTGACACGGCCTCCTGACACCAACTACGACAGACTCCGCGCGGTGGGACTACGGCGCGGCAGACCGAGCCCGTAACCTGACGGGCCATGCCCTGCTCTCCCCGCACGGGTGGCGCCCGCGGCCGCCGGCGGCCACCGCCACGGTCGACAGCACTCGTGTGCCTGCTGGTCGCGACCGGTGTGGCGACGGCTACCGCGCAGGACCCGGCACACGATCCCGCGCGCTTCTTCGAGGCCCACTGCGTCACCTGCCACGGCCCCGAGAAGTCCAAGGGCGACGTCACCCTCCACGACCTCGACACCTTCGCGGGTGACCACCTCGCCACCTGGGAGCTGGTCCTCGACATGCTGGAGAGCGGCGAGATGCCGCCGGAGGACGAGCCGCAGCCGAGCGAGTCCGAGCGCGCCGCGCAGATTGCCTGGATCGACCAGCGCCTCCGGGCCGCCGCGGCCGGCGCTGCCGCGGACGACGCGCCTGCCACCACCCGCCGCCTCACCAACTTCGAATACCACAACACGCTCCGCGACCTGCTCGGCATCGAGCTCGAGCTCACCGACGACCTGCCGAAGGACCCGGTCCGCCGCTACCGCTTCGACAACGCGGCGCGCGACCTGCTGATCGGCCTGGAGCAGCTCGACCGCTACGAGGAGTGCGCGCGCCGGGCGCTGGCGTCGGTGTTGGTCGACCCCGAACCGCCGGAGATCCACCGCACCCGCCAGGTCTGGACCGCGGCCGAGCAGAGCGGCATGCCCGAGCCATCGGCGATGCAGCGCGACGAACTCGGCGTCTTCGGCAACCGCAACAACACGGTCGCCAACGGCATGCGGGTGTTCGAACGCCCGGTAACCGGCTCGTTCCGGATCAGACTGCAGGCCAGCGCGATCCTGCCACCGGGCGTGAGCGAGATGCCGCTGGCGATCTACATGGGCCACGACATCGTCGGCGTCGGCGTGAATCCCGCCGCGCCGGCGAAGCTGGTGGGAATCCTGCGGCTCACCGACTCCGTCGACGAACCACAGGTGTTCGAGCTGACCGGCCGGGTCGAGAACTTCCCCTGGCAGCCCGAGCACCGCTACCGCCGCGGCGGCAAGATCGACGGCCGGCTGGTGGTCACCGCGCCGCACTTCACGATCACGCCGGTCAACGTCTACGACGACGGCACCCTCAACGACGCGCCCGACCCGCTGACGAAGCCGCGCGCGGTGATCGACTGGCTCGAGTTCGAGTCGCCGGCCGAGACCGATCCCTGGCCGCCCGCGCACCACACCGCGATCCTGTTCGACTCCCCACTGCGCACCACGGACCCGCCGGCCTATCTGCGCGCGGTCCTGCAGCGGTTCCTGCGCCGCGCGTTCCGCCGCCCGGTCGACGCCGCGGAAGTCGAACGCTACGCCGAGATCCACGCGATCCTCACCGCGCAGCTCGGCCTCGACTCGCTGGTCGACTCGCTGCGCGAGACGCTGGCGATCGCGCTGATCTCGCCGGACTTCCTCTACCACGTCGCCCCCACCACCGGCACGACCCAGCACGCGCTGGCCTCGCGGCTGTCGTATTTCTTGTGGGGCTCGATGCCCGACGCCGAGCTGTCCGCCCTCGCCGACGGCGGACGACTCCGCGACCCGGAAGTGCTCGAGACCCAGGCCCTCCGCCTGCTCGCCGACCCACGCGCGCAGGACTTCGTCGCCAGGTTCACCACCCAGTGGTTGGCGCTCGACCGCCTGCACTCGGTGCCGATCGATCTGCAGCGCTTCCCGCGCTTCCTCTACACCATCCAGCGCGGCGAACGCGCCGGCCGCGAGGTTTCCAACCGCCCGACGATCCGCGACCACATGCTCGCCGAGTCCACGGCGTTCGTCGGCGAGTTGATCCGCCAGAACCGCAGCGCGCTCGAGGTCATCGACTCCGACTTCGCGATGCTGAACCGACCGCTCGCCGCCCACTACGGCATCGAGGACGTGCAGGGCCACGCGCTGCGGCCCGTCCCGATCGCGCCGGAGCACCACCTCGGCGGCCTGCTCACCCAGGGCTCGGTGCTGGTCGGCACCGCCACCGGTACGGCACCACACCCGGTCTACCGCGCGGTCTGGCTGCGCGAGGCGATCCTCGGCGACGAGGTGCCCGCACCGCCCGCCGACGTGCCGGCGCTCGAGGACTCGGTCGGCCAGGAGGAGGCCGCCACCGCGGTGACCCTGAAGGACCTGCTCCGCCTGCACCGCCAGCAGGAGAGCTGCAACGACTGCCACGCGCGTCTCGACCCCTGGGGCATCCCGTTCGAGTGCTACGACGCGACCGGCCGCTACGCGCCCCGTGTGCCGGCGCCGGGCATCCGCGTGGATGGTTTCTCGCGCGAGCGCCACGGCGACCTCGCCGGCTACGCCACCTACCTCGACCAGCTCGCGACCGTGCCCATCGATGCGACCAGCAAGCTGCCGAACGGTCCCGAGGTCGACGGGATCGACGACCTGAAGGCCTGGCTGCTCGCCGAGCGCCGCGACGACATCGCCGAGAACCTGGTGCGCCGCCTGTTCACCTACGCGCTCGGCCGCGAACTCACGTGGCGCGACCGTTCCGCGGTGGACGACCTGCTGCGCGCCACCGCCACGGCTGACTACCCGCTCCGCGACCTGATCGTCGGCATCTGCCGGTCGGAGCTGTTCGTGCAAGCCTCGGGCAACGAGGACGGAGACTGACATGACCAGCGACAAGTCCTGGCACCTCGACCGCCGCGAGATGCTCCGCGGTGCCGGCGCGGCCCTCGCGCTGCCCTGGCTCGAGGGCATGTCCCGCTCGCAGCCACTCGCCGCCCGACCGAAGCGACTGGTCGTGACGTACTTCTCGTACGGCGCCTACATGCCGACCGGCCCGCACGGCATCACCGACCCCGAGCAACCGCACCACGACTGGAGCTGGTGGCCCTGCCGCGACGCCGGCCCGCTGAGCTTCAACAAGGCGTCCGCTCCGTTCGAGCCGCTGCGGGAGCACCTGAGCTACCTGCAGGGCCTCGACCACCAGGGTGGCCACAAGCTCGGCGGCCACAGCTCCGGCGACGTGTTCGCGACCGGCGCCGACATGGCCGGCACCCGCCCCACCAACGACGTCTCGATCGATCAGGTGGCGGCGGCCACCCACGGCCACCTGACGCGCCACGACTCGCTGGTGCTCGGCACCGAGGGCGGCACCGGCACCTACGGCCAGGCCAAGACCCTGTCGCACCGCGGCCCCGGCCGCCCGATCCCGGCGCTGCACCGGCCGCGCGAGATCTTCGACCGGCTGTTCCGCCCCTACGCCGGCAAGGACCTGGGCCGGGTCCGCGACGAACTCGCCTGCCGTCGCTCGATCCTCGACCTCGTCCTCGACCAGTCGAAGAGCCTCGAGCGCCGACTCGGCAAGCCCGACCAGGCCAAGCTCGAGGAATACCTCGACACGATCCGCGCCGCCGAGCAGCGCGTAGAACGCACCGACCGCTGGACCCACACCCCGCTGCCGGAGGTCGACGAGACCGGCCTGCGCCTCGACGCGACCCCCAAGGAGCCCGAGGACTTCGTCCGCGCCTTCTACGACCTGCTGCACCTCGCGCTGTGGACCGACCTGACCCGCTACGCGACGTTCATGACCGAGAGCGAGCAGTCGACCTCGAACGACCTCGGCAACTACTCGAACTACCTGCTCGGCTACGCCGGCAACACCCACGACATCGCCCACAAGCGCCCCGAGGGCATCTCCGGGCAGTGGGAGCTGTGGCGCGCGACGCAGCACGCGTACTTCCTCGACAAGCTGCGCAGCACCCAGGAGGGCGACGGCAACCTGCTCGACCACACCGTGGTGCTCTGGGGCTCGGCCCACCCCCACCAGTCGCACAACACGCAGAACTACCCGATCCAGGTCGCCGGCGGCGGCTCGCTCGGCTTCCGCCACGGCGCGCTGCACCGCTTCGTGGATGCCGACAAGGTACCGCTGGCCAACCTGTTCGTGTCGATGCTGCACGCCGTCGACGTGCCGGTGGCGGGCTTCGCCGACAGCAGCGGCGCGCTGACCAGCCTGCGGAGGGAGGGATGACCGGTCGGGCGACGCGGGCCGGCCTCGCGCTCTTCGCCGCCGTCCTGCTGACCGGCTTCGCCGTGGCCCAGCAGCAGGTCGCCAAAGCGCGCCCACGCATCCTGCTGATCGGTGACCGCGGCTTCGACAACCACTTCGGCAACGCGGCCAGGTCCCTACAGGATCGCGCCGACCTGGTCCGCGCACCGCTCGGCTTCCTGCCCACCGGCGCCGCCCTGCAGCGGGTCGACGAGTTGCTGGCCGGCGGACCGTGGGACCTGATCGTCTTCAACTTCGGCGTGAACGACCTGATGCACCGCGATCCGCGCAGTCGACAGATCCGCGCGATGAGCCCCGCCGCGGGAGGCGTCCCGGTCACCTCGCTCGACGACTACGCCGCGCACCTGCGCCAGCTCGCCGCGCGCTTCGCGGCAAGTGGGACCCGCCTGCTGTGGGTGACCACGCTGCCGCTGCACCCGCAGAGACGCAGCACCGCGCTGATCCCGAGCGACCTCGCCCGCTATGCAGCGTCCGCCTCGCAGGTGGTCACCGAGCTGGCGATCCCCGTCTTCGACGCCCACGCGCAGGTCCGGGCCGTCCTCGACGCGGTCGAGAACCCCCGCGCGGTCGACCGGGCCCACAACGACCTGTTCAAGGGCGACCTGTCCGCACCACTGGTCGCGCGGATGGGGGACCTGCTCGACCGCTGAATCACGCGACCCAGCCGCGGAGCGCCCCGACTCCGGGGAATTCCCGATACGGATCGCTCGCGCCCTTGCCGAAGTCCTGTTCATCGGGGATCGCCCGCCACGCACCCTTCCCTCGGGTGACTCCCTGCCACCCCGGAAGGTTGCGTACGCCCCGAGTGCCGGACATGGCAGACACGCACGGCACAGCTCCGCTCAACGTCGAACTGCGCAGCCTCCATGCGAGCCGCGGCGCGCCCTGCCGGCCGACCAGTGACCGGCTGGCGTCCGACCTCGCCATCCACCACCTCTCCGTCGAACTCGCCGCCGACGAGGTGTTCTGGATGCTGCCGGACTCGCGCATCGTGTACGTCAACCGCTCGGCCTGCGAGAAACTCGAGTACACCCGCGACGAACTGATCGGCATGCGGGTGTGGGAATGGGACCCACTGTTCCCCCGCGAGGTCTGGCCGACGTTCTGGACCCGGATCGTCACCGAGAAGTGCGTGCAGTTCGAGACGCGGCACCGCTCGAAGTCAGGCCGCGAGTTCCCGGTCGAGATCAAAGCGCATCACATCGTTCACGAAGGTCAGGACTACCTGTTCGCGTTCGTCACCGAGATCACCGAGCGCCACGATGCCCAACGGCAGCTACGACGCTACCAGGAGGGTCTGGAGGATCTGGTCCGCGAGCGCACCGCGGAACTCGAGCGCTTCGCCTACCGCACCTCTCACGATCTGAAGGCGCCGCTGGTCAGCAGCCGCCACCTGGCACAGTTCGTCGCCGAGGACATCCAGCGCGGTCGACTCGCCGACGCGTTCGGCAATGCGCACCGCATCGCCGAGCGTCTCGATCGGCTCCGCGAGCTGGTCGACGACATCCTGGGACTCGTGAAGGCGGACCTGAAGGTCGAGGAGAGGGAGCCCGTCGACCTCGCCGCGATGGTCGACGAGATCCGGGCGCACGTCCTGGAGTTCCATGCGCCGGGCTGCTGTGAGGTGATCGCCCACGTCGAACTCGACGCACCCGTGCCCCTGGAGCGGGTGCGCATCCAGCAGGTGCTCCAGAACCTGATCGCCAACGGCGTGAAGTACCGCGACCCGGAGCGCGCGCGCAGCGTGGTCGAGGTGTCGATCCGCCGGCACCCTGACGCGCTGCAACTCTGCGTCGCCGACAACGGACTCGGCATCGCGCCCGGCGACCTGCCCCGGGTCTTCGACCGCTTCTCACGCTTCCACGCCTCGGTGGCCGCAGGCAGCGGGCTCGGCCTCGCGATCGTCCACCAGCACGTCGAACGACTCGGCGGCACCATCACCGTGGACAGCGACGACGCCGGCACCCGGTTCGTGGTCCGCATTCCTCTGGAGGAGAGTCCATGAGCACCCCCCTGTCTCTGTTGATCGTCGACGACAACGAAGACGACCGATACATCCTGAGTCGCTACCTGCGCCAGGTCGGACCGGACGTCCACGTGTTCGAGTGCTGCGACGGCAAGGAGGCCCTCGAGTTCTTCGAGCACGCGGAGGAGCACCGGGAGCGCCACGGTGAGCTGTTCCCGCCGAGCCTCGTGTTCCTCGACGTCAACATGCCACGGATGGACGGGTTCCAGTTCCTGGAGGCCTTCAGCAAGCTGCCCGGCGGCGATGGCGCAGGCCCGACCTCGGCGATCATCCTGTTCACCTCCTCGGACCTCGACGACGATCGCAAGCGCGCGCTCGCCTATCCGGTGGTGAAACAGTACCTGCTCAAGAACGAGCTGAGCGTGGGCACCTTGGAGGCGATGCTTGCGGTGCTGGCGGGCACCTGATCCGCAACCCACGCACATGCCACTCCGGAAATCCCGGAAAGTCGGAAGTGGGAGGTCCACGGTCGAGCCGCTTCGCGTCCGGACCCAAGATGCATCCCACGACCGAGTCACCGCCCCCCGCTCCCCCCTCGGGCATCCGGATCTATCTGGGCCCGATCCTGCTGTTCGTCTGTGGCTTCGCGGTCGGCGCATCGTACTTCGCCGGCCTGTTCCTGAGCGGCGAGGTGCAGCACGAAGAGGTCCTGTTCGAAGGCGATGCGCCTTCGCGTAGCCAGCGCAAGAAGACCTGGCCGGTCGACTTCGCGATCGATCTGCAGGCCGACGATGCGGCGGTCACCTGGACGATGGAGCGCAGCGCGAGGTCCGGGGCCGGCACCGCCCAGGCGCTGGAGCTCGAGTACGTCTCGCCATCCGGTACCACCCGCCCGGTGCGCGGCTATACCGAGGGCGGCAGCAGCTTCATCAACCTGCTGACGCTTCAGACCGTCGAACCCGGCACCCACCGGATGCACGGCGAGGCCCGGTGGCGCGACGGCACCACCCGGCTGGCGATCGTGGTCCACACGCGCGCCTGGGTGCCGCCGATCTGGATCGTCTTCGTCGGCGTCGGGCTCTGCTTCGCCGGCGGGATCTGGTTCATGGTGACCGGGGTCCGGCAGGGCGTGCAGACGATGCGCTACGTGCGGCAGTCGGGCGGTTCGTGAACCGGACCTGGTTGCCTGGCGCGGCGACGGCTCAACGCAGGATCCGGTCCCGCACCCGGTTGGTCAGCCGCGATCGGTTCGCCCAGCCGACCAGCACCGATTGACCGAAGACCTCGGCACCGACCAGTGCGAGGTCGTTGGGCACCGGGACCGTCGTCGTCACCACACCGGCCGGCTGCGGGACCGGCACGACCGGGAGCGGCAGCAACGCCTGCGGGTCGAGGCGAAGCAGCCCGAGGCCGGGGATCGGCGTGTGGCTGGTGCCGCTCGACAGGAACGGCAACGCGAACAGCAGGGTCGACGGCGCGTCGGCGAGGGCGTGGATCTCCAGGTCGTAGCCACTGCCCAGGCGCGGCAGGAGCGGGGTGCGCAGGTGGCCCGCGCGGTTGAAGAACACGTGGCTCGGTCCGGGCTCCGGAAAGCTGCATCCCACGCCCCCGCACCAGCGGAGCGCATTGCCGGTGATCAGGTCGGGGTCCCCGTCCTGGTCCAGGTCGGCCAGTGCAACGGCTCGCACGTCCTCGTCCTGGAAGGCCGGCAGGAGCGATCCCGTCGCGTCCCGGAACCGGCCGACGCCATCGTTGACGAGCGCGATCAGGAAGCCCAGGCGCTGGCCGCAGTCGTAGGGGATGCCCAGGATCAGGTCCGGGTCGCCGTCGTCGTCGAGATCGCCGACCGCGATCGATTCCGCGGTGGCCAGCCTGGCTGGAAGATGGCTCGCCGAGGCATCGACGAAGCGACCGAGGCCGTCACCAAGATAGACCCGGTTGCCGCCGGCGGTGCCGGCCACCAGATCGAGGTCGCCGTCGCCATCGAGGTCCGCGCCGACGACGCAGAGGCTCGCGTCCGATCCCGCGGGCAGCGCGCCCACCGGAGCCGCCGCGAACACACCGCGCCCGACGTTGTAGTAGAGCAGGTCGATGCCCTCGTTCGCGAACACCAGATCCTGGTCTCCGTCGCCGTCGACATCGAGTGCGGCCACGCCGTGGGTCACATTGGACCGCGCGGGCAGGTTGGTGGACGTCGCGTCGACGAACGTCCCGGCCCCGTCGTTCAGGAACAGGAGGTCTTGGCCCGCATTGCCGCCGCTGGGCCAGGTACAGACCACGAGGTCGACATCGCCGTCACCGTCCACGTCGGTCGCGGCAAGGTCGGACAGGGAGTCGTTCGACGGAGTCGGCAGCCTCGAGGACGCGTCGCTGAATGCGCCGCGCCCGTCGTTCAGATGGAGACTGACCTGGCCCCTGGCCAAGAAGAGGAGATCGAGATCGCCATCCGCGTCGACGTCCGCCAGCTCGACCGCCTTGGCTCCGCCGCTGCCCCGGCGGTCGGACGCATCGTGGAAGGCACCCTTGGCTCCCTGCAGCAGGATCCGATAGGGGCTGTCGGCCAGTACGAAGTCGGCGTCACCGTCTCCATCGACGTCTCCGACCGCGATGTCGTTGCCGAAGCTGACCCGGCCAGGGAGTGCGTCCACCCTCCCCCGCGCCAACACGCCACCGCCGTTCGCGAAGCGCAGGCCGTTGCGGAACACCAGTTCGGGGTAGCCGTCCCGATCGACGTCCACCACGGCCACTGCACCGAAGCCGCCCGCCTCGAGACGGTCGTCGGTGAAGCGACCGGTGCCATCGTTGCGGAACAGGTGCTTCCCGAAGACCAGGTCCTGGTCTCCGTCGCGATCGAGATCCAAGGCCGTGATGCGTTCCCCCGCGCCGTCGACTGCGAAGGCGACCGATCCGGAAGGTAGGTGGCCCACCGTGGCGTCGGAGAAGCGCCCGCTCCCGTCGTTCCGATACAGGCGACCGCCGCCCCCGACCGACTGGCCGAACAGCAGGTCGACGTCGCCATCCCCGTCGACGTCGCTGACCGCCACCTCGCCCTGGGCGCCAGGCACCAACCGCCCCGCGGTCGCGTCGGTGAACCGACCCGCACCGTCGTTGACGAACAGGCTGGCACCAGGGAGCTGACTCTGCACGTGCGGCACCGAGCCGAGGACCAGATCCAGGTCTCCGTCGCCGTCGAGATCGGCCACCGCGACCGACTGGGTCAGGTCGGTGCCGACCGGCAGCCTGCTGGTCGTCTCGTCGGTGAAGTGACCGGTCCCGTGGTTGACGAGCAGACGATTCTGCCCGGGCACCACGTCGCCGTTCTTGCCCGGCCACGAGGAGGCGCCCACCACCAGGTCGAGGTCCCCGTCGCCGTCGAGATCGCCCGCAGCCAGCGCCACCACACCTTCGAACACGCCGACCCGCGCCGCGGTCTCGTCGGTGAAGGTCCCCGTTCCGTCGTTGATGTAGATCGCCACCTCGCCGTAGCGGCCGCCCCCCGAGCAACCCACGAGCAGCGGAAACAGGCTGGCCACGAGGTCCACGTCACCATCGCCGTCGACGTCGATCGGGTGCAGCACCCGAGGGAAGTGCCCGGGCGGAGTGCCATGCGGCGGGATCCGACCGGCCGGCGCCTCGGCGAAACCGCCGACCCCGTCGCCGAGGAAGAGCCTGCTCCGCACGGCCGCCCCGAGGATCAGGTCCTCGATCCCATCCCCATCGAAGTCCGCGGCGCAGAGCGCGGTGGAGTCCGGCAGGTTGGGGATCTCCTCGGTGACGGGCAGCTCGGCGAATTGGGGCGACTGGGCGAGCGCCGGGCCGAGGAGGAGCAGGGCCAGCGCGGGTGAGGCGTAGAGCGAGCGTTTCATCGATCGGGTCTCGGTTTGGAGAAGCCGCGGAGAGTCGGCCGACGGTCATCCGTGGAATGGCGGTTCGATCCGCCAGGAATCCACCCGCAGGAGCTCGTTCAGCGCAGGATCCGGCTCCGCACCAGGTTGGAGAGCTGCACGCGGTCCGCCCAGCCGACCAGGAGGGCCTGCCCGAAGACCTCCGCGCCGACCAGTGCGTTGACGTTGGGCACCACGATCGTCGACGAGACGGTCCCCGTCGTATGGGGGACCGCTACGTACGGCAGCGGCAACAGCGCGCGCGGGTCGAGGCGGAGCAGGCCCGCGTCGGGCACCGGCGTCCACGACTGCGCGCTCGACAGGAACGGCAGGGCGAACAGCGGGGTGGACGGCGGGGCGCCGAGCGCGTGGAACTCGAGCTCGAAGCCGGCCCCGAGGCGCGGCAGGCGCGGGGCGCGAAGCTGGCCGAGGCGGTTCTGGAACAGATGGATCGAGCCGGGCTCGAAGCGCTCGCAGCCCTTGCCGCCGCAGTAGGGCACGGGGTTGCCGGTGAAGACATCGAGGTCGCCGTCGAGATCGGCATCGAACAAGGCCAGCGCCTCGACGTGGTCCTCGGGGAGCGGCGGCAGCACGCCGGTTCCTGCTGGCAGGAAGCTGCCCGTGCCATCGTTGAGCAACACCGCGACCTCTCCGCTCCGAGCCGAGCACTCGAAGGGGATGCCGACGACGAGATCGAGATCGCCGTCTCGGTCGAGGTCTCCCGAGGCGAGGTGTGTGACCCGCTTGCCCAGGCTCGGCAGATGGGTGCCGGTCACGTCGGCGAAGCGCGCCCGACCGGCATTGAGGTAGAGACGGCAGCCGGCGGGATCATCGAACAGCAGGTCGAGGTCACCATCTCGATCGATGTCGCACGGCAGCACCGCTTCGTTCCAGCCATGGTCGACCGGGAAGCGGCCGGACGGCGCGTCCAGGAAGCGGCCGGCACCATCGTTCAGGCACAGGCGGTCGGTCCCGGCGTTGGCGAAGACCAGATCGAGGTCGCCATCCCCATCGGCATCGAAGAACGCCAGGCTGCGCGAATCGTCGAGGACCTGCGGCAGGTGGCTTGCCGAGACATCGGCGAAGTGGCCGGTCCCGTCGTTGAGGAAGAGTTGGTTCTGCCCGGCGCCCGACTGCCAGCCCATCTGCGCGACGGCGATGTCGAGGTCGCCGTCGCCGTCGACGTCGCCGAAGGCGATCCCGCTGGCGAAGTAGGGTCGGTTGGGAGGCAGGAGGGTCGCGGTGACGTCCGCGAATCCCGCCTGGCCGTCGTTCACGAACAGGCCGAGGTCACCGCCGGAGTTGACCAGGAGATCGAGGTCACCATCGCGATCGATATCGCCAAGGGTCACGCGATACGTGCTGCTCGATCCGACGACGCTGGGAGCGTCCCCGCCGTCGTGATAGGCCCCGCCCTCGCCCTGCAACAGGATCCTGAGTTGGCCCGCGGCGAGGACCAGGTCGGGAAGGCCATCGCCATCCAGATCACCGACGGCCACGTCGCGCGCGCTGCCCGGCCGCGCGGGCACGCCAGGCACATGGGTCAGCTCGAAGAAGCCGCCGCCGTTCAGGTAGCGCTGGCCGTTGCGGAACACCAGGTCTTCGAAGCCATCGCGGTCGGCGTCGACGAAGACCTGGCTGCCCTCGCCGCCGGGCGCGAAATCGGTGGCGGCGAAACGACCCGTGCCGTCGTTGTGCAGGATCCGCGTGCCGAACGCGAGATCCTGGTCGCCGTCGAGGTCGATGTCGCTGGCGACGATGCCAGCGCCCCTGCCAGTCGAGTCGAACGGCACCGCGAGTGCGGGCAGCCGCCCGGCAGTCACGTCGGTGAAGCGCCCCGTACCGTCGTTCGCGTACAGGCGGCCGGTGCCGGTCGGTGACTGACCGAAGACCAGGTCCGCATCACCGTCGCCGTCGATGTCGACCGCCGCGACCGCACCATGTCCTCCGGCCGGCAGCCGGGCCGCGGTCGCATCGCTGTAGCTTCCGGTCCCGTCGTTGAGCCACAGGCTCGCCCCCGGTTGCGCCCCCGCGTCGCCCGGCGCCGAGCCCAGGACCAGATCGAGGTCGCCGTCGCCGTCCACGTCGACGAGGACGAGGTCCTGGGTGACCTCGGACCAGAGCGGGAGCCGGGTCGCGGTCACGTCGGTGAACCCGCCGAGGCCGTCGTTGAGGTAGAGCAGCGTCTGCGCTGCCAAGCCGTCGAATCCGAATGGGTCGACCGCCCGCGTGCCGAACACCAGGTCACGGTCCCCGTCACCATCGACATCCCCGGTCGCGATCGCCACCGGCTCCGTGAGGGGGTTCCAGCCTCCCAGCGCAGCGGAGGCGTCGCCGAAGGTTCCCGCGCCGTCGTTGCGCAGCAGCATCGGCACGCCGCCGAATCCGCCGAAGCACGGCAGCCGGGCGTGGGTCAGTCCGCCGACGAGATCCAGGTCGTTATCGCCGTCCAGGTCGGCCGCGTGCAGGCGCTGCGGATACCGCGCGGTCCCACCATGCGGCGGCAGTCGACCGGCGGTCTCGGTGTAGTGGCCGCGGCCGTCGCCGAGGAACAAGCGGCTCCGATCCTCGGCACCGAGGACCAGGTCGTCGATGCCATCGCCATCGAAGTCGCCCGCGGCCAGCGCGGTGCCGCTCGGCAGAGCCCCGAAGTGCTCGGTGACCGGCAGCTCGGCGAACCGGGTCTGCGCCGCGGCGGAGGTGGAGAGGATCACGGCGACGGCAGTCGTCGCGACGGACAGCGGACCGGGGATCGGCGACATGGATTCTCCAGCAGGGCGGACAGCGTAGAACACGGGTCCAGGGGTCATGCGCCGGCTGGAGCTCCGCTCCGCCAGGAATTGCCGCAGTGCCCTCCCGCTCCCTTGCGACCGGCCACTCGCACCGCCGAGAATGCGCTCGTGCCCACCGGAGACGGCAACCCACCGGACCTGCGCTCGCAGACCACCAATGCGCTGTCGCGCCTGGCCCGCGACGAACCCGGCGCCTCCGACGACCTGCTGGCCCTGGTCTACGACGAACTGCGAAGGATGGCGCGCTCGCAGCTCGCCAAGATGCGCGCCGGCCAGACCCTGCAGGCGACCTCGCTGGTCCACGAGGCCTGGATCCGGCTCGGGGCCGGCGAGAACCAGGACTGGGATGGGCGCGCGCACTTCTTCGGCGCCGCAGCCCGGGCGATGCGCAACATCCTGCTCGACCGCGTGCGGGCGCGCGGCCGGCTGAAGCGCGGCGGCGGCGCCGAGGCGGCCGAGCTGCACACCGGCATCGCCGACGACGGCGCCGGCCTCGACGTCGACATCCTGGCACTCGACGAAGCGCTGCAGCAGCTCGAGGTCGCGCATGCGCAGCCGGCGAAGATCGTCAGCCTGCGCTACTTCGCGGGCCTGACGGTCGCCGAGGTCGCCGAGGTGCTCGGCACGTCGAAGCGCAGCGTCGAGCGCGACTGGCACTTCGCGCGGACGTGGTTGCGGCGCCAGCTCGGTGATGCCGCGAACGGCTGAGGAGACAGCTCAGCGGCCTTCACCCGTCGCCGGCTGGAGCGGTGCAGCGTCGCCCTCGCCTGCGGCGAGCTCTCGCTCGATCTCGGCGATCCAGCGCGCCGACGGATAGGGCCAATCGACGCGACGCGACCCGAGTTCGTGGCCGTGTCTCATATGCGGCAGGGCTTCGGCCGGACGACCCTGTCTCCAGATTGCCGCCGCGTAGTTGCACCAGGTCTCAGGAACATTGGCATCCAGCTCCAATGCCAGACCGAGCAGTCGCTCGGCCACCGCGTGCTCCTGCTCCACGTTGAGCATCCGGTCGCCGAGTCCATTGGTGTAGTCCCAACCACGCAACGGTGGATCCGTCTCACCCGGCCGGAGTTCGCCACTGCGTTGCGCGGCGAGCAGTCCCGCGACTCGTTCCGCCGCTGCGGCGAACTCCCGCGTTGCGACCAGCGCATCGATCAGCAACACGCGCGGCCAGACCTTGTCCGGCCCGAGGGCCCGGCAGCGCTCCGCCTCGGCAGCAGCCTCCGCGGGACGGCCGACTTCGAGCAGCGCCATGGCGTAGCCACGAGCGACCGCCAGATCGCCAGGCCAGCGCTCCGCCGCGCGCTCGCGCCAGCGCAGCCCGGTGAGCAGCTCGCGCCGCTCCTCGTACAGCTCGGCGATGCCACCTAGGACCTCGGGCGTGTCGAGCCCCGCTTCCACCGCGGCCCGCCAGGCGTCGATCGCGGATTGCAGCTCTCCCGCCTGCCGATGCAAGCGACCGAGCAGGAACAGCAGGACCGGATCAGGCATGGGTCTGCGCAGGCCACCGTCCGGAGCCTCGGCGACCGAGCGCGCGATCTCCTGTTGCAACAGCGCGACTCCGGCCTCGGATCCCTCGAGCTCCACGACGACCTCCACCAGTTCCTCGAGCACCGCGACGGCCAGACCGCTGAGCCGTCCGGACGCCAGCGGCAGCACCTCCAGCGCCTTGCGGAAGCAGTCCCGCGCCTCGGTGCGTTCGCCGCGCCCCTGCCGCACCTTGCCGAGCACCTGCTGGGCTGCGGGATCTCGCGGCGTCGCGGTCACGAGCTGCTCGGCGAGCTCGAGGGCGCGGTCCAGTTCACCGAGCTGGAGCAGTACTTCCGCCAATCGCTTGCGCAGCACGCCGAGGAGCCGGTGCGGCGGCAGCCGTTCGAGGGCGCTGGTGAGCAGTGCTTCTGCCTCGTCCGGATGGTCCGCGGCGAGGTGATCGGCGAGCAGCCACACGCCCCGCGGATCGTCGGGCGCCAGTTCCACCGCGCGCCGCAGCGCCGACTCGACGTCGTCGCCGTTGTCCGAGCGCGCGCGGGCGATACCGAGTTCCTGCCACAGCCGGGCCTGGACCGGCGCCGGGCAGTCGGCCGCCGCGGCGAGTTCGAGGCCGCGCTCCGCCGCGGCTCGCGCCTCGTCGTGGCGTCCCAGCGCCCCCAACGCAGTCGCCTCGAGGGCCAGCCGATCCGGCCGCGGGCCGGACTCGACCAGCGTCCGCACCTTCGCGAGCCCGGAGTCCGCAAAGTCCGGGGCCCAGAGTTCGTCGCCGAAGAACACCACGTCTTCGAGACCGTTCCGCACGCCGATCTCCAGCTCGCGCCGCCCGAGCAGGCGCAGCAGCCACGGGTCGGAAGGGAACAGGTCGAGCGCCAACCGGGTCTCACGCTCGGCGACGTAGGGCGGGAACAGTCGCCCGCCGGCGATCAGCGTGAGGTACTCGCGCCGAAGCGCCAACGACCCCGGCCGCAGGGCGTGCGCCGCGTGGTAGTAGCGCAGGGCCCGCCAGGGCTGTGCGGCGCGGAAGGCGCGACCGAGTTCGAGCGCGGCGTAGGGCTCGTCGGGGTGCCGTTCGCAGAGCTCCTCGAGGAACAGCTGCGGCGTGATGTGCGCGACGAGAGTGCGATCCATCAGACTGCGGACCTGCAGTGCGCGCGCCGCGCAGACGAGCGTCGCGACGTCGAGGCTGCGGCGGTCGAGACCGGCTGCGATCCGCACCAGCGCCTCGTCGTCGCCGGAGAACCGGGCGGCGCGCAGCGAGTCGCGGAGCGGGTGTGGGTCGATCCGCATCGCCAAGCGCAGGACCTCGTTCGCGCCGGGGAGATCACCCGCGGCATGGCGGACGCGTCCCCACGCCTCGAGGTGGAAGCGCAGCGGATCGTCGGCGACGACCTCCACGCCAGACCCGCCCTCCGGCGCCGCGACGCCGATCCCGACGCGCGCGAACAGCGCGGTGAGTTCGCGGTCGACGGCGGACCAGTCGACGACGCCGTGCCCCGCACCGAACGGCATCGGCGGGATCGCGCGCTCCAGGTCGAGCCGCCAAGCGGCCCGGGCCGCCTCACGCTTCGTGGCTCCTTCGTGTGCGAGAGCCTCGGCGTCGAGCTGGTCCAACCGCGCCGACCACGTGGCGCCGAGTTCCGAGGCGCCCACGCGCCCGACCGCGGTGCGAGCCACCTCGACCGCCGCGGGAACCTCCGACCAGTGCCCGGTTCGGGCCAGGTCCTCGACCGCACCCACCGCGCTCCCGGCCATGGCCCACGCCTCGCCTCTGCCGCCGAGCAACACCCCGCCGCCCCAGAACGAACCGACGACGAGCAACACCGAGGCGACGACGAGCGCACCGACCGATCGGCGCGAGCTTCTGACGCGCTCGCCTCCCGCCGCGCCCTGCCGCGCCGCATCGGCCCGCTCCGCATCGAGCCCGTCGCGCAACGAAGCCGCGGCCAGGCTTCGCGCCAGGTCCTGCAGATCCGCCGACGAGGACCCGCCGCCACGCTCGGGCGACTGACGGGCGGTTCCCGGGTGATCTGACGACTCGGTCATCGGCTTGCACTCCTGGCCCGTCGCGGGCCTCCGCAGACGTCATCCGCTCTCCACGATGCCGTTCCGCCAGCTTTCCTGGCGGATCCGGACCGCTCGCGACGGAAGGCTATCGTAGCCGCGACTACCGGGCTCCCTCGCCCGGAGAGAACGGAGAGCGAGACGTCCCCATGCTGACCCCCGAGCAGAACGAGCGACTCCGAGACCTGTTCGCCGAGGCCTGTGAACTTCCCGGCCCCGCCCGCGCGGCGTTCTGCGCCGACCAGTGCGCCGACGACCCCGAGCTGCGGGCCGAGCTCGAGGCCCTGCTCGCCGTCGAGCCCAACCCCGCCGACTCCTTCCTGGCCCACCCCGCACCGCTCCCCGCCGGCGCCCCCGCGCCCGAATGGATCGGTCCCTACCACTTGCTCGAACGGATCGGCGAGGGCGGCATGGGCGTGGTCTACCACGCCACCCAGGACGCGCCGGTGCGTCGCGAAGTCGCGCTCAAGCTGATCAAGCCGGGCATGGACTCGGCCCGGGTGCTGTCGCGCTTCGAGGCCGAGCGGCAGGCCTTGGCGCGGATGGACCACCCACACATCGCGCGCATCCACGACGCCGGCGTGATGGACGACGGCCGGCCCTTCTTCGCGATGGAGTTGGTCCGCGGCGAGCCGCTGACCGCCTGGTGCGACCGGCATCGCCTCGACCTGCCGAGCCGGCTACGGGTCCTCGCCGCGGTCTGCGACGCGGTGCAGCACGCCCACCAGAAGGGCATCGTCCACCGCGACCTGAAGCCGTCGAACATCCTGGTGACGGTGGTCGACGGCGTGCCGACCCCGAAGGTCATCGACTTCGGCATCGCCCGGGCGATGACCGACACCGAGGACCTGCGCGCCACCCTCACCAGCCAGGGTGAGATGGTCGGCACGCTGCAGTACATGAGCCCGGAGCAAGCCGCGGGCGATCCCGACATCGATGCCCGCGCCGACATCTACGCGCTCGGCGTGGTGCTCTACGAGCTGATCACCGGCCAGCTGCCGTTCGAGGCCGAGAGCCTGCTCGACCGCCCGCTCGACGAGGTGCGGCGGATGGTGCGTGAGCAGGAGCCCTTGCGCCCCAGCACGCGCATCACCTCGGCCGCGACCTCCACCGACACCGCCGACCGCCGCAGCACCGACTCCCGCTCGCTGCGCCGCTCGCTGGTCGGCGACCTCGACTGGATCACGCTGCGCGCGCTCGACAAGGACCGCGAGCGTCGCTACCCGTCGGCCTCGGAGCTGGCCGCCGACCTGCGCCGCTACCTGGCCCACGAACCGGTCTCCGCCGGACCCCCGAGCCGCCGCTACAAGCTGCGCAAGTTCGTGCGCCGCAACCGCACCGCGGTGCTCGCCACCGCAGCGGTCTGCGTGGCGGTGCTGGCGGGCCTCGGTGCAACCGCCACCGCGCTGGTCTGGGCGCTCGACGAGGAGGAGAAGGCGCGGGTCGCGCGGGGCAAGGAGCAGGAGGCCCGGACCGCCGCGGAGACGAGTGCCCGCGACGCCGCGGCCCGCGCCGACGAACTGCAGCGGGTCGTCGAGTTCCAGTCGGCCCAGCTCGGTGGTCTCGACGCGACGAAACTCGGCGCGCAGATCCAGAGCGATATCTGGGACCGGGTGCGCGAGAACCTCGTCGCAGGCGCAGGTCCGGACGGAGCCGACGAGGTGGACCAGGGCCTCACCGAACTCGGTCGGCTGGCACAGGGCGTCGACTTCCACGCACTCGCGCTCCGCCTGCTGGACCGGAACGTGTTCCGTCCCACGCTCGAGGTTCTCGACCGGCAGTTCGGCGACCAGCCCAAGGTGCAGGCCCGGCTCCTGATGAGCACCGCGCACACGATGGACAAGCTGGGTCTCGGTCCTGAGTCGCTCCCGGCGGCCCAACGGGCCCTGCTCCTCGCGGAGAACAACTTCGGCGCCTCCGACGACGCCACGATCGACGCGATGCTGCTGGTCGGATACCTGCGGATGCAGGAGGAAGGCGCCGACCTCGACGAGATCGACGCACTGCTCGTCGACGCGAAGACGCGGGCGGAGGCCCGAGGCGTCCGACCCGACGGCATCCTGGTCGAAGCGCTGCGCGATCTGAGCACGCTGCGGATGAAGCAAGACCGGGTCGACGACGCGATCGAGCTGTCCCGGGACGCGGTTACCGCGGCAGAGGTCGTGTTCGGTCCGGACTCGGTCGCGACCGCCAACGCGGTCTTCGAATATGGCAACCGCCTGGTCTACGACTTCCAGTTCGAGGCGGCTGGACGCCATCTCGATCGCGCGGCGACGATCCTGGAGGGCGCCGGCCTCGCAGACCGGGCATCGGAGATTCGCCGCTATTTCGCCAGCGAACTGCTCAACAGCCACCTCGTCCAGCTCGCGATACCGGTCCTGCGCGATGAGGCGGACAAGCTCGAGGACCGGCTCGGACCGGACGCCTTGGCGACGGTGGAAACCCGCCACAGCCTTGCCAGTGCCTATGCCGAAGGTGGGCAGTACGAAGCAGCCGAACGCGAACTCCTCGAGATCCTGCCCAGACTGGCCCAGCTACCGCGAGGTACCGAACGCCTGCAGCATGCGAACCGGCTCCTGACACTGACACGCGTGCAGCTCGGCTCGGCGGAGGCGCCGCCGACAGCCCCCGCACTTGCACGACCGCAGCCTGTTGGACAGCTCCAGTCCAGCGACATCCTGGAACTCGAGAAGCAGGCGGAGCAGGCCAGATGGCTGATCCAACAAGGCAGATTCGCCGACGCCGAACCCTTGCTCCGCCCGTGCTTCGAGGCGCTCGCCGGTCTGGACCAGGACGAGCTCGAGGGACTGGTCGACGAAGTGCTCGCCTACGGCTTGGTCCTGCGGCACCTGAACCGTCGCGGCGACGCGGAGAGGGTCGACCGAACGTGTCTGGAGATCCACCAACGAATCCAATCGGAGTCGGGCGGGCGCCCGATCCCCGGAACCGCCTACTCGGCGTTTCAACTGGGCGTGGTGTTGGCGGAGACCGGCCGATGGGTCGAGGCCGAGCAGATGCTGGCGCTCGCTGTCGAGACGCACCGCGTCGCCTGCCCGAACAACCCCTGGGAGCTCCAGAAGCTGCTCGACAGCCACGGACGCGCGGTGCTCGAACTCGGCGCTCAGAACGCCGCCGAGGCGGCCTCGATCCTGGAGGAGTCGCTGACCCTGCTCGAGGAGTGCACCCCCGAGATGATCCTCGAGATCCGCAGCGACCACGATCTGCAGGTGGAGATCGGTAGGCGCGCACGCTGGTGCGCTATGGCCTGCGCGAAAGCGGACCAGCCGCAGCAGGCGGTCGAGTTCCTCCGCAGGGCGCGAGCGAAGTTGGAGTCGTGCTTCCCTGCCGACCACCCAAGGCACTGGGAGATCCACGAATGCGACTGCCTCCTTGCGCTCAACCTCGGACGGAGCGCAGACGCAGCCCTGGTGGCCGGGGACCGCATCCAGGCACGACGCCTCGCCAGCGAGGCGCTGGCAAGGTACGAAGCCGGCATGGAGTGGATCTTCGCGCAGCCGGCAATCCACCCCCAGGGCGCCGCCCAGCCCGAACTGGCCGCGCAGGTCACTTCCATCGCCGCGTGGGCCTACGCGCCGATGCACGCAATCGAACCCGGCGCCGGCTACGACCAGGGCGAAGCCCGCTGGCAGGCCCGGCTCGAAGCTCGGCAGAACCCCGGCACCGGCGCGCCGCTGGAGTTGCCGTTCGAGGAAGGCGTAACTGCCATCCATCGGGACCGCGCCGGCAACCTCTGGATCGGCAGCGCGGAAGAAGGCGTCTGCCGCTTCGACGGCCAGCAGCTGGTCCGCTTCACCGCCGCCGACGGCCTGAGCGACGACCGGGTCCGCCGGATCCAGGAAGGTCCCGACGGCCGCATCTGGTTCGAGTGCGGCGAAGGACTCAGCTCCTTCGACGGCGAGCAGATCGTGACGCCGACCGAACGCGTCCACGAAACCCGCGACGCCTGGCAGTCCACCGCCGACGACCTCTGGTTCAAGAGCGACGCGGCCGAGGGCGTGACCGAAGAGGAGGGCGTGCCGGGCGTCTACCGCTTCGACGGCGAGCGCCTGACCTGGTTGGGCTTCCCGATCGAGTCCGAGGCGGACGCCGACTTCTACCCGTCGGTAGCCGCGGTCGCGCGCGGGGCGGAAGGGCGCACCTGGTTCGCGACCCACGCAGCAGTGCTCGGCTACGACGGCCAGAGCTTCAGCGTCTTCGACGCCGCCCGCCTCGGCCTCGCCGCGGACGCCGGCGCGGTCGATGCCCTCGCAGTCCTCGAGGACCGCCAGGGCCGCCTCTGGATCGGCACCAACTGGAACGGCGTGTTCGTCTGCGAAGGCGACACCGTGGCGCACTTCTCCGCGGAGCGGGAGCCCGAAGACCTGTCCCGCGTGCTCACCATCGCCGAAGACGCCGCGGGCCACATCTGGTTCGGCACGCCACGCAAGGGCGCGTGGCGCTGGGACGGCGAGAAGCTGACCGCCTTCGGCCCCGAACAGGGCCTGGAAAGCCTGCAGATCTCGACGCTGCACGTCGACGCCGACGGCACGCTGCGCGCCGGCGGCGGCCGGCCGAGCGCGGTCTACCGCTTCGACGGCGAGGCGTTCGTGCGCGGCCTGTAGGCGCCCCCGCCTCTCAGACCCCCTCGATCCCGCCGGTGAAGCCCGCGAACGTGTCGGTCTCCACCCCCAGCCGCTGCAGCAGCGTCACGTACAGCTTCGCCAGCGGCACGTCGTCCTTGTCGAACTCGCGCTGCCAGGGCTCCGTGCCGCCGTTCCAGGCACCACCGAAGGCCCCGTCGCCGATGTAGTTCAGGTACTGGCCGTGGCGGAAGCCCATCGCCTTGCCGCCGAGCAGCACCAGCGGGTAGTTGCGCGACAGGTGGAAGGCGCTCGACGCCGAGCCGAACAGGATCAGCGTGTGGTCGAGCATGCTGCCCTCGCCACCCGGCTCGGGGGTGTCCTTCAGGTTCTGCGCGAAGCGACCGACCTCCTCGGCGAGGAAGCGGCAGTAGATGCCAAAGTCCTTCCAACCGCCGGGGTTCTTGGTGTCGTGCGAGAGCTGGTGGGCGAGCGGGAAGCCGACCGCCTTGGCCATGTGGTCGCTGTGGCCCACGCCGTTCTCGCGGCCGACCTGGTAGGTGGCGACGCGGGTCGTGTCGGTGCGGAAGGCGAGATGGATCAGATCCATCATCGTCTGGAAGTAGGCGCGCGGCGCTTCCATCGACACCTCGAGGTCGAGGCCGTGGCCTTCGACGTCGGGCAGCGGGATGCTCTGCCAGCGCTTCGCCTTCTCCATCTTGCGCTCGGTCTCGCGGACCGCGTCGAGGTACTCCTCGAACGCCGCGCGGTCCTGCTTCGACAGGGAGCGCTGCAGGCTCTGCGCATCGGCCAGCAGGTCGTCGAGCGCGCTGCCGCCCACCGCCGCCCGCCGCGCCGCGTCGCCGTCGCGGTTCACGAACAGCGACTCGAAGATCCGCCGCGGCCGATGCTCGGCGGGGATCGCGCGGCCCTTGGGGTCGAACGACACGGTGTGCGCACCGCGCGGCGTGCCCGTGCCGCCGTCGGTCGACATCACCATCGACGCGTGGCGGGTCGCCTCGCCGATGTGCGCCGCGAACACCTGGTCGAGCGAGATGCCGTTCTGGTAATCGCCCACCGCACCCGTGTCGGCGCCGGTGAGGAACTGGTCGGCATTGGAGTGGCCGTGGACCGCGCGCACCGCGGGGTGCGACATGCCGGAGATCACGGTGAGCTGGTCGCGCAGCGGCTCGAGGACGTCGAGGACCTTGGTGAAGGTGAAGTCGCGGCCCGAACCGTGCGGGAACCACGCCCAGTCCTGGAACGCCGGGTCGTCCTGCAACGGCATCGGCACGCCGTCGGGGAAGTAGACGCAGACGAAGCGCTTGATCGCCGCACCCGATCGGCCGGGGATCGGCAGTCGGCCGGGCGACGGCAGATATGGCAGTGCCAACGCTGCGGCCGAGCCACGCAGGAAGCGGCGGCGGTCGAGGGCGGCGTAATCCGAAGCTCCGAGGTCGCTCTGCATACTGGGGGTCCTGTCCGGGGCAGTAATCGGCCAGGTCATGCTACCTGGATCGGAACAGCTCGCTCTGGACCAACACCGAAACGAGGGTCGCGAGGCCATCGCCGCGGCGGCGGACCTCGGCGGTGATCCGGTCGAGGGCGGCGCGGTCGCCGAACACCAGCGGCCGGCCGAGCGCGAACGCCGCCAGCTTCTCGACCATGGCACGGACCAGCTGGTCCTGGCGCTGCTCCAACAGGAAGCGCTTCAGGCCGTCGACGCCCTCGAGCCGCTGGCCGTTGAACAGCGTGCCGCTCGCGTCGACCGGCCGGCCGCGGACCTCATTGCGCCACGCCCCCACCGCGTCGAAGTTCTCGAAGGCGAAGCCCCAGGCATCGATCTTCGAGTGGCACGACATGCAGGCGGCCTGGTTGCGGTGGTCCTCGAGCCGCTCCTTCAGCGTCATCTTGGCGATCTCGGGATCGGCCAGATCGATCTTCGGCACCGCGGGCGGCGGCGGCGGTGGCGGGTCGTCGAGGATCCGCTCGAGCAGCCACACGGCCCGCTTGATCGGGTGCGAGTCCTCGCCGTTGGAGTTCATCGCCAACAGCCCGGCCTGGGTCAGCAGACCGCCACGGCGGGTGCCGGCCGGCACGGGGACCACCCGGAACTCGTCGCCCTCGATGCCTTCCCAGCCATAGTGCCGCGCGAGGCGTTCATTGACGACCGCGTAATCGGCGTGCAGCACGTCGAGGACGCTGCGGTCGTTGCGCAGCAGCTCGTCGAAGAAGGCCACCGGCTCGGCCAGCATCGCGGCCTTGAGCTCGGCGTCGAAGCCCTTGTAGAGCTTGCGATCGACCTGCAGGAACTCGAGCAGCTCGAGGTTCAGCCACTGGTGCACGAAATGCTGCGCGAAGCGGCGGGACCGCGGGTCGGCGCGCATTCGGGTGACCTGGGCGGCGAGGATCTCGGGCTCGTGGAGGCGTCCTTCGGCGGCGAGTGCGCGCAGCTCGTCGTCGGGGATGCTGCACCAGAGCAGGATCGACAGCCGGCTGGCGAGTTCCTCGTCGCTGAGGAAGGCAGGACCGTCCGGGTCGTCGGCAGTGCCATCGGCGGTCGACAGATAGAGGAAGTGCGGCGAGGCGAGCGCGGCGGCGAAGACCTCGACGACCGCCTCCTGCAGCGAGTCGCAGGCCGGCCGGACCTCGTCGAACAGCGCGAGCTTGCGCTCGACTTCGTCGCGGGTCACCGTCCGCCGCCAGGCGCGCGGCAGGAACGCCGCCAGCACGCGCTCGGCGTAGTCGCGCTCGGCTTCGTCTGCGGCGCGCTCAGGCAGGAGGCGCCGGTGCGAGGCCGGTGGCCACTGCTCGTAGGCCGGCGCGACGATCTCGACGTGGTCGATCCGCACCGGCCCGGTCCGTCCTCCCACGTGCTGGAGGCGGATCAGCTCGGAGGGACTCGGCAGGTCGCCGAGCTTGTTCACGCCGCGCACCAGGTTGCGCGGGTAGATCTGGCTCAGCGGGACCTCGAAGGTGTAGATCGCCGGCGCGTCGGGTAGCGCCTCCACCACCACGTCTTCGTCGCTGACCTCGATGAAGGAGCGCGAGTCGTTGCTCGCCTGCCAGCCGAAGATCAGCCGCATCCGCGGCGCGCGGCCGTCGGTGGAGACCCGCGAGGCGCGGAAGCGCACCCGCAGCAGCCCGCGGTCGGCCACGCGGTCGCCGAGTTCGATCGTGAGGCTGGAGCGCGGGGTCACCACCGCGACGTGGCCCGTGGCCGGCGGCCATTCGGTCGCGGCGTCGCTCGGGGTCCGTGCATAGCGCGCCTCGTTGTAGCCCCAGGACTGCCGCGCCTTCCGGCCGGTCTCCGGGTCTTCGAACCAGGTCCCGCCCGGCGGGCTGCGGAAGCGATCCAGCAGCTTCGCGACCTCCTCCTCCACCTTGGCCGGATCGGCAGCGTGCTCCTTGCGCACCTTGTCGAGCTGCTGGTCCTGGCCCTGCCATTCGCGCGCGGCGAGGTCGCGCATCGACACGCTCCAATACAACGGCGCCGGCCGGTCGCCGGTGACGGTCGCAAGCTCCAGGGCGCGACGCCCCGCGCCGAGGCAGGTGCGGAGCTGCGAGCCGGCGAGGTGCAGCGTCTCCGAGGAGTTGCGGAAGCCGTCTTCCGAGGCCGGGTCGGGCGGCAGTTCAGAGGCGAAGTCGTAGGGCAGGCCCAGCAGGTCCTGCAGCGCGTAGTCGTATTCGTAGCGCGTCAACCGCCGGAACGAGCTGTGCGCGCGGCTGGCGCGGCGGGTCGACGACGCGCGCTGGGTTTCGATCGACAGCCAGTCGATCACCTTGGCGCGGTCCTCGCCGGGCAGCTTCGGCCCATCCTCCGGCGGCATCTCGCCGTTGGTCAGCACCGCGAGCACGTCGATCCACCAGTCGACGTCCTCGCCGGTGAACAGGTCCGGATCCATCGTGTCGAGACGGACGCCGCCCTCGTCCTCCTCTGGCCCGTGGCACTCGTAGCAGTTGCGGCGCAGGATCGGCTCGATGGTGGTCGCGAAGCCCTGGAGGTCGGGGCCGGCCGGCACGTCGGCGGCCGACGGCGCATTCTGCGGCTGCAGGTAGCGCGAGTGCTCGGCGCCGGCGGCGCGGGCTTCGGCGAAGGTCGGGTGGGCGACCTCGGAACGGGTCTCGTCCTGCGCCAGGCCCGGCCGGAGGACGGTCAGCGCGATGGCCACACAGAGCGCGAGAGGGAGCGTGCGCGGATCGATCATGGGGAAGGGGCTGCGCGCGAATCGACGACGCGGCCGGGTCGAACCGAGCAGCATAGGCGGAGCAGCGACTCCCAGGCACGCCCTTCAGTGGTGCAGGTAGGCGACCGGATTGCTCACCGCGAGCTGCCCGGCCGCATCGATCACAGCACCCTGCCAGCCGACCGGGTAGCCGAGGACGGCGCTCCCCGGCGGCACCGCATACCCGCCGCGGACCTGGGGCGCCGGCCCCATCGACACGAGCACGGCACCTGGCGCCAGCCAGACCGGATCGAGCAGCCCCGACACAATCTGCGGCGCGGTCGGCATGCCGACGAGCAGCGCACCGAATCCGCCCACCGGCACCGCCAACGTCGCCTGGGCCTGCCCGCCGGCCGACCCGGTCGAAGCCTCGAGGCGCGGAACGGAGCGCATCGAGATCACCAGCCCGGCGCCGAACAGCGGCGGCGAGACGTTCCGATACTGCGTGTCCGGATCGACGACCACCCGGCCGGTCCCGTCGACCGCCAACGCGGCCGGCCAGCCGGCAACCGCACCCTCGAACAGCGTCGCCCCGTGCACCACGCAGTCGCTGCGATCGAGATGCGCCACCGCGAGCCCGAACCCGGGCCCCCGCAATGCAGCGCCAGTGATCTGCAGCCGGCTGCCGCCGCGCGCCACGAACGCCGCGCTGCCGCCACCGAGGGAACCACCGGAAACCTCCGCATCGGTGGCCTCGAGATCGAGGGCCGCGAACCCGCTCGACAGGGCCTGGAGCTCGCTTGCCCGGAGCAGCAGGGCGTCGCAGCGCACGGCCCGCACGTAACCACCGCTCGACGAGGTCGTGCCGTCGGCCCGGCAGCCGTCGAGCACCACGCTGCCGGCACAGTCCTGACACAGCATCCCGCCCGGTCCCAACGCATTCGACCAGGACAGCCCGCGAATACCCACGCGTTGGTGCGCCGCCAACCGCTCCACGACCACCGGCTGCTGGAACAGACTCGAGACGCTCACCCCGGGATCGCAGAGCACCGACAGGCTCTTGGCGCGGATCGCGAAGGCCGGGTAGGTCCCGGCCCGCACCTGCAGCACCGCATCATCCGGCACCGCCGCGACCGCGGCGTCGATCGACGTGAAGTCGGCGCCCGGCCCATTGGCGATGTCGACCACGAAGACCTGCGCGACGCCCGGCGACGCGAGCACGAACGACACGAGCAGGCTGCGCAGCAGGATCATCGTCGCGCGAGCATAGCTGGGTAACCTGCAGCCATGGACCCCACCCACGCCCGCGCCCTGCTCGAAGAGATGACCGACGGCCCGAGCCTCCTGCGCCACGCGCGCTGCGTGGAGCTGGTGATGCGCCATCTGGCGCGCGCCGCCGGCGCCGACGAGGACGCCTGGGGTGCCGCCGGCCTGCTGCACGACGCGGACTACGAGAAGTGGCCCGAGGAGCACCCGCACCGCATCGTCGCCCGGCTGCGCGAGCTCGGCGAAGACGCGATCGCGCACGCGATCGCCGGCCACTACACCAAATGGGACGTGCCCAACGACACGCCGATGTCCAAGGCGCTGATCGCCAGCGACGAGCTCACCGGCTTCGTCGTCGCGTGTGCGCTGATCCGTCCCGACGGCATCACCACGCTGGAGCCCAAGAGCGTGAAGAAGCGCTTCAAGTCGAAGGCCTTCGCGGCCTCGGTGGAGCGCGACGAGGTCGAGCGCGCGCTGGCGATCCTCGGCGTGGAGTTCGCCGACCACGTCCAGACGATCCTCGACGCGCTGCGGCCGCATGCGGAGGAGTTGGAGTTGGCCGGCGGGCGAGGGTGATGAGGTCGCTTCGAGCAGGATCTTTGCTCAAAGCCGGCTGAGCGCACCGCGCACGTCCTCGGCAGTGCCCGCGAGCACGAGACTCTTCGGACCATGTCCGCTGCCGTAGCCCCACGCCCTGGCGATGGACCCTGTCGTCTTGAAGTGCTCTCGAGCGAGATCGACAGCACCCGGCAGATCCCCCCGGAATCGAAGGTCGACGAGAACCGGCGCGTCTTCGGCCAACCCGATCAGCTCCTCGGACGACTCAGCCTGCGGCTGAGCCTCGAAGACGAAGAAATGCATGGGCGACATGTTCCATCCGTTCTCGATCTCCGACGACTCGTCCAACGTCACCCGGATCGGAGATGCGTCGTCGTTCCCGGGATCCGTGCATCGAAAGCCGCGCGTGAGCAGGACGGCTCGGAAGAACCTGGCGAACTCGGCCCGTTGCAGTCGGAGTACGCCCGCGAGTCGCAGCGGGGCCGCACTCCTGAAGCCGCTCTGGGGACTCTCGATCTCCGAGTGGGTGATCCTCTGCGTTAGCGCGACCAACGAATCCAGATCGACCCCGAACTCGTCACTGGTCGACATTGTGATCGATGGCTCGACGTCCAGCGTGACAGGCACTCCCTGGTCCAACGCGAGGGTCGCCGGAAGGCCTGCGGCAGCACTCGACTCGAGTTCGACCTCCTCGCGTTCGGACGGCTGGACGTCCGGAGCTTCGGGATGCTCGACCTCCGGGACTTCGGTCCGCCCATCTGAATCATCGACCTCGCGTCCAGGATCCACCATCGCTTGCGATTGCAGCTCGGTGGATTCCTCAGCCTGGATGACCTCGCCCTCGGGGCTACGTCCCTCGCAACCCCAGAGCCCGGAAATCGCCAGGGCAACCGCCACGAGCACGGGACGCGCCGAGGCAGGATATGGAGCGTTCTTCATGCCCGACATGTTCGTGACCAGGGAAGAGGCCGACAAGACCGCCGACGCCTGCCCCTGCCGACCGACTGCAGAATGAAGCGGGCTTGCCCGTTTCCGCCCGAGTCTCCGAGCAACCCGATCACGATCTCGTGTTCGAGTTCACCACAGCGTGACGACCGCCGGCGAAGTCAGACGCGGATCCGGAAGACCCACGAGCCCCTGCTACGAGAAGGGAGCACTTGCGAACCAGCTCCCGGTGGCCCGTCGCGAAGTCGAGCGCGTGCAGGCGATCCTCGACGCGCTGCAGCCGCATGCAGAGGAGTTGGGGTTGGCGGCCGGGCGAGGGTGATCAGGGCCGGCCGTCGGCCACGCGACGCAGCAAGTCGTCGCGGAAACGCTCCAACTCCTCGGCTCGGGACTCGAGACCCGCAGCGCGCGCAGCAGCCGCGACTCCCCAGCTGCCCAACGTGAACCCGAGCGTCAGTGCCGAGAAGCCACCGTCCTTCCGGGGCGCATCGGCGACGGCTCGCGGCAGGTCTCCGCCTTCTGCGAGCAGCCCCTGGACATCCATCAGGTCACGCAGCTCGGAGCGGTGCAGCAGAGCGCACAGCTTGTTGACCAGGACCTCGTGCGCCGAGTCGATCTGGATGGTCACCGCCCCGATCGTCACCCGAAGCGGAGGTTCGATCCCGGCGACCGGGTCCGCCACCAGGTCCACGACCACCGAGTCCCCGTCCTGCTCGACCTGGAACGACGCGAAGGCCGAAGCGGACTGAAGCTCCCGAACCTTCATCCCCGCGGCACGCAGTCGCGCAGCCACCTCGCGCCGGACGACTTCGATCGAATCCGCACCGCGCCAGAACAGGTCCAGATCGCGCGTCGTTCGATGACCGAGATGGAAGCCGGCGAGCGCAGCTCCCCCGGTCAAGGTCCATGGTGGTTCGACCCCAGCCAGGACCTCCAGCACCCGACTCTGCAGCTCACTCAGCCGCTTCAAGCTCGCACCCCCAGAACTCCAACAGCCATTGCCAGAACTCCCGCTTCCGGCCGAGATACCGGAACAGCGCCGGCCAGAGCTCGACGATCTCGTCGACGGTGACGAAGGAGAAGACGTCGTCGGGGCGGGCCTGCCGCATGAGCTTGCCGACCAGGTAGGCCCGGCCTTCGCGCGGCTCGGTGCGCAGGCGCTGCTCGAAGTCCGCGAGGGTCATGTCCGAGTCCCAGAGGAAGTAGGGACGGCCTGCGGCGTCGACGAGCTTGTCGGGTGGAGTCGGGAAGAGCTGGACCACGGTTCGGATGCTACCTCGGAAGCCGCCGAGCCTATCCGCGGATCAGTCCTCCTCGGAAACCCGGGCCGCGCACGTGGCCCCGATGCGACTGGTCGTCACGGCACGACCTCGCATTCGACCAGATTCGACACGAAGCCGAACGCGCCGGAGTCCAGCGTGAACGCGGCCGCCTTGAACCGCAGACCGACGAGAGATGGATCCGCGGGGACCACGACGGACTTCGAGCCTCGTCCCTGGGGATCGAGAGTCCCTTGGAGGTGCCCCAGCGTCGCGATGAGCAGAACGTCTGGATCCAACGGAAAGCGACGCATGCCGCCGTAAGGGCTGCGCATCAACGGGACGCCGATGTCGGCGGTCAGGGCCAGGCCCAGGAACCACTGACGCCCCGCTTGGGAAGGACCATCGAAGGTGAATCGGAGACTCTCTCCGGCACGAGGCAGGAGTTCATCGACTGCAAGCGTCTTGTCGTAGAGCTCGAACGTCGCCAGGTCAGCGTTCCCCTCGTAGGCGATGCGGAATCGTCCGCGCTCTGGATCGTACCACCCGTACCGGAAAGACCGTTGGCCCACGTCGTGTTCCGGAGGCGCGCGGTTCAACAGGGGACTCCATTGAGTTCCATCCCACACAAACGTGCGCCCGGGAACTGGAACCCCCGGCCGGCAGGCTCCGCCCATGACGAGCACGACGCCGTCCAACCCGGGCACGTACGACATGACGTAGCACGACGACAACATCGGAACGACGGTCGATCTCAACGCCCAAGCCTGGCCGTCCCACTCCCAGGTCTCTTGGCTGCTACCGCTGGGACCGAGGAGAACGAGCACGTTCCGGGCGACGTCGTATGCGAGGTGACCCGGACGCACGGGTACCGAACCGAGGTTCTGCCATCCCCCCGCCGGCGTGAAAGCCCACAGCTCTCGCTGGTTCACTGAAGCGGCAAGGACCCTCTGGCGGACAGGATCGTAGGTGGACGCCATGCCCAACTGCGAGGCGAACGGATCCGGCGACCCGGGATACTGCCGGGCCCGCCACTGCTGTCCGTCGAAGAGCCAGGTCTCGGACTGCCGATTCACGCCAGGATCGCCGAACAACACGACCTGCCCGGACGCGTAGTGACACTCCAGCATGAAGGCGACGCCGACCCGCTGGGGTGTCGCAGCGAGCGACTCGTGGAATCGGCCGTGCTGGAAGAACCACGTCCTGGTCGGCACTCCCCCCACGAACAGGTCCCGGCCTCGATCCGCATCGTGCACGACGGAGAACTCGCCAGCGGGCAACCAATCGTTGGAGTCGGCGATGCTCCAGCTCCGACTCGCAAAGTCGAAGGCCCAGGTCGACTGCTTCGGGTAGGGATCGAGAGACGTTCCCACGTTCACATAGGCACACCCGAAGCGCAGCAAGCGACCGTGCGCCCGGTCGTAGACGAGTTCCGCATCCGCGAAGTTCGCCGGCCAGTCTGCATAGCCGGTCGACGTCGGACGCGTCTCGGTCCAAGAGCTGCCGTCCCATGACCACATCCGCGTAGATTGCGGCAGCCGAGGGTGCTCGAGCGCGATCACCTCGGCTCGTCCTGGCCCCGTCGCAGCGCAGTCGACGCGACTGGGAAACACCGCTCCGGCCACCGAGACGGGATTCCAATCCGACCCGGTCCATTCCCAGAGGTCGCTGCCCGGGATGTAGTCTCCCGAGGCGCACTGGCCACCAACCAGCAACATCGACGCACGACCCGCCGCCGGAATCAAACGGGCGTGACGACGGTGCGCCGGCCGGTGAGTCGGATGCTGGAGGATCCAGTTGGCGCCATCCCATATCCAGGTGTCGTCGTATGTGCCGCCGTATCCCACTCCCCCGAACAGCACCACGTTGCCCGCGGCCTCGTCGAAACCCATAGCCACCCCACCTCGAGGAGAAGGTGCGGTCGACGGACTCAGACGCCGCCAGCTACGCCCGGTCCAAGACCACGTCTCGCTACGGAACTCGGAGAGGGTCCATGCATGCCCCCCGAACATCAGCAGGCCCTGACTCGCCGGGTCCCAGGCCAGAGCCGCCGCGCTCGTCGCGACCGGCCCTGGGGCCTCTCAGAGGCGCCATGCAGAATCGACCCACTCCCAGGTCTCATCCGCTGGAAGATGCAGGCCCGGACGAATGCCCCCAAACATGAGCACGCGGCCTTGGGCCTCGTCGTAGCCGAGCGCCGGATTCCAGAGCCCGTGGAGGGTCGTGTCTCTCCACCAGTCCAGCTGCGCATGCGCCGTGCTCGCGAAGAGAGCGAAGACAAGTAAACAGGTTCTGGTGGCTGTCATGCCTCATTCCTCTGCGGACTGCTGCACCCGACTCGTCGCGACGGGGGATCAACACATGCGACGTCGCGTTGGCGTGGCAGGCTGGCAGGCCCTAACAAGCAAGCGCGCCCGCTCAGTCCCCGAGAGATCATCGACTCGAGCCACGACGCGTCCACCCCCGCTTCGCAGGCGTGGTCTCAGCCTCGACACCGCATGAGTCGGAGGGCGTCACCTCGAGGAGTCAGTTGCCCCGCTCCCCCCACACCGCCGGCACCTCGAACCCCTCCGGCGGGCTGTTCGGCGGGATGTTCGGCGCCGCGGCCGACGCGCGCAGCGCTTCCAGGAGCGCGCGCAGCTCCTTGAGCAGATCCGGGTGGCGCGCCGCGAGATCGTTCTGCTCGGCGAGGTCGACCTGCAGATCGAACAGCTCCCATTGGTCCGTGCCAGGCCCCTCGGTCGCATTGGCCGGCACGTCGCCGTTGTGCACCAGCTTCCAGCGGCCCTTGCGCAGCGCACCCGACCACGGGGTGACGTTGTTCAGGATCACGTCGTGGGGAGACGGCGCACCTTCCGCCCACGTCGCCCACGCATCCCGTCCATCGAGCGGCAGCTCCTGCTCCAGGCTGCCGCCGGCGAGACCGACCAGAGTGGGAAACAGGTCGACGACGTGCAGAGGCGCATCGACCACGCCGCCCTCTGCGATCCGTCCCGGCCACGACACCACCGCCGGCACGCGGATGCCGCCCTCGTAGAGCCGGCCTTTCTGGGCGCGGAGCGGCCCATTGGAACCGAGGCTCCGGATCCCCCCGTTGTCGGAGCAGAAGAACACCAGGGTCTCCTCCCGCAGATAGCCGTGCTCGTCCAACCCGGCCACGATCCGCCCCACTGCCGCGTCCATGCACGCGACCATCGCCGCATAGATCCTCCGGTTGCGGTCCTCGAAGTCGGCGAACTTCGCGATCCAATCCTCCGGCGCCTGCAGCGGGGTGTGCGGCGCGTTGAACGGGACGTAGAGGAACAGCGGCGTGGCCGGGTCGTGCTCCGCCAGGATCTCTACCGCCGCCGCGGCGATCAGGTCGGTGGTGTAGCCCTCGTCGCGGTTGACCGCGTCGTCCGCGTGCCAATCGAAGCCGCCGTCGCGCTCGTGGGTGAAGTAGTCGAGGGCGCCGTTGTAGTGGCCGTACTGGTGGTCGAAGCCGCGGCTGGTGGGGAGCTGTTCGCCGCGCGCGTGGCCGAGGTGCCACTTGCCACAGATCGCGGTGGTGTAGCCCGCCGCCTTCAGCGCCTCGGCGAGGGTCCGCTCCTCGAGTGGCAGGCCGTGTTCGGCCCACGGACGGACCACCCCGCACTGCAGGCCGAGACGCATCGGATAGCGGCCGGTGAGCAGCGCCCCGCGGGTCGGCGAGCAGACCGGCTGGACGTAGAACTGCTCGAGCCGTGTGCCGCGCGCGGCCAGCGCGTCGAGGTGCGGCGTGGGGATCCGGCCGTCATGGAAACCGACGTCGCCCCAGCCGAGGTCGTCAGCCAGGAACACGACGATGTGGGGCGGACGAGCTGCGGGTTCGGTTTCCTGGGCCGCGAGCGGCAGCACGAACACGGTGAGCGACGACAGCAGGCGAACGAGCATGCCGGGATGGTACGTACCCGCGATCGGTTCTCGCGCGTCCATCCCATCCCTTGATCGCCTGCCGACGAGGCACCAGAGTGACCACTCATGTCGATCCGGGTCGCGCTCCACCACCGCACGAGCTACCGCTACGACCGGCTGGTCTCCCTCGGCCCGCAGGTCGTGCGCCTGCGCCCCGCACCGCACACCCGCACGCCGGTGGTCGCCTACTCGTTCCGGGTGCGCCCCGAGAAGCACTTCCTGAACTGGCAGCAGGACCCGTACGGCAACCACCTCGCGCGGCTGGTCTTCCCCGAGCCGACCCGCTCGCTCGAACTCGAGGTCGACCTGGTCGTCGACCTGCCGGTGATCAACCCGTTCGACTTCTTCCTGGAGCCGTACGCGGAGACCTTCCCCTTCGAGTATCCGCCGCTGCTGGCCCAGCAGCTCGTGCCGTTCCTGCGCCGGGACGAGCCCGAGGAACGCTTCGCCGCTCTCTGTAAGCAGATCGACCGGACCGAGCGCGGCACCACCGACTTCCTGGTGCACGTCAACCAGCTCGTCCATCGGCGGCTCGACTACATCCTCCGCTACGACCCCGGCGTGCAGTCCCCCGAGGAGACCCTCGAGAAGGGCCGCGGCTCGTGCCGCGACTTCGCCCTGCTGCTCGTGCAACTGCTCCGCCACCAGGGCCTCGCCGCGCGCTTCGTCTCCGGCTACTCGATCCAACTCGTCGCCGACCAGCAGGCCCTGGACGGCCCCAGCGGCGTGGCCGTCGACACCGTCGACCTGCACGCCTGGGTCGAGGCCTACCTGCCGGGTGCGGGCTGGGTGGGCCTCGACGCCACCAGCGGTCTGCTCGCCGGCGAAGGCCACATCCCGCTGGCCTGCAGCGCCGAGCCGCACGACGCCTCACCGATCAGCGGCAGCCTCGACGACTGCGAGACCGAGCTCGACATCGAGATGCGGCTCACGCGGCTGCGCGACGACCCGCGCTCCACCAAGCCGTTCAGCGACGCGGCCTGGGAACGCCTGCTGGAAGTCGGCGACCGCGTCGACGCGCGGCTCGCGGCCGGCGACGTGCGGCTGACGATGGGCGGCGAGCCGACCTTCGTGTCGATCGACGACTACGTGAGCCCGGAGTGGAACACCGCGGCGGTCGGCACCGACAAGCTGGCGCTGTCGTTCCGGTTGATCCAACGGCTCCGCGACCGCTTCGCGCCGGGCGGCTTCGTGCAGTTCGGGCAGGGCAAGTGGTATCCCGGCGAGTCGCTGCCGCGCTGGGCGATGACCTGCTATTGGCGCGGCGACGGCCAGCCCATGTGGCGCGATCCGCAATGGCTCGCCGACCCCGCGAAGCCGGGGCATGGCACGATCGAACGAGCACAGCGCTTCACCGCGGCACTGGCCCGCCGGCTCGAAGCCAATCCGCAGCACGTGCTCGCCGCCTTCGAGGACGCCGGCTACTACCTGTGGCGCGAGGGCCGACTGCCGGTCGACGTCGATCCGACCGACCCGAAGCTCGCCGACGCCGAGGAGCGCGCCCGCATCGCGCGGGTGTTCCAGCGCGGCCTGAACACGCCGGTCGGCTACGTGCTGCCGCTGCAACGCGTCGCCGACGGCCCGCGCCGGATCTGGCAGAGCGGGCTGTGGATGCTGCGCGCCCGGCACGTGCTCCTGTCGCCCGGCGACTCGCCACTCGGCCTGCGCCTGCCGGTTCCCTCGCTCGCGGCGGTCCACCAGACCGCGCCGCTGCAGCCGCCGCGCGACCCGTTCGCACCGCGCTCTGCCCTGCCGCCCGCGCCCGAGCCGCGCATCCAGCACGCGGTCGCCGGCGGCGACGAACCGCGCCCGGCCTTCGATCCGGACGCCGCCGCGGTGAACGCGCAGCCGACCCCCGACGCCGACACAGCCCCCGGCACCGGTGTGCGCACCGCGCTCACCGTGGAGCTGCGCGAAGGCCGCCTCCACGTGTTCCTGCCGCCGGTGGCCTGGGCCGAGGACTTCCTCGACCTGGTCGCCGCGATCGAGGACACCGCCGCGAGCCTGCAGACCCCGGTGGTCGTCGAAGGCTACCCCGCACCCCACGACCCCCGCCTGCAGACGCTGAAGGTCACCCCCGACCCCGGCGTGATCGAGGTCAACGTCCACCCCGTCGGCTCCTGGCGCGAGCTGGTCGACCTCACCACCGGGCTCTACGAGGACGCGCGGCAGACCCGGCTCGGGACCGAGAAGTTCCTGGTCGACGGCCGGCCGATGGGCACCGGCGGCGGCAACCACGTGGTGGTCGGTGCGGCGACGCCCGAGGACAGCCCGTTCCTGCGCCGCCCCGACCTGCTGCGGAGCCTGTTGAGCTATTGGAACAACCACCCCTCGCTCAGCTACCTGTTCTCCAGCCTGTTCCTCGGCCCGACCAGCCAGTCGCCGCGCATCGACGAAGCCCGCCACGACGCGCTGCGCGAACTGGAACTCGCCTTCGCACAGCTCCCCACCCAGCCAGACGGCAGCCCCGCGCCGTGCCCGCCGTGGCTGGTCGACCGACTGTTCCGCCACCTGCTGGTCGACGTCTCGGGCAACACCCACCGCGCCGAGTTCTGCATCGACAAGCTCTACTCGCCCGACTCGTCGAGTGGCCGCCTCGGGCTCCTGGAGCTGCGCGGCTTCGAGATGCCGCCGCACGCGCGGATGAGCCTGGCGCAGCAGCTGCTGGTCCGCGCGCTGATCGCCCGCTTCTGGGAGCAGCCCTACCGTGCGCCAGTGACCCGCTGGGGCACCACGCTCCACGACCGGTTCCTGCTGCCGCACTTCGTCCGCACCGACTTCGAGCAGGTGCTGCGCGAGCTCGGCGAGGTCGGCTTCGCATTGGAGTGGGAGTGGTTCTCGCCGCAATGGGAGTTCCGCTTCCCGCTGGCGGGCGACGTGCACGTCGCGGGCATGCACCTCGAGGTCCGCCACGCCTTGGAGCCCTGGCACGTGCTCGGCGAGGAGCCGGGTGGCGGCGGCACCACGCGCTTCGTCGACTCGTCCTTGGAGCGGCTGCAGGTGAAGCTATCGGGGCTCGTCGATCCGGAGCGCTACGGGCTGGCGGTGAACGGCATCGAGCTACCGCTGACGCCCACCCACGTGAAGGAACAGGTCGTCGCCGGGATTCGCTTCCGCGCCTGGCAGCCGCCGAGCTGCCTGCACCCGACGATCGGCGTGCACGACCCGCTGGTCTTCGAGCTGCACGACCGCCACAACGCACGCGCGGTGGGCGGCTGCACCTACCACGTCGGCCACCCTGGCGGCCGCAACTACGACGCGCCGCCGACCACCGCCTACGAGGCCGAGGGCCGACGGCTGGCGCGCTTCGTGCCGTTCGGGCACACGCCGGGGACGTCGCGGCCGCGCGGCGTGCCGCGCGACCCGGAGGCGCCGCTCACCCTGGATCTGCGGCAGGTGGGGCGAGGGGCCCGCCAAGGTCGACCGGAATGACCCGCACCTCGATCTCCAGCTTCTCGTCGCCACCCCCGCGGTAGATCGTCCCCGAGGTCGGTGTGGCGTCGCGGTAGTGCCGCCCACAGGCGACCCGCACGTGGTCGCGGTCGACCACCGTGCCGTTGGTGGGATCGAGGCCCTTCCAACCGAGCCACGGCAGGAACACCTCGACCCAGGCGTGCGAGGCGTCGGACTGCAGCTTGTTGGCGTAGTTGCCGCCGGTGTAGATGTAGCCGACCCGGTAACGCGCCGGCACGTCGAGCAGGCGCGCCAGACAGATCAGCAGGTTGGCGAAGTCCTGGCAGACGCCGCGTCGCGACGTGTAGACATCGAACGGCGTGGTCTCCACCGAGGTGACGCC
Source organism: bacterium (assembly GCA_030432695.1). Classification (GTDB taxonomy): domain Bacteria; phylum Planctomycetota; class UBA1135; order UBA1135; family UBA2386; genus JAUILN01. The sequence continues at coordinate 185,991 of JAUILN010000018.1, read as the reverse complement.
CTGCACGTAGGCGTAGTCGCGGTAGATCGTCTGGTTGATGTCGAGCAGGGTCTCGATCACGTCGTAGTCCTGCCGCTCGACGAAGCTCATCGCGTAGTCGAAGAGCTCCTGGAGCTGGTTCTCGGGCAGCTCCTCGGGCAGCAGGTAGGGCAGCATCATCTGCCGCTGCCAGGGCATCCACGATAGCGGCACGATGGTCCGTCGATGGGTCGAACGGAACTCACCGCCGGGGGTGGGATGCACGCGGACCCGCGAGCGGGCCACGAACGCGATCTCCGGCGCCGAGCCCTCGATCTCGAGGCGGGTCGCGATGTTGCCGAACACGTCTTCGTGGTCGTGCTGCGCGGTCAGGGGCTCGATCGACAGGTCGAACGACAGCACCTCCTGGATCCGGTCGTGCACCGGATGCAGGCGCAGCACGTGCCGGCTGAACTCGACCGGCGAGGCGTAGCTGTAGCGGGTGACGTGCAGCACGTCGTAGACCCGCGCATCCTGCGACTCCCCGAAGTTCGCTTCCGGTGCCGGCGCGTCCTCGACCTGCTGGAGGCCGGCACCCAGGCCGGCACCCCCCAGCGGCTCGAGCCGACCGACCATCGCGGACGGCAGCGACTCGCCCGGCCCCGCCGCCCCACCCTGCAGGGAAGGAGCCTCGGCCGGGAAGGGCGCCGCCGCGACGGGAGCCGTGTTCCCGCCACCCGACCAGACTACCGCGCCGCGGCAGACCACCAGCATCTGCCCGCCGCGCAGCTCCTTCCACTCCGCCCCGTCGTCGTCCGCGCCGAGCAGGCGTTCGCTCGACACCAGCACCGCGGTCCGTGCGCCGTCGCGGGCGCCGCCGAGGTCGAGTTCGATGTCCTCGTTCGACAGGGTGTTCTGGGCGTGCGGCGGGAGACGGCGCAGCCAATGGAGCGGCCGGTGCCGCTCCTGGTCCTGGTACACCACGAGGTGCGAGCCGTCGGAGATCAGCAGGTTCAAGGTGCCGAGCTGGTTGATCTCCTGCAGCCAGCCGTGCAGACGCTCCCAGCCGATGTCGGCCAGACGGTGCAGGTCCAGCTCGCGGCAGCGCTGCAGCAGCCAGCACAGCAGGTGCTCGGTGTCGGTCCGGCCGACCGGCTGGAACACCGGACGCTCGCCGAGCGACAGCCGTTCGAGGTAGCCCTCGCCGAGCTGGCCCTGATGGGTCATCACCCAGTCGCGGCCGGCGTGGCTGCGCGCGAAGGGATGCGTGTTCTCCTGGGAGATCCGGGCCGCGGCACCACGCAGGTGGCAGACGAACAGGGTCGAGCGGCAGCGGGTCCAGTCGCGCAGCAGCAGCGTCGCGGCGCCATCGGAGGTCGCGGCCGGGTCCTTCACCACCGTGGCGGCGCGGTCGGCGGCGGCATACCACGCCATGCCCCAGCCGTACGGCCGCGCGCCGTCGGCTCGCTGGTCGCGCGTGCGCAGCAGGGTGATCAGCGGCGAGACCGCCGCGTCGAACGACATCCCGAGGAGCTTGCTCACTGACCCACCCCAGGCGCCCGCCCGCCGGCGGCGCGGTCGACCTCCTGCTCGGCCAGGGTCGGGTCGAAGAAGTCCGCCCGGATCTGCTCACACAGGTTCGCGATCCCGTCGATCATGAAGGTCAGCTCGTCGTGGAGTTCGGCTCCGAAGACCCTCGATCCTGAGTCGGTCCGGAGCCTTGTCCGCAGGTGCTCCAACATCGCGGCCGACCTGCGGCCCCGCTTGCCGTCGCTGAACTCCCGCACGTAGGCCAGCGAATCCGCCGCCCGCACCAGGCAGTGCCGGACCGAGCGGGGCAGGTCTCGTTCCAGGATCAGGAAGTGCGCGACCGCGGCGCCCGACAGGGTCAGGCCACGCTTGAAGAACGACTCGGTGGCGGTCAGCGTCCGCAGCAGCGCGAGCCAGTGCGCGACCTCGACCGGAGAGTCGCCCTGGCCAGGATCGGAAGGCCCGAGCAGGTGGTGCTTCACGTCCAGCAGACGCGCGGTCTGGCCGGCACGCTCCAGCAGCATCCCGAGCCGCATGAAGTGGAAGGCCTCGTCGTGCAGGATCGTGCCGTAGGTCAGGGCGCGGACCAGCTCGACCTCGCGGCGCAGCCGGTCGTAGAACTCGGCCGGCTCCTTGTGGAAGCCGCGGCGCCCCTTGCCGGACGTCAACCACAGCCACAGTCCGTTGACCGCGAGCCACATCTCCAGGCTGATGGTCTCGCGGACGCTGCGCGCATTCTCGCGCGCCATCGTGATCATCTGCACCAGCGAGGCGGAGTTCTGCCGGTCCCAGATCAGGTAGTCCTGCACCAGCTCGCCATCGGCGACCACCTCGGCGCCGTGTCGTTCGACGAATGACGGCTCCTCGCCCGAGGCGACCAACAGGGCCCGCCAGCTCTCCTTGGGCGACACCTGCATGTCGAGCACCGTCGAGAGGTTGACCTCGATCATGCCCGCGGTGCAGGCCGCGCGCTCCATGTAGCGCTGCAGCCAGAAGCAGTTCTCGGCGACGCGTGAGATCATGCCTGCTCCTTCAGCACCCAGGTGTCCTTCGAGCCGCCACCCTGACTCGAGTTGACGACGTACGAGCCGGCCTTCAGCGCCACCCGCGTCAAGCCGCCGGGCAGCACCCAGGTCGACCTCCCGGTGACCACGTAGGGCCGCAGATCCACCCGCCGTGGCGCGACTCCCCGCGACGACAGCGTCGGGCAGGTGCTGAACTCGACCACCGGCTGGGCGATGTAGTCCTCGGGATGGGTGGCGAGCTGTTTGGCCATCGCCTTGAGCTGCGCCTTGGTCGCGGTCGGACCGACGCACATGCCGTATCCGCCGGCCCCGGCGACCTCCTTCACGACCAGCTCCTCGAGGTGCTTCAGCACGAAGGCCCGGTCGTCGGGTTCCGCGCAGCGGAAGGTCGGCACCTGACCCAGCAGCGGCTCCTCACCGAGGTAGAAGCGCACCATGTCCGGCACGTACGGATACATCGCCTTGTCGTCGGCCACGCCATTGCCGACCGCATTGGCGATCGTCACGTGGCCCTTGGCGTAGGCCTGCATCAGACCGCGCACGCCGAGCACGCTGTCCTCGCGGAACATGCCCGGATCGAGGAACAGGTCGTCGACCCGCCGGTAGATCACGTGGACCTGCACCGGACCGCGGGTGGTCTTCACCCAGACCCGGTCGTCGTGGACGAACAGGTCGCGGCCCTCGACCAACAGACAGCCCATCTGCCGGGCCAGGAAGCTGTGCTCGAAGTAGGCCGAGTTGTAGATGCCGGGCGTCAGCACCGCGACGTTGGTCTCGGTGCCGTCGACCGGCGAGACCGACAGCAGCGCGTCGCGCAGCCGCACCGCGTAGTCGTCGACCGTCTCGACCCTGGCGAGCTGGAAGATCAGCGGGAACAGCCGCTTCATCACCGAGCGGTTCTCGAGCACGTACGAGACCCCCGAGGGCACCCGCAGGTTGTCCTCGAGCACCACGAACTCGCCGTCCTCCCGGCGCAGCAGGTCGATCCCGGCCACGTGCACCGACACGCCGTGCGGCCTGGCGAGCCCGCGGACCTCGGGCACGTAGCCGCTGCAGCGCTCCACCAACGCGCGCGGGATCTTGCCGGCCTCGAGGATCTCCTGCTCGCCGTAGACATCCTCGAGGAAGCGGTTCAGCGCGGTGGCCCGCTGCACCAGGCCGCGTTCGAGCCGCGCCCAGTCGGCGGCGGCGATCAGCCGCGGGATCAGGTCGAACGGGAAGGTCTTCTCGATCCCCCGCCGGTCGGAGTAGACCGAGAAGGTCACGCCGCCGCGGCGGAAGGTCGCATCGGCCAGCCGCTGACGCTGCTTGAAGTCGCTGCGATCGAGCTGCTGCAGCAACGCGACCACCCGCTCCATCGCCGGATGCGGCGTGCCCTCGGCCTCGAACAGCTCGTCGATCGCCCCGTCCGGGGCGTAGCCGTCGAACAGGCCGCTCGGCGGGTCCTTTCTGCGGTGCTTCGCGCACATGCCGCCATCAGAGCAGGTCGCGGAGCGGAATCGAGGGCGGGCCGCGGAGCTCACCGCCGCGCGGCGGCACGCCCCAGGCGCTGGGCGAGATCTCGCAGGCTCGAGGGCCACGCGTCGAAGCCGATCTCGACCGCGCCTTCGATGCGGGGGGCGCCGATCCCCGCCGTCAGGGCATCGCTCGGCTGCGCGTAGAGGAACGACAGGTCCGGCGGCCCGAACGTCGCCGGCAGGCTCGTGGCCCAAGCCTCCAGCGCGGCCGCGTAGCGCTGCGGCGCCTCGCCGAGGTTGTAGGCACCGGGAATCCACACCACCCCGCGAGCCGCCGTGGGGGTCAGCGGGGCGATGCAGAAGTTGTAGGTCAGGGTCGCGTTCTCGGTGCGCGGCGCCCATTCGTCCTGCACCGGCTGCGGGAACGCCGGCGGACCGCCCGCCAGCGTCTCGGGCACCGGGTCGCCGGCCTCGCGCGCGGCGGCGACCCGCTGGTTGTAGGCGCGCAGCGTCGCGATGTAGCGCTCCACCGCGGCGGCACCGGCCGCGGTGTTCGGGAACAGTTGGTTCAGCTCGTCGCGTTCTGCCTCGAAGCCCGGCGCGGTCTGCAAGCCGTCGTAGCTGATCCAGGTGATCGGCGGGTTGTCGGCGCCGAGGGTGACGATGCCGAGCGGCACGCCTTCCTGCTGCATCGCCGCCGCGAACGCGTGCCCCGCCACCGAGCACTCCGGCCGGTCCCCGTCGAAGGTCATCGCCTCCCACGACGACTCGTAGCGCCCGCCGCCGATCTCCATACGGCGCTTGCGCGGCTCGCGGAAGCGTCGCGCATTGGTGCGGATCCGGAACTCGCGGACCAGCGGCAGCGGAGTGGCCGTCGGGTCGCCGGGCCGCAGCTGCTCGCTGGCCAGCTTCGCGGTGCCGGTGAGGAACCAGAGATCACCGACCCACAGGTCGGGGACGGACTGGCTCGGGCCGTCGCTGCAGGTGACGACCAGCCCGCGGCCCTCGGCCGAGGCCGGCATCGGGTCGAGGTCGACGCGCCAGGACTCGAACGGTCCGGCGGTCGCGGTCTTCGACTGGCCGGCGAAGCGCACGGTGACCTCGGCGCCGGGACGGGCGAAGCCCCAGACGGGCACGGGCTGATCGCGCTGCAGCACCGAGCGCGGGCGGAACAGGGTGGCGAGCTGCAGGTACGGCTTCGGCTCCGCGGCAGGCGCGACCCGTGGCGCGGGCTGCACGTCTTCCTGGAACAGCGTGGCACCCTCCCACACCGCGAACGGCGTCGCCGGCAGGCCGGCCGCGTTGTAGAGGTTCGCGCCGATCGGGCTCTGGCTGTAGGCGTAGCTCACACCCACCGGCTCGGGCACCGCAGCGCTCCGGACCACCACCGCGTCACCATCGATCACCGCGTCGGCGTCGTGCCAGACCCGGTCGGCGCCGGCCAGTCGGAAGTGCCGCAGCGGCTGGTCCGGCGTGGCGCGAGCTGGCTCGACGTAGGCGTCGGGCGCGTCGCGCCGGTCGGCCTCCAGGCCCTTGCTGCCGACCATCAGGCCGCCGCCGGGCCCGCGCTGCTCGAAGCGCACCCGCACCGCGTCGCCGTCGATCGAATGCCCGGCGTAGACCGGCCCGCAGTAGGCGATGTCGCGGCCGTACTGCTGCGCCAGCGCCCACCGCGCCAGCCGCCGACCCGGATCGAGCTTGTTGGAGTAGTGGATGTTCTGCGGCCGCTCCGGGTTGAGGTCGTACTGCGGCACCATGCCGACGCCCTCGGCCCGCATGAAGAACAGCCGCTGTGCCTCACGGATGTCGGCGAACCCGATCACGTCGGGATCCGGATCGCCGTAGCACTGCATCTGCGTGAAGTGGAACGGCAGCTCGGGGCGGCCCCAGCGGATGCGCAGGCCGTCGAGCAACGCATGCATCTTCTCGGCGTAGATCCGCCCGTCGCCGGAGTTGTGGGTGCCCTGACACCAGATCACGCCCCGCACCGCGAACGGGATCAGCGGCGCGACCTTGTGGTTGAACATGCGGCTGGCCCCCTTCCAGTCGGCGGCGATGCCGGGCAACTGTGGCCGCGGCAAAGCGGCGCCCCCGCGTTCGATCTGCGCAGCACTCGCGTCGCGCCAGGCGCGGAGTTCGGCATAGAAGGTCTCGTAGGCGGCCCGGCCGTCGTCGGTGCTCGGATCGCTGTCGCGCACGCGGCGGGCGATGTCGGCCAGGGCTGGGCGCGCAGCGAAGCCCTCGTAGGGCGTCCAGGTCTCCACCGCGGTCGCGCCGTGGGTGCTGCGCAGGATGCCGATCGGCACGTCGAGTTCCTCGTACAGCGTGTGCGCGAAAGCCAGCGCCAGGGCCGAGAACGAGCTCGCCTGTCGCGCGGTCTTCCAGCCGTCCGCCGCGGTCACCCGCTCGCGCTCGAACACCGACGCGCCGATGTCGGCGGCGTACTCGCGGATCGGCACCTCGGGCTGCGCCCGCTGCAGTTGGTTGGCCAGTTCACTGCACAGCGACTTGCCGGCGATCCAGTCCATGTTCGACTGACCGGACGCGAACCAGACCTCGCCGACCAGGACCCGCTCGCAGACGATCCGCTCGTCGCGGTCGGAACTCACCACCAGCCGCCGCTCCTCGAACGACGCCTCGAGGCGCTTCAGCTCGACCCGCCAGCGACCCTTCGGATCGGCGGTCGCCTGCTGCCATTGGTTGCCGAAGGCGACATTCACCCGCGTGCCCGGCTCGGCCCAACCCCAGACCGGCACCAGCATGCCACGCTGCAGGACCATGCCGTCGAGGAACGGCGAGCCGAGTTCGAGGGCGCGTGCCGCGCCACGCCGCGCCTGCTCGATCACGAAGGCGGTCAGCTCCTCCGACTGGAACCAGCCGGGCCACATGTCGTGGCCGCGCCCCTTCTGCACCAGCACGGTCGCGTTACCCCCCGCCGCTGCATAGCGCGCGCGCAGCAGCTCGGAGTTGGGACCGAGCGGCACCAGCCCGTCGGAGTCGCCGTGGATGTGGAGCACCGGCACACCGGCGCGGGCCAGGGGCGCGAGCCGATCCACCGGGTTGTGCACGCCGAGCTGCGCGCGCAACCCGGCCTCGTCGAGCCCGAAGGCCGGCGCCGCCTTGGCGAGACCGGGGTAGCTCTCGAGGTTGCAGACCGGATAGATCCCGGCCACCGCTGCCACGGAGTCAGGGTGCTCGACCGCCCAGGAGTAGAGCATCAGGCCGCCGCGGCTCCGCGCCAGCAGCACCGGCTTCGCGGCGTAGCCACGCTCGGCGGTCAGGTGCTCGTACAGCGCCTGGTAATGCGCGCGGCCCGACGGGCTGCCATACGACTCGCCGACGTCGATGCCGGCGATGGCGATCCCCGCGGCCAGGAAGCGCTCGAACATCCAGGTCTCGGCATCGCCCGGCAGACGCGGCAGGGTCGGTGCGTACCAGACCCAGGGTCGCGGGCCGGCGGCGGGCTCCGGCGGTTCGATCACGAAGGCGGTGCAGCCATCGACCGCGAACACCTCCCCCGACAAGGGGAGGTCCTTGGTCTGGGCAACCGCCACGGGGATCACCGCGGCGACGACGACGAGCAGGCGCAGAAAGGAAGCGAGAAGGCGACTCACGCCGCGAGTCTAGGGCCTCGCCTGGCTCTCGACACCGACCCGATCAGGAGGCTGCCGCCGTGCCGCCCCCGTCCGCGAGTTCGGTCCGCGCTCTGCCGCGCTGCAGAAACACGCGCGTCAGCACGAACACCATCGCGCAGAACAACCCCGCCGGCATCCAGCCGAACATCACGCTGCCGATGAGGTTCGCACCATCTGCGAAGGCCTCGTCGGGCGGGTTGTCGATGCTCTGCCACGCGCCGTAGCCGAAGTGCATCCCCGCGGCCAACGAGAACCACACTGCGACGACCGCGAGCAGCAGAAGCGGCAGGATCGCCAGCGGGCTCTTCCGCGTCGCGGCGAACCACGCCAGCGAGCCGCCGACGAGGCAGCCACCCGCGAGGGATGGATAGAGCACGGCCTGCAACTCGTTGAGGGCGATGAGCATGCGGAGACTTTGCTTTCCAAAGCCTGCACTGTCAAGCACCGGGGCCGCGCCCGCTGGGCCAGAGCACGGTGGACGGGAGCACCGTGGACGGGGCTCAGTTGCCCAGCGTGATGCTCAGCCCCGGCGTGAACGCCACGCCCGCCGACGCACCGGCGTCGCTGTGGATCGCCTGCGCGTAGATCACCGCGCCGCACAGCGCGCTGTCGCTCGGGATCGGCAGCGGATACGAGCCGCCAGCGGACGGCAGCATCGGGATGGTGTCGGTGACGAGCTGGTTCAGCAGCAGCGTGCCGCCGAACGGCGTGGCGATCGCCGCCTGGCTGGCGCCGAAGAAGATGCCGCCGATGGCCGTCCCACCGCTGACGTTGCCGATCAGCGCGTTCACGGTGGTGCCGAGCACCGGGTTGGCATCGAGCTGCAGGGTGGGCACGCCGCCCGTGCCCGGCCAACCCGCACCGTAGTTGCTCCACGCGGCCGCCGCACGGTCCACCGAGACCACCACGTCGTCCACGGTCACGTTCGAGACGCTGCCGTTGACCGCGCCGGTGATCGCCCCGATCTGCAGGGTGATGCCGCCCGAGACGTTCGGGCCGGCGGGCGTGGTGAAGCGGAACGGCGTCCAGACGTTCGGGTCGGCGTTCAGCCCCAGCGGCGCACCACCGAGGATCACCGACGACGACACACCGCCGCCCGCGATCTCGGAGAACACCTCGACGAACACCACGCCACCATTGGCGGTCGCACCCTTGGCCTGGAAGGTGATCGTGATCGTCTCGCCCGGCATGACCGTGCCGATGCCGAGGTTGGCGTTCTTGATGATCGACGCGGAAGGCGCGACCTGGTTGTCGATGTTGGCGGCGAACGAGGAGTTCAGGCCAGGGCTGACCAGCGAGATGCTGCCCGCCGAGGACGGGAACTGCTGCCAACCAGAGAAATCACCGGTCTCGAAGTCGCCGTTGACCGAGATCGCACAGGGCGCGGTCTGGGCAGCGAGGCCGCCGGTGAGGAGGGCGACGGCGAGCAGGCTGGAGGGACGGATCGGGAAGTGGAACTGCATCGGGGTCTCTGTCTGTGGAGGGATGGACCGCGTGCAGAAGACACTCTCCTCCACCCGGTCGGGCCGCGGAGCATGCCGGAAGCGGACCGATCTGGATAGCTCCGCGGGAGCGCAGAACGAACCCGCGTCACGCATCGGGACCGCAATGCATCGCTCGGACGAATGGCAGGCCTCGCTCGCCTCGGTCCGAGCGCGGTGACCGCCAGCTCGTCAGACCAGCACGTCGTGCACCACCCGCCCACCGATGTCCGTCAACCGGAAGTCACGGCCCTGGAAGCGGTAGGTCAACCGCTCGTGGTCGAGACCGAGCAGGTGCAGGATCGTCGCGTTGAAGTCATGGACGTGCACAGGATGCTCCACCGCGGCATAGCCGAGCTCGTCGGTCGCCCCGTGCGCGATCCCGCCCTTCACCCCACCCCCCGCCATCCACAGCGCGAAGGCCTCGTTGTGGTGGTCGCGGCCGATCTTGGTGCGCTTCCCCGAACCATTGTCGGTCTGCGCCATCGGCGTGCGACCGAACTCGCTGGCCCAGACCACCAGGGTCTGGTCGAGCAGGCCGCGGCGCTTCAGATCGTGCAGCAACGCGGCGATCGGCTGGTCGACGCCCTTGCACTTGCGCGGCAGGTTGTCGAACACCGAGGAGTGGTGGTCCCAATCGGCCTCGAAGAGCTGCACGAAGCGCACGCCGCGCTCGACCAGGCGACGCGCCAACAGGCAGTTGTTGGCGAAGCTGGTCTTGCCGGGTCGGGTGCCATACAGCGCGTGGACCTCGGCCGGCTCGCTGGCGATATCCATCAGCTCGGGCACCGAGGCCTGCATGCGGTAGGCGAGTTCGTACTGCTCGATCCGCGTGGCGGTCTCCGGGTCGGCGAAGTCGTCGAGATGCAGACCGTTCAGGTGGTTGACCCCATCGACGATGCGGCGCCGCGCCGCGCGGTCCACGCCTGGGGGATCCGACAGGAACAGCACCGGGTCGCCCTTGCTGCGGAACTCCACGCCCTGGTGCACCGACGGCAGGAAGCCGCTGCCGAAGATGCTGTTGCCGGCACCCGGATACTGACCCGAGAACATCGCCACGTAGGCCGGCAGGTCGCGGTTGGGCGAACCGAGGCCGTAGCTGGTCCAGGCGCCGAGGCTCGGCCGGCCGAAGCGACCGAAGCCGGTGGCGAGGTACATCTGCGCCGGCGCGTGGTTGAACTCCTCGGTCTGCACCGTGCGCAGCAGCGCGATCTCGTCGGCACAGGTCTGCAGATGCGGCAGCAGGTTGGAGATCTGCAGGCCCGAGGCGCCGCAGTGCCGGAACGCGAAGCGTGGGTCGTTCGGCGTGCCGAGCAGTTCGGGGTGGTTGCGGATGAAGGCGAGTTGCTTGCCGGCGATGAACGCCTCGGGACACTTCTGGCCCTCGCGGCGCTGGAGCTCGGGCTTCGGGTCGAAGAGGTCGAGGTGCGAAGGAGCGCCGACCAGGTGGATGTAGATCACGCTCTGGGCGCGTGGCGTCACGTCGGTGCGCGGCGGGTCGCCGAGCAGGCGGCTCAGGGCTGCCGCGCCGAGGCCGGCTCCGCTATGCAGCAACAGGGCGCGGCGACTGAGAGCGTCGATTCGATGGGGCAACACACTCATCCCTTGGTGACCGCCTCGTCGAGGTTCAGCAGCATGGTCGCGGTGTGGAACCACGCGGCGAGTTCGGTCCGGTCGAGGGTCGGTTCGAGGTCGAGCACCGGATGCGCGTCGACCAGCGCGTGGGCAGCCCCGGGCTCTGCGGCAAGCCGCTGCCGCTCGTCGACGACCACCTGCAGCAGGAACGCCTGCTCGGCTGGCGTGGGCCGGCGCGCCAGGACCCATTGGAACATGCGTACCAGCCGCGCGGGGTCGTCGCCCGCCTCGCGCAAGGCTCGCGCCGCCAACCCGAGTGCCGCCTCGACGTAGACCGGATCGTTCATCAGCACCAGCGCCTGCATCGGTGTGTTGGTCCGCGAGCGCTTCGGGTGGCAGGTCGCGCGGTCGGGACCGTCGAACAGCACGAAGCTCGGATAGGGCGCGGCGCGGCGCCAGATCACGTAGATGCCGCGACGGAATCGGTCGGAGTCCGTCGCGACGACGTACTTCGGCTCGTTGCGCCCGGTCTGCCGCCACAGTCCGTCGGGCTGCGGCGGGAACACCGGCGGGCCTCCCTGCTCCAGGCTCAGCAGTCCCGACGCCGCCAGCGCCTGGTCGCGGAGCATCTCGGCACTGAGCCGGAACCGCGGGCCGCGGCCGAGCAGGCGGTTGTGGGGATCGTCGGCCGCAGCGCCACGTCGCGAGGACTGCTGATAGGTCGCCGAGGTCACGATCGTCCGCAGCAGGTGCTTCCGCGACCAACCCGACGCGACGAACTCCATTGCCAACCAGTCGAGCAGCTCCGGATGGCTCGGAGGCGCGCAGCGCAGGCCGAAGTCCTCCTCGGTGGCCACGAGCCCGGCACCGAAGATCTGCGACCACCAGCGGTTCACTGTGACGCGCGCGACCAGCGGGTTGTCGGGGCTGACCAGCCAACACGCCAGGCCGAGCCGATTGCGCGGCCACCGCTCGTCGAAGGGATGCAGTGCTCCGGGCGTGCCGGGCTCGACCCGTTCCCCCGGCAGCAAGTAGTCCCCGCGACGCATCACGCAGGTGCTGCGCGGCTCGTCCATCTCGACCATCACCAGCGTGCGGTCGGGCTCGAGCCTGGCGATCTGCTCGTCGATCGCCGCCAGCGCTTGTTGGAGACGAACGACCTCGGGCCGGTGTGCCAGGTAGTACTCGCGGAGCCGCGCTTCTTCCTCGTCGGTGCGCGCCTCCGACCCGACGATCGCCGCGATGTCTTCCGGCGTGGTGAGGGCCTCCGGTGCTCCCTGGAACGCCGAGATCCGGAAGCGGCCAATGGTCCGGCCCCGGCCGTAGTTCTGGTCCAGCGTGAAGGTCCACGCCGTGCCACCCGGTTCCCCCACCGGCTCGCGGGTCAGGAAGGTCGCCGCGTGGTCCGCGAAGAAGCCCCCGCCGATCGCCCAACCCTTGTCCTGCTTGCCGTCGATCGCCGCCGCGACCGGCCAACCATCCTGCTCGTGGTCGGCCCGCGCGCCATGGAGCGCAACCCGCCGAGGGCCTTCCCCACCATTGCCGACCGCGGCCAATGGCTCGGCCTCGACCACGAACTCGCTGAGGATGAAATTCGGCCGCTCGACGTCGCCCCGCCCAGGTCCGGTGCCGGGCAGCGAGGGATGGGTCAGCACCTCGAGCCGCAGTGCGGTGACGTCGGTCAGCTCCGACTCGACCCGCACCCGGTAGGTCGTGGTGTCGGGCACCCGCCCCGAGAGCAGCACCGAGCCGTCAGGCAGGAGCTCGTGGTCCTCGTCGCCGGTCGAGGTGAACTCCGCGACCTCGAGCACCCGCCAACCCGGCGCCGCGTCGAGCATCCCGCGCAGCTCCCCCTCCCAGTCCTCCTGCACCGCTGCAGCATCGGCGAGCGCCAGACTCCGCCGCGCCTGCAGCGCCTCGCGCTCGGCCTCCAGCCGATCGAGCTCCGCCTGCTGCTCGGCCCGCAGCGGCAACTCCATCCACGGCCCGTCGAAGTCGAAGCTCACGCCCTGCTCACCGAGCGGGTTCACCACCTCCAGCGGCGTGTTGTTGAAGAAGGCGAACAGGCGGTAGTAGTCGCGCTGGCTGAAGGGGTCGTACTTGTGGTCGTGGCACTGCGCGCACTCCATCGTGGTGCCGAGCCAGACCGTCGCGGTGGTGTTGACCCGATCCACCACCTGGTCCACACGGTTGGCCTCCGGATGCACGCCCGCCTCGACGTTGCACGTCACCGTGCGGTGGAAGCCGGTGGCGATCCGCTGCTCCAGGGTCGCCTCCGGCAGCAGATCCCCGGCGAGCTGCCCGATCGTGAACCGATCGAACGGCATGTCGTCGTTCAGCGCGTCGATGACCCAGTCGCGGTAGGCCCAGCTATCGCGGAGCTGATCGGCCTGGAAGCCGTTCGAGTCGGCATAGCGCGCCAGGTCGAGCCATTGCCGCGCATGGTGCTCGCCGAAGCGCGGCGAGGCGAGCAACCGATCGACGACGCGCGCGTAGGCCGCAGGAGACGGATCGGCGACGAAGGCCTCGACCTCCTCGGGCGTGGGCGGCAGACCGATCAGGTCGAGGTGCAGGCGACGGAGCAGCCGCGCGGGCTCGGCGCGCGGCGCGGGGGTGCGGCCCTCGGCCTCGAGCCGCGCCAGCACGAAGGAATCGATCGGGTTCCTTGGCCAGTCGCTCCGCGCGACCTCCGGCTCGGCCGGGCGCACTGGCGCGCGGTAGGCCCAGTGGGCGGTCTGGGCATCGAGCAGGCCGCTGGTCAGCGCACCGGCAAGAAGGGTGCAGACCAGCACGGCGTCGGGAAGTGCGGGCATCGGAGCGGACATGGTAGGTCCTCGCCCTGCCAGACCGCCACCCTCCACGGGCGCCGCGTACCCCTCACGTCGACGTGATCATCCAGGTCTGGCATTCGCTCACGAAGTGATCCGCCGGGCCACCGGGGAACATCCAACCCGCCCAACGGCTCGACAGGATCACGCCGCACAACGATGCATTCGGCGGCAGGGCCACCAGCAGGCTGGCGAAGCCGGTGCAGCCGCCGGCGGTATGGACGGTCAACGAGCTCCAGATCGGGATGCTTGGCACGAACTGGCACAGGCCGAAGTTCGCGGCATTGCAGCTGGTGCCGACATCCATCAGGCACAGCGCCAGCGAAGGTCCGGGGAAGTTGGCGAGGTCGAGCGAGAAGGTGAGATTGCCGATCGCCGGATCGCCGCGCAGCGAGTGCTGCATCGTCGGGCAATTGGGCGCGGTGCCGTTGAAGCAGCTCGGACCGGTGGTCACCTCGGTCGACGGCAGGATGCACAGGCCGGTGAGCAGTTCGCCGGTCACGCCGGGACACGACGAGCCGGCGGTGAAGCCGCAGAGCCCGGTCACCTGAAGGTCGTAGACGTCGATGCTGTCGGTGTAGACCAGGGTCTGGCGGCAGGCGTCGTAACCGAGGCCCGTGATGTCCGGGACCACGCCCGAAGATCCGACCGGCACGCGCGGCGGGCAGATCGGCGTGCAAGGGTTCGACTGCAGCGAGACGTTGATCTCAGTCGGCCCACCCGGCCCGTTCCACGGCGACGACGCGTAGAACAGCCGACCGGTGACCTCGTCGACGGCCAGACCGCTGACGATGTGGTTGGTAGGCACCGGCAGGGCGCAGGTGCTCAGGAAGGTCAGCGCGCAGACCGACGCCTGGAACACGTCGAGCTGGTTGTCCGACCGCGAGATGTAGAGCTGGCGGAGGAGCTGGTCGTAGGCGAGGCCGGTGACCTCGACGCCGGCCGGCAGACCCGGCACCGGCATCGCCGGACAGACCACGTTGCAGGCATTGCGCGGGTCAACCTTCAGGAGGGTCGTGCCGTCGCAGATCCAGGTGGCGCGGTCGCCGGGATCGTGGGCCACGCCGCCGGAGAAGGACGACAGGATCGAGGGGATCGCCGGGGCGCAGGTCGACTGGGTGCAGAGGCCGGGCGTGATGCGCGCGAGGACCGGCGTCGAGTCGCTGAGCGCGAGCACGTTGGTGGGGCTCTGCGCCTGGAGGGGCGTTGCGGCCGCGGCGAGGAGCAGGGCGACGGCCGGCGGGAGCTGGCGGATGGAATGCGGTCGGCGAGACATGACAGCCTCTGGCTTGGGACGGGGCAGGGTTGGTGCGCCGAGCGGCGCGACCAGGACATGACCGGACGGACCCGAGGTGGACAGGGATTCCCGAGAAGACCGCGGCCGCCGCAGCCTTGCCCGCGGCCGGCCCGACCGTTCAGCTCCGTGTTGATGGACCCGCAGGACCCCTGGGCCGAGGAGATCGAACGCCGGGCGCGCGCGGTCTGGACCGAGGCCGCGATCGAGCAACTCACCGAGGGCAAGGACCTGCCGATCCTGCCGTCCACCGCGCCGGTCCTGCTCCGCGCACTGGGCCTGCTGCACCGCGACGCCTCGATGCCGCCGCCGCAGGTCCGCAAGTTCCTCCAGTTGAACCACATGATCCGGTTGCTGCGGCCGCCGCTGCTGGAACTCATGGGGCGCTTCGACCACCTGCACCTGGTCGACGCGGGTTGCGGCCTGAGCTACCTCACGCTGGCCCTGGCCTGGTGCTTCCGCGAGGTCTACCGACACCCGGCGACGCTGGTCGGGGTCGAACGGGACCCGACCCGGGTCGAAGCCTGCCGGGCCACCACCGCCCGCGCCGGACTCGGATCGATGCTCGACTTCGAGGCCGCGGCGATCGGCGACTTCGTGCCCTCGGAGCCGGTGCACGCGGTGCTGTCGCTGCACGCCTGCGACACCGCCACCGACCAGGCCATCGCGCTCGGGGTCCGGCACGGTGCCGAGCTCATCGCGGTCGCGCCCTGCTGCCAAGCCGAGCTGGCGCGTGGCTGGGCGAAACTCGCCGCGACGGTCGACGGCCCGCTGCAGCCGATCTGGAGCACTCCCCATCTGCGCCGCGAAGCCGCGGCAACGATCACCGACACGATGCGGACCCTGCTGCTGCGGGCCGCCGGTTACGAGGTCCGCGTGGTCGAGTTCGTGCCCTCGCAGCATACGCCGAAGAACACGCTGATCCGGGCGATGCGGCGTGGAGGTCCGGACCGGGAAGCTCGACGCGCCTATGAAGCGCTTTGCGAGGCGACCGGCGGAGTGGGGATCGGATTGGCGGCCGCGCTCTGATCGACCACTTCCGGAAGTCGTCGATGCCAGGATGATCGGCAGACACGACCGCGTGCTTGTGGCCATGGATTCCTCTCCCCGATGATGTCGTCGTGGATCCACGAACGCGTCCCGACCTCGCAGCACGGGTCGCCCAGGCGGCCGCCGCCGCACTGAAGGCGCACGGCTACGTCTGCGCGGTCGAAGTTCTCCTCGCTCTCACCTGGCTGAGCCCCCGCCACCTCCAGAGTTGGCGTGAAGGCCAGATCCCATGTCTCGAAGACGGCATCCAAACCGCCTCGAAGCGCGTGACCCAGGCCCTGCACCTGCTCGACGCCTGGGCACGCGCCGCTGACCTGGAGCCCACTCCCGGGAGCTACGTGGCACGCAACGTCGCCCGCGACCCACTCCGCTTCTCCAGGTCCGGCTCCGAGGAGCGCGAGCTGCTGTATCGGACCCATTGGGTATCGAAGGACCTCCCCGCTGCGAAGCGTGCCCGCACCCTGGCCAAGGCCGACCGGCCACCGGAGATCATCGTGGTCGCGGCACGCCACGCGGACTGGGTCTGCCAGCGCTGCAGCAAGGTGGGCGGCGACCTGCTGACGATGGCAACCGAGGGCACGACCTGCCTCGACTGCGCCGGACTCGGCGAACTGGTGTTCCTCGCCGCCGGCAACACCAAGCTCACACGGCGGGCTCGCGCCCACAGCGCGCGGACCGCCGTGGTGGTGCGCTGGAGCCAGAGCCGCAAGCGCAATGAGCGGATCGGCGTACTGGTCGAGGCCGAGGCGCTGGCGAAAGCCGAGGCATCGCTGGAGACGTGACGCGCGGAACGCGGTCGCCATTCATCCGCAGCCCCGGATCTCACCATTCCCGACTCCACGCCTCAGATCGCCTTCGTGACTTGAAAGCACGACCGATCGACGGATGCTCCCTGGCTCACCCTTATCCAAAGGAACGAACCCATGGCTTACGTGACGATCGACGGCAACAAGTACGAGAAGGAACTCATCGACCTCGCCACCCACCACACCACCGGGCAGGGCGAAGGCAAGCTCTCCAAGGACGAGGTCAAGGAGCTGTTCGAGTCGGCCCACGACGGCCCCGGGGTGACCGAGATCGAGAAGGCGACCCTGGCCTACATCCGCCAGACCTACGAGTTCACCGACGCCGCTGCGGCGGACTTCGACGCGGCGTTCGCGAAGCTGTGACGGAGCGGGCCGGGAGGCCACTCCCGGCATCCTCGCGAGGCTCCGGTTACGCTGATCGCCGATGCCTCCCTCGCTCCCCCCGGCCGGGGTCCTGTTCGTCCTGGCCTCCCTGTCGCTCCCCGGCGCTGCGGCACAGCAGGCCGAGGCCGTGCTCGCCCGGCACTGCCACCGCTGCCACGGTCCCGACGAGCAGGAAGGCGGGGTCCGGCTCGACCTCCTCGCCGCCCTGCCCGACGCCGACCGTGCCGAGCTGATCGACCGCGCGCGCGAGATGCTGGCGTTCGGCGAGATGCCGCCCGCCGACGAGCCGCAGCCCTCGACCGACGAGTTCGCGGCGCTGAAGGAGTGGCTCACGGCGCAGGCCGAGGCGAGCGGCGGCGACCAGCTCCGCGAGAAGCTGCGCCTGCCCCACTACGGCAATGTGGTGGACCACGACGAGCTGTTCGGCCGCACCAAGCATGGTCCCGCCGCCACGCCGGCACGCCGCTGGCTGGTCAGCCCGCAGATCTTCCACGAGCGCGTCATGGACGTGTTCCGATTGGAGGGCCGCGACCGCGAGAACATGTTGCGCCGCACCTTCCACGGGGTGACCAACCCGTTCCTGCTGAACGACCACTCCGGGGTGCGCTACTACGACACCGACGCGCTCGACGGCGGTGACCTGCTGGTGATGCTCGGCAATGCGGCCTGGATCGCCGACCGCCAGATCGTGATCGCGCGGATGTTGGGGGGCGAGAAGGACATCGTCTTCCCCGACCAGCGCGACCGCTGGACGCCCAGGCCGTTGCCGGAGTCGTACCGGGCGTTCACCGCGGTGCTCGAGGGCGACGACACACCGCCCACCGAGGTTCTCCAAGCGGCGGTCGTCGAGCAGTTCGACTGCGTGCTGCGCCGCCCGCCGACCGACGACGAACTCGCGGAGCACCTCGAACTACTGGAGCACGCGCTCACGCTCGGTGACCGACGCACCGGCCTGCGGCAGATGCTGGTGGCGGTGCTGCTGGACTCGGAGTTCGTCTATCGACTGGAGTTCGGCGACGGCCCCGAGGACGCGCACGGCCGCCGCCTGCTCGCGCCGCGCGAGGCCGCCGATGCGCTGTCGTACGCGCTGGGCGACCGCCGTCCCGACGAACAGCTCCGCGCCGCCGCCGCGGCAGGTCGACTGCGAAGCCGCGACGACTACGAGCGCGAGACCCGCCGCCTGCTCGCCGACGCGCAGTACTACCACGGACCGATCGACCCGAGCCTCGACGGCAAGCACTACCGGTCCAACGAGACCAGCCACCCGAAGCTGGTCCGCTTCTTCCGCGAGTTCTTCGGCTATCCCGCGGCCACCAAGGTCTTCAAGGACCCGCCGCGCGCCGAGGGCCTGTACCGGAACCCCGAACGCGGCACCAACGCCACCCCCGGCCGGCTGATCCACGAGACCGACCGGATGGTCACGCGGATCGTCGAGGCCGACCAGGCGGTGTTCGAGACCCTGCTGCTGTCCGACGAGTTCTTCGTCTACCACGACAAGGACAACGAGGCCGGCGCGCAGGTCATCGCCGAATGGCGCTCGATGTACGACAGGCTGAAGGACACGCCGTGGCGCACCGAGCCGCAGCAGGTCCTCGACGAGCACCTCGAGTTCCTGAAGTCGCTGCCGTCGTTGCGCCTGAAGGACGCCTCGAAGCCCGGCGAGCTCGTCAACTTCATGCACTACTTCGAGGAGTCGTTCGGCGAGGGGCGGACGCCTTTCACCACCGTGCCCTGGGCGCACGGTTACACGTTCCACCACGCGCCTTTCTACAACCTGCCGCGGACCCCGGCGATCGGCCGCTATGGGAGTTGGAAGTCGACGAAGTACCTCGCCGACCTCGAACCGCGCGAGTTCTGGGACTACCCGACCGAGCAACCGTTCCGGATCGCGCACCGCAAGGGCATCCTCACCCACCCGAGTTGGCTGGTCGCCCACTCGACGAACTTCTTCTCCGACCCGATCCGCCGCGGTCGCTGGATCCGCGAGAAGCTGCTCGCCGGCCGCGTGCCCGATGTGCCGATCACGGTCGACGCGAAGGTGCCCGAGCACCCCGACAAGACCTTCCGCCAGCGTGTCGAGGAGGTCACGGCGCCGCAGGAGTGCTGGCGCTGCCACCAGCACATGAACCCGCTCGGCCTGCCGTTCGAGGCGTTCGACGACTTCGGTCGGTTCCGGACCGAGGAGGTGCTCGAGCACCCCGACAATCTGCTGGCGCGGGGCAATGGCAAGACCACGTTCGACGAGTACCCGAGCGCTCCGGTGGTGACGGCCGGCCGCCTGGATGGCACCGGCGATCCGACGCTCGACGGCGAGGTCGCCGACCCCTTCGAGCTGATCGACCGCCTGGCCCGCTCCGACCGGGTCCGTCAGTCGATCCTGCGGCACGCGTTCCGGTTCTTCATGGGTCGCAACGAGCGGCTCTCCGACGCCCAGACGCTGCGCGACGCCGAGCGCGCCTATCTCGACAGTGGCGGCAGCTTCCGCGAGGTCGTGGTGAGCCTGCTCTGCTCGGACTCCTTCCGTTACCGTAGCCAGCCGGAGCATTGACCATGACCGACCGACGCGACTTCCTCCGGACCACCCTGTTCGGAGCGGGGGCCATGGCCCTGAGCCAGCCGCTGCGCGCCGCGGAGCGCCTGCTCCCTGGCACGGCAGGCGCCACGGCCAGCAGGCCGCCGATGCGGTTCGTGTTCCTCCACCGCGGCAATGGGCTCTGGCCGAAGGTGATGGTGCCGCCGAGCTTCGACGCCGCCCTGCAGCAGCAGGAACAGCGCAGACAGGCGATCGACGTGGATCTCGACGGACACGAGCTGCCGGAATGGCTGCAGCCGATCGCTGCGCACGTCGGCGACATGACTTTGCTGCAGGGCTTGTCGGGCAAGATGTGCACCGTCGGCCACCACTCGTGGTGCTCGGCGCTCGGCGTCTACAAGGCCAACGAACGCCTCGCATCGATCCGCTGGGCCACGGTCGACTTCGAGCTGGCGAAGCTGTTCCCCTCGCCGGTCGGCCACATCGAGGTGGCCTGCTTCCCGACCGGTGGCGGCAACCCCCGCGGCAGCCTCGACGGCATCGGCATGGGCTTCTCGGCCCGCGGTCCGCAGCAGCCCAACTACGCGTTCGGCTCGCCGCGGGTCGCGCTCGAGGAGCTGTTCCAGTCGGTCTCCGCCGACGCCGACGCGCGGACCCGCTACGCGCTGGACCGCGAGCTCCTGGCCTTCCTGGCGAAGTCGGAAGGCGCGACCGCCAACGAACTCGCAGGCCTCGAGCGCCGCAAGGTCGAGGGCTACGCCGACTCGATCGAGGGTCTCCGGGAGCGCAACCGCAAGATCGACGCGATGGCCGAGCGCATCCGTGCCCACGTGCCGCGCCTCGACGAGCGCTACCTGTCGCCGGACATCACCACGATCGAGCGGCAGCAGGGTCACGCCGAGGTGTTGCTCGGCGCGTTGATCTCCGGCCTCACCAACGTCGCGGCGTTCACGCTCGATGAACTCGCCCACCCCTACACCGGGATCCGCGGCATCGAGGGCGAGAAGGTCAACATGCACGACGTCGGCCACGGCAAGTCGTTCGGCGGCATGGCGGCCGAGGAGATCCGCAACCGGGCCCGCACCCACCACATGGAGATCGTGGACCGCCTGGTCAGGCGCCTGAAGTCGGTCCCCGAAGGCGACGGCACGATGTTCGACAACACCATGCTGTTCTACTTCCCCGACGGCGGTGAGACCCACCACAGCCACGGCACCGAGTATCCGTTCGTGGTGCTGGCCGGCTCGAACACCAAGGTCGACCTGCGCCGGCGCTACATCCGCCTGCCCGACTACGGCCAGCCGGGCCACAAGACGCTGGGCAATTGGTACACCACGCTGCTCAATGCGTACGGCAACGACGTCGAGCACTTCGGCGCCCTCGACGTCGGCCTGAACAAGTTCGGGATCGACCAGCGCGGGCCGATCCGGGAGTTCCTGGGCTGAGGCCTCGGTGGTCCGCAGCCGTACCTGTCCGCGCTGCTACCGGAAGCTCCGCGTGAAACGCAGCGGGACCTGCAGCGCGAACAGCCGAAAGCCCGTGGTGGCGATCGGCCCCATGGTCTCGTCGTCGAAGGCCGGCCACGAGCCGTCGGGGAGCTGATCCGCCGGCCACCCGTGCAGCTCGACGAGGAGTGCATCGAAGCTCTCGCCGGCGTTCTGCTGGATCCCCTGCGCCGCGAGCGCCGCCAGCGCGGGATCGGTGGCCGGCGCGACGAGCGCCGCCACCGGTCGCACCTCGTCCTCCGGGCGAGGCAGGCTGCGTGACTTCGGACCACGAGGCGCAAGGTGCATCGCGAGCAGTTGACCAGCCTTGGCCCCCGCATCGTCCGCATCAGGCGCACTGGACGTCGGCGGGACGCCGACCTCGAACCCGGCGCGCGCCGCATAGGCCAGGGCCGCGGCTTTCCAGGGATCGTCCCCTGGTTGCTTTGCGAGCCAGGCGACCGCTGACGCCGCGGACACCCACAACGCCGGGTGCCGGCCGTCGTATGCCGCGTCGACCAGCGCGAAGGTGGCGAGGGCGTGAATGCGTCCGTCGGGGTCGGGGCCAGCGAGGAACGCGCCCTCGGCGGACTGCTGCTCGACCAACCACCGTAGAGCCGACCGGACCGCCTGCTGGTGCGGGCCGACTTGGGTCGTGCTGCCGTCGGCGAGCCAGGCGAGCAGTGCGGTCGAGGTCGAAAGGACCCCGGCGCGGTCGGCCTCGTCGCGAAGCGCTCCGTCTTCGGCCTGCTGGGACGTCAGCCACGCGACCCCCCGCTCCACCGCCTGTGCCTGGCGAGCAAGACTGCGTTCCCAATGGTCACGGTGCCCTTCGGAGAAGCGCCCGCGATGGAGTCGATCCAGATCCTCCCGGGCCTCCCGATCCGAAAACACGTCCGGATCCTGAAGGCTGCCCAAGGCACGCGCAGCCCCGGGAGCAGGCGCCGCCAGCAGCATTGCGCCGAGAATCGAGCACGCGAGCGCGGAATTCATGGCTGGTCCTCTTGGCGACGTCGAGGTCGAGCGTCCCTCGACGCGTCCAGGATAACGCGTGCCCAGCCCCGCGGCCCGCTCACCAGATATCCAGGATGCAGTCCCCGCTCGTCTGGTCGGTGCCGAGGATGTAGGTCCGCGGCCCCTGCATCTGGATGTCGTTGATGTAGCGCGGGTAGACGATGCTGAAGAGGGTGATGAACGACCCCGGGCTGCCCGCATAGCCGAACAGCAGGAACGGCGTGTCGGTGCCGCCGGAGCGGACGAAGCCCCAGACCGCGCAGATGTCGGAGTTCGGGAAGAAACGGACGCCGTCGAAGAACAGCACGCCCGGCATCTGCAGGATCAGGTTGAAGTTCGGCGAGGTCGGGATCGAGGTGTCGGCGACCGAGAGTCCTTCGAAGCCCCGCGCAATCACCAGGTTGTTGCCCTGCTGGTTGCGCTCCATCTGCGACGACGAGAAGCGCGTGGTCGCGAACGGCAGCGGCATGTCGAGGATCCGCGTCGGCGTGGCGAAGCCGTTGGCGACGTCGGAGTCGTAGACCCAGAAGCGCGGGTTGCCGGCTCCACCGATCTCGCCGATCTGGTAGATGACCCGCGCGTCGGGGCTCATCTCGATTTCGTTGCCGCCCTGGTCGTTGTTGAGGAAGTTACCGACCTCGGTCATGCCCGACGCGGCCATCTGGTAGACCCGCAGTCCACCGGCATTGCCGGGACTGGTGTTCTGCTCGGAGTAGACGACCCAGACCTGGCCCGCCGAGTCCTCGAACAGCTCCATCCCCTCGTGGTGGTAGACCGTGTTCTCGGTGTCGATCGTGGTGAGCGCAGTCGGGATGCTGGTGTCGACCGTGTTCACGTCGCCCCAGCGGTAGCCCGCGACCAGGCGACCGCCGAAGCGACGGGTATAGACCGCGTCACCGAACTGGTCGGACAGCGGAGGGTCGTAGAGCGCCGAGGGGAACGGCGAGGTGATCGTGGTCGCGTCGACAGTGATCTGTCGGCCGCTCTGGGTCATGCAGCAGAAGATCTGGTTGCCGGCCGGGTGCACGCTGCGCGGCGTGTAGGTCGAGCTCACGACGCAGGAGCCCATCTGGGCGGTGGCGCTCGAAGCGGCGAGGACGGTGGCGAGGGCGACGAACAGGGAGTTGCTGGTGGCGTTCATGGTCGGTTCTCCTTGATTGCGAGGACACCGACACGTGACCCGCCCCCGGGGAGCGCGGACGAGAAGCTCGCGATTTCCTGCCCGCCCGGCCCGACTCAGCGGCGTCCGGGGCCCGGCCGCAGCGCCAGTTGGTGGTCGGGCTGACGGCCGAAGCCGGCGACCTCCATCCGGTCCTCGAACAACGAGACGACCGCGAACGCCGAGGTCTCGGTGTCGACCATGCCGTGGAAGGTGACGTACGGGCGCCCCGCCCGCTCGCCGAGATTGCCGGCGTGGTTGTGGCCATTGAGATAGGCCACGAAGCTGTCATGGGACTCGAGCACCCGGAGGACCTGCGCGGCGTTCCACAGGTTGTGGACGTTGGCGGGGAACACCGGGAAGTGGCAGAGCACGAAGGCGCGCTGCCCCGCCTCGTCGGCCTGCTCGAGGGTCCGGTCGAGCCATTCCATCTGCTCCAGGCCCAAGGCGCCGTTCCATTTCGGTGAGTCGGTGCCCGACGCCTTGTAGTAGGTCGCCGACCGTCGCCACTCGGGACTGCCCTCGGGGTGGGCGTGGAAGCTCAGGTCGTTGCCGTCGATCACCACGAAGCGGAAGGTGCCGTGGTCGAAGGTGTAGTAGCGGGATTCGAGCCCCATCCTCGCCGGCACCTGCGCCTTCCGGGCGTCGGGCACCGAGAAGTCGTGGTTGCCGAGCACGTGGTGGTGCGGGGCGGTGAGCTGGTCGTAGATCGGCCCCACCGCGTCGAAGCTCTCCCAGTCCCGGTCGATGAAATCGCCGAGGTGGACCACGAAGTCGAGATCGAGGCCATTGAACTGCTCGACGCAGGCGCGCAGCTTGCCGACCGACTTCGCGTAGTGGCGGTTGCCGGCGCGCTCGAGGGCGCAGTACTGGCAGTCGGCGATCACCCCGAAGCGGAGCAGGGGCTGTTCGGCGACGACGATCGATGCGGCGATCGCACGGCCCTGCTCGACCGGAGCGGCCTGCCGCGACACCGACGCACACGAACCGGCGAGGAGCAGCAGGGCGACGAAGAGGCTCGAGAGGCGCGATGACATACCCACGCACTCTCCCAGGAGCCGCTCCCTGAGGGAAGATGTACACCCGGTGCCAGGCACCCGCTGTACATCTTCCACCATGCTCCACCCCACCACCCGCCGCACGTTCCTCCAGCAGACCAGCTGCCTCGGCGCCGCAGCCCTTTGGATTCCCGGATCCCGCCGCAAGCTCCGCGTGGGCATCGTCGGCCACGGGGTCTGCAAGTTCGGCGTGCAGTTCTCGCTGCAGAACCATCCCGACGTCGAGGTCGTCGCGGTCAGCGATCTGTTCGAGGACCGCTGCCGCGAACTGGCCGAGATCTGCAAGGCGCCCCGCAGCTACGCATCGCTGGCAGAGCTGCTGCACGACGACACCGTCGAAGCCGTGTACCTCGCCACCGACGCACCGAGCCACGCCCGCCACGCGATCGAGGCGCTGCGCCACGGCAAGCACGTCGCCTGCGCGGTGCCCGCGGTGTTCGGCAACCTCGAGGACGCCGACGAACTCCTCGAGACGGTGAAGACCACCGGCCTCACCTACATGATGTTCGAGACGTCGTGCTTCCGGCCGGACCTCTACGCGATGCGCACGCTGTACGACGCCGGCGCGCTCGGCGAGCTGGTCCACAGCGAGGGCGAGTACTACCACGACGGCTGCGCGCTGCTCCCCGCCTACCAGGACTGGCGCCGCGGCCTGCCGCCGCAGTGGTATCCCACCCACTCGAACGCCTACTACGTCGGGGTCACCGGCAAGCCGTTCACCGAGGTCTCCTGCATGGGAATGCCGAGCCACCGCCCCGAGCTGCAGGCCGAGAACAACGCCTACCGCAACCCGTTCGGCACCGAGGTCGCGCTGTTCCGCACCGCGGAGGGCGGCTCGGCGCGGATGGCGGTGAGCTGGGACACGCCGGGCCACGAGGGCGAGGTGGGCCGGGTCCGCGGCCGGCGCGGTGCCGTCACCGGAACCGCCTACCAGGGCGTGGAGAAGGAGCTCCCGGACCTCGACAAGCCTGCGCTCCCGGCGGGCGTCACGCCCGGCGGCCACGGCGGCTCGCACGGCTACCTCGGCCACGAGTTCGTCCGCGCGGTCCTCGAGAACCGCAAGCCACTGGTGGACGTCGCCATGGCGCTCAACCTCACCGTGCCCGGCATCGTCGCCCACCAGTCGGCGCTGAAGGACGGCGAGCTGCTGAAGGTGCCGCAGTACTCCTTCTGACCGGATCCCCTCGGACATGAATCTGTCGCGGGCGGTGCCAGGCACCAACTACGACAGACTTTGCGACGCAGAATGTGTCGCGTACGGTGCCAGGCACCAACTACGACAGATCCACGCAGGCGGTGCGGCTCAGCGCAGCCACTGCACCGCGTCGGCGATCACGTAGCCGTCGGTGCCGTCGGTGCGGATCTCCACCTGCGCGTCGGTGCCGAACTCGAAGCGGCCGAGTGACGTCCAGACTCCGCCGATCGCCGGGCGGGTGCGCTGGTCGACCCGAACCTCCTCCGCACCCCCGAGGTGATGGACGACCACCGGCACATTGGAGGCCCGGTTCGCGTTGGGGCTGTAGGCGATGCGCAGCTCGTAGCTCCCGGGCACAGGCAGGCGCGCGCGGAACAGCAGCGACTTCGCGCCCTTGCCGGTGTTCTCGTCGTGGCGGTAGCCGGCGCCGACGAACGGTCCGACCACCCGGCTCGTCCCCCACGCACCGCGCAACTCCGCCGCGGCATCGTCGACCACCGCGCCCGGCAGCGTCGCCGGGTCGATCCCCGCGACTCCGGGCCGCGCCAGCACCTGCCCGTCCGCCAACAGCCTGGCGCGGAGCTCGGCATAGTCGACATCCTGCGGCGCGATGCCGCGCTCCATCGCCAACACCGCCGCGGTCGCCGCCGACTGCCCGAGGATCATGAACACCGGCTCCATCCGGATCGATCCATAGGCGATGTGCGAGCTGCTCACCGCGCAGACCACCAACAGGTTCGCGCACTCCTCCCGCTTCGGCAGGATCGCCCCATAGTCGATCGGGTACGGCCCGCCCGGCGAGACCTGGATGTCGCCCTCGTTGCGCACGTGACCCTCCGCGTCCACGTAGCGCTGCACGTTGTGGCTGTCCATGTTGTAGGACCCCATACCGATCGGCCGCGGCGTCGGCACGCGACCGCGCAGATGGTTCTCGGTGACCACGAAGTCACCCACCATCCGCCGTGCCTCGCGCACGTAGATCTGGTGCGGCCAATGGCCGTTGTCGACGAACTCGTCCTTGGCCAACCCCCACGCCCCGTACCACTCGCGCACGTCCTCCGGCACCCGCGGATCGTTGGCCAGGAACCAGCAGTAGCCTTGCTGGTAGGTCCGGTGCGCCGCCAGGATCTCCTCGCGCTGCGCGTAGCTGGCCTCCGGATAGTCGTAGTTGCTGCCGATGTCGTCGGTAGAGAACGAGCCGTGGTTGTTGGTGTCGGTCTTCCCGTTCGGCAGCATGTCGAACTTCCCGCGGATGTGCCGGCTGCCGGCCAGCAGCGAACGCAGCAGCAACTCGTACTGCGCCGGGTCGTAGCCCTCGGGCTTCGGAAACGGCACGCGATTCTCCTGCACCCGTGTCAGACACATCCTGTAGTTGTAGGCCTGCAGTCGATGGTCGCCGCTGCCGTTGGCGCCCGGTGACCCGGCGCGCACGCGCGGCAGGAGCCCGCTCGACGGATCGTCGGGCACCACGTACGGGCTGATGTCGAAGGTGAACTGATGCTTCGCCGCCGGCGCCTGCACGCCATTGAGTGACTCGCCATATCTGGCATTGGCCTCCCGCCCCACCGTGTAGCCGACCCCGGCCGCGGCCATGAGATCGCCCTCGTAGGTGGCGTCGACGAACATGCGCCCGCGGTAGACCGCGCCATCGAGCGTGCGGATCGAGACGATGCGCCCGCCGTCGACCTCCACCCCGGCTACCCGGTCGAGCCACCGGTCCCGATGCACGGCGATCGCGTGCTCCGCCACCAGGTCCTCGAAGACCCGCTCGGCGATGTGCGGCTCGAACGTCCACTGCGCGTCGTCGTCGGGTCGGTAACGCCCATAGCCGACGGACTCCTCCCAGACCCAGGTCGCCGGGTCGTCGTAGACCCGCTTGATCCGCCGGTAGAACTCGCGGCTGACCCCACCGACCACCCGCTTGTCGCCGCTGTCGGTCCAGCCGAGTCCACCGCTGCTCAGCCCGCCGAGGCGGGTGTTCGGGCAGACGACCACCACCGAGCGCCCCATCCGCACCGCCTGCACGGCGGTGGCGATCGCTGCCGAGGTGCCGCCGTAGACCACGAGGTCGGCCTCGACTGGTCCTTCGGCCGCCACCGGGAATCGAGCAGGCACCGTCGCGACGACAGCCGCGGCCACGAACGTCAGAAGACATGGGGATCGCATGGGAGAAACGCAGAGCAATCAGAACACCAAGAGCGACAGGCTCGCCGCAGCAGTCAGCACCAACACCGCTGCCCGGAACGCCTCCTGCGGGATCCAAGCGAGAAAACTCCGCCCCACCCATGCACCGATCAACACCATGGGGAAGAGCAGCGCGAAGGCCCGCACGTACGGCCACCGGATCATGTCGAGCGCGACGTAGACCGGCAGCTTCGAGACGTTCACCGCCAGGAAGAACACCGCCGTGGTGCCCATGAAGCGCGCTTTGTCGAGACCCGAGGACAGGAAGTAGATGCCCATGATCGGGCCGGCGGCATTGGCCAGCGCGGTCGCGGCACCGGCGGCGGTGCCGAGGCCGAGGCGCAACACCGGCTGCTGGACCCGCACCTCGCCCGCATAGCAGATGCGCAGCAGCTCCAGCACGACGAGGCCGAGAACCAGGCTGCCGATCACTACCCGCAGCATGCGGTCGTCGACCGAACCGAGCACGACGGCGCCGAGAGCCAGGCCGCAGGCGACCGGTAGGATCAGCCGCGCGAGTTCGCCCCACTCCGCATTGCGTCGATAGAACACGACCGCCAGCACATCGCCGACCACCAGGAAGAGCAGCAACGCACCCACCGACTCACGCGTCGGGAAGCTCAACGCGAGGACCACCGGGATCAGGATCCCCAGCGGCGGCAGCCCGGTCTTCACGAAGCCCACCAGCAACGCGGCGACGCCCAGGCCGAACAGTGCCAGGGCCGAGAGTGCCGGTTCGGTCTCCGGAGGGCATACCATGGGACTGTTCCAGCATGGCGGGGACCAGCCGCAGGAGACACTCCCGACTCGCATTCCGCTCCGACGGCCCGCCCGGCCGCGGAGACCTGCACCGACTCCGTACCTTGAACCCCTCGACTCGGTACGATCCGCGAATGCGCTCACCCCCGCGCCCGTCCACTTCGGTCGGCCTCTCGTTCCTCCTGGCTGGCTGCGCCGCCACGCCACGCGTCGCCGAGCCGATCCAGTGGAGTACGAAGATCTCGGACGCGATCGCCACCGTCGGCCGACGATCGGTCGAGAACGACGGCATCGTCGGCCTGTCGATCGGCGTCGCGGTGCACGGACAGGTCGTCTACGCGGACGGCTTCGGCCATGCCGACGCGACGCGCTCGGTGCCCGTCGACGCGAGGACCATCTACGACGTCGCGTCGATCGGCAAGCAGTTCACGGCGGTCGCGGTGTTGCAGCTCGCCGAGCAAGGGGTTCTGTCCCTCGATCAACGGGTGCGCGAGTTCGTCCCCGGGCTGCCGCCTCACTTCCCCGACGCGACGCTCGACCACCTGCTGCGCCACACCTCCGGGTTCGTGGCGGGCGAGCTGGACGAGTTCGCCCCACCTGCAGACTATGCGCGACCACGCTACGGCCAGGAGCTGCTGAGCGACGTCGAACTCCGAACCGGCAGGATCGCGTTCCCGGAGGGCGAGTCCTGGATCTACTGCAATCCGGGCTATCTCGCCCTCGGCCTCGTCGTGGAGGCGGCCTCGGGACAGCGCTACGACCGGTATGTAAGGGAGCACCTGCTCGATCGGCTCTCTTCGCACTCCATGCTGGTGTGCGAAGATGCGCCGCTTCCCGCAGGCTCGCAGCGCCTGCACCGGACGGCGGATGGTGTGGCGCCGCTGCCACACATCGACATGACCGCGTGGGGTGGACAGGGCTCGATCTGCAGCAATGTCCTCGACCTCCTGCAGTGGGCGTCCGCATTGCGGGACGGGCGTCTCATCGTCGAGGACTCACTGCGAGCGATGCGGAGTCCTTCGACGGTTCGGGGCGAGCATTCGACGGCCCGCGTCCCCTACGGCATGGCCCAGCGGCTGGGTGTCTTCGGCGATGCCGGACATCGCAAGGTCGGGCACACGGGCACCTTCGAAGGCGGGTCCGCCGCACTGTATTCGTACCCGGAGGTCGGCCTCGACATCGCGGTCCTCGCCAACACGCGCGGCGATGGGACACCCCACGCGATGACCATCGAAAGAGAGATCGCCAGGCTGGTTCTCGGCGTGTCGTCGGTCCAGCCGCCGGCGGCTGGTCGACCGCTCACGGAGACCGAGCGCCGGGCGATCGAGGGCTACTACTCCGACAGCCGCACCTTCGAGGCCCGGATCGACGGGGGCGAACTGCTGGCACTCCGGGACGGCGAAGAGCAGGAGCGCCTGCTCCACCTCGGCGGCATGCGTTTCCAACGTGCGGATGCACCGGACGTCTTCGAGTGGTTCCTGCTGGACGGCGATACAGCGGGATGGTGGGTCTACTCGATCAGCGGCAGCTACGTCGAAGTGCTCCGCCGGCAACCCGAAGGCGCAGCACGTTGACGGATCACCACGCGAGCAACGACACCCCGACCCGCTGGTCGATCCTGCGAGCCGCTTCCGCGGGCGAGGCGGCGGCACGCGACGAATTCGCCGCGACCTACGCACCGCTGATCCGCGCCTACCTGGAACATCGCTGGCGCGGCAGCCCACTCCTGGGAGATGCAGCCGACTCGGCCCAGGAGGTGTTCGTCGAGTGCATGAAGCCCGGTGGCGCGCTCGAACGGGCCGAGGCGGACCGGGGCGACTTCCGGGCACTGCTCTACGGCGTGGTGCGGAACGTCGCGCGCCGGGTCGAGGAACGCCGCGCCTTCGAGTTGGAACGCGGTGGGGCCGCGAGCGTGCACCTCGACGACCTGCCCGACCGGGCGCTGGCCCTGTCGCGGGTCTTCGATCGCTGCTGGGCCCAGGCGATCGTGCAGGAGGCCGCGCGGCTTCACGAGCACCGCGCCGATTCGGCCGACGAGGCGGCACGAACCCGCTTCCAGATCCTCCAGCTCCGCCACCACGACGGCCTGCCGATCCGGAAGATCGCCGCACGGCTCCGGATCGCCGAGGTCGACCGGGTCCACAACGCCTACCGACGCGCGCGCCGCGAGTTCCGGGCCTGCCTGCGGGAGGTCGTGGCGATGCGAACCGGCGTGGGCCCGGACGCGGTCGACGACGAGTGCCAGCGGGTGCTCGACATGCTCGCGAGCTGAAGCGTCAGCGATCCCCGCGCTCCGCGGCACAGGCCGAGCGCAGCGAGTCCAACAGCGCCTGCGCCGCGGGCGGCGGCAGCCCCCGCTCGATCACCACCAGCTCGCCGCCGTCGAGTCCATCGGGTGGTCGCGCAAGGCGCCGCGGTGGCGAGATCGAGCGACCCGCGGCATGCAGCGCGAAGCAGTGCCCGGTCTGCGCGCATCGGACCAGCCCCTTGATGCGCAGGAGCCGAGGCCCATCGACCTGGGTCACCAGCCGCAGCCAGAGCTGCAGGGCACGCAGATCCACGGGCTCCTCGATGCGCAGCGAGTGAGTCGCGTAGGCGACGTGGCCGTCCTCGAGCGCCGCGGTGTCGGTCAGCCAACAGCGCAAGCCGGCACCCGATGCCCTGAACCCGACCTCGTCGAACACCCAGTCCGGATCGACGTCGCCCTCCAAAGCGGTCCTCACCGCGCGAGCCGGAACCCGTTCCGCCAGCCATTCCAGCACGCCCTCCAGCCGGTGGGGAGCGAGGTCACCCTTCGACAGCAGCACCCGGTCGGCGAACTCGAGCTGTCGACGGACCTCGGCGTGCTCGGCGAAGAGATCCTCGATCCTGAGGCAGTCGACGACCGCGACGACGCTCGCGAGACGTACGCGCGCCGCGAGCCGCTGGTCCGCGCCCAGCGAGTGCAGCAAGGGCGCGGGATCGGCGAGGCCAGTGGTCTCGAGCAGCAACCGATCGGGCCGGCGCGTGAGCAACCGGTCGATCGTCTCGTAGAGTTCCCCGCGCATCGAGCAACAGATGCAGCCGCCGGGAAGCATCAGCACGTCTTCGTCGAGACTCTCCAGCAGGTGGTGGTCGATGCCGAGCTCCCCGACCTCGTTGACGAGCACCGCGATCCGGCCGAGGCGAGGCGCCGCCGCGGCGGCGTCGAGCAGGTGTCGCACCAGCGCGGTCTTGCCGCTGCCGAGGAACCCGGTCACCACGTGCAGCGGGATCCGCGCGTCCCGGGTCATCGCCGACTCCGGAGTGCACGATCGAACGATGCGCGGGCTTCGCTACCATCGCGGGCATGCCGCGGCATCTGATCGACGTCCATGTCCACCTGAACAACTACCACGAATCGACCCGCCGCCCCACAGTGGAGCACGTGCAGGACCTGTTCTCCAAGATGGACGAGATCGGCATCGACCACGCCGTCGTGATCACCTCCTACAAGGTCGACCTCGACCGCCCGAGCGTGGAGGAGCTGCTCGAGACCCTCGCCGACAGTCCGCGGGTGACCGTGATCGAGGGCCTGCGCTGGCGTGGCGACGCGCGTTCCGACCTGTTCTCGCTCGAGGAGCGGATCCGCGACGGGATGGTCAAGGGCATCAAGCTCTATCCGGGCTACGACCATTACGCGATCAACGACCCTTCGCTGGAGAGCGTCTTCCGGATCGCCGCCAAACACGACGTGCCGGTGATGATCCACACCGGCGACACCTACTCGAAGACCGCCAAGGTGCGTATGGCGCACCCGCTGTTGGTCGACGACGTGGCCGTCGACTATCCGGACGTGCGGTTCGTGATGTGTCACCTCGGCAATCCGTGGTTCCAGGACGCCGCCGAGGTCCTCTACAAGAACGACAACGTGTTCGCCGACATCTCCGGGCTCACCCTCGGCGAGTTCGAATACAAGTTCGAGCGCTACGTGGCGATGCGGCTCAAGGAGATGATCACCTACATGGGTGATCCCGGGAAGCAGTTGATGTATGGCACCGATTGGCCGCTGGTGCACATGAAGCCCTACATCAAGCTGCTGCACGAGCTGGAACTCACCGACGAGCAGCTCGAGAACGTCGCCTGGAAGACCGCGACCCGCGTCTTCAAGATCGACGAAGGCGTGCTCGGGCCGCCGCGAGAGGCGTAGATCCGCGCCGAGGTGGTCGTCTCACTGCCGGTTCCGCGCCCGCCCGCCGCGGGCTATCGTCTCGCTCGTGGAACCGTCGGACGAGATCCTGGCGCGCGCGCAAGCCGGCGACGCCGAGGCCCGCGAGCAGCTCCTGATCCGCGAGCTGCCGGGACTGCACGCCTGGTTCCGAGTCCATTGCGGAGAACTGGTCCGCGGCCGGGAGTCGATCGGCGACCTGGTGCAATCCGTCTGCCGCGAGGCTTTGCAGGATCTCGCCGGCGTGCAGTGCGAGGCCCCCGGCAGCTTCCGCGCGTGGCTCTACGGCGTCGCCCGCAACAAGCTGCTGCGCAAGGCCGAGCACCACGGCGCGCTGCGTCGCAACCCGGCGCGCGAAACCGACGCCCGACCGGATGACGCAGAGCACCTCGCGCTGCAGGGCTTCGCCAGCTTCTGCACGCCGAGCCGCGAGGCCGCGAGCCACGAGGAGCTGCTGCGGATCGAGCGGGCGCTGGCCTCGCTGACGCCGGACGACCGCGAGCTGATCCTCGAGTCCCGGCTGGTCGGTCGCTCGGCCCGCGAGATCGGCGACGCGAGCGGGAGGAGCGAGGTGGCGGTGCGTAAGGCGCTGTCACGCGCGGTGGCCCGACTCGGCATCGCATTGCGGGGCCGGGGGTCCGAGGGGTCCTCGCCGCACGACGGCGCGGGATAGCATCCGGTCCCGATGGAAGGACCCCGAGCAGACGGGCCAACCGGCTTCGAGACCCTCCTCGCCGACTGCGTCGACCGTGCGCAGCGCGGCGACGACGAGCAGGTCGAGTCCCTTCTCGCCGCGCACCCCGAACACGCGGACGGCCTACGCAGCGTCCTCGGCGAGCTCTCGGCGCTCGACATGCTCGGCGAGGACCGCGAATCGGAGCCGGAGCGGATCGGCCGCTACCGGATCGTGCACCGCATCGGCAGCGGCGGAATGGGCGTGGTCTACCTCGCGATCCAGGAGCCGGTGGAACGCGCCGTCGCGCTCAAGGTCATCCAGCCGACCCAGGCGGGTCGCGAGGCGAGCATCGAGCGGTTCCGCCGCGAGGCGCAGGCGGTGGCGCGGATCGACGACCCGCGGGTGGTCACGCTGTTCGACTTCGGAGAGGCCGACGGCGTGCTGTTCGCGGCGATGGAATTCGTGCCGGGCCGGGGCCTCGACGAGCTGCTCGACTCCGACGGTCCCCTGGCGATCGCTGACGCGGTGGCGCTGGCGCGGGACGTGGCCGCCGGCCTCGCCGCCGCACATCGGCTCGGCATCGTCCACCGCGACGTGAAGCCCTCGAACGTGCGGATCACACCCGACGGCCGCGCCAAGCTGCTCGACTTCGGCCTCGCACGCGACGCCGACGGCGCCTCGCTCACCCGCACCGGCACCTTCCTCGGCTCGCTGGCCTACACCGCTCCGGAGCAGGCCCGACAGAGCCTCGTCGAGGTCGGACCAGCGAGCGACGTCTACTCGCTCGGCGCGACGTTGCACCACCTGCTCACCGGCTCGCCACCGCGGCGCGCGACCACCGCCGAGGCGCTGCTCCGCGAGGTCCTCGACGGTCAGGCGCTGCGGCCACGACTGCTCCGCAGGGAGGTCTCGGTCGACCTCGACACGATCGTCCGGGTCGCGACCGATCCCGACCCCACCCGCCGCTACGCCGATGCCGGGGAACTCGCCGCGGACCTCGACGCGCTCGTCGCATTCCGCGCCATCCGCGCGCGGCCGCCCGGGATCCTGCGGCGGATGCGCATGTGGAGCCGCCGCAACCTCGCGGCCTCGGTCGCCCTCGCCGCGGTACTCCTCGCGGCCCTGGCGGTCCCGGTGGCCTTGCAGTGGAGCGCCCGCGAGCGAGCCGCCGAACGCAGTCTCCGCAGCCGGGACGCGCTCACTGCAGCCGGCGCAGCGCTCGACCGCTTCGCGACGCTGCGGGTCGAGCGAGACACCCTCGCGGCGGGCCTGCAGGCGAACCGGCAGGAGCTCCTGAGCGGCTATCGCCCGCCGGAGGTCTGGGACGCACGGGACCGCGAGGTAGGTCGCCTGCGGCAGCTCGAACTCGACCTCGACGGCGCGATCCGCGACTACCGCAGCGGGATCGATCGCGCCGAGGAACTCGTGGGCCCGACCGCCGAAGCCGCCAAGCTGCAGGTCCGATTCCATCTCGAGAGCTGGCGGAGCGCGGTCGCACAGCGGGATACGGCCGAGGCCCGGCGCCAGCGCGCGCTGGTCGAACGACTCGACGAAGCGGGTCGTCACGCCAGCGAGCTGGCCCGCGAGGGACGCCTGACCATCCGAACCGAGCCGGCGGGCGCCGCGGTCGACCTGCTCCGCATCGTCGACCTCGCCGACCACGCTCCCGACCGACCGTCCCGCATGCTCCCCTGGCCGGCCGGCGGCTGGCCCCGCGAGATCGCTCCCGGCGCCGTGCTGCTGCGGGTGGTCGCCGACCGGCCGCCACTGCGCCGCGACGACCTGCTGTTCGAGGTCGCCGGCCACCCGGTCCACGGCGTCGTGCTCACCCGATCGCCGCACGATCCCGAGCGTCTCGAGGAGTTGCTCACGATCGACGGCCGGCCGGCGCGCGACAACTACGCGGTGTCGTTGGCTCGCTTCGAGGCGCAGCGCAGTCCCGGCCCGCGCACCTTGCAGTGGATCATGCCGGAGACCGGCACGGCCGGCGCGCCGCGCGAGGAGCAGGTCGACTTCACCACCACCGACCTCGAGTTCCTGACCGGTCTCGATCTCGCGCGCCGGGAGGGCACACCGGCGCGAGCGTTCCGCCCCGGCGTCGGCGTGGTCGACGTCACGACGCCCGCCGGACTCGATCTGCGACTGGAAGCCAACCCGCTGCTGTGCGGCGACGACGACCGACTCGGCGTGACCCCGATCGCCGACGTCCTGCGAGCAGAGGGCAACTACGTCGCGAGGGTGCAGGCACCGAACCACCGGACCGCGGTCGTGTCGCTGCGGATCACCGCGGGTGAAGTGACCACGCTGTCGATCGGGCTCGCGCCGACCGATACGGCACCACCCGGCTTCGTGGCGTTCTACTCCCCCGCCGCGGCCGACGACACGCCGCTGTGGATCCAGGAACACGAGGTCACCTGTGTCGAGTACCTGGAGTTCCTCAACGACCCCGCCAACCAGGCCCGCATCGACGAAGCCGCTCCCCGACCGGTGTTGATCCCCCGCGACCCCGGCAATGCCCAACGCGGCGGCTACGTCGTACGCGACGCCGATGGCACCTTCCGCTACCAGACCCCCCACCCCGACTGGCCGGTGTACTCGGTGTGCTGGCTCGACGCCCAGGCCTACGCCGCATGGCGGACCACCCGCGCCGCGGAGCGCGCCGAGCCGTTCCGCTACCGCCTGCCGACCCTCGCCGAGTACCGGTCGATCGCCGACTCGGTCGCCCCGCGGCGCTTCCCCTACGGCGACGTGTTGCGCCCCACCTGGACCAACGGCCAGTTCTCCCGCCCACAGCGCAGCCCCGAAGACGTGATGACCTATCCGATGGACATGGTCCTCCCCGGCATCTTCGACCTCGGCGGCGGCATGTCGGAGTGGTGCGCCGACGGCCCGCCCGGCGACCACCGCCCGACCCGCTACCTCTACGGCGCCAACTACTTCTCTGCGCAGGCCGACGAGCTCGCGCTCGGCCACCACTTCTCCTACCCCGAGACCGACGCCTACAACAGCTTCGGCTTCCGGCTGGTGGCGGAACGCGTCGGGAAGGACTGACACCGCGGATTCCCGGTCACGATCCAGCGCAGGTCCTTCTCTCCGGATCGGCAGCGCACCGGCGCTGCCCCGCATTCCGACGATCCACGGAGAAGAGAACCGACCATGCGCCTCCTGTCCCAGCTCACCCCCGCCTGCCTCTGCCTCGTGACCCTCCTGCCGGCCCAATCGCCGTTCCAGGAATTCGGCGCCTACCTCCCCGACGCTGGCTCCCCGGCCTTCACCGGTGCCTACGAGGTCGGCAACACCACTGCCCGCTTCGACGTCCGCAATGCCCGCCTGCGGCTGCGCTTGATCTCCTCGCTGCCGGTGGTCCGCGCCTCACTGCGCGCTCTGACCACGGGCGGCGCACCCGGTCGCGTGATCGTGGTCTTCGCAGCCACCTCCGACCCGAAGGTGTGGACCGCGTCGACCGTGCTCGGCCAGTTCGACCAGATCGACTTCCTCAACGAGAACACGGCGCTGGAGGTGGAGCGACCCGGCAACCGGCTGGTCCACACTCGGTACCGCCGCGCCGAGACCCATTCCTTCGAGGGCGCCGGGACCCGCGGCGCGGCCCGCGTCCAGGTCCGCCTGCTCGCGGCCGAACCGATCGACGTGTTGCACCTTCGCACCGAGGTCTCGCAGTTCCCCGATGCACAGGACGTCGAGTTCTTCACCGGCACGCCGTCCAACCCGCTGCAGGGCTTCGGCCGCCACCGGATCACCGCCAGCGGCATCAACGAGGACGTGGTGCGGGCCTTCGTGGACGACATCCTCGACCTCGAGAGCGTCGGCGGCTTCGCGCGGGTCCGCTCCAGCCAACCCGGCATGGACGTCGACGTCCCGCTGCAGCGCTCGCGCGAGAGCATCGTCAGCTACGCGTTCGGCTTCCAGAACCCGAGCGCCGGCGCCGCGAAGTCGATCGTCGAGACCCGTGCCTGTGACGACCGTGTCGACATCCGGGCCCGTACGTTCGGCGCCGCGGTCGACCAAGCCGAGTTCCAGGACGGGTTCTTCGGTGCGGGACCCGGTCAGACGATCTTCTCGATCCCCCGGACCGGCCCGGACTCGTTCGAGGCGAACGACGTCCAGCTCGACGCCAACCAGACCCAGGCGCTCTGGAACGTGAACTTCCTGCAGACGCGCTTCTCCGGCCCGGCCGGTCCGGCCGCCGAACTCGCCGGCTTCGCGGTGCCGACGTCCCTGCCGGTCGTGCTCGGCGCCGGCTGTCCCGGCTCCGCTGGCCACGTGCCGTTCCTCGACGCGTGGGACCCGATCACCGCGACCGACAGCACCGCGAACCTGAGCGTCGTCGGTCCACCGAACACGATGACCTGGTTGGCTTTCGGCTTCGACTCGCCGGCCGGCGGTCCGCTCGACCTGACCATGTTCGGCTTCGACAACTGCTACATGGACGTCGAGCCGATCGCCATCGAGCAACGCTCCAGCGACACGCTCGGGGTGGCGCGGTTCACGCTCAGCGTCCCCTACATGCCGTTCGCCGGCGAGGTGCGCATGCAGGCCTACCAGCTCGATGGCGGGGTCAGCAACGCGCTGCTCGCGACGGTGTTCTGACCGAGGCCCCGCGTGGCATCACGCCTGCGCGGTCACCCACCCGACGATCTGCGCCTGGGACAGCGCCCCGCTCTGCCGCGCCAGCTCCTGGCCGTGGCGGAACACGATGAGGGTCGGGATGCCGCTGATCCCGAAGCGTTGCGCCAGCTGGGTATGCCGCTCGGTATCGACCTTGCCGAACAGCGCCCGGGTGCACAGCTCCTTTGCCGCGGCCTGGAAGTGCGGCGCCATCTGCCGACAGGGCCCACACCACGACGCCCAGAAGTCGACCACCACCGGCAAGTCGCTGCGCGTGGTGAGGCGCTCGAAGCCGGCCGCGTCGAGATCGATGGGTCGACCGGGGAGCAGGTGCGCGCGGCAGTCGCTGCACACCGGAACGTCCTGGAGCCGCGCGAGCGGCACGCGGTTCAGGGTGCCGCACGCGGAGCACGGCAGGATCACGGAGTCGGTCATGCGGTTGCGGTCTCCTCGGTGGCCACCACCCGTCGCCGGGCGCGGACCGCGGTGGTGACGAGCAGGCCGAGCACCAGGGCCGGCCCCACCAGCGACGGACCTGCCCACCACTGCGACAGGTCCCAGGTGAACGGGGTGAGCTGCAGCAAGACCGGCACGATCGCGAAACCGAACAGCGCCACCAGCCCGACGAATCGAGCGAGCACGATCACGACCGCCGCGGTGAGCCAGGCTCTCGGGTCGAAACGCGCAAACCCGCTGACGGACAGCAGGAGCAGCGTAGCGCCGAGCAGGTCGGCCAGGATCGACGACCGGACGACGAGCCGCGGCAGGCCGAACAGGAAGAACAGCGCCATCGGCACCAGCACCACCATCAGATGGAAGACGCTGGCAGTCACGGCGCCGAGGCCGTGCAGGGCGGCGGCACCGTGCGGAAAGACCGCATGGACGTCGTCGAGGTCGCCCCACAGTGCCGCGTCGAAACCGAGTTCGAGGAGACCCGCAGCGAGACCGAGGAACAGGTCGCGGTGGACGAACGGATCGCCGAAGCCGCCGCGCAGCAGCCGGTTCCACGACCGGAGCGTGCTCGGCAGGCTACGCCGCAGCGCCGGTTCGAGGGCCGCGTAGGCAACCCAGGACACCGCTGCGAACAGCAGCGCGAACGCGACGATGCGGAACACCAGCGTGGGGCCGCCGTGCACGAACATGCTCGGCGCCGGCAGCAACGAGCCGAGCAGGAAGGTCCCTCCGGTCAAGGCGGCGAGCACGCTCGCGCCGCGGACGTCGGCGCGGCCGGCGCGGACGTTGCGCTGGGCGAACCAGCCTCCGATCAGCAGCATCGCCGAGAACACCAGCAGCGGGGCCAGGAAGTCGCGCGGCGCGGCGATCGGCGCGGACTCCGGCGCGGCCCGCCACCACACCAGCCGACCTGCGAGGCGCGCGGCCTCGACGCGCAGCGCGCGCGCGTCGTTCTCCTCGCCACTCGTCCACGCCGCGCGCTCGTCGGCGAACACCGGCGGCAGCCCCGTGGCAGCGACGGGCCGGAAGGCGGACCGGTCCAGCCCCGCAGCCTCGAACCAGGGAGCGTATCCGTCGTCGGGTTCCGGGCCGGCTCCGGGCGGATCGCGGTGGGCGACCACGAGTTCGACCAGCCGGCCACGGCTGTCGAGGCGCACGGCCACCGTGCCCGGCGTGTTGACCGGTGGGTCGTCCCAGGTCGTGCCGGCACCGATCCAGCGCGTGACGGGGGCGATCGGGTGCTCGCCCGCACGGTAGGCGAACTGCACCAGCCCGGGCCACGGCGCGTCGGTAGCCGCGAACCGGGCGCGCTTCAGTCCCCCATCGTTGGCACGCGCCAGATCGACCTCGAAGCGCCCCATGCCCGCCGCCAGCGGGAAGGCCCCAGCGCGCTGGGCCAGCTCCCGGGCGCGGTGCTCGAGCACCGCCGGCTCGAGCGGCGTGCCCTCCACCTGGAAGATCGAGGTCTGGCCGAACGACCAGACCATGAAGCCGAAGGCCAGCAGTGCGAGCCCCAGCAGACCGCCGACGACCGGCAGCGACAATGCCGGCGGCCCCTCCGCGCGCGCGACGAGTTCGGGCGACGGCGTCTCACCCGCGGCGAGTGCCTGCGCCAGGGGGTCGCCACCCGGCAGCGCACCTGCGACGCGGAGTGCCGAGGTCGGCCGGTCGCCGGGACTCAGCGCGAGGCAGCGACGGACCGCGCGGTCGATCGCCGGGTCGAGGCCGCCCACGCGCTCGGCGGGTCCGCTGAACGGCGTACGGTGCGCGGCGGTGAGCTCCGAGACGGTCGACGCCTGGATCGCCCGCTCGCCGGTGAAGATCTCGTGGAGCAGCAGCCCGAGCGAGAAGATGTCCGACGCCTCGGTCGCGACGCCCCGCGCGAACTGCTCGGGCGCCATGTAGGCCGGCGTGCCGACGCGCTCACCGACCGCAGCGTCCGCGATCAGTGCAGCGAGCCCGAAGTCGGTCAGCTTGGCGTTGCCGTCGCCGTCGACCATCACGTTGGCGGGCTTGAGGTCACGGTGCAGCACGCCCCGATCGTGGGCCGCCGCGAGGCCCGCACAGATCTGCCGAGCCAGAGCCACGCCCTTCTCCTCGGGCAGTCGACCGATGCGCCGCAGCAGCGAGGCGAGGTCCTCGCCCTGCACGAACTCCATCGACAGGAACGGGTCGCCGTCGACCTCACCGACGTCGTGGACGCGGACGACGTTGCGGTGGGTGATCTGCCGCGAGGTGCGCACCTCGTGATGGAGGCGCGCGAGCGCATCGGGGTCACGGGCGAAGCCGGGCGGCAGGAACTTCAGCGCGACGTGCTCGCCGAGCGTGAGGTCTTCGGCGCGGTAGACCTCGCCCATTCCCCCACGGCCCAGCAGACCCGTGATGCGGTAGCGCGCGGCGAGCACGGTGCCCGGCGCGAAGCGGCCGCCGTCGAGCGAGGAACTCGGGGGGCGCGAGGCACTGCTCTCACCTGGACGGGGATCGGGCGCGGAGTCGGACATGGGCCGGAGAGGGCGACTCCGAAGTGTAGCCCGTCGTGAGCGGACCGGCCCGCGCGCCGGGCCGTCGAACGGACCACGCCCCCGGGACACCCCCGCCCGAGGTTCATCCGGAGCACCGACGAGAACCGCGCGTGTCGACTCGGATCCAGGCCCCGACTCGCCCTCCCCGATCCATGAACGAGATCGGGATCCTCGGCGGAGGCGCGGCCGCGATCTGCGTGCCGGTCACCCTGCTCGACGCCGCGGTCAGGCCGCCCGCAACCACAGCCAGAACCCCGCAACCACCCCGCCCACCAGCAGCAGACACGCCACGAGCATCCCGATCCGCAGGCGGCGCCGGTCGGCGGCGAGCCCTGGGGTCTCCTCCAGTGCATCGGCCTGCAGGTCGCTGGCCAGCGCGGTGAGTTCGCGCAGCGCCTGGTCGGTGGCCACCTTGGTGCTCACCCCGGCGATCGCGAACATCACCAGGCTGACCACCGCGAACTCCGCAGGGTGGTGGATCGGGTAGTGCCCGTCCTGGTTGTCGATCAGCGTGTTGATCGCGAGGCTGAACATCCACGGCGTCAGTGCGGCGCCGACCAGCCACGGTCGGTAGCAGCCGCGCGCGAAGGCCAGGCGCCGCTCGACCGCAGCCAGCAGCGGAACATCGGCGCGGGCGAGTTGGCGCGCGCGCACCAGGATGCGCACCGCGAGGTATCCGAAGCCGAGTCCCGCGAGCAGCAACCCTGCCTCGACCGCCAGCATCGTCGGGTTGCTCCGGTAGCCGGGCAGGTTCGCCGCCGCCAAGGCCGCGGTGACCGCGAGCATCACGAGTTGGGTCCAGGCCAGGAAGCCGAGTCCCCGCGCCGATCGGTCCGCGGTCGGACGGAGCAGCTCCTCGAGTTCGGCGGGGGTCCGCGCGGCGGTGCCCGCATCGGCCCGGGCCCACAGGTCCTTCAGGTCTTGGTCGAGCATCGGTCGTCGCTCCTGGGGTCGGTCGGGGTCTCGAGCATCCGGCGCAGGCGGCGTCGGGCGCGGACCAACCGCACGCCGACGTTGCCGAGGCTCAGGCCGGTGATGGCCGCGATCTCGGCGTGGCTGCGCTCCTCGAGCACCAGCAGCAGCACCGCACGGTCGATCGCGCCGAGCGCACGGATCGCCGCGTAGAGCCGCTCGACCTCCCCGTCGCCGGGAGCCGACCCGGTCGGCGCCGCGAGGCTCTCGACAGCCGGTTCGCTGGCGGCCGGAACCCGCCGGCCGCGCCGCCGCCGGCCCATCAGCGCGGTGTTCAGCGCGACGCGGTAGAGGAAGGTCGAGAAGGTCGACTCGCCGCGGAACGATTCGAACGCCCGCCAGAGCTGCAGCAGGATGTCCTGGAACAGATCTTCGCGGTCCGCGGAGCTGCTGGCATGGCAGGCGACCAGCTTGCGCAGGGCGCCCTGGTAGCCATCGACCAGCGCCAGGAAGCGCGCCTGCCGGCCGGCATCGTCGGGTGGTTCTGGCGGAGGCTTGGCCATGTCCACCGATTGGTTGCCGGTGCGCGCGCTACCCTACAGCCCGATCCTGAAGAACCCCGGATCGGGCTCCTCGCGCCGATTCGTCGCCCCGACCGGGAACACGACGGGCTGCTGCGGCCAACTCCTCGGGAACCACCGAGCGCAGCCATGACCGACGACCTCCGCAACCTCGACGCCGCACGCCTCGCCACCGAAGCACGCCGGGCCCGCCGCCTCGCGCGCGCGCTGGTCGGCGATCCCCACGATGGCGACGACGTGGCGCAGGACGCCTGGCTCACCGCGCTGCGCCACCCACCGGCAG
Organism: bacterium; assembly: GCA_030432695.1. Taxonomy (GTDB): domain Bacteria; phylum Planctomycetota; class UBA1135; order UBA1135; family UBA2386; genus JAUILN01. The sequence goes on along the minus strand of JAUILN010000018.1, from coordinate 143,343 downwards.
CGGGCGCACCGCTCGGCGGCTGGATCGCGGGCATCGTGCGCAACCACGGCAACCAGCTCCGGCGCACCGAGCGCCGCCGGCTGCAGCGGGAACTGGCCGCCGCCGCGAGTCGAGCCGAGAGCAGTACCGACGAGGCCGCCGAGCGCCTCGACCTGCTGCGCCGCGTGCTCGACGAGGTCCACCGCCTGGAGGAACCGTTCCGCGCGACGATCCTGCTGCGCTTCGTCGAAGGTCTCGAACCTCTCGAGGTCGCACGCCGTCTCGACGTCCCGCACGCCACCGTGCGCACCCGGCTGAAGCGCGGCCTCGAGCGGCTCCGCGCGCGGCTCGACCACACGGTCGACGGCGGGCGCCGGGCGTGGCTGGTGCCCCTGGCGATGTTCTCGCTGCCCGCACCCGAGCCCGCCTCCGCCGCGGGAATCCCGGCGAGGGCGACGCGCGGGGCAGCGCGACTGGCGGGACCGACGAGCCGGCAGGCCGCGGTCGCGCTGCTCGCCGCGGTCGCCGTCGTGCTGGGCACGCTCGCCGTGCTCCTCGGAGGCTCGGTCGACCCGGCGCCCGCCACCGCGCCCACTGCGGACCCGGCCGACCCGACGCCGAGAATCGCCGCGTCGTCGCCACCGAGAGAGCCCGCCTCTGCGCCCTCCCGGGTCGAGATCCCGTTCGTGAACCCGAGCGCGCCGCCCGGTCCAGCCTCCCGCGACCCGCACCGCTTCGTGGCGCTGGCGCATCTCGGGTCGGCGGCAGGTGCACGCGAGGTCTCGCTCTGGGAGGTCCGCGTCGCCGCTCCCGCGATCCGCCGCGTGACGCTGGGCGAAAGCCCGTGGAACGCGACCCCGCTGAACGACTCGCCGCGCGTGCTGCGCTGGCAGGTTCCACCGGAGCCCGGCGAGAGACGCGGTCCGTACCGCGCGCGCATCCTCCATGTGGACCTCGACCGTTACGAAGTCCGTGAACTGCTTCGCGCCCAGCGGGTGCGCGGCCTCGGCACCGCCGAGCGCTTCGAGTACGCCGACACCTCCAACGGACCGGTGCGGATCGATACCGAGCGCGGCAGGCTGCGACGACTCGACGCGCCCTTCGACCTGCTCGCCCGCCGCGACGACCGGTGGCTGATCGAGATCGACGGCGCACTCGCGTTGTTCGACGCCACCCGCGCACGGATCGGTCGGCGCTTCACCGACCTGCCGGCCATCCCCGCCGAGCGCCGCCACGCCACCCACTGGCTCGACGACCGCTTCGTGGTCCGAAGCGCCGGCTACTCCGACGCCGCCGGCCAGCCGGTGGTCACGCTGGAGTTCGGCAAGCCCGGCATCGTGTTCGAGGAACTGCGGATCGCCGACCTCGAGACCGGCCGGGAGAGCGTCGTGCAACGCCGCGTCCAGGCGGTCGGCGGCTCCGGCATCGGCGTGATCCCGGTCGATCTGCCGATCGAGTCCCAGGGTCGCCAGGTGCGCTACGCCGAGCGGCGCCCGGCCGAGGGCTCCCACGCCGACCTCGCGCGGTACCGCCCCACGCGCGACGCCGAGTGGGTGACCCTCGACGTGGCCGCCGACCGGGAAGTCGGGCGAACGGCCTTCCGCCCGGAGGTGCCGGACCGCGAGGCGATCCTGGAGGAACACGACGTGCCCGAGTCGCTGCGCGAGGCCTTCCGCGCCGACGACGCGCCCGCTCGCCCCTCCGCGGAAGACCTCGCCCGCGCGTTCCTCGCGCGCCGCGACCTGATTCCCGAACGCATCCGTGCCGTCTGCCGGACCGCTGATGGAACGGCGCTGCTGGTCTGGGCCGACGACTCGCTACACCTCTGCGACTTCGCCGCCGCGGAGCTGCACTCCTGGCCGGCGCCGGAGGACTGGAGCGACGCGGTGGGCGTGAGTCTGCACGACGTCACCGAACCCTCGCCTCGACGCGGCAGGTGAGTGGGCGTGCGGCGTCCGGCAGCCGCTATGCTGCCGCCCATGAGCAACAGCTTCTGCGTCTCCATCACCCACTCGAAGTCCGATGGCGACAAGGCCACCGTCGGGTTCGTGGTCGCCAACGCGGCGCTCGGCAGCGACAAGGACACGATGGTGTTCCTCAGCACCGACGGGGTGTGGGCCGCGGTGAAGGGCGAGTACGACCAGATCGACGAGGGCGCGCCGTTCGCCCCGCTGAAGGAGTTGGTCGAGAAGTTCGTCGCCAATGGTGGCAAGATCCTGGTCTGCTCGCCGTGCATGAAGAAGCGCGGCATCACCGAGGACCAGCTCGTCGAAGGCGCCTCGCCGGCCGGCGGCGCGGCCCTGGTCGAATGGCTCACCAACGGCTCGCCATGCGTGACGTACTGAACGAGCGCGAACTGGCGGCGCTGACGCCCGACGCCCTGTTCGACGGCGGCGCGCTCGACTGCGGCTCCGGCCTGGTCCTGCTGATCCGCGAGAACATGGCGCGGGTGCCGGCCGGCGGAGTGCTGGAGATGCGCAGCGTCGAGCCGACGGTGCGCGACGACCTGCCGCCGTGGTGCCGGATGGTCGGCCACGACTTCCTCGGCGCGCTGCCCGGCGAGACCGAGCGCCAGACGCGGTTCTTCGTGCGCCGCGGCGACGGCGCCGCCGCCCAGCAGGAGGCCGAGCAGCTCACGCACGACATGGAGCGAGCGCGCGGCTACGAGTGGCGGCTGCGGGCCCGCGCCTCGGCGTCGCTCGAGACCTCGGTCTACTGCCGCAACTTCGCCTGGAAGCTCGGCCAGCCGGCCAGCTTCGAGGAGCAGGACGCCCACCCCTCGGCGGTCGAGGCGCTGCTCGGCGCGTTGGCCGCGGACCTGATCACCGGCTTCGGTGTGGCCTGCTCACGCGCCGGCCTGGAGGTCGACGACCTGGAGCTGACCGCGAACGGTCGACTGCACGACGTCACCGCCCACCTCGGCCTGTCGGACGGCGATCCCTCGCTCGCCGCGATCGACGTCAAGCTGTTCGCGTCGACCTTCGACGACGAGGCGCGGGTCCGCGCGGTGTGGGACGACACGCTGCGCCGCTCGCCGCTCTACGCCACCCTCCAGAAGGCCACCGCACTCACCGCGAAGCTGGCGATCGTCTGAGGCAGTCATGTTCACCGTCACCCAGGTCGGCAGCTGGCCCCGTTCCCGCGAGCTGCTCCGCGCGCTGCGCGACAAGCAGCGCGGCCGCATCACGCCTCGCGAGTTCGACGCGGTCGCCGACCACGAGGTCCGGACCTGCGTCGAGGCCCAGCTCGACGCCGGCGTCGACGTGGTGGTCGACGGCGAGCAGCGCCGCGACAACTTCTACTCGTTCGTCACCGACAAGCTCGACGGCACCCGGCTGATGTCACTGGCCGAGATGCTGGACACCGTCGAGGACAAGGCCGCCTTCGAGGAGATGCTGACCACCCTCGACGTGCCGGCCTCGGCGATCCGCAACCCGACCTGCGTGGGCCGGCTCGCGCGCCGCGAACCGCTGGCGGTCGACGAGCTGCGGTTCGTCCAGCAGCTCACCGACAAGCCGGTGAAGGTCTCGCTGCCCGGCCCCTACCTGCTGACCCGCTCGATGTGGGTCGGCGCGTTCTCGCGTGCCGGCTACGCCGACAAGACCGAACTCGGCGACGACGTGGTGCGGATCCTCCGCGAGGAGCTGCTCGAACTCCGCGACGCCGGCGCCGCCTTCGTGCAGTTCGACGAGCCGGTGCTCACCGAGGTGGCGCTCGGCGAAGCACAGAACCGACGAACATTCATGTGAGCGACCCTGGCCACCCGCCGTGATGCGGGTGCCGAACTCGACTACGCGGCGACGCTGCTGAATCGCGTCGTGGCCGGCGTGGACGGTGTGCGCACCGGGATCCACGTGTGCCGCGGCAACTGGAGCCGCCGCGAGGACGTGCTGCTCACCGGCGACTACGAAGGCCTGCTGCCGGCTTTCACCCACATGCACACCGACCAGTTCGTCCTCGAGTACGCCACGCCCCGCGCCGGCGAGCTGCGCATCGTCGGCGAAGCGCTCGCTGCGAAGGAACTCGGCCTCGGCTGCGTGAACCCGCGCACCGACACCGCCGAGGACCCGACCGCCATCGTGGCCCGCGCCGAGGAGGCGCTGCGCTACTGGTCCGCCGAGCGGATCTACCTGAACCCCGACTGCGGCTTCGGCTGCTTCGCCAACCGCTGCGTCAACGAGGCCGGGGTGGCGACCGCCAAGCTCCGCTCGATGGTCACCGCGGCGCGCATCCTCCGCGAACGCCATGGCTGAGACGTCGAAGCACGACGCGCACGACCCCAGGACCCGTTCGGCGCTCGCCGACACCGCGCGCATCACCGGCACCCCGTGCCACGCCTGCGGCACCACCCTCTGCGGCCACGACGCGGTGCTGGCGCTGGTGCTCGGCTACAAGAACGCGCCGCGCTGCCTCGGCTGTATCGCCGCGCACATGGCCGAGTCGACCCACGACCTGCGCGCGCGCACCTTCGACTACGTGCGCCACCACGACTGCTTCCTCACCGCCTGGACGCGCGCCAGCGAGCTGGAGGGCATGACCGCCGACGCCGCGCCGGCGTGCCTGATCGACCGGACCGCCTCGCCTCCCGACCTGCCGGCCGCCGGGGCCCCTGCCGCGACGGCCCCGCCCGAGGACCGCTGGGACGCCGGCGACATGGGCTGCGGCGACCTGGTCCTGGAACTGCGCCTCCGCCTGAAGGCCCTCGCGCCGGGCGGCGTGCTCGCGCTGCGCGCCACCGACCCCGGCGCGCCGATCGACCTGCCGGCATGGTGCAACCTCACCGGGCACCGCCTCGTCGCCGCCGAGCATCCCGAATACCGGATCCGGCGGAAGTGAGGCATGCCGCACTCCGCGACCACTCTCCGGCCGGGCTCCTACGCCCTTCCGACCTCCGACAGGACCATCCGGCTGCGGGGCAACGCCGGCAGACGCGCGTGGTCTATGCGAAGGTCCTGTGGTGGCACTCCGTAGTCCAACCCGTTGGCGAGGTGCCGTAGCGCGCGCTTCATGAGGGCGATGGTGAGCCACTCGCCGGCGCAGCGGTGGCCGCTCGAGTGTTCGCCACCACCCTGCGGGATCAACTCGAACGCGCCGATCTCCCGACCGCGGAAGCGAGCCGGACGAAAGGCCTCGGGCTCGTCCCAGGTCCGCGGATCGTGGTTGGTGCCGTGGAGATCGAGCAGCGCGCGCGTGCCACGCCGGAACGCGAAACCGCGCCATTCGAAGTCGTGCCGTACCACCGCCGCGACCGCCGGGAAGAACGGGTAGTAGCGTCGCACCTCCTGGACGAAGTGCTCGAACTCTGCGTCGGGTGCACCGACCAGCGCCGCCCGCGCCTGCGGATGCTCGTGCAGCGCGTGGGCGATCCACACGAAGTAGACCGACACCGCGACCGTCGGCCGCAGCACGTTGTGGAGTTCGACGGCGGCGATCCGCGGCGGCAGGAGCCTGCCCTCGGGATCGCGGTGGTGGGCGATGGCCTGCGCCGCCACCTCGCGCGGCCCGACGATCTCGCGCGCGCGGATCCTCTCGATCAGCTCCGCGAGCCAACGCTCCGCGCGGCGGCGGGCGAAGCGCGCACCGAGGTGGCGCCGGGGATCCACCGAGCCCGCGGCGTCGAAGGCTGCCGTCAGGTCCTGCGTGCGCTGCTCGATCTCGTCGTCCTCGACCGGCACGCCCGCCCAGCGACAGACCGCGCGCATCAGGATCGCCTGTGAGGCCGCATAGAGTTCGACCTTGGCAGAACTCCACCGGGCCGCCGCGGCCTGCCATTCGTCGTCGGCGATCGCCTCGAGCACGTCGAGGCGTTGCCGACTCATCAGGTCGAGGAACATCCGCTTGCGGTGGACGTGCGCGGAGTCGTCGAGCCCCTGCACTCCGCCTTCACCGGTCAGCGTCTTGCGCAGCGGTGCCGGCATGCCTCCCCTGCGCCGGAACCGCGCGCTGTCGTAGAACAGCCGGGCCGCATCGACACCGGTCATGCACAGCGTGCGACGCAGGATGACGCGGGTCTCGAAGACGTCGGAGTCGAGTTCGCGGGCTCGGCGGGCGATGTAGCGATACGGGTCTCGTACGAGTCCGACCGTCGCGTCGAAGCTGCCGTCCCGGGGAATCGGTCTCGTGGCCATGCCGCGTCGGTGCGCAAGCGACGTGCCCGCGACGCAGGGGACCGGACGCCGGAAGAGCCGCCGGTACGGGTCGCGCCACGGCCCTCGATCACCGTCCCGACGTGCACAATCTGCGCACGCCAGCGCGCGCTTTGGGGCCGTCAGCCAAGTCGCTCCAGCAGAGCCCCGCAGAAGGCCGGCAGATCGTCGGGCTTCCGCGAGGTGATCAGGTTGCCGTCCTCGACGAGTTCCTGGTCGACCCAGGTGCCGCCGGCGTTCTCGACGTCCTTCCGCACCGACGGCCAAGAGGTCAGCGTCCGCCCGTCGAGCACCTCCGACTCGACCAGCAGCTGGGCCGCGTGGCAGATCGCCGCGACCGGCTTGCCCGACTCGACCAGTTCGGTGACGAAGGCGACGATCTTGGGGTCGGTGCGCAGCTTGTCGGGTGAGTAGCCCCCGGGAATCACCAACGCGTCGAATTCCCCGGCATCGAGGCCGTCCGAGCCCATCTCGATGGTCACGCGGTCGCCACCGCGCTTGCCCGAGACCTCCTCGTCTGGCGACCTGCCGATCACCACCACCTCGTGACCGCGCTCGCGCACGGCTTCGTAGGGCTGCCTGAACTCCGAGTCCTCGTAGTCGTCCGCGAGCACGAATGCGATCCTGGCCATGTCTTCTCCTCCTGGTCCGGGACGTCGATCGGTAGGTAGGTTCGTCCCGTCGGTCGCGGCGGATCGCAACGCGCATGCCGCACCCGCGGGTCCTCCAACGCGCGGCACAGCCCTTGCCGAGCCGGTGCGCATGGCATCCACGCAATCGCCGCGGCCGCCCGCAACCATCCGCCGCCCCCGGCACGGACTCGCCGAGGAGCTGCGCCCCGTGGTGCTCTCCAACGTCTATCGCTACCTCGGCGGTCGCCCTGCCGAGGAACGCGAGGACGCCGCGCAGGACGTGTTCGTGAAGATCCTGCGCAATCTGCACCGCTACGACCAGCAGCGGGCGAGCATGACCACCTGGGTCGCGTGCATCACCCGCAACCACTGCCTCGACGTCTTCCGCGCCCGCCGACACGCCATGACCTCCCTCGACGCGGCCTCGCCGGACGACGATTTCCACAACGAACCTCCGGCGAGCCCCCAGCAGGATCCGTTGAGCTGCGCGCAGCAGACCGAGTTCCGCACGGCATTCCTCGAAGCGGCGAGCGAACTCCCGCCGACGCAACGCGAGGTCATCGTGCTACGCCACGTCGACGGCCTGTCGTGCGAGATGATCGCACGACGGCTCGCGCTGCGACCGGCGACGGTGAAGTCGAGGCTGCACCGCGCCAAACGGTTGATGCGCGAGCGCCTGCGAGGCTGGCAGGTGCCCGAGGACTGAAACCGGGGCGGTGCGCGGCAAGCGAGGGGAACGGGACGAGTTGGACCAGCGGGCCAGCCAGACTCCGACGCTCTCCCTCACCGGTCGCGGTCGTGCACTCGCGCCGGCGGCGACGTCGCCTCGACCGCGACGAAGGACTCCAGGATCCGGTAGCTGTGCTCGACGTCGCTCGGCACCAGCCAGCTGTCGCCCGGCTCGAGGATCACCTTCTGGCCGGCAACCTCGAGTTCGGCGCGCCCTGAGACCACGAAGCCGACCGTCTCGAAGTCGCGCTCGGTGGTCTGCGACGCCGCCCCCGGCTCCTCGACCCATTGCCGCATCGCGACCCGCTTGCCGGAGACGAGATACCGCTGACCACCCTCACCGACCGGAGCGTGCGCGGAAGTCACCTTCTTGACGGTTGTGTCCTTCATGGCAGCGGGCGGGATTCAACAAGCATGCCCGCTCCGGGACGTCGAGCCGGCCGGAGCTGGCCGGGCGCCGCCCGCCTCGCGGTGGGACGGTCTCCGGCAGAATGTGCATGTTCCCGCTCCGCCCCCGTGCAGGGCGCCTGGCAGACACCCGCACCACTTCAGGCCACCACACCGTGCGGATCGAGCACGTACTTCTTCGCTGCCCCCGCGTCGAAGTCCTGGTAGGCCGCCGGCGCCTCCTCGAGCGGCACCACCACCACGTTGCACGCCTTGGCGATCTGCACCTTGTCGAACAGGATCGCCTGCATGAGCTGGCGGTTGTACTTCTTCACCGGGCACTGCCCGGTGGCGAAGGAGTGGCTCTTGGCCCAGCCGAGCCCGATGCGGATCGACAGGTTGCCGACCTTCGCCGCGTCGTCGACCGCGCCCGGATCGCCGGTCACGTAGAGGCCCGGGATACCCACCGCGCCACCTGCTCGGGTGACCTCCATCATCGCGTTGAGCACCGTGGCCGGCTGCTCGTGGTGGGCGTGGTCGCCATGACCGCAGGCCTCGAAGCCCACGCAGTCGACGCCGGCATCGACCTCCGGCTCACCGAGGATCTCGGCGATCTGGTCGGGCACCGGGCCCTTGCTGATGTCGACCGTCTCACAGCCGAACGACCGCGCCTGCGCCAACCGCTCGGGGATCCGGTCACCGACGATCACGCAGGCGGCACCGAGCAGGTGACAGGATGCGGCACTCGCCAGACCGACCGGTCCGGCACCGGCGATGTAGACCGTGCTGCCGGGACCGACACCGGCGGTGACCGCGCCGTGGAAGCCGGTGGGGAAGATGTCGCTCAGCAGGGTGAGGTCCTTGATCTTCGCCATCGCCTGGTCGCGGTCGGGGAACTTCAGGCAGTTGAAGTCGGCGTAGGGCACCAGCACCCACTCCGCCTGCCCGCCGACCCAGCCCCCCATGTCGACGTAGCCGTAGGCCGAGCCCGGCCGGTCGGGGTTCACGTTCAGACAGATGCCGGTCTTGCCCTCGTTGCAGTTCCGACACCGCCCGCAGGCGATGTTGAACGGCACCGAGCAGATGTCGCCGATCTCCAGGAACTCGACGTCGGGGCCCTTCTCCACCACCTCGATGGTGATCTCGTGGCCCAGCGTCTGGCCCTCGGGTGCGGTGGTCCGGCCGCGGACCATGTGCTGGTCGGAGCCGCAGACGTTGGTCGACACGACCTTGCCGATCACGCCGTGCGGGCACTTGCGGGTCTTGCCGCGGTACTCCATCTCCAGCTTCGGGAAGGCGTAGTCGCGTAGCTCGACGACGCCGGGCTTGACGTAGGTGACGATGCGGTTGTTCGAGGGCATGGTTCTTCTCCGGTGTGGGGAACGGAGCGATTGGCTTCCATCCGTCCGCGCACCGCAAGCGCCATCGGCGATCTTCTCGCCGACCGGGCCGGGACGGACCCGGCTCAGCGCGAGAAGACCCGGGCGGTCAGCGCATTGCTGAGGGTCGCGCCGAAGGCGTTGGCGTCGTGGTCGAGGACCAAGGCCTGCAGATGGAACACCAGGCCCTGCAATGCCGGATCGGCAGGCAGCGGAACGTTCCAGGTGGCGGTGCCGAAGGCATTGCCGAGGACCTGATCCACTTCGGCGGAGACGCGCAGCCAACACCCGGGCATGCCGATCGAGCCGAGATCGAGCGGCAGACCCTGAGCGCCGAGTTGCTCGGCCGAGAACCCGAGCAGCCCGAACGGCACAGCGAGACGGCTCGGCGGCAGGCCGGTGAGCTGCAGCCGCACGGTCTCGCCGAGCCACGGCCGGTCGGCCGAGGACAGGTTCGGCGTACCGGCGGTACCACGACAGCCATAGCCGAGCGGAGCCAGCGAGGCGAGGTCGCCACCATCGACGAAGCGCCAGCTGGTCGGCCCGGCACTCGGGTTCATGCCGAAGGCGATCAATGCCCCCGGGCCCGGGTCGGCGCCCACCGCGAAGCCGCGGTCGAGCCCGTGGCGGGCCGCCGGGAAGCGCTCCCGCCAATCGCTGCCGTTCCATTCCCAGAGGTCCTCCCGGGGCACGACGAACTCGATGCCCTCGACCAGCATCAGCACCGGGCGGGTCGAGTGCGCGACCAGCTGGGAGGCGGTCCGCGGCGGCGGCGCATGGATCGGCTGGGCCTGCTCCCAACCGCTGCCGTGCCACAGCCAGGTCTCGAGCCTCGCGTCACGTGCGGATACCACGACCGTCCGTGCACTCGCCGCATGCCAGGCTGCGGCCACGATGAACCCGATCGGGCCGCCACCGATCCGGAGCCGGGTCCACCGGTCGGCGTCGAGCCGCCAGGTCTCGTTCGGGCGGAAGCACATCACGTGACCGCCATTGCCGTCCCAGGCGATCTCGCCGGGGAACGCAGGGGCTTGGGCGGTCGGGATCGATCGCCAGGCCACACCGTCGTGTTCCCACGTGTCGTTCAGCAGAGTGGGGAAGGGCAGCGCGAACCCGCCCCACAGAACCACGCGACGACCGACCGGGTCGTAGCAAGCCCGGCTGCCATAGCGCGCCGGCGGGCCTCCCGGAGCGGCGCGCCAATCGCTGCCGTCCCAGACCCAGGTGTCGCCGAACACCTGCGATGCGGCCAGGCTCTGGAGCCCTCCGAACAACAGTGCGTGGCCGGCCGCGTCGTGGTGCACGAGAACGGCGCTGGAGCGCGCGGGCGGTGCGGCTGCCGGAGCCGGCGCCTCCCAGGTCGCGGTCTGGGCGGCCAGAGAACCAATGCACGCGGCGAGCACCAGCGCGCCGCGGATCGACATCGAGCGATGGTGTGGCATGCGAGGACAACGCCCGGGCGGTGCGCAGATGACATCGCGGCCCGGTTCCGCAACGAAAGGCGCCGAATCGACAGAGGGTGGTCCCCTATCCGGCGCGTCACGGTGCGACATCCAGTCGAGAACCGCCCGGGCTAAGCTCCGTGGCCATGCGATCTCCCTTCGTCCCGGCCTGTTCCGCGATGACCGCCCTGCTCGCGGTGGCCGCGCCGCTCTCGGCCCAGCAGCCCGGCTTCGCCCGGATCTTCGACAGCCACATGGTGCTCCAACGGGAGCGGCCAGTGCGCGTCTGGGGCTGGGGCGCGGCCGGCCAGCCGGCGATCGTCCGCTTCGCCGACCAGGAGCGCCGCGCGGTGGTCGACGACACCGGTGCCTGGTCGGTCACCCTCGATCCGCTCGCCGCCAGTGCCGACGGCCGTCGCCTCGAACTGCAGCTCGGCGGCACCGCGTTCACGCTCGACGACGTCGTGGTCGGCGACGTGTGGATCTGCGGCGGCCAGAGCAACATGGCGTGGACAGTCCGCGGCACGCGCGATGCCGACCTGGAGATCCCCTCGGCCGACGACTCCCTGCTGCGCTTCGTCCGCCTGCCCAACGAGGCCCGCGGCGCGCCGCGACGCGACTACGTACGCCCCGAGCACGGCGGCGAGGGCGAGGGCTGGCGCGCGATCGATCCCGACTCGGTCGTCGACTGCACCGGGGTCGGCTACTACTTCGCGCAGCGACTGCGCCGCCATCTGAAGATACCGATCGGCCTCGTCGACGTGTCGTGGGGCGGCACCTCCGCGCAGTTCTGGGTGCCCAAGCCGCGGCTCCGACAGATGCCGTCGGTGGCGCCGATGTTCGCGACGTTCGAGGAGGCGATGACCGAGTGGCGGGCCGGTGGCGGCGAGGCGGGCGCCGAGCGTCGCTATGCCGAGGCCATGACCACCTGGGAGCAGGCCCGCGACACCGCCAAGGCGGCCGGCGCGCAGGAACCCCGACGCCCCGACCACGGCGCCTTCGAGGACCCCAGCCACAAGCGCCACCCCGGCGGCGGATACGACGGGATGATGGCTCCCCTCGCCGGCCTCACGGTTCGCGGAGTGCTGTACTTCCAGGGCGAGAACAACGCCTTCGGCGACATGTTCCTGCCGTTCCCCGACACCTTCCCGGCGGTGATCGAGAGCTGGCGTGAACTCTTCGCCGCGCCGGAGCTGCCGTTCGGCCTGGTGCAGATCGGCGGCTGGAGCAACCGCCGCACGATGACCTACGACATGCACCACCACACGAACGTGGTGCGCGAGGTCCAGTTCGACACGTGGCGGCGCACGCCACACACCGGCCTGATCGTCTCGTTCGACCTGAACTCCGACGCCAACATCCACCCCGGCCACAAGCGCCCCGTGGGCGAGCGCCTGGCGCGCTGGGCGCTGGCGGAGGTGTACGGCGCGCAAGGTCCCGACAGGAAGCCGCTCCCATGGCGCGGCCCCGTCTATGCCGGCACCGAGATCACCACCGAGGGCCGGATCCGGATTCGCTTCGAGAACGGCACCGCGGACGGACTCCGCCTCGACAAGGACCAGGCGCTCGGCTTCTACCTCGCCGGCGCGGATCGGGAGTTCCACGTCGCGGACGCGCGGATCGTCGACAAGACCCAGGTGGAGGTGTTCTGCGACGCCGTGCCCGAACCGGTGGCGGTGCGCTATGCGTGGTCGAACCTTCCGCTGGGCTCCTTGATGAACGGCAAGGAGCTGCCGGCCTATCCGTTCCGGAGCGACGGGTGGGAGCTGCAGCCGCATCGGTCGGAGGGAGTCTATGTAAGGCGGTGAGGGAGAAAACGCGGCCCAGCCCCGCCGACCCGCCGTCGAGGAAACGATCGGGGGAATGATGAGTTCTCGCGCTCACGCAACCGCGATCGGGCACGAGGCCCAGACAGGGGACCGGCTCGCCGTCGCCGTGCAGGAGACCGACGAACCGGAACCAGTCGCCATCCATCGCTGGCTGGCGAACGGCCGGCTGCTGACAGCGCGCCCCGGCAACCTCCCGCCCGCATCCGACGGTTCCGCTAAGCTGCCAAGCCTCTCGCTCCCTTTCGGGAATCCCCATCCCGACCAGCCCCATGAACGACCTCGCTCTGACCCTTTCCCGCCTCGCCGCACTCCTTCTCGCCTCGACAGCACTCACCACCGCCGGACCGTCGGCGCAGAGCCTCGGCTCGGAGAATGGCGGCGGCCGCTCGTTCGGCGACGTCGAGTTCGACATCGCCTACGACGCGTCGACCGGCGTCTACTGCGAGACCTACGGCCAGATCTGGGCGGCGGCCTTCCAGGGGTCGTTCCCGACGACGCCCCAACGCCCGACCTCGGGCTCGAGCTTCGGGGTCCGCAACACTTCGGGTGGCCGCGAGATCAGCAACGTGCAGGTCGCCAACTGTGCCTCCACCGACCAGTTCGTGATCGTCTGGCAGGAGCGCGTCAACAATGGCGACTGGGACGTCTATGGCGCGGTCCTCGATGCCGCCACCGCGTTCCCGGGCCCCTGGTCCTTCAGCAGCGCGCCGTTCCCGATCGCCGCGCAGGCTGGTGTCGATGAGTTGACTCCGGACGTCGGCGGCGACATCACCGCCAATGGCCGCCAGGTCACGATCGTGTGGGCCGAGGGTCCCGCCGCGACACCGGCCGCACCGACCGAGCTCAAGTCCTGCATCCTCGACCTCTCGGTGGTCCCCGCCATCCCCGGCACTCCGACCACCATCTTCAACGCGGTGGCCCCCGACCTCCCGGCGATCACCAAGAGCGGCGGCGCGGCGCAGCGCCACTTCGTCTCGTTCCGCGCGACCGGATCGGTGCTCCTCGTGCTGGCACTGGACGCCACCGGCAACGCCATCGGCGTTCCGGTCGTGGCGTTCACCGTTCCCCAGGCCGGCATCGTCCGCAGCGACATCGCGGGTGACGGCAACAGGTTCACGATCGTCGCCGAATCCCGCGAATCGACGATGACGACCGACCGGGACATCCTCTCGTCGCACGGCGCCTGGCAGTCCAACTCCATCCGGATCATCGACACCGCGGCCGTCGCCGCGAATCCCGGCGTCGACGAGCACGATCCGGTGATCACGCTCTTGGACTCGAAGTACACCACGGCAATCACCGTCCCCAATGGTGGCACTCCGACCACAGGCTCATCGAACCCGCTGATCAACGTGCCCAACTCGGACGTGCTGCTCCAGAACCTCGAACTGCAGAGCGCAGCACCTTGCGGCAACCCGCTGCTCCTCGCCAATGGCGACTCGCAGATCGACTACAGCCCGGCGCTCACCTCGCGACTGTCCGGCGGCGAGACCGGCACCGACGAGGGCCTCTTCGTACGCCGCCGCCAGAACTCCGATTCGTCGTCGAGCACCCCAGGCAACGGCACTCCGCGGGTCACCTTCCTCCAGACCTTCCGCGGCGGTCAGGTCTCGCCCCTGCCGAACACCGGCCTCTGTGCCGGCGGCGCGGTCGCTGGAACCCGTAGCGCTGCCGCAGTGGGCAACCAGAACTTCACGCTGACGTTGACCAGTGCCGATGCCCAGGCGACCGTCGCCGCGCTGCTCATCGGCGACCCGAATGCGGCGCGCGTCTCGGTCTGCGGCGGTGCCTGCGGTGACTTCATCGTCCCGCTGGTGGCGGCGACGCGACCCCTGAACCAGTCGGCCAGCGAGTTCCTCCTGGCGATCCCCTGCGACAATGCGCTCAGCGGCGTGCGCATCGCGGCGCAGTGGTTCACCGCGGGGCCGCCCGCTCCGGGGACCTGCGCGATCGCGTCGGGGATCCGGCCGAGCGAGGGATTGTCGATCATGATCGGCAATTGAGCGAAGCCGATGCCGGAGGGAGTCCGTTAGGCGGTTGCGGCGGTCGCCGGAGCCTTGCCACTCACCGCGTCGGCGCCGTCCGCTCCGAGCCGACCAGCTCAGCCAGCCGTGCCCGCATCGCCGCCACCCGCTCGGGCTCTTCGCGATACAGGTTCCGCGTCTCTGCCGGATCGGCCGCGAGATCGTAAAGCTGGCCCACGGGCGCATCGGGCCGCAGCTTGCCGTCGACGATGTCGCTGTTCTCCTGCCCGGTGAGCAGGTGCGCAGCCGGCCCGCCCAGCCCGTGGCTGCCGATCTCCTTGGCGGCGAAGCCACCGGCGCCCCGTGCGTCGACGAACACGTGGCTCCCCTCGCGCAGCGCACGGTGCTTCGAGGAGTGCGGTTCGAGCACCAGGTGGTCGCGGATCGGTTGCTCCGGTGATCCGACCAGTGCCGGGAGCACGTCGAAGCTGTCGACGCCCTCGTCGTCGGCAAGGCGCTGGCCGGTGAGCGCCGCGAAGGTCGCGAGCAGGTCGACGTTCGAGATCAACGGATCGGAGGTCGTGCCGGCAGGAACGTGGCCCGGCCAGCGGACCACGAAGGGAACCCGGTGACCGCCCTCCCAGGCATCGAACTTGAACCCGAGCAGGTCGCCGTTGAGCCGGTGACCGGCCTTCCACGCCTCCTGCCCGCCCATGTTGAGCATGCCGCCGTTGTCACTCGTGAAGATCACCAGGGTCTCCTCGGCGAGCTCCGCGTCTTCCAAGGCCTGCAGCACCTCGCCGACGATCCAGTCGAGTTCGTGGACGAAGTCGCCATACATCCCGCAATCGCTCGTCCCGCGGAAGCGCGGCGCGGGCGTGAAGGGATGGTGGATGTTGGTGGTCGCGAGATAGAGGAAGAACGGCTCCTCCCGATGGCCGCGGATCCACTCCACTGCTCGCCGCGCCAGTTCCGTTCCCACCTGCTCGTCGTCGTAGCGCTCGTGCGCAGCACGCGCCCCGCCTATGGCGCGGGGCTGGAACTTCTCGCGGAACGGCTTCGTCGCCGCTGGTTGGCCGTAGACGAACGGGTCTGCCGGATCGAAGCCGACCACGGCATGGTCCTCGACCCAGACGAACGGTGCGTGGCTGTTGACCACCGGCACGCCGAAGTAGTGGTCGAAGCCGAACTCCAGGGGCCCGGGGGTCAGCGGCTGGTTCCAGTCGACCGGCTGCCGTTCCCCGAAACCGAGGTGCCACTTGCCGAGCAATGCCGTGGCATGACCCGCACGACGCATCACGTCGGCGAGGGTGGTCTTGCCCGCGGGAATCACACAGGGCGTGCGCAGGAACACCGGCGCGGACAGCCCTTGACGGAACGGATACTCCCCGGTGAGCAGCGCGTAGCGCGACGGCGTGCAGACCGCGGACGCGGAGTGTGCATCGGTGAATCGACGCCCCTCCGCAGCCAGGCGATCGATGTGCGGCGTGCGCACCTTGGTCGCGCCGTAGCAGCCGACATCGCCATAGCCGACGTCGTCGGCATTGATGAGGACGATGTTGGGAGGTGCAGGCGCCACGCCCTGGGCTTCCAGCGTGGAAGCCAGCACGAGGACCGCGGCGAGCGCGAGCTGGTTCGTCGACATCAGGACCTCTCGGCAGGATGAGGGAGCGGACGCCGACCAGCCTGACCGAGCAGCCGGCATGCGACAACGGTCGGTCGTCGGAAGGCGGTCCGCACCGCACCCCAGGATCCGCGCCTCGATTGCGGCACGAAGGGCTCCCGCTGCTAACCTCACCCGCGCCGTGCCACGACGTCCGCAGCCCTCAGCACCCACCGAGCAACCCGTACCGGCCCTTCGCCTGGTCCTGGACCCGCACGGCGGCCTGCACCTCTCGACCGATCCGGAGCGGCACTCGCACCTCCCGCCGCGCGTCGCCGCGGCACTCGAGCGGGCCTTTCGCACCGGAGTCGGGCATGGCCTGCTGCAGCTCGGCGCGGCATCGATGCCGCCGGATTTGCCGCCCTCGCTGGCCTTCTGGCAGCGATTCACCCATCTGTTCGTGACGCGGTTCTGTGCGGCGACCGGACCGGATGGAAAGCCACAGCGCCTGACGGCTCCACGCACCGAACTCGCAGCCCTCGCCCTCGCGGCGCCCGAGCTCGTCGGCGGGGAGTACCTGACCATCGACGTCCTCGAGGCCCTCTGGAGCGACGTCGATGCGGCCTTGCGGGATCTGAGCGAGCAGCACGGCGGCGCCCAGCCATTCCTCGCCTCGATCAATCCCGCGTGGCACCTGGTCGGCCGGGTGTGCTTCCATCTCGCCGAGCACAAGCGCGATGCGGCCCGGCCCTTCGCCTTCCTGGCCACCTACGCCGCCGCGGTCGGCCGCAGCAACAAGGTGCAGCACAAGCCCCTCGGCGAAGCGCTCCGCGAGTTCGCCGAGGATCGCGACCGCCTGCTGGCGCTGCTGGCCCCCGTGCAGCGCGCGGCCAAGCGGAGCCCGTTGGTCGCCGAACTGGTCCGGTCGAAGGCGGTGTTCCAGGCCCAGACCTGGGATCCCGACCAGGCCTGGCGGTTCCTGCAAGACGTGCCCTCGCTCGAGGAGTCCGGCCTCGTCACCCGCATCCCGGACTGGTGGCATCCCGATCGACGTCGGCGTTCGCGCGTCTCCGCGACGGTCACCCTCGGCGCACCGACCGATGGCCAGCTCGGCGTCGACTCGCTGCTGTCGTTCGAATTGCGCTGCGCACTGGACGGCGAGGAACTCACCGCCGAGGAACGCCGCCGCTTGGAGCAGGCCACCGGCGGGCTGGCGCTGATCAAAGGGCGTTGGGTCGAGGTCGATCGCGAGAAGCTCGCAGAGGCGCTCGCGCATTGGCAGAAGGTCGGGACGCGGCTGCGGACCGAGGGCCTCGGCTTCGCCGAAGGCATGCGCCTGCTCGCCGGCGTCTCGCTCGACCAGGCGAAGGCGAGCGCACCCGAGGAGGTCGAGCGGAGCTGGACGACGGTCGTGGCCGACCAGCGACTCCAGGAGCTGCTGGCGAAGATCCGCGACCCCTCGGCCGCCGAGTCGGCGCATCCGGGCCCGTCGTTGCACGCCACCTTGCGCCCCTACCAGGAGGTCGGCCTGCGCTGGCTGTGGCTGCTCTACCGGCTCGGCCTCGGCGCGTGCCTGGCCGACGACATGGGCCTGGGCAAGACCGTGCAGGTGGTGGCGCTGCTGCTGCGGATCCAGGCGGAGAACAACGGCCGCGGGCAGAACCTGGTGGTCGTGCCGGCGTCGCTGATCGCCAACTGGTCGGCCGAACTCGCCCGCTTCGCGCCGAGTCTGAAGGTCTTGGTGGCGCACCCGAGCGCCATGCCGTCCGCGGAGATCGCGAAGCTCACCGCGCGACGACTCGCCGCCGTCGACGTGGTCGTCACCAGCTACGGCACGCTGCTGCGCCAGAAGTGGCCGGCGGCCGTGCAATGGAACGCGGTGGTGCTCGACGAGGCGCAGGCAATCAAGAACCCGAACACCCAGCAGACGCGCGCCGTCAAGGCCTTGGAGTGCCACGGCCGCATCGCGCTGACCGGCACACCGATCGAGAACCGCCTGTCCGATCTGTGGTCGTTGTTCGACTTCACCTGCCCGGGCCTGCTCGGCACCTCGAGCCGCTTCGCGAAGTACGTGAAGGGCCTCGGCGGCACCGGCTATGGCCCGCTGCGGGATCTCGTGCGCCCCTACATCCTGCGCCGGCTGAAGAGCGACCGCCGGGTGATCGCCGACCTACCCGACAAGGTCGAGCTGCAGACCTACTGCTCGCTGAGCAAGAAGCAGGCGGCGCTCTACCAGCAATCGGTGGACGCATTGCAGAAGCAGCTCGCCGAAGGCGCCGAAGGAGTCGAGCGGCGCGGACTCGTGCTGGCGTTCCTGCTGCGCTTCAAGCAGATCTGCAACCATCCCTCCCAGTGGCTCGACGATGGAGCCTACGAGCGCCGCGACAGCGGCAAGTTCCAACGCCTCGCAGATCTCTGCGACGAGATCGCGGCGCGCCAGGAGAAGGTGCTCGTGTTCACGCAGTTCCGGCAGGTGATCGATCCGCTCGCCGACTGCCTCGGCGAGGTGTTCGGCCGGCAGGGACTCGTGCTGCACGGCGGGACCGCGGTGAAGCAGCGCCAGAAGCTCGTCGAGACGTTCGCCCGCGACGACGGTCCGCCGTTCTTCGTCTTGTCGCTGAAGGCGGGCGGCACCGGCCTCAATCTGACTGCCGCCTCGCACGTGGTCCACTTCGACCGCTGGTGGAATCCTGCCGTGGAGAACCAGGCGACCGACCGCGCCTACCGGATCGGCCAGCACCGCAACGTGCTGGTGCACAAGTTCGTCTGCCGCGGCACCGTCGAGGAGCGGATCGACGAGCTGATCGCGGCGAAGGTCGCGCTGTCCGAGGAGATCCTCGGCAGCGGTGACGAGGTCGCACTCACCGAACTCTCGAATGACGAGCTGATGAAGCTGGTTTCCCTCGACATCGACAGCGCCGTCGGAGAATGATCCGAGCCCGCGCCCAAGCCCCAACCAACGCCCACCGAGTCCCTTGCGCCGCCGCCGATCCCGATACAGTTCCTGGCCCGACTACGTGCCCGTTGCCCAGCGCCGCCGCAACGCTGCCCGTCTGTCGACCCAGCTCGACGGCCAGGGCCGCACCCTGTCGCCCGTGAAGGTCGTGGCCGGCGGCCGCAAGATCACCAAGACGTTCTGGGGCGACTCGTGGTGCCGGAACCTCGAGCGCTACAGCGACTTCTCGAACCGTCTGCCGCGGGGCCGCACCTACGTGCGCAACGGTTCGGTGATCGACCTCCAGATCGCGCCCGGCAAGGTCGAAGCGCTGGTCAGCGGCTCCGCGATCTACGAGGTGGCGATCTCCGTGACCCGCTTGCCCAAGGCGCGGTGGCAGCAGCTCTGCGCCGACTGCGCCGGCGACATCGACTCGCTGGTGGAGCTGCTCCAGGGCCGCTTCTCGGATGGGGTGATGGAGGTCCTGTGCCAACCGAAGACAGGCCTCTTCCCGGAACCGGCACAGATCACCATGAGCTGCTCGTGCCCCGATTGGGCAACCATGTGCAAGCACGTCGCCGCGGTGCTCTATGGCATTGGCGCGAGGCTCGACAGCGACCCAGAGCTGCTGTTCCGCCTGCGCCAGGTCGATCACCTCGAGTTGGTCTCGGCGCGGGATGGTGGGATCACTGCGGCGACCAGCGCGGGCGCCGCTGCCGAGGAGCTGGTCGGCGAAGACCTCGGCGCGATCTTCGGCATCGAGCTGGCCAGCCCCGAACCGCCGACCCCGGAACGGCGGAAGAAGTCGCGGGCCAACAAGCAGCCGCGCACCCGGAAGGCCGCCGCGGCGAAGCAACCGAAGCCCGCCGCGAAGAGCCGGCGCCGCAAGGCGGTCGCGCACGATCCGTGGATCACCGCCGCCGAACTGCGGCAGCGCGGCGTGCCGAACCACGTGGTGCAGGGCTGGCTTCACAGGGGCCTGGTGACGCACTCCGGCGACCGCGGGATCTACGTGTGGAGCGAGGAGGTGGAGGTCTTGGTGAGGGAGTACCTGGCGGACGCGCGTTCTCGGAAGCGGCGGCGGTGAGCGGTTCACCACCGGTCGTGTCGGTCGCCGAATCGCCTCGACGGACGAAGTTGCGCTGCAAGCGCAGGCCCCGCGTCGCACCCCCCAGGCGATGCAGGCCCTTCGGTCGTGGTCCAGAGGTAGCTCCACCGGCGGTGCCCACCGGCTCGCCCCACGCTCAGTCTCTCGAACGCCGCGCCGCGTCGCGCGGGATGTCCGATCGGTTCCCCCAACACCGTCTCGCTGCGTCGCCGACGACGAGCACGGGCCCCGGCAACCTCGGACCTGGTTGCACACATCTAAACCTCCGGTTTAGTTTCGTGCGATGCCCTCGCCACGCCCGATGCCCCCGTCCCCGGCCTGGGATCGGCTGTATCAGACCGCGGAAACCCAATCCGGCCTGTTCACCCTCTCCCAGGCCGAGACCTGTGGCTACTCGTCGCAGCACCTACAGAAGCACCTCCGCGCCGGCCGGGTCCGCCGCCTGCGGCGCGGCATCTACCGACTCGCCCAGTTCCCCGCCGGCGAGCACGAGGACCTTGTGGAGCTGTGGCTCTGGTCGGATCGGGGCGGCGTGTTCTCCCACGAGACCAGCCTGCTCCTCCACGATCTCTCCGACGCCCTACCTGCCAAGGCGCACCTCACGGTCCCGGCCGCGTGGAGCGCGCGCCGCATGCGTGTACCCGATGGCCTACTCCTTCACTGCGACGACCTGACGGACGCCGACCGTGAGTGGGTCGATGTGGTGCCGGTGACCACCCCCCGACGCGCCCTCGCCGAGTGCATCGCGGCACATGCCTCACCCGAGATCGTCGAACAGGCACTCCGCGAGGCGAGGCAACGAGGACTGATCACGGTCGAGGACCGCCGGAACCTCGCTGCCCGGCTGCGGCGTCCGGGAGGAGCCCGATGACCGGTCCACGCTACGCGACTCCTGCCGCGTTCAAGCAGGCGCTCGAGCACCACCTTCGTTCCGCCACGGGATCAGGCGCCGACCTGGTCCGACGCCGCCAGCTCCTGGTGTTCGAACGCTTTCTGGCTCGCATCCACCTGGCGACCGACGGCAGCGTCGTCCTGAAGGGCGGACTCGTCCTCGAAGTCCGCCTGCGGCGCGCCCGGAGCACCAAGGACGTCGATCTGCGCATGATGGGGTCGCCGGCCCAATTGCTCGAGCGCCTCCAACGTGCTGGCACCCTGGACCTCGACGACTTCATGCGCTTCGAGGTGCAGCGAGATCGTCACCATCCGGACATCCTCGGCGACGGGATGAAGTATGCAGGTCACCGCTTCACCGCCGAGTGCCGCCTCGCCGGCAAGATCTACGGCCGCCGCTTCGGGATCGACATCGGCTTCGGCGATCCGCTGGTCGGAGAACCCGACGAGGTCTCCGGCGACCGACTGCTCGACTTCGCCGGCATCACACCCACTCGCATCCGCGTGTATCCGGTGGCCTCGCACATCGCCGAGAAACTGCACGCCTACACGATGCCTCGCACGCGGCCGAACTCGCGAGTGAAGGACCTTCCAGATCTCGCGCTGCTTGCCACGACCGGACCGATCGCAGCCGAGGAGTTGCGCCGGGCCCTGAAGACGACCTTCTCCTTCCGCGAGACGCATCCGATCCCAACGACGGTGACCGCGCCTCCCGAAGCGTGGCGTGAGGCCTACCGGACCATGGCGGACGCCGACGACCTGCCGTGGCCCACGCTCGAAGCGGTGCATGGCGCGGCGGCGCGGTTCCTGAACCCCGTGCTCTCCGGAGCGACCGCGGTGGGGGTTTGGAATCCGGAGCGTGGGAGTTGGGACGGCAGTTAGCCATTCGCCGTGAGGGACGCGGTGCCGCGCGATCTCGACGGGTCCAGGAACCGCCTCGCGGAGGGACTGCTGAACGAGACCCGCGCCTGCGACGAGGACACCGGCCCAAGCGGTCTGCCGCCCGGCGACTCCGACTCTCGAGGCGAGCGACCGTTGCCGCTAGGAGGCAGGGTCACGGGACACGTTCCGATCCAGTGCGTGAACTCGTGCCCGGGACGAAGCCGCGAAACGTAGCCGAATCGGTGGATTCGGCGAGCCGGCACACCAGGGAACACTGCGCGGCAATGTCCTGGGTGCGAGGGCGCGTGCTGGTCGGAATGGTCTCCCGTGACCCTGACTCCTAACCTCCACGCCGGAGTCTTCCACGCGGCCGCTTCATGCCCGAGCCCACCTGCCCGCTCTGCCACCCCGAAGCCCCACGCATCCGCGGCGACCTCGGCGCTATCCGCATCCTGGCCGACGGTGACCCGCTCGACTCCCGCGGCGCCCTGATCGTCCCGCGCCGCCACTTCGCCCACTGGCACCTGGCCGACGCCGCGGAGAAGCAGACCCTGCTGGCGGCCATCGACCGGGCTCTCGAGTTCCTCCATCGCAACCACCCCGAGGAGTCGTTCCACGTCGGCTGGAACGAAGGCCCCGTTCCCGGGCCGACGACCCCGCACTTCTTCATCCGCATAGGTCCCGACCGCGACCGAGACGCACCGCAGGCCGGCCGCCTCCGCGACACCGCCGAACTCGCCCTCCCGCACACCGAAGGCCTCGTCTCCGGCGAGTCCGACCCGCTGTTGCCTCACCTCTCGCCCTGCTTCGCCCGCGCCGCGCGGGTCGACATCGCGGTGGCCTTCGTGATGCGCCGCGGAGTCGACCTCCTCCGCGCGCACCTCGACGACCTCCTCGCCTGGCGCACACCACCCGGCCGGCTCCGCCTGCTCACCGGCGACTACCTCGGCGCCACCGACCCCGACGGTCTCGAGGCGCTCCTCGACCTCCCCGGCAACCGCGCGCTGCGCGTCTTCGAAGCCGCCGACCGCAGCTTTCATCCCAAGAGCTACCTGTTCCATTTCGCCGACGGCCGCGGCATCGCCTTCGTGGGCAGCTCCAACCTGTCGCAGACCGCACTGCAGACCGGCATCGAGTGGAACTACCGCATCGTCCGCTCCACCGACCGCGCCGGCTTCGCGTCGATCGCGAACGGCTTCGAGCGGTTGTTCGCGCACGCGGCCACGCGCGAACTCACGCACGAATGGATCGACGCCTACCGCCGGCGCCGGCGTCCACAATCGCCGACGATCACCGGTGTGGCACAGGAGACGGCACCCGAGCCACCCGCTCCCCACGCCTTCCAGGAAGCGGCCCTCACCGCGCTGCGAGCCACCCGCGCCGACGGCAACACTGCCGGCCTCGTGGTCCTCGCCACCGGCCTGGGCAAGACCTGGCTCGCCGCCTTCGACAGCGTCGACTTCCCCCGGGTGCTGTTCGTCGCCCACCGCGACGAGATCCTCGACCAGGCCATCACCACCTTCCGCCGGATCCGCCCCGCCGCCGCGCTCGGCAAGTTCACCGGCAGCGAGAAGGTGCCCGAGGCCGAGGTGCTGTTCGCCTCGGTCCAGACCCTCGCCCGAGCCACCCATCTCCGCTCGTTCCCGCCCGACCAGTTCGACTACATCGTCGTCGACGAGTTCCACCACGCCGCAGCCCGCACCTACCGCGCGCTGATCGACCACTTCGAGCCACGCTTCCTCCTCGGCCTCACCGCGACCCCGGAGCGCACCGACGGCGCCGACCTGCTGGCGCTCTGCGGCCGCAACCTGGTCTACCGCGCCGATCTCGGCCAAGGCATCCGCGAGGGCCACCTCGCGCCGTTCCATTATCTCGGCGTGCCCGACGACGTGGACTACGCACAGATCCCGTGGCGCAGCAGCCGCTTCGACGAGGTGGCACTCACCGAGGCCCTCGCCACCCACGAGCGCGCCCAGAACGCCTTCGAGCACTTCGAGCGTTACGCGGGCAAGCAGGCGCTCGGCTTCTGCTGCTCCCAGCGCCATGCCGACTTCATGGCCGAGTGGTTCAACGCGCACGGCAAACACGCCGCGGCGGTGCATTCCGGCGCAACGAGCGCGCCCCGCACGCTCACGATGGAGGCCCTGAAGAACGGTGACCTCGACATCGTCTTCAGCGTCGACATGTTCAATGAGGGGGTCGACGTGCCGACCATCGACACCGTGCTGATGCTGCGACCGACCGAGAGTCGGATCCTGTGGCTGCAGCAACTCGGGCGCGGTCTCCGCAAGGCAGAGGGCAAGCAGCGCCTGCAGGTGATCGACTACATCGGCAACCACCGCGTGTTCCTCGAGAAGCCGCGGGCATTGTTCGGAGCGCTGCTGGGATGGGGCGACAGTCCGGAGGCGCTACGCCAGGCATTAGATCGGCTGCGGCGTGGCGACCTCGACCTGCCGCCCGGCTGCGAGGTGACCTACGACCTCGTGGAGACGCTGCTCGACGAGCTGCTGAAGCCGGCTCCGGGCGCCGAACGGCTCCGCGCGAGCTATGCCGACTTCCGCGAACGGCACGGCCGCCGGCCCGCGCCGACCGAACTGCGCGAGACGGTCGCGCTATCGCAGCAGATCCTGCGCCGCTCGTTCGATTCGTGGTTCGGCCTCGTGCGGACGATGGCGGATCTCACCGCCGACGAAGAGGTGGTGCTCCGCGAGTTAGGGGAGTTCCTCGAGCACCTCGAGACTGCCACCAAGGACCAGATCCTCGAGCTGCTGGTGCTCCAGGCACTACTCGCCGCCGATGCGCTGCCCGGTGGACTCGCAGTCCGAGAGCTGGCCAGTCGATTGCAGCGCATCGCCGACCGATCTCCGCTGCTCAGGGCCGAGGTCCAGCGGGGAATCGCCACGCACGGGTCGGCAGAGGCCCTGCTGCGCGCCGGCCCGCTGAAGACCTGGTCCAGCTCCGGCTTCTTCGAGCTCGCGGACGACGCGCTCGGCGCCTGCTTCGAGGTGAGAGCCGAACTGCGCGAGACCTTCCGCCAGATGGCCCGGGAATTGGTCGACTGGAGGCTCGCGGAGTCCATCGACCGCCGCTCGACCGATTCCTTCCAATGCACGGTGTACTCGAACCAACGCCACCCGATCCTCAGGCTCCCGGATCGCCGGAGCTTCCCAGGGCTGCCCGAAGGCACCGTGCCGCTCACGGCCGATGGCCGCCGCTTCGAGGCGCACTTCGCCAAGATGGCGATCGACAAGATCACCGGAGCGGACGGCGAGACCAACGAGCTGCCCGGCCTACTGCGGGGTTGGTTCGGACCCGAGGCGGGCGGGCCCGGTCGCAGCGAGACGGTCGTTTGCGAGCGAGCCGTCGACGGCTATCGGATGCGGCCGCTGCGGCGCCAGCTCTCGGGGAAACTGAAGGTCCACGACGAGCGGGGTCAGCCATTGGACGCGACGTTCAGGGTGGAGCAGACCGGAGATACCGTGTCGGTGGTGTTCTTCAGTCGGGGCGGGACGAAGGGCTCGAGCGAAGAACGGAACTCGCAATACACCCAGGGTCTCGAGGTGCTGCTGGCACGGATGGGACGCCTCGGACTCCTGCTGGAGGAGGTGCTGCTCGACACCGGCAAGGTGACGGACATCCTCTCGACCGACGAGCGACGGCTGGAGATCGAAGGACTGGCGTATCCGATCGAGCTGGCCGAGACGGCGGAATTCGGGATGCTGCGGAGGCGCTTGGGGAAGGCGCAGGCACGAGCCGGACGGAAGCCTGGTGCGAAGGGGAGCGGTAACTCGACGAAGCAGGTGCGGCTGGTGGTCGCGGTGCCGACTGGGCTGGACACGGAGGCGCTTCCAGATCTCCTCAGCCACTCCGGCCCTGGCAGGACGACGGGCAAGGAGACGTGACCGAACTCGGCCACGTTTCCGGCCAGGACGGTTGGAGACCGTCGGCCGCTCGGCAAGACTTGCTATAACCCGCATGGCCAAGGCCGTCTTCACCGCGAAGCCGAACTCCACCTACGACGACCTCGTCGAGGTCCGTTACCACTTCCCGGCCAAGTACCTGAGGTACGTCGAGTCCGCGCTGCGCGACTGGATCGTCTACTACGAGCCTCGCCGACCGAGGGGGATGGAATCCTACTTCGCAACAGCTCGGGTCGAGAGCATCGAGGCCGACACCGCGAGGTCGGGACACTACTACGCCTACGTCGGAAGCTACCTCGACTTCGACGCACCTGTGCCGTGGCGCATCAACGAGAGCGACGCCTTCGAGAGCCGGCTATTGAAGAGCGATGGCTCCGCCAACCGGGGCCGGTTCGGCTGGGCAGTCCGCGATCTCCCCGACGCCGAGTTCGAGCTCATCCTCGCCGCCGGCTTCGACATCTCCCGCCGGGGTGAGGATGCCTACTACGGCAAGCTCCAGCCCCTCTCCCTGCCGGAGCTGATCGACCACGTCGCCGAGGCACCGCGACGCATCGCCGCGCAACTCGTCCACCGCCCGTTCCGCGACCAGGCCTTCCGCCACGCGGTTCGCCGCGCCTATCAGAACACCTGCGCCTTCACCGGCCTCAGCATCCTGAACGGCGGCGGCCGTCCCGAGGTGCAGGCCGCGCACATCCAGGCGGTCGAAGACCACGGCCCCGACTCGATCCGCAACGGCATCGCGCTCTCCGGCACCGTCCACTGGATGTTCGACCGCGGCCTGCTCGCCCTCGGCGACGACTACGAGATCCTCGTGAAGCGCGACAAGGTGCCGAGCACGGTGTCGGACCTGCTGCTGCCGAGCGGCAAGATGCGGCTCCCCGAGGCAGCCGAGGATCACCCGCTCCCGGAGTTCATCCGGCGGCATCGGCGAATGCGCTTCGAGGCGCTCGCGCGGTGACCGGTTGCCGCTTCGCTGCCCGCCGCTTTGATCCGCCCCCACCCGAGTCCCGATCATCCGCACATGACCCGACGCTCCGGCAAGCGAGGATCGAAGAGGCCACTCCGGCCGCGACGCCTGCGGATGAAGCGGCGGGCGCGCCTCCAATCCGCGAAGTCGTTCCTGCTGAAGTTCGCAGGCGACAACGTGGTCCGCGCCTACTCACGCTGGTTCGGAGTCGACTACGTCTGCGCATTGGTCGAACTGCAGATGCTCGACGTGCCGATCGACCCGGAGCTCGCCGAGAAGATGCGCACCGCCCAGCGCGAGAAGGAACGCCAGGGTCGACTGCGCAACGAGAAGCGACGGCAGGCTCGCGCCGCGCGGCTCGCTGGTACCCCGTCCGAGTTCGAAAGCGAGTGGGACGCGCTTCCGGACTTCGAAGACGACCGGGCGATGCTTCCCGAAGCCGGGCCCGACCCGCTGGACGACATCCCCTTCTGAAGTCCAAAGTCCCGCGAAGCTGTGCGCACGATGCCCGGCCAGCCAGACCCTCCTCCGGCCGGCGAGCCATTCCCGCCGCGGAGGCCGCGACCAATGCCGTTGAGCTCCACGTGGACCGCTGGGGCCCCAGCGGTCCACGTGGAGCTCAACGGCATTGCCATGAAGAGGGCGACGATGCTGGCAACGCTCCAGAAGCTCGGGATCGCTTCGTCGTTCAGCAGGCCCAGCGTCGGCAACGACAACCCTTTCCCCGAAGCACTCTTCAGGACCGCCAAGTACCGGCTGTGGTATCCGAGTCGCACCTTCGCGTCGCTCGAAGACGCCGCGGCCTGGGTCGCCATGTTCGTCGAGTGGCACAACGAGGGCCACTTCCACAGCGCAATCCGCTTCGTGACCCCAGCCGATCGCCACACCGGCAAGGACGTCGCCATCCTCGAGAACCGAGAGGAGGTCTACCAGCACAAGCACGTCGCACGAATCCACACCGGTGGAGTGGCGCCACGCGCGATTGGGCGAGACCGACTGTCGTGCGGCTAGACCCTGCCAAGGAGCCGCGGCGCCCCGAAGAGCAGCCGGCGTGAACAGTACGTCTCGTGCGACAACTAGCCTGACACAGGGAGCGAGACGCGCGAGAACGCACGTTTCCGCCATCTCAGGGCGTGCCCCGACGCCTGGGTCGGGCATCGCGAGAGCGCGGTTCCAGGCAGCCAAACTTCCGGAACCGCCACTTGCACTTCCGATTGTTGCAGCTACAATATCTGCACGTCCAACCCTTGCATGCACAAATCGACAGCCTCGGCTGAGGTGATAACCCGTGGCGCGTTCCTGTCCGACCGACACGGCAAGACGTTTTCCGACGTCCTCAACGATCCTGACGCGCCATTCGACGAGGTGCTGGAGTTCTTCAACGACGCTGATCGCCAGCGGCGCATGGAGGATTCCGAGATCCACCATGATCGTGCCCCGTTGGCCGGCGTCGTGAGGGAGCTCGAGTCCGTTCCGGCAATCGGGCAGTTCCTCGCAACGCTCCACCGGCGACGCACCGCACGGCTTCGGCAGGCGATCGGCGTCCTCGTTCGCATGATCATGGAACGCCGCGGATGGCGGACGACTGGAAAGAAGGGCTCTCTCGGCGTCCGTGGTAGCTCCGACTCGCGAACCCCATATCACAACACGGGGGGCTTGGCGCTCTGGTTCCTTCGCGCCGAGCGTTATCGCCGCGAAGCCGGTATGCCCTTTCGCTCGGTTCGCGAGCGCTGCGACGAGATCGATGACGCCGATTTGACCGAACCGAACGGTCCGGAGGCCACGAATGAGAGTGCGTCCGCCATTACTCGCGACGGAGCCGCCTCGTGAGGGCCGTGGCTCGCCCTGATCCCAGCAGCCACTCCGAAGAGTCGACGGGAGTCACGAAAGCACCGACAAGGTAGTCGACCACATGAGCGCCCCGCGAAGGCGGTCGAGCAGCATGCGGCCTCCTGTGCACATCATTATTCGGGCTGCGACTTGCCGGTCGCTCTCCGCGCCTACGGCAAGGTGATCGAGCTGCACGCCACTGCCGCAGAAGCAAGGTACTCCCGCTTCTGAATACAGAATATGGTGGACGTCGTGGTTCCGGCGCGAGAGTCCTCCGTATCCCAGACCGAAATCGCTGCGCAGCATGTACCGTAAGGCGGCGGTGAGACATGGGCGGCGTTCTCACCGTGGAATCGGTCGATCCGAAGCTGTCACAATACCGTTCCGTACGGGAATCGGCCTCCCGGCACGGACCTGAATCCAACGATTGCGGACCAACATTTCTGGTCCATCATGACCGACAAGTCAGGCCCGACCTGCCTACCGCCGCAACGCCGGCGGATGATGCCTCGCCCGCTTTCGGCTCTTGATCGATAACAAGTGCTGCCGATGACAGCAGAGCTCATACAAACGAAGAACCTATGAAGATGAAGAGAATTGCCATCATGAGTGTGCAGCAGCGAATGACGCAAGACGTGAGGCACTGCGCACCCCAGGACTCTCTCGCGGATGCGGCCCGGGTCCTCTGGGAGAACGACTGCGGCTTTACACCGGTTCTCGATAGCGATCGCCGCCTACGCGGAATACTGACAGATCGCGATATATGCATGGCAGCCTACACGAGCGGTCGTCGCCTGCACGACTTGACCGTAGCGGACGTCATGACGGTGGACGTCACGACCATAGGGCCGCAGGAGTCGATACAGGATGCTGAAGAGGCCATGCGGACGCGTGGCGTCCGTCGCCTGCCGGTGATCGACGAAGAGCGCCGCGTAATCGGCGTACTCAGCTGCAACGACATATGTCGCTGGTTTGACGATGGAGGCTCGAACGGCCCTCATCATCACGATGCCACGCACTTTGTGCGCACAATGGCCATTATCGGAAAGCCCCGAGGCACTGCTGCAGCGGGCTCGTCGGCGCCGAACGCGTCTACGCCTTTCGAGCCACCGACTCCACTGGAAGCACCAACGGTCCGACAACGCGACACGGCGCGCACATCCAAGGCACGCGGCTGATCCGGATCCTCTGGATCAGCCGTTTTCAAATACCGATCTTTCGAGCGAGGTGAGTTCGTGTTGCTAAAAGAACTGGTCACGAAGCGCGACCATATTGTCTCAGTCGACTCCGCGGCAACCATCCGGACCGCGGCCGTGGCGATGGCCACAGCCAACGTCGGCTGCACAGCCATCCTCGAAGAGAACCGCCTGGTCGGCATACTGACGGAACGAGATCTGGTCCAACGCGTTCTCGTCAAAGAGCTGAACATCGACCAGACTCTCGTATCCGAGGTCATGACCCGCAAGGTCGTCGTCGGCAAGGCTGACGACCAGATCGGCAAGGCAGCCCAACTGATGCGCAAGCATCACATCCGACACCTACCGGTCATGGACAAGAGCGGCGCGCTTCTCGGCGTTCTTTCCATCCGAGATCTGCTGCGTGAGGAAATCCAAGACATGCGCGACTACATCGGCCAGACAGAAGGGTGATTGGTTGTTCGCAAGAGTCGACCGCGGCGCCTCAGGACACCGGCGCTCCGGCAATCGATCGTGTCGACCGACTTCGTTCGGGGGCCGAACTGACTTCCAAATCGGAGGCTCGGCTTCAAGGTCGCACACGCCGTCGCTGTGGCTCTTCCGGCATCCGATATGTGCCGTGGCCGGCGTGGATCTTTCCTAGATTGTCCGACTCCCCGCCATGACTTGACCTATGATGCCGAAGACGGCTATGTCGAGATCAAGTCTTGGCAAACACGTCTTGCAGTCTGATCGATTTCGCGTGCGTATGCGGCGTCTTTAGCCAACTCGGCCAACAGACACGCTCGGTTTCGTCCTGAAGAAGGTCCAGTCGAGCTGCCGGTTTCTAGCCGGACCCAATGCGGAGAACCCGTTGCCACGTTGGCGACGGCGCTCGAGTTCGACTTCCGCAACGACCTCGACCTCAAGGATCGAAACCATGAGCACCAAGCTCTACGTAGGCAACCTCTCGTTCAACTCCACCGAAGACGCGATCACGAAGGCGTTCGAAAGGGACTCCCGGCGCGTACAGAGCGTCGCCGTCGTCACCGACCGGGAGACCGGTCGCCCGCGAGGGTTCGCTTTCGTCGAGATGGCGTCCGAGGCCGATGCGCGCTCGGCGATCGAGGCGCTCGACGGAACGGATCTGGACGGCCGCACACTTCGCGTCAACGTGGCACAGGAACGACTGCCCCGCTCCGACGCGCGACCGGCCCGCGATCGCAGCTGGTAGACCCAGCTCATTCGTATGCGCTCGAACGAGACGAGACCGTTCGCGCCGGAAGCCGTTCAGCAGTTCCTGGCGGGCAGCACTTCTCCCGGGGTTTGCCGATCCGACATCTCGTCACATCCCTCGGCTGCCAAGAGACGCGGCAACACGTAGCGCGTGCCGCGCAACGGCTCGGAACAGAGCCGATGAACGAACCCATATGAATACCGATACGTGGAAGCCGATCATCGCGGCTTATCAGAAGCCGAGCGCCGCACGGGCCACCTGGCAAATCCTCAACTCCGTCGGGGGTTACGTTGCCCTGTGGGGCGCCATGGCACTGGCACTCACCCTATCGTGGTGGTTGACCATTCCACTGGCCGTTCTGTCTGGAGCGATGCTCGTCCGCGTGTTCATCATCTTCCACGACTGCGGTCACGGCTCTTTCTTCGCGTCGCGCACAGCGAACGACATATGGGGTTTCGTGACCGGGGTGCTGACCTTTACACCGTATGCCCACTGGCGCTGGCAACATGCCATCCACCACGGAACCACCAGCAATCTGGAACGCCGCGGTGTAGGAGACATGTGGACGATGACCGTCCGGGAGTACCGGCGGGCGCCATGGTGGAAGCGGGTGGCCTATAGAGTGGCACGTAACCCGATCGTTCTGCTTGGCATCGCGCCGCTGGTCATGTTCCTGATGGAACAGCGCTTGCCAAGCTCGCGAGCCGGTGCCCGCGAACGGCGCTCGGTCTGGTGGACGAACCTCTGCCTCCTGGGGATGGCGATCGGCATGAGTGCCGTCTTCGGCTTCCTGCCGTATCTCATCCTCCAGCTGACGATCCTAGCGGTCGCTGGCGGTATCGGCATCTGGGTCTTCTACTCGCAGCACCAGTTCGAAGGCGCCTACTGGGCGCGAGGTGACGACTGGAACTACGCGGACGCAGCGCTGAGAGGCAGCGCCTTCCTCGAGCTACCCCGGGTCCTCCAGTGGTTCACCGGCAACATCGGCTATCACCACATCCACCACCTGAGCGTGCGCATTCCCAACTACAACCTTCAGGCCTGCCACGAGTCCCACTCCCTGTTCGAGCAAGTAACTCCGATGACGATTTCCCAGTCCATCCGAGCCTTCGGCCTGAAGCTCTGGGACGAGACGAGCGGGAAGCTCGTCAGCTTTCGCTACATCAGACTCGCACGACAGCACGGATACGCATGATGCGTCCGCAGATCGCCCGACGCGGGTCTGGAAGCTCTAATCATCCATTCCGGAGCGGAACGCCAGAGGCGTTCCTGCCCGACCAATTACATGCATACCACATTTGCAGAGCTCCAACTCATGGAGCCGATCCTACGCGCACTTCGCGAGCGGGGCTATGAATCCCCCACACCTATCCAAATCCAGGCAATCCCTCACCTCCTGATGGGTCGCGATCTGCTCGGCATCGCCCAGACAGGGACCGGGAAGACCGCCGCGTTCGCGCTCCCAATCCTCGACTTCCTGGCTGGTGCCCGACGGCCGCGCCGACCGAGACAACCGAGCGCCTTGGTGTTGACGCCGACGCGCGAGCTCGCCGCCCAGATCGGCGACAGCTTCAGGGACT
The DNA here is from genome assembly GCA_030432695.1 of bacterium. Classification (GTDB taxonomy): domain Bacteria; phylum Planctomycetota; class UBA1135; order UBA1135; family UBA2386; genus JAUILN01. The sequence continues at coordinate 110,728 of JAUILN010000018.1, read as the reverse complement.
ACGGTCGACATCTCGATCTTCGCCACGCGGTCATCTTCGGCGGCGTCGGACAGGGGCGACAGACCGGCTCGCTACGTCGCGGCGTCGACGTCCTCGTCGCCACACCAGGTCGCCTCATCGATCTGATGGAGCAGGGCCACGTGGACCTGGGAGCCGTCGAGGTATTCGTCCTCGACGAGGCCGATCGCATGCTCGACATGGGCTTCGTGCACGCAGTTCGAAAGGTCATAGCCAAGCTTCCGCGCGACCGCCAAAGCCTCCTGTTCTCCGCGACGATGCCGGCCGAGATCATGCGGCTGGCCAACTCGATTCTGCGAGACGGCGTGCGCGTGGAGGTCACCCCTCCGGCGACCACGGTCGACCGGACCGCACAGTCCGTGCTGCATGTCGGGCAGAACCAAAAGCAGGCCCTCCTCGTCAAGGTGTTGCGCGACCCCGAACTCCAGCGCGTGCTCGTGTTCACGCGCACGAAGCACGGCGCGGATCGATTGGTCAAGCACTTGCATCGATCCGACGAGACGGCCGAGGCCATCCACGGCAACAAGTCTCAGAATGCCCGCCAACGGGCCCTCGACGGGTTCCGGGCCGGTCGCATCAAGGTCTTGGTGGCAACCGACATCGCGGCACGCGGGATCGACGTCCACGACATCACCCACGTGATCAACTTCGATCTACCAAACGTCCCCGAGAGCTACGTCCACCGGATCGGTCGCACGGCGCGAGCAGGACGGGACGGCACCGCGATCTCGTTCTGCGCCCACGATGAGCGCGAGCACCTCCGGTCGATCGAGAGGGAGATCCGTATCTCGATTCCCGTCGTCGAAGGTTATTCATTCGAAGCAGCGCCGCCTCGAGTTCGAGCAGAGACCACCGGGAATCGGGCCGCGGACTGCAGCCGCCAGAAACGACGGCGCCGCGGCGCTCGCGCCTCGGGCCGCAAGGCGCGACAGCCGGCCGCATTTGCCTCCTGAGCCGCCTCACCGAGGCGCACCCATGCGCCCTTGCCCAGTCGTTCCGGCTCCGTGTTCACAATCCCGGCCGTATCGCCAGCATCGCCTCAGAAGGCTCTTGGCGGCCTCGCCGCTCGACGACTCCAGTCAAGCCGCGGCTCCACGTCGACGGGGACGCCGCGATGGTCATCCAGCCCGTGATGTCTCACCAGCACGGATCCACGACATGACGGTAAGACCGAGCACACCATGCTCCAACAACAATCACGGACGGGCCAACGTTGCTGTGCGCTATTGCCCTAACTGCGGCATGGCCGTCAACGAACGCATCCCCGAGAAGCGATGCTGCGAGAATGAGCACGCTGAGAGGCGCCGCAAGCAGCACACGTATTGCGTAGATTGCGGCGCCCGGATTCGGGAAGACAGGTGACCGCACCCTGTCGCAGAAACCCCAGGGGCTCTCGATGAGTATTTGGGTATAAGCACATCCCTATTGGACACCCGATTTGAATAGGAATTGGAGCGGAGTCCTTTGGCGATCCGCACAGGAAGGACGGCAGTACCGCAACGGAGGGAGGGCGCAGCCCGACCGGAGTCGCGACGAGCGCCGATAAGGGAATATCGATCGACGATCGCGGGACCGAGGTGGTGCTCCGCTTTCTCAGAGGCAAGGGCATCGACGCGCTGCCACGCGATCCCGGCGTCACCGCCGCGAAGACTGCGGAGTGGCGAGATCGCTTCCTCGACGGCGGGCAGGCGAACCTGAAGAACAGGCAGCCGGACGTCTGGGACGGAGAGACCCTGCGAGTGTGCGCGAAAGCCGTCGAGCAGATGCTGGATACGATGCTCCTTGACCTTCCCTGGCTCGATGGACGGCCGGGCTGGGCTGTCGGAGCAGCGTTGAAGTTGTCCTCGAACTCTGCCGGGCACGCGTGTCCCAGTCGCAAGCATCGACGACGGCGACTGTAGGACACCTCGATGTATTCGCGAATGGCTGGGCGCGCAGAATCGCGCGTGGGCCAGGCGGACCGATAGATACCGATAGATCAGTTCCGTCTTCGAGGTCCCGAAGAAGCTCTTCGACGACAGCGTTGCCGTAGCACTCGACACGCCGGCTCGTGCTGACCGTGATCGAGTTCTGTTCGAGCAGCTTCTGGCTGGCGAAGCTGGCGTACTTCTCCTTGGTCGTCAGTGCGCCCTCGGAACCGTTGCCGGCGTCGATGCCCGCCTGGCAGACCCAGTTCCTCAGGGCCGACTCCGTCAGGTCCAGGCCCTTGGCAACCTGGCTGATGCTGCCCACGTCACGGACGAGCTTGGCCGCCTGGACCTTCTGCTCGTCGGTGAACTTCCCTCTCTCTCGTCGTGACCTGGTGGATCCTCGAAGCGGCTTGACCTCTCGGTGGCTGCCCACCAAACCAGCGGAAGCCCCTGTACCTGACGAGGCCCGATTCCTGGGAGCCGGTGCAGGGCGCATCCAGAAGCGCCACGAGGAGTTTCGGCTCAGCCCCTTCAAGGTCGAGTTCGACCTCCCCCACCGAGAGGCTGCGTTCGGATCGGCCCCGCGTAGCAGGTGGACGACGCGGGCACCCTCACGAAGGGAGGCCTCATCGCCGTCCACCGAATGGCGGGGCCCACCAGGGGGCCGTGGGATGGCGGGAGCCAGGCATTCCGGCGTCATGGGCGATGAAGGCTCCGGTGAATGCGGGGATTCGGAAGCTCGGGGGTGGTGGGGGGCTCGGGGGCGCGGAATTCGCTGCCGGTCGCGCCGGGATTCTCCGTCAGGACTGGAGCGCCGACGTCCGGCCGAACGACCGAGCCTTCCAACCAGAATCAACGGAGTCCCATGACCGCTCCATCCCGGAACTCCGCAGCCCCGCCCACTCGTACGCACTCAGCCGCGGGTGTGCTCGCGCTCGCCTTGCGCTGCCTCACGATCGTGCTCGCCTTGTCGAGTGGGATGCTCGTCGGCCAGGGCGTCTCCCCGCCGGCAGGTCTGCAGCCGGGCGAACCGTATCGACTCCTCCTGGTGACGGATGGAAGTCGCGACGCCGCCTCGGCAGACATCGGCACCTACGACGCCTTCGTGACTGCGGATGCCAATGCAGTCGCTGGATTGGCTGCCCTGAACACCCGCTGGCGCGCGGTCGTCAGCACTCCCGCGGTGGACGCTCGTGACCACACCGGCACGACCGGTGGAGGCGGCGTGCCGATCTACCGCACCGACGGCATCCGCGTGTGCGACGACCATGGCAGTCTCTGGGGCACGACCACCTCGCTGCTGGCGCCCGCCAACATCACCTCGAGCGGTGCAGTGACGTCGGCAGCTCACGTCTGGACGGGAACCGACGGCAGCGGCATCGGAGCTCTTCATCTCGGAGGTCCAGGAACCGACGCGACTGCCGGCATTCCGGCCGCGACGTCATCCAGCTGGATTTCGGGTCACGTCGGACCGCAGACCGAACAGCACCCGCTCTACGGCATCTCGGACGTGCTGGTCGTTCCGTATCCGGACTATCCGGACGGCCTGAAGCCCGGCGATCGCTTCCGCATCCTGTTCGTGACCGATGCAGTGCGTGACGCGACGTCTCCGGACATCGCCGACTACGACGCGTTCGTGACCGCCGATGCACAAGCGGTCCCCGCGATGCAGCGCTTCCTTACCAACTGGCGGGCGGTCGGCAGCACCGACTCGATCCACGCACGCGACCACATCGACATGGCGAGTCCCGGTGGCGTGCCGATCTTCCGCCCGGACGGAGTGCGCATCGCCGACGACTACACCCGGTTCTGGGACTCCGCCCGGGTGCCTCTCCTGGCGCCGATCAACGTCACCCCCAGCGGGCAGGTGATCGGATCCGCCCGCGCATGGACCGGGTCCAACTTCCGTGGCTACCGCGTGTGGCCCTTCGGCGGCGTCGGCGTCAACGTGCGTGCGGGTGACCCGACCGCGACCAACTACACCTGGACCCAGGCCAACGATCTGCCGCCGTCCCAGGCCGCCAGGGTCTACGGCATCTCCGATGTGCTCACCGTGCCGGAGGCGCGTCATCCGGCCGGTCTCCAGCCCGGCGACCGGTACCGCGTGGTGTTCGTGACGCACGCCACCCGCGACGCCACCTCCTCGGACATCGCCGACTACGACGCTTTCGTGACCGCGGACGCCCAGGCCTTCCCCACGATGCGACTGCTCGACACCGAGTGGCGGGCCCTCGCCAGCACCCCCACCGCCTCGGCCCGGGCCCACACCGGCACCGACAGCGCTGGCGGGCTGCCGATCTACCTCCCCAACGGCACCCGCGTCGCCGACGACTACGACCACCTCTGGGGCACACGTAGCCTCGGCCCCCTGCAGACGACGGTGGGGATCGACTCGAGCGGCGCACCATCCAGCAGCACCTACGTCTGGACCGGCACGAACGACGACGGCTCGGCCCACAGCTCCCCGCTGGGGGCCCCCGCAGGCTCGTCGCACACCGGACGTACGGACTCTGCCGACTGGGCGTGGATCTCGACCGTCGACCATCCCGCCTCGCTGAGCTTGCCGCTGTTCGGCATCTCGGCGGTGATCACCGTGCCGTATCCGGAGCGGATCGGGTCGGGCTGCGGCACTGCGACCCTGAGCCGGGACACGCTGCCCCGACCGGGTTCGTCGTTCACCTTCTCGGTGTCCGACCTCCCGTCAGGCGACCTCGCCGCCGTATTGCTCGACTTCGCCCGGCCCACCGCGGGCACTCCCCAGCCGACCCCGCTGTTCGCATCGAACTGCCTGGCCTACCTGGACATCCCCCGCGCCATGACCTTCGCGACCACGCAGCAGACCAACGAGAGCTTCTCGATCCCGGTCCCGAACGACCCGAACCTCGTCGGCCTGCCCCTCACCCTCCAGGCGGCGGTGCTCGATCTGACCACTCCGCAGGTGACCCTGACCAACGCGATCGCGGCCTTCATCCGCAACCCCTGAGCAGGCGCGGAAGCGGCGAGCACCAGCGGATCGCGACACCTCGTGCCTGGCGGCGGCTGTTGCGATCCGACGCGCCTCGATGAGTCGAGGCCGGGGCAGCGCGAGGCAGGGAATTGACGCGGCACCCGTTCGACGTCTCCCGGCATGCCAGAGGTCACGCGCACGCGGGGATCTGCCCGGGAGCGGCCCCGGCAGTCGTATCACGCGGGTCCGGACCGAATCGTCGCCCGGGTCGCAGATCGGTCTCGCCGCTACCGCAGCGCTCGACGGGACTTGGAATGGTCGGAGCGAGAGGATTTGAACCTCCGACCCCCTGCACCCCATGCAGGTGCGCTACCAGGCTGCGCCACGCTCCGACGGATCCGACCAGGGCTCGCCCTGGCGGGCCGGGCAGTCTAGCGCAGGCCTCCTCCGGTGCAAGCCATGGGGCGTGATGGGAAGCAAAACCACTCCATGGCCCCTCCCGGCTGGTCCGAGCCGGACTGGGCGGGGTGGAGGTCAGCGCGGGCAACCCCCTGGCACTACGGCAGGAGCGGGAGATCAGGCGGGGGAACCTCACCACGGTTCGCGCCGCACTTGCGCGTGGTCCGGCCGAAGGTCGCCAGTCGAACGATCACCGACCGCGGCGCCGAGTGGCGGAGCGGGAGCGCGTCCGCGGGGGCGAGCAGCGCCTCAATCCTCGAGGGCTGCGATGCCCCCACCATGCGCCGCTCTTCACAGATCTCGACGACCCGGCGGCGCGCCCCTCGTTCAGGCTTCGACGTCGACTTGCTGGTTGCCGACCTCCGCGAACACCTGCAGCACCGCGGGGTTGCCTCCAGCGTGCTGTGGATCGCCCGCGTGAGATGCGAAGCGCGCTATTCCGATCGGTGGAGGCTCCCCGCATGGAACGACGTGCGGGATCGGGAGCACGTGCGACGACACCTCGGGCGCGAGCGCGATTTCTGGGACTGCCTGATCACCGACATGACCGAAGACCTCGATCGGTTCTGGCGAGAGCACCAGCCGCGTAACGACGACGCGGCGGCGCGTGAGGATCGCGAACTCCACGAGCGCGTGCCGGCCGAACGTCACGAGCGAATGATTGCGCAGCAGCGGCGGCAGATGGTGGGAGACGGGCCCGTCGGGAGCGACGCCGGCGGCGGAAGACTGGATCCGGTGGCGCTGTTCTTCGGGGACCTGAGGGGGCTGTTCGGCGGCGTGCCGCAGCCGTTCCGGACGTACTGGTTCTCGGGCGGGTTCTCCGGCGTCATCGCGCTGCTGGTCGCGGCGATCGTGCGGACCGAATAGCGGCGAGCACGACAGGGTCGGGAGAATCGACTCCGCGACACAGCGGCGGAGCGACGAGTTAGGCTGGATGAGCCTGCTCCCTCCCCACCTCCCTAACCGATGCTGCGACCCACCGTCCTCGCGCCGCTCGCCGCGGCCGCGTTGTCCGTCCTCTCTCTCGCGCAGGCTCCCATCGACGGCTCGCTCGTCGATCGGGGCGCGCGACCTCTCGGCCTCAAGCACGCGCGCTTCGATCCGCTGCGCGGTCTGCCGGAGGTCCCCGCTGCGCTCGGTGCACGAGCCGATTGCCGCCTGCACGTGGTGCAGTTCCACACCGCGACCGACCTGCAGGCCCGCGACGCGGTCGAAGACCTGGCTGGCGCGGCAGTGTCGTTCCTGCCACCGGACGCGTGGCTGGTGCGCTGCGACGCCCGAGCGGCGAACGCATTGCGCGCACTGCCGGGCGTGCGCTGGGTCGGCGCCTACCAGCCAGCATGGCGACTGCAGACGACCCTGCTCCAGGCGCTGCGCAGCGAGCCCGCGGCCCGACTGGAGACGGCGCGCTACAACCTCGTGGTCGCCGACAAGCGAAACGACAAGCCGGAGCTGATCACAACGATCGAGGCGCTGGGCGGGCAGGTCACCCACCCGCAGGAAGGCAGCCTGATACTCGAGGTCGAGCTCACGCACGAGCAGCTCGTCGAGGTGGCGCACCTCGATCAGGTGCTGTGGATCGATGCCGTCACACCGATCGAGACCGACATGGACAACGTGCGCGTCCAAGGCGGCGCGAACTACGTGGAAGGTGCGGGCGGCTACAGTGGCCAGGGGATCAACGGCCACGTCTACGAAGGTCTCAATACCTCAGTCGCGGACTTCAACGTCACGCCCACGCCGGTGCTGAGCAACAACGTGAGCTCGAGCCACGGCCATTCGACCGCGACGATCCAGTTCGGTAATGGCGCGGCGAACCCGGCGGCGCGCGGGATGGCGCCGGATGCGCGGTGCTTCTTCACCAACTACAGCGCGATCCAGGGCAATGCCTCGCGGTGGCAGGTGATCCAGGCGCTGGTGAACACGCACGAGGGGATGCACACCACTGCGTCGTGGGGCAACAGCCGCAACTACGACTACGACTCGGTGACGGCCGACTGCGACGACATCGTGTTCGACCACGACATCCCGTGGACGCAGAGCCAGAGCAACTCCGGGAGCACGCCGTCGCGGCCGCAGGCCTGGGCGAAGAACCTGTTCTCGATCGGCGGCGTGCGGCACGGCAACAACAGCGACCGCTTCGACGACACGTGGAGCGCGAGCGGCAGCACCGGGCCGGCCCCCGACGGACGGATCAAGCCCGACCTGTCGGCGTTCTACGACAGCATTCTCACGGCGTCGGAGAGCGGCGGGACGACCAACTTCGGCGGGACCTCGGGCGCGACTCCGATCGTCGCAGGGCACAACCTGCTGGCGATCCAGATGTTCACCGACGGCCTGTTCGGTGCAGTGCGCAACCCCGGCGGTTCGCGCTTCTCCAACCGGCCGCACGCGGCCACGCTGAAGGCGCTGCAGATCGCGCACGCGACGCCCTATGCGTTCGACGGAGCGGCACCCAACGGGCCCGACTCCGACAATGCACGCAACCACGTGGGCTGGGGCTTCCCGGATCTGCGGACGCTCTACGACAACCGCGCAAGGGTATTGGTGGTCGACGAGACCGACGTGCTCGGGCAGGGCGGCTCGCAGAGCTACCCGGTCACCGTGCTGGCCGGGGATCCGGAGCTGAAGGTCACGCTGGCGTGGACCGACCCGGCGGCCAATCCGGCGGCGGTGCAGGCGCTGATCAACGACCTCGACCTGCTGGTCACCGCACCCGACGGCACTGTCTACCGCGGCAACCATGGCCTCGATGTCGGCAACCACTCGGTGCCCGGCGGCGCCGCCGACACGGTCAACAATGTGGAGTGCGTGTTCGTGGGTGACCCGATGCCGGGCAACTGGATGGTGCAGGTGACCGCCCGGCTGGTGGCACAGGACGGCCACGTGCAGACGCCGCAGAACGACGTGGACTACGGGCTCTGTGCGACCTTCGGGGCGCAGCGGGCGCGGGTGGAGCGGATCGGCGACGGCTGCGCGGGCAGCCAGTCGACCGGAGCGTGCTACGGGGTCAACGGCTTCGGCGGCAGCCTGATCACCAGCGGGGGCGGCACCAATGTCTACGCCTACGACTGGCGCGCACCGGAGACGGTGACGATCACCGGCGCGGAGATCTTCACGCGGAGCCGCAGTGGCAATGCGTCGGTGAGCCTCGAGATCCGGATGGACGTAGGCGACGGTCAGCCGGCGGCGAGCGCGGTGCGGTCCGGCAACGTGACGATCGGCACGACGACCGGCTTCCACCGGGCGACCTTCGCGCCGCTGACGATTCCGGCGGGCACGCGGGTGTGGGTGGTGCACAGCGCGAGCGGCGTCTACCCGGCGGGACTGGACGACGGTGAGATCGCACCGGCGTTCTACCTGTCGGGCAATACGTGGGCGCGCTCGGGCCGGGTGTATCGCTCGAGCTTCCGCATCGTCTGCAGTCAGGGTTCCCTGCCGGTGGCCGCCGAGCAGTGGTTCTCCGGACGGCCGTCGGTCGGCCGGAGCTACACCACCGAACTGCGCGACGCGCTCGCCTCCTCGCCGGCGTTCCGGATCACCGGCGTGTCGCGCGAGCTGCTGAACGGCGCGATTCCGCTGCCCTTCGCGCTGGATGGCGTGGGTGCACCCGGATGCGCGCTGCGAGTCTCGAGTGAGGTGGTCGACGGCTTCGCGGTGAACGGCTTCGGCCGCGGCGCACTGCCGACGCCGGTACCGAACGTCGCGAGCCTGCTCGGCGTGACCGTCTACCAGCAGTGCCTCGTGCTCGACGCGGCGGCGAACGCGCTCGGCGCGACCACCAGCAGCGCGCACGGGTTCACGCTCGGGCGCTGACGCGCCGTTTCTGTCGTGGTCGGTGCCAGGCACGGACCACGACACAAAGTCTGTCGTAGCTCGTGCCTGGCACCAACTACGACAGATTCCTGGCAAGCGTTGCCAAGCGAGCCGACGCGATCGCGATGACGTCTCCCAGCCCACGGCGCGCGACCTCGAACGACCGACTCGCCGTCGCGCGGCTCGTCCACGCTTCGACCAACGCGTGGTACGAGACCCACGGCGACGGCCCGGCCTTCACCTGCGCGCCCGAAGACTGCGCGGTCTACTTCGACACCTACGAGGCACTCGATCCCGGGCACTGCCTCGTGATCGACGGTGAGCAGCCCGGCACGCTGCGCGGCTCGTGCTTCGTCCACCCGCGCACCACCCACCTCGCCCTCGGCATCATGAACGTCGCGCCCGCGGCGTTCGGCCAGGGTGTGGCGGGCCGGCTCCTCGACCACATCTGCGGGCTGGCCGACGCCGCAGGCCTGCCGCTGCGGCTGGTGTCGAGTGCCGGCAACCTCGACTCCTTCTCGCTCTACAACACGCGCGGCTTCGTGCCGATCCAGGTGTTCCAGGACGTGCTGTTCGAGGTCCCGGCGCAGGGCCTCGCCGCGCCACCCGAAGCCGGACTCACCCTGCGGACGGCCCGCCTCGAAGACGTCCCCGCCCTCGCCGCACTCGAGCACGCCCTCCACGGTCTCGACCGCGCCCGCGACCTGGAGTTCTTCGCGCAGGACCCCCTCGGCTGCTTCCGCCTGTTCGTCGCCACGCGCCGCGACGGCTCGCCCGCCGGCTGGCTGGCCTCGGTCCGCCATCCAGCCACCGCGATGCTCGGCCCCGCCGTCGCGGCCGACGAGGACTCCGCCTTCGCGCTGATCCGCCACGCCCTCGATGCCCACCACAAGGGCGGCGCGTGCGTGGCCGTGGTGCCGAGCGACCGGCCGAAGCTCGTACAGCGGGTGCGGAGCCTCGGTGGACGCAACATCGAGCTACACCTGGCCCAGGTGCGGGCACCGCGCGACGCGACGGGACGCTCCCTCGACACCGGGCCGCAGCAAGCGCCGGCAGCTCCCGTGGTGGTCCTGCCGACGTTCCTGCCGGAGACCGGCTGAGCCCGGTGGTCCGATCGCGGGCTCAGCGCATTCGCCCCAACCGCTGCGCCTCGCCCCGCTCGTCGAGCTGGAACAGGTACAGCCAGCCGTTCTCCACCAGGTTGCGCACCACCTCGTGCCGCGCCATCACCTTCTCGATCTCCGCGCGCGGCGCCGCCACATACACACTCAGCCGCAGCGGCGTGTGCCGCCAGTCCTCGCCGTCATGCAGCGACTGCATCGCGAGGCCGACCCGGAGATCCCCGCCGTTGCCCTCGAACACGCCGAGTGAACCACCGACCACGTTGTGGAGCACCTTGTTGCCGCTGCCGAACTGGCGGTTGTCCACGGTGGAACAGTGGTACTGCATGTTGATCCAGTGCGTCACCAGCATCGGCGCGGTGAGGATCTGCTCGAGCGTGGCGAAGCCCCGGTCGGTCTGCCTGTCGTAGTCGTGCAGGAACACCCGGCCGTCGAGGTCCAGGCACCGCGTCATGGACCGCGGAGCCACCACGAACGCGGCGTTGTTGGCCAGCCCCCATTCGGGACGGGTCTGCGACCAGTCCGACGCGCGGCGGCGCAGCGCCTGGAGGAGCTGTGCGGGATCGTCGCGCAGGTCCTCGAGGCCGAGACTCGCCGCACGCTCGGCACGGGTCGCGGTCGAGGCCCGCAGCAGCGCATCGCGCAGCGCCGCCAGGTCGTCCCGGTGGGTCGCCGGTACACGCTCGACATCGAACAGCCGCAGCTCGTCGGTGGTGGTGTCGTGCAGACCGGAGAGGAAGACCGTGTGATCGGGCACGTCGATCCCGCGCGCACGGAGCCCCTCGCGCACCGCCGGCTCGTTCAGCAGACCGGCGAGCAGCCGCGCGTTCACCTCCCCGGTGTGTCCGCCGCACGCCCCGCAGTCTAGACCGGCCGCGTGCGGGTTGTTGGTGGACGAGCTGCCGTGACCCGCGAACAGCACCAGGCGCGGGAAGTCGCGCGTGAGCCCCATCGCGGTGAGCACGTCGCGGACGGTGTCGACCCGGCCGTCCAGGTCGGGCGCTCCCGGGGCCCTGGCGAGCACCGGACGCAGTCGGTCGGCATCCCGCGCTTCGAGGCCCGCGTGGTCGACGCGCACCGGTCCGGCCTCGCTCGGCATGCTGGCACGCGCGAGCTTCCAGGCGTAGCAGAGACCCAGCGACTCCACGAAGCTGAACGCCGAGGTCGCCGCCTGCCGGAACGACTTCCAGAGCATCTGCCAACCCAGCCGCGCGGCGCGGGCGGCGGCCAGGTGCGCGGTGCCGGCCGGAGCGCCGTCGGTCAGGACCTGGGTGACGGTGAACGCGGGCGCGAGCAGACCCGGCAGCTGCGGACGCGCGGCCTGCTCGGCGCCGACCGGCGCGAAGTCGAGCTTCAGTCCGAAGAAGCCGGCGAAGCCACGGGTCCGCACCGCCGCGCTGCCGCGCTGCTCGAGTGCGCGGCGATACCGCTCGGAGCGGACGTCGATGCAGAACACCACCTCGGCCGCGACCTCTGCAGCCACCGTGTCGGAACCGAACCCGGTGATCCGACTCCAGTGACCGGTGCGCAGCCCGTTCTCCAACCGCACCTGGTAGGCGCGCTCGAGGGCGTGCTGGAGGATCCAGTCGATCGCCTGACGCTCGCGGAGCCGCGCCACCTCGGCCCGGTGGCCGCCGAGCCGCGCCCGCCAGCCCTCGAGTTCGTGATGCAGACCGCAGCTCTCCACCAGGAGCCACTCCCAGGCAGCACGCATTGCCAACAGCTCGGCGATCGTGTCGTCGTCACCACCGCGGAGCTGCGCCTCCCAGCGCCGCCATGCGCAGGCCGAGGCCCAGCCGCGGACGTTGGCGAGCAGCGCGTCGAACCAACGGCGCCGGCACTCGGCGTCGAGCCCCAGCGCGTCGGACACGTACGCGAGGCAGTCGAGCGGCTCGTCGGGCAGTGAGTCGACCAGCTCCAGGAAGCGACTCCGACCACCGGGCAACGGCAGTCCGCGGTCGAGGCGCAGTGCGCTGCGCCAGCTCCGGTAGACGGTCTCGTCGTCGCGGAACGGCTGCCAGTCGGCCTGCCCGCGGTCGAACCAGGCGGCGAGGTGCTGGCTGATCTGGTGGACGCAGACCTCGTCCCAGGGCTGCGGCTCGGCGGCGGTGCGCGCGTCGTCGGCCAGATCACTCAAGAGCGGCAACACCTGCGGCACCGGCTCGTCGTGGGCGAGCTCGGCGAGGACCCGGTCCACGTCGTACGAGCCACCCAGGGCCTCACAGGCGGCGGCGAGTTCCTTGCGCGAGAACTCGCCGCGCTCGAAGGCCTCGCGGAACGCGCGACGCGGCATCGTCAGACGCGCCCCCGAGAGCGCGCCCAGCTCGGCGGCGACCTCGGGCAGCGGCCGGTCCAGGTAGCCCCACAGCGGGTTCACCGCCAGGAAGCGATCGAGTGGCCAGGCCGGCGCGATGCGCGCGCAGGCCGCCGCGACGTCGGCGCGGAGTTCCCGTGCGTGGCTGCGGTCCGGGGTGGCGACGGAAACGGAGTGCGGAACGGCGGTCATCGGGCGGAGCCTCCCTTGGGAGCCAGGAGCAGACGGAAGGAGCGACGGGGAGTGCGGCGGACCGGCCAGATCCGCAGGGTGAGGCGGGTGAACCACTCGTCGAGGAACAGGCCCCCGAAGAACAGGTCGTGGAGGCTGCGGATGCGCGGAGCCTCGGGTCGCGAGACCACCAGGGCGCGCACCACGAACAGCGTGGCGAAGGCCAGCGCGACCCAGGCGGCGAGCACGGTCGGCCCAGCCGGGAAGGTGCCCCAGCTCGGCGCGGCGCTCGGCAGCCAGGCGCGCAGCGCCGCGTGCAGCCCGAGCCACAGCGCCGCCAACGCGGCAGCGGCGAGCGGGGCACGGATCCACAGGCCGCGACTCGGACCGCCGAACAGCAGCGGGGCGAGCGAGGCACCGACCACGACCAACATCGCGGCGAGGGCGGGCGACGCCAGCAGGTCGACGCCGGCCAGCCAACCGGCGGCCCACACCGTCGCGAGGCCGGCCGCACCGCTCACCAGGCGAGGCGTCAGACCGAGCGAGGTGGCGTGCGGCGCCATTCGCGCGACCAACGCCTGATGCACGGTCTCGCCCGACGACAGGAACGCGTGCGCCTTGTAGAGCGAGTGCGCGACCAGGTGCAGCAGCGCCATCTCGAACAGGCCGAGGCCGCACTGCAGGACCATGAAGCCCATCTGCGCGCAGGTCGACCAGGCGAGACCGACCTTGATGCTGATCCGCGTGCTCGTCACCAGGCCGGCGAGGACCGCGGTGAGCGAACCGGCGACCACCAGCAGCGCCTGCGCGGCCGGCACCGCCAGCACCGCGTCAGCGAGGCGGACCAACACGAACCCGCCGAGGTTGACCACGCCGGCGTGCAGCAGGGCCGACACCGGGGTGGGCGCCTCCATCACCTGCATCAGCCAGCCATGGAAGGGCAGCTGCGCGCTCTTCAACAGCGTGCCGAGTGCGAGGAGCACCACGGCGGTCTGCGAGAGCAGACCGAAGCTGCCGGCGCGGGCGGCGTCGTTCAGCGCGGCGAGCTGCAGCGTCCCGTGCTCGAGCGCGAGCAGCACCGCCGCGGCGAGCATGCAGAGATCGGCCGAGCGGCTGACCAAGAACTTCTTGTGCGCCGCCATCTGCGCCTGCGGGCGGTCGCGATAGAAGACCAGCAGGTCCTGCAGCGCGAGGCTGGTGCCGATCCAGGCGCCGACCGCGACCCCGAGGTGGTCGGTCGCCACCACCAGGCTGGAGCCGGCGAGGGTCAGACACAGCCAGCGAACGAAGTCCTGCTGGCGCGGCTCACCCTCGAGGTAGGTCCCGGCGAAGCGGGTGATGACGACCCCGATCGAGGTGACCAGCGCCAGGACCACGGAGAAGGCCAGGGGCCAGCCGTCGGTAGCCGGGTCGGCGAGACGGACCGCGACGGTCGCGAGCGCGAGGCCGAGGGTCAGAGTGGTGGCGGTCCGAGCGATCTGCCAAGCACGCGGAGCGGGCAGGGCCGCGCGGCCGGCGAGAACGGCGGCGATCAGCAGGATGAGCGGAACGGCGTGGGAGAAGACCCATGCCGGGTCGGGGAAGTCGGGCAGGACGCCCGGATCGAGAGCTGGGAGGGCTGCAAGCATCGGAAGGATCGGGAACGGTCCCTTGTGATTGCGCCCGATATCGGCCTTCCAAGCTATGGATTGAAGTTCATAATCACGGATCTACCGTTCACCTGAAGCGAACGATCGCCGTGTCCCAGCTCAACTACCACCACCTCCGCTACTTCTGGGCGGTCGCCAGGGAAGGCAACCTGACCCGTGCCGCCGAGCGCCTGCACGTGTCGCAATCGGCGCTGTCGACGCAGGTCCGGCAGCTCGAACAGCAGGTCGGCCAGCCGCTGTTCGTGCGCGCGGCGCGGAGCATGCGACTCACCGAGGCCGGTCGGGTCGCGCTCGACTACGCCGAGTCGATCTTCTCCGCCGGCGACGAGCTCATGGCAGTACTCCAGCGCAGCGGCCGCCCCGAGCGGCAGGTCCTGCGCATCGGCGCGGTGGCGACGCTGTCCCGCAACTTCCAGGAGAACTTCCTCCGGCCGCTGCTCGACCGCGACGACGTGGAGCTGGTGCTGCAGTCGGGCAGCTCGCAGGAGCTGTTGGCGCGGCTCAGGGTCCACGCCCTCGATCTGATCCTCACCAACCGCCGGGTCCAGCCGACCGCCGACGACCCCTGGCGCTGCCGGCGCATCGCCCGCCAGCCGGTGAGCCTGGTCGGTAAACCGCGTTCGAACCGGCAGGCCTTCCGGTTCCCCGACGACCTCGGCGAGGTGCCGCTCCTGCTGCCCGGCCCCGACAACGACATCCGCGCCGCATTCGACCGGATGTGCGACGAACTCGGCGTGCGCTGCCGGGTCCGTGCCGAGGTCGACGACATGGCCCTGCTTCGGCTGTTGGCGCGCGACTCCGACGGCGTGGCGCTGGTGCCGTCGGTGGTGGTGCAGGACGAACTGCGCAGCGGCCGGTTGGCGGAGTACCTCGCGGTGCCCGAGCTGTTCGAGACCTTCTACGCGCTTACCGTCCCCCGCCGCTTCGCCGCGCCGATCCTGCAGTCGCTGCTGGAGCGCAGCGAGGAGGAGATCCTGGGCCTCGAGCACTGACCGCAGCACGGGCTATTCCGTAGGACGGCTACACTGCGCGACCTGCCGGATGCGGCGCCTGCCCAGCCCGGCATTCCCAGCCAGGACCCCGACCACGATGAAACTCCTCCACCCCGCCCTCTCCGCGTTGCTGCTCGCCCTGCCGCTCGCCGCCCAGGAGACCGCCAAGCAGGATCCCAAGCTGCAGGCCGAACTGGCCACGATGTTCGAGCGTCCCGCCGGCACGCCGATCTCCGACGCGCAGAAGCAGAAGCTCACCGAGTTCTGCGAACGCCACGCCGGCAAGGACCTCGGCGCCTACGGCTACGTCACCGCGCTGCAGGCCTACCTGGTCGAGCGCGACGACGCGAAGGCTCTGGCCGCGGCGCAGAGCTACGTCACGGAACACGGCAAGCCGCCGATCCCCGAGCACGCGACCATGCTCGGCCGGGCGTTCCTCAACTCGGCGGTGCGCAGCGAGTCTCTCGCCGACAAGGCCGTCGCGGTCGAGGGCGCCGCGCGGCTCTACGACGACACCGCGATGGTCGCCCGGATGATGCCGCGCTTCCTCCAGGGACTGGAAGGCGACGAGGCGCGCGCCATCCGCGTTGCGATGGTCCGCGGGCTGGTCGAGGGTGGCAAGGACGACGCGGCGATCGACGGGCTGCTCTCCGCGGTGTACTCCGCCTCCGGTTCGGCCACGGTGGCCGCAGCACCGGCCTCGGCCGCGCGCACCACGCCGGCGATCCCGCTGATCCGCAGGACGCCCACGCCCGAGGAGGCCGCAGCCGCCGCCGCCCGACCGCCCGCCGCCGACATGAACGCGCTGGTCGGCAAGCCCGCACCCGCGCTGCCGGTGGTCGACTCGCTGCAGGCCGGCGAGGGCGAGTGGAACCTCGCCAGCCTGCGCGGCAAGGTCGTGGTCCTCGACTTCACCGCCACCTGGTGCGGCCCCTGCCGCCAGGTCATCCCGCACATGGTGAAGCTGCACGAGGAGCGCGGTGACGATCTCGCGGTCGTCGCGGTGACGCGCTACTACGGCTATGCGACCGACTTCGACGCCGAGAACCCCAACGGCAAGTTGATCCGCGACCTCGAGAAGGAACAGGAGCGCGCCATCAACGAACGCTTCGTCGCGCACTTCGGCATCGAGTACCCGGTGATCTTCAGCGACACCAACTCGTCGCGCACCAACTGGGGCGTCACCGGTATCCCCTCGGTGTTCGTACTCGGCAAGGACGGCAACGTGGTCGGCTCGGCGGTCGGCTCGGGCGAGAAGGCCCACGAGAAGCTGATGGAGATGATCGAGCAGGCGCGGTCCGAGTGAGGCAACCGATCGGCCACGGGGTTTCCCCGAGGGCCGATGCTCACGAAGCGACCCCGGACCTACGGACCCGACGCCACGCTCGCCGATGAGCCCTCCGGATCGATCCGGAACGTGCTCATGACTGTCCAGCTTCGCGGAGCGGCGCGCGCGCTGCTCCTCCTCGTCCCCTCCCTGCTCCTCGGCTGCGGCGGAGGCAGCGGTGGCGAATCGCCGCCCTTCCAGTTCGCGACCAGTGGCGGCACCACCGTGCTCGTCACCGTCACCGGGCCCTCCGGCCCGCTGCGCGGCGTTGCGATCACCATCGAAGACGTCGAGAGCCTGGCCGAGTTCGACGAGGAGTCCGCCGAGTCGATGGCGCCACGCCACACCTGGCTGCGCGGCTTGACCGACGCCCAGGGCCAGCTCGAAGCGGTGTTCTCGACTCCGACCTCGGTGCGCCTGGTCGACGTGGTCGCGCATCTGCCCGGCTACCGCGGCCCGTGGACCGACACCGCGCTGCGCGACGCGCTCGGCCACTTCGCGCCGAGCGCGCGGGTGACCCGGAGCCTCGCCGAGCCGCTGGTCCTGAACCTCGCGATGGAGGAGCTGCCATGAACCGCGCTCCCCGCAGCTTGCTCTCCGGCCTCGTCGCACTCGCGCTGTCGAGCGCCGCGGCCCTCGCCCAGGACGGTTCCACCACCGTCCCCGACGCGGTCCTGAAGCTCGTCGGCGGCCTGCTCCCCGAGCACTCCAACGCCGGCGCCGCAGCGCTCGACGACGCCTTCGACCCGAACCTGGTGGTCGGCAGCGCGGCGACGATCGAGGTGGTGTTCCTCTGGGACGGCACCGGCTACCAGAACACGATCGGCTACTTCACCTACACCGACGACGGCCAGGGCAACCGCGCGATCACCTCGAGCGACCTGCTGATCGAGAACGCCGGCTTCCCCGGCTCGGGCTCGCTCCGGACCGGCGACACCTTCACCCTGAAGGACGAGAACGGCCAGCCGCGGACCTTCCAACCCGGCGAGCGGATCGGCTTCTGGCTGGCGGCCAACGGCGCCAACAGCCAGACGGTGCGCAACTGGACCTGGTCGAAGCCCGGCATCCCGTCGCTGTCGCCGAAGGTCAACGAAGCCCACAACCCACAGGGCCTGTTCACCTCGCTGGCCGACGTGAACCCCGAGCAGCTCACCGGCGACTCGAAGGTCGCCGCGCACGTGCTGATGCTGCACATGGACGGCATCGCCGGCTTCCTCGACGGCGCGGACTGGCTGCTCTGCGGCTTCGAGGACAAGTGGCGGCACCGCGGCGCCGACGACGACTTCAACGACGTGGTTGTGGCGATCCGCTCCTCACCCGCCGGCGCGCTCGGCGGGACCACCGTGCCGGCCTTCGAGGTCGAGGACCCCGACGGCGACGGTGTGTCGGGGCTGAACGACCAGTTCCCCGACGACCCCGAACGCGCGACCCTGATCCGCTACCCGTCGGCCGGCCGCACCATCCTCGGCTTCGAGGACAACTACCCCAATCTCGGCGACGGCGACTACAACGACGCGGTGGTCGCGGTGTGGTTCGAACTGACGCTGCACGCCGACGGCCGGGTGAAGGACATCCTCGGCCAGTTCTCGCTGGTGGCGCGCGGCGCCAGCTACGACTCCTCGGTCGGCCTGCACATCCCCGGCATCCCCGCGAGCGCCACCGGCGCCCTGGAGTTCGAACGCTTCGGCAGCGGTGCGGACGCCGAGCCGACCCTCGAGACCCACCGCACGATCGCCGAGTTCGTCGCCGAGCAGCGCCGCATCGACGACGTGTTCCTCTCCGCGATGCAGGCCCTGCCGCCGACGGTGGGCGAGCCGTTCACCAATACGCTCTCCACACCCGACGAGCCCAACAGCGCCGACGTCCGGGTCCACTTCGAGTTCGACACGCCGATCCCGGCGCTCGACCTCGACACCCCGCCGTTCGACATCTACCTCGCCGTGACCCGCACCGACATCCCGGGCGGCATCGTCGACATCCACCTACCGGGCTTCGGCAGCTTCCCCGACCACGCGCCCGGGCTGCCGCTCGAGACCGCCGGGCCGGACTCCTACCTCGATGCCAACGGCTACCCGTTCGTGATCGAGGTGCCCGACGACTGGCAGGCGCCGATGGAGCAGGTGCGGATCGAGTCGGCGTATCCGCGCTTCAGCGACTGGCGCCAGTCGCGTGGGCTGCAGTGGCGGGATTGGTACGACGCGCCGGATGCCGACGAGACCAAGCGGACCGCGCGGATGTCGGAGGTGCTGGTGAACCGGAGCTGGCGGGTGAAGGTGCGGAAGCAGGATTGAACTTCAGCGCGGCAGCTCGGCCCACTCCGGCGGCAGACGCAGCAGGAGTTCGCTGGGGTCGTCGCCGGCGCGCAGTTCGAACGTCCCGAGTTCGATCCAGCGCGCCGCGTCGTCGACCTCGGGATGCCGTTCCTGGAAGCGCTCCCAGGCTGCGTCGCCGTCGACCGAGAACGGGGCGCGCGGGATGCGTAGCGTGACGACGCCCGGCTCGCCGGACAGCACGCTGCGTCCGGCGTCGTCGGTGCAGGCGATCGAGGGATAGCCCTGCTCCGCTTCGGCATCCAGGGCGTCCGACCAGGCGAGCGGCGAGCCGTCGGGCCGCAGGACGCGGATCGCGCGGGTCGCACGATTGCACGTGAGTTCGACTCGCGCCTCGCTGGTGCGATCCACCTCGACCTCGACTTCGTCCCAATCCGCGCGGTTGGACCAGGCGCTCACCACCCACGTCCCGGGTGGCACCAGGAACGAGATGGTGCCGTCGGCCCCGGTCTCCCCCGAGCGGCTGTCATCCTCGTCGTCCTCGTCCACCTCGCCGTCGGTCCGACGCGAACAGTAGACGTCCGCGGCCGCGACCGGCTGCCCGTTGACCAACGCGCGCACGTGCAATCGCTGCTGGCGCAGCTCGTCCAGGCCGATGCGGACACGCCGGGTCTGTGCACCATCGAGTCGCAACGGTGAGCCAACTGGCCACGAACGCGACCAGTCCTGGTTGCCCCAACCGATATGGACCTGCCACAGCCCGGCCGGCACCCCGGTCAGGGTGACCCGCCTGCCAGACGGGAACGGAAACGGCAGGTCACCGACGTCACCTGGCAGGACGCCGCGAGGTTCCGCATCGCCGAGAGGCTCGGCGCGGAGGAGACCGACACCGAAGGCGACGTCTTCCCAGTCGAAGTCCGGATCGCTGGCAGCACGTTCACGCAGCTCCGCCAGAACGTCTTCCGGGCCGAAGTCGACGACCAGCGATGCGCCGCGGGCCACCACGATCTGCAGCGGGACCTCGGGGTCGGGCAGCCCGGGCCGCATCACGACCGCAGGGACACAGCCTGGTCCGGGTATCCGGATGGCGACGCTCCGTTCGCCGGCGACACCGGACAGCCGGGCCAGCCCGCTCCGATCGGTGCGGGCGCTGGCAACCAGGCGCGGCTGCTCCTCGATCTCGGCGACACTGAGATCGCCGACCCAACTCACCGCGGCGAGCGGTTCCAGCGTCGCGTCGTCGGGATACTCGACCCACTGCACCACCAGGTCGGCCACCGCGAGACCCTCCTGGTCCACCACCTCGACGAGTTGCTCGAGGCGGGGTAGCAGCGCCACGTGGAGTTCCTGATCCGACTGGAGATCGAGCCGCGTGCCGACCGGGTCGATCAGGCCGCTGGCCAGAGGCGCGATCACGCGCACTGCCAAGGGGCCGGGTGTCAGAGGTTCGAACTCCTCCCGGCCACCGGCACGATCGGACACCCTGCTGGCCGAGTAGCGAGACTCCCCGTCGAGTTCGTAGCCGAAGCGTTCGACCGGCGAGCCGTCGCGGGCGTCCGTGACGACCAGAGTCAGGCGCGCGCCCGGAGCCAACACGATCTGCACGTCGCGCGTGCCCCAGGGCATCGGAACGTCGGCCGACCAGCCGACGAACCCGTCTCGCGCCGCGAAGAGACCGACGGCGTCCCGCGTGTCGCGCCTCGACCGCAACTCGAAGCTGCCGTCGGCTCGGGTGTAGCAGTTGTCATGGGACCTCCCGTTCGAACCGGTGCTGATGCGGACCGAGGACAGCGGCTGCCCGGCGGAATCCACGACCCGCCCGGAGATCGGCTCGCGGGCCGCGTCACCCGTCTGCGTGGAGACGACGATCTGCAGCGGCTCGGGGTCTGCTCCGCCGGCGAGGACCAGGTCGCCCAGCGGTCGGAGCACGCGGCGGTGCGGAATGTGGACGTAGTACTCCCCAGGAGGAACAGGGTCGGGCATCTGGAACGAGCCGCGCCCATCGGTCAACGTCTCGAATCGACCGTCACCGACCTGTCCGTCCCAGCCCTCGAATGGAATCTCGTCGGACTCGCTCCACAACTCGACCTCGGCGCCGACCACCGGCCGCCCCTCGGTGTCGACAACCCGGCCGGTCAGTCGCTGCCCGGCGGTCATCCTGACGTCGCCCAGCTCCAGCCGACTGCCCGGGAGCGTGTCCTTCCGGAACGAGTAGAGCCACACCGGCAGCAGTCCCTCGCGCTCGAAGTCGAGCGAGACCTCGCCTCGACCGGCCGCGCGGAAGCGCAGTTCGAAATGACCGGAATCGTCGGTCCGGGTCTCCGGCGAAGTCGCGTCGTCGTCGTCGTCCTGCAGCCAATGCTCTCCTCCGCCACCGACCCGGTCGAACACTCCGCTCACGGCCACCGCGTCCAGTGGTCGCCCGGCGTCGTCGACGCAGCGCCCTGCGACGACGAAGCACGCGTCCGCGCCTTCGTTCCGGAGCGTGGGTCCGGAACCCTCCACCTCGCTGCGCGAGTCGGTCCGGACCTCCAGGGAATTGGCCTCCGACGCACCCGGCTGCGTTCCGCTCCGCTCGTGTCCCGAGGCCTGCGCCCTCTCGTCCCTGGCGCCCGCGAACGCCGGGGCCTCGCCCGACCCGCCGAACAGCAGCAGGGCGACGCCCCCCACGACCACCAGCAGACCGATCAGCAGCAGCTGCCCGGAGCCCGGACGACTCGACACCTTCTCGACCATGCGTGGATCAAACCGCCGATGGCGTCCGGACGGTCGGAGATTTCACGGCGCATCGCGCGGAGTACCCATCGACCGGCGCAGACGATTGACCGACCGGCCGCGGATCAGCGCGGCGCTCGGAGCCACTCGGCAGGCAACCGGATCTCGATCTCGGGAGCCGCGCCGTCGGTCGGGGCGAGCTCCAGCGCGAACAAGGGCACGGAGACGTCGTCGAGCCCGGCGTCGCGATGCTCGCTGCGCCAGCGACGCAGTGCCGCGCCGGTGGCGTCGAGCAGCGGCGCGCGGACCGCACGGAGCGTGACCGGTCCCGCGGCGCCGCGTAGGACCGTGCGCCCGTCGCCGTCGGTCGGATGCACGCCGCAGAGCGGCTGCTCCGCGGTCACCTGCAGGATCTCGGACCACGGAACCGGTTGCCCGGCGGGATCCAGGATCCGCAGTGGCTGGACGCAGAGCTGCTGATCGAACCGGAGCTCGAGCGGTCTGGAGCCTTCGACCTCGACGGTCCGGGAGCGGGTCCCCAGCGCATCGTCCTCGACCGGAAACGAGGCCCACGCATCCCAACTGCCGAGCGGTAGCAGGATCGTGGCCTGCCCCGCTGCGTCGGTGGTGGCTCGCCGCATGTCTTCACGCCGAGCTGCCCGGCGGCGTTCGAAGTCGACCCAGGCGGGAGTCGGCGTGCCGTTCTGGAGCGTGGTGATGTGGACCCGCTGGTGGCGGAGCGGCTCGAGGTCGATCTGCAGCCGACGTTCCTCGCCCACCCGCAGCTCGATCGGCTCCCACGCGAACAGCTCGACCACCCGCTCACCGTGGCCCCAGCCCAGATGGACCCACCACTCTCCGGCCGGGATCCCGCGCACCCTCATGCGGCCGCTTTCACCAAACGGGATCGGCAATACACCTCGGCCGGGGACCGCGAGAGCGATCGCCTCAGGCCCACGAGACTCCGTGCGCAACCAGATGGCGAGGGGAACGTCTTCGCCGGCATGGTCCGGATCGCTGGCGGCGCGCTCCCGGAGCTGCGCGAGCACGTCCGGCGGCCCGAACTCGAGGGTGAGCACAGCACCCGTCGAGGCGATCACCAGCAGCTCGCCGTCGTCGTCCAGCAAGAACGGCTCGATGAGCTGCGGCACGACACCGGGACCCGGCAACCGGATCGCGAACCGCTGCGAACCCGGCGCCCCGGACACCGTGGCCCGACCGTCCGCATCGGTCCGCGAGGCATCCAGCAGATGCGGTGTGGGCCAGCTCTCCAGCGGGGTCCATTCTTCCAGACCTGCCACACTTCCGAGGGCCGAACAGACCGCACCCTGCGGCAGGCCGATCAGCTCGAGGTCGACGGCTTCGAGCGGTGCGCCGGCGTGGTCGACGACCCGCACGCTTCGCTCGACCCGTGTAGGCAGCTCGACCACGAGTTCGCGGTCGGCACGATGCACGACGCGCACGCCCACGGGATCGCAGACCTCCGCATCCCCCGGAAGGAACAGGCGGATGCCGACATCGCCGATGGCGAGCTGTTCGAAGGAGAGCAGTCCATCGGGATGGAACTCGATCGGACCCTGGAGCCAACGGGATCCGCCGAAGCCCTCGTGCATCGTGACCAGCGTGCGATGACCGAACCGCTCGACCGGCGTGCGATCACCCGCCCGGACGACCCTTAAGGCCAGGCGCGGTCCGGCATGGAGCACGATCTGCAGGTCGGACGTCGACCACGGCACCGCCCCGGGGCTCTCCCAGTGCCGATAGGACTCGTCCGAAGCGACGAGGTGGACCGCTTCCCGCAGGTCGCGCGAACGCCGCAGGACGAACCGTCCTCTCGTGTCGGTGAGGCACTGGTCGAAGTGGCCACGCTCACCGTGAAGCGTGCCGATGCGGACGTCGGCGAGCGGCGCGCCTTCCGGGTCCACGACGCGGCCCTGTATGCGCAGCTCCCCCTCGACATCTCGTCGCGCGACGACGATCTGCACCGGTGCGCGATCCGACCCCACCCGTAGCCCGCCCGCGGGCGAGAGAACCGAGTGGTCGGAGACCCACACCTCGTAGGCACCCGGCGCGAGCGGTGACGGGAACACGAAGGAACCCCGCTCGTCGGTCCACACCGCCCCGAGCGGTTCGATGCTGTCGAAAGTAGTGAGGTTCGCGGTCGTCGCGACCGGGCTCAGCGTCAGCGTCGCGTCCACGACGGGCTGACCCTCGATGTCGACGACCAGACCTTCGAGCCCTTCGAGGACCAGCAGTGCCCGATCGGGTGCGCGGAACGTCGGCTCGACTCCTGGCTGCTCGTCCGTGTGCGCGCTGGACGCCGGCGGAAGAGCACGACCGGGCGCGCCGTTGGCGGCGTCACCGGAGGACCGCGGGGAGGCCGCATCCACCCCGAACCACCACGCCATCCCGACGCCCAACAGCGCGCAGGCGAGCACCAGCAGGACCCAACGGGGTCCCGTCGCTCCAGCCGCGCTCCCGGTCGATGCCATGCCGCCCATCGAAGCACGCCGCGCGGCGCATCGGGCGGACAATCCGCCGCGCGCCCGGGCCCGCCCTCACAGCAACGCCAACGGGTCCACGTCCAACGTGACCCGCAGGCTGTGCGTGCTCCGGTCCTCCACGTCGTGCAGCCTGGCCATCGCCACATCGAACGACTCCGGCGTGTAGCACTTCACCAGCACGTGGATGCGGTGCTTGTCCTTGACCCGCGCCAGGATCGCCGGCGCCGGGCCGAGCGCGTCGACGTCTTCGAGACCGCGCAGTTCGTCGCGCACCGCCAGCGCCGCGTTCTTGGCGTCGCCCTCCTTCTTGGCCTCGAACAGGATCCGCACCAACCGGCAGAACGGCGGATAGCCGGTCACCCGGCGGAACGCGAGCTCCTGGCGCACGAAGTCCTCGTAGTCGATCGCCGCGGCGGCCTGCACCGCGTAGTTCTCCGGACACATGGTCTGGATCACCACCGTGCCCGGCTTGTCGCCGCGGCCGGCGCGACCGGCGACCTGGTAGAGCAGTTGGAAGGTCCGCTCGGCGGCGCGGAAGTCGGGCAGGAACAGGCCGGTGTCGGCGGAGACCACGCCGACCAGGGTCACGTCGGGGAAGTCGTGGCCCTTGGCGATCATCTGGGTGCCGATCAGCACGTCGATCTGGCGGCGGCGGAACGCCGAGAGCACCCGCTCGTGGGCACCGCGGCGGCGCATCGTGTCGGCGTCCATCCGCGCCACCACCGCCTCGGGGAACATCTGCTTCACCGCCGCCTCGACCCGCTCGGTGCCCGCACCCAGCTCGTGCAGCCGCGGGTGCTCGCAGTAGGAGCAGATCTCCGGGCGGCGCTGCTCGTGCTGGCAGTAGTGGCAGACGATCCGGCCGCGCTCGGCGTGCCAGGTCATGCTGACCTCGCAGTGCTTGCACTGCACCGCGGTGCCGCAGCTCGGGCAGACCAGCACCGGCGAGAAGCCGCGGCGGTTCAGGAACAGGATCACCTGGTCCTCCATCCGGAGCCGCTCCTGCATCATCACCTGCAGGGTCCGCGAGATCGTCACGCCGTGGACGGTCTGCTCCTTCGACTCGCGGCGCAGGTCCTCGACGATGATCTTCGGCTGGGTGCCCGCGCCGGCGCGCTCGGGCAGGGTGATCAGTCGGTACACGCCGCGCCGCGCCCGGCCGTAGCTCTCGAGCGTCGGCGTCGCGGAGCCGAGCACCACCGTGCCGCCCTCGATCTCGGCGCGGGCGATCGCCACCTCGCGGGCGTGGTAGCGCGGGGTCGAGTCCTGCTTGAACGACGACTCGTGCTCCTCGTCGATGACGATCAGGCCGACGTTGGTGAGCGGCGCGAACAGCGCCGAGCGCGCGCCGATCGCGATGTGCGCCTCGCCGCGCGACAGGCGCTGCCACTGCCGGGCCCGCTCGGCCTCGGTGAGCCCCGAGTGCAGGACCGCGACGTCGGGGAAGCGCGAGGCGAAGCGGCCGACGGTCTGCGGGGTCAGCGAGATCTCCGGCACCAGCACGATCGCGGTGCGGCCGAGCTTGCGGACGTGCTCGAGGATCTGCAGGTAGACCTCGGTCTTGCCGCTGCCGGTGACGCCGTGCAGCAGGAAGGTCGACGGTTGGCCAGGGTCGATGTGAGCGCTGTCGATCTGCGCGGTCACCTGCGCGAGGGCCTTCGCCTGGTGCTCGTTGAGCTGGTGGCGCTCTGCCCCCTCGGCCACGTCGGGCTCCAGCGGCTCGCTCTCCTCGGCGATCAGCACCCGCTTCAGGGTGCCGTGCTTGCAGAGCGTCTTCCACGGACTCTGGCTGGTGCCGGTCTCGCGTTCGAGCTGGCGGGTCGGCATCGGTCCACCCCACTCCAGCACCGCGCGCAGCACCCGCGAGCGCTCCTCGTGGCCCTCGTCCTCCAGGGTCTCCACCGCGTCGAGGGCGATGTCGTGCGGGATCGCCAACTCGACGTGCGGGATCTTCTTCCGGCCGCGCTGCTTGGCCGCCGAGGGCAGCATCGCATCGAGGGCCTCGCCGATGCTGCAGCCGTAGTCGCGGGCGATCCGCTCGGCGAGGCGGAGCAGCGGTTCGGGCAGCGGGATCTCGGCGTCGAGGACCTGGGTCAGCGGCCGGACGCGAGCCGGTGGCACGTCGCCGCAGTCGTCGCGGAGAGCGGTGACGATGCCCGACAGCTCGCGGCCGCGGAACGGCACCCGGACCCGGCTGCCGGGGCGGACGTCGGCGAAGCCCGGCGGCACGCGGTAGGTGAAGCTGGTCTTCAGCGGCAGCTTCAGCGCGACGTCGGCGTAGCGGGCGTCGGGGTCTGGTGCAGGTTCCGGCGGAGTCTCGTCCTCGCCGAAGCCGAAACCGCCCTGGCTTCCCGGACCCGCGCCCGATCCTGCTTCGGGTGGCTGGGCGTCGCCGGTTCCTCGCGTGTCCTCACCGCCGAACATGAACCGGACCGTCATACCCGCCCGCCCAGGAACGATTCCAGACCGCGCGATTTCGGCAGGCCCACGGCAGCTTCGTCATGGATCCTGGAACTCGGAGCCCGGCAACGGTGCGTAGCCCACTCCAGACCGATGACCCGCACTGCCCTGCCCTTCCTCGCCGCGGTGATCGCCGCATTCGTGCTGCTCGCCTGGACCCTCGGTTCACCCGATGACGCTCCCGACGTGTCGGACCGGCACGCCCTGGAGACCGCCCGCACCGACGGCGTACCCCGAGAGGCCGACCCGGCCGTCGCCGAACGCGCATCGGACCCGCCGAGCGCTGCTCCACCCCGCGAACCCGTGTCGAACCGACCGGACGTCGACGAGACCTGGGACCCCGAGGCCCGTGGCGTGATGCTGTTGCGGGTCGTCGACGATCTCGGCAATCCGATCGCCGACGCGAGGATCAGCGCCTGGGCGATGCGCTCGGTCCACCAACCGGGCACCCACATGCTGTGGCGCGGCGAGCCCGAGGTGGGCCGCACCGACGGCGCCGGCCGCTGCGAGTTGCCCTACTGGACCTGGGCGGTCCCCGAGTCGAAGACCGCGAAGATCACCCTCTCGGTCAGCCACCCGCACTTCGCCACGCTCGATGGGCTGGACCTGGAGGTCGGTGAGGGCGAACACGAGATCGTGCTGGAGAGGGGCACCCTACTCAGCGTCTCCGGCTGGATCGACGACCCCGCCGAGCGGATCTTCGAGGTGGATGTCCACGCCTACTGTCCCGGCGGTTGGCTGCAGGACGAGGGCTGGCAGCGCGCCGCGGGCCGGCCGCCGTCGACGCTGCAGGCGCCGCCCGGTCCGGTGACGCTGTGGATCGACGCCGAACGGCACGGCAAGCGTCTGGCCTCGGCACCCCACACGGCCCTGCTGGCCAAGGGCGCACCCGAGCACATCCATCTGCAGCTCCGGCCGATGCCGGGCCTGCGTGGCCGGATCGATCGCTCGGTGCCGCGGCCGATCCGCGATGGCCTCGCGATCGTGCACGTGACCCACTCCTCGGGAGCGTTCGACCTGACCGCGACCCAGCGCCAGGTCGAGATCGCCGCCGACGGCACCTTCGACTTCGGTGTCCTGCCGCCGGGCCTCGCCGAGGTGATCGCGCTCTGCGACGGCTACCGCTCGCCCTGGGAGCATCCGGAAGGCGAGCCGATGACCGACGCCGGCATGGAGCGCGAGGATCTGCCGCCCTGGGTCGCCCGCAGCTTCAATGTCTGGGCCGACCTGCGGAGCGTCGAGGGCAACGCCGAGATCGAGGTGCCGATGCTGGAGACCGCCACCTGCGTGGTGCGGGTCGAGGACCAGGACGGCGCACCCCTGGCCGACGCGTCGGTCACGTTCTTCCCCAATGCGCGGTTCGCGACCGGCGCACAGCTGTTCTTCGGGCACGAGCGCTACGCCGGGCAGACCGGCGCGGACGGCCGTGCAACGGTCGCGGGCCTGCCCGGAGGCGCGCTGTACTTCGGGGTCTCGCTCGACCGCTACGAACCGCGACTGCCTCGGCAGGCGACCGGCGGAAGCACCGACCTGCTCGCCGACCTGGTGCCTGGGGAAGCCACCGAGGTCGTCGTGCAGATGACCGAGAAGTAGCGAACTCCGGGAAGCCCCTGGCTCAGCTGCTGCGACGGCCCTGCCGATAGGTCCACGAGCGCGCCCGGGATCGGCGCGCATGGATCAACGAACAGGGACAGACCGTGCACCATGCAATGCGAGCGCTCCTGACCGCGAGCGCGCTGGCAGGCCTCTTCTCCGCCTGCGGTAGTTCTGGAGGTTCGGGGGGCAGCACCTTCGACTACTCCACCTCCTCCGACACCCGGCTGATCCTCACCGTGACCGACAGCAGCGGCCCGCTGCGCGGCGTCGCGGTCACGATCGAGGACGTCGAGACCTACGACCCGGACAGCGACGACAGTGCCGACGGCGCCGGCCAGAGCTACTTCCGCGGGCTGACCGATGCCAACGGCCAGCTCGAGGCGGTGTTCAGCGTGCCGGCCACCGTGCGCACCGTCGACGTGGTCGCGCACCTGCCGGGCTACACCGGCTCGTGGAGCAACGTGGCGCTGAAGGACAGCCTCGGCCCGTTCGCGCCGACCTCGCGCACCACCAAGACGCTGGCGTCGGAGATGACGGTCAACCTGACGATGGAGGCCCGCTGATGAACACCTTCCAACGCGTCGTCGGCACCGCGGCCCTGCTCGGCGTCACGGCTACCGCCCAGGACTCGTTCACGTCGGTGCCCAACTCGGTGATGACCACGGTGGGCGAGATCCTGCCGGAGAGTTCCAACGCCGGCGCGGCCTACGTGTCGGACACCTACAGCCCGAACGTGGTCGTCGACGCACTCGCGACCATCGACGTGGTGTTCCTGTGGGAAGGCGCCGGCTACCGCAACACGCTCGGCTACTTCACCTACACCGACACGAACGGCGTGATCGCGATCACGTCGAGCAACCTGATCATCCCCAACGTCTCGTTCCCGGGTTCGGGCTCGCTGCGCACCGGCGACACGTTCCAACTGAAGGACGAGAACGGCGACCAGCGGATCTTCCAGCCCGGCGACAAGGTCGGCTTCTTCCTGATCGCCAACGGCTTCGGGACGTCGCTGGTCAGCAACTGGACCTACTCGCAGGCCGGCGTGCCCTCCACCGATCCCGCGGTCAACGCAGCGCGGCCCAACGAAGGCCTGTTCACCACCATCAACCAGCTCAACCCGGAGATGGCCTCGGGCGACGAAGCCGCCTCGCGCCACCTCGCGATGCTGTGGATGGACGGGGTGACCGGCTTCCTCGACGGCGACGACTTCCTGCTGTGTGGCTTCGAGGACCTGAACCGGGTCCGTGGCTCCGACGACGACTTCAACGACTGCGTGTTCATCGTCACCGCGACGCCGATCGAGGCGATCTCGGAGACCGAGGTCCTGCACTACAACCCCGGTGATCCAGACGGCGACGGCGTGATCGGCCTGAACGACCACTTCCCGGACGATCCCGACCGCGCCACGTTGGTGCGGACGCCCGCCACCGGCCGGACCATCGTCGCCTTCGAGGACAACTACCCGGCCCTCGGCGACGCCGACTACAACGACGCCGTGGTGGCCTACTGGTTCGAGACCGTCTACGACGCCAACGGCGACGTGAAGGACGTGCTCGGCCAGTTCTCGTTGGTGGCCCGCGGTGCCGGCCTCGACTCGTCGATCGGCCTGCACATCCCCGGCATGCCGTCGAACGCCACCGGCACGATCCTCATCGACCGCTTCGGCAGCGGCGCCGCGGGCATCCAGGACACCGAGGATCCGCGGACCATCGCGGCCTTCGTGACCGCCGGAAAGCGGATGGACGACGTGTTCGCCTCGACGATGGCGGCGCTGCCGCCGACCCCCGGTGGCTCGTTCTCGAACACCGTGTCGCTGCCGAACGAGCCCAATGCCGCCGACTGCCGGGTGCTGTTCACCTTCGACAGCGCGGTCGATGCGCTGACCCTCGGCCCACCGCCGTTCGACCTGTTCCTGCTGGTGCTCGGCACCGAGATCACGGGGGGCGTCGTCGACATCCACCTACCCGGCAAGGCCGCATTGTCCGACCACGCGCCGGAGCTGCCCGCGGAAGCCGGCGGCATCGGTTCCTACCTGGACGACAACGGCTACCCGTGGGCGATCGCGGTGCCGAACGACTGGCAGCCGCCGATGGAACGGGTCCGCATCGAGACCGCCTACCCGCGGTTCTCGGACTGGCGCGTGTCCAGCGGCTTCCAGTGGCAGGACTGGTACGACTCGCCGACCAACGAAGACGGGATGATCACCGCGCGGATGACCGACGTGCTGGTCGGGCGCGAGTGGACCGTGAAGATCCCGGGCCGGTGAGCGGTCGGGGCGCCGCGGGTCAGCGCGTGGCGCGCGCCGCCGCGGCGCGCACCGCGGCGAGTTCCCCTGCGAACCTCGGGTCGTCGGCGGTGCGGCGGGCGGCGTCCTCCGCGGCGTGCACCGCATGCGATGGCGCGTCGTACTCGAGCGCCAGCCACGCGTGCCACCAGACGCTCGGTGGATGGTCGATGGTCTCGTGCCAGATCGCGAGCAGCGCCGCGTAGTCGTCGACCGACAGGAAGCGCGCCGCCATCGCCAGCGAGACCCGGGCCCACTCCAGTTCGCCGCGGTCGTTGCGTGCGCCGAAGACCGCGAACAGGCGGCGGACCTCGTCCTGGTCGGCGCGGGCCAGGGCGGCCATCAACAGGCCGTCGCGCTGCACCGCCTCGAGCGACGGATCCAGCCAACCGATCTGGTCGAGCGTGCTGCATGCCGCCTCCAGGCGCACCGCGAGGCCGGCGATCTCGTCGAGGTCGAGCCCATCCCGCTCCGGGCGGAAGCAGTTGCCGATCTCGCCCCACCAGTAGTAGGGCGACAGGGCGACCAGCGGCGTGAGCACGGGGCGCCAGTCCTCGCCGGGTCCGAACAGCGGTTCCGCCTCGCCCGACAGCAGGGTCTGCAGGGCGTCGCAGCGGGCTGGTAGGGGTCCGTCGGCACCGAGTTCCCCGGCGGCCTCGGCACGGTGCAGCCAGGTGCCCACCGCCGCGAGACTGCTCCAGCGCAGCCACGATGTCGCGTCGGGGATGCCGACCACGGTGCGCACGTAACGGTCGAGCAGCGGCTCGATCTCACGACGACGCGCGGCCTCGTCCGCCCCACCGGCGGCCATCCACTCCAACGCGAAGTGCAGACGCGCGGTGGCGTCGTCGAGTTCGTGGTCGAGCAGCCACGGATCGAACCAGGGCAGGTCGTCGGTCTCGACGGTCTCCCAGGCGTCCTCGCCCTGCGCCTCCGCATCGGAGAACTCCAGACCGCGAGCGCAGCGGTCGAGCGACGGGTCGAGGCCGGCGAGCAGCACCGCGTCGACCAGGCGCTCGAACAGCGCCATGGACTCGGGCCGCAGCAGGCGATCCGCGAACGACGCGACCAGGATGCCGCGCTGCAGGACCCCGCCGTCCCAGCCCAGGTCCGGCAGATCTGCGGCGAGCAGCCGGTCGAACTGCCGTGCTGCGGCGCGGTCCTCGCCGAGCCGCACGAGACACTCGATCAGACCGACGCGGGCCTTGGTCCGGGTGGCGAAGGCCTGGGCATCCTCCAACACCCCACGGAACACCTCGGCGGCCGTCGCGTGGTCGTTCTGCCCGACCAGCAGATCGGCGAGCGCGATCCGCGGCTCGAGTTGGCCCGGGAAGCGCTCCACCGACCGGCGCACCCGCTCGGTCGCCGCAGCCAGGGCGCCGGCGTGCAGCAGCTCGGCGCGCGCGAACACGTCGGTGGCGAGTTCGGGGTCGGTGAACACGCCGAGCGGCACGTAGACGTCGGTCAGGCTGTTGTCGCCGGGGAAGCGGTGCAGTCCGAGCGCCGCCTCGGGGTCGAAGAAGATCGTCGGGTCCTCGCTGTAGTAGACCGCGTCGATCACCTCGCGCACCGAGTCGCCGGTGAACTCCAGGGTCGGACCGGTCTGCAGCACGAACGCCGACCAGCCCTCCTCGGTCGGCTCCACCCACAGGGTCGAGGCGTGCTCGGGGGTGCCCATCTCCAATGCGAACAGACCCTGGCGGCGCAGCAGGTCGACGGTCAGCGCCGCGAGGTCGTCGCAGTCGCCGCGGATCTCGCCGCCGCATGCGGTGCCGAGGGTCTCGAGCGCGGTGTGCTGGCGGTCGCCGCAGAGGCCGGGTGTGCCGACGGCCAACGACAGGTTCGGGTCCGGGCTGTCCCAGGCGTAGACGAAGAGGTACTCGCCGATCAGGTCGAGGTGGCGTGCGCCCTTCAACAGCTCGGCGGCGCGGTCGAGCCAGGCGTCGTCGGCGGAGCCGTTCCCGGGCGCCGGGAGTTCGCCGCGCGGCAGGCTGAGCGCGAGCAGGTCGCCCGCCAGATCGACGAGCGCCAGGTGCGGCGGCAGGCAATCGACCAGCGCGTTGTCGTGGTCGTAGTCGGTCTCGTGGAGCCAGTCGCTCCAGGACTCGTCGCTGCCGAGGCGTCCGCCCACGCGGACCGCCATCGGCTCGCCCCACAGGCGCAGCGTGACCCGGGAAGCTGCCAGGAGCGTGGCGCGGTCGAAGGGGTCGGCATCGGTGGCCAGCTGGTACTCGAGCCAGGCGGAGCCGATCGTCGCGCCCTGGTGCTCGAAGTGGTGCGGCATCGGGTGACGGACCGCGACGTGCTGCACGTCGCCGTCGACCACCTGCCAGACCTCGCGGTCGAAGGCGTCGCGCAGCCGGACCACGCGGCAACCGTCGTCGCTCTCCCAGGTGCCGGCCGGCAGCAGTTGCTCCGCGTCGAGCACCGCCTCGAGGACTTCCTCCGCGCCGCGCAGGTCGGGCGCGACCTGGCCGAGCCAGCCGTGGCGGACCATGCGGCGCAGGCTCTGCGAGGGCATCTCGGTGTCCTCGGTGAACATGAGCACGGGTTCGCCGGCCGCGGAGCGCTCGTTGTCGAGTTCGTCCTCGGTCAAAGGGGCGAGACCATCGAGGGCAGCGCGCAGCGCCGACGCCAGATAGTCCTCGCCACGGAGCAGGTCGCCGAGCGGTCCCGCGGCGCGCGCCGCCTCCAGGCGCAGTTGCTGGACGTCGCCGCGGCGCGCCGGCTCGCCGGCATCGACCAGGCGGAAGGCCCGTTCCTTGCCGAAGCGTTCGACGAAGCCGTCGTCGGTACCGAAGGTGTCGCCGAGCCCGGGGGTCCACCAGAGCCGCGCTTTGATCTCGTCGTCGGAGGAACGATCGGGGACCGCGCCGGCCGCCTTCGCAGCAGCCACCAGGCTCGCGAAGTCGATCGCCTCCTCGTCGTCGATCCGCCAGGAGTCCACGAAGGTCCGACCCAGCGGGGTCTGGACCACGAAGTCGCCCTCGAGGTTCTCGACGATCTGATACTCGCGGCCGCTAGCACCGACGTAGGCGACCCAGTCGCCCTTGGACTCGACGTGGGCGGCGTCGGACATCCAGGCGTAGATCTCGTCGGCATCGTCGACGGGCGCGCCAGCCGGAGCGCGGACCGGACGGTCCTGTGCGGGGAGGGCGAAGGCACCGAGGAGGACAGCCGCGAGGAGCGGTCGAAGCGGTTCGGAGACGCGCAGCATGTGCGAAGATTCGGCCACTGCGCCCCCTCGGTCAATGCGGCCGCTACCGAGCGGCCTGGAACGTCTCGACGTGCTGCCACGGCAACTCGTCGTAGCTCGCCGCATGCTGGAAGCCGTTGGCCTCGAGCTCGCGGCGCACCTGGGCCTTCGACATCTTGTGCAGGGGCTTGATGGGCACGTCCGGGTCTTCCTCGCGGAACTCGACCAGGACCACGCGGCCGCCCGGCGCGAGGCTCCGACGGATCGCCGCGAGCATCTGCTCGGGGTGGCTGAACTCGTGGTAGACGTCGACCAGCAGGACGAGGTCGACCACGCCCTCGGGCAGGCGCGGGTCGGCGAGGGTGCCGAGGATCGGTTCGACGTTGGTCAGGTCGGCGTTGGCCATCCGCCGCCGCAGCATCGCCAGCATCGGCTCCTGGATGTCGACGGCCAGGACCCGGCCCTCGGCGCCGACGCGCGCGGCGAGGCGCAGGGTGTGGTAGCCGTTGCCGCAGCCGATGTCGGCGACGGTGGCGCCGGGCGGGACGTCGAGCGCATCGAGCATCTCGGTGGCGTGTTCTTCGTCCTCTCGGGTGGCGCGCATCAGCCACTCGGCGCCCTTCCAGTGCATGGTCTGGGCGATGCGGCGGCCCATGTATTCGGTGAGCGCGGGCGGGAGCTCCTCAGGATCTTCGGGTGCGCTGTCCTCGGGTGCGCTGCCGGGCTCGGGCGCGTTGGTCCCGCCGGTGGTCGTGCCGCCGGACGCCTCGGGTTCGTCGTCGGGCTCGGTGTCGTCGACGACCGGGACGC
The DNA here is from genome assembly GCA_030432695.1 of bacterium. Classification (GTDB taxonomy): domain Bacteria; phylum Planctomycetota; class UBA1135; order UBA1135; family UBA2386; genus JAUILN01. The sequence goes on along the minus strand of JAUILN010000018.1, from coordinate 76,169 downwards.
GGCCTTCGGGAGGCAGGCCGTCGGGGTCGGGCTGCTGCGTCGGGGCGTCGCCGGTGGAGACGGCGGTGTTGGCGTCGGTCGAACCGCCGGTCTGCACGCCGGGCTCCGACGAGCAGCTCGCGAACGGCAACTGGAGCAGGACGGTGAGAAGGATCGTCAGCAGCGCGCGCATGGCACCACCCTTCGTCGCCGGGGTGGAGCGCGGTTTCAACGCTCTTCCAGGCGGACCTGCAGCGAGCGGGTCGCGGGGTCGTCGGGGCGGAGAGCCAGGGCCTTGGCGGCCTCGGCGAGCGCGGTGGTCCGGTCGCCATGGTGCTCGGCGAGGCGGGCGCGCAGGGCGTGGAGTGCTGCCTCGGTGCCCGGGACGGTCGCGAGGCGGTCGAGGGTGCCGGTCACGAGTGCTTCGCGGGAGCGTTCGATCGCCTCGCGGACATCGCGCTCGAAGCGGCGCACGGCCCAGTCCCAGGCCGGGTCGGCGGCGACCGCGTCGAGCATGTGGCGGACGGCGGCGTCGGGGTCCTGGGTGTGCTCGCGGGCGAAGCCGGCGCGGAGGACAGCGCGGGCGGCGGCGTGGCGGGCGATGCAGGCGGTGCGGAGGTCGGGATCCCGAACGAACTGCAGGTGGCCCTGCGCCAGCGGGTCAGACGGAAGGTCGAGCAGGGCCCGCAGATTGTCACGAGCCAGGGTCCGAGGGTTGGCGGTCTGGTGCCGCGCACTCGCGTACTCGGTGCGTGGGCGGGCAAGCGTCTCGATCGGGGCGTCTCCCGCGAAGCTCGCCAGGGTCGGGCGATCACAGAGCCAGAGACCGGCGAGTTCGCGCGGAGCATCCAAGCCTGCCGAGAGCAGCAGGGATCTCGACTCCGGCAGCTCCCAGAACGACGTGAGGAGCGAATGCGGTGGGAAGCGCAGATCGTCCTTGGTGCCGACCAGGCCGAGCGTCGGCGTGCGCGTGTTGTAGTAGAGCCAGATCGCCGCGGCGTGGTCGAAGGCCTCCAGGAAGGTCCGGGTGATCGTACGCAGCTCGTCGGGGCCGAGCTGATACAGCGGGAGCCACTGCACGTAGATCCCCAACGGCGAGAGCGCGCGGCGCACGTTGTGGAAGTGCTCCAGCGTGTACATCGCGCCTTCGCCCGGGCGCCACGGAACGAACAGGTCGCCTTCGACGAAGGTGTAGGACTCCGGTTCTGCGCTGGCGACGAACAACCGCGCGTCGAGGGCGTGCGCGCTCACCCGCGGGTCGTAGGCAACGCGATCCGAGAAGCCCTCACTGACCGGATCGAAGCGCGAGAGGACCTGCAGGACCTCGGGGACCACATCGACCGCGTCCAATGCGAACGACCTGTCCCGGACGGCCAGGAGCGCTGCCATGTAGCCAGCAGACGAACCGGTTCCGACCCCGATCGTGAGCCCGCGAAACCGGGAACGGGGCAGCATCGTGATGCCCGACGCGTCCGAGCGCGCATCTCCGAGTCCCAGCAACGGCACGATCAGGCCCTGCCGCGCCTGCGGGAACCGGCCCCGCTCACCGCCGAGTCGGTAGGTCTGGTCGACCTGCAGGATCAGATCGCCGTCGGTCTTGCGGATCACGGCCACGCTGGCCGAGCGGCCCTCGCGGTAGTCGACCAGGACGTCGCCGGGACGCGAGCGCCAGGAACGGAGGTCGGTCGTCAAGGTGGCGGCGGCGAGACCGAGGACCACGAGCGCGGCGAGATGCAGACGCGGGCCGCGGAACCGGCCGGTCGCCGGCGATGGCAGCAGCACGAAGCTCATCGCCGCGGCGGCGCCCGCGAGGAGCAGGAGCGTCGGCGTGAGACCGAGCAGCGGCAGCGTGACGAAGCCACAGAGCGCGGCGGCGAGGACGGCGCCCCAGGTGTTCGCGAGTTGGATCCGACCGTAGTCGGTGGCGAGACCGCCGGCGGGTGCCGTGCGGTGCGCGAGGCGGACCAGGCTCGGGAACAGAGCGCCGAGCACCAGGCACGGCGGCAGCATCACCAGCAAGGCGGTCAGCAGTTCCGACGCCTGCACGCGGCCGAGGTCGTCTCCCGCGGCACGACGCAAGCTGGTGCCGAGTACGACCAGGATCTTCGAGCTGGCGATCGCGGTGATCGCGGCAGCGAGGAACAGCGCTCCCACCGCGCCACGCCCGAGCGGACGCCGCCGGTCGACGAAGGCGATGACCGCGGCGCCGAGACCGAGCGCCAGCAGGTAGCTGCCGAGCAGGATCGCGAACGAGTAGACGGTGCTGCTCAGCCGCGCGGCCAGGGCGCGGGTCCAGACGATCTCGCAGCCGATGCCGAACAGGCCCGAGACCCAGGCCGCCGCGAGCACCGTCCTCCGCGAAGTCTCGCAAGTGGTGCCAGGCACCGGCTGCACGTCTTCCTCGCGTAGGTGTCCCTCGCGACTTTGACAACTCGTGCCTGGCACCGGTTGTAAAAGTCTTGTGGGGATCCACGCGACCAGGAGGCCGGCGAGGAGGTTCGCGCCGGCGGCGACGAGCAGACCGTCGGCGATGCCGAGTTCGGGGAGGACGACGAAGCCGGCGAGGAGCGCGCCGGCGGCGGCACCGAGGGTGTTGACGGCGTAGATCCAGCTCACCGCGTGGCCGGCGGCGCTGTCGGTCGCGGGGGTCGCGCCGAACTGCGCGGTGACCAGGCGAACCAGGACCGGCAAGGTGCCGCCGAGGCACAGGCACGGCGGCAGGATCAGCAGGGCGGCCAGCAATGCGGAGCCGGCAAGGCGCGCGGCGAGCGGCCAGGAGGCGGGCCCGAGACCGAGCCAGAAGTCGCTGACCAGCTCGGCAAGGCCCAGGAACGACACCGCCCAGAGCGCGATACCGACCTCGAGGATCAGGTAGAGACGCGCGGGATGTCGGGTGCGGTCGGCCTCGCGGCCGAACAGCCGCGCGCCGATGCCGAGCCCGACGAAGAAGGTCGCGAGGACCACCGCGACGGCAGGCCCGCCATGGCCGACCAGATCGCCGAGCCGCCGGACCCAGAGGATCTGGTGGACCAGCGCGGCGGCGCCGGACAGGAGTGCGGCGATCGCGACGAGCAGCGCGACCGCGCGAGTTCTTCCAACCGGTGCCAGGCACCAGTTGCAGAAACTCGTCAGCAGGCGCAGGGGGTTCTGCCGCACTTGGGGCATCCCTGGCCGTACTTCTTCTGACCGATCTCGTCGAGGCGGATGCCGTGCATCGAGGCGAGGGTGCACAGCCACGCGTAGACGTCGGCGAACTCCTCCTCGAGGTTGTCGCGCTCCTGGCGGCGGATTGCGCGGACCAGTTCGCCGACCTCCTCGACGAACCACAGGAGCGTGCCTTGCGTGCCGCGGGCGGAGTCGCGGTCGAAGTAGATGTCCTCGATCAGGCGTTGGAAGTCGGGCTCGGCCTGATCGGCTCGTGGACTGTCGGTCATGGACTCGTTCAGTTGCTGCGCTTCACGGTCAGGAGCAGGACGTCCTCGCGCAGCCCGTCATCGCCCTCGAGCGCGCCGAGCACCAGGTGCATGAATGGCATGGTGTGCTTCGGCGAGTGCTCCTGCACCAGGTCGAGGAACTCCTGCATGCGCACCCCGGCGTCGTTGGTCTGCACCAGCCGCACGCCGAACTGCACCGCGATCGACTGCGGCCGCAGGCCCTTCTCGAACACCGGCCCTTCGTCGAGCCCCAGCGCCAGGCCATCGGCCTCGATCTCGAGCACCTCACCGGCCTTGCATATCCACAAGGGCGCGCGGTAGCCGGCCTGGTAGAGCTTCACCTCGCCGTCGCCCATCTCCAGCAGGCTGGCCTTGGCGCAGGCCCCGCGCGGCAGCTTCTTGTGCAGGACGCGGTTGGTGTGGGCCAGCGCCTTGCGTGCCGACACGCCCTGCTCGAGCGCCCGCGACAGCTCGTCGCGCGCCATCCGGCAGGCGACGACCGACAGCGCGGTCGCCCCCTCGCCACTCACCACGTAGGCGACGTTGCCGGCCGCACCGAAGTAGTCGAGACCACCACGGTTGCCGGCACCGATCTGGCCGTCGACCTCGTAGCCCTCCGGCTGCGGCAGCTGCTCGCCCAGCGTCAGATCGCGCAGCTCGCGGACCTGCGGATCCATCGTCGCCGCCTTGCCGCCACCCGAGTCGATCTCCTTGAAGACCTCCTGCAGGTCGGTCGACAGATACTGCACCGCGCGCCCCAGCGAGGTGACCTCGTCGTTGCCCGAGATCCTGACCCGCACCTCGGCACTGCCACGACCGAGCTTCGACACGGCCAGCTGCAGGTCGGTCATCCGGCTGGCGAGTCCGCTGCCCTGCACCCACGCGCCGACCGCGACCGCCACCCCGACCACCGCGGCGGTCAGGCTCCCGAAGGCCCACTCACGGCTGTCCTCGGGACTCATCGCGAACACGACGACGAACGCGCCGACGGTCGCCATGATGCCGAGCACCAACGCGAGCCGCAGCGCCAGCTTGCCGGTCTTCTGCCTACCGCCGCGCCGGCTCATCGACACACCTCACTGCCGTCGGTCATCACCATCGGCTGCGATCGTAGCCCCGGCTCCGCCAAATGCCCGGGTGCGTCCCATCCCGGCGCCGGATGGATTCAGCCGAGGAAGACCGCGAGCAGTGCTGCGAGGCCGCCCGCCAGCAGCCCGGCCATGGCGTCGTCGGCCATGACCCCCACCGCTCCCGGCAGGTCCTCCAGGCGTCCGACCGGCGGCGGCTTCAGGATGTCGAAGGCCCGGAACGACACGAACAGCCCCACCACCCACGGCGCCTCGGGCGCACCATGGACCAAGAGGAAGACGCCGAGCGCGATCAGGTAGCCGACCACCTCGTCCAGCACCACTGCCTGTGGATCGTGATGGCCGAAGCGGCGCTCCAGGAAGGCCGTCTGGGTCATCCCGAAGACCAGCAGCACGCCGGCGAGCCCGAACACCACCACCAGCAGTGCGGGGCCGGAGAGCAGGTGGCAGGCGAGGACGCCGAGGACCACCCCGGGCAGCGTGCCGACGGTCCCAGGCACGACCGGGGCCAGACCGGTCCCGAGACCGGTCAGCATCAGGAAACGCAGGGCGTCGAGCGGTCGGGAGGGTATGCGGTGCGGTGAGGTCATCGGCGTCGGGCTCCTCCCTCCAGGTACGGACGCACTGCGCTTCTGCCGCGGATTCCTCGAATCCGCGACACCGCGAAGCTCATGCTCCAGTTCCTGCAGGGCCCGACAGGAGCCGCCGCGCCACCCAGCAGTAGTTGAGCGCCGAGACGACCGTCAGCGCCAACGACACCCAGACACCGGCGCGTGCCACGCCGCTCCAGAACTCGGTCCCGGCGATCAGGGTCAACAGGGCCCCCGCGGTCACCGACTGCGCGACCATCTTCCACTTGCCGAGCCGATCGGCCGGGAACGGGATGCCTTCCGACTCGACCAGGCCGCGCACCGCCGTCACCAGGAATTCCCGCGCGACGATCAGTACGACCACCCAGAACGGCAGGACCTCGCGGACCGCGTCGAACTGCAGCAGCTCGATCAACACACCGCAGACCAGAACCTTGTCGACGAACGGGTCGACGACGCGGCCGAACTTGGTGACCTGACCGAGCTTCCGCGCCAGCCAGCCGTCCACGTAGTCGGTGGCGGCGGCGAAGACGAACAGCCCGAACGCCCACCACACCACCGCAGGGCCACCATCGCTGCCCGCAGCGAAGGCCCACTCCAGCAATGCGAAGCACACCCCCGTCAACACGAGGCGCGACAGGGTGATCGCATTCGGGAGGTTCATCGGGGGAGATCCATCGGCACAGCGCACGGACCAGAGGAACCTACCCAGCGTCGCTCGAATCGGCGGCGGGTTCCAGCCTGCCGACCAAGTCATACTCGGCGGCTTCGGTGATCTCGACCATCACCAACTCACCTGCCCGGACGCCGCCCGAGGGGTCCTGATCGCGCGACACCGCGCCGGGCAGCAGCACCGAGGCGTCGACCTCCGGCGCGTCCGCATAGGTCCGGCCGACGTAGCCGGTTCCATCGACTGCCCGACCATCGACCAACACCGGCAGGCGCTTGCCGACAAGCGACCGGTTCCGCTCCACGTGCACTCGCTTCTGGATCGCCATCAGCTCCGCACGCCGCTCCTCGGCGAGTTCCGGCGCGACGAGATCCGTCCGTTCGAAGGCCCGCGTGCCCTCCTCGTGGCTGTAGGTGAAGACTCCCATCCGCTCGAACCGGTACTCGGCGACGAAATCGGCGAGCTCCCGTTGGTCGGCGTCCGCTTCCCCCGGGAAGCCGGTGATGAAGGTCGTCCGCACCGCGATGCCGGGGATCTCGTCGCGAAGCCGGTGCAAGATACCCCGCACCTGCTCGGAGCTGACCCCTCGGCGCATTCCCTTGAGCATGGCCGACGAGATGTGCTGCACCGGGATGTCGAGGTAGGGCACGACCTTCGGGTGCTCGCGGAGCACGGTGGTCAGCGCCGGCAGCACCGTGTGCGGATACGCATACATCAACCGCACCCAGGTCACCCCGGGCACGTCCGCGAGACGCTCGAGGAGGAGGTGGATGCGCCGCTCGCGGTGGGTGTCGAGCCCGTAGGCGGTGGAGTCCTCCGCCACCACCACGATCTCGCTCACACCCTGAGCAACCAGGGACTCCGCCTCTTCGACCAGCACCTCGATCGGCTTACTACGGTTCCGTCCGCGCATGCCGGGGATCGCGCAGAACGCGCAGGTGTGATCGCAACCCTCGGAGATTCGCAGGTAGGCGTAGCTCCGCGGCGTCAGCAGCATCCGACCGACGTCGGACCGAGCGCCCTTGGGTCGGCCGCCGTCGATCGTCGCGACCATCCGGGCATCGGTGCCGTTGACCACCCGCCGGATCACCGCCGGGATTCCGGTGTAGTCGGAGATCCCGCAGACCGCGTCGAGCTCGGGAATCGAGGCTCGCAGGTCGTCGGCGTAGCGCTGGGCGAGACAGCCGACCGCAACGACCCCCTTCACCGGCGAGTCCGAGCCCTTGAGTCGGCAAGCCTCCAGGATCGTGTCGATCGACTCCTGCTTGGCCTCCTCGACGAAGCCACAGGTGTTGACGACCACCACATCGGCTTCTTCCGGCTCTCGCACCACGGCGAGCCCCTCCTGGGCGACGTGGCCCAGGAGCACCTCGGAGTCGACGAGGTTGCGCGCACAGCCGAGGCTGATGACCGAGACTCGAATGGCTTCGTTCACGGTAGGAGCTGCGCGCGGCAGCAAGGAGTGGAGTTCGGACGAACCGCCGTCTCGGAGCGCTTCACTCTATCGAATCGCGCGCTCTGCGCGGGCCCGGAGGGGCACGCCAAGGGGCAACCGAGAGACTCGGCGACGTGGTTCGCCCTAGGAGGTTGGGTCACGGGACACGTTCCGATCCAGTGCGTGCAATCGTGCTCAGGACGAAGCCGCGAAACGCAGCCGAATCGGTGGATTCGGCGAGGCTTCGCGGCGATGTCCTGGGTGCGAGGGCGCGTGCTGGGCGGGATGGTCTCCCGTGACACGGCCTCCTAGCTCGTAACAGTCTCTCGGACCTCGTCACGCGGGCTTGGCCTGGACGACCCAGACCTTGACCGTCGCGGTCACATCGGCGTGCAGGTGGACCTCCACGTCGAACACGCCGATCTCCTTGAGCGGCTGCTCCAGGCGGACCTGCTTGGCATCGACGGGGAAGCCCTTGTCGCGCAGGGCATCGGCGACGTTGGCCGACGACACCGAGCCGAACAAGTGCCCCTCCTCGTTGGCCCGCCCCTCGATCGTCACCGAGACGCCAGCCAGTTCACCCGACATCGCCTTGAGCCTGCCGACCCGCTCCTGTTCCTCGGCCAGAGCCTGAGCCCGCGCCTTGTCGATCTCGGCCATGTTGGCCTTGGTGATCGGGACGGCATAGCCCAGCGGCAGCAGGAAGTTGCGGGCGTATCCAGGACGCACGGTCACGACGTCGCCGATGCGGCCCAGGTTGTCGACGGTCTTCTTGAGCAACAGCTCCATGTTCAGCTCCTCCCGATGTAGGGCAGAAGGCCGAGGAGCCGCGCGTTCTTGATCGCGGCGGCGAGCTTCCGCTGGTTCTGGCCGGAGAAGCCGCTCCGGCGACGGCCGAGGATCTTGCCGGTAGGCCCGATGTAGCGCGCCAGGAAGGCGACGTTCTTGTAGTCGAGCGGCTCTTCCGGCTCGACCACGCGGCGGCTCTGGCCGAACCGCGCGAACTTGCCCTTGCGGCCACCGCCACCACCCGGTCGACGCCCGCCACCTTCGCCGTGGCCACCGTCGTCGTGCCTGTATTGATCGTCAGCCATTGTCAGTCCTCCTTCTTCTTGTCGTCGTCGGAGTCGTCACCTCCGGTGTCGTCACCGCCGGCGTCGCCACCCTCGGCATCATCACCACCGGCATCGCCACCGCCGGCATCGTCACCACCGGCATCGTCACCGCCGGCATCGTCACCGCCGGCATCGTCACCGCCGGCATCGTCACCGCCGGCATCGTCACCACCGGCATCGTCGTCCGAGGCGCCCGCCTTCGACGACTCGCCGGAATCGTCGGCGTCGTCGTCCGACTGCTCGGCGACCACCGGATCACCCTGGCTCTCGACGCGGACCGACTCCTCGTCGAACTCTTCCTCGGGATCGTAGGCGTCGGCGGGGATCTCCTCGCAGACGTGGGTCAGGTGACGCAGCACCGCTTCGGCATACTCGAGTTCCCGGCGCATCAGCGCCAACTCCGAGGTCTCCGCCTCGAAGTAGATCAGCAGGTAGGTGCCACGGAGCTGACGCTCGATGGGATACGCGAGACGGCGCTCGTCCCAGCGGCGCGCGCTCTTGATGTCGGCACCGTGCTTCGTGAAGAGGCCGATGACGGTGTCTTTCAGGGCCTGCCAGCCCTGCTTCACCTCCCGGTTGTCCAGGAGGACCATCGCTTCGTAGGTTCGCTTCAAGACTCGTTCTCCGGGGTCGCCACGAAACCGTTGTGGAGACCCATGAGGGATTCGACCGCTTCACCGTCCAGCCACTGCTGGCACACGTCGGCGGAGCGCTCGAGGACCAGGTGAAGAACCTGCCGTTCCTCCGGAAGAAACCGAGCCAGGACGAAGCTGACCGTGTCCTCCGCGCCACTCCCCAAGGACGAAGCCGAGGAAGGTGCACGGGCGGACGGAGTCGCTTCGGAAGCTCCGGACTTCCCGATACCGAGACGGAGACGGGGATACCCGGACGTGCACAGGGCCTGCTCGATGGACTTGAGACCGTTGTGCCCGCCCGAACTCCCCGCCGGCCGGACACGAATCCGGCCCAGCGGTAGGTTCAGGTCGTCGACGACGACAAAGAGCGACTCCGGCTGAAGGCCGGCGGCCCGCAGCAGCGGACCGGCGACGTCACCGGAGAGATTCACGTAGGTGAGTGGCTTGACGAGCAGCGCCCAGCCAGCGGGATCCCGCCGGTCTGGATCCCGCGCGGCGACCGAGCCACCGTACGGAATCCGCGCCACGTGGGCTTTGACTCGCCCTCCGAAGAGCTTGCGACCGTCGGAAGACTTGCGCTGCAACCGCTCGAAGGCCACCCCATGCCGCGCTGCGAGGACGTCGACGGTCAGGAAGCCGGCGTTGTGCCGGGTGTCCTCGTATTCGGGACCGGGGTTACCGATGCCGAGCACGACCTTGCGGTAGTCCATCGAGAGGTCCCGTCTCGCGAAACAGGGCGAAGGATGCTAGCCGTTCGAGGGCACGCAGCCAAGCCCGGATCGGGGCCCCACCGGGAGCCGTGGCGCCCGAAGGGTCACTCGGGCATCCGAGCGACGACCAGCGATTCGGAGCAGTTCAGGGTCACGCCTTCGGGGAGCTTGAGGTCCTTGGCCCGGATCACGTCACCCACGTCGACGCCGCCCACCTTGACCTCGATGTCGTGCGGGATCGCCGACGGCATCGCGTGGACCTTGATCGAACGCAGGTCACGGACCAGCGAGCCACCCTTGGACTGCCCCTTCGGGATACCGACGAACACCAATTCGACCTCGACCGGCAGCGGCTGACCCATGTCGATCCGCTTGAAGTCGATGTGGAGCGGCTCGTCGGTCAGCACGTCCCACTGGACGTCCTGGAGGTAGACCGCCTGCTCGGCGCCCTTGACGCTGAGATTGAACACGCGGTGGTGCCTGGAGAACTCGCGCTCGATCTCGTAGGCCGAGACCTGGATCGACTCGGCGGCGGCGTCGCGGCCGTAGACGACCGCGGGCACGTAGCCCTCGGCGCGGAGCTGTTGGACCTGGCGCTTGCCGGTGGCTTCGCGCGGCAGCGCGGCGATCGTGGTGACTTCCATCGGGAAGGACTCTGGGAACGGGGTTGGAACCGGGTGTCGGGGACCGAGAGCTCCCGACGGTGTGTTCAGGGTTGAGGGTCGAGACGCCCGTATCCAGGCGACCTCGGTAGGAAGACCGCCCGTCGCGGACGGTTCAACGATCGGCAGCGTCGCGCGCGCCCCCTTCGAACAGGGAACTCACGCTCTCGCTGCGATGGATGCGATCGATGGCGCGCGCCAACAACGGCGCGACCGACGCCTCCACCAGGCGGACCGGCTTCGCGTCATCGTGGGGGATGGTGTCGCTGAGCAGGATCACCTCGGCAGGACAGTCGTCGAGGCGCTGCACCGCGTTGCCGCACAGCACGCCGTGCGTCGCGACGATGTAGACCTTCTTGGCGCCCTTCTCCTTGGCGATGCGTGCGGCGTCGGTGATCGAACCGGCAGTCGAGATCATGTCGTCGACGAGGACCACGTCGCGGCCCTCGACCTGACCGACGATGTTCTCGACGACGGTCCGGTCGCCGCTGATCCGTCGCTTGTCGACGATCGCCAGCTCGGCCTTCAGCTCCTTGGCATAGGCGCGGGCCAGCTTGGTGCCACCGACGTCCGGCGACACGATCACCGGGTTGTCGGCGCCGAGTTCGCGGACCTTCTCCATCAGCACCGGCCGGGCGAACAGGTGGTCCACCGGGATGTCGAAGAAGCCCTGGATCTGGGCGGCGTGCAGGTCGATCGCCAAGACCCGCGTCGCGCCGGCCACCGTGATCAGGTTGGCGACCAACTTGGCATTGATCGGCACCCGCCCCTCGTCCTTCCGGTCCTTCCGCGCATAGCCGAAGTACGGGATGACGGCGGTGATGTTCTCGGCCGAGGCGCGGCGCAGGCAGTCGATGAACGACAGCAGCTCGAACAGGTTGTCGTGCACCGGCGGACAGGTCGGCTGCACGACGAACACGTCGGCGCCGCGCACGTCGCACTCGACCTTGAGGTTGATCTCGCGGTCGGGGAAGTCCTCGATCGTGACCTCACCGAGCGGGATTCCCATGTGCGCGCAGATGTCGCGCGCCAGTTGCGGGTGCGCACGGCCGGAGAAGACCCGGAGTCCCTTGCCTCGTCTCATGACCCACTCCCCTCGCGGCGCTTGAGCAGCTTCGCCGGCAGACCGACCCAGACTTCGTCCGCACCGATCTCCGAACCCTTGCGCACGATCGCGCCGGCGCCCACCAGGGCCCGGTCACCGACGGTGGAGGGCGCGACGATCACCGTCCCGCTACCGATGAACGCGCCGTCACCGATCACGGTCGGGTGCTTGTTCTCGCCGTCGTAGTTGGCGGTGATCGTGCCGGCGCCGATGTTGGCCTTGCGGCCGATCCGCGCGTCGCCGAGGTAGGTCAGGTGCTTGGCCTTCGCACCCTCGCCCAGCACCGACTTCTTCATCTCGACGAAGTTGCCGACCTCGGCCTTGTCGCGGAGCTCCGCGCCGACCCGCAGATGCGTGAACGGGCCGACCTCGCAGTCCTCGCCGATCACCACGCCGCTGCGGATCACCGTGCACGGCAGGATCCGCGTATTGCGACCGATCGTCACACCGTGGTCGATGAAGGTGGTGATCGGATCCTCGATCATCACTCCGTTCAGCAGGTGCTCCTCGAGGATGCGGTCCTGCATCACCACGCGCGCCTGCGACAGCTGCACCAGCGAGTTCACGCCGAGCGCCTCGTCGGGATCGTCGAGCACCAGCGTCTCGACCGTCTCGCCGTCGGCCAGCAGGTGCTCGACCACGTCGGTGAGGTAGAACTCGCCCTGGGCGTTGTCGTCCGAGAGCTTGCCCAGCGCCGTGCGCAGCTTGCCGGCGTCGTAGCAGACGATGCCGACGTTGATCTCGTCGATCGCGTCCTCGGCCTCGGAACAGTCCTTCTGCTCGCGGATGCCCAGGAAGCGATCCTCCTCGTTTCGGAGGATCCGGCCGAGCCCGGTCGGGTCGTCCATGAACGCGGTGAGCACCGATCCGGCGCTGTCGCCGATGCTCTCGCGCAGCGCGGCAAAGGTCTCGGTCCGCAGCAGCGGCATGTCGCCGTAGCAGACCATCACGTCGCCCTCGAAGCCGGCCAGAGCCTCCATCGCGACCTGCACCGCGTGGCCGGTGCCGCGCGGCTCGCCCTGGTCGACGACCGTCAGACCGTCGCGCCCGGCCAGCGTCGCCTCGACCGCTTGCTTCTGGTGGTGGAGGACGACCACCACGGAATCCGGCCCGAGTCCGGCCACCTCGTCGAGCACCGTGCCGAGCAGGGTCTTGCCGCACAACGGCAGCAAGACCTTGGGAAACCGCACCTTGGTGCGGGTGCCCAGGCCCGCAGCGAGGACGATTACGGCAAGAGGGCGGGTCATGGTTCGGGCGGCGGCGACGGGGAAAAGGGGCGAGGATTCTGCGGATCGGACCCCGGGTGGTCAAGACCGGACCGGGACCTGAGCGGCTCCGAAGGGCGAATCGCCACGCAGACCGACCCGGCCGCCGCCGATACGCTGGCACGCGATGCCCGAGGTCCGCTTCGCCCAGGCCCTGCAGAGTCACGTGCCCTGCCCACCCCAGCAGGTCGACGCCGTGCCCGACGCGCTACTCCGCGACGTCCTCGACGCCGCGTTCCGGGCCGCGCCCTCCCTCCGAGGCTACGTCCTCGACGAACAGGGTGACCTCCGACCGCACATCGCGCTGTTCGCCGACGGCCGCTCGCTGCCCGGCACCCCCGCCCTCGACGCCCCCCTGCCATCGGGCTGCCGCCGGATCGACGTGATCCAGGCGCTGTCCGGCGGCTGACCCGTTCCTCGACCGCCGCATGACCCCCTCGAGCAAGCTCCACGTCGCGACCCGCAAGGGACTGTTCACCCTCGAACCCGGCCGCGGCGACGCCTGGGAGATCACCGGGGTCGACCATCTGGCGATCCCGGTCAGCGCCGTCCTCCAGGACTCGCGCGACCAGACCCTCTACGCGGCCCTCGAACATGGCCACTTCGGGCCGAAGCTCCACCGGCGGAAGGCGGGCGGTCCCTGGGAGGAGATCCAGGTCCCCCGCTACCCCGAGCGGCCGGCCGACGCCGAGCCGGAGCGCGACATCATGGGTCGCACGATCGAGTGGAAGCTCCGCTCGATCTGGACCCTGGAACCCGGCAGCTCCGATCAACCCGGTCGCCTGTGGGCCGGCACCCTGCCCGGTGGCCTGTTCCGCTCCGACGACCACGGCGACTCCTGGCAGCTCGTCGAGTCGCTGTGGCACGATCCGCGACGACAGCAGTGGATGGGCGGCGGCTCCGAGGTGCCCGCGCTGCACTCGATCAGCATCGACCCGCGGGATCCGAAGCGCCTCGCGCTGGGCGTGTCGTGCGCCGGCGTCTGGCACACCGCCGACGACGGCGCGAGCTGGGAACCTCACGAGAGCGGAATGCGAGCCGCCTACATGCCCGAGGAGCGCCAGTTCGATCCGCTGGCCCAGGACCCCCACCGCCTCGCGCGCTGCGCCGCGGCTCCCGACGTGATCTGGTGCCAGCACCACAACGGCATCTTCAAGAGCACCGACGCCGGGCGGAACTGGACCGAGATCGAGAAGGCCGGGCCGTCGACGTTCGGCTTCGCGGTCGCGGTGCACCCCGAGGACCCGGACACCGCCTGGTTCGTCCCCGCCGACAAGGACGAGCGCCGGGTGCCGGTGAACGGGAGTCTCGTGGTCACGCGTACCCGCGACGGCGGACGGAGCTTCGAGGAGCTGCGCACGGGCCTACCACAGCGGCACGCCTACGACCTGGTCCTGCGCCACGCTCTCGACGTGTCGGCGGATGGCCGCAGCCTGGCCTTCGGGTCGACGACCGGCAACCTCTGGCTGAGTGCCGATGGCGGCGATCACTGGACGACGGCCTGCCCGAATCTGCCGCCGATTCACGCGGTCCGGTTCGCCTGAGCGCGGTGCGCCGTCGACCCTTCGGTTATCCCGGGGACGCGTGGCCGCGCGATGATTGATCACATGTTCCATCGATCCACGAGGGACGCTCGACCGGTAGGATGCGGCGGGAGCGGAGGGGTGGGACCCAGCTATGGAACTTCGATCGATCGACATCCTGCACCTCGAGGACGACGACGACCACGCGGCGCTGATGAAGGCGCTCCTCGGCCGGATGTCACACCTGTCGTGCCAGCTCTCCCGGGCGAAGACCGTCGCCGAGGCCGAGGCGCAGCTCGATGACCACGCCTACGACGTGATCCTCGCCGACCTGCACCTGCCCGACGCCGACCCGGTGCAGACGATCCAGCGCCTGCTCGCCCGGCGCGGCCAGGCACCCCTGGTGGCGATCACCGGCAGCGGCGGCCCCGAACTCGGCCCGCACGCGGTCTCGTCCGGGGCGCAGGACTTCCTGCCGAAGGACACTCTCGACCCGGATCACGTCGAACGGGCGCTGCGGTTCGCGATGGAGCGCGAGGTGCTGACCCGGCGACTGCAGACCCGCACCGAGGAACTCTCCGAACTGCTCGATCTCGCCCGCACCGATCTCTCCGATCGCCTCGGTGAGATCGCCATGCGCTGTCGAGAGCTCGACGAACGCGCGCACCGCACCGCCGTGCCGAGCAACTCGATCTGGTTCCGCGACACGCAGCGGTTCGCCGAACAGACCCGGCTGCTGGTCGAGAGCCTGCACGACCACTTCGATCCAACGGTCCACGCCCATCGAGTGCCGACCTGCCGCATCCGCGAACTGACGGGCATCGACCGGCTGACGCTCGATGCGGACCTCGAGGACATCGAGTGCGCGATGCCGTGCCCGGCGCTGCGTCGCGCGCTCGGCACGCTGGCGCACGCGGCTCCCGGGCAGGCGGTCGTCATGTCCGGAGAACGGGTCCCGGGTCGTCAGGACCGGCTCCGCCTGGCCCTGCGCGGCGATTCGATGGCGATCGAGACGCGAGGCAACCTGAGCGCCGACCTGTTCCGCAGCGCACTGTCGCTCGAGCTGGCCCTCGCGATGCGCCTGTCCCGCTTCACGCTGCGGCGCTACGGCGGCGATGCCTGGACCGAGGTCCGCGACAACGGCCAGTTCACGATGCACGTCGAACTCCCCCTCGCGGGTCCGGTGACCTGATGCCCGTTGGCGACCCGGCTCCCGATGCGGCACGCGACCTCGAGGCGGAGCTTCGGGATCAGCTCCGCACCAACCCCGAGATCTTCGACTCGCTGGACCGAGGCGCGCTCGACGGGATCTGGTATTGGGACCTCGAGAACCCCGACCGCGGATGGTTGAGCCCGTCGTTCTGGCGCTCGCTGGGTCACGATCCGACGGCGGCGGGGCGCTCGGCCGGCCTGTGGCAGGACCTCGTCCACCCGGAGGACCGCAGGACCGCTCAACGCGGTCTGCAGGCACACTGCGCCGACACCTCGAAACCCTACGACCAGCTGGTCCGCTTCCGCCACGCCGACGGCCACCAGCTCTGGATGCGCTGCCGAGGCGTCGCGATCCGGATCGACGGACGACCCGTGCGGATGCTCGGCACCCACACCGACGTCACCGAGATCCACCAGCGCGGTGAGGATCAACTGCTCGTCGAGCGGGAACGCCACGGCGAACTGGCGGAGGCCTACCGCAACCTCGCGCAGTTCACGTCCTTCGCCTCACACGACCTGCAGGCGCCGCTACGGACGATCTCGGGTTTCCTGAGCCTGTTGGCGACCAAGGTCGAAGGCCTGATCGACGACGAGGGTCGCGACTGGCTGAACCGGGTCGAGCGAGGCGCGCAGCGGATGCAGCAGCTGATCGATCGGCTGCTGGTCTACTCGCGGACCCAGAACCGGGAACTCGAGACGGAGCGGGTCTCCATCGACGCGACGCTCGCGCAGGTACGGCTCGAACTCGACGAGAGCCAACCCGACCACGGCGCCGAGTTCCACAGCGGCGAGATGCCGGTCGTCCGCGGCGACGGCAAGATGATCTTCCAGCTGTTCGAGAACCTGATCGGCAACAGCATCAAGTATCGGGGCGAGGCACGGCCGCGCATCGAGATCCAGGCCCGTTGCGAGGCCGGACGCGCGCACTTCTCGGTGTCCGACAACGGCATCGGCATCGCCCCGGAACACCAGGAGGCGGTATTCGAAGCGTTCCGCCGTCTCCACTCCCAGAAGGCCATCGAGGGCAGTGGGCTCGGTCTCGCGATCGCCCAGCGGATCGTCGAGCGCCACGGAGGCCGGATCCGGCTGGAGTCGGAACCGGGCCAGGGCACGCGCTTCCTCTTCTCCCTGCCGCTCGCCACCGGAGGCACGCCATCATGAGCACGAAGACCGATGCGAGAACCCGACCGGCCGAGGTGCTGCTGGTCGAGGACAACGAGGACGACGTCCTGCTGACCGTCAAGGGGTTCGAGCTGTCCCGACTGATGGTCAACCTGCACACCTGCGAGAATGGGCTGGAGTGCATGAAGTTCCTGCGACGTGAGGAACCCTATGCGGACGCGCCCATACCCGACCTGATCCTGCTCGATCTCAACATGCCGGTGATGAACGGCCACGAGGTCCTGCGGGCGATCGAGAGCGATGTCGACCTGCGCCGGATCCCGCTGGTGGTTCTGAGCACCAGCGCGGAGTTCGAAGACGTGCGCAGCGCCTACGCGAGCTGCGTGAACTCGTACATCCGCAAGCCGGTCGACTTCCCGCAGTTCACCGAAGTGATCCAGCAGCTCGGCAGCTACTGGTTCAAGCTCGTGGTCCTGCCGTGACCGCCGGGCGTGCCGCCGCCGCTTCGCGCCCGGCAGCCGCCACCCGACCCGCAGCGCTCGGTCCGGTGATGAGCCGCGCCCCGCGACGAAAAGTCAGGTAGCTCCACGCCCAACTCAGCAACACGAACAGCCGGTTGCGCACGCCGATCAGGAAGGCGACGTGGATCAGCATCCAGGCAGCCCACGCGGGGAACCCCCCGAAGCGGAACCGCCCGAAGTCGGCGACCGCGCGGGCCCAGCCAATGGTGGCGAGCGAACCCTTGTCGCGGTAGCGGAACGGTTCGCGAGGCCTCCCCTGCAGGTCGCGCACGATCTGACGGGCGGCATGTCGACCGCCCTGCATCGCGGCAGGTGCGACCCCGGGAACTGAACGGCCGGTGTCCGCCGACTTCGCCGCGGCGAGGTCGCCCACCACGAAGACGTCGGCGTGGCCCGGCACCGACAGGTCCGCAGCGACCGGAACCCGCCCCGAACGATCCAACTCGACGCCGAGCGCCTTCGCCAAGGGCGAGGCCTGGACCCCCGCCGCCCAGAGCACCGTCCGCGAGGGGACCCGCGTCCCGTCGGCCAACGCAACTCCTCCGCCGTCGACCGCAGCGACCGCGTTGCTGGTGCGGACCTCGACGCCCAACGATTCCAACTGGCGCCGCGCGCTCGCCGACAGTTCCTCCGGATAGGGCGGAAGCACCCGGTCGGCGTGCTCGACCAACAACACGCGCGCGTGGCTCGGGTCGATGCGGTCGTAGTCCTTGGACAGCGCGAACCGCGCGATCTCGACCAACGCACCGGCCAGCTCGACCCCGGTCGGGCCGGCTCCGACCACCACGAACGTCAGCTGCTCGGCGGCGGTCTCCGGGTGGCGTTCAGCCGCCTCGAACGCGCCGAGCACGCGGCTGCGGATGTCGAGCGCATCCTCGACGGTCTTGAGTCCAGGCGCGTGCTCCCGCCAGTCGTCGTGGCCGAAGTAGGAGTGCGTGGCACCGGTGGCGAGGATCAGCTTGTCGAACGCGAGGTCCGAGCCGTCGTCGAGCTTCAACGAGCGGTGTTCGAGGTCGACGTCCTCGACCGCCGCCATCAGCACCTGCTGGACGTTCCGCTGACCCCGGAACACCGCACGAATCGGGAAGGCGATGTCGCTGGGGTCGAGGGCCGCGGTCGCGACCTGATAGAGCAAGGGCTGGAACAGGTGGTGGTTGCGCCGGTCGACCACCGTGATCCGCACCGCCTCGCCAGCGAGCGCGCGAGCAGCCTGCAGGCCGGCGAAACCGGCACCGACGACGACCACGTGAGGCACGAGCGGACCGGCCGCGGGTTTCGACATGCGGTCGGATGGGCCCGATCCGAGTCGCGAGCAACCCCCCGATCGGCCTCGGCGCGACCCACCAGCTGCCGCGATCCGTCGTTGCGACGCAGATTTCCCCGGCTGGATCGCCCGCCCGCCTCGTCGAGAGCCGCATCGAGTCCGTTGCGGAATCGACGCCACCGCCTCGACGCCACGACCTCGACGCCCCAACCGCTACGCCGCGGTCCAGCCCTTTCGACCCGCGGTCTCCCGTCTCGTCCGTCTCGTTCCGGGCCTGGCCCGAAGGCAGCTCCATGTCCACGCTCCGTCTCCCGACCCTCCTGTCCGCACTGCTGGCCCTGTCCACGCTCACCCTCTCGTCCGTCGGCGTGCAGGCGCAGACCGTCGAGGCCAGCGCCAAGCAGCAGAAGGCCGAGATCCAGGCCCTGATGAAGGCCGGCCAGGAGGCGTTCCAGGCCCAGGACTGGAAGACCTCGACCGAGAAGTTCGGCAAGGTCGTCGCGATCGACGACTCCGTCGGACTCGCCTGGCACCACCTCGGCTTCGCCCACCATGCGCTGGGACAGCTCGACCAGGCCCTGGTCGCCCACGAGAAGGGCGCCGGCTTCCCGCAGTTCGCCGGCGTGTGCAGCTACAACGTCGCCTGCGTGCACGCCCTGCGCGGCAACAGCGACCAGGCGTTCAAGTGGCTGGAGAAGGCCGTCGAGGGCGGCTTCCGCGACCGCGGCCACATCACCACGGATTCCGACATGGCGAGCCTCCGCGAAGACGAGCGCTTCGCGAAGCTGATGGACCAGCTCGAGGCGATGCCGCCGAAGGTGCAGGTCTACGCCGGCACCAGCCCGCGCCAGCAGGCCCGCCTGTCGTTCTGGAACCAGAGCGGCTCGCCCGGCCAGATGGTCCTCGACTGGGGCACGGTCGCCTGGAAGGACGGCTATGCCGGCGCGATCGAGTCCGGCCAGTACGACGGCGTGCGCTGGCGCCTGGGCTCGAACTTCTGGACCACCCTGGACACCAACCTCGACCTGAACATCGGCGGCGTCGAACTTCCGCGCGGTCTCTACTACCTGACCCTCGAGAAGTCCGCCGAGGGCAAGTTCCAGATCGCCTTCCTCGACCCGGCGAGGATCCGCGAGAAGCGACTCGACGCCTACCTGGCCCAGTACACCACCGGCGGCACGATGGTCGAGCTGACGCACCACGACCTCGAAGAGCCGGCCCAGGAACTGACGATGTCGATCGCGCCGAAGGACGGCGACGTGACCAAGGCGAAGCTCGTGATCGCGTTCGGCCCGCACAAGCTCACGGCGCCGGTGTCGATCGCGTTCTGAGACCCGCGACCCCGCCGATCAGCGGCCGACCCGCTCGATCTCGCCGGGTCGCCAGGTCTTCTCGATCCACGGCTCGAGCGGGCCGTAGAGGCGCAGCTCTGCGAACCAGGTCTTGCCCGGGACGGTCCGGAGCCAGTTGTTCTCGTAGCCCGCCGGCGCCTCGGGACCGAAGTAGAGCAGGCACGAGCCGTCGTCCTCGAGACGCACGCCCTCGGTCTGGCTGCCGATCGTCGGGAACGGCTGGTCGGTCTGCAGCTGCGAGCGGGTCTGGGCGTCGTACAGCGTCACCGCCCAGAAGTCCTTGGCCGGCGGATCGGCCGGGATGCGCAGTCGGTAGGTGTCCTCACCTTCCATCGGTTGCTTGTCGGCGTCCACGAACGCGATCGCGTAGTCGGAGCCGAGGCCCGGCCGGGTCACCGCCATCGCCGGCGTGACGGCGGTGTACAGGTAGTGGAACATGACCCGCGCGTCGCTGTTCATCGTCTGGCCGTCCGGCCCGTCGAAGAACACGTTCTTGTCCACCCAGCCCATGATCCAGGCGCTGTCCTGGCCGGGGAACACCTCGATGCCGTGCATGGTGCCCTCGACCCGCGGGTACCAGACGATCGAGCGCGCAGTCGCGTTGGCGATCGCCACCGCGTCGGTGAGGATGCGACGCATCCGCGTGTCGGGCGCGAACGGCTGACCCTTGACGATGCCGATCGACGCGAACAGGCCGCGGGTCTCGGAGTCGAGCATCTCGTAGGGCTCCTTCTGGATGACCTCGTCGAGGTGCTCGTAGAAACAGCGGGTTCGAGTCCATCAGGCGGTCGGTGATCATCACCTGATGGCAGTGCTCGGCACCCATCGTCCGCGAGCCGACGATCAACGCGTGCAGCGACGCCCCCGGGATCCCCTTCAGGAAGGCTTCGACCCCGCGCATCGTGTCGAGGTGGTCGTACACCAGCGCCGCCGTCTCGGGAGTCGGCGCACCGTCGCGGAACCGCAGCGTGCCGATCGAGGTGTCGACCACGTCCGGTGTCAGCAGGCCGGCAGGGATCGGCGTGTTGTAGGCACGGGAGAGTTCGGCCGGGTCGGTGCGGGCGACCTCGCCGGGACCGGAACAGCCGAGACCGAGCAAGCCGAGCGTCGCGAGGGAGATGGGCGGGAGAAGCTCGGTTGCCATGGGTTCTGGAGTGATGCGCCGCCACGCATGGTCGGATCGACATGGCCACCGTGTCCACACCGAAGACCTTGCGACCGGCGATTCGCGGCCGCAGGGCACAGGCAGAGCCCCGATACGGAACAACCGGTAGGTGACTTCCTTTAGGCAAAATGCGCAGTGGTCGATGGCCGACCCATGGCATCCCGATCGATCCACTCGACCAGCTCCATCAGCCTGGGGTTGGTGGCTCTCGCCGTCGCCGGCTGCAGCGACGGCGGCGGCACAGCACCGGAGTCGTCGCCCGCCCGCGTCGACTCGATCGTCGCTTCGGTGACAGCCCAGGGCGACGTGCCGGTGGAGTTCCGGCTGACCGATGCCGACTCCGACCCGGTCAGCGTGGAGCTCCGCTACTCGCTCGACGGCGGCCGCAGCTGGAAGACCGGCACCACCCGCGAGTCGCTGCTGCGGATGACCAGCTCGCCGGAGGGCACCCGCCACCTGATCCACTGGGCCTCGCTCGAAGATCTCGGGTTCCGCATCGACGAGCAGGTGCTGGTCGAGGTTCGCGTCCGCGGGCAGGTACAGACCGGTAACGGCCTGGTCGCCCGGGCCGGATCCGACGACGACTCGAACATGGACGCAGTCGCGACCAGCCCCGACAACCTGCCGGCCGCCGCCGACCGCGTCGAGTCGTGGATGCTTCACCTCGGCCCGCTCGAGGTCGGCCACGTCGAGATCATGCGTCGCCACGACCTGGTGGTCCTCGACCCGAACCAGCCGAGCGTGACCCGCGGCCGGATCGCGACGATCCAGCGCGGCGTCGACGGTGACGACCCGACCGACGACGTGATCGTGCTGGCCCGGGTGATGGTCGGCGAAGACCCGCGCACCGTCGGCATCGACGACCTCGGGTTGCGCGGCGATCCGCGGTTCACCGGGGACGGCAGCGGGCCGCGCGTCGACCCGCGCGGGCCGCGCGCCGCCGGTGCGACCCTGCAGGGCCTCGACCCCGCAGGCGACCCGTCCACGGCCGACGGATTCGCCGCCTGGTACCTCGACGACAACAGCGTCGACCAGGACGGCATCGGCGACGGAATCCCCGACCGCAACCCGCGCACCGACGCCTGCTTCGTCAACCTCGGCGCGCCCGGCTGGTTCGAGACCGTCGATGCGATGCGCAGCGACGGACCCGACGGGTTCGTCGGGCTCGAGCAGGCACTCGCCCCCGACACCGAAGGCGGGCTCGGCTTCGACGGCGTCTACCTGGACGGCATCGACACCTGCGCGCCGAACCTGTGGACCTGGGCCGGCTCCCCGGTGCAGAGCGAGTTCGAGTGGACCTCGGCCGGCTACCTGTCGTTCCTGCTGAGCCTGCGCCGCACCCACCCGGACGCGCTGGTGATGCAGAACCGCGGGCTGTTCTTCTTCAACCCGGCGCTCGCACACTACGTCCTCCAGCCCGGGCCGTACCTCGACTTCGTGCTGTTCTCGAGCTACCGGCTCGACGCCAACACCGGCCAGTCGTTCGACCCCTACTGGTTCGCCGACAACAAGTACAACTTCATGCCGAAGCTGCAGGCCGAGGCCAACCGCAAGAACGGCTTCCAGGTGCTGTCGCTCGGCTACGCCGCAGGCCCCGGGATCCGCCCCGAGACACTGCTCGGCGCCTCGGAGGACGGGCTGGCAGAACTGCTCGCGGATATCGACGAGGCCCAGCGGGTCGCCGGCTTCCGCCACTACCTGACCGACGTCGGCAACCTGTTGGTGAACGACTTCGTCGCCACCCACGCGGTCGCCGAGGACACCGAGCCGCCGGTCTGGTCCAGCTCGTACAACGAGTTCGCGGATCGCTGGCCCGAGCCCCCCGGTCGCCCCGACCCGCGCGTCGGCCTCCAGGACCTGCAGGCGGGCATCGAATCGGTGACGCTGCGCTGGGACGTCGCCCTCGACCAGAACCCGGTGCACTACGTCGCCTACTTCCAGGACGAGCCGATCCGGTTCCACCCGCGCGACGACGACGATGGCGACGCCCTGGAGGACGCCGAGCGCATCGTCCTCGACCCGATGCCGGGCGAGGGCTACGCCGACGGCTCGGACCCGGACTGCTTCGCCTACGAGGCGCGCATCCCCGGGCTGCGCGCCAACCGGAGCTACTGGTTCCTGCTGCGTGCGGTCGACAGCGAGGGCAACGAGGAACACAACCGCAACGTCCTGCACGTCGCGGTGCCCGCCCGCCGCGCCGAACTCCGGGTCGATGGCGACTTCGATGACTGGAAGAACGTGCCCGTGCTGGTGCGCGACGACAACGACGTGCACCACCCCGACGGGCCGGACTGGAAGGAGATCCGGGTCGCCCACGACGCCGACTTCCTCTACGTCCACGCCACCAGCTACGACCGCTTCGACGTCGACGGCGGCCTGCTGTTCAGCCTGACCGGCTTCCGCATCCTGATCGACGCCGACGACGATCCGCACACCGGCTTCGTCGACGGCCTGACCGGGGCGGAGCTGGCGGTGGTCGGTCGCTACCTGGTCCGCCAACGCCGCGGCTTCGGCGACGACTCGTCGATCCAGATGCTCGACGTCTCCGGCCGCAAGAATCTGCGGGAGGTCGAACTGCGGATCCCACTGGTGCAGTTCGACCGCGCGATCGGCCGGACGGCACGGCGGATCCGCCTGCTGTTCCACAACCGCGCCGACAACGACCGCGCGCCCGACAGCGGCTACGCGAGTTTCGAGCTGCACCGCTGAACGCGGGCCGCGCCGCGGCCCCGGTCAGTCGTCGCGGCGGACCTTCAGCAGCGGCACTCCGAGGTCGCGTGCGCGCTGTTCGATCTTCGGCAGGTCCTCGCCGAGCACCGCGTCGATCGCGTCGAGCTGCGGGTCGATCTGCCCGACGAGGAGCTCGAACACCCGCTGTTCCTGGTCGGTCGGTCGGAACGCACCCGAGCTGCGATTGAGTGCTGCGAGCTTGTCGTTGAGACGGACCGGGAAGTTCAGCGGGTCCTGCCGACTCTGACTCTTGGTCTGGTAGAGCGTCTCCTCGGCCTTCTTCAGGCGGTCGAGCGCTGCGTCGACGGTCGCGGTGAAGGCGGCGACCTCCTCCGGGTCGCGGTCGGCCAGATCCTCGGTGCGCGACTTCACGCTCCGCAGGTCCTCACGTACCTGGCGCAGCTCGCGGATGTGGGAGTGGATCGCATCGAGCTTGGCGACCACCTGCCGGCGGAAGGCGACCTGCGCGAGCGTATCGTCGAGGGTCGACGAGACGCGCGGGTCGGGGCGCACCTCGACGAACACCTGGGTGGTGGCCTCGCCGAGCGAGACCTCGGCGGCGTAGACTCCCGGCGCCACGGTCGGCCCTCCGAGGCTCGAGTTCCAGAGCACCATGCCGGGGAACGAGCGCGCACCCGGCCAGCTCGGGTTCCAGACGTAGCTTTGGATGCCGGCACCTTCGGGCAGGACCTTGGCGGTCCGCGGGTCGTCGCCATCGACTCCCTCGGCCTTGCTGCCCACCAGTCTCTGGATCACCTCACCCTGGTCGTCGCGGATCTCGATGACCGGCGAGACGCCCTCCTTGCCGACCCAGCGGAACTCCACCCCACCCGGTGGGTTGCTGCCGGCACCGCCTCGGCTCCGGCGGCCGCCACCGCGCATCGAGGTCCGCCAGATCGGCGCGGGCTCGAACACCGACACCGGCGCGGTCGGGTTGGTCGCGGTCTCGCGCAGCGCCCACAGCCCGTTGAGGATCCAGTAACCGCGGCCCTGGGTCGCCGCGATCAGCTCGTCGTCGCGCACCGCGAGATCGGTGACCGGCACCATCGGCAGGTCGCCCTGCAGCGATTGCCAGACCTCGCCGCCGTCGAAGCTCACGTAGACGCCGCGCTCGGTGCCGGCGTAGAGCAGGCCGTTGACCTCGGGGTCGCAGCGGACCACGCGGGTGAAGTGGTCCTCGAGGATGCCGCGGCCGGTGATGTCCGACCAGGTCTCGCCATGGTCGTAGGTCGCGAACAGGTACGGCTCGAAGTCGTCGCGCTTGTAGCGGGTCGCGGCGACGTAGAGCACGCCCGGCTTGCTCGGGTGTGCATCGATCGAGTTGACCATCGCCCACTCGGGCATGCCGGGCGGGGTGACGTTCTTCCAGCTCGCGCCGTGGTCGCGCGAGATGTGCACGAGGCCGTCGTCGGAACCGCACCACAGCACGCCCTCCTCCGCCGGCGACTCGCAGGCCGCGAAGATCGTGCAGTAGTACTCGACGCCGGTGTTGTCCTTGGTGATCGGCCCGCCCGACGGCCCCTGCATCGACTTGTCGTCACGGGTCAGGTCGGGGCTGATCTGCTCCCAGCTCTGGCCGAGGTCCTTGCTCCGGAACAGCACCTGGGCGGCGCAGTAGAGGGTGTCGGGGTCGTGCGGGCTGAAGAAGATCGGGAAGTTCCACTGGAAGCGGTAGCGCAGCTCGGCGGTGCCGTGGCCCATCACCGAGTCGGGCCAGACGTGGATGCTGCGGCTCTCGCCGGTGGCGTGGTTCTCGAGCTGCAGGTAGCCGCCGTAGCTGCCGCCGATGACGATCTCGGGGTGGCCGGGCTGCGCGACGACGTGGCCGGACTCGCCGCCGGCGGTCGGCGACCAGTCGCGGATGCCGATCGAGCCGCCGTCGGGGTTGCGCGACTTGATGCGGACGGTCGAGTTGTCCTGCTGGCCGCCGAGCAGGCGGTAGGGGAAGTCGTCGTCGAGCGACACGCGGTACATCTGCGCGGTCGGCTGGTTGTCCTGGTCGGTCCAGTTCGCGCCGCCGTCGGTCGAGACGTTGGCCCCGCCGTCGTTGCTCTCGATCATCCGCGCGGGGTCGGTCGGATCGATCCAGAGGTCGTGGTTGTCGCCGTGCGGCGTGCCGATGCGCTCGAAGTCCTCCCCGCCGTTCTTGGAGCGCCAGAAGGCCACGTTGAGGACGTAGACCACGTCGGCGTCCTGCGGGTCGGCGTAGATCCGCGAGTAGTACCAGGCGCGCTGCCGCAGCGAGCGGTCGTCGCTGACCTTGCGCCAGGTCTTGCCGGCATCGCGCGAGCGGAACACCCCGCCCTGGTCGTTCTCGACGATGCAGTAGAGGTTGTCGGGGTCGCTCGGCGAGACGGTGATGCCGCTGATGCCCCAGGTGCCGCCGGGCAGGCCGTCGTTGTGGGTCAGCTCGGTCCAGGTCTCGCCGGAGTCGGTGGACTTCCAGAGCCCGGAACCCTCGCCGCCGGACTCGAGGGAGTACGGGGTGCGCAGGATCTTCCAGGTGCTCGCGTAGAGGATGCGGGGGTTGGTCGGGTCCAGGCACAGATCGACCGCGCCGGCTTCGCTCGAGACGTAGAGGACCTTGTTCCAGGTCTGGCCGCCGTCGGTGGTCTTGAAGACCCCGCGCTCGGTATTCGATCCGAACAGGTGGCCCATCACCGCGGCCCACGCGGTGTCGGGATCGCGCGGATGGATGCGGATCCGCGCGATGTGCCGCGAGTCCTTCAGGCCGACGTGCTGCCAGGTGCGGCCGGCGTCGGTGCTGCGGTAGACGCCATCGCCGTGCGACACGTTGCCGCGCACGGTCTTCTCGCCGGTGCCGACCCAGACCACGTTGGGATCCCACTCGCTGACCGCGACGCAGCCGACCGAGCCGCCGAAGAAGCCGTCGGAGACGTTGTCCCAGGAACGGCCACCGTCGCGGGTCTTCCAGACCCCGCCGCCGCAGGAGCCGAAGTAGTAGGTGTCGCGGTCCTGCGGGATGCCGGTGACGGCGCAGGAACGGCCACCGCGGTACGGGCCGACCTCCCGCCAGGACAGTGAGTCGATCAGCTCGGCGCGGAAGGCGGCGGCGTCGAAGGGTTGGTCCTGCGCGAGGATCGGGGCGGTGAGGAGGGCGAGAGCGAGTGGCCCGGCGAAGTTCCGCATGCCGCATACGGAAGGCCCGCGCCGGAGTTTTTCCAACCGGTGCCAGGCACCAGTTGGAAAAACTCGTTCTGCGCACCGACGCGGAACGCCCACGCCAAGCCGTATCGGTCGGTCTGCAGGCCCCCTCGACGCATCCCGCCCCTCCGCTAGAGTCGCCGGGCTCCCGCGTGGTGGCGCGCGCATCGCGCACCCGCGCCACGCGGACCATGCCCCCTCCCATCTGCATCTTCGACCCCTCCCCCATGACCAAGCCACTCATCCTCTTCACCGCCCTCGCCCTCGCGTCCGTCACCACCGCCCAGGGCACCCTCTCGATCTCCATCGGCATCCGCGAGACCGGCGCCGGCGGCAGCACGTTCACCGCCATCGGAGCCGATGGCGGCTCCGCCGGTGGCATCGAATGGGTCAATCGCGATGGCCAGACGCTGGTCCTCGACGGGACCTGGCAGCAGTTCACCTTCGACTTCGACGCGGACACCCTCAGCGGCTTCGCCGGGGCCACCGCGAACAACATGATCGACGGGGACTTCGGCACCCTCGAGCACATCCGCATCCTCAACTCCGGTGGCGTGACCGGCGAGATCGATCTCTGGATCGACGACATCGAGAACACCATCGTCCCGACCGGGCAGACCAACCCGGTCAGCACCGTGTTCGGCGACTTCCAGGGCTACGGCGACGGCGACGAGGTCATCTTCCAGGAGCCGTCCTTCTCCGGCTCGACCGCCAGCAACCTGGTCGCGGGCGGCACCGCGGGCGTCGACAACTTCGTCGCCTCGCGCAGCAGCTCCGACAAGATCAGCTTCGAGTTCGTCGACGGCACCACGACGCGCTGGGTGCGGCTGACGACGTTCCAGTCGACCAACCTGCGCAACCCGACGATCCGCTTCGACCAGGACAGCACGCTGTCGTTCTGGATGCGCGGCGGTGTCGCTCAGGAGAACCTCGGCTCGCAGGGCCCCGGCGACGTGATCGCCGAGATGGTCGGCACCGGTCTCGCCGTGGGTGACTCGAGCACCTACCACGTCGCGGGCGCGGACGCGAACGCGGCCGGCGTGGTGTTCTTCTCCTTCGACGGCGGCACCGACCTGCCGATCTTCGGCGGCAACATGGTGTCGTTCAGCAACCTGATCCTGGGCGAGGTCTTCGTGGCCGACGGCATGGGCCGGGCCAGCGTCACCCTGCCCGGCAGCCCGCCGCTCGTCGACCTGGTGGTCCAGTCGGCCTACTTCGACATGGACTCGCCGGCCACCATCGGCATCAGCAACGCCGTGCTGGCGCGCTTCGGCCGCTGATCCGGCGGGCGCGCGAGGCACCGCACGGCGCGGCCGCGCAGGATTCGCGAGAATCCTGCACGATCGCGGCCTGCCGCCGTGCTGACCTCGCCATGCAGCCCAGCCCAGACGCTCGCGCCACCGGCGACTCCGACGACCGGCTCTTCGAGCGCTACCGGACCGTCGGCGAGGTCGGTGCGATCGGCGAACTCTTCGACCGCGTCGCCCCCGAACTCCTCCGCCTCGCGCTCCACCTCAGTGGACGGCTCGACGAGGCCGAGGACCTGGTGCAGGAGACCTTCCTCACCGCGCTGACCGAACGGCGGCGTTACCGGGCGCAGGGCCGGCTGCGGGCCTGGCTCGCGGCGATCCTCGAGAACCGGGCGAAGCGGCTCTACCGGCAGCGTCAGCGCGATGGCCGGGCCCGGGCGCTGGACGGCGTCGAGGAGTTGCCGGTCGATGCGCCGACCGCTGCGGAGATCACCGCGCGGCGCGACGACATCGAGGCGCTGGCGGCGCGGATCGCGGCACTCGGGGAACCCTATGCGACCGTCGTCGGCCTGAACCTGCGCGACGGGATGGGCGCGACCGAGATCGCCAGGACCCTCGACCGCTCGGCCGACACCGTGCAGAGCCAGCTGCGCCGCGGGCTGGAGCGGCTGAAGCAGGCGCTGCCCTCGGGCTTCGCGCTGGGAGCGGCGATCACGCCGCGGCTCGACCTGCAGCGGGCGGTGGTGCTCGGGCAGGCGAAGGCGCTGGCGCCGGTGGTGGTGACGGCGTCGGGAGTCGCAGTCGGCACGACGGTGTCGATGCGGGTCGCACAGCTCGCGGCGCTGGCGCTGTTCGCGCTCGGCAGTGCGGCGTTCGGGTGGATGCAGTGGGGAGCGGATACCGGATCGATGCCGGCACGCGCCGAGGCCCGGGCGGCGAGCGTGGCGATCGACGGGACGGCCGACGAGTCGCCGTCGGACGCGACCGCGGGACCGCCCGCGCGGGCGGTCGTCGCCGGGCGAAGTCGCCTGGCCGCGAGCGAACTGCCGCCGCATCCCTACGGCCTCGACTGGGGCCCGCCGGTGCGTCTGCAGGTGGTCGATGCCGAGAGCGGCGAAGGTGTGCCCGGCGCGACGGTCCGCTTACCGAAGCCGGGAATGGAGCCGCGCCAGCACCTCTCGGAGCGCGCGTGGCTGGCCAGCCTCCAGCTGCGCGCCCAGGACCTCGAGGCCTACTACGCAAGCGATCCGCAGCTGTTCGGCGAGTCGCTGGTCACCGACTCCAACGGGTTCGTCGAGCTGCCGGCGATGCTCGTGACCAACACCTGGATCACGGCCCGCAAGGACGACCGCTACGGAGAGCGCCACGACGACCAGGCCCGGACGATCGCCCTCGCGTCCGACCGCGACTTCGTGGTGGAAGTCCGCGACCTGCGCGGCGCG
The DNA here is from genome assembly GCA_030432695.1 of bacterium. GTDB lineage: Bacteria > Planctomycetota > UBA1135 > UBA1135 > UBA2386 > JAUILN01. The sequence continues at coordinate 46,735 of JAUILN010000018.1, read as the reverse complement.
CCGGTGGCGGGCCTGCCGTTGCTGCTCCACGGCGTCACCAGACCGCTGCGCTACGACCTGGACGACTCACGCCGGGCGGTCACAGGCAAGGACGGCCGCGCGGTCTTCCGGCATGCGGGCCCTCTGCTCGAGACCTGCGCGAACCGCGGGATCGAGACCTGCAGGATCCATCCGAACGCCGCCCTGGCCGACGAGTGGCAGATCGAGCTGCCGACCTCCCGTCTCCTCGACCCGGACACGCTGACGATGACGGTTCCCGAGACCGGAGCCCTGCGCCTGCACTTCAGAGACACGCGCGGCGAGCCGTTCCCGGTGCGCGAGGGCTGGACCAGCCTCCGGATCGCGGGCCGGACCCAACAGCTGTCGCTCGATCCGCTCGACTCCGTCTGCGAGGTCCCGTTCCTCGACCCGTCGGCGCCCCCACCGCAGCTCGACGCGGACGCCTACGGCGACGGATGGATCGAACTCCCTCGCCCCCTCGCCGGTCAGGTCCGCGACGTCGACGTGGTCCTCGGCCGCCATGCCACCCTGTTTCGTGGCCGCCTGGTCGACGATGCGGGCGCCCCCCTCCGCGAAGCGATGTTCCACCTCATCGAGGTCGGAGGTGATCCGGCCCTCAGCGAGTTCTGGACCGACGAGCACGGCAACTTCGCGACTCCCATCGGCGAAGACGGCTACGCGGGCCACTCGGCCCTGCAGGTGGAGCACTACGTCCGCTACCCGGGAGGGATCGTCGACCTCCATTGGCCCGGTCCCCTGCGTGCGCATGTGGACCTGACGGCGAACTCCACGGGACGCGTCGTGGAGCTGGGCGACGTCGTCGCCCGCCAACAGCCGGTCGTGGCCACGGGGCGCCTGCAGATCCTGGTGCCCGCCGAACTGGAAGACGCGCTCCGCCGCCACCTCGTTCGACGGCAGCCGATGATCTTTGTCGACGTACGCCGCACCGACGAGTTCGGGCGCACCGACTGGACCCGCGCGGACGCGGCCAGCGTCGAGCTACGCGAGGACGGCTCGTTCACGATCCGCCACGAGATGTCGGGCGCGCACGACTACCGGCTCAGGATCGACAGCCGCTTCGTGGGTGGTGCCATACAGACCCTGTCCCCGGTGCCGGTGGTCTGTGCACCGGGCAGCCAGGACCTCCAGATCGACGTGCCGCTGGGCGCCGCGGTCTCCCTGCAGCTTCCCCCGACTCTCCTGGACGCGGGCCCCGTCGCCCTCCGCCTCGAACCCGCACCCGGCGTGTGGCCCGAGCACGAGACGCGCGACCCCGGCACCGTCGGCACCGGCACCTGGGACCACCGCCTGGCCGACCCGCCGCGCGTGGAGTGCTTCGGCCGGGGCTTCTGGCCGGGGCGCTACCGGATCCTGCTGGTGCGCGGCGAGGACACACCGCCTCTGGCCACCTGGAACGATGTGGAACTGCGGGCCGGCGAGACCACCGTCCTCGACTACTCCTCGGCCGCCCGCCGCTGAGCGGCCATTCGCGCGCAGACTTCGCTCGCCACCAGCTGCATCCGCGGCAGGTGGAACGGCCCCTTCCAGAGATTGCCCTTCAGGGTCGAAGACGGCGTGCCGTCGCGGTGCAGGTAGCCGAACCACTCGCCGTGCACGCGGTCCGCGAAGTGGGTCTCGCACCAGCGGGCCAGTTCGAAGTGGCGCGTCGCGAAACGCATCTCGCCGGTCGCCTCGTGCGCCAGCAGGCAGGCGAGCACCGCCTCGTTGTGCGGCCACCAGAACTTCATGTCGTGCCAGTACTCCTGCACCGGCTTGCCGTGGAGGTCCACGAAGTAGAGCAGGCCGCCGTGCTCGCGGTCCCAGCCGCGATCCCACATGCCATCGAGGATCGCGATGCCGAGGTCGCGGTAGTCGTCGCGCGCTCGCTCGCGAGCCTCGCGCAGCAGGAACCAAGCGGCCTCGATCGCATGACCGGGGTTCAGCGTGCGGCCGTCGAAGTGGTCGATGACCGCGCCGTCGGGCGCCACCTGTTCGAGCAGCGCGCCGAGTTCCGGCTTCCAGAACAACCCGCGGATCTGCGCGGCGAAGCGGTCGATCAGCGCGTCGGCACCGTCCCAACCGAGCAGCGCGCGGAGTTCCTGCGCGGTGACGATGCCGATCATCGGCACCGCGAGTCCGAGGCTCGGCCGCGCGTCGGTGAACTTGGGTTCCGGCACGTGGCGCACGAAGCGCTGCAGCAGCGCGATCGCCTTCTCCCCGGCCCAGCCCTCGCCCGTGCACCTCGCGAACGCCGCGTAGGCGATCGCTGCGAACGACTCGCTGAACGCGTAGCGCCGCTTGCGGATCGGGGTGCCGTCGCGGGCGACGTGGAACCACATGCGCCCGTCGGCAGGATCGAAGCCGTGCCGTTCGAGGAAGGCGATGCCGTGGCGGCAGCCCTCGAGCCACTCGTCGCGCGGCTCGACGGTCGCGTGGAGCCTTCCCAGCAGCCAGGTGAAGCGCCCGTGCTGCCAGATCCCCTTGTCGTCGTCGACCAGCGTGCCGTCGCGGTCGCGGAACAGCAGGAAGCCGCCGTGTTCGCGATCGAGCGCGCGCGGCAGCCAGAAGGGCACGGTGTCGTGGAGCAGGTCACGGCGGTAGTGGACCGCCCAACGCCCCCATTCTTCCAGACGAGGCAGATCGATCATCGCAGCCGAAAGGGGGGTTAACATCTCGACCCGGCCGAGTTGTTAACCCCCTCGCGGAAGCCTCTAGAGGCCTGGCTGCGGCGAAGTAGGGGGTTAGCAACTCGGCCGGGTCGAGATGTTAACCCCCTCCGAGGGTGTGGGTGCGGAGGCGGACGAGGTAGTCGTTGCCTCGACCGGGCGGATCCTTCAGCTCGATCGAGACGGCTTCGACCTGCTCGCGGTGCGCGGCGAGGCGGTCGCGAAGATGGCTCAGCGCGTTCCAGGCCTCGACGGCGACCCACCAGCCGTGGTGGGTCGGGTCGGCGTGCTCGCAGAGCAGGGTGACGGCGCGGCCGAGTTCGGCGGCGGTGCCGTGGAGGCCCAGGGTCTCGGCGGCGAGGATGCGGACCGCAGCGATCTCGGAGGCCAACAGGGCAACGACGTGGTCGTGGAACTCGCGGAACGACACCGGTCCCTCGTGGACGATCTCGTGCAGCGCCCAGAACTGCAGGGCGGGGTCGGCGTCGTGCAGGGCGAGGGCGCAGGCGGTGCGCGAGGCTTCGCCGCTGCGCTCGGGGTGCGAATGGAACGCCGCCAGCCGCGCGAAGCGGGCGCGTCCTTCGGAAGTCGCCTTGAGCACGGTTGGCGAGGCGTCCCCGCACTCGGCGTGCATCAGCGACTCGGGGAGCAGCGACAGGTCACCGCCGTCGAGATTCTCGAAGCCGAGCCAGGCGGCGCGGAGGCGCAGCAGTGCCACACGGTGCAGCGGGTCGAACGCGAGGTTGCGAGTCTCGCCCGGATCGGTCCCGAGGTCGTAGAGCTCCTCGGCAGGCCGCGGGGTCCGCCAGTACTCGGCCTGCTCCGGAGTCAGGCTTCCCGCTTCGAAGGCATTCCACCAGGCAACCGTCGCCGGCGTCTGGAACATGTAGGCGACGTGCTGGCCGTGCGCGAACCGCGGCATGAGGTTGCGGACGTAGACGTAGCGCTGGTCGCGTACGCTGCGCACCAGGTCGATGCGCTCGTCCATCCGCGCCCGCCAACCGAAGAGCTGCTGCTTGGGGGGCGAGCGGTGCGGGCCGAGGAAGGCGCGGCCGTGCATCCAGTCCGGCGGCTCGATGCCGGCCAGGCTCAGCACGGTCGGCGCGAAGTCGACGAAGGCGACCAGCCGGTCGACCATCGCGCCGTCCGCCTCGGTGACGCCCGCGTACTCCCGCCACTTCTCCGGCACGTGCACGATCAGCGGCACCAAAAGCCCGGTCTGCCGCGGGGTCCGCTTGTGGCCCGGCATCCCCGAGCCGTGGTCGCCCCAGAAGAACACGATCGTGTCGTCGGCGAGGCCGTCCTCGGCGAGCTGGTCGAGAATGCCGCCGGCCAGCCCGTCGACCTCGGTGATCTTGTCGTGGTACTGCGCCCAGTCCTGGCGCACCTCCGGCAGGTCGGGGTGCTTGGCCGGCAGGGTGATCTTCGCCGGGTCGTGCACGGCCTCGTGCGGCCGCTTGCGGATCTGGCTCTCGTGGCTCTGCGTGAAGTTGAAGACCGAGAAGAACGCGACCGTGTCGCGCATCGGCCGATACCGCCAGTGCGCCTTGCCGCTCGACTCGCTCCAGACCCGGTTGCCCGCGCGGACGTTGTAGTCGGTCTTCGAACGGTTGCTGGTGTAGTAGCCCGCGTCCCGCAGCAGTTCGGGGAACGGCGTGGTTCCCTCCGGCATCGCCACGAGGCTGCGCATGTGCTCCGCCCCGAGCAGCGGCGGGTACATCCCCATCAGGATCGTGGTCCGCGCCGGCGCGCAGACCGGCGCGTTCGACCAGCAGTTGCGGTAGACGAGCCCACGCGCGGCGAGCGCGTCGAGCCGCGGGGTCACCGCGTCGGGGGAGCCGTAGCAGCCGAGGTCTTGCCCGATGTCTTCGCAGGAGATCCACAGGACGTTGGGCCGGTCCTGGGCCGCAAGGGCCGCGGCAAGACCGAGGACGGCGAGCGGGAGCCAGCGCATGCGTGCGACTGTAGCTGCACCGCCGGAACGGCCGAACCGCCGACAGGAATCCGTCGCGCGGCAGTCGATCGCGGAACCCGCCCGATCCCGGTCTTCGGAGATCAGCTCCGACCCGCATCTCCCGGACCGGGAGCAAGCCGGACCGGGAATCTGCCAACCAGACCTCGGAGCGGCTCAGTCGTCGCCGGCATCGCCGCCGGTCTTCGCCGCCGCCGAGGCCTTGCCGCCCCGAGTGCGCCAACCGGCCAGGCGCGAAGCAGCTGCGCGCACCGGCTTCGGCGCCGCGGCAGCCTGCTCGTCCCCGCCAGGACCGTCGTCGTTCTCGGCGGCCACGTCGTGGCCACCCCGGCGGTAGACGTCGCGGGTGTCGACGATGTCCTCGAGGTCGACGACCTCGATCCCGTCGGTGCCATCTCCGCCGTCCTGGCGGCGCATGGCCTTCTCCCGCTTCTTCTGTTGCTTCTTCCGTTCTCGATTCCGCTTCTCGAAGGAGTCTCCCATCAAGTTCCTTTGGCTGGCCGCTTACGTTCCGGACGCCGTATCGCCGGACGCTCTACCTGGTTCCACTCCTCCCGTCGGGCCGGACTGCCGGAGGAGCCATCGCGCGAAGCAGCATGCACCGCGCGACCGGGGGCAAAAGGTACTCGAAGACCGCGGTCTCGCCAACCAGCCCCTGAAGCTCATCGACCCATGGGCAGGGGCGCCTCCAGCCTTCCGGCCCGGAAAACCTGCCATTCAGGAGGCATCGCGAATGGATCCGGAATACTGGGCGCGATCGACCCTGCGGTTCAGACTGCAGGGGGAACCCGTCGACCGCTGCCGATCTCCGATGCGCTCCTGCCTGCTCGCCCTCGCCTCGCTCGCCGGCGCCGTGCCCGCGGGCACCCAGGCCCCCGCCCCCGATCCACACTGGGGCGCGAACGCCTTCCCCGAGGCGCGCACCGCGCTGCGCTTCCAGGTCTCGCTGAACCGCTTCACCGAGTTCGACGAAACGGGCATTCCAGACGGACCGGTCGACCAGCTCGGCCGGTTCCCCTCCGATATCGACCAGACGATCGGCGTGCAGATGGCGACCCTCTCGTGGACCGATCGGTTGCCGTCGGATCCGCGCACCACCTACACCCTGTGGCTCGGCGCGGGATACAGCGCCGACCAGCCGACCCGCTATCTCCAGAACGACTTCCTGCACGAGCTGCTGGCGATCGACTCGATCCCGGTCGGCGACACCCGTGAGTCGGGCGAGGGACTGGTCGGCGGCCAGATCACGTGGTGGAGCGACCCTGTGCCGCGAGTGCCGGCGCGTCCGGAAGACGACGGGGCAGCGCGGTTCGGGCTGTTCGCGGGCGGCGGAGCGACCTGCAGCACGTTGTTCCAGGAGGCCGAGGTGCACCTGGGCAGCTACCTGCAATCGCCGCGACTGGACCTGGGCTTCACCCGCGGCGCGGTGCGCATCGGCGCGCTGGCCCGCGGCAGCCTGCACGCGCCAGGACTCACCTTCGACCATGTGCAGGAGCATGGGGTGCTCTCTCAGGTCGAGATCTCGTGGGTGCCCGACGCCCTGGAGCGGCAGCCCTGGTTCCTGCTTGGCGCGCCGAGCCTGAGCTTCGCCGCCAGCTACGACACCGGCCTGTTCGAAGATCGTCGCTCCGGCGACGGACTCGACCGGGCGTTCTACTCGGTGCGCGCCGAGTGGCCGAACGGCCTGCGCGTCGAGACCTGGAACGACCAGCTCGGGGGCACCGACCGAGGACCCACCTTCGGGATCATGGTCGGCTTCGACGTGACCGCGCTGTTCGGAGGTCCCCCATGGTGATCGTGCGCACCCTTGTTCTCTGCCTCGTCGCAACCTGCGCCGCGTGCTCGTCGACCCGACTGCTCGCCGATCCGCAGCGTGGCTTCGCGACCGACGGGCCACGGCAGGTCTCGCTGGCCTTCGATCGCATGACGGTCGAGCAGCCGGGACCCGAGGGAGACCGGTCGTGGCGGGTTATCCTGCCACTGCGCATCTACAACGGCACCGACCAGACCTGGCGGATCCACGCCGAGGACTTCGACCTCCGCGAAGCCGAGTCCGGAGTCGAACTCCCGGCGCTCGCGGCCCGCCCCGCCGGCACCACCCCCCTGGCCGAGTTCGCACCGTGGTCGACGGGGTCGCTGGAGCTGCCCCTCGACCTCCGCCCCGCGGGCGACTCCGGCGAAGCTCTGGACGGCCGCCGCTTTCGCCTGCGCTGCCGGGCCGAGGACGTCGACGGAACGTCCCGCCTCATCCTCGAACGCGATCTGGTGTTCGACGAGTTCTCGCCGCTGCTCCAAGGCCTGTATGCCACAGCGCTCGGCGGACTGACGCTCGGGGCCTTCCTGGCACTCTGACGGCTGGCACTGCGACGGTTCCCGTCGGGGGACTCTCACTCCTTCTTCTCATGGTGCCCGCCGAACGCCTTGCGCATCGCCGACAGCACCTTGTTGGAGAAGTCTCCCTCGCTGCGCGACGCGAACCGATCGAACAAGGCGGCACTCAACGTGTGCACCGGCACACCCGCCTCGACCGCGGCCTGCACCGTCCACCGCCCCTCGCCGGAGTCCGACACCCGGCCGGAGTACTCCTCGAGGTCTGGACTGTCGCGTAGCGATGCCGCGGTGAGATCCAACAGCCAGCTGCCGATCACGCTACCGCGTCGCCACAACTCGGTGATCGCCGCGACGTCCATCCGGTAGTGGAAGCGCTCGGGGTGTTCCAACGGCGACGTCTCGGCGTCCTTGTCGCGCTGGACCAGACCGGCATCGGCATGCTTCAGCAGGTTGAGCCCTTCGGCGTACGCGGCCATCAACGCGTACTCGATGCCGTTGTGGACCATCTTCACGAAGTGGCCGGCGCCGGCCGGGCCGCAGTGCAGCCAACCCTGTTCCTCAGGAGACGGCTCGCCGACCCGGCCCGGGGAACGCGGCACGGCGTCGACACCCGGTGCCAGAGTCTCGAACACCGGCTGGAGCCGCTCCACGACCGAACGCTCGCCGCCGACCATCAGGCAGTAGCCGCGCTCGAGGCCGTGGACCCCACCACTCACACCGCAGTCGACGTAATGGACCGAACGCGCGACCAGGTCCTCGGCGCGACGCAGGTCGTGGACGTAATGGGTATTGCCGCCGTCGATGACGCAGTCGTCGGGCCCGAGTAGCGGCACCAGCCGTCCCAGGGTCTCGTCGACCAGCGCCACCGGCACCATCAGCCAGACGTGACGCGGGGCGTCGAGCTTCGCGACCAGTTCCTCGAGCGAGCGGGCCCCGCGGGCGCCGTCGACCTCCAGGGCCTGGATGCTCTCCTCGTTCACGTCGTGCACGACGCAGTCGTGTCCGGCGCGCCTCAGGCGGCGGACCATGTTGGCCCCCATCCGCCCCAATCCGATCATTCCGAGTTGCATGGTGGTTCCGTGGGGTCGGGTTCGCGAGATCGACAGGCAGGTGGACAGACGCTCGAAGGCGCCGACACCGGTGCCCCACCGCGGCGGTCCGGGCCCCCTGCGCGTTCGTACGCCGGACCCGCATTTGGCCCATCCGGGAACCCATCAACGCCACCGCATCGTGCTCGCGCCGGCCCCGGGGCGAGGGTACGTTTCCGGCGCGTCATTCGGAAGGAGAACCCTTACCCCATGCACAAGCACCTCAACTTCGCCGCGCGCGGGATCGCCGCGACCCTGCTGATCGCCGCCCCCTCGTTCGCCCAGACGTCCTGGGTCCAGAGCCCGCTCAACGGCAATTGGTACCGCCTGACTGCGGCCCAGTCCTGGACCGCTGCCGAGGCCGAAGCCGTCCGTGACGGTGGCCACCTCGCCACGGTACGCAGCCTCGACGAACACAACTGGCTGGTCGGCCAGTTCGGCAACCGCGAGCTGTGGATCGGCCTCAACGACACCGCCGTAGAAGGGACCTTCGCCTGGTCGAGCGGCGAAGGCGTGGTCTACCGGAACTGGTGCACCAACGAGCCCAACGACCTCTCCGGGATGGAGGACTACGTGCACATCGCGGGCTGGTGCATCGACCAGACCGGCGGCTGGAACGACCAGGACGACGGCGACTCCTACCCCGGCATCGTCGAGGTCGCGAGCCGCCCCGACGGCTGGGTGCAGAGCCCGGTCAACGGCCATTGGTACCGCCGCACCGCGCCGACCACCTGGAGCGATGCAGAGGGTCAGGCCCAACGCGAAGGCGGCCACCTCGCGACGGTGCGCAGCCAGCAGGAGCAGGACTGGCTGGTGAGTCAGTTCGGTAGCGGTCCCGGCTGGATCGGGCTGAACGACCGCGCCACCGAGGGCACGTTCGTGTGGAGCAGCGGCGAAGCGGTCGGTTTCACGGCGTGGTGCGCAGGCCAGCCCGACGGGGGCCTCGGTAACGACTTCGTGCTTCTCGACATGGCCTGCGCCGCCACCCCTGGCGCATGGAACGACGTCGACGGCGCGACCACCGCGCCAGGTCTGATCGAACGGACCGCGGCACCGGGCAGCGGCTTCTCGGCGATCGGCACCGGCTGCGCCGGCGCCCTGAGCACGCCGAGCCTCGACGCCGTGTTCGGTTCGCAACTCCTGGTCGGCGGCCGCTTCGACATGGAGATGACCGGCGTCGCGATCAACCCGCTGAGCGTGCCGTTCGGATTGATCGGCTTCGACGACCAGGACTGGGACGGCCGCATGCTGCCGTTCGACCTCACGTTCATCGGCATGACCGGCTGCTCCATCTACATCGAGCCGGAGATCGACCAGACACTGCCCCGCTCGGGCGGCACCGCCGAGTGGTCGGTCTTCGTACCCGCCGACAACAACCTGATCGGGATCAACGTGTTCTTCCAGGGCCTGGTCCTGGAACCAGGCACCAACGCCTTCGGGGCGGTGCTCAGCAACGCCGGTCGCGCGACCATCGGCGGTTGAGCCCGCCACCGATCCAGGCGGCGGCCGAGACCCGGGCGGGCCCCGCCGCCCCCTTGCACGCCTGAGCGCAGCGGGTTCCGATCCGGCAATGCCTCGCGTCGCCCCGCTCGTCCTCGCCGCGCTCGTCCTATCCGCTACGCTGCTCGCTCAGCTACCCGCGCCAACCACTGGCGATCTGCTGGTCTCCAGCTTCGGTAGCCACCAGTTGCTGAGGCTGTCGCCGAGCGGCCAGCAGATCGGATCCGTGGCGGTGCCCGCCAACTCCGCACCGCGCGGCGTGGCGGTCCATCGGCCCACCAGCGAGGTGTTCGTCGCACTGCAGAATCTCGACGAGGTCCTGGTGCTGACGCCCTCGTTGACCACGCGGAGCCGCTTCGCCACGACCGGCGTCCAGAGCCCGACCGGCCTCGCGTTCGGACCGGGCGGCGACCTGTTCGTGCCGGGCTTCGTGTCGGGAACGATCGGCCGTTACCGACCCGACGGCACCCACGTCGCCACCTGGGGTCCGTTCACCCCGGCAATCCGCCCCAACTGCCTCGCGTTCCTGCCCGACGGCACGTCGTTCGTCGCCGACGTGAGCAGCAACGGCGTGGTGCGGCTGGATGCGAATGGCCAGGAGACCGGTCGCTTCACCGGCTTCGGCCTGCGGAGCCCCATGGGCACTGCGATCCATGGCGGCGAGCTGTTCGTCTGCGGCGGCTCGTCGCACAACGTCGCAGTCTTCGATCTGCAGGGCAACCCGCGACGCAGCTTCCAACACGCCGACATGTCGGGCCCGCAGGGGATGGCGTTCGACGAGGACGGGCAATTGCTCGTAACGAACTACTTCAACCACATGGTCAACGCGTTCCGCAGCGATGGCACCTGGCTGTGGTCGACCCGCCCGCCCTCCGCCAACACGCCGCGCGGCTTCGCGCTGCTCGAGAGAGTGACCGCGACACCGCCGAGTCGGCCGATCGCGGGGACGCCGACGCCGTTCGCGATCCGCTCCCCCCACGAACCGGGCAGCGGCTACGTGAGTGCGGTGTCGTTCGGAACGACCCCGGGGATCCCGCTCCCGGATGGATCGACCTGGGACCTCGCCCCGGACGCCCTGTTCCTCGGCTCGGTGCTGAATCCGAGCCCGGTGTTCCAGGACTTCTTCGGGCTCCTGGATGCGCGGGGCAGCGCCACCGCGACGTTGCGCGCCCCGGCACTCCCGGTCCTGCAGGGAGTCGACCTGCACTTTGGAGTGTTCACCGTGCGGCCCGGCAATACCCCGACGGTCGGCCAGGTCGCCGAGACCGTGACGTTCCGCTACTGACGGATCAGGTCCGACGTCCCCGGCGATAGCGTCGGATCAGCGCATTGGTCGAGGAGTCGTGCGCGAGCTGCGGCTCCGCGTCGGCCTGCAGCTCCGGCGCGATCCGCTTCGCCAGCACCTTGCCGAGTTCGACCCCCCACTGGTCGAACGAGTTGATCCCCCACACCACGCCCTGGGTGAAGACCTTGTGCTCGTAGAGCGCGATCAGCGCACCGAGCGTCCGCGGATCGAGGGCATCGGCAAGGATCGTGTTGGTCGGCCGGTTGCCGGGGAAGGTCTTGTGGGTGACGAGTTCGTCGGCCACACCCTCGGCGCGCACTTCATCGCCGGTCTTGCCGAACGCCAGGGCCTCGGTCTGCGCGAAGAAGTTGGCCATCAGCAGGTCGTGGTGCTCGCCGCGCGGATTGCGGCTCCGGCAGAAGCCGAGGAAGTCCGCGGGCACCAGCCGCGTGCCCTGGTGCAGCAACTGGTAGAAGGCGTGCTGGCCGTTGGTGCCCGGCTCGCCCCAGACGATCGGTCCGGTCTGCCAGTCGACCACCTCGCCATCCAGCGTGACCCGCTTGCCATTGCTCTCCATGTCGAGCTGCTGCAGGTAGGCCGGGAAGCGCGCCAGGTTCTGGTCGTAGGGCAGCACCGCGTGGCTGTCGCAGCCGAAGAAGTTGCCGTACCACACTCCCAGCAGACCGAGCAGCGCCGGGAGGTTCTGCTCGAACGGCGCGGTGCGGAAATGCTGGTCCATCGCGTGGAAGCCGGCGAGCAGTTCGCGGAAGCCCTGCGGGCCGATCGCCACCATCAGCGCCAGACCGACCGCGGAGTCGACCGAGTAGCGGCCGCCGACCCAGTCCCAGAAGCCGAACATGTTGCGCTCGGCGTCGATGCCGAACGCGGCCACCTTGTCGGCCGCGGTGGACACCGCGACGAAGTGCCGGGTGATCGCCGCCTCGTCGCCACCGAGCCCGTCCAGGAGCCATTGCCGCGCGGTGTTGGCGTTGGTCAGCGTCTCCTGGGTGGTGAAGGTCTTCGAGCAGATGATGAACAGGGTCTCGGCCGGATCGAGGTCGCGCAGCGCCTCGACCACGTGGGTGCCATCGATGTTGCTGACGAAGCGCACGGTGAGGCGGCGCTCGGAGTCGGGGCGCAGCGCCTCGCAGGCCATCGCCGGACCGAGATCGGAACCGCCGATGCCGATGTTGACCACGTTGCGGATCGAACGCCCGAGGTGACCGCGCCACGAGCCGCTACGCACCTGCTCGGCGAAGACCTCGCAGCGCTGCAGGACCGCCTGCACGTCGGGCACCACGTCGTGTCCGGGCTCGCCCGCATCGTGGATGTGCGAGCCCTCCGGCGCACGCAGCGCGGCATGCAAGACCGCCCGGCCCTCGGTGGTGTTGATCCGCTGACCGCCGAACATCGCCTCGATCCTGGCGCGGAGTCCGACCTCGTCGGCCAGCCCGGTCAACAACCCGAGGGTCTCGTCGGTGATCCGGTTCTTGGAGAAGTCGAGGAACAGCCCGCCGCCCTCGACCGCGAAGCGCTCGCCGCGAGCCGGGTCCGCAGCGAACAGGTCACGGAGGTGGACGGTGCGAACGGTCTCGAAATGAGCCTGCAGCGCCTGCCAGGCCTTGGTCTTGGTCGGGTTCATCCGGTCGTTGGATTCGGGTTTCCGTACCCGACTTTCGCGCTTCTCCCCCGCCCGCAGAAGCGCGGAGTAGATTCCTCCGTGAGAGTCACCATCGCGGAGCTGTTCGAAGACACGATCCCCTGGTTCGTCGGCCGCTACGTCCACGGCGAGGACTGCCTCGCCGACCTGCTGCAGGGCTGGTCCGACCACAAGAACCTGCTCGAGGCCTGGCGCGCCCACGCCCCGGAGTGGTTCGAGGGCACCGAGGTCCGGATCGACGACCGGCTGTTCGACCACGTGTGGGGCACCCAGGGCCACGGCGTGCCGACGAGCGCGGTGCGAGAGCTGTACGCCGCGACCGGCCTGCGCCCGCCGCACTGCGACCGCGAGGACTGCCCGGAGTGCCACGGGACGGGGCGCTACACCGGGCTGCTGCGCAGCGAGCCGTGTCGGACGTGTGCGTGAGGGTCAGGAGCCGGAATCCGGCTGCAGGCTCGCCGTCCGGCGATGTCGTGACATGCGCAGCCACAATCCGATCGGAGGCACCGCTGCTGCGGCAGCACCTGCACAGAGCAGGGACAGAGCCAGGGTAGGGAACGCGCCGGAGATCACGGTGCCCCCGCAGACCGCGAGCCACCATCCTGCGAGGGCCCGGTATTCGAGAGATCGCCGGGCCGGCAGACTGCTCGCGGCGAGGAACAGAGTGAGGCAAGCACTTACGAGCGTGAGGATGAGGACCAACCTGCCGATCCACTCCAGCCACCACGGGAATACGCCGTAGACCGGGTTCCACCCGAGGGAGCCGACGAGCAGGGCGGCGGCGCACGAGCAACCGAGGCAGCCGGGCCCCAGCGCCCACGCCAGCAGGACCCAACGCATGCCACGCGATGTCGCGTTCTCGACACCTTCGCCGACCATGCTGCCAGCATAGAGCACCAGAGATCGCGGATATACCGGCGTCGGGCACCGCGCGATTGCAGCCGCCAGAAAGTCGCCCCCCCGCCGATCGTCTCCCTCGGAGTTCTCCGTGACTCCCATCGAGACCGGGCCATGACCGACACCGCGACGTCCCCGTCCACCCGCTTCGTCTACTCGTTCGCCGACGGCGACGGCCAGAACCGCATGCTGCTCGGCGGCAAGGGGGCAAACCTCTGCGAGATGACCCGCATCGGCCTGCCGGTGCCGCCGGGGTTCACGATCACCACGGAGACCTGCCTCGCCTACCTTCAGCACCGGGAATTCCCTGAAGGGCTGATGGATCAGGTCCGCGAGGCGGTCGCCGAGGTCGAACAGAAGACCGGCAAAGGCTTCGGTGCCGGGACCAACCCGCTGCTGGTCTCGGTCCGCTCGGGTTCGGCGATGTCGATGCCGGGGATGATGGACACGATCCTGAACCTGGGCCTGAACCCGACCACGCTGCAGGGCCTGATCGACGCGACCGGCAATGCGCGGTTCTGCCACGACGCCTACCGCCGCTTCGTGCAGCTGTTCGGCAAGGTGGCATTGGGCGTGCCCGACGAGCCGTTCGACGACGCGATGAACGGCCTCAAGCACCGCCGGCGCGTGTCGCAGGACGTCGACCTGACCGCCGAGGACCTGAAGTCGCTGACCGCCGACTTCCTGGGCATCGTCGAAGAGCACACCGGCGAGCCGTTCCCGACCGATCCGTGGACCCAGCTGCAGATCGCGATCGGCGCGGTGTTCCGCTCGTGGATGGGCAAGCGCGCGGTCGACTACCGGCGCCAGTTCAAGATCACGCCGGACATGGCCAACGGCACGGCGGTGAACGTGCAGACCATGGTCTTCGGCAACATGGGCACCGACTCGGGTACCGGGGTGGCGTTCACGCGCAATCCGGGCACCGGTGAGGATGGGCTGTATGGCGAGTATCTCGTCAATGCCCAGGGCGAAGACGTGGTCGCCGGCGTGCGCACGCCGAAGCCCATTGCCGAGATGGCCCAGGAGATGCCCGACCTGCACCGCCAGCTCGTAGAGCTCCGCGACCGGCTCGAGGGCCACTACCACGAGGTGCAGGACTTCGAGTTCACGATCGAGCGCGGCACCCTCTACTGCCTGCAGACGCGCAACGCGAAGATGAACGCGCGCGCGGCGGTGATCACCTCGGTGGAGATGGTCGAGCAGGGCATCCTCGACAAGCACGCCGCATTGCTGCGCGTGAACCCGGCGCTGCTCGAGCAGTTGCTGGTGCCGCAGCTCGCGCCCGACCATACCTCCGAGCCGATCGCGCGCGGCTTGCCCGCGTCGCCCGGTGCCGCAGCCGGCCGGATCGTCTTCGACGCCGACACCGCCGAGGAACGCGGACTCGCCGGCGAGCCGATCGTGCTGGTCCGCGAGGAGACCAAGCCCGAGGACATCCACGGCTTCTTCGCGTCCCGCGCGATCCTCACCAGCCGCGGCGGCAAGACCTCCCACGCCGCGGTGGTGGCGCGCGGCATGGGCAAGCCCTGCGTGTCGGGCTGCGACGACATCAAGGTCGACGTCCGCGCCAAGAAGGCCACCATCGGTGCGCTGGTTCTCGAGGAAGGCGACGTCGTCACGCTCGACGGCAGCACCGGCGACGTCTACGTCGGCGAGATTCCCACGGTGGAGGCCGAGTTCTTCGGCGAGCTGCAGACCCTGCTCGGCTGGGCCGACGAGGTCGCCACGCTGAAGGTCTACGCCAACGCCGACACCCCGAACGACTCCGCCCGGGCCCGCCGCTACGGCGCGCGCGGCATCGGCCTGTGCCGCACCGAGCGGATGTTCAACGCCGTCGACCGCCTGCCGATCGTCCAGGACATGATCCTGGCCGAAGGCGACTCCGAGCGGCACGCCGCCCTCGACCGCCTGCTGCCGTTCCAGCGCGACGACTTCGCGGGGATCTTCCGGGCGATGGCCGGCCTGCCGGTGACGATCCGCCTGCTCGACCCGCCGATCCACGAGTTCCTGCCGACCGCCGAGCAGCTCGAGTTCGAGATCGCCCATCTGCGCAACATGTCGCGCGCGGTGAGCAGCGTGGGTGAGCTGCCGGACACCCTGAAGCTCATCGACCCCGAGCTACACCGCCGGTTCGTCGAGAGCCTCGACACGCTGACCGGCTCGCTCAAGGAGTACCAGCGCAGCAAGCGACTCGAGGACCTGCTGGCCCGCAAGCAGCAGATGCTCCGCAAGGTGCGCGTGCTGCACGAGGTCAACCCGATGCTCGGCCACCGCGGCGTCCGCCTCGGCATCACCTTCCCGGAGATCTACACGATGCAGATCCGTGCGGTCCTGGAAGCCGCCGCCGAGGTCCAGCTCGAGGGCTTCGACGTCCAGCCATGGATCATGGTCCCGCAGGTCTGCACCGTGGAGGAGCTGGAGCGGGTGAAGTCGATGCTGCGCCAGATCCAGCCGGAGATCGAGAGCCGCCGGAAGGTCACGCTGAACGTGAAGTTCGGCTCGATGATCGAGGTGGTGCGCGCCTGCATGCGCGCCGCCCGCCTCGCCGAGGTCGCGGAATTCTTCTCGTTCGGCACCAACGACCTCACCCAGGCGACCTACTCGTTCAGCCGCGAGGACGCCGAGAACAAGTTCCTGCCGCACTACCAGCAGCAGGGCATCCTCCGCGACAACCCGTTCGAGGTGCTCGACGTCCAGGGCGTCGGCCGGCTGATGAAGATCGCCACCGAGTGGGGCCGGGAGTCGCGGCCCGGGATGTCGATCGGCATCTGCGGCGAGCACGGCGGCCAGCCGGACTCGGCGCGGTTCTGCCACTGGATCGGGCTCAACTACGTGTCGTGCTCGCCGCCGCGGGTGCCGATCGCACGGCTGGCGGCGGCGCAGGCGAAGTTGCGGGAGGGGGAGTACGACGACTCGGTGTTCGCGTGAGGTCGGGCGCCATCGAAGGCCTCTGTCCCGCAGATATTCCCGATCCGGTCGATAGTTTTTGACCGGATCGGAAGCCCCCATGTGATCGGACCGTATTCATCCCGGTCAATCACCGGGGGACGCCGTTCCGCCGGCCGGGGCGGTCAGAGGGTTCAGATCGCGGCCTCCAGGGGAATGGCGGGTTCCGTCGGCGGGATCGACGACACCGCGCCAACTCCCTCCTGTCCCCCGCCCAAGGATCGACATGAAGACTCTCCACGTCTCTCCGTCGCCGGAGATCAACGGAAACGACGGCGCCGACATCAAGCACGACGAGTCCACCGCGGTAGAGGTCACCGCGACGGAACCGAACACCGGTGCGAGCACCACCTTCTGGGTCCAGCCGGGTCAGACCACCAACTGGAAGCCGCCCGCCGGATGGGATGACGTGCACTTCACGGCCGACGGCTTCGACCAGGTTTCCCGATCGATCACCTGGACCGTCCCGCCGGTCGGCGGCGGCTGATCGATTGTCTCCGATGGGAGAGTCCGCTCCCGCCCGAGGCGAGCGTTCAGTTCGCTTCCGCGACGACGGACCTGATCCTCCGGACAGCGATCTGGACCGCCTCGTCCAGGACCTTCCGGTCGTCCTCGCTCCAACCGGCTGAGTCGCGGACCTTCAGCACCGCCGCGCGGTAGCCACGGATGGCACCGAGGGTCCAGTCAGCGAGGTCCTGCAGCTGGCGCGTATCCAGATCGCGGCGCGCAGGATCACGCGCGAGCGCCAAGACACCCGCATCGACTCCGCCGAACACCGCGCTCCTTCCGTCGATCTGGTCGATCCGTTCTGCAAGTCGGCGACGCACGTCGGGTGGCACTTCCCCACGTCGGCCGCACTCGTTCCAGGCCCCGCGGATGCGCACCTGCAACTCGCTGACGACCGAGATCAAGTTGGCGCGTCGATAGTCGGTTGCCCGGGACAGCACCAGCATCAGATCGGACAGCGTCAGTTCGGCGGTGCTCTGGCCGTCCCAGACCTGCAGGAAAGCAGATCTGGTCGCCTGGCTCTCGGTCCAGACCTCGCCGCTCCCTTCGGTCTCGCGACCGGTGATCTCGTCGGAACGGGATGAGAGGTGGGCGCCGATCGCGACCCCCGTCACCACCACCACGGCGGCAGCGTGCAGCGCGATCGCCTGGCTCCTCCGCTTGGACCGCACGCGGCGCAACACCCGCTCCAGGATCTCGGGTGGTGCCGCCCTGAGCTGATCGGCGGCGCACGGCGTGGATTCGCCACGCCCACGAGCACGCTCGAGACATGCCTCGATCAGGTCCTCCAGGACTCGATGACCGATTGGGTGCATTGCATCAGTCACTGCTCTCGTCCTCCTTCCTCCGATCCCATTCGTCGAGCCAATCCACGATCCGCTTCTTCCGTCGGTAGCGAAGCGACGCGATCACTTCGTGCGACGTAGCGAGTTCCTCCGCGATCGACTTCGCGCTTCTCGTCTGGCTCGCGTCGATCCGGAACAGATCGCGCTCCATCGGTGGTAGCGACTCGACCTTGGCCGCGAGGAACGTCGCGAAGCCACCTCGCCGGGCATCCCGTTGGTCCGGCGGGTCGAGCTTCACGTCGTGCAGGTTCAGGGGACGCTCGCTGAACCGCTTGTTGATCGACTTCAAGCACAGTCGGAGCGCCGCCTTCCTGAGGTAGCCACGTAGCGAAGACTTGATCTGCAGCTTCCGGCGGTCCCGATAGAGCACCCACAGCGCCTCCGAGACCGCGGTTTCGATCTCGTCGTCGTAGGCAAGGAGCCCGAGGTCGCGACTCAGCGCGGCCACGAGCCACGCTCCATCCCTCTTGAAGATCTCGTGCAGCCCCTCCTCCGGTTGCCGTCGGAGCCGGTCCAACAACTGCGCGTCGGTCGGTGGACCCGACGGCCAGAAGTCGCCGGCCAGCTGATCGCCGGCCAGCGGATCTTGTGGCTGCTGATCGTCGGGCGGCGAGTCGTCTCCCGGCGGCTTCTGGAACAAGAGAGCATTCCATCTCGGGGTTGGGAAAAACCACCGTGGGGTCCGGGGACGGCCGGACCCCACGGTCGTTGACCCTCTCTTCTTCCCCGTCTCCTGCGTGGGTCGTCCTACAGGCACCCTTGAGAGGTGCGGATCTGAACAACGGGCCGGGGCTTTCTCGGGATCACCCGAAGTTTCTGCGCCGAAGTCAGACCCGGCCACGCAGCCACTCGACGACCGGGTCGACCTCCTCGACCCGCAGGAGCCCCTCCGCGACGCACCAGCCGGCGAGCGTCAGCACGAACAGCTCCTCCGTCTTGCGTCGATCCTCGCGAGCGCGCCGGCCGGCGTCGAGGAACTCGATCGGGACGTAGTCCATCCGACCGAAGCCGGCGAAGGTCACCACCGGGAAGCCGAGCTGGTCCCGCCCCATCTCGCTCAGCGCGCGCTGGCGTGCCTCCGCCTCGGCAAGGCCTTCGGCGCGGAACCGCTCCACGCACGCGCGCACCGCATCCCCCACGTGCGTCCGATCTTCGAAGGGGTCCCAGGCCTGCAGGGCGCCCGCCTCGTACATCTGCCGTAACTCCTGGTTCATCAGCCGCCCCGCTCGGTTCCGCAGGTTGGTGATGGACCGACAGAACGTCTCCCGGATCGCTCGGAGCCGCTCCTCGGCCGCCTGGCTGACCTGTTCCACGCCGCGCGGATTGAGCGAACGCGAGGCCAGCACGGTCGACAGGGACACCGAGCATGGGAACGCCACGAGCCGCAGGGCGTCGGCATCCAGACGCGCCGGCGCAGTGGCCGCGCGCTCGGTCGCCCCCTCGGACCCGACCGACTCGTCGCCACGCGCCCGGCGGGCGAGCCCGTCGAGACCCTGCTCCTCCAGTTCGCGCTCCAGTGCGATGCGATCCTGGCGCTGGCGCAGCACCTCCTTGGTCAGCTCCCGCACGACCTCCGGTCCGCGCGCCTCGAGCGCCTCCTGAATCGTCGGCGCGCGCTTGGCAGGCCCCTCGATCCACAGCCAACCGAGCGCGACGAGCAGCAGGCAGCCGCCAGCGACCGCGAACCGGGATTGCAGGATCGGAGACATCCGCCGCAGAGTACGAGATGCGGACGGCATCGACGCGGGCGATGCTCCCGACCTCCACTCGGACCTCCCCGCATCCGGAGTCACCGCGGGCGCGAAGCGGCGCAGCCCGGACCGAACACCGACCCATGCGACTCCCCGCCCGTGCAATCCTCGTGAGCACCGCCCTGATGGCAGGCTCGTCCTCCCCCGCCCAGTCCTTCGCGCTCACCCCCGGAGACGACGTCTCCGCCTGGCAGGTGGTCCTCGACGGCGTCATGGGCGGCCGTTCCAGCGGCCGCGTCAGCCAGCGCGAGGACGGGATCCTGACCTTCACCGGCAGCCTGTCGTTGGAGAACAACGGCGGCTTCTCACAGATGCGGCGCGCGGTGGATGGCGACGACTTCGCCGGGGCGACGGCGCTGGTCGCCGAGGTCCGCGGCGACGGCCGGACCTGGAAGTTCGACGTCCGCCAGGCGAGCGTGCGGATGATGGCCGGCGCCTACCAGCAGGACTTCGAGACCGTCGACGGTGAATGGATCGAGGTCTCCCTGCCGTTGGACGGCTTCCAGCTCTACAGCTTCGGCCGCAAGGTCAGCCGCGCCCCGGCGATCGACCCGACCGACATCGAGTCGCTCGGCTTCACGCTGGCCGACAAGCAGGCCGGACCGTTCCGCCTCGACGTGCGCGCGATCCGCGCGGTCGGCCCGGACGCCGCGCCCACCGCCGAGACGGCCGCCAAGGGCTCGGCTGACGACCTGGTCTCGGTCGCCAAGGCCGCCGGGCTGAACACCCTTCTCACCTGCGTGACCACCGCCGGGCTCGAGCTGCCCGAGGGACCGGTGACGATCTTCGCCCCCACCGACGCGGCCTTCGCGAAACTCCCCGAGGCCACGGTCGAGGAGCTGCTGTCGCCTGCCGGCCGCGGCGCGCTGACCGCGATCCTCACCTACCACGTGGTGCCGGGCGTCCGCAGCTCGGCCGAGGTGCTCAACGCCCGCAGCCTACCGAGCCTCAATGGCCAGCCATTGACCGTGGACGCCGCCGAGGGCTCGATCGCCGGCGCCTCGATCGTCGCGGTCGACGTGCCATTCGACGGTGGCGTAGTGCACGTCATCGACTCGGTGATGCTGCCCGAGCAGCGGCCGATCGCGGTGATCGCCGCGGCCGACGAACGGCTGACCACCCTGCTCACCGCCGTGAAGACCGCCGGCCTGGCCCGCTCGCTCGACGGCGAGAACGGTCCGTGGACCGTGTTCGCGCCGGTCGACTCGGCCTTCGCCGCGCTGCCCGAAGGCACCGTCGCCAAGCTGTTGAAGCCCGAGAACCGCCAGGACCTCACCGCGATCCTCGGCCTGCACGTCGTGCCCGGCCGGATCGCCGCCCGCGAGCTGCTGGCAAAGAAGCGCCTGACCTCGTTCATGGGTCAGCCGGTCGAGGTCGCGCTCGACGGCGGCCGGATCACCGTCGGCGGCGCCGGCCTCGTCGCCACCGACATCCAGGCGGCCAACGGCGTGATCCATCTGATCGACACCGTGCTGCTGCTGACCGCCGCGAGCGAGCCGGTCGCGGTCGAGGCGACGGCCAACCGCTCCAGCGTGAACCTGGCCGGGCTGGTCGACCGCTACGAGGCCGTCTACGCGCTGGCCGTCGAGCGCGGCGCGCCGCGCTTCAACGCCGGCGACCACGAGACCTGCGCCGAACTCTACGAGCTGGCCGCGGTGTCGATCCTCAGCCTGGCTGGCGACGACCTGCCGCCCGCCGCCCGCAAGCGTCTCGTGAAGGCCGTCGAGGACTCGAAGCAGGACGACAACGCGCGCGACCGCTCGTGGACCCTGCGCCGCGGCCTGGACAGCGCGTTCCGCACGCTGCAGGCCGAGGCCGCCGAAGAGGTGCGCCCTGGCTCGCGGCTGGCGCCGCGTGGTGCTGGTCCGCGCTGAGTCGCCAGCCGAGTGTCGATCAGGTCCTGGAGGCCGACTTCTCGATCTCCCGCAGGAACTTGTCGAAGGAAGGACAGCGGGTGCGCGCCGCCGTCATGTCGAACGTCGCTGCGAACGCTGCCTGATGGATGGTCGGGCTGTATCCGGGTCCGCGCCCGCGATTCATGCGCTCGGCCAGCCACGCTTTGGCATCGCTGACCGACTCCGGATCTCCTGGCGTAGCCAGGTCGGCGTCGAGACCACGGCGTCCGGACAGGCCTTCGACTCCCCCCAGAAACCACGACTCGAACTCCCGGTTCGCGAGCACGACTGTCACGGTGCGATCGGGGCGAGCCGCGCTGGCTCTCTCGAGCAGTGCGGGCCCCAGCGTCGCAGGACAGTCCTCGTCGGCATCGAGCAAGATGAGGATGAGCGACTCGGACGGACACTTCCGAGCCGCCAGTTCCACGACCCGCTCCAGCTCACCGTCCTTGACGATCCGGTTCCGCTTCTGACGAATTGGAGGCAAGACCTGGATGTCGAGCTCCAAAGAAGCGCCGATCCGACGAAGGAGAACCGGCACCGCCGGGACCTCGCCGTGACCCTCCACGATGGGTTGGATGATCATCCGTCGACCGCGAACAGGTCACCCTGCCGTGGCCCCCCCTCCACGTGGGCCGGCTGTAGCTGGTCCATCTGCAGGAGCTCGCCCGCGGAGTAGAGTTGGCTGCGCAACGCCTCGCGCGCGGACTCTTCGAGACGACCGATACGCGTCGCGTTGTCGACCGCAACGACCGCCAACAAGGAATCCGCATCGATGGCGGCATGGTCGAGAAGGTCCGTTGAATGGCTGGTCACGAGTAGCTGAGTCGACCGGCTGGCTTGCAGCAGAGCATCGACCAGAACTTCGGTCGCCGCGGGGTGCAGCGCGATCTCAGGCTCTTCGATCGCCACGACCGGCATGGAAAGGCCCGGCCTCAGCACCTGCAGAAGGGCGATGAGAATCCCCAGCGCGCGGACCGTCCCATCGGACATCTGCGAGGCCAGGAACTTGTGGGGCCGCTTGGTCCCGACGTCCTGATGGAACTCCAGGGTCTCCAACTGCGCGACGGGGATCCGCCGCACATCCTCGATCCCAGGCACCACCGCTGCCAGGAACTCCACGATCGCATCACGGGCTCCCGGGGCAGACTTCTGCAGGTGATCGAGGACACTGGCAGCATTCGCGCCGTCTCGCGCGAGGATGTCTCCAGCTTCCGGTGGCTGTGGCATGCGCATGGCCTGAGGATCGAGGCTGTAGAAGCCCATCCGCGACAATGCGTCATAGATCGGACGGAACGCCGGGTCGCCCGAGGCATGTACGAGGAGCAGACGATCGGGCTCGGCGGCCGGCGGCCGACCGGGCGAGTAGTCCTCGACGACTCCGTCGCGGAAGTCATAGTGCACCCGCACGAAGTCCGGCCTCTCCCAGACACACCGCTCTCGCTTCACGCGGAATCCGCCCTCGGCGGAAGCGGCGATCTCGAACGCGTAGTGGCCACGCCGCCCCTGCAGTTCGAAATCGAGACTGATCGTCGGATGGGTCGGATGGCCACCCGACCGCCGGCGCACGCTGTTGACTCCACCACGTTCTCGAAGCGCCTGGTCGAGCGACCTCGAAAGGGCGTCCGAAACGAAGCGTAACGCATCGAGGAAGTTGCTCTTCCCGGATCCGTTGGGCCCCACGAGGAAGTTGACCGGACCCAGCGAGACATCGCAATCGGCGATGCTCTTCCAGTTGCGGAGTCGGACGCGGCGCAGGAACTGGGTCATCGGACGGGTGGAGCGGCGGCATCCAGGTTAGCTGCGATCGGAGGAGAGGCAACGCGGGCCCTTCCCCTCACTCCAGATCCACCGTCACCCGCAACGAGTCGATCCGCTCCGGCACGATCACCACCAATCGCCCCTGGTCGTCGATGAACCAGCCCATCGTGTCCGCGGGCAGGTCGGCGATCAGCGCCGGCTCCGGATCGAGTTCCGGCGCGACGCGTCGGCCGATGCGCACCTTGCCGAACTCGCCGATCGCGTGGAAGCGGACCACCAGCGCGCGGGGTGCTGCGGGGCGCCAGTCGCCGCGAGTCGGTTGGAAGGTCAGCGAGACGTGCGAGGGGGTGCGGACCTGCAGCAGGTGGCAACGCGCGCGCGGGCCGTCCAGGCTCACGCCATCGTCCTCGATCCAATCGGCGCTCGAGCGCTCGGCGGGGAACACGTCGAAGATCCGCGGCACGCCGTCGACCACGCCGGTGTGCGGCACGACCGGTTGCCGGAATACGATCGCACCCTCGCGGGCGAAGATCGGGAGGGTGTCCAGATCGACGTCGAGCGCGGTGCCACCCGGTCCCTGATACTCCTCGCCGCTCTCCAGTTCGTACCACTTGCCGGGCGGGAACTGCACGCCGCGCTGCTTCGCGCCCTCCACCAGCACCGGCGCCACCAGCAGGTCGCTGCCGAACATGTAGTGGTCCTGGTTGCCCCAGCACTCGCCGAAGCCGGGGAACTCGAACCACAACGGCCGCAGTGCCGGCACGCCGGTCTCGCAGACCTCGCGAACCACGCGCTCGACCTGCGGCAGCAGCTCGTAGCGCAGCTCGATCACCCGCTTGTTGCGCGCCGTCCACTCGTAGCCGTAGCTCCACGGCTCCTGCTCGGGGGTCTTGTCGTCGGTGTGGGCGCGGAAGAACGGCACCAGCACGCAGGCCTGCAGCCAGCGGGTGAACAGCTCGGCGCTCGGTGTGCCGACGAAGCCGCCGACGTCGCCACCGCACAACGCGAAGCCCGACACCGACAGGTTGAGCAGCGTGGGGATCGTCTGCTGCAACGCCGCCCAGTCGCTCTTCACGTCACCGGTCCAGATCCACGCGTAGCGCTGACCGCCGGCGTAGGAGGATCGCGTCAGCACGAACGGCCGCTTGTCGGGCTGCAGCCGCCGCAGGCCCTCGTGGGTGGCGCGCGTCATCAACATGCCGTAGGCGTTGTGGACCCGGTCGTGGGTCACGTCGCCGACGTCGCCGCTGTGCCGCAGGTCGTGCGGGAAGGTGCCCTCGAGCCCCTCGAAGATCGCCGGCTCGTTCATGTCGTTCCAGATACCGGCGAGGCCCCAATCGAGGAACTCGCGGTACTGCTCGCCCCACCAGTGCCGGGTGCGCTCGGCGGTGAAGTCCGGGAACACGCTCCAAGGTCCACCCTCGCCGCGTGACGGCCAGACCGGACCGTGGTAGATGCCGCCGTCCGGCTGCTTCACGAAGTGACCTTCCGCCTTGCCCTGCTCGAAGGTCGGGTCGCCAGCGAGCGCCGCGAGGTGGGGATCGACGATGGTGATCAACTGGAAGCCCTGCTCGCGCAGGTCGCCGCACAACTTCGCCGGCTCCGGGAAGTCGCGGTGGTTCCAGCGCAGCGGGCGGAAGCCCTCGAGCGCGTGGATGTCGAGCCACAGCACGTCGCAGGGGATCTCGTAGCGACGGAAGGTCTGCGCGATCCAGCGCAGGTCGGCGGCGGTCTCGTAGCTGTAGCGACACTGGTGGAAGCCGAGTGCCCAGCGTGGCGGCAGGGTCGGCCGGCCGGTCAGAGCCGTGTAGCGAGCCAGCACGTCGCGAGGAGTCGGCCCGGAGATGACGTAGCGATCGATCACGCCGTGCGGACTGCGCAGACTGACCACGTCGGTGTCGCTGCGGCCCACGTCGGCGACCAGCCGTCCGGGTTCGTCGACGAACAGACCGTGGCAGCGCCCTTCGCGGAGGAACAGCAGGAACGGCACCGAGGCGTACAGGGGATCGAGGCCCTGGTCGTGCCCGTAGTTGTCGACGTTCCAGCACACCAGGCTGCGGCCCTGGAAGCGCGGCCCGCGGTGGTCCATCGGCCCGTTGCGTTCGCCGAAGCCGTAGACCCGCTCGCCGACCCAGAGGTGCATCGAGCACTGCATGCGACCGGCGTAGAGCACGGTGCCGCGGCTGCCGTCGTCGGCGATCAGGTCGCGGCCCTCGGCGTCCTTCACCGTCAGCCGGAACGGATCGTGCTCGACGACCACCTCCAGACCGGGAGTGCGGGCGATGAGCCGGTCCTCGAGAATCTCGGTCTCGCAGTGCGGCGCCTCGAAGCGCCGCGAGGCGGTCGCGAAACCGGCCTCGGGTGCGAAGCCATGCCCGTGCTGCGCGCAGCGCACGCGGACCACGTGCGGCGAGCAGAACTCGACCCGCACCGTCGCCTCGGGGCCGTCGAGGTCCCATCCCGCACCGTGGTGGCGGGCCTTCGCGAGGCCTCCCACCACCGTCCACCGCCTTGGATCGGTCATGGGCGGGACGCTACGCGCGGAACGCCACGGTTGCACTCGTGGAACGACCCGGGTCGTCCCGGAAATCGTCGCGCCCACCGGTCCGGCTTTGGGTCGGAGTCGGTGTCGGCTCTCGCTACAGTCCCCCGCCCCATGTTCGAAGTCGCGCCACTGCTGCTGCCGTTCGACGTCCGACTGGAGCTGCCAGGCTCCAAGTCGCACGCGAACCGCGCCCTGGTGCTGGCGGCCCTGGCCGAGGGCGAGACCGAGCTGCACGGCGCCACGCCCTGTGAGGACGTGGCCCTGCTGGTGCAGAACCTCCAGACGCTCGGCTACGACGCCACCTGGCGCAACTACAGCCGCGGGATCGTCCACGTCCGCGGTGGCGTGCCGCAACGCGCGCCGCGCTCGGCGACCGAACTCGACTGCAGCCTCGCCGGGACCACGCTGCGCTTCCTGTGCGCGCTGGCGGCGCGGACCCCGGGTGAGTGGATCGTCACCGGCAACGAGCGCATGCGCGAGCGGCCGATCGGCCCGCTCACCACGGCGCTGCGAGCCCTCGGAGTCGAGGCCGAGGACCGCGGCGGCCGGCCCCCGGTGCGGATCGTCGGCGGAGCCCTGGGTGCCGCCGACGGACCACGACGGGTCACCCTGGAGGCCTCGGTCTCCAGCCAGTTCCTGTCGGCCCTGCTGCTGGTCGCCCCGAGCCTGCCCCACGGCCTGGAGATCGAGCTGCCGACTCCACCGACGTCCCGGCCGTACATCGAGCTGACCCTGCGGACCCTGGCCGAGTTCGGGATCGACGCGACCTGGGACGACCGACTGATCGCGGTGCCTGCGGGTCCGGCGCGCGCACCGGGCCGTTTCGAGGTGGAAGGCGACTGGAGTTCGGCCGGACCCTGGCTGGTCCTCGAGCGCCTGCTCCGCGGCCGCTTCCAGGCCACCAACCTGCACGCCGACAGCGCCCAGGGCGACCGACTGCTGCCGCGCTACCTCGATGCCCTCGACCGCCCGGGAGCGGTCCGCCTCGACGTGACCAAGGTGCCCGACCAACTGATGAACCTCGCGGTCCGCGCGCTGTTCCGCGACGCACCGACCCGCTTCATCGGCGCCGCGAACCTGCGCTACAAGGAGTGCGACCGGCTGGCCGTGACAGTCGAGGCCCTGCGGGCCTTCGGCTGCCCCGCCGAGGAGGAGGACGACGGGATCCTGGTCGAAGGCCTCGGCGGACGCCTCGAACAGCTGCGCCGCGCGGCGCCGCCCACCTGGGCCGACCACCGCATGGCGATGGCCTTCGCGATCCTCGGCGCGGCCGGCGTCGGCGCGGGCATCGACCACCCCGGCTGCGCGGCGAAGAGCTACCCGGGGTTCTTCGACGACCTGGAAACGGTGCGCCGAAGCCCGCGATGCATCGCGATCTGCGGGATGCGCGGAGTGGGCAAGTCGACGCTCGCACGCCGGCTCGGCCCGAAGCTCGGACTCGCAGTAGTCGACACCGACAAGGAGTTCGAAGAGCGCCACGGCCCGATCGACATCTTCGTCGACGCCTACGGTTGGGAGACCTTCCGCGCCCGCGAGGCCGAGGTGGTCGCCGACGCGCTCCGACCCGGCAACCTGGTCGCACTCGGCGGCGGCGCGCTGGAGACCCCGGCGACCGTCGAGCGACTTCGGGAGCAGGCGCTGCTGGTCTGGCTGCAGGAGGACGTCGAAGCCCTGCTGCCCCGGCTCACCCGTCGCAAGCGTCCGTCGCTGACCGGCAAGTCGATCGAGGAAGAGGTGCGCGAGGTGCTCGCCCGACGCGAGCCGGTGTGGCGCGCGGCTGCCGACCTGATCGTGCCGCCCGGCGGCGACCTCCGCGTGCGCCTGAAGAAGCTGCGCGCCGAGCTGGCGATGCCGTCGACGCGGTGTTGAGCCGCTCGGCGAGCGGAGTCCCCGATCAGCCACCTGCTACCATCGTTCCGATGCCGTCCAACACCTTCGGCGAGCTGTTCGCTGTCACCACCTTCGGCGAGTCCCACGGCGTGGCGCTCGGCGTGGTGATCGACGGCTGCCCGGCCGGGATCCCGCTGGGCGAGGACGACCTGCTGGCCGAGCTGGCGCGGCGGCGGCCGGGACAGAGCGCGGTCACCACCGCGCGCGCCGAGGCCGACGCGCCGGAGATCGTCTCCGGGGTGTTCGAAGGCCGCACCACCGGCATGCCGATCACCGTGCTGGTCCGTAACCAGAACCAGCGCTCGAAGGACTACGAGGCGCTGCGCAGCCACTTCCGGCCGGGCCACGCCGACGAGACCTACGCCGGCAAGTACGGGCACCGCGACCACCGCGGTGGCGGGCGTTCCTCGGGGCGCGAGACCGTGGCGCGGGTGATCGCCGGCGTGGTCGCCGCCAAGGTCCTGCCGCCCGAGGTGACGGTCACCGCCCACGCGCTGCAGATCGGCCCGCACCGCGCGGTGCGCTACGAGCCGGAGACGATCGACCAGAACCCCGTGCGCTGCGCCGACCCCGAGGTCGCGAAGGCCATGGAGGCCTACGTGCTGGAACTGAAGAGCGCCTTCGACTCGACCGGCGGGTTGGTCGAGATCCGCGTCGCGGGCACGCCACCCCACCTCGGCGAGCCGGTGTTCGGCAAGCTCAAGGCACGGCTGGCGTCGGCGGTGATGTCGATCGGCGCGGTCACCGGCTTCAGCTACGGTGCCGGCTTCGAGACGGCGACGATGCGCGGCCTCGAGTACGTCGCCGACCGCCGCCACTTCGGCGGGATGCTCGGCGGCGTGTCGACCGGCGAGGACCTGCGGCTCTGCGCGACGATCAAGCCCACCACCTCGGTCGGCGAGGTCGCAAAGCAGGGCCGCCACGATCCGTGCATCGTGCCGCGCGTGGTCCCGGTCCTCGAGGCGATGGTCCGGATCACGCTGGCCGACTGCTGGTTGGAGGCCCGGGCACGCGGCGCAGCGGCGGGTTCGCAGGACTGACGATGGGAATCTCCAAACGCAAGCCGGTGTTCCGGGTCGACCCCGACTCCGCCGAGGGGCCGAGTCTGCCCGAGGTGCTGACCGCACTGCGTGCGCGCGGCAGCGAGGAAGAGCGCGGCAAGCTCGCCAACTACGGCATCCCCGACGCCCGCGCGCTCGGCGTGCCGATGCGCGAGATCCAGGCGCTGGCCGACGAGATCGGCAGGGACCATGGGCTCGCCTGCGGGCTGTGGGTCACGCGGATCCACGAGGCGCGACTGCTCGCGGCCTTCGTCGAGGAGGCCGACGCGGTCACGCCGGCGCAGATGGACACCTGGGCCCGCGAGTTCGACAACTGGGCGGTCGTCGACACGCTGTGCTTCCACCTGTTCGACCGCACGCCGCACGCCTGGGCCAAAGCCGAAGAGTGGTGTAGCGAACCGCAGGAGTACGTGCGCCGGGCCGGCCTGGCACTGGTGTGGGCGCTCACGGTCCACGACAAGATCGCCACCGACTCGGCCTTCGTCGAGGCCCTGCGCTGGATCAACGCCGCGGCGGACGACCCGCGCGAGATGGTCAAGAAGGCCGCCGACATGGCGCTGCGCGCGGTGGGCAAGCGCAATGCGACGCTGCACCGGGCGGCGCTCGCGCTCGCCGACCGCTTGGCCGAGAGCGAGGACCCGAACGCGGCGTGGATCGGACGTCACGCCGGCAAGGAACTGCGCGGAGCGTCGGTGCAGCGGCGGTTGGGACTGTAGCAGCCCGCCTCTGTAGAGTGCCTACTGCGCCGGCACCCACAGGTTGCCGTCGGCACCGGCCGCGCCGGAGGCCAGCGAACCACCGACGATGTGCGTGGGCGGCACGCCGACCAGCGCGCACCCAGGCTGCGGCACCGAGCCCGCGCCGGAGTAGTTCGAAGTGGTGGTCTTCAGGATGTCGCCGCGCTGGTTGACGAAGAACGCCGCGCGCCCGCTGTTGCCGTTGGCCGACGGCCAGGCCACCAACGAGTAGGCCGACTGCGCCATCCGCGGATCGATCGTCGGCATGTTCGCAGCGGTCGCGATCACGCCCTGCCCCGACGCGTCCGGCAGATACAGCGCGTAGTAGTAGCCCTGCCGCATCAGCCGGCCGTTGGCGTCGAGTTGGCCGAGCGACGACGACAGCAGCGCCGGACGGAGGACCTCGCTGGTCCCGGCGATCGGCTCGACGCCGGCCATCTCACGAAGACTGCCGAACTCGGCGGTCGCCGAGGCGGTGCGGTCCTTCGCGAGCATCACCTTGAAGCGGAACTCGGCGGACGAGATGGTCCGCAAGGTCGCGACGGTCGCGCTCTCGTTGGCGGTCGCACGACTCGACATCAGGTTCGGCACCGCCATGCTCGCGAACAGCGCGATGATGGCCACGACGACCATGAGCTCGATGAGAGTGAAGCCACTCTCCCTGGTTCTTGTCTGTTGCATGTGTCACCCTGTCGAGGAATCGGACAGTCACATGTCCGACTGAAGCGATCGGTTCCAGATCGGGATGCAGCGCGGCGGCTGCGAGGAGAATTGGCGACCGCGCAGCGCGTGCGCGCGGATCGCTGCGAGGTGCGGGATCCCTTCCGCACGCCGCGCCGACGCATCGAGGGTCAGCCGGCTCGCGCCGACGACCACTCACCTGCTCACTTGGCTGGCAGCCAGACGTTGCCGTCGGCGCCGGTCACTCCGCAGGCGATCGTGCCACCGACGATCGCCGCTGCCGGGACGCCGAGCATCGCGCAGCCGGCGGGCGGCACCGAGGTGCTGCCCGAGTAGCGCGCCATGGTGCTCTTCAGGATCTCGCCCTGCTGGTTGACGAAGAAGGTCGCGCGGCCGCTGTGACCGTGCGAGGCCGGCCAGGCCACCAGCGTGTAGGCGATCTCCGCCATGGTCGGATCGACCGACGCCATGTTGGCGTCCGTCGCGACGATGCCGAGGCCGGAGGCATCCGGCAGATACATCGCATAGTGGTAGCCCTGACGCAGCACCCAGCCATTGGCGTCCAGCTCCCCGAACGACGGCGACAGCAGCGCGGGCCGGAGCAGCTCGCCGGTGTCGCGCACCGGATCGAGGCCGGAGAGTTCACGCAGACCGCCATACTCGTAGGAGCCCGAACCGCTGCGATCGACCAGGGTCATCGCCTTGAAGCGGAACTGTGCCGACGAGATGGTCCGCAGCGTCGAGATCGTGGCGCTCTCGTTGGCCGCCGCATTGCTGGCCATCAGGTTCGGCACCGCCATGCTGGCGACGATCGCGATGATCGCCACGACGATCATCAGCTCGATGAGTGTGAACCCTTGCTGGCCGCGCGCTGTCTGGTGCATGGTGGACCCCGGTCGTGGTTCGGTCAGCAGGCGACGGATCTGAAGCGGCTCGTCCCGAACCCGGACCGGCACGCCGCGCGCCCCGCCCGCAACGAGGACTCCACGCATCCCGCGCCCGGGGAATCACCGCAGGGAATCGCCCCAGGCTTGGCGACGGACGACGACGGTCGCCGAGCCAGGCGCTTCCACTACGACCCGGGTTGGACTTCGGGCATGGCCCGCGCGATCCTCCGGCGATGGCACCGACCGCGTTCCGCCGCACCCTGACCCTCGCCCCGCTCGCCGTACTGGGACTGCAGGGCTGCGCGACCGGCCCTTCCCCCGAGGGCCTGCGCCTGCTCCGTGAGCCCCAGGTTTCGGGAGTCTCCGCAAGCCTCCGCGGCCTGTCGGCGGTGGACGGCCAGATCGCCTGGGCCAGCGGCAGCGGCGGCACCGTGCTACGTACCCTCGACGGTGGCGCCACCTGGGAGCGGATCCCCACGCCGCCGGGCGCCGAGGAGCGCGACCTGCGCGACGTGGAGGCCTTCGACGCCGAGCGCGCGCTGGTGCTCGCGGTCGACGCCCCCGCACGGATCTGGCACACCGCGGACGGCGGCGCGCACTGGGAGCTGGTCCTCGACGACGCCACCGAGGGCGCCTTCCTCGACGCGATGGCCTTCCTCGATCCCGAGCGCGGCTTCGTCTGGGGCGACCCGGTAGGCACCGACCCGCGGAGCTTCCTGGCCTTCGCGACCTCGAACGGCGGCCGCTCGTGGTCACGGGTCCGCAACCTCACCGAGCCCCTGCCGGGCGAGGCCGGCTTCGCCGCCAGCGGCACCTGCGTGGCGGCGCTCGAGGGCCACGTCTTCCTCGCCACCGGCGGCGGCCCGGAGGCCCGCGTGCTCCACACCCCCGCCGGCGGCCGCGACTGGACGCCCGCTACCACCCCCCTGCAGGCCGGCGCGCCGTCGAAGGGGATCTTCTCGCTGGCGTTCCGCGATGCCGACGCCGGCGTGGCGGTGGGCGGCGACTACGAGGCCCCCGACGACACCACCGGCTGCGCGGCGTGGACCGACGACGCTGGCGCGAGCTGGCACCCGCCGGAGGAGGGCATGGGCCCGAGCGGCTACCGCTCCGGCGTGGCCTTCTGTGCCCAGGCCGGGGTGTTCTTCGCCGTGGGTCGCAACGGCTCCGACGTGTCGATCGACGACGGCCGGACCTGGCGCCGCTTCGACGACCGTCCGTGCCAGGCGATCGCCTTCGCCCGTGGCGCGCTCGAGGGCTGGGCGGTCGGCGCGGGCGGCACCATCGACCGACTGCGCTTCGTGCCCGCGTCGTTGGACGATGACGCGAACGCCCCGTCCGACGGCTGAGAGAGGCGCAGTGCAGAGCCTCGCGACGGAATCGCGTCGCGGCTTGGGTCACCGCGATTGACCGGGCGAGGGCGTGCTGCCGATAGGGACGATGCGATGGGGCACGTCCTGCTGGCCACACCGACCATTCCGCGCCTGGCGCTGCACGACGCCCTGGCCCGCGGTCTGCGCCGACGCGGCCACCATGTGACGACCCTGGTCCGCGACCCGGTGACCCGCCGCTGCTACGAGGCGCACGGCCTGCGCGTGCAGGAGCTGTCGCGCGACCGCGCGGCCAACCTGCCCCGCTCGCCGCTGCCCGGTCTGGCAGCGCGCGAAGCCCGCCTCCACGGCCGCTCGCCAGCCGGCGCGCAGAGCCTGCTGGCGCGAAGCCGCCGCCGGCTGGCCCGGGAGATGGGCGGGCTGATGCGCAGCTTCGAGATCGACCTGCCCGACCTGGTGGTGCTCATCGACGCCCGCGACGGCTTCGGCCGGATGGCGCACTGGGTGGCACGCGAGTTCGGCTGCGAGCTGGTCCACCTCGGCACCGGTCTCCTGCCCGGCACGATCCAGCGCGATACGGACGGCATCGACGGCGACAGCTCGGTGGTCCGCCGGACCGCCGGGTTCTACCGGAGCCAGCGCGCCGACCGCGAGCTGCTCGACAGCGTGCTCGCCGCGAGCCTCGGCGGACTGCCGCCACGCACCGACCGCGCGCGCACCGCACCCTGGCCGCCGGATCTCTTCGACCAGCTCTCGGCGCTGTTCGCCGCGTGTCTCGACGGCACACCGCTGCGCGGGCTCGAGCGCCTCGCCGCGTGGAACCGCCTGGCCGCGAGCGACGACGGTCTCGAACCAACCGCCACGCGCCTGCCGGTCGAAGGCAGCTATGTCGGCGTGCTGCTGCAGGACCCTCGCGATCCCCGGATCCGACTGGATCTCGGTGACGACGCGCTCCGCGAGCCACCCGACCTGGTCGGCGCGATGCGCCGCGCGCTGTGCACGGTCGGCGATCCCACGACCCCGATCGTCGTGGTCGCACCCGACACGCGGACCGCACGCGCACTCGAAGACCGGACCGGCCAGCAAGGCCCGCCGGTCCACGTGGTCGGCCCCGCCTCGGCCGCGCTGGTCGCCACCACCGCCAGCCTGCTGTGGACGGTGAACCACCCGATGGGTCTGCTCGGCGTGCTGGCCGGCACTCCCACACTGCACCTCGGCATCACGCCCTGGGGTGTGCCCGGCGCCGCGCAGCGGATCGAACTGGCAGCACTGCCGGAACACCTCGCGGAGCTGCCCGGCCCGGACACCGGCACGCTGCGCGCGCGGGTCGCGACGCGGCTCCTGCGCGACGACCACGTGTGGTGCGATCCCGATCGACCGGATCCGAATGGAGTGCGCGGGATCCTCGAGGGCTTGGAGCAGCAGCTGCAGCGGACCAGGCCGAAGCCGGAGCTGGGACGGTATCGGCCGGGACCGGCTTGGGCGCCGGGGGCTTGAGCGGACCAGTCGGGGGCGTCACGCCGGTCGCCGAGGATTCTCGCCGCCGCCTCTCACCTCGCTCCACACCGCCGCCGTCGCCCGCGCCGCCCGCTCCCACGTGAACTCCGCGGCCCGCCCAGGCCCGCGACCGGCCAGCGCCGCGCGCTCCGCATCGTCGAGCAGCAGCGGCGCCAGCGCGTCGACCAACGCGTCTTCGTCGAGCCGCGCCATCACCACCGCCGCGTCCCCCACCACCTCCGGCAAGGATCCGGCGGGCGCGACCACCGTCGCGACGCCGGCCGACAGCGCGTCGGCGACGGCGAGGCCGAAGCCCTCGTAGGCGGACGGCGAGGCGAAGACCTCGGCGCTGCGATACAGCGCCGGCAGGTCGGCGCCCGCGACCTCGCCGAGGTACAGCGCGGTGTCGTCCGCGTCGATCTCGGCGAAGGCCGCGTCGGACTGCCAGCCGCGACGGCCGGCGACGACCAGGCGGTGCGGCACGCCCCGCTCACGGCGCAGGCGGCGCAGCGCGCGGACCAGCATGTCGACGTTCTTGCGGCTCTGGACGGTGCCGACGTGCAAGACGTAGCGCTCCGGCAGGCCCAGGCGCTGGCGGACCTCGGCGCACCGGGCCGCGTCGGCGGCCGGCAAGGGGTCGATGCCATGTGGCACCACGCGGACCCGACCGCGGGTCTCCGGATGGATGTCCTCCACGTCGACCGCGGTCGCGCGCGAGGGCACCACCACCAACCGCGCGTTGCGCACCGCGTGCGCGGTCGCCCGCTTCAGGAACAGCCGCGACGCCCAGCCGAAGGTCTCGGGCGTCCGGTGGTAGGCGAGGTCGTGCACGGTCACCACCGACGGCACGCGGCAGCCGAGCGGCAGCGCGTTCTTGGTGTCGTGGTAGAGGGTGCAGCCGAGGCGGCGCAGCGCGCGGGGCAAGGCCAGGTGCTGCCAGCGCAGGCGGTCGAGGCCGCCGCGCATCGGCACCTCGACGACGTCGCAGCCGAGCCCTTCGAAGGCCCTCGCCACGTCGGTCACCACGGTGAAACGCAGCGCGTCGGGCAACTTCGCCAAGGCCCCGGCCAGGCGGATCCCGTAGGTCGCCGGTCCACCGGTGACACCCGACAGGATGCCGAGGGCAACGTGCGGAGCTGGAGCGGAAGTAGGGGGCAGGGTCGGCCTCGGCAGCAGGACGTGGTCCGGCCCCACTCAACGGGTCGGCCGGACCACGCGCAAGCAGCGCGTCACATGCCCTCGGCAGCGAACTCGGAGCCGCCCTCGGCCTTGCCGTTGGCTGCGACCTCGCTGGAGGCCTTCTTCTTGGTGCGCGGCTTGCGCTGCGCCAGCAGCTCCTTGCGCAGCAGCTCGTCGAGCGAGTCGTCGCGGCCCTTCTCGGCGTTACGGAGCGACTGCTCCAGCTCGATCGCCTCGTCCTTGCTGCGGCAGAGCATCCGCTGGGCCTGCGCGGTGGAGTCGTAGAAACGCGCCCCGCCCATCACCGGGCAGAGCCAGACGCCATCGGCGGTCTTGATCGCCGCGCCCTCGGGCACCTCGAGCCAGTCGCCGCGGCAGATCACCGCCTCACGCTCGGTCCAGCGGTCGCGCGGCTGCGGCTCGATCGGACGGTCGTCGTCCAACAGGTAGGTCGGGGTGACGTCGTAGTGACGGCAGAGAGCAAACAGCATCGGCAGGGTCGGCATCGAGCGCCCCTGCTCGAGGTGCGACATCGTGGCAGGGCGCACGCCCAGCGTCCGAGCGGTCACTCCCTGGGGTTCTCGCTTGTACCGCGTCCGCAGGTAGAACAGCTTCAGGTGCAGTCGGCGCATCGGTGGGAATCCAGAGGAAGGCAAGAGAGGAGAGGAAGCGGGTTTGGGACGGCGGGGAACCGTCCGGGAGGGAAGCCGGGGGGCTTCGTAGGAACGTATCCCAGCCAGAGGAACCGTCAAATCCACCGGATCCGGCGCACGCACTTCCGCATGGTGAAGTGCCGGAGGGCGAAGCAGCGCACACGGTCGCCAGAAATGCTTGGATCCGATGCCACCGGACCAAGAGGCCCAGACCGGTCGATGGTCCCGGTGCGGGGATTTTTGTCCACGGAACACCCCCGGTCGCTCGAAAGTGGACAGTTGCCGCCTAACCGACAATGGGCCGATGAACTGGCGGGCCGCATGATCAGCTCGGCGGTCCTCCTTGGGCGCCGCGCTCGGCGCCGCGGTAGCCTGTTCGCCCGACCCGATGCGAGCCGCGCCCCTGACCCTGATCGACGCCGGCGCCGGCCCGGACGCGACCAGCCGCCTCGCGGCGCGGCTCGACCTGCAGATCGCCGAACCGCCTGGAGACCCTGCCGGCAGTTACCTCGCAACCGCGAACGGGCTCGGCTTCCGCTGCCCGCGCGAGTCGGGTGACGGCACCCTGACCGTGGTCTCCGACCTGCTCGCCGCCGGCGACCGACGCGGCGCTGTGCGGGTCGGCGGCGGACTGCCGTTGCTGGCCCGGGCGGTCGGTCTCGACCGCGACGTGCGCACCGTGGTCGACGCGACCGCCGGCCTCGGCCGCGATGCCGCGACCCTGGTCGCCCTCGGCGCCACCGTGACGCTCATCGAGCGCGACCCGGTGCTGGCCGACCTGCTCGAGGATGCGCTGCTCCGCGCCCAGGCCGCCGCACCGGAGTTCGCGGCCCGCGCGAATCTGCGGCGCGGCGACGCCCTGGCGCTGCTGGCGGAGCTCACCCCCGCCCCCGACGTGATCCTCCTCGACCCGATGTTCCCCGAGCGCGGCAAGCGGGCGCTTCCCAAGCAGGACCTGCAGCTGTTTCGCGCCTGGCTGGGACCGGGAGACGCCGGCGAGATCGTCGAGCTGCTGGAGCTGGCGCGGAGCTGCGCGCGCCGCCGCGTGGTCGTCAAGCGGCCACCGCGGGTCAAACCGGTCGCGCCGGGGGCGGTCGCCTGCCTCGAGGGTCCGCGGGTCCGCTTCGACGTCTACGCGCCCGCCACGCCGACGACGCGGAACGCGAACCCGACGTAGCCCTCGACCTCGAGCCGCTGCAGCGGTGCACCGAGCGCCTCGACCACCCCGGTCTCGTGCGGCCGCATGCCCGAGACCACCAGCAGCGCGCCGGAACACGCCAGCGCGCGCACGGAGTCGAGCGCCTCGCGGAGCTGGTTGCCGTCGAGGTTGGCGACCACCACCTCGGCGCGCGCCGCGGGCAGCTGCCCCGGAGTTCCCCGGACCACCTGCGATCCGACCGGCAGGAGTTCCCGCGCCGCGACGACCGAGGCCTCCTCGACGTCGCAGGCGTCGATTCCCCGCGCGCCGCGCACCGCCGCGTAGAGCGCCAGGATGCCCGAACCGGTGCCGACGTCGACGAAGTGCGCCGGCGGCTCGGCAGGCCAGTGCGCGTGCAGCAGACCGAGCGCCGCGCGGGTGCTGCCGTGCTCGCCGCTGCCGAAGGCACCGCCACGCGGCACCACGAGCTCGACCGCGGGCACGACCCCGGCCGGCAGTTCGACCCACGGCGGGCGGACCCAGACCCCCGGCGCCGCCTCGAAGGCGCGGTCGTCCTCCAGACCGGTCACCGCGAGTTCGGCCGCGGTCGGCGGTGGCAGGACCTCGCAGCAGAGGCCGTCGAGGTCGGCGAGATCCGGCAGCGAACCCGAGCACGACACCACGTCGGCGCCGTCGTCCTCCAACACCGCGTGCACCTCGGTCCACACGTGAAGCCGATCGAGCGCCGCCTCACGCGACGCGGCGGGACCGGTCAGCCGCAGGCGCTGGGGAGCTGCGTCGCTCACGCGCCGGGTCCCTCGGTCGACGCGGCACCGAGCACCGCCGCGACGATGTCCTCGGCCTCCACCATCCGCCCCACCGCCGCGTAGCCCTCGGCCAGCCAACCGGTCTCCGGGCCGAGCACCTCCCAGCCGAGATCGCGCAGCGTCGCGACGTTGCGCTGCACGCCCGGGTCGGCCCACATCGCATCGTTCATCGCCGGGCAAACGATGCGGCGGCAACGGCACGCGCAGGCCAGCAGCGTCACCGCGTCGTCCGCACAGCCGAACGCCAACCGCGCCAGCAGATCGGCGGTCGCCGGTGCGACCACCAGCACGTCGGCGTCGCGGCTGGCGGTGATGTGCGGCGGGTGGCCGTCGGGATCGATCTGCGTGGAGCGCAGGATCGCCGGCTGACCGGTCAGGCCGGCGAAGGTCGCGGCGCCGATGAACGCCTGGGCGTCGCGCGACAACGCGGCACGCACCGAGGCACCGGACTGAACCAGCCGACTCGCGACGAAGGCGAGCTTGTAGGCGGCGATGCCGCCGCCGACGCCGAGCACCACGCGGAGCCTTGGCTCCGATCCGGACGACGCGGCCATGGTCAGGCCAGCCCGATGATCGACCGGACCTCGGCGATCGCCTCGTCGAGGAAGCGGTTCACGACGATGTGGTCGTAGAGGTCGCGCGCCGCGAGTTCGGCCTCGGCGATGCGCAGCCGCTCCTCGATCTCCTCCGGCGAGTTCTGACCACGGCGCTCCAGGCGACGGCGCAGATCCTCGACGCTCGGCGGGACCACGAAGACGTAGCAGCCCTCGATGCCGCTGTCGCGGAGCTGGCGGGTTCCCTGGACCTCGATCTCCAGCACGAAGGTCCGCCCCGCCGCGATCGCCGCATCGACCGGCGCCTTCAGGGTGCCGTAGCGGTTGCCGTTGTAGGTGGCGTGCTCGAGGAACTCACCCCGCGCCTCGGCGGCGTCGAACTCCTCGTGGCTCAGGAAGCGGTAGTCGACGCCATCCTGCTCGCCATCGCGCATCGGCCGGGTCGTCGCCGAGACCGAGAACTCCACGGCGGGGTCCTCCTTGAGCGCGCGGCACACCGACGTCTTGCCAGCCCCGGATGGGCCGGAGATCACCACGAGCCTGCCAGGTTGGGTCAAGGTCACGTCTCCGTTCGCGGCGGCGCCGAGCGGTGCGGGTTTCGGATGCAACATGCCGATGCGCGGTCATCGTCGCGGATCGGCGCGGCGCGGGAAAGACTCGGCGTCGGCAAGCCGGAGGTTTCGCCCGCGGTCAAGCCAGGTTGGCCGCCTGCTCCTTGAGGCGATCGATCCACGACTTCATGGCCACCACGGCGTGCGCGGTGTCGACGTCCGGCGACTTGCTGCCGATGGTGTTCACCTCGCGCAGCGCCTCCTGGAGCAGGAACTCCAACTGCCGCCCGACCGCGCCGCCGGCGTCGAGCAAGGCACCGAGCCGTTGCAGGTGGGTCTCGAGACGCTGCAGCTCCTCGGCGATGTCGGACTTGTCGGCGAACAGCGCGACCTCGCGGACCACCGCGGCCTCCTCGAGTTCGACCGCGCGGCCGTCCAGGAACTCGCGGACCCGATCCAACAGTCGCTGCCGGTAGTCGGCGATCAACTGTGGGGCACGCGCCGCCACCGCCTCGCGGCCCGCCGCGAGTTCGCGCAGCGCCTCGCGCATGGCTTCGCGAGTCGCAGCACCTTCGGTCTCGCGCTCGGCAACCAGCCGGTCGAGCGCCTCGTCGAGCAAGGCGGCGAGTCCGTCGGACATCCCGGCACCGGGCTCGATCGACGGCCCGTCACTGCCACCGCGCAACGCAAGGAGAACCACGACCACGTCGCGGACCGAGACTTCGGCGAGGCCCTGCTCCGCGGCCAGCGCGGTCAGCTTGCGAGACACCGCGGCGAACTGATCGGACTGCAGCAACGCGCCGACCGCACCCACCGAGCGATCGACCTGCACCGACAGCGAAACCGTGCCCCGCTCGATACGCGCCCGCACCCGCCGGTCGAACTCGCGCTCCAGAGACTGGATTGCCGCCGGCAGACGGGTCTTCACGCTGAGCGACTTGCCGTTCACCGAGCGCACGTCGACGAGCAGCTCACCCAAGCCGTCGACCGCACCTCGGGACCAGCCGGAGCCGGTCATGCTCTGGATCTTCGCCACGCGCTGCCGCTCACCGCGGGACGTTCAGGCTCCGCCGCTCGGGTGCCACGCCCTCACAGGTTCCCGATCGATTACAG
Organism: bacterium; assembly: GCA_030432695.1. Taxonomy (GTDB): domain Bacteria; phylum Planctomycetota; class UBA1135; order UBA1135; family UBA2386; genus JAUILN01. The sequence continues at coordinate 6,984 of JAUILN010000018.1, read as the reverse complement.
GCCCCCTATCGATCACAGGTTCCGGTCGATCACAGATTCCACGTCGCGTGCAGCAGGATCGCCGCGACCATGTAGGCGCCCGCCAGGGCGTAGGTGAAGCGGCTGATGCCGGTGGTCTTCACGCCGAAGGTCTCGGCACCCACGCCACCGAAGGCATCGGCGAGACCGCCACCCTTACCCTCCTGGAGCAGGACCACAGCGGCGAGCAGGAGGGCGGCGGCAAAGAACACCACCCAGAGAATGATGCGGAGGAAGTCCATGGCGGGATAGGCGGAGGGGTCGTCTGTAGGGGGACTGCCCGCGGGCAGCCGAAGGGGCCGAACAGGATGCCCGGCGGAGCGGCGCGAGGCGACCCCCGACCGGAGGGTTCCTGCACGGAGCCGGTGCGGAGGGCACCAATCGCCCTCGGCAAGCCGGGATGCGAACTCAGGTCCCGGACCCGGCCGGGTCAGCCGCGGCGGCCGGCCGTCTCACGAGTCGTATTCGATGATCGGCAGGAACAGGTCGGGCTTGAGGCTCGCGCCGCCGACCAGCACGCCGTCGACGTCGTCGAGGGCCATCAGCGCCTTGACGTTGTCCGGGCTGACGCTGCCGCCGTACAGGATGCGGATCGCCTCCCCGGACTCGGCCCCCAGCTTCTGGGCGATCCACTTGCGGATGAACGCGTGGGCCGCCGCCGCCTGGTCGGGGGTCGCGACCTCGCCGGTGCCGATCGCCCAGACCGGCTCGTAGGCGATGGTGAGCCGACGCACCTCGTCGGCCTGGAGGTCGATCAGAGCGCTCTCGAGCTGCTTCTTCAGCACGCGGTCGGTCTTGTTGCCCTTGCGCTCCTCGAGCCGCTCGCCGACGCACAGCACCGGCAACAGCGAGTCGCGCAGCGCCGCGCGGATCTTGCGGGACATCCACTCGTCGGGTTCGCCGAAGACGTGGCGCCGCTCGCTGTGGCCGACCAGCACCCGGTCGGCACCGACCTCGCGGAGCATCGTGCCGCAGAGCTCGCCGGTGAAGGCGCCGCCCGGCTCGTAGTACATGTTCTGCGCGCCCACCCCGAGCGGCGAGCCCTGCGCGACCGCCGACACGTCGGCGAGGTAGACCGAGGGCGCGAACACCGCGACCTCACGGTCGTTGCCGTCACCCAGGCGCCCCTTGATCGTCTTGATCAGGTCGAGCGCCTTGGACCGGTCGAGATTCATCTTCCAGTTCCCGGCGATGTAGGGCTTGCGACCGTCGCTCATGGTTCGTTGATTCCGGGCGCACGCGGTGGGCGCACGCGATCGATCCTCTCGACACGGACCGTGACCCTGGCGCCAGATCTGCGCGCGGTCACGGGGCGGTCGCCGACGACCGGGACCCCGGCCGGACGACGCGGCGGCCCAGCATCCCCGCCAGCGTGTCGATGTCTCGCATCAACGCCGAAAAATCCTCTGGCAACAGAGCTTGCGGCCCGTCGCAGAGGGCCTCGTGCGGCGCGGGGTGGACCTCGATCAGCAGGCCGTCGGCACCCGCCGCCACCGCCGCGCGGGCCATCGGCACCACGCAGTCCCGCCGCCCGGTGCCGTGGCTCGGATCGACCACCACCGGCAGGTCGCTGCGGCTCTTCAGGACCGGAACCGCGGCGAGGTCGAGCAGGTAGCGGGTCGCCGGGTCGAAGGCCCGCACGCCGCGCTCGCAGAGCACCACCCGCTGGTTGCCCTCGCGGAGGATGTAGTCGGCGGCGTGCAGCAGCTCGTCGATCGTCGCCGCGGCACCGCGCTTGAGCAGCACCGGCCGGTCGACCCGACCGACCTCCCGCAGCAACGGGAAGTTCTGCATGTTGCGCGAGCCGACCTGCAGCATCGCCGCGGACGCGGCCACGCGCTCGACATCGCGCGGATCGAGGACCTCGGTGACCACCGGCAGGCCGGTCGCGGCACTGGCCTCGGCGAGCAGTTCCAGACCCGCGGGACCGAGCCCCTGGAACGAGTCCGGGGAGGTCCTCGGCTTGTAGGCCCCGCCGCGCAGCAGCGCCGCCCCCGCGGCCGCGACCGCATGAGCAGTCGACAACAGCTGCTCGCGGGTCTCCACGGCACACGGCCCGGCCATCACCACCAGCCGGTCGGCGCCGAACGCGAGGTGGTCGCCAGTCACTGGAACGGTGCGCGTCGCGGGCACGGGTCGAGGGGTCGTCAGATCGGGGGCCACGATGGCGGCGGCGGGTCGGGTGGCGGGTCGCGCGACTCCGGTGCGAGCGGATCGCGCGGGCGAAGGGCGAGCCAGGGAGCGGTGGCGCCGGGCTCGGGGGCGAAGCAGGATAGGATCGCGTCGCGACCCGGTCAATCCGAGCGCCGCACCCCGCACCCCATGAGTCTCGACCCCGACCCCGAGGAGATGCGCCGGCTGGCCCGGCTCGCACTCGATCGTTCCCTCGACGCCCGGACGCGGATCCGCGAAGCCCGCGTCCACACGCCGCCGGACCCGACCGAGCTGCAGGCCCTGCTCGACGAGCCGCTCCCCCGCCAGGGCCTGGGCCTCGCCGACTGCATCGAGCGCTTCCACGACCGGGTGCTGCCGCGCGCCACCCGCGTCGACCACCCGCGCTTCTTCGGCTACGTGCCCGCGCCCGGCAGCTTCGCCAGCGCGGTGGGCGACCTCATGGCGGCGTTCGCCAATCCCTTCGTCGGCACCTGGCTCGGCGGCGCGTCGATGGCGCAGCTCGAACTGGTCGTCCTCGGCTGGCTCCGGGAAGCGCTCGGCCTGCCCGAGGCTTGGTCGAGCGGGATCCTCACCAGCGGCGGCTCGCTCGCCAACCTGTCGGCGCTCGCCGCGGCCCGTGAAGCCTGCCCCGCCCCGCTCGCCCGGCAGACGATCTACACCAGCAGCGAGGCCCACTACTCGGTGCGCAAGGCAGCGCGGATCCTCGGCTACGCCGACGAACGGATCGTCGCCCTGCCGGTCGACTTCGAGCAGCGCCTCGCGACCGACGGCCTGGCGAGCCGACTGGAGTCCGACCTCGCCGACGGCCTCGTGCCCGCGGCGATCGTGCCCACGGTCGGCACCACCTCGACCGGCGCCGTCGACGACGTCACGGCCTGCGCGGAGATCGGCCGCCGCCACGGCGCGTGGATCCACGTCGACGGGGCCTATGGAGCAGCCATGGCGCTCTGCCCCGAGGAAACTGCGATCCGCGAAGCACTGGCCGGCGCCGACTCGTTGACCCTCGACCCGCACAAGTGGCTCTACGCCGGCATCGAGTCGGGCTGCCTGCTGACGCGCCGCGACGGCTCCCTGGAGCAGGCCTTCACCGGCGACGGCGCCTACCTGCAGGATCTGCCCCGCGACGCGGTCAACCTGTTCGAACGCGGCCCCGAACTGACTCGCGGCGGGCGCGCACTCAAGCTGTGGACGCTGCTGCGCGGCCTCGGCGTCGACGCCCTGGCCGACGCGGTCCGCCACGACCAGGCCCTCGCCCGCCGCGCCGCCGACCGCCTGCTCGCCGACCCGCGCATCAGGCTCGTGACCCCGCCGCGCATGTCGGTGTTCTCGTTCGCGGTCCCCGGCGAAGAGGAAGGCGGCCGCCGCCTGGTCGACGCACTGCACCGCGACGGCTTCTGCTTCCTGTCGTCGTCGCGCGTCGCCGGCTCGTTCGTGCTGCGATTCTGCGTGGTGAACCACCGCACCACCGAGCAGGACGTCGACGAGACCGTCGACCGGGTGCTGGCGCTGCTCGACGAGCAGCCGCCCGGCGCGGACTGACCCTCGCTCCGGCCTGCGCGCGCCGCTATCCTGCGGCCTGACCGCTCCGGGTACGGAAGTGGGGTGCGAATCCCCCGCGGGCCCGCCGCTGTGAGCGCGGACGGTCGGAACGACAGCCACTGGCAGTGCCCCATGCGGGGGCACACCGGGAAGGCGTTCCGGCCGGTCGATGCGCAAGCCAGAAGACGGCTCGGAGCACTCGCCCAAGGACTGCCGGCCTGCGCCGGCGACACGGCCCCTCGTGGAACGGGGGCAAGGGACCATGCACCGAACCGTCCGACCCGTCGTGGGCGCCCATCGCGCCCGTCGTCTCCCGTTCGCCAATTCCCTGGCCGGCGTCGCGCTCCTCGCGACCGCGCTGACGGCCCAGACCCCGCCCGGCCTCGCACCCGGCTTCGACGCGGCCGACGTGTGGATCGAGCGCAGCAGCCCGTTCGGCGTCGGGGGCCTCGCGCCAGCCGACACCCCCGGCGCCTTCCTGGTCGCGATCGACCACCAGATCCTGCACGTCGACGCCGCCGGCAACCGCACGCCGCTGCGCTCCTTCGCGTCGGGCACCCGCCCCGGCCTGCTGACCCGCCCGCTCCCCGGCGGCCCGCTCTACTACTCCGACGACGCGACCACCCTGTTCGTCCGCGACCTCGCGAGCGGCCGCGAGACGACCCATCCGGTGCCGGCCTGGACCTTCGACCTCGACGTCACCTCGACCGGCACGATCCTGGTCAACGCCAACCCCGGCTTCCCGGGACCCAACGCCGACACGGGGATCTGGGCGATCGACCCGCAGGGCGGCGCGCCACGCGAGATCGCCCGCCTGTCCGGTCCCTCGGGTCCGCTGCTCGTCGACCGCAGCAGCGACGACGTGTTGGTCGCGGTGCTACCCGCAGGCTGGCCGATCCCGCCGGGCTCGGTGAACGTGCTGCGCTTCCCCGGCGCGCGCATCCGCTCAGCACTGCAGGCAGGCGGTGCCCCGCTGACCCTCGCCGACGCAGTGGTCCACACCACCGGCCTCGACAACGCCTACGACCTGGTCCGCGACGACCGCGGCGCGCTGTACGTCTCCGACTCCAACGCCGGCGGCATCCGCCGCATCCACCCAGACGGCACCCTCGACCCCACCCCCCTCGCCGCGGCCGACGGCACCGCCACGCTGAGCCTGGCCTTCGTCGACGGCAGCGCTGCCACCTTCGATCCCTGGCAGCCGGATGACGGCGGTGCGCTGTGGATCGGCATCGCCGACTGGGCGACGTATGCAGGGCTGCGCGTCGTGCACGCCGCCCGTCCGCGCGCGAGCAGCTCCACCGGCGCGCAGGTGCCCCCGGGGCCGTGGACACTGACCTGGACCGGCCTGCCCCCTGGCTCACTCGGCATCGCGCTGTTCAACGACCGCACGCCCTTCGCGGCACCACGCCTCATCACCCACCACCTCGGCGTGCCGATCTGGAGCGCGATCGACTTCGCCACGCCGCCGATCCCGACGCCTTTGATCGTCGATGCCAATGGCACCGCCTCGCTCGGCTACCAATGGCCCGGTGGTGCGAGCTGGCTGCTGGTGAGCCAGGCGGCGGTCGTCGAGGCTGGACCCATGAGACGCCTGGCGACGTCCGGAGTGCTCTCGGTGCAACTGCTGCGCTGACGCGTTCCGCGGCCGTGAGGTTCGGGGCCGATCCATCGCGCCAGCAGCCCGCGAAACAGAGGATCACACCTCGAACTCCAGGCTGCGAACCTCGGCCGGATGGCCGTGCCGGCTGACGTCCGGGAGATCCAATGGCCCGGCCCCTCAACGCCGTCGATCGAGCTCAGCGACGTTGGCCGGTTCGGCAGTCGGCTCATCGCACGCAGCCATGAGGCTCGCGTTGCTCGTCGGATCGATGCCCGGCTGAAAGCCGGATCCGCCAAAGGCCGGGAGCTCGATCGCGGAACGCGTTCGCGCCGCGACCTCCTCACGACGACTGATGAGTTCCGTGAGGGCCTCGTTGATCACATCGGACAGGCGCTTCCCGGCGGCCCCGGCAAAGGCCCTGGCGCGGTTCAGGCGCGCCTCATGAATGTCCGCCGTGGTTCGCATCTACTTTGGAAAGCGCTGACGCACCTTGGCGTCAACCCCTGACGCATTGATGCGCAGGGGTCTGATGAGCCGATGGCAGCGACTATCGAGCAGCACGGCGAGCGCCCCGCACCTTCCCCTACCCCGGCCGCCGCACCCGGCCCGGCACGAGCCCCCGAACCCAAGCAACGCCGCATCCGCCTCATCGAGCACTCCCGCCGCCACACCGTCTCCTCCGCCCCGTAGCGGTGCTCGGCTTCGACCGGGCTGCCTCGACCGGGCTCCCTCGGCCGGGCTCCCTCGACCACGCGCCGTCGCCCTCCTCTGCATCGCAGGTCCCGCGCTGGGTCACTGGAATCGCGTCGTCGCGCGGTTGCCCACCCGCACCGCGTCGACCACCCCGGGATCGATCTCGATCGCCTGCCAGTGCAGGTCCACGCCACGCAGAGCCGGGTCGCTCGGCACCGCCAGGACGATGTCGCGACGGCGCGTCGCCGGGATGGTCACGCTGGGGAACTGCACGCTCCTGGCGAAATCGAGCTGCCAGATACCGCGGGAACCGAGATCGATGGTCGCCAGGGTAGACGAGGCGGAGAGCAATACGAAGCGACCGGGCGGCGCATGCAGCTCGAGCGTCATCGAACTGCCGAGGGTCGCGCTGCGCGGGGCCCAGGTGTGGCGGAAGAGGGCCATCGACAACTGGCTGTCGTTGGTCTGCCTGATCCTGTGGAGAAGGTCCTGATCCCCGTCGTGATCGAAGTCCGCGAAGACGAGAGACGCGGTGAGGAGCGGCTCGAGCAAGTGGGTCACATCCGCAAAGCGGCGCCCCCCGAGATTCTCCAGCAAGCACTCGGCACGAAACCCCGATTGCAGAAGGTCCAAGTCGCCGTCCTGGTCGAAGTCCACGAGCCGCGCCGCGCTCATCCACACGTTCAGAGCAGTCGGCGGGAACATCGACGTGTCCTCGACGAAGCGACGGTTGCCGAGCCCCCAGTGGATCTCTGTCGGGGCGAACTCGTTTCCGAACACCAGGTCCGGTGAGTGTCAAGGTAGATGTCGCACGGAAGGCACTGTTCAAGCGACGGGCTCCTTGGAGCTCGACGCGTCCTTTGACGGGTTGAGTCGCACTACGGCGGGTCTCGACCAGTTGCGCGTGGCGCCAGTCCACCGGTGTGGATTCTTGCGACGCGCTTGCTCGTAGACCT
>JAUILN010000004.1 GCA_030432695.1 bacterium | reverse complement strand
TTGATCGGCGGACGACGTCTGGGCCTCGAGCGGCCCAGACTCGGCTTCCTATGACCTGATGACTTCGACCACCCTAAAAAACGGCTGCCGGCGAGTTGACGCGGCCGGCCCTCTCATGGAAGGCACCAGCTGTACGTCTTCGCATCCGGCCCGCCTCCTGAGCGCCGCGCCAGGAACACCCCGACCCGACCGGACCGAGTTACCTCCCCCCCGTCCCCGCACTATCCCGCCCCGCCAACCTCTCGCGTTTCTCCTGCCCCGGAGAGCAGCGAACACATGACTCACCTCCCACCCGTCGCGCCCTTTGCGACGGTCCTCCTCGCCGCCTCGGCCGGTCTTGCCGCCCAGCAGCAGTTCGACCCGCTGACCCGCGAGCAGATCCCTTTCCTCCAGGCCGGCAGCCTGCCGCCCGTCGTCGCCGACTTCGATGGCGACGGCCGCGACGACCTGTTCTTCGGTGGACAGGTCCGCTCCCTGTGGCTGCGTGCCGCCACCCCGGGCGTCTTCACCGACGCCAGCAACCTGCTGCCCTCGCGCAGCGGACTCCGCGACCGGGACGCCGTGGCGCTCGACCACGACGGCGACGGTGACCTCGACCTGTTGATCGCGGTGGCGCAGCGCGAGAACAAGCTCTACCGCAACGACGGCCCGGCGGGCTTCACCGACGTGACCGGCACCCAACCCTGGCGTTCCGCGAGCTTCGCGCCGGCCACGCAGGTCCTGGCGGTCGGCGACGTCACCGGCGACGGCCTCGTCGATCTGCTGTTCGGCGACTTCGAGCCGAACGACCGGGTCTTCCACGGCCAGGCCAACGGCGTGTTCAACTTCTGCCAGAGCTGCCAGCCGACGCCGCTGCCCGACACGCGCGCCTGCCTGTTGGAGGACTTCGACGGCGACGGCGACCTCGACCTGTTCCGCCTCGCGGCGCCCGGGATGGGACTCACGCTCGGCATCTACGAGACCAACGACGGCCTCGGCAACTGGTCGGTCGTATCCGGCGCGATCCCGACGACGGCCGCCGATCCGGCCGGCGCGGTGGCGGTCGACTACGACCACGACGGCGACCTCGACGTCCTCGCCTACGGCAGCACCCCCGGTCTGCTGCTCTACGTGAACCAGGGCGGCACCTCGTTCACCGCGGGCGCGGCACCGGCACCCGTCGGCAGCCACGTGAACTCGGTCACGGTGGCCGACCGTGACGGCGATGGCCGCGACGACCTGCTGGTGACCTCGGGGCAAGGCACTGCGTTGCTGCGCGGCACCATCGGTGGTCGCTTCCTGCCGTTCCCGGGCCTCGAGCTGCCGGACCCGCGCCTGCCGAGCTTCGCAGGTGGGCTGGTCGACGCCGATGGCGACAACGACCTCGACATCGTGCTGAACAACGGCCAGGTCGAGCTGTGGATCGACGAGGCGAACCGCTTCGTCCGCGCGACCGCGGCCGAGCTGACCGCCCAGCGTGGTGCGGTGGCGGTCGGCGACGTGGATGGCGACGGCGACCCCGATGTGCTGGTCGCGACCACCACCGATCCGGACCGCGTCGGACAGATCCTGCTGAACGACGGCGACGGCCGGTTCACCCACGGTGCGCCACTGCCCTCGTCCAATGCTCCGGCGCCGGCCAACCCCGACGCGGTGCTCCTCGCCGACCTGAACGGCGACGGCGCGCTCGACGCGCTGATCGGCCAGACCACCGGCCAGCCGGTCCTGCTGTTCGGTCGCGGCGACGGCCGCTTCAACCGCTCGCCGGTCGGCGCGCTACCGAACATCACCACGCCGCAGACCTCGTTCGCGGTCGGCGATGCCGACGGCGACGGCGACCTCGACGTGGCCATCGCCGGCAGTGGAATCGGTGGCAGCGGCCCGGGGCTGACGCTGCTGATCAACGACGGCGCGGGCGGCTTCGCGATCGCTCCTGCGGGCAGCGTTCCGCCGCTCCCCGAACTCGCCGGCGACGTGGAGTTCGCCGACGTCGATGGCGACGGTGACCGCGACCTGCTGGTCGGTCAGTTCAACCGCACGGTCGGCACCCAGCTCCTGCTGTGGCAGAACGACGGCACCGGCCGGTTCACCACGGCGGCGATCCAGCCGCCGGGCACCCCCGGCTACGACTTCTCGATCGCGGTCGCGGACTACGACGCCGACGGCGACCTCGACGTGTCGATCGGCTTCGCGCTGCTGGAGAACGACGGCTCGGGCAACTTCACCGACGTGACCGCCACGCAGCTCGACGCGCCCCTCGGCGTCGCGCCGGTGTTCGTGGATGCGGACTCCGACGGCGACCTCGATCTGTTCACGATCGACAACGCGTTCCGTCAGGACGCGAGCGGCATGTTCCGCGCCGACGCCAACCTGTTCACCGGCCGCGCGCCGCGCGTCTACGCCACCGCCGACGTGGACCTCGACGGCGACGTCGACCTGATCGGCAGCTACGCGCTGTATCGCAACCGGCTGCGCGAGATCCACGTGCCGGAGCTGCCGCGGGTCGGTGGCACGCTGCGGATCCGAGTCGACAACCAGAAGGCTCCGTTCCAGCTCCCTCAGGCGGCCTTCGTGCTGCTCGCCACCCAGCGCCTCGCCCAGCCGGTGGCGCTGCCGGACTTCGGCCTGTTCCGCCTCGACCCGGTGCACGTGCTCGACCGCCTGGTGGTCTCGGTCCCACAGAACGCACCGGCCGAGGTGACGATCCAGGTCCCGAACCAGCTCAGCCTCGCGGGCGGCGACGTGCACACCCAGGCGCTGATCTTCAACGGGCGGGTCCCGGACTGGCGCCTGACCCGCGCCGAGACGATCACCATCGTGCGCTGATCCAGCGCCGATCGACCTGCTGCGCGCCGCGACCCGGCGCGTAGCATCCCGGCCGCTCCCCATGGAACTCGGCCGGAAGCTCGTCCATCCCCTCGCCCGCCGCGCTTGCACGATCGCGGTCGGCGTCGGCGTCACCGCCGGCGACCTGGGGCTGTGTTGGAGCGGCCACGCGCTCGACGGCGCGTGGCGGACGGCGCTGGCTGCAGGTGCCGCGATCGTTCTACTCCTGCTCGCGCGGGGCGACCGCGCCAGCGTCGGTCTGCTCGCCACGCCTCGCCGAGGTTGGCGCCCGTGGCTACGCGGCACGTCGCTGTTGCTCGGCCTGTTCGTGGCGCTGGTCGCGCTCGTGCTGCTGCTGGCGCCGGGCCTCGGCTACCTCGCGTACCTGCCCCGCCTCACGCCCGATGCCTACCTCGGCCAGTTCCTCTGGGGCGCCGTCTGGACGCCGTTCTTCGAGGAAGGCACCTACCGCCTCGCGCTCTGCGTCGGCCTCGCGGCGCTCCGGCTACCGCGCGTCCTGGTGATCGTTCTGAGCGGGCTCGTCTTCGGACTGCTCCACGTGCTGTACGGCAACCCGGCGCCCGACAACCTGCTGGCCGGCTTCCTGCTCGCCTGGACCTTCGTGCACAGCGGCACCCTGCTGCTCCCCCTCGCCCTGCACGCGGCCGGCAACGCGGTGATCTTCACCGCCCAACTCGCGGTCTGGCACCTCGCCCGCTGACTCCCTTCGGAAAAACTCGTCACGCGCGACGGCCGGCGGGCACGCTCTCTCCGTGCGCGCCCGACTCGATCCCGCCCTGCTACGCACCGAGACCACGTGGGTCCGGGCCCTCGCCGCGCGGCTCTGCCAGGAGCCGAACGGTGCCGACGACGTGAGCCAGGAGGCACTGTGCCTCGCGCTCGAATCCGCGCCGGTGCCGGAACCCATGAGTTCGCGCCTGCCGACCCTTCGCGCCTGGCTGCGCACGACCGTGCGAACGCTCGCCCGGCAACGCACCCGCGACGCCCGCCGCCGCACCCGCCACGAGGAGCAACACGCGACTCTCGCCGAGCGCGAAGTACCCGCCACCCTCGACGTGGTCGAACGCACGGAGCAGCTCGAAAGACTGGTCCGCGCCGTGCTCGCCCTGGACGAGCCCTACCGCCGCACGCTGCTGGCCCGCTACTTCGACGGCGAGGACAGCGCCGCGATCGCCCAGCGCGAAGGCATCGACCCGGCAACCGTCCGCAAGCGCGTGGAGCGCGCCCTCGCGACGCTGCGCGGCCAGCTCGTCGACGCCAGCGACGACCCGCGCCGCGCCCGCCTCGGCCTCGCCGCACTCGCAGCCGGTCTGCCCGCGCCTCGCGCGACCCCCACGGCCCTCGCCCCGGCCGCCGCTGCACCCCCGACCCTGCTCGGAATCCTGCTGATGAAACGTCTCGTCACCGCGGCCCTCGTCCTCGTCGGCCTGGCCCTCGGCACCGTCGCGCTCTGGCCCGAGCCCGGCGAGCGCGCGCCGAGCGAGGGCGAGCCGGCCCCGTCCGCACGCACCGCGATCGCTGCCACGAGCGAGGTGGCCGAGAACGTCCCCGATCGGCAGCTCCTGGCCGGTTCGAGTCCGTCCGGCGCGCCTGGACCTGTGGCGTCGACCGCGACCCCCGATCCCCGCTACGGCAGCCTGCGCATCGAGGCCGTGTGGGAGCACGACCGTACGCCGGCGGTCGGACGGAAGGTCGACGTGGTCGCGCACCACGCCCGTGAACCGCATCCAGGAATCCGCACCGACGGCGAGGGCAGGGCGGTCTACGACCGCCTCGCTCCCGGCCGCTACCTGGTCCGCCACGATGTCTTCGCGATGCGTACCGTGATCGTCCGTGCGGCGGAAGAGACGCACCTCACCCTGCCGGTGAGCACCCCGCCCGGCATCCGCGGCCGCGTCCTCGATCTGGACGGCCGCCCCGTCGCCGCGGTCGAGGTGAGCTGGCAGGACGACGGCTACGTCACCGGCGGCACCACGCGCACCGATGCATCCGGCCGCTTCGCGTTCGACGACGTGGCGAGCAACGTCTACCTGCGAGCCGGACTCGGCGACCGCTGGTTCGGCGGAGAGTCGGAGTACGAGTCGCTCCTGCTGCCCGGCGAGGTCCGCGAAGTCGATCTGGTCGAGCAGCCCGCGGTCCCCAAGCCCGAGCCGCCGGCCTACGACGGGCCGACCGGCACGCTGGAGATCCACGCGGTCGATGGCGTTGGCGCTCCCTCGGCCGGCCTGAAGCTCCTCGTCGAAGGCCCCGAGAGGCAACCCTTCTCCCGCCAAGTGCGGACCGACGCGGAGGGCATGTGCCGCATCGAGGATCTTCCCGTCGCACTCGCCAAGGTCACACCGATCCGCGGCCTGCAACGCGGCGCGTCGTTCGAGATCCAGTTGCTCGAAGACCGCGCCGTCCCCTTACACCTCACCACACCACCCTCGCTGGCCATCCGCGGGATGCTCCTCGACCCCGATGGGCGGCAGGTGAGCGGCGCGACCATCCTTCTGCTGCACACCGAGCACGCAGAGGATCTGGACAACCACATCGCCCAGACCTGGAGCCTCGCCGACGGCAGCTTTGCGCTCGAAGACCTCTGGCCCGGCACCATGACCCTCTACGCGTCCCACCCGAGCTTCGCACCCGGCGAAGTCCAGGTGCAGCTCGAGGGCTCCGATATCGCAGATCTGAGCATCCGGCTCTCGGCCGCCCCGACGATCCACGGCCTGCTCGTCGACCCGCGCGGCAACCCGCTCGCCGGGTGGATCGTCAGCGCTCATGGCGATGCGCACGAAACGTGGACCGCCGCCGACGGCACCTTCGACCTCGCGCTCCAGAAGCCCGTCCCGCACCGGCTGCTGGCTCGCGACCCATCCGATCCGACCGCGTTCCTGATCGACCGACCGATCGCCGACCGCGTCGGACCCGATACCGAACGCCACCGCTACGTGGTGACCGACGACACGCGCGCCACCGCGTGGATCGTCGGCACCCTCACCGACGCCAACACCGGCAGGCCGCCGAGCAGCTACCACGTGATGGCCTGGGACAGCGACGCCGGAACGGGCAGCGACATCCACCCGGTCGATCCGCGCACCGGCCGCTTCCGGATCGGTCCGCTGCCGCCCGGCCAATGGACACTGTCCCTCAACGACGGTCGGCGACGGGACCCGAGCTTGGAGCCGGGCCCCTTCACGCTCGCCGCCCACCAGGAACTCGAGATCCCCGCGCAGACGATCCCGGCCCGCGGCACCCTGCGCGTGGTCGTAGAGCTACCCGAAGGAAGGAATGCCACCGCGTCCGGTATCCAGGTCTGGCTCCACGACGAGCACGGCGTGCACATCGGCAACACCCGCGCCGTCGCAGACGACCCCGCTACTTTCGAGCCGTACACCGCGCTGCCCGCAGGAACCGTCCGCGTGCACTGCTTCGGCGAAGGCCTGCACGTCATCGACCAGCCGGTCACGATCGCCGCCGGCCAGGAGAACCGCCTCGTGCTGCGCCCACGAAGCGGCCTGCGCACGTGGATCCGCATAGCCCTCCCCGAGCCCGTGGCGCGCATGTTCTCCCTCGACTACCGCGTCGTCACCGCCGACGGCGCAGCAGTGCTCGATGGACAGCACTACGTGATGGCCGACGGCCGCGACGTCCTCGACCTCGCCCCCGGCCGCTACCGGATCACGATCGAACACGCCTCCGGTGCCCGCGGCGAGTTCGACCTCGAGGCCGGCGCGGGCACGCCCGAGCAGCCCATCGAACTCCGCCTGCAGTGAGTCGCGACGGAGCAACTCTTACAACCGGTGCCAGGCACGCGTTGTAAATGTCCGATCGCGGGAGGACTGGTTTCCGCAGATTCCCTGCTCCCCCTCGCGCCCCCGCGGACGGATCCTGGCCCGTGCAAGCCGTGTCCGTCACGCCCGAACCCTTCACCGCGCTGATCCGTCGCCACCAGGCCGGCCTGTGGCGCTACCTGCGCGCGCTCGGGGCGTCACCCGACGAAGCCGAGGAAGTCGTGCAGGACGTCTTCGTCGCGGTCCACTCCCGCTTCGACCCCTCCGCGGTCGGTGCGGGCCTGCTGCGCCGCCTCGCCCGCGATCGTCTCATCGACCGCCTGCGCAGCGAGCGACGTCGCACCGCCAGCCTGCTGCGCTACGCGCAGGAGCTCGACTGGACCGACGCCGACGACGAATCCGACGGCGGCCCCTGGCTCGACGCCCTGCGCACCTGCCTGTCACAACTCGACGCGCAGGCCCGCAGCATCCTCGACGAGTTCTACGCCCGCGGCCGGAGCCGTGAGGAGATCGCGGCCCGCCGCGGTCTGCAGGAGGGCAGCGTGAAGTCCCGGCTGCACCGCATCCGCCAGGCACTGCGGCGGTGTGTCGAACGACGCATCCAAGGAGACGAATGATGAACGAGAGCAACGAGCCGCGTCTCGACGCGGGGTTGGACGAAGTCCTCGGCGGAGTGTCGCCGCCCGATATGGAGGCGGCGATCCTGCGGCGCATCGAGACGGGGGAGCAGATCGAGCCATCGAGGTCGCCTTCCACGCGGCCCGCCTGGAATCGGTTCGCGGCGGCCGCGCTGCTCCTCTGCGCGACCGGCGTGGCAGTCGCCATCGGCGTGCTGCAGGCCCAGTCGCGGCCCGGCCTCACGATCCGCTGCGCCGATGCCGACCAGGCGCCGGTAGCTGGCGCGATCGTGCACGTCTACCAGCGGCAGCCCGATCCCGATGGGCACGGTTTCTACCGCGAGTTCGGCCCCTACGAGTCCGACGCGGAAGGCCTCGCCCATTGCCCGGTCGCGCTGACCTACGGCGGTAACCGCTTCGACCGGTTCGTGCATGCCTATGTGCCGGGAGCTCTCGTGGGTTGTGCGCGCGCGTTCGCAATGGATGAAGTCGACCCGGCCACGGAGATCGACGTCGCCCTGTCGGCGTCGCGCACGGTCACCGGCAGGATCACCTCTCCCGACGGCAAGCCCGTCCCGACCGCAGTCGTGCGCGTCTGGTCGTTCCACGGGCCGGCCGGAATGCACACGAGCCTGCCGCGCAACCCGACCTTCCCCGGCATCGACCTGGCGTTGCCCGATCTCTACGAGGCACGCCTGGACGACGACGGCCGCTTCGAGCTTCGCGGGCTACCCGACGGTGGCCGAATCCATCTCACGGCAGACTCCCCGGGCCTGGCCCAGGCACAGTGGACCAATCTCGGCGTTCCACCCGGACCGATCCCGGACCTCGTCGAGATGGAGATGCAGGCGGAGGCCATCGTCCGCGGCACCG
The DNA here is from genome assembly GCA_030432695.1 of bacterium. Taxonomy (GTDB): domain Bacteria; phylum Planctomycetota; class UBA1135; order UBA1135; family UBA2386; genus JAUILN01. The sequence continues at coordinate 687,296 of JAUILN010000004.1, read as the reverse complement.
TGCTCGACCGGAACGGCGCTCCACTCGGCAACGCCGTGGTGAAGCTCCGCGTCTCGCGCGCCGCGTCGGGCGTCTACATCCACGATTGGAAGGAGACCCGCACCGATCCGAAGGGGCGCTTCCAGCTCGAAGCGCTTCCCGAGAGCGAAGTCGAACTCCTCGCGGAAGCGGAGCCCCTGACCATGCAGCCCGCCGAGCTCTCGATCCGGAGCGGCCGCGCGACGGAGACCACCCTGACGCTCACTCCCGCAGTCACCGTGCGGGGCCGGGTGGTCGTCGCCGACACGGGCGAGCCGATCGTCGGAGCTGGGGTGTCCGCGATCGCCGCCAACCCGGAACACACCCCGCTGGGCTACGACCGGAGCGCCGCAGACGGCAGCTTCCAGCTCCAGGTCCCGTCCGGGCAGGTCCGGATCTACTTCTCCAGCGTGCCCACCGGCTTCGCCTATCCCGAGCCTCAGATCGTCCAACATCTCGATCTGGATGGCTCGAGTCCGGAACCGCTGATCCTCCGCCTGGAACGGACTCGCTGAGTCAGGTTGGAGTTTCCGGTCACACCCCGTCGACCGGTGGCACTCTGACCCCGTGCACCCCAACGCCGACCCCGCAGTCCTCCTGGCCCAGACCGGCTGGGTCCGCGCCCTCGCGCGCCGGCTCTGCACCGACGACGCAACCGCCGACGACCTCAGCCAGGAGACGCTGCGCCTCGCGCTGGAGTCGGGGCCGCAACATTTACAACCGGTGCCAGGCACGCGTTGTAAAAGTCCAGCCCGGCTCCGCGCCTGGCTGCGCACCACGCTGCACACCCTCGCGCGGCAGACCCCGCGCACCGACCGCCGCCGCGCCGCCCGCGAGGCCAGCACCGCCGCCGCGCAGGACACCTCCGCCCCCGCTACCCTCGACGTCGTCGCCCGCGCCGAGCTACATGAACGGGTCGTCCACGCCGTCCTCGCGTTGCGCGAACCCTACCGCCGCACGCTGCTCGCCCGCTACTTCGACGGCGACGACGTCGCGGCCATCGCGATGCGCGAGGGCACGACGCCCGCGACCATCCGCAAGCGCCTCGAGCGCGCCGTCGCCACGCTGCGCGGTCAGCTCGTCGACCGGGCGGACGCCCCGGCTCGGGCGCGGCGGGCGCTGGCGGCACTGGCCGGACTCCCCACGCCCTCTCCAACGCCGGCGGCTACCTCCGGAGCCATCGCACTCCCCCCACTGATCGGAGCTCTGCTGATGAAGCGCCTCGCCTCCGCCGCCCTCGCCCTGCTGGTGCTCGCCGCCACAGCTCTCACGTTCTGGATCGACTGGGGCCAGCGCACGGATCCCGCGGTGACGATCCGAACGGGCGAGCGAATCGCGGGCGCGATTCCTACGGCCGACGAGAGCACGGCGACGATTCGCCAGCCCGTCTCCCCCACCGACGATCTCGCCAGCACTGCGGGCAAGCCGATCGACCGACCCGATCCCCGCTACGGCAGCCTGCGCATCGAGGCGGTCTGGCGAGACGACGGAACTCCCGCTGCGTCTCGGATCGTCAGCGCTCGATTCCACCACGGCGGCAATCTCCAACACCAACAGCAGACCGACGACCAAGGCATCGCGCTGTTCGCAGCACTCCCGCCGGGTCGCTACCTCGTCCAGCATGACTGCTTCGGGCTCCGAGACGTCCTCGTCCACCCCGCCCAGGAAACCCCGCTGCGCCTGTTCGCCAGCCGACCGGGCAGCCTGCGCGGACGAGTCGTCGACCAGCACGGACTCGGCGTTCCCAACGCTCAGGTCACCTGGTCGGACATGCAGCATCACCCGCGCGGCCAGACGCGCACCGACGCGCGTGGCGAGTTCGCATTGCTCGAGGTCGGTACGAACCTTCACGTCCATGCTGTAGCAGGCGAGCGGCGGTTCAGCACCACTCCCGACTCCCTTTACCTGATCCTCCCCGGTGAGGTCCGCGAGGTGGTGCTGGTCGAACATCGTGCCCATCGAGTCCAGGCTGCTGCCGCCGTGCCAACCGACGTCACCGTGGACCGCGACACCCTGGTCGACATCCCCTGCCCACCGCTGCTCTCCCTGTACGGCCACGTCCGCAGCCCTGACGGACGCGCCCTCGCCGGCGCACTCGTTTCCCTCTCCGTCCAAGACGCCAACCGGCCGAACGACGCCACGATCGCGCAGTCGGTCAGCCTCGGCGACGGCTCCTTCACGTTCGACGACCTCAGTCCCGGCAAGTTCGTCGTCCTGACCGACCATCCGGGATTCGCACCCCACGAGCATGCGGTGGAGCTGACCACCGAGACCTCTGCCGTCGACATCACACTCACCGCTGGCCCGACCATCCACGGCCTGTTGCTCGACTCCCGCGCGGCCCCTCTCGCCGGTTGGATCGTCGCGGCCCGAGCCACGGGCCCATCCCGCGAGACCTTCACCCGCCCCGACGGCACCTTCGACCTCGCCGTCGCCGCATCCACCGAGCATCGCCTCACCGCCCGGGACCCGGCCGAGCCCCACGGGTCCCGCCTCGACCGACTCCGTCGCGAACGCGTCGTCCCGAGCCCGGACCAGCAACGCTTCGTCGTCCCCGACTCGACCGCGCCCACCGCGTGGATCCACGGCTCGTTGACCGACGCCAGCACCGGCCGCCCGCCGCCGAGCTACTCCGTCGTCGCGGTCTGCGACGAGTTCGGGGGCACGCCGAACGCCCCCGTCGACGTCCGGACCGGTCGCTTCCAGGTCGGACCACTCCCTCCCGGGACCTGGACCCTGTGGCTGACCGACGGCCGGCAACGTGCCCCCTACCTCGAACCAGGACCCTTCGAACTCACAGCGCACCAACACCTCGAAGTCCCCGCACTCGAGATCCCAGCGCACGGCGAACTCGAGGTCCGCGTCGAACTCCCGGACGGCTGCGCGCTCCGCCCTGAGCACCTCGACGTCCGCCTCCACGACGAAGCCGGCGCGTACTACGCCAACACCCAGCGACGGCGCGACGCCCCCCTGAGCTTCGATCCCTATGCCGCAGTCCCCGCGGGTGTGATCCGCGTGGTCTGCTTCGGCCCGGGCCTGCACCTCGTCGACCGACGCGTGACGATCGAACCAGGCCAGCACAACACCGTGACGCTGCGACCTCGCCCCGGCCTCACCACCTGGATCCGCGTGCAGCTCCCCGAACCCGCGAGCCGCGACTTCTCGATCCAGCATCGCATCGTCGACCGATCGGACGGGACGCTTGTCAGCGACAGCGAGCGCTTCGTCGCCAAGGACGGCACCTTCGAGCTGCACCTCGCCCCCGGAAGCTACGAACTCACGCTGCGACACGAGTCCGGCGCGCGCGGCCAGTTCACGATCGAAGCCGGCGCGGGCACACCCGACCATAGAATCGAACTCCGACTCCAGTAGCCACTCCGGCATCCACGCCAGGCCTTCCCGCGAACATCCCGCCCCTCGCGAGACTCCCGCCCCCCGGAATGAGCATCCCCCGACTGGTCGCCTTCGTCGCCCTGGCCTTCGTCCCCGCCGTGTTCGGAGCTCTGTTCGCCCCCGGCCCCTGGTACCAGCAACTCGCCAAACCCGACTGGACCCCGCCGGGTTGGCTCTTCGGTCCGGTCTGGACGCTGCTCTACCTGCTGATCGGGATCGCGGGCGCCCTCGCCTACGGGCGGAGCGAGGGCCCTCGACGGCGGACGACCTTCGTGATCTACGGTCTGCAGCTCGCGCTCAACGCCGCGTGGTCGTGGCTGTTCTTCGGCCTGCACCGGCCCGGAACCGCGTTCGTCGAGATCCTGATCCTGCTGGCGCTGGTCGTCGCCAACATCGTGGTCTTCCTGCGCATCACGCGACCCGCAGGCCTCCTGCTCGTCCCCTATGCATTGTGGGTGGCCTTCGCCAGCGTGCTCAATGGCAGCATCTGGCTGATGAACACCTGAGCGCTGCGGAGCGCCAGAGTTCTCACCGCCCCAACACGAACTCCAGTCCCCCCCGCACCGCCGCGACCTGTGCACGGTTGCAGTCGCTGTCCGTCACCTTCGGACTGTCGGGGTAGACCTCGGTCGTGCTCACGAACTCCGCGTCGGTCACCCCTGCGCACAGCCCGAGCTCGCGCACCGGATAGTTGATGACCCCCTTCTGCACCACGTCTGCACCGATGATCTGCCCGTTCTCGTCGGCCGGCGCGATGTGGGTGACCTGCTCGACGCTGGCGATGATCGCCGCCTGGAACTCCGACTGCGGGTTCTCGGTGTCGCCCACGGTGTAGAAGCCGTCGGGGATCGACCCGGGCTCGGAGACGACGCCATCACGCGCTGCCTTGGCCGGACGGAACTCGGTCTCGTCGGTGTCGGTGGTCTCGTGCAGGTCGAGGTGCATGAGGAACGAGACCCCCTTGCTGCGAACGAGCCGGATCAGCGCCGCGGCCTCCTCGCACACACCATCGCCCGCGAACGAACGGTTCGGATCGATCGCCTTCGGGTTCCAACGGTGGATCACCTCGTAGCCCCACGGGCTCACGCAGGGCGCGACCAACAGGTTCACCCGATCCGCGTAATCCGCGGCCGCCTCGGCAAGGAACGCGAGCGCGCCCTGTACCCCGCTGGTCTCGTAGCCGTGCACGCCGCCGGTGATCAATGCCCACGGCGCGTCGGGCAATGGCTGACGCGGCGCGAAGGCGAACAACGGATAGCGCTCCGCATCGATCGAGAGCGCGCCGTACTGCGTCACGTCGAAGCGGTCGCGCAGCGCGTCGATCTTGTCGAGCACCTGCTCGCGGTAGCTCCGCTTACGCGTCTGCTGCGCGAACCAGTTGGTCTTGTCCGCGTCGGTCCAGGGTTGGCCGGGAATGCCGATGGGGTAGAAGCGTTCCATGGTGTCTGTACGGTGGTAGGGCGACATGTACACCCGGTGCGTGTTCGCCCGGTGCCGCGCACGCGTTGTACACCTTCACCGCCCCCCGCCCGCAGATTCCCCAGCCCGCTCCGCCCCCGCCTCCGGCACGTACACGATCCGCCCGTCCTCCAGCCGGTACGCCATCCCCAGCCGCTCCCCCGAACCACTCCGCCGCGCCCCGGTCTCCATCAACCCATCCAGCCGCTGCGTGTCGTCGACCGACTCCGCAGCACTCGTGTGCGCGGCCGACCACGACACCACCAGCGCCGCGGCGAACACCATCGCGACGTCGAAGAGGTTGGCGACCGAGGCCAGCGGATCGGCGTCGCCGTCGGCGTCGTCGAGCAGGCTGAGGTCGCGGCGTCTGCGGCTCATCGGTTCGGCTCCAGTTCGTCGACCAGGGTCTCGATCGCGGCGAGGTCGGCGGCGTACCAGTGCCGGCGGGTGGTGGTGATCACGCTGGCGACCAGACCGATCACCAGGCCGACGACGGTGGTGGTGAATGCGACGACGAGCGCGCGCGACATCGTCGACACGTCGTTCTCGGCCAGCGCCACCAGGGCGGGGCCCATCGGGATCAGCGTGCCCATCAGGCCGACGGTCGGGCCGGCGCGGGCCACCAGTCCCATGCGGGCGACGCGGCGCCGGGCCGAGAGCTCGCACTCGGTGCTCACCGTCTCGAGTTCGCGCTTCGCGGTGCGGTAGCCGGTGCCGCGGCGTGCGAACAGCGTGACCAGTTCGGGCCAGCGTGGCTCGTCGAAGAACTGCCGCACCAGTTCGGCGCGTTCCTCGCCAGCGACCATCAGCCGGTCGCGGAACGCGGTCCAGTGCCGGGTGGCGCGGGTGCGCTCCAGCGCCTCGGACAGGAAGCGGCCGAACGACACCAGGACCACCACGAGCAGTCCGAGCAGCACCGCGATGACCGGCACCAGCATCGCGTTGGACACCTCGTAGAGGGTCTCGCTGAGGAACTCCATCAGGCGACCCTCCGGCGGCTCAGGAAGCCGACCAGCACCAGGAGTGCGGCGCAGCCCGCGGCGATCGCGGTGGTGTAGGACTCGATCTCTTCCATGGGCTTCTCGGTGAGCTCGACGCCCTCGACCGCCATTCGGTCGCGCGGCGCAACTTCCGCAGTCGCACTCTCCTCCTGGAACGCCGCAGGCACCGCCGCGACCTCCGGCGAAGTCTCCTCCGCCGCCTCCGGATCGGCCGTCGCTCCCAACAACTCGGCGACGAACTCCTCCAGCCGCGCATTGCCGGCGGTCAACAATCCACCGCCCGCACCGTGCTCGTCGCGCGACTCCTGCAGCACCTCCGCGAGTTCCCGCAGCGTCTCCTCGCTCGCCTCCCACATGCCCTTGCGCGCCACCTCCAACAGGTTCTCGGCGATGCCCTGCAGGGCCCACGGGTTCTCGCGCTCGAAGAACTCGCGCAGTCCCAGGTCGAGCGTGTCACGCACGTAGAGGTCGACGAACTTCTCGAAGAACTCGTCGGGCACCGAGCCCGATCGCATGACCGACCAGCCGTAGGCATTGCTGGTCGCGACCTGGAGCTGGTCGGCGCCGGCGTAGCCTTCCTTCATCAGGCCCTCGATCCACTTGCGGTTGAAGGCCCGCACCCGCAGGTCGCGGCGCAGCGCCTCCTCGGCGACGACCAGTTCCGGCTTGTCGAGGTTGCGCAGGTCCGACAGCAGGTAGACCGGCCGCTTGCCGCTGACGTGCTCGACCGCCAACGCCAGCGTCCCGCCGTGCATCCACTGGTAGCGGTTGGTGGTCGGACCACGGGTCGAGTCCGACCAGTTGCGCACCACGTACTCCGCGTCGCGGATCGCGCTGGTGAACGCCGCCTCGGACTCCTCGCCCCACGCGCCCTCGGTGTAGGCGTAGCGCACCTGCTGCAGGTAGGCCTCCATCAGCTCGCCGCGGTCTTCCCAGTCGCCCGACCGCTCCAGCAGGTAGCGGTAGGCGGTCGGCCCCGACACGCCGGGCGGCGGCCCGAAGATCCGCGCCGCCGCCAGCACCGCGGCCCGCTCGCCGGTGATGCCGGCCTCGGCCAGCTCCTCGAGCCGTGCCGTGGTCGCGGCCAGGATGCCGTTGTCGTCCTCCTGCTGCTCGCCCGCGAGCCGGATCGCGCGGTCGATGAGCTTCAGCCGGTCGCCGAGCATATCGTTGTAGCGGTTGCCCGATCGGACGAAGACGTCGATGCGCGGCCGGCCGAGTTCCTCGCGCGGGATCAACTCGACGTCGAAGACCCGACCTCGGTCGTCGCGGACCGGCGCGCAGCCGAGCAGCTTGAGGATCTGCGCCTCCATCACCCCGAAGTCGCGCCAGGTGCTGCCGGCGCGCAGATCGAAGGCGATCTTGGTCGGCCACTCGCCGTGGCTGTCGAAGTGGTTTCGCGCCAGCGATTCGGCCAGCTCGGAGCCGATCGCCCACGACTCCCTCGTCGGGATCTCGCGCGGGTTGAGCAGGAACATGTTGCGACCGGTCGGCACCGAGCCGGGGTTGCGGTCGGGGGAGTTGCCGGGGCCTGGCGGAACGAAGCGACCCTCGAGACCGACCAGCAGGTTGCCGATCTCGTCGCCGGTGCTCTGCAGGCCGCGGTCGAGTTCGGCGAGGTCGGCGAGCGTGGCGGCGAGTTGCTCGGAGAGTTCGTCGACCTCGCCGCCGACCGAGCGCACCGCTTCGAGCGCCGAGAAACCGTCGCGGAGCTGGCGACGCAGCACCTGCTCGGCGCCGGCCCGCAGACGGGTGATCTCGTGCATCTCGGGCGCCGCTTCGCTGGCGTCTGCATGGCCATGCTCGTGGTCGTGCTCGCCACCATGCCCGATCGCCTTGTCGAGCTCCTCCAGCAGCGTGCTGCCACCGCAGTGCACCAACCACGGCAGCCGCGCGTCGTCGGCCGGCGGCTCGCCCAGCATGTGCAGCGAGGTCGGCGTGAGCTCCTCGGCGATCGCGTGCAGGTAGTCGGTCAGCTCGTCGACCGCCGCATCGTCGAGGAGCCCGCCATCCTCCGGCGCCAGGCCGAGGTCCTGGTCGAGGTCCTCCTGCCGGTAGCGCGCGGTGATCGACTCGCGGAGCTTCTCGCGCAGCACGCCGGCCTCGAGACGCGCGAAGCGGTCGACGTCGTCGTGCAGGAGCGCCAGGCCATCGGCCAACCCCGCCTCGGTGGTCGGCGGCACCAGGTGGTCGACGATCACGCTGTAGGTCCGCCGCTTGGCCGGCACCGACTCGCCGACGTTGTTGACCACCCAGATCAGGAAGTTGGGCAGCTTGCCGGCGACGATGCCGGGCCAGTCGGTCTCCGACAGCCCGACCGACTTGCCCGGCAGCAGGAACTCCGAGCCGTGGGTGCCGAAGTGGACCATCGCGTCGGCGCCGAAGCCGGCCTCGATCCAGAAGTACACCGCCAGGTAGCTGTGCGGCGGCGGGGTCAGCTTGTCGTGGGTCTGCGACGGGTCGTAGGCCTCGCCGCGCAATGGCTGCGGCAGCAGGACCACGTTCCCCAGGTCGATCAGCGGCACCACCAGGAACTGCTCGCCCCCGCGCTCGACCACGTTGATCGTGCCCGGCGCAGCGCCCCAGTTGCGTTCGATCGCCGCGCGGGCGTCGGCCGGCACCCGTTCCTCGAGCCAGCGCAGATACTCCGCGACCGGCACCAGCGGCACCTTGCCGCTGTCGGCCAGCGCTTCGAGTTCGCTGCGGTCGTCGAGGCCGACCACCCGCCCGGTCTCCTGGGCCCGCGCGATCAGCTCGTCTTCACCGTCGGGCACGTCGAGCCGATAGCCCGCCTCGCGCATCGCCCCGAGCACGTTCAGCACGCTGCGCGGCGCATTGAGGAACATGCCGGTCGGGCTGCCGCGGAACAGCGACGAGCGGCTGGCCTCGCGGTCGTAGTAGACGAACGCCACCTTCTTGTCGGCGTTGGCCTTGCGCTGCAGCCCCACGTAGGCCAGCGTCCGCTCGACCAGCCGGGTGATGCGGTCGGGGATCGGCGTGAAGTCCTCCTCGCTGCCGCCGCCGCGTAGCGTGCCACAGGTCGCGAACGGCTCGATGCCGCCCAGCAGCTCCTGCGTCGCGCAGTGGAACACGATCTCGTGCGGCGAGAGCCCCAACGGCGAGTCCCGCCATTCGGCGATCGACTGCTGCCGGAAGAACGCCGAGTGGGTGTGCGGCACGCCGAGCTCGAGGCGGAACTCCAGCTCGTCGCGCGAGTGGCAGGAGTGGATCACCGCGTCCGGCCCGATCTCGAGCATCTTCTCCTGGTAGTCGACGCCGAAGTCGTCGATCGCGACGAACGCCAGCACGCCGTGCTGCTCCAGCTCTTCGACCAGCGCCGCGACGACCCGCGGCTGCTGCATCAGGTAGTGGGTGGCGTGCGCGGTGACCGCGACCCGCGGCGCGCGCTCGACGTCGACGCCACGCTGCCGCGCGAAGTCCAGCAGCTCGGCGACCGCCGCGAACGGTTGGGGCCGGGCGGGATGGTGGATCGGTCCGAGATCGAGTTCGAGCGGCTCGCCGACGTCCGGGTCCTTGCCGGTGCACAGTGCCCCCACCCGCTTCAGCAGGATCGCGAAGTTCTCGACGCGCGGCGCGCGGTAGCAGGCCTGCAGCACCGGATCGACCTCGATCCAGTCCTCGGTGGCGAGTCCGGGAATGCGGTCGGTGCCGCCCGAGAGGGCGAAGGTCCGCGGACGAGCGCCCGCCGAGTCCGCGGCGCGCAGGCACTCCGCGAGGACCTTGTCGACCGGGGCGTGGATGTGCTGCAGCAGCAGGGCATCGACCGCCGTGAGGTCCGGCGGCTGGTCGGTGAACTCCTGGTCGGTCAGGTAGGTGCAGACGACACGGGCCTCGTCCTGCAGTGCCAGCATCTTCTCGAACTCGCCGCCGTGCAGGCCGACGAAGGCGATGCGGACTGGCCCGGGATCCGGGTCCTGGCAGGCCGTCAGCGGGGCGAACGACAGGGAAAGCGCGAGGAGCAGCGACGACATCGTGGGTGCCGCCCGGGGAAGGGGACCCGGGTCGGCGGCGCGCCAACGGACGGTCGCTGGTCCGGTTCAGCGCGATTCCACCGGAATCGGAAACGCCCCGGAAACCTCCTGAACCGCCCCCGAGAGGTCCCGTTGAGCGCGCGCCCTGGCCCACCCCTGGCCGCCATGAGAACCGACTCCATGTTGCCTCGCCTTACCCTCGTGACGCTGCTCGGCTGCGTCTCCTCCCTCGCCGCTCAGAACCCCGACGGTCCGTACTGGACCGAGTACCCCAAGCCCGCCAACACCACCTCGGTCCGCGCACTCGGCTCGCTGGCGATCGTCGAGACACCCTCCGCCGTCCACCTCTACTCCGGCCTGCTGCGTCGCTGGACCGTGCAGCCGATCAGCGCCAACGCCACCGTCCAGGCCACCAACCGCTACTGCCTGATCCAGGACCTGCCGCAGGTCCACGCCTGGTCGGCGGCGACCGGCACCGTCGAGACGCTGACCGTGTCGCCGAGCGCGCTGGTCACCATCGGCAGCGCGTCGTCGTCGTGGGCCGCCGCGGTCGCCGACGGCAACACCGTCCACGGCTTCTCGGGCTTCAAGGGCCAGTGGGTGCCGCAGACCATCACCGGCCAACTGCAGAGCCTGAGCCTCGGCTCGCATTCGATCCTCGCGGTCGACGACACCGCCTGCTACGGCTTCAGCGCCTTCTTCGGGACCTGGGTGCCCACCGCCAACCGCACCGGCGGCACCTACTCGGCGTTCCGCAGCGGCGCGATGGTCGGCCTGTCGGGACCCGACGAGCTGAAGATGTTCTCGTCGTACCAGAACACCTGGGACGTCGCGGCCTTCCCGAACGCGGTCTCCGGTGCACTGAACGCCCAGGACGGCCACGCCTTCGTCACGCACGGCAACGAGCTGGCGCTGTTCAGCACGATGACCGGCAACATCGTGCGGCGAAGCTACTCCGCGCCACCGACGGTATACAGCGGCCGCAACGTCGCCGCGGTCGACGCGCAGGGCACGCTGACCGGCTACGCGCCCGGCACCGACGCGATGGTCCCGCTGCCGGCCCTCGGCACCGGCAACATCCTGATCCCCGGCGGGTCGCTCGGCTCGTACGCCATCCTCGACTCCGGCTCGTCGCTGCTGGCCTTCAGCGGCCTGACCGGCACGGTCTCCCCCGGTCCGAGCGGCGCGTTCAACGCCACCCTCGGCGACTGCGCCGCCTACGTCTCCGACGGCGCCGGCCAGGCACTGGCCTACTCGGCACTCAGCGGCCTGTGGGTCCCCGCACCCACCGGCCAGCAGGCGCTGCAGGTCGACGGCACCTACGAGTCGATCCTGGTGTCGACGCCCACCGGCTACGACGCCTACTCGGCGCGCACCGACCAGTGGGCGTCGCTGACCTCCTCCGGATCCCTGGTGATCCAGACCAGCGGCGCCCTCGCCGCGGCGGTCGACGCCAATTCGGTCGACGTCTTCGATCCGGGCCTCGGTCGCTGGGAACACCAGGCGACCGGTCCGTCGCCGACCTGGAGCGTCTGGCGCCTGACCGGCATCGCCCACGACGGCAGCACGGCCTACGGCTACAGCCTGTTCCACAACACCTGGGAGTCGATCGCGCTGCAGGGCAGCGTGCAGTCGTTCCGCGCCAACTCGTCGATCGGCTACGTCGAGACCGGCAGCCACGTCTACGTGTTCACCGCCAACGGCTCGCTGAGCAACCAGTCGCGCTTCCCCGAGTTCTCGCGCTTCGCCACCCGCGGCGGCGTGTTGAACCACATGCAGGTGGGCCCTGCGGGCGCGGCGGTGTTCGGCGTGTTCGGCACCGATCCATTCGAGCTCGACCTCCCACCGCTCGGCACGCTGCGCGTCGACCCGGCGACCTACGTCTCGGCCGTCCTCGGCATCATCCCGAGCGACGGCGTGCTGCACACCGACCTGGTGATCCCGAACGACCTGAGCCTGAACGGCATCGTGCTGCGCATGCAGGACCTGGTGGTGCCGGTCTCGGGTTCGCCGTGGATCACCAACTCGAGCGAGCCGTACATCTGGTGAGGAAGGACCTCTGCCGCGAGGATCAGAGTTCCCCGATCCGCGCCTCCAACCCACCTGAGGTCGTCAACCGCAACGCGTTCGCGAACAGGTCGAGGTCGATCCACTGCAGGTAGATCGAGTTGCCGGTCAGCGCGGCGTCGTTCGGCACCGGCAGCGGCGCGCGCGCCCGCCCGGTCGCGTCGGCCGCGTAGGCGCTGCCGATGTCGAGCGAGACGTACTGCGTGCAGCCGGGCGCACCGATCAGGCCGAGGTCGAACGGCAGCGGCAGACCATTGGCATTGCTGTTCGAGAAACCGAGCAGCAGGAACGCCGACGAGCTCGGCAGCGCGCCGGACAGCCGCACCTCGAACGATCCACCGAGCGCCGCCCGGCCAGCGGCACGGATCGAGGGTCGACGACCCGAGGATCCGGTGCAGGGCGAGCCGAAGGTGACCAGGCGCGAGCCGACCGGCGAGGTGCTGAGGAAGGTCCGGACCCGCCCCGGCTCGGTCGGCCGGTTGAGGTCGGGTGCGCCGGCCAGGAAGTCGGGCCGACCATCGCGGTTCAGGTCGACGGCGCCGGCGACCGCTTCGCCCATCTTGGCCCCACCGGCATCGCCGTCGAAGTGCGCGAGGTGGCGTCCGTCGGCGAACGACAGGACCTCGACGAAACCGGGTGCCGACGACGAGAGGCCGGGCGATCCCACCACCGCGTCCGGGCGACCATCGCCGTCGACGTCGCCCGCGAACGCCACACCATGGCCGAGGATGTCCCCCAAGGCCCCCTCGAAGCGACGGATCAGCGCACCGTTCGCCCCCGACCACGCCGAGACCTCGCCACTGAATCTACCGAACGCGCTACGCAGCGGCGCGCCGACGAGTTGGTCCGGCACGCCGTCGCCGTCGATGTCGCCGCCCGGGGCGACCGACCTACCGAATGCGTCGCCACCCGTCCGCCCGACCAGGCGGCGGATCCTCGCCCCGCTGGCGCCGTCGTAGACGTCGACGTAGCCGGCGTTGCCGTTGCGACGCTGGACGGCGCCAACCAGGATCTCCTGGCGGCCGTCGCCGTCCAGGTCGCCGGCCGCGGACACGCCCGTGCCGAACTGGTCGTCGGTCGCCGCGCCGTCGAACCGGAACAGCAACGTGGAGTTCGAGTAGACCCAGACCGAACCACGCTCGGTGCCACCCACCTGAGCCCGCGCCCCGCCGAGAGCCAGGTCGTCCTCGCCGTCGCCGTCGAGGTCCCCGAGGTTCGCGACCGAGGTACCCAACTCGTCGTTGCCCGCACCACCGCCGAGAGACCCCAGGGCTCCGCCGGCGGGTCCCAGGATCTTCACGTAGCCCTGCCGCCCGGTGCCGATCTGCGGTGCGCCGACCAACACATGAGGTGAGCCGTCGCCTGCCGCATCACCACCATCCGCGACCGCGTAGCCGAACAGGTCGCCCGGTGCGGCACCGTACTCGGTCCAGATCGTCGACCCGTCGCGACCCGAGACCACCGTCACGGCGCCGGCGTCCGCGCCCATCGTGTCGTCGCCAGGCGCACCCATCGCCCAGTCGGGCCAACCGTCACCGTTCATGTCCCCCACCACGGCGACCTGGAGTCCGGCCCGGTCTCCCGGTGCACCACCGACGACCGTCGAACCGACCACCGGCGCACCCGGCGGCGGCGCCAGGTAGGTCTCGATACCACCCGGATCGGTCGCGCCCCCCATGGATCCCACGACGAGCTCGCGGTGGCCATCGCCGTTGAAGTCGGCGGCCGCGACGAAGGACCCGAACAGCTGCGAGTCGAACGCGGTCCTCAGGTCGAGGATCCGCGCACCGGTGCGGCCGGAGAGCACCTGCGCGTAGCCGGGGCCACCGGAGACCTCCTCGCTGGCACCGACGAGAAGATCGTCGGCGCCGTCGCCGTCGACGTCCCCGGCATTCGCGAGTGCGCCCCCGAAGAGGTCGCTGGTGATCTCACCGGGCGTGGTCCAGAGCCTCGATCCGCTGCTGCCTGAGAAGACCGAGACCGCGCCGCCGACCGTCTGCCCGAGTTCCGACGCGGCAAGGTCTGGTACGCCGTCGCCGTCCACATCGCCGAGACCGCAGACGTCCAGGCCAAGGAAGTCGGAGAATGCGACTCCGTCGAGGGTCCGGAGCACCGCGTGCGTCGCCGAGAAGACCCAGACCCGCCCGAAACTGCCGTTGTGCGACGGCTCGGTGACTGCGTAGTCGTTGCGGCCATCGCCGTCGAGGTCGTCGAGCACCGCCACCCGGATCCCGAAGCTCGGACCACCCGGACCGTGCGCCACGATGTCGCCACCGGTGCGGCCGAGGATCCGGGCCCAACCCTGCGCGCTGTCGCTGCCCACCAGGAGGTCGTCACCGCCGTCCCCGTCGATATCGCCGACGAAGCTCAGGTCGAAGCCGAAGGCCTCGCCAGCGCCGCCCCCGTCGCGGTCGGCGAGGAGCGAGCCGTCGCGGCCGGAGTAGACGTAGACGCGCCCGGACTCGGCACCGTTGGCGTCGTGTCCCGGTGCGCCCACGGCGATGTCGGCATGGCCATCTGCGTCGAAGTCGCCGTTGATCGCGACGGCCAGGCCGAACTGGTCGTGCGCAGCGGCCCCATCGAAGCGCCACAGCACCGCACCGGTGCGTCCCGCCACGACGGTGACCGAGCCCGCACCGTTGCCGCCATCGTCGTCACCCGGCGCGCCGACCGCGCCATCTTTCCGACCGTCCCCGTCGACGTCGCCGCCGCTGGCGATGACGCCCGCCCGGTCGCCGTTCGCATCGCCGGCCCGGAAGTAGTAGCGGCGTTGCGCGCCGAGGTCGGTAGCCATCCAGGCCACCGCCAGGGTCGCGGCGTACAGACTCCATCTGTTCGTGTTTCGCATCGAGGTCTCCGTTGCCCGGCCCGAATTCCGGTCCGTGGTTCGTCCTCGCATGCGCCGCGCTCTCCCGCGCCGCCCCATGGATTCCCGGGGATTCCGTCGATCAGCGGCGCGACCGCTCGGCGAAGCGGACCTCGATGCGTTCAACCAGCGGCAGCAGCCGTCGGGCGATGACCTCGGCGCGCGGGTCGGCCAGCAGCAACCGCAGAGCCTCGAGGTAGGCACGGCCGGAATCCAGGTCGTCGCGCGCGAGGCCGAGCAGCGCGCCCGCGCAGCCGTCGTAGAGCGAGAGCGCCGGGTCGTCGGGCGCAGGCAGGCCATCGGCCTCCGCCACGTCCACACCGAGGCGGACCAGCGCCAACCGGAGCTGCTCGCCACAGCCGTCCCGGCGCGCGGCTTCGACCGCCCGCTCGAGATCCTCCCGCGCCGGCTCCGCCAGGCCGAGCACGGCGGAGACCGCACTCCGCAACTCCGGCGACGAGGCTCTCTCCCGCGCGAGCGTCCGCCGCAGACGCATCGAGTACGCCGCTTGCCGTCGACCCGCCTCGGTCGCTCGCATCCGGGCCAGCCAACGCCCGCGCCGGACCGCGGCGTCGACGACTTCGTGGTCGGCATCGGCGTACTCGCCGCGCGCCAGCAGAGCCTCCAACGACGAACGAACCCGCGCAGCTTCGGCTTCGGTCCGCGAAGCGATTCCGAACCGTTCTGCGTTGGAACGCGGCCCCCAGATCCGCACCGAGCCGTTGCGCTCCACCACCGCGAGCCGGCTGCCGTCCGCCGACCAGTCGAGGTCGCAGACGCCGTGCAGGCAGTCTCCGAGCGTGCACATCCTCACCCACTCGACGCAGTCCTGCAGCCAGACCTCGCCATCGGTACTGGTCATCGCGAGCCGCTCACCACGCGGATCGAAGTCGAGATAGCTCCGTCCACCGAAGGCCGGCAGTTCGTGGACCCGCACGCCGCGGCGCCAGTCCCAGAGTCCGGAACCCTCCCCGACGCAGCCGACCGCGAGCAGCCCGCCGGCCGGATGAAACTCGAGGTCGGTGACCGCCCCAGGCCCGGTCGTGAACTCGGCGAGCAGGTCCGCCGATGCCGCGTCGTAGAGCATCACCCGGGGACCGAAGCCCAGCGCGATCTCCGACCCACTCGGCGAGATCGCCAGGCCCAGCGCCTGCTGTCCGGTGCCAGCCACGATCCGATGCCGCAGCGCGCCGCTCGCCGCCTCCCAGACCAGGAGTTCGCCGGCCAGTCCGGAACTCGCGATCCACGTTCCATCGGGCGACCAGCGGATCGACTCGACGCTCGAGGCGTGTTCCTCGAACACCGTCGCGGCTTCGCCGCGCGCGACGTCCCAGACGATCGCGGTCCGGTCCGCACCGCCCGAGGCCAGCCACCGCCCATCGCGCGAGAACTCCAGCTCCCCGACGCTCCAGGCGTGACCGTGCAGCTCCGCGACCACCTCACCGAGGTCGACGTCCCAGAGCCGGACATGGTCCTCGAACGCGAAGAACGATGCCGTCGCGCAGAGGCTGCCGTCGGGGCTCAACGCGACCGTGTTGTGACCCGGCCGTCGTTCGGTGAGCAACGCCGAGGAGGTGCCCGCGGCGCGGGGCAGGATCCGCAGTCGCCCCATCGAACCGATCGCCGCGATCCATCGCCCCGACGGCGAGAACCGCACCGCACCGATCGACTCGCGATCCACGGGGCTGAACGTCGCGAGTGGACTCCCGGTCGCCACGTCCCAGGTCCGCACGGAGCCGTCGTGACTACCGGATACCAGGCAGTGGCCGTCGGGCGAGAACGCCAGGGTCACCACCTCCGACGAGTGGCCGAAGAGGTGTGCGACCGGCAGACCGGTTCTCGCGTCGTGGATCCGTACGAGCTTGCCGGCCCCGCCACCCGCGACCCAGCGGCCGTCGGGGGAGAGGGCCGCCGCGCCGACACCGAGTTCCATCGCGGGGAAGGACCGATCGAGTTGGTCGTCGGCCTGCAGCAGGGTCAGGACACCGCCCTGCGTGAACACGCCCGAACCATCGGCGAGCAGCCCGATCGAGGCGCAGTATCCGGGAGCGACCGTGCGGACCTCGCCGTCGTCGAGTGCGCGCCAGGCGAGCAACGCGGAGCGCTGGGTGCCACAGAGCAGCTCGCGCCCTTCCGCTCGCCACGCCATGGCGTGGGGCAGGACCGGCTCCTCGAGTCGCGCGCGCTCGGTGCCCGACCCGAGTTCCACGACGCGGACGACACCGTCCGCGCCAGCCACGGCCACGACCCCCTCGTCGACGTAGCTGAGCGCGACGATCGGACCCGGAGCGCAGACGGTCGCGTCGAGGACCTCGAGTCCCGGCACGTTCCGGCGCTCGACCCTGCCGTCGGTCCTGGCGACCGCCAGCGACCTGCCGTCGTGAGAGAAGGCGAGCGGTGCCGCCCGGGGCTGGCCGTCCACGCGGGCCGTCGCGACGCTCCGATCCTGCAAGCCCTCGAGGACCGCGCACTCCCAACCGCGCAGCGACTCGGGCGTGGCTGCCAGCAGTTCCTGCGCCGGAGTGCTCCGACCCGCATCGAAGCCACCGAAAGCGGCCTGCAATCCGAGCCGGTAGGCCTGACGTTCGACCTCGCGCAGGCGCAGTTCCGATTCCCGCGAACGGGCCCCGGCCTCGATCGCGAAGTCGGTCGCCACCAGTGCACCGACGACGCTGACCAGTACGATCACTGCGACACTCAGCGCCAGACCCCGGTGCCGCCGCGCGAACATGCGGAACTGACGGAAGGTACCGGTGCGCTGCGCGGCGATCGGCTCGCCGCGGAGATGGCGCCGCAGGTCGGCAGCCAGGGCCGCGGCCGAGGCGTAGCGCAGCTCGGGCTCCTTGCGCAACGCGGTCGCGACCAGCAGGTCGAGGTCGCCGCGGAAGCGGGTGTGGATCGTCGACAAGCGGGTCGGCACCTGCTGGCGGACGATCGTCGCGCACTCGACCAGCGACCGACCCGCGAGATCGTACGGCAGGCGACCGGCCACGAGCTCGAACAGCACCACGCCGAGCGCGTACACGTCGGTGCGGGCATCGACCGCATCGGGATCGCCGACGAACTGCTCGGGGCTCATGTAGGCCGGCGTGCCCAGCACTTGCCCAGTCCTGGTGTGCCGCGACAGCGGCGACTCGTCGGCAGCCAGGATCCGCGCGATGCCGAAGTCGATGATCTTCGGCAGTCCGTTCCCATCGACCAGCAGGTTCGACGGCTTCAGGTCGCGGTGCAGCACGCCGCGCTGGTGGGCGTGTTCGACGCCGTCGCAACAGAGCGCGAACAGCTCGAGGCGGGCGGCGAGCTCGAGTCCGTGCTGCTCCGCGTAGGCGGTCAGCGGCTGCGCCTCCTCGACCAGCTCCATCGCCAGGAAGGGCAGCGTGCCACCGAGCGGGGTGCGGCAGGTCCCACTGGCGTGGATGACCGCGATCGCCGGATGCCGCAACCGCGCGAGAACCTCGCCCTCCCGCTCGAGCCGGCGCGCGAGTTCGACGGAGTCGGAGTCGCTGCGCACGACCTTCAGTGCGACGCGGCGCCGCGGCGATTCCTGTACGGCCTCGAAGACGGTGCCCATGCCGCCGGCTCCGAGCCGACGCACCAGCTCGAAGCCTTCCAGCGTCAACTCGGGGATCGATTCCTCACGCGCCAGCACAGTGGCCCACGGCAGGCCCGTCGCCATGAACCCCCGATCGGGAGTGCTCGCGAGCAGAGCCTCCAACTCCGCGCGGATCGGATCCCCGGGGGCGCAGTACGCGTCCAGGGCAACCGACAATTCGTCGGGACCGAGATCCGCGACGAGTTCGTAGACCTCTTCCAGTCTCCGCCGCTGACCGGCGTCCAGCGGTTCGCTCACGACTCCTCCGACCGCCGATCGCTCAGTCGTCGATGCAGCCAGCTCCGCGCGAACTGCCAGTCGCGGGTGACCGTGTTGCGCGACGCGCCGAGCACGGCTGCGACCTCCGGCTCGGTCAGCCCGCAGAAGTACCGCAGCTCGACGACCTCGGCCTTGCGCGGATAGAGCGCCGCCAACTCGTCGAAAGCCTCGTGCACCGAGAGCAGATCCTCGACCGGGACTGCGACGTCGTCGACGACCGCGGTGATGCCGGGGTCGTCGGCCCGCTCGCTCCCGCGATCCAACCCGGCACGCTCGCGACGCCGCGCACGATCGACGAGGATGCGACGCATCGCCTGCGCCGCGGAACCGAAGAAGTGCCGACGGTTCTCGAAGCTCGCGTCGCCACCCGGGAACAACCTCAGCCAGGCTTCGTGCACCAGCGCCGTCGCCTGCAGGGTCGGCCCACCGCGCTCGCGGCCGAGGTAGCTGCGCGCGACCCGGCGGAGTTCGGCGTGCACTGCATCGGCCAGCCGACCGGCGGCATCCGCATCGCCGCCCGCAGCCTCCTCGAGGAGCCGGGTCAGCTCCTGGTTCGCGTCGTGCGACTCCTTCATGGCAGTCACCTCATTCTCGCTGGAATCCGACCAGTCCGGGGAGGCTGATCGAATCCCGCCCCGGAACCCGATCCATGCCTTTCGGGCCGCGGCCCGGCGTCGGGCTGCTGAGACCCCGCCGTGGATTGGTGGCAGCCTCGAGTGCGCCGGGTGCGAGCAGTGGGAACGCGCGTCTCGTCGAGCAGGAGTGTGACCCGAGTCAGGCGCATCCAGAGCCCTCCCTTTCCGCGAGTCGGCGTACGAAAACCGCGGCACCCCCCGTCGGATCCGAGCGCGGTGAAAGAGCCCAGCATCAGGGTTCCTCCCGATCTCCCTCTTGCCGAGCTCCCACCCGATCGTGTAGACCGACCGGTCTACTCCCATGACGCCAACTCCCCCCCAGACCTCCGGCCAGCAGGACGTCGACACCCGCGAGCGCCTGCTCGCGTCCGGCGCCGAGCTGTTCGCGGAGAAGGGCTTCAACGGCTGCGGCCTGGCCGAGGTGCTGCGCCACGCCGGCGTTCCCAAGGGCTCGTTCTACCACTGGTTCGGGTCCAAGGAGGAGTTCGGCATCGCGCTGATCGAGCGCAGCCGGGACGAGTACATGGACCTCGTCCGGCCGGTGCTCTCCGACCGCAAGACCGGTCCCATCCAGCGCTTGCGCAAAGCCTTCGAGCTCGGCCGCGAGCATGCCGACTCCGAGGCCTCGACCGACGTCTGCCTGGTCACCCGCCTCGCACTGGAGACCGGCAACCTCAGCCAATCGGTGCTCGCCGCGGTGAAGTGCGTCCACCAGCAGTGGAACGCGCTGATCGCGCAGATCCTCCGAGAGGCCCAAGCCAGCGGCGAGATCGGCCCGGGGGAAGACCCCGACCGCCTCGCCGGAGTGCTGCTGATGCTCTGGGAGGGCGCCACGATCCGCATGCAGATCGAGCGCGACGCCCGCGCCCTCGACGACTTCCTCGACCTCGTCTTCGACCGGCTCCTGGGCCGCAACTGATCCCCGGACCCGCACGAAGCCCCGCCTTCACACCCGCCTCGAGGTAGACGAACGGTCTACCCAATTCCTCCTCATGCCTTCCCCAACCACTCGCAAGGTCCTCGGCCGCATCGTCGGCTCGGTGGCCCTGTTCGCCGTCCTCGGCGGCGTCGCCTACGGCCTGTTCGTCTGGAAGATGGGCAACATCGCCGCCTCCCAGGCCGCCGCCGCAGCGATGCCCGAGCCCGCCGAGGCGGTCGAGGCCGCCGAAGTCGCGCTCCAGTCGTACACCCCGCTCAGCACCGCGATCGGCACGGTCCGCGCGCTGCGCTCGATCACCCTGCGCAACGAACTCGCCGGCACCGTCCGTGAGGTCCACCTCGAGACCGGTGCCCTGGTGAACGAGGGCGACCTGCTGGTGCAGCTCGACGTCGCGGTCGAGACCGCGCAGCTCGAGGCCCTGAAGGCCGAGGCCCGTCTCGCCGCGACGATGCTGGGCCGCATGGAGCGCGCCCAGCAGAGCCAGGGCGCGTCCGAAGCCGACGTGGATCGGGCCCGCGCCGAACGCGACATGGCCGAGGCCAACGTCGCGCGCCTCGATGCGATCATCGATCAGAAGCGCATCTGTGCGCCGTTCACCGCCCGGGTCGGCCTCGTCGATCTGAACGTCGGCCAGTACCTCCAGCCCGGCACCGAGATCACCACGCTGCAGGGCGTCGCCGACTCGGTCCACATCGACTTCTCGGTCCCGCAGGAGATCGCCCGCGCGCTGCGCGAAGGCCAACCGATCGACGTGCTCCTCGCCAGCGGCCAGGATCCGGTGCAGGCAACGATCCGCGCGGTCGATGCGGAAGTCGATGCCACCACCCGCAACACGGTGGTCCGCGCCGAGCTCGCCGGCCACGACCCGCTGCCGCGACCCGGCTCGTCGGTCCGTGTGCGCATCCCCATCGCCGAGGAGCGCGCGCTCCCCGCCATCTCGGTCAACGCGCTGCGCCGCGGGCCGGACGGCAACTCGGTCTACGTGCTCGAGAAGGACGCTGAGGGCCATCTGCGCAGCCACCAGCGCCGTGTCGAGAGCGGCACCACGGTCGCCGGCATGGTGCTGATCCACGCCGGCCTGAAGCCCGGCGAACTGGTCGCGACGCTCGGCTCGTTCAAGCTGCGCGAGGGTGCACTCGTGAATGTGGTCGATCCGAACGCAGCCGATCCCGCCAACACCGCCGGTGGCCCGGCGGGAGGTGACGAACGATGAAGGCCGTCACCGACGTCTTCGTGCGCCACCCCGTGCTCGCACTGGTGGTGAACCTCGCCCTGATCCTGGTCGGCATCCGCACCGCCACCAACCTGCCGGTGCAGCAGTATCCCAAGCTCGACAGCGCGTCGATCCTGGTCAACACGGTCTACGTCGGCGCCAGCGCCGAGACCGTCCGCGGCTTCCTCACCACGCCGATCGAACGGGCCGTGTCGTCGATCGGCGGCATCGACCACATCGAGTCGCAGAGCCGCGCCAGCCTCAGCCAGGTGACGATCCGTCTGGAGCTCGGCTACGACACCACCCGCGCGCTCGCGGAGGTGACCGCGCAGCTCCAGCAGATCCGCAGCGACCTGCCCGCCGAGGCCGAGCCGCCGACCGTCGAGGTGCAGCGAGCCGACCGGCCGTACGCGTCGTTCTACCTGAGCTTCACCTCTCCGGAGCGCTCGCTCGCCGAGCTCACCGACTACCTCACGCGCAACATCCAGCCCGAGCTCGCGACCACGCCCGGCGTGCAGCGGGTCACCAACAACGAGGGTGGCCAGCCGTTCGCGATGCGGGTCTGGATCGACCCCGACAAGCTCGCGGCCCACAACCTGTCGCCGGGCGACGTCTTCGCGGCGATCCAGCGCAACAACTACCTCGCCGCGGTCGGCGAGACCAAGGGCGAGGACGTCAAGGTCAGCCTGCTGGCCAACACCGACCTGCGCACCATCGAAGAGTTCGAGGACCTGATCGTCATCGAGCGCAATGGCGCGATCGTGCGGATGCGCGACGTGGCCCGCGTCGAGCTCGGTGCCGAGGAGGCCGACTTCATCGCCAAGTACGACGACAAGCCGAGCGTGTACCTGGGGGTCTGGCCGCTGGTCGGCGCCAACGAGATCGAGGTCTCGAACGCGCTGCAGGCCAAGATGGACCAGATCCGGCCGACGCTGCCGGCCGACATGGCCATGCACATGGCCTACGACGGCACCAAGTTCATGCGCGACGCGCTGGAGGAGATCACCGCGACGCTGATCGAGACGATCCTGATCGTCGGCCTGGTGGTGTTCCTGTTCCTCGGCTCGATCCGCACCGCGCTGGTGCCACTGGTGGCGATGCCGGTGTCGCTGATCGGCGCGGCGATCGTGATGTCGGCGCTCGGCTTCTCGCTGAACCTGCTGACGATCCTGGCGATCGTGCTGTCGGTCGGCCTGGTGGTCGACGACGCGATCGTGGTGGTCGAGAACGTCGAGCGCCACGTGCGGATGGGCAAGAGCCGGATGGCCGCCGCCGCCGAGGCGGCGCGCGAGCTGGTCGGTCCGATCATCGCGATGACGATCACCCTGGCGGCGGTGTACACGCCGATCGGCTTCCAGGGCGGCCTCACCGGAGCGCTGTTCCTGGAGTTCGCGATCACGCTCGCCGCCGCGGTGCTGGTTTCGGGATTCGTCGCGATCACGCTCTCGCCGGTGATGAGCGCCTACTTCGTCAGCCCGCACGGCAAGCAGCCGCGGCTGACGCGCTGGATCGACGCGGGCTTCGACAAGGTCCGCAACCTGTATCGCTGGTCGCTCGACGGCGCCCTGGCGATCCGCTGGGCGGTGGTCGGCGCAGCGCTACTGGTGACGCTCGCCGCCTATCCGCTCTACACGATGTCGCAGAAGGAGCTGGCACCGATCGAGGACCAGAGCCACGTGAGCCTGTTCTTCGAGCCGGCACCCGACGCCACGATCGAGGCGGTCGACCGGGCCTCGCGCGAGGTCGTCCACATCATCCACCAACTCCCCGAGACCAAGTTCATGTGGTCCTTGGTCGCCGACTGGGGCGGCTTCGGCGGCATGGTCAACAAGGACTGGACCGAGCGGAAGCGCTCCACCCAGGAGCTGTTCGGCCAGCTCTACGGCATGGTCTCGCAGGTGCCCGGTGTCCGGGTGTTCCCGCGCCTCGACCCGCCGCTGCCGACCTCCGGCCAGTACGACGTCGAGCTGGTCCTGCAGAGCTCGCAGCCGCTGGAGGAGATGCTGCAGACCGCGCAGGCAGTGGTCGGCGCCGGCTGGATGTCCGGCAAGTTCCTCTACGTCGACACCGACCTGAAGATCGACAAGCCCGAGGCCCGGGTGCAGGTCGACCGCGAGCGGGTCGCCGACCTCGGCATGGACCTGGCGAGCGTCGGCCGCGAACTCGGCGCCTTGCTCGGTGGCGGCTACGTCAACCGGTTCAATTGGTACGACCGCAGCTACAAGGTCATCCCGCAGATCAGTCGTGAGGAGCGCGCCACCGTCGGCCCGCTGCTCGACCTGAAGATCAAGACGCCCGCGGGCGACATGGTGCCGGTGCGGTCGTTCGTCGACATCGAGTCGTCGGCCGCCCCACGAACCCTCAACCGCTTCCAGCAGCGCAACTCGGTGAAGGTCTTCGCCGGCGTCGCGCCGGGGGTGACCAAGGAGGAAGGCCTGCGGATCCTCGAGGACGCCGCCCGCGAGATCGGCAGCAACCGCGTGTCGATCGACTATGGCGGCGAATCGCGGCAGATCCGCAACGAGGGCTCGACCCTGGTCACCACGCTCGGCTTCGCGATCCTGCTGGTGTACCTGGTGCTCGCCGCGCAGTTCCGCAGCTTCCGCGATCCGCTGATCGTGCTGCTCGGCTCGGTGCCGCTGGCGATCAGTGGCGCGTTGATCTTCGCGTTCGTCGACCTCACCACGATCAACGTCTACTCGCAGGTGGGCCTGATCACCCTGGTCGGCCTGATCGCCAAGAACGGCATCCTGATCGTGGAGTTCGCCAACACGCTGCAGCGTCGCGGCAAGGACAAGTTCAACGCGCTGCGCGAAGCCGCAGCGACGCGACTGCGGCCGGTGCTGATGACCACCGCGGCGACGATCTTCGGCCACTTCCCGCTGGTGCTGGTCACCGGCCCGGGCGCTGCGGCGCGCAACAGCATCGGCATCGTGCTGGTCGCCGGCATGCTGCTCGGCACGCTGTTCACGCTGTTCGTGGTGCCGGTGTTCTACCTGTTGCTCGCCGCCGACCACCAGAAGGAGGTCGAGCGCGACGCCGAGTTCGAGCGCGCCACGGGCGACCTGCCGCACGAGACCGCGCATCTGGAGTTCGCCTGATGATTGCCCCCCCACTCCGTAGCGCCCTCACCTGGACCGCAGCACTGGTCGCCGGCGGCTGCGCCTCGGTCGGCCCCGACTACCGGCCGCGCGAGATCGACGTCCCCGACGCCTGGTCGGAACCGCGCGCCGGCGGCCTCACCGAGGGCGACGTCACCACCGACGCGTGGTGGCGCCGCTTCGACGACCCGCAGATCGGCCAGCTCGTCGAGCGGGCGCTGACCTCCAACCTCGACCTGCGGGCCGCGTTCGCGCGCCTGCAGAGCGCGCGCGCTCTGCGCGGGGTCGCGGCGGCGGGCTGGTTCCCGACCGTCGAGGCCAACGCCGACTATCAGCACTCCGAGGCGAGCACCAACACGCCGTTCGGCGCCTTCATCCCGGCCACCGACATCCACACGGTCAACTTCGACGCCGCCTGGGAAGCCGACCTCTGGGGTCGGGTGCGCCGCAGCGTCGAAGCCGCCGACCGCGACCTGCAGGCCAGCGCCGCCGACCTGCAGGCCGCGGCGTTGACCGTCGCCGCCGAGGTGGCCCGGACCTACGTGGAGATGCGCGCCGCCGAGCGCCGGCTGGCGATCGCGGTAGAGAACCTCGAGCTGCAGCAGCGCACGCTCGAGCTGGTGCTGGCGCGCAGCGAGGCCGGCCTGGTGGTCGAGCGCGACGTCGCGCAAGCGCGCACCAACGTCGAGCAGACCCGCGCGCGCCTGCCGCAGCTCGAGGCCGAGACCACCGTGGCCCGGAACCGTCTCGCGGTCCTGCTCGGCGAGGCCCCCGGCAAGCTCGCACTCGACGGGGAGCGCAGCGGCGTGCTGCCGGGGCTCCCCGGCGAGGTCGCGGTCGGCGCACCGGTCGACCTGCTGCTGCGTCGCCCCGACGTCCGCCGCGCCGAACGCCAGTTCGCCGCCGAGGTGGCCCGCGTCGGCGTGGCCGAAGCCGACCGCTATCCGCGGCTGTTGATCTCCGGCCAGCTCGGCATGCAGTCCGACGGCGCCGCCAACCTCACCGACGGCGACAGCGTGTTCTTCAACATCGGCCCCTCGATCCGCTGGACGCTGTTCGACGGCGGCCGCCTGAAGAACCGGGTCCGCTCGTTCGAGGCCCAGGCCGAAGCTGCCGCGGTCGCCTACGAGCAGTCGATCCTGCTGGCGATCGAGGAGACCGAGAACGCGATGACCGGCTTCGTCCGCGAGCAGACGCGGCGCGCGTCGCTGGTGCGCGCCGCCGAGGAGGCGCGCCGCGCGGTGACGCTGGCGGAGACGCAGTACCGCGAGGGCCTGACCGACTTCCAGACCGTCCTCGACTCGCAGCGCATCGTGGCGACCATTGAAGACGACCTGGCGCGGAGCGATGCGACGGTGGCGACGAACCTCATTGCGCTATTCAAGGCGTTGGGGGGTGGGTTCCAGGCGGAGGCCCCGAGCACCTCGCTCGAAGCGGAGTGAGCAGCCGAGCTGCCGCACACGCGAAGCCGGCCCGGTTCACCGGGGCCGGTTGACCTCCGCAAGCTCTCGACTATCGTCGAGCCATGGCGAACCTGCCCTTGCCATGGGAACCGAGGGAACTGCGGGCGACTCTCCGCCGCATCGTCCGCCGGCACGGCCACGGCGCATGGCGGTGCCCGGACGACCTGCTGGACCGCGCGTGGGACCTGATCATCGACCGCGTGCTGCGCGGCGATGCACCGCCCGAGGGACCACGCCTGACCGCCTGGGCCGACCGCATCTGCCTCAACCTGGCGCGGTCAGGCCCCTCTCACCAAGGACTCTGCCGCCGGCGCGTCCACGCACTCGCGAGCGTCTCGACGCCGACGACCCGAGAACGGCTTCCAGGTCGCCAACCCGAGCCGACCGAGGCCCTCGACTCGATCGAAGCACTCCTCCGCCCCCGCTTGACCACCGCCGAACTCCGCGGCCTCGCCGCAGTGCGCGCGGCTCCAAGCATGGCGGAAGCGGCGGGACGCGCCGACATGACCAGGCGCGACCTGAGAAACCGACTTCGGCGGATCGCGCAGAAGGCCCGCGGACTGCTGGGCGAGCCATCGCGATAAAGCGACCTGGCCCTCCGATCTGGAGCCGCTCCGGAGCTGGACCCCCGGCAGGAATTCTCGAGCAGTTGGTCCCCCCCCCCCCCCCTCTCTGCCTGCCCGTTGAGATAGTTCGGCACTAGCAAGATGGGGGTAACCATCCCGATCTCTCGGGACCAAAGCCCGCACGGTTTCGAACCCAGCCACTCGAGCCCCGCACACCACCAATACAAGACTAGGAGGCCGGGTCACGGGACACGTTCCGATCCAGTGCGTGACCTCGTGCTCAGGTCGAAGCCGCGAAACGCAGCCGAATCGGTGGATTCGGCGAGGCTTCGCGGCGAGATCCTGGGCGCGAGGGCGCGTGCTGGGCGGAATGGTCTCCCGTGACCCTGCCTCCTAGGAGAAAAAGCATGTTCTTCCGCGCGCTCATGGTCCTCTGCCTGACCGCAATTTGCTCCGCATCCGCCACTCCTCACAAGCGTCTGAGCATCAGCAATCGGCCCCGCTGCTTAATAGTCTACGTCGCAGCGGCGATCGGATGCTCGAACTGCGATCCGCAGATATCCGAGATCCACTCCGACAAGGACTTGGAATGCGAGGGGGGCGGGACTGCCGGCTCCATCACGACATCGGGCTTCGAACCCGGAGCGGGCGAGTGCAACCCGAACAATGGCTGCTCAGTTTCTTCACACTGCAGCGTAGAAGGAACGATCACGATCAATCTCGCCTGCCAGACCGAGCTGTGGGTCGATGGGAACGGCCAGTCAAGCAACTGCGAACGCAAGACCGCCGCAACCCCCTTCTCAGTCAGCCTCGTCGCACTGTGCAAGAAAGACGCTGGTGGAGGGACGGGCTTGTGCGCCGCCGACGTGGCCGCTTCGCACCACATCAAGGTCTACAGCGCCAAAGACTGCCCCGCCGGAAAGCTGATCGGCGAACTCCAGATCCAGCTAGGCTGCGCTTGCTGCGAGGCATTGTAGTGCGCCACATCGCCAGCACCATAATGAACCCCACCAACATCCAGGAAGCAGCAGTGCCCATATCTGGACAATGAGTAGACAACCCACCAGATCACCCCAGGCACCGGAGCTACACTCGATGCCTGTCTATTCGCGGAATCACAAGAAAACCCCAATCATGTAAGTCGGCTTCCCTCATGAAAGCATCAATCCCCATATGCGCCGCCCTCGCGCTCTCCGTGATGATCCTCGTAGCCATTCTCGGGTGGTCGCCGTATCGCATGGTGGGCGACCCGGAAGCCCCAGCCGCGTCAGCGCAGAGCCGCGCCAATGAGGAGGAGGCCATTGCAGAGAGCGATTCTCAGTGGATCAGCTACCTACAAGCCGAAGCAGGTTCGCGGGTGCGACTCGAGCGACCGGCTGCGGATGGCGATTCGATTGCACGGGACGACGACGGAAATATCATATCATCGATAATAGGAACAATCGAGAGCCTTGGACCACTGACCGATGACGAGATGGAACGCATAAGACAGCTACACAATTCGAATCGCGATATGTGGGCAGATCGCGTAGAGTCTCTCAACAGACTATCCTCCAATAGCAACCCAGAATCACTCGCCAACCTTGGTGATGCGATGTGGCAATCGGAGGCATTCAGTCACATCAACAACGCGCTGGACCGAGATCTGTACTTTGTCCAGGATAGCAGGCATTCCACATTACCGGTATCCGAGAGGGTGTTCTTTGCGACAACATCTATAAAGCGAGGCGACACGACTCTGGATGTCACCGTAGCCCTTCCGTACGATGATTACCCGGAAATTGCCGCGGCCAGAGAGTACAAGGCCGATATGCAGGACTTCTATTGGAATTCTCTCGCCGAAGAATTCAACGCCCTTCCTTACGGCACCCGCAAGGACGCGTTCGAGAAGCTTCAGAGCGATCGAACGAGGGAATCCATCCTTCGGAACTTCCTCAAGGCTCGCACTCGCCTAGACAGCTCCAACTATACGCTGTCCGTAGCCCCTCGCCGCTAGCCCTAGAGAGGATCACCTCGAGCTGGTGCTGACGCACAGCGAGGCGGACCTGGTGGGCGAGCGCGATGTCGCGCAGGCCCGCACCAACTTCGAGCAGACCCGCAGCCGCCTGCCGCAGCTCGAGGCCGAGACCACCGTGGCCAGGAACCGGCTCGCGGTCCTGCTCGGCGAGGCCCCCGGCAAACTCGACCTCGACACCGTGCGCAGCGGCGTGCTCCCGGGCCTCCCCGGCGAGGTCGCGCGCGTGGGCATAGCCGAAGCCGACCGCTACCCGCGGCTGCTGATCTCGGGCCAGATCGACTTGCAGTCCGACGGCGCCACCGACCTCCCGGACGGCAACAGCCTGTTCTTCAACATCGGCCCCTCGATCCGCTGGATCCTGTTCGACGGCGGTCGTCTGAAGAACCGCGTACGCTCGTTCGAGGCCCAAGCCGAGGCCGCCGCGGTCGCTTACGAGCAGTCGATCCTGCTCGCTATCGAGGAGACCGAGAACGCGATGACCGGCTTCGTCCGCGAGCAGACGCGGCGCGCGTCGCTGGGCCGGGCCGCCGAGGAGGCGCGCCGCGCGGTGACGCTGGCGGAGACGCAGTACCGCGAGGGCCTGACCGACTTCCAGACCGTCCTCGACTCGCAGCGCATCGTGGCGACGATCGAAGACGACCTCGCGCGGAGCGACGCGACGGTGGCGACGAACCTCATTGCGCTGTTCAAGGCGTTGGGGGGTGGGTTCGAGGCGGAGGCCCCGAGCACCTCGCTCGGCGCCGAGTGAGCCGCCTCGCTGCCGAACGCGCGAAGCCGGCCCGTCACACCGGGGCCGGTTGACCTCGGCCAGCTCTCGACTATCGTCGGCCCATGGAGAACCTGCCCTTGCCATGGGAACCGAGGGAGCTGCGGGCCACTCTCCGCCGCATCGTCCGCAGGCACGGCCATGGCGCATGGCGATGCCCGGACGACCTGCTGGACCGCGCGTGGGACCTGATCATCGACCGCGTGCTCCGCGGCAATGCGCCGCCTGAGGGACCACGCCTGACAGCCTGGGCCGACCGCATCTGCCTCAACCTGGCGCGGTCAGACCCCTCTCACCAAGGACTCTGCCGCCGGCGCGTCCACGCACTCGCGAGCGTCCCGACGCCGACGACCCGAGAACGGCTTCCAGGTCGCCAGCCCCAGCCGACCGAGGCCCTCGACTCGATCGAAGCACTCCTCCGCCCCCGCTTGACCGCCGCCGAACTCCGTGCGCTGGACGCCCTGGGCTCGTCCGCGAGCATGGTGGAGGCGGCGAGACGCGCCGACATGACCAGGCGCGACTTGAGAATCAGACTTCGGCGGATCGCGCAGAAGGCGCGAGGGCTGTCCGGCGAGCAATCGCGATAAAGCAATGTGGTTCTCCGATCTGGAGCCGTTCCGGAGCTGGACCCCGGCCGGAATTCTCGAGCAGTTGGTCCCCCCCCCCCCCTTTGCCCGTCGAGCACTGCCCGATTCCGACTCAGTCACCAATGTCGGAAGGAGAAGGATGGCAGCTGCTTGCTCCACACGCACGCCCACCATCCCAACGAGGTGCCTATCATGGCTTCACACAAGCTGCTCGCTGCGAGTCTACCGCTAATCCTGTTTTCTCCACTCACGCCCAGCGCGACCAGTGAAGTCGAGACTCGCGGCACGGCCCCATTCGTCGTTCGACTACAGGATCCACAGCCCGCGTGCCCTTGCGCGCCCGAGCTCGGCACCCAAGTACTCGAGTCAACCTATTTGTGTCCCGACGGACTCCCTGGCGCCAGCCTGAGTTTCGACTCGATCACATCCGGCAACCTGACGGCTGGGGAGTGCAGCGCCCAGTGCGAGGCGACAGGGAGCGTATGTAGACTCGACATCACCGTCACCGTCGAATTCTTCAACTGCAAGAGTGGCGCATGGACCGTGTCGCCCTCCGTCAACGAAGGCAACCCGGTCTTCAAGAGCGGCACATCCTACGACATCTGGGGCGAAGCCCTCTGCAAACCGGGCGCTGCACCGACGACCGGCCAGGCGAGCATTGTCATAGCGGGAAACTCACAAGGCGGAGACATTCTCGTGAGGCTCCTGCAACCCTTCACATGCAGTCCGTGCAGCGGAACCGGATTGGGCGAATGAGCGGCACTGGCCCGCGGTATGCGCTCGCCGCGCTCGTTGGAGTCTGCCTCCTTTGGCTCGCTTGGAAGTGGATGTCTCCTCCAGAAACCCCTGCACGACCCAATCGATCCTCAAGTGAAGCTGTGGCTCAGCCCGACTCCGCAGACTTCCAGGAGGCCCGTTCTTGGCTTCCCCAGCTCAAGGAGGGCCGAAGGATCCTCTTCGCTCAACCCGAAGGAGACGGCGGTGACCAAGGCGCCGAGCGCCACCTCGAACACCTCGGCCATCTTCAAGGTGCCGATTTCGCATTCGGCGATAGCCTGGTGCAGAGGAGGCTGATCAGGAGCCGCGACGCCTTAGACGCATTCGAGGCGGACGACTCCCTGCTCAGCATTGCGCGAGAGTCGGAACTCCTGTTCAACCTCGCCCTGGATGAGGCCTACGCCAACGCGTTCCGGAGCGGGAGCTACGCGGTGTTCGAGAACGGGACCCCTGGACACGTCCTCACTCCCGAGAACCTGCATGCGTTGAACTTCGGGGCGGCGAAGGACGGAGCGCCCGTGCTCGTCTGCGTCTACGTTGACGCGACCGACTCTCCGGAGATCGCGGCGGCCGAGGAGTATCGGAACACGCTCTGCCGGGAGTATTGGCTGAGCGAGGCAGAGAAGTTCAACGGCCTCACACTCTCCGAACGCAATCGCATCGTGGCTCGCAAGGCACTACCGCGAGGCCTTCGACTACTCGTAGGCGAGCACTACGACGGGAGGTTCGTGGCCGAGCCACTCCGAAAGGACTACGTCCCCGTCCAGTAGCGGCGTCTCGACGCGGATCTGACCCATGGAGCGGTCGCCCGGGTCGGACGACCGGACCCCGCCCGCGCCTTGCCCGGCACCCGCCGCGCCTCGAACATCGGCGGCATGAGCTGCCGCTGCGCCCTCGCCCTCACGACGGTCTCCCTCGCCGCCGTCTCGATCGCGAGCGCTGTCTGCCAGGACGAGCGCCCACCCAACAACGTCGTGATCCTCGCCGACGACCTCGGCCTCCGCGACCTGCAGCTCTACGGCGGCTGGATCGAGACCCCTCGCATCGAGCGCATGGCGCGTGAAGGGCTGACCTTCACCGACTTCCACGCCAACTCCTCGGTCTGCAGCCCGACCCGCACCGCGTTCCTCACCGGCCGCTACCAGCAGCGCGCCGGCATCGTCGACGTGATCGTCGGCTCGCGGGAACCCGACCAGGGCATCCTGCCGACGACGAAGACCCTGCCGCGGGTGTTCAAGGACGGCGGCTATGCGACGGCCCTGTTCGGCAAGTGGCACTGCGGCTTCCACGACCGCTTCAACCCGATCCACCACGGCTTCGACGAGTTCGTCGGACTGCTGAACGGCGGCGGCGACTACCACCGCCACGGCGCCTGGCGCAACGGTCTCGAGCAACAGGACGTCGAGGGCTACTCGACCGATGTGATCACCGACCTGGGCGTGGACTTCATCGAGCGCCATCGCGAGCAGCCGTTCCTGCTCTACCTGGCGCACCAGACGCCGCACAATCCCTACCAGACCCGCGCCGACACGCCCGCGACGCGCGCCAAGGACTGGAAGCAGAACCGTGTCGGCGAGGAGAACCGGCCGCGCTACGTCGAGATGGTGCAGGACCTCGACCGCAGCGTCGGTCGGATCCTCGACACCCTCACCGAGGCCAGCCTCGCCGAGGACACCCTGGTGTTCTTCTGGTCCGACAACGGCGACGTGCAGATGAGTCCGGTCGAAGGGCCGCACCGAGGACGCAAGTTCAGCCACTACGAGGCCGGACACCGGGTCCCGGCGGTCGCCTGGTGGCCCGATCGGATCGAGGCGGATACGACCTCGGACGCGCTGCTCGCCGGCTTCGACCTGCTGCCCACGTTCACCGCACTCGCCGGTCTGTCGGACCATGACCCGGCGGACCTCGATGGCGAGAGCTTCGCGGAGCACCTGCTGGGCCGGGCCGCCGCCGTGCGCGAGCGCGATCTGTTCTTCGGCTACGAACCGAAGCTCGGCACCGCCATGCGACGCGGGCAGTGGAAGATGATCCTGAAGGAGGGTGGGGCGCAGCTCTACGATCTCGCCGCCGACCCTCGGGAGGCCACCGACGTCCTTGCGGAAGAGCCGGAGACCGCCGCCGCGATGCGTGCCGCGATCGAGGACTTCAAGGCCACCGTGACCCGAGGCTCCTGAGCCGACTCCGCCAACACACGATGATGAGACAGCTCCTCTTCACGCTCGCCGCGCTCGCCGCCGCACTCCTCCCCACGTCCCTCACCGCGCAGCAGAAGCCGCTGAAGGTCTACATCCTCGCCGGCCAGTCCAACATGGAGGGTCACGCGCAGACCCGCACCCTGCCGGCCGTCGCCGCGGATCCCACCACCGCCGCACTGCACGCCAAGATCGTCGACGAGAGCGGCGAAGCGCGAGTCCACGACGACGTCTGGGTCTCCTACGCCTACGGCGACTACGGCGGCGAGCCGGTCGGCCGCCGCACCGGCCAGCTCACCACCGGCTTCGGCAGCCAGCACCACATGGGCACCGGCAAGATCGGACCGGAGCTGACCTTCGGCATCACGATGCACGAGCTGCACGGCGAGCCGATCCTGCTGATCAAGAACGCCTGGGGCGGCAAGAGCCTGCTGGTCGACTTCCGCCCGCCGATCGGCGGCGAGCTGCCCGACGATCACAAGGCCAAGGACAAGGCCGGGCGCTTCTACCGCGAGATGATCGACCACGTGCGCGACGTCCTCGCCGACCCGAAGGCGGTGTATCCCGGCTACGACGCCCGTCAGGGCTTCGAGCTGGCCGGCTTCGTGTGGTTCCAGGGCTTCAACGACCTGGTCGGTCCCTATCCCCCGGTCGATCCGGCGCAGGGTCGTCGGAGCGTGAAGGACTACTCGGAGTACAGCCGGCTGATGGCCTGCTTCATCCGCGACGTGCGCCGCGATCTGGAGGCCCCCGAGCTGCCGTTCGTGATCGGTGTGCTCGGCACCGGCGGACCGGATGCCGGTGACAACGCCGCAGCCTTCCGCGCCGCAATGGCCGCGCCGGCCGCAATGGACGAGTTCCAGGGCAACGTCGCCGCGGTCCATACCCACGAGTATTGGCCCACCGAGCTCGACGCGGTGAAGGCCAAGGCCGATGCCGCCACCAAACCGTTCGCAGCGCGCGCCAAGGAGCTGAAGCAGCTCGAGGGCAGCGAACGCAAGCAGGCCCAGGCACAGCTCGAAGCCGACCAGCGCGCCGCGATCGAAGCCGCGCTCAGCGAGGACGAGCTGTTCCAGCTCGACGTCGGCATCTCCAACCAGGGCTTCCACTACTGGGGCTCGGCGAAGTTCTTCGCGCGGGTCGGCGAGGCGTTCGCTCGGGCGATGGTGCGGTTGGAGCGGTGAGCATTCCCTCGCTCCCGCACGACAGCCACCCGCGCTCCGGCCGCTGAGCTACCCGAGCTGCTGCTTCCGGCAGTCGTCGCGGCTCGCGACGGATCCCGGCGGAGTCGATCCAGACGACACCGTCAGCGCGGCGGCCCGAGCTGTTCGACCTCGCACGGTTTGCGAAATCCGCCTCGAGCGTCAGAAAACCATTCCTGCACGGCAGTGGTCCGTTCCCGTGACCCTCCGCGTGTCGTCGGTCTACCCACGGTCGCCATCCCTCGGCAACACACGCCTACTCCAAGATGATGACGACCAAGACGATCCTCGCCGCGGCCTGCCTCTGTGTCGCGATTCCGGCCCAGCTCCACTGGAGCGTCCAGTCCACGGGACCGCGCCCCCCCGCGGAGGGGCGCGCGGTGCTCGCCCATTCGTCGAACCCGCTCGGCCTGCTGTGGTTCGGCGGCGTGACGACGCCGCAGACCTGGCACTACGCGGCGGGGGTCTGGACCCAGCTTCGACCAGCGCATCAGCCAAACTACAGCGACGCGGCAGCGATGACCTACGACGCAGCCCGCGACCAGGTGGTGTACGTGTCGAGCACGGCTACCCCGACCCAGAGCTTCGAGACCTGGATCTGGGACGGCACCGACTGGGTGCAGCGCTTCCCGCAGACCAGCCCCCCGGTCAGAGGCCGGACCGCCATGGCTTTCGAATCTCGCCTCGGTGAAGTCCTGCTGTTCGGCGGCAGCGGCGTCGCCCCCTCACCGCTCGACGATACGTGGCTCTGGAACGGCACCGACTGGCGCCTCGCCCAGACTCTCCACAAGCCGTCGGGTCGCTCCGGACACGCGATGTGCCCCTCGCCCGTCTACGGCGTCCTGCTTCACGGAGGTCGAGACGACTTCGGCGCACTCAACGATCTCTGGGCCTTCGACAGCACGGACTGGCGGCGCATCGTCACTCCCACTCCCGGACCGTCGCGACTCGACCACTCGCTGACCTATGACGAGGACCGCAGGCGCTACATCTTGCACGGCGGTTCGACGTTCCAGGCATCGCTCGACGAGACCTGGGAACTGAACCCCCAAGGGTGGCGACCGATCACCCTTGGGCTGCCCGGACCCGACGTCCGAGCGCACGTCGCCGGCTTCGACCCGATCGACCTGAAGGTGATGGTCCACGGCGGCCAGGACGTCGTGTTCGGATCCTCCACACCCTTCGACGCGACGGCCACCCTCGCGCCGACCGTGCGCGCGACCTTCCGCCACCTCGCCCTCGCCGGCTGCGGCGGCCACCGGGAGATCATGCAGATGGACCGCCCCATCCTCGGCTCGAGCGGATTCGGGATCCTCAGCGCGTTCCCCACGATCCGCCCGAACCTCGGCTTCGTCGCGCTGCTCTCGAGCAACTTGCGGGCATCACCCCTGCAGTTCGGTCCCTGCAGCCTCTACCTCGACGATCCGATCGTCAGCACCCTGCCGGCGGTGAACCCCGCGTTCCTGCTGCCGCTCCCCGAGGATCCGTCGCTGCGCGGCCTCCGCCTCGTGACCCAGATCCTTGGAGGTGAGCGGTTCCCGGGCGAAGGTCACATGGGAGTCGGCATCACCAGGCCGGCCGAGTTCGTCGTCGGCGACTGATCGCACGCACCGTCAGCGCGCGAGCTCGAACGAAGGTGCCGCGACGTCCTCGACCTCGTCGCGGTCCTCGACTATGCGGATCCGGGACCCGAACTCCGGCGGCGGCACCGCCTGCATCGCGCCATCCCGCGGCCACCGCACCTCGAGACCCACGCTCCCCTCGGCGATGGCAGAGCTGGAGCGCTATTCTCCCGAGTAGTAGATTCCAGGATGATCCTCAGCGCGGCCGAGTGCCTCGGGGTGCGGCGAGCGCAGCGAGTCGCACCCATTCGCCTGCGGCGGGAGGCCACGCTGAGACTTGCCACCGGCTCAATAGCCGATGACGACCTCGACGCCATTGGAGAGGGCGAGGCCGAGCGGCGTCGCGCCAGGCGACACGGTCGCCGCCTGCGCGAAGAGCCTCAGGCCGGTCAACCCCGTGTTGTGGGGCAGCGTGTAGCTGAACACGTTGGGCTGGGTCCGACTGACCGTGACTGGATAGTCGACGATCGACGTGACGTGTTGCCAGCAGCCGGGCAGGCCGAGCGCTGGAATCAGGTCGAGGTCGACGTCCGGATTGACGATGCCGAGGCTGACGATGCCGAAGGTGGTGTTCCGCGGCAACGCCGATACGGTCAGGTCCCAGGCGGATCCAGGCGTCGGAACGTTGCTCTGGAGCGTCATCTGCAGATCGAGAGGCTCCCATCCCCAAGCCTCGAAGAAGATGACGCCTGCGTTGGAGAACGGGTCCGAGAAGTCGGACTCGCTCGGCACGGTCACCACGTTGCCCGGCGAGACTCCGACGATCGCCCAGCTATAGCCAAGACCGTCAGGCAGGAACTGCGTCGTATCGACCCAGGTTATCGTGACCGAACTGTCTGCGTGCAGGGTCGCCTGGAAGGTCACCTCGTTGCCTCGGAACTCCATTCGGTCCCATGTCACGGTCACAGAGCCGGGGTCTCGGCGGAACCAGACCTTGCCGTTCGCGCCGGTGCGGAGATCGGCCCACAGCGGACAGATCATCTCCACCGGGGACTCGGACAGCTCCATCACACTTGGCAACTCGGATCTGCCGCCGACCGCGAGGATCCGACCCCGTGGGTCGATCTCGATCGAACTCTGGGGGCGAAAGGCGATATCCGCCGTGAAGCCCAGAGTCTGGACGCCGGTCAGTTGTCCGTCCACCGCGCCGAGGTCGGTGCCGTAGTTCGACACGAACGCATCGGCGACGTCCTGCACTGAATCATAGAAGATGCGGATCGTACGCCGGCATGAGCGTCCAAACTGGTTCCGCTCACCAGGAACGATCGGAACCGTCACGCCGTACGATCCCGGAACCCGCGGATCCGAACCGTCGAGACCGTGACGAAGGGTGCTGCCGGTCGCCGAGGTCAGCGTTCCGAGAGTCGAGCGGCCCGCTACGCTCGTATCGATCCTGGTCGATCTCGGATCGTCCGGACGATCACTGCCCCAACCGCCATTGCCGTCACTCAGCGCGCAGCGCAGCATCGTGGTCGACGTGGTCTGGGCGTCCAGAGCCGTACCACCCGAACCGAGGGCTGGTGATGGCGCGAAGACCTGTGGGGTGTCGCCCGCCTTGAGCTGGACATCTTCCAGCCAGAGCGAATCCGATCGAACGCGAAGCGCGCCGGCCCCCTGGACGTCTCGCAGGCTCAACGGAAGCGCGCCGGCGGGCCCGGCCTGGATCGTCGTCCGGACCAACTCCACGGCGTTCGCGTCGATTCGGACCAGGAACTGATACTGTCCGCTCGCGAGGATGATGACGTTCTGGATGATGTCGACGTCCACGAACCGCACGGTGCTGCCCCCAGCGGAGATCTCCAGAGGTCCGGGGGGGGTCCGAATCGTCCAGGGTGGGTCAATCAGATCCATGCGCACCCGGTCGAATGTGACGCCGCCGCGGATCAGCCAGGGCTTGGGCTGCGCCAACTCGTCGGCCAGCCGGATCGAGCGCTTCGGCCCCTGCGGATTCGACCGGATCGTGACGTCCGAAGGCAGTTCGGGCGACGGATGGCGCTGGGTCGATATGTGCGGAACGTCGACATCTAGCCGGATGGTGTCTCCGGCGCTTGCCGCAGCCACGGCGTCGCCGAACTGTGGCCAGCCTTCGGGCCCGACGATTTCGAGGCCCGGGAACCGCGTGTCGAGCTCCCAGGTGGTCTCGCCGGTGCCGCAGGCATTGGAGGCCCTGAGGCCGATCGTCCAGATCTTCGCCGCGCGGTAGGTCGATTGAGGATTCCGTGCGGTCGAGTCGCCGTAGACACCGTCGCCGTCCAGATCCCAGCTCCAGCTGGTCGGCGTGTTCGTGCTGGTGTCCGTGAATTGAACGGTGATCGGCTGGGCGTTCGACGCGCCGCCTGCGGCCGACGGCGTCGCATCGAAGCTGGCCGCCGGCTCGTTGATCGAGTCCGCGTTTCCGGGGAAGGCCTCCCAACGCTGGGCGAAGATGTCCCAGAGCAGCGAGTTCCCCCCCCAGCCGTGGTACGTGATCGCCGCGTGGTCGTCCGTGGCAGGTGCGCCGCCGGCGAAACGCGGTCCGACGCTCGGTCCCCCCAGGACATAGGGGAGCGAGTCGACGGTCCGGATGTCGCAGCGCGTTCCGTCGGCGATCACGACAGCGGCATTGATCGACTCGTCCCCGCCGCCTTGGCCCTGGTTGTAGTAGGCGATGCAATAGGCCGGATCTGGCGAAGGGCGAATCATGCCAACCGCCGGTTGACCCTGGTCGTGCGGATTCAGCTGCAGCCAACCTTCGCTCAGCCTGCCGAAGCCACCGTTGTCGCCAAACCGTAGATGGTGGGTATAGACATCCGTGCCCAGGGTGCCACTCGGACGCTTGTATGCGCAGAGGAACCTCTCGCCGTCGCCGTCGATAGACAACTCGCTTCCGCCGACCGATGCCCCGACGAGCACTTGGGGCGGGTTCGAAAGCGTGAGGGAGGCCTCCCGCACCTGCAATCCGCATAGCAGGATCGCGCCACCCGCT
The DNA here is from genome assembly GCA_030432695.1 of bacterium. GTDB lineage: Bacteria > Planctomycetota > UBA1135 > UBA1135 > UBA2386 > JAUILN01. The sequence goes on along the minus strand of JAUILN010000004.1, from coordinate 648,584 downwards.
CCCTGCCACACGACCATTGTCCGATCGGATGTCGGGGTGTTCAGGCTCCGACAGACGCTGGGGCGGTTCGCACCGGGGTTGGCCCACCCGAGCGAAGGGCCCGGCGTACCCTGCGTGCCGAGCCGTAGCCGCGCGCTCGAGATGATCTGCGCGACGATACCTCGCGCATCGTCCTGATAGACGGCGAGCGCGAAGTCGTCCGAACCGCGGCTGCCGCAGAGGACCGGGAAGCGTTGGTTGTTCGTACCGCCGGCGATCGAGAACGTGGGACCGAGAGAGACCTGCCCATTGACCCACGCGACGGTCCGACCCCAGGTGTCCCAGCTGCCGAACGGGTTGCTTTCCCAGGCGATTACGAAGCGGCCGGCCAGACGGCAGACGCTCGGCGACCGCTCGTCCTCGCCGTACGCGGTCAGCACCACCGACGGGCCTTGCAGCGCGCCGTCGGGCCGGACGAACTGTCCGCGGATGTCGTAGTTGCCGGTGGCGAACTCCTCCTGCCAGACGAAGAAGAACAGGTCCTGCGTTGCATCGTAGGCGACGTCTGGATCGGTCTCGCGAACCGCGCGGTCGGCGAGGGTGATGCGCGCACCGATCAGCGGGTCGAGGACCAGTGGATAGCTAGCCGATTCGACGAAGGCCCCGGGCAGGGTCAGCTCTAGATGCGAGCCGTCGATGCGCATTGCGCCGTCTGCCCGGGTGCCCTCGGCGTCGATGCCGACCACCGCACCGAGTTGGATGCCCGACGTGTCCGGAGTGCCGTCGAGAGTCCAGACAGCGGTCCGGTCGGCCTCGGCGAGCTGCAGGTCGGTGTCGAGTCGCAGCCGGACGACCAGGTCGCCGCTCCCCGCCGGACGCGTCGCGAAGTGGAAGTCCTGTTTGAGCCCCTCGGGCCGGACCGTGTAGGTCTCGGCGATCCCCACCTGGTGCTGGTAGCGCACCGTCTGCGCGTCGAGCTCCGGAGCAACCGACCGATCCTTCGACGACTCGAGCAGCACGAACTCGCCGCGACGGATCGATTCGAGGCTCCAACGCAGCGGCATGGGCCGCTCCGCGGCAGCCCCCAGCGCCGGGGTGATGGTGACCGAGCCGCTGAAGAAGCGGGCGCTCCAGCGGTCGCCTGCCGCGACGAGGTCGCCGTCGAGTGTGTGGGCACCGCAGTTGGAGCGAGCGCGCGCCAGAGCGTCGGGCGGCGCCCGGTGGACGGCGGAGAGGGATTGCGCGAACGACGGCGCGGCTAGCAGCGCCAGGGCGATCAGCGTGGAGCCAAGTCGCGGTAGGGTTGGGTAATGCATGGTCGTGCGGCCTCGAGAGCCACGGAGTCGTCCGTCATTCCCGGCCACCGCACGCCATGAAATATCTCGTGCTCCGCCTGACCCTGACGGCGGCCGGGCGAATCGCCCCATGACACGCGGCGCTGATCCCGACCGGTCCGAGAGTTCGGTCGACCCGGAACGGAGGCGTTCCGCGGGTGTGGGGGTCTGGTTCGCCAGCCGAATGGATTGGCAGTCGGCCCGCGCTCGGACGGTGGAGGAAGCCCGGAAGCCGCGACTCGTCCAGAGCAGGGCGCAGCACGCATCGGCCCGGCCGATCCCCCCTCGCCAGCGCTTCGCCGGGCAACTCCCGAGCACTCACCGAAGCCACTCGGTCGACGCAGGCCGCCGGACCTCTGCTTCCGGATCGCGTTCGATGATCCGCAGCCAGGTCCCGAGATCCACATCGCCGAACCGCTGCGCCGTCCCACCCCGCGGCCACCGCACTTCGAGCCCAACGATTTCCTCGGCCTCGCCCAGCCCGATCGTCTGCAGCAGCGGGCCCGCACCGAAGCTCCCGCCGCTGGTGACCTGGCAATGGATGCTACGCACCTTCACCTCCCTCGCGCACATCCACCCGGATTCGCGCGCCGATCGCCGAGCGGTTCGACTCGGTCCCGACCAGCGCCACCGCGATCCACCGATTCCCGAAGCCCGGGTTCTCGAACAGCGCATCGCGGAATGCGTCGCCGCGGTAGGCGCCGCTCAGCTGCTGGAGGAGGTCGAGGTCGCCGTCGCGGTCGAGGTCGACACACCGGTGAGGAGCAGGACCTGCCTCCAGGCCTCGAGCACCGACGGGAAATCCGGCAGCGAGCCACTGGTTGTGGAGGCAGGTCGGCGCACACGCCCACTGCCCCTCGGAGAATCCCCCAATGACCACCCGCCCGCTGATTCTCGTTCCCGCCCTCCTCTTCGCACTGACTGGCTGCAACGACGGCGTCGACGCCGGGGGCGAGCCCCTTCAGGGCGGGCCGGCGCAGGTCCAGGGCGAGGTCGGCTGCCTCGGCGACTGCGAAAGCGAGGCGACGGCCGAGCCGAAGCCTGCCGAGGTCGCCGGCATCGATCGTGTCGACCCGAAGGGTGCGTACGGGATGGGCCTGACGCTGACCGAGTTCACGGCGATCTCGACGATCCTGGCCGATCCCCAGTCGTTCCTCGACCAGAAGGTGCTCGTCCGCGGCGAGGCCGTGGCCGTTTGCACGAAGATGGGCTGCTGGGTCGAGCTGAAGGGCGACGAGCCCTACCAGTCGCTGAAGGTCAAGGTCGAGGACGGCGAGATCGTCTTCCCGGCGAGCTGCCAAGGGCACGAGATCGTCGTCGAGGGCGTCGTCCAGCGGCTCGAGTACCCGGTCGAGACGCACCGGAAGTACCTCGCGGCCCAGGCCGAGCAGAAGGGCGAGGCGTTCGATCCCGAGACGGTCACCGAACCGCTCGTGGTCTGGCAACTCCGCGGCCTCGGCGCGCGCATCGACAGCTGAACCGGTCTTCGTTCGATCAGATGGCCCGGAAGAGCAACTGGCGCGGGGTGCTGCGCGCGATCCACCGTGATGTCGGCTACGCCTGCGTCGGACTGACCGTCCTCTACGCGATCTCCGGCCTGGCGGTCAACCACATCCAGGACTGGAACCCGAGCTACTCGATCGAACGCGAAGCGGTCGCGCTCGGCACCCTCGACGTCGAGTCCCCGGTCGGCGACGAGGTCGTCCGCGACATCCTCGGACGGCTCCAGCTCGGGACGGAGTTCCTGACCACGTTCCAGCGCGACCCGGACTCGCTGCGCGTGATCCAGGAGGGCCTGACGCTCGACCTCGACCTGCGGAGCGGACGCGGAGCGATCACCCGCACCAGCACGCGACCGTTGATCCACGAGTCGAACGTCCTGCACCTGAACCACCCGAAGGGTCTGTGGACGTGGATCGCCGACCTGTTCGCGGTGTCGCTCGTGTTCCTCGCGATCAGCGGCGCCCTGATCCTCAAGGGGCGGCAGGGTCTGTTCCGGCGCGGCCTGTGGTTCACCCTCGGCGGCTTCGCGGTGCCCGCGGTCGCCTTGTGGATCTACCTGTAGCGGTGAGGCGGCGCCACCGGCCAACGGATGCCTCGCCGGGCGAGCTCCGTGCACTCACCGCCGCCATCCGATCGACGCAGGCCGCCGGACCGCGACCTCTGGATCGCCCTCGAAGATCCGCAGCCAGGTTCCGAGACCCACATCGCCGATCCGCTGCACCGCTCCACCCCGCGGCCACCGCACCTCGAGCGCCACGACCTCCTCGGCCTTCCCCAGCCCGATCGTCTGCAGCAGCGGGCTCGCGCCGAAGCTCCCCCCGTGCCGACCTGGCGGCAGATGCTGCGCACCTCACCCCCCTTGCGCACCTCCACCCGGATCGGAGCGCCGAGCGGCTGGAATGCAGGCCCAGGCGCAGCTCCAAGCCGACCAGCGAGCCGCGATCGAGGCCGCGCTCCGCGAGGAGGAGCTGTTCCTGCTCGACGTGGGCATCTCCAACCAGGGCTTCCACTACTGGGACTCGGCGAAGTTCTTCGCGCGGGTCGGCGAGGCGTTCGCGCAGGCGATGGGTCCAGCATCTGCATCGGTTGCCGGCTTCCAGGGGATCGGACCGACCAACGCGGTACGGATCACGATCGGCGACTGATCGACCGCGCCGTCACCGCGCGAATTCGAAGGCCGGCGCCGCGACGACCTCGACCTCGTCGCGGCCTTCGACGATGCGGATGCGGCTCCCTACCCTCGGTGGCCCGTGCTCTTGCTTCGCACCGCCCCGCGGCCAGCGGATCTCCAGGCCGACGATCTCCGTGGCCCTGCCGAGCCCGATCGTCTGCAGCAGCGGACTCGCGCCGAAACTCCCGCCACTGGTCACCTGGCGGAAGATGCTGCGCACGTCACCCCCCTCGCGCACGTCCACCCGGATCCGCGCACCGATCGCCGAGCGGTTCGAGCGCGTGCCGACCAGCTCCACCGCGATCCAGCGGTTGCCGAAACCCGGGTTCTCGAACAGCGCGTCGCGGAAGCCGTCGCCGCGGAACGCGCCACCGAGCTGCTGGAAGATGTCGAGATCGCCGTCGCGGTCCAGGTCGACCAGCGCGATGCCGTGGCCCTTCTGCAGGTGCGCGTAGCCGGCCTGAAGGGCCACGTCGACGAAGCGGTCGCCGCGGCGGACGTAGAGCGCATTGGGCATCAGCGAGTCGTAGCCGGGGCTGCCGGTGCCGAGACAGAAGTCGAGCCAGCCGTCGTTGTCGACGTCGCCGTAGTTGGAGCCCATGGGCATCTGCGGACAGGTCAGGCCCATCGCCTCGGCAACGTCGGTGAAGCCTTCGGCGCCGTCGTTCCGATAGAGCCGCGCCAGGTCGAAGTCGCGTTCGTGGCCGAGGTGGTGGCCGGCGACGTGCGAGATCCCGGAGTGGTAGTTGGCGACGTAGAGGTCCAGGTCACCGTCGTTGTCGAAGTCCCACCACCACGTCGGGAAGCTCTGGATCGGCTCGGTCACGCCGAGCAGCGGCGCGATGTCGACAAAGGTCCCGTCACCCTCGTTGTGGTAGAGCCGGTTCCTCTCGCCGAAGTTGGAGACGTACAGGTCCGGGTAGCCGTCGTCGTCGTAGTCGCCGAATGCCACCGCCTTGGTGAAGCCCTCGTCGGCGACGCCTGCCGCGGCCGCGACATTCCTGAAGGTCCCGTCGCCCTCGTTGCGGAACAGCTGGTTGGCGAACGCCTGCCGGCTCGAACCCTCGTTGCCGATGTACAGGTCGAGGTCGCCGTCGAGATCGTAGTCGGCCCAGTCGGCGGTCTGCGTGGGCCGGTGGTCGTCGCCGAGTCCCGCGTCGAAGGTTACGTCGACGAAGGTCCCGTCGCCCTGGTTCTGCAAGAGCGAGTTGGGGTGGCGGCCGCGCTCCATGATCCACGCACCACGCAGCACCAGCACGTCGATGTCGCCGTCGTTGTCGTAGTCGGCCTGGACCATGTTCAGACCGCCGAACAGACCGGCCAGTCCGGCCGCCTCGGTGACGTCCTCGAACGTGCCGTCGCCGACGTTCCGATGCAGGCGGAGCTGGCCGTGGGTGTCCCAGGTCGACACCAGCAGATCGCTGAGACCGTCGCCATCGAAGTCGTCGGCGACCACGCTGCCCGACAGGCTGAAGGTGTCGAGGCCGAGCGCGCGCGCCACGTTCGGGAACGCCGGGAACTCGATCTCGGGATCCGGCTGAAACGCCGACGCGGGGATGCGCAGCTCCTCGGGCACCGCGTCTGGCCAGCGACCCAACGTCTGCCAGGCAAGGTTCAGGAGCCAGCGCGCGGCCCGGTGCCAGTAGGAGTCGACCGCCGTCATCGACAACATCTCCTCCAGGTAGCGGACCGCGTGCTCGGAGCCCTCGGGCCGGTCGTGGATCCCTGCACCGGCGATCGGCAGGATGCAGCCGGTGACCCCCGGGCGGGCGCAGCAGTTCTCGGTCTCGGCCAGACGCAGCCAGCCGACCGCGAGGTAGTAGGTGACCGCGACCTTGGCGTCGACGTCACCCGGGATCGATCCATCCAGCAGACCGTCATGGCCGCGCGTCAGGATCTCGAGGCCCTCGCGTTCGCGGCCCATCTCCAACGCCGCGCGACCGGTCTCCAGGTAGGCCTGCCAGGGCGCGCGCGCGCCGGCGGCCTCGAGGCGGGCCCGTAGCGTGCGGTAGCGACCTTCGCCCTGATAGTGGTGTTCCTCGTCGGTCCCCTCGGCGACGCGCGCGAGGGCGCGCAGCATCCGGCGATGGCTCGGCGGTGTTTCTTCGACCGGGGCGGGCAGTGATCTCGCGGCCGGCTCCTGCCCGGCTGGCGCGCTGCTCTTGGGCAAAGGCGGTACCGTCTCCGCTTCGTCGCCACAGCCGAACAGGCCTGCTGCGAAGAGGACGCTGAGCCCCCGCAGATGGGTGGACACGATCATCGACGCTCCAGGACCAGCTTGCGGCGACCCGGCGCAACCGCCAACTCCGAGACGCTGCCGTCCGGCCAGGCCGCGACGACCCGCCGCACGTCCCCGCCGAAGTGTAGCCTCGCCGACGATTGCGACAGGTAGCTCGACCCGGCCTGCACCTCCTGGCTCGCGCTCGAACCATCCGCCCGTTCGGCTCGGACCACGGCCCCCACCGCGGTCGGGTTGCCCCGGCCACCGACGAGTCGCACCGTGCACCAGCGCTCGACGGCGCCTCGATTGCGGAACACGCGGACCGGCCCATCGTTGGTCGCGCAGACCACGTCGGGCGTGCCGTTGCCATCCACGTCGAAGACCACGACCGCCGCCGCGTCTTCGGGCATCACCACGCCGGACGTCCGCGGCGCGATCCACTCCAGGCCGCCTCCGACGGAGCCGCGCAGCACCGCCCCGAGGCCGCCATCGAAGCGCCCGGTCTCTGGTTCGGGCGAGAACGAGTTCTGCGCCATCAACAGATCGAGCACCCCATCGCCGTCGAAGTCCGAGATCCCCACACCGAAGCCCGGTGCGATCTGCGCGCGACGGGTTAGCGGCTCGAAGACGTAGCCGGGATCCGCTGGTTGCAGCAAGAGGTGACGCAACTCCCGCGCCTCCAGCATGGTCGCCGCACGCAGCAGGTCCTCGCCGTAGATCTCCGGCAGGGAAGCCTGCGCGAACGACTCGAAGGTCGGGAAGCGCTCGGCCAGGAACGGCATCGCCGCGGAGCTGCAACTGCGACCCCGAACGGGCAGCAACGCCCCACCACTGCTCTTGGCCTCCACCACGTCGAGTTCCTGGTCGTCGTCGTAGTCGGCCGCGTAGATGCGCAGCGGGTGGCTCGCATCGGCGTGGTACTTGGTATTGAGGCCGAGATTGGTCGCGACCAGCGCAGGCCGGGTCGCCGCACCGATCCGCATGCTGCTGACTCCGTGCCACAGCCCGCGCACGTCGGCGAGGCCGAGTGCCTCTGTCACGTCGACCAGTCGCTCGCCTGCTGCGTTGCGATGCACGCGCAGCGGCTGCCAGTTCGCGGCGACCACCAGATCGAGCCAGCCATCGGCGTCGACATCGGTCCAGATCCCGCCGGTCACCATGCCGGCTTCGGCGAGCTGCGGGCAGACGGCAGCAGTCGCATCCTCGAAGCGTCCGCCGAGGTTGCGGAGCAAGACGCTACCGGGTGCCTCCGGATACCGGCCAGGGGCCACGCGCGTGCCGACGAACAGATCGAGGTCGCCATCGTGGTCGAAATCCGCCGCAGCCACCGAGCTACCGCTGAGCCGCAGATCGGGCAGCGCATCGGCCGGCGCGTTGGTGAATCCGCCCCCACCGTCGTTGAGGTACAGCCGGTCGCGGAAGTCGCCGGGGAAGTGCATCGCTTCGATGCCGCCGTGGACGACGTACAGGTCCTGATCACCGTCGCCGTCCGCATCGAAGAACAGCGCACCGAGCCCCTCGGCCGCGCCGTGCCGAGCCCACGGCCCATCGATCTCCGCGAAGGTGCCGTCGCCCTTCGACCGCGCGAGCGTGCCGGCGTGCCCCGCGGCCCCGCCGATCCACAGGTCGTCGAGGCCGTCGCCGTCGACGTCGCCTACCGCAAGGCCGGGACCGAGTCGCGACAGGCGGTGCGGCAGGAGCGGCTGCACCGCGTAGTCGTCGAAGTCGCGCTCCCGGTGGTGGCCGATGTCCAGGACGCCGCTCTCGAACCACGGTTCGCGGTCCGGGGTGGGCACCTTCGCCGAACGGATCGCCGGATCCTTCCAGAAGGTCAGCTGACGGTCGACCTCGAGGTCGGTCCAGGTCTGCTCGGTGCCGTCGGGCCAACGCACGGCCAACGAATCGATCCGGGTCGCGCTGCCCAATCCGAAATGCTCCACGGCCTCGCCGGCGCTCATGTAGCCGCGCGTCGGACTGACCATCCGCACCTGCACGTGGTCACCGATCCGCAGGGTGATCTTCGAGCCCACGCCCTGCCGATTCGACGCGTCACCGTGCAGCGACACCAGCAGACGGTGGGTGCCCGAGGTGGTGTTCTCGTAGAGCCCGGCGACCTCGTTGCGGTGATTGACGATCAGGTCGAGGTCGCCATCGCGGTCGAGGTCGGCGAACACGGCCCCGTAGCTGACGGTCTCGTCGTCGAGCCCCCACTCCGCCGCGACGTCGGCGAACTCCAGGTCGCCCACCTGCCGCCGCGCGATGTTGCGCTGCGCCACCGAGGGGATCGAGCGGGCCATCGCCAACGCCTCGCGCTGGTCCCCCCGACTCCAGAGCCGCTTGAACTCGGCGACCGTGTCCGGGTTGTCCTCGTAGAGCGGGATGCCGTTGCTGGCGTGGAAGTCGAGACGACCGTCCTCGTCGAGGTCGACGAACCGCACCGACCAGGTCCAGTCGGTGCTCGCCAGGTGCGCCATCTGCGCCGCCTCGAGGAACCGTCCGGTGCCGGTGTTCACGAACAGCGCATTGCGCATCTTCTGTGGTGGCTCCGCGTTCATCAGGAACCACCGGTTCTCGTCCATGTTCCCCATCAGCATCTTCGACATGAAGTGCGTGGTGCTCGACATGTCGGCCACGCAGAAGTCGAAGAGCCCGTCGTTGTCGAGGTCGCCGAAGTCGCAGCCCATGCCGTAGTAGGCGGTGTGTGGCAGCGCCTCGCCGGTGACCTCGCGGAAGGTGCCGTCGCGCTGGTTCCGGTACAGACGATCGGGCGACTCCAGGTCGTTGGCGACGTACAGGTCGGGCCAACCGTCGTCGTCGTAGTCCCAGAAGGTGCACGACAGGCCGTTGTCGTAGGCCTTGACCCCCGCCGCCTCGGTGACCTCCACGAAGCGGCCGCCGCCCTCGTTGCGCAGCAGCCGATCGGCCTGCCCGGCAACGAAGACCTTCGGGCCGATCGTCATGTAGAAGTCCTCGTAGCCACTCGGCAGGACCGCACGGCCTTCGACGTTGCGCACGGTAGGGTACGGCGGAAACAGCTCCTCGCGGGTCTTCTGGATCGCCGCGGGCAGCTCCAGCTCGGCGACGAACTCCGCAGGCAGGGTCGCGCCGAGCAGGCGGTTGGTCAGCAGGTAGACGTCGAGGTCACCGTCGCGGTCGTAGTCGGCGGTGGCGACGCCGGTGCTCGCCGCGACCACGTCGAGCCCCCACGCCCTCGCGCACTCGGTGAAGGTGCCGTCACCCTCGTTGCGGAAGCACAGCGTCGAAGACTCCAGGTTGCAGAGGAACAGGTCGAGGTCACCGTCGCCGTCGAGGTCGGCGAAGCTCGCCGCGGTGCCCCAGGCGTCGCCGCCGTCGAGGCCGTCACCGGCAATGGCCGTCACGTCCTCGAAGCGCAGCGGAGCGGTCTGGCGGAACAGCTTGTTGGGCCCGTCCTGCGACAGCAGGTACACGTCGGGCAGGCCGTCGGCGTCGTAATCCCCGACCGCCAGGCCGGAGCCCTGGTAGACGTAGGGCAGGTTGTTGACGGCCTTCAGGTGGTGGGCGAAGGCGAGACCGGACTCGTCGGGGCGGAGGCGGCGGAAGCGCTTGGCGTCCTTGGTCTCGCGCGGCCCGAGAGCCCGGCTCTCGTAGCCCTCCTCGGGAGGCTCCGGCTCGCCCGAGCAGCCCGGGGCGAGGAACGACAGGAGGGCCGAGGATCGAAGCAGGAGACGCCGCATCGCCGCAGATGGTCTTGCGGTGTCCCGGCATGTCAAGGCGAGTCGCAACGTCGATGTGATCGGATCCGGCGCAAGGCGGGCCGGAATCTCCTCGGAAATCTGAACCCTCCCGGACCCACTCCCTGGAGAAGAGGTGCCCCGCGAGACACTGCACGCACCGCACCGACGATGACCTCCATCCCGAAGCGCCCTCTCCTGGCCGGCGCAGCGCTCGCCGCAATGGCCGCACTGGCCGCACCCCTCCGCGCGCAGCTCGCCTGGACGCCGGACTCCACCGCCAGCCGGCCCGCCGCGATGCAGGGCCACGCGATCGCCGCCACCGACACGGGCCTGATGCTGTTCGGCGGCTTCCCCGCGGCCGAGACCTGGGAATACCGGAACGGCGCCTGGACCCGCGTCCAGACCAACCACGCACCGCCACCGCGCGTCGGGCACGCGATGGCGTTCCATCCACCGAGCGGCCGCACCGTGCTGTTCGGCGGCTGGATACCCGGCGGCGCAACGCTGGGCGACACCTGGGTGTTCGACGGCTCCGACTGGTCGGAGCAGACCAGCACGCCCGCGCCCCCTCCGCTCCGCGACACGGCGTTGGCCTACCACGACCGCAGCGTCGGCCTCGTGCTGTTCGGCGGCACCGACGCGCAGCGAGCCCTGAGCGGCGAGACCTGGGTCTGGTCCGGCTTCCGCTGGCAACAGCTCGCCCCGCAGTTCGCGCCACCCGCCCGGAGTGGCCACGCAATGACCAGCACCCCCGACGGCATCCTCCTGTTCGGCGGGAACGATCCCTTCGGTTCGCTCGCCGACACCTGGCGCTACGACGGCCGCACCTGGATTCGCCACCCTCACAGGCTGGCACCGCCCGCCCGCGCCGACCACAGCCTGAGCTGGGACTCCGACCGGCAACGGGCCGTGCTGCACGGCGGCATGTCGCAGAACTTCGGCCAGGCGGTGCTCGACGACACCTGGGAGTACGGCGAGCTCGGCTGGCGCGAGACCTCGCCTGCGGTCCGCGGTCCGGCGATCCTCGACCACGCCACCGCCTACGACCCGGGTTCCCTGCAGGTCGTGCTGTTCGGCGGCCAGGCGTGGCGGCCGGGCCCCGGCGGCAACGTGGTGCCGCAGCCGGTGGACGACCTGGTGCGCTACGCGCCCGGCACCCGCGCCACCTGGAGCCAGGTCACCACGTCGTTCTGTGGTGGCTACCAGGCCCTCCGCTTCCACAACATGCCGCTCCTCGGCAGCCCCGAGTTCCGCTTCGACGCGCCGGTGTCGCCGGCGTTCTTCGGGCTGCCGTTCGTGGCCTTCCTGGCGACCGGCTTCCAGCCGACGCCCTTGAACCTCGGGCCCTGCGCCCTGCACGTCGCCGGCACGATCGAGCCGCTGCTCTCGCTGAGCCCGGTCTCAGCCGGGTTCGTGGTGCCGATCCCCGCCGACCCCGCACTGCGCGGCGCGCAGCTCCACGTCCAGGTCGCGGGGCCGGAGTCGAGCCCGCTGAGCGGCTTCCAACGCTTCGGCCTGTCGCCGACCTATCGATTCACGATCGGCGACTGATCGATCACTTCAGCTCCAACACCGGCGTCGGCTTCTCGTCGACCGAAGTGATCGAGAACCGCGCCTCGGCACTCAGCCCGGTGGTGGAGGTCATCACCGCGCGCCACTCGCCGGGCGGCAAGCGACTGCCGACGTAGTAGCGACGGAAGTCGAGGACGCTGTCTGGCTTGTAGGTGTAGCGGTGGAACTCGGTGCCGTCGCGCTCGTACACGATCGTCACGTCGCCGAGGTCGGCGTCGGCGGCGACCCGAACGTCGAACTTGACCGCGGCGCCGGGGACCAGCTCGATCTCGAGCTCGGCGGGCGCTCCTTCCCGCAGGGTGATCTCGCCTTCGCCGGAGACCCCGCCCGGACAGTAGAGCGTCCATCGATAGTCGCCCGGCTCGATGTTGCCGATCACCACTTCGTCGACGCCGCCCGGCTTCACGCCGACGCCCCGCACCCGGTCCTCGCGACGCAACGAGATCGAGGGCTCGAACTCCTCGGCGCCCGGTGCGCGGCGGATCTTCACCCGCACCTCGGCAACCACGCCCGAGGTGGTGATCGTGCCGACGTCCCGCTCCTCGGCCGGCGCCAGCTCGAACGCCTCGACCTCGTGGACCATCGTCTCACCGTCCATCACGACCAGCCGGAGTCGGCCTGGATCGACGCGGTCGAACCGGAACCGGCCTTCCTCGTCGAGGTTGGCGGTGTACCAACTGAAGGACTCCGTCACCAGCAACACGGTCGCAGCCTTCGGGTTGGTGAGCCGGCCACCGGCATCGACCAGGCGCCCGGTGACCTTGCCCTCTTCGAGCTCCACCGGCTTGTCGAAGCTCGCGCGGATCTCGATCGGTCCCTGGTCGGGCACGACGTTCGACTGCTCGACCGAGGGCGCGTCGCGCGGCTTGTCGAAGACCTGCACGTAGACATGGTAGAGCGGCTCGGTGAGGGAGACGAAGCGGAAGCGGCCCTTCGCGTCCGTGGCAATGGTGCCCGCGGACTTGCCCTCGGAGGTTCGGATCGACACGAACTCGCCCGCGAGGGGATGGCCGTCGCGATACAGCGCCCGGCCCTCGAGGACCCGGCCCTCGCCGAGTTCGGGGTTCCACTCGACCTCGCTGTTTGGCGCGACCTCCAGCGTCGTCGCGAGGTAGGGACTGCCGCCCCCGCCATGTCGCCGCGCCGGGTCGAGCTGAGGTGACTTCTGCACCACCAGGTGCACGGTTCCTGGCGTGACCCCGGCAAGGCGATAGGAACCGTCGGCGGCAGTCACCGCCGCGACATGCCCGAAGGCCAGCGCGAAGTCGATCTGCCCACCCTGCACGAAGTCCAGACTCGGTGCCGCGTCGTAGGCGTGCACGGTGACGTTCTCGAGCGGTCGCCCCTGGGAATCGGTCACGCGGCCGTGGATCGTCGCCGAACGATCGAGGGCGAGTTCCAGCGTTGCCGTCTTTCCATCGAGGACCTCCACCGAACCCCGCAGCAAGCCCCGCCCCGCATCGCGCGCGGTGTAGGCCACTTCACCGACCGCGAGACCGTCGACCGCGAACCGACCGTCGGCGTCGGTCTCCACGGTCCGCAACCCCCATCGCTCGACGTACTGGCGGCCGCGGTGTTCGAGGTTCCGCAGCCGCGCACCGAACGCGATCCGCGCGCCTGCCAACGGCGCACCATCTTCCGCCGCAACGATTCGCCCCTCGATCCTGCCCCCCGACCGGCCGAGTACCAACCGGACCTCGGCGGTGTCGTCCGTCCTCTCGACGAGGTCCAGATCGACGAGTTCGGACGGTGCATCGTGCCCTCCGGACGCCGCGAGCGCTCCCAACGAGCTCCCGGCCGGGATCGACCTCAAGGCGAAACGACCGCCGGCGCCGGCGAGCGCCAGGGCCCGGCCACTCGCCCAGTCGAGGAAGTAGGACTGCAACCACACCACGGCTCCCGGCGCCGGCGACCCATCGGCGTGGACGACGACTCCCCGCACGTCGACGCCGCGGTCGAGGACGATCTGCTGTTCGGTGGTCTCGCCGGCGACGACCTCCACGCCAGCGTCCATGTCCCGGTCGGTGCGCGCCTCGTAGTTTCCCGGGTCCAGTCCCTCGAACGTGACCACACCTTCCGCGTCGGTGACGCCCCGCTCGAAGACTACCCGCGGTAGTCCCGGCGTCGCCCGCCGGAGGATCACCGCGATGTCCGGCGCCGGCGAGCGGTCGTGCCAGAGGACCTCGAAGCGCAGCGCGCCGGTGTCGGGCGCCAGGTCCGGTTCGGTGAGGGCGATCCTCTCGGTGCCGTCTCCCTGGTTCGACCCGGCCGCTTGCACACGGGCATCGACCGACGTCTCGGCACCCGCATCCGCGATCCGCGTGGTCGGCTGGCGAGGATCTGGAACCGGCTGCGGATCCGGGTCGCCGCCCCAGACCGCGAAGCCCACGGCGAGCGCGCCGACCACGACCAGCGCGACGGCGGAGAGACGGATCACAGAGGTCTTCATCAGCAGGGTCCAGAGGGTCAGAGGCAGGGCCCATGGAGAGGCCACGGTCGTGGCACTCGCAGCGCCCCCGGCGGCGGCCGAGGTCAGCGCCTCGGGCAGCGCGAGCGCCGCCAACGGCAGGGCCCAGGCGCTGCGGTCGCCGCCGTGCTCCGCGTCGAGGCGTTCGCGCAGCATGGCCAGCGCGCGGTGCAGCCGGGTCTTCACGGTCTTCACCGGCTCCCCACTGCGCGCCGCGATCTCGCGCGGCGGCAGGCCTTCGAACCAGCGCTGCCAGACGATGCCGCGGTACGGCTCGGGCAGGGCACGCACGGCTTCGAGGACGCTGATCTGGGTCTCGATGCCGCGCGAGGGATCGGGCGCGGCCGGTTCGACCTCGCCGATCGGCCGCTCGACCTGCGCCCGCCGGGAGCGCGCGCGTCGGCCGTCGATCGCCAGACCACGCACCACGCGCCGCAGCCAGGCACCCGCCGAGGCCGGGTTACGCGGCGGGCGCTCCAGCGCGCGGACGAAGGCCTCCTGGACCACGTCGTCGGCCGCGTGCGCATCGGCGAGCAGGCTGCGCGCGAGGCCGCGCAGCGCCACGCCTTGTCGTTCGAGTTCCTCGGGCGAGAGCATCGGATCGGGGAGTCGGGGGCGACTCGTGGAGGATGGTCGCTCGATGTGCGGGATCGACCTCAGGGAATCCCGGGCGACTGCCGCAGACCTGCCGAGCCCCGATCTCGAAGCGCTATCATGCGGCCCGCATGGCCCATCCGAAGTCGGACCATCTGACTCCCGAGGAGTATCTCGCCGCCGAGCGCGTCGCCGAGACGAAGTCCGAGTACTTCGCCGGGGAGCGGTTCGCGATGGCGGGGGGGTCGCGCGCACACTCGATGATCTGCGCCAACGTGATCGGTGAGAGCCGCGCACGACTCAGAGGATCACGGAGCTGCGAGGTCCACACCTCCGACCTCCGGATCAAGAGCGCCGCGACCGGTCTCTACACCTACCCGGACGTCACCATCGTCTGCGGCGCGATGCGCTTCGACGACGACCAACGCGACACGATCACGAACCCCACCGTCCTGTTCGAAGTCCTGTCGCCGACCTCGGAGGCCTACGACCGCGGCCGCAAGTTCGAGCACTACGCGCGCATCCCGTCCTTGCGCCACTACGTGCTGATCGACCAGTTCCGCGCACACGTGGATCTGCTGTCGCTGGAGGACGGCAAGTGGACGATCACCGCGGCCGATGGACTGGACGCGGTCCTGGAGCTTCCAGCGATCGACCTCGATCTGCCGCTGGCCGAGATCTATCGGCAGGTGGCGCTGGTCGAGGAAGGACCGGGGCACGCTCCGCCCAACCGGTAGAGGCTCTCGGAGCGCTCTCCAGCCGACCCGCCATTTCATGTGGCGCGTCCAACGCGGTAGGTGATCGCCGCAGCGCCGGGAGCGTCCGGGTCCACGCCGCAGTAGATGCGCCCACTGCCGATCAATGGCGAGCGCTCGCGATGCAATCGGATCGCCGGCTCTGGACCGGTGACGAGCCAGGTGCCGTTCGAACTCGTGTCCGCCACGTACCAGTTGCTCCCCATCCGGAACACCTTGGCGTGCCGTCGCGATGCCCGCGCCGTAGCCAGCACGACATCGCAGTCCTCGCTTCGCCCCAGCACCAGCGGTTCGTCACCACAGTCCCAATCGCGACCGCAGTACGCGATCCGCAACCGGGACGGTGCCGCCGCCTCCAGCATGGCATCGAGATCGGCGGAGGCCGTGCTCGCACCACTCCGGGGCGGGTGCAGCGCGAACAGCTGCAGCAGCTCACGCTTGCCCTTGAGCGCGACCGGCGGGAGTGGCTGCAGCTGCGCCGCTCGCTCGGGCAGAAGCCGCCGATAGACCTCGTGGGTCAGCATGATCTCCGCGTGCGCCGCGACGTCGCAAACCCGCGCGACGGTGTTGACGGCGTCACCGAAGACGTCCCCCACCGCATCCTCGGCGACGGGTCCGAAGTGCAGGCCCGCCCGGAGGACGAGTCCCATGAAGGCCGCAGCCTGCCGCATTGCGATCGCGGCCCGGAATGCAGGCTCGACCTCGGGAAATACGCAGAGCACGCCGTCCCCCAAGGACTTGACCACCCTGCCACCATGGGACTGTGCCGCGACTGCGAGTTGCTCCAGGCAGCCGGTGATCTGCACCCGCGCGGCGTCGTCCCCGAGCTGCTCGTACATCGTCGTGCTCCCGGCGAGGTCTGCGATGAGCAGCGCTACCTTTCCTGCGGTCATCTTGTGGTCGGGCACCGTGCGGACGAACCCGCTCCCCAAGCCCGGCCGCGCGAACACCTGGTTCCTGTCGGCCTCGGAGCGGTGGATTCGAAGCAGCCTACCCCTCGAGGCCCGACGGGGCTCCGTACGGGCGAATTCCGCGAGCGCCGCCTCGCCCGAAGTTCCGGTCGGCTACGCTCTACGACCTGATGTCGCCCGCGCGGCCGACCTGCTGAGTCTGCAGCGGAATCGAGCTTCCCGACTCAGCTCGGATCACCGGGCCGACCTCGCCGTAACGGATCCGCACGAAGACGATGCTGTCGCGCGAGTTGGAGATCGCCATCGGGCGCATCCTGGCGGGACCGGCGACCGCGCAGCACCGGGAGCTAGCGCGGCTCTGCGACACGCACCCTGCGCAGGCGCAGGCGATCCACGAGCATGCCACCGCGCTGCTGGGGCAACTGCGTCCCAGCGACCAACCGACCGAACGGCCGTCGACGCGCTCGATCCTGTCGCGCGCCGGCCGCGAGGAACGTCCCGACGACGAGGCCCCGCTGGTGGCCGGCACCGTACTGGCAGGCCGTTACCGCATCGAGCAGCTGCTCGGCAGAGGCGGCATGGGGCAGGTCTATCGGGCCAACGATCTCACGCTCGGCATTCCGGTCGCGATCAAGACCCTGCCGGCGTCGGTCCATCGGTCGAGGCGGCGGCTGGAGCTGTTTCGCGCCGAAGTGCGGTTGGCACGCCGGGTCACCCACCCGAACATCTGCCGAGTCCACGACATCGGCGAATCACACGACCGCACCTTCCTGTCGATGGAGCTCGTGGACGGGGAAGACCTCGCTTCGCGACTCCAACGGGAGAACCGACTGCCGTACGACCAGGCCGTCGGGATCGCACGGCAGCTGTGCACCGCGCTCGCAGCCCTGCACGAACAACGGCTCGTGCACCGCGACCTCAAGCCGGGCAACGTACTCATCGATCAGGACGGCCGCGCCAAGCTGGCCGACTTCGGCGTGGCGACCACCGCCGGACAGACGCGCGCGACCGGCCTGGTCGGCACGCCGCTGTACATGGCGCCCGAGCAGCTGCGCGGCCAACCCGCGACCGCCAGCAGCGATCTCTATGCGCTCGGTCTGGTGCTCTACGAGCTGTTCTCGGGAACTCGCCTGCGCGACGAGCAGAGCAGCGACCCGACCGACCCGTTGAACGACTCCCCGCCGCGGCCCCGGCCGATCTCCGACTTCGTCGATGAGCCGTGCGACGACATCGACCGGATCATCGCGAGCTGCCTGCAGGACGATCCCCTCGACCGGCCGGACTCCGCCTTCGCCGTGCTGGCGAGCTTGCCCGGCGGCGACCCGCTCCGCGCCGTCCTCGAGGCCAATCAGACCCCTTCGCCGGACCTCGTCGCAGCAGCAGGCGAATCGAAGCGACTCTCGCGACCGGTCGCGGCGCTCCTGCTGTTTGCGGCCTTGTGCTGCATGCCGATCGAGACGGCGATCAAGGAGCTGCACTCCATGCACCGCGCCGTGCCACTCGATCGCTCGCCCCAGGAGCTGGTCGGGCAGGCCCGCGACATCCTGCATTGGCTCGGCCACGACACGGAACCGGGTGACCACTATTCGGTCTCGGGGTTCCGCCACTGGGGAGCTCGCAACGTGGTGCGGCAGGAGCTGCCCGGCGCGCCGACCGGCCGCGCGGACGTCGACGCCAGGATCCGTGAGCTGCTCGGCAGCAGGTTCCCACCCACGTTCCGCACGGTCTACATCGAGAGTTCCGACTATCTCACCGACGCCGAGAAGACCAACCCGTACGTGCGCTCTCCACCCAGCCGGTCCGGCAGCGCTGCGGTCGCGGTCTCCCACCACGGCGACCTGTTCTGGCTACGGGTCGCCGCATCGAGCCGACTTTCCCGCCCGTCCGAGACACCGACCCGCTCCGACGCCGACCTGCTCGAGCGTGCCGGACTGGATCCGGACAACTTCTCGCCCACGGAACCGAGGACGTTTGCGGCCGGCATCGCCTGCGACCAGCGCACCGCGTGGCGCGGCAGCTATCCGAACCTGCCCGACTTCCCCATCCGCGTCGAGATCGCGCGGCTCGACGGCCATGTCGTCGCGTTCGAGGTCCTCGAGGATCGGCCGCCCGACCCGGCATCCGTGAGCGCACCGACCCGCTTCGAAGCGTCCGCCATCTCGATCGCACAGACCGCCTACGGGCTGGTCTTCCTACTCACCGCAGCCGGCGCCTTGGGGATCGCGTACGGACGTTGGCGCGATGGACGAGGCGACACGCGTGGCGCCCGCCGACTCGCCGGGGTCGTGTTCGTGCTGATGATGGCACGCTGGGCGCTGACCACCCACCACGCGCCCTCGGCATGGCAGGAGCTGGGACCGTTCCAGCGAGGACTCGCCGACGCGACGCAGTCCGCGCTGATGGCCTTCGTGCTCTACCTGGCCGGAGAACCCTTCATCCGCCGCTACGCGCCGAAGCTCCTGACCTCCTGGGTCCGCCTGTTCTCGGGCCGCGCCCGCGACCCGGCGGTCGGGCGCGATCTGCTGATCGGCATGGCCTTCGCCAGCGCCTACAAGTTCAGCGAGTTGGTCTTCAAGACCGACTGGTCCGACCCGTGGCGCTACGGCTCGGGCCTCCTGTCGGACATCCCGGTCGCACGGATGACCTCCACCACGCACGCACTGGGCATCACCGCGATGGACCTGGTCGAAGCGGTCGTGCAGGCCTCGCTGACCTTGTTCGCCGCAGTCCTGGTGATCCGACTCTGCCGGTGGCGGCGCCTCGGCATCTTCGTCTCGACGGCCATCCTGATCGTCGCCGCCCGATGGCTGTTCGGCTACGGCAACGGCTTCGGCGCCACCCTCGCCGCCACTTCATTCGGCATCCTGGCCATGACCGCCGCGCTCCGGTTCGGCCTGCTCGCTCTGGCATCGTCGTTCGCGACCGCGCTCATCCTCAATTCCACGCCGGCCACACTCGACCTGACGAGCTGGTATCTCCCCTCGTTCCTGGCCGATCTGACGGTATTGACCGGCATGGCGTTCATCGGCCATCACGTCGCCAGAGCACCGAGGTAGGCGTCGGCGGCGCGGGACGGCGCGGGATCGCGTGAGTCGCGGACATCCGCGAGATCGTGCGAAGACCCGCCCTGAAGGGCCGTCACGCCGCAAGCCATCACTCTCGATCCCGCCCGGTCAGCGCGAACTCGAACCGGTCACATTCCAAGGCGACCGCTTCCACGTAGCTCTCCAGCTGCTCCCGATCGAGCGTCGCGCGGGGCTGCTCGATCCCGCCGATCAACGCATCCTCCTCGTCGAATCCGAACGCGACGAGAGCCTTGCGGCCGTTGCGGACCCAGGCGCGAAGCGTCAACTCGCGCCAGTGGTCGAGGCTGCGAGTCACGACCTCCGCATCCACCACCGTCGACGTCAGACGGACCGCTTCGTCCACCAGGGCCAGGCGAACGCGCTGGCTGCGCCCATCTCGTAGCGCCACCACGATCTCGCCGGCCTGGTGCCGCCAGGAAGCGCAGCCACCGCGGGCCTGCGCCTCGATCACCTCGTCGACCATCGCCAGCAGGTCGGGGTCCGGAGCGCGCATCGCTGCGTCGCCTCGTTCCAGCTCCCGCCTGCTCCCCAACGCCGCCGCAGCCGTCACCACCCGCAGCACCGCGCCCTCCAGCGGATCGATCTGCGCGGTCGCTTCCCCGAACAACAGATCGACACCGACCCGCACCAGATACCTCCGCCGTCCTGCCGTGGGCTCGATCGAGAGCCGCACGCCGCCGAGGACTCGCTGCGCCCGGTAGAGCCAGTCCACGCGTTCGTCATCCAGTTCGAACTCCTCGACGGCGGCTTCGCAGCGAAGCAGAACCTCCTCCCGCCCGGGACGCGAAATCAGCTTCACCTGGAATCGCCGGTGCGGCAGCTCTCCGGCTCCCTCTTGGACCTGCGGCCCCCGCGCCTCACCACGCAGCACCTGCAGACGACCGCGATCGAGGATCGCGCTCCCGGACCGGCGATAGCGACGGCCGTCGCGAGCCCATTGCACGGCGCGACGCCGAGACAGCTCCTCGGCCAGCCGACCGAGCTGCACCTCCAGGCCCGCGAGCCCCCTCACGCATTCCGCATCGATGCACGGCGCACCCAATGCACCCGGCCCAGCCGCCAACCATGTCTCCTCCACCTCGAACAGCGACCGCATCTCGCCCTGCAACTGCGGCAGCACCTGCGTCTCCTCCTGGAGTGCACGGGCGGTGTCGAGACGACTGTCCTGTGACACCGTGCCGCCCCTACCCTCGTGCATGAGTTCCAGGAACCGATTCAGCCGCCGCAGCACCCGACGGACCTGCAACACCTCGACCGTGTCACGCAGGTGAGGAAACTGCACCTGGATGAGCTCGGCGCCGGACGGCTCGTCGCGGCGGCCGTCGAGCGTTCGCTGCGCGAGGCTTCCGATGCGGTCGACGCGGCCGGTGCGCTGCTCCATTGCCGAAGGGGTCCAGGTGATGCCGTAGTGCACGACGTGACGGCAGAAGGTGTGCAGGTCTTCGCCCTCCTGCAGCACGTTCGTGGTCACCAACACCAACGGGAAGCCCGGCATCCGGAACTGCCGGACCAGGCGCTTGTTGACTCCGCCCGCCATCCGGCCGATCGGCATCTGGTGCTGCAGGGTCTGGCCGTAGATCCGCGCGACGCCACGCAGGTCCGCCTCCGGAACTTCCGGGAAGTTGACGTCGAGAAGCAGATCGAACTGCCGTGCCGCATCGTGCAGCTCTCGCCACGCCGACGGCCCGGCTCGATCCTGCTGCTGCCGCAGACGCGCGACGAAGGCCCGAGCGAGGCGTTCGTCGGCTCCCGCACCTGGCTGGGTCTTGAGGGCGAACGAGCCCACCGCGGCGATGGCCTCGAGGTAGAGATCGACGTAGGCCAGGCCGAGACGCGCCATCGCCGAGAGCAACTCCCGCCGCTGCTCACGGCGGCGGAAACCCCATCGGAAAGCCTCGAGGTCGGTTGCTGCCGCGGCCGTCATCTCGTCCGGCCAGAGTGCCGCGCAGAGTTCGGAGTCCCGCGCCAGCTCGGTGAAGAAGGTGGCCAGCCCCAGACTGCGTTCCGGCCCAGGAAAGCCGTCGGGCGGCTTCCCGGCCGGCTCCGAGACGTCGACGTAGCGTTGCCGCAGGATGATCTCGGCCCGCGCGGCCAGCCGCTTTGGCGCCTCGGCCGCCAGCAGCTCGAGCCCGGCCGCCTGGTAGGACTCGAACACCAGGATCTTGCGGTAGTCGCGGACCTTCGTGCGGTGCTGGTAGTAGCGCCAGGCCCCGTCACGCAGGCGGACGACCGTGGCGTGCCGACTCTCGCGGAGCTGCGAGGCCAGGCCTGCGACGATGTCTTCGCCCGCGCTACCCTCCTCACGGAGCAACCAGCCGACGTGATCGGCCTCGAAGAAGGTGGCGTAGGCCGAACTCTGGCTGGCGAAGCGGTTCTTCTGGAACGCCCCGCCGGAGAGGACGCCGGCGGGACCCTCTC
The DNA here is from genome assembly GCA_030432695.1 of bacterium. Lineage (GTDB taxonomy): Bacteria > Planctomycetota > UBA1135 > UBA1135 > UBA2386 > JAUILN01. Next base: position 626,857 of record JAUILN010000004.1, on the reverse strand, counting down.
CGCGGAAGAACCACGAGAAGAACGTCTCCCGACCGCCCGGATCCTCGTCGACGAACAAGGCCTGCCGGTCGTCGTCTGGATCCCGCAGGTCGGACCACGCTTCGTCCCCGGCCGGCACGCCGACTCGCGCTCGCCGTTCGGCCTGGTAGCGCTGCCACAGCTCCTCGAGCTCGCCCTGCATCGCCGCCGGCAAGGCGTCGACCATGCGGTCCTTCAGCCACGAGTCGCAGGCACGGTCGAGACGTGCACCCAGTTCACCCACGGTCGCGACCCGCCGCACGAAGACCAGCCGCTTCTCGCCGTCCTCGAAGCACCGGGCGAGAGCATCGCGAGTCGCGTCGAGCTTCGGATGCGGTAGCCCCTCCCCGAACCGTGCCCGGTACGACTCGACCACCGAGCCGACGGCATCCCGGTCCACGCCCTCCCGCTCGCTCCGGTCGTCGGCCTGCTGCGCGTCGTCGAACACCGCGCCCTCGTCCGGGTCGACCTCGGCTCCACCGGTCTGCCCGACCCGCCGCATGCGACCGACCGATTCCAGGAAGCTCTCGAAGGACGACAGCATCCCGATCTGGAAGCTGTTCCCGAACCGCTCGTGCTGGAGCACCTCTGCGACCTTCTTCTGCACCAGGGCGACCACCAGTCGCTGTTTCGGATCGGAGAGACGCATCGGCTCGTCGTGCCGGTCGAGGCCGCCCTGCCGCCACTCGCGGCGGTACATGTTGCGCGTGAACTTGCGCCCCGCGATCCGCAGGCCGGCGACCCGACGGAGCATCAATCGCGCCAGGACCTCCCGCTGCTCCTCCTCACCGCGCTCCCGGTCGATCAACTCGCGCACGCTGCGGGGTGTCCCGCTCCCGCCCGAAAGGAGTTCGGCAGCGCCGAAGCCCAGCACGTCGAGCTGCCGCTGTACGGCGCCGTAGTCGTCTTCGAACGGCGTGGCCGAGAGCAGCAGGGCACGTCGCACGCGCGGCCGATAGTCGTCCGGCAGATCGAGTTCCTCCGCGCCGCGGCCCAGCGCCAGGCCGAGCAGGCGATTCCGCGTGCTCACCTTCGGACCGAAGCCGTGTTTCAGGTTGTGGGCCTCGTCGACGATCAGCAGATCGATCTCCGGAACCAGAGCGTTCAGGGCCATTCCATAGGCATCGCGGAAATCTCCCGGCGTCCTGGCGGCGAGCCTCCTTGCGTCGACCCAGGGCGCCAGCTTGCGCAGCCGCCACCGCAGCTTGCGACGCGCGTCGAGTTCCTCGAACGGCAACGAGAAGCTGGTAGCGCGTAGCAGGAAGTCGCGGTCCCCGTCGATCAGTGCTTCGTGCAGGAATTCCTCCAGCGAACCACAGACCATCGGCTGCCACGCCGGCTCGCCATCGAGCGCCTTGACCCGGAGGCCGATGTGCCGCCAGTTCAGCCGCACGAAGTTGCGGAGTTCCTTCTCCCACTTGCGCTGGATGTTCTCGCGTGGGGCCAGCACCACGATCCGTGCCCGAGGCTGCTGCCAGCGCAACAACGACGCGACCGCCAGCGCCACGTAGGTCTTGCCCATCCCGACCTCGTCGGCGAGGTAGGCGACACGGTTCGCCGCGAGCATGTTGCACAGGGCGACCGCGCCATCGCGTTGGTAGCTCGCATAGCCGCGACGCTTCGCCTCGGCAGTCGGCGCGAAGTCGATCAGTTCGTCGACCAGCGCCGCGGTCACCCGCCGCAGCCCGGTCATCGACCACCCTCCGCCCGCTCGAATTCGTCCGGGTCCGACGCGGCCGCGAGAAAGGCCGGCTCGAACCATTCCAGGAACGCCGCATCGTCGAGCCCTACAGCAGCGCGCACTTCGCCGCTCCGCGACAGCAGCTCCTGCAACCGCACGGTCCGTTCCCGACTTCTCGCGGCGAACTCCGGCCAGTCCTGCGCCACGCGCTCGACGACCTGTCGGGCACAGAGGAAGGTGACGTAGCGAATCAGCGGATCCCGTGCGTCGTCGGCCACCTCCCGCTCCAACAGGGTTGGAAGCGAGTCGTACTTCGATCCGAACAGCCGCGACTCGGCCGCGTGCTCGCGGCCCTCGTCCAGGGCCTCGTGCACCGACCGCCCCAGACAGCCGAAGGCGTGGTAGATCCCGGCGAAGCGATCGAACAACGTCGCCACCTGCGCGAACCGGCCGGACGGCGCGAGTTCCAGACCCTCGATCCGCAGCTCCGGCAGCCGCTTCTCGAGGAATGCGGCGCGCTGCTCGGGACTCAGCAGCGACCAGAACTCGAGGATCTGCTCCGGAGTCAATCGCGCCAGCAGCGACGGTCGGTGCGCCACGTTCTCCTCCCGGACCAACGCCACCCAGGCAGGCGTCCCGTCGACCGGTTCGATCTCGACGAAGCTGGTGGACCGCAGCTGCTCCTCGAGCGCAGCCGAGGCCTGCTCACCGAGCTCGCGCCACGCCTCACCGGGCTCCGCGGTGAAGACGAACAGCTCGCCGCGCGCCACGGAGAGCACCCTCAACCCGGTGTCGCGATCCTCGCGCAATCGATACGTGGCATGACCGGTGGCCCAGTCGAACGACAGTGCCAGATCCAACGAGACTCCCGATGCCTCCGACTCCTCGGCGGGCGCCTCCTCCGCGAAGCGCTGCGGGGCAGCCTCCAACGGCTGTAGCCACCACCTCGCCCGTCCGCCTGCCGAGCCGTCGACCAGCCAGGCGGCCTCCACGTTGCGACCCCGGCCATGGGCGGCCTCGGTGCAGTTCACCGAGCCCACCACCAGGATCTCGCGACGCCCACCGTCCGGCGCCCTTCCCCAGAACCGGTAGACCTTGGCGTGCACGAAGCGATCGGACAGCCGCTCACCCTGCCCGCCACTGCCTCGCCCGGTGACCTCCGCCGGCAGCCGGGCCCACCGGGCTCCCGCCGCCTCGACCGCCGCGTAGGTCTCGGCCGTGATCGCGGCACTGCCGTCTTCGCGCAGAGGCAGCGACACGCGGACCTGTCGCAAGCCGAGCCGATCCCGCAAGGCCAGCAGCGGCCGCGCACCGGCTCGCGGAAAGTAGGGCGAGATGATCTCGAGGTTCCAATCGAATCGAACGGCTCCGAGTCGTCTCGCCCGGAGCCATTCGGCGAACGCGGTCTGGCCGTGGAAGATCCGGGTGTGCCACTTCCCTCCACTGCGCTCGTGCGCCGGCCGGTCACGCACCGTGCGGGAACCTAGGAACTCGCCGATCCGCTCGAGCGCCCGATGCTCTTCCGCAGGCGCCGCCGCGCGCCGCACGCGCCGCAGGAGCCCCAACAGGTCACGCCGGAACGGCACCCTCTCGGCGCTCAGCTCCCGATCGCGGATCTCCTCGAAATGCGCGCACTCGACGTTCTCCCACCAGCCCGCCCGCGTGAGGTTGGCCGACAGGATCCCCACCAACAGACTCTGCCGCCGCGCCCCGCGCGCCAAACCGACCGCCTCCAGCCGATCCGGAAGTTCGTCGACCAACAGCAGGATCAACTTCGGATGGAAGGCTCCTGTCGCATGCCGTACGTCGATCCGCCGATAGTCCAGCGTGGCTGGCTCCTCGCTCGGCACCAGCTCCCGCTGGTCGTAGTAGACGGCGAGTTCGTCGACCTCGCGCAGCGCGTCCTCGAGCTGGATCCGCTTCAGGACGTCGGCCTGACGAAACGGATGCTCGAACAGCACCGGCAGAACCTGGAGTTCGAAGAAGCCCGGTTCGAAGCAGAAGGTCGTGAAGACCGCGACCCGCACCCGCCGCCCCGCGACCGCGTCGCCCAGCGCACGCGACAGGACCTCCTGAGGGATGTCCGAGGTCATCCGCGAAGCTCCCGGGTGACCGCCTTCAGCGCGTCGACGAAGTAGCTGTTGGCCCAGAGGCTCGCCAACTCGTCGCCCGAGGGCAGACGACGTTCGATTCCCCGATAACGCACCTGCAACGTGCCGTCGCGTGCGAGTGTGACCCACGGCGCCGACTTCCGCTCGGCCATGACCCGTGCGTTCCAGCGGACCACACCGCGGATCGCGCCAGCGAGGTCGCCTCCCGACAGGGCCGCGTCGCAGACCGCCATGTGCTCTCGACGTTCCCGCGAGCTGGCACGCTCGATCTCGACGGCGAGAGACTCGAAGGCCATCCGGTCGAGATGCGGCAGCGGCCCCCGCCACGCAGCGCCCACCTCGGCCGCCACCGCATCGACCGCCCGGCCATCGCGGGCCAACACCAGCTCGAACAAGGCGTCGGCCGGCGCCACCACGGCTTCGATGCGTGCGATGCGAAGCAGCTTCTCTGCCAACTCGGGACGCGTGCTCACCGTCCGCTCGACGAGGGCCTCGACGTCTCCGCGGCCGAATCCCTGGGCGAGCCGGTCGGCAGCCTCCAGCTCCTCGCGGAACCTCCGCTGGAGATCGGCACCGGGCAGTCCCCCACCATCGCGGAGGTCGCGGCCGTAGAATCCGCGCTCCGCCGCGGTGAACCCGGGCTGCAACGGCCCGACCAACAACTGGAAGACCTGGTCGCCACCACGCCGTGTATCCAAGCGGCCCCCCTCGACCAAAAGGCGCTCGAGCCGAGCGACCTTGCGTCCCATCGGCCGGATGTAGTGCTGCTCGACGAACGCGCGGGCCTCCTCGGTGAGTCCGACCGGTCCCTCCGCCAACCACCCGGAACGGCGCGCCGGTACCGAGTAGAGCCCCCAGAGGCCGTAGGTCTTCTGGTCGGCGAGGATCCTGCCCGTCCGACCCAGATCGATCCGCGGCCGCCCACCGGTCTCTTCGAGATGCAGGCGGACCCGCTCGATCCCCCGGATCGCCGAATCCGCTACGCCATGCGCGACGTGCCGGACGTAGGCAGCGACCTGCTCGAAACGCAGGAACACGTCGAGCGCGGCCTCGGCCGGCATCCGCCCCGACCCGATCAGCCGCTCGCCGAACCAGCGCGCGAGGAGCACACTGGTGAACCCACGCACCGACGATGACTGCGTGGTGAGGTTGAGGACCAGGTGGCGACCGAACGCCGCCCAGACCGGCTGGATGCCCAACGGATCGCGCGAGCCCTTGATCTTGGCATTGGGGTCTTCGCGCGTGAGGAAGGGGAAGGCCGTCATTCGAGCGCTATGGGAGTGGCTGACCGGTGCGCGGCATCGACCTCGGTCGATCCCGGACGAGGGCCCATTCGATGGCCTGCGATAGTCTGCCCGAGGAGACTCGGGCACGAGAAACGGGAGCGACACGGTCGCCGAACTGCCCGTGGTCGGCCGACGAGATCCTCGTCGTGCTGACGACGCGCAGAGTGACCGCTCACGGCGCGTCCTTCACCCCCCGCTCCTTCAGATCGTAGCTCTCCCCGCTTCTCAACCGCACCGGCTCCCCGTCGCGGTTCTCGCGCAGATCGACGAACGACACGCGATTCTCCCCCAGCACCCGCGCCACCCGACCCTCCACCACCAGCGCAGTGTTCTCGTCGACGCCGATGCCGAGCAACTGCGGGTGATTCGCGACCAACTCGCGGAACTCGGTGTCGCGTTCGCGCTGCAGGAAGTGCGCGTCCAGCACGACACCCGGCAGGAGCCCCAGCCCGCGCGTGTAGCCCGGCTGCACCAGCACCCGGTTCGAGCGCGGGTCGCCGCGGACCAGGAACTCGCCGAGGACCTGACACCCTGCCGAGCTGCCGCCGACCACGCCGCCGCGGCGCAGCACCTCGGCGAGCAGCGCGGCTACGGTGGTGCCCTGGTAGTGGTCCATGAAGCGGAACGTCCGCCCGCCGTCGATCCACACCGCGTCGGCCGCTTGCAGCAACTCGTGCAGGCGCGCGTCGGCGTGGGCACTGGCGGCGCCCGGCGCGTGACACACCGTCACGTGCGAACAGCCGCGCTCACGCAACTGGCCGGCGCTGTAAGAGCGCACGTCTTCGCCCGGCTCGAAGTCGTTGGCACTCGGCACGCACGCGAAGCGCGCGTCTTTGCCGCCGGCCGCCGCAACGAAGGCCTCCCAGGTCGCGTCGCTCACGCCCCCGCCACCCTGCAGGACCAACGTGCCGCGCGAGATCTCGACCGGCACCGGCTCAGCCGCTGGAAACACCGGGCCGACGCGATCCTGCGCGGCGCGCATCCAGGCCAGCAGGTCGAGGGCGTACGACGGCCGATCGCCGGGATCGAGGACGTCGATCACCTCGAGCTCCTGACGCAGCGCCCGCCAGCCACTGTCCGTGCCCGCCACCGACGCGACGACACCGCCGGTGCCGTATCCGCAGACCCGGCGCCCGGTGTGCACGATCAACGCGGCGTCCTCGTCGACCGCGAACTGCACGGCACCCGGGACCGGATCTCCCGCACCGCTGCCAGCACGCACCACCACGAACGGCAACAGCGGCTGCTCGCGCGCGCGGTCGCTCGCCAGCAATGCTTCGACCGCGGCTCCTCCCGCACCGACCACGCCGCCGCGCCGCGCGACCTCGAGGACCAACGCGTCGGTCGTCGGGTCGTCACCCGGTGAAGCACGCTCGCCCAGCCACACCCCGTCCAACTCCAACCACGCCAGCAGCGCCGCATCGCGCGCCTTGCCCCGCGCCGGCAAGGGTGCGATCCCGCGCACGTCCAGCGCGCCACGCTCGACCAGCCGCTTGCCGAGGCCCTTGCGCTTGCCTCCGCCGAGCACGCCGATCACCGCCGTGCGCCCTCCGGCCCGTTCCAGCAACACGTCGACGACACAGTCGGGCGGATCCTGGCTGCCCGCGAGGACCAGCGAGCCGGGGATCGGCTGGATCCAGGTGCCGAGGCGCTGGAAGTCGGCGGCGTCCTGCGCCACGACGAGTCGCGGGCCGCAGAGCGCGAGGAGTGGGAGCAGGAGGAACGAATCGAGGGGTCTCAGGGTGATCTCCAGGTCGGGCATCCAACGAGTGCCCACGCATCATGGGACGGCCCCCCCATTCCTGCGCAGGATCCTGGCCAGACCGCTCGATTCGCAGGGCCTTCTCTCGGCCGATGCGCACGTCCCGGAGGGTCTCGCCGTGAAGAGCTGCTCACTACCAGGTGAAGTCCTGGGCCTCGAGCCACGAGCGCCACGCGTCGATCCCCGCGGCATCACCACCGAAGTCCTGGCCGCTGACTCCTCGAAGGTGCCAGAGAGCCCTGGCACGCACCTGCGGATCGGCGTGCTCCAGTCCACGGAGCGTCAGCAGCGCGCCCGTCGCCTCCGCCGCGTGCAGCACGACCCACCACTCCGCGTGGCGCGATGCCGCGAGGAGCTCGTCGAAGTCGGCGAACACCGACACCGCGAACCGCGCCGGAACACCCCAGAGGTAGTAGCGAGCCGATCGGAAGTCCGGAACGGCCTCTCCGCGGGCGTCGACCGAGCCCCGCTCCGCGTCGACCTCGAAGTAGAAGTAGTGGTTGTGGATGCACCCCGAGGGGCAGCCGCCACGGCCGCGCTTGAAGACGAAGAGTGCTCGCGATCCGCGCCGCGACAGGAAGATCTCGTCGCCATCACCCATCAACGGGTTCCACCCTGCCTCCGCGATCTCGGCAAGGGCCCTGAAGCGTCGGCACACCGCAGGCACGTCGTAGTCCTCCCGAAAGTGGGCGACCCACGACTCGGCGTTCGCCCCACGTCCGACGGGCTGCAGGACCGCGCCGATCGCTTCCAGCAATGTGTCGAGCGCGTCGATGCCCGACGGGCCGTCCAGTCGATGGCCGAACTCCGCGTCGGAGACGATCTTCGCGCCGGCAAGCCGTTCCCTGGCTTCGGGGGTGAAGAACAGGACCGCCGTCTCCAGACTCCGTCGGCCGCGCACGTGGATGTCCGCGACGCGCGGGTATCGCCTGCGGATCTCCTGCAGCCACGTCACGACGTCCGCAACCCGCTCGGGTGCGATCACCAGCTCCTCGGAGGCCCCCTGCAGTAGCTGGAGAGCGTCGGAGAGATCCGTCGCCGGAGCGTCCTGAGCGCGGTTCGGAACCGCGAGCAGTACGACGAACGCGATGCAGGTCACGAGCCGCATGGGCTGCAGGCTACCGGAACCGCCAGGGCTCCCGCAGTCCCCGCAGTCCAATGCGCGCGGCAGCCGGAGAACCCGGGAACACGATACCGTCCGCTCGCGGCTGCATCCCGGAGCGCGTGAAACCGCCACCCCGGAGCCGGAAGGTACTCACCGCACGTCCCCGTCCATCGCGGCATACAGGAACGCCCGCGCATAGGCCCAGTGCCGATCGGCGGTCGACATCGACAGCCCGAGCGAGGCCGCCGCCTCGGCCAGCGTGAGGCCGGCGAAGAACCGCAGGGTCACCAGCCGTGCCTTCACCGGGTCCTCCTCGGCCAGGCGATCGAGCGCGGCATCGAGGTCGAGGAGTTCGGCCGGCACCTCGTCGAGCAGGAGCGCGTCCGGATCGAGGTCGAGGCGCCGTTGCGCGCCACCCCGCTTGACCCGGCCGCGCGCCCGCGCCCGGTCGATCAGGATCCGGCGCATCGACTCGGCGGCGGCGGCGAAGAAGTGGCCGCGGTCGGCGAAGCGCGACGAGCGGGCCGCGTCGGGTCCGAGCAGCCGCAGCCAGGCCTCGTGGACCAGGGCAGTGGCCTGCAGCGTCGCGCCGGGCTTCTCGCGCGCCATCCGCTCGGCGGCGATCTGTCGCAGTTGGTCGTAGACCACCGGGAGCAGGCGCTCGGCAGCGCCCGGGTCGCCCCGCTCGAGCGCGCCGAGGATCTGCGTCACGTCGTTCTCCACCGCGGTCAGCTTATCGCGGTGACCGCGCACCCGCCGCCTCACGGCGTGATCGTCAGCGGAATCGCATTGGACCCCGCCAGCAGCGTCGAACCGTTGAACACTCCGTAGGCGTGGTGCAGGTTCAGGTTCAGCGCCACCGGCAGCGGCGGCAGCGTGAACCGCGCGGTCGCCAGGCCACGCGCGTCGAGCACGCCGAAGTGGTCGACGTAGGGCAGCGGGTTGGGGTCGCTGAGGCCGATCAGCGTGAAGCCGTCGAAGTTCACCGGGATCGTCACGCCGCCCGAGGAGATCCCCAGGCTGGTGCCGGAGCGGGTGCCGAGGATGAAGTAGGAGCGCCCGGCGAACGCGGAACCGGCGGACAGGCGCTGGACCTGCGTGCCGCCCTGCGCCAGCGAGATCGCGGTGAGGTCGGTGGAGAACATGCGGTCGTGGCCGACCAGGGTGCCGTTGAGGTTCATCGTGCCGGTCACGCCGAGGCCCGGATCACTGAGCGAGACGCTCAGGTTCACGGCGCCCTGCAGGCGCAGGCCGTCCGGCTGCACGGTGACGGTGCCGGGCACCGCGCGCAGGGTCGACGAGATGCCGGCCAACGGCAGCGTCCGGTTGACGAGGCCGGAGAGCGTGGCGGTGCCCTGCAGGATGTCGACGCGCATGCCGGTCGAGAACGCGCCGGCGCCCGAGACCGCGAAGGTGACCGCGTTGCCGGTGTCAGCATCCACCGAACCGAGCAGCAGCCGCACGTCGGCGACGCGGATGGTCGCCAGAGCCGGCAGGCCGGGAATGGGGTTGGCGACCTGCGCGACCACCGTGGGCAGGGCCACGACCGTGCGCTGGTCGGCGAAGATCCGGCCGCGGACGATCCCGGTCGGCGTCAGCGCGAGGTCGGCCGAGAAGGCACCGGCCGGGTTGAAGGTCGAAGGCGTGCCGACGATCGCGCCGGTGAAGCCGCCCATCGTCACGCTGCCGCCGACCCGGTAGGTCGAGGGGCCTGGGTCGACGTCGAAGACGTGGCGTCCGTAGGTCTGGGAATGGACCCCGCCGGCCAAGGTGAGGCCGAGCAGGGGAACGAGGAGGGAGCTGCGCATCGGAGGGATTCGGGGAAGTGGATGGACACGAGGACCGGTTCGATCGGGCGCGTGTCGAAGGGGAGCGAGGAAGGCTGACCCGCGGCGTGGGAGGCGACCAGCGATGCCCCAGAGCGGACCACCGCTCGCGGACGACCCGCAGCCGTTGCGGGCGCGCCGGTCTGCCGGGGTTCCCGATGCGGGAAAGCCGGCGCGCGTCGCAACGTGCCGGCGACCGCTCCGGAACGAGTCACCAGGCGCACGGCGGGCCCGATTCGAGCCACCCCCTCCCCCACCGCCCACGACCGGTCCTCGCTACGATCGCCACCATGTTCCGCGTCTTCGCGAGTCTGGCACTCGCGACCCTTCTCCCGACACAGCTCCTCCCCGCCCAGCGCACCATCCAGGTCAGCGGCGGCGGCTCCGCGCTCTCGCAGGCCGTCGCAGCCGCGATGCCCGGCGACACGCTCGACGTGCTGCCCGGCATCTACCGCTACGTCCACGTCGACAAGGGCCTGAACCTGCTGTTCCGTCCCGGCGCGGTGATCCAGGCCGATCCAGGCATCGGCGGACTGCAGGCGAACGGCATCCCGGTCGGCCAACGCCTGGTAATCCACGGTCTCTCGTTCCTCGGCACCACGGTCTTCGGTCCGCTGACGATCGGGCCCTGCGCCGGCACGGTGGTGCTGGACGACTGCGACCTCGCCGGCAGCTCGTTCGTCAGCTCGCGGATCACGCAGTGCACCGGGCCGGTGATCGCGCGCAACCTCTTCGACCGGAACGGGCCGGTGAACGCGCGATTCAGCATCGAGGACAGCAGCGACGTGAGCCTCGTCGACTGCCCGGGCCTGCCGGCGCTGTCGATCCTCGACTCACGCGTCACGATCGCCGACTGCACGATCCCGGTGGGCGCCACCAACGCGCTCTACGTCGGGACCGGCTCCGACGTGACGATGGACCGCGTCCGCATCGAAGGCGCGAGCGGCGGCGGAGTCGCCTCGCCGGCGGTCTACGTCCGCGAGGCCACCGTGACCGTCACCGGCACCAGCGTCCTCACCGGCGGGCCGAACCCGACGACGCCGACCGGCGTGGTGGTCCGCATGGACAACGCCACGCTCCGTCTGGGTCCTGCCGTGACGCTGGCCACCTCGGACCCGCAGCCGATCCAGGGTGTGGGGACGGTGAGGACCCTACCCCTGCCCTCCACGCGTGCCACCGTGTCGACGCCCGGCGTGCTCGACATCCGCACCGAGGCGACGCCGGGAATGTTCGTCTGGACCCTGCTCGACGCACCGAAGCCGCCGACGATCCTGCCGAACACGGGCACCCTGTGGTTCGCCCCGGACGCGTTCGTCGCAGCCATGGGCGTGATCCCGCTGAGCGGCGTGCAGTTGGCGAGCCTGCCGTTCCCGGTGCAGCCGACCGGCTCGGCGGTGGTGGTGCAGGCGGTCGCGTGGGACGGGGTGTCGACGCTGGTGGTCGGGGGTGCGGCGCGGGTGATGGTGGATTGAGCGGAGGTCGGGGCTCGACGGGCACGCCAGGGATCGCCCACCCGACACATGCTCCTCGCGGCTACGGCGGGCCCCATGCGAGAGACCCGAATCCGCGATTTTGCGAAGGTCCACGGATCCGAACAGCGCAGGGACGGGAGAGCGGCGCCGTGCCGAAGGAGGCGCGATCGCCCACCGAGAGTCCTCCACGACCTGACGTCATGACCTGCCCCGCGCCCATCCGTGTGTCCATGCCCCGACTCGTCGCCGCGTCGCTCGCCATCATGGCAGCCCTCGCACCGGCCACGCCCCTCACCGCCCAGGCCCCCGTGGGCCACCTGATCCTGTCGACCTACAAGGCGGCCGGCAGTGGCGGCGTGCCGGGCGTCGGCGGGATCCACTTCGTCGAACCGACCACCGGCGCGATCAGCTCGGTCACCGGGTTGCCCTGCGAGATCTCCGGCACCTGCGCGAACGCGCTGAACGTCGAAGGTTGCGACGTCGTCGTCCACCTGCCGCAGACCGGGCAGATCGTCGCCACGGCGTGGAGCGCGATCGGCCTGCCGGTCTCGCTGTTCCTGCTCGACATCGGCGGGACCTCGGTGGTGCGGAGCCAGCGCTACGACCTCGGCACGGTCACCAACTTCAACGGACTCGCCAATCCGGCGGGCGTCCTGCTCGGCGACGGGCGGGTGCTGCTGGTGATGGACCCGACCAACGTCGGGGCACCCGGCGGGTTGGTGGGCACGCTGCTCGGGATCTTCGACCCGACGCGAGCACCGAACGACCCGGCGGCGCTGATCCCGGTCCCGACGACCGGCGTGCCTGCGGGGGTTCCCAACGGTCTGGTGGTCGACCAGGCCAAGGGTGTTGCCTACCTAGCGATGCTGCCGCAACTCGGCGGCGGGACCGCGACGATCTACGAGGTGGACGTCCCGGGTGGCGGCACGCTGCGGCGGGTCGCGGGCATTCCGATCGGAGTGAACGCGATGGCGCTCGAGCCGGACGGTCGACTGCTGGTCGGCGGCGGGGTGGGGAGCTCGAGCCGGCTGGCGCGGGTCGACCCGGCGACCGGCGCGATCACCCAGTATCCGCAGATCTTCGGCACCCAGGGAATCAACGCGCTCCGGGTCGACCCGGTGACCGGCGACCTGTTCGTCGCCGAGCGCGATGCCGTGCTCTCGCGCCTGTCGCCGCGCGAGCCGACCGGCACGCTGCAGATGGTCGCCAATGGTGGACCGGGCGGCTGGGGCCGGCCCTCGGGTCTCGACATGCACGACGAGCTGCGCAGCTACGGAACCGCGAGCGGTGCGGGCCCGATCGTCCGCTGGCAGCTCGGCCCGAACCCCGGCGGCTCCTCCACCCTCGGCAACGCCAGCTTCGCGCTCACCTGCGACAGCGGCACCGCCGGCCAACCGGCCTTCTGGGTGTTCGGCGCCACCGCCGTGCAGCAGCAGATCCCGCTCGCCACGCCGATCGAGCTGCTGGCCCAACCGTTGATCCTGCTCACCACGCAGGTCCAGGCCCCACCGCTCGGCAACCGCATCGACCTGCCGCTGCCGGCGACTCCGAGCCTGCGGGGCACCGAGCTGTTCGTGCAATGCCTGGTACCACGCGGTGCGGACCTGGCAGCGTCGCCGGGGCTCGAGGTGACGCTGCGCTGAGTGCCCGCTCCCTCGAAGTCTGTCGTAGTCGGTGCCAGGCACGAACCACGACAGACTTTCTGTCGCGTACGGTGCCTGGCACCAACTACGACAGACTTCGGGATGCGAAGCCTCACTCCACCGTGACCGACGCCTCTTCGACCATCAGGTCGTAGGCATAACCCGCGCCGAAGTCCTTGTCGGCGACCAGGGTGCCGCGCACCAGCACGGTGTCGCCGACGTCCGCGGTGTCGGCGGTGGTCACGGTGATGTCGTTGGTGCCTGCCGCTCCCGTGCCGTCCTGCACGTGCAGCCAGTTCTTGCCGAGGATGTTCGCGTTCGACTTCACGACCCGACCGCGGAACACGACCTGCTGGCCGGACGCGGCCTTGCCGAGTTCGAACAGGCCGGCGACGGTTACGCCGCCGTCGGGGAGTTCCATCGCAGCAGGCGCGGCGGAGGACTCGGTCGCGCTGGTCGCGTCGGTGACCTCGGCCGGCTTCGCGCCTGCGGCTGCCGCAGCGCCGCCACTCTTGCCGACCGGCACCAGCTCGCCGACGAAGTAGATCTCCTCGAAGGTGCGTCCGAGCGTCTTGCTCGGGAAGTCGCGCATCAGCATCTCCTGCGACGGCACTTCGATCGTGTCGCCGACCGCGATGGCGACCTTCGGCCCCGCGAACCAGGTGGGCTCGCCGTCGACCTCGATCTGCACGTAGGTGTACGGGTCGGCCTCGAGGGTCTCGAGGACCGTGGCGGTGTCGGCACCCGGCGTCGGCGCCGACGCGCCGTGCCCGGGCTCGGAGTCCTGCCGGTTCGATTCGACGTCGCGGCAACCGCCGACGACGAACAGGGAGAGGGCAGCGAGGGTGGCGAACTGGAGGCGATGCGTGGAGGTGGCCATGGGTCGAATTGCGCGCTTGGTACGGCCCTCCAGGCTACGGTCTCCGGCCTCCCGAGGAAGCCACCGAACTCCGACCGGACTCGCCTTTCATGCTGACTCTCCCCCACTCGCTCCGCCTCGGCTGCGGGGCGCTCGGCTCGCTGTGCGCCGCGCTGTCCGTCGCACAGCCCACCGCGCTGCCTGCCCAGGGCCGCCCCGTAGAACCCGTCGCCCCGACCACGATCGCCCCCCGCACCCCCGCCGAGCAGCGCGCCAAGTTCCTGCTCCCGCCCGGCTATCGCCTCGACTGCGTGGCCGCCGAACCGCTGGTGATCGAGCCGGTGATGGCCGTGTTCGACGCCGCCGGCCGGCTGTGGGTCTGTGAGATGCGCACCTACGTGCAGGACGTCGACGGCTCGGGAACCGACGACCCGAAGAGCACCATCGCGGTGCTGCACGACGACGACCACGACGGCCAATTCGATCGGCGCACCGTCTACGCCGACGGCCTGGTCCTGCCGCGGATGCTGCTGCCGCTCGACGCAACGCGCACCCTGTTCATGGAGACCTACGACGGGATCCTGTGGCTGGGGCACGACCACGACGGCGACGCCGTGATGGACCGCCGCGAAGAGGTGCACCGCTTCGGCCGCAGCGGCGCCAACCTCGAGCACCAGGACAGCGCGCTCGTCTGGGGCCTCGACAACTGGCTCTACACCGCGATGGGTGGGCAACGGCTGCGGTTCGCGGCCGACGGCTCGGTCACCGCGGAGCCGGTCGACAAGGAGTTCGCGCAATGGGGCCTCGCGGTCGACGATCTCGGCCGGCAGTTCTTCAGCTCGGCGGGCGGCGAGCGCCCGGGCTACGGCTTCCAGCAGCATCCCGTCTACGGCAAGGTCACCAACGACGGCTCGCTCGCACCGGGCTTCGCCGAGTGCTTCCCCGCACTGGCGATCCCCGACGTGCAGGGCGGCAAGGGCCGGCTGCGCGCCAACGGCACCCTCAACCACTTCACCGGCTGCTGCGGGCAGATGATCCACCGCGGTGGTGCAATGCCCGACGACCTGCTCGGCGACTACCTGCTGCCGGAGCCGGTCGGTCGATTGATCCGCCGCGCCGAGGTGCGACGCGACGGCGCGCGGGTGGTCCTTCACAACAGCTACGAGCACGCCGAGTTCGTCTCCTCGACCGACCCGAACTTCCGCCCGATCTGGATGACCGACGGACCCGACGGCGCGGTCTACGTGGTCGACATGTACCGCGGCATCATCCAGGAGTCGAACTGGGTCCGCGAAGGCAGCTACCTGCGGCCGGTGGCGCAGGAACTCGGCCTCGACAAGAACATCGGCCGCGGACGGATCTGGCGGCTGACGCACGAAGCACACGCCACGCGGCCGGTCGAAGACCTGCACGCGGCAAGCCCGGCGCGCCTCTGTGAGCTGCTGGGCTCCCCGAGCGGCCACCTGCGCGACACCGCGCAGCGGCTCTTGGTGCTGCGCGGCCAGCGCGACGTCGCAGCGACGCTGCGCGACCTCGCCACCACGAGCGACTCGGCGCTCGGCCGGATCCACGCGATGTGGACCCTCGAAGGCCTCGGCATCGTCGACGGCGAGCTGCTGATCGACCGGATGGAGAACGACACCGATCCGCGCGTGCGCGGCCAGGCGATGAGGATCGGCGAGGTCCTGCTACGAGCCGGCGACGCGGACTTCAACGGAGCCGTCCTCGCCCTTGCGGACGCCCCGGACCTCGACGTGCGCATCCAGGTGGTGCAGTCCCTGCGCTACGCGGCCGGCGACGACCGCTGCCAGGAGACCCTCCTCGATCTGCTGGTCGAGCACGCCGACGACCCGATCTTCCAGGCCATCGGCCGCACCACGCTGTCCTACGGCGCCTCCCCCGACGCCGAGTTCGACCCCGCCAGCTTCGACGCCGCCGCACTGGTGAGCCTGCGCGCCGGCCGCGACCACTACCGCTCGCTGTGCATCGCCTGCCACGGTCCCGATGGCCAGGGCGTCGAGGTCCCGGGTTCCGACTTCTCGCTCGCGCCGCCGCTGAAGGGCTCGCGCCGCCTGCTCCAGTCCCCCGACGTCGCGGTGCGCATCCTGCTGCAGGGCATGACCGGCCGCCTCGACGGCAAGGACTACCCCGGCAACCTGATGGCGCCCATGGGTGCGCAGGACGACGAGTGGATCGCCAGCGTGCTGACCTATGCGCGCAATGCGTTCGGCAATGCCGCCGCGCCGATTCGCCCAACGAGCGTCGCCCGCATCCGCGCCGCCACCGCCGACCGCAAGCTGCCCTGGAAGCCCGAGGAGCTGGAACGCTTCCGCCCGGTGGACCGCGAGACGATGCGGTCGTGGACCTGGTCGGCCAGCCACGTCGGCGAAGACATCGCGCGCGCGTTCGATGGCAAGGCGTCGACGCGCTACACCACCGGCACACCGATGCGCCCCGGCATGTGGCTGCAGGTCGACTTCGGTGGCACCCCGTGGCGCATCGACCGGCTGGTCCTCGACTGCCGCGGCTCCAAGGGCGACTACCCGCGGGGCTACCGCGTGCTGGTCTCCGACGACGGCGAGGACTGGTCGGAACCGCTGGCCTCGGGAAACGGCGGTGGCCCTGTGGTCGAGATCGAGGTCGGTGCCGCGCGGCCGTCCCGTTTCCTGCGCATCGAGCAGACCGGATCGACCGACGGGCTGTACTGGTCGATCCACGAGCTGGACGTCTACGGGGCGGCGGCGGGCGGCGGCTGATCCGACGGATCGCGGAGACTCACGAGGCGGGCGCCGCCGGACACCTGAAGCAGTTCACGGCGCGCCGTCGGTCGCCATCCGCAGCAGCTCGTCTCGGAACGCCAGCAGCTCTGGCAGGTGGGCCTCGAAGCCCGCCGCGCGGCACGCGCTCTCCAGGTTCCAGCCCCGCAGCACCCAACCCAGGGTGAGCGCCGAGAATCCACCATCCTTGCGAGGCGCGTCCTCGAGCCCGCGCCGAAGATCCCCTCCAGCCCGCCCGAGGGACCAAAGGTCGAACAGGTCGCGCGGCTCGGAGCGGTGCAGGAGCGCACACAGCTTGTTGACCAGGATCTCGTGCGCGGTGTCGACGCGCACCGCGAAGCCGAGTTCACGGCGTTCCTGCGGTGGCTCGAGCGTCGCAACGGGTTCCGCGACCAGGTCGACGACCACCGATTCCCCCGCGCCGTCGACGGCCTCGATCGTGGCGAACGCGTCGAGGCTTCGCAGCTCTCGGACGTCGAGCCCCCCCGCCCGCAGCCGCGCCACGGTTTCGCGCCGAAGTTCCGCGATCGACTCGGCACCGTGCACGAACAAGCCGAGATCGCGGGTCGTGCGATGGCCCAGATGGAATGCTGCCAACGCCGCTCCTCCGCTGAGACTGAGATGCGGAGACAGGTCGGCCAGCAACCCCAGCACCCGCTTCTGCAGATCAGTCAGCTGGGCCGACATCGAAGCCCCAACGACCGAGTAGCCAGATCCAGAAGCTCCGTTCGCGGCCGAGGTACCGAACGAGTTCCGACCACAAGTCCACGATCTCGGCGACGGTGACGAACGTGAAGACGTCGTCCGGCCGGGCCTGACGCATCATCTTCCCGACCAGGTAGGCCCTGGTCGGACGGTCACCATGCGCGAGCCGCTCGCGAAAGCCCTCGAGGGTCAACTCCTGATCCCAGAGGAAATAGGGGCGACCGCGGCCGTCGACGAGCCGATCGGGAGGTGTGGGATGGATCACGGCCACGTCGATCATGCTAACCCGATCCATGATGCGCGCGAAGCGTGTCCAAGCGCACGCGACGACCGGGTTGGACCACTACCCGGAGGCCACTCCCTGAACGCCGACCAGGAGCTTCCGCTCGGTGGCCGATGCGCTCGAACCGGGCACGAGTCGGCCGCGGTCACTCCGCGCTCCCGCGCTCGATCACGTCCTGCAGGTAGGTGCGGATGAAGCGCCACTCGCGCTCGACGGTGGTCAGCGAGATGCCCAACGCTTCCGCGGTCTCCTGGTTGGAGAGGCCGGTGAAGTAGCGCAGGTTGACGATCTCGCGGGCGCGCGGGTGCGCCGCCTCGAGCTTCGCGAGGGCCTCTTCGACCACCAGCAGATCGTCGCTCGGCGGTTCGATGGCGATGTCGAGGCCTTCGAGGTCGACGCGCTCGCGGTCGCCGCCGCGCCGCAGACTGCACGGGGTCGGGATGGACGAGCCGGAAGACGTCGCGGAACCCGGCTTCGTGCATCGCCAGACTGACCGGCAGCGGCAGGTCGCGACGGAAGCGGTAGACGCGGGCGGTGTCCGCGGTCCAGTCGAGGTGCGAGGGACAGTTCCAGTCGCCGCCGACCAGCAACGGCACGTCGAGCTCGAGCTGGCCGCGATCGCGCAGATCGGCGAGCAGCGCCTCGGTCTGCTGCAGACGGCTCGATCCCGTCGTCTCGCAGGCGAGCAGGTCGGCATCGGCGATCGTCGGATCGTCGCGGAGCGCGTACGGCGCGTAGGCCCGCCAGTCGATCCAGGTCGACCAGGCGACGAACTCACGGCCCTCGTCGTCGGCGAGCCGCGCCCCGACGCCATGCCAGGCGGCGTGGAACAACTGCTCCTTCACGGTCAGCCGGGTCAGCACGCAGAGGTGCGGGCTCTCGCCCTGCCACGCGGTCCAACCGAGTTCCGCAGCGATCCACCGACCGAGCGTCGGCCGCTCACCGTCGATGTCGTAGCTCTCCTGCAGCAGGCAGACATCGGGTGCGAGGTCGCGCAGCAGGTCGCGCGCCTTCTCGGGACCGCGCTCGAACTGGTTGGCGCCGCGTTGGACGTTCCAGATCATCACGCGGAGCGAGTCCTCGGCCGGAGCATCCTGCGTCGGTGCGGAAGCGGCCGTTGTCCCCGCCAGGATGAGGAGCCGTATTGCCGACACGGCCACCGACCAGATGCTGCGATTCATGCCGCCATCGAAGCCGAAGCCGCGGGCGCAGGCACGCGCCGGTTCGGGCGGCGGTCTGGCCAACGGAACGGGCTGTGGTCCCGCCGAGATCAGGATCACCTCCCGAGATCGCGGCGGTCGAGAACGGAATTGCGTGGTCCGTGCGAACCCTCCGCCGGCCTTCGCCCCCCCACGAACCGGCGGGCTCCGTCACCCGACGCGTGATCGACACGGCCAACCCACGGATACTCGCGCCGCACCGCACAGCATGAACCAACCCATGGAAAGACCGCGACGGCGGCGTCGCCGCGCACTCCTGATCGTCGTCCTCGTTGCCATCGCGTGGACCTGGACCGGCTGCACCTCGACGGTCTACCCGCCCGCCAGCGTGCGGTCCCCCATCGACGTGTTCCTGATCCGGGAGGAGATGCACGTCGGCATCGTGCTGCCGGACGGCTCGGGGACCGGCTACGTCGAGTACGGCTTCGGCGACTGGTCGTGGTTCGGCGCCGGCGAGACCGGCTGCTGGAGCGGCACCGCGGCGGTGCTCTGGCCGACCCAGGGCGCGATCGGCCGGCGGCTGTGGAGTGCCCACGACGAAGCCGCGCTGCGCCACTTCGCCAGCTTCGCCGACTTCGACAAGCTCACCGTGGAGCGGGATCGGGTCGACGCGCTGCGGAACCAACTCCACGACGAATGGTCTCGCGGCCGGACCACCACCCCGGACGGCGGCAACTACGACCGGCGCTTCCTGATGGTGCACGGCGAGCAGGACTACTGGTTCCTGAACAGCTGCGCCGACGTGTGTGCGGAGTGGGTCGAGGCCTTGGGCTGCGAGGTGTCGTGGACGCCGATTCGGGTGGGCCTCGCCGCCGCCGAGGAGTGAAGACGTACACCCGGTGCCAGGCACCAGGCGTACGTCTTCACGCCGAAGCCGCGCGTCGCAGGACCTTCGGCCCGGAACCCAGCAGCACGCGCAGGCACCACCCGGCGGTCAGGGCCAGCGGTGCGAGACCCAACAGGGTCGCCGGGAACAACCAGCCGTCGGAGTCGACGTCCATCGGCATCATCACCAGCAGGCCGTACGCGATCGCGCCGGCCCACAGGCCGACCAGACCGGCGCGGTAGGCGGCGGTGACGATCAGCGCACCCTGCGCGAGCCCGACGAGCCAGCCGACCCAGTGTCCGGAATCGTCGCGGGCCACCACGATCAGCAGCGCGGCGACCAGACTCGCCAGCAGCGCACCGGCGAGTCGGCCCGGCAGCAACCGACGGCACATCGTCACCAGCAGCATCTCGGCGATCGCGAAGCCCAGCGTGCGCAGCGAGACCTGCAGCACCGCGCCGAACGCCGGAATCCCACCGCTCATCGCCGAGGTCGTGATCAGGTCACCGTGCGGCGGCTCGGGACTCGGGAGTCCGAAGAGGTCCGACAGCCGAGGCAGCGCGGCGTCGAGCAGCGCGACACCCACGCCGACCAGCAGGCCGACCTGCAGATGCGAGGCCAGCAGCGGATCACGGAGCCGGCCCGAGGTCAGGCGCGACCACGACACCAGGGCCTGCGGCCACAGCCGGCGGATCTGCGGTTCGAGGCCGAGGTAGGCGACATAGAACAACGCCGCGCGCGCGGTCGCCCGAGCGAATGCTCCACCCCAGAGGTCGAGCCAGGTTGCGGGACGGAACGGGTCCCCGCTCAGACAGGCCGAGGCGAGCGCCACGATGACGAACACCATCAGTGCGACGCTGCGCGCACCGCGGTGGTCGGCACGCCGCTGGACGATCGCCCGCCAGGCGAGCACGAACGCGAAACCGAACACGATCGCGTTGAAGCCGAGGTAGACGGTCGGCGCGGGACCGGTCCGCACGCCGGGGTTCTCGGGTCGCAGTCCCCCGCCGGTCGCCGGCCCGAGTTCCTGGTCGAAGATCCGGAACCAGGCCGGACCGCCGTCACGGAGACCGGCTTCGACGCGTGCGTCGCGTCCATCACTGGCCGGATCAGGGCCCATCCAGGCCGCGCGGGTGTCGCAGTGCACCGGCGGTGTGCCCCGCGGTTCGACCCGCTCCAGGGCTTCGGGGTCGAGACCGGCGCGCTCGAGCAGGACCCGGAACACCTGTTCCTCCGCGGCGGGATCGCGACTCGACGGGTCGCGGCGCCACACCCGAGGATCACGGTCGAAGGCCACCACCCGCAGCTCCCGCAGCCGGCCGTCGTGGGTCACGCGCAGGCTGCGCTCGCCGGGGATCCGGGCCGGCGGGTCGTCCCAGCGCAGCCACAGGCCCCCACCATCGGATGGCAGGAACGGCTCGCCCGGCGACTCGCGCAGCCAGTACGACAGGGCCGCCGTACCCGGGCGGCGCAGGAGCTCCCAGCGCTTGCTGCTCGGGTCGCGGCGCGCGACCTCGAGCAGAGGTCGGTCGAGTTCGAAGCGGCCGGCGCGGTCGACGATCTCCAGGTCTCGAGGGTCCACCGCGGCCGGCGTCCCGCCGGCGTCGATCCGCTCCAGTTGCGGCGGCGCGTCGAGACCGAGTGCCGCGACGTGCTCGGCGATGCGGTCGGCGAGCACCGCCGGGGGATGCCGCAGGCCGGTGACCCCGACGAGGCTCTCGGTGCCGAGCAGCCAGACCGCGAGCACGGTCAGGACCACGATCCCGACGGTCATCCCGAGCGCGGTCCGTGGCGTCGACAGCCCGTCGGTGTTCGCGGAATGCAGCAAGCCGGGCGACGGGGTCACGCCGGCAGAGAGGGACTCGGCGAGCGGATCGAAGCCGGGCAGTCCGGCCAATGCTTCCAGTGCCGAAGCGGGACGCCGCGCGGGGTCGGTCCTCAGACAGCGCTGCAGCACCGCCTCGACCTCCGGGTCGATGTCGGGCGCCACCGCGCCGGCCGCGGGTGCGCCGCGTCGATGCCGTTCGAACAGGTCGTCCAACGACGTCGCCGGGAAGGGGGCTCGCCCGGTGAACACCTGGAACAGCACACAGCCGAGCGCGAACAGGTCGCTCTGCACCGAGGGCGCCGCGCCCTGGAACAGCTCGGGGGCCATCGTCGACGGACTGCCGGCCAACCCCTCTACCCGGACCCGGCCGTCGGCATCGGCCCGCGCCGCGATGCCGAAGTCGGTGAGCCGCGCATTGCCGTCGCCGTCGATCAGCACGTTGGCGGGCTTCAGATCGCGATGCACCACGCCGCGGGCGTGCACCGCCGCCAGGCCGCCGCCGATCTGCCGAGCCAACTGCAGGGCCTTCTCACGCGGCAGCCGACCGACGCGCCGGGAGAGCGAGGCGAGGTCTTCGCCGGGCACCAGCTCCATGGTGAGGAACGGTCGGCCGGCCCAGTCGCCGACGTCGTGCACGCGGCAGACGTGTGCGTGCGAGACGAGGCGCGCCAGCCGCAGCTCCTCGAGCAAGGCATCGACCGAGCGAGCGTCTGCAGCCCACTGCTCCGAGACGATCTTCAGCGCGATGTCCTGGCCCAGTCGCTCATCGGTCGCGCGGTAGACCACACCCATGCCACCTGCGCCGAGCTCGGCGACGATGCGGTAGCGGTCGGCCACCAGGTCGCCGATGCGGAGACCGGGCCCGCCGGGGCGCGCAGGCGCAGAAGGGGCACCGTCGATCTTGGTCGGCTGCTCGGGGTTGGAAGGGCTCATCGCGAAGGGGCCTGCGGCGAACATTTACAACCGGTGCCAGGCACCGGATGTAAATGTCCGGCGATCAGACCGCCGGCAGACGGTAGCCGTCGCGGCCATCGTCGACCAACCGCGCGTTCGCCGCCGCGTCGTCGACGAAGCGCCAGGCGGCGGGATCCCAGCGCACCACCTCGCGGCGCTCGTAGGCCTCGCACAACAGCAGGTTGACCGCGCACGACCGCGCGCCGACCTCGACGTCGCAGATCGGGCGCTGGCGGCTCCGGATCGCGTCGAGCCAGTCCTGGCCGTGGTTGGGCTGGCGCGGCAGGAGCTCGGCGTCGTCGGGGAGCGGGTCCTTCAGCAGGTTGTCGGGAACCGACGAGATCCGGCCGCGGTCGACGTGGATCATGCCGCCGGTCCCCACGAACGTCGCACCGCTCGGGCCACCGTGGACCACCCGCGTGCCGTCGGCGTAGACCAGCGTCGCGCCGCGCCTCGCACCCTCCTCGGCGGGAGGCAGGATCCCCACCGGCCCCGAGCCATCCATGCCGAGCGCCCACTGCACGATGTCGAAGTGGTGCGCGCCCATGTCGGCCAGCGGACCCCCGCAGTAGTCGCGATATCGACGCCACATCGGATAGTGCGTGTGCACGCCGCGCGGGCTGAGGATCTCGTTGTAGGCCCGCTCCTTCGCCGGGCCCTGCCAACGGTCCCAGTCGAGGCCGGGCTCCACCGCCTCCTCCGGGAGATCACACCAGATCGGCGGGTCGCCCACCCCGACGTGCGCGGTCAGCACCTTGCCGATCCGCCCATTGCGGATCAGCTCGGCGGCGGTGACGAACTTGTGGCCGAACTCGGTGCGCTGCTGGCTGCCGGTCTGGAACACCACGCCGGTCTTGCGCACCGCATCGATCAGCCGCTCCGCCTCGTGCAGCGTGCGGGTCAGCGGCTTCTCGCAGTAGATGTCTTTCTTGGCATTGCAGGCGTCCAGCGCCTGGATCGCGTGCCAGTGGTCGGGCGTGGCGATCACCACCGCATCAACGTCGCTGCGCGCCAACACCTCGCGGTGGTCGGCATGCACCGCACAGTCCTTGTCGCCCTGCCGCTCGTCGACGAAGCCCTTGCCGTGCTCGCGACGGTTCTGGTCGACGTCGCAGACCGCGACCACCCGGAACGCCTCGTTGCCGAAGAACTCGTTGCGGAGCAGGTTCTTGCCGCGGATGCCCATGCCGATCACCGCGATCTGGACCTTGTCGTTGGCAGGGATCCGGCCGCGCGGAAGCCTCAGCGACGGCGCGATGGCGGCCGCTCCGGTCCAGGCGGCGAACTCGCGACGGGTGGGTGAAGAGAGAGACGAGGATCGGGTGTCGGTCATGGCGCGGGCCGCGATGCTACACTCGGATCTGTCGTAGTCGGTGCCAGGCACCAACTACGACAGACTTCCGGTTTCTGTCGTGGTCCGTGCCTGGCACCAACCACGACAGACTTTGGTTGGCGCCTCCACCATGCCCGCTCTCCCTCCCCACCCCTCCCGCCGCGAGATCCTCCGGATCGGCGGCGGCTCGCTGTTCGGTCTCGCCGGCGCCGACCTGCTGCGCCTCGGCGCGTTGGCCCGCACCTCACCCATCCTCCGCCCGCCGTCCTTCGGCCGCGCGAAGTCGGTGATCCTGATCTTCCTGCAGGGCGGACCGAGCCACCTCGACCTCTGGGACCCGAAGCCCGACGCGCCGTCCGACGTGCGCTCGAAGTTCGGCATGATCCCGAGCCGGGTGAAGGGCATGGAGGTCACCGAGCTGCTGCCGCGGATCGCCGAGGTCACCGACCGGCTCACGTTGATCCGCTCGATGAGCTACTCGCCCAACGGGTTGTTCAACCACACCGCCGCCCACTACCAGATGCTGACCGGCTACACCGCCGACAAGGTCAGCCCCAGCGGCCAGCTCGAACCGCCCTCGCCGAAGGACTTCCCGAACCTCGGCAGCAACATCATCAAGCTGCGGCCACCGGAGGAGCCGACCCTGGCGTTCGTGCAGATGCCGCGGCCGCTGCAGGAGAGCAACGTGATCGGCAAGGCGGGCACCGCGGGGTTCCTCGGCCGGGCCTACGACCCCTACGTCCTCTACCCGCCGGGCAACGACTTCGACGAGACCAAGATGGACCGGGTCCGCGCCGACGATCTCGCGCTGCGGCCCGAGCTGTCGATCGCGCGACTGGAACGCCGCGACCGCCTGCGCAAGCTGATCGACGCGCAGATGCCCGGCCTCGAGCAGGCCGTCGCCGAACAGGGCCTCGACGAGTACTCCCAGCAGGCCCTCGAGCTGGTGATCTCGGGCAAGGCCCGCGAGGCCTTCGAACTCGCGCAGGAGCCCGACGAGCTCCGCGACCGCTACGGCCGCACCACCTTCGGCCAGAGCCTGTTGATGGCCCGCCGCTTCGTCCAGGCCGGCACCCGCTTCGTCCAGGTCAACTGGCCCAAGCAGGCCAACAGCGACCGCCACTCCTGGGACTGCCACGTCGGCCTGCCCAAGCGCATGAAGGAAGACGCCGCCCCGCGCTTCGACCCGGCGTTCGCGACGCTGATCGAGGACCTCGACCAGAAGGGCATGCTCGAGGACACGCTGGTGGTCGCGGTCGGCGAGTTCGGCCGCAGCCCGCGGATGGGCCTCAGCACGTCGGGCAACAACAACGACGCCGACGGCCGCGACCACTGGCCGTACTGCTTCACCGCAGCGGTGGCAGGCGCGGGCATCAAGCGCGGCCACGTCCACGGTGAGTCCGACGCCACCGGCTCGGCACCGCTCTCCGACCCGGTCCACCCCAACGACCTGCTGGCGACGATCTACCACGCGGTCGGCATCGACCCGAAGACCATCGTCTTCAACCACCTCAACCAGCCGCGCGACCTGGTGAAGGGCGAACCGGTGCAGGAGCTGTTCGCATGAGGCGCCCCCTGCTGCTCCTGTTCGCGCTGACGACCGCGCTCGCGGCGCAGGACGACGCACCGGTGCCGAGCTTCGGCCGCGACATCCTGCCGATGCTGCAGGAGCACTGCGCCGGCTGCCACCGCGAGGGCAAGGCCAAGGGCGACGTGATCCTCACCTCGCACGCGTCGATCCTCGCGGGCATCGAAGGCACCGATCCGATCGTGGTGCCGGGCGACGTCGGGGCGAGCCTGCTGCACGAGGTCCTGCTGCCGCGCGACGGCGCTCCGCCAGCGATGCCCGAGGACGGCGACCCGCTCAGCGACACCCAGGTCGCGCTGCTGGCGCGCTGGATCACAGCCGGCGCGCCCCACGACTTCGACGTCGAGATCCCGGTCACCGAGGCCCCCGAGACCTACGCGGTGGCGCCGGTGCTCACCGACGTGGCGTGGGCGCCCGACCCAAGCACCCCCGGCGCGAGCCTGCTGGCCGTCCCCGGCCGCGGCGAGGTCGTGGTGCACCGCGTGGTAAGCGGCACCCTCCGCGAGATCGCCCACCGACTGCGCTGCGACTCCGCCCGCCTCGAAGCCCTCGCCATCTCCCCCGACGGCACCCGCCTCGCCGCGGTCGGCGGTTCCCCGGCCCGCTTCGGCGAGGTCCTCGCCTGGGACCTGCGCAGCGGCGCGCGCGTGTTCGCGAGCCGATTCACCGACGACTGCCTGTTCGGCGTCTCGTGGTCGCCGGACGGCACGCAGATCGCCTTCGGCGCCGCCGACACCGTGGTGCGCACCGTGGACGCCACGACCGGGGAACGGATCCTGTTCCAGGGCGCGCACGACGACTGGGTCCTCGACACCTGCTGGTCCACCGACGGCTCGCACCTGGTGACCGTCGGCCGCGACCGCTCGATGAAGCTCACCAAGGTCGAGACCCAGCAGTTCATCGATAACATCACCAGCATCACGCCGGGTGCGCTGAAGGGTGGACTGATCGCGGTCGATCGCCGTCCGATGCGCGACGAGCTGCTGGTGGCCGGCGCCGATGGCGCACCGGGCGTGTTCCGGATGTACCGGGAACAGAAGCGGGTCATCGGCGACGACTTCAACCGCATCCACACCCTCGAGGCGTTGCCCGGCCGGGTCTTCGATCTGGAGTGGTCGGCCAACGGCACCGCGGCGTTCGCGGTGTGCAGCGTCGGCGGCACGCGCGCGGTGGTCCGCGGCTACGCGATTCCGGCCGTCACCGAGAACGACGGCAAGGAGATGCGCGGCGAGCCCACCACGCTGTGGACCCGCGATCTCCCCGAACCGGCCTACGGCCTCGCGCTGTCGCCCGACGGCGCTCGGCTCGCGGTCGTCGGGCGCGCTGGAAGCCTGACGTTGCTCGATGCAAAGACCGGCGCGGTGCTGAGCAGCACCGTGGCCGTGCCCCTGCAGAACCCCGCCGACGCGGCAGGCCCAGGAGACCTACGATGAACCGCGCCTCGCTCCCCGCGGTGACCACCGCGCTCGCGCTCCTACTCGCCGGCGCGACCGCCACCCAGGTCGCCCGCCCCACGTCCGCCCCGGCGATCCGCCTCGAAGTCTTCCCCGAGCACGTTCACCTCCCCCACCGCTACGCCTCCAGTCAGCTGCTGGTCACGGCCGTCCATCCCGACGGGAGCCGCGTCGACGTCACCCGCTACGTGGAGTGGGATCTGCAGGGCAGCCAGCTGACGATCGACGAGCGTGGCAGGATCCGCTGCGCCGACCCGACGACTTCCGAGTCCCTGCACACCCGGGCCGTCGCCCACTTCGCCGGCCAGAGCGCCGGCCTCGACTTCGCGTTCGAACCCACCACAGAGTTCGAACCCGGCTTCGCCGAGCACGTCCAACCGGCACTCACTCGCCTCGGCTGCAACACCGGCACCTGCCACGGCAGCGCCGAGGGCCAGAACGGCTTCCAGCTCAGCCTGCGCGGCTACGACCCGCTCGCCGACCACCGCGCGCTGACCGACGACCTCGCCGGCCGCCGCTTCGACCCGACCGCCCCGGCCGAGTCGCTGTTCCTGCTCAAGCCGCTCGGCGCAGTGCCGCACGAGGGCGGCAAGCTGCTCGACCGCAGCGAGCCCGACTACGCGCTGATCCGCGACTGGGTCGCCGGCGGCGCCACGCTCGAGCCCGAGCCGGTGACCGTCACCGGCCTCGAGGTCTTCCCGAGCGATCCCACGCTGAAGGGACCCGGCAGCGAGCAGCAGTTCGCGGTGCACGCGACCTTCTCCGACGGCAGCGTCCGCGACGTCACCGAGCACGCCTTCCTCGAGACCGCCAACGTCGAGGTCCTCGACATCGACGACGGCGGGTTGGTGACCGCGAAGCGCCGCGGCGAGGCCGCGGTGCTGGCCCGCTACCAGGGTGCCTACGCGGCGACGCGGCTGTTCGTGATGGGCGACCGCGAGGGCTTCCATTGGCAGCCCGTGGCGCAGAACGGCTGGATCGACGAACTCGTCGACGCCCGCCTCGAGACCATCAAGACCCTGCCGAGCGAGACCTGCAGCGACGCCGAATTCCTGCGCCGCATCCACCTCGACCTCACCGGCCTCCTGCCGACGATGGCCGATGTCGAGACCTTCCTCCTCGACACGCGCGCCGAGCGGACCAAGCGCGACGAGGTCGTCGACCGCCTGCTCGGCTCCACCGCGTTCGTCGAGCACTGGACCAACCGCCAGGCCGACCTGCTCCAGGTCAATCCGAAGTACCTGAGCCAGGAAGGCGCGCGCCGACTGCACGGCTGGATCAAGCAGCAGATCGCCAGCAACCGCCCCTACGACGCCTTCGTCCGCGACCTGATCGCCAGCTCGGGTTCCACCTGGGACGACCCGCCGACCGCGTTCCACAAGATCCACCGGGAACCCGACGCGGCGATGGAGGCGACCACGCAGCTGTTCCTCGGCGTGCGCTTCAACTGCAACAAGTGCCACGACCATCCCTTCGAGAAGTGGACGCAAGCCCAGCACTGGTCGCTGGCCGCGGTGTTCGCCGACGTGAAGCGCGAGGACGTGGCAGGCCGCGGCCGGATGCCGAAGGCCATCGACGCGCCGAAGGACCAGCAGGCGCCGACGGTCGAGGAGCGCATCGGCGACCTCGGCAAGGCCGATCCCGCGCGGGTCCCCACGGTGCAGGACCCCGACGGCCGCAGCTACGGTCCGTCGTTCCCGTTCCAGCACGACGGTTCGCTGCCCGCCGACGCGACCCACCGCGAGCGTCTCGCCGCCTGGCTCACGGCACCCGAGAACCCGCTGTTCGCGAAGAGCTACGTGAACCGGATCTGGAGCTACCTGCTCGGCCGTGGCCTGATCGAACCGGTCGACGACATCCGGGCCGGCAATCCGCCGAGCCATCCGGTGCTCCTCGACCAGCTCACTCGCGACTTCATCGACTCGGGCTTCGACGTGCGCCGGCTGATCGCGACGATCTGCAAGACCCGCACCTACCAGCGCAGCGTCCGCCCCAACCGGTGGAACGCCGACGACGACACGCACTTCGCCCGCGCGATCCCGCGACGGCTACCGGCCGAGGTCCTGTTCGACGTGGTCCACCAGGCGACCGGCTCCGAGCCGCGCATCGCCGGCACGCGGCCCGGCACCCGCGCGCGCGACCTGATCGATCCCGGCGTGAAGGCGGGCGACGGCTTCCTCGACCTGTTCGGCCGGCCCGCGCGCGAGAGCGTCTGCGAGTGCGAACGCGCGGACGGGCTATCGCTCGGCCAGGCGCTGAGCATGGTCAACGGGCCGACCTTCGCCGAGGCGGTCCGCGACCCCGGCAACGAGGTGGTGGAACTCGCCGCGGCCGAGAGCGACCCACGCCGCATCGTCCGCGAGCTGTACCTCCGCTTCCTCAGCCGTCCGCCGAGTGACGCCGAACTGGCGGCGATCGCCCCCACCGTCGATCCCGACGACCCGGGCACGGTCGATGCCCTGCCGCCCGAGGAGCGCAACCGGTTCCGCCAGGAGTTCGAGGCCTGGGCCGGCGCGCTGCGCGAGACGGCGTGGCACGAGGCCGAACTCGGCACGGTCCGCGCCGACAGCGGGGTGCCGTTCACTCGCCTGGACGACGGCTCGGTGGTCGCCGGCGGTGAGGCGCCCGACAAGGACGTCTACACGGCGACGGTCTTCACCGACGTCTGGCCGATCCACGGCCTGCGCCTCGAGGTGCTGCCGCACGAGTCGCTGCCCAAGAACGGTCCCGGCCGCGCCGGCAGCGGCAACTTCGTGCTCGGCCACCTCTCGGCCCAGCTCATCCCGCTGGCCGACGCGACGAAGTCTCGCCCACTGCAGCTCACCACTGCAACTGCTGACTTCAGCCAGCAGAACTATCCGGCGGAGAAGGCCCTGACCCCGGAAGACGACGGCTGGGCGCTGCATCCCGAGGCCGGCAAACGCCACGTGCTGGTGGTCGAGACCGCGAGCGACGCAGCCACTCCGCCACCCGGCGGCCACCTGATCGCGCTCAGGATGACCTTCCCCTACGGCGGCCAGCACGTGCTCGGCCGCTTCCGCGTGCAGGTCACCGACAGCGACCGACCGATCCGCCACGGCGGTCTCGACGACGAACTCCTCGCGGTCGTGCGCACGCCCGCGGCCGAGCGGACCCCCGAGCAGCTCGCGGTCCTGCACCGTCACTACCTGAAGCAGGCCGCTGCGTGGCGCGCACCGCTGCGCGAGGCGGCGACGCAGGACCTGGCGTGGTCGTTGGCCAACAGCCCGGCATTCCTGTTCAACCGGTAGGAGGCACGTCCTCCTAGCCGCCGCGACTTTTACAACCGGTGCCAGGCACGCGTTGTAAACGTTGCCCGGTCTGCGCTCAGCCGCCGACCGCGCCCAGCGCCGCGTCGTAGTCCGGCTCCTGCGCGATCTCCGGCACCAGCTCGGTGTGCACCACCTTGCCGCTGCCGTCGAAGACCACCACCGCGCGGGCCAACAGGTTGGCGAGCGGGCCGTCGGTCATCGTCACGCCGTAGTCGGCGCCGAAGTCGGAGCCGCGGAACGCGCTCGCGGTCTGCACCTTGTCGATGCCCTCGGCGCCGCAGAAGCGCTTCATCGCGAACGGCAGGTCCTTCGAAACGCACAGCACCGTGGTGTTCGCCGCCGACGCAGCCTTCTGGTGGAAGGTGCGGACCGAGGTCGCACACACGCCGGTGTCGATGCTCGGGAAGATGTTGAGGATCACGTTCTGACCGGCGAGGTCGGCCTTGGAGATCGTGCCGAGATCGTTGTTGGTCAGCGTGAAGTCGGGAGCCGCACTGCCGACGGCCGGGAGGTCGCCGGAGGTGTGGATGGGATTGCCCTTGAGAGTGATGTTGGCCATGGGATTGGCGGCGGAGCGTAGCCGAGTCTTTCCAACTGGTGCCTGGCACCGGTTGGAAAAACTCCGGTTGCGTCAGCGGATCTGGATCTCAACGCGGGCGGTCTGGCCGGCTTGGACCTGCGCGTGGCCGAGTTCGTCGTCGCCGAGCAGCACGGTCCAACGACCGGGCTCGATCTCGGTGATCGAGGCGCGGCCGTCGGCGTCGGTCTTCAGGGACCAGCGATCACCTCTGTCTTCGCCAGGGCGCAGGCGCAGGATCATGTCCTGCTCGGCCACCGGCGCGCTGGTGGAGTCGACGAGGCGGAGTTCGACGTCGCCCGCTTCGAAGGAGAACACGTGCTCGCGGTCGGAACCGGCGGGCATGTCGATCGGGGCCGACCATAGGTAATCGGTGCTGACGCGCATCGAGCCGGGCAACTGCATGTGGTCGAAGCGGCCTTCGGCGTCGAGGGACAGCCTGGTACCGATCACCCCGCGGCCCGCCGACGACTCGGATCGTTCTGTCCACACGAGAACTCGCTGAGCAGGCACGCCGTTGACCAGCACGCGACCGCGCAAGCGCGCCGGCACGTGGGCCGACAGATCGAGGAGCATCTCTCGGACCTCGCCTTCCCCGACGACCGGGACCTCGGCCACGTCGCTCGATTCCAGGCGCCCGCCGCCACCTGGACGACCGACCATCCCCGTGAGGCGAAGACGCCAGGGCCCGGGCGGAACGTGCTCGATGCGGAACGGCTCGCCGGGTGCGGGCAGCGGGATGGGTCGTGCGGGAAACACCGGCTCTTGATTCGGCTCGCCCTCACCCACCAACTGCACGGCCGGGTGTCCGATCCCGTCGGTGCCCACGGGATCGAGACCGGCGAGACGTCGATAGCCCGCGATCAGCTCGGGAGGTTCGAGGTTGCCAATCAGAGTGCCGCCGGTCGTGATGACGACGGGGATCGGGTCGGGCTCGCTCGCGAGGTCCCAGGCGACGCGGTCGAACGGCATGTGGTCCGCTCCGCGCACCAGCACGCGCGCGGCCTGCCCGAGGGGGACGGGCGCCACGACGCGGCCGCCGGCGTCTGTCGTCCCGAGACCGAACACGCGCAGCGGTCGTGGCTGCCAGCCATCGCGGAAGGTGAAGCTCTGCCCGCCGATCGTTCCCTTGCCGCGCATCCACTGCCAGCGCGAGTCCGGCGCACCCACCACCACGGAGAGCGTCGATCCGACGACGGGAGAACCCGCGGCGTCCGTGACCTCGAAACTCCGCTCGGTCATGCGCGGGACCTCGACGACGAACACCGTCTGGATCGCATCGGACACGTACAGATCCAGCGGTGCCGGCAGGCCGTGCTGCGGATCCTGCGGCTCGATCAGGATCCGCTGCGCGCCGTCATCGACTGGCAGGCGCATGATTCCGCCTGGGTGGTCCTGAACTCCCATGAGTTCCTCCTCCAGACCTCGCGGATCCAGAGACTGACGCTGGCCGGACTGGACGCGCAACCCGAAGTGCTCGACCGGCACACCGGTCCCCTCCTCGACGACTCGCAACTCGATCTCCCGCGCCGGCTGCATCACCAATCGAAGATCGTCGGTGCCCCAGGGCACCTGGCTCTCGCTGTAGGTGCTCTGCCAACCCGGCTTCATGGCCAATACGAGCTGCTCCCCTCCGAGGAACTTCTCCATCTGCAGGATTACGAATCGGCCCTGCGCGTCCGTCTCGAAACGCTCGTCAATGCCCTGCCCGGCTCTGTCGACGATGACTCCCTCGATCCCGCGTCCCGCCGGATCGACGACCGTGCCGGTGATCCGCTCCATCTCCGCGAGCGGCCGCAGCACCACGACCAGCTCCTCCGCGTCCGTCGGCAGCTCGAACATCTCCCCCGCCACGAGATCGCGCTGCGCGCAGCCGAACTGCCAGCTCCCCGGCAGGATCCGTTCCGGTCCCC
Organism: bacterium; assembly: GCA_030432695.1. GTDB lineage: Bacteria > Planctomycetota > UBA1135 > UBA1135 > UBA2386 > JAUILN01. Next base: position 594,346 of record JAUILN010000004.1, on the reverse strand, counting down.
GAACCACGCCCGACCGGTCCGAGGCAGGCAGCTCGACGACCGACAAGACCGACGCCCGCGTCGCGCGATCGAACAGCTCGGGTCCGTTGCCGCGCACGAGCTTCAGTTCCACGTCCAGCTCGGGTGCGCCCGCACTGTTCTCCACCCGGATCCGCGGCAGCACCGCCCCCCCGATCATGCGCACCTCGCCGAGGTCGAGTGGTTCCCCGCCCATCGGACGCTGCACGAACAGGCCCCAAGGCAAGCCGACACGCGGCGTGAACTCGACCCGCACGTAGCCATGACCCGGCTCCAGCTCGACCGCGAAGCGCCCATCCACCCCCGACACCCCACGCCGTTCCCAGTTCTCCGGCGCCGACCAGCCGAACAACGCGGCACGCTCGATCTCCTCGTCGCGGATCAAGGGCCGCACGACCACCTCGCAGTCGGCGACGCCTTCTTCTCCATCTGCATCGACACAGCGACCGACCACCGCGACGACGTCGGCGACCACGCCTGCCGCAGCGGTTGAATCGTCCCGGTCCGGTTCGACGTCGACGGCCACGCGTCGCGACTCGGCACCCCGCTCGGGTCCCTGCCCTTCACTCCCCGCCTCGCCACTCTCCGACGCAGACGATCCCACGACCGCAGGATCGATCACGCGCTCCCGCGCCGCATTCCAGAGCCCGCCCACCACGATCACCAGCAGCGCCGTCGCGACCGCCAGCACCGCCTTGGTCGACCCCGCGACCGCCCAACCGACCGTCGCCACCGCAGCAGCTCCGCCCAACGCATGCGGACCCGCCAACGCCAGCTTGCCGAGGCTCGCACTCCAGGCCACCGGCACCACCTCCGGCGCCGGCAAGGCCACCAACACCGCCGCCAACGCGTCGCGCTCCACCCGGATCCCCCGCGCCGCGAGCCGCTTGCGCAGCCGCTCGATCCCCTTGTGGATCCGGTAGCCGACGGTGCGGTCGCCGAGGCCCAGCTCGCGCCCGAGCTCGCGCTGCGAGCGCCCCTCGAGGAAGTGCGCGACCACCACGGCGCGCAGCTCGTCGGGCAGCTCCGCGATCGCCGCGTCGACGTGCGGCTCGAGTTCGCGCCACTCCGAGAGCCACGGCGTCGCGCTCTCGGGTGGCTCCAGGTCTGCCACGGGGACCGGCCGCTCGCGCGCCGCGCGCAGCGCCGAGATCGAGACGTTGGTCGCCACGCGGTGCAGCCAGCCGGCGACGTTGCTGCGCGGGCCGTACTCGGCATGGGCCAGGCGCAGGAAGCACTCCTGCGCCACGTCGTCTGCGGTGTTGGCATCGCCGAGGATGCGGCGGCACACGCCGAGCACCATCCGGGCGTGTCGGTCCATCAGCTCGGCGAAGGCCTGCGCGTCGCCGTCGCGGGTCCAGCGGGCGAGGAGGGTGCGGTCGGTCGTCGTCATGCGGCTCGAGGGTCGGGGTCCACGATCGCAGCCGACGACGCCGCAGGGGAGGGGGTGCGCGAAGGGAGTTGGAGAAAGCGCGCGCGCAACGTTTACAACGCGTGCCTGGCACCGGTTGTAAAAGTCAGAGGTCCCGACAGACCCACCCCCGCCGACATCGTCCGCGCCGCCGGCGACGCCGACCTCGCGCGGATGGAAGAACTCGACGCGCGGGGCGCCGACTGGAACGCCCGCTGGCGCAACTACCGGCCGCTGCATGCCCTGATCCAGGAGGATCCGCATGGTCCCCACGCACTCGGCAAGGCTGATCCGCAGCGACTGAAGTGCCTCGATTGGCTGCTCGCGCACGGTGCCGACCCGGAGCAGGTCGGTGCGTGGCCCAGTGCCCGCGCGCTGATCATTGCGGCATTCGTAGGCGTGCCCGAATACGTCGACCGACTGCGCAGCGCCGGTGCGCGCATCGACATCTTCGTCCAGTCCGCACTCGGCGACCTCGGCGCGGTCTCCCGGCAGTTGAAGAAGGACCCGGCACTCGCCAACGCGACCGACGCCGACACCCTCACCGGCCTGCAGGCCTGCGCCGGCTCGCGGCTGTTCCGGACCGAAGCCGCCGGCAACCGCCGACTGCGCACCATCGCCACGCGACTCCTCGACGCCGGCGCCGATCCGAACGCGCGCGCCCGCTCCTGGGGCAAGAGCGTCGACGCCGCCTACTTCGCGATCGCCGCCCGCCACCTCGAGATGCTCGAACTCCTGCTGACCCGCGGCGCCGATGCCGAGTCGGCCCTGGTCGCGGCGGCCTGGCAGGAAGACCACGCCTTCGCCGAGCTCACCCTCGCCCACGGCGCGAAGCCCGACGCAGCCCGTGAAGGCGACCGCCCGATCCTCAACGAGCTGGTGCGCTGGGGCCGCTTCGACGGCGCGCTGTGGTTGCTCGAACAGGGCGCGAGTCCGAACGTCGCCGACGCCCGCGGCTGGACCGCGCTGCACCAGGCGGTGTCGCGCGGCAGCGCGCGCATGGTCGAAGCGCTGCGCGCTGCAGGCGGGGATCCGTCGTGGCAGGACCAGGACGGGCTGAGCCCGCGCGGGCTGGCGAGGCAGAAGGGCAAGCGCAAGCTGGAAGTGCTGTTGAGCTGAGTGGTGCCACTCGGGAAAGACTCCGACGCACGCGCCCGGACCGGCCACCTACGTTAGCGTTGCCCCGATGCGACGGCTGACGCTCGGAGTGCTCGCCCTGGTCCTGGTGCTGGGAGCCGTCTGGTGGTTCGCCGGAACGCCGACCGCCGAAGCGCCCCGACCTTCGACGTCTCTGCCTGCCGAAACACCCGCGGAAGCCGTCCCCGCGAAGACGGGTGCCCCCCAGCAAGCCGCGCACGACTCTGCCGCACCTGCGCGCACGGCAGCCGCCACCGAGCAGCTCCCCGGCAACGAGACCCTCCACGTCCGCGCGATCGACGCGGCGACCGGCGAGCCGGTCGCCGGCGCCACGATCCTCTATCAGTCACATCGCGTCGACCTCGCGCAGCTACCCGACGACGAGCGCGAGTTGCTGCGCACCGACCTCGACCTGTGGCTGGAGCGGCATGGAGCCCCGCCGGTCCTCACCGACGCCGATGGCCGCGCGCGGCTGGTGAATGCGATGCCGAACCAGGCGGTGACCGCGAGGACCGATCGTCTCTACGGTGGCTGCTGGACCGGCATCGACCCGGACGAACAGGGCGTCTACGTGATCCGGCTCGAACCGGACTGGACGCTGCAGTTCCGGATCGTCGACCACGACGACCGACCGGTCGCTGACGCGGACCTGTTCGCCCGGGCGATCGAAGGACCGCCGGGGCAGCAGCCGCGGATGGACCGACGCGGCCCGACCGATGGGGATGGGCGCCACGTGATGAGGCATGCCCAACAGTCCCCCTTGTTCGGGGGCGACTTTGCGGTCGACGTGCAGGCCGTCGCTGCGGGCGCGCAAGGCCCCGCGGTGCGCATCGACCCGCGCAGCCGACCGACCGACGAGATCGTGCTGCGCATGCCTGGCAGCGGCAGCGTGGTGGTGGAAGTCCGGGAGCTGGACGGCACGCCGCTCGACCCGCGCTACCTGCAGATGCGCGACATCCGCCTCGAACCCGCAGAGGGCCACTTCACCCCCGGGTTCCTCGGTTGGCAATGCGAACTCGGCCCCGACGGGACCGGCCGCTTCCCGCACGTCGGTCTCGGTCAACGACTCCGCGCCGAGTTCGGCACGGTCGGAACCGTGGAGTTCGAAGGGCCGCGGCGGCCCGGAGAAGAGATCCGTGCCGTGCTCGTCGACCGTGGCGACGGTCCGATCCTGGTCGGCAGATTGTTGCTCGCCACGGACGACGAGATGGCCGGGCAGTCGGCCGAGCCGTTGGCCGACGTCGACTTCGGGTTCTCATGGGAGTCCGAAGGAAGCAGCGGGAACTCCTACGCCCACACCGACGAGGAGGGCGGTTTCCGGGTGCGGCCCGGTACGTGGCTGCTGAACGCAGCGGCAACCGTGTCCTTCGCGTCGGGGAGACGCGAAGAGCGGCGCTTCTGGCGCGCCGACCTGCCGGTTCGCGCCTACGAAGCGGGCGTCAACGACCTCGGCGTGATCGTCGTCCAGACACTCTCGCCGATCGGCACAGGCCGCATCACCGGCATCGAAGAGATCGCCCCCGCGACGACCCGCGGAACCGTCCGCCCCGCCGACGGCACCCGGCGCACTCTCGACCCATCGCGCATCACCTTCGAACCCGATGGCCGCTTCGTGATCGAGGGTATCTGCGAGCCCGACACCCCCTTGCAGCTCGACGTCCAGGGAACCGACTTCCGCACCGACAGCCCCGTCCCGTTCCGCGCCGGCGCGACCGACCTCACCGTGCCGGTGACCGCGACCGTGACCCTCTCGGCGCACCTGAGGGTCGACGATCCGCACACACGCAACGGCCTGCACTGCTGGCTCGACCCCCTCGACGACGACGACCGCAGGCCCCGCCGCTCGAACAGCACGGACCTCGCCGACGAACTCCGCCCCGTGGCCAAGTTCCGCGACGTCCCCGCCGGCAAGTGGCGCCTGCGGGTGGAGCACGCAGCCACCCGCCGCGACCTCGTCACGGTCGACGACCTCGAGCTGCTCCCGGGCGCACCGCCCGACCCACGCCTCGCCGACATCGACCTCCGCGCACTGGTGCGAACCGTCCACATCCGCGCAGTCGACGCAGCAGGACAACCGCTGGTCGACGGCGGCGTCGTCTTCGCAGAGTTCCCCGACGACCGGACCACCGACGCGCGCTTCGCCAGCAGCGCGGCGGCGCTGGTCCTCACCGAACCCTGCACCGCGTGGGTGGTCGTCCCCGGCCACCGCATCGAGCGTCTGGACGACGTGTTCGACGACCGCTCGGTCGGACTGCAACTGGCCGAGCACTTGGACCTGCGCATCACCTGCACGACACCCTGGCCCAGCGATCTCGACGCCGAGGTCTGCCTCGTGCCGACGGCCGAGGCGCCGAGAAGCCTGGGGCGCGGCCTGACCGGCGCCAAGCTCGCACGCTTCCAACCACTCGCCAAGGACGGCACGGTCCGGCTGGAGGTGCCGCTCGCGGGACCGAACCAGGTGCGGATGCGGCTCAGGCGCGGCGCGGGCCGCGCGAGCTGGATCGCCGGCACGGTGGACGTCGACCCAGACGTCCGGCCACTGCGTGCGACGCTCGAGCTCGATGCGGCGGAGTTCGCAGCGGTGGTGGCAGGTCTCCGGAACGACTGATCCGCCCGGCCAGTGGCTGGATAGCCTTGCTCCGATGCGGCGCCTGACTCTCGGAGTGTTCGCCCTGGTCCTCGCACTGGCCGTTGCCTGGTGGCTCGCCGGGCCGACGCCCATCGACGCCCCGCGCACTCCGCCCTCCGCCGAAGCCAACCGCCCCCGGCAGGTCGCCCCCGCGCACGCGGGTGCGGAACCTGGAACGGCAACCGACGCGGCCGAACCCGAGCGCGCTCCCGCACCTCTCGGCGACGAGCCCCCCATCGAGACCGCCGTGGTCCGCGCGGTGGACGCCGAGACCGACGAGCCGCTCGCCGGAGTCACGGTGCACTACGCGTCGCACGTCGCCAACCTCGGTCCACTCCCCCCGCCCGACCCCGCGTTGCCGTACGACGACCACGCGGCGAAGCTCGAGCAGCACGGCGCACCCCCGGTCGTCACCGGCGCCGACGGCAGGGCGCGACTCGTCGGCGTGCTGGCGAACTCGGTCGTGGTCGGCAGGACCGAGCGACTCTTCGGGACCGCCTGGTCCACCAGCGGTCGCGACGAACACGGCGAGATCGTGATCCGGTTGCAGCCGGACTGGACGCTGCGGTACCGCATCGTCGACGACGACGGTGCGCCCGTCGCTGCCGCCGGGGCGCTCGCCAGTCAGGCCGACGCCGCACCCGACCAACGCCCGGAGTTCGGTCGCCTCGGCCGCACCGACCGCGACGGGCGCTGCTCGATCCGGCACGCCCAACGCTCGCAGATCCTCGACGCCCCGTTCCCGATCGAGCTGCGGGCACTCGCCCCGGGAGCGCTCGGCCCGGCGGTGCGCGTCGAGCCGCGGAGTCGACCCAGCGACGAGATCGTGCTGCGGATGCCGGCCTGCGGCAGCGTGCTGGTGGAGGTCCAGGAGCACGACGGCACGCCGCTCGATCCGCGGTACTTCCTGGGTCGGAACCTCGAGCTGTTTCCCGCCGAAGGCCGGTTCGATCGCTTCGGCACCGGCTGGCAGTGCGAACTCGGTCCCGACGGCCGCGGCCACTTCCCGCACGTCGGACTCGGTCAGCGGCTCCGGGCGACTGTCGGTGCGGGCGCGACTCGCCTCAGCGTGGAGTTCGACGGCCCGCGACGAGCAGGCGAGGAAGTGCGCGCGGTGCTTCGCGACCCGGGACGGACCCCGGTCCTCGTCGGCAAACTGCTGCTCCCCGACGGCAAGCCCCTGGCGAGACTCGGGTTCACCTTCGCCTGGGAACCCGCGCAGCGCCACGGCAGCCTCCAAGGCATCACCGACGGCGCAGGAGGCTTCCGACTGCACCTCGAGGAGTCCCTGCTCGAAGGACCGGTCACCGCATCGTTCGTGCTGGGCCCACGCGGTCAGTCCCCGATCTGGCGAGTCGACCTGCCGAACCGCCACTACCGACCCGGCACCCAGGACCTGGGAGCGCTCGAGGTGCGCGCGATGGCGTTGGTCGCGACCGGCCGGATCGCCGGCCGGCCGGAGATCGACCCGGCGACGACCTGGGGCAGTGTCTGGGTCGACGACGGCAGTCCGCGAGCGCTGAGCCCTTCGCGCGTGTCGTTCGAGCCCGACGGCAGCTTCGTGGTCGAAGCAGTCTGCGAACCGGATGCCGCGCTCCTGCTCAGGATCCAGGGTAGCGGCTTCCTCACCGAGCGCCGCTTCCCGTTCCGCGTCGGCGACCGCGACCTCAGCGTGCCGGTCACCGCAGTGCTGTCGCCCACGATCCGGCTCCACGTCGACGACGCCCACACCGCGCAGGGCATCACGTGTTCTCTGCAGCCCGTCGGCAACTCCGAGCGAGGCGGGCACGAAGTCAGGGTGTGGGACCACGGCGACGAGCTGCGCCCGGTCGGGACGATCCGCGAGGTGCTGGCAGGGACGTGGCGAGTCCGGGTCGAGCACGCGATGACCGGCAGTGAGCTGGCCGTGTCGCCGCCGGTCGAGCTGCTGGCCGATGGAGCACCCGATCAACGACTCGCAGAAGTCGATCTCCGCGGCAAGGTCCGGACGATCCGGATCCGAGCGGTCGATGCAGCGGGACGACCCGTGCTCGATCGCGGCATCGTCTGCCTCACACCGGCACCGCATCGCCTCGTTCCGATGCCCTTCGTCGACGGCGCGGTGCCGTTGGTCCTCACCGCGCCCTGCTCCCTGTGGGTCCTCGTCCCCGGCCACCGTTTCGAACTCCTCGAAGACGTCTTCGAGGACCGCACCGTGGCCTTGGCCCAGGCCCACGAGCTCGCGCTACGCATCGCCTGCGAGACACCGTGGCCCGCCGACCTCCGGGCCGAGATCCGCCTGCTTCCCCCGACCGGAGTCCCGAGCCAGCTCGGCCGCATGCTGCACGGCGACGGCCTCGCGCCGTTCCGACCACTCGGCGCAGACCAGACGGTCCGGGTCGAGGTGTTCCTGCCCGGCCCGAATCTGGTGGAGATGAACCTGAAGCGCGATCCGCACCAGACCGGCTGGTTCACCAGCCCGCTCGATCTCGGCACCGGCGAGCTGCCGTCCCGAGCGACGCTCACGATCGATGCCGCGCGCTTCCGGTCGATCCTGGAGAACGTGCGTTAGCCGGCTACTTCCGGTACTCCGCCCGTTCCTCCAACCGGATGAGCAGCGGCGCCGGCGCACCCGCGCCGATCTGCACTTCCTCGCGGCCCTCCGCCAGCCCCGAGTCCGCGGCCGGTTCGACCACGACGACCCAGTCGCCAGCCTGCAGATCCCCGATCTCGACCACCCCGCCGGGGTGCGTGCGCCCGGTCAGCGCATCGCCGCGCCGCGCCGCCGTGCGACGTGCCGCCTCGGCGGAGATCATCCGCACCACGAAGTCCTCCACCGGCGAGTCGTCCGCAGCGCGCACGACCCGGATCGACAGCCTGGGGGCACGCTCCAGCACGAGGCGCACCCGGCCGGCACCCCAGGAGTGGATCGCCGGGGTCTCCACCGACCGGTAACCCGCGCGTGCGACCGACAAGGACACCGGCTCGTGCAGGGCGAGGGGCGGCGCCCAACGCAGGACGAACGATCCGTCGGCCGCGCTGCGGTCGGGCTCGATCGACCCGGCGCCGGAGGTTGCGCTGCCGATCGCCACCCGCGCGCTGTGCAAGGGCTCGCCGCGTTCGTCCACCACCACGCCGCGGAGCTCGGGGATCTCGTCGGGGCGGAGCACGACCAGGTCGACGTGGGTCTCGGGCGGCAGGAGCCGCACCGGCTCGGCGTCGACGCGCGCGAGGCCGTCGACCTGCAATTGGTATTCACCCGGCCGCCACCACCCTCGGAAGGCGAAGCTCCCGCCGGCGGCAACCGCGGTCACGGCAGCGTTGACGACGTCGAACGCCCCGGGCCCGGTCGATCCGTCCACGGCTCGGAGCGTCACCCGCGCACCGAGCTGGCCGGGAGACACCGGCACTCCCGCGCGATCCACCAATCGACCCGAGAACAGCACGCCGGCACGAAGCACCACGTCGCCGACATCGATGTCGTGGCCGATCGCGTCGAGATGCAGCGCACGGAACATCGTGCAGCGCTGCGGCGCGAGGACTTCGAGCGTGATCCGTGGATCGACCGGGATCGCGAAGCGCACGGCGAAGCGACCGTCCGCGTCGCAGCCGACCGGCCCGACCCGGCCCGCAGCTGGAATCGAGCACACCACCTCGCCCGCGCGGACCGGCCGGCCAGCCTCGTCCACCAACCGACCGCGGATGTGGACCGCCGCTGCGCCGGACTCCTCCGCGGTGGGATCCACCGCCACCGGCACGCGCACAGACATCCCCCCGGACCGCGGGCCGGCAACAGCCCGCACTTCGCCGATCGGCCCGGCAGCCGCGCTCGACCGACGCGCACCGCCCGGCGCCGAGGAACCCGACAGCATCATCCCGGCCAGCGCGACACACACGCAGACGAGCACCAGGATCACCACCGCGCGCACCGGCATGCGTCCATCTTGGACGCGCCCCCCATCGCGCGCGATCCCCGAGCCCGGAGGCCCCCGTCTACCAACCCGCCCGCACGCCGCCCCACAGCACCGCGACCACCAGTGCCGACAGCACCCCGGTCCACAGTGCCGGCAACATCAGGAACGGCACGACCATCAGCAGCATGCCGGCCACCAACTGCGGCAGCCGGGCCTGCTTCTTCCCGTAGAGGAAGATGCTGAAGCCGATCGTGCTGCCGACGAAGCCTGTGAGGATTGCAGCCATGGGGCGGTACCTGCCCCTTCCTCGACCATCGGCGGCGGTCACCCCAAGGCGGAGTCCCGTATCCTCGGCACCATGACCGACGAGATCCCCCCGCAGATCGTGAACTTCGAGACCGCCCCGGTCCTCGAACGCCGCGGCGGCCCGCACTGGGGCGCGACCTATCAGATCCTCACCCCCTCGATGCAGCCGCGCGGCGGCAGCCTCGGCGTCAACCGGATGCGCATCGCGCCGGGCGCGGGCGCTGTGCCGTTCCACAGCCACCGCCGCTGCGACGAGGCCTTCGTGGTCCTCGAGGGCCGCGGCGTGTTCCGCTACGGCGACGAGCCGCTGCGCGAGGTCGGACCCGGCGACGTGATCTCCTGCCCGGCGAACACCGGCCAGGCCCATCAGTTGGTGAACCCGTTCGATCAGGACCTCGTCTACCTGGCGATCGGTGCGAACGACCCGCACGAGGTCTGCGAGTATCCCGACACCGGCAAGATCCTGGTGCGGAGCGTCGGCACCGTCGGTCGCCTGCAGCGCACCGACTACATGGACGGCGAGGGCGAACGGCCGAAGGCCCTCGATCTCTGGGCCGAGCGAAGCGGTTCTTGACCGACCCTTCACGCGGGTGCGCGCGGCGCGTTCATCGGGATCACCTATCTGTCCCAGGTGAGGCGGTGCCACGAGGGCACCGCGAGGAGATCCCGGCCGCACCGGACGCACGATGCCCCAGACCTCGACGCACCCGCGCATCCCGACGCTCGTCGCCCTCCTCGCGGCGTCGCTCCTGACGATCGCCTGCACCTCCGACAGCGAAGCCGCGCCGCGCGATCCCTCGATGCACCCGCTGACCGCCTACATCAGCGCGCACGCCAAGGAGACCCCGCCGCCCGACCGGCTCGAGCTCCTCGAACCGCTGGCCCAGGCGATCGCCGCCCACGAAGGCCTGCAGGCGACCTTCGTCTGCACCCACAACTCGCGGCGCAGCCACCTCTCGCAGATCTGGGCCCAGGCCGCAGCCTGGCACTACGGCCTGGATGACGTGGCGACTTTCTCGGGCGGCACCGAAGCCACCGCGTTCAACCCCCGCGCGGTCGCCGCCCTGCAGCGGGCCGGCTTCACCATCGAGGCCGAGGACCCGGAGGCGCACAACCCGGTCTACCGGGTCACCTTCGACGACGACCACCCGGCGATGCGCTGCTTCTCCAAGTGCTACGCCGACCCGTGCAATCCGGACTCGGACTTCGCCGCGGTGATGACCTGCGCGGACGCCGACGACGCCTGCCCGCTGGTCGAGGGCGCCACGCACCGCTTCGCGATCACCTACGTCGACCCCAAGGAGGCCGACGGCACCTCGACCGAAGCCGCGACGTACGACCAGCGCTGCGCACAGATCGCCCGCGAGATGCTCTGGGTGATGCGGCGGGCGGCGCAGTTGCGGCGGCGGTGAGGGGCTCCCCCGGCGATGGCCTCGCCCGGCCCGCGGCGCGATGATGCCGCGATGCCGTCCGTGAGCACGCTGTCGCCGTTCCACCTGGCCCTCCCCGTCGACGACCTCGCCGCCGCGCGGCGCTTCTACGGCGAGGTGCTCGGCTGCCCCGAGGGTCGGTCTTCGGAACGCTGGATCGACTTCGACCTGTTCGGGCACCAGCTCGTCGTGCATCTGGTTGCGACCAGCACCCCGCGCGATGCCGGCGACAACCCGGTCGACGGCGACCACGTGCCGGTGCCGCACTTCGGCGTGGTGCTGGACTGGGACGCCTGGGAGCCCTTCGTCGCGCGGCTGCGTGAGCACGGCGTGGAGTTCGTGCTCGAACCGCGGACGCGCTTCGAAGGGTTGCCCGGCGAACAGCGGACGATGTTCTTCCGCGACCCCGCGGGGCACGCGCTGGAGTTCAAGAGCTTCCTGGATCCGGCGCAGTTGTTCGCCAGGTGAGGGGTGAGGCGCGGAACCCGCGCCATCCGAGACGACGCACACCTGGATGCCGGAGGCCGCTGGTCGGTCGCGGGGCTCCCCGACTGCGAATGGAGCGTTCAACTTCGTTCGGATCGCTACGCCTTCGATCCGAACCGCGTCCGGTTCGAGTCCGGCGGATCGCCCAACCGGCTGGTGGCCAAGGCAACGCCGATCGGCGCGCTGCAGCTCCACGGCACCCTGCGCGACGAACAAGGCGCACCGCTCGCCGGGCAAGCCCTCGTCTGCTACACCAAGCGCTCCGAGTCGATGGGCGGCGGAACCCCCGGCCGCTGCAGGACGGACGACGACGGCCGGTTCCGACTCGATGCACCCCTGAGCCCTGGCGAGGGCTACACGCTGCACCTGGTCGGCTCGTCCCACGTGCTACGACAGGAGAAGCTCGAGGGACACTCCGGCCGTCACGACGTGCGCTACCTGGTCCGGTACGAGGACGAAGCCGACTCCGACCGTGCGCTCGAACTGGTCGCGGCCCCTGCGGCGTTCGTCCGCGGCCGAGTGCTCGACGACCTCGGCGCACCCCTGCCGTTCCGTTGGTGCGAGCTGAAGGTCGGGGGCCGGGCGATGGCCTACACCTACAGCCTGCGCGACGGATCGATCGCCTTCCCTGGCGTGCATGCCGTCGAGGGGCCCGCGCGCATCGACGTCTCGCTGAGTGTGGGCGATGCGAGCTCCGAGGAGTTCACGATCGCCGGGCTCAGCGAGGAGGTGGAGATCCGCGCCCCAGCCACCGGCCGGGTCCACGGGCGGGTCGTCGACGCGCAGGGCGAGCCCCTCATCGGCGTGCGGCTGATGATCCAGAACTACCACCTGGACTCCGGCCGACAGATCGACGGGAGCTGGACCCGCGTGATGACCGACCGCGACGGGCGCTATGCGTTCACCGGCGTCGCACCGACCGGTCACAAGGTGACGCTGCTCGACGCGCAGGACGACCACCTGCTGGTCTCGGAGCTGTTCGGCGTCGGCCCCGGCGAAGACGTCGAAGTCGACCTGCAGGCCCCGGCGAAGAACTGAGCGACTCAGTCCTCGAACCCGATCCGCGCACCCCGCGACGCGAACCAGTCGCCGCCGATCTCCAGCGCGAACGCTTGCACGTACGCCGTCGCCCGCTGCGGTCCAGGCACGTCGAGCGCCATCGCCGCGCGACCGGTCCCGTCGGCCGTCGCGTAGACCACGGCGACCGGCTCCAGGTACAACGTGCAGCCGCTGGCACCGATCGGCACGGCGACCTGCTCGGAGCCGAACACGAACGCCATCGCCTCGTTCGGCAGCGTGCTCATGGCGGTGAAGGTCAGCCGATGCACACCCCCGGACTGGATCGCATCGGCGACCCCGAGCGTGGTGCCACACGCGTTGCCGTAGTAGGCGATCTGCGCCGGCCGCACCGGCGCGGCCTCGAAGCGGAGCCGGCAGCTCATCGACGACGACGCGCTGCGGAACATCGACGCCGCCGACGCCGCGTTGGTCGCGCGAAGGCGAACAACGGTCGCGACGCCCGGCTCGAGCACCAGCGGGATCCGCCGCTGCAGCGTGGTCGACGGCAGGCCCGCGTTGCCGAACCGGAGCTCGTCGCTGCCGTCCGCGCCGACGTCGAGATCGAGGGTCGCGGTCGCGAACGGATTCGGGACCGGGTCGACGCGCTCCGCGGCGAGGTCGACGACCAGCTCACCGCGGCCGACACCGCGCAGGGTCCACAGGAAGACCTGCTGCGAGGAGGTCCCGTCGCCGAAGGTGCTCGCCGCCGTGCCGAACGAGAAGTCGGCGGTCGCGCGCGCCGCCCAGCCGATCGTCACGTCGCCGTCGACCGGCGTCGCGAAGGTGGTGCGCGCGCTGGCCGATCCCGCACCCGAGTAGACCGTGCTCAGGGTGCGCAGTCCCGACTGCGGGGTGCGGGCAGGGAGACTGTCGACGAGTGGGGTGAAGGAGCCAGCGCGGACCCCGACCGTGGTCTCGGTCTCGAGGCTGGAGCGAAGCTGCGCCGCGACGGGCGCACCGAGCGCGAGCGGAAGAAGCAGCGAGAGACCGGAGAGCCAGCGGAGGATGAGCATGTGCGAAACCAGGCGACTGCCGGAGGCGAGCGGTTCGACGCCGGGCAACGGTCGTGCCGGCGACCGAGCCACCGCGAAGCGGGGCCTGGCGACGCCGCGGCGGCACAGGCCGTCGCCCGGCCGGCTGCACTGGCGACGAACCGTCAGCGGACCAGCGCCGCCCAGGCCTGCCGCAAAGCCGCGCGCGACTTCGCATCGTAGACCTCCGGGAACCCTATCTCCGAGGTGCCGGTGAGCCTGCCGAGTGCGCCGTGCACCCGGGCCGCCAGCGCCGCACACATCCGCTGCATCCGAGGGTCGTCGGCCGAGTCTCCGGGTGCCGGGAAGCCGTCGAGCAGCACGCGCGCCGCCTGCGCCCGCGCCTCGGCCGACTCTTCGCCGAGGGCGACCGCCGTGTCCACCGCGAGCGTGCTCAGCCCGTTGTTGCACTGCGCGGCCTGGACAATGGGTGCCAGGACCTCCAGCGAACGGGCATCGCCGCAGCGCGCCAGCGCCTGCGTGGCCCGGATGCGCAGCACGTTCGGGTTGCGCGAACCCGCCGGATCGCGGACCAGCGCCTCCAGGGCTTCGCGGGCCGACGCATCGCCGTGGGTCGCGAGCACCTCGCAGACCAGGAAGCGGGTCTGGTCGTGCGGCACGGCGAGCAGCTCCCCCGCCGCCGCCACGACCCTCTTCGGCGCAGCATCCTTCAGCAGCTCGATCGCCCGGTAGCGCACCACCACGTCGTCGTCGCCGAGCAGCTCGACGAGTCGCTCCTGACCCGGCGGCTGGTCGTGCAGCGCCGCGGCCCGCGCGTCGGCGGCGGCGAGGTCCTCCGGCTGCAGTCCGTCGTCGCGTTCGGCAACCGTCGCACCCTTCACCGCGCGGGTGAACGACTCCAGCGTGCGGCCGGTGTCGGCGAGCACCTCCATGGAGTGCGGGTCGACCAGGAAGTGCTGCGGCCACGCGGTGATCCCGAAGCGGATCGCCACCCGCTGCGCGGCGCGGTCGGCGGGCGAGCCGCTGAAGTCCTGGAACAGGTACATCCACACCACGTCGTCGAAGGTCGACGCCAGCGCGGGGTCGGAGAGCAGCGTCTTCTCCATCACCACGCAGTGCGGGCAGTAGGTCTTGGTCGAGTAGACGAAGATCGGCACGTTGCGGCGCGCGGCCTCGGCGTGGGCGGCGAGGAAGTCGGTGGTCCAGGGAGCCTCGCCCGGCGGGGTCTTGCTCTGGGTCCGCTCCTGAGCCGCCTCCTCCTGGGCGGGAAGTATCGCGGCGAGTGCGGTGGCGGCGACGAGCAGCAGGGGTCGGTGCATGGCCTCGGAGTGTAGCGGCAGGGATCGCTCGCACCGCTCCGGTCAACGGAGCCCGCATGCCGATGTCTGCCCGAGATGAGTGCCCGCACCGTCGTCCGTCTGTTCGCCGCCCTGATGCTGGGAGTCGGAGGACTCATCACGTGGATCGCCGCCTACGACCCGGTTCCCGACGAGTCGACCTGGGAGACGACGACCGCCGAGGTCGCGGAGCTGCGCCTCGTCGACACGCAGAAGTCCGGGCGTCTCGCCCTGCTGCGGCTCGACGGCGTCGAGGAGGAGTTCCTGCTCCGCGGTCACGTCCAGCGGGAACCCGGGCTGCAGCGCCTGTTCGAGGAGCGCATCGTGCCGGGGCTGGTCGCGACGATCACCGCGGCCCCCGCGCCCCAGGGCGGCTGGTCCGCGGCGTCGCCCACTCCGCGCTACGCGCTGCGGATCGCGGTCGAAGGGGCGGTGATCCACGACCAACGCGCGTTCGACGCGGCGCAGTCCCCGGCCTGGCTCGGCTGGATCGGCCTGGTCGTCGGCCCGCTGGTGGCGGTCTTCGGAGTCACCCTGCTGGTGCTGTCCGTCCGGCTCGGTCGACCCGGGTGACCCCGGCATCCATCCCGGGGAGACGAACGGCCCGGGCCGTCGCGTTCGGTATCATCCGCCGCGGGCAGTCGGGAGGTCCGGCGGCCCTGCGGAGTGGTCGCTGCCGGGAAGGAGGTTCCTCCCGCCGAGTCAGCGGTTCCTCCACCCCCGATGATCCGCACCCGAACTGCCATGCCTCGCTCCCTCTCGCTCCCCCTCGCCCTCGCGCTCCTCGCCGTCCCGGCCACCGCGCAGATCACCTACGTCGACGCCGACCCCGCGACCAACACCACGCTCGCCGACGGCTCGCCCTTCGTTCCGAACCCGCTCAACGACGGCAGCGACAACAACTGGTCGAACCGTCCGTTCGCCAACGGTGGAACGATCTTCTCGACCAACGACGTCTCGGTGGCCGGTCTCGAAGACGGGCCGATGCTGCGCACCACCATCGGCGGTCTACTGCCAGGCTTCGAGTACCTGGTCTACAGCTACTGCTGGAATGCCAGTGGCTCGAGCGACGTCTGGCGGCTACGCAGCAAGGTCGACACCTCGCAGCCGGCGCCGGACATCCAGGGCTACAACACCCGCCACTTCCCGACCTCGAGCTTCCTGCCGTCGACCGGCCTCGCGTTCGACGCGCCCATCGGCCCGCAGCAGATCCTTGGGCTCAACTACGACGCGGCCGGCCTCGAGACCGATGGCCACTTCACCGCGCCGGTGCTGATCCAGGAGGGCAACCGCTGGATGTACGAAGTCCCGCTGGGCATCCACCTCGCGGACGGCAACGGCGAGATCCACGTCTACGTCGACGACCTGGCCAACACCGCTACCAACAACCGCACCTGGTACGACGGCGTCGGCTACGAGCTCGCGCCGCAGCGTTTCGGCAACTCCTGCGGCACTCCGACACCGCCCGGAATCTTCTTCAGCGGCGTGCCGCACCTGAACGCCGAGATGACGCTGGCGATGCGCGGCGCCCAGCCGAACGCCGCCGCGGTGCTGGTGGTCGGCATCAGCAACACCACCTGGAACGGCCGCAGGCTGCCGTTCGACCTGACCCCGTTCGGCGCGCCGGGCTGCCAGATCAACGTCTCGCCGGACGTCACCGCCGGGGCCACGACCGACGCGAACGGCGATGCGAGCATCACCTTCCTGTTCTCCAACGTCGCGCCGGCGACGCTCTACTGGCAGTGGCTGGCGCTCGGCACGGGCATCAGCGCGACGCAGGGGATCGAGACGGTGATCCATCGGTGAACTACCGCTTCCGAGAATCGGCGCGGCAGTCGGCGATCCCAGGAGTCTCGGATCCGTAACGGTCAGCCGAGGGCGTAGCGGCTGCGAACCCGGCTCGGCCGGGCCAGCGATCACAACCACACCCCGCTGCACGTCCTATGGGTCCCACCGTACCGGCTCGACACCTTCCGGACCTGGTTCAGCCAGCCCGACGGACGCCTCGAACCCAATGGCGTGCCGCCGGAGTTCCGTGCCGGGGCTGCGCTCGAGGCGCTCCTGTTCGTCGACCTGGACGGCGACCTCGCGCCCGAAGCCATCGTCGGCGAGCCCAACCGTCCACTCCTCCAGCGCAATGACGGAACCGGTCGGTTCGAACCGGTGGGCCCGCCCGTGAAGCAGGTCCTCACCCAGGCGGTGGCCGGTGACGTGGATGGCGACGGCGATCCCGACGTCGTGGTGGCAGGTCCCAGTCCGGTGATCGAGCTGTGGCTCAACGACGGAGTCGGCAACCTGGCACGTGCCGCCCAGCAGTTCGGAACGACCACGGACGCAGGCATCCGCGGCCTCGCGTTGACCGACTTCGACGGCGACGGGGACCTCGATCTCTACTCCGCCAACCAGGCCCAGGACCAGCTGTTCCGCAACGACGGTCAGGGCGGATTCACCGACGTGACCGCCACCAATCTGCCCAGCGACGTCGCCCTGTCTTCCGACGTGCTGGTGCTCGACATCGACGGCGACGGCAACCTGGACCTGGTGCTCGAGGACGGCGTCGGTGGACTCTCCGGCCTGCGGCGGATCCCCGGCGGCTACCGGGCCGTTCTCGCGCTCGTCGCTCCTGGCGATCCGTTCTACGCGACCCAGGTCGCGGTCGGCGATCTAGAGGGCGACGGGGACGTCGACGTGATCCACTACGACGGCGTCGCGCAGTCGGCGAACGGTGCCGCCCGCGTGCTCGCCAACCGCAGCCAGCAGCTCGAGGCGCCCCTGCCGGCGCGGCTCGGTGGGTCGCTCGACCTCTACGTCGACGCCCGCGAAGCCGGCGTGGCCCGCGGCGCGATCGCCTGGCCAGCCTTCGCGGCGGCTCCCGCCAGCGCGCCGCTGTCGATCCCCGGCCTGGGCGTGCTGCGCCTGGATCCTGGGAGCCTCGTGCTCGACGCCCCCCTGTTCATCGGCTCCGGCGTCGGCGAGGGCCTGCGCAGGCTGCCGGTCCCCAACGATCCTGCGCTGGTGGATGTTGTCCTCCCCTGCCAGGCCATCGTGGCCCCGGGCGGCGACCTGAACAGGGCCCGGCTGACCGGCCGGGTGGACGTGCGGCTCATCCGGTGAGGGCTGGCTCGACTGCTCAACGGTCCCACGCGGGCGGGAGACGGATCGTCGTCTTCCCGGCCTGCCCGGTCGACAGGACGACCGGCTGACCCAGCTCGACCACGGCGTCTTCCAGACCAGCCCGCACCTCCGGCGCGCGGCTTCCCCCGTGGCGCTCCGTCAGCTCCTCGACGAACGCATAGAAGGCGGCTTCGTCGACGAGGGAGCGGATCCGGCAGCGGAACCGGAAGCTGCCGGCTGTTCCGAACACGCTGGTGTTGCCGTCGGGGTCGGTCGGCTTCGGGTTGGTCGGTCGCTCGACGCTTCCCAACGCGAGTTCGGAGTAGATCGGCAGGCCGCGGACCGGCTCGCCGTCGGGTCCGAGGATTCGCAGGTCGGCACGCGCCAACGAGGCTTCGAGTTCGACCTCGATCTCCTCCCCGGCGCCGACTTCCGTGTCGGGGAGCGCGCGGACGTCGACCCGCGGGGCGGTTCCGCTGCCGTCGACGGGCAGTTCGATGGCAGCCGTCCAGGCATAGCGTCCGACCGGGACCTGCCGCCGGAACCGTCCCTCCGCATCGGTCTGAATCGTGACCCACTCCACACGCGGGTCGCCGTTGGAGTCACGCGACGCGACTTCGCGCTGGCCGCGCAGCGACGTCTCGGCGAGTGGCTCGCCACCCGACAGCACCCGGCCGATCACCGTCCCGGTCCGGTAGGTCGAGACGTCGAAGACCAGCTCGGTCGTCGTTCCGTTCCGGAGACCGACCGACTCCGGGTGATCCACTCCGGCCGTCTCGAACCGGTCCGCATCGAGTCTGGCGTACCGTCGACACGTCACCAGCCAGTTGCCCTCGGGCACGCCGCGCAGTTCCACGAGTCCGGACGGTTCCATCCTCGCGCCCTCGTAGGACGAACTGCCGGCCGGGAAGGTCTGGCGCCCACCGTCGTCGGTGCATCGCAGCGTTACCCAGGGTCGATGGCGCTCGAGGTCTTCGCTGTTCCTGAGCGCCGCGAAGTCGCGCGCCTCCTCGAGCCAGGCCGAAACCACGTCCGCGGGCTCGAAGCGGATCTTCAGCGTCGCGCCTTCGGCGACGGTCACCATCAGCCCGCCGTCGAGCACGACCCCGTTGGCGATCCACGGCGGATGCGCACCGGTGCATCGCACACTCACCGGTACGCCGCTCGGCGCCATGACCCGCGCCTCGCCCGCCTCGTCACTGATCCCGATGCCGGTCAGCACTCCGAGTTCCGCGGAGCTCCATCCACGGCTCCCCGGGTCGGTTACTCGCGTCGCCGCGGTGATCTCCTCGCCACCAGCATCGATCACCTCCACCCGGCTTCCGACCACCGGCCTGCCCTCCGTATCCTGGATGCGCACCACCCGCTCGGCAGCGTCTGGCAGCAGAATCGTCGGTCGAGGCGGAGCGGCGAGATCGATGTCGACGTGTTCCATCGCCACCGCCAGCCCGCTCCCCTGCCGTGGCTCGACGATCAACCGTTTCAGGCCACCATCCTGCAGCGTCGTGATCCGGGTGACTCCACCGGGATGCTCCCAGCCGCCGCGGACTTCGCTCTCGTTCGACGAGCGACGCCCGCCGGTGTTCATCACCCGCAAGCCATACTCCTCCACCGGCGAGCGGTCGTGCGCGCGGAGCACCAGGACCTCCATCACCGGCAGCCGCGGCATCACCACCCGCAGTTCGGTGTCGCCCCAGCGCAGCTCGTCGGTGGTCACGGTCCCGTAGCCGGCCTCCTCGAACCGCAGCCGGAAGCGGGCTGCCGGATCCAGGGCATCGGGCCGCTGCTCGAACTCGAAACGACCCTCGCGGTCGGCATGCAGGATCCAGCTGCTCGCACGTTCGATCCCCAGCGGCTCGAAGTCGGCCTGCGGCACGGGCGCGCCTGTGTCGTCCACGACGACGCCGGCGACGCGCAGGACTTCGTCGGGGCGGAACACCTCGACCTCCAAGGCCGTCGCGGGCGCGACGACTTCGAACTCCTGCTCTCTCTCGACGGGCAGCAACCCTCGCAGGCTGACCTGCCAGGTGCCCGGGCGCACGGGATCGCGCACCGTGAAGCTCCCGTCGGACGCCACGTCACACCACGCACCGTCGACGGGAACGATGTCGCCGCGCGGCCGATCCCGGCGGTTCGACCGGTCGATCGAGAGTTGGAACCGGGTGCCGGCCGGACGCACCACCGGGCTGCCGGCGCGATCGACCAACCGGCCCGTGATCCGCGCTCCCGCTTCCATCGTCACGTCGCCGAAGTCCTTCACCTCGCCCGGTTCGATCCGATCCCAGCGCCCTCTCGACCCGACCCGCCCTTCGCACGTCAGGCCGAGCGTGAACTGGAAGGGCGGGGGCGGCACGAACGCGATCTCGAAGCGGCCGTCGGTGGCGGTAACGACTTGCTCCGGATCCGCCCACTCCACCGCTCCGTGCACGGCACGGTGTGCGTTCACCGCGTCGCCGTTGATGCCCCAGCCGTGGACCTTCGCAAGCACCCCGGCGATCGGCACTCCATCGGTGTCGACCACCCGGCCACGAAGCACCGCGGCATCGGTCGTCGAGGTCTGCTCCGGCGCGGCGGCCACCACGGTCCGCGCCTCTCCCTCCTGCCTCGACGTCGCGCCCGCGGTGGGAGACGGCGATGCCTGCTTCGACGCGTCGCGAGGTCGAGGGTCCGCCGCGGTCTCCGAGTTCGCGGCGGGCATCAGCGGCGCGTCACGCAGCAGCAGGAACCAGAGCCCTGCGCCCACGATGGCCAACAGCGCGCCAACGGCCAACCATCCTCCGGATCCGGATCTCGCCATGGCCGACATCAGATCGGTGCAGCTCCCGGCGGTCGAGGTCCGGGGGGTGAGACGAGAGCGATCGGGGAAAACACCCTCGATGCGCGACAGCGCTCGCTCACCGATCCCACGCAGCCGGCAAGCGCAGGACCTGCTCCGAACCGCCGCCCACCGAAAGCGTGATCGGCGGCTCGAGGTCGAGGACCGCCGCCGCCAGCTCCGCCCGCGCTTCCGGCGACATGGTGTCACCGTGACGCGCGATCACTGCGTCCGAGTAGGCGCCGTAGGCCGCGTCGTCCTGGAGCGACCGGATCCGGCACCGGAGCTGGTAGCCGCCGGCGGTGCCCCAGACGGTGGTGCGGCCCTCGGCATCGGTCGGCATGGGGACGATCGGCCGATCGAGCACAGGGAACGTCAGACCCGAGAACAACCGGAGTCCGCTCACCGGCTCGCCGTCGGCTCCGACGATCCGGATCGCGGCGTGCGCCAACTCCGCCGAGAGTTCGACCTCGGTCTCTTCACCGGCGTGCACCGTGAAGCCGGTCGACGCTTGCACGTCGACTCCGAGCAGCGACGCTGGGGCCCCGGCGGGTGCGGGCAATCTCACTGCGCAGCGGTACTGCCCCACCGGCAGGTCCTGGCGGAAGTGCCCGTCGCCGTCGAGCTGGATGCGATGCTGTTCGACGAAGGGTTCGCCGTTGTCCATGCGCGTCGCCAGTTCGCGCTGCGCGACCAACGTGGCCCTTGCCGCCGGTTCACCTGCGGAGCGGACCCGGCCGACGACCGAGCCGAGGCGGTAGGCTGAGAGGTCGAAGACGAGGTCCGTCGTCTCGCCGTTCCTCAGGACCAGCGGACTGGGATGTTCGACGGTCGAGAGTGAGCTGTCTGCCTGCGACGACGGCAGCGCCGAGTGGCGGCAACGAACCCGCCATTCCCCCGGCGGGACGCCCTGCACGACCGCGGTCCCCGACTCGTCGATCAAGATCCCGCCGCGGGAACCCACTCCGCTGGGAAACGACTCCCACCTGCCGGCCTCCGAACGCCAGAGATGCACTGCCGGCAGGCACTCACTCGCCGAAAAGACTCCGTGCGATTCGAGGTAGGTCTCGGCGTCGACGCGCCATCTCGCGAGGACCTCCAACGGCTCGAAGCGGATGCGCACGGTTGCGCCGCTGCCGACGGTGACCACGAATCCGTCGGCGTCGAGCAGCACCTGCTCGTGCACGACTGGCGGATGGTCGCCGGTGCAACGCAGCGTCACCGGGCTGTGCGCTGGGGCTTCCAACACGACGATTCCCGTGGCGTCGGTGTTGCCCGAGGCGAGCAGCGTGCCAACCTCGGTGTTGTTCACCCGCCCGCTGCCGAAGTCCGTGACCGGTGTCTCGGCGCGGACGGTCCCACCCGCAGCATCGATCAACTCGATCCGGCTGCCCGCGACCGGCTGCCCCTCCACATCCTGCACGCGGATCGTCCGTTCGGGCGACGCGTCCAACAGGATCGTGGGTCTTGGTGGCGCCGCGGGATCGACGTCGACCCGCACCTCCGCCATCGCGAGCCCGCTCCCCGCACGCGGCTCGACGACGAGGCGCTTCGCGCCCGCAGACTCGAGATGGTCGACCCTGGTGATCCCGCCAGGATGCTGCCACCCACCGACGACCTGCCTCTCCTGGAAGTAGGCGCCCCCCGGGGTCAGCACCCGGAGACCGTATTCCTCGACCGGGGATCGATCGGCAGCGCGCAGCACCAGGACCTCCATCACCGGACTGCGCGGCATCACCACGCGGAGATCGGTCTCGCCCCAGTGCACATCGTCGAGCCCGGTCGTCAGGTGACCGTCCCTGCTGAAACGCAGCCGGAACGAGGTCTCGGAGTCGCCGGCATCGGGCCGCAGACGGAGGATGAAGCGACCCTCTGCGTCGGATCGCGCCTCCGAGCGGCCCCACCGCGGGAGTCCGAGGGCGACGATGCCGGCGCCGGCGACCGGTGCGCCGACCTCGTCGACCACCAGGCCCGCCACGCCGAGCGGTTCGTCCGGCCGATAGACGACGATCTCCAGTCGTGTCGATGGTGCCTCCACTTCGAACGTCTGGTCCCGAGAGACCGGTAGGGCTCCGTGCAGACGCACGGTCCAGGTGCCGGGCAGGACGCGCTCGAAGATCTCGAAGCTGCCGTCGGCCGCGACTCTGGCCGGCACTCCGGCCTGGCCCACGATCTCGCCCCGCGACGGGTCGTGGCGGTGGATCGACAGCGAGACCCCGCGACCGGACGGCGAAGCGAACGCCACCCCCTCACGGTCCACCAACCGCCCGCTCACCCGCGCGCCGGCCGGCATCGTCACGTCGCCGAGGTCCTTGACCTGGCCGGGCTCGATCCGGTCCCAGCTGCCCCGCATGCCGACCAGATCCTCGCGCTGCAGTGCGAGCAGGAACCGATACGGCGGCGGCGGCACGAACCCGATCTCGAAGCGACCGTCGGCGCCGGTGATGCATTTGCCGGGATCACGCCACTCGACCTCGCCGTGCTCGGCGCGGTACGCGTCCATCCGTTCGCTGCTGGCCGCTACCCCCTGCACCTCCGCAACGACGCCCGCCAGGGGTGCACCGTCGACACCGACCACACGGCCGCGGAACCACGCCACGGTGCCGGAGGCCGCCCCACCAGCCTCGACCGCGGTCCGCTCCCCGACCCCGACCGCGCTGACCGAACCGCCCGTGGCCAACTCCTCGGTCGAGAGCGACGAGCCGCCCGCAGGCGCGGCCCCCGACGACGCGACCGACCACGCGAGCCAGGACCCGGCAACCACCGCGACCAGGACCACCGCGCCCACCAACCAACCTGCCGATCCGGGTCGCGTCATGGTCGGCATTCAAACGGCACGCGCTCCGGCGAGCGAGTCCTCGCGCGCGTCGGCGGCAATCACTCGGGAAAGAACGGCCACACGCCATCCGGCCGGGAACTGTCACTCGGACGCAGCCCGTCCCGATCCGCGTCCCGGACACGACGCGTCCGGTGTCCGCACATCCGCGCGTGTTCCCGAGCTGGCACGCCGCTTCCCATGCGCACACCCGACCCGCAACTCCATCGGAGACGTCTCGTGACCTCCAGCTCCCAGCCGCTCGTCCCACAGTCCCTGCGCGCGCTCGCCCTCACCGCGACCCTCGGCACCCTCGCCACCGCCCAGGTCGCCTGGACCCCTCTCCAGCGCCCCGGCCCACCGGGCCGCACCGGCCACGCCCAGGCCTTCGACCTGAACCGCGGCGTGATGGTGAAGTTCGGCGGCGACGACGCGAGCGGCTGGAGTACCTCGACCACCTGGGAGTGGGACGGCTCGGGCTGGGACCAGAAGAACCCCGCGCGCGCGCCGAGCGCCCGCCGCGACCACGCGATGGCCTTCGATCCGGTCCGCGGCCAGGTGATCCTGTTCGGCGGCGTCGACATCTACGGCCGGGACTCAGACGAGACCTGGGCCTGGGACGGCCGCGACTGGACGCTGCTGCAGCCGGCCGTGAGTCCGCCGGGCCGCAGCAGCCACGCGATGAGCTTCGACCTGGCGCGGAGCCGGGTGGTGGTCTTCGGCGGCGAGAGTGCCGGCATCGATGTCGGCGACACCTGGGAGTGGGACGGCAGCAGCTGGACCCAGCGCGCCGCTGGCGGACCAGCCCCCTCGCCGCGCCACGCGGTATCGATGGCCTTCGACTCGGCGCTCGGTGGCACACTGCTGTTCGGTGGCTCGCCGAGCAACGACGAGATGTGGCTGTTCGACGGCCAGAGCTGGCGGCGGGTCCAACCACCGGGCGGCGTGCCCCCGGCGCGCAGCCACCACACGATGGCCGACGACCTGAGCCGCGGCCGAGTGCTCTTGTTCGGCGGCACGACGCCGAACTGGACGCCGTTCCGCGACACCTGGTCGTGGGACGGCAACGCGTGGACCCAGGTCGCCAACGACGGCCCACCGGCGACCTACTCGCTGGCGGCGGCCGGTGACCTGATGCGCAACCGCGTGGTGGTGTTCGGTGGCTCCAGCCTGTTCCAGATCCACGCCGAGACCTGGCTGTGGGACGGCACCTCGTGGACCCAGCCCTCGGCATCGCGCCAGCCCTCGCCACGCGGCCTCGCCGCGGTGACCTACGACCAGAACCGCCACCAGGTCGTCCTGTTCGGCGGCGACGACGGCAACACCCGGAACGACACCTGGGTGTTCGACGGCGCGGTGTGGTTCGACCGCAGCTCGACGGTGCGGCCGGGAACGCGCTGGGGCGCGGCGATGGCCTTCGACGCGCGGCTCGACCGGACCATCCTGTTCGGCGGCAACGGCACCTTCGGCGGTTGGTACAACGACACCTGGTCGTTCGACGGAACCAACTGGACCCAGATCCGCACCGCGACCGCGCCAGGCGACCGCTACGAGCACGCGATGGCGCACGACGGCGCGCGGGACCGCACGGTGCTGTTCGGGGGCCACACCAACGGAGGGCTCGGCGCGGACACCTGGGAGTTCGACGGCGCCAACTGGCGGCGCATCAACACGTCGACCGCGCCGCCGCGGCGCTTCGGCGCACGGATGACCTACGACTCGCTGCGCCAGCGCATCGTGATGTTCGGCGGCTACGGCAGCTCGATGCTGAACGACACCTGGGAGTACGACGGAACCAACTGGACGGCCGCGAACCCGACGACCCGACCGCCGGTGCGCTACGACCACGGCATCGCCTTCGACGAGGCCCGCGGCCGCACCGTGGTATTCGGTGGCTGGAGTTCGAGCGGGGCGTTGAACGACGTCTGGGAGTGGGACGGCGCGAACTGGGCCCGGCGCACCGTGATCGGCACGGCCCCAGCTCCGCGCGAGCAACCGCAGCTCGCCTGGGACGAGCTGTCGCGCCGCGTGGTCCTGTTCGGCGGCGTCGATTCCAACGGCACACCGCTCTCGGGCACCTGGCTCTACGCGCCGACCCACTCGGCCGACTCCGACAGCTATGCCGCCGGCTGCGCGGGTGGCAGCGGCACCACGCCGGAACTCCGCGGTGGCCTGCCATGGCTCGGCACCACCTGCCGCTTCGCACTCGACGGCATCCCGGCGAACCGCAGCGCGTTCGTGCAGTTCGGCCTGTCGCGGACCGGTTGGGGCGGCCAGCGCCTGCCCTTCGACCTGGGACCGCTCGGCATGCCCGGCTGCCGGCTCGCCACCTCGGTCGACGCGGTTGCCACCCTCGCCGGCAGCGCGACGACGCGCACCGTCGACCTGCCGGTTCCCAACGATCCGGCACTGCTCGACGCGTACCTGTACGCCCAGGGACTGGTCGACGATCCCGGCGCGAACATGCTCGGGCTGGCGCTGTCGAACGCGGTGCAGGTGCGGATCGGGGCGCTGTGAGGGCCGTCGCGGATCCCGACGCGGCTCGGGCTCACCGCAGGACCAGGTTGGTCGCCCCCATGCTGCCGAACCCGAGGAACTGGTAGTTCGGCGTGAACCACGCGGTGTGCACGTAGACCTGGATGTTGCTCGGCAGGGAGATCGCCGGGAACGTCTGGGTGAAGACCGCCGGAGATCCGTCGAACTGGGTCAAACCGATCACCGGCGAGAACACCGGGAGCGACAGGCTGATGCTCGCCAGGTCGTCGGGTGCGGGCGTCGCGCTGAAGCTCATGAACGGGATGACCGCCAAGCCGCCGTTCTGCGGAGCCGAGGCGCAGAGCCGCGCGGTGACCCCCTGGCCGGCCGACCATTGGGCGAAACCGCGCCAGGCGGCGCCGGCGGAGTTCTCGAAGCGTGGGTCGAGGTACTCGATCCGCCGGATGGGCCCGTTGTAGGCCACCAGGTTCCGCGCAGCGGGTAGCACCGCGGCGTTGTCGTTCTCGTCGGTCTCCTGGATGCGGTTCGCGGCGTCGAGGATCACGCCGACGTGTCCCGTGCCCGACGTGCTCCAGCAGGCCGGCGTGCCGAACTGCAGGTTCAACGTGGTGGTCTGTCCCGGCGCGAGGCCCGGCATCGCCGCGGTCTCGAGCAGTTCGTCCCCCACGGTGGCGAGCTGGTCGGACGACATCACGATGGCCAGCGCACCGCCGGGACTGGCCACGTTGCCGGCATTGCGCAGCGTCAGCGTGAGCGGATAGCGGGTCCCGCCGTCCCAGGACGTGCCTCCCGCCGGAGTCGACAGTGCGACCACTTCGAGGTCCGGACCCGGCACCGCGTCGACCGCCCGCTGGTGGAAGGTCCCCCGGCCGTGGGTGAAGCAGTAGAGCTCGTCGTTCGACCACTCGAGTTCGAAGATCGACACGTCGGAGGGCGACGCCGAGTCGGTCCAGGTCACGCCGTCGTCCTCGCTGACCAGGAGCCCCAGTTCGGTGGCCGCATACAGCCAGGTCGGCCGGGTGGGGTGGATCTTCAGATCGCGCACCGGCACCGCCGGGAAGCTCGCCAGCGAGGTCCAGGTCTGGCCCGCATCGAGGCTGCGCCACACGTTGTCGGGAGTGAACCCGCCGTAGACCACGAACACCCGGTTGGAGTCCTGCGGGTCGACGAGGATGCGCGAGACGTGCCGGGCCGGCAGCACGCCTGCGCCGACCTCGGTCCAGGTCGGGTTCGCCGCGGTGCCGTTGGTGGTCCGGGCGATGCCCGAGACGAACGTGTGGCCCACGAACACCACGTCCGGGTTCTGTGGATCGATGGTGACCGCCGAGATCGGTAGTCCGCTCGAATGCGCCGGCTTGATCACCGCCCACGCCGGGCCGGTGCGGGCGACCTCGTCGTTGGGCGTTCGGGCATCATTGGTCCGCCACAGTCGCTCCATGCCCACCAACAGCCTCTGCGGCTGGTTGGGGTCCATCACCACCGGGGCGATGAACTGCGAACGTCGGTCGCGCGCGTCGGTGATGATGTAGCCGGGCAGCTTCTCGACCGTCCGCGGATTGCTGCGCTGAGTGCCGCTGATCCACTGCGGGCTGCCGCCGTTGTGGAAACGCACGATCGCACCGAACTGAGTCGAACCGTACGCGTAGGCCGGATCGACCGGGTCGATCGCGCTGTACCCACCGTCTCCGAACATCACGAAGGACCAGGACTGGCCGTCCTGTCGATACCAGACGCCGTTGTCCTGCGCCCCGGTGATCATCTGACCGGAAGCCGCATCGCGGGACCCGGCGTAGTGCTGATGGATCTTCAAGCCGTCGTTCAGATTGGTGATCGGCAAGGGCGAGCCGAGCACGTCGTCGACCCGGAAGAAGCCGCCGTCGCTGCACAGCCATGCGCCGCGCGAGGCGCCGCCGTCGAACCCGTCGACCTCCTGCAGGAGATGGAAGTCGACGTGTGCCTGACCCGAGTAGATGTTCGTGTCGAAACTGGCCCCGCCGTCGGTGGACCGCGCCAACGTGGTCGTCCCGCACAGGATCACGTCATTGGCGGGATTCGCATCGCGCGGCGTCGGCGCCACGAAGAGCGTGTTGTTGTAGAACATCTGCGCCGCATACATGTAGTTGCGCTGCACCTCGACGAAGCTCGCGCCGCCGTCGACGCTCCGATAGAGAGCGATTCCACCGGTGATCTCCATCTGCGCATAGACGCAGCCGTTGCCCGCGCCGGTCCACCCCGGATGGAAATCGAACTCGATGCGGCGGCGGATGGGGTCGGCGAGTCCCGTGGCGTTCTGCCAGGTATTGCCCCCGTCGACCGAATACACCGCCCGGGTCCCGTTGGCGAAGCTGTTCAGGTACGCGACCGCCACGTCGGAGCGACTCGGATGGAACTCCACCTCACGAGACCGCTCGGTCGATCCACCCGCTCGCAACAGGAACGACGCCCCGCCATCGGTGCTCTGCCAGAGACCGGTATCGGTCGCAGCGAGCAGCGATCGGCCATTGGAGGCGATCGCCAGTCGGTTGGTGTAGTAGAAATCCGCCGTCGCCGTCGCAGGTAGCCGCGACCAGCTGACGCCCCGATCGACGCTCTTGAAGATCCCCGCGCCGCGCGCACCGGTATTGAAGCCGCTCGAGATGTTGCTGGCATAGCCCTCGCCGGTCGATGCGTACAGCACGTCGGGCGCCGCCGGGTCGACGACGATCGACGTGATCGCGAGGTTGCCCATGCGGTCGTCTACCGGCTGCCAGTTCATGCCACGGTCGGTGGACCGCCAGATCCCACCCGAGACGCTTCCGACGAACAGCAGGTTGCGATCGGCGGGATGCGCCGCGAAGGCGCGGATCCGCCCGAAGCCGGGCCCCGGATTGGTCCAGTTGGCGGAGTCGAGCCCACCGGCCGTACCGACACTCTCCGGAAGGACGGAGAGCGCTGCCTGGGCCCGCAGGATCGCGTCGTGGGGGATGTTGCCGGATGCGTCGCGGTAGGCGGACATCCGATAGGCCGCTCGCAGCCCCCGATTGCCACCGGCATTGGCACCCTGTTCCAGGCCTTGCTCCCCCTCGTCGGGGTCGACGCCGAAGGCCGGTTCATGGAGTTCGGCGGTGATGCCGACGCCGAGCTGCGCGCAGCCGGCCGCGACCGCGAGGGACAGCCCAAAGGCTGGAAGGACGAGACGCTTCATCGAGTGGTTTCCTGGATTCCTGACGGGAACGAGTGCGAGACGGGGCTCCCCGCCCGCTCCCGGACGTGGCGCCGTACGTCCTTCCAGGTGCACGCCGGTTTCCCCTCGACGACTCGAGAAAATGTCACAGCCCGCCGTGCCTGCTCCTCGCCATCGGCCCGGCTCTGCTCGGCGCGGGCCGCGACACGTGCCGTGTGGGCTCGTGACTTCGGACGAGCGACAAACTCACCGCCGCTGCCCCTATCCTGCGGCGATGACCGCCCCCCACCGCCCCGCCGCGATCCTGCTCGCCCTCGCGGCGGCGTCGGGCGTGCCCGGCTCGGCCCAGAGCGCGCCAACGTTGGTCGCCCACCGCGGCCACTCCGCCATCGCGCCGGAGAACACCCTCGCCGCGGTCCGCGCCGCCGCGGGACCGGCCGGCGCGGTCGAGTTCGACGTGCGGGAGACGGCCGACGGAGTCCTGGTCGCGATGCACGACGCGACGGTCGACCGGACCACCGACGGCTCCGGCGCGGTGGCGTCGCTCACTTTCGCGCAGGTGCGCGCCCTCGATGCCGGCTCGTGGTTCGACCCATCGTTCGCCGGCGAACGGGTGCCGACCCTCGCCGAGGTCCTCGCGGAGTGTCGACGGCTCGGACTGGTCCCGGTTCTCGAGCGTAAGGCCGGTAGCGCCGCAGCGGTCGTCTCCGAGCTCCAACGCACGGGCAGCGTCGGCAGCACGATCCTCACCGCGTTCGACTGGACCTTCCTCACCGCCGCGCACCGCCTCGCGCCGGGCCTGCAGACGATGTGTGTCGGCTCCGGCCGCCTCGATCCGGCCGCCGTGCAGGGCATCGTAGCCACCGGCGCAACGCGCGTGAGCTGGGCCTGGTCCGAACTCGACCCGGCGGCGATCGCCCGCGCCCGCCAGGCCGGCCTCGCCGTCTGGGCCTGGACGCTCGACGTCGCGGCCCCGGCCCGCTACCTCGCCGCAGAGGGTGTCGAAGCGCTGATCGCCAACGACCCGGCGCGGCTCGCGACGATCCTCGCTTCGCCCGCGCCACCCGTCGCGCTCGGCGCCGCGCGCCTCCTGCCGGACGATCCGACCACCAACACGCCGACGCTGACCCTCGACCGCCGCCGGCTGTTCGACCTGCAGCCGCCCGCCGCCAACCGCGGCGACTACGACCTGGGCATCGGTCCGGGCGCCGACGGCCGCGGCGAACCCTTGGCACAGTTCCGCGGCGTGCTGCTGGCCTCGCGGAATCGGATCGGCGCGGCGGTGCCGACGTCGGTCGAGGTCCCGGGGATGTTCACCGCGGGTGGCAACCTCTCGAATGGCGGGACCTGGATCGCGATGAGCCCGCTGGGCGCCGGCGGAGAGCGGAGCGCGGAGGTGGCGGTGTGCTGGTTCCCGTTCGCGGAGGGCTGGATCGGTGGGCACGTCCGCGGGAACGGGAGCCTGGCGTTCGGCGGCAATCTGCCGGCGGGTACCTCGATCACCCGCGCCGCGGTCGGACGCTACGTCTGCAGACTGCCCGGGCTGCGCCCCTCGCGCGACGGCGTGCTCCACGTGGTCGGCGCGTCGAACGAGGACAACTGCGCCGCCGCCGCGGCCCTGCCCGACGACTCGGGTTGGCTGGTCGCGCTGCGCGACAACGGCCAGGACTTCGCCGCGGGCGAGGACGACGACTGGAGCTTCGTGTTCGCGCCGTACGAACGCGCCGCGGCGTTCGCGGCCGTCACCGGCCGGGTCGGCAGCAACGCGAACCAGATCGGCGCCGGCGCTGCGGCATGGACCGCGCAACGTCTCGGCCCCGGCGACTACCTGCTGCGCATCCCCGGTGTCGACGACGCGGGCGATGGCGTCCTGGCGGTCACCGCCGCGCAGCTCGTCTCCGGCGAGCCCGACGACAACGTGTTCGCGCACGCTTTCGACGCCGGCCTCGGCGGGTTCCGCATCGAGTCGCTCGACCTGCCCGGCGGGTCGCCTCAGGACAGCGGCTTCGCGTTCACGTTCGTCCCGTTCCACACCGCCTCGCTGAGCGCCGCGGGCGTTGGCTGCCCGGGAGGGTTCGCGCGCACCCCCTCGCTGACCGCCCGCAGCCTGCCGCAACTCGGACACCAGGGCTTCGCGCTGCGTCTCGTCGATGCCGGGGTCGGCGCGTTCGCGTCCCTGCTGATCGCACCGCGCGCAGCAACCACGCCCAGGGACCTCGGTGGCGGTTGCCAGGTGCAGGTCGACCTGTCGACGCCGGGTTTCCCGATCGACGTCCCGGCAAACAGCCCGGTGTCGAACCTCGGCGCGACGCGCTTCGACCTATCCATTCCGGCCGACCCCGCGCTGGCCGGCCTGTCCGTGCACGGCCAGGCGTTGGTCGTCGATCCACGGCTCGGCGGAGCGCTGCGCGACGTGGCGTGGACCGGAACGGTGGTTCTGGGGCTGTGAACGATCGCCGCCCGGCGACAATCTGGACGACGTGACGGCAACGTGCGGCCTCGCTGGCCGAGGGAGTCCGGCTCGGAATTCCTGCGCCGAGTTGCCGCCTGGCCAGACGACCCACCGTGGAACCCATCTACTTCGTGCTCGGCCTGCTCGCCTTCGTGTGGGCGCTGTCGCCGGTGGTGGCGATCGTGCTGGCTCTGTCGCAGCGGAGTTCCCTCGACACGCACCGCAAGGAGATCGCCCGACTCCGCGAGCAGGTGCGACGGTTGGAGGATCGACTCGGGGTGGTGCCGGCGCCGGCACCCGTGCCTGCCGCGACCGCCGATACGTCGCCGACACCGGAACCCGAGACTCCGGACTCCACGCCGGAGGCCGCGCCGAGTGTCTTCGACCGCGCACGGAAGGAAGCCGACCGGCGGATCGGCCACGCAGCCCCGTCGGCCGTCCCCCCGGTGCCGACAGGGCCGACGCCCGACGCGACGTCGCCGGTGCCCGAACCCGTCGCGGCCGCGACCGGGCCCACAGGGAACCGCACCGAGCCGCCCGGGCCGACTCCGCGCCCCGCCCCTCAGCGCGAGGCCGACCTCGAACTGAAGGTCGGCGAGCGCCTGTTCAACCGGCTCGGCATCGGCGTGCTGGTGATCGGCGTGGCGCTGTTCCTCGCGTACGTGATCCCGTCGACCGGTGCCTGGGGCAAGATCACGATCGCCGCGGTGACCGGCACCGGCATGCTGCTCGGCGGCCTGCGCGCGCTGCGCCACGAGCGCTTCCTCTACGTAGGGCTCGGCCTGATCACCGGCGGCTGGGCGGTGCTCTACGCGTTGGCGTTCGCGCTGCACAACGTCGGCGCCCTGCAGAATGTCGACGACCCGCTGCTCGGCATGCTGCTGCTGGCCGGCGTCGCCGCGGCGATGATCGGCCACGCGGTGCGACTCGGCGACTCGCGGGCGATCGTGTTGGCGCACGGCTTCGCGGCACTCGGCGTGGTGGCCAGCACGCCGGGTCCGCAGGTGGGCCTCGCGTTGGCAATCCTCGGCGTGGCCCAGCTCGCGGTCGCCGACCGGTTGGTCCGGCCCGCGGTCGCGGTCGCCGCGGTGCCGCTGACGTTGCTCGGCCAGTTGGTGTGGCTGCTCCGCTCGCCGGGCGGCCTCGAGAACCACGCACCGCTGCAGTGGGCGTTCGTGGTCCAGGTGGTCCTGCTCGGCCTGGGACTGTGGCGTGCGCAACGACGGCAGGCCGGACTCGCGGCTGCCACCGGCGAACGCCCGTCGAACCGCACCGACGCGAGCTTCGCGATCGCGCGCGTGCTGCTGCTGCTCGGCACCGCACTGCTGGTCGCGCTGCTGGAAGGCGACGTCGAACGACCGGGCCCCTGGGCCCAGCTCACGGTGCTCGCCGTGCTGCCCGCGCTGCGGGCCGGCCTGGCGTTCCGTCGCGGTGAGGGTCGTGACCTCGCGATCTCGGCCGCGCTCGCG
Organism: bacterium; assembly: GCA_030432695.1. Classification (GTDB taxonomy): domain Bacteria; phylum Planctomycetota; class UBA1135; order UBA1135; family UBA2386; genus JAUILN01. Next base: position 561,324 of record JAUILN010000004.1, on the reverse strand, counting down.
GTGGCGCTCGGCGCCCTGGCGATGGTCTGGGGCCTGTCGACCGGTGGCGCGCAGCTCGGCCTCGCCGCGCTGTCGGCCCTGTTGCTGGTGGTCGCCCGCTTCGTCGTCGGCGACGCGGGGTCCGACGGCCGCACCGGTCTCCGCCTCTTGGCCCTGGTCCCGGCACTCGGTGCCGGCATCTGGACGACCACGATCCGCCTCGGTCACCCGCTCGGCGACGCCGGCCCCGACACCCCGTGGATCGGCGACGCGACGCTGCTGCTGATCGCGGTCGTGCTGCAGGCGGTCGGCCGCGAGCTGGCCCGACTGCGCGCGGATTCGCCCGACGCCGCGCCCGATGCCGCGTCCCCGCGACCCGGCTGGCTCGCCCCCGAGCAGGGCGACCTCGCCGCGCGGGTGTCGTTCCTCGCTGCGGGCCTCGCGCTGTTCGCGTGGTGCAACGGTGGCGGAGTCCATCCGCACCTCGGCCCGATCGCGCTGGCCGGCACCGGCCTCGCGCTGTGGGGGCTGCTCGCGTGGCGAAGCGCTCCGAACGGCGCCGCGCCGAACTCACCCGCCACCGCCCTCGTCGCAACCTGCGAGTCGCTGCAGGCTCGCGTGTTCGCGTTCGCATCCGCGGTGTGGGTGCTACCCTCGCTCCTCGACCTGCGCAGGGCGGTCGCGTCGCTCCCCACCGACGCCGCCTGGATCGGCATCCCCGCACCCCTGTTCTGGGCCGGCGTGCCGACCGCGCTCCTCCTCGCAACCGCACTGCCGCTTCGCACCGAGCGCGAGGCAGCTCCGAGCGCCCCTCTGCATGGCGCCGCGCTCCTGCCGCTCCGCGCCACACTGCTCCTCGTCGGGGTCCTGGTCGCCGGCGCGATCGGCTACGCGCTGTTCCCGAACGAACGCCTGGCCCTGCCATGGGCGCTGCTGGCGGCCGGTTGCGGCTTGCTGTTGCCGTGGCTCGCGAGTCGGCCGCCGCTCGCAGCCGTCATCGACCGACCGCTGGTGCTGGTCGCCGCGCTGGCCGCCGGGATCACGATCTGCATGGCCCTCGTCGCCGCAGGTCTCACCGCCCACGAAGCGCGGTTCGCCCTCACACCCGAAGCGGACTGGGCACCCGACGACCCGCGACGGATCGACCCCGCGTGGCTGCGCTGGTCGATCCTCCTGGTCGCACTGACGGTCGCCGCCGCGCTCCGCGAACTCACCCTCGCCGCCAAACCCCGGTTCGATCGCCACCACCCGAGCCTCGCCTTCACGGCCGAGGCGTTCCTGTGGGCCGCCGCGCTGCTGATGGTCGGCGACCTCGCCCTCGCGCTGCACGCCGACGTCAGCGACCGTCCGCAGCTGTTCGCGTGGCCAATGCTGTTGGCCGTCGTCTCGACCGCCGGCGCGTTCCGGGTGGACCGCTGCCTGCACGGCGCCGCGCGCGGCCTCGCCATCCTGCTGTTGGCGACCGCCACCGAGGCGACCTGGCGGGTGTTCGCCGCCGACGGCAACACTCCCTTGACCGTGCTGGCACCCGTTCCCGCACTCGGAGCACTGCTGCTCTCGGCCGAGACCTACCGACTCGGCGCAGCGCGCGCCGTCACGCGAGTGCCCCCTCGCGCCTGGTATCCCCCCGCGACCCGCGGCCCGTTCTTCGAGCCGGTCGCCTTCGTGCTGCTGACGCTCTCGGTCTTCGATTCGCTGCTCGGCGGCGGCTACCTCACCGCGGCGGTCAGCGGCGGCGGCGCGCTGCTGGTCGCCTACGGCTTCGCCCGCCACCTGCAGTCGTTCCGCATCGTCGGCCTGGTCACGCTGACGCTCTGCGTGGTCAAGGCCTTCGCGGCCGACCTCGCCCACCTGGAGCCGGTCTACCGGATCCTGTCGTTCCTGGTGCTCGGCGCGCTTCTGGTCGGGGTGTCGCTGGTGTATGCGCGGTATGGGCGCGGGAGCCACGCGGACGGTCGCGAGCATCCGGACCACGACCCGGATGCATGACGCCAGCGAACTCAGGCAGAGATCATCCACCACGACCATGACGCACCGCATCCGCCTCTGGCTCGACGACGAGCGGGACCCGACCGACCCCGCGATCCAGCATCTCTTCGGCGCCGCCGGCGACGAAGTCTGGGTGCGCACCGTGGAGGAGGCGATCGCGATCCTGGAGGCGAAGGGCGAAGCCATCGTCTCCGTCTCGCTCGACAACGACCTCGGCATCCCCGGTTCCGAACACGAGGGCTTCCGCGTGGCCCGCTGGATCGAGGAGCGCGCCGCGACCGGTCAGGCCGCGCCGCCGGCCGAGATGAAGGTCCACAGCGCCAACCCGGTGCGCCGCGACGAGATGCTCCGGGCTTTCGCGAATGCACGGCGCTACGCCGACGGACGGCGCTGATCACCCCGGATCTTGCAGCGACCCGCTCGATCGAGGACGAGCCTGCGCCCACCCCCAACCGCCGCGCAGGACAGACCGCATGGAGCCCGCTTTCGCCCCGCTCGTCGACCGCTGCGTCGAAGCACTCGACGACCCCGACCAACAGGCGCGCATCGCCGCGATCCTCCTCGAGGTGGTGCGCGACCCGATCCTCATCGCCGCGGCCGGCCGGCGCACCGAGTTCGCGAACCTCGCCGACCTCGCGGTCCATCGCTCGGACCGGCTCACGCTGCTCGCCGGCAGCGTCCCGCCGGGCTTCCGCGTCGCCCCGCACAACCACAACCTCTGGTCGGTGGTCGGAGTCTGCCACGGTCGCGAGGACAACGAGTTCTTCGAACGCGAGGGCAGTCGGCTACGCGCCGCCGGCTCCACCTCGGTCGTCGCTCCAGGGGTCCTGCCGAATCCCGCCGACGTGATCCACGTGATCCACAACCCGCTGGCCGAACCGCTGGTGATGGTGCACGCCTACGGGGGCGACCTGTTCGGAGTGGACCGAGCAGTTGGGATCCACAGACCCACGAGGAGATCCCGATCGACTGGCGGAAGGTACGGCCGGAGTCGTGAGTGCGCCGGGTGCCTCGGGCTGACCGGAAGTCACCTTGGAAACCCACGGGACCCTTCGCTCCCGAACGTGGCGGCGACCTCCTCGCGCGCCGTGTCACGAACCGAAGGACCTCCCGATGACCTCGCGCCGCACGCTCCGCTCCGCCGTCGCCACCGCCGCCGTCGCACTGTCGCCCCTCGCCCTGCCGGCCCAGATCATCGGCGAAGGCCACCCGAGCCTCGACCCGCTGCACGGCCCGATCGTCGCGACGATGGCGCAAGCCGGGATCCCCGGTGCGACGGTCGCCGCCTCACGCGGCGGACGTCTGGTGTTCAACAAGGGCTTCGGCTTCGCCGACCTCGGCACCGGCTTCCCGATGACACCACGGACCCGCTGTCGGATCGGCAGCACCTCGAAGGTCCTGACGGCTCTCGCGCTGCTGAAGCTCACCGACCAGGTGCCGTCGTTCACCACCAAGCGGACGCTGTACGGCCCCGGCGGCGTCGTGCCGGACTACCTGTTCCAGGTGGCACTCGACTACGGCCCGATGCACCCGCTCATCGCCGGACAGATCCGCATCGACCATCTGTTGAGCCACAGCTCCGGCTTCGTCGGAGGCGGCAGCCCCGAGGCCGCAGCACAGCGCTTCGGCATCCCGCTGGAGGCGGTGACCTACCGCGAGGTCCACGCCGACTTCCTGTTCCGCAAGGCGCTGGGCTACTTCCCCGGCACCGACGCCGTCTACTCGAACCACAACCTCGGCCTGTGCAGCCTGGTGATCGAACGCGTGTCGGGACTCGGCTACGCGAACTACGTGGACAGCCAGATCTGCCACCCGATCGGCATGGACGACACCGTGCCGACCGGCTCGACCAACTCCGGGTGGGAGGCCACCCCACACCTGTATGCCGGCAGTGGCGCGCCGATCGTCTGGGCGCACCGCGCCGACCCGCACCCCACCGAGTACGGCGCCGGCGGCTGGAGTTCGACCGCCCGCGACCTCGTGCGGATGATGTGTGCCGGTGACAAGCTACGCAATCGCACCGACGTCCTGCTGCCCGCGACCGCCGACCTGATGGCGAGCCGACCCTACCCGGCGGCCACCACCACCCGCGCGCACGGCTGGGCGATCACCAAGTCCGGCAAGCTCTGGCACAACGGCTCGATCGGCGGCGGTGCCTCGTACATCGCGCGCTTTCCGGCCGGATACGTGTCGGCCGGCGGCATCGATCTGAGCGAGGTGACCGTCGCGGTGTGCGTGAACATCCAGAACGCGGGCGCCCTGAGTGCCCTGGTCGACTCGGTCGCGTTGGCGGTCGGCGCGGCGAGCCTGCCCCGGTCGTACGATCTGTTCGTCGGGTCGAGGTGAACCGCGACGGCGCGGCCGAGGATCCTCCTGGTCGAGTCCGCGGATCGTCCTAGCTGGCACACCCGCCCCGCCGAGAACCGCCATGCAAGCCATCGGATACCGATCCCCCGGCCCCCTCACCTCGCAAGACGCCCTGGTCGCCCTCGAGGTCGACGAACCGGTGCTCCGGCCTCGTGACCTATTGGTCGAAGTGCGCGGGATCTCGGTGAACCCGGTCGACGTGAAGCTCCGGCAGAACGCCAAGCCCGACGACGCGGCCCGCATCCTCGGATTCGACGCCGCCGGAGTCGTGCTCGAGGTCGGCAGCGGGGTCACCCGGTTCCGTCCTGGCGACGAGGTGTTCTACGCCGGCGACTTCACCCGCCCGGGCACCAACGCCGAGCGCCACGCCGTGGACGAGCGCATCGTCGGACGCAAGCCCCGCAGCCTCGACTTCGACGAGGCCGCGGCCCTGCCGCTGACGACGATCACCGCATGGGAGCTGCTGTTCGACTCGCTGCGAGTTTCCCAGGGCGGCGGCCACTCCGAAGCCCTGCTCGTCGTCGGCGGCGCCGGCGGCGTCGGCTCGATCCTGATCCAGCTCGCGAAGAAGCTCACCGGCCTGCGCGTGGTGGCCACCGCGTCGCGAGCCGAGACGCAGCGCTGGGTCGAGGCGATGGGCGCCGACGACGTGGTCGACCACCGTCAACCGTTGGACGAGGAGCTGCGCTCCCTCGGCATCTCTCCGCGCTACGTCGCGTCGCTCACCCACACCGACCAGCACTTCGAGGCCCTGGTGCAATTGATCGAGCCGCGCGGGCACATCGCCGTCATCGACGATCCAGAGCAGCTCGACATCATGCCGGGCAAGCGCAAGGCGCTGTCGTTCAGCTGGGAGTTCATGTTCGCGCGCCCCATGCACGACACCCGCGACATGGAGGCGCAGCGACACCTGCTCGACCGCGCCGCCGACCTGCTCGACGACGGAGTCTTGCGTTCGACGATGCAGGAGCGCTTCGGACCGCTCACCGTCGAGAACCTCCGCGCCGCCCACGAACTCCAGGAGAGCGGTCGCGCGATCGGCAAATCGGTCCTCGGGCCGATCGGAACGTGAACCACTGCGCGGTCGGCCACGTCGGCCGGACCGCGTCCCGCGAAACCCACGAACCCACGATGCAACTCGGACTCTCCGACAAGACCGCCCTCGTCACCGGCTCCACTGCCGGGATCGGCCGCGCGATCGCCCGCGAACTCCTCACCGAAGGCGCGACGGTGGTCGTCAACGGCCGGGACCGAGACCGCACCGCGCGCGCCGCACAGGAACTGGCCACCGAGACCGGAGCCGGCGGCCGCGCGATCCCGGTCGCGGGCGACGTGGCAACCGCCGAGGGCGCCCGCACCATCCTCGACCACCTCGAAGCGGCGGCACCCGCGATCGACATCCTGGTCAACAACGCCGGGATCTTCGAGCCGCGCCCGTTCTTCGAGATCTCCGACGACGAATGGCTCTCGATGTTCGAGACCAACGTGTTGAGCGGAATCCGCCTGGCCCGCGCGCTCGCGCCCGGCATGGTCGACCGCGGACACGGCCGCATCGTCTTCCTCAGCAGCGAGTCGGGCCTCAACATCCCCGAGGAGATGATCCACTACGGCATGTCCAAGACCGCTCAGCTCGCGGTGATGCGCGGGCTCGCCAAGACGCTGCGCGGCACCGGGGTGACGGTCAACGCGGTGCTGCCGGGCCCGACCTGGACCGAGGGCGTGGCGGAGTTCGTCGCCAAGATGGCGCAGCAGGAAGGCGTGTCGGTCGAGGAGATGCGCGCGGGCTTCGTGCCCAACCAGCGTCCGAGCTCGCTGATCCAACGCTTCGCCGAACCCGAGGAGGTCGCAGCGATGGTCGCCTACGTGGTTTCCGACCGCGCGACCGCGACCAACGGTGCGTCGCTGCGCGTCGAGGGGGGCGTGGTCGACAGCTTCGCGTGATCGATCAACGCCGGGTCCAATCACCGGATGCGATGACCGGACGTCCGGAGGTCGGGAGCGCAAAGACGTAGACCGCCGCTTCGACACACCGCCCGCCATCGACTTGCACCTGCGTCGTCGTTCGCACGAACTCGTGCGGGTGCGGATCGTCTGCGCCGCAGCCCTCGTAGCGATCGAGGATCGTCCAGAGCGGATCCGGGTCGTCGAGTTCGAGGAGTTCGCCATGCACCCGCGTGCTCGCCGTCGCGTCGACCACCAGGCCGGGATAGGCCCCGAGGTCGAAGAGCCGACCGGGCACCGTGGCGGCCATCGCTCCGCGCACGTGTTCGAACAGCCGGCGCGCGGCGTCGTGGGACGCACCAGCTCGCAGGGTGCCGTAGACGAACAGTCGGTCTCGGTCGGTCATGTGGAGCGGGCCGCGTTCGGTTGCGCACCCGAGGGGCTGGTCTCGTTCAAGGAAGGTCCCCGGTCGCGTGCGCCGCCGCCTCGGCAACATCCATTGCAGTCAGCTACCGAGGTGAATCGCCACGATCCGTTCCCGAAACCGACCAGGTCCTTACGGCACGCCAGCGCTCGGGCCTCCTGGCCAGGGTGACAGCCCGCCTTGCCAGCCTATCCTCGGACCCACATGCCCACCGACCACATCCTCGGCGCCCTCGCGCCGATCGCCTGCGCATTGCTCACGGGCAGCGCCGCCGCCCAATGTCCGACCGGCTGGCAACCGGGCCTCGGCGTCCCTGGAGTGGACGGCAGCGTCTGGACCACCCATTGGTGGGACCCCGACGGCAGCGGACCCGCCCAGGGCAAGCTCGTGGTCGGCGGCGCCTTCGGATGCGCGGGAACGGTCGCCACCGCGAACATCGCGGTCTACGACCCGGCGACGAACGGCTGGTCGGCACTCGGCCAGGGAGTCGGCACGGTCCACACCTCCGAGTCGGTGCGCGCGCTCGCGACGCTACCCAATGGCGATCTGGTCGCCGCGGGTCGGTTCTCGAGCCCGGGTCTCCGCATCGCGCGCTGGGACGGCACGAGTTGGTCGCCGCTCGGCGCCGGACTGCCCGGATCGACCGGGTTGGAGGCAGCGCGCGCGCTGGCGGTGCTGCCCAACGGCGACCTCGTCGCCGGTGGAGAGTTCACCGACCACCTCTCGCGTTGGGACGGAACCGCCTGGCATCCGTGGTCGGAGCGATTGTCGGCCGCGGTCCACGCCCTGGCGGTGATGCCCAACGGCGATCTGATCGTGGGTGGCCGAGTCGCGGTCATCGGCTCCTCGTTCGTGAACGGCGTCGCGCGTTGGAACGGCACGAGCTGGACCGGCCTCGCGGGCGGCGTCGCCGGCGGCAACATGTCGGTGGACGCGCTCGCCGTGCTGCCCACCGGAGACCTCGTCGCCGCGGGGTCCTTCCTCCGAGCCGGGGGCGTGCCGGCCATCGGCATCGCGCGCTGGGACGGCACGCGATGGCAAGAGTTGGGCACGCGCGGCTCGAGCTATCCCGCAGCACTCGCCGTGGCCGCCAACGGCGAGCTGATCGTGGGTGGTCAGCTCACCGTGGGATCCACCGACTTCCGCGGCACGGCGCGCTGGGACGGGACCTCGTGGTCGGGCTTCCGCAACGGCGTGCAGGGCGCGGTGGCGGCCGTCGCTGTCGCACCCGGTGGAGAGGTGTACTTCGGTGGCAGCATCGCCCGCGCCGGAGGCGTGGGTCTGGCGAACGTCGCGCAGTGGACCGGCACGTCGTGGTCGCGGCTCGGTGGCGGCGGGTTCGACGCACCGGTGTCGACCCTGCTGGTCCGCGCCGACGGCGACGTGTTCGCCGGAGGCAGCTTCCGCGTCGCAGGCCACAGCGTGGCCGAGTCTTTCGCACTCGAGACCGGCGGGCAGTGGTCCGCGATCGCGGGTGCACCGCGGGGTACCGTGAACGCCGCCGCGGAGCGGGCCGACGGGTCGCTGCTCTTCGCAGGTGAGTTCCTGAACTCCAACAGCGTCCTGATGAGCTGGGACGGCACGGTGTGGCAGGACCTCGCCAGCGCGTCGCGAACCCAGGGCCTCGACGTGGTCGTGGCGGACGATGGCGACGTGTTCCTCGGTGGATCCTTCGACCGCGTCGGCGGCATCCAGGCGAGCCTCGTGGCGCGCCACGACGGCACCGGCTGGTCGGCGCTCGGTGGCGGCCTCCGCGGTCCCGCTGCGCGCTGCGAGGCCCTCGCGCTCGCGCCCTCCGGAGACCTCGTCGCCGGCGGCACGTTCACAACCGCGGGAACCGTCGCCGCGAACAACGTCGCGCGATGGAACGGCACGCAGTGGTTCGCGATGGGCAGCGGCGCACCGGGCCCGGTCCATGCGCTCGCGGTCCTCGCCGACGGTCGGGTCCTCGCCGCAGGCGCCCTCTGGAACGGGTCGATCAACGTCGGCTTCGTGCAGGTCTGGGACGGCACCCAATGGCAGACGCTCGGGACCACCACCGACGGCGGCAGCGGTTTCGGGAGTACCGTCGACGCGTTGTTGACCCTGCCGGACGGCGGCCTGATCGCCGCCGGTCGCTTCGCCACCCTCGGCGGCACCTCAGCGAGCAACGCCGCGCGCTGGGACGGCCTCGTCTGGTCGCCGTTCGGCGCAGGCCTGGACGGCATCGGTTGGCGCAACGGGGTGCGCACGCTGGCCTGGTCACCGACGGGCGAGGTGCTGTTCGGCGGCGACTTCACCACCGCGGGCGGTGCGACCTCCGCCCACTTCGCACGGCTCCGTACACCGTGTCCCGCTTCGGCGACGGACTACGCGCCGGGCTGCAGCGGCAACGCCGGACCGGTCGCGCTCAGCGCCGGGGACGGACCATGGATCGGCGCGGTGTTCGAATCGACGACCGTGGGCTTCGTCCCCGGCGGACTCGGCGCGGCGGTGTTCGGCGCCACACCATCCGCCACCCCGCTCGTGAACCTGCACCCCGCAGGCGGCGCAGGTTGTGTCCTCGCCGCGAGTCCGGACGTGGTGCTGGCGCTCGCGCCGGTGAGTGGCATCGCAGTCCTGCAGCTTGCGATTCCGCAGGATCTGCAGCTGGTCGGTGTGCAGCTCCGCCAACAGACCCTGACGCTCGAGCTGCAGGGTCCGCAACTCGGCGGACTGTTCGCGTCGAACGCGATGCTGGTGACGATCGGAGCGTTCTGAAGCGCGACCGGCGCGGCTCGTGACCGCCTCAGACCCGGCTCTCGTCGCGCACCCGCGCCGCATCCAGCAGCAGCTGCATGGTGTTCAGCGACACGCGGAACTCCAGGTCCTGCACCGGGCCGACCTCGAAGTGGAACGAGCCGTCGTCGAGTTCCAGAACCTGGCGGATCAGGTCGTGGACCTGGATGCCGAGCGCGTCGATCAGGTCCTGCTCTTCGACCAGCGACGCACGCGCCAGGGCGGCACCGAGCGGCCCGCAGTCCGGGGTGTGCTCGCGCAGGAAGTCCTCGAGGGCCGTGGCGCTCAGCGACTGCTGGGCGACCAGGATCGTGCCGATCCGCCGCTCGGGCTTCGGCGAGTTGGTCGCGGCGTGCACCACCGCGCCGTCCTGGAACTCGAGGACGAAGCGCAGCGCGCCCGACTGGATCCGCAGGGTCCCGGTCTTCCGCTGGGTGCTCAGCAGGCCGAGCAGGTCGGCGACGGCAATCGCCCGGCACGAGCCGCGGAAGCCCGCCGGTGCCGCGACCGCGTCGGGGTCGAGACGTGGGGTGTCCGCATCCGTCGCGCAGCCGACGCGCGCGCCCAGCCGATCGAGCTGCGCCACCGCCTCGTCGACCCTGGCCCGGACCTCCGACACCAACACCGCCGCCTCGGCGACGTCGTAGTCCCCGCCCATGAACAGGCCCTGGAGCTGGTTGGCCAGCGCCTCCAGGGCCTGGAACTCCCCCGCGAGCCGGACACTCAGGCCGAACGCGCCGAACCGGCCGATCTGCTTCGTCCGAGCCATCTAGGGGAAAACTCGGATGTCGAAGCGTCCGGACTTGAGTCCGCTTGCCCGATGGACCGGCGAGGCATCGAGTTCTGACCTCAACCAGCACCAAAGCAAAAGGGCCGGCACCGACTGACGTCGATGCCGACCCTTGCGTTGGCATACCCGAGAGGACTTGAACCTCTAACCTCCTGATCCGTAGTCAGGTGCTCTATCCAATTGAGCTACGGGTACTCGTGCTACGGCTCCTGGAAGCCATCCCCGCCCTGGGCGAGGGCCGAGCACCTTACCTGACGGGCCTGCCTTGGCAAGCCCGGACCGGAGGAAACTGGAGGTCCGTCGGGGGCCTCAGCGCGCCTCGCTGCCGACCGGCGGGCGCGCGGCGGCGTGGATCGCGGCGAGGTGGGCCTGCAGCACCGTCTCGAGGGCATGCAGCGCCCGGGCGTGGCGGATCAGGCTCGCGTGGGGCGCCTCGAAGATGCAGCCGGAGAAGGCGCCGCGGAGGAACTCCACCGCGGCGGCGCCCATGCGCACGGCGGCGGCACCCCGGTCGGGGCCGGTGCCGGCGAGCTGCGGGACCCAGGTCTGGGCCAGATGGGCCAGGGTCTGGCTGGAGATGTCGCCGGCCAGGATCGCGTTGACCCACAGGCGCGCGGCGCGGCGGCGGCGGTTGAGCACGCCCTGCTTGCCGGAGCGCAGCACGGTGCCGTCGCTGCGGCTGGCGAGGCGGAACGACAGGTCGACGAGGGCGCGCGCGATGCGGGCGTCGTCGTCGCAGCAGATGAACTGCAGGTAGGCCAGGTCGCGGTCGACGTCGGTCGGCAGGTGCTCGCCCGGCTGCGCCTTCGGCTCGAGCCACTGGAACGGCCTGACGACCAGGTGGGGAACAGGACGAGGGACGATCGGGGTCTTGGCCCGCTGCGGGGCAGTCCGCGTCGTCTGGGTCCGGGTACGATTCGCCGAGTCAGTCCTCATGCCGATCTCATCGGCGTGAGGGTCAGCCCGGCTGGAGGACCGGATCGAGATCCGCGGGCGATCGCCTCAAGTGCCGACCAGACGGTGCCATGCGGAGACGAGCAGGGCGCCCTGCGCGGCCGCGGTCGGGGGTTCTCCCTGGCGATCGACCAGCACCGCCTGGCGCGGACCGCGCAGCGCGTTGGTCAACCAGAGGCCCTCGGCGGCCTCGATCTCGCCGCGCTGGATCGGTCGCACGTCTACTCTCACACCATGCGCCATGAGCCGCTCGAGCAGCGCCGCGCGCGCGACGCCGGGCAGGATGCGACCATCGGTCGGCGGGGTCACCAGCCGACCCTCCATCACCGCGAACAGGTTCGAGGTGGTGCTCTCCAGCACCCGGCCCTCGTCGTCGACCCGCAGCGCCTCGTCGGCGCCGCAGCGACGCGCATCGGCCTGGGCCAGGGTCCAGGCCCGGCGGTCGAGGTGCTTGTGCGCCGACGGCGGCAGGTCGACGACCGGCATCCGGAAGCACACCGGCGCGAGGCGTACCAAGGTGGGCGCAGGGTCCGCAGGACCGATGGTGATCCGGACTCCCGGGACGGCACCGTGAGGACCGCGCGTCGCATCGAACGTGATCGCCAGCCGCAGCCGCTCGTGCGACTCCACGCCGAGTTCGCGCGGCGGCGGCAGCGCGACCACGGCATGACCGAGCACCTCGGAGACGAAGCGATCGAGCTGGGCGGCGACCATCGGTGCGCTCTGCTCGTCGACCACCTCCAGCGCCCGCAGCGAACCCACCAGGCGCGCACGGTGCTGCGGCCACAGCGGCGGCACGCGATCGCGGGCCGTCACCCGCACGGTCTCGAACACGCCCGCGACATCCACTGGCAGGATCGGCAGGGCATCGACGAACTCGCCGCTGCCGGTCAGCCGCCCGGTCCACCGCAGCTCGATCATCCCACCTCCCCGGTTCGCGGTCGGTCCGGTACCGCGAGCGCGCGCAGCATCCCGGCGGCCTTGTGCAGCGTCTCCTCGTACTCGAGCCCGGGATCGCTGTCGGCGGTGATCCCGCCACCGACGTTCAAGCGCACGCGCCCCGCGTGCACGGTCATCGTGCGGATCGCGACGTTCAGGTGCAGCCGCGGTCCCGGACCGAACCAGCCGACCGCGCCGGTGTAGACGCCGCGGCGCACCAGCTCGAGGTCCTCCAGGATCTCCATGCAGCGCAGCTTCGGAGCCCCGGTGATGCTGCCGCCGGGGAAGGTCGCGGCGAGCAGCTCGCCGACCGTCACCTCCGGCCGCAGCGTGGCCCGCACCGTCGCGAACAGATGGTGGACCTGCGCGAAGCTGGCGTGCTCGGGGAACGGTCCGACCTTCACGCTGCCGATCTCCGCGACCTTGCCGACGTCGTTGCGCAAGAGGTCGACGATCATCGCCAGCTCGGCCTGGTCCTTGTCGCTGGCGAGCAGCTCCTCGAGCAACGCGCGGTCGGCGAGCGGATCGAACTCGCGCGGCCGCGTGCCCTTGATCGGCCGGGTGCGCACGTCGAGGCCGTCGAGCGCCAGGAACTCCTCCGGCGACGAGCCGACCGACGCGAAGCCGGACCCGGTCTCCACGTAGGCGGCGAACGGTGCCGGGCTGGTGGCGCAGAGCTTCCAGAACAGCGCCCGCGGATCGCCCTCGAAGTCGCCGGTGAACGGCTGGGTGAGGTTGGCCTGGAAGATGTCGCCGGCGCGGATGTGCTCGACGACCTGGGCGACCCGCGCCTCGTAGTCGGCGCGCGCGACGTGCGGAGCGACGTCCGTGGCCCGGAAGGCGTCGACGAGCCGGTCCGGGTAGGGCGGCACCGCGAGACCGCCGGGCCACTCCTCGCAGTGCTCGTGGGCCTGCAGGTGCAATGCAGGCCCGCCGAAGCCGTCGGCGGCGATCCGTCGCGGCAAGGCCTCGGTCGCGTCGCGCAGGTCGTAGCCGAGGAAGCCGACCACCGGCCGCTCGAAGTGGCGCGCGAGGAAGGCGTCGACGTGCGCCCAGGTGTCGGGGCCGACCGCGTCTTGGTCGATCTCCAGGACCTCGACCGGGGAACGGTAGAGCCGCACGCCGCCCGAACCGAAGTCGCGGTCGCCGCAGGAATGCAGCAGTGCGACCGGCAGACCGCGCGGTGCTTGCAGCAGGCGTTCGAAGGGCTCGGCAGCACGAGGATCGCTGACGCTCACGTGCCGTGCCCTCTCACCGACTCACCACTGCGGCTTGCGCTTCTCGAGGAACGCGCTCATGCCTTCGCGCATCTCCTCGGTGGAGCTGACCATCCCGAACAGGTCGGACTCGAGCTCCAGGCCCTCGGCCATCGGCAGGTGGATGCCGCGCCGCACCGCCTGCTTGGCGAGCGCCACCGCGGTGCGACCACGGCTCAGGATCTTGTCGGCGACCGTGCGCACGCCGGCGAGCAGTTCGCTCGGCGCGAACACGCCGTTCACCAGACCGATCGCCGCGGCCTCCTCGGCCTTCAGCGGATCGCCGGTGAGGATCATCTCCAAGGCCCGACCCGAGCCGAGCAGGCGCGGCAGGCGCTGGGTGCCGCCGTAGCCGGGGATGATGCCGAGCGAGACCTCGGGGAGACCGAGCCGCGCATTGCTCGACGCGTAGCGCAGGTCGCAGGCCAGCGCCATCTCGAGGCCGCCACCGAGCGCGTAGCCGTTGATCGCGGCCAGCACCGGCTTCGGCAGGTTCTCGATCACGGTGGTCAGGCGCTGACCGTGCCGCGCGTTGTCCTTGCCGTCGAGCACGCCCTGGTTGGCGAGCTCGCCGATGTCGGCGCCGGCGATGAACGCCTTCTCGCCGGCACCGGTGAGGATCACCGCGCCGACGTCCTCGTCACCGCCGAGCCCTTGGAAGGTCTCGATCAGCTCGAAGATCACCGCGCCGTTCAGCGCGTTGAGCTTGTCGGGCCGGTTGACGACGACGGTCGCGACGCCGCCGTCCTTCTGCACTTCGACCAGTTCCATCAGTCACCTCCTCCGTCGCCATCACCGTCGCCATCGCCATCGCCGTCAGAATCGGAATCCGCATCGGGCGCGGCGGCGGGATCGGCCTCGACCGGCGGCGGCGCCGCCATCACGACCTCGATCCGCTCGATCTCGATCCGCTCGGTCGGCCGGCTGCGCTCGCCCGACTCGCCGAACTCCACGTCGGTGGTGGCGATCGCGTCGAGCACGTCGAGGCCTTCGCGGAGCTGACCGAACACCGTGTACTGGCCGTCCAGGAACTCGGCGTGGTCGGAGTGCACCACGAAGAACTGGCTGCCCGCCGAGTTCGGATCCTGCGAGCGCGCCATCGACAGCACGCCCTGCACGTGCGGCAGGTCGTTGAACTCGGCGTGGACCTTGTGGCCCGGCCCACTGGTGCCCGGCACGCCACGCGCATCGGGCTTCGAGTTCGGGCAACCGCCCTGGATCATGAAGCCCTTGATGATCCGATGGAACGCGGTGCGGTCGTAGAAGCCGTCCTGCGCGAGGGTCAGGAAGTTGCGGACGTGGGCGGGCGCCTTGTCCGGGTGGAAGCCGGCCACCATCACGCCCTTGGTCGTGACGATGCGGGCTTCGACCTGGCCGAGGTCGGCCTGTTCGAGATCGATCATGTCGCTATGGAGAGGGATCGGGACCGCATCACGCGGCCGTCACTTGTAGACGGGCTCGACCACCGCGGCGTAGAGCCACACGTCCTCGGCGGGCATCGAGAGTTCGCGGTTCGGAGCTGGCTGCACGCGCGTGTCGGCGATCGCGTCGAGCACGTCGAGACCCGACTCCACCTGTCCGAACGCCGAGTACTTCCCATCGAGGCCCGGCGCGGCGCCGTGCATCAGGAAGAACTGGCTGCCGGCCGAATTCGGATCGTTCGAGCGCGCCATCGACAGGATGCCCCGGACGTGCTTGATGTCGTTGAACTCGGCGTCGACCGTGTAGCCCGGCGAGCCGGTGCCGGGGATGCCCTCGACGCCGCGCTTGGTGTTCGGGCAGCCGCCCTGGATCATGAAGTTGCGGATGATCCGGTGGAACCGCGTGCCGTTGTAGAAGCCCTCCTTGGAGAGCTTGATGAAGTTGCGGACGTGGTTCGGCGCCTTGTCGGGCCGGAACGATACGACCATCTCGCCGCGGCTGGTGACGAGGCGGACCTTGGTGCGGGTCAGGTCCAGCGCATCGACGTCGAGGTCGGTCTGGTCGGGCACGACGCGGACGGTCGCCTGTGCACCGGCGATGCCGACCCACTCGAAGCCGAGCACGCCCTTGTCGGCGAGCTGACCATCCGGCCAGTGCTTACCGGGGTCGATGTCGACGACCCGGGTCAGCTCGGTGCCGGCCGCGATCGCGACCGTGCCGTCGACCGCCTCGACCAGCTCCTGGTCCTCGGCGCCGTCGAGGAAGGTCTGCAGGCGGTGCCCGCCGAGCAAGGTGGCAGGCATCTTCACCGCCTGGCGGAACTTCACGCTCAGCTTCAGCTGGAAGACGGTGTTCGGGGTGATGACCTCGGAGCTGGGGGCGAGGGTCGCCTCGACGGCGCCGTCGGGAGCACCGGAGGTCGTGTTGCCCTGCGCGGGCACGAGCACCGCGAGCAGCGTCGCGGCCAGGAGGTGGAGGAACTTCATCGTGGATAGGTGCGAGGCGCCGCGCGGGCGCGTGGAGCGGCCCGGAGCCGGTTGATCCGGGCGGTTGTACGGGGGTTCGGGAACGGGCTCAACGGACGGGGCAGCAAACCCCTCCGCGACTCGGAGGTCACAGCTCCGGGGGCGGTTCCGGGGCAGGACTCGGGCCGCCCGGTCACTTCGAGGACAGCTCGAACTCGACGCTCATCCCCATGCCCCCGCTCATGCAGAGGGTCGCCAGGCCGAGCCGCTCGCCGCGCCGCTTCATCGCGTGCAGCAAGGTGGTGACGATGCGCGCCCCTGTGCAGCCGATCGGGTGGCCGAGCGCGATCGCGCCGCCGAGCACGTTGAGTCGATCCCCGGCGATCGGCAATTCCTTCAGACAGGCCAGGACTTGCGCGGCGAAGGCCTCGTTGAGTTCCACGAGGCCGTAGTCGTCGAGCTGGCGGCCGGTCTTCTCCAGCAGCGCCCGGGTCGCCGGTACCGGACCGATGCCCATGATCCGCGGCGGACAGCCGGCGGCCGCGGAGGCCCCGAGCACGGCGAGCGGCTGGAGACCACGG
Organism: bacterium; assembly: GCA_030432695.1. Lineage (GTDB taxonomy): Bacteria > Planctomycetota > UBA1135 > UBA1135 > UBA2386 > JAUILN01. The sequence goes on along the minus strand of JAUILN010000004.1, from coordinate 544,960 downwards.
CGCGCCGCCTCCTCCTCGGTGGTCAGCAGCAGCGCGCTGGCGCCATCGGTGATCCCCGAGCTGTTGCCGGCGTGGACGGTGCCGCCCTCGGGTCGGAACACCGGCGGCAGCTTCGCGAGCTTCTCGAGGGTGACGTCGCCGCGGACGTGCTCGTCGGTGTCGATCGTCACCGTCTCCTTCCGGCCCGGCACGGCCACCGGAACGATCTCGTCGGAGAACTCCCCCGCCGCCTGCGCCGCGGCGGCGCGCTGGTGGCTGCGGTAGGCGTAGGCGTCCTGTTCCTCGCGGCCGATCGCGTAGTCGTCGGCCAGATACTCGGCGGTGTTGCCCATCGGCTCGCCGAGGATCCCGCAGGTGAAGCCGTCCTGGTAGTTGCCGTCGAGGACCTTGTCGTGGCCGAGGCGGTAACCCTCCCGCATCCGCGGCAGCAGGAACGGGATGTTGGTCATGTGCTCCATCCCGCCGGCGACGACCATCTTGCGGCCGTCGAGGAGCAGCGCGGCGCGGGCGGCGTCGATCGCCTTGAGGCCGGAGCCGCAGGCCTTGTTGAGGGTCCAGGCCGGGGTGGTCTCGGGGATGCCGGCCTTGATCGTCACCTGCCGGGCGGGATTCGGGCCGGAGCCGAGTTGGCGGGCCTGGCCGAAGATCACCTCGTCGATGTCGCCAGCGGGCACGCCGGTCCGCGCCAGGAGGCCCTGCAAGGCTGCGGCGCCGAGGTCGACCGCGGTGAGCGGCGAGAAGCCGCCGAGGAACTTGCCGATGGCGGTCCGGACCGCGTCGACCACGACGATGCGCTGCATCGGGCGCACTGTAGGGCGATCGGCGCGGGTCTCAATCGGGGGCCGGAATCCGGAACGGGCGTCCGGACCGCGCACAGGGCCGCGTCGATTCCCACAACGGAACGACCTGCCCCCCGAACCCCGCGTCGGGGATTCAGACAGTCCGGCCCGATTGCCGAGGAATCGGTCATGTTCAACCCGGGCAGTTGGAGCGCTCCGGCGCCCCCGGCCACCCCGACCCGCCGATCGGCGGCCGCCGATCCCGAGACGACGTGGGCCGACACGCAGCGGCGCACCGCGCTGCCGACCTCGCTGTTCGGCGGCGGCCCATCCGAACTCGAGGCGCGGCTCACCGAAGGCGCGGGCGACCTGCTGCTGCGCCACCTCGCCTGCGAGGGCGGTGCCGACGACCTGACCGACGTGCCCGAGGAAGAGTCTGGACCGGCCGGTCGGGCGGTCGACGACGACGCGGTCACGGCCCTGCTCGCGCAGCTCGCCGGATCGACCGACCCCAGCCCGCTGTCGCTCGACGCCGGCCTTGCCGCCGAGCGAGCCCACGTGCTCGCCGACCTCGCCTCGACCTGCGACGGCCACGCCCGCCAGGCAGCGTCCCGCCGGCTCAGCGACCTGATCGGTGATCCACAGGCGCTCGGCGAGATCGGCGTCGACCACCTCGGCGAGCTGGTCGCGAACCTCGCCGGCCTGCCGGGCGACGGTGCCGGTGCCTGCATCCTGCTGCAGGTGCTCCGGATGGCAGCCACGCGGGTGCTCGACACCGCCGAGGAAATCGCGCTGCCGCTCAGCCCGCAGTCCGCACTCAGGGCGGTCGCACCATGAATCCGACCAACACGCCGCAGCGCTACGCAGCGTCGAACACATTGCTCGACGCACTGAACGATGCGCTGTTCGCACAGGGCCTCGGCCACGCCGGCGCGTCGCGACGCCAGCAGCGCCTGGAGGACGCGGTCGACGCGGTCGCGATGCTGCACCGAGGCCACCGAGAAGATCACCTGCTGTCGATCGATCTCCGCCGACAGCCGATCCAGATCGACGGCATCGAGCTGCCCGCCGCGAGCCTGCGGGCCGGACGTCTCCGTCGGCTCGCCGAGGAACGTGGCGTCGCCACGATCACGCTTGCAGCGCGGACAGACGTCGGTCAGCTCGGCATCGCCCTGGATCTGCTGGGCGAGTCGCGACCCGGTGCCCTCGCCGACGACGTGGGCGCATGGACCGACCTGCATTGCCGCTACGGCCTGCAAGCCGTCCGCCTCGTATCCACGTTGGAACCCGGCGCATCGCCGAACCGCGCGCGCCGCGACACCCTCGACGAGCTGCAGGACCTGGCCTCGCAGGTCGAGGACAACCACCTCGCCGCGGTGCAGGGCGACGAACTCGGCCTCGACGAGACCCGCAGCGTGGTCGAACGCGCTGCCGCAGCCCTCGAGGAGCGACCCAGCGAACTGCTTGGCCTCGCACACTACGACGACATCGACCGCTTCACGGTCGGACACTCGGTCCGCGTCGCGCTGCTCGCGATGCACACCGCCGGCGCGGCAGGCTTCGACCACGACCGCCTGCAGCAGGTCGGCACTGCGGCCCTGCTGCACGACATCGGCAAGTCACTGGTGCCGGCCCACGTGCTGTTCAAGCGCGGCAAGCTCGAACCCGAGGAGTGGGCCGCGATGATGGAGCACCCGCGACTCGGCGCGCAGATCCTGGTGGCCCAGCCACACATCGACGACTGCGTGGTCGGCGCCGCCTTCTGCCACCACATGCGCCCGGATGGCGCCGGCTACCCGAAGGCGCTGATGCCGTTCCGCCCGGGCAGCGTCAGCGGCCTGGTCCGCATCTGCGACGTATTCGAGGCGCTCACCGCGGTGCGCCCCTACAAGCACGGCATGGCGCCGGCCGAGGCCCTGGCGATCATGCACCGCGATCCCGGCGAGTTCGATCAGGCGTGGCTACGGCACTTCGCCCGGACCATCGGCCCGTTCCCGGTCGGCTCGGCAGTGGAGCTGTCGGATGGCAGCGTGGCGCGGGTGGTGGATCTGGATGTGCGAGCCGAGGACGGGAGCCGCGCCTGGGACCGACCGCGCGTGGTGCTGGAGGACGGCCGCGAGTTGGATCTGGCCGCGAACGGCCTGCGCGTGCTGCGGCCGGCGTTGCCGGGCGCGCAGATGGCGGCGGTGTGAGGCCTCCTTCTTCCTGGTCGGTGCCAGGCACGAACCAGAAAGAAGGACGCGGCGAGCGGACCGGTCATGCGCCCCCCCGACCTTTCACGTTGACGCGCCCCCCGAACCTGCGAATCCTCTGCCTGGATGCAGCAGGCCTCGGCCGGACTTCCGTTGCACTCGCCCTGGATGTACGTCCAGGCGGCGACCATCGGTCTGTTCGGCGGTCTGCTCGGCGCGGCGTTCCGCAAGGGCACCGACTGGCTGATGGCGGCGGTGATGGGTGCGGGCGCGCCGGTGGACGTGCGGCTCGAGTGGTGGCAGTCGCTGCTGATCCCCACGGTGGGCGCGGTGTTGGCCGGCCTGGTCCTGAAGTCGATCCGCAGCGAGCAGGGGCCGTTCGGGATCGGTGAGATCATCGAGCTGTGCCGCACGCGGACCGGCAAGATCCAGCCCGGTCGCTCGATCGTGCAGATCGTCTCGTCGGGGCTGAGCATCGCCTCGGGCGGCAGCATCGGCCGCGAGGGTGCCAACTCGCAGTTCGGCGCGACCATCGCGTCGCTGCTCGGCCACTGGGTGCCGAACTCGCCGCGCTCCAGGACCGTGCTGCTCGGCTGCGGCATCGCGGCCGGCATGGCCAGTGCCTACAAGGCGCCGATCGCGGCGGCGATCTTCGTGATGGAGGTGGTGCTCGGCAACTTCGCGATGGACGTGCTGGCGCCCTTGGTGGTCGCGTCGGTGGTCTCCACGCTGACGATGCTGGCGTTCTTCGACCGCAGCCCGCTCTACTCGATGGGCAAGGACCTCGAGCTGACCGCGTGGCCGCTGGTGCTGTCGGCCGGCCTGCTCGGCCTGAGCTGCAGCCTCGGCTCGATGTTCTTCCGCAAGTCGATGGCGCTCGGCAAGCGCGCCTTCGCGCGGATCCCCGCTCCGCTGGTGGTGCGGATGGCACTCGGCGGCCTGCTGGTCGGCACCATCGGCATCTGGTTCCCCGAGGTCTGGGGTAACGGCCAGAACACCATCGAGGCGATCGCCGGCGCCACCGCCGACCCGGCACTGATGACGATGGTCGCGCTGTGCTTCTGGAAGGTGGTGGCCACCGCCGCGACCCAGGGCTCGGGCGCGCTCGGCGGAGTCTTCACCCCGAACCTGGTGGTCGGCGCGGCGTTCGGCGCGGCCTTCTCGCTGATCGTCGACTACGTCGCCGGCGGCGACCACCGCACCGAGTTCGCGCTGATCGGCATGGCCGGCATGTGCGCCGCCACCACCCACGCGCCGATCACCGCGATGCTGTTGATCTTCGAGATGACCGGCGACTACGGGCTGATCCTGCCCCTGATGCTGTGCAGCATCCTCGGCAGCATCAGCGCCAGGCTCATCGACCCCGACTCGGTCTACACCGCGCGACTGCGGGCTCGGGGCCACAAGGTCGACGCCGGCTTCGAAGAGCTGGCGCTGCAGACCAACTACGTGCGCGACGTGATGCGGCTCGGTGTCGCCTCGGTCCGCGACACCGTGCCGCTCGATCAGGTCCTCGACACCTTCAAGGCGACCCGCCTCGATGCCCTCTACGTGGTCGACGACAAGGGCGAGCTGCTCGGCCAGGTCCAGCTCCACGACGTGAAGCAGTTCCTCAACGAAGGCGAACTCGGCCCGGTGCTGATCGCTTCGGACTGCACTCGCAGCACGCCCGTCGCCCGCCCCGACGAGACCGTGGCCGACGTGGTCCGCCGCTTCGAGAAGATCGAACTCGACGAGCTGCCGGTGGTCCGCGGCGAGGGGGCCGGGGTGCTCGCTGGCCGGATCACCCGCCGCGACGTGGTGGCGGTGCTCAGCGAGGAGGTGCTCGGTAGCCAGGCCCTGCGCACCAGGGTCCGAACCGGCCAGTCCGGCGAGGGCCGCCGCATCGAACTCCCCGACGGCGCGACCCTGTCCCGCGTGCCGTTGCCCGACGCGCTGGCCGACCGCTCGCTGGCGTCGCTCGAACTCCCCGCCAACTTCGGCCTGCACGTCCTGGTGGTCATCGAACGCGACGGTCTCGGCCACGAGAAGCGCTCGATCCCCGACGCCACCACCGTGCTGCCCGAGGGTGCCGACCTGATCGTGCTCGGCACGGAGCCGCAGATCGAACGGTTCCGCGGTCGCTTCGGACTTCCCGGAGCGAAGGAAAACCCATAGCGGGACGGCGTTTGTGCGGCCTTCCGGCCGGCGATCCGAGATGATCCGTTGCCGGATTCCACCCGGCGATCCATGACGAGTCCGCAACGAGAACGGGTCGCCTCGGCCATCCTGCTGGTCGACGGCGACGGCGACGACCTCCGGGTCCTGCTGGTCGAGCGAGCCCCCGAACTGCGCTTCTTCGGCGGCTACCACGCGCTGCCGGGCGGGGTGCAGGGCGCCGAGGACGGCGCGAACGACCCGAGCGAGCCGAGCCCCTGGGCCGACGCCGCGCCGCTGCGCCGCTGCGCGCTTCGCGAGATGTTCGAGGAGACCGGGGTCCTCCTCGACGCCGGTCTCCGCGCCGTGCTCGACCCCGACGCGCGCACCCGCGCCCGCGCCGAACTGCTGCAGGCCGAGCTCGCTCGCGGATCGCATGCCTCCGGAACCTGGGAGCACCACGCTCGCCCCGACTCCGGCCGCCACGAACTCACCCCGCTGTGCCGGATCCGCACCCCGCCGTTCGCACCGGTCCGCTACGACACGCTGTTCTTCCTGGCGCGGCTGCCCGCCGGGGAGTCGGTGGAGATCGTCGACGGCGAGCTGGTCGGCGGCGGCTTCCAGCGGCCGCGCGACCTGCTCGCGGCGTGGCGCCGCGGCGAGCTGCGGATCGTGCCACCGGTGCTGATCCTGCTCGAGCTGCTCGAGGAGGGCGACCTCGAGCGGTTCCGACAGCGCGCGCGTGAGACCACCGACGGCTACCTGGCCGGCAAGCTGCACCGGGTCCGCTTCTCGCCGGGCATCCTGCTCGCCAGCCTGAGGACCCCGACGCTGCCGCCCGCCACCACGACCAACTGCGCGATCGTCGGCGAAGAGCGGCTGTGGATCATCGATCCGGCGACTCCCGACGTCGATGAGCAGGAACGACTGTTCGAGCTGCTCGACGAGCTGCGCGCCGAGGGCCGCGAACTCGGCGGCGTCGTGGTCACCCACCACCACCCCGACCACGTCGGCGGAGTCGCTGCGACCGCCCGCCGCTACGACCTGCCGATCCTAGCGCACCCGATCACCCTGGAGCGCCTGCCCGAACCACCGGAGCGCGCAGTGGTCCTCGAGGACGGCTCCGAACTCGAGCTGGGCACCGCCCCCGACGGCGACACCTCCGGCGAACCGTGGCGGCTGCAGGCGGTGTTCACACCCGGCCACGACCGCGGCCACCTCTGCTTCCGCGAGACGCGCTACGCCGGCCTGGTCGCGGGCGACATGGTGTCGACGGTCTCGACCATCCTGATCGATCCGCCCGAGGGCCACCTCGCCACCTACCTCGCCAGCCTCGAGAAGCTGCTGGCCCTGCCGATCGACGTGCTGCACCCGGCACACGGGCCGGCGGTCCCGGGCGGCCACAAGGTACTCCGGCAGTATCTGCGCCACCGGGCCCAGCGCGAGACCGCGCTGGTCAAGGCGCTCGCCGAGGGCGTCGACACGGTCGAGGAGCTGGTGCCGCGGGTCTACTGGGACGCCGACAAGCGCATGCACGGCTTGGCGGCGCGCTCGCTGCAGGCCGGCCTCGACAAGCTGGTCGAGGAGGGCCGGGCCCTCGAGAAGGCCGGGCGCTACACACCTCACGGAAGTGGGACGGGATGAGTCTGTTCCGCGACGAGAGCCTGCGGGTCCGACCGCCGCAGCTGCCGCGCATCGTCTCGCTGCTCCCCGCCGCGACCGAGATCGTCTGCGCACTCGGTGCGGGTCGAGCCTTGGTCGGCCGCACCCACGCCTGCCACCACCCCGAGGAGGTGGAGAAGGTGCCGGCCGTCACCAGCTGCCGGCTGCCGCGCGAGACCGGCAGCCAAACCCTTCACGTCGCGATCCGCGAACTCACCGCCGCGTCGATCCCGCCGGTATCGCTGCAGCTCGGGGCACTGGCCGCCGCGCGACCCGAGGTCGTCCTCCTGCAGGACCAGTGCGGCACCTGCATGATCACCGAGCGCATGCTGCGCCGCGCGGTCGACGAGATCGGCCTCGAAGGCGTCGAGATCGTCCGCCTCGGCGCCCGGCGCTTCTCGGGACTCTGGCGCGACCTCGCCACCGTCTCGCACGCGATCGGTCGCACCGGCGAAGCGGCCGAACTCGGACTGGCACTCGATGCTCGTGTCGCCACGATCCGCAAACGGGCCGGCACGCGCGCGGATCGCCCCACGGTTCTCGTGCTGTCCTGGATCGCTCCGCCGATGGTCGCCGCCGAGTGGACCCCGGAGCTGATTCGTCTCGCCGGCGGACGCGCCCTCGCCCCGACCGATCCGCTCGACCGCGGCAACCTCGATGGCCTGCGCCCCGATGTGGTGTTCGTCGCGTCCTGCGGTCGCTCGCTCGACCAGATCGAAGCGGATCGGCAACCGCTGCAGCGACTCCTCGCGGAGCACCCCGATTGGCCGGCGGTGCAGGAGGACCGCGTATGGCTCGCCGACGGCCAGCAGACCTTCAGCTCCGCGGGTCCGCGCCTCGTCGACACACTCGAAGCGGTGTATCGGATCCTGAGCCGGGCCGAGGCCAACGCCCCGCAACACTTCCGCAGGTTCCGGCGCGAGGGTTGACCCGCCCGCCGCCGCTCACGCGCCCTTCTTGCCCTTCTCCAACCGCTCCAGCAGCTTCTCCAGCTGCAGCAGGGTCGACTCGATGCGCTCGATGCGGGTCGACAGGCCCTCGTCTTCGCCGGCCGCGCGCCGCGCACCGGGGACTCGCGGGGTGAAGGGATCCGCATCGCCATCGGCTTGCGCCTGACCGGGGAACGCCGGGAACTGCTCCTTGAGCAGGCGCCCCTCGGCGTCGAGCCACATGCGGCTGTCGGCAGCGCCCGGCCGGGCCAGAACGTCGTTCTGGAGTCCGTCGTAGAACCGGACGCCGGAGAACGGCGCGAGCTGGTCGACCGGCGCACGGCCGAGCTCGACGTCGACCTCGAGGCGCTCGCCGCGACGGACCACGCCGAGCTTCAGGATCTCGCCGGGCTTCTTCGCCGCCAGTTCCCCGCCGAGACGCTCGTGGGTCACCGGACCTTCGCCGTCGATCGCCACCAGCACGTCGTGCTGCAGGAGACCGGCGCGCGCGGCCGGCGAATCGGGCCGCACCGCGACGACCAGCGCGTGGGCCTCCGCGTCGAGATCCAGGTGACCGGCGAGCGCGTCGCCGAGCGGACGCACGTCGACACCGAGCCAGGCCTTCTTCGAGCGCGGCAGGAACCGCACGGTAACCGACCCGCCAGACGTGCCGATGTCGACCGCCGGCTGGCCCTCGGCATCGCGGATCCGATGGGTGTGCACGATGGAGATGCCGGGAATCGTCACGGCCTCGACCCGCGCGGCGTCGATCGGCTTGCCGTCGACCTCGATGCGCACTTCGTCGGTGCCGAGTTCGGCGGTGACGGCGTGGCCGTCGAGCTCGAAGGCGACGTTCACCGACGGTCGCTCGACCGGTGCGCTGCCGAAGAACGGACTCCCCGCGAAGTCCCCGCGCGCCGCGGCCGGCGCCAGGTTCGTCACGCCCGGCCCCCAGAGGAACCGCGGCTGCGGTGCGGACTGCGCGTCCTGGGCGGCGAGCGTCGCTACGGCGAGGATCCCGGTGAGACCCAGGATCGGGAGCAGGCAGGTCGAACGGTTCATCGTGGTTCGGATGATCGTGGATCGCGGGAGCGGGATCAGAAGGAACGGGTGGGCTTGGAGGAGTCGTGGCTCACCGGCACTGCGAACGGCTGGCCGCTGTCGTCGAGGTGGACGGTCTCGGCCAACGGCATGCGACGTCGGACCACCTCACGGCGCAGGACCACGACGTCGTACGAGCCATCGCCAGCAGGCTCGGAAGCGAGCACCAGGTCGGGCAGGTCGCCTTCGACCGCGCCTGCCAACGAGCCCCTCAGCGGCAGGTCCTGCGAACCCTCGGACGCGGTGACACCCTGGGCCTCGACCTGCTGCCGCGCGGGTCGACCGAAGGGACCCGGCGCCTCGACCAGCCACAGGAACACCGCGCAGGCGGCGACCATCCAACCGGCCCACGACCCACCGTGACCCGGCAGGAGCTGTCGCACGATCGCGCCAGGACCACGGCCCGGCAGCTCGACCTCGTGCTCGGGCAGGCGCAGCCGCACCGCGGCGCGGATCTCGGCGTCGTCCTCGAGATCACGGAGCAGGCGTTGCCAGGTCGTCGGCGCATCGGACGCCGCGTCGTGCAGGGCCCGCCAATCGTCGGGCGTGTCGTCGCGGCCGAGCACCCGCTCGATGTGACGTTGCAGTCGGTCTTCACCCATCATCGATACTCCCGGGCCAGGCCGGACCCGGTCACCCGGGTCGGCAGGACGCCGTGCATGTCCTGGCGCAGTCGGCGTCTGGCACGCGCCAGACGACTCTCGACCGCCGCCTCACCGATCCCCAACCGCTCCGCGATCGCCACCTGGCTGAGTCCCTCCAGGCAGCGCAGGATCAACACCTCGCGCTGCGGCTCCGGCAGCCGCTCCAACGCCGCCAGGACCTCTTCCAGGCGCTCGCCATCCTGCTGCCGCGCCTCGTGGTTCAGGTCGACCGCCCGGTCGGCGGCCTCGCCGGCATCCGGCGTCCCCAACAGGCCGATGCGCTTGCCGAGCGCGACGCGCCGCCCCACCGAGCGAGCCCGATTGATGGCGATGATCCTGAGCCAGCCGACCAGCGAGTCCGGGTCGGCGAGCCCGCCGATGCCGCGGACGAACGAGACCGCCACGTCCTGCAGCAGGTCCTCGATCTCCGCACTGCGCGGCGCATGGGCCACCAGGACGCCGGCGATCCAGCGCCGGTGCGCCCGCCAGACGGTCTCCCGCGCCGTCCGGCAGCCCTGGATGGCGCGTTCGACGAGTTCGCGTGGCGTGTTCTGGGCGGTCCCGCTCATGGATCGGAGGAGAGGACGCGGCGGGTACGTGGATCCGTCGCGCGGGCGTAGAAGTCGCGTCGAGTGTAGCGACGGACCCGCACAGGCTTCTCGCCCGGTGCCGCAAGCGCCTCCAGGACTGCGGCTTGTGGCGATCGGCGGCGCGATCGTCAGTGCTGCAGCTCCACCAGCTCCGGGAGCGCCTCCCGCAGCTCGTCGGCCTGCTCGTCGCCGAACCAGTCGATGTGGCGCAGGTCGAGGCTGCGCAGCTGCGTGGCAGCTCGGAGCGAATCCATGGCCGCCGGGGTCAGCCCGCGCGACTGGCGGAGGTCGAGGTCGCGGAGTGTCCCGATGCGCACCAGCTCGGCGAGGCCGGCATCACCCATCCGGTAGCAGGCCGGCATCGTCAGGGACTCGAGCGCGGTGCAGCGCGCCCGGAGTCGCGCGCAGAAGGCGTCGGTGAACTCGCCGCAGACGGTGAGGCTCCGCAGGCCCGTCGGCAGCGAGTCGGGCAACGAATCGCCGAGGGCCTGGGCGCCGAAGACGTCGAGCTCCTCGAGGGTCTCGGAGTCGGCGAAGGCCGCGAGGCCGGCCTCGGTGCAGTGGGCCTGCGCGATGCGGAGCACGCGGAGTCGCGGGAGATCGGCCCACGCATCGAGGGCTCGATCGGTGACGCCCAGGTCGGCAGGTGCGGAAAGACGATCGGTGTGCGGATCGTCGGTCGCGCTCCGCCAGTTCAGTCCGTCGAGGGCTTCGAGGTCGAGGACCTCCAGGGACTCCAGGTTCCCGAGTCGTGCCAGGTCGGCACCGCCGAGCTGCTGGCAGAAGCCGAGGTCGAGTTCGCGGAGCCGGGAGCAGCGCGCGATGTGGTCGAGACCGTCGCCAGCAAAGCCGTGGTTGGCGCGCAGCGACAGCCTGCGCAGATTCGCCAGGCGTGGCAGGACCGCCAAGGCCGTAGCGCCGGTGTCGAAGTACGACAGCTCGAGTTCCTCGAGCATCGGCAGGCGTTCGAGGCCGTCGAGTGCGGACGCGGCCTCAGGCTCCGCGGACGGACCGAGCGCCGCTGCGAGTCGGTGCGTGCCGACCATTCGGAGTCGGCGCAGCCTGGCCAGCTGCGAGATCGTCTCCAGTCCCGCGGCCGTGATCGACGGCGACGGACCGTTGCCGAAGGTCTTCAGGCCGAGGCCCGTGACGACGAGTCGCGGGCAACGCAGCTCGAGAGAGGCCAGCTCGCGGAGTCGGGCCAGGGCACGGACGTCGTCGTCGGTGAGGTCGATCCCCTGCACCGCGCGGGTGTCGACCGGGAGTCCCTCGATCTCCTGCCGCGAGTGCACGACGACCGGCTCGGGGAGCGGGTCCTGGTCGGCGGTGGATTCATCGACCCGCGCACCGCCGCGGTCGAGCAGCGCGACGGCCAGCACCGCACCGAGCCCCAACACCAGGAGCGCCGCAGCCCACAGGAGTCGTTGGCGGTGCCGAGGCTCGGGTGGCTCCACGACGGACTCCCCGCGCCGGTGCCGTGTCGACACCGCGCGCGACAGGTCGGGACAGCGCTCACCACCGAGCAGCTCCGCGAGCCCGGCCTCGATGCGACGCTCCAGTGCTTCCTCGGTCTCGGTCTTCATGATCTCCTCCGGGTCACGCAGTCGCGGAGCCGGGCCCGCAGCCGTTGCAGCATCGAGCGGACGCCGTGTTCGCCGATGCCGAGTTCGCGCGCCAACTCGGCACGCCCCGCGCCTTCCCGATACACCCGCTCGAGCACCCACCGACTCCGCTCCGGGAGTTCTGCGAGACACCGCCGCAGCGCTTCGAGCCATGCGTGGCCGTCGTCGTCGTGGCCGTCGCGCCGCCACAGTTGCTCCGCGGCAGCCGCGATCCGTGCCTCCCGGCGGGCATCGTCGCGGTGGCGCCTGAGCCACAGATGGCGGGCGATCGCGCGCAGGGTCGCGGCAGCGTTCGGCGCGGCCTCCACCCCGCGATCGAGCGCGATCAGGAAGGTGTCCTGGGCCAGTTCCTCGGCGACGTCGGCCGGGCAGCCGAGCGCGCGGAGGAAGCGCCAGAGGCCGCGCTGGTGGCGTTCGACGAAGGCGAAGACCCGGGCCTGTTCAGGCTCGTGCCGACTCTGGCGGACGGGCTGGGTCTCGACGCGCTCCACTCTGACTCCATCCCCCGACGCGAACCCAGGGTCTGCAGGAATCTCATGGAATCGCCGGTCAACGCCGCCCGGCACCCGAACGCGGCCGACGCTCCATGGCCGAGCCGCCCCGCAACCGCTCGAGGTAGGGGTCGAGCAGCACTTCCAGTTCGTCGGGCGCCGACCCGAACGCCTTGGCGTAGGCCTTCTCCAACGCAGTGATGCTCCGGCCCGTGAACGGCGGGAACTGCCCGTCGCGAACCAGGGCGAGTTCGAGTTCGACCGCCTTCGCCAGGGACTGCCACCGACGCCACTGAGCAGTCACGCGGCGCCGCGCGGCCCGCACCACCGTCTTGTCCATCGCTTCGAGCTGCTCCTCGGCGCGGGTCGCGGACTCGCTGCCCGGGAACGAGGCGATCAGCCGAAGACAGTTCTCGGCGCGCTGCGGATCATCGACCGCGGCCTCGCAGTCCTCCCAGGCAGCCTCCTCCCGACGAGCAAGGTCCTCGCGGAGCCGGGCACAGCAGGCCGCGACCTCCTGCTCGAACAACGACTCCGCGAAGTCCGTCTCGGACGCAGATCCCGCGCCGCCGACCCTCGCGACCGCGTCGAGGTCCCGACGCAGGTCGGCCGTGATCAGCTCGAGCGCGTTCAAGGGCCCCAGCAAGCCGACCAGTCGCTCCTTCGCGTCCCAGACTGCGAGTCGCGCGCGCATCGGCCGGTTCTCCGATCGGATACTGCGCCCGGTCTCCGGGACGGCTCCGAGTCCGAGCTCCGCGAAGCGCCACGGCACACTCGGCCCGATGCGGTGCCCTTTGCGCACGTCGATGTGAAGGTGGGTGTCGGACGAACTGCCCGTGTTGCCCGCTCGTCCGATCGGATCACCAGGCAAGACCTCGTCTCCGACCGAGACCAGAGCGCCGTCCTTCTGCAGGTGCAGGTAGACGACGATCTCGCTGCCGCTCGGCATCTCGACCGCCACCTCGTTGTTGTCGCGCCAGTCGCCGGTCGGCCCCTCGGTGTCCTCCTTCACGAAGACCACCCGGCCGGGCGCCGCGGCGACGATGAGGTGACCTTCGACCAGAGGCGAGAAGTCGACCGCGTGGCGATTGAACCGGTCCTGGTGTGAGCCTTCGCCGGGAGCCAGCCAGACGTTCTGACTCTCCCCGGCGACGAACGGCATCTGCAACACGACTTCGATCCGCTCGGACCTGCCCTCTTCGGGTTCCTGCGCCGACGCAACGGCGGAGAGACCCAGCGCCAGGAACAACGTCGACACTGCGGGTCTCTCGTGCCAGGTGTCCGTCATGACTCGCCTCGGTGGCAGGAGCATAGCTCCGAGACGGAACTCCAGGAGGCAGGTCCGCCTGAGCGATGCCCCCCCACCGGTGTCCGGATCGTGCCGGTCGTCACCAGCCCGGCCTGGTCGAGCTACCCGTTCCCTTGCACCGATCGCGTCCGCGCTCGGCCAAGCGGACCCGGTAGGGGATGTGACTTCCATGGGATCTCAGGCTCACCGGGAAGGTGACCCGGTCGCCGGGTCATCCGGGCCCAACAGGTCGCAGAGCTTGCGCGCCAGGCCCTCAGCCGTGTTGAGCGTGTGGACCCTCGACCCGTCTGAATGCACGTAGGACAGCACGCCACCTCCGTCGGCAAAGCGCACCAGCTCGACCGGGTCTCGGCATGCCGCGCCGAGCAGCTCGATCGATGTCGATCCATCACCGACGAGTTCCGCGGCAGCCAACGGCGACCTCGGACCGGCGAGCCGGAAGCGACCCGGACAACCCGGGATGGGCACCCAGGCGTAGCGCTGCGAGAGATCCTGGAACCCGGTCATCGACGCGCTCGCAGCACCTCGGGCAGTGGCGCCGTTCCCCACACTCGCACCGTATCGTCGCCCGAGGCCGGGAACAGGGTGCGACCATCGGGGCTGAACGCCAGCGAGTTCCTTGCCATCGCGCATTCTGCAGAGCACCAAGTATTCACGCGGCTTGCCGTCCACATCCGTGCTACGGCGGACGTGTCGAACGAATCGTATCCCATCCCGACCGACCACTCCGGACCGGAACTCCTCCAGCACGCCGACCGGTTTCACCGCCGGGCTCCGGTTCCGACAGTCGAACAGCACCGGCCCCCGATCGTCGAACCCGGCCAGGATCCGCTCGCCATCCGGGTGCCAGATGATGGGCGCGACCACGGACATGTCGTAACCCTCCGACTCGAGCCGGAGACTCCGCGACGCCACGTCCCAGACGCGCAGCCTGCCGCCGTTGTCGACCGACGCGAGTCGATTCCCGTCCGGGCTGACCTGCACCATTCCGCCCCACGGATCGTGCTGAGCGTGAGCAAAGTAGCGGTTCCAGACAACACGCTCAGCGCAGCCCGCGGCGCGCCACGCGTCGATGTCCTTCGAACAGGTCATCGACCCCGACAACTGCACCGTATCCACCACCGTGCACAACACCAGCACCGGCACGCCGGCCTGCCCCGGTCTCGGCTGCATCGTGCGCTTCACCTGCACCGGGCTGCCGAACCTGGTCGCCGCCGTGCAGGCGCGGATCGCCGGGCCTGGAGGTTTCGGTCCCGATGACCGTGTCACCGCGGTCGACGGGTCGGGGGGTCGCAGGTGCAAGATCCGGATCGTCCACTACCAGACCGGCTGGAACCCCGACACGCCGCCCGGCCGGATCCTCAAGATGGAGCCGCTCCGGTCGACCGGCCAGGCGACGCCGCACACCACCGGCGTTCCGACGATCGACGTGAGCAACCTGCCGATCCTCGGTCGGCCGGGGTTCTCGGTCGAACTCGGCACGCTGCCTCCGAACTCACCCTGCGTGTTGGCGATCGGGTCGACGCTCCTGGCGAGCCCGTTCTCGCTGACGGCGCTCGGTGGTCAGCCAGGAGCCTTCCTCTACGTCAACGCGCCGATCAACCAGCCGATCCTGTCGAGCATCGGGGGCTATGCCAGCGTGCCGATTCCCGTGCCCTCGGATCCGCGGCTGGTCGGGCTTCCGCTGGAGTTCCAGGGCTTCGCCGTCGACCTGCAGCTTCCCTACGCGCTGCAGTTGGCAAACACCGAAGCGCTCGGCGTGACGGTTCTCCGGTGAGACGCAGAACGATCGCAGCTCTCCGATCGAGATCCGGCCACCGCGTTCGCGCCCCATGGGATCAACGACCCTCGCCCAGGAGCGCTCGCAATCCGGACGGGTGCTCCGGCCAGGCGACCGACTCGATCCAAGGCGCTGGAGAGAGCACCCCGACCCACGCACCAGTTTCGCTGAGGCAAGCCGCACGCGGAGTCGCGCCTTTCAGCGACAGGCGTGTCACGAGCCCGGCACGCGATAGCTCACGAACCTCGATCCCAGTCGGAACCACGACCGCCCGGAGGCCACAACGGCGCTCAGCCAACGGAACGCGACCGACATCCGAGGACGCGGGGAACGGCTCCGGGCCCCGCGAAGTGAAGGCCAGCCAGCGAGTCTGCCGCGGTCCCAGGAGATCCCGAGAGGCGATCCGCTGGATCACGCGTCGAGACTCGTCACTGCCAGCAGGATCGTTGCGCTTCCATCGCAGGACGACGTCGGGTCCCTCGTTCTGCATGCGCTCGAGCGACCATCGCGTGGCGTCGTGCAGCCCGATGGCCTCCGCTCCTCGATCGGTTGTCGCGCACGTGGCGCATCGAGCTACGGAGGAGGAGCGGCGGCTGCCGGTCATCCCCGGCGAACATTGCCGAGCAGGACAGCAGGAGGTTGCGACGTTCCGCAGCCGGGAGGCGCGGTCACCCGCGTCTCAGGCGACCCAGAACACCTGGCGAATCCCCGACATCTGGACGGCGCCGGTGCCGACCTCCGGAAGGGCCACCACCACGCCGGCGCTCGGCGATCACCGGACCTCGAGCGCGAGACCGTTACTGCCACTTAGACCGAAAGGCGCGCCAGGATCGAGATAGAGAGCCTGCGAGTAGAGCCGCAGCCCGATTCCGGCTGGCACGTCGGGAAGCGGCACACTGAGCCTTGCCTCCCCTCGAGCGTTGGCTGGAGCGGTGATGGCGATCGTCGGGGACGTGTGCAGTCGACCACCCAAGAGCGGGAAGTTCAGTCGATCGAAGCCCAGATTCACCACGCCGAGCTGCCCTGCTGGCGCGTTGTCGACATCCATCTCCAGTGGCTGACCGATGCGCAGACACCCGCGGCCCGACAAGAGTGGGGTCTGTCCACCGGCGCCTGGGATACCCGTTCCGAACGGCGTGAAGCTGCCACATGAGGAACCGCGCTCGACCAGCCAGATCGCCGAGTCCCCCACGACGAGCAGCGAGCCGGTCACCGGGTCCTCCGTGATCCCCCAGGCCCCCGACAGGCCGAAGGCGAAGCGGGTCCGGGATCCAGGCACCGGATCCCCGACCTGGATCGCAGGACTGGACGACGTGCTCGTCGCCACGCGGTAGGCGTAGACCGCTCCTTCACGGTCATTGCACACCAGGACCCACGAGTTGTTGCCGATGAACGGCCGGTTGCCCGGGGTCGGATAGTGCATGCCCATCTGCTGGAGCTGACCACCGGCCCGCACCGGCAGCTGGGCCCCGGCATGCAGTCCTGCTGGATCGAGTCGATACAGCCCGCCCGAGGGACTCAGTCCGGAGTCGAAGACCTGGCCGCTGGTTCCGATCAGCTTCAGGCGCCCCGCGCCGGGGAATCCGTTCGGAACCACCACCAGGCCGGTGAGCCGGCTGCCGGCGGGGAAGCCGAGCGCACTCACGTCGGTCGTCAGAACCTGACCAGCGAGGTTCCCTTGGTCCACGAACGCGGTGCCCCCACCGTCGCGGGTCATGAACAGCGTGCTCTGATCGGGATGCCAGTCCATCCCCGCGTATTGGAAGGGCGCCGCAAAGGACATCGGACCCGTGGTTCCAGGATCGATCGCAACGAGCTGCCCCTGCGCCCCGCGGCGAACCGACACTTCGTAGACGTAGCCCGTCGAGCCGTCGGCGTTGGTGCCGATGAACAGGCGATTCGGGTCGTTCGGGTTGAACGAAACGGTGCCGTAGGGCGCGTTGAGCGGCCCTTGCAGCACCGGGAGCTCCCGCACGCGGTACGACCGGTTGAAGGGCGCATCCATGAACGGCAGGGACTGGGCCGCCAGGGCTCCGATCGGGAGGACTGCACCCAGCAAGGGAACGAGGATCGCCGGACGGAGCGAGAACGGTGAGACTGGGTTCATGTTGGCTCTTGGTTGGGGTGGCGAGTTCGCGCCACGGCAGCCAGAGCGGCAAACTCCCGCAATCGTTGAGAGAAAACTCCAGGCCAACGGATGACCGGGGTCCCGCGTCAGCTGGATGAGCCCCTTCCCTGCGTCCCTCCGCCTGAGCACGCGGATGGAGCAACCCACGCGCTTCCGCAGTCCCGGCATGCGCTTCGCCCTGAAGCTGCGGAGTCGACTACGGGATCGATCACCCGACTCCCCCAGCGGTTGCGCACCGTGAGGAAGTCAGATCGGGCTCCGACCCCTGAGCAGTCTCGGCTCTCGGCTGCACAGTCGCTCACTCGCGGCCCGGTCGCGCTGCGAGCGCCGCCAGGGTCGCCCCGAACGCAAACGAGCCGCCGGGAGGAGTCCTCCAAGCGGCTCGCGGAGCGCTGATGGGCGTAAGCCCAAGATCGGATTCGAACCGATGACCTACGCTTTACGAAAGCGTTGCTCTACCACTGAGCTACTCGGGCAGGTGATGGGGCGGAGGAGCGTAGCTCCGCCCTACCCTCATCGCAAGCGGCGCCCGGGCCGGCCGGCCAATAGCCGACCGCGGGCGGCCAGCTCACTCAGCTGTCGCCTTCGGTGCCGGCGATCAGGCTGAGCGCGGCGGCGAGCTGGGCGCGGAGGCCGGGGGCCAGCTTGCCCTTGCCGAGCGCGGTCACGACCGCCTGGCGCAGTTCGAGGTCCTTCGAGCCGTCCTTGGCAATGGCGAGCAGGGTGTTGAACGTGTCCGGGTTGATCGCGTCGGTGCGGCTGAAGATGCCGCCCAGACCTTCGGCCGAGGCGGTGCGCAGCTCGAGGCTCGAGCCTTCGTTGGCCAGCACGCGGACCAGCGCGTCGATGTGCTTCGCGCCACCGGCGGTCGACAGCGCGACGGCGGCCGGGATCGCGACCGCGTCGTCACGGTTGAGCTGGTTGGCAAGGCTGTCGGCGGCGGGCGCCGTGTCGATGCCGGCGTTGCCGAGACCCTGCAGCGCGTGACCAGCGGCCACCGCGATGTCGGTCGCACTGGCGCGGTCGGCGCTGAGCTCGTCGACGACGTCGTTGACCTGGGCGATCAGCTCGTCCTTGGTCAGCTGACCCTCGGGGCGCAGGATCGCATCGACCTTGCCCTCGAAGCGGTCCTCGGCGTCCTCGCTCGTGGCGAGCAAGACGATCTTGGCGTCCTTCGAGCGCTGGCGGACCAGGGCGATGACGTCCTGGGGCAGCGTGTCGGACAGCTCCTCGCTGACGACGACCACGTCGTAGGCCGGGAAGTTGTAGAAGTCGGCGACTGCCTGCTTGCCGGTCGACGCCTCGGCGATGCGCACGCCGCGGGTCGCAGAAGCCTCGCGGGCCGCACGCTGGGTCAGCGGGTTGGCGTCGACGACGAGCACCGCACGGACCGCCTCTTCCTCGACCGCATCGGCCAGCACGCCGACGACCTTGTTCAGCACCGCGGTGTCGGCGGTGTCGAGCTTGTCGGTCAGCGCCAGGGCTGCGGCGTAGCGAGTGTGCGAGTCTTCGCTGTCGAGCAGCTCGACCACCGGCGACTCCATCGACGCGACATCCGGATCGATCTCGCCCAGCACGCCCATGGCCGCCTCGACCACCGAGCTCTGGTTGGCATCGACCGCGGCCGCGACCGCAGAACGCATCCGGTCCTTGCCGAGGCTCATCGCGACCAGCCGCAGCTGGCCGACGCGCTCGCCGAGCTCCTGGAGCTGCGGGTCGTCGGGGTTGACCTTCAGGCCTTCCTCGATCGCCGCGACCTGGGCCAGGTAGGAACGAGCCAGCAGTTCACCGGCGCGCTGGTCCTCGGGGTTCAGCACGAGCGCCGACTCGGCACGCTGCTTGGCGAGTTCCAGCGAGTAGAGCGGCGCCGGCACGTCGGTGGCCTTCAGGCCGTTCTCGGTCCAGCTCCAGACGACCTGCGAGTAGTCGCCGTCGCGGACGCCGTCGTTCAACCATGCCTCGGCGTCGTTGGCCATCAGCTCCGACGCGTCGGTGCCTGCACCGACGTTCATGTTCTTCAGGCCGACCTGCGAGATGTAGCGCACCGGGTCGCTGCCGTCGTTCGCGGCGAGCACGGCCAAGGGCGCGGCGGCGCGGTTGTCGCCGATGTTGACCAGCGCGGCCGCGGCGTTCCGACGCAGCACGTCGTTGTCGCTGTGCAGCGCCTGGATCAGCGGCATGACCGCGGCATGGCCGATCTCGAGGACGGCGACCATGGCGCGGTCGCTGCGCTCGGACTCGTCCTTGTCGCCGAGCACCTCGAGCAGCGCAGGCACGGCGAACTCACCGTGATCGGCGGCCAGCGCACGTCGCGCGTCGTTGCGGGCCTCGAAGTCGTTGGACACCGCCTGCTGGACCAGCTCGGCGATCTTGTCCTGGTCGCGCGACATCTCGGCGCGGCCCGACTTGGCGAGATGAAGAAGGGTGCGGGCGATCTTCTCGTAGTCACCGCCTTCGAGCACCAGCATCTGGAAGATGGCCGGGTCGGTGGCCTTCCAGATCTCGAACGCCTCGTCGCTGGTGACGCCGGCATCGACCAGCTCCCGCAGCGCACTGAGGCCTTCGTCGACCTGGTTCTTCCTGATGAGGGTGATCGCGTCGTGGAACGACTCGGTGGCATCCTGGGCGTAGGTCACGCCCTGGGCCACACATGCGGCGACGAGGCCGAAAAGGATCTTCGCGAACGGCTTGGCCATGTGCTCTCCCTGGGATCTCGGGAGTCCGGAGGGGTCGATGAGGGTCGAGGGCTGACCGCTAAGTCTCGCATGACCCGAGAGTTGGGATCAGCGGACCGCGCGGCCATACTAGGCGCCCGCGGGGCCCCGTCAACGAGCACATGGCTCTCGGGGCCTGAGAGGGCTCAGAAGCATACACCGATCGACCAGAAAACCACCGACGCGCACGCGGAACCACCCCGAACCCTCCTGACGTGACCGGAACCGTCGGTCACGCCGCCCTTCCCGCGTCTCATCCGTGGACCGAACCACGGTTCCGAAAACCCGATGGCCCAACCCCCCCACCTGCTGATCGTCGACGACCAGTCCGCTGTCCGCGAGGAACTCGTCTACGCCCTCGAGTTCGAAGGCTACCGCTGTGCGCAGGCCGAGGACGGCCCGTCGGCACTGACGCTGCTCGACCAGGACGCCGAAATCGCCGCCGTTCTGCTCGACGTGAAGATGCCCGGCATCGACGGCCTCGAAGTGCTGAAGCGGATCCGCGAGAAGCGTAGCGACCTGCCGGTCTTGATGATCTCGGGCCACGCCGACATCGAGACCGCGGTGGTCGCGCTCCGCAACGGCGCCTTCGACTTCCTGCAGAAGCCGTTCGACAGCGACCGCGTGCTGGTCTCGGTGAAGAACGCGCTGCGGGTCGCCAGCCTCGAGACCGAGAACGCCTCGCTGCGAGACGAGCTGGCCGAGGAATACCGGATCCTCGGCGAGAGCCCGCGGATCGAGGAACTCCGCCGGATCTTGGATCGGGCGGCACCCTCCGAGGCGCAGGTGCTGATCACCGGCGAGAACGGCACCGGCAAGGAACTGGTCGCGCGGCAGATCCACGCCCGCTCGCGCCGCCGCCGCGGACCGTTCGTGCCGGTCAACTGCGCGGCGATCCCTGGCGAGCTGATCGAGAGCGAGCTGTTCGGCCACGAGCGCGGCGCGTTCACCGGTGCCCACACCGCGCGCAAGGGCTGCTTCGAGCTGGCGCACGGCGGCACGCTGTTCCTGGACGAGGTCGGCGACATGGCGGCCGATGCGCAGGCCAAGCTGCTGCGCGCGCTGCAGGACCAGGTCATCACGCGGATCGGCGGGCAGAAGTCGATCCAGGTCGACGTGCGGGTGGTCGCCGCGACCAACCAGGACCTCACCAAGGGCGTCGAGGAGGGCTCGTTCCGCGAGGACCTGTTCTACCGGCTGCGGGTGGTGCCGATCCACGTGCCGGCGCTGCGCGAGCGGGCCAGCGACGCGCCGATGCTGGCGCAGCACTTCCTGCACGAGGCCTGCAAGCGCAACGGCACCGAGCCGCGGATCCTCGCCGCCGATGCCCAGGAGTGGCTGCGGCGCAGCCCATGGCCCGGCAACGTCCGCGAGCTGCGCAACCTGTGCGAGGCGGTGACGATCCTCACCGAGGGGCACACCTTCACCGCCAAGGACTTCCAGTCGGTGGCGCACACCTCGACGCGGCCGCGCGACGGCGACTTCTTCGCGCTGCCCACCCTCGAGGAGTTTCGCGAGGGCACCGAGCGCGAGTTCATCCGCCGCAAGCTGGAGGAGAACGCCGGCAACGTGAAGCGCACCGCGGAGCGCATCGGCATCCAGCGGTCGAACCTCTACAAGAAGCTCGACCGCTACGGGCTGAAGTGAGCCGCGCCCCAGGGCAACTCTTACAACCGGTGCCAGGCACCAGTTGGAAAACTCGGGAGCGTTACCGGCTCGGCATCACGGCAGGACGATCGTCTGACCCTCGCGCACCTTCGAGGCGTCGGAGATCGACGGGTTCGCGGCCAGGATGTCGTTGATGTAGGCGGTCGCCTTGCCCGGGCCGACCTTGCGCTCGGCGATCTTCCAGAGGCTCTCGCCGGGCTTCACCGTGTAGGACTCGCCGCCGGTCGCGGCGCGCGGCGTGTTCTCCGCCGGAGTCGTCGCACTGCGGGCAGGCTCGCTGCGGGCCGGCTCGCTGCGGGAGCGCAGCGGCACCGCGCCACCGCTGCCGACACGGTCGCCGCCGGTCGGACGCGCCGTCTCGGGACGCGCCGCACTCGGCTGGGCCGCCGGGACCCGACGCCCCGCGTCCTCCAGACGACGCAGCAGCACGCGGGCATCGACCCACGGGAACAGGATCTCGTCACCCGGCCGGATGCGGTTCGGATCGAGTTCCTCGTTCAGCACCAGCACGTCCTCGCGCAGCTGCTGCGAACCGGTCCAGTCGTAGAGCAGCTTGTCGAAGGAGTCGCCGGAACGGACCTCCACGCGCCGGTAGCGGTTGCCCGCGTAGTCCTCGACCTCCGTGTAGGACCCGAGCAGCGCGCGGACCTGCGCATCGCCGCTCTGGTTCGAGGTGCGCAGCGCGACCTCCTCGCCCGGATCAGCACCCAAGTCGTCGCCGGTGGTGCCCGCACCACTGCGCTCTCCGGAGGCCTCCGCGGGGCCGCCCGTGAGTTCACCGGGACCACCGAGCCCGCCATTCTGCGCCTCCTCGGAGTCACCGCCGGCGCCGTACATCAGCTCGTCGAGCTTGGCGCCGCGGTCCTTCTCCACGGGTTCGGGATCGCCACCGAAGACCACGGCGACCACCAGGATCACGGCGAGCACCGCCGTGACCGCATAGACGAGCACTGTTTCGCTGCGCTTCATGCGCCCTCCCAAGTTGCCTGGCCGCGGCGATCGTGGCGCCGGAGCCGTCGGAGAGCGGTCCACTCGGATGCGCGGGCTCTGACCTGCCCGCTCGCCCGAGCCTGACCGCTCGAGGTGTCTCACCCGCCGTCCCGACCCTCGCGAGGGCGCGACCCTCGACTGGGGACGCGCCGACGAACGGGGACGATGGGGAGCGGCGGAACCCCTCCGAACCGCACGGAGGAGTTGCCGCGCATGGTAAGAGCGGCCACAGGCGTTTCCAGCCCCTGATGTCCCGGCAGCCCCCGATGTCCCGGCAGCCCCTGGTATCCCGGCGCCCCTCCGACAACTCGTCACCCTCCCAACCGCACCTCGAAGCCCTGAGACGCCGAGATCGCCCCGAGCGCCTGGCCCTGGGGGTCGACCACCACCCACTGTGCGAACACCGAACCGCGCAACAACGCCGGGTCATCGGGAATCGGCAGGGGCAACACGCCCCGCCCCTGAGCATTGGTCACCAGCGCGACGGTGAACGGGAACGAGACCAACATCGAGCAGCCGCCGGGCAGCGGAACGTCGCCTGGCAGGATCCCGAAGAACAGGAACGCCGAAGAACCGGCCGGCACGTTCTCCAGGAACAACCCGAAGGTGCGCGACCCGAGTTCGGGCGCCGAGCGCGGTCGCCAGCTCGGATAGCCGAGACTTCCGGTACACCCCACCCCGTAGCCGGTGACCGAGCCCTCCCGGCGACCGCGGCGCACCGACAGAGTGCCCGACCGGGCGTCTCCGAACACCACGTCACGCCCGGGCGAGTCATCGAACTCGCCGGTCGCCACGGCGAGCGGTGGCGCCTGTCGCGCGACGCGCTCCGCGTAGACAGCCTCGCCGCCCGCCACTGCGCCGAGCCACAACGCGCTCTCTTCGACAGGCAGACCGAGGAGCACGCTGGCCGGCTGTCCCGGACCCGCGAGCCGGTCGATCGCCAGCGGGACCGGACCGCTGACCGCACGCAGCAACGTCGCCGGGCCGAGGCCTCCGGTCGCAGCCGCACCGACCGCTCGGGCCTCCACCACCGTGCCGCCGGGCAGCGGAAACAAGGCGAAGCGCGCGACCACCAGATCGCTGGCCGCGTCGCCGTCGACGTCACCCACCGCCAGGCTCGCATCGGCAACCGGACCGGGATCCGCCGCGCCGACCGCAACGCCGGCGGCGAACGAACCGAGGCCGTCGCCGGCGTGCACGCGCAGGCCCTGCCCGCCGGTCGAAGTCGACAGCTCGTAGGCCACGAGATCCTGCGCGCCGTCGCGGTCGACGTCGAGCGCGACGACCGCCACGGGCGAGGCGATCCCGGCGAGCAGCTCCGAGGTCGCGAGGCCGCGTACCAGCGCCAGGCCACCCGAGCCGAACGGATCACCCAGACAGGCGACCGCGAGTTCCACCGGCGCCACGCCATCGGCATCGACCGCGCACAGCCGATTCGGTCGACGTGGCAAGGCGACGACCGGCCCGGCCTGGAGTCCACCCGTGCCGTCACCGAGCCAGCTCACCAACCGATCGCCCGCCTCGTCGAGCACCGCGACGTCGAGATCGCCGTCGCCGTCGAGGTCGGCGGCCAGGAGATCGCGCGGCGCGAAGCCGAGAGGCACCACCAATGGCGCGGCGAAGACTCCGGGACCGGTGCGCAGGTGCAGCACGAGGGCCCGCCCGAGATCCTCGGCAGCCACCAGGTCGTCACGGTCATCGCCGTCGAAGTCCCCGGCGGCGAGCGCGACCGGCCGACCCGGCGCCGGCAGACTCGCGAGTCCGGCCATCGACCGGACACGCTCCCCACGCGCCTCGAACGGCACCGCAGCGACCGGCGTCGTGAGCACCATGCCCGGACCACCGACGTCGTTGCCGGGCCCCACGCCATCGGCGACGGGACCCGCCACGGCCCCGAAGAAGCAACCCCGCGCGTCGACCGTCCCCTCGCTGTGGATCGCCCGATCGGTCGAGCCGACGAGCGCTGCATAGCGGCCATTGCCGACCAGATTGCAACGCTCGAGCACGCCGGACGACGCGACTCCGTCGACCAACAGGCCGCCGTAGTCGTTGCGATGCAGCGAGCAGTCGACCAACCGCCAACCGACCGAGTCCTCGATGGCGAGCCCGAACAGTCCGTCGAAGCTGCCGCCCGCCATCTGGAATCCCCCGCCGCCCAGGTAGCCGCCACAATCCTCGATCACGGTGTCGCGGAGCAGCGCACGGTCGCACATCGCCACCAGCGACACCGCGGCCAGTCCGTCCATCGGCGCCGCCCAATCGGAAGGCGAGGGCAGCTGCGCACAGCGACGGACCAGGCAGCGATCGAGCAACAGGTCGGCACAGAACACCGCGGTGAGCGCGGCCTGCCGCATGTCGACGAACTCGCAATCGATGCACTGCGTGTTCATCGCGCCGAGCATGCGCATGCCGAAGTCGCCATCGACGAACCGACAACGCTCGAATCGCAAGGCATCGGTACCGATCGCGAACACCGCGACCGCGGAGCCTCCCGCACCCCGTCCCGCGGCGTCGAACACACAGTCCTCGAAGCCCACCCCCACCGACGTGCCACCGAGGAGTTCGACCGCGACGTTCGGGAAGCCGGTGAAGCCGCAATCGACGAAGCGCAGTCGGTCGACCGGACCGAACGCGGTGCATCCGGTTCGCCCGAGCGCACCGACCCATTCGACGCCCTGGACCACCACGTCGGCGGTCGCCACCACTGCGAACAGAGCACCCGAACCCGAGCCGACCCCGATCCGCGGCCGGCCGGGGCCGAGCGCCACGACGCTCAACGGCTTCGAGACGATCGCGAAGCCTTGGTAGTCGCCGTCGGCGACCAGCACGAGGCCACCGGGATCCACCGCGTCGACACCGCGCTGCAGCGAGCGATACGGATTGCCGGCCGAACCGTCACCCGCGAGGTCGTCACCGCCAGGTGCGATGTGGACGACCGGGTCCGCGCGGACCGATCCGAGAGTCGTCAACAGGGCGAGAACGCTGAAGAGGAGCAGACGCCCGGAAAGAAGCACAGACATGATGGGACGCGGTCGCTGTCCGCGCCGCGCGTACGGGGAGCGGAGCGGACGGTAGCAGCGCGATGGGACACCGGGAAGGGGTTGAGAGCCGAGCCGCGAGCCGCACAATCTCGCGCGCGTCCCCTTTCTTGCCCCTGCCGAGACCTCCCGTGTCCGACCGCGCACCTCGTCCGCTCTCCTCCCGACTCCTGCCGGTGTGCCATGGCGGACTCGCGTTCGCCCTGGTGCTCGCCGCCGCGACCGCCCAGGTCTTCGTCGATCCGAGCGGCGACGACGCGACCGGCGACGGCTCGGCGGGCAGCCCGTACCGAACCATCTCGTTCGCGGCCCAGCAGGCCAGCGCCGGTGACACGCTGCAGCTCTCCGCCGGCACCTTCGGCGCCGACGACGAGATCGTGCTCGGCGACAAGGCGCTGCAGTTGGTCGGTGCCGGTGTCGGCCAGACGATCGTCACCGCAAACCCCACGGTGCTGCGCAGCCTGCCGCGCGGCCCACTGCCCGGCAGCGGCGAGGATCATCGCGTGGTGGTGCTGGTCGACGGCACAGCACGCGTCGACCTGCGCGGCCTGACCGTCGACGGCGCGGGCGCCACCACCGGGATCGCGCGCCTCGTCGGCGTGATGTACCGCAACGGCGCCGACGGACTCGTCACCGACGTCGCGATCACCGGCTGCGCGGCCAACCCGCTCGATGTCGGTGAGCACGGCGGTCTGGTGGTCCGCGGCGACGCGGCCGCCGACCCGTGCCTCGTCACGTTCCGCGCCAGTACGGTCACCGGCTTCGGCGCCGAGGGAGTCGCCGCCGAACTCGATGCCATCCTCACGCTGGAACACGACGAGATCCTCGGCGACGGCGCGCGCATTGGCGCGACCGCCCCAGCAGTGGGCGCGGTGTTCCGCGACGGCGCTGGCGGCGAGATGCGCTTCTGCCGGGTCCTCGACTGCCAGCACGACATCGCCGCCACCGCCGCCGGCCTGCGCCTCGCGGACGCTGGTGCCGACCTGGTGGTCGAAGGCAACTCGATCGCTCGCTGCGAGATCGGCATCGACATCACACGCCAGACTCCCGCCACCCTCGCCCTGGCGCTCCGAGGCAACCGCATCGGCGCCGGCACCGACGCGGCGCTGTCGATCGCCAACCACAGCGGCGTGCTGGTGGTCGGCAACGTGTTCCACGGCATCGACCGCGGCAGCGCACCGGTCCGCGACGACTCCGCGGGCAACACCTGGGACGGCAACGGCTACTCCGACTTCACGGCACCCGGGCCCTACGCGATCCCCGGCGCCGGCGCCAGCACCGACGCCAACCCGCGCCTCGGCTGCGACGCGCTCGACGCCGCGAACGCGCGCACCGCGGCACTCGGCGGCAACCCGGTCGAAGTCGTGGTCGCCGACCTGGACGGCGCGAACGGCCTCGACTTCGTCACCGTGAACGAGGGCGCCGTCCCCAGCGTCTCGGTCGGCCTCGAGAACACCGGCAGCTACACCGTCACCGACCTGCCGTTCGGCAATGTCGCCGGTCGCCCGGTCGCGGTAGCCCTCGGCGAGTTCGACGGCCAGCCGGGTCCCGACGTCGCGGTGCTGACGGTGAACGTTCCGCCGGCGACCACCGAGAACAAGGTCTACGTGTTCGCCAACGCAGCGGGCACGCTGAGCCTGCTGCACACCGAGACGCTCCCCGCCAGTGCCGCATCGCCGACCGACCTCGCCGCCGGCGACCTCGACGGAACCAACGGCGACGACCTGTTGGTCGGCGACCGGGGCGGACTGAGCGGCATCGGCGCGCTGCACGTGCTGACCCAGGACGGCACCGGCACGGTGTGGACCGCGGCCAACGTGGGCAGCTACACCGCCGGCGTGCTCGCCGTCGCAGTGGCCGAACTGGAGGGCGACGCCGACCTCGACGTGGTCGCCGCCGAGGGTGATGGTGCGAGCGGCCGCCTGCACCTGTTCGGCAACGACGGCAGCGGCGTGCTCACCGCGCTGACCGCGAGCCCGCTTACCGTGGCTGCGAATCCGAGCGCACTCGCCGCCGCCGACTTCGACGGCGACGGCGCGACCGACCTCGCCGTCACCTCCGTCGGCGCCGCGCTGCCGCTGACGCCCGGCACGCTGACCGTGCTGCGCAACGCGCTGCCCACCGGCTTCGACGCGCACACCGCCCCGACCGCTGCCGGCCCCACCGGCCTGGCACTCGGCGACCTCGGCGACGACGACGACCCCGACAGCCGCCGCCGCGACGCGGTGGTCGCCAACTTCGCGGCCGCCGACCTGACCGTGCTCGGCGACCTCGGCGTCGGCGCCACCGGCCTCGCCTTCGCCCGCTCCACCCTCTGCACGCTGCCGGCCGCCAGCGCGACCCCGCGCAGCGTCGCGATCGCCGACATGGACGGCGACGCCTGGCCCGACGTGGTGGTCGCCGACGCCGCCGGCGCCCAGGTCGTCGTGCTCGCCGGCGCGCCCCTGGCCCGCGTCGACCGCTATGGCGTCGGCTGTCCGGGCAGCAGCGACCGCATCCCCACGATCCGCAGCGAAGGCGCCCCCGCCCTCGCCTGGCAGCCCAATGCCAGCTTCGGTATCGAGCTGGCCGACGCGCGGCCGTTCTCGGTGGCGGTGCTCAATGGCTCCGGCGGAGCAGCGCCGACCCTGAACCCCTGCGCGTTCCTGCTCGAAGACGTCGACGCGAGCTGGATCGTATTCACCACCGCGGCCGGTGCCGCCGGCGTTACCGTCCCCGTGCCGCCCGCGACCCCGAGCCTGCTCGGCGCCGAGTCGCACTTCCAATGGGCGGTGTTGGATCGCGAAGGCGACCTGTTCGGTTCATTGGCATTGAGCGACGCGATCCGGGTGCGCGTAGGTTCCTGACACGACCGGCGCCTCTGGCGGCAGAAGGTTGCCGACCAGCGACCGCCACCAGGAGTCGAAGTCCACGCGCTTCTCCGGGTCCTTGGCGATGTCCGCCGGCACCAGTCCCCGCCGGAACAATCCGCCCGCCATGTGCTCACCGAGCTGGCGGTACATCTCGAACTGCTCCTCGTCGAAGAACTGGTCGCCGGTCGACTGGTGCGGGAACGACGGGCAGCGCTTGCGGTATTCGCGGATCGCCCGTGTCTCGTCGCCGGTCAGCGACGACTTCAGGTAGAGCAGGTAGCCCACGTCGCCATCGGGATACGTGACCCTGCCCATCTGGAAATGGGCCCGGACCAACCCGTCGTCGTCGGGCTGGAGTTCCGACAGGTCCATCTCCACCTTCACGCCGAGATCGACCTCGGCCTGACGCAGCGCCTGCGCGAGCCCGCTCAGTGCGAACGCCTCGTCGCACTCCGCATCGACCGCCAGGATGAAGCGGCACTTGCGGCGCATGAGCTCCTGGATGCCGAGGTTCTCGATGTGGCCGCCGTCGGACAGGTGCCACGCCGGCAGCGATTCGTCGATCTTGCCCAGCGCCTCGCGGACCACATAGCGCAGATCCAACCATCCGCCGAGCGCGGCCGACTGGCCGGGGCGCAGGAGCCAGCGACCGAGCCGCAGATTGAGCAGCGTCATCAACGGCACGAGTCCCGCCTGGGTGAACATCCCCATCTGCGGCGAAGCCGCGGCACCCGACACCGCCATCGCGGTCGCGACGTCGAACTGCGGATCGCAACCCTCGTAGTCGGCCGTGGCCTCGAAGCCGGTCGCGCGGCTTCCGGATCGAAGGGGCGCCATCACGAAGATGTCGCTGCCCCGTCCCCGCAGCTCCGGCCGACGGCTCGCAGGTAGATTCACCGTGCAGTTGCTGAGCTGGTACGGCCGCCGCTGCGCCCGACGCAAGACGTCGAAGGTCAGACCCGCGCCCGGCACGTAGGTGTCGGCCAGCTGCCGTCGGTAGAAGGCGTGCGGCGAGGTCTGGTTGGCGTCGGCGAACAGCACGACGACCGTCGCCGCAACCAGCAGCGCAACGGTCGACGCGAACCCGATGCCCCCCTGCGGGTGCCCCAGCGCCTCGAGGAACGCGAAGTACAGCAGGCCGATCAGCACCGGCACCGCGAGGTAGACGGCAATCCTGCCGACGAGCTTCGCGAGAAAGGAGAATCGCCAGCGAACCGCGACCAGCCAGACCGCGACCAGGCCGATGGCGACCACCGTCGTCCATCCGAGCCGTCCGACCGCGTCGCCGCCGGCTCGGTAGAGCCACCCGACGAGGCCGAGTGACGACCAGAGCGCCAGCGGCGCCAATCCCAGCACCGCCACGCGGCGCATGCGCCAGCCGGGCAGCACTGCAGCCCCGAGCAGGGTCACCGCCGCCAGACCGGCGGCCAGGAACCCGGCACCCCGAACCAGGCCCGGGATGGTGTGGATCCGCAGCGCGACGGTGACGACGGCCGCCACGCCGACGAAGAACACCAGGCCGAGGCCCTGGGCCGCGAGACCACCGAGCAGCGTCATCAGGCCACGCGCCCTGCCCACCAGGGGCTCGGCTCCCCAGAGGTGGTCGTTGCAGCGCCGCCGCAGTTTCGGCACCTCGTCTCGCAGCTGCTCCGCGAGGTCGACGCATCGATCTCCCTCGCGGTGCACGAGCCAGCTCCAGAACGCGCCGGTGTAGCCGCCCCCCGAGACCGTCGACAGGTAGTCCGTCCGGTCCAGGACGCCACGACGGGCCAGGACTTCGAGCACGCCGAGACAGACCGTCGCCGAACGGATGCCGCCACCCGACAGCGCCACGCCGAAGGCTTCTCCTGGCTGACCGCCCGCAGCGCGCAGATGCGCGTGCTCCGCGGCGAGCACCTGTCGGCCCTCGTCTTCCCGATCTCCCATGCCGAGCAACACCTGCGGAGCCGTCCATCGCGCGGCGAACTCCGCACGCTCACCCCGACCGGCGCAGACGTCCGCTCCCGCGGTGTTCGTCGCGTCGCCGAGCGCCAGCGACCACAGCGCCTTCTCGAACCCGCGCAGCAGCGGTTGGATCGCCGCCAGATCGGCACGGAACGCGTGCCGCTCGTCTTCGATCCGGAACGCGCCACGCTCCTTCCTGCCGTGCCATTTGGCGGTGAACCAGCGCACGTGGCGGTTCAGGACCCCGATCGCGAAGGCCGCGAAGTCGGCGGTGTCCGCGCCGCCGGAGGCCACGAGCCGACGGGTCTCTGGAAACAGCTCGTAGACACTCTTCAGCGCCGTCGCTTCGTCGCCGGTCCGGAAGTGCAACTCCTGCGTGACGATGCGGGACACCAGCTCGGTGTGCAGGAGGAACGCCGCTTCGCGGACCGGCGTGCCGGGTTGCCACCGCTTCGCCGCGAGCGGCGGCGGGAGCAACGCCGTGAAGGCCCCGGCAGGGACACCGCCGACTTCGAATCGTGTCGCCCACGCCTGCCAGGTGATGCCCTCCCCCATCGGAGTTCCGGATCCCGCGTCGGTCATGCCGCGGATCATCGGCGCCGGGATGCGCGGGCGCCACCGTGGACCGCGTCCAGGGCACGCACCGGCCGCAGCCCCACCGCGAAGTCGCGGTGCCCGGGCGGCGCACCGGCGCGGTTCGCCGAGCGCGCCTCGGTCGGCAACTGGTCGAACGCGCCACCGCGGTAGATCACGATCGCCGGCTCGTCGTCGAGCGGCCGGGCGCCATCGCCAGCCCGCGCCGGCGTCGTGTAGGCGCGGTACTCGTCGCGGCACCACTCCCACACGTTGCCGGCCACGTCGCAGAGACCGAAGCCGTTGGCGGCGAACGAGCCCACCGGCGCGTGCATCACGAAGCCGTCGCGCAGTCCTGCTTCGATCGGCCAACGGTCGCCCAGCGCCTCGCGCGCGGTCTGGTCGGCGAGGTTCGCGGCGTGACGTCGCCCGAGACTCGCCGCGTCGCGCCCGGTCCACCAGGGATCGGCGCTGCCAGCCCGCGCGGCATGCTCCCACTGCACCTCGGTCGGCAGGGCGAGACCGAGCTTGGGCAGCAGCTTCTGGCAGTCGCGCCAGCTCACGGTCTCCACCGGATGACGGTCGGCGAGCGCGGCCGCGACGAAGCGGCTCGACGCACCATGGTTGCTCGGCTCCTCCCCGGTCCAGCTCCGCCATTGCGCCTGCGTGACCTCGAACTTCGCGACGAAGAACGGCGCCAGCTCGACTTCGTGGACGGGCTGCTCGTTGGCGGGATCGGCCCCGGGATCGAGGTGCGGCCCCTGCTCGCGGTCGGCGCCGATCCGACTCGTTCCACCTGGAACGAGCACCAGCACCAACGCGAAGTCGCCCGCCAACCCGAGGCGCCCGTCCGCACCACGTATCGGCAGCGTCCCCGAACCGAGCAGCGCGAACTCCTGCAGGCCGGAGTCTGGATCGGCACCGAGCGGCAGCAGGCCGTCCTGGGCGGTCCACTGCAGACCGGCGAAGCGCGGGTCGTCGGCCACCTCGCCGATCGCGCGCTGCCAGGCCGCGACGAAGTCCGGCTCGGCCTGCCGCTCGCGAAGCCATTCGCTGCGCGCGAGCCGCAGCGCCACGTCCTCCCGCTCGGCACCGAGCGGCGGCCGGTCCGCGGGCCGCGGCGCGAAGAAGCGCTGCAGATCGTCGACCGCCGAATCGAGCAGCCGCCGCCGCCAGCGGTCGACCGGTTCGGCCGCGCCGGTGGCCTGCGCGCGCCGCAGCCGCAGCGCCTCGAGGACCGGACGCAGCCGCTCGGCCTCGTCGAGCCACAGCTCCAACTCGGGAATGCGCGCGGGCACGGCCGGCCAAAGCTCCACCTCCGCCCGCCGGCGCAGGTCCGCGACCTGCTCGACCACGGCCAGCTCCTGCAGCTCGGCGAGGCGTCGGTCGGCGCGGTCGCGCTCGTAGCGCAGCCGCCCGACGAACAGCCCACTCAGCAACGCGATCGAAACGAGCCCCGCGGCGAGGGTGATCGCCAGCGCACGGTTGCGTCGGACCCACTTCACCAGCTCCGGCCAAGGTCCCACGGCGTGGGCACGCACCACCCGTCCCTCGACGAACGCCCGGAGATCTGCCACCAACTCCGCCGCGTCCGCGTAGCGCTCCGCGGGATCGCGCGCCATGGCCCGCTCCGCGATCGACACCAGCTCGGCCGGCGCCGCCGGCGCGCACCGCAGCAGCGGTTCGGGCGGCCCCTCGGCCACCGCACGCAGCCGCTCCTGCGCCGCGCGTCGCTCGCCCGGCCGGTCGTAGGGCGGGTGCCCGGCGAGCGCCTCGTAGAGCACCGCGCCCACCGCGAACAGGTCGGCCCGCGCATCGACCAACCGACCCGCCAGCACCAGCTCGGGCGCCATGTAGCCCGGCGTGCCGACCGCGACTCCCGGGCTCATGTCGGCCGTGTCGAGCTGCCGCGCGACGCCCCAGTCGATCACGTACACCGCGCCGTCCTCGCCGAGCAGGACGTTGGCTGGCTTCAGGTCGAGATGCACGACGCCGCGCGCGTGCGCATGGCCGAGGGTCTCCCCGACCCGGATCAGCACCTCCACCAGCCGCGACAAGCCGAAACCCTCGAGCCGGTCTTCGCGCAGCACCTCGCGCAGGGTGCGGCCACGTACCAGCGGCATCGTGAACCACGCACCCGACGCGTCGAGCCCGAGTTCGTGGACCGGCACCACGCCCGGATGCTGCAGCCGACCGATCAGCCGCGCCTCTGCGCACAGAGCCTCGCTCTCCACCACGTCGCCCCGCCGCCGCGGCACCTTGCGGGCGAGATGTCGGCCGAGGCGACGGTCGAAGACCTCGTGGACCACGCCCATCCCGCCGCGGCCGATCTCGCGCAGCACCTCGACCTGCGGCCCCTCGGCGCGCAGCGCGTCGAGCACCGAGCCGGGCAGCGGATCTTCGACGACGCCGTAGTGGGCACGCAGCAGCGTGGCGACGTCGTCCAACCAGTCGGCCCCGGGACGCGGCATCACCGCGCGGTCCCCTGCACGGCGCCGCTCACGCTAGACTCGCAGGCTGCGTGAGCCCGGAGATCCCACCGACCGACCCGCCGGCCCACCCGACGCCCCACCCGAATGGGGGCGCGGACTGGACCGCCACCCTGTCGCTGGTGCAACGCGCCCAGGCCGGCGACGACGCCGCGCGCGAGCGGCTGTT
Organism: bacterium; assembly: GCA_030432695.1. Taxonomy (GTDB): domain Bacteria; phylum Planctomycetota; class UBA1135; order UBA1135; family UBA2386; genus JAUILN01. The sequence continues at coordinate 511,160 of JAUILN010000004.1, read as the reverse complement.
CGCCCGCTACCTGCCGCGCGTCCGCGGTCTCGTCGCGCTGCGCAGCGGCCACTCGCTCGACGCCTTCCTGGAACACGACGACCTGGTGCAGGAGGCGCTGCTCGACGCGTTCCGCCACCTCGACGACTTCGACGCCAACGCCGACGCGAGCACCAACGAGGGCTGCTTCGTGCGCTGGATGGCGCGGATCGTCGAGAGCCGGATCAAGGACGGCTGGCGCCGGCAGCGGGCCGACAAGCGCGGTGCCGGCCGCGCGCCGCGGCTGGCCGACCTCGGCGAGACCACCGTCGCCCGCCACGAGCGGGCCAGCGAGGAGACCTCGCCGCCGAGCGGCGCCGCGGCCCGCGAGAGAGCCGCCGCGTTGGAGACCGCGCTGCTGCAACTCAGCGAGCGTTACCGCGAGGTGGTCTACCACCGCATGGTCCTCGACCTGCCGTGGGCCGAGGTCGCCGCGGCGATGGAGCTGAAGAACGGCGAGACGGCGCGCGCCCTGCACCACAAGGCGACCGCGCGACTCGCCGCGCTGCTCGGGCGCTCCGGGCCCGACGATCACCGGTAGATCCCGGCGCGGACCACGTTGCCGAGCCGCGGCCCCGCCTGGGATCCGACCGGCGGCACGAACAGCGCCTGGACCACGACCTCCACGCCGAACAGCGCGGGATCGTTGGGCACCGCGACCGCTGCCTCGCCCGCACCGACCACCGGCAGCGAGATCGGCGCCAGCGCGAAGGCCGGCAGCGCCACGCCGATGCTGCCATAGTCGGGAATCGTCACGCGCTGCGTCGCGACGCCGAAGCCGAGCACCGGCAGCGCGACGGTGCCGGGCACCTCGCTCTGCAGGCGGACGCGCCAGGTGGCGCCGACCCGCGGCAGGTTCCACAGCTCTGTCGTGGTCGCGAGGTTCTGCACCAGACCCTGACGCAGGTCCCGGTCCTGATCGTTGGGCGTGAGGTCCTGCTTCGCGGCGACGAACAGGTCGAGGTCCTGGTCGGCATCGAAGTCGACCAGCAGCACGGTCCGCGCCTCGCCGTAGTTGGTGACCAGCCCGCTCCAGCCGGGCGTGCGAACCTCGCCGAACGCGCCGCCCCGCGAGTAGCGGCCATGGACCACGTCCGCGGCGCCGTCGCCGTCCACGTCGCCGGCCCGGATCCGCACCGCACCGCTGCGCGAGCGGGGCACGCGCTGGCTGAAGTTCGCGGTCCCGTCGTTCAACAGATCCGCATCGGGCGTGACGACGTCGAGGTCGCCATCACCGTCGACGTCCCCGACCGCCAGCGACGCGAGGTTCGACTCGGCGGGCACGCTGCCGGTCGGCGCCGCGGTGAAGTGGCCGAGGCCGTCGTTGCGCAGGATCTCGACCCCGTCGGTGCCTGGGCCGAACGGCCCGTTGCCCACCACCAGGTCGAGGTCGTCGTCGCCGTCGAGGTCGCAGAGGAATACCTCGGTGGTGGTGTTGGCGCGCGCCGGCAGGTGGGTCGCGGTCACCTCGACGAAGCCGCCGGTGCCATCGTTGAGCAGCAGGCGATTCTGCGCGCCGGTCGAGGAACCGTAGCGACCCTGGTTGCCGAACAGCAGGTCGACGTCGCCATCGCCGTCCACGTCACCGACTGCGACGCAGCGCGTGGTGTCGCTCACCGAAGGAAGACCGGCGGAGGCGTCGACGAACGCGCCACCACCCTCGTTGCGCGCCAGCCGGTTCGGCGCCGCCTGCTCGGGCGCGTTCCAGGGCGCGCCTGCCACGCCGACCAGATCGAGGTCGCCGTCGCCGTCGAGGTCGGCGAGCTCCAACGCGGTGAGCGCGTCGTTGGCGCTGCCCCAGGGCAGGATCCCGGCACCGGTGAACGAGCCGGTGCCGTCGTTCAGCTGCACGTGCTGCAGCGAACTCCGGAACATCCACGGCGAAGGGAAGCCCAGCACCAGGTCCTGGTCGCCGTCGCCATCGAGGTCGCCCGCAACTGCACACTCGATCGACACCGGCGAGCTGCGGAAGCCGGTCGACGAGACCTCGACGAACCCCGTGGTCCCGTCGTGCAGGAACGCCTTGGGCGGCACGCCGACGGTGAACGACGTGTTGGAGCGGCCCTCGGAGCCACCGGTCACCGCGTCGGGCCGGCCGTTGCCGTCGACGTCGCCGACCACGAGGGCGAGGTGCAGGTCGATGTTGTTCAACAGGTCGACCGCGCCGAGGTTCTGCGGGAACCACTGCGGCGTGGTGTCACGCAGGCCGGGGCCGAGCGGATCGCGCTCGAGGACCGTCGGCGCGGCGTGGTCGTCGAGCGCCAGCACGTCGAGGATCCCATCGGCGTCGAGGTCGACGAGGCGGGCGATCGACAGCGGGTTGCCGGCGAGCGGCTGGCTGCTCCAGTTGCCGTTGCCGAGGTTGGTGCGCAGGCCGTCGTTGGCGAGCACGTCGACATCGCCGTCGGCGTCGAAGTCCCAGGCGGCGACGACCCGCGAGACCGAGCGCCCGAGGCCGAGCGTGCGCGCCGTGAAGGTCCCACTGCCGTCGTTCTCGAGCAGGATCAGCTCCTGGGCGGCGGCGTCGAGCACCAGGAAGTCGGGATCACCGTCGCGCTCCCAGTCGACCAGCCCGTCGAAGCCGGCGGTGAAGTATTGGCCGACGGGCAGCCGGCCTGCGGAGACGTCCTGGAAGTTGCCGAGCCCGTCGTTGGTCCACAGACCGGCACCGCCCTGGTGCAGGAAGAACGCGTCGTGGTCGCCGTCGCCGTCGAGGTCGGCGAGCGCGAGGTCGTCGCCCACCACCTGGATCGACGGCAGGCTGGCGGCACCGCTCGTAAAGTTCCCCGCGCCGTCACCGAAGGCGAGCTGCAGGGCGCGCGGCTGGGCGTAGAACGCGCCGGCGCCGAGGCCGGGCAGGCTGAGCACGTCGAGAGCGCCGTCGCCGTCCAGGTCGGCGAGGCCGAGCCGCCGCGCGTGCGAGATCGGCAGCGGGTTGCCGGCGCGGAACCCGCCCTCGCCGTCGTTGCGCCACAGCTCGGCGGACCGACCGTTGCGCGCCACCAGCAGGTCGGCGGCGCCATCGCCGTCGACGTCGGCGAGGCGCAGGTCGGTGATCTCCGGAGCGGGCGTGGTGCTCGTGGCGAGTGCCAGCATCGGGCCGCTGCGCTCGGCCCACCGGGTCTGGGCAGGGGCGGCCGCGACGGCAGCGGCGAGCGCGGACAGGTAGAGGAGGGAACGCAGCGGAGCGGTGGCTCCGCGACGGACGGCTGCGGTCGGGTGCATCATCATCGGCGGTGTCGGTCACCGCAGTCGGGGGTCCGAGCGTACCCCCGGAATCCCGATCCGGGTGCGCGCCGGCCTACCGCTGGAACCGACCAGGCGCCTCTCCCGCCGCCATCCGCCACGCCACCGTGGCCACCGCGCAGGCCGCGATGCGCAGGTCGTCGGCCAACACCCGGTCGAGCGTGTCGGCGCGCGTGCCCTCCACCAGGGCCACCTCCGCCCCGCTGATCAGGAACTCGAAGACCGGCACGCCGAGGTCCTGCATCGCCACCGGCAGGTCGGTCTCGCCGGTGCGGAAGCCGACATCGGTCAGGCCGAGGTCGGTGACCGGCGCGAACCATTGCTCGGCCAGCGGCAGGGTCTCGGTCTGCAGGGCGAGGCCGAGACCGCGCGGCGCGCCGCCGCCGGCGGGGATCACGAGACCGGTGACGTGGCGGTCGAGTTCCTCGGCGTGGCGCGCGGCGTAGCCGGCACTGCCGAGGCCGAGGCAGCTCGCGCCGAGCAGCACGAAGCGGATGGTGCGGGCCGGCTTCTTGCCGGCGATCGACAACAGGCGCGCGGCTTCCAGGAGGGTCGCGGTGGCGGCACCCGTCGCGGCACCGTCGCCGAGGTCGAAGCTGTCGAAGGGAGCCGCGATCCAGACGATCTCGTCGGCGTGCTCGCCCTCGCCCGGCAGGTCGGCGACGACCTCGGGGATCGCGACCGCTTCGCCGAGCGTGGCGGCGACGTCGATCGCGATGCGCACCTCGGTGTCCCCGCCGGCGAAGCGGCGCAGGCGCGTGGCCTCGGTGTGCGGCAGGAACACGGTGGGCATCGGCGCGGGGATGCCGGAGGCGGCCCAGGTCGCGCAACCGGTGGCGCCCACGGCCCAGGGCCGCCCCGAGTCGACCAGCACCGCGGCGGCGCCAGGGAAGGGATGTTCCGCGCGCGCCCCGAACGGCACCGCCGACGTGTCGACCAGCACGATGCGCCCGTCGACGTCATCACGCGGGCCGTCGGCGAGCACCAACTCCCCGGCGACCGGGCGGGCTTCTCCGGTCTCCAGATCGTGGGTCGGCAGCGACCACACCGACGCGAAGCAGGCCGGCAGGCGACGCGGAGCGGGCTCGATGATCTCCACCACGGCCCGACCGCGCTGCCAGCCCTGCGCCAGCTCGATGGTCTCCTCGCGGACCTTCAGCCGGTAGCGGTTCAGTCGATCGACCAACCACGCGGCGGCGGCGCGGTGGGCTTCGCTTCCCGGCAGCCGGTGGCCGAAGCCGTCGGTGAGGGTGCCGAGGGTCGCGGCGGCCTGCTGGCTGGCGAAGGCATTGCTGCGGATCCGCTCGGCAATGGGGTCGAGGTCCTGCGCGGACAGCGAGCCAGCCCAGCCGGTCAGGGCGAGGACGGTCGGAAGGCAACGGGTGCGGCGTGCGACGCGGAGCATGGCCGCAGGATACGGGCGAAGTGCCGTGCTGCGTGTTCGGCTCCGGATCCCTGCGGTGGTGGCTGGTAGCATGGCGCCATGAGGCGTAAGCAATCCGGTCCGGTCCCAGCACGAGTCGTCGTCGTATCCCTGTGCCTGCTCGCGGGCGCGCTGCCGCGCGGTGTCGCCCAGGAGACGTCTCCGGATCCCGCGGCGCGCCCCGCAGCCGCCCCGATCGGCCGCGCCTTCCCCAGCTGGCAGGACGCGGTGCTACTCACCGCCGACGCCGAGCCCGAGCCCATCGAGCCGCGCTTCGCCGAGCGCTTCACCCGCGCTCCGCTGCTGGTCCTCGGCGCGCGTGGTGGCGAAGCCGGCATGGCCGACCTCGCCGCCGCCCGCGAGTTCGTGCCCGAGGTCCTCGACCGCGGCGGACGACGACGGGTGGGCCTGGTGGTCGCGACCGAGAACGCCGACGCGCGCCCCGACGCCGACTCCCGCGCCGTCCACGTGTTCGTGCCGCAGATCGACGCGAGCTACCACGCCCCCGCGCGCCCCTGGATCGCCGTCCACGACCGCCGCGGCATCCTCCGCGCCGTGCTCCCCCTCGCCGAGAACGACACGATCCACCAGGTGCTCGGCACCTCCCGCGCAGACTGGCCGCCCAACGCATTGTTCGGCCGCGCCATGGAACCGGTCACCGAACTGAGCCCACGCGATCTACCCGCAGATGCCGACGGCGAGCCCGACCTCGATGCATTGCGCGCGCCGGCTGGTGGTCTCGTGCTGTATCGCTTCTGGACCGACGGCTGCCCCCACTGCCGCGCGAGCCTGCCGGCCTTGGCGGAGTTGGCGGGGCGTTACGAGTCGCTCCGGCTGGTGCCGGTCTATCACCAGAAGGGACCGACGGAGCAGACGAGTGATTGGCTGCGCGACTACCTCGCGGAGCTCGGAGTGGCAGGGCCCTGGGCGGTCGACGACGACTGGAAGGTGTTGAAGAAGCTGATGGCGCGCGGCTCGCTGAGTACGGCCACCAGCGTGTCGTTCCTGGTCGACGAGCACGGGATGGTGCGCTGGGTGCATCACGGGCCGCGGGTGCATCCGGATGCGGAGGGGGCGCATGGGACTGCGGGGAGTGATTACGCGGAGTTGGAGGGGATCGTGGCGCGGTGGTTCGGTGGTGAGGTGGTGCGGGAGGGTGGGCGCTGATCCCCCTCCGCCTCGCCCTCTACTACGCCGCGACCTTCGTCGTCCTCTGCGCCTGGCTGGTGTTCTGGCCGAAGTGGCTGGAGCAGCGCGGCATGGACGACACGCAGATCGGGTGGCTGTTGACCACCGCGATCGTGGTGCGGACGGTGGCGACGCCGTGGATCGCGCAGCGGGCCGATCGGGCGGGGCGGCGGGTGCGGACGCTGATGGTGCTGTCGGCGTTGGCGACGGTGGCGTTCGTGCCGTTCGGGTTCGTCGAGGGCTTCTGGCCGTTGTTCGGGCTGAGCCTGGCGTTCGGGATCCTGTTCCCGCCGTTGATCCCGTTGATCGACAACCTCACGGTGTTGGCTGCGCGGCAGCACGGGTTGCGCTACGGGCGGATCCGGCTGTGGGGGTCGCTGGCGTTCCTGCTGGCGGCGATCGGGATCGGGGCGGCGGTCGAAGAGAACGGGCCGGGGCTGGTGTATTGGGTGGTGCTCTGCGCGCTGGCGGCGGCGGCACTGCTGGCGCCGTTGGTGCCCGCGTCGGGCAGCGGGGCGCATCGGCCGACGGCGGGTGAACGGCCAATCCGGCAGTTGCTGGGCAACCGGTCGTTCGTGGCGGTGGTGGCGGTCGCCGGCCTGCTGCAGGCCAGCCATGCCGCCTACTACGGCTTCTCCACGCTGCACTGGACGCGCAGCGGAATCGGCGAAGACGTCGTGGGTTGGCTGTGGGCCGAGGGCGTGGTCGCGGAGATCGTGCTGTTCGCGTTCGGCTCGGGCTGGGCGGAGCGGATGGGGACGCGGCGGCTGTTCCTGATCGGCGGCGGTGCCGCAGTGCTGCGCTGGTCGGTGTTGGCGCTGTCGACCGACGTGGGCGTGCTCGCGGCGACCAACTGGCTGCACGCGTTCAGCTTCGGCGCGACCCATCTGGCGGCGATCGGACACCTGCAGCGGCACGTGCCGCAGGCGTTCTCGAGCACGGCGCAGAGTCTCCTGTCGGCGGTGACGACCGGGATCGCGATGGCGTTGGCGACGAGCCTGTCGGCGGTGCTGTTCGAGCACTACGCCGGCGGGGTGTTCTGGGCGATGGGTGGCATTGCGCTGGCCACCAGCCTGGGAGCGGTGCTGCTCGGACGTCGGCCGTCCGCCGCATGAACGACGGGGCGACGGATCGTTGCGTCTGGCGCAACGATGCCTTCCAGGGAATGCAACGAACTCGAGGGAACAGGTCGGCGTAACCGGCGGCTTGCAGCGACGTCCGCTGCTCCTGCCTCGAAACCACGACCTGTCGGTATCCACCATGTTCCTTCGCAGCCTCTCCCTCACCATCGCCTTGCCCCTCGCGCTGGGCGGCACCGCCGCGGCCCAGTTCGGCCCGGTCCACACCGTCTTCGCGCTGACCAACCAGACCGACGCCAACGAGGTCGCGGTCGCGCTGCGCGTGCCGTTCTTCGGCTTCGTGCCGCTGCTGCGCGCCGACACCGGCGGCACCGGCACCGCGGCAGGCCTCGGCTCGCAGTCGCAGATGGCCACCACCGAGGACGGGCGCTGGTTGGTCGCGGTCAATCCCGGCAGCGACGAGGTGTCGGTGCTGCGGGTGCTCGCCGGGGTGTTCCCGATCCGCACCGACGTGCAGGCCTCGGGCGGCGACCGGCCGACCAGCGTCGCGGTGCACGGCGACCTGGTCTACGTGCTGAACGCCGACGACGACCGGATCAACGGCTTCCGTCTCCACCGTGGCGACCTGCTGCCGATCGACGGCGCGAGCTACGCACTGAGTGGTGCCGGCGTCGCGGCGGCGCAGGTGGGCTTCGATCCGCGGGGGCGCCACGTGGTGGTGACCGAGCGCGCGACGAACCAGATCGTGGTGTTCCCGGTGCGCCGCGACGGCACGCTAGGTGACGCGGTGGTGAACGCCGCCGCCGGCCAGACCCCGTTCGGCTTCGCGTTCCGAACCGACGGCACGCTGGTGGTGAGCGAGGCGTTCGGCGGTGCCGCGGGTGCGTCGACGACCTCGACCTACGAGATCCGCGGCAACGGCAACCTGCGGACGATCAGCGCCGCGGTGCCGACCGACCAGACCGCCGCGTGCTGGATCGCGATCAGCCCCGACGGCCGCTTCGCCTACACCACCAACACCGGCGACGCCTCGATCACCGGCTACGCGCTCGACCGCCGCGGTCGGCTGGCGCGACTGGATGCCTCGGGTCGGACCGGAGAGGTTGGTGACGGCGCGCGGCCAATCGACTTCGACTTCGACCGCAGCGGGCGCTTCCTGTTCACCCTGGACTCGGGCAACGACCGGATCGTGGTGCTGCAGCGCGGACGGAACGGGAGTCTCGGCCTGTTGCCGGGAGCGTGGGAGCTGCCGGACGGTGCGGCTGGTGTGCTGGCGCGCTGACACCCACTACGCGTAGGGGTTAACAACTCGGCCGGGTCGAGATGTTAACCCCCCTCACTCGGCTTGGAGTTCTTCGAGCTTGGCGCGGACCTTGTCGACGTGGCCCTTGGCCTGGACCTTGGGCCAGTGGTGCGCGACCTTGCCGTCGGGGTCGATGAGGACCGTGGAGCGGATGATGCCCATCGACTTCTTGCCGTACATGTTCTTCTCGCCCCAGGCGCCGTACTTCTCCATCACCGCGTGGTCGGGATCGGAGAGGAGCGTGATCGCGAGGCTGTGCTTGGCGATGAACTTGCGGTGCGACTCGGTGGAGTCGGCGCTGATGCCGAGGACGGTGGCGTCGAGGCCCTCGAAGTCGGCGATGCTGGCGGTGAAGTCGCAGGCCTGGACGGTGCAGCCGGGCGTGTCGTCCTTGGGATAGAAGTAGACGACCACCCATTGGCCCTTCAGGCCGCTGAGCTGGACCTTCTCGTCGTCCTGGTTCTTCAGGGTGAACGCGGGAGCGCGCTTGCCGATCTCGATCATGGGGCGGGTTGTCGTCTGACGAGCGGCGGGCTTCAAGGGGGCAGCTCCGCCGCGACTTTTACAACGCGTGCCTGGCACCGGTTGTAAAAGTCCGGGTCACGGTTCGCTGCGCAGCGCGGAGTCGATCAGCTCGAGGGTCTTCCGCGCTTCTTCGGCGTCGACCACGGTGATCGCGCTGCCGGCGTGGACCAGGACGTGGTCGCCGAGGACGGCTTCGGGGACGAGGAGGAGCGAGACGTTGCGGCGCACGCCGTTGAGCTCGGCGGTGCCGTCGAACTCGCGGCGCTCGACCAGCTTCATCGGGAGGGCGAGGCACATGGGTCGGGCTCGGTGACGGGGAGGGTGACGGTGAGCGACTCGAGGACGCGGCGGGCGGCGGCTTCGGCAGTCGGCAGGGCCTGCTCGACGGGTTCCGACAGGCCGATCCGGGTGCGTAGCTGGTCGGGCTCCACCCCCACCAGCACCACCCGCTCCGGCAGGTCACCGAGCAGCAGGGCGGCGCGCAGCAGTTCGCCGGCGTTGGCCTCGTGGGCGCTGCCGCTCCGCGGGGGTGCGTGGCGGAGCGGGTCGTCGAGCACGTGGACGGTGCCGGGCGCCGCGCCGAACGCGAGGCAATCGAGCAGTATGAGAGCCCGTCGACCTACCAATCGGCCGCAGAGCGCGAGGCCTTGGGTGCCGCCGTCCAGGTACTCCACTCCGTCCAACGGCTCGGCCGCGAGCCGCTCGAGCAGGGCCAGCCCCACGCCGTCGTCGGTCAGCAGCAGGTTGCCGAGCCCGAGCACCAACACCGGAGCAACGTCGCTCACGACGCAGCCTCGTCGTCTTCGCTGACGTGCACGTCGGCCGCGTTCCGCGAACCGACCGACCGGTGGTGCTCCCGCACCGGCTCGCCCTCGACCTCCAGCCGACCTTTGCGCGCCCGGATCCGCCGCACCCGCCGCAGCTTGATCCCCGAGACGATCGAGGACACCAGTCCGTTGCGATAGATCGTGTCGTCGAGCAGCACGATGTAGACGTGGACGATGATGAACGCCACGAAGCCCCACGCGAACAGATGGTGCCAGGTGTGGGTCTGCATCGAACCACCGAGCAACGGCAGGACCCAACCGAACCAGGTGTCCCAGAAGCCGCCGGGGTTGGTCTCTCCATAGAGACCGAAGCCGGTGAAGATCTGCGCCCAGCCGAGGCCGATCGCGATCAGCGTGTAGGTCAGCCCCGACAGCGCGCCGTGCCCGAGGTGCGGGTGCTGGTAGCGGTGCAGCGCGTATTCCTTGATGTCGCGGAACAGCGACCGCCACCAGCTCGGCAGGATGATCCACGGGATGCCCGAGCGCGCGAACCGGTTGCCCGCGAAGAACCAGTAGATCCGGGCCAGGAAGTTCACGGTGAACACGAACGCGGTGGCGAAGTGCACCAGCCGCACGTAGCCCATCACGAACTGGTCGTAGGGCTCACCGCTCGGGCCGAGGTAGGGGAACGCGATGTAGAGGCCGGTCGCGAACAGCACCACGATCGACGCCGCATTGACCCAGTGGAAGATGCGCACCGGCAGCTCCCACACGTAGACGCGCTCGAACAATGGCTGGCCGACGTCGGCCGCGCCGGGCTGCCTCGACTGCGGTGCTCCGGAGCTGATCTCGGTCATGGTCGTATGCCTCCCGCACCTCTCACCGCACCTGGACCGTCGACAGCTTCCGGCCGTCGGGCCCGTAGACGTGGCTCGCGCAGGCGAGACACGGATCGAAGCTGTGCACCGTCCGCAGGATCTCCAGCGGCTGCTGGGGATCGTGGACCGGCGTGCCCAAGAGCGACTCCTCGTAGGCGCCGCGCGAGCCGTCTTCACCCTTCGGCGAGGCGTTCCAGGTGGTCGGCACCACCGCCTGGTAGTTGGCGATCTTGCCGTCCTTGATGTGGACCCAGTGGCCGAGCGCGCCGCGCGGCGCCTCGCAGGAGCCGAAGCCCGAACAGTCGGCGGGCCAGCTCGACGGCTCCCACAGCCGCGTGTCGCTGGTGGCGGTGTCGCCATTGCGCAGGTTGGCGAGCAGCGCGTCGAACTCGTCCATCAGCCAGCGTGAGGCCAGCCGCGTCTCGAGCGCCCGCGCCGCGGTGCGACCCAGCGTCGAGAACAGTGCGGCCGCCGGCAGCTTCAGGGCCGCCAGCGCCTCACCCACGACCTCCTTGATCTCGGCGTCGCCCGCCGCATAGCCGACCACCAGCCGCGCCAAGGGACCGACCTCCATCGCGTGGTTGCGCCACCGCGGCGTCTTGATCCACGAGTAGGAGCCGTTCTCGTCGAGATGCCGGTAGGGCGGCGCCGGGCCGTCGTACTGCGGCTCGGTGATCCCCACCGAGGGGTGCAGCCGGGTGGTGCCGTCGGGGTAGCGATACCACGACCGCGACACCTCCTCGCCGATCTGCTGCGGGTCCTTGGGGTCGACCTCGTGGATCCGCGACAGGTCGCGGTCGAGCACCGCGCCGCGCGGCATGCGGAAGCTGTCGACGTCGCGGATCGAGTTCCGCGGCACCTCGCCATAGGCCAGGTAGTTCGGCACGCCGCCGCCGATCTCGGCCCACTCCGGGTAGAAGCCGGCGATCGCCAACAGATCGGGGTAGTAGAGCTGCTCGACGATCTCGGCCGCGCGCAGGATCTGCTCGCGCACCAGGTTGAGCCGCTCGATGTTGATCGCATTGTCGCTGTCGAGGTCGATCGAACACGGCATGCCACCGACCACGAAGTTCGGGTGCGGGTTCTTGCCGCCGAACACCGTGTGGATCTTCACCACGTCCTTCTGCCACTTCAGCGCCTCGAGGTAGTGCGCCACGGCCATCAGGTTGGCCTCGGGCGGCAGCTTGTAGGCCGGATGGCCCCAGTAGGCATTGGCGAAGATGCCGAGCTGCCCCGACTCGACGAACCGCTTCAGGGTCGCCGCCATGTCGCTGAAGTAGCCCGGCGTGGCCAGCGGCCAGTGCGGCGACACGGTCTGCGCCAGCTCGGCGGTGGCCTTCGGGTCGGCGGACAGGGCCGACACCACGTCGACCCAGTCGAGCGCGTGCAGGTGGTAGAAGTGGATGACGTGGTCCTGGATGACCTGCGTCAGGTAGATGATGTTGCGGATCCGCTCGGCATTGGCCGGGATCTCGATGCCGACCGCGTCCTCCACCGCCCGCACCGACGCGATCGCGTGGATCGACGTGCAGACCCCGCAGATCCGCTCGGCGAACGCCCAGGCATCGCGCGGGTCGCGCCCCTTCAGGATGGTCTCGAGGCCGCGCCACATCGTGCCCGACGACAGCGCCTCGTTGATGCGCTTGTCCTCGCCGAGCATCGCCTCGATCCGCAGGTGACCTTCGATCCGGGTGACCGGGTCGACCACGATCCGTTCGGCGCTCATGCCTGACCTCCTTCGTCGCCGGCCGAAGCCGCCGATCCGTCGCCCTCCGCCGCCTTGCTGCCGCGCGCCCGCTTGATCATCAGCGTGCCGAGGTGCGCCGCCGCGCCAGCCGCCGCCGCAGCGGCCGCCACCATGCCGATCTTCTCGGGCGTCGAGTTGATGCCCGGCACCGGCACGTCCGCGGTCCGCGAGTAGAACGGCCCGTTGTCCCAGAAGTTCTCCTCGCTGCAGCCGATGCAGCCGTGGCCCGAACCGATCGGCCACGACACGCCACCGTTCCACATCACCGTCGAGCACGAGTTGTAGGTGGTCGGGCCGCGGCAGCCCATCTTGTAGAGGCACCAGCCCTTCTTGGCGCCCTCGTCGTCCCAGTGCTCGACGAACTGGCCGGCATCGAAGAACGAGCGGCGGTAGCACTTGTCGTGCAGGCGTTGGCCGTAGAACGCCTTGGGCCGACCGATGCGGTCCAGCTCGGGCAGTCGATCGAAGGTCAGCACGTGGGTCAGCACGCCGGTCATCACTTCGGCGATCGGCGGACAGCCCGGCACCTTCACGATCGGCTTGTTCTTGATGATCTTGTGGATCGGCACCGCGCCGGTCGGATTCGGCTTGGCGGCCTGCACGCAACCATTGGTCGCGCAGCTCCCCCAGGCGATCACGAAGCGCGCGTGTTCGGCGGTCTCCTCCAGGATGTGCTGGAAGGTCTCCCCGGCGATCGTGCAGTAGACGCCACCGTCCTTGGTCGGCACGTTGCCCTCCACCGCGACCACGTACTCGCCCGGGTGGTTGGCGATCATGTCCCTGCGGATCTGCTCGGCCTGATCCCCCGCCGCCGCCTGCAGGGTCTCGTCGTAGTCGAGCGAGATCATGTTCAGGATCAGGTCCTGCGCGATCGGGTGCGACGAGCGCAGGAACGACTCCGAGCAGCAGGTGCACTCGAGACCGTGCAGCCACAGCACCGGGATGCGCGGCTTGGTCTCGAGGGCCTGAACCACCCGCTCGACCTCCGAGTAGTCGAGCCCCATGACCGCCGCGGCGCTGGCGCAGAACTCGAGGAAGGAACGCCGACTCACCCCGTGGCGCTGAAGCAGCTCGTAGGTGGTGGGCTGAGAAGAGGTAGCCGGCGTCCGAGTCATCTGGCGGGTCTCCGAGCGACAGACGGATCCGCCTCGAACAGCCTCCAGCCACAGAGGATTTCGATGACGTGCATTGCAATGCGCGCCCCATACAGCCCCATATCGGGGAGACATGACGCCATAATGATGAGCCCCGTTTTCGCGCCCTATGCGCCGCAGACCGCTCTCGACTCAGCAGATCCGCGGTAGCTGCTCGCCGCTGAGCAGGTCGAGCGGCCGCTCGCCACCGACCACCGACCGCAGCACCACCCGGCCCGGCGCACTCCGGTCGACCACGCCGATCCGCGCCGGCTCGGCGTCGGGCTGCGGTCGGTGCTCGGCCAGGACCTCCAACGCGCGCGCCGCGTCACGCTCCGGCACGATCGCCAGGAAGCGGCCCTCGTTGGCCACGTAGAGCGGATCGAAGCCGAGCAGCTCGCAGGCACCCCGCACATCGCCGCGGACCGGGATGGCAGCCTCGTCGAGCCGGTAGGTCTGCCGTTCCCCCACGAGCTCCACGCAGGCGGTGCCCAGTCCCCCGCGGGTCAGGTCGCGCAGACCGTGCAGCTCGACGCCGGCAGCCTGCAGCGCCTGCACCGTCGCCGCCAGGGGCGCGCAATCGCTCTCGATCGAAGTCTCGAACTCGATCCCCTCGCGGCTCGCCAGCACCGCGATGCCGTGCCGCCCGACGTCGCCGTTCACCAGCAACACGTCGCCGTCCTGCACCATCCCCGGCCGCACCTCCCGCCCGGCCGCCACGAAGCCCACGCCCGCGGTGTTCACGAACACCTGGTCGGCCTGGCCGCGCGCCACCACCTTGGTGTCGCCGGTGACGATCTGCACGCCAGCGGCCTTGGCGGTCGCGCCCATCGACGAGACCACCCGCCACAGCAGCTCCATCGGCAGGCCTTCTTCCAACACCAGCGCACAGGTGAGATAACGCGGCACCGCCCCGCACATCGCCAGGTCGTTGACCGTGCCGCAGACCGCCAGCTTGCCGATGTCGCCGCCTGGGAACACCACGGGGCTCACCACGAAGCTGTCGGTGGTCAGCACCGGCCGCCCCTCGCCCGCCTCCAGGATCGCGCCGTCGTGCTGTTCGGCCAGCCACTCGTTGTCGAACGCGGCGCGGAACATCCGCTCGATGAGCTGACGGGTCAGCCGCCCGCCACCGCCGTGCGCCAGGGTGACCACCGGGTAGTCGGCGATCGGGATCGGACAGGCACCGAAGCTCATGATCCGGCCTCCGCCGGCTCGCGGCGGTAGGCGTGGTAAGCGGCACACGCGCCCTCGCTGGACACCATCGGCGCACCGAGCGGCTTCTCCGGCGTGCAGCGGGTGCCGAACGCCGGGCACTCGCCAGGCTTCTTCACGCCCTGCAGCACCAGCCCCGCGATGCACTCGGCGGGCTCGGCGACCGGCCGGTGCGCGACCTCGAAGCGCCGCAGCGCGTCGTAGGCGGCGAACTCCGCGCACAGCGCGAAGCCCGAGCCCGGGATCACGCCGATCCCGCGCCACGCGCGGTCGACCACGTCGAAGACCTCACGCAGGGTCGCGATCGCCACCGGGTTGCCCGCCGGCCGGACCATCCGGCTGTATTGGTTCTCGACCTCGCACCGCCCGCTCTCCAACTGCTGCACGCAGAGCAGCACGCCGTGCAGCACGTCGACCGGCTCGAAGCCGGTGACCACGATCGGCACTCCGAAGCGTGTTGCGAGCCCCGGATACTCCTCGACGTAGCCCATCACCGTGCAGACGTGGCCCGCGGCGAGGAAGCCCTGCACCCGGTTGTGCGGCGCACTGCACACCGCCTCGATCGCCGGCGGCACCAGCACGTGGCTGACCAGCAGCGAGAAGTTGCCGAGGCCGGCGTCGTGCGCGACCTTCACCGCCATCGCGTTGGCCGGCGCGGTGGTCTCGAAGCCGACCGCGAAGAACACCACCTGCCGGTCGGGGTGCTTCCTGGCCAGCTCGACCGCGTCGGTCGGCGAGTAGACGATGCGCACGTCGCCGCCGCGCGCCTTCACGCCGTAGAGGTCGGTCTCGCTGCCGGGCACCCGCAGCATGTCGCCGAAGGTCGCGAAGATCACCTCGGGCCGCGCCGCGATCCGGTGCGCGGCGTCGAGCATCTCGAGGGGGGTCACGCAGACCGGGCAGCCCGGGCCGTGCACCAGCTCGATCTGCGCAGGCAGCATCCGGTCGAGGCCGTAGCGGACGATCGAGTGGGTCTGGCCGCCGCAGACCTCCATCAAGGTCCACGGCCGGGTGGTCACCTCGTGGATGCGGCGCACCAGGGACTCGACCCGCTGCGGGTCGCGGTACTCGGAGAGGAACTTCATCCGGACACCTCCTGCACGGGCACGCCGAACGCCGCGCCCACCAATTGACCTGCCGCGACGCCCCCGTCGTTGGGCGGGATGCGCTGCGCGAACCAGACCCGATGGCCGGCGTCGCGTAGCGCGCGCACCGCGGACTCGGCCAGCAGGCGGTTCTGGAAGCAGCCGCCGGTCAGACCGATGTCGAGCGGTCGGAACCGGTCGGCCATCGCGAGGATCCACGCCACGAGCGTGTCGTGGAAGGCCCGCGCGACCACTGCCGCGCTGTCACCGCATCGGAGCGAGCGTACCGCCGCGGCGAACGGCTGGCACGGATCGAAGTCGAGCAGGCCGCCGGTCGCGGCGGGCGTCGCTCGGGGCACATCCAGGCCAGGCTCGGCACGCCATGCCAGCGCGGTCAGCGCCCGCGCCGCCGCCGCTTCGTGGGTCGCGACGCCGACCCCGGCGACCAGGGCGCCCAACGCGTCGAACAGCCGCCCGGCGCTCGAGGTCTGCGGGCCGACCCCCGCGATCGCCTGCACCCGGCGCAGGTCGCTGGCCGCCAGCCCCGCCGCCTCGAACAACCGCCGCTCGGCGAAGTCGCGCAGCTCGGGTTCGAGCCCGAGGCAAAGCCCCGCGGCGATGCGCCACGGCTCCGCGACCGCCGACTCGCCGCCGGGCAGCGCGAACGGTGCGATGCGACCCTCCCGCGCGGCAACCCCGGCCAGCGGATCCACGCGCAGGAACTCGCCGCCCCACACCGTGCCGTCGTCGCCGTGGCCGGTGCCATCCCAGGTCACGGCGAGGAACGGCGCGGTCAGCCGATGCTCCAACGCCAGGGCAAAGGCATGCGCCGCGTGGTGCGGGACGCGCAGCGGGGCCGCACTGCGTCGCTCGGCAGACAGCGTGGAGGCGTAGTCGGGATGGGTGTCGCAGACCACCCGCTCGGCCTGCACGCCGAGCAGTTGCTGCAGGTCGTCGAGCGCCCGCTCGTGGTGGTCGCGCGCGGCCACGGTGGTGAGGTCGCCGACGTGCGGTGACAGCACCACCCGCCGGCCGGTGCGCAGCGCCACGGTGTTCTTGGTGTGCGGGCCGGTCGCCAGGTCGACGCCGTGCTCGGGCAGACGGTCCCAGTCGAAGGCCAGCGGCGCGTAGCCGCGGGCGCGCCGCAGGACCACCACCTCGCCGGCGACGACCTGCACGATCGAGTCGTCGATCGGCCGCAGGATCGGCCGGTCGTGGACCAGGAACGCATCGGCCAGCGAGCCCAACCGCAGCAGTCCCTCGGCCGGGGTGATGCACAGCGGCTCGTCGCGGAGGTTGCCGCTGGTGGCGACCAACGGCACACCGACGCCGCGGCAGAGCAGATGCTGCAGCGGGTTGTTGGCCAACATCGCGCCGAGATCGGGAGCGCCGGGCGCGACCGCCTCGCAGATCCGTCGGCAGGGTCCGCGCCGCGCCAGCAACACGATCGGTGCGGCCGGCCCCTGCAGCAGCTCGGCCTCGCCGGGGGAGACCGGCACCTCGGCGCGCACCGCCTCGAGGTCCGCGAACAGCACCGCGAACGGCTTGTCGCCGCGGCGCTTGCGCTGGCGCAACGTCGCGACCGCCGCAGGGTCGTCGGCGCGGACCATCAGGTGGAAGCCGCCGAGTCCCAGCACCGCGACGACCTGTCCGGCGCGCAGGGAATCGACGGCCGCCCCGACCGCGGCATCGCGCTCCGCCAGGACGACGCCGTCGCGGTCGGTGAAGCTCGGCTGTGGCCCGCAGACCGGGCAGGCGGTCGGCTCGGCGTGGAACCGGCGGTCGGCGGGGTCGGCGTACTCGCGGGCGCAGTCGGCGCACAGCGCGAAGCCGGCCATTGCGGTCCGCTCGCGGTCGTAGGGCACGTCGACGACGATCGTGTAGCGCGGACCGCAGGCGGTGCAGTTCAGGAACGGGTAGCGGTGGCGGCGGTCGGCCGGATCGAAGAGCTCACGCAGGCAGTCGGGACAGGTCGAGAGGTCGGGCCCCACCGCCAGCGGCTGCGCGGCGCTGCGGCCGGCGACCACGCTCGCCTCGATCGTGAAGCCTGCGAGCCCCGCCGGCACGAGCGGTTCGGTCTGCACGTCCTCGATCCGGGCGGCGGCCGGCGCCTCCCGGCGCAGGGCCTGGGCGAAGTCGTCGACGCGGGCCGGGTCGCCTTCGACCACCACGAACACGCCGTCGGCGTCGTTGCCGACCGAACCCGTCAGGCCGCGCGCGACCGCGATGCGATGCACGAACGGCCGGAAGCCGACGCCCTGGACCACGCCGCGGATCCGGAAGCGGCGGGCGACGCAGGCTTCATGGAGCGACGAGGGATGGGCCATCGCGGCGACTCCGGCTCACAGCGCGACCGCGCGCTTGGCCTCGGCGGCGCTGCGCACGAACTCGAGCCACGCCTCGAGACCGACCGCGGACTTCGCCGACAGCTCGAGGATGCGCGCAGCCGGCGCGACGTCGGTGATCGAGGCCCGCAAGGCCGGCAGGTCGCAATCGACCGCCTCGGCCAGATCGGTCTTGGTGATCAGCGCGAGGTCGACGCCCTGGAAGATCGTCGGGTACTTGCGCGGCTTGTCCTCGCCCTCGGTCACCGAGCTGAGCACCACGCGGTGGTCTTCGCCGAGGTCGAAGGACGCCGGGCAGACCAGGTTGCCGACGTTCTCGAAGAACAGCACGTCGAGCGCCGCCAGGTCGACGCGCTCCAGCCCGTGCAGGATCATGTGGGCGTCGAGGTGGCAGACGTTGCCGGTGGTGATCTGCACCGCCTGCAGACCCGCCGTCCGCAATCGCTCGGCGTCGCGGTCGGTGGCGAGGTCGCCGACCAGCACCGCGGCGCGCAGACCCAGGTCGCGCGCGGTGCGCTCCAGCAGCGCGGTCTTCCCCGAGCCCGGCGACGACACCAGGTTCAGCGCGCAGATCCCCTTCGCCAGCAAGATGCCGCGGACGCGCTCGGCGAGGCGGGCGTTCTTGTCGAGGACCTGCCTGCCGAGGTGCAGGACGTCGGCGTCCTCCGTGTGCTGATGCATCTCGACGTGCGCGTGCTCCGCCTCCGCGCCTGCCGCGTGGTCATGATGCCCGTGGTCATGATGCGCGTGGTCATGATGCGCGTGGTGATGGGAATGACTCCCCCCGCGATCGCTCCTCTCATGGGCACCTTTGCGGTGCGCATTGACCGAGCCGCCCTCCGCGGCGCATCCGCAGTGTCCGCACATGCAACCAGTCTCCTCGGTCGGAACCCTCCGAGCCGCCATTGCAGTGCGGATGCTTCGGTGGAACCAACGATGTGGGCATTCGCCGCGATCGACCGTCGCGGCAACAGACGAGCAATCCAGTCGTCCGCAGCGACTTTCCGCCGCCTGAAGACACGTCGAGGCAATCCGTCGGCGCGGGCGGTGTTGGCCGGCGGAGGTTCCCGATGCACGAACTGTCGATCGCGTGCGAGCTGGTCCGGGTCGCCGAGCAGGCCGCCCGGGCGGAGCGTGCCTACAAGGTCACCGCGGTGTTCCTCCGACTGGGGGCCCTGGCCGGCGTGGTCCGGGAGTCGCTGGAGTTCGCCTGGGACCTCGCGACCGAGGGCAGTCTGTTGGCCGGCTCGCAGCTGGTGGTCGAACCCGTCGCGCTCGCGGCGCGCTGCGAGACCTGCGAGCGGATCGTGCAACCCGAGTCGCCGCCGATCCTCCGCTGCCCCCATTGCGGCAACTACACTCCCGAACTCCTGGCCGGTCGGGAGCTCCAACTCCGCGCCCTCGACATCGAGCGCGCTCCCGTCGACGCGGCTACCGCTCCAGCGAGCACCCCCCGATGATCGTCCTGTTCGAAGGTCTCCTCGCCGGCGCCGCCCACGTGCTGACCGGTCCCGACCACCTGGTGGGCGTCGCTCCGATCGCGGTCGACCGACGCCGGACCGCGCACCCCGCATGGATCGGTGCGACCTGGGGACTCGGTCACGGACTCGGCGTTGCGACTCTGGGCGCGCTCGGCCAGACCCTGCTGTCCCTCGGCGAGGTCGAGATCGCCTCGGTGTGGGCCGAGCGATTGGTAGGCATCGTGCTGATCGGCCTCGGCCTGGCCGCATGGCAGCGTGCCCGCGGACTCGTGGTCCACCAACACGTCCACGACCATGACGGTGCCGTGCACGCCCACCTGCACCTGCACGAGCACGAACACCACGCAGACGGCCACGCCCACGATCCACTGCACGCCGCTGCCGATGGCCACGGCCACGGCCACGCGCACTCGACGGTGTTCGGAGTGGGAGTCGTGCACGGCCTCGCCGGTGCCGGCCACTTCTGGGCGGTGCTGCCATCGCTCGCCATGCCACCCTTGACCGCAGCCGCCTACATCGGCAGCTACCTGCTGGCGACCGTCGTCGCGATGACCGGCTTCGGCTGGCTGATCGGTCGCTTCGCGGATGCGTTCGACGCGCGACGGCTGCCGCACGCGATCCGCATGGTGGCGGGAGTGACCATCCTGATCGGCGGGTGGTGGCTCGCGGTGGCGTTCGGGTTGTTCGGGTGAATGTCCGCAGCACGTGAGCCGCCGGCAGCCGCTCGGGCGGCGTGAGCAGGGGGCCCGGTTGCCCGCCCCCCGAGCCCCACGCAGAATCCCGGCACATGCCCGGACCCCATCTCGTCTCGCGGAGCACCGCGGTCCTTCTCTCGGCCTGCCTGGGTCTCGCACTCGCGGCGTACTCCGACGCACCGCGCGCCCAGACCCGCACCGTCGGCGCCCATCGCCCCGTCCCGGTGGTCTGGGTCATCGGCCAGTCGAACGCCCATGGCGCGGCGTCAGGCTATTGGCTGTCGAACCCCGTGGGGCCCGGCGCCCGATACACCCGCCTCTCCGCGCCGACCGGCGTGCGCACCTGGTGGCCCGGCACCACCCAGCGTCGCCCGACCAGTGCGCCGGGCTGGGAGCCGTACCGCACCGGTTGCATCGCAATGGTGAACAACGCGTCGGTCTGGATCACCGAGGAACGATTCGGACCCGAGGCCTCGCTCGGCGACGCGGTGAAGAACCGCTTCGGCGAGGCGTGGATCTACAAGTTCACCTGGGTGGCGCGCCTCGATCCGCGGGCCGTCCCGAGCTTCTCCCGGGGCGCCACCGCCACCGATGGACTCTATGGCGTGATGTTCCAGAACTGGCTGCATGCCGTGGCCCATCTGCACGCCCAGGGCCTGGAGCCGGACATCAAGGCGATCTGTTGGGTCCAGGGCGAGGGCGACACCCGCGCCACCGGGCATCCCGACCTGCTGCTCTATGCCCGCGCCTACGAGGCCAACCTGAACCAGTTCATCGCGGACCTCCGCAGTGACCTCGGTCCGACCCGCCGACCGATCCCGTTCGTCATCAGCCAGCTTCACGACCAGCACGTACCACGCGAGGTCTGGGGGCCGGGCGAAACCCTGGTGCGCGCGGCGCAGGCCAATGTGGCCGCGGCGGACCCCTTCACCGTGCTGTGCCCGATCGACGGGATCTCGATCGAGAACGATCAGGGGATGATCCACTTCGACGAGCAGGGTCTGGTCGACCTGGGCTATCGGATGTTCCAGACGCTGGCTCCGCTGCTGCAGTAGCGACGACCCCACGGATCGCTTGCGATCTTGCGCACCACCTCGCCGGCGCCTAGCAGGCGTCATGCGCATCCTGATGGTCCTGACCTCCCACGACCGGCTCGGCGACACCGGCGAGCAGACGGGCTTCTGGCTCGAAGAGTTCGCCGCCCCCTACTATGCGTTCAAGGATGCGGGTGTCGAGCTGACCCTGGCCTCGCCGAAGGGCGGCCGTCCACCGCGCGACCCGAAGAGCACGCAGGACGACTTCGTCACCGACGCCACCCGGCGATTCGACGCCGATCCGGCCGCGCAGGCAGCGCTCGATGCGACCCTGCCGCTTGAGGAGGTCGACATGGACGACCATGCGGCGCTGTTCTTCCCGGGCGGACACGGCCCGCTCTGGGACCTCGCCGAAGACTCCGCCTCGGTCGAGCTGATCCAGGACTTCCTGGCGATGGACCGACCGGTCGCCGCGGTCTGCCATGCCCCCGCGGCGCTGTTGATGGCGAAGAACCGCGAGGGGTCGCCGATCGTCGCGGACCGCCGGGTCACCGGCTTCAGCAACACCGAGGAGGAAGCGGTCGGCCTGACCGAGGTGGTGCCGTTCCTGCTCGAGGACCGGCTGCGCGAGCTGGGAGGTCTCTACGAGAAGGGCGACGACTGGCAGTCCTACGTGGTCGAGGACGGTCCGCTGATCACCGGACAGAACCCGGCCTCGTCCGAGGCGACCGCGAAGCGGCTGCTGGACCGGCTGCGCGCCGTTCAGGGCGATCTGGCGAGCCGATGACTCGGTGATCCAATGAGCGGGCGGAACCGCCCGGGCCGTCGGTCTCCGCAGGCCACGCCGGCGAGATCGAACAGAACGAACCCGCCGACGCGCGGCACCGCGCAGGCCTGCTGCCACGCGTCGGCGGTGAATGCCCGCTGACGGACACCGGTGATCCGGTCGCCGACCTGGATTCCCTGCCGCTCGGCGACACCGCTCGGCGTCAACTCCCGGGGTAGGCCCGCTCGGCGAACCCGCGACCGAAGTCGATGGACAGCTTCAGCACGCGCTCGTGCTGCCCCTGGTCGTAGCGCTCCGAAGCTTCGATGAGGATCGGCCGCGCCTCCTCCTGCGTGGGGACCGCGATGTCCTCCTTGCGCCTCCCCCTTCAGGTGCTTCGTCGTCCTCCCGGACGAACTCCAACCCCGTGCAGAAGGCCTCGAAGTCCGCCTCGGCGGCGCGCACGATCGCGGCGGGTCCCGACAGTTTGACGAACAGCATTGCCTCCTCGAGGCGACAGGCGAGACCCAGCATTCGGACCGCTGGTCGACCGTCGGCAGCCGGCGGGCCGTCGAGCCGGAGCAGGTGCGCCGGACGGCCGAGCACCTGCAGCGTTTCGGCGCTCTCGAGTGCGGCAGCACCCTTGGCCACGAGACCGAGCTGCCGGCGCCATCGGTCGAAGTTCGCGGCGAGTCCGCCGCCGTCTCCTTCGAGCACGACCACGTAGCACGACACGTCGTCCGCGACCCCGAGGTCGACCATGCGGATCGCGTTGCCACCCTGCACCCGCCAGTGCACGGGGCGGAGCCAGCGGATCGTCTCGGCACCGGCCGTGAACTCGCCGCCCACCGTCAACGGCGCAGCGCGCAGGTCGAGGTTCAGCCCGAGTCGCGTGCCCGCGCCCTCGAGCGTGATCCGCCCCTCCACCCACTCGCGGAGTGCCGGGTCGTAGAGCTGCCGACCCGCGACGTTGAGCACCCCGGCGCCGGGTTCCGCGCCCACCTCCACGAGTCCGCCCGACACCGCGACCTCGACCAGTCCGTCGTCGGTTGGCGCCTCTCGCTTGCGGTACTGGAGCGTCCCGGCCAGCGGTGCATCGGCGACCAGCGTCCGGGCAACGTCCCATTCGTCCTCCCCGATAGGGATCGGCACGTGGAAGAACCGGGACAGGGCGAGCTGCTGGTCGGTGGACTGCGCCGCGACCTCAGGTCCGACGAGGTCGCGGCGCGCGGTTTCCCGTCCGTCGGCGTCGAGTTCGAGGTCGGACCACGTTTCGCCGAACGCCTCCATCTGGGTCCGCAGACGCTCGGGCGCGTCCTTCCGTGCGGTGGTCTGCCGCGTGCCGTCGGGTTCGAGCCACACCGCTTCGTTGCGCGACAGCACGCTCGCCTCGACCACCTTGCCGTCGACACTGCGTTCTACGGCGACGGCGTGCAGGACGATGCGTCGGCGACCCGGCGCGAGCAGATGCGCGTAGTCGGTGCGCGCCATGCTCCGGACCACGCGCTCGGTGCCGCCGGTCTCGGTCGATCGGGTCGACTCCAGCTCCGCGGCGAAGTGCAGCCGAGCGGTCCAGGGATCAGCCGCAGGTTCCTGCCCGGCAGCGGACGGACGACCGACGACCAGGGGGATGCGCGCTCGCCGCGCCGCCCCGAAGAGCGCCGATCAGCCCAGCTGGTCGCCGATCGGCAGGCGCCGGATCCGCGGGCCGCCCGCTGCCACCAGCGCGCTGCACAGCGCCGATGCCACTCCCGGTACACCGACCTCGCCGATGCCACCCATCGCGTCGTCGCTGTCGACGATGTGCACCTCGACCGCCGGAGACTCGTGCATGCGCACCAGCTGGAAGTCGTGGAAGTTGCTCTCGACGACCTTGCCGTCGGCGAAGTGGATTCCCGAGCCGATCGCCGAGGACAGCGCGAAGACCGCCGCGCCCTGCATCTGCGACTCGACCTGGTCGGGATTGACGACCAGACCGCAGTCGATCGCGCAGACGACGCGGTGGACCTTGGGCCGGCTGTCGACGATCGAAGCCTCGACCACGTGCGCCGCGAAGCCGCGGAACGATTCGTGAACGGCGATGCCTCGACCGACCCCGTCGGGCAGCGGACCGCCCCAGCCCGCCTTGTCGGCGACCACGTCGAGGACCCGCCGCCAGCGCGGGTGCTCGGCCAACAGCTCGCGACGCAGCTCGTAGGCGTCGCGGCCGAGCTTCTCGGCGCACTCGTCGAGCATGCTCTCCTTGGCGAACGCGGTGTTGGAGTGGCCGACCGAGCGCCACCACTGCACCGGCACGGGCAGCTTCGGCGAGTGCAGCTCGACCCGCAGGTTCTCGATGCCGTGCGGCATGTCGGCGGCACCCTCGACCGAGGTGCCGTCGACGCCGTCGACCACCATCGCGCCTTCGAACGGGGTGCCGACCGCGATCGACTGGCCGACGATGCGGTGCCGCCACGCGTCGATCCGGCCGTCACCGAGCGCCACCTCGATGGCGTTGACGAACATCGGGCGATACCAACCACCGCGCAGGTCGTCCTCGCGCGACCAGATGGTCTTCACCGGTGCGCTGCGCACCTCGGTGGACAGTCCGGCCCCGTCGCGGAGCGCGAGCGCCACCTCCAACGCCTCCAGGGTGAAGTCGGCCGCCGGGTTGGCACGCCGCCCGAAACCGCCGCCCAGGAACGAGTTCACGAACTCGACCTTCGAGGCGTCGACGCCCAGCCGCTCGGCGACCTTCGGGTGGTCGCTGCCGAGCATCTGCGAGCCGGTGGTGATCTTCACGCCGCCGTCGTCGCGCAGCTCGACCATGCAGCTCAACGGCTCCATCGGCGCGTGGGCCTGGAACGGCACCTCGTAGACCGCGGCGTGGCGACGCGAACTGGCGGCGAGCACACCCTCGGCGTCACCGTCGTCGCGCGCGACGTTGCCGGGCCGCTCCGCCAGCGCGGAGTACTCGGAGCGCAGCTTCGCGGTGTCCAGGCCGCGGCCTTCGCCGGCGTCCCACTGCAGGCGCAGTGCGTCGCGGCCCTTCTTCGCAGCCCAGAAGCCGTGCGCCACCACCGCAACACCCGAGGGCACTTCGACCACGGCGACCACCCCTTCGACCGCGCGCGCCGCCGCGGTGTCGGACGAACGCAGCGTGCCGCCGAAGTACGGACTGCGCGCCACCATCGCGGTGAGCATGCCCTCCGCGCGCTGGTCCATGCTGAACAGCGCCGAACCGCGGACCTTGGCCGGGGAATCCACCCGAGGCGTCGGCTTGCCGATCCGCGTGAAGGTCGCTGGCTGCTTCAGGTCGACGTCTTCCGGTGGGGTGAGATCGCTGGCCGCATCGGCGAGGTCACCATAGCCCACCGCCTCGCCACTGCCGTCGCGGCGCCGCACGGTGCCGTCGACCGCCTCGCATTCGCCGGCCTCGACGCCGAAGCGCGCAGCTGCCGCCGCGACCAGCATCTCACGCGCCACGGCACCCGCACGGCGCATCTGCTCGAACGACGACCAGGTGCTGGTGCTGCCACCGGTCACCTGGATGCCGTAGGCGGAGTGTCCGTAGTCGGTGTCGGCGGGCGCGGGCACGACCTGCACCGCGGCGACGTCGACCTCGAGCTCCTCGCAGATCGCGATCGCCAGACCGGTGTGGATGCCCTGCCCCATCTCGTCGTGCTTGGCGAACACCACGATCGAGCCGTCACTGCCGATCTTCAGGAATGCATTGGGCTGGAAGTCGGCGGGCAACGCGTCGGCCGGGTCGGCGGTCGGCCGGACCACCGCGGCCCGCAGCCGCTCGCCGAACGACAATCCCAGCACCAGTCCGCCACCCGCGGTCAGCGTGCTGCGGAAGAAGTCACGGCGGCTCGGCGCTCGCGAGTCGTTACGCAGTCCGGGCGCGGTCATCGTCCACCTCCCTCGGCCAGGATCTCGGCGGCGCGCTTCACCGCGGCGCGGATCCGCGGGTAGGTCCCGCAGCGGCACAGGTTGCCGCTCATCGAGCGGTCGATCGCAGCGTCGTCGGGCCGCGCATCGGCCGACAGCAGCGCTGCGGCACTCATGCACTGACCCGGCTGGCACCACCCGCACTGCACCACGTCGAGCTCGATCCAGGCGTCGACCACGGCCTGGCCGGTGGCACTGGCCTCGAGACCCTCGATGGTGCGGATGTCCTTGTCCTTGGCGTACTCGATCGGGAAGGAGCAAGCCCGCACCGCAGCGCCGTCGACGTGCACGGTGCACGCTCCGCAGAGCGCGCGGCCGCAGCCAAACTTGGTGCCGGTCTGGCCGAGCGTGTCGCGCAGCACCCAGAGCAGCGGAGTGTCGGGAGTGGCGTCGACCGAGGTGGGCCGACCATTGAGCGTAAATCGGATCTGCATCGGTCGGTCCTCAGAAGGTGCTGGTGGTGCCTGCCGGAGGAGTCGGAGCCCCCGCGTCGATCCAGGCGTCGAAGGCATCGACGAACTCGGCGTGCGGCGTGGGAACGGCTTCGCGGCCCACGCCCGGGTCCCAACCCCACAGCACCAGCGGATCCTCGGCGATGTGCTCGCGCAGCGCGGCCAGCGAGCGGTCGCCGTTCATCGAACGGTCCTTCAGGGTCCGGGCGAGGTCGTGGTCGTCGAGGCCCTCCCAACCCATCGAGCGTGGTGCGAGGTGCCAGTGTGGGGCGCCGGGCACGAGGGCTGCGTCCTGGTTGGCTGGCCGGTGGCAGGTCGCACAGTGCATCGCCGGATAGCCATGGTCGTCGGGACCGCGTTGCACGTTCATGGCGTGCCGGCGCCGGTCGTCGCCGACGTGGGGCCGGTCCCCGCTCGGATGGCAGTTGAGGCAGCGCGGGTGGCGCAGCACGCGAGCGATCGGCGCGAAGGCCGCACCCGGTGGAACCGGGGTCGTGCTGGCGCGCGCCGACGAAGAGCGTGACCCGGACGAGCGACATCCGACGGTCACGCACAACGCCGCGGCGAGAACGAGGGCCGACGCAGCGAAGAGACGGAGGTGGGGCATGGGGACTCCGGTAGGGAAGCGCTCAGGCTAGCCGTCTCCGGAGCCGCGGAACCGATCGAAGAGGGGACTCATCGCAATGCCGGCGCCTTGGCAGACACCGGTCCCAATGCGCGCGGCGCCGGCATGGGACGCCGTCTGCGACTCGGTCCCCGAGGTCGGACGCCGCGCGGGTCCCGGGGTCAGTCCGGCATCGGCAGGGGCTCCCCGTCGTCGCCGGGGACCTGCGGGAAGCGACCTTCGCGCCAGCGAGCCACCGCCTGGAGGATCCGGTCCTCGCGGCTCGAGACGAAGTTCCAGCGCATGTGGCGGGGCTCGGCCAGTGGCGCACCGGAGAGGATCGCGACACGCGCGCCAGCCGCCGGTGCGCTCAGCGTGACGTCGACGCCCTCGGCCAGGACGGCGAGGCGGCCCGCGGCGAGGCGCGCCGTTCCGCCCTCGGACGCGCAATCGATCTCGCCGTCGATCGCGAGCACGCCGCGCTCGCGATGCAGGTCGTCGACCCGGAGCAGGAGCCCTTCTCCCGCGGCCAGCGAAGCCACCGCGAACGCCTGCTCGAGCGAACCCACTTCGACCGGAGAGGCCACGCCGAAGCCCCGACCCGCGATCAGCGTGACTTCGCTCCCACCGCGCACGACCCGCGGCAACTCCGCCCCCGGCACGTGCTGGAACGACGGCTCGTCATCCTCCTCTTCGACACCATGCGCGGCCCAGAGCTGCAGGCCATGCAGGCGCGCACCATGCCGCCGCTCCGCGTCGCCGCTGCGCTCGGAGTGCACGACTCCGCGACCCGCGCGCATCCAGTTCACGTCGCCCGGCTCGATGCGCTGCTCGACGCCCAGGCTGTCGCGGTGGACCAGGGTTCCCTCCAGCAGGTAGGTCACCGTGGCCAGGCCGATGTGCGGGTGCGGACCGACGTCGACGCCCTGGCCGGGCGCGAGCTGCACCGGGCCCATGCGGTCGAAGAACACGTAGGGCCCGATCGAACGGGCCCGGACCTGTGGGAGCAGGCGCGCGACGGGGAGACCCTCGACGTCGCGGGCGCGCGGTTCGAGAAGTTCGCGGATCGGCGAGGTCGGAGCGGCGGCCATGACCGCGGCACGGTATCCGCCGCCGACCTCCGGGGGTCATCCGAGATGCGATCCGCGGGAATCGGCCGTTCAGCTCGGCCGCGTCCCCTCCGGCACCTGTCCCGGCTGGCTGCGCTTGCGTTCGCGGAACACGATGCGGATCGGCACCTCGTCGAGGTCGAACTCCTCGCGGAGCACGTTGACCAGGTAGCGCTCGTACTGCCCCCGGAACATCTTCGGCTCGTTCACGAAGATCAGGATCGTCGGCGGATGGGTGCCGAGCTGCGTGCCGTAGTAGAGCTTCGGCACCCTGCCGCGGTTCTTCGGGCTCAGCTTCACCTTGGCCTTCTGCAGGCACTCGTTGAGCCGGGCGGTGGGGAACTTGCGGCCGGCCTGGTCGCGGAGCTCGAACAGGATGTCGAGGGTCTCCTGGACGTTGGTGTTCTGCAGCGCCGAGATGAACGACACCGGCGCGTGGCGCAGACCGGCGAGCTGTTGCCGGATGTACGTGTCCCACTTCTCGATGTCGAGTTCGGGCGCGAGGTCGATCTTGTTGCCGACCACCAGCACCGGCTTGTGGTGGTCGGAGTAGTAGCGCGCGACCTTCTTGTCGACCTGACTGATCGTCTCGCGGACGTCGAACATGTGGACGACCACGTCGGCGCGGCGGATCGACTCGGTGGCGCGCGAGTAGCTGAAGAACTCGATCGCGTCCTCCAATCGGCTCTTCTTGCGCACGCCCGCGGTGTCGATCGCCAGCATCTGCCGGTCGCCGAAGTCGAACACCACGTCGACCGCGTCGCGGGTGGTGCCCGGGATCTCCGAGACGATGACCCGCTCCTCGCCGGCCAGCAGATTGATGAGCGTCGACTTGCCGGAGTTGCGCTTGCCGACGACGGCGAACTTCAGCATCCCCTCGTCGGGAGCCTCGTCCTCCTCCGGCCGCTTCTCGGGCAGCATCTCCACCGCCTTGTGGAGCACGTCGGAGATGCCGAAGCCCTCCAAAGCCGAGATCGGCAGCGGCTCGCCGAAGCCGAGCCGCGTCCACGCGGTGACGCTCAGCTCCTCCTGATGCGACTCGATCTTGTTGACCACCAGCGCGGTCGGTCGGCCGAGGCGGCGCAGCTTCTGGGCGACCATCTCGTCGCCCGGCACCAGGCCCTCCTTGCCGTCGACCAGGAACAACACGCCGTCGCAGCGCTCCAGCGCCACTTCGATCTGACTCTCGATGTGCTGCTTGAGCCGCTCCTCGTCGACCAGCCCGAGCCCGCCGGTGTCCATCACGTCGAAACGCCGGCCCTCGGTCTCGATGGGGACCACCACGCGGTCGCGGGTGACGCCGGCCGTGGGCTCGACGATCGACACCCGTCGGCCCGCCAACCGATTGAGGAGGCTGGACTTGCCGACGTTGGGGCGGCCGACGATGGCGATCAATGGCAAAGACATGGGCGGACCTCCCCGCGATTTCGGGCGCCCGAGGTTACGGAGCAGCGCCGAATTGGCAAGGGGAGGCCGCGCGAACGGCTCTCATCCACCGATGCGGAGCGCCAGGCCGTTCGAGGTCTCCGCGCCGAGTCGATTGGCCGCGGGGTTGAGGACCACGACCTGCAGGTAGAGGAAGTTGCCGAGGAAGAGCGGGTCGTCGGGGATGCCCAGCTCGAAGTCGGCGGTGCCGGCCGGATCGACGAGCAGCGGCTGGTCGACGTCCAACGAGACCCGCTGGAAGCAGCCGGTGCCGCCGATCAGCCCCAGGTCGAGCGGCAGCATGAACGCGCCGAACTGCTCCCTCGAGAAGCCGTAGACGTTGATCGCAGCACCATTGCCGGGTGCGTTGCGGAGCCGCATCCTGCAGGTCCGACCGAGCACCGGCAGCGTCCGCTCCCGCATCGACAGGTCGAGCGGCCCGGCCGGAGCGACGCCGCAGCCGAGCCCGAACGGATCCGCCGCAGCCGGCGCCTCGGCCTCGAAGGCACCGACGTAGACTTCCATGTCCGGCGCGCCGGGGATCCGCAGGCTGATCTCGGTCGGCTCCCCCTCGTCGAGCTTGTCGGTCTGCTGCCCGCGACCGGTCACGACCAACCGGCCGGACGGCGGCGTGCCGGCGACCGGATCGGGCTCCTTCGCCGACCACGCGGCGGCCCGGCTCGATACCGAGTCGGTCCGCATCTCGCCGGCGATCACGTTGCCGTCCCAGTCGAACGGGATCCGCCAGGTGCGGGTGTAAGGGGAAGCCGGCCGAGTTGAGCGGGGTCGTGCCGCGCGTGCCGACGATGTCACCCCGGCCAGACATCCGGAGCACCTGCAGGACGCCACCCGGCTGCGGCACCAGCGCGAGCGGGTCGCCACCGGAGCCGGTGTCGATCGTGGAGTCCCAGAGCACGTCGCCGGTGTCCGGGTCGAGGCTCAGCAGCACCGGGCGCGAGCGCCCGCCCACGGTGAAGGTGCCCGTCGAGCTACCCGACACCGAACCGGCGGTGAACTGCCGGACCGTGTAGGGCGTCGGCACGCGCACCCCCGAGCCAGGGGCGGTCTCCGGGTCGGCGTGCACGTCGCCTCCCGCGTAGAGCCGGCCCGCTCGGGACAGGGCCAGCTTGCGGTCTGCGCTCGACGCGCCGCCGGGGCTTCCGAAGGTGAGCAGCCACTGGATCTGGAAGTCCGGCGTGTGCATCGACGGGTTGCCGTCGAAGTCGAGGCGGACGATGAACTTGCCCTCCGCGCCGGTCGGCTCGATCGGCAGGGTGAACCGCGGGATCCCGGCGGCATCGCGGAAGAAGGGAATGGCGGTCTGGTCCCGACGCCCGAGGTTGCCGGCAAGGATCAGGTCGGTGTGCGCGCCGTTGCCGTCGTCGCTCGGCACCGGCAGCACGGCGACCAGGTTGTCGCCCGCCCTACCGCCGAGGGTCTGCACCCAACGCAGGTTGCCGTCGGGCTCGTGGCAGGTGAGGAACGCGTCCGAGGAACCGACGCCGATGGTCGACCCGAGCGGGATGGTCACCCGGCCGGGATCGTTCGCATCGCCGAAGGTCGCACCACGATGACTGCCCGCGACCAGGAACGACCAGTCGGTCGGCACGCCGGGGTCCGGCTCGACGGTGGCAACGTCGTAGCCCTCGTCGCCGCCGTAGTTGGACTGCAACAGGCGCCGAGCCATGTGGAACGTGCCGTCTCCCGCGGCGCGGATCATGAAGGGCGCCGTGATCGAGGCCGGCCCGGGGATCATCGGCGACGGCTGACCCGGCGTGGTCGTGGTCCAGGTCATCTCGCGGTTCGGCGTGGAGGTGTTCCGGGCATGGATCCCCACCGCCACCACCGAGGCGTCGCCGAACGTCGCCATCGACGTCGCCCGCTCACCGGAACCGGTGCTGGCTCCCAGCGCGGCCCAAGCCAGGTTGCCGTCCTGGTCGAAGCGGGCCAGGAAGGGCTCGCGCTGGTTGGCGGGCACCCCCGGCAGTGTGACGGTCGGGACGCCCGAGGCGTCGACGGCGAAGACGTGCTGCCCGGACGTCGTCGCGGAGTAGCCGCAGACGAAGAAGTCGCCCGAGCCGTCGCGGACAGGAACGATGTCGTATCCCTCGCCGTCGCTCGTTCCGCCGAAGCGGGTTCCCCAGAGGGCGTTCTGGGCGGTGAGCGGGGTGGAGCAGACGGCGAGGAGGAGAACCGGCAGGGACCGGGAGAATCGTGGCTTGGACATGGTGTGCGTCGGATGGACCTGACTGACGGAGCACCATCCGCACCCATTCCTCTCGCGATTGTCGAAGAAGCCTCGAGAACCTCTGCGTCACCTCGTTCCGAGGTCACTCTCGATCCAGCGGGTGCCGCGCGCTCAGGCCTCGCCGGGCGGCAGCTCCGACGATCGGTCGAACTCGTCGAAGAGATCGGCCTGAAGCACTCCCCGGAGCGCCGCCAGGGCGCGGTGCTGACGCACGTACACCGCGTTGGGCTCCAGGCCGAGCAAGCGCGCGACCTCGGCGCCGGTGCGCTGCTCGAGAATGCGAAGCAGCAGGACCTCACGCTCCTCGGAGCTCAGAGAGTCCATCGCCGCGCGGACCTTCTCGAACAGCTCCCGCCGCGCGACCCCGGTGACCAGACCGGACTGATCTGCCGGCAGGCCGTGCAGCGCTTCGGGCCCGGGCGCCTCGAACATCGCGTTCTCGCGCTCGAGCGCCCGCACATGGGCTCGGATCCGCAGGTCGCAGACGGTGCCGAGGAACTTGACGACGACCGGGGTGGCACGCCCGGCGCCAGCGACCAGCTCCCCCAGTCGCGGCAAGGCGATCGCCCACACCTCCTGAACCAACTCGACGGGTGGGACACGCTTCCCCAAAGCCTCACCGATGCGGTGATGAGCCTGCGCCAGCAGCAGCGGGGTGAAGCGATGGACCAACCACTCCAGGCTGTCGAGGTCGCCTGCCGCAGCCTGACGAAGCTCGACGCTGGTCGGGTCCGGGTCGGACTGCGATCCGCTATCGTCCCGCATCAGAGGATTGTCGATGGAACGAGGAGAGGATGCAAAGCGGCGGGCGGCGATCGGAGACTCCGAGGCCCTCGATCTCGCCGAGCGACTGGCCCGGGCGGCATGCCGGGAGTTCGAAACCGGCCGTGACACACCGGAGGATCCGCCCCGCGTCGTCGCCGGCTACGAGATCCTCGGTGAACTCGGCCGCGGTGGACAAGGCACCGTCCATCTGGCTCGCGACCGCGAGCTGGGTCGCGAGGTGGCCCTGAAGATCCTGCCATGGACCACCGGAGTCGCCGAACAGCGGCGCCTGCGGCGCGAAGCCGAGATCACCGCGCACCTCGATCTGCCACAGGTCTGCAAGATCTTCGAGGTCGGACGCTTCGAAGGCGGGACCTACGTGGCCATGCAACACGTGGTCGGAGAGACCGTCTCCCGGAGGATCGGGAAGGCAGACGGTTCGGGGCCCATCGACCTGCAACCCGGGACGCACTCCACCAACCTTTCGATCCGCGCACGCATCGATGCCGTCCTGACCTTCGTCTCGAAGGTCGCCCGCGCCGTGCATCGGGTGCATCTCGAGGGAGTCGTGCACCGGGACCTCAAGCCCGGCAACCTGATGCTCACTCCGGATGGCGGTCCGGTGATCCTCGACTTCGGCCTCGCCCGGGCCGACGACCGGGGGCTCGAGACCCTCACGGCAACCGGAGACGTGTTCGGCACGCCGGCCTACATGGCTCCCGAGCTGCTCGGCGACGAGCCCAGACCCGCCGATCGGGGCAGCGACGTCTGGGCGCTGGGCTGCATCCTCTGGGAACTGCTGTTCGCCCGGCGACCGTTCGACGGTCCGACCCGCTCGGCACTGCTGGAGGCGATCCGTGTTCGGCCGCTGCCCCACGCTCGACGGATGCTGCCGGGCCTGCCCCCGGAGGTCGAAGCCGTGCTCGAGACCGCGCTCGAACGCGACCTCTCGCGTCGCTATCCGACCGCGGAGGCGCTCGCCGAGGACCTGGAACGCATCGTCGAGCGACGCCCCGTGCTGGCCCGCCGCAGCTCGTGGGCGCTACGCGCCCGACGGGTGCTGCAACGTCATCCGCTGCGGGTCACCACCGCGGGGCTCGCGTTCCTGCTGTTCTCCGTGGCACCGACCGTCGTTGCGGTGCAGGCCCGGCGCGCCGCGGACGAGATCCGTGGAGAGCAGCGGCGCTCGGAAGCTCTGGCGAACCTCGCGCTGAACGCGATCTCGGATGCCCTCGTCGAACTCGGCGACAGCGCGCTCTCGACACTGCCCTGGGAAGTGGAACGTCGGCGCAGCATCCTGGCCCAGGCCGAACAGTTGCTCCTCGACCTGGAGTCGGACCCAGCCGTCGCCGACCGGGTACCGGCGCAGCGCATCGAGATCCACTTCGAGCTCGCGCGGCTCGGAGACGGCACCCAGCGCGACACCGACGCAGAGCGGCACATGTCCACCGCGCTCGAGCTGCTCGAGCGTCACCCGGACGCCGATCTCGAACCGGAACGGCGCCTGGAGATCGAACGCACCGCGCGCATCCACCTCGCCATGAGCCTGATGCGCCAGGGGTTCCTGGAGGACGCGGAGCGGACCCTCCGCCGCGCCGGGGCCCACCCCCTGCTCCGCGACGATGCGTTCTCCCTCGCGGGATTCCTGCACGCGCGCGCGCTCATCGCCGCCTTTTCCCGCGATCCGGTCCGCGCTCTCGAACTGGCGGACCGAGCCGCGCGCGAACTCGACCGCGCAGATGCCGCCCTGGAGGACATCCCGCCGGAGTACGACATCGAGCGGGCGGAACTCCAGATCACCCGGAGCGCTCAGCTGAGGAAACTGAAACGGCTCGAGGAAGCGGCCGACGTCCTCGACCCGGCCCTCGCGGCCCTCGACGCGCGACCGCCCGCGCGCCACGCGATCGACCAGCGCTTCACGCTCACGAGCTGCCTGAACGAACGCGCGCTCGCTCGGATGGCCGTGAAGCGGTACGAGGAAGCCAGGGGCGACATCGACCGCAGCGTCGCGATCCATGACGACCTGCTCACCCTGGCTCCCGACAGCCCCGACTTCCTGTTCCAGGCCGGGCAATCACGGGTGATCCGCGCCGACCTGCTGCGACGCATGGGTGCCACGACCGCGTGCGAGACCGATCTGCACGACGCACTCGGGTTGCTCCGCCGGGATGTGCCCGCACTGGCCGCATCCGCCCACGTGTCGATTTCCTTCCTCCGTTCCCTGATGCGGATCGACTACGTCGCGCAGCGCGCTCTGCCCGAGGACCTGCCGCTGCAAAGCCAGGCCGTCGCTCGCGCGGTCGAGATCGGGCAGGCCGTGCTTCCACGATATCCCGACAACCAGCGCCTGCTGCTGGAACTGTCGCCCGCGATCCGCAGGCTCGCGGAGCTGCACGCACGTCAGGACGATCTCGACAGCGCGCGCTCGATCCTGGAACAGCACTGTGACCTGCTCGAGAACCGCTTCGGCATCGCGACCGACGTCGTCCCCGCCTCGGAGCGCTTCTGGTGCCTGCACGATCTGGCGAGGTTCGTGACTCGCGCGGGAGACCTACCGACGGGGCATCAGCTCTGGACCCGTGCCTACGAATTCGCACGCCGCGCCGCCGCGGAACCGGCGCCGGACCGCGCGATGCTGCGAGCGCCGTTCATCGCCGACCGTGAGCGACTCGACGCCGCGTTCGAGCTGGAACTCTGGGACGAGATCGAACGAGCCTGCGACGACCCGATGCGGCACCTCGAAACGTATCTGGCGACGTTCTCCGAAGCCGACGCGGCGAAGCGCTGGACCCGCCATCCGCTCTACGCCGGTTCCGCGCGGTTCCTCGAGCCGCTACCGCTCGGCGACTGGCCCCTGCGGCTCAGGCTGATGGCCGCGGTGCGCCGCCTGCACGGCGCGCTGCTCGGCGAGGACCGCCCGGAAGGCGATGTCTGGGACCGAGCCCGCGATCGCCTCCGACGGCGCTGGACGGGCCTGCACGACGCGGCGCTGCGGGACCTGGGAACGAGGATCCTCGAGGCACTCGGCCTCCGGCGCAGTCGGTGATCGAACGCGCCGAGGCCACTTCGCCTCAACCCCCGATCCGCAGCCGCAGACCGTTCGAGGTGATCGCGCCCAGTTGATTCGCCGCCGGGTTCAGGACCACCGCCTGCAGGTAGAGCGAGTTGCCGACGAAGATCAGGTCGTCGGGGATCGACAGATCGAGGGTCGCCACGCCGTCCCCATCGACCGTCAACGGCAAGTCGACGTCGAGCGACACGCGCTGGGCACAGCTCGGAGCACCGATCAATCCCAGATCGAACGGTAGACTCAGACTGCCGAACAGTGTGTTGGAGAAGCCGATGACGTTTACCGCGACCGCGTTGGTGCCGGCGTTCCGCACCCGCAACCGGTTGGTCTGGTCGATGACCGGCAGCGTGCGGTCGGCGGCTTCCAGGGCCAGCGGGAGCGAAGGGTTCGCAGAGCAACCGGCACCGAACGGCTCGGCCGCGGCCGGAGCCTCGGCCTCGAACGCGCCGATGTAGACCCGCATGTTCGGGGCGCCGGGGATCTGCAGGTCGATCTGGGTTGGTTGACCGTCGTCGAGACGGTTCGCAGGCTGCCCGGTGCCGGTAACGAACAGGCGGCCGGACGGCGGCGTGTTTCCTTGTGGTTCCATCGGCGCCCAACCGACCGCCGTGGATTGCGTCGAGTCGGTGCGGATTTCGGTATCCGCGACGTTGCCGTCCCAGTCGAAGGGAATCCGCCAGGTGCGGGTGGACGAGAAGCCGGGCGGGAACGGCGTGCTGCCGCGGGTTCCGACGATCGGTTGGCCGTTGGCGTTGAGTCGGGTGAGCCACAGCACGCCGTTGGCCTGCGGAGCGATGCGGGAGACCTCATTGCCGAATCCGGTGTCGACCGTGGCATCCCAGCGCACCGCGCCCTCTTCGGGATCCAGGCCGAACAGGATCGGGCGCGAACGACCACCGATGGTGAACTGGCCGTTGCTCGTGCCGGTGACCGCTCCGTTGGTGAACTGGCGCACGGTGTAGGGCGTCGGCACGCGCACTCCGGAGCCAGGGAACGTCTCCGGGTCGGCCCCCACCGGACCGCTGGCATAGAGCTGGCCCGCAGGATCGATCACCAACTCACGCGCCTGGGACGTCGAGCCGCCCGGACCTCCGAAGGTCAACAGCCACTGGATCTCGAAGTCCGGTGTGTGCATCGACGGGTTGCCGGAGAAGTCGAGGCGTGCGATGAACTTGCTCTCGGCACCGCTCGGCTCGATCGGCAGCGTGTACAGCGGTACTCCGGACGAGTCCGGGAAGAAGCCGACCGTGGTCGCGTCGCGCCGACCGAGGTTGCCCGCGATGACCAGGTCGGTATGCGCGTCGTTCCCCTCGCCGTCCGGCACCGCCAGGACCGCGACCAGATTGTCGCCGGCCGTGCCACCCACGGTCCGCACCCAGCGCAGGTTGCCGTCGGGCTCGTGGCAGGACAGATAGGCGTCGGAGGAACCGATGCCGATGGTCGATCCGATGGGAATCGTGACCCGGTTGGGGTCGTTGGCGTCCCCGAAGGTGCCGCCCCGGTGGCTACCGGCGACCACGAACGAGCGGTCGTTGGCGGTGCCCGAGGGGGGCTGGATCGTCGCCACGTCGAGGGCTGCGTCGCCGCCGAACCCGGACTCCACCAGCCGCCGAGCCATCCGGATCGTGCCGTCCCCGGCGAAGCGGATCATGAACGGCGCACTCTCCGAGGCGGACGCCGGGATCACCCGCGGAAGCTGGCCACGGGTCGTGTTCCAGGTCATCGACCGGTCGGTGACGAAGTTGTTGCGCGCCTGCACCCCGACACCGACCACCGAGCCGCTGTCGAACACTCCCAGCGCATGCATCCGCTCGCCCCGTCCGGCGCAGGTTCCCAACGCCGCCCACTGCAGGTTGCCGTCCTGGTCGAAGCGTGCGACGAACGGTTCCTCGCGGTTGTTGACGATCCCCGGCAGGGTCACCGTCGGCGTTCCCGAGGCATCGACGTCGAAGACGTGCTCCGACGAGAAGGTGTAGGAGAACCCGCCGACGTAGAAGTCGCCGCCCCCGCCCGGCACGACCGCGAGGTCTGTTCCCTCCCCGGTGTTCGATCCACCGAATCGGGTGCCCCAGATCGCGTTCTGGGCGGCGACGGGACTGCAGAGCAGGGCGAGAAGCAGGGCCGGAGCGGCCCGTCCGGGAGCTGTGAGACGCATGGGTTCTCCTTCGGGACAGGATTCGTGACGCGTGCTCCAGTGCCCGCTTCCACGCGCGCCTTACTGGGTTTTCCGGGTTCTCGTGGGCGTTGCGAGGGGTCGAGCCGGGCCTCCGGCTCCGCGCACCTCGGTGACCCGAACCACTTTCTCCCGAGGAGGTTGCCGCGCCACCGGCCCGCCCGACGGCCCGCGGTCTGCAAGTCCCGCACCCTCGCCGCGGTCCACCGGTGGAGATCCCCCAGGTCATGCCCTAGTCTCTCCCGATTCGCCACTCCGCCGGCAGACCCCCGGCGCCGTGCCCCACGCGAGACAGCCGATGAACGTCGACTTCGACCTCCTGCGTCGCATCAACCACCGCGCCCTCGTCCAGATGGTCGCGATGATCTGGCGCGCCAACCACCGTGACGACGCGGCGGAAGGCGATCCCAAGGTCGGTGGCCACCCGGCCGCCTGCGCCTCGTGCCTGGAGATCCACTCCGCGCTCCACCTGGTGGTGCAGCAGCCGCAGGACTTCTTCTGCTCGAAGCCGCACGCCGCGCCGATGGACCACGCGCTGCACCACCTGCTCGGGCTGGTGCGACACAAGGACGGAACCTGGTTCGACGACGCCGAGCTCGAGGCGGTGATGGACCGACTCCGCTCGTTCCCGCACGACGGCGCGCCGGTCTACCAGAGCTACCACTCGGAG
This sequence comes from bacterium, assembly GCA_030432695.1. GTDB lineage: Bacteria > Planctomycetota > UBA1135 > UBA1135 > UBA2386 > JAUILN01. The sequence goes on along the minus strand of JAUILN010000004.1, from coordinate 472,783 downwards.
CTCGATCCGGACAACTGGCGCACGCTCCCGTCCGGCACGGTCGGCATCCCGCCGGTCAACTCGATCTACCTCGCGCTGGCCTACCGCTACGCGAAGCAGCACGGCTGGACCGACCTGGAGGAGCCGCACTTCTGGTCGATGATGGGCGACAGCGAATACCGCGAGGGCTCGCTGATGGAGGTGCTGCCCGAGGCCGCCGAGCGCGAGCTGGGCAACGTCACCTGGATCGTCGACTACAACCGGCAAAGCCTCGACGGCACGCGGACGCCGAACGCGCGTGGTCTCGAGGGCACCGATGCCGACCGGATCGAACGCACCGCCCGGGCCAATGGCTGGCAGGTCATCAACCTGCGGCACGGCGCGTTCCGCGACGAGGTCTTCGCCCGCAAGGGTGGCGACGTGCTGAAGAAGGCGCTGGAGACCGGGCTTTCGGACTTCCACTACCAGACGCTGCTCTGGAAGCGCGATGCGGCGTCGATCCGCGCCTCGCTGCAGGCCGTGGATGCAAGGACCGACGCGGTGCTCGGCAAGATGTCCGACGAGGACGTCGTCCGGTTCTTCACCGATACCGGTGGGCACAGCATGGAGAAGCTGGTCGACGCGCTGCGGGCCAGCAAGACCGACAAGCTGCGGCCGACGCTGATCATCGCCCACACGGTGAAGGGCCGCGGCCTCAGGTGCGCGGCGGCGACCGGCAACCACTCGGCGATCCCCGACAAGGACGAGGTCGAGGAGCTGCTCGCCTCCGAGGGCCTCGACTGGGACCGCCCCTACGTGCGCTTCGATGCCGACAGCGCCGAGGGCAAGTGGCTCGCCGAGAAGGGTGCGCAGGTCCGGAAGGGCATGGAGGAGCTGGAGGCCCGGAAGAAGTCGAACCTGCAGAAGATCGCCACCGCGGTCGAATCGGTCGGCGGTCTGCCGGACAGCCTCGACATCAACCTCAAGCTGGCGCCGATGGCCCACACGCAGTGGATGTGGGGTCAGCTCGCCGCGAAGCTGATCCGCATCGGCACCCACGACGAGCTCACCAAGGCCGGCAAGCCGGCGGGTAAGGAGCTGAAGGGCGACGAGAAGCGCTGGGACGCGATCGCCGACTGCGTGCTGACGATGGCGCCCGACGTCGGCACCAGCACCAACATCAACCCGGCGATGGACGAGAAGGTGTTCGGGCCGGAGTTCGAGGAGGACTGGGAGGCCAAGCTCGACATGAAGGAGCGGCTGCGCCCGAAGGTCGCGCCGACCGACGAGAGCTGGAGCCGCCACATCCGCTTCGACATCGCCGAGGCCAACTGCATGTCGGCGGCGGGCTCGTTCGGCAAGCTGCGCGACTTCTCCGGGGTCCCGCTGCTGCCGATGATGACGGTCTACGACTTCTTCATCAAACGCGCCCTCGACCAGCTCTACTACGACCTCTACTGGGGCAGCTCGTTCATCCTGTTGGGCACGCCGTCGGGCGTGACGCTGGCGCCCGAGGGCGCGCAGCACTCCTGGAAGTCCGACATCCAGATGCCCAACCTGATCACCTGGGAGCCGTCGTTCGCGATCGAACTCGACTGGATCCTGTGTGACGCGATCCGCCGCCACTTCGCCGGCGACTACAAGGGCCGCAGCGGCGTGCTGGTGCGGGCGGTGACGCGCGCACTGAAGCAGAAGACGCTGCTGGAGAACCTGCGCCGCCAGGTGCGCTACAAGGCCGAGATCCCGACCGGTGCGAAGCTCGCCGCACGCCACGGCGACGGTGGGCTGCGCGAGGACGAAGTGCCGGCCAAGAAGGACCGGGAGATCCTCGCCGGCCTGCGCGAGGACGTGCTGAAGGGCGGCTACCGGCTGATCGACTGGCGCGGCTACAAGGGCTACGAGCCGGGCGAGAACGTGGTCACCCTGGTGACGATGGGCGCCCTCGCCGAGGAGGTCGTGGCGGCCAGCGAGAAGCTGCTCGAACGCGGCATCTTCGCCGACGTGATCGTCGCCTCATCGCCGGAGCTGCTGTGCGGCATCCTGGGCGACCAGGACGGCTACGCGCATCTGCGCCAGGGCCTGGGTGTCGACGGCGCCCTGCACCTCGGGCCGCGCGGTGTGGCCGACCAGCCGCTCGAGGCGCTCGACGTGGTCGATCTCGCCGGCCGGCGGATCCCGATCGTCTCGGTGCACGACGGCGAGCCGGGCCTGCTCGACAACATCGGCTCGATCGTCGGCGTGCGGCAGATCAGCCTCGCGACCCGGCGCTTCAGCAAGTCGGGCACGCCGGCGCACGTGTTCGCCTACCACGGCCTCGACACCGACTCGATCGTCGAGGCCTGCGGCAAGGCGCTCGCCGAGACCGCGCTGGAGTCCGTGAAGCTGTCGGCCGGCGCGTTCCGCACCGTGCAGGCGCAGCAGGGTCAGGCGCAGCCGGACTGGAAGGCGCTCTGGCCCGACCCGGTCTCCTGACACGGCCTTGCCGGCCGAGTCTGTCGTAGTCGGTGCCAGGCACGAACCACGACAGACTTGGCCGCGCAGAATCTGTCGCGGTCGGTGCCTGGCACCGACTACGACAGATTCGGGGGAGGCGCCGCGGATCAGCCTGGTGGCGAATCTCGGCAATCGGGAATCTACCGGCGGTTCGCCGTTCCGCCTCGCCCCTCGTATGCGACCCGCGGTCGCCTGCCCCGGCGCCCGGAACCGACTCGACAGGTCTGAACCGATGACGCCGTTCCCCGCCCCGCCCCGACCGCGCAGCCGTTCCCCCCTTCCCCTGCTCGTCGCCGGCGCAGCGTTCGCGCTGACCGCCTGGCTGGCCTGGGAGCGCTTCCGACCGGCACCGCTGTTCACCGAAGCCGATTCGCGCCCGGTGGCCGCGCGCGGCGAACTCGCCGACTTCGAGACCACGACGATCCGGATCTTCGAGCGAAACGCCCCGTCGGTGGTGCACATCCGCAGCCCCGAGGTGCTGGTGCCGATCAACCGGATCCAGGCCCAGCGCGTCCCCGAGGGCACCGGCACCGGCTTCGTCTGGGACCCGCGCGGCTACATCGTCACCAACCACCACGTGGTCCAGGGCCGGCAGAACGTGAAGGTCCGGCTGGCGGGCCGCACCGAATACGACGCGGTGGTGGTCGGCACCGAACCCTCGCAGGACATCGCGGTGCTCAAGATCACAGTGGTGCCCGAGAACCTGCGCCCGATCCCGCTCGGCACCTCGAAGGACCTGCTGGTCGGCCAGATGGTGCTGGCGATCGGCAACCCGTTCGGCCTCGACAAGAGCCTGTCGACCGGCGTGGTCAGCGCCCTCGACCGGGTGATCTTCTCCGGTCAGCAGACGCCGATCGAAGGCGTGATCCAGTGCGACGCGGCGATCAACCCCGGCAACTCCGGCGGCCCGCTGCTCGACAGTGCCGGCCGACTGATCGGCATGAACACCGCGATCTACAGCCGCTCCGGCGAGAGTGCCGGCATCGGCTTCGCGATCCCCGCCGACACCATCAACCGGGTGGTTCCCCGCCTGATCCGCGGCGACCGCGGCCAGCGCCCGGTGCTCGGCATCCAGGCGACTCCCGCACAACTCACCAACGGCGCCTCGCACCCGATCATCCTCAGCGTCGAGGCCGGCAGCGGCGCGGCCCAGGCCGGCCTGCGGGCCGGCAACCGCGACGGCGACATCATCCTGGAGATCGACGGCGTCGCGGTGACCCGCGTCGAAGACATCCGCGCGATCCTGGAGAACCGCGAGGTCGGCGACAAGGTGAAGCTGCGCGTGCTGCGGGCGACCGAGGAAGGCGATCAGCCGATCGAGGTCGAGGTGCCGCTGTTGATGGCGGCGCCGCGGTGAGGCAAGGAGCGCGTGTGCATCCGACCTGGTTGGCGTCCGCTCGAAGGACTGGAGGCCGGCGCATCGAGCTGCCGCACCGCTCCACGCACGACACCGCTGCACATCAGAAGGTCAGGATCAGGTCCTGTCCGTTGAACAGCGTGAGCTGCAACCCGGCCCCCGTCTGGTCTGCACGAAGCCCCTGGGCGTAGAGCTCGACTCCGAGCAGCCCCGGTAGGGCCGGAATCGTGATGGCGTGATTTCCAAGCCCGGGGAAGAACAGCGGCTTCGGCTGCTGACCGATCAACACCTCGCCGCCCAGATAGGGGATCTGGTCTCGGAACCCACTGACCCCGACCCAGGTGCCGAGCGTGGCCGGCACGACAGGGATCTGCGACCGCCACACCCTCCCGAGCAGCGGGCGCGACAAGCACTGGAAGCCAGTCGCATTGACCCCCGAGCCATTGCGGAACAGACAGTTCCCGCACAGCCCCTGGTGAAGCTGCAGCATCTCAGCAGCTGACAGCACACGGAGCCAGAGGCCCGCATCGTCGTAGCTACCACCGCGCCAGAACTCGGTGTTCGCCGACACGTTCCGAGCGTCCTCGACGAGGTGCCAGCTATAAGTCTGCGGTGCGATCTGCTGGAGGGGGAACACCCGAGGAGGATCGAAGGGCATTCCATCGACGTAGAACTGGACGGTGCCCCGATCGAAAGTGAAGCCATAGGTGTGCCACTGCCCGTCCTCCACGATGGTCGAAGCCGAGAAGATCGACCGACCAGCGGTGATGAATCGAAGCACTCCAGCGTCGACGCGATCGAACAACATCTCGCTGGCCGGAGCGGGTCCGGTCCCGTTGAACGTGCTCAGCAGCCGCTTGAGGCGGTTCGAAGCGTCGCCGCGTGCGTTCACCGCAATACTGAAGGAAAGCGCGTCCGTCGGCTGCATGAGCCGAACCCCCGTGTCGATCACTCCGTAACCGGACGGCGCTTGAATGTGCTGCCGGGAGGCACTGGCGAACCGCCCCGCGCTGCTGGTCCCGATGTTCGACGTGAGCCGGCCAGCCGGCCCGACCAAGGCCTCAGCAACGCCACTGCCGGCCCGTTCGAAGTCGTGGAAGAACACCGCGTTGGAATACGGATGTGGACAGGTGCCCTGCGCGACGAGCGAGGGCAGGCCCAAGAGAAGCCAAGCGAGAGCTGCGTGTCGGATCATCGACTGCCTCCGAGGGCGCGACATCACGCGCCAGCCGCCCCCTGAACCGTCCGACCCCCATGAGCGGTCGAGAAATCCTGACGACGCCCACCCGACCTCCGAAGAGGCCTCACGCCCGCCGATGCACCACCTCCCCATCCTTCACCGTCACCGCCGCCGGGTTCCCGCCGAACAGGTAGCCGAGCCCCCGCCACGACGGCAGGTCCAGCGCCACCAGATCCGCGCGCTTCCCGGGATGCAGGGAGCCGACCTCGCGGTCGAGCCGCAGCGACGCCGCGGGATTGATCGTGATCGCGGTGATGCACTCCTCGGGCGTCATGTGCAGCAGCACGCAACCCAACGTGACGATCAGCGGCAGCGACCAGGTGTGGCACGAGCCGGGGTTCAGGTCGGTCGACAGCGCGACCGCAGCGCCAGCGTCGAGCAGGCGGCGCGCCGGGGCGTGCTTGGGCTTGCCGAGGTAGAAGCTGGTGCCGGGCAGCAGCACCGCGGTGGTGTCCGACGACGCCAGCGCTGCGATGCCGGCCTCGCTGACCTGCGGTAGGTGGTCGGCGGACTCGGCGCCGAGTTCGACCGCCAGCTCCGCGCCACCCATCGGTTCGATCTCGTCGGCGTGGACCCGTAGGCCCAGGCCACGGGACTTCGCCGCTTCCAGAATGCGACGACTCTGCCGCAGGTCGAAGACCTTGGGCTCGGCGAACACGTCGCAGGCTTCGCACAGCCCCTCGACCGCAGGCAGCATCTCCTCGATCACCAGGTCGACGTACGCGTCGCGGCGCGCGCGGTACTCCATCGGCACCTCGTGAGCACCGAGGAACGTCGAGCGCACGGTCAGCGGCAGGCCCTCGGCAGCGCGGCGGATCGCTCGCAGGCTCTTCACCTCGTCGGCGGTGGTCAGCCCATACCCGCTCTTCGCCTCGACGGTGGTCGTGCCGTGCTCCACGAAGCGGGCGAGATGGCGCCGGGTGTGCTCGGTGAGTTCGTCCTCGCTAGCCGCCTGCACCGCGCGCACCGACGACAGGATGCCGCCCCCCGCCGCCGCGATCTCCATGTAGTCCGCGCCCTGACAGCGCAGGTGGAACTCGGCCTCCCGCGTCGCTGCGAACGCCGGATGGGTATGGCAGTCGACGAAGCCAGGCATCACGACGCGGTCGCCGAGATCGATCGACTCGGCTTCGAAGCGGGCCTCGACATCGGCACGGGTCCCGGTGGCGACCACGCGGCCGTCCTGCACCGCGACCGCACCGTCGGCGATCACCTCCAGACTGTCCTTCGCTACGCGGCGTCGCGCACCGGTGGCAGGCCCCTCGCCGAGAGTCAGGAGCTCCCGGCATCCCACGAACAGGCGGTCGACGGCTTCGCGCTGCATGCGACGCATCGTCGCGCGCCGCGACCCCCCGGGCAATCTCAGGCCGCGATGCCGGCCCGCGCGAAGATCACCATGAGCCGCTCGTGGATGCGGCGGCGGGCGCGGAACACGACCATCTTCAGGGCCTCGGGGCGGATCTCGAGGATCTTGGCCAGCTCGGCGTAGCGCATGCCGCGCACCTCGACCATCTGCAGCACGAAGCGTTCGCGCTCGCTCAGCTCGCCGTAGGCCTGCAGGTAGGCATGCAGCAGCAGGTTCAACGCGGCGAGCGCGACCCGACACTCCTCACCCTGCTGAGCCGCCATGCCCGGATCGCGGAAGCGCTGCTCCGGCTCCTGCGACAGCACCTCGAAGGCCCGGAACTGGATGTCGGGGCCGGTGCGCGCTCGGCGCAGCTGGCGGCGGATGGTGTTGTCGACGATCGTCGAGGACCAGGCCCGGAACGCGCCGGGCCGCGAGCCGTCGAAGCGGTCGGGATACTGATACACGTTGACCAGCGCGTCCTGTTGGATCTCGCTGGGATCCAGATCGAGGGCGAGGCTGCGCAGCCGACAACGGACGCGGCGCACCAGCGGACCACCGGCGACCTCCACCAGGAGTTCGAAGACACCGCGGTCGCGGGTCCGCCGGAACAGGTCCATCAGCTGGGTCGAGAGCGCATCCCGGACGTGCTCCAGACTCGGAGCCTCCAGGTCGAAGCGCTGCTCGGGCTGCTGGAGACCATGCGACTCGAGGAGTTCTCGAGCCCGGGTGATCGGATCGGCAAGAGCAGCGACGCCGACCGGTGCGAGCGGGCGGAGTCGACTGCGCGGCGCGCGTGCCGGACGGCTACCGGAATCGACCGCGGCGGCCGAGCGCGGTGCGATGGTGAGGGTCGAGGGGTCGTGGGTCAGGGCCATGACGACGGTTGATGCGAAACCCGGGCCATCGCGGCCGAGGCGCCGCCAAAAAATCTGTTACGGCCATAAAGCGATACCAGTAGGCATCTTAGGACCTCCTTGCTGGACCGACCAGAGCGCCGTGCGAACTCGCACAGCGCCAGACGCGTGCCGAACCGAACAGGGCTTGAGCGGTCCGCCACCGACGGTCGATGAGCCGAACGGACGTCCAGGGATCGCACGGCGGCGCGCGCCGCCCCCCGGCCCTGGAGCTGCCCGACCGATCGCCCGATGGCCCAACACGCCCTGCTCCTGGACGCACTCACGGTGCTGCAGCCGCTGCAGTCGCTGCCGTCCATGCTGGCGATCCGGGACATCCGCCGGCGCATCGCGGCCTCGCGACCCGACCTGCGCGACCGCGGCGTGGTCGCCGACCTGCTCGCACTCGACCCCCTGTCGTGCCTGCGGGTCTTGCGATTCGCCAACGCACCGATGTTCGGACCACCTCGCCAGGCCAGCGCGGAGCGCGCCGTCGGCGTGCGGGAGCTGGTCGACGGACTGGGCACCTCGGCGGTGTTGCGGACCCTCGACGTACCGGTCGTCGAACCCGACCGGACCCGCCGCCTTCGCGAACTCTGGCTGCACTCGCTCGCCACGGCCTGCGCGGCCCGTCGACTCGCGGTCCGGTTCGGCAGCGAGGACCCGGAGATCGCGTACCTCCGCGGCCTGCTCCACGACCTGACCGCGTGGCTGCAGCTCCTCGGCCAGCATCACAACGGCGCCGCCACCAACCTCGACGGCCACGACCTCGCCAGGCGCTGGAACCTGCCGCTCGACGATTCGACGCTCGGACCGATCCCGCAGCGACTGTCCAGGGCACTCGCCTCGCGAACCCCGCCCAGCCCCGCCGAACTCATCGCGCTCGCCGAGTCGCTCGCCGAACACGCCGACTTCCGCCACCCGGACTCGCCAGAGCCCTGCGACCGCAGCGCGTCGCTGGCAGCCAGCGCCCAGGACGTCCTCGTCGAAGCGCACGAGATCGCCCATGAGGTCGAAGCCCGCCTCACCCGCTTCGGACTCGACCGCAAGGGCTGCGACGACGCCGGCGGCTCACACCGCTTCGGCAATGACGAGGACGCGACGCTGTTCCAGGGCCGGACCCGCGGGGAAGCCTACGAGTTGGTGCTGGGGGTTCTCACCTGCCGCGCTGCGCGCACCTACCGCGAGATCGAGTCGATGGTGTGTGCCGCGGCGCTTCGCCATCTCGACCTCGACCGCGCCTTCCTCGTGGGAGTCGACCTGGACTCGGGCCGCGCCTTCCTGCGCAGCAAGGCGGACCTGTCGCGACGCCACGTGCCGCGCCGGGCGATCCAGCCGACCCGCACCGAACTCGACCTGCTCCGCGACGCCGCGACCTCGAGCGCGGCCCGGATCCTGGTCCGCTCCGAACCGCCCGCCGGCCTGTGCGGAACGCTCGCCAGCGACCGCGCACTGGCGATCCCGATCCCGACCGAGCGGACACCGGCACTGTTCCTGGTCGCCGACCGCGCACTGACCGGCCGCGTGCTCGATCTGGACGTCGACGGCACTGCGGCCAGTGCCTTGGCGAGCTGCTCGTCGCTGCTGTTCGAAAACCTCGAGCTGCGCCACCGCAGGGCCCGTGCCGAGCGCGACGCGCTCACCGACCCGCTGACGCGCCTCGCCAACCGTGGCTACGGGCTCGCCCGGTTGAACCAGGCGATCGCCGGGTCCCGCCGCACCGGCCAACCGCTGTCGCTGATCATGGCCGACCTCGACGAGTTCAAGCAGCTCAACGACACCCTCGGCCACCTGGAGGGCGACCGCGCACTGCGGATCGCCGCCGACGTGCTGCGCAAGACCTGCCGCCAATCCGACACCGTCTGCCGCTACGGCGGCGAGGAGTTCCTGGTCGTGCTGCCCGACATCGAGGCCAGTGACGCAACGATCCTGGCGACCCGTCTGTTCACCGCGGTCGCGGACGCCGGCGAGCGCGCCGGCCTGCCCTTGACCATCTCGATCGGCCTGTCGGCGCTCCGGGACGAGGACGATGTCGACGCCCTGGTGGGACGTGCCGACCGCGCGCTCTACGCCAGCAAGTCGCGGGGCCGCAATCGCTTCTCCGTGGACACCTGACGACGGCCGGTCGGTCGGGCACGCCCCGCGATGCGCGGAGGACGCCACCCGGACGGCCCGGAATCCCGAAAGAGCTACACGTCGGCCGGGCCCGTCGCCTACCTTCCGCGGTCCCACGCACCCGTCGACGCCGAGACAGTGAAGCAGACCCCGAGCGAACGAGCCGGCAGGGAGACCGCCGGCCGATGACCGCACCCGAGACCGACTGCGCCACCCAGGACGGCGCGACGGACGAGCCTCCCCCCGAACCCGACGGTCCGGAAACCAGGATCACACCACGCGTCCTCGCACGAGCCGGAACCCTGGCGCTCGCGGGGACGGTCGGGGCCGTGACCGGGCAAGATCATGAACTGCCGGGCGGACTTGCCGACCCACATGCGGTCGACGAGACCCTCGCCTGGTTGCTGTTCGGCGGGGCAGGCATCGGCCTGCTGGTCGCGACGCTGGGGGCGATCACCGCTGCTGCGCTGCTCACCTACTCGCCGACGCGGCTCGCCCGGCTCCGTGGCGGGGAGGCACTGCGCGATCAACTCGAGGACGAGAGCCTCGAGTTCCAGCTGGTGGCCCGGACGCTGACGCTGCTCGGTCTGATGACCGCGACCCTCTGCACCTGGGTCGGCACCTGGCCATCGGTCACCTGGCCGCTGGTGATCCTGATCCTGCTCGCCGTGCTGCTGTGCGGCGTGGCACCGGCCCGCCTCGCCGAGATCCGCGCGGAGTCGATCCTCACCCGTTCCGTTCCCTTGCTGCGTCCGCTCCGCACCGTGCTGCGACTGCCGTTCCTGGTGCCACTGAATGCGGTGGCCGGCGGTGTCCTGCAGGTCCTGCGCTTGACCGACCGGAGCAACGGCAACGAACCGGACGTGGTCGCCGACGAGATCCTGACCGCGGTGAGCGACTCGGCACACGACGCCGAGCTACCCGACGAGGAGCGGCATTGGATCGAGAACATCGTCGAACTGAAGTCGCTGCACGCCTCCGAGGTGATGACGCCGCGTCCCGACGTGGTCGGCCTCCCGCGCAACATGCCGATCACCGAGGCGACCGCCAAGGCGATGGAGACCGGCTACTCCCGCTATCCGGTGTTCGGCGACTCGCCCGACGACGTGGTCGGCATCTTCTACGCCAAGGATGCCCTCGGTCTGCTGCTGGCCGACCGGGACCTCGACCGCTCGGAGGTCGTGGTCGGCGAGCTGATGCGCGAGCGCACCGCGGTGCCGGAGACGATGCCGCTCGACGAGCTGCTGCGGCACTTCCGCGGCACCAAGCGGCAGTTGGCGATCGTGCAGGACGAGTACGGCGGCACGTCCGGCATCGTCACGCTGGAGGACGTGCTCGAGGAGATCGTCGGCGACATCGAGGACGAGCACGACCCGGAGGCGGAGCTGTGGGTCCACGTCCTGGAGGAGGGTCGCCAGGTCGAGGCGGCCGGCCGCGCCCGCGTCGACGAGGTCAACGAGCACCTCGGCGACCGACTGCCGCAGGACGAGCACTACGACACCGTCGGCGGCTGGGTGTTCACGCGGCTCGGTCGGGTTCCGGCGATCGGCGAGACCCTCGAGCTCGACGGCATGACGATCGAGATCGTGCAAGCCGACGAGCGCCGCGTCGCGCGGCTGCGGATCACGATCCCGTCGGCGGTCGATCCGACCGCGTCGCCCGGCAACGGCAACCCCGGGAGCTGATCCGACCTCCGACGCCAACCCGGCCGCACCCGGTCTCCTGCCCATGCTCGCCCTGGTCTGGAAGCGCAGCGACGTCCGCGAGAGCAGTCGGCTGGTCACGCTGCTGACCCGCGAACGGGGCCGGGTGGTCGCCCTCGCCAAGGGGGCGCACCGACCGGGCAGTGTGCTGCTGGGCCGGATCGACTTCCTGAACCGCGTCGACGTGACCTTCGCCGGCCGCGGCATGCCGCTCCTGGGCAAGGCCGCGCTCGTGCACGAACCGCGCGCGCTCCGTCGTTCACCGCGCTTCGAGACCGCCGCACATCTTTGCCAGACCCTCGACCACGCCTGGCTCGCCGACCACCCCGACCCCGAGCTGTTCGACCTGACGCTCGGCATGATCACGCTGGTCGAACGCGCACCGCTGGAGTCGCTCGGCGTGGTGGTGGCTGGGGTCGAACTCCGCCTGCTTCGCCATCTCGGCTCGTTCGCCGGTGCAGAGCACTGCGCGAGCTGCGGTGCCACCATCGATCAGGGCCCACTCTGGGCCGGGCCGAGCGAAGGCGGCCTCGGCTGCGAGCAGCACCGCCCCGAGCGGAGTCGGCGGGTCCACCCGGATGCCCTGCGCTGGCTCGGCACGCTCGACACGACCGCCGGCCGCGACTGGCCGCGCCTCAGACCCGGGCCGCAGCACGGCGAGGTGCTGGCGCTGCTCGGCAACTGGCTCGGCACCGCACTGGAACACCGCCTGCCGCTGCGGCCGCTGTGCCTGACCAGCCTCGCAGTGAGCCTGTAACCAAATCGATCCTACAGGCTCACTTCGTGTCTCCGGGGCCGCTGCGCGGACCAGCCGAGCGCGTGACCCGGATCACACGATCTCGGGCCGGAACTCGTCGACCGCGAGAGGCAGGGTCGCGGGAGACCATTCCGCCCAGCACGCGCCCTCGCACCCAGGACCTCGCCGCACAGTGCTCCTCGGAGCGCAGGCTCGCCGAATCCACCGATTCGGCTGCGTTTCACGGCATCGTCCCGGGCACTCGTGTTCCTGGAGTCTTGGCACGCACTGGATCGGAAGGTGTCCCGTGACCCTGCCTCCTAGCGCGCCTCGAGTGCCTCGACCCGCCGGAGTTCCGCGGCCCCGACTCCGCCCGCCGATGCGAGCTGTCGCACCCGCTCGAGGTGGACTCGCGCGCGCTCCGGCCGCTCCGCCACCTCGACGAAGAACCGCGCCAGCGCGAGCCGCACCAGGCCTTCGGTCTCCGGCCGCGTCGCGAACTCGCCCGCCTCGATCCGCGCCTCGATCGACCGCGCCGCGGCTCCGGCACCCGCGGGATCCAGAGCCGCCAGCGACAGGAGCCAGTCCTCGAGCACCCCGCCGGCGACCTTCGCCTGGGTGTGCGCACCCCAGCCGCGCGACGCCTCGTCCCGCGCGGCGCGCCGACCGAGTTCGAGACCGAGGACTCCGGTCCCGAGTCCGAGGGCGATCAACAGCGCCAGGGCCAGGCGCAGCGGGTGGCGTCTGGCGAGACAGCGGACGCGGTAACCCCAGCGGTCCCCCATCGCCGTGACCGGTCGCCCAGCCTCGAAGCGGCGCAGGTCGGCCGCGAACTCGGCGACCGAGGCGTAGCGCCGGGCCGGCTCGGCGCGGGTGGCACGGGCCGCGATCGCGGTCAGCTCGGTGCCGACCGCGAGGCCCCCGGCCGAGGCGCAGTCGAAGAGGAGACGGCCCAGGGAGAACACGTCGCTGCGGGTCGTCGCCGGCTCCCCCGCGATCTGCTCGGGGCTGGCATGGCTCGGCGTCCACGCCAGACAGGCCTCGCCAGCACCCTCGCCGTCGACCAGGGTGGCGAGGCCGAAGTCCACCAGGCGGACGTTGCCCTGCGTGGTCACCAGGACGTTCTCGGGCTTGAGGTCGGCATGGACCACGCCGCGCGCGTGCGCGTGGTCGACGGCGCTCAGCACCGCGCCGAAGAGCCGGACGCGGGCGTGCCGATCGAACGCCGCGCAGGCGGCCACGATCGACTCGCCTTCCACGTGTTCCATGACCAGGAACGGGCGGCCGTCGGGCAGCCGGTCGGCGTCGAGGAAGGCGACGATGTGGTCGTGGTGCAGGCCGGCCAGAACGCGCTGCTCGTGGCGGAAGCGCTCCAGAAACTGCTCCGAATCGACGAGCCGGGCCTGGAGCACTTTGATCGCGACGCTGCGCTCGACGCCCCCCGCGTGGCGGGCGGTCGCGAGATACACGCTGCCCATCCCGCCACCGGACAGCCGCCGCTCGAAGCGATACCGCCCGGCGACGAGACCCGACAGGTCCTCGTGATCATCGGCGTCGCCGACGGCCAGCGCGCGGAGACGCTGCGAGACCGCCTCGGGCCGATCGAGCACGCCGCCGCGTTCGTCGTGCGCGCGCAGCAGTTCCTCCACCCGGCGACGCCGCGCCGGGTCCTTGATCGCCGCGAGCCGCGCCGACCGCTCGACGTGCTCGCACTCGATGCACTCGACGAACAGTTCTTCCACCGAAGCTCCGCCCGGCACGGTCATCGCCCCGCTCCCCGCGTCCGCATGTCGTTCTGCAACCAGGCACGGGCGAACGCCCAGCGCCGCTTCACCGTGCGCGCCGAGATGCCGAGCACCCGGGCGGTCTCCTCGACCGTGGCTCCGGCGAAGAAGCGCAGCTCCACCAGGTGCGCGAGTTCGCCGTCGTGGGCGGCCAGCCCACGCAGCGATGCGTCGAGCTGGACCAACGACTCGTCGTCGTTCCCCACGTCGGTTTCCGGGACTGCGGCGACCACCGCCTTGCCGGTCAGTGTGGTGCGGCGCGCGGCCCGCACGCGTCGGCGGCGGGCATGGTCGATCAGGATGCGCCGCATCGCCCACGCGGCGATCGCCAGCAGGGAGTCACGGTCGGTCCTGTCGATCCCGCCCTCGCGCTGCAACTTGAGCCACGCCTCGTGGGCGAGCGCGGTCGGGCGGAGCGTGTGCCCGGGATGTTCGGCGGCCATCAGCCGCACGGCGATCCGGCGCAGTTCGGCGTGCTCTTCCGCAGCGCGGGCGTTCATGCGGCAGAACATAGCGAGCCGGGTCAGGGGAGCTCGAGGACCACACGGAAGCCGCGCGCCAGGACGTGGTGGGCATCGGGGCGGGTCTGGCCGCGGAACCCGGCGAGCGGTGCGCCGACGAAGGGGTTCTGCCAGGAGCTGCCGCGGAGCACGCGGCGGCTCGGCTCGGGGCCGCCGCCCGCTTCGCGCGAGCCGTCGCGATACCAGTCACCGCACCACTCCCACACGTTGCCGATGCAGTCGTGCAGGCCGAAGCCGTTGGGAGCGAAGCTGCCGACCGGCGCGGCGAGCAGGAAGCCATCGTCGTACGGCACGGTCTGGATCTCACGATCGATCCAGGCGGTCAACCCCGCGCCGGCGAGGTTCGCATGTGCCAGGCCGTCGGCGAGTTCGTCACCCCAGGGGTAGAGCGCAGCGCTGCCACCGCGAGCCGCATACTCCCACTCGACCTCGGTCGGCAATCGATAGCCGAAGCGCCGGACGTAGTCGTGGGCATCGAACCAACACAGGCCGGCGGCCGGTTGGCGACCGGCGTCGAGCGACTCGAGCGCCAGGCCATCCGGCGACGGCCGGTGGTGCGGCGACAGCAACGTGGCGTGCAGTGGATCGAGCTGGCGGTACTGGTCGTTGGTGATCTCGGTCCGACCGACGTAGAGAGCCCGCTCGACGCGCACCTCGCGAGGCGGAGACGCGTCACCGCGCGCGTCGTGCGCTGCCGGGATGCCCATCGCGAACCGACCCGGCGGCACCAGCACGAACTCGACGCCGCTGCGGTCGTCCCGCACCCACCACGGCCGACCGACCGCGGTGATCGCCGCCCGGACCTCGGCGTCGGTCACGATCGAGGGATCGGGCTCGTGCCTCAGGGTCCGCAGTTCGGGCTGGCTGGAGGGCCGCGGCATCGTGGCGACCACGTCCAGCCGATCCCCGTCGGTCCGCAGCACGCTGCCGCGGGCCGCGTCGACGAACCAGACCGCACCGTCCGGGGCCGCCGCGACTGCCGAGCACCAGCCTGCCTCGTCCGCACGATGGCGGTGCTGCGGCGCGCCGCCGCGGATCGGCAGCTCTGCGTAGCCTCCGTACGGTCCCTCGGCGAGCAGCAGGCGTTCGTGGTCGAGTGCGAACGCCTGACGCGCCGCAGCCCGATCGCACCCGCTGCCCTCGACCTCCGCCCATTCGTCGTCGTCGCCTGGCGTGCGCAACATGACCCGGAAGCCGGTGCCGTCGAGGACGAACACCTGACCGCCGTCGCCGACCGCGACGTCCAATGGCAGCATGCGAACTCCGGGACCACCGGCGATCGTGGAGATCGTGCCGTCGACCAGGTCGATGATCCGCACCTCGCGATTGCCGGTATCCGCGACCAGCAGTCGGCGAGCATCGCAGCACGCCATCCCACCCGGGTGTGACAGCGCCGATTCGACCGCGAGTCCGTCGCTCGCCGGACCCGGTCGACCGGTGCCGGCCAGCGTGGTCCACGCACCCGTCTGCAGGTCGAGCCGACCGACGCGGTGGGAGCGCGGATCGGAGACGAACAGCGTCTGCCCTTCGGCGTCGAGCGCGATGCGCCCCGGCCAGACGACCTGGCTGCGCGAACCGACCTCGAGGACGACCTCGAACGGCCCGACGTGACCGCCTGCCGCGACTGCCGCGCGCAGGATCAATCCCCGGCCGGGATCCGCGAGGTAGAGCGTCGAACCGTCGGCGGTGAGCGCGAGGTCGGAGAGGAGACTGGCCCCGGTCGGGGCCTGGGCGAGCAGACCCGAAACCGACACCAGGAGGACCGGCAGCGTCCGGACGAGGAGGTGCATGCCAACGAAGCGCTCGGGGCCCGGGTCGGGGCCAGATTCGCGGGCGCGGACACCGCGACCGCCATCGCCCCTCGATGCGGCCGTCGCGATGCGCGGTCGCCTTCGAAGCGGGTCGCTTGGTGACCGGATCGACACCGCGCGATAGCATCGCCGGAGCATGCAGGCCGCCCACAGGCAGGACCGCCGCCCGGTCGCAGGATGCCTCCGGCAGGCTCGGAAGACCTCTGGAGGAACCACTCCGATGCGGCGCCTCGGGCCGATCCCGGCATTCGCCTTCGTCCTGCTGTTCGCCCTGCTCGCGCTGGCGAACACCGGGTGCTCGACCGCCGGGCGACCCGCGATCCCCGAGGACCCGGCCGCGGCCCTCGATCTCGGCCGCTCACTGCTCGACGCCGACCGGCCCGACGACGCGTATCACGTCATCGGCTCGATCGACGAGGACTATCTCCTCGGCTCCGAACTCGAGTATTACGACCTGCTCTGGGCCTCGGCGCTGTTCCGCACCGGTTCGGCCTGGAGCGGGTTCCGGGTGATCCGCGACTTCGTCGAGGTGCACCGCTTCAGCGACTACGGTCCCGAGGTCGAGCAGCTGCACTACGAGATCGGCGCGTGGCTGCTGCAGAGCGACGGTGGGTTCCTGTTCTTCACCAGCGACCACGACGACGGTGAGATCGTGCTGCAGGAGTTCGTCGAGCGGTATCCCAGCTCGCCGTTCGCGGCCGATGCGCTACGCCTGCTCGGCGAGTCGCTGATCGAGGAAGGCCAGTGGCTGCCCGCCCGGCGCCGCTTCGTGCAGCTGGTCCAGGATCATCCGAACTCCGAGTGGCTGCCGCTGGCCCGGTTCCGGATCGCCATGACGACCTTCCAGGACGTGCTCGGCCCGGCCTACGACCTCGACGCGATGCGCCGAGCACGCAACGAACTCGCCGACTACCTCGCCACCGATCCCGAGCGCCCCGAGTTCCGCGCCGCGGCGACCGAGGCGCTGGCCACGGTGACCGACTGGATCGCGGTCCGTCACCAGCTCGATGCGGCGTTCTACCGGACGGTCGGCAATCCGATCGGCGAACGGTTCCACCTCGAGCTGCTGGTCGCGGAGTTCCCCGAACGCGACGGAATCGCCGCAGCCGAGGCACGGATCCGGGCGATCGACGGCGAGATCACCGGCGGCGGCAACTTCGGAGGCTGGGGCACCCGATGAGTTCGAAGCCGGACCAGGCCGGATGCCGGGGCAGCGCCGTCGTCGGCCGCACTCTTGCCGCGCTCCTGCTCGCCGGCTGCGGCTACTCCGTGGGCTACCAGGACTTCGGCCCTTCCAGGCGCACCGTGAGCCTGCAGGTGGTCGGCAACGACACCCTGCGCCAGCGGTTCGAGATCCCCCTGACCCGGGCGCTGCAGGAGGAGCTGCCGATCCACACCAACTTCCGGATCACCAGCCCCGGCCAGGCCGACCGGGTCCTGGCCATCGATCTCGCCGACGTGACCAACCGCTCGATGGTCGGCGGCGGCCTCGGTCCAGGCCGGACCCGCCTGCCGGTCCGGGAAGGGGCCTTGGAATTCGCCGTCCGTGCCCGACTCCTTGACGCCCGCACCGGGCAGACCCTGTACGAGACCGGGGTGCTCGACCGGGCCGAATACCGGATCGCCGTGGGCGAGACCGAGAATTCGGCCCTCGCCGAGGCCTCGTTCGACCTGGCACGGAAGATCGCGCTTGCGCTGGAGGATCCGTTCTGACGATGCAGAACCGGTTCGATCCGAGCTCGACCGACGACTCTCGCGACCGGGAACCGCTAACGTCCCGCACCGACGACCTGCCTGAGCCCGGAGCCCGAACCGGAGGCCCCGGCCCGTCCCCCCGGGCGGAAGATCCCGACCACCCCGCGGCGGGCGGCCCCCACGGCCCGCGCATCCCGAGCCGATGACCAACGACAAGAACCAGTCTCCCCCCGAGTCGGGCAAGGACGGCGCCGGCAGCGGCACCCGCAAGCCGCGCGGCCTCGGTGGCGTCCTGCTGATCATGCTCCTGCTGGTCACGCTGTTCGTGCTGATCTCGCGATCGGGCATGCAGCAGGAGGCCTCGGTCTACGACTTCTACCGCTACCTGTTCGAGGGGCGAGTCACCGCGTCGGCCTGGGAGGATGGCCGGGTGGTGGCCACGGTCCGTGACCCGGAGGCAGACAACCGGGCCCGGCGGATCGAGGTCAATGTGGATCGCGAGGTCCTCGCGGATCCGGTCATCAAGCGCCTGTTGCCGTTCGCGAACCGGATCGACCGGGAGAAGTACTTCCACGGCGTCGCCGCGTTCCAGGACGACGTGAAGTCGGGCAACCTGGCCGTGCAGCAGGTGTTCTTCCTGTCGGAGATCCCGGGCGCCGAGGATCGGTCCGGCAGCGGGCAGACCGGCGGCCCGGCGGGCGGCGTGGTCCGCAAGCCGGCCAACTTCTACGCGACCGCGATCGCCGATGCCGGCGACGGCGAGAAGTACTACGTCATCGAACCGCGGCGTAGCGAGGGTTCGCAGGCCGGTGTCGACGCCGATCTGCGGACGCTGCGACAGACGCTCACGACTGCCGGCGTGCCGTTCGAGAACCGCACCCTGTCGCTCGACTCCGGCACGCTGCGGATCGAGCGGCCCAACACCGCGCTCTACTACATCCTCGGCACGATCTTTCCGTGGATCCTGGTGCTCGGGATCGTGTGGTTCTTCCTGATCCGGCAGATGCGCTCGCCGGGCGGCTCGGGCGGCGTGCTGTCGTTCGGACGTAGCCGTGCCGCGCTCTACACCAAGGAGAACCGCACCAACGTCACCTTCGACGACGTGGCCGGCATCGAGGAGGCCAAGGGCGAGCTCCGCGAGATCATCGAGTTCCTGAAGAACCCGGCCAAGTTCGCCAAGCTCGGCGGCAGCATCCCGCGCGGCGTGCTGTTGGTCGGCGCACCGGGCACCGGCAAGACGCTGCTCGCCAAGGCGATCGCCGGCGAGGCCGAGGTGCCGTTCTTCAGCATCTCCGGCTCGGACTTCGTGGAGATGTTCGTCGGTGTCGGCGCCAGCCGGGTCCGCGACCTGTTCAAGCAGGCCCGCGAGAACAGTCCGTGCCTGATCTTCCTCGACGAGATCGACGCCGTGGGCCGCAAGCGCGGCACCGGCATGGGCGGCGGCCACGACGAGCGCGAGCAGACCCTGAACGCCATCCTGGTGGAGATGGACGGGTTCGACACCGACAAGGGCACGATCCTGATCGCGGCGACCAACCGTCCGGACGTCCTCGACCCCGCCCTGATGCGCCCGGGCCGCTTCGACCGCCAGGTCACCATCGACATGCCGGACGTGAAGGGTCGCGAAGAGATCCTCAAGGTCCACAGCCGCAAGGTGAAGCTCCGCCCGAACACCGACCTGACGCGGATCGCGCGGGCCACGCCGGGCTTCTCGGGCGCCGAGCTGGCCGCATTGATCAACGAGGGTGCGATCCTCGCCGCGATGCGCAACAAGGACGCGGTCGACCTCGCCGACCTCGAGGAGGCCCGTGACCGGGTCCGCTTCGGCCGCGAGAAGCGCAGCCGCGCGTTGCTCGAGGAGGACAGGAAGGTCACCGCCTACCACGAGGCCGGCCACGCGCTGGTCGCCACGCTGGTGCCGCACCAGGACCCGGTGCACAAGGTCACGATCGTGTCGCGCGGCATGGCGCTGGGCCTGACGATGTCGCTGCCCGAGCGCGACGACTACCACCAGCGGCGCAGCAAGCTGCTCGGCATGATCGCGGTCTGCTACGGCGGGCGCATCGCCGAGGAGATCGTGTTCGGCGAGATCTCGGCGGGGGCGCAGAACGACATCGAGCAGGCGACGAACCTGGCCAAGATCATGGTCTGCGAACTCGGCATGAGCGACGTGGTCGGGCCGATCAACTACACCGCGCCGCGCGAATCGAACTTCCTCGGCCGCGACTTCGCGCTGGCCCAGGATCTCTCCGAGGAGATCCTGGCGATGATCAACAACGAGGTGCGACGGATCTGCGACGAGCAGTACGACCGCGCGCGCCAGCTGTTGCTCGAGCACCGTGGCCAACTCGACGCGATCACCGACGGACTGATGCGCTTCGAGACCCTCTCGGGCGACGAGATCGCCGCCGTCCTCCGCGGCGACGACCTGGAGGAGTTCCGCAAGGCCAGGGCCCGGGCCAACGGCACCCCGATCCGGCCGAGCAAGGAGGGCGTCGACGAGCCCGACGTGGGACTCTCCGGAGCCGAGGGGCTGGCCCACTCTTGAGCGAGCCGCGCCACGCCGGGGCGACGAACTCCAACGCGGCGGTGCAGATCGACGCGCCGGGGGACGGCCGTGGCTCGCTGCGACTCGGCGGCGGACGCACCCGGCTGATGGGGGTCCTCAACGTGACCCCCGACTCGTTCTTCGACGGCGGTCGGTTCGTGGACGTAGCGGCCGCGGTGGCCCAGGGACTCGCCCTCGCAGAAGCCGGCGCCGACCTGATCGACGTGGGCGGAGAGAGCACCCGACCCGGGCACGTGAAGGTACCGGCGGCAGAGCAGATCGAGCGCGTCGTGCCGGTGATCCGCGCACTCGCGGCGGAGACGACCGTCCCGCTGTCGATCGACACCACCCTCGCCGCCGTGGCCGAAGCCGCCCTCGATGCCGGCGCACACTGGGTGAACGACACGACCGCGCTCCGCGGTGACCCGGCGCTGGCGGCCCTCTGTGCCGAGCGGCGCTGCCCGGTGGTGCTGATGCACCGCTTCGAGCCGACGCGCTCGCCGCAGTCGTCTCCACCGCCGGGCCGGGCGCTGGTCCAGCAGGTCGTCGCCCGACTCGCCGAGCGGGTCGACGCAGCAGTCGCTGCCGGCATCGCCGAGACCTCCCTGGTCCTCGACCCAGGGATCGGCTTCGGCACCCTCGCCGCGGACAACCTCGCGATGCACGCCTTCGTCGGCGAGTTCCGCGGGCTCGGCCGCCCGCTACTGTTCGGCACCTCGCGGAAGTCGTTTCTCGGCGCAGCGACCGGCCGCGCCGCACCCGACCGGCTGGCGGCCACCGCGGCCAGCGTCGCGCTGCTGGCCAGGGCGGGGGTGGAGATCCTACGGGTCCACGACGTGGCCGCGATGCGCGACGTCTGCGCGGTCGTCGACGCGGTCTGCGGGATGACCGACGCAGGGTGCGAGACGGAGCGCGGAGGTCCCGAGGCATGACCGGCGCCGGCGGAGGAACGCGATGATCCTCGGCTGGCTGTTCGAGCTGCCGGGCGGCGCGGCGATCGTCGAGATCCTGGTGTTCGCCATCGGGATCTACGCGATCCTGCGGTTCCTGCGCACCACCCGCGGCGCCGGTGTGATCCGTGGGCTCAGCGTGGTCCTGCTCGGCGTGATCATCTCGTTCACGATCCTGATCGAGTCGTTCGAGTTGGCGCGGCTCCGGGTGGTCTTCGAGAACTTCCGCGACATCGCGGTCCTCGGCCTGATCGTGGTGTTCCAGCCGGAGATCCGCCGCGCGATCGTCCGCCTCGGCGAATCGCCGCTGTTCAGCCCATTCCTGCGCCGCGAGGTCAAGACGCTGCAGCGCCTGCTGCGCGGAGTCGCCCGACTGAGCAAGGAGAACATCGGTGCGCTGATCGCCATCGAGCGGGAAGGCTCGCTGCAGGGCTACATCGACAGTGGTGTCGCCCTCGACGCCGAACTGAACTCCTATCTGATCGAGTCGATCTTCTACACCGGCACGGCGTTGCACGACGGCGCGATGGTGGTGCGCGGCGACCGGATAGTCGGCGCGTCGTGCCTGCTGCCGCTGAGCCAGAGCCAGTCGCTCGACCGCCGCCTCGGCACCCGCCACCGTGCCGCGCTCGGGCTGTCGGAGGAAACCGACGCGCTGACCATCGTGGTCTCCGAGGAGACCGGCAAGATCTCGACCGCGCTGCACGGCAAGCTCCGCCACGGCATCTCGCTGGAGGAACTCGAACACACCATCGAGGAAGCCCTCGGACTGGAGGGCAAGGGCTGACATGGGACCAGGCCGCACGGAACATCGATCCGTCGGACAGTGGCTCTGGAGCCTCGTGTTCGATGATGTCTGGCGCAAGCTCGCCGCGCTGGGCCTGGCATTCGGTCTGTGGAGCTACCTGAACGCCCAGCTGACCGTCTCCGACGAGGTCACGCTGACTCCGGAGCTGGTGTCGCCCGCAGACCTCGGCAACTCCCTGTCCAACTCGAAGCTCTCGATCGTCCTCGACCTGCAGAACTACGGTGTCGCATCGATGACCTCGGAGGACGGCGCACCGGTCACTTCGGTGAAGCTGGTCGTCCACGGCCCCCGCCGCCTCGTCACCCTGCTGCCGACGGTCCCGGGGTTCAGGATCCAACCGGAGATCGATGACGATGCCTCGCCAGCGGCGGTCCTCGAGGCCTCCGGCATCATCCTCGAGGAACCGCGGTTGGCGGACCTCCGGATCGAACTCGAGCCGCCGACGATCCGCCTCGGACTGGCGCGGCTCACCCGAGAACAGATCACGTTGACGTCCGCCCGGGTGAGCCGCACGCCACCGAGCGGCGGCGGATCCAGCAGCCTCTTCGAGCGGTTCGCGTGGTCGCGAATGACCTTCCCCGAGAACCCGTCCTTCGCGTTGATCGGTCCCGAGGAACGGGTCCGGGAGATCGCGCAAGGCTCCGCGGCCCTCTACAAGATTCTCCAGATCAACCGACCATCGACGCCCGATCCATCGAGCGTGCGCCTCGAACTGGAACCGGCATTCGAACTGGGGGCCGAGGGCGGTGCCGGACTACGGGCACCGAAGAGCCTGTACGCGGAGATGCCGCTCGAGGTCGACGAGGTCGAGTTCACGTTGCCGGAGGTCCCGGTGGTGCTGCACGACCCGTTCCGACCTGAGCCGACGGCCCGCTTCGTACTGCGACGTGGGACCGAGGAAGTGCGTATCGCGGCGACCGGGCGACTGCAGGCGCGGCTCCTCACTCTCGACGACGAGCGCCGCCAGGACTGGGTCCGCGAGAACTGCGTGATCGTCGCCACGGTGCCGCCCGGCACCACCGAGCCGGATGTGATCTCCCGACCCCATGTCATCGTCGGCCCCGACTACCGGGAAGGTCGCGACTACAAAATCACGGTGCCACTGACGATCCAGTACGAGCGGGCTCCGGCCCGGGGGACCGAGCAGGATCAGGCCACGGAGAAGCAGGACAAGCAGCGATGAGCGGATCGGATTCGTCGACCTTCCAGATCCCGAGGTTCGGAACCGACGGCCTACGCGGTCGCGCCGGCGAAGCGCCACTCGACCCGGAGACCCTTCGGCGAGTCGGTGCGTCGCTCGGCATCTGGCTGCAGCGAGAGGGCCCGGAGCGCAAGCGAGTGCTGATCGGCAACGACGGAAGGGACTCGGCGCACTGGATCACCGAGGCAATCGCGCAGGGACTCGCCACCGCCGACTGCTCGGCCGTCGACCTCGGTCTGGTGACCACACCGGCTCTGGCCTTCCTGACCCGCAGCCAGCCATTCGTCGCCGGCATCATGGTCAGCGCCTCGCACAATCCGGCGCACGACAACGGCATCAAGCTGTTCGACGAACGCGGCGGCAAACTCGGCGACGACGCACAGCACGAGATCGAGGAGCTGACGGCGAAACTCGAGTTCGGAGAACTGCCGAGGACCCGCATCAAGGAAGAGCATCAGCTGGTGGGTCGCTACGTGGAGGAACTCGCGAACCGCTTCGCGAACCTCGACCTGAGCGGCGCCACGGTGGTGGTCGACGCTGCCAACGGCGGCGCCTCGGAACTGGCACCGACGGTCCTGCGCGGCCTCGGCGCCGACGTTGTCGAAGTCGCCTGCGAGCCCGACGGCTTCAACATCAACGCGGGTTGCGGCGCCCTGCACCCCGAGTCGTTGGTCGATACCGTACGCCAGAGCGGCGCGGTGCTGGGCATCTGCCTGGACGGCGACGGCGACCGCGGGATCTTCGTGGACGACCAGGGCAACGTCCACGACGGCGACAGCGTGCTCGCCACGCTCGGCCCGGTGATGCGCGACGCCGGCCGGCTACCGGGCGACACCGTGGTGTCGACGATCATGACCAACCTCGCGCTGCGCCGACTGCTCCGCGAGGAGCGGATCGATCTGGTGATGACCGCGGTCGGTGACCGACACGTCGCGAGGAGCATGAAGGAGCATGGCTATGCACTCGGCGCGGAGCAGTCCGGCCACGTGCTGTTCGACCTCGGTGACCACTTCCTCGCCGGCGACGGCCTGCACACCGCGCTGACGCTGCTGGCCCTTCCCGGCATGGTCCGGCAGGGCGCCAGCAAGGTGCTGCGGCAGTTCGAGCGCTATCCGCAGCTGCTCGTGAACGTGCCCGTGAACTCCAAGCCGGACCTCGACGATCTGGCGGCGGTCCGCGCGGCGCGTGATGCGGTCGAGGCGGAACTCGGCGAGGAAGGCCGCGTGGTCCTGCGCTACTCGGGCACGGAATCGCTCTGCCGAGTGATGGTCGAGGCGCCAGACCGCGAGCAGGTCGAACGACACGTCGGTCGCATCGTCGACGCGGTGAAGAGCGAGATCGGCACGTGAACGAGCACACCGCCGCGACGCAGCGACCGACCCTGCGAATCTCCACCAGCCGACGCGCACCGCTCCTGGCGCTCCACCTTGGTGCACCGGACACGATCGAAGTGCCGGCATGGGACGCAGGAGCACAGCGCGGCTCCGATCTGCCGGCGCGCGTGGAAGCGTTCCTCCACGATCACGGCGTCTCGCCGCGTGAGCTCGAAACCGTGGCGGTCGACGTGGGACCCGGTTCCTACACCGGCCTGCGCGTCGCGGTGACGTTCGCCCGCTTCGTCGCCGCGTTCACCGCCGCAAGCCTGCAAGGCTTCACCAGCCTGGAACTGCTGGCGGTTGGCGCCTGGCAGGTCGCCGATTCGGAACCGGCCGAGGGAGCACGCCTGCAGGTCGTCCTCGACGCACGCCGTGGTCGCGTGCACACCGGAATCGTCGAGTTGAGAAGCGGATGCGCACGCCTCGTGGGCGAACCGAGAGCCGAGGAGATCGCATCATTCCGCGCCGAGGCGCCGTTGCTGATCGAACCGGCGTTGGCCGATTCCCTCGCAGCCCGCGAGGACGCCGCCGAGCCGCCGGATCTCACGATGCTCACCGAGCCCGCGGCCGCGCTGCTGTTCGATCCGCGCCTGCAGCCCCGGATCGCCGACGTGCAGGGCATCGAGCCGCTGTACCTGATGGGCACCTACGCCGACGACTGAGCCCACGCCCCCGCATTCGGGATGGCTCCTACCGCGCGGACCGATCGGGCCACCGCGCGACTCCCGCAAACCGGCCGCCTCGCGGCGTCGGTCGACTCTCGTCCGTCCGATCGGGGCCGAACCATCGGGACACGATCGAACCGTCGGTACACGAAGAAGGGCCGCCGAAGCGACCCTCCTCGTCGGTCCGCCCGAGAAACGCGGACACGGGTGGCTGACCACCAACCCGGGTTCTGCGCCTTCCGACGAAAGCCGAAGTCACGCCGATCCAACGGATCGACGACTCACAGATCGACGGGCTTCAGGGTCTTGCGACCATTGCCCAGCGTGCGCTGCTCCGCTTCCGCGATGATCTCGCGGACTCGGTTGTCGAGCGCCTCGTAGAACTCCGAGGACACGTTGCACTCCGTGACCGCGGCCTTGGTCCGCGACTTGGAGATGATGAACTCGGCGGGGCCAGCCTTCTTGGCCTTCTTGGAAGTCTTCTTCTTGGCAGCCATCTCGATTCCTCGAGTCAGACGATCGAACGAATGCGAGGCTGCCCCCTCGGCAACCTCGTTTGTCGCTGGGATGTTCGAGCGGTGCAGAAACCGAGTCAAAGCAAAAACCCCCTCCAGAGGCCGAATCCGGCCGTTTCCGAGCGGTTTCGGCGGGTTTCGGGGTGCGCGCGCATGATTCGGCCGGCGATCGCGGTCGTATCTGGAGCGTGTGTAGACGAGAAGCACTGCCATTCCACGCGACACGCGAGCACGACGACGACCCGCAAGCGGAACGCTTCGACCGGTCCGCGTGAGGCATCCGCTCCACCTCGCGCGGCTCCGATCGGCCGGCTATCTTCGGGCCCCACCCGCTTCCCGGTGACCTGGAAGCCCGAGTCACCGGAGACCATTCCGCCAGGCACGCGTGCCCCCCCGGATCGATACGAGTGCCATGACCCGGCGGCCTGACCTCCGAGCCCCGCGACGAGCCTTCCTGCATTGACCCGTTCCCGGATCGCATTGATCTACGCCGGCGTCCTCGTCGCGATCGCGGTCGGCACCTGGCTGGTGCTCCGCAGCTCCGGAGTCTCCAGCAGCTTCGTGACCCGGCAGCTCGCCCAGATCCTGGATCCGCAGCGATTCAGACTCGGCAGTGCCCAGGTCGATCTCGGTGGTGGTGTGGTCACCCTGTCCGACTTCTCGGTCCGCACCGGCGAGGCTGGGAATCGCTCGACGGCAAGCCTCCGCGCCGAGCGCGTCGAGATCGGTGTCGGCACCAACCCGCTGCGGGATCCGGGAACCCTGCGCAGCGTGCGCGCCGAAGGCGTGGTCCTCGAGATCGACCTGATCGAAGGCCGACTGCCCGACCTCACCGCGCTCCTTGCCGCGCGCGAGACGGACACCGGCCGCGAACCCGCCGCCCCACCGCCGATCCTCGTCGAACGAGGCGAATTGCTGATCCGGTTCGCGCCGGACACGCCTGCATTGCGGATCGGCGACCTCGGACTGGAACTGCTGCCCACGGAAGCCGGCTCGTGGCAGTTCGGGATCACCGGCCGCGGCACCGGGCCACGCGACGAAGGGCTGACGATCGAGGGCCACTGGGACCTCGCCGCCGACGTCGGAGCGGTGCAATTGCGAGCGACCGATTTCGCGATCGACCCCGACTCGATCCACGCCTACCACCCGGCCGCAGGCGAGTTCCTGGCCGATGCACATGTGCGCGGGCAGGTGACCGAACTGACGCTGCATGCGGCACGCGCCGGAGCCGACCAGCAGATGGAGCTGTCGGTATCCACCCACGTCGAGGAGCTGGCATTGCAGTCCTCAGCGCTGCCCTATCCGCTGGAAGGAGCTTCTGCCGAAGCGACGTTCCGCCCGTTCCACGAAGGCGGGAGCCTGCAGGCGAAGATCGTCGATCACGGCACCGACGGCAACTTCGAGGCTCGCGCGAAGCTCACGGCATTGTTCGACGGCGAGCGCCAGGTCGACCTCGAGGTCGTTGCTCGGGACGTCCTGGTCCGTCCCGCGATCGGCCAGGCGCTCCG
Organism: bacterium; assembly: GCA_030432695.1. Lineage (GTDB taxonomy): Bacteria > Planctomycetota > UBA1135 > UBA1135 > UBA2386 > JAUILN01. The sequence goes on along the minus strand of JAUILN010000004.1, from coordinate 445,558 downwards.
CAATGTCCCCGAAGCCAGACTGGCCTGGGACGCGTTCCAGCCGCGCGGTGGTCGCGCCAACGCCCACATCCGCTTCCATCACCCGAGTCCGGTCGAAGGCCGCGAGCAACAGTTCGGACTCGAACTGGAGTTGTTCGACGTCGGTGCGACCTTCATCGGCATGGCGGAGTCGGACGGTGCGCGCCGCTTCGGTTTCCCTCATCCACTGACCGGCCTCCACGGCACCGTCACCGTGCGTGATGGCGTGGTCGGTGTGGACGACGTGCGAGGCCGGCTCGGCGACGAGGGCACGATCCGGGTCGATGGCCGGATCGTCACCGAATCGCGACGGGCACCCGATGTCGATCTGGTGATCGAGGGCGACGACCTGCCCTTCTCCGCGCAGATGCTCGATGCGTTGCGCAACCTGGACTCCAGGGCGGCTACGGTCTGGGAAGAGTACCAGCCGGCTGGCCGCGCCAGACTGAGGGTCGATGTGCGAGTCGGCCCGGGCTTCGAGAGCGGAGGCGACGCAGAGGCAGCGGGCGTCGCGGTGCGGATCGAACCCCTGCTCGCGTCCGCCAGCTACGCCGACTTCCCGGTGCGCGTCGACGACATCGTCGGCAGCATCGAGATCCGGGAGAGCGAGATCCTGGTCGATCTCGAAGGCCAGCGGGGCGGTGCGCCCCTCGCCGTCCGAGTGGCGGTCCACGACGACGCAGGAACTGCAGCCGATCCCGACCGCCGATTTGCGACCGAGGTACGGATCGTCGGCCAGGACATCCGACCCGACGACGAGTTCGATGCGGCGCTCCGCGGCCTCGGCCCCGAACTCGCGGAGACACTCGACCTGCTCGGACTGCGCTCGGGCGGGGACGTCGACCTCCACCTGTGGCGACGACGAGCTGGCGAAGACCTCGACTACGATCTGCGGGTCGACCTCGAAGACGGCACGGCCGAACTGAAGACCCTCGGCCTACCGTTCCGCGATCTGACCGGACCGGTGTTCGTGCATGGCAACGGCTCGCGAGCGCGCATCGAGGTCGGCGGCGTCCGAGGCCACATCGACCAGCGGCTCGATGACGATGCGCCCCCGCCGAGCCTGTTCGTGCACGGGGTGGTAGACACGGCACCTGCATCTGGGCCTCACATCGATCTCACCGCTGTCGTCGAGGGGCTGCGCCTGACCGAGGAGGTCGGCGCAGCGATCGACCGCTATGAGGCCTTCGACCTGGAGAGCTGGCGGGTCCTCGATCCCCGCGGGGTGGTCGACCTCGTCTGGCGGCAGCACGGCGATGCGGGACCCGACGGCTACTCGCAGGACCTGCAGGTGCAGCTCCGCGGAGTCCGTTCTGCCGCACCATTCCTGCCGGCCCCCGCGGAGTCGTTGTTCGGCGACCTGATGATCCGCGACGGGGAGGCCACACTCGAACACATCCGCGGCACGATGGCCGGCAAGCCGGTGTTCTGCGACGGCGGCTTCGCGCGCCACGAGGACCGGGCGACCCGGATCTCCTTCCAGGTGTCGTGCCCCGAGTTCCCGATCGATGACCGCCTCGCCAACCTGCTGGAGGGTCCGCTACGCGAGACCTACCTGGCACGTGAGGTTCGCGGTACGGCGGCGGTCGAGAGCCTGATCTTCGATTTCCTGTTCCCCGACGACTCGGACTCGTTCGAGACCCGCATCCGCGGAGTCGTCATCGCACAGGACGTCGCGATGACTCTGGGCACCCGGGTACAGAAGATCTCCGGCAGCTGGACGATCGAGGACAGCTGGTTCACCGATGATTCCGGCTCCATCAAGGGTCGCGTCGACAACGGCGGCGCCAGCCTGCACGGCCACCGCCTGACCGGCGGCACCGCCCGTTTCGAAGCCGACATCGATTCCGTACGGTTCCATGACGTGCTCTGTCGCCTGCACCTCGGCAGAGTGCGCGGCGCCGCCACCAGCGGTCCGGACGCGGTGTACCGCTTCGCCGACGATGGCGACCTGTCATTCAGCCTCGAATGGGAGAACCTCAGTCTGGCGTCGCTGCTCGAGGCGAGCGCGGTGCAGGACGCGAACCTGCGCGGCAACCTCGCGGGTCACTTCACCCTCGAGCACCTGCCGGGTGCACGCCTGCACGAAGCCGTCGGTTCTGGCGACCTCCGGATCAGCGACGCCGATCTCGGCAAGGTTCCGGCGTTCCGGGCGATCTACAGCTACCTCGAACGCCCGCGCCGCCCGACGTTCGAACGCCTCAGCACCGAACTCGACGTGCGTGACCACCGCATCTCGTTCAGCGGACTCCAGCTCGTCTCGCCGTTGTTGGAGGTCGAAGGCAAGGGCTCGATCGGGATGGACGGCTACGTCGACCTCCAGCTCGACTTCCCGGACTTCTTCGGCAAGAGTGCCGACTGGACCCTGATCCCGCAGCTGGTGCGGATGCTCTCCAACCAGATCGTGCAGTTCCACCTGTTCGGCGATCTGCGCAACCCGAAGGTCGAACCGGTCTGGCTGGGTCAGGACACTCCGTCACGCCCCCCGCTCGAACCGATCCCTCCGCCGACGACACGTCGCGGCGGTGGCCCGTGAACCGGTCGTCTCATCGGACGACGATCTCGCCGCGCGACACCGTCGACTCTTCCAGAGAACCAGCATGTCAGCAGGAGAGGATCGACCACCCGTTCGCATACTCGCGTTGGATCTGGGCGACCGCCGCACCGGTGTCGCCTCGACGGATTGGACCGGCAGCCTGCGGTTGCCGCTTCCGAACATCGTGGCGGAGACCGACGACGACCGCATAGCCGCGGTTGCCGGGCTCTGTCGCGAGCGCGACACGGAATTGGTCGTCGTCGGCCTACCGCTCGCTCCCGACGGCGGACTCGGGAAGCGTGGGGCGCGGACCATGCGGTTCGTGGAGGCGCTCCGCCATCGCCTTCGGATCCCAGTCGCGACCGAGGACGAGACCGCCACGACCGACGAAGCCCACGAGCGCCTGAAGTCCGCGGGGATGCGGGCCGCGCAGCGGCGCCAGATGGCCGACGCCGTCTCCGCGCTGGTGATCCTCGAGCGCTTCCTGGACCGGTTCGGGCCGAAGCTCCCACCGATCCCGCCGAGCGAGGAACCCTGACCGCCAGGAGGCTGGGTCACGGGACACGCTCCGATCCAGTGCGTGCCAAGTCCCTGGGTGCGAGGGCGCGTGCTGGGCAGAATGGTCTCCCGTGACCCCGACTCCTCGGGACCGGCCGAAACTCCGGCTCTACTGCCGCGAGCGTCTACTGCCCCGAACGCTGCAGGCCACGCCGCCAACGTCGAGACGACACCGCGAGGCCGACGATGCCCGAGCCGACGAGGAACAAGGTCGCCGGTTCAGGGACCGGTGACCCCGGCTTCTCCGCGCCGCCTCCACCCTTCGCCGCATCCGCAGCTGGCTGGTAGGCAGGTCCGGTGACTTCCGGATCCCGGGGACCGACCGGAGGGCCCGGATCTTGGATTGCGGGCACGCCGGGCCAAGGCATCGATCCCTCATCCAGCTCGGCGACCTTTCCGAGCAACCGCGCCCCGACCAGACGGCCAGCGCCACGGCAGGTATTCGCACCGCCCAGGCCGTAGGCGAACCGGACCTCGAGATCGAGCCCGGCATCTGGGCGCCCGCTCGACCCGACCGGCGCCATCGACCCGACCGGCGCCATCGACCCAGCGCACACCATCGAAACGATGCACGACGCAGCCAGAAGCACGACCAGAGGACGGATCACGACCGGAAGGGGAGGGACGGAGGTGCGAATCAAAGGTGCAGAGAGGATGAGGATGTCACGACCGGGGCCGGACGATCCTGCCGACGGAGCGCGCGCCGAGGCCGAAGCCTCGAACCATCGGTTCAGGGAAGCTACCACCCTGGCGGCGGTCGGCAAGTCCGGCCGCGACAAGTCACCGCAAAGTCTTTTGTTGCGGTCGACCAAGAGAGACGGTCCGACGTGGCAGCGCGACCTCGACGTGAGCCGGACATGCCACTACGCTCCGGGTCGTCCGACCCCCGGATGGCCGCCGGCGCGACAGCGCGGGAGGAAAGTCCGGGCTCCACAGGGCAGGGTGGTGGGTAACGCCCACCGGCATGCCGCCTCCGGGCGGGGTGTCAGGGAAAGTGCCACAGAGATCACACCGCCGGCCGGCGGCGCCCCGAGCGCCGCGACGGCAAGGGTGAAATGGTGCGACAAGCGCGCACCCGGCCGCGGACGACCGCGGACGAGCAGGCAAACCCCACCCGGAGGAAGACCGACAGGGAGCAGCGCGGCCCGCGCGGAGCTTCCGAGGGCGTCGTTGGAGCCCCGCCGCGAGGTGGGGCCTAGAGAAATGGCCGTCACCGGGTCTCCGGACCCGGCACCAGAACCCGGCTTACGGGGGTCGGACCCTTCTTTCGCCTGCCCTGACTCCACCGTCGGGGAACCGGACCGCCTCAGGTCGCGCGGTCGCCGGGAGCACCCTCGTGACGCGGCCGGTGCGCGCGGATCCGGGTCGCCTTCCGCAGGATCGCACGGACCAGGTTTCGGTCCAACGTCAGTCCGCAAGCGCGCAGAAATCGTGCTCCGAGGCACGGAGCCGGGCGGCGAGGCCAAGACGCGAGCAAGGCGGCGAGGTCCTTCACGAGCCACCGCCGTCGCCCGAACCGCGGACGCACGACGCGCTCCAAGTCGATCAGGTGCAGCGGGCCGTCGAGACCCAGGGAGGTCGCGAAGAGGTGGCCCCAGTAGAGGTCCCGATGAAAACGTCCGCCGGCGTGGAGCTGACGCACCAGGGGCGCGACGCGGTGCAGGACGAAGGCGTCGACGGCCGCGTGGTCGTCCCCGACCTCGACCAACAGTCTCGCGACCTCCCGCCCGGGGACCTCGCGCATCACCAGCGCGGACCTCCGGCCGGCCACAGCGAGTGCGACCGGCTCGGGAACCGCGACCCCTTCGGCGTGCAGCGCGGTGAGCGTCCGCCACTCATTGCGGGCGTCCCGAACATGACCGACCCGAACCTTCCGGAAGTAGCCGAAGCCACCGACCTCGAAACGCCACGTCGAACCTCGCGGCAGGCAGCGGACCTGCACCCCGCGGGCATCCTCCAGGAGGTCCCCGGCCTGGTGGTAGCCGAGCCGGCGCGCGAGTCCGCCGTCGGCGCCGACGAGGAGACTCACTGCAAGCACCTGCAGCAGCGCGCTTCCTCCACGGTCATGTTGCCGGCCATCGAGACCAACGTTACCTTCCGAAACCCAGCTCGTGACCCGCCATCGGCCCGTGCCCGAGGGATCCTCCCGCCTGCACCCGCCCCAGCGAACGGCGGCACACAAGCGCATCCTGTCGATCCGACGAGCAGCGTCCCGGCACCGCGGTCGCCCATGAATCCCAATCAGGTCCTCGGCGAGGAGAACCCGTTCGAAGCGATGCACGCCAGGTTCGACCTGGCTGCCAACAAGCTCGGCCTGGACCAGGGCCTCTACCGCATCCTGCGAACTCCCGACCGGGAACTGACCGTCGCGATCCCGATCGTGATGGACGACGGGTCGATCGAGGTCTTCACCGGCTACCGCGTGCAGCACTCGTTGGCCCGAGGCCCTGCGAAGGGCGGGATCCGCTTCGACAAGAACGTCACCTTGGACGAGGTCCGCGCCCTCGCCGCGTGGATGACCTGGAAGTGCGCGGTGGTGAACGTGCCGTTCGGCGGTGGCAAGGGTGGCGTGGTCTGCGACCCGACCAAGCTGTCGATGGGCGAGCTCGAGCGCATCACGCGCCGCTACACCGCGAGCATCCTGGACATCATCGGTCCGGACCGCGACGTCCCCGCACCCGACATGGGGACCGCGCCGCAGGTCATGGCGTGGATCATGGACACCTACTCGATGCATGTGCGGCAGGCGTCGACGGCGGTGGTGACCGGCAAGCCGGTCGGCCTGGGTGGCTCGCTCGGTCGCATCGAGGCGACCGGCCGCGGCCTGATGCTCTGCACCCGCGAGGCGCTGAAGGTGATGGAGCTCGATCCGGCACAGTGCACTGCCGCGGTGCAAGGAGCAGGCAACGTGGGTCAGGTCACCGCGTCGTATCTCGACGGGATGAACATCAAGGTCCAGGCGATCTCCGACATCACCGGTGCACTGGTCAACGAGAAGGGCCTCGACGTAAAGGCAGTCCGCGAGCACCTCGCCCGATTCCGCACGCTCGAGGGATACGACGAAGGCGATCGCCTCAGCAATGCCGAACTCCTCGAGATGCCGGTCGACATCCTCGTACCGGCCGCCACCGAGAACGTGATCACGAGTCGGAACGCCGAGAACATCAAGGCCAAGCTGCTGGTCGAGGGCGCCAATGGACCGGTCACCGCGGCGGCCGACCGGATCCTCGAGAACAACAACGTGTTCGTGGTGCCGGACATCCTCGCCAATGCTGGCGGAGTCACGGTGTCCTACTTCGAGTGGGTCCAGGACCGCATGGGCTACTTCTGGGGCCAGGAAGAGGTCAACGAACGACTCGAGGGGATCATGGTCCGCGCGTTCAACGACGTCGTGGACATGGCCAAGCGCTTCGAGGTCAGCAATCGGATCGCCGCCTACCTGCTCGGGATCGACCGCGTCGCGAAGATCACCAAGATGCGCGGCGTCTACGCCTGATCGGCGGCCCGCGCCGACCGCGTGATCGGCTTCGAGTGCGGGACCCGCATCAGTCGAGCTTGCGGCGACGGATCTTCTGGATCAGCTTGCTGCTGGAGTGATCCTTCTTGTCGCCGACGAAGACCGCCTTGACGCCGAGTTCCTTCAGCGTGTCTCGCTCCGGCAGGGTCTTCAACGTGTAGTCGGTGCCCTTCGCGTAGAGATCGGGCCGCAGAGTGGCGAGCAACTCGTCGGCGGTCTCCCCGTCGAACACGGTGACGTAGTCGACGAACCACAGCGCGGAGAGCAGCTCCATGCGCTCGTCGGCAGGGATCAGCGGATGTCCCTTGCCCTTGTTGGCAGCGGCCGATGAATCGCTGTTGACCGCGACGACCAGGAAGTCGGCGCGCGCGCGCGCGTCCTCGAGACAACGCACGTGACCGACGTGCAGCAGATCGAAGACACCATTGGAGAGTACGACGGTCTTGCCCTGCGCCTGCAGGCCCTGGAGTACGGCAGCGAGGGTGGCGGGGCTCTTGAAGACCTTGTCCTTCGAGCGGACGTTGCGGGGGACGACGACCACGGCGGGGATCCTCCGAGAAGGCAGGGCGAGGGATGGACGGATACGCCGCCGAGGATAGCCCCCACCGCCTGCGATACACGCACCTCCCCCGTGCGCCTCGGGCGCCGACTACGGCCCCACACGAACCGCCCGGCGCCGCGCGATGGGATCCATACACGCCACCCGAGCCATCCATCCGGAACCCGGACGTCCGACTACGACACCACCGAACGAGCGCTTGGACTCACCCCTTCTCGCGCGACCAGAACTCCCCCCACTCGCGGAGGAAGTCCGAACTCGACCACGCCTTGTCCAGACCGACTCCGGAGACCACCTCGATGCCGTGCTCCTCGCAAACCTCCCACTCGGGGATGTTGCTGGCGTCGGTGCGGTCACCACCCTTGGTGAACACGTGCGGCCGGATGCGGCGCAGGGCCTCGCGGGTGGTGGGATCTCCTTCGATCTCGAACGGCACCACGAAGTCGACGTGGCGGATGCAGGCGACGATCCGACAGCGCGTCGCGAGGTCCTGGAACGGCTTGCCCTTCTTGTCGCGCAGAAAGGAGTCGCCGTTCACGACCACCACCAGCGTGTCCCCGTACTTGCGGGACTCGACCAGGCAGCTGGCGTGGCCCGGGTGGATCGGATCGTAGCCACCGCTGGTGCACACGATCCGCCCGAGCTCGTCCGCCCGTTCGTCTCGGAGTCGTGCAAACTCCTCGAGGCCGATGATGCGCGCGTAGTCGGTCAGGTTGGTCACGGTCGTTCCGTCCCTCGGTTCGCTGCAGATTCCCATGATAGAAGGTCGACCGCCGGATCGGAGCGCCCTGAGTTGATTCGTCGCCCCGATGGAACCGCCGACCCGAGCGCGCGAACAGGATCAACCATCGGCTCCTGGGTCACGGACTCGACGCCCGAATCCGCTCGATGATCGCGGTCGTGGAGCAACCACTGCGCAGCGGCACCAGCACCACCTGGCCGCCATGAGCCTCGACCCACTCGCGGCCGACGACACCCTTGTCGCGCCAATCCTCGCCCTTGCAGAGCACGTCCGGCGTCACTGCACGGATCAACTCGAGCGGTGTGTCCTCGTCGAACGGGACGATGAAGTCCACCGCCTGCAGTGCGGCCAGCACGTCCATGCGGTCCCGCAGCGGGTTGATCGGCCGGTCGGTCCCCTTGTCGAGACGACGCACGCTGGCATCGGTATTCAGTCCGACCATCAGCGCGTCGGCATAGCCACGAGCCCGGGAGAGGTATTCGGTGTGACCGGGGTGGAGGATGTCGAAGCAGCCGTTGGTGAATGCGAGCCGTCGCCCGTCCGCACGCATCCTTGCCGCGATCGACACCGCCTCGTCGCGGTCGAGGATCTTGCCGGGAGGCTGCTGCCCGAGCAGCGTGAGGATTTCCCGGCGCGACACCGCCCAGGTTCCGAAACGGCCGACCACGATCCCGGCCGCGGCGTTGGCGAGCCGCAGGCTGTCCTCGATCCCGATCCCACACGCGCGGGCCAACGTCAACATCGACACCACGGTGTCGCCCGCACCGGTCACGTCGAACACCGACTTCGCCTCGGTCGGGATGGTCTTGGCCTCGCCAGACTCGGTCTCGAAGAACACGCCATCCTTGCCGAGGGTGACGGTCGCGGTCTTCACTCCGGTGAGTTCCCGCAGCCGATGGGCGACCTGCCGGAGATCGGCATCCGTCTCGATCCGCACGCCGGTCGCGCCCTCCGCCTCCCGCTTGTTGGGAGTCAGGAGATCGACACCTCGGTACTTGGCATAGTCGGTACCCTTCGGATCGACGACCACCAGTCCATCGACGCTGCGCGCCGCCGCGACGGCTGCTTCGACGACCGCCCGGTCGAGCACCCCCTTGCCGTAGTCGCTCAGCAGGATCGCCTCGAACGGGAACGGGCGCACCGCGAGCTGTGCCAGCAGCGCCTCCTTCGCAGCTCCGACCAGAGCGTGCCGACGCTCCTCGTCGACACGGAGCACCTGCTGTGTGCGGCTGACATAGCGGGTCTTGCGCGTGGTCGGACGGCTGGGATCCTCCACCGTCCAGGCATCGTCGATGCCGACCTCGCGGAGCAATTCGCGCAGCCGCCGGCCCGTGCCGTCGGTTCCGACCACGCCGAGCACCGCCGTGCGGGCCCCAAGACTCACCAGGTTGGCGGCCACGTTGCACGCACCACCGAGCAGGTTGCGCTCGTCCTCCTTCTCGAACACCAGCACCGGCGCCTCGGGCGAGACCCGGCGGGCGGCACCTTCGATGTAACGGTCGAGGATCAGGTCACCGACCACCAGGATCGAGGGTGATCCGAGGTCGTGCAGGAGTCGGGCGAGTCGTTGCATGGGACGTCCCGCAGTCTACGCGCGAGGCCCGCCGGAATCGGCACCGACCATCTCTTCGGGTGGTCTCGTGCGGTAGCGGTCGTGAATCCACAGATACTGATCTGCGTGCCGGACGATCAGCTCCTCGAGCGCGCGGTTCAAGTCGGTGCAGATCCGCCGGATCCCATCCTCCATCGGCTCCCCGTCGCGCAGCGCCGGATGCAGCGGCCCGAGCACCTCCAACCGGAACCGGAACCGCTTCTCGAGCCGGACCGCGACGCCGACGTAGACCGGGTAGCCACGCCGCAGCGCCAGAGTCGCCGCGGACCGTTCGGTGCTCGCCAGGCGCCCGAACAGCGGCACGAAGACCCCTCGCAGCCGCTGGTTCTGGTCGATGACCTGCAGGCCGACCTTGCCGCCGGCGAGTGCCCGGGCCAACGGCCGGATCCCACCACGGCGGGGGTGCAGGACGAAGCCCGCCGACTCGCGCGAACGCCGCAGGAATGCCGCGGTCAGCGGGTTCTTGGGCATGCGCCCCAGCGCGTGGCACTCGTAGCCAATCGCGGCGAGACTGCTGGCTGCGACCTCCCAGCTGCCGAGATGCGCCGCACAGCCTATCCACGGCGGCGGCGTCGAGACCTTCTGCTGGAATCCATTCACGTCGACCCTCTCCAGCAGGCGTCCCTTCGCCAACAGCCGCAGCGACCAGATCATGTCGAGGACGTTCTGGAACGAGTTCGCAGTGCTGCGTCGGAGGATCCGGCGCCGCTCCGCCGCGGTCGACGCCGGCAGCGCCAGCGCGAGGTTGGCCTCGCCGATCGCACGTCGCCGCGGCGAGCAGGTCACGTAGAGCGCGCCGACCATCCCCAGCGCTCCATAGGCGAGTCGCTCCGGCAGCAGCGCGACCATGAAGATCCCGGCGCGTGCCACGCAGTAGGTGACGCGATGGAACAGGGTCGGCCGCTTCACGACGGCTCTCCCGCGGCACGTGTCGCGAGGTCGAGACCGAGCTGCCTCGCGTCTGGTTCCGCTCCGAGGAAGCGCAGCCCGATGTGCAGCACCAGGTGAGGACAGTCCTCGGCGTCGGGGAACTTGACCGCGTCCTTGGCGGTGGTCAGCAACTCTGCGCCGAGTTCGGCCGCGCGTCGGGCCAGCGCGCGCAGCGCCAGGTGGTCGTGCCGATGGTGGTCGCGGTAGGCCCGGTGCTCGATGACCTCGGCGCCGAGCCGCTCGACGGTCGCCTCGAAGCTCGCCGGCCGGGCGATCGACGAGACCAGGAACACCCGGCGACCGCGCAGGGACTCGGGCCCCGCAAGCGCACCTGACCCAGGCCGTGACTCGACGCCGCGCGGCGCATGTTCGGCGGCCAGGATCGGCAGATCGTCACGCCGCGCGATCCGGCGCAATCCGACGCGCCGCTCGTCCAGTGCCGACGCGTCGAGGCCCTCCGCCCGGGTCATCACCACCAGGTCGGCACGGCGCAGACCGCCGGGCAATTCGCGCAGGTCGCCGGCTGGCAGAACCCGATGGTCGGCGAGCGGTCGCCGTGCGTCGACCAGGACCAGGTCCCGGTCACGGCGCAGTCGACGGTGCTGGAAACCGTCGTCGAGGATCACCACGTCGACGTCGCCACGCCGTTCCAGGGCCTGCGCCCCGGCGACGCGGTCGGAGTCCTGGATCTGCGGCACGCCGGGGTGGCGCTGCCGCAGCAACAATCCCTCGTCGTTGAGTTCGGCATCCGACGCGCGGCCGTAGCCCCGCGCCAGGACCGCCGGCCGCAGACCCTCGGCCTGGGCACGGTCCACCAGCCAGCTCACCATCGGCGTCTTGCCGGTCCCGCCGACGGTGAGGTTGCCGACCGAGATCACCGGCAGGCCGATCCGGTGGACACGCTTGATGCCGCGGTCGAACAACCCGTTGCGCAGCGCCGCGACGCCCGCGTAGACGAACGACAGCGGCCACAGGCTGCGGCGCAGCACCCGAACGGCGTCGTCAGCAGCCATCCAACCGACCTCGACCTCCCGCACCCGAAACTGGTGTCGAGAGGATCACGCTTCGGAGCTACCGCTCAGGTCGGCCGAGGTGCACACCGATCCGACGACGAGTTCTCCCACGCCCAGCGGCTGGGCGATCTGCTGGACCATCCGGGCCAGCGTGGGCTTCGGTCCGAACTCGACGAAGTGCCGCACGCCGATATCCTGCAGCAACGCCTCGACCGTCTGCGTCCACAGCACCGAACCCGCGAACTGCCGCTCGAGCGCGTCGCGCGCCTCGGCCGCGGTCGTCACCGGCCTGGCGTCGACGTTGCACCACACCGGGAACGACGGATCGCGCATCGGCACGTCGCGTAGCACCTCGGCGAATCCGGCCGCGGCGTCCTTCAGCAGCGAGCTGTGGAAAGGCACCGACACGGCGAGCCGCACCGCCATGCGCGCGCCGACCTTCTCGACGACCTCGTCCATCGCCTCGGCGGAGCCGGACAGGACGATCTGTGCCGGCGTGTTGTAGTTCGCGACGTCGCAGACGCCGCTCTGGATCGATGCCGCCAGCTCCCGCGCCTCTTCGACCGAGGAGCGACGCAGTGCCACCATGCCGCCCACTCCTGCGGGGACCGCGGCCTGCATGCGCCGGGCCCGCTCGCGCACCAGCCGCACCGCGTCGGCGAACCCGAACACCCCCGCCGCGGTCAGCGCGGAGTACTCGCCGAGCGAGTGGCCCGCAGCAACGTCGGGGCGACGGGCACCGGCCGCCCGCCAAGCCGCGATCGACACCGTCAGCGTGGCCGGCTGGGTGTTCTCGGTGAGGCCGAGTCGATCCTCGGGGCCTTCGAAGCACAGCGCGGAGAGCGACTCCCCCAGCGCCTCGTCGGCGGCTGCGAAGGTCTCGGCGGCTGCGGAATGGCTCTCGGCGAGGTCCTTCCCCATGCCGGGGAACTGGGAGCCTTGGCCGGTGAACAGGAATGCCTCGGGCATCCTGAGGAGGATTGCGCCGGGCCCTCCGAGATCAAGTCGATTCGGCGGCGTCGAACCCGGGGCTCAAAGACCCGAACCACTCCCGGTCGTCCGCTTGCCCCAACCGGTGGGCGGGGTGCTGCCCTGTGGGCCGACTCCTCCTGGCGGCGTGGCTCCGGGCGGAGTGGCCCCGCCCGGCGGCGTCGCGCCGGGCTTCGGGGTCGGCGTGCCACCCGGCGCCGGCGGTCCGCCGGTGCCACCACCGTTCTTCGCCGCCTCCCGCTGCTCGATCTCGCGCCACACCTCGTAGGCCTCGTTCCAGGCCGCGAAGTTGTCCATGAAGCGCTGTTCCTTCTCGTTCGGGAACACGCCGATGACGACCTTGCGCCGTTCGAGCTCGCCCAGCTTGGCGGGATACCACTCGGTCCCCGGGGGGAACTCGGCCAGCAGCGCCCGCTGGGTCTCGGTGAGTTCGGGGATCTCGTCGCCGCCCGTTCCCTCCGGCGCCGGTCCGCTCTGATCGGGACCTCCCGCCGGATCGCCCCCCTTCACCCCCTCGCCACCGCCGTTCTTCGCGGCAGCCTCTCGACGCGCGTGCTCGGCGCGCAGGCGCGCCAACCGCTCCCGTTGCTCCTTGTCGAACTGCAGGCCGATCTCGCGCACTTCGTCGTCGGTCAGCACCTTGCCGATGGTGTGCGAGTCGATGGTCTCGAACGGCAGGAACACGTAGCTGTTGGTCTGATCGTAGTACCACAACCGCACGCCCGCGCCCTCCACGCGTACGTCGGCCGGCACGAACTGCAGCCCGTCGTGGCGCTCGATGAAGCGGCCGTTGCGCACCACACCCGCCAGCTTGCTGCCGTTCTTCAGACGGACGGTGATGCGCACGTTGCTGCGCACGACCTTGCCCTCGCGCATCGCGCGCTCGCGCGCCTCGATCTCGCGCTGGACCTCGTCGCGACCGGCCGGTCGCGGGTCCTGGGCGAGCAGCGGCGTCAGGCCCGAGGCGAACAGGGCGGCGAGGAACAGCGGGCGTCTCATGGCAGTCTCCCGAACAGGGTCGGCGGCGGTCGGGCCCATGTTCCGATACCGGACAGGACCGTTCGGGACATCGTCCATCGCGACACCCGAGCTGAACCGGGATCCCGATCCGGGACGGACTCGGAGCCGGAGGGTCGTCGTCGATCAGTACGCGAGACCTGCGCGGAGACGTTCGAACCACGCCTGGACCGCCGCAGACTCGGCCGACTCCAGCGCATCCTGTCTTCCGTCGGCCTGGACTACCTCGCGCCACAGCAGCTCGGCACGACCGGCCTTGCGTAGGTGGAGCCACCGCTCGTGGCGGACTGCGTCCTGCCCGTCGACGAACAACAGGGCATGGCTCTCGACCAGTTCGATCCCGCTACCGAACGCCACCGGCTCCTCCCAGGCATCCCGTAGCCGTCGCGGATCGCCGCTCGTGCCACCGGAAAGCCGGAACAGCGACGCGGCCGGCGACCGGCCCAGCTCGACCGGAAGTGCGGTCACCAGGACCCGGACACCGGGAAGCCGTCCGCTCATGGCTCGCACCTGCACCGGCAACCAGTGCTCGGCGAGCCGCTCGAGAGCGACGTCTCCGGTCGGCCCCGCCCCTTCCGGACTCCAGACGATTCCGAGCCCCTCGTGCCGGTAGCCGCCCGCCGCGAGAACCCCGGTGTCGGGACGTCGCGCCGGGAAGCGAGCGATCACCGTCGGCGGGTCGAATCCGCGGTCGACGCTGACTCGCTCGCGCCAACCCGGGACCGGTCGGCCGACGTCATCGGACTCGTCGATCGGGCTCCCGACCACGCGGTCGATCGCGACGACGTCGCCGAGCGCGACCACCGCACGAAGTTCCCCGGACTCGCCCCCGGCCGCAGCGAGCCAACTCCGCACCCGAGCCGCGGATGGCCAGCGTTCGGTCCACGCTCCGTCGACATCCAGCACCAGACGCGGCCCCGGGTCGGTCCCTGGGTCGCGACGGACCTCCCAGAGACTACCGACCGAGGACTGACGCGCCACGCACCGCAGCGCGCCGGAGTCTCTGATCGCCGCACCGGTCGCCAGCTGGACCGCGAACAGCTCGGCGACTCCCGGCACACCGGCCGGGAAGTCGAGTTCGAGTCGACCCGCGTCACCCTGCAGTGCCTCGACCGCGACGACGGTGAGGTCGACCCGAACGGTCACGCCCGGCCTTGCCAGGCGGAGCTCGAGGCCGCCATCCGCGAGGTCGACCAGCTGTGCCGGCATCGGCACGCCGCCCTCGAGACCCACGACCTGCGGAACGTCACGACGTCGCCAGCCATCGAGATCGAGGCGTACACGCCCCTGCTCGTCGGTGCGAGCCCAGAGCGTGAGACCGACCCGACCTCCGGTGTCGATCGCGAAACGCCGAGCGCGGCGGATGCCCGACGCTGCCGCCGCGGCTGCGCGGGCGTCGAACATCCGCAAGGAACCGATCTCGACCTGCGGTTCCGCGAAGCGGGCGAGCCAGGCCACTCGATCCGGGTCCTGGCCCCCGGCGGCCGCACCGCCCGGCGCCGCCGCCAGCAGTTCGGGTTCCGCAAGGTGCGCTCCGGCGAGCATGGCCAGCACCCGCGCCTGCGCCGGCTCCAGACCGAGCACCGGTCGATCCGCCGCCGCGCCGAGACCCACGGGCGCCACGCCGCGATCGTCCGGCGTCAGCTCCGCGCGCAGATCGGGATCGTCGAGGGCCGCGAGGAGCTGACGATGGCGCGACACGGTCCATGGCTGGCGATCGAGCCAAACCGGCACTCCGCGCATCGGGTCGAGCAGCAAGGCCGCATCCGCTTCGGGCCGATCCGCCTCGTGCACGGGCAAGAACCCGACTCGGACCTGCACATCACGGACGACGTCGACTTCGAGGGTCTGGCGGGCGAGGGCGTCTACGCCGTTCCCCTCGGCACACAAGCGCCAGTGCCCCACCGGAAGTTCGATCGACGCACCCGGCAGCACCTCGATCCCCTCCGGCCCGTCCGCGCCGGGCGCCACGGACGGAACCTCGCGCGCGAGGATCCGCACCGCACCGACGGGCCAGTTCCCTGGAACCTCGCAGACGAGGCCGCCGAGTCCTCGCGCCCGCGCGAGACAGCGACGGTGTGCCTCGTCGCGAACCGACGACGGCCAGCTGTCCAGCCACGCCACGAGTTCGTCATGACGGCCCGCCGCGTAGAGACCTTCGAAGCACTCGTCGCGATCGCGAAGCCGTGCTTCGGCCACCGCCGGAAGCCCGAGCAGCGCCTCGGCTCGACCGTAGGCCTTCTCCGCGGCCGCGAACTCGCCCCGCGCCAGGTGAACGCGAGCCCCGGCCAGCGCCACGCTCCCGTCCTGCTCGGCCTCGCGCATCCGGATGATGCCGGCGACCGCCAGCGAACCGACGACAGCTGCCGACAGGGTCGCGGTCGCCGCGAGTGGGCGCGAGTGACGCATCACGGCCCGCGACAGCCAGCGCCGCGCCCCGCGCTTCGGCGGAGTCCACGACCCACCCTCGGCGAGCGACCGGAGCGCGATGGCCAGTCCACCTGCATCCGCCGGCCGGTCCGCTGGGTCCTTCTCGAGGCAGCGCTCCACCAGTTCGGCGACCGATCTCGGCACCTCGGGATGCAGGAGACGCAACGGCGTCGGCTCCTCGTCGAGGATCCGGCGCAGGATGTCTCCCGCATGCGCACCCTCGAAAGGCGGCGCGAGGGTCAGCAGCTCGAACAGCGTCGCACCAAGTCCGTAGACGTCGGCGGCGGGCCCGACGTCGCGATCTCCCCGAGCCTGTTCCGGGGCCATGTAGCACGGTGTGCCGACCACGTCGCCGGTGCGCGTCAGTGGGTCGTCGCCGACGTTCCGGGCCAGACCGAAGTCGGCGATGACCAGTCGTCCGCCTCGCCCCACCAGCAGGTTGCTCGGTTTGACGTCGCGGTGCACGACACCCGCATCGTGCGCGACCGCCAGCGCCTCCGCTGCCCCGGCCAGCATCCACAGACAGCTGCGGACATAACGGTCGACACCCCTGGAACGACCCGCCGACCGATCGAGACCCGGGACCACGTCGCAGAGGCCGGTCTCCTCGAAGAAGGTGCCACGGAAGGTCGCCGGATCGCGGCCCGCGAGATCACCGAGCAGGCGATCCAGCGACGGGCCGGACACGTAGTCCATCGCCAGCCAATGCACGCCATCCTGCTCGCCGAAGGAGTGCACCGCGACGATGCCGGGATGACTGATGCGCGCCGCGGCTTCCGCCTCGCGGTGGAAGCGGGCCACCGCGGCCGGATCGAGCCCGACCAGCGACGGCAGGACCTTCAGCGCGCAGGGGCGACCCGATGGCTCGTGGACCGCGCGGTGCACGATGCCCATGCCGCCACGCCCGATCTCGCCGAGCAGACGGAATTCACCGATCCGAGGGGTCCTGCGGTCGTCGCGTGGCACCACGCGTCGATCATCGACCAACGGTGCGGCCGGAGTTCATCCGGGGGTCACGGACGTCCGCATCGGAGACGGGCGGACGGGTGCCGGCAACCATCCGCACCGGCGCGGCCCTCGAGCAACCCATCCCGACGACTTGCAGGCCCGACGATTCAGCGCGGCCTCCTGCCACCATTGGATGGGCATGACTCGCTGCGCTCGCCATGCCCGGAGGCAGTCGGCCGCGCTGATGGTGTTGTTTGGACCGACTCCTCCGGAGTCGATCTGCGCGGCCTCCTGCCACCAGTGGATGGGCATGACTCGCTGCGCTCGCCATGCCCGGAGGCAGTCGGCCGCGCTGATGGTGTTGTTTGGACCGACTCCTCCGGAGTCGATCTGCGCAGCCTCCTGCCACCATTGGATGGGCATGACTCGCTGCGCTCGCCATGCCCCGAGGCAGTCGGCCGCGCTGCCCGTGTTCCTTGGATCGACTCCTCCCGAGAATCAGCGCTGGGAGCGCAAATCTCCGGAAACAGTCGATCAGAGGCCCATCGGCGTCTGGTCCTCGGCGTCGGGGACGAGTTCGATCAAGCCGCGCGACAGCTCCTCCGCGGCGATCTTGATGTAGTTGCGCTCGCGGGTCTCGTAGAGGGGCCGGTCGCCGCGAACCAGCTCGCGGACCCGCTTCTGCAGGAGCGCGGTCAGCTGGAAGGAGCCGCCGACCTGGCGGGTGAGCTGCTGGGGGATCGTGTCGTCGTTGCTCAAGGAGCCTGCCTCCGGGAATCTGGCGAACCGCGCAGGCTAGCCAGCTGCGGTCGGAAGGGCAAGCCCGCTCCGGTCCGATCAGACGTCCCGGATGTCCACGATGATCTGCATGTCGTGCCAGGCGCGGTGGTCGCTGGCGCGTGTGGTGATCAGGGACAGGTGCAGGAGTACCTGCCGCGAGGACGAGGGCCCGACCACCTGGACCTCGAAGCCGTGCAGCGGCGAGCGCATGCCGCCCATGGTGCTCAGGCTACGTTGTGCGAACCGCCCGACACCTACGACCAACGGCGCGTAGGCCGTCGCCACCGAGTGGTGGCGGTAGTCGAGGATGTCCGCGCGGATCAGGCCCGGGGCGGGGAGGATCTCCCAGGCAGACTCCCGCGGGAACACCGAGTCCTCCGACAAGGTCCCCACCGACTCGATCTGCCGCAGGGTCTGTGGGTCGGCCGGATCGGCGCCCACCAGCCAGACCACCTGGATCGGGTCGTGGGATTGCCCATCCCGGTCGGGTGCCCCGGACAACAGATCGATGAGGGCCTCGGCCTGCTCGATCGGGTCGTCGATGCGGTCGATCTGCGAGCCATCGACCATCGGCTCGCTCACCCACTGAGCCAGGTTCAGCCCGTCGGGCCGCCCCTCGCCCGGTCCCCGACCACCGGTCGTCAGGCCGAACATCTCCAGGCGATAGACGTCGAGGCGGTAGACGTTGCCGGCCGTCGACTCGAACTCGTGGGTCCAGGCGTAGCGCGCGTAGAGGAGCGCATTGCCGGTGCGCGGGTCGAGCGCGGTTTCCGGTTCGATCCGCGCATTGGTGCGCACCGACGGCAGACGGGTCCCCGCGATCCAGGGCGTCATCGACGCGTCGAGCGTCATGAGGTCCATGTAGCCCTGACCGACCGCGTCGTTGCCGAACAGCCGGATCGACGACGTGAGCCCGCTGCGCATGTCGTCGATCACGTCCTGGGTGATCTCGGTGACGCGCGCCATCCGCTCGGTGAGCTTCTGGGCCCGCATGCCCGACAGGCTCAGGGTGCTCACGAGCCAGACCATCGAGACGGTGATCACCGCGGTGACGGTCATCTCGAGCAGGGTGAAGCCGGCCTCCCGCGTCGAGGCGTCGGGCAGTGGATGAGGATCCGGGACCGCGCGGGTCGACGGATCATGTTGCGTTCGCTGTTCCATGTCGTCCTCCCCGGCGGAGCGCGCTGCCCGCTCCGCCCTCTGTCGGTTCACCGCTGGATGTAGATCTTCACCTGGTGCACGGAGTAGTGCAGTGCCATGTCCTCACGGTAGGCCTCCACCCGAAGCAGGTACGAGCCCTCCGGGAACTCGGCCCGTGGCACCACCCAGTCGATCTCGTCGGCGCCCGGGCCGAGGTCGCGGACGAGGTGACCCGGGTCCTCCGGCCGCTGCTGGATCGTCGCCAGCGAGTTGTCGTCGAGGTGCTGCCAGGTGACGCCGTTGTCACGCGAGTAGGTGATGGCGTAGAGGATCTCCGTCTCGTCCTCTGCGAAGCCTGCCGGTGTGTTGGTGGTGTACGGCAGCCGGTCCCAGCGGATCCACTCGGTCTCGATGCGGATCGGGATCATCGCCGGATCACGCAGCTCGGTGATGTCGGTCGGCGAGCTGATCTCGACCCGCGGCGGCTGCTTGATGCGGTGGGTCAGCGAGGTGTCACCCAGCTCGAAGAACGATTGGTACATCGACAGCAGACAGAACTTCGCCAGGAACGACGAGCCGGTCGCGGTGGTCTGACCGAGGCCGTTGACCACGATCCAGGCCGCGTGCTCCCGGGTCGCGTCCTCGACCTGTACCAGGCCGGAGCCGATGTTGCCGGTCGGGTGGTCGAAGAAGGTCCGCAGCAGCGTCGCGCGGGAGCGGTCGACGTTGTACGGGTAGTAGTTGAACTCGGGCGGGACGTTGCCGCCGGTGTCGATGTTGAACGGCCGGTTGATGTAGGCGGTATCCGGGATCGGGAAGCCGTAGTTGTCTCGCAGCTCGATGCCCGGACCGACGAGGCGGCCGTCACCGTTGGTCGACACGTGGTTGAAGTGCGACGACGACGTGCCGTTGTTGAAGAAGCTCACGCAGCCGCGGGTGTTGGTGCGGTGGAACTCGCTGAACGAATCCGAACCGTAGCCACGGTAGCCGCTGCCGTTGTGGGCGCTCTGCTCGGTGACCCGGAAGAACGACGTCGTGCCGAGATTGCCACGGACACGCCCTTCCAGGTCCGTTCCGGCCCAGTCGCTGTAGTAGGCCCAGTCCGGATACAGCTCACCCAGCCACGGCATGCCCCACCAGTAGCCCGCTCCCTTGCTGCGCACGTAGCAGCGCGCTCCGGTGATGTTGTTGACGTAGCCGGTGGACCCCGACGCGCCGCCCCACGGCATCAGGTTGATCGGGATCGAGTTCGGGTAGCCGTTCGACGAGTCGTAGCCGATCTCGTTGCCGCAACCGACGTAGTAGTACGAGTAGCCCGACAGGGTGGTGTAGATCGCCCCGGCCTTGACCAATGCCGAGCGGTACAGCTCCATCAGTCGCGGCACGTCGAAGCGCGGCCCACTGTTCCAGCGGTCCCAGCGCCGTCGGATCCCCGGGTAGTCGCCGGTCGCGTTCTCGCCGGAGCCGTTCGACAGGCTCTCGAAGAACCAGTTGTAGCCATCCCCGAAGTCCGGATCGCCCGCCATGAGGTCGACGTACGGATTGTGCCGCGGATCGCCGTGGAACTGTGAACGCTCGGTGAACGGCACCGCGTCGCGAGTCGCCGCCCACCAGGTGTAGGTCTCGCTGAGGTTGTCGGGCTGGTTGATCAGCGCACTCGTTCCCTGCGGCCATGCTCCGGTATCCCAGGGCAGCGGGTTGTAGGCGTCCCAGATCCGGGTGCGCACGGTGAGCAGCACGTCCGGCTCGGTCGTCAGGCGCGGGTCGACCGCGTTCGGCGGGTAGACCCGATCGCGGAACATCCTCGCGTTCCAGGCATCGCCCGGAATCGTGAGGATCCACCGCGCGGTGTTCTTGGGACCGTCGCCGTCCTGCCACAACCCCTTGGCGAAGGTGTCCGGGGACGGCTGGTACTCGTAATTGTAGAGCCGCGATCGGCGGTTCGGATACAGCCCCTGGTTGTTCACCTGGCGGCAACGGGTCGGGGTGAAGTAGAGCGCGATGACCGTGGCCTTCCGCTCGCCCGGTCCCCGATCCACGAACCACGCGCCGTAGTACATCTCCTGCCACGACCGCGAGTCCGAGTAGTGCTTGGCCTGCTGCGGCGGGTAGTAGCTGGCGTCCGAGGTGGCACCGAGCGGGACCCCGCCGACGACGTTCTCCAACTTCACCATCGGGTGGAGCCGGCCATTGCCGGTGCCGTCGGTGAGGTCCATATCCATGACCTCCATGACGATCGGCATGTCGCCAGGCATCACCTCCGGCAACACGGCGCTGTCCGGCTCGGTGAGCCAGGCGTAGACCCGCAGCCGCACGTCGGTGGTCTCGCCCGCCGTGGCCGGCGGACTCTGGGTGCGGATCTCCTCGGGATGCACGACCACCCGCAGGCCCGGCGCGATCTCCGGCGCCTTCGCCGGGTCCGAGTAGTTGCGCAACGGCGGGGTCGGCAGCAACTCGCCGTGCAGGTTGACGACCAGCGCGTGCCGGTAGGAGTCGGGATCGCTCGACATGCGCTCGATCAGGACCTGCAGCGTCGGCTCGGTCGACATGTCGTCGAGCTCGGGTGGCACCGTCCCGCCGGTCAGGTTCGCGAGGTCGATCTCCCGCTGCCGCTGCTCGGCGACCTCCACCCGCTTGTCGTTGAACGCCGCGGCCTGCGGCCAACGCATGCAGTGGTTGTAGAAGTCGGCGAGCGCGTAGGGATACGGGTTGGTGTCCGGGTGGTAGCCGTTGCGCTGCGTCCCATCCACCTGGATCCGCCCCTGCATGAGGTCGGCCACGTAGTAGTTGGTCGAGGCGTTGCCGGCCGGCATCAAACCGGGATACACATAGGTCGAGTCGTAATCGGCGTAGCTGTCGATGGTCTCGTTGATGATCGGCCGGTACACGCGGTTGCGCCCGAACCCGGCCTTGGTGATCCAGTGGGTGCGCACCGAGAGGCCGGGGTTGCGGTTCTCGAGGTCGGTCACCGAGGACTCGACGAATGGCACGATCGACTCCATGAAGACCCACCAGCCGGGGATGTTCTCGATCGCCAGCAGGTAGACGTCGAACACCTGGGTCGCCGGGAAGGCCGAGCTGATCGAGTTGACCACCGACGACAGCGAGGCGAGTTCGTGCAGCCGGCCCTGCTGGTCGCGCTTGGAGATGCGCACGGTGACGTAGCGGACGTTGCGGTTGTTCAGACCCGCGAACGGCCGCACGCTGATCTGCCGACCCCACACCCAGTTGCCACGCCGCCACACGTTGTTCGACAACACGTGGTCGGGCGAGATCAGGTTGCCGCTGTCGTCGGTCGCGATCGAGAGCTGGGGCTTCGGTGTGGTGCCGTCATCGAGGATGTCGAGGTCGACCGCCGCCTCCACGTCGCCGCGATCCACCAGGGCATGAATCTCCGAGAGGACCGCCTGCGCCTTGGTGTAGGCGAAGACCTGGTCACGCTGCGAGTTCGCGGAGCGGAAGTTGACGGCGACGTGGTTGCCGAGCACGACGGCTGCGACGACGAACACGGTGGCCCCCAACAGCACTTCGACGAAGCTGAAGCCGGCGTCCTTCCGGCCTTCCGTCCGGGCCGTCGGCTGCGCTGACTGGGTGGATTTCATGGTCCGATCTCCTGGGAACGTTCTGCGATGGGCTGCCTGCCGCGCCTGACGGTTCCGCCTCCCCTATCGGCGTTCGCATCACCCCACCTGACCTCACGGTGAATCCCTGTCCACGATCTGGACACCGTCGCGCATCCCGACGTGACGATGCCCGCCCCAGGGTTCGATGGTTGCCTCTGCGGTCCTTGGCTCGGATCATCGCGCCCCGCGTCCCCCGCCCTCCTCGTGACCCCTACCGCCAGCCTGTCCCGCCCCTTCCGTCTGTTCTTCGAGCAGCGGACCCGGGTGTTCGGCGGCCTCGCCGCGACCTTTGCCGCCGCGATCGCGTTGCTGCAGCTGCCCGGACTGGCGCGCCGCGCACTCGACACGGCGAACGCCGGCGCCGACGACGGGGCGGCCGGTCGGCTGTGGAGCATCGTGGGACTGTTCGCCGCCTTCGCCCTTGCCGAGGCGCTGCTGCGGATGCTCGGTCGCCTGCTGCTGGTCGGTGCGTCACGGCGGATGGAGCAGCGGTTGAAGGACGACCTGTTCGCCCACCTGCAGCGCGCCGCGATCGCGGACCTGGACCGGCTGCACGCCGGCGAAGCGCTCGGTCGCGCCACCCAGGACGTCGAACTGGTGCGCTTCGCGACCGGGCCGGCGTTGCTGTACCTCGGGCAGGCGGTGGTCCTGCTGCCTGGCGGCGTGCTGACGCTGTACGAAGCTTCGCCGGGCCTCGCACTGTCGGCCGCGATCCCGCTCCTCGGCATGGGGCTGGGGCTGTGGCGGCTGGCACCGCGCATCCAGGCGCGGTCCGCAGAGGTCCAGGCCGCACTCGGCGAACTCTCGGCACGCGCCGGTGAGGTGTTCGCAGCGTTTCGCGCGGTGCGCGCGGCCCGGAGCGAATCGACCGAACGGCAACACCTGGAAGTCCAGGGCTCCCGCATCGCGACCGGTAAGGTGGAACTGGCGAGGACCCGCGCCCGGGCCGACCTCGCGATCCACGCCGGCGTGGAGGTCGCGGTGCTCGCCGGACTCGCGGCGGGAGGCTACGCCGTGGTCCGCGGCGAGGCGACCAGCGGCGAGCTGCTCGAACTCTACGCGCTGCTCGGGCTGGCACTGACGCCGCTGTTGGCGGTCGGCTTCGTGGTCGGCGCTGCGCCACGCGCGGCCGCCGCTGGCCGTCGGATCGAGGAACTGTTCCTGCTGCCGACCGACGAAGTGGCCGCGGGCGTCCGAACGACGGACACACCGCTCGAGGGCGATGCCGGGCTACGTGCCCACGGACTGACGGTGCAGGCCCCGGACTCGGATCGCGCCCTGCTCGCCGACGTGACGTTCACGGCCCCCCCCGGCTCGACCCTCGGCATCGTCGGACCCGTCGGCGGCGGCAAGTCTGCGCTGCTCGACGCGCTGCTGGGCTTCCGACCCTTGGCCGCCGGAACCCTGTCGAGAGACGGCACGAACCTCGGGGCGATGCGGAGCGCCGACCGCCGGTCGCTGTTCGCGCTGGTCGCCCAGGACAGCTTCCTGTTCGCCGGGACGCTCGCCGAGAACGTCGCCTTCGGCAACCCCGACGCCACGCCGGACCAGATCGTCCAGGCACTGCGACGCGCCGGGCTGGGGGCCGACCTCGCCCGCTGGCCCGACGGTCCCCAGACTCGCCTCGGCGAGCGGGGCGTCACGCTGAGCGGGGGCCAACGGCAACGACTGGCACTGGCCCGGGCGCTGTGCGCCGCCCGTCCGGTGCTGCTCCTCGACGACCCCCTGGCCGCAGTCGACGCCGAGACCGAACGACGGATCCTCGCCGGCCTGCGGAACGCCGAAGTGGGCGCGCCGACGCTGCTGATCGTCTCCCACCGGCTGTCGGCGGTGCGCGACGCCGACCGCATCCTGGTCCTGGAGGACGGACGGATCACGGCAGCGGGCCGGCACGAGGATCTCGTGGATCGCGAGGGCTACTACCGGGAGGCCTGGCGACTGCAGGGCGAGGATGCAGCACTCGACGGACCGCTCGCGGGGTTCCGAGAGCGAGATCCGACGGAAGGGGAGTCGGCGCGATGACTCAGCGCTCCGACCTCACCCGCATCGCCGTGCTCTGGCCGTTCGTGCGACCGCACCGCCGCGCGTTCGCGATCGCGCTCGGCATCCTCGGGGTGTCGTTCGCGCTCGAGCTGCTGGCGCCCTGGCTGGTTCGCCGGGCGATCGACGGACCCTTGGCGAACGCCGCGGGAGGAGCCGACACCGACCCCGCTGCGGCAGTCCGCGAGTTGACCTGGTGGTCGCTCGCGCTACTCGCCACCGTCCTCGCCAGCACCGCGCTCGGCTACCGCTACGCCCTGCTCACCGCCAGCGCCGGCCAGGCGACGGTGCAGGGTCTTCGCGAACGCCTGTTCCGGAAGCTCCTCGAGGTGGATCCGCGCTGGCACGACCGGCAGCCGACCGGCCGCGTCGTCACCCGGGTCACGACCGACGTCGAGAACCTCGACCAGCTGGTGACCACCGGCGCGCTGCAGGCCGGTCTCGACCTCGTGCGCCTGGTCGGCGTGGTCGCGGCGCTCTGGTTGGTCGATGCCGGCATCGGACTGCTGCTGACCGTGAGCCTGCCGGTCCTGGTCGTCGTGACGCTGCTGTTCCGACGGCGCGCACGCATCGACTACGCCGCGGTCCGGACCCGGCTCGCCGACCAGAACGCGGTGTTCGGCGAGTCGATCAGCGGCGCGCGAACGGTGCGCGCGTTCGGCCGCGAGCAGCTGGTCATCGAGCGACATGCCGCCAGCAACTCCGCCACGCGCATCGCCTGGGACCGCACCGTCGGCAGCTTCGCGAGGTTCTTCGCGACCGTCGATGCGTGCCTGCGCGGGACCCAGGCGGGACTGCTCCTGGTCGGCGGACTCGCGGTCCTCGAACAGCGCCTGTCGGCCGGGATCCTGGTGCAGGCTTGGCTGTACTTCCAACTGATGGCCCGACCGATCCGCGAACTCGGCGAGCGCTTCAACGTGCTGCAGGCCGCGCTGGCCAGCGTCGACCGGATCGCCGACCTGCTGGAACTGGAGGCGAGCCCTCCCGAGCCGGAACTGCCGGCTCCCCCACCGCGGCGCCCTGCCAGCCTGTCGCTCCGCGGAGTCCGCTTCGGCTACGACCCCGGCGACCCGGTGCTCCTGGACCTCGACCTGGAGATCCCTGCCGGCACGACCTGCGCGCTGGTCGGGCCGACCGGTGCAGGCAAGTCGACGATCCTCGGACTCTGCGCCCGCCTCCACGATCCCGACATGGGTGAGATCGAGCTCGGTGAGATCCCGTTGGCCCGTCTGGAACGTGAGGTGTTGCGGCAGCGGATCGCGGTGGTGCCGCAGGAACCGGTGTTGTTCCGGGGCAGCATCCTCGACAACGTCCGGCTGTTCGACGACTCGATCGACGAGAGGCTGGTGCGCGACGCCCTGCACCGGCTCGGCGCCGGTATCGGCCTCCTCGACCGTGTAGAGGGCCTGCACGCCGAGGTCGGCGAACACGGCAACCGCCTGTCGCGCGGCGAGCGGCAGCTGGTGGCGTTCGCCCGCGCGCTGGTCCGGGACCCCGACGTATTGCTGCTCGACGAACCGACCGCCAGCGTCGACAGCCGCACCGAAGCCGCGGTGCAGAGCGCCTTGCGCGCGCTGCGCGCCGAGCGCACCTGCCTGGTGGTCGCGCATCGCCTGTCGACGGTCCGCGAGGCCGACCAGATCGCGGTGGTCGACGCCGGCCGCATCGTCGACCGCGGCAGCCACGCCGAACTCGCGGCCCGGCCCGGACGCTACCGGGCCATGCTCGACGCCGCGGGGGCGCGGGAAGCCAACGGGTGAGCCAGCGGTCGCCGCGTCAGCCCTGCCGGCGCCGTTGGCCGAGCGCGGCATGGGCGCGACGCTCCTCGTCGATGCGCTTGCGGCTCGCCGCCCACGAACAGATCGGACAGGTCGACAGGTCGTGGCGCAGTGCCGGACAGTGCTCGCGGCCGAAGTAGATGATCTGCAGGTGCAGGTCGTTCCAGCTCTCGCGCGGGAACAGCTTCTTGAGGTCGGCCTCCGTCCGCTCGACGTTGGAGCCGTTCGACAGCCCCCAGCGCGCCGCCAGTCGGTGGATATGGGTGTCGACCGGAAACGCCGGCACGCCGAAGGCCTGCGCCATCACCACGCTGGCGGTCTTGTGGCCGACACCCGGCAACGCCTCCAGGGCCGCGAAGTCGGCCGGCACCGCGCCGCCGTGCCGCTCCATCAACAGGCCAGCGAGCTTCTTCAGGTTGCGCGCCTTGCCCGGCGCCAGCCCGCAGGTGCGGATCGCCGCGAGGATCTCGGCTTCGTCGAGCGCCGCCATCGCCGCGGGGTCGGGCCCGATCCGGAACAGCTCCGGCGTCACCAGGTTCACCCGCGCGTCGGTGGTCTGAGCCGACAGCAGCACCGCGACGAGCAGCTGGAATGCGTCCTGGTGATCGAGCGGAACCGGCGGGTCGGGGTAGAGCTCCTGGAGGATCGTCTGGATCCGGGCGGCTTTGTCGGCGCGCTTCATCGCTGGGTCGGATGGTCCGGCGGCGGGACCGGGGGCGTCGCGAAACGACAAAGCATGCCCGGCGGCACCGGGGAATTCGCGCCACAGCCCGATACGCTGGTCGATCGCCGATGGTGGATGGCCTGGTAGGAGAACGGACAGCACGCGAGCGCTGGTGGCGCGACGCGCGGATGGACCGCGCCGACCACCCGGCCCTGACACTGCCCGCGCTGCCGCCGTTCCGTGCCGCCGCGCAGCTGCTCGAACTCGCCGCGACGACCTGGTCGGCCCGACCAGCCCATCCGTCGACCGACACCGACCTGCTGGCCGCGCGGGCCGCATCTGCCGACGGGCCGGAACCCGAACCCACTGGCCGACTCGCCGTGGCCTGGCTGCGCCTGCCGGGCGTTCCCGACCGTGCGGACCGGGCGCTGGCCCGAGCCTTCGGCGACGATCCCGAAGCCGCACCGGAGGCGCTGCGAGCCGCGTGGTCGCTGGTCGCCCCGGCGCCGGCCATCCTCTGGCAGGCCGACGACGCCGCCCAGGCCCGCGACTCGATCTGGCTCCTCGACGCCGGTGCGCCGTGGCCCGCCCCCACCGCCGTCGGGATGGACCCGGAGGTCTTCGAGGCAGTCCGCAGCACCGCGCCACGGGCCGCCGATCGCCTCACGATCGAGACCGTGACGCCGGCGGCCCCAGGCATCCCGGAGCAGGCAACGCCGGCAACGGGTGACGCGGAACTCGTCGCGCTGCGCGACGCCGCGCGCGAGGCCCTGCGCTCCACGCCCCAGGTTCGTGACCCCCTGCGCGAGGGCGCCGCCCGCAGCGCCGCCGAGGCGTTCCTCGCCGCGGTGCTCGCCCGCCGGCCCCGGACCGCCGGCCGCTTCGTCCTCAACGGCGAGCCCGGCTTCGCCTTCGGCCCCGGCCCCTGTCACGTCGACCTGCTGGCGCGCGCGTCGCGCATCGCGCTCGAGATCGACGGCCCCCACCACTTCCTCGACGACGAGGCGTTCCGCCGCGACCGGCGCAAGGACCTGCTGCTGCAGCGGCATGGCTACGCGGTGCTGCGGGTGCTCGCGGCCGACGTGGTCGAGCGGCTGGAGGAGGTCCTGCAGATGGTCGACCAGACCCTCGACTGGCGCGAGACGCGCGAGAGATGAACGGAACATGAGCGAACCGATGAACCCGGCCGACCGGACGATCCTCTGCTGCCGTGCCCTGATCGAAGGCGAACGCGGCGCGACCGAGACCAACCTGCGGGACGCTCTCGGGGTGCTCCGCCCCCACGCCGGCAAGGCGGCGCTCACGGATGCGTGCCGACCGCTGCTGCGCGCGCTGGTGGACTCGGGCGTGCTGGAGCAGGTGGGCAAGCGCTACGTCCTGGCCGACGCCGAACGCACGACGCTCCGCGAGCAGCTCGGCATCGGCGGCACTTCCCCGAAGTGGACCGCGCTCCGCGACGTGCAGATCCTGGCCCACGCGCTCGGGCTGCCGGCGCCGGATGCGGCCCAGGCCAAGCGGATCAAGTCGGCTGCGGGCTGCCGCGCGGCGGTGCTCGCCGCGGCCCATCGGCTCGACCTGCCCGACTACCCGATCGCGGCCGAAGTCCTCGACGCACTGACCTGGAACCGTCTCGCCGAACTGAGCGGCAGCTCGGTGGAGCCCTGGCGCAAGCACAAGGTCGGCGGCGGGAAGGTGGTCTGCTTCCTGCTGCTCGATCCGCTCGGCGTGCAGACCCCGAAGAGCGCCGGCCAGATGCTCGGACTGCTCGCGGCAACCGCCGTCGGCGCGGTGGGCGACGGAGTGCCGGCACTGCGATCGGCGGTGTTGCAGAGCTGGCACGCACGGGGTCCGCTTCGCTCGGCGACTCGCGCGACGGGAACTCCGGTAGACGCGGTCGACGGCACCACCGACCTGGTCGCCGCCCTGCGCGAGATCGCCCGCACCGAGCATCTCGAACGGCGCGCCGACCGCGCGGTCTTCGTGGCCACGTTGCACGACGCGCTACTCCGCCGCCGTCCCGACCTGGCCGTCGACCTCGAGTCGTTCAAGGCGCGCCTGCTCGACGCCGCCCGCGCCGGCCACGCCCGACTGATCCGCGCCGACCTGGTCGAGGCGATGGACCCTGCACTGGTCGCGCGCTCCGAGATCCGCGACCTGCACGCCCGCTTCCACCTCGCGATCCTCGCGGAGACCTCCCGATGAGCGCCGATCCACGCCTCGCCGCCCTGCTCACCCCGGCCGCGGCCCAGGTCTTCCACGGCGTCGAGTCGGGCCACGACGTGTTCCGCCCCGACCCCTTCGACGTGCCGGCGATCCACGCCACGCCGCGGCGGGTGTTCGGCGAGCTGGTCCGCGAGGCCGCGGCGCGCCGCGTCGAGGCCGGCTCGGGCCGAATGCTGCTGCTGCTCGGCGAGGCCGGCTCGGGCAAGACCCACCTGATGCGCGCCTTCCGCCAGCAGGTCCACGCCGCGCACGCCGGCTTCGTCAGCTACGCGCAGATGACCTCGTCGACGTCGAACTACCCGCGCTACCTGCTGCGCCAGGTGCTGGAGAGCCTCGACAAGCCCTACACGCCGGCCGAAGACCCGGAACGCTCCTCGCTCGACGTGTTGTCGGATGCGCTGACCGCGATCGACGGGGCCTGCTCCACCGACGAGCTGCGCGTGCTGCGTGAGACCGACGACGACGCGCTGCTTCGCAAGACCGCCTGGAAGGTCGGCAACCGGCTGGTGAACCAACGGCTGGTGCAGGCCGACAGCGCGCTCGACCAGGAGGTGGTGTTCCAACTGCTGTTCCTGCAGAACCGCCGACCGACCGTGACCAAGGCGGTGTCGCGGTACCTGAGCTGCGCGCCGTTGAGCGAGCGCGAGTCGGGCCTGCTCGGTGGCGTGCCTTCGCTCGACCCCGACCAGGAGGCGCTGCCGGTGCTGCGCTCGCTGGCACGGCTGACTGCGGCGCTGGAGGGTGGCGTGTTCGCGCTGGCGATCGACCAGTTGGAGGACGCCTACGCGGCCGACGAAGCCACCCGGCAGTCGTTCCGCAGGATGATGCTGGCGGTTCGGGAGCTGACCGACTCGCTGCCCAACGCGGTGGTGGTGATCACCTGCCTCAGCGACTACTGGGAAGCGGTGAAGGGCACGGTCAGCCAGTCGATCCTCGACCGGTTGGTGCTCGACCCGGAGCCCCTGGTGCTGCGCGGGGACCGCACGGCCCAGGAGACCCGCGCGGTCGTCGCCGCGCGCGTCGCGCACGCCCTGCAGCGCGCCGGGCTCGAACCGGATCCTGCCGACCCGACCGCGCCGCTGCCCTCGGCCCAGCTCGACCGCTTCGCGACTTTCCGGCTCCGCGACCTGCTGGGGGCGTGCACGCGGGTGCTGGCACTGGCCCGCGAGCGCGGTGTGCGGCCGGACTTCGGCTGGTTGGAGGCCGACGACCCGACCGGCGTCTCGGTCGTCGACGACGCCCGCTCCACCCCGCCCGACCCGACTCCGGCCACCCCCGACGCTGCTGTCCCGTCCGACGCCATCCGCTGGACCCGCGCCTGGGACGACTTCCGCAGCGACCACGACGCGGAGATCCCCGACGACGAAGCGGAGCTCGCGGCACTGCTGGCAACGAGCCTCGTGGAGGCGGCGCAGGAGACCCCGCGGCTCGCCGGCATCGAGGTTCGGCAGGAGAGCTGCCACGTGCTGCTCGATACGGCGGGAGGCCGGCTGCGAGTCGGCATCTGCGAGAAGCAGGCGCAGGGCGGCGGCCTGCAGAAGCAGCTCAACCAGCTCTGGAACAAGGCGGGCAGTCGCACCGCGGTGCTGATCCGCTCGACGCCGTTCCCGAGCAACCCCAAGACCAAGATCGCCCAGACCATCGGCGAGTTCGTGGCCGGCGGCCACCGCCGCGGGGTCTGCCCGGCCAGCGAGTGGAAGGCGATGCTGGCGATGCGCGCGTTCGCGGCGCAGCACCGCGAGGCGCCCGGCTTTGCCGCGTGGCGCGCGACCAGCCGCCCGCTGCTGTCGCTGCCGACGCTCGCGCTGGTGTTCGGCGATCTCGACGAGGGCACGGTGGCGCCCCCGAGCGCGACGGCGCCTACCGCGGCGGTGGCGGGAACGGTCGCGGGCGCCGGTCCCGAGCCCGCTGCGGCGCGGCAAGACCGCTCGGCCGCCGAACCGCCGGAGACCGCTGCGCTGCAGCTCGGCGCCACCAGCGGCGTGCGCGCCGCGCCGGTCGCACTCGACCTGCAGTCGCTGTGTCGCCATGCCGCGTTCCTCGGCGGCACCGGCTCGGGCAAGACCACCCTCGCGCTGTCGGTGGTCGAGCAGGCACTGCTCCGCGGCATCCCCGCGCTGCTGATCGACCGCAAGGGCGACCTCGCGAGCTACGCGTCGGACGACGCCTGGCGGGTTGCAGCGGAGCGCCACGGGGACCGCGCGAGTCGACTGCAGCGCGCCGTCGACGTACGGATCTACACGCCCGGAGATCCCGGCGGACGCGACCTGGCGATCCCGATCCTCCCCGAGGCCGACCCCGCGCTGCCGCCCCACGAGCGCACCGCGACGATCGAGAACTCGGCGGCGGCGCTGGTGGCGATGCTGAACCCGGGGAGGGCGCAGACCAAGGCCAACCGCCAGTCGACCGCGATCCTGATCGCCGCGCTGCAACTGCTCGACGACTGCGGCCGCGCGGGCACCCTCGCGGAACTCATCGGTGTACTGGCGGCGCCCGACCAGGCCCTGATCGAGCGCATCGGTGCGATCGACCCCAAGGCCCTGCCGAAGCTCGGCAGCGAGCTCGAATCGCTGAAGGCCACCGAGCGGCAGTTGCTCGACAACGGCGCGGCCGAGCGCCTCGACGTGCGCGCGATGCTCGGCCTCGACGGCGCGCAGAGCGGCGGGCGCACCGCGCTGGCGGTCGTCAACACCGCCGCGCTCGGCCAGGAGGCGCGGATCCAGTTCCTGGTCACCTGCGTCCTGTCCGACCTGCGCCGCCTCGCCGAGAGCCGGCCGAGCGAGCGACTGCAGGCGCTGATCCTGCTCGACGAAGCCGACCTGTACCTGCCGGCAGTCGGCCAGCCGCCGACCAAGGCGCCGCTGGAGCACGGCCTCAAGCGCTTCCGCTCGGCGGGCCTCGGCCTGCTGCTCGCGACCCAGAGTCCCGGCGACCTCGACTACAAGGGCCGCGACAACATCGGCACCTGGTTCGTCGGCCGCGTCACCCAGGACACCGCGCTCAAGAAGCTCGAGTCGCTGTTCGGCCGCGACCGCGCGGCGATGGGCCGCGTCGCCGGCCAGAAGGTCGGCGAGTTCCACTGCCTCCGCGCCGGCAGCGTCACCGCGTTCCGCGCCGAGCAGAGCCTCGTGGAAGCGCAGCAGGTGCCGGCGGGAAAGGTGGCGGAGTGGGCGCGGGGGGCTGGGCGGTAGACTCCAGGGATGGCCGGCTTCGACCAGGGACAGGTGTTCGTCAGCTACCGCCGGCAGGGGTCGGACGACCTGGCCCTCGCGCTGATCGTGGCGCTGCGCTCGCTGCTGGGTGACCCGGTCGTGTCGACCGCCGAGTCCATGGAACCGGGACTCGCCTGGATGCACGAACTGCGGCTCGCGATCGATCGCGCCGCTGTGGTGCTGGTCTTGATCGATCCGGGGTGGCTCCACCAGCACGACGACTACGGTCGCCGCCTGATCGACTCGCCGCTCGATCCGGTCCGGCTCTCCGTCGGACTCGCCTTCGAGCGCGGAATCCCGGTCGTCCCGGTCCTGTTCGACGACGCACAGCTCCCGCCCTCGGCAGCGCTGCCCGAGCAACTCGCTCCGCTGGTCTCTCGACAGGGTGCGCGCGTGCGACGCGCATCGCAGCGCGAAGACACCGAGGCACTCCTCCATCAACTGGCCCGGTACATCGGTCGGAGTCCGGCAACGAGCGGCAAGCGGGATCCACGCAGCCTGGAGGAACACGACTCGACGGTGCCGCGGCTGCTCCAGCTCGAACTGCAGGGAGTCCGCTGCTTCGAATCCTTGGAGATCGACTTCCAGCGCGCCTCGTCACTGACCGGCGACTGGACCTGCATCGCGGGGATCAACGGCGCGGGCAAATCCACCATCCTGCAGTCGATCGCACTCGCGCTGCTCGGTCCGCGTCGGGCCATGGAGCTCGGCGGGAGCCGCCTGGCCGCGATGCGCCGCCGGACCGGCGGCTCCGATCGATCCGCGTCGATCATCCGCCTGCGCATCGATTATCTGGGCAGCGAGCAGACCCTGGAACTCGAGCTGGATGACGCAGGCATCCGCGGCCCGGACAACCCGGTCTGGCTCGATCTCCAACGACAGTTGATCGCCGGCTACGGCGCGACCCGGAATCTCACCGACATCCCGGCGCCCGATCCCGGACTGAGTGCATCGGTGACGGCCGTGCTCGGCCTGTTCCAACCGATGTCGCGGCTCCAGTTCGCCGGTGACCTGTTCCTCACCGGCGAACCACGCGCGAGCGATCGACTCGCGAGACGACTATTCAGCGACCTGACCACACGGGTGTTCCCGGATCGGTTCGGAGTCGACAACGCCCATGCGCTTCAGTTCGTCGACAAGGAGGCGCAGGTCAGCGCCTTCGAGCTGCCGGATGGCTACCGTGCCTCGGTCGCGTGGATGGCGGATCTCCTCTCGCGGTGGACGAAACTCCGACTGCGGACCGCGGAGGCGGTCGCCGAGGCGGCTACCGAGCCAGGCCTCGAGGCCGTTCGGGGCATCGTCCTGATCGACGAACTCGACCTGCACCTGCACGCCTCCTTGCAACGCTCGATCGTCCCGCGGCTACGAGAGGCCCTGCCGAACCTGCAGTTCCTCGTCACCAGCCACTCGCCGTTGGTGCTCTCGAGTTTCGACGAGAACGACCGTCCAGCTTCCCAGATCATTGGAAGGCACCCGACGTACGTGGTGCGCTCCTGGCCATGCAGGGCAAGGTCTGCGCCTACTGCGGCTGCCTTCTGCCGCGCAACGACCTCGGCGATGTCGACCACTTCCGTCCGAAGACGCGGGTCGAGGGATCTCCGGAGCACGGCGGCTATTGGTGGCTCGCCTACGAGTTCGCCAATTGCTATCTGAGTTGCCGCGCGTGCAACCAGAGCCGCAAGCGGGACCGCTTCCCGATGCTGGCTGAAACGCGCCGACGCGTGTCGTTCGAGCTGCGCGCCGAGATTGGCGACGAACCCCGCGCACTGTGGGATCCCGGACTGGACGACGTGGACGCGTGGCTGCGGGTCGACCTCGACGACCCGCTGTTGGCCGTCACGCCGAGTGATGCGCTCGAGCCCATACAGCGCCGGCGGATCGAGAGGACCGTCGAGTTCTTCCGACTGAACACGGACCCCGATCGGATCTTCGAGCGCCAAGCGGTTCACGACGCCACCCGAGACGCCCTGGAACGCGGTATGGAGCAGCGAGCGACGCGGCTCGCCTGCCGGCATTCGCCCTCCAGCCTCGTCGCGCGGGACGTCCTACGAGCCCATGCCCCGACGCTCTTGCCGGACCGAGAAGTGGAGTGCGAGGCACTGATCGATTCCGTGCTCGCCTGGATCGAGGTCTACCTCCAGCTCGACCATCCGGACCAGACCGAGCGCCGCAGGTTCGAAGAGCACCTGTGGTGCCTCGCCACGCTCGTTGCGGACCCAGATCTCCGCTGCGCGGCGGAGGTGCGGCGGATCTGCCAGGAAGCCGGACTGGACGAACGAATCGACCAGCTTGCCGCCCAGCTCGGGCCGTCGTGACGATCGCCCTCGGACGACGGAAACCCGCCCCGACACCGACGCGCGCCGAACGCCTACTCTTGGCGCCATGCTGAGGCGCATGCCCGTCGTTCTCGCCACCTGCCTCCTGCCCGCGCTCGGCGCTCAGGAGGATGGTGACACGGCTTCCCCGATCCTCCACACCCTCGAAGGCCACCGCGGCCACGTCGCCCGCCTCGCGCTGCACGCCGAGGACCACCTGCTCGCCACCGCGGGTCACGACAACACCGTGCGGGTCTGGGACACCACCACCGACGAGCTCCGCGTGACGCTGCGCACCGACTCGCAGCAGTTCGCCGTCGCGATCTCACCCGACGGCAAGTGGCTCGCCGCGGCGGGAGATCGGACCCTGCGGATCTGGAAACTGCCGAGCAAGCTGCCGACCAAGCCGGCGACCGACCCTTGGAAGCCGCAGGCCGAACTCGAGATCCCCGGCACGCCGATCACCGGCGCCCCACCCGGCCACCCCGCGGCCAACCAACAGATGCCGGGCACGATTTGGGACCTCGCGTTCTCGCCCGACTCCAAGCTGCTCGCCGCGGGCACCTTCGCCGGCACGGTCGAGCTCTACGACACCCGCCGCTTCGACCACCTCGCCTCGCTGGCCGCCCACCACGCCGTCTCCACCGGCGAGAACATGGTCGAGTTCGTCGCCTGGTCGCCCGACTCGAAGCACCTCGTCTCCGGCGGCAAGACCGCCGAGACCCTGCTCTGGCGCATCGAAGGCCGCGGAACGAAGCGACGCGACAAGGTCGTCTTCGAACTCCCCGAGGCGGAGGACGGCCCGCCCGCCCACCGGATGTGCGCAGCCTTCTCGCCCGATGGTTCGACGATCGCCATCGGCGGCACCGACGGCACCATCCAGTTGCTCACCGTCGGGAAGTCCGGGGTCGAAGTCTCGGGCTCCTGGCGAGCCCACCCCGGCGCCTATTCCCACCACCTCGCCTTCGCTGCGAGCCCAGCCGACACCCTGCTCACGGTCGGCGACGACCTCCGCATCTGGCCACTCGGCGACGACCCGCCGACCACCCCCCTCCACACCCTCGCCCTCGGCGGCGCCCTCCACCAGATCCTCCCCATCCCCGGCAGCGACCAGGCCTACGCCGCCCTGTTCGACGGCCCCCTCCACCGCATCCGCCTGACCTCGGACGACTAGATGAACGCCTTCCTCTGCCGGCTCGCCGGGAGCGGGGAGCCGGGAGCCGGGAGCCGGGAGCCGGGAGCCGGGAGCCACATAGCACCCGTGTTCCCGACCGGACTGGCGCCTCGGGGGAATCCGCGAAGCGAGGGCGTGCACGGCGCGTCCGGGCAAGGAGGACCGCGGGTTCTGGCCGGAGGCGTGGCCCCTGGCCATGCTGAGGACCAGGTTCCGTGGTCCGACGCCGCCCGGGCGCGCCGTGCGCGGCCGCAGCCGCGGATCCCCCCGAGGCGCCAGTCCAAAAAAAAGAGACCTCGGAGTCCCTTGCGGGCCTCCGAGGTCTCCTGCTCGCTCTCTCTTCTCTTGCTCGTTCTCTCACCTGTTCGACCGACTCTCCCCAGAACCGGTCGACCAGGCTGGTGTGACTCTCAGGCCCGGAGGCCTGCGCGCCACACACGGGCTCTTATAGCTGAAGCGCGAGACGCGGTTTCCTTTCGACAGTGTTTTTTTGGCTTTCGGCCCATCCGAAGGGAACCCCGGGCTCCTGCAGGAACGTCGCAGTTTTTCCGCACGATGCACCGGAGCATTCGTAACCTCCTGGCGTGCAGCCTGTTCCTGTTGGCCGCATGCAACTCCGACAAGGTCTCGTGGTCGTTCGTCTCCGATCCAGGGGGTGATGGCTTCGGTGGCACGGGAGGCACGGCTGGAGGCACCGGAGGCGGGGCGGTGATCGTGATCCGGGGATCGAGCGGTTCCGCGCCGGCGGGTTCGGCGGACCGCACGTTGGCCTTCCGGCGCTTCCTGGCCGAGACCGCCACCGGCATCCAGCCGGTCGACGTGCACCTGGTCCCTGGCGCCGAACTCGCGCTGGTGGTCCGCACGGCGGCCGGCCGCCTGGAGATCCTGTCGCCGCTGCTGCCGGATCGGCGCGTCGAGGTGGCGTCGGCCGGCCTGTCGTGGTTCGCAGACGGCCCGTTGCTCGCCGAGGTCGCCCTCCCGGATGCGCGCGAGATGTCCGCCGAGGCCCCACCTGGCAGCGGACGACTGGTGATCGCCGCCTCGGGGACCCTGCTCGCCCTGGAACATGGTGGCGGTCTGCAGGTCTGGGGCGACCCGGACCGCGCGGGATCATCCGACGGGGTACTGCGCTTCGCGGCCGGGTCGCAGATCACCTTCCGCGACGAAGCGCTCTACGCGGTCACCGCCGACCGACGACTGGAGCGACTGTTCCCGCTGCCCGCGGTGGATCCCGCGCGGCAGTTGGGACGTCCGGCCGCCGGCCAGCTCGAGTTGCGCGGCCCGGACGGCCGACCGCTCGCACGGATCCCCGAGGCGAGCGCCACCATCTTCGCCGGGGACCGACCGCTGTTCGTCGCCGCCGACTTCCCCGGCGGCCTGCCCGGCGGCTCGGGACGACCGGTCGCGCTGCGCGTCGCGACCAGCAACCGCTACCTGCTGCGCATCGACGGCTGACAGCCGTCGCCGCGTCGCGGTCGCTCCACCCGTTCGGCGTTTCGGCTTCCGGGGCCTGCCGGCAATTGACCGTTCACGGTCCGGTCCGGACAATCCTTCGCCCTTCAACTCGGCCGAACCGCTCTCGCGGTGTTCCAGACGGCCGATCCACTCCGACCGCATCCGCCGCGGTCCCGCCGCACCGCGCGCCCACGCCTGGTCGCCGCCGCTGCCGCCCCGCCCTTCCGAGGCTCCCAACGATGTCCGCACGCCCGATCCGCAACCTGGCGATCATCGCCCACGTCGACCACGGCAAGACCACGCTGGTCGATGCGATGCTGAAGCAGACCGGCATCTTCCGTGACAACCAGGACGTCGAGGAGTGCGTGCTCGACTCCAACGACCTGGAGCGCGAACGCGGCATCACGATCCTCGCCAAGAACACGGTGGTCCACTACGAGGGCGTGAAGATCAACCTGATCGACACCCCCGGGCACGCCGACTTCGGCGGTGAGGTCGAGCGCGTGCTGTCGATGGCCGACGGCGTGCTGCTGCTGGTCGACGCCGCCGAGGGCCCGATGCCGCAGACCCGCTTCGTGCTGTCCAAGGCCTTCGAGCATGGGCTGGTGCCGGTGGTGATGGTCAACAAGGTCGACCGTTCCGATGCCCGCTGCCGCGAGGTGGTCAACGAGGTCTACGACCTGTTCATCGACCTCGATGCCGACGACCATCAGCTGGAGTTCCCGGTGCTGTTCGGCTCGGGACGCGACGGCTGGGCGACCGCGACCTACGTCGATGACGGCGAGATCGGCAAGGACATGCGGCCCTTGTTCGACGCGGTACTCAGCCACGTTCCCGCGCCGAAGGACGACCCGACCGGCCCGCTACGGTTCCGGGTCACGACCCTCGACTGGTCGGACTACGTCGGCCGGATCGCGATCGGACGGATCCACCGCGGCAAGATCTCGGTGGGCGACCGCGTGACGCGCGTCGGCCTCGACGGCAAGCAGAAGGAGCACACCGTGCGCGGCCTCTACGGATTCGAAGGACTGCAGCGGATCGAGGTCGAGAGCGCCGAGGCCGGCGACCTCTGCGGCATCTGGGGCATCGACGAGCTGTTCATCGGCGAGTCGGTGACCGACGTCGAGGTGATCGAGCCGATGCCGGTGGTGGCGATCGACGAGCCCACCATGTCGATCCTGATGAGGGTCAACGACTCGCCGTTCGCCGGCCGCGACGGCAAGTTCCTCACCAGCCGCCACATCTCCGCGCGCCTGGAGAAGGAGCTGCGCACCAACGTCGCCCTGAAGGTCGAGCCGGCGGGTGGCCCCGACGCGTTCAAGGTCTCCGGCCGCGGCGTGATGCACCTCGGCTTCCTGCTCGAGACGATGCGCCGCGAGGGCTTCGAGTTCTCGGTCGGCAAGCCCGAGGTGATCTTCCACGAGGACGAGGAAGGCAACGTCACCGAGCCGATCGAGATGCTCACCGTCGACTGCCCCGACAAGGCCAGCGGCAAGATCATCGAGATCCTCGGCGAGCGCCGCGCCGAGCTGGTCACGATGGAATCCAAGGGGTCCTTCCAGCGGATCCAGTTCACGGTGCCGGCACGCGGCCTGATCGGCGTACGCAACCGGGTGCTCAATGCGTCCGGTGGCGAGGCGACGATGCACCACGTGTTCCACGAGTACGGCCTCCACCGCGGCAAGGTCGGCAGTCGCAACGCCGGCGTGCTCGTGTCGATGGCGGGCGGCAAGGCGACCTTCCACTCGCTCGATGCGCTGCGCGACCGCGGCATCTTCTTCGTGCATCCCCAGGCCGACGTCTACGAAGGCATGGTGGTCGGTGAGCACTGCAAGGACAACGACCTGGTGGTGAACCTCGCCAAGGAGAAGAAGCTCAACAACATCCGCTCCAGCACCAAGGAGTCCTTCACGAAGCTGATGCCTCCGCGGCAGTTCGGCGTCGAGGAGGCGCTGGAGTACATCGCCGCCGACGAGTACGTGGAGGTGACCCCCAACCACGTCCGGATCCGCAAGGTTCTGATGCGCGAGAGCGACCGTCGCAAGGTCGACCGCGCCGCGAAGGCCGGCGCGGTCTGATCTCGCCGGTCCGACCTACCCGGGCCGATTCCCCCGGCACGATTCCACTTGGGCGGGCCGGGAAGCCGACGGCATGATCGTGCCTGCCGCCTGGCCGGGCGGTTCCAACCCGACACCCATCTCGAAACCATGACCTCCAGCCTCATCCGGACCTTCGTCCTCTCCTCCACGGCATTGCTCACCGCCGCCGGTTCGCTCACCGCGCAGACCCTGCACACCAAGACCGGTGAGGTCCTGATCGGCCGCGTCGTCTCCGTCGACGACACCTCGGTGAAGATCGAACTCGGCTATCCCAGCGCCGGCGAGCGGACCGTCGCCCGCGCCGATCTACTTCCCGTGTCGGTCGGCGATGCCATCTTCGCGACGACGCCGGCGAAGAACGCATTCGCGTGGAAGAAGGCCGGCGACGCGTGCGGTGCGGCCGGCCTCCCGGCCCAGGCGATCGCCTGCTATGCCGTGTTCGGCAAGATGGGCAACAAGGCGGACGTGGCGAAGCGCCTGACTGCAAAGGTCCACCTGGAATGCGCCAAGTCGCTGATGGGTGAGCTGAAGGAGGCAGAGAAGGCTGGCGACGCCGGCCGCGCCCACCTGCTGGCGTCCCTCGTGGCAGAGCAGTTCGCCGACACGGGTCCGGCCGCCGGCGCGAAGAAGGCCGCCGAGCGGTTGGCTGCCCGCGTCGCCAAGAAGCTCGAAGGCAGCGCCGCCGAGGGCGACAAGCTGACCAAGGCGACCGAGGCTGCCAGCAAGCTCCTCGAGCAGGCCAAGGCCGCGCTCGACGGCACGCCGTCGACCGCCGCGCACTACGACGCGGCCGACGCGCTGACGACGGCGTGGAGCCGCGTCGGCTCGCTGTCCAACGCCGGCCCGGTCCGCGACCAGGTCAAGGCCGCGCTGATCGGCGAACACGCGGCGCTCGCCCAGGTCGCTCTCCGCGCCCACGACGCCAGCAAGGTGCTGGCGCACGCAGGAGCGATCCGCGAACTCGACCCGACCGACAAGCGCGCTGCCCAGCTCGGCTCCGCTGCGCTGCAGGTCTGGATGACCACGGGCCTCCCGAAGGCCGAGTGATCGGCACGGGCTTCGCGATCGGCACGGGCATCCAGGTGCCGCGATCGGCCAGGGCGTTCTGATACGATCGCGCCCCTTGGCCTCCCGGCAGAGCAACCCGTCCCCTGCACCCGAGCCTGGCAGCCCGCGCCACGTCGCTCTCCTGCAGGTCGCCGAGCGAATCGGCCACGGGTTCCAGGACCTCGGCCTTCTGCACCGTGCCTTGGTCCACGCCTCCACCGGCAACGAGGGCAAGCGGAGCTACGAGCGCCTCGAGTTCCTCGGGGACGCGGTCCTCGGGTTCGCAGTCGCCGACGAACTGTTCCGTGCCGCGCCCGAGGCGAGCGAGGGCGAACTCACCGGTCGGCGCTCGAAGGTCGTCAGTCGACCGCCGCTCGCGGAAGTCGCGCGCCGGCTCGAGCTGAGTCAGGCGCTCGAGCACGGCCGCGGACTCCGCACCGAAGAACTCGACTCCGACCGGATCCAGGCGGATCTGGTCGAGGCGGTCCTGGGGGCGGTCTACCTGGACGGCGGAGTACGCGCGGCGCGCCGATTCGTGCGACGCCACGTGCTGCACGGCCTCGACACCGACGTCCCGCTCGCCGCGCGGCCGCGCGACGCGAAGAGCCAGCTGTTGCACTTCTGCCAGGGCAACGGCCTCGGTCAGCCGGTCTACGAGCTGCTCGCGACGAGTGGTCCCGACCACGAACTCGAGTTCGAGGTCGCGGTGGTGGTCGCGGGCGGTCGCAGGATCGCGACGGGAGAGGGCCGGAGCAAGCGCGACGCGGAGCGCGCCGCGGCCGAGGCTGCTCTGGGAATCCTGCTCGGGGAGGCCGCCGCGGGATCCGAACCCGGCCCACCGGCAGATCGACGAGCCGAGACCGAAGCCGACGATCTGGATGCGCACGACGACGAGCACGGTGTCTCCGACCCGCCCCATGGATGAACTCTCGGCGTTCCAACGCCTCGACGCGACGCGCCGGGTCGCCGACGCACTCCGCCGCAGCCAGGCCCACCGGGCCTCGGGCGGCCTGTGGGGTGCGAGTTCCGCGCTGTTGCTCACCGCACTACAGCGCGACCTGCAGCGCCCCTTCCTGGTCGTCACCTGCGGCGACGACGACTGCGAGACCCTGCGTTCCGACCTCGAGACCTTCGGCGCGCGCGACGTCGCCCACCTGCCCTGCCGCAACCTCGACATCGACGGACTTCCCGAGCCCAACGCCGAAGGGGCCCGCGCGCGCTGCCTCAGCGGCATCGGCGGCGAATCCGCGCCAGGGGCCTGGCTGGTGCTCGCGTCCCTGGAGGCGCTGACCCAACCGGCCCCCGACATCCGCGCACTTCGGGCCGGACAGCGAGTCCTGCGCGTCGGCGAACGCCTCGACCAGGGCGAGCTGTTCGAGGCCTGCCTGCAGAGCGGCCTGCGCAAGGTCCCGGTGGTGATCGCACCCGGTGAGGTCAGCCGCCGCGGCGACGTGCTCGACGTCCACCCACTCGCCGCCACCGAGGCGATCCGGCTCGAGTTCTTCGACGACGAGCTCGAATCGATCCGCACGTTCGACCCGGAGAGCCAGCGCTCGCGCGAGGTCCGACAGGAGGTCCTGCTGCATCTCGGCTCGCGCGCCGAGTCGGGATCGGACGGCAAGCCGACCCATCCACTCGCCCACCT
This sequence comes from bacterium, assembly GCA_030432695.1. Lineage (GTDB taxonomy): Bacteria > Planctomycetota > UBA1135 > UBA1135 > UBA2386 > JAUILN01. The sequence goes on along the minus strand of JAUILN010000004.1, from coordinate 403,493 downwards.
GATCCGGCCCGACCTGGTTGTGGTCTGGTTCGAGCCGCTGCGGATCGACGAGCGGCGTCGCGCGCTGGTCGACCACGGCGGCAGCGACGGCAAGAACCGCATCGTCGAGATCCAGGAGACCCTCGGGCCACGGCCCTGGCTGGAGGTCTCGTCGCTGCCGAGCCAGGACCTCGACTTCAAGATCCTGTCGGCGGGGAGTTCGGTGGGTGAGGGCGAGGCCGATCCGCTCGGCAGACTGCGCGCGATCCGCGGGCTGAAGGGCGACGCAGTGGAGATCGTCTGCCGCACCGACTCCGAGCGCGAGCGGCTGACGCAGATCTTCGAGCACAAGGGCGTCGACCTGGCGGCCGAGCGCGTGCGGCTGAGGACCGGCGCCCTGTCACGCGGCTTCCGGGTGCCGGAGCTCGGCTGGACGGTGCTGTCGAACGTCGAGTTCGCCGGCGTGCCGGCACCCGCGCGGGTGACCCGACCCAAGGTCCAGAGCCGCGCGGTGCAGAGCTTCTTCGAGCTCGGCCCCGGCGATCTGGTGGTCCACGCCGCACACGGCATCGCGCTGTTCGAAGGCATCGAACGGGTGCAGCGCGGCGACGCCGAGGAGGATCACCTGCGGCTGATCTTCAAGGACGACGTGCGCCTGTTGGTGCCGGTCTCGAAGATCCACCTGGTCCAGAAGTACATCGGTGCCGGCAGTGCGGTCCGGCCGAAGCTCGACAAGCTGGGCGGTCGAGGCTTCCAGAAGCGCAAGGAAGAGGTCGCGCAGGCGATGTTCGACCTCGCCGCCGACCTGCTCGAGGTGCAGGCCGCGCGCGAGAAGCAGCAGCGCCCGGCCTATCCCGAGGACCCGCTGGAGCAGGACTTCCTCGACGACTTCCCGTTCGAGGACACGCCGGATCAGGCGACCTGCTGGGCCGAGATCAAGGCCGACCTCGAAGGCGAGCGGCCGATGGATCGGCTGGTCTGCGGCGACGTCGGCTTCGGCAAGACCGAGCTGGCACTGCGCGCCGCGTTCAAGGTCGCGATCACCGGCCGGCAGGTCGCGGTGCTGGTACCGACCACCGTGCTCGCCGAGCAGCACGGCCGCACCTTCGGACGACGGTTCGAGCCGCACGGACTGCGAGTCGAGACCCTGTCCCGCTTCGGCACCGCGAAGCAGCGCAAGCAGACCGTCGCCGACACCCTGCTCGGCAAAGTCGACGTGCTGATCGGCACCCACCGCATCCTCGGCAAGGACGTCGAGTTCGCCGACCTCGGAATGGTCGTCGTCGACGAGGAGCAACGCTTCGGAGTGCGGCAGAAGGAGCACCTGAAGAAGCTGCGCGCGCTGGTCGACGTGCTGTCGCTGAGCGCGACGCCGATCCCGCGCACCCTGCACGCGTCGCTGCTGGGCATCCGGCAGATCTCGGCGCTCACCACTCCGCCGATCGGCCGGCAGGACGTCGAGACCAAGGTGGTGTTCCGCAGCGACGAGCTGCTGCAGGACGCGATCCGCCACGAACTGGCGCGCGACGGGCAGGTCTTCGTGCTGCACGATCGGATCAGCGGGCTCCCGGCCTTGGTCGAGCGCATCCAGTCGCTGCATCCCGAGGCCAAGATCGCGATGGGGCACGGCAAGCTCACCGAGACCGAGTTGGAGAAACAACTGCGCCGATTCGTCCGCGGCGAGGCCGACGTGCTGGTCTGTACGTCCATCGTCGAGAACGGCCTCGACCTGCCGCGGGCCAACACGATCCTGATCGACCGCGCCGAGATGTTCGGGCTCGCCGAGCTGCATCAACTCCGTGGCCGCGTCGGCCGCAGTTCGGTGAAGGCACACTGCTATCTGATGATGGATCGGCTGCAGCCGCCGCCCGAGGCGTCGCGCCGCCGGCTCAAGGCCCTCGAGGAGTTCTCCAACCTCGGCGCCGGCTTCCAGATCGCGATGAAGGACCTGGAGATCCGCGGTGCCGGCAATCTGCTCGGCCCGCAGCAGTCGGGGCACATCGCGGCGGTCGGCTACGAGATGTACTGCCAGCTGCTACGGACCGCGGTCGAAGATGCACGCCACGAGCACGCCGCCTTGCGACCACCCGAGACGCGCGAGGTCGACGTCAACCTGCAGGTCACGGCATACCTGCCCGACTCCTTCGAGCCCGACGCCAAGGCCCGCCTCGAGATCGTGCGCGGGATGGACGATGCGACCACGCCCGAGCGCGCGGTGGCGATCCGCCAGGAGCTGACCGATCGCTTCGGCAAGCTGCCGCCGCCCGTGGAGAACCTGCTGCGGATCTTCCTGGTGAAGCACCTGCTGATGGCGCACGGCGTCCGCTCGATCCAACGCACCGAGGCCGACCGGCTGGTGGTCCGCCATCCGCCCGAGGAGCCGTTGGGAGGGGCCTGGCTGGATCGCTTCGCGGACGTGCGTCCGGTCGAGGCCGGCAAGACCCACCTGATCCTGCCGCCGCCGCGAGGCCGCTCGAGCGGCGAGCGATCCTCCGAGGACACGCTGCAGCTGCTGCTCGAAGCCTTGTGTGGAGACCCCGGGCTGCCGAAGATCGGCAGCAGGGAGGGCCGTGGCCGGGGCGGGCGTCGGAAGCGCCCGACACCGGCGCGCGGCGTCCGCACATGAGCAAGCCTAGCTTCGGTCGGGCCCGCAGGTCGGGCAGTCGGTTCGTCGTCGCGCTCGGCCTCGCGCTCGCGTCTGCGCTCGGCGGCGTCGTCGCCCAGCGTCCGGTAGATGCCAGCACCCCGGTCCGGGGCAACTTCGGCGGTATCCCCGATCCGAACAACGCCACGCAGCAGCCACCCAGCAGGGTCCTGATCGACGGCGTCCGCGCGGTCATCGGAGATCGGGTGATCCTGCAGAGCACCGTGCAGCGCGAGATGGCCCGGCAGTATGCCGACCAGGAACTGACCGAGGCCGAGCGCACCCGGCTGGAGTTCGACATCGTCCGCGAGATCGCCAAGGAGGAGATCTGGGTGCAGATCGGCAAGGTGATCGGCAGCCAGGATCCCGAGGAGTTCGAGGAGACGATCGACAGCCTGGTGCAGGACTACCTCGACGAGCAGGTCCAGGAGTACGGGAGCTTCGCCCGGATGGACGAGGAGCTGCGCGCGACCCAGACCTCCTGGCAAACCCTGGCACAGGAGCAGCGCGCCAAGATCCTCCGGGACAGCGCCCGTCAGCACGCGATCCGCGAGCGCTTCAAGGACGGGATCTCGTTGCTGGTCACGCCGCGCGAGCTGCGGGAATACTACGACGCGAACCCGGAGACCTTCGAGGCGGTCGAACGCGCCTTGGTAGCCGGCGTCCTGTTCCGACCCACCAGGGATGTCGAACAGCGGGCGGCGTCGGCCGCGGCGGCCTGGCGTGCCGATCCGCTCCTGACGCGAGAAAACGTCGCCGAGCGCTTCGGTGGCAACGCCATGCAGGTCATGGAAGTGAATCGAGATTCGATCGGTTCGCTGATCCCCCCAGTCACGGACATCGCCCGCGAAGGCACCACCGGAACAGTCTCCGAGCCGACCCCGTACAGAGGGAACATCCTGGTCCTGAAGATCCTGGACAAGCAGTCTCGCGCCGCGATGGCCTTCGATGACATCAACACCCAGAACCTGATCCGCAGGTTTTTGGTCGACCGCAAGATGCGCGATCTCGAGGGCCGGATCCTGCAGTGGAAGTTCGAGAAGATCCAGACCTGGCCCCCCGAGCTGATGGGCGGTCGGTGAGCCCCGTCGAGACCGTTCGACCACCGCGGATCGCGGTTCGCGCTCCGCGCTTTCCTGATCCAGCGCACCGAGATAACCTCCCTCCTCCTCGGTGAACCTCCCCTCTCCTCGCCCCGTTCCTGGGGGCGCTCGGGCCGTCGGCCCGCCGATCCCGGAACGAGCGATTCACCCGAACTCTCCCGCCCCAGGATCACGGCTGCACCTCGCACGGTGGGGTCCCGGGCACCCAGACCTCCTCGCCTCCGCATCCGCTCCCCGGCATCCGTTCGCACGCGCGTTCGGCGGCTCCGAGGACGGGACCCCGGCGGCCGAGGGCGTCCGGATCGAACTCACACCGACCCGTCCGAGCCTCATGCGGCTGCAGTCGTCAACCTGCGGTCGTGTAACCCGAAGGCCACTAGCACCGGAAGTGCCATCCGATGGCTGACCAGTTCAACAAGTTCCACGTCGAATCGACCCAGCCGCCGATCTGGGAGCAGGAAGAGAGCTTCCAGGAGATCATGGCGGAGCAGCTGCGGCACGCGCCGTGGCTCATGCTCTCGATCGTCATCCACCTCCTCGTCGCGCTGATCTTCTACCTCATGCCGCCGACGAAGCTCGTCAAGGAAGACCGCGTCGTGCAGATGGCGCCGCCCGAGCAGATCGAGGAGATCGAGGAGATCGAGGAGCCGGAGGAGGAGCCGGAGCCGGAGGAGACCCAGGAGGAGCCGGTGTTGATGGACACCGAGGTCACCGAGGTCACCGAGGAGGTCTCCGAGAACTTCGAGGAGTTCACCGAGTCGACCACCAAGGAGTCGGCCTTCAACAGCGACGCCTGGAACTCCGCGGTCGGCCTCGGTGGCGGTGCCGGTGGCAAGTTCGGTGGTCGTGGCGGTGGCCGCGGTCGACTGGGCGCCAAGGGTGGCAAGGCGACGGCCCGCGCGATCGAGCTCGCCCTGGAGTGGCTGAAGAAGCACCAGGACGAGGACGGCCACTGGGACGCCGACGAGTTCATGAAGCACGACGTCGAGGGCGATCCGTGTGACGGCCCCGGCAACCCCGTGCACGACATCGGCCTGACCGGGCTGGCGCTGCTGGCGTTCCTGGGTGACGGCAGCTCGCTGCGCTCGGGCCCCTACCGCGACGAGGTGAAGAAGGCCGTGGGCTGGCTGCGTCAGCAGCAGGACATGGACACCGGCCTGTTCGGCACCAACAACTCGAACGAGTTCGTCTACAACCACGCGATCGCGACCCTCGCGATGGTCGAGGCCTACGGCCTGTCGGACTCGCGCATCCTGAAGCCGAACGCGCAGGGTGGCCTCAACTACCTCGAGTACCACCGCAACCCGTACAGCGTCTGGCGTTACCAGCCGCGCGACGGTGACAACGACACCTCGGTGACCGGTTGGGCCGTGATGGCCTACAAGTCGGCCCAGGACTTCAAGCTCGACGTCAATTCGCAGGCGCTGACCCTGGCCGAGGCCTGGTTCGACCAGATGACCGATCCGGTCAGCGGCCGCACCGGCTACACCGAGCGCGGTGGCCTGTCCTCGCGCCGCACCGGCGACCACGCCGTGCACTTCCCCCGCGAGAAGGGCGAGTGCATGACCGCGGTCTCGCTGCTCTGCCGCTTCTTCCTCGGCAAGAACCCGAAGGAAGACAAGCTGATGCCGCTGCAGGCCGACCTGATCCTCAAGACCGCCCCCAAGTGGGACGCCAAGGACGGATCGATCGACCACTACTACTGGTACTACGGCACCTACGCGCTGTTCCAGTTCGGCGACCGCCAGTGGGCCCAGTGGGAGAAGACCCTGAAGGCCGCCGTGGTCGACCCGCAGCGGATGGACGGCAACTACAAGGGCTCGTGGGACCCGATCGGCGTGTGGGGTGAGGACGGCGGCCGCGTCTACTCGACCGCGCTGCTCTGCCTGACCCTCGAGGCCTACTACCGCTACACCCGCCTCGTGCGCTGAGTGATTGGCGCGCTGAGCGCATCGCGCCCCGCCGAGGGGGTTAACAACTCGACCCGGCCGAGTTGTTAACCCCCTCTCCGAACACCCTGCAGTCGTTCCGGTGCGACTGCGGGGTGTTTTCGTAGGTGGAGTCTGTCGAAGCCATCGTGACGGCGCCCTGAACCCCTTCGTCGCCGCCGGCGTTCCTCGATCGACGGCAACGGCAGAGGCGCACACGCAGCGCCCCCTGCCCGCGGGAAGCCAGGCTCCGACGACCTGCGCAATGACCTTCGCAATGCGAGACGCATTGCTCATTGCCCGGCCGCAGCCCTTGTATCGCCCCCGGCTACCCGTCTGCCCGGACCCAGGACCGGAGAAGACGACGATGAACGCGGAACACCTGCTGCGCCCGGTGCCCACCACCCGCGTGGCCGCACCCGAAGAGAGCTTCCACGAACTCATGGCGGAGCAGCTCCGCCATGCGCCCTGGCTCGGCCTCTCCCTCGCCCTGCACGCGGTCGCCGCGCTGATCTTCTACCTGATGCCGACCCGCCCACCCGAGGTCCAACAGCGCGTCGTGCAGCTGATCGCGCCCGAGCCGATCACCGACATCGAAGAGACCCCGCCGCCCGATCCCGAGCCGATCACCGAGGAGACCACCGACGAGCCGGTGCTCACCGACGTCGACCTGCCCGAGGTCGCCGAGACACCCTCGGAGGACTTCGCCGACGTGTCCGAAGTCCAGTCACCCGCATCGGCCTTCGAGAGTGACGCGTGGAACACCGCGATCGGCCTCGCCGGCGGCGCTGCCGGCCCGCACGGTGGTCGCGCCAGCGGTCGGCGGAACATGCGCGGCCCCGACCGCACCACCGCGGTCACGATCGAGCGCGCCCTCGAATGGCTGAAGGACCATCAGGACGAGGACGGCAAGTGGGACGCCGACGAGTTCATGAAGCACGACGGTGGCGGCCCGATCTGTGACGGCGCGGGCAACCCGGTCCACGACGTCGGCGTCACCAGCCTCGCACTCCTGGCCTTCCTCGGCGATGGCAGCACGCTGCGCTCCGGCCCCTACCGCGACGTGGTCCATCGCGCCGTCGGCTGGCTCCGCGATCAACAGGACCTGGACACCGGCCTGTTCGGCACCACCAACTCGAACGAATTCGTCTACGGCCACGCGATCGCTACCCTGGCGATGGTCGAGGCCTTCGGTCTGTCCGACTCGCGCCTCCTGGAGAAGCACGCCCAGGCCGGCATCCGCTACCTCGAGCGTCACCGCAATCCCTACAAGGTCTGGCGCTACCAGCCCCGCGACGGCGACAACGACACCTCGGTGACCGGCTGGTGCGTGATGGCCTACAAGTCGGCCAAGGACTTCGGCCTCGAGGTCAACGAGCAGGCGCTGACGCTCGCCGAAGCGTGGTTCGACGAGATGACCGATCCGGTCAGCGGCCGCACCGGCTACCTCGAACGCGGCGGCCTGTCCTCCCGCAGGACCGGCGACCACGCCGTGCACTTCCCGCGCGACAAGGGCGACTGCATGACCGCGGTCTCGCTGCTGTGCCGGTTCTTCCTCGGCCAGACCCCGAAGGACAACGCGATGCTGGCGCGCCAGGCCGACCTGATCCTGAAGACCGCGCCGACCTGGAATCCAACGGACGGCTCCATCGACCACTACGCCTGGTACTACGGCACCTACGCGCTGTTCCAGTTCGGCGGCCGCCCGTGGTCGCAGTGGGAGAAGAGCCTGAAGTCCGCGGTCGTCGACCCGCAGCGTCGCGACGGCAACTTCGAAGGCTCGTGGGATCCGATCGGGGTCTGGGGCGAGGACGGCGGCCGGGTGTACTCGACCGCGCTGCTCTGCCTGACGCTGGAGGCGTACTACCGCTACTCGCGGCTGGTGCGGTGAGAACCGTCTCCGGGCTCGACCTCGAGGCATCGGGGCGAAGATTCTCCACCGAGCACCGACTCGAACAAGTCCACCCGTAGCCGCTCCATCGCCGTGTCTGGCAGGCGCGGGTCCTGCAATGCCTCGAGGTCGTCCCACCAGGTCCGCTCGTGCTGCAGTGAGCCGGCGAGACGCAGCCAACCGGCCGCGGGAATCGGCACGGTCCCGCGCCACTTCGCCCAGAGGAGCCTCGGCTCGGGGTAGCGCGAAGACAGCGCCACAAGCCGCTCCCGCTCCGCATCGGAATGGCAGCGCGCCGCCTCGGCACGCAGGCGAAGCCCCAAGGTCTCACCGCCCCGGAACAGCGTGTCGCCCAAAGGCACCAGCAGATCGACACGGACGGGCCGAGCCTTCAACTGCGCATCGAAGTGCCGGTCGAGGACGAGGTGGCGGCGCGCGGAACCGTCGGATTCGACCTGAAGGGCCAGCCAGCGGAAGTCCCCGTCGCTCCGGTGGCGCAGGGACTCCTCGTCCAGATCCGCGGGGTCGGAGCCCTGCCCGCCGTCGGCCCGACGCAGACGCGCTTCGAAGAAGCGGCTTTCAGCCGGTCGTTCGACCCCCTCGAGACGCCGGTCCCAGAAGCCGGCGAGAGCCAGCGGATCATTCGGATCGAGACGAACCCGCTGCGCGATGTGGTCGAGCAGCCGGTCGCGTTCCGGCGCGAACGCTCCGACGAGCACGGCGTCGAGCGCCTCCAGCGCCCGCTCCCGTGCAGCGCCGGCTCGCAGTGCGGCGACCGCGAGGGCGATCGCCACGCGCCGCGTCGGCTCACGCCGGACACCGACCCCGGGCACCGACCGCAAGGCGACCAGCGCCGCGGCGGCGACGTCAGGGCTTCCGAACCGCAGTGCAAGGCCGAGACCCAACACGCGGGACTCGACGGATCCGCCAAAGGACCGTCCTTCCGATTCCAACAGCCGCGCCACCGAAGCCGTCGTCGCCATCCGCCCCAGGACGAGATCCCAGATCTCGCCCGAGTCCGAGACCCTCGAACGCTCGCTGGACTCACCCGTCGCCAGTTCGTCGAACCGCCCGAGGAGCAGTGCCTCCGGCCCGAGGTCCAGTCCGAGCTCGGCGAGCGCCAGCGCCGCGACAGCCCGTTCCCCGAAGTCCGCGTCCGACTCCAGCACCACCCGCGCCTGTTCGGCGAGCCGGACGTGCACCAGCCGACGGTCGTCCCGGATGCTCGGAAACATCCTGTCGCTGAGCGAGACTCGTGACAGCGGTGCCAGGTCGTGGAGCGCGATCGCAACCGCCTCCTGGTTGGTACGCGCCTGGGCCGGCGAAGCCTGCAGCAGCGAGGCGACGACCAGCGAACTCGCGAGGGACGTGAAGGGCCTACCCATGCGCGGCCCCGTTCGATTCGCGTGCCATGGCATCACCCGCCCGACTGCAGGCCGATCGAGTGGGCCGCGCGTCACCCACCGGTGACGACAGGATCCCGACAGCGCCTGGGGACATCGAAGAGCCGGCTCTCCACCCGGCGACAACGCAACAGGGGGAGCGACCCGGCCGAACCGAATCGCTCCCCCTGGGAGGATCGCGCCACATGGCGCGCATCACCGCGCGTTCACTTCGTCCGCTTGATCACGTGGAAACCGAAGCCGGTCTCGGTGATCTCGTCGGCGATCTGGCCGACCTCGAGGTTGAACGATGTCTCGGAGAACGGCTGGGCCATGCTCTCGAAGGCGAACTCGCCGAGGTCGCCGCCCTTCTCGGCCGACGGGCAGCTCGAGTTCTCGCGCGCGAGGTCCTCGAACTTCGACGGGTCCGCCTTCACCTGCGCGAGCAGGTCCTCGGCCAGGGTCCGCGCCTCCTCCTTGGTCCGCGTGATCTCGGCATCGGCCCGATCGGCCCCCGCCCACGGGATCAGGATGTGCGACGCGGCGACCTTGTCCGGCTTGCCGTCGTCGGCCTCGACCAGCTCGTCGAAGGCCTTGGTCATCGACTTGGCCTTCCAACTACCGACCTCGTAGACCCAGCCCTGGTGCTTCTGGGCGAACTGGTCGGTGGCCTTGGCGGCATCGAGCCACGCCTTGTTCTTCTCGATCTCCGCGTCGGCCTCTTCACCCTCGGCACCGCGGGTAACCGTCAGCGTGTTGATGTCCGGACCGGTGTAGCGGGCCTTGCCGCGGAGGTACCACTTGTCGGCCTCCTCGTCGTGGGCGAGTTCGAACGAGTACTCGGCCCCGGCGTCGGTGGTCGCGACGAAACGACTGGCGAACTCGAGCTCGGAGACGTCGGCCGCCGGCTTCAGGTCGGTGAAGCTCAAATAGGTCACCGCGCCGAGCACACCGTCCGGCTCGGTACCCTTCACCTTCATGCCGTCGGGCACGTCGACGAGCTTCACGCCGTCGTCACCGTTCTCGATCGTGTAGGGCCGGCTCGCGGCCGGCGTCACCTGCACCGAGGCGATGTCGTCGCGTTGCAGGTTCAGCAGCTGCTTGTCGATGAAGTCGAGACCGCGGGTCCGCAGCGACACGTAGCCCTCGGTGCGGAACACCGTGGGGCTCCCCGCGAGGCGGACGTGCTGCACGCCCTCCTTCGACTCGGACACCACCACCGCGAGGATCTCGTTGCCGTCGGCATCGAGGAAGCGCGCGAAGGTCGCTCCCTCGGAGTCCTCGGCGACGCCGAGATCGGCGAAGGCGCCGTCGGAGTCCGACACCTTGGCCGCGCAGCGGATGTCGGTGACCTGCGACAAGAGGCTGTTCACCTCCTTGTTGGACGCCTGGTAGTTGTTCAGGGAGGCGACGCGGAAGCTGCGGCCGGAGCGCTGCAGCGTCACCTCGTCGTCGCCCTTCTTCACCACCACCTGGTCGACCCGGCCCGGATCGAGATCCGGGACCAGGAGCTGACCGGCATTGAACTCGAACTCGACCGCCGGGCTCCGCGACGCTTCCCAAAGGGTCGCGACCACGAGGACCAGGGCGACGATCGCCAGGATGTTCAGGGTCTTCGCATTCATCGTGCACCTCCCGTCACCGCGGCGCGGTTGCTGAGACGGATCAACCAGAGGACGAGCCCGATCAAGAGCACCGCCCCGGGCACGCCGACCACGTTCAGGAACCGGAGCCAGCCTCCCAGTCGGTCGATCTCCTCGTTCCGCGTGCGCTGCGCCTCGTTCAGCTCACGGCGCTTGTCACGGATCTTCCTCTCGAGTTCGCGCTTGTTGTCGATCGCCGCGCTCTCGAGCACGCTGACGTTCTCCTCGTTCGCCTGCGAGCGCAGCGACGAGAGCTGGGTCTCGAATCCCTGGATCTCGTCATTGATCTCGTCGATCTTGCCCTGGACACGCAGGTCGGCCTTGCGCTCGATGTCTGCGACGACCGTGAACGGTCGATCGAAGTTGCCACGCGAGCGGATGCTCATCAGAGCCGACGATCCGGCGAGATTGTCGACGACGTTGAAGACGAACTCGAAGTTGCCGCTGGTCTTCATCAACTGACCCATGAAGCGCTGGAAACTCATCGCGTCGCAGATCATGTCGACGTCAGCCACGACGACGATGGAGTTCGCTTCACGGGTCGCGGCGAGGTGGGAACCTTCCTCGGGAGTTTCCCCGGAGTCTTCCTCGGGGCTCTCCCCGTTCTCGCTGTCGGCTGTCTCCGCGTCGGATTCAGGCGACTCGGGAGCGCCATCAGGGAAGGCCGAGCTGAGCGTTCCAGTAACCCGCGCTGCAATCGTCACAGGTACGGCACCAGGCGAAAACGCCTTGTTCACCTGTGAGGGCATGGGCCCCATCGGCGACGACAGCATGGCTCTGTCGACGGTGAAGGAGTTGCCCTCCGACGTCGTCGTGAGCAGCGGCGTGAACTCGACCTCGCTGGCCGACTCGGGGTTCCTCTCGAGGACGCCGGCGAAGTAGACCTGCAGCACCTCGCTCAGGCCCTGGGTGACGGGGTCATCGGTGTTGACACCCTTCGGTCCGTTCTCGCCCGGCTGATTCAAGGCCAGGTACCCGACCAGGTTCTCCGGACCGCGCTGGCCTCGCACCTGCCTCATCAGGTCGAAGTCGCCAGCGAAGCGATCCGCCTCCATCTTCACGCCGTAGGCGTTCAGCAGGCGCGACAAGTCGCTCGAGGAGTCATGGCTCGGCTGCTGCATCCCCATCATCTGGTTCTGCTGCGGCGCCGGGTCCGCGATCGGAGCGTAGGGATCGACGAAGCAAATCAGCTTGCCGCCACGCATCACGAACTGGTCGATCGCATACATGGTCTCCTCGCCGAGATCCTTCGGATGCACGACCATCAGGTAGTCGAGGGTTCCGTCGATCTCGGTTGCGGTCGCCTCGACCTGCACGACCTCGTAGCGTTTCTGCAGCGCCTCGAACGTGCCCCAAGGCTGGGACACGGGACGACCCTGCATCTGCATCATCTGACGCATCATCGGGTCCATCGTCCCGATGACGTCCATCGACGAGAGCACGCCGATCTTGGTCTTGTCCCGGGTGGTGGCCTGCTCGATCGCCTCGCTGATCTGATACTCGATCTGCGACTGCCGGCGCATGTCGAAGGCAGCGACCTTCTCGCTCTCGCCACCCTCACCGGTCACACCGAGACCGAAGTAGAAGCCGTCCTGCGAACCGGTCTGGTACCGCAGCAGACCGAGTCGGTCAGCCTCCTCCTCGGCTTCGGAGAACGCCACGGGGTCGAACTCCTCGACCGTGATCTTGGCGCCGCCGTAGCGCGAGTAGCTGTGCAGCAGGTCGCGGACGTAGTAGTAGAGGTTGTTGAGCTGCTGAAGCTGCGATTGGCCGGTCTTGTCGACCACCGACTTCGAGTAGTAGAGCTGCAGGGTCAGCGGCTTCTGCAGCCCGTCGATGATCTGCTTGCTGCCATCGGACAGCGAGTAGAGCTGCTCGGCCGTGGTGTCGATCCGACCGATCGACTCCGTCCAACGCCCGATCAGGAAGCTGGAACAGATCGCGATGACGACGATCAGGATCGTGCCCAGGATGGAACGCGTGTAATGGCTCATCTCGGGGTCCTCCTCAGCGGGCCTTGGTCTCGTTGAGCATCACGGTCGTCGCCCAGACGAAGCCGATCGTGATGGCCAGGATGGCGAAGACGTTGCGGAACTCGAGCATGCCGAGCTGCATCGACTCGTAGTTGGTCAGGAAGCTCAGCGACTCGAGGATCGAGCCGATCCAATCGAGCCCCATCCCGTCGAAGAACTTCACCACCGACGGCGAACCCGCGAGCACGAACAGCACGCAGAACACGCCGCCGAGCAGCAGCGCGATCAGCTGGTTCTTGGTCAGCGCCGAGAAGAACCCACCGATCGCGAGGTAGGCGCCGGCCAGCAGGAACGCGCCGAAGTAGCCGGTGAAGATCGGGCCTGGGTCCGGATCACCGAGGTAAGCGGTGGTCAGGACCATCGACATCGTGAGCAGGAGCGCGATGCCGAGGAACGCCCAGCCGGCGAGGAACTTGCCGAGCACCGCCTGACGGATCGTCACCGGCAGGGTCAGCAGCAGCTCCACGGTGCCGGCGCGCCGTTCCTCCGCCCACATCCGCATCGCCGCGGCCGGGCCGAGGAACGCGAACATCCAGGGCAGCTTCGAGAACAGCGTGCGGAGACTGGCATTGCGCGCGTCGAAGAACGGCGCCTCACCCAACCCGCCGGCGAAGGTCCAGAACAGAGTGGCCACCAGGAAGATGACCAGGAAGACGTAAGCGAGCGGGGTCCCGAAGTAGCCCTTCAGCTCGCGCTTGAACACTGCGGTCGCCGCGTTCATGCCGCACCTCCCTTCGTCTGGTGCTCGAGGGTGACCTTGCGGAAGTAGTCGTCGAGTTTGCCGTTGCCGCGCTCCTTGAGTTCGGCGGGCGTGCCGTCGGCGAGCAGTCGGCCACGACCGATGATCATCGCGCGCGAACACACCGCGTCGACCTCCTCGAGGATGTGCGTCGAGATCACGATGCACTTCTCGGAGCCCATGCCTCGGATCATCTCGCGGACGTGGTGCTTCTGGTTCGGGTCGAGGCCGTCGGTCGGCTCGTCGAGGATCAGCACGTCGGGGTCGTGGAGCAGCGCCTGGGCCAAGCCGACGCGCCGCTTGTAGCCCTTCGACAGCGTCTCGATCGTCTGGTTGACCACCCCGTCGATGGTGCACAGCGACACCACCCGGTCGATCGCGTTGCGCAGCGCGCCGCCCTTCATACCGCGGACGTCGCCGACGAAGCGCAGGAACGAGCGCACCGTCATGTCGCCGTAGATCGGCGCGTTCTCGGGCACGTAACCGAGGCGCCTGCGCACCTCCACGGGGTTCTTGCGGATGTCGAAGCCCGCCACTTCCGCCGTGCCACTGTCGGGCTCGAGGAAGCAGGTGAGCATCTTCATCGTGGTCGACTTGCCGGCGCCGTTGGGCCCCAGGAAGCCGAGAACCTCACCCTGCTTGGCTTCGAACTCGATGCCGTCTACGGCAACGATCGAACCGAAGCGTTTGGTGATCCTGTCGACTTTGATCATGGCTCCGTGAGGAGGAAGGACGATGCGAGCGGCCCACCCTCCGGCGAGCCGGGAGACTTGTCGAGGCAGATCGGCGGAAACGCGATCTGCATGGCGAGTACGCGGCCGTCGGCGAGACCGCGACTTCTTCGAGCCCCACACCCTACCGGCGCTCTCCGGGACCAGCGCGGGCCCGCACCGGTCGACCGGGGAACTCCTGCGGGACGGACCCGAGGGCCGGCCTGGATGGATGAGCGGAGGGGAAACTCCCGCGGCACACCAGAAAATCCGAGACCGCGGAAGCCGCGCCGCTCGAGCGACCGCGGACGACCTGCCCCGGGCACGGACGACCTGCCCCGGGCGCGGCCGACGCACGAACCGACGACCCTCAGGCGGACGATTCGGAACGACTCAACCGCCGATCCGCGCGACCGCCTTCACCAGGCGGCCGATCTTCCGCGACGCGGCATTGGGGTGGATCACGTGGTGCTTCGCGGCCTTGTCCAGGTACTTCATCGCGAGCGGCAGCCGCTCCTGGGCCCCCGCCTGGTCGCCACTGGCGACCAACGCTTCGATGCGCTTGACCTCGGTGCGCATACGCGAGGCCACGGCCTTGTTGTGGAGCTGCCGCTTGCTGTTCTGACGGATGCGCTTCTGCGCCTGGTTGCTGTGCGCCATGGAGGTGCGTCACCCCGCGAGCGCGGGGTCGGTTCGGGTTCTCTGGAGTCGGAATGGGAAGAGGATCACCGACCGTGATGCGCGGGTCGGAGGATCCGTATGCCGGGTTGACGGCTCGAGGTTGACTGCTGGAGGACTGCTGCTCGCGGTTGTCTGCTCGCTATTCTCTGGCCGCGGGTCACGCCCTCACGCCTCGGCGCGCAGCCGCTCGACGCGGGCCGACACGTCGGCGAAGCCGTAGTCCTGCTCGAGGATCTTCGAGTAGTGACCGAGCGCCGCCTCGCCGTCGCCACGGTCCTCGGCCAGGGCGCCGAGTTCGTAGAGGATGTCCTTCTGCCGCGCCGAGTGTGCGCCGGTCGCCTGGGCCAGGGCCTTCTCGAGCTGGCCCTGAGCGAGTTCGCCGTGACCCTTCTCGCGGAAGGCCCGACCCAGCGCCCAAAGCGCCTCGACCTGATTGCGCGGATCCTTCACCGCCTGCTGGAGCTCCGAGATCGCCAGGTCGTGGCTGCCGGTCTCCAGCAGCGCGCGCCCGAGCAGGAACCGGAGCCCCAGATCGGTCGGCTGACGCTCGACGCGCCGGCGATACTCGGCGACCTGCATCTCGTGCAGCACCTTGCGGACATTGGTCGCGGCCGCATCGTCGCCGCGCGCCACCGCGTCCTGCACCCGCTTCTCCTGCACCGACAGACGCAGGTCACCAGCCCGGTCGGCCAGCTCGTGATCGTCCGGGCTCGCCGACAGGGCCGCCTCCAGACAATCCAGGGCAGCCTGCGGATCGCGGCGCATCTGGTGCAACTCGGCCATGCGCTTGAGCGCCGGCACGTCCTGGGGATTCGTCGCGAGCCGCCCCTCGAGTTCGCCGAGTTCCTCGTCGATCTCCTCGGCGGTGAGCTGCATGCGCGCCTTGCGCTCCAGACGCTTGGCCTCGCCGCTGTCCTTGATGAGTTCGCGCGATGACTTGGCCTTGTCGATGCCGGTCTTCTTCAGGGCACCCTCGGCCGCGAGGTTCTTGCGGGCCCGCAGCGCGTCCTGGTCGCGGGGGTCGACCTTCAGGGCCTGCTCGTACATCTCGAGCGCGTCGTCGAGCTTGCCGCTCTCGTAGAGCAACCGCCCCGCTTCACGGGACGCGACCAGGCAGCGCGGCTCCTGTTCGGCGTAGGCCCGGTAGACCGCGAGCGCCGAGTTGGAGTGCCCCGCACGGTCGAGGGCCGACGCGAGGGCGACGTTGGCCGACTCGTTCAGCGGGTCCATCCGCAGGTAGCGCTCGTAGCTCGACGCCGCGGCGTTGTGCTGGCGGATCAGCCCGAAGAACTTCGCCATCAACAGGCTGGGGCCCCCGCCGATCAACGCGAACACCTTCGAGGGTGCCTTGGCCTCGGCCTTCTTGAACAGCGCTTCCCGCAGACCGGCCCGCGCCGCGCCGTTGTCGGGCTGCAGCCCGAGCAGCTGCGAGTACAGGTTGATCGCGAACGGGTAGTTCCGCCGCTTCACCGCCTCTCGGGCCTTCTCGAGGTGCTTGCTCAGGTCCATGGGATCGCCGCTCCCCGACGCTTGACGCCCCCGGGAGGGCGGAGCACTCTAGCGAGACGGGTGCAGCGCTTCAATTCCCGCACCGGCCGGTCCCCGATCGATCTCGGAGGACCCGCCGCCGCGCGGGCCTCCGCCAGGACCCGGCACCGGGCCTGGACGGGCACTCGGCCCCTCGAATACGCTTTACAGAATATGGATGTCGTCAAGTATCCTGGAGCCCCGCTTCGAAAGGGCGGCCGCAAGGTCACCAGCTTCGATGCGGACCTTCGCGACCTCGCCGAGCGGATGCTCGACACGATGTACACGGCCCGCGGGGTCGGTCTGGCAGCCCCCCAGGTGGGAATCGACCTCGAGTTGCTGGTCCTGAACGAGACCGGCGAACGCGACGACAGGGACCACGAGATGGTCCTCGTCAACCCGGAGATCGTCGCCAACAAGGGCCGCGAATTCGGCGAAGAGGGCTGCCTGTCGTTCCCGGGCCTCTACGCCGAGGTCGAGCGGTCGGTGAAGCTCACCGTGAAGTACCAGGACCTCGACGGCGCCGCGCAGGAGCTGCGCTGCTCGGGCTTCCTGGCCCGGATCATCCAGCACGAGATCGACCACCTGAAGGGCGTGCTGTTCGTCGACCGGCTCAGCTCGGTCGAGAAGATGCGGGTGCGCGGCCAGCTCCAGGACATGGAGCGGCGCTTCGAGGCCGCGAAGGCCTGAGAGGGCCGGAACACCCGATGATTCGCGCGGGTCGTTCCTCGGTCGGTCGCCGCGCGAGCGAAGAGGCGCTGCGACCATGAAGGTGCTGAAGGGGCGCGACAGCCTGCGGGCCCTCGACCTCGTCGACACCCACGGCGCCGACGCGATCGAATCGCGCTCCGCGACCCTGGTCGGCGTGTTCGACGGGGTACACCTCGGCCACCAGCGCCTGCTGCACGAACTCGTCGAGCTGGGATCGACGCACCGCAGCCTGCCGACCCTCGTCACCTTCCGGAACCACCCCGACGAAGTGCTCCGCGGCGAGCCGATCGACTGGATCGTTTCGCTCCCCCACCGACTGCGCCTGCTGCGCCGCGCCGGGATCGGCCGCGTGGTGCTGCTGGACTTCGACGACGCCCTGCGCTCGCTGAGCGCCACCGCGTTCACCCGCGAGGTCCTGGTCGCCGGCCTGCGCACCAACGCGCTGCTGCTCGGCTACGACTCGGCGATCGGCCGAAACCGCGAGGGCACACCGGAGCGGATGGCGGAACTCGGACGCGCGCACGGCTTCGACGTGGTGCTCGGCACCCGGTTCGAGGTCGACGGCACGCCGGTCTCGTCGACCGCGATCCGCCAGGCGATCGCCGCGGGAGAACTCGACTCCGCGCGACGCATGCTCGGGCGCTGGCCGGCGGCCTTCGGCGAGGTCGTCCACGGTGATGGGCGGGGCCGCACGCTCGGCTTCCCCACCGCCAACGTCGTGCCGCAGTCGTTGGTCCTCCCGCCGCCCGGCGTCTACGCGGTCGAGGTCATCCGCGATGGCGAACCCTTCGGCGGGGTGGCGAACCTCGGCCGCCGACCGACCTTCGACACGACCCTCCCGGGGGGCGCGACGCCGCCGAGACTCGAAGTCCATCTGTTCGACGTCGACCAGGACCTCTACGGCGCGACCCTCGAGGTCCTGTTCGTGGCGCGACTCCGCGACGAACGCCGGTTCGACGATGTCGCCGAACTCGAGGCCCAGATCGCCCGGGATGCCGTCGCGGCCCGCGCGGTCCTGCGCGCGTGACGACCCGCCGAGGTCCCCGGCCTGCCGCGCGGTCGCTACGCTCGCGTCGATGCGATCCCTCGCTCACGCCCTGCTGTGCCTCGTCGCCACGCTGTCGGTGACGCATCGGGTCATCGCCCAGTCCCCCACGTCGGGCCGGGCCCTCGAGCGCACGATCCGCTACGAGTACCGGATCTTCCACCCGGGTGACGGCCCGTCCGGCGCGGTTACCTGCTACGTGCCGCTGCCCTGGGACGACACCCGGCAGACGACGCGCTACCTGCTCCACACCGAGACGGGCTTCGAGCGCCGGTTCACCGACGCCCAGGGTCAGGAGCTGCTCGAGTACCGCTTCGCCGCGATCCCGGAGCGCAGCTTCGTCGAGGTCGGGTTCACGGTCGGGATCCAGCTGGACGACCGGACCTGGCCGCGACCGGGTCCACCGGACCGCCGACCTACGGAACGTCTCAGCGGCGAACTCCGCGCGCACTACCTCGCAGCCGAGTCCAACTACTCGATGGACGCCGACGCGATGCGCGCGACCGCCGCCGAGCTGGTGGCGGGAGCGGACTCCGACCTCGAGAAGGTGCAGCGCATCTACCAACACATCACGGAGAACGTCCGCTACGTGCGCGACGGTCGCTGGGATCCGGCCGCCGAGGTGCTGCGCCGCGGCACCGGCTCGTGCTCCGAGTACAACTACCTGCTCTCGGGCCTCTGCCGACTCGCCGGCCTGCCCACGCGCTGCGTCGGTGGCTCCGCGTCGCGCACCGACGAGCTGCCGTGCACCGACACCGTGTTCCATCGCTGGACCGAGGTCTGGCTCGACGACTACGGCTGGTTCCCGCTCGACTGCTCGCGCGGCGCCAATCCACGCCGCGGCCCCGAACGCCATTTCGGCCGGGTCGGGGACGACCTGCTGGTCTGGTGCCGGCAACCGGGGGGTGACGACGGCCTGCTCGGCTGGGAGTATCGCGCGCAGATCCATCGCGACGGCACCGGCCCGAGGTTGCGCACCAGCCACCGGGCCCGCTGGTTCGACTTCGTCGACCGGCGTGAGATCGAGGCCGCGGTGCGCTGGCTCGAACGTGGCGGCAAGCGCGTGCCGGAGGTCGATGCGCTGGAGGCGGCGCTGATCGCCTGGGACCGCGCCGACGCGACGCAACGACGACGCGCGGTCGAAGCCCTCGCCGCAGCGGGCCGTCCCGAAGCCCTCCGCCGGGCGCTCGACCTCGACGAGCCGGACCGCATCCTGGAGCGACTCTGCGACGACCGGCTCCATCCAAAGATCGTCGGAATCGACGACGACCGCTGGGCCTTCCGCAACTGGTTCCGCGACCACGAAGCACGGCTGCACGTCGTGGGCGAGGCGTTCACGCTGCGACGCGAATAGCCGGCGGGGTCGCAACCGGCCCGATCGGGATCAGGATCGAATCAGTGGCGTGCTGCGACCGGTCCGGTCGCCGTGCACCGGCACGTCTTCGCGCTCTCCCCCGCGGTCGCGGAACACGTGCAGCACGCGAGCACGCGCCACCTCGCGGTACTCCGGCTCCGGATAGCCGTCCGACCGCGGCGGCTGCTCCACCCCGCAGTCGTGCAGCAGGACGCGCACGCCGGGCACCCCGCGGAAGTGACGCTCGGTGAGCGGAGTCCGTCCGCCGAACACGTCGTGCAGTTCGAACATCGTCTCCAGGACGCTGCGCACGGCAGTGAGCGATACGCCGTCCTCGACGAACAACAGGTCGATGTCGAGGTCGCGCATCAACACGGCGAAGTGCACGCGGGTGCGCCACGAGAGGACCGTCCACCAGGGTTGGCGACCGCCGGGCTCCAACAGACGCTGCTCACCCGCGGCCGGTTCGGGAACGTCCCGACAGGGCCCCGAGAGGAACCAGTGCTGCGGCGCCAGCCAGAAGCCGTCGCCGCGATCGCCGACGGTCGCACGAGCCCGACCGAGCTGGCGCTCGACGCCGCGCACCAGGAGCCGGCGGTGGACGACGCCGCTGCGCCGCCGCAACCGCGCGAGGGTATCGGCCTCGGTGAGTTCCTCGACACTCACCTCCAGCGGCCAAGACGTCGCCCAGAACGGGTCCGCAACCGGTGTGGGCTCGAGGTCACAA
Organism: bacterium; assembly: GCA_030432695.1. Classification (GTDB taxonomy): domain Bacteria; phylum Planctomycetota; class UBA1135; order UBA1135; family UBA2386; genus JAUILN01. The sequence continues at coordinate 383,396 of JAUILN010000004.1, read as the reverse complement.
CGACACACCACCTCACCGACCCGGCTCGCCTCGGCGTCGAAGCACACCTCGAAGCCGGCAGCTCGCAGATCGCGCCGCAGTCGAGTTCGCAGCTGCGGTCCGACGCCGTGCAACCGCAACCGGTGCGGCCGGCGCGCGGCGCGCTCGAAGGCCAGTCGATAGCCGTGGGCCAGCAGCACGGTGCCCGCCATTCCCGCGGTCCCGCCGAACGCCAGCCAGGCGAACAGCCGCCCCACGAAGCCGGTGAACGGCAGGCGCGGGCTGCGCGCGCCGCCCACCGCCTCCGGACCGACGACGACCAGGATCAGCGCACCTCCCACGGCCGCGGCGATCAGCACCTGACCGAACAGCAGTGTGCGACCTGCGAACACCCGCGCGTTGGATTCGCCCGCCGCACGCCAGAGCAGATCGAAGCCGCTGCGACCGCCGAGGCACTCCGCCACGATGCTCGCCGCCAACGCGACTGCGATCCCCGTCAGCGCGATCCATGCCGGCGCCACGGAACCGACCAGGAGCAGCCCCGCGACCAGGCCGAACATCGCGACGCGCCGGGTCCGCCGCGGGAAGGTCCCCAGATGCCGGATCGGCGTGGGCAGGTGGTCGTGCGCGCTGGCGACGAACATCCAGCCGAACAGCGCACCGCCGACCAGGAGCGTGATCCACAGCAGACCGAGGATCGCCACCTCGAGCGTGAAGACCAGCCTGCCGAGCGCGTCGATCGCGCCGAGCCAGATCCCGTGACCCAGCGCCGCCACGACGGCGACGCTCACGGACCCGACCAGGACCACGCCCAGCAGCCGCGGCATCTCCCGGTTCAGGATCGGATCGTGTCGGAGGTCGACGCCGATCGAGAAGCCGAGGCCCTCGAGCCGCCGCAACGGAGCGCGCAGACGCGCGGACAGCGCGCGCACCCAGCCGATCGAGCGCTGCCGGTGGCCCCGTGCGGTCAGGACCGCCATGCCGACCAGGAGCACCAGGCTCGCCAGCGCCACCGGCTCGCTCCGCGACTCCCGCCCCGCCCACTCGATCAGCGTGACCAGCACCAGCCACGCCGCGAACCAACGCAGGTCGCGGCTCCAGCGGGGGAGCCGACGGCGGAGTCGCGGATCCAACAGGCGCACCGGCGGCAGCATATCCGCCACCGCCATGGACGAGATGGACACTGCCCTTGACCAGACCCCGACCGCTCTCTAGTCTTCCGCGCCCTCGATCCGAAAGGACCTGGGACGACCCACCTGGTCAGGTAGCTCAGTTGGTAGAGCACAGCATTGAAAATGCTGGGGTCGCCGGTTCAAATCCGGCCCTGACCACCACTTAGAGCGATCCGCGCCCCGCCGCCGGGGCTTGCGTCGAGCGCTCGGCAGGGCAGCCAACCCGCGCACAGGCAGCCAACCCGCGCACAGGCAGCCAACCCGCGCACAGGCAGCCAACCCGCGCACAGGCAGTCGTCCGCCGACCTGGTGCCTCGTCCGCGCGATGTGCCGCGGTCGCTCCTCAGCCCCCGCCGACCTGGCCAGCAGATTCCACCCCCACCCGCGTCACGCCCCGAACCGCACCCCCATCCATCAGGCATCGACGCGCGCAGTCCGCGCGCCCCGCACACCACGAACCACGGTGCCTGAGATGAACCCTTCGATCCGTTCCGCCACCTTCGCCGCGCTGACCTTCGCCGCCTGCTTCGCCGTCGCCGCGCCCACCGCCAGCGCGCAGTCCGACCCGGTCCGCGCCCGCATCGCCCGCGGCGACCGCATCGAGTTCCGCCTCGAGGGCCGCGAGTACCGCGATCTCGACGCCGCCCGCGTGGTGGTCGGCTCACGCGGCAGCTCGACCACCCGCTACGTCGCCGCCGACCTGGGCCCCTGGGTCGACGGCGGCCGCGACCTGGTGATCTCGGCGTCGCGCTACACGCCGACCGGCTACTACTACCGGATCGAGGGCCAGCGCGCCGGCCGCACCACGATGCTGCTGCCGATCAGCATGGAGGTGACCACCGACGTCACCAGCCGCCACCTCGCGCCGACCACGCGCGCACCGCAGCGCCTCACCACCCGCGTCGAGCAGCTCGCCCAGAAGTCGCCCAAGCTGTTCACCGAGCCGGTGACCCGGATGGAGCGCTACCGCGACGAGCTGCGCCGCTACCTGCCGACCGATCCGATCCTCGCCGACGCGATGGCCGGCCGGCTCCGCGGCGTTCCGGTGCCCCGGCCCGGCTCGGTGCACGGCTCGAACGACTACCACGGCGTGCCCGGCGACAGCGCCACGCTGGTCCTCGACATCGTGCCGCAGAGCCCGGCCCAGGTCGGCCAGACCGTGACGATCCACTCGTTCGGACTGCCCTGCCCCGCGAACGGTGACCAGATCCGCATCCGCCTCGCCAACCTCGAGCTGCAGATCCTCGAGAGCACGCCCGACCACGCCACCGCGCGGCTGCCGAACTTCCCGGTGACCGGGGTCCTCGAGGCGATCCGCGTCAGTGACGGCAGGCACGCGATCCTCGAGGACGAGTATGCGGTCACTCCGGCGTTCGAACCCTACGACCACTTCGAGGCGACCGCCTCGGGACACAGCGAGGTCAACGCGTTCCTGCTCGCGGTCGCGTCGCAGGGCGTCTACCGCAACGCCGGCGAGAGCCCGGCGGCCTACCAGCAGCGCCTCGTCGGTCAGTTCACGCCCTGGGGAGTGAACCAGGTCACCTCGTTCGACGAGGGCGGCCTGTTCTCGGGCACGCCCTTCACCGATACGCAGGGCGCGGTGTTCGAGACCGACGACGCGGTGATCATCGCCTTCGCCGGCACCCAGACCGACGGCGTCAACCTGATCGACCCGGCCACCGACCTGATCGCCTTTCCGGTGATGCCGCGCGGCTGGGGCGTCACGCTCCACGCCGGCTTCCACGCCGCCCACGACCCGGTGCTGCCCAGTGGTCAGCGCGTCTTCCAGATCGTCCGGGCCCGCGCCCAGGCTGGCCGCTCCGCCGGCAAGCAGGTCTGGGTGACCGGTCACAGCCTCGGCGGCGCGATCGCCCAGATCACCGCCTTCCGCCTCCAGGCGATCGAAGGCATCTACGTCCGCGGCGTCGTCACCTTCGGCTCGCCGATGGTCGGCCTGTCCGACTGGCAACGGCGGATGACGCAGCTGTTCGGCAACCGTGCGATCCGCTGGGCCAACTACATGGACCCGGTGCCGCTGGTCCCCGGCAACATGATCCCCGGCCTCAGCTACCGCCACTCAGGTCGCCTGATCAACATCGACGCAGCAGGCAACCTCGACGACAGCGGCGTGCCGATGACCAACTTCCCGATGACCGTGAAGGGCTTCGCGGAAGACCACATGCACTACTGGAAGCACGCCCAGGACGAGTTCCTCGAGACGACGCTCGCCAAGCAATACCCCGGCCTGTGGCCCGAGCTGGATCCGCACACCAACGCGTTCTGAGCGGCGCGATCCGGCGCGGGCGGCAGCACCCGGGTCAGTCGCCGAGCACCACCTGCACGGTGTTCGACACCGAAACCGGTGCGATCCCGCAGGGATTGAACGACGGCGTGTAGACCACGAACTGCGCGTTCAACACCAGACCGAAGAACTGCGCGCGGCAGCCGACCGGAACGGCCAACTCGGCGTTGCCCATCGCATCCATGGCGACGTTGGCCGAGAAGTCGCCCGGCATGAGCGCGCACCCGGGACCGCAGCGGAAGAAGCTCGGCGCGGGGTTGAACGAGATCGAACACGCCGCGAGCGTGGACGAGCCGTTGTTGGAACCGGTCAGCGTGAAGGCGAAGTCCCGGTTGCCGAACGCGAACGGACCATTGGCCGCGGCCGTTCCTGAAGGACCGCAGCCCCCGCCGAGATTGCGGACCGGCCCCCCCGATCCCATGCCCTCCCAGAGCACGCGGTAGGTCAGCTGGTTGCCGCTCGCGAGGTCGAAGGTCGCCCAGCTGAGCATCGCCTCGTCGGAAGCCGCACCGGCCGACGCCTTCGACGCGAACTTCGGGTCGCTGGAAGCGTGCAGGATCCCGGCGCGGATGCCGAACTGGCGCCCGCAGGGTCGTGCCTCGAGAGGCAGGATGTTGACCATGCGGATCTCTGAGTCCTGTGCCCCGAGGACCAGCATGTCGCGCCAACCCACCACGACCTTGTCGTCGCCCAGGTAGGCGACCGTGGGCTGCGACTCGTCGTCGCGCGGATCCCCCTTGATGACCTGCAGGCCTCCAGGGCCGCCGATGCTGGTTCCCTGAACCCGCACGATCCGGCTGGCCCAGACGTCGAGGAGCCCGCTGTCGCCCGGGAGCTCGCGGCGACCGTACACCAGGTAGAACTCATCGCCGCCGATCGCATCAGCAGAGAGGCCGCGCAGGCCATGGCCACTGCCCGGTAGCAGCGCGGTCCCCGCCGGATTGTCGAGGTTGCGGTCGCGGATCTGCAGCCCGATGTACCAGTCGGTGGCGTTCTCGGTCTCCCAGGCGAACAGGTAGTCCCCGGCAGCGTTCGGGTGCTGGCTGATCGTGATGCCCCGCGCCACCGCCGGCGCACCGATATCGGTGTAGTCGAATGCAACTTCGATGTCCGGCGTGAACTGACAGGCGCGGAACCCCACGCCCCCGACGTCCTGCCAGGCGATGAGGTTGTCGTCGTCGAGATTCGACGACTCGCCGGAGACGGCCACGTCGATCTCGTCGTTGCCGGAGTTCGCGATGGCCACCGCGGCACCCACCGAGCCGTCCGCAGCATTCACACCGCGCGCCATGATGTCCCAGTTGCCGGCCGCATCGGTCTGCCAGGCGACTCCGAAGTAGTTGTAGATCTGGACGTTGCCCACCGCGGCCTTGCGCTGACGGCCAGCACCGGCGCCGATCGGGATGAAGTTGCCGGTCCGGGTCGCGTTGTCGCCGGTGTGCCGCTGGCCGAGCACGTCGAAGTCGGCAGCCGAGATCTGGTAGGTGTAGGTCGTGAGGTAGAAGTCGGTGCTCGCGTCGTACGCCACGTCAGGCTCGATGTCGTCGAACGAGACTCCGGTCGCAACGAGGTTGCCCACCAACGGATCGAGCACCAGCGGCCAGGCCGCCCGGTCGACGAACTCCGCCGGCAGCACCATCTCCAGCCAGCCGTCCCGGTGGTTGAGCCAGCCGGTGCACTCGCGGCCGTCGGCGTCGATTCCGGTGACGCCACCGATCGTCACCGCCCCGAATGGCGCGGCATCGAACGCCAGGCCGGTGAGACGCTCCCCACCCGGCGCCTGCAGTTCGGAGTCCAATGCCATCCGAACGACCAGGTCACCCGATCCGGCAATCCGCTCCTCGAACACGAGGCTCAGCTCCATGCCCTCGTTGCGGCACTCGTAACGCTCGCGCACACCGTCCTGGCGGAGGTACTCGACGTGGTCGCCGATCAGCATCGGCTCGGCGGTGGCGTCCGCGACCAGGAACTGCGCGGCCCCACGGCGGACGCTGTCCAAACGGAACCGCAACGGCAAATTGCGCGGCGAGTCTTCGCCGTAGGCCGGCGTGAACTCGACCACCCCGGGCTCGAAGCCCGCGCGGTAGGCGCGGCCGTAGCCCCACAGGCGACCGTCCAACCGCCTGACGCCGCGACGACCGGCTGCGAGACTGTCGTCGCGGCCGGGAGTCGCAGGCGGGACTTCGATCGGCCGCTCGCCGAGATTCACCATCGGCGCGGCCCGGCTGGGTAGATCCAGGACCGTGCCCTGGGGAGTCACCCGATCCTGAGCAGGCGTCATCGAGGCCGCGCAGACTGCGGCCACGGAGAAGAGGAAGAATGGTTGGATACGCATCGGTCTGGGTCGGACGGAAGTCGTCCGGTCTCACCGTCTGATGCGAAGTCCATCCCAACGCAGGCCGGCGAATTCTCCGACTCGCGCGAAGGCCTCCGCGCCGATTACGCTCAACCGGCGACCCGATCCACGATCTCTGATCGAGGCCTTGCTCGACCCGCAGACTCGCCGCAGGTCCGGGGCTGACCTCGAGAGATCAGCTGCCCCAGACGCGCCGCAGCCAAGGCACCACGGCCTCGACCATCTGCGGCGTCGCAGCGTCGCTGAAGACGTGGTCCGCGCCCGCAAGGGTCACCAGCTCGGCGTTGTCACCGGCCACCGCCAGGATGTCCGTCGCGTCCTGCGGCAGCACCACGGTGTCGGCATCGCCGTGCACCAACAGCCACGGCACGGTGATGTCCCGCCCCTTCTCAACCAGCGTCCCGAGCGCCGCCATGTCGTCCATGTAGGTCTGCGACAGCGGGCAGTCGGGCTTGTCCCACATGAAGGAACTGCCAGGCTCCTGCGCGCCGAACTTCCGCTGTGCGAAGCCGTGGCAGTCCACCATACCAGCCAGCGAGATCAGCGCGGTGATCCGCGGATCCCGGCTGGCGCGCAGCACACCGACCGCGCCGCCCATCGAGTGGCCGGCGTAGCCGATGCGCCAACCCTCGCAGGCGTCGAGCACCGTGCCCAGGTCCTCGACCTCCTTGCTCACGGTCGACTCCTCGAACCGTCCCTCGGACTCACCGTTGCCGGCGAACGAGAAGCGGAGGCAGGCGATGCCGGCCGCGGACACGGCCTCCGCGAGGGCGACCAGGAACGGCCGATCCTTGTTGGCGGTGACGCCATGGCCGAGGACCAGCAGGTCCTTGGTGCCCTCGGCACCGAAGTGGAACGTCGCGTCGAGACGCTCGCCGTGCGCGTTGCGTAGCTCTTCGAACATCACTCCCCCGACTCAGAAGGTCAGCACCGTGCGGATGCCGTCGTGCTGCTCCATCAGCTCGAAGGCGCGGTTCACGTCGTCCAATGGCATGCGGTGCGAGATGAATCCGTCGAGATCGATCTTGCCATCCAGGTACATGTCCACGAGCTGCGGCACGTGGGTCCGCCCCTTGGCGCCGCCGAAGCTGCCGCCCTGCACCTTGCGGCCGGTGATCAGGAACCGCGGAATGATCTCCAGCTTCTCGCCCTTGCCCGCCACGCCGAGCACCGTGCAGACGCCCCAGCCCATGCGTGCCGCCTCGACCGCCTGACCCATCACGCCCACCAGGCCGGTCGCCTCGAAGGTGTAGTCGGCGCCCTGGCCGCCGGTGCGGTCGAGGATGTCGCGCACGGTCTCGTCGTGCGCGACGATCGTCTCGGTCGCGCCGTACTTCTTCGCCAGCTCCAGCCGATCGGCCGACTTGTCGACCACGATGATCTGCTCGGCGCCCTGCAGCTTCGCCCCGACCACCGCGCCGAGGCCGACCATGCCGGCGCCGAACACCGCCACGCTCGAACCCTTCTCGACCTCGGCCTTCCAGATCGCCGCCGCCAGCCCGGTGGTCGCGCCGCAGGCCAACAGGCACGCCGCCTCGAGCGACGCGGTCTTGGCGATCTTCGCCAGCGCGATCTCCGGCATCACCGTCGCCTCCGCGAAGGTGCTGGTGCCCATGAAGTGACGCATCGGCTCGCCGTTGCGCGACAGCCGCGTGGTGCCATCCGGCAGATGGCCCTTGCCCTGCTCCTCGCGGATCGCCACGCAGATGTTGGTCTTGCCCGACTCGCAGTGCACGCAGGTGCCGCACTCCGGCGAGAACAGCGTGACCACGTGGTCGCCCGGCTGCAGCGAGGTCACGCCCTCGCCGACCGCCTCGACCACCCCGGCTCCCTCGTGGCCGAGCACCGTCGGCGCATAGCCCGACGGATCGACACCGCTGGCGGTGTACATGTCGGTGTGGCAGACGCCACACGCGGCGAGACGGACCAGGACCTCACCGGCCTTCGGCGGCGCGAGATCCACGTCTTGCACCACCAACGGCTTGCCGAACTCCTCCAGGACTGCTGCGCGGATCTTCATGGGTGCTCGCAGTGTACGGATGCGAGCCGCATTTACCTCGGTGGTGTACGCCTGTGGTTCGACGTGGGATTGCACGACCGCGACGCCGGCCGCACCCTGCTCACGCGGCTGCTGCACTCCCACCATGGACCGAGGCCCCACACGAGACCAAGCGACGCCAGCCCTGGGCCGCCAGCCGGACCGGAGCGCGCGACTCACCGCTGCCGACGACCTGCAGCTCGCCTACCGGAATTGGCTACCCGCGTCGGAGGCACCGCGCGCCGCCGTCGCCCTGCTGCACGGCTATGCAGAGCACGGCCTGCGCTACTCCCGCGTCGCGACCGCACTCGCCGACCGTCACGCGCTCGCCGTCCACCTGATCGACTTCCGCGGCCACGGCTTCTCCGACGGACCGCGCGGCCACGTCGACTCCTTCACCGACTACCACCACGACGTCGACGCGCTGCTCGGCGCGATCCGCGCCGCACACCCCGAACTGCCGACGACGATGCTGGCCCACTCGATGGGCGGTCTGGTCGCGACCGACTACCTGCAGACCCGCGGGCCCGCACGTGCCGGCATCAGGGCCTGCGCCCTGTCGTCGCCCTACTTCGGACTGAGGCACGCGCCTCGGAGGATCACGCGCCTGGTCGCCAGCGCCGTGTCGCGCGTCGCACCGCGGTTCAGCCTCGGCGTCGACCTCGCCGGATCGAGCCTCTGCTCCGACCCCGCGATTGCCGCAGAGCACGACCTCGACCCGTTGGTGTTCTCGAAGGCCACCGCGCGCTGGGCTCACGAGTCGCTGCGCGCACACCGTCGGGTGCTGGCCCGCGCCACCACCCTCGACCTGCCGGTGCTGGTGCTCTACGGCACCGACGACTGCATCGCCTCGCCCACGGCCACCGCAGCGCTGGTCGCCCGCCTGCCGCGCTGCGAGGCCGAGGCGCTCGACGAGAAGCACGAGATCCTCAACGCCGCGGAGCCGGTGCGCTCGGCGCTGATCGACCGGATCGGCCGCTGGCTGACCACTCACGCCTGACGCCGCACCCGGCCCGAGCCCCTCACCCTCCCGGCAGCAATCCCTCCAGGAAGAACGCCGCCAGTTCGTGGCGCCCGTCGACGCCGGCCTTCCGATAGACCCCCCGCGACTGCTGCCGGACCGTCGCCTCCGAGACCCGACGCAGGGTGGCGATCTCCTTGTGGCTGAGCCCCTTCAGCAGCAGCGACGCGATCTCACGTTCCGCCGGGCTGAGCGACCAGGCGACGAACTGGCGGTCGATCGCAGCACCGAGCCCGTCGAGGAGCTCGCGCGACTCGTTGCGCCAACGCTCGGCCTCGCGGTGCGACGCCGCCAACCGCGCGCCGAGCCGCTCGGCCTCGCCGCGTAGTGCGACCGCGTCGCGACGCAGCACCGTGATCCGTCGCAGCCCGAGACCGACACCGACCAGTCCGGCGACCACCACGAGACCCTCGAGCACCACGTGCCCGAGGCTCGTGCCCTCGCCCAGGTCGGTCGCGATGTCGGTCACGGCCAGCAGCACGATCGCGGCGAACACGCCGACCAGCGCCGCGTGGCGACCGATTCCGGTTCCGTCATCCGAGGGGTTCGCAGCTCGCAAGTCGTTGTCCAGCAGGGCTCCTCACATCTGGCGGATCGACCAACGGCGGGCTCCGGACGATCTTTCCGGCGTGCCCTCGGGGCGAGCGGTCGGGTCGACCGCCGCAGCTCGAAGGCGACCTCCCGAACCAGAGAGAAGCGATGAACGACCTCCCGCTGCACCCCGTCCTCGTCCACCTGCCGATCGCCCTGGCGGTGATCCTGCCGCCCGCCACCGCGCTGACCCTCCTGGCCTGGGTCCGGGGCTGGTTGCCGCGCCGCGCCTGGTTCGGCGTGGTGGCGCTGCAGGCGACCCTGCTGCTGTCGGGCTTCCTGGCCTCGCGGACCGGCGAGGCCGACGAGGAGCGGGTCGAGCGCGTGGTGCCCGAGGCACGGATCGAAGCCCACGAGGAGGCCGCCGAACAGTTCCTGTGGGTCGCCGGGGTGGTGCTGCTGCTGGCCGCTGGCACCGCGATGGCCAAGAGCGAGCGCCTCGGCCGCAGCCTCGCAGTCGTGACCCTGCTCGGCACCCTCGCGGTCGCCTGGGCCGGCTACCGGGTCGGCCACGCCGGCGGTGCGCTGGTCTACCGCCACGGCGCGGCGCAGGTCTTCGTCGATGCCGCGGCACAGGGTCAACCGTTGGGTGGCAGCCTGTGGAGTGGCGAGGGCGAGCACGACGACGATGACGACTGAGCATCACCGTCGCGATCCGGGGCCCGCGGTGTCGCCGCAGAACGGCGTGAGCGACCGGGCAGAACACCTGGGGTTCGTTCTCGGTCCAGCGACGTCCATCGGCCGCTTGCGCGCGCATCGCCGGCGAGTAGGCGTAGTCCTCGAGCGAGGCGACCGGCCGGTCGAGCAGACCACGGAGGGGCGGGCCGAACGCCTGCCCCCCGTTCTTGGGCAGGTGACAGAGCGCGCACAGCGTGAACGTCTGCCGGCCGACCTCGAGCGTCTCGGCCCTCTCGACGACGGCACCGGTGGCCTCCTCGTAGCGACCCCGGAGCCGCGCCAAGGCGACCCGCTGGTCGTCGGCCAGGCCCTCGCGCCGCGCGAGGATGCCACGCCGCCAGGCAGCGCGAACACGGCAGGAATCACCACTCGAAGTCGGGATCTCCATGGCCGCGCCACCACGTATCCCGACCCGGTGCAGCCCCGCGATGAGGAACCTGTGACGTTCTCGGTGCAAGGGCCCGTCCTCGGCGCAGGGCTCGCGGGGCGAGGGACGCGTTCCGCGCCGCCCATTCCCGCCACCCGATCGAACCCCATGACCCGTTCTCCTCGCGTCCTCGCCGCCGGCCTGCTCGCCGCACTCCTCGCCGCTGCGGCCGCGCGTCCTGCGACCGCCCAGGCCGAGTCCGCATCGCCCCGCCCCAACTTCGTGCTGATGCTCGCCGACGACCAGTCCTGGGACGGCCTGTCGGTCCGCATGCATCCCGAACGCGACGACTCGCGCAGCCCGATCCACCGGACCCCGCGACTCGAGGAGCTGGCCGCCGCCGGCCTGCGCTGCTCCGCCGCCTACGCGCCCGCACCGGTCTGCTCCCCCACCCGCATCGCAATCCAGACCGGCCGCACGCCCGCCGCGCTCGGCTGGACCAAGGCCGCGAAGAGCGTCGACGCATCGGCCAATACGCGCCTCCTGCCGCCCGCCAATGCCCGCCGACTCGCCGACTCCGAGCGGACCCTCGGCGAGCTGCTGCAGGCCGACGGCTACCGCACCGCGCACTTCGGCAAGTGGCACCTGCGGAGCGGCGGTCCCGGTGCCCACGGTTACGACGTCCACGACGGTGACCTCGGCAACGAGGCGGCAGCCCGCTTCACCGATCCGAACCCGGTGGACCTGTTCGGCATGGCCGAGCGCGCCGCGGCCTTCATGGCCGATTGCCGGAAGGCCGAGCAGCCGTTCTTCGCGCAGCTCTCCTGGCACGCGCTGCACGCTCCGGAGAACGCGCTGACGAGCACCACCGAGCGCTACCGCGAGCGCATGCCGCGCGCCAACGCCAAGGCGATCGGCCGCGCCGCACTCACCGAGGACCTCGACACCGCGGTCGGCCGGGTGCTCGACGCCCTCGATTCCCTCGGACTCGCCGACCAGACCTTCGTGGTCTACACCTCCGACAATGGCGGCGGCGGCGGCGACCGCGCAATGAGGGGCGGCAAAGGCTCGCTCTCGGAGGGCGGCATCCGCGTCCCGCTGCTGGTCCGCGGACCGGGCGTGCCGGCCGGAGCGTGGTGCCACGAACCGGTGTCGGGTATCGACCTGCTGCCGACCTTCGCCGCGCTGGCCGGAGCCACCGAGCTGCCGAAGGAGGTCGAAGGCGGCGACCTCACCGCGCTGCTCCGCGGCGCGTCAGACGCCGAGGTCGCGCGACCGCACCCCGGCCTGCTGTTCCACTTCCCGCACTACCAGAGCAACGACGGCCCCGAGAGCGCCCTGCGCCTCGACCGCTTCAAGATCGTGCGCCACTACGAGTCGGGACAGGACGCGCTGTACGACCTCGAAGCCGATCCCCACGAGGCGCGCGACCTGGCCGCCAGCCAGCCCGAAGAACTCGCGCGGATGACAGGCCTGCTGGACGCGGCGCTCGAGCGGACCGACGCCGCGCTGCCGCGTCCGAACCCGGAGTTCGATCCCGCGGCCGACCCGCCGGCCCGGCGCAGTGGCGCCGGACGACGGCGGCGTTGAGACGAACGCACCGCCGTCTCGACCGGAGCTCTCACATCGGAGGTGAGCCCTCTGCGATGGAGCCCTAAGGTCGATGCATGCCTCGGAACCTGCATGGACTCCTGCTCACCGCGGCCGCACTCCTCGGCCTTGGTCCGAGCGACACCGTCGGAGCACAGTCCTTCGCCCGACGCGTCTACCTCCTCGCCGGCCAGTCGAACATGGCGGGGCGTGGCGCGGTCGCCGAGCGGGACCAGCAGATCCACCCACGGGTGTTCGCTCTCGACCGGAACGACCGGTGGCAGCCGGCGGTCGACCCGCTGCACTTCGACAAGAAGATCGCCGGCGTCGGTCCCGGCCTGCAGTTCGGTCGCGTGCTCGCCGAGTCGTTGCCGGACGTGGAGATCGGCCTCGTGCCCTGCGCGGTCGGCGGCAGCGCGATCGCGGAGTGGCAACCGGGAGCCACCGCCAAGACCGGCAGCCATCCCCTGGACGACCTCCTGGGCCGCGCGAAGGTGGCCGCCGAGTGGGGTCCGATCGCAGGAGTGATCTGGCATCAGGGCGAGTCGGACCGCGACACCGATCCCGAGGTCTACCGCGAACGACTGAGCGGACTCGTCGCGAGGGTCCGCGAAGCGGTCGGCGATCCGGAGCTGCCCTGGGTCGTCGGCACGCTCGGTCGATTCCGCGACGGTGTCTCCGATCCGATCCATGCGCTCCTCTGCGACCTGCCGAACCACGTCACGAATCTCGGCTGCGTCCGCGCCGCCGGTCTGTCGCACAAGGGCGACCGCACCCACTTCGACGCTGCGAGTGCACGCGAGTACGGCCGCCGCTATGCGCTCGCCCTGATCGATCTGCAGCGCGGGCTCGCACCGGCACCCGGCCATCCGTCGTCGCGCCCGCTGTGGCCAGGCACACCGCCGATCGCAGCCCGCGTCGACTTCGAACCCGCCCCGCCCGATCCGGAGGGCCGACTCGGCAAGATCCGCGACCCGGACCTCACCGTGCACCTGCCGGATGCCGCCAAGCACAACGGTGCTGCGGTGCTGGTCTGTCCGGGCGGTGGCTACAGCATCGTCGCCGCGGGCCACGAGGGCGAAGAGGTGGCCACCTGGCTCAACTCACTGGGCTTCACCGCGGTGGTGCTCCGCTATCGATTGAAGGAATACGGCCATCCGGCGCCGATGCTCGACGGCCAACGCGCCCTGCGCTGGCTACGCAGCCGCGCCGGGGTCTACGGCCTCGACACCACGCGCATCGGCGTCCTCGGCTTCTCCGCCGGTGGCCACCTCGCCGCCACCCTGTCGACCCACTTCGACGACGGAGATCCGGATGCCCGCGACCCGGTCGATCGCACCTCCTGCCGCCCGGACTTCGCCGTGCTGGTCTACCCCGTGATCAGCATGACCGCAGACTTCGCCTCCCCCGGCAGCCGCCGCAACCTGCTCGGCGACGATCCGGCCGAACGCTGGCGCCGCTACTACTCCGCGGAGCTGCAGGTTTCCGCCCGCACCCCGCCGACGTTCCTGGTGCACAGCCGCGACGACCCGGGCGTGAAGATCGACAACAGCCGCGTCTACCGCGACGCACTCCGGCGGGTCGGCGTGCCGGTGGAGTTGGTCGAATACGAGACCGGCGGACACGGCTACGGGCTCGGACGGGAAGGCTCGGATTCCGCGGCGTGGCCGGCGCGGTGTGGGAAGTGGCTGGCGGGGCGGTAGGGAGCGGTGACGAACCCACACGGGCCGCGGGACCTGAACTCTGTCGTAGTGGGTGCCAGGCACGAACTACGACAGACTCTCTGCGTCGTGCGCCACCCTTCGTGGGACCTCGCGCGCCTTCGCCCTCGTCGTCGCCGTCGCACTCCTCCACGGCCGATCCGGGACGAGCGCTTGATCCAGGCCTAGGAGCGCGGGTCACGAGAGACCATTCCGCCCAGCACGCGCCCTCGCACCCAGGACATCGCCGTGAGCACGACTGCACGCACTGGATCGGAACGTGTCCCGTGACCCGCGCTCCTAGCCGACGGCACTCCTCAACGCCGACTGCCCGGCCAGTCCACGCCGACACCGAGCTGCTTCGCGCGCGCCTGGGTCACGTCGCGCTCGGCCCGCGCCAGCCAGGTGACTCCAACGACCGCCCGTTCTCCGGGGAGTTCACCACTGAGGACCCCGAGCGCTCGCTCGCACCAGAGCCGCCGCGTCTCCGCATCCCGCACCGACTGGTCGTGGCCGGTCTCCGCCGCGTAGTCGCGGTAGTAACGCTCCAGGATCGCCGCGGTGCGCGCTCGCGCCCAGGCGCAGCTCGCGCGTGCGGAGACTCCGCACGCGGGAAAGGCATCCCCGTCTTCGGCCGTCGCCTCGAGCACGGCCTCGAACTCGTCGAGCGCAGCGTTGAGCCGCGTGACGTAGCGGCGCTGCTTCACGCGCGAGAGCGATCGGGAACCATCGCCGAGGTCCCGGCCTTCGAGTAGGGCCGAGCGTCCTTCCTCGAGATCCACCCAGAGCGACGCCACCGCGAGGAAGGCGGGGTCCTCTCCGTCGCGCTTGCGCCGCGTGAGCTCGCGCTTGATCGCAAGCAGGTCGGCCTCGCGTTCGTCGGACTGCGAGGGTCGGTCCTCGAGATGGACCAGGAGCAGCCGTTCCCGCAACTCCCGATGCTCCGCTTCGAAGACCCGCAGGCGATCGGCAGACACCTCGTAGTCGCGACTGTCGCGCACCAGCACGCGGAAGCGCGCGACCACTCCAGGCGCCTGACGCCACGCGTCGTCGAGTTCGACCCGCGCATCGTTCGACAGCTGCCCGCGCCCCTCGATCCGCAGATCACCCCATTCGATCGCATGCAGCCACTCGTGGCGCAGGGCGAAGACCAGCGCGATCTGCTCGGCCAGGGCGGCATCGGCCGGACTGCCCTCGTGTTCCGTCGTGACCTCGACAGCCCGCTTCCAGTCACCGGCATACCGAAGGCAAGCCACGAGATCCGACAGACTCGCGACGGGTTCGCTGGCCACGAACCCCGCTTCGACCAGCGGCAGCAGACGCTCGGCAGCGACCATGGGGTAGCTCCGGTCACCCGCCCGCCACCGCGCCGGGAGATGGGTGCGTGCGAGTCCGACGCCGACGGCGAGGAAGCCACGCCGGTCCTCGGCCAGCGCTTCGATGCCCACCGTGAGCCGCCAAGCCTCGACCGCTGCGAGCGCACCCTGCAGGCCGATTCCCGCGTCGGTCGCTTCGCGCGCGGCCCACGCCACATCTCCGTGGGCGTATGGATCGCCCGGCCGGACTTCGAGCGCCGCAATCCCCCTCCGCTCGTCGAATCCGAGTGCGGCGGAATCGAGACCCGTGCGGTTCGCGAAGCGGGCCGCGTGTCCGTCGAGATCCGCGAGTCGTGGTGCGACGTGGGCGCGCCAGAGTTCACGATACCGGTCGGTGAGTTCACGTAGCCGGTCTTGCAGGGTGCCATAGCTCACGACGCCGTCCACCGCACCCTCCCCGACCTCACCCCAGGCCTTGCGTTCCCAACGCTCCAGGCGGCGCCTCGACTCCTCGGTCTCCCCCGAGTCGTTCCCCCAGGGGTAGTGCAGCGCGATCATCGCGAAGCGTTCGAGTCCGATCGCCAGCAGGTCATCCTGGAACTCTGCCTCGAGTGTCTGCTTCTGCCGTTGGAACTCGGCACGGACCCGCCGCACTTCGATCGCCATCGACTCGAGTGCATCGCACCACCCTCGCAGGGACTCGGCGTCGTCGAGTCGCCCCGCCGCGCGGCGGAGGAAGCCGAGACGCCGTTCCAGCCCGTCCTCGGAGCGAGTCCAGGCCGCGCCGCGCAGAGGCCTCAGGAACTCGCGGGCGGTATCGCCGGCCGCGTACCAGATCCCACGAGCGACCAGAGCCTCGTCGAAGCCCGACTGCGCACAGGCCACGCTCGGCGCCGTGATCGCGACGACGAGCGCCAGCATGTGCTTCAGGGCAACGCGGTGGACCGCTGCACCTCGACGTCTCCGAGTTCTCATGGCGCCGATCTTCGCAGATCCCGCCACGCTCCGGCCACGGACTTCCGAGCCCACGCCGTACGGATGCCCACTTCACTTCGCGCAGGCATGTGTCCAGCCGTCACGCCCTCACGAATGCCCTCCCAGCAGCGGCGACGGCTCGCCGAAGCCGCAGACCACCAGCTCGTCACGGGCGCGGCTGGCGGCGACGTAGAACAGGCAGCGCTCCTGCAGCTCGTGGTCCTCGCGGGCCGCCTCGTCGGGCGCGTCGCGCAGCTCGTATGGCACCTCGCCGCGCTGCACACCTGCGAGCAGGATGCACGGGAACTCGAGGCCCTTGAGGCGATGCATCGTGGCGACCCGCACCGCATCGTCCGGCAGCCGATCCTCTCCCTCGATGCGAATCTCGACGCTGCGGATGCCCGCCTGCTCGAGCAGCGGCAGATAGCGATCGGTCACCGCCCCACGCGTCCGCGCTGCGACGCAGACCGCCGACGCCGGCACCGACGCCAGCCAACGCCGGACCGTCGCCACCACGTGCTCGGCCTCGCCGGCCTCGCGCGCGAAGTGTCGGATCTCCGGCCGCACCCCACCGCGCAACGAGGTGTAGCCGCGCAGCGAGTCGGCGCCGCCATCCAGGTCGTCCACCGCCTGACCCTCGAGCACCGCCACCGCGAAGTCGCGGATCGGTTCGGTGGTGCGGTAGTTGATCTTCAGCCGCCGCGACCGCCCGCGGATCTCGATGCCGCAGGCACCGAGCGCCACCGGCCGGCCGTAGATCCGCTGGTGTCCGTCGCCGACCAGGAACAGGTCGTGCTCGCCCGGCGGCACCAGCGCGCGGAGCAGGCGCAGCTCGGGTGCGCCGAAGTCCTGGACCTCGTCGGCCAGCACCGCCCGGTAGCGCTGATCGAGCGAACCGGCGTCGATGCGGAGGCGCGCGAGCCGCACCACGTCGGCCCACTCCACCTCGCGCCGCTCGTCGAGCAGTTCCCGGTAGCGGGCGAGCACCTGCCAGACCGCGAGCCGCTGCGGACGACTGAGCCGCGTGCCGCGCCCGACCCGCCGCGCCCGCACGTAGCCCGCCTCGTCGGCCACGTCCTGCGGCTGCACGACCTGCCGCCACTCGTCGACGAAGAAGCCCGCCGGCAGGCCCTGGTCGCCCAGTTCGTCGACCGCCTGCTGCATCAGATCGCGCGCCCGGCGTTCCTCGACGATCTGGAGCTGCATCCCCTGCCGCCGCAGCAAGCCCGCCGCCCAGGAATGCAGCGACGTCACCTCGATGCGGGCCGCGTCGCGGCCGCAGAGGGTCCGCAGGTTGGCCTCGAGGTCGGCCGCGAGGTTGCGCGTGAACGTGGTCACCAGGATCCGGTCGTCGGCGCCCGGAAACACCTCGCGCACCAGATGCCGCGCGCGGTGCATCAACACCACGGTCTTGCCGGTGCCGGCGCCGCCGAGCACCCGCATCGGGCCGTTGGCGTGGCGGGTGACGAGCTGGCGCTGGCTCGGATGCAGGAACACCCGCCACTGCTGCAGCGGCGCGTCGAGCATCGCGTGCAGGTCGTCGTCGTCGGCGACCACCCGGAACTGCTGCTGCGAGACCGGCCGCTGCAGCGCCTCGGCGTAGTCTTCTGGATCCACCGGCTCGGCGGAGCGCGCCCGATCGACCTCCTCCAGCACCTCTGTCAGCGTGAACCCGGCAGCCAGGCCTACCACGACCTCGGCGGCGTCCTCGGGCAGATAGGGCCTGAGCGCGTCGAGATCGTCGTCGGTCTTCAAGGACCGCAGCGAGGGCAGCAGTGGCTCGGGCACGCCACCGAGCAGCAGGTCCTCGTCGGTCACGTCGTCGAGCAATCCGGGCGACCGCGACTCCGGCGCCGGCGGCGTGGCCGCCTCCACCGCCTCGAGGTCGTAGACCTGCATCGCGCCCGAGAACGCATTGACGCCGAAGCGCTTGTTGCGCACCCAGGCGTAGGCCTCGTCGTGGTGGTCGACCCAGACACACAGGAACACGTCGCCCTTCGGCGGATGGATCACGATCGCGCGGTAGGCCTGGTCGATGCGCACGCTGCGCACCTTGTCGTCCTGGGCACCCTCGATCCGCTCGAAGTTGATTCCCGACCCGGTCGGGTCGTTGCGGAACTTCTCCGAGAACTCGCGGAACTTGCGCTGGATCTTCTTCGGCAGCTCGGAGTACGCCCGCATCAGCGACTTCGAGACGGCGAGTTCGGCCTTGATCATGCTTCGGCTCCCGGCAGCGGGGTGGTCAGCGCGGTGCGGAGGTCGTCGAAGGACGACGTGGAGTCGAAGACCCGCCAGCCGGCGGCTTCGAGGTCGGCCCGTAGCGACTGCTGCTCATCGCTGAGGACGACGACGCGCAGATCCGGCCAGGCCAACTCGACCTGCTCGCCCGCTGGACCGTCGGCGCCTCCGAGTTCGAAGCCGTGATCGGGACGCGGCAGGCCCTCGGTGAGCACCTTGTCGAGCAGGCGCTCGAGCTCCTTGGCCAGGTGGCGATAGAGCTGCGCGTCGAGACCTGCCAGGCCGCCGACAGGCCTCGGTTCGGCGGCCTGCACGGCGCGCACGACACGAGGCTCGAAGTCCCCGAAGTCCTCCTCGAGGTAGCCGCGCGACACGACCTCCAACTCCCCGCCCACGAACTGCAGCCAGTTCCACGTCGACAGGAAGCCGCGCCAGCAGCGCTCGTATCCCTGGGCGCTGCGGTGGTCGTGCTGGTCGGCGAGGCGTAGGGCGATGCGGAGCTTCGTGAAGTCGCGCGAGGCGAAGGCCGAACTCGGAAAGACCACCAGCCCCTGGACCGAGGCCGTCGCCCCGAACCGGGCTACGAGTTCCGGCGCCGCCCCGGCGCCCCCCTGCGCCGGCGGAACAAAGTCGAGATCAGAGCAGATCGCCTGCCAGACCGATTCCACGCCGGCGCTGGCGAGCCTCTCGCCAAGCCGCAACCAGCTCAGCACACCGACACACCCCAAGGTGCGCCAGACCTCCGTGGACGGTGCGCCCAGAAAGGCAACCAGCATCTCGAACGCATCGAGGTCCAGCGTCGCAGCCGCCGCAGCCTTCGACCGACCCGCGCTTCCCCAATCGTGCGAGTTCAGGAATTCGTTGATCGACTTAGGAGCCCGCGGCCCGAACACCTCCGAGCGCGCCTTCTTCTCGCTCGCGTTCGCATGCAGGTCGTTCCAGGTCACCGACCAGACCCGGTAGCGCCCAGACTCCGCCACCGCCCGCCGCTTGCGCACGTCGTCGGCCAGGCGCGCCCTCGGCAGCTCGGGCTGCGCGTGGTAGCCGAAGCCGTCCACGTAGACGGCGATCGGCAGCACGTCGCCGGCGGGGCCCAGCGGCCGCAGCAGGAAGTCGGGCCGCGTAGGCACCGCGACGCCCGAGGTCGGTCCGAGATCGACCTGCTCGTCGAGCAGCCACTCGCAGTCCCCGAACCGGAGCCGCAGCGCCTTGCGCGCGGTCTCGACCCCGGCGCCGCCGCCCACCGAACGCTCCAGCAGCGCCGATTTGAACCGCGCCTCGAGTTCGCTCTCGAGCCGCGTGTCGAGACTCACATCGGACAGCGTCTTGATCTCCTCCAGCCGGTCCCAGGCCTGCAGCACCTCGCCGACCATCTCCTGCGCCAGCGGATTGCGGATCACCTGGAGATGCCGCTGCGCGCCATACGCATAGAGGCACTGGTAGCACGCCTGCAATGCCGGTCCACTCCCGCCCGAGCGCCGGCACGCGCAGGTCTGCATCGCCCGCAGGCTCTGCTCCAGCAGGTCCTTCAGCGCATCGCCCTCGCCGAGTTCGCGCAGGTAGCCGGTCCCGCCCGGCACCGCGTCGAAGATCACCAGGAACTGGCGGCGGATGCCGTCGCGCCCCGGCTCGTCCTGGATCCGCACCTTCAGGTGCGCGGGATCGCCGCCGAAGCGCTTGCGCAGCCCCAGCTCGATCGCCGCCTTGAACGACTGCAGCCGCGCCTCGACCTCGACCGCCGCGACCGGCGCCAGGATGCGGATCGCCTCGGAGCGGACCTCGCGATACAGCAGCAGGTCCTGCACCGTGGCCTGGCCCCGCTTGCGCTCGCCGCGGCACCACGGCGCGTGCTGGATGTCCTGTTCGAACGGCTCGCGGACCCGCCCGCAGTCCACGCAGACCTTGAAGCCGTCGGCCGCGACGCCCCGCCCGGCGACCTCGAGCGCGGCCCGCCCCCCGCCGGAGCGCACCTCGCCCGCCACGCCGAAGTTGATCTCACGCAGCGGCACGTCGCTCAGCGACTCGAAGCCGAACGGCGGATCCTCGATCCAGCGCGCGCCGTGGCTGCACGCCTCGGGGTCGACGTCGATCAGCTCGCGCGTGTCGTAATGGGTCTCGTCACGCTCGTCGGAGTCGTCGGCGGTCGCCGCCTCCAGGGTGGTCGCCAGCGACCGCGAGCGACGGAATGCCAGCAGGTCGCGGACCTGACCGACATCGGCCCAGCGGGGGTCTCCGCAGCGCGGACAGACCGGTTCGACCGGCTGACCGGGCCGCACCGGTGCGGCGTGCGGGCAATGCGCGCATAGCCGCCACGCCTCCCACTGCGGCTGGGCGCGCGTGCCCACCTCGAGCTGGTTGACCTTCACGTGCCGGCCGTCGGCATAGAAGGTATTGAACGGCGCCAGCTCGCGGAGTCCGGAACTCGCCGGCCGTTGGAACTCGTAGCTGCGGTAGCCGGGTTTGCCGTTGCCCTCGCCGGAGCTGGCGGTGCGCACCACCGACTCCAGGGTGATGCCGGGCTCGGGGAAGGCGTAGTTGGGGAGCACGCCGGCGTCGGTGAGGACGTTGAGCGGGTACTTGCTGCCGAGATCCTTGATCAGGCGACCCAGCAGCTTCGCCGCTTCACGCAGCTCGTCCTGATCGGCCGGCAGCGCACTCGCCGTGGGTTCGGCACCTGCGGCGTCCTCGTCGGCCGACGGGTCACCCGCGAGGCGTCGCTTCACGCGATCCAGACTCCGCCGCAGCTCCTCGCGCTCGGCACGCAGCGCCTCGAACGCGCTCGTGACCGTGTGCCGCACCGCATCCGGCCGCGCGAACTCGCAGAGTCGCTCGCGATTCGGCGCGCTGATCCGCTCGCCGAACAGCCGCAGGAACTCCGCGAACAGCCGCTCGTGGTGCTGCGCGTGATGGTCGAGGAAGCGCGCCGGGAAGACCTTCTCCCCGCCGCTGCCGAGCAACAGCGAGACCCGCTGCGGGATCGACACCGCCTGCGCCTCCTCGCGCGCCCACGAGTCCATCGCGTGCGCGACGAGCTGCCGCTTCAGCATCTCCGGGGCGTCGAGGAAGCAGCCCGGTGCGTCCACGCTGCCCGCGTACATCTCTTCGGGCCGCGCGAGGTAGTAGAGATCGTGCGGCCGCGAGTTCACCAGCGTGAGGCACAGCGCATTGCCGGTCTTGCGGCCGGCGCGGCCGACCCGCTGCAGGTAATTGGCGGTCTTCGGCGGCACCGAGCAGAGCACCGTGGCGGACAGGTCGCCGATGTCGATGCCCATCTCGAGGGTGGGCGTGCAGACGAACAGGTTCGGCGCGCCAGCCGGGCGACCGGCCTTGAACGCGACCTCCAGGTCTTCCCGCGCGGTGCGCTCCAACAAGCCGGTGTGTTCGCGGGCGAAGATCCGCCCGAGCTGCCCCGAGCCATAGACCCGCGCATAGTAGCCGGCCTCGAATTCCGCATGGCGATCGAATGCGCCGTCACAACGGTACTGATGGCAGGGACGACCGGTCCATTGCGCCGCTTCGTTCGCGGGCAATACCACCTGCTGACGACAGCGCGGACACCGCACCGCCCCCACCTGCGCGGTCGCGGTCAACGCCGCGGGCTCCAGGCCGTAGGCCAGGCCTCGCCCCTGCTTCAGGGTGGTCTCCACCAGGAGACCGGCATCGGCGAGCCGCGCCAGGGCCTCGCGTAGCGCATCGTTGAGCCCGCTCGCGTCGGGCCGCACTCCGAGCGCGCGCTCGGTCCAGTCGCGGTACCAGGTGCGGTGCGACCGGTCGCTGACATAGGTGTCGAGCGCCGAGTCGCGCTGCGGATCGCGGGCGCGGTCGGTGAGGAATCGCGGCAGCACGCTGTGCGGCCCGAACGGTGACAGCAGCGGCTGCTTGCGCTTGCTCAGCAGGTAGCGGTTGCCGCCTTCCGCGACGTAGCTCTGCAGCATCGGGTGGTGGATGCCCCCACGCAGCCGCAGTCGATGGAGCAGACCCGCCAACCAATGCCGGACGTCGTCCACCGGCAACGGCGCGGAGCCGAGCCAACCCTGCTCGGCGATCTCGAGCGCGATGCGCTCGGCGGCCTGCCGCAGCCTGGCGTCGTCGAGGGCCACCGTGGAGCAGCCGGTGCGCTCCAGGGTCCGGCCGGCGACCACCGCCAGTCCGAACTCGCGCACGCCCTCCCAACCCAGGCGGTCCCGCAGCGCTTCCAGCGCAGCGGCAGTGGGCTGCTCCGGATCCGCCTCGAGCGATTCGGCGATACGAGCCAGACCCCGCAGGTCGTCGGGCAGCAGCGTGGCGAACGCTTCGCCGAGCGCGTGCTCCTTGGGCGCGGCGGCCAGCGCGTCGAGGGTGGCTGCGCCGAGGCGGTCGAGCCGGACGCCCGCCTCACCGGCCGCCGCGATCACCGTCTGCATCGCCGTGCGTAGATTGAAGCGCCAGGTCCGCGCCCCGAAGAAGCCGGCCCGGTGCGAGGCGTCCTGCACCGAGTCGGTGAACGCCAGGAGCTTGCGGTCGGAGTTGTAGGGCGACTGGTAGAGGTGGCCGATCGCCACGCTGAGCAGGCTGGCCGCACGCGAACCGAGGATCGACAGCGAACGGTCGGCGCCGCAGTCCGGACAGCGCGCCAGGAAGCGGCGCTTGTCCTGGCCGGAGACGTCGCGTCCGATGCGCACCGGCAGGCGGCCCTCGGCGTCGCGCTCGATCGAGGTGGCCCGCTCCCCGGGGGTGAAGTACAGGCCGCGCACGTCGAGCCAATGCGGCAGCTCACCCTGCTGCGGGCCGCCGCCCATGTCGGGCCGGTCGTGGCCGAGCAGTACGTAGCGCGCATCCTCGTCGCGCCGGAACCAGGCCTGGCCGATCTCCTCGACGCCGTCGAGCAGCCGCGACTCCTTGGCCTTCGCCAAGGACGCAAAGCCGGTGCCGCCGCATTCACGACAATGCGCGATCGGCAGCCAGGCAGGATGCACGTCCGCCTCGGGATCTTCCACGACCGGGCCGTCGGTGTACCAATGGAACTGCGGCACGGAATCGAGCCTGCGGACCAGCCGGTGCAGCTCGCGGACCCAGAGCTGGACCTGCACCCGGAGGAAGGGCTCCTCGCGCGGCTTCTCGGGACTGCCGACCCGCTTACGGGCATGGCTCACCAGCGCCAGGAAGGAGTCGAGCAGCAGGCGCCGCTCCTCGGGATCGCGCGCGGCCCAGCCCTCCTCGTCGGCGCACAGCCGCTCGTCGAGTTCCCCATAGCTGCGGATCCGCCCGCGCAGGGCCAGCAGGAGCTGCCGTAGGAAGGCGTGCCGCGCCAGCCGTTCGCCGAGCGCGACCGGGTCGCTCACCACCTCGCCACACCACAGCGCGGCCTGCCGGGCCAGCCAGTCGTCGGGCGTGGCGAACTCGTCGGGATCGAGCTCGGCGCGGTTGCCGGGCGGCGGAACGGTCTCGAGGTCGGCCTTCGCGGGGAAGACCTCGTCCATCCGCTTGCGCTTCTCCCCGACCACCGCGTCGCTGAAGAACCGGCTGCCCGAAAGCTCCTGCGCGAACCGCCGGAGTTCGGTGTGCTCGTCGTCGGCCGCTCCCGACACGGTCGCCGACGTGCCCACGAAGCACACCGCACCCTCGCGCGCCTGGACCCGCGCCTTCAGGCGCCGGATCAGGCAAGCCACGTCGCTGCCCTGCGCACCGTCGTAGGTATGCAGCTCGTCGAGCACCAGGTAGCGCAGCGTGTCGGGCCCGTTGTGCCGCCACAGCTCACGGTCCTCGGGCCGCAGCAGCAGGAAGTCGAGCATCCGGTAGTTGGTCAGCAGGATGTCGGGTGGCGATTGCCGCAGCGTGATCCGGTCGTCGATCAGGTGCTCCGCGCCCATCGACTTGTGCCGGCCCTTGCCGCCCACGTACAGCCCCGCCGACACCTTGCCCTTCAACCGCTCGTCGCCATGGATCTCCTCCGCGATGCGCCGCGCCTGGTCGGTGGCCAGCGCGTTCATCGGATAGAGCAGGATCGCCTTGATGCCCGGGGAACCGCCGGCCTCCTCGCGATGCCGCCAGCAATGGTCGAGGATCGGATACAGGAACGACTCGGTCTTGCCGGAGCCGGTGCCCGTCACCACCAGCGTGTGCTGCGGCTGGTGCCCGTCGCGCGAGTAGAGCCGCTGGAAGGCCTTGGCCTGGTGGGCGTACGGGTTGAACTTCGGCCGGATCTCCAGCGGGATGTCCTCGCCCTCGGCGGCCTCCTGGAACGGCAGGCGGACATCGACGAACGGCCCGCGGAACAGGCCCCGCTCGTCGTCGCGGAGGTGCTCGAACAGCGCCTCTTCGAAGACCGGATCCGAGAAGCCGAAGGTCGTGCGCAGGTAGTCGAGGACGGTGTCGCGAACCTGCCGGGCGACGACGGAGGGGATCATGGAGGTGTGGGACGAGAACTCGGGAATCGCGCGCGCAAACCCCAATCAGAACGGCACTTCCAGCGCGTGGCGACCCGAGGATACTACGCCGCGGCCCGGCCTTGTCCAGCAGGCAGGGCCGGAGTCCTCCACGTCTCTCCTCGCGATCGAACCATGGACGACCTCTACACCCGCTTCAACCGCAAGCAGATCGACGACCGCAAGATCGACACGCTGATCGGCATCAGCAAGGGCGTGCTCGCCGACGGCAAGGTGAACCAGGCCGAGGCCGAGTTCCTGCTCACGTGGCTGGTGCAGAGCAGGCAGGCCAGCGACCACCCGCTGATCTGCAACCTGCTGACGAAGGTCGAAGACATGCTCGCCGACGAGGTCCTCGACCCGGAGGAGGCCAGCGAACTCGTCGCCACCCTGCGGCAGATCACCGGCGAAGAGGTCGTGGTCGGCGAACTCGCACCGGCCGCCTCGCTACCGCTCGACGATCCACAGCCACGGCTGCTGTTCCCCGCCAAGCGCTTCGTGTTCACCGGCACCTGCGCCTTCGGCACCCGCAAGCAATGCCATGCCGCGATCGAGTCACTCGGTGGCGTGTGCGCGGCAGGGGTGAACAAGCAGATCGATTACGTGGTGATCGGCACCTACGTGACCGATTCGTGGGCCCACGAGACCTTCGGCCGGAAGATCGAGAAGGCGATGCAGTACCGCGATGCGGGCGTGCCGCTGGCGATCGTCAGCGAACGGCATTGGCTGACGGAGGCGGGGCTGTGAACGACGCGCGAGCCCATGAAGGGCAGCGCCTCGACCGTGCCCGTCTCCGGCATACGTTGCGCCGCGGTCTCGGCCCGGATGAACGCTACGCGCTGCTCGCCCACCTCCTCGAGAGCCTCGACGACCAGACCGTGGCGCGGCTGGCAAGGAGCTGGATCCGGGTCGACGCCCTGTGGACCGACGAACCCGAGCCGGCCCTCCTGGAACAGGTCCGCGAATTCGTCGCCAGCGCGGAACGCGGTGACTGGCTGGAGGACTTCCACCCCGAGCGGCACAAGCACACCGGCCAACCCGACAGCACGCTGGCGTTCGCGTGCGAGTACGCGCGCCTCATCGAGGCGACCCTGCGCGCCGATGCCGAGGCCCCCGGCCGCGACACCGACCAGTGCCTGCTGCTCCTCGCCGGCCTCTATCGGACGATCCGCGAGTGCGACATCGAGGTCTTCCACGTGCTCGACGACGAGTCGGTCGACCTGCTGGTGCCGAGCACCGAGCCGCTCCTGAAGGCATGGGTTCCGGCGCTCGCCCGCTCCTCGACGGCAGAGTCGTTCGCCGCGGAGTTGCAGCGCGTCCTGAGGCTGACGTACTCCAGAGCGCGCGAGGCACTGCTCGACCTCGCCCGAGCCATCGATCCACCTCCAGGGTCAGGTCCATCGACGGCATGATCACCTCCCCCGTCGCCGCACGACCCGGCAGAGACTAGAGTGGATCCCATGGTCGCCCCGGATCGACCCGACCAAGAAGCCACCGAGCCTCGCGATGCGCGAACCCTGGCCTCGGACACGCATCCGACCGCCGAGCGGATCCGCTTCGAGATCTTCCGTCGCATGTCGGCGCGCGAGAAGTACCGCATCGTCGCGTCACTCAACGAGACCACTCGCCAGCTCGCGGGGCAACGGATCCGCGCCCGACACCCGGAGGCCAGCGAGCGCGAGATCTTCCTGCGGCTGGTGAGCACCTGGCTCGGGCGGGATCTGATGATCCGGGCGTATGGCGTCGATCCCGCGGAGTGGGACGAGTGAACGACCCCAGTGGCGCCCACCCCGGGCTGGTCGTGGTCGGCGAGCTGTTTCGCGAGCTCGGCGTTCCCCACCTGGGCTGCGGCTCGCTCGACCGACGCCTGAGTTCCAAGTCGAGCCAGAGTTGATCGCCAGACGAGCGGTCACATCCCGGCGTTCTTGCGTCCGCCATGCCGCAGCACCACGTGCGTCGCCTTCGCGGTCGCCGCGACCTCGATGCACTCGTATCCCAGCGCCCGCGCGTCGACGCCCTCGAACAGCCGCTCGCCGCTGCCGAGCAGCACCGGCGCGATGGCGAAGTGGAGCTCGTCGACCAGTCCGGCACGGAGATACTGCTGGATCGTGCGCGCGCCGCCGCCGATGCGCACATCCCCCTCGCCCGCCGCGTCCCGCGCCCGGTCCAGCGCCTCGTGGATGCCACCGGTGACGAAGTGGAACGTGGTGCCGCCTTCCATCACCAGGTCCGGCCGCGCGTGATGCGTCAGCACGAACACCGGCACGTGGTAGGGCGGGCTGTCACCCCACCAGCCCTTCCACTCCAGATCGGGCCAGGGACCGCGCACCGGACCGAACATGTTGCGGCCGAGGATCCAGGCCCCGACGTTCTCGAACCCGCGCGCGGCGAAGTCGTCGTCGGTCCCCGTCGTGCCGTCATCGTTGCCGAACAGCGCCTTCTGGAAGGTGCGCGTGGGGAACAGCCACTGGTGCAGCTCGGTCCCACCGACACCCAGCGGATTGCGCTCATCCTGGCCGGGACCGACGCCGTAGCCATCGAGCGAGATCGTGAAGCTCTCTACGCGGACACGTGTCATCTGGAATCTGTCGTAGTTGGTGCCAGGCACGAACTACGACAGACTTTCTGTCGCGGTCGGTGCCTGGCACCAACTACGACAGATTCCTGGGCTGCCTGACCCGCTATTCCACCAGATAAACCGCCGGCTCCACCTCCAGCCCCGCCACCGTGACCGACCGCGCGGGAGACCCACCCCGCTCCTCGGCCGCGAAGTTCACGGTGAGCGTCACCTCGCCCCGCGCCAGCCGATACGTCGCCCGCTGCAGCAGCCGATCGCTCGAGAGATGCTCGAAGCCGACCAATGGCGCGGTGGCGAGCACGCGGTGCAGCGGACCGAAGAACGCGTAGTGCTTCGCGATCGCCCCGCGCCGCGCCGGCCAGGCTGCCCGACACAGGTGGTACATCGGCGGCGTCATCGTCAGCAGCTCCAGCAACTCCCGGTCGCCCGCGATGTCGGCGAACTTCAGCGAGTCGAAGCTCCAATGGTGCGAGGTCACCAGTTCGTCGCCGACCGCCGCGCGATACAGCGGGATGCGACAGCGCGGATCGAAGTACGGACTGCGGAGCGACGGCGCGACCGGCACCGGCTCGAACGACTGCTGCGGCTGGTCGGGCGGCCAGTGTGCGCCGAGGAAGTACTCGCTGTCGCGATCGCGCGGCGCCGGATCGAGGTGCCCGAGATAGGGCGTGTCGACGCCGTGCCCGAAGTCGATCACGTCGGCGAACAGCACCGAGCCACCCTCGCTGCCGACCACCAGGCCCTGCTCCTCCGCCAGCCAGCCGAGCCGCGCGCGCCGGAGCCGCAGATCGTCGAGGCGGGTCATCGGCCGCTCCGTGCGGTAGTCGTCGAAGCACTCCCCGGTCGCGTCGCAGTCGACGAACCAGGCCGTGAACGGCGCCGCCGCGAGCATCCCACCGACCCGCTCCTGCACGTACGGCCACGCCGCCGCCGGCGCGAAGTGGTAGCCGCGCTGCTTGAAGCCCGCGTGCCCCGAGCCGTCGGCGCTCACCACCCGGCCCTCCTCGTAGGCCTGCCGGTCGAACTGCGCGGTCTCCCAGGTGGAGTCGGCCGGCGCATCGGGCGCGTGCACCGAGTGGTACGAGTCGTAGGGCCCGAACAGGTAGCCGAGCCGCTCGGCCTCCGCCACCACGTCGGCGCGGATGCCATTGCGATAGAGATCGCTCGTGAGCAGCAGCGCCCGATCGATCCCCGCCTCCTGCAGGCCTTCGAGCATCGACAGCGAGATGCCGTCGCCCCAGGTCGCCGCGGGCCGCGCACCCGCCGGCAGCACCAGCGCCGCCCCCTCCGATCGTCCCAGCGCCGCATCGATCGCCGCCGCGACCTGCCGGGTCAGCCAATCCTCCGGCCACTCGCTCTCGGCCAGCTTCGCCACCGCCGCGCGCGCCTCCTCCGGGAACGACGCCACCAGCCGACCGATCGGCGTCTCCAGGCCCGCCTCGTGCAGCGCCCGCGCGAACCCCGTCCACCGAGCGCGTGGCACGTCGTGCCGCGAGAACCGCGCATTGCCCCACAGATAGAAATGCGCCGCGCCCAACAAGCGCCCCAGCGCCGGGCGCTCATCGATCTTCGCGCGCAGCGACTTCGGCCGCGGGATCACGCCGAGGTCTTCGCCGCGCGCCCGCCAGTCCCGGAACACCCCCGCGATCGCCAACGGCTCCGCCCCGGTCCACCCCGCCAGCACCACGCACGGCGCCGCATCGTGCCGCTGCTCGGGCATGTCGAAGCGGATACCCACGCGGTCCGCGACCACCAGGCTCGCGTACTGCGGCCAGGGCACGATGCACGCCAGGGTGCTCTCGCCAAATCGCGCCCCGAGCAGCGGCAGCTCGATCAGCTCCCAGGGCGAACCATCGCGTAGCCAGGTCATCGAGGCCACGTCGTGCGCGTCGATCTCCACGCCGGCGGAGAATGGCAAGACGTAGACATCGGCACTCGTGGGCAGCCAGAAGGTGACCGAGCCGTCGGCGCTCGGCGTAGCTTCGAAGCGCTGGAGGCCGACCTGGTTCCGAGGCACTTCGAGCAGGGTGTCCTGCGCACTGAGGCCGACTGCGAGAGACGCTGCGAGGAGGAGCCGACGCATGGACCGCATCGCGGGGATGTTGGGCGGTCAACTCGGGAGTTGCAACGCGGCCTACCTGCACAGTCGAGCCCGCGAGAGGCGCAAGGCGTAGTGCAAGTTCGCCGCGCGGACATCGACGACGTTCACTCCAAGCTCTGGCGTGACGCTGGTAGCCGGGACTTCCACCACCTCACCTGTGCAACCCGGACTCGGCGCGCAGTCTCCGCGAGGTCAGTCGCGCCCCTGGTCGTCCGGCCAGCCCCGAGAACCGGGGCCGCGCAGAAGCGGATTCCCGAGCCCTCACACACCAGGTAGCCAGTCCCATTCGGCAGGCTCCCACAACCGTTCCAGCGTCTCGGCGACCAGCACCGGCTCGAGGAACCGCCGCACTGCACCGAGCAGGACGTCGATCGATTCCCACGGCAGCGAATCCGCTCTGGCCATCCGCCGGTAGACCGCCCCCCACTCCAAGGGCGGGTCGGGGATGCACTCCGGCAGGTCGTGAGATCCACGGAATCCGAACGTCGTGTGCAGCGCCCTACGCAAGACCGACTCGTGAAGTGCACCGACCGTCGCGAGGAGTGCCAGGTCCGGCAGATCCTTGACCCGCGAGTTCGGTCGGCTCCGCGGCATCGTGTAGGCGTGCAGCTTCTCGGCCACATGCGTCTCGACGGGCAGCACGGACACGGCCACAGGTTCGATCCCGACGAACGACAGGAGACCACTGGTCTGGAGCGTTCCCGGTGTGCCCACGACCGGATCGCCGACGGCGACATCCACTCCGAACGGCTGCCCATAGCGCCGCCCGGCAATCCGCGCCTCGACCCTGAAGCGCTTGCCTTCGTAGCGAGCGCCCTCGTTCAGGATGTCGGGCTGTCGCGGATCTTCAACCACCGTGAAGCGCAGCGGTTCGCCGAGATCGAGTTCCCCCGCCTTCCGAAGTCGATCGAGCAGGGAACCACTGAAGCCGCGGACACCCAGATCCACATCACGAGTCGTCCGCGCGTGCGCCAACCGGAGTTCGAGTCCGAAGCCACCCTTCAGGACGATGTCTTCCCCGAACACCTCACAGGCCCGCACCAGGAACCGCTCGAAGACCAGCACCTGCCGCCGGCGATTCATGTCGGCGCCCGTGGCCCGCGCATGGTCCTTCAACCGCTGCTCCAACGCCTGCCGGAAAGCTTCGGGACTCGCGTAGTGACGAACCGTCACGGTTCGATCCCTCCGTAGGGCGCCAGCGCCTCATGCACGGCGGCGATCTCACTCGGCCGCACCGCTCCGACCCGGAGCGCATCCCGCGCCGCCGCACGCAGGTGCTCCGGCGACAGGCCGGCAGCCGCGCAGTCGGCGAGCGTGCGCCGCACGGTCGTGATGGGTACCGGACCGTGCCAATCCCGATCATTCTCCGGAACCTCGGCGAAGCTCAGTACCACGGCCCCTGGAATGCGCAGCCGCCGACGCGACCAGCTCACCGGAACCGTGAGCTGCACAGCCGCGGGCAGCACGTCGGACAGGCCGTGCAGCTCGAGCGCCGACTCGTGCGACACGACGCCCTGCTGCGCGGACCAGAGCCAGGCCACGACGAGCTCCTCATGCTCGCCGATCGGGAAGTGCACCAGCCGGTAGATGCCCCGACGCGCGCGCTCGAGGCGTCCAGCCCGGACGTGGTGTCGAAGCAGCTGCGGCGAGTAGCCGACCGACTGCGCCTGCTCGGTCGTGAAGTACCCGCCCTGCGCCGCGGCGACCTCGTAGAGGCGAGTCCAGTTCTCGCTGGAATCTGCGGGGCTGCCGGACATGCACGCAACTAAAGCCAGGCTTTAGTTTGGTGCAAGACCCTTCGTTCTCGAAGGACGCCTGGCCAACCTGGTCGCAGAACCCAAGACCTGGCGTTGGTTCTCGCAACCAGATTGGCCGCCCAGCAAGACAGCTCCCAGCGACGGCCGACCGGGCCACCCGCCCGATGCCCGCCGGCCGCACACGCCTCGAGTTCCACCGCAGCCGATCCATCGACTCCACGCCCACGACGGAACTGCAGACGGAGGCCGGCACGATGCGCGTGGCCACACCCGAAACGACTGCGTTCGACCTCGCCCGCTACGAGTCCGCGGCCGGGCATCTCGAGAAGGTGGCGACCGTGCTGGGCGAACTCTCCGAGCGCCTGCAAGCCGACCTGCCCGTCGCGTGCGCCAGAACGCAGGCGCCACCCCAGGAGCAGCGCGTCGGCTACCTGCTCGACCGACTCGGCGAACACGCACTCGCGGAGGCCCTCTTCGAACCGCTCGCGGACGCACCCCTACACGGCATACCGACGTGCGAGCTGGTCGCATGCGTCCACGAGCCGTAGCGCCGGCAGACCGAGTTGCTTCAGATCGAGCGACTCCACGCGAACGCCACTCAGGAACCTCGTCATATCCTCGCGAGTCGTCGCGGGCACTTCGGGCCGTTGGCCAGCGTCAGCAGCACCCTCCCCGCAGCGCACGCCGGCCTCCACGGCCAACCCAGCGCGGTGTCATCTCCCCATTCGAACGGCAATGCCGTTGCTCATCGCGAAGCCGGCCGGAGCCGCCGGGTCCAGCGGAGCGAGCTGGAAGAACAGCTCCTGCCCAAACGCGCTGGGGCCGGCAGGGAGCGTGAAGTCGATCGAGAAGCGGTGCCGGCCCGGGACCGGGGTCGGTTGTGAGGGAATGGCGACGCTCACGTCGGGGCTGACCAGGAGCTGGCAGGGCGAACCGGCGGACTGCAGCGAGAGCGGCAGCGAGACACCGGCCCAGACCTGGTCGGACAGGCCGACGAACAGGATCGCGGTGCCTGGCCGGAAGTACGGGCCGGAGTCGAGGCCGAAGGCGCTGCCCGGTCGAGCGCTCCCGCGGGGGACGAGGCGGACATCGCCGGCGATCACCGAGCACGGCGCGCCGATCGCGCGGATCGAGCTGTCCGGAGCGAAGGTCAGCACCAGGGCGCGACCTGCCAGAGGATCGCGGCGGCTGTCGAGCACCGCGCCTGCCAGCAGTTCGCGCCGGCCGTCGCCGACCAGATCGCCGATGCTGGCCAGGGCGTAGCCGAGTCGCTCGCCGGACGCTCCCGCGTAGCTCGACCTGAGGCTCCCGGTCGCGCCGTCGAACGTCTCGATCGAGCCGGCGCTGTCGTTCGAGCCGTCGGCGCCGATCGCATACTCCGGCACGCCATCGCCGTCCAGGTCGCCGAGGCCGGTGAGCGCGCGTCCGAAGCGGGTGCTGCCGGGTCGGGAGCCATGATCACGCACCAGGCTGCCGTCGCGCAGCGAGCGCAGTTCGACGCGCGCCGGGTGCTGTCGCTGGGGGGCGTCCTGCGGGCCGCCGTGGCAGAGCAGTTCGGGCATCCCGTCGCCGTCGATGTCGCCGACGCTGGCGATCGTGCGACCGAGGTAGTGGCCGATCCCGCGGCCGTCGATCCGCAGCCGGTTCACGAGGCTCGGAGCCGGCTGGGTGCGCGGCATCAGGACGGTGATCGAACCGGCGCCGGCGTAGGCACGGGTGTTGGAGGCCGGCGCGCCGACGGCGAGATCGCGGCGCCCGTCACCGTCGAGGTCGGGGACCACGGCGAGCGACTGGCCGAACTCGCCTTCGCCGAACGCGCGCACCAGGATCGCCCCCGTCCGGCCGTCGAGGATCCAGACCTGCGGGGGTCGGCTGCGCGTCGGCTCGAGCATCGAAGACGGCGCGCCGACCGCGATCTCGCCGATGCGGTCACCGTTCAGGTCGTCGACGGCGACGATCGACGTGCCGAGCCGCGAGCCGAACTGCGTCGGGAAGCTGCCCTGCAGGGTGCCGTTCCCCGGCTCGCCCAGCCGGCGCCACAGCCGACGGCCGTCCGCGCCCGAATGCACGGCGACCGCACCGGCCTCGAAGCCGGCGAGGCTCTCGAACGGGGCGCCGACCGCGAAGTCGGGGATGCGATCGCCGTCGATGTCGCCGACGCCGGCGATCGACCAGCCGAAGCGCGCGCCGCGGCTCGGGCCGAAGACGTCGAGCAGGAGCGCCCCGGTGGCGCCCGAGTGCGCGACGACCCGACCCCAGCCGCTCGACACGGGGGCGGCCGCGTTGGAGGCGCCGATCGCGTAATCGCTGACGCCGTCGCGGTCGATGTCGCCGATGTCGGCGACGGCGAAACCGAGGAA
Source organism: bacterium (assembly GCA_030432695.1). Taxonomy (GTDB): domain Bacteria; phylum Planctomycetota; class UBA1135; order UBA1135; family UBA2386; genus JAUILN01. The sequence continues at coordinate 349,873 of JAUILN010000004.1, read as the reverse complement.
GCTCTCGGTGCCCGTGCCCTCGTGTTGGCGGAGGAGCCGCTGGGCGGTGAGCGGGAGGGTCAGTACGGCGATCGAAGCCGCGATCCGGGCAGTGCACGTGTTCATCGGTTGGTCCTCGGCCGGGAGTGGTCCGGCTCGCGGGGAACCATCACGCGAGGCGCCTGAGATTTGCGCGTCACCTACCGGTGCGCAGGCCGACGCCGTTGCTGGCCGCGAAGCCGGCCGGGGCCTGGTGGTCGAGCGCGACCCACTGGAAGAACAGCTCGACGCCGCGGGCGCCGGGGTCGGTGGCGAGCTGCAGGTCGAACGCGACCTCGTGGCGGTTCGGCGGGCCGATGAGCCGCGACGCCAGCACGAGGTCGATGTCGGGGCTGACGAGCAGGGAGCAGGGCGAACCCACCGGCCACAGCGGGAACGGCAGCGTGCCTCCGGCCCAGGTCCGGTCCGAGAAGCCAACCAGCAGCACGCCGGTCATGGCCCCGGAGTAGGGGCCCGAACGCAGCGAGACGGTGGTGCCGACCGCGCCGGTCCCGGTCGCCCTGAGGCCCACGTCGCCGCGCGGCGACACCTGGCAGGGAGTCCCGAAGGACCAGATCGTGCCGGGCAAGGCGAGCGACACCAGGTCGGCGCGGCCGGCCTTCGAGGCGGCGGTGTTCGCGAGCGGCGCGCCGACCAGCAGTTCGCGGCGGCCGTCGCCGTCGACGTCCCCGACGCTGGCCAGCGCGTAGCCGAGGCGTTCCCCTCCGCTCCCCGCGAGGAGGTGTAGCCGGCTTCCGGTCGCGCCGTCGAGGATCTCGACCTGGCCGTTGCCGCCGCCGCTCGGCGCGGCGATCGCATACTCCGGCACGCCGTCGCCGTTCAGGTCGCCCAAGCCGGCGAGCGCGCTGCCGAAGCGCGACGCGCTGGAGCGCCGGCGCGTGCTGCGGAGCAACCGCCCGTCGGCCAGCGAGCGCACCTCGACCACCGAGTGGCCGACGAAGAAGCCTTCGTCCTCGAGCAGGCCGTGGCACAGCAGCTCGGGAACACCGTCGCCGTCGAGGTCGCCCGGACACGCCATCACGCGGCCGAGCTGGTCGCCGGCTTCAGTGCCCGGGATCGACCGGTAGGGAACGAACGTCCGGGTCCGCATCGACGCGTGGCTGAGGACCGTGATCATCCCGGCAATCACCAACGGACCGTGACTCGCGGACGGCGACGCGACCGCGAGTTCTCGCCGGCCGTCACCGTCGAGGTCGGGGACGGCGGTCAGCGCGTAGCCCCATTGGTCGGCCCCCCAGAGCCGAACCCACTCGGTGCCGGTGCGGCCGCTGAGGAACCAGACCCTCGGCAGCTCGAACGCGATCGAGGGCTCGACCGCCGACGGCGCGCCGACGACGACTTCCCCGACGAGGTCGCCGTCGAGGTCGTCGACAGTCGCGATCGACATCCCGAGTCGACTGCCGTGGCGACGGATCTCGCCCTGGCTGCGCCAGCCGGAAGTCCCGGCGACGTGCCACAGCCGGCGCCCGTCCGCGCCCGAGAAGGCGTCGACCCGGCCGGCCTCGAAGCCGTTGCCGTCGTCGAACGGGGAGCCCACCGCGAAGTCGGGGACGCCGTCGCCGGAGACGTCGCCGATGCCCGCGATCGACCAGCCGAAGCGGGCACCGGCCCGCTGACCGATCAGCGTCAGCCGGACCGCACCGGTGGCGCCGGAGTGGACGGTGACGCGACCGCGCCCCGGGATCCCGGGGTAGGACGCGTTCGAGGCGCCGACGGCGTAGTCGGAGATGCCATCGCCATCGAGGTCGCCCAGATCGGCCACGGCGAAGCCCTGGAAGTCGTCGACACCGAAGCCGTCGTGGCTCCGGAGCGTCTGCTGGGCGGTGAGGGGGAACGCGAGTGCGAGAGCGATCGCGGTGAAGCTGGGTCGGTGGTTCATGGGCGGATCCCTGGCCGGGAGTCGCCCGGCCGAGGGAAGCGATCACGCGAGCGGCGCGGATTTGCGTACCGACCCGGGGCTGTCGTCCATGCGCCTGGTAGCGCGCCCGCTCGGGGCTTGCGACGTCTCCCGGGTTGCGAGCAGTCGGTCGACTTCCTCAGCCAGCGCGAATGCTCGCGCGAGCGCGCCGCCGGCGGGGCACTCGGAGGACTGCGGAGCGCCACGCGAAGACGATCGGCGGGCGACTGTGCGTTCCGCCTGATCCGAGCTGGCGCGGTCATGCAGTTCGACGACACCCGCGTGAAGTGCCCCGCGCCCTACCCGCAGCGGGCGCTCCTTCCGGCCTGCGTGCGTAAGCGACCTGCACGCACGCACAGCTTCGCGACGATGTCCTGCCGGAGACCACGCATTGGCCGGGACCGGGCGCGCAGCCGGTTCAGGACTCGACGCGCCTCGGCGCCCTGCTGCGCCGATCGACGGAGAGCGACCGGCTCGACTTCCCCATCGCCTACGACGCGGTGCTGCTCGATGCAGAGGGCAAGGTGCAGGGGCGAGCGCGCATCGAACCGCCGTTCGGTAATGGGCCCCCATCCAGCGATCCAATCCGCACCATGCCCCGTCCCGTCGTCGAGAACTTCGTCCAGGTCGCCCACGCAGTTCTCGAGTTCGGTGACGTCACAGTGCTAAGCGTGAGCACGGGAATCGATGGTCTCGCGATCACGATCATCGACGGTCACGATGCTGCGCGAATCGAAGTTCGAACTCGACAGGATGCGCAGTTCGCTCAGCACCGGGGGCTGCATCTCCTGGACCTCGTCGCTCAGCACCACGGGTCTGAGCCTCGAGGTGTCGATGCGTGCGATCCAGCGTTCGCGGAGGACCTTGAAACCACGCCAGCGGTTGTGTGGTCGGAGCTGCACACCAAACGGGTCGCCCATCTCGCGAGAGAAGTGTGTCTGAGGCAGCCTGAGGCGTGGAACGGGAGATCGCCGGCGAAGACAGCACGGTTGCACCGGGCCAGACACGCACAGCTCCTGCGGGGCGCAGCGTCAACCGCGGCGGCTACAGGATCCATCGCCTCCCGAGTCGGCGCGCATCGAGACGGCCCGGTCGGGATCCGGGTCGGGCAACGGATTCCGCGCAGCCCGCCGCATTCGACTTGCCCGCTCACTCCCGGCACCACAAGCTCGACCAGTTGGCCCCTCTCAGGGGCCTCGAACCCTGGCAGATTCCCGATATGAACTTCCCCCACGCGACTCCTCTTCTGTTCCTGCTGATCGCAGGTTGTGCATCGCAGCCGGGGGCCCATGAGGCCGTCGACTCCCCGGAGGCCTTCCTGGTAGACGTCGGCGGTGAGGTGGTGACGCCCGCCACCTACCCCACTCACGAGACCTCGCGCCAGATCCTGATCACCCAGGCGAAGGTCGGGGTCAACGCGATGCTCCACAAGCGTGAGCTGACCCCGACCGACAACCAGCCAGTGGTCAGGATGAACCGGGACACCTACTACTCCTTCTCGGTCGTAGACGTGTCCGAGGGCGCGAGCATCACCATCCCGGAGCTGCCCGCAGGCAAGTACGTGTCGGTGCAGCCGGTCACCGAAGACCATCGTATCCAGGCGATGCGCTATGGGCCGGGCACCTATGAGCTCTCGACGCACACCGGCACGCATCTCTACGTCATCGTCCGTCTGGACGCGACGCTGACACCGGCGGAAGTCCACGGCATCCAGGACGGCATGCGCGTGGCCGCGGGCTCGAGCCGACACTTCACCGCCACACCGGTCGACCGAGCCTCCTTCACGAAGATCGAGAACACCCTCAAGGGGATGGTTCCCGCCCTGGTCCAACGCGACGGGGTCACCGCGGCCAAGGGGATGTTCACCGATCCGCGCGACGCATCCGCCGCGCTCTTCACCGAGGAGAAGTACCAGCTCGGCGCTGCCAGTGGTTGGGGCGGCGCCCAGTGGCAGGACAACATCTACGAGGTCTCGGGCAACTACCCGACGAACCAGCGTTACCAGGCCACCTTCGAGGATCCTGGGAACGCCGCCTTCTGGTCGTTCACGGTCTACGACAAGAACGGCTTCATGTTCGACGACCTCGCCAACCGGAGCTCGAACACCGCCACTCCCAACGCCGACGGCACCTTCACGGTCAGCTTCGGCGGCGGCCCCGAGGCCCTGAACAACATCCCCATTGCCAACCCGACCGGAGTCTTCAACGTCATCGTCCGCCATTACCGCCCCTCCGAGCGGGTCCGTGAGGAGGGTTACCGCCTGGTTCCCTTCCTGAAGCCGATCGACGAGTGAGGGATTCGAGCCGGCGGACCAGGGCGCTGGTCCGCGCGGGGCAAGCACGAGCTGCCTTCTGTAGCCCAGCCCCGGCAGGCCGGCCCGTCGCGAGCCCCTCCGATTCACCCGCCTGCTCCTCGTTGGGCTCCTCGGCCAGCTCCATGGCGGCACTTCGCCCGACGCTCCGCGCGATGCAACGCGAGCGGGCACACCAAGCGTGAGCGCGGCAGGCAATGGTGTCGCGATCACGATCATGGATGTATGACGCGGGCTCTGTCCCAGAGCCCGAGGCCTTGCGATGCATGGCTCCGGTGTCTGATGGCGATCGAGGAGAGGCGGAATCCCTCAATGCGCATGGGCCGGATCGTCAGCCGCTGCTCCAACGCCTGCCGGAAAGCCTCGGGACTCTGGTAGTGACGAACCGTCACGGCTCGATCCCTCCGTAGGGCGCCAGCGCCTCATGCACGGCGGCGATCTCGCTCGGCCGCACCGCGCCAGCCCGGAGGGCATCCCGCGCCGCCGCACGCAGATGCTCCGGCGACAAGCCGGCAGCCGCGCAGTCTGCGAGCGTGCGCCGCACGTTCGTGATGGGTACCGGACCGTGCCAATCCCGGCTACCTGCTCGACCGACTCGGCGAACACTCGCTCGCGGAGGCCCTCTTGGAATCGCTGGTTGCCTGCCGCCTGCGGCCGGTGTTGCTGGTTCCCAAGCGAGCCCGCGGTCGGCACGCACCCGACGGGCGCTGGCGGGTGGTTCTGAACCACGACCTGGAGATCGATCTGTGATCCCCCGCGCGCACATCACCGCGTGGCGGTCGACGGCGCCGTGGGCCCTCGATGCACAGGTCGAGCAGGATCTGGTGACCTCGCGCACCCTCGTCGAGCTCGACTCGCCGTGCAGGCTCTCTCCCGCCGAGGCGCCGCGAGCGACTGATCGCGGTCCCCACGCTTGAATCCGTAGGCCACCCCCGATCTCGAGGGGCATCACCTTTCCAGCAACCCAATCCGCACCATGCCCCGTCTCGTCGTCGCGAACCTTTCCCCAGGTCGTCCACGCGGATCTCGAGTTCGGTGACCTCACCGTGCTGGTCGGCGCGCAGGGCACAGGGAAGAGCCTGCTCCTCCAGTGGCTCGAGGTCGCGCTCGATTCCGGCGAAATCGCCTCCGCCCTCGCCGAAGCGGGCCAGGACGTGCGCAAGCCCGATGCCCTGGTCGATCTGATCTTCGGCGTGGGGATGGGCGGCGCATGGACCGCGGAATCCAGGCCGCGGGCACATCGCGTCACCGCATCCGCCGAACAACGGCGCCGCACTCACTCACCCCGACGCGAGCGAAACCCGCTCCAGTGCGCGCCCCAGTTCGTCCGCGAACTCCCGGTAGGCGGGTAGTTCATCGAGCGGGTCGAACGACTCGATGTAGTCGGCAACGAGGTGGATCCGCGCCGGGAGGTCCCGGCGGAAGCGCTTGAGACGTCTGCCTGCAGGCAGCCCACTGGCGACCTCCAACATCCGCCTCAGGTCCGACTTCGGATCCTTCACCGACTCGATGCGCGCCGACTTCGGCAGCTCGAGCGCGACACCTCCGTTCGGATTGCCCGCGGCCTTCCGGATCGCGGTCTCGTCGATCATCAGCCACGCCTCGGTCATCCGAACCGGGATGGCCGCGGCTGACGGATGATTCTCGAAGTCCGGGATCTGACGACGACGCTCCGCGCGCGACACCGACTCCGCGTCTCGATGCACGACCACGATGTCCGGGCGGTCTCTCTCGATGACCCTGTCGAAGGCCCGCTGAAGGTCACTTCCTCCGTGCACTTCGAAGCCGATCGGGCCGAGCAGCAGGTCGCCCGGCTTTCCAACGCGCCGCCACGATCGGCGAAGCTGCCACTCGATGATCGGCACCAGGGCCTTGTCGCTGGCTCCGTCGGCGAGAAGCGTGATCCGGAGCGGCCTCATTCCGAAGCGTCGAGGGGCAAGAGACCCTGACCCTGGGGAGCGTCTCCGACGACCTGCTGGAACAGTTGCACGGTGACGGGATCCTCGACGTCGGTCCGCCAGTTCTCGGTGTGATCAACTGCGCGCACGCGTGCCTCCGCACCCGACTCGCCGGTGACCTGCTCCACGAACAAGACCTCGGCCATCTGCAGGTGACGCGCGAGCTGAGGGGAATGGGAGTTGGCCAGCGCCTGCCGAAGTGGATTGTCCACGGGATCCACCCGCTCGAGCGGGTCCACCACGTAGTCGCGGAGCAGATCGACGACCCGCCCCATCACATCTTGATGGATGCCGTTCTCCGGCTCCTCGATGCACAGCACCCGCGCCGAATCCGAGTCCATCTGCAGCGCCGTCATCGCCAGGAACCGGAGCGTGCCGTCGGAAAGAGCGCGCGGTGGCAGCCAGACATCCGAGCCGATGAACTTCGCCTCGACATACATCAGGTCGCGAGCCTTGTCCTCGGTGAGCCGGAGCTCCTGCAATGAGGGCACCAGACGCTTCACCCGATTGGTCGCCTCCATCAGGATGCCGGCCCGATCCTCCCGACGCTGCGCGAGGCGATCGAGCGTCGCAGCGATGTGCCGGCCGAACTCGTCGACGGGCCGCCGCTCCCCGAGTCGGTCCGGAGTCCGCAGGGACGACGGCTCCAACTGCAGCTGGCTCCAGGAGGCCATCTCCCGGCGCGCGCACAGCACCGTGGGATTGTCGGCGGTGTTCGTACCGCCGAGGACCGTCCGCGGCGACCGCCCGGGATTCACGGGCCGACCACGACTGCCACCGTCCTGATGGAGCTGGATGCGCCGGTCTTCGAGCGTGGAGATGTAGGCGCCACCGGTCCGCTCGTTGAAGACCGCGGAGTCCACGAACTCATCGGCCATGCCAAAACCGAGCACCTTCCGCGCGTCGCCCTTGCGGATCGGCGTGAGCTCCTCCTCCAACAACTCCAACCGGTGCTCTTCGGCATGCCAGCCGAAGGAGACCCGATACCGCACGAGCGTGGACCGGGCCTGAGCCTCCGCACCGAAGTCGTCCTCGGTCGTGCGCGGCAGCAGCAGCGAGGCCTCGAACTCCATCGTCCGCGAGGTGTCACGGTTCCAGAACAGGTCGCGAGCCCCGAACACCCCCTCGGCCGACCTCCGTATCCGTTCGGCGGCCTCGTGGATCTCGGAGTCCGCCAGATGGCGCAGGAACTGCACCGCGTCGAAGATGTTGGACTTCCCGACCCCGTTCGGCCCCAGCAGGCAGGTGAGGGGGCCGAACCGCAGACCGACATCGCGGAGGTTCTTGAACCCGCGGACTCGCAGACCGAGCAGCATGCTGCGGGGTATGGTAGCGCGATCGGCTGTGGAACACAGGAGACCAGACCGCTTCGGGAACGACCCGATTCGTTCCCATGGAGCCGGCGACGATTGCGTGCGACATGGCGGGCATCTGGTTCGTGGGGAGGATGCTCGAAGAGCGGCGCTTGGAGGAGTGGCCCCGCGATGAAGCGGAGCGCCAGCCGAGCGGGACGACCGATCGCTCCAGTCGGAATCACCCTTCGACGACTCCAGCCCCTGACCTGCCCCTGCCGATCCCTTCCCTGGACTCCCGACACGACCCCGTGTTGCGAACATGGACACCCTCGAGGTTCTCACCCTGCCCTGCGCCCCCCTCGGCTGGGTGCTCCGCGCCTTCGAAGACGAGGTCCGCAGTCCTGACGGTGCTCGCATCGCCATCGACGAGCAGGGAACCGCGGTCCGCGTGCAGCTCGGCTCCGACGGCAGGCTGCGGGTGCAACTCGCAGACCCCACGGAACACGCCGTGGCGCACGCCTACCTGACGACCGACCCCGAGGGCTCGAGCCTCGACGAGGCAGTGGTCGAGCCGGCCGATCCGTCGAGCGGGCAGCCCGGCTCGGTGGATGTGTCCCGGGCCTGGAACGATCCGACCCACGACTGGCACTTGTTCCTGGAGTTGGTCGCGACCGCCGAGCGGTCGGGTTCATCCCTCTGAGGATTCGATCGAGCCGGTCTCCCCCGCCTCCAGCTCGATCTTCTTGCGCAGCTCCTCTCTGGTCTGATCGAAGCACTCGTCGAGCGCTCCGAAGACCCGTAGCTCCGCGCCCGGGTGCCCCTGCCGAACCTCGGCCGCGAGTTCCTCCACCCGGCGCTCGAAGTTCGAGGTCAGCTCAGCCATGAACCGCTCCCGCCGCCCCCTCCAGACAGCACCGGTCGAGACCGTGTTGAAGCGGTTGAGCAATCGGGGTCGGCAGATCAGCAGCACCTGGTCGGCGACCTTCCGAGGAGACCTCACCAGCGCCGCCAGGTCGGCCACTGCCTCGGTCAGTCTCGCCCCTGCGAACTCCCGGAACCCAGCGACCTCGTGCGCAACGGTACGGACGCCGTCCGGAAGCCCCGCGATCATGCGCCGCAGGTCCTCTCCGCGCCCTGCAGCCAGCAGCTTGCGGTAGGCGAGCGTGAACGGGAACTCGAGCGACGACGGGTCTCCCGGTGGGGTCGCGGCGATCAGCAGCGAGAACAGCCGTTCCGGATCGTGCAAGGCGAACGCGTGCGCGGCCCAGGGCACCAGCTCGGCACGATCGAGGACCCGCTCCTGCGTCCAGAACTGCAGCGGACCAGGTGGATCCAACTGTGCCAGGATGCGCGCCGCGGTCTCGGCGACGTCTCCGACGAAGCGATCGGACAGGATGAGGTCGTGGTAGAGATCCACTCGCCGAGTGGCCTTCACCGCCGCCGCGATCTCCAGCGCCGCAACCAACTCGGACTGCGATCTGGACGTCCGCGCCGCCAGGAGCAACCGGTCGACACCCGCTCCGGCGAGCGCGCGGGTGCCGACACCGAGGCGTCGGACATGGGCTGCTAGCCATTCGTCGAGGGACTCGCCCCGCGTCACGTGGAGCGCGTCGTACAACGACGGGTCTCCGCCCGCGAGATCGCGGACCAGCCCGAACCAGTCGTCTTCGTTCAACGCATCGAAGCCGGCGAGTTGCACACCTGCCGCTTCGGGCCCCGCGAGCCGGTCGAGATACGCGCGCGTCACGGCAGGGCCCTCACCTGCAGCGCCCGCCCAATCGTCCGTGCGCGTCCATGAAGCGCCTCCGGCCGAGGGAGAGGATTGAATCCGCTACCGCCAATGCTCGCGCACCGATCCGGCTTCCAGGGGCTGGTCCACCCGTGGTCGCTGCCCGGCATCGGCGGCTCGAAGTAGGGATGCAGTGCGGCATGGGCGACGGTGGGCCGCTGCAACCTCAGATTGATGCGCCGGTAATCGAGCAGGAGCATCTGGTCGGTGCTCGCGGGCAAGCCCAGGCACGCCCGGACCTCGTCGGGCTCGCCGTGCTGCACGAACACGAACGGATCGCCATCGGGGTCGTTCTCGTGCCAGGTCACCCACGCGTTGTAGGCGTTGAGGTGGTACCGCGCCTGCCGCCCCTCCAACTCCTCGCCGCGCGACAGCACATCGACGACCTCGCGCGCCTCCTGTCCGGTGATCCGGTTGGCCTTCTCGATCGCCGCAACGAGTCGCTCACGATCGGCGGCACGCCCCAGACGACGCGGGGGCTGCTGGACGAAGCCGCCGACGGGCTGCCGGACGATGTACCAGCACTGCTGTTCGTAGGCCTGTGCGATGGCATCCGTGCCAGCCTGGGCGGACTCGCCAATCGCCTCGAGCAGGATAGTCCTCTGCTCGTCGGTCAGAAAGTGCTCCGCGCGCAGGTTGGCAACAACCCGGCGCCCCAGCGGGCCGGATCGACTCCAGGCATCGAGGCCTCGCGTTACTTCATCGGGTAGGTGTTCGTTCCCCACGTGGGTCCTTCCCGGCCCGAGGGGGCCTGCTCAGAATTCGGCACGCGGGACATCTTCGCAGAAGGCGAGCGAAGAACACTCCCCCCGACCCCATCCCCTCAGGACCAGACGCGAGGCGCTTCGTCGTCGTGCGCGCCACCGGCAAGAGTCAAGGTAGTTGCCGCACGAGACGCGCTGCTCACGCGGCCTACTCCTCAGGCCGCCGCGGCTCCTTGGTAGGGTGTTGGACAAGCCACCTCTGGCGTAGTCGCTGACCAGCAGAAGCGCACTCACTCGCCCCTCCATTCGGATCGAGGGACGAGTGAGTCCACCCACTGGCAGCCGCGCCACCCTTCAGCCCCAGTCGACGCCGATGCACCGCACCCGATGGGCCCTGCCACCCCTGGCAATCGCAGCCCTGCTGATTCTCTGGCTCGTCGTCGGCGAACGGAGCGACCCGCCCACACCCCTCTCGACCCCTGGCGATCAGCCCCAGGCCCACGCGGAACCCGCCGAGACTGCCAGCGCGTCCGGCGAACGACAACACGCCTCCGCGAGTCCGAGCACAGCACGCCACGAGACTGCCCTCCGCGCCCGCGTGATCGACTCCCTGGAAGCGCCCGTGAACAGCTTCACGGTCTACCAGGTCGGCGACGCAGGCCCCATGTCGCCCTCTGCCGTATCGCTCATCGAAGACGCAACCGGCACCTTCGAGATCCCGGCAGCGCAGCTCGTCGGACTCCGGGGAATCGTCGTCGAGCCCAGCGATCCGCGGCGAGGCCGCCGCACGGGACGCGCGCTGGACACCATCCCGACAACCGATCAGGAACTGGTGTTCCAACTCCCGGAAGTCGGTGACGACACCATCGGGCTCACCGGCCGCGTCGTCGATGAAGACGCGAACCCGGTCGCCGGCGCCCACGTGCTGATCCATGCGACCGACGGCGGCGCAACCGGGCACATCGGGACCTGCGTCACTTCGAGCGACGGGAGCTACCGCGGCCACGTGGACGGGCGCGCCACCGCGGGCGAGTACCTCAGCGTGCGCGCCGGCCACGTGGAACACGGACTCAGCGACACCCGCACGTGGCGGGTCCACGGCGCGTCTGCCGACTTCCACGCCGACGAACCGCTGGTATTGATCGCGCATCAGGTGCACGTGGACCTGGTCGACGAGAACGGAGCCCCGCTCGCCGATCACGAACTGCGTTGGTCGTCGGACTCCCAGCTCGTCTCCGGCACCTGCCGGACCGACGCACAGGGTCGCGCCGCAGCCCGCGTCCCGCGTAGCACCCGCTGGAGGAGCGACCACGCGTCGCTCGGTCTCGCCGGGTCGATCAGCCACGACGTCGACATCCACGGCCACCACCGCCGCATCGCCTGCTTCGACTCCGAGACGCGTTGGCTGGAGGGCACGGTTCTGGACTTGGACGGAGAGCCCTGCGCAGCCACCGTCCGGCTCTGGTCGACCAGCGGCCTGCAGCACCTGCAACGCACGGCCACGTCGGACTCGGAAGGACGGTTCCGCATGAAGCTGCCGCCGTCGGGAGTCCGGATGGCAGCACACGCCTACCGGGGCTTGCGCGGCCCGATCAGTCGGCCGCAACCCGTCGACTCGGCGACGATCACGCTCCAGCTCCTCGCCGCGTGCCCCGTCGACCTGGAGGTGCAGACCTCGCAGCCCTGGATCAGCGGCGCCGGCGTGCAGTTCTTCGACGCCGAGGGCCGACTCGTCTCGACCCAGCAGGTGGTTCCCGGACACAACGAGATCTTGGCGCTCCCACCCGGCACCTACACCACCAGCCTGCTCGGAGCCGAGCTGACCGCAGCCCCCCTGACCCTCGAGGTCGTGGCCGGATCACCGACCAAGGCCGAACTCGTCGTCGAGCCCTGCGCCCCGCTCGAAGTCTCGCTCACCGACTTCGACCTCGACCTGCTCGAGCAACTCGGCGCGAGCCTTACGTTCGAACATGGGGACGGCGGGACCGTGTGCCGGCCGGCGCGCGGATCGTCGCCGCTGGTCTGCGTGGGGATCCGACCGGGGCCAGGCCGGTTCGCACTGCGCACGGCGCGGGGAGACGAGCTCGGCGCGTGGGCGGGTACGGTCGCGGGACCGCACGTCGAGCTGCGGAGAGGTGAAGAGGCGTTCTGAGCGGCATGGGTCGCCGGCGGCGAAGCTCCTCCTCGGGACTCCGAGCCCGCCTCGACTCGCATTCGCAGACCTGCGAGACCCGCTCGATGAAGCTCCTCGTCATTCGCCGCCGACCCAACCACCCCGTTGCACGCCACCACCCACGCGCTCGCCTTCGCCGGGTTCGTGATCCCCACCGACCGCAGCGCCTCGGTGATCCGCTGGTGCGACCACTCGCCCTGCAGCGCCCGCGTGCCGAGCCAGACTCCGGCCTTGTCCTTCGAGACCACGCCGCGGATCGCGGCACAGCAGACCTCGAGCACAGGCTCGGCAAGGAACGCGTCGTCGCCGATGCGTAGGCCGGCGACGGCGAGCTCGCGCTCATCGAGGTAGACGAAGACGCGGTTGGCTCTCCCGCCCGCGGACCAGACGCGGATCGTGAGGGTGGTGCCGAGGCGCGGACGGGACTGATCGTCACCTGCCCTGTGCCTCCTCGCGGCGCCGTAGACGGCCCGCCGGCCTCCTCGGCAGCGAGGCCCGCGGTGCTCGAGCGGACAGTTCGGCCGCGGCGGTGCGCGCTCGTGCCCGCGGCCGTGGGTCGGTGCCGAGCGGCAGGAGGCTCATTGGCCGGCCTTGCCACGAACGCACGGGAGCCGCGCAGCCGGGGCGATCGCACCCTCCACGGAGTCCACCCGACCGACCGACGAGCCGCCCAGCCCGGTTGCCGGCCCGGCATCCACGGTTCACATTCCAGTCCTTGGCCTCGACATCTGTAAACCCTGCCCGGACCTCGATCGGCGCCCGGCTCAAGCGCGCGCGCGTCGCGGCCGGCCTGTCACAGCACGAACTCGCCACGCGCGCAGACCTCAGCGCGATGGCCGTCTCCAAGTTCGAACGCGGTCTTGCGAAGCCGTCGTCGGCGACGCTGATCCGCCTCAGCCGGGCGTTGGACACCCGGACCGAGTTCTTCCTCCGCCCCACGGCGGTCGAACTGCCGCGGCCCGAGTACCTCAAGCGCGCCTCCTTCCCCAAGAAGCAGCAGGCCCGCATCGAAGCCGACGTGCTCGACCAGGTGGAGCGCTTCCTCGAACTCCTCGCGCTGCTCCCCAAGCCGCCGGTCGCGACCTTCAAGGTGCCCGCGGGCGTGGCGACGCGCTTCGCCTCCTACAAGGCGATCGAAGACGCCGCCCTCGCCGTCCGCAAGACCTGGAAGCTCGGCGAGAAGGCGATCCCCTACCTCGCCGACACGCTCGAAGACCACGACATCGTGGTGCTGACCACCGACTGCGACCGCTCGGCGAAGTTCGACGGCCTCGCCGCGACCGTGAGCAACGTGCCCGTGGTCGTCGTCGGCTCCCACTGGCCCGGCGACCGCCAGCGCTTCACGCTGGCGCACGAGCTGGGGCACCTGGGCCGAACTAGCGGCGGCTCCGTTTCGCTAAGCCGGGGCGGCTCTCACAGGACGGTCTCTGACACCAAGTGACGATCTGCTCCCTGATTCCCGGCTGCATCGAGCTGAAAGTGGACCCCTACGCCTACCTCAGCGACATCCAACAGCGCGCCGCCAATCGTGCAGCGGCTGCCGGCCTCACGACGGTGGAGTGGCCTGCGGCGCGCGGCTGATCAGCTGCCGGCCGCTCTTGCCGCCAGCGACTGTCGAGGCGAGGCCAACCAGGCGCTTACGTTGCTGTGCTTGATCATCGGCGTGTCTTGCGGTAGCGGTCGAAGGCGAGATATCGAGACAGCTCGTTGGTCGCACGCTCACGCAGGTTCCCGCCCTGCTCGACCCACACCTTGTAGCGCGGCCATCCGCTTCTCACGAACCGAGTGTCGATGTCGTTCTCCACGACGTAGTCGATGAGCCCTTGACGGCTATCGCACCGGTAGACGATGTAGCCCCAGTAGTCGCCGTCACGGCCCGACAGCAGTCGGAGCTGGTAGTCCCAGGGCACTGCGGCGGCGGCTCGTCCCGCTTCTGCTCGGCGTGCCCCTTCCTCGGCCTCGCGCCGCTCGTTGTTTGCTTCCGCCCAGCAAGCGAGCCCGTAGAGCAGAGCGCCGACCAGCATACCGGCAGAGATCTGTCGGAGCTTGCCAAGCTCTTCGCGGTCGGCCGCTGTGATCGTGAGCCCTCCCGGGAGGGCGCCTTTGAGTTTGCCCTTGCACAGCCAGACGAGACCGACCAACACGAACAGCCCCGCCAACGCGAACAACCCGACAACCGGCCAGTGAAGCGCGATCATAATCTCCTCCCGCGGATCGCATCGACCAGTGCGAGAATGAGAATCGCGGGGGTGATGAGGAGGGCAAGCGCCAACACAAGGAAGACGAGCACCCCGCCTCCGCTCTGGACGATCGCGCGCGCAAACAAGTATCCCGCGACCACGCCGAAAAAAAACAGCGAACACCCTTCTCCATCGTCGCCACCTGGCACGTCCGGCCGGTATCCGTAGTAAATACGGTTTTCCTCCAGTATGTCGGAGGTAAACCGCCCTCGCGGCCCCATGCCCATCGGTCAATTCTCCTTCTTGGTAGTGGCGACGGCCACGAACATGCACCCGACGCCGAAGCCAAAGCCGAGTGCAAGGAACGTCATCGCGAAGTTGAGATCGCTCAGTTCAACCACGCCCAGCGCTTGCGATCGCATATGAGCTGGACGTTGACCGCGATCACGTTGAAGGCGCGAGCGAGCGCTGCGTAGCTCTCGCCTGCGTCCGACCGGGCGCGGATCTCGCGCACTTCGTCCTCGACGAGCTTCGTCCTCGAGCATTGCGCTCGCCAATCGCTCCTTGGGGTAAACGGAAGTCGTTGCTCTTGACCAAGCGGTCTTCGCATATGACCGCGAGACTCCGCCGGCGGAGGTTCTGAGAACCCCACGACAGGTGACATCGATCTTCCTCGGGCGGGCCTAGTCGGTCGCAGAGATCCGCGAAGGCCCGACCGGTTGTGATCCAGCTCGCGTCGGATGTCGGCGTCGGCGAGCTGTGCGACGTTCGTGGCTCCGCGCTCTGGCGGTCCGATCCTTCGAGCATCCGAGGTCGGTCCAGTCGATTGCCTGACGTCCGCGTCGTCTCCACATTTGAGTTCGCGGAACGTCGTGGGCGCTGCTTCGGGTACTGATCGCCTGTGCGTGCCCTCCTCCTTTGAGTCCGCCGTCACGGTCGCGGCCCCGGTCACGATGCCAGGCTCCTATACGGACAGACCTTCTCATCGGCTCTCATGAAACTGCTTGATGACGCGTGACCCGATCCGCCCTTAACAAGGCCGCTGCAGGATGTGACACAGTGTCAGCCATCGCGTCTGGATGCGGAGAGGCGGAGGTCGCACGCCATGGGCTCACGCATCGCCTTGACAAGGATAGCCGATGGCCTTGAGCGCGGCGAAGTCACGTCCAGGACAGTCCTCGGTCACTGTTCGGCTTGACGCCTCTCCACAGCCTGCCCCCTCCTTCGAAAGGCGTCCGCCTTCATGCGACCTGGTGCCCCCCTGTGCCAGGCCAAATGTCGCCCCCGAGAGCCCGAAGCGCTTCGACCACCTAGTCCTCCCCACCTTCGCGGAAGACAGGATATCGACCAGATGGGCCGCCGCGCTAGTCCAAATGGCCATCGCTGCGCTCCGAAGCACCGCTCACACCGAAGCCGACCTAAGCAATGACAATTGAGAACTCCAAGCGACCACCGGAACTCTATGCATGCACAACGATATCGCTCAAGTATGCAATGGCACACAAACAATGGAATTCGACATAAGAAAAGACCGCTGACACACTCGAAAACCCGCCTATCAACTCGCTAGCCAGTGACAAATACATCATGCGCACCACTTACAGCCAACCCCAACCAGAGCGCCGGATGCACATAGATTTTGGCGTCGCTATCAAGTGCCACCGCATCGAGATGCGGCTCACCCTTAATAGACCACATGACTGCGCCACCACCTAATTTAGATGAGCGCACCCCCAAGACGGCAACTCTGTTCAAGATAGCACAGATTTTCCGCGCCGCAGCCCGCGCATCGCAGTCCGACATGTATACATCAACGATCGACTGCCACTCACCGACGGAGCAGCCCTCCGTCTCCGACAAGAGCGCGTCCTCAACTCGCTTGACGAAATCATCAAAGCCATACCTAGCTGGCCCGGCACGGAGCAGCTCAAGCATGCGGCCCAGATTCGGATAGAGCCGCGACCACTCGTCCTCCAATGAGCGGAGCCGCCCCTGAGAGTACCTCAATTCCGCGCCACGTATGATATCAGCCGTAAATCTCGCTCGCCCCGAAGACGCCGCAATAACCTCATTAACGAACACAATAGCATCTCGCGGACGCAAGAATGTTCGCGCGAGAACGTAGTCGATTGCACTTTGACGCTCGCTCCGCGATGCGCCATACTTGATGCGAGCCGGCATCACATCTCCCCATCTAACCTCAGCATTCTTCTCATAACGCCGCCGAACCAACTTATTGATCCGGCGATCCACGAGACATACCAAGTCGTCGCGGGACCACCGCAGATTAAGGCACAACCCCTCGATCTTCTCACGCTGAAATCCGGCACCACGCCCCTCACGCAATAGCGCATCCATGATATCTGCTCGCAACGCGACAACGATCTTCGCGTTCTGCACAGACCGGAATTCCCGTGTAGCCTCAACCAAGGCTCCGATCATTCGCAGCTGCAATTCACTAGCCACCCAATCGCCATCAAGACCATCTACAAGTATGAAATATCTCTTTTGCCTATCCTCCAGTATATCATCCAGCACGTCTATAAGCGCAGACAGCCGTCGCACCTGACCCTTGTCGATAATGCTCCTAGCGCGCTGCTTCACCTCCAATTTCTGCTCGTTCTTCATGTTTCGAGCAGCCTTGATTGCGGCCTCTGCACTACCGAAACTCACACCTAGCGAAGCCTCCAGGTCTTTCGTTACGGTATCCACAGCCTCCTTCACACGGACTTCAGTCTCCTCCCAGAAAGTTACCCCCCATTCCCGAAGATACTCCTCCGCTTTAGCGTAGCTCCGGTTCCGATCGCGCCTCCCCCGCAGAAAATCCCACACCTTGTCCCATGCCCCGCGAGACTCGGCATCGAAATGTCGCTTCAGAACCTCAACGATTACAGCATGTTTCCATAACAGACGCAAGAAGCTGTCAGTGCTCACCCCCACACCCTCTAGAAAGGTAAATACATTTACCCTCGCCAAGTAATTAAACGCAAGATCCTCAGGCTTAAACACTATTGCGCGACTCTCCAGCTGCTGAAGGCGCTGCAGCAGGGCTGACTTTCCGGACCCTGTCCGGCCAACCACTATTCGCGCCGGATCCCCGCAATCTCTCAACCTCTCCAAATAGCCGCTCTCCACGAAACAGTCATGGAGGAATGCGCCGTCCTCCTCCGCCTCAGGGGATCCAACGGTATCCGTCGCACGGAACTTGAAGCTATCCACGCTTCCATTACTCATGAGAATTCACTTTGAGCTTAGCAGTTTCGGATGCAGAAGAAGGCAATCACACCACAAGCCCTTCCAACTAACTGGCTACAGTCGCCTACGACCACAGACAGTCGTAGTCCCCCTCCCGATCACACCGCGTCCAAGGCGTGGGATACAGCCGTTCCCGGGACGGGTAGAGGCCGGGGTCGGTGTAGCGCAGGGCGAGGGAGCCGGAGGGGGTCGGTGAGAACAGCGCGCCGATGATGGTGCGCTCGGGGACTGTGAGGACGGTGGCGTCGCGTTTGGGGAGTTTGAGGGGGAGGGCGAGGAGGTCGGGGGTGGTGGGGTCGTCGGGATGGAGGGGCTTGGTGGTGTCGAAGCGGAGGGTGCCGCCGGAGGCCTGGGCGGCGGTGGTGTCGATCAGGGTGGCGAGTTCGACGAGGTTGACGGCGTCGTGGCCGGAGGAGGTCTTGGAGGTGGGGACGATGCGGCCGTTCTGGTCGTAGAGGCGTTCGCGCTCGTACTGCTGGAGGACGGGGAACTGGGCGCGGTAGATGGTGAGGAGTTCGTCGAGGGTGAGGCCGAGGGCCTGGGCGGCGAGGACGTCGAGTTCGACGAGGGCCTGGCGGCGGGCGAGGTCGGAGCGGAGGGGGACGGCTGGGGACCAGTGTTGGGGTGGGGAGGCCAGGGTGGGGAGTCTGGGGTCGGCCACGCACCACGCGTCGTTGTCGGGGAGGTCGGGGTGGAGGTGGGTCCAGAGGTCCCCGTACGACTTGGTCAGGCAGTTCAGACGGAGCCCTCGATGCAGAATCCGCGCGCGCAACCCTGGCGACAGCTCAGGGAGCGGCAGGCGCGAGAGGGTGCTCTCGTAGATGTCCCCCTTCCCGCTCGCCTTGATGAAGAAGTCGTATGGGATGCTGGCCGCAAGTGACGCGAAGACGGCAAGCAGGCCCGCGTCGCGGAACGTGACGGACAACACGGGGTGCACATGCGCCACTCCCGGAGGGACGATCGCAGGAATGAGCGTGCGTTCGCCAGTCGGACTCGTGATGCGCCGATGGACGTAGCGGTAGAACTCGGTCACCGGGCGGGAGTCCCAGGGCACGCGCGGGGTGCGGGCGGCGTAGGTGGCGGGGTCGCACGCGGGGACGTAGTTCGTCCGGGGCAGGAAGTCGTCGGGGATCGCTTCGAGGTCGATGTCGGTGTAGGCGCGGTTGGTCTTGCAGACCTGGTTCGGGGTCTTGTTCAGCGGATTGGCCACATACAGGTGTGGGCCCTGCATCACGAGACTGCCGGGCGACTCGGGGAAGACCGTCGCTGCCCGGATATCGCCGTCGTTCTGCGCGTTGGTTTCGTTCCAGTGCTGGGTCGCGAAGTAGTCCCCCTTCAGATCGCCGAGCTTCCGCGTGCGCGCGCCGAGCTTCTGAAGCACCTCGATCGTCTCGCTCGAGTGGACCGCGGGCAGCCGTGCCTCCGCTGCCGACACACCTGCGTCATCGTAGAGCCGGGCGAAGGTGCTCAGCTCGCGCAGGCCTACGCGGACGATGCGCTTGCGATGTCCCCGGACATCGAAGCTGAAGTTCTCGGTCTTGTAGCCCGGCGTCGGCCCCCTCCCGTCGTGAGCCCAACTCTCGTCGATGAAGCGTGGGTGGAAGTTGTTCGCGATGAGATGGAAGCCAATCTCAGGGTGCGCGTCGCGGTAGACCGTGACCGCGTAGGGCCGGGAGTTGCCGATCGGGAAGAGCTTCTTCTCGTTGTAGAACTGGTAGACCTGCGACAAGCGCGAGTAGATCGCGTGGCGGAATCGACCGCCTTCCGGGTCATCAAACTGGCCGACCGGGTGCAGGAATCCGCTGGCTCCACGCTGCGCCGCGATCGACCAGGAGAGGGCGACGAAGCTCTTGTACAGATTCGTCTTCATCCCCACGAGCAGCGGGTAGTTCGCCAGATCTCCCAAGAACTCCTGACTGCCCACCTGCTCCTCGAACTCACGCAGATACGTCCCCCGCGCCCCCTCATCCTCCACCACGCCCGGCCGCCGCTTCGCGACCTCCGACGCGCTCACCTTGCGCACCTTGATCCGCGGATCGAAGTCCGACAGCGTGCCCGCCTCGTCGAACGAGAGCAGGACCCACGGCGGATTCCCCAGCACCAGATCGAACCCACCCCGCTCCGCGAACACCTCCGCGAAGCGCAGCTCCCAATGGTGGAAGCGGATCCTCTCCGCCACCTCCTCCACCACCTGCAGCATCGGATCCGCCGCGACGATCGCGGCCACGTCGGCCACGCCGCACTCCTCGGCATAGTCCGCGCGCCGGGCCTTCAACGCCTCCGACAACTCCCGCTTGAGCCGCATCTGCTCAGCGACCCGCACGCCGGCCTCGGCCACCATCAGGCCCCCGCCATTCCCAGCACCCCCCGAACCACCCTCCAGAGATCCCGCGTCGTAGCCGCTCAGCGCGCCGAACAGATCGCCCTGCTCCCACGCGACCTCCACCTCCCCCACCAGCACCAGCTCCAACGTCCGCAGATACACCTCGCGCGCCGGCAGCAACTCGGCCTGCTCCACCGGCCAGAACCACAGCGCACCCCAGAGGTCCATCGCCAGCTTCAGGCGACGCCACGCAGACGACGTGTTCTCCAGCTCGGCCTGCACGCGCTCCTGCTCCTGCACCGACAGGCCGTCTTGCTCGCGGGCCGTCGCTTGGGCGTCCTCCTCGAAGCCGGCTTCGCCCCACACCGGGATCAGGTCGCTCGACTTCGCGGCCGCCAAGGCCCGCTCGCGCACCACCTGCGCCCAGAGCCGGTCGACCGCGTCGCTGAGCATCTCGAGCTTCGCCACCTGCTCTTTGGTAAACGGTTGCGTGAACGTCTTGCGCCATTGCTCCATCGCGGCGCAGTGCTCGGGCATCAGGTCCTTCACCACCTTGTCCTTGCCGAACGAGGCCATGCCGGCGGCGGGGAGCAGGAAGTGGTAGACGGTGCCGTCGGGGCGCGCGGGTGGTAGCCAGTCGGTGGTGATCGACACCGGGCCAGCCACGCCTTCAGGGAACAGCGGCACGTCTTCGGGCACCAGGCCGAGCCAGTTGGGCTTCTCCTTACTGCCCTTGCGCGTGAGGTCCTTCTTGCGGAACACCTGCCGCCGCGCGCCAATGAGCGAATTGCCACACGCCAGCCGCAGGCCGAACCACGGGCACTTGCCGCCTTCGTGCATCGTGCCCAGCCACAGCGAGACCTTGGCCAGCTCCACCGCTGTGGGATTGAGGTCGACGCCGTGGCAGTTGTTGGTGGCGAGGCGGGCCTTCACGCGGCGCTTGTGGCGCTGGTATGCGTCGCTGGGGAGGTCTACGCCAAGTTCCTCCTGGCGGCGGCGGAGGTAGGCGTCGGCGAGCTGGTCGACTGCTTCGAGGAGGAAGGCGCCGCTGCCCATGGCGGGCTCGCAGAGGTTGAGCGCGAGGATCTCGCTGGCGGCGATCGGGCGGGTGGCTGCGGATCCGTCTCCCGCCGGCCGCAGCTTCCAGCCGATGTCGCGGCCGCGGTCGTCTTGCTCGTAGAGCAGCTCCTTCAGCGCATACTTCACCACGCAGCGGGTGAGCACCTCGGGGGTGTAGTAGCTGGCCGACTTCTCGCGGTTGCGGCCGGCGAGCGCATACACGAAGGTGCCCTTGTGGTGCACCACCGGCTGGCCGTCGGCATTGCGGACGATCTCGGCGCTCTTGTAGTCGCCGATGCGGGAGGCCGGCACGAACCACACCGCGAGGTCTTCGCGGCTGCCGGAGCTCTGCGCGGCGCGGGTGTTCAGGGCCTTGGCGTCGACGGCGCTGGCGACCTCGTGGAGGTCTTCGGTGGCGAAGAAGCCGGTGTAGGAGAGGAGGCTCTCGTACACGGCGCCGAGCTGGGAGATGCCGAGCTGGGCGTAGGAGATGCGGCCGCGGCGTTTGTTCCGCTTAATGCCCGAGAGGGACAGGAGCTGGAGCACTTCCTGGACCACGTGGTTGCGGAGGCGAACGCTGGCGAGGATATGGAGGCGCTCGTCGTCGAACAGCGGGCTATGGAGGCCGGGCACGCGCATGGTGTCGCGGTCGAAGCCTTCCAGGCCGAGCTGGCCCTGGACCTCGGGGCCGGCCAGGGGGAAGCCGGCATCGACGATGCGGAACAGGGTCTTCAGGCTTTCGTGCAGGAAGAAGCCGTTGCGGGCTTCTTCGGATTCGAGCGGCACCAGCTCCAGGTCGCGCAGGCCCTCGAGGCTGTAGCCCAGGCGGTAGACGTCGCTGTCCATCGGCACCACGCCGAGCTCGGCGCCGCGGGCCTCGACGTAGAACAGGAACAGCAGGCGGTAGACGAAGGTGAGGCAGTCTTCGGTGAGCTGCGCGGCGAGGTCGGCCTGGCCGGGTTGGTAGAGCGGCGCGTGCTGGCGTTCGCGGCGGTCGAAGATGGCCTCATTGCCGAGCAGTTCGATGGCGCGGCGCACGCCGTGTTTGAGGTCGCCGGAGACGGCGAAGGCGTGCTTGTGGGAGTTCTCGTCGAGGGTGTCGTGCAGACACAGGCCGGAGTCGGGGGCGAGGACGTCGCGATGCAGCAGACCGGCGGTGGCGCGCAGCGCCTTGGACTCCTTGCGGCGGAACAGCTCGGCGAGGTCGAAGCGGAGGTAACGGCCCTGGGGCCATTTGCTGCGCTCGGCGAGGAAGGCGTGCGCGCCGGTGAGGACCAGCACGAAGCGCGGCGCGGGATCGAGGCGGAAGACGCGCTCGTCGAGGAGCTGGCGCCAGGAGGTGTCGCTGGGGATCTGGGCGCCGGTGGAATCGGGCGGGAGCTGGTCTGCGTGCGGGGTGGCGGCGAGCGGGTCGGGGTCTTCGTCGCTCGGGCTGCGGGCCGGGAACGGCGTATCGACGATCCAGAGGAACGGCTGGCCGTCGCGGTCGAGCGCGGTGACGACCGGCAGCGACTGCTCCCGATCGAGCGGCTGGAGACTCGGGCTGTATGGGAACCCCAGCGCTTCCACGAGGTGCGCGTGGAAGCCGCGCGCCGCGGCAAAGCGGGCCGCGAGGTCGGAGTCGCCGGTGCCGGCGTGCTCGCCCGCGGTGGCGAGGGCGTCGAAGTAGCGCGGGGCCAACGCGGCGAGGCGCTTGTGCGGCGGGCGCGTGCCGTCGGCCTTCTCGCGGGCAGTCCAGGAGTCGAGGACGGACTTCAGGTCGCCTTCGAGGACGGCCTGGAGGTAATGGCCGGAGTAGAACTCGACGTTCTGGATGCCGGTGAGGTCGAGGGCCATCGGAATCAGCCGGGCGTGACGAGGACGGCGAGGACGCGGATCGCGAGGTCGGGTGCGGTGCGCAGACCTTCATCGACCCAGGCCTGGCGCTCGGCGTGGATGGCCTCGATCTCGCGGCGGCGGGATTGGTGCAGCTTGCGCATGGGTGCGGCGAGCTTGGGGTCGGCCAGGAGCTGGTCGATCGCGGCGAGGCGGGCGCGCTTCCAATCGTTCAGCTTGCGGAGTTCGGGGCGGAGCGCTTTGCCGATCTCGACCGCGCGGGCGTTGCGGCGCTGCTCGAGGTGAGCGCGCATGGCTTCCACGGCGGCAGGGAGCAAGCGCTGGAGGGAGGCGGGGTCGGCGCTGGTGTTGCCGGGGTTGGCCAGCGGGCGGTCGAGGCCGGTGCGGGCGACGAGGTCTTCGAAGGGTTCGGGGGTGGCGGGTTGGTCGGAGCCGCCAGGGAACGGGATGCCGACGGTCTCGACGTGGATCGGTTGGCCGCGGTTGTTGGAGATCAGGCCTTGGAGGACGACGACGCGTTCGCCGGGGGCGAGGCCCTGGGCCAACCCGACTATGGGCGCTTCGTGGCGGCCGAAGCGCTGCAGCACGCGGTCGTCGAGCCAGCGGGCGATGGGATTGAGTTCCCAGAAGAGCTGCCACTCGGGCCAGGCGCCGGTGGTCTCGCGGGCGCGGGCCAGCGACTCCATCACGAGGGTGCGGTCGGTGGTGAGGTCGAGGCCGTCCTTGGCGTCTTCGCGGAGCTCGGTGGGGAGCAGGCGGAGGCGGCGAAGCAGGTCGTCGGGTGGACGAAGGGTGAAGCCCTGTTTGCCGTCGTGCCAGCGGACGAGGTCCTTGGACTTGGGACCGAGGGCGGCTTCGAAGGCGTCTTGGGCGTAGTCGAGGTCGTTCGCGTAGAGGCGCGCGGAATCGACGGTGACGGGCGCGTCGCTCGACTCACCTCCCCCGCCGCCGAACAGCAGGTCGAAGAGATCGTCGTCTGGTGTGGCCTGGTCGGGGATCGCGACCTCGGGGGCGGTCTCGCCCTCCACCGACTCGGCAATGCGCTCCTCCTCGCGGTCGGCGTCGTGGAGGTTCATCAACCAGGCGACGTCGCCGATATTGCGCCAGGCCTGGTCTTCCTTCTCGATCAGGCGCTCGAGGATGCGGAGGTCGCCCTGGAGGTCGGGGTCGCTGGGAAGCGTGAGCAGGTAACGGAGCTGCGGCTGGTGCTGCTGGCCGAAGCGGTCGATGCGGCCATTGCGCTGCTCGAGGGTGATGAGGCTCCAGGGCAGGTCGAAGTGGAGCAGGCGGTGGCAGAAGTAATGGAGGTTGAGGCCCTCGGCGGCGGCGTCGGAGCAGAGCAGGATGCGCAGCGCGGAGTCGCGGGTGCCGAAGGCCTGGACGAGCTCGCGCTGCTGCTGGTCGTCGAGCTGGCCGTGGAAGATGCCGAGGGCTGCGGGCTGCAGGGACAGGTCTTCGGTGAGGCGGTCGCGGAGCAGACGCAGGGTGGCGAGGCGCTCGGAGAAGATCACCACGCGCTCGGGGCTGGACCTGGTGGCGAAGCCTTCGGACCGGAGCCAGGCGAGGAGGGTCTGGTACTTGGCGAAGTCGGGCTCGGGGATCGCGCGGAGGGTGGCGGCGAGCGCCTGGAGGACGTTGCGGTCGTGGGCGGCAGCTTCGGTGTCGGCCTGCACGTCTTTGTGGGCGAGGCGCTGCTCGACCGTCTCCAGGCAGGCGCGCGGCGAGGAGAGGAAGGCCTTGAGGAGGAGCGTGCGGAAGAGCATCCCGCGAGCTCCTGATGACTGGGCGCGCTGCTTGCCCGACCTGGTGCGGCCGATGGTCTGGAAGCTGGCGGTCTTCAGCAGCTCGAAGGCGGCGTCTTCGGGCGGCGTGGCCTGCGTGCGGACCAGCTCGAGCTGGCGCTCCTGGAAGGCCTCCCCCGCCTCGGCCGCGACGTCTTTCTTGAAGCGGCGCAGGAACCACGGCCTCACCTCGTCGGCGGTGTAGCGCTCGTCGTCCTTGATCGCGGTGGGCTCGAGCAGGTGGATGAGCCCGGCGAAGCTCCGGGCGCGGCCGTCGTGGGGCGTGGCGGAGGTGAGGATCAGCGCGTCGCTCTGCCGGGCGAGGAGCTGGGCGAGGCGGGCGCGCTGGCTCACCAGGGTGCTGCGTTCGTCGGCGCGCGGGGCGACGTTCTGGCACTCGTCGACCACGATCACGTCCCAGCGTGCGTCTTCGAGGTATTGGCGGTACTTGGCGTCGTTCTTCAGCGTGTCGATCGAGACGATGACCTTGTCGAAGACCTGGAACGGGTTCTGGTTGGACGGGATCTCGGCCTGGATGCGTTGGATGCCCACCGAGTCGAGGCGGACGAGCGGGATGGTGAAGCGGGCCCAGAGTTCGAGCTGGAACTGGGCGAGGATCGACTTCAGGGCGACGACCAGGATGCGGTCGCCGCGGCCGCGCTGGATGAGCTCGCTGAGGAGGATGCCGACCTCGATGGTCTTGCCGAGGCCCACGCCGTCGGCCATCAGGATGCGCGGGCGGAGTTGCGAGAGGGCCTGGGTGGCGGGTGCGAGCTGGTAGTCGGCGCGGTCGCAGGCGGCGCGGTGGCCGACATGGATGTGGGCGTCGGTCGGCGGCTGGCGGCGCAGCAGGCAGTCGAGGTAGAGGCGGGTGTCGCGGTAGCGGGGTGAGGGGTCGGGAACGAGCGCGGTGGCCTCGGGCGCCAGGACGGTGGGCGGATCGAGGTCGGTGAGGAAGGAGGCGTCGCGGTCGCGGACGAGTTCGCTGAGGCCGGTGACGTCCAGGCGCAGGCCGCCGGTGGAGGCGCGGCGGGATTGGCGGACGAGCCATTCCTCGTCGCGGATCACGACGCGGGTGCCGGGGGCGAGTTGGCCTGTGGCGGGATTGCTCCGGCTCACGAGGCGGGATCCTCGAGGCAGAGGTCGGCGCGGTTGAGGGCGCGGGCGATCGCATCAAAGACCTGCGCGTCGTCGTCGAAACCGAGCGCGGAGTCGGCATCGGACTCGGCGTCGTCTTCGAGGATCAGGTAGTCGATGGCGAGTTGGGCGCGGCGGAGGTGGGATGGATTGGTGGAGACGGCGGGGTCGGCGAGGAGGGCGAGGCAGCCGGCGCCGATGCGGCGGGCGAGGGCGGCGTCGGCGAAGGGGTGGTGCGCGGCCTCGGGGGAGTCGAGGGCGGCGAGGTAGGCGCGGAGGGCGACGCGGAGCTCGGGCGCGGTGCGCGGCGGTCGGCTCTCCAGGGACGACACGACGGTGCTGACGGACGGTGGGAGGGAGTCCATCGGGGGGTGCGAGAGGGAGGGGGGCGCGCGGCTGGGGTTGGCGGCAGGCGACCTGGGGAGTCTCGGGAATGGGAGGGTGGAGTCAAGTCAGGGATGGGACGGAGAGGACGATGGCGGCGGGGGTTGGGTGATTGAGTGGGGTGCGGTGGAGGGGATGTGGGAGGGGGCGGGAGTCGAGCTCCGGGAGTCGGACGGTGTGGGGCTGATGGGCTTCCGGATCGCTGGGCCGGAGGGCGTGGCGGGGTCGCGGGAAAGTCGGGGTGAGCGGTTCTCCTTCAACTGGTTCGTCGCCACGATCGGTGGCGCAGGAGGATGACTCGATGACGCACCCTTTGCGTGTTCCCGCGTTGGTGGCAGCAACCCTGGTCATGAGCACCGCAGTTCCCGCGGGCACGCAGGTGCCGCAGTGGCGGGTGCTCTCCCCGGCCCATTCGCCTCCTCCCCGCCGCAGTCACTCGATGGCGCTCGACGAGACCCGAGGCCGCATCATCCTCTTCGGCGGCATCGGATCGAATGGACCGCTGGACGATACCTGGGAATGGGATGGCGACGACTGGTCGCTTGTCTCGTCATCGGTATCGCCCAGTCCGAGGGACAAGGCTGCGATGGCCTGGAGCCCGGGCAGCCAGAGCGTGCTGCTGTTCGGTGGAAGCTCAGGATCCAGCGCCTTGAACGACACCTGGTCATTGGGTGCCGGTGGCTGGATGCAGCTGCAACCCGTCTCCAGCCCGCGCGGCGCGGACCTGTCCGCGATGGTCCATGACGCCACCGCCAACGAGACACTTCTCCTCGTCGGAAGCCAGAACGGGATCCAGACCTGGTCCTGGGTCGGGTCGACCTGGATTCCCATCCTCACGAACTCGCCCTGGACTTTGGTGGATCGGCTGACCGCGAGCCACAACCACGCAGAGGGCGGTGTCGAATTGGCCGTCACGCGCGTCTTCGGCACGACCACCGAACTCTGGCAGTGGCGGAATCGCTCCTGGTCGCTCTTCGGAACCGACCCACTGCTCAATTCGCCCTGGGCCATGCAGTGCGACCGCCGACGGAACGTCATGGTCTACGGCTCACTGCAATTGGCTCCGCCATTTCCTCCGGTCGTACTGCTCGACAGGACCGGGCAGCTATTCTTGCAGCAGGCATACCCTGCAACGCAGACGCCGCTCGTCTGGGACCCCAACCGACAAACCCAGGTGGGCTTCGGGTCGGACGCGCAAGGCGCCGCGGTCACGGTGGAATACGGGATCCTGCGGTTCCCGGGGAGCGCGAACGATTACGGTATCGGCTGCCCACCCATGCAGCCCCTCGCCCTTCATGCGAGCGGAGTCCCGCACGTCGGCCAGCCTTTCGACCTCTCGCTCGCGGGCGTCCCACCTGACGCGACGCTCGCGGCGGCGGCACTGGGGTTCTCCCGGTCGCGCCTGGGCGCATTCTCGCTCCCTCTCGCGCTCGACTTTTTCCAGATGCCCGGCTGCTCCATCCTCCAGAGCATGGAGGAGCCGGGAATCCCCGTGGTGCTGACGCCCCCCACTGGATCCATTTCGATCCCGATCCCGAGCAGGCCCGAACTGGCCCGCCTGCGGATCCATCTCCAGTCCACGATCCTCGCCCCGAGCGTCAACGCCAATGGCGTGGCGACGTCGAACGGAGTGGAAGCCAGGATCGGCGACTGACCCCGAGAGGTGCATCCATGAAAGGACGAACGTCCCACATCCTTACCGCGATCACAGCGGCATGCGTGCTGCCGGTCGTATGCCCGCCCGCTCACGCCCAGGTGCAGACCGAACTCCGCAGCTCCGGCGCAGCCAGCGTCCCGGGCACCTTCGACCTCGCGTTCGATTCACTGCGCGGATCGAGCATGACCGTGATCGGCCGGGACACCTGGCTCTGGAATGGGTGGACGTGGTCCCTAGCGCGCACAGCGACGACGCCAACGAACGCGGGGACCCTGGCATTCGATTCAAGCCGCGGAGTCATGGTCCTGCTCACCTGGATCCAAGTAACTGGCGGAGGTGAACAGAGCGCGACCTACGAATGGGATGGAGCTCGCTGGACTCAGCGTGTCTTCAGTCCGGCGATGCCCACCCGCGGCGAACTGACCTACGACCCAGCTCGCGGCAAGACGATCCTGGTTGCCGCGCAATCGAGCGGCATCGAGACGTGGGAGTGGGACGGCGGCTCCTGGGCTCAGCAGTACCCGAACACCGCACCGCCACTCGGAGCCCTCGTCGTCGCTCACCTCGAGTCGCGCCAAGAGACGATCGCCGTCGTCACCCCCTACGGGACCTCGAGCAATACTCAGACCTGGAGCTACGACGGCACGACCTGGCGCCGCCTCCTGGTCGATCCCTCTCCACGCAGGCTCACCTGCCTCACCTACGACAGCCTGCGGGACCGCCTCGTCGGCTTCGAGGAGGTGTCGGGCAGCGGCTGGGAATGGACCGGCGACTACTGGGTCCGCAGACCGGCGGGGATTCCCGGCGGTGCCCAAGACTGCTGCTTCGATAGCCGCAGAGGGAGAGTGGTCGTCGTGACACCCAATCGCGCAGGTACGACGTCCACATGGGACTACTGGGGCCCCGCGAACGCATCGTCATACTCGCCCTACGGGACGTCCTGTGGGCCGCGACTGGAGCAGAGCGGATCACGCACCCCACTCCTTGGAGAGCCGTTCGAGGCGGTCGCCACTCAGCTCCCCCCGAACTCGACCGCGGCGTTCGTCTCGCTCGGCTTCAACCGTGACTCCTGGTTCGGCCAGTTCCCTCTGCCTCGCGCGCTCGACGGGTTGGGAATGCCGGGCTGCGAACTCCTCGCCCGCGGAGACACGGCCTACACGGTGCCCGTCACAGGCACGACCGCGGCCTGGAGGATCGACATGCCGAGTACCAACAACCTGCTCGGCGCGCGGTTCTACAACCAGGCGTTCGTGTTCTCGCCCGGAGCCAACGCCCTCGGGATCCTGGCATCCAACGGATGTGAGGCGCTGATCGGTTCGCGCTGATCATGCGACTCGCGAAGCCTCGCCCGCTACGCCTTCTCTCGTCCACGACATCAATCGAAACAGCTCCCCCACCGACGGTGGCCAAACCGGCGGCAGAGACTTCGAGCGCGACGGAGAAACCTTCGCCCGTGAGGTCGTGCTGAACTCACTCGGCGCTCACCTACTCGGCGGCCCGCCGTTCCACGCGTTGTTCGCCCCGAGGAACTCCGCGACCGTGCCCGCGACACGCGCCTCGCCACAACGGGTTCCGATACGCTGCGCAGAAGGGTCGGAACTGCTCAGGCGCACCCAACCTGACCCGATCGCCGACGCACAAGAGCAGGCGCCGGCCACCCCCCGTTGCGCAGAGGGGCACCGGCTTCCATCTCTGGGCGGTGAGCGGAACGAGGGCTCGCCTCGAGGCTCCAGCATGCGCCAACGTGCCCGCTGACAGCCCGAATCCAGTAGCAGACCCGAGCCGGCACGAACGCACGAAGGCTACGACCGAACCCGCGCGAGGACATGCAGCCCCGATGCCGACTCAGTAGATGTTGCCGTCGGGCGTGTTCGTGTAGCCGTCATCGAAGAAGTGCGGCACGACGTCCTGGAAGAAGTGACCGGGGAGATTCCAGTAGTTCGTCGTCCCGTCATCGTTGAAAGGCGGGTAGTAGTCGTAGGTACCCTGGAATCGACCGTCGTTGATGAGCTGGTCATCGAGCCCGTAGGTGCACTGCGACCCCGCATTGTCCCCAGTGCCCCGGAAAGTACGGTTGTTGCCGTGCAGACTCGGCGTCCCCTCGTAGATCCAGGGGTTGTTCTTTCTGTCATTGTAGCGTCCCCGCTCCTCCAGCGCCGGACATGCGTTGTCCAGGCTTCCTGGCATCCGCTGGGGACAGCGGTTGTTCCGGTTGCGGTCGCGATGACGACTCGGAGTCTTGTCCGGCTCGGGTGTCGGCAACGGCATCGGTACAGGACCCCGCGATGGCAAGTCTGCATCGGAAGCCTCCAACCCACCCGGATCCCGCAGTACGGTCGGTCGACTCGATGCGTAGCGAT
The DNA here is from genome assembly GCA_030432695.1 of bacterium. GTDB lineage: Bacteria > Planctomycetota > UBA1135 > UBA1135 > UBA2386 > JAUILN01. The sequence continues at coordinate 319,735 of JAUILN010000004.1, read as the reverse complement.
ACCAGTTCGGGTCTCCAGATCGGAATCGGATCGGATCCTCACCTGTGAAGACGCCGCGCATCGGGTCGTAGTAGCGTGCGCGATAGTAGTACAGGCCCGTCTCGGAGTCGCGCTCACGCCCCGTGTACTGGATCGGATTCTCCACCGCCTCCGAACGCGACGTTGACCGCCCATAGGCGTCGTAGTCGTAGCGATTGCGAGCTGCACCGGAACGATCCGTCAGCAATCGGACTGACGAGAGATGATCCACGTGGAAGTAGAAGGCACTTCCTAAGCGCTCCATCGCAGCTGAGGAATCCACTCGATCCGTATGGCTGTAGCGAGCATGCAACGAGCCCTGCACATCAACTTCGAGCAGGACTTCCTCACGATCGATGATGAATCGACGCGTCTCGCCCGCCGACGTCGCACGCTCCACCCGCCGCCCCAACCCGTCATACCGGTAGGTCCCCGCCCCCACCGCCTCCACGAGCTGGTTCTGCGCATCCCAGCGGAACGTCCGTGACGCCCCACCCACCTCGTTGATCGCAGTCAAGTTCCCGCGCGCGTCGTAGGCATACGTCGCCGTGTCGTCCGAGACGAGCTGGTTGTCGTCGTTGTAGACCGCGGTGCTGGTCGAGTCGGACTGCAGGCGGTTGCCGACCGGGTCGTAGGCGTAGGCCGCCGGCGCGATGTCGCTGGCGTCGGTGAGCCGATCGAGGGGGTCGTAGCCATAGTTCTTGGCCACGCCGCCGTCGGTGATCGAGTCGATGTTGCCCGAGGCGCCGGTGGTGTACTGGAGGTCGAGCAGCGCGGAGCCGTCGGCTCGCGCGTGGCGGATCCGCTGCAGGCGGCCGCTCGGCAGGTAGCTGTAGGTGCCGGTGATGCCGTTGGGGTAGCCGATGCGGGTGAGACGGCCGCTCCGGTCGTAGGCCATCGAGACGGTGCCGATGACGGGCGTGGAGACCGAGGTCATCCGGCCGGCGCCGTCGTGGCCGTAGGTGTGGACTCCACCGAAGGAGTCGGCCAGCCGCACGCGGTCGCCGACTGCGTTGTACGAGCTGGTGAGCGTGGAAACCGGCTGGATCCCGCCGGCCAGGGTCTTCTCCTCACGCACCCGGTCCAAGGGGTCGTAGGTCCGCTCCAGCCGTGTGTCGTTGTCGGTCACGAGGCGGAGGTTGCCCGCCGCGTCGTAATCGAAGGTGATCGCGTTGCCGGGCACGCCGCCCGCGGAGGGCACGTCGGTGCGGATCCGGCGGCCGCGGTCGTCGTAGCGGTGCCGGATGCTCAGACCATCGGGCTGGGTCTCCGTAACGAGGTTGTCGGTACGGTCGTAGGCCCAGCGACGGGTCCGCCCCATCGGAGTGCGCATCAGCTCGCGGCGCTCGAGCAGGTCGTGCCCGAACGTGGTGGCCTTCTCGCGCGCGTTGACGAAGCGGGCCACGTTGCCCGAGGCATCGTACTCGTACCGCTCGACGCCGCCTGCGGGGTCCAGGACCTCCACCAGCCGACCCGCGTCGTCGTAGTCGTAGCTGGTGACGAGGCTGCGGGCATCGGTGCGGGTCCGGAGGTTGCCCTCGCCGTCGTAGGCGAAGGTGGTCTCGCCGCGCAACGGATCGAGCAGCGACGCCAGCCGGCCGCGCGAGTCGTAGCTGCGGACGATCGCTTCCCCGGTCGGCAGCACGGTGCGCAGCAGGTTGCCGGCCTCGTCGTAGTGGAAGGTCGTGGTACCCCCAGCCCCGTCGGTCGAGGTCACCACCCGGTCACGGTCGTCGTAGGTGAAGCGACGCAACCGCTGCTCGGGCATGCCCTCGCCCTCGACGATGCTCAGCGCGTTGCCTCGTTCGTCGTACGCGTATCGCGTGACGTGCCCCAGAGCATCGGTCCGGACCTCGAGCCGCCCCTGACCGTCGTACTCGTACCTGGTCTGGTTGCCGTTCTCGTCGATGGAGCGGGTCACCAGGCCGCGGTCGTCGTAGGTGTAGCTCCGCTCGGCCGCATCCGGATGGACGACCCGTAGCAGGTTGCCCGCGTCGTCGTAATCGAACGTCGTGGTGTGACCCTCACCGTTGGTGACGGTGCGCACCCGGTCGGTACCCGCCACGTAGGTGTAGAGCGTCCGGCGCTGGACGGCGGACCCCACACCCTCGATCAGCTCCAGCAGGTTGCCCTGCGCGTCGTAGCGCATCGTGTCGACGCGGCCGCGTGGCGACACCGCGCGCTCGACCAGTCCGTTCACATTGCGCTGCATGCTCCGGCTGTTGCCGAGCGCATCCTGCTGGAAGACCAGGTGGCCCATCGGGTCGGTCTCCACCTCCACCGGCTTCCCGCGGGCATCGGTGAGCACCGTCCGCCCGATCTCCGCGGTCCGCTGGATCGGGTCGGGTGTGGCGAGTGAGCTGCCCGAGACGTCGAGCCGCACGCCGGCGAGCCGCGCGATGCGGTAGCTCCGCTGGTCCTGCGAGGCCTCCCAGCGGACGCCCTGCAGCACGCTGCCGGCGGTGTAGCTGTAGGTGGTCGCGAAGCCACGCTGGTCGGTCTGTCCCACCAGGCGGTGTTGGGCGTCGTAGCGGAATTCGCGGCGGGCCTGGTCGGGATCGGTGATCCCGACGAGGTCGCGGTTGGAGTGCTCGAACCGGGTCTGCTCGCCGCCGGGATGGGTGATGCTGTCGAGCAGACCGTCGGCGCGGTAGGCGAGCCGGGTCACCAGGCCGATGGGGTCGGTCACGTCCGTCAGACGACCCTGGCCGTCGTAGCCGAAGCGCGTGACGTTGTCGTTCCGGTCGGCGTGCTCGGTCTGCCGACCCGCGGCATCGAAGCCGATCGAACGGCCATCGAGGAAGCTGCGCCGATAGGAGCCATCCGGAAGGCGGGTCAGCCTGGAGAAATCACCGCGCGGTCCGAGATAGCTTTGTTCGGTTGTCGGCGACTGATCGCCCCAGCTCATGCGCCAGAACAGCACGTCGTGCTTGTTGGTCGCCGAGGCGGCGCCCGCGGTGAAGCCGGCGTAGGCCTCGTTCTGGCCCAGGGCGGCGAGCACGTCGACCGTGGCGCTCAGGGTCGGCGCAGTGGGCCTGCGGTCCCGATCGCTGATCCGGACTTCCAGGGTGTCGGTCGTGGCGTCGTAGTCGATCCAGCCATACCAATCGTCGCCGTCGTTGAACCGCTGCGGATAGGGCTGCGAGGCGATCGAGCGGATGTTGCCGCCGACGTTGATCCCGACGTGGTTGCCGTTCGGATCGCTTCCGGAGTTGAAGTAGGTGTCGAGCTCCACGCCGACGCTGGGGCCGATGCCCTGGTAGCCGATCCCCTGCCCACCGCTGCCGAGCGCACCGGAGCGGTTCGCGAGCACGAAGACCATCCCGTCCGCGCCACTGCCATCGGCATCTCGAATGCCTGCGGGGTCCGACATCCGCACGGCGAACTCCACCTGGAAGGAACTCTCGACCCCGTCGACGACCAGCGGCACCGACTGGTTGTAGAACGCGCTGCCCGCACCGCTGCTCTGGTTGAGCCGCAGCACCGGCCGCCCGTCCACCACCACCGGGTTCGCGATGCGTCCCGCGTCGCCGTTCAGTGCCAGGTTCGTGAGCGAGCCGAAGTCCGGATAGTCGAGATCCCCGGCACTCGGCCGGAACACCAGCACGCTGCCGTCACCCTCCTCGACCACCACATTGCCGTCGGACCGCTGCGCGTGCAGCCGATCCACCTCCTTCAGCGACCATCCGCAGCCGAAGGGGCTCTGCATGTTGTTGTGGACGATCACCCCGCCATTGAGGTTGGTGCTGACCCGCGACTGCGCGTAGTGGCTGGTGACCTTCAGCGTGTACGGGTAATAGCCGGTCGGCAGCAGCGTCGCGTCGAACATGCGCGCCAGCCGCTGCGGGGAGCGGTCGTCGGTCGACGGGGCCTCGAAGAACAGCTCACCGGGCACCGTCAGGCCGCCGAGTTCGAGGGTCGACGAGAAGGCCCGCGGCGAGGCGAAGCGGCGGTGCAGGGTGAGGTCGCTGGAGATCACCGGGGTCGGGCACGACGACCGGCCGACGTGGACCAGCGTCAGGCCGCGCTCCTGGCCCTGCGAGCGGTAGCGCAGCAGCGGGTGCTCCTCGCTGAGGTTTCCGGTGTGCAGCGTGACCGCCGAAGCACCCTGCTGGGTGCAGTTGTTCGGGTCGTCGTTCTTGTCCGGGTTGTCGTCGTCGTCACCGTCGGGGCCGCCCGGCTCGGCGAAGTGCCACGAGGAATTGCGGATCCCGCCGGTGGTCGTCACCAGGTCGCTGCCGCTCGCGACCGCGGTCCCCACCACGTGGAAATCGCCGGTCATCGGATCGATCGACCAGATCTGCACCTCGGAGCCGTCCGGCAGACCGTTGCTGTTCGGCAACGTGAGCTGGGCGGGCGGGTTGAACGTCAGACCCGCCGGCTGGATCGCGAACACGTCTGCGGGCTCCAGGGTGTCGGGCAGCGCCGCCGGCGTGAAGTCACGCTGCACGCGTGGCAGATACATGTCGCCGGCGAACATCGAGCCGTCCGGCGCCCGCGCCGAGTTGGCCGCCACCATCACCGTGACACCCTGATCGTTCTGCAGCATCGAGTTCTGCTGCGGATCCACGACTCCGGCCGACGGCCCGAGCTTGGGCAGGTAGATCGGCCGGTGCACCGCGTTGTCCTGGCCGTCGTAGAGCGGGTGGCCGAGGAGGAGCTCGATGTCCTCCGCGACGAACGTCCAGCCACCGGCCGGGACGCCGTCGATGTCGATCACCGTCTGCGTAGCATCGACGGGTCCGATCTTGAATGCGCCGGAGGCATCGGTGACGACCTCCTGCGTCGTGCCGGGCAGCCGCACCTCAGCGCCGACGATCGGCTCCTGGGTGTCGGAGTCGAGGACCACGCCGGAGATCTGGGTGTCGGAGCCGGCCGGCCGCTCGCTGATCGTGATGACCAACTGCTTGCGGGCCGTCGCTTCGGCGCCGGTCGCGACCACTTCGAGACCCACCACCCCGGCCTGCTGCGGGTCGGGTGTGAACACCGCCAACCCGGCCTCCGGATCGAAGCGGAGGTTCCGCATCAACGGCAGCGGCTCGAGCATCGCGGTCAGCGCTGTGCCGTCGAAGTCGGTCGCGGTGACCTTGAACTCCAGCCGTCCGCCGACACCGACCGCGAGGTTGGTCGGCACGTTCACGTCCGGCGTACGCGGTCCACCCCCGCCACTGCTGTCGCTGCACGACGTCGACAGGAGCAGACCGGACAGGAAGACGGGGAGCGAGGCGAGCCCGTAGAGGGCACGGCGGAGCGATGCACGCATGGGGAGCTTCCAGGGGAAGACGAGTCGGGGGAGGCCGCAGGAGTCTGGGGCACGGAGTCCTTGCGGACCGTGCGGGCGCAGATGGGCGCCGTCCTTCTTCCCTGCGACCGACGGCAAGGTTGCCCAGGACTTCCAACAGATCCAACCCCCTCGACCGATCCATCACCCGATTCCGAGCGCCTCGGCGCCACTTTCGTCGACCGAAGATCCGCGCGTGCCGATCCCGCGGGGCCCCTCGACCGACCAGTACACTGCCGCCCATGCGGTCGATCCCGGTCCTCCTCGCCCCCCTCCTCGCCGCCTCCGTGATCGGCCAGCACGCGCCCGAGGCCCCCCTCCGGGAACCGGGCTTCGGCATCGTCCGCACGCTCGACGGCTCACCATGGGCCGGCGCCGAAGTCCACTTCCTGCACCGACCGCACGCCGACGTCTTCGACGAGTCGGTCGCGGACCGGTTGGTGGCGACGACGGACGAGCGCGGGCGGTTCCGGGTCGATCTGCTGGGCAACGCCAGCTATGGCGTGTGGGCGCGGGCGCCCGAGGCCGACGCAACGGGACGCGTCCGGATCACGGGCCGGGTGATCGACGCGACCGCGCGCACGCCGGTGCAACTGCAGGAGGTCGAGGCCGTCCATGACCGACGACTGCGCCTCGACGTCGATGCGAGCTGGAAGGACGCTCCGCCGCTGCGCGTGGTGGTGAGCAGTCGGGGCCAGCCGGGCGAGGTCACCGAACGACGGCGTCTCGAACCCGACGACGAGGGCTGCTATCCGTTGCCTCTCTGGTGGGACGCGTGGCAGCAGGTCGACGTGTTCTCCGGCGGGTGGCTGATCCGGAGGCTGTGGCTGGGCCCTCGACTTCCGGAGTCGCAGGACCCAGACGACACCCGCGACCCCCGACTCTGGATCCGGTCGGTGCCGCGGCGCTGGACACGGACGGTGGAACTGGTCGGCCCCGACGGACGCACGCCGGTGGTGGGTGCCGTGGCGCGACTCGCCCCCGCACCGGCGGGCATCGAGTGGCCGCGGAGCGACGCTCGGGGGCGCTTCGAGGTGGCGGCCTGCGACGATCCGGATATGGGCAAGCGCGAGATCGCCACCTACGTGGTCCAGGCCGACGGATACGCCGAACGCTCGTTCGTGACGCTGCACTGCAGCAAGGACGTGGTCCCCTCGATCCAGCGCCAATGCATGCCCGGATTCATGGTCCTCGGAGCACTGCTGCTCGACGGCAGACCGCTGGCGGGGATACCGATCGCGATCCAGGCCGAGGTCGAGCAGGAGGTCTTCCGTCAATGGAACCAGGTTCCCGACCGGGTGGTGCACACCGACGACGAGGGCCGCTTCCACATTGCCGGGCGTTCGGTCGCTGCCGGTTATCGCCTGGTCGCCGTGCTCGACCCCGCGCGCACCGCAGAACTTGCCTCGTGCATTGCGGAACGCCTCGCGTTCGCCGGCAAGAGCCCCCTCGGCACGCCACTCTCATCCGTGGTGATCCTCGACACCCAGCCGATTGCGGCGGACGGCGAGAACCGCCCACGCGCCGTGGCCCTCGACCTCGCGCAATTGGACTGCTTCGAACTCGAGTTCCAGACCGCGGACCGTGAACCCGCTGCCGCGATGCCGATGCTGGTCGCGGGAATCGCCAGCGGCAGCGCGAGCCGCATGGCCGAGCGGCGCATGGCGAGGATCGGGGTGGCCACCCGTTACTGGACCGACCGCAGGGGTCGCGTGGGCCTCGTCGCCCACGGCGCCGAGAACCTCGTCGCGGTCCTGGGCATCCCCGGCCAGGGCCTCGGCTGGGCGCGGCTACCTGCCGCGGGCACCGAGCTCACGATCCCGGTCGAGCGACGGAACTCGTTGCAGATCGAGGTGGTGGACGGCAACGGCCGCCCCGTCGCCGGAGCCCGCGCGTGGCACCAGTTCCTGACGCTCGGGGGCGGTATTCCCATCCCTGCGGATGCAACGAACGAGGCCGCGCTGGTGGTCGCCGCGCTGCTCCGCAACCAGAGCTTCGGCTCCGACAGGATCCCGCTCGGACCCGACGGCCGCGGCCACTTGCTGCTTCCGGCCGGCATCCCCGGCACCGCCCACGTCGACGTGAGCGCGCCGGATCAGCGACGCGGTCGCCGTCAGATCGAGGTGCGGACCGCGGAGGACCTGGCCGACGCGTGGCGGATCCTGATCGACGATTGAGCGCGCGGCGACGGGACGGTCTCCGTGCTCCCGCGGGATCGCAGGTCCGTGAGCACGCCTCAGGCCTTCACGGCCGGAACCACAGCCGCAGCCCGTTGGTCGCGCCGAAGGCGACGTCGAAGACCAACAGGTTGCCGTAGAACCCCTGGACGAGGAGCGGCCGCTCGAGGAACGCAACGTCGTTGGGGACCTGCAATCGGTAGGTAGCGGTGATCCGACCCATGGTGCCTGGAAGCAGCTCGAACAGGAGCGGGTCGAACTCGACGCGGCAGCCGGGGTATCCGAAGGGCGCGAGGTCGAACGGATAGCCGTTGCCGATCCCGTCGAGGCCGGCCAAGCCGAGGCTGAGCCACCACGCGTCGACCGATGTGGCTGCGAAGCTGTCGAAGCGGACCTCGACACTCTGGCCGATCCGAGGAGCGCCGCTCTGCACTGCGGCCCGGCTGGGCGGAGCACCGCGCACGGCAGCGCATCCCGAACCGAGGACCTCGACCGCGCCGGGTCGGTCGGTGCGTTCGACGATCGCCGGGTAGACGTCGTTCGGGTCCTGGTCGTTCCAGCCGCCCGAGCAGAAGCCCGGGAAGTCGGCGAGGTGGACCGCATCCTCACCGGGCAGGCCGTTCGGCTCCCCGGGACACCAGTTGGTGAACTGCACGGGCTCGCCGGTCACCCACTCGAACGTCTGTGGGTTCGACGCCGAACGCCGCAACCCGATCCACAGGTTCTCACCGCCGAAGGTGTTCCAGACGAAATCCTGCTCGGAGCCACTGTTCAGGGTCGCAAGGTGGCCGCCGAGACGTTCGGCAATCTGCTGCGCGCTGGCGAAGGTTCGCGGCTCGATCCGGCGGTAGCGGCGACCGGAACCCGCATCGAGGCGCCAGACGAGATCGAGTTCGTCGATCGTCAGGATCTGCTGCCGCGTGCCCACCGTGATCTGCACGACCGCGCCGAGATCACCACGCGACACGATGCGGTCGATCTGCGTGTCGGCGGCACCCGGCGTGAAGTCGACCAGGCGCTCGGTGCTCCCGGGGGTCCCATCGGAGATCCAGAACTCGAGGCCGGCGCCGGCGGTGCGAGCGGCGAACAGCAGGCGGTCGCCCACGCGCGCGGTCCCCGACGTCCGATCGGCGACCACGTCGAACGCCAGGTCGGTGACCGGCATCGCACGACGGGGCGAAACCAGGACCAGGCGCTTCGTGCCGCCGGCATTCTCGAGCGACATCAGCGCGCCGTCGGCGAGCGACCCGATCCACGACGCGGTGACCAGCCCGCTCGCCCAGGAGCGCCATTGCCCCGACGAGGCATCATAGAGCGCGAGATCGAACGGACCCACAGCCGTCGGGGCGACGACCGCGACAAGGTCGTCCAGGGGTCCACAGTGGAAGAACTCGAAGATGCGGCCATCTGGAGGACTGACGAAGCGAGGAGTCGCCGCCGTGACCGACACGATGCCGAGTTCGGGGTCGATGTTGTCGACCGCGGGGAAGCCGGGAGTCCATTCGAACAGCCGGTTGTCTCCGCCGCCCTGCCAGCCCCAGCCCGGCGGGAAGTCGAGTTCCAGCTCCCTGCCGTCGTCGAACCACAGGAGGACGCGATCGCTGCGGCCTCCCAGCTGCTCGGCGGTGACCCAGACCCCTTGGGAGAAGGTATCCAGTCGACACGCCCAGCCGGTACCGTTGAGCAACGCATACGAGCTACCGAGGAGATCGACCATCGCGTCGCCATTGCTGTCGGCGTCGAAGTTGACGACGTAACGACCCGGCCGCTGCACGACCGTATAGGGACACGCCTCGATCGGGTTCCCTGGCACGACTTGACGCAGCCGGGTCCGCCAACCGAAGCCGTCGAACTCCGCGATCTCCACCACCGGCGGCAAGCCGCCGCCCACCAGCTCGCGCCAGACGGTCGGTATCTCGGCATTGGCGTCGAGTCCGTCGGGCGCAAAGGGAGTCTGAAGAACGCTGCGCGTGCCGTCGGCATGCGCCAGCCAGACGGTTCCCCCGCTCCAGACCGGCAGATTGGACCCCAGAGGAAGGCCGATCGTGCCGGTGGCTGGCACGCCCGTGGGATGGAGCGTCGCTCCGTCGGAGGCTACCACCTCTCCAGTGGAGCCATCGTGAAGCCAGAGCAGGGCGTCACCTACCTGCAACAGACTCGCATCGGTGGAAAGAACCTGTTGGGTAGCAACCGGACTCGACAACATCGCCGCCACACAGGCGACGAACTTCAACGGTCGGTTCATCGGGCACTCTCTCCGTTCGAGGTTGCTCCCCGGCACTCGCCGGGCTCACGCACAGCGTCGCGCGAGCGACGCGGCCGGGCGACCGAGTCGAACACGGGAGCCTCTCGCGGTTGAACGCACGAGGCGAACGACCGCAGGCGGTGCTCGATCGTCATCGACCTCGCCCAGGAATCGGGACATGTGGAAGACGCCCGCGGGGAACTCGCAGTTTCCCACGACTCAGGGTCCGCCGAGCCATCAGAGCGCGCACCTCAACCGAGGCTGTCGGGCCTCCCGACCACGAGCAGCGCATCGCCCGCATTCCACCCGCACGGTGCGTCGCGCGGACGTCTGCTCACCGCGCCGCGGCACCTCGGAAGAGCCCCGTGGATGTCTCGCGTCTCGAGCTGCTCCACGAATCGCAGTCCCCGTCTCCGGGCCAACCACAAGCACGTCGCGCCGTTCGGTCGAAGGCGGCGGCCGACTGCGCGGTCCGACGCGGAGCCGCGCTCATCGCTCTACTCGACGATCGCTCCACCATGGTCGACGCGTCGCACGACGGAGTCCTCGACGGTCCTCGCAGTCGGGTTCAGGAAAGCACCGGAGGTGGGAACCACCAAGTGGTGGTCGGTTCCGTCGAGGGACGAAGCGTTGCGGCAGGATGCGCCGGTCTGGGCATTGACGGGCACCAGCAGGGATGCGGTGAGCGCAACGGCACCCGGCTCAGGCCGGAGACTTCTCGCCGAGACGCGTTCGGAGTTTTTCCAACCGGTGCCAGGCACCAGTTGGAAAAACTCCGGCGGCGCGGTCACCGACACATCCGCGTCACCAACCCATCGCTCAGCGCGAACCCCGCCGGCCCCGCCGCATCCGCCACGATCTCCTGCCAGACCAACTCGAACCCATCCAGCGCAGGATCATTGGGGATCGCGAAGGGCACGCTGGCCGAGCCGTCCGCCGCGAGCGTCAACGGCAGAGCTCCGAGCAGGCCCGCCGGATCGACGTGCAGCGTGCCGCCGAGGAACGGCAGGCCCGCGACCTGGGGCGTGAGGCCGTAGACCAAAGCGGCCGGTGCACGGCTGCGGCCGTCGGCGAGCTCGATCGCGAACGCGGCATTGCCGAGCAGCGGGAAGGTGTGCATGCCGATCGCCGGGGCGATGCTGCCGAGGCCCGGTGTGGCGGTGCCGAAGTTGTGCGAGCCGCCGCAGATCCGCAGGCCCAGGAACATCTCGGTCACCCCGAACAGCTGGGAGCCGAGCAGGAAGGTGCCGCCAGGCGTGACCGCGAGGTCGAGCGGCTCGGGGTCGGAGGGGTCGGCTCGCAGCGTGTCGCCGCCGACGATGGCGAGTTGGCCGGCGGCGATCGAGTTCTGGGCGCGGGTGCCGACCGGAGTGCTCTCCACGTCGAAGCCGCTGCGCGCATAGCTGCCGACCGCCGGACCGGTCGCGGTGAACACCACCTCGCCGTTGTAGGTGTAGGTGAGCGGATGGTCGACGCCGGTGCCGGTGAGCAGCTCCTGGTAGCCGAAGCCCCACGAGCCTGTGAGGTCGCGGAGGTCGAGGGTAGTCGCCTTGCGCACCGCGACGGTGAGGCGGATCGCGCGCGGTTCGAGATCGGCGGCGAACAGCGCCTCGCCGGCGGCGGCAATACCACCGGTGCCGAACGCGCCGAGTGACAAGGCACCGTCACCGGCCACGGTGTAGCTGCCGGTGAGCGACGCCGGTGCATGGCTGAACGTGCCGTCGGCGCGCGCGGTCTGCCGGGTGCCCGTGAGCCGGAAGCCACCGGCACCATCGAACACCGCATCGCCGCGGACGGTCTCGCCCTCGATCCCGCCGGTGGCGTCGAAGCGCAGGGTGACCTGCACCAGGCGGTAGGTACCCGAGGCGGTACCCAGTCCGAGACCATTGCCCTTGCGGAGCGCGACCAGCAAGTAGCTGTCGGTGCGGACCCGCGAACGCGTGCCGACGATCGCCGCGCCGTCGGGGGCGATCCACCAGTCCATCACGTCCACGCCACCGGAGTCGATCTCGATCCGCCCGTCCGGCGAGACGAACCAGGTGCCGGGCCAGGTGCCGGTCGCGGTCCGGTCGAAGGCGGGGTTCGCGTACAGGTCGCGGGTGGTGACGGTCGCCGACTGAGTGCCGTCGGCGCGGAGCATCACGTCGCCGCGGGTCGCGAACACCCGCGGCAGGGCGGCGGCGCTCGAGGGCACGTTCACGCCGTACTCACCCAGGTGGTAGGCGGCATCGAAGCGCAACACACTCGGTGGGCCCGACTGGGCGGCGAGGCCAGCCGATGCCAAGGTCGTGACGAGGAAGGCGATTGTGCGGATGGGGATCATGCTGCGGGCTCCCGCGGAGTCGGGCCGACCGCCGGATCGCCGGTCGGTGGTTCCCGAGCCCGAAGTGCCGCCGGCCCCGAGAACGCTCGCGGAATCCCGGATTCGCGCTCGGAATCCACACCGGACCACGACGGAGCCGCCGCCGCCGGAACACGCGACCGGCCCTTCGCACGGGCGATCGACGTGCCCAGCTCGGGCGCATGGATCACCGCCTGGCAACGACGCGCGCCCGGATCCGCAGCTCCACGCGCCGTGCCACCCCGCCTTGCTGCACTTCCACGAACGCCGACCGTTCCTCGAGTCCGATCGGCCAGTTCGCCGTCGCGACCGCGAGGCGAAGCTGACCGCTCTCGCCAGGCCGCAGTCGGTCGGATCGACCGACCAGGACCACGCTCTTCACGCAGCTGCAACCGGCGACGGGTGCTTCGGTGATGCTCAACTCCCCGTCTCCTCGGTGCACGACCGGCAGGCTGACGAAGGTCGGTAGGTCGGCAGCCGATTCGATCTGCCCGAGGTCGACGTGAACGGCCTGAGATCCGTCCAGCGACCATTGCGCGGGCTGTCGCTCGATGAGCAGGCCCATGCCCGTGAGCTGCGACCAGAACTCGCGATTCTGCTCCGTGATGCCGGTATGGACCCAGCCCTGGTTGGAATTGGGATCGATCACGTAGATCCGGTGCGCGTCGGCCCGATACGCGACCAGGAAGTGGCCCGACTCCGCGGTCGTGTGCACGACCGCGAGCTGTTGTCGGTCTTCTGCCAAGGTCGAGCGCAGCCACTCGGGATCGCCATTGCGATAGCCGCGGACCAGGAGTCCGCGCTCGCGCAGCACCTGCGCCATGCGATGCAGGTCGGTCTGTTCCACCCAATGGGCGCCGCATCCCAGCTCCTCGGCGAGTCGATCGGGATCCGCCGGCAGATCGAATCCGGTCAGCACGCAGAGCGCCGCGCCGACCCCACAGTTCTGGGCCCGCAATGCCACCTGCGGAGTGAGCCAATCGCCGCGTGCCGCAGCGTCCTGGCCAGGGACCTCTCGCGAAGCCCCACCGAGGATCGCGGCCAGCAGGAAGAGGCCGAGCACGGGCTGCGACCGGGCCCGGCGCAGCACTCCATAGCCGGCCCCGACCAGCACCAACGCGAGTGGCACGCCCCACCACCAGAAGGCTCGACCCGCCGGATCCCCCACCATCGACTCGCTGCGAGCCCGCTGCATCCGCTCCTCGATCATCGAGGTGAGCTGCTCGGCGTCGGGCCCGACGCGGACCTGCCGATCGTTCACCTCATCGGTCACCGAGGCCCCGACCGGGAACTCGATCACGAAGACCGAGGAGTCGAAGGACTCGGAGTTGGCGACCACGTCGCTGCAGTGGATGACCCTTCGCGCGCGGCGATGGCCTTCGCCGTCGCGCAACGTGTCGATCACGTCGCTGGGGAAGAGGACCCCAGGAGCTACCTCCAGGAATCCGCTGGCCTCGATCTCCCGCAGCAGAACCGGTCCCTGTTGGTGCTCGTACCGCACCAGCACCAGGCTCGGGCGACGCTCGAAGTACCACCTCCGGATCGAGGTCGCGGACTCGCCCGTGGCGACGACGCGCCCGCCATCGTCCTCGACCCTCAGGTTGGGACCGATCGAACCCAACACCTCCGACAACCGCGCGCCCTTCTCCTCGAAGTTGCCGTAGATCGTCCCGACCCAGCCGGTGAAGTTCGACCACGCCATGAGCACGGGAGGCCGACCTTCGATCACCCGCCCGGTCGGCACCGGATCGCGCTCGTCGTCGAGCGAGTAGCCGTAGGTCCCGTCGAAGGCTTGGGTCGACCAACTCTCGATCAGCTTGCCGCTGGCACTCGGCCAGACCTCGGGTTCGGCGGTGATCCGCGCACGGCCCTTCGGGACGTTCTCGCGCCACACGCGCAGCAACAGATCACCCGGCAGGTCGCCCCCACCATCGGGACCGCGATCGACGTGGCAACTCGCCTCGAGCTCCAGCGTGCGGAGCCCGGACTCGATGGCCGCGACCTCGTCGAGGAGCGAGCGCCGCGAGTTCCCGTCATCCTGCAACGACGGAGCTTCGGTCTGTGGCGTCTCGGCGCGAGAGCCGGAGTCCTGCGCCACGGATCCGACGCAGGGCGACGAGCAGACGAACAGGAGAACGGCGGCGCGCCGCAGCGAGAGGATCCGGATGGTCATCGGTCGAGCAGGACGGAGGACGGACGGTTGCGGTCGCCACGTAGTTCGATCGTCACGCGGTCCGCTCCGGGAACCGCGGGGATGCGCTCGAGCTGGTAGCGGCCATCGAGGAACAGGGGGAAGCCATCAGCGGCGGCCGAGGCCGGTGCACCGACCAGGTCGAGGAGGTCCTCGCCCACCGCGGCCTCGTCGAGCCAGATACGGATCGCACGCGGCTCGCCCGAGGGAGGCTCGTAGGCGGCGACGCGGAGCGGGGCATCACAGGCCGGGCCCTCGGGGTCGTCGCGCCAGGCAGCGCGGACTTCGACCGCGGCCGGGAAGGAGACGTCGAGATCCTGGCCCGGCGCAACCGTGCAGCGCAGCGGCCGGGACCCGGCACGCACGAGCAGGATGTCGGCGGGCTGGTCGAGGACCAACGTGCCGCCGGCAGCCGGAGCGACCACTGCGTCGCCGTGCAGGTTCGAACCTTCGGTCCACTGCACCAGATGCACCGGCCCCGTCGGCTCGGCCACGCGCCAACGGGCCCGGCGCTGCCCCCGGAGGTCCTGCTCGGGGAGCGAGACCGCACTCTCTCCGGCCGGGACCTGCAGTCGGACCAGCTCGCGCGGCGGCCACGCCACCAACAGACTGACCTCGCCCGCACCGCGCAGCACGCCGTCCCAATGGAACGTCACCCGATCGGCCGCGGTCCGCTCGACGCGCGCCCAGCGGGAGTCCCCGACGCGACCGGACGGCACCCAGGTCGCGCGCAGCGCATCGACCTCGAGAAACTCGTCGATCCGGGCGGCGACCGTCAACGCACGCCGGGGTTGCAGGACGATCCGGCGCGGGCCCGGCGACGGCAGGAGTTCGACCGAAGTGGGTTCATGGCCGGGCGCTGCGGCATGCACCCGCGGGACCCCGTCGAAACCCGCAGGCACGGTCACGTCGAAGTGCCCCGCCCCACCCGACACCACCACCGGATCACCAGCGGTCACCTCCGCCGCCACCAGCAACGTGCCGTCGGGGCTCCAGACCTCGACGTGTGCCACCGACACGCGCAGGGCCTCGCGCAGCAACACTCCGACATCGAACACCCCCTCGCGAACCGCGACGCCGACCGGACCGTAGACGTCGCCCGACGCGGAGCGGAGGCTCAGAGACCGGGCGCCGCGCAGATCCTCGGCATCGAGCGTGACGCGAAACCGCCCGGAGTCGGTGAGCCGTGCCTTCGCGATGCGTGGGAACAGCGGATCGTCCGGAGCATCGAGGTGGGCTTGCAGCGTGGCGCCGGCCGGCAGTTCGGCGCCTGCGCCCGCCAGGAGCCCATGGAACGTGCACAGACCGACCGGTTGCCACTCCAGGTCGACGCTCTCACCGGTCGCGCGCGGGCCGAGCAACCGTCCTTCGAGCCGGTGGGTCACGGCCCCCCCTTCGATCTCCCAGGCGAATTCGCGGCCTACCGCGACCTCGACGTCGGTGGGCTGGTCGCCACGGATCGGGATCGCGAACCACCGCCCATCCGGTTCGTGGATCTCGCGGAGGCGAAGGCTCGCCCGCAGGCCGACCAGATCGTGGTCGTCGCTCGCCGCCCGGACGCGCAGGGTCCCCGATGGCAGACAGTGCAGTTCGACCCGCTCGGTCCACCGGCCCGGCTGCGGCAGGATCTCCTCTGGGCCGTGGCCAGGGATGCCCACGCCGAGCTCCGCCCCCGAGGATGCGCGCTCGCGCAGGTATTGCAGGGTCGCGACGTCGCTCGTCAGGGCGAAGACCCCCTGCTGGTCGGTGAACCCGAGCGGGGTCCGTTCGGCACCACCGTCGTGGAGCCACAGGGCATCGATCCGGGTCTCCGGCCGCAGCGAACCGTCCGACCGGACGACCACCACCTCGCAGCGGGCGAAGGGTTCGAGGCGCAGGATCTGCACGTCCTCAGGTGCAGGTGGGCCTTGCAGCTGCACGGCCCCGAAGCCGCTCGCCGCCGAGACGCCCACCGCCGAGGGTTCCGGAAGCCACGGCACCAGCAGGAGTCCGTCGGCGTCGGGCTCGAGCGGTTGGCCGAGTCGCGAGAACAGGAACTGGCGCTGCCCCTCGTGTCGCTGCGCGAGGGCCCGTGCAGTCGGCGAAGCCGAGAGCAGATCGCGGCGCAGCCAGCGGGCCTCGAAGTCGCGCAAGGCGCGGCCTTCGGCGTCCAGGACCCGCACCCGCCAGGCGGTCGCCGCATCGGGTCTCTGGGTAGGAACCCCCGTGCCGCCGAGCGGACTCTCGTTGTGGGCAACCTCGGTGCGCGGACGCGGGAGCGCCGAGACCTCACCGTGACCAGCCGGTCCGACGACCGTCGCCGGATCCGTCGCGCCTCCGCCCGCCGGCCCCGGCTCGGGCCGCGGTTCGGACGCGATGCCGCGGCACCACGCCACGACGACCGCGAAGAAGAGGAGCAGTAGACAGGCGGTCAGCGAGGTGCGGTTCACGAGAGAGTCGTTCCGGCGTCAGCGCGAGGGTCCGGGGTCGATCAATCACCGGTGCCGTCGACCGGCACCGCATTCAGACAAGCCGTGCCAGTGCACTTCTTGCGGGTGCCTTCCCATGCTCCGAGCACCAGGCTGCCCGGACCACATACCCAGCACGCACCCAGCCAGCTCCAGCCGCCCCCGTCGTCGTCACACACACCATTCGAACGGCGGAAGCAGGCGTCCTCCTGGCCGTCCTCGCAATTCGCACGCTGCGTCGTCTCCTTGCAGATCGAGTCCTGCTTGATCTCACTGACGACCCAGGTCGCAGCACCGGTGTTGTTGCAGTAGCACTGATAGGGCAATGGTCCCTTGCAGTTGTTCTGCGACATCGGACCCGCGTAGCAGTTGCCCGCAGCGCCGCAGCACTTGTTGGCCATACCCGCCGCGATCGACAGCGACGCGGTGTCGTCGAGAACGACGACGAGGTCCGGAGACCCGACACGGGAGGTCTCGGGCACGGCGACCCAGGCCACCGAGCCGAGCACGAGGGAGAACAGCAACAGAATCGCTTTCATGGGGATGCTCTTGGAACGAACTCGCGGACCACGACCCCGAGGACCGTCCACGCGGCAGCGCCCGCGGATGGGCAGGAGAGCCGGATCCCGCCGAGCCGTCAAGGCCCGACGGACCGTGCAATACCCATACCATCGATAGTTCCCAACCATTCGATGCCGAGGTTCGAGGCCTGACGGCGGGTCGCCGGGGCGCGTCCGTCCGACCGCGAGGCGTTGCCTACCCGTGCCGTCGATCGGATCCTGGATCGGAATCGCCCAGCCATCGACGAGCGCGACGCACAGCACGAACCAACTACCGCACGAACCAAGCAGCGAGGACGAACCGCAGTGCGCCGAGTTCGGCGGGGCCTGACGGACGTCTTGCACCGACACGGCGACCACCAGGCAGACCACGACCCGCCGATGCGGTCCCGCTCGAGATCGTCCCGAGTGACGTGGCGCGAGTGCAGAGACGAGAACCGGGTCCGTAGCATCGACTCGGTTGCAGACTCGGTCGAGAGGGCCCGCCCCGCCCTCTCGTGGTTCCGGTTCCGCAATGGGAACGACAAGCCCCAGAGCCGAAGCAGCAACCGTACGATCTCGCCCGAAGGCCATCCCGAAGCACGTCGTCGGTGTGACACGAGCGGCGCCGTCGGCTAGTCGAGCCGCCTGCCCTGCTACCCTCGCGCAGGACATCGTCATGAAAGACCCAAGCTCAGTCGCCCCCTTCCCGGCGCCGCGCGTCGCACTCGTCGCCGCACTGGCCGCCGGACTCGCCGCTCCACATCTCTTTGCACAGGAACTCTCGCTCGAGACCCGTGCGCCGTTCCTCCCCGCAGAGAACGACTTCCTCGGCTCCATCCTCCGCCAGATCGTGCCGGTCGACGTGGACGGCGACGGCGACCTCGACCTCTGGGAGTCGGGCGTGGTGCACCTCAACGACGGTCGCGCCAACTTCACCCGCGCGCAGGGTGCTGCGGTGCCGGCCCTGTACTACGCCACTGCGTCCGACGTGCTGGTCGACGGCCGGCTCGACGTGCTGGCGATGACCTCGGGCGGCATCCGGATCTTCGTGAACCGCGCCGGACGCTTCGTCGACGAGACCTCGGCCCTGTTCCCCTCCGATCAGATCGACCGATTCCGCACCGGCTCGATCGTGACCCTCGACTACGACGGCGACGGCGACCGCGACCTGTTGATGCTGACGCGCCAGGACGACGCCGCCTACGAGCTCGACCTCGCGACGTTCACGGAGGCGCCCGCGATCCCCTTCCAACGTGATCCGGTGACCGGGGTCCGCATCGAGGGCGCGAACTCCACGTTGGCCCTCGCCGCCGACTTCGACCGTGACGGCTACGACGACTTCGTCCTGCCCTCGTCCTCGGGCTCGCCGTGGGCGGCGATCGCCGGTGGGCCGCAGGGCGTGATGCGCAACGAATCGGCCAATTGGCTGCAGGCCGCGATGCGCTTCAGCTACTCGGACGGCACGGTCGGCGACTTCGACGGCGATGGCGCTCCGGACATCGCGCTGGTGAACCGGGGCGGCGGTCCGCTGCTGCTGCTCCGCAACGAGATCGCGCTCGGCAACGGCTTCGTCGACGCGACCACTCGCTGGTGGCCCGGGATCATCCGCTGCGAGGACTTCGTCGCGTTCGACCTCGACGGTGACGGCGATGCCGAACTGGTGGCCAGCAATCCCGCGGGCATCCACCTCCTCGACCTGCCCGCCTCAGGCGGCTTCGTCGTCGCCCAGGGACCGCTCCCGGGGACGGCGCGACGCACGGCGCTCCTTGCCGCCGAGAACGGCGCCGACCTCGACCGCGACGGCAACCTCGACCTGGTGATCCAGACGCGTCGCACGGCATTCGGCCAATCGGCACAGATCTGGCTCGGCCAGGGCGGGATCGAGGTCGCACCGAACGGCACGCCGCGCGAGATCGCGAGCGGCATCGCGGTCCACGCGATCGCCTTCGCGGATCTCGACGGCGACCTCGACCTGGACGCGGTGGTCAACGACCCGAGCCAGGCCCTGGTCCAGAAGAACGACGGACGCGGCGGCTTCACCCCGTTCGGTCAGGACGCGCCGACCGACCTGCAGCGCGCCGTGGTCGGCGACGTCGATGGAGACGGCGACCTCGATCTGGTCGTCTCATTCGCCAGCGGTCGGCGCCGCCTGGCGCGCAATGACGGGGCCGGGCGTCTGCAGCTCGAACTCGCCGGTCTGACGCCGGACGGCTTCTTCGCCACCTACGACCTCGACCTCGTCGACCTGAACGGCGACGGCACGCTCGACCTGGTCTGCGCCAATCAGGGCCAGGACCAGGTCTTCCTCGGCGGCGGCCCGAACGGCGACTTCGTGGACGCCACCGCGCGCCTGCTGCCGGTCGACGAGCAGCTCACCACCGACATCACCCCGCTCGACGTCGACGGCGATGGCGACCTCGACCTCTACCAGTCGTCGTCCTACGCGCCGGCCGGCTCCCGACCGGACCGCCTGCTGATCAACACCGGTGGCACGTTCAGAGCCGCACCGCAAGGCACGCTGCCGAACGAGGCCGCGTCGTGGACCGCGATCCCGGAGGACTTCGACGGCGACGGCGACCTGGACCTCGTCACCGTCGGGACCCGCGGAGTGCGGTTCCTGGAGAACGTCTCCACCGCCACCAGTGCCGCGTTCCAACTCGCCACCGGCCCCGGCTTCCCCGACGTGTCGAACGCCGACTACCTGGAACCGGGCGACCTCGACGGTGACGGCGACCTCGACCTGCTGATCCGAGAAGAACTCGGCGGCCTCGATGCACTGCGCCGGACCGGAGCGGTCGGCTACCGCCTGGAGACCGGCGTGGTGGTCCCCGGCCAGATCGGCGCGGTGACCTTCGCCAACTTCGTCGATCTCGACGACGACGGTGACGCCGACTCGATCGCGCTCGACACCTTGAACGCGCCGTCGGTCGGCCCGATCCGCGTGCTGCTCAACCGCAGCCGCCAGCTCGAAGCCAACTTCCCGGCCCGCCTCGGCGGCTCGCTGCAGATCGACTTCGCGGTCCTCGATGCCGGAGTGGCATCCGGCGGCATCGCCTGGCCGGTGTTCTCGCCGGGCCTCGCCGCGCAGCCGATGCCGCTGCAGGGTCTGGGCACGCTGCGCCTCGACCCGAACACCCTGATCTCGGAAGCGCCGGTGTTCGTCGGCACCGGCACCGCCACGGCCTTCCTGAGCCTGCCGATGCCGACCCAGGCGTCGCTGCTCGGCGTGACGATCCACTCCCAGGCGCTGGTCGCCCCGCGCGGCAACCCGATGCGCGCGCGGCTCAGCAACCTGGTGAGCCTCGAGATCATTCGGTGAAGGGCGGGCGGGGCGCGTCGGCCCGCCCCGGGCCACCCGTCACTCCGCTCCTCACTCGACTTCGCGATAGCTCGTCGCGACGAACTTGTCGCCGTCCATCGCGCCGGCGATCTCGACCTTGGCGCCGGCCTCGCCCTTGGCGCACCACTCCATGTGGCCGAGTTCGCTCCACTCGATGGCGGTCCACTCGTCGCCGAGCATCACGTAGTTGCCGCAGCGGCCGATGCCCTCGATCTTGCAGCCGCACTTCGCGTCGTGGACCTCGGGGGTGGCGATGGTGCGGTTGGCGACGGTGTCGGCGGCCTCCTGGGCCTGCTCCATCGCGCCCTGGGCGGCGCCGCCGGTGCCCGACTCCTCGGGGGTCTCGGCGGTGCAGGCAGTGAAGGCGAGGAGGCTGAACAGACAGATTGCAGTGCGCATCATGCGGTCAGGCTAGCCCATGAGGCCGGCTGCCGCACGGGTCGTCAGCGCAGCAGCGCGCGGACCCGGCGCGCCCGTTCGTCGCTCCCGCCGGGCGAACCCTCGTCGTTCTTCGTGAGCACGAAGCGGTCGATCTGCCGGCCATCGACCGCCAGCGCCTCGCAGCGCAGCTCCGCTCCATCCACCTCGACGACGCAGAGGTGGTGCACCGACTCCGTGACGGCGAGGCGCTCGGGCCGGCTGTGGATCTCGTAGAGGTCCTTGCCACCCCCACCGGTGCCGACCTCCACCGGCAGCCCGTCGCCCGGTTCGCCGAAGCGCTGGTAGAGGTGGTCGTGGCCGGCGAACACCAGGTCGACGCCGAGGTCGCGGCACAGCGGCCAGAGGTGGCGCTCCAGGTCGGGCCGCGGCGCGGCGCGGTAGACCGAGTGCATCGGGTAGTGCGAGATCAGGATCAACCAGGGCTCGCCGTGGGCCGCGGCGGCGCGGAGGAACGCGAGGCCGGGCGAGTCGGCGGTGAACTCGCGGTTGGTGTCGAGGCCGACGACGCGCAGCGGGCCGGCGCGGAGGCTCCAGTCCCGCGAGGCCTCGCGGGCGTCGGGACGGCGGAACACGGTGTCGAAGCCGAGACCGTCCCCCACCATCAGGTCGTGGTTGCCGGCTACCGGGTAGCACGGTGCCGTGCGCAGCGCCTCCTCGAAGGGCCGGAAGAAGCCGCGCGGGTAGTCGGCGAGTTCGCCGCGCGGATAGATCACGTCGCCGGCGTGCAGCCAGAAGGTCGGCGCGAGATCGACCAGTTGGCGGCCCACGGCGAGCGGGTCGGGGTGGACCTCGGGCAGCAGACCGACACCGACCAGGGCGCGGGTCGCCGGCGCATCGGCGAGGTCGCGCCAGAACGGCTGGTCGCCGGAATCGCCGAGCACCGCGAAGCGGACCACTGCGCGGTCGTCGTCGCTCCGGGTGCGCAGCCTGCCCTCGTCGACCCGCGAACCGTCGGGCTCCGTGAGTCGCCACGTGTAGCCGCGGCCCGGCGCCAGTCCGTCGACCGTGAAACGGTGACCCTGCCGCGCGTCGGTCTCGACTTCGCGGAACACCATCCGGTCGCCCTCGAAGACCTCGAGCCCCCACTGCTCCGACCCGGCGCTGACCTGGAAGAACCGCGCCGAGGTCGCGTCGACGTCCAGCCAGGTCGGACCGGTCGCGAACGGCTTCGGCGGCAGCCACGGGGTGAACAGCACGACCGCGAGGCCGAGGGCGATTCCGATGCGAGCGATGGTCTTGCGGACGTTCACGCGTCTCCCGACAGGTGGCAGAGGAACGTCGCACGAAGCCGCGCACGATCGCACGGCGGTCGAGACGGATTGGCGCGCAGCGGCCCGCTCCACACCGGACCCGGCCACCACGGGTCGCCTTCGAAGCGCGGCACCACGTGGACGTGCAGGTGCGGGACGACGTTGCCGAGCGACGCGACGTTCACCTTGTCGGGCATCGCGACCTCGCGGACCGCCCGCTCCGCGGCGGCGACCACTCGCTGCAGGTGCCGCGCCTCGCCGGAGGACAGGTCGGCGATCTCGCGGACGTGCCGCTCCCAGACCACCCGGCAGTAGCCCGGCAGCGCCGGCTCCTCGACCAGGATCAATCGGCAGGCAGCACCCCGCCAGAGCAGGGAGCCACCGGGCTCGCGGCAGAGCGGGCAGCGTGGGTCCATCGCCCGCAGGGTAGTCGCAAGCGCGCGCGAGATCGCCAGCCGGAGTGTTCCCCGATCCGTGGGATCGTGTCATCCGGCGAACCCTCTCGCCCCACCCGGGACCATCTCTGGCACACTCCGTCCGCTCCGCGACCGGCTGCACCCCGTGACCATGCGCCATCCGATCCCCGTGTTCCTGCTCTGCTTCGCGCTCCTGGCCGTGGTGGGCTGGTGGCTGTGGAACGGCGCGAAGGCCTCGCCGGCAATCCCCAGCAGGACCAGCGCGGCGCGCCTCGATGGCGAGGCGGACGTCCGCGAGGCCGCGTCGAGCGCGCGTGGACCCGCACAGGAGCGGTCCGAGGTCGGGCAGGCCGATGCCACGCCGGCGCTGCGGCCGGTCACGGCGCGGGTCGTCGACCAACGCGGTGCGCCGCTCGCGGCGACGTTGCAGTTCGCGCGGGACGGCGACGGCGAACCGGTGACCGCCGACAGCGATCCGCGGAGCGGCGACGTGCACGGCGCGATCCCGGCCGCGTGGACCACGGGCACGGTGCGCGCGGTCTCCGCCGACGGACTGCGACGCGCCGAGTCCGGTTGGTCGGAGGTGCCCGAGGACCCCAGCGCCCCGCTCGAGCTGGGCGAGATCTTGCTGATCCTCCGGCCGACGATCGAACTCCTCCTCACCGTGACGCCGCCGGTGCTCGAGGCCTTCCGCGGCTCCGCGGAGGCGACCGTGCTGGTGCAGGCCGCGCCGGTGCAAGCAGCCGGGACCGCAACCCTGTTCGACCTGGCAAAGGCCGAGACGATCCACGAGTTCACGCTCGGGCGCGCCGCGGAACAGACGGCCCGCGTGAACCTGCCAGCGAGCTGCATCGGCGAGCAGGAGTTGGTCCGGATCACCTGGAGGTTCCGCGCCACCACCGACGACGACGCCACACCGCTTCGCCAGGACGACCTCGACGTCCTACAACCCGACCTCAGCTCGACACTGCCACTCGGTGCCGACAACCTGCTGACCGGCGAGGTCTGGAGCGCGGGCGAGACGGTGGCCGCGGTGGCCCTGAGCGCGCTGATCAAGACCGACACGATGTACTTCGGCCGCTTCGCGACCGACGACCACGGCCGCTTCGCATCGATCGTCTCCGCCGGCGCCCAGGGACTGATCTGGCCCGACCTGCTCGGCCAGCCCGCACAGGTGGCCTGGGTCGCGGGTCGACCCGCTCGCCTCGAGGTCGACCTCGAGGGCTTCGTGCGGATCCGGGTGGTCGACGGCCGCGGCCGCGGCGGCGGGCGACCGGTGACGCGCTGCGCCCTCGCCCCGGCGCATGCGGGTCCCAGCCACCGGAACGGCCCCGCACCGCGCGACCGCTACGCGCGCGCGGCCTCCGGCGTCTACCTGTTCCCGCGGGACACGCTGCTGGCCGAGGACCGACTGTTCGTCGGGCTGCCCGGCGAGGCCGATCGGGTGCACGTCGTGCCGGCCGAGCACGCCGCGACGGACGGCATCTACGAACTCGATCTGGCGACTACCCGGGCGTCGCGCGCCGGCCTGCGGGTGACGATCGAAGAGGAGTGGGTCGCCAGCTACCGGCCCGGAGTCCTGAATCTCGACCTCCGCACCAGTCCGCTGAACGAGCGCGGCCAGGTCATCCGCCACCTGCTCGGCGTGCCTGCCGAGGGCCTCGACCTCGAGGGACTGTTCCCCGCCTATTACCACTACCACCTTCGGCGCGGCAACGAGGTCCTGCAGCACGGCGGCGTGGCGTTGCACAACGGCGAGGTGGCGGAGCTCGCGCTCGGCAACTGATCGGAGCGCTGCCACCTCGCTACACTGCGCGGCCCATGGCGACCCCTCCCCCGGCGCGCGACCGCTACCTCCGCGTCAAGCAGCTCCTGCTCGAAGCGCTCGAGGTCGAGCCGGCGCAGCGCGCGGCGTTCCTCGATGGCGCGATCCCGCCGAGCGACGCCGCGCTGCGCGCCGAGGTCGAAGAACTGCTCCGCTTCGAGGCCGAGGGCGACGACGCGCTCGACGCGCCGGCTCCGATCCCCGAGCGCATCGGCCGCTACCGGATCCTGCGCCTGCTCGGCGAGGGCGGCATGGGCGCGGTCTACGAAGCCGAGCAGGACGTGCCGCGGCGGCGCGTCGCGCTGAAGGTGATCCGCAGCCCGCTGGTCTCGCCCGAGACGCGGCGCCGCTTCGAGCGCGAGGTCGAGCTGCTCGGCCGACTCGAGCATCCGGGCATCGCGCGGGTCTACGACGCGGGCTCCACCGAAGACGCCGACCGCATCCCCTACCTGGCGATGGAGCTGGTCGAGGGACCGGGGCTGGGGACCTGGGTGACGCGCCACCGGCCGACGGTCGAGCGGCGCCTCCGCCTGCTGATCGATCTCTGCGACGCGGTCGAACACGCGCACCGCCACGGTGTGATCCACCGCGACCTGAAGCCCTCGAACGTGCTGGTCGATCCCGAGGGCCAACCGAAGGTCCTCGACTTCGGCATCGCCCGCGCGCTCGAAGGCGGCACCGAGACGCTGTTGACCGCCGCGCACCAGCTCCTCGGCACCCTGCCCTACATGAGCCCGGAGCAGTGCTCGGGCGACCCGGCGCAGGTCGAGACCCGCAGCGACGTGTACGCGCTCGGAGTGCTCGCCTACGAGGTGCTGACCGGCCACCTGCCGCGCGAGCTGGGCGACGCGCCGCTGACCGAGGCGATCCGGCGGATCCGCGAGGACGACCCGGTACCGCTCGGCGCACGCGACCGGGGCCTGCGCGGCGACCTGCAGACCGTGGTGCACCGGGCCCTCGCCGCGGAACCGTCACGGCGCTACCCGTCGGCCGGCGCGTTCGCCGACGACCTGCGGCGGATCCTGGCCTCCGAGCCGGTGCAGGCGCGGCCGGCGACCACCGGCTACGTGGTCCGTCGCTTCGTGCGCCGCCACCGCGTGCTGGTGGCGAGTACCTGCGCGGTGATCCTGGCGCTGTCGATCGGCATCGGCGTCGCGCTGCGGCAGGCCGGGCTGGAGCGTGACGCGCGCCTGGCCGCGGACGAGGCGCGGAAGACCGCGGAGACGGCGCTCGAGGGCCAGGACCTGCTGAACGAGTTCCTGGTGGAGCTGCTGGGCTCGGCGAGTCCGTACACGCTCGGCCCCGAGGCGACCGCCCGCGAGCTGGTCGACCACGCCCGCCCCGAGGTCGCGCGTCGCTTCGCCGACCGCGCCGACCTGCGGGCCCGCGCGCACCTGATCCTCGGCCAGACCTACTCGTCGTTCGGCGCCCACGACATCGCGGTCGAAGAACTCGACGCCGCCGTGGCCGATCTCCGCAGCCTCGGCGACTCCGCGGCTCCCGGCCAACTCGCCTACACCCTCGGCGAGCTGGCGCACGCGGGGTTGCTGGCCCACCGGTTCGATGCCGCTGCCGTGGCGGCCGAAGAAGCGCTGCAGCGGAGCGCCTCCCTGCAGGGCGCCGACCGCCAGCTGCACTTCCACGTGCTCCTGACCAGTGCCGCCATCGAGGTGAACCGCAACCGGCTCGAAGCGGCGAAGGTCTGCCTCGACCGCGCGCGAGCGATCGCCGACGCGCACACTGCGCAGAAGCTCCCGGACCGGCTGCTCGGGCTGATGGAGCAACAGCTCGGCACGGTGGCGATGGCGGAAGGCGACATGCCCCGGGCCATCGAGCACCTGGAGCACGCGGTCGCCCTACGCTCCGACGCGACCGCCGGGCAACGCCACGAACTCGCCCAGAGCGTCGGCGCGCTGGCGATCGCCTGCATGCGGGCCGGTCGACTCGACGCCGCGGACCACCATCTGGAAGCCCAGCTCCGCCTGCACCGCGAGCTGTTCGGCGACGCGGACCCCAGCCTGGCGATCCTCACCAGCAACCGCGGGTCGCTGCTGCGCAGCCGCGGCGAACTCGATGGCGCGGAGGCGTGCTACCGCGAGGCCGTCGCGATCAGCCGCGTGCATCGCGGCGACGCGCCGGCAGGCCTGGCGATCAACCTGCACAACCTCGGCTCGCTGCTGCGCGCGCGGGACCGCATCGACGAAGCGCTGCCGCTGCTCGAGGAGTCGCTGCAGCTCGGCATCGAGGTCCACGGCGAAGCGAGCCCCGCGGTGGCCGGAACGCTGAGCGAACTGGCCAAGTGCCGCCACGCCCAGGGCCAGCTGGTCGAGGCACTGGCGTTGCGACGCCGCCAGCACGACGCGCTGCTCGCCGTACACGGCCCGGACCACCCCGCGGTCGACTCCGTTGGCACCGCGCTGCGGAAGCTCGAGGCGCAGCTCGACGCGTCCGACGGACGCGACAACGACCGCCGAGGGGGCGACCGGTGAGCGGTCCATCGCGCGACGAGGCCACGTTGCTGACGCGTTCGGTCCAGGGCGACCGTGGCGCCACCGACGCCCTCGCCCCGCTGGTCTACGAGCGGCTGCGCGGCCTGGCCCACCGGCTTGCCGAACGCCATCGCGGCGACGCCCTGCTGCAGCCGACCGCGCTGGTCCACGAGGCGTGGCTGCACCTCAGCGAGGGCCGCAACGACTGGCGCGACCGCACCCACTTCTACGCGATCGCCAGCCACGCCCTGCGGCAGGTGCTGGTCGACCACCTCCGCCACGAGGGCGCGCAGAAGCGCGGCGCGGGCTGGGCCCGGGTGACCGCGTCGGACCTCCGCGATGCCAGCGCGCAGGTCGACCTCGACGTGCTGGCGTTGCACGAGGCACTGGACGAGCTGGCCGAGCTGGACCCGCGCGCCGCGCGGATCGTCGAGATGCGGTTCTTCGCGGGCATGTCCGGAGACGAGATCGCCGCAGAGTTGGATCTGTCGCGGGCCACCGTCGTCCGGGAGCTGGCCGCGGCCCGGCTGTGGCTGCGGCGCGCGCTCGGCTCCGGCGAAGCGGAGTAAGTGCAGCTTTCCCGGGAATCCGTGCGCCAGTCGCCGACCCGCTTCCGGAGCTGGGGTCGGCCGGGACGAACCCGCCCGGCACGCGAGGAAACCCATGCGCCATCCCATCGACAACCCGCTCCGCCGTCCCATCGCCCGCTTGTCCGTCGCCGCGGCCCTGCTGCTGCCCGCAGTCACGGCGGCCCAACCCCTGATCGGCCCGGCGACCCCGCCGCCGGCGCTGTGGACCGACCACGCGCCGATCGCCGACCCGATCGTCGCACTCGACAACTCGCTGGTCTGGTCGCGAGCCGTCGAGCCGAACCTGGCACTGCTCGACCGGATCCAGCCCGGCGACGAGCTGACGATCGACGTCGACCCGACGCGGCACTACCGCGCGGTCCTGGATACCCGGCAGCCCAACGACGTCGGCGGCGAGGACTACATCGGCCACCTCGACGGCCTGCCGCTGTCGCGCTTCGTCCTGTCGCGGGTCGGCGACGAGATCGCCGCCACGATCGAGCCGCACGACGGCACGCCGTGGCTCCTCAACGTGATGCAGGGCCACGGCGCACACCTGCTGCGGGCGCACGCCTCCGACGTCAACCGCTGTGGCGTCGACCACTCGCACCTGGTGGTCGACACCGACCAGCTGCACCACGCCCATGCGACCGGCGGCGGCTGCTGCGACGAACCGGCCGACGTCGTGAAGGTGATGGTCGTGATCACCCCGAACGCGATCGCCCAGGTCCCCGGCTACACGTCCACCGTCGGGTTGGCCCTGGCCACGATGAACCTCGACCTGCAGAGCACCCCCGTCGCGGGCTTCCGCCAGCAGATGGTGTTGGTCGGACCGATCGTGCTCTGGCAGTACTCGGAGCCCTGCGACGACCTCCGCCTGCCGCTGAACAGCCTGCGCGGCGACGGCGCCGTCGCCGGTGACCGCGACTGGCTCGAGGCCGATCTGGTCATCGGCCTGGTCGCCGACATGGGCTCGAACTGCCACGGTGGCACCGCCGGACTCGCCTGGCTCGGCGACGGCATCGACGACTCGCTGGGCTTCAGCGTCAACCGGATCACGCTCGCCCCGCAGGTCGTCTCCCACGAGTGCGGGCACAACTTCGGCTGCGAACACGAGGACCCGGGCTGTTCCGGCGCGACCAACAACGCCTGGTCGACGAGGTGCAACCTCCAGGAGGCCCGCACCCGCATGTGGGCGACGCTCGGCTCCAGCGTCGTCGGCTTCTTCTCCAACCCGAACTTCCAGCCCTCGGCCTGCACCGGGCCGCTGGGGCGTGCCGGCTGCGCGAACAATGTCGAACGAATCCGCACGACGCGGCAGGGCATCGCCAACTTCCGCGGCGGACACCTCGCGAGCAGCGTCTCCTACTCCAACAACGGCGGTTCCTACCCGGGCACCAACGGGATCCCGCTGCTCCGTGCGTTCACACCACCGGTTCCCGGCACGACGATGACGCTGCGCTGCACCAACAGCCTCGGTGCTGCGACCCAGGGCGCACTGTTGCTCGGCGTCGACCCCGACTACAACCCCACCCCGTTCGGCGGCATCCTGATCCTCCGGCCGGTGATCGACGTGACCTTCGCGCTGGGTCAGCAACGCGGCGACGTGCCGATCCCGCTGCCCGCGGATCCGGCCCTGTGCGGCACCCGCTGGCGTTCCCAGGCGGTGATCATCGATCCGGGTGCGACGCACGGCCTGGCGTTCACCAATGGCCTGATCATGGATCTCGGACGCTGAGCGGCGGACGTGCGGCGCGGAGCGCGTATCCTCTCGGCCCCGTGATCCGCCCGACCCTCCTGCTCCCTGCTCTCGCGCTGTGCGTCGCCGCGGCGCCCGCCCAGCAGTCTCCACCCGAGCTGGCTCCACCCAAGCTGACTCCACCGGCCGGCTTCGCGAACCCCGACCCCGAGATCGTGATCGGGGTGCGACCGGCGCTGCTGCGCTACGACACCGAGAGCTTCGCGGTGCGGCCGGCGAGCAAGGTGAAGCTCACGCTCGTCAACGGCGACGAGATGCAGCACAACCTGCTGATCTGCAAGCCGGGTGAAGGCGTGACCCAGAAGGTCGGCATGGCCGCGCTGCAGCTCGGCGCCGAGGCCACTGCGAAGCACTTCGTGCCGGAGTCGCCCGACGTGCTGTTCCACACCAGGGCGATCCTGCCCGGAGAACAGGACACCATCTGGTTCACCGCGCCGGCCGAGCCGGGCGACTACGGCTACGTGTGCACCCTGCCGGGGCACATGTTCACGATGAAGGGCGTGATGCGGGTCGGCGACGTCCCGAGCGAGGATCTCGGCGGACCGCTCGGCGGGCTGCGCTACCGGGTCTTCGAGGGCAAGTGGACGGTGCTGCCCGACTTCGACGGTCTGGAACCGGCCGACCAGGGCGAGCTGTCGACCGGTCTGATCGACGTCGGGGTGGCGGAACGCCGCGCGGACTACGGGATCCGCTTCGAAGGCGCGCTGCAGATCGCCAGCGCCGGCAAGCACACGTTCCTGCTGAACAGCGACGACGGCTCGCGGCTCTACGTCGGTGGTCGGATGGTGACCGAGTGGGACGGCACGCACCCGGGCGGCAAGGCCCGTGAGGGCGGCATCGAGTTGAGCGCCGGCGTGCACGCGCTGCGCGTCGACTTCTTCCAGGCGGGCGGCGGGCAGCTGCTCGAGGTCGCGGTGCGCGGGCCGGACGGCACCGTCACGCCGCTGGCCCGTACCGCTGCAACGAAGCCGCCGGAGGAACAGGTCGGCATCCCGATCGCCGTGCACCACCAGTCCCGCGTGCTGCGCGTGCACGTCGAAGGAGCGTCGTCGCGGACCATCGCGGTCGGCCTGCACGGCGGGACCAACTACGCCTTCGACGCCGAGCGCTGCTGCGTGCAGTTCGGCTGGTCGGGCGCGTTCCTCGACGTCGGACCCGATCGACTCGGCCGCGGCGGCCAGCCCTGCAAGACGCTCGGGCCGCGGTTCGCGGTGGGCGATCTCGGTTTCCCGCTGCGGACCTTCGACGGCAAGGAGCGCCCTGTTCGGTTCGCGGGCTACCGCAACCGCCCGAGTCATGTGGACGGCACGGTGCCGGAGTTCGTGTTCGACTGGGGTGGCGCCGAGGTGCGCCAGGCGGTGTGGCCCGCGGCGGGCGGCATCGGGCTGACGTACACCTTCGCCGTCGCCGAGCCCGGCGATGGCGTGCGCTTCCTGTTCGACCCGCGGATAGTGCGCTGCACGTCGCCGGACGGCCTGATAGACGGCGGCATCGTGACCATCCCCGCCGAGCGGGCGAAGCACTTCACGATCACCCTGACCCCGCTGCAGGAGGGCGACCGATGAGCCGTCGCAGCCCCACCGTCTACGCCGCGCGCATCCTCTGCGTGTCGGTCCTGGCCGCCACCGCGCCCCGTGCCCAGTCCGATCCACAACCCGAGGCCCTACCCGCCGGCTACCGGGTCGAGACCATCGCCACTCCAAAGGGCGTGGCCTTCGGCGTCGGCGGAATGGACTTCGCCGACGATGGCACCCTGTACTGCTCCACCCGCGAAGGCGAGGTCTGGACCTACGTGCCGGCCAGCAAGCAGTGGCACCGCTTCGCAGAGGGTCTGCACGAGCCGCTCGGCGTGCTGGTCGAGCAGGGCACCAACCGACTGTTCGTGATGCAGCGCGGCGAGCTCACCGAGCTGGTCGACGAGAACGGCGACGGCACCGCCGACCTGTTCAAGACCGTCTGCGCGGCCTGGGGACTGACCGACAACTACCACGAGTACGCGTTCGGTCTGGTGCGCGACGCCGAGGGCAACTTCTACGGCACCCTCAACACCTCGCTGAGCTGGCCGGGCTGGGCCGGCAGCGACCGCTGGGACATCGGCCGGGTGCACGACTGCAAGATGGGCCGCGCGGCGCAGTGGCGCGGCTGGTCGTTCCGGATCACGCCGGAGGGTGAGTTCCAGCCGTGGTCGTGCGGCCTGAGGTCGCCCTGCGGGATCGGCATGAGCCCCGCGGGCGAGCTGTTCTACACCGACAACCAGGGTGACTGGGTCGCGACCTCGGGCCTGCACGTGCTGGCGAAGGGCCGCTTCCACGGCCATCCGTCGTCGCTGATGGACCACCCCGACTACGAAGGCGTCGACCTGAACTCGATCCCGGTCGAGAAGTACGGCGAGCTGCGCAAGCTGCCGGCGGTGTGGTTCCCGCACGGCGACCTCGCGAACTCTCCCGGCGAGCCGGTCTTCGACACCACCGGCGGCGCGTTCGGTCCGTTCGCAGGCCAGATCTTCTGCGGCGACCAGTCGCGCTCCAACGTGTTCCGCGTGGTGCTCGACCAGGTCGACGGCGAGTACCAGGGTGCGGCGATCGACTTCGCCGACCACCTGCAGAGCGGCATCGTGCGCAACCGCTTCGCCGCCGACGGCAGTCTCTACCTCGGCCAGACCGGTCGCGGCTGGGGCTCACGCGGGCCGGCCAAGTACGGCATGCAGCGCATCGTCTGGGACGGCACCACGGTGCCGTTCTCGATCCACTCGATCCGACTCACGAAGACCGGCTTCGACCTGCGCTTCACCTCGCCACCGGATGCCGCACGGGCGGTGCAGGCCGCGAGCTACCGGATCGCGCACTGGGGCTATCTCTACCGGCCTGAGTACGGCTCGCCCAAGGTGGATCGCACCGAGGTGGCGGTGAGCACGGCGAAGCTCGACGCCGATGGCGTGACTGTCCATCTGGACCTGCCGACGCTGGCGACCGAACGGGTCTACGAGTTCACGCTGGATCTCGGCGGCGCAGACGGCGGCACGCTGGCGAACCGGGTGGCGTACTACACGCTGAACCGGCTGCGTCGGTGACCGGCGGCCTCGGCCGTCTACCGCGCCTCCCGTCTATCGGATCCCCAGCGACGCCGCGTTGCTGATCCGCAGCTCCGCCGGCGCCCGCACGACGCCGGCCTGGAACCAGAGCACCCGCTCGATCAGCGCCGGATCGACCGGCACACCGAGGGGGATCGAGGTGGCGCCGGCGGCAGGCAGCGCTCCATAGAGAATCGGCAGCGCGCTCGGCCCGAGCTGGAACGGCACGTCCACGCCGGCCAACTCGAGGTGGCCGGGCTCGAGA
The DNA here is from genome assembly GCA_030432695.1 of bacterium. GTDB lineage: Bacteria > Planctomycetota > UBA1135 > UBA1135 > UBA2386 > JAUILN01. The sequence goes on along the minus strand of JAUILN010000004.1, from coordinate 287,069 downwards.
TCGACGAACAGACCCCAGACGCCCGGACCCGCGGCGGTCAGATCCACACTGGTCGAGGTGCCCGCGTCGACCACTACCGGCAGGTTGCCGAGCGCGGGCTGCAGGGCGATCGAGGTCATGGCTCCGGCCGTCGCGCCGAGCAACCGCACGCTCGGGTCGATCCGGAAGGACGAACCGCTGAGGGCCAGGCCGCGGGCCCCCGATGGGCAGCCGCCCGATCCCGAACCACCGGGCCCGCCCGTGAGCTGCGTGCCGCCGGTCAGCAGCACGTCGCTGGTCTGGGCGACGACCGCGTTCGAACCGTTCGACCCGTTCGAGTAGCAGCCACCGAACGGGTTGGGGCTCGCAGGAACCCCGGCGCCACCGGTGATCCGGCAGTCGTGGAGCACGATCCTGCTGGACGTGGCCACGAGGCCCGGCGCGCCCTGCAGTCCGCCGACAGCACTCAGGGTCGCGCCGCTCATCTGCACGCCGCGGAACATCGCGGTCGAGGAGACGACCACGCAGGGCTCCGCCCGGTTGGACGACAGCCCGCCGAGGTCGTGGATCACCAGGGCGGAGCGCTCGATGCGCATTGCGGGCGCCGAGCCGCCCGCGACGGCTCCCGACGCAGCGAACACCTGACGGAGGATCACCGTTCCCGCGCAACCGACGACCTCGACGATCGAAGCGGCCTGACTGCGCACGATCATCCGTTCCAGGCGAACGGACTGCCCAGCCGGAACCGCGCGGATGCTGGCCCACTCGACCTCGGGGAACTCCCCGTAGTTGCCGCGGATCACGAGGCCCTTGTTCAGCGTGAAGCCCCGGTAGGGCGCGGTGCCATCACGGCGAACGACGATCCGATCGCCCGGAGCCGCCGCCGCGATTGCCGCGGAGATCGTGGTGTGGGTCGCGCCGGGCCGGTTGGCCCGGTCCACAACGAACTCCTGCTGGGCGGAGAGCACCCCGGCGAGCAGACCGAAGGTGACGAGCGGAATGGTAGCGGTGTGCATCGGGTGTCGATCTGCCCCGGAAGGGCCGCGGCGGTTGCACCGACCAGAACGAAGGAGGGTCAACGCAGCCGCATCGAGCCGGCGTTGCTCAGCCGGACCTCGCCGCTCGGAGAGACGGCACCCGCCTGGAACCACAGCACGCGTTCGATCAGCGCAGGGTCCCTGCCGGTCGCGATCGGGATCACCAGGTCCCCGCTCGTGGGAACCGCGCCGAGGAGGATCGGCAGGTGCGTCGGGGTGAGCAGGAACGGCGCCTCGATTCCCGGTACCTCGACGCGGCCGGGCGCGAGGTCGACGAACAGGGTCCAGGCCGCGTCGGCGTCGGCGGTCAGCGAGAACGTCGTCGATGATCCCGCGTCGAGCACTACCGGCATCCCGGACAGCGACGGCTGGGTGGAGATCCGCCGGACCTCGGCGTCGACGTCCCCCTCGAGGACCACGCTCGGATCGATGCGGAACACGGACCCGACCAGGGCCGGTCCCATCTCGCCCGGCCGGCAACTGCCGAATGCGACCCCGCCACGTCCGCCCGCGAGATGCGAGGACCCGGTGACCAACACGTCGCTGTCGATCGAGATCAGTGCAGCGGAGCCGTCGGTCCCGTCCCGGAGGCAGTCGCCGAACGGACTGGCCGAGCCGGCGGCACCCTCGCCACCGGTGACCTCACAGTCGTGCAACACGACGTCGCTCGACGAGATCACCATGCCGGGCTCGCTGAACGCGTCACCGAACGACAGCGACAGGCTGCCACGGATCTGGACGCCGCGAAACACCGCGCTGGATCCCGAGACACCACATGCAGCGATCTGGTGTGCGTAGACTCCACCGGTCTCGAACAGCACCTGCTCGCAGTCGAACATCGTGAGCGCCGGCAGGGCCCCGGAGATCAACGCATTGGACAACACGAAGAGCTGCCGCAGGACCACGGCCCCGTCGCACGACCTCAGCTCGACCGCCGGCTGGATCGGATTCCAGAGGAACAGTCGCTCGAGGTGGACCGATTCACCCGCGGGGATGGAGCGGATGTCCGCGAACGTCACCTCGGGGAATTCCTGGTAGTTGCCGCGGATGTCGAGGCCCTTGGTCAGCGTGAAACCGGGATAGCGGACGTTGCCGGTCTTCCGGACCACGATGCGGTCCCCGGGCGAAGCCGCGTCGACCGCGGCCTGGATCGTGGTGTGGGTGCTGCCCGGGCGCTGGAAGCCGTCGACGACGAACTCCTGTTGGGCGGGGATCGCAGAGGCGAGGACCAGACCGAGGGACGCGAGAGGATGGGGATGATTCATGGCGAGTCGAGGTGAGATCGACGGCTGGACGTCGCCCGGTCGTCGGTTCGTCGGCGGCGCGACTACGAAACTCTCCTGGAGGGCCGTCCGACCGGCGAGCCCGTGCGCGAGCAAGCACCATTCCAACGGTCTCGAGGCAGACATCATGTGACGTGGCGCGCGATTCGGCACCTGCCTCGCAGCTCCTTCCAAGCCCTCGATCCCCAGGCGAACTCGCCACCATGACGACCTCCCTCCCACGTCCTCGCGCTCTGGTCCTGACGCTCGGCCTCGCCGCGGCGATCTCGGCGATCCCGCCCGCAGCCCAGGCCCCCACCTGGCGCACCCTCACCCCCAGCCGCTCCCCGACCGCACGCACCGATCCGGCGCTGGCGCTCGACCAGTCGACCGGCCGGATCGTGCTGTTCGGCGGGGTGCTGATTTCGATGCGGGCAGCTTCTTGGGAGTTGACCGAGGAGCTGCTCGTACGTCGTAAATGCCAATCAACGATGTACTTGCTTGCGGCAACGCGCCGCGCTCCTCGGTCGCCCACAGTGGACTCGTCGGCAAGTTGATGCGCAAGTTCGAACAAGAGCCGGGCGACTTGGTCAGAGAGACGACTTCGGAGGCGATGACGCCAGTCCGCTTCCGGTGCTTCCTTGGCAGCCTGAACAACGTCCTGATGGCCACCGGTCGCGGAGCCGTCGAGCGGGTTCTGGAAGAGATGGATGAGCCACGCGCGCACGTGGATGTCGACGGCGAACGGCTGCGGTATCGCGGCACGGCTACGCGTCGGAGGCTCTCGCCCTTCGGACAGCTCGTGATCCGGCGTCGGACGTACAGAGGCGACGGTCCTGACGCAGGGAGTCGAGTGCCTCTCGATGAAGCGTGCGGGATGGCCGGGTCGTTCATGACCCCAGACGTGGAGGAGATGGCGGTGATCGGCGCCGCGATGCTCACCGCCGAGGAGGTCCAGCAGCTGCTTGGCAAGGCCCTACCCGTGGCGCCGTCGGCGACGGCGATCCAGAACGCCGTCAGGAAGCTCGGCGTCGATCTCGACGAGAATCGGATCGAGGTCGAGGAGGCGGTCGCGAAGGCGTGCCCGCTTCCGGAGGATGCGGATGTCCTGGTTGCGAGCTGGGACGGCGTGATGCTGTCCATGCGAGAAGAGGAAGCGACCGCTTGGCGAAAGGCCGACGTATCGACGATCACCGCGTATGCGCCGGGAGAGGAGGGCCCCGAGAAGCGAGCAACCAGGCTTCACGCGCGGGCCCCGGAGAGCTGCATGAAGTCCTTGGTGGAACACGTGGCTCGCCAGGTTGCCCGGGCAAAGGAGCACCACGAGTTCCAGGAAGTCGTCGTGCTCTGCGACGGGAAGGACTCGATCTGGAAGGCCGCGGAGAAACACGAGGAACTCCGTGACGCCACCTGGATCCTCGACTTCTTCCACGCGTCCGAGAACCTCATGAAGGCCGCCAAGGCGATCTTCGGAGACACCGAGCGCGCCACGGCGTGGCACCAGAAGTACCGCGACAAGCTGCAGCTCGACGACCTCGGCGTCGAAGCCTCTCGGCGCTCGATGCGCCGCTACGCCGCGATGATGAAGGATGGCGATGAGCGTCGAAGGATCGTCGAGAATGCGGCGGATCACTTCCGTGTCCACCGCGACCGGATGCGCAACGCGGACTTCATCGGCCGAGGGCTTCCGATCGGGAGCGGACCAGTCGAGGCAGCAGCAAAGAACATCGTACAGGCTCGGCTGAAGCGCAGCGGAATGCGCTGGTCACGCGACGGAAGCCAACACGTGCTCGACCTCCGTGCCCATCTCAAGTCCGGCACTTGGGAGCCCATGTGGGAGGCGCTCCGTGGAGCCGCGTGAGTTGCCCGGATCCAAGCCTGCACCCCATAGAGCGCCTTCTTGAGTTGCCGGATCCGGTCCAGGAGGATCGCGATCCTCCCGTCCTGTTCAGCGAGCAGCTCCAGAGCTTCCTGAAGGTCTGCGGGCCCCTTTTCGGCCTTCTCCTCTTGCTGCTCTGCGTCGACGCTCATCGAGTTCGTCATTTCAACCGCGTATGCGAAGCGGATCGGCGAAGTCGCGACGGAATTTCGCAGAGTCGAGGTCGATGCCGTCGAGCAGGAGGCGCAGTCGCCGAGCTTCGACCTCTACGCACGCTTGTGATGCGTCGGCGGTGAACAGGGCTCCGAACGTGCCCTTCGACAATCGACGGTAGCGCAGCCAGAAGCCGGTGTGCTGCCACACCAGGATCTTCATCCGGTCACGGCCCTTGTTGAAGAACACGAAGACGTGGCCGCTGAATGGGTCGAGGTCGAACTGCTCGCGGGCGATGGCGCAGAGCCCGTCGAACTGCCGGCGGAAGTCGACCGGGTCGCGAGCCACGAACATGCGCGCGGACTCAGGGACGCTCAGCATGCGCCTCCAGGACGTCGAGGACTCGCCGCAGGGCTGCCGAAGAGAACCCGGCAGGCACATGGATCTCCTGGGGGCGGCGCTCGGTATCGAGCACGATGCGCAGCTCGTGGCCGGGGGCCGAGGGATCCACCGAGCGATTCGCCACTGGTCGGAGCTCGACGAACGGAGCCGAGACGGGAGGGACATCGCGGCGACTGCGGCGTGCGTGGCCGCTCAGCGTCCCTGCGGGGATGCCCGATCGATGGGACAGGGCTGCGAAGGACTCGCCGGTGCGGTCACGCTCGGCCAGCAGGCGTGCGATCAGGTCGGGCGAGTGAACGGGCGGGCGGCCGCGGCGACGACCGCTGGGAGTGGATGACATGCGCCCAACGTCGGCTCGGGTCCCGGCCGAACCCAGGTGGGGTCCCCGGGACAGTTACCTTCAGTCGTCGTCGTTCGCTCGAGATGTGACAGGTGGCTTAGGAGACGCCCACTTTCCCGTGTTCTTGCCCCCAGCTCTGCGCTTTGGATCGGGCTCCCCGTGGGCGCTGCAGCTCGTTGATTCCGACTGCGTCACTGACATATCAGGAGTGCTGGATCAGTGGTCGGCCCGGTCGAAAGAACGAACGATGCACCGGACCATGTTACGGGATTACTCGCCGTGTCTATGCGGAGAGCGCAATCGTAGAGAGCCGCACGTGTGTCAGAGAACGCCCCAAATCCTACGGACACTCCGGGGGAGTTCTCAACAAGCACGCCACGGGCCAGTGTGGGAAATACGACATTACCTTCGAATGGATCGCCCTGGTCGGTCATGTCTAGGTCTGATACAAAGCAACTGCTGTCCGCGCCCCGAAACACGACGCCATTGCGTCCCCATCCCATGATGTGATTGCTTTCGAGGGACACATTTGCCATCGGTGAGTAGGTAGGGATGCCCTGATTCACCGATGGGATTGACCACACCATGGCCTCCACGACTCCAATAAAGTCCTTGCCTGCCTTATTACCGGCGTAGCAACATCTATCGAATATATTGTTTCGCACCGTTACCCCAAATGGTATTGGGCCACCTTCTAGAACGTAGGATCCGGAGGGGCCAGCTGCGTATATATTAGTAATACGAACGGCCGCCACGGCGGTCCTTATAATGGTGTTCCCCTCTATCAGCGTGTCGCAGCGAGCTTTAAGGCCGCCGACGTTGGCTTCGAGAAGGCAGTTCGATACAATACTGCCGCGCCCTCCAAGCTCAGTATTGTACAAATAGGAGTCCGCCATGCCCATTGGAAGCGCCAGATCCACCACAAACGCTCCAGCGTGCGGAGTGCCTGGAGCAAACAAATTGGGCAACAAGACCTTGGATATCACATGACGCTCCGCAAGCGCACCCGTAGAAAAATTGAAGAGCTGTAGTCGGTCACCAACTTCGATAGTTCGAATATCCAGTACACCAACCACGCTCGGACTTGGATCCTGCGGGTCAACCACTCCTTGAATAGGATTCGAATGGATATTTATTATGTCGTCGCCCCCTCCTTCGAATACACAATTGTCCATGAGGACGGGGCCGCGTTGATCCAGAACGAGAAAGAAGTCTGCAGCAGTGGTAATGAAGCGGCCAGCAGATCGTGTCGCCTCAAACCTCCGAATGACGAGTGAGCCGGTGTTTTGATCAGTTATACAGAAATTGCCCGCCGCAAGTTCGCTGGTCTTGATGTCTTCCAGGCATATGGTCCCTCCTGCAAGGTAGTTGCGGAACCGAATGACATTGGCTTTCCTCCACACGAGAGCAACGCGGTCTTGGCCCTGAAATGCCGCCATGCCGTCGAGACCGCTGGTCAACGTGACAACCCAGTTCCCGGTAGCGATATCGCGAACTATGGACGATACCGAGTTCTGGCTGTAGGATCCAGGTTTAACCCAAGGGTCTCCCGCTCCGAAATTCATGACGTTGGAGCGCAACGTCTCCTTGTTAAGAGCGCCTTCTTCCGCAAGAATGGAGTCAAGTATACCCTGCACGTCTAGCGCGTTGGCATCCAGCTGAACTTCGATCGCCTGAGAGCCCGGCGACGGAGCAGAAACCAGTGTCCCTTGGACCGAAGATGGTTCCGAGTAATCAATCGCCAAGCGGGCCATGTGTATTCCAGATGCCTTGCCATGGCCATCAAGATGAAATAGTCCACCGAGAGGGTTATGCACGACAACCCGGGTCTCAGAAGCGCCTCTGCCTACGAGGCTAAATTCTGATACAGCTAATGGCCCCGCAAACACATAGCCAAAAGAGCTTGGGAACAAGTCGTATTGGCCGGAACTTAGCTGTATGACATCTCCGGGCTTGACCGTCTCAAGGGCCTCGATCAGCGCCTCGGAATCTCCCGGTAGAATAATGGTAGGTGTGGCGTCGTACCGAAACATGAAGGGGCTCCCGTCCAGGTCTTCGTCTGTCGACGCAAGCCTTATACTGATATCATGCAGGACGGAATCCGGCATGATCAAGCCGACGATGAAGCTCCCGGTCGGGCTCACGCCAACCACCGCGTTATCGGATGCCTGGCCATCAACGTAGACCGCGATCGGTCCTGTTGCGTGCCCACTGATGTACCCAGTGGAGTCGACATCCAGGATCGATCCAGGTGAGCCTTGCGCAGGAAGAGCGGATCCCAGCTGGATCACGAGAGGGCTAGAAAACACAAGCAGGGTGAGCAAGCTGCGCAGCATCAGGAAGGTCCTCGGTTCGAGTGCGTCTGGCGACACGGATTAGCGGCTGCTGCGTACGTGTTGCCGTCGGCCCGCCTGGGTGCGAAATCCAAGGGTATTTTTGGGCTGCCCCACACACTCTTGCGGCTTCCCATCCTCGGTCCCTACTCGTGTACTGCCGCTCCTTGCACTCGCCGATAAGCACTCGGACGAACTCGCTCGGGGTCGCGGACGGGGCTCTGTCCCCAGACCTGGCTTTGACGAACGCTCGAATTTCGTCGGTCAGGTGCAGGCGGAAGGACTTGGCCATAAGGACCTCCGGGTCGGTGGGGGAGTGCGAGTCTCAAGGATCGCGCTTGAGCAGCACTCGCCAATCTCGCTCCCCGCGCGTTCGGCGGCTCCGACGCCTCGGGTCATCTCGACGACACCTGGATCTGGGACGGCCAGGACTGGACCGAGGTCCATTCGCCGGTCCGCCCCGCAGCGCGCCGGGCGGCCGCGCTGGGCTGGGACCCGCACACCGGCGGCATGGTGCTGTTCGGCGGCGACGTGCCCGGCGCGTTCTCGACCGACACCTGGCTGCTCACCGCGAGCGGCTGGCAGCAGCTCACCCCGTCGCATTCGCCGCCCTACCCGCTGCGGGCCTGGATCGAGGCCGATCCGGTGCGCGGCGAGTGCTTCCTGTTCACCGTCGGCGTCACCGGCCTGGAGACCTGGGAGTTCGATGGTGCCGACTGGGCACTGGTGCCCGCGAACCCGGCACCGCCGGCACTGCTGTCGGTGACGCGCGCCTGCTACCTGCCGTCCGGCCCCGGGATCCTGGTGCTGTTCACGTTCCCGACCGAGCAGGCGTGGCTGTGGTCGAACCGGCGTTGGAACCAGGTGCCGTGGACGCCGCCGCCGGGCCAGTCCGCCTGGATGCTGGCGACCGACCGGACCCGCGACAAACTGGTCATCGGCCGCATCGTCTTCGATCCGGTGAACGGCTCCCGACCCGAACTCTTCGACGCGCGCGGCGGCGCGTGGGACCCCGGCGTCCCGGCCACCTCGACCTCGCCGATGCACTGGGACCGGCACCGCGGCACCCTGGTCGGCTTCGGTGGACTCACCGGCCACGACACCGGCACGATCACGGTCTCCGGTGCGACCACCGAGTACGGCAGGCCCCGACGCCCCGGGGTCGCGACGCCCTACGGGATGGGCTGCCCGGCCTCGGCACCGCTGATCCTCGCGGCCACCAACGAGCCGACGATCGGCAGCACGCTCGACCTGGAACTGCTCGCGGTCCCCACGGGCGCGCAGCTCGGCGCGGTGGCGCTCGGGCTGTCGAACTCGCAGCTCGGTGCGCTGCCCCTGCCCTATCCGCTCGACGCGCTCGGCATGCCCGGCTGCACGCTGCTGCAGAGCATGGACGAGTCGGGGATCCCGTTGGTCTCGCTGACGCCGCCACGCGCCACCGCCTCGATCCCGTTCCCGAACCGCATCGAGCTGGTCGGCGAGACCGGCTGGTTCCAGGCGACGATCGTGGCGCCGGGAATCAACCCGGCCGGCGCGGTGGCCTCGAACGGACTCGAGGTGACGCTCGGCGGCCTGCGTTGACCGCCGGAGCCGACGCGCGGCTCACGGGAAGATGCCGCGCTCGCTGTAGCTCTCGGCGATCTTCTGGATCGAGACCGCCAGCGCCGCGGCGCGGTTGTCGGTGTTCCAGCGCCGCGCCGCCTCGCGCATCTGCTGGAAGCCCGAGACCATCGTCTCCTCGAGGCCGGAGCGGACCAGATCGGCTTCGGAGGCGCCAACCGAGAGCCGCTCGACCACCACGGGGTCGAACGCGTTGCCGGTGAGTTCCTCGACCGCGCGCAGCACGCGACCGGTGGACGCTCCGGAGAACCGGCGCTCCATCCGGCCGAAGCGGACGTGGCTGAGGTTCTTCAACCACTCGAAGTACGAGACGGTGACACCACCGGCATTGAGGAACATGTCCGGCAGGATCATCACGCCGCGCTCGCGCAGGATCTCGCCACCCTGCGCGGTGGTCGGCCCGTTCGCCGCCTCGGCGACGATCCGGGCCTGCACCCGCGACGCGATGTCGGGAGTGATCATGTTCTCGAGGGCGGCCGGTAGCAGGATGTCGCAGGGCCAGGTCAGACCCTCGACGCCTTCCCGCCCGCCTTCGATGCGGATCTCGCCGTCGAACTCGAGCAGCGAGCCGCCCGCGTCACGCCGCGCGGCGATGGCCTCGAAGTCGAGGCCGCCCGAGGCATAGAGCGCGCCCTCGCGCTCGAGGATCCCGACCACCCTCACGCCGTCCGCGGCGAGGAAGCGCGCCGCGTGCAGGCCGACGTTGCCGAGCCCCTGGATCACCACCGTCTTGCCGTCGAGCCCCGGAGCGAGACCGAGCGCGCGCATCGTGTCGACCTCGGCAACGGCCTCGCGGATGCCGAAGTAGACCCCGAGGCCGGTCGCCTCGACCCGACCGCGGACCCCGCCCTGCGACAGCGGCTTGCCGGTCACGCAGCCGGCCGCACCACGCTCGCCGCGCGCCAGCGCGATGTAGGTGTCGGCCATCCAAGACAGCTCGCGCGGCCCCACGCCCATGTCGGGGCCGGGCACGTCGACGCTCGGCCCGATGCAGTTACGCAGCGTGAGCTCGTAGGTGTAGCGACGCATCACCCGCTCGAGTTCGCCGTCGGAGTACTTCGCCTTGTCGAGCAGGATCGCACCCTTGGCACCGCCGAACGGCACGTCGAGCAGCGCGCACTTGTAGCTCATCAGCGCGGCCAGCGCCGAGACCTCGTCCTCGGAGGCATGCAGCGACAGGCGGATGCCGCCCTTCACCGGCTGGCGGTGCAGCGAGTGGTGCGCACGCCAGCCGTGGACGACTTCGATCGAGCCGTCGTCGCGCTGCAGCGGGAAGGACAGGTGGTAGACCGCGTTGCACGACTTGATCTGCTCGGCAAGGCCGGCGGGCAGCTCGAGGAGGCGGGCGGCACGGTCGAAGTGCAGGTTGACCTGCTGGAAGAACGGGATGGGGTGGGACATGGGCTCGGTGGCGCCGGGGGCAGGTGGAGGATCGGTCGGTCGACGGGCGGCGACAAGCGACTTGCCGAACATCCAGCGAGCGTTCGGCGCGAAGGCTCGCGATCGGGACGGCTGGCGGGACCGCCCGAGGCCCCGCTCCCTACGACGACCCACGTGCGCCCGCACCCCGGCCTCGCCCGCTACGCTCTCCGCCCCATGCACCAGCGGCTCCTCGCCACCGTCCTTCCACTCGCACTCGCGATGCCGGCCGCCGCCGGCCCAGGCCTGGCCGCCCAGCCGGCGCCGCGCATCCACTCGGTCTGCGACCTGAGCCAGCAGTTCTCGTTCTACCTGGACGGGCGGTTCCACACGCAGTACCTGCAAGGCGTCGGCCGCGATGCGCGCAACTGGGGCAGCCTGCACCGGCTGGACCTGTCGAACGTCAACCTGCTGGTGGTCGACGGCGGTGACCCGCGGCTGCCGTACTCCAGCGCGTCGCTCGACCACGTCGTGGACTACGTCGAGCGCGGCGGCACCCTGCTGGTGATGCTCGATGGCGGCGATCCGATGCCGCCCGCAGCGGGGTTGACCGAGCGCTTCGGCGTGCGGCCGACCACCGAGCGGGCGGCGACGCCACTGCGCGCCCGGGAGCCGTTCGAGGCCGAGGCCGATTCGTTCCGCGGCGGCACGGTGCTCGACGTACCTGCGGCGGCAAGCGTGCTGTTGGAGGACCGCGACCGACGCCCGGTCCTCGCGGTGGTCGATGCCGGAGAAGGTCATCTGCTGGTCGGCAGCCGCGGTCTGTTCGGCCACCAGCCGGACGCCAAGGATCCCATCCACGCCGCATGGATCACTCCGCTGCTGGTGGAGCTCGCCACCACGAAGTCGATCGACCCGAAGCGACCCCACCGCTCGACCTGGGCCGAGCATGCGCGGGAACTCGGGCCGCTGACCCTGGAGTACCACGACGGCACCGAGCCGTTCGCGGTGGCGATCGCCAAGGAGTACGAGCGGGTCCGCCCACACCTGGTGGCGGTCACCGGCGTCGAGCCGGCGCCAGGGATGCTGAAGAACCTGCTGATTCTGCCGACCGGCGGCGGCGGCTTCAGCAGCGGGCAACGGATCGCGATCGGCGCGTGGTGGGGCGACTACCCCGACCAGCGCTACCCGATGGTCGAGCTGATCGGCCACGAAGCGGGCCACTCGTGGGTCCTGCCGCACGCCGAACCGCTGTGGAACGAGCCGATCGCGACCTGGCTGGGGATCCAGGTCGGCAAGCGGCTGGGGATGGAAGAAGCCGACCAGACGCTGCAGCGGCAGATCCGCCTCGGTCGACGCCACGATCCGCAGTTCGACTCGATCGACCCGCTCGGCGAGGACGCACCGCGCGACCTGATCTGGGGCAAGTCGTACTTCGTGTTCGAAGAATTGGAGCGGCGGTTCGGCCCCGGCGCGATGGCGAAGTACTTCCGGACCAAGCGCCGGCTGGTCGCCCCCGACCGCAACGGCTACTCGATGGACGACTGCGTGGCCGTATGGGGCCGGGCGGTCGGCGAGGATCTGTTCGACTGGTTCCGCGGCCTGGCGTTCGACGTCGATCCGGGACGCTCCGACCTCGCGGGAAACCGCTGAGCCCATCGGAGCCCCCTGCCCGGATCGCAGCCGCGTGCGACGATGCCCGGAATTCGCGAACCGGCGCCACGCGCCCGCACGCATCCCGGCGATTCCACACCATCCGATCACCCACTCCCGATGCGCCTCCGTCCCGATCACCTCCCCCTGCTTCCCGGCCTGTTCGTGTTGGCGCTCGCCGCCACGCCAGCCGGCGCGCAGGACCTGCTCGCGGTCTCGTCGACCGACTACCTGCCTCGCCCTCTGCTGCGCCGCAACTTCCCGAAACTCCACGATTTCAACCAGGACGGGCTGCCGGACATCGTGGATGCCTTCTCGGTCCTGTGGAACTTCGGCGGCGTGTTCCGCGAGGTCCGCGCCCCCTTCACCGAGCACGCGGTACCGCTCGCGTTCGGTGACTTCGACGGCGACGGCCGCGACGACATCCTCGACTACCGCTCCGGGTCGCTCGATCGCCACGGCGTATCGTTCGTGCGCACGCCCTTCCCGACCGCGCGCGTCGAGTTCTCGTTCCTGCGCGGCAGTTCGGTCAGCCAGCACGCGGTCGGTGACTTCGACGGCGACGGCGACCTCGACATCGTGTTCGAGGACTCCAGCAGCTTCTCGCCACCGACATGGGTCGAGAACCTCGGCGCCGGCAACTTCCAGGACGCCACCGCCACCCGCATGCCGACCACCCCGCTGCGGCTCAACGCCGGACCGATCGTGCCGACCGACTTCGACGGCGACGGCGATCTCGACCTGGTCGCGTTCGACAGCTTCACGGCGGGGCTCAGCGTGATGGTCAATCAGGGTGGCGGCGTGTTCGCGGCTCCCGACTCCCTGCCGTTCTCGGGGGTCAACGCGCGGTCGATCCTCGGCTGGGCGGACGTCGACCAGGACGGTGACCTCGACCTGTGGGTCGACGGTGCGCGGCTGGTGCTCGACCAGGGCAACAGCTACGCGCTCGCCGCGACCCAGCCGCTGCCGCTCCGCAACATGGCCAAGTTCGTGGTCTCTGGCGACATCGACAACGACGGCGACCTGGACGCCTGGCTCGAAGCGCGCGGTTCGGTGCCCTGCGGCTGGTACGAGAACCAGGGCTTTGGCCAGCCGTTCGCGGAGCGGGTCTCGCAGGGACCGCTGATCCGCGGCGACGTGAACTGGGTGAGCCTGGCCGACCTCGACGGCGACGGCTGGCTGGACGTGGTGGCCGATGACGGCCACTTCCGCATCCACCGCGGCCAACCCTCCGGCCGCTTCGTCGACATCGTCCGTAAGCCGGAGGCCGGCCTCGCCTACGGCGACTTCGACGGCGACGGGCTGGTCGACTCGCTGGCGACCATCGCGCCGTTCACGCTGGAGTTCCGGCGCAACGACGGTGCCGGCGGCTACACCAGCCTGCTGAGCAGCCCCTCGGTCGCGGCCGTCTCGATCTTCGACCAGGCCGACCTCGACGGCGACGGCGACCTCGACCTGCTCTACCTGCCCGCATCGCCGATCAACGGCATCCAGGTGGCGCTGAACGATGGCTCCGGCAGCTTCACCGCGGTCGCGTTGCCGCCCACGCTCAACACCCGCGAGGCCAGTGCCTTCGCCGACGTCGACGGAGACGGCGACCCGGACCTGATCCTGGCGGCCCGCGACGGCTTCGCCGGCCAGGTGACCCGCCTGCTGCGCAACGACGGCCGCGGCGGCTTCACCGTCGATGCGAACTGGACCGATCCCAACCTGCCACGGTCGTCGCTCGGCTACTCGTTCCACGACGCCGACGGCGATGGCGACATCGACGTGGTCGCCTGCGGCACCAACGAACTGCGGCTGTTGGCGAACGACGGTCTCGGCAACTTCACCGAGGTATCAGGGGCCTTCCCCGCCCGGTTCCCGCGCACCGGCCAGGTGCCCAGCCAGCTCCGCGCCACCGACCTCGAAGGCGACGGCGACACCGACGTGCTGGCGCTCTACCTCAACAGCTTCCCGAACAGCAGCCCGACCGAGTACGCGGCGGTGTTCCTCAACGACGGCAACGGCAACCACGTCGAGGGCCAGGTGTTCACCGAGGGCACCGAGGGCACCGAGTGGATCACCGCGGCGGTCGGCGATCTCGACGAGGACGGTGACCCGGATCTGCTCGTGGGCCAGGACTCCGACGTCCTCATGAACCTCGACTTCCAGATCACGGTGCTGGAGAACGACGGTCGCGGCAGGTTCGTCACCTCGGCCAAGCGGATCACCGGCGAGCGGTTCCTGCGCTCGACCCGACTTCTCGACGTCGACGGCGACGGCGACCTGGATGCCCCGGTCGCGAGCGACTTCAGGAGCGTGTTGACCAACCAGACGATCGACCTGCGGCTGCGCTTCGTGCCGCGGGTCGGCGACAACCTCGAGATCGAGGTCGCGCAGCCCGATCCGCTCCGCAGCCAGTCGGCGCTGTTCGTGATCGCGCCGAACCTGCTGCCCGCGCCGTTGGTCATCCCGGGCATCGGCGTGCTCACCGTCGACGCGCTGGCCGGCGCACCGCAGCTCGTGAACACCCTGTCCCGCGGCGAGCCGGCTCGCCTGCAGCTCCCGGTCCCCAACGACCCCAGTCTGATCGGCCGCGCGGTGTTCGCCCAGGCGGTGGTGTCGCCGCAGATCACGCCGCGGCTGACGGCGGCGATTCGGGTGCCGATCGCGTTCTGAGTGTCGATAGCCGAGTCCGCGAGGACGCCGCGGACCCGGCGAGGACGCGGCCTATCGAACGATCGCCTCGCCGATCGGCCGAAGAAGCTTCACGTAGCCATACAGATCGTTGCTGATCTCCTCTTCCTTCCAGCTCCAACCGCCGACTCCGACGGTGATCCATCCGGACGCCCAATAGTCGGGCGCCGGGTTGGAGAACCTCGACAATTGGCCCCTGAAGGACAGGTGGACCCGCACCTTGCGCGAACCCGTGACCGGATCGTCCAGGAACTCCCGAACCGTCGGGACCACGTTGTCACCGCCGTCGTAGTGCCGGTCCACGATCTGCTGGGCGAATCGCTGCGCGAGTTCGACGGCCGCGAAGCGAGAGAATGGCGGCCGACCGGCCGCCGCTGCTTCGGGACGCTGGCTGGCCCCCGGCGAGGGGGCCGTATTCCATGAACTTCGCGAGGCTCCCCGCGGGGCCTCGGACCCGTCCGAGTCCTCCGGCCGCGCCCCATCGACCGCTGCGCCAACTGGACGCGGCTCCACCGAGAAGCCGCGGGTGAGCCCCCAGGTCGCCGCCACCGCCAGGACCACCAACACAGCTCCGCCGACCACGGTGCGCAGCCAACCGTCGGTGGCTCTACCCGGTGACACCAAAGGCTGCGACATCGCGCGCGAGGCCACGAGCACCCCACAACGCGGACACGCGAGGCCGAGTGCTGCGCGCCGCGCGTGAGCCATCGATGGGTGGCCGTTGGGACAGACGACGCGGACCATCATCGCGAGGACTCCTGGCCCGAGCCGCGGTTCTGCGCATCGACCTGGCGGTCGACATCCGCAGTGTCGTCGACCTCGTCGGAGTCCTCGCCCGCTGCACGTGGATGTGCAGATGGTGCGTCGGCGCTCTGCTGAGCCTCGAGTGCGGCGATCGCCGCTGCGACTTGGCGCAAGGCACCATCGACCGCGGCGAGCCGCTGCTCGAGCGCAGTGAGGCGACCCTCGAGCGCGCGCGACTCGGCCGACGCGGCCGTCTCCAGTGCGTCGAGACGCTCCTCGAAGCCGGTCAGACGATCGGCGAGCGTGGCGTCACGGACGGTGTCGGTCTCCACCACCCGCGCCGCATTGCCCCACTGCACCTGCAGGTTGGCCAGGCCGAGGATCAGGATCAGCACCGCGAGCACGGCGAAGGCGGTGGCGACGGTTCGGTTCATCGTGAGTTCGGGGGTTCGGGACGAGACGGCAGGAACCGCAGGGCGACGACGAGGCGGCACGCGTGGGGATCGCGCCGCGGACGCCGGCACGGCCCGCGCGGCCCTCGGGATCGAGCGACCGGTCCCCGACTCGAGGACGGCTCGGGAATGTTCGGCGGGCTCTGGACGGTGCGCGGGATCGAGGACCACCAGGCCGCAGGGCAAGGCGTCGGTGAGCGCGCGGTGCGCGAGCGACAGACTGCCCACCTGCGACGACGGCAGCTCGGTGAGCAGGGCGGCAAGGTCGTCGAGGCTGGCATCGCCGGGCGGAACGACCAGCGACGTGGCGGTCCCGACATGCTCTTCGAGCGCGCGCCGCAACCGTGCGACGCGCTCCACGGAAGCCGGTTGCGCCACCGCCTTCGTCAACTCCGACGTCGCCCCGACGGCGGCCAGCGACCGGCGCCAGGTCCGCGGGTCGCGGCACCACGCGGCGAACTCGTGGCGGACTCCGGTCAGATACTCATCCCGCGGGATCACCAGACTGTGGAAGGCGAGCGTCTCGCGGCCGGCCAGGTCGGGCGCGCCGCGCAGCACGCGACTCACCACGACCTGCTCGCTCCAAGGTTCGATCCAGAGCGCCGGATCGGCCGCGAGAGACGCGCCGTAAGCAGGATCGCCGGTCTGCCCCCAGGCGTACCGCTCCAGGCGCCGTGCCTGCTTCGGGTCGAGCGCCGGATCCGCGGCCAGGGTGGCGTAGCCATCGGGACCACGGCCGAACACGTGCCACGGCCAGGCCCGGAGCCGCTGCGCGGACGCGCTCACGCCACACCTCCGGTGCCGGCCGCGTCGCCCTCCATCGCCCGCGCCGCCTCGAGAGCCTCCTGATCGAGTCGCTCCAGGAACTGGAGCCACGCCGGATCGATCCGGTTCAACAGCGTCTCCAGGACCCGCAGCGGTGCCGACACCGCGCCCGGCCGGATGTCGGGCAGACGGGTCGCGTCGGGCATCACCCGGGTCGGCACCGACGAGATGTGTAACACCGGCAGGCTGCGCGCCGCCTCGCACAGCCGTGGCATGTGCTGGCGCAGGAAGCGGCCCGGGCCACCGGCCGCGTCGATCAGATACTTGTTCTGATTGCGCTTGGTCAACGCGACGACCACGTGGTCGCCCATGCCTCGCGTCGCGAGCTGCTCCACCACCTCGACGGCAGTGAACTCCACGTCGAGCCGACTGCGTTGGCCGTCACCGGCGACCACCTGCTCGGGATCGATCAGCAGGATCGCTCCCATCGTCGAGCGGAGCTGCTGGTAGAGCCGGGCCTGCTCCGGCGCGTCCAGGCGGCGGCGGTAGAAGACGTCGGTGAAGACCTCGCCGGGGTAGTCGAGGCTCGACAAGGTCGCCTTGACGCCGTGGAAGGCCAACGCGAGGTCGAAGTTGCGGGTGCGGTTGGTGGCGCTCAGCCACTGGCCGGCCTGCAAGGTCGCGAAGTCCTGCAGCAGATGCTGGTGGTCCTCGCCGTGCAGGGCGCGCGCGCTCAGACCACCGATCCCGGTCCACAGCGCATGGTAGAGCGCGGCGAGGAACACGCTCTTGCCGGAGCTGGTGATGCCGAACACCGAGATGCGGTCTGGAGGCGGCTCGCCCGAAGACTCGTAGGCCGCCAGCCGGGACTCGACGTCGGCCATTGCCGCGGCCTCGGCACGGGCCCGTCGCTCCTGCTCGCGGCGCAACAGTGCCCGAGTGGCGATCTGGAACCCGCCGCCGCACGACGGGCACTCCCCCGGCTCCCGGCACACGATCCTATGAATGGTCAGCCGGGTGGCGCAATGCGGACAGCGGAAGCGGAACGCGCCGTTCACTTCCTCGGCGAGCGCGACCGGAGGCTCGGACGACGATTGGGAGAAGGACTGAGCCATGGGCGGGATCGAGGGGCGGGCCGGCGGGGCCTGCTCGGTCAGAACCCGCGTGCCGGACCGACCGGTCACGGTTCTCGAGGAATTGCCGGCGCAGCGACCGGGTCGGACCGATCACCGGCCTGCTGCATCCGACGACGGCCGCGTCCCCAACCCGGTCGGGCGCCGCAGGTTCGGCGGGCGCTCATCCGCCGATCTGCATCCGCAAGCCCGCGCTCGCTTCGCTGCAGCCCGCCCGTGAGTGCAATGCCAACCCCTGCAGGAACAGGCGCGCGCCGGCCAGCACCGGGTCGCCAGGAATCGACAGCACGAACGAACCGCGGCCGAATCGATCGAGCCCGATCGGCAGCGCATCGAGAGGTGCCACCAGCAGACGACACCCGGCGGCCCAGCCGAACGGCGCGAGGTCGAACGGCAGCTCCACACCGGACCAGGACGCATTGTCGGTGCCGAGGAGCAGGAACCCGTCGGACGGCTCGAAGGGTTGCTGGAGCGTGTCGAGAACCAGCGTCATGGTCACTCCCGGCTCCGGGACGCCGTCAGCGACCTCCAGCGTGCACGGTCCGAGCGACCCGCAGGACGGGTCGGTCGCCGCGCAGTCGCCGCCGAACGACTCGACCGCGGCCGGGCGTGCAACACGCTCCACGATGCCCTGATAGCGATCCTCGGGTCCCTGGTCGTTCCAACCGCCGTCACAGAACCCCGGGTAGTCGGCGAGATGCACGGTGTCCTCGTCGAGGGGAGTCGCGCCGGGCTCGCCCGGGCACCACGCCGTGAACGACAGTGGTTCACCGGAGATCCACTCGAAGGACCCGTCGCGGTCGAAGTCCTGCAGGCCGATCCAGAGATTGCGCGGCCCGAAGGTCGACCAGAGCCAGTCCTGTTCGGCGGCGCTGCGGATCGTCGCCAGAGTCCCGCCCATGCGGCGGGCTTCGCGCTCCACCTCGCGCCACGATCCGGCAGGTGTCAGCCGGTAGTAATGTCCGTTGGTCGGATGCCGGCGCCAATCGAGTTCGCGCGCATCGAGAGAATAGAGGTGGGACGCGCCGGTGGCGCCGTCTGCAAGGAACAGGGTCCGACTACCGAGCACGGTGAGCTGGCGAGGATTCGAGCCGGCACTCCCCGGCAGCAGATCCGCGACGAGCCAGGTCGCTGCGGAGCTGCCTCTGCTGAACCAGAGCTCGGCGCCATGACTGCCGTCGTCGAGGACGAACAGGACACCGTCGGCGAACTCGACCGCGTCGCGCGGCGGCGACGACAGCCCCACCAACACGTCCTGCCGCCCACCGAGCTGCGCGTCGAAGCCGATCAGACGATAGCCGGACGCCGGGTCCCGCGCGGTGAGCAACAGACGCCCGTCGTCGGTCTCGAGCAGGAGGTCGAGGCGATCCAGACCTGCCAGGTCGAGGACCGGATTCCAGGCGAACTCCCCGGCCGCGCGGGCCACGATGCGCCGTTGCCCGAACAGGGTCGCATCGGCCAGCGTGATGCTCCCGTCACGCGTGTAGAACAGCGTGTGGGTCGTCTGTCCCGGCGCCGGCCAGATCCGTTCGTCGACCAGGAAGGCCACGTATTCGTCGGCGTTGTCCGACTGCAGCCAGGGCCGACCCTGCACGTCTTCCCGAAGGGTGGTGCGGTGGTAGCCCCAGCCCGAGTCGACGGGAAACCAGCTCGCCGCCCCCTGATCCACCACCTGGATGTAGGCCTCGCGACCGCGAGCCGGATCTTCGCTGCACACCACGGCGCCGCCACTCCACTCGAGGATCCGGAAACAGGTACCGGTCTCGGTGCCGGGCTGGCCCATGTAGCCCCGGAACATGTCGAAGAGATCGGTTCCGAACGGCGACGACCAGAGCAGGAGGTAGCGATCCGGCCGCACCCGCGAAGCCTCCACGCTCGACGTGCCCATCGGGTCGCTCAGGGCGACCAGATGACGACTCCAGCCGGAGCCGTTCCAGCGGAAGCTCTCGACGCGAGGATCGAAGAACCCGCCGCTGGATCGCCACAGCAGCACGCCGCCGGAGTTGGCGACATCGTCGTAACCGAACGGAACGGCACGCGTGATCGAGCTGCCGTCGCCGGAGACGAGATGGATCCGATCTCCCCCGTCCAGGACCAGTTCGCCGCCGGTCACGAACCGCGCCTGCGCTGCGGGAAGACGCGTGTCGAAGCGGTGCCCCGCGCCGGAGAGCGTCCATACGGTGCCCTGCCGCGCGAACCAGAGGTCGTGATCCACCGATCCGAGGATTGCCGTGACGTCATCGACGAGCCGCTGTTGGGCAGCCGGACCGTCAAAGATCGAGGGAATCAGGAGGAGCAAGGCGAGGCGGAATGCGGCGCTGGAGCGAGTCGGGTGCATCGTGTCGTTCGGTTGCGGTAGCCGCCGGTTCGATCGACGGCTGCCGGACAACCCCAGCGGGATCGGAACCGGTCGGGATTCTCGTTGTTCGCAACCGCCCGAACGCGGCGAGAAAGTCGCGGATCGCGCCGGCCGCGTGTGAGTCGGATCGGGTTCCTGGAGGTGCGCGTGCACGCGGCACGCAACCGAGAGGAAGAGAAGATGCCGCAACTCTCGTTGCACACCTTCCTGGCCGGCGCCGCCCTGACGGCGTCCGCCTTCGCTCAGACCGCGAACATGCCCATCAACCGGCCATGCGCGCGAGCCCATGTGTTGGTGGCGATACGGAGGCAGCCCGGGAGGTCTCCTCGCCGAGATCCAGCAATGGCGCGCGAATGGCGCCCGCCCGCTCGACGTCAGCTCCTACGACCCGTTCTCCCGACGTCTCGAGACGGTGCGAGCCTGCACGGCCAACTCGAACCCCGCGAATCCGATCTACCGCCCCTGGGACATCGACGTCGGAGTCGACAGGCAGACGGCCATCACCCTGGCCAACAACAACCGGATGGCGATCGTGTCGGTCGCACCGATCGTGGTCGCAGGGAACGTGCGGTTCGTGACACTTCGAGAGCAGCTGCCGCAGGGGGTCCGTTGGACCTGGGTGCCCGGCAGTACACCCCAGCAGATCCAGCAATGGCTCGGAGCCAATCCGGCCCGGTCGCCGATCGCCGTCGATTCGTTCACGTCGAACGGCACGACGGACTTCTCCGCGCAAGCGCTCCTCCCGAACAACAACAATCGACTGGGCCTGGTCGTCAGTTCGCCCTGGATGATCACCATCGAGTGATGCGCGTAGGGTCGACGGCTCGGTTCAGTCGGTAGCGTCGGCAGCTTGGAGTCACACGCCCGATCCGGCACAATGCCGGAGCGATGACCGAGCCAGCCGCCGACGACACCCAAGCCCTTCTCGAGGCGTCGAGTTCCGGCGACCGCCAGGCGCTCGAGCGGCTCCTCTCCGAGGAGTTGGAGTGGCTGCGCGGCCACGTCAGCAAGCGCCTGTTCGGCGAGGCCCGAGCCGAGGCCGAGAGCTGGGACATCGTGCAGGACGTCGTCGTGCGGATCCTGCAACGCGGTAGCGCGTTGACCTTCCGGTATCGGGCCGAGCTCCGGGCCTATCTGGCGCGTGCGGTGCAGAGCGCGCTCGGCCGGACCGTCGCGCGCCGCCGATCCGCCAAACGGAGTCCAACGCGCGAGCGCCGCTTCGAGAGCGAGACCGCCCTGTGGCGGAAAGGCGAATCGCCGCATCGGATCGGCGAGACGCCACAGGGCGCCGTCGAACGCCGCGAGCAGCAGGATCTCATCGACGAGGCGTTGGACCTGCTGGATCCCGACGACCACGACGTCGTCGCGCTGCGACTCGAGATGGAGTTGGATTGGTCACAGATCGGAGCGAGGCTCGGGCTCGGCCCGGAACAGGCTCGCTCGCGGTTCCGTCGCGCGATGTCCCGCCTGCGGGGATGGCTCGGCGTGTTGCAGCGCGGTGACGCATCGCAGCTCGACGGTGCGTGACGGCGTCGGCGCGAGGGTCCGGGGAATGTCTCCGCCACGACCGAGTGGCGCGGCTCGAGAACGAAGGAGAGCAAGCACGTGGATGGACTGACTGCGAAACTCGCCGAGGCATTGTCGGCATTGGAGAGCTATCGGGATCGGGAGCGCCGAGGAGTCGCCGAGGACTCCGAGCTGTTCCTCGCCGAGCGGGAGGAGCTCCGCGAGGTGCTGACACCTCTGATGGCGAGCGGATCGTGGATGTCGTTCGACGACGGAGCCGTCGCACGACCTGCCGCACTCCCCGAAGCCGGAGACGAAGTGGGCGGCTTCGTCCTGGTCCGCGAGGTCGGCCGGGGCGGCATGGGAATCGTGTACGAGGCGTTCGACCCGAGGCTCGGTCGACGCATCGCGCTGAAGTTCGTCAGGGCGGAGCTGCTGCACAGCGACGCGGCACGGACCCGCTTCCAACGCGAGGCCCGGGTGCTGGCGCCTCTGTCCCATCCGGGACTGTGTCGGGTGCACGCGTTCGGCGAACACCTCGGCACGCCGTGGTTGGCGATGGAGTACCTCGACGGCTGGAGCTGGTCGCAGCACGAGTCGTGGACCCGCGATCCGGTCGAAGCCTGGCTGCGGCGATTCCGCGACGTTGCCGAGGCGCTTCACTTCGCCCATGGAGCAGGAGCCGTCCATCGCGACCTGAAGCCATCGAACCTGATGACCGTCGCCGAGGACGGCCGCTCGGTGGTACTCGACTTCGGCCTGGCAGGTCTCGAAGAAGCCGGAGACCAGGCACTGACGGGCTCGCTGGATCGCATCGGCTCCCCGTTCTACATGTCACCCGAACAGGTCCTCGGCCGCGGCACGGACGCCCGCACCGACGTGTGGGGTCTGGGGGTCACGATGTACGAGGTGCTCACCGGCAGGCGGCCGTTCGATGCGGTGAGCGACCACGGACTCCAGCGGGCGATACTCGAACGGGAGCCGCGGCGCGTGGACGAACTCCGTCGCGATCTCCCTCGGGATCTCGGCAACGTCGTCGCCACGTGCCTGGAGAAGGAACCACCGCGGCGCTACCGCGACTGCGCCGAGCTGGCGGCCGAACTCCAGCGCATCCTCGACGGCGAGCCGGTCCGTGCCCGCCCGATCGGACGCCTGGAGAAGGTGGTGCGGTGGTGCCGGCGCCACCCGCTGCCGAGCGGACTCGCAGCGGGTCTGGCCGCGGCGCTCACCGTGGCGCTGGTGTTCGCGCTGCTCGCCCAGCGGGAGTCGGCGCGTGCCGCCGACGCGGTCGCCACGGCACAGCGTGAGGCCGATCGGGTGCGATCGCTGCAGGCCGGGAGTTCGATGGATCTGGGCCATCTCGCGGCCTCTCGCGGCGACTGGGACGCGGCGATCGAGCAGTACGAGATCGCGCGCGGGCAGGGCCGGCCTGAACCGGACGTCGACGTCGCGATCGCTCGCGTGTTGATCGACGGCAATCGCCGGCAGGATGCCCTCGCGCTCCTGCGGGAACTGCAGCAGCGGACGGACCTGGGACCTCACCGCCCCGTCGTGGACTTCCTGCTGGCAGATCCGACCACCGTGCTGGTGGAGGAGTCGGCCTCGAAGACGATGGCGGAACTGCGGCGCGTGGCGGCCGGTGGTGGCCTCGCGCCGGCGGATGCAGCCCTCGCACGGAGCCTGCTGGCGGACGACGTCGAAGCGGCACTCTCGGCGGTGGAGGAGTGCCTGCGGTTCGACCCGGGTCACCGGGCCGGCAACGAGATCCTGACTTCCTTACGGCTGCTCGTCGACGGCGGCGCGGTCGCCTGGGCCGACGCCGAGCGTTTCCACGGCCGCTTCCCCGCCGATCCGGTGGCAGCGTTCTACGTCGCGCTGACCCGGATGATGCGCGGCGATGCCGAACGCGCGCGCGATCTCGTGCCCGAGGTCGACCTCGAACCGGAACTCGAAATGGTCGCCGATGCGATCCTGGCGCTCCGACGCATCGTGACCGACGTCTACACGGGCACGGTCGATCAGCTCATGGACCTGCTCGTGACCGGCGAGCTACCGACGACGCTCCCCAATCTCGGTTCAGGGTTTCGCGCGCTGATGACCGTGAACGCAGGTGTGCGGCAGCTTCGGGACAAGCTACCCGCCACACCGCTGAGAGTGTGTCCCGCCGTCGTGCGTCGCCTGATCAGCGGGACGGCCACCGCGCTGAACCCCGCGGGTCCGGATCCAGCAGACCTCGACGAGGACAGCGACGCGGTGCTGTTCTACAGGGCGAGCACACTGTGCTTCCAAGAGCAGCGCTATGCCGAGGCCATCGAACTCCTGGACCGGATCCGACCCGATCGGGATCTGCTCGGCATCGCGCCGACCGCCCGGCGCCTGAAATTGGTCTACCTGGTGTTCGCCCTGCGGTTGGAGCGGATCGAGCTGACCTCGGAAGTCCGAGGCCAGTTCCGTGAGGCGGCGCAGCAGTTCCTCGACGAGGCCTCGGACCCCGCGAGGACTCGCAGCGAGCTGTATTCCTGCGCCATGCAGATCGACGATCTGCCGCTCGCGGGCGAGCTGGCGTTCGGCTGGCTCGCCGCGAATCCGGACGATCCGGAGGCGCGACGGATCTGTGACGAGGTCATCGCGGCCTGGCGAGGAGCGACCGCGAAGACCGAGGACCGCCAGCCCAGCGGCAAGTAGTGGCTGCGCCGGGGTCCGATCACGAGACGCCGGCGAGCGCCTCTCTCGCCTGGTGCACGCCTCCCTTCTCCACGGTCATCGGATAGCCTCGGCGCTCCGCGTCCGGCGCGGCACGCCCATGCCCCTTCGCCCCTCGCATCTGCTCTCCATCCTCGCCGCCGCCACCGTCGGCCTCGCCGGCTGGTGGATCCTGCGTGATCCCGGTCCGGATCCGGGCAGCGGTGCAAGGTCCGCCGCGGCCCGCCGCGCCGCGCCCGTCGAGATCGCCCCGGTCCGCATCGGCGACCTGGTGGAACGCCGGGTGTTCGGCGGCACGCTGATCCCCCGCGCGCAGTTCCTGGTCGCGCCCAAGGCGGCGGGCCGGGTCGAGGCCCTGTTCGTCGACCTCGGCGACGACGTGGCGCCGGACGCGGTGCTGGCCCGGCTCGACGACGACGAGTTCGAGCAGGCGGAGGCCGAGGCGGACGCCGAGGTCGCGGTGGCCCGCGCGCAGGTGATCCGCTCCCGTTCGGCACTCGAGATCGCACAGAGCACCTACCAGCGGATCGCCGAGCTGCAGGAGAGCCGGATCGCCTCGGGCTCCGAACTCGACATCGCTTCGGCCGACCTCGCCGGCCGGCAGGCCGAGGTCGACGTCGCCGAGGCGCAGGTGAAGCGCGCCGAGGCGGCACTCGCCGCGGCGCGGGTGCGGCTCGCCTACGCCACGGTCCGCGCGCCGGCGCTCACCGAGCGCGAGCCCCAGCCGGGCGGCGACTGGGTGGTGGCGCGGCGCTTCGTCGACGAGGGCGCGACCGTCGCGGTCAACGAGCCGGTGCTCGAGGTGGTCGACCTCGCCACGGTGCGCGCGGTGCTGTTCGCGACCGAGCGCGACTTCGCGCGGCTCTCGGTGGACCAGCCGGCGCGGGTGCGCACCGACGCGTTCCCCGGCCAGACCTTCGAGGGCCGCCTGCTGCGGGTCGCGCCGGTGTTCGAGGAGACCTCGCGGCAGATCCGGGTCGAGGTCGAGATCCCCAACGCCGACCGGCGACTGCGGCCCGGGATGTTCGTGCAGATCGAGGTCGACCTCGGCGCGGTCGAGGGCGCGACCCTGGTGCCCGAGGAGGCGCTGGTGCGGCGCGACGGCGGCTTCGGCCTGTTCGTGGTCGACGGCGCGGCGCGCGACCGCGTGCGCTACGCATCGGTCGAGACCGGGATCACCGCCGAAGGTGTGGTGCAGGTGTTCGGCGAGCGGATCCACGGCGAGGTGGTGACCCTCGGCCAGCAGCTCCTCGAAGACGGCTCCACGATCCGCGTGCCACGCCGCGCCGCGGCTCCAGCGGGCGACGATCCGGCGGACGGTGCCGCACAGGGCGGATGAACGCACCACGCTTCAGCGTCCAGCGCCCGGTGTTCACGACGATGGCCACGCTCATCGTCGTGCTGATCGGCGCGGTCTCCTTCAGCCGCCTGCAGGTCGACATGCTGCCGGCGGTCGAACTGCCGCGGCTCACCGTGCGGACCTCCTACGAGGGCGCCAGCCCCGAGGTGGTCGAGCGGCTCATCACCCAGATCCTCGAGGAGATCCTCGCCGCGGTGCCCGGCGTCGAGGAGATGACCTCGACCTCCAGCGAAGGCGAGAGTTCGATCCGCGTGACCTTCTCGTGGGGCACCGATCTCGACATCGCCGCGCAGGACGTGCGCTCGCGCCTCGAGGACGAGATCAACGAGCTGCCCGACGACGTGGTCCGGCCACGGATCCGCAAGTTCGACATCCAGAGCTACCCGGTGGTGCTGCTCGGCATCTCCAGCAGCCTCGACCCGGTCGAGCTCACCGAGATCGTCGAGAACCAGGTCCGCGACCGCTTCGCGCGGGTGTCGGGCGTGGCGCAGGTCGACCTCTGGGGCGGCTATCCGCGCGAGATCCGTATCGAGCTCGATCCCAACCGGGTCAACGCGCTGCGCCTGCCGCTCGACCAGATCCTCGCGGCGATCCGCGACGCCAACCTCGACCTGCCGGCGGGCACGATCGAACGCGGCCGCTACGAGATCACGCTCCGCGCCCCCGCCGAGTTCCAGAGCCTGCAGGACATCGGCGACACGGTGGTCGCGGTCCGCGACGACGCTCCGGTGAAGCTGCGCGACATCGCCGCGGTGAAGGACACCTACGAGAAGCTGACCCGCATCGTGCGGATCAACGGCCGCCAGGGCATCCGGGTGGCGATCCGCAAGCAGTCCGACGCCAACACCGTGGAGGTCGCCGAGGCGATCCTGGCCGAGATCGAGGCGGTCAACCGCGACCTGCCGCAGATCGAGGTGGTGGCGGTCAGCAACCAGGGCGGCTTCATCGAACGCTCGATCTCCAACGTGGCGTGGTCGGTGCTCTACGGCGGCAGCTTCGCGGTGCTGGTGCTGCTGCTGTTCCTGCGCAGCCTGCGCAGCACCCTGGTGGTGTCGCTGGCGATCCCGATCTCGGTGATCGCGACCTTCGCGCTGGTCTACCTGTCGGGGTTCACGCTGAACCTGATGACGCTCGGCGGCCTCGCGCTCGGCGTCGGCATGATGGTCGACAGCTCGATCGTGGTGCTCGAGAACGTGTTCCGCCGCAAACACGACGAGGGCGAGAGCGCCGACGAGGCTGCCGTGAACGGCGCGGTCGAGGTCGGCCCGGCGATCGTGGCCAGCACGATCACCACGTTGGTGATCTTCCTGCCGCTGGTGTTCGTGCAGGGCGTCACCGGCCTGCTGTTCAAGGAGCTGGCGTTCGTCATCGTGTTCTCGCTGTGCTGCGCGTTGCTGGTCGCGCTGACGGTGATCCCGATGCTGGCCTCCAAGCTGCTGCGCGGCGCCCGCGACGTGCCCTCGGACGCGACCTGGGCCGGCCGCCTCGAGCGCCGTCTCGACGGCCTGTTCCAGGGCCTCGACCAGCGCTACATGCGGCTGGTCCACCTGGCGGTCCGCCACCGCACGGCGACGATCTCGCTGGCGGTCACGGCGCTCGGCGCGAGCCTGCTGCTGGTCCCGTCGATCGGCACCGAGTTCCTGCCGCCGAGCGACGAGGGCGAGGTCCGGATCACCGCCGAACTGGAGACCGGCACGCGGCTGGGCCTGATCGACCGGCAGACCCAGATCCTCGAGGAGGTGGTCGCCGAGATGGTGCCCGAGACCACCGCGGTCGTCGCCAGCATCCAGGGCGGCTCCCGCGGCAGCGCCGAGGGCTCGGTCACCCTGTCGCTGGTGTCCGCGACCGCGCGCTCGCGCTCCAACACCGAGATCGCCGACCTGCTGCGCGAACGCCTCGACGGCCAGGTCGCCGGGGCGGTGGTGCGGACCCGCGCGCCGCAGGGCCAGTTCCTGCTGGAACGCCTGCTCGGCACCCAGGAAGGCCTGCAGGTGGAGATCCGCGGCTACGACCTGGCGACGCTCAGCCGACTGGCGGAGCAGGTCACCGGGTCGATCCGCGACGTGGCCGGGATCACCGACGTGGACGTCAGCCGCGAGGAAGGCATCCCGCAGCAGATCCTGGTCGTGGACCGGCAGAAGGCCGCCGACGTCGGCCTGTCGGTGCGCGACGTGGCCGAGGCGATCGAGACCGCGGTGGCCGGCACCCGCGCCGGCGACTACCGCGCGGCCGGCAACTCGTACCGGATCCTGGTCCAGCTGCAGGACGCCGAGCAGCTCTCGCTGGAGCAGATCCTCGACCTCACGCTGAGCACCCCCGACGGCGGCGACGTGGCGCTGCGCAACGTGCTCGACGACCGGGCCGGCCGCGGCCCGGTGCAGATCGACCGCAAGGACCAGCAGCGCATCGTCACCGTGACCGCCAACGTCTCGGGTCGGCCGACCGGCTCGGTGGCCCAGGAGGTCCAGGACCGCCTCGCCGACATCGCCCGCCCGCTCGGCTACGAACTCACGGTGGCCGGCGACTTCGAGGAGCAGCAGCGCTCGTTCGCCGAGCTGTCGATCAGCCTGCTGCTGGCGGTGCTGCTGGTCTACATGGCGCTGGCCTGCCAGTACGAGTCGTTCCGCGACCCGCTGGTGGTGATGCTGGCGGTGCCGTTCGCGGCGATCGGCGTGGTGGTCACGCTGTGGGCCACCGACACCACGCTCAACATCCAGTCGGCGATCGGCTGCATCATGCTGGGCGGCATCGTGGTCAACAACGCGATCCTGCTGGTCGACCAGGCCAACCAGTTGCGCGGCTCGATGAGCGCCACCGACGCGATCGCCGAGGCCGGCCGGCGGCGGCTGCGGCCGATCCTGATGACCACCGCGACGACCGTGCTGGGCCTGCTCCCGCTGGCGATCGGCGTCGGCGAGGGCTCGGAGGCGCAGGCACCGCTGGCGCGCGCGGTGGTCGGCGGACTGCTGGCGTCGACGCTGATCTCGCTGGTGTTCATCCCCGCGGTCTACTCGCTGGGGCGTCGAACCTCGGCGGCGACCGCCTGATCGCGCCGCCCCGTCAGCGGTCCGAAGACCACGGCCCGAACAGATCGGCGAGTTCCGGTGCATCGGCCACGTCATCGCGCGTGATGCCGGTCTCGGCGACGGCCGCATCGAAGGTCGCCCGGGCCTCGTCGCTCCGACCCGCCCCGCGCTGGAACCCGGCCAGGAGGAGCATCCACCGGCCGAGCAGCCGGCCGGCGATGGGATGCCCCGCGGTCGCCAGGCCGCGCGCCTCGGCGAGCCGCGGCTGCAGGAACGTCGCCGCGGTGGCAGGCTCCCCGCGGCTGGCAAGCGACGCCGCGCGCGCCACGTCGAGCGTGAGACCCACGACGCGCCGATTCGGATCGTCGCGATCCGCAGCCACGAGTTCGGCCGCGGCCTGGTCCGCAAGGTCGTAGCAACGGTCGGCATCGACCCAGTCGCCTCGGCGCCCCGCCACCCGCGCAGCGATCATCAGCAGGTCGATGCGGTTGCGGAGCGCGGAGTCGCCGCGCAGCGAGCCGTTCAACCGCACCGCCTCGTCGATCCAGGCCGACGCGGTGTCGAGGTCGCCGCGTTCGAGCGCCAGGTCGCAGCCCATCGCCAGGGTCTGGGCGAGTGGCGCGACCACCGCGGGATCGCTCGACGGATCGTCGCTCAACGCACGGAACTCCGCGATCGCCGCCTCGAACCGCGCGTGTGCGGCCTCCAGATCGCCATGGTGCTGCAACCACATCGCGAACTCGCCCAGCGCCATACCGCGACGTCGACGCATCGAGCGCAGCTCCGGATGGCGGGTGACCACGGCATCGAGCTCCCGCAGCGAGTTCTCGTGGTCGCGCTGGGCCTCTGCGAGGCGGCCGAGATAGGTCAGCGAGGTCGCGCGGGAGCCGACCAGAGTCGCCAGGAGCCCGCGGTGCGCCGGGTCGTCCGGCTCCGCACGAACCAGCGCTTCGTACATCGCGATCGCCGCGTCGAGCAGCGGCAGCGACCGCTCCCAGTCGCGTTGCTCGTGGGCCAGGAGCGCGAGGCGGGCGCGCGCCCCGGCGAAGGCGTCGCGGATCGTCGGCCGCGTCGGGTCGAGCGCCGTGGCGGCCTCGAACCAACCGATCGCCGCTTCGAGCGTCGCCGCCGCCACCGCGAACTCGCCGCGGTGAAAGGCCGACATCGCGCGGGCGTCCTCCAGCGTCGCGCGCATCGCGGTCCAGTCCTGGAGCTGATCGGGTCGTGCGGAGGACGGCGCCTCGTCGCCGAGGATCGCGGCCGCGGCATCGAGATCGGTCTGCGCCGCGCCGTCGTCGTTGCGCCGGGCCCGCCCGACCGCCCGGTCCAGGTGGGCCTTCGCGGCGGCGAGGGCCCAGCCGAGGTCGGCGAACGGTGCGACCACGTCGAAGTCGGCAACGGCCAACTCGAGCGCGGCCGTCTGGGACGCCGCGTCGCCGGCCAGGTTGGCGGCGTAGGCGCGGGTGAGCTGCAGGCGTCCCCGCTCGACGCGGATACCGGCCCGGTCGTCGGCGTCGCTCAGCAGCGCGTCGAACTCGCTGAGGGCCTGATCGAGCGCGGCCTGCGCGGTTCGGGAGTCGCCGAGTTCGAGGTGGATCGCCCCGCTGCGGGAGCGGGCTCGGGCCAGATCGAAGCGTGCCCGCCGCGACTCGGGGGCGTCAGCGATGATGCCGTCGAGGAAGCGCAGCGAGTCTTCCAGCAACCGGCGCCGGACCCGGCCGGCCCGCCCCCCGCCGCCGGAATCGAGTTCGGCACTGCGGGTCACCAGAAGATCGACGGCCGTGAGCGCCCGATCGATGTTGCGCAGCGCGATGTCGCGCTCGTGTTCGGTCGCCATGAGCGCGTCGCGGATGCGGCCGGCGGCGAGCCGCTCCTGGATCGCGAACGCGGTCGGCCCGACCACCAGCAACGTGGCCGCCAGCGCCGCGGCGAGACTGCGCCACGGATTGCGACGGGCCCAGGCCTGGAGCAGAGCAGTCGGACCGGGCCGCCGCGCCAGGACTGGTTGCCCGTCGAGGAAGCGACCCAGGTCGTCGGCCAGCTCCCGCGCCGAGGCATAGCGCTGCGACGGTTCGACGTGCATCGCCTGCCGACACACCGCCGCGAGGTCGGGATGGACACCGGCGGTCCGGAGCACCGGCCGCGCGTCGCCGCGCAGGATCCGCTCGCGGGTGTCGCCGTCCTCGCCGAACGGCAGCTGCAGGGTCAGCAGTTCGTGGAGCAGCACGCCGAGTGCGTACACGTCGGTGCGGGCGTCGATCGCGGCGGCGTCGCCCCGCACCTGCTCGGGCGCCATGTACGGCAGCGAGCCGAGCGCCGCTCCGGTGCGCGTGAGCCGCTGGTCACCCTGCGCCAGCGCCAGGCCGAAGTCGATCACCCGGAGACTGCCGTCGGCGGCGAGCAGCACGTTCGACGGCTTGAGGTCGCGGTGCAGGACCCCGCGCTCGTGCGCATGCTGCACGGCGCACGCGATCGACCGGGCGACACTGGCGACTGCGGTGCTCCAGGAGCCATGGAACACCTCGGCATCGGCTGGCTCGACCGACTCTCTCTTGGCCCGCAGCGCTGCGGACAGCGCGTCGCGAAGCACATCGGCGCGGCGCCTGACGGGTGCCGGTCCACCGAGCTGCTCGAGCACCTCGGCCAGGGTCGCACCCTCGATCCGCTCCATCACCAGGTAGGGCGCCCCGTCGAATTCGCCGTAGGCATGGACCTGCACGATCGACGGGTGGTGCAGCCGCGCGACCGCGGTGGCCTCGCGTTCGAAGCGACTCCGCGCCGCGGCCGAAGCCTGCCGGTCTCGAGGCAGGACCTTCAACGCGACCTCCCGGCCGAGCGACTCCTGGACCGCAAGGTAGACGACGCCCATCCCGCCGTGGCCGAGTTCGCGCAGGATCTGGAACTCACCGAGGCGGACCGGCGGTCGCGGGCGGTCGGGAAGCGCCGTCAACAGGCCCGCCCGCGCCAGCAGGGCGAGCCGCGAGCGGACCGCCGACGCGCTGCCCGGATGGGCCTCCAGCAGCCGCTCGATCGACGCGGTGTCACCGTCCTCGGCGGCGTCGAGACAGCGTTCGAGGAGGTCGCTGACCTCACGATCGGAGTCGCTCAGACCCATGTGCGTCGGTCCATGGGCGCGCAGTCTAGGCGGCGCCCCGGAACGCACCAGCGGGGGCACAGCGGCGGGCCCGACCAACCGGCACCGGTTGCGGGAGCGGCCGCTTCGTCGTCATACTCGGGGCGATTGGAAACCCAGGTCCGAGAACTCGTCACGCGGGCGAGCAACGGCGATCCGGAGGCGGTCGGCGATCTGCTCGTCCACTACCTGCCGCGCTTGGAGGCCTACGTGCGCATGCGGGCCGGGCGGGTGTTGCTCGACCGCGAGTCTGCCGCCGATCTCGCGCAGTCGGTGTGTCGCGAGGCGCTCGCGGGCATCGACCGCTACAGCTACCACGGCGAGGACCAGTTCCGCGGCTGGCTCTACACCATCGCGGCTCGCAAGATCGCCGACCGCTATGCGTACTGGGGTGCCGCGATGCGCCGCGCACCCCTGGGTGGTGCCGATGCCGCGAAGGGGAACGTCGATCCGGAGCCGCTCGAGGACTTCCTGTCGCTGTGCACGCCGAGCCGCGACGCGATGGCTCGCGAGGAACTCCGCGCCGTGCAGCTCGAACTCGATCGACTCCCGCAGCAGAGTCGCGAGGCGATCCTGCTGTCACGCGTGCTCGGCTTGAAGCGGCGAGAGGTCGCCGAGGTGCTCGGAGTCACCGAGAACGCCGTCCGGATGATGATCTGCCGTGGTCTCGCGAGCGTCGCCGGCGCGGTGCGCAACGGCGATGCCTGAGGCGGCAGGACCAACGCCTCGGGTCTGCGCGAGCCCCGATAAGGCGGGGCCACCCACCGACTCTCCAGTCCGGCTCCACATGACTCGGAGATCCGCGCACGGGGCGGGCGGAACGACGCGAGCACACGCTTTGCCGGCCTCCCTCTCCTTGGATGGTGGGTGGCCCCGGAGTCAAGAACGGAAGACCGGGCCCGACCGAACGCGAATTCTCGTCAGACGCGGATCTCGTGGCCTCCGGTGGTGTCGAAGACGCCGTTGGCCGGCACGGGACCGCCGGGTAGCGGCACCGCGACGCCCTGCAGGAACACGCTGTAGCCACTGAGCACAGCGGGCAGCGCGAAGTTGATCCGACTCCCACCCGGCAGCACGACGGCGCAACCGAAGCCGCTGCAGCCGAGGCCGTTGATCAAGATCTGGCCGGCGAGTGGATCCCAGAGCAGCCCGGCGGGGAAGCCGGGTGGCGGCGGCGATGGGAGGCTGCCGGTCAGCTCGACCTTGGCCATGACCAGGAGCGGCTGGTAGTCGTAGCTGCCGAGCGGGCTGACGACCTGGAGTTCGAGGGTCGAGCCAGGAGCGGCCTGCTTGATCGACTCCCCGAGCCCACGCGTTGGCGGATCGCCATCGATCCCGGTCAGCAGGACCAAGTCGGCATTGGTGCCCGGATAGGGGTCGGGCCCACCGCGAACGATGTCGTAGGCGACGAGGCGGACGTCGTCCACGAGGGCGAAGTAGCCGCTGCAACAGTTGTCGACGAACTGCAGGGTCACCTCGGCGAACGCGGCGCCGGCCGGCACCGCGAAGTCACGGTTACGCCGTTGCAGCGTGGTCTGGTTGTTCCGCTGTGAGTTCGTCACCGGTCCGAGCGTCTGCAGCCCCCCGGCGCCGCCGACCTGGACGCCAGCGGCGTTGAGGAACCTCACCTGCATCGATGCCGAGTCGGTGTAGCTCCCGGCACCGCCGAACCACGCGGATGCCGCCATCCGCAGCCGGCCGAGGTTCACGAGGGATGCGCTGCCGCGCAGGTCGACGAGCTGTCGGATCCAGGAATTGCCGGTGTGGCCGAGGACCGCGCCACCGAGGCCGTTTGCTCCCGAGAAGCCGGTTCCAGGGACGCTTCCGCTCGCGCCGTAGGATTGAACACGAGTCCTGGAGAGCTGCGCGCCGAACCAGCCACCGGGATCGTTCAGGTCGAGCGGGCTTCCGGGCAGGGAACCGCGCTCGAAACTGCCGTTGGAGATCAGATTGACGCCCAACGGGATCGGCGGAACGCCGACCGGTGCAATCAGCTGTGCGCTGATGTTGTCGGCCAACGCGAAGTAGCCGCTGCAACAGGTGTCGCTGAACGACAGCACGACGTCGACGAAGGCTGTGCGCGGCGGCACGAAGTAGTCCCCCACGCGCCGCACGACCAACGTTTCCTCGTTGCGTGCGATGCGAGTCACCGGTCCGAGTGGCGACGCAGGGGCGATCACGGTGCCGGTCTCATCCAGGAATCGGACGTCGACCTGAGCGGTGTCGTCATAGCCCCCCACACCGCCGAGGAAGGACTCCAGGTGCACGAAGACCTGCCCGGCACGGATCTGTGCGTCGTTGCCGCGCAGATCGATGCGCTGGGCGATCGCCGCGGAACCACCATCGTGGGTCGCGAGGTTGCCGGCGCCGCCAGGCAGGCAGCTACTGCCCGGCAGACCTCCGCCGATCAGGCACGAGACCGCGGACGACGGGACGCTGGGGTTGGTATCGGAATACGGCACGACACGGACGACCCCCGCACCACGCCCCTCCCATCCCTGCAGGTCGTTCAGGGAGAGCGGAGAACCCGCGGCCCAGCCAGCCTCGAAGCGCGGGTTGCCGAGCAGCTCCGAGCGAAACGGCTTGGGTGGCGGGATCAGCGGGGTCTGGACCAACTCGAGGAACAGCTCGTCGGCGGCGCCGCCTCGCGCGGAGCAGCAGAGGTCGTTGAACTCGATGCGAGCCGCGACCCGCGCGGTGCCCGACGGAATCGTGAGAATCCGCTCGTGGAGCAGGAGCACGCTCTCGCGATTGCGACGCGCCTCGGTGGACCAGGCTAGATTCTCGCGGGCGATCTCGGTGTTCGTGGCGTCGAGGAATCGCACGACGAGCCGTGACTCGTCGTTGTTGAAGGCGCCGAAGTAGCCTCCGGCTCGCAGGTTGGTTCCGGCGGACGGACTGCCGATCGACACCACCTGCTCGACGATCGAACTACCGCTCTGGTCGAGCAACAGGCTGCCGCCGCCGCCGATGTGCCGTGCGACCGCCGTTCCCGGCACGTTGGCGGATCCGTACGTGATGACGCTCGAGGTGCCTCGCACCTGGGTCCAGCCGCTGAGGCCGGCGGCGAACCCGGAATTGGTCAGGAGGTTGCCGCCCTGAGCGAAGAGCGGTGCGGCAGCGAGAAGGATCGCGGCGAGGCCATGGCAGGCGGCGCGCGGTAGATGGCTTGGAGACTTGGTCATGGTCCGAGTCGTGAGGTCGAGGAACGACGAGCGATGCTCGCCGCGTCCCTCTCAACCCCCGATCGGACCAGGCCGGTCGCGGAAAACCGTGCCGAGCCCCCTCACCACGACACCCACCCCAGCCCCCGCGGCAGCACCCCGTAGTCGCTGAGTCGTCGCCCCGGGATCCGCTGCCGGCAACGCGGCAGTTCGCGGCCGGCCTGGCGCGCGACCCATTCCAGCCACGGCCGCTCGAAGCGCTCGATCTCCACGCCGAACACGTCGTCGAAGGTCGAGCTGCTGTTCTGCTTGCCAGTGGTGAAGATCTCGCGGGTGTAGGCGAGCAGCTTCTCGCGGAGCTTGCCCTTGCCGCCCGGCACGTCGTTGGCCGGGTCCATCATCCAGGCGACGAACGACGCGACCTCGGCCCAATGCAGGATCCGCTCGGGGTTCGGCTCGTGGAAGTGCATCAGCCGGCGGCCGATCAGGTTCTCGGGGTCGGTGGTCTCGTAGCTGATGGTCAGCATCGCGTCGGACTCGGCCAGCTTCGCCGGCGCGAAGGTCACGTAGCCGGGGTCGCCTTCGGCGCGCGAACCGAACCAGCGGCCGAGGCCGATCTCGAGCCACGGGGCGAAGCGGTCGGGGTCCGGGACACGCCATGCGAGGTCGCCGGACTTCTCGGTGCGGAGCGTCTCGTTCAACAGCGCCTCGACCGCCATGTCGAAGATGAGCACCGGCCGCACCTCGTCGCGGACGTAGAAGGTCCGCACGCCGAACTCGGTGTCCATGCCCGAGCGTGGCATCGCCGGCTGGACGTACGGCAGCGGGTTCTTGGAGTTCAGCTTCGGCAGACGGTCTTCGGGCGTCGGCC
The DNA here is from genome assembly GCA_030432695.1 of bacterium. Taxonomy (GTDB): domain Bacteria; phylum Planctomycetota; class UBA1135; order UBA1135; family UBA2386; genus JAUILN01. The sequence continues at coordinate 251,157 of JAUILN010000004.1, read as the reverse complement.
GGACGAAGACCCGCAGCGGGGTGGTCACCTCCCGCATGTGCAGCGCGTCACCGAGTTCGTCGGCAAAGGTGACGTAGGCGGTCTCGAGGTCGAAGAGCAACGCCACGATCTGGCGGAGCGGCGCCTCGCTGGTGACCACCCAGTCGTCGGCGAATACGTCGCGCGGAGACTTCTGGGCGCCGAGCAGGGTCGCGACCTCGACCGCGCGCCCGCCGTCGGCGCGGGCCAGCCACTTCCCGCGCTGCGAGGTGTGCCCGAGGAAGGCGTGGGCCTCGTCGTGGTCCTTGCCCTGGTCCCCGGCCAGGATCAGCACGTGCCAGGCCTGCAGCCGCGCGAGGCCGTCCAGCCGCTGGGCCTCGGCGGCGGCCACCAGGGCCCACTGCGCGGCGAGATCGTCGCGGGCCACCTTCTTGCGCGCCTCGAGCCAGGCGGCGAGGCGGTCCCGGTGCAGGTCGAGACGGGCGACCTTGGCGAAGTCCTGGTCGCGGACCGAGCGGCTGCCGGCGACGTAGAGCACTTCCTCGGGTCCCCGCGCATCGACGATCCGGCAGGCGATCTCCTTGCCGTTCTTCAGGATGATCCGGTCGCGGAGATCGTCGTCGGGGTCCACTTGGGCACACGGCCCGAGGCCGAGCGCGACGACGAAAGCGACGCCGAGCGCCGGCCTGGACAGGATTACGGAGAGCGGATGCATGTCGTGCATGGAACGTGACCTCGATCGGTCGGCGGGCGTCGGGAGCCGGCCCGGTGGTCGACAGGAACCCCGATTCTGGCGCCGGCGGGTGCGAATTCCGCGCCGGCTGTCCGGAGTCTCGCGCCAGCCGGTTCGTAGGTCGGCCCCATGCCCGTCTCGACCCGTTTCGTGGGCCGTTGGTTCGTCCCGCTGGCTGCGCTGTGCACCTCTCCGCTCGCCGAGGCCCAATCCCCGGCCCCGGCTGAGGACACCGCGGTCCTGCGCGGCAGACTTGCCGACAAGCTCGCCGCACCGTTCCTGAGCCAGCACGCCTGGCACACCGACTTCGTCGCCGCGCAGCGTGCCGCGGCCCGCAGCGGCAAGCCGATCTTCGCCCACCACACCCGCTCGTTCGTCCCGTGCGGGACCTCGATCCGCTGCGAGCGTGAGGTGCTGTCGGCGCCGGAGTTCGCCGAGATCGCAGAGCGGGCGGTGCTCTACTGCCACGTCACCGCCCACCTCGACCCCGAGCACGATCGACAGCTGTTCGTGCGTGGCGGCAGCGGCTGGCCTCACCACGCGGTCCTCGATGCGACCGGTCGGGTGCTCGGTCGCCACGAGAGCTACCGGGAGAAGTCGGTGGAGGACTTCACGGACCTGCTCGATGCCGCGGTCGCCTACCGGGAACTGGAGGCGCGCACGGCCGCCCAGCACGCCGCGCTGGCTCGGGAACAGCTCGAAGCCGGGCTCGCCTGCGGGGCGCTCGACCTCCAGACGGCCCGTCGGCTCGTGGCCGCGGCTCGTCCCGTGGATCCGGACACCGCCACCCGCTGGGAGCGACGGCTGACCGATCTCGAGATCGAAGAGCTGCTGGCCCGTCACGACCGCTTCGACGAGAGCCAGCACGCGGTCCTGGGAGAGGCCTTGTACGGGCTGTGGCGCATGGGCAAGCGCCCCGAGGGCCGCAACGCCAGCCGCGACTTCTGGGGCGGCATCCTCCTCTACCTCGAGAGCCGCGAGGAACCGGACCTCGACCTCTACGGCGAGGCGCTCGGCCAACTCGAATCGCAGTTCGGCGACGCGCGCGGCTACCAGCGATTCCTCGATGCACGGCGCTCCGCGCTGGCCGATCTGCGCGAGCGAACCACGGCCCGGCGGGCGACCGGCGGCTGATCCGACCCGCGGGTTGTTTCGTTCTCCCTCGTCTGCAAGATGCGGCGCCCGATCCGCACCCCGCGAAGGAGAACGATGACGATTCCGAGGACGACCGCCGTGATGGCGGTGATCGCGCTCGCCCTGCAGGCCGGCGCGCGCGCACAGGACGACGCACAGGATCCCGGCCCGGAAGCCGGGCCGACCTGGAGCGAGATGCTGACCCAGTTGGGCCTGGAGTCCGGCGAGGTCACCGTCGAGGGCGGCAAGGCCACGATCGACCTGCCCGAAGGCTGGCACTACCTGCAGCCGGAAGGCGCCCGCTTCATCGTCGAGCGGATCTGGAACAACCCGCCCGACCCGGACACCCTCGGCCTGCTGACTCCTCCGGAGTTCGAGAGCGAGGACGAGGGGTCGCCGAGCTGGGCGATCATCGTCAGCTACGACGACGAGGGCCACGTCGACGACGGCGACGCCGCCGGCATCGATTACGACGACCTGCTGGCGACGATGCAGGAGGGCACGGAGGCCTCCAACGAAGCACGCAGCGCCGCGGGCTACGGAACCATCGAGCTACGCGGCTGGGCCGAGCGGCCGAGCTACGACTCAGCCAGCAAGAAGCTGTACTGGGCCAAGCATCTCCGCTTCACCGAGCCCACGGGTGAGTCGGGCGACGCGCTCAACTACGACGTGCGCATCCTCGGCCGCCGCGGCACTCTGGTGCTGCAAGCGGTCGCCGGGATGGAAGAACTCGACGCCGTGCGCCGCGGTGTGCGCGCGATCCTGCCGGCCGTCGATTTCGTCGACGGCGAGCGCTACGGCGACTACCAGGAGGGTGTCGACCCGCTGGTGGTCGGCGGCATCGGTGCCCTGATCGGCGGCAAGCTGCTGCTCAAGGGCGGCTTCCTCAAGATCCTGCTCGGCCTGTGGAAGCCGATCGCGATCGGCCTCGCCGCAGTCGGAGCGTTCCTGATGAAGCTGTTCGGCGGCAAGTCCAAACCGGCCCCGCAGCGTCGCCGCCGGGCAGCGGTCGCGACCGCCGACGACGCGGAGTAGGGCGTGGGAGCCGGTTCGGGTCCCCGCCGCCCGCATGGCAGGCCGCCTCAGTCCCGGCGGCCGAGCACGCCGACGAGCGCGTCGGACATGTAGGCACCGAACGCGTTCGCGGCCGGGTCGAGGACGTAGACCTGCTCGTAGAACACGACGCCTTCGATCGACGGCTCGCGCGGGATCTCCACGGAGATCAGAGAGCTGCTGGTCACCGGATCGACCACGAGCACGAACGACACCACCGAGTCCGAGTAGACCGTGCATCCCGGAGCGCCGAAGGGCGTCAGGTCGAGCGGGCACTGGAAGCCGCCGTCCAGGGTCTGTGAGAAGCCCAGGCTGGCGATGGTCGGCATGCTGGCGTTCAGGTCGTTGCAGCGAACCGAGAAGGTGGTGCCGATCACCGGCTGCTCGGGATCGCCGACCGACAGGAACGGCGTGTTGCCGTTGCTGCCCGCGCAGCCCTGGCCGGTGATCGTGTAGCTGGCGGGCACCGTGCCGCCGAGGCACAGGATGTCCAGGTTGTAGTAACCGGTTCGGGTGGATCCGAAGCCGTCGACCTCGACGTAGTAGGTGCCGGCGGTCAGCGTGCGGCTGATGAACGAGTAGAGGCCGGGGCCGTCGTCGTCGTCGAATTCGATGGAGGCGCCCATCGCGTCGCGCAGCGTCATCGTGGAATCGCCGACCTCCGCGCCGCCTGGGTTGTCCGGACCGGTCTGCAGGACCACGTCGGTATCCGCGGTGAGGGTGAACGACCACCAGTCGGTATCGGTACCCGACTCGATGTTGCCCAGACAACGCGTGTTGCAGTCTGCCGGCGTCGGCGTGCCACCGTTGTTCGGGTCACCGTTGTCCTCCGGACCCTCGGCAACCGTCTGCAGGCCGCTCGACGGCAACGGCTCGTGGATGTCCAGACCGTATTCGCCTTCCTGGGTCGGGCTGAACGCGCGCACCTTCACGTAGTACACGCCCGTGTCGAGCGTCACGTCGAGTCGCGAGTAGAGGCCGTAACCCAAGAAGTCGTCGTTGGCGGCGAGCAGGTTCGAGCCGACGTCGTACAGTTCGATCACCGTGTCGCTGACGTTCGCGGTACCGATCCGCGTGGTGTTGATGATCAGATCGAAGCGGCGGGTGACGGAGAAGCGCCACCAGTCGTCGTCGCCCGGGCTCAGATGGCCCTGGCCTTCGTCGCCGACGCTGATCAGGGTCGGGATGCCGCCGCCGCTGTTCGGATCGCCGTTGGGCTCGTTGGCCTCGGAGATCGCGGCGTTCAGCGACAGACCGCTCTCCGGCAGGACCGCGGGCGGCGTGGGGAAGAGGAATCCGGCCGCGTGCGGCAAGCCGTAGGCCCGCGCCTGGGCTGACTGGAAGGCACCGACTCCGGCGGCCTTGTCGCCGAGCTGCGCGAGGTTCTGGTGCAGGAACGAAGTGAACTCCTGCTCCGTGACCTTGAGGATCGCAGCGCCGGGCCAACGGGCCTCGACGCGGTCTTCCCAGGACTGAGCACACAGACCGCCGATCGCGGTCAGGCCGAGGACGGCCGTGGTACTGATTTGCATGGTAGGGGACTCTCCTGCGCCGGGGCGGGGTGCCGGTCGGCGCTCGGTACGTAGGGGGGCACCGTCAAGGGGGAGCGCCCGGCGGCACGCGGACTTCCCGGTGGCGCACGGCGCTCGTCGGCTCAGGTCCCCCGATCGCGGGAGTCCTGCTCCGTACGGGCGCAAGGTCGCGCCCGCAATGGCGAAGCAATCAGCTTCAGTCGCGGCGGCCGAGCACGCCGACCAGCGCGTCGGACATGTAGGCGCCGAACGCGTTGGCAGCCGGGTCGAGGACGAAGACCTGCTCGTAGAAGGTCAGACCCTCGAGGTAGGCGAGGCGCGGGATCTCCAGCGAGAACACCGCGGCGTTGGTCACCGGGTCGACGACCAGCGGGAAGAACACCGTCGAGTCGGAGTAGATCGTGCAGCCGGTCGCGCCGAACGGGCTCAGGTCCAACGGGCACTGAAAGCCGCCGAACAGGGTCTGCGTGAAGCCGAGGTTGCCGAGCGCCAGGAGGCCCGGGTTCAGGTCGTTGCAGAGGATCGAGAAGGTGGTACCGATCACCGGCTGCTCGGGATCGCCGACCGACAGGAACGGCGTGTTGCCGTTGCTGCCCGCGCAGCCCTGGCCGGTGATCGTGTAGCTGGCGGGCACCGTGCCGCCGAGGCACAGGATGTCCAGGTTGTAGTAACCGGTTCGGGTGGATCCGAAGCCGTCGACCTCGACGTAGTAGGTGCCGGCGGTCAGCGTGCGGCTGATGAACGAGTAGAGGCCGGGGCCGTCGTCGTCGTCGAATTCGATGGAGGCGCCCATCGCGTCGCGCAGCGTCATCGTGGAATCGCCGACCTCCGCGCCGCCTGGGTTGTCCGGACCGGTCTGCAGGACCACGTCGGTATCCGCGGTGAGGGTGAACGACCACCAGTCGGTATCGGTACCCGACTCGATGTTGCCCAGACAACGCGTGTTGCAGTCTGCCGGCGTCGGCGTGCCACCGTTGTTCGGGTCACCGTTGTCCTCCGGACCCTCGGCAACCGTCTGCAGGCCGCTCGACGGCAACGGCTCGTGGATGTCCAGACCGTATTCGCCTTCCTGGGTCGGACTGAACGCGCGCACCTTGACGTAGTAGACGCCTGGAGCGAGCGTCACATCGAGTCGGGAGTAGAGGCTGTAGCCGAGGAAGTCGTCGTTGAACGCGAGCGACCCGGAGGCCGCGTCGAACAGCTCGATCACCGTGTCACTGACGTTCGCCATGCCGACGCGCGACGTGTTGATGATCAGGTTGGCCGTGCGGGTCAACGTGAACTGCCACCAGTCGTCGTCGCCCGGCGTGAGAAGGCCCTGCCCCTCGTCGCCGACGCTGATCAGGGTCGGGACGCCACCACCGTTGTTCGGATCGCCGTTGGGCTCGTTGGCCTCGGAGATCGCGGCATTGAGCGACACACCACTCTCGGGCAGCACGGCGGGGGGCGTGGGGACCGCGAAGCCGACCGGGCCCGACACGCCGTAGGCGCGCGACTGGGCGAACTGGAAGGCGTGCACCGCGGCGGCCTTGTCGCCGAGCTGCGCGAGGTGGAGGTGGAGGAAGGAGGTGAACTCGCGCTCGGACACCTTGAGGATCGCATCGCCGGGCCATTGGGCGGCAATGCGGTCTTCCCAGGATTGCGCACACAGACCGCTGATCGCGGTCAGGCCGAGGACGGCCGAAGGAAGGAATCGCATGGATCGGACTCTCCATCACCGCGTGCGGGGGCGGCGCGCGGTGTCTCACGTGAGTCGAGAGAGAATAGCTGACTGAACGGGACAGGCAGGAAGGCGGAAGTCTAACGACTCCGCGGGGTCATGCCGCTCCCTCCCCCCCCCACCGCAGTTCACGTCGAAGCAGTCCGCACCTCGACGTCAATGCGGTCAGGCGCCAGCCCGACGACGCCCGACCGTGATCAATTCGTCGCCTGGCGCAATCATCCGCCGCGGCGAACCACCGTTCAGAGACGATCGCCGATCGACCACACGGCGCGGTTGCTGGTGGTCGCGCCGAAGTTGTTCGCCGCCGGATCGGGGACGAAGCCCTGCACATACCCGGTGATCCCGACCAGCGCAGGATCGAGGGCGATCGGCAGCACCGCGGTGGAAGCGCCGAACGGTCCGGAGGTCAAGGGCACGGCCACCAATGGATCGACCTCGATCGCGCAGCCCGGCGCGCCGAGGAAGGTCAGGTCGAACGGCAACGGGAACCCGCTGCTGGTCTGCGTGATGTCGAAGCCGATCATGGCGAACATCGTCGACGCTGCCGGGCACTGCACGAAGTCGACGACGAAGGTCGTGCCGATCACCGGCGCTTCGAGGTCGCGGATCTGCGCGGTCGGCACCGAGCCATTCGATCCCACACAGCCTCCGGGTTGCGACTCGGCGAACGCCACCGCCCCCGCACAGCCGAAGTACAGGACGTAGTCACCGACGTCGTTGGTGCCATAGCCCTCCACGTCCCAGACGTAGTTGCCGGGCGGCAGATGCGCGACGATCTCCGAGTAGAGACCCCGACCGTTGTCGTCGTCGTAGGCGATCACCGCGTTGGTCGCAGCATCGCGGAGCGTGAGTTCGGTGTCGTTGAGGAAGCCGAGCGCCCCCGCAGGGTCAGGCTCGGTGTAGGCGGTCACCGTGGTCGGCTGGGTCAGCGTGAACGACCAGTAGTCGTGGTCGTCGCTGCTGATGTCACCCACGCCGGCCACGCCACACGGCAAAGGCGTCGCCGTAGCCACCGTGTCGTTCGGTTCGGGCGACTCCGACACCGATGCGGCGGGAGGAACGAGCTGCCAGAGCCACAGCCGGTAGGTGCCGAAACGGGTGCCGAAGCCCCGCACGTCGATGAAGTAGGTGCCGGGCGCGAGCGAGATGCCGATCTGCGAGTAGGCACCGGAGCCGCCGTCGTCGTCGGCGGCGATGCTCTGGCCGGCGCTGTCGAACAGCTCCAACGTGGAGTCACCGATCGAGCCGCCGGCCACGCCACTCTCCCCGGTCTCGATCAACACCTCGGTCTGCGCACCGATGCTGAACGAGTACCAGTCGCTGTCGCCTGCCATCGAGATGTCGCCGTCTACGACCGACTCGAGCTGCGGCAGTGGCGTCGGGGTGCCCGGGGCGATCGGATCGTTCGGATCACCGTTGGGCTCCGGACCCTCGGCGAAGTATGGCTGCTGGCCCGTGCACTGCACGTCGAGGGTGTAGTTGCCGGTCTGCGCGCTACCGAAGCCGCGGACGTTCACGTAGTAGGTGCCGGCCGGCACCCCCACCTGCAGCAGCGAGTAGGTCCCGCGGCGCCGGTAGCTGGTCGATTGGGTGCCGCCGAAGTCGTCGTTCTCGGCGAGTAGCGTTCCGGCCGCGTCGTACAGCTCGAGCACGGTATCGGACAGGGCGCCGGGAAGGCCGGGCCCCGACAGGCCCGGTCCCGTGGTGATCAACAGCGTCGACGCGGAGGAAACACCGAAAGACCACCAGTCCTGGTCGCCACCGACGACGACGTCGCCCTCGCCCTGGGACCCGCACTGCATGGCGGTCGCGGTCGAGGTCGAGTTGTTCGGCTCGGGTCCTTCCTGGACCAGACCTTGGGGGGAAACGGTCGCGCACAACGTGGCGACCGCGAGAGCGACGAGCGAGGGTTGGTTCATGACGATCGGTTGCGGAGATCCGGACTCCGACCTGAGATCGTCTCCCTCCCGGTCAACCGCCGCTCAAGCTCACCCCAATTTGTTCCGGGCGGGGCCTGGGACGGTCTCCGGACCGCACCGACCGGATGGCGTTCAGTCGTCGAACATCTCGACGTACGTCGGCTGGTCCTCGTCGCGGGTCGACGGCTGGATCCGGAAAGTCACCGGCTCGGAGCGCTCGTGAGCCCAGTGCTCGTTGGTCTTCGAGAAGTCGATGATCAGCTCGTCCGGCAGATCACCGGTCTCGCTGACCACGAGACACGGCTTGTCGAGACCTTCGAGACGGACGAAGCGGGCGTGGGTCATCGGTTGAGATTCCTTCCGTCGGCGGCGTCGCAGGATAGCGGGTGACGGGCCTTGGCGACACTTGCGGAACCCGGGTTCTCGAGCTTCTTCAGGCGACGGTAGAAGGTGCTCCGCGACATCCCCAGGGCAGCGGCAGCTGCGCGCTTGTCACCATCGTGAGCCGCGAGAGCCCGCGCGAAAGCGTCCCGGTCGATCTCGTCGCGCCGCCCCTGGAGATCCACCGCCGGATCCGTGATCGCACCTTGCGGCCTGGGCATCCGCACGCCCCGCAACCCTGCAGGCAGGTCCTCGACCTGCAACACCTCGTTGCGTCCGATCGCCACCGCCGCCTTCAGGACGTTCTCGAGCTCACGGACGTTGCCCGGCCAATCGTAGGTCCGCATCGCCTCGAGGGCCGCGTGCGAGACACCCGTCAGCGGCACCGGCGGCGCCAGGCGCTCGTTCCACTCGGCGAGCAGCCGCTCGGTCAATGCGGGCAGGTCGTCGATCCGGTCCCTGAGCGGCGCGATCTGCAGGGTCACGCACTGGAGGCGGTAGTAGAGATCCTCGCGGAACCGCCCTTCCTCGACCATCGCCGCGAGGTCACGGTTGGTCGCCGCGACGATCCGCACGTCGACGTGACGCGGCCGGCTCGCGCCGACCGGCCGGATCTCGCCGAGCTGCAGCACGCGCAGCAGCTTGACCTGCAGGTCGAGACTGGCCTCGGCGATCTCGTCGAGGAACACCGTGCCACCGTCCGCGGCGGTGAACAACCCGTCCTTTCGATCCTGCGCCCCGGTGAACGCGCCCTTCTCGTAGCCGAACAGTTCGCTCTCGATCAACTCCGGAGAGATCGCGCCACAGTGGATCGGCAGGAAGGGCCGCGACGCGTAGCGACCGTCGTAGTGCAGCGCGCGGGCGACCAACTCCTTGCCGGTCCCCGTCTCGCCTTCGATCAGCACCGTCGCCCGGACGTCGCGCAGCCGCGACACGAGGTCGTGCAGGTCCTGCAGGCACTCCGACTCGCCCAGGAACTCGCGGATCCGGTAGCCGCGCGCCGCAGCTCCCGCGGCCGTTTCTCGCTCCTCGTCGGCCTCCGCGACCGCGCGCTCCCGGGCGCGCAGTTCGGCCTCGCGTCGGGCCACATCCACCACGTCGCGTTCGACCACCCACTCGCCGTCGTCCGGCCCCGGGACGGCCCGTCGCTCGACCGGTCGCTCGGGGTCGGGACCGCCCGCGGAGTCCTGCCGCCTGCTCACCCGCAGCGGGGCGTCGCGCTCGGCCCGAAGCACCTCACGAAGCGCGACGGCTTCGAACTGAAGCGCTTGCGCACGCTGACCTTCGAGTCGGGTGCGGAGTTCGAGATCGGCGCAGCGGTCGGTGAGATGGTGGATCCGCTGGTGCAAGGACAGCAATACATGGATCCGCGCGACCAACTCCTCGCGGCGGAACGGCTTGGTCAGGAAGTCGGCGGCACCGACCTGGAAGCCCATCAAGCGGGCCGCGTCGTCGCGGGCGCGGCCGGTGAGGAACAGCACCGGCAGGTCCGCGGTGCGGGGGTCGCGCTTCAGTCGCCGGCACACCTCGAAGCCATCAAGGCTGGGTAGGACCACGTCGAGCAGCACCAGGTCGAAGTCCTCCCGAAGCAGCCGACCGAGGGCGGCCTCCCCGCTGGTCGCGGTCTCCACCGCCATGTCCTCGTCGGCGAGGAACAGCTGGATCTGCACCAGGTTGGACTCGCTGTCGTCGACGGCGAGGATACGAGCGGTCATGGCGTCCCCATGGTACGGAACCCAGACGAACCCGCACCCCCGGCGCTTCCCTGAGGCGAGCGCCTCTGCAGAAGTTCCGCGGCACGATTCGGTCACGCGACTAGACTGCCCGGATGGGCCGCTTCCGATCCCCGACAACCCTCGTGCTGGCACTGACCTACGTGCTCCTGGTCGTGCCGCTCGGGATCCTCCTGTGGTCGCGCGCGATCGACTCGCTGCCGACCGAGGAGATGCACACCTTGCGGCTCGTCCACCACCAGGTCCTCCAGGACTACGTGGAGGAGCGGGACGGTGCCGCGCTGCTGGAGGAGGCGATCGCCGGCATGGTCGAACGCCTCGATCCCTACAGCCGCTTCGTGCCCGCACAGGAGGTCGAGCACTTCGAGGAGCAGGAGCTGGAGGGCACCTACCAGGGCATCGGCGTGCTGCTGGTCGCGGGCCGCACGCCGTTGACGGTGCAGACCCCCCTGCGCGGCGGCCCGGCCGAGGCCGCGGGACTGCGACCCGGCGACCGGATCCTGGCGATCGGCGACGACTCGCTCGCCGACCTCCCGGCCGAAGACGTGCTCGACCGCGGCGAGGAGTTGCTGCGCGGCCCCGCCGGCAGCACGGTCACGCTGACCATCGGGCGGGACAGCTCGGACGAAGTGGTGTCGCTCGAGGTTCGCCGCGGGCACGTCGCCAACCCACGGATCAAGTGGGGTCACCTGATCGACACCGAACGACACATCGGCTACCTGCACCTCGCCGGGTTCCAGCGGCAGGCGGTCGAAGAGTTCGACGCCGAGGTCGATCGGCTCCGCAACGAGGCCGGCGGCGACCTTCGTGCGCTGATCCTCGACCTCCGCCACAACCCGGGCGGTCTGCTCGACGAGGCGATCGAACTCGCCAACCGATTCCTGCCGGAGGGACGGATCGTCAGCCTGCGGCGCCGCGACGACCGGCTGGTGGAGGAACACTTCGCCCGCCAGGAACTCTGCCGGTTGCCGGAGCTGCCGACCGTGCTGCTGGTCGACGGCATCACCGCGAGCGCCAGTGAGGTGCTGACCGGTGCGCTCCAGGACCATCACCGCGCGCAAGTCGTCGGCAGCCGCACCTACGGCAAGGGCGTGGTGCAGAGCATCTACCAGTGGAACGAGCGCGACTTCCGGCTGAAGCTCACGACCTCGCGCTACTACACGCCCGACGGCCGCTGCATCGAGGGTCACATGGGCCAGGATCCGGCCGAGGCGACACGACACGGCCGGGCGCCGTCGGCGCGCGGCCTCGAGCCGGACACCGTGGTGGAACTCGGCGCGGCCGACACCGCGCGGATCGCCCGGCGCCTGGCCCGCTACGACGTGCCGCCGCTGTGGCGCGATGCGGCCCGTACGCTCGCGACCGAACTCGGCTTCGAACTCGCCGAGCCGCTGACCCCGGACGAGGACGCCCAACTCGCCGCTGCCCTCTCCGCTGCCCGCGACCTGGCCGACCAGAAGCCGAGCGGCGGCACGCCCCGATGACCGCCGCTCCGGAGCCCAGTCCGCACACCCTCGCACTCGGCATCGAGACCTCGTGCGACGAGACCGCCGCGAGCGTGGTCCGCGACGGTCGCGAGGTGCTGAGCAACACGATCCACTCGCAGATCGACCTGCACGCCCGCTACCGCGGAGTGGTGCCCGAAGTCGCCAGCCGCTCGCACACCACCCGGATCCTCGGCATCGTGCAAGCCGCGCTCGACGACGCCGGAGTGACCGCCGACGACCTCGACCTGATCGCGGTGACCAACCGGCCGGGAATGGTCGGCAGCCTGCTGGTCGGGATGGCCGCGGCGAAGACCCTGAGTCTCGTCCACGATCTGCCGCTGGTTGGCGTCGACCACGTGCAGGCGCACCTGCACGCCGCGTTCATGGCCGACCCGAGCCTGCCGATGCCGTGCCTGTCGATGGTCGCGTCGGGTGGCCACACCGCGCTCTACCTGATGCACGGACCGGCGCGCAGCGAGCGACTCGGCCGCACCCTCGACGACGCGGCCGGTGAAGCTCTCGACAAGGCGGCGGCTCTGCTGGGCCTGTCCTACCCCGGCGGCCCGTCGATCCAGGCGGCCGCGCGAAGCGGCGATCCGAAGGCCCTCGACCTGCCCCGGCCGATGCTCGGTCCGACCTCGCTCGACCTGTCGTTCAGCGGCCTGAAGACGGCACTGCTCTACCAGCTGCGCGGCCCCGGCGCGACCCGACCGATGCCGGAGCTGAGTGCGCAGCAGCTCGCCGACTGTGCCGCTTCGTTCCAAGCCGCGGTCGTCGACACCCTGATCCGCAAGCTGCGCCGCGCCGTGAAGCTCCGCCCGGAGGCGGTGGCGCTATCGATCGGCGGCGGGGTGGCACGCAACGAGCTGCTGCGCGCAAGGCTGGCCGACGACAAGATCCTGTCGAAGCTCGAGCAGGTGTTTCCACCGCTCGACCTGTGCACCGACAACGGCGCGATGATCGCCGGTCTGGGTACCTGGCTGTGGCGCGAGGACGGTCGGGTCGACGACCTGAGCCTCGACGCTCGAGCCACCTCGAGGCGCGAGGAGTGAACGTGCCGCGCGGTGACGACCGGGAACTGGACGAGCTGCTGCTCGCGGTCCGCTCGGGCGCACTCACGCCGGAGCAGGCTGCCGAGCGATTGCGAACCCACTTCGCCACCGCTCGGGGCGCCGAGGTGCTCGCCCCGCTGGCCGCGACGATCGACCACGACCGGGAACGACGCTGCGGCTTCCCCGAGGTGGTGCTCGCCGAGGGCAAGACTCCGGAGCAGGCCGCCGGGATCGCTGCGCGGATCGCGGCCCGATCCGGACGGGTGTTGGTGACGCGCGCCGGCAGCGCGCACTTCGCGGCGCTCCGCGAAACTCTGCCGGAGGCGGTCCACCACCAGGAGGCTCGCTGCGTGGTCCATGATCCCGAGCCCCTGCCCCGCACCGGCCGGGTCGCGCTGGTCGCCGCGGGCACGTCCGACCTGCGGGTCGCGGCCGAGGCCCGGGTCACGATGCAGACGATGGGCGCGCGGGTCGACAGCTGGCTCGACGTCGGCGTCGCCGGCCTGCACCGACTGATCGCCCGGCTGCCGGAGATCCGCGCCGCCCGGGTGGTGGTGGCTGTGGCGGGAATGGAGGGAGCGCTGCCCTCGGTGCTGGCGGGACTGGTCGACGTGCCGGTGATCGCCGTGCCGACCAGTGTCGGCTACGGAGTCGGGCAAGGCGGCCTGGCGGCGCTGTCCACCATGCTGGCGTCGTGCGCCGCGGGGGTGTCGGTGGTCAACATCGACAACGGTTTCGGTGCAGGCTACAGCGCGGCCCTGATCAACCGCGGCGGCCGACACCCGGGCGACGGCGAAGGCTGATTCGTCCCCGGCCGGTCGCATCCGCGCCCGATCCCGGTAGACTCCCCGGACTTTGACTAGACCCGACCGCAAGCCTGCCCGCCTGGTCCTCGAAGACGGGACCGTGCTCCGTGGCCGCTCCTTCGGCGCGGCCCGCGAAACCATCGGCGAGCTCGTCTTCAACACCTCGATCACCGGCTACCAGGAGATCCTGACCGACCCCTCCTACCGAGGTCAGACGGTCCTGCTGACCCAGCCGCACATCGGCAACTACGGCGTCAACGGCGAGGACGAGGAGTCGGGGAAGGTCTGGCTCAGCGGCCTGATCTGCCGCGAGGCCGCGTGGCGGGCGAGCAACTTCCGCGCGGTCACCGAGCTGTCGGACTACCTGGTCCAGCACGACGTGCCCGGGATCGAACGGGTCGACACGCGGATGCTGACCCGCCGGGTCCGCGACGCAGGCGCCCTGAAGGTCCTGCTGACCGAGGACATGGACACCTCCGACGAGCTGCTCGTCGAACGGGTTCGGCAGGCACCCTCGATCAGCGCCGAGGACCACGTGCTGCAGGTCACCACGCCGCGGATCCTGGAGTGGACCAAGGGCCACGAGTCGCCATTCGCGACCGCATCGCCCGGCGCCGTCACGGCGGACACCACCGACTTCCGCCGGTTCCGCATCGTCGCCTACGACTTCGGCGCCAAGCGCAACATCCTCCGCTCGCTGGTCGCCAGCGGCTTCGACGTCACGGTGGTGCCGGCCGACACCCCGGCCGAAGCGGTGCTCGAGCGGCAACCCGACGGCGTGTTCCTGAGCAACGGGCCCGGCGACCCGGCCCTGCTCGACTATGCGATCAAGTCGGTGAAGGGCTTCGTCGACAAGGTGCCGGTGTTCGGCATCTGCCTCGGCCACCAGATCCTCAGCCAGGTGTTCGGCGCCAAGACCTTCAAGATGAAGTTCGGCCACCACGGCGGCAACCAACCGGTGATGGACCTGCTCACCCAGAAGGTCGAGATCACCTCGCAGAACCACTCGTTCGCGGTCGACCCGGAGAAGCTGCCGGACTCGGTCGAGGTCACCCACGTGAACCTCAACGACAAGACCGTCGAAGGAATCCGCCACAAGGAGCTGCCGGTGTTCTCGATCCAATACCACCCGGAGGCGGCACCGGGTCCGCACGACTCGCTCTACCTGTTCGACCGGTTCCGCGAACTCATCGAAGGCGTTCGCTGTAGTTGAACAGCTCGTCGCGCTCGTACTGCGGGCGGTAGAAGTCGAGGAGGAACGGGTTCCAGGCCGCCTCCTCCTGGCTGAACGCGTCCATCTCGCCGTAGGTCGACGCACGGTCGGAGAGGTCGCGTTGGTCAACCGGATCCTCGAACAGGACCCGGAGGCCGAAGCGGCGCTCGTGCAGGACGATCGGGTGGATCTGCGCGCCGTCGTCGCCCTCGACGCGGACCAGGATGGAGCGCGCCCGCTGCAGCACGAAGCTGCGCGACTCCTCGTTGCGCTTGTAGAGCGACGCCATGTGCACCGAGAACACGTCGGACTGCACGGTCAGGAGTTCGAGCAGCTCGTCGCGGATCGTCGGGTCCGGCAGGTTCTGGAGTTCGGGCAGCTCTTCCAACTCCGACAGGTCGGTGAACATCTTGCGCTTCACCTGGTCAGCGTCCTGGACGTAGAGCGTGTAGTCCGAATCGCCGCCCTCGAGGCCCGTGTCTTCGACCTCCTCGTTGCGGAACCGGAGGATCGCCTCGAGGGCCGCATCCGATAGCTCCGCGGGCGGGAACAGGCAGCGCAGCACCGGCCACGGCGCGGTGTTCACATTGATGCGGATGCCCTGACCGATCGGTTCGAGGTCGGCGACATCTTCGCCGCTTCCGGCCGGGGCGCCCTCGCCTCCGCCGGCCCCGGCATCACCAGCACCGGCCCCGGCCCCGGCCGGCTGGTTCTGCTGCTGTTGGTTGGCCGGATCGTCGGGGTCACCCGGGTCGTACGCCAAGGACGTGCTGACGGTGAGCACCGACTCCAGTCCGAGCACGACCTTCCGCTCGAAGACCTTGTCGAAGTAGACCTCGTCGGTCACGCCCGCCAGCAGGCGGATCTCGTCGAGCTGCAGCGGCAGCGTGATGTTGTTGCGAGCCCCCTCTTCGATGTCGCTCTTCAGCTTGGGTCGCGGCAGGTATTCGCCGCGGGTCCGCGCCTCCATCCAGTCGAGGATCTCCTCGGCGAGCGCGCTGCCCTGCGACTGCGACAGGTCCCAGTCGGTGCCTTCCCGCAGCACGTCGATCAGCCGGATGAAGCGCTGCTTCGACTCCTCGGCGAACTCCTCGTCGGGGCTCACCATCGCGAGGATGTTGAACTTGCGGTTCTCGTCCTCGACCCACACGTAGGTGGTGATGTCGTTCTCGGAGTAGGCGGTCGGACGGTACCACGCGTCCTGGCTGCCGTCGGCCACCGCCGCAGCGTCCTGTTCTTCCTCGCCCTCGCCGCCACCAGCTCCACCCGGAAGGCCGCCGCCCGCGCCTCCCGGCAAGCCGCCGCCCATACCTGGAAGACCGCCGCCGGCCCCGCCGGCATCCTCGCCCGCCGCGGCGGCGTCGAGGTCCTGCGCCAACATGTCCTCGATCTGCGCCAGGCTGAAGACCATGTGGTTCTCCATCCGCGCGACCAGCAGGTCGTTCTCGCCCATCAGCCGCGCGGTCTCGGCGGTGCGGGTGAGCTGCCAGACCATCGCGTAGAGCAGGACCACGACGATCAGGGTCAGCACCAGGATGGCGCCGGACTCGCGGTTCGCGTCGAAGCTGCGCTGCGGCGCAGGGTCTCGGGGTCGGGTGGACATCGGTTGGGATCGGACGACGGGGTCCGCGATCCTCTTCCGGGGAATCGGCCGCGGGGACCCGCAGTCTACCCAGGCCGGACCGGGGACCGGAACTCCCGGCCCGACCACGGCTTCAGAACCCGCCACCGCTGCGCGGACCGACCAGGATCCGCGGCGTGATGTAGAACTCGAGCATGGTCCGCTGGCGCTGGGTCGAGGTGGAGCGGAACAGCATGCCGAGCAGCGGGATGTCGCCGAGCAACGGGACCTTGGTCTCGGTGTCGAGTGACGAGTCGGAGACCAGCCCACCGATCACCGTGGCCTGACCCTCGCGCAGGTGGACCGACGTCGCCGCCTCGCGGGTCGCCACGATCGGCGTGGGCACAGGTTCCGACTGCACGAAGCCGGTGATCGCCGAGACGCTCACGTAGATGTTGAGCACCACCGTGTTGGTGCCGGCGACCTCGGGCCGGATGTCCATCACGATGCCGACGTTCTTGAACTTGATGTTGGTGGTCGCAACGGTCTGGTTGGAGATCCGGGCCTCGGGGAACGGCTGCTCGGTCACGGTGGTGACCGTCGCGAGCCCGCCGTTGCGGACCACCAACGTCGGCTGACTCTTGATGTCGGCGACGTTGCGGGTGGCCAGCGCCTCGAGCACCGCGTTGAGCTCCCAGGAGTCGTGGATGCCGCCCAGCGAGATCAGGCCGCGGTCGGTGATGCTGCCACCGCCGGTCAGCGGTGCCGTGAGCGGGAAGTCCGAGGTGATCGAATTGATGAGCCGGCCGGACCGGAGGTTCGAGAAGGTCGGAGTGTTGCCGTCGATCGGCGTGATGCCGAAGGCGAGGGTGTCGGACTCGGTGTACTCGACGACCTTCACCTCGATCTGGACCTGCGGAATGTTCGAGTAGAACAGGTCGAGGGCCCGCTCGAACGCCGTCAGCGCGCTGGGCTCGGCGGTCACCAGCAGGAGCGAGTTGCTGCCACCCTTCGTCGGTTTGGTCTGATTCGCCGCATTGGCGCGTGGCGGCATGTCCTCGAGCGTCTCGAAGTCGTTGAAGTAGACGATCTCGACCTCGTTGTCGGGACCCAGCATGCGGCCGAGCACCGAGCCCTGCGCGTTCTCGGTCGGACCACCGAACCGCTGACCCGTGACCGACGGATTCGGCTTGGCCGTACTCAGCGGTGCGAGCAGGTTGAGGAACACCTGACCGGCGCTGGAGCCGAGGAAGTACTGCTTGGTGACCGTGCCGTCCGGGTTGATCAGGATCGCGTCGCCGAACGCGATGCGCAGCCGCGCCTCGTCGGAGCGCCGCTTCGCCTCGGCTTCCGCCTGCGCGGCGGCGATCTCGACGGGGTCCTGGGGATCTTGCTCGGCGCCACCTCCGGCGGTCGCTTCCTCGCCGGCTGCAGCCGTTGCGGCCGGATCCTGCTGGGGGTCCTGCTGCCGATCCCGATCCGGGGACCGGCGCGCAGCGGAGGCCTCGTCCACGGCGGTGTCCCCGAGCACCGCGCGGACCCGTTCCCAACCGACCCGTGGTCCGCCGTTCGGCCCCAGGCCGTAGACCTCCTCCGCGAGGTCACGGCCGCTGGTCGGCATACCTGCGGCATCGAAGGTCGCGACCTCCACCTGGGGTCGCACGTCGACCTCGATACCGGGCTCGGAGACCGCGCATCCGACCAGCGGCGCGAGAACGGTCAGGCCGAGGCCGCGGAGCGTGCGCGGGGCTGTGGGCATCGTTCGACCGAAACCTCCGGGACCGAGAAGACTGCGCCGACAGCGGGAATCGGATCCTCCTCAGGAATCGCCCTGTCACCCACCGCCGGGGGGGAACTCCGCGCCATCGCGCGGCCGGCTCCGAACCTGACCGTCCGGAACCTCGGTCCGACGGTAGCCGAGCCGGTCTGGAGCGACCACTGTGGAACCTCGCGAACCTTGGCTGCACCTCGACCGACAGCCGCCAGACTCAGCTGTTCTCGATCTGCTCCACGACCTGGTCGGTCAGATCGGCAACGTCGAGGCCGTTGTCGTTGCGGATGTCGCCCTCGCGCACGACGCAGTCCCGGCTCTCCGCACTTGCAACCTGCGAGCAGGCACTGCGGATCCGCTGATTCATCTTGGAGGTCAGCAGCTGGTAGCGCGCCGAACCGGCCTGCACCCCCTCGGAGCGGATCGTCTTCCACTCGGGCGTCGCCTCCTTCACTTCGTCGAAGTCGATGGTCGCGGGCTGCGTGCAGTTCGCGGTGCTCCCGGCAAGGACCACTGCGCTGGACTTCACTTCGATCCCCTGCGCGCTGAGGGCAGCCGTCAAGGCGATCACGGCAACGACGGTCAGGAGGGTCTGCTTGAGGTTCGCGGTCATCACTTCGGTCTCCGGTCAGGGAGAAGCGTGGTTCAGCGGACAGAGCGGCAACTCGCTGCGGATACGCACCAAGAAAGTCTGAGCTTTTCGAAGCTGGCACACCGCCGAGCCACGTAGGAGCCTGTCGCAACAAAGATGCCCACACCTGAAGCGGATCGTCGCAGACCAATCCGCCACTCCACAAGCCACGTTCTGCCAGACATCTACAGTCCGGACAGTCCCGTGGCTTTTTTGTTGGCACGGCGAACCACCAAGATTCCGCCAGACCCTGATGGCTGACGGAACCTCAATCCGCCGCACACGCGGCGGAATCATCCGTCACTGGAGTTCTCCGGCTTGGCGGAATCAGCGCGGATCTGGCGGTATCGAGCTCCACGGCGCTTGCCGAGCCGCTCGATCGAACCGGACTCCACCAACTGCGACAGCAGCCGGAGCGCAGTGCGGGCACTGACCTCGAGCCGCTCCGAAACCTGGGACGTTGTGATCTCGGGCTCGACGGCCAGCAGGGCGAGAATCCGGGCACCCCGCGGATCGAGGCCTCCGTTGCCAGACACCTCGGGAGCATCATTCCTGGCGTGGCGCTCGGCCGCCGCCCGCTCCCCAGGAGGCTCCGCCGGGCGTGGCGGGTCCTCCTGAGACGGCGCCACCATCCGGTCGGTACCGACGCCAGACCCGGCCGCCTCCCGAACCTCACCAGGGGCACGACTGGTGGAGACCTCGCCCCCGGGTGCCGAAGTCGTTTCGACCGGCCCGGCCCCGGCCGACACCACGGTTCCAGGCACCGGAGGCTCCGGCAGAGGCCGCTCCGGGGCCGAGACCTCGTCGACCCGCACGACGATCGGATCCGACGCAGCCACGAGCTGGTCCAGCCCAGCGAAGTCCGCTCGCTCGACCTGCTCGCCCCGCGCCAGGACCAAGGCCCTGAACACCGCGTTCTTCAGCTCGCGGACATTGCCCGGCCACGCCTGGCGGAACAGCCAGTCCATCGCCGCGGGGGCGAATCCCCTGGCACGCGTGTGCCCCTCGGCCACCGCCAGGCGACGGAACTGCTCGACCAGTGCCGGGATCTCCTGCTTGCGCTCACGCAGCGGCGGCACGTGGATCAGCATGCCCTGCAGACGGTAGTACAGATCCTCACGGAAGCGCCCATCGCGGACCATCTCCTCGACGTCCCGGTTGGTCGCTGCCACGACCCGCACGTCGACCGGAACCGGCCGCGAGCCGCCGACCCGATCGATCTCCCGCTCCTGAAGCACGCGTAGGAGCTTCACCTGCACGTCGAGCGAGATCTCGCCGATCTCGTCGAGGAAGATCGTGCCGCCCTGGGCCTGCTCGAAGCGACCGAGCTTGCGCTCCTGCGCGCCCGTGAAAGCACCCTTCTCGTGCCCGAACAGCTCGGACTGCAGCAGGCTCTCCGGCAACGCCGCGCAATGGACCTTCACCAGCGGCCCCGAGGCCCGGCGACTCCAGCGGTGCAGGAGATCGGCCAGCACCTCCTTGCCGGTGCCGGTCTCGCCGATCAGCAGCACCGAGATATCGGTCGGCGCCACCCGCTCGAGGGTGCGAACCACCGGTTGCATCGCCGGGCTCTGCAGGACGACGCCGGGGCCGGGATCCCGCGCCGCTGCATCGGACGGCTGCGCGCCAGCTGCCAGTCGCGTCGCCAGCGCGTCGATCAGGAACTCGCCCGAGGCCGCTTCCTCGGGATAGCAGGCCAGACCGGTCAGGATCCGCAAGGGAGCCAATCGGGTCGGCAGCTCCACGTCGAAGCTTCGCACCGCCGCCACCACCTCGGCCTGAGCCCGTTCGAGAAGCGCACGCTCACGACCGCGGACCAGCGCCGACAGCGAAGCCGGCCCGACCCGCCCGATGATCGCATCCGCACCGAGCTGCTCTCGGGCCACCCGCACCAGCTGCTCCATCAGCCGGCCGAGCCGCTCCTTGCCGAGTACTGCCGCGATGGCCTCACCATCGGCGAAGCGCAGACCACATAGCGCCAGCGAGCGACCCTCTCGCTCCGCCACGGAGACTTCTGCCACCACGCGGTTCTGAAAGAACTCGGGTCGCAGCGCCCCGGTGTACACGTCCTCGACCGCGGTGTGGTACAGGCGCGCGTTCTCGAGCGCCGCCGCGGTCTGCGCGGACATCGCCGCGAGCAGCTCGAGCGGCACCTCGGCGGGACGCATCGACTCGAAGAGCAGGAGCACCGCGCCACGGCTCCGTCCACCTGCCACCATCGGCAGCGCCAGCGCGACGCGGTATCCGGGCAGGTCCGAGACCAGTGCCGAACCGGGCAGACCGAGTGCACAGGGCCCCACAGCCCCGAGCAAGGCGCCCACCTCCGATGCGTCGGCATCGACCAGCGCTTCCCCGGGTCCGCCGACCAGCACGACCGAATCGCGCTCTCGGTCGACGAGCAACAGACGCACCGCGTCGGCACCGGCGTGACGAGAGAAGACTCCGACCGCGGTCGAGATCACGTCGTTCAGCTCGAGCTTGCTCGACAGCTCCTGGATGCCCCGGTTCAGCAGGCGCAGATCCTCGATCCGACCGCGGAGGTCGGCCGCCATGTGGTTGAAGGTCCGGGTGAGCCGACCGATCTGTCCGCCCTCGTCGGAACGGATCCGCACGTCGAGATCGCCGCGCCGCAGCGACTCGGCGCCCTGCTCGAGCTGCTCGATCGGACGCGAGATCCGCGCCGTCACCACGAACGACAGGAACAACGAGAGCAACAGCAGGATGCCGGCCACGCCGACGAAGAACGCCCGTACCGGCACGCGGCCGAAGCCCAATGGGAGGGTCGCGGCGGCATCGGAGCGGACCACGCCGAGCAGCAGACGCGGAGCATCCTGCAGGCCCCGGACCAGCTGATAGGCCGCCACCCACGCCTGGCCGCTCTCCGAGGCGTGCCGCTCGACCTGCGGGTCGCCGCGCAACGCCAGCGCCTCCACCATCTCGGCCCGCGCCCGGATCACCTCGGCACGTCGCGCGTGCGCCTCGAGATCGTCGGCTGGCACGCTCTCACTGCCGCCCACGGCAACCGGGTAGCCATCGACGCTACACACCACGATGCCGCGATCGCGAGCCGGCTCGGCCAGTAGCGAAGAGTCGACTCGTCGACCGGCCGACAGCGAGAAGGTGCCGAGCGACTCCTCCACCGCGGCTCGCACGCCGAGCAACGGCACGCCCCAGACCAGCTGGACTGCCGGATCCGCGCGCAGCTGGGTTTCCAGGTTTCGGAGCTCGACGTTGCCGACCGCCGCCACCAGCGGCATGAGCCCGGCACGGTCCGGATGAGGCGTGAACTCGAAGCGCAGGAAGCCGGAGTCGCCCCAGGCCGGCGGCATCTGGTCTTTCAGCCGCTGCTGCAGGCGTGCCGGAAGATCCTCCGCGAGCGGCTCGGGATCGGACTGGAGGTGGGGCCGGAAGAACTCCACGAGGTCGTCGAGCCAGGTCTTCACCGACTCGCGGATCTGCGCCTTCTCGTCGTCGAGCCGTGCCGCGGTCGACGCGACAGACTCGACCATCGCCTCGCGCAGCCGGGTCTCGTGGTCCTCCTCGAGCACGTCGACCAGCACCAGCGACAGCACCGACAGCGGCACCAGAGCCGCGACCGTGAGGACGGAGACCAGTCGGATCCGAAGGCTGTTGAACACCGACAGGATCTCGGCCAGCAGCAGCAGCAACACCGGCAGCGAGCCGAGCATCAGCAGCGCCCCGACCTGGTTCACCGAAGTCAGGAACTCGCCATGCTCGCGATCGACGAGGAAAGCACCGAGCATTGCATCGGACCAGGCCTCGCCGCGGAGTCGCAGGTAGAACTCGTCGACGACCATGCCGCTGCGCTCTACGGACCTCGCGACCCCCTCGTCGGCGCTGGCAAGGCGACGCGCCTCGACCGGCAAGGTGGCACGATCCTGCCAGAGTTCGCCATCGCTGTCGGCGACCGAGAGCTTGCCGTTGCGGTAGACACCGAACGAAACCCGGCCGAGGCGATCGAGCAGCTCTGGCGCGAGCAGCTGCTCGCCGCCCTCGCGCGACAGGAGTCGCTGCTGTTGGCGGTCGCGCACCACCACCGTCTCGACCTCTCGCCCGAACACCAACGAACGGAACCGCATCGGGTAGGGCCCGGTGTTGCGGAAGTGCAGCCGCACCGGCACGGCGCCCGGCGGCAACTGCACTTCGCGGATAAGGTCGAGTCGCGGCTCGAGGTCGTCGCCGAGCCAACGATGGAAGACCTGCGCCTCGGAGTCCTCCTCGAGTTCCTGGTTGTAGCGCTCCTGACTGAAGAGCATCGAGCGCTGGTGCTCGAACCGCACCGTGACCGGGTCCCGCTCGTCCTCGAACTCGATGCGCAGCTCGCAGACCACGCTGCCTCGGCCGATCTGGTCCTGCATCAGCAGGCGATAGAGACCGTGGTAGACCAACCACATCCGGCTCGAGCCGCGCACTGCATCGGCAGGTAGCGATACCGTCTTGGTGCCGATCAACGGACTCAGCTCGAAGCCCGCGGAGGCCGGGTACTGGTTGCGGAGGTCGGTCGGCACGCCGACCAGCGTGTCGCGGCCCAACGACAAAGGACGCTGTGGCTCGGCGCCGGGATCACGTGGCGACCAGGTCAACCCGAGCAGACGGACACCCTGGCCCTGCATGCAGGCGACCTGCAGCGACTCGACCGACTCCTCCAGATCGATCGTGCCGTAGGCGAGTCGCTGGCGCTCGAACGCCGGGTCCTTGACCGTGGCGAACGCCCCTGTGAACTCGAGCACCTTGTCGGACGCGCCACCGCCCGCGCGGTAGAGCGAGACACCCAGCACGACCGGATCCTCCTGGGGTTCGCCGCCATCGAGTTCGGCGTCGTCGTGGAACGGATCGCGGAGCGGGCCGACCGGCACGGGCCGTATCGGCGCGACCAGGGGGCGCGCGACCACCACGTGCAGATTGCCGGGCGGCAGCACGTCGCGGAAGTCGAACACCTCCACCTCCCCCTCGGGCAACGGCATGTCGTAGTTGCGCACATCGACACCGAACTCGCGCACCGCGCGACTGCGCGCTCCGACCACGTCGCCGCCGGGATCGAGATCGGCGTGCAGCGTGTAGCTGAGCTTCTGCTCACGGGAGATCGACTTGCCGTCCAGCAGCGCCAGGAGCCGCTCGTCCCGGTCGCGTCCGCGATAGCTATCCAGCACACTGCCACGGAGTTCGGGTACGAGTTCGCGGACCACCTCGACGGCGCGCTCCAACTCGTCGCGTCGACTCGCCCGCCGATCGGCAGCCAACCAGGCCGGCAATGCCGCGCCGACCACGAAGGTGATCAGGCCGAGCGCCCGACCGAGCGGTCGGAGCCGCGGCATCCGGCGGTTGAGCGCACTCCAGCCCCAAAGCAGCAGGGCGAGCGCGAACACGCCGACGAGCGGACCTACGATCCATGGAGCATTGCCACTGACCCACGGCCAGACCCCCAACGACGGCGTCACCGTAGGCCGGAGGATCGGCGGACCGTCGAACGCAGCGATCGACAGGTTGTCGCGGACGTCGACCAGCCGCTCGCCATGCGGCGTCAGATACTGGTAGCGATCGGGACGCTCGGGATCGTGGTCGTCGACGGCGATCCCGAATCCGATCTCCGTCCGGCCGGCGAGGTCGGGGAAGTTGTGGAACGGGAGAACCGCCTCGAACGAGTAGCCGACGCCGTCGTCGAGGTCTCGAAACGCCACCTCGATACCGGTCAGACTGGCACCGCGCGGTACCGCCGGTCGCTCCCGCCAGTCCATCCAACCCCAGCCGCGCGGCTCGCCGAACGGCATCAGGAACAGCTGGATGACCGATCCGTCGAACGGCGACTCGACCGGCGGCTGTGGGCCGGGGTCGAGGAAGATCTCGACGGCGTCGCCCCGGTGCCACTGCTCACGGAGCCGACCCGGAACCCGGCCGTCGTCGCGCACCACGCCGGCAACGAACAGGTGCGAAGGGTCGTAGGCGATCCGGAACTCGGCCGAACAATCGCGCGGCCCTTCCCAGGCGTCCCGCGAGTGACCGTCGTCGTCGAGGACCTGACTGCGCTGGTCGAGGACCAACTGGGGCGTGCCCCGCCATTCCCGCAGGTCCCCGTCGACCTCGATCCGAGTCAGCCGCTCGGGGACCCGGACGACCTGCCGCGGCGGAGCCGGCGCGGCCGCGGAGGCACCTTCCTCCTGAGCCGAGCCCTTGCTCGCAGCCCCGAGGCCGCAGAGAGCGAGGAGGACCACGAGCAGGAACCCGCCCGCGTGGCGTCGGCCGGCAGGGAGCCCAGAGCGCCACGAATCCGCCATGCGGAGATTTCGCCACTCCGCCGCCATCCACGCAAGCCCCGATCAAGTCGGGGGATGGAGTGATGGCGGATTCGACCGGAACCGGACAACGGAGCGGGACCATCCGGTCGTGGGCCATGCGAGCCCGCGACTTCGACGAAGGCACGAACCCGGCACGGGCCGCGCCGCGGGATCAGTCCCGGCGGCGGCGGCGGCGACGGCGCGGACGGTCGTCGTCCCCCTCGTCCGCACCGAAGCGCGGCGCGACGATCTCCTCGCCGCCGAAGCTGTCGCCACCGCGATCGCCGTCGTCGTCGCGGCGGCTGCGGCGGCCACCGCGGTCGCGCGGCTCGTCGTCGCGCTCGGCGTGGCGGCCGCGGCGCGAACGATCGTCCTCGGCGCCGTCGCGGTCCCGGAACGAACGCCGGCCGCCGCGCGCCGGGCGATCGCCCTCGTCGCGTGCCGGACGCTCGTCGTCGTCACGCGCCGGACGAACGCCGTCATCACGGTGACGACGGCTCCGCGGCCGATCGTCCTCGTCGTGGCCGGGACGCTCGTCGTCGTCACGGTGCCGGCGGCGGCTCCGCGGCCGGTCGTCCTCGTCGCGGGCCGGGCGCTCCTCGTCCCGATCCCGGGAACGGCGGCTCCGCGGCCGATCGTCGTCGTCACGGGCGGGGCGGTCCTCGTCGTCCCGACGACCGCGGCCACGCGGCCGTGCGTCCCCGTCTTCGTCGGCGTGGCGATGGCGACGCGGGCGGTCCTCGTCGTCGCGCGAGCCGCGACGCGGTCCACGCTCGCCGTCTCCACGCTCACGGCGCTGGCGGCGCCGCGGCTGCGACTCCTCCACCACCTCGACGTCGTCCTCCAACGACACCTCCTCGGCGTCGACCTCGGGCTCGAACTCGTCGATCTCCGCCTCGACCACCTCGGGCTCGTCACGGCGCGGACCGCGGCCCCGACCACGATCGTCACGGCCACGATCATCCCGGTCACGGCCGCGACCACGGTCGTCGCGATCACGACCGCGACGCTCGTCGCGGTCGCGCCGGTCGTCACGATCCCGTCCCTCGCGGTCGCGACGGCCACGCGGCCGGTCGTCGCCACCTTCGCGCTCGCCTTCCTCGGCGGCTGGCAACAGCGCCCGGCGGCTGAGCTTGACCTTGCCGAAATCATCGATGTCGATGACCTTGACCTCGATCTCGTCGCCGACCGACACCGCGTCCGTGACCGAGCGGATGAAGGTGTTCGACAGCTCGGAGACGTGCACCAGGCCTTCCTGGCCGGGCAGGATCTCCACGAAGGCGCCGAACTCCTTCACGCTGGTGACCCGACCCTTGTAGACCTTGTCGAGTTCGACCTCGGCGGTCATGTCCTGGATCCGCTGGATGCAGGCTTCGACCTTCGGGCCGTCCGGTCCGCAGACCTCGACACGGCCCTCGTCCATCACCGCGATGCGGCACTCGAACTCCTCCTGCATCGCGCGGATGGTGCGTCCACCCGGGCCGATCAGGGCACCGATCTTGTCGGCGGGGATCGTGAAGCTCTCCAGGCGCGGCGCGTGGTTGCTGACCTTCTCGCGCGGCTTGCGGATCACGGTGAGCATGTTCCGCAGGATGTGCAGACGCCCCTGACGGGCCTGCTCGAGCGCGGTCTGCAGGGTCTCACGGGTGAGGCCCTCGCACTTGATGTCCATCTGCAGGGCGGTGATGCCCTTGCCGGTGCCGGCGACCTTGAAGTCCATGTCGCCGCAGTGGTCCTCGGAGCCGAGGATGTCGGACAGGATCGCGATCTCGTCGCCCTCGACGACCAGGCCCATCGCGATGCCCGCGACCGGCTGCTGGATGGGCACACCGGCATCCATCAGCGCCAGGGTGGCGCCACAGACGGTGGCCATCGACGACGAGCCGTTCGACTCGAGGATCTCCGAGGTGACCCGAAGGGTGTAGGCGAACTCGTCGGCGGTCGGGAGGACCTGCTCGACGGCCCGCTCGGCAAGCGCGCCGTGACCGATCTCGCGACGACCCGGCGAACCGGTGCGACGCACCTCACCGACGCTGAACGGCGGGAAGTTGTAGTGCAGCAGCCAGCGCTTCTTGTCCTCGGGGTAGATGCCGTCGATGAACTGCTGGTCGTCGACCGTGCCGAGCGTGGCGATGCACAGCGCCTGGGTCTCCCCGCGCGTGAACAGCGACGAACCGTGGACGCGCGGCAGCAGGCCGACCTCGACCTCGATCGGCCGGATGTCGGTGTGGCCGCGACCATCGGCGCGGCGACCGTCGAGAATCGACTCGCGCTCGCCCTGCTTGATCAGCTTGCCGCAGATCTCGGAGACGGCCTTGCTCCAGGCGTCCTTCTGCTTGTCGGACAAATCGGCAGGCGCCGGGAACGCGGCCTTCACCGCGGCCTTGGCCTCCGACATCGCGGCACCGCGGTCGGCCTTCGCCCCGCCGCCAACGGGCGCCGCTCGCAGCTGGTCGCCGAACTTCTTGTCGATCGCCTTGGCGAGCTTCTCGTGTTCGGGATCCTTCGCGAGGGCCTTCATCTCGAGCTTGGCCTTGCCGGCCCGCTCGACCAGCTCGTCGATCATCTCGACGATCTCGGTGCACACCTCGTGGGCCAGCTCCAGCGCCTCGAGGACGACCTCTTCGCTGACCTGATCGGCACCGGCCTCGACCATCACGATCGCGTCGCGGTGCGCCGAGACGGTGAGGTTGAGCTTGTTGTCCTTCGACTGCAGATCGCTCCAGGTCGGGTTGATCTTCAGCTTGCCGTCGATCATCCCGATGCGGCAGGCGCCGAGCGTCTGGCCGTTGGGGATCGAGCTGATCGCCAGCGCCGCGAACGACGCGATCGCCGCGACGATGTCGGAGTCGTTGTCCTTGTCGGTGGCGAGCACCTGGCTCAGCACCTGGGTCTCGCGCTTGAAGCCGTCGGCGAACAGCGGACGGATCGAGCGGTCGATGATCCGGCAGGTCAGGATCTCGCGGGTGGTCGGGCGACCCTCCCGCTTGAAGAAGCCGCCAGGGAACTTGCCGGCCGCTGCCGCCTTCTCGCGGTAGTCGACGGTCAGCGGGAAGAAGTCGATGTCCTCCCGATCGCGGCTATCGGCCTGTGCCGAGGCGAGGACCATCGTGTCGCCGTAGCGAGCGACGATCGCGCCATCGGCGAGCTTCGCCATCCGGCCGGTCTCGAGGGTCAGGGTGCGGCCGCCGATCTCGCGGCTGACGACCACGGGTGCGTTGAGCGGGGCTCCGCCGACGCCCGGGGACGCCTTCGCTCCGCTCCGCTTCGCGCCGCCCGAGGAGCCGCGCGCCGGAGACTTGTCGCTGCCAGCCTTCTTGCTGGTCGCCCTGGCTGCGGGGGCCTTCCCTGCGGGCGCCTTCTTGGTCGTGGCCTTCTTCGTGGAGGCCTTCTTGGTGGTCGACTTCTTGGTCGAAGCCGTCTTGCGCGCGCTCGTCTTGCGCGTCGGGGTCTTCTTGGTAGCCATCTTGTTCTCGGGTGGCCGGCGGCAACTGCGAAGCCGATCACGCAGCCGCATCCTCCGAAGGAGGAACACGACCGATCGGCCGGCGCACGAGACCGCGGGCGGTGACGAACCGGGCGGCGCGAACGGGCCGCACCTCGCGCCGTGGCTCCTCCACGCTTGCGAGGCCTCCGGAAGTCACCGGAGCGTCGTCCATCGGGCCGAGACCGTCGGGGGACGGTCTCGACGCTCTCTCAAAGAGCGAGCACGAGTCCGGTGCACGACGATCCTCGCCGCCTCCCGGACTTCGACTCGGAGACGCCGGGGACCCACACGGGCCCGCGAGAACGGCGTCGGGGGAACGAGGGTCCAGAGGACCTTCTCCCCCGCGCGGCAGACCTGCCGCGCGGACTCTCGGAACGGATCACCCCGTTCCGCCGCCCTTCATCGGGCGGCACTGCGGCGCTCTCGTCCCGGCCCCGGCTTCCTCCAGGGTCACACTCGGGAACGCACACCGCGTCCTTGGTTGTGGGCCGGACCCCGCACCTGCGGAGAGCGACCGAAACGCACCGGACTCCTGCCGGCGCGGGGGACAGCACCGCTACGCGCTCACGGGGATTCCGTGCGGCGGGCGAGCGAGCTCCCGGAATCGCGCGCCGGCCCGAGGCTTCCGGCCTCGCGGCGAGCGATTCGATCACGAAGCTCCAACCCCGCTCCTCGGGGTTCGCCTGCAGCCTCCCATGGGGCTGCGCCACCGCGATGGTGGAGAGCGTCGCTTGGTTCATCGGTTGGGCCGGTGGGCCGGCCTTAGGGACAGCCATCGCGGACCCTTCCGCGGCGAGGCTGCCGTGGGGATGGAGCCTCGGCGGCCCCGGCATCCCGCGGCGGGCCGATCCGACAGGCGGAGCCCCGTCCAGGGCACCGGAACCGAACCGGAACGGCTCACCCGTCGATCAGGCGCGCGCCGGCGCGTGCGTCCGGCGGATGCCCAGCTTGTCGGTGATCGCGACGTAGCGCTCGTGCGCCGTGCGATCGAGATAGCGAAGCAACTTGGCGCGACGGCCGACCTTGGCGAGCAGACCGCGTCGCGAGTGGTAGTCCTTGCGGTGCGCCTTCATGTGCTCGGTGAGGAGCTTGATGTCCTCGGAGAGCAGTGCGATCTGGACCTCCGGCGAACCGGAGTCGTTCTCGTGGGTTCGGAACTCGGCGATGATGCGGTTCCGGACGTCCTGGGTGAGCGCCATGTATCGGACTTCGATGCGATGTGCCATGGACCCACGTGCGCGGGCGAAGTGCCCCCGCAGTCGCGGTCCGACCGGTCTCGAGACCGACCTCGCGGCGTTTGATGGGCGAGGAGGTTAGCGTGCCTCGCGGAGATTGCAACCACGGCCCGCGCTGACCCAGCGGACGCCCGCACTCCCCCAAGAAGCGTCCGACTCCTGAGATCGGACTCGGCGAGGGGTCCGCGCCACCGATCAACGACTGCCCGAATCGCCGGGAGTCAGGGACCGCATCTCCAGCTCGGCACCCAACGTCCGCGCCAGCGTGTCGGCCGCCGCGCGGATCCGCTCCTGGCGACCGAGCGGCGCGGTCCCTTCACCACCCGGCTTGAGCCGGCCTTCGAAAGAGCCCCACCACAGGCGCTCCCCGCTCTCGGCCCCGAGCATGAGCACCTCGACCCGGAAGCCGACCCGCGGCGACGACAGCGCGACATCTCGCGCGTCCCATTTCGTGACCCGGAGCCCGAGCACGGCGTCGGCGGCGAACGTGTCCCGAACCGAACTCAAGAACGTCGGATCGACCGGCGAACCGGCGCCTGCCTTGCCGCTCTCCTGCATCCGCTGGTCCACGTAGGACGCAGCCAGCGGCGAATATCCGCGCTGCACCAGCACCTCGGCGAAGGCGCGGCGGAACAGCGGGTCCAGGCCGCCGAAGCCCCGGTCGGTGGTGCCGTCCTCGACCGCCAGCACCGCGATATCCGACGGCGACAGCGTACGCAGCCCCGGCGAGCTGCGCAGGCCGGAACTCACCTCGATCGGCGGACCGCCCTTGCAACCGGTCAGGGCGAGAGGCAAGGCCAGCGCCAGAACCGCTCCGAGGACGATGCCCCAACCGCGAACGACGACGACGCGATCGGCGACACCGCAAGGGACTGCAGGGCTCGGGTAGGCGACGGCACGAGGCTGGATCGGGGCGCTACGCATCGATGGGATTCCCTCCAAGCCCAGGACTCTATCGAGACACAGTGGGCCATTCCATCGCCGCAGCGCATCCCCTCGGAGTCGACTCACCCGCCGGCAACTCCCCAGGCGGCCCGGCTCCGCACGCAGCTCTCACAGGCACAGGAGGCGGGAGTCGAGCGCGAGAGGTAGCAGCTCCAGAAGTCGTCTTGCACGAAACCGAGCCGCCGCGCCTCGGCCACGATCGCTCGCTTGTCGAGATGCAGGGTCGGTGCCGCGATCCGAAGCGGTCGACGCACCGCGAAGGCCAACGCCGAGTCGGCCGCTGCCACGAATCCGGCCGAGTTGTCGGCGAACGTCGACGCCTCCTCCCGGTTGAAGCCCACCACGACGGCATCGGCCGCGGCGGCCTCGGCCCAGGCCGCCGCGGCCGACAGCAGCACCAGGTTGCGGGCCGGCACCCACACCGCCGCGGCAGACATTTCGTCACCCGGGTCGGCGGCGGTGCGCGCCGGAATGCGGTCGACGTGGCGCGCCGAGAGCGCCGATCCCGCGACCTCCGCGGCCGCCCCCAGAAATGGCATCGGCAGACTGCGCCAGGGAACGCCGAGCCGCTCGGCGAGGCGGCGACTGGTCCGAGCCTCGGCCTCCGCCGCCGGCTGGCCGTAGTCGGCGCAGAGTGCGAGCGCCAACGAGCCCCCACCAGCACGCCACAGCGCCGTGGCCACGCCGGAGTCGAGTCCGCCGGAGAGCAACGCGACGGCACGACGCCCTGCGGGATCGACCACACCCGGGCGAGAGGTTCCTGCAGAGGTCATCGCACGGTCACTCGACGGATCCCATCCACCCCGGATCGACCTCTCATTGCGCCGTGATCGTCACCGCCGGCGAGCGCGCGTAGGTCACCTGCAGGCGGCGACGCTCCTCCAAGGTGTAGTCACCGACCATCGCCGAGACGGAGAAGAACAGGTCGTTCTCCACCTCGATCGACCATGCGCCCGGATCGAGCGACGTCGCCATCGTGCCCGCCAACGACGGGACCGCCACGTCGCGCATCGCGGCCACGCCGTCGGTATCCTCGATCAGGAACCGCCAGGCGCGCTCCGAAGGATCGGTGATCGTCAGCGTGCTCATCGCCTGCCCGCCGAGCACCACGGCACGATCCAGACGGTCGGCGAACTGGATCGTCGGGGTCACCGTGGTCGCACCGGTGGACAGGACCGTCGGAATGCCCGGTGGCGCGGTGGTCGGAAAGGTCGTGCCGAGATTCGCATCGGCGATCAGCAGCCGGTGCCGCGACACCGCTCCGGCAGCATCGCGCACCTGGGTCGACACCCAGGCGACCGGCCCGAACGGCACCAGTGCGGTAACGATCGGCAGCGCGTGCGACGAACTCACCGAGAACGACTTGCCGCCTGACGACCGAGAGAAGCCTACGCCCAACACGAGGTTGCCGCTGAACCCCGACATGCCGGCAACGACCCGGATTGCCGGCTCCCCATCGATGTCGCCGAGACCCGCGGCCGCCGCGAAGTCGAGCACGAATGGTGCGGCGAGGTTCACCGTGCCGACGCCCGCCGGCAGCGCCACCAGCGCCGCACTGACCTCGTCGCCCGCGCCCTGGGCCGGCAGGGGCCCGGAGGGCGTGGTACCGTCGACTCCGCACAGACCACAGGCGAAACCCGAGTAGGTCGGCGCGGCGGCCGGCTCGAACGTGCCGGTGAAGGCCGACACCGCGACCGCGCGGCCGGTGCGGATCGCCGTCGACGGAACCATCGTCGGCGCGGCAGAGCCGCTCTCGACGGTCTCGGTCGCCGGATCGGCGAACACGTTGGAACCGAGCAGCGCGGTCTGGCCGGCGCTGGCCACGAAGGCCACCGTGCCATCGATGGACGCCTCGGAATCGGCCGCCGCGGTGGGACGTAGCGGCAACGACGCGAACGCCGCCGGCGAGTCGTAGAGCGTCACCAGGTCGTAGCCCGCCGCGGCGACGGTGATCGTGTGCGAGGCCGAGGTGCGGGAGCCGACCATCAACCGACCGCTCGCGTCGGTCGCCCCCACCACCCGGTCCACCGACACCGGCAGGGTCGGCACCCCGGGGTCGACGATCACGACCGCGCCGGCGATCGGCGCGAGCGTCGCCTCGTCGTACGCTTCGACGACCAGGGAACCCATCAACGCGCCGGAGACGACACCACGCTGGTGGATCCGCCCGGCGATCGCCATGGGCGCGGAATTCCCCGCCGCGTCGCTGACCGTCATCATGTAGTCGAGCGGTGCACCGCCGCGGCGGCCGAGTTCCAGTGGCCCGAACACGAACGTGCCGTCGCTGGAGCTGCCGAACAGCGGTGACATCGCGCCACCGGCCGAGATCTCACCCGAGCCGAGCGGCTCGCTCGCCACCCCGTGCACGGCGATCGACTCGAGATCGGTGACCACGTCGGTCGAACTCCCGGGCACGCCCGGCAGCAACGCATCGATGGTCGGCGGCGTGATGTCGAACGCCGGCTCGACTCCGGAGGGTGTCCCGGTGAACCCGCTACCGACCCGCCCGACGACCGCCTGGGCGAGGATCCGCAGACTGCCCTCGTCGAAGCGCAGTCGGCCCGGCTCCCCCAGCTGACCGGCGATCGGCACGCTGACGGTGGTCGGGCCGTCGACCGGCACCTCGGCACTGCCGGTAACGAATGCCAGGTCGTCGGCGACCTGGGTTCGCGGCTCGAGGCCGTAGACCCGCACCTGAACCGACGAGCCGGCAGTCACGCTGGCATCGACCTCCACGTCGATCGTCGCGTTGGCGAAGTTGGTCGCGTTGATCTTGCCCGGGAAGCCCGGCAAGGCGTTGCCGACCGACACCGTGGTCGGCGGCACGTGCGGGACGGTCTGGAAGATCGAGAACGGCACCGCGCCGTCGAAGTCGAGCTGACCGGCGCCGGAGCCGAACGTGATCGTCGCATCCACGACCGTGCGGATCTGCGTCGAGCCCGGCAGCGGAGCGTTGGCGCGGAACCGGACGATCCGTGGATCGGCAACTCCCGCGGTCTGGATCGGCAGATCGAGGCGTCCCGGAATCAGGGTGCCCGGCGCACTCTCGAGGCGAAGGCTCTGCGTGGTTACCGTCGCGCTGTCCGGCGGGCTATCGAAGATCGCGTAGACCTCGGTGGCCCGCGTCCGGTCGCGGGCGTTGTCGACCGGTAGCATCGTGACGATGCGTCCGTCGTCGATCGTCGCGGCGCGGTCGGCGCGGAACGTCCCCACCACGTCGGGCTCGGTGCCGCCGTAGCGCACCGCATCGATGTCGAGCGCCTCCGGGTCGACTACGATCTCGTAGTCCACGCCATCCTGCAACGGCGCTGTGGGCCGGATCAGCACCACCGTGCCGGCAAGCAACAGGGAGTTCGCACCCGGTAGCGCCTGCGTCGTGCCGGCGGCCCGCAGGTAGACCGTCGCGGCCGCGCCTCCGCCGGTGCCGGGAAGGCCACCATTCCCCGACGGTGCGACCGACGCCTGACTCATCGGCTCGTCGAACACCACCACCACCGGCACGGTCGACGGCCAGCCACCGCTCTCGGGGAAGGCATCGGTCACGCGCGGCCGCCCGTCCTTGGGCCGACCGCCGTTCGGGACCACCACGATCCCGCTGGCATCGTTCGGGCCTCCCCCTCCGCCACCACCGCGGTCCGGATCGTAGAGCGCACCGACGT
Organism: bacterium; assembly: GCA_030432695.1. Classification (GTDB taxonomy): domain Bacteria; phylum Planctomycetota; class UBA1135; order UBA1135; family UBA2386; genus JAUILN01. The sequence continues at coordinate 216,830 of JAUILN010000004.1, read as the reverse complement.
TGTTGCCGCAGGCAGCGGCCAACGTGCCGACGAGCGCGAGACTGAGCAGGAGCTTGGGCTGGAAGGTCATGACGGTGGAGGGCCGGCGCACGCGGACGCCGGCGGTCGCGAGCTTATTCCGGCGGTTCGGGCGGGGAACGGAATTCGGGGACGTGGTGCCGGCCGGTTTTCCCGAGGCGGTGACGTGCCGCGGAGATCGCGCCGCAGCCCCTCGCGACCTCACCGGGCCGGCAGTTGCGCCAGCGCGGCGCGCAGCCGCGCCCACGCCGCCGCAGGGACCGCATCCACCCCGAGCGGCGCCTCCTCGGTCGGATCGTCCACCTCGTCGAAGACCCGGCCGTCGTCGTAGAGCTTGTAGCGGCCGTCGATGGCGAAGCTCACCGGCTCCGACTTCGGCCGGGCGATCGGCCGCGGGTGGTACCAGAACGGGATCGTCTGCCGCGCGGTGAACTCCTCGCCGCGCAGCAGCGGCGCCAGTGAGTGCGCGTCGGCGCGCACGTCCGCGGCCACCTCGGCGCCCGCCACGTCCAGCAGCGTCGCGCACAGGTCCCGCACGTGCACCAGATCGTCGCGCTCCTGCCCCGGCGCCACCGTCCCGGTCCAGCGCACGATCAGCGGCACGTGGGTGGCGTGGTGGTGCGTGCCGCGCTTGCCGCCGCGGACCACCGCGTCTCCGACCCGCGAGTGCACGCTCGGATGCGTGCCGTTGTCACCGACGAACACGATCAGGGTCCGCTCGCCGAGTTCCAGCCGATCCACCTCGTCGACGATGCGGCCGACGAGCCGGTCCATGTATTCCACCATCGCCCCGAAGTGCTCGGGTCCCTTCGAGGCGTCACGGTCCGCGGAGTCCGGCGTGGGCACGAACGGATCGTGCGTGAGCGCCATCGGGTAGTAGGCGAGGAACGGCTGCGCCGACTCCGCGCGCACGAACTCCAGCAGCGCGTCGGTGAACACGTCGGGTCCGTAGACGTCGTCACCGTGGACCTCGGTCAGCGATCCGGAGCCGGCCGCCCCGCGCGTGATCGTCGGTCCCCAGTAGCGGCTGCCGAGCTGCTCGACCTGCCACAGACTCCAGGCGCCGAACCCGGCCTGCTCCGGCGTGCAACCGCGACCGCGCAGGTTCTCCGGGTAGTGCTCGGCGCCGAGCAGCTGCCACTTGCCGAACACCCCGCTCCGGTAGCCCTGCGTGCCGAGCGCATGGGCGAATGTGTGACTGCCCTTCGGCAGCACGCTGAAGGCTTCGTAGTTGCGCGCATTGCACAATCCGGTCAGCAGCTCGACGCGAGTGGGAGTGCAGAGCGGTTGGGAGTGCGCGCGGGTGAACCGGATCCCCTCGGCGGCGAGGCGATCCAGATGGGGAGTCGCGTAGGACGTCGAGCCGTAGCACGACAGACACTCGGCACCGAGATCGTCGGCGAGGATGAAGACGACGTTCGGTGGTCCCTCGACCGGCCCGCGACGTGCAGCGAGTGTGGCGTCGGTCGCGACGAGCAGCACCAGGACGGTCAGCAGGCGGATCGGCGTCATGCCCGGCGAGCGTAGCCGATCACCCGAGCGACCGCGTACGGCACGCGGTGGACCGCGCGCCGCCCACACTCCCCGCATCGGAGCAAGTCCTCGTGAAGTTCCTCATCAGACTCGGCATAGCCCTCCTCGCCATCCTCGTGATCTTGCTGGTGACGCTGCCGCTCTACGTCGACAGCGTCGCGGCTGCGGCGGTGGAGCGCGGTGGCTCGCGCGCACTCGGCGTGCCCACCCACGTCGGATCGACCGACGTCGCGCTGTTCGCCGGCGGCTTCTCGCTCGAGGAGCTGCAGGTCGCCAATCCCGAGGGCTATTCCGAGCAACCGTTCCTCGCCCTCGACAGCGGCAGCGCACAGGTCGCGCTCGGCACGCTGCTCGAGGATCCGATCCGCATCCCCAGCGTGAAGCTGCGTGGCGCTCGGCTGAACCTGGAGCGACGGGGCCTCGATTCGAACTACGGCGAGATCCTGGGCCGCCTCGAGGACGAGACCGACGCACCGCCGGGAGACGCGACCGGCTACGTCGTCGACGAACTGCTCATCGAGGACGTGTCGGTGCGCGCGGACCTGCTCGGCATCGACGCCGACGCGACCACGGCCGAGGTGAACATCGACCGGATCCGCCTGCAGAACATCGGCTCGGACAACGCCCGGGGCGTGGTGATGGACGAGCTGGCCCGGATCCTGGTCCAGGCGCTCCTCGAAGCCGTCGTCGAACACGGCGTCACGGGGTTGCCCGAAGCCGTGATCGAGGACCTCGGCAAGGGCCTCGGCGGGCTGAGCAGCCTCGGCGAACAGGGCATCCAGCTCTCGGCGCAGATCGGCTCAGCGGTCGGCGGTGCGCTGCAGAAGGCCGGCGAGGAACTCGGTGGCGCCGCGGAACGGGCCGCGAAGGAGGCACTCGAAGGACTCGGGGGCGTGCTCGGCGGCGACGACGCCGACCGCGAGCGCAAGGATGACGGCAAGCAGGAGGACGGGGGCAGGAAAGACTCCGACTGACCCTCGCCGGAGTCACCGCCCGACGATCACCTCGACCGCAGGCGTGGCGGCCAGCGCGCCGAGCAGCGGACCGCCGGGCACCGCCACGAAGACCTGCAGGTCGATGCGGGCGCCGAGCAGCGCCGCATCGGCGGGTACCGGGATCGACAGCGCGGCGCGGCCCGTCGGGTCGGTCTGCAGAGGACCGAGGCCGAACGGAGTGCCCCCGACTCCCCAGGCGCAGCCGACTCCGAATCGCAGGCTGTCGGCGCCGGAACCGACGAGGACGCCGCCGACCGAAGCCGGCTCGGAGATCGCGGTGAGCCCGAAGGTCGCACCGAGCCGCGGAGCACCGGAGATGACCTCCACGTCGGCACCGCAACCCGGTCCATAGGGTTCCACGGCGAAAGCGCCGACGTCGCGCAGACCGAACGAGTGCAGCTCGCTTCCGGCGACGGGATCGGCCGCCGAGAACAGGAAGCGAGTCCCCAGACGCGCACCGACCCGCGCGCGGGCGACTCCACCCGGCCGGACGTCGGTGAGCTGGACGGTGCCGAAGGCGCTGCCGTCGCTGAGCCAGAGTTCGGCCGGCGCACGATCGATCGGGTCGGTCGACTCGACGACCACCAGCGTGCCGCTGCCCAGCGGCCGGATCGCGCCCGGCAGCAGTCCGAACCGCGGCGTCGGCGGCCCGGGAAGGAGGCGCGTGCCAACCATCGAACCGTCGGTGCTCCAGAGGTCGAGGGCGCCGCTGCCACCATCGAGGGTCCAGAAGAACACCCGGTCGCCGGCGCGGGTCAAGGAGCGTGGGTTCGACGAGCCGGAGCCGACCACGAGGTCGGCGAGGAGCCGGCTCGAGCGGCCGTCACCCAGCCACAGCTCCCGGCCCACACCGGTCCGTTCACCGTCGAACACCACATCGCTGCCGAGCGACACCGCCTCCCGGACGTCGAGGATCTCGCCGCTCGCTGTCGGCACCGAGAACCGGGTCGTGCCGGTCGGCGTGCCGTCGGTCCAGAACAGCTGGGTGCCGAGCGGAGGACTCTCGGCGACGAACAACAGCCCGCCGCGGTGCCGGCCGAGCGCCTGGAAGCCGGCGCTGCGACTCCCCGGCGCGAAGTCGCCCAGCGCGACGCCGCTGGCGAACGAACCGTCGAACGACCAGGGTTCCCAGCCGGTGGCGGCGGTCCACCAGGTCGCGACGATCCGAGCGCCGACGACGCCGGCCGCGGACAGGTCCAACTGCGGTAGACCCGCCCGCGGGTCGAAGTCCGGGAAGCCCGGCGCGCGCTCGACCCGCGTGCCATCGGTGACCCAGAGCGTGCCGATTCCGCCCCGCTCGGCGGTGAACCAGACCCGGTCCGCGAACGAGATCACCGGCAGGACCGCGCCCGGCGGGATCGGATCGAAGCCCGCCAATCGCCGCGTGGCCCCCGCGGTGCCGTCGGTGACGAAGACGCCGAGCGCGAGCGTGCCGGCGCTGGGGGTCGAGGCCTGGAACACGAAGCCGGCGGACGTCGCCCCCAACGGCCAAGGATCGCTGCCCGCCGGACCGAGCTCGAGGTCGCCGAGCAGGACCGTGCCCGCGGCCGTCCCGTCGGTGACCCAGGGTTCCCGACCAGCCTGCGCGTCGACCCCGGAGAACCAGCAGGTCGCGCCGAAGCGGCGCAGCCCGCGCGGCTCGAGGCTCCCCCCGACGTGCGCGTCGACCAGCAGGGTGTTGCGCAGAGGGAGTTGGGCGAAAAGCGCTGCCGACGGGTCACCGAACACGGCGACGAGCAGTGGGAGGAATCGGGTTGGTGTCATCGGGAAGCTCCGCGAACCCTCGGCGGGAACCGGAAGTACGCGGTCACCACGCACCGATCGAGCGAGTCCCGGCTCCAATCGGCAGTGGTTCCGCCGCGCATCGTGTCTCGACGCTACGCGCGCCCGATGCTCGCGGGCCTCGGAGGCGAAACTCTGCTCTCACCGCGGCAGGGTCGCGCGGAGTTCGGTGAGCAGCAGTTCTTCCTCGAGGGGGATCGACAAGATCCGCCCGTCGTGGGTCGAAAAGGCCAGCCGCCGGTCGTCGTCATGGAAGCGGCAGCGGTAGACGGCCCGCCCGAAGCCGAAGCGAAGCCGCGAGCGCGCCTCGCGGTCGAAGACCAGGACCCGCCCGCCCACCGTGGTCGCGCCGAGGGCCGCACTCGAGGCCGACCATTGGATCGAAGTCACCGCAGCCCCGACCTCGACACGATGCAGGAGTTGCCACCAGTCCGGACCGCTCCGTTCCCACACCAGCACCACACCATCGCTGGTGCCAGCGGCAAGGCGAGGCCGCGGCCCGTCGCCCCAATCGACACAGTCCACCGACCCGGCTCCCAGGTTCTCACGCAGCGGCAACCCTGGCCCTCGAAGCGGCGTCGGGTCGAGAGCCTCCAGGTCGAGGAACTCGACGTGGCCGTCCCCGCAACCCACCGCAGCCCATCGTTTATCCGGCGAGATGCTCGCAGAGACCCAGTACGGACTCTGTCGCTGCCAGACGTACTCCGCACCGACCGACCGGCGCTCGAGTTCGTAGCGGTCGCCGACACGCCGGAACAGACCGAGCGCGGGCAACTCCACGGAGCCGCCGAGCAGCACGGCAACGAGATCTCCGTCTCCCCCTGCGGGCCATGGCCGCACCGCCAGGACTCCCTGCGTGGCACGGCGACCGGTCGCCGCCAACAGCCGGCCGTCCACGCGATCGAACAGCGCGAGCCCGCCCCGAATCCCGACGACGATGCGTTGCTCCAAGGGCCAGATGCGGTGCAGGAACAGGCCGGGTCCCGCACCTCCGCACCGGGTCGTGCCCAGCGCTCCCAGTCTCCCGAGCCGCAACGCAGCGTCGCGGGAGGCGAACCACAGCCGGTGCTCGGCGGCCACGAAGAAGTCCTGGACCGCCGCACAGGATTCGGCCCGCAGCCCCATCACGGGCTCGTCGAGTCGCCAGATCTGGATCGTGCCATTGCTGCACTGGACCGCGAGCTGCTGCCCGTCGTGCGTCGAAGCGATGGCGCGAGCGCTCGATGGCAGGCCGGTGAAGCGTCGCGGCGACAGGCTCCCGTCGGCGGTCCATACCACGAGGGACCGGTCCTCGCCGCCGCTTACCAGCCAGCCCAAACCGCTTACCTCGGCGAGGGCTGATACCGCGCCTTCGTGAAGCGGAATCGGTGCACCATGCACCGCTCCGAAGGGCGGCGACGCCCGGACACTCCCGCTCGCACCACCCAGGACCGAGAACCCCGGACGCGTGATCTTCGAAGTGACCGGTCCGATCTCGCCCGTCCGCTCCAGGCGACGCAGGCCGCGATCCAGTCGCCAGCACGTTCCCGATTCGTCGACACAAGATACCTCCCCGCCCATCTCGGTGACGGCCGTGACCAGCTGCTCGGTCGGGACCACGTAGCCCTCGGCTCCGCGGCCGATTCGAATCGAGCAGACCGCTTCGTCACGCCGGTCGAGGGCTCCGGTAACCGGCGTGCCGTCCTGCAGGTAGACGCAGCTCCGGACCTCCCAGAGACCGCTTCCCGCGTCATGGGCCCACGACCGACCGACTCCGCGACGAACATCCCACTCGTAGGCGGCTCCGGAGCGGAATCCGAACAGCACGCAATCGCCATCCGGCGAGACCGCAGAGGTGTAGATGTTGCGCGCGGCGTGCTCGTCGCATGGCAGGTCCTCGGCGAGCGCCGTCACCTCGCCAGTGCCGGAAGACCACTCGCGGAGCACTCCATCGTGACAGGCGAGCAGGATCCGATCCTCCCCGGCGTGCCGGACCGTGGCCGATGCCTGCACGTTCGCTCCGGTGTCGAGTGAGCCCAGGTCTTGGCCATCCCGACCACAGAAGCGCAGCGTCTTGTGCTCGACCACCACGAACCGCTCGGCCACTTCGCTCCACACGGCGAGCCCGTCGCCGATCAGGAATCGGTCCGGAAGAGTCGGCTCCAGCTCGGCGAGCAGGTACTGATCCGCGGCAGCCCGGACCATCGCGCCGAGCGACTCCTCGCCGGAGCCGATCTCGAAGGCCGCGATCGCGGTCCGCACGCGGCGCCACGGATGGCGTTCGACCTCCACGGCCGTCAGCAGACTCTCGTGCAGCGCGAGTCGCTCTGCGCGCAGCCACTGGACCGCGAGCAGCGAGACCGACAACAGTGCCACGCTGAGCAACAGCAGCATCGCCGCTGGCCACGGGTTGCGACGCGCCCAGCAGACGACCTGGCTCGTCAGCTTCGGCCGGCGGATCAGGATCGGCCGGTGCTCCAGGAACCGCGTGAGGTCCGCCGCCAACTCGGCTGCCCCCCGGTAACGATGCTGCCGCTCCCGCGCCATGGCACCACGGACGATCAGCGCCAGCGACTCCGGGATCCACGGACGGTGGCGCCGCGGATCCGGTGCCGGGTCCCGCAGTATCCGCCGGAGCATCTCGTCGCGCGACGAACCCGCGTGCGGCAGCTGGAGCGTCAGGCACTCGTACAAGGTCACGCCGAGGCCGTAGACGTCGACACGCTCGTCGAGGTCGCGCCGCGACTCCGCCTGCTCCGGGGCCATGTAGGCCGGCGTGCCGACCTGGTCCTGGCTGACCGTCAGCCGCAGCGCATCCTCGGTGTCGCGAGCCAGCCCGAAGTCGAGCAGCACCGGCGCGCCGTCGGGCCGCACCAAGATGTTCGACGGCTTGACGTCCCGGTGCAGCAGGCGGCGCTCGTGGGCGTGTGCGACGCCGCGGGCGAGCAGCGCGAATGCCTTGACCAGCGCGCGCAGCGGCGCGTCGTCGGCAGGGCCGATCCGCGGCAACGCCCGCGGGTCACCGTCCTGCTGCGCCCGGGTTGCGGCCTCGATCGCGTCGCTGAGCGGTCGTCCCTCGACGAAGGGCATCACCAGCCAGGCATTGCTGCGGTCCTCCCCGACGTCGAGCACGCCACAGACCTGCGGATGCTCGAGCCGGCTCGCGAGCCGCGCCTCGCGGACGAACCGTTGCCGGGTCGCGGCGCTCTCCACGAGTTCCGGCCGGATCGTCTTCAGCGCGAACGCACGGTCGTCGAGGCCGGGCCGGACCGCGCGGTAGACGAGCCCCATGCCACCTCGGCCGATCAGCTCGACCAGCCGGTAGCCCCCGATCTCGCTCGGTGCGGCGCCGGGTTCGGCGGCCGCGGTCCAGGGTGCCTCGGCCTCGTCGATCTCGCCGATCCAGGCGCAGATCCGGCGCAACCGCCCGGCGTGCTCGGGATGGGCGCGGCAGACGTCCTCCAGCTTCGCGGCCTGCTCGCCGTCGGGGGCATCCAGAACCTCCTCGACCAGCAACTCGATGAGACGTCCGAGGTCCGCGCTACCGCGACCGTTGTGGTATGGGTCCATCATCCTGCGTCACCCTTTCCCGAAGTCGGCAGGTTACGCTCCCCGCCATGGGAGAAGCTGTCGACCCAGCAGGTTCGGAACGGACTCCGGACATCGAGGAGTTGCTGGTGGCGCACCTGCCACACATCCGCGCCTGCCTGCGAGCCCGGATGGGCCCCGCTTTCCGGGCCCGGGAGTCGACCTCCGACCTCGTCCAGTCGGTGTGTCGCGAGGTCCTCGAGGCGCGCGACAGATTCGAGTACCGCGGACCGGCTGCCTTCTGCGCGTGGCTCAGCCAGGCCGCCGCGATGAAGCTCGGCTCCAAGCGGCGCTTCCATGCGCAGGCGCGACGCGACGTCCGCCGCGAACGAGGCGAGGAAGACCTCCGGGTCTCGCAGATCGTCGCCGGCAGCCTGTCCTCGCCGGTCGACGCGGCAGTGATCGCCGAGGAGCGCGACCGCATCGAGGCCCTGCTCGACGAACTCCCCGACGAACAGCGCGAGATCCTCACACTGGCGAAGATCCTCGGACTGAGCCATGTGGAGATCGCCGAGCAGCTCGGCATCACCCTCGAGATGAGTCGACAGCGGCTGAAGCGGGCGGTCGCACGACTCGGCACGCTCTACGACCTGCGCTACCACCGCGAGCAAGGTTGAAGGCCGTCACGGACGGATCGTGAATTCCAGGGCGCCGGCGGAGCGCAGTGGCGCGCAGCCGTTCTGCCCGATGGAGATCGCCTGCAACGCCAGCGTGAAGCCACTCGGAGTCGATGGTGCGACCGGCACCGTCAGCTGCGCGAGCCCGGCAGTATCCGCGGTGACCACCACGTCGAACACCGGCGTGACCGCGAGCTCGATGTTGAGCAAGGGCAGGGGACTGCTCGCCCGTGTGCCGACCGCGAACACCACCATGGTCTGCGAATCGACACCGTGCACCAGCAGGCCGAAGGCGCCGGCACTCTTGCTCGGACCGCCGGCGATCGACAGGAACTGCTCTGCGGCGCAGGCATTGGCCGCAGCAACCCGCGAGATCGACTGCGGCAGCAAATCGAGTTCGGCGATCCAGCCATCACGGGGGCCACCGGCCTTCACCGTCTGGAACGCGGTGTTGCTGACCGGGAAGTCGACGGAGGCAGCGACCCCGCAGAACGCCACCGCACCATTGTCACCACCATGAGCATCCACTCCGAACAGCGCTTCCCCGCCGGTTCCACCCAGGTAGGAGCAGTAGACCAGGTCGGCGCGCCCCCGCGCCTCGGGTCGGATGCGCACGGTGAACGCGTCGGGTGCAGGACTGCTGAGCCGGTTCGGGAACTGGCAGAGCACCGTGGTCGGGACGTAGCCGAAGGTGAAGCCGCCGCCGACGATGGTGCCGCCCGCCTCGAGGTCGATGTCGAGGCCGGTTGCCGATTCGGATCCACCCAGGTAGCTGGCGTAGAGCACCGACGAACCGTCACCGGACAAGTTGATCAGCAGGCCGTCGTGAGAACCGTCCCCCACGTGGTTCGGAGCGACCGGCTCGAAGGCTCCCGGCGTGGTCTGGAACGACGGGTCGTAGGAGATGCCCGCGAGCCAGAAGGTCCCGTCCGGAGCCGCGACCAGACTGTAGAAGACCTCGCCGCTGATCGGGCCCGGCCCGCCGAGGTAGGTGCCCCAGAGCAGCTGCTGCGCGGGCGGCAACGCGGGGTCGATCGAGACCACTACGCCGGATGAGCTGCCCATCGCGGTACTCCCGGGAAGCGCGGTCTGGTAGCTGCCCGGCGTGACCGGGAAGTCGGGCGAGTTCGTCTGGGTCGCGACCGTCAGAACGCCCTGCGCGTCGACGAGCAGGCTCAGGTCGTTGAGGTCGAACGGGCGCGCGCCATCGCCCCAGTAGCCCTCGTCGCCGCTACCACCGAGGAAGGTGCTCCAGACCAACTCCGACTGGTTGGTCTGCACGGTGTCGAAGCGTGCCAGCCAGCCTTCCTGGCCACCCGCGAATACCGACTGGAAGCCACCGAGCATCGGCAGGTCGGAGCACTCGGTATGGCCACCGAGCAGGATCGTGGTGCTGTCCGCCCCCACGATGAGATCGCTCGCCCAGGTGTTGGCCTCTCCAGCGGGACCGGCCGCAACCGTTCCACCGAAGTAGCTGCCGTGGAGCAAGCTCGCGCCGGTCGCATCGAGAGCGACCAGGACCGCGTCGCGCATTCCGAAGCGGAACCGGCCGTAGACGCCCGAGGTGGTCGGGAAGTCCGCCGAGTCGCTCATACCGCACATCCATAGCCGGCCGTCCGGTGCCTCCTCGCAGTCGATGAACATGTCCTCGCCCGAGCCACCCACGAAGGTCGCGAACTGCAGCTGAGCAGCTCCGCTGCGGTTCAGGTCGAAGCGGGTGACGACCGCATCCCAGGCGCCGCCTCCGGAGGTGCGTTGGAACCCGCCCACCGAGGTCGGGAAGTCGGCCGACGCGGTGCGACCGGTCATCAGCAGGTCGCCGTTGGCGAGACGACGCACCTCGTGGGTGTTCTCGTCACCGGAGCCACCGGCATACGTCGACTGCCGGATCGTCGGGTCGACGACCAGCCGGCCGGCGGTGGTCTGCGACGTGCACTCGAAGCCGAAGCGCGCGCCGTCGAGGATCCGGAAAGCGACGTCGACGGCAGAGCGCGCGCCATTCGCGTCGACCGACCAGGCCTCGGGACGTGAGTGCCACCAGTCGGTGAACTCACCCTCGACGACCAGGGAACCGTCTGCCGCGAGCCGGAGCGCCTCCGCGCCTTCGACGCGGATCACCACACGGGCGAGATCGGACGGATCGCTGCACTCCAGGTCGTAGCGGAGCGAGCCGTGGTCTTCGCGGAACACCACATCGACGCCGGGCCAGACCGCGGGGTAGCGGACGGTTGCGAAGATCGGCACGTTCTGCCGCCAGGCGGTTGCATCCGACCCGAGGAGGTAGTGGTGACGGCCGGGAAGGGCGTCGGCAGGAATGCCTTCAGCCAGGGCAGCACCCTCGAAGCGGTACCGCGTGACCACCCCCCGGCTGCCGTGCAGGTCGTGCCGGGCATGACGCATCGTGAAGCCGCGGTCGTGCAGCCAGGCCTCGCCGCTGCCGCCGGTGGTCTGGAAGTGGACCCGCGGGTCGAACTGACCGCGGTTGGGAACGAACGAGAGGCCGGCGGAGCGCGCGGTCAACGGTCGGTCGAAGCGCTGCTCCGGGATCGCGGTCACGAGTTCCGGGTAGCGCGACCGGCGGAGGACCTCTGGACGATCGACCGTCTGCTGGCCGACGAGCAGGGACGTGGTGAGCGCGCAGGCCCACAGGGACGAGGTGGAGAACCGGCTGAGCATGGGGGATTCCGTCTTCCTGTACGGCGCGCACACGACGCGCCTCAGGATCCCGAAAGCCAGCGGCTCGAGCGCGTGACCGGCGAATCCGGGAATCGCCGGATCGGGGCCCGAGGCCGGCTCGGTCAGCGGATAGGTTCCGCGCCGATGACCGCACGCCCGCTCCCCTTCACCTTCGGCAACCACATGCACTGGGTCGACATGCAGTGGCTCTGGGGCTACCAGGTCCTGCCAGACTCGATCGACGACATGCTGGCGCTGTGCAAGGCCGTCGGTGCGAAGGGCAACGTGAACTTCGACGGAGTCGGCTACGAGAAGCTCGCGGCCGAGGACCCGGCGGCGCTGCAGCGGCTGCGGGATGCGGTGCAGGCCGGCACGATCGAGGTGGTCGGCGCCAGCTACGGCCAGCCCTACGGGCTGTTCGTCGGCGGCGAGTCGAACGTGCGGCAACGGGTGTTCGGCGCGCGGACGGTGCGGCGGCTGCTCGGGGTGTGGCCGAAGACGTTCTGGGAGGAGGAGTTCGACTGCTTCCCGCAGCTGCCGCAGATGCTGGCCGGCTGTGGGTTCACCGGCGCCTCGCTGTTCTTCCAATGGACCTGGCACACGCCGACGGTGCCGGAGGAAGACGTGCCGCTGGTGCTCTGGGAGGGCTGCGACGGGACGCGTCTGCCGACGGTGGCGAAGACCGCGCTGTGCCTGCATCAATGGCCGGAGGACTTCGACGGCAAGTTGGAGCTGGCCTTGGAGACCGAACGGCCGGCATTGGTGCAATGGCTGGAGCTGATGCCGTCGCCGGACTGGATGTGCCGGAGCGAGGTGCTGCTGCCGCGGCTGAAGGAGCTGTTCGCCGACGAGCGGTTCGACGTCGAGCCGTGCACGCTCGGCGAGCTGATCGCGAAGCTCGGCGGGGGCGCGGCGCCGCCGGTGCGTCGCTACACGATGGACGACGTGTTCCACGGCATGACGCTCGGCAAGAACGCCGACGAGGTGCCGCGGGCCAGCGATGCCGCGGAGGCGAAGATCCTCGCGGCCGAGGCGCTGAGTTCGACCCTGGGATTGCTGGGGCGGCCGTATGCGTCGTGGGACGTGTACCCGAGCTGGGAGCTGGACGAGGCGTGGCGGGAGCTGCTGCAGGCGCAGCACCACGACAACCACGAGTGCGAGGGGCTGTGTGGGAGTGTGGGGAAGGCGTCGTTCGAGCGCGCGCAGTACCTCGCGACCGACGTGCTGTATCGAGGACTGCGGCACCTCGCTCGGCACGTCGCGGCACCGCCCGAGGACTCGCTCTTGGTGTTCAACCCCCTCGGCTGGGAGCGCGACATCCTGGTCCCGCAGTCGGCGGCGCAGGACGACTGGGGCGACGAGGGTCCGGGACGGCTCGCGCGGTCGGTCCCCGCGTACGGCTGGCGGGTGATCGCGCGCGGCGATCCCGACTCCGTGCTGAGCAGTCGGGTCTCGGTCGACGAGACCGCGGCCCGCTACCGACTCACCGCCGGAGACCTCAGCGTCGAGGTCGACCGCGTCACCGGCCGGATCTGTGAAGTCCGGGGAGCCTCCGGGACCGTGCCGGTCTCGATCGGCGGACTGGCCGGACGCGCAGAGGGTGCAGCGCTCGAACTCGGCGCGCCCGATGTCGCGCTCGGGCTGCACTGTGGCGAGGACAAGATCCGGATCACCTGGCAGCGCGAGGGACTACGCATCGTGCAGCACGTCCGGCTGCGGCCCGAGCACGACGCGATCTCGCTCGAGACCATCGTCGACGAACTTCCGCGGCCCGACGGCGGTTTCGGCGGCGCACTCCGCCTGTCGATCGAACTCGAGACCGCGAGCCCCGTCGGCTACACGACCGACTCGCCCTATGCGGTGCATCCCATCCGGGCCGATGCGCAGGGCAGGGACCGGCGCAAGTACCCGACCGGCGATTGGATGACCTCGGAGCAGTGGTTCGAGGACGTCGACAGGTCGTTCACCGCGCGCTCGTTCGTGGACCTGGAGACCGAGGACTTCGGCCTGCTGTGCATCCACGACGGCAGTCAGGGTTGGTTCTCCCGCGATGGCGGTGCCGAGGTCGTGGTGACCGCGTACGACCCCTGGGACGAGGGCCACTGGGAGGAGTACGCCTGGAGCGAAGTCCTGCTGGTCCCCCATGCGCCGGGGATCACCGACGGCGAACGGGTCCGCCGCGCTGCCGGGGCGCGCGCGCTCGTCCTCCACGAGCGGGTCCGTGCGGGTACCCGCGAGCGCGCCGGGTTCCCCGTCACCTTCGGTTCGCTCGCCGCGGCGAGGAGCGACGGGATCACGATCGAAGCCTTCTTCCGCGAGTCCCGGAAGTCGTTCGATGCGCTGCAGCGGCCGTTCGGCCCCACAACGCGCAATCCCTTCGTGCTCCGTCTCGTCGGCCACGGCAGCGAGCCGACGGACGTCGTGGTGCAGGTGCCCGGTGCGTGCGCGTCAGCAGCGAAGACCGATCTCCGCGGCGCCGTCCTCGAGGAACTGACCGTTGGCAACGCCACGCCCCCCGCCTGGTCTCCACCCGACCTCCCCTGGTCGTCGATCCATCTGACCCTGCGCCCGCGCGAGATCGCCACCGTGATGCTCGACCTCGAACTCGGCCGCCACCAGCCCCGCCACCTCGACCAGCACCGCCACATCTGGGCCACCGTCCACCGGACGGAGAAGGACTGAACCATGGCCGGCCACATCGTCCACATCCCCGGCATCCGCGACACGTTCCCGAAGGACCAGGACCCGCACGCCAAACGCATCGGAGTCCTCGGCCTGCACGAGGGCCGCACCCTGCTCACCGGCCTCGCTCGAGCACGCCGCGCTGTCGCCATCGCGGGCTGCGACAGCGACCCGGCGAAGGTCGAGAGCTGCCGGAGCGAACGCCCCGACCTCGCCTTCACCACCGACTACGCCGAGCTGCTGGCCCGCGACGACGTCGACGTGGTGGCGATCTACACACCCGACCACCTGCATGGCGAGCACATCGTCCGCGCCTTCGAAGCCGGCAAGGACGTGCTCTGCACCAAGCCACTGGTCAACGGCATGGCCGACGCACGCCGCATCCTCGAGGCCGGCCGTCGCACCGGGCGCCGCCTGCAGGTCGGCCAGTCGACGCGCTTCTTCGAACCGTTCCTGCGCCAGCGCGCTGCCTTCGAGCGCGGCGAACTCGGCGAGGTGGAGCTGGTCGACGCGCACTACATCCACCGGATGGACTGGTTCTACGCCAAGAGCCCCTGGGCGATCGCCGACACCGACTGGATCTACGCCGGCCTGTCGCACCCGCTCGACCTGCTGCGCTGGTACCTCGGCCCGATCCGCGAGGTCCAGGCCTTCGGCCGCCACTCGGCGCTGGCGAAGCAGCACGGCGTGCAGGGCTTCGACATCTACACCGTGCAGGTCGTCGCCGAGGACGGCCGCCTCGGCCGCGCGATGGGCCACTACGGCTGCCACGAGCTGCCGACCGCGCGCAATGCGATCGAGCTGATGCTCTACGGCTCGAAGTCCACCAGCCAGGCGCAGTACCACGACATGCGCTACCGCTACGTCGCCGAGGACGGCAGCGAGGTCACCGAGGATCCGCTCTATGCCCTGCGCCATCACTACTTCAACAGCGAGGTGCACGGCATGCACTACGGCGAGTTCGCGCACTACGCCGAGCACTTCTGCGGCGCCCTGATCGACCGCACGCCCAATGCCCCCGACCTCGAGGAAGGCGTCGAGACGTTCTGCCTGATGGAAGCCGCGCGCCGCGCCGCCGCCACCCGCCAACCGGTCCTCCTCGCCCCCCTCCTCGCCGAGGCAGGTCTGTCGTAGTCGGTGCCAGGCACGAACTACGACAGATTCTGCGTCGCAAAGTCTGTCGTGAATGGTGCCTGGCACCGACTACGACAGATTCGGTGGGTCAGCGGCCGATCACGACCTCCACGCCGGGACTGCTCGCCAGGAGCTGGAGGATCGGTCCGCCGGCGAGCGCAGCGAAGGCCTGGAAGTGCAGCAGGTCGCCCTGCAGGGCCGGCACGTTGGGGACCGGCAGCGGGAACGTCGCCACGCCGCCGGGGCCGGCGGGGTTCGACGCGAGGGTGTCCGGTCGATCCAGCAGCAGCTCGCAGGCTCCAGCTGCGCCGGGCAACAGGGTCTGCGCCGCGCGCGCACCGAACAGCAGGACGGTCGGTGCGGCGGGCTGCGAGGCCACGTCGAGCCGGAGCGTCTGCCCCAGCGTCGGTGCGCCAGAGGCCTCGATCCCGGCGCCACAGCCCCTGCCGTACGTCGACGCCACCCACGCGCCGGTCGCGCCGAGTGGGATCCCGTGCGGCTCGCGCCCGGAGGCGGCGTCGGTGGCGACGAAGACCAGCCGGTCTGCGACGCGGTGGACGAACTCGGGCTCGCCGCTGCCGGCGCCGCGGTTGGAGTCGGCGACGATGCGGGTGCCCGCGGCCGTCCCATCGCTGACCCAGAGTTCACTACCGAGACGGGGATCGGTCTGTCGGAACGCGACATGGGTGCCGTCGCCGACCGCGTAGAGGAAAGCGCCATCGAACGCGAACCCCGGCGCGGCCTGGGCTGCCACCCTCCGGGTGCCCGCAGTGGAACCGTCGGTGATCCACAGCTCCCAGCCGGTCGCACCCGCAGGACTCGACCAGAACAACGCCCGGGAGCCAGCGCGCGTCAGGTAGCGGGCCGGGCCGACCAGTCCCGCCGGCAGCCCCGGTCCGAGCGCGCGCGTGCCGGCCGTCGTCCCATCGGTCCGCCACAGGTCGAAGGCGCCGGTCGCTGGATCGCGCACCACGAACAGCGCGAGGTCGCCGAGCGAGACGATCGCCCGAAGGTCGGCTCCCGTCGGTCCGGCCACCACGTCGGAGACCTTCTGCACCACGAGCGGTCGCCCCCCGGCGAACCACAGCTCCTCGCCTCCCGAGACGTCCGGCGCCGCGAACACGACGCCCTGGCCGACCACCTCGAGAACGCCACCGGAGACACTGCCAGGCCACGGTGCCAGCCGCTGCGTGCCGGCCGACGTACCGTCGCTGACCAGGAGCTGGTCGGAACCCGAACCGCTCCTCACCCAACCGAAGGCCCGGTCGTCCGCCACCGCGAGCAGCGATGCCGAAGTCAGTCCGGTCCAGCCTGGGATCGGTGCGGTGCCACCAACCGTGCCGTCCGAACTCCACAGGTCGAACCCCGTCCCAGGCGCGGGTACGACGAACAGCGCCACGTCCCCGACCCGCTGCGTCGCGAAGACCGGCGCGAACGTGCCGCGGCCCCCCGTCACCGCGAGGCGCCGCGTGCCCGCCGCGGTGCCGTCGCTGACGTGGATCTCATGGTCGTAGCTCGCACCGCGGGCGACCGAGAACAGCAGGCCTGCGGGCAGCGACGCGAAGGGACGGGCCCAGGAGGAGTCCGAACCCGCCACCAGGTCGACGACCAGGTTCGTTCCCGCGACGGTCCCGTCGGTCCGCCAGAGTTCGAAGCCGGTCATCGGGTCGATGGCGCTGAAGAACAGGTGGTCGCGATGCCGCACGAACGACTGTGGCCGCGAACCGGCGGTCGGGTCCACGAAGACGTCGACCAGCAGTCGTTCGGCCCCGGCGACGGGTCCGGCGATGCGCGGCTCCAGACCGTGGCGTGGATCGCGGGCCGAGAACAACATCCGTCCCGCACCCAGACCCACCATCGGGCTCGCGTCGCCGTGTCCGACGCCGGGCGTCGTGTCGGTCATCCGCTCCGTCACGCCGGTCAGCGCGTCGTAGCGCCAGAGTTCCCGCCCGGTGGCTGGCGACCACGCGTTGAACCACACGGTCGCGCCATCGAGGCGCAGGTTGGCCGGGAAGCCACTGAGCAGGCCGGGCGTGACGTCGGCGACCATCCGGGTGCCGGCCGCGGTGCCGTCGCTGCGCCAGAGTTCGGCACCGGCGCCCGAGCCATCGTCGGCCGTGAACACCAGGTCACCCCAAGGCAGCAGGACGGCGCTCGGCAGATACGGCAGCGCCCCCTCGGTGCCGGGGCGCAGGTCGGTGACGAGACGCGTGCGCGCGGTCGTGCCATCGGTGGTCCACAACTCGGGACCGAACGCCGGCGTGTCGGCCCGGAACCAGACCCGTTGCGCGTCGGCCGCCATCACGTCGATGCGCGTGCCCGCCGGTCCGGGCGTCAGGTCGGCGAGCAGACGGGTCCCGGCCAGAGTGCCGTCGGTGACCCAGGGTTCCGCATCGTCGAAAGCACCCGAAGCAGAACTCGGGAACAGGAGACGGCTACCGACCGCGACCGCGTAGATGCGCTGCGAACCATCGGGACGCGGCAGCGACCGCAGCGCCTGGGCCGCAGCACCCGGGAACGGCTTCACGTGCAGCGTGGGCTGCGGTTGGTCGAAGACGACGAAGTAGAGCTTGCCGCCGGCGACGACCAACGAGGTGCCGTCGATCGGCAGGGAGTCCGGACCCGGACGCAGATCGCCACCCGGCGAGGTGCCCGCCGCGGTCCCGTCGGTCCGCCAGAGTTCGCGCCCCCGCGCCGCGGTCGTCGCGACGAACCAGGCCTCACCCTGCCACTCCACGAACCCGCCCGGCACAGACCCCGTGGTCCCCGGTTCGAGATCGACGAGTGGACCCGGCACGCTCCCCGGCACCGCCGACACCACATGCGGCTCGGAGCCGACCGCCGCACCCTCGGCGACGAACAGCAGGTTGCCGTTCGGCAGCGCGAGTCCGCTGCGAGGATCGGAGGATGCGAAGCCGGGAGCGAGGTCGGCTGCGAGGCGCGTTCCGCCAGGGGTGCCATCGGTGACCCACAGTTCCCGCCCCTCGTCACGGGACCTGGCCGAGAACCAGATCGACGTGCCGACCTGCCCGAGGAGGCGGGGCAGGGAGTCGTTGGTCGCCGCGGGCGCGTCCTGGTTGATGTCGCGGAGCAGGGTGCCGCTGAGCGGACCTTGGCTGGCAACGGGGAGCGCCAGTGCGGCGGCCACGAGCGCGAGGATCGCGGAGCGCGGGCTCACGGCGAGACGCGACGCGAGGAGGAAGCGGGACATCGGCATGTCGAGCACGAGGGAGAGGATTACCAGCCGCGCGCCGTCGTGCGGCGGGCAGTTCGCTCGTGTCCCCGGACAACCCACCACGGTGCCGGAGAATCGCCCGAGCTACCGGGCCGGCCCCGGACGCCACCGTATCGCCGTTGTGCATTCTGCCCCCGTCACGCGAGCGGCGCCGCGCGTCAGTCGGCGCGCAGCGCGTGGATGAGCTGACGCTTGGTCATCCCGCTCCGCCCCTCGATGCCGCGCTCCGCGGCGAGGTTGTAGAGCTCGTCGCGGGTGCGCTCCTCGTAGCGCTCGTTCGGATTCCCGGTGCCCTGCGTGCGGTCCTGGGGCGTCCGTCCTTCCGCGCGACGCTGCTTGTTCACGGTCCTGGCAGCGATCTCCTCGGCGCGGTCGGCGGACTCGCCGCGTTCCTGCAGGCTGGCCTTGATCTCCTGGTACTGACGCTCGTCCTTCCGACTCCAGGCTTCGGGCACCATCACGTTCGTCTCCGTTCGGGTTCGGTTGCGTTCGTCACCCGGAACGAATGCCGTGCCACCCTGCTGCGGAGCAGACGACGAAGTCTGTCGTGGTTCGTGCCTGGCACCAACTACGACAGATTCTGCCTACGGAGCCGGCAGAGTCCGTCGCCAGGTGAAGGCCATGAGCCCGCAGAGGACCACCACCGCGCCGATCGCCAGGAGCGCTTCGGTGCCCATCCACAGCAGCGCGTAGAAGGGCACCAGGGCCAAGGCGACCTGCAATGCCGCGGTGAGACCCAGGTTGACGACGTCGAGGATCGGCTGCGGATCGCGCGCGGGAACCAGGTTCTGTTCCACCGCGGCACGGCGGATCGGTCCCCAGACGCCGAATGGGCGGACGCTGGCGTAGAAGGCCACCAGCGCGTCGCCCGGCGCCGGCGCGCAGCGGAAGCCGGCCCACAGACTGATCACCAGCGAGCCGGCGATCGACACCGGCAGACGCAGCAACGGATCGTCGGTGAACAGCACCAGGGCAAGGGCCCAGGCGGCGGTGCCCCCGAGGCTCCAGGTGAAGGCCCGTGCCGAGTAGCGCCACCAGTGCCAGCGCAGCGTCGCCGGCACCAGGATGACCGTGACCACCACGAAGATCATCGTCTCCCACACCGACGTGATCGACGCGAAGTAGAAGCTCAGCGCGAAGCCGAGACCGAGTGCGACCAGCGAAGCGACCTGGCCATGGCGCACCAGGGTCCGCTGGTCGGCGCCCCTCGCGATCGTCCGCTCCAGCAGGTCGTGCACCACCACCGCACTGGTCACGTTGACCATCGCGTCGAGCGTCGACATCAGCGCCGCGAGCAGCAGCGCGACGAACGCGCCCCGAACGCCGACGTCCAGCGACGCCACCACCTCGGGCAGGATCCGCTCCGAGTCGAAGCCGTCCGGCTGACCGGCGAACTGGTGCATGCCGAGCACCAGGAACGCGATGCCGAGGATCCAGCGGAAGGTGTAGCCGAAGGTCCAGAGTCCGGCGGCGAGCTGCGCGTCGCGCGGGCTCTTCGCGGTGAGGAAGAACTGGAACTCCCAGACGTTCGGGCCGGCCAGCACCCGCACCACCAGCCAGCCGGCCACCGCGAGGATCAGCGGTCCGAAGGCCTCGAACTGGTCGAGCCAGTCGGGCGCCGCCGCGGCATAGCCGTCCCACAGCTCCCACTGCGGCCAGAACGAAGCCCAGTCCGCGCCGCGCGCCTCGACCAGCGGCGTCGGATCGCCCGCGGCCACCGCCATCCAGGCGAGTCCCAGCGCCGCGACCACGATCAGCGCGGTCTGCAGCACGTCGGTGAGCACCACGCCGAAGAACCCGCCCAGCGCGGTGTAGGCGCCGACCACTCCGAACAGGAGCAACGTCGAGGCCCACGATGGCAGCTGCGGCACGAACGTCTCCGCGAACTTGCCCACCCCCACCGCGATGAAGCTCAGGTTGAACACCATCAACACCAGCAGGAAGACCGCGGTCGCGGTGCGGGCGACCTCGGTGTCGCGCCCCTTGCCGAACCGCGTCTCGTTCCACTCGGCGAAGGTCATCACCCCCGAGCGCCGGATCCACCGCGCCTGGTAGGCCATGTAGCCGGCCAGGATGAACCACCCCCAGAACAGGTGCGTGATCCAGATCGACTGCAGGCCGGTGAACCACATCAGCCCGACCATCGCCATGGTCCCGCCGATGTCGATGTAGGAACTGCAGCCGGCCATGCCGAGCAACCACCACGGCAACGAGCGGCCGGCGAGGAAGTAGTTGTCGGTGCCGCGGGTCGCGAAGCGGTGGATCACCCAGCCGAGCGCGACCACCGCGACCAGGTAGCCGGCGATGATCGACAGGTCGAGCGCGGTGAGCGGCGAGGCGGCGAGCATGGGGGGATGCTGCCGGATTGCGACCGCCGGCGCCACGCATCGCGGGCCAAGACACCGAGCGATCCAGGGTCCCGATGCAACGACCGGCCCGACCTCCGCGCGAATTCTCGCCACGCATCGAAGACCGGATGCGTCTCAGGAGCACGCCAAGCCAATCGTCAAGACATGCCAGTCCTCAATTCCCATTCGGACCTGCCCTCGAACCTCCGCTCGGCGTTCGGCAAGCCTCCTCAGAAGACGACCTTCTCCCCAGGAGAGCGGTTCTGCCGCCTGGTGACTCGAGGCATGAACACCCTGGAAAGCCCGTGGTGGATCCGAGAACGGGAGATGCTCCGCATGGAGCGACACGCGCAGCTTGGTGGGCTGGCACTGCACGAAGTCGTGCGGCCCGGCCTTGCGGTTCGCGAGGACTGGAATCCTTCGATGGACTTTCTGGTCACGGTCCAACTGCTGTGCTCAGCGATCGGCTGGTCGGGACCCGCCCGCCACCAGAATGCGGCCGACAAAGGGACTCTCTCCCGTGTCGCGTTCCTCGGCGGGAAAGAGCAGGTCTACCTTCCGAATCTCCTCTGCGACAATCGCTTCACGTCGCCGACGGAACGACGGGAGCACCGTGGACTGCCGACTCCTCGGGCGGTCGTGACCAGCTACCGCGACTTGCGCCGCTCCCGAGACGGATGAGCCGCAACGAGCAGATGAACTCGTTGCCCACGGCTCGCACTCCCGATCACACTCCGGGCGTGACGACATTGCCGGCAGGACCTCCGGATCGAGTCGATGGTGCCACCCGCTCCAGCCGCCGCGCCAACCGCTCGCGGAAGCCGAGGTGCCGCCAACGACTGAGCCGGACCAGCGGTCGCCAGGCGCGCGCGGTCCATCCGCGCTGGATCAGCAGATGCCAGAGCCAGTTGCTGCGCTTGTAGAGGTAGCTCGACGCCAGATAGGCCGGCACCGCCGACCAGGAGCGCGGGCGGCGACGCCAGATCGAGCGGTGCGAGAACAGGCGGCGATAGCACCAGGCATAGCCCTGCTCGAGTTGCTCGACGCTCATGCGCGCCGGCTGGAAGACCACGTGCGCGGTGTCGTAGCGGTTCCAGTCGCGATGCAGCAGGCGACCCTCCCGTTCCATCCGGGCGAACAGCGGCGTGCCGGGATACGGCGTGAGGATGTGGAAGGTCGCGCACTCCAACCGATTGGTCTCGACCCACTTCACCGTGCGCTCGAACACGTCCGGACCATCGTGGTCGAAGCCGAGCACGAAGCTGCCGTTCACCTGGATGCCGCAGTCGTGCAGCATCGCGACGCGCCGCGCGTAGTCGTCGGGCGTCGGCGTGCGCTTGTTGGCGTCGTCGAGGTTCTGCTGGCCGAGCGACTCGAAGCCGATGAACACCCCGGTGCAGCCCGACAAGGCCATGGCTCGCACCAGCGACGGGTCGTCGGTCACGTCGATCGTCACCGCCGCCGACCAGATGATGCCGAGCGGGGCGAGCGCCGCGCACAGGGCGTGGAGGTAGTCCTTGCGCGAGCCGAGGTTGTTGTCGGTGAACACCACGTAGGGCTGGCCGTCGCCACGGATCTCGTCGACCACCTGCTCGACGTCGCGCATCCGGTAGGGCATCCGCAGGCCGTCGGTCGACAGGTAGCAGAAGCCGCAGCGATTGTGGCAGCCGCGGGTGGCGATCACGCTGGTGGTGGTCAGGAACGAGTCGCGCGGCAGGAGGTCGCGGCGCGGCGGCGGGTCGTCGCGGTAGGGCCGGTCGAACGACGCCTCGTAGCGGCGCTTCATCCGACCGAGCTCCAGGTCGCGGAGGATCTCGGGCCAGAGCTGCACGCCGTCGCCGATCGCCAGCACGTCGGCGTGGGGCGCGCACTCGTCGGGGCACGACAGCACGTGCAGGCCGCCGAACACCACCCTGGCACCGAGCGCGCGGTAGTGCGCGGCGAGGTCGAAGGCGCGCTGCGCGAACGTCAGGTGGACGGTGATGCCGACCACCTCCGGCACCGGCACGACCGGCGGAGGACCCTGTAGCAGGTTCTCGTCCCAGTAGCGCACCGACCAACCCTCGGGCGTCGCCGCGGCGACGCTGGTCAGCGCGAGCGTCGGCGTGAGCACGTGCTTGCCGAAGCTGGCGTGCGGGTCCTTCGGATAGAAGGGATTGATGAGCAGCGCGGTGCGGAGCGCAACTCGCGGGGGGGCGATCGGCGGGTCGAGCTCGGGAGCAAGGCGCAGCGGCAGGGGGACATGCGGCGCGCGAACGCTCGCGAACGGATCACTTCGAGGCCCCGGCATGCATGCTTTGGATCACAAAGCTCAGGACTTTGCAACCCAGAGCAGCGCCCGACGTGCATGCGTCCAGGCTCAGCGCCCCGGCCCCGCTTCGATCGAGCGCACGAAGACACCCCGATCCCCGCAGGTGGCCACGAAGTCGTCGAGCACCACTCCTAGCGACTCCGAGAGCGCGACCACCAGGGCTTCCGGCCCCTCGCCCTGAAGCGCGGTCGAGGCGCTGAACTCCCCGCCGAGCAGCTGCCGACCGTCGCGGTCGACCAGCTGCAGGTCGAGGGTCACCGTTCCGAGCCATGCGCCGTGCCCCGCGGTCTGGTGGAAGTCGAGGACCCGTCCGTCGAGCTGCAGGTCCTCGTCGCCGCGCGCGGTCTCGGTCTTCACCTGCTCGAACGCGCAGGATCGGCGCAGGCCGGTCACCACCGCATCGCCTACCAGTCGCTCGAGCGGACCCGCCCAGGTGTGCTGGCGGTAGGCCATCACCTTGACCGGCCCGTCACCGACCATCAGCCGGTCGCCGGCGAGGTCGGCCGCGAGTTCGAGGCCACCGACCCGCAGCACGCCGCCATCGGGCTTCGCCCCGACGCCCACCTGCGGAGTCGCGAGACGGTAGCTGTGGTGCTCGGGCACCGTCACGCTCGAACAGGCCGCGAGGCCCGCGAAGCACAGCATGGTGAACGCAGCTCGCAGTCGCATCATCGTCTCCCTCTTGCCGGCGGGCTGGCCGGCACGGTGATCTCCTCGGCGTCGACCCCGAACAGCAGGCCCGACGGTGCCACCTGGAGCTGACGGGCCAGCACCCGCAGCTCGCGCATCGCGTCGCGCGCCTCGGCGAGGAAGGCCCGGACCGGTTGCTGGTTGCTGCCGAGCAGGCGTTCGCCGGCATCGGCCATTCCCTGGACACGGTGTGCCAGCTCCTCGACCGCCACGAGCGACCGGCGCGCGGTCACCAGGGTCTCGGCGAGTTCGGCGACGCCGCGGTCCACACTCCGGTCGACGCTGCCGGCCGCCTCTGCGAGCGCCGGCTCCAGGTGCTCCAACGCGGCCTCGGTCCGCGCGAACAACGACCGACCCGCCGCCAGTGTCTCGCGAGCCTCGCCGCGCAGCTCGGCGACGGTCTGGGGCAGCGCCACCAGCGTGGTCTCCGCCGCTGCAAGACCCCGCTCGATGCGCACCAGGTTGTCGGCGCTCAGCACCTGCTCGGCTCGGTGCAGCACGCGTTGTGTCGTCACCAGGGTCTGGTCGACCCGCGCGATCACCTCCGGCAGACTCGCCGCGAGCTGGTCGATCGGGTTGCCGACGGCGTCGATCATCGCACCGGGAACCAGCTCCGCGGCGCCCGCCTCGTAGCCCTCGAGTTCGATCGTGACCTGGCCGGTGACCCATGCCCGGTCGAGCCGCGCCCGCGTCACCGTCTGCAGCTCGGCCTTGCCGGGTTCGACCTCGATCTCGACCAGCGTGCCGCCGTCGTCGAAGCGCATGTCCCGCACCGCGCCGATCGGCACGCCTTGGAAGTTCACGCGCGCGCCCGGGACCATGCCCTTGACGCTCTCCTCGAAGCGCACCCGATACAGCGCCCGTTCGCGCCGCAGCGACGAGCCCGATACCACGCCGACCAGCGCCACGAAGACGACCAGCGTCAGCGCGACGAACAGCCCCACCCGGATCTCCTTGCCAGCCCGGTCCACCATCACCTCACAGGATCATGTGCCGCGCGACGTCGATCTCCGGTCGCTCGGCGTCGCGCATGCGCCGGTCGACGAAGTCCCGGATCCGCGGATCGCCGGCCTCCAGGACCTGGTCCTTGGTGCCGAAGGCGGCGACCTGGCCATCGAAGAACACCGCCATCCGGTCGGCGATCGCGTAGGCCGAGGGCAGGTCGTGGGTGACCACGACCATCGTGATGCCGAACACCGCGTTGAGCTTGACGATCAGGTTGTCGATGCCGGCGGCGGTGATCGGGTCGAGACCGGCGGTCGGTTCGTCGAGGAACACGATCTCCGGGTCGAGGGCGATCGCGCGGGCGATCGCCGCGCGCTTGCACATGCCGCCCGACAGGTCGGCGGGCATGCGCTCGGCGGCCGGCAGGAGGCCGACCATGTCGAGCTTGGCACGCGCCACCTGGCGGATCACCTCGCGCGGCAGCTGCCGGCCGGCGTTCTCGCGCAACGGTAGAGCGACGTTCTCCTCGACCGTGAGACTGCCCAGCAACGCACCGCCCTGGAACGCCATGCCAGTGCGGAGTCGCAGCGCGTGCAGCTCGGCGGCGGGCAGCGCGTGGATGTCGCGGCCGCCGATCGACACGGTGCCGAAGGTCGGCGCGCGCAGGCCGCAGAGGTGGCGCAGCATCGTGGTCTTGCCGCAGCCCGAGGGCCCCATCAACACGAACACCTCGCCGCGGCGGATCGCCAGATCGATGCCGTCGAGCACGGTGCGCTCGCCGAACACGGTGGTGACCGCGACCGCGCGGATCAAGTCGTCGCTGCCGCGCGCGTCGAGGGTGAGTCCCTCGGCCTGCAGCTCCTGCAATGCGGCGAGCTGCGCGGCGTCTCCCCAGCCGGCGCGGCTCATGCGAACACCATCCGTTGCAGGGTCACGAACAGCGCATCGACCACGATGATCAGGAACACCGAGTAGACCACCGCGCGGGTCGTCGCCCGGCCCACGCCCTCGCTGCCGCCGGTCACCGACAGTCCCTCGGCGCAACCGACGACGCCGACGCAGCCACCGAACGCCAAACACTTCAGGCCGGCAGTGGCGAGGTCACGCAGTCCGAGCGCCAGCTCCAGCCGTTCGCCGAACGCCACGAAGCCGATGTCGGCGAAGCCGCGCGCGAACAGCGCCGCGCCCACGATCGCCACGCCGTCGAAGATCAGGCACAGCGCCACCGCGGCGAGCGCCAGCGCCACGACCTTCGGCACCACCAGGAAGCGGACCGGGTCGATGCCCATCTGGCGAAGCGCGTCGACCTCTTCGCCGACCACCATCGATCCGAGCTGGGCGGCGTTGGCACTGGCCGAGCGCGCGGCCAGCACGATCGCGGTCATCAGAGGGCCGATCTCGGTGACGACGGACACGCCGACCATGTCGGCGACGTACAGCTCGGCGGCCCAGGCCCGAAGCTGCACCCAGGCCTGCATCGCCAGGATCAATCCGAGCAGGAAGCCGATCAGCCCGGTGATCGGCAGGGCGCCCCCGGCCGTATGGTCGAACTCGTGGGTCGTGCGGTCGATGCGCGGCCGGCGGCCACGCCAGGGATCGACCAGAACCGCCATCACGCAGTCCGCGCCGAGTCGGCCGACCGTGGCCATCGATTCCAGGACGGGCAACGCGCGGGCACCGAGGCGCCGCAGGATTCCGCGGGGCTCGGGTCCGGGTTCCGCCGCGGTCAGTCGCTCGACCGAGACCAGCGAGAAGTAGTCGAGCATCGCCTGCGACAGGCCGCGAAGCCGTAGCTCGACCCCTGCGGCGCGCCCCAGGCGTAGGGCCTCGACCAGGCCAGCAAGGCCCGCCGAATCGAAGTCGTCGACCGCGCCGACGTCGAGGACGATGCGCGACGGGCAGGTCCTCAGGCTCCGTGACACCGCATCCACCAGCCCGCGAACCGCGCTCCGGGTCAGTCCCGGACCGGTGCGGACGGTCGTGACCCCCGCTTTTGTCGTAACGCTGACGGAACATCCGGCACCTGGATCGGACCCTGCGACGCGCACGGCGTCGAGCGGCTGGTCGATCGTGGGATTCGGTGCGGGGGCCATGGCAGACACAGAGGTTCCGTCGTTCGGATCGGCAGTTGCTGCCGGACGCCTTGATCGACCCTTGCCGCGGTTGTCTGGGCGGCGAACAATTCCGCCCCGCGGCCTTCGGGTTGCGCAGGGCGGCGCCGTCCAAGCCTGACCCCCCCGCGGTCCCCTCCCGCGGCCTGGAACCACCCATGATCAAGCAGTCGATCCTTCTCGCGCTGTCGGGCGCGGCCCTGTCCTGCTCCGCACAGCAGGGGGCCCAGACTCCCGAGACCGCCGTTACCGAGCAGACCGGTTCCGGCCCGAACATCGGCCCGGTCGATCGGGCCCGGCGCATGATCGCGCGCGGTGAACTCGATGCCGGCCTCGCGCTGACCGACGACATCCTGAAGAGCGACCCCAACAACCGGGAAGCGCGAAAGGTCGCGGCGGCCGGCAACTTCGCGCTGTTCCAATCGGGCCGCGACGGCTCGCAGTGGTTCCTTCAAGACGCGATCAACAACCTCGAACTGGCGCTCGACCAGAACGCCCAGGATCCCGAGGCCCTGGAGATGCTGGCCCGCTGTCAGCTGCTGATCTCCGAGTTCGACTCGGGCTTCGAGAACGCGATGCAGGCAGCGCAGCTCTACCAGGCGCAGGGCGCGGAGAAGGGCAAGGTCGCCGACATGCTCCTGCTCGCGGCCGACAACCAGATGCAGGTCTTCGTGGATGCGCGCCGGGTCGAGGTCGCCTCGGAGATCGACCGGCCGAGCGACGACACGGTGGAGCTGGCCAACGCGGTGCTCCGCACCCTGAAGACCGCGAAGATGACCGCCAAGCCGTCCGCGGCGCTGGTGAAGGAGGCCGCGGTCTACCAGTGGGTCAACCAGGAGGAGCGTGCTCGCCAGGCGTTGGAGGACGGAGTCCGGGCGGACGCCAGCGACACCACCATCCACGACGGACTGCAGCAGTTCTACTTCGACCGTGGCTGGCAGCAGGACTGTGTGACCGTCTACGAGCGGCTCTTGAAGGAGCAGCCGAGCAGCACCGCGACACTGTGGTATCTCGGCCGCGCGCAGGTCGCCCTGGCCGACAAGCAGCGCAAGGACGCCAGCTTCGAGGCGGCGCTCGGGAGCTACCGGGAAGCGCTGGCCACCTACGAGAAGTACGACCGGATGCGGCCCGACCACCACGACGGCACCGCTCAGTGGCTCGCGATCTGCAACCTGTCGATCGGTCGGATCCAGCTGGATTCGGGTGACCTCGACGCGGCCAAGCGGAGCTTCTGGGCCGCCTACGACGCGACGCCCCTGGTGGCCGAGTACCGCGCCGACGGCTACCCACGGGTCTACGACTCGTTCGGCGGCAACTACCTCGGTGGCCTCAGCCTGATCGGCCAGCGCATCAGCGATGGCAGCGGGGTCGACTCGCTGCGCGATAGCCTGCAGTTCTTCGAGGAGGTCCTCGCGAAGCACCCCGACCGCTTCGGCGCCTTCTACAACAACGCCGCGTTGTCGGCTCGCGACCTGGGCGTCGCGGTGTGGAACGACGCGAAGCGTGCCGCCGAGGCATCCGCGAGCACCGCCGAACAGCAGGCTGGCTCGAGTGAGGCGATGCAGCTCTGGGAGAAGAGCTACCGCTACTACTGCAAGGCGGTGGAGCTGTCGCCGGAGGATGCGCGCATCGTCAACGACTGTGGCCTGATGCTCGTCTACCACCTGAACCGCGAGTACGACCGCGCCGAGCAGCTGTTCCGCCGCGCCGCCGAGCTGGGTCAGGAGAAGCTCGACCGGCTGCCGGGCGACGCGCCGATCGCCGAGGTCAACGATGTCGAGGAGGCCGTGGGCGACGCCTGGCAGAACCTCGGCAAGATGTACCTCGACAACCTGCACGAGCCCCAGGAGGCCCTGCCGTTCCTGAAGAAGGCGCTCAACTACTACCCCTACCAGGAGCGCAACGCGCGCCGGATGATCCGGCACATCGAGGCCGGTGGGCAGCAGGATCCGCAGGACGCCGCGCGCCAGGCCCGCTTCAACACCGTCGCCGCGAAGGCCCGCCCGCTGGCGGCCGACGGCGACTTCGAGGGCGCGCTCGGACAGCTCGACCCGGTGGCCGTCGAACTCCGCGAGCACGCGCCGTTCAAGGCGATGTACGGGACGTACACGCTGCGCTTCGCCGAGGACCGGGCCGCCAACGGCGGTGACGCGGCGTTCGTCGCCGGCCTGTTCGAGGACGCCACCCGCCATCTCCGCGCCGCGGTGACCCTCGACGGCGAGCCGCTCGAACCGCGCCTCGAACTCTGCAAGGCACTGGTCGCCACCGGCCGCAACGCCGAGGCCGCGAAGGAGGCCGACGACCTGTTGAGCCACACCCGCTCGGTGGGCGGCGCCCCCGACGCGTTCCTGGCCGAGGCTCATGCACTGCGCGCTCGGGCCGCCGCGCGAGCCTACATCGAGAAGAAGTCGGCGACGCCGTCGGAGAACGACGAGAGCCTGCTGCAGATGGCGCGCACCTCGTTCGATCAGATCGAGGGCAACGGCGCTCTGAGCGAAGCCGACGCGCAGCTCTGGATCACCACCGAGCAGTGGGCCGACGCCGCCGGCCGCGCGCTGGCGATCCGGATCCGCGCGTTCCAGAAGGACCCGAACCAGATCGGTCCGATGGTCGAGCTGGCGGCCCAGCTCGGCGCCAGTGCACCGGTGGTCAAGCAACTCGAGGGCGTCGAAGACCCGACCCAGCTGTGGTGGCGCGGCCGCGCCGGCTTCGATCTGGGCACCCAGCTCTGGAGCCGCGGCGAGGCCGAGAAGGGCATCGAGGCGCTGAACTCCGCCATCGCCGACTTCGAGGCCTCCAAGCAGGCCAACGCCGGCTTCGCCGAGAGCTGCGACGTGTGGATCGCGCTGTGCAAGGGCCAACGCGGCTACCTGCAACTCGCCAACGACGACCTGGCGGGCGCCAAGGACTCGTTCCTCGACGCCTTGTCGAGCCGTCCCGACGTCGCGGAGAGCGACCTCGGTTCGGGGAGCACGATCCGCCGTGGCGTCCTGCTGGTCGCCGACCGCTACTACCAGCAGCGTGATCTCGCGACCACCTGCGAGGTCTACGCCGTGGCCGGCGAGGCTCTGCCCGAGGACGTGCAGATCGCCAACAACCACGGCCTGATGGCGCGCGACTACGGCAACCAGCTGGAGCGCCGCGAGGGCGATGCAGAGGCCGCGATGCGCTACTACGAGGCGAGCTACGCCGCCTACACACGCGCGCAGCAGAACTCGCCCGAGGACGTGCGGCTCAGCAACGACCGCGCGCTGATCCTGGTCTACCACCTGAAGCGCGAACTCGACACCGCCCGCGAGCTGCTCGAGAACTCGATCGAGATGGGCAACCGGCAGCTGAAGGAGAACCCGCCGGAGGATCCGGACGAGCTGCAGAACCTGTCCGAGGCGGTGGGCGACGCCTACGAGAACCTCGGCCTGTTCCACATCGAGTTCAGCAAGGACTACGCGAAGGCTCGGGAGGTCCTGGAGAAGAGCTTCGACTACCACCCCGGGCGCCGTCGGCCCGGTTCGCGGCAGCACCTGAGCCGGCTCGACCAGCTCGAGAAGGACAAGGACGGCTGAGCACGCGCGAGCCGATTGCCCACCTCCGAGCCTGACCTACCCGTGGGCGGTCACCGCCGAAACGTGACCGCCACTGGACCCCACATGATCGATCCGACTCCGGCCTCCCGCTGCGTCCTCGCACTGGCCATCGCCGCGACCCTCCCGCTCGCTGCACTTCGCGCGCAGGACGAGAAGCCGCCCGTCCAGGTCGGAGGCGACCCGACGCCCGCGGTCGAAACGCCCCAGGATCCCGTTCCGCAGGTCGACGTCGGGGCCTTGCGTCGCGCCGCCGCGAAGGCCGAGAGCGAGGGCCGCCACGCCGAGGCCGCGAAGCTGTACCTTGAGCTGCGCGCGGCGGAGCCGGGCATCCCGAAGTGGGCGATCTACGCCGCCGACAACCTGGGACGGGCCGGCGAGGCCAACGATGCCCTCGACCTCCTCGACGAGGCACGGTCGGCGTTCCCGGACTCCCCCGAAGTGGCGACGATGCTGGCCAAGACCTTCCACCTGAAGGCCGACCAGATGCGCGCCGGCGGCAACTTCGACTCGCACGTGGTCTTCCTCTACGAGGACACGCGCCGCACCGCCGAGAAGGTGTTGGAGATGGACCCGGGCAACGTCGAAGCGCGGCTCCTGGTCGCATCGGCCAGCTTCCAGCTCGGCGACTCCGAGCGCGCCCTCACCGAAGCCCGGAAGGTGACCGAGTCGGCGCCCGCCGAGTACGGCGGCCACGCGATGGTCGGACGGGTGCTCTTCCAGCGGTTCGTCGACGCGCGGCAGGCCGACGACCAGGAACTCGCGAACACGGCCCAGGAAGGCGCCGAGAACGCGCTCCAGGCCGCCACCAAAGCCGACCCGACGCGCACCTTCCCGCTGGTCAAGCTCGGCGACCTCGATGCCTGGAACAGCAAGATGGACGCCGCCCTGGAGCACTACCGCGCCGCGCTGGCGCTCGATCCCAACAGCCAGGTCCAGCACTCCTGGCTCCGCACCGCGATCGACGCACCCGGTCGGCTCGCCTTCTACAAGGGTGCGCGCGAGGCCTACGGCAAGCGTGACGGCGCCACCCCCGCCGGCTCCGAACTCCTGCGCTGGTACGAGGCCCAGGCCCACTTCGACGCCCGCGACTGGAAAGCCGCCGCGGCGGGTTTCGCACAGACGCTCGAAGCGCTGCCCGACTACATCGACACCTACTGGTGGCTGATGCAGGCGCACTACTGGGGCGGCGATCCCGACGCTGCGCGCAAGGTATCGATCGAGTTCGCACGCAAGAACCCGCGGCGCTTCGCCGACATGATCCGCGAGGACGACGCCACCGTCTCGGCCGTGGTCGGGATGGCCGCAGCCGCCTACGGGAGTGGCGACGTCGCCGGCAGCCGCGACCTGAACCAGGTCATCGCCTACGCCCGACAGACCACCGACGCCTGGAACAACTACGCGTTCCTGTGCCGCGAGACGCGTCGCTTCGACGAGAGCGCCCGGGCCTACGAGGAGGCGCTGAACATCGAGCCCGACGACCCGCAGCTCCTCAACGACTGCGCGGTCATCTACCAGTACAACCTGCGCAGCGAGGAGAACCTCGCCAAGGCGCGCGACTACTACGACCGCGCGATCAAGGTCGCCGAGCAGCGACTCGCCAAGGGTGACTTGAAGGGCGCAGAACTCGACCGCACCCGCACCGCGCTGCGCGACGCACGCAACAACCTGCGCGCGATGCGGTGAGGCCCTCTCACCCTTCGAACAGCCGCCGAGCCAGGTTCCCGTAGTTGCGGTACGGGACCTGGTCTGGCTGGCCCGCGGCGTAACGCCAAACCAACCCGCGCATGAGCCCGGCCGTCGGCACTCCCACGAGCGAGCTCGACACCGTGCCGTACTCGCCGCCGTCCTTCAGGATGCGGTGGCCGCTCCTCTCGCCCTGATCGAGGAGCAGCGGCGCCAGTCGCGCGAAGCGCTCCTCCAGGTCGAGACCCGGCTCGGCCGCAGCGTCGAGGCCGGGGATGGCCAGGGCACCCACCCGGTGCTCGTTGCTGATCACCACCACCGAGCCGGCGCCGAACGAGGCCTCGTCGATCCGCCCCTCGGCGTGAGCCAGAACCCGCACCCGCGCGCCATCGGTGACCAGCAGCTGGAAGCCGTTGAACGGATCTCGCCCGACCGCAGCGCGCACCACCTCCACCGCCGCGTCGACCGAACCCGAGTCGACGGCCAGATGCGGCAGGTCGCCGCGCGAGCGAGCATCGTCGCGCACGGGGACGCCGGCGAGGTTGGTGAGCCCGGCGAACAGCCCGTTGTCGCCGACCGCCAGCCAGGTGCCCCCGGCCCGCTTGTCGCGCGGCGACAGGGCCCGATGGCGCTCTCCCACCCACAGCCCAGGAGGCATCGCCGGCCGGTCCCGCCGTTCGTCTCGGTTGCTCGCCACCACCACCGGGTGCGCCGGGTCCAGACCCGCCAACGTGATCAGGAGACACATGGATCACGCTCCACGTTGCCGCGCCGGGCCGCCGGCGCAAGCCCGATCATCGGCCGGGATCTCCGGGTGACCCGGTCCGCTGCGCCAACTCCCGCCGCCGGACCAGGCTCGCGGCGACCGCTGCCGCCGCCAGGCTCACAGCGGCGGCCACGAACACGGAGCCGTAGCCGGTGGCGGTCCATGCTCCCGCGACGACTCCTCCCACCAGCGGTCCGGTAGCCATGCCGAGCTGCATGAAGCTCTGCACACAGGCGAAGGCCAGCGAGCGCTGTCCGGCCTGGATCCGCTTCTGCACCGCGGCGTACGACAGGGTCATGCCGGCGGCCATCGCCACCGCCGCGACGCAGCGGAACGCGGTCAGCACCCAGGCCTCCTGGGCGAGTCCGCAACCCAGGAGACCCACCGCCAGCAGCAGGCTCGACACACCGAGCGCACGCAGCGGCCCGAAGCGGTCCCCGAACCGCCCCCACCAGGGCGACAGCAGGATCTGCGCGATCGCCACCAGCACGAACATCAGCGCGGTGGTGCGGTCGATCGCGGCGGCGGCGTCGCTGGACCATTCCAGCAGCGGCGGCACGGCGCCGACCTCGTCGACCCGCAGGGCGAGGAACGCCTCCGACATCATCTGGCCGAACCGCACCAGGAACACCACCGCGAGCACCCCGAGCACCTGGCTGCCGGAGAGGAAGCCCCACAGCGCCGAGCCGAACCGCGATAGCCCCGCGCCGCCGAGCTGGGTCCGGTCCTCGCGGGTCCACAGCGCCACCAGCAGCGCCGCCGCGAAGGCCAGCCCGCCGCAGAGCCAGAAGGAGCCGTCGCGACCGAACCGGACCCCGACCTCCGCGCCGATCGCCGGTCCCGCCAGCATGCCCACCCCGAGCGCCACCTGCAGGCGCCCGATGACCTCGCCCTGCCGATGCGGCGGCGTGTCGGCGGTCACCAGGGCCATCGCCGGCGCGATGTAGCCGGCGAGACTGCCCTGCAGGATCCGCAGCGCCAACAGCAACGCCGGGGAGTCGGCCAGCGGCATCAGCAGCGTGACCGCGCCGATGCCCAGGAACGCCCGCAGCACCATTGCCTTGCGGCCGTGACGGTCGCCGAGGACCCCCCAGACCGGACCGAGCACCGCGGCCGCGGCCGGCGCGCCACCGAAGATCAGCCCGGTCCACAGCGCCAGCTCCTCTTCACCGAGCGGGAAGCGCTCCCGAACGTAGATCGGCAGGGTCGGCACGAACGACATCAGCCCGACCGAGACCAGGAACAGCGCCGGTCGGACGGCTCGGAGGTTCTGCTGCCAGGGTTCCAGATCGGGAGGGTCTCGTGACTGCGGTCGTCGGGGGGCGCGAACCGGCCGGCATGGTCGGCCCGCGATCCACCTTGGGGCATGATGGCGGCCGACTCCAGCCGAACAGACCTGGTCGCAGCCAGACGATCCGCGACCAGGAATTTGCGACCAGGAATGCGCCTCGGGTTCGCCCCTGCCGAGGAACCACTTCTCGCGCGCCACCAAGATGCTCCGACTCCGGCAAACCTTTCCACTCCTCGTCTGCCTGCTCGCTGCTCCGCTCTCGCACGCGCAGGAGGTCGGCCCCGCCCTGCCCGGCGCAGCCTCCGACCAGCCGATCGGCAGCCGCCCCTCGGCATTCGCCGACGCCATCCCGGGTCTACCTGCCGGTTCGTCGTGGGCGGGTGACGGCCGCGGAGCGGCCTGGCCGGTCGGCAGCGGCCGGGTGTTCGCAGCCCTCGGTCTCGGCGACGGACCGGCGAACGCCCTGTACCACGTCGTCGGACCGGACTATGCCAGCCCGGCGGTGCACGGTCCGCTGGCGCTGGAACTCGCGGACATCGAGCCCGCCGGCTCGGCCCACGTCGCCCGACTGCTCGGGACCGGCTTCGTCGAGTCCGAGGAACTCGTCGACGGCCTCGCGCTGCGCACCCTGAGCTTCGCACCCCTGGCAAGCCGACGGATCGTGCGCCTCGTCGAGGTCACCGAACTCGACGGCCGAGCCCGTGCCGACCTCCGGCTGCGACTGACCGGCAACGACCTGCGGGTCGTCGGCGACGGCTTCGGCCTCGCGGACCTGGCACCCGGCAGCGCGGTGGTCCGGCTCGGCGACGCAGCCCCCTCGGCCGGCTCGAGCGTCCCGGAACTCGGGTTCCGCCTGGCAGCCGGGGGCCGGTTCCGCACGGTGAGCGAGATCGCTTTCGCAACCGGCTCCGAGCCGCTGCCCACGCGCCTCGACTGGGACGCCGCCTGCCGCCTCGCCGCCACCGACCTCGCCGGCTGGCGCGCCCGCCTGGCCGGCGCCACCACCGTCGACACCGACCTGGCGCGCTTCCGCGATCTCTGCCGCGACCATCTGGTCCACACCCTGACGATGACCTGCGCGGAGACCGGCGTGGTGGTGCCGATGCTCGGCCGCCGCGTCGCCTCGATCCGCGAGCAGGTCGGCGCGACGCTGACGCTGCTGCGCTTCGGGCTGCACGCCGAGGCCCGCCGCGCCCTGGAGTGGTTCGAGGCCGCCGCGGCCGCGACCGGCGAGATCCGCGAGGAGTACCCGCTCGACCTGCGCAGCGACGGTGCCGGAGTGCCCTGGCAGGACGTGCAGCTCCACCCCGCCGCGGAGGTCCCGTCGTGGCTGCTGCTGCAGTTCTTCTGGTACTGGCGCTCGACCCGCGACGCCACCTTCGTCGAGCAGCACTGGCCGTTGATCGACGTCTGCCTCAAGCGCCAGGTTCGCGGCGCCGACAGCCTGATGACGTTCTCGGGCAACGAGCCGTGGCTTCACGGCCTGGCGCCGTTCGCCGACCCGGGGAACACCGCGCTGGTCGGCGACGCACCGGCGGCGGGCCGCGCGAGCTGGTCGTTCGTCAGCGGCGTGCTGTTCCTGATGACGGTGCAGGCGGTCGGCGACATGGTCGATGGCCTCGACCGCCACCGGAACCCCGACAAGTACGCCGGCGACGGCCCGACCAAGCGACCGGGCGAGGCCTACACGCGGCGTTCGTTCCAGCTGCTCGAGGACCTGGAGAAGCGCTACTGGCTGGCCGACGAGGGCCGCTTCGCGCCCGCGATCTCGCCCGTCGACGGCACCCCTCACCGCCTGCCACTGGCCGGCGCCAACCTGATGCCGCTGTGGGTCGGCTGGACCTTCCCGACCGGCGAGAAGAGCCGCGACAACCTGCGGAACACCTGCGAGTGGCTCGCCGACGGCCGCGCAGGTGTGCGATCGAGTCCGCTGGACGAGGTTCGATGCGGCGACCTGGACGCGATGCTGCTGGTCGCCCTGAGCGAACGCGACGGCGTCGGACGGAGCGCCGTCTTCGACCGGATCCTCGCGTCGGCCACGCCTTCGGGCGGCTTCGCCCGCTGGCTCGACGCCGACTCGCGGCCGGTCGCGACGCCGGGTGACCCGGCCGGACGGCCGGAGCTGCTCAGCCCGGGCGTCTCCGGAGTGGTGGTCGATGCTCTGCTGTTCGCGACGACTGGCGTGCGATACGCAGCGGTGCCCAACTGGGACGACGACGACATCCGCCTCGAGCTGCGCGCACCCACCGGCGCGAGCTACGTCACGGTCCGCAACATCCGGAAGGACGGCCGCCGTCTCGATCTCTACTTCCGCCGCACGGCGTCGCGGATGACCGACGAGGAACTACAGGCCAACGAGCAGCTCCCGGCGGAGCAACGCCGCGACCCCACCGAGCCGCAGCCGCGCACCGCCTTCGTCGTCGACCTGCTCGAGGGTGACCCGGCGCGTGGCTACTACGACGTTGCGGTCAACGCCGAGGGCACAGTGTTCGTCCGCTATCTGAAGCGCGAGGCTCCGGCTAGCGCCGACGAGCCGGACCTGCGACGCATCGACGAGCAGGTGTTCGTGACGCCGGACAAGGAGGTCTTCCTGCCACTCGACGGGCGCGCTCCTGCGCGGTCATCGACACCCCGAGCCCTGGATCTCCGCGAGGGCACCGCGATCGCGGTGCTGACCAACCGTTCCACCGGCCTGTTCACGGGCGAGAACCTGTTCGTCTTCGACACCGGCCGACCGTTCGTCCTCGAAGACCTCCGGCGGCTGCTGCTCGCCGAAGACGGCACGCGCCGCGTCGACCGGCTGTTCCTCGACTGGCACTACGACGCGGGACTGCCGGCCAGCCCGACCCCACCGTCGCGCTTCGCCGGCTCGGCGTGGCGGACCCTGTGCGACGCGTTCCTGGCCGCGGGCGGCTCCATCGATCGACCGGGCTTCGCGACCGCAGCGACCGCGGTGCTCGCCGACGGAACCGAGCGCATGCTGCGCGCCGACGAAGGCCTGCCTCTGCCGCCGGGCACCCGCGTGGTCGAACTGGAGCTGCCCGCCGGGTCGCTAGGTCCGGCCGGCGACGCCGTGCTCCGCGTGGGCACGCCGTTCGGCTACTCGCTGTCATGGAACGGTGACCAGGTCCTGGAGGCGCAGGGGCGCGGCCGCACGATCCCCGACTCCGATGCCGTGCTCGTGCGGGTCCAGGGCGGCGCGGCGACCGTGCGGTTCGCGTTCCGCCAGCCGACGGAGACAGCGAGCCGACTGTTCGTCCGGGTCAGCGATGCCGACGGCATGCCGCGGCGCTGAGTCTGGCCGACTGCGGATCCGGCTCGACCGCGAGCCTGGCCCGGCAGCGCATCCGGCCGTCGGTCAGCGCTTGCCGCGCCCGGCATCGGCGCCGCTCGCTTCCGGATCGGCGGCCGGCCGGTCCTCGTCCGCATCGGACGGGCCGTCCAGGCGCAGAACCTGACCCGGCAATCGCAGCACCACCCATGCGCCCTGCAGCGCGCCGTCCTTGGCGGTCTCGGACACGGTGCGCTTGCGCAACACGTCGACGAATCCCCAGCGCGTCACCGCTCCGGTCTGCCCGAGCGGCGCGGCACGGGCACTCTCGGCCCGCTCCAGCTCGTGCTGATCCTGCTGCCGCCGAGCCTGCACCTCACCGCCGTCCGCGTCGCCCTCACCGGCCAGCCGGGTCTCGACAGCCTCGAGCTCGCGCTGCAGTTCCAGCTCCCTGAGCTGCGGAGCCTGTTGCTCGACCAGCGTCGCGCCGGCGGCCTGGAACCGCTCGCGCAGGACCTGCAGCGAGCGGGCGATCTCCGACAGGTCGCCCTCGAGCCGGAACGCCACGTCGCCCTCGCGGTAGGCGTAGACCTCCGGTTCACTCGGCCGAGTCTGGCCGAAGAACATGTCGCTCTGCACGCCCTCGGTCGACTGCTCGAGAACGGCCCGTGCCCGACTCTCGGAGTTCAGGAAGAACGACAGGAGACCGCCGGTCTCGAGGGCCCGCGCGTCCGCGGGCACGAGTTCCGCGCCCACCTGGTTGCTCGCTTCGCGGTCGACCTCGAGCGCGTCGAAGGTCGACTTGAGTCGCTCGGCGAGGAGCAGCGCGTCGTCCTCACCGCCGAGACCGGCATCGGGGAGGAGTCCGCCCCGGAACCGTAGCAGCGGCTCGGCGGCACGCCCGGCCCGCTCGACACTCTCGGTGACCGCGGTCTCCGGCTCGACCTCGCCGCGGGCTGCGCGACGCACGGGGCCGGGCGACGCCGGACCCGGAGTGCTCGGACCGGAAGGCCCAGGCTCGGCCGGCGCCTGACCGGGACCGCCCCCGCTTCCCGCCTTCGGACCGTCGGCCGCACCGGGTCCGGCTGGAGGAATCGGGCCACCGGCGCCACCGCCCAGGCCCGGAGCGCGGGTCACCGCACCCACCCGCGCCGGAACTCCGGCCGCGCTCTCTGCCTGCCGCGCCTGCGGCTCGCGCGCATCGAGGCCGAGCCGCGCGGCTGCGCCGGAATCGAGTTCGAGCACGTAGACCGGCTCGGACAGTGCGGCGAAAAGGCCGCGATTGCCACCGCCCGTCCCGAGGCCGCCTTCCCACGCGGCGGCCCCGTCTTCCTCGGTCGCTTCGGCGTCGGCATCGGACTTCGCAAGCGCACGGGAACCCGGGACCGGCGGAGCGGACGAGCCCGATTCGTTCGTGGCAAGATCGACCGCTTCCTCCGCGACCTCGTTCCGCTCCTCCGCCTCGGCCGGGGCGAGACTCGCATCTCCGGACGGATCGCCGAGACTCTGCGCGTCATCGGCGAGCTGCCGGCGCCCACGCGCCCGCGCCTGCTTCTGATCGGTCCCCTTCTCGAATTCGGACGCCTGCCCGAGGTCGGCCGACTCCGCAGCCCGATCGGGCCGGGGAGCCGTTCGCACCCCGAGACCGTCCGCCGAGCGGAGTCCCCGATCGAGGGCCTTCTCCGCCGGCACCTCGTCCTCCGAGCCGGCACTCGACCTGGTGGGTCCGCCCCGCGCCATCCTGGGCTCACCATCCGACGGCAGGCCCTCGCTCGGCGCCCGCGGGTCCGCGGCGGACGCACCGTCGGCCAGATGCTCGAGCACCGCGGTCGCATCGTGGACCTCGGGAGCCGGCTCGCCGGGCGCCATCCAGTGCGCGAGGCCGAATGCCGCCAGCAACACAGCCGCGGCGGCCATCGACCACCACATCGCGAGCCGCGGGACACCCGCCGATGCGTCGCCCCGGGAGGCGCCCGCGGCGTCGGCATCGCCGCCCGCAGCGTCCAAGGAGATCCGCCGCAGCTGCGATCCCATGCCGTCCGCCGCTGCGGCCTCGGCGGCGGCCGCCTCCAAGACCGGGGCCTCGACCAGCGCCCCTCGCCCAGCCGAAGCGACCAGGCCTTCCCGAGCCAGACGGTCCAGCAACGCATCGGTCGAGGCGCGGTCGAAGTCCGGCCCGCCGAGCGAGGACTCTGCGTCCTCCGACTCGCCGTCCGCGAAGCCGTCGTCGGCGAGACCGGCCCGCACCATCTCGACGAAGCTCCGATAGCCCTCGGCGACCGCCCGCAACTCGGCATCGACCTCGAGTTCGGCTTCGAAACGGGCCAGCTCCTCGGCGTCGAGGCGGCCGTCGACCCAGTCCGCCAGGCGCTCGTCGGGCTCCCGCGGGGGCTGTCGTCGGGAGGTCATTCCGCGAATCCTTTCAGCAGGTTCTGCAGCAACAGTCTTCCCCGGTGGATCCGGGAGCGGACGGTCCCCGGCGGCACGCCGAGGATCGCGGAGATCTCCTCGTAGGAGAGGTTCTGGACGTCGCGGAGCACCACCGCGTCGCGGAAGTCGTCGGGCAGGTGGGCCACCGCCTCGCGCACCCGCAGCGCGAACTCCTGGTGGCCGGCGCGGTCGCCAGGGTCGACCTCACGCGAGGTCGGGTCGATGTGCAGGTCGTCGTTGCCGGCCAGCGGCGCATCGATCGACAGCGTCCGGTGCGAGCCCCGCTTCAGGGTGCGCCGCTTGCGGTACTCGGTGATGCAGGCGTTGGTGGCGATCGTGTGCAGCCAGATGCCGACCCGCACCTCCCCGGTGAAGGTCGGCAGCCCGCGGAACGCCCGGAGGAAGACCTCCTGGCAGACGTCGTCGGCGGTGTCGCGGTCGCAGTGCAGCATCCTCATCGCCAGCCTCCGGATCGCCCGCTGGTGGTCCTCCACCAATTGCCGACACGCCTCCGGATCCCCACCGCGGACCCGTTCCAACAGGGCCCGCTCGGCGGGATCCGGGGTGACGGTGTCGACCTCGGGCTCCAGCTCCGTGCTTGTCACGGCGGGCGGCCGACGGGCCGCGTCGGGCACGGTTCCCGGCTGGTCCGGCTTTTCTCGGAGGCTCACGTGGGCTGGTCCGCTGAAGGTGCCGCAGGCGCGGCGGCGAGGGGGCGGCCGCATCGGAAGACGCGGCTCGACCGTCCCGGGAGGATACTGTCGCGATTCGACGAGGTCCCACCTCCGGAAACTCCGATGCCCAAGCACCTGATCCAGATCTCCTGCCCATGCTGCAAGGAGCCCCTCGAGATCGACACGCGCAACGGCAAGGCCCGGCGCCTCCGCCCCGCAGCCGACGGACTCGACGCCCTGATCGAAGGGCACCGCGGCGAGAGCGACCGTCTCGGCAAGGCCTTCGACTCGGCGCAGTCCGAGACCAGCCGTGAGTCCGAGCGGTTCGACCGGCTGTTCCGCGACGCCAAGAAGAAGGCCGACGAGGAGCCGGACGAGGGGCGGCCGCGGAGTCCGTTCGATCTGGACTAGGAGCGCGGGTCACGGGAGACCATTCCGCCCAGCACGCGCCCTCGCACCCCGGACATCGCCGCGAAGCCTCGCCGAATCCACCGATTCGGCTGCGTTTCGCGGCTTCGTCCGAGGCACGAGTTCACGCACTGGATCGGAACGTGTCCCGTGACCCGCGCTCCTAGGCCTCTCGGGTGCAAGTTCGCGTGATCGGTTCCCCTGCTTCCGACGGCGACCCTTCTCGGCGCGAACCGCCAAAGCTCGCTGGCCGGATCCCCCGAGATTCTCCGCGATCTCGATGTACGGCTGCCGCGGTCCACTCGAAGCCCGGCCACTTCTCTGGCGGAGACGAGCGCGTTGATCGGATCTCGCGCTCCCGTTGCAGGACGGGATGAGGGCGCCACGAGCGCCGCACCCACTGCCTTCTCGTACCCAAGCCCGAAGCGCGGATTCAGTGAGGTAGAAGGATCGAGCTTCCCGGCACGGGCGCCCGCTCTCCCTGAGAAGGCGAACCACCTCGGCTTGCGACTCGTTGGTGCGCATCCGTCGTGTCCTTCGGCTGTCCGACAAGGCTCACTTCTCTGACACCGCAGACGACCCGAGCCAGCTGTCCACCAAGCCCGAAAGAAGACCATCCATGAATTCCGATTCGATTGCCTGGAGTGCGTCGATGCCGGTTCGTAAGCGTGGCAAAGGACCGGGAACGAAGTGGGTACTCGTGTTCGCCGCATGCGCCGTCGGTCTCGGATTCACGGCGCTCCTCGGGCGCGACGCGGACCCGGTTGCTGGACCGCGCACCGTCGCCGGGAAGGCCCGACCGGAAGCGGCGCGGGAGCGCCACCCCAGCCGCTCGACGCCGGTTCGCAGGAGTGTCGCGACCGCTGAAGCCGATGCCGCGGCCGACCCACCCCCCCAGCCAGCAGACACCGGTGCGACGCCCACTGATGCGCTCATCACGTTCGCGCAGACCGGCCTCGAACACAATCCGGCGAGTGTCGTCGCCACCTATGCACCACGGTTCGGTGCACGCATCGAAGACCCGGACACGATCAGGATGCCGCGAGCGGCGTGGCGACAGCTCTCCTCGATGGTCGACGAGTATCGTGCCTCGGAGGCGGCTTCGATGTTCTCCTACAGCTCCGAGCTGAAGCGGTTGGTCGTCGAGCAACCAGCCGGAGTGACAGCGGTCGAGAGGAACATGTCGAGCCCCGAGGAGCGCAGGGAAACCCTTGACGCACTCCGGAGATACGACAGCGGTCACCAGTCCGTTGCGAACGCCCGCCCGTATCGCATCGCGATGAACGGGGCCACCTGGCTGATCGCTCGCGGTACGTCGCCATCACTCGATGCGACGTATCAGGGCATGTTCGACGTCTGCGAGCGGTTCGTCGCGAGTTCGATGGAGCTCATGCGGCTCCAGCCCGAGCGCAGGTGACGAGCCGGCGAAGGCTCGGCCCGACGGGCGCGTTCCGCGACGGAGGGCCGGGGGCACGAGGGTCGCGATCCCGAACGACCAACCCCCGACAGCCCGTGCGCGAGACGCGACGAGACTGCGCGTGCCGGCGGGGCTTTCAGCGCCTCCGACCTCAACGCCCCCGCCGTTCCCCCGGCTTCCCGTCCTCCGTCCACTCCGGCCGCTCGTCGCGGTTCGCGAACTCGGTCACCACCTCGGCGAGGCCCCGGATCACCTGCGTCATGTGCGCGGTGTCGATCTTCTCGAACTCGTCGCCGGGCTGGTGGTAGTCCTCGTGCAGCGTGCCGGCGCTGATCGAGTGGGCCACCACGCCGGCCTGCGCGAAGGCGGCATTGTCGCTGGCGAAGAACAGCTGGCGGGCCATCGGGAACTCGGTGAGCTCCACGTCGGCGCGGGCGAGGGCGGACCCGGCGATCGCCGCGAAGTCGGAGCGCTCGGCGCCGGTGACCCAGGCGTAGGCGCTCTTGCCGGCCTCGGGTCGGCCGAGCATCTCGAGGTTGATCACCGTCGCGATCGACTCCATCGGCACCGGGGCGGCTTCGACGAAGGCGCGCGAGCCGCGCAGGCCCTTCTCCTCGGCGGAGAAGCACACGAACAGCAGCGAGCGCCGGGTCGGCAGCGGCTGCGCGACGAAGTGCTCGGCGAGGGTCAGCACCGCGGTGGTGCCGGTGGCGTTGTCGTCGGCGCCGTTGTAGATCACGTCGCCCGAATCGCCGGGACGCACGCCGACGTGGTCGTAGTGCGCGGTGACCAGCACGTATTCGTCGGCGAGGTCGCTGCCGGGCAGGAAGGCGACCACGTTGCGCAGCGGCGCCTCGACCGCGACCGGTTCGGGCACCGCGAGGCTCGCCGTGGTGCCGGCCGGGAGCTGCAGGGGCGCCACCGATTCCTCGCGCAGCAGCACGACGGGCGCACCACCACCGCGACGACCCGCGAACCGCACCGCGTCACCCGCCGCC
Source organism: bacterium (assembly GCA_030432695.1). Lineage (GTDB taxonomy): Bacteria > Planctomycetota > UBA1135 > UBA1135 > UBA2386 > JAUILN01. Next base: position 173,664 of record JAUILN010000004.1, on the reverse strand, counting down.
GCCTGCCAGAGCACCGACGCCTCCGGCACGGTGAAGACCCGCGCGCTGCGCGCCGCCATCGCCCGCCGCTGCGCGCGGTCGTCGCCCGGCGGTGGCTCTTCGGCCGCGGGCACCACCACGACATCGTCGGCCTGGAAGGCGCGGCCCGCGCTCCACACCCGGAAGTCGCGTCCCGGGATCAGGGCCATGTCACCACCGACCGTCAGCGTCGCGGCGTCGCCCTTCACCAGCACGCCCGGCATCGTGTAGTGGTGGAACCAATCGCCGCCCGGTCCACCGAGCGGGCGCAGCCCGGCCTTGGCGAAGTTCGAGGCCAGCCACAGCGCCGCGGTGTCCTGCGCCGGACTCGGCGTGTCGCGGCCCGCCATCTCGTCGCTGCACAGGTAGCCGAGGACCTCGCGAACGCGCTGCTCGGTGATCTCGCCGGGTGCAGCCTGCTCCGACGCGGCCGGCTGGCCGTCGACCGCGACGACGCCCTTCGGCGGGTCATAGGTCTGCGCGGTGAGCGGAGTGACGGCGAGGACGGCCGACAGCAGGCCGAGCGGGCGGAGCGAGGGTCGGAGCATGGCGATCAATCGTCGGAAGGGCGGGCGAGCAGCTCGTTGAGCGCCCCGGTCCGGTAGCCCTGCAGGTCGAGGGCGACGTAGGCGTAGCCGGCCCGGCGGACCGCGGCGAGGATCTGCTTACGCAGTTCGACCGCCCGCGCGAGTTCGTCCTCGCCCAGTTCGAGGCGCGCGACGGTGTCGTGGTGGCGGACGCGTAGCTGGCCGAAGCCGAGCGCCCGGAGCCCCTGCTCGGCGGTCTCGATGCGGCGCAGGATGTTCGCATGGACCTCGGTGCCATACGGGATCCGCGACGCGAGGCAGGCCTGGGCCGGCTTCTCGGCGACCCGCAGGCCATGGCTGCGCGCGTACTCGCGGACCTGCGCCTTGGTGAAGCCGAGTTCGGCCAGCGGCGCCTGCACGCCATGCTCGGCGGCGGCGCGGTGGCCCGGTCGGTGGTCGCCCAGGTCGTCGGCGATCGCGCCGTAGGTGACGACCCAGCCGGGCTCGGCGTGGCGGCCCAGCACCTCGCCGGCGATGCGCTCGAACAGCTCGGTGCGGCAGAAGTAGCAGCGGTCCGAAGCGTTGCGGCGGTAGCCCTCGCGGGCCAGCTCGTCGGTGTCGATCTCGACGTGGCGCAGCGCTCCGACCTCGGCCGCCACCTGCCGGGCCTCGTCGAGTTCACTGGCCGGCAACGACGCCGACCGCGCGGTCACCGCGACGACCCGCTCGGCACCCAGCGCCCGCACCGCCGCACAGAGCAGCACGCTCGAATCGACGCCACCCGAGAACGCGACCACCACGCCCGGCATGCCGTCGAACCAGCCCTCGAGCGCGGCCGCCCGCGTCTCGGCGGAGCCCGACCTGCTCACGCGTCCTCGGCGACCTGCCGGTCGGAGATCTGCCCCTCGGCGGTGACGATGGTCCGCTCGAGGTCGGCCTGGTGCGTCAACCGCACGCCGGGGAACACCAGGCAGTCGCGGATCGTGATCGGGTTCTCGACCACCACGCCGTCCATCAGCAGCGAGTTCTCGATCGTCGCACCGTCGGCGACCTGCACGCCCTTGCCGATCATGTTGCGCGCGCCCTGCAGCGTCAGCCAGTGCAGGTTCAGGTCGAGCAGATCCATCGGGTAGGACAGGTTCAGGTCGTCCTTGATGACCTCCGCCGCCTCGACCCGGTAGCCGTCGTCGATGTAGATCTGGATCGCGTCGGTCAGCTCGTATTCGTCGCGCATCGCGGTGCGCGGCGTGCGCCGCACGGCGTCGAAGAACGACTGGTCGAACAGGTAGATGCCGCAGCCCTTCAGGTCGGTCTTGGCATAGCGCGGCTTCTCGACCACCCGGTGGACCCGGCCGTTGGCGTCGGTGAGCACCACGAAGTTGCGGCGGATCTTCTCCTGGTCCTGCTCGCGTTTGACCGCCAGCACGCCGTCGGCGCCGCCCGGCCCCATCATCCGCTCGGGCATCGAGGCCAGGTTCTCGGTCTCGAAGTAGATGTCGCCGAGGAACAGGAAGAACGGCCGGTCGACGTGGCGCTCGAGGCGGTAGACCGCGTGCGCGATGCCGAGGGTCTCCTCCTGCTCGACGTAGCTGATCCGCACGCCGAAGCGCTCGCCATCGCCGAGTTCGCGGACCACCTGGTGGCCGAGGTGGCCGATGACCACCACCACGTGCTCGACGCCGAGCGCCGCCATCTGCTCGATCTGGTGCGCGAGCAGCGGTTTGCCACCCAGCGGCAGGATCGGCTTGGGGTAGTGCTCGGAGAAGGGCCGCATCCGCGTGCCCTTCCCGGCCGCCAGGATCACGCCCATCAGCTCGGGGCCGGAACTCATGGCGGGAGACTACCCCGAGGAGCGGCTCGACGCGCTCACTCGCTGCGGTTCAGGAACGTCGCGAGACGCTGGCTGAACAGGCTGCCGATCAGCAGGTCCTCGAGGCCGTCGCCGTCGAGGTCGCCGAACGCCGCGGTCACCGCGGTGTAGACGCCGGGGAAGACCAGCGCCTGGGAGAAGCCGCCGAGGCCGTCGCCGAGCAGGACCCGGAAGTCCGCGCCGACCATCGAGGCGACCAGCACGTCGGCATGGCCGTCGCGGTTCAGGTCGCGGGTCAGCAGCGCGGTCGGCAGGCGACCGGCCGGCAGGGTCATGGTCTGGAGCTGAGAACCCGCGGCACCGCGCAGGATCGTCAGCGAGTCGGAGCCGCCGTCGCTGACCACCAGGTCGTCGCGACCGTCGGAGTCGAAGTCGGCGCTGCGGAGGTAGTTGGGCAGGGCGCCGACCGGGGCGTCGAAGACCCGCTGCAGGCCGCCGGCGACCTCGAGCACCGACACCGTCGCGGCATCGATCCGGCTCACCGCCAGCTCAAGCTGGCCGTCGCCGTCGAAGTCGCCGGACGCGATGCCGGCCGGGCGATCGGGCACCATCAGTTCGTCGGGCTCGCCGAACGCCAGGTTCGCGCCGGGGATGCCCGGCACCACCACCACCAGGTTCGAGGCGTGGTAGGCGGCGGCCACGTCGACCGCGCCGTCCGCGTCGAAGTCGGCGGCGACCATCTCGAACGGACCCACGCCGGCGGCGAGGAACTCGTTGGGGTCGGCGGGGATCAGCTCGAAGGCCAGGTTGCCGCCCTGCGAGCGATTGGCGAGGACCTTCACGCCGCCGGCCAGCGCGACGAGCAGGTCGATGCGGCCGTCGCGGTCGAGGTCGCCGGTGACCACGTTCTGCACGTTCGAACCGAAGTCGAAGCTGCCGATCTCGCCGAACTCGAGGGCCCCGAAGGCATCGGTCTCGGCGCGGAGGAAGCGCAGCACCGGCTCGGTGAAGCTGCCCGAGGCGACGTCCATCCGGCCGTCGCCGTCGAAGTCGGCCGCGCCCACCACCTCGGGACGACGCACGCCGTCGATGCGGTGCAGGCGACCGGCGAGCAGGCGGCCGCTCTCGCTGCGGTAGAGATTCAGGTCCGGGAGCCCGAGGGCCGGCACCAGGCAGTCGAGATCGCCGTCGGCGTCGATGTCGGTGAGCATCGGGCGCAACGGCGAGCCGGAGCAGGCCGACTGCTCGACCTCGGCATCGAAGCCGCCCTGCACGCCGCGGAAGATCGCCAGCGCCCGGTGGTCGAGGACGCCGACGCAGGCTTCGGGCTGGCCGTCGCCGTCCAGATCGCCGAGCGACAGCCACGCAGGCTGGCCGTCGACCGCGACGGTCTGGGCGACCGCGAACGCGGTGCCGCCCTGGTGCACGAGCACGCTGAGGCTCTCGTCCAGCGCGTTGGCGACCACGATCTCGGCGAGGCCGTCGCCGTCGAGGTCGGCGCTGTCGATCGCGACCGGCGCCGCGCCCACCATGACGTCGACCTGATGGCCGGGCATGCCGGACTGGTCGCCGAGCAGCAGACAGGCCGCGCCGCGGTCGACGTCGCAGAAGGCGAGATCGGGAAGGCCATCGCCGTCGAAGTCGCCGGTCGCCAGACCGGTCACGAGGTCGGCATGGGTCGCGGCAATCGCGCGCGGACCGACGAAGGTCGCGTCCCCGAGTCCCGCGTGCATGGTGAAGCCACTGCGGCCGGCATGAGAACTCGTCAGGTCCACGAGGTCGTCGCCGTCGACGTCGCCGAGGGCGAAGTCGGAGACGTTCGGACCGATCAGGAAGCTCGCGCCGGCAGGCTGCAGGTCCCCGTCACCCGAGTTGCGCAGCACCTGGGTCTCGCCGAGCGAGCGGCCGACGACCACCAGGTCCTCGTCGCCGTCGCCGTCGAGGTCGGCGGCGCGCAGCCCGACCGGATCGGCCGGCAGCTGGAGCCGGCGCCCCACGGCAAAGGTCCCGGATCCCTGCCCCAGCGACACCGCCGCCGCGCCATCGGCCGCCACCGCGACCAGGTCGACGTTGCCGTCACCGTCGAGGTCGAGAGCCAGCGCCGCGGCGACGTCCGACAGACCGGAGGCCACCAACGAGCGGGTCTCGAACGCCGTCGAACCGAGCACCCGGGACGGAGGACCGCCTGAGGAACTTTTCGAGCACGACGCCAGCGGCAGGGCCGCAAGCGTCGCGAGAGCGAGAAGATGGAGCCGCTTCAAGGGTGTTGAAAACCTGTGGAGAACAAGAGGGTCGGGAGAAGACTACCACAGCCGTACCCCCGACCGTCACTTTCTGCCGGCGAACAGCACCCCACGGCCCGGTCGGGCGGTTCTCGCCGTCTCGTTCGATCACACCGGATCCGGCGGATCGGATCGGCTGATCCCTCCCACCAGGATCAGTCCGCCAGGTAGGTCCGCGCCCGCTGCACGTAGTGCCCCGCCCGCCAACGCAGGCTTTCGCACTCCTCGTCGGTGACCTGCCGGACGACCCTCCCCGGCAACCCGACCACCAACGAGCGCGGCGGGATCACCGCATTCTCCCGGACCAGCGCTCCCGCCCCGATGATCGAGTACTCGCCGATCCGCGCGCCGCCGAGCACGGTCGCGTTCATGCCGACCATGCAGTAGTCGCCGATCTCGACGCCGTGCAGGACCACCCCGTGGCCGATGGTCACTCCCCGCCCGATCCGCTGCGGGGCGTCGACGTCGACGTGCACGCAGGTGTTGTCCTGGATGTTCGACTCGTCGCCGATCTCGATGAACGAGTCGTCGCCGCGGATCGTGACTCCGAACCAGATCGACACGTCGCGGCCGAGCCGCACGTCGCCGACCACCGCGGCGTTGTCGGCGATCATCGCCTCACCGCGGCGGACGAAGCGACCGACCATGTCGGGGTAGGTGCGGAACTCGCGGGATTCGCTGCTCATACCGGAGCGAAGATACCGCGATGGTCGTGGACGCGAGCGGAGGTCTCCTCGAAGGGCGGACGGTGGTGGTGACGGGTGCGGGTTCGGGCATCGGCGCGGCCACCGCGGCCGCAGCACTCGCCGCGACGACCCCTCTGCCCCGCTTCGCCGCACCGGCGGAGATCGCCGCGCAGATCGTGCACATGCTGTCGTGGCGGTCGGGGTTCATCACCGGCGCCGACCTGCGCATCGACGGCGGGCACGGCATCGCGTAGCGGCATCCGGCCACACACCGCGGGACTCGGCTCGAAGCTCGCGGTTGCCTCGGCGAGCACGGGGCCTACGAACCGCACCACCATGCCCATGCTCTCCACCTGGCCGCTGGTGTGGAGCATCGTCGGCCTGCTGATCAGCGCCGGCGTGCTGCTGTTCGCCGGCACCCGCTTCACCCACGTCGTCGACGCGCTCGCCGACCGGCTCGGAATCGGCGAAGCGCTGGCCGGGGCGATCCTGCTGGGCGCGACCACCTCGCTGCCTGGCGTGATCGTCACGGCGACCGCCGCCGCGAGTGGCTCACCGGAACTCGCGCTGAGCAACGCACTGGGCGGGATCGCCGCGCAGACGATGTTCTTGGCGCTCGCCGATCTGACGCACCGCCGCGCCAACCTGGAGCACGCCGCCGCGTCGTTGCCCAATCTGCTGCAGACGATGGTGCTGGTGGCGCTGATCTCGCTGGTGATGCTGGCGGCGGTCGGACCGCAGTGGTCGTTCTGGTCGATCCACCCGGTCAGCCTGGCGCTGCCGATGGTCTACGCCTACGGCCTCGTGCTGACGCGGCGAACGCGAGAACGGCCGATGTGGCTGGCGACGAAAACCGCGGAAACGAAGCAGGACATCCCCGACGAGGACGCGGAACGTGCGGCGCTCGGCCCGCTCCTGCTGTCGTTCGGCGGTCTCGCAGCGGTGGTCGCGATCACCGGATTCGTGGTCGCCCAGGCCGGCCTGTCGATCGCGGAGCGTACCGAGATGTCGGGCACGCTGGTCGGTGGGCTGCTCACCAGCGTGGTCACCTCGCTCCCCGAACTCGTCACCGTGATCGCGGCGGTCCGCGCCGGTGCGCTGACGCTCGCGGTCGGCGACATCATCGGCGGCAACACCTTCGACGTGCTGTTCGTGACCGTGGGAGACGTGGCCTGGCGGCGCGGCTCGATCTACGCGGAGGTCTCCGAACGAACGCTGTTCATCCTCGCGCTGACGATGCTGCTCACCGCGCTGCTCGCGGCCGGGCTGATCTACCGCGAGAAGCGCGGAATCGGCTTCGAGGGCATTGCGATCCTGCTGGTCTACCTCGGCGGCTTCACGACCCTGGCGCTGGCGTTCTGACCCGCGATCCCGGAGCTCCGGCACGCCACACGCCCCGCCGAGAACAGAGCGAATCCCAGGGCAGGGCCGGCCGACACCTTGTCCGCGACGAGTGTCCCCAACTAAGGTCTTTCCCTGATCGATGGGAGAGATCTCGCCCCAGCCCCCGGCCGCCCCTACTCCTGCGCGGCGCATCCGGCTCCTCGTTGTCGACCACGACGAGGATCCGCCGGCGATCGGTGCCCTGCTGCAGGAAGCCTTCGACGGCGCCGTGGAAACCACCTCCGCGCGCGACCTTCGAGCGGGCCTCGGCTTGCTCGCCTCAGGGAATGTTCCGACCACTTCGGGACGGCCCGACGACGACGTCCCGTTCGACTGCGTGCTGCTCGGCCTCGGTCGCTCGGACGTCGACGCCACCGATGCCCTTCGGCAGATGCGCGAGGCATGCCCAGGCGTCCTGCCGAGTCCGGTGATCGTTCTCGACGAGCGGGACGACCCGGAGACGATCGAAGCGCTCTTCGCGGCGGGCGCGGACGACCGGATCGCGACGCGGTCGCTCTCCGCTGCTTCGCTGCATCAGGCCGTGACCAACGCGATGGCTCGGCGCGCGGCACGACGCGGCGACACCGGGCGCGAAGTCGCGCACGCCCGGCCGGTCCTCGATCGAGACCACGACCGCCAGCAGAGCGAGGACCTGCTGCGCGGTGCGATCGACCAGATCGGTTACTTCGTCGGCGTCTGCGATCGCGAGGGCACCGTGCGGCAGGTGAACCGCACCGCGCTCGAAGCCTGCGGAGTCGACCCGGAGGACGTCGTCGGCAGACCGTTCCACGAGGCCGCATGGTGGCGCCACGACCTGGCCGAACGCGAGCGTGTGCGCGAAAGCGTCGCCCGGGCGGCACACGGCGAGAGCAGCCGCTTCGAATCGACCTACCGCGCCACCGAGGGCTCGATCCGTGCTGTGGATCACTGCTCCGCACCGCTCCGCGATGCCTCGGGCAACGTGACTGCGGTGGTCGTGAGCGGCGTCGACATCACCGACCGAAAGATCGCCGAGCAGCGGCTGCGGGAGAGCGAAGGCCGACTGCGCTTGTTCATCGAGCACGCACCCGCGGCGATCGCGATGTTCGACCGTGAGATGTGCTACCTCGCCGTCAGCCGGCGCTGGCTCGGCGACTACGGCTTGCCCGCCGACATCCTCGGCAGATCCCACATCGAGCTGTTCCCGGACCTTCCGGAGAAGTTCCACGACGCGCATCGCCGCGGACTCGCCGGGGAGACCCTGGAATCCGAGGGCGACTGTTACCTATGCGCGGATGGGGCCGCACAGTGGCTGAAGTGGGAACTCCGCCCGTGGCGGACCGTCGCGGGCGAGGTCGGTGGCATCATCATCGCCACCGAGGACATCACCGAGCAGCGCCGGAGCGAGGAACGGGTCCGCGAGAGCGAATCGCGTCTTCGCGAGATCTTCACCAGCATCGACGAGGGCTACTGCCTGTGCGAGATGCTGGTCGACGACGCGGGCCAGGCGATCGATTACCGGTTCCTCGAGGTGAACCCGCTGTTCGAGGAGTTCACCGGCATCCGCAACGCGGTCGGCAAGACCGCCTACACGGAGATCCCGGGACTCGAACCGCACTGGTGCACGACCTACGCGCGGGCGGCCCTGGGCGGCGAGACGCTGCGGTTCGAGCAGTGGGCCGAACCGATGGGCAAGTGGTTCGACGTCTACGCGGCACCGACGCAGGGCGAGCGGCGCTTCATCATCGTGTTCAAGGACGTCACCCAGCGGAAACTGGCCGAGTCCCGCTTGCGGGCCAGCGAGGAGCGCCTCGCGATGGGCACCGAGGTCGCCGGACTCGCGTTGGCCGAGTTCGACTACACGACCGACGAGGTCCGCCTCGGCGGCGAGGCCGCCCGACTGTTCGGCCTCGGCGAAGGCGAACGCTCGGTCTCCCGCGCCGCGATCCACGCGACCTTCCACCCGGACGATCGCCCGGAACTGCTGTGGCGCATCGAGGACAGCCTCGACCCGCAGGGTACCGGTGAGTTCGGCATGGACCACCGCATCGTCGACCGGACCGACGGCACCGTCCGCTGGCTCCGGGTGCGCAAGCGGGTGTTCTTCGCCGGAACCGGCAAGGCGCGGCGCCCGGCCCGCGGGATGCTCGCGGCGTTCGACGTGACGACGGAGCGCCGCGCGGAGGAGGCGGTCGCAGCCCGCGAGCGGGAGCTCCGGTCGGTCACCGCCAACATCCCGGACATCATCGCGCGCTTCGACCGTGAGCTCCGCCACATCTACGTGAACGAGGCGGTCACCGAGGCCACGGGTCTGCCACCGGAGGCGTTCCTCGGCAAGACCAACCGGGAACTCGGGATGCCTGGCTTCCTGGTCGAGAGGTGGGACGCCGACATGCGGAAGGTGTTCGAGACCGGGAGGCCGCTGGCGACGACCTTCGCGTTCCGCGCCCCGGATCACGAACGCCACTACTTCGCCAAGTACGTGCCCGAGTTCGACGCCGCGGGGAGAGTGACCAGCCTGTTGGTCGTCACCCGGGATGCGACGGATCAGCACCGACTCGAGGAGCGGATGCGCCACAGCATGGAGGAGGCCGAGCGCGCCAACGCCGCGAAAGACCACTTCCTCGCGATCCTCAGCCACGAACTGCGCACGCCGCTCACCCCGGTCCTCGCTGCCGCGAGCGAACTCACCCGCCGCGGCGACCTGCCAGACGACGCGCGTCGACTCCTCGCGATGATCCACCGCAACGTCGCCCTCGAGGGCCGCCTCGTCGACGACCTTCTCGACCTCACCCGCGTCGCTCGCGGCAAGCTCGATCTGGAGTTCACCACGATCGACGTCCACGACAGCATCGACCGCGTCGTCGAGATGGTCGCCGCCGAAGCCGAGAACCGGCAGGTCACTCTCGCCGTCGGACTGGCGGCAGGTGCCTTTCACGTGCTCGGCGACGGCGCGCGCATGCAACAGATCCTGTGGAACCTGCTCGAGAACGCGGTCAAGTTCACCCTACCCGGCGGCACGGTCTCGTTGACGACCGCGGACGTCACCGCGACGGGAGCCGCGACGGGGCAGCTGCGGGTCGTGGTCCGCGACACCGGCGTCGGAATCGCCCCTCAGACTCTGCCGAGCATCTTCGAAGCGTTCGAGCAGGGAGGCGCGACCGTCACGAGGCGGTTCGGCGGGATGGGACTCGGCCTGGCGATCACCAAGGCCCTCGTCGAGGAGCACGGCGGAACGATCCGCGCGGAGAGCGCCGGCCCTGACCGGGGCGCGACGTTCACCTTGGAGTTGCCCACCGTCGCCGCTGCCGGATCGCCGCCCCCCGAACCCTCGAGCGGCTCGGACGCGGCCGGCCTGAGGGTCCTGCTGGTCGAAGACCATGCGGACACGGCGGAGACGATGACCCTGCTGCTCGAGCCGCACGGCCTGACCGTGCGGTGCAGTGCGTCCGTGAACGACGCTCTGGAGGCGCTCGGCAACGAGCACTTCGACGTCCTCGTGTCCGACCTCGGTCTGCCCGACGGCAGTGGACACGACCTCCTGCGCCGGATGCGGGCCACCGGCTCCGCTGTGCCCGGGATCGCGCTCAGCGGCTTCGGCAGCGAGAAGGACCGCCGCGGCAGCGCTGCCGCCGGCTTCGAGGAGCACATGACCAAGCCCGTCGACTTCGAACGGTTGGTCGAGGCGATCCGGCGGGTCGCCGGTCGGACCGCGAAGCGGTCGGATCAGCCACCCGTACGGTAGGCGGCCTCGAGCAGTTGCGGCGACGCCAGCGTGACCGCGAGGACCCAGGTGTTGTGCAGCACGTGGACGGCGATCGGCGCGGCGAGGCCCTCGTAGCGCACCCGGAACCAGCCGAGGAGTGCGCCGAGCAGGCTCAACGGCAGCACCACGAACCAGCCCGCGTCCACGTGCAGGAGCCCGAACAACCCCGCGGAGATCCAGATCGCCGCGGTCGACCCCATCAGGGTCTGCAGGCCTCGCAGCAGGTAGCCCCGGAAGACCACTTCCTCGAACACCGGACCGACGAGGGCGGCGGTCGCCAGACCGACCAACCAGAAGCCGAGCGGCGTGCCGTCCTCCAGGAACCAGACCAGATGTGCCTGCGGGGCGAGCGGCAGGCCGAGTTCCTGCCACAGCATCGGCAGCAGCACGAACGCGAGCGGAACGAACCCGACCAGGAAGCCGAGGTACTGGAGGATGGCCCTTCCGATGCCGTGCCCGTGCGGTCCGGGACGTCCGACGCGGAACGCCAGGAAGATCACCAGCAGCGAGGCCGCGAACTGCGCGGCGTAGGCGGGACCGAGCAGGATCTCGCCGTCGGCGTCCTGCGGCTGCCCCCCGGTCAGCGCCGCGAGCACGATCTGCGCCAGCACCGACATCGCCAGGAGGGCCAGCAGCGCGGCGGCGAGATCGCGCCAGCCGGAACGGACCTCGGCGACGTCACTCACCGGCGACTTCCATCCGCGACGGCTGTTCGACGGCGCGCTGCACGTGCCCGGCAGTCGGCGACGAGGCGGTCGCGTAGAGCTTGCGCCCCATGCGTCCCGCCAGCCACGCTGCGCGCCCCGCCTCGCAGGCGTGGCGCATCGCGCGCGCCATCAGCACCGGGTCCTTGGCCTTGGCGATACCGGTGTTCAGCAGCACGCCATGCGCGCCGAGTTCCATCGCGACGGTCACGTCGGAAGCCGTCCCCACGCCCGCATCCACCAGGACCGGCACCTTCGCCCGCTCGAGGATGATCCGGATGTTGTTGGGATTCTGGATGCCCTGACCGGAGCCGATCGGCGCACCCGCCGGCATCACCGCGGCGACTCCGAGATCCTCGAGACGCTTCGCGACGATCGGGTCGTCGCTGGTGTAGCAGAGCACGGTGAAGCCCTCGTCGACCAGGATCCTCGCCGCGGCCAGGGTGCCGACCGGGTCCGGCAGCAGGGTGTCGGTGTCGCCGAGCACCTCGAGCTTGACCATGTCCGACATCCCGGCCTCGCGACCGAGCCGGGCGTAGCGGACCGCGTCCTCGGCGCTGAAGCAACCGGCGGTGTTCGGCAGCAGCCTGTAGCGCTTCGTGTCCAGGTAGTCGGTGAGCTTCTCGCCCTTCGGCACACCGACGTCGAGTCGGCGCACCGCGACGGTGACACACTCGGTGCCGGACTCCTCGAGCGCCTGCACCATCTGCTCGGGCGACTCGTACTTGCCGGTGCCGACGAAGAGCCGGGAGGAGAACACGTACTCGCCGATCTGCAGCGGCGTGTCCTCACGGGCCGGTTCGCTGCCGTCGACGGAGTAGGGGTGGATGGTGTCAGCCATGGCGGAGCGGGGAGGATGTGCGGACCGGTTCAGCCGCCGCCGACCAGGGTGACGATCTCCAGCTGATCACCGTCCTCCAGACGGGTCGCGGCGAACGCGGTCTTCGGCACGATCTGGCGGTTGCGCTCGACGGCCGTGTGGCTGGTGCCGATCTCGAGTTCGGCGAGCAGATCGGCCACCGTCGTGCCAGCTGCGAGGCTGCGGGCCTCGCCGTTGACGGTGACCCGCAGGTCGGAGTGGTTCGTTGCTTCGCTCATCGCGGAGTCGGGTTCGGACGGACCGGGCAGTCTACCAAGCTCGCGAGACTCAATCGCCCCGCTCGGCGACGAGGACCTTCAGATACTCGGACTCCGGCAGGGCCAGCCACACCGGGTGGTCCTCGCCTGCCCCGATCCGCGCGCGGAGGAGCGTGCGGAACGGCAGTTCGGCAGCGGCATGACGCAGCGTCTCCTCGAAGCGAACGGGCGACATGTGGTGACTGCACGAACAGGTCACCAGCAGCCCGCCAGGGCCGAGCAGCCGCAGCGCCAGCCGGTTGAGATCGCGGTAGCCGCGCAGCGCACCCTGCAGCTCGCGGCGGTTCTTGGCGAACGCCGGCGGGTCCACGACCACGAGGTCGAACTGCTCGCCGGCGCGCCGCAGATCGCGAAGCTTCGTGAAGGCGTTGTCCCCGCAGGTCTCCAGGCCCACGAGCCCATTGCGCTCGGCGGCCGCCGCAGCCGCGGCGAGCGCGTCGGCGGACTGGTCGATGGCGAGGGCGCTGGCGGCACCACCGTGCAGGGCACTGAGCGCGAAGCCGCCCTGGTAGCTGAACACGTCGAGGACCCGCCGCCCCCTGGCGTGGCGACCGACGAATGCCCGCGCCGGACGCTGGTCGAGGTAGAAGCCGGTCTTGTGACCCGTCCAGGGCCGGACCGGATGACGCAGTCCGCCCTCCTCGATCTCGACCTCCTCGACCCGCCGACCGCTCAGCAGCCGGATCTCCTCGGGGAGCTTCTCGAGGCGGCGGACCGCGGTGTCGTGGCGTGCCAGGACCATCCGCGGCGCGAGCTTCGCGTCCAGCGCCGCGACGAGTTCGGCGGTGAACGGCTCCAGCCCGGCGCTGCCGACCTGGACCACCACGACGTCGGCGTAGCGGTCGACGACCAGACCGGGCAGGGCGTCGGCCTCACCGTGGACGATCCGACTACCCTCGGCCGGTCCGAGCAGGTGGGAGCGACGCGCCAACGCGGCCGCCAGGCGGGAATCGAAGAATTCCTCGGGAGCCGGGACCGCGTCGCCGGGCCAGCCACCCGCCAACCGCAGCGCCAGCCGCGAATGCGGCGAGACGACGCCGAGTCCGAGGTCGCGGCCCTTGTCGTCGAGGACCCGCGCCAGGCCCGGAGTCTCGGGCAACCGGTCGGCGAGGTCGTCGGCGTAGAACCACGGCCGCCCCTTGTGCGCCAGCTTCGAGCCCTTGGCTCCCAGTCGAACGGTCGTTCCGCTCATGGTCTCTCCCCGGCTCAGCGTGGCCCCACCTCGATCCGCACGAAGCCCTCGTGGTAACCCCGCCCTCCGCCGTGCAACAGCGAGCGGTAGGCGTTGAGGCCCAGGATCACGTGTTCGTAGTCGACGTAGCGCAGCTGCGTGACGTGCCGCCGCAGCGCTGCGCGCTTGCGTTCGACGACGGCGGTGATGTCGAGCACGGCGTCGGGGTCGAACGGCGTCCAGACCTCGTAGCCGAGCGCGGTGCCGGCGAAACCGATCCGTCCGAGCGCAGCGCACACGCCGGCTGCCAACGCTCGGTGGTCGCCGTTGCGTTCGCCCGGCCACGGCAGGTAGACGACCTCCGGTCGGCTCGCCTCGAGTTCCTGGACGGCGCGCAGCGTGACGCCTTCGAGGTCGGCGGGCTGAACCACCTGATTGTCGGGGTAGCCCCAGAACGTCACGTCCTCGACGCCCAGCTCTTGCAACGCCGCGCGAGCCTCTCCCCGCCGGCGCGCCGCGTAGCCTTCGGCCGGGAAATGGCCGTCCGGGTCGCCGGCAGTGCCGTCGGTCGCGATCGCGACGCGCACCTGGTCGCCCTGTGCAACGTGCAAGGCCAGGGCCCCGCCAGGGCCGATCGTCTCGTCATCGGGGTGGGGCACGAAGCACAGCACGCGCCCCGCGGGCGGCGCGGTCCATCGCTCGGCATCGCGAGGCGGGCTCGGGTCGTAGTCGGCGGGCAGGCGCATCGAGGCCAGAAGAGAGACACGCGAGACGGGTGACACGCGGGGTCCGGACGCGACCCACTGTCAGATCAGATCCGAGTCACCCATCGTGAACGGCCACGCGCCACGCATCCACAGCGTGTCGACGGCGAACGGCGCGACCACCAGGAAATAGCCGCTGTCCCAGACCCGGTAGCCCAGGTCCTGCAGCATGCCGAAGCGCGGGTCGGCCGGATTGAACACCCCCGCCAACACGCCGGTCTCGTCATGGCGGGCGGCTCGCTCGCAGGCCGCGACCAGGCAGCGCACCGCGGGTTCGTCGCCTGGTGCCACCAGCCAGTCGCAGAGAAACGAGGTGTCCGGGCGCAGCAGGCCACCGCGGGTGTAGACCGCCATGCCCCGCAATCCGCCGCGCGGACCCCGGCATTCGAACAGGCGGTAGTCACGCTCCGGATGCTCGACGTAGCGCCACTGCAGGTAGGTGCGGTCCTTCACCAGCGTCAACTCGCTGCCGACGCTGGCGCGCTCGAACAGATCGTCGACCTCCCGCGCCGGTCGGTCGACCTCGACGATCTCGAACCCGCGCGGCGCCTGCACCAGCCGGTCCTCTTCCACCGGCACCTCCTTCGCCAGGAAGTTCCAGTCGCGGACGTTCTCGTAGCGCAGGTAGCGCTGACCGATCCTCCATGCCGGCACCGGCCAACCGTAGTTGAACGCCTGGAGTTCGGACGCACCGCCGCAGTAGCGCTGGTAGAACGCGTTGCCGAGGGTCACGAACAGACCGGGGCGAGGCCCGACGCGTCGCCAGTCGTGACGCACCATCAGGTCGACGATCTGACTGGCCCAGCGCTCCTCGCCACGGAGTCGCACCCGCAGCGGCACGCACGGATAGGCACCGATCACCCCCGCCCGTTCGTGGTCCGCCAGGACGACCTCGCGCCGGCCCGAAACCGCGGTCGAGAACTTCCAGTCCCAGAGCGCGCGGGTCTGCGGCAACTGCGACGGGTGATCGACCGGGAAGATCGAGTTGTAGCAGTCGATCAACCCCGCCTCGTCTCCCGGCTGGAAGGTCCGGATCCGAACGGTCTCGCCGCGGTACTCGAACTCGGACAGGATCTCGCCGGGCTCGTCGCCCCGCCTCACGGCAGGATCTCCAGCGGCGGCTGCAGTTCCGCGCCGTGGATCCACCGTTCGAGGTGGGCGAAGCCCGGGACCCGGACGTCGGTGAACTCGTAGCCCTCACCCGCGAACAGGTCGATCGCGGGCAGGTTGGAGGGCTCGACGAGGGCGAACAGGCGACGGACCCGCCGATCGATCGACTCGGCCCGCGCCCGCCGGAGGAGCGTCCGCGCCACGCCGGTGCGGCGCTGCGCGGGGTCGACGACCACCGTCACCTCGGCCTGGCGGTCCGGACCGATGTCGAGCCGCAGGAAACCACAGGGCGCCGAGTCCCGGCAGGCGACCAACGCCAGGATCCGTGCATCCTCGACCAGCCGCCGCGACCACGCCGGCTCGCGTTCCGCCTCCGAGGGCAAGACCACCGATCCGGCGCAGGGTCCTGGCAGGACGTCCAGGGCCTGACCCGCTCCGCGGGCGCCTTCCCGGCCCGGGCCGGCGTCACCCGGGACCCGCAGGCCGGTCGTGCGCAGCCAGTCCCGCAACCACCGCCAGTCGGCGGGGCCGTAGCGTCGGAACTCGATGTCGGTCGGCGGAGCACGCATCGGAAAGCAGAGTAGGGAAGGGGACCGGACCTCTGGCTGGGGGAACGCTCAGTCGGTCCAGCGACGCGGGATGCGCGCTGTCGACCCGACCGGGGAGCAGGGCGACCGACCGGCACCCGGTTCCGTGGCCATCGGACGCCGTCGGCCTGGAACGCCGAGTGGAGTTGTCGGCCAGGACGCGGGACGCGGGGCGGATCGTAGGTCTCCGGTTCGCCGGAGTCCATTCTGCGACACACGCATACGTGCACACCGCGTCACGGGACGCGGCCCGAAACCTTGACCCTCCAGACCTCACCGCTACCATCGCGCGTCCGGATCATGGTGGTCCGGATCGCCGAGCGGCTCCTCCGCTCGTCCGTGCTCTCGGCCGGTTCGCTCGAGAACCCGCAGCGCGTGCGCCCGCCAGCATCGCTGGTCACCCCCGGTGACCGCAGCAGGAAGGCAACTCGCGCCGGGTTCTTCGTCCGTACATGGTCGGCCATGGATCCTTGCGCCCCGCCGACAAGATCGCGCCCGACGCGATCGATCGAGGGGTCACGGACTCCGTGATGACGAGCCGGACGATCTGGATCCGCGCGCCGAACCACGCCACCCGCTGATCGGAACCTGACAGATCGGATTCCGAGTCCGAGTGGCACCCGTTCCGAGGTTCGCCGCGCCGCGCGCGACGACATCGGCGCCGGCCCACGCGGGCGTCCAGGCCCCCGAATCACCAGGTCGACCGATGCCCCGTTGCGACGGACCCGTCTCCGGACGTCCCGTCATGTCCAGCGGGCTGCGGCTCGCTCAGGTGCGATCGGCGTCTGCGGAGCCCGGCCGGATCCGTCCTCGCCGTCGCCCTACCCCATGTCCTCCGAGATCCTCCGCTACATCGAATCGATCGCTCGTGACAAGGAGATCGACCGCGACTCCCTGATCAGCTCGATCGAGAGTTCGGTCGCCCAGGCGGTCGCGAAGAAGTACGGCATCGACGACCTCGTGATGCAGCTCGACCGGGACTCCGGAGAGTGGCTCAGCAACTACGAGATCGACCTCGAGGCCGAGGGGCGCATCCTGGCGCAGGCGGTCAAGCAGTCGATCATCGGCCGGGTCCGCGAGGCCGAGCGCGACGTGCTCTACGACGAGTACGAGCAGCGCATCGGCGACATCGTGATCGGCAGCGTGCGGCGGATCGAGGGCGAGGCGATGTTCATCGACCTCGGCCGCAACATGGAGGGCATCCTGCCCCGTTCCGAGCGGGTCCGCAGCGAGAACTACAACGTCGGCGACCGGATCCGAGCGATGGTCTTCGAGGTCAAGAAGGCCGGCAACCGGGTCAAGGTGATCCTGTCGCGCGCGCACCGCGACTTCGTCCGCGCGCTGTTCGAGCTCGAGGTTCCGGAGATCGCCGACGGCATCATCAACATCCGTCGGATCGAGCGGGAGCCGGGCTACCGCACCAAGCTGGCCGTGCACTCGACCGACGACAAGGTCGACTGCGTCGGCGCCTGCGTCGGAGTCCGCGGCACCCGCATCAAGTCGATCATCGACGAACTCAACGGCGAGCGGATCGACATCATCCGCTGGTTCGACGACGCCGAGCAGCTGATCGTCAACGCCCTGAAGCCGGCCGAGATCTCCCACATCGAACTCGACGGGTCGAGCCGCAAGGCGCTGGTGCTCGTCGACGAGGATCAGCTGTCCCTGGCGATCGGCCGCCGCGGCCAGAACGTCCGCCTGGCGAGCAAGCTCACCCAGTGGGACATCGACATCATGACCCGCGCCGAGCTGGAGCGTTCGATCGCCGAGGAGGAGGGCGGCAGCCCCGAAGCCACTGGTGAGGCCGGAGCCGCTGGTGAGGCCGGAGCCGCTGAAGAGACCGGCGCGGGAGTGCCGGTCGACGCTGGCGGATCCGGTGATGGCGGATCCGCCGGTGCGCCAGAGCCCGAAGGCGATCAGGCGGGGCTCGACGGGGCGGTCGCTTCGGGTGACGATCCCGCGCCGGCGGCCGAGGTCGCCCCTGAGCATTCTTCCACCCCGTCCGAAGCGGAGGCCACCCAAGCCGCCGCAGCTGACGGAACCCCAGAGAACAACCTCACCGAACCGGCCCAGCCGGCCGAAGGTGAGACCCGAACCGGCTCGGACGCGGACGACGTCTCCGCACCGGACGGTCCTGCCACCGAGGACGAGGAGAAGTCCGAGAACCGCGCGTGAGCGCGCGGTCGATCCCGGCCGATCCAACGATCCGGCTCCGCCATCCCGCTTGAGCGCGGAGCGGACCGGGTCGACACGGAACCGAGTCCGGGACGACCAGGAATCGAACGGCCGCGGCGCGGCCGAGGCTCCGGGCCCAGCCCCGCAGCCCGACTCCGCCGCGATCGCGTTCGATTCCGGACTTCCTCCCCGCCCCCGAGGGCACCCCGCATCGCGCATAGCGCATCCCCGCAGGAGCAGATTTGAGCAAGGTACGCGTCTACGAGCTGGCCAAGGAGTATGGGATCAAGGGTCCCGACCTGGCGAAGATGCTCAAGGAGCATGGCTTCGACAAGGTGAAGTCCCACATGGCCGTGTTGGACGACGCCACCGCTTTGCACGCGCGAGCGGTGATCGAGGCGCAGGGGATCTCGGCCAGTGCGGCCGCAGCGGAGCCGAGCACTTCGACCGCGCCTCGAAAGAAGGCTCTGCCGGGGCACTCCGAGGGCAGCGGCATGCCAGCCAAGAAGTCGCTCCCCGAGCGAAAGCCGCTGCCCGAGAGAAAGCCGCTCCCCGAACGTGCGGACGTCCCCGCGAAGAAGTCCCTGCCCGAGCAGGGCACGACTCCGGCCGTCCCCGAGGGCGGAGCCGTCCCCGAGGGCGGAGCGGGGGTGGGCACTCCAGGCACGGAGCGGACGCCCCCTGCCGAGACCCCGAGCAGGCCCGCATCCGGCGGCGCCGCTGCCGAGCGAAAGCCCCTTCCGTCGATGGACGACACCACCACTGTGATCCCGGAACCGACGGGCACCGTCGAGCCGCCGCCCGGTCCGGACGCCCGCCGCGATCCAGGCGATGGCGGAGCCGACGACCGCAGCAGTTCTCCCGCTGCGGAAACCAAGAAGCCGCTTCCGGAGCCGGTGGCGCGGAATCGTGCTGCCGCGGGCAAGCGACCCTCGTCGGGACAGTCGAACGTCAAGACCGGCACGGGGGCGACCCATGACGGCATCGATGAAGCGGAGCGCGTCGCGATGCGCGAATCGGAGTCGTCACAGACCACGCCGGAGCAGGCTGCCCCGGAGCAGGGAGCGCCGAAGCAGGGAGCATCAGCGGAAACCGGCACGCACGTGGCGCCGACGGCCGCCGATTCGGATGCGGCCCAGCCCCAGTCCAAAGGTGGAGACAGCGCGGCTCGGACCGACCGGTCGGATGCGGCAGGCTCGTCGGATGCGGCACGGCCCACGACCGGCACGACGGACGGTCCAGCCAAGCCGAGTTCTCCGGCTGCGGAGGTCTCGGCTGCGGCGGCTTCGTCTGCGAGTGAATCGAAGTCGAGCGATGTGAGCGGGCCCCCGACCCAGTCCGGCGCGCCCGCCCCCGCCGCAGCAGATCGCAGCGCGAACGCCCCGGCGGCCGAGGCCACCTCATCGACTGGCCAACCTGCCGCCTCATCTGCAGGCGGAGGCGCGCAACCGGCGGCCGCCGCCGGAACCGGAGAGGAAGAGAAGAAGGTCAAGAGGCTCATCGCCCCGCAGGCGAAGGCCAAGGTGCTCGGCCGCATCGAACTGCCACCTGAGGCGATACGTGACGCGAAGCGTCGCTCGGCACCGAGCACCGGTCGCAACCCTGGGAGCGTCGACCGCAATCTGCGGCGGGCAGCCTTGCGCAGTACCCAATCGCGGTCCGCGGCTGGGCGCCCGGGTCCCGGGAGCCGCAGCGGCCCCGCGGTGCGACGTGGCCCGGGGGTCGGCGGGCGCGGTCGAGCCGGCGGCCGCGGACGCGGCCGTCAGGGTACGACGACCAATCTCAGCTCGACGGTCGATCCGAACAAGGTCATCGAGATCACGCCCCCGATCAGCGTGAAGGCGCTCTCGGAGGCGATCGGTGTGAGGGTCAACGACCTCATCGCCACGTTGACCTTCAAGCTCGGCGTCATCGGCAAGCACATCAACTCGTTCCTGTCCAACGACGAGATCGAGCTGATCGGCCTCGAGGTCAACCGCAACATCAAGCTGGTCGAGCAGCAGCAGGCGGAAGAGCAGCTGCTGCAGGAGATCGTCTCGCGGGCCGAGGACATCGACTCGACCTCGCGCGCTCCGGTGGTCACCTTCATGGGCCACGTCGACCACGGCAAGACATCGCTGCTCGATGCTCTGCGCCAGTCCGACGTGGTCAAGGGCGAGGCCGGCGGCATCACCCAGCACGTCGGTGCCTACAAGATCACTTGGAACGACGGCAGCGAATTCGTGGTGCTCGACACCCCGGGTCACGAGGCGTTCACGCAGATGCGCATCCGTGGCGCCAAGCTGACCGACATCGTGGTGTTGGTGGTCGCCGCCGATGACGGCGTGATGCCGCAGACGGAAGAGGCCATCTCGCATGCAAAGGCCGCCGAGGGCACTCAGATCATCGTCGCGATCAACAAGTGCGACCGGCCCGAGGCCAACCCGATGCAGGTCCGCCAGCAGCTGGCGGTGAAGGGCCTGCAGCCCGAGGAATGGGGTGGCGACGTGCCGATGATCGAGGTGTCGGCCCTGACCGGCCAGGGCCTCGACGACCTCGTGGAGCAGATCATGCTTCGCGCCGAGGTCTTCGAGCTCACGGCGAAGCCCGACGCCGCCGGTGAGGCGGTCGTGATCGAGTCCCGGCAGACCCCCGAGCAGGGCGTTACCGTGGACGTGCTGGTCACCAACGGCACCCTACGGGTCCGCGACCAGGTGCTCTGCGGCGAGTCGCTGTCGCGCATCCGCGGGATCATCGACGACCACGGCAACAACCTCGCCGAGGCACCGCCGTCGACGCCGTGTCGCCTGCTCGGCGTGGACAGCCTGCCCAACCCCGGTGACAAGCTGTTCGTCGTCAACGACAAGAAGAAGGCCAAGGAGGTCATCGAGGACCGCGAACGCCACGCGCGCAACCTGCGCCTGGCCGAGCGCTCGAAGGCCAGCCTCGAGGCCCTGACCGCCAAGCTGCAGTCGCGCGAGATCGAGGAGATCAAGATCATCCTCAAGGCGGACGTGATGGGCTCGCTGGAGCCGATCAAGACCAGCCTGGCCCGCCTCGACACCGAGGAGGTCAAGGTCAACGTGGTGCACTCCGCGCTGGGTGGCATCACCGAGACCGACGTGTCGCTGGGCGAAGCCTCAGGCGCGATGATCATCGGCTTCAACTCGGTCGCCGACCAGGCCGCGCGCCAGGCCGCCGATCGGGCCGGCGTCGACATCCGCTTCTACGGCGTCATCTACGAACTCGTGGACGACGTGAAGAAGGCGATGGAAGGCCGTCTGAAGCCCGAGGAAGTCGAGGAGGCGCTCGGCACCGCCGAGATCCGCGCAGTGTTCCGCTCGAGCAAGTTCGGCAACATCGCCGGCTGCTACGTCACCGACGGTGTCGTGCGTCGCAATGCCTTCGTCCGCCTGGTCCGCGACGGCAAGGTCGTCTACCAAGGCACGGTCTCCTCGCTGCGTCGGGAGAAGGAAGATGCCAAGGAAGTGCGCGCCGGCTTCGAGTGTGGCCTGACCCTGAAGGACTACAACGACATCAAGGAAGGCGATGTGCTGCAGTTCCACGAGGTCAAGTACGTCAAGCGCACGCTCGACTGACCGGTAGGGGTCCGGCAGGCGCCGGCCCGCCTGGCTCGCGGCATGTATATCGGCGTCCTGCAGTTCTCGATGGCGATCCCGCACGCCGAGTCGCTGAAGGACAAGCGCTCGGTGGTGCGGTCGCTGAAGGACCGCCTGCGGCGCAGCTTCAACATCTCGATCGCCGAGACCGAGGATCTCGACGATTGGAACGTCGCGACCTTCGGCGCCGTGACGGTCGGCAACGACCCGACGATCCTGAACAGCGCGCTCGACAAGATCGTCGACGCCCTGGAGGACTGGCGCGATGCTCGCCTCGAGGATCACCTGATCGAGGTCCTCCATCCCCGATGAACGAACGACGTATCCAACGCATCCAGGAGCTGATCAAGGAGCGCGTGGCCGAGGTCATCGACCGCGACCTCGCCGATCCGCAGCTCGGCATGATCACGGTGACGCGGGTGACCGTGGACCGCGAACTCCAGCACTGCGTCGTCTACTGGAGCGTGCTGGGCGACGACAAGGACCGGCGCCGCAACGAGCAGGTGCTGACGCGCGCGGCCGGCTACGTGCAGCGCGAGGTCGCGAAGGTCCTGCATACCCGCACTGCGCCACGCGTCCGCTTCGAGTTCGACGCCGACCTCGAAGGAGCGCTGCGGCTCGAACGAGTCCTCGAGGAGCTGCGTGCCGAGCGGGAGGCCAAGGGCTCGGCCACGGCGGAGCCTGGCGACGACTCCGCGTCCGACGGCGACCCGGTGTCGCCACCAGCGGATCCGCAGCCGTGAACCCACCCCCGGCCGACGGCCTGGGCGGACGGCCGGTTCGTCGATCCGATCCCCGGGAACACGCCGCGCAGGCTGCTCCGAGGCTGTGGATCGACGATCCCGCTCGCGAAGAGCCGAGGGCGACCCTGCTGCTGGCACACGGCGCCGGGGCGGGCGCGGAACACGCGTTCATGGTCCAGACTGCCGCGGAACTCACGTCGCGCCGACTGCGCGTGGTCCGCTTCGAGTTCGGCTATATGGCGGCACGCCGCACCGACGGCACCCGGCGCCCGCCCCCACCGATGGCGAAGTTGGTGGACGACTTCGTCGCCGCGGCCGGCGCCGCACCCTGCGACGGCCCACTCTTCGTCGGCGGCAAGTCGATGGGTGGCCGGGTCGCCTGCCGCGTCGCGACGGCGCTCGGGGCCCGGGGCGTCGCGCTGCTCGGTTTTCCTTTCCATCCTGTCGGCCGTCCCGATCGGCCGAGACTCGAGGAGTTCGAACTGCGCGGCGACCTCCCGGTCTGGATCGGCCAGGGCGAACGCGACCCCATGGGCGATCGAGCATTCGTGGACGCGCTTCACTGGAAGCGCTCGAGGGTCGAGGTCCACTGGATCGCCGGCGGCGGCCACTCCTGGGAAGGTCCGGCTGGACGAGCCGCCGAACTCGCGGAGGCCCGTACCGTGGCCTGGGACGCGTTGGCCCGATTCTGCGGCGCGTAAGCCTCGATTCCCCGCCCCTGCCCCGACCGGGGTAGACTCCGGAGCACCGGATCGGTCGGCCTGAGGGAGCCGTGGAAGACCCGCCAAGACGCGGACCTCGCGGCGCGCGCATCCAAGGCGTCCCCGACACGAATCCCGTCGATCCGACCGCCATCCCGGCGCATCCACACAGCTCCAGCACCTTGGAGCCCCGAACCACTGCTACCGGCCGCTCCACTCGCGCTCCCGGAGACACGTCCCAGCGCCTCCGTCGAACGATGATCCGCCCCCGCACCACCTGCGCCACTCTCGCTCTGCTCGCCGCGGCGACCGCCCCCTGCCAGGACCCGGTGTTTCCGGACGCTTCATGGCCGACCGCGACCCCGGCGAGCCAGAACCTCGACGGCACCCTGCTCACCCGCGCAGTCGACGCCCTGCCCTTCCCCGGCAACGTCGGTCCCCTGGTGATCATCGCCAACGGCCATCTGGTGTTCACCCGCGGCACGCCGTCGGCCACCAGCGACCTGTTCTCCTGCAGCAAGGTCGTGACCGGCATGGTCGCCGCGAAGCTGATCCAGGCCGGGACCCTCACGAGCCTCGACGCACTGGTGCCGAACAGCGTGCCGGGTCCGTGGGGCACGAACTACCCGGGCGACTCGTCGGTAGGTGACTTCCTGACGATGACGTCGGACTACGGCCTGTCGCCCTACAAGCCCGCCGGCGCTCAGTACGCCTACAACAACAACGGCATCCACTTCCTCGGCGAGTACCTCGGCCGCGGGCTCCTGGGCCTCCCTGCGGGATCGATGCACACCGCCGTCTCGCAGGAGCTGTTCAGCACCCTGCGCCACGAGGATCCGATCACCTTCAACGGCCAGTGGGGTGGTTGGTCCGGCGGGCTCCGACTCAGCGCCCGCGACATGGCGCGGCTGGGCTACCTGCTGCTCCGCGGTGGGCAATGGAAGGGTCAGCGCATCCTCGACGAACGGTTCGTCGACGGCCTGTTCCGCTCCCAGATCCCGGCCTCGGCGAGCCGCTATCCCGGCGCGGTCCCGGGCGAGGACACCCAGTGGAACCAGCAGGTGTTCACCGACATCCTCGCCGGCAACTGGTCCTACGGGCTCTGGAAGGTCGGCAGCCCTCGCGCCGATGGCAGCTTCGCCTGCGTCGCGGCCGAGGGCTTCCGCGGCAAGCGCATGGTGCTCATGCCGCGCGGCACGCTGCCCGATCCGCTGCTCGAGGTGGTGCTCGTGGCGCTCCCGCAGTTCCCCACCACCGATCCGGGACCGGCGAGCAGCGTCTACCGCGACCTGGTCGCCAACGCGGTGATCCCGCCGACCCCTCACCCGGACGAGGACCCGCGCTGCGGCATCGCGACGTTCGACGACGGCACCCTCGCCCCCCTCGATCCGGCGCAGGGTGCCCCGTTCGTGGTGAGCGGCGAGGTCGTCCTTGATGGTGCCCAGCGCCTGGTCCATCGCAGCGCCGAGGTCGTCGACGGCAACGCGGTCCTGCGGATCCGCAACGGCCTCACCGCCGGCTCCCGGATCGGCATCACGGTCCGCGCCGAGAACCCGCTGGACGACTGGGACGCCGGCAACGGCACCTCGACGACCTTCTGGCTGCAGCAAGACGCGTCGCTCGGCGCCCGCGTCGAGGTGGTCTCGCCGAACGGACCGGGCGCGCTCGCCCAGTCGGCCTGGATGTCCGGCATCACCCCCGGCACGCCGGTCACCTTCCACGTCCAGTTCGGCGCCCGCTTCGCCGGCTGTCGGGTCAACGACGCCAACGTGATCCTGTTCGGCGGGGTGAACAACCTGCCTACGCCGGCCCTCGGCGGCTACCTGAGCGTGCGAAGCGACGTCCAGGGCGCGCAGGCAGCAGCCCTCGACTACGTGATGTTCCGTCCGGCCGACGGCCCGACCGCCCAGGTACAGAACACCCTGAACGGCCACGTGCTCGGCCTGCTGGGCTGGCGCGAGGTGTCCGGCCTCGACTTCAACTCCTGGTTCGTCGACACCGCCGGCTTCCCGGTAGACATCTACCTGTTCGGAGTCGCGCAGCCGTTCATGTGGCCGAACATCCTCGGGTTCGACACCGACCACTTGATGCTCTCGAGCGACGGGGCGCTGGCCGGTATCCCCTCCGGCGTCGAGGTCCGGTTCCGCTACCGCGGCCGGGCCGAGGGCGTGTTCACCCGCTGACCCGGACCGGCGGCGGGCTCAGGTTCCAGCGTCGATCCGGACCGCCACGTCCTCGCGCACTCCGACCTCGCCGACCACCGCGCCGGCCGGAGCACCCGCGTCCCGCAACCGAGCCGCCGCCCGCTCGGCCTGCGCCGCGGGCAGGGCGACCAGCAGCCCGCCAGACGTCTCCGCGTCGAACACCATCGCACGGAGCGGTTCGGGGACCGCGGCCGAGAATCCGACCTTCGCGGCGTCGCTGGCACGCGCGCGCTTGCCGCCTCCCGAGACCGCGCCGGCCTCGACCAACCCCGACGCGCCCTCGAACACCGGCAGGGATCCGGCCCGCACCACCATCGTCACGCCGGCATTGTCGGCCATCTCGCGGGCATGGCCGGCGAGGCCGTAGCCGGTGACGTCGGTCGCGGCGTGCACCTCGAAGTCGGCGAGGACCTCGGCCGCGATGCGGTTCAGGGTCGCCATCTGGGTCATCGCCGCCACGAGCAGGTCGTCGCGCCCCTCGAGCAGGCCCTTCTTCAACGCCGTCGACACCGCCCCCATACCGAGCGGCTTGGTGAGCAGCAGCGCGTCGCCGACCCGCGCGGTGGCGTTGCTCCAATAGCGTTCGGGGTGGACCGTGCCGGTGACCGCGAGGCCGTACTTGACCTCCGAGTCCTTCACCGAGTGCCCACCCGCCAGCACTCCGCCCGCTTCGCGGATCTTCTCCAGGCCGCCGGCGAGCATCTCGCCGAGCAGCTCACGGTCGAGGGCCTCGGGCCAGCCCACGAGGTTGAGCGCGGCGACGACCTTGCCGCCCATCGCGAACACGTCGGACAGCGCATTGGCCGCGGCGATGCGACCGAACCAGCGCGCGTCGTCGACGATCGGCGGGAAGAAGTCGGTGGTCAGGACCAGCGCGGTCTCCGAGTCGAGACGCACCACTCCCGCGTCCTCGAAGCCGGCGGCTCCCACCAGCAACGAGGGGTCATCCATCGGCCCCAGTCGAGCGAGGACCTGCCCGAGGCCCTCGGAAGACAGCTTGGCTGCTCAACCCGCGGCGGAGGACCAGCGGGTCAGTCGTTTGTCGGGATCGGTCGTCATCGGAGACTCGTCGGACGGCACGCGCCGCCTGGCGGCATCACGCTACCGCATCACACCCGCGCGAACACCGCCACGTCAGCGGAGGACCCCGCTGCGCACCGCCGCGGCGACTTCGTCGAGGTCCTCGTCGGCCAACGTGCGCAGATCCAACAGCACCCGGCCGTCGGCGACCCGAGGGAACACCGGCAGGGGCTCGCTCCGGCGCAGCCGGGCCGCCCGCTCGGCGCCGCCTGGCAGCGCCACGCTCCGCGACACCATCGGCCGCGCGGGATTCGCCCCGCTACCGACGTAGCTGTCGGTCTCGACCACCTCGCAGCCGGGCAGGTCGAGGCGCCGCACCAGGTCCCGGGCTCGCTCCTCGAGCTCGGCGACCGGCCGGGCGATCGCGCGCAAGGTCGGCACGTCGACCAGCGGCTCGCCGTCCCGGTAGATGCGCAGCGTCGCCTCGAGAGCGGCCAGGGTCAGCTTGTCGCAGCGGAAGGCGCGGTACAGCGGGTGGCGGCGACAGCGCGCGATGTGGTCCCGATCACCGACCAGGATGCCGGCCTGCGGGCCGCCGAGCAGCTTGTCGCCGGAGAAGCAGACCACCTCGGCGCCGCTGCGCACGCTGTCGAGCACCCGGGCCTCCTTGGCGAGCGCTTCCGGCACTGCCTCCGCCTCGAGCAGCAGACCCGAGCCGAGGTCCTCGAACACCGGAACACCGTGTTCGCGGCCGAGCGCGACCAAGGCGGCGAGGTCGGGAACCGAGTGGAAACCGAGGATCCGGTAGTTGCTCGGATGGACCTTGACCAGCAGACCGGTCGCTTCGCCCCGCAACGCGTCGGCGTAGTCGCGGAGATGGGTACGGTTGGTGGCGCCGACCTCGACCATCCGGCAACCGGCCTGCGCCATCACGTCCGGCATGCGGAACCCGCCGCCGATCTCGACCAGCTCGCCGCGCGAGACCACCGCCTCCCGCCCCTCGCAGAGCGCGCGCAGGCACAGGTTCACGGCCGCGGCGTTGTTGTTGACGACCAAGGCGCCGTCGACCGCGAGCAGCTCGCACAACAGCTCCGCGACGTGCTCTTCGCGTTCGTTGCGCTCACCGCTCGCGAGGTCGACCTCGACGACCGCGTAGCCGGCGGCTTCGACCACCGCCGCACGCGCCGCGGCGGCGAGCGGTGCCCGACCGATGCCGGTGTGCAGCACCACGCCGGTGGCGTTGAGGACCCGCCGGTGTCTCGCCGCGAGTCGCGCACGCACCCGTTCGGCGAGGCGGGTGGCGAGGACCTCGACCCCGAGACCGCCGAAGCCGGTTGCCACGCCGTCCGTCACCGGGCCGTCGCCTGCGGCGAGGAGGCCGTCCCGGACCTCGTCGAGGAAGCTGCGGGCGACACGCACCACCGACCTCCTCGGCAACGACGGGTCGGTCACCGCACGGGCCAACGCATCGACGGAGGGCAGAGCACGGAGCAGAGAACCAGCGTCTGAAGCTTCCATCGACGGTGCAGCGTGGGCCGCGCACGGTGCGGCGGCGGAGAACGTACCGGCTCACTCGACCACACCCGACCCGCTGCTACCATACGTCCGATGTCGTTCGAGCGCCTCCCGACCACCGTGCCCGAGCCCGACCCCCGGGAGCAGGCCCTGGCTCGGACGATCGGGCAGCCCGACCTCCTGGCCCGCGTGCTGCTGTCCCGGGGCTTCGACGACCCAGCGCGCGCGAAACTGCACCTCCGCCCCGACCTCTCGACCCTCGCCGACCCGTTCCGGTTCGCGCAGATGGAGCGGGCGGTCGAGCGGATCCGCCGCGCGGTCCAGGGCGGCGAACGCATCCTGATCCACGGCGACTACGACGTCGACGGGATCAGCGGCACGGTCCTGCTGCTGAAGTTCTTCTCGCTGATGGAGGTGGACGTGAAGCCCCACATCCCCGACCGGCGGGAGGGCTACTCGTTCACCGACGCCTCGGTGGCCGCGGTCCGGGATGGCGGCTTCACGCTGTGCATCTCGGTCGACAACGGCACCAACTCGATCGCGCCGATCGCCGCGATCCAGGCCGCCGGCTGCGACGTGATCGTCACCGACCACCACGGCACCTGCGACAACGTCGCCGACGCCTACGCGATCCTCAACCCGCGGCTTCCCGACGCCGGCTACCCGGACCGCGACCTCGCGGGAGTCGGCGTCGCGTTCCGGCTCGCCGCGGCGGTGGCACAGTCGTTCAGCCAGCCGCGCCGGGTCGCCGACGAGTTCCGGAGCTTCCTGATCGACGCGATGGCCTACGTGGCGCTCGGCACGGTCGCCGACGTCGCGCCGCTGCGCGGTGAGAACCGCACGATGGTCCACCACGGCCTGAGGGCGCTCGCCGCGAGTCGGAATCCCGGCATCCGCGCGCTGCTCGACTGTGCCGGACTCGGCAGCCGTTCCCCGCAGGCGGAGGACATCGCGTTCCGGATCGCGCCCTTGATCAACGCCGCGGGGCGGATGGGCCACGCGATGGAGGCGGTCGATCTGCTGACCGCGCGCGGCTACCAGGATGCCCAGGACGCCGCCAAGGTCCTGGAGCGCCACAACGAACGGCGTCGCCGGGTCGAACGCGACCTGATGGAGCGGGTCCGCAAGTTGGCCGACGAGCGCGACGAGGAGATCCTGGTGCTCGGCGGCGAGGACTGGCACCCGGGCGTCCTCGGCATCGTGGCGGCACGGATCGCCGAGACCACCGGCAAGCCGGCGATCCTGATCTCGTTCGACGGCGACGTCGGCCGGGGCTCGGGCCGCTCCCCGGGTCGGATCCACCTGCGCGAGGCCATGCACCGCTGCGGTGAACTGCTGCGTAGCTACGGCGGCCACGCCGCAGCGGCCGGCCTCGAGATCCACCGCGACAACCTGGACGCGTTCCGTGAGCGGATCAACGCGCTGGCCGACCAGATCCTGACCCCGCACGAGCCCATCGAGAGCGATGGTCTGGCTGGACTCGAGGAGCTCGAGCCGCGGGCGGTCCGCCAGCTCGACCAGCTCGGACCGTTCGGAGCGGGCAACCGACGACCGACGTTCCTGACCCGCGGCGTGCGCATCGTCGGCTCGCCGCATGTCGACACCCGGATGGGCGACCTCCGGTTCCGCGTCGCGCAGAACGGACTGGTGCTGCCGGCAAGGCTCCGTGGCGGGGCGCGCCGCTTCGAGGCGTTTCGCGACATCAAGGAGCTGGTCGACGTCGTGCACAGCCCGAAGCTGTCGGCGCGCAGCGAGGAAGGCCCGGTGGAGCTGGTCATCTGGCAGCTCGAGCGGCCGGTGGATCCTGCCAAGGGCCGGCCCGAGCCGATCGTGCTGCCCTGATCCAAGGGGCCACGCTCACGCTGGGAACCGTCCCGGCACCGTGGATGATGGCGCCCGACTCCGCGCTCTCGTCCCGCGCGGTCTCGCGCCCGTTCCCCGCGCCCGTTCCCGAAGATGCGTCGTTCCGACCTCGCCCAGATCCTCCGCGGCGCCCTGATGGGCGGTGCCGACATCGTCCCCGGAGTCTCCGGCGGCACGATGGCCCTGATCCTCGGCATCTACGAGCGACTGGTCGCGGCGATCAGCCACATCGACACCTCGTTGCTCGGCCAGCTGAAGCGCCGTGAGTGGCGCACCGCCGCGGAACACTGCGACCTGCGCTTCCTGGCGTTCCTCGGCCTGGGCATCGGCGCCGGCATCGTCGGCCTGGCGAGCACGATGCACCACCTGCTCGACCACCACGTGCAGCGCACCCACGCGGCGTTCTTCGGGATGATCCTGGCGTCGTGCGTGCTGGTCGCGCGGATGGTCGGGACCTGGCGAGCGCTGCAGGGCCTGGCCCTCATCGCTGCCGCCGGCCTCGCGTTCTGGCTGGTCGGCCTGCCATTCCTCCAGGAACCACCGGACTCCCCCGCCTACCTGTTCGCGTGCGGTGCGGTGGCGATCTGCGCGATGATCCTGCCGGGCATCTCCGGCGCGTTCATCCTGCTGGTGCTCGGCCAGTACTACCACGTCACCGGCATCCTCAAGGGCATCCCCAAACTCGAGTTCGACTCGGACGCCCTGGTCACCGTCGGCTCCTTCGCAGCCGGCGCTGTGGTCGGCATCCTGTCGTTCAGCCGCCTGCTGCGCCTGCTACTCGACCGCTTCCACGCCACCACGATGGCCGCCCTGGCCGGGTTCATGCTCGGCTCGCTGCGCAAGATCTGGCCGTTCAAGCACGAGACCACTCCGCCGGGGACCGACCTGAAGGCGCGGCTCTACGCCAACGACTGGCCCGAGTTCGGCACCACCGAGACCTGGATCCTGCTCGGCCTGGTGGTCGTCGCCGGCGCCTTCGTGCTGGCGCTCGAACTGGTCTCGACCCGACTCTCCTCCAAGAAGGCCCATGGCTGACCGCCCCCGCCTGTTCCTCCTCGACGGCACCGCGATCGCCTACCGCGCGCACTTCGCCTTCACCTCGTCGTCGCGCGGCGGCCTGTCGACCCGCGACGGCAAGCCGACCTCGGCGACCTTCGGGTTCACCACGACGCTGCGCTCGCTGCTCGACCGGGAGAAGCCCGACCACATCGCCGTGGCGTTCGACGGGCCGCGCGAGGACCTCGAGCGGACCAAGCTGTATCCCGAGTACAAGTCGACCCGCGAGAAGGCGCCCGAGGAGCTGATCGAACAGCTCGACGACATCCAGCGCGTGGTGCAGGCCCACGGCATCCGCATCGTGCGCAGCGCCGGCCAGGAGGCCGACGACGTGATCGGCACGCTGGCGGTGCGCGGCCGCGAGGCCGGCATGGACGTGTTCATCGTCACCGGCGACAAGGACTTCATGCAGCTGGTGGACGACCACCTCAAGCTGTGGAACCTGCGTTCCAGCACCTCGGCGCCGGAGATCCTCGACGCGGCTTCGGTGCAGGAGAAGTTCGGCGTCACGCCGGAGCAGATGATCGACCTGCTGGCGCTGATGGGCGACTCGTCGGACAACGTGCCGGGTGTGCCGCGGGTCGGCCAGAAGACCGCCGCCAAGCTGCTGCAGGAGCATGGCAGCCTCGCCGGCTGCTACGAGGCGCTCGACGACGTCAAACCGCCGTCGATCCAGAAGGCACTGCGCGAGAACCGTGAGATGGCGGAGCTGTCGCGGCAGCTGGTGACGATCCGCACCGACGTGCCGCTGGATGTGCAGCCAGCCGACCTCGTCCCCGATCCATACGACGCCGACGAACTCCGCGCGCTGTTCCTCGAGCTCGAGTTCGATTCCCTCGCCAAGGCGGTGCCGAAGGACAAGCCGCCGGAACTCGACCAGGACTACCGCATCGTGCGCACCGAGGCTGAGCTGGAGAGTCTGCTCGACGGACTGCGCGAGGCCGGCAGCTTCGCGGTCGACACCGAGACCACCAGCCTCGACGCACGCCACGCCAAGATCGTCGGCGCGTCGTTCGCCTGGGAGCCGGGGGTGGCGTCCTACGTGCCGTTCAACCTCGACCCGCCGATCCTCGAAGGCGGCGCCGAGGCGTTGCTCGAAGCACTGCGCCCGATCCTCGAGGATCCGGAGCTGCACAAGACCGCGCAGAACGCCAAGTACGACTGGCACGTGTTCCGCGCCGCGGGCGTGGCGGTGCAGGGGCTCGAGTTCGACACGATGCTGGCGTCGTACCTGCTGTCGCCGGGCATCGGCCAGCACAACCTCGACGCGCTGTCGCTGCGCTACTTCGACTACCACAAGATCCCGACCAAGGAGCTGCTCGGCACGGGCAAGAAGCAGCTGACCTTCGACCAGGTCGACGTCGATGCAGCCGGGCACTACGCCGCCGAGGACGCCGACTTCACCTGGCGACTCCGCGAACGGATGGAGGGTGAACTCGACGAGGCCGGCCTGCGCACCCTGCTCGACGAACTCGAGCTGCCGCTGATCGAGGTGCTGCTGGAGATGGAGAACGAGGGCATCCGTCTCGACCTCGACCACCTGGCGAAGCTGAGCAAGCGGATGTCGACCCGCATCGACGAGCTGCAGGCCCGCATCCACGAGCGCGCGGGCAAGGAGTTCAACCTCAACTCGCCCGCACAGATCGGCGAGGTGCTGTTCGACGAGCTGGAGGTCCACCGCGCGGCCAACGTCAAGCCGAAGAAGACCAAGACCGGCCAGTGGAAGACCGACGCGGCGATGCTCGAGACGCTCGCCGAACACCACGAGGTGCCGCGGATGATCCTCGACTGGCGCCAGCTCTCGAAGCTGCGCAGCACCTACGTCGACGCCCTGCCCGAGATGGTCGACGCGACCACCGGGCGGATCCACACCTCGTTCAACCAGGCAGTGGCGGCGACCGGCCGGTTGTCCTCCGACAACCCCAACCTGCAGAACATCCCGATCCGCACCGAGTGGGGCCGCGAGGTGCGCCGCGCGTTCGTGGCGCGCGACGCGAAGCACGTGCTCGTCTCCGCCGACTACAGCCAGATCGAGCTACGGATCCTGGCCCACATCGCCGACGACGCCGGCCTGATCGAAGCCTTCACCAAGGGCCGCGACATCCACACCGAGACCGCCGCCAAGGTCCACGGCCTGCTTCCCGGCATGGTGACCCCCGACCTGCGCTCGCAGGCCAAGGTGATCAACTACGGGTTGGTCTACGGCATGGGCCCCTCGCGGCTGGCGCGCGAGACCGGCATGACTCCGGTCGAGGCCCGCAAGTTCATCGACGCCTACTTCGCGGCGTTCCCCGGCGTGAAGGCCTGGCTCGACGGCACGCTGGCCGCGGCGCGCGAGCACCGCGAGGTCCACACCCTGTTCGGGCGCCGTCGACCGCTGCCGGACATCGACGCCAGCAACATGATGCTCCGTGTCGCCGCCGAGAACATGGCGGTGAACACGCCGATCCAGGGCACCGCCGCGGACATCGTCAAGCGGGCCATGTTGGAGACCCACGCGGCGTTGCGGGAGCGGGGGCTGAAGAGCCGACTGTTGCTGCAGGTCCACGACGAGCTGGTGCTGGACGTGCCGCGCGACGAGCTGAAGGAGCTGCAGGTCCTGCTGCGCGACGCGATGGCCGGTGCTGCGCAGTTGAAGGTGCCACTTGAGGTCACCGTGGGGCACGGCGACAACTGGCTCGACGCGCACTGATCCAGGCCGACGACGGCGGATCACCCAGCTTGCGATCCAGCGCATCGGGTCCCGAACCGGGACCGCGCCCCCTGCGGGTGAGGAGCGTCCGTCCTAGCATCGGGGTCCCCGAGTCCCCCAACCGAGAGACGCTCCCGATGAACCGCTTCCTGCTCCCCCTCGTGTGCGCGGCGCTGCTGGCGCCCGCCGCCCGTGCCGACCGCTTCCACCTCGGCAGCGCCGAGACCGCCGAGAAGATGACCGACGGCGAGGCCGACGTGATCGAGGGCGTGCTCCTCGAGGAGACCGAGACGACCTACCGGATCCGCATCGAAGGCGGCGAGATCGAGCTGGCGAAGTCGCGGGTCTACAAGGTCGAGAAGACCGGTCTGACCGTCGAGCAGGTGCAGGACCAGGAGAGCGACGCCGCGGAGCGCCTGGCCGAGGCCAACCGCGAACGCCGCGATCTGCTGGTCGCGTCGCGCGAGGCGCGGATGGAGCGGGTCCGCGAGGTGCGCGCGATGGAGGCGTCGATGCGCGCCGAGGCACAGGCGGCCGAAGCCGGCTTCGTGCCGCAGATCCTGCAGCCGGTCGACGCCGGCGGCTACGACCCGGTCCTGGGCATCTACCGCGGCCCCAACCTGGACTTCGTGGTCAACGACCTGGTCCAGAGCGAACTCGGCGGCTACCTGCGCCGCGCGGTGCAGGACGACCTGCGCGGCGCGCGCCAGAGCCTGCGTCAGCAGCTCCGGCTGCGCTGATCAGTTGTTCTTCTGCTCGCGCTGCTCGCCGCGCAGCACGCGGTCGGCGAGATCGCCGACCACCGCGAGCGCGGAGCCGAGGGTGATCGGGCTCTCGACCTCCAGCGTCACGCCACGTTCGTCGCGGCTCAGCGCGACGACCACGTCGGAGAGCATCCCTTCGAGTTCGGCGCCGGTCGGCAGATCGTCGACTTCCAGACCGAACTCGGGTCCCCCCTCGCGTTCGACCCAGCCTTCCAGCAGCGGCTTGAAGGCCTCGTAGGCGGCCGCCACGTTGCGCTGCAGACGCAGCAGGTCGAAGCCGCTCGCGGCCTGGCGCGCGGTGGCGAAAGCCTGGAACTCCGCATCGTCGGCGAGGCTCGGATCCGCAGCGTCGGCGGAGCGACGGAACGCGGTCTTCAGCGAACGGAGGTCGGTGGAGATCAGCACGCCACCCTCGATCGGCATCAGCGCAGGCGCCAGCGGGACCCCCGCCTCCGGCACGCGGAAGTAGTGGATCTGGGTGCCTTCGAAGCCGACGGTCTTGACCTCGACTCCGGTCTTCTCGAGGAGGATCACCAACAGGCCCGCGACCTGGCTCGGCTCCTCACACTCGATCAGCGCGTAGCCGGTCGGGATCTGCGGCACGCCGACCTGGATGCGCGGCATCGACACCGCGAACGAGATGCTCGGGCCGACCTTCTCCAGCAGCTCGGTGAGGTACACCGGGTCGAAACCCTCGCGCTCGAGTTCGCGGGCCAGCTCCACGAATACCTCCCGATGCACTTCGCGGCGCGCCTCGTTGGGGAGGCTCTCGAGCAGCCGCTCGAAGCCGGCATGGACGTCGCGCGGCTGGAGCCCCATCGAGCTCATCCACAGCACGTCGGGTGGGCAGAACGACGCCAGGCGGGTCGAAGCCCCTCCGCGAGGCAGCAGCGCCGCGACCAGACCGTTCTCGTCGTGGGTCACCGCGGCGTGGATCCGGTCTTGGCCGCGCCCCTCGCCGACGCCGAACGCCGCGTAGAGACCGTCGAGACGCTGCACGCCGAGGGCACCGAGGATCGGGTCGGCCTCGTACGGCAGCGCCAGTCCGAGCGCATCCCAGAAGGGCCCGACGTTCACGAAGAGATCGAGCAGGGCGCCCTCTCCACGCTCCTGGCGGGCGGCCCCCAGCTCGGCGACCTGCGCCATGCTCGGCTGTGCCCCCGCCACGGTCCGGCAGATGGCGGCCAGGTAATCGGGACTGCTGGCCAGCACCGCCCAGTCGCCGACGCGCGCGGTGCCGATCGCGCCGTTGTGCGATCCGGACCGGACCACGTCGATCGCGAAGCCCGAGATCTCACGACGTTCGGTCACGGGATCCGGCGCCTCGCTCTCCATCAGGCGCCGGAACACCAGCATCGCGCGCTCGGCGAGCTCGGCGCGGCCGCCGCTCGCGTCGATCGCCAGCGCGAAGCTCGGCATGGGTTCGTCGTCGAAGAACGACACCCGACCGACGCCCAGCGCCACCCGACCGCCGAGCAGCTGCGCCAGCTCCTCGGGGCGGAATCCCGCCTGGGCGAGACCGCGACGAACCTCCGGTAGGACCTCGTTGCGGACCAGCTCCGCGGCAGACCGACCGGCGACCTTCTCGGCGAGTTGGTCGGCGAAGCCCCAGACGTCGATGCCGGCCGCGGCGCTGCGGCAGGCCTCGAGGCCGGCGAACTCGACGACCGCGTAGCTGCTGGCCGGGAACAGGCCGGCGGGACCGGCAGGGGGCTTCTGTGGGCCGTCCCCGTGGGGCGCGGCGAGAACGGGCAGAAGGGCGAGGATCTCGAGCATGGTGTGTGTATTGGCTGTCTCGGGTCGCGGGTGCTGACGAGTGGAGCCGCGCTGCGAGCCCTCGCGAGAAGATTCGCGATTCGAGGCCAGGTCGACCACCCGGGCCGCGCGCCCTATCCTCGTCCGCTCCGATCCGATGAAGACCGCGACGACCGTAGCGACCGTTCTCGCCCTGCTCGCCCTGCTGGGCGCCTGCACCAGCTCCTCGGACTGGACCTCCCTCGACCCGCACCCGGCAGGCCGCGACGCCCGCGAGGTCGGCCCCCGCCAGGACGGACCCGCGACCCCGCACGACCGCCAGATCCTGGCGCGGATGACCCGCGAGCTGGGGAACCTGCACCACGACGGTCGGACCGTCCCGCTGAGCGAGCTGCGCGCCGGCCTGGAGCGCCGCCACACCGAG
The DNA here is from genome assembly GCA_030432695.1 of bacterium. Taxonomy (GTDB): domain Bacteria; phylum Planctomycetota; class UBA1135; order UBA1135; family UBA2386; genus JAUILN01. The sequence goes on along the minus strand of JAUILN010000004.1, from coordinate 137,229 downwards.
CGCCCCATCGACTGGCTCCCGGCCGACTCCGCGGAACTCCGCCCGGGCGAGATCCACGCCCGCGCCCGGGAGGCCGTGGTGGTGTTCGGCAAGCGCTACCGCTGCACCGAGTGCACCCAGTGGCACGTGTCCTGCGCCACCGGCGTGGCGGTCACCGCCGACGGAGTGGTCGCCACCGCCTGCCACGTGCTCGACGACGAGGACGGCGCGGTGTTCGCCGTGATGACCGAGGACGGCGTGGCGCGGCCGGTCGTCGAGATCCTCGCCGCCGAACCACGCACCGATGTGGCGCTGGTCCGGGTCGACGGGCCGCCGCTGACCCCCCTGCCGGTGCGCGCCGAGATCGACGTCGGCGAGCCCGTCTGGGTGCTCTCGCACCCGGCCCGGACCTTCTGGTACTTCAGCCAGGGCATCGTCGGCCGCCGGTTCCTGCGCTCGATGCGCGGCGGCGACCCCATCGAGCTGCTCGACATCAGTGCCGACTTCGCACGCGGCAGCTCCGGGGGACCGGTCCTGGACTCGACGGGCGCGGTGGTCGGACTGGTGCGCGCCACCCGCTCGATCTACTACACCGAGGACGACGACGTGCAGCGCGACCTGCAGATGGTGCTGAAGCACTGCTCGGCAGCGCGGTCGCTGCTGGAGCTGTCGGCGACGGGTGGCTGACGCACGGGGTCCAGCTCAGTCGCCACCGTCGAAGCCCCAGAGCTGGACCTCGAGCTCCAGCTCGACGCCGAACTCCTGACGCACGCGCTCGCGAACGTCGTCGACCAGACCCAGGAAGTCGGCCGCGGTGCCCTCCCCTTCGTTGACGAAGTAGTTGGCGTGCTTGCCGCTGACGACCACGCCGCCGCGACGCATCAGCTTGCAGCCCGACCGCTCGATCAACCGCCCAGCCGAGTCACCTTCCGGATTCCGGAACACGCAGCCCACGCTGCGCTCGGTCACCGGCTGGGTCGCATTGCGGCGCTTCAGCGACGCCTCGAACCGCTCGAAGATGCGCTGCGGATCGTCGGGGGTCAGCTCGAAGGTCGCATGCAGACAGATCCGCCCGGCGAGACCACCATCGCGGTAGCGCGGCGCGAAGTCCTCCCGGCCCAGCACGGTCAGCTCGCCGTCGGGCTGGAGCACCGTCAACGAGACCAGGTGGTCGAAGGTCTCGCCGTCGAGGGTGCCGGCGTTCATCGCCACCGCACCTCCGACCATCGCGGGCACCCCGGTGAGGATCTCGAGGCCGGCGAGACCGCAGTCGCGCGCCCCACGCAGCAGCGATGGCACGGTGACGCCCGCACCGGCGGTGAGCCGCACGTCGTCGCGCACCACGCGGTTGAGTGCATCGAGCCTCATCACCACGCCGCGCACCCCTTCGTCGGCGACCAGCAGGTTGCTGCCGCCACCGAGCACCCGCAGCGGGAGATCGAGGTCGCGGCAGACGCGCACGACGGTCTGCGCATCGACCTCGGTGTACGGTTCCACCAACCAGTCGGCGCTACCGCCGATGCGCAGGTGGGTCATCGACTGCAGGGAGACGTTCTGCCGAACCGCTCCGCGCAGCCCTTCGAGCGCCAGACTCAGGCGTCGGTCGTTCGCAGCCATGGAACTCCAGGATCGGGGGCGACGGTCGGGAGAGCCAGAGCGCGCTTCCCGACGGCCGCCATTCACAGCAAATGCTCGAGCGGTTCGACGACGCCGTCGATGTCGCCGGCACCGAGCACCAGCACGACCTCCGGTGCCCGCCGGGTCGCGGCGATGCGCTCCGCGAGCCCCTCGAGCCCACCGGCGTCGTCACAGCGAGTGCCCCGGGCGCGAACCGCCGCGACCAGATCGAGATGGCTCACGCTGGCCTTCTCCGCGTCGCTCTCGCGGGCCCCGTAGATCGGCGCGATCAGCACCCGGTCGGCAGCCGACAGCGCTTCGGCGAACTCGTCGAGCAGGCGCCGGGTCCGCTGGTGTTGGTGCGGCTGGAACACCGCGAGGAGCGGCAGGCCCGGGAACCGCTTGCGCGCCGCACGCAGCACCACGCCCAGCTCGGCGGGATGGTGGGCGTAGTCGTTGACCAGCACGCCGCCCTTGGGGCCGTGGTGGACCTCGAAGCGTCGGCGCACGCCGGCGAAGCCGGCGAGGCCCTCGCACGCTCCCTCCAGGTCGACCCCGAGGGCATCGGCGAGGCCGAGCGCGAACAGCGAGTTGGAGACCTGGAAGCGACCGGGCAAGGCGAGCTGCAGCCGCGGCAGGCGCCGACCGTCGACCATCGGCACGAACGAGTAGCGGCCCAGCTCCTCGGAAACGTCGAGCGCGCGGACGTCGGCGAACAGACCGGAGCCGACCCGCAGCACGCGGACGGTCCGGCAGGCTTCCTCGACGATCCGGTCCGGAACCGTCTCCTCGACCAGCACCGTGCCACCGGGGCGCACCTGGGCGAGGTAGCCGCCGAAAGCGTCGTGCAGATCCTGCCACGACGGATAGCAGTCGAAATGGTCGTGGTCGAGGTTGAGGATCGCCGCCGCGAACGGTCGAAGCGAGTGGAACGAGCGGTTGAACTCGCAGGCCTCGACCACCGCCACGTCGTCGCGGCCGCCGTAGCCGTTGCCGCCGAGTTCGGGGACCTCGCCACCGATCAGGTGCGAAGGATCGACGCCGGCGCCGCGCAGCGCGGCGACGGTCATCGCGGTGGTGGTGGTCTTGCCGTGGGTCCCACCGATCGCGGCGGTCTTCTTGCCCTCGCTCAGTCGGCCGACCGCCTCGGCGTAGAGCAGCGCGGTGAAGCCTCGCCGCACACACTCGACGACTTCGGGATCGCTCTCCGGCACCGCCGCCGACCGGATGACGTAGCCGTTCTCCCCGGAGATGCCCTCGGGTCGACGGCCCGACCAGATGCGGATGCCCTCGGCCCGGAGTTCGTCCATCACGCCGTTGGACTGGACGTCGCTGCCGGTCAGGTCCGCGCCGATGCCGTGGAGCAGGCGCGCGAGGGCCGACATGCCGGCTCCCCCGACCCCGACGAGGTGCACGCGATCACTGCCGATCCGCATCGTTGCCTCCTGCCAGGACCCGTCCCCCACGCGAGCGCGTTCGCCCCATGCCGGGCTGTCGCGCGGCCTCCGCGCCACCGAGACGCGCGACCGGCTGGAGGATCGGCGCTCCGCGTCGGGCCGCCGCGACTTCCGGCAAGACCCCGCCCAAGAGGTCGTCGAGGATCGCGGCGGTCGGATCGGGTCGCGCGGCGGCCCGCGCGCGACGCCCCATCGCGTCGAGGGACTCCCGATCGACCAACAGTTCGCGCAGCGTCGCAGTGAGCCGCCGTTCGAACAACTCGTCCTGCTCGATCACCCGCGCAGCACCTTCCCGCGCCAGGACCGCGGCGTTGTGGTGCTGTTGACGATCCTTGTGGTGCGGATAGGGCACGATCACCGCAGCCCGCCCGGCGGCAGCGAGTTCGGCAACCGTGCAACCGCCGCCGCGCGAGATCACCAGGTCGGCGGCGGCGTAGAGACGCTCCATGTCGAGCGCCAACGGCCGGACCTTCGGCTCGATCCCGTGGTCGATGCCGTCGACGTAGCGCGCCCGCACCGCAGACTCCTGGTCGGGGCCCGTGAGGTGGATCACGTGCAGCGGGATCCGCAGCCCGGCCAACACCCGCGGTACGATCTCGTTCAGAACACCCGCACCCTGGCTGCCGCCGGTCACCAGGACCACCAGCGCCTCGGCCGGCAACCGCAGTTCGGACCGCGCCGCCTGGCGTGACACCTCGCCGATCCCTTCGCGGAGCGGGGTCCCGGTCCACAGGAACCGATCCGGGCAGTGCCGAGAGGACTCCGTCGGCAGGCCCAGATAGACCCGGCGTGCGAAGCGGGCGAGCAACCGATTGGCCCGGCCGGTCACCACGTTCTGCTCCAACAAGACCACGGGCAGTCGACGGCTCACGGCGGCCAGTCCGACCACCAGCGAGGTTCGGCCGCCGGTGCAGACCACCGCGCGCGCGCCGCATTCCGCCAACATGCGGCGGGCCTCGACGGCGCGGCGCACCAGCCGCGACGGGCCCGCCCGATGGGTGTCGAGGGTCGCGGCGGGACAGCCGACCCGCTCGAGCAGCGCACGTTCGACCGCGCGCCCCTCGGTGATCAGATGGGTCGCATGACCCCGTTCACGCAGCGCCCGCTCCAGCACCAGCGCAGGCCAGAGGTGCCCGCCGGTGCCGCTACTCACGAGGCAGATCGTGCCGGAGTCACGGTCCATCGGATCACTCCCGCGCGCTGGATGCGGCGAGGCTCGGGATCACCAGCTTCTGGCCGACCCGGATCAGGTCGCTGTCGAGACCGTTGGCGGCCTTGAGAGCGTCGATGTGGCGCTGACTGCCCAGCTCGCGCTCGGCGATCTTCGACAGGGAATCGCCGCTGCGCACGACGTACTCCCGGCCGGCGCCCGAGGCAGCCGAACGTGGCGCGGACGCGTCCTGGGGCCGCACCTCGGAACGCGCGCCCGCCGGATCGTCGGTCTTGATGACCAACCGCGTGCCGGCCCGAACCCGACGCGGATCTTCGATGCCGTTCCACTTCGCGATGTCCTCCCAGCGGTTCGAGCTGCCGAGGAACCGCCGCGCGACCTCACCGAGGGTCTCGCCCTCGCCGAGCACGTGTTCGATCTCGCGCGGCGCCGGCGGACGTCGCTCCTGCTCCGGAGGAATGATGGTCTCTCCGCCCCCGATGTTCCCGAGGAGGTCGGCCGGCCGGCCGAGGCCGCCCATCGAGCCTGGTCCCGCCGAGCCAGGTCCCGTCGGACCACCGACGTCGGTCCCGTCCGTGTCGTCCGTGAAATGAGGACGCGGGGTCGTGTCTCGACCGCCCCGCAGACCGACCTCGGGGTCATCGGTGCCCCCACGATTCGCCGGCACGTCGTCGACGAACGGGTCCTGCCGATCGATGCGGTCGAAGCGACCCGGACGGCGCACTCCATCCTGTGGTTCGCCTTCGGTGCGCGTGCTCATCGCCGCGAGATCGCCTCGCGGCACCGGAGGTTCCCCGCCCCAGATCGCGACACCGAGGATCAGGACGATGACCACCACCAGAACGTAGAGGCCGTACTTCTCGAGCTGGCCCATGGTTTCCCTCCCAGGATTCGATGCGAGCCGTGTGATTGGAAGGCCACGCGATCGACGTGGCACCGGAAAGAAGAAGATGCACCGCATCCGCGGAGATCAGGACGCGATCATCCAGACGCGGCTCCATCCGCGTCCGACGAATCCTGACCGAGCAGGTCCGCACGGGCGGCATTGCCGATCAGGCCGACCGAACCGAGCATCGCCGCGAGGTTCGTTCCGCCCGAACTGACGAACGGCAGGTCGATGCCCTTGGCGGGTGCCGCGCCGGTGGTCACCAGCACGTTGATCAACGCCTGCGCGCAGACACCGACCGTGCACCCGAACACGACGTACCGATGGAACGGGTCACGCATGCGCAGCACCAGGCTGCAGCCCGCGATGCCGATCAGTGTAAACGACAGGACGACCAGCAGCGAACCCACGAAGCCGAGCTCCTCGCCGACCATCGCGAATACGAAGTCGTTCTGGGCCTCGGGCACGAAGCCCATCTTGCGCCACCCGGCACCGATGCCTTCGCCGGTCAGACCGCCGAGCTCGAAGGCCTGGATCGACTGCTGGACCTGCTCGGGAGGATCCCCGGAGAGCCACTTGTCGATGCGCCCACGCGAGTAGCCATCGGCGAGCACGACGGTCACCACCACCGGCAGCATCGCGCCCGCGGCGAGGACCAGCCAGCGCAACCCGATCCCGGCAGCCACCGCCATCGATGCGCCGAGCGCCAGGCAGAGCAGTGCATTGCCCTTGTCGGGCTGCAGGAACAGGCCCGCGGCGAGCAGACCCGCCGGCGCGAGCACCGGCACGACTCCGCGCAGCAGACTGCCCTTGTGGGCCTGCGCCCGGGCGATCGCCGCCGCGATGGCCAGGATCATCGCCAGACGCGCGAAGTCGACCGGCTGGAACGAACGCCCGGCGATCGAGATCCAGCGACGGGCGTGGTTCCACTCGGGACCGAATACCGCGGCCCCGTAGACCAGAGCCGCACCGAGCCCGAACCACAGCACGGCGCGACGACGCAGCAGCGGCATCGGCACCAACGCCAGGCCGATCAACGCCACCAGCCCGAACGCCAGCTTGGTGCCCTGCGACTGCATCGCACCGAGTGCGTCCTGGCCACGGTCGAGCGATTGCACCGACACGGCCATCACCAGACCGAGGCAGCACAGCGTCGCCACGGCAAGCATGATCCAGTCGAGTTCGCGGACCCGCACCGCGGGCCGTTCGCCGGTCACCAGCCGCTGATCGGTCGTCGCCGTCATCGTCCCATCTGCTCCTCTCGGATCGCCGACATCGCCTGCACCAGGACCTTGACTCACCGCAACTTGAACAGCGCCAGACTGGCCATCGCCAACAGCGCCGAGATCAACCACATCCGCACCACCACTCGCGTCTCCGGCATGCCGCCGAACTGGAAGTGATGGTGGATCGGCGCGCAGCGGAACACCCGCTGGCCGCGCAGCTTGTAGGAACCGACCTGGAGGATCACCGAGACGGCTTCCACCACGAAGACCCCACCGACCACGAACAGCCACAGCTCGGTGCGACTGCACAGCGCCGCGTAGCCGAGCGCGCCGCCCAACGGCAGGCTGCCGACATCGCCCATGAACACCTGGGCAGGCGGCGCGTTGAACCACAGGAAGCCCAGCGAAGCCCCCAGCAACGCGGCGAGCAGCACGGTGAGTTCGCCGGTGCCCGGCACGTGCTCGACCATCAGGTACTCCGAGAAGTCCCGGCGGCCGACGAAGTAGCAGATCCCGCAGTAGGCGAGCGTCGAGGTGATCACGCAGCCGATGGCGAGACCATCGAGACCGTCGGTCAGATTCACCGCGTTGGCAGAGCCCGACAGCACCACCACCGCGACCAACGCGAACGGGACACCGACCAGCGCCCCCAGCGAGACGATCGAGCCCTGCACGAACGGCACGTAGAGCCCCGGCCCGTCCGGACCGCCCAGCCCGACGGCGAGCAGCCAGATGCCGCAGAGCACCGAGCCGACGGTCAACCAGGCCTGCTTGACCCGCGCACTCAACCCCGATCGGCCCGCGACGCGGAGCTTGATCCAGTCGTCGACGAAGCCGACCACCGCGAACCAGGCGATCAGCACCAGCCCGGGCAGGGTGTAGACGTTGAAACCGTCGAACCGCGCCCACAGTGCCGCACTCAGGAGCGTGCCGCCGATCAGGAACAGTCCGCCCATGGTCGGCGTGCCGGACTTGTCCGAGTGCAGCTCGCGCAGGGTCTCGGACGGACTCTTGTCGGTGTCCTCCCCGACCCCTGCACCACCCAGCCAGCGGATCACGCGCGGCCCGAGCAGCATCGCCAGCAGGAAGCCGGTGACCACCGCCGCCACCGCCCGGAACGAGATGAATCGGAGTAGCCACACCCCGGGAAGGTCCCAGCGCGGACCTTCGGCACCGAAGAGCAGCTCGAACAACACGTCAGCAGGCTCCCTCGGCCCGCGCCGGCTCGGTGCCCGCCCGCTGCGCGAGGGCCAACGCCTTCTCCAGACCGTCGACGACCACCTCGAGCGCGACCCCGCGCGAGGCCTTGCACAGCACCACGTCGCCCGGCTGCAGCAGGCCGGCGAGCAGTTCGAGAGCGTGCCTGGGGTCGGTGGTCCGGAGCATACGCGCCTCGTCCATCCCCTTGTCGGCGGCGCCGTCGGCGATCGGGGAGGCCCCCTCGCCTACGGTGACCAGCAGGTCGACGCAGCTCCGCGCCACCTCGACCCCGAGCGCGCGGTGCAGCGCACCGGACCGACGCCCGAGCTCCAGCATTTCACCGAACACCACGATCCGCCGACCCTTCGACCGAATGCCGGCCAATGCGGCCAGGGCAGCCCGCGCCGAGGCGGGGTTCATGTTGTAGGTGTCGTCGAAGACCCGGACACCGCCGAACTGCTTGGGTTCGAGTCGGCGCGCGCTGGCCGGAAGGTGCGACAACCCGGCGATGACGTCGTCCAGCGGCAGCCCCAGTTCGACCGCCACCGCGATCGTCGACAGCGCGTTGTAGACGTTGTGCGAGCCGATCCGGGAGAGCGTGACCGGATGCTCCTCGTTGAGTCGGAACGATGTGCCCAACCCGTGCGAATGCACGTCGGTCGCCCGCCAGTCGGCCTCACGGTTCAGCGCGATGGTGACGACCCGCTGCTCGAGGTCGGCCGCGATGCGCCGACACGTCGCATCGTCGATGTTGAGCACCGCGACGCCACGACGCGGATCGCCGGCGACCCCGACTCCCTCGAACAGCGACGCCTTCTCGCGCGCCACGCCTTCGAGCGAGCCGAGCCCCTTGAGGTGCGCCTCGCTGACGCAGGTGAGCACGCCGATCTCCGGTCGGGCGATGGCCGACAAGGCCGCGATCTCGCCGGGGCCACTGGTGCCGATCTCCACCACCGCCACCTCGCTCTGCGGCTGCATCGCGAGCAGGGACAGCGGCACCCCGATGTCGTTGTTGAACGACCGCGGACTGGCCACGGTGTTGCGATGCGGTCCGACGACTGCCGCGAGCATGTCCTTGGTGGAGGTCTTGCCACACGACCCGGTGATCCCGACCACTCGAGCCGCCATCCGGGTGCGGTGTTCCGCCGCGATCGCGGCCAACGCCTTGCGGCTGTCGTCGACGCGCACCACGAACACCCCGTCGGGCAGGTTGAGGTCCGAGAGGCTCAGCTCCGACAGAGGTCGCTCGACGACCAGACCGGTCGCGCCCGCACGGAGGGCCGCAGCCACGAACCCGTGCCCGTCGAAGCGGTCACCGGTCAGCGCCAGGAAGCAGTCGCCCGGCAGCAGATCGCGGCTGTCGGTATGCACCCGGACCGCCGCGGGACCGGTGCGCACGACGCGGCCTCCCGTCGCGCGGCGCAACGCCGCGGGCGTCATCCAACCGTCTCGGGATCTCGCGTTGCGTGCCACCATCTGTTCGGCCTCCTTGCGGCGGGATGGCCCGCCCTACCTGCCTCGCGACGCCAGGCCTGCTGGCGCCCCGTCACCTCACGAGTTCGGTCTCCGCGGTACCCTGGGTCCGCGCCGGGTTGGCGCGCCGCGCCTCCGCTCGCCCGGCTTCCGAGCGACGTGAAGGCCGCGGCAGCTCGACGTCCTCCGGGCGCCGCCGACGGATCCGCAACGCTGAGCGGATCCAGTCGCGGTCGTCGAAGGGGATCACCGAGTCGCCCAGGACCTGGTAGGTCTCGTGGCCCTTGCCGGCGACCAACACGACCTCGCCGGGCCGAGCTTCCTGGACCGCGCGCTCGATCGCCGCCGCGCGGTCGACGTCGCGCCAGGCCTCGACCATCCGAACACCCTCGGGGAGGTCACGGAGACCGACCTCGACCTCGTCGAGGATCGCCTCGGGATCTTCGCTGCGCGGGTTGTCGGAAGTCAGCACGACCTTGTCGGCATGTCGGGCCGCGGCACGCGCCATCAGCGGCCGCTTGCGCCGGTCGCGGTCGCCGCCGCAGCCGAACACCACGGTCAGGCGACCGTCGGTGAGTTGTCTCAAGGCCGCGCAGGACTTGTCCAAGGCGTCCGGCGTGTGGGCATAGTCGACGAAGATCCGCGCACCGTCCTCGCGTCGGGCGACGAGCTCCATCCGACCGCGCACCGGCGGCATCGTCTCCAACGCGTGAGCAATCGTCAGCTCCGAGATGCCCAGCGCGTGCGCGGTCGCCGCGGCGGCCAGCGCGTTGTCGACGTTGTGCGGGCCGGGCAGCGGCAGCTGCACGTCGACCGTGCCGCGCGGCATCGACAGCGTGAACCGACTGCCGTCGAGCGACGTGCGGATCCCGGTGGCCCGGAACGACGCCTCGCGGTTGCGGGCGAAAGTCACCACGTGCACGCCCGGCTTCACCGCCTCGAACATCCGCTCGGACGCCGGCGAATCGGCGTTCAGCACCGCGACCGCGCCGGGCTGCAGCATCGCGAACAGCCGCGACTTGGCCTGCGCGTAGCGGTCCATCGAGCCGTGGTAGTCGAGGTGGTCCTGGGTGAGGTTGAGGAACACGCCGGCCCGGAACCGCGTGCCCGCGACCCGCTCCTGCACCAGCGCGTGCGAGGAGACTTCCATCACGCAGGCATCGCCACCCCGCTCGATCATGTCGCGGAGGTAGCCCTGCAACGTGATCGGATCGGGGGTGGTGGTACGCGCTGGCACGCAGCGCCCGCCGAACTCGTAGGCGATCGTGCCGAGCAGCCCGGCCCGCCGACCATCGGTCTCGAGCACGTGGCGGAGCATGTGCGCCACCGTGGTCTTGCCGTTGGTCCCGGTGATGCCGAGCACGTCGATGCCGAGCGACGGGTCCTCGAAGAACGCGTTGGCGGCGCGCGCCAGGGCGAGTCGTGCGTCCGAGACCACGAACACCGGCACCTTGATGCTCATCGCCCGCTCGCTGACCACCGCGACCGCGCCGCGGGCCAGGGCGTCGTCGACGAACCGCACGCCGTCGTCGAGGTTGCCCGGGATCGCGAAGAACACGGTACCGGGAGTCACATCGCGACTGTCGAACGCCAACGACTCCACCGCTTCATCCTTGAAGCGGTACACGGCGTCGGGCCCCAGGACCTCGCGGAGGTCCTTCAATCGGATGCCACTCGCTCGGGGACGCAACCCCGATGGGTAGGCCAACTCAGTCATCACCGCCTCGATGGTTCGGTGAAGTGGATCCGTCCCCCCACGGGACCACCACTTCACGCCGGGAACGGCTCGATGCGTCCTGACCGACGCACCTCACCGGTCTCCTTCCCCGTCGACGGCACGGAGGAGGAGACGGATCGCGGCAGGAGCAGCATACGTGCCGCCGTAGAACTTGGCAGCTCCTACCTTTTGGAGAACGCAGACCACGAGGTAGCGCGGCGCGTCGACCGGGGCGAACCCGGCGAACAGCGCGGTGCGCACGTTCCCGTGGACCTTCGAGCCGTCCCAGCGGAACGCCTCTCCGGTGTATTCCGAGGTCCCGGTCTTGCCGGCGACCTCACCGCGCTGGATCGCGCGGGGCAGTTCGGGCAGCGCGTGACGCGCGGTGCCCTCGTGGACGACGTCGACCAACGCCCGCCGCGTCTCGATCGCGGCCTTCTCCCCGAGGAAGGGAGTGGCATCGAGTTCCGGCCCGGGCTGGACATGGGTCTGGCCGTCGACCTCGATCGCGTCGACCAGACGCAGCTCGCGCGGCCGGCCACTGAGGAACGACAGGAACGCCCGCGCCACCTGGGCCGTGGTGACGTGGAGCTGGTAGCCGAACAGCACCGAGGGCCCGGCATAGATCTGCTGCTCGTTCGCGCTCAGCGTGGTGATGTCCGCGGGCCGCGGCGTGCCGCTGACGCTCTCGCCAGGCAGCAGCAACGCAGTCCGCTCGCCGAAGCGGTAGTTGCGAAGGTACTGCTCGATGCCCTCGGGGCCCATCCGCAGGCCGAGCTTCACCGCGCCGATGTTGCTCGAACGCGACAGGACCTCGCGTACGCTGAACGACGGCCGCGGGTGGTCGTCCTTGATCGCGCGCCTGGGAATGCCGTCGTCACCCGTGGGAATGACCTCGTCCCAGCGCGCCAGACCACGATCGATGACCATCGCCACATGCAGCGGCTTGACGACCGAGCCCGGCTCGAACAATCGCTGCGTGGGCGCGAACGCACCGAACGGGTCGCGCTCGCCCTGCTTGTCGCTGGTCCAGGACACCGCCGCGCGGACCGCGCCGTCGGCGACGTCGATCAGCATCAATGCCCCCCATTCGGGCGGACTCTGGTAGGCCCGACGCACCTTCTCCGCGGCGCTGTCGATCTCGGCGTCGGCGGCCCGCATCAGCGCGAGATCGAGGGTCGAGCGCAGCTGCACCGGCGCTGCAGGCTCGCTTCGCGCGGCGGTCCAGTAGGTGCGACGGCCCGCATCGACGCGGAGTCCTTCCACCCCTTCGTTGCCAGGCAACAGGACCTTCAACCGCTCGAGCCCACTGACCGGCACCCGGTCGTCGCCGACCACGCCGGCGCCATCGCGGACCGTGCCGACGACGCCGAAGGTCACCTCGGGCGCCGCGTAGCGACGCACATAGCGGCGCTCGGAGTAGCACTCGACGCGGTAGCGACCGCGCTCGTCGAGCAGGTCGTCGTCGCGCTCGGGCGAGTCCTTCGAAGCGCGGCGGTAGTCGAGGGCCTGCAGACCGTCGAGCGCATCGGCGTGATCCAGCCCGCGGGCGAGCAGCACGTCGATGCGGGTGCTCCGCGGCAGCCCCGGCCGCCCGGCTTCGCGAGCCTTCTTCCAACGCCGTTCCAGTGCCCTGTCGATCCGGGTGCGCAGCGCCTCGCGGAGTTCGTCGCGGGCCACAGGATCACCGTAGGTCTCCCGGTCGCGGCCGAGAGCCAGGGCGACGTCGGACGCCACGCGGTTGCGCGGCCGCTCGAAGTCCTCGGGTTGCCAGTCGTCGGCGGCGGCAGGTTCGCGCGCCGGCGCGGTCAACACCAGACCCGCCCGAACCTCCCACACCGGCCGGTCCTCGGCGAGCACCACGCCGCTGCGATCGACGATGGTGCCGCGTGGCGCCGAGACCTCGCGCTGCACGACCTCGGAGCGCACCGTGCGCCGCAGGGCCGCCGCGGAACGGACGATCTGGAGATCGGCGAGCCGGTACAGCGCGAGGCAGCCGCCGACCGCGAACACACCGAAGCAGGAGAGCACGCGCACGCGCTCCCAGCCGTCGAAGCCCTGCTGCTCGCTCACCGGAGCAGCCTCCGCTCCAACGCCTCGGACAGCTCCGCCCAGCGCAGCACCAGGCGATCTGGTTCGCGCCCCTCCTCCAGGCGAGCCCGCTCGGCCGCGCGTCCGACGCGCAATGCGTCCAGCCGCTCGGTCATCCTCTGCAGGAGCGCCCGGCGCCGGATGTTCTCGGCGCGGATCGTCGCGGTCCCGATGGCGAGGCCGACCACCGCCGCGAAGGCACAGGCAGCCAGGAACCACTTCATGCCTCGACCCTCCGAATCCCGCAACGCAGGCGGGCGCTCCGCGAGCGCGGGTTGCGCGAACGCTCGCCCACGCCGGCCTCGATCGGCTTCTTGTGCAGCGGCTGCATGCGCTGGCGCACGAAGCGCTTGACGATCCGGTCCTCGACCGAGTGGAACGAGATCACGGCCAACCGGCCGCCGTCGGCGAGCGCTGCGCAGGCCTTGTCGAGGCCCCGCTCCAAGGCACCGACCTCGTCGTTGACCGCCATGCGCACCGCCTGGAACGTCCGCGTCGCGCAGTGGATCCGTCCATGACGCGCCTTGGGCGGCAGCGACCGCACCACCACGTCGACCAGCTGACTGGTCCGCTCGAGCGCGCCGTGACGCGCCCGAGCCTCACAGATCCCGGCGGCCACCCGCCGGGAATGACGCTCACCCCCATACTCGAACAACACCCGCTCGAGCTCTTCACGAGGCACCGCCTGCAACCACTCGGCAGCCGTCGGCTGCGAGGGCGCACGGTTCATCCGCATGTCGAGAGCTGCGTCGCGCATGAACGAGAAGCCGCGTTCGGGAGAGTCGAGCTGAAGGGAACTGACGCCGAGATCGAGGAACACCCGATCCACGGAGTCGATCTCGAGGTCGGCGAGCACCGCATCGAGATCGGCGAACGACGCGTGCCGGAGCACGATCCGTGGGGCGTCCGCGGAAGCCCGCACTCCCCCGAGTGTGGCTTCCGCGTGCTCCAGGATCTCCGCGTCCTGGTCGAGTCCGACGTACAGGCCCTGCGCCCCGAGGGCGGCCACGAACTCACGTCCGTGACCCGCAGCCCCCGTCGTGCCCTCGAGCACGCGCATGCCGGGAGCGAGATCCATGACCATGAGGCTCTCCGCCAGGAGAACGGGCTCGTGGACTCTGACCTGTCCATCGCCCTGCCCTGGCGGAGATCCTCCGGATCCTGCCCCCGTCATGTGTCACCTCGCGCGTCCGACCGCCCGGAGCCGTGCGTGGTGTCCACGGGGAATGCGTGCTTTCGTGTCACGACGAGGGGCCCTCTCAGCCCGCCGCCGAACTGACCTCAGTCGTTGGCAAAGAACCCGCGAGCGCCCGGTCGAGGCTGAGGACCCAGCGATCGGGCTTCCACAGCTCGATCCAGTCACCAGCTCCGACCACGACCACTTCGCGGTCCTCCTTCCCGAGGCCCAGGTATTGACGCAGCGCCTCGGGGATGAGGATGCGACCCGCCTTGTCGGGCCGGACGTCCTCGGCATGGCCGAGGAGCAGGCGCCGGAGATCGCGGGGACGCGCGTCCTGCTCGAGCACGGATCCGCCGATGTCGCGCGTCAGGTCCTCGAAGGACTGCCGATCCAGCAGAAGCAGACATCCGTCGGGACTTGCCGTCAGGACGAAGTCTGCTTCGATGGCCGGCAGACGGTCCAGGAACCGCTTCGGAACGATCAGCCTCGCCTTGTCGTCGAGACTGTGGGTCGAAGCGCCCCGGAATGCCCTCTCCCTTGCCATGTTGGTGGACCTGGTTGTGGACTGCCTGTTTCGAGGACCCGACCGACGTGACGCCAGCCTGGCCGTGCCTGCCGCGGGGTGCCTCCCGCATCAGGACGACCGATCTGTATCCCCCACCGATCCCCACGTCAACCGGCTGAAATCGGCGATCCAGGGAATCAACACCCACCATTCCCCACCCAAGCACCCACACCACACCCACTAGGGCTGTGGCGGGACCTGCCACCACGAGATGCGGTGGGGAGGGTGCACTCGTCCAAAGACGAGGTTTTTGGCGGGCCGGCCGGATTCCGCCGGGAAACGCCGCGCGGTGGGAGCTGGTGGGGCGCGCGGGACCCTCCGGAGATGGACGCCGGCCGCGAGGAACCAAGCCCGATCGAGCGACTGACCACTCCGCCACCGCGCAGCCGAGGAGGTCTCGGTCAGCGAGGTGGGGATGAGTGGTGCCCCGGGCCGCCTCCGACGTCAGAGACCGGTGCACGGAACCCCGGACAGCTGGCGCGAGACCCCCACCCTGGCGCGTCACGTCGCGGCCGACCGGCCGGAGTGTCCGGGGTCGCGAGTGGGAGGAGGTGGGTGCGGCGCGGGATCCGGTCGAGCCGGATCCACGCGCGCCGCCCCGCTTCACTCGGCCTGCGCGTAGCGCGCGGCCCGCTCGCCGGCCTTGGTGCCGGCGTGCTTCTCGGCGAGCTTTTCGAGGCGCTTCGCCATGCCAGGGTCGATGCCCTTGTCGAACAGGCGGCGCTCCAGCTTGGCGAGGTCCTTGGCCGCATCGACTTCGGCCTCGAACTCGTCACCGTCGAGGCGCTCGAGCCACTTCCCGACTTCGTCGGACTGTTCCTCGAGCCCCTTCACGGTCTTCGCGAGGTCTTCGGCATAGTCCTGGGCCTCCAGGAACCAACCTTCGTCGACCATGCGACCGATCCGGGCTACGGCGTTCGCCGCTGCGGACTTGGCCTTCTCAC
Source organism: bacterium (assembly GCA_030432695.1). Lineage (GTDB taxonomy): Bacteria > Planctomycetota > UBA1135 > UBA1135 > UBA2386 > JAUILN01. The sequence goes on along the minus strand of JAUILN010000004.1, from coordinate 121,723 downwards.
CGAGTTCGGCCGCGTAGGAAACCACTCCAGCATCCTGGGAGCGACCCGCGACCCCCTGGGCATCCTCCCAGGCTTCGCCGAAGTCACCCTTCGCAAGGCTCTTCCAAGCCTTGTCGAGTTCACGCGGCAGGTCTTCGGGCTCTTCTGCCCGAGCGCGCTTGGAGCCCTGGATCAGCTCCTCGATCTCCTTGTGGAGCGTGATGGGGTGCCCCATCAGCGCGACGCGCCCCTCGGCGTCGAGGACGACGCAGTTGGGGATCCCGCTCGCATTGGTCAGCACAGGACGCTCCGTGGTCCAGACCGCACTGGTCCCGAGCCACTTCTTGCCCAGCGCGAACCGTTCCACGGCGGCATCGTCGGCACCTTGGACTTCCACGAAGACGATCTGCAGATCGTCACCGTGCTCTTCCTGCATTCGAACGGCCATCGGCACGGATGACCCGACACAAGGGCCTCAACGTGTGCCCCAGAACTCGATCAGGACCGGCTTGCCGCGCATCTCGGCCAGGGACCGGATTCCCTTGCCGTTGGACAGTGGCCGCGAGAACCGGTAGTCGGCGACGGCGCCGATCTCGGCTTGGCGAGCACCCTGGGCCATCGCGGCGCCGGCGAGCGCGAGCGCGGTGACGACCTGGAACGTGGTGTTCATGCTACTTCCTCCTCGGAAACGGACCGTCGAAGCGACGGCCGTGACATTTTCGAGGAAGCGCCTACGCACGAACAGCCCCCACGCGAGCTTCGACCGCCCGGACATTTTGCCGACACGAGTCGAGCCAGGTCCGAACGCCCCCCACCGATCAATCGTCTCCCGAGTCCTCACCGCCTGAGCTGTCGGTCTCCTCGATCGCAGCCAGCAACTCGTCCTTCAGGTTCGCCAACCGGTCGGTATCGAGTTCCGGCGCGAACAGCGCCACCCGCGGCGCATCGTCGGCCTTCGCCGCGGGGTCCTTGGGGTCGATGACCACCAGGTCCGCAGCCTCCTCGGCCTCGCTCTGCGGGTCGACCATCTTCAAGAGCCGCTTGCGGAGCAGCAGCAGCGCCACGAAGTACCGCAGCCCCCGCGCCTGCTCGCTGTCGACCTCGCCGAGCCGCTCGAACAGGACCCGCAGCGACTGCAGGTCCAGGGTCGGCCCCTTCTGACCCTTCTGCTTGCGCCGTGCCTTCCAGAAGATCGGCCGGACCGCGGACGACCGCTCGAGCTGGTGGAAGCACGTCGCGCAGAGGTCGTGACGGAGGCACTCCGGCAGCTCCAGCACCGCGAAGAACTCGGACTCGGTGGCGAGCGGGCAGCCCGGCTTGGTGCAGGCTTCGCGGTCGCGGAGGATCTTCCAGGCGTCGAGGGACGTCATCGTTGGCCGTCGATTGGAGCCGACCCGGCCTCAGGGTTCCAGGTCTCGAGGAAGCGCCGGAACGCCGGCGTTCCAGCAAGGTCGCTCCGGCCGGTGGCCTGCTGCAACGCCTCGAGCAACACGTAGCCGGTGTCGCTGTCGGACGCGGCGATCGCCCGCTCCATCTCGTCGAGCAGCATCCCGGCGGCCTCGCGGTCCTGGTAGTGGCCGAGCGCCTCGTAGATCGCCCGCCGCGCGAACGGATCGGTCTCGCGGCCGCGCATCGCCTCCTTCAGGAGCGCGAGGTCGTCGGGTCCGTGGACGAAGCCACGCCAACCCTCGGCCCGCACCCCGAAGTCGGGGTCGCGGATCGCATCGAGCAGGACCGCACGCCCCTCCGGGCTCGGCGGCCAGCCCGCCACCGCCTTCACCGCGTAGCGTCGGGTGCGCACGTCGTCGACGTCGAGCACCCGGCGCAGGGCCGGCATCGCCGCGGGTCCCATCTGCTGCAACAGCTCGGCGCCGAGTTCCCGTCGGTCGGCGCGGTCGGACCGGAGCAGGTCGAGGATCAGCACAGGTGCCGCGGCCTCCCCCATCGCCACCAGTTCCCGTTGCGCGCGCGACGCCCCCGCCGACCGGATCATCCCGCCCTCGTCGGCGCTCCGCTGGTCGACGTTGACGAGCACCGCGAACAACAGCCGGCGCCCCATCCAGTAGCCGGTCAAGGGCTCTTCGACCACCGCGGCGCGGGCATCGGCCCACGCCTGCTCGGCCGCCTGGGCGGCGGCGGGATCGTCGGCGGACACGTCGGCCAGCGCCTCGAAGGCCCGCTCCGCGGCACGGAGCCTGGCGAGATCGTCACCCTCCGGCGCGCGAGGCCGGAACCCGGCCTGTTCGGCAGTCGCCGGCTCGGCGATCTCGGGCCACAAGGCCGCCCACTCCACGTCGGCGGTCCGCAGGGTCGGACCGGAGTAGCCACCGCCCGAGGCACAGCCGCCGAGCAGCGTGACGACGAGCGCCAGGGTGGACATCGAAGCGGATCGCATCGCCGCGATTCTATGCACGCGCCGAGCGGAATAGAGTCGCGAAGCCATGCCGGCGCCGACGATCGAAACCGCTCCCAGCCCGAAGGCCTTCCTCGAGCTGCCGCGCGCCCTCTACCGCGCCGACCCGCACTACGTGCCGCCGATGACCGCGTTCGACGTGGCGAAGGTCGACCCGCGACGCCACCCGTTCTTCGAGCACGCCGACGGCGAGTTCTGGATCGCCCGCCGTGGCCCCGAACCCGTGGGCCGCATCAGCGCGGTGCGCGACCGCGTCCACGACGAGTTCCACGGCGACCGGGTCGGCTTCTTCGGCCACTTCGAAGCCGCCGACGCCGAGACCGCAGCCCTGCTGCTCGAGACCGCCAGCAACTGGCTGATCGCGCACGGCGCCACCGAGCTGCGCGGACCGGTCGACTTCTCGACCAACTACCGCTGCGGCCTGCTGATCTCCGGCGAGCCCGGGCCACCCTTCCTGTCGATGCCCTACAACCCGCCGGTCTACGCCGAGTGGATCGAGGCGGCCGGCTTCGCGAAGGCCAAGGATCTGCTCGCGGTGATGATGCAGGCCGAGGAACTGAACCTGGATCGCCTGCGCCGCGTGGTCCAGCGCACTCGCGACCGCCACCAGCTCACGGTCCGTCGCTTCGACCGCCGCGAGTTCGCCCGCGAGACCGAGATCGTCTGGCGCCTCTACAACCGGCTCTGGGAACGCAACTGGGGCTTCGTGCCGATGAGCCGGGCCGAGTTCGACGCCGAGGCCAAGGAACTCCGCCAGGTCCTCGTCCCGGACATCACCACCTTCCTGGAGAAGGACGGCGAGCCGATCGCCTTCGCGGTCGGCGTGCCCGACGTGAACCGCGCCATCAAGGCCTGCAACGGCCGCCTGCTGCCGTTCGGCTGGTGGACCTTCATGCGGACGATGAAGCGGGTCCGCTCCTTCCGCACCATGACCCTCGGCGTGGCACCCGAGTACCGCGGCACCGGCGTCGACGCCCTGCTGCTGGTCGAGTTCATCGACCACGGCATCGCGACCGGCTGGTACACCTGCGAGGCGAGCTGGATCCTCGAGGACAACACGCCGATGCTCCGCCCCCTGTTCACGGCAGGTGGTCGGGAGTTCCGCCGCTATCGGATCTACACGCGCACGGTCTGATCACGCCGCGCGATCGACTCCTGTCGTTCCCGCAGCGGAACGGTGTCACGCCTTCGGCACCGAAATCGGCTGTTCAGGGCCCTGGCACACCCCTCGCTCTACCCCGCGCAGGCCAGGCCCCACGGACAACACTTGTTTCCAAGGGATGGAAACGCGTGAGAGAGGCGACCGGACGTGGGGCCTGGCCGACTTCCGGACCCTCGGTGTCCGGAGTCCTCACCGCGACAGGGTATCGCCGGCCACGGCGGTCAAGCGCAGTCGTCCTCCCGCCTCGGCCACGAGACACTGCCAATAGAGTTCACTACCCAGCAACACCGGGTCTCCGGGCACGTCGATGGGTAGCTCGACTCCCTGTATGGAACGGCCGAGCTGCACGAATCCGACGACGACCATCTGCGATGGCAGCAGGCCGAGGACACCGAGCCCCGGCAGCGAGACGCGACCCCGCGCCGCAGAAGCAGCCAGCAGCGCCACACGGTCGACGCCACGGGCCAGCACATCGATCCGAAGCACTGCGCGGTGGCCCAACCGGAACAGCGACGGCGTCCACACCTGCGTCAGCAGGTTGAAGTGGACCTTGGACGTCCCCTGAAACGACGAGAGTTCGACGATGTCCGGATCCCCATCCGCGTCGAGATCACCCACCGCCAGAGTCCCTCCCGCGGGCCATCGATCGAGCGACGTCAACCTCGTAGCAGCCCCGAGATTGCCCGCCCCATCGTTCCACAAGACGAGTGCGCCCTGCGCCGCGTCTGCGAACGCCACATCGAGATCCCCGTCGAGGTCCAGGCCCGACAGGACCAGGCGCGCGGTACGGAAGATCCGCGCGGTGAGGCGACTCGCGCTGACGTCCGTGAACCGACCAGCGCCATCGTTCTCGAGCAGGTGGAGTCGGTCCGCGAGCGGATTCGAGCCGAAGCAGGCGGCGAGCAGGTCCAGATCGCCATCCCCATCCATGTCACCTGCCGCGGTCGCATACACGGCTCCGCCGAGGGCGGGCACCCGACCCGCGGACTGGACGTAGCCCCCCCGACCATCGTGCAGGAGCAGACGGAGCCCGGTCGACCGCTGCGCGATCGCGAGGTCGGGCCATCCATCACCGTCGGCATCGAACGACGTCACCTGCTGACTCTCGGTGGGGTCCGTGGGCAGCCACGCCGAGGTCGCGTCGACGTAGCGACCGTTCCCATCGTTGATCCACAGGCGATCCTGGGGATCGAATCCGCCACCGTCGCAGGCGAGCACCAGGTCCTCATCGCCATCGCGGTCGACGTCGACCGATTCGATGTGGTGCACGAGGAGCGGAGTCGATGGGACCCACGCCGGCGAAGGCTCCGCGAACCGCCCTCGACCATCGTTGACGAACAGACGCAGCGGTCCTCCTGGAATCCCACCGAGCAGAACGTCCGAGTCGCCGTCGCCATCCACGTCCATGACTCCGATGGTCGACGCCCAGGGCTGCACACCGCCGAACGCACCGACCGACGGAGCGAGTCCGCCGAGCCCATCGTTGAGCAGGACTTCGGCGTGACCGCGGAGCGTCTGGGCAACGATCGCGTCCAGCCACCCATCGCCGTCCACGTCACGGAGCGTCACGTCGGACCCGCTCCGGAAGGTGGTGACCAGACGCGGCGCATTGCCATCGACGAAGCCTCCGCGACCGTCGCCGAACCAGGGCCGCGACTGGCCTTCGATGCCGAGCAACAGGTCGGCCCGCCGATCACGATCGAAGTCGGCCTCGATCAGACGCCAGACGCGACCGGCGACCGGCGGCAGCGAACCGGAGGCCGGACGCAGGAAGGTCCCGGTCCCGTCGTTCACCAGCAGCAGCATCTCGCCCGCCGAGCCCGCCGCGAGGAGATCGGGATCGGAGTCGCCATCGACGTCGACGAACGCCGCGACGAGGAGCTCTGGGAGCCAATCGCGGATCCGCGATGCCGTCACGTCACGGAACCGGCCCGCGCCGTCGTTCTCGAAGAGCAGGTCAGAACGTCCTGACTCCACGAACAGCAGATCGTGGTCGCCGTCGGCATCGATGTCGGCGACGACGAGGTCCCTCGAATCGGTCGCGACCAGCGGCAACGAGCCCGCAGTCGCGTCGACGAAGTGCGCCGCGCCGTCGTTGCGCCAGAGACGGTTGGGCGCCGGGCTGCCACCGAACGCCGCGTCGTTCGCCTGCACCAGATCCAGGTCGCCGTCGCCATCGACATCGACTGCGGCCAGTGCCGCGGTGCGTTCCGCGTCGACCGGGAGATGCGTGGCGCTGGCGTCCCGGAAACTCCCCGTGCCGTCATTGAGCAGCAGCCGATCCTGCTGATTCCCGGACCATCCTCCGACCGCGATCGCCAGGTCGACGTCGCCATCGCCATCGAAGTCGGCGGCAAGGACATCCCGACTCGACGCGACGAAGCTCGGCAACCGACCGGCGCTCGCATCCAGGTAGCGCCCGCCCCCCACGTTCAGCAACAGCTGATCGGAGAGCGCCTGACCGATGTCCGATCTGGCCAGATACAGGTCCTGGTCACCGTCCCCGTCGAGGTCGGCGAACGTCGCACCCCGCACACGCCCGAAACCGACGGGCAGTGAACCGCCCGCAGTGAAGTGCCCATCCCCGTCACCGAGCAGCAGGCTGCCGCGCTCGTAGCCGCCGAGGAAGACGTCGGAGCGACCGTCTCCGTCGATGTCGCCGACCGCCGCCGCGTAGGTCGAGTCCTCCGAGAGCGGGAAGTGCTGCTCGTCGAGCGGGCCGAAGGAGACCTGGGCGGAAACCCAGGACGACGAGAACGCGAGAACGACCAGAAGCCTGCACATGACATCCCCGAGAACGACGCGCGAACGCGAACGCACGGGCTGACGACCGATCGCGCCCCCAACGCGATCCGGGCGCCCGCGCGCTCGGCGCGGCCTCGGGCCGCAACCGAAGGGGCACGACTCGCTGCGCTCGCCATGCCCCGAGGCACTCGGCCGCGCTGACCGCGTCGTTCGGGTCTGCGACTCCGGAGAATCAGCGCCTGGCGCGCAGATTCTCCGGAGTGGCAGATCAAGGCTCTCGCCCGACCCGCGCAGCGAGCTCCTGAAGCGCCTCCGGGAGGACCTCCTCCCCGAGCAACTCCCCCGCGAGGTCCAGCAATCGCTCCGCGTCCCGGACTTCGAGGGCAGCGGCCGCCGGTGCGAGGTCCGTCAAGGCCCAACGCGTCGTCCCGGGACTCGACGCCGCCGCACGCAGCCGCGCCATCGCAGCCTCCAACAGCTGCCGCCGATGGTCGGGACCGACCGCCACCTCCGGCCCGGCGGCCATGTTGGCCGCCTTGACTGCGATCGCCAGGTCGTCCGGGAACCGCTCCACGGCAACCCGGATGGTGTCCCAGGCCTTCTGGTATTCGCCGAGCTCGTGGCGCAGCGTCGCGAGCCGCGAATGCGGCAGTGCCAGATGTCCGTAGCTCCCCAGCACCGACTCGTAGAGTTCGGCAATGCGTCGACTGTCCTTGGAGCGGGTGTCGTACAGGCAGTTCGCCAGGTTGTATCGCGGCACCGGACTGAGATGCGCCGCAGCCTCGTTGAGCCGGATCGACTCCTCGATCCAGCCTGGCGGCTTCACCTCCTGCAGGACCCTCGCGAGGTTGATTCCGACGAACGGGTTCTCCGAGGCCTGGTAGGCGACCCTCACGCGTTCCACACCGCGATCCCGCAGCTGCGTCCAGGGCTCGATCGCGGCGCGCCAGCGATTGGTCGACGTCGCATCCGCCGCCTCCACCGACTGCAGGGCGCGCAATGCATCGACCATGTGCCTCCCGAGTTCCGCCTCGTGGATCCCGAGCACCTCGAGCGGCCCCGGGTCCGACGGCCGCAGGAGATGCGCGGTCCAGGCGGCCCGTAGCCCCATAGGTGAAGCCGACATGCGGGTCAGCCGCGCGTAGGCGAAGGCGGTCTCGAAGTCGCCTGGCCGGGCCGCGGCGACCGACTCCAGGAGCTGCACGGCGAAGTCCTGGCGACCGAGCAACGAGAGCGCATCGGCAAGGCGGGCCATGGCCTGGGGATCGTCTGCGAGCCGGGTTCGCCACTGCGTGGACTCCTCCTCGAGATCGACTCCCGCTCCATAGCGTCCGAGGAGATCACAGGCAGGATCCTCCGCGACGAACGCCGGGACTTCGCGGAGGCGGCGGCGCGCCTCCGCGTAGGACGCCCCGATCTCCTGAGAGCGCTCCATGCTGCCGCGCGGACCACCGAGCGCCGAGGCGATCCAATGGAACCAGGCGTCCAGATCTCCCGGCCGTTCTCGGCACAGCGCGCGCAGTTCCTCGGCGCCCTCTCCGGGTTCCGCCCGAGCCCGCTGCGAGGCCTCGGTCAAACGTCGACGGAACGACTCGTCGGCCGCGCGAGCGCGGTCTTCGAGATGCCCAGCCAGTTGGATCCCGCCGAGGACCGCGGCCAGCAGCGTGACCAGGACCAGCGCCGCGACCGCCGGACGACGCCGCATCCACCGGAGGCCCCTCCGCACCAGACCCGCCCGGCGCACGCCGATCGCCCGCCCCTCCACCGCCGCTTGCAGATCGTCGGCGAAGGCGCGCACCGTCGGGTAGCGACGCTCGGCCGTCAGCTCGAGAGCGTGGTCGAGGACCGTCGCCAGATCGGCTGGCAGGACCGGATTCCAACCGCGGCTGGGGCGGAGTGCATCGCGCTCGATGCAGTGCGCGTATTCGGTCGGCGTGCGCGCCTCGATCGGCGGCCGACCACAGAGCAGATGATAGAGCGTGGCGCCGAGACCGAAGACGTCGGCACGGCCGTCGGCAACCCTGCCGAGAGCCTGCTCGGGAGCGGTGTAGTGCAGCGTGCCGACCACGTCGCCACTCAGGGTCAGCGCGTCGCCCGCCACGTCGCGCGCCAGGCCCAGGTCGACGAGCAGTGGCTCGCCACGCTCGTCGAGCAGGATGTTCTGCGGCTTCACGTCGCGGTGCACCACGCCGCGATCGTGCAGGTGCTGCAGCGCGTCGGCCACGCGGATCACGAGGCCGACCAGCTCCTCGATCTCGGACCGATCGGTGACCACCGAACGACCGCGGAGTCGCGCGGCCAATGGCTCGCCCTCCACCAGCTCCATCACCAGGTAGGGCGCACCGTCGACCTCTCCGGATCCGAACACCCGCACGACGTTCGGGTGTCGCAGGCGCGCGAGCACCGCGACCTCCCGCGCGAATCGTTCACGGGCCCGCGGATCGAGGCGCTGCAGCGGCCGCAGGATCTTCACGGCAACGTCGCGACCGAGCGACAGCTGCGTGGCACGGAACACGATCCCGCTGCCGCCCCGCCCGAGGACGCTGACCGTCCGGAAGTCGTCGAACGACTCGGGCAGCGAGCCGTCCTCCACCGCGGGCCCCACCGCCGCGAGGCCACCTGAGCGGCGCAGCAGTTCCAGGCGTCGGGCCAGGAGCTCGCGGTGATTCGAGTGGGCCGCCAGGAACTCCGCCTCCGGCTCCGCCGTGCCGTCGCTGACCCGCATCAGGAAGGCCTCCAGGGCGGACTGCGGTGTCGGCTCCTCGGTCATGACGCGCTATCCTCCGCACCTCTGGGGAAAGAGCACACTCGAACCATGTCGGAGACCCTCGACCTGCTGCGCCGGCACCGCGCCGGCCTCGACTCGGCCGCCAACGAGCTGTTCCTTCGCCACTCGGCAACTGCGTTGGAGATCGTGCGCGCACGCCTGCGACGCGACAACCCCTTGCGCGCCGCGATGGAATCGCAGGACGTCCTGCAGGAAGCGTTCGGCAAGGCCCACGCGGGACTCGACCGGCTCCAATTGCACGAGGAAGGACAGTTCATCGACTGGCTGGCGCGGATCATCGAGAACACGATCCGCGACGTCGCTCGGACCCAGGGACGCATGAAGCGCGATCCGTCACGGGCGAGTCCGCTGGATGGAGTCGCCGAGCAGGTGGCCGCGACCCCGTCGCCGAGCGCGGTCGCGATGGGCGTGGAACTCGCCGAGCGCTATGCGACGGCGCTGGAAGGCCTCGACGACGCCGCTCGGGAAGCGATCCTGCTGCGCCAACATGCCGGCTGCAGCTACCGCCATGTCGCGGATGCCCTGGGTCTGGTGACCGAGGCGCAGGCCCGCGCAGCGGTCTCGCGAGCCCTGGCCACCTTGGCCGAGCGGATGGACGTGGCGCGCTGAACGAAACGAGGGGCACTGAGTCAGTTGCTCGAGCCGTGTCGATCCGCGCTCGACACGCCGATTCTCGGGAGGGGTAGAACAACGACACCACCTCGCCTGCACATCGAGGAGGAATCCGTTGTCCTCGCCGGGGACGAGTGGCCGCCCCTTGAACCGCCCATCGTACGGATCGACGAGCCGCCCCGGCCCCGGCCCTTCCTCGTTGACGTTGACCCCGAAGAGATAGGCCGAGCCGGTGACGCTGCCGCCGTGGGTAGCGCAGGCAGCAAGGAAGCCCAGGCCCGCCAGCAGGACGACACGCGTCGCGTTCCGCCATGTCGGGCTGGAGGCGCAGCTCATCCCGAAGGCGGGTCGCGCGGCCCGGTCGCCCTTCAAGGGCGCGGATGCGCCGAGCCAGGACCCCATCCCCTGTCCTCTGTCCTTCATCTCGAACTCCCATTCCGCAGGAGGATGGTGCGAACCGGTTGCGGCGAGCATCCCGACGAATCCAGCCGGACGCATGTGGGTTTCACCAACCCAGAACGGTAGGTCCCGCGAGGTCGTAGAAGCCCTCGTCGATGCTCGAAGTCTCGCCGGCATGCACGGCGACGCCGCCATGGGAATCCCTCGGGAAGACGTCGTCCCTGCCGACGAGCCGATGGTCCGTCGCGGTCGAGATCCTCGGCGGCGAGCGCAACGGAGGCAGGTCGGATCCGCATGACGCACGCCCCGAACGATGAATCGCCCGGAGCGCACGGAGGATTCTCGGGACCGCCGACAGCTCCCGGCCGCCGCGACTACCTCGATCCAGGTAGCGCGTGGACGGTCAGCAGGACCGAGCCCGCACTGGCCAGGCCGGGAAGATCACCGTCGATCCGAAGCTGATCGGCTGGCGCGATCCCCGGGATGTCGAGTTCGACCGACCGGCCGTCGTCCCCGAGCTGCGCCGCAGTCACCTCCAACCGATCGTGCCCCTGCCGCTCGGGCTCGCGCACCGACCACTGATCCGATCCGTAGCGCGCCGCCCAGCGGTAGTTCCAGGTCTCCGCCGTGTAGCGGCTCGGCTCGGCGGCCTCGGCGGGCACCGGCCCGGTGAAGTGCAGCGTCACCCCCTTCGCGGTCACCTCCGCGCCGCGCAGCATCGTCTGCTGCTTGCCGGTGAAGCGCAGTCGCTGCAGGCAGCCGTCCTTGCCGCCCGCCGGCCCCTGCCAACCGGACAGCCCGGTAACGTAGACCTGGCCGTCGATCGGATGGGTCCGCGCGCGCTGCACGCCGGCCGCGAACTGGAACGGCAGGGTGACGCAGGAGGCCTGCGTGACGTCGCCGATCTCCTGCAGTTCCAACGCGTAGCACCAGCCCTTGCCGAAGCTGGTATGCAACAGGGTGCCGGCCAACGGTCCGAAGCGCTCGTCGTCGAGCCAGAGCTGGCCGCCGCTGGAGGAGTCGACGTCCTGCGGCAGCCAGATCAACGGCCGGTCGAAGTCCTCGGTCTCCTGCTCGTTGCCCTTGAAGACCCCGTAGAAGCCGCCTTCGCGGATCCGGCTGACCTTGCTCGCCGGCACCCAGTTGCCCTGGTTGTCGCTCACCAGGAGCGAGCCGTCCGGCAGGATGCCCATGCCGTTCGGGGTGCGGAAGCCGGTGGCGATGTACTCCCACTGCTCGCCGTCGGGCGACAGGCGCACCACTGCTCCCGGCGTCGGGAACGACGTGTAGCGCCCCGACTTCACGTAGCTCAGCCGACCCTGGGCGTCCTGCTGCAGGTCGAAGTTGAAGGCGTGGAAGGTCGCCGAGACGTCGACGTCCTGGTGGAAGCAGTCGTGGTGGTCGGCCTCGCCATTGCCGTCCTGGTCGAACAGCCGCCAGACGCCGTCGCGGCAGGTCACGTAGACGATGTCGTCGACGACCTTCAGGCCGAGCGGTTCGAAGAGACCCGCGGCGAAGCGGGTCCAGCGCAGCTCGTCGAGATCGCCGTCGATCCCGTCGACGATCCACACGTCGCCACCCAGCGTGCAGACCGCGCAGCGGCCGTCGCTGAAGAAGTCCAGCGCCGAGGTGCGCAGCCACGCACCCCAGGGGTTGTCGTCGGGCAGCGGCAGGGTGTCGACGGCGTAGGGCAGCTCGGCATCGCCGAGTTCGCCATGCGTCACGATCGACTCGTCCCAGAGCCGTGGGCCACCCTTGCAGAGCGCGCGGGGATCGGCGGCGAGGCGGTCGGCCTGCAGCTCCACGAATGCGGCGAAGGCACTGATCTGTTCGTCGCTCGAGGCGTCGGCGCGGACCACGGTGAAGACCACCGGGGAGTCGCCGGCCGGAACGCGCAGCAGGCCGCCCTCGAACAACACCTCGTCACCCAGCACGCGGACCAGCGACGCCCGTTGCTCCAATCCACGACGCGCGACCGCGAGATCGTCGACCACGCGGACGTCGAAGCCGTCGTCGGCCCAGCGCAGGCGCAGCTCGCTCGCGCCGGGTCCGACCGCGAACCGGTGCACCAACGCGACCTGCTCGCCGAGCACCTCTGCGGAGGGCGACTCGAACACCTCGCGCCCGTGGATCTCCGAGTGCAGCACCAGGTCGCGGCCGTGGTGGAAGCGGCCGCGGAGGCGGTAGTCGGCGCGTGCGTACGGCCCACGCTCGGGCCGCTCGACGCCGGTGAAGTCCCAGGCCCAGGCCGTGGTCCACCACCAGGCTTCGGCGCCCGGCTGGCCGATGCCTTCGCCGCGCTGCTGGTAGTGCTGGGTCTCGGCGAGATCGAGGAACGCGCCGCGCCACGCACCGACCGAAGCCGCGCGGTGCAGGTCGTAGCCGATCGTCACGTCGCCCGGCAGACGCACCGCGAGGCCGGCCGGCACGTCGGGGCCGATCTGACAGATCAGGCCCGGGCCGAAGTCGCGCGCCGGCAGCTCGTCGGCGGCATCGCCCGCGGCCCCCACCACCGCGTTCGCATCGTCGAGGGCGGGCAGCGCCGGCGGCAGTGAACCGAGCCACGCGTCGGTGACCTGGAAGTACTGGCCGGGGTTCTGCTCCTTCAGGAACGCCTCCCGCAGGTAGTGGATCACGTCGTAGCGCTGCGCCGGCGTCATCCAGGTCTGCGGCGGCATGTTGCGGAAGCCGTCGGTCAGGGTCCGGAACAGGGCGTACGGATCCTTGCCGTTCTGGAACTCGGCCTTGGAGAAGGCGCGTGCCAGCGGGTTGAGCACCTGCTCGCCGTCGAAGCCGTGGCAGGCCGCGCACATGCCCGAGTAGAGCTGCTTGCCGCGCTCGAAGGCCGCGTCGTCGAAACCGGCGACCAGTGCGCGGTGGTCGACGTCGCCGAGCGGCCGCACCTGCAGGTTCGCGAACTCCACCGCTGCGTTGTCGGCGTGCAGACGGATCGGACCGCGCACCGCCACGCCCGCCTCGGGCTGCGGCACATTCGACTCGACGGCCGGGTCCCAGTCGATCGCCGGCGCGAGTCCCTCGAATCCGCCGGCCGACACCGACCTGGCGGTCGCGAGATCCAGTGCCGCGTCGAACACCAGCACGCGCGCGATCTCGCCGTCGGTGAGTCCCCCGCCGAAGTTGTCGCTGGTCGCGCCGACCTTGACGACCATGTCGCTGGGGTCCTCGGCGACGAAGTCGGGCTTGCGACCGACCTCCTCGCCATCGAGGAACAGCACCGCGGTGTCCCCTTCGTGGGTCAGCACCACGGTGTGCCACTGGCCCTTGGTCACCCGCGGACCGCCGCCCAAGGCACCGACCCAGCCGATGTCGTAGACCAGCCGGCCTCCACGGATGAACAAGGACTTGCCGTTCGGGGCCCAGTGGCCGGCGGCGGGAGCCTTGCCGACCAGGGTGCCGTCGCCGCGTGCCTTGAAGCGGGCCACGAAGGCGAAGTCGCCAGCATCGAGGGCAGGCGCGTCTGCATAGACGTGGCGCAGACCCGGCAGCGGCTCGATCCCGCCCGCAGCAGCACCCGACAGGAAGCCGTAGGGCGACGGCCGCTCGAACTCGATGCGCTCGACGTCACCATCGTCGACGCGCACCTCGGCGATCGGCTTGCGACCCTGGTCGTGGCGCCAGGCGATCGTCATCCGATGCCACTTCGTATCGTCCGCGGTCACCGGGATGCGGTAGCGGCCCTCCATGTACACCGCGCCCCGAAGCGGATCCAGGCCACCGCCGAGCAGCTCGGGCACCGACCGGCGAGGGATCTCCGCGGGCACGTAGTAGTCGAACGAGAGCTCGACGTTGCCGAACGACTCCTCGCTGAGCAGATCGCCGAAGCCCGGATTCGCGACCAGCGACCGCCTGTCGTCGTCGAGCCTCCAGCGCGGCGCGGGATCGTAGGCCTCCGCGGCACCCGTATCGGCGCGCCGGTCGAGCTCGATCGCGCGCGGCGGCACACCCGGATCCCAATGGCGCCAGCCTTCGAAGCCATTCCCCAAGAGCGCCCGCGCCCCTTCCACCAGACCGCGCTCCGGTGCCGCGTTCCACGGCTCGGACCGGAAGGCCGGCCCGGCAGGCAGACGACCGATCGACCAGAGCACCGCGCGCTCCAGCAGCTCGCGGAACTCCGCGCGCGCGAAGTTCTCCTCGCTGCCGAGCGAGGTGTAGAACAACCGCGCACCCGACGCCTCGCGGTAGGTCCAGGCCACCGGCTGCGACGGCAGGTCGCCGGTCCGCCCGAACAGCAGCACCCGCGCGCCGCGACGCAGCGGCATCGCGTCGTAGGTCCCGCCGTAGCCGGCCTCGAAGGCGCGCGGCAACGCGGCGACGATGGGATGATCGGCCTCGTCGGCGGCCACGCGCACCACGGTGCCCTGACCATTCGGCGCATGCGTGCGGTAGTGCCCACCGAACCGCGACGGGAACCAGTCCTGCCGCTCGAGGAACGCGTGGCTGGTGGTGCGCAGCGCGATGGTCGGCTTGCCCGCCTCGATCCACTCGTCGAGTCGCGCGATCTGCGCATCGGTCGCGCGGCGGAACCGCAGGAACAGTACCAGCGCGTCGGCCTCGTCGAGGGCGTCCAACGCCGGCAGTCGTCCGTCGGTCGACTGCAGCAGCGTGGTGCGCAGCCCGTGCTCCTCGCGCAGCCGCTCGGCGAACTCCGGCATGGTCCGCTCGGAGCCGTACTCGCTCTCGCCGACGAGGAACACCACGTGGGCGCCCTTCTCCTGGGCGAGGAGGGACGACGGCGTGCTGAGCAGGACGCACGCGAGCAGCAGGATTCGTCGGAGCATGGTGCCTCCAGCATGGCGGCTCGCGGGCGCGGGAGCGAGGAGTCTGGGTCGGACCGCCAGGACGTCGCGCAGCTCCCCCGGACCGTTCGGTCGTGGAATCCGAAATCCGCGCCGCCGATCGCCGCGGAGCCCTGGACGTCATGCCGAGAACCGCCCGCGTCGTCGCCCGCTGTGTCGCGGTGGCGCTCCCCCTGATCGTGCTGCTGCCGCTCACGGACCTGTCGTGCCGTCGAGACACCGCGCCCAGCAACGCCGAGGACCCGCACACCGACCCGGCATCGGACCGCCGCTCGGCGCGCGATGCCCGGCGGAACCGCATCCTCGCGGCGGTGCCCGGCGCGGACGAACTCGCCCGCCGCATCGCGGACTGCCAGCGACGCATCGCGGCCGACGAACACCCGATCGCCGAGCTCGAGCGGCTCGGGCAGCTGTTCGTGGTGCACGCCCGCCGGGCCCACGACGAGACCTACTACGCGATGGCGCGCGCCTGCGCCGATTGGCTCGGCGAGCTGCAGCCCGGACATCCAGGTGCACTGCTCCTACGGGGTCATGCACTGCACTCGATGCACGCCTTCCGCGAGGCCGAGGCGGTGGCCCGCGAGCTGGTCGCCGCCCGCGGCAACGGCACCGACCACGGCCTGCTCGGCGACGTGCTGCTCGACCTCGGCAGACCCGAGGAAGCCGAGCCGCACTACCGCGCGATGCTCGCCGAACGGCCCGGACTCGAGAGCTACGCGCGCGCGGCACGCCTGCGCTGGCTCGGCGGAGACCTGGAGGGTGCGACGCTGCTGATGGAGCGGGCGGTCGGTGCCGGCAGCCCACGGACCGCCACGGCGACCGCCTGGGCCGAGGCCTGGCTGGCGCGCTATCGCCTGCAGGCGCATGCCCTCGACGACGCCCGTCATCACGCCGACGCCGCCCTCGCCCTGCAGCCGAACTGCGCCGAGGCGCTGTTCGTCCGCGGCAGCGTGCTGCTGCTCCAGGGTGACACCGCACGCGCCGCCGACGACGCGCTCGCCGCCGCCGAAGCGACCCGGCTGCCGGAACACCGCTGGTTCGCCGCCGACACCCTGCGCCGCGCCGACCGCGACGACGAGGCCCACGCGCAGGAGCGCCTGCTCGAGGCCGAGGGCTGGCGCACCGACCCGCGCCACGCCGCCCTGTGGCTCGCCACCCGCCATCCCGACCGCGCCAGCGATGCGCTGCAGCTCGCCGAGCTCGAGTTCGCGTCGCGCCAAGACGTGCACACGCAGGATCTGGTCGGCTACTGCCACCTCCGGCTGGGCGACCTCGAAGCCGCCGCCGGCTGGCTGACCAAGGCGCAGCGCCACGGCACCCCGGAGCCACGCTTCGCACTGCACGCCGCCGAACTCGCCGAGGCCCACGGACGGAGCGCCGAGGCCGCCCGCCTGGCGGCCACCGCCTGGCCGGCCCGTGGGGTCCTGATGCCCTCCGAACGCGACCGACTCACCGCGCTGCGCGCACGCGACTGACCGCCTTGCTCCCCATCACCCGCTCCGGGATGGGCCCGGGGCACCCTCGTGAGCCATGAAACGACTCGCTCCACGTGCCGCACTCTGCGGCTTCTTCCTGACCTGCGCCGCGCTGTTCCTGCAGAACACGGCGACTGCGTCCAGCCACATGGACGCGCCCCTGATCACCCTCGACGACGCGGCCAACACCACCGACGTGTACGCCTTCGTCACCGAGCGTGGCGACGACAAGTACCTCACCGCCGCGGTCTCGGTGTATCCCTTCGAGGACCCGGGCATCGGGCCCAACCGCTACAACTTCGACAAGAGCGTGATCTACGGACTGCACGTCTCCCTCGGCGACGACCTCGCCGCGGGCCGCAAGACGGTCAGCTACTACTTCATGTTCAACGACGAGATCCGCAACCGCGGCACCATCCTGCAGAGCTACACCGGGGTGGTCGACAACGTCGCCGCCCCGGAGCAGAACCTGGTGCAGCGCTACTCGGTGTGGAAGGTCGACGCGCGGCCGGGCCAGGGCTTCTCGTTGCTCGGCAATGGCGTGGTGCCGCCGAACAACCAGGGCCGCGCGACGCCGCACTACAACACCAACGGCGGAGATGGCGTCGCCAGAGACGGGGTCGCCAATGCCTCGGCGCTCGACCGCTTCACCCGCCAGTCGATCGCGACCTTGCAGAACGGCTACCGCGCCTTCTGCGGCCAGCGCGAGGACGGCTTCTTCGCCGACGTGCAGGCGATCTTCGACCTGCTGTCGCTGCGCGATCCCGGCAAGGACACGCAGAAGGGCTTCAACGTGCACACGATCGTGCTCGAGATCCCGGTCGACGACCTCGGCGGCGACATGCAGATGGCCGGCGTGCACGCCAACACGCTGCGGCAGGAGATCGAGGTCCGCTTCGACAGCCGCGAGCCGTTGAAGCTCGGCAACTACGTGCAGGTCGGCCGCCAGGGCAACCCGCTGTTCTGCGAGGGCTTCGTTGCCGAGCAGGACAAGGACACCTACAACCGCACCGACCCGACGGTGGATGCGACGCTGTTCCGGCCCTACGCGCTGACCCCCGAGCTGGCGGCGCTGCTCAACGCGATCGTGTTCCAGGGCAATCCCATCCCCGGCATCGAGCAGAACCGCGCCGACCTCGTCGGCATCTTCATCCCCGACCTGATCAAGGTCGACCTGTCGACCGCGGCGGTGCCCTTGGCGGGCGGTGGTCCGAACCACCCGACCAACCCCGATGACCAGGGCTTCGACCGACGCAGCGTGTTCGGCGGCGACACGGTGTTCAGCCCGCTGCAGAACCAGCAGATCCCCGGTGGCTGGCCGAACGGGCGTCGGTTCGGCGACGACGTCGTGGACATCGGCGTCTCGGCGGTGATCAGCGACCTGGCGTCGAACCCGCCGGTGATCCGCACCGCCGGCGACAACGTGGACGCCAACGACGCCGTCTACAGCAAGGTGCTGCCGTACGCCGGCACGCCGCACAACGGCCGCAACCACCGTCACGACTGACGGGGACCGTGGCGCGACCTTCGGCGAGGGCGCGCTTGCAGCGGGAGCCACCGCCGGCCAACCTGACGCGCCGACCGGGCCAGGAAATCCGTCCGCCGGTGCCGCTGCGTAGCTTCCGCGGATGTCCTCCTCGCCCCAGCCCGAACACCCGGACCAGCCGGCGACCGACCTGATCCGGTTGGTCGCGCGGGTCGGCGACGGGGACGAGACCGCGTTCGTGCAGCTGTTCGACGCGCTGCACGGCCGCTGCCTCGGCCTCGCGAGGCGGCTGTCGACCGACGAGGAGACCGCCGAGGAGGCGGTGCTCGACGCGTTCCACCAGCTCTGGTCGGAGGCGCGCCGCTACCGCCCGGCGCGCGGCTCGGTCGCCGCCTGGGTGCTGACGATGGTCCGCTCACGAGCCCTCGACCGCCGCCGCCGCGACCACCGCTGGCGGAGCCGCTGCGACGTGCAGGAGATGACCGAACAGCTCGTCGACCAGGCGACCGATCCGGCGGGCGAAGCGCAGCGCAACGACGCCGCCCACCAGATCCGCGCGGCCGCGGCCGAACTGCCGCGCGGCCAGCGCGAGGCGATCGCCGCAGCCTTCTATGCCGGCATGACCCACACCGAGGTCGCCGAGCACCTCGGCCTGCCGATCGGCACCGTGAAGACCCGCATCCGCTCCGGCATGCAGACGCTGCGTGGCGTGCTCGACGCCAGCCAGACCGGACCCTCCTACGAAGAAGGGAGGGACCCTCGATGACATCCAAGCGTCCCTCCGACCACGATCCGGACGAACGGACCGACGACGGCATGAACCCCTCTCGTCCCGACAGCGGCGATCTCTCGCCGAGCGACGCCGAGCGAGCCGCGCTGTTCGCCCTCGACGCGCTCGATGCGGCGGAACGCGCCGCGGTCGAGGAGGCCCTCGACGACGACCGCGCCCTGGAGCGGAGCGTCGACGGCTTCCGCGCGGTCACCGACGCCCTGCTCGAGTCCGAGCCCGAGGCAGCACCGTCCGAGTCGCTGCGCGCCCGCTTCCTGAAGGGCGTCGCCGACGGCTCGATGACCAGCGCGAGCAAGCTGCGCGCGGTCGGCTACCCGTCGTCGCCGCCCTGCGACCGGGTCGCCGACGCGGTCTGGAAGCCGATGCCCTGGCCGGGAATCACCATCCGTGTCCTCGACCGCGATCCCGAGACCGGCCGCGTGGTGTTCGTCCTGCGCTGCGAACCCGGCGCGATCATCCCCCGCCACCGCCACGTCGGCTCCGAGTGCTTCTACGTGATGCGCGGCGACATGCGGAACCTCGAGGACCCGAGCATGGCGCCGATGCGCGCCGGCGACTTCCAGTTCAACCCGTCACGCAGCTACCACGCCGAGTTCCAGACCACCGAGGGCTGCGACCTGTTCGTGGTGGCGCACAGTGCGGAGTATCTGGACTGAGACGGCACGCCGCGGCGGCTCAACCGTCGGCCGGAAACCCCAACTCCCCGGTCCGCACGTAACCCTCGCGATCGGGCAACGCCACCCGGGTCCATTCGGGTCCGCGCCCGACCACCTCGACGCGGGCGCCGGCGCGCAGCGTGGCGACCGGTTCGAGACCTTCGCGCGGCTCGGCCACCACGCGGGCGCGGGGCGCGGCCAGGATGATCGCCTCGGGCGGGCGCGCCGGACCGAGGACCAGCAGCTCGAGGCCGAGCAGGAGTGCCGGCACCGCGACCACTGCGCCGGCCACGCGGAGGGCACCGCGGCCGAACACCAGACCGAGCGCGGCCAATGCGTTGCAGACCAGCGCCCAGACCAGCAGCTCGGTGGTGGTGAGCGCATCGCGCAGGCTCGCGACCGCTTCGGAGAAGGCCTCGCCCGAACCGTCGCTGCCGACCTCCAGGCGTCGCTCGCAAAGGTCGATGTTGGCGAGCAGCCGCGGACTGCGCGGCATCGCCGGCCGCGCGCGCTCGTAGGCCACCAGGGCCTCGGCGTAGGCCTTCTGCCGGAACAGCGCGTTGCCTAGGTTGTAGGCAAGGCGCGGATCGGCATCGGGGGCCCGCGAGGCTTCGCGCCACTTCGCGGCGGCGAGCGGGTAGTCGCCCTGGCGGTAGGCGGCCTGGGCCTCTGCTTCGACGGATCCCGTTGCGACGTCCTGCGCGGGCACCGCCCCCGCACCGACCGCGAGCAGCAGGACCTGCAGCGCGAGCCTGGCGGCAGACGCCGAATCTCGCGCCGCTCCGTTCCAGCCGAATCTCTCCAGTCGCTCGACCAGACCTTCGACTTCCGCATCGTCGGGCGGCTGCCCACCACCGTAGCGAGAGGTCGTGCCGCGCTCGATCGCGTCGGCCACTTCGGCGGCGAGCAACACATCGACGCCGGCGGCACCGAGGCGCGCGGCGAGGTCCGGGCCGATCACCGCGGCCTCCTCGACGTCGAGTCGCGCCGCGAGGTACACGACCAACGCCTCGTCGGCCGCACGGCCGGCGGACCGCGCGCGCTGGTAGTCACGCCGCGCGCCGCGCGCCCGCACAGCCGCGGCATCGCCGCGCCGCGCGCTCCGGACGCGGAGTCCGGCCCACAGCAGCACTGCGGCGAGCCACGGACCGAGCACCGCGAGACCGCGCATGGGCAGATCCACCGGACTCGGCGGCGCCTCGGGTGTCGCGCGCAGCAGGTCGACCTCGAAGATGTCGTGGACGTCGTCGACGCCCGGCACCAGCTCGGGCTCCGCTTCACCCGGCAGGCGCTCCAGACCGGCACCCTCGGGCAGCGGCCGCACCTCCAGGGGGATCGCCGGCGCGCGCAGCGCGACGTATCGCTCGACCCCCGGGGTGGTGTCGAAGCTGCTCCAGTCGACGGCCGGCAGGCCAGAGACCGTGTCGGACAGCGGAGTGAGGTCCAGCGTCAGCGTCGCCCTGCCGTCCTCGCGGTTCTCGTTGCGGCCCAGCACGTGGAAGCCCTCGACCTCGTCGATCCGCGGCAGGCCGAGGAACTCGACGTTGCCGCGGCCCTCGACGGTCAGCGTCCACTTCACCGACTCGCCGACCTCGACCCGGCGAGGCGTCGCGTCGGCCTTCAGCTCGAAGCGACCGACCGCGCCGGTGTAGTCGGCGGGGCGCCCCTCCTCGGGCAGCGGCAGGACCTCGATCGACAGTGGCTCCGAGTAGCAGAACAGCTCCTCGGAGTCGCGCTGCATCGGCGAACCGAAGATGTCGCGACGCTGCGGACCGGTCGGGATCCGGAAGCCGAGCACCGAGCGCGGGATCCGCAGGTTCCCCGAGCGGGTTGGCAGCCACGCGTGCTCCAGGACGAAGCGGTGGTAGGGCGTGCCGTTCTCGCGATGCGTATTGTCGTAGCGGACGTGTTCGATCTGGTCGTTGACGATCAGCGCGACGTCGGGCTCGGTGGAGTCGCCGGGCTGGGTCGCATCGATCGGCAGCGCCCCCTCGAGTTCGTCGAGCCACGAGGCGCGCAGGTGCACCAGGTAGACGGTCTCGACGCCGCGCTGGGTGCGGGCACGCTGGTTCATCAGATCGACGTCGCCACGCACCCCGTAGTCGATCGTCAACCGCACCGGCTCGTGGACGTACACCCGCTGCGACTCGGCGCGGATCCGCAGGAAGCCCAGCTCCTCGCCGCGCGCATCCGCCACGCAGGTCAGCCGCAGTGGGCCGAGTTCGCGCGGTCCCTTGCCGGTCTCGATCGAGAACTTCGGGATCTCGAACTCGCCGACCCGCTCGGGAACCACCGTGACGTCCCAGGCGACGGTCCGCGACCGCGTGACCCTCCCCCGGGTGTAGCTCTGGTAGTTCTGCGTGAACGGCGCCGCGATCTGGAAGCGCAGGCCGTCGACCTTCGGCAGCCGCGGCGTCTGCGGATCGGCCTCCGCGCCGGAGACCTGGATCTCGAAGCGCGCAGCGCCACCGAGCCGCACGATCGACGGCGACGGACCCTCGACCCGGGCGGTGACCTCCGCCTGGGCGCCGAGCGTGGTCACGCCGACCACCATCGCCAGACACAACCTCAGGATCGCGCTCACCAGTCCCTCTTGGTCTTGCCACGGTTGGCGCGGGCGCGGATCTGCTCGCGCACCTCCTGCCGCTCGGCCTCGATCTGCTTCAGCAGCTCCATCAGTCGCTGGGCCTGCTCGCGGCTCAGCTCCTTGCCCTCGGCCTGCTCGCCGGGCAGCGGACCGGCGGTCGGCTGCGCATCGGCGCCGTCCTGCTCGCCTTCGCCCTCGTCCCCGCCTGCTGGCTGGGCCTCGGCCGCCTCCTCGCCGGGATCGCGGTCGCCCGGCTCCTGCTCGGTCTCGCCGGCCTCGGGCTGGGGCTCGTTGCCTTCTTCGTTCTCGGGCTCGCCGTCCTGGGGTTGGGGCTGCTCGCTCTGCTCATCGCCCTCCGGCTGCGGTTCCTCGGGCGCCTGCCCCGGATCGCCGGACGACTCGCGGTCCTGACCTTGCTCGCCGTCCTGCGGCGACTGCTGTTCCTGCGACTGCTCGCCGTCCTGGGACTGCTCGCCGTCGGACTCCTGTTGCTCGCCGTCCTGTTGCTGGTCGTCGGACTCCTGCTGCTCACCGTCCTGCTGCTGGTCGCCGTCCTGCTGCTGGTCGTCCGACTCCTGCTGCTCACCATCCTGCTGCTGGTCGTCCGACGGCTCGCCGTCCTGCTCCTCGTCGTTCTCCTGCTCCTGCTGCTGCGCCTCGAGTTCGTCGCGCAGTCGCAGCGCCCGCTCCAGATTGCGCCGCAGTTCCATCCGCTCCGGCGCGGCCGCAGCCCCGCGGACGTAGTTCTGGATCGCGCGCTTCACCGCGTCGAGCGCAGCGCCGGGATCCTCGGCCTGCAGGGCCCGCGCCTCCTCGAGCCGGAGGTTGCCGAGCAGGCCGTCGCGCAAGGGCGCGAGCCGCCCATCGGACAAGGTCGCCGCCTGCTCGGCCGCGACCTCGGCCGCCGCCAGATCCCCGGCGCGCCAGGAGGCGAGCGCCAGGTTCCAGGCCAACTCGGGGTCGTCGCGCGACAGGTCGAACGCGGCCCGGAAGCCGTCGCGAGCCGCCTCGAAGCGTCCCGCGTCGTAGGCCTGCCAGGCACCCGCGATCGCCTGCAGCTGCTCCAGCGAAGGCACCGCGCCCGACGCCGGCTCGCGCGCGGTCTGCAGCCGCGGTTCCGGCGCCGGCTCGGCCGTGGGCTCCTGCGCCCAGGCCGGGTGCAGGGCCGACAGGAACAGCGCGAGGCAGATGTTGGTCCAGGTTCGTCGGTCCATCGTTCAGGTCCTCCGGGCACGTCCCATCGCCCACAGTTCCCAGAGCATCAACAGGAGAGCTGGTAGCAGCACCCACTGGAAGCGCGGTCGGCGCACCACGTCCTCGCCCGACTCGAAGTCGCGCTGCTGCGCCGGCTCGATGCGCTTGTGGTGCAGCTCGACCAGCGGCAGGGCGACCGCATCGGCGCGCAGGAACTCGCCGCCGGACGCCTCCGCGAGGCGGCGCAGTCCCTCGGTATCGAGCGCCGAGATCACCTCGCGACCCTCGTCGTCGACCAGGAAGCTCTCGCCACCGCCGTCGCCCTCCAGCGTGATCTTGCTGCCGCGCGCCGAGCCGTAGCCGACCGCGTGGACCACGATGCCGCGCGCCGCGATCGCCTCGGCAGCCGCCTTGCCGCGCCCCTCGAGGTCTTCGCCGTCGGTCAAGAGCACCACCGCGGTGGTCGCCTCGCGGTCGTCCTCGCAGAGTTCCAGCGCGCGCTGCAGCGGCGCGGCGAGGTCGGAGCCGCCACGCGGCACGGTCGAGATGTCGACCTGATCGAGCAGCTCGCGGAAGGCGTCGACGTCGTGGGTCGGCGGACAGACCAGCCGCGCCTCGCCCGCGAAGGCGATCAGCGACACGCGGTCGCCGCCGGCCAGGTCGGGGAGCACCGCGGCGATGTCGCGGCGCGCGCGGGCCAGCCGGTCCGGCGCCACGTCGCGGGCCAGCATCGAGCGCGAGGTGTCCAGGCAGACGATCAGGTCGAGGCCGCGGCGCGCCACCTCGATCCGCTCCTCGCCGTAGCGCGGGTCCATGCCGGCGAGCACCAGCAGCGCGGCGATGAGCGTCACGCGCACCGCACGGGCCCCTGCCGAGGCCGGACGCAGGACCGGCGGCGCGCCGTAGCGAGCGGCGGCGCGCCGCAGCGAGCGCAGACCGAGGAACACCAGGAGGCCGACGGCCGGCGCGGCCAGGAGCAGCGGCCACCACGCCAGCCGTTCGAAGGACAGGGCTTCGGCAACGATCATCCCGGCACCCTCCGGATCACCAGGAGTTCGAGCAGCAGACCGACCAGCAGGCACCCTCCGGCAGCCAGCAGGATCGGCAGGTAGCGGTCGGTGGTGCGGTAGCGCGGGTCCTCGAGTTCGGTGGTCTCGAGTTCGTCGATCACCGCGTAGACCTGCGCCAGCTCCTGCTCGGTGCGGGCCCGGAAGAACTGGCCGCCGGTGGTGTCGGCGATCTGCTGCAGCGCCGTGAACTCGTTGGGTTGGAAGCCACCGAACGGCAGGCGCTTCCCCTGGCCGAGCCCGATCGCGTAGACCTTCACGCCCTCGTCGGCGGCGAGCTTCGCGGCGTCGGCGGGCTTCACGGTACCGACCGTCTCGTCGCCGTCGCTCAGCAACACCGCGACCCGCGACTCGCCCTCGGTCCGCGACAGCACTTGCACCGCGCGGAGCAACGCCGCACCGATCGCGGTGCCGTCCTCGGCGCTGTCAGGCACTACCGTGTCGATCGGCCGCAGGAACGCCGCGAGGCTGTTCTCGTCGAGGGTCGGCGGGCAACGCAGTTCGGGGAAGCGCGCGAACGACACCAGCCCGACCCGGTCGCGGTCCCGCGCCGCCGCGAACTCCATCGCCCGGTCGCGAGCCGCGTCGATCCGCCGCCGGGTCCCGGAGCGCTCGACGTCGGTGTAGTTCATCGAGCTGGAGACGTCGACGAGCAGCACGATGTCGAGGCCCTCGGCGGTCAGCGGCAGGATCTCGCGGGTCACCGGCCGCGCGAGTGCCACGACCACCGCGACCACGCCGAGGGTCCAGAGGAGCCGCGGCAACGGCGCCAACCGTTGGCGCAGCGTCACCGGCAAGCCCTCGAGGAGCTGCTCAGACGCGGTCGGCACCGCGCTCGGACGCCGCCGCGCGCCGAGCCAGGCGAGCAGCACCACCACCGGGATCGCGGCGAGGAACCACGGATCGAGCAGCAGCAGGTCGTCGGGGATCACGCGGGCACCTCCGCCGGCGCGGGAGCCGAGGCGTTCGAGGAGGCCGCCTGCTTGTCGGCGCGGGTCGCGTGGACCAGCTCCTCGGCGAAGTCGAAGGTGCGCGCGTGCACGTCTTCGCCGGGACGCACGCCGGCGAACTTGACCA
Source organism: bacterium (assembly GCA_030432695.1). Lineage (GTDB taxonomy): Bacteria > Planctomycetota > UBA1135 > UBA1135 > UBA2386 > JAUILN01. The sequence continues at coordinate 96,476 of JAUILN010000004.1, read as the reverse complement.
GGTCGCACTGCTCCAGGAACCGCGCGAGGTGGAGGCGTTGCTCACCCGCCAGGAAGCCGCTGCGTTCGAGCTCGGGCAGGAACTCCTCGGTGGTCCGCTCGGGCGCATGCAGACCGAAGCGACGTTCCAGGTAGCGACGCAGCACGTCGCTGACGGCCACGTAGAACGCATCGATCTCGACCTCGGTGCCGCGCGGCGCGGTGCGCAGGCGGGCCAGCGCGCGCAGTGCTTCGACGTGAGCCGGCACCTCGACGGCGGTGGCAGCCCGGGGTGCGCGCCTGCCGCGGCGCAGCAGCCAGAACAGCAGGCCACCGAGGAGGAGCAGCACAACGGCTCCGCCGACCAGGATCTCGACCCAGGGGAAGCGCGGGGAGAACAGCTCGGCCGGCGACTCGATCGCCTCGGCGGCGACGTCTTCGGGCAGGGTCTCGGCGAGCACGCCGCCGACGGTCACGACGACCGACTCGGAACTCGCCTCGACGACCTCGGCCGTCGTGTCGCCCTCCGATCCGTCGACGGCGCGACTCGCACGGGCCGTCCACGGACCGACCTCCTGCTCGCCGAGTTCGACCGCACGTAGCTCGAAGCGCCAGGTGCGCCAGGAGCCCTGGTCCAGCAACGGTGTCCCTTCCTCGGCGGCGGGAACGTCGCCGGCGAACCCGGCCGGAATCGTCGGCTCGAACTCCGACTCGAGTCCGTTGCGCAACCACAACGAGACCTCGACCTCGATCGGATCGAGCAACGCGACCTGCTGCGGCGTCACCCGGACCCGCAGGTCGACCTCCGGCACCGTTTCCCCCGCTGTGAACGCGAGACCGTCGGACCGCACCGGCGCGTCGCCGCAGGCGGTCAGACCGAGCAGGAGCGCCGCGGCGAAGCCCAGCGGGAGCAGAGGACGTCGCTCAACCATGCGACCCCCTGAGCTCGCGCATCCGGAAGAACTTCAGGATCGGCTGCGCCAGACTCTCGTCGGTGACGAGATCGAGGAGGTCGACGCGCGCGCGCCGCAGCACGCTACGCAGCTGCTCGTCGCGGCCGACCATCCGCTGCGCATGGGCCCGACGCACCACCGACGACGACGTGTCGACGAGCCGCAGCGTACCGGTCTCCGGGTCACGGACCTCGAGGAGGCCGGCCTTGGGCAACTCGCGGGTCGCCGGATCGAGCAGCCGCACCGCGACCACGTCGTGCCGCCGCGCCAACAGCCGCATCGGCTGGGCGAAGCGCTCGGCGTCGTCGAGGAAGTCCGACACCACGAACACCACCGCCCGCCGCCGCTGCACGTGCGCCACGTGCTCGAGCGCCGCCCCGAGGTCGGTCCCCCGCCCTTCGGGCTCGAGCGCCAACGCCTCGCGGATCAGCCGCAGCACGTGCTGGTTGCCCTTGCGCGGCGGCACGAAGCGTTCGATCCGGTCGGTGAACGCGCACAGCCCGACCTTGTCGTTGTTACGCTGCGCGGCGAGCGCCAGACAGGCGCAGAACTCGGCCGCGGTATCGCGGACGGTGCGCCGCTCGTGGATGCCACCGAACGCCCGCGGCACGGTGCCGAAGTCGCCGGACGCCGAGACGTCGAGGAGGAACAGCACCGTGAGCTCGCGCTCCTCCATGAACTGCTTGACGTGCAGCTCGCCGGTGCGCGCGGTGACGTTCCAGTCGATCGACCGCAGCTCGTCGCCCTCGGCGTACTCCCGGACCTGGTCGAACTCGATGCCCGAGCCGCGGAACACCGAGGTGTAGCCACCCGACATCACGTCGTTGACCATCCGCTGGGTGCGGATCTGGATCCGGCGCACCTGGGCCAGGATCTCGGGGCGGATCGCGGCCTGGCGGGACCTGGAGCTGTCGGACGGTTCGGCGCGCACGGCGAGGGGTCGGAGGGGTCGTGGAGGGAGGAACAGTCTGGCAGGCCGGCGCGCGAGTGCGAGGGTCGGCTGCCACGGCGTGCAGGATTCCGCCGGACCACGCCGAAGCCCGGCGCCGGCAGGGCGTTCCGGCCGAGTGGCAGAGCCCGACGCAGCGGCCGGCCGGAAACTCCACGTTTGCACGCGGTCCCACACCTCCCCTACTCGGTCAGACCGTGGCGGGCGTGCCACGCCGCGAGCGATTCGTCCGGATAGCGCGCGAAACACCGCTCGGCGGGACCTTCTGGGACGTCCACCCACGCCGCCTTGAAGTCGAGCATCAGGTGGACCCGCTCCGGCGGCGTGGGCAGCGGCGTGTCGACCGCCCCAGCGTGCGGATGCACCAGCTCGGGCCAGCGCGGATCCTGGATCCACAGCGCCGTGCCGCACCGCCCGCAGAAGTGCCGCTCCTGGGGGCTGGCGACCTCGCCGCGCCCCTGTTCCGCCTCGTGCTCGTCGGGATGACCCGGCCGGTAGACCGTCACGTGCTCGCGGCCCTCGACTTCCAGGGTCTCGGCCCGGGCGCCGAGGTTGATGGCGTAGCCACCGGTCCCCGCGGTCTTGCGGCAGGCATTGCAGTAGCAGCAGTTGTAGGGATAGGGGTGCGGAGCTTGAACGCGGTAGCGCACCGCGCCGCAGTGACAGGATCCTTCGAGATGCATGCGTGCGGAGGTTGTAGGCGAAGCGCGACGTTGCGCGACCGGATCACCAGCCCGGGGCTGTCTCTCGACGGCGAAAGGCGCTGCAATGCCCGGCATGGAGGAGTGTCGCGGGCGGCGCGCGCACCGTCGCACCTACGATTGCCTGGGAGCGGCAGGAGCGGCCCCGACGCATGACCCTGGAGCTGGGCCACCCCGGTTCCACGAACCGAACTCGGAGATCCCGATGCCGACGACCCGATCCCCCGCGGGACCTTCCCGTCCCCACGCTCCGTCCGGGCTTGTCCATGGGCTCGGCGCCCTGGCGATCGCCCTCGCCTGTGCGACCTCGCCCGCCCAGACCTCCTGGCAGCGCACCAACCTGGGCAGCCGGACCGACGCGGTGATGTCCTGGGACCCTGCAGGGAACCGGGTCCTGCTGTTCGGCGGTCTGGACGTCTTGCCAGGCGGCTCTTCGAGCAGCCCGACCGACGAGACCTGGGTCTGGGACGGCAGCGGCGACTGGACACGGCTCACCCTCACCCACAGCCCGCCCGCCGTCGGCTCCGGCGCGATGGCGACCGACACCGCCCGCAACACGATCCTCTTGCATCTCGGCCCGGGCGCGACCTGGGAGTGGGGGCCACAGGGAGACTGGTTCCTCCGTCAGGCTGGCGGACCGGCAAGAGCCCAGGCGATCGCCTACGACGCGAACCGCAGGGCCTCGGTGGCGTTCGACGGGACCGCGACCTGGGAGTGGGACGGCACGCTCTGGCGCTCGATCAACACCGCGAACACGCCACCCTCGCCGCTGCAGGCCGCGCACGCGCTGGCCTTCGACGCCGCCCGAGGCGAGGTCCTGCTGCTGGCCAAGGGGCTCGGTGCCGCGGAGACCTGGACCTACGACGGCGTCGACTGGACGCAGCGCAATCCGGCGACCGTCCCGAGCGGCTCGTTCACTCCGGTGATGGGCTACGACGCCACTCGGCAGCGCGTCGTGCTCCGTGCCGCGACCCGCACCTGGACCTGGGACGGCCGCGACTGGACCCTCGCCGACGCGTCGCAGTCCGGCACCCGAATCGGCCACTCGATGGCCTGGGACGACCGTGCCGGCGAGCTGCTGCTGTTCGGCGGTGAAGACTCGCTCCCGCAGCGCTTCAACGACACGTACGCCTGGACCGGCAGCGGCTGGATCGGGCGCGGCGCCCCGAATCCCGACCCGCGCAGCGACGCGGCTGCGGTATACGACCCCCGCCACCGCCGCACGCTGTTCCTCGGCGGCTCGAACACGTTCGGTTTCAACGACGTCTGGGCCTGGAGCGACGGTCGCTGGCAGCAGCTACCGGGAGTGCCCCCGGGCCGGCTCGGCCGCAGCCTCCTCGGCGTGGCCTACGACACCGCGCGCAACGAGGTGATCCTGTTCGGCGGCACCGAGAGCCCGGGGCCCGGCGGCGACGACTCGACCTGGATCTTCGACGGCAGCACCTGGCGCTCGGTCGCGCCGGTCGCCGGCATGGGCGAGCGCTTCGGCCACGGGATGACCTACGACCCGATCCGCGACCGGACCGTGCTGTTCGGCGGCAACGACCCGCTCGGCGTCGGCTGGAACGACCAGACCTGGGAGTGGGACGGCACCACCTGGACTCAGCGCCTCCCCAGCAACCGCCCACCGCCTCCACCCTACGGCTTCGGCGTGACCGCCAGCGGACGCATGACCTGGGACGCCGACCGCCAGCGGATCGTGCTGCTCGCCGGCAACGCGCTCTGGGAATGGGATGGCACCGACTGGTCACAGCGCGCCACCTCCGGCACGCCACCCGCCGGCACGCTGCACTTCGACACGCATCGACGTCGCCTGATGGTGGTCGGCACCCCGATCCATGAGCTGGTCGGCAACACCTGGACGCCACGCAGCTCGACGCGCGCGCCGATCCCGGAAGGTCCCTGCGCCGCCTTCGACGAGGCCCGCGGACGGCTGGTGCTGCTCAACGGCGACCAGGTGTGGGACTACGGACCCGATGTCCCCGCCGACGTGCGACCACTCGGGCCCGGTGGCTGTGCCGGCTCGGCCGGCCCCGCGGGACTGGAGGTAGTCCCCGGGCGCGGTCCCTGGCTCGGCGACACCTTCGAGTTCACCGTGTTGCCGTTGCCCATGTCCACGCAGTCGGTCGTGGTGCTGCTCGGCGCCTCGCCGAGCTCCTGGGGAGGACTGCCGCTGCCGGTCGATCTGGGGCTCGCGGGCATGCCCGGCTGTCTGCTGCGCAGTTCGTCCGACGTCGCACTGACAGCACCCGCCGCGCAGGGCGCGGCACGAGTCGCGCTGCCGATCCCGAACGATCCCGTGTTGCTCGGCCGGAGGCCGGTCGTCCAGGCTCTCGTCCCGGACCCGGTCGTCAACCCGCTCGGCGCGATCCTCTCCGACGCGGTGCGAGCCACGCTCGGCGCGAAGTAGCACCACCGCAGCCGCGACTCGGGTCCATCACGGCACTGGCACGTGGTCGAAGATCCGTCGCAGCAGCTCCTCCGAGGTGATCTCCTCGGCCTCCGCCTCGTAGCTCGGGATCACGCGGTGGCGCAGCACCATCGTGCCGATCGCCTTGACGTCCTGCGGCAGCACGTGGCCACGGCCCTGCAGGAACGCCCGGGCTCGCGCCGAACGCAGCAAGGCGATCGAGGCCCGCGGGCTGGCGCCGTAGAGCATCAACGGCTTCAGCTCGCCGAGACCGACCTCGCCGGGCTCGCGGGTCGCGAACACCAGGTCGACGACGTAGCGCTTGACCTTCTCGTCGACGTAGATCGCGTCGAGCATCCGCCGGTCCTCGGCGAGGTCCTGCAGCGTGATCGCCTGGCGCGGCTGTGGGCCGGGGCCGCTGTCGCCCATCCGCTCGAGGATCTGCAGCTCGTCCTCCTTGCTCGGGTAGCCGACCACCAGCTTCAGCATGAAGCGGTCGACCTGCGCCTCGGGCAGCGGATAGGTGCCCTCCTGCTCGACGGGATTCTGGGTGGCGAGCACCAGGAACGGTGAGGGCAAGGCGTGCGTCTCCCCCGCCAGCGACACCTGCCGCTCCTGCATCGCCTCGAGCAAGGCCGACTGCACCTTGGCCGGCGCGCGGTTGATCTCGTCGGCCAGCACGAAGTTGGCGAACACCGGACCGCGACGCACCGACCACTGGCCGGTATTGCGGTCGAAGACCGGGCCACCCACCACGTCGGCCGGCAGCAGGTCGGGCGTGAACTGGATCCGGCGGAAGTCCGCGCCGGTGACCTTCGCGAGGGTCGACACGGCCAGCGACTTGGCGAGGCCCGGTAGCCCCTCCAGCAGCACGTGCCCGTCGGCGAGCAGCGCGATCAGCAGGCCGTCGACCAACTCGCCCTGGCCGACGATGACTTCCTGGATGGCACTGCGCAGCGCCTGGAGGCGTTGGCCACGGACCTTGATCTGTTCGGCGAGGGCGAGGGCGTCGGTCATCGAGGGGCGTCCGGGAGCAAGGGTCTGGGCCGGCGGCAACGCGCGCGGCCCCGGGAAACTCCTCGATCACCGGCCTCGCGGCAAGTCCGACGCGCCCCGGCTTGCCGCGGAGGCTCCGGTCCCGGAGGATCCGCCCGATGCATCCGCTCCGCCGACCGGAGCGCGCCGCCGTGGGTCGCGCGCTGTTCCTGCTCGTCTGCAGCCTCTCGGGGCCGGAACGACCGCTGACGGCGCAGGACGACGGCGCGACCAGCGCTCCGGCGACCGCGCCCGGCGAGGAGACCATCACCATCGAGGACCTGCGCGACCACATCGGCTACCTCGCCGACGACAAGTTGGAAGGGCGCGCCGCCGGAACCAAGGGCAACGACCGGGCGGCGGACTACATCTCCAAGCAGTTCAAGGAGTACGGGCTCGACAAGGTCGCCGAGAAGGGGCGCAGCTGGTTCCAGGACTTCGAGACCGAGGGCCGCCGCTACAAGAGCGTGCCGACCCGCAACGTGCTCGGCTTCCTGGAAGGCACCGACGAGACCCTGAAGGAGGAGGTGATCGTCATCGGCGGCCACTTCGACCACGTCGGGCTCGGCAACTTCGGCAGCCGTGAGGGTGGGCGCAGCAACCTGAAGGACAAGATCCACAACGGCGCAGACGACAACGCCAGCGGCACTTCCGGCGTGCTGGAGCTGGCCGAGGCCTTCGCCGAGCACCCGGTCAAGCGCAGCATCCTGTTCATCACGTTCTCGGCGGAGGAACTCGGCCTGCTCGGCAGCTACCACTACTGCAAGGAGCCGGTGATCCCGCTGGAGCGGACCGTGGCGATGTTCAACTTCGACATGATCGGCCGCTCGGAGGACGACTACCTGTTCGTCGGCGGCACCGGCACGAGCCCGATCTGGCCGGGGCTGGTCGAACAGCACATGAGCGGAGCCGGCTTCCGCGTCGAGCAGGGCGCGGGCGGCCGCGCGCCGAGCGACAACACGCCGTTCTACGAGCGCGGTCTGCCGGTGCTGTTCTTCTTCACCAACGTCCACGTCGACTACCACCGCGTCAGCGACGAGCCGCAGTTCATCAACTACGGCGGCGAGGAGCGGATCCTGCGCGCCGCCTACCGCCTGATCCGCGAGGTCGCCGATGCCGAGGCGCGACCGGCGTTCCAGGAGGCCGAGGGCAACGGCATGCCGGCGTCGATGAACGCGCTGATGAACGAGCCGAGCCGGGCCCAGGACCTCGCCAAGATGGCCCGCGGCCGGGCGATGGAGCGGATCGACAAGAAGGGCTGCGGGCGGCTCGGCTTCGCGCCAGCGACGGCGCAGCGAGGCGAGCTGATGATCGGAGAGATCCTGAGCACGGGCCCCGCGGCGCAGGCCGGACTGGATGTCGGCGACGTGATCCTGGCGATCGAGGGAACCGTGATGCGCTTCTCCGCCGACGTGGCAGAGGTGCTCGACGACGTCGATGAAGGGGACGAGGTCGAGGTGACCGTCCGTCAGGGCGGTGAGAACAAGACGGTGAAGATCGTCGTCGGAAAGTGAACCGTCACCGCCCGAGCGTCTCTTCGAGCCAGCTCCGCGCGAAGCGCCAATCGCGCTCGATGCTGCTCGAACTGCAGCCCATGAGTTCGGCGCTCTCGCGGATCGAGAGGCCGGCGAAGAAGCGCAGGTTGACGATCTGCCGCATCCGCGGGTGAATCGCCTCGAGCTGTTGCAGCACGTCGTCGAACTCGACGAGGTCTCGCGGCACTCCCGGCAAGAGCAACTCGAGTTGCTCGAACTCCTCCCGCTGGCGGCCTCCGCCGCGCTTGGCGGTCGCCTTCCTGCGGGCACGCTCGATCAAGATCCGACGCATGGCCTCGGACGCGGCGGCGAAGAAGTGGCGCCGCCCCTGCCAACCCGGCGTGCCCGCCTTCGACAGGCGGAGCCACGCCTCGTGGACGAGCGCGGTCGCCTGCAAGGTGTGCCCGGCTCGCTCCCGACGCAGCATCGCAGACGCCGTCTGGCGCAGTTCCAGGTACAGCAACGGCAGCAGCTCGTCGGTGGCGACGCCGTCGGCCTGCTCGTGGAGAACCGTGAGGAGCCGGGTGGTGGCATCCGAAGCAGCATCCATGCGCCGACAGGCTACGGATCGACGCCGCGGTGGCCAGCCCGGCCGCACGATCGCGCTTCGGAAGGTGCTCCGGAAGTTCAGTCCCAGAACAGCGCGCGCGCGGCGCGGAACCCGCGAACCGAGATGCTATCCGTGGCGACAGCCTTGCAGCGGTGGCTCGACCGCGCCTCTCGCTCCGGCGTATGCCACGAGCCACCCCGAATCGCGCGGTGGTTGTCGTCCTGGAGGAACTCCGGTGCGGATCCGTCGGCCGGAGCGTCCTCCAGGGTGGGCAGGAACAGCTCCAGACACCACTCGTGGACATTGCCCATGGTGTTGTGCAGTCCCCACCAATTCGGGAAGGGGCCGCCCGGAGCGGTGGCGATCGGATGCGTCCACGAATCCGCCGTCGACTTCAGCCAGGCCCGGCGCCAACCGCCGTCGGCCAATGCACCGGTCCAGAGAGGCGTGTCGGTACCCGCCCGTGCGGCGAATTCCCATTGCGCCTCGGTCGGCAACTCCAGACCGAAGAAGTGGCAGAAGGCTCGTGCCTCCGCCCAGCGCACCCCGGCCACCGGCTGACGCGCGCGGCCGTAGTGGGGAGACCCGAAGAAGTCGGGGCGGTCCGCCGCCGCGATGGTGCAGTACTCGTCGTAGTGATGGTTCGAGACTTCGGTCTTGCCGATCAGAAAGGGTGAGAGCGTGGTCCACACCGGCGGCTGCTCCCGTTCGCGCGCATACCCGGGGCGAAGATCTACCCAGCCATCGGGATCGTAGTTGGGCGCGGTGGGATCGACTCGCTGTGAACCCCTGAGGTAGGTCCCGCCCGGTAGCAGCAGGAGGAGCAACGCCGAGTCGTCGGTCAGCTCCGCGCGCCCTGGGGTTCCGTACGGAATCGGCCGCCCCACGTCGTCGACCCACACGGGGATCTCACCGGTGCCGCCGACGGCGAACACCCAGATCTCGGTGAGCCAATCGCCCTCGCGGGACTGCCGGTCGAGGTCGATCCCAAGCGGCACGAGCCCGACCTGAGGCGGGAGTCGGCGCTCGATCCCGTGCGCCCGCGGCCAGTCGGCCAGTCGCTCCCACAGCGGCCACGTCTCCTCGAGGATCGCTCGGCGCCGATCGAGCCGAGCGCGCCACCGACGCAGCTCGGACCAGGCGGGGCTCGCATCCAGCCCGCCACCGCCGACCAGGCGTTCGGCATCGAGGAACCACTGGTCGATCGAAGCGAGCTGCGCCGCGAGGTCGCCGGGTCCGGGCCAGGCGACGCGCGCGCGCTCCACCAGCGCGCGCGCGCGCAGAACCCCGGTCTGGTCGCGGGTCCGTTCTCGGGCATCGATCGCCGCCGCCAAGCGGGTCCGTGCGTCGACCAACGATGAGGTCACGGTCATCGCCGCGCCGAGGAACATCGTGAGGAGCAGCAGCCCGACGAGCCACGCGATGCGGTGACGCCGGACCACTCCGGCGACTCGCGGCACGAGACCGGGAGGGCGAGTACGTGGCGCGGCGCCTCGGAGGTACAGCTCCAGATCCTCGATCAGCGCATCGACCGACGGATGCCTCACCTCGGGGTCACGAGCGCAGGCACGCACCACGACGGCGTCGAGGTCGCGCGTGACGTCCTCGGCGCCGGATGTCTTGCTGCCACCACGCCGCCCCGCGGCGCGTCGCAGCGCCTTTCGATGCGCCGACGGCCGCAGGGGGTGCAGCGACTTGACGATCGTCGCCACCTCCACGATCGAACCTGCCGCGGCCAGTCGGTCACGGTACGGATGTGTGCCCACCAGCAGTTCATGGAGCATGATCCCGAGGGCGTAGACGTCGACCCGCGCGTCGAGGGCCGGAGTCGGCTCGACGAACCGCTCCGGGGCGACGTAGTCCGGGGTTCCGGCGAGGTCGACGCCGGTGGGCGCGTCCAGGAGGCCGAGATCGACCACGTCCAGCGCCTTGGCGATCCCGAAGTCGATGATCTTCGGGACGGCGTGCCCGTCCTCCTCCGTCACCAGGACGTTCGCAGGCTTCAGGTCCCGGTGGATCACGCCGCGCTGGTGCGCGTGTCGGACTCCCCGGCACACCGCGAGGAACAGCTCCAGCCGGGCGCGCAACGGAATGCCTCGCGCCTCGCAAGCCGCCGGCATGGGTAGACCCTCCGCCAGTTCCATGGCGAAGAAGGGCTGTCCCGTGCTGTCCAGTCCCGCATCCAGGATCCTGCAGATGTTCGGATGGTCCATGCGCGCGAGCAGTTCCCGCTCCGCCGCGAGTCGATCGGCCGCCGCCCGATGGCCGAGGCCGGCACGGACCAGCTTGAGTGCCACCGGACGATTCGGCACTCCAACCCGAGTCGCCCGGTAGACGACACCCATCCCTCCTTCCCCGAGCCGCTCCGCCAGGTGGTAGCCGCGCACCGACCTCTCGTCGCCGTTCACCGCTCACCTCGCGATCCGGCGAATACGCGTAGGCCCGTCGAAACCACCGCCCGTCCCGGCGGCGAATTCAGACGATTGGCAGACCGCATCAGATGTGGATCCCGGCCGGTCGAACCGCTGCGCCGCACTCCGTGCGTGCGCGGATGGCTGGGCTCGTCGGTCCGCGACAGGTCCGAGAACGGCGAGCCGTCGAGCAGGGTCTCGTCGTACTGGTTCCGCCAGCGGTCGGAGCACCACTCCCAGGCATTCCCGTGCACGTCGTAGAGGCCCCAGGGATTCGGAGTCCGACTGCCGTCCGGCCGCAGGCGACTGGCCACGGGTTGCAACGCCTTGACCTCGGGCGCGCACCATCCGACCTCCCGTCCGGCTTCGAAGGTGCTCCCCGACCAGTAGCTGGTCATCGTTCCGGCCCTGCACACGTACTCCCATTCGGCCTCGCTCGGGAGCCTGAGATGCAGCCAGTCGCAGAACTCGATCGCTTCGGACAACTCGATTCCCGCCACCGGGATGGTCGGGTGTTCGGCCATCCATGCCCGGCGCGCCGCGGTCCGGGTCCCGATCGGATCGCCTCGCTCGGGGGGCTCTGGAGCGCGGCGGCGCGCGGCGACGAAACGGAGATAGTGGAAGCTCGTGACCTCGGTCTTGCCGGCAAGGAGCGGTGCGATCCGCAGGTCGAGCACCGGATGCTCCCACGTGTCAGCGTGATCCTGCTTCAGTGGGTCGAATCCCGGCGCGGCTGGGTCGAGATGTTGAGCACCACGTTGGTACGTGCCGCCGGGAATGTGCACCAACAACAGCGCGGTGTGGTCTTCGAGCGGCGCGTAGCCGGGGCCACCGAACGGTGCCGGACGACCCTGGGAGTCGACCCAACGCGGCGGCTCTCCGGAGGCCGGCGCGAAGAACAGCCACAGCGGGAAGTCGTTGCGGGGCCCCACGGAGGCCCGGTCCAGGTCGATCCCCACCGGCAGCAGGCCCGGCATGGGCTCCAGGCGTGCGCCAGCGAAGTCGGGAAGCGGCGCGAGACTCTCGCGCCATCGGTCCCACAGCGGCCAGTGCCTCGCCATCACCGGGATCCGTGCCGCCACGGCGGCGCGAGCCGCGACGAGCTCGGCTTCGAGCGACAACAAGCCGGCGAGTGCGGTGCGGGTCTCCGAGTCGGCTTCCCGAGCCAGCCAATGGCGATGCTCCGGAATGCGATCCAGTACATCGTCGGTCCGCGTGAGCCAGGCCTTCACCCATGCCACGTTGCTCGCCAGATCACCAGGCCGGGGCCACGCCTCACCGGCGGACTCGAGCTGCGCATCGGCGACCAGAGGATCGTCGACCCGCCTGGCCTCGCGTTCGGCCGCTCGTAGGACCGCCAGAGCATTCTCCGCGCGCCAGAGCGCCCAGCCACCCGCGACCAGCGCGAGAAGACCGCCGAACACCACCAGCGAGGCCGCCGTGACCGACGCCCTGTTTCGCTCGACGAAGCGCCTCACCGCGTGCAGTCGGCTCGGAGGTGCGGCGTCCACCGGTTCACGACGTAGGAACCGCTGCAGGTCGTCGGCGAAGGCTCGGACCGACTGGTAGCGAAGTTCACGGTCCTTCTCGAGCGCCTTGCGACAGACCAGGTCGAGGTCACGGTCGATCGCAGGATCGATTCCGCGAAGGCTCGGCACCGGCTCTTCCCGCAGCGCGCGCAGCGCCTCGAGACTGCCCACGACGTCGTCGAACCGTTGTGGTCGCCGGCCGAGGAGCAGCTCGAACAGCACGATGCCCAGCGTGTAGACGTCGCTGCGGATGTCCACGTCGCGATCCAACGGATCCGCCTGTTCCGGACTCATGTAGTCGGGCGTTCCCAGCACTTGCCCGTTCATGGTGAACAGCGTGTGGGCGGCGGACTCGAGATCGAGAGCCTTGGCGATCCCGAAGTCGATCAAGCGGACCTGTGCGCTGCCATCGACCTCGGCCACCAGGATGTTCGCAGGCTTGAGGTCGCGGTGAACGATGCCACGCTGATGCGCGTGCTCCACACCTGAGCACACTTCCATGAACAGGCGGATCCGCGCCTCCCGACCGATCGCCCGCCGTTCGCACCAGCTCGTGATCGGCACGCCTTCTACGAACTCCATCGCGAACCACGGCCGCTGACGCTCGTCGACTCCGGCATCGAGGATCGTCGCGATCGACCGGTGGTTCAGCTCGGCCAGGACTCGTCGCTCCAGCTCGAACCGCTTCAGGAACAACGGACTGGCCAGTTCGGGGTGCAGCACCTTCACCGCGATCCGTCGCTCTCCGAGACGCGGGTCCCATGCCTCGTACACGACGCCCATCCCTCCGGATCCGCGTCGCGACCCGATCCGGTAGGCTCCGAGCCGCTCCGGCTCCGGTTCCGGCTCCGTCTCGGCTGCCGTCGGTTCGAAGCGGGACTCGTCGGAGTCCGCCCACCGCAGAAGGCGGGTGACCACTGCAGCGAGTTCCGGCTCCCCCGCGCACTCGGACTCGACGAACCGAGCCCGCTCCCCCACCGGCAACCGCCAACCCCGGTCGAAGATCGACTTCGCACGGACGATGTCCACCCGCGCGGCCGAGCGTTGCGCGGGCCGTCGGATCCGATCTGGGCTTGGCGACGCGCTCCGATCCATCGGCGGACTCCTGGCGCCGGGTCTCCGCTCGCGGGAGCCCATCGATGCTGGCTCGAGCGACGTTCACGGCGCACGACGGCCCATGCGCCAGCCCGCGGATGGTTGCGTCAGGGATTTGCCGATTGTGGCCGAACTTCCTTCGACACGGGGGATCCCAGCGCCGCGGCGGCTCGAGGGACTGGTGTTCAGCGTACCACGACGGGCACCGCCCGCAGTCGCTCGACCCGCACCGCGCGTGCCGCCTCGTAGTCGGCTCCGGCCGCCTCCTTGCGCCAGGCGATCTCGCGGTCGACGTCCTTGATCTTCGCGGCCACCAGCTCGGCATCGCCAATGCCATCCGCCAGCGCGCGCGCCAGCTCGTCGCGCAGGTTCTGCAGGATGAAGATCCGCGCCACCTCGGGCGAGGTCCCGCTGGCCTCGGCCACCGACTCCGGATCCCCGACCGGATCGAGCAGCCCCGTCAGCGGATCGCCCTGCTCGGCGCGCTCCTCGGTGCCGGCGGCGGGCGGCACCGAGCTGTCGTAGAGCACGTATTTCTCCTGGTCGCCGTAGAAGTCGGCCAGAGCGCAGGCTGGCAGGACGGAGAGCACGAGGCCGAGACCGGCCAGCCGGAGAGCGGGGCGGAAACTGGTCATGGGATGAGCTTCGGGGGTCAAGTCGGCATCGTGCCACGCCGATCCGAGGATCGGAAGCGATCGCGGCAGACGAGCCTTCCCAGCGCATGCCCCGGCGCCGATCCTGTCGGGCCCTCCGCCGGCCCCGCCTCTCGGGCCGCCCCCGATGAACTTCGATCAACTCGCCGTCGTCGCCACGCTGGGCTTCGCCATGGTGCTGTTCGTGCGCGGCACGTGGCGCCACGACGTGGTGGCCTTCGGCGCGCTGATGCTGGCGGTGCTGCTCGGGGTCGTCCATCCCGACGCCGCGCTGAGCGGGTTCGGCCACCCGGCGGTATTCACCGTGGCCGCGATCCTGGTGATCAGCCGCGCCTTGATGGTCTCGGGGATCCTGGAGCCGGTCGCCGACCGCCTTGCGGCCCTGGAAGACCGGCCCGCGCTGCAAGCCGCGGCGCTGACCGGCCTCGCCACACTGCTCTCCTCGGTGATGAACAACGTCGGCGCGCTCGCGCTGGTGATGCCGATCGCCGTGGAGACCACGGTCCGCGCGGGTCGCTCGCCGGCCAAGGTGCTGATGCCGATCGCCTTCGGTTCGATCCTCGGCGGGCTCACGACCCTGATCGGTACCCCACCCAACCTGATCGTCGCGCGCTACCGCGCCGAGGTGTCGGGCGAGCCGTTCGCGATGTTCGACTTCCTGCCGATCGGCGTGGCGGTCTCGCTGGTCGGCGGCCTGTTCCTGGTGACGATCGGCCGGCGGCTCCTACCAGACGACCGCGAGTCGAGCCGCTACTCGTCGAAGCGCTTCGAGGTCGCCAGCTACATCGCGGAGCTGCGCATCCCGCACGGCTCCCCACAGATCGGCCGGCAGATCGCCGAGCTGGCCGATGCCGCCGAGCGTGACCTGGAGATCCTCGGCCTGATCCGCAGCGAGGTCCCGCTCTACCACTCGCTCGACCACCTGCCGCTGCGGCCCGGCGACGTGCTGGTCCTGCGCGCCCACAGCACCGCTTTCGAACGGCTGGCGCGCTTGCCTGGCGTGGAGATCCTCACCGACCACGCCGAACTCGACGGTCCGCTGCAGTCCGGCGACGTCGGCACCCTCGAGGTCGTGGTCCCGGTCGGCTGCCGGATGGAGGGGCGCACGCCGAAGAGTCTGCGCCTGCACACCCGCATGGGCGTCAACATCCTGGCGGTAGGCCGTCGCGGCCGACCCTTCGCCGAACGCCTCGGCGATGTGGTGATCCGGGCTGGCGACGTGCTGCTTCTACAAGGCGACCTCGAGAAGGTCGCGGAGACCTCGCAGACCTACGGCTGCCTGCCGCTGGCCGAGCGCGGCCTCCGCATGACCCGCCCGCGTCACCGCCATCTGCCGCTGGCCCTGTTCCTGGCGGCGATCACCCTGACGGCGCTCGGCACCCTGCCGGTGCAGATCGCCTTCGGCCTGGCGGTGGTCGGCCTGATCGTCACGCAGTCGTTCACGATCCGGCAGCTGTACGAGACCGTCGACTGGTCGGTGATCGTGCTGCTCGGCGCGATGATCCCGCTCGGCGAGGCGCTGGAGACCACCGGTGCGACCGGTGTCATCGCCGGCTGGCTGGCCGCGGCCGGCGCGACCGGCGGCCCGGTGCTGGCGCTCTCCGTGCTGATGGGCGCGACCTCGCTGCTGTCCAACTTCATCAACAACGCGGCCTGTGCGGTGGTGATGGCGCCGATCGGCTACGGCCTCGCCAAGGAACTCGGCCTCGGCCCCGACCCGTTCCTGATGGCCGTCGCGGTCGGCGCGAGCTGCGCCTTCGCCACGCCGATCGGCCACCAGAACAACGTGCTGGTGATGGGCCCCGCCGGCTACCGCTTCGGTGACTACACCAAGATCGGCCTGCCGCTGACCGCGATCGTGTTCCTGGTGGCGCTGCCGGTGATCCTCTGGGATTGGCCGCTAGGCGGCTGACAGCGGCTGCGGGTCAGGCCGAGCGGCTCTCGGGTGCCGGGCACGGGCGACGCGGTAGGCGCATGAGGTCAGCGCCCGGTCCCGAGCGCCGAGGACCCCGACGCCGCCTGTCCCGACTCGTAGAGGAACCGATAGCGTTCGGCGATCGCGGCGCGCTGGGCGTCGGTCGAGGCGGACGACACGGTGCCGTAGTCCTCGCCGGTGGTCAGGCGCAGCATGCGGCCGGCGAGCGCGCGCAGGTGCGGGCGTTCGCAGTCCATCAGCAGACGGGTGAGTTCGGGTACCGCGGCGACCCCGGACTCGGTGCGCAACAACTCGTCGGTGAGCGTGGTCTCGATGTCGTTCTGCTTGAGACCGTCGAGGAACCAGCGCGACTGCGGCAGATCGCGACTGCGCGCATACCAGTTCCGCAACGTCGCCATCCGGTCCTCGGCGCCGACGAGGTCGAGGCCGGTGATCGACGACAGCAGCGACGCGACTCGCAACCGCTTCGAGTCCTCGGAGAACGCGTCGATCAGTTCTGGCAGCGCGGTGGGATCCTGGAACTCGGCGAGCAGCAGCGCGACGCGCCGCCGCACCTGCGGGCTCGGGTGGCCGAGCTGCGGACGTAGTGCAGGGCCCGCCAGCAGCTCACCCATCTGCCGCAGGTAGTCCTGGGCCTGCTGACCGAGCGAGTCGTCGCCACGCAGCACCACGATCCCGGCCAACGCGTCGGCGGCCGCCGGGTACTTCATCTGGCCGAGCGCCTGCACCACCGCGCGGCGATCGTCCTCGTCCGGCGACGGGAAGGCCTTCTGCAGGACCTGCAGCACGGTCTCGCCACCAATGCGACCGAGCGCGACCCAGGCGGTGCGGCGCAGGTCGTCGTCGAGGCCGGAAGCCCGCTCCTCGCCGTCGCCCTGCTGCAACATGGCGATCAACGGCTCCCGGGCATCGACGGCGCGCATCCGGCCGAGGGCGAACACCGCGGACTGACGGAGCGCAGGAGTCTCGCCCGAGTCGGTCGCAACCGAGATCAATGGCGGCACCGCGCGGAGATCCTCGAGCCGCGCAGCCTCCTCGATGGCAACCCGTCGCACCATGTGCACGCCCGAACCGATCGACTCCAGCACCCGGTCGGCACCGGCCAACGCGAAGACCCGCGGCAAGGCTGCCGACTCCGGCTGCTCGGTCTGCCGCGCGGTGGCGACCGCCAGGGTCCGCTTCCAGACCTCGTCGCCCGGCGCGAGCAACGCCAGCTCGAGCAGGCGCAGCGTCGCCTCGTCCCACTCGCGGGTCCGCGCCGCGGCGTCGACCAGAGCCAGACCGTCGGCCTCGGTGATCCGTTCGGGTAGGTTCTCGATGCCGAGGAGGTGCTGCACCGCGAGCGCCCGACGCCGCCCCTGCAGGCTGGCGAGACGGACGCAGATGCGGCTCTTCAACCGATCTCCACGCTCGCGGGCGTCGTCGTGCTCGGCCAGCCAGCGCTGCTCGGCCCGCCAGAAGGCGGTCGCGTCGGGCTCGCGCGCGGGATCCCGATAGAGCTGCCAGAGCTGCGGTTCGGCAGCGCGGGTGATTCGCGTGCCGAGCCGATCGAGCATTGCCGGAAGCAGCAAGGGCTCGGTCCGTGCCAGCGAACCGGCGACGTTCAGAGACAGCCAGCGCCCGTCCGGCTCGCCATCCGCGAGACGACCCGTCCGCATGAATCCGAGTCGGCGCAAGTCACCGACCAGCGTCACGAAGTCTTCAGGTGACAACACGAAACGCAGTCGGTCCTCGGTGTCGGGGAACTCCGGCGCGTCGGGACCGCGGAAGGTCACCTCGAAGTCGCGACCCCGCCAGGCGAGCAGCGCCGTTCGGGCGGTGCGTTCGTCGACGCCGACCTCGCGACGCACGGCGACGAAGTCCCCCGCCGCGGCCTGTGCCCACCAGTCCCGCCACAACCGCTGCGACGCGCCGAAGGTCTGACCCGTCAGCATCGACAGACGGCGTTGTGCGGGGCGTTCGAGGGTCGCGAGGTGATCGATGAAAGTCGTCGGAGAGACCACGCCGATCAGCGCCTCGACGATCTTGCGGTCCTGCCAGACTTCGAGATCGGAGCTGTCGGATCGCCAGGCGAGACCGGCCAGACCGAGCGCGGTCGCCGAGCGCTGGAACAGGTCAGGCATCTCCAGCTCCGTCAACAGGGACTCGCGCATGTCGGGCGTGAACAACTCGACGCCCGGGTTCGCGTCCTCGATCTGCACCAACGCCAGCGCCGCGTAGCCGAACTCGCGACTCACCGCGGGCCGTCGCAGGATCTCCTGTAGGTCCGCCGCGGGTGCCGGACCGTGCTGCACGAGCGCTTCGGCCGCGGACTCGGCGACCGTCGGTTCCTGGCCGAGTGCCTGCAGAAGGCGCGCGCGCACCTCCGGCGTGGGCGGCACGCCGCCGAGCAGACGCAGGGCCTTCAGCTGCACGTCGTCCCGCCCCTGCCGGGACAGGGTGATCAGCCGCTCGGCGTGCTCCGGCCGCAGTCGCGACGCCAGTTCCTCCGCAGTGTGTCTCCGCACCGCGGCATTGCTCGAGGTCAACGTCGAGAACAGCCGCTCGACCGCGTCCTCTCGGCCGGTCCGCGCCATGGCCCGGACCAACTGAGGGGTCGCCGATCCGTAGCGGCGGGTCAGCAGCAGGAACTCGATCTCCCGGGACTCCTCGACGCCGCCGTAGATCTCCAGCGCACGCGCCACGCCGTAGGCCAGGTCGGCATCGGCCGAGCGGAGCATGCGCAGGAGTCGCAGCGGCAGTCGGTCGTAGTTCTGACCCAGCTTCTGCAGCAGCGCCAACTCCTTGCTGTCGGGCAGGTGCAAGGAGCGGCGCAGGTCGAACAGGTCCTTGTGCAGCTGTTCGTCGGAACCGGGAGCAGTGACTGGACCACGCGGGTCCTGGCTTGCCGGACGCTGGGGTTCGGCGACGCGATCGGGGATGACGAGCCGATCGCCGCGGCCGTGGACTTCGCCCTGGGGTGCGAGAACCAGGAGCAGGGACAGGGAGGCCAGCATGGCGGGTCCTGGGTTGGGGTGACGGGCCGGGTGCGAGCCGGGCCGTGGGTTCCTCGGGGGAGCCGCGCACTATACGTTCCTGCCCTCTCCCGTCCGCCCACCCCTGGCGGATTGCCTTGAAGGATCCGCTCCCGAGCCCGCCGGTCCCCCGTCCGATCCTCGTCCACGCCGGCCTGATCGCCGTCTCGGTGCTGTTCGGGATCAACTTCGTCGGGATGAAGACGATCCTCGACGAGGTGCCGGCGCTCGACTGGGCCCTGGTGCGCGTCGGCCTCGCCACCGCGGTGCTGCTGCCGCTGACCCCACGGTTGGCCCCGGGTGCGCGGCTGCCCGGGCGACGGATGCTGGGGTTGCTGCTGCCGGTGGCGATCCTGGGGGTGGGCGGCAACCAGGTGCTGTTCGCGCTGGGGCTCGAACGGACGACCCCGGCGCACTCGTCGCTGATCGTCGCCTGCATCCCGGTGCTGACGCTGGCGTTCGCCGCGCTCGCCGGCCAGGAGCGCGTCACCGGCGCCAAGCTCCTGAGCGTTGGCTGCGCGCTGGCCGGCGTGCTGGTCCTCCTGCGCGTCGACCGGATGGTCAGCGGCTCCGCCCCCGCCGACGACGAGGTCGGCGTCACCCTGGTCGGCGACCTGCTGACGGTCGCGAACGTCACCGGCTACTCGGCCTTCCTGATCCTGATGCGCCGGGTCGGACGCAACGTCCCCGCGGCCATGTCCACAGCCGTCTGCTTCGTCTGGTCGACCCTGTTCATCGCCGCCTGCGCCCTGCCCGGCCTGGACCCGGAAGGGCTGGCCGCGCTGCTCGGCCCCCGACTCCTCGGCTGGGCGCTGTTCTCGATCCTCGGCGCGACCGCCGCGACCTACCTGATCAACGTCTGGGCGCTGCGCCACGCCCCGGGGTCGGTGGTGGCGCTGTACGTGTCGCTGCAGCCGATCGTCGCGACCGGTCTGTCGATGGCGCTCGGCCAGGACGCCCCGGGTCTCCGCTTCGGCCTCGCCGCCGCGCTGGTGTTCGCCGGCCTCGCCGCCAGCGTCCGCGCCACGCGGGCCGGGTGAATCCCGCCGGCACGGCGCCTACCCTGCACGGGCCATGGCACGTCGACGCACCCTTCCATCCGTCGCTCTCGGCTGCATCGCGCTCGGCATCCTCGCGGCCGTCGCACCCGCCCAGATCCGCCCTGCCCCGCCCTGGATCGTCGCCCACCGCGGCGCCTCGCAAGAGCAACCGGAGAACACCCTGCCGGCGTTCCGCCGCGCGCTCGAACTCGGAGCGCAGTGGCTGGAGTGCGACGTGTTCACCACCGCCGACGGCGAGCTCGTGGTGATCCATGACCCGTCGACAGGCCGGACCTGCGACCGGATCCTGCCGGTCGGCGATTCGTCGCTCGCCGAACTCCGCGCACTCGACGCGTCCCTCGGCTTCCGCAACGCGCACTCCCTCGACACCGACCGCTGTCCGCCGACCGAGATCCCGACGCTCCGCGAGCTGCTCGATCTGGTCCGCTCCGATCCGCGCGCGCGGCTGACGATCCAGCCGAAGGACGATTCCGTCGCCGCCGCCGCGGCGCTGGTGAAGGACTCCGGGCTCGTCGACCGGATCGCCTTCAACGACGGCGATCTGGACAAGTTGACCACCGCGCGGCGTCTGCTCCCCGGCGCGACGATCCTCTGGGACCGTCCCGCGGACGCCGACCTCGCCAAGGACGCGGCACTCGCCAAGGACCGCGGCTTCACCGCGCTGATCGTCCATCATCGTGCCGCCACCCTGGAGGGCCTCGCGAGCATCCGCAGCGCCGGCCTCGAATGCGGGGTGTGGACGGTGAACGACCCGCGCGCACTCGCCGAGTGCCTGGCCCGCGGCGCGCAGTGGATCTACACCGACGCCGTCGCCGAGGCGGTGAAGCTACGCGATCGACAGCTCGCCCGCGACCGCGTGGTGATGCAGCAACGCGAGGCGCTCGACCTGCCGGCGCTCGCGGTCGGCATCCTCGAGCACGGTCGCCCGACCTACGCCGCGGTGTTCGGCGAGCTGGGTCCGCGGCGCGGCGACCCGCTGACGACCCGCTTCCGGATCGCCTCGATCACCAAGACCTTCACCGGGCTGCTGCTCGACACCCTCGCCGCCGAAGGCGTCGTCGCCCTCGACGATCCGGTCGCGAAGCACCTGCCACCGGACGCGGCACTGCCCGACGAGTGCCGGACGGTCACCCTCACCGAACTCGCGACCCACACCAGCGGCCTGCCGCGGATGGTCCCGCTGCACGGCAAGCCCGGCGATCCCTACGGCGCTCCCGATCTCGACGATCTGCTGGACGGACTGGCCGACATCCGGGCCCGGTCGGAACCCGGCGAGCGCTACGACTACTCCAACCTCGGCTTCGCGCTGCTCGGTCTCGCCCTCGAGCGCGCCGCGGGCGTCGACTACGCCGAGCTGCTGCAGGCGAAGGTGCTGACGCCGATGGGCCTCACCCGCACCGAGATCCTCGACCCCGCGCCGGACGATCCGAGCGTCGCCCGCGGCTTCCAGGGTGCTTCCCCGACCGACGAGCAGGTGCCCTGGGCGCTCGGTCGGTTCGCGCCGGCCGGCGGTGTCGCGGCGACCCTCCCCGACCTGTGCCGCTATGCCCAGCTCCACCTCGATGCGGTGCACGACCGGCCCCTGCCCGACGGCCTGTCGGCCGAGGTGTTGCGCACGGTGCAGGACGAGCGCTTCGCGATCCCGCCGCAGCGCGGCGCCGGCCTCGGGTGGGCCCGGGTCACGCTCGGCGACGGCACGCTGCGGGTCTGGCACAACGGCGCGGTCGGCGGCTTCCGCTCGCTGCTGGTGATGGAGCCCGACCGCGACCGCGCGGTGGTGATCCTGATGAACCGTGGCTTCGCGGCCGGCGCCGATCCGTGCGAGTCGGTGGTCGCCGCGGTGTTCACCAGACTTCGCGACGAAGCCGCCGCGGCGCAGGACGGACGATGACCCTGCACTCCTACCCCGACGATCTCGCGACGTTCACCAGCGCCCGCTGGCCCGAGGACGCGCCACCGCTGCCCGCGCCGGGCGTCCTGCTCGAGTTGCTGTCGACCTGCTACCAGGCCAGCCTGCTGCGCGAGGAGGGCCGGCCCGTGCAGTTCCGTGCCCTGCTCGGACCACCCGCCGAACTCTCGATCCTCGAGGGCCCACCGACCGGCCTGCAGCGGCTCGAGCTGACCTCCGACCGGTCGTTCCACCCCGAGGAACTGCGGAGACTCGCCCCCGCGGTCGAGTTCGAGCGCGGCCTGATCGGCGCCTGCCTCGACGACGACGAGCGCCTGCGGATCTGGGGCCTCGCCCAGTCCGGCAGCCGCTGGCTGCACGCCTCCGAGGGCGGTCGCGAGGAGGCGATGCAGCTGCCGCCCTGGCTGGTGGTCCAGGTCCGCGGCCCCGGCCACGTGTCGGTGGCCTGCGGACTGGTGGTCCTCGGCACCCTGCGCAACGGGCTCATCACGCCGCCGCGGATCGACGTGTTCCGCTCGCACTGGCTCGCCGAGCTGTTCGCCGACGTGCGCAGCGAGGTCGAGACCCTGCACGCCGACGCCCGCAGCGACGCACATCGGCCCTGGGCCGATCTGAACCCGGAGTTCTCGCGCCAGCTCGGCCAGAACGTCCTGCGCCGCTGCGTCAGCGTGATGCGCCAGCACCGCCACGGTGCCTCGCTGCTGTTCCTGCCACCCGACGTCGACGACGACCTGCTCGGCGCGTCCCTCAGCGTGCGCTACGAGTTCCGCGACGACGCGCCGCGCAAGCGGTTCCGCAACCTGCTCACCCGCGTGATGCGCGAACTCGCGCGACTCGGCGCCGAGCTCGGCACCGTCGGCTGGGACGACTACGTCCGCGCCGAGAAGCGCGAGCTGGTCGAACTCGACGAGGCGCTGTTCGAGATCGGTCACCTGTTCGCCGCGCTGTCCGCGGTCGACGGCGCGCTGGTCCTCGACCGCCGCTTCGAGCTGCGCGGCTTCGGGGCCTTCGTGTCGGGCGAACTCCCCGAGGTCGTCCGCGTCGCGCGGGCGCTCGACGTGGAGGCCGAGAACACCAAGCCGGAACGGGTGCTGCGCGTCGGCACGCGGCACCGTGCGGTCTACCGGCTGTGCGCCGCGCACCCCGACGTGCTCGGCATCGTGGTCTCGCAGGACGGCAACGTGCGCATCGTCAAGGAACGCGACGGCGCGGTGGTGTGCTGGGACCAGGATCCGTGAAGCCGGGCGGAAAGCGTTGCTGCGTCTCCAGTGCGACTGGCGATGATCGCGCATACCGGAATCCCGACCCGGGAAGGAGCTGCTCATGGCCACCCGCAAGACCACCCGCAAGACCACGGCCCGCCGCGCGAAACCGACCCGCGCGACCATCTACTTCGCCACCAACCGGAACCCCAACCGGCTCGACGACCCAGACGACTTCGGCGGCGAGTTCAATCCGGTCTCGATCGACAGCCTGCGGTTCGGCGAGGTCGACTGCGCACTGACCGGCTCGACCCCGAAGGTCCGCTCGATCCGAGTCGCGCCGGAGAAGCTCGCCGACGACGACGAGAAGGCGCTGCTCGGCAGCCAGAAGGTCTTCGAGACGTTGCGTCAGGACATGTGCGCGGGCGTGGACACCCTCGCCTTCGTCCACGGCTACAACGTCTCGTTCCAGGAGGCGATCCTCACCGGCGCGCGGATCATCAAGACCTACTCCCACCCGCTCAACGTGGTGGTGTTCAGCTGGCCGTCGGACGGCAGCATGTTGCCGTTCCTGGCCTACAAGCGAGACCGCACCGACGCCAAGACCTCGGCACCTGCATTCGCCCGCGCGCTGCTGAAACTCCGCGACTTCCTGGTCGAGATCCGTCGCGAGGAGAACTGCGGCTCGAAGCTGCACCTGATGGCGCACAGCATGGGCAACTACGTGCTGCGCAACGGCATCCAAGAGGCGCTGGCGACCTCCGGCTCGCTGCCGCGCCTGTTCGACCAGATCTTCCTGATGGCCGCCGACGAGGACGACGACGCCTTCGACCTCGACTACAAGCTGCTCCCGCTGCCGAAGATGGGCAACGGCGTGAGCGTCTACTTCAACAGCGGCGACACCGCGTTGGTGGTCAGCGACAAGACCAAGAACAACCCGACCCGCCTCGGCTCGCAGGGTCCGAGTCGGCCGCTCAACGTGCCGGCCAACGTGACCAACATCGACTGCAGCGAGATCGTCTCCGGGATGGTCGAGCACAGCTACTTCGTCGAGGACGCGCGGGTGGTCGCAGACGTCCAGCAGGTGCTGGCCGGCAAGGCCCACGACCGGATCGGCAAGCGGCGCTACGTGGCATCGCAGAATCGCTACGTGCTGGGGAAGTAGCGCACGGGCGGAACGAGCCTCACCGGCCGAGTTCGAATCGCTGGCTACGACGCCGCACGACACCGCGGAGTTCGATCTCCACGCGTGCGTCGGGGGCGAACGGAGCCGGCACGACCGCTCGGAACACGCCTGCCGCATCCGCGCGGCCGGTGCAGAGCGGAAGTCGCCCGCTCCCGTCCGCGATCGAGAACACGCGGATCCGGACGTGGGGTGCGGTGACGATCCTGAGCGCAGTGCGCGTCGCATCGAGCTCCAGTGCCGCAGGGAGGTCCTGGAGCTCCAGCCCCCCTGCGATCACGCCCGACTCGACGGCGTCCTCGTCGACGCGCACGAACCGGATCGGTCCGGCACCGCCGCGTGGGTATGGATGCAGCCGGAACGCCAAGGGAAAGTCGTCCCGACGGGACATGCCCAGCGTGTGCTCCGCGGCGTGGGCCAGGACCGGCGCATGTCGGACGTCTACCAGGGTCTCCCAGTCGGTCGGCAGCGGACCGCCGAGAACGTAGTGCCCGGACACGATGCGCGAGTTCGTAGCATCGAGGAGGAACAGCATCTCGCCGTCCGGGTCGTACGCCGCGCCGACCAGGTCGGCACCGGGCAGGCTTCGCATCCCCGTGGCGGGGTCACAGGTGAAGGTGCCCGCAGTCTCGCTCCATCGGAGCTGCTGCACGACGCCGACGCGTCGCTCGGGATCGGAACCGACCAGGATGCAGGTCTCGTCCTGGAAGGTGGCCCCCGGCCAGATCAGGTCACCGGCGAGCGGCACGTCGATCGCGACCTCGCCCGCTTCCCGCTGGCCGGCGCGACGGATCGAGACGGTGCCGGCACCGCCGTCCCACGTGACGATGGGTGCGAAGAAACCCTCGTCGTCGCGCACGACCCGGTTCGGGCGCTCGGGTGCGGGCTCCGCCGAGGGAACTCCGGCGACCTGCTGGCCCGCTGCGAAGCCACCGCTCAGGAACACCGCGAGGAGGCAGGTCGGCGCTCGGCTCAAGGCAGTCCCAATCCCACGACCTCGATCCGGCCCACGAACGGCTGCGCTTCTGCAGCGACCAGCCCGGTCTTCGCCGCCAAGAACGTCACCGTGACGTCCGCGCGCACCGTCGCCGAGCCGAGCGGATGGCCGAGGTCGCCGTCCAGTCCGCTCGGGATGTCCACGGCAAGCTTCGGACCGGTCGCGGTCCTCATGGTCTCGATCCACCCGGCGGCGCGGCCCTCGACCGCGCGCGTCAGGCCGGTGCCGAACAGCGCGTCGATCCACACACCTTCGAGGTCCGGGCTCGGATCGGCGTCGACGTCGACCGTGACACCTGCGCGGCGCAGGATCTCCAGCTGCAGCGCGGCGTCGGGGCACTTCCGCGGGTCGGGCTCGGCGAGCAGGAAGATCCGGCAGCGCGACGGTCCGAGGTGGCGCGCCGCGGCCAGGCCGTCGCCGCCGTTGTTCCCCGGGCCACACAGGATCACGAAGCGCTCGCCCAGCTGCGCCGCGTGTTCGGCCACCCCGCGCGCGGCGTTCTCCATCAACAGGATCGACGGCATGCCGAGGCGCTCGACCGCGTCGGTGTCGATCTCGCGGGCTTCGTGGACGGACAAGGTCTTCATGGTTCGCTCCTCCTGGGGTGCCGGGTCGCTTCGCCGCGCACCAACTCCCTCGCCTCGGCCAACAGCTCGGCGTCTTCCAGCGGATCGAGGGCGCGGAAGTCGAGCGCGCCGCTCTGCCGCGCGCCGAGCAGCTCGCCGGCACCGCGCAGTCGCAGGTCTTCCTCGGCCAGCGCGAAGCCGCAGGTGGTGGTCGCCACGGCGCGGGTCCGCGCGCTGCTCTCGCCGGCGAGGATGCACAGACCGCGCTTCGCCCCGCGGCCGACCCGGCCACGCAGCTGGTGCAGCGTGGCGATGCCAAAGTGCTCGGCGCCGGCGACCACCATCAACGTGGCGCGCGGCACGTCGATGCCGACCTCGAGCACGGTGGTACCGACCAGCACGTCGAACGCACCGTCGCGGAACGCCTGGGTGATCGTCTGCCGTTCCTCCGCGGACAGACGCCCATGGACCAGCCCGCAGGAGAACCGCTCGGACAGTTCCCGGAGCATCCGCACCGCGCCACCGCGCCCGCCGTCCTCGCCGATCTTCGGGCAGACCACGAACACACCCTCGCCGCGCCGGCACCGCGCCTCGATCGCTCGGAGCACCTTGCTCCACCGCTCGCGGGCCACCTCGACCGCGCGCGGCGGCGGGTTGCCGTGAGGCCGCGTGCGGAGTTCGACCAGATCGAGATCGCCGAACAGCGCGTAGGTCAGCGTCCGCGGGATCGGCGTCGCGGTGGTGACCAGCACATGTGGATCGCGGCCCTTCCGCGCCATCGCGGCGCGCTGCGCCACGCCGAAGCGGTGCTGCTCGTCGACCACGACCAGGCCGAGAGCGGCGAAGCGGGTCCGCGCCGAGAACAGCGCGTGGGTGCCGAACACCAGGTCGATGTCGCTCGCCGCGAGTCGGTCTTCGAGTTCGCGCCGCTCGGCCGCCGGCAGGTCGCCGCGCAGCATCGCGGTGCGCACGCCTTCGCCGGCGAGCCAGGCACCGAGCCCCGCCGCATGTTGCTCGGCCAACAGACCGGTCGGGGCCAGCAGCGCGACCTGGTACCCGGCATCGATCGCGGCGAGCGCGGCATCGAGGACCACCGCGGTCTTGCCGGTGCCGACGTCGCCGTGTAGGAGGACCGCGCTCGGGCCGTCTGCGCCGCGGAGCCGCGCCCGGATCGCCGCCACCGCCGCCGCCTGGTCGTCGGTCCACGCGAACGGCAGCACCCGCGCCATCCGCGCCGCGTGCGCCGCCCCCACCTCTATCGACGGCGCCGGCCGGGCCGACCGCTCCCGGCGCCGCGCCTCGACGCGCCGGAACAATCCGACCGCCTCGGCCAGTGCGAAGTGGCGGCGCGCAGCCTCGTGTTCGGCGACGTGCCGCGGCTCGTGCATCGCCCGCCATGGCGCCAGCCGGTCGCCGCGCGGCAGCTCCAGCCCACCGACGGCCGCGGTGAGCGCCGGCACGTCGACCAGCGGCACGCTCGCAGGGTCGACCCGCCGCAGCGCCTGATGGACGAACGACCGCAGCCGCAGGTCGGAGACCCCCTCCAGCGTGGGGTAGGAGACCACGCAGTCGCCCGCGGCGTCCATCCGCTTGGAGACCACGCGCGCCGCGGTCAACACGAAGCGGCCACGGACCTTGTCGAGCCGCCCCTCGAGCTGGCGCTCGGCGCCGTCGGCGAAGGCATCCTTCATCCAGCGCTGATTGAAGAACGGCGCCCGGAAGTCTCCCCCCGGGACGGGCCCCGCGAACTCGATCTCCACCAGGCAGCGCCGCCCCGGCAGCCAACGCAGCGTCGCCCGCCTCTGGCGCCCCCGCAACCGGACGAGTTGCCCGACCAGCGCGTCGTCGGGCCGCTCGACATCGGCGATGGCCCGGTGACGCCGCGGGAACAGTCCGAGCAGGTCGCCGAGGCTGGCGAGACCGGCCTCCTGCAGGGTCGCCGCCACCACCGGACCGATGCCCTGCAGCCCGGTCAGGGCCGCGTTCCAGTCGAGCAGTTCGACCTCGCTCGCTGCGGTGGTCTGGGATGCGCCGGCCATGCGATCGGGATGTTCCCAGCCAGCCGAGCAGCCGACAAGAAAGGACACCCCGTCTCCGGGGTTGGTACGGCCCTCGCTCCGCGGCTACGCTGCGGGGCTCGATCCCCATCGGGAAACCCGAAACCGTGAAGTCCCTGTCCGAGCCCGACCTCGCCTTCCTCACCCGCTACGGGTTCGACCCGCAGCTGTTCGCCTCGTGGCAGGCCAAGGTCGCCGACGGCACGCTGTCGCAGGCGAACAACGTCGTCGCCGGCAAGATCTGCGCACCGTCGTCGGACCAGATCCACGACATCCCGAAAGACGGGTCCGAGCGCGAGCGCCTGGAATCGCTGGGTCGCGATGCGATCCGTCGTGGCGCCTTCGGGGTGGTGATCCTCAATGGCGGCATGGCGACGCGCTTCGGCGGCGTGGTCAAGGGCGTGGTTCCGGTGGTCGACGACCGCTCGTTCCTGGAGCTCAAGATCCGCGACGTCGCCCGCATGGCCGACGAGCACGGGGTGCGGATCCCGGTGTTCCTGATGAACAGCTTCGCGACCGACGACTCGACGCGCGAACACCTCGAGCAACACAA
The DNA here is from genome assembly GCA_030432695.1 of bacterium. Lineage (GTDB taxonomy): Bacteria > Planctomycetota > UBA1135 > UBA1135 > UBA2386 > JAUILN01. Next base: position 68,199 of record JAUILN010000004.1, on the reverse strand, counting down.
CTGGTTCGGCTACCCGAAGGACCAGGTCCACTGCTTCACGCAGTTCATCTCGGTGCGGATGGAGCCCGACGGCGACATCTTCACGACCGACGCCGGCGAGGTCTCGCCGCACGGGCCGGGCCACGGTGACTTCGCCCCGGCGTTCCGCAAGAGCGGCATGCTCGAGAAGTTCCTCGCCGCGGGCGGCGAACACGTGCTGCTGTCGAACGTCGACAACCTCGGCGCGCGGGTCAGCCCGGCGATCCTCGGCGCCCACATCGACTCCCGCGCCGAGATGACCGTGGAGGCCGCCCCCAAGTGGCCCGGCGACGTCGGCGGCTCGCCCTACCTCTACGACGGCAAGCTGCAGCTCATCGAACAGATCCGCTACCCGGACGGCTTCGACCCGAGCATCGTCGACGTGTTCAACACCAACACGTTCCACTTCTCGGCCAAGGCGCTGGACCGCGACTTCGAACTCGGCTGGTACTTCGTCGAGAAGAAGGTCGACGGCCGCCCCGCGGTGCAGATCGAGCGGCTGGTCGGCGAGATGACCCGCTTCCTCCGCTCGCACATCCTCCGCGTGCGGCGCACCGGCCCGACGTCGCGGTTCTTCCCGATCAAGACGCCCGACGATCTGAAGGCCGGGCAGGACGAGATCCGCGAGATGTACGCGGAGCTGTTGGCGACGCGGTGAGCGCGCGGGCCGCCCGAGCAGCCGCCGGCACGTGGCGCTCGGCGCTGCCGTTGGCCTCACCCGGTGCCTTGCGCCAGCCGCCGGCCACCACGATCGCGCCGCCGAGCGACCCGGCGGCGAACATGGCCCGGTCGGTCACCAACGGCGCGAGCTGCTGCCAGCGATCGCGGGCCGCGTCGTAGCGGAACACCGTGCGGGTCGGCTGCTTGCGCTCGTCGACGCCGCCGAGGACGTGCAGGGCGCCGCGGTGCACGACCAGCGCGTGGCCGGCGCGAGGCACCGGAAGGTCGGCATGGCGTCGCACCTCGCGATCCGCTGGGTCGTAGCTGTAGCAGCCCGCCCGGAGGGTCCCGGCACCCGAGCCGGCGGTCCACCCACCCACGTACCAGACCCGATCTCCGAAGGCACAGGCGGCGGCGTGGCGCGCTCCGAACGGGAACAGACCGATCCACTCCCAGCGATCGTCGAGGACGTGGTAGGCGAACATCGAGGCGGAGTCGAGGTCGTCCTGACGCCCCCCGATGACCAGCATGCGGTCACCGAGCATCGCGACCCCGGCCTTGGCGCGCGGCGCCGGCAGCGGCGCGCATCGCGACCAGGTCCCGGTTCGGACATCGAGCCGGTTCATCTCCCGAGACGGCTCGTTGGATGGCTGGTCGCAGTGATCCGTGGCGACCACCCCACCCACTGCGAGGATCGAGTCGGTGCCGGCGTGCGCCACGGCGACCAGATCGCCACGCGGCCGGTCGAGAGCCGGCACGCGGGGATCCTCGAAGCTCGCCCCCCGCGCGGACACCAGCCGGACGTCTCCGACGTGGTGGTAGGCGCTGCGGCTCCCCCCGACGACATACAGCCGGTCACCGAGCACCGCGCCGGTGGTGGCGCCATGGTGGGAGAGGGACGGGGCAACTTGGATCGCGCTCATGGGCCTGGACTCCGGTGCCCTACCCCCATACCCCGCACGGTCACGGCGACGGAAGCGCGACGCACCCCCGCGGGCACCGATGGACAGGAACTGCCCGGCGGCACCCCGGCCCGGTCGCCCGGTGATCAGATCGTGACCACGTCGCGCGGTCAGCCGACGGAGGCGGACGGGCGCCCACGCTCAGCCCAGAGCGACAGCAGCAGCGGCACCGCGACCAGGCCGACCGGCGCCAGTGCTCCGAGCGGAGTCGGCGTCCGCCCCTCCGCCAGCAGATCGACCGACAGACCGATCGCCGGAGCGCACAGTGCGGCGACCAGGGCGCTGGCCTGCGACTCGATGCTCATCACGGTCGCGGTCCTTGCCGCGTCGCTGGCATCGGCAACACGGCCCATCTGCACCGGTCGCCAGAAGTTGTGCAGGATCCCCATCGCCACGAAGGCGAGCACCGCGCACCACGCGATCCCGAACGCCAGGCCGACTCCCACCACCCCGTAGCACGCGACCTGGCCGAGCATCAGCGAGCGGGCTGCCCGGTCGGCACCACCGAGGCGCGACTCGACGCGGTGCGAGCGACGCGAAGCGGCGCCGGCCAGCAGGAACATCACGGCCGACACCACGCCGACCGCGAGACCCACGCGCGCCTCGTCGCGCAGCCCCACGCCGATCGGGATCGCCAGGGCCAGGGTCTGCAGCACCGGCTGCAGGTAGTCGCGCGCGACCTCGTAGGTGCCGAGCGCGGTCGAGCTGGAGACCAGCAGACCCCGCAACCGGCCCGGAGCGACGACCTCCCGGAGCGCCTCGCGCAGTGCGTGGAGGGTGCCGCGCAACGAGCCGGGCACCGCTTCGGGCGGCAGGTCGAGCCCCTTCGGGTAGGTGGCGAGGTTCACGAGGTTCAACAGCGCGACCACCGCCGATGCCAGGAACATGCCGCGGTAGTCGGCGCCGGCGACCAACAGCAGCCCGCCGCACAGCGCCGACACCGCCGAGCCGATCTTCGACCACGATCGGGTGAAGCCGTAGACCCGCGAGCGCTCGTCGGCGCGGCCCTGTTGGCGGAGCCACGCATCGATCATCGCCTTGTGCGTGCCGCTGCGGAACGCATCGCCGAGGCCCTGCGCGAGCATCGCCCCGACCAGCAGCGCATAGCTCTGGCTGAGTGCCAGGAGCAGCGCCGAGGCCACGTAGGCGGCCATGCTCGCGACCATGCAGCGGCGCCGGCCCAGCGAGTCGGCCACCGCGCCCGACGGCACCTCGCAGGCCGTCACCGTGATCTCGCGGACGGCAACGAGCCAGCCGATCGCCGCGAAGTCGAGATCACGGTCGAGCAGCGCCAGGATCAGGAAGGACTCGAAGAACCGCAGGTTCTTCAGGAAGCCGTAGAGGCTGAACCGGAACAGCATCGGCGGAGTCGCGGCGAGCAGGAGGAGACGCCCGGCAAGCTACCCCACCGCATCGATTCCCGTCGATCGGTTCCGGCGGTCCGGACCGGAGCGCAGGGTCAGCTCGCCGGCTCGAGCAGCTGCACGCTGAACATGTCGTCCTCGTCGGTCCAGACCCGACGAACCAGCAACCCCGCGGTGCCGGCCAGCTTCGCGAAGGCCTCGAGCGTGGGCTTGTGCGAGTACTCGGTCCGCACCGCCTCGCCGGCCGCGAAGTGGAACGACCGCCCGGCGACCTCGACGGTCTGGTCGACCGAACTCACCGCCTCGAGGACCACCCGGCTCGGCTCGGCCTCGAACGAGGCACGATGCTCGAACAGGCCGGTGTCGAAGGTTCCGTCGAGTTCCCGGTTGATCCGCGCCAGCAGGTTCTTGGTGAACGCCGCGGTCACTCCGGCCGCATCGTCGTACGCCGGCAACAGCTTGGAGAGGTCCTTGTAGAGGTCGACGCCGACCAGCAGGGCACCCTGCGACCCGATCAGCTCCCGCATCCGCAGCAGGAACGCGACCTGGTCCTCCGGCAGGAAGTTGCCGATCGTCGATCCGGGGTAGTAGATCACCGTGCGCGCCGGCGGTGGATCGACCGGCGGCAGTGCGAACGCCTCGGTGAAGTCGGCGGCGACCGGGTGGACCGGCAGCTCGGGGAACTCCTTGGCCAGGATGCGCGCCTCGTTCTCCAGCTGCTCGATGCTGATGTCGATCGGCACGAAGTCGACCGGATCGTCGAGGTGCGCGAGCAGGTAGCGAACCTTGGTCAACGCCCCCGCCCCCGGTTCCACCAGCCGCACGCGCGGGCCGAGTTCCCGCGCCATCGCGGCCGCATGGTCGCGCATGATCGCGATCTCGGTGCGCGTCGGGTAGTACTCATCCAGCGTGCAGATCGCCTCGAACAGGCGCGCGCCGGTCTCGTCGTAGAGATACGCCGTCGGCAGGGTCTTGGGATCCGACGATAGCCCCGCGAAGACCGCATCGCGGAATTCCGCGGTCGAGGGCAGGAGGTCACGGAGCTTTGGCTCGGCCATGACCGCATGACCCTAGCGCATCACGAAGCAGAGCGCAGGAAATCGCCGAACGACGCGACTGCGTCAGCCACCTCGGGTGTGCATCTCGAGGTGCGGATCGCTGCGCAGATGCTCCGCCTCGGCGAGCGGACCGCGCCGATGGAGCAGCTCGAACCGTTCCTCCGCACCCCGGTCGGACCGATCGGTCCACACGCGTCCGATCAATGCTTCGAGTTCGGCATCGCTGGCACCGCTGCGCAGCGCACCGCGCAGATCGACCCCTTCGCGCGCGTACAAGCAGGTGAACCAACGTCCGTCGGCGGTCAACCGGGTGCGGTCGCAGGTGCGACAGAAGGGCTCGGTGGTCGACGAGATCACACCGAACACGGTGCCATCGCCGGCGCGGAAGCGATCGGCGGGCGCCCAGTCGTCCTCCCGCAGCGCCTCGACGCCGCCCGTTGCCGCCGCGACACGGGCCACGATCTCGCGGCGCGGCACCACCAGGTCGCCGTGCCAGCCGGTGGCGCCACCGACGTCCATGTACTCGATGAACCGGACCTCGATGCCGCGCTCGCGGCCGAACGCCAGCAGGTCGACGAGTTCGTCGTCGTTGCGGCCGCGCATCACGACCGTGTTCAGCTTGACCTGTTCGAAGCCGGCGGCGAGCGCTGCATCGATGCCGGCGAGAGTCGCGACGAACTGGTCGCGACCGGCGAGCTGCGCGAAGCGCTCGGGCTGCAGCGTGTCGAGGCTGACCGTCACCCGGCGCAACCCGGCGGCGCGCAGCGCCGTGGCCTTCTCCGGCAGCAGCACCGCATTGGTGGTCATCGCGATGTCGCCGATCCCCGCGAGGGCGGCGAACTTCGCCACCAGCACGTCGAGGTCCTGGCGCAGCAACGGCTCGCCGCCGGTCAGCCGCAGCCGATCGACGCCCTGCGTCACGAACCGCGCGACGAGCCGCTCGAGTTCGTCGAAGTCCAGCAGGTCGGACTTCGGCAGCCAGACGTAGCTCTCCTCCGGCATGCAGTAGGTGCAGCGGAGGTTGCAGCGGTCGGTGACCGAGACGCGGAGGCTTCGCTGGGGGCGGCCGAGGCGGTCGATGGGGTGCGAGGTCATGGGCGCGGCGGATCCCCCATCTTCGACCGCCCGGCGTCGCTCGGCAATCCGTCGATCCGGGTCAGACCCGGATCTCGCCGCCACCCATCAGCACCGCGGTGCCACCGACCTGGACTTCGTTGACGCGGCCCTTCGAGGTTGCCACGCGCACCCGGATCCGCGACGGACGTCCGATCTCCAGACCCTGCTCGACGGTCAGCTCGACGTCGGGCGCCGCCAGCAACACCTGCTCGTGGACGAGGTAGCTGCCCAGGCACCCGGCGGCGGAACCGGTCGCCGGGTCCTCGCTCGGGGTCACGGTGCCAAACCAGACGTGCCGGGTGTGGACCGAGCTGGAGTGGTCGACGACGTCCTGCGTGAACGCGTGGATCAGGTCGGTGCCGGTGCGCTCGGCGAGCTGCCGGCAAGCGGACGCCACTGGGTCGATGCGCTGCACGGCGCGGAGATCTTCGCAGGGGATCAGCAACCACGGGATGCCGGTGTCGACCACCCGGATCGGCAGCTCGCCGGGACAGAGCTGGTCGGCCCGCAGCCCCAGCGCCCGCGCCGCCAGCTCGACGTCGCCGAACGGCTCGCCGAAGCGCGGCGCACGCTGGGTCATCGTCACCGACTCGACCACACCGTCGCGCTTGCGCACCACGACCGGCAGGACGCCGACGCCGAGTTCCGCCTGCAGGACCGTCTCGCCATCCCCCACGTCGAGGATCCCCGACTCGCAGAGGGCGAAGATCGTGCCCACCGTGGGATGACCGGCCATCGGCACCTCGCGGTCGACGGTGAAGATGCGCAGGCGGGTGTCGGCCTGCGGCGCGGTTGGCGTCAGACAGAACACCGTCTCCGACAGGTTCATCTCGCGGGCCAAGAGGCGCATCGTGTCGTCGCCGAGGTCGTCGGCCTCGGGGAAGACCGCGAGCGGGTTGCCGCCGAAGGGACGATCACAGAACACGTCGACGCGCAGGTAGCTGGTGGTGGCCACGCCGGATTCCTACCGCCCGGTCCTCACCGCGGAAAGGCAAATCAACGCGAGCGCTGCGCCCGATCGAGGAGGCGCGCGGTGAGGGCGCTGCCTTCGAGGTTCCAGAGTTCGAGACTCCACTCGGCGATCCGCCGGGTCCGCTCCTCGTCGGTGCCCGCGCCGAGCGACTCCAGGTCGCCCGCCACGCCGGCCGCGGCGACCGCGGCGACGACCGCCCAATGCTGCCAGTCGGGGTCCTGGGGACCGGCGACCTCGAGCCGCAGGCCGTCGAGCGCCGGCGCGAAGCGCGGGAGGGCGTCGCGGACCGCGCCGAAGATCATGTGGGTGAGCACGTCGATGCGCGCACCCTTGCCCTCGGCGATGCGCGCCTCACGGGTCGGGATGCGCGCCGCGACGAACGCGTCGACCGCGACCAGGAAGGAGTCACGCGACGGGACCGAGGCGGCGAGCCCGTCGCGCCTGGCCAGCAGGTCGCGGAGCCGCAGCGCCAGGTCGCGCTGGCCGGCCAGGCCGGGGTGGGTCACATCGATGAAGCCCGCGTCGAGCCCGTCGGCCAGGGCCTCGAAGTGCACGCCCTCGAGCGCGGCAGCGCGTTCAGCAACGGCGTCGATCACCGGGCCGACCACGTGCATCGGCGCAGGGTCGAGATCGCGGGCCCGCCGGAACGGCAGGTCGTCGCGGTCGGCTACGCCGTGCCGGCGCCGGAGTTCGGCGACGACCCGCCACGCGTCGGCGCGGTCCCCGGGATTCTCGACCGCCGCGAACCCCTCCTCCAGTCCCACCTCCTCGCCGGCACGCAGCCTCGCGACGAGCTCGTCCAGCGCGGGCTCGACACCGACCATGCCGATCGGCCAGGCGTGGTGCAGGTCGAACGGTGAGGTCCAGACGACGACCTCGACGCCTGCCGCAGCGGCGAGTTCGGCGATCTGATCGATCGCGCGCGCAGCGCGGTCGGCGAGCGCCTCCAGCTCCAGCGGCGTGACCGGCAGGCCGTCGACGAGGGGCTGCCCGGGGCGGGCCTCGAAGATCCGCCGGATCGCGCGCTGCTGCGGGCTCTCGCCGGGCTCGTCGACTCCGGCCCCATCGGCTTCGGAAGCGCCCACCAGCTCTCGACCGAGCGCATCGAGCGGCAGCCGCGCCCGCGTGGTCCGGTCGGCCAGCGCCCCCAGCCAGCCGGGTCCGATCAGCGGACGCTCGCCGAACAGCCGGGTCGACGCCTCGTTGGCGCCCAATTCCACCAGCAGCAGGTCGGGATCGTGCTGCAGCGCGAGGCGACACAGCTCCACGACCGTCGGCGCGTCGGCCGAGTCCATCGCCAGCGGCGCGACCCGAATCCGCTTCGGTGCTGCGGCCCCGGCGGCACGCAGACCGACGTCGCAGAGCGTCGCGAACGAGGCCACCCCGACCGGCAGGTACGGGTAGCCCATCGTCGGACTGAGCCCGACCGCAACCACCCGGAACTCGTCGTCACCCTTCTCGGCCGACCACTCGATCGCCGGGGTCTTCGGCTCGGCCGGCAACGACGGCAGCACGTCGGCCGGTCCGCCGGGCAGCAGGTTCCACCAGAGCGTGGCCGCGAGGAAGCCCACGACGAGACCGAGCACCGCGCGCAGGGGGAAGGGCTTCGATTCGTCCGGCTCGGCAGTCAACGGCGTCCTCAGAACTGGAAGTAGATGAAGGGAACCCCGCCGACCTCGGCCCACGCCAACGCGCCGAACAGCAGCGTGAGCGCAGCGCCGACCGCCCAGCTCGGCGTGGCGACGAGCAGATCGGAGCAGCGGCGCTCCAGGGACCGCGGCAGGAGATGGGTCGCCAGCCCGAGCAGCAACGCGACGACCACACCGGGAGCCAGGGAGGGCAGCGACAGGTCACCGCCCCCGGCGATCCGCGCCAGGACGTCGAGCGCCAGGTCGAAGCTCGCGCCGGCGCGGAAGAACACCCACGCGAAGCAGACCAGGTGGAAGGTGACGAGACCCGCGCACAGCGGGCCGAGCAGCGGCACCCTCGAGAAGACGCGCGGCCAGATCCGGCCGACCGCCAGCCACAGCCCGTGCAGCCCGCCCCACAGCACGAAGTTCCAGGCCGCGCCGTGCCACAGGCCGCCGAGCAGCATCGTCAGGGCGAGGTTGCGAAGCGTCGACCAGCGGCCACCCCTGTTCCCGCCCAGTGGGATGTAGAGGTAGTCGCGGAGCCAGGTCGACAGCGAGATGTGCCAGCGCCGCCAGAAGTCCTGGATGCTGGTCGCGAGGTAGGGGCGCCGGAAGTTCTCGGGGATCTCGAAGCCGAACAGCCGGGCGCTGCCGATCGCGATGTCGCTGTAGCCCGAGAAGTCGCAGTAGATCTGCAGCGCGTAGGCGTAGACGCCGAGCAGCGCCGCGAAGCCGCCGAGGGTCGAGCCGTCGGCGAACACCGGGTCGACCAGTGCAACCGCCAGCACGTCGGCCACCGCGACCTTCTTCACCAGGCCGATGCCGATCCGCTCGAGACCGCGGTGCAGGTCCTCGCGGCCGAGTGCGGGGCGGTGGTCGAGCTGCGGCAGGAAGGTCGACGCGCGGACGATCGGACCGGCGACGAGCTGCGGGAAGAACGCGACATAGAGCGCGAACTCGACCAGCCCCCGCGCCGGTTGCAGCGTGCCGCGGTAGATGTCGATCGTGTACGACAGCGACTGGAAGGTGTAGAAGCTGATGCCGACCGGCAGCAGAACGTCGAGCTCCGGCAGGTGCGCACCGAGCGTGGCTTCGACGTTGTCCCGGAAGAAGCCGTAGTACTTGAAGACCGCGAGCAGGCCGAGGTTGGCGACCACCGAGGTGGTGACCAGGGTCTTGCGCCGCGCCCGCCGGTCCTGCGAGGTCCGCGCCAGCGCCCCGCCGACGTAGTAGTCGAGCAGGGTCGAGCCGACGATCAGCAGCAGGTACAGCTCGTTCCAGCCCGCGTAGAACACGTAGCTGCCGACCAGCAGCAGCACGCCGCGCAGCACCCGCCAGTCGCGCGCCGCCCAGAACGCCGCGAACACCACGCACAGGAAGACTGCGTACTGGGCGCTGTGGAAGTTCATGCGGCGGGCCCGCCGGAGCGGGCGACGAAGTGAGCTTGTGGCTCTTGCAGAGTCACAGGCTCACACGGCCCACACAGCGGGCCACAGAGACCTCTACTCGGTCGGTAGTCTCGATCGGGTTGCCGACTCAGTGTAGCCCGGGCCCCGGAGTGGACCCACGCACGCTTCGCGGCGGTCTTGGATCGGAACACCGGTTCAGGTCCGGCCCTCGCCGACCTATGGTGCGGTCTTGGACCGTCCGGACGTAGTCGTGGTCGGCGCCGGGATCGCCGGCGCGAGCCTGGCCTGGCACCTCGCCGGGCCGCGATGCCGCGTGCTGATCCTCGAACAAGGCCGCCAGCCGCTCGGCGAGGCGTCGGCGCAGAACGCCGGGATGCTGCGCTGCTTCGTGGCGGGTGAGGAGGAACGCGCGCTGGCGTGCAAGTCCCGCCTGCGCATCGACTCGCTGGCGAGCCACCCGGACTGGGAGGGCGCGGCGCCGCTCCGGACCACCGGCGCGGTGCTGGCGCTCGCCGAGCCCGATCCGCGCTACGAGCCCATCGCCGCCGACCTGCGCGCGCGCGGCATCCGCTGCGAGGCCGCCGATCCCCGGCTCCTCGGACGCGTCGCGCCGGCGATGGCCGGCAGCCCGGTGACCGAGGCCTGGTGGCTGCCCGACGAGGGACTCTGCGATGCGTGGACCCTCGGCCAGGGCTTCCTGCGCGGCGCCCGACGCCGCAGAGCCGAACTCCGCACCGGCGTGGAGGTCCTCGAACTGACCCGGCGCGGGGACCGGATCGCCGGAGTGATCACCGACCGCGGACCGATCGACGCGGGGATCGTGGTCCTGGCCGCGGGCGCCTGGAGCGATGCGCTGGCGCGCCGGGCCGACCTGACCGGTCCCGAACTCACGCCGAAGGCCCGGCACCTGCTCCAGTCGGCTCCGCACCCGTTGGGCACGCGCGACCATCCGTGGTGTTGGATCGACGACGTCGGACTGTACGTCCGCCCCGAAGCCGGCGGGTTCCTGGTCTCGCCCTGCGACGAGACCGACCGGTTCCCGAAGCGCGGCGCGGGCTCGGGCGCCCCCGTCGAAGCACTGGGCCGGGCCCTCGCCCACGAGAAACTGACCCGCTACCTCCCGGCTCTCGCCGATCTGCGGCTGGTCGGTGGCTGGCGCGGACTGCGTACCTTCACCCCCGATCGGTCGTTGCGCGCGGGCTTCGATCCGACCGTGGACGGGCTCTACTGGATGGCCGGACTCGGCGGTTGCGGGGTCAGCGTCGCGCTGGCGCTGGGCGAGCGCTGCGCAGCCGAATTGCAGGGTGTCACCACCTGAGCCCCGCGCTCACCGGCCAGCGAGCAGCCGTCTGGCAGTCGCATCGAGATCCCGGACCAACGCCGCCGAGTAGCCGCGGTCTGCGCTCCAGACCACTCCGCCCGCCGTGTCGAGTAGGACCACCCGCCCGTTGCGCGGCCGCTCGTTGCCGAGGAAATCGACGATCGCCTGGCCGTCGTCGTAGACCGTGACGACTCCGCCCCAGTCCTCCTGCGGGATGCCCGAGCGCATGCCCGAGTCGATGGTGCCGGCGAACAGGCCAGGCACGAGGCCGGGGATGGTCGGCACCTCCAGCACCTTCACCGGCGTGCCGAGCTGGGCGAGACCGAGCAGCCAGCGGTCGAGGTCGAACTGCGCGTCCTGGACGTAGCCGATCAGCAGGATGGCCGGCGCACCAGCGAGGTCGCCGGGCAGGTTCCAGACGGTGCCGTCGAGGGCCTGGCCCTGGACGTCGGGAAAGCGCTCGCCCGGGGTGGGCTGACGCCGCGGAATGGTGCTGCTGCAGGCAGACGCGAGGACGATGCTGAGCACGGAGCCGAGCGAGAGGGTCACGCCGAGACCACGGCGGAGGATCGAGGGACGCATGCGTCGCATGGGCGACGGATCGTATGGAGCAGCCCGGCAGATGCAGGTTCGGGGCATCGGCACATGGGCGCGGGTCTCGACGCATGATGTGTCGGACTCGCGGTGGTCGCAGTTGCGATTGCGGCGACGGACGGACCGCCGAGACCAGGGCCGCGTCGCGTCATTCCCGAGTCGTGTCACGGCCCATTCGCGTCACGGCCCCGTCGCGTCACGGTCGAGTTCACTGCCTGCACGTTGCCACCGATGATCGTGCGCAACGAGTCCACGTGCACGATGCCCAGGTCATCGACATCCGGATCGACGATCGCGTAGGCCGTGTCGACGCTCGCTCCCATCGCGGCCGGGTCGACCGGCCACGCGAACTGGACCGCAGCCGGGCCACGGGTCGAGGTCAGAACGACCGGAGAGTCCAGGATCTCGTGGCGCGCGACGCTACGGAACTCGATCGGCCGATCGCTCGATTCGTGCCGATCGAAGACGACGGTACTCGGAACGACGGTACTCGGGTCGGGCGTCGATCACCCGCACCTCACCTCGCCTACCCTGCTGGTCCGGCTCCTCAGGGGTCCGACTCCGACGAGTCCGGCTCGTCTCGAACACCGGACCAGACCCCCCAGGCGAACCTGTCGATCAGGTCCGCCGCATGGACGGCACACCGACTGCGGGGCAGATGGTCGCGCCGGCGCGGAGATCCAGGCGATATCAGGCGCAGCGTGGTCGAATCGACGGCGAGACCAGCGACGTGGCGGAGCCGGACCCGAGGACGTCTCCCCGGTTCATGGTCTCGACTCTTCGAAGATCGCTCCGACCACCGACAACGGTTCTACCGATTGACCACGCCGCCCCGCCATGGGATGAAAGATGGATGCGAATCCTCTCTTCGGCACTGGTGGGCCTCTTCGCCACCGGTGCGCTCTCCGCTCCCCTTCTGGCGCAGAGCAACACGATCCCCGGCATCGACGTCCGCGTCTACAACGTGGTCGACGCCACTGTATACGGACGCCGCGGCCCCGCCTACCCGAACGGCGAGATGGGCCTGATGATCGGCCACTCGTACTGCAACACCGGCTCGGTCGACGTGACCTGGGTCGACGAGATCGGCGGGGTCATGGTCGATACCTACCCGCGCATCGCCTTTCTGGTGGTCAAGGAAGCCGACGGCCGGATGGTGCAGGTCTCCAACCGCAGCTTCCTGAAGCACTCGACGGTCCCCTACAACTTCTCGAGCGGTCCGTGTGCGCCGTGCAACAGCGGCAGCGGCGAGTTCTTCTTCCGCGGCTGCTCGGACACCTACTCGAGCGGCATCAACAGCAACCGCTACTACCTGGCCCCGGCCGACGAGATCGATCCCTGGCTGGGTGCCTGGGACTCGCAGGGCAGCTACTTCGACCGCGGTGACCCCGCGGTGAGCGGCAGTGCGGCCACCGACTCGCGGCGCTCGCTGACCAGCTCGATGACCAACGCGTTCGATTCGGTCAAGAACCGGATCATCATCCAGGAGCAGGATCTGGTCGGCGCGGGCCAGTACTACGGCCAGGTCTACGTGTCGATCCAGGGCGAGTCGGCCAGCGTCCGCGACAACAACTACCAGACGCGGCCGATGAACATCTCCGGCGGCGCGGGCGGCTGGAGCGCGAGCGTGACCGGATCGTCGGTCGAAGGTCCGGCGCTGACCCACTGGACCGGTGCGACGACCCGCATGGGCGGCAACGGCAACGACGACGGTCGTTTCCTGGTCGCGGTCAAGGTCACCGGCCCGACCAACGGCGTGTACCACTACGAGTACGCGGTCCAGAACCTCGACAACAACCGGGGCGGCGCTTCCCTGAGGATCCCGATGGACCAGGGCGCCGTCGTGTCGAACATCGGCTTCCGCGACGTCGACACCGACCCGCTGAACCAGTGGACCACGTCCCGCACCTCGACCGAGCTGTCGTTCCTCGCCACGGCCAACAACGCGTGCGACTGGAACACCATCTACAACTTCTGGTTCGACTGCGACGTGCCGCCGTCGTTCGGACATGTCACCATCGACGAGGCGCGCGTCGGACCCGGCGCGATGCAGGTGACGGTCGACAGCCAGGTGCCGAGCGGCATCCCGAGCGCCAACAAGACCCTGATCGGCCAGGGCTGCGGTGACTGCGACGCGTCGATCTACGAGGACTTCGGCTCTCCGACGGCGTTCGACCTCGCCAACGACTCGCTGACCTTCGATCTCAACGGCGGTGCGTACTCCGTCGGCCCCGGGGCCGGTACCTGGATCGCTCCGAGCGGCACGCAGCTGAGCCTGGGCGACGACTCCACGGCGACCGTGAACCTGCCGTTCACCCTGTCCTATCCGGGCGGCAGCACCAACCGCCTGGAGGTCTGCTCCAACGGCTTCGTCTCGCCGGCCGGCAGCAACGGCACCGACTTCTCGCCGTCGGTCAGCGAGTTCCTGGGTGGCAACGCCCGCTGGGCCGCTGCATGGCACGACCTGAACCCGAGCCGCGGCGGCCGGGTCATGGCCAGTACCAGCGCGACCGGCGCAGTGGTCACCTTCGAGAACATCCAGAGCTTCACGGGCGGCGGCGCCCACACGTTCCAGCTCCAGTTCCAGGCCGACGGCACGGTCCACATGATCTGGCAGGCCTGCACCCCGACCGGCAATGGCTATTTGGTCGGCTGGACTCCGGGCAACGACGGTACCGACCCGGGGAACATCGACCTGTCGGCGCTGTCCGCACCGAAGTCGCTGTGCTCGGGCAACTTCACCAGCCTCTCGCTCGACGCGAGCGCGCGGCCGATCCTGGGGACGTCGATCGACGTGATCACGTCCAGCATTCCGGGTGGAACGGTAGCAGGCGCGACCTTGTTCGACACCTCGCTGCGCAACCCGCCGATCGACCTGACCTTCGCCGGCATGGAGGGCTGCTACGCCTACCTCGGTGGCGGCATCGCGGAGAGCTTCCCGACCAACGCTCCGGAAGGCCGGTTCACGTTGCCGGTTCCGAACGACCCTGCGCTGATCGGACTCGGCCTGGTCGCCCAGTCATTCACCTTCGGACCGCCGCTGACGAGTTCCGGGTGGATCTCGTCGAACGCGCTGCTGCTGCAGCTCGGCCCGATGTGAGCAAGGCGAGCCTCGAGTGGGTGATACGTCCGCGCTCGGCCGCACGCCGGCCGATGCTGCGGTCTTCCGCGTGACGCAGCCGGGGCCCTCACGTCGCCGCGGTGGGCTCCAGGGCTCACGGATTTCCCGCCTTGGGCCCTGCGTCGGCAAGGTTGCGGCCGACCGCCTGCGGCTGCCGGCTGGTTGGAGCACGATTGAGCGACCCGCCATTCCCCACGGTCGAGGGAGGAATGCGCCTGGTTGCTCCCGAGCCCGGTACCACCGGGCCAAGACGACGAAGCGCGTCTCGTGCCTCCTGCTCGCACCCGAATCCCCCTCACCGGCGCCGCGCGCACTTCCGCCGCTGGACCGATCACGCGGAACAGCCCCGGGAACCGCATCGTCACACCGGACACGCATGGGTCTTCCCGATCCGCGGCGTCCGAGGCCATCATTGGGGAAGCTTCGGAACCCTCCCCCACTCGTCACCATGACTCGACTCTCTCCGTGCAGGCTCGTTCCTGCCGTCATCACCGCTTTCGCAGTCCTATCCATCGCGGGGGCGCGAGAGGCGTCGGCTCAATACGCCGAGCGCCCCGAAGTGGGCGGCGCGCGCCAACCGGCCTGCGATGTCTCTGGACGCTCGATCAAGAACATGCGTGTGCGAGCCGTGCACACCACCAACCCGCGCTTGGAAGGTGGCACGGCGTGGTTCTTCGACCGCGATCCGTTCCTCGCCTACCAACTGGGCCGCAACCTGAACTTCCGTGAGTTCCGCGAGCGCGACGGGATCTTCGATCTCAGGGTCTCGAACCTGGGCGGCCCGATGCCGGACGGGTTCACGGCCAAGATCACCGCGAACAACCAGGTCAGCTGCTCGGGCTGCCACAACCTGCCGCAGGGCAATCCGGGTGGCGGCGCGAACTTCAGCAAGGACTCCGGCCTCGGCCGCAACTCGCCGCACTACTACGGCGGCGGCTTGATGGAGATGCTCGCGCTGCAGACTCGCGCCAAGATGCTCAGCATCGTCGACCGCGACGGCAACGGCTGGGTGTCTTCGCAGGAAGCCCAGGCCTTCCGCGGCGGCAGCCTGCGCGTCAAGGCGACCGCCAACGGCATGGCCGTCGACTTCGGCGACCCTCGCTTGTCGGGTGGCGCGACCGGTCGGCCATCGCTGAACAACATCTTCCGGGTCTGGTATGTCGACCAGAACGGCCGCGTGGTGCCCGGTGCCAGCCAGGTCGATGGCCAGACGACTTTCGGCTACAACTTCTCGATGGTGTTTTGGGGAGCTGGCCAGGGTCCCGGTCGCTCCGCGTTGAACCCGACCAACCGCGCATTCCTCTGGGATCCCTGGAAGGCCCACGGCGGCCTGGAATCGCACGACCCCTCGACGCTACACGATCCGGACGGTGACGGCGTCAGCACGCCGACCCTCGCGGGCGCCGTGCAATTCCCGGTCTCGCACCGCGCCGCGGACACCGGCAACGTGCTCGACCCATTGGGCTTCAGCCGCGACGACCCGGACCAGGACGGCTACCTGACCGAGATCAGCGAAGGCGATCTCGACCTCGCCGAGTGGTTCATGCTCAACGCGCCCCGCCCGGCGTTCGCCGGCACCGATGCCGAGTATCGCGCCGGCGTCGCCAAGATGCGGGAGATGGGCTGCAACGTCTGCCACGTCCCGGACTGGCAGATCGAGCGGCGCGAGGTCCAGGCCGTGATGCCGCTCACCGGCGCGAAGATCCCGTCGCCGAATCTGCCCGGCGACCGGAGGTTCTTCGACCTCGACGTCCAGTGGAACGCCCAGGCCCAGCGCCTCGAGGGCCAGCTGGTCAAGCTCTACCGCCAGATCGGACCGCGCTACGTGCGCAAGTTCGGCGACTTCCGCGTCAAGGGCCTGTTCACCGACTTCAAGCAGCACGACATGGGTGAAGGCTTCCAGGAAATCGACTTCGGCGGCAACGTCAATCGCCTGTGGCGCACCGCACCGCTGTGGGGCGTCGGCTCCGGGTTCCCGTGGGGCCACGACGGCCACTCGCTCACCATCGAGCACGCGATCCAGCGGCACGACGGCGAAGGCGCCGCCTCGAAGCGCCTGTGGGCCCAGGCCTCGGCTGCCGACCGCGCGCTGGTCCTCGACTTCCTGGGCAAGTTGGTGCTCTACGACATCGAGTCGCTGCCGACCGACATGGACGGCGACGGCCAGATCAGCGACCACTTCATGGTGGCGGGTCGGGACACCGGCGTCGAGCGCTTCAACCCCGAGTGGATGTTCCGCATCCCCGCGCAGATCCAGGGCCCGTTCCGCAACACCGACGGCATCACCATCACCTCGTTCGCGGTGATGAACATCGACTCCGCCTACGGCCAGACGCTGAACCTGCGGCGCGACTCGGACGCCGACGGCTGGCCGGACGTGTGGGACCACGCGCCGACCCAGCCGGGCTATCGCGACGGCGTGCGCTGAGCGAAGCGAGTCTGTGACATGGTCGATCTCACCGACTCACACCGGGCTCTCAGGGCCGCTACGCGGCCCTGCTGATCTACAACTCCGGAGAATCTGCGCGCCAAGCGCTGATTCTCCGGAGCAGTAGATCCAAACAACACGGTCAGCGCGGCCGACTGCCTCGGGGAGCCCGTTCGGCTCAGTCGAGCTTCGCGCCGGCCGCGATCGGGCGGCCCTGCTGCTGCTCCTCGGTCATGTCGTTCCAGTCGTCGATGCACCCCTCGCAGCAGAACGCCACGGTGTGACCGTTCCAGTCGACGGTGACTTCCGGATCGACCTCATGGTCGACCATCATCGGACAGTTCGGGTTCACCGGCGCGGCGAGGTTCTCGACCGCCGCGGGATCGACGTTCTCGTGCTTGTCGGTGGACTGGCAGCCCGTGGCGAAGGCCAGCGAGGCGCCGAGGGCGAGGATGCTAAGGATCTTGCGCATGATTGGATCTCCTGGGGCCCCGACTCGGGGCCCTCTCCTTACGGTCCACGAGACTCGACCGGCCGCAGCCGGTGATCAAGTTCCGATCGCGCGTTCCGTCCATCGAGCGGGGACCGCCCTCTACCGATCGCCACCCCGAGACGGGACACTTCCGGCATGAGCCGCCCTCTCGCCATCGTGACCGGAAGCTCCCGGGGAATCGGCCGTGCCGTGACCTCCGAACTCCTCGACCGGGACTTCGACGTGTTGGGCATCGCGAGGAGCGAGCCCGACGGCTGCGAGGGGAACGACCGCTACCGACACCTCGCGGCCGATCTGTCGGATCCGGAGGCGCTCGCGACGGTCTTCGACGCGGAGCTGGCCGCCGCCCTCGCGCTCGACCGGCGCCCGCGCGTCGGCCTCGTCAACAATGCCGCCACGCTCGACGTCGCCGGGATCACCGAACTCGGTCCCCGGCGCCTGGTGCAGGCCCTGACCCTCAACGTGGCAGCCCCCGTGCAGATGTATCGGTTCGTGCTCGAGCACGTGCCGGCAGCGACCCCGCTGCGGATCGTCGACATCTCGAGCGGTGCCGCGACCTCCGCCTACCCGGGCTGGACCGCCTACTGTTCCAGCAAGGCGGCACTCGACATGGCCGGTCAGGTCCTGGCTGCGGAACTCGACGAGAGCCCCGCCCTCGCCGGCCGGAACGCCAGCGTCTGCGCCTATGCCCCGGGCGTGGTCGCGACCTCGATGCAGGATGAGATCCGCCGCGCCGACCAGGCGGCCTTCCCGCGCCGGCAGCGCTTCATCCAGCTCTACGAGGACGGCGCGCTGGTCGACCCCCGCGGACCGGCCCACGAGATCGTCGAACTCCTGCTGTCCGAGTCCGCGCCCCGCTTCAGTCGACGGCGCTACTCGGGAAACTGACCGGACGGTTCCCCGCCCGAGGGCGTGACCAGCGGCGCAGCACGGAGTATCGCAGACACCATGCTACGCCCCGCCCTGCTGGCACCGCCCGCCCTCGCGGGCCTGCT
This sequence comes from bacterium, assembly GCA_030432695.1. Lineage (GTDB taxonomy): Bacteria > Planctomycetota > UBA1135 > UBA1135 > UBA2386 > JAUILN01. The sequence continues at coordinate 50,056 of JAUILN010000004.1, read as the reverse complement.
GCTCGTCGCCTGCTCCGGCGGCGGAGATTCGCCAGCCACCCGAACCGAGCCACCGCGCCTGATCCTGTCTTCCCCCGCCAACGGGGACAGCGACGCCGCCGTGGCGACCTTCCGCGGCAGCTCCACCGTCCCACTCGCCGAGCTGAGCTGGCCGGGCGCGACGGTGACCACCACCGACGGCTTCCTGCACTGGATCGCCGAGGTCCCGCTCGCCGAGGGCGAGAACCGCTGGGAAGTCCGAGGACGTGCGGCCTCGGGCGCGACCACCGCCGAGCTGGTCGTCGAGCGACGCCGGCCGGAACTGCTGCTCCCGGCGGTCCGGAACCTCGTCGCCGACCCGATGTCGTCGCGGCTGTCCTGCGTCACTGCAACCCTCGGCGACGACCAGCTGGGACTCTGGGGACCGCGACTGACGGTGCAGACCCTCGACCTCGACCAGGACCCGGTCCATACCCGGAGCTTCCCGATCCCGGTCGCCACGTTCACCTTCACGCCCCAGGCCCGGCTGTTGACGACGATGGACCTCGGCACGCGCCTGCACTTCCTGCTGCAGGGCTATCTCGAGAGCTGCATCTGCGACGTCAGCGAGTTCGTCGACCTCTCCTTCGACGGACCGACACTGCGCCTGCCGGCGCCCGGACTGACCTCACCGCGCGCCCGGATCCACACCGGCCGCGCGGACGAGTTCGCCACCTCCTGGCCAGACGGCTTCGGCGTCTCCGGCACCGACCCCCGGACCCGCGAGGTCTGGGCTCCGGCCGACGGCGCGTTCCAACCGGGCACGGTGACCCGCGGCCTCGACGACTCGACGTTCTTCGTCGCCGACCTCGGACGCGCCCGCATCTGGCAGTGCCTCCGCGACTCGGCCACTCCGACCGTGGTCGCCGACGACCTGGTCGGCAACGGCCCCAGCCTGGGCCTCGTCACGTCGCTGGCCTTCCTACCCACAACCGGCCAGCTACTCGCCAGCGGCGGCGACGGCCTGCTGCTGGTCGACCTCGCCAGCGGCGACCGCCGCCTGCTCGACAGCACCGTACCGGATGCCCCGGTCGCGAGTGCGATGGGGCGCGTGTTCCTGCTGGTCGACGAGGAGGTGCAGGAACTCTCGCTCGAGTCCACCAACCCGTCGCGCCGACGCCTCGCCGACTCCCGTGGCCCGGAGGGAATCGATTGGCGCGGCGTGCTCGCGATCGACCACGAACCGGGGACCCGCAACGTCCTGCTCGCCAACGGCTCGGGAGTGCACCGCATCGACATGGACACGGGTCGCGCTGAGCCGGTCGTCGGCCTGTTCGGGCTCCGTCCTCCGGTGGCGCTCGACGCCCGCCGCGAACGGATCGCCTTCGTGATCGACGAGCCCGGCGGCGCTGCGGTGCGAGTGATGAACTTCCAGCGAGAGACGCTCGGCGACCGCCCCACCGGGCAGCCGGTCACCACCCTGACGTTCGACGAGGACAACGGCCGGGTGGTCTACGTCGCGCAGCACCCGTCGAACTTCCTGGTCCGTCAGGTCACCACCTTCGAACCGACCGATCCGCGGGCCAGCATCGACCGCGACTGGGACCTCGCCAGTCTGCCCGACTCGATCTGTGCGGCCGGCAACGTGGTCTGGGCCGCCAAGCAGAGCGCGGTCAATACCGGGGTCCGGATCGAGGGCGTGTTCCGCATCGACCTGACCACCGGCTTCGCGGTGACGGTCCCCAACCCCGGCGTCTCGGTCCGCTTCCCGCGACGGATCTTCCTCGATCCGGTGCGGCGGAGGCTCGGCGTGGCACTGCACGGCGAACTCGTCACGACGACGCTGGAGGTCGGCCCCTGGGAGCGCCACCAGGGCCCAGGACTCGGCAACGGCCCGCAGATCCTCGAGCCGATCGCCTGCTGCGCGGTCGGCGGCCAGGACTCGGTGGTCGTCGTCGACCGCAACTTCGGCGGCCTGTTCCACATCGACCTGGTGACCGGCGAAAGGACCTTGCTGGCATGGTGAACCCGACCCCGCGCAGTCCGAGCCCGCAGCGGCTCGCCGCCTGTCTCGCGGCATGCGCCGCCTACCTCCTCGCATGCAGTTCCTGTAGCAGCGGCGGGGGTAGCCAGCCCGATCCCGAACTCCGGCTGCTGTGCCCCGGCGTCGCGACGACCGACGAGGCGACCAGCCGGATCCGCGGCAGTTCCAACCAACCCTTGGCGGAGGTCCTGGTCGGCAACCGGCTCGCCGAGAGCAGCGACGGCTTCCTGCACTGGCATCTCGACGTGCCGTTGGCGGCAGGCGTCAACCGGATCCGGATCTCCGGGCGGGCGGCCGACGGCCGACGCGCGGAAACGGTCTACGTCGACCGTTTCGTGCCGCGGTTCCTGGTGCCGCGCGCGGTCGCGATCGCCGCTGCACCCGCATCGAACCGACTGCTCGCGATCACGCCGGCGCCGGCACCGGCGAACGACCCGTTCTGGGGTCCAGGACTCGGCACCCACCAGATCGACCTGCGCGACGGCATCCTCGCCGACCAGCCTCTCCCGAACGACGAGTTCGATTCGACCCCCGAGGTGTCGCGGGTCGCGGGCTCGGACGACGGCACCCGGATCGACGCGGTCCTGCAGGGCACACGTCTGCGAACCATCCAGGAAGCCCACGAGACCGCCGTCCAACAGACCTTCCCCGGTGGCATCACCCAGCGTTCGACCGCCGAGGTCCGCGAACTGCACGCTCGCGCCGCGACCGGCCGGCCGGACGAGTTCGCGGCGGTCTGGGACGCAGGTCTCGGCACCGTCGACGGCGATGGCCGGAACCGCGACCTCTGGATCGCCACCTCGCCGACCTTCCAGCCGGGCGCCCTGACCCGTGGCCCCGACGACTCGACGTTCTTCGTCGCCCACGCCACCGAGCCCCTGCTCTGGCAGTGCCTCCGCGACGACCCGACGCCGCGCGCGATCTCGAGTGCCACCGTGGGCCTCGGTCCCCCCACCGGCAGGATCCGCTCGCTGTGCTACGTGGCGGCGGTGCACACCCTGTTCGCGCTCGGCACCGAGGGACTGTTCCGCATCCACCCGGCCAGCGGCAACCGCGCGCTGATCGATCCGGCACCCGATGCGACGCTGCTGGTCGCGGCAGGCGACGACGCGTTCCTGCTCGACTCCGGCGGCCGGATCGACCGGCTGCGTCCCACCGGCGACGTCGGCGCCGAGCGCGAGCCGCTGCAGACCCGCCGCATCCCGAACCAGGTCGACTGGAACTCGGTCCTCGCGATCGACTTCGACGCCGGGGTGCGCCAGCAACGCGTCGACGACGTCGGCGATCCGGCCAACGCGCCGCCCCCGCCGCTGCTCCGTCGCATCGCGTTCGTCGACTCCGTGGGCTCCGGATGGTTCGACATGGACACCGGCCAGGCGCACCGCGCCGCGGTCCTGCCCGACCCGGAGGGCCCCGCAGCGATCAACGCGATCGACCTGGGGGTGACCCACATGGATCGCGTCACGCAGCCGTTCCCGCAGCTCGTCGTCCGCGACCGGGTCGGCAACACGGTCTCGTCCCTGGCCTTGTCCGGGGAGCTGGTCGGCGTGACCTACGACGAGACCGACGACCGGGTCGTCACGGTCGAACTCCTACCGGACGGCGCCGGATACTGGGCGACCACCCGTGCCCCCGCCTTCCCCACCATCGACGCCCGGCTCGCGAAGTGGGCCCTCGCCGCGCCGCCCTCCTCGATCCAGGCCGCGAACGGCCGGGTGTGGAGCGCACGCGACGGCGGCCGCGACCACCTCGCACCCGACGACGCGTTCTCCACGATCGACTTCGAGAGCGGCGTGAGTCGCGAGTTGCCGCGGCCGGCCGCCAGTCGGTTCCAGCAGCGCACGCTGTTCTACGACCACACCGACTCGACGCTCGGCCTGGTGATCCACGGCGGGGTCTTCGTCCAGGACCCCGCGTCCGGCAACTGGCGCCGCGTCTCCGGCGACGGCCTCGGCCGAGGCCCCGAGATCCTCGACCCGGGCGTCGCCTGCGCGATCGAGGAGGAGGACGCAGTGGCCTTCGTCGACCGCGGTTGGGGCGGGCTCATGCACGTCGACCTGCTGACCGGCGAGCGCACGCTGCTCGACTGGTGAGCGCAGCGCCCCGAATCAGAGACAGTCGGCTCAGAGGCAGTCGCCGATCGCCCGCGCCACGAACACCGGCGCCATCTTCTTGCGCCACGACGCCTCGTGGTCGGTGTTGTCCATCGCGCGGGTCGGCTTGAACGCGTGCTGCGCGGCCGCGCGGATCAGCTCCTCGCTGGCGGCATCACCCTTCACCAGCTTCTGGCCGACCAGCATGTTCGCGGTCTCGGTCGCCGGGATCGCGTAGCTGCCCGCGCCGCCGATGCGGATCTCGGCCTTGGTGACCGTGTCGCCGTCGAAGTGCAGGCACGCCCCGACCCCGAGGACCGGGAAGTCGAAGGTGCCCCGCCGGCGCAGCTTGCGGTACGACGCCCGCCAGCCGTTCAGCGCCGGCAGGTGCAGCTCGGTGAGCAGCTCGCCGGGCTTCTTGGTGGTGTAGGCGATGCCGTCGTCGGCGTAGAGGTCGGTCAGCGGGATGCGCCGCTCTCCCTCGGGACCGTGCAGCGTGACCGCAGCGCCCATCGCGCAGAGCAGCGGCACCGAGTCGCTCGACTGCACCGCCCAGCAGCGCGGGCTGGAGGGCGCGACCCAGCAGGTCGAGCCGTCGCACTTCATGCAGAAGTTGATCGACTCCCGCCACTCGTAGTTCTGGTCGTAGTAGTTGCACCGCGTGTCGAGCAGCAGGTTGCCGCCGATCGTGCCCATGTTGCGCAGCAGCGGCGTGGAGATCTCCGACGCGGCGTGGGTCAGGGCCGGGTAGTGCTCCTGCAGCCACGGGTCGCGCTCGATCTCGGTGAGCGTGGTCATCGCGCCGAGCGTGACCTCGCTGCCGGCCTCGCCGCGGCGCGCGCGCAGGTCGGCGCAGCCACCCAGCGACACGACCTCCTTCGGCGTCTGCACGCGCCGCTTCATGTTGGGGTAGAGGTCGGTGCCGCCGGCGACATACTGCGCGGCGGGTCCGTGATCGGAGGCGATCTTCACCGCGTCGGCGGACGACGCCGGGCGGTGGTAGTTGAACTTGGGAAGACGAAGCATCGGGGGTGTTCCGGTCGGGGTGCGATGAAAGGGATCAGGGAGCAGCTCAGCTTCGCTGGGCCTTCGCCATCTCCTCCTCGCGCTCGATCTCGTAGCCGGTGCCACCCTGCCAGGGCGTGCGGACGCGCCGCGGCTCGGGCCAGTCGGCGACCGGCAGCTTCGAGGGCCCGTAGCGGCCCTCCTTGCCCTGCGCCTTCTTCTGCATCGCGTCGAAGATCTTCTCGGGCGTGACCGGCACCTCGTCGACGCGCACGCCGACCGCGTCGTACACCGCGTTGGCTACCGCCGGCATGATCGGCAGCAGCGGACCCTGGCCGGCCTCCTTGGCGCCGAACGGACCGTTCGGATCCGGGTCCTCGACGAGGTAGGTGACCACCTCGGGCATCTCCATCGAGGTCGGGGTCTTGTACTCCAGCATCGAGGGGATCTTGTGCACCCCGAAGCGGTTCCCCCGGTAGACCATCTCCTCCATCATCGCCTCGCCCAGGCCCATGTAGACCGAGCCCTCGACCTGGCCGACGACCAGCGCGGGGTTGATGGAGCGGCCGATGTCGTGCGCGACCCAGATCTTCGGCACCGAGTAGATGCCGGTCTCGGGATCGACGTCGACCTCGACGACCGCGCAGGTGTACGAGTAGCTCGGGCTCGGCCCGACACCGCCACCCTTGTAGCGGGCCGGCGACCGCGGCGGCCGGTAGGAGCCGGTGCTGCCGATGGTCCCGACGACCGCCTCGCTGACCTGCACCGCCTCGGCGAACGACATGCCGCGCTCGGGGTCCTCGCAGTCGAAGACCCGGCCCCCGCCGAAGGTGACCCGGCCCTTGGGGATCTCGAGCTTCTCGGCGACGTGCGGCACCAGCACCGCGCGCGCCCGCTCGGCGGCCTGCAGCGCCGCGTTGCCGGTCATCACCGTCACCCGCGAGCTGTAGCTGCCCAGGTCCACCGGCGTCAGGTCGGTATCGCTGGTGACCACGCGCAGGTCCTGCGGCTCGAGGCCGAAGACCTCGGCGACGATGTAGGCCAGGATCGAGTTCGAACCCTGACCGATGTCGGTCGAGCCGCAGAACACCGTGACCAGTCCGCTGCGGTCCAGCTTGAGCTGCACGCCGCTGTGCGGCATGGCGTTCCAGTAGATCGGCAGGCCGGCGCCCGACAGGTAGCTCGAGCAGGCGATGCCCAGACCCTTGCCGAGCGGCAGCTTGCCCCAGCGCTCCAGGAAGCCCGAGCCCGCGCAGACCTTGTCGATGCACTGGCCGAGGCCCATCGAGCCGATCTTCATCCAGTTCGCGGTCAGCGAACCGGCTTCGGCCAGGTGGTCACGCCGCAGCTTCGCCGGATTGATGCCGAGCTCCACCGCGACCTTGTCGAGCTGGGTCTCGAGCGCGAAGCGCGGCTGCGGGGTGCCGTGGCCGCGCTTGGGTCCGCACGGCGCCTTGTTGGTGAACCAACGCGCGCCCCTGAAGTGGTAGTTGTCGACCTTGTAGGTCACGCACTGCAGGGCACCGGTGTAGAAGGTGCTCGCCGTGCCGTAGCTACCGTAGGCGCCGCCGTCGAGGTGGGTCTCGAACTCCAGCGCCTTGATCCGGCCGTCCTTGGCGACGCCGATCTTGGAGCGCATCAGCACCGGGTGCCGGCCGCGGTGGGTCTGGAACACCTCCTCGCGGGTCAGCGTGATCTTCACCGGCCGGCCGGTCTTGAACGACAGCATCGCGACCGCGATCTCGTGGTTGAACGGATCGCTCTTGCCGCCGAAGCCGCCGCCGTTGGGGCAGGCGATGACCCGGATCTTGTGCGCCGGCACGTGCTGCACCAGCACCTTGGACAGCGCCCGGTGCAGGTAGTGCGGCGTCTGCGTGCTCGACATCACGCAGAGCTTCCCGTCGGGGTCGGCGAAGGCCAGCGTGGCGTGCTCCTCCATGGGCAGGTGGGTGTTGCCCTCGAAGAAGCACACGTCTTCGCGCACCAGGTCGCTCTCGGCGAACGCCGCGTCGAGGTCGCCGAACTCCAGGTGCTCGCAACGGTGCAGGTTGCCGCCGCGGCCGTAGTCGTGGACCCGGTTGTCGTGGCCCTGCTCCTCGGTCCACTTCGCCGCGTCGTGCACCGAGGTGACGACGTCGAGCGGCTCGTACTCGACCTTGATCTTGCGGCAGGCCTCCCAGGCGGTGTCCTCGTCGACCGCCGCCACCGCGGCCACCGGGTCACCGAGGAAGCGCACCTTGTCGATGCACAGCGTGTGCTCGTCCTGGCTGACCGGCAGGATGCCGAACGCGATCGGCAGCTCCTTGCCGAGCAGGACCGCGTGCACGCCCTCCATCGCCTCGGCCGCGGACACGTCGATCGACTTGATCCTGGCGTGGGCGACCGTGGCGCGGAGCAGCTTGCAGGTCAGCATCCGCGGGAGCGTGAGGTCGTCGGCGTACTTGGTCTGGCCGGTGACCTTGCTCCGCGCGTCGATCTTGCGCCACGGCTTGCCGATGACCTTCAGCGTCTCGGCGTCGACCGCGTGCAGGTACTTGCCCTCGGCCCGTTCTTCGGGCGTTCCATTCTCAGGAGCCATGCAGCATCTCCTTGGTCGGCTGCCCGTCCTCACCGCGCAGCCGCGCCCCGGCCAACTCGATCGCCTCGAAGATCTTGATGTAGCCGGTGCAGCGACAGATGTTCCCGGCGATCGCCTTGCGGATCTCGTCGCGGCTCGGGTCCGGGTTGCGCTTCAACAGCTCGCTGGCCGTCAGTATGAACCCCGCCGAGCAGTAGCCGCACTGCGACGCGCCGATCTCGGCGAACAGGTCCTGCAGCGGGTGGAGGTCCGGCCCGTCGGCCAGCCCCTCGATCGTGTCGATCGACTTGCCTTCCACCTCGCGCGCCAGCACCAGGCAGGAGACCACCGGGGTCCCCTCGACCAGGACCGTGCAGGCCCCGCACTCACCGAGTTCGCAGCCGTGCTTGGTGCCGGTGAGGTCCATGTCCTCCCGGAGCACCTCCAGCAGTGTCTTGTGCGGCGCGTAGGCCACCTCCTGGGGTTCGCCGTTCACGACGAACGCGCCCAGGACCTTCGATGTCGTCATGGGCGGATGTTAGCGGGGCGCGGGAAGCCTCGCCACCGTGAGGACGAGGCTGTAAGCCGCTCCGGAGACGCGACTTGAGCATGCCCCACGATCCGTCCCGAGGGCCCGCAGCCGGTCACCGCGCCGGATCGAACACCAACTCCGCCACGTGCGCCTCGGGCCTCGCATGCGCCGTGATCGCCGCATCGAGCGCCAACGCCGCCTCGCGCATCGCGGCGATCGTCTCCGCCAGGTCCTCGCGCTTCGACAGGTCCCACTGCTCCGACACGTCGACCGCCAGGTCGTAGACCTCGCCCGACTCCAGCCAGAGCTTCAGGTCGCCCTTGCGGATCGCGGCGAGCGGGCCCTTGGCCTGGTAGTAGAGGAAGGTGTCGGTCGGCGACTTCTGACCGGCGCGACCGCGGAACAGCGCACGCACGTCGTGGCCGTCGATTCCGCGCTCGGGCTCCCAGCCGGTCCGCGCGATCGCCGCGAAGGTCGGCAGCACGTCCATCGTGGTCACCACCTCGCGGACCACGCCGCCCGCCGGGATCCGCCCCGGCCACGACACGATCGCCGGCACGCGCTGGCCGCCTTCCCAGTTGGTGCCCTTGCCGTCGCGCAAGGGCCCGGCCGAGCCGCCATTCTGCTTGAACGGCAGCCACGGGCCGTTGTCGGAGGTGAACAGGAACACGGTGTCCTCGAACACGCCGTGCTCCTTCAGGCGTGCGACCAGCTGGCCGACGCTCCAGTCGATCTCCTCGATCACGTCGCCGTAGAGGCCGCGCGGCGAGGTGCCCTCGAACTCTGCCGAGGCATAGATCGGGATGTGCGGCATCGAGTGCGGCAGGTAGACGAAGAACGGCTCGGCGTGGTGGCGGTCGATGAAGTCGATCGCAGCCTCGGTGTAGCGCCGGGTCAGCAGCCGCTGGTCGGGCTCCCACTCGACCACCTCGCAGCCTTCCGCGGTGGTGCCGCGCATCAGCGGCAGGCGGAAGCGGTACTTGTTGCCCGGCTTGCGGTGGATCTGCGCCATGTCGTTCGAGTAGGGCACCCCGAACCACTCGTCGAAGCCCTGGTCGGTCGGCAGCAGGCCCTGGCGATGGCCGAGATGCCACTTGCCGAACGCCGCGGTCGCGTAGCCGCCGGCGCGCAGCACCTCGGCGATCGTGGTCTCGTCGGGGTGCAGGCCGTGGTCGTCCTGGGGGAAGACCACGTGGCGGTGCATGCCGACCCGTTTCGGATAGCAGCCGGTCAACAGTGCGGCGCGCGACGGCGAGCAGACCGGTGACGCCACGTAGAACTGGGTCAGCTTCATGCCCCCCGCCGCCAGCGCGTCGAGGTGCGGCGTGTGGATCGTCGGGTGGCCGAAGCACGACAGGTCGCCGTAGCCCTGGTCGTCGGTGAAGACGATCACGAAGTTGGGGCGGCGCGCGGCGCTGGCGCGGGGGTTGGCCTCAACCTGGCTCCGGCCGTTCCCGGGGAGCAGGGCGACCGCGAGCAGGATCATCGCGAGGACCTTCGAGCCGAGGGATCTCATCGCGGCGAGCGTAGCGCCGCACGCGCGGCGAAGCCCGGTGGCGCGGGAGATCCCCAGTGCAGCGCGGTCCGGTCCCGATCCGATCCACCCGAGGACGACGAGGCCCCGCCCTCGATCCCGGGATCGCAACGATGCAGAAGAACCACCGACGCACCGCACTGACCTCCACCCTGCTCCTCGTCCTCGCTGCATGCAGCGGATCGAGCGGTGGCGCACCCGCCGCCGGCAGCTACACCCTGGCCACCGACCGCGGCGCCCGCGTCACCGCGATTTCGGGCGGTGCGACCAACCTGCTCGGCAGCCCTGCGGCGCGCGAAGGGCTGCGCCTCGACACGAACCCGGTGACGCCTCCCGCGCATGGCACCCTCGTCCTGTTCGAGGACGGCACCTTCAGCTACGTGCACGACGACTCGCCGGGCGGCACCGACGGCTTCGCGTTCCGCGTGGTGCGGATCGCCGACCCGTCCAGCTCGTCGATCGGCCAGGTCACGATCACCATCACCGACCCGGAACCGACACCGTTCGCCGCCGCCGACGACTCCTTCGACCAGGCGATCGGCAACCTGCCGTTCCATGTCGGTCGCCCCGTAGGCACCGAGCTGGCGGTGCGGATCAGCGGCAGCGTGCTCGCCAACGACGGCGGCGCCGCGACGGTCGTCACGCAGGCCGACCTGACCACCGGCTCCGGCGCCGCGGTCGACATGCACCCGGATGGGTCGTTCTCGGTCAGCTTCCTGCCGGGCTTCTCGGGCGTCGACAGCTTCGGGTACATCGCGCAGGACGGCAGCGGCACCCCCGAGACCGCGACGGTGACGATCACGGTCGGCACGCCGATCTGGTTCGTCGGCGACGTCGACGGCCCCGGACCCGGCGACGGCCACGCGGCCAACCCGTTCCGCACCCTCGATGCGCTCGACGCCGCGCAGATGTCCGGCGCGGGCACGCCCGGCCCCGGCGAGACCATCTACCTGTTGCCGGGCGCCTACCGCGGCTCGCTCACGCTGCTCGACGGCCAGACGCTCCACGGCGCCGGCGAACGGTTCGTGCGCGGTGCGTTCGCGCTCCCCGAGGCCGACCCGGTGCGGATCCTCAACTCGCGCGGCGACTGCCTGACCTGTGCGAACGACAACACGATCCGCGGCGTGCACATCACCAACACCCTCGGCGTCGGCCTGATCGCCGAGGACTGCACGAACCTGGTGGTCCGCGGCATGGACATCGTCGGCGAGGGCCAGGCGATGCGGCTCTTGCGTTCGTCGGTCGACCTCGAGCTGGGCAGCGTGCAGTCGCTGAACGCCGCGGTGCGCGGCATCGACGTCGAGGACTGCAGCGGCTCGATCACTATCGCCGGCGACGTGACGGTCACCACGCCGTCCGACGAGGGGCTACGGATCGCGGGACTCGCCGCAGGGTCCGCAGTCACGATCGGCGGTGACCTCGCGATCGTCGCACCGGGGATCAACGACGCGATGATCCTCCAGGCCGTCGACGGGACGTTCGCCTGCGGCGCGGTCACGATCTCGGGCCGGACCCTCGGCGGCATCCGGATCGACGACAGCGATGGCACCATCACGCTCGGCGATGTGGAAGTGCCCAACCCCGACGAGGTGGTCGGCGCACCGTTCGCGGTGTTCCAGGGCGTCGCGAACATCACGATGCACAGCCTGGACGTCACCGACGTCTCTCCCGGCGCCACCCCGATCGAAGAGGAAACCGGCGCGGGCCTCGTGGTCCGCGACTTCGATGGACACCTGTCGATCACCGGTTTGGGTCTGCAGGGCAACGGCGGGCACATCGATGCCGAGACCGGTGGCTCGGCGATCCGGATCGACGGCGGATCTCCGACCCTCGCCTTCACCGGCATGCAGCTCGGCCCCACCGCCTTCCACGCCGTCCATCTCGTCGACAACGCCGGCATCGTGGCGCTGCGCAATGTCACGATCCGCGACTTCGCGGGCGGCTTCGGGCTCGACCCCGGCGGCGCGAACGGGATCGCCATCACCGGCGCATCGGGCCACGTCTCGCTGGCGCTGATCGAGTGCCGCTTCGACGGCGATTCCAGCGACCAGCATGTCGGCCCGGGAATCGGGATCGCCGCGACTCCCGACCAGGACAGCCAGCGGAGCTGGGAGGTGGTGCTGGGTGACCCGCAAGAGGAACTGCTCGCCTGCCACTTCGAAGACCTCTCCAGCGCGGTCGACCTGACCAACCACGCCGCGGACACCACCTGCCGCTTCGAGGCCTACCACGCCACGGTGCGCAACGTCGACTCCACCGGCTTCCGGGTCCAGGTCGACGCGCCAGGTGCCACGAACCGGATCCGGATCTTCGACGGCACCTTCGACGCGGCGCACCCCGACAACCACCCCGACGGCATGGTGGTGGCGACCACCCGGGGAACCAACCTGGTCTGGATCCGCGACAACGAGCTCCTCGCCTGCGCGGACGGCATCCGGTTCGAGACCGCCGGCGGCACGCTCTCGGCCCGCGTCGCGACCAACGTCGTCACGGGCTTCCTGCGCGACGGGATCCGCATCGGGTGCAATGGCGCGACGGTCGACGTCGAGGTCGTCGGCAACACGCTGATCGAAGCGGACGCACCGGTCGGCCCCACCGAGCCCGTGCCCGCGACCAACGGCATCCACCTGCAGGAGCCGGGCGATGCACGCATCCACGTGGCCAGCAACTCGGTGACCGGCACGTTCGGGGGCACCCCGGGCAGCGCCGCGCTCCAGGTCGAAATGATCGCCGCGGCCGGCAGCCTCGACCTGACGACCGTCGACTGCTCGCTCGGCGGCGTGCAGGGTGAGCCGCTGGTGGAGGTCCAGGTCGACACCGCCGGCACCCAGGTGCGGATGCGGTTCCAGGATCAGAATGGCGGCGAGGTCGGCATCCAGCACGACGACGGCAGCATCGGCATCGAACAGCTCGGCACGCTGGCAGAAGACAACGGCGGAATGAGCCTGTCGGTGACGGGCACCGCGGCGAACGTCACGGCGCTCAGCTCCGGAACGGTGCAGTTGCCGACCGTGATCTTGCCGTGAGCCGGGCCCGGGCCGCCGCGGGTCAGCGGATCGTCCAGTGCCAATAGGCAGCGTCGAGTTCGTCCGCGAGCGCGTCGAGCTTCCGGGAGATGCGGAACAGCTCGTCCAGGTCGGGCAAGGGCCGCAGCGTGCCGAACAGCACCACCTCCTGATAGGCGTCACCGTCGTCGTCGACACCATCGACCGCCTTCGCCACCTCGAGGTCGAGCGACCTGGCGACCTGGCCGATGGCGTTCTGCACGACCCGGTGCACTTCGGCGTCCCACGAGCGGATCGCGAAGCGGAACCGCTGCGGCTGCTGCAGGTCGTGGCCGGCCTCCCGCGCGATCGACAGCGCGAACAGGTCGTTCGACTCGCTCATCGCTGCCCGCCCCACGATGATCCCCTTGGTGATTTCGCCACTGCTGATCGTCACCCGCGCCAGGTCCGGCTGCTCCCGCAGGCGCTCGGCGAGGATGCGGTTGGCCGGCGCCAGCAGTTCGAAGTGGTCGCAGGCCGGGACCTCGACGAAGCGGACCAGCGGGTTCTCGTTGGCCTCGCGCAAGCCCTCGATGTCCTCGACGTTGCCCCAGGCGCCTTCGAGCACCAGGGTCGGCACGCGGATCGCCGCCAGGTGGCGCACCGGCGCGCGCAGCTGGTTCTCCTTCTCTACCTCCGGATCGTGCAGCGCGTGCTGCTCGCCGTAGTCGAGCGGGTCGACCACCGGTCCGAACGACACCACGCCGCGGACGCGGTCGGTCGCCTCCGCCACCAGCAGCGCCAGCGTGCCGCCGGTGCTGTGCCCGCCGAGGTAGATCCGCTCCGGGTCGATCCAGTCGAGACCGCGGAGGTACTCGATGCCGGCGAGCACGTCGTCGACCTCGCCGTAGAAGCCCTCCTGCACGCCCGGGTTGCCGAAGGTGCCGCGGCAGGTCGGATACATCATCACGAAGCCGGCGCGCCGCCACTGCTGCGCGGTCTGGTCGTTGTCGACCGAGGTCTCGCCGGTCCACATCGCGTCCCAGGCACCACCGGGCGGGAAGCCGCCGGTGATCCAGACCATCGCCGGGAGGCGCGCACCATCCGGCGTGCCTTCGGGCCGCGTGCCGAGCAGCGCCTGCAGGCCTCCCGCTGCACCCTCGTAATGGACGATCTCGAACAGCTCACCGGGTGGGACCGCCAAGGGATCCTCGTGGACCTCGCGGCGGACGATCTTGGTCTCGAAGCCGCGACGGGCCTCGAGGAGGTTCGGAGCGTCGTCCTGGGCCGCGAGCGCAGCACAGGACACGAGGAGGCCGCAATGCAGGCGGAAGAAAGCGCTTGGCATACTCGCCAGCTTAGCCAGCGGAGGTCGACCGTCAGTCCTTCGTCGCGAGCAGCTTGCGGTAGTCGTCGGGACCGACCACGTAATTGGTCCGGCAGTAGTCGCAGTCGATCCCCAGCTCCTCCTCGCGCTCGAGCAGGCCGCGCAGATCCTCCTCGCCAAGGGTCGCCGCCGCCGCCACCGCCCGCGAGCGGTCGCAGCCGCAGTGGAACTCCACCGGGTCGTCGGCCAAGAGCGTGTGCTCCTCGCCCTCCAGCAGGCCGGCCAGCAGCGCTTCGACGTCGCCGTGGGTCGCGGCCAACCGCGGACCGAGCGGACCGAACTTCTCCAGCCGCTCGGTCATCGCCTTCAGCGGCGGCTCGGTGACCTCGGGCAGGAGCTGCACCACGAAGCCGCCGGCCTCCACGACGTGGCCGTCGTCGCCGAGCACGGTCGCGAACGCGACCATCGAGGTGACCTGCTCGGAATGGTGGAAGTAGCGCATCACCGCCTCGGCGACGTCGCCCTGGTCGCCCGACTCGACCACGCCCTGATGCGGCTTGTTGCCGTGCATCAGGCGGACGACCTGCAGGGTGCCGCCCGGCCCCGGGGCGAAAGCCTCGGCCAGCTCCGCGACCTGCGCGAGTCCGCGGGTCCGGCCTTCGGGCCGCGCGTCGCAGACCAGCGCGCTGCCGACCACGTCGCTGTAGATGACCTGCACGCGGTTGCCCGGCGCCATGGTCTCGCGGATCAGCACGCCGGCGGTCACGACGTCGCCGAGAGCTTCGGCGGTGACGCCCTGCACCTGCTGGACGGCGAGGATCTCGCGGACGGTGTCGGTGGTGCGCGCGGCGAGGACGCGGAATGCTCCGTCCTCGGTCATCGCGCGCAGTACGCGGTCTCGTGCTAGGGTCATGTGTCGAAGAGGGCCGGATGGTCGGCGCGCATCACTCGTCGCTCGAGCCGCCGAGGATTCCGGAGCGGAGCAGCCAGTAGACCAGCTCCGCGGCCGACAGCAGGGTCGCGGCCAGGTAGGTGAAGCCGGCGGCGTAGAGGACCTTGCGGACGCCGGTCATCTCGTCGCCGGTGGCGAGACCCGAGGCCTCGACGACCTTGATCGCGCGCGCCGAGGCGTCGAACTCCACCGGCAGGGTGACCAGGTGGAACAGCGTGGTCACGCCGTAGAGGATCACCGCGAACAGCGCGAAGCCGGTCCAACCCATGAACAGTCCGGCCATGAACATCGGCATCGACAGCGAGCTGACCAGGTTCACCACCGGCACCAACGAGCTGCGCCACTGCATCGGCTGGTAGCCCTGCGCGTGCTGGATCGCATGGCCGACCTCGTGAGCAGCGACCGCCGCCGCGGAGACCGTGCGGGCGTTCAGCACCTCCTCCGACAGGCGAACGGCCTTCGCGCTGGGGTCGTAGTGGTCGGACAGGAGTCCGGGCACCGCCTCGATGCGCACGTCGTGGATGCCGGCACCCCGGAGGATGAGCTGGGCCACGTCGGCGCCGCTCAGCCCCGACCGCAGCGGCACATCGCCGTAGCGCGCGAAGGTCGCCTTGACGCGCCACTGCGCCCAGAGGGTCAGCAGGAAGAAGGGACCGAGGATCAGGAAGTAGTCGAGCATCTGTGGGCACCCGATACGCCACGAGCGGCCGGGGATTGCATCCGGGATTGGGCCCGGCCGCTCACCGAATCAAGCGCGGGACTGGTTGCCCGGTGCACCCCGTGAGGGGACGTCAGGCCCAGCGCGCTCATCGTGCGGCGACCGGGAATGCTCCGGACGACGAGTCCCGATCACAGCCCGGCGCCGAAGCCGTCGTCGCCGCCGCCACTGGAGCCCACATCGAGGTCGAGCGCCACCTCGGTCTGCGAGGCCCGGCCGGTCTTGCGCCGGCTCCGCCCGGCCGCGGCCGGCTCCGCGCCACCGCGCTCCCGCCGCCGAGAGGGGCGCTCCCGGCCGTCGTCGCGGGACCGCCCGTCGCGGTCCCGTTCGCCGCCACTCCGACGACGCTCGGAGCGCTCACCACGCCCGCCACGCTCGCCATGCTCGGAATCCCGCTCGCTGCCGCGACCGCGTCGCCCGCCGCGCTCCGCACCGTCGCGGTCCTCGTCACGCTTCGCGGTCTTCGGCCGCAGCACCATCTCGCCGTCGACCAACGCCCGCGCCCGGCCCTCCGAGGACTTCTCGAGGTGCCGGAGCACGTGGTTCATCTGGCCTTCTTCGGCGCGGGTCACGTAGCTCACCGCCTCGCCCTCGCGCCCCGCGCGGCCGGTGCGGCCCACCCGGTGGATGTAGTCCTCGGTCTGCAGCGGCAGGTCGTAGTTCACGACCAGGCCGATGTCGCTGACGTCGATGCCGCGGCCGGCGACGTCGGTGGCGACCATGATCCGGGTCTTGCCGCGCGAGAACGCCTGCAGCACCACGTGCCGCGACTCGGCGCTCTTGTCGCCGTGGATCGAGTCGGCTGGGAGACCGGCTCGCTGCAGCTTGCGGCCGAGGTCCTCGGCCCGGCGCTTCTTGTTGACGAACACCAGCACGGTGCCGTCCTGGCTGCGCAGCAGGTTCTCGAGCTGACGATCCTTGGCGGTCGGCGACACCCGCTCGAAGCGATGCAGGATGGTCACCGCGGCCTGCGAACGCTGCCCGACCTGCACCCGCTTGGTCTCGCCGAACGACTCCTTGACCAACTTCTCGATCTCGGGCGGCATCGTGGCCGAGAACAGCCAGTTCTGCCGGTCCTGCGGCAGACGCGAGACGACCCGACGGATCTGCGGCATGAACCCCATGTCGAGCATCCGGTCGGCCTCGTCGAGCACGAGGACCTCGACCTTCGACACGTCGATGTTGCCGCAGCCCATGTGGTCGATCAGGCGACCCGGGCAGGCCACCAGCACGTCGACCCCACGGCGCAGCGCGGCCTCCTGGATGCCGATCGGGATGCCGCCGAACGCGGTGCGCACGTGCAGCTCGGTGTGGCTGGCGTAGGCGCGCAGGTTCTCGGCGACCTGCACGCAGAGTTCGCGGGTGGGCACCAGGATCAGCGCGCGCAACCCCGGCGGGCCGCCGGCCAGACGGTCGAGGATCGGCAGGCCGAAGGCGGCGGTCTTGCCGCTGCCGGTCTGGCCGAGGCCGATCAGGTCGTGGCCCTCGCGGGCCAGCGGGATGGCCTGGGCCTGGATCTCGGTGGGACGTTCGTAGCCGGCGGCCTCGATGCCGCGCAGGATGGCCTTGCCGAGCCCGAGGGAGGCGAAGCTCCCGGGTTGGTCGGTTGTCACGATGGGATGTTCTTCTTCGTCAGGGGGCGGCGTGGAGACCGGGCGTGTCCGCCGCTGGATCTCCCCCGCCGCGCGGAGAGTGCTGGCACTACGGCCGGTGATCCGGATCGACCGGTGCGGGTCGGGACTGGACGTCTCGGACCCGCGCCGACCCGGAGGGCCGTCTCACCGTCGCAGGCCCCGGGAAGGGCGACGCTCGTGCGCCACCGTGGGAGGCCCTGGGACGGGAGGCCCCGGCCGGCGCCGAGGCAGCTCGGTGGGCCGGTCCGCCGGCCCACGTTGGCGCCGAACGATAGGAGACGCTCCCCTACGACGAAAGCCCCGTTTCCCCGGGCCAGGACCGGATCCGACCGACCCGCGCCCCTACACTCCCCGGATGTCCGCGAACGACACCGTCACGGCCGGCAAGGTCGTCACCATCCACTACCACCTCACGCTCGATGACGGCCAGGTCGTCGATTCGTCGCGCGACGGCGAGCCACTCGCGTACCTGCACGGCGCCCAGAACATCGTCCCGGGCCTCGAATCGGCCATCGACGGCAAGGCCAAGGGCGAGTCGCTGGCGGTGAAGGTCGCCCCCGAGGAGGGCTACGGCCCCCGCAACGACGGCGCGGTGCAGGACGTGCCCCGGAACGTGTTCCCGCCCGACGCCCAGCTGCAGGTCGGCATCTCGTTCCAGGCTCAGGACGAGGAGGGGCACCCCTTGATGGGCACCATCAAGAAGGTGGAGGGCGACACGATCACGGTCGACTTCAACCACCCGCTCGCCGGCCAGAACCTCAACTTCGAGGTGTCGATCGAGGAGATCCGCGACGCGACCCAGGAGGAGCAGAACCACGGCCACGTGCACGGGCCGGGTGGACATCATCACTGATCGCTCGGGCGACTACCTGCGCCGCGCCTGGAGCCATGCCAGGAGGTCGCGCAGTTCCTGCGGAGCGAGCGCCGCCGCGACCGGCGGCATCGCCGGCGGGTAGCCCTCCCGGATCCGCGCCATCGGCTCGAGCAGCGCCTGCAGCAGCTGCTCGCCGGAAAGTTCAATGCCGATCGCGTCGAGCGACGGGCCGAGGTTGCCGCCCACACCGGCCACCGCGTGGCAGCGCTGGCACTGCACTCGGCCGTCCTCGGCGAAGATGCGGCCGCCGGCCACCGGATCGCCGCCGTGCAGGAACAGCTCGGGACCCGCGGACTCGCGAAGGGTCGCGACCCGGGGCCGCCAGGCTTCGTCGCCATCGGCGCCGGCGTCGAGCGCCGACCAGACGTCGAGGCGGAGTTCCGGCGGCCAGGGCTCGAGCCCGTCGTCGAGCAGAGCGCCGAGGGCCGCCCGGGCCGTGGACTCCTCCAGGCGGGACCAGGCGGCGAGGGCCGCCCGACGCTCGGCGAGCGGTGCGTCGGGATCGGTCGCACGCCCCCGGACCCAGGTGCCCGATGGATCGTCCCAGGGCGCGCCCCCGGTCCGGGCCACCGACTCCAACGCCGCGATCCGCACGGCGGACGGGGTCTCGTCCGAGCGAAGGAGCGTCGCCAGTCGCTCGGTCACCGTCGCCGGCGCTGGTAGCAGGAGCACGCCACGCAGCGCCGCCGCGCGCACCGTCTCGCCCTGATCGGGATCGGCGGCCAGAGTGGCCAGGGGTTCGACCGCAGCTGCGATCCCGAGTCCTGCCATCGCGTCCACGACCTGCTGCAGGAGTTCCGACGGTGCGGAGTCGAGCGTGGCCGGATCGAACAACTCGTCGATTCGTGCGGTCAACGCGGCCCGCACCGGCGCGAGATCACGCGGGCGGTCCTCGCCCACCGGTTGCCATAGACCGACGACCGGATCGATCGGCTCGGGAGCGTCCCAGTGCGCCAGGGTGCGGAGCGCCGCACTGCGCAGGGCGCCGTCGAACGCGGCATCGACCGCGACTGCTGCCAGGCGCTCGATGTCCTGGGGCCGCCCGAGCCGACGCAGCGCATCGAGCGCGCGCGAACGGTCGCGCGACGGGACCCGGTCGAAGCGATCGGCCAGCGCCGGCATCGCCGCGTCGATCGGCACATCGTGGATCGCGCGCACCGCGGTCGAGACCACGTCGGGATCGGGGTCGTCGAGGAAGTCGGCGACGCGCGGATCGGCCAGGCGTCGGGCGGCTCGCGCCGCGACGCGGCGCACCAACGCCGACGGGTCATCGCGGAGCCGCGCGATCGCCTCGGCCGACAGACCACGGCGCAGCGCCTCGACGCAGGCGTGTTCCAGGTACGGATCGTCGCCGCAGACCGTCGGGGCCCACCGGGCGACCAGATCGAGGAGACGATCCCGCTCGGCGGTACCGCCCGCTGCGGCCTGCCCGCCCAGCGCCTGCAATGCCGTCGCGCGCACCCGAGCATCGGGATCCCGGAGGAGCCCCAGGAAGTCGAGGTCACCGACCGAGCCGAGAGTGTCGGCGATCACCTGCAGAGCGGCCGCACGCACGGAGGGGCTGGCATCGGCCAGGGCGAATTCCACGCGGGGCGGATTCAGGACGTGACGGTGGCGAGCCGCGGTTCCGAGGGCGCGGACGGCAGCGACGCGACCGTTCTCACCGAGGCCCGGAAGCCGGGCCTTCAATTCCGCCTGCAGGAGCATCGCACCGAGGAGCCGCGCCCGTCGCTCGGCATCCTGGACGGCGTCGAATGCCGGCATCGTCATCCGCTCGGCGACGGCGCGCTGCGCGCGTACCCGCACCCGCTGGTCTGGGTGGCCGAGCAGGGTGATCAGGTCGTCGTTGTCGCGCTCGGCGAAGTCGCTCGTGAGCAGTGCACGGACCTCGGCGACCGCCGGGCCGTCGAGCTCCCCCTCCGCGAACACCCGATGCACCGCCCCTGCCCCGGGCGCCCCCCAGCCCTGGATCCAGTCGACGATCCACAGCGCGCCGTCCGGACCGAAGCAGGCGTCGGGTGCCCAGATGCCCTGCAGGATCCACCGCGGGTCGGTGACCTGGAAGGTCGCGCCTGCGGCCTCGACCCCGAAGCTCAGGACCCCCTTCGGAAAATCGCAGCAGACGAAGCGGCCGCGCTCGCGGTCGTCGAAGCCGGTGCCTGGGTGGAACGCCAGCCCTCCCGGCCCCTGCGGCGCGTAGCCGGCATTCGGCAGCGCGTCGTCGATGCGTGAGCCGCGCCAGAGTTCCTCCTGCACCCATGGCCCGAAGCCCGGCATGTGCTGGAACGAGCAGCGCCAGCCGTAGTCGGCACCCCGCACCACGTGGATCACCCGCGAACGGTCGGCGCCGGCGGTGTCATTGTCGCAGGTGAACAGGTTGCCCACGGCGTCGAAGGCCAGCTCCTGCGGGTTGCGCAGGCCGCGGGCGTAGACCTCGAGGTCCGAACCATCGAGCTCGCAGCGGTAGACCGCGCCCTCGTCGGGCAGGTCGATCGTGGTGCCCTCGGCGGTGGTGAAGGACGCGCCGCGGTCGCCGACGGTGAACCACAGCCGGCCGTCGGGTCCGAGGACCAGGCCGTGCAGGTCGTGGCCGGTGACGCCGACGTGCACGCCGAAGCCGCGCTGCAGGGAACGTGGGGTGACGCGGTGCTCGAGGCGCGCCGCATCGTCGAGCTTCCACAGCGACGGGATGCAGGCGAAGAACACGTCGTCGTCGACCACCAGCACCCCGGCGGCGGTGCCGGCGGTGACCTCGTCGAAGCCGTCGGCGGCGACCGCGGAACGGTCGGCACGGCCGTCGCCATCGGCGTCGACCAGCACGCGCAGGATCTCGCTGTCGGCGGTCAACAGCTCCGGATTGGCGTCGAAGGTGCGGCGCAGGAACAGGTGGCGCTGGTCGACGGTGCGCAGCGCGAGTTCGTCGCTCAGCCACGCCGGCTGCTGGGTGATGTCGAGGACCGAACGCTGGTAGCGATGGGTCTCGGCGATCCAGACCCGGCCGCGCGCGTCGACGTCGAGGGCGACGGGGTTGGCGAGCAGCGGGGCCGCAGCGAAACCCTCGACCACGTAGCCGTCGGCGAGCTGAACACCAGGCTGCAGGACGGGTGGATCGGTGGCGGGCTGGTCTCGCCAGACCAACGGCGCGAGCGCCGACGACGGAGGCGGCGGCGGCGGCGTTGGCCCTCCATCGCACGCGGTGGCGAGCAGGGCGCAGACCGGACTCAGAATCCGTCCGAGAGCCCGCACCACGGCTCCAGGGATCGACTCGAGGGATCGCATCGACCCGCGATCATCCCCGGCGCGCGTCGGAATGCACGCTGCGGGATCGGCCGGGTCCGTCTACCAACCCAGCGTCTCGGGGGGTGAATAGGACCCCACCGATCGCGTAGCCTGCCCGACCTTGCCCCGACCGTCCGGAGAGACGGTCGCCCACCGACCGAAGGAACCCCCCGATGAGTGCATCCCACGACCGCGACTGGAACCGCGAGGAGGATCTCACCTCCACCGAGCGCACCAACGCCATGCTCTGTCACCTGCTGGCGTTCTCGATGTACATCGGCCTGCCATTCGGCAACATCCTCGGTCCGCTGATCATCTGGCAGCTCAAGAAGGGCGAGTCGGAGTACGTCGACTACCACGGCCGCGAGTCGTTGAACTTCCAGATCTCGGTGACGATCTACGGGATCGTGGCCGCGTTGCTGTGCTTCATCCTGATCGGGATCCCGCTGCTCATCGCCATCGGGATCGGCAGCCTGGTCCTCACCATCATCGGTGCGGTGAAGGCCAACGATGGCGATCGCTATCGCTACCCGCTGACGATCCGCTTCCTCTGATCCAGCTCGAGGACCGCCGCCACGCCGGGATCCCGCATGCATCCGAAACGCCACGAACCAGACGAACCGTCGCCGCACGAACGCTCCAACGCGATGCTCTGCCACCTGATGGCCTTCGCCGGTTTCGTGTTCCCGTTCGGCAGCATCGTCGGACCGCTGATCGTCTGGCTCGCGCAGAAGGAGAAGTCGGAGTTCATCGACCGGCACGGGCGCGAGGCGATCAACTTCCAGGTCACGGTCATGCTGCTCAGCGCCGGCGCCACGCTGCTGCTGCTCATGCCGGTGGTTCGCTTCGTGTTCCAGACGATCAACGATGGTTCGTCGGTCTCCGAAGACGACCTGCCGATCGCGGGCATTCTCATGGGCGCGGCGGTGCTCGTGCTGATCACGTTGCTCGACATCGTGATGACGATCGTGGCTGCAGTGAAGGCCAACGCCGGGAAGACCTTCCGCTATCCGTTGACGCTGCGGTTGCTGTAGCGACGGCGTCGGCCTCGAGAGGATCAGCGCAACCGGATCGACGCGTCGGGGCAGCGGACTCGCCCCTTCCAGATCGAGGGGTCCGGACCAGCGAGCAGCGGCCGGGTATCGAGTTCCAGTGAGAACCGGTGCCGGCCGGCGTCGACTGCCAGCTCATCCATCCGCCAGACTGCGCGCGGCGACACCGACATCGTCAGTCGCGTGCCGGCGGGATGCTCGGGGAACCACAGCGCCGGCAGCACGACCGGCTGCCGCTCCCGCTGTCCCACCTCACCACCATCGACCCAGAGCCGCAGGTGGAACGGCTGGGGGATCGGCGCAGCGGTGCTGCCGAGCACGTTGTAGTCGAGCGACAGGTCGCCGACGTTCTCGATCTGCAGCGCGAGCGGCCAGTCAGCCGCGGGATCCAGCGCACCGACCGGAGCGATCAGCCGCACCCGCAGGCCGTCCACGGCCTCGCTCCAGTCGGTGGCCTCGCCGTCGACAACGAACGCGTGCCGCACCGACGTCGGATTCGCGTCGGGATTCACCGCCGCAGCTGCCGACTTGCCCCACGCGCCGCGCACCGTGAACTCGACCTCGTGACGCCCCGGCTCCTGGGGCAGGAACGGGCGGTAGCCCCCCACCGCGGAGAGGCCGTAGCGCGCGAAGCCGCGCCGGAAGTCGACCTCGGCGGAGCCGTCTTCCGCCTCGAAGACCGAGACGTAGGGCGTCGGTGCGGGATCGGCGACCCAGAGTTCGTGCAGGTGCACGTCGATCTCCAGGGGTGCGCCGCGCAAGCCGGACTCGGGCACGTCGCGCAGGACCACGAACCCCCGCAGCTCACGTCCCGCCGGGTCGCGAACCACCGCGTCGATCTGCACGAGCCACTCGTCCGTCCCGCCGACCAGGGTCGCGAAGCCGAGCCGGTCGCCGAGCGACGGCCCGTCCGCCGGGTCCCGCGGCAGCATCGCCACCCGCCGTCCGTCGCGCGCCTCGATCACCAGGTGGAAGCCGAGTTCCGCGTGCAGCGGACCATGGCCCGCGTGGAGCGGAGTGCAGCGGACCAGCAGGTCTTCGCCCCGGCCGACCACCAGCGCATCGAGGGCGGGCTCCAGCCGGGCGATCACGAACACCCCGGCGAGGACCGCGGCGGCGGCGACCAGCGCGAGCCAGCCGGGGAGGCGGTTGACGGTGGCTGCGCGCACGGCGCCACCGCCGGGGAGGGGATCCGTCGAGGAGTCGTGATCGTGCCACGACTCCCGCGCTTCGGCACCGAGGATGGTGAGCACGTCGTCGAGGTCACGCAGCGTCGCCACCGCATCGAGTTCGGCCTCGTCGTCGGCTCGCGGCGCACGCCCGCCCTCCCCGTGCAGCCCGGCCACCAGCTCCGCCACCCGCACCGCATCGTCGTCACGCCCGTTCATCGTTCCTCCTCCTCACCGAGCCCGCGCAGCGCGACCGTGAGCCGCACCATCGCTGCCGCCATCCGCGACTTCACCGTGCCAGGTGGCACCCCGAGCTGCGCCGCGATCTCCGCATAGGAACAACCCTCGAAGCGGTGCAGCACCAGCACCTCGCGGTCCTTCACCGCCAGTCCCGCCAGCGCCCGCCGCACCCGCTCGATCCGTTCGCTCCGCGACAGCTCGCGCAGCGGGTTGTCGCGCAGCGACGCGAGGTCGACACCCTCGAGATCCTCGACGCGGCCCACCCGCGAGCGACCGCGCCTGCGGGCCTGATCGACCAGCGCATGCCGCACCACCGTGCGTGCCCAGGCCGCGAACGGCGCCTCGCAACGCCACTGCGGCAGGGCCCGATGCAGGGCACTCCAAGCCTCCTGCACCGCGTCGTCGACGTCACCTGCGTTGCCGAGCAAGCCGCGCGCGAGTCCCCGCGCCCAGCCCGCGCGCTCGGCGACGAACACCCGCCATTCCGCCTCCGCGGCATCCCGTCTCGTGGCCACCAGGTCCATCGTCCTGGAGGGCGACCGCGGCTCCCCACCGGTTCGCAGAATTCCGAACAGGCAGGTCGGCCGGAGTCAGATCCCCAACATGCGCCGCGCAAGGTCGGTCTGTAGCACGTTGCCCGGATCCAGCCGTTCCTTCAGCGCGCGGAACTCGGTGACCGCGGTCGAGCCGTGGATGGACTCGAACGACGAGCCGCGCAGGGTCGCGTCCTTGGCGTAGTAGAAGCGGCCGCCGTTCTCGAGCACCACGTCGGCCATCTCGCGGGTCAGCGCCCACAGCCGGCGGCGTGCCTTCTCGCGGACCGGCACGCCGAAGTCCATCGCCATCGAGAAGCCGTCGAGCCCGTGGGTCATCAGGAACGGATCGGGCCGATGGCGCTTCAGCACGCCGAGGTAGGGCACGATGCCCTGGCTCTGCGCCTTCTCGACGATCTGCCGCAGCACCCGCCCCGCGCAGTGGGCCGGCACGAACGGCTGGAACTGGATCAGCCCGCCGGGCTTCACCATCCAGTGCCAGCGCGGCACGTAGTCGAGCAGGAAGTGGAACGCACCGTGCGACTGCAGATAGGGCGAGGCGAGGCCTTCCTTGAAGCCGGCGCGGTACTTCAGCCCGTTCACCAGCGGCACCTGGCCGAACTGGTAGGCGCACCACATGCCCGGCCAGATCCAGCCCTTGGGGATCACGCCGAACAGGGTCGACGGCACGTCCTGCTTGACCGGGTCGAGCAGCTCCTCGCCCTCGGGGTCCTCGCCCGGTGCCATCTGGTCGGCGCGGTGCATCACGCCGCGGCCGAGGCCCTTGCCGCGCGCGTGCAGGTCGCACCAGCCCACCAGGTAGTCGGCGTGCTCGCGCTGGTCGTCGAGGATCGCCAGGCCGTCCTCGAGGTCGCGCATCGGGATGCCCCAGACCCGCAGGCGGCCGGAGTGGACCCGCTTCAGCTTCAGCTCGATCTCGGTGAAGCAGCCGAGCATGCCGAAGCCGGAGATCGCGGCGTGGAACACGTCGGCGTTCTGTTCGCGGCTGCACTCGAGCAGGCCCTCACCCGGCGTCAGCAGCTTGAAGCGCCGGATCTGGTCACCGAAGGTGCCGACCGCGTAGGCGTTCTTGCCGTGGATGTTCATCGACGCGGCACCGCCCATCGAGACCTGCATGGTCCCGGGCACCACCGCCGGCCAGTAGCCGTGCTGGATCGCGTGCCGCCACAGGTCGCGGATCCGCACCCCCGGCTCGACCCGCGCGATGCCGCGCTCGGCGTCGAACTCCAGGAGACGGTTCATGCCGGTGGTTTCGACCACCCGCCCGCCGACGTTGGTCGACGCATCACCGTAGCTGCAGCCGCTGCCGCGCAGCGCCAGGCCGCGGGCCCCGAGTCGCCCGGTGCGCGCCGCGTCGAAGAGGTCGGCGACCTGCTCGGCGTTCTCCGGGCGCGCCACCTCGGCCTCGCCACCCACCGCGCCACCCCAGCCGCGCACCATCTCGCGATGGAACGTGGTCGGGCCGCCGCCCGGCCCGCCGCTGGACTGGGGCGTCGCGACCGCGGCGTCGACTTGCTCAGGTGCGCTCTGCAGATCGGTCATGACACTCTCGGCGGTTCGGACGACGCGCGTCTCAGACGCTCATGCGCCGGAACAGGAACGACGGGATCAGCCGGATCACCATCATGATCGGCCGCCAGATCCAGGGCACGTGAGCGATCGACGCGCCGCGGTCGCGAGCCTTCACGATCCCCTCGGCGGCCCGCTCGGCGCTGATCGGCAGCGGCACCTTCAGCCCCTCGGTCATCGGCGTGGTCACCGGCCCCGGCCGCGCGGTGGTCACCTTGATGCCATGGCGCCATAGCCGGTTGCGCAGCGACTCCAGGTGAACGTCCTGACAGGCCTTCGATGCGTTGTATCCCGGCCGGTCCATGCGCCCGCGGATCGCCGCGACGCTGGAGACCCCGACGATGTGACCACGCTTCTCCGGCAGGAAGCGCCGCGCCGCCTCGTTGCACCACGCCATGCAGCCGAGCGCGTTGACCTCGACCATCTGCACGTCCAGGTCGGTCGGGAACTCGTCGAGCGCCACCTCCGGCATCACCCCGGCCACGTAGTGCAGCTCGTCGATGGTGCCGAGGTCGGCCTCGATCCGGTCCCAGAGCTCCCCGACCTCGCCGCGCCGCGTCACGTCGTGCTCGTAGACGTGCACGCGGGTGGTCCCGACCTTCCGGTTGGCGCGCGCAGCGATCGCCTCGAGCTGGTCCCGCCGCCGGGCGAGGATGGCCACCGGACGGGCGTCGTGAGCGAGACGGACGGCGAGGGCCTCGCCGATGCCGGAAGACGCACCGACGACGACGATCGTTCCACTGAGCGAGGAAGGCATGCTGGTGAGACTCGGGACGCGCCGGACCCAATCGAGCGGCGGCCCCGGAACTTCGGGATTCCTCGACCGACGTCGGACCGGGAGCGGCGGAGATTCCCGATCCTGGACGGTCCGACCCCGCGATGCCAGTCCCGGCCCCGGGCGGACCCCGACGCGCACCGACCGCTCCCATCGTGCCACTGCCGCACAACCCGACGCTCCGCCGACGTCCGCAGCCGCGACGCTCGATTCCGGGACAGCTCAGCCCTCATCGTCGAGTTCTCGGACGACCGATGACTCGCACGGGCCGAGCACCTCTGCCAGGCCCCGAGCCGAAGTCCGCAGACCGAGCCGGGAGGCGGACGGAGCACGCGCCCGACGGCTCGAGCGCTGGGTGGTCAAGGGGAGGACGAGATGGTCCGGACGCAGGTCGGGTTGCTCGCAGCAGCACTGCTGACGGCCGCGCTACCGCTCGCCGGCTGCGCTACCCGGCCGGGCCAGGGACCTGCGACCGACGAACTCCCCGCAGCCCCCTTCCCGCGCGGGCTCGCCACCGTCCCGCTGCGGGTCGGACTCGAGGTCGTGGCCGATCCTCGCCTCGATCCGGTGGGTCTGCCCTTCGGATCTCTCGCAGCCCCAGCCGCTGAGATCGACCTCGGACCGACCTCGGATCCCACGAGCCCCACGCCGCCCCAGCCGATCCGGGTCACCTTCGAGCGCCCCGAGCGTCCGCCGTCCGACGAGGTCGACGGCCTCGGATTCGTGCAGCACGCGCTGCCCTGGCACTTCGACGACGAGTCGCTGTCGCGCATGGGCGACCGCCGCGAACAGGTGGTCCTCCGCTTCGTCGACGACCTGCTCGGCGCCGACCGCCGCCGCCTCCAACACCACCTCGGTGCGCCGGTGGTGCTGACCCGACTGAGCCAGTCCCGCCTCCCTGCCCTGCAGACCGCGTTCGACGAGCGTCTCGCCGACGACCAGGCGAGTCATGACCACCGCGTCCTGCAGAGCCTGCTGAGGAAACCGCTGCGCCGCGCCGCGGTGCGCCTGTCGATCCTCGACGACTTCCAGGCCGAGATCGAGGCGTTCAAGCGCGGCAACGTGCCGCTGAGTGCCGAATACCAGGAGGTCCACGGCGGCCCGGGCCTCGGCCGCGTCTCGATGCGCGTCCGGCCGTCACGCCTCGAGGATCCGATCGAACTCACCTGGGTGAACTCAGGTCTGCGGCTCGGCACCAGCCAGGAATACCTGAAGCTCCGCTACACTTGGCGGTGCGCGCCGGACACCTTCGCATCGGTGAGCTGGCACAGCCCCTACGACCACCGCGACGACCACCTCGCCGCATCCCTCGAATGGCGACCCGAGCCCGACCTGCGGCTGAACATCTCGATCTCCGACCGGATGCAGTTCCTGGACGGACCGACCGCGTGGACCGGCGCGTCCTCGCCGATCGACGGCGACGGCGGGGTGCTGTTCTACGTCGAGCAGCTGTTCTGAACGCAGCGGTCTCGACAGGCCCCCGCCGCGCCGGCCACGTCGGCCTGCTGGCCGGGCTGCTCCTCGCCGCGTGCTCCACCTCGTCGCTGCCGCGCCACCCGCGGCCGCCGCTGCCCTCGGTCCGAAACGCCGCGATCACCCGCTATGCGCTGCCTGCGGCCGAGGTGACGGTCGAACCCGTCGCCGAGCCCACGCGCTCGGGCGGGGTGCGCACCAGCCGGGTGACCCTCGTCTGTGGCACCGAGCAGGCCGAAGCGGTGGTGGTCGAACCGGACGACGACGCGCCGCGCCCGCTGGTCCTCTGTCTGCCGATCCTCGCCGGCAAGCACCGGGTGGCGGCGCTCCTGGCCGACCACTTCGCGGCGTCCGGCCTGCGGGCCGCCTGGGTCTCACGCGCCGGATCCACCCTGGAGCCGGGCCTCGACGTCGCCGGGATGGAGACCCTGTTCCGCCGGACGGTCGTCCACAACCGGATGTTCCTGGCCTGGGCCCGCACCCGCCCCGACGTCGATCCGCGGCGGCTCGCGGTGTTCGGGACCTCGCTCGGGGGCATGGTCGGCTGCGCAGTGCTGGCCGCCGAGCCCGAGCTGGCGGCTGGAATCCTGGCGATCACCGGGGGCGACCTGCCGGACCTGCTGTTGAACTCCCGCGAGCGCCGAGTCCGGAGATGGCGCAGCCAGGCCCTCGACACGCAGGCCGTGCCCGCCTCGGAGGTGCAGCGACACGGCGCCCGGGCCCTCGACTCCGATCCGTTGTCGCTGGCCACGGCGGTGGATCCCCACCACCTGCTGGTGTTCGGCACCCGCTTCGACGACTCGGTGCCGGGCCGCAACCAGGACCTGCTCTGGGAAGCACTCGGGCGGCCGCAACGGCACCTGCTGCCGGCCGGGCACTACGGCGTGGCGGTGTTCCTGCCGTGGATCCTGGCGCGGGCCGATCGCTTTCTCGCGGCTCGATTCGCGACCGCCGGGAGCTTCTCCGGAGTCGATCCGTAGGACCCGCCCCGCATCGGGTTCCCGCCCAACGGCCGGAACTCCGGGCGCCCATCGCCCCGCGGACCACCAACCCACCCCTTGCACCGGCCCAGCGGTCGGTGTCTCCTCCTCGACCCGCCGCAGCACCGCAGCGAACCAAGCCGATGAGCCGTATTCCGCAGATCCTGTCCGCCTGCCTCGCCGCGTCCGTCGGCCTCGGGCCGGCCTTCGCGCAGACCGAGAAGACCGAGAAGGCACCCGAGAAGGCCCAGCCGGGCGAAGTCGTCCAGGTCGAGGAGGCCGTCGGGGTCGAGACCGCCAGCGTCACCCCGCTCGTCCAGGACCCCGCCGATGCGACCCGCAAGCAGATCGCGGACATCAACCGCGAGCTGGAGTTCGTCAAGACGATCGCCAACTCCGGCGGCCTGATCGAGCGGGTCAAGCACTCGGCGATCGGCGAGCGCCCGATCGAGGCGCGCAGCTTCGACCTCGGCGTCGAGGTCCCGCAGCCGGGGATCACCGTGGCCCAGCCGGCCCAGCCGCAGAAGAGCGTGCGCCTCCTCGGTGACGCCGAGAAGGAGCGGATGGGCGCCGACGTGGTCTTCGCGGTCAACGGCAAGCCGGTGAGCGAGGACGAGTATCAGGTGATGTTCGAGTACCTGAAGGCCGCGCCGGGCGAGCGCGCCGAGGAAGACCTGGCCAAGGAAGCGATCCGCGCGCTGGTCATGCAGAAGGCCGCGTTGGCCCGCTTCGATTCCCAGTCCGTCGAAGCGCTCGCCAACATCAAGGCGATCGAGGGCGAGCTGAAGGCCGGCGGTGACTTCGCCGCGGTGGCCCGCGAGAAGTCGATGTGCCCCAGCGCCTCGCAGGGCGGCGACCTCGGCTTCTTCACCAAGGGCCGGATGGACCCGATGTTCGAGCGCGTCGCCTTCACCACCAAGGTCGGCGAGACCTCGGACGTGGTGCAGAGCGCGTTCGGCTACCACCTGATCAAGGTCACCGCCCGCGAAGAAGGCGAAGGCGACCAGCCGACCCGCGTCAAGGCCAGCCACATCCTGGTGTCGTTCGACGCGAACACCCAGGTGGTCCGCCAGGCGATGGCCCAGGCCGCCAACGGTCAGGTCGACCTCGCCTTCGTGAACGACGAGTGGCGCAAGAAGTCGCCCTTCTGAGCGGCGGTCACGGTTTCGAGCGAACCAGCTCGCCGAGCCGCCCAGTTGCTTGTTGGCGGGCCCCTCCGGGCCCGCGCCGGGCGTCCCGCGCTCTTCCCCACGGTGGAGCGCTCCTCGATCCCGCACCCCGCGACGGGCGACCTTGCTTCGGCAAGGCCGCCCGTCGTCGTCTCCACCTCTCTCTCCGGGTCGCGCTCCCCCTGACGGTCAGAGCTGCGCGGCTCCCTTCATCGCCTGGTTTCCCAGGGGGGAATCGAACCAACGATGTTTCGTCGTTCCGGCAGCTTCGTCGCCTTCTTCGTCGACGGCAGGATGCCCGATCCGCGCAGTGCAGCGTTCACCGAGGCGCTCGCCGGCCAGCGGTTCCGCAGCATCGAGTCCGCGGCCTCCGAGGAGGTCTCCATCGGCTGGGTCACCAGCGGAGACCCCACCGGGGATTCCTTCGAGCTCGAGGACATCGACCTCGACCGTGGCCTGTGGCTCCAGGTGCGGACCGACAAGAAGAAGCTCCCCGCGGTGTGGGTGCGGATCCGTCGGGCCCAGGCCGAGCGCAGCGCCGGTCGCAAGCTCTCGGCACGCGAGCGCAAGGAGCTCAAGGAGGCGCTGATGGACGAACTCCTGCCGCGCATCCTGCCCTCGGTCGGGCTCACCGACGTGCTGCTCGAGCCGAAGAGCGGACTCCTCCTGCTGTTCGGCACCTCGACCTCGCTGAAGGACGAGTTCCAGAAGCTCTGGTTCAGGACCTTCGCCTGCAACCTGGTCGAGTGCGAGCCGCACTCGCTGGCGCAGCGCTCGGGCCTCGACCGCGACGCGCTGGCCTACCTCGACGAGGTCGCGCCGGTGCGTTGGAGCGACGACCCTGCGCAGGCCGCGCCGGCCGCACCCCGCAAGCTGGTCGTCGCCGAACAGGCACCCGCCCCGATCGATCACGACGACGACAGCGACGACGGCGACAACAGCGACGACCACGACGACAACGAGTTCGGCGCCGGCGCCGAAGCGGAGGCGATGGCATGAGCGACGCAGCGAGTCACGGCTTCCTCGGCGAGGAGTTCCTCACCTGGCTCTGGTTCCGCACCGAGACCGAGGGCGGCGAGTTCGACCTGGGTGAAGGCCGCGTGGTCGGCCTCTCCTTCGACGACTACATCGAGTTCGCCCCCCTCGACGACGACGAGACCGAGCACACCCTGAAGAAGGGCATCCCCACCCGCAGCTCCGAGGCCCGCGCCGCCCTGAAGAGCGGCCACCGCCTGCGCCGCGCCCGGCTGGTGCTGGGCATGGGCGATCTCATCTGGCTGTTCACCCTCGACGGCGCCACGTTGGGCCTGCGCAGCGTGAAGCTGCCCGACGACGACGAGGAGGCCGAAGGCCCCGAGGAAGTCTCCCGCGAGCGCGCGGTCAACTTCCTGCTGATCCACGAGCTGATGGGCAAGGTCTACCGCGAGTTCCTGCGGCTGCGGCTCCGGCGTGATTATCGCGCGAATGCCGGCGCGGAGCAGGCGCGGTGGATGGCGGGGTGAATCCCGCCGAGGCCCGGCGAGCGAAACCCCATCGCGCTGCCGCGCTGCGACTGCGGTGAAGCCTGAACCGAGTCCGCAACCAGAATCGAGTCGCAGACTCCCTGAGCATCGAACACGACGATCGGGAGCGCGGATGCAGGACGCGCGCAGCAGACCCTGCGGACCACGCCACGCGCCCGCGCGGCTCGTCGTTCACACGCCGCTCGACGCGTGACGAAAGGTCGATCGAGCCCGGGCGTTCTCCTCCTCGCCGAGGTGGACTCCGTTGCCGGGGTGCGGCTCGCACAGTGCGGCGTATCCCGGCCGGCAGCACCGCGCACGCGCGGCGATCGTGCGACCACGACCCCTTCGGCACGACATCGAGGAGGTCCCCATGAAACCCTGGTGGGCCGCGCTATGCCTGATCCTCGGGCTGCCGGCACAAGATGTGTCCCTGATCCGAGACCTGGAACCCGGCAGCGACAGCTCCAGGCCGAGGTTCTTCCAGTCGGGGATTCGCGATCGGCTCGTGTACTTCGAGGCCACTGTCGCCCGCCAGGCCGGACTCTGGCGCACGGACGGCACGCCGACCGGCACCGTGATGCTCATTTCGGCAGCCCCGAACGGAGCCTTCGGCGTGTTCTCGGCCCACACGATCACCGACTCCTACTTCCTAGCCTACGACGCAGACGTCAAACGACGGCTCTATCGACTGAACGCCGCCGCCAATGGCCTCCAACAGCTCGGAGGGGATGGGTTCGAGGCATACCTGTTCGCGGGGATCGTCGGTGAGCGGGTCTTCGTGATCCGGAAGACGCCAGCCGACACCTACAGCCTCTACGTGACCGATCGGTCGGCCCCGCAGGGGGTCCGGCTCGTCAAGGAGAATGCAGCGAGTGTCGGGGCGACCTTGGGGAACCGCCTGTTCTTCCGTTCCTCCGACGCCGCCCACGGCGACGAGCTTTGGGTGTCCGACGGCACGGAGGCCGGCACACAGATGCTCGCAGACGTGGTCCCCGGAGCGCAGGGATCCCAGCCCGGTGACTTCCTCGCTGTGGACGACGGTTTGTACTTCACCGCGTCGAGCCCAGAAGGATCGCTCTGGCGGACGGATGGCACAGCGACCGGGACCCGCAGGGTCTCGGCAGTCCCGGCAGGGCGACGTCCCACCGACCTGATCCGCGTGGACAACCGCCTCTACTTCTCTCTGGTCGACGCCAACAACAACAGCGTCTCGAGGGTCTGGAGCTGCATCGGTCGAGCTGCGGTGGATCTGACCTCGACCCTCCAAAGGAACGCGAGCACCGCTGGTGCAGTCGGCCTGGACGGCAAGCTCTACTTCTGGGCGCGAGACGATCGCTTCGTGTTCAGCCCAGCCGAACTCTGGTGCACGGAAGGCACGGCTATCACCACCAACCTGCTTTCGCCGCCGAACTCCGCCGGCACGGGGCACGCCCTCGCCAGGTCGGGCTCCCACGTCTACTTCGCTCACCACGACGCCGCGACGGGCGTCGAGCCGTGGCGAACGGATGGCACCCCCGCCGGAACGTTCCGCCTCGCCGACACGAGACCCGGCCCCGAGAGCGGGGATGCGGGTCAGTTCACGTCGTTCGGCCATGACCGTGCCTTGTTCGTGGCCCCCGGACGCTTGGCCGGCGATTGGGCGTTGTGGATCACCGATGGGACGGTCGCGGGAACACGGCGCCTGATCGATCCCGCTCCCACGAGTTCGAACATCGCGTTCACTCGCAGCTTCGGCATCCTCGCGCTGTCGGACCACCGCGGTACGGAACTGTGGCGCATCGACGCAACCGGCACCTCGACCCCGTTCGCCTACGGCTACTCCGCGGACCTCGTGCCTCCGGAACTGGCGATGACCGACGCACGGATCGGGCGACTCCTGACAGGTCGGCTCCAGACGACGCGGCCTGGGGCGGTGCGCGGGATCCTCCTCGGCGTTCCCGAACCGCCGTTCCTCCTCGGCGGGAACAGCTTCTGCTTCGTTCGCCTCCCCGCTCCGACCCAGCTGTCGATCGGACAGGGCTTTGCCATGCCGGTGCCCCTGCTGAACGCCCTCCTCGGCGTTCAGGTCGAGGCTCAGGGCGCGGTGTGGCCTGCGCCAGCTTCGCCGCTGGGCGTGGACGTCTCCAATCCCGTGCACGTCGTCGTCGGGAATTGGAACTGAGCCCGACCGCGTGACGACGTCCCGACCGAACCAGCGTGCCGCGCGCCGTGGCCCGACGAGCCCAGGGCCCCGCCCCGAGGAGTCCGCGGCGGCTCCGATGGAGCCTGAGCCGGCCGGTCACCGCACGGGGCCGCGCGATCACCGGCTACGCTGCCGTGGAGGTGTCCGTAGGAATCCGCCATGACCGACCCCACCTGGCAGCTCTACACCAACCCACTATCCGGCAACGCCTGGAAGGCCCGCCAGATCCTCACCTCGGCGGGCATCCCGTTCCGCCTCGAGGAGGTACCCGTGGTCGGCGACCGCGACGCCGCGCGACGGAACACACCGGTCGGGGAACACCACGTCGGACGCATCCCGCTGCTGGTCGGACCTGACGGTGAGCGACTCGCCGAGTCGAACGCGATCCTGCTGTGGTTCGGGGAACGCGCAGGGCTCCTGCCGGCCGAGCCGATCGCGCGCCACCGCGTGCTCGAGTGGCTGTTCTTCGAGCAGTCGCAGGTGCTGCCCTCCCTCGCCACCTGCCGCTACCTGATCCGCGTCGCCCGCGTCGCCGACCACCAGCCCCAGGTGATCGCCTTCCTGCAGGCCCGCGGGC
The DNA here is from genome assembly GCA_030432695.1 of bacterium. GTDB lineage: Bacteria > Planctomycetota > UBA1135 > UBA1135 > UBA2386 > JAUILN01. The sequence continues at coordinate 15,320 of JAUILN010000004.1, read as the reverse complement.
GGGCCACCCTCGACGCGGTCGAGCGACGGCTCGGCGCTCCCGACGCGGCGGGCTGGCTCGCGAACGGCACCTGCTCGATCGCCGACCTCGCGGTCTATCCCTACACGCGGATGGCGCCGCACGCCGGCATCGACCTGGAGCCCTGGCCCGCGCTCCGGTCCTGGCACAGGCGGATCGAGGCGCGGCCAGACTTCGTGCCGCTGCCCTGTCTCTGACCCGGTCGGAGCCGGTCGCGGTGATCGGATCAGCCAGCCTCCATGCGAGGTAAATCGGCTCCATCTATACCGAGCCACTTCCCTTCGATCTGATCGCTATTTCTCCAAAGCCTGGCCCGCCTGCGTGCCGAATCAGGGATCACCCATGGAAGGCTGTTGGCGAATCCGGGCGCTCGACGCCTTGGCACGCACTCCACCCGGCGTGGTGTGGATCGCCTCCACGCTGATGGTCGCCGCCGTCGCGACGCTGGACTGGTACTGCCCCGCAGAGATCGCCGCGAGCCACGTCTACCTGCTCCCTATCGCCTTCGCAGCGTGGGCCCGCGGCCAGAGCGGCGCGGTGGCCATCGGCATCCTCGCCACGGCCGCCTGGCTGGCCGTCGACCTCGGCACCCACTTCGACGAGATGGTGACCGCCTTCGAGGTGGCGAACGTCGCCGTCCTGCTCGCCGCCTTCGCGCTGTTCGGGCAGATGATCGCCTCACTGCGCAACCACCTCGATCGGGCCCGGCAACTCGCCGACACCGACCCACTGACCGGCATCCACAACCGCCGCGCGTTCTGGAGTGCGGCCGGTCGCGAGGTCGCTCGCTGCCGACGAGATGCCACGCCGTTCGCGCTGGCCTACATCGATCTCGACGGCTTCAAGGCGGTGAACGATCGCCACGGGCACAACGCCGGGGACGAGGTCCTGCGGTGCGTCGCGCACACGATGCAGGATGCACTGCGCGAGTTGGACCTCGTCGCGCGTCTCGGCGGTGACGAGTTCGGCATCCTGCTGCCGGGCACCGATGCGCCGGGTGCCGAGGCCGCGATCACGCGACTCCGGACCGGACTCGCTGCCCTCGAGCTACCGGTGGCGACCTCGGTCGGCTTCAGCGTCGGCTGTCTCGTCGTCGCCAGCGATCCACCCGACGTCGACTCGCTCGTTGCGGCCGCCGACCGGCTCATGTACGAGCTGAAGACCGGGCGTGAAGTGCGCTGGCTCCGCAACGCGCCGGTTGCCGGCGAGCCTCCCGGTGGACGCAGTCCCACGCAGCAGGCTGACGAGACCCTCTCGGGCCAACCCGACCCCGACCGGCCCGCGTTCACCCTCCCCACTCCAGAATCGGCGATGGACCGCTCCCGCCCGGCGGTCGCCCCTGGCTCGGCGCAGCGCGGTGGCCGGCAAGTGGATCCGCTGGTCTCGTCGCGCCCCGGGCGGTCCAGGGAGACGGCCTAGCAGGGCGGACTCAAGACCCGTGCGCCGCGCAGAACCGCGATCCGCCGCTACGATGCCGGCCCCCTCCGCAGTCCCGCCGCCCCGGGAAGGCCCGCGCCGCACATGCTCCCGTCCTCGCACCCCGTCCGCGCCCTCCTCGCCCGGACCGTCCTCGGCCTGACGATCCTGTTCGGCCTGCCGATCGCCCAGCCGGCCGCGCAGTCGCGGCTCGCTTCCGGCAAGGCGACGCTGGCCCAGCTCGAGGCCGTGCTCGACAAGCCCGAAGCCGAGCGCATCGCGGTGGTCAAGGGCGTCACCCGCGACGACTCCGAGGCGGTCACCACGATCCTGGTCGCCGAGATCGGAAGGGCCCAGGACACGGCCTACCGCGCGGCACTGCTCGATGCGCTCGGCGCCCTGCCACGCCCCGGCGCCGTCGACGTGCTGACGCGCCTGACCGAGGCGACTGACACGGCGCCCGCCGAGCGGATGCGCGCGGCACGCGGCCTCGCGAAGCAGGGCGAAGACGCGGTGCGGCGGCTCGGCGCGATCGCCTCGGCGAGCGACGACGCGGTGCCGATGGCGCGGACCTACGCGATGATGGCGCTGTCGCAGACGAACAGCGACCTCGGCTGGCAGCTCCTCGCCGAAGCGGTCCGCGACGGCGACGGCACCGCGCGCAGTCAGGGCATCCGCTACCTGCAGCGCGCGCCGACCAGCGAATTGGTGACCGCGGCGCGGCTCGCTGCCGCGGGCGACGCGCAGGTGATGACCGCCGCCAGCGCGGTGCGCCAGCTCGCCGAGCAGGGCCATCCGCGCGCGGCCGAGCTGGTGCGGGAACTCTGCGCGCGGTCGACCCCACCCACCGGCTACACCGCCGTCGATGCGCTGTACGCGGTCTGCGCGGTCCTCGAGCCGTCGCTGCACGACGCCGCGCTGACGCTCGCCGGCGAAGCGCGGCGTGCGGGCAGCAGCGGCACCCGCGCCCTCGACGAGCTGCTCCCCAAGCTGGTCGGCGACAAGGCGTTCGTCAGCTACGTCCGCACGCGCCTCGGCAAGGTCGAAGATCCCGGCCAGGTCCGCGCCGCGATGGAGCTGCTCGAGAAGGTGCCGGGTGAAGACGTCAGCGCCGAGATCGTCGCCTTCGCCGGCTCCCGCGATCCCGAGGTGGTCTCGACCGCGCTGCGGGTGCTGGCGGCCCGCAAGGACGTCAGCGTGCTGCCGGAACTCGGCAAGCTGCTCGGCTCCAAGGAGGAGGCCCGCCGCCTCGAGACCCTGCAGTGCGTGCACGCCCTGCGCAGCGGCGACGTGGGCTGGGAGGCCGAGCTGCTGGAGCGGCTGCGCAAGACCTCGCGGAGTCGCCGCGACGTCGCCGAGTTCGGCCTGACGATGACGCTGCTCTCCGAACTCGGCTGCGAGGAGGCGCTCGCGACCGCCTGGGACGCCCTCGACCACAAGGACTGGACGGTCCGCGCCGCCGCGATCGACTTCTGCGCCCGGGTCCGCAAGGTCGAGTCGGTGCCGAAGCTCATCGACCGCCTCGACGAGGAGAGCGGCCGGCTCCGCGAGGACCTCCTCGACGTGCTGCGCTCGCTGACCGCGATGCGCTTCAACGAGCAGCGCCGCTGGCAGGAGTGGTGGAAGGACAGCCGCGACGGCTTCGCGCTCATTCCCGCCGACGCCTTCGCCAAGGAGGACGCCGCCGCGCAACGGCCGAAGGGCGCGACTGCGGCGAGCTACTACGGCATCCCGCTGGTCAGCGACCGCGTGGTCTTCGTGGTCGACGTCTCCGGCAGCATGTCCGCCAAGGTCGGCACCGGCGGCACCCGCACCCGCCTCGACGAGGCCAAGGCCCAGCTCCGCCGCGTGGTCGAGAACACCCCCAAGCACTTCCTGTTCAACGTCGTCTCGTTCCACACCGACGTCGCCGCGATCTTCGACGCCATGCAGAAGGTCGGCGGCCGCGGCCGCGACGAGGCCCTGCAGCGCATCGACGACCTGAAGCCGCTCGGCGCCACCAACGTCCACGACGCCCTGCGCCGCGCCTTCGACGAGCGCGAGGTCGACACCATCTACCTGCTGTCGGACGGTTCCCCCTCCGCCGGCCCGATCACCGATCCCGAACAGCTCGCCGACGCCGTGCAGGCCTGGAACCGCACCCGCCGCCTGCGCATCCACTGCATCGCGATCGGCGCCGACTCGCCGATGCTGAAGCGGATCGCCGCGGAGTCGGGGGGGAACTATGCGATGACGCGGTGAGGGGGAAGTCCGCCGCTGCCCCGCGAGATCACCGGTCCCACGCAGCCGGCAGGCGGAGCACGATCTCGGGGCCGCCGCCGACCGCGAGGGTGACGGGTTGGTCGAGCTGGACCAGGGTCGTGGCGAGGGCCGCGGCAACCTCCGCCGTGTAGTCGCCACCGTGCCTCTCCCGTACCTCGTCGACGTGCGCACGATAGGCCTTGCCGTCCATCAACGAGCGGATGCGGCAGCCGAACCAGTAGCTACCGGCCGTGCCGAAGATCCTGGTCCGGCCCTGCTCGTCGGTCGCTGCCGGCTGTGCGGGTCCATCGGGCGGAAAGAGCTGCAAGCCCGCGACCGCCTCGCCGTCGGGGCCGAGCACCTGCACGTCGGCGCGCGCCAGGGCGACCGTGAGCTCCGTCTCCGTGACTTCACCCGCGCGGACCTCCAACGTGCCTTCGGCCACGACGAAGGCCCAGCCGCCCCGCTCCGTTCCGTGTGTCGGCAACTCCATGGGCACGGTGCAACGGTAGTGACCCACCGGGAGGTCATGACGGAACCGCCCGTCTCCGTCGAACGAGATCGAATAGCTCTCGGTCCGGGGCCGACCGTCGGGCCCGGGAGTGCTCAGCTCACGCTGGCAGTCGACGCGACCGGCCTCCAGCGGTCGACCGTCCGCAGAGCCCACCCACCCGACGACCGTGCCCATCCGGTAGGCAGAGAGATCGAAGGTGAGTTCCTCGGTCGAACCGTCGCGCAGCGCGACGGGCTCGGAGAGTTCCAGGTGCTGGCTTTGATAGCCGCTGTCCGCACGCTGGACGAGGCGATTGCACAACACACGCCAGAGACCTCCTGGGACGCCTCGCAGTTCCGCCAGACCGCCCGGGTCGAGAGCGCCAGCAGGGCCCTCGGCCGACCCGCCCGTCGGAAACACCTCGACCCGAGCCCCGCCGACGCGATGCAGGAACACCCTTGGGCTGGCCTGGTCGAGGCTCGCCATCCCGAGGTCGGCGAGTCGCTCCGCGTCGGCCCGCCAGGCCGTCACGACCTCGACCGGCTCGAACCGGATCCTCAGCGTCGCGCCCGACTCGACCGTGACCACCAGTCCGTCGTCTTCGAGCAGGACATCCTGGAGCACCGTCGGCGGATGCGGGCCGGTGCAACGCACCACGACAGGCACGCCGACCGGCGCGGTCAGGGCCACCTCGCCTGCGGCGTCCGTGATACCCGAAGCCAGCAGGACACCGATCTCCAGGGAGCTGGACCTTCGTCCGTCAAGGTTGGTCACGAACGTCGCCACCTCGATGGTCTCGCCACACGCGTCGATCAGCTCGACGCGACTGCCCTCGATCCGACGGCCGGACGAGTCCTGCACGCGCACTCTTCGCTCCGCGGCCGCAGGGACCAAGATGGTGGGACTCGGCGGCGCCGCCAGGTCGACCTCGACCTGCGCCACGGCCCTGGCGAGCCCGCTGCCCTGGCGCGGATCGACGATGATCCGTGCGAGTCCGCTCTGCAGCAGGCCCTCGACGCGGGTGCGACCGCCCGGATGCTCCCAACCACCGACGATCTGGTGTCCGTTCGACGAGTGGAAGCCCGAGGCCCCCCTCAGGCGCAGCCCGTACTCCTCCAGCGGCGACCGGTCCGAGGCTCGCAGCACCAGTACCTCCATCACCGGCGCCCGCTGCATCACCACGCGAAGCTCGAGTTCCCCCCAGCGGATCTCACTGGTCGTGACGGGTGTGAAGCCCTCCTTCTGGAACCGCAGCCGGAACGGCTGGTCGGGATCCACTGCATCGGGGCGCTGCACGAACTCGAACCGACCCTCGCGGTCCGTAGCTTGGATCCAGTTGCTCGCCCGGCCCACGCCGTGGGGATCGAAGTCGACGTGCGGAACGGGCGCGCCGGAACCGTCGACCACCGCTCCGGAGACTCGCAGCAGCTCCTCGTCCCGGTAGACCGCGACTGCGAAGTCGGTCTCGGGAGCCGAGATCTCGACCTCCTGCCGTTGCTCGATCGGCAAGGGCCCCCGCAGGCTGATGTTCCAGGTCCCAGGCGTCACCGGCTCGCGCATGGTGAACGAACCGTCCGCAGCGACTTCGGCATCCACCGAGTAGTCCGGCACCATGTCGCTGCGCGGCTGGTCGCTGCGGTTGGAGCGGTTGATCGACAGACGGAAGCGCGGGTCCTGAGGCCGCGCGACGGGATCGCCGCGGCGATCGACCAGCCGACCGGTGACCCGCGCACCGACGCGCATCGTCAGATCGCCGAAGTCCTTGATCTCGCCGGCCTGGATCTCGCTCCAGCGCCCACGGAGTTCGACCAGCCCCTCCCGCTTCAGGTCGAGAACGAACTGGAACGGCGGCGGAGGCGCGAAGGCGATCTCGAAGCGGCCACTCGCATCGGTGACGACCTCGGGAGGGTCCTCCCAGTCGAGTTCACCGTGCTCGGCGCGGTAGGCGTCCATCCGCATGGCATTGCCCCTCCAGCCATGGACCTTCGCGGTGACGCCGGCGAGCGGCACGCCGTCCGCGTCGATCACCCGCCCGCGGAACACCGCGGGCGATGCAGCCAGCGGATCGGCCGGCGCCCCCTCGACCGCGGTGCGCTGCGACTCCTCCTCCGGCGCGAAATCAACCTCGGCCGCTTCGACCGCGACGTCGGACGACGCGGTCCGCGACTCCATGAACTCTGCCTCGCGCGGCGCTGCGAGCGGCGCGGATCCCGGACCCTCTGAAGCCGCCAGCAGCCAGACGACGACGGCCCCGGAGAGTGCGAGCAAGATCGCGACGACCGACGAGACGACAGCGTTCCGACCCATGTCCGAAATTGGACCGCGGGGCGTACGCGCTTTCGAGTCGAGGGCAGCAGGTCGGGAAAGGTCCCGGAGGCTTCCGAGTCACTCCTCGCCGAGCACCCCGAACTGGTTGGCATGGTGCGCCATGTGGTGGCGCGCGAGATCCCGCACCGAAGTCGAAGCCATGGGACCGTAGAGCGGGTGGCGGTGGCCATCCTCGAGCGCCTGCAGCGCGGCCACGCCCTCGCGCAACCGAGCACGCACGGCATCGAAGTCCGGCGTGACCCCGTCCGCCTGCCGCAAGGGCTCGAGGGTGCGGAGGTTCCTCGGCGCCTCGCGCGGCGACTTCCGCAGGAAGCGGCGCAGGAACAGCGGACCGATCGCCCGGGCGAGCAGCCGCACCGGCAAGCCGACGCGCACCTCACCCAGACAGAGGCGATGGAAGGCGTCGCAGTGGGCGAGCATCTGCGCGGCGTTCATGCGTCCCCAGCGCGGTCGCGCTTCGGCGGGCAGGGCCAGCAGCAGGTCGCGCAGTCGGTCGAGATCCGGAGTGTCGGAGGTCGGCTTCGGCAGGGTCAGCATCGCGGAGGCGAAGGCCAAGACCTGCCCGAGCCGCGACTTTCGACTCAGCCGTCGCCGTACGGCAACCGCTCGACCACCCGCGCCTGCGCGTCGTCGGCCTGCTCGCGGAGCGTGCGGGTCCGTACCGCGCGCGTCGCGCCACCGAGCTCGCGCGACAGCACCGGCTCGTCGGACAGGAACGGATCGTCGAAGGCGTCGTCCTGGTAGGAGCCGCGCGGACCGCTCAGTCGACGGTCGACGACGCGTTCGGGACCGGCAACGGCCTGGCCGGCCCAGAGGCGGCGTTGGTCGATCGCGTCGACGAGTTGCCAGCGCAACACGAACGCCCGCTCGGGCGACGACGCGAACTGTGGCCGGACCTCGCGGACCAGCACTGCGTCGACCGCGTATTCGCGGCGCAGCTGCGCCAGCGACTCGGGAGAGGTGACCTGGTCGGCAGCGATGCCGAGCGTGCCGAGCATGTTGTGCGCGACGGCCGCGGGCACCGAGCGATAGCCGCGCTTGCCGAGCTCGAGGTGGGCCGTGGCGTCGAGCGCGGGACCCAGTCCGGGATCGACCTCACCTTCGACCTGCAGCGGCGCGACCAGGATCAGGCTCGGCGCGGGACCCGTGAGCGCGACCGGGCGCGGCCTGCTCTCACAGCCCAGCGATGCGAGAGCCACCAGCCCGAAGACCGTGGAACGGACCCGGCGCATCACTGCGCCGCTCCGACCTCGGGAGACTCGCTCTCCGGCGGATCGATCTCTACGAGCACCGAGCCCCCGGCCACCGCCTGACCCTTCTGGCAGAGCACCTTGGACACCACGCCGGGACCCTCGGCCGCCAGCGGGTTCTGCATCTTCATCGCCTCGAGGATGACCAGCACCTGGCCCTCCTCGACGACGTCGCCCACGGCGACCCGCAGATCCACGACCACGCCCGGCATCGCCGCCTCGAGGATCTGCTTGCCGCCGCCCTTGGCGGAGGCCACCGCGTGCGCGGCGCGTTCGCGTTCGTCCTCGACGTCGACCACGATCCGCTCGCCCTTCACCAGGACGATCGAACGCCCCTCCTGGCGGTCGATCACGCAGTCGTAGCAGCGGCCGTCGACCAGGATCGAGAAGGTGCCGTCGCCCACCGAGGCGAGGTCGATCGCGAACGACCGACCGTCGCTGGTCGCGTCGATGCGGTTGCCGTGGCGCGCGAACACGAATTCGCGCTCGGTCTCGCCGACCTTGGTGAAGTACTTCACAGGATCCTCCTGCCGAGCCGCTCGACCCGGTCGACCAGCTTCCACATCGAGACGTTGGCTCCCTGGCCGGCACCCGCCGCACCGGAGGAAGCATCGACCTCCTCGGTGCGCAGGTACTTGCCCAGCGCCGCCGCGAGCATCGCCACGTCGACGAGCTCCCCGGGCGGACTGCGGTCGATCTTCTCGAGGATCGACGTGTCGTAGTCGCCGCTCCGGAACAGCTCGCTGTGCAGCGTGCGCAGCGCCACCGGGATCGACGTCGCCACGCCCACCACCCGCATCTCCTGCAAGGCACGGATCATCCGCTGGATCGCGGTCGACCGGTCGTCCGCATGGACCACCAGCTTGGCCAGCATGCTGTCGTAGTACGGCGTGACCTCCATGCCGCGGAACAGGCAGGAATCCATCCGCACACCCGGACCGCCGGGCGAGTTCATCCGGCGGATGGTGCCGAGCGACGGGAAGTAGGTGTCGGGGTCCTCGGCGTTGATGCGGACCTCGATCGAGTGGCCGCGCGGCTCGGGTGCGTCGCAGACCGGATGGCCGGCCGCGACGCGGAACATCTCGCGCACCAGGTCGACCCCGAAGCGTTCTTCGGTGATCGGATGCTCGACCTGCAGGCGCGTGTTCATCTCGAGGAAGTAGAACTCGCCCTCCGAGTACAGGAACTCGACGGTGCCGGCACCGACGTAGTTCACTGCCCGGGCCAGCCGGCACGCGGCGTCCTCCATGCGCGCCCGCAGATCGGGCGTGACCGCGACGCAGGGCGACTCCTCGACCAGCTTCTGGTGGCGGCGCTGCACCGAGCACTCGCGCTCGCCGAACGCGGTCACCTTGCCGTGTTGGTCGGCGACGATCTGCACCTCGACGTGGCGCGGCTTGGTCACGAACTTCTCGAGGTAGACCCGGTCGTCGCCGAACGAGCTGCGCGCCTCGTTGCGCGCCAGCTCGGCGGCCTGCAGCAGGTTCTTCGGCTCGTGGACGATGCGGATGCCTTTGCCACCACCACCGGCCGCGGCCTTCAGCATCACCGGGTAGCCGATCTCCTCGGCCTTCTGCAGCAGGACGGCGTCGTCCTTGACGTCGTCCTTCAACCCGGGAACCAGCGGCACGTCGGCCTCGGCCGCGACCCGCCGCGCTGCGACCTTGTCGCCCATCAGCCGGATCGCCTCGGCGGAGGGGCCGAGGAAGGTGATCCCGGCCGCGGCGCAGGCCTCGGAGAACCCGGCGTTCTCGGACAGGAAGCCGTAGCCCGGATGCACGCAGTCGGCACCCGACTGCTTGCAGGCTTCGAGGATCTTGTCGGCGCGCAGGTACGACTCGGACGGCGCGGAGCCGCCGATGTGCACCGCGCGGTCGGCGCGGCGGACGTGCAGGGCACTGCGGTCGGCGTCGGAGTAGACCGCCACGGTCTCGATGCCCATCTCGCGCGCGGTGCGCATCACGCGCAATGCGATCTCGCCACGGTTGGCGATCAGCACCCTCTTGAAGGGAGGCTCATTCCTGTCGGTCATGGATCAGCCTCCTCAGAGCGGGATGTTGCCGTGCTTGCGCGGCGGGTTGCGGTCGCGCTTACGACTCGTGAGCTCCAGCGCCTTGATGAGTTCCGGCCGCGTGTCGCGCGGCCGGATCACGTCGTCGACGTAGCCGTGCGCGGCGGCCAGGTAGGGATTGTTGAAGCGGGCCTTGTACTGGGCCACCAACCGCTTCTCCTCGGCCACCGGATCGGCGGCCTTCGCGATCTCGCGGCGGAACACGATCTTGGCGGCACCCTCGGCGCCCATCACCGCGATCTCGGCGTTCGGCCAGGCGAGGTTCACGTCGCCGCGGATGTGCTTGCTCGACATCACGTCGTAGGCGCCGCCGTAGGCCTTGCGGGTGATGACGGTCAGCTTCGGCACCGTCGCCTCGCAGTAGGCGTAGAGCAGCTTGGCGCCGTGGATGATGATGCCGCCGTGCTCCTGGTCCTTGCCGGGCAGGAAGCCGGGCACGTCCTCGAAGGTCACCAGCGGGATGTTGAAGGCGTCGCAGAAACGCACGAAGCGCGCGCCCTTGATCGAGGCCTTGATGTCGAGCACGCCGGCCAGGTAGTTCGGCTGGTTGCCGATGATGCCGACCACGTGGCCGCCCAGCCGCGCGAAGCCGACCACCATGTTCTTGGCGTAGGCGGCATGGACCTCGAAGAACACGCCGTGGTCGACCACCAGTTTCACGACGTCGCGGATGTCGTACGGCACGTCGCTCGACTCGGGCACGATCGTGTCGAGCTTCTCCTCGCGCCGCGCGTGATCGTCGTCGGTCGGGAGGAATGGCGGGTCCTCGGCGTTGTTCAGCGGCAGGTAGCCGAGCAGCTCACGGACCATCTGCAGGCAGGTGGCATCGTCGGGCGAGGTGAAGTGCGACACGCCGCTGACCGAGCTGTGCACCCGCGCACCGCCGAGTTCCTCCGAGGTGATCTCCTCGTGCGTCACCGTCTTGACCACGTCGGGTCCGGTGATGTGCATGAAGCTGGTGCCCTCCACCATGAAGGTGAAGTCGGTGATCGCCGGCGAGTAGACCGCGCCACCGGCACAGGGGCCGAGGATCGCGCTGATCTGCGGGACGACGCCGGACGCCAGCGTGTTGCGCAGGAAGATGTCGGCGTAGCCGCCGAGCGACACCACGCCTTCCTGGATGCGCGCGCCGCCGGAGTCGTTCATGCCGATCACCGGCACGCCCATCTTCATCGCCAGGTCCATGATCTTGCAGATCTTGGCGGCATGGGTCTCCGACAGGCTGCCGCCGAAGACCGTGAAGTCCTGGCTGAACAGGTAGACCGGCCGACCACCGATCTTGGCCGAGCCGACCACTACGCCGTCGCCGAGGATCTGATGCTGCTCGGCATCCATGCCGAAGTCGCGGCAGCGGTGGACGACGTAGCGGTCGATCTCGACGAACGAGCCGGGATCGACCAGCAGGTCGATGCGCTCACGGGCACTGAGCTTGCCCTTCTGGTGCTGCTTCTCGACCTTGTCGGGACCGCCGCCTTGCAGCGACTTCTCCCGCATCTCTTCGAGACGTTCGATGGCTTCGGACATGGGTGGATGGGCGGTACCGCCTCTACTGGATACCGGAGGTTGGAATGGGCTTCAGGAGTGCGGGTCCTCGACCAGTTCGGCCAGGACTCCGCCCAGGTACTTCGGGTGCACGAACGCGACCTTGCAGTCGTGAGCGCCAGGCCGCGGCTCGCTGTCGAGCAGCGGCGCGCCGGCGTCGGCGAGGATCTTGATCTGGCCCCCGCAGTCGTCGGTGTGGAAGGCCAGGTGGTGCACCCCGGGCCCCCGCTTCGCCATGAACTTCGCGATCGGCGAGTCCTCGGAGGTCGGCTCCAGCAGCTCGATCCGGGTCGAGCCGGCCTTCAGGACCGCGACCCGGACCCGCTCGGTCGGCACCTCGTCGACGCCGTCCAGATGGAGCCCGAGTCCCTCGGTGTAGTGCGGCAGCGCCTCGTCCAGCGACTTGACCGCGATGCCGATATGGTGCAGGCCTTGGATCATCGGGGCCGACTGTAGCGACGCGCTGGGGCGGGACTACCGTGGAGGTGGATTCGGGCCGCCTGAGCACCGGCCTTGCGCACGGCCGGGTCGCATCACCTCCGCGCCCAGTGGGTTTCCCGCAGCCGCTCCTCGGTCCTCTCGCCGCCCTCACGAAACGTATGCCAGTACGGACCTGGATGCCGACCGATCAGAACCTCACCCCACCCCCGAACGCGAACCCGTCGAAGCCGAACGAGGTCGGCGCCGCGCTCAGCCCGTCCACCGTGCTGGAGCGGTCGAAGTCGACGCCGGTCTTCAGCCAGGAGGCCTGCAGGAACCAGTCGCCGATCGTCGCGCGGGTGCCGAGTTCGTAGTGCCAGTCGTAGCCGGTGGTGGCGAACGACAACGCACGGCCGCCGCCGGAGTCCTGGATCAGGGCGTCGATGTCGGTGGTGAGCCAGCCGAAGTGGGCGCGGCCGAAGAACGACAGGCCGAAGTCGCGCTTGGCGATCAGGTGGAACTCGGGCTCGAGCTCGGCGCGGCCGCCGATGGAGTTCCAGTCGATGGTGCCACCACCCGACTGCGATTGGTTGGCGTTCTGCCAGACGCCGGCGAGGCGCAGGGCGAGTTGCGTCGTGGCCCCGCGCGGCGCACCGCCGAAGCGCAGCCCGACGTGCGGCGCGAAGTCGCGGACCTCGATGTCCGAGTCGCCGCCACCGACCGGCGCCGTGAAGTCACCGCGGTAGTCGCGGGCCTGCAGGCCGAACAGCCAGCCGTCCACCTCGACCTCGCCGAGGCCGCGGAGGTAGAGCGCGTCCTTGTTGTCGCCGAGCGGCGCGCCGGCGGTCTCGGCGCGGGCGCGCACGGTGGAGCCGGTCAGCTCCAACGAAGCAGCCACGCGCTCCGGTGCCTGGCAGCCCACCATCGCGGCGAGCAGCAGGGCATGGCAGCACGGGCGGCACCCGAGCATCACCCGGGCCCGCCGTCCTCGGTCAGGTCGCGTCATCCGTCCGCTCGTGGTATCGGCAGACGCGGGGCCCCGAGTTCTGGACAATCCTCTCGCCCCGTGCGGCGCCCATCGCAAGGATCGGGAGGCATGGTCCGCGCCGTGCTGATCGTCGGCGCCGTCGCCCTGCTCTGGGAGGTCGGTGCAGCCCTGTTCGTGGCCTGGTACTCGGGCGTCGAACACGAGTCGGGGCCGCGCTGGAGGTTCTCGGCGGCGCTGCGCCTCGCCTACTTCGCGGTGTTGCTCGGCTACCTGATCGCCTCGCGATGAGCCGGACCGGGCTGTCCCCGAAGCGTCCCGCCGGACCGATCCCCGCCCTCGTCAGACCCTCGATCAAACCATGCGACCTCACGTCCTCGCCGCCCTCCTCGCCCTCCTGCCCGCCTGCTCCTGGCCCGACATGCGCGACCCCGAGACCGCCACGCTCACCGGCACCGCCACCTACCGCGAGCGCATCGCGCTGCCGCCCGACGCGGTGGTCACGGTGCGGCTGCAGGACGTCTCGCGCCAGGACGTGGCCGCCGAGACCCTGGCGGAGCAGACGATCGAGATGCAGGGCAAGCAGGTCCCGGTCGCCTTCGAGCTGACCTACGACCCGGCCGACATCGTGCCGAGCCACCGCTACTCGGTGCGGGCCGAGATCCGCTCGGGCGGACGACTGATGTTCGCGTCGTCCAGTGCCGCGCCGGTGTTCGCCGAGGGCGCCCCCACCGAACTGGAGCTGCTGCTCACCCGGGTCCGGGGGGCGACGCCGGAGGCTCTGGCGTTGCCGCTGCGCGGCACGAAGTGGGTGCTCACCGGCATCGGTGAGAACGGCGTCGTGACCCAGGAAGGTCGCGAGCCCGCCCACCTGCTGCTCGCCGAGGACGAGCTGCGATACTCCGGGTCGGCGACGATCAACCGGATCGCCGGAGGACTGGAGATCGACGGTGCAGAACTCCACTTCCAGCCCGGGCCGATGACCGAGATGGCCGGGCCGCCCGATCTGATGGAGCAGGAACAGCGGTTCGTCGCGGCCCTGGCGAAGGTAGACGGCTACTCGATCGAGCGGGATCGGCTGACGCTGTCGAGCAATGGCGAGACCCTGCTGGTCTTCGCCGCGGCGCAGGACGACTGACCGGACGGGCCGCTGACCGGATCGGCGACGGGATCCGAGAACTCGCGTCGGTCCCGACGCGCCACGGCACCCCCGACAGGTCTCGCCCCGATCCCGCTGCTCTCCCACCTCACATGCCTGCCCGTCCGACCCGCACGACCCTGCTTCTCGCCGCCGTCTCGCTCGCTCCCGCCCTCGCCACCGCCTCGCTCGCTCCCGCCCTCGCCACCGCCTCGCTCGCTCCCGCCCTCGCCACCGCCTCGCTCGCTCCCGCCCTCGCCACCGCCTCGCTCGCTCCCGCCCTCGCCACCCAGGGCGACAACATCCTGGAGCACTACGTCGGCAGCACCGCGGCTGCGACCCGCGGCGCGCTCCGCGGCGACGCCGGCTGGTTGGTCAAGCGGATCGCCGACCACGCCGCGGTCGGCAACGACCTGCTCGGAGGAACCGCCACCAGCGGCTCGGTCTCGGCCCTGAAGGTCACGGTCCAGGATCAGGACGGCTCCACCGGCCACACGTTCCGGCTCGCGGTCCTCGCCGAGGACTCCGCCAATCCCTGGCGGCCGTTGTTCCCGGCGAGAGCCCAGGACCTCCTCGTCGATCTGGGCTCGTTCACGACACCCACCTCGGGAAGCACCGCCCCGGCCACGTGGCTGATCACCCTCTCGCTCGCCACGCCGGCCAACGTGCTGCCCGTCGACGATCCGCTGTTCCTCGGACTCGAACTTCCGGCCCTGACGCCGCCGCCGACCGTCGACGGCCTGTTCGCCCAGATCGGATAGCTGACGCCAGGAAGCCGCGCACCGGACCAGTACTTCGCGTGGCCGAACTCGTTCGCGACCTTCGTGGGCCACCGCGAGGTCCCTCGGTTCGAGCTGCTCACCGCGAGCCCGGTGCTCGAGGCGGGCGGAGCGCACCCGGCATGGCCCACACCGGTCTACGGACCGATCGGCCAGCACCCCAACTCCGGCGATCCGGTCGCCCTGCGGATCCGCGAAGCCCGACTCCCCAACACCCCCGTCGCGGTGCTCGCGAGCCTCGGCCCGCGGCTCACCGCGCCGGTGTCGTTCCCGGCGCTCGGCGGCTGGCTGTGCCTGCCGCCGGCACAGCTGCTGCCGTTCGCGGTCGGCGTGACGCAGACCGGCGGGTTCGGCGAGGCCGAGCTGATCGGCGTGGTTCCAGCGGGGCTGGCGCCGCGGGGCACCCAGCTCACGTTCCAGGCGGTGATGATGTCCGGGATGGGCAGCGCCCGCGCCAGCGATGCGGTCGACGTCGAGTGGCATTGAGCCCGCCGGCTCGCAAGTCTGTCGTAGTTGGTGCCAGATGAGATGAGAGGGCCGGCCGCTCCGCGCAGTCGCCCATGATGGGTGCTGCAAACCTTGTTGGAGCGACCGACCCATGAAGAAGCGTAGCGCATCGATCTCTGCCACCACCACCTC
>JAUILN010000017.1 GCA_030432695.1 bacterium | reverse complement strand
CTTCACTCGAAATGCCCTCCCAGGCGTCGTGGTCGATGTGTCCAAACCGACGTACGAAGGCCGCTGGAGGGTGTTTCGAGTGATTTCAGGTTCTCTGGCGTCAGGAGAGCGCTTGTTCGAGGCCTAGGTTCTCCAGCAGACAATCGGCTCGGAACCAGGATTGAAGCAAATCGAGATCGCCATCGTGATCGAAGTCGACCAGCCGCGCGGCGGTCAGCCATCGATCGAGGGCAGCAGGAGGCAGCATCGTCGTGTCCTCCATGAACCCGCGATTGCCGAGACCCCAGTGGATCTCCAAGCGAGCGAACTCGTTTCCGAACACGATGTCGAGGTTCCCATCGCCGTCCAGGTCGCCCACGTCGATCTGGCTGCTCGGCAGAGGCGAGACGCCGAGTCCGGCGTCACGCAGCACCCCCGCGTCGTTCCAGTAGATGGCGTTCGGTCCATTCGTGTACCCGCCCCCGGCCACGACCACATCCTCCCAGCCATCCCGGTCGAGGTCGACCGCTCGAAGTGCGACCGACGGCAGGGAAGCAGGCGCCATTCGAGTCGCCGTTACGTCGGAGAAGTGGCCGGTCCCATCGTTCTCGAAAAGAAGGTCCTGCCCGGAGTACATCGCGACCAGCGCGTCGAGATCTCCATCGCGATCGACGTCCAACAACGCGACCGCTTCCGAGCGTGTATCGATCGGTAGCCGGAGGCGATTGCCTTGATCCAGAACGAACTGTCGACCTCCTTGGTTGAGGAACACGAGTGCTCCTCCAGGGCCGCCCACGACGTTGGGCCAAAACGCCGTCACGATGTCCGTACGCCCGTCCGAATCCACATCACCAAGTGACACATTCCAAGCATTACCGCTACTGGGGGCCGGCAAGACGATCACCGATTCGAAGCAGCCATCACCAAGCCCCCAAAGCACACCCAACGATGAGTGATAGGGAGCAACCAGATCGAGATGACCATCACCGTCCAGGTCACAGATCCCTGGCGGACTGAACTGGTGGAATCTCCAGGCCGGAACGGAACAGCCCCGCGAGACCGACCATGGGGCCTGCGGGAAAGCGAGTCCGCCCAAGAACATCGCGGTGGCCGCGACTCCAGGCAGGAGCATCCACCGGGAGGAGATCACTCGTTCCTCCCCGCGCCCACCCTACTTCCGCACTCCACCGAGCCCACCCACGCTCATCCCCTCGCGCCCCAACGCTGCGAGGATGTTCCGCTCCAGCTTGCGCTCGAAGCGGCGCAGGGTCCGCTCGTCGTCGTCGACCAGCGGGATGCACCCACCGGCCACCGCGCCGTGGCCGCCGAACGAGCCTTCGCCATTGAGCGCCGCGGCCAGCAGCTGGTAGGCATCGAGGTCCAGCTCGGTGCGCAGCGAGACGTAGTAGACGTCGCCGCTGAGACCGCCGCAGAACACCACCTGCTTGCCCTCGTGGCGGAGCAACAGGTCGGCGACCTCGGCGACCATCTCCGGAGTCGAGACGCGGCCGATCGAGCAGAGGATCGCGTCGTCGTAGATGCGGACGTTGTTCAGCGCCTCGCGGAGCGCGCGGAAGTAGTCGGCGGGCAGGGCCGGCTGGGTGATGGTGCGCAGCGCGGCGCGGTCGACCAGCGGCATCAGGTGCTCGTAGACCCGCTCGTCGAGCGGGCTGACGTTGCGCGACAGGTCGGCGGTGTCGGTCTTGATGCCGTAGAACAGCGCGGTCGCCAGCGGTCCCGGGATCTCGACGCCGGTGTCGAGCAGGTAGCCGCCGACCATCGAGCTGGTGGCACCGATGTCGGTGCGAACGTCGTGGAATACGCGGGCGTCCGCGGCGGGCGCAGGCGAGAGCGGGTTGTCGGGGCCGCTCGGCGAACCCTCGGCCGGCGGGATGTGGTGGTCGATCACCACGTCGATGCTGCGGCCGCGCGGCAGGTGGGTGTGGCCGAAGCCGGGCTGGGTGTCGACCAGCGCCAGGCAGTCGAACTGCGACGGATCGACCTGGTCCTGGGGCGTCATCCGGATCTTGCAGCAGCGGACCATCTCGCGGTTCTCGGCGCGCATGATCCGACCCGCGTAGGCGAAGGTCGTCGGCATCCGGAGCCGGGTCTCGGCGAGGTGCATCAGACCCATGGCGCTCGCCAGCGAATCCGGATCCGGATTGGCGTGCGTCAGGACCAGGAGCCGCTTGCGACTGCGAAGCAGGTCCAGCAGATCTGCGGACGTGGAACTCAACGTGGTCATCGGCACGGCGTGGGACACCTCTCCGCTGGTCGGCGGACGGCCCACGGGGACGGCAGCGGTGCGCCGCCATCAGCGAGCATGCTAGCCGCCAGGATTGTGTCGGATACGCGCTCCGACCGTCTACAGGCCACACTTCGCCAGGAAGGCGTGGACACCCGGCAACTCGGTCGGCGGCAGCGCCGGATCGAGGTCCGCGACCACCACGGTCTCGCCGGCCGCCGAGCGCAACTCGCTGGCGATCAAAGGGTAATCGGCGAGGCCGGCACCCGGCGGCAGGGCCGTGGAGCCCTCCGCCCAGTCGCCGGCCGAGAGCCCGATCCAGTGCCGGGAACCGGCCTCCAACCAGGCCCCCTGCTCCTCGCCGAGCCGCGCGGCGCGGGCCGCGACCACCGCGGCGTCGTGCCAGTAGCCCAGGCGGAGGCCCGGCAGATCCTCCAGGATGGCGGTCAGGGTGCCGGGATCGAGGAGCGAGTCGGAGCCGCGGCCGGCGACCAGTCCGAGGTGCAGGTCGGGGTTGGCGCGGGCCAGGCCGTGCAGGCTGCGGCAGGCGACGTCGAGTGCGGCATCACGCGCCTGGGCGCGGCGCGCCACCCATCGCGCGGCATCGAAGTCGACCCGCTCGGCGGTCACGTCGAACGGCTCTTCGTCGCCCGGTGTCGCGATGCGTCCGGGCTGGATCAGGACCGTGGCGATCCCGAGTGCCGCGGCTCGCTCGGCGGCGGCGCGGACCTGGGCGGCTGCGACCTCACGGTCGCCCCCGGAGCGCGAGGCGAGATTCCGATCGGCGCGGTCCTCGAACGGCTGCGCGGGCGCGGCGAGGTGCAGCGCGGGTGCGAAGCGCAGGCCGGTGTCGCGCGAGGTACGGAAGAGCCCGCTCCAGTCGATGGGCAGGGGAGCGGGGCCGGGCTGCACGCCGCGGAAGCCGTGACCGAGGACCCAGGCCGCGAAGTCCCGCGGCTGCTTGGGAGCGTGGATGGCGGCGAAGGCGGTGCCGAGGAAGCGCGTCATCGGGAGGAGGTCGAGAACGGAGCATAGCACGCGAGGTGTGCTGCCGAGCGCGCATTGCCGCGCACGCGCCGGCCGGACCGGGACCGGCCGCGGTCCTTGCGCCTCCCGATCCGCCGCCTTGTGATCGCCCGCGTGAAACGCACCTCCCGGGCCGTCCCCCCGCCGTCGTCCGAACCGCTCCGCTTCGGCCTGGTCGACATGGGCTCGAACGCGATCCGCGTGCAGGTCTCGGAGGTCGTGCCGGGCAGCGACACGGTGCGCACCCTGGAGAGCCACCGCGCCGCGGTCCGCCTCGGCCACGATGTGTTCCTCACCGGCACCGTGCCCGAGCCGGTGCTGGAGGCCGCGGTCGAGGTCCTGTCTAGGTTCCGCGAGACCTGCGACCGGCTGGGCGTGCACAGCATCCACGCGATCGCCACCTCGGCGATGCGCGACGCCCGCAACCGCCGCGAGGTCGTAGAGCGGATCCGCGCCGCGACCGGCATCGAGATCCAGGTGATCTCCGGCAGCGAGGAGGCGTGGCTGTTGACCACCGCGGTGCGCTCGAAGGTCGACCTGTCGCAGGGCCGCTCGCTGCTGGTCGACCTCGGTGGCGGCAGCGTGGAAGTTGGCCTGCTCGACGCCGGCGAGGTGGTCCACTCCGAGTCCTACCGCCTCGGCGCACTGCGGGTCCTGCAGGCGTTGCGCGAGTCGGAGCCTTCCGGCGGCGACGGGTCGAGCGACTACCTGCGCCTGCTCGACGAGTACGTCCGCGCGGTCGAGGGCCGCATCGTCGACGAGTTCGGTGATGCGCGCATCGACCGCTACGTCGCCACCGGCGGCAATGTCGACTCGATCGCCGAGCTGCTCGGCAAGGAGGGCAAGGTCACCCAGGTCGACGGCGTCGACGCCTGCCAGCTCGCCGACCTCGAGGACCTGACCCGCCGCCTCGCGGTGCTCAGCTACGCCGAGCGGGTCGAGCGCTTCGGCCTCCGCCCCGACCGCGCCGACACGATCCTGCCCGCCGCGGTGGTCTACTACCGACTGGGCCGCTGCGCCCGCGCCGACACGGTGCTGGTGCCGCGGGTCGGCATGCGCGACGGCCTCTTGCAGGACGTGGTCGACGAGTACCTGCGCCAGAACCAGGCCCACGATCAGCGCCACGCGATCCTCAACGCCGCCCGCGCACTCGGCCGCCGCTACCACTACGACGCCGGCCACGCCGAGACCGTCCGCCGCCTGGCGGTCCGCCTGTTCGACGCGACCGCCGAGATCCACGGCCTGGACGAGACCGACCGCACCCTGCTGGAGTGCGCGGCGCTGCTGCACGACATCGGGGTGTTCGTCAGCAATGCCAAGCACCACAAGCACTCCTGGTACCTGATCCGCGCCAGCGACCTGGTCGGCCTGTCGGTCGCCGACCGCGAGGTGGTCGCGCTGGTCGCCCGCTACCACCGCCGCGCCCACCCGGCCGCCAAGCACTTCGGCTGGTCGGGGCTGACCGCCGAGAACCAGCTCCGGGTCGGGCGGATGGCGGGGCTGTTGCGGCTGGCCGACAGCCTGGACCGCGGCCATCAGGGTAAGATCGCCGATCTGGAGGTCGAGGTGACCCGCAAGTCGCTCGACCTCCGGCCGGTCCTCGCCGACGGCGTGCGCTCCGACCTGATGCTGGAGACCCTCGGGGTCCAGGAGAAGGGCGGCCTGTTCCGCGAGATGTTCGGACGACCGGTCCACCTGCACACGCCGTGACCCCCGCGGCCGCGGAGCGCCCGATGACCCTCGACCCGATGTTCCCGATGACCGGAGCGGACCCCGCGGAGACACCGCCGCGTGGGTCGGGAACCACGGAGCCCGGCCACACCGAGGTCGAGATCAAGCTGGTGGCCGTCGACGGGTCCTTACCCGACGCGCAGGCGATCGAAGCTGCGGCCCACCGACTCGGGATCAGCCTCGACGAACCGGCGACCGCAACGCAGATCGACACGTACTACGACGACGCGGGCCTGCGGCTGTGTCGTGCGGGTGCCGGCCTGCGGATCCGCCGCGTCGGCGAACGTGCGCGACTCACCCTGAAGATCCGCCGCGCGCCTGGCCCCGGCGACGCCCACCAGCGCAGCGAGTTCGAGTTCGACTGGACCGGTCCGCCCCCCGCCACCGCCGTCGACCTGCCGGCCGAGATCCAGAAGCGCGTCGAGCCGGTGGTGTTCGACGAGCCGCTGCAGCCGCTGGTCGAGCTGCGCACCGAGCGCCGCACCTGGATCGCCACCGCCGGCGCGAACCGTGCGGAGATCGCGCTCGACGCGGTGCGCCTCGGCGAGAGCGACCACCCCTCGGCGCAGGGGTTCGACGAGGTCGAGATCGAACAACTCGAGGGCGACGACCTGCAGCCCTGGCTGCGCCTCGCCGAGGCGCTGCGCGCCGCGCACGGCCTGCAGACCTCGCGCGTCGACAAGCTGCAGCGGGCGCTCGAACTCGGCAGGATCCGGATCGAGCCGCTGAAACCGCCGGCACTGCACCCCGACCTCAGCCTGCGCGAGGCGGCGCTCCGGGTTTTCGAAGGCCATCTACGCCGCATCCAGAAGCACGAGATCAAGGCGCGGACCCGCAGCGGTCCCAAGCCGGTGCACAAGCTGCGGGTCGCCTGCCGTCGGCTGCGCTCGGCACTGCGTACCTTCGCACCGGCGTTCGGACCCGGCGAACTCGACTCGTTCGCGAAGGTCGTCAAGCGGACCGCGAAATCGTTCGACGAGGCCCGCGACCTCGACGTGCTGATCGAGCACCTGGGAATCGTCCGCGGTGAACTCCCCGAAGTGCTGCACGAGACCCACGACGCGCTGCTCGCCGACTTCGACACGCGCCGCCGCCGCTGCCGCCGCGAGGCCCGCAAGTCGCTCGGCGAGGCGCGGCGCATCGCCGGGATGGGCGCCTTGCAGCGCTTCGTCGAAGGCCCGGTGCGCGCGCCGCGGGTCGACCTGACGCCGTCGCTCGGCGACACCGCCCGCCGGCTCCTGAGCGGATCACTCCGAGAGGTCGTCGAGCACGCTGCCGCGCTGACCCCCGCATCGTCCGCCGCGGAGGTCCATGCACTGCGCCTGGCGATGAAGCGACTGCGCTACACCGGCGAGTCCTTCGCGACGGCATTCGGCGGTGGCCTGCAGGCGCTGCTCGCGCACACCACCGAGCTGCAGACGGTGCTCGGCGAGTTCAACGACGCCGAGGTCACGATCGCGAAGCTGCACGCCCTGGCGAACGCCGAGCAGGTCGACCGCGCGCGTCTGCTGGTCCTCGGCGCGTGGCTCCTGATCCAGCAGCGCCGCCGCCGCGAGGCCAGGGCCCGTATCGACGCCGCCTGGCGCCGTTTCGATCCGACCGCGATGCAGCCCGCATTGGCCGAGGCGCTGCGGACCTGATCGAGCCGTTCGGGGGAACTTCCCGGCTGGACCGCCACGCGCACCGAGGGGAACATCAGGAACCGCGCCCTGCTCCCCCCGACCCCGAGGTCTCCCGTGCTCCGCTTCACCAAGATCGTCGTGCCGACCGACTTCTCGTCGGCCTCCCAGCAGGCCTTCGGCTACGCCGCCGAGATGGCCACCCGCCACGAGGCCGAGGTGCTGCTGGTCCACGTGATGGAGCTGCCGCACTACCCGACGCTGTTCGAAGGGACCGCGCTGGTGGTGCCACCGATCGACGACGAGCTGCGCGGCCAGCTGCAGAAGCAGCTCGACTCCGCCGCCGAGGAGCACTTCGCGAGCCGCGGGATCACCGTCCGCACCGCGCTACGCGAAGGCCCGCCCACCCAGGAGCTCCTGGCCTGCGTGACCGAGGAGCAGGGCGACCTGATCGTGATCGCGACCCACGGCTACACCGGGCTGAAGCACATGCTGCTCGGCAGCACCACCGAGCAGATCGTGCGGTTGGCGAGCTGCCCGGTGCTCACGGTGCGGGCGCCCGGACGAAGCTGAACCGCGGGTTCGAGTCGCGCGGGGTCAGCGAATAGGCTGCGTGCCGTGACCGACCCGGATCCAGAACCCGCCCCGCGGCGCTCCTCCCTCGCCGCCGCGGTGGTCGTCGGCCTGTCCGCGCTCGGCGTCGCGGCGGCGCTGTTGGCCTGGATCCTGCCCGCGGCACGTGGCGGCGACGTCTCGAGCCTGCCGGGCTGGGTGCACACGCTGTTCCCGGTCCTCGCGCTGGCTCTGTCGGCGATGACCGGAGCGCGCTTCGCGCGACCGACCACCCCGGCGCGCGGCCGCCACGCCAGGATCCTGGTCTACGCCGCGGCGCTGTCGGTCGTCCTGCAGGTCCTGCAGTTCTCCCCATTCGTTCCGGCGACCTTCTTCCTGGCGCTGTCGACCGGGCTGGCGATCGGCGGCGGCCTGGTGCAGATCCCGCCGCTCGTGGGCCCCGGCCTGGCGTTCGCGCTCGACCTCACGGTCGGCACCGCATTGCTGCTGCTGGTCGGCAGCGAGACGGCGCTCCGGCTCATCGCCTGGAACTACCCGGGCCCCCTGTTCGCCCAGGTCGATGCGGACGCCGCGACCCACGTCGCCCGCCACGCGCTGAAGCCGGGTCAGCTCCGCTTCGGCTTCCCGGCCAACGACGCCGGGTTCCAGGACGATCCTCCGCCACAGCCCGGCTCCACCCCGGCACCGGTGGTGGTGCTCGGCGACCAGTCGCTGTGGGGCATGGTTCCCCACGAACTCGCGCCGACCACCGTCGCCGAGCGCAACCTGGGCGGCCGGGACCCGAGGGCTGCGCCGCGTCCGTTCGTCGATCTCGCACTCCCCGATCTCGGCCCCGCCGACTACCTGTGGCTCTGCGAGCAGGTCGCGCTGCCGCTGCAGCCCGCCGCGGTGGTGATCGCGCTCGATCCCTACGACGACCTGCAGCGCGCCGCGTTGCGCGACGACGGCTGGCGCCGGGTGGCCCTGTGCTTCGACCGGCGCAACGTGCTGCTCACCGCGCTGTTCGACCGCGCGATCGAGCGGGCCGCCTGGGGGCGCGACGGCGCGGGCCCGCAGGCCGAGGCGTTCCGGGTGCAGCGCCCCGTGCCGCCCGCCGAGCTGGCCACCGAGTATCCCTGGCTCGCGGCGCCGGAGCAGACCGCGCCCACCTGGTCTCCGGAAGCACTGGCACGCGTCGTCGAGGCCCGCGCCAGGCTGCGCTACGACGAGCGCGCTCCGCAACGCCGTGCCGCGTTGTTCGAGACGCTACGCGCGATCGCCGCGGCCTGCGCCGAGGCCGGCGTACCCTGCGCGGTCCTGCTGATCCCCGGCGCCGACCGCATCGATCCGCAGCTCCAGGACCTCGCCTTGCCGCTCCGGAATCCGCGCGCCGCGGACCTGTTCACCGAGCTGGTCACCGAGCTGCGCGCCCGCGGCATCCCGACCCTCGACGCCACTCCCACCCTGCGGGCCGCCTTCACCAACCCCGACAAGCGCCCCGGCATCTTCCATTCCGGCGACCTGCTGGTCGGCCCGCGCGGCGCGGAGCTGCTCGGTGAGACGCTGGCAGCCTTGGTGCGTCCGCTCTTGAAGGACGAGTAGCCCGCCCGCTCGCGATGAAGACGATCCTGCAGAGAGTGACCCGTGCGCGGGTCGTGGTCGCCGACGAGACCGTGGGCGAGATCGGGCCCGGCGTCGTGCTGCTGGTCGGCGTCGAGCGCGGCGACACGGACGCCGACGCCGACGCGACGGCCGACAAGATCGCCAAGCTGCGCTGTTTCCCCGGCGTGACCCCGATGGACCGCTCGCTCCTCGACGTCGGTGGCGGCGTGTTGGTGGTGAGCCAGTTCACGCTGGCGGGCTCGGTGCGCAAGGGCAACCGCCCCGGCTTCACCGACGCCGAGGATCCCGCGCGTGCCGAGGAGCTCTACCTGCGGGTCGCCGAGCGGCTGCGCGCCGCGGGCCTCGAGGTCGCGACCGGCCGGTTCCGTGCCGACATGGCGGTCGAGCTGGTGAACGACGGACCGATCACGCTGATGGTGTTCGCGCGCGACGGCCGGATCCGCGAGGTCGTGCACGGGTGAGCGGCGGCGATCACCCGCCGAGCCGTTCCCGCACCACCTCCAACAGCCCGCGCGACGCGTTCTCCACCAGGTCGAGGACCTGCTCGAAGCCGTCGGCGCCGCCGTAGTAGGGATCGGGCACCTCGCGCACCGTCGTGTCGCGGGCGAAGTCGAGGAACAGATGCAGCCGGTCGCGGCGCGACGGTGGACAGATCCGCAGCAGGTCGCGGTGGTTCTCCCGGTCCATCGCCAGCACGAAGTCGAAGCGGTCGAAGTCGTCGGCGACCGCGCGCCGGGCCCGCAGCGCCGAGAGGTCGTAGCCGCGCCGCGCCGCGTGCTCCTGGGCGCGACGATCGGGCGGCGATCCGGCGTGGTAGTCCATCACGCCGGCCGAATCGATCCGCAGCCGCTCGAGCAGGCCCGCCGCGTCGGCCAGGCCCCGGAACACGCCCTCCGCGGTCGGCGAGCGGCAGATGTTGCCGAGACAGACGAACAGCACGCCGATTTGCTGGGATCCGGTCATCGCCGCACAGGTTGAAGGGTCGACACGCCCGCTTCCACCACCGAAGACCGAGCAGCTGGCATCCACACCGATCCCTGCGACGATCTGCGCCCCGATGATCCAGTTGCCGACCCCACCACCCACTCCGCCCGCGCGAACCAGCATGGCACTCGCGCTGCTCACGGTCCTCGGGGCGTGCGCTTCCGGCCCGCCGCCCCTCGACATGCCCGGCCGCGGGGACTCGATCGCGGTCAACGCCGCCGAGGGCGCCCTGTCCTCACCGGCACCAGCGCGCGCGGCGGCATTCTGGGCCGAGGTGCTGTGGCTGGACGTCCGTGAGGTCGACGGCATCGCGGAGGTGGTCGGCAGCCACGCCGACGAGCCGGCAGTACTGCGCTTCCGCGAAGGCACGCTCGACGACGCCGCCACCCCGATCACCCTGGAGGTCGGCGACCTCGACCTGGTGCGCGCCGGCCTCGCTTCGCGTCGCTGGCCGTTCACCGACGGCGACGTGCTGCGGTTCGTCGACCCCGATGGGCGAGACGCGATCGTGTCGCTCCGCGGCGATGGCTGATTGTCCGCCTCGGTGCGCTGCTCACTTCGGTATCGCGCACCAAGGCGAACAGTTCCTGGTCAACGCCGGCCGCGCACCGGAACGTCGGGGATCGCGCCCTCCAGCAGCAGCTCGCGCGCCGGATCGCGCTCGCGGAACAACTGCTCCGCGCCGCGCTTGAGGTTGCCGAGCACGCTGCGCAGCCCGCCCTTGCGCTGGCTGTCACCCTCGGGGATCCCGCGGAGGTCGAAGCCGAACAGGCGCACGGTGATCATCGACACGAACTCGCCGTCGGCGTCGCGCAGCGGCAGATACACGTTGGTCCCGCCGATCCAGTAGAAGTCGCGGCTGGGCGACCAGGTGTGGGTGACGAGGTGGCCGCGCTCGTCGACGACCTTGCGGACCCTGAGGTCGCACTCGTAGCTGCCGAACGGCCAGGGCAGGTCGTTCTCGAAGAACAGCTTCAGACCGACGAACGGTCCCTGCTCGTCCGCGCCGCGCAGGTAGCTGCCCGGCACCGGGTAGACCTGCTCGTAGCTGGAGCCGACGTGGTCGAAGTAGACGGTGTAGTCGTTCTCGGCGGTCTCGATCGCCACGAGGTCGGCATCGATCAGGCACGCGGCCTGGAGCACGGTGTCGGAGCCGTCGACCTCGACGAAGTCGGCGAACGGCCCCTTGCCGAGCGTGAACGACTCACCGAACAGGAAGCCGTCGGTGTCGGAGTCCGGGTCCCAGCGCTTGCCGAACACGCCGCGGTCCTGCACCAACGGAGCGGCCAGCTCGCCGAACGCCGCCCAGGCCTCGGGACGCTCGGTGCGCAGTCGCTCCAGCAGCATGCGGAGTGCGCGCGGCCGGTCGCGCAACTGCCGGCAGGCCGCGACCAGGTCGCCGAACGAGCGCATCGCGTCGGTGCCAGGAACGTCGACCGCCGCGGCCTCACCCGCCGGAACCTCGAAGCGCAGCTCCATCGCCTCGCGCAATCGCATCGCCAGGCAGCGGGGATCCTGATCCGGCCACGGCATCACGAAGCGCGGCTCGAGGATCTGCTCGTGCAGGGTCGCGCGGTCGGCGTCCTTGGGCAGGACCTCGAAGGCGCCCTCCGGAGCGCCGTCCTGGGCGACGCCGAGCGATGCGAGGATCAGGACGGACGACAGGACACCAGGGAAACCGACGCGCATGCACCCGTCGTTCTAGGCGGAGACGCCGATGGATGCACCCCGGGCGTGATGCCGCGAAGCAACACGGCAGGAGTTCGGTGTTTCTGGCGTGCGCCGCCGCGGATCGCGCACTCGAGGGACATGCTGCCCGCCGCACCGTCCGGTCGCCGCCGCGACCACGCCCTCTCCGCCCTCCTGGCCTGCATTGCTGCGACCGGCGTCGCGACCCAGGCCCCACCCGTCCCGCCCGGCGGTTTTCCGGTGCGCCTCCTGGAGTTCGCCGCATCCAGCGCCCCGGGCCCGGTGACCTGGGTCGACGGCGTCCGCACCGAACTCGACGTCTACCACCCCGTGCACCCCGCGCCCCCCTCCGGCTGGCCGACCGTGCTGGTGGTCCACGGCGGCGACGGCACCCGCAAGAACCGCGCGGTCCGCGGCCGCGCCAACCGGCTCGCCGCCCGCGGCTACCTGTGCATCGCCTACGACGTGCGCGGCGACGGCGCGACCCTCGCGCTCAACCCCCCGGGCTTCGCGACCGACGAGGACTCGAAGCTCCGCGACATGGCCGACGCGTTCCGCACCGTGCCTGGACTGTTGCCCGCGGGGGTCACGATGGACGGCAACCGCCTCGCCGTCACCGGCGACTCGCAGGGCGGACGCCACGCGCTCCGCGCCGCCGGCTGGTCGGGCCAGCCACTCACCGCGCCGATCGCACCGGTCACCCACATGCCGCTGGTGAGCGCGGTCGCGCCGCGGATCTGCCCGCTCGACGTGCTGGCCGACACGGTGCCCGATCCGCACCTCGCGAACGCCCACGCGGTCACCAACATCTACCCGCAACTCGCGCCAGCCGACCCGATGCGGCAGGCGATCCTCGCCGAGGACTGGCCGCTGTTCCAAAGCCTCAGCGACCGCGGACCGACCCGCAACTACACCGACCAGGTGCGCACCTCGAGCGTGCCGATCCAGCTCGGCTGGGTCTGGGAGGACGCCAAGCACTCGCTCGCCCCGCACCTGCGGATGGTGCCGGGCGCGAGCCTCGGCCCGCGCCGGGTGATCCTGTCGACCTCCGGCCACTCGTCGCCGCAGAACCGCGGCGAGGAGGCGTTCACCGACGACCAGATCGGCGCGTGGTTCGATCGGTGGCTGAAGGGCCGGGCCAACGGTGCGGAGGATCCCTCGGCGCGGCCGCAGGTGGCGTGGCGCGGCGACGATCCGCTGCGCCACACCGACGTCGACTCGGACTGGGCCCACGCACGCTTCTCGCAGTGGCCGCCGGCCACGGTGACGACCCGGACGTTCCACCTGCGTGGCGACGGCAGCCTGCGTACGTCGCCGGCGACGAGCACCGAGACCGGCTTCACGCTGAGCCACCGCATCGTCACCCCGGGCTACGGCATCGAGCAGTTCTGCCTGCAGGACCGTCGGCCGTCGCGGGTGCTCAACGACATCGCCCTCGACGAGCACCGCTTCGACGGCGCACCGCTGCCGGCTGACCTGGCGCTCGCCGGCGGCATCGCGGTCCGACTCCCCGGCCTCACCGCGAGCACCGCCTGGCAGATCACCGCGGCGCTGGAGTCGGTCGCAGCCGATGGCACCGCCGTGCAGATCTCCTCGGGCACGGCGGCCGGTCCCGCCACGGCCGGCAGCTTCGACGCGGTGGTGCACCTCGACGACGTGGCCTTCCGCGTCTCGGCCGGTCACCACCTGCGCCTGGTGATCCGCAACGTCGCCCTGCACGAGCCACCCGGCGACCGCTTCATCCGCTTCGTGCCGACCTTCGTCGACTGCGACGTGACGGTGCCGATCGACGCCACGCGCGGCCCAACCCTCGAACTGCCGGTGCACGAACCGTTCCCGGCCAGCCTGAGCCCGCGCCTCGCCGCGGTCTCCGCCAGCGCGCCAGCCGGCATCGTGCACCCACTGCGCATCGAGACCGGCCGCCAACGCGGCAACCAGCCCTACGTGGTGCTGATGTCGGGCAGCGGCACCAGCCCCGGCTTCACCTTGCCCGGCGCGCACGTGCCGTTGGTCCTCGACGCCTGGACCACGCTCGGTGCCACCGGCACGCCGAACCGCCCGTTCACCGCCTTCGGTGGCCTGCTCGACGCAACCGGCGAGGCCCGCCCCGTGTTCGACGTCGGCACCCACCCGGTCGCGACCAGCCTGGTCGGCCTGCGCTTCGCGTTCGCCGCGGGCGGAGCCGAGCCGGGCAGCGGCGGAACGATCTGGGCGACCGACGCGGCGGAGTTGGTGGTCCGGCCGTGAGCGGACCCTTCCAGCCTCACGGGCCACGCTGTCTGGAGCAGCCCGACCAGGAAAACCAGCCACGCCAAGGAGGCCGACTGCGCTCCGCTGCTGTCCACCGATCACATCGCGTCCAGCGTTCGCCTCCACATGAGCTACACCCAGACCCTCCGGCCCTGCGCACTCTCGACCCCGCTGGGCGATGATGCCCTCCTGCTGCGCAAGCTGGCCGGCACCGAGCGGGTCTCGGAGCTGCCGTGCTTCGAACTCGAACTGGCGTCGGAGGCCCACGCCCTGCACTCCGCGGATGTCCTGGGGCTGCCTGCCGCGGTGCGGATTGCACTCGCAGACGGCACGCACCGCATCATCCAAGGGATCTTCACCGAGTTCGCGAGAGACGAACGTCGGACCCGGTTCAGCCACTACCGCGCCACGCTACGGCCGCTGGCGTGGTTGCTCACCCAGCGCATCGACACCCGGATCTTCCAGCATCTGAGCGTCCCCGACATCGTCGCTCGCGTGCTCCAGGCTGCCGGGCTCCCGCACTTCGAGTTCCGCCTCAGCGGGACCTACTCTCCCCATGAGTACTGCGTCCAGTACCGGGAGAGCGACCTCGACTTCATCCAGCGACTCCTCGAAGAGGAGGGCATCCACTACTACCTCGAGCACCGCGACGGCGAGCAATGGTTGGTCTTCGCGGACGCCACCACAGCCGCGGCCCTGGTCGCGGGCGAGCCGCGCATCCAGCTGGAGGGCACCTCCGGAGGAGCCCCGGAGCGCGACGCCATCACCTCGTGGATCCACTCGGGATCACTCCACCCGACGCACGCCTCGGTCAAGGACTTCAACTTCGAGGACCCGCACAATCCGCTCACGGTCGATGTGCCCACCCTTCACCGGCACGGCCACGGCGCCCGGCTCGACAGCTACGAGCACCATGCCCAGAGCTTCGGCAACCTGGAAGGCGGCGAGCAGCTCGCGCGTTTGCGCATGGAGAGAGCGGAGAGCTCCGCGATCCGCATCCACGGCGAGAGCCGCTGCAGGGCGTTCGGTGCCGGCATGCGGTTCACTCCGACCGACCACCACGGCAAGGCGCTCGAGGTAGGCGCCTGCCTGCTGCTCTCGGTCGAGCACGAGCTGGTCCAGGGAGCCAGCCTCGAAACCGGGGAGGACAGCGCTGTCGAGTACACCAACCGCTTCACGTGTGTTCCGGTGGACACGCCGTATCGGCCCGAGCGGCGCACTCCCCGCCCCGCGGTGCAAGGGCCGCAAACCGCGATCGTGGTGGGCCCCGCGGGCGAGGAGATCCACGTCGACGACTACGGTCGCATCAAGGTCCGCTTCCACTGGGATCGCCTCGCGCCAGCCGACGACACCGCCTCCTGCTGGATCAGGGTCTCTCAGAGTTGGGCCGGCCGTCGCTGGGGAGCGGTCACCCACCCCCGGATCGGTGACGAGGTGCTGGTCGAGTTCCTCGATGGCGACCCCGACAACCCGATCGTCACGGGGAGCGTCTACAACGCCTACGGCCGACCGCCCTATCCGCTGCCAGCCGACAAGACCGTCTCGGGAATCCGCAGCAACTCGTCGCCCGGCGGCACGACCCAGAACTTCAACGAGATCCGGATCGAGGACCGCAAGGGCGAGGAGCTGCTGAGCTTCCAGGCCGAGAAGGACCGCTCGGTGCTGGTCAAGAACGACAACACCGAGACGGTCCAGCACGACGAGACCGTGTCGGTGGGCAACGACCGCAGCAAATCGATCCAGTCCAACGAGACGGTAAGCATCGGCTCGAACCGAACCACCACCGTAGGTGCCGAGGAAAGCGTGACGGTGGGAGGCAGCCGGACCCTGAGTATCGCGTCCGACGACACGATCACCGTGGGCAGCAACCGCACGATCCAGGTCGGTGCGAACTCGACCGAGGTGGTCGGGGCCAACCGAGTGGTGAAGGCGGGTGGCTCGGTGCTGATCGATGCCGGCACGTCACTCACGCTGAAGTGCGGTGCGGCGACGATCCACATGAACGCGGCCGGGGTGATCACGATCTCCGGATCGCTGGTCACGATGACCGGCGCGATGAGCGCCAACGTCGTCTCGCCGCTCACCAACGTGATCGGTGCCGCGATGCTGACGACCAACGGCGCACTGAATCTCGTCAACGGCTTCGTCACCCGGGTGC
This sequence comes from bacterium, assembly GCA_030432695.1. Classification (GTDB taxonomy): domain Bacteria; phylum Planctomycetota; class UBA1135; order UBA1135; family UBA2386; genus JAUILN01. The sequence goes on along the minus strand of JAUILN010000017.1, from coordinate 218,202 downwards.
ATGGTTCCTCGCTGGCGCATCTCGGTGGCGGCAGCGCCGAGGTGGTGGGCGACGGAGAGACCCGGGTCTCTGGCAGCACCGTGAAGATCAACTGAGGTGGCGATGACGGACCCCATGGAACTACGCGTCGTGGGCGGCTACGCCCCACCGCCCTCGGGCAGCGGCGGCTCGCTGACGCCCGAGCAGCTGAGCAGCATTCGCTCGGAGGCCGACCTCGTCGCACTGCCCGCGAGCCCCTTGGCGACCCTCCCGCTGGTCGAAGATCGTCGCGGCCGACGCCATGTGCTGATCCGGACCGGGGAGGGATCGATCCTGCTGCCCTACATCAGCCCACCGGGCGCAGGGCGCGCCGCGCAGCCGGATAACGGCACTCGTTCGGCGGGCTCCAGCGGCGACACCACAGCCGCGCCTGCCGACCAGTCGCCGCTGGCCCTGGCGGTACAGGCGATCCAATCGTTCTTGACGGGTGGAGGTACCCCGGCAACTCCGGCCGCGACGCCCGTGCCCTTGCCGAGCGACCTCGACAACCCGCCGCCGCTGACCGGACCGGCCGAGGATCTCAGCGCCCCAGCGTCGAATCGCGGCACCTGGGCCCCCGACCAGAACCCGGTCAGCTCCTTCCTGTCGTCCCTCGCGAGCTTCCACGTGACCGGGCGCATCAGCTCCGCCGCGGCGGACTCGATCCTCGGCAAGCCCGACGCGGATTCCGGCGCCGAGGACATCCTCGCGCACGAGTACGCCACGCAGGTTCTGTCGGAGGCTCAGGGCATGGCTCTCGAGTCCGCCGTCGCCCTGGTCAAGGGAGACGGCATGGTCGCTCCGGATCTCGTGGCGAAGGTCGAGGAGTTCTTCGCGGGCACGTCGTCGAGTGCCCAGCACCCCGCGCTGCGAGTCTGCGACGCGGATCTGAAGGGCAACGCGATCGCCGCGGGTGCGTGTTCCGTGGAGATCGAGTGCATGCCTGCGGCACGGGAGGGAGACCCGGTGATGCAGAAGGGTGTGCTGGTCGCGGGTGGAATCGGCAACGTCCTGGTCGCGGGTCAACCGATCGGCCGGGCGATGACATCCGCGTCCGCTGAGGCGATGTTCATGGATGGAGCATGCTCGGTTCTGGTCGGGGACGAGCCACCCCCTCCGAAGGAACCGCCGAAGACTCCTCCAGTCGACGTCTCCTCACAGCGCAAGTCGGGACAGGAGCAACTCGATCACCGGTTGCTCTTCCCCGTACCCCCGGTGATCAAGCAACTCTTCGTCGACGAGAAGACCCAGAACTGGCTGCTGCTCGGCGGCCTCATCGACCTCGGCTCACCTGAGGTTCCGGGCGCGGGAACGACGCTCACCTGGTGGATTCCCGACCGCATCCTCGGCTGGGACATGAGCAAGTTCTTCGTCTTCCACGACAGTGAGTTCTTCAAGAAGGACTGGACCCTCGCCGACTTCGACGAGGTGTTCTCGACCGAAATCGAGGCATTTCGCAAGGGCCTCCAGCCAGACCCGATCCATCTCGCTCTGCAGGTCATCTACTCCAGCGCCACGACGATCGTCGGCACCCTGAAGATGCTGTACTTCACGGTCGAGGCCGCCCTACAAGCCATGCTCGGTATCGACAAGGAGTCGAAGTGACAACGCCTCGGACTCCTCCCTCGCCTTTCGCGGAGCTGCGGCTCGGCGACGACCTCGAAGCCGCATTGCAGCACCGCGGCCGTCGTGCGCGCCGCATCCAGCTGCGCCTGGGACCCGCCGCCGATGGCCAGGTCGAGAGCATCGTCTCGGCCGACTGGATCCGCACCACTGCCGCCACCGACGCCCCGCCATGGGCCGGCGATGCGACCCTGGCTCGCTTCGAGCACCGCGAGCATCCTGGAGCCGCACTGCAGTTCCACGCGACCCGGCTGACGCACGAACTCGCTCCCGGCGACGTGCTGCTCGCGACGCTGATCCAGCGCGGCGAACGGATCCACGACCGCTACCTCGCCGAGGCCCCCACCGGCCACACGATGGAGTGCCTGAGCACGTCGATCACACCGGAGGGCGTGTTGGTGCGTCGTTCGCGCGCGATGAGGGCCGATCGCATGATCGTCATCGCCCAAGCGGCAACGCCGGTAGCAAACTACGAACAGCTCGAGGAGCAGATGCTGCTCCCGGTCCATTCCCTCCGCAGTGCCGAACACACCACGACTCGGATCGAGGACTGGACTCGCCAAGACCTCGTCCGCGGATCGCGCATCGAATTCGAACACCCTGCCTCATTCGCGCCTGCCACCGATGCCGACGGCGCACCCCGACGTCTGCCCGACCGGATCGAGCTGCTCCGCCGCACTCCCGACGGCAACCTCGTCGGCACCCTGTCGGCGGTGCTCGCGCCACTTGGCACCGACATGGAGCAGTGCGCGACCGAAGCTCTGGCCGAACTGGACCGATGCGGTGTCGAGGCCGAAGGCGGCCCACTCGTCCCTCTCCCCGAGACTCCGGAAGGCGTCCTGCGATCGGGCCTCGTCAGTCGCGGGCACGTCGGCGGTGTGGAGGTCGAAGTGAACGTGCAGATCCAGAAACACGGGGAGCATCTGGTCTGGATTCGCTCGCTCGCGCCGCCGCAGGTCCTCGCGCCGATGGAATGGGTCACGGTCCGCAGAGCACGCGAGATCGTGCTCCGGACCCTGCGCATCGCTGGCTGAGATCTCCGTATCGAGGGCCGCGGCACCTCGTCGCGGTGATCCGGATGATCACCGGGGCAGAGATCTCACCGGCCGCACCCCGACCCCCGGCTGCGGCACGCCACCGCGCACGCCGTGCCGGCTGCCGCTGTGGACCGCGCGCGGCGGCGTCTCGAAGGCGCCGCCGCGCACCGCGTAGTTGCCGAAGCGCGGCACGCGGTGGAAGCCGTCGACGGGCTCGGCTTCGAAGTTGGCGAGACCGACGCGGCCCATCGACGCCTCGCGACACCACTCGGCGACGTTGCCGTAGACGCTCACCAGGCCGAAGCCGTTCGGCGCGAAGTCGGCGCGCACCGGGGCCAGGCCGGCGAAGCCGTCGTCGTAGCCGAACAGTCGGCCGCCACGGACGCCAGCCGCCTCGTCGTAGGCGCGGTCGCGGAGGTTGTCGGGCACCCGCTCGGTCGTCGGCAGCAGGTCGCCCCACCAGTAGCGGGTGGCGGTGTTGGCGCTGCAGGCGTACTCCCACTGCGCTTCGGTCGGCAGGACCAGACCGTGCTCGTGCAACGCGGCATCGACCTCCTCCCAGACCAGGCCTTCCACGGGCAGGTCGGGATCGGGCTCGAGCAGGACCTGCAGGAAGCCGCCCTCGGGGGCGGCCCGCCCGGTGATCCGCGTCCACTGCCGACGGGAGATCTCGTGCTTGGCGATCAGGAACGGCTCGAGGATCACCGGCTTCTGGAAGCGCTCGGCGGCTTGGCTGGCATGCTCGGGACGGCCGAACAGGTAGGTCGCGCCGGGGACCAGCACGAAGACCACCGCCGGGTCGTCACCCCACAGGAGCCGCCCGCTGGCCTGCTCGCGCTGCGGCGCGTTGCCGCTGCGTAGCCAGGCGAACTCCTGGAGGCCGCTGTCGGGGTCGGCACCGAGCGGTGCGAAGCCGGGCAGGACGGGCAGCGCCAGCCCGTCGAAGCGACGGTCCGCGGCGACGGCGGCGGCCGCCGCCTGCCACGCGGCGGCATCGTGCTCGCCGGCGGACCGGGCCCAGTCGTGATGGGTGCGCATCCGCTGCAGCAGCCCCCCCTCGCCGACGAACGCCTCCAGCTCGGCGACCAGCCGCGCGAGACCGTCGTGGAGCGCCCGGTCGCTCGCCGCGGTGAACTCCAACGGGACGCCGTCGTCGATCTCACGCTGCACGGCGGCGATCCGCGCGACGATCGAGTGCTCGAAGCTGGCCAGCAGCTCGCCGCGCTCGCCGGGAGACGGCCGCTGCAGCCGCCGCTGCACCGCCTCGAGTTCGTCCTGCAGCCGCGCCAACTCGCGCTGCTGCGGGTGCGCGTCCACCAGCCGCCGCCGCTCGGCCTCGCTCGGCGCACCGCCGCGCGCTCGCACGTGGACCAGCTCCGCTCGGTGCCCGGGCAACGCCACCGCCAGCGGTTCACCGAACTCTGCGAGCCAGGCGCCGAGCGCCGGAGCATCGCCTGGCTCGATCGGATGCAGCGCCACCGCGGCGTCGTGGGCGCGCCGCAGCAGGGCTTCGTCGGCGAGTCGAGCGAACGAACGCTCGGCGTCGAGCCGCGCCCGGCGCGCCTCGGCACCGAACAGTAGGCTGACCGCGAGCGCCACCGCCAGGGCCACGAACGCGGCGGACAGACTGCCCGCGATCACCGGCTCGCGCTGGGCCCAGCGCACCGCCCGGGCGACACGCGACAGCGGCCGCGCCAGGATCGGCTCACCACGCACCACCCGCCGCAGGTCGGCGGCCAGCAGCTCCGCGTTGGCGTAGCGGTCGCCGGGATGCCGTGCCAGACAGGTCGCGACCAGCACCCGCAGGTCGCGCGGCGCGTTCGGCAGCAGCGATTCGAGCGGCGGTGGGCTGGTGTGCTGGATCGCCCGCTGCAGCTCCGCGCGGGTCGCCGCCTCGAACGGCCGCCGCCCGGTGAGGGCTTCGAACAGGGTGGCACCGAGCGACCAGATGTCGGTGCGTCGGTCGAGGTTGGCGACGCCGAGCACCTGCTCGGGCGACATGTAGGCCGGCGTGCCGACCGCGTCGCCGGTCCGCGTCAGCGACGACCCCGAGTCGACGTCCTGGGCGAGTCCGAAGTCGAGGATCACCGGGCGGGCACGGCGCGCCTGGACCAGCAGGTTCTCCGGCTTCACGTCGCGATGCACCAGCCCCGCCTCGTGCGCGGTGTGCAGCGCCTCGGCGGCCACCGCGAAGAAGCCCAACACGGCTTCGAGCGCGGCACGCGGCTCGTCGGACGCATCGTCCAACGCGACCAGCCGGACCACCGGGTCGACGCGGTCGCGGACCTTGTGGCGGGCGATCGCGGCACCGAGGGTCTCGCCCTCGACGTAGCGCATCGCCAGGAACGCCGCGCCGCGGTGCCCCCCCCGCTCGAACACCGTGCACAGCCCCGGGTGGTCGAGGCGTGAGGCGAGTTCGGCTTCGCGCGCGAAGCGGCTGGCCCGGCCCGGCTCGCCACCGAACACCCGCAGGATCTTCAGCGCGACGGACCGGCCGAGTCGCTCGTCCTCGGCCAGCCAGACCTCGGCCTGGGCGCCGCGACCGAGCTCGTGCACCAGGCGGTAGTGGGCGAATCGCAGGCCGCCGCGCAGCTCGACCAGCGCGTCCTGACGGTCACGCCGCTCCTCGACCTCACCCGCCTCCACCAGCCGGGCCCACCAGCTCCGGAACTGCGCCGCGTGCTCGGGCGCCGCGGCGCAGAAGGTCTCGAGCCCCTCACCGTCCTCGTGGTGACGGATCAGGAACTCCTCGAACAGGGCCAGCGCGACCTCCTCGCCCGACGAAGTGCCTCCCACCTCGGTCACCGCGCGGTCTCCGCGTCGAGCAGCACCGCGAGCTTCGCCTGCGCCCGTGACAACAGCGCCCGGGCAGCGCCGTTGCTCGGCAGTCCGAGCTCGAAGCGGATGTCCTCGTGCGACAGCTCGAGGTAGCGGCGCAGGAAGATCACCTCGCGCTCGCGTTCCGGGAGGAGTTCGAGGCAGCGGGCCAGCCGCGCCTCGGTCTCGCGCGCGGTGGCGAACTCCGACGGCGTCGCGTCGGGTGACTGGAGTTCACGCGCGGTCGCGAGTGGACGCGCCCGCGCCGGGTCGCGCTTCTGCGCACGCGCCGCGCGGAGCCGCTCCAACACCCGTCGCTCGGCGACCCGCAGCAGCCAGGCCAGGAACGAACCCTGGCCGCCGTACTCGAAGCGGTCGAGGTCCCGGAGTGCTGCGAGGATGCCGTCCTGCACCGCGTCCTCGCTGTCGAGGAGTTCACGCCGCCATGCATCACCGAGCCGCCGTCGGATCGCGCGGCGCAGCGTCTCCCGGTGCAGGTCGAAGAGCTCGGCCAAGGCCTGCTCGTCGTGCTCCTGCGCCCGGGCCACCAGGGTCCGGGTCCGGTACAGAACCTCGGGGTCGTCCATCAGCGTGTCTCGATCCTACCGCGGCCAACGGCGCCGCGGCGGCCGGGAGGCTCGATCCGGGACAGCGCGCAGGCGGAGCCGCTGCTTGCCGTGGCCCGTGGCGGTCGACGAAGCGGTCATGAGATTCCTGATGATCTTCGGCATCGTCCTGCTGCTCGGGCTGGTCGGCATCGTGGTGACCCACGAGCCTGGTGGATCGACGTCCTCCTCGGCTGGCGTCGGCAGCGCATCCAGCTCGGCGCCGATCGCGATGCTCAGCCACGGCGAAGCGGTGGACGTCGCCGCGCACGTGCCAGCCGAAGGCCTGGTGGTCGTCGAGTTCACCGCCGACTGGTGACCGGCGTGCGTCCAGCTCGGGCCTCAGTTGGAGGCCCTCACCAGACAGAGGAGTGACGTGCGGCTGCGCAAGGTCGACGTGGAGTCCTGGAACTCACCGGTGGCGCAGCAGTACCGGATCCGCAGCCTGCCGACGCTGTGGCTCTACGAGGATGGGCAGCGGGTCGCGACCGACACGCGCGAGGTGCTCGGGCGTCTGCAACGGTTGATCGGAGATTGACCGACCATCGCTGCCGGCTCTGCAACCTGTTCGGCAGCGGCAACGTGAGCGGCGCCACGACCGGCATCGTCTCGAGCCACGTGTGGGCCCGGCGGGCCGATACGTCAGGTGCTGCCCAAGGACCCGCGCTCGATCTCGACCTGAACACCGTGCCGGCCCGCGTGACGTCGTGGTCCTGGAACAAGGTGCTGGAAACCGCCCGGATGCGCGGACTGCTGCAGCGCGAGCGGGTGCTCTCGACGCTCGACGGCACGGTCGACCTGACCCGTACCGCCAACTTCGGTCTCCTGGCCGCGGGGGCGGAAGCGAGGATCGACAGCTTCGTCAATCGGTTCACTGGGCCGATCCTCGACGAATCCGACACCACCACGGATCCGTTCCAGAGGGTGGAGCTGAAGAGCTTGGTCCACGAACTCGACTGGAGTGTCGCTCCGATGGTCGGGCACGTGGAGACGGTGATCGACGTCCCGACGACCAACCAGACGGCGAGGATCGATGCGTTCGAGTCCGAGGCGCAGCGCACCAACATCGGCCTGGTGGTGATCGTGCACCGCTGGTTCGCAGCGAGCAGCACCGCCTATCGGTACGACCCGACCCAGGATCTGTACGTCGCGGAATCGGGAACGACGGGTTCCACCACCGGGGCGCGTTGGTCTCGACTCTGACGACTCGCGACCGGGCGGTGTTCCTCTCGACGCCGCTGGGCAGCGACCGGCGGGTGGCGACGCTCTCCGGCCCTGTCTCTGGCCTGGGCGCATCGACCATCTCGCAGGGTTCCCTGATCGAGTACTTCAGAGCATCTGCGCTCCCAGCGCCGATTCTCTGGAGGAGTCGATCCAAACAACACGGTCAGCGCGGCCGAACTCGATCCCTCGCAGGCTCTGCTGCTCCTCGCCGGCGGGCCGCTCGCGCCGTACATCGCGGGGGTCCTCGATGGAACCTACGACGAGGGCTCCGTCCCCACCGGCGTGAATCACACGGTGAACTGGAACTGACAGCACCTGACCTTGGTCAACCCCGACGGGACCAACCAGGTCGTCGGCTGGCAGCGGCTCGTCTTCGAATGAGCCGATGCTCGGTCAGGGCTCACGTCCCGGCCGGCTCGACCTGCTCCAGCTGCTCGGCGCGGATCGCCAGCTCGCCATCCCGACGTTCGACGAAGATCGTCGCGCCGTCGGCGATGTCGCCGGCGATCAGCGCCCGGCCGATGCGGGTCTCCAGCTCGCGCTGCAGGAAGCGCTTCAGCGGCCGGGCGCCGTAGACCGGGTCGAAGCCCTGTTCGGCGACGAAGCGTCGCGCCTCCTCGCTGAGCACCAGCTTCATGTCGCGCTGGGCCAGTCGCTGGCGCAGACCGTTGGCCAACAGGTCCACGATCCGCTCGATTTCCTCGAGGCGCAGCGGCTTGAACAGCACGATCTCGTCGACCCGGTTCAGGAACTCGGGCCGGAAGCCGCGGCGCAGTTCCTCCATGACCCGGCTCCGCGCCTCGGCCTCGATCTCGCCGTCCTTGCCAACGCCGTCGAGCAGGTGCTGCGAGCCGATGTTCGAGGTCATGATCACCACGGTGTTCTTGAAGTCCACCGTGCGGCCCTGGCTGTCGGTGATCCGACCGTCGTCGAGGACCTGCAGCAGGACGTTGAAGACGTCCGGGTGGGCCTTCTCGATCTCGTCGAACAGCACCACCGAGTACGGCTTGCGACGCACCGCCTCGGTCAGCTGGCCGCCTTCCTCGTAGCCGACGTAGCCCGGGGGCGCGCCGACCAGCCGCGACACCGCGTGCTTCTCCATGTACTCCGACATGTCGATGCGCACGATGTGCTCCTCGCTGTCGAACAGCGACGCAGCGAGGGTCTTGGCCAGCTCGGTCTTGCCGACGCCGGTCGGGCCGAGGAACAGGAACGAACCGATCGGTCGGCGCGGATCCTTGATGCCGGCGCGGGCGCGGATCACCGCGTCGGCGACCAGCTGGACCGCCTCGTCCTGGCCGACGACCCGTTCGTGCAGGACCTCGTCGAGCCGCAGCAGCTTGTCGCGCTCGCTCTCGACCAGCCGGGTCACCGGGATCCCGGTCCAGCGGCCGACGATCTGCGCGATCTCCTCGTCGGTGACCTCCTCGCGCAGCAGCGAGTGCTCGCCGTCGGCGCGCTGGGAGCTCTTGGCCTCGGCCGTCGCGACCTTCTTCTCGAGCTCGGGAATCCGCCCGTACTCCAGCTCCGCGGCCTTCTCGAGGTTGTAGGCGCGGCGCGCCTCCTCGAGCTCGCGACGCGCGACCTCCAGCTCTTCACGCAGCTGGCGCACACCCTGGATCGCCACCTTCTCGGCCTCGTACTGCAGCTGCAGCGAGTCGGCCTCGGCGCGGGCATCAGCCAGCTCCTTGCGCAGGTCCTCCAGGCGGCGCTTGCTCTGCTCGCCCTTCTCCTTGGCGAGCGCGGCCTCCTCGATCTCGAGCTGCACGACCCGGCGAGTCACCGCATCCAGCTCGGCCGGCATCGAGTCGATCTCGGTGCGGATCGACGCGCAGGCCTCGTCGACCAGGTCGATCGCCTTGTCGGGCAGGAATCGGTCGGTGATGTAGCGGTCCGACAGGGTCGCCGCGGCGACGATCGCGTCGTCGCGGATGTGCACGCCGTGGTGGACCTCGAAGCGCTCGCGAAGGCCGCGCAGGATCGAGATCGTGTCCTCGACGGTCGGCTCGGTGACCAGCACGGTCTGGAAGCGCCGTTCCAGCGCCGCGTCCTTCTCGATGTATTTGCGGTACTCGTCGAGCGTGGTCGCGCCGATGCAGTGCAGCTCGCCGCGCGCCAGCATCGGCTTCAGCATGTTGCCGGCGTCCATCGCACCGTCGGCCTTGCCCGCACCGACGATGGTGTGCAGCTCGTCGATGAACAGCAGGATCCGGCCTTCGCTCTTGGTGACTTCCTCGAGCACCGCCTTGAGCCGCTCCTCGAACTCGCCGCGGAACTTGGCGCCGGCGACCAGGGCACCGAGGTCCAGCGCGAACACGGTCTTGTCCTTGAGGCCCTCGGGGACGTCGCCGCGGACGATCCGCTGCGCCAGGCCCTCGGCGATCGCGGTCTTGCCGACTCCCGGCTCGCCGATCAGCACCGGGTTGTTCTTGGTCTTGCGGCTGAGGATCCGGATCACCCGGCGGATCTCCTCGTCGCGGCCGACCACCGGGTCGAGCTTGTCCTGCCGCGCCATCGCCACGAGGTCACGGCCGTACTTGGCCAACGCCTCGTAGGTCTCCTCCGGGTTGTCGCTCTGCACCCGCTGGTTGCCACGCACCTCCTTCAGCGCGTGGAGGAAGCGGTCGGGCGTGATCTGGAACTGCTGCAGGACCTGGCGCGCGGGGCTCTTCCCGCTCTCCGACAGGATCGCCAGCATCAGGTGCTCGACGCTGACGTACGTGTCCTGCATCCGGCCGGCATGCTTCTCGGCGTCGACCAACAGGCGCGCGAGCCGCTGGCTCAGATACACCTTGCCGGCCTCGTAGCCGGGACCGGAGACGCTCGGGCGCTTCTTCAATTCGCCCTCCAGCGCGCCAACCAGCGCATCGCGCGGCACGTCCATCCGCGCACACAGCCGCGGCACCAGGCCGTCCTCCTGCTCGAGCAACGCCAGCAGCAGGTGCTCGACGTCGATCTCCTGGTGGCCGAACGACACCGCCCGCGTCTGCGCGAGCGACACCGCGGCCTGGCTCTTCTGGGTCAGCTTGTTCAGGTCCATGTCCGATTCCTCCTCGTTCGATAGGTGATGGTGATTCGCTCCTCCTCTCTGCCTGCCCGGCTCCAACTTGGAGTCGGTGCCACCCGGCTCACGACCCGCGCGGGCGGAACGACGACTTCTCGGCCAGTTCCTCGAAGAGTCGCCGCTCGTCGTCGGTGGGTTCGGGGGGCACGACGATCCGCAGCTTCACGAGCAGATCGCCACGTTGGTCGGCGGTCCGGCGCAGGCCGAGACCGCGAAGCCGGAACACGCGCTCGCTCGGCGTGCCCGGCGGGATCTTCAGGTCGACGGCGCCGTCCAAGGTCTTCACCTCGACCTTCGCGCCGAGGGCCGCCTCCCACGGCGTGACGTCGAGAGTCTCCCGGAGGTCGGTCCCCTCCAGCGCGAACCGTGGGTGCTCGGCGACGCGGATCCGCAGCAGCAGGTCACCGGCCGGCCCACCGCCGGCGCCGGGCGAACCCTGGCCGCCGAGACGGATCCGAGTGCCCTGCGTGGTGCCGGGGGGAATGCCGACGCTCAAGGTCCTGGTCTTGCCCTGCGCGTCGCGGAGCGAGAACTCGGTCTTGCCACCGGCGAGCAACTGCTCGAGGGACAGTTCGATCTCGGCCTCGGCGTCACCGCCTTTGCGCGGCCGCGCCTGGTGCCCGCGCCCGCCGCCGAACATGTCCTGGAAGCCCGCGCCGCCTTCGCGGCCGCCGGCGGCGCCGAACAGCATCTCGAAGAAGTCGCTGAAGCCCGATCCCCCACCCGAACCGCCGGGCCCTCCGAACGAGAAGCCTTCGAAGCCGGGCGGCGGCCGGAACTCCTGACCGCCCTGGAAGCCGTGGCCGAACTGGTCGTAGCGCTTGCGCTTCTCGTCGTCCTTCAAGACCTCGTAGGCCTCGTTGATCTCGCTGAAGCGCGCCGCGGCGTCGGGCTCCTTGCTGACGTCGGGGTGGTACTTGCGAGCCAGATCGCGGTACGCCTTGCGGATCGCTCCCGCGTCCGCGTCCCGGCTCACGCCGAGGGTCTCGTAGTAGTCCTTGAATTGCACGGCCATCCGGTTCTCCAGGGGGCCGCGCGGACCGCGGCCGCTGCGCGCTTTCGCACAACGCGTGCCCGCCGGAGCGCAACCGGCGAGTCTGTCACAAACTTCTTCAATGCCGATACTTACGATGAAGACCGACCGTCCGGACCAGCGCCTCTGACCTGCCACTCTGACAGGTTCGGCGCGCGGCCGGGATGACGCCCTGCATAGGACGCGATCGGACGGTCAACGCCAGCTCGCCTCCGGTTCATTCGATCCGAACGCCGTCTCGACCGACCCTGAGGGCCCGCCCGCGGTCGAGCACGTCGCGCAATGCGGCGCCGAACAGCTCTCCCCGCCAGCCGGTGAACACTCGACCGCTCCGGTCCCCGCGGAGGGCGGTTAGCAGCTCCGCGTTCTCCGCAGCGAGCCCTGGATCGATGTCGTGTTTCGCCGCGATGCCGTGCACCAGCCCCTGCAGGACCTCCATGGCCGAGCGCTCCTGCGAGTCTCTGGCCTTGCCGCCCGCCGCGGGCCACTTCGCCTCCGGCAGTCGGCGCGCGGCCTTCACGATCGCCAGCACAGGCGCCACGTGCGTGCCGTGGCGACGGGTCTCGAAGCCGCGGATCGCCCGGAGCTCGCCTTCACTCTGCGGCAGTCGCTGGGCCGCGCCCACCAGGACCTCGTCGGGCACGACCCATCGCCGCGGCCGGTTGGTCGAACGCGCTGTCTGCTCGCGCCAGGCCGCGAGTTCCCTCAGCACCGCGCGGCTGCCCCCTTCGAGCCGCTCGCAGCCACGGACCCGCAGCCAGGCATCCTGGGGATCACGGCGATAGCGGGCCGGATCGACCAGGGCACGCCCCTCTTCCTCGATCCAGCCGCCGCGACCCCGCTCGGCGAGTCGGTCGGCGAGTTGGCGGTACACGGCCCGCAGGTGGGTCACGTCCCGGACCGCATACAGTACCGCATCCTGCGGCAGGGGCCGCGCCGCCCAGTCGGTGCGCTGCATCGACTTGTCGAGCTTCACGCCGGTCAGCTCGCGGACCAGGTCCCCGTAGCCGATCGGCCAGCCGAGCCCGCAGAGGCCCGCGGCGATCTGGGTGTCGAAGACCGGACCGGGCAACACCTCGTGCTCGGGACCGCCGAGCAGCGGCAGGTCGTTGTCTCCGGCATGCAGGACCTTCAGCACCGCGGGGTCGGCGAGACGGTCCCAGAGCGGAGCGAGGTCGAAGCCCGCCAACGGATCGATGCAGGCCGCCACGCCATCGCCGGCGACCTGGATCAGGCAGAGCCGAGGCACGTAGCTGCGGTCGGCGGCGAACTCGGTATCGAGGGTCAACACCGCCTGACCGGCAAGGCGTTCGAGCAACCGGTCGAGCGCCGCCGCGTCCTCGACCCGCAGGATGTCGAAGTCGGCGCGGTCGTCGGGAAGGTGCGCGGCCATCAGACCCGTAGCTCTTCGGCTGCCGCGTCGAGGACCACACCGGCCATGCGTGGAGCGACCTCACCGCCGAGGAAGCCGTCGACCTGCTCGACCGCGCGGCCGATGTAGCGCATCGGGTCCACGACCTGGTCGAGATGACCCTTCACCGCGGCGAACGCCGGGTCGGAGGCGATCAGCTCGAGCAGCTCGTTGCCGCGCCCCTCCTCCTTGATCCGGCGCGCCGCCTCGCGCGAGTGCACCCGGATCCGTTCGTGCAGGTCCTGGCGATCCCCGCCGGCCTGGACCCCGGCCATCAGGAGCTCCTCGGTCGCCAGGAACGGCAGGCTCTCCGCCAGGCGCCGCTCGATGACCTTCGGGAACACCACGAGCCCCGCGGCGACGTTCTCGACCAAGATCAGGATGCCGTCGATCGCCAGGAAGCTCTCCGGAATCGCGATGCGCCGGATCGCCGAGTCGTCGAGGGTACGCTCCAGCCATTGCGTGGCGGCGGTCTGCGCCGAGGTGTCCGCAGCCGAGATCACGTAGCGAGCCAGTGAACCGATCCGCTCGCAGCGCATCGGGTTCTTCTTGTAGGCCATCGCCGAGCTGCCGATCTGCTGCTTCTCGCTCGGCTCCTCCAGCTCGCCGTCGTGACTGAGCAGGCGGATGTCGTTGGCCATCTTGGCGGCCGACTGGGCGATACCGCTGAGCGCCTGGTGGATGGTCCAGTCGATCTTGCGCGTGTAGGTCTGGCCCGAGACCGGAATGGCCCGGTCGAAGCCGACCGCCGCGCAGACGCGACGGTCCAGCTCCTCGATCTTGCTGCCGTCGTTGCCGAACAGGGCCATGAACGACGCCTGGGTGCCGGTGGTGCCCTTCACGCCCCTCGCCGGCAGCCAGTCGATCACCCGACGGATCTCGTCCAGGTCGAGCAGCAGGTCCTGGATCCACAGGCATGCGCGCTTGCCGACCGTGGTCGGCTGGGCCACCTGGTAGTGGGTGAAGCCGAGACAGGGCTGATCGCGCCACCGCTCCGCGAACCCGGACAACGCCGCGGCGCAGCGGGCAAGGCGCTGCTCGACCGCACGCAGCGCATCGCGGTAGATCATCAGGTCGCCGTTGTCGGTGACGAAGCAGCTGGTCGCACCGAGATGGATGATCGCCCGGGCCTCCGGCGCCTGCTCGCCGAAATGGTGGACGTGGGCCATCACGTCGTGGCGGAGTTCACGCTCGAGCTCGGCGACGCGGTCCCAGTCGAAGCTTCCCCGGGCGCGCTCCATCGCCGCGATCTGCTCGTCGGAGATGTCGATACCGAGCCCCTTCTGGGCCCGGGCCAGCTCGATCCACAGCGTCCGCCAAGCGCCATGGCGGGCTGCCGGCGCGAACCGGCGCGCCATCTCGCGACTCGCGTAGCGCTCGATAAGGGGATGGTCGAAGTGGTCGGCATCGCGCATCGACCGCGTTCTATCCCAACCGGAGCGCCGGATCGACCGCGGGCTGCGCGCCCCCCCGGGCCGAGTCCGAGAATTGCGCGACTTCGAGCGCAACGCCGCGAGCGGTGCCTTCCGTCCTGCACCGCCGCTGTCGTCGGGACGCGACACGCTCGCTGATCGGAGCGCCGGAGAACACGGGTCGATCGTCCCGATCCGCCCGGACGCAGGCATTCGCAGGCCTTCCCGGCCGACGCGCGCGCATCGCGGCACGCCGCTCGCTTTGCGCCGGCCGCCATGAAGCACCAGCTGATCGGAATCGTCTTCGCCCTCCTGTTCGGCGCGACCGCGTTCGCCCAGTCCCGGAGCGGGATCCGCGAGCGGGCCCCCGAGCCGCGGCCGCAGGTCGCGACCCGCATCGTCAACGGTCCGGCCCTCGACCGCAGCGCACCGCGCGCCTCCTCGCCGGCCACCCGCCCGCTCGACCACATCCACGACCGCGGGCGACCGGACCTGAGCCGTCACGATCACGGCCGCCGGACCATCACCCCGGTCCTGCACCGCGGGTCGTCCGGCTACTGGCGCCACGTGCGCGAGAGGGTGTGGGTCCCAGGCTCCTGCCGCTGGGTCACCTACCCGGCCCGCTACGAGTGGCGCTACGACAGCTGCGGGCGCCGCTACCGGGTTCTCTGCGAGCCCGAGCGGCGTGTGCTGGTCGAGGATCCCGGCTACTGGGACTGGCAGGTACGGCGGGTCTGGGTCCCGGGCTGCTGAGTCACGACGCGGTGCCGACCGGGTCTCACCGGGTCGCCATCGCGACGCTGACCGTCCCCGCGGCGAGCGCCAGCGGCACCAGCCAGCGGGCGGCGGTCGGACGCCGGCCGGGAAGACGGCTCCGCAGGACCGCGGCCAGAGCGACCGCGAACACCGCACCCGAGGCGTCCGAACAGACGTCCCACGGATCCGACGAACGCCCAGGCACGTGCGCCTGATGCCACTCGTCGACCACCGCATAGGCGACCGTCACTGTCACGGCGACCCGGTCGGCCAGAACCGACTCGACCCGCCGCCCGGCCAGCGCCGCGCGCCAGAGGAGTGCCAGGATCCCGAACACCACGAAGTGGCCACCGTTCCACAGCAGCGCGGTCGCCCACCAGCGGGTCCCACCAGTGCCGTGCCGCGCCGAGATGAGCCAGATCGACACCATCCAGCCGACGACCGCCGGCAACCGGGCTCCGATCGGCGCCCGCTCCCAGGACCGCAGACCGCGCAGGAGCCAGGTCGAAGGGCCTCCGTCCGGTCGCTGTTCCGGAGCGCGTTCCACCGCGGGGCTCGAGGCGGAGTTCACCGGGCAACGTGGCCCCGGACACGCATGCCGTGCCCGTCATCAGCCGACTCGACCCGCAGCCCCTCGAGGCCGTCGCTGATCAGGAACAGACCGCGGCCGCGCTCGAAGTCGGGTGGCGGCGCACCGTCCGAGACCGCGGCGAACAGGTTGAGGATGTCCTTCAACACGTCCGGCGGAACCGCCGGGTCGTGGAACTCCACGCCGATACGCTCATCGCTCACGGTCACGACGACGTCGAAACTGTCCTCGCTGCCACGGTAGGCCAGCCCATGCTCGATCGAATTGTTGACCAGTTCGTCGAGGACCAGCACGACGCTGCCGATCGACCGGTCGTCGACTCCGTGTTGTTCGAGCGCGTCGCGGACGTCCCCGCGCAACGAACGAACCGCGAGCGGCTCGGGACGAACCGTGTAGTGGAACGAGTCGGTCATGCCGCGACCTCGACGAGCAGCGACAGATCGAGCGCCGTCACCGAATGGGTGAGCGCGCCGATCGAGATCCGGTCTACGCCGCACTCCGCGTAGCGCCGCACGGTGGTCAGGTCGACGCCACCCGACACCTCGACCTCCAGGGTCTGCCCGCGGCGCTCCGCGGCAAGTCGGACACTGGCAACCAGCTGGGCGAGCAGTCCGTCCGGCGCGAAGTTGTCGAGCAGCACGACGCCGGCCCCACCTTCCACCGCGGCCAACGCCTCGGCCTCGTCACGCGCCTCGACGATGACCGATGCATCGCCGAGCTCACGCTGCGCTGCCACGACCCGTGCAACGATCTCGGCCCGCGGCTCCGGCGCCGCGCACGCGAAGTGGTTCTCCTTCAGCAGCACCTGGTCGAACAAGCCGACGCGGTGCGCCTCGCCACCCCCGAGGACCACGGCCTGCTTCTCCAGCAGCCGCAAGCCCGGTGTGGTCTTACGCGTGTCGAGGATCCGCGCCCGGGTTCCTCGCACCAGCTCCACGAAGTGTCTGGTCCGCGTCGCCACTCCCGACAGGCGTTGGAGGAAGTTGAGCGCGGTGCGCTCGGCGGCCAGGATCGCTGCGGCGTCGCCCTCGATCTCCATCACGAGATCGCCACGAACCACCGGCTCGCCATCCCGTCGGTGGAACCTCAGTTCGGCCTGGGGATCGAGGCTCCGGAACGACTGCGCCGCGAGCGGAAGCCCGGCGAGGACCCCGTCGGCCTTCGCCACGATGCGCGCTGCGACGCGTCGCGCCGAGGTCAGGGCGAGCCTCGTCGTCACGTCGCCGCTCGCTCCGAGATCCTCCTCGAGCGCTCGACGCACGCACTGTTCGACCACGGCCGGGGGAAGCTCCACGGCGGCAAGTTAGCAGATGCCACGCCTCGACCGAACGATCGGCCGCACCGAACCGGGTCCGGAATCACCGGACCGGCCGATCGGGCACCTCCCGATCCGAAGCGTCCGGACCACCGTCGAGGGCCGCATGACGCCGGATCGTCTCGACCAGCGCAGGTCCGAAGCCGTGGATCCGGTGCAGCTCCTCCCAGGTCCTGGCAGGACCGTAGCGAATCCGGTCGAGGACGATGGCCTCGGCGCGGTGGGGTCCCAAGCCGGGAAGCAACGACAGCACCGGCACCGGATCCCGGGCGAGATCCACCGTTCTGGGCTCGACCAGAGGGACGGAAGAGCGATCGGGTGGAAGCGCACGCGCGAGCGCCAGGATCGCCGCGAGCACGGTCCACCCGGCCCAGACAGTCCAGAGGACGCCCTCGCGAGAGGAAGGCGAGAGCCGAGGCGCCCGCGAATCGGTGATCGGTTGGTTGGTGTTCGATTCCCGCACGAAGAACTGGCAACGGGAGCACCGACTCTCGGCCACGCTTCGGCGAAAAGTGGTTGCATTGGCGGCGTGTCGGGACATTCTCACCGATCACGGAGCCAGAACCACGGGGCGGGCGGCCCCAAGGGAGTCCGTGATGATCTACGGTCCGATCGTGCCACGCACGCAGGACGGCCTCGCCGAGGTCGTGTTGCGCGCACCTGAACGCCTCGAAGGCGGCCTCCAAACCGTGGTGGAAGGTCTGCGCCTCGGCGAGGGCATCCTGGTGGATGCCGTGGCACGCGACGCCTCTGGGCTGCCGGTGCTTCTCTTCTTGGCCCCCCCTCCCGACGACAGGTCGGTCCCGGCCCGCGTGGTCGAGGCCTTGTCCTGGTTCGACGAGTTCGGTGCCGCGCTTCGCGACGTCCTGCAGCGGCGCGCCGTCCGACTCGATCGGGGAGTCCGCGCGATCGTGGCCTGCTTCGACCTGACCGACACCACCTTGCGCCGACTGCGGGAACTCGCCGACCCCAGGATCACGGTGCTCCGCCTCGAGCCATTCCAGATCGGCGGCCAGCGTGACGTCGGCGTGGTGCCTCTCCTCGACCACGGCCGCCCCCACCTCGGGGCCCGCGTCACCGATGCCGGGCTCCCGTCGGCGCTCGACGATTACCCCCGGGCCCGGCGCTTCCTCGACCTCATCGATCGGCTCGATCCGGTGATCGAGGCCTCCGGCGACCGCTACCGTCGATCGTTCTCCTACCGCGGCACCGCACTCGCGACCCTCTGCCGCGTCGATGACGTCGTCGAGGTCCGATTCGCCGGGGCAGCCCCGCTGCCGCTCCGGGAGGAAGCCGACGTGGCGATCGCCTTCGACCGGGTCGCACGGCGCTACCTCGCGTCACAACGCCGGAGCCGCGAAGACAGCGGACCGACCTCGTCGGCCGAACGACCGAGCGGACCGCGCGGCCGAGCCATGGGGTCGACCGACCCGCACGTGGACCAGCGAGCCCGACGCCCGCAGCCCACAGCGCTTCCTGACGATGAGTCCCGTGGCCAGGACCTGGTAGGCCGGGAACCCCGGAGGCACCTGCGGCCCGCCGCGTACGACGACGAATTCGCCGACTCCTGCGGCCCGGTGGTCGAGGCGCCCGAGCGCTCCGAACGACGGCTGCAGAGCGGTCCGGACGACTTCGACCTGCCGATCCTCGAACCCTGACCAAGGGCCGAGAGGCTCGCTCAGCCGATCGTCGGCGCCTGCCGCTCCTCGACCCGGCACAGAGCGACCGCCAATGCATCGGCGACATCGGCCGGTCCCGCGAGGCTTCGGATCCCGAGCGAGCGGCACGCCATCTCGGCAACCGCCTCCTTGCTGGCCCCGCCGTGCCCGGCCACCGCGCGCTTGATCCGAGCCGGCGGATACTGATGCACCTCGATCCCGTGCGCGTAGGCGGTCGCCAGGATCACGCCACGCGCCTCGCCGATCCGCAAGGCCGACTGCGCGCTCTTGCCATGGAACGCCTCCTCCAGGGCCAGCTCGTGCGGATCGAGCCGTACCAGGTAGTCCCGCAGCGCGTCGACCAACCTCGCCAACCGCAGTCCCACCGGGTCGCGACGCCCCAAGCGGATCGCTTCGGCGGCGAGCACCCGCGTCCCGGAACTCGACGGCCGTCCGGCGCGCACGACGTTGGAAGCGCGCATCGCCAACGGCCGCGCGGCGCCGACGACTGCCGTCGACGGACTCCGCTCCTCGATCTCGACGCACGCCACACCCACCGTGATCGTGCCGGGGTCGATTCCCAGGATCCTTACCGCCATCGCCAGCACTCTACCCGCGCCGCCCGGAGATGCGGACAACGCCTTGCTGCAGACGCGCCACCGGGCCAGGTGAATCGACCGGCACGAACCAATAGCCTCCCGCGACCGTGAAGGTCGCGATGTTGCTCCTCGCCTCGGGCCGCGGCACCCGCCTCGGCTCGCCCGTCCCCAAGGCGTTCGTCGCCTGCCGCGGCGTGCCCCTGGTGGTCCGTAGCCTCCGTCGGTTGGCGGCGGTCACCGACGAACGCGACGTGGTGCTCGCCGCGCATCCGGACGACCACCGGCGCTACATCGAACCGCTGCGGGCCGATCTGGAACGCGCATCGGAGTTCAAGCTGGTGGCCGGCGGGGAGACCCGCCAGGAATCGATGCAGGCCGCGCTCGCAGCCGCGGACGACGACTGCGAGTTGGTGCTCGTCCACGATGCCGCCCGCCCGTTCCTGCCGATCGAGGCCACCCGCCTGCTGCTCCGCACCGCCGCCGAACACGGCGCAGCCCTGCTTGCCGTGCCCCTCGCCGACACGCTGAAGCGCGCCGACGATCGACTCGAGGTCCTCGCCACCGTCGACCGCGCGCGCCTGCACCAGGCGCAGACCCCGCAGGTGGTCCGCCGCGACCTGCTCCGCGAAGCCCTCGGCCACGCCGAGCGCACCGGCTTCCAGGGCACCGACGACGTCTCGCTGTGCGAACATGCGGGACTCCCGGTCCGCGTGGTGCCCGGCGACCGCCGGAACTTCAAGATCACCACCCCCGAGGACCTGGCGATGGCCGAACTCCTGGCCCAGGACCCCGACCTCGCATGAACGCTCCCCGCATCGGCCTCGGCATCGACCTGCACCGACTCGGACCCGACCGGCCCTGCACGCTCGGCGGCCTGGTGCTGCCCTGCGACGTCGGCCCGATCGGCCACAGCGACGGCGACGCGATCCTTCACGCGATCTGCGACGCCGTGCTCGGCGCGGCAGGACTCGACGACCTGGGCTCGCTGTTCCCCGACGACGCGGCCGTGAACAAGGACCGGGCCAGCCACGAGTTCTGCACCGCGGCACTCGAGGCGATCACCGAGCATGGTCTACGAGTCGCGTCGATCGATGTGGTGGTCGAGTGCGAACGACCGAAACTGGCTCCGCACCGGCCGGCACTGCGCAGCCGGATCGGCGAACTCTTCGACCTCGAAGCCGAGCGGGTCAACCTCAAGGGCAAGACCGGCGAGGGCGTCGACGCGATCGGTCGTGGCGAGGCGGTGCGTGCCACCGCGGTGGTCCTGCTCACCGACCTCTAGAGGCGCGGATCAGCGCAACTCCTGCAGGTCGATCAGCCGCTTGTAGAGCCCATCCTGCGCCGACAACGAAGCGTGGTCGCCACGCTCGACGATCTGCCCGGCCTCGAACACCAGGATCTGACTGGCATCACGGATCGTCGACAAGCGGTGCGCGATCACGAAACTGGTCCGGCCGCGCATCAGCTCGTTGAGCGCCCGCTGCACTGCCTCCTCGCTCTCGGAATCGAGTGCCGAGGTCGCCTCGTCGAGGAACAGCACCACCGGATCACGCACGATCGCACGGGCGATGGTGATCCGCTGCATCTGACCACCGCTGAGGTTGCTGCCCCGCTCGCCGACCACGGTGTCGTAGCCGAGCGGCAGCGTCTCGACGAATTCGTGGATCTGCGCGCGCCGGGCCGCCTCCACGACCTCGTCGCGCGTCGCACCGACCCTCCCACAGACGATGTTGTCGTAGACCGACGCGTTGAACAGGAACGGCTGCTGCGTGACCATCGCGACGCGGCGTCGGTAGCTGCTCAGATCGACGTCCCGCAGATCGTGGCCGTCGACCAGGATGCGGCCCCCGGTCGGATCGTGGAACCGCGCGATCAGGTCGACGCAGGTCGACTTGCCGGCTCCCGAGGGTCCCACCAGCGCGATCGTCTCCCCCGGCTCGGCGACCAACGAGACGTCACGCAGCACCGGCTCGTCGCCGTAGGCGAAGTCGACGCCCTGCAGCTCGATGCGGCCGACCACCGGATCGAGCACCGTCCGGCCTGGCGCGCCGGCGACGTCGTGCTGCTCGGAGAGGATGACCTGGATCTCGTCCAGCGCGCCGACCGACTCCATCGCGGTGTTGTAGGAACGGGCCAACCGCTTGACGTGCTGGTAGGTGGTGCTGACCGGCAGCAGGACCAGCACCACGTCGCTGACCTCCAGGTGGTCCGCCACCAGGAGCCAGCCGAGCAACACGATCAGGCCCGCGAACGATGCCTGGTAGCCCAGGAACACCCAGGCCTGCGAGCGTCCCTTGGCCTCCAGCATCCGCCGCGTCCGCGCCAGGTACTCGGCGTTGTTGTGTTCGAACTCCCGCAGCCGCTCGTCCTCGAGCTGGAACGCCTTCACCACCTTGATGCCGGACAGCATCTGGCTCAGCGACTCGGTCGAGTCGCCCATCGCCTCCAGCGACCCCCGGGTCCGCTTGTGGACTTTGCGACCCAGCCGGATCATCGGCAGTGCCATCAGCGGGATCGCGGGCAGGTAGAACACGAGGGCCCAAGGCACCGCGGCGCCGACCAGGATGACGTTCCCCAGCAACATCATCGGGTCGGTCACGAGGTTCTCGGTGACCAGCGTGAAGGTCCGACTCAGGATCGCGGTGTCGTTGGTCAACCGCGAGATCAGCTCCCCCATCCGCCGCCGACCGAAGTAGCGCAGCGGCAGGCGCAGGATGTGGTCGGCCAGCTCGTTCCGCAGGTCGACGATGACCTTGGAGGCGAAGTAGCGACTCAGCACCGTCGCCGAGTAGATCGCGAACGAACCCAGCACCCCGGCGAAGACCGCGACGATCGCGCAGGCGAAGACCACCGCCTTCTTCTCGGACTCGGCACCGAAATCGATTCCGAGCAGGTCGCGGAGCCACACCGCGAAGGCGGTGAAGGTCTCGGTCAGCCACTGCCCGATGCCCTGCTTGGCGTCGAGCAACAGCTCCTCGCCCGGCAACCGGGATCCGCCGACGTCGTTGTCGTCCGGCGCGATCGCATCGAACAACGGCTTCACCAGCAGGAACGTGCCCTTGGTGAACAGCGACTGCAGCACGGCGGCGACGATCATCGCCACCACCAGCCCCTTGTTCCGGACGGCACCCGCCTTCACACGGGCGATCAGGTCCCGCAAGGTGGCGCCATCGGCACTCGTTCGTTGGTCCTCGGTCACCTGCCCGGAATGATGCCGGGCGAGACCGCCGGAAACCATGGCCGCGCTGCGTCAGGATGGCGCGCGGCCGTCAGGCTCACTGGATCTCGGCGCTCGCCAGGACCTCGTTCGCCCACTGCAGGAAGCGGTGGTTCACGTAGTCCTGCTTCACCAGCTCGCGGGTCCGCTCGTCGGCCACGCTGACCGCCGAACGCGCCGGGGTCCGCGAGTTCACGCGCACCACGTAGTAGGCGTCCGGACCGCGCAGCGGCCCCACGACGTGACCCGGCTCGGCCTCGTAGTAGAGGTAGCTACCGACCGAGTGACCCAGCAGGAGATCGGTGAACTCGCTCTCGCGCAGCGACTGCCGCAGCTGGTTGAGCGACTTCGAGCCCATCCGGCCCTTTTCCTTGTCGTTGTTGTAGTACTCCCCGTACTCCGCCATCACCTCGTCGAACGGCTGCTCGTTCTCGATCGCGGCCATCGCCGCGTCGGCGCGCTCCTTGGCCCGCGCCATGCCGTTCGGCTCCCAGGCGCCGGTCTTCACGTTGCGGCCGAAGATCTGGATGACGTCGACGTTCACCTGGCCGTCGGCGAAGAACGAGCCGAACTCGTTGGCGTGCGCCTGCAGGTTGTCGTCGTTGATGTCCTGCTCGATCATCCGCTCGAAGCTGCGGATCAGGCGCCAGCGCTGCCGGAACGCCTCGAGGCTCGGGTAGCCCTTGAACGCGGTCGCGATGACTTCGGTGTTGAACGGCGTGCCGTCGTACTGGGCGCGGTACTCGTTGAACTCGGCGCGGAACTCCTCGTCGGACAGGTAGGCGCCGTTCTTCGCGAGTTCCTGACGCAGCGCCTCACGGACCACCACCTCGGTGACCGCGCGCTCCAGGTCCTGGACGAACAGGCCCGACTTGATCTCGTTGAAGGCGGTCTGGGTCTCGAGCTTGCGGTCGTTGACCGCGAGGCAGTACTCCGCCTCGAGACCGTCGGACGGGTAGCGGATGTCACTCCACTGCTTGAGCTGCTTCTGCACCCAACCGCGGCACAGCTGCATCCAGAAGGCCGGCAGCTCGCGCGGGTTGCCCTGCTCGTCGACCGAGGCCTTCAGCAGGTTCTCCCAGAAGGCCTTGCCGTCACCACCCTGCGCCGAGGCCATGATCGCCTCACGGGTGATCTCCGGCCAGTTCGACGCCGCTCCGGGGAAGAACAGCTTGTCGAACAGGACGGTCTGCTTGCGCTGGAACAGGAACTGATCCTTGTCCATCCCGTACTGCGCGCGGACCGCCTCCCAGAACTCGATGCCCGGGTTCTGCTGCTGGAACTGCTTGATCGCATCGCGGACGCCGGAGACGACCTCCTCGTCGCTGATCTCGAATTCCTTCGGGTCCTTGCCCTCCTCGTCGACGGCGATCTCGAGCTGCTCGGCGACGAAGAACTCGGCGATCTTGGCCTCGACGGTCTTGGCGCCGACCAGGAACACCGCCTCGCGACGGATCTGGTCGGGCGACAGCTCGACGCCGTTGATCGAGACCGGCTGGATCAGGCCGATGCGCGCATCGACCAGGTCCTGCTGACGCGCCTGCAGGCGACGGAACAGCTCGGCCTGGTCCTGGGAACCGGCGGGGTCCTGGGCCGCGGCGGCATCCTGGGCCGCGACGGACGAGGTCGTCAGGAACGGGGCCACCGCGAACGGGGTCGCGGCGAGGAGCAGCGCCGCGAAGCGGGCTCGTTGGGGTGCAGACATGGCTTCGGGATTCCCGGAATCGATGCGTTCGGGGCGGGGCAGCATAGCGGCGAGCCGGGGCGATTCGACCGGTTCGCGCTCGTGCGGCACCGACGGGCGGCCCCCACCGGAGACTCCCGGGATTCCCGATCCCGGATCGAGGCTGCCCCGGCCACGGACTCCGGGGTCGGCGCCTGGAACGCCTCGAGCCCCTCGCAGGGGCCTCGCGCAGTCGGGCCGAGGCCCCGGACGGCGGCTCTGCTAAGATCCCCGCCCTTCCATGTCGACCGCCTACGAACCGCGCACGATCGCCTTCGGCGCCGAGATCATCCATCCGCCGCTCCAGCAGCTCGACGTCCGCCAGGTGCAGACGATCCACAACGAGCTCTATCAGCGCCCCGAACTCGCCTACCAGAACTTCCAGGTGGCCCAGGACGGCGTCCATCTCACGAACCCCGGGATGGCCCCCGGCCAGGTGTCCGCCGCGCTGGTCACCCCCGACCGGATCGCGCTCCGGGAGGAGTTCCGGAACATCACGATCGAGGACTTCGCGACCCGGGTCGTCAACGTGGCCAGCACGATCTACCAGCGCCTCGGGGTGCAGCAGAGCATCGCGCAGGTGTTCTGGGCCCGCTCGCTGATCAGCCCCAACCACGTCACCGACTCCAGGGAACTCGTGGCCCATCGGATGCTGGCCCACGGCAGCGACGCGCTCGCCGGATTCGGACGGCCGATCGCCCAGACCGCGCTGTCGCTGTCGTTCGCACCCGATGCCCAGGGCAAGCCGGCGGTCGACGTGCGCATCGCGCCCTGGCTGCAGGAGCCGCGCTCGCTGTGGATCGAGGTGATCGGCAAGTACACGCGTCCGGTCCCCACCGAGGAGGTGACCGGACTGGGGGCATCGCTCTATAGCACCTACAGCTTCCTGACCGGCCCGGTCCTGAACTTCGTGAACCGCTACGACCGCGCCGAGTGAACCGCACCGGAGACGACTTGCGAGCCGACCCGACCCCCGAATCCACCGACCGGCGCGCGCCCCATCTGCCCGCCCCACGCAGCTGGACGGCGACGGCACTGTTCGTCTCCCTCGCCAGCTGCGGTGACCCGGGGTCCGTGACTCCCGGCACCGACCTCGAGCCCGGAGTCCTGCTGTCCGGCCCCGGGATCCGGATCACCCGCGCCGAGTTCGAGCCGCTCGATGCCTGGATCCAGGAGCACGACCCCAGCCTGGGCCGCAAGTACCGCGCACGCGAGATCCTCGACCAGTGCCTCCTGCCGATCGCCCTCGCCCGCCGCGACCACGCCGCCGAGCGCGCACGGCTTCGCGAAGCTGCGGAAGCGCTCCGCAACGGCTGCGACAACAGCATCGAGCTGCGCCGACGCGGTGACCTGGCTGGCGGTGGCGAGACCGCAGAACCGCTCCCGGCCAACCAGCTACCGATGACGATCCGCGACTTCGCGTTCCGCCCCGAGAACCTGGGCGCCGTCAGCCCCGTGACCGAGACACCCGATGGGTTCATGCTGATGGCGCCCCTCGAGATCGTGCCCGGGCTGACGTCGGCGACCGACGCCGTCCACGCCTACGTGATCCGCTTCGACATGACCTCCGCACCGGCCGACTGGCTGGAGCGGGCCCGCCGCTCGCTGCAGGGCGAACCACTGCAGGTCCACCCCGACCTGGATGGCGCGCTGCCGCGGTGGCTGCGATCGCACCCATGAGCGCACGCCCATGAACATCCGCGCCGCGTGTTCCGTGGTCCTCGCCGCCCTCCTCAGTGGTCTCGTCACCGCGCAGGAGCCGCCGAAGAAGGACCCTCCCGCCCCCACCAGCTGGCCCAAGCTCTCGTCGTCCGACGCCAAGCGCGCGAAGAACAAGGCGACGCTGGTCGGGCTGTCCGGCGACGACGAGGAGGTCGCGAAGGCCAGCGCCGCCGAGGCCGACCTGGTCGCCTACGGCACCGGCGTGGCGCCGGTGATCCTCCGCCGGCTCGGTGACCGCGAGGTCGCGGAGCTACCCGAGTCCGCGGCAGCCCTCGGCCGCATCCTCGACGCGGTCTGCACTCCGGAGTACGCCGGCCTGATCGCCGAGCGCACCACCGACCGCAGCGTCGAGGTCCGGCGCTGGAGCGTCGGCTGGATCGGCCGCCACACCCTGCCGGATCAGGAGAAGGCGCTGCGCCGCGCCCTCGGCGACGACGACGCCGCGGTGTCGTTCCGCGCGGCGCTCGGCCTGCTCGGCCTCGGCAACGGCGACGTCCTCGACAAGGTCCTCGCCGACTGCATGGAGGACTGGCGGTCGAAGGCGGCGCTGGTCGACTCGATCGCCGCTCCGGGCCGATCCAACGAGCTGGCCCAGGCGCTGGTCGATCGCATCGCCAACGCCCCCGTCAACGAGCGGGTCACGGGACTCCGGCTGGCCCGATCGCTGTGTCCGAAGGACTACGCCGCGGTGCTCGGCACCTTCCTCGACGACGACGCCGCGACCGTGAAGAAGGAGGCGATCAATGCCCTCCGCGTGGTCGTCGACGGCGACGAACCCCTCGAGAACCTGTCGGTGTTCCAGGCCATCGACGCCGCCAAGAAGTGGAAGGAGCGACTGCGATGAACCTCCCGCGACCCGAGAAGACGATCGCTCGAGCCGTGCACCTCGCCCTGCTGGCGGGCCTCGCGTGCACCCTGGCCCCGCTGTCCGCCCAGGCCGACCGCGACACGCCACGCTGGCGCATCGACCCCTACACCCGCAACGAACCCGGCGGACTCGCCCGCTTCGACTACGTCAGCTACGGACCCTTCGAGTTCGGCCAACGCGGTGCCGACCCGTGCACCTCGACCGACATCGACGAGCACTTCGGCGACGACTGCCAGATCCTCTGGGTGGAGACACCGCACTACCGGATCGGCACTTCGCTGGAGGCCTGGGCGGTCCCCTTCGATCCCAAGCTCAAGGCCAAGATCCGCGCCGAGCTCGAGGAGATGAAGGAGCGGACCGAGATCAGCAAGATCAACCCCAAGACCCGCAAGCTCGACCCCTGGCTGCGCCTGCACCTGTTCGCGCAGCGGCTCGAGAACCACTACGCCGAGGTCAGCGCCAAGCTCGGCGTGACCGACGAGGACTTCCCCAAGGACGACGACGACCGCAAGGCGCGCACCGGGAAGTACATGGGCGAAGGCCCCTACCTCGGCCAGAAGAACAAGTACCTGTTCCTGCTGTTCGAGAAGACCGAGCACTACAACGACTACCTCGCGTCGTTCACCGGCCGCCGGACCATCGGCGGGCAGCAGTGGAACTTCATGAAGGTCGACTCGCTGCTCTACTCGTGCTCGGCCGACAACCCCTCCGAGGGCGGTCGCCTCCGCGACGACCTGGCGATGCACGGCCACGTGATCCACGCCAACACGCACTCGCTGCTCAACGGCTACCTGCACTACAACTACAACATGCCGGTGTGGATCCGGGAGGGACTCGCCCACTGGTTCGAGCGCCGGGTCACCGAGAAGTTCAACTCCTACACCCGCGGTGAGGGCGCTCCCCCGCTCGACAACCCGCAGTGGCGCTACGAACTCGAGGCCCGCAAGCTGGCGGCCTCCGACGAGTTCGTGCCGATGGCCGAGGCGATGAACTGGCGCGACTTCGGCCAGATGGACTTCGACGCGCACATCTCGCTGTGGTCGCGCTGGGACTACCTGATGACGCTCGGCGACGACAAGTTCGCGGGCTTCATCCGCGGCGCGAAGGGCCAGATCGATCCGTTGTCCGGCGCGCTGAACGGCGACGTCCTCGCCGGCACCCGCGACGCCCTGCGCGAGCACTACAAGATGACGCCGCTGGTGCTCGACGAGCGCTGGAAGGAATGGGCGCTCGAGACCTACCCGGCCAAGTGACCGCCGCGCGCGCCGGCAAGAGCCGGGTGATCGAGGTCGTGCCGATCCGGCGCGACGTCCCGCTGCCTCGCCACCTCGCGCGCCCGCCCGTCTCGTTCTGGCTCACCGCTGCCGGCGCCACGACGCTGTGGTGCGCGGCACCGGCCGCACTCGATGCCGCCGACGCCCGTCGCACCACCACCGGCCTGTTGAGTGCCCTGGCATTGTTCTACGGTCTCGCGCCGGTGATGGCCCTGGCACTCGCCGTGGTCGGCCTGCTGCCCGCGCTGCTGCTCGCGCCGCTCGCGCTGTCGTTCCGCGCGGTCACCGGCCGCCCCAGCGGCTTCGGGCCGCTGCTCCGCGACCTCACGGCCCCCGCACGACGCCTCGTCCCGGGCTACGTCCACGCGCTGCGAGGGGTCCGCTCACCGCTGGTATGGGGCGTCCTGCTCGGCTCGACGCTGGCCGCGCCGATCCTGCTCGTCACCGGCCCGGCTGGCTGACGGGGCTCACGGCATCCACAGGATCGACTTCCACAGCGGCAGGAGCGACATCAACGACGTCAGGATCCACTCGTTGGCGTCCGGCCCCATCGCCACCGCGTCCTCGTGCGGCAGCTCCCGCACCAGGTGCAGCCAGTGGTCGCCCGGCGTGTAGGTCCCGAAGTACTCCTGCATCTCGGAGCGGTCCGCCGCCGCCGCCCAGTAGATCTTCTTCCAGTCGTCCATGCGGAGACCGAAGCCGGCCGGCAGCGCCTTCAGCCCCGCGATCCACTCCTTCATCCCGTCTTCGCTCTCGGTGACCCGCTTCTTCAGGTTCTGTCCGTCCCACCACGCCTGCGGGTGGATGCGCAGCGCCGCCTCGACCACCTGGGCGTCGATGGACACCTCGAGCACCGTCTGGATGTAGTGCGTCTCCGCGTCCTTGCCGAGCGCCTCGCCGAAGAACGACGCCAGCTTCTTCCGCTCCTTGGCCCCGCGGCACAGGTAGGCGCGCTGCTCGCGGACCCGGAAGCTGTTGAACGAGTACGGCCGGTGCAGACCGGCCATCGAGTCGAGCGCGTAGCCCTCCTCCTTGGCGCGCACCTTCACCTCGTCGGCGAGCCGCTTCAGCTTGCGCCGGACTGCCAGCCGGATCGCGTCGTACTCGGGATTCGCCTGGCGATGGCGCTCGTAGACGAGGAAGTCACGTTCGGTGAAGGGCTCCAGGGGCTTCGCGGCGGCCATCACCAGCCGAACATAGCGCCACCCCCGACACGTTCGTATCCTGCGCCTGGACCGACGACGCGATGCACGACGTGATGCCAGACGACGCGACGACCCTAGCGGCGAGGCACGCCTCCCGATCGCTTCTTGCCCACGGCATCCGGAATGCGACCCTGCTCGCCGTGGCCTGCCTGCCTACCGCCTGCTCCAGCGTGCCCGGCTTCGACGACCCGGAGATCACCATCGAGCCGCGGATGTACCTGGTCCGCCACGAGGGCAAGGCCCGCATGCAGTCGGTCACCGGCGGGCAGATCATCAACAACGCGGCGATGGACACCTCGCGGCTCGGCCAGTTCGAGCGCGACGAGAGCTACGGCGGCGTCATGGCGGTGGGCGACGGGTTCTCCGGCCTGGAGGCCTCGTTCAACAAGTTCGAGATCGACGACTCCAAGGAAGCGGTCCTCACCACCGACTTCGGTGCGCTGCAGGGTGGCGACGTGGTCAACTCCGATATGGAGTACGACGAGTACCGCCTCGCGTACGTCGCCGAGATCTACCAGCACGCGTTCGAGATCGGCGAGGAGGAGGAGATCCTCTGGCAGCTCGGCGCCGGCGGAGCCATGGCGCACCGGGCCGGCGACTTCAACGTCCGCGAGATCGGCGGCGAGATGGCCTCGCAGGAGATCGACTTCCGCGACGACGGGACCCCCTACCTACAGCTGCGGACCCGCGCGAGTTGGCGCAACTTCTCCGCGCAGCTCGACTGGGCCTTCAACCCCGACCTCCACTGGGGCGGCGACTTCGAGGGCCAGATGCACGACATCGAGGTCCTGCTCCGCTACCAGCTCGAAGCCCAGAACCTGTCGGTCGTCGCCGGATACCGCTGGTCGGACCTCCCGTTCAGCGGGCAGGACGAGGGGTTGCGCTACGACGCGGACTTCCGGGTGGAGGGGTACGTGTTGGGGGTGAAGTTTGGGTTCTAGGACGGGGTGGGGCGTGCGGACGGTGGTCTTGACCGGAAGTCGATGATGCTGGAGCGCGGACGCGGGGCGTCCGCGACGCCCTGGCGGGCGGATCCGCGGGGAAGGGGCTGATGGCGCGGAACGCCAACTTCGGCGGACCGCGGGGAAGGGGCGAGTGACGCGAGACGCCAACCGCAGCGGAGGAGCACGCCGCGCGTCCACGCGGATCGCTTGGATCGCGTCTCTCAGCCGACCACCAGGCGCATCAGTGCTTCGATCGCGAGGCGCTCCTCGGGCGCGTTGCGCACGCCGAACACGCCGATCAGGTTGCGGAGCATGCGGATGGTCCAGGCACGGTGGGTGGCGAGCGGCAGGTGGTCGGCGTCCATCGGTACGCTCTCGCCGACCGCGGCGCGGATCTGGGCCACGGCCTCGGGAACGCTGAGCACCCGGCCACCGGCGAACGGGTCGACCAGCATGGTGCGGAAGTCACCCTCGGCGTCGACCCGCGCCAGGAAGTGGCCCGGTGCGTTGACGCCGTGCACGACGACCACGCCGAGCGGTTCGAGCGCCAGCTTGTAGATCAGCGTCAGGGTGATGGGCAGACCGCGCCGCCGGTCGAGCACCTGGCCGACGCAGCTGTTCCGCGGGTCGTAGTAGTCCTCGGTGTCGCCCCGCAGGCCCAGCAGGTCGAACAGCAGCGCATGGGCGTGCGCGACCACCGCGCGAGGCTCGAGGGTGCGGCAGCGCGAACGGATCCGATCGGTCACGGCTTCCAATTCCCGCTCGATCTGGGCGGCATCGGTATCGGGCCGGACCTGACACTCGATCGCCAGCGCGGCCTGCAACAGGCCGCGGTTCTCCTCGAGAACCGGTAACGCGTCATGCATCCGCTGCCAGGCAGCGGCGTCGCAGTGGCTGGGTCGTCCGTCGGGCACCGAGGGAGACTAGCACGCGAGCCGGCTTCCCGGGAAAGACCCGGACGCTGCTCACGACGTGCGCTGCGCCAGCCGCGCAGCTCCGAGCAGGATGCCTTGCAACACCGTGTAGAGCTGCGTCGCGGCGGCTTCGACGCGCTCGTCGGGAGCATCCCCCGCGACCACCCGCTCCAGCCGTGCCCCGGCCTCGGTCGCCACCTCGAAGCCGTACTGGGTCCCGGTCCCCTTGATGCGGTGGGCGAGACGACGCAGCCGTTCGTGATCACCACTCCCCCGCGACTCGCGCAGCTCGCGCAGGAAGCCCGGCACCGCCTCCACGAACCGCTCGACCAGCGGCCGGAAGCGCGGATCGTCGGCGTGACGCGACTCGATCGGCGCCACCCGCAACGACTCACCGCCGAGGCCAGGGGCCAGCGCGGCACACAGGCGTTGCAGCAGATCGGGCACCAGCTTCGCCGAGAGTTCGGTCGCAGCGATCACGCCATCGACGCCGGTGGCGACCAGCTCCTCGGCGTCCCCCACCGCGACCACCGGCGCCCGGACGCCGATCTTGCGCAACCCTTCGACGACGCCCTCGACCTCTTCGGGCGACTCGATCCCACCGACGACCACCGCCTCGTGGCCGCGGGGATCGGTCGCCGCCAACTCGCGGACCCCGGCCATCGTTGCGACCTTGTCGACCTCGGCCCCGGCCTCGGCCAGCAACAGCTCGATCTCGCGACCGACCGCGGACCGGGGCGCGAACGCCAGCACACGACGCCGGGTCAACACACCCTCGGGCTGATCCGACTCGGGCATCTGACCGAGCTCCGCGGCGCGGAACCGCCCACGGACCAGCAGCGCCTCCGACTCCGGGACCGGGAACAGCGGCAACCGCAGTTCGACCCCGTGTCGTCCCTCCTCGGCGTAGGTCGCCACCGAACCGCCGAGCGCGTCCAGTCGAGCCGTGAGACTCTGGAACTCGGCGTCGGCCAGCCGCAGCTCGATCGACTCCGGCACCGTCACGCCGATCCCCAGTTGCCCCTCGCGCCGGCCGAGGACGATCTCGATCGTCGCAGCTCCCGACTGCAATGCCTGCTCGACCAGCTGCGAGACTCCGGTCCGCAGCGCCCGCGAGTCGGACTCGATCAGCCGAGGCAGGTCCTCTTCGACCACGCAGCTCAGGTCGAGCCGGCGGGTGCGCGCCAGGGCGCCGTAGCGCGACAGCGTGTCCGCGCAGACGTCGAACAGCGACACCGGCCCGGTATCGACGCGGGCCGCACCGATCTCACGGTCCATCTGGTCGAGGAGCGCGTCCGACAGCCGGGTGCTCAAGGCCCGGATCCGTCGCACGATTCCCTTGCGGGACGACGCCCCGAGGTTCTCGTTCATCAGCACGTCGGCCGCGGCGCGGATCGCGGCCAGCACGGTGCCGGCGTTCTCGGCCAGCTCCCGGACCGCGGTCCCTGCGCGGTCGGCCCGCCGCCGGTCGGCCCGCGACGCACCGAGCGCCAGGGCGGTGGCCAGCGTGCAGGCGATGACCACCAGCACGCCGGACAAGCTCAGCAGCTGGCCGCCGAGTGCCAGGAGCAGCACCACCGCGGCGTGCGCCAACGCATGGGCGAGGTCCTGGGCCTGCCGCGTCCGGAGCGCCCGCAGGCAGGCGAAGCCATCGACGACGAGCAGTCCAAGCAGGGAGACGACGAGCAGGAAGGTCATGTCCGTTCAGGTGGAGATCCGTTTTCCGGATCGACCCTCACGGCACCTGCCCTGAACCCGAGGCCTGTTGATTTATCTCGGGGATATCCCGTTGATACGGGGTTTTCCCGATCAACCTGCGGAACGCGGGGCGACCACGAACCGACCACCGCCGACCAGCGCGAGGGCCACGCAGACCACCGCCAGCGTCAGCGGATACTCCATCCCGCCCTGCTGCACGTCGAACCCGGTGTGGGCCGTGAACGCACCCACCAGCATCGTCACGGCGAGCGGCATTGCGACGAGCCGCGGCCAGAAGCCCGCCGCCAACGCAATCCCACCGAGCAGTTCGGTGCCGCCAGCCAGCGCCGCCGAGACGGTTCCGAACGGCAGTCCGATGCTCTCCATCCATTGACCGGTGCCGTCGAGGCCATAGCCACCGAACCAGCCGAACAGCTTCTGGCTGCCGTGGAAGACGAACACCGCGCCCACCATCACGCGGAGCAGGAGGAGGCCGACGGACGGGGCGAGGGAAGCACTGTGCTTGGAAGCGCTCATGGTTCGTGTTCTACCGATTGTCGTTGTCACAAGTTCTGGATCGAAAGGGTCCCGCGGTGCAGGATGGAAGTCGAAAGCGCCTTCGTGGTCAGCCGACGCCGGCGCGAAGGGTGTCGAGCAAGCCGATCAGGCCGGCGAGCTGGCCGTCGTCCAGGCCGCTGCAGAGCCGCCGGTTCAGGTCCTCGATCGGCTGGTCCAGCCCGGCGAGCAATTCGCGACCGGCCGGCAGCAGGCGGATCCACACCACCCGTCGATCCGACTCGCTGCGTTGGCGGTCGACCAGGCCGCGCTCGACCAACCGGTCGACCAAGCGTGTCACGTCGGGCACGCGGCTGACCATCCGCTGGCCGATCTGGGCGCAGGGCAGCCCCTCGTCGCCGGCACCGCGCAGGATCCGCAGTACGTTGTACGACGACTGCGTGAGGCCGTGTGGTCGCAGCAGCGCCGCGGTCGCCGCCGCGAACAGGTCGTTGGTGCGCAGCAGACCGAGGGCCACCTCGGTGGCACGCGAGGCGAACGGGCGGGACTGCTGGATCTCTTCGCGGAGCGAACGGGCCATGGCTTCACGGGCGGGCGGAGACTCTAGGGCGCCCATTAGTTGTTGCAACGACATTTCTCGGTCTTCCTGCTGCGTTCCGCTGGCCGACGCCTCCCGCCATGCTGCCCGGCTGTCCATGCAGCGCACGCGATCCACAGCCCCGGCCCGCGCGGCCCTTCCCGCATTCCTGTCCGCCCTCGCCCTCGTCATGCCCGCCCTGTCCCAGAGCCCGAGGACCCAGCCCCCGAGGACCTGGACCGTCGACGACGTCGTCGACCAGGAGCAGGCAACATCCTGGCAGCTCAGCGACGACGGCAGCCACGCCCTGTGGCTGCGGCGCCGGCCCGACCCGGAGAAGGACCGGCAGCTCGCGACGCTCATGCTCACGGACCTGACCGACCTGGCGGACGGCGCGCGCCACCGCGAACTCACCGTCGGCCGCTTCCCGGTCTCGTCCCCGGCCTTCGCTCCCGACGGCCAGCGCATCGCCTTCCTGTCGTCGGCGGAGTTCCCCGACGGCGTCGACGGCCCCGACGACGACGACCGCGGTTCGCAGGTCTGGCTCCTCGACCTCCGCGGTGGCGCCCCCCGCCCGCTGACCCGCATCGACCACGGCGTGCAGTCCTTCGCCTGGAAGGGCGACGACGCGCTGGTGCTGCTGGCCCGCGAGCGCAAGAGCCGCCGCGAACTCGAGTCGGACGAGAAGAAGGACGACAGCCGCGTGGTCGAGGACCGCGACCTGTGGCGCGACGCGCGCAGCCGCTTGTTCGAGTTCACCCTCGAGGGCGCGAAGCTCCGCCGGCTCACCACCAACGACCTGCCGATCGCCTCGTTCTCGCTGTCGCCCGACGGCCGCCGCGCGGTCGCGATGCACTCGCGGAGCCCGAGCTTCGAGGCCTTGTCCGACGAGCCGCCGCGCTGCTTCGTGCACGACCTGGAGACCGGTACCGCCCGCGAGCTCTACCCCGACCGCCGCTCCAAGCCGAGCGGCTTCGCGTGGCGACCCGACGGCTCCGGCCTGTTCGTTCGGCTACCCACTCCGTCGGTCGACGGCCAGGACTGGGCCGCGGTCGAACGACTCGCCGAGGTCGAGTTCACCGCCGACGGCTGGTCGATCCGCGACGTCGACCTCGGCACCGACCGCGGCCTGCAGGAGATGGTCGTGCCGCGCGCCGACGGCTTCGTCGCCGCCCTGATGCACGGCGTCGAGCCGGTGTGGGCCCGCTTCGTTCGCCGGCCCGACGGCAGCTACGAACGTCGCGACCTGCGACCAGACCTAGAGCTCCCGCTGCACGACCTGATCGCCGCGCCGCGCGCCGACACCGTGTTGGTGATCCAGGGCGACGCCTCGACCCCCGACCACGTGCGCCGCGCCAGCCTCGGCGGCGCCGACCTCGCGGATCTCGCCGACGTCTACCGCGCCGGCGGCGACGGTTTCGAAGGCCTGCGCCACGCACACACCGAGATCCTCGACTACGAGGGAGCCCAGGGTGACCGCGTCGAGGCGATCCTCTACCACCCGCTCGACCGCCCCGAGGGCCAGCGCGCGCCGCTCGTACTCGTCACCCACGGCGGCCCGCACGCCCACGATCCCAACCGCTTCACCGAGCGCTGGGCCAACACGCCGAACCTGTACACCTCCCGCGGCGCGTTCGTGCTGAAGGTCAACTACCACGGCAGCTCGGGCTACGGCCTCGCGTTCGGCGAGTCGATCAAGGGCCGCTACTACGAGCTCGAACTCGTCGACCTGTTCGCCGGCATCCGCCTCTTGGTCGACCGCGGCCTGGTCGACCCCGACCGCCTCGGCCTGGTGGGCTGGTCGAACGGCGCGATCCTGTCGCTCGCGGCACTCACCCACGGCGCCGAGCTGGCCCCCGGCTACGACTACCAGTTCAAGGCCTGCGCGCCGGGCGCCGGCGACGTCAACTGGACCAGCGACTTCGGCAACTGCGCGTTCGGCGCCGGCTTCGACGAGTTCTATCTCGGCGGCACGCCCTGGACGAACCCCGCGGGCTACCTCGCCAAGTCGCCGCTGTTCCGCATCGACACGGTGACGACCCCGACGCTGGTGTTCTTCGGCACCGACGACACCGCCGTGCCCACCGAGCAGGGCTGGCAGCAGTTCCGCGCGCTGCAGCGGGTCGGCAAGGCGCCAGTCCGCTTCGTGCTGTTCCCCGGGGAAGGCCACGGTCTGCAGAAGCTCAGCCACCAGCGCCGCAAGCTGGTCGAGGAGCTGGCGTGGTTCGACCGCCACCTGTTCGGGGTCGAGGCGAACACGGCGTGGGACGAGCGCGTGGTCGCCGACGGCTCGCCGCTCGAAGCGCTCGAGCTGCGCGTGCGCCTGCCGCGCCACGACGGCAAGCTCGGGGTCCCGGAGGGCAATGCGCTGGTTCCGGAGACCGTCGCGCTGCGGCTCGCCGGCGAGACCGTCCACGTCGGCCGCTGCGAGGTGACTCGGGCCCAGTGGCAGTCGTTCCGGGCCGACCGAGACCCCGGTGGTCTGCCCGACCACCCGGTGACCGCGATCACCGCCGACGACGTGACGGCCTACCTCGAGTGGCTGCAGACCACCACCGGCTCGCGCTGGCGGCTGCTCACCGCGAAGGAACACGAGGCCCTGCCCGCCGGCCCCTCGCCGCACGACCTCGACGCCCTCGCCGGCTATGCGCCGAGCCACGACGACGCGACGCGCCTCGCGGAACGGATCCGTGGAATCGGACCCGACCGCGCGCTGCGAGCCGTCGACGACGGCGTGCCCGGAGCGCAGCGCCGCGAAGGCACCGCAGCGGTATTCGTGTTCCACGCCAGGGGCAATGCCGCGGAGTGGATCGACGTCGACGGTAAGCCGAGCGTGAACCCCGGCGGCCACGTGCTCGCGGCGAGCGACGACCGCGGTGACGCGAGGGACCGCGAGGTGCCCCCGGCGTTCGTCGGCCTACGCGTCGTGCGCATCCGCGACTGAGACGGGGAACCGGCCGCCGGGTCACGGCCGAGAGCTGAACCGGACCCGCGGCGCGAGATGGGTGGTGACGCTCACCACCCCGCCCTCTCGCTGCGAGCACAGTGCGAGCCCCATCGACGGCAGCGTCGCCGCAAGCCGGCAGTCGAGCGCCTCCGAGGTCGAGAGTCCCCGCGACCCGAGTTCGAGCCACTGCGCGGCGAGGTTCGCACCGAGCAGATGGGAGTCATCGGGAAGGGCGATCCGCGCGCGGCCGATGCCGCCGTGGCTGGGGTCGGCCCAGGGCGCCGACACCGTCGCGGCGAGGAACATCGTCGGGTCGACGTGGACGCGACAACCAGGTGCCCCGAACGGCGTGAGGTCGAGGCTCTGCTGCAGCGGCGTCGCGGCGAGGAACAGGAACGCGCTCGCACCGGGCTCCCCGCTCAGGTCGAACTGCGCGTGCAGGCCGGGCACCAGCGTGCGCGGCGCGATGAAGGCCCGCGTGCCGTCCGCAGCCCGCGGACCGCCGCAGGCCTGGCCGATGCGCTGGACCTGACCTTCGATCTGTTCGGCGACGGCATCGATCGGCCACCCGAACTCCTCGCCGCGGCGCGGCGTGCCCTCCCACTCGACGACCAGATCACCAGACGCGTAGGCGAAGGGCCGGTCGAAGGTGATCTCCACCACGTTGCCGGCCGTCCAGTCGATCGGGTTGGCGGTCGGCACCGTGGCGGGAAGATCGATCGTGCCGCGGAACACCTCGAAGGGCTGCGGCAGGTTGTCGCGGAATGACGACGACGGGGCGGTGACGGAACTCGCCGCGGCGCCGATCCGGACCACGAGATCGACCGCACCACCGTGCCAGACGTAGGTGCTGCGCCCATCGCGCCGGAACGCCACGCCGGTCAGCGCGCGGCCCTGCAGGCCGGCGAGGTGCGTCGCGTGGATCAGCAGCTGCGAGCGGCCATGGCTGCCGAGGCCTTCGAGGTAGCGGGACGAGTCACCCTCGGCACTCTGCGGCATGGCGGGCACCAGGTCGTGCCGGAGCTGGGCGTCGGCCGTTGCCGGGGTCAGCGCGAGAGCGCCAACGCAACCGCTGGCGAGGAGGACGGAACGGGAGAGGGATCGAACGTGCATGGCATCGGGTTGGTCGGGACAGCGAGTGACGCCGCGCGACCCGACCTCGATCGCGCGGCGCGAGCAGAAGAGGGCTCAGAGAGAGCCGACGACGTCGACGGCGCCGCCGGCAGGGTTCGGGTAGTTGCGGTCCGAGACGGTGATGGTGCTGCCACCCGGCACGTCCGGCGGCACGCGCCATTCGACGCGGCCGTCCTTCGGCACCGGGACCAGCACGGTGCCGTGACCCGGCACCACGAGGCCGATCTCCGCCACGCCGGTGTTCACCTGGATCACCAGCACGCCGCCCTCGGCGACGGCATCCGGGATCTCGAGCGGCGGCTTGGGCAGCGGCTCCTGGATCGCGCGGCCAGGGACCCACGCGAGCAGCTTCCAACCGGTCATCGCGCACCTCCGAGTCGTGCGACGAGCGCGGCAGCGCGGACGTCGCGTTCGACCAGCCCGCTGGCGCGCAGCGACTCGACGAGTTGCCGGGTCACCGCCTCGCGGTCGCCGGCTGCGACGAGTGGGCCGTCGACGGTGAGCACCAGTTGCGCGAGCCGCTCGGCGCCGTCGACGAGACCGGCGTCGCCGGTGCGCGCCAGCACGAACAGGTAGGGCGAACGCGCCGCGACCAGCGCGCCGAGCGGCCCCTCGGCCAACGACCGCGCCCAACGGAGTTCGGCCTCCTCCAGGGTGGAGGGAGCGGCGCCCCGCTGCGCGGCAGACGCGTGGGGAGTGAGCAGGACACCGAGCGCACTCCCGGCGGCGACTGCGCCGCCCGCCCCGAGCAGCGCCAGCAGGGAGCGCCGCGAGAGCAGACCACGGGGAACATCGGTGTCGGGGAGAACGAGGACCGGATCGAGTTGCATGGCGGAGAAGCTGCGGGCGACAACGCCCGATCCATGACTTATTGGCAAGACCGACGCAGCCGTCAAGCGTCCTCTATCTGCCCAATGGAAGGCTTGAGGCGCGATTTGCCGGCAGTATCGGGTCGATCCTCCGCTCAGAGAATTTGACGTTTTGGCAATACGAGCCACCGACAACGACGACGAGCTGCCGGACCGCCCCTTCCCCCGCCCGGTATCGCGGCCCACGCTCCCGTCTGCCGATGCGGAAGCCCGTCGCCCGCTGCCTCGCCGTCCTCCTCGGACTGGCCCCGTTCGCACTCGCCGAGGGTGCGCTCCGCGTCGCCGGCTGGCCGGATCGCACCGTCCTCGACGACCCGTTGGTCGGCTTCGCCGGCCGGGCGCCGCTGTTCGTGCTGAGCGCCGACGGCTCGCAGTGGCGGGTCGATCCCGCCCGCGAGCGCTTCTTCGCCCCACAGTCGTTCGCCGCCAGCAAGCCGCCGGGGGCCCTGCGCGTGTTCTGCCTCGGCGGCTCGACCGTCCAGGGCCGACCCTGGTCGACCGCCACCGCGTTCCCCCGCCTGCTCGAACTCGCGCTCGAAGCCGGCGACCTGGATCGATCCCGCGATCACGAGGTCGTGAACTGTGGCGGCATCAGCTACGCCAGCTACCGCCTGGTGCCGCTGGCCGAGGAGGTGCTCGCCCACCAGCCCGACGTGCTGGTCCTCTGCACCGGGCACAACGAGTTCCTGGAGGCGCGGAGCTATCCGGTGCGCAGCAGCCTGCCGCGCGTCGTCACCCTGCCGATGGCGTGGCTGGCCGGCAGCGCGACGTTCGACGCACTACAAGACGCGCTCGGACTCCGGCCGGTCGCGCCCCGGACGCAACTCCCCGCCGAGGTCGACACGATGCTCGATCGCCTCGACGGCCTCGCCGACTTCGACCGCTCCGACGCCTGGCGACGCAGCGCGGTCGACCACTTCACCCGCTCCGTCGAGCGCATCCTCACCGCCGCCTCCGCCCGCGGCGTGCCGGTCGTGGTGGTCTCACCACCGGCCCGTCTCCGCGACTGCCCACCGTTCCTCGGCGGCCGAGGCGCGCGCTCCGCCTACGCCGAGGCCCTCCACCACGAAGCGGTCGACGACCACGCCGCCGCGCGCACCGACTACCTGCGCGCCAAGGACCTCGACGCGTTCCCGCTGCGCATCCTCGAGCCCATGCGCAAGGCACTTCACACCGCGGCCCGGCGCCACGACGCCGCGTGGCTCGATGCCGACCGTCTACTCGCGCGCCGCTGCGAACTCCAGATCGTCGGCCCCGAGCGCCTGGTCGACCACGTCCACCCCTCGCTCCGCGCCCACCAGGAGGTCGCCCTCGCCCTCGCCAAACTCCTCGCCGACCGCGACCTCGTCCGGCTCTCCGACGATTGGCGCGACCGGGCCGAAACCACTGTCCGCGCCCACCTCGCGCAGCTCGATCCGCTCTACTTCGCCAAGGCCACCGCGGTCCTCGACGGCCTCGAACGCTGGTCCCGCCGCCGCCTCGCCAAGCTCGAGCGCGAGGACTGAGCGATCCCTGCCCAGAGTCTGTCGTAGTCGGTGCCAGGCACGAACCACGACAGACTTCGCGCCCCACCGCGCCGCGCTGCATCCCCGCAGCGGCAAAACTCCGCCCCGCGCGCGCCCCGCACCGACGTACCCTGCCTGCGCATGCCGGCTCGAAGCCACACCCGCCGCCCACTCCTCGCGCTCCTCGTGGCACTCGCGGCCTCGGCGACCGCTCGCGCGCAGCAGCCGGTAGCACCACCAGCCTGTCGCCCCCACCACCTGCGCCTCTACGTCTACACCACCGACACCATCCGCCCGCGCCACGTCGAGGTCGTCCACAAGGCGCTGCTGCGCCGCGCCGAAGTCCACAGCTCCGCCTTCGCCGCCGACACCTCCACCGCGCCGCCCACCCCCCGCCTCGCACCCGGCCCGGCGAACGACGACGTCTTCCTGTGGCGGTGGCGCGACCAGACCTGGGACCGCAACACCTCCCAGACCCGCGCCTGGCCGTTCGTCGCGGTCCTCGAGTACGACGGCCGCGAACACCCCGAGGCCTGGATCGACTGGTTCCGCCGCCCGCGCAACAGCCGCGACCCAGGCGCCTGGCTGCTCGACCCCGCCGACCAGCGCTACGCCGCGCACATCGGCGACGCCTACGCGACCCACCGCGACGACCGCTTCGCCTACGTCGCCATCACCGACACGCCGAGCGGCGACGTGGTGTTCGGCAACGAGTGGGTGGTCCGCGGCCGCGTCGACTGGCATCCCGACGAGCGCGAGCCGGTGGCGCGCCGCGCCGCGTTCCGCGTCTACTTCGAGAGATCCCGCCGCCTCGAAGACTGGCACGCGGTGGTCGAGCCGCTGGTCGAGTGGCTCCCCGAGGCCACGCCCGGACGCCGCGGTGACGCGCGACGCTGCCTGCCGGTCGAGGTGCCAGGCAGCCACTGCGCGATCGTCGGTTCGTCGATCGAGTTCGAACTGCCGCCGGTCCCCGCCACCGTCGTGCCGGCCCGCGGCTTCGACTGAGACCGAGCCGGATCAGCCCGCGCGCAGCCAGTCGTGGAAGCGCTGCTCCAACGGCTCGTCGCCCGGATAGACCGCCGCCAGAACCTCGAGCGCCGCCTCCCCGGCGACCACCCGCCGCGCGACCTCCAACAGCCGCTCGCCCCCGCGCTCCTCCACCAGCAGGAACTCGACGAACGCCCGCGCCGCGGCCCACGCCTCCAGGTCCATCTCCTCCGGCGGCAGCCCCAGCAGGTCCGCGAGCACGGGCAACCTGCCGCTCTCGAGCTGCTCCCGCGCCGCCACCGCCCAATCACCACGCCCGTAGGTCGTCTCCGGCCGCCAGACCCGCTCGCCGAAGCCGACGAACAGATTCGGCCGCATCCCCTCGGCTTGCTCGACTCCCGCCCGCGCCTCGAAGCGCGCCGCGACCCCGGCCTCGATCCAGCCATGCCCGGCTTCCCCGGGCGACGACCCGAGCCGTTGCGCCAACAGCAACCGCGCCACCACGTGCCCGAGCAGTCCGCGCAGCGCATCGCCCTCCCCCACCTCCTTGGCATCGAGACGCAGCACCGCCGCATTCCGCCCATCGAGTCCGAGCACCGCCAGCCCGTGCAACTCGATGCCGACCATCTTCCTCGCCACGCGGCGTGCGTCGTCGCCGTCGCGCAGCAGCACCAACCGCAATCCCGACCGACCGTCGCGCCGCTGCAGCTCCGCGTCGTCGGCAGTGGTGCCGCCCTGCTCGACCTCGGGTTCGTCCAACGCGGCACCGAACAGCGCGTCGAACTCCGCGCAGACCGCACCGACGTAGCCGGCCACCCGATCCGCCAACACCTGCTGATCGACCCGTTCGCCCGCGCCCCAATCGAAGCGCCCCGGCCAGCCAACGGTCACGCACGACCGCGCGGTCTCGATGCTCACGGTCGCCGACTCGACACCCTCCAGCTCGCGCGCGGCCTGCGCCGGAGCAAGGGACGCGAACAGCAGCGCCGAGACGAACCCGCTTCCGACCTTCCGCCTCACCGCCGCGCCCTCGGCTGCCACCCGTAGCGCGACACCGCGACCGGAGCCACATGCGGCGCGTCTTCGGCGGCAAGCCGCAGCACCACGCCGATCGGCGCCGCACCCTCGTCGTCCTGCCGCCCGTTGAACCGCGTCCGACCGGAGCGTTCACCGACCGCCACCAGCTCGAAGGCCGTGAAGCGCTCCGCCTCGCGATCCCAGGTTGCCGCACCCTCGATCTCGGTGACGAACGACCGCGGCCAGTCGCCGCCCTCGACCACGCAGCGCGAACCGCCGACGAAGCTCAACGAGACCGACCCGTCGTCGACCGCCTCGACCCGCGCCGTCAGCTCCGCGCGCTCCACGTCGTCCGCGCGATACCCGTCGGTCTGCCCGCGCACGCAGTCGACCAGGTTGTAGCGCACCAGCCGCTCCACCACCGGCGCAGGCACCGGGTACTCCCGGCCCACCTCGATCCCGCCCTGCGGCAACCACTGCTGGGCCTCCTCCTTGCGGAACCAGGCCCAATCCCGGTTCCACGCCCCGTCGGTCCAACGCGCCCATTGCGGCATGCGCCGCTGCCGCTCCTCGAACGCGCGCTGCGCGGCCTCGGTCCGCGGCAGGTCGCGCACCAGCACTTCGAGGACCAGCCCGTCCTCCGGATACTCGTCGTCCCACCGCCAGAGCTTCGCCAGCTCCTCGCGTTCCTTCTCCGGCAGCGACCGCTCCGCGGGACTCAGCGCCTCCCACTTCGCCAGCGCCCCGCGCAGCACCTCCTCGAGCTTGTCGACGTTGCGCGTATTCACCGAGCCGAGGAACCGCCCATTGGGAGTCGCCACGTAGACCCCCTGCCGCGTCGACTCGTGCTCGCGGTAATGCCCCTGCTCCGAGAACCGGCGGAACAGCGCACACTCGAAGTCCTTGCCGTTCTGCAGCCGCCACACCTCGTCGGCACACGGCACGAAGCGCTCCGACAACTCGATCAATCGCGGGTTCGACCAGGCCAACTGCCGGTCGCGGACACCATTGTTTCAGGTGCAGCCGAGCGGATGCCCGTTCATCGCCCAGAGCAGCACCGGTCGATCGAGCGCGTCGGCCTCCAGCGCGCCCTGCCGGAAGGTGGTCCGCCAAGGGATCGTCTCCGCCGCGAGCTCGTCGAGGTCGGGAACGACGAACTCACGCGCCTCGGCGCACGAGGTGGATTCCTGAGCCCCGCAGGGCGAGACGGCGAACGCGACCCACAGGGTCATCAGCAACGGGGCCACCAGCGGCGCGAAGCGGTTCATGACCCCGCATGATCGCCCTTCGCACCCTCCGAGTCAGGTCCCGCGCCCTCCCGATCCGACACCTGCGGCCGCCCCGGCAGCGGACAACTCTTCGGCGACGGCACCAACCGCGCCACCACCAGCCCGACCAGGAACCCGAACAGCGGCGCCTGCTGGTAGCCCAGGAAGTGCTGCAGCGCGAAGCCGACTGCGATGGCCAGGACCACGACCGCGATCCTGAGGGGCGAGTTGAGGGTTCAGAGCATGTTGGCCGGTTGGCTACGAGCGAGCCGGAGCAACGTGCCCCACCCCCCAGGTTTTCGACCGTCCGGCCCCGCACCCGCCCTCTTGACTCCCCGCCCGCCCGACGCCACGATCCCCGCCTCACGCGGCCGTAGCTCAGTTGGTAGAGCGTCAGCTTCCCAAGCTGAATGTCGAGAGTTCGAATCTCTTCGGCCGCTCCAGTTCGAGAGAGAAGCCCGCAGTGCGCTGATGGCGTGCTGCGGGCTTCTTGCTTGGTGGGCGGGAACGAGGGAGACCAACCTACCGGGGCGGGATCGATGCCGACGTCGACCGTTCCGCGACCGTCGCGCACAGGGCCTTCGGATCCCCCGCAGACCGCGCGAACGTGAGCACAGCAAGGAGGCGCTCGCGCTCGAGCAGACCCTCGACTCGGAGCACCCAGCCGCTACGCGACGCGCACGGCCTCCTGGAGAACATGGCTGCGGATCGAAGGCCGCAAACTCTCCGGAGTTCCGAGATCGACCGGGCAGCCCAGCCATTCCTCCAACTGGAGCTGCAGTTCGACGAGCGCGAACAACCCCACCGGTCGTTCGAACTCCACCAGCATGTCCATGTCGCTGTCGGGCCTTGCTTCGGCCCGAGCGACCGAGCCGAAGACGCGGAGCGAGGAGACTCCCTGCGCGAGAAGCTCCGCGCGGTGCGCCTCGAGGACGGCCCGAACCCCAGCTAGATCCATCGCGGCTCACTCTAGCCGCACCGAAACGCCTGCACTCGACCACCGCGCCGAGACACCGCACCATCCGCTCGACGTACAGGTCGAAGGTCGTGCCCGGCCGGTTC
The DNA here is from genome assembly GCA_030432695.1 of bacterium. Classification (GTDB taxonomy): domain Bacteria; phylum Planctomycetota; class UBA1135; order UBA1135; family UBA2386; genus JAUILN01. The sequence continues at coordinate 173,594 of JAUILN010000017.1, read as the reverse complement.
GACTGCACCAGGTCGGTCGACTCGCCCGGCAGCAGCATCTCGAACATCCCCGGCTCGAAGTCGACCCGCATCCCGCCGGTCTCGGGGTCCTTCGCGCCCACGGACATCGTCCAGGTGCTCGGGTCGCGCTTGATGAACCCCGCCAGGCACGCCTCGATCCGCTTCGCGACCCGCTCGGCCTCGAGCACCTGCCCGAGGTCGTGGAGCGAGGTCATCACCGGCGCGAGCCGCGGCTCGCCGCGGGTCTGCCCCGGCCGCTTCACCCAGGTCAAGGTGGACCATCGCCCGGCCCCCCTGCCCGTCCCACGCGGCGACCTTCCGGAACTTCCGCTGCGTCGCGCCGCGGCGCAGGTGCCCGTCGCCCGGGTGCTGCAGCAGGACGTGGTAGGCGACCGGCCCTGGACCGGCCGAGCACCACGCCGGCGCAGTCTCGGATATCGCTGTCGGTCGTCGTCGATCGACCCCGGCGTCTGCACCCGGTCGGCCTCGATCACCTCGATCGCCGTGCGGAACGGCCGGCCGGGTCGATCGACCAGCACGCCCCTCGCGAACACCTCGCCGTCCTCGGTCTTCTTCCGCTGCGCGAGCCGCTGCAGCCCGGCGAAGTCCGTACGCTCATCGGCCGCGGCGAACTGCTCCCAGCGCCAGAACAGCCCCTCGGCGATCCGGCCGAGCTTCCGGGCTTCCTCAACGGAGACGCCGGCGGCTTCGGCGTCGATCAGCGACTGCACGCGCATCCCGGAGCCGACCACGTTCCGGACAATGCCGTTGGTGATCGCCGCGGCGATCGGGTTGTTCCGGTTGAGGTCGCGGCACCGCTGCCGGAGCTGCGGGAGCGCCTGCAGCAGCGCCGCGTCCGCGGAGTCGCCGCCGCCGTGCCAGTTGCCGTAGAGCCGGTCCCGCCGCGCGCCGTCGTAGGCGCGCGACATCGCCCGGAAGCCATCGAGCTTCGCCCGGCTCGCGGCGCGGGAGGCCGCCCAGGACGGCGCCAGCGAGGCGATCGCCCGCTCGAGCAGGTTCACCGGCGGAACCCTCCGAACAGGCGGCCCCCGCCGGATCGCGAGCGCGCCAGGCGCGCGAGGAGGGTGCGCTCGCGCTTCTCGAGCCAGGCCAGGTCGCGCGTGTAGCTCGTGCCGTCAGGGTGGTTGACGGTGGTCACGCCGCCGGTCGCCGAGGCGCGCATGAGCGCCTCGCGGACCGCGTCGAGTTCCTGCTGCACCGTGACTGCCACGATGAGGAGGGTGCGTCACCGCGCACAAGGGATCGGGAACCACGTTCCGCGCGCTGAACAGGACGGGTCTCCGGCGCGAGGTGGCTCAGCGGCTCTCTTGGGATTCACCAAGAATGCCGAGAAACATATGCCCAAAGGGCATCCCGGGAGCAGAGAGCGCGAGCCCTTTCGTCAGGCCCTGTTAGGGAAACGACTCTCCTTCAGATCAAGAGTCCTTCCACAGATTGTCCAGAGCCGCGCCGACACCGAGCGCGCAGTCGGCCTTTCCTCGGCCATTACCGACTGCATACTGAGACTCGTTCGGCGTCACTACGTGCCGCCGACATCCGATGAACCGACCGCGAGTCTCGCGGGAGGCCGGCAGGGCGTTGACGGTTGTCGCCATCATCACTGCGATCTGCGCAGTGATCGGCGCACTGGCCGACATCGCCAGCCTCGTTTCCGGTCATTGACCGGGCGGATGGGAAGGTTGGGCGTCGACCGCTGCCATCTGATGTCACCCAGGAGCAGCGCCCGACACCCATCCGCGCGCCGGTCTGGGGCCTGCCGCCTCAGACCAACCCGGACCCCGACCGGCGTCGACGCCGGTCGGGGTCGTTCTTGCATGGCATTGTACCGCGCGCTGATCAGACTACTGCCGGGCACCACCGCGGTCGACCAAGTGCCATCACGTTTCACGATGTATCACTTCATCTCACCGGGTAGCGCCGCGCTTCACGAGTCATCGCCGCGCCCCACGCGGAACAGAGGACGGTAGCCTCCATGATGCGGTCTCTAGTTCTCGTCGAGATGTCGCAGCAATAACTTACGACGTAATTCAGCCCTGCTCGTTATGCCCGATCCAGCAAGACGACCAGGAACTGCTCGCCGCAGTCTCGGCACGCGTAGTACCGCTTCACCCCGCACCGGCCGCGGCCGTAGTTGCGGGTCCGAATCGAGCCGCACACCACGCACTCGACGTTCCGCGGAGACCACCCGGGTGGGCCGGGCTCAAGTTCGACGATAGGAAGCTGAGTGGATCCACGCGGTCCAGAGCACCGGCGCGGCCGGCCCGGCGAATCCTCGCAGCGTCGCCCAGTGATCCACGAACGGTCGCCAGTCATGCGTTGAGCCACCCCCCTCCGCCGCCGCCACCCTCCCGACGACCGCTGCGCCGGCCGTCGGCAACCGACGACCGCTGCGCATCCGCCCGCGCAACGTAGTCGGCATCGCTCGAACCGGTCCGACCCGCCTGCCTCGGCCGCGCCGCCCGGCCGCGCCCTTCGCCCCGAGGCGCCGACCGACTCCCGAACTGCCCCCAGCGCAGGAACCACGCCGCCCGCGCGAGCACCTCGCAGTCCCAGTAGTCGTTCCGCTGCTTGCCCGGCTTCAGGTCCCAGCGCATCGACTGCCCGCGCCGCACCTTCTGCTCCGCGCGCAGGTGCCCGAGGTACTCATCGAGCGCACCGTCGTCGTTCCGCGGCAGGTGCCACGGCTCCCGTTCGCCGGCGATGCATGCCGCGAGCTGGTCCTTGAACAGCGTCGTGTTGATCAGCCAGAGCTTCAGCCCACCGCGCACCGGCGCGCCGGTGTTCGGGTTCTTGTCGATCGGGGTTGCAGTGAACGGCAGCCCGCCGCGGAGTTCGTCGCGGCCCTTCGACGGCAGGGTGCGCGTCGGGTCCTGCCGGCAGAAGTCGTAGACCTCGTCCTGCCGGCGCCCGTCTCCGGAGTCGACGAACACCAGGTCGACCCGGCGGCCGCAGTACTCCGCCTCGGTGACCGCCTCCTCGATGCCCGCCCAGTGCCGGACGCGGCCACGCTTCACCAGCCAGGACTCGCCCTTCGGCCCCCAGGCCCGCACGACGTAGAACAGGCCGAGCTTCAGGCCCTGCACGTCGACGCCCGCGGTGAGAGCGATCGCCTCGTCGGGAACCTCGCCCTCGGCGTACTCGCCCAGGCACTTCCCAAGCTCGCCGGAGCCGACTGCCTCGTGCTGCTCCTCCCACGGGAGCGCGAGGATCTGCCGGGTGAAGTCGGCCAGGTCTTCGGTCAGGAACCGCGCGACCAGGTCGCCCAGCGGGGTGAGGCACGAATACAGCGTCGAGAGCTGGTAGCCGCGGTGCCGCGCCGGCGTCGGCACGACGGCGCGGCCGGTGTCCTCGTCGATCTCGGCGCCCTCGGGAACCCACACGCCGGTCCGAACCGAGTCCTGCCGCTGCGCATCGTTCCACTCGACCCCACAGTGCGGGCAGACGTAGCGCGCGACCTCGCGCGCCTTGTCCGGGTCCTTCTCGCCGTCCCAGCGCACGCACTCCCATTCGAGCGTCTGGAACCGGCCGCACCCGTGGCACGGCACCCAGTAGCGGCGCCGGTCCGACTTCTCCCAGGCCTGGAACACCTTCCCGTGCTTCCACGTCGGCGTGCTCCAGCGGTAGACCTTCCGCCGCGCGCCGTAGGTGTTGGTCCGCTGCTTGGCGATCGACGTCGGATCGCCCTGCGGTCCGTCCTTCATCTCGTCGACCTCGTCGAGGATCACCACCCGCACCGTGCGCGACTTCAGCGACCCGGTCGACTCGGCGTTCGCGTAGTAGAGGTGACAGCCCCGGAAGGTGATCCCCTCCTGCGAGACGTCGTCGGCGCGCCCGGTGAGCTGCGCCGCGAGCGCCGGCGAGTTCGTGACCATCGGCTCGATCCGGCGGCCGTGCACGTAGTGGTAGTCCGGCCGGCGCGGCATCACCCACATGATCGGGCACGGCTCGTTCGCGACCAGGAACCCGACGATGTTCTCGCCGATCGTCGACTTGCCGGTCTGCGCCCCGAACATCCCCGTGACCTCCTCGACCGCCGGGTCGTTGATCGTGTCGAGCACCTCGACCGCGTACGGCGCGAGCGACGGATCCCAGAGCCCCGGGTGCGCGGCGTCGCCGGCAGGGATCATCCGGTGCGCGGCCGACCACTCCGAGCACCGCGCCCTCGAGCGCGGCGCGAGCGCAGCGAGTTCCGACGGGAACCACTCCGGCACCTGCACCTCGAGCCCCGTCATGCCGTGCCCTTCCTCCGCGGCCGCCCGCGACCGCGCGTGATCCGGCCGGAGCCCGAGGCGGACTCCTGCCACTGCTCCACCTGCTCGACGATGCTCCCGCCACGGTAGGCGGCGATCAGCCGGTCGGCGGTCTCATCGACGACCTGCTGCTCGCGCGACGACAGACTGAGCCGCTTCCCCAGGTAGCTCGCGAGGTTCTTCAGGCCTTCGGCGACGAGCTGCAGCCGCCCGGCGAACGCCGCCTCGACCTGGTCGCGCTCGAGCCACCCCTGCCGCTTCGCCTCGAGGTCGAACTCGTAGCGGAGCGCCTGCGCCCGCTCCTTCCGCACCTTCCAAGACCGCGGCGCCTCCGCGTCGTCCTCGTCGTCGTCGGCCGGATCGCGCGCCCTCTTGCCCTCGCCCCGCCGCAGCGCCCGCTCCTGCAGCCAGTTGATGACCGCCGGAAGCGGGAACGACTTGTCCTCGGCCCGCGGGATCCCCTCGGCGATGAACCGCTGCACCTGCGCCGGCGAGACCCCCAGCGCCACCGAGAGCGCCGGGATCGTCGGCACGGATGCGAAGGCCTGCGGGTCGAGTCGTCGCCGGGTCACGGTCGCCGTCGTAAGTGCCTACTACTACTCATCGAATCGCCGGAAAAAACGGCGCGACCGATCGAGCTCGGAAAAAACCCCATTCCACGCCGCGGCATAGGACCCATGATCGGGAACGAGGGGCTTCCGACCCCCTCATCCGAGCGACTCCGGCCACGCGATGACGCCACACACCGCGATTCCCTGCTGACCTACCAGACCCTATGAAGACCCTGCACTCACTTGGTTTCCTGGCCATGATCACCGCAACCCTCGTCGGCCCCGCGAATCCCCAGGGCAGTGGCGAAGTTTCCCATGCGCTCATTGGCGAGATCTCCGGCGGAACTACCGAGCGGGCCAACCCCACCTGGGGTTTGAGCTGGCGTGTGCGCGTGGGTCAATGGGCAGGAGTGCTCCAAGCACGAACCGGGCGCCCGGACTACGTTCAGATCCATGCATTACTGGTCGGCACAAGCTATTCACTATTCTCGACCCCACCGCTCATGGGAATGTACCACCTTCCTGTATATGGGTCTGATATCGTGGCCGTCGCCACCCCACTGGAAGGCGGCGACGTCCTCCTACCGCTAAGCCCCGCACTCGCTGGCCTAAGAATCTACACCTGCGCCCTGACCTCACCCACACCAACTCACGGAGGAACCGACATTGGCTTTACCAACCTGCAATCCTACACGATAACGTATTCTCGACGGCCATCATTTCCCAACGCCCAATCGGCTCCGTGCTTTCGCGGAGGGGCTAGCGTGACGATCGACCCGAATCGACCACTACTATCGCTATCAGATCGAGATACCTGGATTGCGGATGGACGACTAGTCAATCTACAGAACGAGAGAATGCTCGGGCGATTGCACCCTCGTATATCTATCAAAGCCGGCATTGCGCCATTTGTGGTCCCAGCCTACGTAGCCATTCTCAATCGCATCGGCCTTCGCTTCGAGGAGAACTTCCCCAGAGGCTCCGTATTCGGGGACGCAGTAGTCGAGGTCACGGATGCTTGGAGACCCGCCTCTACCGTACGTTCATTCCATAATTTTGGCCAAGCCGTGGACTTGGTCCCAAAACGGCCCGTCAACGGCGCAATGATGCGTGAGGACGCACTCTTAGGCGTCGTCGGACCAATCGCTACCTCAGCATCTCCGTGGCTTGAAGTGATCCGCGAAAACACCCTGTGCAATCCCAGCGCGAACGGTCCACATACGCACCTGGAATTGGCTGATCACGGCTACTGAGTAGACCGGTCACGCCACAGCCCGCAGCAATCGGCAATCGAGTAGGGATTAGAGCCGACAGGCAGAACTCGGGCTAGTTTCGCCGCTCCCGAACGACCGCAGACGCACCCCAAAGCGCTTGGTGCCCCAAGTCTGTCGACGCGGGCCGCGCATCATCGAGCCACTCCGTCGCAGATTCCGCCATCTGCAGGATCGAGCGGTGGCTTTCAGGGTATGCCCCAATCTCACTCGCGGCCAATAGGACGGCGCGAAGCCCACACCCTCCCCACCAGACAGGCCACGACGACCGATGCACGAGCGAATCGTCGGCGAGTTCCTGAGGCGTCGGCGCGCGGCCGTCGTCGAGCATGCTTGCCGCGTGTGGGAGCGACCAAGCGCCCCCATCCACAGGATAGACGTAGGCAGCCACGGCCAGACCGAACCGATACGCCGCCTCGAGAGCGAGCGCGGAACCCGTCTCCTCGTAGAGCATCCACGCCGCCCAGGCGAGCGCGGCCTCCTCGTAGGGCACGGTCGCCGGCAGCCGGCACGCTAGGTTCGACGCGTACTGCAGGTCCACCGGCCGCACGACCGCAGCCGGATCGAACCCGGCGGTCTCCGCCTCCCGCACCGCGATCTCGAGGCGGAGCAGACAGTGCTCGAGCACCCGCTGCCGATCCCCCGCGGACAGGAAGCGCGCGGCCTGCAGCATCGCCGCGATCGTGCGCCCCTCACCCCGCCCGTTGTTCCGCCAGCCCGCCCTCGGCCGCCGCTGCGCCAGGTCGAGCGCTCGATTCGAGTCGATGAGCCATCGCACGACCGGGTCGCCCGTCATCGCGTAGGCAGCGAGCAGAGGAGCATCCGCGAGAAGCTGCTCGTCGTGCCCGGTCCGGAAGTCGACGTTCCCGTCGGCGAGGTCGACCGGGATCACACCGCGCGTCTGGTAGCGGGGCACGACCTGCCCATCGAGTTCCGCCACGTCGCCGAGCTGCCGGGCAATCGTCGTGATCGCCGCCGGGAACCCGCCGCGCGGGTCCGCGGTGCCCGGCTCGAGCAAATGGACCGGCCGCAGCGCCCAGTCCCAAGCCGACCACAGGTGAACGTCCGCCGGCCTCAGCTCGGCCGACACGAACGCCGGTAGCCACCAGACGGGACCCAGACTGTTCTGCGCGCCGCCCTGGTTTGCTCCGGGCATCGAGGCCCACGGCCGAGCGTCGTACATCGAGTGCGGCCGTAGGAACGTCGCGAGGCCGTGCTGCGCCAGGTCGACGCCGATCGCCGAGCCGAGCCGCGGCTCGATCCCCATCCAGCGCCCGCGCCACTCCAGCGGCACGAACCACCGCTGCCCCGTTCGCCCCGCCTCGAGCGCCGCCGCGGTCAGGTCGTCGAGGTCCGCCGGCGGGTCGGGCTGCACGACCTCCGCGGGCTTCCACGAGCACAGCAGGGAGAACCGGAGCGGGTAGAGCCCGCCGGCCTCGAGGTCGATCGCTCCCCGGATTCCGCCGCGCTCGAGCGCCAGGTCGCCGGCATGGAGCCGCTCCCAGGGGAACGCGACCGGCTCGCCGAACTCGATCTCGATCGGCACCCGCCGGACCGAGCCCCGGTCCTTCCGCGCGACGAACCCGGAGCAGTGCACGATCGGCGACCGGGCGAACACGTCGAGCCAGAGCCGGACCCAGTACTCGCCGGCGTCGTGCGTCGCCTGGAACCGCTGCCGAAACTGCCCCTGCTGCAGGTGCTCGAACCGGACGTCGGTCGCCGCCGCGCCACCGACCTGCACCCGCCCGCGCAGCGCCTCGAGGTCGTCGAGGACCGCCGGGTGCGACCACCAAGCCGGAACCCCGTCCGTCTCCACCGCCGGCACGAGCTGCAGCTCGCCGTCGCTCGGCACCAGCTCGCCGAGCGACTCGATCCCGTAGATCGCCGAGTGCTCGCCCAGCGTCTCCAGCCGGTAGGCCCGCGAGCCGTTGACCCCGACCAGCACGGGCGCCGTGTCGATCGGCAACGTACCGACGGCCCAGAAGTGCCCCGAGTCCGGCGCATCGACCGAGACCCGAACCTGCGCGCCAACGGCCAGCGCGAGAACGGCGCACGCGAGCGCCACCAAGATCCTCTGCATCCTCATCCCCTCCGTCGCTCCACCCGTGCAGGCGAGACCGGCCTGACCGCCCGCCGCATCCGCGCGAGTTCGTGCATGCCGAGGCCCATCCCCGGCACCTGGTATCCCAGCGACGCCGCCCGACGTCGCATGGCCTGCTCGATCGACTCGTCGTCGTCGACCGGTGTCTCCTCGTCCTCGCTCGCAGCGATCAGCGCGTGCCGGTGGTCGGCCTCGAGGTCGCGCCAGCGAGGGAGTTCCTCGAGCGCCCCAACAGTGACCGGGCGAGACTGAGGATCCGCGAGTTCGCCATGTGCCAAGGCCGCGGATCGACGTCCAGAGCGTCGATTGGCAGGAGCTCGAGCGTCGACCACCAGGGCTTCCCGAACGCCCGCGCCTCGGTGACCAGCACGCGGCCGTCGACCAGCTCGACCTCCGGTGGCGGCACGGCAGGAAGCCCGAACTCGATCCGCACCGTGCCCGCGACCTGGTCCTCGAGTGCGCAAACATCGGGGAGCAGTCGCTTCAGCAGTCGCGGCACGTCACCGACGCACGCCTCGAGTGCATCGTGGAGCAGCGTCTCGAAGTCCGAATCGATCGGTTGATCGACAGCGCAGCCCTCGCAAGCGAGCACCCGCGTCGGACGGGACACTCGCGGCGTATCCGGGACAACTCATCTGCCGCGGAGCCTTCCCCTGGCGATGAAAACCCGGAGCCCTCCAGTTCGGCGACTTCGAGCGTGGCTGTTCGACCGACTGCGGGGAAACGGCTGCCTGCTCTGCTTCGTCGGATTCCTGCTGATCGTGTTCTGCGCGCCGATCATCATCTTCTTCGTCTTCTGGATCACCTGGCAGACCCTGCCCCAGCGTGGCCGCCGGAGAAGCCAGATAGCTGCCTCTCGACTTCTGGGAGTTCCGTCCGCCGAGTCCCGATCACTCCTCTTGCGTGCGTAGGGTCCTGGACCGAACCAGCCCCCGACAGGAACGCACGCGAGCTGCAACTCGAGCCGCAATGTCGGATCCAACACAGACGCCCCGACGAGAGCCGAGGCGATGGATGTCTCTGGAGACACGAGAACGTCTGCGGGGACACTTCTACGCAACCGCGGTGGGCTGCGTCATCGGACCGGGGATTCTCTTCCTCGTACTGCTTCTCCTGCCGATCACCGGCCCGTTCATCCTCGAGTCTGCCGCCTTCCTCCTGCTCTGGGTGAGGCTGCTGATCGCGTCACTCTTCGGGTAGACCACCGAGCGAAGCCCGATCCCGCGGGCCAGCGCGAGCCCGAGTCGCCGTGCGGCGTCGAGCATTGAGCATCCGACACAGGACGGCTTCCCGTCACTCGACTCAGCTATCGACCTATACTCGAGCGAATGGAGAACTACCGAGAGGAGCGGGTGCGGATACCGAAACCCTTCGGGAGCCCAAGCCCTCGCATGCGACTCCTTCTGTGGGGCCTCATGGTGCCGGTGGCCTTCTACCTCTTCGTGTGGGTGCGGATCCTCTACGGGTGGGCCTCCTACATCATCGGATCGAGGTTCTTCCCCGAGATCCGCTAGGAAGATCGGCCGCGCGGCGATCGCGTGCCAAGCGTAGGCCGCTGGGCACACGGGCCACACCGGCCAGTTGGTGGAGACGCCAGCGAGCGCGACTTCCAACCGTCCAATTGCTTCCGCCGCCCGCGCGCTGAGGGCGGGATAGGCCTCGGCGTCACCACCAGTGACAGGTCGCACGATCCGGATGCGGTCGACCAAGTCCCGGTCGTCGGAAGCTGCAGTTCGACCAGCCCTTCGAACTCCGACCGCCCCCATCGAATCACCCGCATCGCCATGCACTTCGGAGACTCCACAGACGCACTGGTCGACGCCTTCGAGGACGCTCGGTCGCGGATCAAGGGCGCCGACTTGGCGCCGGATGGAACGGTTCGACTGTCAACCAGCCTGACGCTCCACCGAGGCGGCGATCACTACTCCACAGTCGAGGCGCACGAGTCGCCACGCTGGGGCCTGACGACGACGATCCGCGTGCACGATCCAGAGGACTATGGAGACCCACGAACGTCGCTCGCTCCCGTGGAGGAGGCGCTCGAGATCCTCATTTCCCTGAAGAAGGAAGGCCGATCGTTCGAGGAGATCGCATCCCGGCTCAACGCCGCCAACATCCTGAGCGACAGGGGCGTCCAGTGGGGTCCCACAAGAGTCGACTACCTCTGGTCGAACTACCGACTCCGCCAGGCCCACAGCGGTCAGCAGATCCCCGAGTGATCGAAGCTCCGTCGCAATCCCCACCCGTCACCAGGAGGCCATCTCGTTGAACATCCCCCTTTCCGAAGCTGTCGGTCAGCTCGTCTCCGAGTTTCGCAACCTGAAGCACCACACGGTGGATGCTGTGGTCGCTCCAGACGGGCTCGTCCGTGTGAAGCTCGGTCTCGCCATCGACAACGAGGAAGGCTGGATCGTCGTCTCCCCCGATGAACAGCCTCGGCACGTGGTCGAGTTCGAGTTCCGGGTTCACGACGTCGATCAGCTTCACGACGCGGCGAGTTCCCTCGACCCGAACATCACGTAGCCCGCCACGGAAGCAGGGGCCGAGCATCACAGGTTCCCCCTCGCGACCTCGAGGACGCGGAGCCGGCCTCCGACGTACTCCCACACGTCGGCGCCGAACGGCGGGTCCTTCCGATCGATCTCTCTCATCGAACCGCCCTCCGGCCGTCGAGCGCTCCCCTCCGGGAGCGATCGTCACCTGCACGCCATCGGAGACCGTGAGCGCGATCACCGCAGTCGGCGGCGGCCAGGCGCACCCGACTCGAACTCCTCCCACAGCCATTGGTGGAACACCGAGGCCCCGACGAGCGCGGGTTCGTTGGGGACCGCGATCGTCGCGATGAGCCGGAACGCATGCGGCGGACTCGGGTCGATGCCCGGGAAGCCCCGCACGCTCGCATCCTGCGAGGTAAGCGCCGCGCACCCGGGCGCGAAGCCCACCGACGTGAGGAGCGGCGTCGACGACGCGCTCGCCCCGTAGAGCAACCACCAGGACGATGTGCCGGCGAAGTTGAGCACGACGTGAAGTCGCGCGCCACCGCGACGAACGCCTCGACGAGGTAGCTCGTGCCGATGCGCGGCATGTAGGTGCTCGCGTCGATCGTCGGCGAGGAGTGCGAGCCCTGCGGCTCCGCGCACTTCGTGGTCGACCAGGTCCCGCCCGGCGAACCGTAGCGTTGCGCCTCGAACGAAGCGAGGAGAGAGAGCGCCGCGAGAGCGGCGAGGATCAATCTCGGCATGGCTTCCGAACCGGCTCGCGAACGGCCACAGGCGAGGAGCCGGCAGCTCGCCCGCGTATGCGATCACGTGGCCGACCTCCAGACGCGGGCCTGCCGGTTGTTCCGGTTCAGCCGCGTTTCGTCGGTCTTCTCGATCGAGCCAGCCCGCTCGAGTTCGGCCATCCGCTTCCCGACCGCGACCCGGTCGATCCCCACGCCGCCGCGCTGCAGGCGGCCGGCGATTTCGTCGACGGTGAGCCCGGGCGGTTCGAGTTCGAGCACGTCGACGACGAGCGCAGCGTGCGCGCTGCGCAGGCCTGCGGCGCCCTCGGCGGCCGCGTGCGACGTCGCGTCGTCGGTGCGACGTGCGAGCCGGCGGCGCCGGCGCGAGCACTCTCACCTGAGCATCGCCTCGGCGCCCGATTCGATCGGTCGGCCGACAGCTCAGCCTTCGCATGCGAGCGCCCCCGCCGAACGGGCCACTCGCGGAGAACGTGCGAAAACCCATGTGCCGCGGAGCCTTCTCCAGGCGATGGAAGCCTGGAGACCCTCATCTCGGCGACTTCGAGCGTGGCTCGTCGATCGACTGTGGGGAGTCGGCTGCTTGCTGGGCTTCGCCGGATTCCTGCTGATCGTGTTTGGCGCGCCGCTCTTCCTGTTCGTGTTCTTCCTCTAGAGGTCCCCGCGTCACACCGGCAGCAAGCCCAGGGTCTGTCGCCTCGACAACCTCACGTTCCGGTCCTACGACCCCGACGCCGTCGCTCGTGCGCCCAGAGAGAGGCTCTCGGGACACGAGCAGGGCGAGACCGCTACCGGCGAACACGCACCGACAGCTGATGGCGGCCATCGACGCCAACTCGATCGGCGCTGGATCGAACCCGTCCGCGTTCGGGGCGAAGGCAACCGTCAGTTGCGCGTGATTCCCGCGTAACGCGCACGCCCAAGGCCAGCGGCCTCGCCCGTCAAACCACCCCCGGCGAACTCTGCGATCTGCGACCCTCGCTCTCCGCCGACCACGAACGCGACGATCTCGCCGTTCAGGAAGAACCACCGATCCGGCAGGCTGCCATCGATCGACGCCAGGAGCGAACCAGGCAGGTAGATGCTCGACCTCACCTCCACCTGCCAGGCGAATCTCATCGGCACCAGGGACTCTCCAGAAGACGGCTTCGGATACCACCCCTTCTGCACCCGGCCAAACTCCTGGTGTTCGGCCCTCGCCCCGGGAACCAGCTGCGCATCGATGCGCCCTCGTATCATCGACTCCGCCTCCGTCTGGCTGGGCGGAGAAGGCAGCGCAGCGGCCAGGACCATCTGGTCCGGATACCAGTTCCCGGATCGAGGCGACGGGGAGGCGCAGCCCGCCAACAGCGTGGCAAGGACGGTCGGCACGGTTCTCCATGTCGTAGGCAGCACCACCTCTACGCTACCCCCGATGGATTTCGATCCGCGAGGCGATCACGTCCGAGCCGATGCCGAAATCGAGCCGCGCGGCGAGATCCTCGGCCTCTACCCGCTCCGAGATCGACTTGGATGCCATGAGCACCGTCACGTCGGTACCGGGCGGGATCGGGTTGAGCCTGGAGCCCCGGGAGTCCTGGATCACCATGAGTGACCCGAGCCCGTAGCCGGTCTTCAACCGCTCCACGAGCGGCCCCTCGGAGTTGCGCCCCGAGAGGTAGACGACGACATGCACCGTCCAGCCGACAGGCGCGTCGAGCTGCGAGCGGTCGTGGTCGATCGGGAGCAGGCTGCCGTCCATCGCCCGCGGATCTTCGCCCCCTTGGCGCCGCCGTTGCTATCCATGCGAACCCGTACTCAGGCCCGGAATGATCACCGCGGTGGTCGACCGCAGCCGACCGATTCCCGGACCGGCGTAGGGGAGGGTCGGTTCTCTGGAGCCATATGTCCCCATCTACGCCCCACCCGCGCGGCTCCGCGAGGACTCGGGTAGGCACCCGGCGGCTCGCTCGGGTGCCCCGCGCCTGGCGGTACTCGCTCCCCGCCACCGACCACTCGGACGTCGTGGCGGTCGGCGAACAGCTGCAGCGCTATCCGCAGTCGTGAAGCGAACGACTCGGCGGCGACTTCGCCGGCGAAGGGTCGGGATGCCCCCCACCAGACGCACCGGCCGCTCGAGGGCACGAACCGTCGGTCGGGATCGGGAATGCACTGCTCGAAGAAGTCGAGAGTGAGCAACGGCCCAACGGTGCCGGCCAGATGGGCGGCGGTGGCGGCATCGGTGAAGTCGGCGATGACGTGCACGACGTAGCACCGTGAATGAGGATGAACCACTCGGGAGAGCCTCGTACGGGCGAATACGCGTTCCGGTCCGACCGGATGATCGGCTCGCCAACGCCCAAGCCTTCGCGAGTTTCGCACATGCTTGCAATGAACTTTGCAGAGCCCGGGCCTTCCTCCTTCCCTGCCAGGGCAAGCCAGTACGCATTCGTCTGGTCAACGCGTCGGGAAATGGACACAGGTCCGACCGACTGCTGGACGGTCGCAGGTTCCGCCTCGCGAGGGCGACGAGCTTCGCCCGCTCGATCCGGGCTCGACCTCGAGGACGCGGAGCCGGCGTCGAAAGCGCCGCGCACCGGGGCGCGAACCGCGTCGACGTAGGCGTTGCCGATTCTCGGTGTGTAGGTGCTCGCGTCGATCGTCGGCGAGGAGTGCGAGCCCTGCGGCTCCACGCACTTCGTGGTCGACCAGGTCCCGCCCGGCGAGCCGTAGCGTTGCGCCTCGAGCGAGACGAGGAGAGAGAGCGCCGCGAGAGCGGCGAGGATCAGTCTCGGCATGGCTTCCGAATCGGCTCGCGAACGGCACCAGGCACCACGGGCCCGCGACGATCGCGCGCCCCCCGGTGCCCGGCGCCCCAGGCGAAGAGCCGGGCGCTCGCCCGCGTGTGCGATCACGTGGCCGACTTCCGGACGCGGGCCTGCCGGTTGTTCCGGTTCAGCCGCGTCTCGTCGGTCTTCTCGATCGAGCCCGCCCGCTCGAGTTTGGCCATCCGGTTCCCGACCGCGACCCGGTCGATCTCGACTCCGCGCGCGGCCTGAGCCGGAAGAACTCTCGCGGACCGCCACGCCCGGACATCCGCGGCGGCGCCTCCGCCCGCGTCACGACACCCTGATCGTTGCCCCTCCCTCCGTGTAGGATCCCACCAATGAATGAACCCGGCTCGAACCAGAAGCCGCCCCCGCCCCGATCGGCCGTGCAGAAGGTCGTCGACGGCTACATCAACACGGTGCTTGTCAGCTGCGCACTGATGTTCCTCTACATCGTCCTATGCATCGCCGCTGTCTCGCTTGCGATAGCGTGCGGTGCTTCCGTCCCACTGTAGGGTCGCGTGGCAGACGAGCACCCGCACGTACCAGAGCAGGGCACTGGGCACACCGACGGTGGGGAGGACAAGCCCGAGTCCCGCGGCGGCTTCCGTTCCTTCCTCGATCCACGCCAGATCGCACTCGGTATCACCTCGAGAGATGGACTGCACAGGCTCCTTCAAGTGAACCCGGAACCTGCGGAGCAGCTCCTCATGCGCGAATCGGATCCTCGGCTTGCAACCGGCGTTCACTCAGTGGGCCTAGCTCGTCGCGAGGCGACGACCCAGCGCACCTTGAGGGACGCCCTGTGGCTTGCGCCAGGCATAGCCGCGCTGACAGCCCTGGCTTGCGGCTCGACCTTCTCACTGGTCGCCCCGCACTGGACCGCGCTTCTGGCTTGCACGCTCACTCTTGCGGGGACGGTCCGCCTCGCGTGTTGCGAGCCATCCGCTCGGTTTCTGCCGAGACTCCTCTTCGCTGTGTTCGGCGCGTGCCTGCTCCTCACATGGCTCTTGCTCTGGGCGGCTGTCGTGGCGGCAATTGTCACGCTCGCATCCACGACCGATCCGGGTCCGAGCACGTTGATCGGCTTCTAGTAACGACTCGGCTCGCCGACGCACAGTCTCACCGACAGCGGCTCCTTCTCGGCTGCCGTCTACACCTGCAGCGAGTGCCAGAGGGGGCTTCACGAGTTCCCCCTCGCGACCTCGACGAGCTTCGTCCGCGCAACCCAGGCTCGCCACACGCCGGCCCGTCGAGTGCCCGGGAACCTCCCGGCCTGCACGTGCACGACGTAGCGGTCGCCGAGTTCGTTCGGCGCGGCGAGCTGCTCGACCTGGAGGACCCCAAGCCTGTCTCCGGCGCACGCCCACGCGTCGCCACCGAGGGAGCGATCGTCACCTGCACGCCATCGGAAACCGTGAGCACGGTCGCGGTCGTGGGTGGCGACCAGAGGACTGCGAGCCCTGCGGCGCCGCGCACTTCGTGGTCGACCAGGTGCCGCCCGGCGAGCCGTAGCATTGCGCCTCGAGCGAGGCGAGGAGGAACAGCCGTCGGACCCCGCTCCCATTCGAGGGACTCGCCATCGACTGCCGCGTCCAGCCCACCCACTTCCAGAGCTCGGTAATCTGCTAGGAAGTCACTCGGTAGGCCAGCACGACCGAGCTGGCGCCCCACTCCTGGGGCACCGCCGCTCCGCACGCACCCTCCGACCGAAGCCCAGCCCTCGAGAATGCCCCACGCACCCGGATGGATCGAGCTCTACGCGATGCTCGAGGAAGGCCGCGAGCCGCCGGCGGAGCTGGTCGCTCTCTGCAAGGCTGGCCGCTCCGGCAGCGACGAGACCATGCTGCATTGGTATGCGATCGAGGGGGAGCCGCGGGTCGTCGGTCGACTGATCGAGCTCGGCTACGACGTCGACGTGCGGGACCGCTTCGGGACCTCGGCGATCCACTCGGCGGCGATCCTGGGGCGCTGGGACGTGGTCCGTTTGCTGCGCCGCGCCGGCGCACGACGCAGCGGAGTGGATGGCGCGGGTCGGAGCTACCGGTCACGGCTCTCCGAGGTGGGAACAGGAGTCCCCGCGGATCTCCGCGCCGACGCCTACCAGCCGGCGGATCTGCTCCTGCCCGGCGGCCCCGAGCACGAGCCCATCTGCAGCATCTCGCTGACCCGCGCCGGACTCCCCGACGACGCTCCGGGCACTCCGCTGAGCCTCGAGACCTGGCAGGACTTCGCCGAGCGTGATCCCGGATTGGATCTCGACCGAGCGGACGGCGAGTGCTCGTTCCTCGTCGCCGACCGACTCCACGGCGGGGTCGTGATGCTCGAAGACTCCGCGCCCGCCCTGGGCGCTCCACAGATCTACGTCCTTCCCGAAGGCGATGCGACCCTGCGGATCACCGCCCGCATCGCGCAACACTTCGGCGCACGCGTGCTGTTGGTGTTCGTGGCTCCGGACCTCGGACGAGCGCCGGGCGCTGAGCCGCGAGGCTCTGGGCTCACAGCCCCAGCTCCGACAACCCCAAATGATTCGCCGGGCGCGGCCCCGACGGCCAACGGAGTTCCCGCTGGCGCTCGAGGATGGGCAGGTCGTTGATGCTCGCGATACGCAGGCGCATCAGGCCGTCGTCGTCGAACTCCCAGTTCTCATTGCCGTACGAGCGGTACCATTGCCCCGAGTCGTCGTGCCACTCGTAGGCGAAGCGCACCGCGATGCGGTCGGCGGCGCAGGTCCAGAGTTCCTTGACGAGGCGGTAGTCGAGCTCTCGCTCCCATTTGCGGGTCAGGAACTCGACGATCTGCGCACGGCCGACCACGAACGCGGCGCGGTTGCGCCAATGGCATTCCGGCGTGTAGGCCAGCGCGACCCGGCCGGGATCGCGGCTGTTCCACGCATCCTCGGCGAGACGCACCTTGATCGTGGCGGACTCGACGTCGAAGGGCGGCGTCGGAGGTCTGATCTCTGTGGTCATGGCGGATTCCTCGAGTGCCGGGCGGCGGGAAGGACGACCTCCCCGCGCCCCGCGCTTCACAGATCTCCCACCGCCTTGCCGCGGATCGTCGGCCACTTGCGGTGGGCGTCGGCCAGGACCTGCTCCTTGTTCGCGAGGTACTTCGCGAAGATCTGCGCGTTGACGAACAGGTAGAGCTTGCCGTCGACGACGTCCGCGAAGCGCGGATCACCGTCCAGCTTCTTGCCGAGCGCCACGGCGTAGGCGCAGAAGGCACCGAACTGCGGCAGGAAGGCGTTCGGATCGGCGGCGAACCGGTCGGCCGAGGTCTGCGACGCGAAGTAGTAGGCGACGTCGTCGTGGACCACGGTGAAGGCGGCATCGCCATGAGCGGCCGCGCCGACCGTTCCCAGGAGGTACGGGTCGAAGCCGTGGACGCCGAGCGGCGCGCCGACCAGGGTGGTGCCGGTCGAGACGTTGTAGGGGTCCTGCAGGTCGGCGTCCGGCGTGGTCGTCCGCGGGACGAAGGCGGCGATGGTCAGGGCGAGCAGCAACTGGGGTACGTAGTGGGTCATGGTTCTCTCCTCGTTGGTTCGTTCAGGTTCGGTTCGGTGTCAGATGCCCGGCCAATCGGCCGGACCAGGGTTGATGTGCTGGTTCGGAGGGCTCCCGCGTCACTCGGGACGCATCGCGGCAACCGCCTCCTCGGTGGTCACGACGGCATTGGCCAGGAAGCCGAAGTTGGTCACCGCGGCCTGGTAGCCGTCGCCGAGTTCCGGCGTCTTCGCGGCGGCGGTCGCGTCCTTCACGACCGTGACCTCGAAGCCCTGCTCCAGGAGCTCGCGGAGGTGCGACTCGGT
Organism: bacterium; assembly: GCA_030432695.1. Classification (GTDB taxonomy): domain Bacteria; phylum Planctomycetota; class UBA1135; order UBA1135; family UBA2386; genus JAUILN01. Next base: position 155,541 of record JAUILN010000017.1, on the reverse strand, counting down.
GCAGAGGTTGGCCGACATGCCGGCGAGGACCACGCGGTCGATGCCGCGCTTGCGCAGCTGCAGGACCAGGTCGTTGGTCTCCGGCCCGTAGACCTTGTGCGGGCTGGTCACGACCGTCGCGCCGTCTTCGATGTACGGCTTGTAGCGCTCCAGCCAGTCGGCGCCCGAGCCCTCGAAGCCCTCGAGCGACAGCGGATCGGGACGGTCGAACATCCCGATGTCGTGCATCAGCGCTTCGAGCTTCCCTTCGAAGTGCCAGCGGTGGTCGTGCGGGTAGTAGTAGTGCGGCGAGATGAACACCGGGAAGCCGTGCTGCTTCGCGGCGACGAACAGCGCCTCGATGTTCTCGACGGTGCCGTTCTCCTCGACGCTCTCGCCGACGACACCCCAGGTGACGCCGTCCGGGCTGAGGAAGTCGTTCTGCGGATCGGTGACGACCAGCGCGGTGCGCGCGGCGTCGAACGCGAGAGGGCGCGCGCTCGTCTCGGCGCTCGGCGCGGGCCGGCGCTCCGGCACCTCGGCGCCGGACGGAGAGACGAAGGCCAGGCTGGCTGCGATGCCCAGCGGGATGAATGCGAGTCGGATCGAGTTGTTCATGTCGAGCTCCTTCGGGTTGGGTTGGGTGGACGACCCGACCGAAGGCAGCTCGCGTGCCAGTACCCCCAAGGAATCGATAAGTCACTCCCCATGCGGCACTTGTGCCGCTACGCGCGACTCCCGCGCCGACCCGAGAGTTCACGAAAGCATGAGATCCCACGCCGCCCCACCTGAGATCCCGTTAGCGTCGCCGAGGTGAGAGCCGAGGCACTGCAACGCGCGGCACTGGAGGTGGCCCGCGCGACCTCGCCCGACCGCGTCCTTCGATGCATCGTCGAAGACCTGAGCCGCGAGCCGGACGTCGCCCTCGCGCGCATCTGGCTGCAGGAGGATGGCGACCTCTGCGCAGCCTGCCCGATGCATGGCGACTGCCCGGACCAGACCCGCTGCCTGCATCTCGCGGCGAGCGCGGGCACCTCGCTGCACGACCCGGCCGAGACCTGGGAGCGGATCGACGGACACTTCCGGCGCTTCCCGCTCGGCGTCCGCAAGGTGGGGATCGTCGGCGCCACGGGCCAGCCGCTGTTGCTGCACGTCGACGACCAGGAACCGTGGCTGGTGCACCCCGCCTGGGCCGCGCGCGAGGGCCTGGTGAGCTTCGCCGGACAGCCGCTGATCTTCCGCGACGAGGTCCTCGGCGTGCTCGCGGTGTTCAGTCGCCGGAAGTTCAGCCGGGAAGAGTTCGGCTGGCTCCGCACCTACGCCGACCACGCCGCGACCGCGCTGGCCCATGCCTGGGCGTTCGCGGAGGTCCAGGAACTCCGCCGCCAGCTGGAACTCGAGCGCGACTACCTGCGCGACGAGATCAAGGTGGTGAAGGCCTTCGGTCACATCGTCGGCCAGAGCCCGGCGATCCTCGCGGTGAGGCGGGAGGTCGAGACCGTTGCCCCCACCGACGCCACGGTGCTGATCGAGGGCGAGTCCGGCACGGGCAAGGAGCTGATCGCCGCGGCGCTGCACGAAGGGAGTCCGCGCGCGGCGCGCCCGCTGGTGCGCGTGAACTGCGCCTCGGTGCCTCGCGAGCTGTTCGAGAGCGAGTTCTTCGGCCACCTCAAGGGGTCGTTCACCGGCGCGACCCGCGACCGGGCCGGTCGCTTCCAGGTCGCGGACCGCGGCACGCTGTTCCTCGACGAGGTCGGCGAGATCCCGCTCGAACTGCAGGGCAAGCTGCTCCGCGCATTGCAGGAAGGTCAGTTCTGGCGCGTCGGTGAAGACGTGGAGCGGTCGGTTGACGTGCGAGTGGTCGCCGCGACCAATCGCGACCTGCTGCAGGAGGTGCGCGCCGGTCGGTTCCGCGAAGACCTCTACTACCGACTCACCGTGTTCCCGATCCGCGTCCCGGCGCTGCGCGAACGGCGCGAGGACATCCCGCTGCTCGCACAGCACTTCCTCGACACCCTCCCCCATGGCCCGAAGGGCGAGCGGCCCCGCCTGCGCCAACACGAGGTCGAAGCGCTGCAGAGCTACGACTGGCCGGGCAACGTCCGCGAGCTGCAGAACGTGATCGAGCGGGCGCTCATCGGGGCGCGCGGCGGCCGGCCGGTAGTGCTGCCTCCCGCCCAGACCACCCCGCCCGAGGAGACGGATCGCGCTGCGACCGAGCGCCTGCTCACCGACGAGGAGATGCGCCAGTTGGAGCGCCGCAACGTGGTGGCCGTCCTCGAACGGTTCGGTTGGAAGATCGCCGGGGCGGGCGGCGCCGCAGAGTTCCTCGGCCTCCACCCGGCCACCCTCGCCTCGCGGCTGAAGTCGATGCGCATCGAGCGCTCGAACTCCACCCGCGATCCGTAGCGGCCTCACCTAGTCGTTCGGTCGCGCAGCACCCGCACCGCGCGATTCCGCGCCGGCACCACCGCGCCGCAGAACCTGCACCCAGGGGATCAAGCCGAACATCACCTGACCGAGCAGACCGATCCACTGCGGAGCCATTCGATAGCTCCGCAGATGCTCCACCAGGCTCACCCCACCCAAGGCCGACGCCAACGTTGCCTCGGCCAGCAGCAGGAACAGCAGTGCGAGCCCACCCATCGCGAGTCGCGGTCCGGCACCCCACTTCCCGGACCACCGCGCCAGGATCCGACGCGACACCCACCAACTGATCGCCAGGATCACCGGCACCTCGAGCAGCACCGCGGACGTCTCGCTGCACCAGCGCAGCAGCACCAGTCGGCGCAGCACACCGAGCACGAAGCCGGCGGCGAAGACCAGGCCGAAGTAGCGCAGCGCGGCGGAGGCGACCGTTCGGAACCGGTGCATGGCAAGACAAGGTCGCGACCCGGAAGCACCGCGTCAACTCGGCACCGGTCGCTCCACCGGGCAGAACCTCACGAGCCGCGGTCGCCTACCAATGCGCCGACGCCCTCACGGTGGCGCCACTCCGAGGGCCCCCCGGATGCACGAGTTCGATCCGCGCCTCCCTGCCGTCGACCGACAGCTCGAGGTTCCGCGTGGTCGCCTCTGCGGTCGGCGAAGCCGAGGCCACCGCAAGGCCGTCGTCGGTCACGCGCACCAGCAGCAGGCCGTCGCCGTCCAACCGCAGCGACCCCGCCACATCGAGACCGGGCACCTCGCCTGCCGCGAAGTCCAATGCACCCGCGGTCGCGAACACCACGCCGAAGGTGCAACTCGGCGCGTGCCAGACAGCCTGCAGTGCCCCGCTGTTCCCGAGCACTCGACTCCGCAGTCCAGCGACCCGTGTCGGCATCTCGGCCGGAGCGACGTCCGGCAACAGCACATAGGCATAGCGCGCCGCGCTCGGTTGCTCACCGTGGTCGATCCATAGATCGAAGACCGGGAGTTCCTCGCCGCCGACCGGGTAGCGGCGGTTGATGCGATTCCAGTCCGACGGGCGGGGATCGGTTCGAAGTCGCAGCGTGCCGGGATCGAGCAGCGCATAGCCGATGCCAGCATGGTGAACCCAGTCGCCGCTTGCGTGGTCCGCACCGCGTGACTCGAAGGCAGGTGAACAACGCACCGCGCCGCGCAGGTGGCTCTGGTCGAGCGTGGTCACCACCCGATGCTCACCGATCGCGTCGATGTCCGCACCCAGACAGACGATCTCGTCGTCGAAGCAGAACCAGGCCTTGCGGGCCCGCACCTGTCCCGAGTCGAGGTGGAAGGCCACGACACCGTTCCACCCGTCACTCACTCCCCCCGCGAACGGGCCACGGCCGTCGCGGCACGGGTTCTTCGCCCAGGGCGCGAGGGCCACGGTCGTGCCCGGCACGTGCCGCCAGTCCCAGGCCCCGAAGATCTCCCGGTACTCACCGCCGTCCCGATGCACGAAGGTCGCGCCGTCGGCGATGTGGTGCGACAGCAGGCCCTCCTCGTTGCAGGGCTGGTCGGTGTTCAGCACGCGCTCGGAGCAGGTCCGCACGCTCACCATGAAGCCGGCGCGGCGGTGGCTGGTGAACTCGCCGACATGGAAGTGGCGGTTGCCCTCGAGAGGCGAGGCAGCGTCTCCACGGATGCGCTCCGCAAAGGCCTCGAACTCGGTCCTGCGCGGCGTGCCCAGCGAAGCCAGGTGGTCGCAGGCGCCCGCGATGTCGCGCCCATCCCGCCCGCGCCTCGAGATCTCGCGGCCCACCGTGCCGTAGTCGAAGAGGTCGCCCCACATCATCCATTGCTGGCCATCCAGCACGTACCCCGAGAGCGTCTCGATCTCGGCGGAACCGAACTCCAGCGACGTGCCGTGCACCAGGGCGGCGAGCCGGGCCTGATCGACCGCGAAGACCTTGCCGTAACCACCGGAGTAGAGGCATTGGCCGTGCTGGAAGAACGACCCGTCGTGCTGCACGCCCTCCTTGCCCCCGAGCGTGGCGACCGAGCGGATCGAGGCGACGGCCTCGGCCGCGAGGCCCCCATCCCCAGCGAGACACGCGCGGGCCAGCGTGCAGTCGGCCAGCCACACCCGGTTCTGGCCGGTCATGCCGAGACCGGAGCGGGCGAGGATCGCGAGGCCCCGCTCGCGCTCCGCTTCCGTCAGCAAGTCGCCGAGCAGGAGGAGCGTGGGGTACAGCGCGCGCGGCACACCGATGCGGTTGTACCACCAATTCGGATTCTGATGGTCGTGCGCCAGCCAATGCCCCAGCCCACGGTGCACGGCCTCCTCCCAAGCCGCCCCGTCGGCGGTCTCCGTCGCCGCATCCAGGGCGCGGGCGAGCAACCGGACCCGGTCGAGATGCGCGAGCAACTCCCAGCCGGCGCGGTTGCGGTCGGTGTAGTCTATGTCGCTCCAGGTGCCGTCGGCACTCAACGTGCTCCGCATCGCCCCGGCGACCCGAAGTTCCTCGGCGTGCAGACCGCGGTGATGATCCGTCATGCGCGAACGGATCGTCTCGAGGTCCGCGCCGGTCACGGCCCCCTGCCCAGCGACCGGTGAGACCACGACGAGCGCGAGGATGCAGAGACCCGTGACGTAGCGCGGCATGCACCGAGCAGACCATTTCCGGGGACGATGGGGAAGCGACACGGGCCTGGAGGCTGGGTCACGGGACACGTTCCGATCCAGTGCGTGAACTCGTGCTCGGGACGAAGCCGCGAAACGCAGCCGAATCGGTGGATTCGGCGAGGCTTCGCGGCGATGTCCTGGGTGCGAGGGCGCGTGCTGGGCGGAATGGTCTCCCGTGACCCAGGCTCCTAGAGTCCGCGCGACGCCTTGCCGCTGTGGAAGCATCAGCCGCTTCCGGCAGAATGGAGCCAACGAGGAAATGGTGCTTCCCATCGATCGACCGACCGTCTTCGCGCTCGCCGCCGCGCTCTGCCTCGCCTGGCCCGGCGTCGCCCCGAGCCAAGACGGGCCTTCCCTCCCGTCGATCGAACTCCACGTCGACTCGGCCCTTCGCGACTTCCCCGCGGCACACGCCTTCGACGGCAACCGCGCATCGAACGCCAGCCGCTGGGCCTCCGCGCGCACCCGCGACCGACACTGGATCCGCGGAATGCTCGCGGCGCAGCTCCAGATCGACGCGATCCGGATCACCACGCAAGAAGGAGAATGGGCGCTGCAGGACGCGACCTTCGAGATCCTCGACGACGACGCCATCGTGCCTCTCGCGCATTGGACGGCAGCCGACGCCCCGCGCTTCGAGGCCGCATTCGCCCCACGGTCCATCCGCTCGTTCCGGCTGTGGATCGAACAGGGCTGCGCGCGCGAGGGCGGGGCGCGCATCTACGAGATCGAGCTGCTGCGCGACGGACAGCGGATCGCGGTCGCGGCCACGGACCGAGCACGTCAGCGCGCGGAGCCCGTCGACGACTCGACCCTGCTGTCCAGCTGGACCGACCTCGCAACGCCTCCCCCGCGCGACGACCTCGATGACGAGACCCACCGCACACTACGGAAGTCCCTCGAAGCCTGGGCCGCCCACGTCGAAGCCGCGCTCCAGCCGGTCCCGGAGCACGGCGGCGAGCTGTTCCTCGGCCGCGGCGGCCACCGCGAGAACGACGTGCGGCCGATCTGCTATGCGGCGCTGTTGTTCGCGCACCTCGCGCGCGACTCCGACGCAGGGCGCCGCTCCCGACGGCTGCGAGCCGCGCGCGGACTGCTGCGCTACCTCTGCGCCACGCACCGCCCCGAGGACGGCCACGCCTGCGTCGACGGCGGGCATTGGGGCCGACAATGGCAATCCGCCATGTGGGCTCGATCCCTCGGTCTCGCCGGCTGGCTGCTGGGCGACCACCTCGATCCCGAACTCCGCCTCGCGGTCGCGCGGGTCGTCGAGATCGAAGCGGACCGGCTGTTGGCCGCGCGCCCCAAGAGCCAGCGCTTCGCCGACACCGGCGCCGAGGAGAACGCCTGGAACGCCCAGCTCCTGGGACTCGCCGCCTGCCAGCTCGCCGACAATCCGCGCGCTGCAGCCTGGGCCGAAGCCGCCAAGGCCTGGACCTACGACGTGTTCTCGGTCGCGGCCGACCACCACGACACCTCACCGGGCGACGACGGCCGGCCGATCTGGTCGTGGGTGTCGACGATCAACGCCCATCCCGACTTCACGGTCGAGAACCACAGACTGGTCCACGTCGGCTATCTGAAGAACAGCCTGTCGTTGCAGCTCGAAGGTGCACTGCCCTACCTGCTGGCCGGGCGCCCGGTGCCGCAGGCGCACCTCCACCACGCCGACGACGTGTTCGCGGTACTTCGCGCGTGTATGGCATGGGACGGCGCGCCGATCTCGTTCGGCGGCAACGACTGGAAGCTGTTTCACACCCAGGCCAGCGAGCATCTGCCCTGGTGCTTCCTGAACCTGCTGGCCGGTGACCACGTCGCAGCCGCGTTCGAGCACCAGGCGCTCGACTGGCTGGCGCGCATGCAGGAGGCCCATGGCGGCTACTTCAACCAGCGCCGCGACCTCGAATACGGCGGCCTGGTTGCGAGCCGACTGATCGCTGCCGATCTGGCGCATCGGCGGCTCGGTCCTGGAGTCGCTCCCGCCAGCTTCGCCGACGTCGACGCGGCCTGCTCCCAGGTCCGAGTGCTCGAGCATGCCAAGGCCGTCCTGCACCGCACGCCGACCAAATTCAGCTCGTTCACTTGGGGACCGGCGTGCATGGGCCTGGCCATGCCTCAGGGCGGCAACTGGGCGATCTGGCCGCACACCGAATCCCTGACCGGCCACTTCGAGTTCGCGCCCGGGTTCCGCGGCGCGACCCTCGCCAGAGACTTCACGGTCGAGGCCCAGGCGGACCGGTTCCGGGTCGTCGGCTCAATCGAGCGCGGCGACGGCGCGGTGATCCAGGACATCGCCTTCGTCTCCCCGGCCGACGACGTGGCGGTCGTGATCGAACGGATCGAGCAACTGGAACCCGGCGCCCTGCAGCATTGGGAAGGCGGCGTGCTCGGCCTCGAGTACCCCCTCGGTGAGAACCAGGTCGAGCTGACCGGCGCGTTCGGCAAGGTCCAGACCCGCGGCGAAGGCGGTGCGGAGCGCGCCGTGCGCACCTGGCCTGGCGACTGGCTGAACATCGCCGGACAGCTCGGCTGCGCGATGCGCTCGTGGCCCGCGCACGACAACAGGGTCCGCTACGTCGACGAAGTCTCCGGCCACGGCCGGGTGCCCGTGCTGCAGGAGTCGCTCGCGCTCATCTCCCGGGCCGACGCCGCGCCGCCGGAGGCCGCCGTGAGCTACCACGCGATCGTGCTGTTCCTGGGTGCCGACGCCGCGGAGACCCGACGACGCGCCCAGCAGGTCGAATTCGAGGTCGAGGGGACCCGCGCGACGATTCGCTGGGACGGCGGCGAGGAATCCGTGGACTTCGATGCGTCGCCGGACAAGCGCCGTTGATCCTCACCCTGCGTGGGGTCACAGCCGCACCCGATTCCCCCCCCTCGGTACGCAGGTCGAAACGTTCGATGGGCGCCAGGCGCCGATCGTCATGGCCGAACTTCCGCTTCCAGGCGTAGACAGTGCGAGCTGCTACGCCGAGCTGGCGGGCAAGGTCGGAGACAGGGGCACCGGTGCGGTCGAGTTCGGCGAGGAGGAGGACGCGCAACCGATCGTCGAGACACTGAACGCCCGTGGCACGCCGCTCCTGCCTTCGGACCTCGTCAAGAACCACGTGCTCGCCGCAGAGGTCCTGTCGACCACGCCGTCGAGTCCACCCGGACGCCAGATGCGGGCCCGCGCCGACCTCAGCAAGCTGTAGATCAGTCGTCGTAGACCGTGCACACCTCGGTCGCGCCGGCTTCGACCGAGTAGACCTCGAGCGAGTCGAGGTCGGAGCCGTCCGCGAACTCGATCCGCACGTTGTACCTGCCGACCGGCACACCGCCCCATTCCCTCCAATAGCCCGGAACGATGGTCTCGTTCCCGCCGAGCCGGTCCTCACCCCAGTTCTCGTCGTGGGTGAGGCTGAAGTTCACGTAGTGGATCGTGCGGGAGGAGTCGTTCACGACCCGCAACGTACCGGTCGCCCAGGTCGCCGGTGCGGAAGTCGGCTCCACGACACCCTCGCCCTGATCGAAGACGACGCAGGGCGTGTCCTCACCTTCTCGCACGCTATACTCCTCGAGGCTGTCCAAGACCTGCCCCCCCTCGAGTTCGCACTTCACGTGGTAGCGACCGCGGGGCATCTGCCAGCCACGCATCTCGCCGGGCTCGATCGTCTCGAAGGTCCCCAGGCAGTCATCCCCCCACTCGTCGACGGAGACCGACGAGATGTAGACCCGATGGATGGCGTCCGAGGACGTATTCTCGACCAAGAGTCGACCGAAGCCGGGCTTCAGGCCCTCGGCCTCCCAATCGCCACAGGCCGACGACAACATGCAGAGGGTGGACAGGGCGAGGAGAACGAAAGCGCGAGGGGCATTCATTGGACGTCACCGGAACGACGGAGAGCGGCCGCAAGGATAGGAGGGCTGTCCAACCCAGGAGCGAAAACCGTTCGCGGAAGTCTCGCCGAGTGCAGATTTGATTTCTGGCAGATGCACGGGAGTGGGCTGCGGAGTCGCTCGTACCAGGCAAGCAACAGCAAACGAAGCACTTGCATGCGGCAACGCACCGCACTCCACAGCCCCCCTTTGGTGAACGCTTCGACGAGCTGATGGTCAAGTTCCGTCAACGACTCGACGGGATGGTCGACTCCGTAGGCGAAGACGGCCTCGCGCCGGAGTCGATTCGCGAACTCTCAGCGCGGCGGCCTCCTGCCGCAACCGAATGGGCGCGACTCGCTGCGCTCGCCATGCCCCGAGGCACCTCGGCCGCGCTGACCTTGTTGTTCGGATCGACCCCTTCCATGAATCAGCGGAGCCGCGGGCGTCGAGCGTGGCGGCGGCGCTGGAGCCTTAGCGGCCCGCGACGCAGGCCTGTTCGTGCTGCGGTGCTGAGGACTTGGAATTCGCGCGCTTCGAGTTCCTGGTGCGTCGGCGGCACCGTCGTGCGACGAGGCGAGCGGGACGTGGTTCGTGCGCCGTGAACCGCGGCCCATGATCGAAGAGCCGCGGTTCTTGGCAACCGCCAGCACACCTGGTCGAGCGACTGGCTGAACATCACCGGGCAACTCGGCTGCGCGATGCGCTCGTGGCCGCAGCACGACAACCGGATCCGATACGTCGACGAGGTCTCGGGTCCCGGCCGGGTGCCCGTACTCCAGGAGTCGCTGGCCCTGATCTCCCGGGCCGACGCGGCGCCGCCATCCGTGCCAGTTCCGGTTCACCCCCTCGGCACGAAGACACAGGGTGGCCGATCCACGCCGACCGGAGAACGATGAACTCGGCATCGATTCCCGGACTCGTCCGAGGGAATCGCGCAGCAATGCCACCCCGGACCGCGGCTTCGCGCTCCAAGACCCGGCAGTGCGTGTTTTGGCTGCATCTAGAAGGATGCTACGCACCTCGCGCCACTCGACTCTCCCAAGCAGCACAGATACCGTGCGGGCGCTCGCGCCGCAGGCGCCCGCGCCACACCGCAGGAAGCAAGGACATGGCTCCGACGCGCTCGACACGCTCCGCCGGCCGAGATCCGGACGCGCTATGCGCCCGAACGCCCGGCTCTCTCGGCAGCAACGATCAGGCAGACCCCGATCTGCCGACGCTCATCGGCGACACGCCAGGACCTGCGGGAGTCCTCGACGCCGGGGCCCCCGCCTGCTGGGAGTTCGGCCCTGTCGCCCACGGCCCATCGACCCCACCCGGAGAGATCTCGGACGCTCCTGCTTCCGGAAGCGTCGCGGTCGGCCCCGGACTCGGCGCAGTCGTTCGCATTCCCGTGCCGGGCAGCGGGAGCCTCTTCGTGGAGCTGAAGCCGCGAGGCCACATCCCGGCAAGTGGCTCCACGTCGACCCTGTTCATCCAGGACACGACGGGCAAGCGACACCTGCGCCTCGACTTCGGGTTCAACAAGAGCACGGGCCAGGTCGACTACCATTGGAACCAGAAGGGCACCAACGCCCGGTTCGGGATCGAGAATCACTCCAGCGCCGGTCCCCGAGGTTCGGCTATCCACCGCGGCGCCCGTTCCCTCCGCTACGGCGGCCGTGTCCTCCTCGTGGCCGGTGTTGCCCTCGACGCCTACTCGATCGTGACTGCGGAGAAGCGAGTACGGCAAACGGCACGGGTCGTCGCCGGCTGGGGCGGTGCCTACGCCGGGTGCAAGATCGTCGGCACCGCCGGCGCGGGAATCGGCACGATTGTGGAGCCCGGTGGCGGCACCGCGGTGGGAGGCTTGGCAGGGTGCGTGCTCGGAAGCATCGGCGGCTACGTAGGAGCCTCGTGGGCTGCGGGAGAGGTCTACGATTGGGTCGAGGAAACGGTCTACAGCCCCTTGCCGGATGCCTCGAATCCGGAACCCGCTGACCTCCCATAGCCCCGAGACAGTCGGCCGCACTGTCCGTGTTGTTCGGATCGACTCCTGCCGAGCATCAGCGCCGGGCGCGCAGATTCTCGGGAGCAGCAGAACAGGCACGCTGCCGACGAAGTCCGCAATCCGCGTGAGCCGTTCGACCGGAGCCTGGCCTACCGCGCGCCTCAGTTCACCATCACCTTGCTGCCCTTGATCACGATGTCGGAAGACCCCTTCACCGTGATCTTCTTGCCCTTGATCGTGATATCGCCGCTCTTCAGCATCTCGATCTTCGCCGAGCCCGTCTGCAGCACGATCTTGTCATCGGCCTTCAGGGTGATCGTCTTCGCGCTCAGCAAGTGATCCTTGACGATCTTCTCGGAGTTCGACCCGTCGACCGACAACGTCGCATCCTTGGCGACCGAGACCGTCAAACTACCACCGACGTCGGTGCTGCGGTCTTTGCTCACGGAGACCGCCATCTCACCGTCGACGCTCTCGGTGAGGTCCTTCGTGATGCTCATCGTCCGACTCTTCTTCACCGAGATCATCACATCCCCATCGATCGACTCGCTGTGGTCGCCCTTGACCGACAGCGTCTTGCTTCCGTCGATCGACTCGCTGTGATCCCCCTTCACTTCGATCGACTTGTTCTTGCCGACCGACTCGCTCTTGTGACGCTCGACGGACAGCGTCCGATCGCGCCCCACGCTGATCGACTGGTCATTCTCGACGACGACGTTCTGGTCCTTCTCGGCGTGGAAGTACAGCTCCTCCTTGCCCTTCTCGTCCTCGAACCGGATCTCGTTGAAGTTGTCCGGCGAGCCGCCCTTCGAACTACGCGTCTTGATGCCGGTCTGCGTCTTGCTTGCCGGTAGCTCGTAGGGAGGCATCCGCGTCGCATTGTAGACGCATCCCGTGATCAGAGGACTGTCCGGGTTTCCCTCGATGAACTCGACGATCACCTCATCGCCGATCCGAGGATGGGCGATCGCACCCCATTGACTGCCCGCCCAGGCCTGAGTCACCCGCACCCAGCACGAGCTGTTCTCGTCGCTCTTGCCTTCCCGGTCCCAGTGGAACTGGACCTTGACCCGGCCGTACTCGTCGACGTAGATCTCCTCACCGGCCAGTCCGACGACCTTGGCGGTCTGCGGCCCGGTGATCATCGGGGCGGGCGTGACGCGTGGCGGCCGTAGCGGAACGTCCGACTGCACACACGCGAAGGTGTTTCGGTACGTCGCGCCCGAGCCGGAGCCGCCGCGCACCAGGCCGACCGACTGCTCGAGGTGATGAGTCACGGCGGTCAACGCGTACTGCTGATCCGAGTATTCGGGGCGGAAGTGCTCCTTCAACTTGAATCGGTAGCCCGCGCCAAAGGCGCGGCAGTCTCCCTCCCCGAGGATCCTCACCCTCGCGGCCTCTTCCTCCTCCATCCGGATCGTGGCGATGGTGTTGCCGTCGCCAACGTTGCCGTAGCTGTTCGGATGATGGTCGTAGGTCTCGTACTCGCCGTTGCCACCGATCTGCGCAGCCGTCGCGACCTTCACATCGAGCGAATTCTGCGGATCCTCGAAGTTGTAGTCGGTCAGTGCATACCGCCCCGTGTGCAGCGTCTGCTCGGCGTGCCATGCGCTGATCTCATCGCGCTCCTGAGCCCCACCTCCCGTGCCGCGCATGTAGGCCTCCGCCTGGTGCGCGCAGGGTGCCAGGGCGTTGAGCCGATCGAACAGCACCATCTTGTGGCTCGAGACGTCATGCTCGAAGAAGTACGAGATGCCCTCGTCTTCCATGAGCCGCGAGACGAAGTTGAAATCAGTCTCGCGGTATTGCACGCAGTACACACGCGGCCTGTAGGTCGCAGACAACCGAAGTTCGAAGTCGCGGAACCCCGCTCGCTCGAACACCTGTTGCAGGATCTCGGGAACGGTCATGTTCTGGAAGATCCGACAGTCGGCCCGACGCGTCAGCAACCAGAGCCAAGGTCGTAGTTCGACCCGGTAGGCCGTGAATCGCGGGTCGGATCCGGCGTGCACGAAACGGGTCATCACCCCGTGGAAGTACCGTGCCTCACCGCCAGCCAATTCGAGAGAGATCGACGCGGGCTTGCCAATGACCGCCGCCATCCCGATCGCCGGGTCCTCCGAGAGCAGGTCGACCGTGAAGCCGAACGGTCTCGAAACGGCCTCTTCCCCGACCAGCCGAGTCAGCAGCACGGCATCGTCGCCAAGCGGCGTCGAGATCGAACACAGGCGTTCGGATTGAGAGTAGGCCATGTCCGCGAGTCTCCTCTGTCGCCCGACGCCGACCGACCAGCCCCGGAACCTCGCCCCTTTTAGCGCAATCGGAAGGACCTCGGTGGCAACGAATCCAACCCGAGCATCCGGAATGGTGAAGTTCGATGGAGTCCGTGGTTCCTGGGAAGCCTACGGATTCCTGGCCAGCCTACAGGGGCACGTCGCGCCGTGACCAAGAGGTTTCCGCCACGTCGGCCTTGCAGCGGGGCACCTTGCGCCATGGCGGCGCGGCGCCCCGATGGCACTGATCCCGAGTAGCCCCCCCCGACCGAACGCCGTTCGCGAAGCTCCGCCGGGTATGCTGCCAGGAGCAGCCGACGGAACCGTGCGGCGGCGATCGCCAGGTCCTGCTGCTGTTCGTCACGCCACGGCCAGCCGAGTACCCACCTCTGCTCTGGCCACGCGAACACACCACTGGCCAGGATCGCCCATCGACGATCTGCCGTCGACGATCCGCCGCGAGGCCGGACGGCTGCGCGACGCCCCCGTGACCGCCATACCTGGAAGATCCGCCCAACCTACTCCGCCTGCACCCGACCAGGAGTCTCCACGGCGCGCCGGAGCCGCGAAGATCGTCCGAGGCACACTCTTCGCCTCGCACACGCCCGACCATGCGGATCCGCTCCCCCTCGTCCTCGCCATGCCCGCCAGCGCGACGCTCCTTCCCGCGCGCCCCCCATGGCCTCGGAACCCCAGGCCCCTCCGGCACCCCACCGCGCCTGACCGCGAACCAGCCGTGGGCCGGCAACCCCGCCTTCACCTACCGGATCGACCGCGGCCAGTCGAACACTTCGACTCCCAGGGAACCGCGAGCCTGCCGGTCGGACTGGGCATGAACTCCTCGGCTCTGGCCGGCACGCGCGTCCATGTCATGGCGGTGGTCGCCGATCCACTCGGCAACTGGGCCCCGAAGGCGTCGACCAATGGGCTGCAGGGCGAGGTCACCGAACCTCCGTTGGTCTTCCTCGGCGGGGATACCAGCCTGGTCGGTCAGGTCAAGCGAAGCCCGCACCTCGAAGCACGGACCTGGGGGATCGCACGCGCCGAGCCTTGCATGGCTCGCCGTCGGACCTCGCTCACAACCGCAGCACGTTCAACTCGTCGGCCCGCAGCTCGAGGCGTAGCCGGACGACCTCCTGCCCCTCCCGCGTCACCACTGCCTGCGCCGCGGCGTCGGAGACCAGCACGACGTCGCTGACGCCGCGTTTGGAGAACAGCGCCGGCCGCTCGCCGATCCCGCTGGCGGTCACCCTCATCATCATCAGCGGTTCGCCCAGTCCATCGACGACGCGGAGTTCGTCGCCAGCCACCGGCCAGTCGCCCCAGTCGAACTGCACGCGGCAGCGGCGACCGACCGGCAGGACGAGCGCGCCGAGGTCGTCGTCGCCGGAGAGTTCCCGGAACAGCTCGGGCACGATCGCCTTGCCCTCGAGACGCAGGAACTCCGGCTCGGTGGTCACGCCGGTCAATCGGAAGGCCCCATCCTCGCCGGTTTCCGCGCTCCGGCCGATCACCAGTTCTCCGATGCGCTTGCCGGAGACCGCGATCCGCACGCCCCCGATCCCGAGACCATGGCGGTCGACGATCCGACCGGCGAGCGTGCCGAGGCGACGACGGTCGAAGACGATCCGTAGCCCGCGCTGCCCGGCCGGAATCCCCTCGGTCACGACCACCTGGAGCGACTTCCGCTCCAGAACGCGAAGCGTGTAGTTCCGTTCGAGCAGGCCACCGACGACGAAGCGACCGTCCTCGTCGGTGTACGCGACCCTGCCACCGGCCAGTAGTTCCTGCGTCGTCGGCACCCCGTAGAGCGCCGGCATGCCCTCCGACTGGATCAGACCAAACCGGGTCATGTCGGCAGGCTCCACCAGCAAGCCTGCGACCGGCAGTCCTTGCTCGTCGACGACGACGCCGTCGATCTCCATCGGCGCGCCACCGAGTTCGAGGACGATGCGCTCGGGCCAACCCTCCTCCTCGACCTCACGCACCGACGGCAGGATCCGCCGCGCGGGCCGGTGGCCGGGAAGGATCGCCGTCAGCTCGGTCGGAGCCTTGCGATCGACGCGCGACAGCCAGGGTTCGCAGTCGAGAACGAATCGTCCGCGCTCGTCGCTGCGGATGGCCATGACGCCGGTCGTCACGTAGGCCCCCATCGCGGGCCGACCGTCTTCGTGGACCACCAGCCCGGTGATCGTGTAGCGGGCCTCGCGATCGCGTGAGAGGACGACGTGCATCGCAGGATCCCCGTCCAGCGGCACCGGCCGGACCCTGGTCGCGAAGCCCGGTGCACGGAAATGCACCTCCGCGCCTCCGACCGCGGCAACCTGATCGAAGGAGAACGCCCCGGACCCGTCGCTGCGCCGTTCCGGGATGACCAGCGCCGACGACCCGAGGTCCAGGCCCCGCAGCGTCGCGTCCCCGAGGACCGAGATCGCCACACCGGAGAGCGGCACGCCCGCCTCGTCGACGACCGCACCCGCCAGGCAGATCCGCCGACCGACGACCACCAGGACCTCGTCGTCTCCCACGGCCTGCGCGACCCCCTTGAAGACCGTCGCGTAGCGCGTATCGCGGACGGTGAATTCCATCGGCAGGGCACCTTCGATCGCGAAGAGCCCGTCGGCCCCGGTCCGCGCGGTGCGCAACGAAGGGGAGGAGACACGCCCATGCTCCACTGTGCCGACGACAGTCGGTCGCCCGCAGACCACCTCGACGCCGACCAGTGGCGTGGCCGTGAGGTCGACAACGCGGCCATGCACGGTCCCGAACGCCAGCCCGGCGTGGGCTGGGATCTCGGCGAAGCCCGGGACTCGGGACGACTCGGCAGTGCTCTCCAAGGCGACGCGCTCGGGCACAGGCTCGCCTTCCAGCAGTCCCGGGTCCGCAACTCCCGCCGGCGGCGATTCCGGCCCCATAGCCTGCGGTGAGGGCGCAGCGGGAACGAACACGCGGGCGACCAGGAACACGGCGAGGACCACGGTCCCCACCAGGATCGACTTGGCTCGGATGGTCATGAACATGGCTCCGGTGCACACGGTCGCGGCGCGGGCACCGTCACGACCGAGCGCCAGGGCAGCCAGCGAGGCCAGCCAGGACTCACGGCCACGGACCTTCCGCCGCAGGCGGCGCAGCCCCTCGGCGAGGCGCGTCCCCACCGTCGAGGCCGGCACGCCGGTTCGCGCGGCGATCTCACGTTGCGTCAACGAGTCGAAGTAGCGCAGCAGGAGCGTCGACCGGTACGGCTCGTCGAGTTCGAGCAACGCCCGAACCAGCCGGCCCTGCGTCGCGAACCGCTCCACTACCTCGTAGGCCGACGGCGACAGCCCCTGCTCCGCCATCGCCGCCTCGCGCGCAGCGCGGCGCCGTTCGCTGCGGCGCCGGGTCCGCCCCAGGTTCTGCACCACCGCAGCGAGCCAGCGCCGCAGGGCCGCGGGTTCACTCAGGGCCTCCGCGCCAGCCACTCTCCGCCCACCGAGCGCGACGACCAGGGCATCCTGCGCCAGGTCCTCGGCGAGATGGGAATCGCCCGCCACCCGCGTGGCAAGCCGCCGGATCCAGGGCACCTGGGCCAGGAGCTGTTCGGTATCGAAGGCGATCGGTTTGTCCACGTCGTCCCTGCAGTGCCGCACGGGCGCCGTGCATCCGGCTAAACTTCAAGAATACGCCCGGGCGACCCGGCTTCCGCGATGTTGACGGACCTCCTCGAACTGCTGCTCACCCTGATCCGCGTCGTGGTGGAACAGCTGTTCATCGCACCGATCCTGGTCCGCGCCGCCTTCGAGGGAATGGCGGACGCGTCCGGCACCTTCGCGGCGGAGCTTATCGACCGGCTCGCCCGCGCGGTGCTCCTCGCAACGACTGTGGCGCTCGGCCTCCTTGCAATGTTCGTGGGATTCTTCCGTCTCCCGCGGCCGGGGCGGCATGGCGCGGCATCCCGACCGCGAACACGTGCTGCCGGAACAGCGGGCGCAGCCCCACCGAGATGCGAGACGCGGTCATGAACGACTCGCGCCCCTCGACAGATGGAGAAGGCTCCGTTGGCGGAGAACCTCGATCCGACGACCGAGTCGATGATGCAATCGGCGCCGCGCCCCCCCACACACAAGAACGCGCGCCCTCCCGCTTCGACCGGCCCGCCCTATGGATCGCCCCGGGGATCCTCGCGGTCCTGCTCTCGATCTGGTTCGGCATCGACCTCGGTCCGGCGGCCTGCTGCTCGATCCATCCCGCGGCGACGCTGCTCCTCGCCGCCGGCTGCGCGCGGATCCTCTGGATGATGATGCACTCGCGCGCTGGCGCCAGCGGGACGTGGATCCTCGTCGCCAGCGTCCTCGTCCTCCTGTTCACTGGCTTCCCTCCACTCCGCCAGCAGCTCCAGGAGCACGCCCACCTCCTGCGCTACCGCTCGGAATGACTGCCCACGGTGCGGGATGCAATCGCCGGGCGCTTCACGGTCGATCGGGTCGGATCCCACGAGGTGCTCTACCGGACGGACCCCACCACGGTCTACTTCACCCGCGACTGGACGGGCCTCGCGAAGTTCAGCTGGGTCTACTGCGAGGAGCATCCGACCGAACCCTAGGAGCCCGGGTCACGGGACACGTTCCGATCCAGTGCGTGCCAAGACTCCAGGAACACGAGTGCCCGGGACGAAGCCGCGAAACGCAGCCGAATCGGTGGATTCGTCGAGCCTCCGCACCAAGGAGCACTGTGCGGCGATGTCCTGGGTGCGAGGGCGCGTGCTGGGCGGAATGGTCTCCCGTGACCCTGGCTCCTAGGGCGGCGACCGTCAGGTCGAGTGGCTCGGCGGCAACTGGTGGTTCATCTCCTGGGATTGACGGGAGGCCAGCCACCGGCGCGCGACCGCGATGACGCTCCGGCGTCGAGCCGCTGCCGTCGACGATGCGCCGCGACGAGGGACGGCTTCGCGACGCCCCGATGACAGCCATGCCGGGGAGATCCGCCCAACTTCCCCCGGCTGCACCCGACCAGGGCACTCCACGGCGCCCCGCAGCTGCGAAGATCCTACGAGGCACACACCTTGCCTCGCGCGCGCCCGACCATGCGAATCCGCTCCCCCCTCGTCCTCGTCGTGCTCGCCACCGCGTCGCTCCTCCCCGCGCAGACCCCCTACGGCCTCGGCACACCGGGCTCCTCCGGCACTCCGCCCCGCCTGTCCGCGAACCAGCCGTGGGCCGGCAACTCAGCCTTCGCCTACCGGATCGACCGCGGCCTACCGAACACGATCGCGGCGCTGCTGCTTTCGACCGGGGCAGCGGACACGCAGGTGCTCGGCTCGCAGGTCTGGATCGATCTCGCGCCGACGGGCTTTCTGTTCTCCGCGCCACTGGCTCTCGACGCCCAGGGCACCGCGTCGCTGCCGGGCGGACTGGGCGTGAACTCTTCGAGTCTGGTCGGCGCGCGCGTCCATCTACAGGCCGTGGTCGCCGATCCACCGGGCAACGGTGCCCACGCGGCGACGACCAATGGGCTGCAGGTGGTGGTCACCGAACCGCCGCTGGTCTTCCTCGGCGGGGACACCAACCTCGTCACGCCCGACCCGTTCACGCTGCTCGACCCGCGCACCCTGCAGATCACCTGGCAGGCCGCCACGACGTCCGCCGACGGTGCAACCGGCGCGGTGTTCGGCGACGGCGGCCGCGACCTGTTCGTCGCGGCGCGCGTCCGCGGCAACATCGAACATGCCGACCTGCGCGGCGCCCAGCCGGTATGGCGCACCTTCGCCGCTCTGCAGACCGACGTCAGCGGGGTGGAGCTGGACTCCTTCGGCAAGCGCCTCTACACGGTCGCCGGCCCGCTCGGCGGCATCCGCGACCTGGTCGTCTTCGACGCCGATCCGAGCAGTGCTGGCTACGGCAACGAGCTGCACCGGCTGCCCGGGATCACCTCGCTGTCCTCGGCACGACATTGGGAACTCAATGCGCTGGGCGACCGCCTCGCGCTCTACACCGGGACGGCGTTCGCGAACCAGCTGGTGATCCTCGACACCGACACCAACAGCCCGACCTATCTCCAGGAGGTCGAACGGGTGACGATCGAGGGGCTGCACGGCGCGCTCAACAGCCTGAGCCGCATCCGCATCACCGGCGACGGCGCCATCGTCTTCGCCCTGCTCAGCGTCGGCTACTTCACGATGCCGAGCGGCATCATGCGTTACGACACCGCGGCGCGGCGCTGGCTCGACCACAACCCGTCGATGGCCGGCAACCAGCCGATCGGTCCGTTCAGCTCCCCGCGCGGACCGATGATCACCTCGAGCGACCTCGACGTTGCGCGGGACGGCTCGTTCGCGACGCTCACGCCCTACACCTCGCTCACCCGCATCGACTTCGACCGCGAGCGTCCCGAGGAGTGGAGCCTCGTGGAGATCCCCGCGACCTGGACCCCGAGTACGACCTTCCGCCATCGGATCACGAGTGACGGCGCGCACGTCCTGATGCTCACAGCCACCAGTACGCGCACGGACTCGACCGCCACGCTGATCGATGCAGCGACCGGTGGAGTGGTCGCGAGCCAACGACTGCCTGGCACGTCGTACATCCACACGATGGCGCAGCGCTGAACGCGCCCGATCGGCGATAGGCTGGATGCATGCGCGCCAGCCTCCGCCTCCTCGTCCTCGCCGTTGCCGACCTGCCGCGCTCGAGGACGTTCTATCTGCAGGCTTTCGACTGGGAACTGGCGGTCGACCTGCCGGTCTACGTGCAGTTCCGAGTACCCGGCGGGGTCGGCGTGAGCCTGTATCAACGCGAGGCCTTCTCCGCACAGGTGGGCACGACCCCCGCGCTCTGCCCGACAGGCGCGTGCACCTCCGCCGAGCTCTACCTGGAGGTCGAAAACCTGTCGGCCGCGACCGACGCGATCCTCGCGGCCGGAGCACGCGCCCTCTCGCCGGCAGCCGCACGTGACTGGGGTGACGAGGCGGCCTACTTCGCGGATCCCGACGGACACGTGATCGCGCTGTTCCGAGCGCTCGAGCAGACCGATCCCGGCGGCTGATCCGCCCCGGCCGATCCGCGCCCCTGCTCCTCGACCCCACCCGTCGCGACTCGGCCGACGCACCGCGCGCCACCCACTCACTCCGCCGCAATGCGCAGCAGCTCGGCGACCTCGCGCCCATCCAGGGTCCCGTTCGCGAAGCACCAGCCGAGCACCCCCCGCACGAACTCGAAGCGGGCCATGGCCTCGGCCTCCTCGGCATGGCGGCTCCCCGCCAGCAGGTATCTCGGGTAGTAGCCCGACCCGACATCGCCGAAGAAGGCGACGATCGAGTTGTGCTTGCGGACGGCTTCCCAGGCCAGTTCCTCGGCGCGCTCCGGGCTTTCCCCGTCGGCCGCAGCGTTCGCGAGCACTTCGCGAAAGGTCTGCCCGACACTGCCTTCGTCCTGCCGGGGGTCATAGGCGGCCAGCGTGCCGTCCACCGCGAGCTGCTCCATCTCGTTCATCCGCAGCGCACCGGAGAGCTGCATGAACTTGCCCGCGGTCGCGACATACACGTCGAGCAGATCGCGGAGTCGCTGCACCGCGGCGGCCTCGACCTCGACCCCGCGCGGGTTCAGGTCGCAACTGTCAACGACCGCTTCGGCGGTGACACGGTCCGGCACGAGGAACAGCCGGAAGAACACCGCGCAGTCACCGCGGAGCCGCAGCTCCTGCTTGCGCTGCGCGACGTCGGCGTCGGTGACCGGTTCGTCGAACGAGCCCGGCAGTTCCAGCCCGTCACGCGCCGCGTCTGCCGCGTCGACGACCTCCGCGACCACCGCGTCCACCTCGGCGAGATCCGCTTCGAACGCTCTCTGGGAAGCCTGGGGGTCGGCCTCCGGGGCAGTCGGCTCGTCGCCGGAGGAACCTCCGGACAGCGCGAAGCCGAGGACCGCCACGACCACGACGGCAGCCGCGAGTACCCCGAGCACACCAGCCGGTACGCGCCGCCGCGTCATTTG
Organism: bacterium; assembly: GCA_030432695.1. Taxonomy (GTDB): domain Bacteria; phylum Planctomycetota; class UBA1135; order UBA1135; family UBA2386; genus JAUILN01. The sequence goes on along the minus strand of JAUILN010000017.1, from coordinate 134,406 downwards.
CCGCCGAAGCCCTTCAACAGCTCCTCCACCCGCGCCGCATCGAACTTCGCCGGCACCTCGCTGGCCTGGTTGGCCTGCAGCTCCACCAGACCGAGCTCCTTCGACGGCACTCCGCCCTCGGGCACGTCGAGGTGCGCCGACCAGACGATCGCGTTGAGCACCACCTGGCGGAAGTCCGGGTGGCCCCAGTTCCAATGCACGTGCGCGCCGGTGAAGCCGAAGGCGCGGCCGCCGTCGGCGCGCTGGAAGGCCCAGCCGACGTGCTGCGCCTCGCCATTCTTCACTGACTCGCGGACAGCAGGGTTACCGCTGTGCGGACCGTCGCCGCGGCTCATCGTCGACTCGGGCGCGACCGCGGACAGGATCGGGGTCACGCCCGCCATCGCGTCGCGGAAGCGCATGTGGAAGTACCACTCGTCGTTGATCGCGAACGGCTGCACGCCGCGGGCGATCGGGTGGTCGGGCAGCGCTGCGAACTCGGCGGTCCAATGCGGGTTCACCGACCAGTGGGTCTCGAAGTAGCCACCGAGCCAATCGAGGAAGCGCTCGCCGGGCGGTCCCGTCGGCACTTCGACGGCGTAGTGCAGGCAGACCAGCGACAGGCCGCGGTCCATCAGGGGCGCGAGTTCCTCCATGTGGCGCAGGAACGGGTGCCGGCCGCCGCCATCTGCGAAGCACACCAGCACGTCGGCGCGCTGCAACGCCGCCGGATCCTCCGGCCACAGCACGTGCACCTCGGCCTCCACCGGCAGTCCCGACTCGTTCAACGCCTCGGCCAGCAGCATGCAGCCGGCCTTGTGCTCGTGGGCGGCGTAGCCGTGACTCGGACCACCGGCGACGAACACCACCCTGCGGGTGCGCTGCGGGTCGTGCTCGACCACCCAGACGTTGCGGTAGGCGACCGGATTGCCGTGGTCCTGCAGGTAGAGCCCGCCGGCCGAGTCGGACTCCTTGCGCTTCGCCGCGGTGGTCGCGTGGGTCAGCGCCACGTCGTCGTGCACCAGGATGCCGTTGAGGTGCACGGTCATCCGCGCGTCGCGGACCTTCGTCTCGCCGTTCCAACGCGCGCCGGTGAACACGATGTCGTAGGTCTGCCACGCACCCGGCGGCAGGCAGGCATTCACCAGCGGCTCTGCGATCGAGTAGATCCCGCCGCATTCGTTCTGCAGGCCCTCGAGACCGAACGAGTCGAGCACCTGGCACTCGTAGCGCCCCTGCACGTAGACGCCGCTGTTGCCACGACCCTGGCCGCGCGCCTCGGGTTGGAACGGCGTCCGGAACTCGAGGTGGATGCGGTGGTCGCCGAAGGCCTGCTTCGAGTCGCAGCCGACGCCGAGCAGGCCGCCCTCGAGCAGCCGCCCACCCTCGAACCCGTCGGCCGAGGAGCCGTCGAACAGCACCGTGGCGCCCGCAGGCGGCGTCGCGCCGAGGGTCGGGCTCTGGCGCGTGACCTTCGCGAGCCGCGCAGGCTCCGCGCCGTCGGCTGCCGAGCCCGCCAAGGTCAGCGCACCACCCTCGAGCCGCGCCGTGAAGCCCTCGCCACGGAACGCCGCGACCCCGCCGGCCCAGGGAGCCTCGGCCGACGCGCTCGGATCTCCGCGCCGCCAACCCGCGCCCGGCAGCCCACCGCGGTAGAGCAACATCCGCAGCCGCGGGTTGGTGCCGTCCTTCTCGCACAGCGCGATGAGCTGCGCGCCGTAGGACATCGGCTCCGCACTCGCCCGAGCCGGGTCGAGTCCGATGCCGGCAGCCTCGCCAACGTATTCGCCCTGCGCCTGCAGCAGCTCGGCGGTGGGGTCCTGCGCGTGGAGAACCGGAAGGCACAGCGCCGCGAGCAGGGCCGTGCGGAGAGGGGAGAGGGTCATGCGCCGATTAGAACCGCCGCACGCCGCCGGGTCTCGGTTCCCCTCGGTCCGAACGATGACGCGCCGCCGCCGATCGGTTAGGACCCACGCCGTGATCCGCCACCTGATCAGCGTCTCCTCCGGTCTACTGCTCCACGGCCTCCTACTCCCAGGCCTCCTGCTCGCCCAGACTCCCACCGAGAGCCCGCCCCCCACCGAAGGCCGGGCCCCGAGCCGCAGCGAGACCATCCAGCCGATCCGCAGCGAGAGTTTCGACCATGGCGGCAAGGCCCGCGAACGCCGCCAGGGCGGCAATCCGCGCCAGGTCGCCGGCTATCTGGTCTTCGACGGCTCGACCGACGGCAACCGCCAGGTCGATCCGCAGATCGCGGTCGGCGGCGGCTACGTGTTCCACGGCACCAACAGCGGGCTGGTGATCTACGACAAGGCGGGCAACTTCGTCGACGGCGTAAGCCAGTCGGCCTTCAACGGCGGCATCGATCCGAAGCTGTTCTTCGACCCGCACAACCGGGTGTTCGGCTTCGACCTGTGGAACCCCTGGGACGACGCCAAGCTCAAGCCGGTGAACGTCTCGGTGTCGGCGGGCGACGATCCCACCAAGGCCTGGAACACCTATCCGGTGCCGGCACCGGGCGGCGTCGACGGCGGCGGCATCGGCTACAGCCGCAAGTGGATCGGCTACTCGTTCCCCGGTGGCGACGACCGGACCTTCGTGCTGCGCACCGCCCAGGCGAAGGCCGGGGAGCCGGCCGAGGTGTTCCACTTCGCCGGTAGCCTCGGTCATCCGGTGCAGACCCAGGACCCGGTCGACGACCTGTACTTCGTCGACGTCGGCCGCCGCGACATCCGGGTGGTGAAGGTCACGGAGGGCGAAGACGGCACGCCGCGCGCGGTCGAGGTCGGCTCGCGGCGACACGGCTTCGAGTTCAACGGCTATCCACCACAGTCCCCGCAGAAGGGCACCGACCAGAAGACCGCCTCGGGCGACCGCAACCCCAAGAACCTCGTCCTGCAGGGCGGCTTCCTGTGGTTCTCGCACGCGGTGCACTGCAAGGGCCGCGCGGCGGTGCAATGGCACCAGCTCGAACTCGACGGCACGGTAGTGCAGAGCGGGCTGATCCACGACCCGGCCACCAACTACATCCAGACGACCCTGGCTGTGAACCGCAACCTCGACGTGCTGGTCGGCTTCCAGGAGACCAACGGGGAGATGTTCATCAGCCCGCGGCTGGCGTTCCGACGCGCCAGCGACACGCCGGGCACCTTGCGCGAGATCGTGCGCCTCGGCGAAGGGCAGGCGGCCACCGACGGCGTGGCCTGGGGCGACTACAGCGGCAGCGTGGTCGACGGCGACAACCTGCTCGACCTCTGGACCATCCAGAGCATCGCCGGCGCCGACGGGCGCGGCGACACGGTGATCTGCCGGGTGCCGTTCGAGCCGAGCGACGACAGCGAACCGGGACGCGGCGAGACGGCTGAGTGGCAGCCGCTCTTCAACGGCACCGACCTGAGCGGCTGGCGCACCACCGGCAACTGGATCGTGCAGGACGACGGCGTGGTGACCCTCGAACCACGGCCCGGCGAGTCGGGCTGGCAGCGCTACGACGCCTACCTGACCAGCGAGCGGACCTACTCCGACTTCGTGCTCGACCTGGAGTTCAAGTTCGAGCCGAAGGGCAACTCCGGCGTCTTCCTGAGGGTCGGCGACCGAAGCAACCACGTGGACAGCGGTCTCGAGGTGCAGATCCTCGACACCTACGGCAAAGAGGACGTCGGCCACCACGACTGCGGCGGGGTGATCCGCACCGTCGGGCCGACCAAGAACATGGTCAAGCCGGCGGGCGAGTGGAACCGCTACACGATCACCATGCGCGGCAGCCAGCTCACGGTGGTCCTCAACGGCGAGCAGATCGTGGACATCGATCTCAGCGACGGTCCGATGAAGGACCGCCCCGCAGCCGGCTGGATCGGCTTCCAGGACGAGGCGAAGCGGATCTGGTATCGCAACGTCCGGATCAAGGAGCTGTGAGACAGGCTCGGCGCACGGGACTCACCCCCCAGCCCGCCGCGCAGCCTTGATCTCCCGCAGCAGCTCCTGCGCCTCGTCGAAGTAGAGGTTGCGCGGGTCGATGCCGTGCTCCACCAGCTTGCGCGCCTGCTTGGGCGTGCACAGCCCCACCGCCTTGCGATCGAGCAGCTCCTCACGCAGGTTGTCGGCTTGACGGCTCGACAGGTCCTCGACCAGCTCCAGCGGCAGGCCGGCGCGCCGGAAGTACTCCAGCTGCGTCGCCGTCGCCCGCGGACCGCCGCGGTGCTTGCGGCGATGCTCCTCCAGATCGATGCCGACCGCCGCGAACGGATCGCGCTTGCGGAGCTGGTAGGACACGTCGGCCTCCTGGGCCTCCTGCTCCTGCTGCGCCAGCTCGAGGGCCAATTCGACCGCGATCGCCTCGCCCTCGGCGCTGCGCTCGGCCGCGATCCGCCGCGCCCGCGCCTGCACCTCCTCGCTGGACGACGCGAAGATGTCGACTGCCTGCGCCAGCGAATGCCGGCAGTTGGTCGGCACGAAGTCGAGCACCAGCACGTCCTGCTTGCCCGGCGCGATCCGCGTGCCGCGGCCGACCATCTGCGCGTAGAACGCCCGCGACAGCACCGGCCGGGCGATCGCGACCAGCGCGATGTCGGGCACGTCGAAGCCCTCGGTGAACAGCGCGCAGTTCACCAGCACCTTCACCCGACCGCTGCGGAACCGCTCCAACACCGGCGCGCGCTCCTCCAACGAAGACGTGCCGTCGAGCGCGACCGCGAACCCCGGATCGCCGGCCAGCTCGTTCAGCACCCGGGTCAACGCGTGCGCGTGTGCCACCGACGCGGCGAAGACGATCGCCGGCCGCTCGCCCCGCTCGCCGAGGATCGGGGCCGCGACCTCCACGAGGTGCAGCTCCTGGTTGAGGATGTCCTCTACGTCGCGCGTCGCCAGCTCGCCCGCGATCTTGCGGACCCGCGAGAAGTCGGCCTGGGTCTGGACCAGGAACGAGCGGATCGGACACAGCCAGCCGTCCTGGATCGCCGTCCGCATGTCGTATTCGAAGGCGACCTCGGAGAAGACCTCGCCGAGCGGCACGCGGTCGCTGCGGTCCGGCGTGGCGGTGACGCCCAGCAGGTGCGCGTCGAAGTGGTCCAGCACCGCACGGTAGGAATCGGCCGTCGCGTGGTGCGCCTCGTCGACGACCACGATCCGGAACGCATCGCGCGGCACCGAGGCGAGGCGCTGCCGCAGGGTCTGGATGCTGGCCACGGTGATCCGCGGCCGGGTGCCGTCGGGCCGCGTGAACTCCCGGCGCCCCGCCATCTCGACCGCCACCACGTCGTCGCACCACGCCGCGATCTTCTGCCGGGCCTGCTCGACCAGCTCCTGCCGGTGCGCGAGCACCAGCACCGGCCCCTTGGCGAGCCGCGCGATCTCGGCGAACAGCACCGTCTTGCCGGTGCCGGTGGGCATGACCACCAGCACTGCGCGGTGCTTGCGTCGGTAGGCATCCCGCACCGCTTCGAGCGCGGCGGCCTGGTAGGGTCGCAGTTGCATGCTCTAGGTCGGGAGTCCTGGTCAGCGGCCGTACTCGGCCTCGAAGCCGTCCACCGCCGCGCGGATGGCCACTTCGAGACCGGCCGCGTTCCTGCCGGCCCGCTTCGCGTCGAAGGTGTCGTAGCGGGCCAGGACTCCGCGCAGCGCCGTCACGATCGGCCGACCGTCCTCGCCGAGTCCCTTCAAGACCGCGAGGATCCCCGGCTGCCATTTGCTGCCGGTGATCAGCCACACGCTGTGCTGGTAGTAGGGCTCCCAGATCCCGAGGTAGGTCACGAAGTCGTCGACCATGAAGCGGAACGCCTGCGGGTCGAAGTGCTTCAGCACCATCATCGTACGGTGCGCGGCCTCGTGGATGCCGCCCTTGCCGTAGCCGAGCATCACGTGCGGCTCGTGCAGCGTGGCACCTAGCGTCCGCACCGCGAAGCTCAGTTCGAAACGTTCGGTGGCGACCTTGTCGTCGCGGAGGATGCGCCGGAAGCCGCCGTCGTAGGAGGCGCGCTCGAAGACGTGCCACGAGCGGGAATAGCGCTCCGCGAGTGCCCCGAACTCCTCCTCGGTGATGGTCGCGCGCACGCCAAGGGCTGCCCAGAACGCGGCCTCGCGCAGGTACCAGTCGTCGTGCTCGTCGTAGCGATGGATCAGCGGATAGGCGGCGCGGACGTCCTCCGGTCGCGTCGCACCGAGCGCGAACAGCGCGCCGTCGACCTCCCACCACGCGGACTCGGGGCCTTCCAGGGTCTTCCGGATCGCCGGCAGGAAGCGCTTCGAGACGACCTCGGGCGGGAAGCGGGTCTTCAGGGGCCGCCCCCAGTTGTCGTAGCCCGACACCCCGTCGAAGGCCGCGCGCCGCACCCGCGGATCGTCGTCGCTGGCCGCCTCAGCCAGGGCAGCCACCGCCTCGTCACCGCCGAGTGTCGCGAGTCGACGGGTCGCCCAGGTGCGGACCATCGGGCTGTAGTGCCGCAGGTGGCGCGCGGCATAAGCGACGTCGGCCTCGTCGCGGCGATCGCCGAGGAAGCGGTCGTAGACGACGTGCGGTGGATCCTCCGCCGTGCCGAAGCCCACGGCGTGGTCAGTGCCGAAGAAGGCGAGGTCGGCCGCGTTGCCCCAGGCGAAGTCGGGTGCGGCGGTCTCATGGCTGTGCCGAGTCCGCGGCGCACCGGTCATCCGCAGCGTCCGCAGCGGCGCGGTGTAGTTCAGCGCAACCGCTCCGGTGCCCCAGGCCAGGCCCGTATAGCGCGCGTTGTCGGGCGGAGTGGCCGGCATCGAGAAGCCGCCGCCGTGCTGGCGGCAGAGGTCGAAGTACCAGCGCAGCTCGTCCATCTGCCGGCGATAGTTCGCCGCGTTCGACTCGGGCGCATGCACCGAGCCGAGCCCGCGCCACATCACGTTGAAGCCGCCGCCGGTGTGGCCGAACTCCGGCTGGTGATACGAGTCGGCAACCAGCAGGCCGAGGTGTTGCGCCGCGCGCCGATAGACCGGCTCGTCGTCGAGGAGCGCGAAGCAGCAGGCCACCATCGAGTTGCGGCCATTGGTGTTCGACCAGCCGAGCTCGCTCCGGTGATCGCCGTAGGGGATGCAGCCGTGACCGGGCATCCGTTGCACCAGGCGGATGCCGCGCAGGTATTCGGCCTCGTCGATGTCCACGCCGCACTCGCGCGCCAGCGTCATCGCGACCAGGATCGGCAGGCCGGCATGGTTCATCAGCCCGCTCTGCGTGTAGCCCGGACCGACGTTCGCGCCGTGCCCCCACCCGCCGGCCGCCTGGTTCTCCGCGGCCCAGGCGCAGAGTTCCTCGAGACCGCTCAGCACCCGCTCGTCGCCGGTGCGCAGGTGGTACTCGCCAAGCAGGATCCCCTGGTAGCCGAGCTGCCAGTTGACGTGCCCGCCGGCGTTGCGTCGCGATTCGGCGCGTCTTGCCAACGGCAGCACGTGGCGACGAACCGCGTCGAGCAGGTCGTCGCGCCCGGTCGAGAGCAGAAACAGGGTCGCAAGACAGCCCTGGAGTTCGTCGCGGAACGGCCGCGTGGCCCCGATCGTGTACGACCCGTCCTCGCCCTGCGCCGCGACCAGGAAGTCCACGGTCGCCGCCACGATGCGCTGTGACTTCTCGCAGCCGAGCGGCCAGGTCTCCGTATAGGCACCGAGCGCTGGCAGCTCGAGCAGGAACCGTCGCCGCCGCCCGGCCCGCTCGACCTCAAGTCCGTAGCGGCCGCCGTCGGCTTCGGCATCGCCGACCGCGAGACCGAGCGGGACGCGCGGATCGGAGACCGACAGGTCCATACCGCGCACCGTGCGCAGGACGTCGGCGGCGCGAATCCCGGCCGTCTCCGCGGGAGAGCCCGCGTCGACCGACGCCACGGTGACGACCCGCCCCTTCTCGATGGTCGCGTGGATCCCCGTCGGTCCGATCCCGAACACGGGGTAGACACGCTCGGGATGAATGCGCTGGGCGGGAAGGCTCGCGACAGACGCGAGCACGAGCGCTGGGAGGAGTCTGAAATGCATGGCGAGGCCACGACCAAGCCGCAGCAGCGCGACTCCTCGGGGGCGTGGTCACCCGATCCTATGGATCGCGCGAGGCGCCCGCCAATCCTTCGGGGCACGAGTCGTCGGGGGTTCCTCGAGCATCGACCGCAAGGCCGGCATGGGCGCCCGTCACTGGAGTCGCTACCATGACCGCGTGGGTCTCCGATCCACCGGGAAGGCCGACTCGCTTGGAACAGAGACGTATGGAGACGGTCGCCGGACCACGCGGCCTGGCACCGGCGATGCGCGTGGCGTTCGTCACGTCGGTCTTCCCCAATCCGGTGCAGCCCGTGCTCGGCACCTTCGCGGAGGACCGGGTCCGCGCTCTGTCGCGCACCGCCGACGTCGAAGTCATCGCTCCCGTCGCGTGGTGTCCGGGACTCGCCCTGCCACTGCCCGAGCGTTGGCGACGTTTCGCCGGCGTGCCGGCACGCCGACCGATGGCGGGGGCCCTGCTCGAGATCCGTCACCCCCGCCGTCTCGTCGTCCCCAAGTGGCGAGGTGGCCTCAATGCGCAGATCTACTGCGAGGTCCTGCGCCGAGAGCTCACCCCGCTGCACCGCGAGACACCGTTCGACGTCATCGATGCGCACTTCCTCTGGCCCGATGGATACGCCGCGGTGCACGTGGGGCAACGGTTGGGGATCCCGGTCTGCGTGACCGCGCACGGCTCGGACCTCACCCTGCTTCCGGACTACCCACGCATCCGGCGACAGATCGAGATCACTCTACGCGGCGCCGACCATGTCGTCGGAGTCAGCCAGGCGCTGGTCGACCTTGCGGTAGGGCTCGGCGCGCGACCCGACCGGACCTCGGTCATCCCCAATGGAGTCGATACCCGGCGATTTCGCCCCGCCCACAGGGCCGCTCTGCGCGACGCCCTGGACCTACCACGGGATCGGCCGGTACTGCTCGGCGTCGGCACCCTCGACCGGAACAAGGGCTTCGAACGCCTGGTCCGAGCGATGCCGCTGCTCCGAGGAATGGGCGTGCCAGCGGAGCTGGTGCTGGTCGGCGAGGGGCCGCGACGCCGGGCCATCGAGGATCGTGCCCGCCGACTCGAAGTGCACGACCGGTTGCGCATCCTCGGCTCCGTGCCGCAGGACGATGTCGCTCGGTGGATGGCTGCCGCCGACGCGCTGGTCCTGCCTTCGGCTCGTGAAGGCTGGCCGACTGTGCTCTACGAAGCCTGGGCCTGCGGCATCCCGGTGGCCGCTTCGGCGGTCTTCGGGATCCCCGAGGCGATCCGCGGGCCGGAGTTCGGCGAGCTGCTGGCAGACCGCGAACCGCCGACGATCGCCGCGGGCATCGCGCGCCTGCTGGCACGGCCGCGCCAGCCGGCAACATTGATCGCCCACGCGCGGCGGCGCACCTGGGACGTCGTCGCTGACGAGATGCTCGACGTGTTGCTGCGGTGCCGCTGTCACCACCGCGGGACGTCCCGAGTTGCACGCTTCCACGAGAGCGACCCCACGCCGGGACGCGACCTGGAGACCGGAACATGAAGCTCGACGTGGCACCCAGCATGCAAGGTGCGAAGCTCGACACCTCCCCCACTCGCTTCGGCGAGATGCTGGCAACCGACGCAGACGCCCTGCCGGCGGTGCTGCGCCAACATCTCGCACGGTCCGGATTCCTCCTGCTCCGCGGATTCCTGGAGCCGGAACGGGTCATCGAAACTCGCCGCGCACTACTGCGCACTCTCTCCGCGATCGACCTCGTGACGAGCGATCCGGATTCCGATGATCCGATCGTCGCGCGCGACGGCAGGGCGAAGCGGGTGGTCCAGGCGCTGGGAATGCATCCGGCAATCAACTCCCTCCTGGCCTGGCCGCAGCTCCGAGCATGGTTTGCGGCCCTGCTCGACGGACCGGCCCGCCCCTTCGACTACAGCTGGCTGCGGCTCGTGCCGCCCGGGCATGCCACGCTACCTCACGCCGACATCGTCTACATGGGTGCCGGTTGCCGCGAGTTCCTGACCATCTGGATCCCGTTGCACGCAGTCCGCGTAGAACAGGGCCCCCTGGTGGTGTTGGAAGGCTCGCACCTCGCACCGCAGGTCCAGACCTACGCGCAGCTCGACGTCGACCGCGACCGGGCGCTGCAACGCCGCAGGCTCCGTCATTGGCGCTTCGTCGACGAAGGGAAGTTCAGCGCCAGTCCGCGCGGCATCCAGCGGGAACTCGGCGGACGCTGGTTGACCACCGACTTCGAGGCCTCCGACGTGGTGGTGTTCCGCGCCGACCTCCTGCACGGCTCCCTCGACAATCGCTCGAAGGGGACCCGCCTGTCGATCGACACCAGATTCCAGCGATGCGACCTACCCTTCGACCCGAGATTCGACGGCGACGCGGCTCGTCGGCTGGTCGACTCCGCCGCGCGGGGCGTCACCGGGTCGGAACAGCCTGCACGCGACTGACCAGCAACGAGCGCAGGGAGGAGTCCGAGATGCATGGCGAGGCCACGGCCAAGCCGCAGCAGCGCGACTCCTCGGGGGCGTGGTGGTTCGATCCTATCGATCGCGCGACGAGCCTGCCAAACCTCCGGGTCGCGAGACGAGGGTCAGCGGCGGCGGCCCTCGCCACGCCTCCCGGGTCCGCCGCCGCCGAAATGGACCCGACTCAGGCCAGCGGCGTGGGTGGCGTCCAGCGTGACGGCAACATCACCGTAGGTGCAATCCGGACCGGCTTCGATGACGACCGCACGCAGCTTGCCCTCGGGGTCACGGGAAGCCGGGTCCTTGGCCAGCTTGGCCAGGTGCTCACGCAGGTCGTCGATCGCTGCCAACCGCACCGGACCGACCTCCCAGTGGACGTCGTGGTCGGAGAGATCGAAGGCCGCGCTCGGCTCCGACTCGTCGCCGACCTCGCGCACCGACTGGGTGCCGTAGTCGTCGCAGACGATCCGCAGCGAGATGAACTCGACCGGTTCGGAGGTCCGCGCGGTCTCGCGCGACTGCCCGCCGACCACGCCGACCTGCTGGCCGCCCCCCGCTTCGATCTCCTCGATCTCCTCGGCCTCCTCGATCTCCTCGATCTCCTCGAACGGCAGCTCGGAGTCACGCGGCAGGTAGGCCGGGACCTTGGTCGGCGATCCGCTGCGGTACTCCCCGGTCTCGCTGAACCCGAGTTCGATCTTCCAGAAGGCGATGTCCGGCTGGGAACAGTCGAACATCAACTGGCCGATGCAATACCACGGAGTGTGGCGGTCGGCGCGAAGCAGGATCGGGTCGTTGACCAAGGTGAATGGTCGGCCGTGGACGCGCTCGGTCCGCGTCGTCCGTTCGGGCTCCGCGCGCAAACGACGGAGCAGCGCACGGATCCGTTCGCGCGAGGCACCGTCCTCGTCGGGATCCTGCCAGACCTCGCCGCCGTGCCAGACGCGGCCCGCCTGATCGATCTCCAGCACCACGCGCAGGGGATTCTCCTGCTCGTCGGGCTCGGAGTACTCGGCGCGCGGCGGGATCAGGTCGGGGCGGTCTCGGAGTCGGGGAGCGGCTTCCCCGTCCTGCTGCTGGCAGGCAACGAGCACGGGCGCGAGGAGGACTATCGTCACCGACAGCAGGGCTTCGGAGGTTCTGGACATGGCGGCCGGTGTAATGGTCACCGGGTGATCCATTCAACCGGCCCGCGACGGCGCCCGAAACTCCCGCGGCGTCCAAGGTCGATGCGCCGGCCTTCTCCGGCTCCCGGCGGGGCCACGCGGGAAGTTTTTCGGAAGTCCTCGAGTTCTCCCCCGCGACCACAGGGGAGGTCCCGGTGAGTTCCCGATGACAGCCCCCCTGGACAGCCTCCTGCAGCAGACCTCCGCGCTGCGCTCCCTGGCCCGCGAACTGGTCGGCGACGACCTCGCCGACGACGTGTTGCAGGAGGCGGCGATCCAGACGATGACCGCGCCGCCGCGTCGCTCCGGACCGGTGGGCGGATGGGTCGCGAGCGTGGTGCGGCACGTAGCGCTGAAGCAGCGACGGGCCGACCGCACGCGGCGACGCCACGAGACCGACGCCGCGCGGCAGCGGCAGAACGACCGGGTGGAGTCCACCGCGGACGTCTTCGCGCTGCGCCAGCTGACCGAGGTCGTCACTTCGCTGCCCGAACCGTACCGCGCCACGATCCTGGCCCGCTACCTGCGCGAGCAGACGCCCCAGGAGATCGCGGCGACCACGGACACGCCCGTCGCCACGGTGAAGACCAGGCTGCAACGGGGACTCGCGATGCTCCGCGAGCGACTCGACGAGCGCGCCGACGACTGGCGCGGTGGACTCGTCGCGGCGTTCGCGTTGCGCAGTCCGACCGCTCCCACGATTCCCTGGTACGCCACGACGACGATGAAGATCCTCCTGCTGACCGCCCTCCTGGCGCCCTTCGGCTTCGGCTTGGGCCTGTTCGATCCTGAATTCTGGTCGCCCAACCTCGGTGACCCGACCACGGAACGGGTGAGCATCGAAGACCCTGCAGCCACGACGCCCGACGGACCAAAGCCCGCCGCGCCCGAATCCGGATCGTCCGCGGTGCCGGCGGCGCCCACCGTCGCAGCAAACGAGTCCCCACCTCCGACTTCGACTGCCGACGTTCCCCTGGTCCGCCTGCAGGTCGACGGCCCGCAGGTGTTCCGCGCCGCGTTCTCCGGCACCCGCGTCGGCGACCTGCTCGCCTCCGAGGACGGCGAGGGACTGTGGACACCGCTCGCCGCGCAGATCGAGGGGTTCTGGCGACAGCTCGACGGCGACCGCGAGGACTTCGACGCGACCCGCCGTCGGGTCCTCGACTACACCGGCCGGATCCGGGTCCTGTGGATGCTCGACGAGACGGCGTCCGAACTCGGCGCCGTGCAAGCAGGCTCCGGCGAAGAACGGGTTTTCGGGATCTTCGCGCTGGAGATGGACGGCAGCACCGACCTGAGCGCACTGGCCGACGACCTCGCTCGCGCCCTGCGCGCGATGATCCCGGGCACGCCGACGCTCCGCGCGGTCGGCGAACACTCGCTACAGGAACTCCGGCCGTCCGACGGCGGCTTCGTCACGCTGCCGATGGAACTCGGCGGCCACGTGGTCACGTTCTTCGGCAACGGCATCCCGCTCGAAGCCGCGATGCCCCGCGCGCTCGCCAGCCTCGCCGCCGACCAGCCGACCGACTACGTCCCACTGGCGCTGCACGTCGACCTGAGCCGACTCCGCGATCTCCCCGGTGTCCAGGAGGAACCGGTCCTGGTCCACCTGTTCGGCCTGCAGAGCCTGCGGTCGTTCGACGTCGCGCTACGCCCCGTGGCCGACCGCGTGCAGCTCGAAGCGAGCCTCGGATTCGACGCAGGGTCGCGCGGGGTGTTCGGAGCGCTCCTGCCGGCGGTGGATCGGCTGCCCGAGATCCTCTCGCGGGTGCCCGCCGACGCGACACCGTGGTTGGCGATGCCGTTTCGGATCGACGAACTGTTCCGGGTAGTCGCCGACACCGTGGACGCCTCGGGCGAGACCCGGACCGACGACGACCGTCCGTTCCGCGAGCAGCTCCGGGAACAGCTCGGCTTCGACCTCGACACCGAGCTCCTCGACCACACCGGCGGCGAGGTCCTGGTCCTCGGCGACCTCTGGGAACACGACGACGGCGAGGAGTTCCAGGACGGCGGCGCGCCGCCACTCGGCGCCTGCCTGGCGCTGTCGCTACGCAACACCGCCGCGTTCCGCGCCGGCTTCGACAAGCTCCTCGACCACTTCCGCGGTGTGGTGCAACGCCACGAGACCCGTGAAGTGGATGGCGTGGAGATCACCCGGCTCGGCACCTGGTTCCTCACCGGCACCCAGCTCGCCGTCGGCCAGGACCTCGCCGCACTGGCGTTCGGACCCGAGGCCGTGACCCAGCTCGAACGGATGGTCACCGGCCGCCGCGAACCCGGTGCGGCCACCCTCTCCCCGACCGCACTGCCCGACGCGGTCCGCAACGTCCAACACCTCGCGCCCCCCGGCTGGAACGGGATCGGACTGCTCGACCTGACCGCGCTGCTGGGCGGCCAGGTCGCGCTGGTCCTGGAAGCCGCCGACGAGGCCTGGCCGCAGGTCACCGGCGCCGAGTTCGACACCATGGAGCTCCAAAAGTGGTTCGACAGCGCGCTGCCGCTGCTGACCGAACACGGGCTGTCCCATCTGATCGCGATGGCCGGCCACGAAGACCGCGGCAGCGGCGCGAGCCGGTGGCGGATCCGCGTGGTCTGGTGAAGAGGCCTGGACCGGATTCCCGGTCATGGAGCGGCCCCGCCGGACACCGGGGGGACATGCGACGTTCCCTGCTCCTTCTCTGCTCGACCCTCGGGCTCGCCGGATCCGCCGCCGGACAGATCGACCCCGTCCCCACCGTCGGAGCGACTGGTCCAAGGCCACTCGCGACCGACCTCGTGGTCCCGATCCACACCCGCGACCTGCCCGGCTACGGCACCTGGGCGGCGGGCGGCAACTTCAAGGCGGGATTCGCGCAGCCCGACCGACCGGGCTTCGAATACGTCCCCTACGCCGGTCCCTCGTTCGCCGAGAACCAGCACTGGCGGTGGCGGACCGTGGCGGCGCGCTGCGGGGAGTTCGAGCTGGTCGACCGAGCGGATCCCGCGGGACGCGCGGTCTCGGGACTTCGCTACGAGTACGACCTCGGCGGGGTCGTCGAGGCCTATGACCTGTCCGCGGCAGGAGTCGAGCAGACCTTCACGATCGCCGCGCGACCGGACGGGACGGGTCCCCTGGTGGTCTCCGGGACGGTCGACACGCCGCTCCATTGCCCGCCGCGCGCCGCGACCCACGCCCCGCTCCACTTCACCGATCCGGACGGACTGCTCACCGTCGAGTACGGCGCGGCCACCGCCATCGACGCCGACGGTCACCGCCTGCCGATGACCAGCGCCTGGGACGGCACGCACCTCACCCTGCAGCTCGGCGCCGACGACGTGGCGCGGGCCCGCTTCCCGCTGGTCGTCGACCCGGTGCTGATCCACTGGTCGAACGTCGAGACCGTCGGCCGGCTCGACGTCGACAGCTACGAGCTGAACACCAAGTGGGTGGCCTACACCCGGGTCGCGTCGTCCGGCGACCACGACGTCTACCTGCAGCGCTACGACGATGGGTGGCAGAACATGTCGGTCCGCTACGCCGACATCACCTCGGCCACGAGCACCGACGGCATCGCGCTGGCGGCCTGCGACAACTTCTTCCTCAGCGAGCCGAACGCCTACCTCGCGTACGAGCAACGCACCGCCACGAAGACCGAGATCGCCATCGCCTGGGGCGCGCAGAGCAGGGTCGTGCACCGCGTCACGGCGATCGCCAACGAGCACCTGCGCAACCCGTCGCTCTGCGGTGATGGCCTGTTCGCCGGGGTCTGCCTCGCCTACGACCGCGTGTTCCTGACCAGCTACACGGTGCGCGCGCTGGTCGTCGACGAGGCCCAGACCGGCTTCTTCCGCTTCACTGCGTTCCCGGCCGCGATCGCTGTGACGACGGAAGAAGTGCACCCGCAGGTGGTCCGCGGAACGCTCTCCGACTGGAACATCACCTGGGCCGAGAACGGGGCCTCGAGCACCGCGATCTTCGCCAGGGAGGTGTACTACAGCGGCAGTGTCCTCGACCCCCGGCCGTTCCTGTCCCCAGCCACCCTGGAGCGGTACCGCACCGGCAGCCACACGATCGACCAGCTGCGCGCGACGACCAACGAGTTCACGATGATCTACTCGTTCGTCCGGAGCCCGCGGCGGCTCGGCACCCGCGCCCTGCAGATCGTCGCCATCGACACCTACACCGCCCCGAACCCGGTCCTCTACAGCCGTTCGCTGCACTCCGGCCTCGCCTACGAGAACGGCGCGATCGCCCGCGACGAGGAGTTCGGCAGCATCGCCACCGCCTGCTTCACCACGCTGCAGGGACTGACCCGCCAGCTCCGCTGCGTCCGCCTCGGCGCCGACGGCAACATCGCCACCGAGCAGGTGAACACCTCGGCCAACCTGCCGCGCTCCCCCGACCTCGACTTCGCGGCGCGCCGCCAGGGCAGTCCCTCGGCCGCCGGCGAGTACGTCGCGGTCTGGGCGACCGCGGCCTCGAACAACCCGATCTACGGCGAGGAACTCCATTACCCCGCGGCAGCCTTCCTGCCGCTGATCGTCAATGGCAGCGTCGACTGCGCACAGGTCGACGAACTCGCCGCCTTCGACCAACCGTCACTCGCCGGCAATGCCGAGTTCGACACCTTCCTGCAGGAAGCCGGCCCCCTCGACCTGCTGGTGGTCGGGCTCCGCACCGCACGCCTTCCGCTCGACGCGCTCGGCATGACCGGCTGCCAGATGGGCGCCGAACCGGTGCTCTACCTTCCGGCTGACGGTGTCACGCCGGTGCCGCTGCCGACGAACACGTATGGAGCGAGCCTGCTGTTCCAATGGATCCTGGTGCGACCCGGCGCCAATCCGCTCGGCGTCGTGACCAGCGACACGGTGCTCGTGCGCATCCAGTGATGCCCCAGTTCAGAGATGGCCAGTCCAGTGATGGCCAGTCCAGTGATACCCGAGAATTGTGGTCGTGACCCGCGCGGGCTCGACACAGAGTCAGCATGGCGCCCCGACTCCACCTGCTCTCTCCACTCGCCGTGCTGGGTCCAGCCCTGTCGCTGACCGCCACGCTGTCGGCTCAGGACCCCGCCGACCTGCACCAGCCGCCCCCGACCGCCACCGCGCTGACCGAGGACCTCCTGGTCGGCATCCATGGCCGGGAGTTCGCGGACTACGGCCTCCGGGCCGCCGGGCGGACCTACAAGGTCGCCTTCGACCAACCGGACCACCACGGCTTCGAGTTCGTGCCGTATGCGGGCGAGGCCTTCGAACACAACCAGAGCTGGCGATGGACGACCGAATCGGTGCGATTCGCCACCGAGCAGCTCGCTCGCGGAGTGACCGCCGAACACCTACGCGGCACCGCGCGCTCGGCGACCCGCTACGAGTACGACCTCGGCGGCGTGGTCGAGGCCTACGACCTGCGCAGCGACGGCGTCGAGCAGACCTTCGTCATCGCCAGCCGCCCAGCGGCAGGAGGTGATCTCGAGGTGGTCGGCAGGGTCCATTGCCCTCTGACCGCCACCCCCTGCGCCCCCGCCCACCAGCCGCTCCGGTTCACCGATCCCGCAGCGCGCGTGACCGTCACCTACGGCGCCGCCACCGCGGTCGACGCAGGAGGCAGTCGCTACCCGATGACCACCGCCTGGGACGGCCGACGGATCACCCTGCGGCTCGACGCGCACGCCGTTGCTCGCGCGCGCTTCCCGCTCGTCGTCGACCCGGAACTCCTCGCCCAATCCACCACCGAGACGCTCGGCGAGACCTCGATCGACAGCAACCAGCGTGCGATCAAGTGGGTCGCCTTCACGCGCATCGCGTCGTCGGCCGACCACGACGTGTTCGTGATCCGCTCCGAGGACGACTGGGCGAACCGCGGCACCCGCTACGCCGACCTGTCGTCGAGCGTCAGCTCGCGGGCCCCTTCGGTCGCCGCCTGCGGCCCCAACCTGAACCCGCTGCCCAATGCCTACCTCGCCTACGAGCGCCGCTACGCCGACCGCACCCACCTCGCCGTGGTCTGGCTCACGACGGGAGCGATCGTGCACCAGGTGCTCGCGGCGCGTGTCGACGAGCACTATCGCAACCCCTCGCTGGCCGGGCACCGGACCTACTCCGGCGTCTGTCTGGCCTACGACCGGCGCAACCCCGCCAGCAATACCGTCGGGGCCCTGGTGGTCGACGAATTCGTGAACAGCCGTCGGGTCACGACGTTCCCGATCGCACTCGCGTCGACCGGCGTCGAGGTCGCCCCACAGGTGGTCCGCGATGACGTTTGGATGGTCCTCTGGGCCGAGAACGACCCCAGCAGGACCACGGTCTACTCACGTCGGATCTCCTACGCGGGTTCGTGGGGCGGCATGCCGAGCCTCGATCCTGTCTCGATCAACCGGCTCCGCACCGGCAGCATCACGATCACCGGTCTCCGCGCCACCAAGGACGACGGCCCCCTGCTGCTGAGCTACGTCAGCACTCCGCGCGGACTGGGAGTGCGCTCCTTGACGGTCAGGGCCCTCGACATCTCCGGCAACGGCGGAACCCTCCTCGACCGCCGACTCCACTCCGGCCTCGGCTACGAGAACGGCGGAATCCGCTGCGACACCTACAACCCGACGGTCGCCACCGCCTGCTACACGGTGCTGAACGGATTGTCGCGCGAGGTCCGCTTCGCCCGCATCGGCTTCGACGGTCGGGTCGCCGACGCCTCGATCACGACCTCCAGCAGCCTGCCCCGCGCTCCCTCGGTCTGCTTCGCCGATGCCGATGCCGGCGACCCCAGCCAGCGCGGCGAATTCGTCGCGGTCTACGGCTCTGCCGCGTCGAACCACCCGCTGTACGGCCAGGAGCTCCCCTACTCGATCCTGGCCTTCGATCCGGTCGTGGTCCGCGGCAGCGTCGACTGCGCCGGCGTCGACGAACTCGCCGGCTTCGTGGAACCGTCGCTCGCCGGCCACGGCCGCTACTTCATCAGCCTGCCGCAGGCCAACGGCCTGAGTGCGGTGGCCCTCGGCGTCACCGCGACCGACGTTCCCCTCGACGCACTCGGCATGACCGGCTGCCGGCTGAACGTCGACCCGATCCTCTATCTGAACGGCGGCCCCGCGATCCAGCTGCCGCTGCCTTCGTCGCTCTACGGCGCGAACCTGTACCTGCAGTGGATCCTGGTGGAGCCGACCGCCAATCCACTCGGCCTGGTCTCGACCAGCTCGGTGCTGGCCCGGGTGCGCTGACCGAGCGTGCTTCAGGCCGGCAGCTCGGCGAACACCGAGTCGGCCAGCTTGCCGCGCAGTCGGCCGAGGGCGCGTTCGTAGCGCTTGGCCACCGCGGCCTCCGACAACCCCAACACGGTCGCCACCGTCTTGTTGGGCAGCTGCTCGACACCGCGCAGCAACACGACCTCGCGGTCGGCACCGGTCAACTCCTCGATCGCCTGCGACACCGCGTCGTGGCGCTCGCGGCGGATCGACCGCGTGATCACGCCCGAGGCCTCGGCGGGCAGCTCGTCGAGGGTCTCGGCGGCGCCGCGGCGGAGCTGGCGGCCGCCGCGCAGGTGGCGGCGCAGCAGGTTCTGCACCTGCAGCGTGATCGTGGTGCTCAGGAACTTGAGCAGGGTCGGCGCCGCCCGCTGACCGTCGTCGAGTTCCAGGGTGGACAGCCGACGGAAGGCGGTCATCCAGGCCTCCTGCACCAGGTCCTCGGCCTCGTGGTACGGTCGCAGCATCGGGCCGAGCCGGTAGTCGGCGTGCGCCACCAGCAGCGGTGCGAGCCGCTCGACCAGCCACTCCAGGCTGACCACGTCGCCGTCGATCGCGCGGCGCGTGTGCAGCGACGTGAGTTCGTGCGAACCAGGAGAGGGCGCGTTCACCGGCCGGCCTCCCGCGGCTCGCTGGCGCGTGCATCGACGAGGGCCCGCAGCTCGACGAAGTCCGGATCCTGGCGCAGTTCGGAGAACACGGTCGATCGGAGTTCCCAATCGCGCCAGCCCGCGTCGAACGCGGCGCGCAACGCGGCGACCGCCCGACTCCGGTACTCCGCGAGCAGAGGGGCGCGCTCCGCCGCGGTCAGCGTCGCTTCGCCGTAGACGATCGCCGCAGAACGGGCGAGGTGATAGCCCACGGTGTACTCGACCCACGCCGGATCCTCGAGCCCGAGCCCACGGAGTTCCCCGGCGCGCCGAGCCAGGGCCCGGTGGTCACGCTGTAGCGACTCGCTGCGCAGCAGCAGGCCGTAGCGGGTCCGCAGCCGTTCGCGGAGCGGCGCCGAATCCGGTTCGAACGACAGGGCCCGGAGAGTCGCGCGGACCGCCGCCTCGGCACGGTCCCGCATCGACGCATACTCCCGCCTGTCGAGCTCGAGCAGCGCCAGGTTGTGGGACACCATCGCGAAGTGCTCGTGGTGGGCCGGGACCAGGTGGAAGTCGCGGACCAGTCCGTCGGCGAGCCGCTCAGCCCGCGCGAGGGCCTCGCCGGCCGCGTCGGATCGACCCCGGGCGCGGCACAGGAGTCCGTGGTTGTTCCACAGCACCACCGCATGCAGCCGGTGTTCGCGGCTCTCGGGCTCCGCCTGCAGCACCGCTTCGATGATCCCGAGCGCTTCGGCGAACGCCGCGTCCGCGGCTTCGAACTGCTTCAGCCGCCGTAGCACCGTGGCAAGCCCTCCCCACGCGGTCGCGAGCCCCTGTTGCAGGTCGACGTCTTCCGGCCGCGCGGCCAGCAATTCGCGACGCAGCTGCACGCCTCGCCGTCGATTGGCGAGTTCCGCGGAGGTGTCGTCCAGGGCCGAATCGACCACGCCGAGGTTGTGGACCACGTGGACCAGGCGCGTACGCGTCGCGAGGTCGTCCGCACCACGGTCGATCAGCTCGACGAGCCGTCGCTCGCTCGACTCTAGATGTTCCCTGGCCGCGGCCGGGTTGCCGCGCGCCAGATCCAGCAGGCCGAGGGTGTTCGCCAGCCACGCGCTCGTCGCCTGCAGGTCGACGCGCTCCGGCCGCTCGGCGACCAGGCCGGCCAGGAGTTCCCGCGCCCGGTGGACGGCGTCTTCGGCTGCGTCGTCGGCCCCGAGCTCCCGGCGGATCTCGGCGACATGGCTCCAGGCGTTGGCAGCCCGCTGCCGCGTCTCGAAATCGTCGCCCTCGAGTTCGACGAAGCGGAGGTGGAACTCGCCGGCGGTCTGCAGCAGCCGCCGTCGCGCTTCGTCGGCTCCAGGCAGGTCTGCCAGCGACCGGCTGCCGAGTTCGACCAGCTCCTCCATCGCGTCGGTGGCGAGCGCGAAGTGGGATTCGGCCCGGGCCGCAGCCTGCGCGGCGCGCCCGGTCTGGACCAGACTCACGCCCAAGCCGACCCCGAGTGCGACCACCGCCAGCGCCGCGGCGGCCGCGACGGCCCGGTTGCGCCGTACCCACTTGCGAAGCTCCGCGTAGGCGCCGCGCTCGTAGGCCTGCACCACCCGCTGCTCGAGGAACGAACGGAGGTCGGCACCGAACTCGACGACGCTCGCGTAGCGGTCTTCCACCGCACGGGCCATCGCCTTCTCGCAGACCGCCGCCAGCTCGGGTGGCACCCCGGGCTCGCACTGCAGCAGCGGTGGAGGGCCCCCGCGCAGCAGCGCGCCGACGATCTCGCGCGACGACCTGCGCGAACCAGCTTCCGTGAACGGCGCGGTGCCGACCAGCAGGTGCCGGAGCACGGCGCCCAGCGCATAGACGTCGGTCCGCGGGCCGAGCCGATCGTGCTCGCCACGCGCCTGCTCGGGTGGCATGTAGCAGGCGGTACCCACCACCTCGCCGCACCGGGTCCGCATGCCGTGCCGGTCCACCTCCGTCGCCCCGTCGATCGCCTCGGCGTCGCCGAAGGAACCCTGGCCACCACCGCCGTCGGCGGCGGACGGATCGTCGGCCTCGGCGCCGTCACCGCCGATCCGCGCCACCCCCCAATCCAGCACGTAGACCTCCCCGAACGGGCCGACCATGATGTTGCCGGGCTTGAGGTCGCGGTGGATCACGCCGCGGCTGTGGGCGAAGGCGACGGCTTCGCAGACCCGCTGCAGAACGCCGAGTGCGCGTGTGAGCGTCCAGTCCTCGGCGCCCTCGCGGACCGCATCGATGATCGACAGGAAGGTCCGGCCCCGGACCATGGCCATCGTGAAGTAGACGCGGCCGTGGTCGTCGAGGCCGAGTTCGTGCACCGGGACGATGCCCGGATGCTGGAGCTGGCTGGTGATCCGCGCCTCGTCGAGGAACCGGCCGAGCAGCTCCCGCCCGCCGGACTGCTCCTCCGAGCCGCCGCGCAGGAGCTTCATCGCGACCCGGCGCCGCAGGTCGGGATCCCAGACACGCCGCACCTCGCCCATCCCGCCGCGACCGAGGACTCCGAGATCGCGGTACCGACCGATCGATGTCAGGGTCGAGTCTTCCGCCTCGTCCGGCGCCGTAGCGGCAAGCGCCTCGAACTCCCGAGCGATCACTGCCTCGAAACCGGGATAGCGGGCCTGGTATTCGGCGAGCGGCCGAGGCACCGACCGCGACCGGTCCGCGGCGAACTGGCTGAGGAAGGAGCAGACCACGGCCGCTTGCTGATCCGACTCGGTCATCGCGGGTCTCCAGAGCGTCGCACGGACTCGAGGATAGGGTCGAAAGGGGATTCGCGCGGCCCCCTGATCGGCCCCGAGCGTCGGTCACGGATCGCCGTCCGGTCCGGGATCGATCGCGGC
This sequence comes from bacterium, assembly GCA_030432695.1. Taxonomy (GTDB): domain Bacteria; phylum Planctomycetota; class UBA1135; order UBA1135; family UBA2386; genus JAUILN01. The sequence continues at coordinate 112,140 of JAUILN010000017.1, read as the reverse complement.
CGGATTTCCGGTCATGCCCCGGAACGCCGGGACACCGCTCGGATCATGGTCCGTCCCCGCGCCGCGTCGCTCGCCGTGCTGGCCCTCGCCAGCGCGCTCACCTGCCAGCAGCTCCCCCTCGACACCGGAGCCCTCCGCCGCGGACCGGACCTGCTCGACGGCGTCGTCGTACCGATCCACCGCCGCGCGCTCGAGGGTTACGGGACCTGGGCAGCCGGGAGAGGTTTCAAGGTCGCCTTCGAACAGCCCGGACGCCCCGGCTTCGAGTTCGTTCCGTACGCGGGCACCCACTACGCCGAGCGACAGTCGCTGCGCTGGCGCACGGTGTCGTGGCAGCTCGGCGACCGCGACTGGACCGCACCGGAAGGGTTCCGGGCGTCCGGACGCGCCGTCCACGGTTTGCGCTACGAGTACGATCTCGGATCGGTGGTCGAGGCCTACGACGTCTCGAGCGCTTCGGTCGAGCAGACCTTCCGCGTCGCGATCCGTCCCACGAAGCCCGGGCCCCTGCAAGTCGTCGGAGCCATCGAGACGCCCCTGTCCTGCCCGCCGCAGGCGTCGTCCCACGCAGCACTGGTCTTCCGCGACGCGGCGGGTCGGCCGTTGATCGAGTATGGCGCCGCGACCGCGGTCGACGCCGAGGGTCGCCGCTTCCCGATGACCACCTCGTTCGACGGCGCTTCGGTCGTACTCCGCCTCGACGCGGATGCGGTCGCCGCCGCGACCTTCCCGCTGACCATCGACCCGGTGCTGCTGAGTTCGTCGAACTCGGAGTCGCTGGGCATGACCGACGTCGCCGCGATGGACCGCACCGAGCGCTGGGCGGCCTACACGCGGGTGGCGTCGAGCGGCGACCATGACGTCTACCTGGCTCGCTACGACGACGGCTGGACCAACCGGACCATCCGCTACGCCGACCTCAGCGCCGCGACCAGCACGGTGCAGATCGACCTCGAAGCGTCGCTCAGCTCCTTCCACGACACCGTCGGCGCCTACCTCGCCTACGAGGAACGGAGCGCGACCAAGACCGAGGTGACGGTCCTCTGGGCGCCCAATGCCTCGATCCATCACCGGGTGACCGCGGTCACCAACGAACACATCCGCAATCCGTCGCTCGGCGGTGGCCCCAACGCGTCGTCGATCGCGCTCGCCTATGACCGACGGTACCTGACCTCCAACACGGTCCGGACCGCGTTGTTCTACGACAACGACTTCGGCAGCAGCGTCGTGACCTTCGGCACCGCGTTGGCGTCGACAGGTGTCGAAGTGGCGCCGCAGGTCGTGTTCGGATCGCGGAACAGCAGTTCGATCTGCTGGATCGAGACCGCGAATGGACGGAGCACGATCCAGCGCCGCCGGATTATCGGCTACCCGCAGCCGTTCGGCGGCGTGCTGCACGGGATCGAACCCACGACGACCACGCTGTACACGAGCACCGGCGGCGTGCTGGCGCAGCTCCGGGGCCGGGAGTCGAGCACCACGACCGTGCTCACCGTCGAGCGCGTGCCCGCACTCGGAGTGCGATCGCTCCGCACGCTGGGGATCGAGACCGAGGGCGACCACAGCCTGCTGTTCGAACGGACCCTGCACTCGGGCCGGACCTACGAGAACGGTTCGGTCGCCCTCGACACCCACAACCTGCCGATCGCCACCGCCAGCTTCACGGTCCTCGATGGCATCGCACGGGAGATCCGCCTCGCCCGCCTGGGAAGCGACGGCCGAACGGCACTCGATTGGCTGGTGACGAGCGCGGGCCTGCCCCGCTCGCCCGCGGTGACCTTCGCGCGCGTTCCCAACGGCACGCCTGGGCAGAACGGCGAGTTCCTGGCCACCTGGGCCCTGCAGACCGCATCGGGCCCACTCTACGGCGAGGACCTGAACTACGAGCCGGAGGCCTTCCAACCGCGCCTGGTCTCGGGATCGCGCGACTGCGCGCAGGTCGACGAGAGCCGCGACCTCGTCGAGCCCTCGCTGGCCGGCCACGGCGGCTTCGAGGTCGTCCTGGCCGAGGCGGACGCGTCCAGCATCCTCGCCGTGGGCCTGACGCCCGCGGCCGTGCCCCTGGATACGCTCGGGATGCCCGGCTGCGACCTGAGCCTCGTTCCCCTGCTCTACTCCCCGGGCGGCCCCTCGCAGCGCCTTCCAATGCCGACGAACGCCTACGGCCAGAGTGTCTACGTACAGTGGATCCTGCTCGATCCGCAGGCGAACCCGCTCGGCCTGGTCACCAGCAGCGCGCTCGAACTGCGCATCCGCTGAGGCAACGCGACACGGTTTCGACGCCGCCTGCAGCCCGGCCGCGCGTACGCTGCCGGCATGATCGACGGATTCCTCCGGCACCCGATCGCGGCGGCCGTGCTGCTCGGCGTGCTCTCCGTAACAGGTCTCTCCGCCCAAGACGACACCCGCACGCTCCGGGTGTTCCTGTTCGCCGGCCAGTCGAACATGGAGGGCGCGGACTCGCACATCGAGGCCGTCGACGAGTTCCCGCCGTTCGCCGGGCTCGACCAGCCGCAGCCCGAGGTCCGCTTCCACTACTGCCTCGGCCGCGAGGACAAGTCGATGTCCGACGGCTGGGTGCCGCTGCAGTCGGTGCGCGGCTGGGTCGGTCCCGAGCTGAGCTTTGCGCGGCTGGTCGGCCGGCATGTGAAGGCACCCCTGGCGATCCTCAAGGTCGCGGCCGGCGGCACGCACCTCGGCGGCGACTGGAACCCCGACCAGCCGAGCGGCTTCGAGATGTATCCGCTGATGCTGCGCCGGGTCCGCGAGGCGCTGGCCGAACTCGAGCGCAAGAAGATCCCGTATCGCCTGGAGGCCTTCGTGTGGCACCAGGGCGAGAACGACATGTTCGACGAGGGCTACCGGGCGAACTACGGCAAGAACCTCGCGCGCTTCCTGGCCTGCTGGCGCCGTGACCTCGACGCGCCCGACCTGGAGTTCCAGATCGGCGAGCTGTGCTGCAAGACGATCTGGGGCATGGATCTCAGGCCCCGGATGTACGACATCTACCGGGGCCAGAAGGCCGTGACCGACGCCGACCCGCACGCGGTCTACGTGCCGACCAACCACGTGGGCGTGGAGATCGGCGGCGGGGTGGGCTTGCACTACCACTACGGCACCCTCGGCCAGCTCCAGCACGGCGAGAGCCACGCGGAAGCCTACCTGCAGCGGATCGGGCGGCTGCCGAAGCGCGAGCGGCCGCTGGCGCGTTGGCCCTATGCGGAGGGCGCGAAGGTCGAGCTGTTCGTGCTGGCCGGCCACCGCAACATGGAGGGCGAGCGGGCCTTCGTCGCCGAACTCGACAAGCTGCGCGGTGGCAGCAAGCTGGCGAAGGACGACCCGAGCGTCGCCTTCCGCTACGACATCGGTGGTGGGTTCCGGGTCTCCGACGGCTGGGAGCCGCTCGGCCCAGCGGGCTTCGACGAGACCTTCGGTCCGGAGCTGTCGTTCGCCGCGCGCCTGCACCGCGGCAAGCAGCGCGACTTCGCGATCGCCAAGTACACCCACAGCGGCAGCCAGGTGATCGACTGGTGCCCCGAGGGCAGCGAGGCGAAGGACCGCAATCGCTACGCGCCGTTCCTCGACTTCGTCCGCAGCTCGATCGCCCAGCTCGAAGAGCGCGGCCACGAGGTCGAACTCGCCGGCATCTTCTACCACCTGGGCGAGAACGACATGTCGTGGGGCGGCGCACGCAGCCGGGTCGCCGAACGGCTGCAGGCGCTGGTGAGCCAGAGTCGTGCGGATCTCGGCATGCCGGAGCTGCGCTGGTTCGTCAGCCAGCAGGAGCCGACCGACGACGAGAGCGTGGCCAAGATCGACGTGCTCGCCGCGGTGGAAGCGGTCGCCGAGGCAGATCCGCTGCTGACCCACATCCGCGCCTTCGACCTGCCCGGGCGCGAGAAGCAGCTGGTGATCGCGACGCCGGGGATCGTGGCGCTCGGCGAGCTGCTGGCCGAGACCTGGCTGGCGCGCTGACCGGTGCCGCGGCGGCGTCGGGTCAACCGCCGATCGTCACCCGCACCGCAGCGGAGAGCCCGACGCAGCCGCCGAGCACGCAGCCGCACTGCGCGCTGAACTGCAGACCGATGGGCAGTCCCGCGGGAACGGTGAACGGATCGGGCAGAGCGTCCCAGGCCTGCACGATCATCAACGTGCAGGTGCCGCAGCCGAGCGCGGAAGGCAGCGTGAACGGCGTCGGGTCGGGCGGACCGACCAGGACCAGGGCGTTGCCACTGCAGGCGCCGAGAGTCGCCGGGCAAGCGATCCGGCCCGCGCTCTGGAGGGTCGGCAGCGGCGTCACCGCCGGCGCGGCCGCTCCCGGGCAGCCGCCGCCGAGGTCCGCGGTCGGCACCAGGTCGATCGTGACGTCGTCGAACGAGTAGTTGCCGGTGCCGCCGCCGCCCGCCCCGGGGCCGCCCGATCCGCTGGTGGCCTGGAAGCTGATCCGGGCCAATGCGTCGCCCTCGACCTGCACGGCGAGGAATCCGCCGACCGGGCCGAAGCGGTCGTCGCGGAATCGCGCGCCGCGCTCGTGGTCGAGGAACAGGGTGGTGCCACCCACGGTCTCGATCAGGATGTCGTACTCGTCCTGCCGCTGGATCAGCGGGAACGCGCAGGCGAACAGCGAGGTGCCGCGCGGGAAGCCACGGAACACGCGAGGCTGCAGGATGTCACCGGTCAATGCCTGATCGCCGATCGTGATCGAGACGTCGGTGCCCTCGTACACCAGTCCATGGCGAAGCCGGATCTGGTCGGTCGGCTGCCGGCCACTGGGAAAGCCTTCGAAGTCCTCGAGCGCGAGACTCCGGCCGGCCGAGGCCGACAGGTAGGCGTCGTGGTCCAGGATCCGGATCGAGACCGCGCCCTGAGCAGGAAGCATCACGGCCGAGCCGAGCAGGACGAGGGCGAAAGCCGAGCGGGCGCGCAGGCGCCGAAGGGAATCGAGCATCGCGCCGCGGACTCGAGTTGCGTGCCGGGATGGACGACTCCTGGGACTTCGATGCGCCGCCGTGAGCGACGCGGCGCAGCAGCCACCGTGGAATCGCCACTTGCGACGACCGCCCGGCCCGAATCCAGGGTTCGTGACGCACTGCGGTCGATGCGGATACCCGACACGTGGCGCCAGGATGCGTGCGGAATCCCGACGCGCGCGCCTACGCTCCCGGCCATGCGACGACCTCTCCTACCGTCTCTGCTGCTGGCGCTCGCCGCCACGCCAGTGACTCCCACCCAGGTCCACTACCACCCCGACGGCCATCCGTGGAAGCAGACCACCGACCACGGCCCCGACCGCGAGGTGCCGGGCTGGTACTACAACCTGGGGATCACCGGGCTGCGCGTCGAGCTGCTCGACGCGGCGAAGACCTGCCTCGCGGTGCGCTACGTGTTCGAGGACTCGCCGGCCTGGCGGCGGGTCGAGGTCGACGACCGGATCGTCGGCGCGTTCGGCAAGCCGTTCCGCACCGAGCACCGCAATGGCTACGGCATGCAGGTCTTCGGACCGGAGGGACCGATCCTCGAGTTCGCGAACGCGCTCGAACACGCTCAGTCGAAGGCGGGAAAGGGCCGACTCCCGCTGCTCCTCGAGCGCGACGGCGAACGCGTGGAGGTCGAGCTGGCGATCCCCCGCGACAGCGGCGTGTATGCGAAGACCTTCCCCGAGGACTGCACCAAGACCGCGCGCATCCTGGCGGAGATCCTGCCCTGGCTGGCCGAGCAACAGCGCGACGACGGCTCCTGGGGCAGCCCGCCGCACGACCTGTTCGCACCGCTGGCACTGCTCGCCAACAATCCGCAGAAGTACCGCCGCGAGCTCAAGGCCTGCGCGCGCTTCCACGCTGGCAACACCTCGACCGAGCGCGAAGCGGGCGGGCTGATCAACTGGCGCTACGCCGCCGCCGGGATCTTCCTGAGCGAGTACCACCTCGCGACCGGTGAGAACTGGGTCGTCGCCGAACTCCAGGAGATCCACGACTTCCTGGTGTGGAGCCAATACACCGACCCTGCGCAGATCAATCCGAAGAGCCGCGAGACCCATCCCGACGCGGTTCCCCGGGACGGTGAACAACACCATGGCGGCTGGGGCCACAACCCCGGCTTCGAGGGCTACGGGCCGATCGCGATGCTCACCGGCCAGGGTGCCCTGGCCTTCGCGCTGATGCAGCGCTGCGGTGTGAAGGTCGACCGCGAGCTGCACGACGCGGCCTACGCATTCCTGGCCCGCGGCACCGGCAAGAACGGCTACGTCTGGTACTCCGACGAGGTCGCCAGCGACCGCGACTACGCCGACATGGGCCGCACCGGCGCCGCCGGTCTCGCCAACCTGCTGTCGCCGTACGGCGACCGCGTCTACCGCGACCGCGCGCTGGCCCACGCGCGCTGCATCGGCGAGCACCCGCTGAGCTTCCCCGACACCCACGGCTCGCCGACCATGGGCATGGCGCTCGCGGCGATGGCTGCCGCCGCGGACCCCAGGTCGTTCCGTGCGCTGATGGACGCCAACCGCTGGTGGTTCACCCTGTCGCGCTGCCCCGACGGCACCTTCTACTACCAGCCCAACCGCGACAACGCCGGCTACGGCGGCGACTCGCGGCTGTCGGCCACCGCGGTGACCGCGCTGATCTTCAGCATCCCGCGGCGGAGCCTGCACGTGACCGGCAAGCCGTTCGGGGACTGACCACCGCGGCACCTGTCCGCCCTGGTGCCTGGCACCGAGGCGGACACGTAGCGGCGGCGCCGGGCGGGACTTCGCCTACGGATTTCCTGATGTGACGTGCAAGTGGCCGGCTCCACCCTCGACGGGAGGACGGAAAGAGCGGCCCGCACGGTGCGGCGCCCCTCGCAGAAGCCATCCTCAGGAACCGAATCCATGTCCGTCTCCCTCCGTCTGTCCGCTAGCGCCACGGCCCTGGCCCTCCTCGCCCCCGTCGCCCTCGCCCAGGGCTCGGCCCGGGTCGTCAACGGCACCCTGTTCATCGACGCCGGTCCTGGCTCCGTCCAGGTCAAGGTCACCGTCGGACTGAACGGCAACTCGCAGGTCTTCGACGTCCCCGGCCTGCCGAGCCCGATCGACTTCCAGGGCGTGACCGCGCTCGACTACCGCAGCGGCCCGGGCAACGACAAGCTGCAGCTCGAGGTGCAGACCCGCACGTCGTTCCCCGCGGTGATCCGCAATCCGGTCGGGGAAAGCGAGCTCGACCTGAAGTACCGGGTCGAGACCGCCAGCCAGGTGGTCGACCTCACCACGATCCTCGAGCTCGGCACCGGCAGCGACCTGATCGCCTACGAGGTCGTCTCGGTCACCGACCGCCTGCGCACCGCGCTGCTCGGCACCACTGGCGAAGGCTCGACCGATCTGTTCGCGACCATCGACGCCCCCGATCCCGCCCAGCTCCTGGACGCCACCGTCGGCCTGATCGGCGGCAGCTCCCGCGACCAGATGCTGGTCGACGTGCGCTCCGGTGCGGCGCTGCCGAGCCTGCGGCTGGGCATGCTGGGTGGTGGCGGCGGCGACCTGCTCGACCTGGCCTTCGACCAGAACACCGCGGCGTTCCCGCTGGTCGGCCTGTTCGGCGACCTCGGCCTCGGCGACGACACCACCGACCTGCGGCTGACCGGCTCGCTGGCCACCTACCTGCACTACGGCTCGATCAGCGGCGGCGCCGGCATCGACCAGCTCCAGACCTTCGTCGACACCGACCTGATCTCGATCGGCACCTTCGAAGGCGGCGCCGGTGACGACCGGGTCGACGCGCTGATCACCGGCGGCCTGGACGGCGCGCCGATCCTGTCGGGCGGCGACGGCAACGACCTGCTGGTCCTCGACGTCGAGGGCAACCGCGGCGGCGTCCCGACCCTCGATGGCGGCGCCGGCTTCGACGTCGGTATCGGCTACGGCCGGTTCGTCAGCATCGAGTCGCGCAACTGAGCGACGACTCGCAGAGCCGTCTCCTCGATCACCTCACGGCGGCCCGAAGTGCACGAACGCCCCCCAGAGCCGCGGGTCGTCGACCAGCCGCCGAAGCTGCTGCCGCGCCGCGTGCAGCGCGGCGGCGCTCGAGACCGCGCCGCCCGCGCCTCCGCCGAGCAGCTCGCGGTAGAAGGCCTGCATGAGGTGGACGGTGGTCGCACTGTCGATCGCCCACAGGCTCGCGACCACCGACGGCGTGCCGAGGCGATGCCAGGCGCCGGGCAGCGAGAAGCCGGCGAACGAGCCCGGGGCACCGAGGCCGGTGTCGCAGGCCGACAGCACCACCAGCGCAGGAGCGCTGATCGCGCCGCCGGCGGCGTGGCGCAGCAGGTCGTCGATGTCGAGCAGCCCGTTGTCGGGATCACCCGGCAAGGCGCTGAGCTGGATGCCGGCGGAGTAGGGACGCCAGGGGTCACCCACCCGCCCGTGGGCGGCGAGATGCAGGATCCCGCCAAGCGGCCAGTCGGCGAGCACCCGCGTCGGCAGCGCATCGGCGCCGGTCAGGCACTCGACCGCGACACCTGCCGACTCGCACAGTGCCTGCACCAGACCGAGTTCCGAGCCGGTCTCGGGCAACTCCGCGAGCACGCGCGGCAGGCCGACCGACGGATCGTCGGTGCGCGCCAGCGCGAACGCCTCGGTGTGGGCGTGCTGCGAGACGCGGTAGACGGGGTCACCCACCAAGAGCGCACGGTCGGGGTGTCCACGGGGCGCGGTGCCGCGGCCGCGCAGCATCGCCAGCGCCCGCAGTCGGGTGGTCGGCGGCAGCACGTCGAGCAGAGGCCGCGAGTCGACCTCGCCGTCGGCGAACAGGACCTCCAGCGGCAGCTCCGCCAACTCGTGGTCGGGCACCAGCAGGAGCTGCCGGGCGCCGCGCGCCGCGGCCAGGATCGGCGCGGGCAGCCACGCGGCACCGAGCCTGCGGCGCGCGTCCGCGAACGCCGCGGCGTCGACCGGCAGACCGCGCAGCCCGCGGCGCAGGGTGTCGATGAGCTCCGGATCGGTCGCGGCGGCGGGCAGCCGCAGTGCCTGCAGTGTGGCCGCCCCGTCGGCGGTGTTGCCCGTCCGCGGCGGCAGCCAGAACAGCACCCGCGCGTCGGCGGTCCGGGCGAAGTAGCACAGCGCCACGTCGTCGGGCAGCAGCTCCTGGACTTCGGTGAACGCGACCGGCGCGAGTTCGGGAAGCTCCTTGCGCAGGCGGCTGGCCGCGGAGCGCGCCGCGATCCACTCGCGCTGCAGCAGGTCGGCCAAGGCGGCGCGGACCTGCTCGACGCGGTCCTCGAGCCGCTCCCCGGCGCGCCCGCGAGCCGCCAGCACCTCGAGTTCGAAGTGCAGGTCGGCACGCTGCCGCGCGAACTCCGCGGCCCGCTCGCGCTCCGCCGCGGCCGGCGCGCTGCCGGCGAGGACTTCCAGCAGCGCATGGGCGCGGGCCCGCTCGATCACCTCGAACGCGCGGTCGGTCTGACCGGCCTGCAGCCAGGCCGCCGCCAGGTCACCCGCCAGCGCCTGCAGACCGACGCCGGCGGCCCGGCTGGCGTGGTCGCCCAGGTCCTCGCCGCCTCCGAGCGCGAGCCAGCCATCGGCCAGCTCGAACGCCTCGATCCGCAGCAGCAGCGCCGACTCGGCCGCGCCGCGCGCCGCGGCGATGCGGGCCGCGAGCTGCAGTTCACCGATCGTGGCCCGCGGATCGGCGCGACGTTCGGCGTCGGCGTCGCGCCGGGCGGCGTCGAGCCAACTCGCCGCGGCGTCGGGTTCGCCGCTGGCCAGGGCGAGCTCCGCGTAGCGCAGTGCGAGCAGTGCGTCGTAGCGGTGGATGCCGACGCGCCGCGCGACCGACTCCGCCGCCAGGAGTTCGCTACCGGCCGCGTCGTGGTCGCCCGCGGCGAGCCGTTGCCGGGCACGCGACAGGGCCAGGTGGACCCGCCGCTCGGCCGCCGCCACTTCGTCCACTGCCTGCTCGCCGGGCGCAGCGGCCGAGGACGCCGCCAGCACCGCGCCGGCGTCCCGCAAGGCCTCGGCCGCGGCGACGTCCTCCCCGGCGTCCAGCAGCAGGTCGGCGACCTGGCGTAGCGCCTCGGCCTGGATCCGGGCATCGGCCCGCGACCGCACCGCGGCGGCTGCGGCGGCACGCGCGTGGTGCAGCGCCCGTTCGCGGTGCCCGAGCAGCCGACACACGCCGGCGAGGTCGTTGAGCAGGGACGCATAGGCGACGTGGTCGGTCGCGCCCATCGCGTCGAAGCCGCGGCGGACGTCCTGCAGCATCGCGACGGCAGCATCCGCGTCGCCTTCCAACTGCAGCGCGACCTTGGCCTCCAGGTGCAGTGCCCTGAGCCGCGCGGGGTCGGTCGGCGGCAGCAGCCGGCGCAGCGCACCATCCAGGCTCCGGCACGCAGCGCGCAGCGCGGCCACCGCCTCGGCCGAACGCGCCGGGTCGACCACCAGGGCGACGAAGCGCGCCCGCAGCGCCGCCAGCTCGCGCCGCGCCGCGACCAGATCCGCAGCGTGTCCGGGCTCGTCGAGCGCGCGCCGTGCGGCGGCGCGGAGGTGCCAGGTCTCGTGCAACTCCCAAGTGCCGAGACCGACCAGCTCTTCGACCGCGAGATCGACGCAGTCGTGTGCCGCGAGCAACCCCTCGGCCTGCGCGGCGACCGCCTCGAAGCGGCCCGCGTCGAGACCTTCCCGCAGCGCGCGCAACGCGTCGCGTAGCGCCGGATCGACCTCGACCGCGCCGGTGCGGCGGCGCGCGCCCTCGGCCGCACCAGCGAGGCGCAGCGGATGGACCCGCACCACACAGCCGAACGACTCCGCCACCTGGCGCTGCAGCGCGGCGGCGTCGGCCGACTCGAGCAGCGCGGCGCGGACCCGGTCGACCACCCGGCGCGCGTCGAACGATCGCGTGCCGACCAACAGCACCAGCTCGGGGGCCTGCGCGAGCGTCGCCTCGTCGACGAGGAGCGGCTCGGGGCCGGCCGCCGAGCCGCCGAGCGGGTCGGCCGCGCCGTGACCGACCCTTCCGTCGAACAGCACCCGCACCGAGCCGTCGGCACGGCCGCACAGCAGGAACAGCGCATGCGCCGGCTCCGGCACCGCGGCGGCCAACACCAGCCGCGTGTCCGGTCGCTCCAGGGTCAGCGTGGCGCGGGTGCTCGGGTCGGTGGCGGCCGTCGTGTCACCGCGCAGCGCGCCACCATCCAACCCCACCACACCGACCTGGGTGGCGTTCGCGAACCGCTCGCTGACCGGGTGCGACGGTCCGGCCAGCCCAGACAACAGGAAGGCACCGACCGCCACACCGGCGACCAGCACCAACGCCGCGGCGGCGAACAGGACCCGACGCGCGCGCCCGCTCGGCACGGGCCGCGGCGCGGCGGCGTGGTCCGGGCGTTCGGGTCCAGGACGCAGCAGCTGCGGATCGGCGCCGATCCAACCGGCGACCTCCAGGCCGCGCGCCAGCACCGCCGGCTCGGCGCGCATCCGATCGCGCAGCCGCTCCGCCTCGGCGGGCAGGAGCCGCCCTTCGAAGTACGCCATCCACTCGTCGAGCGTCGGCTCGTCGCGCGGCGGGGTCGGTCGCGGCGCACTCATCGGCCCGCCTCCCGGACCGCGTCCGCAGGGCCCCTCTCGCCGGGCAAAGACCCGGTGACCAGTCGGCCGATCCGCCGCAGCGCGCCACGGCAGAAGCTCGACACGGCGGCAGCCAGCCGGGGCGCGCGGCCCAGTCGGTCGAGGTCGAGTTGGTGCTGCATGCGCAGGAAGTCGTCGGGGGTCTCGCGTTGCAGCAGCTCGGCGCGCACCCCGTCGACCACCGCCGTGGCGCCACGCTTGCGGCGTCGGGAGAAGGTCGAAGGCGGCACGCCGTAGCGCTGCGCCAGGTCCTGGTGCGGGCGCCGCGACAGGGTCGCCGCGGCGAACGCGTGCAGGTCGGGGTGTGCGATCGTGTCGTGGCGGGCCACGCGCTCCAGCGCGCCCGACACCGCGTCCACGCAATCGGCGGTGACCGGGTCGAGTCCAGCGTCGGCGGCCGGGAGCGCGCGTAGCACGACGCCCTCGTCGTCATCCCCAATCGGCCGATCGGGACGTCGCTGCGCAGCAGCCAGGTGATCCTTCCAACGGTGTGCGGCGACTGCGCGCAGCCAGCTCCAGAGGGTCGACCGCGCCGCGTAGCGCAACAGGCCCGGTCCCTGGCCGGCCCGCCGGAACGATCCGAGCAACAGCAGCTCGGCGGTCTCGGCGGCCAGCTCCTCGGCATCGCGAGGGCTGGCGCCGCAGCGCCGGAATGCCGGCGGCAACTCCTCCGCCATCCGGCCGGCGAGCACGCCGAGGCTGGCGTCGCGGTCGCCATGGCGGAAGGCCAGCAGCAGGAAGAGATCGTCGAGCGGGGTGCGCGCGATCAGTGACTCGAGGGACTGGCTGGAGACGGCGGCTTCCACCTCGAGCAGTCGGCCGGCGAGGCACTCGATTGCACGCTCCACGAACTCCGCCTCGGAAAGACCCAGGTCACCGTACGTTGCCTGCGCCTGCCGCCATGCGGTGGACAGACGGTGCTCGGCGGGCGCGGACCAGGGCGAGGGAGGCATCGAGGGAGGATCTGGACCTGGGCGGGCCACGAACAACGAGAGTCGCTGCTCGGAGCTGGTCACTCTGGGACGACCACTCATCGGAGAGCACTCCTGCGAGCGAGGGCCCAGGCTCCCGATCCGGGACACGCCGCGACGAGCTGGTGATCAGGCGTTGCGCGTAGGACACCGCGAGCCTACCCCCCAGGCCCGCCAGCCCGAAGGGACCAGCTCTACGCCACCCGCCGCGGGTGGCGATCACCGAGGCCCCGTCCGCCCCGCCCCGTCCATGACACGCCGCGCCCCCGTCCCCCGGTCCCTGCTCCTCGCCGCAGTCCTCGCTGCAGCGATCCCGGCCCAGGACTTCGAACCGGTCCCCGACTTCGGCGCGGTGCCCAACGACGCCGCCACGGGCGTCAGCCTCGAGGAGGAGTTCGTCGTCGCGGCGCAGACCTCGCTGTCCCGGCCCGGCATCTCGTTCCGGATCCAGCCCGACGTCGACGAGCCCTGGGGTCCCGTGCGCACGCGGGTCCTCGATCCGACCAGCGTCGGGCTGGAGCCGACGGTGGTAGTCGTCGACGAGGACATCTTCCTCTGCTGGGTCGAGCGGGTCGGCACTGGCAGCACCCGACGCGAGCAGTTGGTGTTCGACACGTCGTTCGACGAGGGCGACACCTGGACTGGCCCGGCACCGATGCAGCCGCCGCCCGGCGACCCGAGTCCCGTCGCCGAGATCCCCGCCTACCACGTGCTGGCCAGTCCGCAGGGCATCGTGCTGGTGACGCTGGAGCGAGGAGGACTCGGCGCAACGGCGCGGCTCGCGCTGCGGCGCTCGACCGACGGCGGTCGCACGTTCGCACCCACGGTGACGGTGGCCTCCGACGTCACGCCGGTCGCCGCCGCGCTGGAAGTCGCGGCCAGCGCGACCGCGCTGCACTGCGCCTGGCTGGCCGCCACGCCGAACGGTGACACCGAGGTTCGCCTGCGCTCCTTCGACGCCGCGACGCTGGCTGCGGCTGGCCCGGCGGTGACGCTCGCCAGCGGCACCGACGACTCTGCTCCAGGCGACGCCTCGCCGTTGGCCCTCGAAGCTGCGGGACAGGAGCTGGTAGTGGCGTGGCGCCTGCTCGACCCCCGAGGCAACACCGCGCTGCAATGCGTCACCTCGGCCGACGAGGGCCGGACCCGCGCTCCGGTGCGGACCCTGTTCGATGGCTCGACCACCGCGCGCGACGCCAGCGGACCGCAGCTCGCGGTGCACGATCGGCTCGGACTGCTCACCGTGCTGTGGTCCGAGTCGGGGCCCGGCGGGGCACGGATCGGCTCCGCCACCCTCGCCGCTGCCGACGGCCGCGTTCTGGCGGCCCAGCGACCGATCGCGGGCGAGGCGCGCGGTGCCCTGCTGCACAAGGGCGACCAGCGCAACGGTGCCCTGACGGTGACCGCGGTGGTCGGCGACCGGTTGGTGGCCGCGAGTTCGGCCGACGCCGGGATCGCGTGGCGCGCGCCGCGCGTCGTCGAAGGCCTGCCGGGACTGCCGGTCGAGCCGTTGGCGCGCGGTCAGTTCGACGATGTCGCCCGCGACCATCCGGTCAGCGCACTGGTCGCGGCCTCCAGCGGTCGACCGCCGACCCAGTTCGTCGGCCGCATCGGAACGCCGCGGGTCGGGCTCGTGCCGGGGACGGTGGCGGAAGCCGGCGCGCCGTTGCAGTTCGCGCTGAGCGGCTTCGGCGCGCGGTCTGTAGCGACGCCGTTCCTGGTCGTCTGGTCGGCGACGCCCGCCCTCACGCCGCTGCCCGGCGGCGGCGCGCTCGGCCTGCGGCTCGATGCCCTGTCGCTGCTGTCCCTGCAGTTGCCGCAGCTCGGTGGCGTGCTGGACGCGGGCGGCTTCGGCGCCACGCTGCCGCTGCAGCTTCCGGACAACCTACCGGCGTTCGACCTGTGGGTCGCCGCGGTGGCACTGCCCGCGGGCAGCGCACGGTGGGTCAACACCCCCGCGACCCGGGTGCCGGTCGCCAACTGACCGCCGGTGCGGGTGTCCGCGCTGGTGGGTGCTTGCTTCGGTATCTGGCACCGAGGCGAACAAATCTCGGTCAGCGCAGATCGCGTTCGTCGATCGTCACACTGCCGTCGGCCTCGATCGTGAGGCGGAACTCGCTCGGGCAGCACTCGTACGCGAACGTCGTGGTGTGCCAGGCCGAGCCGTCGATGGCCGTCGCCTCGAGCACGAGCGAGCCTTCGTTGGTGGGCACCAACGGCCGTTGCTCCGCGACTCCATGCCCGAGCCCGTGGATCTCGAACCGGTCGCCCTCGCAGGTCACGACCACCTCGCGCAGTTCCTGACCCGAACGGTTCTCGACGCGGACCTCGGAGACACTGATCCGCCCCATGAACGCGAGGAGCGCGAAGCCGAGCAGGACGTCGAGAGCCAGGACCGCCAATGCCGTGCGCGGCGCGACGCGACTCCCGAGCCAGGCCACGGCCGCGAGCACCAAGCCGAGCGCCCACAGGGCCAGCGTCGGAAACATGTAGACGAAGAACGCGAACTCGAGCAGCTCGTGGCGCGGCCGGACCAGCCACGCCAGCAGCATGCCGAGTCCGATCAGACCCGGCACGGCACCGCACCATGTGGCGCCGACCGCGATGCGACGGAACAGCAGACCGTTCATCGACTCGGCCACGCGGCCAACGCCTCCTGAGTCATGCGCCTTGTGTAGGAGTGGATCTTCCAGTGGTCAACTGCCCAGCCGTCGAGGAAGCGATGGAAGTCCGCCCAGGCCGCCGGATACAGGCCGCGCCATTCCGCCTCGACCGCGTCGGCATCGACCTCGCGACCGAGCGCGGCCCGCAGCGCCGCGAAGTAGACCGCGAGCCAGCGCTCGGCCTGCGCCTCGCACTCAGCATCGCTGAGGCAACTGCTCAGCAGGTAGGCGACGTCCTTGATGCCCGCTCCGCCCCCCACGTACTGGAAGTCGACCGCCGCCACGCCGTCGGCACCGAAGCAGAAGTTCGCGACCTTGGCATCGCCGTGGACCAGGGTGCGGAACCGACAGCCGTTCAGGAGTTCGTCGAGGGGCTCGGCCGCGGCGCGCAGGTCCGGATCTTTCATCGCCCCCAGCTCGTCCTGCCGGGTGGCGAGATGCCAGTAGGTGCCGACCGGCCACAGTCCCTCGGGTTCACGGCCGAGGAAGCGCGCGTGGAAGTTGGCCAGCCAGGCCAGGCAGGCGCGCAGCTGCGCCGGCGTGATCGACAGGTCGCTGCGCTCGCGGAAGCCGGCCGCGTCCAGGTCTTCCAACACGAAGCGGTGGCTGCCGTCGGCCAGTGCGCCGGCGAACCAACAGCGCGCGGTGCGGTGGCCGCGCTCGGGGGCGGGCAACCAGCCGGTGTAGAAGCACTCCTCGACCTGATAGGAGCGCAGCTTGCGCGCATGGCCCGCGGCACCCGACCAACCGCGCGGGTGGGACGCGGTCGTCGGCGGGTCGACCCACTTCACCACCACGCTCGGCTCCTTGGCCGCGCGCAGCGTGACCCGCACGATCTCGCCGTAACCGCTCCACAGCGACTGCACGATCTCGGTGCGCACCACCTCGCCGCCGACCAGGCCGACGAGCCAGGCCTGCGCCGCGGAGTCGCTGCGAAGCGACTCGCTCGGCCGACGCGCTGCCGGACCCGTGCTCAGCTGGACTGCTCCGCGGGCCGCAGCAGGATCTCGTTGATGTCGACGCGGTCGGGCTGCTGCAGCGCGAACAGCACCGCGCGCGCCACGTCTTCGGCCTCGAGCGCCCCCTCCGGCTTCTCGTCGAAGAACGGCGTCGCCACCATCCCCGGCGCGATCACGGTCGCCTTGATGCGCTGGTTGCCGTGGATCTGGCGCAGCTCCTGCCGCAGCCCCTCGGCCATCGCGTGCACCGCCCACTTGGTGGCCGAGTAGAGCGAGCCGGGCAGGACCCGACGACCGGCGGCCGAACCGAGCAGCAGCACATGGCCGTGGCCCTGTTCGAGCAGCGTGGGCAGCACCGCACGGATCGTGTAGGCCACGCCGGTGACGTTGGTCTCGACCATCGACCTCCAGTGCTCGGGCGACTCCTCGAGGAAGCCGCGCTTCGCGCCGAAGCCGGCGTTCGCCAACACCGCGTCGAGGCGGCCGAAGCGCTCCAGGGTCGTGGCCACCACGCGCTGTTGCGCGGCGAAGTCGGTGACGTCGCAGGTCACGGCCAACGCCCGGTCCGCGCCAATCTGTTCGGCGAGCTCCGTGAGCTTGTCCTCGCGGCGTGCAGCGAGGACCACGCGGTAACCGGCGGCCGCAGCCTGGCGCGCGGTCTCGGCGCCGAGCCCACTGGAGGCGCCGGTGATCAGGAAGACTGGTGAGTCGGACATGAGGAGAACCTCGGCCCCCGGCGCGGCGAGGACAACCGGCGAGCCCGATGTCCCGAACCGACGACCCGGCCGCGGGCCACGAACGGGATCTTCTCCGCGCGCGGGAGCTGCTACAAACCGACTTCATGCAGCCTCCGCTCCCTGCCGTCTCCGCCGCCCTGCTGGTCCTCGCCCTCGGTCTGGGCGCCTGCTCCTCGACCACCGGCGGCGGCGACGTCCCGCAGCCCACCTGGGACGACCCGATCCCGGAACTCGGCAAGGCCGCGCGGCCGCTGATGATCTCGACCTGGCCGTTCGGCAAGACCGCCAACGAGTTCGCCCGCGAGGCCCTCCTGGCCGGGCATGGCCGCCTCGACGCGGTGGAGGCCGGGATCCGCGAGATCGAGCGACTCAGCTCGGACGGCTCGGTCGGACTCGGCGGGCGGCCCAACGCCGCGGGCTATCCGCAGCTCGATGCCTGCCTCATGGACGGGCCCGGCCACCGCGCCGGCTCGGTGGCCGGCGTCGAGGGGATCGTCCATCCGATCACGCTCGCGCGGAAGGTCATGGAGGAGACCCGCCACGTGATGCTGGTCGGCGAGGGGGCACGCTGGTTCGCGCTCGAGCAGGGGTTGGCGACGATCGACGTGTCGGACCTGCCGGCCAAGAAGGAGGCCTGGACCACGCGCGAGCAGGACCCCGAGCCCGGCGAACGCGGCCACGACACGATCGCGCTGCTGGTCCTCGACCAGAACGGCGACATCTCCGGCGGCTGTTCGACCAGCGGAGCCGGCGGCAAGCTGCCGGGCCGGGTCGGCGACTCGCCGCTCCTGGGCTCGGGCCTCTACGTCGACAACGAGGTCGGCGGCGCCGGCGCGACCGGCCTCGGCGAGAACGTGATGCGCTACTGCGCGACGTTCTGGATCGTCGAGCTGATGCGCCAGGGCATGCACCCGCAGCAGGCCTGTGAGGAGGTCATCCACCGGATCGCGAAGCTCGACCCGAACGGCTACGAGCTGAGCATCTGCTTCGTGGCGCTCGACAAGCAGGGCCGCTACGGCGCGGCGGCGTCGAATCAGAGCTTCCCGTTCGCGGTGACGACGCTGGAGCGGAGTGAGGTGGAGCGGGTCGAGGCAGTCGGGCGGCGCTGAGCGACGGAGTTCCGGTGCGCGGCGCGGTCGTTGCGAGCAGCGGTCGCCCCCGGGCGATCGACCCGACCACCATGCCCTACACCTCACCCGACCTGGAGTTCTCGCCTCCGCAACGCATCGGACGCGCCATGCTCCGCCCCCTCGCCGCCCTGCTCGGTCCGTTCACCGGCCTGCTCGGGGTCGCATCCTCCGCCGTCGCGCAGGCCGAACCCGTGGTGGTGCGGATCCAGGCGACGATCGACGGCAGCGAGCGGCTGCGCTGCGACGCCCAGGGCCTGCACTGGGATCACCTGTTCTGGCACGCCCCCACCGGGGTGACGGTGAACGGACTGGCGTGGGACCCGATCAGCTCGCCGTTCCTGCCCTGGGACTCGGGCCTCGTCGCCGAACCGAACTGGTACGACTTCGCCGCCGCCCGACTGCGCATCGAGACCGCCCGCGACGTGGTGGGTCGCACGCCGATCCGCGGCGGCGTGATGCTGGAGATCGCCGACGTGCCGGGAGGGCCGGAGCACTACGCGCTGGTGCTGGAGATCCCCGCGAAGGCCGCAGTCGCTCCCCCACCGAAACGACGCGGTGGCGCGCCAGCCGAACTCGTGTTCCGCGCCTGGATCGACGGCAGCGACGTGCTGGTGATCCGGCACGACTCGCTGAGCTGGCGCACCCGGCACTTCCGCGCTCCCCACCTGCCGGTGCTCTGCGACGACCGCCCCTGGAACGTGGCCCAGGAGCCGGACCTGCGGTTCCAGGTGCTCGACCCGTCGGTCGACCTCGCGACCGCACGCGCGGTGCGGATCCGCGGCCGCGACGCGGTCGCCGTCGAGCCGCACGAGGACCACGTCCTGGTCCGCTTCGGCGACAATTTCCCGGGCGCCGACTACTACGAGCTGCGGCTGCGGTTCGGGCCGGAGCCGGCGCCGGCACCGGGTGGCGCGGAGCACCCCACCGCGGAGCCGCTGCCGCGTGAAGCGCGCGAAGGCCGGCGGCTGCACGATCCGGCACGGGTTCCCGCGAACGGGCGGTAGCGGGCGAGCGACCGCCCCGATCGCGGTCCGGCACGAGGAGGGCGGCTCGGCCCGGCGTGGTTTCTCGGGGAAGTCGTTTCGCCCGTCGCGTCCTGGCATGGAGCCCTCGACGGCCGCGCCTCTCCGGCGTGCGCCGACCGCCCGTCCGAGGATCCGCCGATGACCGCCCACCTCCCGAACTCCCGCGAGAACCTGCTCGAACGGCTCCGCGTCCAGCTCCGTGCGGCGCTCCAGCGGCACCGGGATTCCCAGTCGTCCGGAGGCGTTCCGGAACGCCGGCGCAGGAAGGGTCGGCGGGCGGCGAAGAACGGCCTCGACCGACGCGAGTTCGTGGCCGTCACCGGCGGCGGTCTCGCAGCGACCGGTGTGCTGGCCGGCTGCGCCAACAGCTCGAAGAACCCGGGCCCCGGCATCGACGACACGCCCTCGGCAACCGCCGCGGCCGGCGTGTCGATCGGCACCGAACTGTTCCAGGACACGGTCTACGCCGAGCCGGTGGTCCCGGCCAACGCGGTCGGATCGCACGCGGTGATCGAGGGGGCGCGCCGCCACCTGCGGATCCAGAGCGACCTGGCCAGCAATCAGCCCCTCGAGCGGCTGTGGCTCGACAACGGCTACCACCGCGGCCTGCCGGAGCTGGTGCAGATCGAGGAGGATCCGACCACCGGCGAGAAGATGGTGGTCCACTACCGCCGTCCGTGGAAGGCGCGCACCGACGGCGGCCGCACGGACGGCTTCGAGCGCGAGCTCCTGCTCACCGAGGCCGATGGGCTGCAGAACCCGACGGCGATCCACGCCGTCACGGGCTCGTACACCAACAAGTTCATGCCGATCGACGGCGTGCCGGGCGCGGCGTTCGCGAATGCCCAGTACATGCTGCTGATCGAGGAGGACGTCTCCGGGCGCGTGGGGCAACTGCTGATCGGCTGGGCCGCCACCTTCATCCAGGGCGGGCTGCCCCAGTCGGCGAGCGCGATCACCTGGCAGCAGATCCCGCTCACCAACGGGATGCTGAACGTCGACGACTCCTACCAACTCGCCCAGGTCAGCAAGTTCACCGGGGCGGCCTGGGTCTCGCAGCAGGACTCGCAGACGCCGACCTACCACCCCGAACAGCAGGTCGAGCACCTCGTGCTCCACTACGACGGGCCAGCCGGAGGATCCGACCGGATCGCGGTGCTGACCCTGATGAACAACTCGACCGAGTATCCCGAGCTCACGATCACGTGGCTCTACACCCCGCAGGGCGTGACCGACAAGCTGCGGCTGACCCACATCGACTGGGACGCGACCGATCGGAACTCCGGCTGGCAGCAGTTCGGCAGCATCGTCCTTGCCAACACCAGCTTCCACAGCGACGGCAGCCTCAGCTACCGCAACTACTTCATCAACCGCGAAGGCAACGTCTTCCAGGAGGCACTCACCCCGCGCGGCAACGTCCGGATCAGCAAGATCTTCTTCGACAGCACCGGGTCCGACTTCCACGGCGTCTCGGTCGACGCCAGCAGCGCAGACGGTGGCCGCTTCGCGCTCGACTTCTCGAAGCTCGGCGACGTCCACACCCTGCACTCCACGTACTGGATGGGGAACGTCTACAACCTGAAGCTGTGCATGCTGGAGGGGCGTGGACCGCTCCTGCTGCTGAACGTCGCGTCACAGTTCGACATCCGCACGCGAGCCAACTCCACCGAGACCCAGTTCTACCTGGGCGGCCATTTCCCCCTGGCCCTTCCCGACGACGCCGGCCTCGGCAACCTCACGACGCTCTGTGGCGGCTCGACCCGGTTCGGCGGCTTCCGGTTCGTCGCCGCCGACGACAACGGCAATGCGTTCCTGCTGCGTCAACGCCGCAAGGCCGGACTGAACACGCCCTACCCGCCGGCGATCTACGGGCTGAACGACGCCAACGGCGTTCCCGGCAGCATCTTCCCGAATGCGCAGGAGCCGTTCCCGGACGGCACGACGAGCGCATCGAACCTGAACAGCCTGGACCACTGGGTCAGCGCCTCGACCACCTGGATCGACCCGGACTCCAGCTACAACTTCCTGCAGCGGATGGTCGCGGCCTTCGGCACCGACGATTCGAACGTCTGCCAGGGCGTCTGGCTCGGCAACACCTACACCGCGGTCTACGCCGGCCGGCACTTCGGCCTCGACAACGAGCACGTCTCGGTCACGCAGAACGTGGACCCGGACACCAACCAGCTGCAATACGCGGTGTCGATGGTGTTCAGCAACCCGGTCGACCGGACCTGGCGCAAGCGACCGATCACCTACCAGACGTTGCCCAAGGGTCCCGGCCTGCAGGAGAGCGGCGACCACTACCAGGCGATCGTCCGGCCGGTGAACGCCAACGGCCAGCAGGTGTCCTTCCTGGCTGCGGAGAACGCGCACCTGCAGATCGAGGTCCGCGCCGACTCGCCCTGCACGGTCATCGACGACACCAACAACCTCTACCACGACGTCGACCGCTACACGTCGTTCTTCGCCAAGCCCGACCCCTCCACCGGCATGCTGTCGCTGCTGGTGAAGGCCGACACGTTCTCGCAGGTGCTCTACGTGCGCCTCGTGGACACCAGCAGCCTGGAGACGACCAGCTCGGATCCGGCCCTGGTCAAGGACTCCGGTGGCACGCTCTACGCCTGGCAGAGCGTGAACATGGCCACCGAAGCCCAGCACCGGATGGCCAACAGCGTGGACGGGGTAGCGGCCTCACCGATGCTGCAGGACTCGACGGTCTACGTCTCCGGCGCCACGCTGACGGCGAGCGACCAGGCGAACCCCTGGCAGGTCAAGTCGAGCTTCGACACCACGCCGAGCAACTTCGACAACCTCGCGGGCTACCTCAACACCTCGGGCACCAACATCCTCGCGGCGACCAGCTCCCTGACTCCGGACGGCGGAGATGCGATCGATCCGCTGTCCACGGCCACCGCCTACCCGGCCGACCCGGACCGCCCGACCATCACGTCGCACTTCGACTACCTCAACGGCACGGTCTCCAACACCGCGGGATCCGCCGGCCCGGCCCTCCAGGGCGATCTCGGC
Organism: bacterium; assembly: GCA_030432695.1. Taxonomy (GTDB): domain Bacteria; phylum Planctomycetota; class UBA1135; order UBA1135; family UBA2386; genus JAUILN01. The sequence goes on along the minus strand of JAUILN010000017.1, from coordinate 90,035 downwards.
AGCATCTGGTCGTCGGTCTCCCACGCCCTGCACGACGTGCTGCATTTCCTGCAGCACGCGACGCCGTCGGTCTACTCCCAGCTCGCCAGCGACGGCGTGAAGCTGATCTCGGCCGCCGAAGGCCTCACCGCCTCGGTCGCGGCCGACATCATGAAGCTGGTGACCGGCGTCGAGCAGGAGCTCGAGGAGCTGCTCTCGACCGTCGAGGAGTACGCCAACGTCGTCGCGAACCTGATCGTCACGATCGTCGAGAACACCTTCATCGGCCGCTTCATCGAGCTGCTGATCGAGCTCATCTCGCTGTTCCAGCACCTGGCCGCGGTGCAGAACCTGTCCCGCGACCTGCAGAGCAACTTCGCCGCGCTGCTCGGCGCCAACCCCGGCGGCCCGCCCGTGCCGATCCCCGGGTTCGACTTCACCTCGGTCCTCGACCCCCTCCTCGGCCCCGCCAACGACGTCCAGCACACCATGGAGTCGGTCGAGGTGGACCAGATCGCCGACGAGGTCGTGCAGACCGTCTACGACCTGCTCGCCGGCAATCCCTTCGTCAACAAGGTCCTGGGCAAGGTCCAATCGGAGCTCAACGCGGCCTGGGAGGCCCTGACTCCGCAGATCCCGATCCACTTCAACCTGGACTCGGCGGCGACCGCATCGCTCGCCGACCAGATCGTGGAGATCGTCGAGGCCGTGGCCGAGGGTGTCGTCGATGTCGGCGAGGACGTGCTCGACTTCCTGATCGACGAGATCGTCGATCTGGTGGCCAACCCGAGGGCCGCCTACTCGCAGCTCGGCCAGAGCGTCGGCGACACCGCCGCCGAGATCGTGGTCGATGCGCTCGAGCCGGTCCTGCAGAAGATGCAGGACCTGCTGAGCAACGACCTCGCGTTCGCCGCGGAGGCGCTGACCACCGCCGACTTCGTGACGGTCGATCTCGGCACGCTGGCCGATCTGCTGAAGCTGCTCGGCGTCGGCGATGTCTCCGCCGCGAGCCTGACGCTCCGGACCGGCGACGCCGTGTTCTTCCCGATGGCCCTGGGCATCTGGACCAGCGCCTACCTGGCCACCGGCAAGAGCTACAGCAGCCTGGCTTCGATGGGTGGCAGCACCCAGCAGCTCGGCGGCGTCAGCCCGGAAGCCCTCGGGATCCTGAAGCTCTCGGTCGCGGCCAGTTCCGGTCTGTTCACCGAGATCGGCCACGGGATCTGGGTCTACAGCCGCTACAGCGCGGCGACGTCGGGAGGCGGCGGCTCCTCGAACGAGCTGGTGCAGCGCTACTCCAAGTACTTCGGCGCGGTCGGCAGTTGGGTGAACGCTGTGGTCCGTTCCAGCCTGTTCCTCGCCGTCATGGTCGAGACCCAGGCCCTCGGTCAGCCGGACGACCCGTTCGATGGAGCCGACAAGACGATCCGCTTCATCACCGGGCTCGCCGACGTCTTCTACACGCTGCCGGACGAGAACAACAACCCGGGCTCGCTGCCGGCCGATCCCCGGCCGACCGACATCACCGGGTTCATCAACTTCCTCAGCCAATTGGCGAACCTCGTCGGTGGCACCGCCGACCAGATCTCGAAGAACCCGAACATGACCCTGGACCAGTTCGAGTCGATGGTCGGTGGCGGCCTCCTGCAGGTGCCCTCGCTGGTGCGCTTCTGCTTCGACCTGGTGTCGTCCACCAAGCTCTCGGCGGCGGCGATCGAGGAGGCGATCATCCCCGCCGGCCTCGTCGTGGGCGGCATGACCGGCATGGGGACGGGCCTGCAGGTCGCCGTCTTGGCCAAGCAACTCTGAACCCCGACCCGGCCGGAGCTTGCCCGCCACAGCTCGGCGGCTACGACCGGGTCATGCCCTGCCCCCTCCCGCGCACCCTGCTGGCCGTCGTCTGCCTGCTGGCCGGCTGCCAGACCACTCCGCCCAGCTCCAGCGACTACGCCGACCTGGTGACGCTGTTCGAGGACTGGCGGAACTTCGAGCGCGCGCCGATCCGCGACGGAGCCCCCGACTACACCTCCGCGCGGATCTCCAGGGCGTTCACCGGACTCGCCGGCTACCGGGCCCGGTTGGAGGCCCTCGACACCACGAACTGGTCGGTCGCCCAACAGATCGACTGGCACCTGGTGGAAGCCGAGATGAACGGCTTCGACTTCAACTGCCGCGTGCTCCGGCCCTGGGCCCGCGACCCGGCGTTCTACCTGTCGGTCTGGACGCATCAGAGCGACGTGCCGGCCCACGAGGGACCGACCCACCACGCGCTGGTCGAGCTGTGGCAGTACGACTTCCCGCTGAGCGTGGAGGCCGCGGCCCGACTCACGACCGAGCTCTGGACCATCTCTCCGCTGCTGCAGCAGGCCCGCGGCAACCTCGCGGCCAGCAATGCGCGCGACCTCTGGATCGGCGGCATCCGGACGATGCGCGGCCAGATCGACGCGCTCGAGAGCTTGGGCGAGCGGGTCGGCAGCGACGCACCGCCCGGACTCCTCTTGGCGATCGGCGAAGCCCGGGACGCCACCGTGGACTTCGTGGCATGGCTAGAAGCCGAAGCCCCCTCCAAGACCGGCCCGTCCGGCCTCGGCAAGGCCGACTACACCTGGTACCTGCAGAACGTCCACCTGGTGCCGCTGACCTGGGAGGACGAGGTCCGGCTCCTGGAGCGCGAACTGGCCCGCGCCTGGAACTCGCTGAAGCTGGAGGAGCACCGCAACCGCGACCTGCCCGAGCTCGAACCGGTCACCTCACCGGCCGAGTACGACGCCCGCGCCGACGCCGCCGCGAGCCGCCTGATGACGTTCCTGGACCAGCACGAGGTGCTCCCGGTGCTGCCGAACATGGAGCCGGCGCTGCGCGAACACCTGGGCCGGTTCGTCCCCGCGGCGACCCGCAACTTCTTCTGGATCACCGCGCACCTCGACCCGATCCCGCTCTACACCCACTTCTACCACTGGTGGGACCTGGCGCAGATCCGCGACGAGCCGCATCCGAGCCCGATCCGCCGCGGGGCGCTGCTCTACAACATCTTCGACAGCCGCGCGGAGGGCACCGCCACCGGCGTGGAGGAGATGTTCCTGCACGCCGGGCTGTACGACGGTGAGTTCCGCCGCAGCCGCGAGATCGTCTGGATCCTGCTCGCGCAGCGCGCGGCCCGCGGCCTGGGCTCGCTCTGGGCGCACGCCAACGAGCAGACCGCCGAGGAAGCCGGCATGGTCCACCAGGAGTGGACACCGCGGGGCTGGATGAAGACCGAGCCGGAGCTCCTGCTGTTCGAGCAGCACCTCTACCTGCGTCAGCCCGGCTACGGCACCAGCTACGTGACCGGCAAGTACCTGCTCGAACGGCTGGTGGCGGAGTACGCGCGGCAGAAGGAGCTCGCCGGCGAGCCGTTCGTGCTGTCGGACTTCTTCGCCGACCTCAACGCCGAGGGGGTCATCCCCCTGTCGCTGATCCACTGGGCGCTGACCGGCGACGACAGCCTGGTGCCGACGCGGCGCGGGCTCTGATCTACACTCCGGAGAATCTGCGCGCCAAGCGCTGATTCTTCGGAGTGGTAGATCCAAACGACGCGGTCAGCGCGGCCGAGTGCCTCGGGGTGCGGCGAGCGCAGCGAGTCGCACCCATTCGGTTGCGGCAGGAGGCCGCGCTGAGGATCTGGGGCCGCGGCGCGGTCGGCCCCGGCCCGTCACAGCTCGGCGCTGTGGTAGACCTGCTGGACGTCGTCGCAGTATTCGATCAGGTCGAGCATCTTCTGGAACTGCGCGGCGTCGTCGCCCTCCAGCTTCGCCGTCGCCTGCGGCACGAACTGGATCTCGTCGACCTCGAACTCGATGCCGGCGAAGGACTCCTTCAGCGCCTGCTTGGCCTTGCCGTACTCGGTGTTGGGCGTGAACACCGTGACCATGCCGTCCTCGACCTCGACCTCGGTCACGTCGACGTCGGCACCGAGCAGCGCCTCGAGCACCGTGTCCTCGTCGTCGCCGGTGAACGAGAAGATCGCGCTGTGGTCGAACAGGTGCGCCACCGAGCCGGTGTTGCCGATCTTGCCCTTGCCCTTGTTGAAGGCGTTGCGCACCTCGTTGAAGGTCCGAGTCGGGTTGTCGGTGAGGCACTCGACGATGACCATCGCGCCCCCCGGTCCGTAGCCCTCGTAGCGCGCCGTCGCGTAGTCCTCGCCGCCGCCGCCCTTGGCCTTCTCGATCGCCTTCTCGATGACGTGCGCCGGCACCTGCTCACGACGGGCCCGCTCGATCACCGAGGCCAACGCGGCGTTGGTCTCCGGCTCCGGCGTGCCGGCCTTGGCGGCCACGTAGACCTCGCGGCCGTAGCGGCTGTAGACCTTGGCCTTGGCGTCGGAGGTCTTGGCGATCGATTCCTTGCGGTTCTGGTAGGCTCTGCCCATCGGGGAAGGTCGGGGGTCGGTAGGGTCCGGTCGGTGCGGAACGGCCCGATGGGGGCCGCCCGGAGCCGCGCGATGGTAGCGTGAACGCGGCCGGAAGTCGGTAGCCGTCGCCGCCGCGCGGAGCCCGCCCCCGAACCGACAGAATTCCGGGCGCGGAACCGGGCACCGGCGCCCCCCGGCATCTCCACCGCCCTGCCATGCAGAAGGTCTACCCCTACAAGTCGCTGTCCGGCGCGCTGAAGGCGCTCGACAACGGCGGCCGCTTCTACCATCTGTTCACCCAGGCCGGCGACGGCGTGGTGACCGCGGTGGAGCTGAAGAAGGCCGCCGGGAAGTTCCTGGACGACCAGGCGACGTCGCTGTTCTTCGACCTGGCGCTCTCCGGACTCGACGACGCGGCCCGCGCCGAGATCGAGGCTGCGCTCGGCCCCGAGGCCCGCGGCCTCCGCAAGCTCCACCGTCCCACCTGGCTGGCGCCCGCGGCGTTCCCGAGCCAGGCCCGCGCCGGCAAGCCCTACGTCCTCGAGGGCACGGTCGAACGGGTCGACGACGAGGACGTGGCGGGGGTGATCTTCATCCCGATGATGGTCGGCAGCGTGACGACGATCATGCCGATCCCCATCACCCATCGGTACTCCGTCTACACGCTGCGAGGATCCTCGCCGACCGACCCGTGCCTGATCCTCACCCCGAAGCAGGCGGTCGACCTCCACGGCGACTGCCTGTTCGGCGGGGTCGCCAAGGAGGGCGAGGTCGGCGAGGGAGCGCACAAGCGCAAGGTGCTGCGGCTCGAGGCCCGCTACTACACGCGGCCGGGCGGCTGATCAGCCGGCCCGCTCGACCGACCACCACGCGAAGCCTGCGAACGCCATGACCAGGGCCAGCGCCCAGCACAGCGCACGCAGGCGTCCGGGTCCGTAGCCGAGGAAGCCGGCGACCAGACTCAGGGCGGAGCCCCCGACCATCAGGAACAGGCCGGTGCCCACTCTGGACTCCTCTTCACCGAGGAACCTCGCCGACAGCCAGAGGGTGTCGGCCACCGCGAAGACCAGCAGCGAGAGCGCCAACTGCACCACCACCAGGAGGCTGGAGGCGAAGCGGGTCTGCGCGACGTAGAGCACGCCCGCCGCCGGCCCACCGCCGAACTTCATCGCCCGCGCCGGCGGCACCCCGAGCAGGAGCAGCAGCACCAGGAGCCCGCCCAGCGCATAGGGCAGGACTTCGATCCCGATGCCGGCGAAGCGGACCGCCACCTCCTGCCGCGGCTCGAGGTCGCCCGTGTCCTGCACCGCGTCGAGCAGCTCCGCCCACGCCTGCCCGCTGAGCGCCTCCCCGGCCCTCAGCCGCTCGCCGAGCGACCGCTGCTCGGCACCACCGGCCGCACTCGAGGCACGCGCGAGGAGCCGTTGGTCGACGCCCAGGCCGTCCTCGATCAGGCCGCTGTGCGCGGTCCATGGCAGGAAGTAGCCGACGAGCAACGCGATCGCCGCGAGCAGCCCCACGGTCGAACTGCGCGCACCTCCACGGCGCAGCACCACCTGCGCGAGCTTCGAGCCTTCGTTCACGGAGCGGATTGGAGCACGCCGGGGCTCACAAGGCGAACGCCAGCAGGAACAGCAAGGCGAACACCGGGAAGAAGGCGAGGCGCGAGATCCGGTCGATGCGCTGGGCCTTGGCGAGCTGATCGCGGTGCGCCAGGGAGCCGGTGTAGAGGGCCTGGCCGAAGGTCAGGAAGACCAGGGCGGTGGCGCCGATCACGAACACGTCGAGCCGGGTCAGGTAGCTGATCCGCGGCAGCGAACTCGACACCGTCAGATAGAACGCGATCAGGGTCAGCACCGACGCCGTGGCGATCGACACCTGCGACGGGATCAGCGACGGCGGGAACCAGAACACCGTCGAGGCCATCAGCACGATCAGGGTCAGCGGGAAGATGATCTTCCACAGGAAGTAGCCGCGCTCGCGCACCGCGCGCACCGAGATCTCCACCGACGGCAGCCTTACCCCCAGGTTGCCGGGCGCGGCCTCCCCCACCATCAGCTCCGGCTCGGCGACCTGCCAACCGACGATGCCGAGTGCCTCCTGGCGACCGGTGCGATCCGGACGGGCGACCAGCCGGACCTCGTCGGCACGGTTCCGGACCACGGCCAGCTCGAACACCAGCCGCTGCGCGTCGAGCGGGAAGTCGCGGAGGTCGAGCCGGGTCGAGAAGCTGCCGAGGAAGCGGTAGACCACCCGACGGACTCCGTCGGGTTCGACCTGGATCACCGGATCCAGCCGGCTCTCGATCGACCGCTCGTTGGCGAAAGCGACCGCGGGGCGCCAGGAGTCGCGCTCGTCCGAGGGAACCGAGCGCGGCACGTCGCGCCAACGGAACTCCACCGCGAGGTCAGCAGTGAAGGAGCGGCCCACGTCATCGATCTCGATGAGATCGAGCAACACGGCGGAGACCTCGACTTCCACCGCGGTCGGCGGCGCGTCCTGTGCGCGAGGAGCAACAGCGGATACGAGCGGAACAACGGCGAGAAGGAGTGGGAGCAAGCCTCGGAGCATCTCGGGATCGGCAGTCAGGCGTGGTGCGACGGCGTGCAGCGCAAGGGGTGGACAGGTTCCCCGATGGCGCCCACCCGATCGAGCGACTTGCAGACCTGTCGTCTCGTCCGGGTAACACCCGGGTGGTGACCCCGGCGAGGACGGCCCTCGAGAGCGGTGGCACGCGCCTTGGTCTGCGGCAGGGCGGAGCGGAGACCACCATGAAGACGACACACGCCATCCTCGCCACCGTCCTGCTGCTGCTCGCGGCGACCAGCCTGTCGGCCCAGACCCTGACCGTGGAGATCCTGCGGGGACCTCCGGAGCTCGGGGCCTGCGGGATCGCCGGCGGCCGCTGTGACGCCACTGGAGCGGACCTGTCCTGGACGATGAGTTCTGCGCCCGATGCCTGCTCGAACGCGGCGCTGCCGCTGATCGGGCTCGCCGCGAACCGGAACAACCCGGTGATCTGGGTCCTGCCCGGTGGCTGTCCCGGCCTGTTCAGCGCGCCCGACCTGTTGATCGCGATCCCGCGGTTCGCCGTGGACCACCACCTGTTCACGGTGCCCGCGTTCTACCGAGGCACCTTCAACCTGGTCGAGTTGGCGTACTGCCCCAACAACGGCCACGTGTTCCGCGGCAGCCTGTATCTCGTGACGGCCCGGTGAGGGCCGCGTGGTCGCGCAGGGTACGATCTCGCGGGAGTTCGCCATGCCCGACCGCACGCCCTTGCTGTTGCAGATCCTCGACCAGGCCTTCGACCGCAAGGCCTGGCACGGCACGACCCTTCGCGGCGCGCTGCGCGGCCTCACCCCCGAGGTTGCGCTCTGGCGGCCGGCTCCCGACCGCCACAACGTCTGGGAGCTGCTGCTGCACGCGGCGTACTGGAAGTACATCGTGCGGCGCAAGCTCACCCGGGACGCATCGCGGTCGTTCCCGCGCAGCCCGAGCAACTTCCCGGCGATCCCCACGACGGCTGACGCGAAGGCACTGAAGGCCGACCTGGCACTGCTCGGCACGGAGCACCGCGCGCTCCGGCAGATCGTCGCGAGCTTCCCCGACCGCCGCCTCGACGATCTCGCCGACGACTCGAAGTGGACCCACCTCGAGTTCATCCACGGCGCCGCCGCGCACGACCTCTACCACGCGGGTCAGATCCAGCTCCTGAAGCGCATGAGAAGCGGGTGAACGCATGGGCTACATTCGGTGCCGATGCTGCTCCGCCCGCTCCGCTCCCTGACCGTGCTGGCCGCCACCCTCGCCGCGCTCGGCTGCACCACTTCCACCGAGAACGCCGCGCCGCCGGCGCGCGCCGGCAACCCGATCGTCGAAGGTTGGTACGCCGACCCCGAGGGCGTGATCCTCGACGACCGCTACTGGGTGTTCCCGACCACGTCCGCGCCCTACGACGCCCAGACCTCGTTCGACGCGTTCTCGTCGCCCGACCTGGTCCACTGGACCAAGCACGAAGCCGTGCTCGACCTCGCCGACATCTCCTGGGCCCACCGCGCCCTGTGGGCCCCCTCGGTGGTCGCGCACCACGGCCGCTACTTCCTGTTCTTCTCGGCCAACGACCTGCAGCGCCCCGGAGGACCACTGTGGGACCCGAACGATCCGCGGAGCCACACCGGCGGCATCGGGGTGGCGGTCAGCGACCGGCCCCAAGGCCCCTACTCGGACTACCTCGGCGCGGCGCTGGTCGACGACTTCCACCACGACGCGCAGCCGATCGACGCCTTCGTGTTCCGCGACGACGACGGCAGCCACTATCTCTTCTACGGCGGTTGGGGCCACTGCAACGTTGCGCGACTGCGCGACGACTTCCGCGGTTTCGAGCCGTGGCCGGACGGCACGACCTTCCGCGAGATCACGCCCGAGGGCTATGTCGAGGGCCCGGTGATGTTCCGGCGCGGCGGCCGCTACTACTTCCTGTGGTCGGAGGGCGGCTGGGGCAACGCCAGCTACCGCGTCGCCTACGCGACCGCCGACTCGCCCGCCGGCCCGTTCACCCGCGTCGGGACGATCCTCGAGCAGGACCCCGACGTCGCCACGGGGGCAGGCCACAACTCGGTGCTGCATCCGCCAGGTAGCGGCGACTGGTACATCGTCTACCACCGTCGCCCGATCCCCAACGAGGGCCGCGACCATCGGGTGACCTGCATCGACCGGATGGAGTTCGCCGCCGACGGCTCGATCCAGCCGGTGCGCATGACCTTCGAAGGAGTCGCGGCGCGGCCGCTGCGCTGAGCCACTGGCCGCGGAGCACCGCGTCGAGAACGGCGGACTCCTCGACTACTCTCGCGCCATGACCTCCGCCTCGGAACCAGCTGGTCGCGAACGATCCCTGGCGCTGCTCGACGCACTGCTTCCCGACGAAGCCGGCAAGCGCAAGCAACGCAGCGAAGAGCTGCTGGTCGCCGACGACGCGGCAGCCCTGTCCGACCCCACCGCGAGCCTCGATCCGAGTTGGGCCTACTGGGTGCCCGCCGCGTTCCGCGACGCCCTCGACATCCGCGAGAGCGTGCGGATGGTCGAGAAGGAGCCGGTCAAGGTCGTCACGCAGGGCGGCAGCTTCGACTTCGAGCAGGGTGCGATCCTCTACGACTCCGGCGAGGTCTACCGCGGCGCCTGGAAGGACGCGCTGGGACCGATGCACCATTGCCTGAGGGTCGAGAGCGCGAGCCCGGCATCGCAGTCGGCCGCCGACCCGGGGACGGTGGAGGTCAGCGTGCTGGAGCCCGACCGGAAGACGGGAAGACTGCAGGTCGTGCGGAGGGTCGCGACCACCCAGTACGGGCTGGTCCGGGCGCTCATCACCGGCGGCTTCGAGGCCTGATCGCCGCGAGCGTGGCACCGGATCGGTCGCTCATGCACCCAAGCCTGCGGCGGGACGCGCGCACGGCGCGACGGGATCCTCTCCGCGGGCCACGTGCTCGACGAAGGCTCGCATCTCGTACATGTCCTCGGCGCCGAGCCCCTGACCGACGAACGCGGCGCCGTAGGTGAACGCCGCGAGACCCAGCGCGACCGGCGCACCCCACAGCGCCCACGGGGTCGTCTCCAGGGTCAGCTGCGCCCACCCATAGCTGATCGACGCCAGGAACACGCAGGCCAGCGCCAGGTAGATCGCCACGAAGGCGGTCCACACCGGCGAACTCGGTGAGAAGCGACCGTGCACCGCCTCGCGACCGGTGGTCGGATCGGTCTCGACGTGGAGATGCAGAGCCGGACTCCAGACCCGCCGCTCCTCGTGGCGGATGCGCAGGATCGCGCCGTGCCCGAACAACTGGCCACGGACCCGGCCGCCGGGAGCCTGGAGGGCTCGCACCAGGTCGCCCTGGAAGCGCTCGAGACCCTCGCAGAGCGGATGGTCGAAGGTCGGCCGCACGCGCGGTTGTGCCATGCCTTCGAGGATATCCGTCCCCCACCCCCCTTCGACGACCCGGGGATGTCCCCAGCCCGTGACGACCGGACAAACCCGGCTCGGAATTCGGCGGGGGCGGCGGGATTCCCTCGCCGCACCATTCCGGACAGCTTACAAGGACGACTCGTAACGTTGCTTCCCGCCGTCCTCGCTGGCGGCCCGACCCCTCGGCGACGCAGCTCCCCCTCGTACTGCGCCGCCTCCTACCGACCGCTCCCGCGGTCCCAGACGCCGCAGTTCCAGTGCGATGAGATCGCGCCCGGACCCGACTCCCGGGCGTGCGACGCGCAGATCCTCGCGAGACACCCTCCATCGCGACAGCTCACCCACCCCTCTCGGACCGAGCGGGGGAGGCGTCGGATCGTCCGGCCGCGGAATACCACCCTGGGTATCCGCCGCGGCAACTGGAACCGCCGATGAGTAGAAGACCGTGACCAGCACTCCGATCGCCCTGAAGAACCTCCTGTTCGTAGGTGCCGCCCACCTCGCTGCGATCTTCGCCATCGTCTACATGGCGACCATCCAGTTCTCGTGGTGGACGGTCGGCTTCGCCCTGGTCTGGGGCGTGTTCTCCGGAATCTCGATCACCGGTGGCTACCACCGACTTTTCTCGCACAACTCCTACACCGCCGCGTGGCCGCTGCGCGCCTTCTACCTGGCGTTCGGCGCGGCCAGCGTGCAGAACTCGGCACTCGAATGGGCCGCCGACCACCGGCTCCACCACGCCCACACCGACGACGACCTGGACCCCTACAACATCCAACGGGGCTTCTGGTGGGCACACATCGGCTGGGTCGTCGCGAAGTCGGACCGCAAGGGCGTCCGCTCGCTGGTCCGCGATCTGGAGAAGGATCCGTTGGTCCGCTTCCAGGATCGCCACTACGTAGCGCTCGCCCTGCTGTTCGGCGCCGGCATCCCGGCGGCGATCGGCACCGCCTGGGGTGATCCGATCGGCGCGATGCTGGTCGCCGGCTTCCTGCGGCTTGTGATCCAGTGGCACGCGACCTTCTCGGTCAACTCGTTCGCCCACCTGATCGGTCGACAGCCCTACAGCAAGCGCGGCTCGGCCCGCGACAGTCTGTGGGTCGCGCTGATGACCTTCGGTGAGGGCTACCACAACTTCCATCACCGCTTCCAGATCGACTACCGCAACGGCATCCGCTGGTACCATTTCGACCCGACCAAGTGGTGGGTCTGGACCGCGGCCCGCGTCGGCCTCGCCAAGGGGTTGCGCCGCGTGCCACGCGAGCGGATCGAAGCCGCGCGCCGCGAGGCCGCCGGCCTGATCGCCGCGACGGATGCCACGGCCCCCACGGGCAGCACCGCGTGAATCGACCCTTTCCGACTCCGACGTAGGAGTCCGAGGAGTCGGCGGGGACGGGACCATTCCAAGAGGCCCGCCTCCCGGCACGGCCGGAATTCCCGGCCCCCACGCGGTGTGCCGCCTCCCCCCGGAGACTCTCGGGGAGTGCGGCTCACGGCGACGCTGCCCGAAGCGATCGTCGCCGATCCCCAAGATGACCACTACGACTTCCTTCGAGCAGCTGCAGCTGCTCGAACCCCTGGCCCGCGCACTCCGCGAGCAGGGCTACGAGACTCCCACTCCGATCCAGGCCCGCGCGATCCCGCCGCTCCTCGAGGGCCGTGATCTGCTCGGTATCGCCCAGACCGGCACCGGCAAGACCGCGGCGTTCTCGCTGCCGATCCTGGACCTGTTGGCCGGCGATCCGCACCCGACGACTCCGGGCCAGCCCTCGGCGCTGATCCTCACCCCGACCCGCGAACTGGCGGCGCAGATCGGCGACAGCCTCGCCGCGTACGGCCGCCACACCAAGATCACCCACACGGTGATCTTCGGCGGCGTCGGACAGACCCCGCAGGTGAAGACGCTACGCAAGGGCATCGACATCCTGGTCGCCACCCCCGGCCGCCTGCTCGACCTGATCGACCAGCGCCACGTCGACCTGTCGGCGGTCGAGGTGTTCGTCCTCGACGAGGCCGACCGGATGCTCGACATGGGGTTCATCCGCGACGTCCGCAAGGTGATCGCCAGGCTTCCCGAGGACCGACAGTCGCTGCTGTTCTCGGCCACCATGCCGCAGGACATCGTGGAGCTGGCGAACTCGCTGCTGCGCGATCCGCTGCGCGTCGAGGTCACTCCACCCGCCACCACCGTCGAGCGCATCGAACAGAGCGTGCTGCTGGTCGAGAAGGCCGACAAGCGCGACCTGCTGGTCGAGGTCCTGAAGGACCGGTCGATCGTCCGGACGTTGGTCTTCACACGGACCAAGCACGGCGCCGACCGGGTGGTGAAGCACCTGCGCCGCGCCGGGGAACACGCCGAGGCGATCCACGGCAACAAGTCGCAGGGCGCCCGCGAGCGCGCGCTGGAGTCGTTCCGGGCCGGCAAGTCGCGGATCCTGGTCGCCACCGACATCGCGGCACGCGGCATCGACGTCCGCGACGTGACGCACGTGATCAACTTCGACCTACCGAACGTGCCCGAGAACTACGTGCACCGCATCGGCCGGACCGCGCGGGCCGGACGCGCCGGCCACGCCATCTCCTTCTGCGATACCGAGGAGCGCGAGTACCTGCGCGACATCGAGAAGGCGATCCAGCTCGAGGTCCCGATCGTCGAGGACCACCCGTTCCGCTCCACGGTGCCGTTCCAGCGCCAGAAGCCCAAGCCGCCGCAGCAACGCGCGGCGAGCGGCGACGGCGGCACGAGCCGCAAGAAGAAGTCGCGCTCGCGGCGTGGCGGCCGCCGGCCGCGCGGTCGCTCGGGCAACGGCGCCGGGCAATGATCGAACACTCCAGAGAATCTACGCGCCCAGCGCTGATTCTCGGGGGTGGTAGGTGCCAGGATGATCGTCAGCGCGGCCGAGTCCCTGCGGCCCGCTACGCGGGCACAGAGTCCCTGCGGCCCGCTACGCGGGCACAGAGTCCCTGCGGCCCGCTACGCGGGCACAGAGTCCCTGCGGCCCGCTACGCGGGCACGTCGGGCGCGCCCCGGCACCCCGCCGTCAGCAGTTTCGATACTTGTCGTGCAGGCCGGCCCCGGCCTCGATCATCGGCAGGATCTTCTCCAGCCGCGATGCCTTGGTCGCCTCGCGCCTGGCCTCGGCGATGTGCTCGGCGTACTCGCGCTGCTTGCCCTTGGTGAGCGACTCGAACGCCTTGCGCACCCTCGGCCGCTTCGCGAGTGCCGCCACCAGCTCGGGCGGCATGTCGACCGGCTTGCTGCGGTCCGCGGCGAGCACCTTGCCGGCACGCTGGTTGGCGATCGCCTCCTTCAGGTAGACGCGGAGCCGAGTCACCTTGACCTGCTTCGCGTCGGTGAAGCGCCACTGACGCATCGCCTTGGTGCCGCGCTCCTCGTTGCCGACGATCAACACGCCGTCGGGATCACCGAGGAAGACGCCCTGATGGAACCAGAGTGCGACGTGCTCCTTGAAGGCCCCGAGGCCGACGACGTTCTTGCCGTCGATCGTGTAGCTCGGCGCCCCCCACTTGACGGTCTCTTCGAAGCCCGCCGCGAGGAGTTCCTTGCGCAACTTGTCGAGCAGCGGCCGCCAAGCGACGTGTCGCTCGAGGTACTCGTCGACGGTCTTGGCTCCCTTCATGTGCGTGCTGCTCCGATCGGGCCCAACGGGCGAAGTCGGATGCGCCTCATGGTCATGAGCCCGAACCCGCCGCGCAAGCGTTCCCGCTACGGTTCACTCGTCCGCCGCGACGTCGATGAGCGCCGCCAGGGTCTCGAACGCCCGCTCCCGCGCATCGCTGGGTCGCCAGGCCAACCCGACCCGCCGCGCCGGCGCCGGATCGGCGAACGGCACCAGACTGAGGCCGGGAAGGTGCGTGAAGTCACGGGCCGCGAACTCAGGCAGCAGTGTGGCGCCGACTCCCGCCGCCACCATGTGCACCAGGGTCAGCAGGCTGGTGGCACGAAAGTCACCGAACGCCTGACCGCGCGGCCCCTGGCAGAAGGAACGGATCCGGTCGGAGAGACAGTGCTCCTGTTCGAGCAGCAGCAGCTCGTGCTCGGCGACGTCGTCGAGGGTCACCGACTCGCGCTCGGCGAGTGGATGGTCCGGCGGGCATGCGAGCACCAACGACTCCTCGTAGACCACCTCGGAGCGCAGGTTCGGCAGCTCGACGTCGATGTCGAGAACCACCGCGTCGAGGTCGCCGGAGAGCAGGCGGGCGGCGAGGCGCGTGGTCGGATCCTCCTGGACCAGCAGTTCGGCGCCCGGGTGACGCTCCCGCAGCACCGCCGCGAGCCGCGGCACCAGGAACGGCGCGATCGTCGGGATCACGCCCAGCCGCAGCGTTCCCGCCAGGGGATCCCGGTCGGCACGCATCGCATCGACCAGCCGATCGAGATCCTCCAGGACCTGCAGCGCCATCCCACGGGCCCGCTCGCCGTCCTCGGTGAGCCGGGTCCGCCGCCGGTCACGCTCGAACAGGCGCACGCCGAGCAGTTCCTCGAGCCGCTTCACCTGGGCACTGAGCGCGGACTGCGCGGTGAACGACTCCTCGGCGGCTCGGCGGAAACTGAGGGTCCGGGCCACGGCGAGGAACGACTCGAGCTGCTGGATCGTCGGGCGCACGCCACGCGTAGTATCCGATCGGGTCAGCGACGGGAAAGAACCCATCGGTGACCCGGTCCACATCCCCGGCGGGCTTGCGCACCCGACGCCTGCTTCGTACCCTCCTCGGCCCGAATTCGCGGCCGATCGGCGCCGCCAACCGGGCTCTCGCGGCCTCTCTCGGCCGCCGCCCATGACTGGCGTTTCCATGACCGAAGACTCCTCGCCCTTCGCGCGCGTCCCGGCCCCGCTGCGCGCAGCGCTCGAGGCGCGGGGCTTCACGTCCCTCACCGCGGTGCAGCAGGCCGCGCTCGATGCCTGCGAGGTCTCCCGCGACCTCCGCATCTCGTCGCAGACCGGCTCCGGCAAGACCGTCGCGTTGGGGCTCGCGATCGCCCCGAGCCTGCTGGCCGAGGACCCAGCGGATCGGACCGGTCCCGAAGCCCTGGTCATCGTGCCGACTCGGGAACTCGCCGCGCAGGTCCGCAACGAGCTCGACTGGCTCTACGACCGAGTCGAGACCGTGTGGACCGACGTGGTCACGGGCGGCGTGCCGGTGGTCCCCGAGCGACGTCGCCTCACCCGGCGGCCGCGCGTCCTGGTCGGCACACCCGGTCGACTGGTCGACCACCTGCGAACCGGCGCGCTGGTCCTCGGCCACGTCCGCGAGCTCGTCCTCGACGAGGCCGACCAGATGCTCGACATGGGCTTCCGGGAGGACCTAGAGAATCTGCTCGGCGCGATGCCGCGGCAGGGCCGGCGGACCCACCTGGTCTCGGCGACCTTCTCCGACGCGGTGCTGCACCTCGCCGCCGACTTCCAGGACGACGTCCTGCACGTCGAAGGCACCGCGGCCGGCCTCGCCAACGCCGACATCGAGCACGTCGCCCATCTGGTCCGCGGCCACGACCGGTATGCGGCGATGGTCAACACCCTGTTGATGGAGGGCCCGCGACGCCGCGTGCTGGTGTTCGTCGCGACCCGCGCGGCGACCGCGACCCTGGCCGAGCAGCTGTCGGCGGATGGCTTCCCGGCCCTGCCGCTCAGCGGCGAGCTGGCGCAGGCCCAGCGGACCCGCACCCTCGAAGCGTTCCGCGCCGGCACCGCACGGGTGCTGATCGCCACCGACGTGGCGGCGCGCGGTCTCGACGTGCCCGACGTCAGCACGGTGATCCACGCCGACCTGCCGTTCGACGCGGAGGTCTACACGCACCGCAGCGGGCGGACCGGCCGCGCCGGCAAACGTGGCCGCAGCGTGCTGCTCGCGACGCCGAACAACCAACGCCGGGCGGCGCGGATCCTCGACCAGGCCCACGTGGACGTCGCCTGGCAGAAGGTACCGGACGTCGACCAGGTCGAGCGGGCGGTGGAGGGCCGCCTGCGCAAACAAGCCGAGCGGGCCATCGCCCACCACGTGACCGAGGGCCTCGCGCCGGAAGACCTGGAGTTCGCCCAGGTGCTGGTGGCCGCGCAGGACCCGGTCGACGTGGTCGCGGCGCTGCTCGCGGCGCGGCGGGTGGCGCAGGGTGGTCGACCACCCTTCGAGGTCGAGTCCCTGGATCCACGCGGCAGCGGCCGCAGGTCGCCGCGCGACGACCGCGGCTCCCGCGACGACGGCGGCCGCGCGCCGGGCCCGCGTCGGGAGCCGCGGGGCCAGCGGGACCGCGGCGCCGAGCCCGGGTTCACCCGCTTCCGGATCACCTGGGGCTTCCGACAGGGCGCCAATCCGCGTCGCATCCTGGCAGCGGTGTGCCGGCGGGGCGAGGTGGGCGGCCGGATGATCGGCTCGATCGAGATCGCCCCCAACGAGTCGACCTTCGATGTCTCGAACGAGGTCGCCGAGGCCTTCGAACAGGCTGCCCGCCAGCCCGACGAGCGCGACCGCAAGCAGCGGATCGAGCGGCTGGACCCACCGCGCGACTGAGTCCCCCCGAGCGACCGGCGCGGCCCGCGCCGCAGCTCCCAAGCCTCCACGGCAGCAACATTTGCGCCGGACCGCGCAGCGCGGTGGAACCGAGTTTTCCACCGAGATTCGACAACCCTTTCCACACGTCTGCAGCGCGTCGGGGCACACTCTCCCGGTCGACGCGCGGGCCAGGGAGGTGCACCTCGCGCCCGTCGCGCACCTGGAGTCCTCCCGTCCCCGCCATGCACTCCCGACGCTGCGATCCGGTCCGCCCCAGACCGAGCGACCGCCCCCTCTGGTCGGTGTTCGCCATGCTCGCCGTCCTGCTCGCGCCGGGCTGTGGCGGCTCGGGCTCGACTACGGTCGAACCGCGCGTCCCCGGCCCCGCCTCGGCGGCCCACGCCTCGCGCTTCCTCGCGCGCGCGACCTTCGGCGCGACCGGCGCCGACATCGCCGCCCTGCAGGATTCCAACTACATCGCCTGGGTCCTCGAGCAGCAGCGGATCGAACCATCGCTGCTCCTGCCGAGGCTCCGCGCCCGCCACGGCGAACGCTTCTTCCACGAGGACCGCACCGCGCTCTGGTGGCAGCACGCGGCCTTCGCCCCCGACCAACTGCGCCAACGCGTGGCGTTCGCGCTGTCCCAGGTGTTCGTGGTCTCGCAGCGCAACGACACGCTGCAGGCCCACCCCGACGTGCTCGCGGACTACTACGACACGCTGGTCCGCGGCGCGTTCGGCAGCTACCGCGCGCTGTTGGAGGACGTCACGCTGCACCCGGCGATGGGCGTCTACCTGAGCATGGCGCGGAACCGCGCGCCAGAGCCGGGCTCGACCGACCGTCCCGACGAGAACTTCGCCCGCGAGGTGATGCAGCTGTTCTCGATCGGGCTGCAGGAACTGCACCCAGACGGCACGCCGCGGCTCGACGCCGAGGGCCGGCCGATTCCAACCTACGACCAGGCGGTGATCAACGGCACCGCATTGGCGCTCACCGGCTGGAACTTCCGCGGTGCGCCCGACGACGGCGAGTTGCGGACCTGGCTGTCGCACTCGCCCCGCCTGGGTCGGATGGAACCGACCGAGCACTACCACGACCACGGCCCCAAGCAGCTGGTCGGAGGCGCGACGACTCGTCCGGGCCAGAGCGCTTCCGACGATCTCGCGACGGTCCTCGACACGCTCGCAGCACACCCCAACGTCGGACCGTTCCTCGGCCGCCAGCTGATCCAGCGGTTGGTCACCAGCAACCCGAGCCCCTACTACGTCGCGCGGGTCGCGACGGTGTTCGCCGACGACGGCACGGGCCAGCGTGGCAACCTCGGCGCGGTGGTCGCCGCGATCCTGATCGATCCCGAGGCCGACCTGGGCTACGACCTGTTCCCCGACCGGTTCGGCAAGCTGCGCGAGCCGCTGCTCAAGAGCGTCGCGGTCCTGCGGGCCTTCGGGATCCCCGGCGCCGACTTCGTGGTCGCGCCCGGCAGCACCTTCGGCCAGAACCCGCTGCAGGCACCGTCGGTGTTCAACTTCTTCCGGCCCGACCACTCGACCCGCGAGCTGGCGCAGGGCGGGATGGTCGCCCCCGAGCTGCAGATCATCACCCAGGCCAACCTGCCGCGGACCGCCAACGACTTCGGCTACCGACTGGTCTGGCCCGACGGGCCGGGCTTCCCGCTCGATCTCGGCACCGAGCTGGCGCTCGCCGACGACCTCGAGGCGCTGGTCGATCATCTCGACCTGGTGCTGGTCGGCGGGACGCTGAGCGAGACCTCGCGCCGCGCGATCCTCGATCACCTGCGCGTGGTGCCGTTCGACATCGACCCCGATCTCCCCCCGCCCGACCTCGCCTTCGAGCGCGTGCGCGAGGCCCTGCACCTGATCGCCCTGTCGCCGGACTTCGCGGTGCAACGATGAAGCAACGCCCGAACCGAGCACTCGTGGCCGGCACCGCGCCGAGTCGCCGCGAGGTCCTCCGCAGCGCGGCCCTGCTGGGAGCGGCGCCCGCCCTGGGCCATGTCGAACGACTGACCGGTGGTCTCGCATCGCCCCCGGACCCCGACTACCGCGCCCTGGTCTGCGTGTTCCTGTTCGGCGGCGCCGACCTGGTGAACCTGCTGGTCCCGCGCTCGATCGCGGCGCACACCGAGTACGCCAACACCCGGCGTGAGCTGGCCGAGGCCCGCGGCAGCCTGCTGCCGATCCATCCACGCACCTCGGACGGCATCGACTACGGACTGCACGGCGCCGCGCCGGAGCTGCGGGACCGGTTCGAACGAGGTGACCTGGCGTTCGTCGCCAACGTCGGCCCACTGGCCGCCCCGACGACCCGCGACGAGTACCTCAGCGGCGCGGTCCCTCTGCCTCAGCACCTGTTCTCGCACGGCGACCAGCAGGACCAGTGGCTGCGTGGCGACGCCCGCAGCGACGCCGCGAGTTCGACCGGTTGGGGCGGCCGCCTCGCCGATCGACTCGGCCTCCTCAACCCAGGAGGGCTCACCGTGCCGATGGGCGTGAGCCTCGCCGGACCGGTCCGCCTGCTGGTCGGCGCCCGGGCCAACCTCCTGAGCCTGGACCCCGAGGGACCGGCCCGGATGCCATTCGTGGATCCGGTGTCGCAGCCCTCCCGGCGCCGCGCCCTGGAGCGGATGCTGGAGGGACGCAGCCACGTCCTCGAGCGCGAATTCGCCCGCGTGCAGCGCGAGGTCCTCGACCTCGAGAATGCGCTCGCCCACGCCTACGAGACCACCCCGACCTTCGACGACCTGCTCGGCGGCGGTTCCCCGCTGATGCGGCAGCTCCGCGCCGTCGCCCGCGTCATCGCCCTGCGCCAACGTTTCGGCATCCGCCGCCAGATGTTCTTCGTCGGCGTCGGCGACTTCGACACCCACGACTCCCAGCTCACCCGCCTCCCGACCCTGTTCCGCGACCTCTCGATCGCGCTCGACGGATTCCAGACCGCCTTGGAACGCCTCGGCGAAGCCCCGAACGTGACCACCTTCACGGCGTCGGACTTCGGCCGGACCCTCACCGGCAACGGCCGCGGCTCCGACCACGGCTGGGGAGGCCACGGCCTGGTGCTCGGCGGCGCGGTGCGCGGACGCGAGATCCATGGCCGGATGCCCTCGCTGCGCCTGGGTGGCCCCGACGAGATCGGCGAAGGTCGCCTGCTGCCGTCGATGTCGATCGAACAGCTCGCGGCGCCGCTGGCGCGCTGGATGGGTCTCGCGCCACAGCACCTCGGCGAGGTGCTGCCCAACGCGCACCGCTTCGACACCTCGGCGCTCGATCTGCTGCGCGGCTGAGCGCACCAGCGGGTCGCTCAATCGCCGGACTGCAGTTCCACCACCGCCTCGCCGAGCGCCTTGCCGATCCGCGAGAACCAGATCAGGCTGCCGAGGTAGTGGTAGCCGTGGTCCGAGCCCGTGCGGTTCCACTCCTCCGTCTGCTCCTTCCACGACGGGTAGAGCTCCTCGGCGGCGCGATCGACCAACTCGTCGGTGCGCACCGCCCGCACCGTGTCGCGGAACTCCTCGAGCTGTGCCACCCCCAGCTGCGCCTCTTGGATCACCAGCATCGCGCCCTTGGGCTCCTTCGAGCCGTTCTGCCCCATCACGCCGATCACGAACGGCAGCTCGGGTGCCCCGAGGTCGCGGCGCACGTCACGGATGAAGTGGGTCAGGTTGTCGGCGTACTGTTGCTCGAAGCCGTTGTACTGGTCGTTCCAACCCTGGAACCACACGAAGCCACGCAGCACCGGACGACGCCCCTTCAGCGCGGGGAACCACTCGCCGGCGTGCTCAAGGGCTCCGGCGACCTCCTCGAACATCAGCCGATAGAAGTGGCCGTACTCGGCCTTCAGGTCGTCCATCGACGGCAGCGGGTCGTCGCGGTTCTGCTTCAGGTTGCGGTCCCGGACCTGCTGCTGCCGCTTCTCCAGCTCGGTCCGCAGCGCCGCCTCGTCGGGCAAGCCCGCCGATGGTGAGCGGAAGTCGCGCGCGATCGATTTACCGCCCCACGCGGTCTTGATCAGCAGCACCGGCTCGTCGTGGTGCTCGCCGACCACGTGGCCGAAGGCGTACTCCGGGCCGGTGCGGCCGGGCGAGCCGAAGCCGGTCGTCAGGGCCCCGTGCCGCTCGTGGAAGGTGATGAACACGTCGTCGCGGGTCTCCCAGCGCTCTCCATCGCGCAGGAACCGCAGATCCGGCACGTCGCCCTGGTGCTCGAGCAGCCGATCCTGCGCCTTGCCCTCCATGTTGGACTGCCCTGCGAGGACGTAGACGCTGAAGCTCCGCTGCGCAGGAGCCTCGGCGAAGGCTCCGGTCAGCAAGGCGAGGCCAGGGGCGAGCAGAGGAATCGAGCGCATGGGATCTCCGGTTCCGGGCCCGGGAATTCGGTCGGACCTCGCGCCCGAACATAGCGAGAAGCCAGCAGTTCTCCGGCGCCTTCCCGATACTCCTGCGCTCAGGCGGACCTTAGCATCGGATACACACTCGACTCCGTCCGCCGAGGGTGGCCTGTCGAGTCGGTCCGAGGATCGAACGGATGGCGACGAAGAAGCAGCATGCTGCGCCGGAGAGCCAGGCGCCGACCGACGCGGGCGAGCCGGCACGGGAATCGGATTCCGTGGAGCCAACCCGGGAAGACCTCGAATCCCTCGAACCCGCACCCGGCAACCACCTGCTGGTCGTCGGCGTAGGCGCGTCGGCCGGCGGCCTCGAGGCACTCGTCGAGCTGTTCGACCACACGCCGGCCGGTTGCGGCCTCGCCTTCGTGGTGGTCTCGCACCTCGACCCGTCGCGGAACAGCCTGCTCGCGGAACTGCTGGGCCGCCACACGAGCATGCCGGTCGCGAAGGCCGAGGAGGGTGCGCCGGTTCGACCCGACCACGTCTACGTGATCCCGTCGAACCGCGAGCTGTCGATCACCGACGGCCACCTGCACCTCGAGGAGCCTCCATTACCCCGCGGACTCCGCCGCCCGGTGGACACCTTCCTGATGTCGCTCGCCGAGGACCGTCGCGAGGACGGAGCGGCGGTGATCCTCTCCGGCGCCGGGGACGACGGCAGCCTCGGGGTCCGCGCCATCAAGGAGGGCGCCGGCATCGTGATCGCGCAGGCCCCCGAGACCGCGGGCTACGCGAGCATGCCGCAGAACGCGATCCTGAGCGGAGTGGTCGATCTCGTCCTGCCTCCCGGCGAGATCGCCGACGCGCTGATCGCCTACCGTGACCGCGCCTCGCACCTTGCGGTCCGCAAGCGTGCGGAAGCGAATCCCGAGCAGCTCGAGGAACAGCTCACGAAGGTCTTCGAGGTCGTGGCCAAGGTGACCGGCCACGACTTCCGCGCCTACAAGCGCAACACCCTGACCCGTCGCGCCGAGCGGCGCATGGCGCTGTGTCGCTGCGACGATCTGGAGAGCTACCGCGAACGACTCGAACGGGATCCCGACGAGGCGCGCAACCTGTTCCGGGATGTGCTCATCGGGGTCACCAGCTTCTTCCGCGACGACGATGCGTTCGCAGCGATCCGCGACGAGGTCCTGCCGCGGATCCTCGACGGCCGCCCCGCGGACAGCGTCGCCCGGATCTGGGTCGCCGGCTGCTCGACCGGCGAAGAGGCGTATTCCCTGGCGATGCTGTGCAAGGAGCACGAGGACGCCCACCCGGGCTCCGCCGGTGTCCAGATCTTCGCCACCGACCTCGACGACACGGCGATCGCCGTGGCCCGGGAGGGACGCTACTCGATCGGTTCCGCAGGGACCCTGAGCGTCGAGCGCCGGGAACGGTTCTTCACGCACGAAGACGAGCGGCTCCGCGTCAACTCGGCGATCCGCGAACGGATCATCTTCGCGCAGCACAACCTGCTCCGCGACCCACCGTTCTCGCGGCTGGACCTGATCTGCTGCCGGAACCTGCTGATCTATCTCGAGCCCACCGCGCAACGCCGGATCCTGCCGCTGTTCCACCAGTCGCTGGTGCCGGGCGGACTGCTGGTGCTCGGCAACTCCGAGACCGTCGGCTCGCAAGCCACCCTGTTCGAGTCCCTCGACCGCGCCCAGAAGGTGTTTCGTCGCCGGGAGACGGCGCTGCCGGTCGCGGTCGACTTCCCGACCCGCATCCACCCGACGTCCGAACGGCCGACCGCCATGCGCCAGCGCACCGCACCGCCCTCGATCGACATCGGAGCTCTCGCCGACCGTCGCCTGATGCATCGCTACGCCCCACCGGCGGTAGTGATCGACGAGGACTTCCACATCGTCCACTACGCGACACCGACCCGCGCGATGCTCGAGCTACCGCTCGGGGAGCCGACCAACGACATCCTCCGGTTGGTCCGAGAAGGCCTGCGCCCCGCACTTCGTGCGGCGATCCACAAGGCGATGTCGGGCCGGGAGGTGGCCATCTACCGCAACCTGCCGCTCGAAGGCGATCGCGAGGAGCAGGTCGACGTGCGCGTGGAACCGCTCGACGGCCCGCCGGGGGTCCGCGGACTCGCACTGGTGGTGTTCGAGCCCTCGTCGCCCCTGTCCTCCCGCGGAGACTCGGACGCAGTGGACGGCGCGTCCAAGGCGACCGCGCAGAGCGACGGAGAGATCGTCCACCAGCTCGAAGAGCAGCTGCGCATCAACCAGACCCTGCTGCAATCTGCGGTCGAGGAACTCGAGACGTCGAACGAAGAGCTCAAGAGTTCCAACGAAGAACTCCTGAGCATGAACGAGGAACTGCAGTCCTCGAACGAAGAGCTGGAGACCTCGAAGGAAGAGCTGCAGTCGCTCAACGAGGAGCTGATCACGGTCAACTCCGAGCTGCAGAACAAGATCCAGCTGCTCGCCGAGGCGAACAGCGACATGCAGAACCTGATCACGAGTTCGCAGACCGCGACTCTGTTCCTGGATCGGGAACTGCAACTCAAGCGCTTCACGCCGGCGGTCGCACGCCTCCTCGACCTCTCCGACGGCGATCTCGGCCGCGCCTTCGACCGCATCGCCAGCCCGCTGGCCGACCGGAAGCTGCTGCTGGCTGACGCAGCCGCGGTCCTCGAGACCCTCGAAGGGCGCGAGCGCGAGTTCGAGACGCCGGAGGGCCGGCACCACCTGGCTCGCATCCTGCCCTACCGCACGATCGAGAACGTGATCGAGGGCGTCGTGGTGACCTTCCACGACATCACCCGGCTCAAGCGGGCGGAGATCCAGGTCCGCGACGAGAAGGCGCTGATCTCCACGATGATGGAGACCACCGACGCGTTGATCGTGTACCTCGATCCCGAGTTCCGCTTCGTGGCGGTCAACCAGTCGTACGCGACGGCGTGCAAGCGGGAACCGCAGGACTTCATCGGACGCAACCACTTCGACCTCTATCCGAACGACGAGACCGAGCAGATCTTCCGGGGAGTCCGGGACACCCGGGAACCGGTGTTCTTCCGCGACCGGCCGTTCGAGTTCCCCGATCAACCCGAACGCGGCGAGACCTTCTGGGA
Organism: bacterium; assembly: GCA_030432695.1. GTDB lineage: Bacteria > Planctomycetota > UBA1135 > UBA1135 > UBA2386 > JAUILN01. Next base: position 65,720 of record JAUILN010000017.1, on the reverse strand, counting down.
CTGGAGCCTGCGGCCGGTGCTGAGCGACTCGGGCGGCGTCCGCGGCCTGGTCCTGACGCTCCGCGAGACCACCGAGCGCGTGCGGTTGATGGCCGAACTCCGCGAGTCCGAGTACCGCCACCGCATCATGGGCGAGGTCATCCCCTACGGCGTGTGGTTGACCGACCCGACCGGCCGGGCCCGACACATCAGCCCGAGCTGGTGCGAGATGGTCGGACGGACCCTCGAGGAGGTCCAGGACCTCGGCTGGCTCGACACGCTGGTGCCCGAGCAGCGGCCGCGAGTGCAGGAACTCTGGACCCGCTCGGTCGCCACCGGTGCGCCGTTCGAACACGAGCACCGCTTCCTGGCGCGGGACGGCTCGATCCGCACCGTGCTCGCCCGCGGCCTGCCGATCCGCGACGACGAGGGCCAGGTCACCGGTTGGGCGGGGATCAACCTGGACATCACCGACCGGGTCCGCGACGAACGAGAACGTGCGCAACTCGCCGAGCAACTCGAGGAGGCGCGACGTCTCGAGGCGTTGGGCACGCTCGCCGGCGGCGTGGCGCACGAGTTCAACAACATCCTGACCGTCGTCCTCGGCTACGCGTCCGAGTCGCTCGAACTGCTGCGCTCGGAGTCCGGCACCGACCATCGCGAGGAGGTCTCGCCGTATCTCGAGACCATCGTCAACGCCGCGAAGCGCGCCGGCGACCTGGTCCGGCAGATCATGGCGGTCGGTCGCACCGCCGAACCACATCGCGAGGTGCTGGACGTCTCCCGCAAGGTCGAGCAGGTGGCCGCCGAGATGCAGCGCGCCGGGCTGGGTGCCACCACGCTGAACTACGAGGACCTCGCCCCCGACTGCCTGGTCGAGGTCGACCGGAGTCAGTTCGTCCAGATCCTGGCGAACCTCGTCGCCAATGCCCGGGACGCGGTGCGGGAGCACGGCAGCCGGATCGTGGTGAAGAGCGAGCACGTCTCCCTCGACGCCGACACGGCCCGGCACCTCGGCGGCATCCGCCCCGGTGAGCACGTCCGGCTCACCATCACCGACGACGGTGAAGGGATCCCCGACGAGATTCGCGAGCGCGTCTTCGAACCGTTCTTCACGACCAAGCCGCCGGGCAAGGGGACCGGCCTCGGACTCTCGGTGGTCCGGGCGTTCGTCGAGGCCAACGACGGCTCGATCGAGGTTTCGGCGCCCGAGGAGGGCGGCACGCGATTCACGCTGCACTTCCCGGCAGCGACCCAGACCACGCCCTCGCTGCCAGAAACCCTGACCGGTACCGGTCGCCCCTCGACCACCGGCCGGGTCCTCTACGTCGACGACGAGGCCGCGCTCACCCGGCTGGCGGAGCGCTACTTCTCACGGCTCGGCTTCCAGATCCGCATCGCCAACGGCGCCCGGGAAGCGCTCCAGCTCCTCGACTCCGCGACCGAGCCGTTCGAGGTCCTGATCACCGACTTCAAGATGCCCGAACTCGACGGTCTCCAGCTGATCGAGCGCGCACGCGAGCGACACCCGGATCTCCGGGTGATCCTGTGCTCGGGACAGGGGGACGCGATCACCTCGAGCGACGTCCGCCGGCTCGGCGTCGACCGGACCTGCACCAAGCCCATCGAGATGCGCGAACTCGCGCGCCAGACCGAGGAGCTGATCCGCGCCGGGCGCCAGATTCGCGCGCCGGAAGAAGGCGGCGACTGAGCCCGACCGTCGGGCCGTTCAGCGCGTCGCCGCGACTCCGGCACCGTCGCTGCCGACCAGCACCCGCACGGTTCCGCCCACCGGCGCCGGTACGCCGAGCACGGCGTGCAGGACCACGTGCTCGAGGCCGGTGTTGCTGCGCGACCAGCTCGCGGCGCCATCCGTCGAGACCCACACCCCCGGGTTGCGGCCGTTGTTCAGCTCGCCGGGACTGACCGCGTAGACCACCGACGGATCGTCCGGTCGCACCGCCAGCTCCACGATGCGGTCGCTCCCCAGTCCGTTGTTGCGTCGCCACCACCGGCCGCCGGCGTCGTTGGTCTCGAACACGCCGTCGTCCTCGGTGCCGACGTACAGCGTGTCCGGGTCGCTCGGATCCATCACGATCGTGAGCACGACCTGGCCGGCGAGGCCGTTGCCGAGCCCGCTCCAGGTCGCACCGTCGTCGACGCTGCGGAACACGCCGCCACCGCGCGTCGCCGCGTAGACCGTGGCCGGGGTCACCGGGTGGATCAACAGATCGGTGATCTGCAGGTTGGTGAGACCCTGCGAGCGCTGTTCCCAGGAACCGCCGCCGTCGACGCTCCGGTAGACACCGTCGAACGCGGTTCCGACCAACAACACGTCGGCGCTACGCGGGTCCACGGCGAGCGCGGTGGTGCGGTCGCTGCCGAGACCTGCACCGACCGCGACCCAGTGGTCGCCGGCGTCCTCGCTGCGGAACACGCCTTCACGCTCGGTGGCCGCGTAGACCACCGGCAGGGCTCCCGCTGCCGGCGCCACGTCGACCACATCGAGACTGCTGAGCCCGGTCGAGCGCGCGACCCAATTGCGCCCGCCGTCCGCCGAGCGGAACACGCCGGCCGCGGTCGCCGCGAACACCTGCTGCGGGTCGTCGGGATCGGAAGCAAACGCCCGGACGATGCTGCCGTCGAAGCCCTCGGTGCGCGCGGCCCAGCTCTGACCGGCGTCGGCCGACACGAACACCCCAGCACCGCAGGCACCGGCGAACAGGCGGTCGGAGTCGAGCGGGTCGACCGAGACGCAGCCGACGTGGCCGTCGTCGAGGTCGGAGACCACGCTGGCCCAGTTGCCGGCACCGTCGCTGGTGACGCGCACGCCACCCCCGGCCAGCGCGACGTAGAGGCGCATGGGGTCCTGTGGATCGATCGTCAGGCCGTCGACCGCGAAGGTGTTGGGCAGGCCGCTGCGGGTCGACGACCAACTCACGCCGCCGTCGACGGACTTGGAGAGGCCACCGGCGAGCTGGCCGGCGTAGACCACCATCGGATCGACCGGGTCGACCGCCAGTGCGCGCACCGCCAACGGGCTGCCGGCGAGCGCAGTCCAACTGTCGGCACCATCCACGCTGACGAACACCCCCGACTCGGCGCTGACGTAGATCCGGGAGGGCGCCGACGGTGCCATGGCCATCGCCAGCAGGTCGCGGTCACTCAGTCCGGTGACGCGGCGCGACCAGTTGCGACCGCTGTCGGTGGTCCGGTAGACGCCGGATCCCGGCGCGGCGGCGAACAGGGTGCCCGGCGCGGTCGGGTCGGCGAGCACGCAGAGCACGCGGCGCGTGCCGAGGCCCGAGTTCAACGAGGCCCACGAGTCGCCGTCGTCGAGGCTCACGAAGACGCCTTGGTCGGTCGCGGCGTAGAGCACTCCGACGGCACTCGGGTCGGCGAGCAGGTGGCGCACCGGCGTCACGCCCTGCGGGTCGCTCGCGCTCGCGTCGGGCAGGCCATCTCCCGACCGGGCCCAGGTCGCGCCGTGGTCGAGCGACACGAACACGCCCCGCGAGCGAGTGCCTGCGAACAGGCGCGTGCCATCGCCCGACCGCGTCACGGCGAGCACGTCGGCACCCTCCATCCCCTCGGAACTCGCCGACCACGAAGCTGCCGCTCCGCCGCCGCCCCCGCCGCTCCCACCTCCACCACCGCCGCCACAGGCAGCCGGCAACAGGGCGAGGGCGAGCGGAACGACGACAGGGCGCAGAGCGGACGTGACCATGGAATCTCCCCGGGATGGCGGACCCGCAGCCCTCGTCGGCACTCGATCAAGCGACGTTGAAGACTCCCTCCCGATCCGGGACGCCGGCGTCCAGTGTCTCGAAATCCGCACCCGGCCGTTCGGTTCCTCCGCACCGTGAACGGACCGATGTCCATGGGGTGTGCAGCCGCCGGCGGAAGTCCGACGTCCGCTGCACTCGGAGAGACCTTGCAAGTGGCGACCGACGGACACCTGCCGGTGTCGGACTTCGGTCCGGCGATCCACGGCATGCTGATCGGCGGCGTCGGGATCCTGCACGTGTTCGTCGCGCAGTTCGCGGTCGGATCGGGCGCCCTGCTGCTCTACCTGCAGGCGCGGGCCGACTCCGCGCACGGCGACGCGAACGGCACCGACGCCGCGCTCTGCCGCCGCTTCCTCGACGGCTTCTTCCCGTTCCTGGTGCTGGTCTCGTTCGTGTTCGGCGCGCTGACCGGCGTCGGCATGTGGCTGACCGCGATCCAGGTCAGCGCCCCGACCATCGGCCTGATGGTCCGCGAGTTCCACTGGCTGTGGGCCGCCGAGTGGTGCTTCTTCCTGCTGGAGGTGGTCGCCGGCTACCTGTTCTACCGGTTCCGCCGGCGGGTCTCGCCGTCGACGCGGCTGGCACTCCTTGCGCTCTACGCCGTCGCGTCGTGGATGTCGCTGTTCCTGATCAACGGGATCCTGAGCTGGCAGCTCACGCCCGGCGAATGGCTGCAGAGCCGCGCGGTGTGGGACGGCTTCTTCAACCCGAGCTTCTGGCCGTCGCTGGTCTACCGCACGCTGGTGAGCTGGACCCTCGCGGCGCTCGCGGCGACGCTGGTCGTCCATCTGATGCCGGAGTTCGACCGCGAGGCGCGGAGAGCCCTGCAGAACCGCTTCGCGCCGTTCTTCGCGCCGACCCTGCTGATGCCGCTGGTCGGTCTGTGGTATCTCGCGGTGATCCCCGCCGACAGCCGCAGCTGGCTGCTCGGCGGCAGCATCGCGATGACGATGTTCCTCGGCATCGCCGTCGCCGCATCCACGGTGCTCGGCCTGTTCGCCGCGGTCGGCCGGCTATGGCAGGGTCTGACCTTCGACCGCTCGACCACGCTGCTGCTGCTGGCGCTGGCGTTCGCCGCCACCGGCGCCGGCGAGTTCGTCCGCGAGGGCGTGCGCAAGCCGTTCACGGTCCGCAACGTGCTCTACTCGAACGCCATCGCACCGGCCGAGGTGGCGCGGCTGCGCGAGGTCGGCTCGGTGACCGACGACCCGTATCCGCTGCGCGGCGCACCGCTGCCCACCGACGAACTCACGCTCGGTGCCAAGGTGTTCCGCGCCCAGTGCCGGGTCTGCCACTCGATCGACGGCGCCAACGGCGTGCTGCACCTGACCGGCACCTGGACGCCCGGCCAGATCCGGATGAACGTCGCCAAGCTGCAGCGCACCAAGCCGTTCATGCCGCCGTTCGCCGGCACGCCGCAGGAACTCGAGGCCCTGACCCAGTGGCTCCTGTGGCTACGCAGCGAGCGACCGGCGCGATGGCGGGAGGGCCCGCCGGAACCCGGGAACCTCGCTGAGATCGCCGCCTGGCTGACCGAGGCCGGCACCGAACCCGGCAGTGTCCACGCCGAACACGGGGGCCCGCGATGAACCCCGAGATCTACGTGTTCCTGCACCGGCTGACCTTCGTTCCGCACGTGGTCTGCGCCGGCTTCGTGCTCGCCGCCACGCTCGGTGTCGTCGCTCACGCCGCCGGCCGACTCTGCGGTCTCGGCCGCGACGATGCCCTCCTGCCCGCGATCTGGCGCGACCTGACCCCCTTCGTCCTCGGCCTGGCGATCACCTTCGGCGTCGGCCCCCTGCTGTTCGTGCAGCTCCTCGACGGCCACGCGTTCTACACCGCCGGCGTGCTGCTCTCGCACCGCTTCATGGCGATCCTGCCGGCGCTGATCGTCGGCTTCTACCTGCTCTACCTGCAGAAGGCGCCGTGGCGGATCGTCTCCACACGGCCGGCCCGCCTGCTGATCCCACTCGCCGCACTCGGCACGTTCGCCTTCACCGCCTGGAGCTGGACCGAGCTGACGCTGCTCGCGCAGGAGCCGACGCGGTGGGCCACGACCTACGCCGACGGGCCGGGGTTGGCCCCCAGGCCGGCTGCCGCACCTCGGCTGACGATCTTCCTGGGGCTCTCCTTGCTGTCGCTGGCGACCCTCACCGGACTGGATCCGAGGGCACGGGTACGCGCGGCGCTCGGCCCGCTCGCGGCGATCGCCGCTGCCGGCGCAGCGCTGGCCCTGCTGGGCTTCGCACTCCACGCGCCGGTCGAAGGTGTGTCGCTGTTCGGTCTGCGCGGCGCGGTGCTGCTGGCCGGACTCGTCGGTGTCCTCACGGCCCGGTCGATCTCCTGGCGGCGAGGGCACGCACCACATGGCGCCACGCAGCCCCTCGCCCTGCTTGCCCTGCTCGTTGCGCTCGAATCGGTCGCCGCACTCCGCGATGCGGTGCGCATCGCGCACGGTGCCGACCCTGCGGCCGCGGTCGATGGCGTGGCGAGCGCCCAGGGCTTCGCGGTCTTCGCCACCGCACTCCTCGCGGTCGGCGTGGCGATCGCGTGGGCCCTGCTCCGCGTCCGGCGCGATCTCGCGCCGAGCAGACCATCTGGAAGCGAGTGATCCGCGAGCTACGGTGACCGCGTGCCCTCCGACCGCGCCGCGCTCTGGACCCTCCGCCTCGCGCTGACCGCGATGTGCCTCGGCATCGCCTGGCATCGGACGATCGACTTCGACGCGGTCTCGTCGCTGCTCTACGTCGACCTCGGCTGGTGCACAGAGGAACTCGCCAACGGCCTGTCCGCGGCCGGCGCGAGCCTGTTCGCGCTGGCGGGACTCGCACTGCTTCTGCCGGCACCGATCGCGCGGCTCGCCGCAGGGTGGGTAGCGCTCTGGACCCTGGTGCTGCTGGTCTGCTCGATGGCTCGCGACCCGCAATGGCCCGAGGTGACCCCCGGCGCCTGGGCGGTGCGTTGGCTCGGCCCGCTCGCACTGTGGATCTGGCTCGGCCGCCGGCATCGCGGCGAGACCGGCCCCGGCCGCGCCGAACTGCTGCTGCGCCTCGCCGCCGCGGCGACGTTCCTGTTCCACGGCATGGAGGCCGCAGGCGTACGTTTCCTCGAGGCCTCGTTCTCGGCGCCCAAGGGCGAGTTCGTCGACTTCCTGTTCACCATCGAGCGCAGGCTGTTCGGCAGTGCGCTGACCCAGACCCAGAACGAGGCCCTGCTCCGCGCAGTCGGCGCGCTCGACGCCACCGTCGCGATCCTGCTGCTGTGCGGCCGCTTCGTGCCGGTCGCGCTGTGGATGGTCGCCTGGGGCTTCCTCACCGCGGGCCTCCGCATCCTCGAGTACGAGGAGACCGGGCCGGCGAAGTTCCTGACCCGCGCGCCCAACGGTGGCGTGCCGCTGTGCCTCGCGCTGTGCTGGTGGCAAGCCCGCCGCGCTGCGACTCCGAACCGACCATGAACCCGTTCCCCCGACCGACGAGCCTCACGGCCCTCGTCCTCGCCGCACTCGGCGCCCTCGCCCCGTGCCAGCAGCGCGCCAACCTCGCCGAGAGCCACGTGCGCGTGATCTGGACCGGATCGCCGCAGACCGAAGCCGTGGTGTCCTGGACCACGTCGGCCACGGCGGAGACCAACGTCGTCTTCCTCGCCAGGACCCGCGACGTGCTCGAGGGCCAGCGGCACGACGAAGAGGCACCGCGCCAGGTCGTCGCGGCACAGCTCAATGGCGCCTTCTCGGCGCAGCTCGACGACGGCTCCGAGCGCCACTACCACCACGTCCGCCTGACCGGCCTGCAGCCCGCCTCCGAGTACTGGATCCTGCCGTTCAGCGGTCGCGGTGAACCGGATACCGAGGGCCGCGCCGCCTACCGCTTCCGCACCGCCCCCGCCGACGGCCACGACTTCGCGATCCTCTCCGGCGGCGACTCGCGCTCCGACCCCGACACCCGCCGCAAGATGAACGAGCGCATCGCCGCGTTGGCCAACGCCCGACCCGAGATCCTCGCCTTCGCGCACGGTGGCGACTACGTGGCGAACGGTCTGGACCTCGACCAATGGGATCGCTGGCTGTTCGACAACGACGCGACCGAGCTCGACGAGAACCGCCTGCTGCCGATCATCCCCGCGCGCGGCAACCACGAAGGCCGCGGCGCACTCTACGACGAACTCTGGGCCTGGCCCGGCGGCACCGACGCGATCAACTGGTTCGCCACCGAGCTGTCGCGCGACGTGCTGCTGATCTCGCTGAACTCCGAGACCTCGGCAGGCGGCGACCAGCGCGACTTCCTGGAGGCGACGCTGAAGGCCCACGCCGACACGCGCTTCAAGCTGGTGCAGTACCACCGCCCGCTGTTCCCCGCGGTGAAGAGCCCCGGCCGGGCCAAGAGCCACTGGCAACCCCTGTTCGACGAACACCGCGTCGACCTGGTCTTGGAGTCCGACGGCCACGTGCTGAAGCGCACCGTGCCGATCCGTGGCGACGCGCGCGACGACGAGCAGGGCGTGGTCTACATCGGCGAAGGCGGCCTCGGCGTGCCGCAGCGCAAGGCCGACACCGACCGTTGGTTCCTGCAGGAGCCCGGCTTCGCGAAGAGTGCGCACCACGTGTGGGTCGTGACCTTCACCGACGACGGCCTCGCCTTGGAGGCGATCGGCCTCGACGGCGAGATCCTCGATCGCCACACCATCCGCGCGCAGCGAGCCCGCAAGGACGGCTGACGCCTCGGGCGCTACGCTTTCCGGCATGGTCCAGAATCCCCCCGAAGGCTGTCCTCGCGTCACCCCCTACCTGACCTACGAGGACGCCGACCGCGCGCTCGAGGACCTGGCCAACTGCTTCGGCTTCGAGCAGACCACGCGCCTACCCGGGCCGGACGGCAAGGCCGCGCACGCCGAGATGAAGACCGGCGGCGACGGGTTGATCATGCTCGGCGCCCCCGGCGCCGACTTCGGCAACCCGACCACCAAGGGCTACCCCGGCGCGATGATCCACGTCTACGTCGACGACATCGAGCAACACTTCGAGACCGCCAAGGCCGCCGGCGCGAAGATCACCGAGGAGCTGCACTACACGTTCTACGGCGACCGCCGCTACATGGCCGAGGACCATGCGGGCCACCGTTGGGCGTTCGCCGAGCACGTCAAGGACGTGGCGCCCGAGGACTTCGGGGAATGGTGGAAGGACGAGGCGTGAGCCGAATCCGCCGCCGCGACCCGATCCGGAGCAGGCAGACGCCCGATCGTCCACGGGACCGAGACTTGGCACCTTGCGCGACGGTCTCTTTCTGAGACACTGCCGTGCGGCGTGCGTCGCCCGGGAGAAGGAGCCACCCTTCTGGGATCCGTCTCGATCGACGCCTGTCCAGTGCTCCTATGGACCCGATCGCCGTCGCAGGACTGGCCCGACTCAAGTCCACGTTGCAGGCGCTGCTCCCGGCACCCGGCGCGGCGACGGTCCGCGTCGAGGTCGCCGTCGTCCCCAGGCGAATCCGTCCGAGTGGACTGAACGGCTACCTGGGACACCATCACGACCCGGCCGGTGACGTCGTCGGCCGATCCATCGAGGCCGCGGTGCAGGTCGTCGTGGATGTCGACGACGTCACAGCACTGCCCAGCACGCTGGAACTCGTGAGCACCGCACTGGCGACCGTGGGTGACCCGCGGTTGCGACAACTCGGCATCGAAGCCCTGACGCTCGAGTCGATCGGGACGGTCCTCCTTCGCGAGCCAGCTCCAGCTGCCCGCCGGGAGCTGGTCTACGAGGTCCGCTTCGATTACCAGCAGGTTCCCGAACAGGCTACGGGAACCCTCGACCAACTGGTCCGCCACACCGAGCCAGTCACCGCCGATTGGCCACCGACGGTTCTGCTGAACCGCGCGTTCGACCTCGAAGACCCGACCCTGTTCGAAGCAATCGACGATCCTGCCCTCCCCGCACCGGGCGCCTGGCAATGGCAACCCACCGAGCGGCGCATCGCGCAGACCGCGCTCGTCGAGGCGGGACCGCAGGACTCCTCTCCGGAGAAGCCGAGTACCTATTTCGTCGTGCGGGAGGCCGCTGACCGACCGCTCGATGGTGACTTCCTGCTACAGGCGGCACTCCGCTCCGACGCGGCAAACGCCGGCGGCGGCATCGGGCTCGTATTCCGTTGGCAGGACCCGCTCAACTTCTACTTCTTCCTCATGGATGGCCGCGGGCCATACCAGATGCTCGGCAAGAAGGTGGCGGGCGCGTTTCTGGCGATGGACACGCTCGCGTCGAGCATCCCGGCCGTGAACACCTCGGCGAGCTACGACCCGACCTCGACCTACGACGTCCGCGTGGCGGCACGCGGCGACGTCCTCGAGGTCCACCTCGACGGCGCGCCGATCCTGCGGGCACGCGATGCCTCGCTGAGCGCCGGTCGAGTGGGTCTGTTGGCACGCGGCAATGACCGCGCGTTCTTCTACCGCATGCAGTGGATCAGGATCTGAGCAGGAGAATTCGATGGCGGAGAACTTCTCATTGGCGGAACTCGTCATCCCCGGAACCTACGTCCGCGTTCGTTCCGAAGGGCTGATCAGCGCCGGCGGCATTTCGACCGGAAACATCGGGATCGTGGGCACGGCGGCCAATGGTCTCGGAGAGACCGAGCTGTTCTCGGACTTCGCCGCGGCCCGCAACCACTTCACCGCGGATCCGGTCGACGGAGCGGAACAGCTCCCCTACGACCCCTACGCCGACGGCGCCGGCACGCTGAACCTGAATCGCGCATTGCAGGTGCTGTTCGCCAATGGGGCCCGCAATGTCTACGCACACGGTCTGGCGGCCGGAGCCAACCGCGCAGCGTTTCAGTCCGCGTTCGACCTGGTCGCCCAGGAAGACGTGAACATCCTGATCGCGCCGGAGCTGAGCACGACCGATGCTCTGGCGATCCTCGGTCCGGTGCTGGAACGACGCGAGAACGAGGGACGAGACATGATCGCCGTGGTCGGATCCGACCAGGCGGCCGCCGCGGACATCGCCGGTCAGGCCCCCACCGACGACCGGATCCTCTTGACGGCGCCGGGGTTCCAGATGTTCGACGTCGCCACCCCGGACCCGGCGAACGGCGACCGGCCCGGCCGGATCGTCACTCTCAACGGCCGCTACAGCGCCGCCGCCGTCGCCGGACTACTCGCGACGCTCACTCCCCAGTCGAGTCCGACCAACCAGCGACTGACCGGCGTCACGACACTCGCGACGCGGTTCAACGGCGGCCAGTTTCGTCAGCTGGTGCAAGGCCGCGTGCTGGTGCTCGAACAGCGCAGCGGCACCGACGTCCGCGTGGTCCGCGGCGTCACGACCGACGATGGCGCATACCGCCAGGTGACGACCCGCCGCATCGTCGACTTCGCCAAGGCAGGCATTCGCGCCGCATCCGATCCGTTCATAGGTCGGCTCAACAATGCGCGGGTTCGCGGCGCCCTGCGGGCCGCGATCGATGGCTTCCTCGCGACGATGCTCGTCGACGAGCAACTCACCGAGTACCAGGTCGAGGTGACTGCGACGCGCGCGGACGAGATCGCCGGCCGGGCGATCGTCAATGTCCTGCTGCAACCGACCTTCAGCATCGACTTCATCGCAGTGACCATCAACCTGCAGTGACCATCGAACTGCAGTGACCACCAACCTGCAGTGACCATCGAACTGCAGTGACCACCAACCTGCAGTGACCATCGAACTGCAGTGACCACCAACCTGCAGTGACGATCGACCTGCAGGAGTCCAGATCCGCGACGGGTACCCTCAACAACCGACAGGCGAGCGAGCATGGCCAACACCAGAGTCTTCACCGGAGCGGACGGATCGATCACGCTGTCCACTCCCGGCACGCCGGAAGGCGAGGCCGCGCAGAACGTGGTCTCGACCTACGAACTGGTCAGCGTCGGCCGCGTACAGAACGTTCGCGTCGAGATCCACTCGGAGATCCGGGCGTTCCACGAGATCGGTCAGCGCTACGCCAGCGAGCTGCGACCCGGCAATGTGACCGTCCGCGGCACCATCGGCCGCGCAGTCCTCAATGGCGCCCTGCTCCGCTTGCTGCTCGGCGAGGCCGCCGACGGCCGACCTGCCGCGAGCTGGACGCAGCCGTCGTTCAACATCTCGCTGCAGATCGAGAACGCGGCCAACCCCGGAACCCGGACCACCCTGACCCTGCACGACGTCAAGATCGCGAGCTGGACCTTCGATCTGCCCGAGGACGACTTCGTACTCGAGTCCGCGGCTTTCCAAGCGCTCTACCTCACCACCAGCGACGAGGGTGATTCGTGACGTTGTCCGCGCAGGAACTCCTGGCCGGCGGCGAGGTGACCTACGAGGTCGAGATTCCGGAAGGCCTGCTCGGATCGGCCACCGCTCCCGCCTCCAAACAGGGCAGCGGTGCCGGCAAGGTTCGAGTCCGCCCGTTGACCGTGCGCGACCTGCAACTCGTCACCCGCGCGGCCAAGGACAGCGACTCGTTGCTCGCTACCTTGATGCTGCAACGCGCCCTGATCGAACCGGAACTCGACATCCAGCAGGCCGCGAGGTTGCCCGCGGGACTGGCGCTCCACCTCCTGCACAGGATCAAGGAACTCAGCGGCATCGATGCTTCACAGGAGCAGCTCGCCAGCGCCGCGACGGACCCCTTCGCGAAGGCCGCGTTCGTCCTCGAGCAGGCATTCGGTTGGACTCCGGGGCAGATCAGCGAGCTGACGATGGGCCAGGTCCTGCTGCATCTGAAGATGCTGGAGGAACACTCGCGATGAGCGACGGGCCGACGCAGCAGGGCGACGTGATCGATGCCCGGGCTCGGCTCCTCGCCGAGTTCCGGCACGCCGCGCACCTGCTCGCGGCCGGCCTCGCGGTCGACACTCGCGGGCTCCTCGACACGGCCTGGTTCGACCGGTTGGTCGACGCGGGCAACGGCACCCTCGCCAGTCTGCAGGCGTCCCCTTTCGCGATTCCCGAACGACCGGCCGATCCTCCGACGACGCCCCGGCCGGCGACCCGCCGGCCGAGCCGGAACTCGGCGCTTTCCAACGCCGGCCCCGGACGCGGACCAGCTTCGCCGCCGAGAGACGGTGTCCGAGTCGCTCCGACTCCCCCACCCCTCGCTCCCCCGCGGATCGGCGAAGAGCCGCAGCGCCCCCCGCCGAACGTCGATGCGGCAGCCTTCCGTCGTGGCCCCTTCGGCGGAGCGCCGCGGATCCCATCGCCAAGCCGGCCGTCCATAGCGACCGCGCCATCGGAAGTCGCCCGTGCGGCCCGCGACGAGCTGTTGCAGTCTCTCGGCCCGGCGGATCGACGCCACGGCGCAGCGCCCCCGGTCGGCCCCGACTCCGCCGACGCTGCCGGGCCGCGAGTCGGCACCGACAAGGCGATCGCGCGCGGGCCGCACACCGCGCCGGCCAGCGCCCCGTCCGCCGCGGATCACCTCCCGGAGGCCGGTCCTCGGTCGGCCGGCTCCGAACGACTCCTCGCCGTCCTGGCGGACCGAGCGCTACGCGCGCTGCGCCGCTCGACCTCGGACGACCAGACGTCGGACGCGACGTCACGAGCGTCGACTGCGGCCCGACCCCACCCCACGCCGAGCGGGCCGCCCTTCGAGACCCGACCGGACACCGACGACCCCACCCCGATTCGGCCGTCCGACCATCGACCGACAGGCTCTGCCGCCCAGGCTCCGGTTCGGTATCCGCATGGGTTCGGCGCCACCTCGGCGACTCCCCTCGACCGACTGTCTCACGCGATGGAAGCCGAGCGCATCGCCGCACTCGTCGACGAGATCCTGATCGAACAGGCCCGCCGCAACGGCGTGGAGGTCCGATGAACATCCGGCCGATCCTCGGCGACTGGGAGATCCCGAACATCGAGGCGATCGACACCTCGGAGCGGCGCAGCTTCGTCGAGTTCGAAGTTCCGGGCCGCGCCGGTAGCGTGTTTCACGACCTGAACACCGGCCCGGCGACGATCCGGATCCGCGGCAGCCTGTTCGGCGACGAACGACGCGACGAGTTCCTGCAAGCCTTGCGGGTTCCGTATCGCGACGGGCAGCCGGTGACCTTCGCCGCCGACATCCTGACCGCTACCGAAGTCCAGTACGTCGTGATCGAGGCGATGGACCTGGTCCAGCGCAGCGACGCGCCGGACCAGCTGCACTACCGGTTCTCGCTGCGCGAGAGTCCGCCACCCCCGCCGCCACCGGATCCGTTCGGAGCGCTCGACAGCGACCTCCTCGACCAGGCGGCCGGCCTGGTCGAGGCCGCGACCTCCGCGCTGGACACCATCCAGACGCTCGGTGACGTCCCGGACTTCGGCGATCCCACCGAGGGGGTCCGCAGCGCCCTCGACGTCGTTCGTGGTGCCGCCGGAGGTCTCGATGCGGCTGCCGACCTGCTCGGCGGGTTGTTCGAAGACTGAGGTCCGCGCGATGAACCTCCGCACACTGATCCCCGACGCGAGCCAACTGCAGGGCCCCCTCGCCACGGTGCTCGGCGACGACGCGTCGGGACTCGTCGGATTGGCGAATCGCATCGAAGGCCAGGATCTGGGCTCGGCCGCGCAACGACTCCTCGATCGGATACCCGACGAGCTGGCTCGGGCCCTGCCTGTGGCGGGTGCTGAACCCTTCGCTGCGGCGGTCTCCGCGCTCCGCGGCCTTTCGCAGTCCACCCTGGCGCCTCCCGGCGAGCTGTTCTCCTCGCTCGATCGCCCACTGCAGGACGTCTCGCGGGTCGTCAGCCGATTCCCGGAGATCGCCGGCCAGTTGCGCACCGCAGCCGACACGATCGCGACGCTCCGTTCGGGAGATGTGGCGAGCGTCGTCGCCGCAGTACGCGAGGCGTTGGCCCGGGTCGTCGCGAGCGCGGATGCCGACCTGGCCGGCTTCGAGCGCTGGCGTGCCTACCTGGTCGAACTCGGCGAGGGGATCCGCCCGTTGATCGACGCCGGCGGAACACCGGACGAGATCCGCCAGCGCCTCCTGGACCTGGCACTCGCGCGAATCCGTGACGCGATCCGCTCGATCGCCCCAGAGCTGCGCGCTCTGCTGGACGGCGCCCAGGACTTCCTCGACGGCTTGCTGCCCGACGTCCCGGGCCTCGGTCTCGACGCGAGCCGCGACCAGGTCGTCGCCCACATCGACGCAGTCCGCAGCGCCGCGGAGGCCGACGCTCCGGAGCTGCCCCAACGGATCGAGGAGTACGGCATCGCACTGCGGGAACTGAGCGACCGGTTCGCGACCGCGCTCGACACACTCGAAGACGTTCTCGAACACCGCCTGCTCACCCCGGGCGCGCTGACCGAAACCTTCGATTCGGAGCTCCAACGCGTCAGCGCGATCCGGCAGGACCGCTTCGACGATGTGCAGGCCCGGGTCGAGTCGATGTTCGAGAAGCTCGAGCAGTCGGTGGACCAGATCGACCTGTCCACGATCCATGACACGATCGGCGGATTCTTCGCGCGCGTCGGCGAGGCTTTCGCTCCGCTCGACGGCGCCGCGCTCCAGCGCGAGGTCCAGGATCTCGCCGCCGGTCTCGACACGGCCGTCGGTCAGGTCGAGCAGACTCTGGTCGCGTTGACCGCGCAGGTGCAGTCCTGGCTCGCCGAAGCCACTCGCGGCATCGAAGAGAGCATCTCCGAGTTGGGCCAGCACGGCCCCGACGGCTTCGAGTTCGCCTTCGAGGCCGAGCTGCAGCAGCTCCTCGGCAAGGTGGAGTCGCTGGTCCTCGGCGATCCCGACCGACCCGGCGCGTTCAGCCTCGACTCCACCTTCCGCGAGTTCCAGCGGTCGGTGACCGGACTGATCGACGCGCTGGAGTCCGAACTCGTTGCCGCCGCCGACGGCCTCGTCGCGGGTCGGGACCAGGTCGCAGCGGCACTCGAAGGTGTCCGAGCGCAGATCGAGGCAGTCGATCCGAGTTCGATCCTCACGCAGGCCAACTCCGCGTTGCAGACCAGTGTCGACGCGCTCGGCGCGATCGACTTCCGAGTCCTGGTCGATCCGGTCGTCGAAGCGCTCGAGTCGGCCCGCGACGACCTGGCGGCGATCGACCCGGAGTCGCTCAACGAACTGTTGCGCGAGGCACTCGCGGTGGCGCTACAGGTCGTCACCAGCATCGACTTCGAAGCCGACATCGAGCGGAGCCTGCTGACCGAGTTCGACGACTTGCTGGCCAGGCCGCGCGCGGTCCTCGCCACGATCGGTGCCAAGGTCAAGGCCTTCCAGGAGCGGACCGTGGCACTGTCGCCCGCAGCTCTGCTCGAGCCCCTCCGCGGCGAACTGGAGCGCATCACCCGCGGCCTGCAGCTCGACGTCGCTCCGCTGCTCGCGCCACTCGACGACGCGGTCACCACGCTCCGCGCCGGCCTCGACCGCCTCGACCCGGCCCGCTTCCTGGAGCCACTGCGCGGCGCGTTCGACGAACTCGTCGCGATGCTCGACCGTCTGCAACCTTCGTCGCTCCTCGAACCGGTCCAGCAGAAGATCGACCAGCTCGCCGGCGCGGTCGGCGGACTCGACCTCGAACCGGTGCTCGGTGCCGGCAACGCGGTGTTCGGCGACGTCGACCGCTTCCTCGCCGAACTCGATCCGGCCGCCCTGCTCGCCCCCCTCGACGAACCCTTCGCGGTCCTGCGCCGCGCGGTCGAACCGCTCCGCCCCTCGGTCCTCCTCGAGCCGGTCGCCACGGTCGTGGACCAGCTCCGCGGCTTCGCCGACGACCTCGGCGACGCGCTGCTCGCTCAGGTGCGCGCGGTGTACGACGAGGCCCTCCAGCGCATCGAAAGCCTCGATCCCTCCGCGGTCCTGGCCGACATCGGCGCCCTGGTCCGCAGCCTGCGCCAGCGGCTGGGACAGATCGAACCCGCTGCGGCGCTGCTGGTCCTGCAACGCGCCCACACCGCAACCCGCGTGGCACTGACCGCGTCCGACGGGCGCACCATGGGCTCGGCGACCGTCGAGTTCGACCTCCTCGCGCCGGGCATCGAACTGGGCCGGATCGTCGGCCGCTACGAGCGATTGGTACGGCGCCTCCACGCGGTGCTGCAAGGCCTCGACCCGGCACCGCTCCAGCGGTCCTACGCGACTGCGCGCGCCAAG
This sequence comes from bacterium, assembly GCA_030432695.1. GTDB lineage: Bacteria > Planctomycetota > UBA1135 > UBA1135 > UBA2386 > JAUILN01. Next base: position 48,856 of record JAUILN010000017.1, on the reverse strand, counting down.
CTCGAAGAACTGCTGCCCCTCGCGATCCGCGACGACATCACCGCCGGACGACTCCGCACGCTGATCGAACTCACCGACCCCGACCGCTGGATCGCGCGTCTCGACACGATCTTCGACCGGCTGCTCGACAAGGTCGACCAATTGTCCCCATCGCACTTGCTGGCGCCGTTGACCGATGGCTACGACGCGGTCCGCACGGCGATCGCAGGCCTCGATCCCCGGGCGCTCACCGACGGCATCCGGGACGCGGTCGACCGAGCGGAGCGACTGCTCGGCTCGATCTCGCTCGCCGAAGTGGTCGCGCCGATCACCGGACTGGTCGATCGGCTCCGCGCCCTGGTGCGCGGCCTCGATCCCGGCCCGTTGATCGACGAACTGCGCGGCACGTTCGAGACCGCGCTGCAGGTCTTCGACCGGATCGACTTGCAGCCGCTGATCGACGAGCTGCAGACACTGGTCGACCGACTCCGCGAGCGGCTGCTCGAACTCTTCGACTTGGACGCACTCGGGGCACCGCTCGCCGCGGTCTTCGAATCGATCCAGGGCCTGCTCGGCGGCCTGGAGACCGATGCCCTCTTCGATGGCATCGACGCCTTCCTCGCCGGACTCCGCAGCCAACTCGAAGAGGCCCTGGAGCGGACCGCGACGGCGTTCCGGGGCATGCTCGCCGCGATCCCGAGCGGCGTCGGGAACGGCGTCGCGGTGTCGGGAGGCCTGTCATGATCCGGAGACGACCGTCATGAACAGCGCGCGCCTGGACCCCAGCCTGTTGATCTTCCTCGACATGTCGGAGGAGCGGCGCAGCGGCCTCGCCGACGAAGGCCGTCTGGTGGTCGAGTCCGACGGCGAGAGCGTCGCCCTCCTGGTCAGCGTCACCTGCCGCGGTGAGCTGCCGGAGGTCGAGGGCGTCGAGAAGATCGGTCAGCTCGGCGACGTCGCGACCGCTCGGGTCCGCGCTGCGGGACTGGAGCGCCTCAGTGAGCAGCCCGAGGTCGTGTGGATCGCTCCCGTCCGGCGGGGCAATCTGCTGGTGGATCGGTCGCGCGGTCGCGTCGGCCTGACGATCGTCGACGGCCAGTCGATCCGTGCCGGCTCGACGCGCTGGGACGGCAGCGGGGTCTTCGTGGGTATCGTCGACGGCGGATTCGACCTTCGACACCCGTCTCTTCGCCAGTTCCCCGGCGGCCCGACGCGGGTCGAGTTCTACTGGGACCGCCGGGTCACCCCGCGCGCCGGCGTCGACACCCCGGGTCCGGCCGGAGTCGGAGCAGTCTACGACCGGGCAGCGATCGATCAGTTCCTCCTCGGACCCGCGCCGGGCGGCGCGCCGGTTCTCCATCCGGAAGCGATCGACAGGTTCGGCCACGGCACCCACGTCAGTGGTATCGCCGCAGGCCGGGGCGGCCCGCACGAAGGCGTCGCGCCCGGCGCCCGGCTGATCCTGGTCGGCTGGGACGGACAGGTCGATCGGCTCGCGGAGATCGCCGACTGGGTCTTCGCGCGCGCTGGCGCCACGCCCTGCACGATCAACCTGAGCCTGGGCCACAACACCGGACCGCACGACGGCACGTCGGAGGTGGAGACCGGACTCGACGATCTGCTCCGCGACCGGACGCAGGCCGCCCAACCCTCCCGGGCGGCGCGCTTCCTGGCGATCGCCGCGGGCAACGAGCGGCTGGAGGCCCACTCCGTGAACGTCCGCGCGCTGCCGACCGACCCACCCGGCATACCCGCCACCGAGCGCATGGTCACGCAGCTGGTCTGGCAGGTCGGGGCCGACGATCGTGACACCAACGAGGTCTCGCTCTGGTGTCCGGGCCTCGACCAGATCCGGGTCCGTCTGGTCTGCCCGCCGGGCGGTCTGAGCCGCAACGTCACCCACTGGGTCCGACCGGATCCCGCTGGCTGCCGAGAGGAGGCCAGTCCCGGCGGCTTCGCCCCGACCGCCGCGGGTCCGTCACCCACCAAGACCTTCGAGTTTCCGAACGCCGCCGGCGGAGCCATCCGGCATCGGGCGGTGATCTCGATGGCCGCCAATCCGCGCAATGGCGACCGGATGATCCAGATCCGCCTCGAGTCGGTGGGCGGCCCGATCTCCGCGGGGCTTTGGTTGCTCGAGATCGACGGCGCCAACGAGCTGCCGGCGAAAGGACGGGTCCACGCCTACCTCAGCGAGACGGTCGGAACCGCGGTCGGAGACACGGTACTGATCTCTCCGCACCACACGATCCGGGAGCTGCGGATCGAACCCGGAGCAGTCACCGAACTGCTGACCTTCGTGCCCTTGCGCGCAACTCACGACTGCCGCGTGCAGTTCGACTATCCCGCGCACCAGCGCTTGGAAGTTCAGGTCGAACGCGACCCGGAAGTGGCGCAGTGGATCGGACATGGTCCGGTCGCGATCGCCGACGCCAGCCTCGTCGCACCGGGTGCCGCGACGCCCGCGGGCCTGCCGATCACGTTCCCGATCGCGGGGACGATCGTCGTGAACCACCTCACACGCGGCGATCGCAATCGCATCGCGGTGCAGATCCCCAACGGACCGGTCCATGGGTTCACGCGGCTCCGCCTGCGGCTGGCCGCCGGGTCCGTGGGCCCGGTAGAGGCCAGCGCGCGACTGATCCAGGACAACACCGTTCCGAACGAGTTCGCGACCTTCGAGGTCACCGCCGGCGAGACCATCGAGACCGTGGTGTACCCGGACCGCTTCGTGCCGGCGGTCTCCACGCTGCCGATCGGGTTCATCGACCTGACCACCGCCGCGCTCCGCGTCGAGGCTCCGAGCGGGTTCCCCCTGGAGGTCCGGGTCCGCTTCCCGTCGGTCGACAGCCGCGGGACGCGCGGGACCTGGCGCGTCACACCCTGGGTCGGCCCGGGTCACGCCCAGACCGCCACTCCGGATTCGCTCCCGGCGGTCGCAGCCGCTGCCGGAGTGGCGCCAGCATTCGTCGACGGCGACGCCGAGGTCGTCCTCGACTACCCGAACCCCGCGGCCGGTGCGCCCGCGGTGGTACGCGTCGAGTTGTTCGACCATGTCGGCAGTCTGCGGCCCGGGCTCTGGCGTCTCGAGTATCGCGCGCGCGGCGCAACCACCGCGCGGCCGGTGCGAACCAGCCTCGTCCGCGACCATTTCATCGACCGCGACGAGATCCTCGCGCAGGACCCGCCGAGTCTCGTGACCCGAGCAATGCACCTGGACGAGGTCCTCCCCGAACGAGCGGCTGCGACCTTCCGCGTCCCGGAGGAAACCGCGGACCAGGTCGATGTGGAGGTCCTGTACGGCTCGCCGCTGTCCCCTTCGATCCGTCTCCACCCACCCGCTCCCGAGGCCATGCCGTTCCTGGTCGCGCCGGGCAACCGGCTCACCAACCTCGGCGCGGTCGCCCCGGTGAACGGAGCCTCCGGCGTAACCTGGAGCCTGACCAACGGCTCGACGGTGACCATCGACCACTCCGGCGTCGACGTGGTGCCAGGGATCCGCCGGATCCTGGTCACGCTGCGCGCTCCCGGCAACTCGCTGCTGGTCGCCGGCAACTGGCGGGTCGAGCTGACTCAGTCGGCACCGGACCGCCGCGCCACCCGCCTCGACCTGCGGATCTTCAGCAGCGGTCCTCTCGCGTCGTTCGCCTCGACCCGGGCAGCGACCGGCGACGACCAACTGGGCTCGCTGTCGATCCCGGGGACCGCTCGGGAACCCTTGACGGTCGGCAATGCGATCGGCGAGTTCGAACCGGTGGTCCTGCCGAACCTCACCAGCTCCGCGGGGCCGGTGCGCGAGGCGACCCAGCGGCTAGTGGCTGCGACCGAGCGGCCCTGGACCCATTTCCCGAAACCGGAGGTCATGGCGCCGGGCACCGCCGTGGCGGCAGCCTGTTCGGCCGACGCCATCAACGCCACTCCGCTCGGCAATGGACTTCACTGGCCGGCATTCGCGCTCCCCGACGGGCGGGACCGGGCAATGCGTGCCAATTGGCCGCTGCTCGCCGGCAATGGAATCACCCGCGTGGAGAACGCATCGTCCGCGCCCGCTCCCGGAGCGGCAGCACCGGAGACGCGCTGGCCCTTCGTGCTGCCCGCCGGCGTCGGCACCGAGGTCGACCTGGAACTCCGCCATCCGGTCGCGCACGACTTCCGGATCCGGGTCGAGCAACCGGCCGGTGCACCGGCGGCTCGAATCACCAATGCGGTCGATGCCGCGGGCAACGAGATCGCGGTCGCCGGCCGAGCCGTGGGCAGCACTGCCCCGCAACACCCCGACGGCCGCGGGCGCGACTTCCGGATGGGCGACGGCTCGCGCGTCGTGATCCGACGCGACGGTGCCGGTCGGGTGCGGATCCGGGTGCTGCCGCCGCTGGTGCAGAACGTGACCTGGAGTATCGATCCGCTCGCCGCCGGGGAATGGCAGGTGGTCCTGTCCCACTCGCTGCAGCTCCCGGGGCCGGTGCCGGTCACCCTCGAAGCCAGGCCGCCGATCGATCCCCGAGGCTGGCCGAAGTTCCGAGCCGGAGTGTCGGCGCGGATCAGCGGCACGATTCCGGCAGCGGTCGGAGGCTCGGCCGGTAGCGACACGATCCCGGTCGAGATGCCGCCGCGCATGGTTGCCGAGACGATCGTCCGACTGACCTACCCGACGGCCGCTTCGGGAGGTCCGCCAGCCGGCCAGGTCGACGTGTTGGTCCAGAACCCGGCCGAGACCAACATCACGCGGTTGGTCACCGAGACCAACAGCCGCCTCGCGATCACCCTGCCGAACCGGACCACGATCGCCGGGATCGGTGTCGGTGCGCGCTCCGAGTTCACCTTCCCGTCCGGCGACCTCCTCGGCATCGAACACCACCCCGGCTCGGTCGTGTTCACGTTCACGCGCGGCGGCTCGGCCGAGCACCGGATCGCGCCGGGGGTCTGGCGGATCCTGGTCCGCAACCAGCACGGCGCCGTGCTGCCGGTCACGGTCGAACTCGACCCGCTCACGTACGACCTCTGTTACTTCCGCCTGCCGGTCGACGCGGTCGTCCCGTTCCGCTTCGCCCGCGCCGAGTTCCTCACCGCCGGCTCCGCGGAGCAATGGCCGCTCCGGGTGTCTCGGGGCCGGCACGACCCGCTCGAGATCGAGTGCATCTACGACGCACGAGACACCCTGGAGATCCAGCTCCAGGACCCCGGCGGCGACCGCAGCGAGTCGGTCGGCCATGCCGATTCGGTGGCCGCGCCGGGCAGCCACGGCGCAACGCTCCCGAGCACCGGGACCACGGCGTCAGGAGTCGGCTTCCGCGCCGCCGGCCGCTACCGGGCGTTCCTCCGCCACGACACCCACCCGACCGCGCCTGCGGGCTCCCCGCGACACCGCGTGGCACTGCGACTCGAGCCCGACGGCGACGACCCGATCCCACCCGGGGACTGGATCGTCCATCTCCGCCCCACGGCGATCGTCAGCCACGGCATGGTCGAAGCCTGGATCCGCGAGATGCTGTTCGAGCGACGCAGCGGTACCAGCATGGCATCGCCGTTGGTGACCGGCCTCGGTGCGCTGCTCCTGCAGCAGGACGTCACCCAGACCCACGAGCAGATCAAGCGACGCATCCTCGCGGCCACGACACCGGTGGTCGCGATCGACGGCGGCACACCGCAACTTCCCAACCAGTGGCATCCGGTCGCGGGATTCGGCCTCGTCGATGCGGCCCGCGCGCTGCTGGGCCACTCGGGTGGCGCACTCGCCAACCGACCGGCGCCGCCGGCCTCGGTCGCGAGGACCACCGGCTGTCCGGTCGCCTGCGAGGACAACTGCCTCCTGCAGGTCGAACGCGATCCGGGTGGTGCGGTCGTGGGCCTGCGACCGGCGCCGCGGGCGCCCTACTCCCGATCACCCGAGACACCGGGAGGCCCGGCCGTGCTGGAATGCGCGCGACTCGCGAGCCACCTCGACAACCTCCGCAGTCCTGCGTTCACGACGGCCACGAACCTGCGCGGCCTGACCACCCTGCGCGTCGCGTCACCACTGATCCGCGACCGCGAGCATCGCGGTGGCCTCGAACACTTCCGCGCAATCGAGTGGCCGGAGGCGTACCGGCGGCTCGCCGATCGGTTCGTCGAGGCCTGGTCGAAGACCGGACCGGTGCTGGTCCTCGAGGGCCGGCCCGACGCCGGCCTGGTACGCGAGCTGCTGTTCAACCGCTTCGTTCACCACATGCACCGCTTGCTCGGTGCGAACACTCGAGTCACGACCTGCTCGTTCACCACCAAGCGCTCCGACGTCCTGCCGTCCCAGGTGCCGTTCGGCTCGGCCACCCGCGGACCGTCGACCGCCGGTCTACGAGAGTTCTTCCGGGGCGTGGCCGCCGAAGCCCATGGTCGTTGCGACCTCTCCCAGGCCCGCAACGTCGTGGTCTGGGGCGCCAATCTTCCGGCCCAGGCGCGAGGCACGTGGCGGGCGATCACCGCGGCGCGCACGCTGCGCGGCGACGCACCGCAGGTCTTCGTCATCGACCCGGGACTACCCGACCTGCCCGAGTTCGTGCGCCGGATCCCGATCCTCCCAGGCGCGGACCGCCATCTCGCCCTCGGGCTGATGCTGGCCATCGTCGGGGACCCGGCCGCCGCGCTCCCCAGCGATCCGAGGTTCGACGATCCCGCGCGCGGGCGACGTCGCTTCCTGGACCTGCCCGGCACCGGCCTGAGCGACTTCCTGGGCCACGTCCGCTCTGCTGCGGCCGGCTACGTCACCACCACCGGCACGCGGGTGGTGCCTGGCGCCGCACTGCTCGACCTCTGTGTCGGCCGCAACACCGCGGCCTTGACGCGCGACCGGTTCCGCGCCGGGTTCGAGGCGCTCCGCGAAGCCTGTCTCGACGGGCCGACCGCGTTCCTCCTCGGTTCGGGGCCCGGTCGTCACGTCGCCGGTGAGGAGAACGTCCAGTACCTCGCGGCACTCGTCTACCTCAGCGGCAACGTCGGCACGGCCGGCGGCGGACTGTCGTTCTCCGAGGATCACCACGCTCGCATGAACCCGGCATCGTTCGCGTCGTCGCGCGACACGCTGCGCCCGCAGGACAACCACAACGAACTCGGGCCGCCCGAGCAGCAAGAGCGCCTCAACATCGCCTCCCTCGGAGCCGACGCGGCCGACAACACCAAGTGCGCGATCTGGTTCGACGTCGACCCGCTGACCCACTCCCCCGATCCCACCGCGGTGCGTTCGCTCCTCGAGCGGACCGGCGTCAACGTGCAGATCGGCGCGACCATCGACGACGCCAGCCGCTTCGCCGACATCATCCTGCCACTCGGCGACACTCTCATCAGCTACGACCTGCAGTTCGGCGGCCGTTCGGGCTACATCAACCTCAGTCAGGTCGTCGCTCCACGCGACGAGTCCGGGCCCCGCCCACTCGCCCGCATCCTGCACGAGCTCCTCGGCGCGTTGCACGCGGAACTCCTCGACGAATTCGCCAGCGATCTCCGACCGGTCATCGACGAGCCGCGCTACCTTGCGGGAGCCCTGGTCCTCCCGGCGACGGCGAGCCAGGACCACCGGGATCTGTTCGCCGACGCGCAGCGCATCCCGCAGCTGCTCCAGGGCCATCTGCCCCAGGCCGAGATCCAGGCGATCCACGGCCGCCTCCGCGATTGGTACACCGGACTCCAGACCGACCACGATCGCCTGCAGGTCGACTGGATTCTCGAGGTGCTGAAGGACCGCTACCCCGCGCGGGAGATGCTCCTCCTGCTCTACGAGCTGCTCGAGCGCGGCACCGCGCTCGACCCCGCACGCTTCGCGAACGCCGCCTTCACGCTCGGTCCCGATGGTGGCGTGCCGTTCGAACGACCCTTGGTGACCGGCACGACTGCGGTCGACCTGAAGGGCGCCGGCGGATTCGCCGCCGAGCGACCGGCCTACGCGAACGCGGTGCAGGCGATCGACGCCGGCGGCGACGGACGCGCCCGCTACCCGATGCGCCTGGTCATCGCGGAGTCCACGGAGTTCGCCTCGACCGCGATCCCGCTCACCGAGCAGGTCCTGATCGGCGCGGTGCGGCCACCGATCGCCACGCTGAATCCCGCCAGTGCCTCGGTGGTCGCGGCCTTCGCGCCCACGCCGCTCGTCGACGGCGGGATGGTCGCACTGGTCGGCAACCTCGCGACCATGCCCGCCCGGACCTTCGAAGCGGTGATCGCCCGGGCCCGGGTCCGCTTCGACCACCAGATGGCATTGGAGACGATCCGCATGGTGCCCGGTTGGGACGGCCTCGACCGTGGAGGCCAGCGCCTCGTCCGCGCCGTGCACTCCGAGGAAGGCGAGGGCACCGCGCTCTTCGACAACCTGGTGCGGCTCGCACCGGCCGACTACTCACCGGGCGGCAACGCGCCCGATCGCGGCACTCCACTACCGAAGCGATGAACCCCTTCGTGGAAGCGATCCGATGACCGACCTGTCGTTCGGCAACCAACGCGCGGTCCCCGGCACCCGCCGCCCGCTGATCCGCGTGGAACTCGCGAGTTCCTCGGCGGGGGCCGGTGACAGGCTCGCCGACGGAATCGGCAGCCTCGCCACCGCTGTCGGCGTCGACCTCGGCGGCGACCGCGGCGGTTGGACCGACCAGCTCGTCGGCCTGGTCGCCACGACCGGCATGCTCCCGGACGTCGATGCAGTGTCGTTGTTCCTCGCGGCGGGTCCCTCCGCGCCGGAGCCGGCACTCGGCGACCGGGGTTCGGTCGCGATCGGTTACGCCGACGCGGCACCGACCAGGGTCTTCACCGGCGAGGTCGCGGTTCTCGGCGACGGGCTGGACGGACTGCGTCGTGTCGAACTGGCCAATGGTGGGCAGGCACTCGCGCATCTGCGCGTGGATCAGAGCTTCGAAGGCGTCGACGCCGCCGACATCGTCCGCGACCTGCTCGGACGGGTGGACGTCACCGCCGGCAACCTCGAAGCCGGCGTGGCGCTGCCGTTCCACGCCCTGGATGCACGGCGTCATGCCGCCGAGTGCATCGCCACCCTCGCGGCCCGAAGCGGGTTCGTCGCCTGCTTCGACCGCGACGGTGCTCTGGACTTCCGGCCGCCGGCCGCGAGCGAGACGCTCGCCACCTTTACCCATGGTGTGGACCTTCTCGGGTTCGAGCTGGCCGCATCTCGCCCCGCTGTGGAACAGATCGCAATCAGCGGCGAGGGTGCCGCCGGAACCGCCGGGGCAACCGCCTGGGCGTGGTTCGCCAACGAGCCGGATCCGGTCACCACGACCGCCGGTGCCGGGACCCGCACCCGGCGGGAGTCCGATCCGACCTTGCGCTCCCTGGAGGCCGTGGAGACCGCGGCCAGGTGGCGGATCGAGGGGGCCGCGCGGCGCGCGAGTCGGGGCCGCCTTACCGTGACCGGCAATCCAGCGGTGGCGGTCGGTCACCGGGTGGCGGTCGAGGGTTCGCCGAGCGCGACCCTGGACGGTGAGTGGTTGGTGCTCGCGATCCGCCACACCCTCGGACCATCGACCGGATTCGTCACCGAGATGCGGGTCACTCGGTTCGCGAGCGGCGGCACCGGTGGCTTCAACTTCCCCGGAGGTCTGGGATGAGTCTCTACGACACCTTGCGCCAGATCGTTCGCGACGAGCTGACACGTCTCCACACTGCGGAGCTGGCGATCGTCGAATCGACCCACCCGCACACCGACGACGGCGACGACGACAACTACGCCTGCACCGTCCGCATGCGTGATTCCGGATTGGTGCTGGCAAGGGTCCCGGTCGCCACGCCGCGAATCGGCGCGGTCAGCATTCCGCGGCCGGGTGAGTCGGTCCTGGTCCAGTTCCTCGGGGGCGCGCTGGACGCGCCGGTGATCACCGGCTGCCTGTACGACGACGAACATCGGCCACCGCCGAACGCAGACGAGCGCGCAGTCCTTCATGCACCGCCGACCGCCGGCGAGTCCGAAGCGATCCACTTCGAACTCGACAGCTCCGAAGGGCGGTCGATGATGTTCCGCCTCGGCGCAGCGCTCGAGGTGAAGCTGGCCGACGACGATCCGGTCGTGGAGGTCGGCGTGGACGACGGCAAGGCCACGATCCGAATCGATCGTGACGGCAAGGTCGCGATCAGCTCGCAGACCAAGATCGAACTCCGCGGCGGGGATCTGTCGCTGAGCGGCAACGAGATCGAGATCACGGCCTCGGGGACGCTCACGCTCAAGGGAGCGACGGTCAACATCAACTGACAGGCGGAGTCATGGCCAATCCTGCAGCCAAGCAAGGCGATTCCGTGATCGGCACGGACATCCACATCGTCCTGATCCCGAGTCCTGGCGGCCCGATCCCCACCCCGCTCCCGCACCCCTTCACGGGGATCCTCGACGGCGAACTCTCCAGCGACGTCAACATCGCAGGCCAACCGGCCGCGGTCGTCGGTAGCACGGCGACCAACACGCCCGCGCACGTGCCGCAGGGAGGACCCTTCCAGAGGCCACCGGCCAATCGAGCGACGATCCAGACGGGCAGCGGCACCGTTTTCATCAATGGCAAGCCGGCGGCCCGCCACGGTGATCCGGCGCTGACCTGCAATGACCCTGCCGACGTCCCCGTCGGATCGGTGGTCGCGGTCGGCAACGTGCTGATCGGAGGCTGAACCCCATGACCGACCCCTTCACCCTCCGCCGCGACATCCGGCTCGATCCGCGGGACCACGAGTTTCGGCCACTGCGTCGTCTCGGCGTCGACCGCTCGCAGCGGATCACCGTCTCGAATCGCTCACGGCCGGTCGTCGACCTGGCCACGGTCCACGGGCGGGCCAACCTCGCGCAGGCGATCGTGGTGCGACTGCTCACGCCGGTCGGTGAACTCGCCCCGCTCGGCCACCCGCTGTACGGCTCGAGACTGCACGAACTCATCGGCCGCCCGAACTCGAGCACCGTGCGCAATCTCGCCCGACTCTACGTCCTGGAGAGCCTGGCGCGCGAACCACGGATCGCCCGCATCCTCGAGGTCACCGCCACCGAGGTTCCGCCATCGCGCGGCGCGACCCGATCGCCCTCGCCGGCGACCGTGCTGATCGGGGTACGGGTGCTGCCGATCGACTCGTCGCAGCCGCTCGATCTGGATCCGTTCGCATTGGAGCTGTGAGTCCGTCCAAGGAGTCCGAGATGAGCATCCGCAGACGAACCTATCCGGAGATCGTCGAGAATCTCCTGACCCACCTGACCGGTGGGGTGAGCGCGGAGGCGCATCCGTACCCTTCCGGCAATTCCGAGCCACAGCGCATCATCCTGCGGGCCGGCAGCCCGACCACGGTGCGAGTCGTGTCGATCCACGGCAGCGTCGCCGGTGAACCTCACCGGTTCAGGGCCGGCAGCGACTACCGACTGCTCGACGACGGCCGCAGCGTCGAATGGGCCGAGGCAGGCGACCGGCCCGACGCCGGCACGCTCGTCCACGTCAACTACCTCACCGGCTCCACCGATCCGAGCGACATCGACCTGCACGTCGGCAGCGTGGTGCGGACCCTCGCCGAGTCGATCGCACTGGAGCTCGCGCGGGTCTCCGCGCAGCTCGAAGCGACCTACCGCGCGGGGTTCATCGACACGGCCACCGGAGCCTCGCTCGACAAGGTCGTGGCGCTGCTCGGCATCGACCGGATCCGCGGCAGTCGGGCCGTGGGCGAGATCGAGTTCACCCGCTCACCCGCCGGCAGCGGCGAGATCACGATTCCGGCAGGCACTCGGGTCCGCACCGCGGGTGACATCGACATCGAGTACGCGACCACCGCGACGGTGACGATGCACGCCGCGCAGACCTCCATCCTGGCACCGGCCCGGGACCTCGAGGCCAACGATCCACTACCGGCCGATGCTCTGGTGGTCCTGCCGGCACCGATCGCCGGCATCGCCGACGTGACCAACCCGGCACCGACCGCCCTGCCGACGCGAGACGAGAACGATCGCGAGCTGCGAGTCCGCGCCAAGAACTTCCTGCACGGCAGTGAGCGCGCCACGCTGGCCGCGCTACGCGCCGTGTTCGCCCGCGAGCAGATCACCGCCGACATCACCGAGGTCCAGGGCCGGCCTGGCATGATCGAGATCGCGCCACACGCCGACAGTCTGCCGCCCGATCAACTGCAGCGGTTGCGTACCGCGATCGATCTGGTGCGTCCTGCGGGAGTCCACGTCGAACTCCTCGATGCCGCCGCGCCCCGCCGCGTCGATCTGCAATTGCTGCTCACATCCGACCAGCTGTCGACCGAGGCGGACCTCCGAGCGGCGCAACGCACGGTGCGCGACAGCGTCGCCGAGTACTTCGCCCAGCTACCGGTCGGTGCCTCCGGCAGCCTCAACGCCCTGGTCGGTCGGGTGCTGGCCGTCCCGGTGATCCAGGACGTGCAGCTCCTCGCGGCAGCCGTGGACGGAACGGACGTCCTGGATACGGCTGCCGGCGTGCTCCACATCGCCGGACACCCGACGGTGCTCGGCGAACTACGGCTGGTCGATCCACAACTCGCGACGTCGCTCGTGCTCGATCTCGAGCAACCCGGCGACGTCGATCTCGCCGATCGGGTGCAGATCGAGGCCGCGCTGACCTCGACCATCGCCGCCTTGAACGAGTCGAACGACCGCCGCGACACCCCCCTGTCGACTCGAACCCTGAGCTTCGGCAAGCTGCTCCTGGTCACTCCGCTGCCCAACAAGCCCGCCGCCTCGCTCGCCGACCACGAGGCGCACCCCGGCGCCAACCCGCTGCCGACCGCGGCCAGCGTCACCCCCTACGTCGCACGGTTCCGAGTGACGCTCGCCAATGGGCAGAGCTACGTGTTGGAGGCCGACGACGACCGCTACGTGCTGACGCCCTTCGAACGACTCGGCGTCCAATCGGTCGTCGTCGAGGAGATCGCCGCGCCATGACGCGAGCCGACCGCATCCTCGAACGCCTGCCGACGGTGTACCGCCCAGTCCGGTCGCCGGTGCCGGGCGAGGAAGCGCTGCCGCAGCAGTTCGTCAGCGCGGTCGCCAGCCTGCTCGATCGCCTCGACGACGCGAGCCTCGAGGTGATGCGAGCCCATTGGTTCGGCTTCGCCGACCGCGGCGAGTACGCCCCCTACCTCGCCGCTCTTCGCCGGCTCGGAGGTGGTCCGCCGCCGCGGCGCGGTGACCGAGACGTCGCGACCTTCGCCTTCCTGGCCGACCTGCCCCGCGTCGCCGGCCTGCTGGGCCTGACTCCGTTTCGGGATCCGCCGGCCGCCCGCGAACGCGTCGAGGACTTCCGCGAGCGCGTGCGACGCCACGTGGAGCTCTATCGCAACGGCCTCGGCACGCCGGCGGCGGTCCGCCGGATCACTCGCGTCCTGCTGCCCCGCGATCCGGATCCGAACCTCCCGGACTCGTTACGGGATCGTCCGCTGTCGATCGAGGAACACGTCCCGCTCCGCTTCGGCCCGACCACCGCGCGAGCCAAGGGCGCGCCCGAAGACCTGCTCGGCCCACTGATGCGCTTCGGCCTCGACAACCCCGGACTCTCACCCGGCGTGGTCACGCTGTATGTCGAAGGTGTCGCCGCGATGCCGGACCGGATCGACGCCACCGAACAACCCACGATCGAACTCCATTCCACCAGCACCGCGCGGATCCGTCTGGCGATCGGCTACGACGGCGGGCTGGCTCCCGGTCAGACCCTGAGACTCGAGGCCGCACATGGCGCGTGGCTGGGTCTCGACAGCGGCGTCGCCAGGGCATCCGGTGAACCCACCGCCGACCACCCGGCGAATCCGGTCCCGCGCGGTCCCTGGAGTCCGGTCGCCTCGGCTCCGGCACTCGAGATCCGGAACTTCGCGGTGACCGCCGATCGACGACTCTGGGCCGCGACTCCGAACGCGCTGCACTACTTCGACGGCAGTACCTGGACCGAGTACTTCGGCGGCCTGCCTTCGTTGCACGCGCTGGCGGTCCGCGCCGACGATCTGCTGGTCGCCACCGACGACGGGCTCGGTCGGATCCCGGCCCACCCTGATCCAGGCCCCGCGACCCTCGCCTCGCTCGGCGGCGACTCGGCGGCCCTCGCAGTTCTCGACGCGGGCGACGGGAACTGGTGGATCGGCCTCGCCGGCGGGCTGTCCCGCCTCGACGCCGCCGAGGTGTTGCGGCCGTTCGTCCTCACCGGCGATCTCGCCACCGCGGTGCACGCCCTGGCCACGGACGACAGCGGAATCCTCTACGTCGGCACCGACCTCGGCCTGTTCCAGTACCAGCCTTCGAGGGACCACTGGTACTGGTATTCCGGCCGCGACAGCACCGAGGACCGGCGCGACTGGGAACGGCTCCTGCCCGACGCTGCAGGCGACGACCGCAACTTCCCCGCACCCGACGACGTGTTCCTGCCGGCGGTCCACGCAGTGTTGCGCGCGCGCAACGCCGACCTCTGGATCGGCACCAGCCGCGGCATCGCCTGCTACACCGCCAGCGGCCGTGACCACGCACTGGCCGCCCACCTCCGCGCATTCCCCGACCTCGCGACCGGACGGGTCGCATCGATCGCGGAGGACGAACGAGGGGGGCTCTGGTTCTGCACCGCGCAGGGCCTGTTCCACTTCGACGGTCTCGACTGGTGGCAGCAGCGCGGCGCCGAGCTGGTCCGCCTGCCGACCGATCCGCAGCAGCTACGGCGTCACTGGCGATACGACCGGCGGCTCGATCGGTGGCAGTTCGTGGATCCCGACGACGGCCCCTTCGATTGGACAGCCGCCCCCGAAGGGCGGCGTTCGACCGACGAGCCCGCAGTCCACTGCATCACCTGGACCGATGAGGTCCGGTCGCAGCTCGGCACCGGAGTCGGCGACGACTTCGTCGTCGATCCGGGTGCGACGCCGGCCCCGCTGCGGATGCGCTACAAGCCGAGCGACCGACGCATCGTCGACGGCGGCATCCCGGCAGTACCCCGCGCACCGGTCGGCCCCTCGGTGTGGCGCTACCTCCGCCTCGAGGCCGATCCGTCGGCCGCGCCACCGCCGCCCGCGGTGACTCGCGAAGGCCGACTGCTCCCGCCGCCGCCACTCGACGAGGGCGTCGAGGAAGGTCGCTTCGTCGGCGTCCCGGTGCCGGACTCCAGCGAGTTCGACGACGCGGTCTTCGCCTATCCACCCGCAGCTCGCCTCCACGTCGAGTTCCGTGCCAGGATGCCCGGCAGCGTACTGGTCCGGTTGCGTCGTCTGGTCGATGGCGAGCGCCTCGACCCGGCGATCCTCGACCGGCTATGGAGCGGTATCGAGCGGGTACGACCGGCCGGCGTGCGCGCACTGCTCGCCGTCGAGGAAGAGATCGTACGCGACAGTCAGTGAACGAGTCGGATGCCTTGACCAGGAACGAACATCATGGGTGAACTGCAAGACGCGATCGGCAACAAGGCCGCTGGCCAGTTGATCCGGTCCGAGGACTGGAACCGCTTGGTCATCGCTGTCGACACGCTGCAGTCGACGGTCGAACGGCTCTCGACCTCGGTCGAGCAACGGCTGGGCGATCTGACCACCCGGCTGGACGCAACCGACGGCCGACTGGACGCGATCGCGGGAACGGTCCAGGCGCTCGCCGATCGGCTGTTCCGCGTAACTCTGCGCACCGAGCGGACCAGCTACGCGCTCGGCGAGATCGCGGAGATCACCGCGCAACTCACCGACCTGGAGGGCAACCCGCTGGCGCTCCCCGATCCGGCATCCAGACCGTGGATCGACTTCCTGACCGTCTGGGGTCACTTCAAGCCGGTCGGCGGTTTCCAGAGTCGTGGCGGCGCCGAGGACCGCACGCTGTCGGTGCAGGTCGATCAGGACGGCGTCGCACGGGTCCGGCTGCGGGCCGACCACGCCGAGGCCTTCGACGACGACGAGGACGACGAGATCGTGGCGGCGCTCGGCACCATCGTCGCGCAGAGTGCCAACCGCACCGTGGCCCAGGCGATCCTCGCCGCGGAGACGCCGTTGCAGGCGCGGACCAATGGCGCGTTCAGCCTGCTCAGCACCGAATACGACCGCGCGGACGCGCAGAGCCTGCGCCGTTTCACTGATATCTACTACGCGAACAATCCGCTGCTCGTCGCCGGCACCTTCACCTCCCGATTCCGACACCGCTGGCGCGACTACCGGACTTCGGTGATCGCCGTAGCCAAGTCCGACGCCGACCCCACGACCGCCGATCCGAGCCTCGGCAGCTGTTCGATCCAGCTCACGTTCCGGGACTGGATCTCGCCATGGATCCACCTGGACTATCTGCCGGGCAACGTCCAGTTGATCCCGGAGTACCGCGACCGACTCGGCGCGGGGCTGGGCGCCGACTACCGCATCGCTTTCGATCGCTGGAGCGGCGAGATCGACGAGATCCTGGGCGGTAAGGGCCTGATCGCCCAGCAACGCGACTTCGAAGCAATTTCCCAGGCCGCGCGGCAGCTGCAGGTCGCGGACCCCCCGGAGTACCTGCCAAACCTCGTGCAGTCGGTCCAAGGGGGTCTGCAACTGCAGCGACTGATCGGCCCGGCGGCGGGCGGCAGCCTGCTCGGCGACACCGGCCCCGGCACCGGCTTCCGCCTCGTCGGCGGCCTCGACACCCGACTCCTGGACGCCGCGGTCCGCGCGGAGGACGCCGCGGTCGCGCAGGCCGGCGAGGCGATCGGCCGTTCGAACCAGCTCCTGGAGCGCACGTCCCAGGAACTCCGTGACGAGACCGCGCGCGCGCGCCGCGAACTCGAAGCCGACCTGGCCACCGAGCAGCAGCGGCTCCGAGACGTGATCGAAGCCGCCGACGGTCCGGTCCAACAGGTCAGACAATCGCTCGACACCGTGCGGGGCAACCTGGTCACACTGTCCCGAACTGTCGAGAAGAAGGCCGACATCGATCTCCTCGGCCGCTTCCTCAACGGATGACCGGAGAAGACGCAAGATGCCGCGCTACCTCCGTCCGAGCGACGTCTCCCCGGCCGACCGGACCAAGGTCCTCGAGTTCCTCAACGCGGCGCGGACCGCCGAGGAGATCGCGGAACGGGTCGAGATCCCGGGCGAGTTGGATGTCGGCATCCGGCTCGCCCGGCGGATCCTCGACCGCCGCGACCAGCTCGGCGGCTTCGTGTCGCTCGAACAACTCGACGCCACGCCGCTGATCGGACCGGAGCGATTCACCGAGATCGTCACCACGCTCTCCGACGCCCGCCCGCCGCTCGATGAACTCGAGGAACTCCGCAGCGAAGTCGCCGAGCTTCGCCGCCGCGTGACGATGCTGGATCGCTCGTCGGCTGCGACGAACGTGCTCGAACTCGAACTCCTCCAGCAGAGCGCGGTCTGGCTCGGCGAGCCGATCGACGTCGTGGCGACCCTGGTCGACGGGACGGATGGCCGGCCCCTGCCAGGTCGCACGGTGACCGTCGTCACCAGCTGGGGGCGACTCGAGGCCTTCGACGAGTTCCATCTGCACGACGGCCGCGGAGTCACGACTCGGACCGACCACGTCGGTCGAGCCAGGGTGCGACTCGTCCCCGCGACCGAGCCACCGCTGCAAGCACCGCAGGCCGCAGCGTTGGTCGACGCACTGCGACAACTGGACCGGACCGCTGTCACGCCCGCCGCGGACCTGGCAGGCCTGATGTTGTTCGCGGAGCGCTACCGAGCGGTGGATCAAGCAGGGTTGCGAGACGCAGTCGATCTGTGTTTTCGAGCCTTCGGAACGCCCCTGTTGGAGCAGCGGCTGGCACGCGAGCCGCTCGGTCGTTGGTGGACCACCGAGGCCCAGGTCTTCGCCAGCGCACCCGACGCAGCATCGACGCGGATCCGCACTGCGGCCGCGCTGACCGTCGGCTTCAGGGATTGGCTGGCGGCCTGGTTGCACACCTACCGCCAGTTGGTCAACGGCGACGCGGGACTGACCGACCGACTGGTCGAGGTCGCGAACCGGGGCGAGGTGGAATCGCGATTCGAACGGGTCTACGCCGAGGTCTCCGAGTTCGTGCGCAAGCAGCAGGGATGGGTCGGCGAACGGGTCGGCAGCGAGGTCGCCGAGTCGTCGTTGGTCGCGTTCACCGGCGCCGGACTGCGTGATCAGCCCTTCGAACGCTGGCGATTGCAGTTCGCCGCCGTGCAGAACCGCTCGGACGCCCTGCGCGCGCTGGGCCCGAAGAGCTTCCGCGAACTCACCAGTGTGCGGAGCGACCTTCGTCGTAGCGCGACAGACCTCGTCGGCCGCCCCGAGTTCGACCAGGTCCTGGGCGAGCTCCGGGGACGTCTCGACGACACCGCGTCGACCGATGACCTCTCGACGCTCCGACGCGAGACGCTCGCAGCGGTCGAGGCCACCGTGCCCCGGCAGGAGATCGCGGCACTGATCGACACCGCGATCGAGGCTGCGACGGCGCGACGGATCGATCCCGTCCTTCGCGATCTCCGCCTCGATCTCGACTCTCTCGGTCGACGGATCAGCGACCGATGAAGCGGGTCGCAACCGAGCCGGTGCGTCCCGCCGGTCCCGCCAGACCCTCCCCCGATTCCCCCCCTGCGGACCACGGAGGGTAGTGCTTTGGAGATCACACGACTGGCGATCGCGCCCGACGGACCCGCCGCGCCCACCGGCAGCTCGGCACTCGACGTCGAACACGGCGCCGACGCGACGATCTCCTACCGGCTCACGCGCTACGCCACGCTGGCCACCGGCGGGCACGCCGAGAGGGTCCTGGTTTCCGAGGCCAGCACGCTATCGGGTCGTTTCGAGAGCCTCCGCTTCGATGCCCTCGCGGCCGACGGAACGCTTCGCGCCTCGGTCTCCGAGGTGGATCAGGGACTTCGGATCGGCTTCGACGCGCCGCGAAGGATCGTCGCGATCCGCCTGGCCGCGAGTCGGGCCGCCACCGGCTCGCAACTCGAACTCTACCGACTCGACGGGACGACGCGCGCGCCGGAGCCGGCCGTGGTGCTGCTCGGCTCGAGCGAACTCCTGAACTCCGCTGCGGGGCGACGGCCGGCCGAAGAACGCGTCGACGGCCCGCGACCGATACCCCTCGCGCCGCCGATCGAGAGGTTGGTGCGGCGCCCGACAGCGACCCGGTTCCCTGTCGATCTCGTCTCGACCGCGGTCGATCTCGTGCTCCGCGGAACGAGCCTCCAGGGCGTGGATCTGCTCGGTATCGACATCCAGTCACCACCCGCCGCACCGCGCATCGTGCTCCGACTCGAAACCGGCGAAGCGGAGGAGGCCCGGGTCTGGCAGGTCGGCGGCGAAGTCGTCGACGGCGATCCTGCGGGACAGGTCGAGGCCGGCCGCGAGACTGCGGCGACGCTGCAGCGCTCGCTCGACCGCGTCGCCACCGGGCCGGGGTCGATGCTGCCCCGGAACCTCGCGATGGCGATCACCTTCGAGTCCGACGCGCCATGCCGCTTCGCGTCGCATGACCTTCGCGTCGAATACCGCCTGATCCGGAGTTCGCTGCCTTCGGGTCGCGACAAGGAAACCCGAATCCTGGCGGCCGGAGAGCGGCAGGAGTTCCCGATTGAGGTACCCGGCGATGCACTGATCCACGCGCTGCGACTCGACGCCTCGATCAGCGCCGGCGCAGAGCGGCCGGTCGGCGAACCCCTCGGTGCGCCGCGAATCCGGGAGGGGCTCGAACTCGATAGCTCGCGCGGCGCCGCGCAGGCGGTCGAGGTGCCGCACGCGATGCGACTGGCAGCCGTCGCGCTCCATCTGCGGCCACTGGACGACGCGATCCGGGTCGCGGTGGCCTGGACCGGGGACGACCAGGGTCGTCCGCTTCGAGGCGGCGACCGCGAGCTAGGTGAGATCGAGCTCGACGGCGCGCGCAACCGCGACCAGTGGGCCATGTTCACACCTCCCGCTCCCTTGCGACTCGCCGCGGGGCGGTACTGGTTGCTGGTCCGGGTTCGACGAGGCCGGGTGCTGTGGGCGACCGACGAAATCGCGGCGGCCGGCCACTCCGCCCCATTACGGATCGTGACCGATGCCGACCGCGACCCGGCCGCCGACGGCGCAGCGGTACCCGAGCGCACCGCTCGGACCAGGCTGCTCGCTGCAGGAGGCAACCAGGGCCCGGCCCTCCGCGCGACGATCGCCGCGGTGGAGGTCCCGGCGACGCCGGGCCCGACGTCAGGCAGCCTGGTGTTCGACGCCACCGCTGCGGCGACGGCCTGGCTCGCGTCGAACCGGGGTTCGGGCTTGCGCGACCTGCCGGTGGTGTTGCACGCCGACGTCGCGCTACGGCTCACCCTCTACCCCCCGTATCTGGAGTACGACCTCACGCCGTGAGCACGAGAAGCTGAAGGAGAACCGAACCATGGCAGCGAAGAGGCAACCGAAGAAGTCGACGGCCGCGAAAGCCGGCAACCAGGGCGACCCCAAGCTGACGATCCAACGAGGAGACACGACCCTGGCCCTCGAGGAGTTGCCGGACTTGATGGCGGTGAAGAAGCGGCCTCGGTCCGGCGCGGGCTCGCTGGCGATGGCACGGAAACGACCCGACGAGTTCGAGGGTCTCGCGTTCGTCGAGCCGTGCGGAGCTGCGGGGGTCGAGATCTATCGGATCGACGCGGCGGTCCGCGACGACGCGATGTCGGCGCTGCGCAACGAGGCTCGCGACATCGCGTGGTGCGCCCACGTCTATCGAGTTGCAGGGAGTGGCGACTCGGAGGGTGGCTGGATGATCCCGACCGACGTCTTGTTCATCGAGCTGGCGCCGGAGGCTTCGGAGGACCAGGTCAATGCCGCGCTCGACGAACACGGACTCGAAGTCCAGTTCGACGGCACGATGGCGGAGGACGCCCGCTCGTTCCTGGTCCGCCTGACCGGGGACTCGACCGAGAACCCGATCAAGATCGCCCGCAAGCTGATCGACAGCGGGTTGGCCCGCACCGCGGAGCCGGACTTCGCGGTCCGCGGCCAGCTTCTCGCCTACCGGCCGAGCGATCCGCTGTTCTCGAGTCAATGGCACCTCGAGAACCCGGGCGGGATCGGCCTGACCCCGGGCGCCGACGTGTCCGCACCCGATGCCTGGGACGTGACGCGCGGCGATCGACGGGTCGTCGTCGCGATCCTCGACGACTCGGTGCAGATCGACCACCCCGACTTCTCGTCACCCGGGAAGATCGTCGCGCCGATCGACTTCGGTGAAGGCGACGACAACCCCTCCCCCGTGGCCTCTACCGACAACCATGGCACCGCCTGCGCGGGTGTCGCGGTGGCCGACGAGAACGGCAACGGCGTGGTGGGTATCGCACCGAATTGCCGGCTCATGCCGATCCGCTGGAGTCGCTGGATCACCGATCAGTCGATCGAACAGTGGTTCGGTCATGCCCGCGACCACGGCGCGGATGTGATCAACTGCAGTTGGGGTGTGGGCACCGAGTTCTACGCACTGAGCACGCGCCAGTTCAACGCGATCCGCTCGGCGGCGACCACCGGCCGCGGCGGACTCGGCTGTGTCATCGTGTTCGCGGCCGGCAACGAGGACAGCCCCGTGAATGGCACGCAAGGGGGCGTCAACTACCGAAGCGGCTTCGCCATCCACCCCGACGTGATCGCCGTCGCTGCCTCCAACAGTCGGGACCTGCGCAGCCACTACAGCAACTTCGGCGCGGAGATCTCGGTCTGCGCCCCGAGCAGCGGGGCCGGAGGGCGAGGGGTCGTGACCACCGACCGCACCGGTTCGCCGGGCTACGCGGCCGGTGACCACACCACCCAGTTCGGCGGCACCTCGAGTGCCGCGCCGCTGGTCGCGGGCATCGCGGCCTTGATCCTGTCGGTGGATCCGACCCTGCGTGCCCAGCAGGTGAAGGATGTGCTGCAGCGGACCGCGGAGAAGATCGACCCGGCGAACGGCGGCTACGACCAGAACGGCCACTCCGCGCTGTACGGCTTCGGTCGCGTCAACGCGGCACGAGCCCTCGCCGAGGTGCGGGGCGATGTCCGTCCACCTTGGCTGCGAGACCTCGAATTCCGCCGCACACCGTCGCGAAGCATCCCCGACCGAGACCCGCAGGGCATCCGAGATGCGGTCGAGGTCCAGTCTCCCGACGCAGTCCACGACCTGGAGGTTTCGGTGGACATCGTGCATAGCTTTCGGGGCGACCTGACCGTCGACCTGATCGGTCCCGACGGTCGCAGCGCGCGCCTCCACGACCGCAGCGGCGGCGGCGCCGACGACCTGATCGTGACCTACCGCGTCGCCGACGCCGCCGACCTTTCCAGCTTCGTCGGCACCCCGGCCGCAGGCACCTGGACGCTGCTGGTCGCCGACCACGCCAGCCTCGACATCGGCACGCTCCGCGCCTGGACCTTGCGCCTGCGAACCGCGACCGATCGCTGGACGACCAGTCCGGGCCTGAAGATCCCCGACAACCAGCCGAGCGGCGTGTCCAGCGAACTTCTCGTCGATGGGCAGGGCACTCTCCGCGACCTGACGGTCGACGTCGACATCAACCACTCCTGGCGGGGCGACCTGCTGGTCACGCTCCAGACCCCGAACGGGCGCTCCGCCAACCTGCACGAAGGCGTGTTCAGCGACTCGGCGGACAACGTCCGACGGGCCTTTTCGCCCGCGGACACCCCGTCGCTGCAGGCCTTCCTCGACACTTCGACCCCGATCCACGGAACCTGGCGCCTGCACGTGGTCGACCGGGCGGCAGCTGACGTCGGCAAGCTGAACGAGTGGGGGCTACGCTTGTCGACCTGACGCCATGGACCGGTCCGCGGCCCCTCCCGCCCGTCGGGTCCTCGGCTTAAGGTGGCGCCGCAGAAGCCTCCCCTGCTTGCCATTCCCCCCCCACCGATCTCGATGCTCCGAAACCTCGCCTGCGCCGCGCTCCTCGCGGCGGCCGTCTCTTCCCTGCCCGCCCAGTATCGCTTCCAGACCTACGTCTCGGGTCTGTCGAGCGCGCTCTACGTGACCCACGCGCCTGACGACGCCGGCCGGATCTTCGTGGTCCAGCAGAGCGGTCTGATCCGGGTGGTGCGGGACGGACAACTCCTGCCCACGCCGTTCCTGAACATCGCATCGACGATCACCAGCGGCGGCGAGCGCGGCCTGCTGGGCTTGGCGTTCCGCCCCGACTATGCCCGCAGCGGCAAGTTCGTCGTGTCCTACACGCGCCGCGGTGACGCCGCGTCGATCCTGGCGGAGTATTCGGTCAGCGCGACCAACCCGGACGTCGCCGATCCGAACAGCGGGCAGGTCCTCTACGGCCCGATCACGCAACCGTTCTCCAACCACAACGGCGGCTGCATCCAGTTCGGGCCCGATGGCTACCTGTATCTCGGGCTGGGCGATGGCGGCTCGGGCGGTGACCCGCGCTGCTACGCCCAGAACCGCCAGATCCAGCTCGGCAAGATGTTGCGCCTCGACGTGACCACGGTGCCGGCCTCGATCCCGCCGACCAACCCGTTCGTCAACGACTCCTCGACCCTCGACGAGATCTGGGCGCTCGGTCTGCGCAACCCGTGGCGGTTCTCGTTCGACCGCGAGACCGGCGACCTCTACATCGCCGACGTCGGCCAGGGTGCCTGGGAGGAGATCAACGCAGTGCCGGCGAGCAGCACCGGCGGCGAGAACTACGGCTGGAAGATGATGGAGGGCAACGTGTGCTACGGCACCTCCGCATGCCCGACCGGCAGCTTCCCGCCCTGCAACTCGCCGGTGCTCACCGATCCGATCCAGGTCTACAGCCACTCGTTCGGCTGCTCGGTGACCGGCGGCTACGTCTACCGCGGCTGCGCGATCCCGAGCCTGCAGGGCACCTATTGGTATGGCGACTACTGCACCGGCCGGATCTGGAGCCTGCAGTACCAGAACGGGCAGGCGGTGAACTGGCAGGAGCGCACCGCACAGGTCGGCACCCTCCGCAACCTGACCTCGTTCGGCGAGGATTCGGAGGGCGAGCTCTACGCGGTCTCGAGCAGCGGCACGATCTACCGCCTCGAGTCGACGGTCAACGTCGCCAATGACCTCGGCTTCGGCACCGCCGGCGGCAACGGCATGATTCCGACCTTCAGCGTCTGTGGTGTGACCACCACCGGCGAGAGCCTCGAGTACCGCCTCGACGGTGCGGCAGCCAACGCGGCCTGCGCCTTCCTGGTCGGCCCGACCAACAACCCGACCACGATCCCGCCGTTCGGCATCGTGGTGCCGAACCCGTCCCAGTTCTCGGTCGCGTTCATGACCGACGCCGACGGCAAGGTGCGCTTCCGCATCCCCGGCGGCCTCGGTGCCGCGACGGCCTACGCGCAGTGGGCAGTGGTCGACAACGGCGGCCCCGGCGGGATCGCGCTGAGCAACGCGCTCGAGATCTTCCTGTTCTGATCCGAGCCACCGTGACGCTCCCGAGGTCACTCGGCATGGCGGGCCTGGCGCTCGCCGTGCTCACCGCCTGCGGCACTCCTGAGCCCTCGGGCAGACCCGCGCCCGACAGTCCGGCGGCGCCGGTCTCGCGCTACGAGGTCTTCGTCCTCGGCATCGCCCAGGACGGCGGCCTGCCGCACGTCGGCTGCACGAAGCCCTGCTGCGTCACCGCGCGGGCCACCGGCCGCCGCGAGACCCCGGCGAGCCTCGGCATCCACGACCGCGCGACCGGCAAGCTGCTGCTGGTCGAGGCGACGCCCGGCATCGAGAGCCAACTCGCTCTGCTGCACCGCCTCGCCGAGGTCGGTCCGCGGCCGCAGCAGGCCCCGGTCGACGGCGTGCTGATCACCCACGCCCACATCGGCCACTACCTCGGCCTCGCCCACTTCGGCCGCGAGGTCGCCTCCACCGACGGCCTGCCGGTCTACGGCACCGAGCGGTTCGCGAGCTTCCTGCGCCAGCACGGCCCGTGGAGCCAGCTCTGCGCACTCGACCAGATCGAGCCGGTGGTGCTGCCCATGGGCGCAGAGCACGAGGTCCTGGACGGCCTGTTCGTCGAGGCGGTCGCCGTGCCGCACCGCGACGAGTTCTCCGACACCGTCGCCTTCCGGATCCGCGGACCGCAGCGCCGGGTCCTGTTCGTCCCCGACGTCGACCGCTGGGACGCCGCGCCGGGCCTCCTGGATCGCCTGCTGGACGGCGTCGACGTCGCCTGGCTCGACGCGACGTTCTACGACGGCCGCGAGGTGCCCGGCCGCGACCTCGCGGAGATCCCGCACCCGCCGATGGTCGACACCATGGCGCGGCTGGCGGAAGAAGCGCGCGCCCGCCCCGGCCGGCTGCGGTTCATCCACCTGAACCACTCGAACCCGGCCCTCTCCGACGCCGGGATCCGCGCCGAGGTCGAGGCGCGGGGGTTCGCGATCGCGTCCGCGGGCGATCGCGAGGCGCTGTAACACGCGGGAGCTGGGCACAGAACCGGGCTCGCAGCGCGGCGCGCCCCCTCGCAGCCGATTCCGGATTCTCTGTTTCGCTCCGGATCGCCCCACATGACAGGAGCTGGCGCAAGGCTCCGACTGCCGGCTGCGCCGTGTCCTCCAGCCCAGGAACCGTCATGCGCGCATCGCTCCGCCTCGCCACCTTCCGCCTCGCCACCTTCCTGCTCCCCACCTCCCTGCTCGCCGCCGCACTCGCGGCCCAGCAGCCCCCCGTGCAGTTCGAGCAGTTCGGCACCGTCGCCGCGGAACCGGTCGGCGCCCCCGGCCCCGACGTCCCGCAGCCGCCCAGGGGGATGCTCGCCTCCCCACCCAAGGGGCCGCTCCCGGCCATCCCGATCGGATCCGGGCCAATGCGGCAGCCCGAGTCCGCCGAGATCGTCGAGCGGAGCGAACTCCACGAGCAGGCCGGCGACTTCGTCCGCTTCAAGAACCCGGACGTCAAGCCCGCGGGCGCCGCGACCTCGCGCGTGACCGAGCCGCACGCCCGCCTGGCCGATGCGAACAACGGCTTCATGACCCACAACTGGAGCGCGGCGCGCACCACCGATGGCGGCAACACGTGGATCCGCGTGAATCCCTACACGCGCTTCCCGGCGGTCCACGGCGGCTTCTGCTGCGACCAGGTGCTGGTCACCCGGGGTGCGACCTCCGCGTGGCTCCTCCAGTACAACCGAGACAGCGCCGGCAACGCCCAGCGCATCGCCATCGCCGACAGCTCGACCAACCTCGGCAACGACGTGTGGGCCCGGTCCTACCTGTTCCGCGCCTCGATGTTCGGCTACCCGAGCGACTACTGGCTCGACTTCCCGGATGCCGCCGGCTCGGCGAACTACTTCTACTTCAGCTCCAACGTCTACGACCAGAACGCCAACTACCAGGGCTCGGTGGCCTGGCGGTTCTCCATCACCGCGGCCCGGACCGGCGGCAACCTCAGCTACGCCTACATCAACAGCCCCAACAACTCCCAGGGGTCGTCGTTCCGCTTCGCCCAGGGCGCACTGGGTGACATGTTCTTCGCCTCGCACGTGAACACGTCCCAACTCCGCGTGCACCGTTGGAGCGACGCAGGCGGCTACCAGGACTACACCGTCGACATCGGCCAGTGGTTCCGCAACCTGCAGCCAGCCCCCGGCCCCGACGGTCGGGACTGGACCGGGCGTGCCGACAGCCGCATCACCGCGGGCTTCGCCTCGGACGCCGAGGTGGGCTTCGCCTGGCACGTCGGGCCCACCACCAACCGTCCGTTCAACTACATCAAGCTGGTCCGGATCGACCCGAGCAGCATGACGCTCCGCGACGAGCAGGACCTCTGGGGCAGCTCGCGCGCGTTCATGTATCCGAGTGCGGCCGCCAACGTCTACGGCCACGTCGCGATCGTCGCGGCCACCGGCGGCGGCACCCGCTATCCGTCCACCACCGTGCTGCTGGACGACGACCTCGAGACCTTCGCCACCTCCTACCTGTTCGCCACCAGCAACGCGGGCCCCACGGTCAACGAATGGGGTGACTACATGAGCTGCCAGATGCACCCGAACTCCGGGCAGTTCGGCACCTTCGTCGCCACCGGCATGCGGCTGAGCGGCGGCGGCGCGAACACCGACGTCATCCCCGAGTTCGTCCAGTTCGGACGGGAGGCCTACGGGCCGTCGTACGTGGGACTGAACGTGCACTCCTCGCCCGCCGGCGCGCAGATCTCCTGCACCGCCGACGCGAACGGCGAGGCTGGCGGCACCACGCCCTTCATCCGCGGATACGGCAACGTCAACGCGAGCTACACCGTCGACGCGCCGGGCCGCACCGTCTCGGGCGGCAGCACCTGGCTGTTCGACCGCTGGGCCTTCCAGAGCCGCCCCGAGAACAGCGCGGTCCTGCAACCGGTCGGCGTGCGGAGCTTCGCGCAGAGCGCGATCGGCGGCGTGGACCAGATCGTCGAAGCCCGCTACGTGCCCGAGCGCACGCTGCTGGTGCGCGCCAGCAACGCTCCCTCCGCGGTCTCCATCCAGGTCACGCCGGTGGACTTCGACGGCAATGGCGGCAACAACGCCCCGATGGACCGGTTCTACAAGGACGGCACCCAGGTCACCCTCACTGCGCCGGGGAACGTCCAGTGCAACCCGTTCGCCTACTGGCTGATCGACGGCGTCGCGCAGCCGGCTGGCCAACGCTCGATCACCGTCACGATGGACGCCTTCAAGGTGGTCGTCGCCCGGTTCACGCCGATCACGTTGGGCGTCGTCTCGTCGCTCGGAACCGGCTGCACCGGCTCCAACGGCCGCGTGCCGAACCACACCATCACCCACAACAACGGCGCCTGTGGCCCGCAGCAGGGCACGACCACCAGCTACAACATCGCCGACGGCCCGGCCAACGGCATGGCGGTGCTGCAGTTCGGCACCCGCACCGACTTCAACGGCGGGACCCCGCTGCCGCTGGACCTCGGCCTGATCGGCGCACCGGGCTGCACGCTCTACCACGACCTCGGCTTCGACGTCAGCTTCGGCACGGACGCCGGCGGCAGTGGCCGGGTGACCTTCGCATCGCCCGCCGATCCCGCCACCGTCGGTTTCAACCTCTACACCTCGGTGACGATGCTCGACCAGGGCAACAACGCGCTGAACATCGTGCAATCGAACGCCCTGCGGGTCGCACAGGGCGGCGCGCAGTGAACGGGTCGGGCGACGCGCCCCACCTCGCGGTTGGCGCGGCCCGCCTCAGAACCGCGGAATCGCCGACCGCCCGGGGTCGTACTCGCGGAGCGGATCGCGGTAGACCCTGGTGACGCCGCGACCGAATCCCGCCGCGGCCGCGCGCCCGCCGCTGAACTCCGCGCGCAGCGCCTCGAGCAGCGGCCGCGCCTGGGCATCGGCACCCGGCAGCGCGTCCTCGACGAACGGCAGAGCACTCGCCCCGAAGCCCGCGAGCCCATGGCAGGCCATCAGCGCATCGCCCTGGATGTGGTTGTCGGCGAGGTGCTCGATCAACCGCGGCGCGGCGCGGGCCACGGTCCGCAGGTCGCCCGCGCGCCCCAGCACGTAGGCGGCGAAGAACGCCCGCATCGGATCGGCGTCGTCCACGAAGCGGCGGGCCCAGGGAGCGACCTCGGCGGCGTGCCGTGCCAGGTAACGCACCCCCATCGACGCGGGCTGCACCCCGAACGGGTAGCGCCCTTCCGGCCGTCGGCCGACCGCGGCGAAGCTGCGGTCGATCAGCTCGGGGAACGGTGCCGGGTCGAGGACCCAGAGCGTGCCGAGCGCGTAGCTGCGCTGCTGCACGTCGTCGGAGCGGAGCGCCTGCGCCAGCTCCGGCACTGCCGCGGCGCCGCGCTGGCGGAGGTGGTGCGCAGAACGCTCGGCGTTGAAGCGGACGTCGTCGTCGCGGAAGCCGGCGACCAGCTCGGCATTGCTTGAGCGCTCGCTCGGTCGATGGGCCGCCGCCGCGGGACGCAGCCGGACCTCGCGGCGCGCACCGTGATCGGATCCGGAACCGACGTCGGGAGCACCCTGCAGGGGCTCGGTCTCCAGCGCGTCGCCCTGCGGATCGGTGACCTGCGGATCGGCGACCTGCGGCGCGCCACTGGCCTGCGCTGGCTCAGCGAGCGACTCCGCGCCGGACACCTGGAGATCGCCGACCGGCACCGCAGCCACCGGCCGCGACCCGCGCCCCGCCGACCACTGCAGCACCGCCGACAGGTCCCCGGCCCGCGCCAGCGCGAACGCACCGAGCAGCAGCGTGCTGCCGATCAGCATGGCGGCCGCGGCGAGCCGGTCGCGGGGCTCACCCGCCACCAGGAAGTCCTCGGGCAACCAGCGGTTCATCGGCTCCCTCCTCGCTCCCCACCGCGTGTGGCACCCTGCAACCGCATCGCCCCAAGCGACGCGCCCACGCGCCGGCCTCCGAGGCCGCGCGACCGGATCCCACCCATGACCATGGGCGGAATCCTATCCCCGGGCCCTCACTCGAACAGGACCCGCACCGGATTGCTCACCGCGTGCACGCCCTGCGAGTTGAAGACGATCGCCGCGTGGAACAGCTCGACCCCGACCAGACCCGGGTCGTTCCAGGGCGGCAGCACCAGCGCAGCGGAGGCCCGCCCCGCGGCATCGAGTCGCCCGAGGCTGCCGGGCAGGAACGACGAGTTCGCGGCATCGAGCGTGGCGTCGAACCAGGCGTCCGGGTTCAGGGGGATGTGCAGGCCTCCCAGCGACGTCCCCGGCGAGGTGCCGAACGAACCGGCGACCACGTAGCCGCGGCCGCCGTGTTGGGCGCCGAAGTCCAGCGACCAGTCCTGGCGGCCGCCGCCGGCCACGTCGATCCGCGGCTGGCGGCGGACCAGGGTCCGGTCGAGCCCCTTCTGGATCGTCACCACGTCGCGGATCGCGGTGAAGTCGTCGATGAACGCCAGCTGCAGGTTCGGGCCGTCGATATCGATCAGCACCGAGCCCAGCCGCGAAAGACCGACGTAGGTCGCGGGGTGGTCGAGCGAGCCTCCGCCGAGCGTCCCCGACGAGCCGGCGACCACGTAGACCGCGCCCTGGTCGCCCACCAACCCGGTGCCGGCCTTGGCGTAGCTGCCGTCGCTGCCCGGCGTGCCGTCCCCCAGGTCGCGGACCATGCCGGGCAGCAGGGTCCCGGAGGTCCCGTAGTGGCCGTCGAGGAGGAACGAGCGCTCGTAGCTGTGGCTGTGGCCGGACAGCACCAGGTCGACCCCGTAGCTCTCGAGGATCGGCAGGAAGACCTGGCGCATGTCGTCCATCCGGCCGGCGCTGTCGGCCGGGTTGTCGGAGTCGTGCGAGCCCTTGGTGTAGGGCGGGTGGTGGAAGAAGGCGATCAGCCACTGCGCCCCGGCAGTGCGCGCCGCCTGGAGGTCGGCGCGCAACCAGCTCGCCATCGGCGCCGAGCCGCTCCGGTCGCTGTCGAACGAGTCGAGGCAGACGAAGTGCACGTGGCCGTGGTCGAACGAGTAGTAGGCCTCGGTCCCCGACGGCACCCCGCCCGACTCGCCGGCCCGCGGCAGCGTGAAGAGGTCGTAGTAGGGCCCGGTCTCGGTCGCCGAGCTGGCCGAGTAGCCGTCGTGGTTGCCGAGCGTCGACCACACGAAGGTGTCCCGGAGCTGCTCGGGGTAGGTGTCGAACACCGCCGCCTGATACTCGGCGTCGGTGCCGAACACGTAGGCATTGTCGCCGAGCATCAGCCACACGTCGGTGCGCGGCCCGGGGCCGGCCACGGTCTCGTAGGCATCGCGGACCCGCCGCGCATTGGCGTCGGCGGTTCCCGAGTCGCCGATCGCCCAGATCCGGGTCCGCGTCGACTGCCCCGGCGTCGGGTGGGTCCGGAACGAATGGTCGGCGTCGCCGCCGGCGAGGATGCCGGCCGCCGAGCCGATCGCGTAGTAGTAGGTCGTCGCCGGCGTGAGGTTCTGCAGCTCGACCACGTGCTCGGTCTTCGGCGTCGTGTCCTGGAACGCCGGCGTCAAGGCCTGCGGCGAAGGCCCGGTCCACAGCACGGTGTCGACGTTCAGATCGGTGCGCCAGCGGACCACCGCACCGGTCGAGGATCCCCGCTGCAGGTAGGGCCCGCGGATCACCCGCTCGCTGTCGGCACCGAACAACTCCAGATCGAACGAGATGTCGGAGCTGGTCGCGTTCACCTGATGGACCTCGACCGCGACCACGTTGGTGCCGACCCGGAGCAAGCCGGGCGCGAACGGCCACTCGAAGAACGCGCCTTCCTCCGCCCCGGCGATCGCCTGCGAGGCCAGCGTCTGATGGTTCAGAGCGCCGCCGGGCATGTTGCTGCGGAAGACCTCGGTGCCGTTCACGTAGACCACCGCGCCGTCGTCGCGGAGCAGCCGCACCCAGGCGCTCAGGAACGCGTTCGGATCGGCGACCTGGAACGTGCTGCGGAAGTATGTCGTGATGAACTTGCTCCCCGCATTGCCGCCATAGCCGACCACCGTGCTCTCGTCGCCGTCGCCATAGCCGAGCTGCGCGGGACCGCTGGCCCAGGAGCTGTCGTCGAAGCCCGGTTGCCGCCAGCTCGTGCCGAGGTTGGCGCCGAGATCGTGGTAGCGCCATACCGATCCCGCTGGCAGCAGAATGGTCTCGGTCATCGGCTGCGAGGAGGGCGGCAGCACGGGACCGAGCGGGAGGCGCGCCGCGTCGCCGACCTTCGGCTCGGGCCTCCGCAGCTCGATCCCGAGCCGCTGCGCCGTTTCCTCCAGAGCCGGCACCAACCCCACCGAGCCGACCGCCTCCTGCAGCAACGCCGCGGCCTCCGACTGCCCGATGCCACTCGGCAACCCGGCATATGCGTCGATCGCCGCGAGCCAGTCGTCGGGCCGCGGATCCCGAGCCGTCCGCACGGCCCGCGCCCAACTGGCCGCCGCCGCCGGGGCCCGCCCCAGCGCGGCGAGCGCCTCGGCCCGCGTCCGTTCGAGCGCCAGGGATCCAGGCAGCCGAGCCACCGCGCGCTCGATCTGCCGGAGCGCCTCCTCGGCATCTCCTCCCGCCAACGCCGCGCGTGACAAGCCGAGCCGCGCCTCGACCTCACCACCCTCGAGCCCGAGCGCGAACCGGAAGTCGCGCACCGCCAGCGGCAGATCGCCGCGCGCGAGGTAGAGGCGGCCACGCCCAGCCCAGAGCGACGGGTCCTCGGGGGACTCCGCCAGGCGCTCGGTCAGTGCGCGGACGCGCGCGTCTGGGTCATGGGGAACGGCCGCGACGAGGGTGCCGACGAGCAGGAGGGAGACGAGCATGGGCCAAGTTGTAGCCGGCCCGCTTCGGAGCATCCCGCATGCTCCGGCGAGAGTGCCCAGGGGCTCCACCGCAGCCTCCAGCCGCTTGGATGGCATCGATGCATCCTGCGCAGCCCATCGACCCGATGCGATGGAACACGGAGCCAACAAGAACCCCGCCCCCGCCCACCCATTCTGGCTGGTAGACTCCAAGGTCGCGGTCTAAGCATGCACGTCACTCACCACGAAGGAGAGATCGATGCTTCCGATGCAACGTCACATCGCGCGAACGGGACTGCTGCTCTGCTCTGCTCTGAGTTGACCGCTCAGCAGGCCGACTGTCCGCGCAGCACGTTTGTCTTCCACATCTACGTGGATCCGCTGTTCGGCGACAACGGCCTCGCGACCGACTTCAATCCGCGCAACTTCGGCACGGCGCACTTCATCATCGACTACGGGGTCAGCCCGCAGCCATTCGACTTCACAGCGATCGTGAACGCCGGCATGAACTCGCCAGGGACTTTCTTTCCCGCTGCCACATACCTGATTCCGCCATCGGCGCAGTTCGGGCCGTTCGGACCCTGCTCCGGCTCCACTCTCGCCTTCGGAGCCTGGTCGTTCAACGAGCTGCCGTCCGGTTGCCCCGACGTGCTTCCGAACGCGGTCGGAGAGGATGGCCTCGGCCGGAGGTTCAATCTTGAACTTGGGCCGGGCCAGAGCAACCTCCAGACGTTTCTCTCTATTCAGCCCCAGGCGCTTCCACCGGCTGAGGCCGAGGCCCCTGAGGGACTCGAAGCAGTCCGCAGCCGGGTCCGTGCCGCATCTGAAATGATGAGGACGGGCCGATGACCCGACTCCCCAGCAAGGGCCTTGCGCTGCTTTCGGCTGCTTTGGTCGGCCATGCCGTCGGTCAACAGTCGCTGCCCGAGTTCCGCGACTTCGGCGGCCCTGGCCCAGACGTCCGCGGGACCTTTCCCTTCGAAGCCACCCTCGACTTCAACGACGATGGTGCCAACGAAGTCGTGACGAGCTTCCTCGACTCCGTGTCGCTCTACCAGAATGATGCGACGGGTAGCTTCAGTGGGAGAGCGACGATCGCCCTGTCAGGATACCCCACGAGCACGACCTGCCTACCCGTGGTAGGCGACATCGACTCCGACGGCTACGACGACCTGATCGTCCTACCCTTCAACGTCAATCAACCATCGCTCCCGCCGACAGTCTTGATCAACGACCGTCGCGGCGGATGGACCGTTGATCGCTCCCGGTTCCCGGCAAGCTATGTCACCAACGCGACCCGCGGCTTCTGGATCGACGTCGAGTTCGACGGTGATCTGGACCTGGTGCTCTCCGGACCAAGTCAAATCGAGCTGCTCGTCAATCTCGGCGGAGGTCGCTTCGTCCCGGCACTCGGATCGTTCCCGGCAGCTCCTCCCAAGCCGATGGGCGGGTTCGTCGGAGACTTCAACGGCGACGGCCTTGACGACCTGCTGATCGCGAACGGGCGATACACGCTCGAGCCCGACATCGTTTACCTGAACGACGGCGCGCTCGGATTCACCATCGGCTGGTCGTTTCCCCCGCAGGAGACGATCTCCATGGACGCAGCTGACATCGACGGAGACGGCGATCTCGACGTACTGCTCGGGATCACAGCCGCGCAGCCAGGACTCTGGCTGAACGATGGCAACGCGGTCTTCTCCGACGTCTCAGCACGCCTGGGCCCGCCCCGCTCCCCGGCGGTCGTCCGCTACGACTGCCAGTTCGCTGACCTCAACCTGGATGGTGCTCCCGACGTCTACATGGCGGAAGGCCGGACAGGCGGCATCCAGACCTTCCTCAACGACGGGACGGGACGGTTCACCGACGTCTCGGCCTCCGTGCCCTGGACCCATCTCGGCCCTGGCAACCTCCGCTTCCGCGACTACGACCGCGACGGCGACCTCGACGTCTCCTTCTACCGCACCTTCGACCGCGCCTACGTCTTCCACAACCTCCACCGCCACGTCCACGCCACCGACCCCACCCTCGGCGGCACCTTCGACGTGGAGATCTGGGCCCCACCGGGCCACGCGGTCACCTATGCCGCCGGCTTCGCCCGCCGCGACTTCCATATCCCGCCGTTCGGCTGGTGGGCCCTCGACCCCGCCCTCGCCGTCGCCTACCCGGGCACGCTGAACATCCCGCCCACCGGCTCGGTCACCAGCAGCCTGCCGGTCCCCAACCTCCCCGCCCTGCGCGGCGTCGAGATCATGGTCCAGGCCCTCGAGTTCGATCCCAACGACCCGAACTCGGTGCGGACCACCAACTTCGACCGCAGCGTGTTCCGGTGATTGTCGGCGGGCGCGGGTAGCGAGCCCTCACACCACCGCCACCCCATCCACCAACCGCAGCTCGTGCAGCGCATGGCGGTCGGCGCACTCGGGGTGGCTGCGCGGATAGCCACGCGCAACCGCCTCGCGCAGCGCGGCAAAGGCCTCGGCGTGGATCAAGGCGCCCGCGGCACCCTTGTCGCCGCCGCCGAGCATGCGCTCGCCGAGCACGCCTTCGACGGTCCGCGCCAGGTCGCACATCGTCTCCAGCTCGGGTCCCGAGATCCGATACAGGTCGCGCAGCCCGTGCCCGTCGGCCCGGAACAAGGCACCGAGCCGCGTGATGTCCCCCGCACGCCAAGCCTCCAGCATCGCGGCGAAGTTGCGCTGCGCGCCATCGAGGTAGTCGAGCCGCGCGACCAGATGCGGGTGCGAGTCGGCGAAGGCCGCGCGCGCCGCGGCGCAGCGCTCGGTGCCCGCGAGGTCGGCCAGGCTCGAGATCGCGAACCCCGCCGCCTGCAGCAGGCCGACGAACTCGTCGCACTCCGCGCGCCGCAGCCTGTAGGTCGACTGCTCCAGGCCCGGACGCACCGTGCCGGTATCCATGGCCACGAACCGCAGCTCCTCGCCGCCCGCGCCGAGCGGCACATGGCGGATCGCGCGCGTCGCCGGATCGAAGTGGGTGCCCATCCCGGCCTTCGCGAACAGGATCATCGTCTGGTCGAGGATCCCGCAGGGTGAGCCGACGAAGTCGTTCTCCACCTGCTGCGCCCACTCGACGATCCGGAACCGGTCGGCGGGCTCCTTGCCGATCACGTCGAGCAGCGCGGTGATCAGGTTGATGCACAGCGACGCCGAGCGCGACATGCCGCCGCCAGGGATCTCGCCGTGCAACACCACGTCGACGCCGGGGATCGGCCCGAGTCCTGCCCGCTCCAGCACTGCCACCACGCCGGTCGCATAGCGCGCCCAACCGCGAACGCTGCGCACCGCCGTCGCCACGTCGGCGACCGCGAACTCCACCACGCCTTCACCGGCGAAGTTGCCGGAGAACAGGCGCAGCCGGCCGGTGCCGTTGGGCTGCACCGCCGACCACAGGAAGCGGTCGGTGCCGATGCCGAACAGCTCGGTGCCGTTGTAGTCGCCGTGCTCGACGCCGAGGCAGAACCGCGACGACGTGCGGCGGATCGGCGCGCCGTCGATGTCGAGGCCGGCGTCGCGGGCCAGCTCGGCCAGCCGGGCGCGCGCCGCGTCGTCTCGCTGCTGCAGGTCCATGCCGCGCAGCGTGCCGGCCCGGCCGCGGCGATCAAGCCGCGAGAGTCAGTCCTTGGCCGGCCCGCGCTGCAGGTGCCGCAGGTAGGGCGAGTCGGTGCCGAGGAACATCGTGGTCCCCGCTCCCAGCGTCTCCTGGTAGGAGTTGAGCGAGCGCTGGAACGAGTAGAACTCCGGGTCCTGGCCGAAGGCCTCGTTGTAGATCCGCGCCGCCTCGGCGTCGGCCTCGCCGCGCAGCACCTCGGCCTGCCGCTGCGCCTCCGAGCTGATCCGCGCCAGCTCCAGCGACGTGTCGCCGCGGATCCGCGACGCCTCGCCTTCGCCCTCGGAGCGGAACTGCTCGGCGATGCGCTGGCGCTCGGAGATCATCCGGTTGAAGACCTGCTCGCGCACCGAGTCGATGTAGTTGAGGCGCTTGATCCGCACGTCGACCA
Source organism: bacterium (assembly GCA_030432695.1). Classification (GTDB taxonomy): domain Bacteria; phylum Planctomycetota; class UBA1135; order UBA1135; family UBA2386; genus JAUILN01. The sequence goes on along the minus strand of JAUILN010000017.1, from coordinate 12,775 downwards.
GCTCGATCCCGTACTCCGCCACCGCCTTGGAGGCATCGGCCAGGATGCTGAGCTCGAGCTGCTCACGGCCGACCTCGACCTTGCGATCGAGCTGGCCGGTGTCCTCGCCGCCGGGGATCACCACCCGCTCGATGTCGCGCTCCGACACGTCCCAGGTCGAGGAACGCACGATCTCCACCAGCTCGGTGCTCGACACGCGGTCACGGACCACCGAGTCGATCACGTCGTCGAGACGCGAGCGCGCGCCGGGGATGTCGCGGACGCTCTTCAGGAACTGCAGCGCATCGACGATCCGCCACCGCGCGGTGGTGTCGACCTCGATGAACTCGCGGCCCTTGGTCGGGATCTGCTCGGGTTCGCCGTCCCACGACAGGCGCCGCTTCTCGAAGCGCCGCACCTCCTGGACGAACGGCGTCTTGAAGTGGATGCCGGGCTCGGTGATCGGCTCGCCGATCACCCGGCCGAACTGCAGGACGATCGCCTGCTCCGCGGCGTCCACGGTGTAGACCGAGGCCGAGACCAGGATCAGCACCAGCACCGCGGCGACCGCCAGCGAGAGCTTGCGCAGCGGATTGGAAGGCTTCACGGACTGGCTGGGAATCGGAGTGGTCATCGGCTACCTCCCGCGCGGCGCGCGTTCGGATCCAGGTTGAGCAACGGCAGCGGACCGGTAGTGCCCTCGTCGACGACGAACAGCGACTCCAACTTGGGGAACACCGCGTCCACCGCCTCCAGGAACATCCGCTCGCGCGTCAGTGCCTCGGCCTTGCGGTACTCGGCCAGGATCGACAGGAAGCGGGCCGCCTCACCCTTGGCGCGGTTCACGCGTTCGGCCTTGTAGGCCTCCGCCTCGGAGATGATCTGCGCCGCCTCACCGCTGGCGCGCGGGATCACCTGGTTGCGTTCCTTCTCGGCCTCGTTGACCAGCCGCTCCTTCTGCTGCCGCGACTCGTTGACCTCGTTGAAGGCCGGCTTGACCTTGTCGGGCGGCGTCACGTCCTGCAGCTCGACGGTCAGCACCTGCGCGCCGAGGTCGTAGTTGTCGAGGATGCGCTGCATCTCGTCGCGCACCTTCAGCGCGATCTCCACCCGGCCGACGGTCAACACGTCGCTGCCGAGCCGGTTGCCGACCACCCGCCGCATCACCGACTCCGAGACCCCGTGGATCGTCTCCTCGGGGTCGTTCACCTGATGCATCCAGCGGTCCGGGTCGACGATCCGGTACTGGACGACCCACTGCACGTCCACGACGTTGAGGTCGCCGGTGAGCATCAGCGCCTCCTTGAGGGTGTCCTGGCCGCGCTGGTAGCTGGTCGGCCCGCGGTCCGAGCCAACCTGCCGGGTGTGGAACCCGAACTCCATCTTGCGCACGTTGTCGGTGGGCCAGATGTGCACCGAATCGACGCCGAAGGGCAGCTTGAAGTGCAGGCCAGGGTCGGAGATGCCGACCACCGCGCCGAAGCGCTTGACCACCGCGCGGCTGTCGGCCGGCACGGTGTAGTAGGAAGAGAACAGCCCGATCACGAGCAGCAGCGCCACCACGGCGACCGTCGCGATCCGGAACACGGGGAGCTTGAGTCCGCCCAGTCCGCCACTCTGGCGGAACCGTCGCTCCAGCTCGGAGAAATCCTCCGGGATCTTCATGGGCCCCAGGCTTCCGCCACCGGACCCGGGGATTCAAGGACCGAACGCTTTCCTTGGGAGGCCGGGTCCGTGACTCACAGACGACCGGCCAACCGCTCGACCGCCCGCCGGGGCCCCGTCAGCAGCAGGTAGCCCGAATCGACGAACTCCAAGGTGACCGGGCCCTCGGGCGCGAAGTTCTCCGGGCCGAGGCTGTCCTGGACCAGCATCACCAGCTCGTCGGGCTCCATCGCCCGCACCTTGTCCTCCGCCTCGCCCCCGCCGCGGCCGAACTCGTCGAACTCACCGCTGGGGATCCCGGTCATCGTCGGCGGCAGGAACACGGTGCGCGGCGCGACCAGATCGCGGACGTCGAACATCCGGCTGACCCGCTCGCCGCCGAGGACCTCGTCCTTGCGCGCCACCTGCCACACGCCGCTGCGGTACTCGTGGTCGAGCTCGGGGCTCAGCCCGGTAATCAGGTCGAGGACCCGCGGCAGCGGCAGGGCGACCGTCAGGTCGAGGTCGATCTTCAGATCCTCGTCGCGGATCACCTGGCGAGCTGCGGGCGTCACCAGGATCGGCGCGTCGGTCACCGTCGCGAGGGTGCGGAAGGCGTCGTCGAGGGGTTCGTCGCGGAAGGTCAGGCCACGGACCGTCGGGACCGCACGAGCGCTGGACGACGTCGTTGCCGACCGACGCGGCATCCATTCCCCTCCGGCAGACGGGATCGAAAACCCGGGAGCGGCGCTACCGGCGGCCACCGCCGCCCCATCGAGACCCTCGACCGATGCGAGCGGCGCGGGCAGGAACCCCGGCCGGGTCCGTCGACCGCTCGGGGATTCACAGCCACAGAGGGCCAGGGAACTGACGACGAGGAGGCCAACGGCCACGCTCTCGCGTGCGAACGACATGCGGAACTCCGAGGCAGAGGGGTCAGCCGGACCGCGCGGGCGTCGCGGCCGGCAGGTCTCCGAATCGTAGCTGCGGACGGTTGCCGTGGGCCGGGACAGTCGCCCGACCACCCGGTGCTCACGAAACCGCGACCTGCCCGAGCTCCAAGCCACGCAGAGTCGCGGCCCGCAACACCTCCGCCGCTTCGTCCCCGCAGACCAGTACCGGCGACTTCTCGTCGTCCGAGCCGAACTCGAGATCGGTGCGCGCGAAGCCGCGGCCGGGAGCCTCGCTGCCACCTCGCAGCAGGACCGGGTAGGCCCCGGCGACCGCGCCGTGGGTACCGCAGGATTCGCAGTGCTTCTCGAAGCGCGTGCCGCGGCCGACCGGGTCGAACTCCACCACCGCGTCGGCGAGCACCACGAATCCCCGCGCCCCGATCGACAGGAACCGCAGCCCGGTCAGGCCGGCGGCCTCGTAGACCTCACGGAAGCGCTGGGACACCACGCCCACCCCATCGTAGCTCGTCGACACGTCGAGCTTCAGCCGCCGCGGCCCGCGCACCGGCCGCAGCTCCTCCTCCCACTTGCGGCTCAGCTGACCGCAGGCATCGCAGCGGGCCACGTCGTCGCGGCCGTAGAAGAAGTACAGACCATTGTCGTGGCCGGTGACGGAGAACATCTTGCGCTGCTGCCTTGGGACCCCCGCGGCCGGGACCGACGCGGGTGAGGGTCACAGCGTAGCCGCGGTCCGACCAGCGCGCTGCCCGGCGTGACGGCCGCGATCTCCCGGAACACCCCGGCCAGACGTCGGATCAGTGTGCAGCGAAGCCGGTCGAGGATCTTGGGGATCCCCCGGTTCACGCCGACCAGCGCAGCCGGATCTCCTCACCGTCCAGCGCCAGCACCCCGCCGTCGAAGCGTGCCTCCACGTCGGGTGCCAGCAGCAGCACCGGCCGGTCGGCATGGCGCAGCACCCGGTCGTCGGGCCGCGGCACGTCCGGCGCCAGCTCGACCTCCTTGGAGTCGTCGGCGCACAGCCGCAGCGCCACCGAGTCGCCGAGTCCGGCGTCGGCCAGCAGTCGTTCGAGATGTACGAGAACCTGCGTTTCGACCTTCATGCCTCACTCCTCGGCAAGTCACTCTCCACGGCTGCGGATCGCGGACATCCCGGCCTCGCCGTAGTCAGCGGCGTCGGCCTCGGGGAAGCCCTCGATCCCGCCGAGTTCGTCCACGTCCCGCGCGAACAGCGGCTCGCTCCGCAGGTAGGCGACGAGCAGGCGCGCGAGGTGGGTCAGGGTATCGAGATGCACGCGCTCGTAGCCGTGCGACGCATCGACGCCGAAGGCCGCGAGGGCGGTGCGGATGTCGCTGCCAGCCTCCACGGCGGAGGCGACGTCGCAGCGGTAGTAACGGAACACGTCGCGGACCACCGGCACGTCGTGGGCCTTCGCCAGCTCGACGAGGCGCCGCGACAGGTGGCGGTCGAACGGCCCGGACGAGTCGAGGAACGGCACGGTGACCGCGAACTCGGTGGCGTTCTGGTCGGGGGCAGGCGGCGCGTTGTCGATCGCCACCATCTCGGCGACGTCGCCGTGCAGCACGCCCGACGCGCCACTGCCGACCTCCTCGGAGATCGTGAACAGCGGGTGGCAGTCCACCGGCAGCTCCAGGTCGTGCTTCTTGATCGCCTGCAGGGCGGCGAGCAGCGACGCCACGCCGGCCTTGTCGTCCAGGTGCCGGGAACACAGGAACCCGGCAGCGGTGATCTCGGGCTGGGGGTCGATCGCCACCACGTCGCCGGGCTGCACGCCGAGCCGGCGCAGGTCGTCGTCCGACTCGATGCGCTCGTCGAGGCGCAACTCGACCTGCTCCCAGTTCACCGGCTGAGAGTCGATGCGGTCGCCGTAGGCGTGGCCGCTGGCCAACAGCGGCAGGATGGTCCCCCGTACGCTGCCTTCGTCGGTGAACAGCGTCACGCGCGCACCTTCGGCGAAGCGGCTCGACCAGTGACCGATCGGCGCCAGCCGGCAGCGGCCGTTCGGCTTCAGTCCGCGGACCATCGCGCCCAGCGTGTCGAGGTGGGCGACGACAGCCCGGTCGGGACCACGCGACCGACCCTTGATCTCGGCGCGGATCGCGCCGCGGCGGGTCAGCTCGTACTTCACGCCGAGCCGCTCCAACTCCTCGCAGACGTGGCGGGTCACCGCTTCGGTGAACCCGGCAGGACTCGGGATGGCCAGCAGCTCGAGAAGCCGTTCCTTCAGGTAGCCGGGATCGATGATCCCGTGCAGATCACCAGCACTCATCGACGCTCCCCCGATCGACGCCGGGCGGTCTGTGGGAACAGCAGGTCGACGAAGCGCTCGGCGGTCGGCTGCGGCTCGTGGTTGGCGAGGCCGGGACGTTCGTTGGCCTCCAGGATCCGATAGTCGTCGCTCGAGGGCGACGACACCATCAGGTCCAGGCCGAGCACCGGGATGTGCAGGACGCGCGCCGCCTGGCGTGCGACCTCGGCGAGGGTCGGAGAGAGTTCGTCGGTGACGTCGTGGATGGTGCCGCCGGTGTGCAGGTTGGCGGTGCGCCGGACCTCGACCTCGCGGCCGCGCTCCAGCACGTCGTCGAGACCGAGACCCTGGCCACGCAGGGCCCGCTCGGTCTCGGCGTCGATCGGCACCCGGCTCTCGCCGCCGGTCGCAGCGCGCCGCCGCCGGTCGACCCGTGCGATCAGCTTGCGGATCGGCTGCTCGCCGTCGCCGACCACGGTGGGCGGTTTGCGGATCGCCGCGGCGACCACCTCGTCGCCGATCACGATGATCCGCAGGTCGTGGCCGTCGACCATCTCCTCCAGCAGGACCTGCCGGCACTCGACCCGCGCACGGTCGATCGCCGCCAGCAGCTCGTCGGGCTCGGTGATCCCCACCGCGATGCCGCGACCCTGCTCGCCGCGGGCCGGCTTGACCACGATCTGCCCATAGCGCTCCAGGAAGCGTCGATCGGCCTCGCTGCCGTCGGCGACCCGCTGGTCGGGCACCGCGAGACCGGCACCCGACAACAGCGAACGGGTCAGCCGCTTGTCGTCGCAGACCATCACGGCGGTTGCCGGGGTGAGTTCGCTGAGCGACTCACGGCAGCGCACGGTCCGGCCGCCGAACTCCAGCTCGAGCAGCGGCAGCTCGGCGTCGAGGACCGCCACGCCGATCCCGCGGCGCCGCGCCTCTTCGACAATGATCTCGGCGTACGGATTGAGCCGCGGCATCGGCGCGACGAACAGCGGCTCGTTGATCGGGTTGCGCCGCTTCACCGTGAACTCGCGGACCCGCGTGAAGCCGAGCCGCGTGTAGAGCGCGATCGCCGCGGCGTTGTCGTGCATCACCGTGAGGTCGACGTAGTCGCGGCCGCGCGCGAAGTGCTCCTCGCAGAGCTTGCGGACCAGCGCCTCGCCGACGCCTGCGATCGGGCACTCGGGATCGACGGCCAGGCACCACAGGCTGGAACCGCCGTCCTCGGCATCCGCAGCCACCACGTGGTCGACGCCGGTGACCGTGCCGAGCACGGTGTCGTCGCCCTCCCGACGCGCCACCCACACCACCCGGGCCGGCGGCTCGTTCTGGCGGCGGACGAAGTGCTCGTGCTCGCAGGTCACCATGCCGCGCCGCGTCAGCACGCGGTCGATGCCCGGTGCGTCCCCGGCGTGCGCCTCGTCGACCGAGAACCCCGACCAGTCCCGATCGGCCGGCCGGTAGTCGGCCACGCGCAGCCGGTAGGTGTGCGAGGGGTCCAGGAACAGCTGCTGCGGCGCGAAGCTGAGCACCACGTGCGGGTCAGCGAGCTGGAAGGCGATATCGCGCGCGCCCTCCGCCTCGTCCTGGAGGGCACCGGCCAGGCGTTCGGCGTCGGGGAACGATGCGCCGAGCAGCAGCTTGCCCCAGCCCATCTCTACCGCGACACCGCCCTCCACGATCGACACCGGGCCTCTGCCCTCGGCCGACTGGGGCGTGTTCCGCTCTTCGATCCCGGTCGTCGTGCTCATGCCTGTGCTCCTCGGATCCCATGGCGCTGCAGCCAGTCCAGCAGCAACGCGGTCTGCCACAACTTCGAGCCCTTCAGCGGCGTCAGGTGCCGCTCCGGCTCGGCCAGCAACTCGTCGATGCGGTCTTCGCGGAAGATGCCGCGGGCTCGCGACGCGGGATCGGTGACCACCGCGCGAACGCGCTCCAGGAAGGGTCCCTGCAAGTGCTTGAGCACCGGCACCGGGAAGTAACCCTTGGGACGATCGATCAGCTCGTCGGACAGGAGACCGCGGGCGGCGTCTTTGAGGATGCCCTTGCCGCCACCGCCGACCTTGTGCTCGGCCGGGATGCGCGCCGCGAGTTCGACCAGCCGGTGGTCGAGGAACGGCACGCGGGCCTCGAGTCCGTGCGCCATCGTCATGTTGTCGACGCGCTTCACCGGGTCGTCGACCAGCATCGTGGTCAGGTCGATGCGCAGCGCCTTGTCGATCGGGCGCGGCGCGCCGGGCATGGCGAAGTGCTCCTCCACCAGCTGGCGGGCATGATCCCGACCGCTCTCGACGAGGCCGGGCATCACCGTCGCCGCGTATTCTTCCTGGCTGCGGTCGCGGAACACCGCGAGGTAGTCCTCGACCGCGGCGGTGTGCTGGCCGTGCGAGGCCTCCAGCAGCGGCGGATACCAGAAGTAGCCGGCGAACAGCTCGTCGGCACCCTGACCCGACTGCACCACCTTGATGCGCTTCGCGACTTCTTCGCTGAGCACGTGGAAGCCGACGCAGTCGTGGCTGGTCATCGGCTCGCTCATCGCGTCGATGGTCGAGTCGAGGTCGCGCAGCGTGCGGTCGGCGTCGACCACGATCTCCTGGTGCTCGGTACCGAACTGCTTCGCCACCATCCGCGACCAGACGAACTCGTCGCCCTGTTCACCGCCTGCCGCCGGGAAGCCCACCGAGAAGGTCGACAGCCCATGCTGGCCGGCCTCGGCCAAGAGGCCGACCACCAACGACGAGTCGAGACCACCGGAGAGCAGCACGCCGACCGGCACGTCGGAAACCAGGCGCCGGCGCACCGCGGCGGCCAGCTCGTCGCGGACCCGCGCCACCAGCTCCTCGCGCGGCGCGTTGGCCAGCTCCGGATCCGACTCGAACGACACCGTCCAGAAGGTGCGCTGCTCGGTCTGGCCGTCGGCCGCGATCCGCAGCAGGGTGGCCGGCGGCAGCTTGCGCACGCCGGCGAGGATCGTTCGCGGCGCGGGCACGACGGCGTGGAAGGACAGGTACTGCTGCAGCGCGACCGGGTCGATCGACTGGTCGACGCCACCGCCAGCCAGCAGCGCCGGCAGGCTCGAGGCGAAGCGCAGGCGCTGCGTGTCGCGCGAGATGTAGAGCGGCTTGATGCCGAGCCGGTCGCGGACCAGCGTCACGCTGCCGTCGCTGCGGTCGTGGACCGCGAACGCGAACATGCCCTCGAAACGCTGCAGCGCCTCCGCCCCCCACTGCTTCCACGCCTTCAGCACCACCTCGGTGTCGCCGCTCGAGAAGAAGCGGTGGCCGAGCACCTCGAGCTCCTGACGGAGCTCGCGGTAATTGTAGATGCAGCCGTTGAACACCAGGTTCAGACCGAGGTCGGGGTCGGCCATCGGCTGCTCGGCGCGCTCGGAGGTGTCGATGACCTTCAGGCGACGGTGGCCCAGGCCGACCGGACCGCGCACCAGCACGCCACCCGCGTCGGGGCCACGCGGACGCATCCGCTCGACCATCCGACCCAGCCCCTCGACGTCGACCTCTGCCTGGTCGAAACGGATCTCACCCGCGATTCCGCACATCGGCGTCACCTCCTTCCAGATGCTGCTGCCAGTCCTGCTCGCGGCCGATGTCGTCCTGCAGGTCGACCTGCTTCTTACTCGTGTTCAAGAGAACATCGCCCTCACTGCGGTCGATGCCGCGCACCTCCCCGGTCGGCTGCAGCACTCGGCGCCCGCGGACGTAGCGCCGGGTCCGGACCACCAGAAACGGCAGACACGCGCCCCCCAGATCGATGACCGCATCCGCGACCGCGCCGAAGCGCCGCCCCTCGCTGTCTCGCAGGCCGTAGCCGATGGTCCGGCGGACGGCGAGCTGGCGCGGATGGGGTTGCGGCATCGAGCGCGGCCGGGCGTCGGCGGCGGGCACCGACTTGGCGCTGTTGGTGCGCACGTTGCGCGGCGCGCGCCGCGGCAGATGAGCACTGTGGCGCACGGTGTGCGCGCGGCGGCTGTCGGAGGCCTCGCGCAAGGCGTCGACCTTCAGCGAGAGGCGCAGCACCCCATCCTCGTGCGAGACGTCGAGGACCGCGAAGGGGAGCACGGCGCGCAGGCCGTCGAGGTCACCCTCACCGTCGACCACCAACCGCTGCAGGACGAACGAGCGGTCGTCGTACCAGAGGTCGTGGATGCGTGCCGCGTGGCCGTCCTCGGTCCACACACGCTCTCCTTCGAGATGGCGGAAAGGTCTAAGGCGTTCTGACATCGAGCGGCGCAAGCTCAAGCGGCATGCCACGAGGCCCATGACTTGCCTCGAGGCCCCCAGACGGCGTATGGAGCCCTTCCGGTACCCGATCCGTCCACTGCACGCGGCCACGCTTCCGCTAGGATCCGCAGCATGACCTCCGATCGGCGGGATAGCCGCAACACAGAGTCCACGCAGGACATCAAGGTGACCGTGGCGCTTCCCGACCTGCAGATGCGCCGCCGCATCAAGGGCCTGCTCGAGCGCTCCGACATCGAGGTCTCGTCGGTCGGCGACACCGACCGCTCGGATCTCCTCGCCCGACTGGCGGACGGCAGCGGCGAGGTCCTGGTGGTCCGCCGTTCCCAGCTCGGCGCCGGACTCGCCGATCGGCTCGACGGAACCTCCGATGGCGCGTCGCTGGTGGTGATCGAGGGCGAGGACGACCCGACCGACCGCTCGCGCCTGCTCGCGGCGGGTGTCGGCGGGGTGGTCCCGGCCGACGTCACCGCCGAGCAGCTCGCCGACACCGTCGCCAAGGTGGCCGGGGCCTCGTCGCACGGCGGCATCGCCCAGCCCGACGCCGCCGGCATCCGCGCCGAGCCCAAGCTCGCCGACTTCCTGTCGCGCAGCCCGCGGATGCAGGAGTTCCTCGACATCGTCGAGCGGGTGAAGACCTCCGACACCACGCTCTTGATCTCGGGGGAGACGGGAGTGGGCAAGGAGCGGCTCGCCCGCGCGATCCACGCCGAGTCACGCCGCGGCGCCAAGCCGTTCGTCTCGGTGAACTGCGGGGCCCTGCCCGACTCCCTGCTCGAGAGCGAGCTGTTCGGCCACACCAAGGGCTCGTTCACCGGCGCCCAGGCCGACCGCCCCGGCCGCTTCGAGATGGCCCAAGGCGGCACGATCTTCCTCGACGAGATCGGCGAGATGCCCAAGCACATGCAGGTGCGGCTCCTCACCGTCCTGCAGCGCCGCGAGGTCCGGCCGATCGGCGCCGATGAGCCGCGACCGATCGACGTCCGGGTGATCGCCGCGACCCACCGCGACCTGCGCCAGGCGGTCAAGGAGGACAAGTTCCGCGAGGACCTGTTCTACCGATTGCACGTGGTGCCCCTGCGCATCCCGCCGCTGCGCGAGCGCACCGAGGACATCGCCGATCTGCTGGGCTACTTCGTGAGTCACATGCGTGGAGACCTCGACCGCGCGAAGGTGCGCGGCTTCACCGAGGAGGCGATGGCGTTGATGCTGCGCCATGACTGGCCCGGCAACGTGCGCGAGCTGGTGAACGCGGTGGAGCGCTCGCTGCTCATGTGCCGCGGCGAGCTGATCGGCCCGGGCGACCTGCCGGCCGAGGTGGTCGGTGGCTCCGCGAGCGCCGGCGAGTCTGCTGGCCACGCACCGGCCCGCGCCGACGCCGACGCGTTCCTGCACCGCTTCCTCGGCCTGCCCTTGCGCGATGCGCGCGCCGCCGTCGCCGCCGAGTTCGAGAAGGTCTACCTCGAGGCGTTGCTGCGCGAGACGGGTGGGGTCATCAACGAGACCGCCGAGCGGGCCGGGATGCATGTCCGGTCGCTGCACGACCGGATGAAGAAGCATGGGTTGCGGAAGGAGGAGTTCAGGGGGGATGGGGATTGAGCAGGTGATCGACCTACCCGGAACTCGGGGAGGACCAAACACCGCCTCGCGACGGTCTCTTGAGAGCAAGTTGAGAGTGGGATTCCGGGACGCGTCACACCTACCACAAGACCACGCTGGCAGGCAGAGACAGACGGACTTCGGGCATTCCCACAATGGCCTGCAGGGTGAGCGGCATCCCCGCCAGAGACGGGTCAGCCGGTATTGGCAGAGACAAGCTCCACACACCCGATACATCGCACGCGCCCCATCCAAACAACGAAGAGGACTGCATATCTAGCGCATAATACCCCAGGGCCGTAGGAACTATTTGCGCGCCAGCCGCGCTTCCAAACAACGCCACAGGCGAGCCACTCATTCCATACAAAGCAGCATCGAATCGTGCCCCGGGACCTCCTGCTGACGCGGTGAGGCCCGGCAGGTGACGGACGAGAGGCGGTCTATTGCTCGACATGGGCGGAGAACCGAGGCTTCCGGAGATCTGTGCCGCTGGGTCGATATGGACGCTGGAATCTGCAGCAACTATCCCTGAGTAACCCACCAGACCGCCAGCCTGCCGAGAGGAGGCGACACCTCCATGGATAGAGCTACCTCACCCGACAAGAACATTGGAACGCAGGGAAACCACGCCCGGGCTCGCCGTCGTGTACTGCTGACAAGACCTGCATGGCTGCACACTATCGTGCCCCCATACCGCGGTCAGCGACAAGAAGACACTGGAATCCACTGCCGATATTCCTGGCACGGACATGCTCGGCGCGAATAGATCACCAAAGCCGCGCACCACCGAATCCGAAATAACGACACTGCTTCGCAAGCACCGCAGGCCATTACGCAGGTCACACCCGCTGAAGGTGACTTGACTACAATCCCTCACCTCACCAAGATGCTCCGAAAGGGAGCTGGTCTCGAAGCAATTGTCGACATGAACAGAGCCTTGGTTTCCTATAAGTCGCAGACTGTTCGCGCTGAATATGCCATGGATCACGAATGTTTCATTCACCGCCAAGCCACTGATCGTTATCGGTGAGACCACCCCCCGCTACACTCTCTGCCAAGATCTTGAGCGGCTTACCGGTTGTGAACCCATTGTAGCCTCCACGCCGCACCCGGAGGGTGTCCCCGGGAGAGGCCGCCAATACCGCCGGCGGCAAGTCCCTGAAGTCTGCCCCTGCGCCATTGAATGCATCGACAACCCACGTCCGCTGCGCGGAAACCCTTTCAGGCATCGCCGCAAGAAGCAGCCCGGACATCACACAGGTCGTCAGCAGCAGATGACCCCGATTATTCGACATGGGGCCATGTTAACCCTCCTCGGTCCAGCCGGAAGCCCCTCGCTCCATGAACGGGAGCGAACACCCGCCTCGATCCGGTCGCACAAGACCCGATGAGCACAGCGACCTGGCAGTTGTCGAGGACTCGAGCTTCGCCGTCCCCGAGGTCCCCGGTGACCAATCCTCGAACAGGCCGCGGGAGCGGACATCGATGCGCCCGGCGCGACCCTCACCGGCGGTGGCCCGCCTTCCGACGCAGTGGTCTTCGGAAACTGGGACGCTGCACACCGGCTGGTGGAGCGCGGCGCGCGGCTTCCTGACGAACCGACGACCGTCCCTGAGCACCTGCGCTGCACGGTGTGCGCTGGCCTCCGCGCCACGACGGAAGGCATGACGCCGGAGAACCACGACGAGCTACGTCATCTCGCCGACTTCCTGTCGCGCCACCCGCGGATGCAGGAGTTCCTCGACGTGGTCGAGCGGGTCAAGGGATCCGACACCACGCTGTTGATCACCGGCGAGACCGGCGTGGGCAAGGAGCGGCTCGCCCGCGCGATCCACGCCGAGTCACGCCGCGCCGCCAGGCCGTTCGTCTCGGTGAACTGCGGGGCCCTGCCCGACTCCCTGCTCGAGAGCGAGCTGTTCGGCCACACCAAGGGCTCGTTCACCGGCGCCCAGGCCGACCGCCCCGGCCGCTTCGAGATGGCCCACGGCGGCACGGTCTTCCTCGACGAGATCGGCGAGATGCCCAAGCACATGCAGGTGCGGCTCCTCACCGTCCTGCAGCGCCGCGAGGTCCGGCCGATCGGCGCCGATGAGCCGCGACCGATCGACGTCCGGGTGATCGC
>JAUILN010000016.1 GCA_030432695.1 bacterium | reverse complement strand
GTTGATCGGCGGACGACGTCTGGGCCTCGAGCGGCCCAGACTCGGCTTCCTATGACCTGATGACTTCGACCACCCTAAAAAACGGCTGCCGGCGAGTTGACGCGGCCGGCCCTCTCATGGAAGGCACGAACCACGACACAAAGTCTGTCGTAGTTGGTGCCTGGCACGAACCACGACAGACTCTGCGGTAGATGGCTGTCGAGTTCACACCGCACATCCTCCGGCCGGAGACCGAACGGGTGCCGTCGCGCAGCGTGATCGTGTTGCACGGATACGCGGCGAACGGCGGGGTGCACCTGGAGGACGCCCGCGCCTTCGTGGGGTCCGAGACCGATGTGCTCCTGCCCGACGCGCCGGGGCACGGCACGCGCGAGGATGGTCGTCTGGCGCGGATCGCGGGGTTGCCTGACGCGGCGCGCTACGCGGCGATCCTCGACATCGCCCGCGAGTGGGCCGCCGAGGTGGTCGACCTCGCGCAGGCCTGCCGGGCGCGTGGCATCTCGCACGTCGGCCTGGTCGGGATCTCGATGGGCGGCTTCGCGGCGCTGGCCACGCTTCCCGCGCCCTGCCCGCTCGACGCGGTCGCGGCGCTGCTCGCGGCGCCGGTCCTGGTGGATCCGACCCGAACCACTCCCGGCTCGCCGCCCGTGCTGCTCGGCCTTGCCGAATGCGACGAGGCGGTTCCTCCCGAACCCGGCCGCCAGTTCGCGCAGCACTACGGCGCCGAACTCCACGAGTATCCCGAGTCTTCGCACCTCATGCGCGGCGAGGACTGGCACGACCTATGGGGCAAGACTGTGACGTTCCTGCGGCGCCACCTCGAAGGTTGAGCAGCGCCGTGCAGCTCACGATTTCCGCAGCCGACCGGTCACGTCGGTGCGCGACAGCCACCAACCCGCGACCAGCAGGTTCGGCACCCAGCACGACCACGAGACGATCCGGTACGCCGGCTCGAGGCCCTGCAGCGCGATCGCGAGCGGAGCGAGCTGGATCCGCAGCGTCACCGCGGCGAAGCACAGCGCGAAGCTGAGCACCATCCACCGGCGATGGGCCACCACGTCGCGGCGTTGGATCGCGCGGACGCCGAGCGCGGTGGTGCCGAGCCAGAAGACCGCGAGCATGCCGAAGCCGAAGTGCGTCACCGGTCCAGCCATCGACCAACAGGCCATCAGCAGGCCGGCGAGCCCCGAGACCATCACGCCCGCCACGTAGGTCCAGCCGATCCGGTGGTGCCACGCGGTCGCGCGGGCCAGCAGGTCGCGGCGGAACGCCAGCGGTCCGACCAGCAGGGCGAGTCCGCCGGCCGCGAAGTGGACCTCGTCGAGCCAGGGCAAACCAGGCACCGCGTCGCGCACCGCGCGCGCGTCCTGCAGCGCGATCCCGTAGCTGCCGACGCCGACCGCGGGCAGCGCGACCAGCCACCAGAGCAGGCCGGGGCGCCGGCGGTCACGGGTGGGGAGAGCGTGCTCGAGGAGGGCGGACGAAGTCGTGGAGGCGGACATGGGGAGGCCGCGGGATCGTCGTCGGCGCGAGGGAGCCGATCAACGAATCGGCATCGTCACCGCGGCGACCTTCGTGCGATGCGCTCACCGCATCGTCGCGTCGCGGAGTTCCAGCGGTCGGTCGGTCGCCTCACGGAACTCCGCGGCCGCTGCGCGGATCCGCTCCCGGGAGTCGGGGGCCGCGATCGCCCAGGCCGACCGCAGCTGGATCTCCGCGTCGGTGCTGCGCTCCACGCCGGTGAGGGTCCGGGACAGGTCGATGAGGAACGTGACCCGCTCCGTCTTCGGGCCGAGTTCTGCGAGTGCCGCGTCGATGTCGTTCGCGAACTCCCGGGCGCGATCCAACTGCCGTTCGGTGAGCGCTGGCAGCTCCGAGAATCCGCGCCGCCAGTCGGCGCGCGCCGCATCGAGCTCTCCGCATCGCACCTCCAGACGCGCGGTCCGGAAGCACGAACAGATGGTCTCGTAGTGGCCGTCGCCGTGCACCGCCCGGAGGATCGCGAGGCTGCGCCGCTGTACCGGCAGAGCCGCGGCGTGTTCGCCGTGATCACGATGAACGTCCGCGATGTTGTCCAGGGCGGCGGCCACGCTCTGGTGGTCCTCGCCGTACAACGCCACGTACATGTCGACAGCCTCTCCGAGCAGGGCGAGCGCTTCGTCCTTGCGGCGCTGGAAACGGTACAACGCGCCGAGATTGCTCAGGCTGGTCGCGAGCCCCGCGTGCGGCGGCTCGTGGTTGGCGCGGGCCAGTTCCACCGAGCGCAGGTATGGCTGTTCCGCGCCGGTGTGGTCTCCCGACATCCGGCGGAGCGTTGCCAGGTTGCTGTAGGCGACGACCAGCTCCGGATGATCGGGACCGAGCTCGGCCTCGATGTAGTCGATCTGCTGCTGGGCGGCGGCCAGTGCGCGGTCGGTGTCGCCGTTCCGCGCCGCGGTCTGCAGCATCGACTGGATCACCGTGCGACGTTGGAATCCCGCCCAGCCGTCTTGGGGCAGATCGGGGATCGCGAGTGCGGCTTCGTAGTCGGCCAAGGCTTCCGGCCAACGGGCGTCGTGGAGCTTCAGTCGAGCGCGGGTGCGCAGCAGGTCGAAGCGTGCCTCCGGGCTGGACTCGGGGGCCAGTCCCGCCTCGGCGACGCGGACCTGGGCGCGGGCCTCCTCGCTGCGGCCTGCGGCGATCAGCACGCGGGCCAACTCGCAGCGGGCGCTGATCGTCTGGGACCCTCCGGATCCGAACTGATCGTCGAGGATCTCCACCGCCTCGGTCAGGAGGCTGGCCGCGCGCGCGGGATCGTCGACCAGACTCGCGGCCAGTTCCCGTGCCGTCTGCGCGTGCCGACCCGAGCGTGGGGCATGGGTCCGGTGCCAGTCGAAGGCCCGTTGCAGATGTCGGCTCGCGGTCGAATCGTCGCCGAGCGAGGCGTAGATCTCGCCGAGCAAGGCCTGCATGTCCGCGCGCAGCTCCGGCTGGGCATCGAAGCGGGCCGCGATCTCGCCCCCGGCGCGTTCGAGCAGGTCGCCGATCGGTGCGTCGGGCCCCATCACCATCGGATCGGGTGAGCTGAGGATCCACCGCAGGAAGTCCACGGCCTGTTCGCGCTGGGTGAGTTCGTCGCGAGCGGTGCGGGCCGCGTCCTCGGCCCGCGTCTGGGCGAGGGAACTCACGACCAGCGCGGCGAAGAGGCTCGCGAACACCGCGAGGGCGCTCGCGGTGATCAGTCGGTTGCGCTGCACCCAGCGGATGCTGCGTCGCAGCGGCCCTGCCGGGCGGGCCCGGGTGGGGCGCTTGTCGAGGAACGCCCGCAGGTCGTCGAGCAGTTCTCCGGCGTCGGCGTAGCGGCGGCGCGGGGACTTCTCGAGTGCCCGCATCACGATGGCCGACAGGTCGGCCGGCAGGTTCCGGTTCCAGCGTGCCGGGGGGAGCGGCTCTTCGTCGGTGATCCGTCGCAGCACCTCGACGGTGCTCGGTCCGTCGAACGGGCGCCGCAACGTCAGCATCTCGTAGAGGGTGGCGCCGAGCGAGAACACGTCGAGGGTCGGGCCGAACGATCCGCGGTCGCCGCGGGCCTGCTCGGGCGCGACGTAGTGGGGCGTGCCGAGGAAGTTTCCGGTCAGCGTCATCGACGGGAGGCTCTCCTCCTGCGCGAGACCGAAGTCGGTCAACACCACCCGGCCGTCGCGGCGCAGCATGATGTTCGAGGGCTTGACGTCGCGGTGCAGGACCTCGTGCCGATGTGCGTGGTGCAACGCATCGGCGACCTCGGCGGCGATCGCGGCCATCGTCTCCACGTAGCCGTCGCGGAACGTATGGAGCGTCGCGGTCGAACCGCTGCGGCTGTCGCCGGACTTCCTGCCGGTGGCGGTCGCGGTCGGGTCGACCGTGGCGTGCAGTTCTGCGCCGGTCGGCAGCGACCGATTCGTTCCGCGTAGTCCGTCGCGGAGCGTGGCGAGAACCTCCGCCAGCGAGCGCCCGTCGATCAGCTCCATCGCGAAGAACTGCGCCCCGTCGGCGCTGCCCACTGTGTACACCTCGACGATGCCGGGGTGGTCGAGCCGCCCAGCCAGGGTCGCCTCCCGCTGGAAGCGGGCGATCGCGTGGGCGTCGAGGGTCAGGTGCGCGGGCAGCACCTTCAGGGCCACCGTGCGTCCGACCGAGCGCTGCTCGGCCCGGTAGACGACGCCCATCCCGCCGCGGCCCAACTCGTCGAGGAGCGTGAAGTCGCCGAGGGTGCGAAGGCCGTCTTCGACCGGCCGGTGCGGCGTCGGCGCTGCCTCGTGCATCGGCTCGAGGAGGTCGCGCAGTTCCGCGTGCTCGGCCAGGAACTCGCTCCAGGCCGGCTGTGGATCGGCATCGCAGAATGCCAGGTAGGCTTCGAGCGCGCGCTCGAGTCTGGGTTCATGCACCTCGACGACCTCCCGGTCCGGACGATGGGTCGTCGGGGGATCGAGCCAGCACCGCGCCGAGCCGGCCGGCTCTCAGGTCCATCACCAGGCGGGCGAGCCGTGGCAGGGTCCGTTGGAAGCGCATCCGCGCCGCGTCGGCGTCGATACCCAGCGCGTCGCCGACCTCGGCGAACGACAGGCCGTCCCACTCGCGGAGTCGGACTACTTGTCGATCGTCGCGGGGAAGCAACTCGAGGCCGAGGCGGATCCAGGCCTTGTCGTCGTTGCGCTGTGCGGCCTCGCTGGGGCGCGTCACCTCGCTACCGGCGGGTGGGTCGAGTTGCAGGAGGCTGTCGCTCGGAACCGGGCGCTCGCGTTCGGCGTCGCGGCGCAGGCGGCGTCGGCTCACCGCGTGGTCGCGGAGGATGTTCTCGGTGATGCGAGCCAGCAGGCCGCGGAACTGCTCGCGGTCGGAGATCAGGAAGCGGGGGCAGTACTGCAGCGCCTGCACCATCGCCTCCTGGACGAAGTCGTCGGTCTCCGCTCGCTGCAGCAGTTCGGGTCCGGCCCGGCGGCGCACGTAGTCGACGACGAACGCGCGATCGCGGGCCAGCAGCTCCTCGAGGCTCGCACGATCTCCGTCGTGCCACCGTCGGAGCAATGCGCGTGTGAGCGAAGGAGAGTCTGGCGAGTCCGGCATCCGCGATCGCCGAGTAGACGGCCGCGACAGACGCCAGACAAGGGGCGCGGCGCCGCCTGCACGTGCGGGCCGGTGCGCCGGAGGGCGTAGTGCTCGGCTCGTGCCGAACCTGGCCCGCGGCACCAGAGAGCCCGCTCCGCAGCGGATCATCGCGCGCCGAACTCGAAGCGCACGGTGTCCGAGGTGGTGGACCCGAGCTGGTTCGCCGCGGGGTCGGCGAGCACGAACTGCCCATACAGCGGGATACCCACCAGGCCTGGGTCCGCCGGCAACGGGATCGTCACGCTGGCGGTGCCCTGTGCGGTCGTGAGCGTGAGCAGCGAGGTCCCGGGCACGACCCGGAGCTCGCAGCCCGGTGCACCGAACGGATCGAGCGCCTGGTTCTGGACCAGAGCGTCGATCCACAGCAGCGCCATCCGGTTGGGCTGCGCGGCCTGCACGCCGAGCTGGATCGACGTCCCGATCGCAGGACGGCCCACGAAGGTCATGTGCGGCACGGTGCGGGTCGAGCTGGAGCACGAGTGGCCGATGAAGCGGACCGATGCGGGGTCGGGGTTGTCGGTGCCGCGCTGGGCGATCACGACCGCGCCCTTGCCGTCGTAGAGCGGCATGCCCCCGACCAGGTTCGCGGTCGGGTTGCCGGTGTCGCGGAGGCCCGCGACCGAGCGGCCGAACTGGGATCCGTCCGGCGCGCCGTAGCTCTGGAGCAGCCGTCCGTCGCTGCCACGGAACAGGTAGGCGTTGCCGCCGTCGCTGCGCTCGCCCGGTGCACCGACCACGTAGCCCGGCAGGTTGCCGCGGCGGGGGTCGCTGGTGTCGGCGGCGACCGCATAGCCGAGATGGCCGTCGGTCTGCTGCCCGACGTGCTGGCGGATCCGTGTGTGGGTGCGGCCCGAGAACAGCTGGGCGCGGCCGACGTCGGGGAGGCCACCCGAGTGGTAGTTCGGGCTGCCCACGAGGTAGTCGGGGATACCATCGCCGTCGACGTCGCCGAGGCCCGCGACCGAGAAGCCGAGCAGCTCGGTGCCGCTGCCGCGCTTGTCGACCAGGAAGCTGCCGGTCCGGCCCGAGACGATCGTGACGCGCCCCGCATTGCCGTCGTAGGCCGGTTCGCCGATCAGGAAGTCGTCGTAGCCGTCGCCGTCGAGGTCGCCTGCGGTGACGCTCTTCACGAACGCCGTGGTGGTGAGCCGGCGGGTGTAGAGGCGCTGGCTGGTCTCGCTGGAATAGATCAGGACCTGTGAGTCGCCGGGCGCGCCGATCAGGTAGTCGGGATGGCCGTCGGCATTCACGTCGCCACCACGGCCGACAATCTCCCCGAAGCGCGAGGTCGCGTTGGGCCCGGAGGTCGTGCGTACGGAACTCCACGCCGCCGACAACACCAGGATGCGGCCTCGGTTGCTCTGGTAGCCGGGCGCGCCGACCAGCACCTCGTCGCGGCCGTCGCCGTTGATGTCGCCGACGCCGGCCACGGAGAAGCCGAGCTGCTCGCCGCTCGTGCCCTGCAAAGACGCCAGGGTGGCACCTGTCGCGCCGGAGCGGAGGCAGAACTGGCCGCGCTCGCTCAGCGCGAACGGTGCACCGATCGCGAGGTCGTCGAAGCCGTCGCCGTCGTAGTCGCCGACGTTGGCGATCGACCAGCCGTAGGCCGAGCCGGTGACGCCCGAGCGGTAGCGGACGTTGTTGCACTCGGGGTCGAACGACAGCGTCGCGACCCGACTGAAGACACTGTTGTCGCGGCAGCCGTTCCAGACCTCGCACTGGTAGCTTCCGGCGCAGGAAGCGGGTTCGGCGTCGACTCCCAGGGTCGCGCTGGTTGCGCCGGAGATCTCCTGGCCGTCCTTCAGCCACTGGTAGTTGCTGGCATCGGTGGCGGTGACCCGGAACGTCGCGGTGCCCCAGCGGTAGCCGTTGCACAGGGTGATGTCGGCCGGCTCGGCGGTGATCGTGGGCGCCGGGGTCGACTGGCGGTAGTTGGCGACCACACGCCAGACGGCAGGGTCCTGGACCAGCAGCGCCTGGTCCTGCGTCGCCGAGCCGAGCGGGATCGTCGGGCCGTCGCCGAACGCACCGTAGCTGTTGCGGTAGCTGATCCGCGGATTGGAGAGATAGGGGATGACCGGGTAGGTGGAGTTCGGGTAACCGACCGCAGTACAGAACTTCGTGATCAGGATCCCGGAGCCCTGGTTGGCCCGCTTGGCGCGCGCATACGGAGTGATCAGGACGTCGCCCGAGGAGATGTTCGCCGGGTCGTGGTGGCAGCCGAGGTTGTGCAGGATCTCGTGGGTGAACACGTGGTCACCCTGGTCGAACTCGAGCACGCTGAAGCCACTGCTCGGCCGCAGCGAGCTGAAGCTGGCCGGCCGGTAGGCGAGGCCCGCGAAGTTGCCGTGGGCGGGGTGGTCGGCGACCACCAGCGAGACGAGGTCGGCCTGGTACTGGTCCCGCCAACCGTGGATCGCGTCGTAGTAGCCGTCGGTCGTGCTCGCGAGCCGCGACAGCTCGGCGCTGAGTGACGACACCGAGGTGATGCCGAGCTCGCGGAGGTTGGCGACCTCGAAGCGCGTCGAGACCCCACTGTTGGCCATCACCGCGTTCAGGTAGTTGACCTGCCGGACGACCCAGGTCGAGAGCGGCGCGATGCCGCCCGCGTCCGCCAGGGCACCGCGGCCGTAGAGCACCAGGATCCGGATCACGGTGTCGCAGCCGGTGGTGGTGCCGGCTGGCGCGTGGGTCGGCTGGGGCTCGATGCCGCCCCCGCAGGGGGCGTTGGCGTACTCGAGTTCCCGTACCGCGTGGAGCCCGCCCGCGAGCGGCGTGATGGTGAGGGGGCGTGGTAGCAGGTGGGTGCCGAGGACCGCCGAGCCGCTGACCGTTCCGTTCACCTCGCTGAGGGTCAGCAGCGAACGCTTGCGGCCTTCGAAGCGCGCGGTCCAATCGGTGCCGCCCAGGTCGTTCGCGCGTGGAGCGTCGAACACCGCGGTCAGTGCGACGCCGTCGAAGAGCTCGACGCGCAGCGAGTCGCCGGCCCGGATGCGCCGGAGTGCCGCGGTGTCGAGGGTCACGAGCCGGCTCCGGCGGATCATGGCTCGCGTGGCGGTCTGAGGGGCGTTGCCGGCGGTAGGGTGGAGCAGGTCCTGTTGCTGGGCGGGGGGAGAAGCCGAGGCGAAGAAGGCCACCGTGCTGGCGACCACGAATCGTTGGAATGCGCGCATGTTGCTGGGTCGGGGAGGCCGTCCAGGAGGCCGGGTTCACCGGGCTCAGCCGTGCGCGCGGCGGGAGCGAACCGGAATTCGTCGGCGATCGTCGGTCGACCCGGCTCGACGACCGCAACCTCCGTGGCGGCGTGTAGATCCGCGAACCCGTCAAGAGGGCCTCGCGCCGCGGCCCGCGCTCGGGGGGCCGGGGCACTGGGGACCGGACTCCGCCGCCCGCCCGATCCGGCCGATAGGGCCTCCATGCGTGGGATCGGCGATGCCCTGTTCGCCCTGCTGGCGTGCTGCCTGACGTCCTGCGCGACGGACGAGCTGGACCAGGACACCGTGACCACGCTGTTCGGGACCGACCCCAGGGTGCTGCGGGCCGCGCCTGCCGACCCGTCCGAGGTCCGCCGCGGCGAGGCGCTGTTCCGCGCCGAGGGGTCGTGCGCGCGCTGCCACGACATGCGCGCGGGGCGTTATGGCGCGGGCCGCGAGTCGCAGCGCGTCGTGACCGCGGATGGAGCCGAGCGGCACCGTGACGTGCCGGCGCTCTACGACGCCGCGCGGCAGATCGTCTGGGGCTGGGACGGCTGGTTCGCGGATCCGGTCCGCATGGGTCTCGAGGACGCGGTCGGACGATGCTTCGCCAACCTCGAGCGCACGGCGCCTCCGGCGGCTCCGCTCGGCGAGTCGCGCGACGAACCGATCCAGGCCCTCACCGCCTACCTCCGGAGCCTCGAATCCCGCGGTCGGTGGGACCGCTTCGTCGAGGGTGACCGCGACGCCCTGACCGCGGACGAGCGCGGCGGCCTCGAGGTGTTCGTGCGAACCGGTTGTGCGGCCTGCCACGGCACCCGGCTGCTCGGTGGCCGCAGCATCCACCCGCTCGGGGTTGCCGAGCCCTGGCCGACCGACGACGACCCGGGCCGGCTCGCGGTCACCGGCGAAGATCGCGACCGCGCCTGCTTCGAGGCTCCGCCGCTGCGGCTGGTCGCGCACACCGCGCCCTACTTCCACGACGGATCGGTCGACGAGCTGTCCGAGGCGATCCGGCGGATGGCCCGCCACGAACTCGGCAAGGAGCTGGCTGATGCGGAGGTCGCGGCGATCGAGGTGTTCCTGCGCGCGGTCGGTGAACTCGATCCGCGCTGACGCGGGCGCTTGTCCGCCGGTGTGGCCAGCTCGGGCGCTTTCCCCATCGAGTCCCGGGCGGGCCCCGGTCGATGTCGACGGCATGGAGTTCGTCGACAAGTCCTCTGCCTCGCGGATGCGGCGTTCGGCTCTCGTGACCCTCGGGTTCCTGGTCGCCACGATCGCCACGCCGTTGCTGCTCATATGGTCGGAGCACCGGGCCGAGCAGCAGCTCAACCGCAACGAGAGCGCGGCGATCGCCGCGTTGAAGAACATCAGCTCCGCGCAGTGGCAACTCCAGGCCTCGGGGATCTTCGACGTCGACGGCGACGGAGCGGGGGAGTTCGGCTTCCTCCACGAACTCGCGACCGGCGCGTCGTTCGTCGAAGGCGAGATCGTGTCCGGCCGGCACCCCAACGTGCTCCATGCCAGCTACGCCACCCGCGCGCGGGTCGCGGCGAACGGCGGCGGCGCGGTCGTGCGGTCGGGCTACGTGTTCCAGATGTGGTTGCCGTCGGGCCCGGTGGGTTGGGTGGTCGAGCCGGCCGCTGGCCAACGGTCGCTGCAGGAAGTCGATGTGCCGCGATCCCACGTCGAGTTCGTCTGCTTCGCGTGGCCGTTGGAGCAGGGTCGCACCGGCCGGCGGGCCTTCGTGATGGACCACACGGGCGACGTGCTGGCCGCCCGGAACCAGTCGACGGGCTACTCGGGCTTCGAGCGTGCGCCGCATCCGGCCCGGTCCGCTGCGCGCGAGGGCGAGCCGGTGCCGGTCGGCGATGCGCTGCTCCGGCCGCGGAAGCTCGCGCCGAACGAGTGCGCGCTCGACGGCGAGACCTGGGTCGTCGTCTGATGACGACCCACCGGGGCCGCGTGCCGGTCCCACTCACATCGTGCCGCGGCCAGCATGCCGCTCGAGGAACGCCAGGATCCGAGCCCGGTGCGCGGTGCGCGTCGTGTCGAAGTCGAGCTGCGCGGCCCTGAGTCGCAGCAGGAACCGCTCGTCGTCGCTCGGTGGTCCCGCCGCGAGGATCGCTTCGATCGCGGCTTCGAGATGCTCGTCCCAGTGCGGCGGCCGGCGACCGTCGGCGTCGCACAGGTCGTAGTGCCGCGCGAGGTCCCAGCAGGTCAACGTATGGCCGGCGTAGCGTCCGACGGCAGGGTCGGCGGCGAGTGCTGCGATCGCCCGGCCGACCAGCAGCGGCGACTCGGACGCGGCGAAGTGCGGGTCCGTGGCGATCGCGTCGCGCCAGTTCGACTCGGTGACCCCGAAGTGGTCGAGGACCGCTTCGGAGCGCAGGAACCCAGGCGTCACGGCGAGCGCGGTCACCGGATGGTCGGCCAGTTCGACCGACATCGCGTAGGCCAGCCGCATCGCGCTGCTTTTGCACAGGTCGTAGAACAGTTGGCCGCGGTAGCCCTGGAAGGCGCCGTCGGTGATCTCGACGAGCAGGCCGCCGCCGCCCTCCAGCATCAGCGGCACCGCGTGACGGCTGGTGATGATGTGGGTGTGGACCGCTCGCTCCATCATCGTGAAGCCCTTGCCCACGTCGGCCTCCCAGAACGGCTTGCCCCATTCGGTCAGCGCGTCGCCACCCCAGATGTCGTTGACGACCAGATCGAGCCGGCCGTGTTCGTCGCGGATGCGGGTGATCAGCGCCGCGACCGCCTGCTCCTCGGTGTGGTCGACGCGCACCGCGATGCCGCGGCCGCCCATCGCATTCACCAGCTCGGCGGACTCCTCGATCGTCTCCGGGCGCTGCGGATCGATCGTTCCGGTGCGCGTGCTCCGCCCCGTGCAGTAGACGGTAGCGCCGGCCTCGCCGAGCGCGCGGGCGATGCCGCGGCCGGCGCCGCGCGTTGCACCGGCGACCAGTGCGATCCTGTCTTGCAGCGTCATGGCGACGCGATCAGACCGCGCCGTTCACCGATTGCCCAGCGTGATCCGCAGGCCCTGTGAACTCACCAGGCCGAGCGTATTGGCTCCCGGCTCCGCGACCACGAACTGGGCGCTGAACGACTGGAACAGCAGCGCGCGCTGCGGCGGCAGCGGGATGTCGAGGTGCGCCTCGGCGGTGGTGGTGGCGAGCGGGAAGGTGATCGACTGGTCGGTGTGCAGGAAGCAGCCGGGCATGCCGATCGCGCTCAGGTCGAGGGACCGCTGGCCGAAGCCGAGCACCCAGACTCCCTGCGTGCCGGTGGCCGGCAGCGCGCGGGCGCGCAGCACCGTGGTGCCACCCGGCCGGAGCCCGGTCGGGTCGGCGCCCAGCGTCGCGGTCGAACAGCCGGCCCCGTAGTTCTGCAGCACTCCGGGATGGTTGATGCTCAGGACCTGCACCTGGCCCGAGTCGATCCGGCCGCCGGGGTCGGCGCCGGGCACGCCGACCGCGAACTCCGGGAAGCCGTCGCCGTCGTAGTCGCGGAGGAAGGCGACCGCCTGGCCGCGCCGCTCGCCGACCGATCGCGACACCCGCGCTCGCCGGACCAGTCCCAGCCCGGAGATCAGTTGGTAGGAGCCGGCGTCGGTGCCGAACAGGTTGTCGCCCGGTGCACCGACCAGCAGGTCGGCCCAGCCGTCGCCGTCGAGATCGCCGCCGCCGGACAGGGCCTGGCCGAAGCGGTCGCTCCGGGCGAGGCCGATCAGTGAGGCGATCCGTCGCGCGCTGCTGAAGTCCGCCGTGACGAAGTCCACGCGCCCGGCGATCGACGCGTTGCCGGGGCCGCCGATCGCCCACTGGTAGCTGAGATCGCGGGCCACGAAGCTGGTGATCGACGTGCCCATGTGGGCCTGGGCGTCGAAGCTCAGATACGTCGCCTGATCCGCCATCCTGGTATTGGAGATCGAGACGAAGCGGACGCTGCCCTCCTGCTGTGGTCCCGAGAACGGTGCGCCGGCGGCGCCGAACGGCGCACCGACCGCGGCTGCGACCGAGGTGCCAAGGCGATGGTGGGCCGGCGCGGTGCGGCTGTCGATCACGCGGCCGTCGACCGCGGCGCAGAGCATGAATCCGCTCTGGGTGCTGCCGTTGCCGGGGGCGCCGACCAGGAACGAGCCCGCCGGGTGGCTGGGCGCGGGATGGAAGACCGCGGCCAGCGACGCGCCGAACAGCGAGTTGGCGGCACCGTTCCGCCGCCACAGAAGGCCGCCGGTCCGGCCCGAGTAGCACGACACCGAGCCGGCGTCGGTGCCCGCGGTGCGGTCGTTCGGCGCGCCGGCCAGCCAGTCGGAGGTGCCGTCGCCGTCCACGTCGCCGATCCCGGCCAGGGCTGCGCCGAAGCGGCCGTCGTCGCGGGGGCCGAAGATCTGGTAGAGGAGTCGTCCGTCGCGGCCCGAGAACGCCACGACGGTGCCGATCGTCAGCGTGCCGGTGCGCTGCGAGGGCACGCCGACCAGGTAGTCGGCGACGCTGTCCCGGTCGAGGTCGCCGACCAGCGCGATCGACTCGCCGAACATCCGGCCAGCGGTGCCGCCGTCGTCGCTCCGCAGGGTGGCGGCGGTCCACTGGGCCGGCAACGGGGCCAGGGGCAGCGCGGCCGTGGCTGCGAGGGCGAGGGCGGGGAAGACGGTGGTTCGGATCATGGCGGGTTCCTCGGCAATGGAGTCACCCGCCGATGGCGGGGGCCGCCCGGGACCCGCCAGCTTTTCTCGAGGCGCTGCCCGACTCAGTCCTTCCGGAACACCTCGTGCTTCTTGTTGCCGCCCGAGACGAGGTAGGCGATCAGGTTCTTCAGCTCGTCTTCGCCCATCAGCGCGATCGTCGCCGGCGGCATCAGCGAGGCGGCCGAAGGCTCCACCGACGCGACCTGCGCCGCCGGCACCTTGGTCAGCACGCTGAGGTCGTAGGGGTTCGAGGCGACGGCCAGCTCCTCGTCGTTGCGGTAGATCACCCGGCCCCAGAGCTGCTTGCCGTCCTTCAGGGTGACGGTGCTGGCCTCGTACTGCTCGGAGATCGTCGCACTCGGATCGACGATCGAGGTGAGGATGTCCGCGATCGAGTAGCGGCTGCCGACCGAGCCGAGGTCGGGGCCGGTGTAGCCGCCCTCGCCCTCGAAGCGGTGGCAGACCACGCAGCGGCCGGCGGTGAACATCCGCTTGCCGCGCTCGTAGTCGCGGCCCTGCAGCGGTGCCTCGAACAGCGGCAGCGCGGTCTCGACCGTCCAGCCGCCGGCCGGGCCCTCGGGGAACGGCAGGTCGGCGAGGCTGACCGTGCCGACCTCGCCGAGCAGCCACGACACCGCGGCCTTGGTGTCGTCGGGCAGGTGCTCGATCGCGTCCTCGCGGATCGCGCGGATGTAGCCGGCGAAGCTCTTGCCGCCACTCTTCTCGAGGGTCTCGTTGAGCCAGCCGAAGTACCACTTGCGGGCGTCGAGGTCCCAGCCGTTCTGCACCTGGCGCAGGCAGTAGGCGTAGTGGATGTTCTGGACGTTCGGCGTGTTGGCCATCGTGTCCAGGATCGCCTTGCCGTACTCGTGCCGCTGCAGCATCGCCGCGTCGTAGGCGAGGGTCGCGGTCTGCGTGGACTGCATCAGCGCGATGGTCTCGGCGACCACGTTCGGTGCATCGAGGTGGGCCAGCAGGCGGCAGAGTTCGGTGTCGAGCTCCTGGTCGCCGGCCGGGTAGTGCGGATCGAGGAGCGCGATGAGCTGGTCGCGCTCGGAGGCGGTCGGCTCGGCGAGGCGGATCAGACGGAGCTGCCAGGCGCGGAGCAGCGCCAGGCGGTCGGTCTCGTCGAGCTCGGCGTAGGGCACCTGTGCGAGTCTGGCGTGGACGCGCGACCCGAGCTCGGGCGCGGCGTGGCGGCACAGCGCGATCGCGGCGTGGATCGCGGCGCGCGGCTCGGTCTCGGCGAGGGCCTTGTCCTGCCAGAGTGCGAGGTCCTGGCACTCGATGGCGATCCTGGCGGCGTAGCGGATCGCACGGTCGTCGTGGCTCAGGTGTGGCCACGCCATCGAGACCGCCCAGGCGCCCATGTCGTTCTGTTGGCCGCCGCCGTGCCAGACCTCCAGCGAGTGGCGCAGGTCGCGCAGCTCCTGGTTCTGCACCTTCGCTTCGACCGGGGTCTCGTCGATCGGCCGGCCGGTCCAGCGGATCCGGAACAGCTTCGAGTCGGTGTTGCGGCCGCCGATCACGAAGTACATGTGGCCGTCGGGACCGAAGCGCATCGCCGCGATGTTCAGCGGCTGGCCGTAGAGGAACACCTCCTCCTGGCCGGTGTAGCTCGAACCGCTCTCCTGCAGATCGAGGGTGTAGATGGTCCCGAAGGTCCAGTCACAGAGGAACAGCTTGTCGCGGTAGCGGCGCGGGAACTGCGTGCCGTAGCCGAAGCTGATCGCGGTCGGCGAGCCGGGGCCGATGTCGACCACCGCGCCGTTGCCGTCCTCGAAGTAGTCGGGCCACTTGGCCGAGCCGGTGCGCCAGCCGAAGTCGCTGGCCGACGTCACGTGGTTGACGCGCGTCGGCCGGTACCAGGGACTGCCGATGTCGAACTCCAGGTCGGAGTCGTAGGTGAACAGCTCGCCGGCCTTGTTGACCGCGATGTCGACGCTGTTGCGCAGGCCGGAGGCGACCATGGTCCAGTCGGTGCCGTCGGGCGAGATCCGGCAGATCCAGCCGCCGGGCGGCTTGATGCCGCGGGCGTGGCCCTGCGGGTCGGGCATCTCGGGGATCAGCGAGTCGTTGGCCCAGACCTCGGGCAGCAGCGAGACCACGCCGTCGGGGAGGCGCGAGTGGTTGCCCGAGACCAGGTACAGGTCCTTGCCGTCCTCGGTCAGGATGATCGAGTGCGCCGAGTGCTCCCAGCCGTTGTAGAGCTGCTTCAGGCGGACGTACTCGTCGAACGAGTCGTCGCCGTTGGTGTCACGGATCCGGTAGAAGCCGTGCATCGACGACATGTAGACGCTGTCGAACGCGTACAGGAAGCCGAGTGCGCCGCCGACGGTGCGGCGGCCCCACTTGGTGGGCACCCAGGGGAAGTCGGGGAGCGGCTCGACCTGCACCTCACCGTTCGGGTCGCCGGGCGCCGGCAGCGTGACCCGGAAGCTGCCCTTGTCGTCCTGGTCGGAGACGATCAGTCGCCCCTTGGGGTCGAAGGCCATCGCCACCCACGAGCCTTCGGCCTCGGGGATCGTGTAGACGACCTCGGCGTCGAAGCCGACCGGCAGGGTGATGCCGGTGTCGGCATCGACGTGGAAGCCGGCGGGCGGTCCGGCGTCCTGGCCGAGGAGTTGCGGAGCGAGGACGACGAGCGGCAGCAGGGGCGCGAGGAGCTTCATGAGGGCAGGGTCGGGCCGCCAACCGGGCGACGAGCCCGCGACGATACTCCTTGCCCGGTGCCGGATGCGACTCCGCCGACGAGGCTCACCTGCGAGGCGACGGCGCGCTGCGCCACGCCGACCACAGCATCGTCGCCGCGGTATAGGTCGCGACGAGGATCACCAGCCACCGCAGGGTGGTGAGGTCCATCGACTCGACCAGCCACACCGCACAGAACACCGCCGGCACCCCGCCGAGCGTGAGCCCGAGTGCGGGCCGAATGCTGTAGGCGCCCTGCCGCACGAAGCGCGCGCTGCCGACCGGCATCAGGAACGCACACGAGCCCATCATGATCGGGAACGCCGCCTGCGGGTCCATGCCGAGCAGGGCGACCAGGATCATGCACGGGCCGTAGAGGCCGATGCCGAGCGTGTTCAATGCGCCGAGGATCGCGACCGCGAGTGCCGCGAACACCAGCGGGCCGGTCTCCAGGTGCAGGGCGTCGCCGCCGCTGGGCGCGACGTC
Source organism: bacterium (assembly GCA_030432695.1). Lineage (GTDB taxonomy): Bacteria > Planctomycetota > UBA1135 > UBA1135 > UBA2386 > JAUILN01. The sequence continues at coordinate 227,476 of JAUILN010000016.1, read as the reverse complement.
GAACTGCTTCAGCGTGAACAGGAGTGCGGCGATGGCCAGGGCCACGCCGATGCCGATCTGGATCGGCCGCCGCGGCAACCGCGCGACGAGGCCGGCGCCGAACCAGGCGCCGAGCACCGCGGCGCCCAGCAACGTGACCAGCGTGGTGGTCTCCACCTCCACCAGGTCGATGAACAGGAACGCCATGACCACCACCGGCAGGGTGTGGCCGACGTTCATCGTGCCGGGGATGCGCTCGTCGGGGACCATGCCGGTCAGTCGGAACACCGCCGCGGTGGGGGCGAAGGCGCCGATGCCGAGCGTGTCGAAGAAGTCGGTGCCGAAACCGAGCGCGAGCTGGCCAGCGGACGGCCAACGCTTCGTCGTCGACTGCTCTGGAGTGGCGCGCAGCGCGCGGATCCAGACGACCAGGAAGGCGAGCGCGAACAGCGCCAGGGCGACGAGCAGGGCGATCTTCAATCGCGGTCCTTCGGGCAGTGGAGGCGGCGAGCGGGGCGGGCAGCGTAGCAACAAGGGGCGGCGACTCACGAGCTGCGTGCCGTTGGCTGTCGACCGGCGTCCTCGTTCCGTGGGTCGGATCGTTCGTGGACAGTGCTGCGCGCGTGGCCGATGCTCGCCGTGCGGGTCGATCCCTCGAACGGCTCGCTGCGCTCGCCATGACTCCCTCCTGCCTCGCTCGTGCCGTCCGCTTCGTCGCGGGCCTGCCGTTCCTGCTCGTCGGTCTCGCCCCGCTCGCCGCGCAGGCGGAGCGCATGCCCAAGGAAGACGTCGTCGACGTCCCCGCGGTCGGCGAGGGTCTCTGCCTCCACAATCTGTTCCAGTCGCACATGGTGCTGCAGCGCGACCGGCCGATCGGGATCTGGGGCCATGCTGCGCCGGGGGAGGAGGTGTCCGTCACCTTCGGCGACGCGCGCGCGAGCGCCACCGCAGCGGCCGACCGGAGCTGGCGGGTCGAGCTGCCGGCGCGGCCGGCGAGTTCCGCACCGGCGACGATCACCGTGGCCGGCAAGGACACGACGCTGGTCCTCGACGACGTGCTGGTCGGCGACGTGTGGCTGCTCGGCGGGCAGAGCAACATGGAGTTCCCGCTCGACCGGGTCGACAACGGCCAGCTCGAGATCGTCTCGGCGCGCTACGACGAGCTGCGGATCCTCACCGTGCCCGCGCAGGACGGCCCCGCGCCGCAGACCGGCTTCCCGCGCCTGCACGAGTGGAGCGACTGGTTCGGGCGTCACTACCGCAAGGGCGACTGGGATGTCTGCAGTCCGGAGATCGCCCGCGAGCTGTCGGCGATCGGCTACGTGTTCGCGCGCCGCATCCACATGGCGACGCGGATCCCGATCGGCGTGATCGATTTGTCGCGCGGCGGCACGACGGTCGAGACCTGGACCCCCGACGCGGTGGTCCGTGGCATGGACATGCCGGAGGTCGCGGCGCTGGTTGCCGACTGGGACGCGCGGGTCGCGGCGTGGGACCCGCAGGCCGATCTCCAGAAGCGCATCGCCGACCACGAGCGGCGGGTCGCGCAGCGGAAGGAGCAGGGCCAGGAGATCCCGGCCGACTGGGTCCGGCCCGACGATCTCCGACCCGGCCCCGCGGTCGACCAGAACCGGCCCGGCAACTGCTTCGCGGCGATGGTCCGACCGCTCGCCGGGTTGCCGGTGAAGGGCGCGGTCTTCCATCAGGGCTACAACAACGCGCTCGGAGGCATCACCTCGGCGGCGATGTACCAGCGCCTGCTGACCACGATGATCGGTGCGTGGCGCGAGGCCTTCGGCGATCCCGAGATGCCGTTCGGGATCATCTCGCTGTGCACCGACGGCGACCCGCAGACCCGTGACAACTACTGCGAGAAGATGCTGGATGCGGGCATCCTGATCCGCGAGGCCCAGCACCGCACCTTCCTCGAACTCACCGCGGCCGGCGACCGCAACGTCGGCTTCGCCAGCAGCTACGACCAGCGCCGCTCGTGGTACCACCCGCAGCAGAAGATCCCGGTCGGCGAACGGATCTCGCGCTGGGCCTTGGCCACCCAGTACGGCTTCGAGCGGCAGATCCGCTGGACCCCGCCGCGGATCACCGAGATGCAGGTGGAGGACGGTCGCATCGTGCTGCGCTTCGACCGCGCGGTGGCGCCGCCCGACAACAAGGCCGCGATCGAGGGCTTCGCGATCGCCGGGGAGGACCGGCGCTTCCATCCGGCCGACGTGGAGTGGTTCGTCAAGGGTCACGACGACCGTAACCGGCCGCAGATCGACCGCGCGGCGTTGGTGCTGCAGAGTCCGATGGTTCCCGCACCGATCCACTTCCGCTACGCGTGGGGCCGCAACCCGATGGGCAACCTGCAGTCGGCCGACCACAACGACCTGCCGTTGGCGACGCAGCGCAGTGACGACTGGCCGATGGAGGACGTGCCGCTCGGGGTCCTCGGCGGCGAGACGTTGGAGAACGGGCAGTTGAGCCGTGGCCAGCGCGGCAAGATCCTGCAGGCTTTGCGACAGCAGGACCTGGAGCGTCGGCTCGCCGAGGCGCGGGCGTTGCTCGAGGAGCATGGTCGACTCGAGGGCTCGGGCGGTCGCTGACGCAGCCTTGTGGCGAAGGGCGGCGGGGGCCACCATCCGGCGGGCCCCGAGCCTCCTCCTCCCCATGCATCGTTCCCGCTCCGGCGTCCGCGCCGCCCTGTTCTCGTCACTGCTCGCCGCAGTCGTCGCCCTTCCCGCGACCAGCCAGGACTTCGCCGAGGTGCCCGCCACCGACGACGGCCTGCCAGGCGCTGGCACGCTGCGTCGCTACGACTGGTTCCTGAAGCTCTGGAAGGACAAGCGCGCCGGCTGGGCGGAAGACATCGAGAAGGACCAGGGCGCGGTGGTGTTCCTCGGCGACTCGATCACCCAGAGCTGGGGGCCGGATCTCGGCGGCAGCTTCCCCGATCTGCAGGTCGCCAACCGCGGGATCAGCGGCGACACCACCCGCGGGATGCTGCTGCGTCTCGACGGCGACGTGCTGGCGCTCCACCCGCGTGCCGTGGTGCTGCTGATGGGCACCAACGACCTGGAGGAGGGCGACGCGCCGGAGGTCATCGCCGCCAACGTCGGCGAGATCGTCCGGCGGCTGGCGGCGTCGGACCCGACCCTGCCGATCGTGCTCTGCAAGGTGTTCCCGAGCTCGGCGCGGATGCGGCGGCCGGCCGACGCGATCCGACGGATCAACGAGCTGCAGGCTCTGGCGGTCGCCGGCCACGAGCAGGTCACGGTCGTCGACACCTGGTCGCCGTTCGCCGACGCCGGGGGTGACGCCACGAAGGACGAGTTCCCCGACCTGCTCCATCCCAACGAGCTCGGCTACGCGAAGTGGGCCGAGGCATTGCGTCCGGTGCTGGCCCGGGTGCTCGCGCCGGACCGCGACGCGCTGCTGGATCGGGCGGAGGACCGGCTCAGGGCGGTCTACGACCGAGGGGAGTACCGGGCTCGTGGCATCGACGTGACCTGGCTCGCCGCGGGCTCGACGTATCTGCTCGGCGGTCGCCGCGCGGTGGACGCCGAGAGCGGTGTTCCGCGGGAGGCGACTCCGGACGAGCGGCGACGGGAGCGCGGCGCGGGGCGGCGGTCGGGTGAGCGGGTGTTGGAGACTCGCGGTGGTGACCTGTTCGTGCGCGCCCGCGACGGGGGCGACGAGCTGCGGCTCACCGACAACGCCGGTGGCCGCGACGGGGTCCAGAACGAACGGGCGCAGTGGAGTCCCGATGGCCAGCGGGTGCTGTTCGTCGAGTCGGACTCCTCCGGGGTGCGGTTCCGTAATCGACTCCTGGCCGACGACCCGTCCTACCCCAGTGTCGCACCGGTGCGCTTCGCGCGGGTCGGCGAGACGATCACCGCTCTGCGGGTCGGCGTGGTCGCGGCCGAGGGTGGCGAGGTCCGTTGGCTCGACGTGCCACGGCCCGAGCGTGGCTGCTATCTCGGGCAGGTCGAGTGGGCCGGTCACTCGGGCGAAGTGCTGGTCGAGTGGCTGAGCCGGTTCCGCGACGAGCGGCGCTTCCTGCTCTGCGACGTCGAGACCGGCGCCGCGAAGACGATCTTCCAGGAGTCCGACCCGGCCTGGGTGGTCGCCAGCTACGGGGTCAACAACGGCCTCGAGTGGCTGCGCGGCGGCGAAGCGTTCCTGGTGATCCACGAGCGCGACGGTTGGCGGCACGCGTGGCTGCACGCCCGCGACGGTGCGCAGCTCGCGCTGCTGACGCCGGGCGACTTCGACATCATCGAGCGGGTCGCGGTCGACGAGGCGAACGGCTGGTTCTACTTCCACGCCGCGCCGGGCGACGCACCACGCAAGTACCTGTTCCGCGTGCCGCTCGACGGCAGCAGTGCTGCGATCGAGCGGATCACGCCGGTGGACCAGCCGGGGACCCACGACTACCGGATCTCGGCGGATGGTCGATTCGCGATCCACACCTTCTCGACGTTCGACTCCCCGCCGGTGACCGATGTGGTGCGGCTGCCCTCGCACGAAGTGGTGCGGGTGCTCGAGGACAACGGGGAGCTGCGCGCGCGGACCGCGGCCGCGGGGTTCCGGGAGACCGAGTTCCTGCAGATCCCGATCGACGGGGGCGTCACGCTCGACGCCTGGCTGATGAAGCCGCCCCGCTTCGACGTGGCGAAGAAGTACCCAGTGCTGGTGTACGTCTACAGCGAGCCGCACGCGCAGACAGTCCTCGATTCCTGGGGTGCCGCGCAGGCCGAATACCACCGCGTGGTCACCGACCTCGGCTACCTGGTCCTGTCGATCGACAGCCGCGGCACGCCCGCGCCCAAGGGTGCTGCTTGGCGGCGCGCGGTGTTCGGCAGCCTCGGTCCGTTGTCGACCGCCGAGCAGGCTGCAGGCCTGGAGAAGCTGGCCGGGGAGCGGTCCTACATCGACCTCGACCGCGTGGGCATCTGGGGCTGGAGCGGCGGGGGCTCGAACACCTTGAACGCGATGTTCCGCCGCCCGGACCTCTACGACGTCGGCATCGCCGTGGCATCGAAGCCGCAGCCGCACCTCTACAACGCGTGGTTCCAGGAGATCTACATGCGGGACCGCGAGGTGAACCCGGACGGCTACCAGCGTTCCGCGCCGCTGCACTTCGCCGAGGGCCTGGCCGGCGACCTGCTGATCGTCCACGGCACCGGCGAGCTGAACACCCACGTGCAGATCACCGAGGGTCTGGTCGACCGGCTGATCGCACTCGGCAAGCGCTTCGACTACTTCAGCTACCCCAACCGGCGGCATGGGATCCGCGAGGGCGAGGGAACCACGGTGCACCTGCGGTCGCTGATGGTCCGCTATCTGTTGGATCACCTGCCGCCCGGGCCGCGGTGAGTGCGAGCCGGAGGCTGGCCGTGGTGGCTGGGGAAGCCAGGCCTCCATGCCACCGGATCTGGCGGAACTTTCAGGATCTTTGGCCAGAAGATGGCCGGATCGTGATCGGGCTCGCGTGAGGACCTGCGAATCGGCCGCCGGCACGTCACGGAGACGTGTCGCGGCCAGCAAGTCCGTTCACGCACCCATCGATCCATGGAACTCCTCTGCGCGCGTCGCGCCTTTCGCTGCCTCCCCGCCACGAGTCTTGCTCTGACCCTCGGCCTCGTCACCTCCGCGACGGCTCAGTGGCAGGACGTCGACTCGCAACTCGTCGGCTCCTCGGCCGGGTCCACGTTCGCCCTCGGGACTCCACCGGGCTACCGGATCCAGGGCCTCGAGGTGGCGGTCGATTCCGCCGGCGAGATCCGCAATCTGGGCCGCACCCATGCCTCCTACCTGGGTACGGGTCGAGCCACCGCGTACGCGAACGACTACCCGGGGCTCGCGCTCCCGCTCGACCTCCCCGACGGGGATCCGCTGGTCGCGATCACCGTCGACGACGTCGCGCCGTTCAGCTACCTCCGCCTCGAGTCGCTCGGTGGGGTCAGCCGGAGCATCGGCAACGTCCCGAACGGCGAGTCGACCGTTCGGCTGGAGATGGTGGACCACGAGATCGCGGTGCTCAGCGGCTTCCGGAGGGGCCGCGGCGCGTCCGCGACCATCGAAGGACTGCAGGTCACGTTCCGGCCGCTGCACGAGACCTCGAGGGGGCCACTGCCGGTTTCGGCCTCGCCGGGGACCCTGCAGCCGCTGCTCGTCAGCGAGGGGGTCCGGTTCGGCACCGTCATCGTCCGCCTCGCGGCCGACGGCAGCATCCTGGGGCTGCGGGCTCGGGTGCTCAATTCCGACGGGACCAACCGGGGGACGACCGTGTGGAAGGGCGCTTCTTCGGGCGGGACGACCGAGGAGGTGAGTTTCGTCGCCGGTGACTTCCTGGACAGCCTCGAAGCATGGCACTCGCCGTCCGACCCGGCGGTCTTCCACGCGCTTCGGTTCCATTCGGATCGCGGGCAGACGACGACGATCGGCACGCCGCAGGCCGACGCCGTGCGGATCCGCTATCTGGACAAGCCCGGCGCGGAGATCGTCGGCCTGCTCGGCGAATGGCAGGCTCAGGGTCTGACCGGCTTCGGCGTGGTCTACCGGGCTGCGACCGGCCGCAGCTACGCGCTCGGCGATGCCTGTACAGGGGGCGGGACGATCGCACTCGATCCTGGCAGCCTGCCGCAGATCGGCGGTTCCCTCGAGCTGCAGATCACCTCGCCGAGCGGCACGCCGTTCCTGATGTTCTCGAACGAGGCTGCCACCACGCCGCTCGGCGGCTGCGACCTGCACGTCGCGTCCTGGGCGGTCCCCGGCGCGTTCCCCGTCGCCGCGCCGACCACGTCGATCCCGCTGCCGAACGACCTCAACCTCTACATGCTGCCGCTGCACTTCCAGGGCTTCGACCCGGTGGCGGGTGGCCCGGTGTTCGGCGTGGTGGCGATGACCAACGGCATCGCGGTGCAGGTGGGCGCGCTGCGCTGACCGCGTGCGCGTTCGCACGACCGATGCGTCGCGCGGGCTGCGGGTCAGCGACGTCGGTAGGCGGTCGCGGGGATCGTCGCCCAACATTGTCCGGGTCCGGCGAGCGAGACCTCCAGGACCTCCGCGCCACCGCGCTCGAAGAACGCGACGCGGAGCGCGTGCAGGCCGCTGGCGAGGCGACGGGTGCCGGTGCGGGTCTGTCGGCCGTGCAGGCCGTCGTTGTCGACCACCAGCTCGCCGTCGATCCACAGGCGGCTGCCGTCGTCGGAAGTCGTGCCGAACTGCCAGGCACCGTCGGCGGGGAGTTCGACGAAGCCGCTGAACAGCAGCGCGAAGTCGTCGCGACGCACGCCATGCACATCGACCGCCGGGGCGGTGCAGTCACCGCGGGCGCTCGGCTCCAGCGATCCGAAGTCCGGTAGCCGGCTCCAGGCGCCTTCGTACAGCGCCCAGTCGAGGCCGGGGGCGGATGCATCCAGCTCGGTCGCGGCACCTGCAGGCACGGCTTCGGGAGTGAGGGTGAACTCGAACTCCCGGTCACCGCGGAGCACCGCGATGCGGATCGGTTCGACGGCGGTGATCCCGAGCTGCGCGAACAGCAGGTCGGTCGGTCCGGTGATGGGTTCGGTGCCGAGCTTCGTGACGACGTCGTCGACCGACAGGCCGGCACGTGCCGCGGGGCCGTCGGCGGTCAGCGCGGCGATCCGGGCCTGCTCCGCCAGCGGCTCGACTTCGAAGCCGAGCTGGAGGCCGCTCCGCGCATCGACCGCGAGAAGTTCGGTGAGCAGCGCGCGGACGTGGTCGGCGGTGATCGCGAACGCCACGTTGTCGGCATCGGCGCGGCGCGAGGTGACCACACCGATCTGCTGCCCGAGCGCGTTGACCAGCGGCCCACCCGAGTTGCCGCCGTTGATCGCCGCGTCGGTCTGCAGCATCGCGGGCAGGAAGGCCTGCTCGGTGGCGGTGGCGCGGTCGAGGCCGCTGACGATGCCCTGCGAGACCGTGAACGGCAGGGCCGCGGCGTCGCCGATCGCCACCACCGGCTCGCCGAGCAGGAGGTCGTGGCTGCGGCCGAGCGGCAGGGAGGGCAGCGGTCGGTTCGCGGCGACGTGCAGCACCGCGAGGTCCTCGTGCGGCAGGGTCGCGACGACTTCGAACGGCAAGGTGGTGCCGTCGCGGAACTGGACGCGACCCGTCGACACGCCATCGACGACGTGGTGGTTGGTCAGCACGTAGCCGTCGCGGTGCAGGACCGAGCCGGTGCCGACCCGTTCGGGGCCGCCGGCTCCGTCGGGTGAACGGATGCGGATCGACACCACGGCATCGACGCAGCTCGCGACGAGGCGGACCAGCGGGGTGTGGCGTGGCGAGGAGACGGCGCCTGAGGGGTGGGCTCCGATGCTCTGCGCCGGAACGGTGGCCGCGGTCGACAGCGCGAGGGCCGCGGCGAGAGGGAGTCGCATGCGGCGAAGTCTAGGAAGCTCGGCCCAGCCAGTCGCGACCTGCCCACCGCTATCATCCTTCGCCATGTCGTCCGAGCGTCACCAGCGCCTGACCGCGGTGTTCCTGGAAGCCGTCGCCGTCGCGGGCGAGGCACGCGCGCGGGTGCTCGAGCAGCTCTGCGGCGACGACACCGGACTCCGCGCCGAGGTGCTGCGGATGATCAACGCCGACGAGGCCTCGGGATCGTTGCTGGAGTCGGCTCGGCCCTTGGAGGCGCTGACGGAGGCGGCGGCGCACGAGCCCGGCATGCCGGCGCGGATCGGCGACTTCGAGCTGGTGCGCGAACTCGGGCGTGGCGGCATGGGGGTGGTCTACGAGGCGCGGCAACGGGCGCCCCAGCGTCGGGTCGCGCTGAAGCTGGTCCGCACCGCGGTCGCTTCGGCCGAGGTGTTCGCGCGCTTCGAGCGCGAAGTCGATCTGTTGGGTCGCTTGCAGCATCCCGGGATCGCGCAGGTCCATACCTCCGGGGTCTGGGAGTCTCCCGACGGACCGCAGCCGTACCTGGTGATGGAGCTGGTCGACGGCGTGCCGATCACCGCCTACGCGGCAGAACGATCGCTCGGGGACCGGGAGCGTGTGGCCCTGATCGTGCGCGTCGCGGACGCGGTGCTGCACGCCCAAGCGGCCGGCGTGGTCCACCGCGACCTGAAGCCGGCCAACGTGCTGGTGACCGCGGACGGCCAGCCGAAGGTGTTGGACTTCGGCTTGGCCCGCGGCCTCGGTGCGGCCGAGGGGTTCCTCGAGCAGACCCAGAGTGGCCAACTGCTCGGCACGCCGGCCTACATGAGTCCGGAGCAGGCCGCCGGTGAGGCCGGCAGCCTCGATGCCCGCAGCGACGTGCACGCGTTGGGCGTGATGCTGTTCGAGCTGCTCACCGGCGAGTTGCCGCGCCAGGTCCGCGACCTCCCGCTGACCGCCGCCCTGCTGGCGATCCGCGACGAGGCCCCGCGGCGCCTGCGCGTGCTGCGCCCGGAGCTGCGTGGCGACCTCGACACCATCCTCGACAAGGCGCTCGCGGTCGAACTCGGCGAGCGCTACCCAGGCGTGCGGGAGTTGCGGGCCGACCTGCAGCGTCATCTCGACGACCGACCGATTCAGGCGCGGCCGCCTGGCACCCTCTACCAGTTGAGGAAGTTCGCGCGTCGCAACCGGTCGCTGGTCGCCGCGACCGCGGCGATCGTGTTGGTGCTGGTGCTCGGACTGGCCGGCACCTCGTACGGCTTGCAACGCTCGTTCGAGGAACGGGACGAGGCCAGGCGCGAGGCGATCAAGGCCACCACCGTGCTCGGCTTCTTCGTCGACATGCTGGAGTCCGCGCAACCGGCGTCCAGCCTCGGCGCGGACGTGACCGTCGGCACGCTGCTCGGGCGTTCGTCGCGAGCCCTCGAAGGTCGGGGCTTCGACGAGCCGGAGGTCGAGGCGGCCCTGCGGCTCACCATCGGCGCGACGTTCCGGGCCCTGAGTCGGTTCGACGAAGCGCGCGAACACCTGGAGGCCGCGGTGCACCTGCGCCGGGCGACGCTCGGCGACGACCATCTCGACACCGCGGCCGCCCTGGTCGAACTCGGTCGCGAGTCGCTGGCGGAGTCGAAGCACGACGAAGCCCGCGCCGTGCTCACCGAAGCCCTGGCGATCCGGCGGCGCGCCTTGCCACCCGACCACGACGACGTCGCCGCGGTCCTCAACCTCCTCGGCCGAGTGGAGCTCGACGCCGGCCGGCCCGCCGCGGCGGAGGAGCGCCTGCTCGCCGCGCTGGCGATGCGGCGTCGCCTGCACGTGCCTCCACACAGTGGTCTGGCCGCCGTGCAGTCGACCCTCGCCCGCCTCCGCGTGCAGCAGTCCGGGTTCGCCGCGGCGGAGGAGCTGTTCCGGGACGCCCTCGCCCAGTTCGAGGCGCTCCACCCCGAGGGTCACCCGGAGATCGCCAGCGTGCGCAACAGCCTCGCTTCCCTGCTGCACGATCGTGGCGACTACGACGGCGCGCAGCGTTGCTACGAGCTGGCGCTGGAAGCCGAGCGGAAGCTGTACGCCGGCGACCACGAGGAGATCGCGCGGACGCTGAACAACCACGCCTCGCTGCTGCAGGCGAAGGGCGACGCCGACACCGCGGAGCGGTTGTTCCGTGACAGCCTGGCGATGCGCGTGCGGATGTTCGGGGCCGATTCGTTGGCGGCGGCGGTCGTCCACAACAACCTCGGCAACCTGTTCCTCGGCACCGGAGACCTCACGCGGGCCGACGTCGAACTCCGTCGCGCGCTGGAGATCCGCGCGGCGCATCTGACCGCGCGGCATCCCGAGATCGTCTCGACCCGGGCCAACCGGGCCGGGCTGCGCTTCAACCAGGGCGACTTCGCGAGTGCGGCGCAGGAGTTCGAGACTCTGCTCGGTCTGGTCGAGGGCGATGCCGGCGAGATGACCTGGTTGAGCTCCACCCTCCGGCTGAATCTGGCGCTGTGCCGATTCCGGCTCGGGGAGTCGGGCCGCGCGCTGGAGCTCCGGCAGGCGGTCCACTCCTGGCGGCTGGCGGAACTCGGGCCGGAGCATCCGGGCACCTGCCTCGCCGCGGCTTCGATCTGCCACACCCTGCGCCAGCTCCGGCGGTTCGAGGAGGCCGAATCGATGGTCCTCGCGGCGTGGGAGGCGGTGGCGGTGGACGGTCTCGACGATCCCGCGGTCCGCCACGAGCTGTTGGTCGAGCTCGCGGGCCTGTACGACGACTGGGGCAAGCCGGACGAGGCGGCGCGGTGGCGGGTCGAACAGGCGCGGCTCGAGGCCGGCCGGTGATCAGCCGAGCCGGGCTGCCAACCACGCCCGTGCCGCGCGCCAGTGGCGTTCCACGGTCGGCAGCGACCGGCCGACCTCGGTCGCGATCTCAGGGAGCGTGAGTCCGGCGAAGTAGCGTAGCTCGACGATCAGGTGCTGCTCGGGATCGAGTGCGCGCAGTTCCTCGAGCTTCTCGCAGAGGTCGAGCAGGTCGATCGTCGGCTCGCGCGCGGGGGCCGTGGCGGGGTCGAGGGTGACCTGCAGTCGGTCACCACCGCGGCGCAGGGCGCGCCGCCTGCGCAGCCGGTCGATCAGGAGCTCGCGCATGACCTTGGCCGCCAGCGCGAAGAATTGTCCGCGGTGCTCGGATTGGACGGTCTCGCCACCGAACAGCTTCAGCCAGGCCTCGTGCACCAACGCGGTCGGCTGCAGCGAGTGGCCGTCGCCCCGGAGCTGGAGCTCGGCGAGGCGCTTGAGTTCGTCGTAGGTGCGGTCGACGAGCTGCGAGCGTGCGTCCGGATCGCCGCGGGCGGTGGCGGCGAGGAGCAGGGTCAGGTCACGGTCGTCGGGCGGGGGCATCGGTGCGGATCGTGATGATCCGGCGCCCGGGACCGATCGGCAACGAGCCGGTGGGCGGGATCACCGCTTGCCGAGATGCAGCTCCAGGCCACGGCTGAAGGCCACGCCTCGGCTGGCGGCGGGGTCGGCCTGCAGGGACTGCGCGTAGATCCGCGCACCGCAGAGCTGGGGATCGGCCGGGATGTCGATCGGCAACACGGTCGAGGTCCCGACCACGAAGCCGAGGTCGATCAGCGGCTCGAGCAGCAGCGTCCCGCCGAACGGGGTCGCGAGGTTGGCGCGCTGGAAGCCGAGGAGTACCGCGCCGGGCAGCGTCGTCCAGGGGTTGCTCGAGACCACGCCGAGATCCAGGCGGGCTCCGACCTCCGGGACCCGAGCCGGACGGAGCTCGGACTGGATCAATCCCGGCCAGCCGGTGCCGTAGCTGGAGTGCGACGCCCACTCGACGCCGCGGAAGTTGGCGATGCCCTGCCGCGTCGTGGCGATCTGTCCGACGTTGTCGGTGCAGCCGGCCTGGCCGGTGGGCAGCGAGCCGTAGGGCCGGTGGTCGGGGTTCGAGAACCAGTTGTTGCTGCTGCCGACCGTCGCCCACATGCGGGTCTGGAACCGCAGCGTGGACAGCGGGATGGGCTGGTAGGACGACGCGTGGTTCGCGCCGCCGCCGGAACAGTCCTCGTGGCGGCAGCCGAAGTTGTGGCCGAGCTCGTGCGAGGTGACCAGTTGGGCGAGCGTCACGTGGCAGACCGTGAAGCCGAGGCTGTCGTCGGTGCCGTTGCCGACGTAGCCCTTGCCGACCACCGTGCCGCGGCAGTTGCTGCCCCGGTCGGCGATCAGGCCGCAGACCAGGTCGGCCTGCGCGGCGTCGCGGAGGTTGGCGACGTTCGGGTCGCTGCGCAGGGCGGACAGGTCGGGACCGAGGGTGTCGCAGGACTCGCTGTGGAGCCACTGGATCGGCAGGCCGACCTGGACGATCCGCTGCGCGAAGCCGCTCGGCGCGGTGCTCTCCAGGTCGCGGCTGGTCTGCGCGACCGCGAGCTGCGCGTAGGTGATGGGGCCGAGCGGTTGGCCGGAGGCCTGGGCTGCGGCCAGCGCCGTGTAGACGAACAGCACGCGGATCTCCGCGGGGTCCTGGTCGCAGCAGCTTCCGGTGCTCGCTGCCGCGCCCGGGCCGCCAGGCCGTGCCGTCGCTCTGTTGGCCCGGTGGTGCAGCACTGGTGCAGGGTCCGTGTCGGACACTCCGCAGCGCTTGGTGTCGGGCGTGAAGCCGCGGACGAAGTGGCCGCCGGCATCGGGCTGCAGGACCAGCACCCAGGGCGTGCCGTCGGCCGGCCGCAGGTTCGCGGCGACCTGGTCGCGGTGCCGCGACAGCACGAAGTCGGAGGCCGGCAGGTCGGCGAAGTGGCCGATCCAGTTCACTCCGGTGGCGACGGTCTCGCACCGGTCGAACACCATCCGATGGTCCTGGCCCGGCAGCAGCTCGGCCAGCAGGACGTCGCCGCCGGCGGGCGACAGCGCGTCGAGCAGTGCGACGTCGACGTCGACCGCGACCGACAGGCCGAGCTCGGCGTCGACTGTCTGCAGCGGGTCGGGGCGCGGCGCGGCCCGTGAGACCAGTCGACCGAGCGGTGCCCGGGTGGTCGGGGTCAGGCCCTGGCCGACGGCGGGAGAAGTGACGGCCAGCAGGCCTGCGAGACAGGACGCGGCCAGGATGGGCGTGGAGCGGCGAAGGATCGGTTGCACGGCGGGTTCCTCGGGGAGCACCGGCTCCCGTTCATCCCCGACCACCGCAGTCCCGGTCGCCGACCCATCACCGGATTCCAGGAATTCACCCGCCCAGCCCCTTCGCCAGGCTTCTGTCGCGGTTGGTGCCTGGCACCGACCGCGACAGAAAATCTGTCGGGGTTCGTGCCTGGCACCAACTACGACAGACTTCGTGGGTCAGCGCGCCGCGAGGTCGAAGCGGTCGAGGTCCATGACCTTCGACCAGGCGGCGACGAAGTCGTCGACGAACTTCTGCTCGGCGTCGGCGCAGGCGTAGACCTCGGCGATGCCGCGCAGCTCGGAGTGCGAACCGAAGATCAGGTCGACCGAGGTGCCGGTCCACTTCGTCGCGCCGGTGGCGCTGTCCTTGCCGACGTAGACGCCGTTCTCGCTGGTTGGCTGCCAGGTGGTGTCCATCGCCAGCAGGTTGACGAAGAAGTCGTTGCTCAGCGTGCCGGGGCGGTCGGTGAACACGCCGTGCTGCGTGCCGCCGTGGTTGGCACCGAGCGCCCTGAGGCCGCCGACCAACACCGTCATCTCGGGCGCGGTCAGGGTCAGCAGGTTGGCGCGGTCGACCATCTGCTGCGGCGCGGTGGCGCCATTGGCCGAGCCCATGTAGTTGCGGAAGCCGTCGCTCTTCGGCTCGAGCACGTCGAACGACTCGGCGTCGGTCATCGCGGCGGTCGCGTCGGTGCGGCCCGGGGTGAACGGCACCTCGACCTCGTGGCCGCCACGCCGGGCTGCCTCCTCGATCGCCGCGGCTCCGCCGAGGACGATCACGTCGGCCAGCGACACGCGCTTGCCGTCGGTCCTCTCGGCGTTGAAGTCCTGCTGGACCTGCTCGAGCTTCGCGAGCACGGCTCGGATCCGCGCCGGCTGGTTGGCGGCCCAGCCGTTCTGCGGCGCGAGTCGGATCCGCGCGCCGTTGGCGCCACCGCGCAGGTCGGTGTCGCGGTAGGTCGAGGCCGAGGCCCAGGCGGTGAACACCAGGTCCGGCACCGACAGGCCGGCGTCGAGGATCGCCTGCTTCAGGGCGCCGACGTCGTCGGCGTCGACCAGCTCGTGGTCCACCGGCGGGACCGGGTCCTGCCAGATCTGCGGTTCGGGAACGTCCGGACCGAGCAGACGCGTGGGCGGGCCCATGTCGCGGTGGGTCAGCTTGAACCAGGCCCGCGCGAACGCCGCTTCGAACTCCTCCGGGTGCTCGTAGAAGCGCCGCGAGATCTTCTCGTAGGCGGGGTCGAAGCGCAGCGACAGGTCGGTGGTCAGCATCACCACCGGGTGACCCTTGTTCGGATCGTGGGCGTCGGGCGTGGTGCGGTTGGTCTCACCGGCCTTCGGTCGCCACTGCCATGCGCCGGCCGGGCTCTTGAACTTCTCCCACTCGTATTCGAACAGGTTGGTGAAGTAGTCGTGCGACCACTCGACCGGCGTGTAGGTCCACGCACCCTCGAGGCCGCTGGTGATCGTGTCGCCGCCCTTGCCGCTGCCGTAGCTGTTGTTCCAGCCGAGGCCCTGCTGCTCGATCGGTGCTGCGGCCGGCTCGCGGCCGACGTACTTGCCGGGATTGGCGGCGCCGTGGGTCTTGCCGAGGGTGTGGCCACCGGCGATCAGCGCGACGGTCTCCTCGTCGTTCATCGCCATGCGCGCGAAGGTGACGCGGATGTCGTGGGCGGCCTTCACCGGGTCGGGCTCGCCGTTGGGGCCCTCCGGGTTGACGTAGATCAGGCCCATCTGCGAGGCCGCCAGCGGACGCTCCAGGTCGCGGTCGCCGTGGAAGCGCTGGTCGCCGAGCATCTCGGTCTCGGGACCCCAATCGACGTCGAACTCGGGCTCGTAGACGTCTTCGCGGCCACCGGCGAAGCCGAACGTCTCGAAGCCCATCGACTCCAGCGCGACGTTGCCGGTGAGGATCATCAGGTCGGCCCACGAGATCTTGGCGCCGTACTTCTGCTTGATCGGCCAGAGCAGTCGGCGCGCCTTGTCGAGGTTGCCGTTGTCCGGCCAGCTATCGAGTGGCGAGAAGCGGATCGTGCCCGAGGCCGAGCCGCCGCGGCCGTCCAGGGTCCGGTAGGTGCCGGCGCTGTGCCAGGCGAGGCGGATCATCAGGCCGCCGTAGTGCCCGTAGTCGGCGGGCCACCAGTCCTGCGAGGTGGTCAGGACCTGCTCGATGTCCTGCTTCAGCGCGTCGAGGTCGAGGGTGGCGAACTCGGCGGCGTAGTCGAAGTCCGCGCCCATCGGGTCGGCGAGGGCCGGATCGCGGTGCAGGGGGCGCAGGTCGAGGCGGTTGGGCCACCAGTCCTGGAGGTCGTAGCCACGTCGGCCGGACATCGAGGCTTCGGCAGGCTGGCCGGAGGCATCGTGCATCACCGGGCAGCCCGCGAGCTCGCTGGCGACGCTGCGGTCGGCGCTGGTCGACGTAGCGCCGGGAGTGCCGTCCGAGCTGGACACCGCGCAGCCGGCGACGAGGGTGCCCAGACCGAGGGTGAGGCCGAGTGCGAGGCCGGGAGCGGGAATGCGGGGAGTTCTCGAGTTCATCTCGTTGCGGAGAGGGCGGCGCGTGGGCGCCTGGGGAGGGAACTACCGAGCGACGTTCGGATCCTCGGAGGTCCCCGGATGCGATGCGCCGGTTATCGGTGCCTCACGGCAGATCGACAGCCGGCAAGAACCGATCACGGTGATCGACGGCGCCGGAACGGACTTCGCCGTGCCGACCGCGACGTCGCCTGCCGCGCCGTTGGCCGGTAGCCTGCGCGGGATGACCGACGCCGGAACCGCCGCCCACCCCGCCGACCTCCAGGGCTGCTGTCCGATCGACCTCCGGCCGCTCGAGCCGGTGGAGTCGACGGGTCCCGAGGCGCTGCCGGGTCTCGTCGCTCGGGCCCGCGCCGCACAGCCGGGATGGGCTGCGCTGGGTACCAAACAGCGGGTCAGGTGTCTGCAGCGAGCGGCGCGCAAGATGCTCGAACGCCGACACGAGGTGCTCGCGCTGGTGCGCGACGAGATCGGCAAGAACGAGGCGGACGCCCTGCTGAGCGAGGTCGGCGGTCCGCTCGACCAGGTGAAACAGTGGGCGGGGGTGGTAGGCCGCTATCGACTGCGTCGCAAGGCGCCACCCAATCCGATCGTGTTCCCCGGCAAGCGGGCCTGGATCGATCTCGTGCCGCGGGGCGTGGTCGGTGTGATCACGCCCTGGAACTTCCCGATGGGCACGTTCTACCGCCCGATCATCCCGGCGTTGATGACCGGCAATGCCGTGGTCTGCAAGCCGTCCGACCTCACGCCGCGGACCGCGCGGTGGTTCTTCGACATCCTGCGCGAGGAGCTGCCCGCCGACCTCGTGCATTGCGCACCCGGCGGAATCGCGGTCGGTGAGGCTCTGGTCGCCGCGGGTATCGATGCCTGCACCTTCACCGGCTCGGTGCGCGGCGCGCGCGCGGTCTCGGTGGCCTGCGCCGAGCGGTTGATCCCCTGTTCGGCCGAGGCCGGCGGCAATGACGCCGCGATCGTGCTCGCCGACTGCGACGTCGACCGCACCCTCGCCGGCGTGACCCATTGGGCGCTGATGAACGCCGGGCAGAACTGCGGGGCGATCGAGCGGGTCTACGTCGAGGATCGGATCGCCGAGGAGTTCGTGGCGCGGTTGGCCGACGCGTGGCAGCGGCTGTCGACCGACATGGCCTCACCCGATGTCAGCGTCTCGCCACTGGCCCACGAGCCGCAGCTGCAGATCGTCGAACGCCACGTCGCCGACGCCCTGGCGCGCGGTGCCGAGCTCCGGTGTGGCGGCAAGCGGACCGGGCAGGGCTTGAGCTACGAGCCGACCATCGTCGACCGCTGCACCCAGGACATGGAGATCGTCCGCGAGGAGACCTTCGGTCCGGTGTTGGCGGTGGTCCGCGTCGCCGACGCCGAGGAGGGGCTGCGCCTCGCCAACGATTCCTGCTACGGCCTCGGCGGCTCGGTCTGGACCCGCGACATCCAGCGTGGCCTGCGGCTCGCCGCGCGGCTCGAGTGCGGGATCGCGTCGGTCAACAACCACGCGGTGTCCGGCGCGATGGTGCGGGTGCCCTGGACGGGCACCAAGGACAGCGGCAGCGGCGTGCACAACAGCGAGTTCGCGCTGAGTGCCTTCCTGCGGCCTCGCACCACGCTGGTCGACCGGAGCAGCAAGCCGGATCCCTTCTGGTTGCCGTCGGACGCGGCGCTCACCGAGTTCGGTCACATCACCGCCGAGCTGCAGATCGGCAAGCTCGGGCGACTGCCGCGGCTGCTGGCGCTGGTGGGCAAGCGCACCCGGACGATCCGCGAGTTCTTCGCGCCCTCGCGAAGCTGATCAGTCCTGCCAGAGCGCGTGCTGGGTCTCGCCCTGGTGGTAGATCGAGATCGTGCCTTGGCCGGGGATCTCCATCGGCGGTACGGCGATCTCACCTCCGGTGGCCTCCGCGGCAGCGGTCGCGGCGGCGACGTCGTCGGTCGACCAGTAGGGGCGGGCGACTGGGATCTCCTGCTCGTGCATGGGCGTGCGCACGCCCACCATCGTGCCGTCTTCCAGGCTCGTCGTCCGGGCGTTGCCGAGCGTCGGCACGGGCTCGCTGAACTCGACGCCGTGGATCGCGGAGTAGCTGGCGCAGACGGCATCGACGTCGGGAGTGACGATCTCGAGGTAGCGGAGTCGCATGGCGGAGGAGTGCTCGGGGTTCGGGTCGCGGCCGCTCGCCGCGAGTGAGTTGGAGAGGCTGGTCGAGGCGGCTGCGCCGGTCGTGTAGTCGAAGACCCGGACGTTCTCGAAGTGCTCGGCGTATTGCTGCAGCAGCGCCTGGTGGACCGGATGCACGATGTAGGCCTCGAGGCCGGCGCGGTCCGCGAACACCACGTGCAGGCCGACGTGGTAGTCGGTCTGGTTCACCTCGCGGGTCATCTCGGGATGGCGCGCCCCGGTGGCGAGGTCGAGGACCGTGGGCACCTCGCGAAGGCTCTCGCAGGCCCGGATCAGGCCGGCGATGTTCGCTTCGCTCGGGTCGGCCAGGCGGAAGAAGACGTCGTGCACCAGCCGACCGTCCGGCAACGCGGCACCCGGCCCCGTCGTGCATTGCGGTAGCAGGACGACGAGGCTCGCCAGGACGAGGAGAGAACGACGGGGGGTCGAGGTCATCGACGCCCAAGCATGGGCTCGGGACCCACCGCTCTCAATGCCGTGTCGCGCGTCAGCGGCCGAGGGTCGCGGTCAGGCCGCCGCTGATCCCCACCGGGCGGAGCGACGGGTCGTGCACGAGGGCCTGCAGGTGGAGGGCGACGCCGTGCAGCGCCGGCTCGGCCGGCAGGTCGAGCGCCGCGGCGCCGTCCGTGGCGACCCCATGCACGAGTTCGATGCTCGTCGACAGCTGGCAGCCGGGGAGTCCGAGCGACGACAGGTCGAAGGGGAGCGGTCGGCCGGCCCAGCGGTCGCGATGGAGTCCGACCAGCAGCAGCGCGGTCCCGTTGGCAGGAGTCCCGGTGACCGCGAGTCCGAACCGGGTCCCGGTGCGAGGCACGGACCCGCTCGCAGGCTGGAGATCCGGAGCGATCGACCCGGTGCCGCAACCCGCGCCGAACGCGCTGACCTTCGCGAACTCGGCGAACTCGAAGGTCTCGTCGGTCTCGACCAGGAATGGACCGCTGGCCTTCTCGCCGCCGAACAGCACGAGGCTGCCGAGCGTGTCCGCATACACCAGCGAGTGGTTGGCCAGCGAGTCCTGGCCGGTGGTCGCGGCGAGCTGCCGCCAGTCGTTGCCGTCGTATTCCCAGGTCTCGGTTGCGCCGGTGAACCAGGTGCCGACCGCGACGACGACCCCGCGGCGTGCGTCGTAGGCCAGATCGCCACCGGGAAAGTGCGGGCCGGTGTCGGTGTAGGCCGCGCGACTCAGGGTCGCGCCGTCCCATTCCTGGGTCTCCCAGGGACCGAACTGCCCGTACTGGTAGCGGGGTTCGATCACCGTGACGCCGCGCGCCACGTCGTAGGCGAGTTCGTATCCGGGTCGGGAGCGCGGCAGCAGGTCGGTGCCGCGTTCGGTCCAGGCCACGCCGTCGTACTCCCAGATGTCGCGGTGGAAGCTGGTGGCGTTCGCACCGCCGACCAGGACCACGACGCCGCGTGCCGTGTCGTAGGCGATGTCGGTGACCCGCGGATCGGGAGTCGGTCCCGCGATGATGACCTCGCGCCAGCTCGCACCGTCGAACTCCCAGGTGTCGCCGAGGTAGCGGGTGTTGGAGTTGAAGGCGTTCGAGACCACCCCGCCGAACAGCACGACCACGCCGCGTCGCGCGTCGTAGCACATCGCGTGCTGCTTGCGGGCCAGGGGGGCCGCACCGCCGAGCGTGGTCTGCGCCCAGCTCGCGCCGTCGTAGACCCAGGTGTCGTCGAAGTACCGGTCGGACCCGTAGTCGTAGCCGCCGAACAGGACGCCGTGGCCGCGCGCGGAGTCCCAGGCCATGGCATGGTCGTAACGGGCCGCGGGGCCCGGCTGGCTCGTATCGCGCCAGGTCTGCGTGGCGAGCGGGGCGAGCAGGAAGAGGGTGGCCGTGGCGGTCTGAATCGGTCGGGCTTGCATCGTCGGTGGTCTCCGGTTCGTCGGTCGACCCCAGAGGCGCAAACCGGTTGTCGGACCGGCCGCACTTCGCGTCCGCGCGCCGCGACCACCGCAAGCCGGCCCGCGATCGGTCTGGTCAGACGGCAGGTCAGCCGCCGGGACGACAGATCGACGCCGACGACCGAGCTGTCGTCGATAAGGGGCGCGCGCCGAACCCGGACCCCGGCGCGCGTCAGTCTGCCGTGCGGATCCGACGCAGGACCCGCGCCCGCTCGACCGGCCCGGCCGTGCCCCAGGCGACGATCTCGTCCATGGTCCGCGCGCACCCGCGGCAGGTAACGCTCGCGCGATCGAGCAGGCAGATGCGCTGGCAGGGCGAAGGAACCTGCCCCGCCGCGCATCGCGGGCAGAGGCAGCGCGACGCGATGCCCTCCGATGCCAGCCAGACCTCGAGTTCGGGCGGAACGCGCACCTCGTCGCACCAGCACGCGGCGTATCCCGCGGCGCGGTCGCAGTCGTTGTCGCCGCCGCAGACCGGGCAGGTCTTGCTTGGGATGCCGCCCGCCAGGTCCTCTGTTCGTCGACGTTCCATGCAGGTCGTTGCGGCGCGGCGGTTCAGAACACGCAGCCGAGGTTCGCGCCGAACAGCAGCAGGTTCTCCTCCTGCGTGAAGTCGTAGCTGACCGCCGGGGAGATCACCCAGCCGTCGTCGGAGAGCGGGATCTCGTAGCTGGCGCCGATCCGCAGAATCGGGTCCCAGGTCGCGCCCTCCCCGGTGTGGTGGTCCTTCAATTCGGCGCCGACGCCGCCGGTCAGCACCAGCTCGCGCCACGCGTGCCAGTAGACCTGGCCGCCGGTCGCAAAGGCGCGGTGCAGGCCGGTGGTGGCTTCGGAGAAGCCGCCGATGCCGACGTCGTCGAGGACGCGGTACTCGTAGTCCAGGCCGAAGGTGAAGCCGTTGCGTTCGCCGTCTTCGCGGGAGCCACCGAGGAACAGGTTGACCGCCTGCGTGCCGGCGCCGCGCTCGGGTTCGCCGCCCTGCTCCTCGGCGGCCTCCAGGGCCTGCACCGCACCGCCGGGGGAGGAGTGAGCGGGCGGGGCACTCCGGCCGATAGGGGAACCCGGCGCGGTGCACGCGGCGAGGGCGAGGCTCAGGGCGAGGGACGGCCAGTTGCGCATCGCACCATCGAACTCGGCCGACGCCTTCGAGGCAGCGGGGTCGTCCGGATTTCTGCTCCGGAGCCTCGTGCCGGGCGAGTTCGTGTCACCCAAAACTTAGGTATAGACCTAAGTGAAGCCGGGCGGCACATTGACGCGCCATGACCGTGACCGCCGAACTCGACAGCGCGTTCCGCGCCCTCGCGCACCCGACGCGCCGGGCGGTCGTGAGCCGTCTCGTGCGCGGCCCGGCAACCGTGACCGAGCTGGCGAAGCCGTTCGACATGGCGCTGCCGTCGTTCCTGCAGCATCTGAAGGTGCTGGAGGACGGCGGTCTGGTGCGGTCGCGGAAGAGCGGTCGGGTCCGCACCGTGCAGATCCGGCCCGCGAAGCTGCGCAAGGCCACCGAGTGGCTGACCCGCCAGCGCGACCTCTGGGAGTGTCGCCTGGATCAGTTGGATGCCTACGCCCGAACCCTGAAGACCTTGTCCCGGAACGAGAGTGGAGCCGATGAAGTTGGACCGACCTGAGCTGGACCCCGAACTGGACCTCATCCTCGAGCGGACCGTGGACGTGTCGCCCGAGCTGATCTGGCGCTGCTGGACCGAGCCGGCGCACCTGATGCAGTGGTTCACGCCGAAGCCCTGGAAGACCATCGCCTGCGAGATCGACCTGCGACCCGGCGGCATCTTCAGCACCACGATGCAGTCGCCCGAGGGGCAGACCATGCCGACCAGCGCGGGGTGCTACCTGGAGGTCGTGGAGCACCGGAAGCTGATGTGGACCGACGCGCTCGGCCCGGGCTACCGGCCGAACGCCAGCGGCTTCTTCACGGCGATGATCCTGCTCGAGCCGGTCGAGGGGGGCACGAAGTGCACCGCCATCGCGATGCACGTCGACGCCGCCGGCAAGACCTCGCACGAGGAGATGGGCTTCCTGCAGGGTTGGGGGACGGCACTCGAACAGCTCGTCGAACACTCCCGGACGCTCGGTTGAGCAGGATTCCGACGGCGCGGGTTTGCATCGCAGGACTTCTTGCAGCCCAATCCGGGACCGGGTCTCCCATGAAGTCGCTGAAGTCGGTCGTGGTCTGGTGGTGCTGCCTGCTGCTGGTCGGCTGCGGCGCCGGTGGCGAACGGGCCGAGGCGCGCCTGCGGGTCTTCGCCGCCGCCTCGTTGACCGAGGCCTTCGAAGCCCTGGTCGACGGCTTCGGGGCGCGGCATCCGGAGGTCGCGGTCGAGCTGCACTGCGCGGGCACGCCGCAGCTCGTGCTGCAGATCCGCGAGGGGGCTCCGGTCGACGTGTTCGCCTCGGCCGACGCGGTGCAGATGCAGCGCGTCGTGGAGTTCGCGACGACGCTCGGCGAGCCGCAGGTGTTCGCGACCAACCGCCTCGCGATCGCGGTGCCGGCCGGCAATCCGCACGGCATCGCCGGCCTGGCCGACCTCGCGCGCGACGACCTGCGGGTGCTGCTCTGCGGCCCCGACGTGCCGGCCGGTCGCTACGCGCGGCAGGTGCTCGAGCGGGCCGGTGTCGCGGTGCGGTCGGTGAGCGACGAGCCGAGCGTGAAGTCGGTGGTCACCAAGCTGCTGCTGGGCGAGGTCGATGCAGGCATCGTGTACGCCACCGACGTGGCCGCGGCCGGCGCGGCGCTGACCAGCGTCGCGATCCCTTCGGAGTCCGGCGTGGCGGTGGCGTATCCGATCGTCACGCTCGCGCAGGGGGCTTCGCCCGAGACGGCTACCGCGTTCGTGGACTTCGTCCGGTCCGACGCCGGGCAGAGGATCCTCGTGGCCTGCGGCTTCGAGGCGCCGTGACCCGATGCCGGCCCGGAACCGCGACTTCCCGACAGCCCTCGCCGTCCCGGCGCTCGTCGCGGTGGCGTTCTTCCTGCTGCCGCTGATCGGTCTGTTGGCTCGGGTGCCCTGGAGTCGGGCGGTCGACCTGCTGGCGACGCGCGAGGTCCTCGACGCCCTGCTCCTGTCGCTGCGCTGTTCGCTGGCGGCGACGGTGCTGTCGTTGGTCCTCGGCCTGCCGTTGGCGGTGTGGCTCTCGAGCGGAACCTCGCGCACGCACGCGCTGGTCCGGGCCCTGGTGACCCTGCCGATGGTGCTGCCCCCGGTGGTGGGCGGCGTCGCGCTGCTGCTGGCGTTCGGTCGCCGCGGCGTGGTCGGCGCGCCGCTCGGCGAGTGGTTCGGCATCGCGCTGCCGTTCCATCCCGCCGCGGTGGTCCTGGCCGAGGCCTACATCGCCATGCCGTTCTTCGTGCTCACCGTCGAGGCGGGCCTGCGCGCGCTCGATCGGCGTTACCTCGACGCCGCCGCGACCCTCGGCGCCGGCCCGTGGCGGGTGTTCCGCACCGTGACCCTGCCGCTGCTCGCGCCGTCGCTGCGCGCCGGCCTGTTGATCGCCTGGGCACGGGCGCTCGGCGAGTTCGGCGCGACGATCACCTTCGCCGGCAACCTGGCCGGCAGCACGCGGTCGATGCCGCTCGCGGTCTTCGACGCCTTCGAGCGTTCGCCGGACGCGGCGATCGTGCTCAGCCTGGTGCTGGTGGTGGTGTCGGCGGCGGTGTTGTTCTCGCTGCGCCGGAGGTGGTTCCCGGCATGAACGGACTGGCGGTGCAGATCCGCATGCAGCGCGGCGCGCTGCCGCTCGACGTCGCCTTCGAGGTCGCGGCCGGCGAGACCGTGGTCGTGGTCGGCCCGAACGGTGCCGGCAAGTCTTCGTGCCTGTTGGCGATCGCCGGGCTGCTGCCGCTCGAGGCCGGACGGATCGCGCTCGGCGCCCGGTGTCTCGACGACGGCAGCAAGCGGGGCTTCGTGCCGGCCGAGCGGCGCGATGTCGGCGTGGTGTTCCAGGGCCACCTGCTGCTGCCGCATCTCAGCGCGCTCGACAACGTGGCCTACGGTCTGCGGGCGCGGGGGCACGCACGGCGCGCGGCGCGCGAGACCGCGAGTTCCTGGCTGGAGCGCGTCGGGCTCGGTGCCGAGCTGGTGGATGCGCGGCCTGCGGCGTTGTCGGGAGGTCAATCGCAGCGGGTGGCGCTGGCCCGGGCACTGGCGATCGACCCGGCGGTGCTGCTGCTCGACGAACCGATGGCCGCGGTGGACGCCTCGGGTCGGCTGGCGTTGCGCCGCGAGCTGCGCGAACACCTGGCGTCGTTCGCGGGTCCGCGACTCCTGGTCGCGCACGACCTCGCCGACGCCTTCGCGCTGGCCGACCGCGTGCTGGTGCTGGAGGAAGGGCGCCTGGTGCAGGCCGGGCCGATCGACGAACTGGTCGCTCGCCCGCGCTCGCGGTACGTCGCCGATCTGGTCGGGGTGAACTGCTTCCGCGGCGTCGCCCATGCCGGTGTGGTGACGGTCGCCGGTGCCCCGCTGCGCGTCGCGTCGAACCTCGAGGGCGAAGTGCTGGTGACCCTGCATCCCCGCGCGGTCTCACTGTTCCGTCAGCAGCCGGCCGGTTCGCCCCGCAACGTCTGGGCGGCGCCCATCGAGGCGTTGGAGCCGACCCTGGAACGCGTGCGCGTGCGGCTCGGCGGCCCGATCCCGTTGGTCGCGGAGGTCACCCACTCGGCGGTCGACGAGCTGCGGCTGGAGGGTGGGGGCGAAGTCTTCGTCGCGATCAAGGCGACGGAGCTGAACGTCACGCAGTGTTGAAGCCGGACTCCGGCGCCGCCTTGCAAGTCCTACGACCGGGATTGCAGTTCCTACATACGCGGTCCGGATGAACGGTCGTCGCGGTTGCGGCGGAGACGGTTCGTGGAGCCACGGTGCGACCGTCGTGCGGCCGTCCGGATCCCCGTCTGGTGGCCGGTGCGCCCCGCCTGCGGCGCCGTGGTCGTGGAGGTACACCCCTTGCCGGGCGCGCGGCTCCACGACTTCGACCGCCATGCTCCGCACGATCCTGTTCCTCTCCGTCCTCTTCTCCACCTGCGCCGCGCAGGACGTCGTCGTGCACAGTGGCGGCAGCATCCAGGCCGCGATCCGCTCCGCGGCGCCCGGCAGCCGGGTGCTCGTGCTCGCCGGAACCTACGTCGAGCAGCTCGACTTCCAGGGCAAGCCGATCGAGGTGATCGGGCTCGCGGGAGCTGCCGCGACCACGATCGACGGTGGCCGGGCCGGTCCCGTGGTGCGCTTCGTGTCCGGCGAGGGGCCTGCGAGTCGGCTGCAGGGTTTCACGATCCGGGGTGGCTCGGCGAGTCGCGGAGCGGGGGGCGTTGTGGCAGCCTCGGGCGCCACGCCGACTGTCGAGGACTGCGTGATCCGTGACAACGTCGGCCGCTTCGGAGGAGGGGTGTCGGGATCGCCGATCTTGCGGCGTTGCTCGATCCTGTCGAACATCGCATCGCAGTCGCACGGCGGTGGGCTCTACGGGGCGCCGACGCTCGAGCACTGCATCGTGGCCGCCAACCGTTGTTCGGGGGCGCAGGGTGCAGGGCTCTATGTCACCGGCGGCGTTGCCGTCGTCGACGACTGCGTGTTCGCGGAGAACCTGGCGATCCTCGCGAACAGCCGGGCCGGCGCGATCGGCATGGCGTCGAGCGGCTCGGCACGGATCCACCGCAGCGTGTTCGTCGGCAATGGCGCGACGGGCGGGGTCTTCCCGTCGATCGGCGGTGCGATCCAGGCGACCGCCGGAACCGTGATCGAGGCCTGCACGATCGTGCAGAACACCCTGTCCGGCAGCAGCGTGCAGGGCGGCGCGGTCTATGGCCCGGCGACGATCACCAACAGCATCCTGCGCGGCAACAGCGCGCCGGAGATCGCCGGCGGTGCGGTGCTGCGCTACTGCGACGTCGCGGGTGGCGCTTCCGGAGTCGGCAACTTCGATGCGCCGGCCGGGTTCGTCGACGAGGTCGGCCGGGACTTCCATCTCGGGACCGGGTCCGCCTGCGTCGATGCGGGCGATCCGCAGCTCGTCGATCCCGACGGGAGCCGCAGTGACGTCGGTGCGTTCCCGTTCGCGACCCTCTACGTGCGCAGCAATACGCGCACTGCGGACTGGACCTCGCCGAGCTGGCCGCAGGTCTCCGCGGTGGTCGGCGGGCAGGTGGTTCTGCGCACCCAGCTGACCTCGGCGTTGGCGGGCGCGGCCTTCCTGGTCGTCGGCTCGGCGAGCGGCACCAGCCCCGGGCTCCTGCTCGGCGGTCGGCACGTTCCGCTCAATCCGGATGGCTACACGTCGTTCTGCGTCGGCAACCCGAACAGTGCGGTGCTCGGTCCGTCGCTGGGCACGCTCGGGTCACGGGGCACCGTCGACACCGTGTTCGCTCTGCCCGGCGATCGGGCCGGCCTGCCGCAGGCCTGGACGGTCCACCATGCGACCCTGATCGCCGGGCCGCCTGGACTGGTGCGCGAGGTCACCAACGCGGCGTCGCTGACGATCCTGCCGCGCTGAGTCATCACAGGACCGAGCCCTTCCTTCGGGTCGGTGCCTGACTCCAACCAGAAAGAAGAAGGGCGCGCGAGGCTGCGAGGGGCTGTCGGTCGGGCACGGTTGCGTGGAAGCTCCGAGGGACCCCCGTCGGGGTCGCCGCTGATGGACTCCTTGTGGGACCTCCTGTTCTGGCTCGCCTTTCCCGTCTGGCTGCTGACCCTCTACTTCCCACCGTTGGTGATCCTGCCGCTGCTCGTCCTCTGGATGGTGGCGACGCTGCTGGGGGCGTGGTTCCACGGCTCGGTGCTCCGACCCATCTGGGAACCCTGGGTGCTCGCCTTGCAGGGGCGCCGGCTCGTCGTGCTGATCGACCGCCCGGTCCCCGGCGGCGGGAGTGTCGCGCTGAACCTGGTCTCCGCGCGGCGCGGTGCACGACCCGAGTTGGAGCTGCAGTGGACCGCTGCAGATGGCGTAGTCCGTCGGTTCGGGACCTTGATCCACGAGGGGTCGCTCGTGCACCTGCCTCGATCCGAGCGGCCGACGTACGTCGAGGTCGAGACCGCGATGCCGGTCGAGCCGATCCAGGAACGGGCCTTCGCGCCGGACGAGATCACCTTGAGCATCGCTGCGGCAGGTCGCACCGACGAGGTCGCGCGCGCCTGCGAGGGCCTCCTCGTGCAGCTCCGCGAGGCGTTCGCCGCGACGTCGGAGCCGTTGACGCAGCGGCAGCGCTGGCTCGCCGACCGGCCGGCCCGCCTGGTGGTCTGGCATGCCGACCTGCCGCAGCTCACCGGCCGTCGCTTCCGGTCCGCCAGCGGGGTCGACTACGACGTCGACTGCGAGGGCTTCCTGCGCTACGCGGTGACCGCGGGATCCGTGTCACTCCCGGGTGTCGACTGGTTCGACGAGCACGTGCGCATCACCGGCCGGCTCGGGAGCCTCGAACACGCAGCCGGGGCCTACCGGCTGGTCGTTCCCGACGACCAACCGACGCCGCTCGGCGCACGGGAGCTGCTGGTCGCCGATCTGCTGCAGGCGCGAGACGCCTCGGGGCGGGCGTTCGCTGCGGTGTACGAGTTGGTCGACGCTCCGCGTCACCGCATCGGCCGGAACTTGTAGACCTTGCCGCCGGGCAGCACGCGCTCGAGCGTCTCGCCGCCCTTCGCCGGCACGAACAGCAGCCGGTCGGAGTACCACTCTTCGGTCGCCTGTAGACCGACCCAGGGTCCGTCGCTCCGCACCGCGCCGATCGACTTGACGTCCGCGGCCTTCGGCAGCGGCGCGAAGGGCGTGAAGCGCGCGGCACCCTCCGCGGCTGGATCGAAGACGTAGACCCGCTCCATGTCGGTGACGAGGTAGGTGTCGAGGCCGGGCAGCGGCGCCAGGTCGTGGCCGCCGTGACGCTCGTGCTGCGCGCTCTCCTCGGTGACCGGCAACGGTTCGCTCGACACCTCGCGCAGCGCGCCGTCCTCGAGGACGAACGACACCAGCACCTTGCCGCCGAGGACCCACAGCCGTTGGTGCGTGGCGTCCCACTCGACGCCGTGCGCATCGACCACCTCGTGGGCGCCGACCTTCTGTAGCGCGCCGTCGGCGAGCCGGTAGTGCGTCAAGCTGTCGCCGGTGCTCGACGCGACCACGAACTGCCCGCCCGGCAGCTCGGCCGCGCTGTGCGGGTTGCCGCCGGGGTTCGCCGCGGCCAGGACCTTGCCGTCCGCGATCCGGATCTTGAAGAAGCCGCCGCCGGACGCGGTGACCAGGAGCGCGCGGCCGTCGTCGACCGGCTTGACCTCGTCGGGATGCTGGAACCACGCGCGCTGTTCGTCGGGCAATCGCGCGGGGGTCCACTCCCAGACCACCGCAGCAGGATCGAGCGCATCGCCGTCGCGCCACTGCCGGTCGAGGTCGAGGATCAACAGCCGCGGGCCGGCCTGGTCGCAGGCCACCACCCAGCCGAGCGTCGGCCGGCCACGCCGCTGCCCGAACAGCCAGTCCAGGCCGCCGTCTTCGCCGTACGCCGCGCTCCAGGAGTTGTGGCCGACGCCCGGCAGTTCGCGGTAGTGGACGATTCCGCCCACGGCACGAATCGCGCGGACCATGTCGAGTGACTGACTCGGCGGGACGGTCCGGTCCTCGGCGCCGTGCCAGGCCCAGATCGGCAGCTTCGCCAGCGCCGCCGCCTTGGCCGGATCGCCGCCACCGCAGACCGGCAGCACCGCGGCGAAGGTCTCCGGGTGCCGCGCCGCCAGATGCCAGGAGCCGTAGCCGCCCATCGACAGGCCGGTGAGGTAGATGCGGTCGAGGTCGCAGGGCTCCTCGGCCAGCGTGCGCTGCAGCGCGGCCCAGGCCACGTCGAGCTGCGGGCTGTCGCCGGTCACGCGGCTCTGACGGGCGCCGCTCAGGTCCATCCACATCGAGCGACGCGGACACTGCGGGGCGACCACGATCGCCCGGTAGCGGCTGGCGTAGGGCTCGCGGACCAACTGGGTGGGCAGGTACTCGAGCTGGCGGCGGTTGTCGTCGCCACGCTCGCCCGCACCGTGCAGGAACAGCACCACCGGCAGCCGCTCGCCGGGCCCGATGTCGCCGGGCACGTGGATCCGGTAGGCGAAGGTACTGCCGGCGAGTTCGCCGTCCTCCAGGGTGATCGACTCGGCGCGGTAGGCGTCGTCGGCCGCGCGCTGGCAGGCGAGCGGGGCGGCGACGAGGAGTGCCAGGAGGAGCGTGCGGAACGTGCGCGGCATCGCGGCAGCGTAGCGACCGGCTGCCGGCCGGGGGATCCCGACCCTTGCCACGGGCTCGGGGTAGACTCCCGACACCATGCAGGCCGAACGCCATCGCCGGGTCAAGGCGCTGTTCCTCGAGGCGCTGGAGCTGGAGGGCGACGCGCAGGCCGCGTTCCTCCAGGATCAGTGCGACGACGCGGAGATGCTGGCGGAGGTCGAGGGCATGCTCGCCGCGGACGCCGCCGCGGGCGCGCGATTCGAGGACGTGGACCTGCTGGGAGTGCTCGGCTCGCGGGCCGACGTCGCATCTGCCTTGCCGAGCGCCATCGACGGCTTCGAGATCGTCCGCGAGGTGGGGCGTGGCGGGATGGGGGTGGTCTACGAGGCGCGCCAGCGAGCACCCCAGCGCCGGGTCGCCCTCAAGCTGCTGCAGAACGCGGTGGCCTCGGCGGAGGCGCGGCTGCGCTTCGCGCGCGAGGCCGAGCTGCTGGGCCGGTTGCAGCACCGGGGCATCGCGCAGGTGGTCACGTCGGGTACCTGGGAGTCGCCGGGCGGCGCCCAGCCGTACCTGGTGATGGAGTTCATCGAGGGCGAACCGATCACCACCTTCGCCGCGTCGCACCAGCTCGACGACCGGGCGCGCATCGAGCTGGTCGCCGCGGTCGCCGACGCGGTCGAGCACGCGCACCAGCGGTCGGTGGTGCACCGCGACCTGAAGCCCGGCAACGTGCTGGTGACCGCCGACGGCGAGCCGAAGGTCCTCGACTTCGGGGTGGCGCGGGCGGTGGGCGGGGACGCCGACCTGGAGTTCGCGCGGACCCGCACCGGGCAGGTGGTCGGCACGCCGGCCTACATGAGTCCGGAGCAGGCCGCGGGCGAGATGGGCCTGGTCGACGGTCGCACCGACGTCCACGCACTCGGTGCGCTGCTCTACGAACTGCTGACCGGGAGCCTGCCGCGCGAGGTGCGCGATCTGTCGGTGACCAAGGCGCTCACGACGCTGGGCAACACGCCGGCGAGGCCGCTGCGCATGCTGCGCCCCGACCTGCGCGGCGATCTCGACACCGTGGTCGGCAAGGCGCTCGAGTCGGAGGTCTCCGACCGCTACGCGACCGCGCAGGGTTTCGCCGCCGACCTGCGCCGCTACCTCGACGACCTGCCGATCGAGGCGCGGCCACCGAGCGCGATCTACCAGCTGCGCAAGTTCGCGCGGCGCAACCGGCTGCTGGTGGGCGGCACCGTGGCGTTGTTGGTGCTGCTGGTCCTCGGCCTCGGCGGCACGCTCTACGGCTTGGATCGTTCGATCGAGCAGCGCGACGAGGCGCGCCGCGAGGCATTGAAGGCCGGCACCATCCTGGCCTTCCTCCAGGACATGCTGGAGTCGGTGAAGCCCGAGGAGAGCCTCGGCGACGACGTGCGGATGGCGGCGATCCTGGAGGAGGCCGCGACCGGTCTCGACGCGTCGGTCGGCTCCGAGCCCGAGGTCGAGGCCGCGCTGCGCTACACGATCGGCACCACGTTCCTGAGCCTGAGCCGTCTCGACGAAGCGAAGGCTCAGCTCGAACGGGCGGTCGCGTTGCGGCGCGAGCATCTCGGCAATCGGCACCTCGACACCGCCATGGCGCTGTACCAATCCGGGCGGCTGGGGCTCGAGATGCGGGAACTCGCCGCGGCCCGCCTCGCGCTTCACGAGTGCCTGTCGATCCGGCGCGAACTCCTCGGGGCGCCGCACGCCGACCTGGCGCTGGCGCTCGACTCGTTGGGGGCGGTGGAGCGCCGTTCCGGCGACTACGAGGCGGCCGAGCGGGCACTGCTCGAGTCGTTGGCGATGCGCGAGGCGCTGACGTCCGGTCCCGACAAGGGCCTGTCGGTGACGTTGAGTCACCTCGGTCAGCTACGCTCCGCGCAGTCCCGGTTCGAGGAGGCCGAAGACCTGATGCGCCGGAATCTCGCACTCAACGAGGCGCTGTATCCGGCGCAACACCCCGACATCGCCAACTCGCGCAACAACCTGGCCTCGCTGCTGCACGACCGGGGCCGCTACGAGGAGGCCGGCGAGTTCTATCGCGAGGCGTTGGCAGCCTTCCGCGCCGTCTACGGCAACGACCACCTCGCGGTGGCGCACTGCCTGAACAACTACGCATCGCTGCAGGAGGCGCGCGAGGAGTTCGGGTTGGCCGAGGAGCTGTTCCTCGAGAGTCTGGCGATCCGGGAGCGACTGGCCGGGGAGGATTCCGTGTCGGCGGCGGTCGTCCACAACAACCTCGGAGTGCTCTACGTCACGATGGGAGACTTCGACCGCGCCGCGGCGAGCTACCGTCGCGCCGCCGAGATCCGCGAGCGCAAGCTGGAGCCCGGGCACCCCGACATCATCACCACCCGCAACAACCTCGCAGCGGTCCGCTACTACCAGAAGGACCCGGCCGGCGCGGTGGTGGAGTTCCGCGCAGCGCTCGCCCAGCTCGAGGCGGCGCACGACGGGATGACCCGGGACATGGCGATCATCCGCCACAACATCGTCAACTGTCTGTGGGGCTCGGGACAGCTGCAGGAGGCGCTGGACGAAGTGCAGGGTGTCTACGAGTGGCGGCGGACGGAACTCGGACCACGCCACGTCGATACCTGCCTGAGCGGCTTCCAGCGCGGCAGCCTGTTGCGCGATCTGAAGCGATTCGACGAGTCCGAGGCACAGCTCCTGGCGACGTGGGGCGACGCCGAGGCGTCCGACGCCGTGAACTCCAAGACGCGCACGTTGATCCTCGACGCGATCTGCAAGCTCTACCAGGTCTGGGAGCGGCCCGAACAGCTCGCGGAGTGGCGGCGGAAGCTCGAGGCGGAGTCGGCGCGGGGCGGCGGGGATTGATGGACGGTCAGTCGGTCCGGTCGGCCAGCCGGGCGGCCAACCAGGCGCGGGCCGCGCGCCATTCGCGCTGGACGGTGGCGCGCGAGCGACCGGTGACGAGCGCGATCTCGGTCATCTCCAGGCCGGTGAAGAACCGCAGCTCGACGACCTCGTGCTGTTCTGGGTCGAGTTCGCGCAGCGCGTCGAGGGCCTCGCAGAGATCGAGGGCGTCCATGGTGCCGTCCTGCTGTGGACCGGACTCCGGATCGAGGGTCACGCGCTGGCGGTCTCCGCCGCGTCGCTCCGCGCGGCCGGCGCGCAGGTGGTCGACGATCAGGTCGCGCATGATCCGCGCTGCGAGCGCGAAGAACTGGCCGCGGTGCTCGGGGCGCAGGTCCTGGTGGCCGAACAGCTTCAGCCAGGCCTCGTGCACCAGCGCGGTGGGCTGCAGCGTCGACCGTGGGTCGTTGAGCTGGGCGCCGGCGATGCGGCGCAGCTCCGCGTAGGTGCGTTCGACCAATGCCTCGCGCGCCGCGTCGTCACCATCGACGCAGGCGGCGAGCAGGCGGGTCACGTCGCGGTCGGGAGGTGAGGCTCCTGCGGGCACGCTTCGGATGTTCCTCCGCGCCGCATGGTCGCGCAACCGGCTCGACGCGATAGGCTCGGACCATGCCCGTCCCTCGTCGTTGGCACCGCCCGCTGCCGCTCGT
Source organism: bacterium (assembly GCA_030432695.1). GTDB lineage: Bacteria > Planctomycetota > UBA1135 > UBA1135 > UBA2386 > JAUILN01. The sequence goes on along the minus strand of JAUILN010000016.1, from coordinate 194,559 downwards.
CCTGCTCGCCACGCTCGGCTGTGCGGGGACCGCGCCCACTCCCGACGACGGGGGCGACCCCGCCGCGCGTCCCAACATCCTCGTGGTCCTGGTCGACGACCTCGGCTGGTCGGACCTCGGTTGCTATGGCAATGCGGCGGTGGACACCCCGCGGATCGATGCCTTCGCCGCCGAGGGGATGCGCTTCACCGACGCCTACGCCGCCGCACCGGTCTGCTCACCGACCCGCGCCTCGATCATGACCGGCAAGGCGCCCGCCCGGCTCCGGATCACCAACCACCTGCCGGATCAGGAGCGCTTCACGCCCGACGACCCGGTGGTGCTCTCGGCGGAGTGCGCTGATCGGCTCCCGCTGGAGGAGGTGACGGTCGCCGAACTCCTGAAGGACGGCGGCTACCGCACCGCCTTCATGGGTAAGTGGCACCTCGCGCCGCAGCGGGGTGACGACATGTCGGACTGGTATCCGGACCATCAGGGCTTCGAGCTCAACCTCGGCGGCAATGGCTGGGGTGGCCCTGGCCGCTCGTTCTTCGCGCCCTACGAGTTCCCCAACCTGAAGTCGAAGACCGACGACGAGTACCTGCCCTACCGCATCGGCGAAGAGGCGGTGGGGTGGCTCCGCGACCATGCGGCCTCGGGCTCGGAGCAGCCGTTCTTCCTGGCGCTGTGGCACTACACGGTGCATTGGCCGATGGATGCGCCGGCCGAGCTGGTGGCGAAGTACGAGGCGCGCGGCAAGCAGCGTGGCCTCGAGGACCCGCGCTATGCGGCGATGACCGAGGCGCTCGACCAGATCTTCGGTTCGGTCCTCGATGCGCTCGAGGAGACCGGACTGGCGGACAACACCATCGTGGTGTTCACCTCCGACAATGGCGCGCTCGACTCGGTCGCCGATCTGTACCCATTGCGCGAGAGCAAGGGCTACCTCTACGAAGGCGGCATCCGCGTGCCGATGATGGTGCGGTGGCCGGGGCGGGTCGCGGCGGGGGTGACCGAGGACGAGCCGGTGGTCAGCACCGACCTGTTCGCGACCGCGCTCGATGCGGCTCGCGTGCCGCTGCCTGACACCTACCCGGGTGACGGCGAGAGCCTGCTGCCGGTGCTGACCGGCAGCGGTGACCTGCATCGCGACGCGCTGTTCTTCCACTACCCGAACTACGCGTTCCATCGAGCGAACCGATTGGGAAGCGCGGTGCGCGTCGGCGACCACAAGCTGATCGAGTACTTCGACGATGGCTCGGTCGAGCTCTACGACCTGGCGCACGACCTCGGGGAACAGCGCGACCTCGCCGGGGAGCAGCCGGAACGGGCCGCGGCGATGCGGGCCCGGCTCGCGGCGTGGCGGGACGAGGTCGACGCTGCCCTGCCGGCGCGGGCCGACTCTCGCTGACCGGCCGACGACTCCGTATGCGCGCGGATCCGCTCCTACTCCCGTGGACCCCGACCGGTCGGGTGTCGTAGGAGCGCCGCCTCCGACCTGGATCCCACCATGAACACCCGACCAGCTGCCGCCCTCTCCGCCCTGCTTCTCGGCACCGTCTTCCTCCCGCCCGACCTGGCCGCCCAGCACGGCGAGGGCTGGACCGCCGACTACCCGGCTGCACGCGCCAGCGCCGCCGAGCACGGCCGCAACGTGTTGCTGGTGTTCACCGGCTCCGACTGGTGCAGCCCGTGCATCCGGTTGGCGAAGGACGTCTGGACGAAGGAGGAGTTCACCGAGGCGGCCAGCGAGCACTACGAACTCGTGGTGGTCGACAACCCGCGCGGCAAGGACGTGATCTCCGCCGAGCAGCGCGCGGCCAACGACGCCCTGCACGCCCTGCATGCGGTGAACTCCTGGCCGACGGTGATCCTGGTCGACCCCGAGGGCCGGCCCTACGCGCGGACCAAGGACTACCGCGAGGGCGGCCCGAGCGCCTACCTGGAGCACCTCGCCGAGCTGCAGCAGAACCGGGCCGCGCGTGACCGGCTGTTCGCCGAGGCCCAGGAGGTGGAGGGCGCGGAGCGGGCCCGCAAGCTCGACGCCGGGCTCCGGGCCTGTGGGGACTTCCTGCCGACCGGACCCTACGAGGACGTGATCGACCAGATCATCGCCGCCGACGCCGACAACGAGGCGGGCCTGGCGATGCGCTGGCGGACCCGCCGCGCCGCTGACCAGCTCGAGGTCGACCTGCCGGAGCTCGGCAAGGCCGGCAAGTGGGCCGAGCTGGTGGCCCGCATCGACACGTTCCTCGGCGAGTTCGAGCCCGACGACGTGTTGCGGCAGAAGACCCTCTACTGGCGCGGCGTGGGCCTGGCGCGGACCGGCGAGGCGGCGAAGGCCAAGGCGAGCTTCGAGGCGGCGGTGGAGCTCGGCGCCGAGCTGGAGTACGGCGAGCGCAGCGCCGGCATGCTGAAGCGGCTCGGCGGCGGCAGGTGAAGCGCGGTCTTGGTGTGGACGCGCGCCGGCTTAGCCTCGCGGCGTGACGACCTCGCTCGCCGATCGATTCTGGGCCGCCGACCACGACCTCGCGGCGGCCTGCCTGGCCCATCCGTTCGTCCAGGGTCTTGCCGACGGTTCGCTGCCGGCCTGGCGCTACCGCGACTACGTGGCGCAGGATGCGTTCTTCCTGCGGGCCTTCGCGCAGGCCTACGGGCTGGCTGCGCGCGGCGCGGACGACGCAGAGGGGCGCGCGCTCTACCGTGAGCTGAGTGCAGGCATCGAGGAGGAGCTGGCGCTGCACCGCGGCATGGCGGCGAGGCTCGGCATCGACCTGGAGTCGGTCGAGCCGAGCGACGCCACGCTGGCCTACACCGAGTTCCTGGTCGCCACCGCGGCGACCCGCCCGGAGGCGTGCACGGCGGCGGCCATGTTGCCCTGTCTGCGGCTCTACGCCTGGCTGGGCCAGGAGCTGCGCGGCGTCCTGGTCGAGAGCTCACCGTGGGCCGACTGGGTCCGCACCTACGCCGACCCGGCGTTCGACGCGCTGTGGCGGCGGCTGGCTCCGCGGTTGGAACGCGCCGATGCCACGCTGCACCAGGAACTCGGTCGGCTGCACCGGCGCGCGATGCGCCTCGAGCTGGCGTTCTTCGCGAGCGCCTGGGGAGGGAGTGCGCCGGGACAACCGCCGATCGCGCTGACGATCGCCGGCTCGGACCCGGCCGGCGGAGCGGGCATCCAGGCCGACCTGAAGACCTTCCATCGCTTCGGGGTCTACGGCCAGGCGGTGGTCACGCTGCTCACGGCCCAGAACACCAAGGGCGTGCAGCGGGTGCACGTCGAGCCGGTGGACGTGGTCCAGGCGCAGCTCGCCAGCGTGTTCGACGATCTGGTGCCGCGGGCGGCGAAGACCGGCGCGCTCGGTTCGGTCGAGATGGTCACCGCCGTCGCCGGGGGACTGACTGGCGTGGAGTCCATGCAGCTCGTCGTCGATCCGGTGCTGGTCTCCAAGCACGGTGCCGCGTTGGCCGGCGAGGGTGTCGCCGACGCGGTGCGCGGGCTGCTCCTGCCGATCGCTGCGGTCGTGACGCCGAACCGCTTCGAGGCCGAGGCATTGACCGGGATCGCGGTGGACGGGCGGGAGGCGGCGGAGCGCGCGGCGGCGGCGATGTGCGCGGCGGGTTGCGGGGCGGTGGTCGTCAAGGATGTGCCGGGACTAGACGGCGACCTGCTGGTAGGACCCGATGGCGTGCAGGTGTTCTACGGGCCGCGTCTCGATACCAGGCATCGGCATGGCTCGGGCTGTTCGTTCAGCGCGGCGCTCACCGCCCGGCTGGCGCATGGCGACGACCTGCGTGCCGCGGTGCAGGCGGCACGGGACTTCACGCTGCGGGCGATGGCGTCGGCCCCCGGATTCGGCGAGGTGGGACCGCTGAACCACTGGGCCTGACGCTCACGACGTGCCGGGATGGGTCGCGAGCCCCGACGCGACACCGTAGGGCCGCACGAAGCGGCGCAGGAACCACTGCACGCAGGGACCCACCGCGACCACGAACCACACGGTGCCCCAGCCGAAGCGGCCGCCGAGCAGGATGCCACACAGCAGCACGCTCGCTTCGAGCACGGTGCGGACCTTCCAGACCGCGAAGCCGCGTGTGCTGATGCCGGTCATCAGGCCGTCGCGGGGCCCGGGTCCGAGCCCACCGCCGATGTAGAGGCCGGTGCCGAGGCCGACGACCACGGGTGCGGCGAGGGTCATCGCGATGCGACCCCAGAGGGTGGCGGGCGTGTCGACCAGCGCGAGGAAGGTGTCGGCGGTCACTCCGATCAGCACCGCATTGAGCAGGGCGCCTACGCCGATCGGCTCGCGCAGCGGCACGAACAACAGCAGGAGCAGCAGGCCGACGCCGATGATCACGCTGCCGATCTTCACGCCGAGGACCTGCGCGACGCCCTGGTGGAACACGTCCCAGGGCGCATTGCCGAGCTGCGCGCAGATCAGCAGCGAGATGCCGATGCCGAACACGACCAGGCCGAGGATCACCTGCGGCAGGCGGCGTAGCGTGTCGCGGAAGGAGAGGCGGAGGAACAGCATCGGGGGCGGGACTTGTACACCTGGTGCCTGGCACCGGTCGTACGTCTTGCGGGATGCGCGGCGGCGCTCAGTCTCCCAGCGCGATCGATCGAACCCTCGAACCGCCGCTCACGTGCAGCGCGGAGCTGGTGACCGTGACCGTCACCTCGCCTTGCGCGGTGGCGATCGACCAGGAGTCGGCGCCGCCGGATTGCCAGATCGCTGGCTCGTCGTCGGGTCCTTGGATCGCGAACAGGGTGATCAGGCGGGCGCGCGCGGCGTCGAGGGTCAGGTCGAGGTAGGGTTCGCGGAGCTGTGGGAGCGGCACTCCGGTCCGGGAGTGGTCGTAGGGTGGCGCGTAGCGGTGGCGTCCGGTGGTGATCGAGGCGGCCGGGTCGCCGAGCGCGGACACCAGGCCGGCCAGCCGGACTCCGTCCACCTCGATGTGGAAGCTGCCGCCGTCCTCGAGCACGGGGGCGTCGCAAAGGTGCCACCGCAAACGGATCGAGTCGGCCTCGGGGAGTTCGATCTCGTCGCACACCGCGATGATGCGCGGCAGCAGGTGGACGACGCTGCGGCGCAGCGAGGTGACGTCGCGGTAGAGCGGCGTGGTCTCCACGCTCCACGCCGCGCCATGCCGGTCGTCGAACTCCGTGTCGAGCAGCCGTGCGCGGGCCTTGGAGCGCTTGTCCCACGCGAGCGGCCGGCTAGCGAAGGTGACGATGTTCTGGCCGTCCTGGTTGAAGTGGTAGTAGTGCGGGCGCTGCGACCACTCCGGATAGGGCACGCTGCCGAGGTCGGTCACCAGGCGCTGGCCGAAGCCGTCGACGATCAGCGCGCCGGGATCGGGGTGGCTGTGGTTGATCGAGGGGTTGCCGACGATGCCGAAGACGGTGCAGGTGTGGTGCGTCGGATCCCAGGCGTCGCGGCTGGAGACGATCCCGCTGTGGGCCGGAAAGGCGCGGGCCAGTGGAGTGGCGGGGAGCTGTGGCGTGACCCGGTCGGTGGTCCACAGCAGGTCGAGGACCGGAAACTTCGGTTCCGCGCCGTACTGCCGCAGGTGCCAGGCGAGCGTCGCATCGCCGGTTGCCGCGACCACCGCGCGCATCGGTCCGGTCACCGGCGGGTAGTCGGGATGGCCGTCGCCGAAGCCCGCGGTGCGGCCCGGCGGGGTAGTCAGATACATCAGCCAGTGACAGTGCCGCTGCAGGGTCGCGATCTCGGGCGAGGGCGAGCCGTCGCCGCGGTGGTAGCGCAGTGCGTCGAAGAACAGCGCCGGCTTGATCGACGAGTTGGCGTACGGCGGCGACTCGTTGAACTCGCCGTCGGGGCCGTAGATCGACAGGTAGTCGCGCATCCGTGGCAGCGCCATCGCGACCAGGCGCGCAGCGTCGGGATGGTCGTCGCCGAGCGCCATGCCACAGACCCCGAGGCCCCCGACGATCACGGTGAGCCAGTTGTTGCGCGCGTCGAACCACCACGGCGACTGGTTGCGGACGGTGCGCAGGTAGGGCTGGATGGCGCGGGCGTCGAGGCCGTCGACGATGCGTCGGCGTTCGTCGCCGGTGAGCAGCGGGTGCAGCCAGTCGTAGGCGAGGCCGAGGTCGGCGGCGAACATGCCGGTGCGCAGGTCGGCTTCGAAGTCGTAGGCCTGGAGATGGGCTTCGGTCTGCCACTCGTGCCAGGTCTCGCGACTCAGCACCGCATCGATCTGGTGCAGCGCGGCTTCGGCGTGGCGGCGTTCGTCGGTGACGAGGGCGGCGAGGGCGGCGCGGAGGATCCGGCGGCCGGTGCTGTGGACGACGATCCAGTCGCGGTCGCCCCGCGCGGCGTCGGCCTCGCTGCGGGTGCCGACCTGGGAGAAGGGTGTGTAGGGCGGGAGGGTGGCTTCGCGCTCGACCTCGGCGAGGAGGTCCTGCCACGGTGCGCGCAGCGGGCCGTCGAGGACCCGTTCACGGAACGCCGCGAGCGACGTCAGGCCGGGGACCTCGTCGCGGGTCAGCAGGAGGTGTGGGCGCTGCTCTCGCGCGGCGCGGCCCGGCAGCGGAACCTCGACGACTCGCGTCTCGGCGGTGCGGTCGGCGAGCCGTGCCAGCAGTTCGCCGCGGGCGTCGCAGGCCGGACTCTGCCCGCCGAGCACCTGGCCCTGCCAGGGCCCGGCGTGGATCGAACCGACCGAGTCGACGCCGACCACCGGAGCCGCGCAGCGTCGCGCGGTGTGGGCGACCCAAGCCTGCAGGCTGTCGCCGTGGTGCGGCCACGCATCCGCCGGCGCGGCCCAGCCGTAGGGCACCAGCACCAGGTCGGGGGCCTGCGCGGCGAGCTCCGCGACGACCCGGTCGTCGAAGGTGTCGGCGCAGATCAGCAGGCCGAGGCGGCCGAAGCGGGTGTCGACGGTGGCGTCGAGGGCGCCGGTCCCCTTCGCGTAGGGCGGCTGCATCAGCTCCTCGAGCACGTTGCACTTGCGGTGCTTCAGGAGGAGCGCGCCGTCGGAGTCGATCAGGACGACGCTGTTGTGGAGCTGCTCGCCGTCCTTCTCGGCAAGGCCGCAGCAGACCATCAGGCCGTGCTGCTTCGCGAGCGCGCTGAGCCGGTCGGTGAAGCGGCCGGGGATCGGTGTGGCGCCGGCGTGGGCCGCCGGGTTGGTCCAGCCGAACAGGCAGGCCTCGGGGAAGCAGGCGAGGTCGGCGTGTTCGGTGTGGGCCTGCTGCAGCGCCGCGGCGATGCGCTCGAGGTTGGTCTCTGGATCGGCCGCGACCTCGATCTGGCAGAGCGCGACGCGGACGGTGCGTTGGGCGGGCGCGAGGCTGGCGAGGAGCAGCGCGGCGAAGATCCAGAGGCGCATCCTGTCACCCTACCGGTCTTGGTGGTGTCTGGCACCACGCAGGAAGAGGGTGGGCGAAGCGGAGCGGTTACAACTTCGTGATGCTCCGCGCAGCGTCGATCCTCCTGCTGGTCGGATCGTTCGCGATCCAGTTGGTGCCTTCCCAGGAACGTGCCGACCGGCAGCCGAACGCCGAACGCATCGCCACCTACCTGCCGTCCTTGGTCCGCTATGCCGGGCACGTCGACTCGCTGTGGCACGAGCAGGCTCATGGCGGCTACTGGGGCGACGGCCGTTCGGCCGGCAATGGGGGGATCCGTGGGACCAGCAACATCACGCTGCTGCTCGCCTTCCTGGTGCACGCCGAGGACCGTGGCTGGCTGAGCGAAGCGCAGCGTGAGGATCTCGCGGCCAGGGATCTCGACCGGAAGGGTCGGTTGGCGCGGGTCGCGGCATCGTGGCGCTTCCTCGCCGAGTCGCACGTCACCGGCGGTGGCGCGTGCGCGGACGGCAAGCCCTGGGGGCATTCCTGGCAGTCGTCGCTGTGGATGGGGGCGTCGGGGCTGGCTGCGTGGCTGGTCCGGGAGGATCTCGATCCCGAGGTGTGGGCCGACATCACTCGGGTCGTCGTGGACGAGGCCGACCATCGCTCCGCGCAGCCACCCGGTGACGGCAAGCCGGGCAACACCGCAGCCGAGGAGAACGCCTGGGACACCTTCGCGCCGGCCATCGCGCTCGCGCTGTTCCCCGAGCACGACCACGCCCTGGCCTGGCTGCAGGGCGCGCAGCGGATGGCGGCGAACACCCTGTCGGTCGCGGCCGACCGGGACTCCGCGGCATCGCTCGGTGATGGGCGCGTCCGCGACGTCGTCACCACGACCAACCTGTACGACGACTTCACGCTGCAGAACCACGGCTTCTTCCATCCGTCGTACCTCGGCGGCTCGGTCGCCATGCTCGGCGAGTCGCTGCTGATGGTCGAGTTGGGCGACCGGCGCCATGGGAGTGGGTTCGCGAAGAGCTACCGGCCCTACGCGCTGCACCACGTCGCGGACGCCTGGCAGGTGCTGCGGCGGATCCTGATGCCGGACGGTGACTACGCGTTCCCCGCCGGCTCCGACTGGACGATCCATCTCGCCTGCCGGCACACCATCCACGCGTTCGTGGCCGGGGTGCTCCGCGATCCGGTGGCGTCGCTCGCCGAGCGGCGGGTGTTCCATGCCAGCGCACTCCGCACCGCGGCGTCACCGCCGGGGCGGTTGCTGGGGGCGACCAACCTGGAGTGGTGGTGGGAGCCGATCCTGGTCAAGCGGATGGTGCTCGCGGTGCTGCACCTCGACACCTGGGGGGAGTTCCCGGATCCGGCGGACGACCCGGCGCTGCGTGGCGACGCGAGCTGGTGGTCGGAGCCGAGCGGCGTGCTGGTGGTGCGGCGGCCGGCGTGGTTCGCGTCGGTGTCGACCGAGGGGCGGGCGACCGGGTTGTTCCATCCGCTCGGGGAGGGGCCGGGGCCGGAGCCCTACGTGACCACGCCGGCGGTCAGTGGGCTGTTGCCCGCGGCGCCGGTCGTGGGGCATCGGCTGGTCGAGCATGCCCGTGGCCGCGCGATCGTCCTCGACCACGCGGGTGGTGCGCGCTCGGCAATGGTCGCGCTGCGCGATTCGGTGCTGTGGCTCGCCGATGCGCCGCTCGGGGCGCTGGGGATCCAGAACGACAACGTGAGTCCCGGTGGTGGGCGCCGGCTGCGTTGGCTTGGCGGCGAGCGGCAGGTGCTGCCGATGCAGGGCGGTGGTCCGTTCGCGGTCGACGGCGAAGTGTTGGAGGTGGACGGTCTGCTCGGACTCGTCGCGCCGGGCGGCTTCCGCTATCGGCCCGCCGGCGAATACACGCGGCGCTCGGCGGCGGAGGACTTCGTGGAGTTCCGCGGGCGGGACGGTCTGTTCGTGGTGCAGTGCTTCGCGGGAGCGGCGAGTGACGGACTGGAGTTGGTGCGGAGCGCGGAGGGACTGCGCGTGGTCTGTCGGGATGGGTCGGAGGGGCCGCGCGTCGTGGTCGAACTCGATCTCGCGACCCCTCGGCCGAGCTGGACCGCGGTGGACGTCGCTTCGGATGCGGTGTCTTCCGAGCGGAGTCCGCTGGCGCAGCTGGCGGACGGGGATCGGCGGAGCTTCGCCGTGCTGACGACGGATGCGGGAGTCGGCCCGACCGCGGCAGAGCCGATCATGGTGGAGTTCAGCCGGCCATCTGCTGCTGGCTCGGCGACGGCGGTGCGTCTGGTGCCCCGCCCGGACTACGGGCCGCGGCGGGCGCGCCTGGAGGTGGCTTCGGGCGATGGATGGCAGGCGCTCGGTGAGATCGGGGTGCCGAATGCGCCGGTGGAAGTCCAGTTGGGAGAGAGGGGCGCTGGTGCCCGCCGCTTTCGACTCGTGGTGACCGCGGGTTGGGACCGGGGGCAGGCGGTGGACGTGCCGCGCAATACGCAGATCGCGGAGCTGGAGTTCGTGAGCACTGGCGAAGTCCGGTCCGACGCGCGCCCTCCGCTGCGCGTCGAAGTGGAGCGTTAGTTCAGCTGCCGCAGTCCACGGAGAAGATCGGGAGGGTCGGGTCGCTCAGTACGGAGAGGACCTTTGGCAGGCGGGAGAAGCTCTGGCGCGCCTCGGCGTGTGACTGCCGGAAGATGGCTTCGGGATAGCGGTGGTCGGCGTTCGCCCACTCGTCGTGGGCGTGCTCGTCCACCTGCCAGAGCAGGTCGGCCAACGTGACGCCGGCGGGGTCCGAGGCCACGACCACCATCGCCTTGGTCTCATACTCGTTCCCGGTCGCGTCGAGGCCCTCGTAGATCACATAGCACCTCGGAGTCGCGCAGAGGACGAGGGCTGGCTGCTTCGCCGCCCAGTCGGCACGGTCTTCACCGATCTCGCGGTTGAACGCGCGGACCGCCTCCCGGAAGGAGTCGAGGGTCGCGTGCCGGTCTCCGCCGAAGGTCCATTGGAAGCGCAGCGGGAGGCCGTAGCCGTCTTCCTCGGGAGGTTGGAGGGCGGGGTCCACGAACAGCTCGGGATGGCTCTCGCGGAAAGTGTCGATGCGCTTCTTCAGATAGCCGGCGCGGTAGGGGAAGGAGTCGAAGTCGCCCGCGTTGCCCGACACCCGCGGATCTTCGGTGCGGACGCGCTCGGTTCGGAGCCGTGCATCCAGTTCATCGAGGACCGATCGCAGCCGAGGAAGGTGCTCGTTGGTGGCCAGGTTCTCGACCTGGTCGGGGTCCGCGTCGCAGTCGTAGAGCTCGATCATCCCACGGCGTCCGAAGCACAGCCGGTAGGCTTCGGCGAAGGACCCGTCCCGACCGCCGACGATCAGGCTCTTGGTCGGTCCGTTGTCGCAGTCGGCGTGCACGTCGATCGGGTGGGTGGCCAGCTCGGCGACGCCCGCGGGCCACCGTTCGGGTTCGAGGTTCTCGATCAACAACCACCGATCCGTCCGGATCGCCCGCGCCGGATACCCCACCATCGAAGGCATCCTCTGCGCCGGCACGTGCCGCTCGCGGCCGAAGACCACGAAGTCGCGGCCATTCCGCGCACCCTCCGCCGCCGGATCGGTCATCAACGTCACCAGGCTCCGACCCGTCATCTCCTCAGGCACCGGAACTCCCGCCGCCTCCAGGAACGTCGGCGCCAGATCGGTCAGCGACACGAAGGCCTCGCCCTCACGCCGCGGCGCCAGGTTCTTCCCCCAGCGCACCGCCAACGGCACCCGGGATCCCCAGTCGTAGAGGTTGCCCTTGCAGCGCGGGAACGGCATCCCGTGGTCGCCGGTCATCACCACGATCGTGTCGTCGAGTGCACCGCGTGCCTCGAGCAATGCCAGCGCCTGGCCGACGTCACCGTCCCAACGCTGCACCTCGAAGTAGTAGTCGGCGATGTCGCTGCGGACCTCCGGATGGTCGGGGAAGAACGCGGGCACGCGGATCTTCGCCGGGTCGATCCCGCTCGCCACCCCGCTGCCCTTCTCGTAGCCGCGGTGCGGATCCGAGGAGCCGAACCAGAAGCAGAACGGCTGGTCGGGGTCGTGCTCGTCGAGGAACTTCTCGAACGTGCCGCCGGGCCCGCAGGGATCCTCGGTGTAGCCGCCGGCCTTCCAGTTGCCGGGCCCCCAGGCCTTGCGCCAATGGCCGATCCGGTAGCCGGCCTCGCGCAGCAGGAACATGAAGTTCGGGTGCGCGGGATCGAGCGTGCTGTGCAGGTTGGCGCCTTCACCCAGCCGGTAGAACTGCTGGCCGGTGAGGATCGCGTTGCGGCTCGGGGTGCACGAGGGGCTGGAGATCCAGGCGCGTTCGAACAGCACGCCCTCGCGCGCCAGCCGGTCGAAGGTCGGCGTCTGCACGACCTCGTCGCCGAGCGCGCCGGCGTGCGGCCAGCCCCAGTCGTCGGCCATGCAGAACAGGATGTTCGGGCGACGGGGGGCGGCAGGCCGGGAGTCCTGCGCGGTGACTGGACCCATCGTCAGGACTCCGACCAGGAGCAGGGCGACTGCGGCGAGGCTGCGCATGCCGCGCATGGTCGGGGGCCGGACGCGCCTGGGCAAGCCGCGGCCCAGGCGCCAGGAATCTGTCGTAGTTGGTGCCTGGCACCGACTACGACAGACTTTGGGGGGCAGAGGTCAGTTGGTCGCCGGATCGGGGCAGTAGATGATCCGCGACAATGCGCCCGAGCCACCGAGTTCGAGGACCGCGCGGCGGACGTGCGGGACCATCGGGGCGATGCGCTGCACGGCGCCGTCCGGCGCATCGGGGATCAGCTCGGCGTAGATCTCGTTGTCCATCGCGTCGTAGAGACGCAGGTAGTCGATCTCGCTGCCGTCGACGTCGAGGATGCGGGTGCGAACGAAGGTCACGTCGTAGGCCCAGTTGATCTCGATGCGGCCACCGGCGGCCTCGTCGTCCGGGTCGTCGACCAGGTTGTCCATGTTCGCGTCGACGTCGTTCTCGGCGATGATCAGCACCATGCCGAGCGGCTCGTCGTTGCCGGGCGCCCCGGGGTTCGGAGTGCGCAGGTCGGTGTCGCCACCCGTGATGTTCTGGGTGTCGAACAGGATCGCCTTGTCGGGGTGACGCGGCTCGTTGTTGAGCGCCGCGACCGTCACGCCGCAATCCAGGAAGTTGTCGGTGATCCAGGTGCCGGCCGGCAGGCCCCGCGGCTCGCCGAACTGCAGCTCGTCGAAGTTGAGCTGCTTGGGGCAGGTGTCGAGGATCAGGTTCGAAACGCCGCCGCTACCGCGGAAGAACACCTCGAAGCGATCGACTTCGTCCTCGAAGAAGGTCAGCTCCTGGACGCTGCCATCGCCCAGCGAATCCAGGTCGAGGACCTCGTCGGGCGTCATCAGGTCGCCATTGCGGTAGAAGCGTAGCTGCGTGCCGCGGACCTCGTCGATGTCGACCAGGGTCACCCCTTCGATCTTGGCCTTCTGCGCGAAGTCGAAGTAGATGCTGCCGCCGTCGGCGTCGTCGTCGGGCACGTCGATCAGGTCGTCGGCGTTCGCGTCGGCGACGTTCTCGGCGATGATCAACAGGTGGCCCAGCGGGACGGTGTTGTTGTAGGCACCCGGGTTCGGGGTGCGGAGGTCGTCGTCGCCGCCGGTCGGGTTCGCGGAATCGAACAGGATCGCGACGTCGGGGCCCGAGGTGTTGCGCACCGAGATGTCGAGACCGACGTCCTGGTACTGGTCGGCGATCCTACGGCCGGCCACCATCACCGAGTCGTCACCGATGGTGTAGTCGAAGTCGAGGACGGTCGACGTGATGCTCATGCCGACCTGGAAGTCGCCCTCGGTCTCGAAGATCGACGTGCCGTCCCACATGGCCGCCGAGAGCTGCACCTGCACGCCCTGGCGCTGCAGGTGTTCGATCACCGCGGTCGGGAACACCGCATGGATCTCGCCATGACCGTTCGCGTCGAGAGCAGCGAAGTCCATCACCGCGGGCGGGCCGCCGTTCTGGTCGGCCCGCGCGAGCAAGGCGAACACGGGACCGACTCCATGGTGGACCTCCGCCGTGAGGCGCAGGCCTCCGCGGTCGGTCTCGTAGTAGGCATTCAGGACCGGCGGCTCCTGCGGAACGGCCGGGAAGGAGAGCGCGGAAAGCGCGAGCGGAGTCAGCAGCGGGAGCATGATTTCAACGGTGCGGAAAGGCACCACAGAGGGAATGCAGGGCCCGCTCCCCGAGACGATCGGGGGGCCGGTTCGTGCGACCCCTCAATTGTACTCGGCCCCGATCCCGCTCTCCCTTGGACAAGACCCTGAGCCCGACGCGGCGCCCGACCGGTCCGTCGGGCTCAACGGATCAGGAAGCCGTCCGGCAACGGATCGCCGTCCTCGAGCGACCATTCCGCCCGTCCGATCAGGTGGGCGCGGCCTCGCACCTCGGGCACGATCGCCGGGCGGTCGCCGAGCGTCAGCGTGTCGACCACCCGCACCTCGAAGCTGGTGCCGAGGATGCTCTCGATACGGATCCACTCGCTGCCGAGTTCGCCGCGCGCGTGGTGGATCGCGGCGCGTCCACTCACCCCGGTCCCGGTCGGCGACCGGTCGAGTTCGCCGTCGGCGAACACGCAGACGTTGCGGCTGTGTGCGTCCGGTGTCGGCGCGACGAAGATCGTGCCGTAGAGGAAGTCGAGGTCGGCGTCGCCGGTCGGGTGGCGCAGTCGGCACTGGCGAGCCACTGCGTCCTTGATCGCGCGGCCGTGGCGGATCAGGGGCCCGGCATGGTCGGCGTCGAGGGGCAGCCCCAACGTCGGGGCGTCGACGTAGGCGTAGTAGGCGCCGCCGTAGGCGATCGTGCAGTCGACCGCGCCGAGGCCTTCGACCTCCACAGTGATCTCCCGGTCGACGAACGATGGAACGTTGATGAACGACACGTCGCGGACCCGTGATCCCGCGAGCCGCGCGGTCGCGACGACCCGACCGGCAGGAGTGTCGATGCGGATCGCCGCGGGGTCGGCGTCGAACAGGCCGTGCTCGATCCCGGCCTTGACGATCGCGAGGATCCCGTGGCCGCACATCGTGCTGTAGCCCTCGTTGTGCAGGAACAGCACCCCGACGTCGCCGTCGTCGCTGGCCGGTGGGGTCAGCACCGCCGCATACATGTCGGCATGGCCGCGCGGCTCGTGGATCAACACCCGCCGCAGGTGGTCGAGGTGCTGGCGCGCGTAGCTGCGCCGCTCGAGCATCGTGGCGCCGGGGATGGTCGGGTAGCCGTCGGTGACGATACGGAGCGGCTCGCCCGCGGTATGGGCTTCGATGGTGCGGAGGGGTTCCATTCAGTGCGAGAGGGCCTGGCCGAGGCCGAGTCGGTGGGCGCGGTCGAGTGCGCAACGCGCCGCGTAGAGGTCCTGCACCGCGTGGCCGACGGACTTGAAGAGCGTGATCGCGTCCGGATCGTGACGACAAAGATCCGGGTCGGCGAGCAGGTCTCCCAGTTCGAGCCAGTCCCCCGGGTCGGTGATGCCGGCGGCGCGGGCGGCGATGAGCTCACCGGCCTCGTGCAGGGCGGACTCCCGCAGGTCGACGACGATCCGGCGGGCCCGGCGGATCGTGGTCTCGTCGAGTTCGCGCATCGCCGGTTTGAAGCTGCCGACGCCGTTCACGTGTGCTCCCGGTGCCAGGTCGGCACCGTCGAACACCGGTCGGAGGGAGTTGGTGGCGACCGTGACGATGTCGGCCCCGCGAACCGCCGCGGCCGGGGATCCGACCGCGACGGCCGGCAGCCCGTGCTCGCGGGACAATCTCGCGACGAGCGCGTCGCGCCGTTCGGGGGTGGGGGAGTGGACCCGCAGCTCGGACAGTTCCCGGACCGCGGCGAGTGCCAGGGCCTGATGCTCCGCCAGCCCGCCGGCGCCGATCAGTGCGGCGACTGACGCATCCGGCCGCGCCAGGAGGTCGGTCGCGAGGCCGGACACCGCGCCGGTGCGGATGGCCGTCAGCGCGCCACCGTCGCAGAGGCCGATCGGGTGCCCGGTGTCCGGGTCGAGGATCGTGAGCAACCCGCTGGTCGTCGCGATCCCACGCCGCCGATTGCCCGGGAAGATGCTGACCACCTTGGTAACTCGGCCGACCGGGCCACTCGCCGCCATCAGCAGCGTGGTGCGCGGCTCCTGGGAGCTCCCGTCGGTCAGGTGGACGCGCGTAGGCGCCTCGACGAGTCCCTGCGCCAGCGCCAGGAACCCCGCGCGGCAAGCGACGATCGCCTCGCGCATCGGCAGGGCCCGGAGCACGTCCTGGGCGGTGAGGTGGAGCAGGGGCATGGCAGCGCCGTGAGAGCCGGGCGCCACGACGGTCGGGCATGTTAGTCCGTGGCCGCCTATCCTGGCAGCCGATGCTCGCCGCGATCCTGTCGTTCTCCGCCTTCGTCGTCCCGCAGGACTGGCCGCAGGGGCCCGGTCCGCACGGCGATTGGTCGGTCGAGACCGAGGCAACCCCGCCACTGCACTTCAGCGTGCGCTCCGGTCAGGGCATCGCCTGGCGGACCCCGTTGCCCGAGACCGGCCAGGGCGGCGTCACGGTGGTGGCCGACCGCGTGTTCGTCGCGACCATGGCACCCTGGGACCCGTCGAACGCCCTGTCCGACGCCGAGGCCGAGCTCTATGCGCACGCGATCGAGAGGCGCAAGGTCGCGGGTAAGCACATCGACGCGCATTGCCTCGACGCGACCACCGGTCACCTGCTGTGGACCCGTCGGATCGAGGGCGACGTGCCGGCGATCTACACCTATCCCTTCTCGGACGCGACCAGTGCGTCGCCGGTCGCCGACGACGAACACGTCTGGTTCACCAACGCCGGCGGCCGGGTGGTCTGCTTCACGCACGACGGCGAGCCGGTGTGGGAGCGCGAGTGGGTGCCGGCCTTCGACGGCCCGTTCAACAAGCAGTTCGAACCGTTCCTGATCGAGGACCACGAGCGCAAGCTCCTGATCGAGATGGAGCCCTTCCCGGCACCGGGCAGCGAAGGCGACGACCTGCACGGGCGCTGGCACCACCTGGTGGCCCTCGACGCGGCGACCGGGGAGTACCTCTGGCGCAGCGAAGACGCGTTGACCCAGTACAACGCGCCGACCCTCGTGCAGATGGCCTCCGGACCGGCCGCACTGATCGGCCGCGGTGGCCCCCACCAGGTGCCCGAGCGCCCGGTCGGTCTCTCGCTGGTACGCCTCACCGGCGAGCAGGCCGGCGCCTCGCTGTGGCGTTACGACGACCCGCGCGGCAACCACGAGGCGTCGCTGCAGACCATGGCACACGACGCGCGCTTCGCGTATTGGCTGCTGAAGGAGCCGCGCAATGCGCTGGTGGTGATCGACCTCGAGACCGGTGAGGAGGTCCGCGAGATCTCCCTGACCAAGGCCGTGTCACGCTGGTCGCGGGACCCCGAGTCCGGCGAGTGGAAGCACGACGTCGCCGTCGACCTCCAGAAGGGCGTGTTCCCTGCCCGCTATTCGATGATCGCCGCGCAGGGCCACCTGTTCTTCCAGTGCTATGCCACCGCCTGGGGCAAGCCGACGATCGGGCCGGCCTACTCGTTCGCGCGGATCGATCCCGAGGCGGGGCGCGTCGAGTATCTGGAGGTGCCCACCGACCGCTTCGAGGACCCCGAGGGCAAGACCGAGTACCTCTGGCGCACCCCGCGCGTCGCCCGCCCGCTCAACAGCCGCGGCGAGGAGGTCACCGGCGACGACCGCTGCCGCTGGGACGGCTGGGACTGGGTCTTCAACGGCTCACCGACCCGCGTGAACGAACGCCTCTACTTCACCTTGGCCAGCGGCGTGGTCTACGTCTTCGATGCCTCGCGCGAGGCCTTCGACCGCGAGGCCCTGCTGGCAGTGAACGATGTGGGCGATGCGGGGCAGACGTGGACCGCGAACTCGGTGAGCTGCGCGCACGGGCGGCTCTACCATCGGACGGGGAGCCACCTGATCTGCGTCGGTGCGCGGGAGTGACCCGCGCCCGCGCCGTCGTGCATCGCTGACGGTGTTGCTTGGATCGACTCCTTCCGAGAATCAGCGCTGGGCGCGCCGATTCTCGGAAGGAGTTGATCAGCTGGGTCGCAAGAACTCCTCGAGTGCCCTGACCAGGTCGCGGTCGCGTGCGAACCCGCGGTCGGTCATCAGGCGCACGGCAGCCGCCGCACGGTCGAGTTCTGCTTGATCCGCCACTGCCAAGAGGCGACGCAAGTCGACCTGATCCTGCGGACGAACACGATCATCCCGCGAAAGGAGCTTGGTCGCGATCAGGTGTCCGACGCGGGCCACGGGCAGCATGATGGACGGCAGGACCTCGAGTTCTTCGGCTTCTGCCACGATCTCGGGTTCGATGCCGGACGAGGCGAACAGGAGGTCCAGGATCACGGTTCCCTCCGCCCCGGGTGTCGCCAACCGAACGGTCGCCAAGCGACCGATCTCCTCCTGCTCGACCTGGGCCAGGATGCGGTACCCGCGAGCGAGCCACGCCGAGACTGCTCGTTCGGCTTCCTGATCACCGGACGCCGCAACGGCGAAGTCGATGTCCCTCGTGAAGCGGGGCTCGGTGCGGACGGAGACCGCGAGACCTCCGATGACGGCCGCAGCCTGACCGAGGTCGCGCAGGTCGCGGGCCGCGCGCCGCAGTTGCCCGACGATCTCGGTCATGGCCGGACTCGGATCTTCCCCGCGACATCACCGAACTCGGCGCCGGGTCGTTCGTGGAGCCAGCGCTGGATCATCTCCGCGATCTCGACGTCGTTCGCGTCGGGGTGCCGACGGCGCAGGTTCTGTCGCATGACCTGCACGCCGAGATCGTGCAGCTCGCAGGCCTGCAGGAGCTTCTTCTCGAGGGCTCGTTTGCGATGCGCGTCTGTGATCGGTACCGGCACGCCGGGATTGTAGCCGTGCTCGAGGGCCGTGACGAACGAGGTGGAGTGTGGAGCGCGGCCGAACGCCATGTCGGGCGGATTCGGCTTGGCCGTGGGCCGAGGTGGCCCGTAGTCCGGCGGCGCACCCATGGCCGATTCTCCGAGACGCTCGCACCGCACGACCGCGATGGCCTCGTTGGCCGTGCTCGTCGCCCTCTTGCTGGGACTCCTCGCCTGGGGCGGGTGGTCGCACGCCCTGGATGCGGAGCCCGCGCTGGGCGGGCTCGCCGGTGAGGAGTCCGTCGCCCGCGTCGGGGCCCTCGACGATGCCGAGCGCCAGGCGCATTCGACCGGCGATCCGGAGCGCCGTGGGTTGGAACGATCCGCCGTCGCCCAGGCCGAGGACCCGGCCGCGATGAGGCTCCACGGCGTCTGCGTCGACGAGGCCGGCCTGCCGCTCGCAGGCGTCACGGTCCGCGCAACGCTCGAGGGTGTGGCCGAGGGCTCGGGCCCGATCGAGACCAGGACGGGAGACGACGGCCTGTTCGCTCTCGACGTCGGAGTCGACGGCGAGCGCGATGTGCAGGTCGGCTTCGAGGCCACGGGCCGCGTGCCGGTCCGCACGTCGATCCGCCGGCCGCTGCCGCAGGAGGTCTACGACCTCGGGAGGGTAGTGCTGCGCGAGGCGATCGCCGTCGAGGGCGTGGTCGTCGACGAAGACGGCGCACCCGTGCCGGAGGTGCTGTTCCGCTTCGTCTACGTCGACATGACGCCCGGGCCGCAGCCGGGTCCGTTCGACGTCCAGCCCACCGCGGACCACACCCTCGAGGCGACCACCGACGCTGCGGGGCGCTTCGCGTTGCCGGCGCCGGCGTTCCCGGGCGAGTGGTGGATCAGCCCGGCCTACACCGGCCCATTGGTCGAGCCCCGCAGCGTCCAACTCCGGCCGGGTAGCGGCACCCACGAGCTGCGCGTGGTGGTCGAGCGACCGGATCCCGAGCAGGCGATCCGCGGGCGGGTGGTCGACGAGCTGGGGATGCCGATTGCCGGCGTGCACCTGCAGTTCGTCGGGCGCGGCTTCGTCGGCCGCGGGCGCAGCGGCGCGGACGGGCGATTCCTGGCGGCGCGCGCCGGCCCGATCCCTGGTCGTGGCGAGGCCGCGATGCGGGTGAGCGCCGACCACGCGGCTGGGGAGTTCGAGCTGTTGCCGGATGCGGCGCACGCGGCGATCGACTGGGGCGACCGCGAGGTCGAGCTGAGGATGCGGAAGCGCGTCTCGTGCCCGGTGCGGGTCGTCGACGAGCGGGGGGCGTCGGTGGAGGACTACGCACTGACCGTGCTCGCCGAGTCGGGCACGGGCCGGTTCCGCCGCACGGGCCGCGGTGGGCTCCACGGTCGGCATCCCGACGGCCGGTGCGTCGTGCACGGTCTGGCCGACGGCCACATCGCGCTGCTCGTCCATCCGAACGATCCGGCGCTCGCGACCTCGGCGTTGGCGCGGTTCGAGGTGGTCGAAGGCCGCGCGCCGGTCGACCCGCTGGTGGTCGTGCCCGATCGGGTCCCGTGGCGGGTCGCCGTGCGCTTCGCTTCCGGCGCACTGGTCTCCGGCTCACGGGTCGAGCTGTTGCTCCGCCTCGCACCGGATCCGGAGTCGTTCGACGGCAAGGCCTACAGGGTGGAAGACGTCGACCGAATGCCGCGGCTCCCCGTGCTCGTTACGGTCGCGGCAGCGTCGACCGACGAGACCGGCGTCGCCACGCTGCAGGCTCCGCCCGGGGATTGGCTGCTGCGCGTGCGAGGGCCGGAGCACGTCGACCACTCCGAGCCGGTGCGCGTCGTCCGTTCGACCGTGCCGCATGGCGTCGTGGTCCGTGGCGGGGCGACGGTCCGCGGTATCGCGGGACCGACGAACGCGCTCGAGCGCCTCCGGGAGCTGTGCGGCGACGACGGGCTCCGCGTCACGTGCACGCCGGTCGGCGCGGACCTGGAGGCGCGCGCCGTGGCGATCGATCCGGACGGGAGCTTCTCGATCACCAGCCTGGAACCCGGCGAGTACGCGGTCGACGTCCACCTGGACTACGTCGCCAGCGCCGTCCACTCGTCGGACGACACCTGGCGCGTCACCCAGCGAGAGTTCACCGAAGGCGGCGAGACCACGTTGGAGATCGACCTCGCACCGTGGCTCCCCGCGCGCGTCGAGGGCCGCGTCACCGTCGACGGCCGTCCGCTTGCCGGCGTACACTGCTTCCTGGTCGGCTCGGCCGGCGGTGGGGCCAGGCTGCTCCGCGTCGGCCTCGACGACGACGGCCGCTTCACCACCTGGGCGCGGCCCGGCACCTGGTCGTTCGCCCTCACGTTGCCCGCGCAGCCGGGTCCCGGCTGGTACCGCGTGCCGGTGCCCGACCAGAGCTGGACCGTCGAGCCGGGTGGCCAGCACCGCATCGAGGTGCCCACCGTGCTGCGCAGGGCACGGATCGGTCTCGTCGATTCCGAGGGCGCGCCGCTCACCGGGCGCGAGCTGCGGATCCGTCACGAGGGCTACTACCCCGCGGGTGTGCTGCGCACCGATGCAGCGGGCTGGTGCGAGCTCGAGCCTGCACCGCTCGGCGCGTTCGAGGTGCTGGTCGAGGTCGAGGAGGCGTGGCGGGCGTTCGGACCATTCGATCTGCCGGCGGGTGCGGCGCAGGGTGAGTTGCTGGTGACGGTCGAGTGAGGGGCGGCGCTCACTGCACTTCGAGGGCGACCTCGAGCGGTGCGTCGCCGACCTCGAACGCGGCGGTCGCGCGCAGGCCGGAGTGCTTCTCTTCGAAGCTCGCTTGGTAGCGGCCGACGGGGAGTCCGCGGCTCAGCGTCACGAAGCCCGCGACGCTCTCGATCACGAAGGGTGCGCCGTCACGGGTCCAGGTGAGCGTGCCGCGGCCGACGCCCACCGGCATCCGCAGCGTCGTGGGAGTCGCGGGTGCCAGGGTCACCGGGATGCGCAGGGTTTCGCCGGGCACGATGCGCAGCTCGATCGGGGTCGGTGCGACCGAAGAGCCCCAGACCAGCGCTTCGTCCACTTCGAGTGCCGGCCGATCAGCCAGTCGGATCCGGTTCGACTGGGGTGGGTTCGGGATCTCGCGGAGCGGCGCGGTCCCGAAGCGGACCAGCACGATGGCGTCGTCGACCGGCACGGCGTCGCTGCGCGACAGCTCGAGTTCGGTGGTTCCCGTGCCGAGCGCCAGGGTGCCGAGGTCGACGGGGGTGCGGCCGGGCACGTCGACGGATCGGGCAGCCAGGTTCTCCTCGCCGCCATACAGACCGAGGACCCAGTGGCCGGGTGGCACGCTCGGGAACGTGAAGCGTGCCGAGTCGAACGCGTCCAACTCGACCGGGGCCCGGAAGGTGGCGCTGTCCGCTTGCCGCATGAGCCGCGCTTCGATGCCTTCCAACGGCACGCGACCATCGGTCGTCACCCGGCCCGAGACGCTCGCCAGGATGTCGAGGTCGACGACGATCTCCTCGTTCGACGGTCCGGTGATCGAGACCGAGCGGGTCATGAGTGCCGCTCGGGGACGTTCGTCGGCTTGGCGAGCCGCAAACACCCGGAGCCCGTGTTCGCCGTGCGGCACGTCTTCGAACCGGACCAGGCCGTGGGTATCGGAGCGAAGCTCCTGCGCCTGGGGGGAGCGTGCGGAGGCGAGGCTCAGCAGGATGCCCGGCAGCGGTCGGCGTTCTGCATCGAGGACGCGGCAGGTGAGCGGGCTCGTCGCCACGAGCGAGGCGCTGATCTCGACGGTCGTGTTGGCGACGACCGCGAAGTCGCACGTGACCTGCTGGCCGTCGAGCGGGCACTGCAGTCGGTACGCCCCGGGCATCAGGCCGGTGAACCGCGCTTCACCGTTGGAGTCGGCGTTCGCGTACGCCTGCGGCGTTCCACCGACGACCGACGGCAGGTCGCGGCCGACGTAGACCAGCGAGATCGGCGCCGCGGGAACCGGCACGCCATTCGCGCTCCGGACCGTTGCGCGGACCGAGCCGGTGCCGTCGCCGAAGCGCAGCTCCGCCCGCGTCGCCTCGCCGGCCGCGATCTCGACGTCGAGGCGGGTGAAGCGGGGGAAGGTGACCCTGTCCTGCTCGACGAGTCGGGACGACACGAGCGTGACGGTTCCCGGCGGCAGATGGTCGTCGTGGAACCGTCCGGCGTCGTCGGCGCGGATCCAGCGAGGTTCGGCACGGAGGTGCTTCTCGCGCGCGGTCACCAGCGCGATCTCGGCGTTGGGCACCGGGGCGCCGGTCTCGTCGCGGACGACGCCGACCAGTCGGCCGGAGGCGGCGCCGACGACGAGGGTGACCGGTGCGTCGAGGCTCCATTGGACGTCCGATTGGACGTGCCCCGCGGCGAGCGCGCGGATCCGGGACACCCGGTCGACGAACGTGCGTCGCCAGTGACCCTCGTCATCGGTCCGGCCGAGCGCGCGTGCGACCCGGCTCCAGCGCTGCGCCGCGGTGTGGCCGGTGATCAGCGCGCCCGGCACCGGCCGGCCCTCGGGGTCGACCACCGTGACGTCCGCGCGGGTGCGGACCGGCAGCTCGAGATCCGCGGCGAGTCGTTCACCGGCGGTGACTTCGACGGTCGTGACGTGCGGTTCGTCGAGCGCGGGGATGCGGACCGCGAAGGTGCCCGCCGCCAACTCGGCGACGAACCCGCCCGCCGCGTCGGTCTCACCCGCGGCCAGCGCGTCGCCGTACGGCATCGCCTCGACGGGAACGATCTCGATGCGGAGATCGGCGATCGGTGTGCCGTCACCGCGGACGGTCAGCGCGAGGCTTCCGGGGATCTCGTCGACGTCGGGTGGAGTGTCGACCTCGCGACGGTCGAGGTCCGGGGCGCGCGATCCGTGTTCCGCGGTGCTCTCCTGTCCCGGTGCGGTCCGTGCGACCACGGCGGCCGACGGTGCCTCGTGCGCGGTGGGCGCGTCGGCGGAGGACCACGGCAGCGGCAGGAGCAGGGCCGTGACCACGACGAGGCTCGCGGCGACCGCGAACAGCCAGGTCTTGTGCATGGCGAGCCATCCGAGGAGTGCCACCCCCGGGAGCGCCGACGCCGATCCCGCCCCGGCGGTCGCGACCGTCCTCGACGTCGCGGTGGTGAGGACCGCGTCCCGCACGCGCGCCATCGCCTCCCCGGACAGGCCGAGCGGCAGCATCAGCCCGGTGCTCGGCGCGAGGCCCGCGGGCAGGCGTCGCCGCAGCCGGTCGAGTCCACGGTGCAGGCGCATGCGCACCGTTCCGGCGGCGATCCCCAGTTCGCGGGCGATCTCCTCGCTGCTCTGCAGACCGAGCAAGCGGCGCTCGAGGACGTCGCGGTAGGGTGGTTCGACGTCGCCCAGCGCGGTCCGCACCGCGGTGCTCACCTCGCTGCGACCCGCGGCGGCAACGGGATCCTCGGCGGCGGCCGGCAGCGGGACCCGCTCGGCGTCGAGTCTGCGGCCGTCGCGACGCCGCTGCTCCCGGACCCGGTTGGTCAGCACGCCGAGCAGCCAGGGCAGCAAGGGCTGCGACTCGTCCCAGTCGTCGTGCTGGTCGATCGCGGCGAGGAAGGTCGACTGCACCGCGTCCTCGGCCGACGCGGAGTCGCGGCACAGGTGGCGCGCGACCCGGGCGAGCTCGGGACTCGTCGCATCGAACACCGCCGCCAGGGCGGCGACGTCGCCGAGCCGGCGGAAGCGTTCGAACTGCAGGTCTTCGGGGGATCGGTTCACGCAGGTGGCTGGGCCCGGGACCGACGGGGTGTCACCGGAACTCGCGGGAATATGCTCCGGCGCGCCGCCGCGATACAGGACCGGCGCCCGGTCCGGCTTTCTTCGACTCGCCGTCTCGCTCGGCACTTCCCGGGCGCAGACCCGGCACGATGACCCTCGAATCCCACGACCACGCCTTCGTCCGCTTCCGCGCGACCGGCCGGCCCGCCGACCTCGCCGACGTCTTCGACGCCACGGCGGTCGAGCTGCGGCGGGTGGCGCGGCACCTCGTGGGCACCGCCGAGGAGGCCGACGACCTGGTGCAGAACACCTTCCTCGCGGCGATCGAGGACCGCGAGGGGTTCGCTCCGGGCGAGCCGGTGCTGCCGTGGTTGCTGGGCATCCTGGCCAACCGGGCGCGGCGGCGGCACGCGTGATCCGACGCCGCGCCGACGAGGACCTGGCAGGTCTGGCGATCCGTGACTTCGCGTGGCTGCAGCGCGAGCGCGACGACTCCGGGCCGCAGCTCGGGCAATACCGCCTCGAGGTCGCGCCGGACGGGAACTTCGAGATGCGCTTGCCGGCGGAGCTGCTGCAGGGAGTCGGTCGCTTCCTGATCGCCACCGCGGACCGCGAGTTCGGGGCCTGGGTGTCGCGACCGCTGGTGCCGGCGGCCGACGGCTCGCTCGAGTTGGGCAGCGTCGCGCTCGCTCCCGCGCCGCGCGTGGTGGCGGGCGAGGTGCTCGACCCCGAGGGCCGGCCGGTCGCCAACGCCTCGCTGGCACTTCTCGAACCGACCGGGAGCCGCGACGCGCAGGGAGACGAGTACCTTGTGTGGTGCCGCTCGCTGCACGCCGACGAGCGCGGCAGGTTCGACGTGGCGCTGTGGACCGTCTGCGACGAGCTACAGGTGTCGCCTGCCGACCAGGGCCGGCTGGTGGGTCGGAAGACCCGGTTCCGGTCGGGCGCGGAGGGAGTGGTCGTCGGTGCGCTGCCGCCCGGTCGGCTGCAGGGCCGGATCGATGGACCGCTCGACCTGCCCTACGGGACGTTGACGGTCGACGGGCTCGTAGCGGGTCGGATCGTGCTCGGCTCGATCCCGGTGTCCGCCGACGGCCGCTTCGAGGCCTTTGGCGTGCAGCCAGGGACCTACGACCTGCAGGTGGCCAGCAGCTTCACCGGCGAAGTGCTGGCGCGTCTGGACGGCGTCGAAGTGCCCTCCGGCGGACCGGCGCAGCACCCTGGCCTCGACGCGCTGTCGCTCGACGTAGGAGCACGGTTCCTGCAGGTGCAGGTGGTCGACGAACAGGGCAACGACCTCGGGGAGTACCTCGTGGTCCACGGCGCCACGGTCGGCGGTGCGCCTCACCCTGGTCCGTCGGTGCTCGGCCCGCGGTTCGTCGTCGCGACCACGGACGACGGCTGTGACCTGGTGGTGAACGTGCCCGAGCGGCGGCTCGCGCGGCTGGCCGGCCTGCGGCGTGACGCGCGGGTCGCCGTGCTGCCGCCGATCGACGTGGATCTCCGCATCGACTGGGAGGCAGTCGGGTTCCCGCGCGGGTTGCGCCTGCACCTCGACCTCGGGCTCCCCGAGCAGCAGGGCATCCGGCCGGCCGTCGACTCGAGCGGCACCTTCTGCGCTGAACCGGGCGGGGCTCGCTATGGTCCGGGGATGTCCCGAGCCCTCTTCCTGTTGGCGCTGACGTCGTTCGCACCCTGGTTCCCACTCGTCGCCCAGGTCGTCCCGCAGCCACGTTCGATGAGCATCGGGTCGGAGACCGTGGCCGGCGCGGGGGTCGCCTGCACCGACCCGGCGAGTCGGGCCACGGTCGAGGCCTTGGTCGAGGCCCTGCGTCGGCTCGGAGTCGCCGACGCGGCGATGGTCGCGCCGGAAGCTGCGTCGCTGGTGTTCGCCGCGCCGCGCGGTGAGGAGTCGGACGACCGCGCCGAGGGTTACAGGATCGACGTGGTCGGCGAGCAGCTCCGGATCGCCGCGAGCGGAGCAGGCGTCGCGCGCGCCGCCGCGAGCTTGCTGCAACTGGTGAAGATCGACGACGGCGCGGCGCTGTGGCCGCAGGTGGCGATCGACGACGCGCCCGGGTTCGATTTCCGCTGCTTCATGGTCGACATGGGCCGCAACCCGCACCGTCTGGAGACCCTGCGCAAGGTGGTCGACGCGCTGTGGCTGCTGAAGGTCCGCTACCTGCAGCTCCACCTCACCGACGACCAGCTGTTCTCCTGGCCGTCGCAGGCCTTCCCGAAGCTGCGGAGCGCGCGGGCCGGCTGGACGCGCGACGACTTCGTGGCGCTCGAGGCCTACGCCCAGGCGCGAGGCGTCACGATCATCCCCGAGCTCGACGTGCCGGGGCACTCGACGATCCTGCGACGCGAGTATCCGGAGGTGTTCGGCGAGTCGACGACCGATCTGGCGACGAAGCCCGAGGCGACCCGCGGCGTGGAGCGCCTGCTGGCCGAGATGCTCGAGGTGTTCCGGGCGACGCCCTACGTGCACGTCGGTGGTGACGAGGCCTATGGCGTGCCCGAGGATGCACAGCGCGACTTCCTCAACCGGCTGAATCGCTTCGTGAGGTCGACCGGGCGGCGGATGGTGGTCTGGGAAGGTCCGTCGCTCGGCGCAGGCGAGCACAAGGTCGACACCGACGTGCTGCACGTGAACTGGGAGACGGTGCTGTTCCCGGCCCAACAGATGCTCGACGCCGGCTACCAGGTGGTGAACGCGGCCTGGGATCCGCTGTACGTCGTCGACCACTACCCGCGGACGATGTTCACTGCGGTGGCGCTCGAACGCTGCTACGGCTGGGATCCGCGGCGCTTCGGCCAGGTGAACGACGGGATGCCGACCTTCGTGAAGCCGCACGTGACCGGCTCCGCCGAGGGGATCCTGGGCTTCTGCATGCCGTGGTGGGAAGGGCGCGAGGACAATCTGCTGGCGCTGTGCGTGCCGCGGCTCGCGGCGGTGAACGCGAGGGCCTGGAGCGGTGATGCGGAACCGGGCTTCGCCGACTTCGAGCGACGTTGGCTGGAGCTCCGCCCGCGACTCGAGACGTTGCTCGAGACCTCGTTGACCGGCATCCCGCTCGCCCCCGATGTGCGCGCCGCGGCCGATGCAGTCGGCGAGAATCTGGCGCTCGGCGCCGGCGTGCTCGCGTCGACGGGCGGGAGCCAGCCTGTGTTCGGGCCCTGGCGCTTGACCAATGGCGTCACCGACCGCTTCGACCACTTCCTCGGCTTTCCCACCAACCCCGAGCCGCTGCGGATCACCATCGACCTCGGCGAGCCGCGCGGCGTGAGCCGGATCGTGGTCCACGAGACCGCGGTCGGCGGGAGTCACGAGCTCTACACGCTGCGGGTCTCGGCCGATGGCGCGAGCTACCTCGACGTCGGCACCACCACGCCACAGTCGCGCGGCGAGCAGTCCTTCGTCGCCCATCGCTTCGAGCCGCGGAAGGTCCGCTTCGTGCAGATCGAAACCCGCGGTTGCCACGGGTTGACGTTCCCGGCCTTCAGCCGCCTCTGCGAGGTCGAGGTGTTCGCGCGCTGACCAGCCGGGTCGCGTCCGCGATCCGCACCGCCGACTCGATCGGCGTGTGGATCCTGGACGGACGGGGCTCCGACTCGTGTCGGCATGCAGGTTGACTCCGGATCGGCATGCGCAGCTCCCTCACCTTCCGCAGTCTCGCGGTCGGCCTCGTCTTCGCGGCGGCCGTTCCGGCGCAGTCCGGCTTCACCGTCGTCGACCTCGGCATCCCGGACGGACGACCCCAGGACCTCAACGACCGCGGCCAGGTCGTCGGCTGGTACCGGACCGCGAACCAGACCCACGCCTTCGTCCATGACGCCGCCACCGGTTCCTGGTCGGACCCCGGCGTGCTGCCGGGTGCGGCCCAGGCCTCGGCGCGGGCGATCAACGAGGCCGGCCAGATCGTCGGCAGTTCGTGGAACGCGCCGATCGAGCAGCCGGGGCGGGCCTGCGTGTTCACGCCGGGGAGCGGTATGCAGGACCTCGGCGTGCTCCGCGCCGGTGGGCGCAGCGAGGCATTCTGCATCGACGACTTCGGCAACGTCGGCGGCCAGGCCGACGGGTCGGCGTTCACGCCAGAGGCGATGGTCGTCGCGGCCGGTGGGACGATGCGGTCGGTGCAGCCCGGCACTTCGGGCAACGTGTTGGCGTGGACGGCGAGCGGTTGGGTGGTCGGCACACTCGGCGCCAACCGGGCGTTCTACACCGACCCGACGGGCGCGCTGCAGTTCGTGCCCCTGCCCGCGAGCGCGCCGATCGGTCGTGCCACGGCGGTCAGCGGCAATGGCTGGATCGCCGGGGAGATGTCGGATGCCTCGGGTTCGCCGAGCTACGCGTTCCGCTTCGACCCGTCGACAGGACGCCTGGACAACCTCGGCAGCATCTCGCGTTTCGGCACCGTCACCGGAGTGGACTCACGCGGGACGGTGGTGGCGATCCGGCAGGCAAGCACCCAGAGCGATCCGGTCGGGGTGATCTCGTTCGGCGGCGCGGCGCTGGTGACGGTCGACTCGTTGTTGGGCGGTAGCAGCGGATGGAGCGTGCTCGCGGTCTCGGGCATCAACGAGGTCGGACAGCTCTGCGGTCGTGCGAGGCGCAGCGGCGGCGCCACGGTGCCGGTCCGGCTCGATCCGACGGGCGGTGGCACCGCGGCGGGCTCGTCGAGCGAGGTGGGGAACAGCTGCTCGGCAATCGGGCTGCACGCCAGCTGGCCGCGGACCGGTCACCTGTGGTCGATGGTCGTCACCGGAGCTGCCGCAGCGCAGCCGCTGCACGTGGTGCTGACGGTCGGTCACCATGCGCCCGTCACCGTTCCGGGCGCGGCCTGCTCGATCCACGTCGGCGTCGGCGCGTCGGGTGGGAGCCTCGCGGGCACCGCGAACGCGATCGGCTCGTGGGCGGGTTGGCTCGAAGTTCCGGCCGATCCCTCGTTGGTGGGTGGTCGGCTCACCGCGCAGGTGGTGGCGGTCGACTCCGCGCAGCCGCTCGGCGTGGAGATCGGCGGTGGGCTGCAGGTCGTGGTCGGCGGCTGAGCCCGCTGGGTGACTGCTCGGCCGCGCCGACTCCGCGATCAGGGCGGCGCAGAGCCGCTGGTGCTGGCGAGACGCCGCGCCCTCGACTTCGAGGTGCGGCTCCTCGCTCGACCCGATGCTCGGCGGGATTCACTCTCGCAGCAGCACGAACCGCGGCCGGATCCGCGACGGCTCGTCGAACGGCGCCAGCGTCGTGCCGTCGATCCGCTGCTCCACCGTCTCGAAGCCCTCCGCCTCGACCCGCAGAAGCATCGGCTCGGCGCGCCCGCGCAGGTCGAAGCCCGGCAGGGGGGTCGGCATCGCGCTCGCGGACATCGAGCCACCGCGCCAACGGCTCTCGGAGCGGAACGGTCGGAAGCCCATCGCGCGTTCGCGCTGCCACTGCTCGGGGTCGGCGACGTCGTTCCAGTCCACCGGGGTGGCGGTGCCGCGGCTCAGCTCGCGGCCCTGGAGGTCGAGCAGCGTGACGGTGATCTCCGTCGCGGGCGAGGTGAGGAGGCCCTCCTGGAGCTGTTGCAGCATGCGCCGCTTGCCTTCGATGGTCGTGGGATCCAGCTCGCCCACCTCGCCGGTCGCGACGCCGACGCCGATCGACACGCGCACCGCGGGGACGACCGCGCCGCCGCGCACCGCGATGACCTCGCCGTCCTGCACGTGCGTCAGGTCGAGCGGCAGGCGGAACTCGTCGTCGTTGGTCGGCGCGACGCGCAGCGTGACCAGCTCGGCGGGTGCGTCGTCGAAGCGCACGGTGCCGCCCTCCTCGAGTTCGAGGCGGTTCATGCCCATCGCGCCGACCTGGAAGAACACGCTGCGTCCCCGGGCGTCGTCCAGGCCGGCATGACCGCTCGGCCACGGCTTGCCGTCGGCGCGCAGCACCCGGACCGTGACGTCGACCGCGCGGACCAGCGCGATCTCCAGCGGGTTGTCACCGAGCGCCAGGGAGGCGACCTGACTGCGCTTCGCGAAGCCTTCTGCCGTAGTGTTGACCGAGTAGTCGCCCGGCTCGAAGCCGCTCAGCTCGAAGCGGCCTTCGGCGTCGGTCCGGACCTCGCGCCGCATCCCGCCGCCGGCCGGATAGACCGCGACGTCGGCGTCGGCGAGCGGCGTCCCGTCGGCGGCGCTGGTGATGGTGCCGGTCAGCACCGCCTTACGGATCGCGGCGGCGGTGATCCGGACCACGACGTCGGTCTGCCCGGCGGCGACCTGCGTCTCGATCACGCCCTCCGACAGGTTCTCGAGTGCCGCCTGCAACGTGTAGCGCCCCTCGTTCAGGCGCTGGAACGCGAACCGGCCCTCGGCGTCGGTCTCGGTCTTCTCGATACCCTGCGCCCACTCCCAGGTGGTCGGCTCCATGTGCATCGCGTTGGGGGTGACCAGGTGCTGGCCGACGACCCGCAGCACCGCGCCTGCGACCGGTCGGTCGTCCTCGTCGACCACCCGTCCGGCGAGCGTGCGCGGCGCCTGCAGGCGAAGGGTCAGGTCGTGGTGCCGCGCCGGGATCGGGCTGAGGCAGAACGCCGCCGCCTCGGGATGCTTCACCGACAGGTAGCCGCGCTCCGGGTCGTCACCGAGATCGACTCCGCGGATCGAGAAGCGGCCCTGCGCGTCGGCGACGGTCTTGCGGTAGGTCGCCGAGTCCAGGCGGACCTCGGCGCCACCCGCGGGCCGGCCGTTGGCGAGGAAGGCGCGGCCGTGGATCTCGTCGCCTCGCTCGAGGGTGATCCGCAGCAGCTCCGTCGACGACAGCTCATGACTCTCGCCGTAGCCGAGGTAGTCGGGGTGTTCGACGCTGGTCCAGAGCCGGGCTCCCTCTGGTCCGACGAACTCGAACGCGCCGGTGTCGTCGGTCTTCGCCTGGAACCGGCCGGCGCCGCTGAGCAGCACGCTCGGATGATCCTGGCGCAGGCTCGCGCTGGTGCCGTAGCTGCTCGACAGCTCGACCTGCTGTGCGGGAATCGCCTGGCCGTCGGGTGCCACGACCTGGCCATGAATGGTGATCGCCGGCGCCATCACGATGCGGGCGCTGTCGTACTCGTCGAGCGCCGCGTCGCCGGTGCCGCGGACCGCGGTGAGTTGGGCCCAGCCCGCGGCGCGCGCGAACAGCTCGAAGCTGCCGCGGTCGGTGTCGAGGGTGAAGCGACCGTCCGCGTCGCTGCGAGCGCTCGCCAGCGGTTCGTGCTCGAAGGAACCGTCGAGCAGGACCGAGGCGCGGTGACGGAACGCGAAGACCTCGGCGTCGGGGATCGGGGTGCCGGTCGCGCTCGCCACGCGGCCCGAGAGTCGCAGTGTCGCCTGGCTCGGATCGGCGGCCGGTGCGGGCGCCGAGACCTCGGTGGGGACTTCGCGGCGCACTTCGGGAAGCGTCGCGTCGGTCGTGGAGGGTGCTTCGGCGTCGCCGAGGTGCACCGCGGCGACGCGTGGGTCGGTCGGAGCCTGCGCCGGAGCCGCGCCGTTCCACGGTTCCCACAGCAGCACGCCGGTGGTGACCGCCACCAGCGCGGCGAGCGCCGCGAGCGCGCGCCACAGGGTGGTGGCGCCTGCCAGGCCGGTGCTGCTGGCACCCACGGCCTTCGCAGCGGCCGCCGAATCGAGCACCGAGGTCCGCACCGCGGCCATCCCGCGGGTCGGGAGTGCCAGCGCCGCGGCGACGCCCGCCAGGCTCGCCGGCAGGATCGCGCGCAGTCGGTCGAGGCCACGGACGAGCTGGGTGCGCACCGTGCCCGCCGGCCGCCCGAGCGCCTCGCCGATGGCGTTGGCGTTCAGGCCGTGACGGAGGTGGAGGCGGACCACCGGGCCGTAGGGCTCGGGCAGGTCGGCGATGCCCGCGTCGAGGGCCTCGATGAGTTCCCTGCGTTCGGCTTCGACGCTGGGGTCGGCGGCCGGCTCGGTGCGCTCCAACGGCCGGCTCCGCACCTTCTCGCGGCGGAAGTGCATCCGCGCCTCGTTGTGCAGGATGCCGGTGAGCCAGGGCTTCACCGGGCTGCCGGGCGCGAAGGTGTCGGCGCCCTGGATCGCCTTCAGCCAGGTCGCCTGGACCAGGTCCTCGGCGGTGGCCGGCGCGCCACAGAGGTGCAGCGCCAGCCGGTAGAGGTCGTCGGCAGTGGCGTCGAAGACGTCGCCGAGCGGCTTGGAATCACCGGTGGCGACGAACTCGGAGAAGCGGGAATCGAGGTCTCGGGAGGCGTTCATCGACCGGGGTATGCGTGAGGCGTCCGGCGTGCGACGCGCGGTCGCGATTTTCTCACGCGCCCGTCGGTCACGAGCAGCAGCCGCCGGCCTTCGCTGGGGCGGGAGCCGCGGCGGGGGCCTGGTTCGCGCCGGCCTCGGCGCCCAGGTGGGTCGCCGGCGATGCGGTCCAGCTCGCGAACGGCGGCTTCGCCCCGCAGCCGCCGAACGGTCCGAAGTGGCGCGCGAAGCTGCCGACGAACTCGAAGTGCGGTGCGAAGCGCGAGTCCTGCAGGATCCGCCAGGTGTTGCCCGAGACCTTGCTCGCCCGCCCGGCCTCGAACACGTGCTTCGCATCCAGCGCGAAGCGCTGCTCGGCGTGCGGGATCGTGCCGCGGTAGACCACCGCCTGGCCGTAGTCCTCGGCGGAGGTCTCCATCTCGGGGTGCTTGAACAGCCGGTAGGTCGCCGAGAAGAACTGCAGCGCGCCGAGCCGGGCCTTCACCCGCGGGTTGTCGATGCCGAGCACGCGGTCGGTCACCAACCGCGGTTCGGCGAAGCCGGCTTCGCGAGCCAGTGACAGGAAGTCGTTCCAGTAGAGCGCGCCGCTCAGGCACTCGCCGTACAGCTCCCGGTCCTGGGTGAGGTCGTACGGCACGCGTCGGTCGGCGTAGACGTCGGAGAAGTACAGCTCGCCGCCGGGCTTCAGCAGGCGGAAGGCCTCGCGCAGCACCGCGGGCTTGTCGGGCGACAGGTTGATCACGCAGTTGCTGACCACCACGTCGAACGAGCCGTCGGCGAGGTCGAGCTCGTCGAGCTTCTCGATGTAGCCGTCGAGGAAGCGCACGTTGCTCCGCGCGTGGCCGTGCGCCTCGCGGTGGTGGTCGACCCAGCGGCGCGCGAACTCGAGCTGCGCGGGCGTCATGTCGACGCCGGTCACCGAGCCCTGTTCACCGACCAGCGCCGACAGCACGAAGCAGTCCTGGCCGGTGCCGCAGCCGAGGTCGAGGACCGCGCAGCCGTCCAGCAGCTCGGGCGCCACCAGCCCGCAGCCGTAGTAGCGGCCGCTGACCTCGGGATGGATCCGCGCCAGGATGGGCCTCAGGTGGGCGGGCACCGAGTCGACCGTGCAGCAGGCGTCGGTCTTCAGGTCTTTGGTGCCGGCGAGTTCCCGGCCGTAGTAGTCGCGGACGGCGTCGTGGGTCTGGGTGGGTGAGGTCATGGGCGCTCGGTGCCGGTGGGTCGGAAGGGAGGGCAACTCCCGCGGGCGGTGGTCCTTTCCCCCGCCCGCGAGCCGACTCACTCCTGGAGGTACACCCAGATCCCGGCTTCTCGCTTGGGCTTCGGCTCGAGCTCGAGGATCCGCTTGCGGATCTCCAGGCTCTGCTTGCTCTTGGTCTGGTAGGCCTCACCCTGGGCCGCTGCCTGCAGGGCGGCGCGGCGCGCTTCGTCGCTGTCGAACTCGCCCTCCTGGGCCTTGGTGAGCACCGCCGACATCTCGCGCGAGACCACGGTGAGCCGCTCCTGCAGCTCGCGGAGTTCGGTCCGTTCCTCGGCGGTGAGCACGCGCGGCACCGCGGGGACGATCGCGTAACCGCCGACCAACAGGTCGAGGTCGCCGTCGCCGTCGTAGTCGACCGGGTCGGCGTACAGGCCGACGTTGGGGCGGTCCGCCTCGGGAGCCGCGATCTCGGTCGGCGCGATCAACGTGGTCGCGGCGGCGAAGCGCGGTGCGCCGGCTGCGCCGACGTTGCGGTACAGGTAGACGCCGCCAGGGGGCGTGGCCTCGTAGGGTTGGCCGAAGCTGCCCGCCACCAGATCGACCAGACCGTCACCGTCCCAGTCGACCAGCCGCGGCGCGGTCATCCCGCGTTCGAGCGCGAACGATGCGCCGCCGGCGAGCACCTCCTCGCTCTCGCCGGTGAACGCGTCCTTGCCCGGCTGGCCCTCGTTGAGTTGCAGGAACAGGTTGCCGTGGTTCTTGTCGCCCATCAGCAGGTCGTGGTCGCCGTCGCCGTCCCAGTCGAACAGCACGGCGGAGATGCAGTGGCGGTTGTCGCCGCCCACGTTGACCCACTGGCTGTTGGGAGTGTCCCAGTACATCTCCAACCGGATGCGCTGCCCCTTCTTGTCGAGCAGGTGCTGGGGCTCCGCGAAGCCTCCCTCCACGCCATAGGCGATGTGGGGCGAGCCGTCGTAGGTGGCCGTGAAGAAGTCGAGCCGGCCGTCACCGTCGTGGTCCACCAACTGTGAACCCATGCCGATGCATCACCAGTTGTGGAACTTCAGCGGCCGACCCTCGGTCGCGAAGTTCTTCAGCGCGGTCCAGGCGAAGCCGCCCTCGCCATCCCGCTCGGCGACGTGGACGCGGCCGGGCAGGTCGCCGACCACCAGCTCGAGCGTGCCGTCGAGATCGATGTCGAGGAGGCGCGGCGAGGGGTAGATGATCCGGTCGGCGAGCGGGGCGCCGTTCGCAGTGAGGCGGATGGGAGCGGCGAACTGCGCGTCCGGTGCGGGCGCGGGAGCCGGATCCTGTGGGGCGGCCAGCGCGAGCAGCGCGGCGCAGGTGGTGCTGAGCATGCTTGGACTCCGATGCGGTGTGGAGATGCGAAGCTGGAAGTCTACGCGCTGCGCGCGCCGCGCGGATCCTGCACACTGGCCGGCATGCGATCCTCTCGTCCTGCTGCTGCCATCTTGGCGGCTGCGCTGGCAGTCGGCGGGGCGCTGGCTGCGCAGTCTACCGCCCGCCCGCACGTGCTGCTGATCCTCGCCGACGACCTCGGCTACGGCGATCTCTCCTGCTACAACGCCGAGGCGAAGGTCGAGACGCCGCACCTCGACCGGCTCGCCACCCAGGGCCTGCGTTTCACCGACGCGCACTCGCCGAGCACGGTCTGCACGCCGACCCGCTACTCGCTGCTCACCGGGCGGATGGCGTTCCGAACCGGCTTCCGCAGCGTGTTCGTCGGCATCGGTGGCCCGAACCTGATCGAGGCCGAGCGGCCGACGCTCGGCAGCCTGCTGCGTGGCGCCGGCTACCGCACCGCGATGGTCGGCAAGTGGCACGTCGGGCTGAGCTTCCGCGACGCCGCCGGGGAGCGGGTCGCCGACTCGGGTATCGAGGGCATCCGCCGGGTGGACTTCTCCAAGCCGATCGCCGACGCGCCGGTGCACCGCGGCTTCGACTCGTTCTTCGGCACTGCCTGCTGTCCGACCACCGACTGGCTCTACGCCTGGATCGTCGACAACCGCGTGCCGGTGCCGCCCTCGCTGGAGGAGCGGCGCGGCGACCGGGTGCCGATCCCGCAGCATCCCTACTCGAACGACTGCCGGCCGGGGTTGATCGCTCCCGACTACGACCTGGAGACGGTGGACCTGGAGTTTCTCGATCGCAGCCGGGCGTTCCTGAAGCGGCACGTCGCCGAGCATCCCGACCAGCCGTTCTTCCTGTTCCACTCGATGCAGGCGGTCCATCTGCCGTCGCTCGCGGCACGCGGCTTCCAGGGTGCGACCGACGCCGGCCCGCACGGCGACTTCCTCCGCGAGATGGACTGGGTGGTGGGCGAGCTGCTCGGCACCCTCGACGAACTCGGCGTGGCCGACGACACCTTGGTGATCTTCTGCTCCGACAACGGGCCCGAGGTCCCGACGGTGCTCGCGATGCGCCGCGACCACGACCACGACGGCGCGCGGCCCTGGCGCGGCATGAAGCGCGACGCCTGGGAGGGCGGCCCCCGCACGCCGATGCTGGTGCGCTGGCCGGGGCACGTGCCGGCAGGGCGGGACTGCGGCGAGCTCACCAGCCTGACCGACGTCTACGCGACGCTGGCGGCGCTCACCGGCCAGGCGGTGCCGGACACTGCGGCCGAGGACTCGTTCGACATGTCGGAGGTCTGGCTCGGTGCGCAGCGCGACGCACCGGTGCGGCCCTACCTGCTGCAGCAGACGATCTCGCTCGACTTGTCGATCCGGCGCGGGCGGTGGAAGCTGCTCGACCACCAGGGGTCGGGGGGCAATCGCTATGACCGCGGGCGGCTGTTGCCCTATGCGTTGCCCGAGACCGATCCGGACGCGCCGGGGCAGCTCTACGACCTGGAGGTCGATCCGGGGGAGACGACGAACCTGTGGTCGGAGCGGCCGGAGGTGGTCGCGGAGCTGAAGGCGCTGTTGGAGGCGAGCAAGGCGAGCGGGCGGAGCGCGCCGCGGCGGGACGGGTGAGTGCGGTCAGTCGTCGAGGTCGATGACGAGCAGGCCGTCTTCGTCGGCCGTGCGCACGTCGATTCCCAACCTCGCTCGCTCGCTCGCGGCGCTCGAGTCCGGGGTTTCTCACTCGCGCGGTCGATCACTGACCGGCCAGGGGTTCTCGGTTGGGCCGGCAGGGACCGTCGCGGCACTGTCCCCGCGACCTGGTGATTCGATCGGGAAAGCGACGCCGCCCGTGACCGCCAGCTCACCGCGGGGCACAGCAGGGCGTGACAACGTCCTGGAGTCCCCATCGCAAGCGCCGGCGACCGGAGGGGGGAGTTCTGTATCAGGTGCTCCAGCGTCACCTGGCCACCTTCTTCGGGCGCCTGGATGACTGTGGCGATCCTTCTCCGCCGCAGGTGCCCGGCTTCGTGCGCCGGGAGCTCGAGGACTACCTGCGTTGCGGTCAGCTCGCGGCAGGGTTCGCGAGGGTCTACTGCCCCGGCTGCAGGCGCGACGAGCTGGTCGCCCTCTCGTGCAAGCGCCGCGGCTTCTGCCCCTCCTGCGGCGGCCGGCGCATGGCCGACACCGCCGCCTGGCTGGTGGACCGGGTGTTCCCGGACGTGCCCGTGCGCCAGTTCGTCCTGAGCCTGCCCTTCGAGTTGCGCTTCCCTGTTGCCCGCGATCCGGACCTCCTCTGCGAACTGCGCCGGATCTTCGTGCGCTCGTGCTTTGCCCTGCGGCGCCGCCAGGCGCGCAGGCACTGCATCGAGGACGCGCGACCAGCCGCAGTGGTGTCGGTGCAGCGCTTCGACTCGGCGCTGCGGCTGAACCCGCACTTCCACGCACTGTTCGTGGATGGTGTGTTCACGGTGCCGTCCGGCGCCCGCCGCGCCGTGTTCCATCCGCTGCCACCGCCGAGCGACGCGGACCTGGCGCGGGCGGCGACCCGGATCTTCCGCCGCACCCTGGCGCTGCTGCGTGAGCGTGGCCTGACAGTGGAGTGGGGCCAGGGACCGCTGCTGGACCACGAGCCGACGGCGTTGGATGCCTGCCAGCAGGCGGCTGTGCAGGGCGGGATAGCCTTCGGCGAGTGCGCCGGCTGCGCGGTGCGCCGGGTGGGGGATGAGGCGGCGCGTCTCGCCCAGGAAGATCGCCGAGACTCCGGCAAGTTCGGGCGTCCTACGCTGCAGGCGCGCTACCGCGGGTTCTCACTGCACGCCGCGACGCGTGTGGCGGAAGGCCGGGAGGACGCGTTGGAGCGGCTGTGTCGGTATGTGCTGCGGCCCGCGCTGGACGAGTCGCGGCTGACATGGACGCGTGACGGGAAGGTGGTGTATCGGTTCAAGCGGCCGTGGAAGGATGGCACGAAGCTGGTGGTCTTCGAGCCGCTGGTCCTGATCGAGCGGCTGGCAGCGTTGGTGCCGTGGCCGCATCGCAATCTGGTGACGTATCACGGAGCGTTCGCGCCCGCGGCGTCGCACCGCGAGCGGGTGGTGCCGGTGCCGTCCGCGGACGATGGTGAGCGGCCGGCGTTCCGGTCGAGGCAAAGGCGGTCCTG
This sequence comes from bacterium, assembly GCA_030432695.1. Classification (GTDB taxonomy): domain Bacteria; phylum Planctomycetota; class UBA1135; order UBA1135; family UBA2386; genus JAUILN01. Next base: position 156,666 of record JAUILN010000016.1, on the reverse strand, counting down.
CCGGGCGGTGGGCGAGAAGCGGGAGACGAAGCCGCACTTGCGACGCCGCTGGACGTGGGCGGAGCTGATGCGGAGGAGCTTTGGGGTGGACGTCTTGATCTGTCCACAGCGGGGACCCGCCCGAGCATGCACGGGCGGGCGCGTGCGAGACCCGCCGTCGCCTGCTGACCTTTATCACCGATCCGCGGACGATCACGCGAGTGCTGTCGCACCTGGGGCTGCCGGCCGAGCTGCCGCCGCTGTCAGCGGCGCGTCCGCCGCCGGAGGCTCCGGGCCTGTGGGCGGAGTGATCAGAGCGCACTGAGCGGGGCCGGTGAGGGGTCGCTGCGGGCTACCGGTCTGTCGGCGCGGGGTGCGGGGTGTTGAGGGTCGGGCAGAAGTTCGCGATGGAGCCGGCAGGCGGGGCCGAACGACGCGGTGGTGGGTGATCGGGAGGGGCTGCTTGCCGGGGCTGGGCTCCAGAGTCCCCCTTTGTTTTTCCTACGCGCTACTCGTCGAAGTGCATACCGAAGGCCGCACGTTCGAATTCGATCCCGTGCTGCGCGAGTATCTCACCGGCCTCGAGCTCTCGACGGAGCAGATCGGCTTGGGCGGGCTCTCGGCCGGGCGAGAGAGGAGCGGCCGGCGAACGGTGCCCAGAATCGTCGCTCGGATCTACCGCTTGGTGACGGCGACCAGGTGCGCCTCGATCGGGATCTGCACGTCGCCACTCGCGGTCACCCAGCTCGCCAGCTCCTGTTCGGCGGCCCCGACCAGGGCTTCGAGCCGGGCTTCGTCGAACTCCTGGCTGAGCCCGACCCAGCCACGGACTTCGGTCTCGACCCACGAGCGGATCGACGGAAAACGTGCGCTCCCGGCCCGCGTCGAGATCGCCGCGGACGGCGCGCCAGCGCGCGCGAACAGCTGCGTGAGTTCGTCGGCGTCGCCCAGGTCGAACGGCGCGCGCAGACTCTCCGCACTGTCCTCGCCCAGGTGCCGGGCGAGCAGCCGGACCAGAGTCGCATAGCCCGGACTGGTGTCCAGCGGGCTCCACACGGCGACGACGATGCGACCGCCAGGCCGGACGACCCGGAGCATCTCGCGGATCGACAGGATCCGGTCGGGGAAGAACATCAGACCGAACTGGCAGGTGACGACGTCGAACGAGGCGTCAGGGAACGGCAGCGCCTGGGCATCACCGAGCTCCCAGCGGATCGCGGGGTCGATGCCCCGCGCGACCGCCAGCATCGACGGGTCGATGTCGAGGCCAGTCACGGTGCCGCCGGGCCCGACTCGTCGAGCGGCTTCTCGCGCCACCACCCCGGTTCCGCACGCGACGTCGAGCACCGCGTCGTCCGGAGCGATGCCCGCGGCGTCGGCGACCCGCACGGCCCACGAGCCGAACAGCGCGGGGACGTAGTACTCCTCGTAGACCGTCGCCGCATCGATCGGCGCAGGCGTAGGTGGCGCGCTGCATGCGAGCAGAGTGAGCGGGAGCGTGAGGAGCAGACGAACTCGACCGTCGGTCGCGGCTGACCAGGTTCTTGGCACGTATTTCCGGCCTCGACCAGAGCAACGACTCGATGTCAGCAGCCGAGGCAGAAGCCCGGTGCGGTCGTGCGCGGAGTCGAGGCTTGGTGCCGGGAAGAGGATGGCTACGAACTGCTTCGAACGGATTCCGAGTGTCAAGTCGTACCTCCCGGGCCGGGCTCTGACGAATCTCGCGACTCCTGCACTGGCGTGATCGACGCCATTAGAAGCCGGGCATGATGCGGATGCGATTCGAGGTCGCGAGCGAGGCCGCGATGGGACAGTCGCTGCCCGTGCCGCCGAGAGTCAGCCATTGCAGGTCCGCCGAGATGCCGGGACCGGACCGGAGCAGCGAGCACGACAGCGGCAGCGGGCTGTTCGCGGTACCGTTGTTGACGGCCACTGGCAACGCGATCGCGGGATCGACAATCACGCAGCTGCCGCAGGGAAAGGAGCGACCACCGAGGCCGAGGAACAGGGCCGCCGCGGTGGCGCCGAGATCGGCCCCGCGCAGCTCGACGCGCAGGTCCACGTTGCCGAATGCCAGCGGTCCGTCGAAGTGCATGGTGCCACCGTTGCCGCACCCTGACCCCACCGCGCTGGAGCTGCCGCCAGTACCGAACGCGTCGAAGCGCTGGGTGCGCACCGAAGTCCGCACGAGACCGCTGTCGATGGCCGAGAATGTGACCATGGCTTCGGTACCCGAGCTGCCCGTGCTCCGCTGCGTCGCGATCGCCGGGTCGTGGTCGTAGGCGGTGCTCAGCCGCCGCACGACATACTCCTGGCCGCAGACCTCGCAGTCCGGCGACAACGACAGCAGGTGCAGGTCGTGGTCGAGGAAGCCGCCGCGGTTGGCGTTGTCCGCCCAGGCGACCAGATACTTCGGCCCGAGCCAACCCACGTCGGGGGTCATCTGATCGCCGAGCGATGCGCCGATGCGGCGTGCGGAGGTCCGGACCGTCAGGGACCTGCCGTCGTAGCGCAGCATCCGGCAGTACACGTCGCGATCGCTCGACGACACGGTCCGCTCGTAGACGATCATGAAGTCCGTGCCGTCCCCGTCCACGGCGGGGCGCTCGGACGTGAAGCCGGTATTGGAGACGATCGTCGGTCCTGCGAGTCGAGCGGCGGCGTTGGTGACCATCGCGACCTCTACGCGAGTCGCGCCCGATGTGGGGGCGTTCTCCCACGCGACCGCATAGACGCCGGGAGAGCCGCCGCTCTGGCTGATCCGCGGGCGATGGACATCGCCGTTTCCGATCACGACCGCGCTGGGGCCTTGCTGCGGGTTGCCGATCGATGGCACGAGGATGTGCACGCCACGAATGCCTTCGCCGACCCGATGCCAAACCAGCGGGATGGTCCTGCTGGCCGGGTTCGAGCTGCCGCCGAGATCCGGATCGATGTCGCTCGATGCTGCGCCGGTGATCTGGATCCGCGCGCTTTGCGCTCCGCTCGTTTCGACCGCACGGCCGTACACGTTCCACGGCCCGAACGGGCCCGCCGCCTGCTGCCAGACCACCATGAAGCGGTCGCTGGCGGCGACGTTTGCGACCACCGGGTTCCTCGCGACGACGGCTCCCGTCTCGACGGGGATCAGCGAGCCGAGCAGTCTGCCGTCCGCGGCGAGCAGCTGAGCGCGGACTTCGGACCGTGTCAGCGACAGGCGTCGATTCCAGACTGCGAGGTAGCTATTCGTCCGCGCGTCGTAGGCGATGTCCGGGTTGATGTCGCCGCTGGCTCCCGACAGCGACCCCGAGGTGCCGATCGGCGGATCGAGTAGCAGCGGGTAGCGCGCGGCGTCGGCGCTGGCCGCCGGCAGCGTCAGCTCGAGGTGGCTGCCGTCGCAGCGCATCGCCATCGCGAAACTTCGGCCGTTCGCGTCGTGTGCTATGGCGCGACCGATCTCGACGCCACCCCAGTCCGGGGACAGCCATCGCATGCCGGCGGAAACGTCGCCAAGACGCTCCGGCCTCAGCTCGGTGTGCACGCGCAGACGCACGACGAGGTCTCCCTGCCCGAGCGGCGGGGATTCGAGGACGAAGCTCTGCTCGACCCCATCCGCGCCGAGGTCGTACCGCTCGGTCACGCCGGGTCCGCGTGCGTAGACCACGCTGCTGTCGTGTCGGGTCGGCCCGGCATCCAGCAACTGCACGGCCACGGCGCCGCGTCGGAGGTCCTCGAGCGTCAGGCGTAGCGAGAAGGTCCGCGGTGCGTCGGGCAACGCCGGGATGAACGACATCCCGTCGCCCCGGAACTCGGCGCGGTAGCTCGGACCCCCGCCACACAGGGTTCCGGCCTCTCGCCACAGCCCGTAGCCGGAGCCGATCGCGGTGCTGCCGAACTCCTCGGCAGAAACGTCGGGTGACTGCGCACCGAGCGCACTCAGCGCCAGGCCCGCGACGAGGAGAGAAGATCTGAGCATGACGTGCCTCACTGGATGGTGATCTCGAGTGCGTTGGAGAAGTCGCCGGGCAGGCGCGTGCAGGCTCCGGCGGACGAGAGCAGGAGCCACTGGCTGTAGAGCTTGATGCCGCGCACGTGCGTGCTGTTGGGGATCGGCACGGCGACCTCCGCGCGACCGGCCGCGCTGGTCGAGACCAGCACCACCGCGCTGCTCGCCGGGTCGGGCACCAGCCGGCAGGGACCGCAGCCGGCGTCGATGCGCTCGGGTCCGACGAACAGCAGGCTGGTCGCGCTGCGGCCCTCCCGCACTTGGAATCGGAACCCGGACTGACCGGTCCGCGCGCAGGTCGCGTAGTTCGTGCCGCCGCTGCCGCAGCCGCCGCCGAGGTCGGTGGCGATGCCGTCCGACGCGAGGAAGCGTCGCGCGCGGATCTCGCCGGCGTTGTTCGCGCCCTTGCTCTCCCAGACGATCAGGGCACGGTCGTCGTCGGCGCCCCCGCTGTGGGTGCTCGCGCAACTCACGTAGTAGGTTCTCTCGGGGCCCTCCTCCAGCGTGAACTGAGTCTCGCAGATCGTGCAGTCGAACGGATCGACGGTCTTGCCGTAGACGTCGCCCTGAGATGAGTTGTTGTCGACATAGGAGACCAGTGCGGAACCGCCGAGCCAGGCGACGGCCGGGGACTCTTCTCGGTCTCGCGGATCCGCCTCGATGACCATCTCGGGGCCGATGAAGGTGCCCGCGGGGTTCGCTGGATGGAACTGCACCGAGCGGCACATGACGTCGTACTCGCCGCTGAGAAGGCGGAGGTACGAGACGACCCATTGCAGGCCGTCGCCATCGACGTCCGGATTGAAGTCACTCGCGCCGCCACTGAGCGTGACCTGGACCAGTGAGTCGAGCACGGCCAGATTGCGGTCCATCACGACGCCGCGGATCACCCGGTCGCTGTTGCTGAGGGCCTGGTTCCACACGACCAGGTACCGGCCGGCGCTCCCGCCACTCTCGGCGATGGCCGGTCCGCTGCAGTTGCCGCTGCAGATCACCGTCTCGCCGAACACGTGGAAGCCTCGGCTCGGCGAGTCCTCGATCTGCGCGGCGCGGATGTGGCCGCTGGTATCTGCCCAGACGACGACTACGTCGTTATCGCTGGTCGTGATGTCGCCGCCGACGTCGAACGCGGCGTTGGAAGCGACGTTCGCGATCGTGATCGGCGTCACGCTCGTCACGCCGTTCGGCAGGACGCGCCGCGCCTTCAGGACGCCGTTGTCGTTGTACACGGCAACGAACGAATCGCGGTCGTTGATGTTCGCCACCCGCACGGGTGAATAGTCATTGCAGGGGCCGAGCAGCAGCACGCCGCCGATCGGCTGCCCGTCCGAGCCGACGCGTCGTGCCTTGGCGAAAGACTGCGAACCCGTCGCCACCCAGGCCACCAGGTAGATGTCGTTGGTCAGGTCGTACGCGACGTCGGGCGCGCGGTTCTGCCCGGCCGTGACCAGGAACGTGCTGCCGATCACTGGGTCGACCGTCAGTGGGAGCGCGGCCGTGTCGACGAATCGCTGCGGCAGGCCGAGCTCGAGCTGCCCGGGCGCGACCCGGATCCAGCCGTCGGAGCGCCGACCGTTTGCGTCGATGCCGACGACGCGGCCGACGGTGATCGAGCCGCAGCCCGGGGCGTCGTACGCGAACCCCGCGTCGGCGCGGCCTTCGGTCGAGCAGGTCAGCGTGGTCTCGGTGTGCAGAGTGACAACCAGGTCGCCGCAGCCCGGCGGCAAGCGGTCGAACACGAAGCTCTGCTCGAGGTCGTGGCCGCGCAGCTCGTAACGCTCGAGCACGGCGCCCCGCGGGTAGTCGACGATGCTGGCCAGGGCGTCGCCCCGCGGCTCGACCGGATCCGCCGTCCAGGCGTCACCCCCGAGGCGCCGCGCCGACTCGAACTCGAATCGCACGGCGCCGCCGCGCGGCATGGCGAAGTTCGGACTGAAGGTCAGGCCGTCGGCCGCGAAGCGCGCCGAGTAGTCCGCTCCCGACCCCCACCAGACGCCGTCGAAGTGGCCGATCGCCGCCTCTGTGACCTGCGCGCTGAGGTCGATCGATGCCGCGGAGAGTCGACCCTCGGGGCGATCGGTGAGCGGTGCGGGCGAGGGCGCCTCGGGCACCTGTGCGGAGAGGGTTGCGGAGAGCAAGGCGGCGGCGGACAGGCAGTGCATCAGGACCTCGGGGGAAACTGGGGCCGGCCGCGGCGCGGGCCGGAGATCGCGCTACGAAGAGCGGACGCGTGGCGGCGCGTGCCCGCGGAGTCTGCGCATTTCTCGGCGACCCGCGCTTCAGGTGGGCCGCGCCGGAAATCTCCACTTTTTGCGGGCGCGTGGGCCCGATCCGCCGCTCTGATCGGAACGCCGACCGGTACCCGACCCCGAGCCGGGGCCGCGCGGTAGGTTGGGGCGGGCGATCCATGAGCCAGTGCGACGAAGTCCAGGATCTGGTGGCCCGCTGCGTCGATGCCCTCGACCGCGGCGAGGCCGATCCGGTGTCCCGGGTCTGCGCGGAGCACGCTGAGCTGCGCGATCAGGTGCAGGACCGCCTGGACCGTCTGCGCGGCCTCGGCCTGCTCGGCAGTCGCGACGGTGATCGCGACGACGACCGCAACGGTGGGCTCGAGTCGTTCGGGCAGTACGAGGTCCAGCACAAGCTCGGCAGCGGCGGCATGGGCAGCGTCTACCTGTGCGAACAGACCGGCCTGGTCAGGCGGCACGTGGCGCTCAAGTTGGTCAAGCGCGGCATGGACACCGATGAGATCCTCGCCCGCTTCCGACTGGAGCACGAGACCCTGGCGCGGATGCAGCACCCGCACATCGCCCAGATCTTCGATGCCGGGGCGACGCCGGACGGCCGGTCGTTCTTCGCGATGGAGTACGTCGAGGGGCAGCCGATCACGGCTTGGTGCGACAGCCGGCAGCTCGACGTCAGGGCCCGCGCCGAGCTGTTCCTCGACGTGCTGGCGGCGGTCGAGCACGCCCACCTCAAGGGCGTGATCCACCGTGACCTCAAGCCGTCGAACATTCTCGTCACCGAGGTGGACGGTGAACCCCTGGTCAAGGTCATCGACTTCGGACTCGCGAAGTTGCTCGGCGCCGCCGACTTCGAGCGGACCGCGTACACCCTCGATGGCCATGTGGTCGGCACGCCCGAATACATGAGCCCCGAGCAGGCGACGGATTCTGCCGCGGCAGTCGATGCCCGCAGCGACGTCTACTCCCTGGGGGCCGTGTTCTACGAGCTGATCACTGGGGCGCTACCGATCGACAGCCGACACCTGCGCGGCGGCGCCTGGGCAACCGTGCAGCGGATCCTGCGCGAGTCCGAGCCGCCGACGCCGAGCTCGCGCGTCAGTCTGGATCCCGGCTCCGGACTGCGGGCCGAGACCCGCGGCGCCGATACGCTCGCCCTGCGCCGCTGCCTGCGGGGCGAGCTCGACTGGATCACGCTATGCGCGCTCGCCAAGGAGCCGCAGCGTCGCTACCCGTCGGTGCGCGACTTCGCCGACGACCTGCGTCGTCACCTCGCCGGCGGTCAGGTCGAGGCGGCGCCGCCATCGCGTTCGTATCGCCTGCGCAAGGCGGTGCGCCGCCACCGCGTCGCCGTCGCGGTCGGCACGGCGATCGCGATCACGACGGTGGTCGGCGCGACCGGCATCGTGCTCGCCATGCTTCGGGCCGAACGCAACGCCGCCGAGGCCACGACGATGTACGGTGCTGCCGTCGACGCGGTCGACGAGCTGCTCTTTCGCAACGCGGAATCCAGGTTGCGCGGGCGGCCCAACGCGTCGGAGCTGATGTTCGAGCTCTACCGCGACGCCCGGCGTTTCTACCAGCGCCTGGCCGCGCTGCGAGCCGACGATCACGAGCTGCGCTACCGGCTGGCGATCACCGACCTCGCGCTCGGCAGCGAGGCGATGGGCCTGCGCGGTGCCGCCGCCGAGGTCGAGCCGCTGTTGCGCGGCAGCCTCGACGAGTTGGCGGCAATGGCCGAACAGTGGCCCGACGATCCGCGATTCGGTTGGAAGAGCGGGGTCGCGCGGATGCGGCTCGCGCACATGTTTGCCGTGCGCGGGCAGTTGGATGTCGCGGCAGGCGAGATCGACGCGGCGCTGGCGCTGCTCAGCGATCACGGCACCGATGGCGATCGCCTGCACGACCTGGTCGAGGCTCACGGCCTCGCCTATGACATCGACCGGGGGCAGGCTGCGTCGGAGCAGGGAGTCGCGTCCGTGGCGCACCTCGATCGCGCCATGGCGCTGGCCGGGGAGCTGGTGTCGCAGCGGGGGAGTGCGGGGGATCTGCTGCAGCAGGCGAATCTCATCGAGTCGCGCGCGATCGCGGCCGCCGAGGCCCGTGACGTCATCGGTGGACAGGAACTCCTCACCAAGGCCCTTCTGGTGCTCGACGCGGTGCCTCCGGCCGAGCGCGAGTTGGAGGGCTACCGCGCGAATCGGGTCGAGGTGCTCGTCCTCTCGGGCAAGTTCGCGGCTCAGCTGAAGCAACTGGGAAGGGCGGTCGAACGATTCGAAGCAGCCCGCGTCGGCTACGACGCGCTGCTGGCCGGCAATCCGGACAACATGCGCTTCCTCGAGGCCGCAGTCGAGAACGTCGCGCTGCTGGGCGGCTACCTGCACCGTCTCGAACGCTACGAAGAGGCGGGCGCGCCGCTGCGCCGCGGGCTCGCGCTGGCGCGCCGCGGCCGGGCCGCCGACCCCGCGCACGCCAGGCTCGGTCATCTGGGCGGTGTCCTGATCGAGTTCCTGCTGGATCTGATCGAGAGGGGCGTGATCGAGGACGACGGCGAGAAGGCGGCGCTGATCGCCGAACGCAAGCGCTTCGGCGGCTGAGACGGGTGGTTCGCGAGATTCATCAGAAGAACAGTTTCCGCGGGCTCGACGGGCGGGCGGTCCGCTCTTTCGCGAGAATGGCATTCGTGAACGACGACAGCTTGCGCGAGACGGTCGTCCGCGCGCGCGACGGCGACGAACGTGCGGTGGGCGAGCTCCTGGCAGAGCACCTGCCGCCGCTGGAGGCGTTCGTCCGATTGCGCGCGGGGAGCCTGCTGACCGAGCGCGAATCGATCCACGACCTGGTGCAGTCGGTCTGCCGCGAGGCGCTGCAGGACATCCACGACATCGAGTACCGCGGTGAGCGCGAGTTCCGCAACTGGCTGTACCTGTTGGCGACGCGCAAGCTGGTCGATCGGGGTCGCTTCCATCGCCAGGCCAAGCGAGACGCGGCCCGCGAACGGGGACTCGGGTCGAATCCGGGGTCTCTGCTGAGAAGCTACGCGTCGATCCTCACGCCGTCGCGCGCGGCGTCGGCGCGGGAAGAGGTGGAGCGGATCGAGGCGGCGATCCAGCGCCTGCCGGGCCAGCAGGCCGAGGCGGTGGCCTACTCGCGGGTGCTCGGGCTGGACTACCCGGACATCGCCGCGCGGATGAAGGTCAGCGAGTCGGCGGTGCGCGCTGCGGTGTCGCGTGGCCTCGCGCGACTCGCCGATGAGCTCGCGGACGAGACCTGAGCGCGCGGCGCCCGACTCATCGCGAGCAGGGTGACGTCGCATCGACCGAGCGATCCGCTTCGCGACGATCGACGTGCGCTGCGCGCGGCCCGCGGCATGCTGTGCGCCGCGCGGTCTTTCGCTCGGCCGAGAATCCTGGCCGGACGGGGTGTTCACCTGCAGCTCGGCAGTCGGTGACCGCGCCACCTTCCATCCCGCCCCGCAGATCACCGACGACGACATCGACAGGCTCGCCCGCGCGATCCGTCAGCGCGTCCTCCGCTACCTCCGCAAGCACGGCAAGCTCCCTGAGGACGATACCCCCGCCGACGACCCGACGACGCTCGAGCCGTCCGTACTCCAGATCCTCGGCGCCGCCGCCGTCCAGGGTCGCATCGCGCTCGGGCCGAACGCCGGCTCGCCCGTCCCTCGGCTCGGTCGTGGTTCGCTCGACGGCGGCGGAGAGTTCCGTCGCGGCAAGCTCTGCGCCGACGCCGAGGGCTTCTCTCTCCACGCCGGGGTCTGCATCGCTGGCTACGCCCGCGGACGCCTGGAGCAGCTCTGCCGCTACGCGGCGCGGCCGCTCGTCGTCCACGAACGCCTGTCAATGAGCGCCGACGGCAAGAAAGTGCTCTACAAGCTCAAGAGACGCTGGAAGGACGGATCGACGCATGTGGTCCTCGCCCCCATCACCCTGATCGAACGCCTCGCCGCCCTGGTACCGCGACCCCGCGTCCACCTCACCACCTACCACGGGATCTTCGCTCCTGCAGCCTCCTTCCGAGATCGGGTCGTTCCCGAGCCACCGCCCGACGAGGACGCGAACCTCCCTGGCGCCGCCCCAACCTGCCCGCACGCGACGACCTCGACCGATCCCGCTCCCGTACCACCGCGACCGCATCGGCGGAGATACTCCTGGGCGGAGATGGTGAAGAGGGTCTTTCTTCTCGACATGCTAACGTGCCCGCACTGCGGGGGCAGACGCACAATCTGATGGCGGTGACTGCCGCCTGATCCCCGCTGTCTAATGAAATGGGGGAAGGTCAGTCCTACGCTGCAGGCGCGCTACCGCGGGTTCTCACTGCACGCCGCGACGCGTGTGGCGGAAGGGCGGGAGGACGCGTTGGAGCGGCTGTGTCGGTATGTGCTGCGCCCCGCGCTGGACGAGTCGCGGCTGGCGTGGACGCGTGACGGGAAGGTGGTGTACCGGCTCGAGCGGCCGTGGAAGGACGGCACGAAGCTGGTGGTATTCGAGCCGCTGGTTCTCATCGAGCGGCTGGCAGCACTGGTGCCGCGGCCGCATAGCAATCTGGTGACCTACCACGGAGCGTTCGCCCCCGCGGCGTCGTACCGCGAGCGGGTGGTGCCGGTGCCTCCCGAGGACGAGGGTGAGCGTCCTGCGTTCCGGTCGAGGCAAGGGCGGCCATGCCGGGAGGCGGGGGAGAAGCGGGAGAGGAAGCCGCACTGGCGGCGCCACTGGACGTGGGCGGAGCTGATGCGGAGGAGCTTCGGTGTGGACATCTTGATCTGTCCTCAGCGGGGACCCGCCCGAGCATGCACGGGCGGGCGCGTGCGAGACCCGCCGTCGCCTGCTGACCTGGCCGCAGACAGTATTGCTGCAGCCTCCTGCGGAGGCTGATGAGCATCGGATGCAGCGACCCGCTTCGCGGGTTCATCACCGATCCGCGGACGATGACGCGAGTGCTGTCGCACCTGGGGGTGCCAGTAACGTCGCCGCCGCTGTCAACGGCACGCCCGCCGCCGCAAGCTCCGGGCCTGTGGGTGGAGTGATCTGAGTGCGCTGAGCGGTGCGGATGCGGGGTCGCCGTGGAGCACCGGTCCGACTGCGCGGGTTGCGGCGCGTCCAGGTTCGGGCGAGGTTTCGCGATGAGGCCAGAAGAGGGGCCGAGCGAGGCGCTGGTGGGGGAGCCTGTGGGGTTCGGGGTGGATCGGGTCGAAGTGGCTGGGTTCCAGAACCCCCGTTATCGCTCCTACGCGCTGACGGCTCTGGTCGTGGAGCTGCTCCAGGTTGACCGTCGAGCTGGTCAAGGGGATCCGCGTGCAGTCGAGCTGGAAGCGGTTCGAGCCGCTGACGCTGTCGACGTCGCCGCGGACCAGTTGGGTCTGGGCGGTGACGCCCGCGGTGAGGGCGACGGCGAGGAACAGGGTCTTGGTGGCGAAGTGCATCGGTGTCTCTTTCTGTTTCGTGGGTGGGAGTTGCAAAGAGTCATCGCTTGGCGCGACGGCGACGCACACCGAAGGGCGATGGCCGTGCCGTCACCGATCGGCGTTCTGAGGGGCCGCCATGCGCACACACCGGTCCGGGTTCCGTACGCAGCGCCGGGGCCGGCACGGCGCGGTGTGATCGCCAGGAATCCACCGAATCGTGCAGGGTCCCGCCGCGCGCCGCCGCATGTCGGAGGCCATCGCATCGGATCCCCACTTCCTACGAGTCATGACTCTCCGACCCCATCTGCTGCTCCGCGTTCTCGCAGCCGCCATCGTCTCCCTGCTGTCGACGCTGCCGATCGCGGCGCAGGACTGCATCTACGTCCCGGACAACGACCCGACGACCGGGCCCGCCTCGGTCGTCCCGTTCGGAGGAACCGATCCGAACGACCTGCAGACCGCCAACCAGCATCTGCTGGTGCGGATCCCCAACGCGCTGTTCCCCCGGCGGGTCGTGCGCATCCGAGAGATCGGATTCGCGCCCGCGGGGACCGGCACGCGGAGCCTGAGCCGGGTCGGCATCGGCCTGGGCTCACTGCCCGCCGGAACCCCGCTGGATCCCGTGTTCCACCGCAACCATCCCGGCTTCGGTGCCGGAGTCATGAGCGGTGTGGCCTGGGACTGGCGCGTGACGGCCGGCCGGTGGAACCATCTCGGCTGGCGTGAGTCGTTCCCGTTCGATCCGACCAGCAACCGCGATCTCATCGTCGAGATCGACGTCCACGGCGGCGCCCTGACCGGTTCGCCTCAGCCCGGCTTCCTCAGCGATCCGACGTTGGACCATGTCCACGTGGCGGGCTTCGGCGGCGGGGCACCGGCCACCGGCGTCGTGGGGCAGGGCGCTCCGAAGATGAAGATCTGCTTCGACGTCCCGGTGCTCGCCGTGAACGGTCACGGCTGTGTCGGCTCGGCCGGCGTGCCGACCCTCGATCTGACCGGCAGTGCCGCGCTCGGTGCCAACTTCGGGATCGCACTCGGCAACGGTCCCGCGAACGGTGTCGCGCTGCTGATCGCCGACACGCGCGTGGCGACGGCCACCCAGGACCTGAGCGGATTCGGCATGCCAGGCTGCCGTCAATACACGCACCTGCCCGGGCTGGTCTCCGCCGCGATTCCGCTGTCGGCACAGGGCGACGCGTTGTTGAACGTCACGATGCCGGCCGTCCCCGGGGCAGTGGGCGGCATGGCGTTCCTGCAGGGCTACTTCCTCGATCCGCCGGCCAATGCGCTCGGCTTCGTCAGCTCGCCGGTCGGCTACGTGTTGATCGGCAGCTGAGCCCACCAGCACCATCACGGCACCGGACTCTGCCCGTCGGTCCGGCCGTCCTCGGCGTCGATCGTGCGCATGCGGTCCTGGAATTCCTGCGCGGTGCACAGTCCCTTCTCGACCGCGAGACGCTGGACGGTCTTGACCGCCAGGGCCAGCTCACCGATCGCGCGTTCCAGCCGGTCCGCGTCGACCGTGCCCTGGGCATCCCGGCGCAGCTCCATCTCACTCTGCAGGTTGTTGAGCTTGTTGTGCTGGTAGAGGTCGAAGATTCAGTCGTGTCGTGCGCTACGCTCTTCGGGACCTCGCGCGCCATCCCCAGCGAGACTGGCGTGACACGAGCCACGTCAGCCTCTTCGTGGACCATCCGTCGACCGCTCGGTCTCGCGAGCCGAAGCGCAGCTCGCCCCGCGATCCACGACTCACGACCACGATCTTCGTCAGCACGTCCTCCATCGCGACGCCACGCTGCTCGAGCTACGCGTCGTAGACCAGGAGGGCCCGGGCCGACGCGTAAGCCAGTAGGAGCCGATAGGCCCGGCACTCGACGAGGCCGTCAAGCCGGAATCGCTATGACCGGGGGCGGCTGTTGCCCTATGCGTTGCCGGAGACCGATCCGGACGCGCCGGGGCAGCTCTACGATCTGAAGGTCGATCCGGGGGAGACGACGAATCTGTGGTCGAAGCGGCCGGAGGAGGTGGTGGAGTTGAAGGGGTTGCTGGAGGCGAGCAAGGCGGCGGGGCGGAGTGCGCCGCGGCGGGATGGGGGAGTGGGTCAGTCGTCGAGATCGATGACGAGGAGGCCGTCTTCGTCGGCCGTGCGCACGTCGAGCTCCAATGTCGCTCGCTCGGGGCGCTCGATCTTCACCAAGGTCCCGCCTTGCAAGGGAAGCCACAGCCGGAGTCCGCCGGCATCGTCGGTGACGAGAGAAAGCGACTCGTCGCGAGCATTGCCTCGGAACCGAACCGCGAGGTTCCTGGGGGGTTGGTCTTGGCGCAGGACTCGGACCGTCACCGCACGTTCGAGGCGGAACTCGAGGTCGCTGGGAACCATTGTCGGCACCGCATGGAGCCATGGGAGGCGCTGCTGGTCGGTCAGGGCGTGCAGGAAACACACCCCGGGTCGTCCGGGCGTCGGCCGAAGCGTGAGTGGTGTCGGTGCAACGCTTCGACTCGGCGCTGCGGCTCAACTCCCACTTCCACGCCCTGTTCGTGGATGGAGTCTTCACGGTGTCTTTCGGCGCCGGCCGCGCCGTGTTCCACCCAATGCCGCCGCCGAGCGACGCGGACCTGGCGCGCGTGGCGGACCATGTGCGCCGCTCGCTGACGCGCGTGGCAGCCCGGCGAGCCCTCGAACTGTGCCACGTCCTCGAGATCGAAGGCCGTGGGTATCGCTGGCGAATACCGAGCTCGAAGGCGTGATGGAGAGGCGTGGTGTACAGCTCTCGGCCTCGATCTCGACCGGGAGGGCGCGGCTCTGGCAAGGTTGCTCGCTGCGGGCCTGATGGCCCACCGGCCCTGACGGCTTTGTCGTCGAGACGGTGTCTTGCAAGTCCGTCCGGCGCCGGGAAGCTCCACTCAGCGGGCCGCAGGCGGCCAGAGCGGGGTCGGTGACATGCTGCGCGATCTCGGATTCAGGCCGCCGAGCCAGAACCGCGACTTGCGATCGGGGCTCCGCGCTTCGTCGTGATCGTCAACCGATCTCGGTACGCATCCGGTCGCGCCGAGTCGTCAATCCTGGCGGAAGGGCGCCCCGACATTTCGTGATCTCGGGGCACGAGATCTCGGGGATCACGAGATCTCGTCGCGCTGGCTGCATTCCGTTCGGCGGCCATCGATCTCTCCAACCAACTTATGAGAAGTGGCTTACGCCCTTCCACTCTCCAACCGTCCGTCCGAGGGCACGGGATGTGACCTGGCACCCGCCCACGGCCCACGTCGGGCCACGCCAAGTCCGGGGCACCATGCCCCACCTGATCCCGGAGAGAACGATGAGCACGGAACGCGAGAACCAAGACCGCAACCCGAACACCGCGAAGCGGTTCGCCCCCAACGCCGACGATGGCAGTGGCCTGCCGGACCTCGGCTTCGCGATCGTCCCGGGCGAGACCGCTCTCGTCGTCATCGATCCCCAGAACGACTTCCTGTCCGAGGGCGGGGTCGCGTGGGGCGTCGTTGGCGAGAGCGTTCGGGAGAACCGCACGGTCGAGAACCTCGAGCAGTTGTTCCGGAGCGCGAAGGAGACCGGCGTGCCGGTGTTCGTCTCCCCGCACTACTACTACCCGCACGATCACCGCTGGCACATGGAGGGGGCGCTGGAGCGGGTCATGCACTCGATCCAGATGTTCGATCGGAAGGACCAGCTGTCGGTCGAGGGCTTCGAAGGCTCGGGTGCCGACTGGGTGGACTGCTTCAAGCCCTACATCCAGGACGGCGAGACCGTCGTGACCAGCCCCCACAAGGTCTATGGCCCCGAGTCCAACGACCTGGTCCTGCAGTTGCGCAAGCGGGGTATATCCCGGGTGCTCCTCGCCGGCATGTCCGCCAACCTCTGCACCGAGTCCCATTTGCGGGAGCTCGTCGAATACGGCTTTGACGTCGCGGTGGTCGCGGATGCCACCGCTGCGGCCAAGGTTCCTGGCTACGACGGCTTTGCGGCGGCCTGCACCAACTACCGCATGATCGCGTCCTCGGTCTGGGACACCAGGCAGGCGGTCGAGCAGATGGCGGCGTCGGCGGAGGAGGCAGAGCAGTCGGTCCACGAGATGGCGTGATCCCACCGACCCGCTCGAGCGGGTCGGACTACGCACACGAACAAGAGCTGCGCACACGAACAAGAGGTCCAGATGCGCAAACCGCCATTGCCCCCGTTCTCCCGAGACACCGCCATCGATAAGGCCCGCATGGCCGAGGATGCCTGGAACAGCCGGAATCCCGCCAAGGTGGCGCTCGCGCACACCGAGGACAGCCGCTGGCGCAACCGGTCGGAGTTCCTCACCGGCCGCCGCGAGATCGAGTCGTTCCTGACCCGCAAGTGGGCCAAGGAGCACCAGTATCGCCTGATCAAGGAGGTCTGGGCCTTCACTTACGACCGCATCGCCGTGCGCTTCGTCTACGAGTGGCACGACGGCGTGGGGCAGTGGTACCGCGCGCACGGCAACGAGAACTGGGAGTTCGACTGCGACGGTCTGATGCGGGCGCGGCACGCGAGCATCAACGACGTGCCGATCGACGCGTCGGAGCGGCTGTTCTCGTGGCCGCTGGGGCCGCGCCCGGTCGGCCATCCCGGGCTGTCGGAGTTCGGGCTCTGACGCCGACCGGATCTCGGCAACGCAACCCGAAGAGGAAGAGGAGAATCATGACGGACACAATCACGATCGACCGTTCTGCCAAGACGATCCTGCGGATCGATGCGAGCGCTCGGGCGCGCCGCTCGATCACGCGGGCGCTCGCCGACACCTTCGTCTCCGCGTGGCATGCCGAGCGTCCCGGCGACGTCGTGTTGTGTCGCGACGTCGGTCTCGATCCGCCACCGGCCGTCAGCGAGGAGTGGATCGCGGCCGCCTTCGCCGAAACCCGGACTCGCGAGCAGCGGGCCATTCTCGCCTTGTCCGACCGGCTCATCGACGAGCTCGAAGCCGCCGACGTGCTGGTGGTGGCCACCCCGATGTACAACTACGGCATGCCGGCCAGCCTCAAGGCCTGGTTCGACCAGGTCATCCGCATCGGCCGCACGTTCACGTTCGACCTCGCGCGCGGCGACCACCCGCTCGAGCCGATCCTCGAGGACAAGACCCTCGTCGTGCTCTCCTCGGTCGGCGAATTCGGATTCGCCCCTGGTGGCCCGAACGAGGCCCACGGCCACCTGCTCCCGCACATCAGGACCGCCTCGAAGTACCTCGGCGTGGGAGACCGGATGCACTCGGTCGAGGTGGAGTACCAGGAGTTCGGCGACGGACGACACGCGGCGTCGCGCGGTCACGCGATGGCGAGGGTGCCGGAACTGGCTCGGGAGCTGGCCGGCGGTCGCGTGGAGTGCTGATGATGCCGTGGGTCGCGTGCGTCACTGGGGATGGACGCGAGGGGCAGGATCGGAGGTGTCTCCCGACGACCCCGCGCCAGGCGGCGACCGGGCCGAGCCCCGGAGTGACGCGGCTGCGCCGTGGGCTCCGGCGAATGACGGACTCGCTCCTCGATGCAATCCTCGGTCAGGGCGCAGCGTCCAGGTCCACGACCTCCCTCGCCCAGTAGGTGATGGAGCCCCAGCTGGCTTCGAAGTCCGCGACCCGGACGCGCAGGCCTTCCATCTGGCGACCTGTGACATCGAGGATCACCATTCCGCCAGTCGGCAGTGGAAAGCCCTTCTCGATTTCGATGTCCTGGGGTGAGTAGAAGCGCAAGCGCCGCACCTCGTCTCCTCGATGGAGGTGCAGGTCCAGGTGGGACTCTTGCCCGTCGAGGCCGACGTGATAGTGGAGGGTGCCGATACGGAACTCATGCGGCCGGTCGATGATGGTGTGCTGGGGATCCCCGTCGGTAGCCATGAGGAGGATGCTATGTCGCGCGGCGAGTTGCGGGGAGGGATCGGGTCGCCTACCGCCTCTCGATGACAGCGCGGTCCAGCCGCGCCGCGTCGGCAACGAACGGTGGAATCGTTGTCTCGCCGGTCCGACCATCCTTCCGCCGATCGACGCAGTACGCGAGGAACCGGCTGCCAGCCGTTCGAGTAGTCCTCCGACGTGAGCCGCCCCGTTCGGTCTTTGCGAGACTTCTCGAGCAGCAGCGCCTCTGCGACGACGTCGTGTGCTGCCTACCGAGCAGCCCCCGACGGCCCCACGCGCAAGCGTGATGTGGTCGGCGGCGTGCCCAAGACCGCGCAGGCGAACTTGGACGAGTTCGTGGCCCAGTCCAAGTGGTAGGGCGAGACGACCGAGCAGGCGCACCTGCTGCTCGCTCGCGAGGACGTGCGGTACAGCTCGCTGTAAGCTGAGTACGACGAGGAGCGACGCCGCGGCATGGGATTACCCCATTGGATACCTGTCGGGGGCGGACCCCGGCTGCCTGCGGGCGGGGCGGTCGCTATCAGTCAGTCGACCCGCCATTTTCTTGCGGGCGCTCGCGTCGCGGTCTGCTATAAGAGATCGCCATGGGCGACATGCAGTGGAAGGAGGCGATCCTGCAGGTGTTGACCGGGCAGGTCGATCCGGTGCACTACACGGAGATTGCCGAGATGATCTTTCAGCAAGGGCTGAAGAAGAAGATTGGCGCGACTCCTCCGGCGTCGGTGGCTGCTGCACTATCCACATCGATCAAGGAGGACGGCGACAAGTCCCCGTTCGAGCGCGTCGGCAATGGTCGCTACCGTCTACGTCAGGTTGCAGGCGCGACGCAGCCTGCGAAGACCACCACGACTACGCCGACGACTTTGCCCGCGGATGCCGACGAGCCGGACGCCGGGCTGATCAACGCGTTCGGTATGTACTGGCGCCGCGAGTTCGTGGATTGGACGCTGACGAATCCGAAGCTGCTGGGGCAGCAACAAGTGGGTAGCACGCCGGTGGAGATCGCGAATCAGCAAGGCGTTTACCTGCTGCACGACCGCCGCGAGGTGGTCTACGTCGGACGGTCGAAAGCGCAGAAAGGTATCGGCGAGCGCTTGCGGGCGCACACCAAGGATCGTCACAACGGGCGGTGGGACCGCTTCTCGTGGTTCGGTGTGCTGACGGTCAAAGAGGACGGCACGCTGGACACCAACACCGGCAAGACCATGGGCCTGGATATCCTGATCGACACCATGGAGGCGCTGTTGATCGAGGCGATGGAGCCTCCGCAGAATCGCAAGCGCGGCGACGGGTTCTCGGCCATCGAGTTCATTCAGGTGGCTGATCCCAAGTTGGAGAAGAAGCGCAAGAAGGCGCTGCTGGCGGAGCTGGGCAAGGGGCTGGATTAGGCGGTGGCAAAGTCACAGGTCCATGTGGACCCGTACCTGAGGCGCAGCGCGTGCACGGCGTGGCGGCGCGGCCGACTGTCGTTCGCCACGCTAGACGAGCCACGCGCGCCACGCTGATCGGGACCACGCCGCGCGGCGACGAACGCGCAGGGCGCCCCGAGCCCCCTGCCGATCCCGAGCCCCCGCGCAGGAGAATCTCCGGCCCTCGTTGCGGCTCGGGCTCCTGGCTGCTGGTGCAACACCATGAAGTCGCCGTCCCCAAGCTCACGCCTGCCCGAGGGTTTCGACGAACTGCTCGGTGATCGGGCCTACATCAGTCTCGCGCCCTGGGAGTGGCACGAGGGTTCCGATCGAGCTCGAGTTCGATGAACTTGGAGAGGAAGCCGAGTAGCCAGTCCGCGGAACCCTGTTCCACCTGTCGTTCGATGAGCGCCGGATCTTCGGTGTCGGTCAGGTGCACGATCCGCCAGCGGTTCAAAGGCTCCTCCTCCGTGCCGGTGACCGCGTGCTCGACGTGGAACAGCGGTTGATGCGCGCCGGCCTGCACGGGAGCACCGTCGGGCCCGAGCAGCTCCGAACGGCCGAGGAACAGCACGGAGCGGCCTGCGGGATCGAGGTAGACCTCCTCGAGGACCACGCCGGGATCGGTGCCCGCCTTCCAGGCCACCTGTCGGCTCGATCGGACGAACCACGGCTTGCCATCGGAGAGCGTCTCACGCCCCCACGACTCGCCCTCGAGCACGACGGAGGGAATGTAGGTGCCGGGGTCCCAGGCCTTCGCGACCTCCGCGTCCCAGAGCATCCGTCCGGTGAGTCGGAGACCGTCCTCGATCGAGTCGGACCGGGTCAGGAGCTGGTTCAGGTCGACGGCTGCTGGCTCGATCCGGGTGTGCCCCGGCCGGTTCCAGGCCCGCTCGAACTCGGCTCGGGCGTCGTGGAAGGTCGGGTGGGCTCTGGACCCGTGGTTCTCCGGACGGTTGCTCTGGTGGATGGCGGTGCTCTTGATGGTCATGTCTGGCTTCCCGGTTCGGATCTCGGCCTACCAGGACACTAGGAGACAGGGTCACGGCAGACCATTCCGCCCAGCACGCGCCCTCGCGCCCAGGATCTCGCCCCGAAGCCTCGCCGAATCCACAGATTCGGCTGCGTTTCGCGGCTTCGACCTGAGCACGAGGTCACGCACTGGATCGGAACGTGTCCCGTGACCCTGCCTCCTAGGCGCGACACGCGGCCTGAGAAGTCGGACAATCGGGACCCAGCGTTCTCTGGATGGAACGACCGGGGCCCGATGCAGTTCGACCTCAACGACTACTACTACTTCGCGCACGTCGTGGAGAAGGGCGGCTTCGCGGCGGCCGGACGGGCTCTCGACCTGCCGAAGTCGCTGCTCAGTCGACACGTGCAGCAGCTCGAAGACCGATTGGGCGTTCGCCTCATCCACCGCACGTCGCGGCAGTTCGTGGTCACCGACCTCGGGCAGGCGTTCTACCGTCGGGCCCGCGCCGCGCTCGACGAGGTGGAGGCTGCGGAGGCGGAAGTCCGGTGCCAGGCCGACTCCCTCGTGGGGCGGGTGCGCATCTCGTGCTCGGTCGGTATGGCTCAGTACGCACTGGGAGACCTCGTCAGTCGCTTCCTGCTCGCGAACCCCGGGGTCGAGGTGATCCAGAACGTCACCAACCGGCCGGTGAACCTCGTCGAAGCCGGGATCGACCTCGCCCTCCGTGGGCATGTCGGGCCGTTGCCGGATTCGAGCCTCGTCCAGCGCGCGGTCGCGCGAGCACCCTGGTTCCTGTTCGCCAGTCCGGCCTACCTCGAGCGCGCGGGTCGCCCCACGACCCCGGAAGAGCTGGGAAGCCACGTGGGCCTGAAGGCCGGCTGGCGCCCGGAGTTGGGGGAGTGGGCCCTCCTCGGGCCGAAGGGTGCGCGCCACACCGTGCACTTCCGGCCGAAGCTGTGCAGTGACGACATGTCGACCCTCAAGAAGGCCGCCGCCGCCGGGCTGGGAATCGTGGCGCTCCCGGGCTACGTCTGCCGCCCGGAGCTGGTCGCGGGCGATCTCGTCTCCGTGCTGCCGGAGTGGCTCGCAGCCGACGCACGGATCAGCCTCCTTACACCGACGAGCCGGGGGGCCCTGCCGGTCGTCCGTGCGCTGGCCGAGTACCTGCAGGCGGAGCTACCGGGCGTGACCGAGATGGTTCGTGCCGATTGACAGCCGATGTTCCGGGGCGCTCCCGGGCTTCGCTGCTCGCGCCGCATCAGGGGCTTTCTCCAGCCGCCCTGCTGCAGGGGAGATCATCCCGCGCCGCCCGTGGCCAACCGGATGCACGTGCATGGACAGCGGTGGAGTGGACGAGTCAGGTGGGTGTTGGCGGCGTGCGCGTGCGGTCGCGGTATCGCTTCGGTGTCTCGCCCGACCACCTCTTGAAGGCGCGGGTGAACGCGCTCTGCTCCGAGAAGCCGGTCAGGAACGCGACCTCCGAGAGCGAGTAGCGGCTCTGGCGCAGCAGGTTGTGGGCCAACGTCCGTCGCGTCGACTCGACCAGGGCCTTGAACGTCAGCCCCTTGTCGGCGAGGCGCCGACCGAGGGTGCGGTTGCTGATCGCGAGCCGGCTCGCCACGGTCGCCATGCGGGGCAGGCCGTCGGACAACGCGTCGGAGACGGTCTTGCGCACCAGCTCCACGATCGGGTCCTCATCCGACCGAAGTCGCTCGACCTCGCGCTCCAGTTGGCCGACCAGGTAGTCCGAGATGCCGTCGTCGGCCAGCTGGTTGGGGCGATCGAGCGCTTCTTCCGCGATCGAGAGGGCATCGAGTTCGGCGCCGTAGTGCACCGGACCACCGAAGTAGGCTTCGTGCGCCGACGTGCTGGGGGGCGCCTGGTGCCGGAAGTAGACGGCGCGGGCACGGAAGCGCGGCGTCGACGTCTGCCGGATCAGCGAAGTGGCGCTCGCCACGGTCGCCTCGTTGGACAGCCGCATGCCGAGGCGCCGCTCGCCCGAGCGGTTCAGGACGAACAGGCTGCCGCCGACCTCGTCGCGCAGCTCATAGGTCATGTTGTCGGTCCAAACGCGGCAGTAGCGGGCCACGCGTTCGAGCGAGTCGCGGGTGGTGGGCGCAGACTTCCACGCGAGGCCCAGCGCGCCGTAGTCGTTGAGTCGCATCAATGGCCCGACCTTCAGCGGAAGTTCGTGGCCGTGTCGCATCTGCGCGGCGATGCGCTCGAGGAAGTCGTAGTACGCATCGGCTGCGACCATGTCGCCGACGTCCATGCCGGCGTCCGGGTCGAGGCCGATCGAGCGCAGCATGGCGTGGGCGTCGATCTCGGACCCGGCGGCCTGCGCGATGCGGCGCGCGAAGATGGCGGTGACGACCCCCATGGTCGCGCATGGTAGCCGGAGGCCCGTCCCGCAGGGGTGCTCCCTTCCACGCCGCCCTCTGAATCCAGGCGCGTCGGCTACGCGCGATCCAGGGCGAGCAGGAACACGACGCCTGCGGCCAGGGAGACGAGCTTCCGCACGTGGTTCCAGTGGGGCCAGCGCACCAGGGCCTGCCGAGTGCGCGCATCACGAACGTCTAGAACGTGAAGAAGATGCCGGCGACCAGTACCGATCCGATGGCAGCGGCCAGGGACAGCCCGCTCATGATGACAACTCCATGACCCCGAGTTGTTCGAGGAGCGACTGCATGTCGAGCAGTTCCCACTCATCGGCGATGCGGCCGTCGCGGAACCGCGAGCGCACCATTGCGTGGACTTCGACCGGCTTGCCGGTCGGCGCGATGCCGAGCAGATCACCTCGGTGCGTGCCGGTCAGAGTGAGCGAGGTCACGGTCGTGTCGTCGGTCGCGACCAACTCGTCGATGCGCACGTGCAGGTCCGGGAAGGCGGTCCGGTAGCCCGTGACCAACGCCTGCAGGCCGGTGGCGCCGTCGACCTGCTCGCCGGGGCTGCGGTAGACGTAGTCCGCGTGCACGAGCTCCGGGATCACTTCGGTCCGACCCTGGTTGAACGCCTCGTCGATCAGGCGTCGTACGACCGCCTCCGGTGACCGCGGTTGGTCCCAGACACCGGTCGCGGCCAGCTGCTGCGCGTAGTCCCGGAAGTCGCGCGGCGGCCGGCCGAGAGCGCGCTGCACACCGTCTTCCACCGACTCGTTGCGTCCGTCCAGCACGGTGTCGAACAGGAACCGGAGCAGGTCCGCGATCTCCCCCGGCGCGCCCTCTGCAGTTGCGGCGGCGACGTAGTCCTGCGTGGGGATCCGGCGGTATTCGATCGGCCTGCCGGTCGCCGCCCCGATCTCCGCGACCGCCTCGGCGAACGTCAGCAGGCGCGGCCCGGTCACTTCGTAGATCTGGCCTTCGTGCCCGTCGCTGGTCAGCGCGGCCACCGCGACGTCGGCGATGTCGTCGACGTCGATGAAGGGCTCGCGCACGTCGCCTGCGGGCAGCGCCAGGGTTCCCTGCTGGATGCCCGGTAGGAAGTGCCCCTCGCTGAAGTTCTGGTTGAACCAGCTGGCCCGCACGACGGTCCAGCGCGGGCCGATGTCGAGCACGGTGTCTTCACACCGTTGCGCCCCTTCCTCTCCGCGGCCCGACAGCAGCACCAGACGCTCGACGCCGACGTCCCTCGCCATGTGGGCGAACGACGCGATGATCGGCTGCACGCCGGGCGCCGCCAGGTCCGGGGAGTAGCTGACGTAGACGTGGCGCACGCCATCCAGGGCGGCGGCCCAGGTCGTGTCATCGTTCCAGTCGAAGGGGAGGTCGGACGAGCGCGATACGCCGCGCACCGGGACGCCGAGCGCCTGCAGGCGTGCGGCGACGCGGCGGCCGGTCTTGCCGGTCGCACCGAGGATCAGGGTGAGGTCGCGGGGCGGGTTGCCTTCTCGTGGCTCTTGCATGCTTCGGGCTCCTCGTTTCTCGGGTGTCGTTGCGATGCGAGAAACCTAGCTGGGGGCTTCGGCGCCCTCTTGACCGGGCGCGCCAACGTCTTGACCGCCGCGGTCACCGGGGGGCGTCGGCGCCCAGGCTGCCCTCGCTCCGACAGCTGTCGTCCGTCGGCGAGCTGTCGACCGGCGACGGTGTGCAGTGGCGCTGGCCGAGGGCTCTGCTCGAGGTCGTGCGGCAGTCGTGCGCCGCCCTCGAGCGCCCAGCCGAACCGCACGTCCCCGATTTCCGTCGCGCCCGTCGCCAGCATCATCAGCCGGTCGAACCCCAGGGCAACGCCCGCGCAAGCCGGCATCCCTGCCGCCAGCGCCTCGAGTAGTTCCGCGTCCATCGGCAGCTCGGCGCGCCCGTCCGCGACCCGCGTCCGGTTCGCCTGTTCGAACCGCGTCCGCTGCTCCGCCGCATCCAACAGCTCGTGGTAGCCGTTGGCCAGTTCCACGCCCTCCACGTAGAACTCGAAGCGCTGCGCCGTGCGGTGGCTATCCGGGCCCTCGTGCACCTGCGCCAGTGCCGCCTGCGATGCGGGGTAGTCATATACGAACAGCGGCACGCCTCCGCCCAGCTGCGGCTCGACGTGCCACACGAGCAGGAGGTCCAGGGCATCGTCGAGAGATCCTTCCTCGAAGCCCGCCGGCACCGCCACACCGAGTCGCTCGCACACCGCACAGATCTCCGCGACCGACGTCGCGAACGGGTCGACCTCCGCCGCATCCAGGAACACCTTCCGGTAGGTCTTCCGAGCGAACGGCACGTCGCCCGCTGCCGGCAGCAAGTCCCGCACGAACGACTCCACCTCGTCCATCAGCGCGTGCCGCCTTCCCACCTCGCCATCACGGAACGCGTGGGCGAACTGGTAGATCGGGCTCGACCCCGCCGCGAGGAGCCCGCGGCGTCGAACCGCGAGCGGGTGGTGCCGGTACCGCGCGAGGACGAGGGGAGCGTCCCGCGTTCCGGTCGAGGCAGCGGCGGCTATGCCGGGCGGTGGGCGAGAAGCGGCGGCGTAAGCCGCAATGGCGGCGTCGCTGGACGTGGGCGGAGTTGACGCTTAGGAGCTTTGGGGTGGACGTAATGTTCTGTCCGCACTGCGAGACTCGCCGGCGCCTGCTCACGTTCATCACCGATCCACGGACGATCACGCGGGTGCTGTCGCACCTGGGGCATCCGGCCGAGTTGCCGCCGCACTCACCGGCGCGTCCGCTGCCGGGGGCGCCGGACCTGTGGGCGGAGTGATCAGAGTGCACTGAGCGGGGCCGGTGTGGGGTCGCTTCGGGCCACCGGTCTGTCGGCGCGGGCTGCGGGGCGTTGAGGGTCGGGCGAAGGGCCAGCAGAGGGGGCCGAGCGGGGTGCTGGTGGGGGATTTGAACGGATTCGGGGTGGATCGGGTTGCCGTGGCTGGGCTCCAGAACCCCCGTCATGTTTCCTACGCGCGGTCACTACCTCATCGCCGCGACCGGCACCTGGTTGGTCGTTCTCGGCGTGTTCGCGCGCCTGTGGCCGCGGCCTCTCGCGACCCTGTTCCGCCCCCTCGTCGACGAAGAGTCGAGGACCCTGTGTCGCTCGTTGATGATCGTCGGCGTCATGTCCGGCCTGATCGCCCGGCTGCATGGCATCGCGAAGCTGTGGATGGCGATGCCAGAGATCGTCTGAGGCGAACGGTGGGGGCGGTCACGTCCGTGGTAGGCGCCGTCGGCAGCGAGACCGCGATCTCGTCGAGATTCCGTGTTCGATCTCCTTCCCGTTCGCACCCAGGTTCACGGGCGGCCGGACGCCAACGATGGTCCGTTCCGCCGCGTCTGGACCCAATAACTGGAGAACGAACATGAGAAGCAAGATCCTCTCCGCGATCCTGTTCGTCGCGGTGCTCTGCGGAAGCGCCGCGGCCCAGATCCAAATCCCACCGGGTACCGTGATCGGCCCGGTCACGAACAACACCGGACACGTCGTCGTCGCCCTCATCGAGGCACTGAACGCAGACGGGGAGTGGGAAGCCGTGTTGGTAGGCGGGATTCCCGAGGGCGCCCAGTGGTGGTGGATCGTGGATGCGCCGTGCGGCTCGCTGTTCCGGTTGTCATTCCACGAGATCTCGCCCGATGGAACGGTCTACGGCCCATGGGAGTACGAGGTGGTCTGCAACGACGGGTGAGGACGCGTCGGCGAGCGGACTCCAACAACTCCTGAGCCTGCCCTTCGAGCTGCGCTTTCCAGTGGCCCGTGACCCGGATCTCCTCGGCGACCTTTGCCGGATCTTCGTGCGCTCGTGCTTCGCCCTGCAGCGCCGTCAGGCACGCAGGCAGGGCATCGAGGATGCTCGGCCAGCCGCAGTGGTGTCGGTGCAGCGCTTCGACTCGGCGCTGCCGCTCAACCCGCACTTCCACGCCCTGTTCGTGGATGGGGTCTTCACGGTGTCGTCCGGCGCCGACCGCGTCGTGTTCTACCCGCTGCCACCGCCCAGCGATGCGGTGGTTGGCGCGACGCACACGCTGCCCGGCAAGAACGGCGTGGCCCGGATCTACGGCATCCGTGGCAACTCCAGCGGCGGCGTCGAGCAGCTCTTCGGCCTGGCGATCGGCCTGCGCACCCGCTGATCTGCAGAGTTCCTAGTGGTCTGTCGCAAGAGTTCGCGTCATGAGTTTTCCTTCTTTCGGCGGCGGTCCTTCTCGGCGCGGACCGCTGAAGCTCGCTCACAGTATCGCTTGAGATTCTCGAGGATCTCGTCGGCTGTCTTGGTCCACACGAAAGGCTTCGGGTCCTTGTTGTGCGCTTCCAGGCACTCGCGAATGTCGCGTTCTAGTTCAGCCACCGATCGATGGACTCCCCGCTGGGTCACGCGCCGTTCGACGATTGAGAAGAAGCGCTCCACGAGGTTGAGCCAAGACGAGTAGGTCGGAGTGAAGTGGAGGTGGAAGCGCGGGTGATGGACCAGCCAGTTGTGAACTTGTTCGGTCTTGTGCGTCGCGAGGTTGTCCAGCACGAGATGGACGTCGAGTTCTTCGGGAACGTCTCGATCAACTTGGTTCAGGAAGGCGCAGAACTCCTTGGATCTGTGCCTGCGAAACGTGTCGCCGATCACCTTCCCTGTAGCGACTTCGAGCGCGGCGAAGAGTGTGGTCGTGCCGTTGCGTTCATAGGTGCACGTGCGTCGCTCGACTTCACCCGGCGTCAACGGAAGCATGCGCTGAGTGCGGTTTAGCGCCTGCATCTGCGACTTCTCGTCGACACAGAGCACGACCGCGTTGGTCGGAGGGCACATGTAGAGCCCCACGATGTCACGGACCTTCTCGACGAACTGAGGGTCCTTCGACAGAGAGAACGACTCTGATCGATGCGGCCGGAGCCCGAACGCTCTCCAGATCCTCGCGACTGCATCCTTCGACAGGCCGAGGTGGTCACTCAGCGAGCGTGTAGACCAGTGGGTTCTTCCGTCCGGGTCGTCATGCAGAGTGGCGTCGATCGTTCGAACGACATCCTCGTCTTCGACTGTGCGAGGGCGTCCTACTCGAGGTTCGTCGAGTAGGCCCTCGAGGCGTCGTTCGATGAAGCGCTTGCGCCACCTGCCAACCGTGTGGTTGGTGACCCCGAGTGCCTCTGCTACATCGACGTTGGCCATGCCGTCCGCACATCGAAGCACGATCTTCGCTCGCTGGCTCAGCGCAGCATGCGTCTTGCGGCGCCGTACGAACCCCTGGAGAGTTTCGCGCTCCTCGTCGGTCAACGTCAGAGCCGCCATCGGCCGTCCCGTGTTCGCCATGCTACGTGGTACGAACTAGGCCTCCAAACCGGCCAAACTTTTGGCGCGAACTTGTGCGACAGACCACTAGGCCTCGTGCCCGACACTGGTCCCCGCAGAAGCGACGCCATCCATGGCAACCTCGGGAGGCAGGAGCCCCTGCTTCACGACGCGGTCCTCCGAGCCCGGCAGCCGAGCCATGACGCGCCAGAAAACGCCGCGATGCGCGGGCGCCATCCTCCAGAGGTCTTCTGGAACTTCGTAGCGGAACGGGCCGTCCGGACTCAAGCCCGGCGCCGAATGATCCAGGTTGTAGAACCGATCCAACGAGAACTCGATCCGGTACGCCATGGCCTCCGCAATGGGATCCCAGGCCAGAGTCGGTGCCGCATCCGTGCGAGTTGGCAACGCCCCGGACGACCCGGCAAGCAGACAGTCCGGAAGCGGTATCCAGTCCGTGGTCTGCGCCATGTCCGCGAGGACCTCGGCGATGATCCCTGGGTCCTCGGTCGTCTGCAGCCACTGGCAACCGCGGCAGACCGGCACCGGATCACCTCCGAGAAGCCGCTGACGCATCGCCCGGTACGCGCGGTTGTTCCACAACTCCTCGAACGGCTGGTCGTGCAAGTAGCCGAGTGTCGGAGCACCCGGCATGCAGCATGGCAGGACGGAGTTGTCCAGATGCACGTAGGCCCGGCGCCACAGCTGCGGACAGTAGGGAATGGACCGGGGCAAGTCGGTCCGACCGGATCCACGCGATCGCCGCGGTAGAGACGAGGACGCCGCCCGGTCGGCACGGCGCGCCTCCGCTTTCGGAGTCCGTCGCGGGAGCCGTGCTTGCCTCCGGGAGTCGTGCCGTATCTCGCCGAGACCGTCGAAGTGGTCCCCGGCATCCGCGGTGAGCCGTGCCCGCTCCCCGCTCCCTCGGACCGTCGCCACCAAGGCCGGAGCGAGTGGATACACGACGAACCCCAGGCCGTGTCGGACGGCCCGTCGCTCCGCCTCCCGGATCTTGCTCGCGGCAAGCTCAGGGCAACTCACGAGGGATTCCCTCCGAACGTCCTCATTGGCCGGAAACACGTGCATGACCTGCACGGCGTCGACTCGCAGGGTCTCCGCAGCGAAGTCCACCAGATCCGGCAGCTCGCAAACATTGCTCTGCATCAAGGTGACACTCAGCTCCACCATGGGCCGATCTTCCGACCGCTGCTGCTCGCACAGTGACTGCAGCGCGAGGATGTTCGCCACGACCTTCTCGAAGGTCGCTCCCACCCGAATCTGTTCGAAGGACGCCTTGGTCGGCGCATCGAAAGAGAATTGGACCTGTCGTAGATCTCGAACGACCCGGTCCATCGCCGCCCCCTGCTGGAGCGTGCCATTGGTTGTCATGTCGAGACCCAGCCCCCAGGCATGGCCGAGGTCGAGCATGTCTCCGAACCGGGGCGTCAGGATCGGCTCGCCCGCAACGCTGGGCTGCCAGACATCGACGAACGGGAACACCTGGTCGGCGATCTCCTCGAAGTGATCGAACGCCATGTGCGGCCCTTTGACCGTCGAGCCGCTGAGGAACTGGATGCACATCCTGCAGCGGAGATTGCAGTACTTGGTGGTCTCGATGTTCACGACGCGGGGAGCCGGTGCACTCCCGTCGTACGGTGGGCGTTCCATGGCGTCTCGATCCCGTTTCTGCTCTCCAAGGCACATTGCAGCCTCGTGCCATAAGCGCACGAGCTCCGTCGGGCGGCAAACTCCCTCGAACCTGTTCCAGCGTATCTGCGACACCGAGTGCCTGGAACCGGCTGTAGCCGTCAGCGCAACGGCTTGATCTTCAGCGCCTCGAGGCGCGAGGCCAGGGTGGTCGGCTTCATGCCGAGGAGTTCGGCGGCGCCGCCCGCGCCGTAGACCTTGCCACAGGCCTGCTCGAGCGCCGCGCGGAGGTTGTCGATCTCGAGCTCGAGCACACGGCTCGGCGACATCAGCGCGGCGCGCTCGAGGACGTGCTGGGGCTCGCGCACGTTGCCGGGCCAGGGGTAGGACTCGAGTTGGCGCGCCACGGCTTTGGTGATCCGGGGAGGTCGGTGGCCGATGCGACGAACCGCGTCGCGGAGGAACTGCTCGGCCAGCAGCGCGATGTCGGAACCGCGCTGGCGCAGCGCGCCGGTGAACGAGCCCGTGGCGTGGCCGAAGAACTCGCTCTCGGACAGCTCGCGGGGGATCGCGGCGTAGTTCACGCGGATCGACGGCCGCTCGGCGCGTCTAGGTTCAGGCGGAGTTCCGCGATGAGGCCAGAAGAGGGGGCCGAGCGAGGGGCTGGTGGGGGAGCCAGTGGGGTTCGGGGTGGATCGGGTTGGAGTGGCTCGGCTCCAGAACCCCCGTCATGTTTCCTACGCGCCGCGACCCGTGACATCGTGTCGACCGCGACCTGCAACGAGTGTCACGACGCGCTGGTCTTCCACGGTCGTCGCTACGCGGTCGAGTACTGCGTGCAGTGCCACAACGCCGACGACGAGGACATCCCGGACGGTGGCAACTGGAGCGAGTCCCCGAACATGCAGGCCTGTGGCGGTTGCCACAACGTGTTCGGCGACAATGCGACTGGCATGCACCGCGGCGGCGCGGTGACCGACAACTGGCTGTGCACGATGTGCCACCCGGTGGAGATCATCGGGGGCTACCACGTCATGCCGAACTCGACGCCGAACAACCTGCTGTTGCCCGACGGCCAGCGCGACATCTCCTACGAGATGGTCTCGGCCCCGGTCGACGGCAAGACCAACGACGTCACCGATGAGTTCCGCCTGATGAGCGAGGACACGGCGATCGACCCGACCAACCTGCCGACCGACCTGACCGACGGCATGGGAGCGGCGCTCCGCTACCCCGGCCTGCTGCTGGCCTACGCGCGGCCGCAGGACGGCATCAAGAAACCGGCCGACTGAAACAACCTGGGCCGTGACTCCGGCGAGCCGATCAGCCTCGGCCTGGACGCCTTCTCGCCGATCGCCGCGATCGGCGCCCGGATCAATCGCCGATGAACGCCTGCAAGGTGTTCGAGAGCGAGACCGGCGCGATGCCGCACGGATTCGCGTTCGGCGTGAGGATCGCGAACTGGGCGTTCACCGCGACTCCGAACAACGCCCCGTTGCAGGTCACAGGAATCGGGACCTCGGCGTTCCCGCTCGCATCGACGTTCGCGTAGAGGGAGGTGACTCCGTCGAGCAACGCGCAACCGGGACCGCAATGGAAGAAGCTCGGCGAGATCCCGTAGCCGATCCGGCAGGCCGCCACCGTCAGCGTCCCGCCATTCGCACCCGTCAGGGTGAAGGCGAAGTCGCGGTTGC
Source organism: bacterium (assembly GCA_030432695.1). Classification (GTDB taxonomy): domain Bacteria; phylum Planctomycetota; class UBA1135; order UBA1135; family UBA2386; genus JAUILN01. Next base: position 125,749 of record JAUILN010000016.1, on the reverse strand, counting down.
CGAATGCGAATGGTCCGTTGGTGCCGGCCACGCCCGACAGGCCGCAACCGCCGCCGAGATCGTTCACGGGCCCGCCGGCGCCCATGCGCTCGACGAACACTCCGTAATTGGAACGATCCCCGGACACGACGTCCTCGGAGTCCCAGAGCAGCAGGGCGCGCGGCGTACTCCCGCCGGTCGCACGATTCGAAGCGAAGCTCGGATTCCGCGACGAGGCGAGGGTCGAGACCAGGGCGCTGTGCTCCCGACCACAACGCCGTGGCTCGTCATCGAGGACGTTCAGCGTGGCGATCTCGGCGACGTCGTAGCCGGGCACCAGCACGTCGCGCCAGGCGACGACGTAGTGCCCTTCCCCGAGCCAGGCCACCGCCGGGTCCGATTCGTCGTCGCCGGCGTCGTTCTCGATCGGGAAGCTGCCGAAGCGCGACGACAGTGCTCCGGCCCACAGCGACAGGTGGTGCGCGTAGATGTCCGAGTCACCGGCCACTCCGGGGGCTTCGCGGCGCGCATGCACCAGCAGGAAGCCGTCGTCGGAGGCGGCGATCGCGACGTCGTGGAGTTGGTGACCGCCGCCGTCGAGGCGGAGCACCTGCGAGTGGGAGGTCAGCTCGGTGTCGCAGACCGTCGCCATCACGTGGTGACCCGCGGCGTCCTCTCCGGTCCAGGCGATTGCGTAGAGGCTGCGCGGCTGGACCTGGCGGGTGATGGCCAGCGATCCGGGCGCGGTCGGGGTCGTGTGGATCGTCGTGAAGTCGAAGGGGGTCGGCGACTGGGTCACCCCCTGGAACTGGAACGCCCGCACCGCGCCCGCAGTAGCCGAGTAGTAGACGAACAGCGCATCGTCCTCCTCGGTACCCAGGATCCCCGCGACGTCGAAACCGGCCCCGAGGTCGGCCTGGCCCGAGACGGGGTAGCGGTAGCTGAGTCCTCCTCCCCGCGGATCGAAGACCGCCGCCAAGAGCTCGCCCGTTGGTCCGCCCGAGTGATCCGCCAACGCACCGATGACGAAGGTCCCGTGACGAGCGATGAACGCCACCTTGCCGCGCACCGTCCGCGCCCTCGTGACCAAGGTTGGCCCACGGTTGGGAGACCCATCGCCGTGGAGCCGCTGCAGGAACAGCTCCTGGGAGCTGGCCGACCGGGTTCGCGTGTAGACCAGCAGGTAGGTATCCGTCGCGGGGTCGTAGGCCAGGTCCGGATCGGAGGTGGCGGGACCGGTCCCGAGCGCGAACTCGACACCCACCAGGGGATCGACGAGCAGCGGCCAACGCGCCGAGCCCACGAAGGGCGCGGGGAGCACCAGGTCCAGCCTTCCGTTCCCCGATTCGATCCATCCCTCGCATCGCCGCCCGTCCGCGTCGATCCCGACGACGCCGCCGACCGTGATGGCTCCGAGGGCCCCCGCACCCAACCGGATCCCCGCCTCGTGCCGACCCTCCGGCACCACCAGCTCCGTGTCGAGGTCCATGCGGACGTGCAGATCGCCAGTTCCTCCGACCGGGCGTTCGAGCAGGACGCTGAACTCCATCCCCTCGTTCCGGCAGTGGTAGCGCTCGCGGATCCCACCCTCGTGGACGAACTCGACGTGGGGAGCCTCGCCGGCGGACTCGACCACGGTCGGCTCGGCGTGCGGGGCACGGACCGGCAGCCGCTGCGCGCCCCGGCCCACCGACGCGAGGCGCAGCTCCATCGAGATGGCGCGCGGTGCCCGCTCACCGAACGCCGCGAGGAACTCCGTTCCCGTGGTCGCGAAGCGGGCGGAGTAGTCGCGACCGAAGCCACGGACCTGGTCTTCATCGCGCTGCACGCCCTCGCGCGCGCGGTCGACCGCCGCGAGCCATGGTGGCGCACTGCGCCCGACGGACGCCGTGTGCCGGCCCGCCTCGAACGGATCCGGATGCTGCGTCCGATCCTGGATGCGGTCCTGGGAAACCGGCGAGGGAGCCAGGGCCAGGCCCGCGGCGAGGAAGACGACTCGTAGGGGATTCGACATGCACCCGCCTTGGCGCACGGGACCCGTCAGGAGGCCGGGAGATTCGTGGCAATCGTTCGAGCGGCTCGCCACCGCGCGCGACCGCGCCGGGCGAGGCCGCTTCGGGGCCTACGCGTCGCCCGCGTGCAGGTCGCGCAGCTCCCGCGCCAGGAACGCGCGGGTCAGCTTCCACTCGTCCTTCGCGGCACTGGCCTTCAGCCCCAGGACGGTTCCGGCCTCCACGGTGCTCAGCCCTCCGAACAGCCGTAGCTCTGCCATCCGCGCCATCCGTGGCCGGTCGGCGGCCAACACCTCGAGAGCGTCGTGCAGCTCGACGACGTCGTGGCCGCCGCTGGACAGGCCGAGCTGGTCGCCGTCGATCGTCACCCGGCGCCAATCGCCGCCCCTCCGGTCCGCAGCCCGCCCCCTCGCGTGGTCGACCAGGATCCGCCGCATCGCGGTCGTCGCGTAGGCGATGAACCGGCGGCGGCGCTCGTCCTCGCCATCGGGGCGGAAATCGGCGGCCTCGGCGAGGCGCAACCACGCTTCGTGGACCAGGGCGGTCGCCTGCAGGGTGTGACCGGAGCGCTCGCGTCCGAGCAGCCGCCGGGCCTGTTCGCGGAGTTCAGCATAGAGCCGTGGAAGCAGATCCTCGGCATCGTCCCGGCCCGTGCCGGCTCCAGACTCGAGAAGACTCCACGACAGATCGTCCACTGCCCCCGATCATAGCGCCTCCGATGTCCGCACCGCGCGAGGAGAAGGAACGACGCAGCCGGCTCGAGGCACTGCTCCTCGAGGGGCTCGATCTGCCGACCGCCGAGCGCGCGGAGTTCGCCGCACGGCAATGCGCCGACGACGCGGACCTGCACCGCGAGCTCCTGGACCTCCTCGGGTGCGACAGCGAGTCCGCGCTGCCCTCTCACGACGCTCCATCCTCCGACCGGATCACGATCGACGAGCGGCGGCTCCGGGTACCCGGCTACCGGATCGAGTCGGTGCTCGGCTCGGGAGGGATGGGCATCGTCTACCGGGCGATCCAGGAACGGCTCGACCGCCCGGTGGCACTCAAGCTGCTGCACGGCATCGACCCCGACCTGCAGCGGGCCGGTCGCCTCGAGCGGGAGGCTGAACTGCTGGCACGCTTGCAGCATCCGGGCATCGCCCAGATCCACGAGACCGGCCTCGTCGAGACCGATGTCGGATCGATGCCCTGGTTCGCGATGGAGCTGGTCGACGGCCGCGATCCACTGGTCTGGGCCCGGGAGACCAACGCCTCGCTGCACGCCCGGATCCACCTCTGCATCGACCTCTGCGAAGCGGTCCAGCACGCGCACGACCGCGGCGTGATCCACCGCGATCTGAAGCCGGGCAACGTCCTCGTCGTCACCGACTCCAGCCACCACGCCCAACCGAAGATCCTGGACTTCGGCATCGCGCGCGACGCGCAGATCGACGGGGACACCGAGGCCGCGCTGACTCGCACCGGCCACTTCGTCGGCACGGTGCCCTACATGAGCCCGGAGCAGCTCCGTGGCGCGAACGATCTCGATGCCCGAGCCGACGTCTACGCGCTCGGAGTCCTGCTCTACCAGCTGCTGACCGGACACCTCCCGCTCGAGCTGTCCGGCCGCTCGCTGACCGAGTCGATCCGGACGATCCTCGACGAGGATCCCGCCCGCCTCGGCACTCACGACCGCGCCCTGCGCGGCGACCTCGAGATCATCTGCCAGGTCGCGCTCGAGAAGGACCGCAACCGCCGCTACCTCACCGCCCGGGCACTGGCCGACGACCTTCGTCGCTACCTCGCCGACGAACCGATCATCGCGAGACCCCCGAGCCGCTGGACCCGCATCCGCCGCTTCTCGCGACGCAACCGCACGCTGGTCGCCGTCGCACTCACCGTGCTCGTGGCACTCGGCTCGGCCCTCGCCGCCGCGCTGCAGATCGCCCGCGACAATGCCCTGCGCGCCGCGACGGAGCGCGATCTACGAGGCCGCGCCGACGACGCCGCCGAAGCGGCCCGCCGCAACCTGTACTTCGCCCAAATGGCTGCGACCAGCCTGGCCGACGACGAGACCGGCATCGCCGCGATGGCGCGGCAACTCGAGCACTGGATCCCCGAACCGGGCGCCACCGACCACCGCGGCTGGGAATGGTTCGCGATGCACGGTCTGGCGGACTCCCCCGAACACGTGCTCGGCATGCGCAGTTTCATCATGCACATCGCCGCGGTTCCCGAGACGCAGAACGTGTTGGTGTGCGGCGACGGCTTCTGCCGGGAACTGGATCTCGAGACCTTCCAGCACCGTGAGCTTCCCGAGGCTCCGGGCTCGAAGAACCGCGCCGTCGTGCCGAGTCGCGACGGCAAGCTGGCCGCCGCCGCAGGGTCGGGCGGCGTGACGGTCTGGCGGCTGCAGGATCTCGAGGTGCTGGCGCGGATCGAACTCCCGGACTGGGGGTCCAACATCGCCTTCCATCCCGACGGTGATCACCTGGCCGTCCTGACCTTCCTGAAGGGCCTCTTGGTCTTCGACTGGCGCAGCGGCGAAGTCGTCCACCGATCTCCCGACGAACACACGATCCACGGCGACGCGATGCAGATCGACTTCTCGCCGGACGGTCGATTCCTGGCATTGAGCAAGCGCAGCGGCAACGTGCTGGTGCTCGACGCCGCCGACTGGTCGGTGCACGCCGACCTCCCGAGCCCCGACACCGTCACCCAGGCGCTGCGGTTCTCGCACGACGGGCGTTCGCTGGCGACCGGTCACGGCGACGGCTCGATCCAGGTCCTCGACGTGGAGACCTGGCGTCGGCGCCAGCACCTGCAGAGCCACCAGCACTGGGTGACCGCGTTGAGCTGGTCGCCCGACGACCGCGAGTTGCTGAGCAGTTCGAACGACCGGACGGTGAGGATCTGGAGCGCAGCCGCAGGACATGCGATCCGGATCGTCGATCGCCACGACGGTAACGCCGACGCGGCGGAGTTCTCGGCCGACGGCAGGTTCGCCCTCTCCGGCGGCAGGAATCGCGCGCTCCACATCCGCGCGCTCGATCGACCGGTGGCACGAGCCCAGTTGGGGCCCGCCTACCGTTTCACGGCCCCGCACTCCACCGATCTGCACTGGCGGGACGAGGACCATCTCCTGCTGGTCCACAAGGAGCTGCGTCAGACCTGGCGGGTGTCGGATGGAGAGTGCACCGCCACGTCGACCGCCCTCGGACCAGGCCGATTCTCGGGGTCTCCCGACGGTCGGTGGTTCGCCGGATCCGACTCCGACCAACGGGCTTCGATCTGGTCCCAGACCGACGACAGCGACCGGAGAACCAGCACGGCCCTTCGCCTGGCCGACCAGTTTCCCACCTGGAGCCACGACTCCGCCCGGGTCGCCTTCACCTTCGCCGGCGAGGTGTGGATGTGGCGGCTGGAGGAGCCGGAACCGACGCTCTGGTTCCGCGGCGAAGGCACCTGCCGATCGACTGCCTGGGACGCGCACGGATCGACGCTCGCCGTCCGCTGGCACGATCGGATCTCGCTGCACCGCGGCGACGACGGCACCGAGTTCCACCGCTGGCCCGCCCCGGGGCCGACCTCGCGATTCGGGCGGGAGAGTTTCGCGCTCGACGCCTCGAGCGGCCGGGTCGCCGTCAGCGAGCGGGACGGCCGGATCCTGGTGTGGTCGCCAGACGAGGCGGAACCGCTCGAACTCGCCGGACACGACCAGGAGGTGGGCGGCCTGCACTGGCAGGCCGGTGGCCAACGCCTGGTCTCGTGCAGCATGGACCGGACCATCAAGGTCTGGGACCCGGTGCTCGGTCAACTCGCCGGGACGTTTCGCCTCGACCACGCCGTGGTGAAGGCCGTGTGGTCACCGAGCGGGCGCCGACTCGCCGCGGTCACCGGTGCCGGCGACCTGCACGTCTGGGACGCGGGTCCGGGCTACGCGCTCGAAGAGCGACGTCTCGCCTCGGCTCAGTCGAACGATCCCGAGGCGCGCTCGGTCACGCCGCCGCGCGAGACCTCGTCGAGCCGCCAGCGGTGACCCCGCTGCAGACCCGCGGCGCGGTCGAACTCGAGGTGCGTCACGTTGCCGGTCGCCGGCACCTGCACCTCGCGCTGCGCGACCTGGTTACCCTGCGCATCGGTGACCGTGATCCGGTAGCGGGTGCCCGGCTGTCCGATCAGGCGGTAGCGCGCGCTGATGTCGTCGCTGTCGGCGTAGCCCTTGACCACCAGGCCGAAGTTCGGCGGCAGCGGGTTGCTGCTGAACGCGAAGTCCTGCGTGAGGCAGCTCACGTAGGTGCCTGACAGCGCCAAATGGTTCGCCGCGTCGATGTTGAACGACTGGAAGTAGAAGCGGGTCCCGGTCACCAACGGGAACGGGAAGGTGAACTGCAACCGACCGTGGCCGAGCGGATCGATCGGCGTCTGGCCGACCACGATCGCCGCAGCGGGATCCAGGAACAGCGGACCGAACGGCGTCCGGACGAACGGGAAGGTCGGATACGTGCTGGTCAGCAGGAACGACATCCCCCGTGGCGGGCCGTCGAGGTCGACGGTGTAGGTCACGGTGTCGTTCGGATTGCGGACGATCTCGGCATCGAGATCCTGGGCGAATGCGGGCGCGGCGAGGCTCAGCAGGGCGGCGGCGGGGAGAGCGAAGCGGGAGACTGTGTTCATCTTGGGATTCCGTGAGTGCCTGGCGGGCCTCTCGCCCGCATTCGCCACCTCCCGCGAAGCGCTGCCCGTGGAGGTGCCTGGAATCCCGCGAGAATCCGACGTTCTTCAGACCTCCGTGGCCGGATAGTCCCCGATCCGGGGCAGCGCTCGATACAACTCGGCGGCGGCGAGGTGGAACCGACGCGGCTCCGACCAGGCCTCGTCGAGACGCCCCTGCAACGCGAGCCATGCCTCGTGCACCAACGCGGTCGCCTGCAGCGTGTGGTCGTCGCGTTCCCGACCCATCTGGGCCTGCGCGATCCGCCGCAGTTCCGCGTGCACCGAGACGAGCAGTGCGTCGTCGGCAGGTTCGGTGTTCATCGATCTTCCTCCGTCGCGGACGTGGCCTGCTCGGCGAGGAATTGCTCGCGCCGGGCACGCAGGGCGAGTTCTCGTTCTGCGTGCCGGGGATCCTCTGCCAGCAAGCTTGCCGCCGCTGTCAACGGCACGCCCGCCGCTGGAGGCTCCGGGCCTGTGGGCGGAGTGATCTGAGTGCGCTGAGCGGTGCGGGTGCGGGGTCGCTGCGGAGCACCGGTCTGTCGGCGCGGGTTGTGGCGCGTCTGGGTGCAGGCGAAGTTCCGCGATGAGGCCAGAAGAGGGGGCCGAGCGACGCGCTGGTGGGGGAGCCTGTGGGGTTCGGGGTGGATCGGGTTGAAGTGGCTGGGCTCCAGAACCCCCGTCATGTTTCCTACGCGCCGCAGCGACCCTGTACTCCTGGCGACGGCGGCTACGCTCCACGCCCGCCGAGACCGACCCGTGCAGCGACCCTCTCGGCTTGATCGAGGTGAAGGTCAATAGCTCCTTGTCAAGGAACGACGTTGGGACTCCGCGTGGAGTACCTATATGGATGCCGGGGCCGCCGCGCGACCCTACCAGGAATCGAGCCGGCACCTCCCGCGGCAACAACGGTCGGGAAAATGGAGCCGCGGATCCTACGCCACTGGCGTCACTCGCCGTGAGTCACTTCAGCGGGCGTGCGGGGACCAGCAACCGACCGACACCGACCGACGGCAGCAGGAGCACCGCCAGTGCGCCCGCTATCACGCCGATCCGCGAAGCCACGGCCCAGAACGCGTCCTCACCCCCGCCGAATGGGGCGGCGAACGCCCAGAGACCGAAGCAGACCAGGCTCATGAGGTTGAATATGACAAACGCTGCAACCACGACGCCGACCGGAGGCATGTCAGCTTCCAATCGCGTGCGCGCGGACAGCCGCAGAATGGCCCACACCGCCACGCAGGCTTGCACCAAGAACCAGAAGCCCGCCAGGAACACGACCCCCGCCCGACCCAGCCACTGCAGGTAACTGAACCAGGAACGGTCCAGCAGGAACCGCGGTCCGGTGCCCTCGCCGCCGACCGCCAGCGTGTGGTCTGGCGTCAGGCGGACATCCATAGCCAACGCGCGCACGTGCTCGAACGCGTCGATCATGTCCAGCGGGTTCCAGAACGGTGAGGCGACGTAGAGCGCGCTCCCGGCTGCGGTGAGCAGCAGAAATGGAGCGCGTAGAACGAGGTTCCTGTCGGCCACCGTTGCGATCAGCGCGCTCGACATCGTAGCGGCCAAGAGCACGGACGCCGTACCGGCAGGAACGAGGTGACCCAGCGAGAGTCCATCCGCGATCGCCAACGGGTCCCCGGTCGCCCCCACGACCAGATTCAACCCCACGGCCGCAATCCCGATCAGCAGCAGCGCTGCGACCCGACCACGACCGATCGCGCCGACCAGGCCAGCGACCAGCAGGAGTCCCGGCGCAACCAACAGCAGATGTCGCGCGGAGACTTCGAAGCCGGTGACTCCGAACTCCTCCAACCACGTCAGGCGTCTCGCGAACGGCGCGAAGTGAGCGATCGGGAGCACGAACGCGAGACCCTGCAGCGCAAGCAGGGCGCCCAGGATCGCGTCCGACGGCTCCAGGTGATCGCTTCCGGCCGTCCCGTGCGAGGTCCGCGACGGACTTGCCGTTCGCGGAGCCGGGAGCGGGCGGAGCCGCGGCTGATCCGCGCGCATGTAGTCACGGTCGTAGAGTCCCATGCGATGGTGTGGGGTGTGCGGAGTACGAAGGCGTCCCGTGGTACGGTGCGTCGTGAAGGGCTCACATCATGTTCACGCCGTCCGACACGAACGTCGCGAACCAGCCCACCAGCAAGCCGAATGGCACCGCTCCCAGCCCGGCGGCCTTTCCCGCCATGAGTGCCATGGCACCCCAGAAGCCGATCGCGATCACTCCGAAGCACAGCGCGGCGCTGGTCAGGAGCACGAAATAGCGATCGATCTTCGCAGTGATGAACACTTGGAGCTCCTCAGGGGGCGCATGAAGGTGACAGAAGTGCTCGTCACTCGCCGTCAGGGCGTCGAGATCGCGCAGTGCCTGCGGCGAGTTCGGACCGAGTCGATCGGCAGCCATGCTGTAGGTCACACTGCCGGCTGCCGTGCGCTCACAGACCAGGCAATGCGGGCCGGTCTCCTCTATCAGTCGCGCCACCTTGCGCGCGGGGCCAGTGTCTCGTTCCCAGGCAACGTAGTAGCCGCCGCACAGCGCGGCGGCGATCAGCAACAGGGCAAACAGGAATCGCATGGTCGGGTGACTCTTGGTTGGTGGTCGGCCTGGTTCAGTCCAGAAGGTCTGCGAGTACACGATTGCAACGCGGGAAGTGACGATCGGCTTCATCGGGCTGGGCGTGGTAGGCGGCGAACAGCACGCTTCCCTCCCGCAGGATGTAGAGCATCCGCATGCTCTGACTCCGGTCGGCGTCGAACGTCCGCACGTCGATACGGGCAACCGGCCAGCCGAACCCGTCTTCCCACGTCGGGCCGTCGACCGAGACATCCCCCATCGAAGTCAGCAGTGCCCGAGAACTCTCGGCGGCCGCGTGCACATAGTCACCGAAATCAGTCGGATTCATTTGCTCTACGATTAGCCCGCGAATCGTCCCGAACGCGAAGCTCTCCGTGTAGATGTCGTCCTGGGACCGGAACGGCTCGCGAAAGTACGCCGTGCAGTCGAACTGCATCAGAGGCCCGAGACCCGGCATCGGACCGGGCTCCGCCCGCTCCCAGTCCGCCGGCACGGCGGCAACGAAGCCGTCGCCCCGGAAGATCACCGTTGCCTCGATCTCGTCGCAGCCCGTCGAGAACAGCGAGCAGGCCAGGAGCCACAGGGTGATTCGGAATTGGTCCGTTGGATTCGTCACGTCGCGTCCTTCCCGGCAGGCAGCACGATCATGGCGCCTGCCATTTCATCAGCGCAGTTTCGGGCGCCCCGTTGCGACGGACGGCGAACTCTTGGTTCCCCTGACCTGGGGGATGAGTGGTCCTTGAATTTGAATTCCCGAAAGCGTGACGGGTGCATATCTCTCTTCTGGCAGAAGAGTGGGATTGGGCTGCGGAGTCGCTCATACCAGGTAAGTGACAACAGACACAGCGCTTGCGTGCGGCAACTCACCGCTCTCCACAGCCCTCCGCATTGAACGCTTTGACGAGTTGATGGTCAATTTCCGTCAATGACTCGACGAGATGGTCGATTCCGCGGCAGAAGACGGCCTGGCGCCAGAGTCGTTTCGGAAGCAGTCATCGGACCTCCGGGCCTCGAGTGCGGCCGCAGCACTCGAGGCTCTCGTGGTGGTCGTAGAGGTCGCCGACGTTGTAGCCCCGACCATCGAGGTCGACGGCCAACTGATGCGGTATCGGGCAACAGCCGGAAGCAGTGGCTCACGTCGTTCGGCATCGCCGAAGTCGAGCGGCGCTACTACGAGTCGGATGAGGGCGCCGGAGGGGTTGCCCCCCTCGATGCGCTGTGCGGTATGACCGGGCGCTTCATGAACCCGGACGTTGAGGAGATGGTTGCGTTCGCATAGAGCGCGATGTCTCCGGGAGACGTGGAGGCATTCCTCAAGAAAGGGCGCTGCCGGTCGCACCTTCCGCCACCGCGATCAAGCAGACTGCGGCATAGTCGGGCGTCCCAAGCTGCAGGCTGTCGTGCGCCGCGCTTTCTAGGACCTCGCGCGCCATCCCCAGCGAGACTGGCGTATCACGAGCCACGTCAGCCTCTTCGCGAACCATCCGTCGACCGCTCGGTCGCGCGAGCCGAAGCGCAGCTGGCCCCACGATCCACGACTCACGACCACGATCTTCGTCAGCACGTCCTCCATCGCGACGCCGCGCTGCTCGAGCTACGCGTCGTAGACCAGGAGGGCCCGGGCCGACGCGTGAGCCAGTAGGAGCCGATGGGTCCGCCACTCGACGAGGACGTCAAGCCGGAATCACAATGACCGGGGGCGGCTGCTGCCCTATGCGTTGCCGGAGACCGATCCGGATGCGCCGGGGCAGCTCTACGATCTGGAGGTCGATCCGGGGGAGACGACGAATCTGTGGTCGGAGCGGCCGGAGGTGGTCGCGGAGTTGAAGGAGTTGCTGGAGGCGAGCAAGGCGGCGGGGCGGAGTGCTCCGCGGCGGGTTGGGTAGGCGGTCAGTCGTCGAGGTCGATGACGAGGAGGCCGTCGTCGTCGGCTTCGCGGGCGTCGATCCAGAGCTTGTCGCCGGGGCCGCGGGACAGAAGGAGCCGGGCTTCGCCCTCCGTCGGGAGCCACAGCTGCAGTTCTCCGGACTCGTCCGTGACGAGCGGGATCGGCTCGAATCCTCCCGTTCGGTGAGGCTTGAGTCGGACGTCCGCGACGGGTGCGCCGTCGCGCAGCAGGCGGATGGTCACCCTTCGCTCGAGTCGCAGCTCGACATGGGTCGGGGCGATGGCCGGGACCGGAGTGAGCCAGGGGAGGTTGCCGCCGTCGATCTTCGAGGGCCGGCAGACTCCCGGCCGGCCGGGATTGGCCCATAGTCCGAAGCGCCCGTCGTCTCCGCACAGCCCCCTCCAGGCCCACCCCGCGCGGTCGTCGTCCCAGAGAGCGAGGTTGCGGCCGGCGACGTAGGCATAGCGCCGTGCGTCCTGGGGAAGCCACCAGACGCCGAGGCCGGGGATCCCGTCACCCTTCGGATCGACCACGCGGCCGGTGATCGGGCTCGGCACGTCGAGCGCGATCGGGGCCAAATCGGTCTGCCTGCCGAACACGATCTCGGCCTCGCGATACGCCGGCAGCAGGTCGTCCCGATGCGCATTGCAGTCCGTCACCGGCGCGTCGGCGACGAGCTCCTGTTCGTTCACCGGTCGCATCATCTGGAGGCGGAGGCCACTGAGCGACGCTTCCTGCATCGGGAGCGCCAGGAGGATGGTCGGGCCTTCGCATCGCACCTTGAGGAGGAAGGCGCCTTCCGATCCGCTGTTGGTCTGTCCGAATAGCGTCGTCATCTCGCCAGGATCCTCCGCCTCACGGGGATCCATGGCCACGATCCGCGCCGCCACCACCGGCTCGCCGTCACCGTCCACCACCCGCCCCGTGACGATCCCGATCGGCTGCACCTCCAGCAGCAACTCCGAGGCGTCGCGCTGCAGCTCCCCCTCGAAGCGCTTCGTCAGGTCGGAATACCACAGTCCATGGAAGTCGATCCGTAGGTCGAAGCGCTCGCAGTCGTTCGCCCACGGCGGCAGCACCAACCGGAACCGCCCGTCGGGCTGCACCGGGATCCTCGCCTCGTGCTCGCGGCGCACTCCGTCCACCCGGCCGTCGAAACGGATCTCCAGCGGCGCATCGATCGGGGCCGCCGGTACTACCCCGACCAGGCGACCCTCGCGGACGAAGTCCGTGGCGAGTTCGGCGACCACCACGCCGCGCTCGGGGATCGCGGGTTCGCCGGTCGCGGTGCGCAGGCCGACGTCGTGTTTCGGATCGGATGTTCCGGCAGCGAATCGAGCGTCCGGACCGCTGGCGGGAACCACTGGGCTCCGCTGTGAGTCCTCCGCGCGCGGCCACGCGACCCAGGCGAGCGCGACGGCTGCAGTGACGGCGAGGGCGGTCCAGAGCTTGGCGTTCATCAGGCCGAGGGTGGTGAGGGTGGCGGTCGGGACGGCCGTGCCGGTCGTGGCACCGGGGAACTCAGGCAACTCGCGCAGCAGCGCGCCCACGCTTGCCGTCACCCCGGCGAAGGTCCGCGCCAGGTCGGGATCCTGGCGTTCGAGCTGCTTGCGCAGCGTGGCGCGGGCCCGGCGCAGGTGGGCGCGCACCGCGTCCGGGCTCAGCCCCGTCGCCGCGCCGACCGCCGCGACGTCCTCGCCGTGCTGGTGACGACGCAGCACGATCTCGCGCTGCGGCTCCGGGAGCTCCAGCACCAACCGGCCGAGCGCCTGGTGCAGTTCGGCGCGCTCCACCAGCTCCGCTGCCGAAGGGCTCGCCGCCTCGCAGTGTTCCCCCGCATGCCACTCGTGCCGCGCCCGCCGTCGCTCCGCACGGCTGCGCCCGGCCAACACGTTGCGCAGCGTGGTCGCCAGGAAGCCCTTGGCCCGCGCGGGATCGTCGGGCGGATGCCGCATCGCTTGCAGCAGCGTGTCCTGCACCGCGTCTTCGGCGCCATGCGCATCGGCCGCGAGCTGCAGGGCGAGGCCCCGCAACCAGCCAGCGTGGAGCAGCAGGTCGTCGATCGTGGTGCGGGAGCCGGACATCGCCCACCAGGATGCCGGCCACGGGCGGAACGGTCGCGAATTCCGGGTGGCCTTCCGGATCCGGGGCCGCGTCGTTCAGCCGAACCCGACCGCCAGACCGTTGACCAGCATGTGCGCCGCGATCGATGGCAGGAGGCTGCCCGATCGCAGGCGCAACCAACCAAACAGGAGGCCCGCCACGAACCGGTGCGGCAGCTCGAGCACGAAGCCTCCGTTGAGTCCGTGCATCAGGGCGAACAGCGTCGCGGTGATCCACACCGCACCGCGCTCGCCAGCCAGGGGCGTCGCGATGTGCCAGAGCACGCCACGGTCGATCCATTCCTCGACCAGCGGTGCGCCGACCACCACGGCCAGGATCATCCAGAGCGGGAGTGCGTCGGTCTCTCCAGGCTCGGCTCCGACGGCAGCGATCAGGAGCCCGATCCATGCCACACCGGCCAGGTAACTCGCGACGCCGACGGGCACAGCCAGGGCCATGGAGCGGAGATCGGGCCGGCCAGCGAGGCTGGCGCGCAACGTCGCCGCGAACTGCTGCGGACCGCCGACGACGACGCAGGCCAGAACGCCGACCGCGAGTTGCAGCGCGAAGCTGGTCAGCGCCTGGCCGGCCGACTCTTCAGCCTCGTCGAACGGCAGCCCGGCGAGCCACAGTGCCAGCAGAGTGCCGACGAACACCGTGACCACGGCGCGCAGGTGCCGGCGGTCCCGTCGGATCTCGTCCCGCACCACGTCGACGTCGAGTCGCCTGGGAGCGGGCCGGCCGCAGTGCCCGCAGAACCGCGCCTCGGCGCGGAGGCTGATCTCGCAGTGGGGGCAGAACCGGATCGCCATCGGGTGCGCGGGTCTGGATGCCGTCAGTCGCGCAGGCCGGTGAAGTGGATCGAGTACAGCTTCCAGAGCGTGTTTTCGAGGTTCCAATAGGTCTTCACCGACGCTCCGGTCCGGCCCTCGATCGCGAAGACGACGATCGCACGCTGGTCGTGGCGCTCCACGAACTTCGGCTCGCCGATCCTCGGTAGGTCCTCGTCCCAACCCTCGCGGTTGAGCACGCGCTCGATCTTCGGCCAGAACTCGCGGCGGCGGTCGGGCAGCATCATCGCGGCGACGTGGTCGTGCCGGTCGGCGTTCCAGTGCTCGCGAAGCTCCGTCGCGCGCACGTCGATCGTCTCGCCTGCGGCTGCCATCTGCACGACCGCGACCACCACGGCGATCCCCACCACGATGCCGGCCGCGATGATCGCCATCGATCTGCCGCGGCCCGCGCTTTCCGCGACCCGGCGTTCACGGGCCCGGGTCCGGGCCTGACTGGGGCCCTCGCCGCGCTCCCGACGCTCCCGCTTCAGTCGGGTGGTCGTACTGGTGAAGGCGTCGTCGCCGAGCACGTCGCGGTTCTCGCGGACGACGCGCGAGGCGCGGGCGATCCGCGGCACCGCGGCCCACAGGCTGATCGCCATCAGCCACATCCACCAGGCCGGGAAGCCGCCACCGATCAGGATCAGGGCGATGAACACGGTCATCAGCCCCGCCATCGCGACGAAGCCCGGCAGCGGCGCCTTCGGCAGAAGCCAGGCGCCGATCAGGAACGCGCCGGCGAGTCCCAGCAAGATTCCCTTGGCCAGCGGCTCGTCGACGAGCAGGCCGAGCAGCGCCATCACCGCGCCGAGCACCGACAGGTAGACCCGCGCGTTGGCGATCGTCGACCGCGCGCTGGTCATCAGGTGCTTGACCCCGAGCTGCTTCTCGGCGCTCCGACGATCCCGGTCGGAGGTCCGGCGCGCGGCCTTGCCGGTGCCCTTCCGCCGCTTCGTCGCCAGCGTCACTCCGCAGCTCTCGCAGAACTTCGCGTCCGGCGGATTGCTGGCGCCGCACTCGGGGCAGGTGCCGGGCGCGTCCCCGGCTTCGATCTCCGTCTCGGTCTCCTCGCTCATGCAGCAGATCGTGACGACTCCGAGGTGAGTCGTCAAACCGACTGCCTGGCAGGGTCACGCTGTGCCCAAGAGGCTCCCGCGACGGAAGCGGACTCGGGTAGTGCCCTCGACCATGTGCAGCGCGAACGATGCGCGGCCGAGGCTCCTGTCGATCGACGTGGCGAGTTGCTGGAAGTCGACGACGCGCTGCTCGGTGGCGCCCCGCCAGGGCACGGGTACCGTGCGCTCCACGGTGCCGTCGGCGCGGTTGCGGAGCTCCTTGTATGGCAAGTCGTGCTGCTCGTCCGGAGCGTCGATACCGAAGTGGACGCGCTCGGGCTTCTGACGGAAGTCGATGATCTCCAGCGTGCCGGCGAACAGGCACAAGAGCGTGTCGTCACCCAGGCGCTCGACCCGGATCGCCGGGAGCAGATCGTCGGCGCCGGGCGTGCCATAGCCGTCGACCAGCAGGTCGGGCCAGCCGGCCACGGCACGTGAGCGCAGCAACACGCCGGTCCGAGCGGGCTCGGAGTGGTCGCTCTGACTGGGTAGCGGGGTCGAGAGGTCGGTCTGCGTGACGCGGCCGATGCTGAAGGCGCCGTCCTTCATGCACTGGATCCACGACGGATCGACGTGGAACCAACGCAGCGATTCCGGCGGCAGCAGGTCCGGATCCGGAACCAGGTACGGGAACGGAATGCCTTCGAGGCGGTCGAGTCTGGCGAACCACTCGAGCACGGTGCCCGGCGGATCGTCCGGCGAGCGCTCGCCGGTCGGCTGCGGCAGGTGCGCATGGAACAGGCGCTGCCGCGCGGCGCGGAGCGAGCGGGTGTGGCTGCGCTTCCACTTGAACAGCTCGAGCGCGAAGGCGGTGTCGCGGAGCGCGAGCAGGCGGCCGAGTTCCCAGGCGGCGGCGTAGCTGGTATCGAGCAGTCCGGTGTCGGGCTCGAAGCGCAGCAGCTCGTCGGCGGTCCGTGCCGGCAGGCGCAGCTCGGTGTCGATCCGCCGCGCGGCAAGCGGGGAGCGATACCACGAGGTCGTCCGCTGACCGTTCCGCAGATGGTGCGGAAGCGGGATGCGGCCGTCGGCCAGGCGCGCGTCGACCGCGTCGGTCGGTGCCGCCCTGCGGAGGTCGCACGGCGCGGTGTCCAGGTTCTCGAGCAGGCCGCGGAAGCTAAGCTCCGGTGACAGGCACGCGAACTTCCAGGAATGCAGGGACACGAGCGTCGCGGTGGGGCCAGGGAAGCGCGACGCGGCGAGACCCCGCTCGTCGTAGCAGCCCTCGATCGACACCAGATGGACGACACTGTCGCCGTCGGCCTTCGGCAGGCGATTGGCGAGGACCACCGCCGATGCGACACCCTGATCGTCGGCGCGCACATGCGCGAGCCAGTGCAGGTCCGCGGCGGTCGGCAGCAAGGCCGCGGCGGTGGTGCGGTCGAACTCCAGGATCTTCACTTGTCGATCGTGGGGCTCCAGGGTGTCGTCGCGAGCACCGCGGAACTCGGGCCGCTCCAGGAGCTGGCCCAGCGGCAGGGCCTTCGGTTCAGGGGCGTGGTCGGCATCGAACACCAGCAGCGCCAGCCAGCTCCGGGAACCGTCGACGCCCGGGGATCGCTCCCAGGGCAGGGTGCTGCGTCGGAGGACCACGTGGGGCAGCACGAAGCCGTGGTCGCCCTCGCTGCCGGGTGGCGGGAAGACGCCCACCACCTGGGCCGGGTCCAGCACGAACTTCGGCCCGGCGATCGAGAACTCGCGGACCGTGCGCGGAATGGACTCCCGACGCGGAGCGCCGCGCGGTGGGGTCACCTCGAGGGTCTGCTCGACCTCGATCCGGTAGTGGCCGGCGTCGAGCGGCGGCTCGTGGAAGCCGAGGAACCGGAGTGTGCCGTCCTGGAGGTCGGGACCGGTGGGGGTGGGATCGGTCATGCTGGATCGGGTTCCCAGGATCAGTGCAGCGTGCCGGCGATGCCGGGGGCGATCAGGAAGTCCTCGATCGGGAGCGCGGTCGCGGCGCTGTCGGTCGGGACTCCCAACGCCTCGAGGAGGGCGGTCCGATGCGCGTCGGTGGTCGCACGCGAGGCTCGGATGGCCTCGCGCCGGTCGGCGTCGGAGAGTTCGATGAAGGTCAGCCCGAGCGCCGTGGCGCGGGGCTCCAGGGGATCGACGTCGGTGCGCTCGTCGCGGAGTGAGCTGGTCGGGATCGACTCGGTCGCGCCGGCGCGCGGGGGGTTCAGGGGCACCAGCTCGAAGCCGTGCAGGCGGTTGCTGATCTGCGCGGCCCCGTTGAGGTCCGGCTGGCGTCGCAGGCCCCACAGCGCTGCGGGCACGCCCTTGCGGATCGGGCGGAGATCGAAGCCCTCGGTGACGTCCTCGGTGCCGCGCAGGACCCGGACGCGCAGTTCGGACGCGAACCCTGCGGCGGGCACCGCCATCGGAGCGATGCCCAGCAGCGTGCCATCGACCTCGTCGACGGGATCGGTCAGGCCGCGCACGGAGCGCTTCACCGGGATCGTCGTGGTCGCCAGCACCCGGAAGTCGGTCGGATCGAGGATCCACCGCGGCGGGTGCTCGGGGATCTCGAGGGTCTGCACCAGGCCGTCGGCGGCGGCGATCGCACAGACCTGGTCGCGGGCCGGCAGGAACGACTCTTCGAAGGTCTTCCAGTCGATCGGTGGCGGGAGTGCCGGGCTGCCATCGCCGAACGAGACGGTGACCGTGGTGACCCAGACATCGACCTCGGCCACGCCGGCGAACTCCGGACCCCAGACGTGGACGTCGGCACCGACGTTGACCGAGATCTTGCCGAGCCAGGTGTCGAGCGACGCGCCGATGCC
The DNA here is from genome assembly GCA_030432695.1 of bacterium. Lineage (GTDB taxonomy): Bacteria > Planctomycetota > UBA1135 > UBA1135 > UBA2386 > JAUILN01. The sequence goes on along the minus strand of JAUILN010000016.1, from coordinate 107,766 downwards.
GACGTAGAGGTGGGCGTCGTAGTGGTATGGCTTCCAGGCGATCAGGAAGTCCGCGCCGGCCTTGAACCAGGCCTCGAGCGAGCCGCGGCGGTACGAGCACTCCAGGCTGCCACCGGCCATCAGCGCGTGGGCAGTGAGCGCGTAGTACGCGCTGCCCTTCACCGTCAGGTGGCTGTCGACCTTCCAGAGGAAGCCGACGCGCGGCACCTGCGGGTAGTGGGCGGGCGCCTTGAACCGCGGGTGGTAGCCGCCGAAGGTCGCGACGAAGTCGCCGGCGTGCGGACCCGAGAACCAGCTGAAGAACGCGAAGCCGCCCTGCAGCCGGCAGTCGGGCGAGAACACGTAGCTGGCGGAGGTGAGCTGGGCGCGCACCGCCAGGAGCCCGGCGTCGGGCGCGTAGGTGGCCTTGATGGCGATCTGCACGACCGCCAGCGGCGGGATGGCCTTGCCGGCTTCCGGCGTGGGCACGACCAACGTCGACAGGCCGACCAGATTGACTTCGACGCTCTTGCCGAGCGACACGGTCAGCAGCGCGAACGAGTCGATCAGCTTGAACGAGTTGAACTTGATCCCGATCGCGAAGAACAGCTCGCCGATGCGCACCGGCACGAACTCGCCGAGGCGCTCCAGCCGTTCGGGGAGTTCGGCTGGCGAGAGCGCGGCTGCCCCGGCCACGGCGTCGGCGACCAGCGGGAAGTGCTCGATCTGGTCGACATCGGGAACGACCAGCCCACGGTTGATGCCGAAGCCGGCGGCGAGACCGGTGACGAAGAAGAACGACGGGCCGCCGAGCGGGTAGTCGAGCACCGCGTAGAGGAACAGCGAGGGCTGGCCGTTCACCTTCGCGTACGACCCCATCGCCGACAGGGTCAGTGCCTCGGTGCGGATCAACGCGGCGCCGCTGAACTCGTCGAACGCCGGCAGGCCGTCCTTGGCCGGCACGTGGCGGCGGAGGAATGCGCCGGAGATCGCAACCGGACCCTTCTCGTAGGTCAGGCCGAGACCCTCGAGGTCGAAACGTGGCGCGAAGCGATCGAGCGGTGAGCCGGCGGCCAGCCCGTCGAGGCTCAGCGTGAGACCGAGCGCGCTGAGCGACGCGTCGAGCAGGAACCACAGCTCGCCGTCGCGGTAGCGCAGGCCGACGCGGCCGAGGTGGACCGGGCCGACGGTGCGGTCGACGGCGAACCACTTGACGTCGGAATCCGGCGTTGCCGGCACCGTCTTCGGGGCAGGGTCCGGGTCGTCCTCGGTGGTCGCGAGGCCGACGTCGAGCGGCAGCTCTCGCGTGCCGAGCTGCAGGCGGGCCGAGGCGTGCAGGCCGCGGTCGAGCTTCTCGGCGTGGAGGCCGGCGAGCGCGGGGAGTGCCATCTCCCGCAGTACCGCCAGGGCCTTCGCGTCGAACGCGGCGGTGGCGACCAGGAGCCGCATGTCGTCGATCGACACGGTGCCGAGCGCCTCGCCGGCCAGGGGCAGCTTGCCGAGGTCGAACTCGGTGGCGAGCGCCACGCCGAACAGCACGCTGCGGCGCTTCTCGGTGCTCCCGGGACTCTTCGGTGCGGAGCGGAGCAGCAGGAAGGCGCCCTGCAGTGCGACTTCGACGCGGGGTAGCGGGAGCTGGTCCGGGAGCCAGGCCGCGACGAGCTCGGTCAGATCGGCGCGGGGACCGACCTGAGCCGTGTAGGAGGCGATGCCCCAGGAGGCCTCGACCTCTTGGTGGAACTGCAGGTCGAAGCGGTGGTGGTCGGCGAGCTCGAGATGGCCGGCGAACGTCGCGCTGCGCTCGGCGCCCTCGCCGCCGATCGCGATGGAGATCCCGGCGGTCAGGCGTTGCTCGCCGGCCAGTGCGAGACTGCCGGTGCACAGCACGCGGACCTCGCGGGATTTGCTCGCATACCGCAGATCGAGTTCGTCGATCGTCAGCCCCTCGAGCACCGGCGGGAACGACTCGGCGACGCCGAAGCGCGCCGCGAGGTCGGCCATCAGCGTGCCGACCGGGATCGGTTCGCCGGACGCGTTGCTGCCGCTGAGGACGATGCCCTCTTCGGGGTGCTTGGCGGCGCGGAGGGTGAGCGGCACGCCGGCGAGGACGAGGGTGGTCTCGGCATGGGCGGATTGGAGGCCGGTGGAGTCGAAGACCGCGAGCGCATCGAAGTCGCGCAGGGTGACGTGGTCGCCGAGCGCGAGTTCGAAGCCGACCCGCATCCGTGCCTCGAGCCGCTTCTCGCCGCTGTCGAAGCGCACCGAGAGCATCTCGACGCGCAGGCTGCGCAGCGCCTCGGGCAGGGAGTCGAGGGCCGAGCTCGCGGCGCCGGCGTGGAAACGGGTCAGCACCGACTGCACCAACGACACGAGGGTGTCGTCTTCGTCGAAGCGGATCAGTCCGTCCATCTGCCAGCCCGCCGAACCCTTGCGGATCGCGTGGAGCTGGATCAGCGTGCCGGCGAAGTCCAGCGAGCCGCCGAACTCGAGGCTCTTCGTACCGCCGGTCCGCGCGGCCCGGAACACCACGTCGCGGACCTCGAGGGCGGTCTCCGCGAAGTCGAGGCGGAGCAGTTCGGAAGCCCCGAGCAGCACCGCGAAGTCCCCGGAGTGGACGTTGCCGCGGAACTCGGCGGCGTCGATGCGGAGTTCGGGGATGGGGAGTCCGGGGTCGAGCGCGCGCAGCGCCGCGCCGACGTCGAGGACCTGGTTGGGCAGCATCGCCGCGTGGAAGCTGCCGCCGGCGAGTTCGGCACGGGTGGCGAAGAGGGTTCCGGCGAGGTTCCACGAGCCGTCGATGCGGGCGGTGATCTGCTGGTCGTCGCCGCCCGGACCGTCGATCTCGAACACGAACGCCGGCGTGACCTTCACGCGCTCGTCGAAGATCTGCCACGGGCGCTCGGTGGTCACCGAGAAGCCGAGCCGGCTCACCCGCAGAGGATCGAGATCGCAGGCGAACTCGAGGTGGCGGAGACCGAGGCTGCCGAACGCGCCCGCATCGGCGTCGGGGAACAGCGCTTGGAGAGGGCCGTCGCGGAGCTTCAGCAGTGCTGCGAGGTCGGCGATCGAGAAGGCGCCCTGGTCGGCGAATCGTCCGGCGATGCGCAGGGAACGATCGGCGAGGTCGAGTTCCGCGAGGAGGTCCAGCTCGACGTCTGGATGTTCGAGCCGCGTTCCGAGAGCGAAGGTCGGTGGGATCCCGGCGCCGGCACTGAGTCCGGATTCGATCTGGAAGCCGGTGACCGACAGCGAGAGGTCGTTCGACAGAGCGAGCGTGGCGCCCTGCAGATCGGCGCGCAGGAGGATGCCGATCTCGGTGTCGTCGAGGGGGGAGATCGCTGCGAGGATCTGGAGAGAGTCCGGGAAGGCGGGGAGGAGTTTGCGCAGCGGTTCGAAGGCGGCGCCGGTGGTAGGGAAGTCCGCCGCGAGGCTCAGCCCGGCACGCAGCGGGTGATCGGCGAACGACAGAGGTTCCGTGAGCGTCGTGCGCCCACGAAGCGGTGCTTCGAAGTCATGGCTGCTCAGCGCCCAGGAGACGTCCTCGAGCGTCACGTTGGCCAGCGGATGGTCGTGATTCGGGGCGTGTTGGTTACCGGGAGACGGTTGCAGGTCGGGGAAGAACGCGTCGAGCCGCCAGGTCGTGCCCGGCCCGGTTCCACGGATCGCGCAATGGAGGTCTTCCTGCGGAGCCTCATCACCGATCGAGACGACGAAGAACGACAATTCGACGGTGGTGTCGATGAAGCCGAGCATCGTCGCGACCCTGCCGGTGACCCGGAAGTTGCCGGCGTCGTCCTGCTCGGAGACCGAGGCAGCGTCGATGTCGAGCGCCGTGGAGCGAAGTAGGGACGACCAAACGTCTGCGACGTCGGTGAGGCCCAGCGAGCGGGCGTCGAATCTCAGCTTGTCCGGAGCGCTTCGAAGCTTGGCATGAAGGGCGTCGAGTTCCGTGCGATCCATGGTGTGAGGAATCCCTTTCGAAGCGGGTCAGCTGAATCCGAACCAATGGATGGACTGCGAGCGGAACCGCTTGCGGTGTGGTGGAGGAGAGATTCTGTTGCTCTCGTCCACGAATGCGCCGGCGATGAATATCGCAGAGTCGCTGATGCTTTGCGCGCCGTGATTCTGCACTTTCCAGTCCTTCGCCTTCGGCTTCCCGTCCTTGTCTAGCAAGGCCATATGCTCATCGATGGGCTCGAGAGCAGAATCCGCCGTTCCTAGACCCGCCTTGTCCTGGTCCGCGCCTTGGATTCCTGCGAGATATTCTTCGAGGCGCCGACGTGCCTCCTGGGGATCGGTCGTGGCGGGCTCGTCGGTCGCCAAGATGGTCTTGATGGCCTCGCAGAAGCCTTCACGGCTGCGGATCGCCTCGGGAGTTCCCCGCATCCGCCAGCGGGCATTAAGGGTCGCGGGTTCGACGCTTGCCCGCCCCTCGACGAACCACACCTTTCCGGCTTCGAGAGAGGCTCTGCGCTGTGTCTGCGAAGCTATCGTGTGCTCATCATACCGCTCGTTCATTCCGATCTTCTTGATAATGGAGGCATCGGACTCCAGCACACGCGTCCGCACCTTTTCCAGATGGGGCATCAAGCTATTGATCAGGTCCCGAGTGAAGGCATCCCCCCTCTCGGGGCTGGAGTAGTAGTGGCCTCGCATGCCGTAGGGAGCATTGAAAAGATGCTCGACATCAGCTCGGGCGCTTTCGCCTAGATCCAGTATGAATTCAGGTCGCCATGACGCCGCACCCTTTCCGTCATTGCGTCTCTGGATCGCGTAGGAAGGGCGATTGGCGGCCGGTGTCGAGACGATCCTTGCTATTGCGGTCAGTTCGGCAGGACATATCGCGTTCAGCGGGTCTTCCGTGGCCAATGCTGCATGGGCGGTCAGTCGACTGATCAATGTCCTTCCCTGTGCTTCCAGGAGCTCCTGGTTGCCCCATTGGTCAGAGAGGAGGTCTGCGGGCGGCGCTGTGTCGCCGACGCTGGCAAGGGTCGGCTGCATTCTCACGGAGTGGAGATCGCTGAAATTCGTCATGACCGCGGCCCCCCGAGCAGGATCGCCTCGTCGTGGAGTTCGTGGCTCCAGCGGATCACGTCGTACTCGGCAAGGCGGAGGCGGACGACTTCGGCTTCGATCCCGGTGGTGAGTGCGTCTCGGCGAGCCGCATGGTCGGGGCCTCCGCCGTCGTAGTAGCGGTCGCGCAGGGCGCGATGCAGGGCGATCCCGTTGACGACCGTCCGCTTGGCGGCCGTCCGTCCGATGGCGCGTCCTTCGTGCCGCCCTCGGTACCGGGGCCCCATTGGGGCGGTCGCTCCCACTGTGCGGCGTCGCGTCGAGTGGTATGGCAGCTGGGTCGACGCGCGCTGCCAGAGTTCGAACGGATCATCTGCGGTACCGTCCAAGCCGTCTGCGGCGAAGTGCTGCTTGACTTCGCTGTCGACGAAGCTGCCGTCGCAGGTTTCGGCGAGGGTGTGGGTCGGCGAGTAGCGCTTGTCGTAGTAGAGCCGCCAGAACGTGAAGAGGCCGGCGCACAAGGTGGCTTCGCCGCCAATGGGGAACGCGTTCCCGAGTTGCTCGCGCCAGAAGTGGATCGCCTTCGCGACGTGCCCCGAGGGTCCCGCCCAGAGCGGGCACAGCGCGCGCCGGTACGTCTGCACGGCGACGTCGCGTTCGTCGCGCGCGAAGTTCGCGCTGTACTTCCAGGCTCCCGTGCCTCGGAGGGTCGCCCGCGCCTCGGGGCTGTCGAGTCGCACTGGCGCGCCTTGGGCCTCGGCTCCCGCACGAAGCAGTGGTCCGTCGCCCACCGAGCGCAAGGACGCGACGGCCAGGGGCGGCGCGCCGAGGCCGAAGACCTTGCGCAGGTCGTTGGCGAGGATCGCGCACCGCACCACGGGGGGCAGCCGTTCGAACTGGCCGACGATGTCCTGGACAAGGGGTGCGGCTTGGTCGGCCAGCAGCGCCTGCCGGGACGTCTCGGAGACCCGAGTGCCTCCACCGGGAAGAGGGGGCAGAGCGGACTCGAGCAGTGACTCGAGGATGCCGTACCGTGCTGCCGCCCCTACGGCGTCGAGCTCCGACTTGTTCTGCAGGAGGTAGTAGCGCAGGTACTCGGTCTGCCGATCGAAGTCGATGTTCCGCGGCAGCATCGTCATCCGGTCCGAGTTCAGGAGCGAATCGATGAGTGCGCCGAGCGCGCGATGGAGGCCGGCGCTGGTCGAGAGCTCGAAGGCGAACCGTCGCTCGAGCATCCGGCCGACATGGCTGGTGACCTCGCCGAGGAGGGCGCGGGCCAGATCGATGATGTTGTGGCACAGACGTGCCTGGTCCTTCGAGGCCTTCTCGAGGTCGCCCATGCGGTGGTCGAGCGCGAGGACTGCCGCCTTCGTGGTGTCGTCGAGGAACGAGCAGGTGGCCCAGTTGCTGGCGTGGAATTCCTCGACCCGGCGCGTCGGTGGATTGGGCCAGGTCGCCGAGATGTTGCCGATCCGGGGGTGGGCCCAGAAGTGCAGCGTGCTGCGCAGGATCCCGTCCCAGGGCGCGGCATCCAGGTCGACGCCGTAGGCCTGCGCGCCCGCGGCGAGCACGCGTTGGCATTCGGGGTCTTCGCGGATCGCGTCACGTACCGCATTGCGGAGATTCGCGAGCGGGTCGTCGCCTTCGGCGAGCGGATAGACCTCGTTCCACGCCGCGATCCCGGCCCAGCTCGCGCCGCGTGGCTCATTGCGGGCGGCCAGCAGGACGCTCGCCTTCCAGCCGTCGTCGTTGGCCGTCTTCGTGGTCGCGTGCAGGAAGAAGATCACTGGACCACACCTCCCTCCTCCAACGCGCGCACCCGCTCTTCCAGCTTCGCGATCCGCTGCTGCTGCTCCTGGATCGCGGCGACCGCCAGCACGCCGAAGTCCTGGTAGCCGAGACCGAGGTAGCCGCGCTTCTCGGTGACCAGCTCCGGGAAGACCTGCAGGACCTCCTGGGCGACGAATCCGACGTGGCGGCGGCGGTCGGTGGCCTCCTTCAGGCGGTACGAACTCGGCCGGAGGCGCAGCACCCGCTCGAGCACGTTGCGCAGCGGCTCGACGTCTTCCTTCAGGCGGCCGTCGCTGTTGTGGCGCCAGCCCTGGCCCATCGGTTCGAGCCAGCCGCTCACCCAGTTGCTCGGGTTGCCGCTGAAGTCGAAGAACAGATCCTTGTCGCCCTTGTCGCTCCACTCCGGGTGGATGACCCAATGCTGGCCGTCGCGCGCGTCGAAGTAGAGCCGGTCGCGAACCCAGTGGTCGCCGTTGACCCGCGTCGTGCCGTTCAGCTGTGTCGTGCCGTTGAGCTGCGTCGTGCCGTCGAGCTGGGTCGATCCGGTGACATGCAGCTTGGCGCGCGGTGCGTTGTTGCCGATGCCGACGTTGTGCGCGACCGGATTGATCGACAGCGGCTTGTTGCCGTGGGACTGGATCCAGCCGTACTCCTTGTCCCAGCCGAGTCGGATGTAGTTGATGTGAAGCGAGCCGCCGTGCCCATTGGTCTCCTTGCCGGCGATGTAGACCACGCCGTCACCGCCGACGCGCATGAACTTGCCATTCGTGCCGACTCGGACCGACCGCGGTGCGGCGCAGCCGAGGACCAGGTCCGCGTTGTCCTCGGCATAGAGTCCTGGGATTCCCCAGGCGGCGCCGACCCGGACGCGGCCCTTTCTTTCGCTGTCCTGGAAGTAGTGACGGCCTCCGGTGAAGTGGCTGCCGTTCTGGGGTTGCAGGACGCCCTTGACCTGTTGACTACCGTTTACGATCAGGTTGCCGATGACGTGCTGATTCCGCGCGACCGCGAGGTCGCCCGCGACACTCAGGCCCCCTCCGAGGTGCTGATCGCCGGTGACATCCAACTTGCCACCGACCGTCAGCCCACCACTCACCCGCTGATCCCCTGCCACGTCCAGCTTGGCCTTCGGTTCTGCGATGCCGATCCCCGCGCGGTGGTTGCGGAACACCAGCGGCGACTTCTGGATCTCGCAGACCATCTGCCCGTCCCAGTAGCCCGGGACGTTCTCGTAGTGCAGATAGAGATTGGTCGGCCCGGTCGGCAGCGAGGAGCGGACGTTCTTGATCCGGAACTGCAGGTGCTGGCCCGATGCCAAGGCGAAGGGCCGGCCGCGCGGCGGTCGGATCTCCCAGGTGGGCACCGGCCCCTGGGTCTGGCGGACGATGCTCCAGTTGCTGCTACCGGCGGCCGAGTCGCGTTGCTGCTCGTCGGCGTAGCTGCGGGCGTCCCAGATCAGCAGGGGCTGGTTCGGCTGGAGCTGTGCGATGTCGGCGGGGTCGCCCTGGACCGGCAGGATCGCTCCGGGGCCGGGGAGCACCATGGGCAGCGCGAAGGCCAGCGGGAAGAACGGCAGGTGCTGGAGTGCGACCGTGAACTGCTTGCCGCCGATCTGAATCCGCGTTCCGACCGGAAGGACCTCCTGGAGCCGGTCGAGGACCAGGGTCGCCGCGCCGCCCTCGCGGTTCTGCACGGTCTGTACGGTGGCGATGTCGCGGCCGAAGCCGTCGATCTCGATGCCGGCCACGTCGTCGTCATTGCCGAGCGCCCACGGCTTGTCCTCGCGCTCGCCCTGGACGTCGAAGCGGATCACGAAGCGGCTCTCGTCGTCGAAACGAATTGGGGTGTCCTCGCCGACGATCTCCTCGTGCGTGCGTGCGTTGCTGATGCGAAGCGTGAGTTCGTTGGCCGTGCCCCGCGGCTTGCCTTCGCTCCAGGTCGTGTCGTTGAGCACCGTGTTCGAGCCGACGAACTGGACGTGCAGCGGGATGTCCCGCTCGCCGACGTGACTGATCACGTTCAGGTGGTGCTCGCGCAGACCCGCGACCGGGGATCCATCGCGCTCGCTGCGCATCGAACGGAAACGCAGCTGGACGCGGGTACCGCGCGAACCACCGAGCGGGTCGGCGCTGACGTCCTGCAGCTCGAAGCGCAGCGTGCCTCCGGCCGGAACCCGACGTTGCTCGGCTGCCTCTGCCGTGTTCGTGAGGTACAGCGACACCGTCTGGTCGGGTTGCACCACCGGCGGGCTCATCACCCACGGCAGTGCCGGGGTCATTGCGATGCCCGCCGTGGGCGCGTCCGCCGCGGCCGGTCCGTCGGCCTGCATCGCCGTCCGCAGTCCGGCGACCTGGATCCCCAGCATCTGCTGCAGCTCGACGGGGCTGTCGGGGCGCGGTGCGTCGAGGCCGAGTGCGGCTTCCGACAGGGTCCCCGGTCGGAAGCGGAGCTCGAAATGGTGGCGCTCGGCGGTCGGGGGGCCAGTGAGTGGATCGAGTTCCAGCCCCTCGCTGGACCGATTGACGATCCGCACTTCGAGGTTCTCGCCGACCGGCGACTCGACGATGTAGATCGCGCGGCGTTGCTGGTCGTCGATGAGGTCGAAGTCGAACGGGTGCTTCTCGCGGAAGGTCACGCTTGCGACCCGGTCCTCGTTGCCGATCTGTTGGAGATCGGCATCCCGCAGCGCCGTGTCGTAGAGGCGGAGGTGGGCCAGCTCGCCGGCGAATCCACCGCCCAGGCTGCTGCTGATCAGCGCCTGCCATTGCCAGGCAGCGGACTCGCCGTCGGGAAGCGTGCGCAGCAATTCGCTGCCGTCCAGGAAGCCCGCGCCCGGTTCGGCATTGGTCCAATGGAACAGCCGGTCGTCCGGAGTGACGAAGTACCAGCCACCGGTGCCAGCCAGCCACTTCTCGCCCGCGCCGCCCCAGTCGCGGTAGTAGCTGTCCCGGAAGCGGAGCTGCAGCTCTTCGTCCAGGAGTTGCGGCTCGATCCGCGCCGGCCAGGCGTCGAGCGGTGTCGGTCCCACGGCGACGAGTCGTGAGTCGACGTAGAGGGCCGGCAGCCCCGCGGCATCCACCGTCACCGCCACGTGCTGCCAGGTCCGGGTCTCGAGCGCGCTGTCGGCGCGGAGCACGAACGGGGCCTCCGGGCCGCTGATCCGGAGTTCGAGGTCGGTGGTGTCGGAAGGCCGCGACAATGCCAGTTCGACCCCTGGGCCGTTGTGGAGAGTCAGCAGGCGGGCGTCGCCATGGAGATCGGCGAACCGGACCCACAGCGACACGGTGAAGCCGCTGCCAAGTTCGATGACCCGGCGGCCGAGGAGGACCGAGTCCCGGCCCTGCAGCCGCAGGCAGCTGCCGAACGTCTCGTCGACGAGGATGGCCGGTTCGCCGACCAGGAAGTGCCGGTGGCCGAGCACATCCTCGAGGACTCCATCGTCGAGTTGGTCGTCGAAGGGCAGATGGAGCGCGGGGGCGAGCAGGGTCCCGGTCATCGCCGCTCCTCCCGCGAGTCCTCCGCCGTGTCCGGTCGGGGCCGCGAAGCGTCGACCAGCTGGCGTTGCGCCTGGTCCTGCAGCGAGCCGATCAGCTCGTAGACGTCCCGGTAGGGCAGGTGACCGAGGGCATCGAGGATCTGGTTGACCTCCGAGAGCGAGAGTTCGAGCTTCAGCCGGGTTTCGGACATGGTGGGATCGGGACGGATCGGAGAGGTGGGGTAGGAGGTCGGCTCGGGCTCAGCCGCGGTTCTGCTGCACGCGGAGCCAGCCTTCGCGGAGCACGTTCGGGTGTTCGAAGCGGGCGTCGGCTGGGAGTTCGTGGATCGCTTCGCGCGCGGTCTCGAGCCACTCTTCGCCGACCTTCGCGACGAAGCTCCACTCGCCATCCGCGTCGGTCGGCAGCGGGATGTGGATCGCATCCTCGGGACCGAGCAACGGCGCGGTCAGGAAGGTCGCCGCGAGGGAACGCAATGCCGGGGCGAACAGTTGGTCGGGGATGCGGATCGACTTGCTCGGCAGGATGCCGCACGTGGCGTGTACCGGTCCGCGCGGGTCCACCAGCATGGTGAGCGTCGTGGGGGCAGCGTCGATCGACTGCTGCAGGTCGTCGGGCGAGTCGGGCAGGCGGACCACCCAGGACTGTCGAGGGACCAGCACTCCTTCGCCGCCGGCGTCGGTCACCAGCTCCGGACTCGAGTGGCGCAGGACGCGCGGCCGCAGACGCCCGGCGCTCTGCAGACGGGCCCAGTCGCGCTCGCCGGTCTCCGGGAAGGCCTCGAGGAACTCGAAGCGGCTGATCACCGGGCCTTCCTGCGCCAGGAAGGCGTCGACTCCGGCGGCTGGCTCGCGCGGCACATCCGCACCGGGCTTGGGAGGTATCGGGTTGTTCACGACGTCGGCGTGCTGCGAGTCGTTCACGAACAGGGGCCCAGGGAAGACGGTGGGGGCCTGATCTCCGGATTCGGGTTCCTCGATCCAATAGCCGACCAATCCGTCGTCGAGCTGGCCGTAGTCGCCGACCCGGATCGGGAACGACACGTCGCGGAACTCATGACGGTCGCGGCGCAGCAGACCCATCGCGTCGCGGAACGCGTTCCAGGAATGGTCGACCGGTGGCAGGCCGCGCAACCGGAGGTCGAGTCGCGCACGGACCACGGCGATCGGCCGGGCGGTCAGCAATGCTGCCGAGGCGTGGCGTTCCGCATCCTCGGGATCGATGTTCTCCAGCGCATTGCGCGCCAGGTCGAGGAAGTCCTGCAGCAGCTCGCCGTCGCTGCCCCGTTGCAGGGAACGGACGATCCGCAGCAGGGTGGGCGGGAAGGTCTCGTCGAGAGCGCGCGTTTCCCGGTCGCCGGGTGCCGGGCGCCAGACGGCTCGGCGGTCCAGGCTGCCGAGCGCCTGACCGTCGGCGTCGAACACCAGGAGACTGCCGCTCAACAGATTGGGCACCAACCAGCCGTGCAGCGGGGTCGAGGCGTCGTGGTCGTTCGACTCCTGGCCGGGCAGGGTCGCCGCCAACCAGCGGAAGTCGAGGCGTGCGGGTTGGCAGATGCGCGGTGCGAGCCAGGCGAGGTCCTCGCGGAGTGGTGTGGTGAAGTGGCGCGGGGTGATCAGTCGGTGCTCGCCGCCGTAGCGGACCAGGTCCTCGGTCCGACCGAAGGTGTCGACGAGGCGTAGGTTCTGGATCTTCAGCACACCGGTGCGGATCGGGTGGAAGCGGGTCAGCGGCTGTGGTGCGTTGCGGCGTCGATCGCCGAGGGCCGCGGCGATGGCTTCGGTGAGCGGGCGGTGGTCGTCGAAGCCGATCGGATCCTCGACGTCGAGCTGGAGCGACTCGCGCCGCATCGCCAGCGCCTCGTGTAACCCGCCGAGTGATTGCGACAGCGAGGCCCCATCGGGCGTGGCGAGGAAGGCCCGGGCCGACAGCAGGGTGTCGACGAGTTCCCGCTGAGTGCGCCAGGGCGATGCGGCATACCACGCGACGATCTCGTCGAAGCGCAGCCGCTGGTCGGCGTCGAATTCGTGGCGGTCGGCGAGTCCGAACGGATCGGCCTGCTCCGGATCGGTGCGGCGCCGCGCGGCGAAGTCGTCGAGCAGGATGCGCTCGACGAATGTCTCGATCCGACGGCCCATCGAGATGCCGGCGAACGGCGTCATCACGGTCCGTCCGCTGTAGAGGTTGGACTCTCGGGTGATGCTGCTCTTCCCGGGCAGCGGGCTCAGTTCGACCGAGTTCTCGGCGAGTCGGAAGTGCTTGCGGATCAGGTCCTCGGGGAACGGGTCGGCGACGTCGGTGCGCTGCAGCGGGAGGACCTCGACCTCCCATTCGAGCAGGAACGGCCGCTGCGACTCCGGCGACCAGCGGTAGCTGCCGGTCTCGCGGTGTGCGGCGTCGGGTTCACCGTCGACCGTCTCGCCGAGTCGGTCGAAGAAGGCCTCCAGATCGTGGAGGTCGTCGCGTGTACGAAGCGGCCGGTCCTGGAAGTCGGGGTCGAACCTGCACCGGAGCGTCGCCTTGCCGTCGGTGCGCGGGCGCGCGCGGTCGGGCAGGCGGATGCCGGCTCCGGCGACCAGGACCGACGGATCCCGGGGTTGCCAGTCGCGCGGCCCGGGGCCGATCCGCAGTCGCCACGCGGGCGGCTCGGTGGCGCGCAGGCCCTTCAGCGACTGAACCAGTCCGGCGCGGCGGATGCGCGGACCGTTCGGTTCCACATGGTTGGGGTCCGGGCCGACGATGCCGCGGTTGAGCGCTGTCAGCAGCAGCACCCGCTGCTCGGGAGTGCTCGAGCGGGTGGTGGCGGCGTCCTGCAGCGCGGTCCGCTCCACCGACGTCCACTCGGCGCTGAGCATCGGAGCAGCAGCCAGCGAGACCGCCAACGCCGGCCAATCGAGGACGTCGGCTTCCCGGAGCTTCACCAGCTCGGCATCGTGCCGATCCAACAGCTCGCAGCAGCGACGGATCTGCAGCGCGACTTCGGCGGCGAGGGTGCCGGTCCCGCCCTCGGCGCGGGCCGAGTCGCTGGCGCCCGGGCCACCGCGGCGTGTCGCGAGCCGGCCGAGGGCCCGTTGCCTGGCTTGCACCTCACGCAGGCTCTGCCCGTCGACGTAGTGCCGCACCTGATCGGCATCGGGAAGTTCCCTCTCGGTGCCGCGCGGCGGATACGTGCTGAGCTGGACCTTGTACCAATCGGCATACAGGCGTTGGCGGAGCGATTCGAGTTCGGCGGCGGCGTCGTCGTGCGCACGTTGCGCGGCGTTCAGCTCCTCCAATACATGGGCGAACAGCGCCGGTGGCGGTGCGGTGGCGGCTCCGTCGCCCGACCCGGACTCGGCGGGACTGCGGTCGTCGATCTCCAGGCGGAGCGACCAGAGGAGGCCCGACGAGGAGGCCAGGAATCCCTCTTCGTGGACCGCCTGACGGAACCGGGCGCCGACGTCGATCGCCGCATCCCTGCCGTCGTCGTGCAGGACCGCCAGCAACTGGTCCTCGACGACCTGCCGGCGTTCGGGCGCGATCCGATCGGCGACGTAGGCGGCGAGGGCCTCGGGGCCGGTATTGCCCAACGCGAGGTGGAGCTTGCGGGGCGGTGACTCTGCGCTCGGCTGCTCGGCGCCGTCGAAGGTCATGCGCGCGAAACACAGCACTCGGGAGGGCAGGGTGGTCGTGCCGTCGGGGGAGACGTCCCAGCCGAAGCGGCGCATGACCTCGGACCAGATCCGCCGTTCGCGGGTCGTCGACGTGCCGGTCGACACGTCGATGTCGTCGGGCAGCGGCGCGGCGTCGAGTTCGGCGACCAGCTGCTGGATCGGATCGGCGTCGCTCCGCGCGTACCAACCGGCCACTTCGTACCGCACTCCGCGGGGCTCGCGCACCGCCGGGTCGTGGAAGCCGAACACCGAGGAACAGTTCGGATAGAAGGCCGCGAACGCGGTGTCGCCCCAGCCGATCGCGGTCAGCTCCGGCAGGTAGTCGCCCGGCCCGCCTTCGCCGGTCCACGCCGCGAGCGGCAGGCATCGGCCGAGATGGCGGAACGGCGCCGTCCGTCCCCGACTCGGGTCCGGGCGCTGTGGGACGGTCGGACTGGCGAAGGGTGCGACGTGTCCTTCCGGATGCAGGAAGTCGCTCTCGACGATCCAACGGCGCTCGGTGCGCCAGGTGCCCTCCTGCAATCGCCGCCTCGTCACCAGCCAGCGGGTGGGGACCGCGGGGAACTCCGGGCCGTGGCCGTCGCGCTGCACGCCGCGCGCGAGGGCGGTAGGGAGCAGCCAATGCAGGTGGACTCCGCGCGCCAGGAACAGATTGCGGTTCTGGAACGGGGGCGAGGTGATCGTCTCGCTGACGCACGCCGCGTCCGGATGCACGTCACGTTGCCCGTCGAAGTACGGCAGGCGGCTGAAGTCTGCGGTCGGCTCGACGGCGCGGGTGTCCTCCGCGAGGAAGACCGCGTCGAGGTGCATGGGGACGAACAGTGGTGCGCGGTCCGGCATGGGGGGTGGGGACGCGCGAGGGGGATCACGTCCGGTCGGCTCGACGCCTGGAATGCGTCATCTGAGGTAATCCGCGTCGCCGATTTCGCGAGGTTTCTGCTTAGACCGATCCGGTGACAACGGATTTTGTGGATGCATCACCGGACCGCTCCATCGACCCGTCACGGTGATTGCTCAGCTGGAAGCCGTTGTGCCGGTCGGCTCCGACTTCATCCGCAGGAACGGAGCCCGATCTCGAAGCCGCGCGAGACCCCATCTGCGCGCGGTGCTCAAGCCGCGGCCGGCAAGCGCACCTCGACCGTCGTGCCCGCGGCGACCTCGAGGAAGCGCACGCTGCCGCCGTGGACCCGCGCGATCTCGGCGACGATCGCGAGGCCGAGGCCCGAGCCGCCGGCAGCCGGCGCGGCGCGGCGGAAGCGCTCGAAGAGTTGCTGCGGGTCGTCGACGCCGGGGCCGGGGCCGTCGTCGGCGATCCGGCAGATCGCGTGGCCCTCGGCGTCGCGCAGCAGTTCGACCTCGACGCGCGTGCGCGCATGGCGGCGCGCGTTGTCGAGCAGGTTGCGGAGCAGGACCGCGAGCAGGCGGCGGTCGCCGCGCGTCACGATGTCGGCTTCGCCGGTGCGCGGCACGTCGGGTGCGAGTTCGTCGAGCAGCTCGGCGAGCGAGCAGGGCTGGCGCTGCAGCGCGGTCGCCGAGCCGTCGAGGCGGGCGAG
Organism: bacterium; assembly: GCA_030432695.1. Taxonomy (GTDB): domain Bacteria; phylum Planctomycetota; class UBA1135; order UBA1135; family UBA2386; genus JAUILN01. Next base: position 92,283 of record JAUILN010000016.1, on the reverse strand, counting down.
TTCGAGCAGGGCCCGGACCGTCGCGCCCATCCGCTCGGCGGTCGCTTGGATGTCGGCGAGGAAGGCCTCGCGCTCCTCGGCACTACGGCTCGCATGGCCAGCGACCTCTGCGGCGGTGCGGATCGAGGCGATCGGGTTGTTGAGCTCGTGGGCCGCGTCGGCGGTGAAGCGCGCCTGGCGCTGCAGCGCGGCGCGTTGTTCGGCGAAGGCCGATTCGAGCAGGCCGGCGAGGGTGTCGATCTCGTCGTCGTGACCGGTGCGGGGCAGTTGGTCGAGGGTGCCCGACGCGACCTGCGGGGCAGCGCGGCCGAGCGCGGCGAGTGGGCCGACAACCCGGCGCGACAGGAACGACGCGAGTCCGAAGGCGAGCAGGCCGCAGCCGATGCCGCTGAGCGTGAGGGTCCAGGCCAGCGATGCGAGGTCGGCATCGAGGCGCGCCAGCGACTGCCAGGTGACGATGCGGAGCGCCAGGTCTCGGGGGACGTCGTGACTCTCGGCCTGCTCGGGGAACGGGTGGAGGGCGGCGCGGATCCGCCAGCAGCCATCTCGGGACGTGCGGTTCGCGGCCGTTGCGGTGAGCGTCTCGTACGACGAGCCGATCGATGTCCCGGCGCGGAACAGTGGCTCGGGGCCGGGCGCGACGTAGATCGCGAGGCCGCCTTCGGGGCCGCAGCCGAGCTCGGCCGCCAAGGTCTCGCTGAGGTCGGTCTCGAACTCGTCATCCCATTCGCAGAGCGTTGCGGCTGCCTGCGCGCGGGCTCGCAGGGTCTCGTCGATGCCCTGCAGACCGCGGGTCCGCACCAGCAGCCACGAGGCAGCGCCGAACACCGCGAGCAGCAGGAGCGCCGTGCCCGTGAAGGCCAGTGTGGTCCGTGTCGCCAGGCTGCCGCGGGTCATTCCGGCACCTCGAGGACGTAGCCCACGCCCCGCCGCGTGTGGAGCAGCCGGACCGGGCGGTCGCGGTCGAGCTTGCGGCGCAGGCTGGAGACGTGGACCTCGAGCGCGTTCGATTCGGGGCTCGCGTCGTCGCTCCACAGCGCGGCGGCGAGGCGGTCCTTGCTCTGCACGTGGCCGGCGTGGCGCAGCAGGTGCTCCAACAGGCGGAACTCGAGGCGGCTCAGGCCGAGGCCGCGGCCATCGCGCCAGGCGTCGAAGGTGCGGGGATCGATCTCGAGGTCGGCGACGCGGAGCCTGCCGCCTTCGGACTGCGCGGCGCGGCCGGCGCGGCGCAGCAGTGCGCGGAGCCGGGCCAGCAGTTCGTCGAGCGCGAACGGCTTGGTCACGTAGTCGTCGGCTCCGGCGTCGAGGCCGGCGATCACCTCGTCGGTCGCGTCGCAGGCGCTGACCACCAGCACCGGCGTCGTGTCGCCGCGGCCGCGGAGCGCGCGCAGCACCTCGAGACCGCTCGTGCGCGGCAGGCGCAGGTCGAGGAGGACGGCGGCGTAGCGCGGCGGCGCGGCCGAGGCACTGGCCAGCGCCGCCTCGCCGTCGTGGGCGACGTCGACCAGGTAGTCGGCGTCGCGGAGTCCGGTCGCCAGCGCGCGCGCCAGCGCCGGCTCGTCCTCGACCAGGAGCACGCGGGTCACTTCAGGATTCCGGGTGGGTGTGCGGGCCGAGATCAGCGGTCGCGGCGGCGGCCGTGACCGTCGTCGTCGTCATCCTCGTCCTCGTCCTCGTCGTCCCCGTCTTCATCCTCCTCGTCGTCTTCGCCCTCTTCGTCCTGCTCGTCGCCGTCGTCGTCACCCCACTCCTCCTCGTCCTCGCCGTTCAGGGTGTCGATCAGCTCGATCTCGATCACGTGGCCGGCGCGGGCCTCGACCTCGACCTCGACGCGGTAGCGGCCATTCGCCAGCACCATCTCGCAGACCGGCTGACCATCTTCGATTCCGAACTCGGCCTCGATCGCCCGGCCGTGCACCAACTGCTGGGCCGACGCGACCAGCTCGACCAGGCTCTTCTCGCTGTGGCGGAGCACCCGCCGGTAGGCCGCCAGTTCTTCGTCCTCGTCGTCCTCGGCTTCGCTCTCGAGCACCTCGCCGGTCGCGCCGTGGACCTCGACCTCGAACATGCCCTTCCGGGACACGATGTCGAACTCGTAGACCACGTAGTCGCGGTCTTCCGAGGCCTCGAGTTCCATCGAGACGATGTGGCCGGGCTGGGCCTTCAGTGCGGCGGCGGCGGCCGTGGCCAGATCGACTGCCGGCAGGATCTCGGTGGGGCGCTTGGTCGCCGGGCTGGTCGAGTCGTTGCCGAGCAAGCCGGTCAGGAGCAGCGCAGCGGAGGTCAGGATCGTGGGAGTCTGCATCGTTCTGAGTGTTCCTTTCGTCAGGGTGGAGAGCCAGAAGATGCCGGGGCGACCTGAAGCCGGTCTGAAGCAGGCGAGGAATCTTCGGATCACTTGACGACCACGGCCTCCAGCCGCGTGGTGGTCTGGAAGCCGCCGCCAGTCGCGTCCTGGTGGACGCCCTGGAACCGCAGCACCGAGGTCCGCAGGTCCTCCGGCAGGTCGAAGCGGATCTCGTAGCCGCCGCTGCGTCGCGTCGCGGGCACGGTGTCGATCAGACCGGCCGCCATGTCGACCAGCAGTCGGCAGCGCGGATCGAAGCCGGCGAAGCCGAGCGAGCGGTCGTCCTGGAACAGCGACACGACCACGAAGTGCTGGGCGGCGGGGTTCGGATCGGAGCCGCTGATCGGCGTGGCGCGGACCACGACCCCGGCGGTGCCGATCTGCTGCGAGCCGATCCAGTCGAGCTGGAACGGACTGCACGACGTGCCCTCGCGCCGCGCCGGGGTGGCGAACCGGTACTCGAAGCGGCCGCCGTAGAGCGGGTGGGGACTGGCGGGCGCCTCGCTGAACAGGAACGGGAACTCGTCGAGGCGCGCGTTGAAGGTCACGCCGCCGAGCTTGGTGTAGCGGCCGGCGACCGGCCGGTAGGCCTCGGCGCGGTAGAGCGACCGGCCGCGGAAGCCGAGGCTGTCGATGGCCGCGTAGGTGTCGTCGCGCGACAGCAGGAGCCAGTGGCTGCCGGTGTTGGAGTCGTGGGCCAGGCCGCCGACCTCGAGGTCTGGCTGGGAGCGGGTCTGCAAGACGTTTTCGCCGTGGGGCGACGTGAAGCCGCCGCCGGTCCAGTCGACGATCCGGGTGCGCAGCGTGTGTCCACCGAGCGTCGAAGGCTTGCCGGGAAGTTCGACGTTCAAGGAACTCGAGTAGGCGATCAGGTACTCGCTGCCCGGCCCCTCGATCTTCAGACCGAGCGCGTGGCGCGTGTAGGCACCGGCGATGCTGGTCGGCCGGGTGATGCCGCCGAGGCTGGTGAGCAGCGCGATCCGCCCACCCCAGGCCCGGTCGGTCGGCGTGTAGAACTTCTGCCAGACGATGCCCCAGTAGGGGACGAAGCCGATGCCCGTGGCGCTGGTGATCGCCGGCCGCTCCTGGTCGGTGTCGGCGTACGGATCGATCGCGCCGTGGTAGAGCGGGTCGCCCTGCTCGAGGCTCGCCGACGCGGCGAAGTCGAGCACCACCTTCTGGACCTCGCTGGTCTCGGTGTTCGCGAACACGGTGACCGGTTCGTGTTGGAACACGATGCCGCAGCGCTGCGAGCTGCCGCCGTCGACGATGCCACCTACGTCGGGCCGCCAGTTGTTGGTGGTCGCCGGGATGAAACCGTAGTTGCTGTTCTGGGCGTAGTTGTTCAGCGGGTGGGCGTGCCAGCGGATGTTGCGCGAGCTGCCGAAGTCGCGGGTGAACACCACGATGCCCCGGTCGGCGCCGCCGAGGTAGGCGACCGCCGGCTCCTCGCTCGACCAGGAGGTGGAGAGGTCGGCGAACTGTGCCAGCCTGCTGCTGAAGTCGGAGTGTGAGCGGATCAGCCAGAGGTCGGAGTCGGTGGCGGAGACGGCGCGCGCGTAGCCGATCCAGACGTTCGACGACGACAGCTCGGAGGTGCAGGCGAGGTCCATGCCGTGCGTGGTGCCGAAGGCCGAGCCGGTGCTGTCGACGAGAGCGTGGCGCAGGAGCGGGTCGACGGTGAGCGGGTAGCGCGCGGTGGTCACCGCCGCGGCGGCGAGCGTGAGCCGGACCTCACCTTCCGCCCAGGTGGTGGTCATCGGCCAGCGCCGGCCCGCGGCGTCGATCGCGGTCGCCGCGCCGTAGCCGGCGATGCTGCGGCCGTCGTCGTCCTGGAACACGATCTCCTGGTGGCGGTCCTCGAAGGGTGCGGCCCGCAGCGAGGTGTCCAGGCGTCCCGTGACCACCAGGTCGCCTTCCGCCGCCGGGCGCTGCGCGACGACGAAGGTCTGCTCGAGACCGTCCAGGCGCAGCTCGTAGGTCTCCTGCACGCCGCCGTGGTCGATCACGAACCGCGTGTCGTCGTGCGACCTCGTCGGGGCGGCGTCGGTGAGCAGGTCGGTGGCGCCGACGCGGACCGCCTCGGTCTGCCAGCGCAGCGCGCGGGTCCGCGGGTAGTCCTTGCCGAGGTAGGGGATGAAGACCACGCCGTCGTGGAAGCCGGCCTTGTAGTCGGCGCCCGCGCCCCAGAGTCCGTAGCGCCCGCCCTCGGGGTCGTCGGCCGCGGTGTGGATCGGCGTGACGAAGCGGGTCAGGTCGGCCGGGTGGATGACGGCCGGGTGGGCCGGCATCCGGTCCTGAGCGAGCCCGGGGGCGGTCAGGCCGAGGAACGCGGCGAGCGGGGCGAGGACGGCGAGATTCGGGCGCATGGACCTGCAGTGACGCGCCGCCCCTGCGCGCACGCGCGAGTCCCGAAAGTTGCCGATGCGGTCAGTTCCGCTGGATCTTCCGCATCGGCCGCAGGCCCCAATAGGCGTCCTTGCCATTGGAGAAGGCGCGGTAGCCGGACCGCGCATTGCCCGGCTCGAAGCCGTAGTTGCCGCCGCGCAGCACGAAGGCCCGCTCGGCGAGTTCGCCGCGGGTGTCGATCAACAGCTCGCCGTCGCCGACCCGGCGCAGATGGTCGCCGCCCATCCCGAAGCGGTCGCGGCACCACTCGGCGACGTTGCCGAGCATGCCGTGCAGGCCGAAGGGGTTGGGCGGGAAGGCGTCGACCGGCGCGTGGCGGACGTAGCCGTCGTGCCAGGGCTGCGGCGGTCCGGTGGCGCTCCAGCCGGCCTCGGAGGCGGTGAGGTCGTAGAGGTTCGCGCGACCCTCGAGCAGGGCGGTGTCGTCGCCGACCACGAAGCGCTCGACGGTGCCGGCGCGCAGCGCGTACTCCCACTGCGCCTCGGTCGGCAGGTCGAGGCCGCTGCGGCGCAGGACCACGCGGGCGGTCGGCTGGTCGACGTTCTCCACCGGATGGCGCAGGGTGATCGTCCGGCCGTAGGACTCCTCGCCGGCCGGCAGCGCGCTCGGCCGGTCGCCCGCGTGGAGCATCGCCCACTGGTGCTGGGTGAGCTCGAACTTCGACAGGAAGAACGGCTCGAGCTCGACTTCGACGAGGTACTGCTCGCTCGGCCGCGTGTCCGGATCGAACTGCGGGAGTTCGCGGTCGACGCTCTGGCAGCCCATCGTGAAGCTGCCGCCGGGCAGCAGGACGAAGATCAGGCCGAAGGCGTCGGTGAGCTGCAGCGGCGCGCCGTCCGCGGCTCCGGGTGGGGTTCCCGAGGTGAGGTGCGCGAACTCCCAGAAGCCGGACCGTGGGTCGGGGCGTAGCGGTAGCAGGTCGGTCTGCGGCGCGAGGTCGAGGCCGTGGTAGGCGGGGTGCTCGCGGATCGCCGCGCGCGCGCGTTGCCAACCGGCGTCGAGTCGGTCCTGCGGCGTCGTCGACCGGGCCTCGATCGAGCGCTGCAGCAGCCACGCGGTCTCGTCGGCCAGGCTCGCGAAGTGGTCGATCTCGCGGATCAGCCGGGCGCTCGCATCGTGCAACACCTGCTCGGCGCCGTCCTCGAAGCGGTAGCTGCGGTCGTCGGCGATGCGCTGCTCGAGCGCCGCGATCGCCGCGCGGCGCTCGGCCCGATCGGCCGCAGCGCGCTCGCGGGCGTAGTCGGTGCCGGTGCCGGCGGCGAGGCCCGCCTCGATGGCGCGCAGCGTTTCGAGCGCGTCGTGCTCGGGGTGGGTCTCGGCGTCGCGGAGCAACTGGCCCGGCTCGGCGGGAAGGGCGGCGGCGCGCAGCGCGTCGCGCTGGCGGAGGTGCTGGTCCTGGCGGGCGATCAGGCGGGCGGCGTCGTCGAGCCAGGCGCGGACCGCGTCGAGGTGCGAGGCGACCGGCCACAGGCCAGCGGCCGCGCGGCGCTCGGCATCGGCCAACGCGCGCTCGTCGGCGAGGCGGGAGAAGGCGCGGTCGTAGCGGTCGAGGGCGTCCTCGGCGCGCAGCCACATCCACAACGCCAAGAGCGAGGTCAGCGTCGACGCGACCAGGAACGCGGTGGTGCGCGGATTCCGCTGGATCCAGCGCTGCGTGCGACGCAGCGGTCCGGCCGCCTCGGCGCGGATCGGCTGGTGTTCGAGCACCCGGCGCAGGTCGTCGGCGAAGGCCGCGGCGTCCGGGTAGCGGCGGGCGGGATCGATGTCGACCGCGGTGGCGACCACCACCTGCAGATCGCGCGGCACGCCGGGGGCCAGCTTCTTCAGGTTCGGCAGCACGCCTTCGCGGATCCGTCGGAACAGTTCCTCGGTGGTCGGTGCGTCGTAGGGGCGGCGGCCGCTGAGCGCCTCGAACAGGGTCACGCCGAGCGCGTAGACGTCGGTGCGCGGATCGGCGCGGCGCAGGCCGCCCGGCTCGAGCTGCTCGGGTGCCATGTAGGCGGGGGTGCCGAACACGTCGCCGGTGCGCGTGAGTGCCGGCTCGGTGCTCGACTGGTCGCGGGCCAGACCGAAGTCGAGGATCACCGGCGTGCCGTCGGCGCGGACCATCAGGTTGCCGGGCTTGATGTCGCGGTGCACGACGCCAGCCTGGTGGGCGTGGTGCAGCGCGCGGGCGACCTTCTCGATCAGCTCGACCGCGAGCTGCGGGCGCGAGACGCTGTGCGAGGCGTTGGAGCGGGAGTGCGTCGAGGTGTCTTCGAGGCGCAGGCGGAAGGGTTGGCCGTCGCCTGCCGCCGCCGACTCCGCGATCCAGGTGGCCAGCGAACGGCCTTCGACGAACTGCATCGCGAACCAGGCGATGTCGCGGTCCTCGCCGGTCTCGTACACCGCGCAGATCGACGGGTGGTCGAGGCGGGAGGCGGTGAGCGCCTCGGCGCGGAAGCGGCTCTGGGCGTCGCGGCTGACGAAGCGGTCGCGGGGCAAGAGCTTGAGCGCGACCTGCCGGCCGAGGCGGGTGTCCTCGGCGAGGAAGACCACGCCCTGGCCGCCGCGGCCGAGTTCGCGCAGCAGGCGGTAGGGGCCGACGCGGTCCTCGCCGGGTTCGTCGGGGGGCGCGTCGGTGGCAGGCGATGCGTCGAAGTCCGGTTCGAGGCCGCCTTCGAGCAGCGCGTCGAGCAGCAGGTCGCGGGCCCGGTCGTGTTCGGCGAGGACGTCCGCGAGCGGGCGGTCACCGGCCGCGCACGCCCGCAGCAGCTCGGTGAGCGGATCGGGCTCGGGCGGCTGGGTCATCGGCTCAGAGCGCGTTGCTTCCTCGACTCGTGCGCTCTGCGCGGGCCCGGAGGGGCCCGCCAAAGGGCAACTGAGAGGCTCGGCGACTTGGTTCGTCCATTTTCGTAGCAGCCTCTCAGTAGAACACGCCGATCCGCGTCGAGACCTTCTCCGAGGTCACCAACCCGAGCTGGTTGGCGCGTGGGTCGAGGACCAGCCACTGTTCGAACAGGGTCCGCCCGGCGAGGTTCGGGTCGTTGGGGATCGGCAGGCGCAGCGAGGTCGCGCCGGCGGGGTCGGTGAGCGTGGCGATGGTGTCGTCGGCCGAGGTGTAGAGGCTGCAGCTCGGCGCGCCGATCGCGCCGAGGTCGACGGGCAGTTGCTGGCCGTTCCAGACCGAGTCGAAGATGCCGAGCGCCAGGATCGCGGCGGCGTTGGGGCGCCCGCCCTGGACCTGCAGGTGGTAGTCGGTGCCGAGCAGCGGCGGCGCGAGGTCGACGGGCACCGGTTCGGCGGTGTCGGTGGGGCAGACCACCGCCCAGGCCCACGCCTCGTCGGTGGCGAGCAGGCTGAACGGTCCGACCGCGGTCGGTCGGTAGTGGCACGGCAGGAGATCACCCTCGACGCCGATCGGCAGGTTCAGGCCGGTGCTGCCCGGGTTGTGGTCGAAGACCATGAAGAAGTCGTCGACCGGGACGACCGGCCCGAACTCGGGCGTCGCCCACCAGCCCTCGAGATCGCCGCCGCCGGCGGGCGGCAGCAGCGGGAAGACCGCGAACGGCGTGGGATCGGGGGCCAGGCCGGTGCCGTCGACGGCGTGGATCGCCAGCATCGGGGTACCGGTCGCGGCGAGGTCGGCCTTGGAGGTCCACACGCACAGCCGCAGCACCGTGTACGGGTCGGCCGGATCGAACGGGACGCGCATCGCGTACTGGCCGCTGGCCCGCTCGGTGAACGACTTGGCCTTCACGCCCTTGGGCTTCGGGTTGCCGATCGGGCAGTTGCCGGTGCAGCCGGAGCCGCCCGACGACGTGCGGTTGCCGGTGGTGGGCACCAGTCGGATGTCGTCGAAGCGCAGCGCCGACGCGGCGGCAAGGCCGCTCTGTCGGTAGCTCAGGTAGACGTCGCCCGGCGCGTTGGCGGTCCAGCCGGTGAACTGCTGGCCGTCGTTGGGGCCCTGCCCGCCGAAGGTCGCGTGGATCCGTTCACCGCTCGACAGGAGGCGCAGGCGGCGCCAGCCGTCGTTCTGACCGGGCACGATGCGGATCCGGCCGAGCACGCGTTCGCTGCTCGAGCCGCCGGAGCCGTGGTCGACCAGGAACAGCGTCGCGCCGCTGGGGCTGGCGGTGAACACCCAGGCGATGCCGGTGTTGCCGCTGGCGGTTGGCGCGGAGTTGCGGGTGCCGGGTGCGGGCGAGACCGCGAACGGATCGCTGGTGCCGCGCAGGCCGATGCTCCACGTGCGGGAGTGACCCTGCGGGACCGGGGTGGTGTCCAGGAACACGTAGGCCTCGAAGCCCGGGTCACGGGTCGGCGCGGCGAGGCGGGTCACGGTGAAGCCGCGTGGGCCGTTGCCTGGACCGGCGGACAGCGATGCGGCGAGGCCGCCCTGCGGGGAGGGTGGGATCGGGCTCGGGTTGTCGGGGCCGACGACGGTGGGGGCGAAGACGCGGAGCGGTTGGTAGGAGTCCGACCAGCCGGGCAACGCGGCGCCGGGGGCGAGCAGGTCGAAGGTCTCGATCCAGGTCGAGCCGTTCGGCAGGTCGTTGGAGGTCCCGGGGGTCGAGGGTCGCAGCACGAAGTCGCGGCCGTTGTCGTCGGTGTCCCAGCCGTCGTTGAGCCGGGACCACGAGGTGCCGTTCAGGTCGTTGCTCTCGAATCCGCCGTGGATCGGCTCGCCCTCGATGAGCTGGCGGTTCCAGGTTCCGCGGTGCCCCTCGTAGACCACCGTGTCGACGATGCGCCGGGTCGCGTCGCGGAGGGTGAGCGCCTCGGTGTCGTTCTCGAACAGGTCGATGGCGAGTCCGGTCTGCGGGTCGGTGAGCGCCTGGTCGACGCCGGGCACCGTGGCGGCCGCGCCCATCACCCAGAAGTCGCCGGGCTGGAGGATGGTTCCCGGCGGGATCGTGAAGTCGAGGTTGTCGTCGGGCTGCTGGCCGTCGCCGCCGTCGAGCACCCAGCCGCTCAGGTCGACCGGTTGGTTCGACGCGTTGAACAGCTCGACGAACTCCTGGTCGTCGGTGCCCGAGTCGTCGTAGCGGAACTCGTTGATGACCACCGTCGGCGTCTGCGCGAGGCAGGGGGCGCAGCAGAGCAGGGCAATGGGGAGGGCTCGGAACATCGCTTTCACCGGTGGCAAGCAGGCCTTGCTACGATACGCGAGATGACCACCGACGGGCGAACCGGCGGCGATGGGCTCGGCGATGCCTTCGGCGCCGAGCTGGAGAGCGTGCTGCCGCGGCTGCAGGTCTGGGCTCGTCTGCGACTCCGTGACCGCGGTGACATCGACGCGGACGACTTTGTGCAGGAAGTTTGCGTGCGGGCCTGGTCGCTGCACGGCAAGCGGGACCCGGCCGCACCGTTCGCTGCTTGGCTGTTCCGGATCGCGAAGTTCGTGCTGCTCGAGATCTCGCGATCGCTGCGACGCAGCCGGGCGCTGGGAGTCGGGCGGGGGGCGGAGGGCGCCGATCCGTCGCTGGGTGGAGTGGCCGATGCGCTGACGACGCTCTCGCAGCGGGTCGCGCGGCGCATCGACGCCGAGGCGTTCGTGGCCGCGTTGCCGGAACTGGAGCAAATCGACGAGCAGGTGCTGCTGCTCTGCGGCCTCGAGAGCGTGGGGCCGAGCGAGGCCGCGCAGCGCCTGGGGCTGTCGAAGGAGATGGTGACCAAACGCTGGCAGCGGCTGCGCGAGAAGCTGCGGTTCGGTGTGCTCGACGCTCCTTCTTCCTAGTTGGCGTAGGACCGGAGACGAGTGCGTGGGTCCGCGTCGCCGGACCCTCCGGAATCTGTCGTGGTCGGTGCCTGGCACCGACCACGACAGATTCCAGAGGGTCGCCGCTTCTCGGAGTCGACGCTCGACGCGACAACTCCTGGGAAGCGATCGATCAGAACTGGCCGAGGCCGAGCACCACGAGGTTCGACGTCGCGGCGTTCATCGCGTTGAGGCCTGGCGTGATCGTCACCGCCTGCGCGCCCAGCGCGATGCCCTGCAGCGAGAGATCCATCGGAATCGGCAGCGGGACCGATGCCGAGGTCCCGGCGACGCTGAACGGCAGGGATGTGATCGACGGGTTCACGTAGAGGAAGCAGGTCGGACCGCCGGCGAACGTGAGGTCGATCGGCGGATGCGCTTCGATGCCGAGGATCTCCCAACCGGTAGCGCTACCGGCGGGGATGTCGCTGACCTGCAGCGTGCAGGTCGTGCCCAGGACCGGCCGCGATGCATCCTGCGCGAGCGGCACGGCGTCGGCGCCGGTGAAGAACGGCAGCGCCGCAGACAGGTCGCGGCTGCCCGGATCACGACCGTTGTTGCCGGGACTGAACCCGACGAAGCCCTGGTGCGAGTTGAGCGAGTAGGTCTGCCAGACGTATTCGATCACGCCGTTCGAGTGGATCACGACCTGGAAGGTCTTCGGCCCCCCCGAGCTGAACTCCGGCACGTTCCACCAGGTGATCAGCACGCGGTTGTTGGCCGCGTCATTGTTGAAGTACACGTTGTTGGTGTTGGTTCCGCTGTCCGGGAGCAGGTCGGTCCAGCCGGGGAACAGCCGCGGGCCGCCGCTCAGGGCCTCATCCACCCTCGGAACGTACGACCGCGACGAGCCGGTTCCGTTCAGGTAGATGAACCCGTTCGAGCAGATCCGGATCTGCGTCGTGCTCCCGCCCGGGAAGTTCAGCGTGAACGGCAGACCGATCGGGGCCGAGATGCTGTCGTCGGACAGCGCGAGGCCACCACCGCTCGGCGGAACGACCGAAGCGGAGATCGGCGTGACCTGATAGCCACCGTTCTGCGGCGTCATGCGGATCGCACTGGGGGCCAGATCGAACCCGCCGGCGTTGAACAGTTCGTAGTAGGACGCCGAGCCGCTGATGCAGCCGGTACCGGATCGAGTGACCGTCGCCAGGCCGTTGGAGGTCGACAGGCCGAAGGCCAGGGCGTAGGGCAGGTTGGCGATCTCCAGGCTGTTCGCTGCGACCTCGACCGTCAGGTTGCCCGTGATCGGAGCGCTGAACTCGACCTTTTCGTAGAGGTTGCGCGGGGTGTCGCTGGTCGCGATCACGGTCGCACCGTTCTTGATCGTCAAGCTCAGGTCCGACCATGCCGTCGAGGTCAGCACCTGGCGGTTCCACACCAGGGTGACCGCGTAGCGCTGGTTCGCGACGACCGCCAACGAGTGGGCGTTCGGCGTGGTCGTCGAGTTCAGCGTGCTCGACAGCACACCGTTGGCTCGGGCCGCCGAGCACGACACGTCATCGCGGAGGAACCCGAGTCCGTAGGCGTTGCGGTTCAGGCCCGGGTTCTGCGTCTCGATGCTCTCGGTGTTGTTCAGCAGGAGCGCCTTGAGCTCCCGCGCGTTGGTCGCTGGGCGGATGTTCTTGATCAGGCCGGCAGCTCCGCAGACCTGTGGCGACGCCATCGAGGTCCCGGAGGCGACGTAGTCGCCGGACTCGTTGCCGAACTGCGGCATGATGGTGGCGACACCGCAGGCCGCGATGTCCGGGTAGAACCGCTGCGTGTCGCCATTCAGCGGGCCGCGCGAGGAGAACGACGCTACGGTCTTGTCGGTCGGGTCGATCGCGGCGACGGCGAGGCCGTTGGTGCAGGCCGAACTGCCGGCGGTGCTCGCGCCGTTGTTGCCCGCCGCGCAGACCGGCAGCACGTCGGCCACCAGCGTGCACGCGTCGATCGCCTGTTGGCTCACGTCCAGCGGGTCGGGGCTGCTGCCGTACGACATGTTGCCGGTGACGGTGCCGTAGGTCGCGGCGTCCGCGGCGACGCGCTGCCAGCCGGCAGCTTCGATCGCCAACGAGGAGTTGCAGGAGCCCGCGACGTTGCAGATCGAGTAGACGACGATGCCGGCGTCCGAGGCATGGCCGCGGTCGGCGCCGGCGGTGTTCCACATCTCACCAGCCGCGATGCCCGTGACGCCGGTGCCGTGGGGGTGGCTGTTGTTCGCCGGCTGCGAGCCGATCGCAAAAGCTCCGTGCAGCCTCGAGCCGTCGAGACCGGGCCCGGTGTGGTTGTTCCGGTCGCCGTTCCGGTAGAAGCTCATGTGCGGCATGTTCGCGCCGTGCAGCGACGTATCCGCGCTGGTGTCGACGATCGCGATCGTGACGTTCGAGCCGTGGTTGCCGAGCAGGTGTTCGGCGTCGGCATTGTGGTGGCTCGAATCCGTCGCGACCCTGATGAACGGAGCGGCCGAGTTGCCGAGCGGATACGTCGGCAGGTCGGGTCGGACCTCGAAGACGTTCGGCATCGCCCGGACCGCTGCGAGCTGGTCGTCGGGCAGGTCGATGGTGCAGGCGTTGATGAGCCAGAAGTGGATCTCGACCGCGCCGCCGATCGCCTCGATCGCACGCCGGAACTCGGCCTGGTCGGCCTCGGCGCGGGCTTCGAGATCGCGGACGATGGCCTGGATCACTGCAGGGTCCTCGCGCCGTTCGCGGGCTGCGATGAGCCCGTCGAGGTCGAAGCCGCGGGTCCGGAACGTCACGTTGTAGCGGTGCGTGCCTGGGAGGCGCCCCGGCACGGGCTCGGTCCCGATGCCGACCTGCGCGGGATCGGAGGACTCGGCCTTGGGGGCATTCGTCGCCTGCGCCGCGACGAGGCTGGCGAGCGCGATCGAGGAACAGAGAGCGAGCAAGTGGGATCGGATCATGGCGAATGGTTGCGCATCCCACCCTCGGCTCCACAGAGCGGGGAGCTTCCCGGAGGCGCGCGGAGAGAGACCCTTGCCACTCGGTGCGCGCGACGACCGCGAGCCCCGGGTAGTGGCGCGGCAAGCTTGCCACTACCGGGGGAGTCTGCCTAGTCGGACCCGGGGTCACCGGACGGCTGCGACACGGCGGCGGATCGGGAACGACCCGGACGGTCCAGGTCGATCGCCCGGGTCGGTGCGCGGCTTCGCTTCGGGCGCTACTTGTCGCGCGCCGCGAGCGCCTCGGTCAGCTCGTTCCGATGCCTTTCGTAGAACCCGACCCGCGCCGAGGACTCGCCGAGCGAGGAGCGGGTCGCGGCGAGGGCTGCTTCGTTGAGCGCCAGCGCCCCCTGCAGGTCGCCGCTCCGGGCCTTGCCGATCCACTCGATCCAGGCCGAGGCGTAGGTGCGCCAGTCGTCGGTCCCGTAGATCGGCTCGCGGAGTTCGCGGGTGCGGGCCGCGTCCGCGAAGGCCTCCTCGGTCCTCCCGACGGTGAAGCGGATGTAGGCGCGTGCCTCGTGGGCGCGAGCGGCGACGTGATGGTCTGCGCCGTGGATCGCATGACGCATCGCGACGGCCCGGTCGGCGGCGGCGAGCCGGTCCTCGACCGGCGTAGCTTCATGGTCGAGGAGCACCAGCTGCTCGAGTGCCGCCGCGTGCTGCGGGGTCGGGTTGCCGTCCAGCGCCTCGAAGAGGTCGAGAGCCTCGTGGAGGATCGAACTCGCGACGTCGATCCGCCCGAGGTCGCGCAGCGCCAGGGCTTGCTCGGAGAGGCAGACCGCGAGATCCAGGTGCGGACCGCCGTGGATGGTGCGGAACAGTCGCTCGGCCTCGCCGAACAGTTCGAGCGCCTCTTCGTGCTGGCCCAGGTCGCGCAGCACGCAACCCAGGTTGTCGAGTGCGAACGCGGTGTCGGTGTGCGGGGTGTCGCCGAGCACGCGGCGACGGATCGCCAGCGACTCCCGGAGCTGCTCGACCGCGCGTTCGCTCTGGCCGATCTCCTGCAGCAGCAGCCCTTGGTTCTGCAGTGCCTTCGCCAGCGACAGGGAGCTGGAGTAGTACTCCGAGTCGCGGAGTGCAGTGATGTATCGGTCCCAGACCTCCAGGGACTCGTGGTGCCGACCCTGGGCCTCGAGGATCCGAGCGAGCAGGTCGAGGTCGTGGGTGTGCGGGTCGGTACCTTCGCCGGGCGCGTCGAGGATCTCGCGGACCACGCGCTCGGCGCGGTCGAGGTCCCGGCGGGCGGTCACCAGGGTCGCCGCGAGTCCATGCTGCAATGCACGCTCCAGGCTGGCGTCGAGTTCGGAGTCGCCGGAGTCCATCGCCAGCGCCTGCTCGTACTCGGTGAGGGCGGCGTCGAGTTCGCCGTCCTGGAACCGCATCTGCGCGTCGAGCGAGGCGAGGAAGCGGCGGTCGTACGCGGTCGTGAGTTCCGCGAGAGACAGTTCGTGGCGAGCCCGCTCGAGGTGGTGGCGCGCGTCGCGCAGGCGGTCGCGGCGGAGCATGGTCTGCGCGAGCAGCGCGTGGGCTTTGCCGAGCACGTAGCCATCGTCCGCGTAGAGCCGGTCGATCGACTCGGCGAGCATCTCGACCGTCTCGGTGAGGGTGTAGTCCTGACCGTTGTTGTCCTGCGGGGCCGTGCTGCGGACCACCCGATCGAGCAGGTTCACGACCCGCCCCATCGACTCGGCGCGCGCCTGTTCGCGGTGGGCCATCCGCTCGGCGGTGCGCTGCGCGTCCCGGGCGCTCGAACGCTCGACCAACGCCCAGGCGAGGCCGGCTCCGAGCGAGGCGATCACCGCGGCGACCAGACTGCACACCGCGCGGTGTCGGCGGACGAACTTGCGGAGCTGGTAGACGGCGCTCGGGGCGCGCGCCTGCACCGGTTCGTCGGCCAGCAGTCGGCGCAGGTCCGCGGCCAGTGCATTGGCGTCGCCGTAGCGGAGCCTGGGGTCGCGGCTGAGCGCCTTGCCGAGCACCAGGTCGACGTCGCCGCGCAGCGCCGGCACCACCTGGCCGAGCGGGCGTGGCTCGGCCTCGGCGAGCTGGCGGATCGCGCTGGCGAGCGGGGCGTCGGGCAGGTCGACCGGCAGGCGGCCGGCGAGCAGTTCGTAGCCGAGGACCCCCAAGGCGTACACGTCGGCGCGGGTGTCCGAAGCGGTTGCGTTGCGGCCCGAGAGCTGCTCGGGCGGCATGTAGGCCAGCGTGCCGATCACCTGGCCGGTGCGGGTCCTGAGCGTGTGCAGGGTGTCGTCGTCGAGCAGGCGGGCGATGCCGAAGTCGAGGACCTTCGGATCCCCGTCGGCGGTGACCAGCACGTTCGACGGCTTCAGATCGCGGTGCACCACCCCGCGTTGGTGCGCGTGGCCGAGCGCCTCGCAGAGCCTGGCGAGGAGCAGCAGCCGGGCGTGAGCGTCGAGATCGCGCTGCCGGGCGAACACGTCGATCGGCACGCCGTCGATCCGCTCCATCACCAGGTAGGGCAGGCCGTCGAGTGTGTCCGCTCGCCCCGAGCCGAAGACCTGCGCGATGCCGGGGTGCGACAGCCGGGCCAGGGTCTCGGCCTCGCGCTCGAGGCGGCGTTCGTTGCGGGGGTCGGCCTGGGCCAGCGGCAGGGTCTTCAGCGCGACCCGGCGCCGGGGCTCGAGCTGTTCGGCGTCGTAGACCACGCCCATACCGCCGCGGCCGAGCTCGCCGACGATGCGGTAGCCGTCGACCGTTCGTCCGATCAGCCGCGACGTCGAGCCCGTGGGGCGGTGGGCGACGCTCAGCGGATCGCGGTCGCCGAGTTCGTCGTGCGCCGCGAGCAGGTCGAGGACCCGGCGCCGCAGCGCGGCATCCTCGACCGCGTCGAGCAGGGCCTGGCGAGCGGGTTCCTCCTGCTCGAGGGCCTGGAGGAACAGCTCCATCTCGGCCGGCGAGTTGCTCACGACCCGGGACCCTCGCGGCGGATGCGGTCGTGGAGCCACGCCCGTGCGAACGCCCACTCGCGCTTCACGGTGGCGGTGGAACGGCCGAGGGCCTTGGCGGTCTCGTCGATCGTCAGGCCGGCGAAGTAGCGCAGTTCGACGACCTGCGCGACGTGCGGCGCCATCTCTTCGAGCTTCTCCAGGGCGTCGTGCAGGGTGAGCACCGCGATGTCGCCGACCGCTTCGTCGTCGCGCGTCGGCACGTCGCAGAGGGTGACCCGCAGCAGGTCGCCGCCGCGGCAGGCGGCGCGCCGGGCCCGCGCGTGGTCGACCAGCACCCGGCGCATCGCCCGTGCCGCCGCACCGAAGAAGTGGGCGCGGCGCTCGAAGCCGCTCGCCTGCTCCGAGCCGGCCGACAACGACAGCCAGGCGTCGTGGACCAGGATCGTCGCCTGCAGCGACGACCCGGCGTCCTCGCGGCGCAGCAGGCGGTCGGCGAGCCGGTGCAGCTCACCGTAGACGCGCTCCAGGAGTCGCTCCGGCGCGCGTTCCTCACCGCGGCCGACCGCTTCGAGGAGCTGGGTGATGGGTTCGGTGGTCGACATCTCCTGCGCGTTCCAGCCTATCAGTTTCCGATGCCTTGATAGACCCCGTTGCTCAACACCGGGGCCCGGCCGTCGGTCGGGATCCACACGCCCTGGGTGACCACGGCCACGCCGACCAGGGACGTGTCGTTGGAGAGGACGACGCTGCTTTCGAAGCTCGGCGCGGTGCCCGCGAAGGCGGTGATCATCGTCGCGGGATCGATGTAGAGGTCGCAGCCGGCGAGCTGCTGGCGGGGGCCCACGGGTGCGCCCACGACCTGGAAGCCGAAGTCGCCCGGCTGGCCTCCGCTGGTCTTCCAGCGAGCCGTCCGGCCGATGCGCGGCGTGGTGGCGGTGGTGCGAGCCCGGCCGTCGCAGGACACTCCGAACTCGGTGGCGCGGGCGACGCCATCGAGCGCGATGCCGACCGGTTCGCGGCCACCGCCGACATTCCGGTCGAGGGCGCTGGCCACGATGATCGGGCCGAGATCGACGCCGTCCTCCAGTCCCTTCGGATCGAGGCCGAGGGTCAGGATCACCTGCTGACGCGCCAGGAAGATCGCCGCCTGCTCCTCGTCGACGATCAGCCTGGCGTTGAACAGCGTGCCGTCTCCGACCGCGACCCCCGGCTCGGGATCGCTGCTCTCCGCGCCTGGCAGGAGATCGATCTCGGTGACGGTTCCCTGCTGCACGTCGAAGCTCCTGAACTCGCGTTCGAGCTGCGCGTCGAAGGCCGTGTAGCTGATGCCGTCGGCGTCGGTGGCGAGGATCGCCGGGTCGGAGCCTGCGGGCCCCGGCATCACGTCTTCGATCAGGTGCTCGGTGCCTTGGTCGTCGATGAAGTAGGGCTCGAGTCCGGTCTGGTTGGCGGCCACGTCTGCCATCAGCACCCAGGCACGCACGCCGAGTCGTCGGAGCGCCTCGTCGGGGTCGGCGATCGATTCGATCAGGAAGCTGCGGCCGAGGTCGAAGATCTGCTCGATCAGGAACTCGAGGTTCAGGCCGGTCGGCGAGTTGCGGACCGTGAGCCGCTGCAGGTGGTTGCTGCCGTTGTGCTCGGCCTCGAACAGGATCGCGCTGTGGTCGGCGTTGCCCACCAGCTTGCGGGCGCCGCTGCCCGCGGTGCCCGGCGCGAGGTCGGCGACGACCCGGATGCCGACGCCGTCGAAGGCGAACAGCTCGGTGCCGACCGCGTCGTCGGTCGCGACGAAGACCACGAAGTTGTCGCCGGTGTCGGGTTCGACGAGCCTGGTGAGGTCGCCGGGAGAACTCGACGCCGCGCCCGGGCGGACGTCGAAGATCTGCACCCCGGGCTGGTCGTTGCGGGCGACGACGATCTCGGTGCCCTGGTTGGGAGTGCGGGCGCGGCACACCAGGGTCCGGTGGTCGAAGGCCACCAGTTCGGCGGGGCTGCTGGAGAGGGCACCCACTCGCAGGTCGGCGACCAGCTCGGCCGGGCCGCCGTCGATCGAGCGGTAGAGCTCGCGGCCCTCGGCGCTGGTCCGCGCGGTCCAGTAGGCCGAGCGACCGACCACCGTCAGGTTCTCGGGTGAGCTGTCGTCGCGGCCGACGTTGACCTCCAGTGCCCGGCTGCGGGTGCCGTCGAAGAAGAACACCTCCGAGCCGTGCAGCGTGGTGTCGCCGACGAAGTAGAACGACTCCATGTCGACGCCGCGGAACTGGCGCGGATTGCTGCTCGCGGTGGTCTGGGTCGGATCGAGGTCGACGACCTGCGTGCCGGCGACCGTGCCGTCGCTCTGGAACAGCTCGTTGCCGGCCGGGGTGCTCGCGGCGCCGAGCAGGTGACTGCCGCAGCAGAACAGGTGCTCGGGATCGCCGAAGTCGGTGCCGGGCAGGAAGTCCTGGAGCAGCGTCACGTTGCCGATGCGGCCATCGGTGACGAACAACTCCTCGCCCTCGGCCTGGGTGCGCGCGGTGAAGAACACCAGATTGCCGCAGCAGGTGAAGTCGGCGGGCAGCGAGCTGAACACGCCGGGGTTCACGTCGGCCAGGACCCGCGTGCCCTGGGGCGTGCCGTCGCTGATGTGCGGCTCGGTGAAGACCTGGTCGGCGCTGGCGCTGAAGTAGAGCAGGTTGCCGCAGCTCGCCAGCTCGCTCGGGTTGGACGAGCTGCTGCCGGGGCGGATGTCGGCGACCACGCGGGTGCCGGCGAGCGTGCCGTCGGTCTCGAACAGCTCGCGGCCGAGGTTGGTGTCGATCGCGGAGAAGTAGACCTTGCCCTGGTGGACGGTGAGCGAGTTCGGGAAGCCGCTGCCGGTGCCGGCGCGCAGATCCTTGACCCGCACCGTGCCGGCCGCACTGCCGTCGCTCTTGTAGAGCTCGGAGCCGGTGCCGCCGCCGTCGTCGCCGCGGAAGAACAGCGTGCCGTTGAGGACCACCGCGGCTTCGTCCGGATCGAAGCCCTCGGCGAGGCCCGGGTTCAGGTCGTCGACCAGCATGGTGCCGGCAGTGGTGCCGTCGGTCTGCCACAGCTCGATGCCCGACACGCCGTCGTCGGCGGCGAAGAACACCGTGTTGCCGACATCGCTCGGCACGAAGGTGTGGGGCGCGTCGTTGCTCACGCCGGAGCCGGCCGCGCCCGCGCGCACGTCCTTCAGCAGCCGCGTGCCGGCGGGGGTGCCGTCCGAGACGTGCGGCTCGCGGCCACCCGCACCGTCGAAGGCGCTGAAGTACAGCCGGTTGCCTTGGACGGCGAGGCCGCTCGGCGCCGAGCCGGCGGAGCCGACCGCGAGATCGACGACCAGTACCGTTCCGGCCGGAGTGCCGTCGGTCTTCCACAGTTCGCGGCCGTTCTGGCCGTCACTGGCCGAGAACCAGACCTCGCCCTGGAACGGCACGAAGTCGCGCGGGTGGGAGCCGGTCTGGCCGGGCAGGATGTCCTTCAGCAGTGCGGGGGCCGCGCCGTTCCGGATCACCCAGACCTCGCGACCGTGGGCGTGGTCGGTCGCGGCGAAGATGCAGGTGCCGTCGGGGAGTTCGGCCCCGAACACCGGGTCCGAGCTACGGCCGATCGGCGTGGTGTCGACATCGACCAGGCGGCGGAGCGAGATCTGCGCGGAGAGTGCGGCGGCGGAGGCGAGGACGGCGCCGGCGAGAAGTGCGGCGCCGGGGCGGGGGAGCGGACGTTGAGCGGACATCGGAACCTCGTGGGAATCGGGGTCGATGCCGCATGCGGGCGGGGGGGCGCGGGGTGGATCAGGAATCTGTCGTGGTTGGTGCCTGGCACCGACTACGACAGACCTTGGGGGGCAGTCATCACCGCGTCGGGACCGACCACCCGCTCGTCGTCGATGCGGCCGCGGCGGCGCAGGACCCACAGCGTCGCGGTGACCTGCTTGCCGGCGAGCGGCGGACAGATCGCGGCCTTGCGTTCCAGGGCCGCCAGCAGCTCGCGCGCCTCCTTCGCGCTGGCGGACAGCTTCACTTCGCCGACCAGCATCCGCTCGGGATCGGTCGCATGTTCCGCGACCAGGTCGATCTCGATCGGCGTGCGCTCGGTGGAAGGACCCCAGAAGCGTGACGCGGGGCGCCAGCGGGTGCCGCCGATCTCGAGCC
Source organism: bacterium (assembly GCA_030432695.1). Taxonomy (GTDB): domain Bacteria; phylum Planctomycetota; class UBA1135; order UBA1135; family UBA2386; genus JAUILN01. Next base: position 71,771 of record JAUILN010000016.1, on the reverse strand, counting down.
GGGCGACGCTGTCGCGAGCGAGGGTCTCCCAGGCCTGGCCGAGGAAGCGGGGCCACTCGCGGTCGACGTCGGCGCGCACCAGGTCGCGCTGGCCGGCGGCCAGGCGCGAGCGGTTGGGCTCCACGAAGCGATACCAGAGCGACAGGAACGGGTCGGCGATCCGGTAGAGGGTGCGCTTGGAGTCGCGCGTGCTCCGGCCGAAGGGGATGTCGCGATGGACGAGGCCGAGGTCGATGAGTCGGGCGAGTGGCCGCGAGAGGGTCGTCGCGTTGGTCTGCAGCCGGCCGGCGATCTCCGAGAGCCGCGTGCAGCCCTGGCCGATCAGTGCCAACAGTGACGCGCTCAGCCGGATCTTCTCGAGGTCGTCGGCGAGCAATCGGTCGGGTTCGTTGTGGAGCACGCCGAGCGGATCGAGGACCAGTTCGTCGAGGGGGTCGCCGCCCCGGTTGCGGCAGGCGCGGGCCAGCTCCCAGTAGCGGGGGACGCCGCCCCAGCAGGCGTACTGCTCCACCGCGTCGGCCGGGCTGCGGAGTTGAAGGGCGGGGAGGATCCACTGTGGATCCAGCGGACCGATGCGCAGGATCTGCTCGGCTCGACCGAACAGCGGCGCGGTCGCGTCCAGGACCAGGCCATGCATCATCCGCTGCGAGGAGCCGCAGAGGACCAGTCCTCGCCGCTGTCGGTCGATGAGCTTCTGCAGCACGCTCGGCAGCTCCGGCGCCGCGGCGACCAGGGCCGGGAACTCGTCGAGGATCAGGGTCAACCCGGTCGGGGCGTCGCGCCAGAATCGGTCGAGGAGCGTTCCCCAGTCCTGGTAGTCGACCGCATCGAATCCCGGCAGGTGCCGCGCGATCTCCGATGCCACAGCGCTCCGCTGCAGCGCCGCGTCACGGTCGTCGCCGACGTAGAACGCCGCGGGATGGCCTGTTCCTGCTTCGCGCAGCAGACGCGACTTGCCGAGCCGGCGCCGTCCGTAGACGCAGGCGAAGCCTGAGGCGGAACCGAAGGCGGTCTCGGTCAGGCGGCGGAGCTCCTGGGTGCGATTCAGGAAGGGGAGGTCCATCGTCAGTATTATGCTCCGGCGACATTATGTCGCCAGAGCATAATCTGCGCCGCTACCGACCTCGCCGCCGCCCCCGCTGCCGGGCCCGTTGGTTGTCGGGCACCTGCTCGTAGGCCGGCAGCTCCAGCAGTTCCGGATCCAGCGCGTCGAGGAACGTGCTGAGGCGTTCCAGCTCGGCGGTCTTGCCGGCGGCTTCGAGGCGGGTCTCCAACAGGCGCGCGGTCTGCGCCGGCGAGATCTCCAGGCCGTCGACGCTGGGGGTCGCTGCCGGATGCCGCTCGATGCCGCGCAGGCAGAGGGTCAGCGCCTGGTCGAGGTCGCCGCGTTCGATCGCGAGGCGCGCGAGGCCGGCGGTGGCCAGCGCGGCGAAGTGGTCGGCGCTGGCTTCGTATTCCGGAGCGCGTTCGATCGCCGCGTCGAAGCGCTGGATCGCGCGCTCGTAGACCGGCACCGCCGCGTCGCCCTGCTGGTCGCGGCGCAGGAACTCCGCCTCGACGATCGCCGCGTAGCCGGCGAACCAGTGCAGCGCGGCATTGTCGGGATGCGCCTCGAGCATCGCCGCGTAGCGCCTGGGCAGCGCCTGGAGGCCCTGGTCCTCCAGCAGGCGGGTGCGCAGCCGGTCGTGGAGGCCGGCGTCCGCGGGGAAGCGCTCGAGGGCCTGGTCGAGCACGTTGCCGGCGCGCCGCTTCGCTCCCAGCGAGTCCAGGAAGTCGAAGTGGGTGACCGCGTGCACCGCGGTGCCGAGCGGGTGCTTCGCGAGCACCGCGTAGGCCGAGTTCACGTCGGTCATCCAGATGCCCGGCCAGTCGGTCTTGTTGCGCAGGGCAGCCCAGATCGCCGCGATGCGCGCCTCGGCGAACAGCGCCAACGTGGAGACCGCGACCAGGCTGTCGGGCTCGGCGGGCATCGAAGACGCCGCGGCGATCGCCAGCTCGTAGCTCTTGTCGGCGTCGCCGACGTAGTACTCCACCAGCGCCTCGACCGCGTCGATCCGCCAGCCCGTCGCGCCGGCGGCGCGGGCCTCCTGGGCGTAGCGCTTCGCGTCCTCGAACATCAGCTGGCCGTAGCGGTAGGCATTGCGCGGATCGTCGGCGTAGACGTCCTTGGAGTTCGGATCGAGGACCAGCTCCAGCGACGACTCGGCCAGGGCCAGCTTCGCCTCGGCGCTGTCGGGGTCCTTGGCCGCGAGTTCCTCGGCGGCGTCGGCGCGCTTCTCGACCGCCGCGTAGTCGGCGGCGCGATACACCGAGCCGCCCGACAGCGCCGCGTTCCAGTTGCCGACGTCGACCGCCTTGGAGCGGGTCTCAAGGCCGCGGTGCACGTTGGCGAGCAGCCGGGCCTGCGGTGAGCCGTCCTGCAGGCGCTCCAGCGCGGCGACCAACGCCTCGCGCTCGTCGTCCGGGAGCGGCACGCGCAGGGCCTCGGCCAGCACGTCGACCGCGGTCGGCGAGGAGACCTTCACCAGGGCCTGCCGCGCGAGGCGCGCGAGGTCCTCGTCGACGTCGAACACCGCCAGCCGGAGCAGCTCCACCGGTGCCGCGTCGGGATGCTCGATCGCCTGGCGCAGCAACTGTTCGCGGAGCTGCTTGTCGCCCTGCCGGTAGGCCTGCTCGACCGCGATGCGGTCCTCGCGCGCGCGGCTCTGCACGCGCTCCAGGATCGGCCGGTCGCCGCGGACGATGGTGCGCGGCTCGAGCTGCCGCTCGGCGATGCCCTGCTGGATCGTGTCGAAGATCGACTGGTTGTCCCAGGCGTAGAAGACGTCGTATTTCTCGGTGCCGTCGAGCTCGACCATGATGTGCCGCGGCGAGATCCGCTGGCCACCCATGAACTTCTCGAACAGCAGCGGTTCGATCGCGATGTGCTCGCCGCAGGTCACGCTGCCGAAGCGCGGGCAGAGGATGCGGTTGCCCTCGTGGTCGTGGTCGCGCGGCGTGTGCCGGTAGACCGACGCGATCACGCAGACGTAGTCCTCGAACAGCTCGGCGGTCTCGGGCGTGCGGTAGTGGATGCCGGCGTAGTGCTCGCTGGCGATCTCGCCGTCCATGTTGATGCAGACCAGGATCGGCTTGTTGGTCTCGCGCGCCACCGCCACCGCGTCGCCCCAGGTGCGTTCGAAGTCGATCAGCACCGGCTTCTGCCAGTCGGCCTCGCTGGGAGGCGGCCACATCTGTTCGACGGACATGCCCTCGGGCAGCGCCGGGGGCGCCGCGGCGGGCGCGCCACCGGCGTGGGTGTCCTCGGTCTTGGCGAAGTCCGGGTCCTGGGCGGCGGCGAGGCCGGCCAGGACCAGCAGGGACACGGCGGTCTTCGGGAGCATCATGGTCGAGGGGTCGCGCGGGCTGAGATCAGTTGCGGCGGCGGCGCCCGCTCTCGGGCACGTCGGGACTTGGCGCCTTGTCCGGGTCCTGCTCGAACTCCGGCGGTTCGAAGGCGACCTCGGGCAGCGCGTTGATCGCTTCGCGGAGCTTGTCGTAGTCGGCGCGGCGGTCGGCCTGGCGCAGCGACGACAGCAAGAGCCGCGCGGTGTCGACCGCCGAGAAGCTGAGTCCGTCGAGCTCGCCGGCCGACGCCGGGCGGCGTTCGAACGCCGCGTAGAGCTTGGCGAGCGCGCGGTCCCAGTCCTGGTTCTGCGCGGCGATCTTGGCCTGCCCGGCCAGCGCCAGGTGCGCGAAGTGGTCGTTGTTGTCCTTCGCCTCGGGCTTGGCGGCGGTGGCGCGGTCGAACAGTTCGAGCGCCCGGTCGTAGGCCTGGTCGGCCTCTTCGCCCTGGCCGCGCCGGCGGCTGAACTCGGCGCTGACGATCGCCGCGTAGCCGGCGAACCAGGGCAGGTCGGCGGGCGCGTCGGCTGCCTCGAGCATCCGGTCGTAGTGCTCGATCAGACCGCGCACGCCCTGCTCGCGGAGCAGGCGGCTGCGCAGGCAGTCGTGCAGGGTGGCCGAGGACGGCCAGCGCTCGAGGCCCTGGTCGAGGGCCTGGCCGGCGCGGCGGCGCGCGCCGAGGAACCACAGCAGGTCGAAGTGGCTGGCGACCTGGGTGTCGGTGCCGAGCGGGTGGCGGGCCAGGACCGAGTAGGCCGACGTCACGTCGTTCAGCCATTCACCCGGCCAGTCGCGGCGCGCGCGCACCGCCGAGACGATGTCGCGGTGCCGCGCGTCGGCGAACACGGCCAGCGTCGCCACGGCGTTCCAGCCGAGCTGGCCGCCGAGTGCGTCGAGCTGGTCGAGGCCCTCGACGGGGATCGCCGGCGCGGTCTCCTTGGCGAGCTGCCAGGCCTCGGGCTGGCGGCCGAGGTTCCAGGCGCAGAGGGTGCGGACCGCGTCGAGGCGCCAACGCAGGTCCTCGGGGATCTCGTCGCGGCGGGCCTGCGCGTCGCGCGCGGTCTGCTCGGCGTCCATCAGCATCAGCTGGCGGTACTTCGCGCCGGTGCGCGGGTCGGTGGCGAGCGACGACGAGGTGTCGGGATTGAGCACCAGACCGAGGCGGGCCTCGGCGAGTTCCACCAGCGTGGCCGCCTCGGCACTCTCGCTGGAGACCTCGCTCTCCACGGCCTGCAGCCGGGCCTCGACCGCCGACCGATCCGGCGCCGCGGTGTAGCTCGCGCCGCCCGTCCAGGCCGCGGCGTTCACCGAGCCCTTGCCGGAGCTGCCGTGGACCACCGCCAGCGTGCGGGCCCGCGCCGACTGCTCGCCGAGCTTCTCGAGCGCGGCGACCAGCGACTTGCGGTCGTCCTCGGGCATCGGCGTGCGCAGCGCGTCCTCGATCACGTCGGTGGCCTGCACCTCCTCGATCTTGGCGAGCGCCTGCCGGGCGATCGCCGCGAGTTCCGGGTCGAAGCCGTTCACCGCCATCCGCAGCAGCTCCACCGGCGCGGCCTCGGGGTGGTCGGACGCCGCCTTCAGGATCTGCTCGCGCAGTGCCTTGTCGCCCTGCGCGTAGGCGTTCTCCACGGCCTCGCGGTCCTCGCGGGCGCGGCTCGCGACGCGCTCCAGGATCGGGCGGTCGCCGCGGACGATGGTGCGCGGCTCGAGGCCCCGCTGGGTGATGCCCTCCTCGATCTTCTGGAACACCGAGTCGGTGTCGAAGGCGTAGAAGACGTCGTACTGCTCGCTGCCGTCGAGCTCGACCATGATGTGGCGCGGCGAGATGCGCCGGCCGTCCATGTACTTCTCGAACAGCATCGGCTCGATCGCGATGTGCTCGCCGCAGGTCACGCAGCCGAAGCGCGGGCAGGGAATGCGCTCGCCGTTCTCGTCATGGTCGCGCTCGGTGTGGCGGTAGACCGACGCGATCACGCAGACGTAGTCGTCGTAGAGCTTCGCGATCTCGGGGTCGCGGTAGCGGACGCCGGCGTAGTGCTCGCTGGCGATCTCGCCGTCCATGTTGATGCAGATCAGGATCGGCTTGTTGGTCTCGCGCGCGACCGCCACCGCGTCCTCCCAGGTGCGCTCGAATTCGATCTGCACCGGCTTCTGCCAGTCCTCCTCCGTCGGCGGATACCACATCTGCTCGCGAGCGGGGCTCTGCGGTCCTGCGCCACCGGCGGGCTGCTGCGGCTGCGGGGCTGGCCGCGGGTCGCCCTGGGTCTGGGCGGTGGCGGGCCCGGCGAGCAGGCCGGTGAGGACCGCAGCGGCCGCCAGCAGCGTGGCGAGTGGGGTCCAGGAGGTGGAGTTCTGCATCGTCGTCGTCATGGCGAAGGGAGGCCGCTGCAACGTAGCGTTCCGGCGAAGGGCCCGCGAGGTCGGCCGGCGGGCCAGAAAAGGTCGACCTTTCCTGAACCAGCGGTTGTCGTTACGGAACCCGGACGGCGCCTGCCAGCGCGGAACACGTACACCTGGTGCCTGGCACCAGTCGTACATGTTCGTGGCTTGAGGCGGGGGCCGGTGGCGGTCATTCTCGTCGCCACGCATGACCGACGCTCCGACCGAGAGCCGCCTGGACCCGGCTCGTCTCGAACCGCACAGCGCCTTCCTGCGCGAGGTGAGCCGCGAGGTCGGCAAGGTGCTGGTCGGCCAGCAGGCTCTGCTCGATGGGCTGCTGATCGGACTGCTCGCCGACGGCCACGTGCTGCTCGAAGGGCTGCCGGGACTCGCCAAGTCGCTCGCGGTGCAGGCGCTGGCGACCGCGCTGGGCGGCACCTTCCATCGCATCCAGTTCACCCCCGACCTGCTGCCGTCCGATCTGCTCGGCACCCAGGTGTTCAACCCGCAGACGGGTGAATGGTCGGTGCGCGAGGGCCCTGTATTCGCCCACTTCGTGCTGGCCGACGAGATCAACCGCGCGCCGGCCAAGGTGCAGTCGGCGCTGCTCGAGGCGATGCAGGAACGGCAGGTCACGCTGGCCGGCACGTCGCGGCGCCTGCCCGATCCGTTCCTGGTGCTCGCCACCCAGAACCCGGTCGAACAGGAGGGCACCTACTCGCTGCCCGAGGCGCAGGTCGACCGCTTCATGCTGAAGGTCGTGGTCGGCTACCCGAGCCGCGCCGACGAGGACCTGATCGTCCAGCGCATGGCTTCGAACACGCACAAGCCGAGGGTCGAGCCGGTGGCGACGCCCAAGCAGATCCTCGCGGCGCGCGCGCTGCTCGACGAGGTCTACGTCGACGACCTGGTCCGCGGCTACGTCCTCGACCTGGTGTTCGCCACCCGCGAGCCCGAAGCCCACGGCCTCGCCCGCCTGAAGCCGCTGATCCTCTACGGCGCCAGCCCGCGCGCCTCGATCGCGCTGACCCAGGCGGCCCGCGCCCGCGCCTTCCTCGACGGCCGCGGCTACGTGACCCCCAAGGACGTCAAGCGCGTCGCGATGGACGTGTTCCGCCACCGCGTGATCACCACCTACGAGGCCGAGGCCGAGGGGCTGGATTCCGAGCAGGTGGTGCAGACCGTCCTCGACACCGTGCCGGTCCCGTGAGGCGCAGCGCTTGAGCGACGAGACCCAACGTGCCGGCGTCCGGCTGGGCGACGACCTGGAGCTGGCCGAGCTGCTCGAGGACGTGCGTCGCATCGAGGCGCAGAGCGAACGACTGGTCTCCGGCGTCATGGCCGGCGGCTACAAGTCGGTGTTCCGCGGTACGGGCATCGAGTTCGAGGAGATCCGCGAGTATGTCGAGGGCGACGACCCGCGCTCGGTCGACTGGTCGGTGACCGCGCGCGTCGGCCGGCCCTTCGTGAAGACCTACGTCGAGGAGCGCGACCTGACGATGGTCTTCGCGCTCGACCTGTCGGCCTCGATGGCCGACGGCGGCTTCGGCCATTGGTCGGCGCGGCAGACCGCGGCGCGCATCGCGGCGATCCTGGCGCTCTCGGCTTCGCGCAACGACGACAAGGTCGGGCTGGTGGCGTTCAGCGACCAAGTGGAACGCTTCGTGCCGGCCGGCAAGGGCCTGCGCCACGTGCTGCGCATCGTCCGCGATTGCCTCGCCCTGCCCGCGGCGACCGGTGCGACCGACATGGCGCCGGCCTTGGAGTTCCTGTCGCGCGCGGTGCGCCGCCACGCGGTGGTGTTCGTGATCTCCGACTTCCTCGATCCGGGCGACGACGCCGCGTGGCGCAAGGCGCTCCGGCTCTGTGCGCGGCGTCACGACGTGGTCGCGGTGCGCATCCTGCCGCCCGAGCTGGACCCCGAGCTGCTGCGCGACGCGGGGGCCGGTCTGCTGCGTCTCGTCGACCCCGAGACCGGGCGGCGCGAGACGATCGACCTGCGGAGCCGCGCGGTGCGTGACGAGTACACGCGCCGCGTCGCCGCTTGGCGCAGCCGCGTCGACGAGCTGTTCCGTCGTGCCGAGATCGACGTGATGGACGTGCCGGTGCCGCGCGAACTCGACCGCGACGCGGTGGCCGGCCCGATCCTGCGCTTCTTCCGGATGCGGCAGTTGCGGGGGACCAAGCGGTGAAGGCCGGCGTCTTCGCGGCACTGCTCGCGCTGCTCTGCGCTCTGTCCGGTACAGCTCAGGAGCCCTCGACCCGCGACGCCACCCGCGACGCGATGGAGGAACTGCTGGCCGCCGGCGGCGATCCCACGCTGCGCATCGAACTGGTGCTCCGCGGCGAGGCGGCGCTCGGCAGCGTGACCTTCGGCGCGCCGTTCGCCCTCGACGTGATCCGCCGCTGGCCGGTGGGCGAGGAGGCTGCGGCCTGGAGCGACGAGTCGCTTGCGCCGCTGGTGGTCGAGCAGACCTCGCTGGAGCGTGGCACCGAGCAGAGCCAGGTGGTCGAGACCCGCAGCTTCCGCGCGCACGCCTTCCGCCTCGGTGCCGTCACCCTGCGGCCGGAGTTCGGGCTGGTGGTCGACGAAGGCCGCGAGCCGCGCCGCGGCATCGCACCGCTCACCACGCTCATGGTCGACTCGTCGCTGCCCGCGGACGACGATGGCGCGATCGAACTGCCGCCAGCCCCGGTGCTCTGCATCGAACCCGTGCGGCGGGTCCTGGCGACCGCGGCGCTGCTGGCCTTGGCGGCAGGTGGGGTGGCCTGGATCCTGTGCCGGCTCTGGATCGGCTGGCGTGCATCCGGTGCCGCCGACGCCGACCGCCCGCGCACGCCCGCCGAGCGGATCGCCGCGCTGGCCGCGGTCTCGGAGCAGGACCTCGCGCAGTTCGACCGCGCCGCATGGCGTGCCGACGCGCTGGAGTGGAGCGCGATCCTCGACGAGCTGCAGCTCCGCGCCGGGTCGACCGAACCGACTGCTGCGCTCGCCGACCTCGCCGAGGAACTCGACCAGGTGAAGTTCGCCGGCGCCCGGATGCGGCACGCCCGCCGCGCCGAGCTGCTCGCCGAGACCGCGCGGTTCGAGCGGGCGATCGCCGCCGCCAGCCACGCTGCGGAGGCCGCGCAGTGAACCGCCTCCTCGAGTCGTGGACCGGCCTGACCCTCGCGCACCCCTGGGCGTTCGGCCTCGCGCTGCTGGTGATCCTGGCTGCGTTCCTCGGCGCCCGCCGCCCCGCGATCCGCTTCGCACCTGCCGGCTTCCTGCGCCTCGACGCCGACGGCCGTCGCGCGCGCCTGCCACGCTCGCTGCGCCAGCGCACCGCCTGGCTGCCGCGCACCCTCACCGCGCTCGGCCTGCTGAGCCTGGTGGTCGCCTTCGCCCGCCCCCAGGAGCGCGTGCCGCTGCCGCTCGAGCGCGAGGGCCTCGACATCCTGCTGTGCATCGACGCGTCGTCGTCGATGGCTGCCGACGACCTGCGGCCGGGCGAGACGCGCCTCGCGATCACCAAGGCCGCCGCCGCCGAGTTCATCGCCGCGCGCGAGGACGACCGCATCGGCCTCGTCACCTTCGCGCGCTACCCCGACCTGGTCTGCCCGCCGACCATCGACCACCGGAGCCTCGCCGCCATGCTCGCCGCGGTCGCCCAGGTCGAGGCCGACGGCGACGAGGACGCGACCGGCCTCGGCATGGCGATCGCCCGCTGTGCGGTGGCGCTTCGCGACAGCCAGGCCCGCAGCAAGCTGGTGATCCTGCTGACCGACGGCGAGGAGAACGTCGCCCGTAGCGACCTGCCCGACGAGATCACTCCGCTGGAGGCTGCGCGCCTCTGCGAGGAACTCGGCGTCCGCGTCTACACGATCGCCGCGGGCATCGGCCGGCAGGCGGTCGGCGGCGAGTGGATCGAGCTCGACACCGGCCCGGTGCGCCGCGTCGCCGAGCGCACCGGCGGAGCGTTCTTCGAGGCGCGCGATGCCGAGGCGGTGCGCCGGGTCTACGCCGCGATCGACGAGCTGGAACGCTCGGGCTACCAGGAGCCGCGGTTCCGCCGCGAGGATCGGTTCCTGGTCTGGTTGCTGGTCGGACTCGGCCTGTGGCTGGTCGGCCGACTTGCGGCAGCGACCGTCTGGGAGGGGCTGCCGTGAACGGGGAGAATCGCGTGACATCTGAATCATCCGGGTGCTTCGGGGAAGGCGAGGCCGTCGGACGACGTCCTTGTTCCTACGAGCCAATCCCCAGGAGGTGTGACGATGCTGTGGATGCAGTTCCTTTCGCCGGACGTGCTGTTGCCGGTCTTGGTGATCTGTCTGGCGGCAATCTGCCTCGTCCGGGCGACCGGGCGGGAGCGGGAGCAACGGGCTGCGCGGCTCCTGCGTCAGCGGGTGCGGCTCTCCGCACGTCGTCGGACCGCACACGCCGCCGGTTGAGCCCGGCGGGGAGGGCGGCGTGATTCCGTTCCTTCCGCTCTGCTTCGCGTTCCTCGAGCCGCTGGCCGCGGTCGGCGCACTCGGAGTCGTGGTGCTCGCCGCGTTCCTGGTCTGGCGTGCACGCCGCAGCGCGCGACGCCTCGAAGCGGTGGTGGGACGTCGCACCCGACGACTGGCGGAGGAGTGGAGCCCGGGCCGGCGACGGGTGCGCGTTGCCCTGGCCACAGCCGGTTTCGCAGGACTCGTCCTCGCCTGGATGCAGCCCGCCTTCGGACCCGCCGACGGTGAGGGCGAAGGCGCCGAGACCGGCCTCGACCTCTGCGTCTGCCTCGACGTGTCGCGCTCGATGTTGGCCCGCGACCTGTCGCCCTCGCGGCTCGGCTTCGCGCACCAGGCCTTGGCGCGCCTCGCCGAGCGCACCCGCGGCGACCGGCTGGCGTTGGTGCTGTTCGCCGGCGAGGCGCGGCTGCGGGTGCCGCTGACCCGCGACGTCGGCTCGTTCGCGCTGCTCGCCGCGACCGCCGATCCGGTCGACGTCGCGATGGGTGGCACCGATCTCGCCGCAGCGATCGAAGCCGGAACACGCGCGCTCGAAGCCGGTCAGGTGCGCGGGGCGCAGGGGCAGGCCGCGTTGCGCGGCGCCTTGTTGGTGGTCACCGACGGCGAGGATCCGAGCGGTGCCGGTCGTGCCGCCGCCGAGGCAGCACGGGCGCGGGGCTTGCGCGTTCACTGCGTCGGCCTGGGCTCGCCGCTCGGCAGCAAGATCACCGTGACCGGTCCCGACGGCCGCGAGCGCTTCCTCACCGACCGGCAGGGCCGCGAGGTGGTGTCGCGGATGGATGCGGCCAGCCTGCGGGCGATGGCCGAGGCGGGGGGCGGGGCCTTCGTCGACGGGTCGTCGAGCGTGCAGCCGTTGGTGGCGGCGTACGAGCAGGGTGTGCTCGCGCGCCTCGAGGAGGACGGTCGCGTGGCTGGCCCGGAGGGCGAGGGCGCTGCTCTGGCCAACCGCTATCGTCTGCCGCTGGGGTTGGCGCTCGTGCTGCTGCTCTTGGAGTTCGCGCTGTCGGAGCGGAGGACGGGCGCATGGGGCGGCTGAAGCGCTGGATCGGCATCGGGCCGGTGCTCGTCGCACTGCTCACGGCTCTGTTCTTCAGCAGTCTCACGTTGTACTCCCTCGCCACGGGGACCCCGTCGATGCTGTTCTCCGAGACACCGTTCGTCCAGGTGCTGGGGCCCGTGCCCACGGCGTGGCTGGATGGAGTGCGCGCGCTCAATGGCGGCGACGTCGAGACGGCTCACGAACGACTGGCGCTCGCCGAGTCGCAGCTCGAGTCGGTGCCCGGCGTGTTGCTTCGCCAGCGTCTGCACGCCGCGTTGGCGTTCGGCGACGAGCGCGCTGCCGAGTGGACGGTGGAGAAGCTCGCGGTCCATGCCGTTGGCAATGCCCGGAGCGACGTCGAGCCGCTGCGCGACTTCGTGCTCGGCTGTGCCCGCGCCGCGCAGAGCCAGCGCTACGGCCTCGAGGCCGAGCAGCCGGGCGCCGACCCCACCGCCTTCGACCGCGCGATCCGCGACGCCACCGCCGCGGCGCTGGCGTTCCAGTCCGCGGCCCTCACCGCCCCCGACACCCTCGGGCCCGCCGCGCGCCGCAACGCGGAGCGGGTGCTGCTGCGCCGCGGCGAGCTGCAGCGCAAGAAGGACCAGGCCGAGCGCGACCAGAAGCGCGAGCAGGACCAGCAGCAGCCGGAGCCCGATCCCGACACCCTGGAACAGATCGAGCAGGAGCTGCGGCTCGGCGAGGACCAGGGGTTGCTCTCGGCGACCGAGCTGCAGGCGCTGCTGCGGCGGCTGGCGGAGGCGGAGCACGAGAAGCGGGGCATCCGGCGGGCGGTCCGCGAGCGCAACAGCATCAGCGTGGAGCAGGACTGGTGAAGGCGCGCCTCGGCAGTGTGATCCGGGTCCTGGCTGTTGGGCTGCTGGCGTGCTTCGCACCGCTGGTGGCGCAGGACGGCATCGACGCGCGAGCGTTCGTGGCGCTGGAGGCGCCGACCGCTCCGGTCGTCGTCGGCCAGGCGGTCGAGGTGCGGGTACAGATCGGTCTGGAGCAGGAGCTGGCCACGAAGCAGTTGATCCAACTGTTTCGCCAGAAGCTCGACGTCGCAGTTCGTCTCGATACGCCGTGGGCCGAGCTGCCCGAGGGTCTCGTCGCGCGCGGGGTGCCACCGGGCTTCGAGGGCAAGGCGAGGGCGGTCGTCGATGGTTCGCTGGCGGGACTACGTCGGCTCGACGACGAGGTCCGCGGCGAGCGGACGTTCCTCCGCTACGAGACCGCGGTGCGGCTGCTGCCCGAACGATCCGGTCGCTTCGAGCTGGCTGCACCGGTCCTGCACTTCGCTTGGGCCAGCGCCTTCGACGAGGACTTCTTCGGCGACCCGGTGCCGCGGGATCGCAACGACGCGCGGATCGAGGGCGAGGCGCTGGTGATCGAGGTGGAGGCCTTGCCCGCAGAGGGCAGACCTGCCGGCTTCTCGGGGCTGGTGGGTCGCTTCACCTGGACGGCAGTGCGCGGTGAGGGCGCGGCGGATCTGCGCGTCGGCGACGTGTTGCCCATCGAGTTCACGCTGGCGGGCGAAGGCGATCTGTCCGGCTTCACGCCGCCGGAGTGGCGTGCGGGAGCCTTTCACGGTCGGGGCGTACGGGAGATCGACGCGGCGGCCGGGACCCGCGCCTTCCGCTACGAACTCATCGCGCTGCGCGCGGGAGACGTCGCGGTGCCGGGGTTCTCCTTGTCGGTGTTCGAGCCCGGCGTCGGCTACCGGCAGCTCAGCACCGAGGCGATCCCGCTGCGCGTCGCGCCGCGGGCCGACGGCGTGGAAGCGATCGACGCCGCGGGCCAGCCGGTGGCGATCGAGGCCGTGCCGCCGGTGCCGGACGTGCTCGAGGCGCCGGTGGACGAGGTGGTCGAGGCTGCGCCGATCCCCGGCGTCGATGTGCTGTTCGCGCCGCGGGCGGTCGAGGCGCGCCGCGTTCCACCGGCCGACTTCGCCGCGCCGCGGCCGTTGTCGCGCGTGATCCTGTTCGCGGGGTTGCTGCTGCCGTGGTTGTTCGCCGCGGGCCTGTGGCTGCTGCGTCGAAGGGCTGCGACGCGCGAGGTCCGGCGACTCGACGCGCGCCGCCGCGACGCGCGTTCGCGGTTCCGACGCGACCTCCGCAACCCGCGCGCTGACCGCGGCCACGCGCTGGCGCGCTACCTCGCGGCATGGCTCGACTGCGAGCCCGCGGCCGTCATCGACCCCGAATTGCCGCAGCGCCTCCGCCTCGCAGGCGTCGATCCGGCGACCGCCGACCAGCTCGACGCGCACCTCGACGCTCTGGCCCGCGCCCGCTTCGGTGGCGAGCGCACGGCTCCCGACGACCGGACGTTGCGGGGAGTGGTAGAGGTGGCCGAGCGCGACCTCCGGCGCAGTCTGCCGGTCACCAACCCTTGGCCGGGTGTCCTGGTGAAGGTCGCGCTCGTCGTGGTGATCTACGTCCTCGCCGTCCGCTGGAACCAGCCGCCTGGAGACGAACGGCAGGCGCCGACCGCCCCGTCTGCCACGTCGACCGCGGAGCCGGCTTCGCCCGTCGACGACCCCGACCGGTCTGCCGATCCGTCGCGTGCCCTCGATGACCTGGCCGCCGGCGACCCAGCCGCCGCCCACGCCGAATTCCTCGCCTGCCTCGACCAGGGTCTCGGCAACCCCGCCGACCTCGCCTTCGACCTCGGCAACTGCGCCCACGTCCTCGGCCGCCCCGCCGAGTCGGTGCTCTGGTTCCGCCGCGCGCTGCGCCTCGCCCCGCGCGACTTCGAAGCCCGCGCCAACCTCGCCCTGGTCGAACACCAGCTCGGCCGCGCCGACGGCCCCTTGCCCACCCTGGGCCGCACCTGGCTCGACGGCCAACTCGCCTGGCTCACCGCGATCCGCCCCGGCCGCCTGCTCGGCCTCGCGGTGCTTCTCCAGGTCATCGGCTGGTGGCTCGCGCTTCGCAGTCGTCGCCGCGCCGTCGCCTTGGTGCTCCTACTCCTCGGCCTCGCCGCCACCGCAATCGTCGCGCTGCAGAGCCTGCGTGGTCCCATCGACCAGGCCGTGATCCTCCGCGCCGACGTGCGCCTGCTCGCCGAGCCGCACACCCGCGCCGCAGCCCGCGGCAGCCTCGAAGCCGGCGAGACCATCGAGTGGCTCGAAGCCTCACCGCGCTGGGTCCGCGCCCGGACCGGTTCCACGACCGGCTGGATCGAAGCCGCCGCGCTCGAGCCACTCACCCGCGCCCCCTGACCTCCTCTCCCCGGCAAAGTCTGTCGTAGTTGGTGCCAGGCACCGTACGCGACAGATTCCGGGAGGAGGAACGAGCCTCGGCGTCGTGCGTCGTTGCTTCGCGGGGACGTGACCCGCTCAACGCATGGACGACGTTGCGGGCGTCGACACCAGCAGTGCTCCCGAGGCGACGACGGCGGCCTGCATCGTGAACGTCGAACCCTGTGGGTAGGCCGAGCCCGAGATCGGTACCGTGACCTGCAACACGCCGGTTGCGGGAATCGTCCCGGTGAACAACGGGAACGCCGTCGGCAGGTCGAGCCAGATGTCGCCCGGTGCGAACCGCAGCGGTGCAGACGGGTAGCTGCCGAGCAGTCCGACGAGCGCGCCCGGTGGCGCGTGGATCTCGGGGGTCAGCGCCGAACCTGCGCTCTGGCTCGCCACGGACACGGCCGGGATCATGGTCGGGATCACGCTTCCGTCGGACGGAATGGGGTCGAGGATGACGCTCGGATCGGCTTCGGCGCGGCTGCTCAGCACACCGATCGCTGGTGCACGGGACGGAGGGCCGGGGAACGGGAACGAGATCCCGCCCACGAGCTGGGCGCCGCCGGTCAGACGTGCCTCGCTGTTGCCGAGGAGCTGGATACCGCTGGTCGCGGGCGGCGTGCCGTACGCGTACGTGTAGGACCCTCCCGTTCCACGAAACAACCCACCGGTGACCAGCAACCGCGAACGCGTCGCGGCGAGTCCCGGAGAGGTCCACCGGTCGACGGTGCCTCCGTAGAAGGTGCAGCGCTCGAGGGAGACCACGCTGTCGAAGATCTCCGCGGAGCCTTCGAACGACACCTCGCTGAGCGAGATCGAGCGCGCGCTCTGGATGCGCAGGGTGGGTTGGAACAGATTCAGACCGTGCATCGTGATCGATTGCAGGTGGACGCGCCCAGGACAGTTCTGCACCGACAAGCGCACGGGGTGCCAGAACAGCGTGAAACCCGCGACGACACAGGTCGAGCCCGCGCCGATCCCCTGCACGTGGATGCTGGGGACATTGACGGCCTCATTGGTGGTCACCGTGATCGGCTTGTCGACGGTGAAGGCGGAGTATCTTCCGGCCAGCACGAGCACGCGGTCACCCGGAGCTGCCGCGGCGATCGCCGGCGGGATGTCGGTGAACTGCCCCGTGCCTGCCTGGTCGACAACGAGCGTCTGCTGTGCGGTCGCCGCGGTGGCTGCCAGAAGGAAGAGCGCGAGGGTGGAGCAGGTTCGGTGGATCATGGCGTGGCCTGAGTAGCGGGGCTTCGACCGAGCACGGCCGACACCCCGAAGAGGATAGCCGTGAACGGTTGGACCGTGGCGTGAGCAGCGACTGTCCGCCTCGGTGCCAGGCACCCGGGCGGACAGGCAAGGTCTGTCGTAGTTGGTGCCTGGCACCAACTACGACAGACTTTGCGGGGCGGAGCTTTGCCGTGCGCCTGAGGGTTGGTCTCACGACCGCTCGTCGCCGTCGTCACCTGGCGAGTCTGAGGGCGGGCCCTTCGAAGGTGACTGCTGCGCCGGCGTCCGGAAAACCTGCTTCCATTCCGCAGCGGCTTTCGGCGCCGGCCAGGGCCGCGCGCCGAACTCCAGCAGGGCCGCGCGGCCGGCGGACGGGCGGTCGTCGGCGCGGACGAACACCGGGATCTCGCGGTGCTTGTCGAGTTGAGCGCTGGCGCCGGCCCAGGTGCCGCCCTTGCCGTGGTCGCACTCCACCACGAGGCCGGCGCGGGCCAGGCAGTAGATCCAGCGGTTGCGTTGCATCGCGGCGCCGACGTGGAACGTGGCCTTCGGGTCGGTGCCGGCGAGCAGCGCGAGTTGACCGGCCTGCAGTCGGGGGCGGTAGGCGGCTGCGACCGCAGCGCGCTCCAGGCCATCGGCCAGGACACCGACCACGAGACCTCCGGCGTCGAGGGCGCCCTGCATCGCCGCCGCGTCCACGCCGCGCGCGCCGCCGGAGACCACGGGGTGACCATGCTCCGCGCAGTCCGCACCGATCCGCCGGGCGAACGCCAGTGTCTCGGCATCGGCCCGTCGGGAGCCGACCACCGCGAGATCGCAGTGGTCGAGGATGCCGACGTCGCCGCAGCCGTACAGCAGCGCGGGCGCGGCCGTGCGCTGTCGTTGCAACAGCCGCCGCGGATAGCCGCGGTCGCCACGGCCGAGCACCCAGATGCCCCGCGCCTGCCATTGCTCGAGCGCCTGGGCGAGCCGCAGGCCGCGCGCCAGGAGCGCCTCGAGACGCGCGCGGTCGACGATCTCGCCGCACGCCTCCAGCAGCTCGTCGGATCCGGCGACCAGGTCTGCGGGTCGAGCCTGCCGCTCGATCAACAGTTGCACCAGGCGCCGGTACTCCGTCGCCGTCACGGTCCGCGGTCCTTCGTCGCCGCGCCCGAGCAGCAGCGGCGCGGTCAGCAGCAGCACCGCCCGCGTGTTGTCCGACACCGCGCCGATCATTCGCCGGCTCCGGTCTTGGCCAGCGCGAGCGGGTGGACCGCGGCGACTCCGGCGCCCCGCAGCAGGCAGGCAGCCACCGTGAAGGTCCACCGCGAATCGACCGTGTCGTCGACCAGCAGCACCGGCCCGTCGCGCAGCGCGTCTGGATCGATCACCTCCAGCGTGCCGTCGAGGTTGAGCGCCTGCTGGATCGAGTTGGAGCGGGTCCGCTGCTCGGGGCGCGCCGCGGTCTGCCGGAGGGCTGCGACGAACGGCAGGCCGAGCGCCGCCGCGAGCCGCTGCGCGAAGTCCGGCACCAGCTCCGGGTGGCGGAGCGACGGAATGCAGGTGACCCATTCCGGCGCGGGATCGGGCCGCCAACCCTCGACCAGCTTCACGCAGGCTTCGACCAGCTCGTCGTCGAAGCGCCGCGCGTGGAACTTGCCTGCATAAACCGAACGGCCATAGCCGCCGTCGCGGAGCATGCACAGCGCGCGACCGGGAGCGGCAAGCTGCTCTTCGGCGATCCGGCCGCGGACCTGGAGCTTCGGCAGTCCATAGGCCGGCCATTGCAGCCGCGGCGGCAGCTCCAGCGAACCTCCACGCAGGTACTCCGCCGCGCGCAGCACGGTGTCGGGACCCGGCTCGGTGGGCAGCGGCGGCAGCGGTGGTCCCGAGGTCGGCCGCGGCGTGCCGTGCAGCGCGCGCACCAGGAACTCCATGTGTCCCTCGCGAAGTCGCGCGTATTCCCGCATCTGCTCGCGTTCGCCTTCGCGCAGCGCGGTCAGTCGCGCAGCCCGGGCATGGAACTCGGGGCTCAATGGATTGGCGGTCCGCACGAACCGGCTTCCCTCCTTCACCACCGGTGCGCTCGCCTCGAGCAGCAACAGGCGGAGCGCCTTGTCGATCCGGCTGGTGCCGATGTTCAGCGCGCGCTGCAGCTCCGGTTGGGACAGGCCGGCGGCGCTCGCCTCCAGGGCGCCGAGGATCTTCGCCACCTCGTCTTCCGACGGGAACGCACCGCGCCGGAAGAAGTCGTGGATCGCGTCATCCTCCTCGCCGTTGAGCAGGATCCCATAGGCCTGCTGCAGCGCCCGCCCCGCACGGCCGACCTGCTGGTAGTAGGCGACCACCGAGCCCGGGGCCTGGTAGTGCACCACGAAGCCGAGGTCGGGCTTGTCGTAGCCCATGCCGAGCGCGGTGGTGGCGACCAGCGCCTTCAGCCGGTTGGCGAGCAACGCCTGCTCGAGCTCCTCGCGCCGATCGCCGGCGTCGGTGGAATAGGCCGCGGCCTCGATCCCGTTGTGGCAGAGCCACTCGGCAACGAGCGCCGCATCCCGGCGGGTGAGGGTGTAGACGATGCCGCTGCCGGGAAGCTGCGGCAGTCGTTCGGCGAGCCACGCCAGTCGCTCCGCGGGCGACGGCAGGTCGATGGTCTGCAGGGTCAACGAGTCGCGCACCAGATCGCCGCGCTGCACGTGGATCGGCGAGCTCTCGGTCTCCTGGCCGAGGATCCCCTGCAGGTCGGCGACCACCCGATCATTGGCGGTCGCGGTGGTCGCGAGCACCCGCATCGTCGCCGGCAGGCTGCGCACGATGCGCTCGATCCGCCGATAGTCGGGGCGGAAGTCGTGCCCCCAATCCGAGATGCAGTGCGCCTCGTCGATGACCAACAGCGGCACGCGGTCGGCGACCTGCGCCAGGATCACGCTCACGAAGCGCTGGTTGGCGAGCCGCTCGGGCGAGACCAGCAGGATGTCGACCTCGCCGGCGACGACCTGCTCCTCGATCGCATCCCAGTCGTCCTGGTTGTCGGAGTGGATCGTCACCGCGCAGAGGCCCATCCGCGCCGCCGCCGCCAACTGGTTGCGCATCAGCGCCAGCAGCGGCGAAACCAGCAGCACCGGCCCGGCACCCGCTTCGCGCAGCAGCCGCGTGGCGATGAAGTAGACGAAGCTCTTGCCCCAGCCGGTCTTCTCGACCACCAGCAGCCGGCCGCGTCCCGCCACCAGTTCGCGGATCGCCTCTTCCTGGCCGGGCCGGAAGGAAGCGCTGGGTAGGTCGGTGCCCTGCCGCAACAGGGCGAGGGCGCGCGCGGGGTCGTAGGTCTGCCGGGTCATCGCGGAGCCGCGCGAGGCTACGCACCCGGCTGTTCGGGCTCCAGCCCGGAGCCCGCGCCGCGCTCGCGCATCGCGTGCACCACGATGCCGGTCGCGACGGCGACGTTCAGCGAGTCGGCTGCTGCAGCCATCGGAATCGTGGTGCGCCGCGCACACAGCGCTTGGAAGCGCGGCGCCAGCCCCTCGGTCTCGTGGCCGAACACCAGCGCGATCCGCGGCGTATGGGCCAGCTCCCGGCAGGTCTGCGCCAGCGGCTCGGCATTCGCCTCGGCCACCACCGCGACCAACGTGCAGCCGCGTTCCCGCAGCTCGGCCAGGTCGCGCTCCAGGTCGTCGCTCTCGACCACCGGTACGAACAGCGCCGCGCCGATGCC
Source organism: bacterium (assembly GCA_030432695.1). Lineage (GTDB taxonomy): Bacteria > Planctomycetota > UBA1135 > UBA1135 > UBA2386 > JAUILN01. Next base: position 52,316 of record JAUILN010000016.1, on the reverse strand, counting down.
GACCCGCAAGGCCCGCCGCGAGAACGGGTCGGCCGAGTGCGGACCGAACACCACCGCATCCGCGCCGAACCCCGCCGCGATCCGCGTCATCGCGCCGACGTTCTCCGGATCGGTGATCTGCGTGCCGACCAGGATCAGCGCGCGCTCCCCGGCGCCCGGCCCTTCCAACTCCGCGACCGCCCGCCGCGTCCGCCGCTCCCCGCAGGCCAGCACCCCGGCGTGGAAGCTGTAGCCCACGAGCTGCTGGGCCAGCGCGTGCGGCAGGCGGAACACGTCCACGTCGTTCGGCAGGTGGGGGGCGAGCGACGCGTACTTCTTGTCGGCGACCAGCACCGAGCGGGTGGTGAACGCACTGTCGAACAGGCGGCGGACCACCGCGGGTCCCTCGGCGATGAAGAGCCCCTGATCGCGCGTCTGGTTGTTGCCGCGCAGGCTGCGGTAGGGATCGAGGCGCGGGTCGTCGAGGGTGGGGAGGTCGAGGACGGGCATGGGCAACCGGGTTCGCGCCGGGGCAGCGGTGGAGCGAGACGATGTCGGTTCAGCGCGGACCGAGCAATGTCCCGAGCCCCACCGCCACCGCATACCCCGCGAACACCAACAGCGCCAGCGGCTGTGCCGGCCGCTGCCGATGGAACGTCTCGGGCTCGCTCCACACGAACCACACCGCGCGCGCCGCGAGCGGTAGTGGCAGAAGCCCGAGCAGCACCCAGGGCGAGAAGCCGAGCAACGGTAAGGCCGCGACCAGTGCGAAGCCGGCGAGGTAGGTCAGCGCGAGCAGCCGACTCGCCTTCTGCTTGCCGAGCCGGACCACCAGGTTGCGCTTGTCGGCCGTCACGTCGGCCGCGTGGTCGGGGAACTCGTTCACCAAGAGGAATGCCGCGGTGAAGATCCCCAGCGGCAGCGACAGCCAGACGACGTCGAGGTCGAAGCGGTGGGTCTGGATCGCGTAGGTGGCGAGCGCCAGCAGCGGGCCGTAGCAGAGCAGCACGTCGAGTTCGCCGAGGCCCCGGTAGGCGAGGCGGAGCGGTGGGCCGTGGTACGACCAACCCAGCGCGAGGCCGACCATGCCGAGGGGGAAGACCTCCGGCGCGCGCGCGAACACGATCAGCGTGCCAAGGGCGATGCCCACGCCGCCGAAGCCGCAGGACATCGCCCAGGTCTGGCCGCGGGTGAGCAGTTGGTCGACCAAGACCCGCTTGCCGCCGGAGAAGTCGGTGCGATCTTCGGGCGCCACCGCGAGGTCGGTGCCCGAGTCGTAGTCGTAGACGTCGCCCCAGGCGTTCTTGGCGACCTCCATGCCGAACAGCGCGACGCCGAGGATCAGCATCCAGAGCCAGTCGATGGGTGCGACCTGCGCCGCCGCCGCGCCGCCGACCACCATGCAGGCCACCGAGGTGATGCTGATCTTCGGGTCGGCCAGCCGCCAGAAGCCGCGCCAGACCTTGTTGTCGCGCGGAGCCGTGGCTCCAGTGCTCGCTCCGGACATGAGTCACATCGTATCCAGCCACCGGTCGACGCCCGCCACCCGCGTCGTCGACGTGGTGCTGGCCGCGGTGCTGCTGCTGCTCACCGCACCGCTGCTCGCGGTGCTGGCGCTGGCGATCCGGCTGGTGGACGGCGCGCCGGTGCTGTTCGTCCAACGGCGGCTCGGCCGCGGCGGAGTGCCGTTCCACCTGCACAAGCTGCGCACGCTGGTGTCGGTTGGCGGACCGACCGTGTCGCCGCAGCACGATCCGCGGACCACCCGGCTGGGCACCTGGATCCGCCGGCTGCATCTCGACGAGCTGCCGCAGTTGTGCGACGTGCTGCGCGGCAAGATGGCCTTGGTCGGCCCGCGCCCGGAGGTGCCGGCCAACCTCGCCGCGGTTGCGGAGCCAGACCTGCGCCGCGTGCTCGCCGTGCGCCCCGGGCTCACCGGCCCGACCCAGCTCGCGTTCCTGGCCGAAGACGAGCTGCTGGCGGCAGAGCCCGATCCGGTGCAGACCTACCGCGAGGTGCTCGTGCCGGCCAAGGTCGCGCACGATCTCGAGTGGCTGCAGCACCGCACGCTGCGCGGTGACTTGTGGCTGCTCGTGTGCACGCCGTGGCGGGTGTGCTCGCCGCGCACCCGGGAACGATCGCGGGAGCGGCTGCGACGACTGCTGGCGTCCGCCGCGCCGGCAACGCGCGTGTAGCCGGCCTGGACTACGCGGCCGGGCGTCCTCAGCGCACCGAGATCGACCAGGCTGCCGTGAATCCGGGGCAGGACGAGGAGACCACGATCCCCTGCAGGTCGAGCAACGGGCCGGGGGCGAGCACCGGCAGGCTGAATCGTTGCTCCGCGCGTCCGCGACCATCCAAGGACAGCAGTCCGAACGGCACCTGGGTGCCGTCGAACAACACAGCGAACGGTGGGGCCATGTCCAACGAACCGAGACAGGGCAGGAGTGCCGTCGCCGGGCTGAGCGTTCCGGCCACTGCGATCAACGGGGACAGCGGGGGACCCGACCAGCTCAATCGGAGCTCCGAACCGGAGAGCACGTTGACCGCGAAGGGGCCAGGGTCTGTCGAAGTCGCGACGCAGCCGACCTCCAGCGTCGCGGTTGCCGTGTTGCCCTGTCCTCCGCCGATCCGCACCGCGGAAGCCGGCTGCGCGTGTCCGTTGTTGGCCTCGTTGCACTCACGCTGCGTCCCGAGTCGCCCTGGTCCTTCGTCGGCGAAGGCGTGGATCGGGCGTGCGAGTCGCGTGCCCGGCGGCAGCGACAGGGAGACGTCTTCGTACTCGCCGGGAGCGAGTGGCCGGCTCGTGAGCACGCTGCCGAGATAGGTACCTGAACTCGTCGGGTCGCCCTCGTAGAACGAGACCGGGACACCGGGTCCGACTCGCACCGCGCCACCATTGCCGATCCGCATTGTAGTGGTGCAGCCGACGCGCAGCCAGGAGGCCGTAAGGTCCGGCGCCGCGAATGCATCCAGAGGATTGGCGAGGCGATTCTGGCGGAACGAGTTGTAGGGGGCTCCGGCCGGGGACAGCCAGTGCGGCGGCTCCGACGCGGGGATCGTCCCGTCGTCGCGGATGTTCGTGATGTGGTAGCTGTGCTGGTTCCAGATCCTGCGGGTCGAGACCCAGTTGTCGAGCGAGTCGCCGAGCACGTAGACGCCCTGCTGGGGGCCGAACCCGCAGTTGTTGTTGGCGACGGCGATGATCTCGGCGTTGTTGTCCGCGTCGACGTCGGCGACGAGGACGAACTCGACCCATGTGCAGGAACTCATGGGGATCTCGAACAGGGTGGCGCCGTCGGTGCCGCGGTAGATGCGCAGGCTCAGTTCGTCGCGGTATACGACTTCGGCGGAGCCATCGCCGTCGAAGTCGAACACGCTCGAGCCGGTGATGCTCGAGGTTCTGTCCTGGGTCTGGGAGGTCCAGCGCACACTGCCGTCGGCTTCGAAGACCACGTAGCGCGAGGCGCCCGCGATGCCGATCTCGGCCTCGCCATCGCTGTCGTAGTCGGCGATGGTCGGGGGGCCACCGTCGCCACCGCCGGGGATGCTGACCGGCCAGCCTGGCTTGTCGCTGCCGTCGTGTTCCAGGATGCGGACAGTACCTCTGCTGACGAGGACGACCTCCGCCTCTGGATCGGAGTCGAAGTTGCCGATCGCCGTGAATCCGTCCCCCGCCGAAGGGTGTCGCCATTCGATGGCGCCTACCGCATTGTACGCGGTGTTGCCTGCCACGACTTCTGGCGACCCGTCGAGGTCGATGTCGGCGACGATCGAAACGCTCCAGCCGGGGTATCGGCCGTGATGGCCGCGCCCGGCCTCGCCCGTCCAAATGAGTTGTTGGCCGGAGGCGTCAAGCACCTGGCGCCCCACGATGATCTCCGGAGTTCCGTCGCCATCCAGGTCGGCCAAGGAGATCGCTGCTGCTCGGACCGGCTCCACCAAAGCGGATCTCCACTTGAACGTTCCGTCGTGCTCGAACGCCAGGAGTTCGTCGTCGGATTGTCCTCCAGCAATGATCTCGGGGCGGCCATCTCCGTCGATGTCTCCGGCTGCAAGGCTGCTGGTCGCGCTCAGCGCGAGACTTGGATCATCGATGGTGAAGACCTCTGCACCGGTGTTCCCGCGTACGGCGCGAAGAACTCCAGGAAACGTGTGGCTCCCCGCCGTGCCGCTCGTGGTAGGGAACACGACTTCGGGCATGCCGTCGCCATCGAGGTCTATGACCACGGGATTACTGACGACGTTCACCGAGGACGGCATGGTCGAAGAGGACCGCCAGGCCCACTCGATCCGGGGGGCGATCCCTCCGGGCGGCGGCTGGGCGGAGCAGGCGGATCCACTGTTCCCGTAGTTGTTCGACTCGTTGCTCTCGGTCACGACCTGCGTCGAGTCGATCCAGACATGGATGAGGTTCGATCGGAACAGCGTCGGGCCGGAGATCGAGATCGGGACTCGGACCGAGGCGGATCCTGCCAGCGTCGGAACGACGGCCTGGCCCAAGGCCGTGTCGACCCCGGGGCTGAAGCGGCCGTCGCCGTCGAGGTCTTCGAAGGCCAATGCGGTGCAGGAGCCTCCGGTGGAGACAGATCCGGAGTTTGCGATCACGGCGTCGACAGTGCCCATGACGCGAAGCGCTTGCCAGTCGCCCGAGACGCTCCGAGAGTCGACGGAGGCGACGATCAGGTCTGGAGACTGCGCGGGAGTCCGACCGGCTGCCAGGCACGAGGCGGCTGCGAGCAGTAGGCGGAGGCTGGTCATGAATCGCTGGCTCATGCGGAGTGCCTTCTCTTGTGCGGACGTGTAGGAGAGTGTGTTGCCGACCGGCACAAGATCCCTCGCGTCTGGCCTATCGGGTGCCGCGCTCGGGGTCGCGGTACGATATGTGTAATGCCAAGCGCCGTTGGGCTGACGGGTGGACGAGAAATATCTGGCACACCTACCGCCGTGCCGCGAAGCGCAGCAGCAGGCGTTCCACACCGGTCAGTTCGGCGCGCTCGGCCACCACCTCGGCGAACAGCTCCGGGTCGTCGGTGATCACGCCGGCGACGCCGCGGTCGATCGCGGCGGAGATCGCGGCGGCGGTGTTGAGGGTCCAGGAATAGACGGCGCGGTCGCGGGCGTGGGCGTCGCGAACCAGGGCGGTGGTGGCGCTGCGGTCGGCGACGGCCAACACGTCGACGTCGAGGCGGGTGAGGCCGCCGAGTGCGAAGGCTGCCAGGAAGCCGGTCTTCACCTCGGGGGCGAGGGTGCGGACCTGGGTGAGTGCGCTGGCGTCGAGCGACAGGATGGTGGTGCGGTGCAGAATGTCTGCGTCGCGGAGCACGTCGAGGGTCGCGGGCGCCAGCTGGGGGTCCGGGCCGTAGTACTTGAGCTCGACGCAGAGGTCGATCGCGTCGCCCGCGGCGCGGCAGAAGTCGGCGAGGGTGGTGAGGCCGCCGCCGTCGTCGCCATCGCCGCTGCCGTCGCGCGGTCGGCAGAGCCGTTCCGAGGGTGTGTCGGCGATGCGCCACGGCAGGCCCGCGGTCTTCATCAGGTCGCGGTCGTGCTGGACGACCACCACGCCGTCGGCGGCGCGCTGCACGTCGATCTCGGCCATGTCGGCGCCGGCGGCGATCGAGCGGCGCAGGGCTTCGAGCGAGTTCTCGGGGCCGAGGCGGCCGCCGGCGCGGTGCGCGATGCACAGCACGTCGTCGGGGGACTCGATGTCGGCCAGCAGTCCGGTGGCGGTGAGGGTCGCGGCGACTGCGGCGAGGGGGATGGCGAGGAGCAGTTGCTTGCGCGTGAGCCCACGGTATGGCGGCGCGGGCGGGTGCTCGGCGACCTCGTGCTGCTCGAGCGGGGCGACCGCGTGCCACAGTGCGGTCGCGGTGCATACGGCGCTGGTGCCGGCGACGATCGAGGTGGCCGAGGCGAGCACCACCTGCAGCACGGCCACCACCCCGAGCACTGCGGCGGTGCTGCGCAGGCCGTGTTCCAGGCCGCGCTCCAGCTCACCGAGCACGAGGTCGGCGAGCAGCGTCAGCAGGCCGCCCAGCAGCAGAGCGGCGAGCAGGCTCAGCGCCGGTCCCGCGGCGAGAGCGACCACGGTGCGGGTGCGGCCGGCCTGCCTGGTGAGCTCGCGGCTGCGGGCGATCGCTGTGGCGCGCGGCATCCGCCGGGCGGCGACCAGCGGCAAGGCCAGCGACCACGATGCGAGCAGGTGGGCCAACACCCACAGCAGCGCCAGGGCGACCAGGGCGCCGAGCGCGAGGGCCGTCCAGAACTCCGGCGGGCGGGCGCTCAGGTAGTAGTTGATGTCGTGCTGGCCGAGCAGGCCGAGGTAGAGCGCGCCGAGGGCGAGCAGGAACGGCAGGGCGGTGAGCAGGGCGCGCAGGACCATCCAGCTCGACAGCGAGGCGAGGCGTGGTGCGGCGCCCAGCAGGCCGAACAAGGCCCGGTCCCAGCGCAGGCGATGGCCTTCGGCGGCGGCGAGCGCCACCGCGAACTGCGCGGCCAGTCCGGCGAGTCCCACGACCGCGGCCACGCAGGCCAGGAGCAGGGCACCGAGCAGGCCGAGCGGCGACAGCAGGAAGGCCAGCAGGTCGGCGTTCGCCACCGTGGTGCGGCCGGTGAGCGCGAACACGCCGCGGGCCAGCAGGGCGACGAGCGGGGTCAGCACCGTGGCGGTGACGAGCTGGTAGCCGAGCGCCGTGAGCAGGGCGTCGCGCCAGGCGAAGCGCAGCAGCTTCAGGCCGTCGAAGAGGTCGCGGAGCGGACCGCGACGCGGCGTGGCGCTGGGGGACTGCATCGCGGCGATGGTAGCCACGCGCACGCTCCGTACTGCGTGCGACGTGGACCCGGCCACCCTCGTACCATGAGCTGTGTGCCGACTGCGGCTTCCGCGACGGGAGCCGGATTTCCGTTCGCGTCGAAGCCGGTCGCGGGAACGGACTCCGTGGACTCCATGACCGACTCCACCTTCGATCCGACCGACCTGCGCTGGCTGGCGCATCTCGCGCGCAGGCTGGTCTCCGAACCGCACGCCGCCGACGACCTGGTGCAGGACACGCTGTTGGCCTCGTTGCAGGGCGGCGTGCCTGGCGCGGCGCCGCGGCGTGCCTGGCTGGCCGGGATCGCGCGGCGGCTCGCGGCGCGGCAGCACCGCGGTGCCGTGCGCCGTGCGCGGCGGGAACACCACGCTGCGCGCGACGAGGCATTGCCGGCGGCCGACGACCTCGCGGCCCGCGCGGAGGCGGCCGAGTGGGTGGCCGCAGCCACGCGCAGTCTGCCGGAGCCGTGGCGCCGGACCATCCTGCTGCGCTTCCTCGAGGGGCTGACCTCCGCCGAGATCGCGGCGCGGGACGGTTGCCCGGTCGACACCGTGCGCCAGCGGGTGCGCCGGGGCCTCGGGCTGCTGCGGGCCGAGCTCGGTCGTCGGACCGGCAAGGACTGGTCGTCGCTGTCGACCGCGTTGCTGCCGCTGGCAGCGTCGTGGCGGGAGCCGGTCACGGCGGCGGGCACGGTGTCCGCCGCCGGATTCGGAGTCGGACTCTCGGGGCTGATGGTGGCGATGAACGCGAAGCTGTGGTGGGGACTGATGCTGTTGGTGGCGGCGGCAGGTGGCGGCGTGTGGTGGGCACTCGGCGACGGCGCCGGACCCGTCCGGCCGGGGGGCGAGGCGACCAGCCCCAACGATTCGGCGGCGCGCGTCGGCGATCCGGCGAGCGGCTCGACGAGGCGCGAAGGTCGCGTGGCCGACCCGTCGACCAGCGACCCGGCCCGGCGCCAGGTGGCCGCGGACGCCGGGTCTGCACCGAGGACCCTCCGGAGCGACGATCTGCTCGGTGTCGTCGTCGATCCGTCGGGCGAGGCGGTCGCCGGCGCGCGGATCGCGCTGCTGGATCCCGAGGCCGGCGCGGACGCGAGCGCCCGGGCTCGCACCATCGCCGACGAGCAGGGCCGCTTCCGACTCGCTGCCGCGGCGTTCGGCGAGGCGCCGGGCGATCTCGGCGTGTTCGCCAACGGCTACCTGCGGCGCTTCCTCGTCGGCGTGAGGCCGGGTGGCGAGCCGTTGCGCGTCGAGCTCGACGTCGGCGAGGTGCTCGGGGGCCGGGTCGTCGATGCCCATGGCCGCCCGGTGCCGGATCTCGAGCTGCTGGTCACCGCGCCGGGCGCGCCGGTCGGTCACGTGTCGCCGACGCAGGTCGGGCTGCGGGCGGAGCAACGCGTGTTCGCCGAGCGGGCCGCGGAGGGCTGCCAATGTCGGGCCCGCACCGACGAGCTGGGCCGGGTGCGCTTCGCCGGCCTCGCCGGTGCGTCGATCGCGGTGCGCTCGCTTTCGCCCGATTGGCAGGTGCTGGATCCGGTGGAGGTCGAACTCCGGTCTGCGCGCGAGGTGCTGTGGACCGCCGCGCGTCGGCTCGGCGTGCGGGTCCGTTGCGTCGATGCCGAAGGTCGGCCGGTGGACGACGTGGTCCGCGCGACCTTCCGGGTGTGGCTGACCTTCGCCGATGGTTCGCGAGAGGACTTCGGCCAGTGGGTCGGTCGCGGCTCGGGCGGCGTGGTGTCGTTCGGTCTCGACCGGGCGGAGTGGCAGGTGAGGCCGACGGCGACCGTGGTGCGGGCCGAGTTCTACGGCACGGTGGGAACCGAGGACGCGGCGGCGGAGTGGCGGGCCGAGCCGCTGATCGACTCCACCGGGGTGGCGGGTCTCGCGACCGCGCGTGCGGTGCTGCAACCGCGGGAGCCGGTGGTGGAAAACGCGCCCGGAGCCGCGCCGGCCGAGCGCCCCATGGCGAAGCTGGCCTGCGAGCTCCGCAGGGCAGACGGCCTGCCGTTCGAGGCACCGTTCCAGGTGCGCTGGCGGCTCGTCGACGATGGCCAGGTCGTGGCCCAGGGGGATGCCGAGTCCGCGGATCTGGCGCGTGCCGGCGGTCTGCCGCTGGTCGACGTGCCGGCCGGCACGCTGCAGCTCGAGGTCCAGGAGCGGTTCGCCTCGGGGTCGCTGCCGCCGTGGCGCGGCGAGGTCTTCGCGGTGGCCGCGCGGGTCACGCCGTTCGTCGCGGTGTTGCCCACGGGGGCGGTGGCGGTGATCGAGCGGCCATCGGACTGGGAAGGAGCGTGGAGCGTGCGCGCTCGCTGGCAGCCCGCGGGCGGTGAGGTCGACGAGGACGCGTGGCAGGGTGCGTGGTCGTACGGCACCAGCGACGCCTCGCTCACGCTGCGCGCGCTGCGGCCGGCCTACTGGCGCTTCGCGCTGCGCCCGGCGATCGAACCGGAGAGAACGGAGAGCGAGGTGCGCGTGGTCGAACTCGGGGTCGGCGAGACTGTCCGGGTCGGTCCGGAGTCGGCGGCGACGTTGCGGAAGCGTTGAGCGTGCCGAGCAGGACTCGTGCGCGAGGCGGCCGCTCTGCGGTGGCGCGCGACTGCTTCACCGGCCGGGTGGCAGGTCTTGCTGCAGGAGCGTTGCGCGCAGAAACAGATCCAGCAGCGCCTCGCCGGTGATGTCTTCGGCACGCACGATGTCGAGGACCTCGCCGTCGTCGCGCCTCCATGGTTGGCGGATCAACACTACGGCGGGTCTGGGAATCCGCCGGAGCTTGGGTGCGAGTTCCTCCAGGTCGTCGCCGAGGGACCCGGGTCGTGCGGCCCAGATCCGGTCGCCGGGGTCGCACCACAGCCACTCGAGCGCGGCTGCGGGAAGTTCGAAATCGTCGTCGTGCAGCACCAACAGGTGAAAGCGGTACTGAGGAGTGTTCCGGTGCTCGCACACGTCCTCACGGATCGTCCGGGCCACCGATTCGCGGACGCGCCGCAACCCGCCCAGGCAGGTCAGCACCCGTTCCCGGCAGTCGCCGAGCGAGCGGATGGGAACGGTCTCCGACAGGGCGGGCGTCAGCGCCGCGACGAGACCTACGACGCCGGGATCCACTGCATCGTCGGAATCGCCGTCGCGCAGCCGCGTGTCGAGTCCGCGGAGCATCGCGGGGCGGGCGAGGCTGAAGTCCCGCTCCGGTGGGCGCACCCCGGCGAGCTCGTCGAGCAGTTCATCAGGGGCCTCCGCGCAGAGCTGTTCGAGCTCGGCGAGGAGCGCGCGCGCGTGATGTTCGAACGAGCGGCGCGCTGCCTGCTCGCAGGCAGACCGGAACGCGACCTCCACGGCGTCGTCCTTGGTGCGTCCGATGCGCCGGTCGCGGTCACCCCTCCGACGCCATAGGTAGGTCGGGATCTCGCCCTTCGCGAACTCGGTCCACGCGCTGAAGCGCTCGCCGTCGTCGACGCCGATCATCTCGACCTCGAGTTCGAGATCGTGATTGGACCAACGGAAGTCGGTCGTGCGACCTTCGTCGCTGACGTAGGCGACGGTGTCCCGTTCGTGTTCGAAGCGGACCCGCGGGAGGACCAGGATCGAGCCGACCCCGAGTTCCCGCGCCGCGTCGAGTCTGCGCCGGTCGGCGCGGGTCCCCGGATCGAGGAGCTGGACGTCCAGTTCGCGTCGTGCCAGGGCGGTGGCAGCGAGTTCCGCGTCGAGGCGCAGGTTCCGGGAGGCCACGACGCCGAGGCGGCGGCTCGCCGCGAGCCGGTCGACGACCTCGCGGTGCGTGATCTGGGCCGATGCGCCGGTGGCGCACGCAAGTCCGAGCACCGCGAGTCCTAGGCCGCGGGCGATCGTCGGGATGTGGGGTCCTGAGCCGGGTGACACGTATCCTCCTTCCCTGGCCCGCTCTTCCCTGGTCCGTGCGGGCCGCGGTCATGACGCGCGAAGTCACAGTTCGCAGGTCGGTCCGTGGGCTGCAGGCTAACGGACTTCGAGCGACGGTCCATCGCCGAAACGGCGCGCGCGTCGTCGGGTCACCTGAGCCGGGGTCGCTACACTCCGCGGCTCATGATCCAACGCAATGCGCAGGGCTACCGCCAGGCCGTGTCGGAAACCCTGCAGCGCAACTGGCGGTCGGTGGCGCTGGTCGCAGCGCTCGAGATCACGTCGGTCGTCGCGCACGAGCATCTGCCGATGATGGACTCGACCGCGATGATGCGCGGTGCGATCGGCGTGCTCGCCGGGACGGTCGGCGTGTTCCTGGCCTTCAAGTTCAATGGCGCCTACCAGCGGTGGTGGGAGGCGCGGACGCTCTGGGGTGGCGTGGTGAACCAGAGCCGGACCTTCGCGCGGCAGGCGACCACCTGGTTGGACGGCGCGGTGCTGCGCCGGGAGCTGGTGCTGCGGCAGCTCGCGTTCGTGAATGCATTGCGGGTCGGGCTGCGGCGGCAGCGGGCGCTGCACGAGGTCGAGGTGTTCCTGGCGCCGGGGGAACACGCGGGGCTGCGCGCGGCGGCGAACCCGGCGACGTGGTTGCTGCAGCGGCAGGGCGAGCGGCTGGCGGAAGTGATCGACGGTGATACGGCCGGGGTGTTGGTACGCACCCGTTTCGACGAGACGCTGGCGGCCTTGACCGACCTGCAGGGCGGGCTCGAGCGGATCAAGAACACCGCGTTCCCGGGCGACGTGGCGCGCGCCACGAAGCTGTGGGTGTGGGCGATCTCGATCCTGTTCGCGCTGGCGTTCATCGATCCGGGGCCGTCGTTCCGGCCGATGGAGACGCTGACGGTGCTGATCGTGGTGCTGAGCTTTCAGCGGCTCGCGCAGCTCGGTGCCGACCTCAACGACCCGTTCGAGAACCTGCCCAACGACACGCCGATGACGGCCTTGTGCCGGACGATCGAGCGGGATCTGCGGCAGCAGCTGGGGGAGACGGAGATTCCGCCGGCGGTGGAGGCGGTGGATGGGGTGTTGATGTGAACTGCGAGTTTCTCGGGTTTCCTGGCGCTCAGGGTGGTGGTCGCGACGACCGACTCCCATGACCGGGAAGCCCGTCGAGAACACCGCTGCCGTCGCGTCTGCAGGCGTGCTCCGCCGCGGGGTCTGCTACCTGATCGACTCCATGCTGGCCTTCGGAGTCGTCGCGCTCCTGCAGATGTTCGCGCTCACGCCGCTGCGCAATGCGCTCGGGATCGACGAGGACTGGTTCCGTTCGGGCTGGAACACCGAGCTCTACACGCTGCTGACGATCTCGCTGCCGGTGTGGTCACTGTTCGCGGCGGGCGACTGCGTGTGGCGAAGCCCGGGGAGACGGCTGACCGGGTCGCGGGTCCTGAAGCGTGGCGCTGGGGCTGCCCCCTCGTTCGGCCGGGCGTTCGTGCGCGCGGCCGTGAAGCTGCTGCCCTGGGAGGTCGCGCACCTGGCCAACAACCTGCCGACGCCGATGTGGTATGCCGTAGAACCGGAGCTGCGGTTCCTGTTCCCGGTGAGTGGGATGCTGCTGCTGGGATGGGCGCTCAGCGTGGCGCTGCGGCGCGATCATCGTGGGCCGCACGATTTGCTGACCGGCACGGAGGTCGTCAGTCTGGCGCGTTGACCAGGAAGCGCGCGATCCGCACTGCGGTGCCGCCGTGGCCCTCCCTCCGCTCCGCGACACGCAACCGCAGCGTGTGCGAGCCATCCGCGAGACCGGCAGCCAGCACGTGGCTCCACGGCAGGTGCAGGCCGCCGCTCCAGCGGGTGAACAGGTCGACGCGCTGCCACGCGGCGTCGTCGAGCGACCACTCGAGGACGCCCGCGTCGGGCCCGGCGTTGACCAACACGCCGCAGCCGGTGCCCTCGAAGCGCAGCGTGCAACTCGCGCCGGGCTCGGTCGCGACCAGCACCGGCACGTCGACGAAGCCCGCGCGCGTGCCCCTGCCGTCTTCCGGTCGCCACGATGCGACCAGCTCGAAGCCGTCGAGATCGGTCGCGGAGTTCGGTCCGAGCATCCGGCCGTACTGGTAGCAGGCCGGATCGAGCGGGCTCGGCAGCTCGTGCGGTGCGGGCTCGGGCACCGCCCGCGCGTCGAGGAAGGCGCGGTCGAACAGGCGGTCGATCGCCGCTGCGTAGAGCCGCTGACCGAACGGCGAGGGATGCAGGTTCTTGAAGTCGTCCTGCCAGGTGAACTCGCCGGCCTGGATCCGGAACGTGACCTCGGCGGCGAGGTCGAGGCTCGGGCAGTCGTAGCGCTCGGCGACGGCTTCGTGGGCGGCGAGCACCGCGGGCACTTCGCCGCGCTCGAGCTGCGCGATCTTGCCGGGGTCGACGAAGTGCAGCAGCACGATGTCGGTGCTCGGCGATTCGCGGCGCACGCCGCGGACGATGCCTTCGAGGCCGCGGACCATCTCGGTGGGCGTGCGGCCGTTGGTGGAGTCGTTGACCGCGGCTTCGACGAACAAGAGGTCGACGGGGCGGTGGCTGCAAGCATCTTGCCGCCAGCGGAACGCGCCCGGCGTGGAGCCGAACGACGGGATGCCGGCGTTGACGAACTCGAAGGTGACTTCCGGGAAGCGCTGCTGCAGCGAGGCGCCGACCAGTTCGCGCCAGCCCGGGTTGTGGGTGATCGATCCACCGAGGAAGGCGACGCGCGCGGTCGTGCCGGCGGCGAAGCGGGCGTGGCTGAGTGCGAGTCCGCTGCGCAGGTGGCCGAAGCGCAGGCCCTCGTAGGCGCGGCGGGCGAAGTCGACGATCGGGGTCGGATCGGGCAGGGCGTGGGGGTGGTGGGCGACGCCGGGCTTCACGAGTTCGCAGACATCGCCGCCGAGCTCGCGGTAGCGCGCGGCGAGCAGCGCGCCGTTCTCGGCGTAGGGCACCACGTCGTCGCTGTCGCCGGCGACCAGGAGGATCGGGACCGCGGCTGCGGCGAGCGGTGCGAGCACCTCGAGCGGACTGCCGGTCCAGGTCGCGGCGCTGGTCTCGTCGAGACCGTGCGCGGCGAGGCAGGTCTGCCACGATGGCTCGTGACCCTTGCCTGCACCTTTGCCACCCGGCCAACTGCGGATGTCGCAGACCGGTGCGTCGCCGTAGATGCCAGCGACGCGCTCGGGATGGCGCGCCGCCCAGCGGAAGATCGGCAGGCCGCCACGACTCATGCCTTCGAGCACTGTCTCAGGGTGCAGACCGTGCGTCTCGCGGAGTCTCTCGTAGGCGGCGTCCCACAGCGCGAGCGCGGTGTCGTTGCCGTAGAGGTCGGCGACGTCGCAGTAGACGACGTGCCAGCCGCGGCGCAGCAGCTCGAGGTCTGCCGCGGGCTGGTGGCCGAAGAAGCGGGCGCGCCAGATCCAGCGACGGTCGGGAGTGGGGAGGTCGGGGCGGACCACGGTCAGCGTGCGCGGACCGGAGCCGTCGACCTCGATCCTGGTGTCGGTCCGCTCGTAGCCGTGCCAGGTCGTGGTGCCTTCGGATGCGAAGGTCGGCGGGCCGTCGAGGTAGCCGAGGGAGTGCAGGAAGCGCTCCAGCGAGCGGGTGGTCGCGCCGAACGCGGTGCCGTCGCCGCGGCCGGGATTGAAGAAGCCGTGGGCGGCGCCGGGCCAGGCGACCAGTTCGCACCGGCGGTCGGCCGCGGCCATCGTGCGGCGGAAGCGCTCGACGTTGTCGAAGCGGACCGTGGTGTCGCCCGTGCCGTGCGCGATCCAGGTCGGGGGCGAGCTGGCGGTCACGTGGTCGACGGGGGAGATCGTCTGCCAGTCGGCGCCGCAGCGGTCGTGGCCGTAGCCCTCGGGGCCGGTGTCGATCACCGGGTTGAACAGCGCGAGCGCGGTGGGGCGGTGCTCGGGGAGGGCGTCGTCGAGCCACGGGGTCAGGCCGGTGCAGGCCGCGAGGTGGCCCCCCGCCGAGCCGCCGGCGCTGACCAGGCGCGTCGGGTCGATGCCGAGTTCTGCGGCGTGTTCGACGATCCAGGAGACCGCGGCCTGGGCGTCGGCGACCGCGTCGCGGGGCGTGGTGCGGTGGCGGTTCCGGACCCGGTACTCGGCGCGGATCGCCACCATGCCGCGCGCGGCGAGGTGGGCGGCCTGGGGTTCGAACTGGGCGGGGGATCCGCCGACCCAACCGCCGCCGAAGAAGAACACGATCGCGGGTGCCGAAGGCGCCGCGACCCGATGCACGTGGAGCTGCAGCGCGTGTTCGTCGACCGTGCGGTAGGTGATGGACTCGACGTTCTGGGCGGCCAGCGGGAGCGGCAGAAGGCCGAGAAGCAGGGCAAGCGGAGCGCGCATCGTGGGCCAACTTTTACAACCGGTGCCTGGCACCGGTTGTAAAAGTCTGGCTGCGCGTCAGCGACCCAGCACCACCTGCAGCGCGTCGCTCAGCGTCGCCTGGCCGAACAGCGAGCCCTGCGGATCCAGGACGACCCACTGCAGGTAGACCTGCGCGCCGCTGGCGGACGGGGTGTTGGGGACCGGCAGAGGGATCGAGGCTCGCCCGCTGGCGTCGGTCTGCACGGTGATCGACGCGCTGATCGGCGGCGCGAGCAGCAGACGGCAGGAACCGAGCGGAAGGTCGGCGGGGGCGAACGCGAAGTCGAGGGCGCAGACGGTGGTGGCGCGGGCGCGGACCAGTTCGACCGCGAAGGTGCTGTTGCCGAAGCGTGGCAGCCCGCGGGCGCGGATCCCCGGGGCCACGCCGCCGGTGCCCGTGCAGCCCAGGCCGTAGACCCGCGCCACCGCGAGGCCCTGGGCGAGCGGCGAGAAGCGCCAGAGTTCGCTGCCGGTCGTGCCGTCGTCGGCGGCGAAGAACACCTGGTCGCCGATCGTGCTGAAGTCCCGGAGGATGGCGGCGCCGACGCCGGGGTCGGCGCCGATCCGTCCGACCTGGCTGGTGCCGGCCGCGGTGCCGTCGGAGGTCCAGATCTGCAGGCCGTCGACGCCGTCACTGGCGGCGAAGAACACCCGGTCGTCGACGCCGAGGCGGGCGAGGCTGCCAGGGAGCACGGCGCTCCGCGGGCCGGGCAGGAGGTCTGTGACCAGCACGGTGCCGTTCGGCGTGCCGTCGCTGCTCCAGAGTTCGGCGCCGTGCATCCCGTCGTCGGCGACGAACAGCAGCCGGTCCGAAAGGCCGACCAGGTCGCTGAAGCTGGTGTTGGAGCCGCCCGGCGTCAGGTCGCCGCAGAACACGGTTCCGGCGGCGGTGCCGTCGGTGGCGTACAGCTCGCGGCCGCGACCCACGACCGCGGCGGTGAAGAACAGCAGGTCGTCGGTCGCGGTGAACGCTTCAGGGTCGGAGCCACCCGCGCCGGGGTCGAGGTCGAGGAGCGGGGCGGTGCCTGCGGTGGTTCCATCCGTGCTCCACGGTTCGCGGCCGGTGCTGCCGTCGTCGGCGCTGAAGAAGGCGCGGCCGGCGAAGGCCACGAAGTCGTCGGGAGCGGAGCCGGTGGCTCCCGGGTCGAGGTCGGCGATCCGGCGGGTGTTCGCGGGACTGCCGTCGGTCGACCAGAGTTCCCGGCCGCTGGAACCGTCGTCGGCGCTGAACACCATGCGGTCACCGGCGGGCGTGAACTGCTGCGGGGTGGACGACGCCGCGCCGGGGTTCAGGTCGCCGAGTGGCGTCGTGCCGCTGGAGGTCCCGTCGGTCACGTACGGTTCGCGTCCTGCGGAGCCGAGGTCGGCGGAGAAGAACAGCAGCCGGCCTTCGAACGGCGCGAGGTCCTCGGGGTCGGAGTCGGGCGCGCCAGGGGCGAGGTCGATCGCGAGTCCAGTCCCCGAGGCGGTGCCGTCGGTTCGCTGCAGCTCACGTCCCTGGTTTCGGTCGGTCGCTGCGAACCAGACCGAGTCGCCGAAACGCACGGCGCCTTCGATGCGTGGCGACGGGCGCCCCGGATAGAGGTCCGCGACCAGCGACGTGCCGGGACCGGTGCCGTCGCTCGTCCACCACTCGGTTCCGTGGATGCCATCGTCGGCGAGGAACAGTGCCCGCCCGCCGAGGTCGAAGAAGTCGCTCGGCTCGCTGTCGCCGGAGTCGATGCGGAAGTCGGCGGCGCGGGTCACGTTGCCGGCCGCATCGAGCAGCCAGAGCGAGTCACCGCTGTTGCCGTCGGTCGCCGCGAACGCGAAGCCGCCGCCCGGACGGACCAGGATGCTCGAAGGCCCCGCCGAGCCGGATCCCGGGTGGATGTCGGTCAGGGCGGTGATCGTCGTGCCGTTGGCGTTCAGGTGGCGCAGCTCGTCGCCGCGGCTCGGGTCGATCGCCGAGAACACGAACTCGCCGTTGCTCAGCGGGGTGAGCTGGTCCGGGTCGGAGTTGCGTGAGCCTGGATACAGGTCGGCGATGCGCCGGGTGCCCGCGGCGGTGCCATCGCTCCACCATGGCTCCCGGCCGGTGGTCGGGTCGGCGGCGCTGAACAGCAGCCTGCCGGCGCTGCTCGCCATCTCGCGGATGCCGGCGTCGGCCGTGCCGGGCGCGAGGTCGCCGAGGCGGAAGGTGCCGGCGACGGTGCCGTCGCTGGTGTAGGGCTCGAGGCCGGTCGCGGACTCGCGCCCGACGAAGTAGGCCCGGCCGGCACTGCCGCAGAGCGAGCGGATGTCGGCGTTGGCGCTGCCCGGCGCGAGGTCGGTGAGGCGCAGGGTGCCGGCGGCGGTGCCGTCGGTGACGAACAGCTCGAGGCCCTGGGTCGGGTGCTGGGCCTGGAAGAACAGCCGGTTGCCGCTCGGCGTGAGGTCGCGCGGCTGCGAGCCCTGCGGGGCGATCGACACGACTTCGCGCGTGCCGGCAACGGTGCCGTCACTCGTCCACAGTTCGCGACCGCTGCTCGACGAGGTGGCGACGAAGTGCAGCCGATTGCCGAACAGCACCAGCTCGTCGGGCGACGAGCCGGCCGGGCCAGACCGGATGTCGACCAGCAGCCGGGTGCCCGCCGGTGTGCCGTCGCTGGTCCGGAGTTCGTTGCCGAACCCCGTTTCGCTGGCGCTGTAGTAGAGCGCGCCGCGGTAGGCGATCAGGTTCGAGGGTGACGAGGAGGTCGAGCCGGGGCGGGCGTCCTCGAGGACGATCGTGCCGGCACTCGTCCCGTCGGTGCGGCAGAGTTCGCGGCCGAGTCCTGGCACGTCGGCGGTGAAGAACACGAAGCCGGCGGCGACGGTGAGGTCACGTGGTGTCGAAGAATCGTCGCCGGGCGCGAGGTCGGCGAGCATGCGGGTGCCCGACGGCGTCCCGTCGCTCCGCCACAGCTCCGTGCCGTGTTCGTCGGTGGCCTGGAAGTAGAACACGCCGGCGCGTTCGACGATCTCCTGCGGTCGACCGCCGAGCGTGCGGCCGGGTGGCGGCTGGATCTCCCGGACGAGGTTCTGCGCGCCGAGCGGCGCCAGGAGGCTCGCTGCGAGCGGGGCAAGAATCGATCGGACGGCTTGGTTCAGGGTGCGCTTCATGGGGGTCTCCTCGATCGGGAAACCCAAGCGAGCGCAGCGCTCCCTGGATCCGCACCGGATTCCCGAGATCGGCCGTCTGGATGATCGATCTACCGTCGGTCGAGCGTAGTGCCGTTCGCGAGGCGGGCCCGCGAGCCGGCCAGGAAGTTGGAGAACACCTGCCGTTGCTCGCGCAGCGCGGCGACGCGGTTGTCGGGCTCGGTCCGCGCTTCGAGGCAGATCCATCCGGAATAGTCGGCGTGCGCGAGCAGGTCGAAGAGTTCGCGGTAGGGGTACTCGCCGCGGTCGAGTTCGCGGACGTGGACGGTGTCGCCGAGCCACGGGCGCACCAGCTCGAAGTTGTGCGCGAGGCCTTCGCCGTCGAGATCCTGCGGGTTGGAGTTCCAGCACACCTTCACGGCCGGATGGTCGCAGGCCGCCATGATCGCGTGCATCACGGGCAGCTCCTGGGTGCCCGCGCCGTGGACCTCGACGCGGATCTGCTGGTCCTGCTCGGCGGCGTAGACACCGCATTCGCGAAGCGCCGCGCCGATCTGCTCGATGGTGCGCTCGCGCGGCACGTCGCGCGGAAAGCCATTGGGCTTGACCTTCACCCCGCTGCCGCCGATGTCGCGGCTCAGGTCGACGAGCGCCTTGGTGTTCCGGATCGCCTGCGCGACCAGGGCGGGATCGGCTTCGTGGAACTGCTCGTTGGAGCCGTAGCCGAGGCAGGTGACCGGACTCGCGGCGAAGCGGGCCTTCACCGCGGCGCGCTGCTTCGCGTCGAGCGACGGCTCGACGCCGTGCGCGTGCTCGGTGCGGAGTTCGACGCCGAAGACCCCGGTGGCCTCGCAGTTGGCGAGCAGGGTGTCGAGGTCCCAGTCGCGGCCCCATTGGTAGGTGACGAGGCCGAAGCGGAAGTTCGGGGCCTTCGGCGCGGGACAGGGACCCGGCAGAGCGCGCGCCATGGCCGGGGCGACGGCGAGCGCGGCGGAGGTGCCGAGGAAGGATCGGCGGGTCAGCGGCAGCATCCGCACATCATCGCCGTCAGTCGTCCATCGTGAAGCCGATCTTCAGGGTCACCTGCCAGTGCGCGACCTTGCCGTCCTCGATGTGGCCGCGGGTCTCGGTGACCTCGAACCAGCGCATGTTGCGGACCGTCTTGGCGGCGCGAGCGATGGCGTTCTCGATGGCCTGCTGCATGCCTTCGGGCGACGAGCCGGTGAGTTCGATCTTCTTGTAGGTGTGGTCGGACATGCGATTCCATCGGCCGTGGCGTCGGGCGGGCAATGGGAACTTTTACAACTCGTGCCTGGCACCGGTTGTAAATGGCACCGGTTGTAAATGTCAGGAGGAGGTGGCCTGGCGCGCGCCGGCCTTGCCGTCGTCGCAGTCGACGTAGCCTGAGCCGAAGGACGGCAGGTCGATGATCTTGCCGTTGGCGTGGCGCAGCAGCAGGTCGTCGATCTCGCGGGGGGTGGGCTCGGGGCGGCAGGGGATCGTGGCGCAGGCGGCGTCGATCGCGAAGTCCAGCACCGGCTCGTCGCAGAGGCGGACGAGTTGCTCGCCGTCGAAGTACTCCTCGCGGTAGTGGAGCTGGACCTGCGTGACCGGCTCCTGGCCCTGGTAGCGCGGCAGCTCGCCCCAGTAGAACACCTGGTCGCCGGGCGCCTTCAGCCAACGCAGCCAGCGCGGCAGCACGTGCTTGCGCGCGCCGCTGTTCAGAGCGTGGAAGAAGCGCTTCAGATACGCGACGTGGTTGTCGGCGAGTTCCTGGTCGCGGATCTCCACGCCGTAGCGGTCGCGTACCGTGTCGAGCCGCGCGAGATCCGGACCCGCGTCGCGGATCGCGTCGCGAAGCTCCCGCTTCCACACCTCGCCGAGGTGGTAGGTGATCCCCCGGCGCGGCGCCAGGAAGGACGCGTGCACCTTGCCGTAGAGGCGCTCGTGCGGGCACATGAAGTCGTTGTAGAGCCCGTAGATCGCGCCGCTCGCGCCGACCACCCGCCAGTGCATGCGCTGGGTGAACGGCGTGTCCCACCAGCCGAGCGGGATCGGCTTCCACAGCTTGTGGCGCAGCGGGAAGGCCACCAGCACCGCCAGCGAGACCAGCAGGGGCAGCCAGCCGAACGCCTGCGTGGTCACCGAGGCCGGCAGCCAGAGGATCGTCAGCGCGACCAGCAGATCGGTGAGGATCCAGTCCCAGAACAGCAGGCCCGACAGCGCGAACACCCCGGCGTGGAAGCCGGCCCAGCCGAGGCAGAACGCGAAGCCGGCCAGCGGATGCAGCAGGGCAAAGGGGGCCAGCAGCTCGACCGCGAAGGCGAACGCCTGCATCGGCCGCTCGACGCGGCGCGTCGTGGCGATCACGTGGCGCCAGCTCGACCACGGCACGAAGCGCGCCCAGCCCCACGACCAGCTGGTTGCCGCGAGGTGGTGGACCCGGTTGTCGACGACCCACGAGTACCACTTCGGCCCCAGCCAGATCTTCGCCAGCGCGGTGATCAGGTAGTGCGAGATCTGGATCGTCAGCACCAGGAACACCAGCGCGGTGGCGTCGACGAACAGCCCGGTCGTCGGGGCGAGCGGATTGGCGAGCGCGGCGAGGGCCAGCCAGGCGACCGTGGCCTGCAGGACCCGCATCGGCAGGGTCGCGTGGTGCTCCCAGACTCCGAACGGCGTCGACAGCAGCACCACCGCCAGCAGCAGTCCGGCCGGGCTGAACCACGCCAGCACCGCTGCGGCGATCAGCAGCAGGCGGTAGCCGCGGAGCTGGTCGCCGAACACCGGATCGATGTCTTCGGTGGTCGCGCGCCAGCTCAGCATCGCGGTGAGGCCCGCGGCGAGCAGACGCACCGCGTCGTGCTCGGGCAGCATCGCCCAGCTCCACAGCGGCGCGAGCGCGGCGCAGACCAACGACCAGAGGCCGATGCGCAGCCGGAACGAGCGGATGCCGACGGCGCGGAGCCCATCGAGCAGGCCGTCGCGGCGGGTCAGGCGGTCCAGCAGCCAGTAGCCCGCGAGCAGCAGCGCGAGGTCGGCGGCGTCGAGGAGGTCGAGGGCCACCGGGGCATCGAAGCGCTGCGCGGGGTCGAAATCGAGGTCACGGCAGCCGATGAAAGGAGTCGGCTGACCGAGGATTGTCCCGACCGCTCCGTAGTCCGTCGTACCGCGATGAAGCCCGCGACCGATCCTCCGACGATCCTCTTCGACGGCGTCTGCAGTCTGTGCGGCGGCTGGGTGCGCTTCGTGCTCGCCCACGAGAGCGACCGCGAGCCGAGGGTGCGCTTCGCGGCGTTGCAGTCGGAGCCCGGCGCGGCACTGGCGCGCGTGCACGGCATCGACCCGGAGCGCCTCGATTCGATCGTCTTCGTCGCCGACGGCGTCGCCTGGCAGCACTCCGACGCGGTGATGCAGATGCTGCGCCATCTGCGGGCGCCGTGGCGGTGGGGGCGGATCGGTCGGATCCTGCCGCGCGGCTTCCGCGACTGGTGCTACCGCCTGGTCGCGCGCAACCGCTACCGCCTGTTCGGGAAGACGGACACCTGCATGGTGCCGACTTCGGAGCTGCGTTCGCGGTTCCTGTTGTGACTCCGACTTCTACCGGCACGCCGACGCGCCTCGCAGCCACTCCTGCGACAGGTAGCGGTCCCAGGAATCGCAGCCTATGGTGACGACCGGGCCGTCCACGTCGTCGCGCGCCGCGACCCTGAGCGCGGCCGCCACGTTGGTTCCCGCGGATCCGCCGACCAGGAGTCCCTCCTCGGCGATCAGCCGCCGGGCCGTCGCGTAGCTGTCGTCGTCGGAGACCACCTCGACCGCGTCGATCACCTCGCGGTGCAGGTTGCTCGGCACCGCGCTGCTGCCGATCCCCTCGACCAGGTAGCTGGCGCCCGGGCCCACCTCACCGGTCCTGACCCAGTGCGCGAGCCCGGATCCCTCCGGGTCGGCCAGCACGATCTGCACGCCGGGCAGCCGCCGCTTCAGGAAACGGCCGACGCCGCTGATCGTCCCGCCGGTGCCCGCGCCGGCGACGAACGCGCCGACCCGGCCGCCGCACTGCGCGAGGATCTCCGGACCGGTGGTCGCCTCGTGCACCGCGACGTTGGCCTGGTTGGCGAACTGGTCGGTGAGGAACCAGCCGTGCTCCTCGGCCATCCGGCGCGCGACGTTCTGGAAGTTGTCGGGATGGCTCGGCGGCTCGTTCGGCGCGATCACCAGCTCGGCTCCGAGCGCCCGCAGTGCGGCGCGCTTGTCCTCGCTCATCTTGGCGGGCATCACGCAGCACAGCCGGTAGCCGCGGCGCGCGCAGACCAGGGCCAGGCCGATCCCGGTGTTGCCGGCGGTGGCCTCGACGACCGTCGCTCCGGGTCGGAGCAGGCCGCGCGCCTCGGCATCCTCGAGGATCGCCTTGGCGATGCGGTCCTTGACACTGCCGCCCGGATTGAGGTGCTCGCACTTCACCAGCACCGGGTTCGGAAGCCCCGCCGCGAGAACGCGCAGGCCGACCAGCGGGGTGTCGCCGATCAGTTCCAGGAGGTCTCGTGGTCGGTCGCCTTCGCGCATCCGCGCAGCCTAACCCGAGGCCGTCGCTACTCGGCGCTCGGGAACAGCGTGATGCGCTCGATGCGGGATCGGCCCGCGCCCTCGAAGGTGACCGACGCCGAGAGGCCGGCGAACTGGAAGCGCCGCACGCCCTCGAAGTCGTCGCCGGGCATCGCGGCTCCATCGATCGGCAGGCCGAGGTGGGCGAACAGGCGGGAGGCGGGTCCTCCGAGGGCCGGGCCGTCGGCGAAGCTGCCCTGGATCGTCACGGGCCCGGGGCTGCGCCGGGTCCGGAGTTCGACCACGCTCAGCTTCGCCGAACCGATCTCCGCTCGGCTTGCCACGAAGGTCGGGAAGTCGCGGAGGGCGCCGCGGAGCACGGCGGGCGACAGCGGCTCGTCGAGGACCGCGCCGAGGTCGAAGACCAGGCGCAGCTGGCCGGCCACGTAGGTCAGCTCGAACTGCGTCGTGTCCGTGGCGGTCGCGGCGATCTGGCCGGCCCCGAAGTCGTCGACGACGCTGCGCAAGGTGGTCTCCCCGAGCTGTAGCGGGCCGAAGCGGTCGCCCGCCACGATGGGCGCGTTGGCGAGCCGCAGGATGGCGTCGGCCGAGCCCGCGCCGCCGCCGCAGGCCGGCAGCAGGGCCAGGAACAGCAGGATCTGTGGAAGTCGGCTCGGCATCGGCTCGTGGGCGGGCAGTCGGTCCGTTCGGGCAGATCGGCCTGGGGGGGCGTCGGGCTGGAGGCCGGGTCCATCGGCCCGGCGGTGTGGCCTTCGCGGATGCCGCGTGGGGGCTCCCGTACCGCAGGTGTCAAGGTCCCCCTGGGGCTGCGGTCGACGAAAGGGACGCGGTGCCGGCTGAATGAGGCCGGGTCCGACGTCCGGGGGGGAACACCGGTCCGGAAGCGACGAATCCGGGACGAGCCGTGACCTGCCGGGCCGGGTCCCCGATTCTCGGAGGCTCTCGCAGATCCGACCGTTGCGTTCGTAGTCGCCGCGCCCCACCCGACCCCGTGGAGAACCACCCACTGATGCGCATCCAGTCCCTGTCGTTCCTTCTCGCGCTGTCGCTGCCGCTCGCGCTGTCGCTGCCGCTCGCGGCGCAGGCCCCTGCCGTCGGTGAGGCTCCGCCGTTCGATGCCTCGGCGACGATGCGCGCGGTCGCGCAGTTGGTCGAATACGGACACATCTCGGAGCGGGAGCTAGACGACGACATCTCCGAGCGGGCGTTCGACGCGCTTTTCGAGCAGCTCGATCCGTACGGCCTCTACTTCACCGTCGGCGACGTGGCCGGCTTCGCCGACGACCGGGACCGCCTCGACGACCATCTCCGCGAGGGCGACGAACGCTTCGCGCTGGCCCTGCACCGACTGTGGGTCAAGCGGATCGGCGACGGCGTGGCCCGCGCCCTGCACTGGCTCGATGCCGACCTCGACTTCACCAAGGACGAGACCTTCCTGTTCGACGCCGACGAGGTGGGCTTCGCCAAGGACGCCGATGACCTCGACGACCGCTGGCGGCGGCGGATCAAGTACGACGTGCTGCGCCTCGAGTACGACGGCGTCGATGCGCAGGAAGCGCGCGAGCGGCTGAAGAAGCGCTACTCGCGGGTCGCTGAGCGGGTCGAGCGCAGCCGGCCGCGCGACACCGTCGGCCGGGTGATCCGCGCGATCACCGAGAGCTACGACCCCCACACCGAGTACCTGTTGCCGCGGGACGCCGAGAACTTTCAGATCCACATGCGCCTCAACTACGAGGGCATCGGCGCGATCCTCAGCGACCAGGATGGCCGGGTGGTGATCACCAAGGTGTTCCCCAAGGGTGCCGCCGGCAAGTCGGGTGAGATCGAGAACGGCGACGTGATCCTCGGAGTCGCGCAGGGCGAGGACGGCGAGATCGAGGCGATCGACGGCGAGCTGCTCGACGACGTGGTCGCGCGGATTCGTGGTCCGGGTGGCACCAAGGTGCGCCTGCAGATCGCCGCCAAGGAGGAGGGTGGCGAGCCGCGGATCGTGGTGCTGGAGCGGCAGCGCACCGAACTGGAGGAGGAGGCCGCGACCGGCGAGGTCAAGGAGATCGACGGCAAGAAGGTCGGCTGGCTGGAGCTGCCGAGCTTCTACGGCTCGCGCGAGGGCCGCACCGCCACCAAGGACGTCGAGCGGATCCTGCACAGCTTCAAGGCGCAGAAGGTCGACAGCGTGGTCCTCGACCTGCGCAGCAACGGCGGCGGCTACCTCGACGAGGCGGTGTCGCTGGCCGGGCTGTTCATCGAGACCGGCAACGTGGTGCAGGTCCGCTCGTCGAGCGGGCGGGTGCAGAAGCTCGACGATGAGGACCCGGGCGTGGTCTGGGACGGTCCGCTGGTGGTGCTCACCAGCCGCTTCAGCGCCAGCGCCTCGGAGATCGTCGCCGGCGCCCTGCAGGACCTCGGCCGCGCGCTGGTGGTCGGCGACACCACCACCCACGGCAAGGGCACCGTGCAGTCGGTGCTCGACGTCGACCGGGCCCGGCTCCGCGGCCGTGCCACGCCGACCGGGATGCTGAAGCTCACCATCCAGCAGTTCTTCCGGCCATTGGGTGACAGCACCCAGCTGCGCGGCGTCGAGTCCGACATCGTGCTGCCGTCGTGGAGCGAGGTGATCGCCAAGGGCGAGGCCGAGCTGCCGAACGCGCTGCCTTTCAAGGCGATCGAGCCGGCCGAGGCGGCTCGCAACTCGAAGTTCCGCGACCGCAGCCTGCTCGCGCGCCTCGGCGAGGAGTCCAAGGGGCGCACCGGCGGCGAGGAGTTCGACGTGGTCCGCACGCGGGTCGCGCGCGCCGAGTTCGTGCAGGGTCGCGACGAGGTGCCACTCGAGCGCGAGGCGTTCAAGGCCTTCGTCGAGGCCGGCAAGAACGCCGAGGAGGCGCTGGCCCAGGACGACGAGGAGTCGAAGGAGCCCGACGACTACGAGCAGGCCTACCGCGGCGAGGTGATGAAGATCGCCAGCCACTACGCGAAGCTGCTCGCCGACAAGGGCTGAAGTTCGTTCGGGGCGGGCGCGTCGGGCGGCTCCCGAACGGGTGAACGGTCAGGCCGGGTCGAACCGTTCACCCTTTGGCGATCACCGGATCGCGGTGTAGACCCCGTTGCTGAGGCCCGACACGTTGAGCAGGCTGGTCTGCAGGGCCTGCCAGTAGATGTTGGTGCCGGCGGCCGCGTTGGGGATCGGCAGGTCGAAGCGTGCGGTGCCGCTCTGGGTGCTGGTGTCGGTCGCGACCAGGATCGGTGTGATCTGGATGTCGAGGAGCACCGGGCAGTTGCTCAGACCGGGCACCACGAAGTTGGCGGGAGCGACCCCGGCGAGCAGCCAGCTCGCCTGGTTGCCCTGCGCGCCGGCCAGGGTCATGCGGAACAGCCGCGAGCCGGCCAGGGGCCGGTGGTTGGCGCTGAGCGCGCCGTTGCACGACGGTCCGTAGGGCGTGGCGATCGCGGCGGGATGCTCGAGGACCAGACCCCGGACGCTGTTGCCCGAACCGCCGGTGGTCTGGCCGTAGGCGATCAGGAAGCTCTGGCCATCGCGCTCGAAGCTGGTCGACGCGGCGCCGAACGGTGGCGACAGGCTCACCACGCTCTCCAGCTCATGGGTCTCCAGCACGCCGTCGCCGCCGACGCGGCTGGCCATCAGCAGGGTCGGTTCGTTGGCGAACAGGTTGCCGCTGCGGATCCAGACGACCACGTAGTGCGACTCGGTGAGGTCGTCGAATGCGACCGCGTCGCCGGTCTCGCCGAAGCCCAGCCGGTTGGTGGTCTCCGACGCCAGGATCCGCTCGGCGCGCGGCGCACTCGGTGCGGCCTGCGCGGAGCCCCAGGAGAATTCCAGGCTGCGGACCCGACTGCCGGCGCGGGCGACGGGGTTGCCGTCGTTGACCGCGGTCAGGTAGGTGATCACGTAGTCGTTGAGTTCACCCGCGATCTTTGGCTGCAGCTTGTGGAGGCCCTGCGTGGCGGGGAACGAGTAGCTCTGTCGGCCGCGCAGCGTGCCGTCGTCCTCGACCTTGTGGACCATCACGTCCCAGTCGTCGGTCGGCAGGCCGGTGTTGCGCTCCTGCCAGGCCACGGCCCAGTCGCCGGCGAAGTCGAGGTCGGAGACGCTCGGTGACTGCGCATCGAAGCTGTTGCCGCCCCCGGCGCTGAGATCGAGCACGGGACCGCGCGAGTAGGACAACGTGTCGAGCATCCGGGCGCGGATGCGGGTCGTGTCGCTGTCCTGGCCGACGCCGAGATCGTCCTCGTAGACGACCAGGGCGCTGTCGCCTTCCCGGGCGCCACCGACGACCGGGCGGCCGTGTTGACGACCGGCGATGGACGGGGAGATCGTGACCTCGGTGCCGTCCGACGTGTTGGTGGCCGTCCCGGGCACCACGCGAGCGCGGATGCTGCGCAGGGCGGGGGTCTCTTCCTCGAACGCCAGCACGAACCGGTCGGTGCTCCGCACGTAGCCGGTCGAGACGCTGCGAACGCTGAGGTTCGCGTCGCTCTCGGCGAGCACGACGCCGCGGTAGGTCCAGCTGCTGTCGTACATCCGCCCGTAGGCATCCCAGTCGTTGCCGGAGACCAGGCGACCGTAGGTCACGACGCGTCGATTGGCTCCCTCGCCGTACTCGATGTGGGGTTCATGGACCCGGTTGCCGTCGGGCGACAGCGCTACGTTGCTGGTCAACGGGTCGATCAGCACCGGATAGCTCGCGGTGTGCAGCCACGCTGACGGCACCGCGATGCGGACGTGTTCGCCGTCCCAGGACGTGTCGAGCCGGAGGCGTGCGCCGCGCGCGTCGATCGCCACCGCGGCGCCGTAGCCGACCCGGTCGATGCCGTCCGCGTCGTGCCAGGTCAGGGCCTCGTGCCGGGCACCGCGCGCGGTCGCGGCGAGGCGGGGTGCGTCCACCGCACCGACGATCTCGAACGCTGGGCCGCCGAGCGCCGGTGGGACCGTCAGCAGGAACGTCTGCTCGACGCCCTCGGCATCGACGTCCCAGGCTTCGACCACCGGCACCGCGCTGCCGTCGTGTTGCCACGTCCGCTCGAAGCGGAAGCCGCCGAGCGCGGGTGCGTCGCCCGCGACTTCGTGTGCGACCTCGCCGCCGAGGCGGACCGTACGCCAGGTCCAGGTCGGAGTGATCGGGACGGCCGCGCCGACCACCGGGTGGAACTCGGTGCGCGTGCCGTCGAAGCGGACCTTGTAGTCGGGGCCGCACGCCCAGAGTCCATCGCCGCACTCGTGCAGCGGGATCTGGAAGGCGTCGGCGCCCATCGAGAGCTCCCGCGGGGCGTGCGGGGCGAGTTCGTCTTGAGCCGTCAGCAGGCTCGGAAGGAGGGGCAACAGCCCCAGAACGGCGCCGCGCCGCATCGTGAAGTGAGTGTTCATCGGTTCTCCGTGTTCGGGTTCACGGAGGGACTCGATGGCGTCGGGAGCGAGCGAACACGGATTCTCGGGTCTACGCGATCCGCCCAGGGCTGCGCTCTCACGTCGCGCGGGACGGGTCGGCGTCAGCGCGACCCGGACGCCTGGCGATCCAACTCGGCCTCGAGCTCCGCGGTGCGCTCGGTCAACTCGTCGGCCTCCGGACCGAGGCCGGTGAGGTGGGCCGCGTTGGCGCGCAGGACCTCCCGGGCCTCCATGGCGTGGCCCAGGTCGAACAGATTGCGGGCGAACCGGTAGCGGGCCCGGACGGTGAAGTAGGCCGCCTCGCCGTAGAGCCGCTCGAACATCGCCACGGACTCGCGGAGCAGGTCGATCGCCGCGCGGTTGCGCCCGAGCATCCTCTCGGTGTCAGCCAGATCCAGCAGTGCCGTCGCGGTACGTTGGTGGTCGCCCAGCGATGCGCGCGCGAGTCGCAGGTTCTCCCGGTAGAGCGTGGCGGCATCGTCCAGTTCGCCAAGGCCGCGTCGGGCTCTGGCGAGCTGACCCGCCGCCCACAGCGTGGTCGGGTGGTCGGGGCCGAACAGCTCCCGGAAGCGCTCGACCGCCGGTTCGACGAGATCGCGTTGGCCCCCAGGGTCGCCGAGCGCGTCGAGGACGTACCCGGCATTGACCGCGACCGTCAACGTGTCGGGGTGCTCCGCTCCGAGGCGGCGCGTGAACGCCGCGAGGACCCGGTGGTACTCTTCGAGAGCCTCTTCGTTGCGGCCCCCGCGGAACAGCAGCGCCGCCAGCGCGGCGCGCGACGACGAGACGTGCGGATGGTCTTCGTCGAACATCGCCAGCCGCATCTCCAGGGCCTCGCGGTGCAGGCGCTCGGCCTCGGCGGTCCGGCTCGTCACGTGGTAGAGACCGCCCAGATTGTTCAGGACGTTGGCGAGGTGCGCGTGCGGCGCCGGCAACACCCGGCGGCGGATCGCCAGGCACTCCAGGTAGAGCTGCTCGGCCCGCTCGTACTCGCTGAGCTTCTCGTGGATCGAGGCCAGGAAGTTCAGGGTGGTGGCGTAGCTGCGGCTCTCGGTGCCGTGCACGTCGCGGATCAGCGGCAGGGACTCCTCGTGGAGCTGACGCGCGGCCGCGTAGTCGCCGCGGCGCTCCAGGAGGTCCGCGAGATTGCCGAGCGACTCGCTCAGTCGGTCGGTGGCCTTGCGGCGGGCCTCGTCCGATGCGGCATCCCGGGCGCTGGCATCCCGGCGGATCTGCAACGCATCGCGGAGCAACGGCTCGGCATCTTCCAGCCGACCCCGTTCTTGGAGGGTCTGCGCGAGGCCGGTCTCGGCCTGGGCGATCTCGTCGCTGCCCGGCGGATAGTGGGCGCGACGCAGCTCCAGGGCGGCGCGGAACTGCCGCTCGGCGGTCTCGAACTCGGCCTGCGACAGGAACGACGAGCCGAGCGCCATGCGCACCGCGGCCCGGCTCGCTGGATGGTCGGGGAACGCGGCGTCGACCTGCTCGGCTGCGCGGACCAGCACCTCGTACAGCGTCGTGTCGCGCGACACGCCCTCGTCGTTGAGGTCGCCGGCACGCAGCATGTCGTTGAGGAAGTCCGAGACCGCCGAGGCCACGCGTTCGCGCTCGTCGGCTTCCGTGCGGGCGAGTTCGGCGCTCTCGCGCAGGCAGGCCTGCTGCCAGGCGAACACCGACACCACCACCAGCGAGACCAGCAGCGCCGCCGCCGCCGTGATCACGCCGGTGAACAGCCCGCGGTTGCGACGCGCGAACTTGCGGACCCTGTCGACGGTGTCGGGCGGCCGCGCCTCGATCGGCACGTCGTCGAGGTGGCGTTGGAGGTCGTTGGCCAGCGCCGCAGCGCTGCGGTAGCGGTCCTCGGGCCGCTTCTCGAGCGCCTTGCCGACGATGATCTCCACGTCGCCACGCAGCCGGTGGTCGAGACGGCCGAGCGGGGTGGGCTCCGCGGTGCGCAGCGTGTCGATCGCCGAAGGCAGGTTCTTGCCGGTGAGATCGTGTGGCAGGCGGCCACCGAGCAATTGGTACAGGATCACGCCGAGCGCGTAGACGTCGGCGCGGGCGTCGACCTGCGCCGAGTCGCCGCGGAGCTGCTCGGGGCTCATGTAGGCCATGGTGCCCACCAGCTGACCGGTCTGGGTCTCGAGCGAGGCCTCGAACTCACGCTCGAGCACCCGGGCGACGCCGAAGTCCAGGACCTTCGGCATGCCCTGGGTGAAGTTCGCGCCGTCGGTCCGCGACGCCTCGCTGCCGCTGCCGTCGACCACCAGGATGTTGGCCGGCTTGAGGTCGCGGTGGACGATGCCCTGGTCGTGCGCGTGCTGCACCGCGCCGCAGACCCGCCGCAGCAGCTCGAGGCGCTCGCGGATCCCGAGGCGGTACTCGTCGGCATGCTGGATCAAGGGCAGTCCGCGCAGCAGCTCCATCACCAGGAACGGCGTGGGCCGCGAAGGGTCGGCTAGCTCGTCGACGCCCGCGTCGAAGATCTGCGCGATGCCGGGGTGGTGGAGGTGGGCCAGGAGCCGCGCCTCGCGCTCGAAGCGGCGCCGCACCTTCTCCGAGCTGAGGTCGGAGCGGACCACCTTGAGGGCGACCCGTCGCCGGGTGGTCTCCTGCACTGCCTCGAACACCGTGCCCATCCCGCCCTCGCCGATCTTCTGCAGGATGCGGTAGCCGCCGAGGCGTCGGCCGGCGAGGTCGGGGCGTGGCGGGGCGACCGCGAACTCGGTGCGCAGCGCCTCGAGCTCCTCGCGCAACCGGGGGCGTAGCGGCAGCTCCACCTCGTCGACGTAGGCGTCCAACGAAGGCGCACCGCCACCGAGCAGCTCGGCCTCGAAGCGCTCGCACAGCGCGTCGATGCGCCGCTCCTCCTCCAGCGACAGCCGCTGCGCGCGTTCGCGGGTCATGGCTCCAGCTCGCTCCAGGCCTGGCGGATCAGGGCCAGTCGCCGCTCGATGGTGCGCAGCGCGCAGCCCATCTCCTCGGCGATCTCCTTGTTCTGGTAGCCCTCGAGCTTGCGGATCGCGATCGATCGCAGGTCCTCGTCGTCGAGCAGGGCGAGGAGCCGTTCGGACTCGTCGACCAATTCCGCGGCGAACTCCGGCGTCGGTTCGGTGCCGAGGATGTTCGACAGCTCGACTTCCACCGGCCCCGCACTGCCGCCGCGCTTCGCCGCGGTCTCGGCGCGGAGCTTCGCGCGGGCCTTGCGGGCGGTGATCACCACCAGCAGCGACCACAGGTCCTCACGATGGCTGAGCTCGGGAAAGCGGCCGCCGCGGACGCCTTCGCAGAGGCTGTGGAAGGCACTGAGCGCCACGTCCTCCTGGTCGAAGCTGCGTCGGGCCTGCAGCGGCAGCCGTCGTTCGGCGAGGCGGACCAGCTCCTTGAAGTAGCGCTGCCAGAGGTGCTCGGCCGAGTGGTCGTCGCCGCTGCGGAGCTGCTCGATCCACACCGAGACGGTGGCCTGGAGGATCTTCTCGGGGGCTTGGTCGGTCACGGGCATGGCTCCGGGGGGTGGGAGGCGCCGGCCAGGACCCACGGAGGGTCCATGGCGGGGGCGGGGCGTGGGCCGCCACGGAATCCGCACTTCTATCGTGATCGTCTGGCGCAGAGCGGGTTCGGTCATGGCCCGCGTGCCACGAGGGGCGCGGGAGCGGCCGCCTTGCCTCCGGCCAACCCCGTCGGCTCGACTGCAACCGCCGCGAGCCCACGCCATCGGGCGCGCCTCGCGGCATGAGTCGATCAGTCGCGTCTGCCGCGGCGAACTTCCCGGACGTTGCCAAACACGGGGCTTCCGAAGAACACCCTGGATTCGCCGTCCCGATCCAGATCGATCACCGCGGGAACGAAGCTTTTCACGGACTCGGGAGTGTTCTCGAGGCCCAGGTAGCTCTGCTGGCTGGAACCCGGGGGCGGGCTGGTGACGGAGAGGCCACGGAACCCCAGTTCATTGTTTGGCAGGAGGACTTCGACCGGCCGCGCGAATCGAATGCGTTGGGACTGCATAATTACCGCAGTACCAAATGTGCTCGCATACCGGTTGGCAGCGATTGCGGCGTTCCGATCGTTCGCCGGGCCGTCCGGCGTATGGAATTGCAGGAGGGGCTGCGAGATCGCGTGGTCGGCCCGTTTGAATCGCCCGGACGGGTTGGTCGTCTGTAGACATATGTAGAGGCGCCACTGGACATTGCCCGTCCCAAGGCCGCCGAGGACCTCGCTCGTGAGCACGTAGACATCCTCCAATCGGTCCCCGTCGATGAATGCCGGTGCGATGCCCTCGATTTGCTCGTCGGTTCCTGCGCTGGCCGTGATCCGCAGCTCCTGCGCGACGGAGTAATCGTTTGCGGGATCGAGGATCAGAAGGCTATCGGGCGACCGATCATCCCGTCGCCCGATCAGCCAGTCGGTGTTCGAGTCGTGCCACGGCGCGAGTCCCGTGGATTCCCCGCGTCTGACACCTGCGATGGCCGTCCACGGGAAGCCGCGAAGCTGGTCTGCGCCGCGTGCCACGACCTCGAAACGCGGTTCGTTCGCGGGGCCCAATTCGGGGCGGAGGAGCACGACGGAGCCATCTACGCGTTGGGCTACGACGTCCCGCTGGTCGGTCGAGGGACTACCGGTGAAGGATGGCAGGATGGGAAAGACGCGGACGATCGGGGCGGACGGGCTTCCCAGGAGCTGGGAGAAGCCAGCGGTGGCCGTCAGTGCTCGCGGATCTTGCTGGCTGGAACTGCTCAATCGTTGTGTGCGGACGGTCGCGTCCTCGAACGACAAGATGTCGACGACCCGTTGGCCGGGCATCAGTGGGGCGAAGACCTGAGAGACGACGAAGCCCGAGCTGACGGAGCCGAGGAGTCCTCCAGTCGAGGCCTCCCAGCGGTCGGCAGCGTTACCGAAGTAGATCGTCGCCTCGTTGGACCGGGAACTGCTGGTGATGATATCGGGGCGGCCATCGCCATCCAGGTCGAGGGTCGCGGGTGCTCGCGACGTTCCTACTGGGGATCCCGCCGAGTTGGTTTGGATCAGAGGTGCCGTGGCACCGGCGACACCGGTGCGGGTGGAGAGAAATGCGAATGCGTTGCCATTCGCACCCTGGGTCCCGCTCCCCGGCGCCCTGACAATGCACAGGAGGTCGAGTTCGTTGTCCCCATTGAGATCGACGAGTTCGATGGCCTCCGGACGGTCGGGAGTCGCGAAGAAGGCCGGGGTCGCGGGATTGGAGCCCAGCGTACGGCTTGTTTCGAAGACGCCACTGCCATTCCGGGAATCGATATCCTCGAAGCCGAGGATCTCCCGCCACCTGAGCCCTCGAGCGGTGGGGGTCAGCGCGTAGATGCAGATCGCGGAGGCGTCCTGGCTGTCGATGCGCCGCACACCTCCCAGGATGAGACAGATCGAGGGCTTGCCGTCGCCACCCAGTTCGCGAACCTCGACGTCTACGAGGCCCCAGCTGATTTCGTCGTTGGATCCCGGTTGGCCGTTCACCCAGGACGGGAGGATCGCCGATCGCGCCACGTCTCCCATGCCGTGATGTACTTCGGGTGCTGCTCCGGGTCGGAGAGTGTCGACCGGTTCCCAGGTCGCGCCGGGGCCGAACCCGGCAGCTACGTCCCCTGCGGCTCCAGGTGTCTGTCTCAGCCGCCAGACCTCCAATCTCGTGAGGTCGCCGCTCAGTGCCCCGCCGACGAGGTTTCGGACCGCGCGCACCAGCAGTAGGTCGTCCTGGTTCGGGTCGGCTTCATTCGGGATCGTTCGGACCATGGCCTGCTCGAGTCCCTCGGAGCCGGGATTCCGCAAGTCTGGGGGACTTGGGAGGTCCGTAGTTCCCGCGCCGTCCGCTGCGAGCACCCAGCGGTCGCCCTGGAGGGAGAACGGCACGACCCGGAGCATCGAGCGATCGCCTCCGCCTCGTTCGGAGCCAGTCGCGAACAGGAGCAGTTCGCCCGAGGATTCTGATTCAATCCCGTCCAGCTCTCCTACCAGGTACTCGGCAATGTGGTTGATACCCAAGTCCGTTTCGGTGCCTACGCGTGAGGACAGGAATTCCTGTTCGTCCTTGAGCCATCGCCATCTGCACGGGTCGTCCTGATCGAATCCATTTCCGTAGTCCGGTTGCAGGATCGTGATCTGGACGGTCTCGATATAGCGACTCGTGACGCCTCGCGAGTTGGTGCCGATACGCGCAGCCCGGCCCGACAGGACGGCTCGCCTTTCGGGGCTTCCAATGGTCGCCGATGCGGATCGTATGAACTCGCCACCATTGGTTGATAGCGCGGATAGGGGGGCATTGGTGCCCGATTCGAGGAGGCGGGTGCGGAGCGCCACGGCTGCTCCGGAGCGCGGGTCGTCCGGGTTCGCAGATGTCCAGCGGACGTACGTGTGCTGGTGCGCGTTCTGATGCAGGATAATGGCATCGGGGCCGTCGGGGTTGAGATCGAGGGGCAGAATACCCGCGAAGCTGACGCCTACGGGCGGCGTCGTCGACGGGGATCCGCAGTCCTCGTTGCGCAAGCCCTGCAGTTGCACGGTGCGCTGATCAAGCAGCAATCCGACGGGCGAGTACTGCTGCAGGGCGGCGATGTGCGATTCCTCGACCGATCCCGGATTCGCGGAGGCCGTCAAGAGCACGTCTTGTGTTCGGTTGGGCTCGGCTGCACCGAACGCGCCACCGATGCGGATGGATCCGCTCCTGAGCACGGCGACGTTGTCTTCGACAGTTCCATCCACGGAGTTCGAACTCGGGTCGTCCGCGGTGAGGTTCTCCTTCAATTCCGGGAGGAAGGTCTTGGTGTAGATCTGATCGAAGTCGCTGGACCAGAAGGGATCGGTTCCTCGGGTTGTCGGTCCGACGATCAGTGGGTCGGGAGCCACCCATCTGTTGTCCGGTGGAATGTCGTCCGGTGGAACAATGCCGAGGATCTTCGGCTTCACCGCAACCTGGACTCTGAGGCCTCCGCGGTTGTCACCGAGATTGGGCAGGCCGACGCCGAACTCGTCGCCGACGTTCCAGAGCAGGAAGTGCGTGGTTTCGGTCTGTCCCGGCTGGAGAATCAGCGGTTCTGCTTCCTGGACACTGGTGATCGCATGTTCGAGAGTTCCTTGGAGTTGCACTCTGAAGACACCGTCTAGTCCGATGCGAAGCGGGATGGGGTAGAGAGACTCGTTACGAAGTCTGGCCCGGATCGGTATGACGAATCGGGGGCGCTCGCCCAGGTCGTCCGGAAGGTCGATGCTGATGACGGCAGGGGGCGTTCCGAGGCTGATCTCCTGTTCCCCGACTCCCGTTGCGGGACCGATCTCCAGCGGGTTCGTCGTGCCTGGCGAAGGTCGTCGGTCCTGCTGGTGTCGCTCGAATACCTGTGCGCGGATGCGGAGTGGTCCGTAATGTCCTGGCGGCATATGGTTCGTGATCGGGTCGAAGACCACGGACCATTCGTATAGTACGGGTTCGAGGGCGCTCGTGGGTACCTGAGCGGACGGGGTGAATCGTCTCAGGCTGCCAGGGTCGAGTGCGGTCGCGATCGGAAGGCCGTCGTCGGGATGAACCCAGGGAAAGTCTGCGACGAGCTGAAGGCGGGCGAGACCGCCATCAGCTCCATGGTCGCTATAGGTGCCGGATACCGTGATCGCTCCTTCTCCGCGCGCGGTGCCCGAATCGTCGATCTCGATGGAGTCGACCGTTACGGTCCCGGTCGTCTGACCGATCTTGATCGAACCGGTGGAACTCGTCTCGATGGTGTCTCTTTTGTCCAGGCGGCTCCCCGTAGCGGTCAATGTGACGTTTCGAAGCTCGTCGGGCAGCGATTGGCCTGATCCCAATCTCGTACCGAAGTCGCTCTTCCAATCCCAGGAGACCAGCGCGATGAACGAGCGATTCGCGCGCACACCCCTGGCAATCCAGGACTGCCGGTTGAGATCGTAGTCGAGTGTTTGATCAGGGCGGTTGCCGCCGAGCTCGGTGGTCAATCGTCTTGGATCGAGATCAAAGCTCTGGGTTCCTTCGTCCGTAGTCCAGGTGGCGGTCAGTTGGAAGTCGATGATACGGGCCGCGGGTTGAGTGTCGGCAGCGGTCTGCGTGATCGCGACGAGGAATCCAAAGCGGTCAGGGATATTCTGCTCCGTGTCGGCCTTGACTTCGAATGCCGTCCGACCTGGCGGAGGACTGTCCGACCCGCCCCCACCGCCTCCACCGATCAGGAAGCCGATAGCTGTGGGGCCACAGCCGTAGAGTGTGATTAGGAGAAGCGCTGCCGCTGCGCGGAAAGCAAACTGTCGGTGCATGGGAATCCCCTGGTTCTTCACAGCTACGTCGTTGCTCGCGGGAGCAGAAGGCTCCTTCGCGGCAGTCCCTCCGAGTCGGCGGATCGTATTGTGCGCGGCGGGTCCGTCAAGTTGCCTGCGATTGTGCGTCCGCCTGGAACGTGTCGCCTCGGGTTCGATTGCTCAGCGGGAGCGCGTGAGGAGATGTCGGGAGAGACTCTCTGCCAGGCGGGAAGCCGTCTTTGCGTAGGCCGGCTCATCCGCGAGGTTCTTCGTCTCCCCCGGATCGTCGCGCTGGTCGTACAGCTCGGTCGCGACCAGCGTGTCCGGCGCCGCCTGGTCGAACCACTCGACGTAACGCCAGCGGTCGGTGCGGACCGCGCGGCCGAAGTACGTGATCCCGTCCGGTCCGCGCCAGATGCCCTCGCGGAGGAACACGTGGTAGGCGGCGTCCGGACCCGGCGCCGCGGGATCGTCGAGCAATGCCGCAAAGCTCTCGCCCTCCAGGTCCTCGGGTGCGGGCAGGCCGCAGAGCTCGGCCAGCGTGGGGTAGACGTCGAGCAGTTCGACCAGCGCGCGGCTCTCGGCCCCGGCGGCGTGCCCCGGCGCGCGGACGATCAGCGGCACGCGGGCGTCGACCTCGTAGTTGGTCATCTTGCCCCAGCTCCGGTGCTCGCCGAGCTTCCAGCCGTGGTCGCTCCACAGCACCACGATGGTGTCCTCGGCGAGGCCGAGTTCGTCGAGGGCATCGAGCAGGCGGCCGATCTGCGCGTCGACGTAGCTCACCGAAGCGAGGTAGCCGTGCTTCAGGTGGCGCTGCTGTGCCTCGCTCAGCGCGCCGTCGTACGGCAGCGGTGCGTCGCGGAAGTCGGTGTAGCCGCGCAGCTCGCGCAGGTTGTTGATCGCGGCGCTCGGGGCGTTCTCGGTGAGGGTGCCGGGATCGGCGAGCGGGATCGTCTCTGGGTCGTAGAGGTCCCAGTAGCGCTTCGGCGCGTTGAACGGCAGGTGCGGGCGGTAGAAGCCGACGCCGGCGAAGAACGGTTCGTCGAGGCTGGCGAGTTCAGTGAGCTTCTCGATCGCGGCGGTGGTCTGCGCGCCGTCGAAGTAGGCGTCGTCGTCGCAGTCCGGGGCCTCGGTCGCGCAGAGCTTGAGGTACCAGCGGCCGAAGCGATCGATGTGCCGCGCCTCGCGGCCGGTGGCGCGGATCTCCTCCTTGCGCGCTTCGAGACCGGCGAGGTTGTCGGGTTCGAGGTAGACGGCGTCCGGATCGAACGGGAACTCGCCGGGGAAGGCGCGGCGCTCGGTCCAGCTCGCCGGGTCGGGGATGTTGTTGTGGTAGATCTTGCCGACCGACCAGGTGCGGTAGCCGTGGGCGGCGAAGTGTTGCGGCAGCGTCACCGCGTCGGGCGTGGTGGCGCGGAAGTCGGTGCGCAGGTCGAGCACGCCGAGGGTCTCGGGGCGCAGGCCGGTCATCACGCTGGCCCGCGACGGGTTGCAGACCGCCTGCTGGCAGTAGGCTCGGTCGAAGCGGACCCCGCTCTGCGCGAGCCGATCGATGTGCGGGGTGACCGCATGCGTGGCGCCGTAGCAGCCGAGTTCGGGTCGCAGGTCGTCGACCGCGACGAACAGGACGTTGGGTCGCGCCGGGCCGGGGGTGGGGGGCGTGCCGCAGGCGCCCAGCGCGATGGCGGCGGTCAGCAGCGTGGTCCGGACGACGAGTTGACGGGGGGACTCTCGCATGGCGCCGCGAGTGTAGGCCTTCGCAAGAGATGTTCGCTCATCGAGACCGCCTCCGCTGTCGGTGGCATGGCAAACCGAAGACTCCGTCGTGCCGGACTCACCCTGGCGCCCTTCCTGCTCGCACCACTCGTCGCTCAGACCGTCGACGATCCCGACGTGTCGGTCGATCCGTTCCCGAACAACGGCGCCCACTGCTTCCGGATGACGCAGACCGACGATGGCCGGATCGTCGCTGCCTGGGCGGTGGCCGATGCCGGCAACACGCCCGACTCCGAGGAGATCGCGGTCGGCGTCTCCGACGACGGCGGGCACACCTGGAAGCTCCTGTGGGACGCCCGCTCGAACGGCTACCACCGCGACAAGATCGCCGACCTGGCGATCGCGGTGGAGCCGGTGCGGGGTCTCGGCGCGGTGCCTGCTCCCAGGGTCTACGTGGTCGCCGAGCGCCACGAGATGGACCCCACGATGCGGTTCGCGGTGCGGCGCTTCGTCGAGGTCTATGACGGGCCGCTGAACGCGCCCTGGAGCGGCTATCGCCTGCGGGGCACCCACGTGCACGGCCAGTTCGCGAGCCAGGCCGGTCGGATCTCGCCCTCCCGCACGACCCAGCCGAGCATCGCGTTGCCGCTCTACTACGAGCGGGGCGTGTGGCAGCCGATGGTGGTCATCGCCTACCGCTGGTACGACCAGCCCGGCCCCGGCCTCTACCTGTCGACGCCCTTCCAGGGCGCACGCGGTCGGATGGTCGGTGGGCGGCCGATGCTCAGCGAGTGGCTCGCGGCGGACTGGACCGATCCGTGTCTCGCCGCGGATCCGGCCGGCCGGGTGTTCGCCTTCGCCGTCCACGACCGCGCCGCGAAGACCGCGCGCGTGATGCAGCTCGAGACCGCGCTGTTCCGCAGCCGGTCGTTCCTGCCCTACGCCGACGACCTGCTCGGCAGCGACTCCATCGATCCGCGCGTGGCGATGGAGGGTTCGACCGTGGTCCTGACCGCGCGCACCGGCCCGGTCGGCAAATGGGGCGAGCGACCGCTGGTCGCCTACCGCAACCGCAACGGCCTCGGCTGGGACCGCGCGTTCGGCCTGCACGCCGAGTCGTTCAGCCGCGGCGAGGTGGTGCTGAATGAGGGCCGCATGTTCGTGACCGCGCACTGCCGGCCCGACAACTCCGGCGCCTACCACCTGCAGCACGCTTTCCAGGCCGGCATCCACGCGACGTTCCCGAGCGTTTCGACCACCGTGGTCGGAGACCGGCAGCGCTACGGCCATCCGGGGCTGGCCCACGTCGGGCGCGGCGAGCCCTGCGCGTTCGGCTGCGGCGAGGAGGAGGACTACTTCATCGTCTTCCCGTGGGACGAGGTGCTGGTCGATCCGGCGCGATGAGCGGATCTCGGCTCACGGGCCTTACTGCAGCTTCACTGCCGTCCCGCTGGCGCTGACCATCAGCATGCTGCCGCTCTGGCCGACGACCTCGTAGTCGAGGTCGACGCCGACCACCGCGTCGGCGCCGAGCTTCCGCGCTCGCTGCTGCATCTCCTCGAGCGCGATCCGCCGCGCATTGCCGAGCTCGCGCTCGTAGCTGTTCGACCGGCCGCCGACCAGGTCGCGGATGCCGGCGAACATGTCCTTGAACAGGTTGGCGCCGAGGATGGCCTCGCCGGTGACGATGCCGAGGTAGTCGCGGATCGGCTTGCCTTCGAGAGTGGGGGTGGTGCTGACGATCATGGTGCTCCAGTGATAGGAGCGCGCCCACACCCGGGGCAAGCCGGGGAATTCAGGAAGCGTGGAGTTCGAGGCTCCGCGAGCCCGACTCAGCGCCCGACCTGGATCCGCAGACCGTCCGACAGCGTCGCGGCATCGAGCAGGGGGCCGTCGGGATCGACGACGAGCCACTGTGCGAAGACCCGGGCCCCCGCGAGCGCCGCGTCGACCGGCACCGGGATCACCAGGTCTCCGGAACCGTCGGCATCCAGGACCGCGGTGCCGGCGTCGAGCAGCGGCGGCGCGAGGTGCAGGGTGCAGCTGTCCAGCCTGACCGGACCCGATCCCGCCGCGGCGCTGAGGAGTGCCAGGCTTCCTGCGGGCCCCCCCTGCACGGTCACCGCGAAGTCGACGGCGCCGAGTCGGGGGAGGCCACGTGCCCCGATCCGTGGCTCGTGCGCCGAGTCGCCTGCGCAGGCAGTGCCGAAGCGACGGGCCCAGGGCGTCGCCGCGGCCGCGAGGTCGAACGACCAAGGTTCGAGGCCGGTCGCGCCGTCGTCGGCGAAGAAGAACACCCGGTCGCCGGCAAGCGTCGGTTCGGCGATCCGCACCGCGCCCTGGCCGCGCCGCGTGCCGATCCGGCCGAGCTGTTGGGTGCCCTCGGCGGTTCCGTCGCTGATCCAGAGCTGCATGCCGTCGTGGCCGTCGCTGCCCGCGAAGGCGACGAATCCGGTGTCGCCCAACGCCGCGACGCTCTCGAGGAGCACGCCCGATCCCGGGCCTGGAAGCAGGTCCACGACCATGCGGGTGCCGGCCACGGTGCCGTCGCTCACGTAGAGCTCGACTCCGGTGGCTCCGCCGTCGGCGGCGAACATCACCCGGTCGCCGGGCACCGCGACCAGTTCGCGGAGGTCGGGCGAGGCGATGCCCGGATTGATGTCGGAGATGCGTTCCGTGTGGGTCGCCGTGGCGTCCGTGGTGAACAGTTCCTCTCCGAAGCCGGATTCGCTGGCGATGAAGTACAGCCGATCACCCGAGCCGGTGAAGCCGCGGGGACCCCGGCCCGTGACGTTCGGGATCGCGCGCGTGCCGGCCGCGGTCCCGTCGGTGACCCAGGCGATGTAGCCACCGCCGAAGACCCGGAACGCCGCGAGGTCACCGAAGCTCGTCAGTCGCTCCGGTCCGCTGGTGCCGGGTCCGTTCGGATCGACGAGGAAGCGAGCGCTGTCCGGAGTTCCATCGGTCACCCACAACCCGCCGCTTCCGGGAGCCCCGCTCGCCGCGAACACCACGCCGCCTGCGGTCGACGCGAACCAGGACGGGTAGGACGACAGGTTCAGCGTCGCGAGGTTGCCGAGCACGGTGA
This sequence comes from bacterium, assembly GCA_030432695.1. Lineage (GTDB taxonomy): Bacteria > Planctomycetota > UBA1135 > UBA1135 > UBA2386 > JAUILN01. The sequence goes on along the minus strand of JAUILN010000016.1, from coordinate 11,121 downwards.
CCGTGCCGTCGTCGCCGTCGACCCGTGTCGGTTCGTAGCCCACGTACGGCAGCGGCTCGGCCTGGAGGTAGAGGTCGCCGTCGATCAGGTACATCTGCGTCGGGTTCGACCCGACGGGTCCGGCGAGGACGTCGGCGAACAGGCCGGTGCCGTTCGGCGTGCCGTCGCTCGATAGGACTTCGGCGCCTGCGCCCGGCACGTCGCCGACGAACCAGACCCGCTCACCGCTCGACACGGCGAGTCGCGGATCGGAGCCCTGCGTGCCGGGTCGCACGTCGAGAGGGACCGTGCCCGCCGGCGTGCCGTCGCTGACGAACGGCTCCCTGCCGAGTGCCGGGTCGAGGGCGTGGAACACCGCGCGGGAGCCGGCTGCGAGTAGATCGCCCGGCGTGCTCGACCCACCGGGTCCGTGGAGATCCGCGACCGGTCCGGTACCCGCCGAAGTCGCGTCGGTCGACCAGGGTTCGCGGCCACCGCCGGCGTCCGGAGTGGAGAAGAACACCCGGCTGCCGACCGCACCGAGGTCAGCGGGTTGACCGCTCGACGGACCGGTGGCGAGATCGGCGACGAGCCGGAGCGAACCCGGTGTCCCGTCGGTGAACCACAGTTCGCGGCCGGTCGCGGCGGTCTGGGCGGTCCAGAGGAAGCCTCCCGCACCGGCCACGAGATCGGCCGGCTCGGAGGAGCCGGGGCCAGGCTCGAGGTCGGCGATCCGTGCAGTTCCCGCGAGCGTCCCGTCGGTGCGCCACAGCTCCGCGCCGGAGACTCCGTCGTCGGCCACGAACACCACCGTCGTGCCGTCGGAGGCGGCGAGGTCGCGGGTGCTCGAGGAGCTGCCGGGCAGCAGGTCACCCAGGCTCACGGTGCCTGCGGCGGTGCCATCGCTGAACCACGGTTCGCGGCCGTGGGTGCCGTCGTCGGCCTCGAAGTACACGCCGTTCCTGAGCGGGAGCAGGTTGCGGGGTGTCGAGCGGCGACTGGGGCCCCCGAGGTCGACGACCAGCCGGGTTCCGGCGCGGGTCCCGTCGCTTACATAGAGTTCCCGGCCGTCGTGCGTGCCCCGGTCGTTGCCGGAGAAGAACAACCGTCCGTCCGGCACGGCGGTCATGCGCTCCGGATCGATGCCGATCTGCACGTCGGTGAGCTGGACGGTGCCCGCCGCCGTGCCGTCGGTGCGCCACAGCTGGCGCCAGCTGCCGATGTCGGCGTGGAACCAGACGTGGTTCGTGCCGGCGACCAGGTCGCGGGGTTCGGAGCCCAGAAAGCCGGGGCGCAGGTCGACCAGCAGTCGGGTTCCCGGGACGGTCCCGTCGGTGATCCAGAGTTCGCGACCGTGGTCGGCGTCGGTCCGCGTGAACAGGCACGTGCTGCCGAGGGGCGTGGGCTCGCTGCTCGACCGGGTGAATGCGTCTGCGGTCGGATCGAGCAACAGCAGGGTGCCGTCGGCGGTGCCGTCCGTGCACCACAGCTCCAGTCGGTCGTCGCGGACCAGCGCGAGGAAGTAGGCGCGGCCGTCGGCGGCTACGTTGAAGTCGCGCGGAGCAGAGGATCGCGCTCCCGGGCGGAGGTCTTCGACCATCCACGTGCCGCTCGCGGTGCCGTCCGACCGCCAGAGTTCGGTGCCGTGCGCGGAGGTGGCGGCGAACAGCGCGACGCCTTGCTGATCGACGAAGTCGTGGGGATCCGATCCCGGGTCGGTGCCCGAGGGCGGTGCGATGTCCCGGAGCAGCACCTGGCTCGGGACTGCGGAGGCGAGGAGACCGGCCGAGAGGACAAAAGGAGCGAGCCGATGCGAGGCGGCTCGACGACCTCGGCGGCAGACCTTGGAAGGTTGCGGGGTCATGTGCCCGCATCATCTCGAGACGGGTCGAGGACGCGACCCCCTCGCGGGCGCGACGACTCTGCGTCGCGCGGTCCATCTACTGCCCGATCTGGATCCGCAATCCGTCCGACAGAGTCGCGATGCCGAGCAGCGAGCCATTGGGATCGAGGACGACCCACTGCGCGAACAGCTGTGCGCCGAGGAGTGCCGGATCCTGCGGCACGCCGAGACCGACCTGACCCCGGCCGGTCGCATCGAGGACCGAGACGCCCGCCGTGATCAGCGGCGCGGCGACCAGGATCCGGCAGCTGCCGACCAGGATCTGGGTGGGCGCGGCAGCGACGTTGAGCAACGACTGGGCTCCGGCGAGGCCGTCCGCCACGCGCACGCCGAACCCGGAGTTGCCGAGGGCCGGCAGGCCGACCGCGCCGATCGACGGCTCGAGGTTGCCGGTGCCACGACAGCCGCGGCCGTAGCTGCTGGTGAACGGGATCGCGCCGCCGTTCAGGTCGAGGACCCAGGGCTCGAGGCCGGTCACCCCGTCGTCGGCGAAGAAGAAGATCCGGCTGCCGACGCTGGTGAAGTCACGCAGTTCGATCGCGCCGCTGCCCGGATCCGGACCGATCTTGCCAGCCTGCACGGTGCCCGCAGCGGTGCCGTCGCTCAGCCAGATCTGCAGGCCGTCGCCCCCGTCGCTGCCGCCGAACACCACCGCTCCCGAGGTACCGGCCGCGGCGAGCGTGCCGCGCAGCACGCCGGAGCCGCCGCCGGGGTACAGGTCGCGGACCCGCACCGTGCCGGCCACCGTGCCGTCGCTGGTGTAGAGCTCGTCGCCGCTCGCGCCGTCGTCGGCGACGAAGAACACCCGCCCGCCCGGCACCGCGACCAGATCGCTGATCTGCGTCGACGTGAGGCCGGGGCGGATGTCGCTGAGCACCATGGTGCCGGCGGTCGTGCCGTCGGTGACGTGCAGCTCGGTGCCGTTGCTCGGCGAGCGGGCGACGAAGAACACCCGGCCGCCGGTGACCGCGAAGCCCTGCGGCGAGCCGCTGGGCAGGCCGGGGTGGATGTCGGCCAGCAGCGCGGTGCCGTTCGACGTGCCGTCGGTGATCCATAGCTCGGTGCCGAGCCCCGGGGAGTTGGCCGAGAACACCGCGCGGTTGCCGAACACCGTCAGTCCGGTGATCGACGACGAGGTGGTGCCTGGGAACAGGTCGGCGACCAGGGCGGTGCCCGCCGCGGTTCCGTCGGTGCCCCACAGCTCGACGCCGGTCGCCGGAGAACTCGCGACGAACACCACCCGGTTCCCGGCGGTGGTGAACTGGGCCGCGCTCGACTGCGAGGTGCCGGGGTTCAGATCGCCCAACGAGTGGATCGTGCCCGAGACCCCGTCGATGCGGTGCGGTTCGTAGCCTTCGGCGGTCATGGTCCGCGCGACGCAGTAGATGTCACCTCCCGCGAGAGCGAGTCCGCGGGGGCTGGCGCTGCCGGTGCCGGGGATGGAGTCGCTGAACAGCGTCGTGCCGCCGGCGGTGCCATCGCTCCGGAACACTTCGCGGCCGGTCGTGGGCGAGCTGGCCACGAACCAGGTGTGCACGCCGTCGGAGACCGGCTCGGTCGGATTCGAACCCCCGGGACCGGGCAGCAGATCGATCGCGTTGGTGCCGGTGGGGGTGCCATCGGAGACGAAGGGTTCGCGCCCGGCGGCGGGGTCGTTGGCCACGAACAGTGCGTGATTCCCGGCGACGCGCAGGTCGGCGGGCGAGCTGCCGCCGATCGGTCCGCGGAGGTCGGCTGCGAGGCGCGTGCCTGCCGCCGTCGTGTCGGTGATCCAGGGTTCGCGTCCGGTCGCGGCCGTCGAGCACGAGAAGAACACCTGGCCGCCGATCTGCACCGGACCGCGGGGGTTGCCCGATCCGATGCCCGACACCAGATCGAGGACCAGCCGCGCATTGCCGGGCGTGCCGTCGGTGAACCAGAGTTCGTTGCCGATCGAGTCGACCGTTGCCGAGAACACGAAGCCGCCGGACACGGGGGCGAGGTTGTTGGGCGACGATCCGTTGGGACCCGGCCGGAGGTCGGCGATCCGCGTGGTCCCGGCCACGGTGCCGTCGGTGCGCCATGCCTCGAAGCCGCTGACGCCGTCGTTGGCGACGAATACCACCACGTTGCCGTCGGAGACCGCGTTGCGGCTGGCGCCGCTGGCGCTTCCCGGCGCGAGGTCGCCGAGCGGCACCGTCCCGGCGGCGGTGCCGTCGGTGAACCAGGGTTCGTTGCCGTGGACGCCGTCGTCCGCCTCGAAGTAGAGGCCCTGACCGAGGGGGAGGAACGTGCTCAGGGTGGGCGAGCCGGTGCCGGGGACCAGATCGATCACCAGTCCGGTGCCGGTCGGCGTACCGTCGCTCACGTAGAGTTCAGTCCCGGTGGTGGACGCCGCCCGACCGGTGAAGAACGCGCGGCTGCCCACCGTGGTGATGCTCGACGGAGCCAGGGAGCCCGGCACGTCGGTCAATCTGCTGGTGCCGGCCGGCGTGCCGTCGCTGATCCAGAGTTCGAGTCCGGCCGCGTCGAGGGCCGAGAACCAGAGCCGTCCGCCGCCGACTGCCAGGTGATTCGGCGCGCTGGACGCGGTGCCGGGCGCGAGGTCGAGCAGCACCCGGGTGCCGGCCAGCGACCCGTCGCTGAACCAGATCTCGGAGCCGGTGCTCGGCTCGTTGCAGGTGTAGGCGCAGCCGTTCCCGAACGCGACGAGGTTGCTCGGCGTGCCGGAGGCCGGGCCGGGGATCGTGTCGTGTACCAGGAACGTGCCCTGGGCCGTGCCGTCGGTGCGCCACAGCTCGCGGCCCACGCCGTCGACCGTCGCGGTGAAGAACACCAGGTTGCCGGCGGTCGTCGCGACCAGGTTCAACGGCTGCGACGACGCCGTGCCGGGCGCGATGTCCTTGATCAGCCGCGAGCCGCTCGGGGTGCCGTTCGACCGCCACAGCTCGGCACCGTGTTCGGTGGTGGCGACGAACACCGCGACACCGCCGAGGTCGACGAAGTCGGTGGGGTTGGAACCGGGATTGCCGGACCCGGGAGCGCCGAGGTCGCGGATCAGGGTCTGGCCGGGGAGCGCACTCGCGAGGGCGAGAGCGACGAGCGGTCGGAGGTTCGCCATGGCACCGCGGCGCTCGAATGGCGCCGTCCTTCGGGTTCGGCGCCGAGAGCGGGGCGGGGGCGGCCGGGCGAACGTCGATTCCGTACGGGGAGCGGGCGACTCGGAGGAAGGGACACGATCAGTGCCCGCGCTGCGCCGGTGTCCAGCGCACCGGGATCTCGACTTCGTAGAAGCGTCGGCGGGCCGGGACCATCGGCGAGTTGTGGCCCATCGTGCGCAGCGGGCCGCAGGCCTCCAGGAAGTCGGCGTGGGCTTCCAACCATGCGCGCAGGACCTGCTGCAGTTCCTCGGTGCGTTCCGGGGTGTCGTAGCCGGTCGCGCCGATCGACAGCGCCATCACCGGAGCGACGTCGACGACCTCGACCCCACGGTCGTCGGGGCCGGTCTCGCCCATCTCGGGCTCCTCGTAGAGGAACGCCATCGTCGCGGTCGACCGGGCCTCGGCCGACCCGTCGTCGTAGTCGACCTGCACCGGCGCGGTCATCGCGATGTCGTTGGTCTTGATGTGGTCGAACAGCGCCATGAACGGCCGATTCATCCCGGTGCGGCGGTCCATGGTCGCCACCGCCATCCGGTAGCGCGGGTAGCTCTTCAACACCACCTCGTCGATCGGTGCGGGCTGTGGGAAGCCGACCGGTCGCTGGGCCTCGGCGACGGACTGGAAGCGCAGCTGGTCGACGGTGCGCTCGACCAGGCTGTAGAGGTCGCCGGCCTCGTCGGTGGTCCGGGCAGCGCGCAGGGTCACCGCGGTCCGCGGGTGGCCGGTCAATCGAGGCAGCGCGGCGTCGATTGCGGAGCGCAGCTTTGCCAGGGACAGGCCCTCGCCTTCCAGACCGCGTTCCAGGGTCGCGGCAGCTCGTTCAGCCCCGCTCCGCAGGTCCTGGGCCTCGAGGAGGTCGTAGATGCGCGGCGCGGGTCGATCGGCCTCGGCGGGCTTCGCAGCCAGCGCCGAATCGATCGATCCGGAGTCGATCGAGCCCGGCATCGGGGCTTGCTGGGCGGGAACGGCGGTGGAGACCAGGGCGAAGAGCAGTAGGGAGCGGTGCATCGGGCCATCCTCGGCGGGCAGGTGTCGCGGCTCCTTCGCGGTCCGCCGCGCGCCGGATGCGTCGCGCTCTCGCCTCGTTCCCGGCCGCCCCGGCGCTATCCTCGGGCCGTGCACGAGCGTCCCACCATCCGCCAGCTCGAGTATCTCGTCGCCCTGGCGGAGACCCTGAACTTCCGCAGGGCCGCCGAGAACTGCTTTGTCTCGCAGCCCGCCCTCAGCGCCCAGATCCAGAAGCTCGAGCAGATGCTCGGGGTGAAGCTGTTCGAGCGCGATCCGCGGCGGGTTCTGCCGACCGAGATCGGCACCGCGCTGGCGGCCGACGCACGGCGCGTGCTCGAGGCCTGCGACGGTCTCCTGGAGCGCGCGCAGACCAGCGAGGATCCGCTGCGCGGCGACCTGCGGCTCGGCGCGATCCCCACCGTGGCGCCCTACGTGCTGCCGCGGGTCCTGCCGGCGGTGCGGCAGCGCTATCCCGACCTGCGGATCCTGCTGCGTGAGGACCGGACCGACTCGCTGCTAAGGGCGTTGGAACACGGCGACCTCGACGTGTTGCTGCTCGCGCTCGAGCCCGACCTCGGCGACGTCGAGACCCTGCCCTTGTTCGACGAAGCCTTCGTCGTCGCGGTGCCGGCCAGCCACCGCCTGGCAGGACTCGACGCGGTGCCGGAGTCGGAACTTGCCTCCGAGCAGGTCCTGCTGCTCGAGGACGGCCACTGCCTGCGCGAGTCGGCGCTCGAGGTCTGCCGTCGCCAGGGTGCGACCGAGCTGGCGGACTTCCGTGCCACCAGTCTCAGCACCCTGGTGCAGATGGTCGCGGGCGGGATCGGCGTGACGCTGCTGCCTGCGATGGCCGCGCCGGTCGAAGTGCGCGGCGACGACCTCGCGGTCCGGCCCTTCGCGGAGACCCCGCCGGTGCGCCGCATCGGGCTGGCGTGGCGGCCGAGTTCGCTGCGCAAGGAGGGCTTCCGCATCCTCGGCGAGCTGATCGAGGAGTTCGTGAACGCCGGGTGAAGAGCGGTCGCCGTTTCGGCTCCGTCAGGGGCTTGGCACCAGGGCTCTGCGCGGCAAAGATCCCTCGCGCATGAATCGGATCCACCTGGGGAAGCTCAATGGCGCGTTGCGTGCCGGGACGTTGTTGGCGTCGTTGTTCGTCGCGTCGGCCGGTGCCGACCTCGCGGCGCAATCCACCTGGACCCACACGGATGCCGCGCACGGATTCGAGATCAAAGTGCCGCGTTTCATGGAGGCCGTGCCCACGAAGCCCGGTGACCGTCAGACGCTGGTCCAATTCAAGGGCGCAGCCACGGCGCGTCGCGGCGAACTCAAGGGCGAGGACGGCGAGCTCACGATGATGGTGATCCGGGTCCTCAAACAGGAGGGGCCGACCACCGGGGAGAGCGAGAAGGACGACGAGCGGCAGCCGCCGGAGATGAAGTCGCTGACCGACCAGCGGGTCGAATGGCTGAACGGTGGGCGGACCCTGCCCGAGTTCCTGGAGCGGCACGAGTTGCCCCACGAGGTCTATCCGAACCGCAAGTTCTTCCGGAAGGAGGAGGAGCTGGCCGAGGGGCGGCCGCTGCAGGTGCTCGAGGTCTCTTCGCCGCGGGGAGCGAAGTTCGGTCCGATCGTCCGCGCGTTCGTCACCGAGAACGATCAGGAGATCTTCGGCATCGTGACCGTCGGTTCGATCCTCAATGCCTTCGACCGCGAGTTCACCAAGTCGGTCGAGTCGTTCGAGTTCCTCGACGCCGAGGACCACGCCGACGCCAAGAAGGACGCCGCCGACGACGCGGGTGGCGATCCCTACCCGAAGGGCGACGAGTACCGTGACGTCGACCAGCGCCGCAAGGTCCGCAGCGAGCTGGTCGACGGCTGGCACGCGCACGACAGCGACAACTTCATCCTCGTGACCAACTGCTCCAGCAAGAAGATGGTCGAGGTGATGCTCACCGACCTCGAGATCATCCGCGGCGCGTTCGAGGAGCGCTTCCCGCCGGCCGAGGGCGCCGACATGAGCGCGGTCTCGACCGTGCGGGTCTGCGACGGCTACGACGACTACCTGCGCTACGCCGGCGAGGACATGGACGGCACCGGCGGCTACTGGGCCTTCACCGAGGAGGAGCTGGTGATCTTCAACCCGGAGAAGCGGATCCCGAAGAGCCGGCCGTGGCTGAAGGGCGTCGACCCGGTGGCGGTGCTCTACCACGAGGCGATGCACCAGTACTTCCACTACTCCAACCGCGCGCTGGCGCCCGCGAGCTGGTTCAACGAGGGTTACGGCGAGGTCTTCGGCGGCGCCCAGCTCGACCGCCGCCGCGGCGAGATGAAGGACGTCGACCCCAACGACTTCCGCCTCAAGTTCATCCGTCTCGACAAGAAGCAGAAGAACGATCCGCCGGACCTGAAGCGGATGCTGAAGATGACCCAGCCGGAGTTCTACAGCCCGTTCGAGGCGCTGCGGAACTACGCCTACTCCTGGTCCTTCTGCTACTTCCTCGAGGTCCAGCGCGAGCGCAAAGGCAGCAACCGCCGCGAGGACTGGATCGCGATCCCCGACGAGTATCTGAAGGCGCTGCGCGCGGCGACCGAGACGCGGCGCAAGGACCTGCCGCCGGACGCTCCCGACGACTGGATCAACGGGTTCCAGTACGAGATCCAGGCCGAGGCGATCGAGGCGGTGCTGGCGTCGGTGGACTTCGCGGAGCTGGAGAAGGAGTGGGTGGACTGGATGCGGCGGATGTGAGGGGGGAGGGGGCGAGGTGGCCATCCAGATGAACTCCGACCTCGGGCGCCGGTGGAAGGGCACGGTGATCGCCCTTCTCGCTGTCGTCGGACTCGCTGTGTGGGCAATCGGCGGGTCCTTCGCCACGAGTGAGCCGAGGGTTCACGAGCCACCGGCGTCGGCCGCTCAGGCCGCACGAAGCGCGGTCCGTGTGCCGGTGCAGCGACCTGAGCCAGGGGTTCGCCGAGATGCCTCTCGGCAAGGGGGCCCCGTGAGGGGTCGCGTGGTGCCGTTGCAGGAGACGGTGCCGGCCACCGTGTTCGCGCAGATCGTCGACGCGGAGGGCCGCGTCCTCTGTGCCGTGCGATCCGACGGCAGCTTCGAGCTGTTGGCGCCGCCTCCGGGACCGCTCTTCGTGAGGTCGACTCTGGGGCGCACCTTTGCGGTCGGGTGGCCCACGGGGCAGGGCATCGATGTAGAGGAGGCCGGTGCGGATCCCGTCGTCGAGCGGATCGACGTGCGCTACGAGTTGCCCGTGAGTCTCTCCTGGGGGGAGCGCCTGCTGAACTGGCTACGTGCGACGGACATGCGTTCCGTAACCCTGGCGTTCTACGAAGCGGGGGAGTTCCCGCCGCAGCAGATCCACAGCGGGACACTGCACGCGGAGCTCGGCCAGATCGCAGTGACTGCGAAGTTCCTCGAGCTGCGGTCCATGGATGTCGCGGTGCATCTCATCGGGAATGGTGGCAGACCTGGGTCGATCGCCGCGCTGAGTCTGGGGCGCGCCGAAGTCGTTTCAGGCCAGAGTGGCTTCGACGAGTTGCGCCTGGTCCTGGACGGTGAAGGCGCGATCTTCGGTCGCGTCGACGTGCGCGGAGGGCCGCTCTCGTCCCCACCGCGCGTGACGGGTCGGTCGGGAGGCGAGGGGCGCCGGGTCGTCAGCGCCAGAGCGTCCCTCGAAGGCTACTTCTTCGCTCCGCTGCGGGGAGCGGAATCCGCCGTCCTGGTCGCGCAGTTCGGAGACCTCTCGTCTTCGGAGCGGGTGTTCCGTGGCGCCGATTCGCCGGTTGTCCTGCACCTCGATGTCGGGCCGTTGCCGGTCGTGAAGGTCGTCGATTCCGGAGACCGAGCGGTGGAGTCGCTCGCGCTCCGGCCGAATCCGCAGGCGGTGCGTGGATCCAATGAGCCCGGTGCGATGCAGCGCTTCGTCGACGGCTTGGTGGTCGTCCCGGTGGGGACGGTGACTGCGGGCGAGCGGTGGTTCGTCACGACCGAGGAGGGCGAGGCCTTCGGCTACTTCGAACCGTCGCCGCTCGAGGGGATCGACTGGCTCCTGCGGATTCCCGGCGCCGTTCACCGCGGTTCCCTGAAGGTCGTCGACGCGTTCGCGCACGGCTCGCCAGCCCATCGGATCTCCCTGCGACTCGAGGAGCGTGACCCACCTCCGGGCTGGCCCGTCGACTACACCGTTTACGTCGGCGGCGACGGTGCGCTGTGCGTGGAGGACCTTCCGGCCGGCGCTTATCACTACGTCGTGAATCGTCGGAATGGAGCGCGGATCGAGGGTCGCATGGTCGTCGAAGGTCCGACGGAACTGGTCCTGAGGTAGTGTGACGCCCGGTGATCCCAGCCGGCGAATCACCGAAGGGACCTCCCGAACCATGCGACCCCTCCGCTACTCCATCAATGTCAGTCTCGACGGCTGCTGCGACCACCGCGAGATGTTGGCGGATGACGAGCTGCATCGGCATGCGATCGAGAACCTCGAGCGCGCGGACGCCCTGCTCTTCGGGCGGGTGATCTACCAGATGATGGAGTCGGCATTCCGGCCGGGGGTCGCGACGGAAACCCTGCCGGCGTGGATGGAACCGTTCGCGCGAACCATCGACGCGGCGCGGAAGTTCGTGGTCTCGAGCACCCTGGAGCGGGTCGACTGGAACGCCCGACTCTTGCGTGGGGATCTGGAGACCTCGGTCCGGGCGCTGAAGGAGGAAGACGGCTCGGGCCTGCTCGTCGGCGGCGTGACGTTGCCGCTCGCCTTGGCGGAGCTGGGATTGATCGACGAGTACGAGTTCGTGGTGCATCCGCGGATCGTTGGGCGCGGGCCGACCGTCTTCGCAGGGCTCTCGAAACACCTCGACCTGCGGCTCGTCGATCGGCTCGAACTCGGCTCTGGGGCGGTGGCCATGCGCTACGAGCCGAGGAAGACAGCGGCCAGCGGTTGACCCTGGATTGTGCTAGCCCTCAAACAAGCGTTCGCCTAAGCGACTTCCGGAGGTCTCGCGGCACGACGCGAGCGTACAGACCGGTGCCGGATCGGCGGTTCGCGCCAAGCGATTGTGGGGGCCAGCGATGAGGTCTCGAGGAGT
>JAUILN010000037.1 GCA_030432695.1 bacterium | reverse complement strand
GCCCTCGACGCCGAGGTCGACGAGTACATCCGGCGCCACCAGGACGCCCGCGACGAGCGCGGCCACGCCCAGGTCGTGCGCAATGGCCGGGCCCGGCCCCGCAGCATCACCACGGGGGCCGGCACGCTGACGGTCCAGGCCCCGCGGGTGAACGACAAGCGGGTCATCGACGGCGAGCGGCAGCGGTTCACCAGCCGCATCCTGCCGCCGTATCTGCGGCGGTCGAAGAACATCGAGGAGGTCCTGCCGGCGCTGTATCTGCGCGGGCTGTCGACCGGCGACTTCGAGGAGGCCTTGCGTTGCCTGCTCGGCGACGATGCGGCGCTCTCGCCGTCGACCATCAGCCGGCTCATCACCGGCTTCGGCGCTGAGTACGAGACCTGGCGCACCCGCTCGCTGGCCGACCGGGACTACGTCTACATGTGGGCCGACGGGGTGCACCTCAAGGTCCGCCTCGGCGAAGAGAACGTCGCGGCGCTGGTGGTCATCGGCGCCCGCCCCGACGGCACCAAGGAGGTCATCGCGATCGAGGGCGGCTACAGCGAGTCGACCGAGCACTGGCTCGAGATCCTGCGAAACCTGCACGGCCGCGGCATGCACGCGCCGGCCATCGCGGTCGCCGACGGGGCCCGGGGGTTCTGGCTCGCGCTGCGCGAGGTCTTCCCCGAGACGCGGAGCCAGCGGTGCTGGGTCCACAAGCGGGCCAACGTGCTCGGCAAAGTCCCGCGCAAGAAGCAGGACCTGTTCAAGCAGCGCTTCGACGAGATCGCCGCCGCCGAGACCCGCGCCGAGGCGCTGGGGCTCATCGGTCAGTTCGAGGCCGACTACGGCGCGAAGTACGACAAGGCGGTGAAGTCGCTGACCGACGGCCTCGACCAGCTGCTGGCGTACTTCGACTTCCCGGCCGACCACTGGAAGCACCTGCGTACGACGAACCCGATCGAGTCGACGTTCGCGACGGTCAAGCACCGCACGCGGCAGACGAAGGGGGCCGGCTCGCGCAAGGCGGGGCTGGCGATGGCGTTCAAGCTGCTGCTCGCCGCCCAGAAGCGCTGGCGCCGGCTCGATAATCCGCAGTTGCTGCCGCTGGTGAGGGCCGGTGTCGTCTTCGCCGACGGCGAGCAGGTCGAGCGCGCAGATCGGATGGCTCAGGCGGTGGCCCTGCCCCACGAGGGCGCGGAGCAGGAGGCGGCGTGATGGCTGGGATGACGATCGACAACGAACTCGGCGCCCGGCTCTCGGCGGTCCTCACCGAGGCGATGCGGCTCGGCGACTATGCCTTCGCCGCTCATATGCGCAGCGCCGCCGACGAGTTGCTCGTCGACGGGGAGCTGAGGTTGAAACTGTACGCCGCTATCGCAGACGCCGAAGTGGCGGACGACGCGCGACAGGTCGCGCGGCTCGCCGAAGTGCTGCGGCTCGCCGAGGAACTCGGCCTGCGGTGGGCCGACGAGGCCCGGCAGGTGCTGGGCCTCGGAGGGAAGAACTGAGGAGGTCGGAGGGCGCCACCTGAACCGTGCCGATCCACGACTCTTGACGATATCTC
>JAUILN010000029.1 GCA_030432695.1 bacterium | reverse complement strand
TCGAGACCTCATCGCTGGCCCCCACAATCGCTTGGCGCGAACCGCCGATCCGGCACCGGTCTGTACGCTCGCGTCGTGCCGCGAGACCTCCGGAAGTCGCTTAGGCGAACGCTTGTTTGAGGACTAGGAGGCAGGGCCACGGGAGACCATTCCGCCCTGCACGCGCCCTCGCACCCCGGATTTGGCCGCACAGTGCTCCTCGGTGGGCAGCCTCGCCGAATCCACCGATTCGGCTGCGTTTCGCGGCTTCGTCCCGGGCACTCGTGTTCCTGGAGTCTTGGACGCACTGGATCGGAACGTGTCCCGTGACCCAGCCTCCTGGGGTCGAGCCTTTGCGGCGCAGCTTCGCCAGCAACGCAACGGGCCCGCGTCCGTCGAGCGGACGCGGGCCCGTGAGAGCCCCGCACTCAGCGAGTGGGGAACGCGCTCAGAAGAACCGAACCGCCAGCACGTTGCTCACCTCGAGCGGCGCGACGAGGTTGTTCGGGTCGAAGTGGATGCCCTGGAAGTAGTAGTTCCCGGCAGGAGCGGTAGCCGGCAGGATCACTGGCATCGAACCCGCACCCCCATTGTCGAGGGCCACGGTCGTCGGCATGGTCAGCAGAAGCTGGAAGCCGCTGCCGATGCCGAGGTTCACGATACCCGGGATCACGCTCGGCTGGTTCGACGGGGACACCGCCAACAGCATCTGCCACGCCTGGTCACCCGCGAATGTGATGTTCAACGGGTTATTGCGAACCGCGAACGGTCCTCCCGCGATCTGCGCCGGGTGGGTGCCGGTCACATCGAGCGACAGGGCATTACTGGAGCCACCGGTGTTCGACACGACCACCGACTGGCTGTCCGCAATGGTGAAGCCGATCGGCAGCTGGAAGGTGAGCTGCGTCGGGCTGACCTCGGTGAAGCTGGCGACCGGAGCGCCACCCACGGTGACCGAGCCGATCCGATCGAAGGTGCCGGTCAGCGTGACCACACCGCCGAGGTAGTTGCCGATCCGGCTCGGGCTGATCGCGCTGAGCGTCGGGCTCTGGGCCGGAGCGTCGGAGAAGCCCGCGACCGCGATGTCGAGGGTGTTGCGGACCACCGAGCCGACCCGGCTCAGCTCGACCCGATAGGACCGGCCCGCCTGGACGTTGAAGTCGACCGACTCGTAGCTGTTCAGCGTGTTGAGGTCGGAAGCGACCAGGGTCGCGCCGGCGTAGACCCGCATGTCGATGTTGTCGAAGCGCGAGCCCGCCGGGTGCATCCAGGTGGCGGTGATGCTGAACGCACCGGTCGACGACGCGGTGAAGCTCTTCACCACGGTGGTCGAGCCGGTCATCTGGGTGGTGAAGAAGTCACCCGACAGCGCCAGGGCCACCGACGCATCGCAGTCCATCATGCCCAGGCCGTAGGTGTTGCGGCTGTTCTGCGTGTGCTTGGTGGCGTTCAGCAGGATCGCCTTGGCCTCGAGCGCGGTGATCGCGGGATCGGCCTGGCGCACCAGCGCTGCACCGCCGCAGACCATCGGCGACGCCATCGACGTGCCGCTGGAGGTCGCGCCACCGGTCGAGTTACGCGCCATCGAGACCACCGAGCGGCCGACCGCGCTGATGTCGGGGTAGGTCCGGCCGAAGTTGTCGAGCGGACCCTTGCCACTGAAGGACGAGACCGCGAGCGAGTTCTTGTCGAGGGAGCCGACCGCGAGGCCGTTCCAGGCGTTCTGGCTACTCGCCGTGTTGTTGCCGCCATTGCCCGCCGCGCACGAGATCAGCACGTCGGCGTTGAAGGCGGTGTTGTCGAGCGCCATCTGGATCGAGTCCGTCAGGCTCGGCGAACCGGAGAACGAGTTGTTGGCGGCCACGATGTTGTGGGCCGCACGCTGCGACGCGACCGTCTGCCAACCCGAGACCAGCCAGTTGCTCGCCGCCGAGCCGCCATCGTTGGAGATCTTCACCCCGACGACGGAGGCGTTGGGAGCCATGCCGCGGAAGCTCGGGTTGCCCGAGGCCGACGAGCCGCTCACGTGGGTGCCGTGGCCGTGCTGGTCCTCGGTGCCGAAGCCACTGGTGCCGAAGACGGCCCGCAGGCGGCTGCCCGCGATACCACCACCCGAGGTGTTCGAGGTGTTGCCGCCGATGAAGTAGCCGGGGTTGGGGGTGCTTCCCGAGTACTGCGCATCGACACCGGTGTCGAGGATGGCAACCGTCACGCCGGCGCCGTCGACGAGCGCGTTGCTGGCATTGCGGCGCTGGTTGGCCTGGTCGGCTTCGTGGTGGGCGCTGTTCCGGGAGGTGTTATTGGCGAGCGGGTAGACCTTTTCCTGCTCGAGGCGAAGCACGTTGTCCAGCTTCGCGAGCTGGTCCACGGCCTTGCCGTGGATGCCCGACACGGCGGCGGCGTTGATGATCCACCACTGTGCTTCGACGGCGCCGCCCAGCGCTTCGACCGAGCGAACGAACGCTGCCTGGTCGCTCTGCACCGAGTCTTCCATCCGCTTCACGATGCGCGCGACCTCATCCGCCGACGCCTTGCCGTGGATCGCCGCGCGGTACGCATCGAGGTCGAACGAGCGGGTCTCGAAATGAACGATGTAGCTGCCGGGCACCAGGGCCGGCTCGCTCACGTTCCAGGACTCGGGGGAGAGGGGGTCGACGGTCGGGATGTCCTGCGCGGCCGCCACCCCGAGGAGGCTGACGGCGAGACCGACCGTAAGAGCTTGACGTGAGAGAGTTTCGAACATGCGACGACGGGAACGGGCGAAACGCCCGGGATGGGAAGGGAGAGCAGGGACCAAGAAAGGTATCCCCGCCGCAGAGGCCCGGCAAACCCATGGGGGATCAGGCTTCGGCGTGCCGCCCATACGGCGATCGGGGGAACCACGGCCAGGCTCCTCGGGGCGCAACGACTTGGCTGGCGACCGGACACCGGGGGACAGCGCTACCACCCTGGCCGGCGTCCGGTTCAATCCGCCCGTAGCACCGCGCGGACCGCTTCGGCGACGGCGCCCCCCAAGGCCGCGTATCCCGCTCGCGGCAGGTGCACGTCGACCTTGGGCAGGAGTTCGGTCTGCCGCGCCGCCACGACGGCGAAAAGGTCGTCCACGCGGACCCCGGACTCGGCCATCAACCGCCGCGCGATCGTGTTGTAGCGGGCCGGGTCCTCGACATCGCGGTGCGGGCGCACACCGCCCTCGGGCACCGGTGTGGTGGTCGCGAAGACCAGCTTCGCGCCGGTCGCCTGCAGCCGCTCGACGATCGCCCGGAGCTGGCGCTCGTAGTCTTCGGGTTCGGTCTGCCGCGGATCGGCCGGGTCGTCGGAGTTGCGTCCGGTCACCGGGTCGACCCGCTTCAGGTCGTGGAGCCCGAAATTGAAGTGGATCACGTCCCAGTTCCCGCCCCCGATCGCCAGCCAGCGCTCGAGGTTCTCGAGGCCGTGGTCGGTACCCGCACAGTTCTCGGGCCCACCACCCGCGCCACGCCACGCCGGCCGCACCACCTCGGCTTCGTCCTTCAGCGCCTCGACCACGAACGGCGTGTAACCGATCGAGATCGAGTCGCCGAGCAGCAGCACGCGCGGCAGGGCTCGATGTCCGGGATTGGGCCGCGGCCGCTTCGCGCCGGCATCGGTCAGCCAGGCATCGAGGCGGGACTCCAGATCGGCAACGACCTCCGGCCGCTCCACGGCGAGGTCGCGCCGTTCGGCGGGGTCGTCACCCAGGTGGTAGAGTTCGCGGCCGCCCTCGTCGCGGCGGATCAGCTTCCAGTCACCGTGGCGGATCACCGAGTAGGGCGTCACGTCGGCGCCGCGGTAGTGCGGGAGGTGCCAGCAGAGCGTGCGGGCCGCGATCTCGGCATCGCTCGCCAGCCACGGCAGCATCGACTCGCCATCCAATGCGACTCCGGAGGGCCGCTCGGTGCCGGTCGCCGCGAGCACGGTCGGCAGCAGGTCGACGCTGGTCACCACCTGTTCGGAGACCTTTCCCGCCGGCGCATGGCTGGGCCAGCGCACGATCCACGGCACCCGGATGCCGCCTTCGTACTCGTAGCCCTTGCCGGAGCGCAGCGGCGCGTTGTGGGTCGGCCCGAGCAGGCCACCGTTGTCGGAGGTGAACACCACCAACGTTCGGTCCGTGAGCTGCAGTTCGTCGAGCGTGGCGAGGATTCGCCCCACAGCGTCGTCGACGCTCTCCACCATCGCCGCGTACTTCGCGTCGCGCTGCTTCATGCCACGCGTGATCCGCTCCTGGTAGCGCGCTGCGACCTCGGGCTTGGCCTGGATCGGCGTGTGGACCGCGTAGGGTGCGTAGTGCAGGAAGAACCGCCGATCGCGGTTCCGTCGCAGGAAGCCGACCGCCTCGTCGGCCTCGCGGTCGGTGAGGAATTCGCCCTCCAGTCGACCCGGCAATCCCGGGATGCCCTGCTGCAGTCGCCCGTTGGTGAACGGATCGAAGTAGCTCGGCGGCTGGCCGTAGTCGCAGCCCCCGTAGTTCTCGTCGTAACCCTGCTGCTCGGGATACCAGGCGTCGTCGCCAAGATGCCATTTGCCGATGTGGCAGGTGGCGTAGCCGCGCGCCTTCAACAGCTCGGCGATGGTGACCTCGTCGTGCGCCAACCAATACGGATTCGGCGGGCACAGCAGCGCGCGGTCGGGACCGCCAACGTAGTCGACCGGGTTGCTTGCCGGCGTGCCGACCGCGCCGCGCTGGAACCGGGCCCGGATCCAGTCGGTCACCCCGGTGCGGGCCGGCGCGCGGCCGGTCTGGATCGCGGCGCGGGTCGGTGAGCAGACCGCACAAGCCGCGTAGCCCTGGGTGAAGCGCACCCCTTCGCTCGCCAGCCGGTCGATGTGGGGCGTCCGGTACAGGCGGCTGCCCTGGCAGGCGAGGTCGGCCCAGCCCAGATCGTCGACCAGCACCACGACCACGTTCGGCGACTCCTGGGGTTGCGCAGGGGCAGAGGCCTGCAGAGACGCAACGAGCAGCGACAGCGTCAGGAGGGCGCGCATGCCCGCATCTTGGCCGAACCGGAGCGGATCGGCGAGCGAGCCCGGGTGTGACCGGAAAAACCGGATCCTCCGACTTGGATGCCGCGGGGGGCTCTCGCTCGAGGTGGTGAACCAAGTCCCAAGGAGAATCCAGATGAACCTGTCTTCCACCGCTTTCGCCATGGCCGCCCTGTCCGCGGCCGGACTCCTCACCGACCGCGCCACCAGCCAACGATCCATCGTCGACGAGGCGATCTTCTCGCCCTACGGCCCCTCGTGCGGCGCCACCCTCGACGGCTCCGACACCGTCGGCCGGGGTCACAACCTCAGCTTCACCATGGACACGCAGCTGGCCAACATGCCGGCGGCCCTGGTGTTCGGCCTGTCGAAGGCCGCGATCCCGCTGCCGGGTGGCAACTGCCAGCTGCTGGTGAACAACCTCGTCGCGCTATCGGGGATGACCGACGGCAACGGCCAGGAGATCTGGAACATCCCGGCACCGCCGAGCATCGAGGGCACCGCCTTCGTGCAGTCGCTCGCGCTCGACGTCGTGGGCAGTCAGCTCCACGCCAGCAATGGCCTGCAGGTCGACTTCCCCGGCACGTCGCCGACCCCCGACCCGACCACGCAGGCCAGCTATCCCTGCTACTACATCCGCAACTACACCTGGGACTACGGCGGCGACGGCGTGCCCGCGGTGACCGGCCAGATCCGGTTCCCCTCGGCGACCTGCAACAGCGCCGACGGCCCGCCCGCCGGTCGCCCGATCGTGGTCTTCATGCACGGCAACGGTATGGACCATCAGGACCACGACTACCTGATGGCCTACCTGGCCCGGAACGGCTACGTGACCTGCTCGATCGCCAATGGGGGTTTCCTGAGCGGCACCAACGAAGGCCGCGCCCGCCAGGCGATCTCCTACCTGAACTCGATGTTCCGTTACTGGGGCTTCGCCGACCGGTTGTCGGGCGACGTGGTGTTCATGGGCCACAGCCGCGGCGGTGAGGCGGCGGTCACGGCGGCGCGCCTGCTGAAGCAGAACCCGTCTTGGGCCTACACGACCTACGACGTGAAGTCGGTGGTCTCGATCGCCCCGACCGATGGCGGCGGAACCATCGCCGACCCGAAGGAGTACCTGAACGGGACCGACACCGAGTCCTTCCTCGGCATCTACGGCTCGCGCGACCCCGACGTCCGCGGTTTGCGTCTCGAGGATCCGCTCAATGGGCCTGAGGAAACGGTGTTCGCGATCTACGACCGTGCCGGTACCGAGAACTCGGTGGAAGGCCTGGTGCTGCAGCAGGCGCTGCTCAAGAAGAGCCTGGTCTACGTCCACGGCGCCACCCACCTCGGCTTCACCGACGGCTGCAACATCGCCAGCGGTGGAACCATCGGCTGCGACACCCACGAGGACCTCGCCAAGGGCTACATCCTGGCCTTCCTGCGCTGGAACGTGGAAGGCAACGCCAACTACCGGCCCTACTTCGCCGGTCAGTCGGTGCCCGCCAAGATCCGCGTCACCGACACCGAGGTGTTCACGCAGCTCAGCGACCACGGCCGCCGGGTGATCGACAACTTCGAGCAAGGCGGCCTCGCAAACAGCACGATCCAGGGCGACGTGAGCAGCGGCGCCGGCATCGCGGTCATCGCCGAGGGCGAAGCCTGGCAGCTCGACCCCTCCGCGCCACACGACACCCGCGTGGCCCGGATCAAGTGGTCGAACAGCAACTACTCGTGGGTCCGCTGGTCGATCCCCGACCGCAACATCGCCAACGTCGGCAATGCCCGCGACGTCTCGAACTACGAGTATCTGAGCCTCCGCGTGGCCCAGGACTACAACGACGCCTGGAACACCCAGGGTGAGGACCAGGACTTCTACATCCGCCTCCGTAGCGCCAACGGCTACTCCACCCGCATCCGCGCCAGCGAGTTCGGCCGCATCGCCTACCCGGACCAGTTCATCACCTACCCCTATCCCTACCCGCAGGGCGACTACACCAAGTCGGCGATGAACACCATCAAGGTCCCGCTCTCCGCCTTCGGCAACTTCGACCCGAACGTCGCGACCTGGATCTACCTCGAGTTCACGGTCCCCGGCCACCGCAGCGGCTCGGTGTTCGTCGACAGCATCGAGTTCACGCACTGAGGCGTGGCTCGGAACGCTGCGGGGGCCGATAGCCGCCCGCAGCCTGACTCGCCGGCACCCTTCGGGGTGGCGGCGAGTTGCATGTACCGAGTCGGGGTGCGGTGCCGCGTCGGGAGCCTGCCTTCACGACTCGAGCTCCCGCGAGATCCCGGGAGCACGGGGAGCAACAAGCCAGAGTGTGGACCCGGGCCAGCCTGAGGCCCGGCTTGACCTCCACCCCGCACTAGTAAAGAATTCGTTACTAACCCTCCAAGCTAGGAACGAATCCTTTACTAGCCCAACTCCCCGGCACCACCGACCGATCCCGCCCCACCCGTCATGCCACCGAGGAACACCGGCCGGTTCGAGCGCACCACGGTCGCCGGCGAGGAGGTTGCCGCCTTCCTCCCAGCCCCCCTGCCACCCACCGAGCCCCCGCTGACCCTGACAGGCCCGCTGCGGGAACGCCTCCAGTCGGCCGAGCGCGCCCTCGAACGACTGGAGATCGCCGGCGAGATGGTGCCGTCACTCGACTGGTTCCTCTACGCCTTCGTGCGCAAGGAGGCCGTCCTCTCGTCGCAGATCGAGGGGACCCAGGCGACCCTGATCGACCTTCTCACTTTCGAGGCCGGAGGATCCGATCTCGAAGGCGAGCCGGACATCGAGGAGGTCTGCAACCATCTGGACGCACTGGAGCACG
Source organism: bacterium (assembly GCA_030432695.1). GTDB lineage: Bacteria > Planctomycetota > UBA1135 > UBA1135 > UBA2386 > JAUILN01. The sequence goes on along the minus strand of JAUILN010000029.1, from coordinate 42,187 downwards.
CCCGCACGCAGATCGCCGACCCGGACGGCCTCCCGCTCTCGATGCAACTGCTCAACCAGGTCCACGCCCGGCTCATGCGAGGCGCTCGTGGCGCGGACAAGCACCCCGGAGAAGTGCGACGGACCCAGAACTGGATCGGCGGAACGCGACCCGGCAACGCGGCCTACGTCCCGCCGCCACCAGACGCATTGCCTGAGCTGCTGAGCGACTTCGAAAAGTACATCCACGCGCCCGACCAAACCCTGCCGCCCCTGGTCCGCGCCGGATTGCTCCACGTCCAGTTCGAGGCGATCCATCCCTACCTGGATGGGAATGGACGCATCGGCCGCCTCCTGGTGACCCTGCTGCTCGAGCACTGGAACCTCCTGAGTGCGCCACTGCTCTACCTCAGCCTGTTCTTCAAGCGCCACCGAGACATCTACTACGAGCGCCTGGACGCCGTTCGCCATCAGGGCGACTGGGAGAGCTGGACCGACTTCTTCCTGGAAGGCGTCGCCACCATCGCCGGAGAAGCGACCGCGACCGCGCGCGACCTCTTCGCACTGGTGACCGAGGACCGAAGCCGAGTCCTCGCGATGGACGACGCCTCCCTTGGCGCCCTGCGGCTCTTCGAAGATCTACCTCGACATCCGATCGTGGGGTCTTCGCAGGTCGTCGGGCGCATCCAGTCCTCGAAGCCGACGGCAAACCGCGCCATCCAAGCAATGGATGCAGCGGGCGTGCTCGTCGAGATCACCGGCAAGCGGCGTGATCGACAGTGGGCCTATCAGCGTTACCTCGATCGCCTCCGCGCGGGCACGGAACTCTGAGCCGCCGGACACCACCTTGGACGTGTCGCCTCTGCGCCTACTCCTCCTCGCCGTCGCCGGTTGGGTCCAGCGCGCGCAGGCCGCCGCGATCGATGACCTCGAGGAGGAGAACCGAGTCCTCCGCGAGCAGCTTGGCGGTCGACGCCCGCGCCTGCCCGATACGCAACGGCGACGACTTGCCGCGAAGGGCATCGTGCTCGGCCGCAGTCTCCTCGCCGAGGTTGCCACCCTCGTCACTCCCGACACGATCCTGCGTTGGCACCGTCGGCTGATCGCGGCGAAGTGGACGCACCAGGACAAGCGGACCGGCAGACCCGGTCTCATGAAGGCGATCCGCGAGCTGATCGTCGGCATGGCGGAGACCAACCCGAGCTGGGGCTACTGCCGCATCCAGGGCGAGCTGAAGAAGCTTGGCCACTCGGTCGCGCGGTCGACGATCGCGAAGACCCTGAAGGAGCACGGAGTGCCGCCGAGCCCCGAACGCCCGACGACCTGGGGCTCGTTCCTGCGCGCGCACGCCGACGCGATCGCGGCCACCGACTTCCTCTCCGCCGAGGTCTGGACCATGCGCGGCCTCGTTGCGCACTACGTGCTGTTCGTCATCGACCACGCGAAGCGGGCGGTCGAGATCGCCGGGATCACCACGAACCCGGACAGCCGCTTCATGGCGCAGGTCGCGCGGAACCTGACCGATCCGGTTGACGGCTTCCTGCGGGCCAAGCGTCACCTGATCCTGGACCGCGACACGAAGTTCACCGAGCAGTTTCGCCGCATCCTCGAAGGCGCCGGCGTTGCACCGGTGACCATCGCGCTCCAGGCCCCGAACATGAACGCGATCGCCGAACGCTTCGTCGGCTCGATCAAGCGCGAGTGCCTGGACCGGCTCGTGCTACTCGGTGAAGGACACCTGCGTAGGGCGGTCGGCGAGCATGTCCAGCACTACAACGCCGAGCGGCCACACCAGGGCATCGGCAACGAGCCGATCGCTGGACCACCAAGGATCGGGGGGGGGCGAAGTGAACGCGACCGAGCGCCTGGGCGGACTGCTGCGGCACTACGAACGCGCGGCTTGATGCCGACGGCGAAGGGAGCGGGGAGCGACAGGCCAGCAAGCGAAGCAACTAACCGCTACCGGACTGCGCCGAGTGCGACGAGCTCGGCCGTTCAAAAGACAGTCCACCCCGCGAATCCGACCGCGGAGCGCCGAGCGTGAGGCCGTTCAGGGCCGGCGGACTCTTGGGACAGCACGCCATCCATTGAACATACCTCACCTTCGGTACAACCGGCCTGGCTTCGCAAGCTGAGTCAGCAATTGCTCCAGCTCCCCCAAGCGCGGCAAGCCGCCGGGACTGTATCCCGCGCGCCGAAGCACCGAGACAACTCGCTCCAGGGGAGCTTTCCATTCTGCCAAGAAGTCATCTCGAGAGATATGAACCGCTCCGGTCTCTGACAACAGGCGCTCTACGCCCCCTGAAACGCTGTTCCATGTCGCCGCGCAGACGCACTTCTGCTCATTCCACGCTAGCTGCCAAGTGGCCTGAAACGTGTTCGAAGGCCACTCGACCACTAGCTCTCCGACGCTAGCAGACCGCATGGTGATGAGCGCATTCATCAGGTCATCGATCATCACCGATAGATCGTACTTGTAGCTGATCGCGACCGAGACACCGTTCCAATTCAGTATCGCATCCTCCGTCTCTGATTCGAAAACGTCCTCGATAGCTTCGCGTAGATCATCTTCGCTAGCGCCCACCTGAGGCGCCCCCTCTGGATTGGATGCCTGTATGAAAAACGTCATCGGGTATACGCGTGCACAGTGCCGCTTGCATTGCGACGCACCCACACCTGGGTAGCGCCAACCGTCGATCCGTCCGGAAGGTGCACGACAGAGCTGTGGCCGCTTGGCAGATCGAACACGCCGCTCTCGCCCGGCTTGAGGCCACCTGCCTTGTCCACGGCGAAGTTCACATCCGCCTCACTGCCGAACTGACCCTGGGGCTTGCCCGTCTTCCTAGCCCTGGCCGGCCCTTCTTTCCAGTTGATGCCATGCTTCTTGGATCCAAGAAGCGCCTTCTCCGCCTTCACCCCCCCCTTGCGGCGCCTTCCGCGACCCCCTCACCAAGCTCTTCCCCGACCTCGCGCGCGACTCTTTCAGCTCCCTCCTCCGCGCCCTCTTCCCCCAGCTCTCTGGCGCCCTTCTTGAGCAGTCTGTCGACTGCTTCTTCACCGAATTCCTCCGCAACCTCCTTGGCGAGCCCTCTCCCAATCTTCTTGAACTGATTTCCAGGTATGATAATGGCCGCGTATTGACCCGCAGTGTGCGCAGTTTCGCAGATTACCTTGCCTTCATCACCCCAGAGCCAGACTCGGAACTCTGTTGCGTAGCCAAAAGTCACATCATCGGCCGCGCCACGCCAGAAGTCGAGTATCGCCTGTGCTGTCTCTCCCTGCCGTCCATACGGATCCAGGTAGACCTGCGGAGCCGAACCCCCATAGGAGTAGCCCCCACCCAGATTGAGCCTGTCTCCCCAAGACCCGATAGGATCCACCGACACAAACCGCCCCAGCTCCCGCGAATAGAAGCGGTGCCGCATGTAGATCAGCCCGGTCTCGGGATCCACGCGGTGCCCCTTCCAACTGAACGGCAACCCCACGCCCGAGACCGCCCCGATCGGCGCCTCGCTCGCATCGAACACCGTCGGCTTGCCGTAGGGGTCGTAGACCGACTGCTCGAGCAGGTTCCCCTCTTCGTCGATCACCCGCGTGATCGACTCGTGGCCGAGCTGGGTCACGTGGTAGCTCACCCATTCCAGTGAGCCCTGCACCACCTCGAGCCGGCGGTAGGCCACCATCTCGTCGAGGCGCTCGCCCCACACGAACTGCTTCACCGCCGTCTTCGTGCCGGTGGACGGTTCTACGAGCAGCTCCTCGATCTCCCGCCAGCCGTCGTAGACGTGCAGGTAGGTGCTCGACGCGGCGACCAGCACCCGCGCGATCCGGCGATCGAACGGGTCGTAGCCGTAGAGCGCGATGAGCTGAAGGCTCGTCTGCGACGACGAGGACTGCGTGGTCTGCTGGCCACTCGAATTGGTCAGCGTCGTGCCCGAGGGCAGCTCCACGGGCTCGGTCAGCTCGCCAGCAGCCTGCCGGCGCTGCGCGCTCCGCGCGATCTGCCACACGTCGCCGCGGACCCGCTGCAGGATGCGGAGGCGAGCCTCTTCCAATGGCCTGGCGCTCGCCAGCTCCGCGCTGACGTATTGCGATTCGAACGCCTCCGGATCATCGAGCGCGGTCGACTCAGCGACCGGCTCGCTCTCCACCAGCGCGTAGACCTCCGACAGCCGGTCCTTGAAGTCGTAGACGTAGAAGAACTGCTTGTCCTGGATCAGGTTGCCGCGGTCGTCGTACAGGTACGTCGGCCGCGGGTTGGGCACCGGCACCTGGTCGACGTGCACGTAGCGGTTGGCGACCGCGTCGTAGTCGGTGGTGGTGGTCGCGCCCGCTCCGTCTTCCCGATCGACCGTCTCGCGGTTGCCCGCGGCGTCGAGGTTGTAGGTGAGCTTCGCGACGAAGCCCGACGACGAGCCGGGGGCCCCGGCCGGATCGCCGAGGATCGCCTGCTTCAGGCGATGGAACCGGTCGTAGGCGAACAGGTCGCCCTGGTTCGTGGTGGAGCTATTGCCGTCGAGACGGTCGTACTGCTCCTCCACCAGGTTGCCCCAGTCGTCGTAGACGAAGTCGTAGCTGGCGAACTGTTGCGGCGACGAGCCGATCCGCGCATCGCGGATCGCCGAGGTCCGACCGAAGGCGTCGAACTCGTAGTCGGTGTCGAGGAACACGCCGGTGGCGGCGTCCTCCGGCTTCAGTCGACGCCAGGAGGTGCGGTGACCGAAGTGGCCGTAGTTGGCGAGCAGCTCACTGCTGCCGTCGGGGTTCCAATCGAGGCCGGCGAGACGACCGATGGAGTCCCAGCGGTGCTCGATCTCCAGGCCGCCGTGGTAGGTCAGCTTGGAGCGGCGGTCGCGGAAGTTGGCGTCGTAGTCGATGCCTACCGTCCACTGGTCGTCCGCCACATGGTCGAGCCAGCCGAACTTGTAGCCCTCCGAGTGGACGCGACCGAGAGCATCATGCGCAGTGAAGACCTCAACCACCGCCTGTGGTGTCAACAGGTCACCACTGTACGTCGTGGCCTTGGTGGCATGTCCGAGGAAGTCCCGCTCCAGCACCTCCCGCGTCGCCATCACCGAGTGGAACGGCAGGTCGAGGATGTTCGGCAGCTCGCGCGCCAGCACGCGGCCCAGGCCGTCGCGATGGATCGAGACCTCCGGGAAGACGGTTCCCGAACCCGTCGGCACCGGCGTGCCGTGGGTCATCTTCACGAGCCGCGAGGCCGCGTCGTACTCGCCCACCATCGAGTGGATCTGCGGACCCGCGTTGGCGGCGTAGCTCGGCGCGCCGGGGCGCTGGATCACGTCGGCGCGGCCGGCGAAGTCGTAGTGGGTGACGGTCTTCTGTCCCAGACCGTCGGTGCGCTCCATCCGTGAGCGGTTGGTCGTCGCGTCGGTCCAGTCGTAGTGAGCGAGACCAAGGACGATGTCGGCAGGGCTCGTGCCGTTGGGATCGTCGAGGAGGCGGTGCTCCACGAGGCGGCCCAGCGCGTCGGGCATGAAGTTCTGCTCGCGCGACGCCGCGGTTCCGAAGCCGGGCTGGACGGTGCCCTTCCAGCGCACATGCCATTGGGTGTCGCCGGTGGCGTAGTACCAGAAGCCGTGCGTCTCCGGCGGCTGGCCAGCGGCACCGAAGTCCTCGATGCGGCGCAGGCGGCCCAGCGAGTCCCAGGAGTAGGCGGTGACGAAGTCGGTGCTGCTGGTGGCGCCCGTGAAGTCCTCGTCGACCACGGTGCGGGTGCGCTGCGACACGAGGTCGGTGCCCGACACGTAGCTGAAGCTCGTCTTGATCGCCTCGGGGGTCCCACCCGCGGTCGCGATGTCGACGATCGACTTCACGCGCTTCAGGTCGTCGCGCTCGTAGCTCCAGGCGCGGCCGCCGGGGCGGGTCACCTTGTCGAGCAGCTAGATGCCGCTCCAGAAGTACTCCTCCTGATAGACGGTCGAGCCCGTGTCCGCAGCATGGGTACGCCGGCGGTAGGCGCGGCCGAGTTCGTCGTAGTCGGTCTCGACGCGGGCGATGAAGGGGTCGGACCCAGAACCCGGGAGATTGCCCGGATCGTAGGTCTTGGCATCGACCACCCGTCCCATCCCGTCGTGCACGAACTTGTGCACCGCGCCGCCGAACTCGCCGGCATAGGGATAGGAACCGGTGAAGGGAGTGTTGACCGGCTCGGTCACGCCCGTCACCACGCCGGTCGCTGGATCGCGCTCGATGGTGGTCCAGAGGTTCGGTCCATGGACCTTGTCGCCCTGGAAGACCTTCACCACGTTCATCGCTCCGTCCACGAAGTAGCGCCCTTCGTAGACCTCGTCGGTGCCGTTGGTCACCCGCTGCGAGTAGACCGTCCCGTAGCCGTCCACCACGAACTCCCGGCTCGCGCCATTGGGCAGCTCGATCGAATGGAGGGTGCCGTCGGCGTAGTGGGTGTAGTCGATCTCCAGGAAGCGCGCGTCGAGTGCGTCGCTCAGCGGGCCGGAGTCACCCTCGTCGAGCGCGCGCCGATCGACGAACTCCCGGAGCAGGCGGTCGCCGTCAAAGTAGCGGTCGGTGACGATCCAATCGCGGGCGTTGCTCGACTGCCCGTGTCGGGCGGGCTTCTGGCCCTTCGAGTCGCGGTTCCACAGGCGGTCGACAGCCACATTGCCCCAGAAGTCGCGCAGGAACTGGCGCTCGTGGAGGATGGTCTGCGGATTCCCGTTTACGTCGTTGTCGACCACAGCGACCGTGGCCTCGAGCACGCGGCCCTGCACGTCGTGCTCGTAGGTGGTGGTGGAGGCCAATACCGAGCCGCTGCGCTCGGTCTGGCTCACCAGGTTGCCCCACCGGTCCCAGACGAACGCGGTGGATAACGCAGGTCCCTGGCCATTGGAGTTGCGGTGGGTCATCGCCGTGGGGCGGCCCGCGCAGGCGGTGTTGGTGTAGTCGTAGACGATCTCGGTCCCGTCGCCGGTCTCGACCTCGCTCGACCAACCGTCGGCGGTCCAGGAGCGGGCCGTGGTGATCGGAGCACTGGTGCCGGTCGGCGTGGTGATCGCCACCGAGGTGAAGGTCTGGCTCACCGGCCGTCCGCCGTAGTGGTCGTGGCCGGAGTTCCGTGGCGCCCACTGGATCACCCCCGCCCACGAGAGGTCGGGGGTCGAGAAGTTCTCGAGCACGGTGCGCGAGTGGGCCAGGAAGGAGGCACCCGACGGCCCATTGGCGAGGTCCCGCGCCCAGGTCCACGTCCAGGTCTCGGTCGACGAGTTGGGGTCGGGCGACGCGACCGTCTTGATCAGGCGACCGGATGCATTGCGCACCAGCTCCATCTCATTGTCCCAGGCATCACGCACCCGCCGCAGCGTGTAGAACTCGTGCGGCGCCGAGGAGCCGCTGCCGTCGCTGAGGTCGATCGTGGTGAGACGCTCGAACCCCAAGGTCGCGCCGCTCGGAAGATGGATGCGCGCCTGCTCGACGCAGCCGGCGGTGAATGCGACCATGCGCGCGGCATTGCGGTGCGCAACCCAGAGATGCGCCCTCTGCGCGGATCCGCCACCTGGCGGCTGGTAGTTGCCCGTGCCTCCCAGGCCGAAGGTCGTGGCTGGCCAAAGAGCCTGACGAACGACTCCACCGCCCACCTGCGGCGGCGATCCGGGCGACCATGCCGGCGCGCAGAACGGATCCGTCCCGCGCACACAGTCTCCCGGCCCGACGATGGTCGTGCCCGAGATCCCAGCACCACCGCCGCCCGGCGTGCCTCCATGCGTGCCAGCTCCCGCAAGGTCACCGCCCCCCACCCCGACACCGACCTTGTCGGACAGGGTATGCGGCCCCTCGTCCCAATCCGGCGCTGCGACCCCCTGCGTGATCGTGTTGAGCCGCATCCCCGGCTCGATCCGCATCCCTGTGTGCACCTGCCGCGGCCGGACGAAGTGGAAGTAGCCCTCGCCGTCAGGGTCGAGTTCGAAGCGGACCGCCTGGGTCAGCCGCGAATACGCCGTGTCGTCCGGACAGTCGTCGTCAGGCTGCGAAGACGTGGGCGGCGCGAAGCTGTCCTGTGCGACCGCGGCGCTCGCGAGGATCAGCAGACTCGCCGTCGCCCAGAGCACGGAGCACGGAGCACGTACTGGTCAGATGTCTTCGTTGTCATGGTCGACTCCCTGCCAGCAGGCTGCCGGCCCAGCGCCTGCATTTCAAGCTCGGTGACTGCGGAACTCGTCCCTAGACGGAGCCGCGCCCGAGATCCGGGAGCCCGGGTCACGGGAGACCCATCCGCCCAGGCGCGTCCCGACGTCGACGGATCCGAATCGGCGTGTCCCAACCGGCCCCCTTAATTCTCGGAGGAAGCCGGGCAGCCCCCCTCCTAACGTCCGTCTCTTCCCCGCCTCGACCAACTCTTCCGCTCCGCCCCCCATGCAAGACGGACTCGCCCTCCTCGAAGCCCTGCCCGAACAGGACGTCGCACACCTCCTCCAAGGCCGCGAACGGCAGGTGATCTCCGGTACCGAACTCATCGCCGAGGGCAAGAAGCCCACCGCGCTGTTCTTCGTCCTCGAGGGACTGGTCGAGGTCACGGTCGCCGAGCTTCCGGGCCAGGCGATCGCGCGGCTCGGGCCGGGTGAGGTCTTCGGGGAGATCGCGTTCCTCGAGGACACCGAGGCCTCCGCCACCGTCGCCGCACTCGAGAACTCGCTGCTGCTCGAAGTGCCGTGGACCGACCTGCAGGCCCGGCTCGACGACGACCCCGGCTTCGCCGCGCGCTTCTACCGGGCCATCGCCCGGGTGCAGGCGGGGCGACTGCGCCACACCACCCGGCGGGCAGCAGCGACGCTCGGCTCGGCGGCAGACCAACTCACTCGCGGCGCGGAGCCCACCGCGGCCAGCGCCACCTGGACCCGACTGCAGAGCGCGATCGACGCCGTGAGGTCCGGGGCGCACGAAGCCGAGCAGGCAGCGATCCGCAATGGTGGAGAACTCCCGAAGGAGGTCGCCGACGGGTTGATCGCCGGCTTCCATCAGTTCGCCGAGCTCCTCCACCATGAAATCGGCGACCACGTCGACCTCGGCGAGTCGGCCCGCGCGGCGCTCGGACTGCGTGTGCAGAAGGAGGTGCTGCCGTACGTGATGAGTTCCGAACTCGGCGAGCGGATCTACGTGAAGCCGCGAGGCTATGCCGGCGACTTCAAGACCATCGACATCATGTATGGCGACCGGCCACACGGCACCGGACGCCTCGGGCCGGCGATCGACCGGGCGTTCCGCGAGCGGCCGGCCAACCGCGCGGTGATGAACCGTCGCGGACTGCTCGCGGAGGAGATCGGTCGGTCCCTCGAGAGCGCGAACGGCAAGTGCTACGTGACCAGTCTCGCCTCGGGCCCGGCGGCCGAGCTGTTCGACGTGTTCGGAGGCCTCGCCGACCGCAGCGTGCTGAAGGCCACCTGCATCGACATCGACTACCAGGCCCTCGGCTTCGTCAGCGACCGCGCCGAACGCGAGAAGCTGCAGAGCGCGATCGACCTTCACAACGGCAATCTCGTCTACCTCGCAATGGGCCGCAGGCAGCTCGAGCTGCCACCACAGGATCTGATGTACTCGATCGGTCTGATCGACTACTTCGCCGACAAGTTCGTGCGCATGCTGCTCGATTGGGTCCACGACCGCCTGCGCCCCGGCGGCCGGGTGATCCTCGGCAACTTCCACACGAACAACGTCGACAAGGCGCTGATGGACCACGTCTTCGATTGGCGGCTGATCCACCGCAGCGAGGACGACATGAATCGCCTGTTCGAGTCCTCCAAGTTCGGTCGGCCCTGCTCGGAGATCCGCTTCGAGGAGGCCGGCGTCAACCTGTTCGCCTCCTGCATCAAGGACGGATGAGCACCGCGCCGCAGCGCGTCGTCGGCCTGTTGATGTCCGACATCGCCGGCAGCACCCGGCTCTACGAACGGCTCGGCGACTTGCCCGCGCGGCGCATCGTGGCCAACCAGCTCCGCGCCATGGAGCACGCGGTGATGCGCGCCGGTGGCCGCATGGTGAAGTCGCTGGGCGACGGCCTGCTCGCGGTGTTCGCCGAGGCGCGTGCCGCGCTGCAGGCCGCCGCCGAGATCCGGGACACCGCGGCCACACCGGTCTCGACCGCGATCCACTGCGGCCCGGTAGTAGAGGCGCCCGACGGCGACGTATTCGGCGACTCGGTCAACGTGGTCGCACGCCTCTGCGCCGCCGCCCGCGCCGACGAGGTACTCGTCTCCGAGGCATTGCGCGACGCGCTGCTGCCGGAAGACGCCGAGCGCCTGCATCCGATCCCGCCGCTCCATGTGAAGGGCAAGCGGGCCCCGGTTCGCGCCTTCGCCTGGCTCCACGATGCGGACCGCGGGATGCTCACCGCTCCCACCAGCCAACTCGACAGCGTCGCTGCGGCGCGACAGACTGCCAGTCGACTGCTCCTGAGCTGTAACGGCGTGACGGTGGAGGTCCGTGAAGATCGCGATGCCACGCTCGGCCGCGACCCGGCCAACAACCTGCCGATCCCCAGCACAAGGGCCTCACGCCACCACGCGCGGGTCTACTTCCAGGGCGGACACTTCTTCGTCGAGGACCAGAGCTCCAATGGCACATGGATCGAGGCGGAGGATCTGCCACCCTTCCGGATCCATCGCGACCGTGCCCCGCTGCTCGGTCAGGGCCGGATCCTCTGCGGCGCGGATCCGGCCAAGGCCGTCGTGCCCGAGGTGACGTTCACGCGCGATTGAGTCACGCGATTCGCAGCACCACGCCGTCCACGAGTTCCTGGAGGCTCTGTCGCTGCGAGCTGGGAACGCGATCCGCGAAGCGCTCGACGACCGCGAGGCGCAAGGCCTTCTCATCGGCGATCTCACGTGCCAGCCCGATCAGGGACCGGGCGAACGCGCCGAGCGACACCCGCCCCAGAATGGCCCGCAGGCCTGGGTGCAGCGCCATCACACCCTCCGCGGCGCGCGACACGGAGCGTTCGTTGAGAGCGGCGTTCGGGAGACGGTTACGGGTGCTGGTGGAGGTCATCGTTCGGGTTCCTGGCGAGTCCTTGCCGGGCGCTCATCTGCCCGACCACTCCTCGATGGGGACCCGGCGACCGATGTGACGCCCCGATTCCGGATTTGCCCGGGCAGTGGAAAGCCCAGCGCGCGTCGTCACGGAGCTGGTGGCCCGCCCATCCGCCCCTCACCATGCCCACGATGTCGAAGACCTGGGAAGACCTGCCGAGCGATCCCGACGACCTCGTCGAGGAGCTGGTGATGCGTTGCGCGGAGGCCGAGGACTGCGAAGCGGCGTTGGCCGATGTGGCGCGCGCCTTCCCGGGCCAGCATCCGCAGGTCGCACGGCTCGTGGCGCGACTCCGCGCCGAGGAGCTGGTGCTGGAGGACGACGCAAGCGACCGATTCGTCGCGGCGGAGACCGAGGTCCCCGCGACCGAGAGCAGCTTCGAGGACGCGCCCGAGGGCGCCCGCGATGCCGAGGCTTTCGGCCGCTTCCGCCTGGTCCAGCTGCTGGGCCAGGGCGGCATGGGCTCGGTGCACCGGGCGTGGGACACCGAGCTGCGCCGCGAGGTGGCGCTGAAGCAGATCCGCGCCGAAGGGCTGTTGAGCCGCTCGTTCCGCTCGCGCTTCCTCCGCGAAGCCCGCGCCGCGTCGCGCCTCGACCATCCGGGCCTGTGCACGGTCTACGACTTCGGTGAACGCGACGGGGTGCCGTTCATCGCGATGCAGCTCGTGGCCGGCACCGCCCTCGACCGCCGCATCCGCGCCGCCGCTAAGGGCAGCTACCCATTGCTGCCCCAGTTCGAGGCCGCACCCGATCGCGCGGGCGCGATGCTGCCCCGGACCCGCCGCCACTTCGATCAGTTGGCGGAGTTCTTCGAGGAGCTGGCGCGCGCGATCCACCACGCCCACGAGCGCGGTCTCGTGCACCGTGACATCAAGCCGGGCAACGTGATGGTCACCGAACAGGGTCGACCAATCGTCCTCGACTTCGGTCTGGTCCACGACGACGAGGCGCACGATCAGGGTCTGACCCAGAGCGGCGCATTGCTCGGCTCGCCGCCCTACATGGCGCCGGAGCAGATCGTGGTGGGGGCCGGCGAGGTCGATCGACGCGCCGACGTGTGGGCCCTGGGGGTGACGCTGTACGAATCGGTGAGCGGCCGCTTGCCATTCGAGTCCGAGTCGCGCCACGAGCTGGAACGACAGATCTTGCAGGCCGCCCCGGTGCGCGCCGCGGTGCGCAATCGTGAACTCCCGCGCGACCTTGAGGTGGTGATCGCGACCGCGATGGAGCGCGACGCCGACCGCCGCTATCAATCGGCGCTCGACCTCGCCGAAGACCTCCGCCGTTTCCGGGAGCGCGAGCCGCTGGTCGCCCGCCGCGCCGGCCTCGGACTGCGCACCACGCGCTGGATGCAGCGCAACCCGGTGGCGACCGCAATCATCGCGGTGGTCACGGTGAGCCTGGCTGCGATGAGCTGGCTGTTCGTGGAGGCCGAAGACGCACGGCGCGACGCCGCCAGCAACCTCGCACACTTCCACGACCTCGGTTCGGTGGAGCGGCTCGAGCGGGCCACGGCCGCCGCGGACGCTCTCTACCCCGTCTGGCCCGAGCGGATCGCGGCGATGGAGGCCTGGCAACTCGAACACGTGCAGCCGCTGCGTGCCGACCTGCCGCGGGTCCGCTCCGCGATCGCGGACCTCGAGTCCCGCTTGGGTGGCGCGACCTTCGAGGACGGGACCTTCGAAGAAGGGGCCTTCGAAGAAGGGGCCTTCGACATCGCGAGCGCCCGCTTCCTGTTGTCGACCATGCAGGCGCACCTGCCCGGCCTGGAGGCGTTCTGCTCGAACACCGGTCTCGCGGCAGACGTCGCCGACCGGATCGTCGCGGCGCGATGGCTGGGTCAGGCCTGTCTGGTCGCGAAGCAGACGGAATGGCAGAAGGCGATCGACGCGATCGGTGCCTCGGACGGCGTCTCGGCGAGCAGCGACTACCGCGGCCTGAAGATCGCCCCTCTGATCGGACTGATCCCGCTCGGCATGGATCCGGACTCGAAGCTCTGGGAGTTCCTCGACGTACGGAGCGGCGAGGCGCCACCCCGACGTGATCCCGAGACCGGTCGACTGCAGATCGACGAACGGACCGGAGTCGTGTTCGTTCTGCTGCCGGGCGGGACGTTCTGGCTCGGCGCGCAGGCCGACGACCCCGACGCGCCCAACTTCGACCCAGAAGCGCGCGAGGACGAGGCGCCGGTGCTCGAGGTCACGCTCGCCCCCTTCCTGCTCTCGAAGTACGAACTGACGCAGGGGCAATGGAAGCAGCTCACCGCCGGCGGAGTCCCTTCCTACTACGACCCCGAGGAGGCGGTCTCCTTCGCGACCATCACCTGGCGCCACCCGGTCGAGCTCGTGGGAATCGACGAGGTGCAGGAGGTCTGCCGCCGAGAAGGCTGGTCGCTGCCCACCGAAGCGCAATGGGAGTACGCCTATCGTGCCGGCTCGACATCACCGTGGCCGACCGGCCGCGAGGCGACATCGCTGCACGGCACGGCCAACATCGCGGACGAGAGCCTGCGCAGCCATTTCGAGGACAAGTATCCATCGATCGCGGGTCTCAACGACGGACACATCATCCACGCGCCGGTCGGCACCATGCCACCCAATGCCTTCGGCCTGCACGAGATGGCCGGCAACGTCAGCGAGTGGTGCGCAGAGACGTGGATCGACGATGCCCACGCACACGAGCACGACCCCGCAACCGGCCAGTGCCTGAGCCCGGGGAGCGATTGGCATACCTACCGCGGCGGCTCGTTCCAAGGCCTCGAGAACAAGGCCCGAAGCGCCAAGCGGGGCGGCACTCCGCCCCTCGCCAAGTACCACATCCTGGGGTTTCGACCCGCACGACTCCTACGCCCAGAGGAACTCCGATGAAGCACTCCTTGTTCGCACTCTGTCTCGCCGGCGCGATCACCGCGCAGACCAGCCCGCCGGACATGATGACCCGCGAAGGCGCCGGCGTGCGGAACGACCTGTTCTCCACGTCGACGTTCCGCTTCCAGCAGATCGAAGAGGACTTCCCGGTCGGCACGTACCGCGGCGTCTCGTTCCGCCGCGACCGCATCACCTACGACAACGTGAGTGCGCAAGGGCGCACCTATGACCTGATCGTCCGCATGGCGGCCGCCGACCATTCCTCGCTACGGAACCAGACCCGCTCCGCGTTCAATGGCAACTGGGTGGCCGGCTCCGACCTGGTGGTGTTCAACGCCAGACTCTCGCTCCCCGATATCGGGGCACGAACGCTCGGAGGAAGTCAGATCCGGATTCCCTTCAGCGCGCCCTATCGGCATACCAGCCCGATCGGCGCGCGGACCCGCGACGTCATCCTGGACATCGACGGCACCTCCCGGAGCAGCCTCGGTCCCTACCCACTCGACGCCGACTTCGCGTCGATCAACGGCGTGAAGAAGCCGGACCCGCCCTGCATCCCGGCCAACCTCGGCAGCGCGATGACCCTCGACTCGCTCAGCAACACCTCGAGCGGAGGGTACGACTGGTCGATCCTGGCCGCGGCCGGCACCGGCTCGCCGGTGGCGCTCATCGTCGGCACCACCTCCGATGGCGTGGTCCCCCCGGATCCGATCTGCAAGCAGCCCTACTCCAACGGCGACATCGGCATCTTCCCGATCGGCATCGGCAACTCGAACAACCAGGTGCTGATGAACTACCGGCTGCCGAACTACGTCGGCTGGTCGCGGGTCAACGTCTTCATCGAAGCCATCACGCCCGATCAGACGCTGCCGCTCGGGGTCGCGCTCAGCGAGGGCGTCGCCCAGCCGTTCGCCGCCAATTTCGGCAGTGTCACGACGCTGAGCCTCTGCGCCAACGACCGGAACGCGGTCGACGCGCCGGTCGAAGTGCACTCCGCCGCCGTTCTGATCTTCGACTGAGGACGCGCCAGATGAACCTACGACACACACTCCTCACGGCTCTCCCCCTGGGACTCCTCGGCGCCCTGCCGCTAGCGGCGCAATCCGCCACCCTGATTGCCGACCTGAACACGGCGACACTGGCCGAGAACTCGAATCCGGCCGAGTGGACCCCTATCGGCTCGCAGTGGCTTTTCGCCGCTTCCAACCGACAAGACGGCCGCGAACTCTGGATCACCGACGGCACGCCTGCCGGCACCCGGCTGTTCTTCGAGGTCGACCCGGGCCCGGGCGGCGACGTCCGCATGCTCCATGCCCTCGATGCGGGCCGCGTGCTGTTCTACGGCGCGGGCGCAATGTGGGTCACCGACGGCACGGCGGGCGGCACGACACGGATCGGGACCGTCGAACCGATCCTCTATCCGACACAGCGACCGGACGGTTCGGTGGTCTACTTCCAAGGCCGGACCGCGGCCGAGGGTGACGAACTCTGGGTCACCGACGGGACTCCGGCCGGAACGCAGCTGGTCGGCGATCTGCGCCCCGGTTCGAGCAGCAGCGACCCGGCGCAGATCTTGTCGGTGGAGTACTTCGACTCGACCCTGCGCGGCCTGACGCTCTACACGTTCTTCAGCGCCGACACGCCGAACTTCGGGCGCGAGCTGTGGCTGCTCCGCGAAGGCAACCTCGAGCGCCTGACCGACATGGATCCGGGCGTGCGCGACGGGATCCTGCCGGTCGGCGACTTCGCGGTCTTCGCTCCGACGGCTCCCAGCCCGTTCTCCAACGGTCTGACCCTCTGGTTCACAGGTACATCTCCACAGACCGGCACCGAGCTGTTCCGCTACTTCCAGGCGTTCAGCACCTACACCGGCCGGATCGGTCTGGTCGAAGACATCAATCCGGGCTCGGGGAGTTCAACGCCTCGAGAGCTGACCGCACGTAGCGCGAACGTCCTGTTCAGCGCGTTCGGCGAACTCTGGGAAGCGAGCGCGCTCACCAATGACGCGACCCTCGTCGCCGATCTGAACGCGAGCGCCAGTTCGAACCCCGACAACTTCCTCTACGCACCGCAGATCAACCCCTTCCTCCGGCCGGTCTACTTCACCGCGCTGGACCCGACACTCGGCCGCTGCATCTACGTGGCCGACATCTTCGGTGTCCAATTCGTCGCGGACCCGGTCATAGGCTTCAACACCGGCGGCATCCAACTCCTCACCGCGAGCAACCGCCTGGTCTACTTCGAGGGCTTCGACGCCACCAACGGCAGCGAACTCTGGAGCACCGACGGGACGCGCGCTGGGACCCGCCTGGTCTACAACGTGAAGTCCGGCGCGGACTCGGGGCAGCCACGTGAGGCCGTCGTGGATTTCAACGTCGCAGGAGAGCCGCGCGTGCTGTTCTCGGCAGAAGGGCGCGGCCGGTCCGGTCGGGAGCCGCACAGCTACAACGAGACCACGCTGCAAGGGCGTCCCATCGCCGATATTCAGCCCTTCGTCGGCCAGCCCTCGAACCCGCGGCACTTCGCGGAGGCATTGGATGGCTCGGCCTGGTTCGTCGCGGACCCGCAGTTCGGTCGGAGCGAGATGTTCCGGACCGACGGGACCACCGCCGGCACCGAGGAGCTGTTCCGCACTCATCCGCTCGATCCACGCAACCCGACCGCTCCGATCGTCAGCGACGACGGAAGGGTCTGGTTCAATGCCGACCGCGGGATCAACCAACGCAACCTGCTGGTCGCCCAGAGTTCGTCATCGCTCTCGGTGGTCAACATCGCCAACCAGATCGGGGATGCGACCGAGATCACTCCGCTGGCGAACGGCGTGGCGGCCAGCGTCCCGATCCTGCTCCGCGGCAACGAGCTGTTCGTGGACGGCACGGTCTTCGACGTACGACCCGGCCTCGACGGCTCCGACCCGCGATGGCTGACCCGCTGCGGCGACGTGTTGTTCTTCACGGCGACCGACGCCAGCGGCGATCGCGAGCTGTGGCGGGTGAACTGGAAGACTCGATCCCAGCTGTTCCAGGTCGCCAACATCAACGCCAATGGCAGCTCGAACCCTGCCCACCTGATCGCCTACCGCAACGTGCTCTACTTCACCGCCAACGACGGCGTGCACGGCCGCGAGCTGTGGCGGTCGTCGGGCGTAGGTAACGGCACCTTCCTGGTGAGCGACTTCAACCCGGGCGGAGCCGACGGCATCCCCGGGGAACTCGTCACCGCGGGAGCCCTGCTGTTCTTCTTCGGTGACGACGGTAGCCACGGCCTCGAACCCTGCAGATCCAACGGCACGTCGAGCGGCACACAGATGATCAGCGACGTGCGGCCCGGGGCGGCGGGTTGCGACCCTCGCGAGCTGACGGTGGTACATCCCGACCGGATCGCGATGGTGGCCGACGATGGGATCCACGGCCAGGAACCGTGGCTGGTCACGACAACCGCGGCCACGGTCCGCGACCTCGTGCCGGGAGCCAACGGCTCGGACCCCCGCAGCCTCGTCTGGAGTTCCCGCAGCTTGTTCTTCAGCGCGGCCTCACCCGGTTCGGGTCGCGAACTCTGGAGCCTGGACGGCATCGATCTGCAGAACCCGCAGCAGCTCGGTGAAGTCGGCCCGGGGAGTTCCAGCGGCCTCGCGGCGAACGCGGAATTCTCGTTCGCCAAGCGCATGCTGGTGTTCCCCGGAGACGACGGCATCGAGGGCAATGAACTCTGGGGCTACGACACCAATGGCTTGATCCGCGCCCTGCCCGGTCGCTGCGCCGCCGAACTCACCGAGCAACGCCTCCGCGGCTTCGGTCCGAGCCTGGGACAGGCCATCCAACTCAACGGCTTCGGCGCGCCCAACACCCCCGGCACCTTCGCGTTGTTCCTGATCGACGCCCAACCGCCCGCGCCCGCGCCGTTCGGCCCGCACTGCCAGCTGCACCTGAACCCGGCGACCATGTTCGCCTTCGCAGCCATCCCGACCACCGGACAGTTCGTCTCGGTCCTGCCGCTGCCGAACATCAACGGCGTGCCCGGCGCCACGGTCCGCGTGCAGTGCGCGATCATCCCGGGCCGGGGCGCGTTCGGCATCGACCTGACCAACGCGATCGAAGTGCGCGTGGGCATCTGACTCCGAGTTTTCCAACCGGTGCCTGGCACCAGTTGGAAAAGTGTCGGTCAGTCGACGGTGAAGCGCGCGGCATCGTCGCCACCCGGCGTGAAGAACACCGGCACCGATTCGCCTCCGCAGCTCAGTGAGAGGCGGTAGCGGCCGTCGGGGAGCCCGAGGTTCGCGCCATGGCGAAGGAGTTCGGTGGCCCACACTGCACCCGTGGCGCGCAGCACACCGCTGTCATGGTCGTGGATCAAGACCCGGACCTGACCGTGCAACGGCTGCTCGCGGCGCCACTCGAGGGTGAGCTTCAGGTCGCGGCAGGCGGCGAGTTCGATACGGATGCTCTCGGGCTCGCCCGGGCGCAGCGTGAACCGTCGTTCGACCGGGGCGAAGCCGCTGCCGGAGATGCGCAGCAGGTAGTCGCCGGGCGCCAAGGCAGTGGTGACGAAGCGGCCGTCGAGGTCGACGCCGCCGGGCACCTTCGTCTCGCCTGGCTGGCGCAGCAGGTCGCAGCGCACCGCCCGCGGCGAGACGTCCTCGGGCCGGACGACGGAGACCGCGAGAGGCACCGCGGCGGGAATGCGAAGGGTGCCCAGATCGAGTCGTTGGTTGCGCTCGATCGACCGCGTGCCGAGCGCGAAGACCGGGATCCGGTCTTCCCCTTCGGCGGCCCACAGCTCGAGTGCATAGTCGCCGGGAGGCCACGGCCCGCACTCGAACGACGACCCGTCGCCGTCTGGTCGGAGTTCCAGGAGCAGCGACCGCACGAGGCCCAGCACTGGCGCGTGCAGGCGAAGCACGAGGCGCGGTCGATCGACCGCGGGCTCGATCACGATCCGGCCGGCGATCGTCGCGCTCGGTGCATCGGCCTCGAGGGCGCGCCAGACCCAGCGGCCATCGGACCGCTGCTCCGCATCGCGGACGATCCGGCGAGGTGGGCCCGACGGCATGCCCCGCGCGGGAGCAGGCGAACTCGCGACCAGCTCCTGGGCTTCGGCGAGCGGCAAGGCGAAGTGCCCTTGGGAGTCGGTCTCGAAGACACCGATGGCCCGCGCGGCAGGCATGACTCCCCATCCCACGAGGGGCGCGCCGGACTCGCCCAGCAAGACACCGAGGAGTTCGGCGGACCGCTGGAGCTCGATCTGCTGCTCGACGTCCCACGCATCCTCGGGAATCGTCACCTCGACCTGTGCGTACTCGTAACCCTCCGCCTCGGCCGACAGGCGGATGTTGCGCCCAGGCACGGGCTCCACCCGGTAGCGGCCGTCCGCGTCGGTCGCGCAGGGAGCGCGGAACTGATCGGCGACGCTCGGCGCGCTCACGATCGCTCCCACCACGGCGCGGCCTTCGCCGTCGACGACGCGACCGTGGATGGCGAGCGGCGCGCCGAGTTCGAAGCGCAGGCCGGTCGAACGGCCGGGCTGCAAGGTGCGCAAGGTGTCGAGCACGCCGTAGCCCTCTGCCCGGATCCGGAAGCTGGCTTCGCCGGCCGATACGTCTTCGAACGAGAAGGCCCCGTGCTGGTCGGCTCGCGTGGACTGGCGCGGCGTGCTGCGCGGGTAGCGGAGGAACGCGGCCCGATTCTCGAGACCCTCGACGGGTGCCGGCGTGCGCGGCCGCAGGGTCACCGTTGCACCGGCGACGGGCTCGCCGTCGGTTGCCGAGACGACCGTCCCGCTCACGACCGCGAGCTCTGCCGGCCGCAGCGCGAGGATGATCTCCTCTGCGTCGTCTCCGAGCAGCTCCGCGGTGACCGCGTGCACCGGCGACGGCACATAGCCGTCCGCACGCGCGAACACGTTCTCACACGGATAGCCCGCTCCGTGGGAATCCCATGCGAAGCGGCCCGCGGCGTCGGTCACCGCGCGGCGCGAGGCCCCTTCGAACGACAAGTGGAAGCCCGTGGTCCAGACTTCGGCGCCGGGGACGGGCCGACCCAGTTCGTCGGTGACGCGACCACGCAAGGTGAACTGCCGCGAGACTTCGACCTCGACCAACGTCTCCCCGTGGTCTCGGACCTCGACGAGACGAAGACCCAGGCCGCCGTCCTCGAAGTAGCGCCCCGGCGGGACTGGCTCGAAGACCGCCTCGCCCGCGGAATCGGTGAGCGCGGCGAGACGAGCTGGAACGTCCCAGCCGACGAGTGACACGGGCTGCTCGACCACCGGCTCGCCGCTCCCCACCAACCGGACGACCACACGCAACCGCGGTGGATAGCCCGCCGCGGCGACCCCCTGGCGGGCTGAAATCTCCGCGCTCCCTGGATCGGTGCCGGACTCGGAATCCTCCGTTCGCGCGTCGCCCCCAACGTCCCCAGTCCGCGCATCCCCCGCACCGCTGGTCGACGACTCCGCGGCAGGCCCGACCACCGCCGGCGCAGGATCCGCCTGGAAGACCAGCCAGGCCATCGCGAGGACGAGTCCTGCGAGGAAGACAAGGCCGGTCGTCGGCACACCGCGGTCCGAGTGGGCGGTCATCCAGCCGATGATGCGTGGGGGACGTCTGTGTGGGCAGCAGACATTTACAACGCGTGCCTGGCACCGGGTGTAAATGTTCGGGCTAGCGCACGGCGAACTGCGCGCGCTCGTCACCGCCGGGCACGAAGTGCACGCGCACGGGCTCGCTGTCGCCGAAGCCGAGGACCAATCGGTGGACGCCGTCGGGCAGTCCGAGCTGCGCGCCTTCGCCGAGCAGTTCCTGGCTGGAGACGATGGTGGTGAAGCGCAGGGACTGGTCGCCTGGGTCGAACACGGAGATGGGCAGCCACGGCGGTGCACCCGAGGTCTGCTCACCCGCGGCAGTGAGGAGCAGGGTGCGCGCGGACTCGAGCGCGATCGCTACGACCTCGACCTCGCCCCTCTCGAGTTCGATGCGACGTTCCACGGGCACGACTCCCTTTCCACTGACCTGGAGACGGTAGCTGCCGGGCACCAACGGACGGTCCATCGGGGTGCCGTCGCGGAACAGACCGAACGGGATCCAGCGGTCTTCGGGCAGGCGGGCCAGGCGCATCCGCAGGTCGTCGGGATGTACCCCTTGCGGGCGCAGCACCTGCAGGTCGATCCGCGCGGCGGGGACGACCTCGATGCTGCCGAGGTCGACCACCTCGCCGGACTTCAGCTCGATGGTCCCGAGGTCGTGCATGGCGACCCGCGTCTCGCCTTCGGCACCCTCGATCCGCACCCGAAACGCACCTGCCGGGAACGGTCCGACCTCGAAGCTCCCCGGAATTCCCGACTCGCCGAGGACGAGCCGCTCGCCGCGCATGAACAGCGGCTGCCCACCGCGCAGATCGAGCACGAGGCGGGCATCGGCGATCGCGTCGTCGAGAACGACCTGGCCCCGGATCCTCGCGCTGGCTGCGTCTGCCGCGTGTGCACGCCACGTGTAGCGTCCGTCGGCATCGGGCTCCGGATCGAGCGTCAAGCTCTGCGGCGCCCCGAGCTTCCCTTCCTCAGCGGGCGGGGCCATGCCGTGGAGGGCGGGCGGCTCCTCGGCGTCGATCTCGAACTGACCGCGGGCGTCGGTCTGCGCGAAGTGACGCGAGCGATCGGGCCCGTTCACATACCACCCGACGAGCGGCGCGCCCCCGTCATCGAGCAGCAGGCCGCGCAACCGATACTCTCGCTCCAGTACCACCCGGAACTCATGTTCGCTCTGCCCCTCCGGCACCAACACGTCGTCGTCCCAGAAGCGGTGTCCGTCTGCGGAGACCAGCAGATGAACCTGACGTCGAGGCAGGGGTGCCAGCCGGTAGCGACCATCGCGCTTCGATCGGGTCAGTGCCTCGTCCACCCCACCCATCGAGCCGGCGCGCAGCAGTGCGTTGGCGACCGGAGCCCCCGCGTCGTCGACGACGATCCCGTGCAGCGCCAGCGGTTCGCCGAGCTCGAGCCGCAGATCCGGAGTCGTCGGCGCACGCACTTCGACTTCTTGCCAGTGCTGACCGAAGCCCTCCGCCCGCACCCGCAACGAGGCATTGCCCGCGGTGAGATCGGTGAAGGCGAAGCGACCGAACTCATCGGTGAGCGTCTCGAGACTCGGCGGCATCCGGCCAGAAGGCCCGAAGAACCCCGCCTCCGCCTCCGGATCGAGCCGCGGCGGAGCGGCCGGCCGGAGCACCACGCGCGCCGCTTCCACCGGCCGGCCGTCGGTCGCCGCGACGACCACGCCGCGCAGCTCCGCCACATCGGGCCGCGCCATTGTGATCGTCACCTCGAACGACTCGCCCTGCTCCTGGCGCGCGCTGAAGTCGTAGACCGGCGAGGCGACGAAGCCCGCTGCGGTCGCGAACAGCCACTGGCCGTACTCGTACGACTGCCACGCGAACCGCCCGGCGGCGTCGGCCGTCGCTCCTACGACCGAGCCCGCCATCGCGTATTCCGTGTCCGTGGCCCAGATCGACGCGCCCGGAACGGGCCGCCCGTGCACGTCGACGACGCGACCAAGCACCTCGAAGCGCTTCACGACTTCGATCTCCTCGATCGTCTCGCCGTGTTCGGCCACGACCACCAGCTCGCGCGACTTCGAGGCATGCAAGGCGTACTGCCCCGGCACGATCGGTTCGAACACTGCCTCCCCGGCCGCATCGGTGCGCCCCGCCAGCTTCTGCCCGGTGTCGTAGCCCACACCGAGGACCACCACGCCCTCGATCGGTCGACCATCCTGCGCCGACCGCACGACCACCCGGAGGCGCGGTGGCCCCTCCGCCGGCGACACGACCACGCGCGCTTCGTCGACCTCTGCCTCGCTCGATCCGTCGTCGTTCGAGACACCGCCGCCGCCCGGTCCGTCCTCCGGAATCCCCGCCTCCCCGCTCCGGACGCCGAACGCCGGATCCGCGACAGGGCCTTCGCGACCGGCACGCTCGAGACCCCACGCTCCCGACACCAACCAGACCGCTGCCGCCACGAGCAGCAACGCGCCGACGAGCAGCAGGGACGACCGTTGGACCGAGCGCATGACGCCCATCGTGCCAGATCCGACCAGCGAACGAGCAACCAGGGATCTCAGGTGACAACCGCCCGTAGAATCCCGCCCTCTGCCCGGCGCCCGCCTTGGGAACGCCGCACCTGCGTGCGATAGATGCTGCCGCGATGATCCTCCGACCCACCCTCAGCGTCCTGCTCCTCGCCTGCGCCGCCCTCGGCTGCGTAGGCTGCGAATCCGAACCCGTCTCAGGGAGCGTCCCCACCGGCGAGACCAGCATCTCCGACGTGATCACCGAGCCGGAGCAGAAGAACGACGAGACGACCGGCGCCGACAGCGACCGGGGCAACGACCGGACCGACCTCATGAAGGACCAACCAGACCGCGACGCTCCGACCGCCTACAACCCGCTCACCGAAGAGGAGCAGTACATCATCCTCGAGAAGGGCACCGAACGGCCGGGAACCGGCGCACTCCTGAACAACAAGGCGGCCGGCACCTACATCTGCCGCCAATGCAACGCGCCGCTCTACACCTCGGACCAGAAGTTCGAGTCGCACTGCGGTTGGCCGAGCTTCGACGACGAGATCGAAGGCGCGGTCCTTCGCCGGCCCGAGCCCTCGCCGCTCGACAGCCGCACCGAGATCGTCTGCAACAACTGCGGTGGCCACCTCGGGCACGTGTTCCTCGGCGAGGGCTTCACCGACAAGAACACCCGGCATTGCGTGAACTCGGTGTCGATGCGCTTCGTGCCCGAGGGTGAAGAGCTGCCGGCGAAGATCGTGCTCGATCGGTGAGCGGCGTCAGTAGCCGGTCACCAGTTGCAGGCCGTTGCTCACCGCGCCGAGGCCGAGCAAGGAGCCGCCGGGATCGAGGACCACGTACTGCGCGTAGAGCGTGATCCCAGCCAGCGCCGGGTCGAGAGCCAACGGCACGGGCGTCACCGCGAATCCGAGAGCGTCGGTCTGCACGGTCTGCAGCGCCTGGTAAGGCACTCCGACCAGCAGCCGGCAGCCACCCGTACCGATCGGCAGGCTGTTGCCATTGAACCCGGCATTGACCACCGCGGCCGCGTTGGGCGCGGCGTTGCTCAGCCCGATCTCGAAGGTCGTGCCGAGTACCGGAAGCGAAACCGCATCGATCGCGGGCACCTGACCGGAGGATCCGGCACAGCCCGCCGCGTAGGCGGTCGCCGACGCCGGACCGCCGATCACGATGCGCCACGGCTCGGTGCCGGAGAAGCCGTCGTCGCACTGGAACCACAGCTCGCGCCCGACCACCGAGAAGGCATCGAACTGCGCGGCGCCCGAGCCCGGGTAGGGGCCGATGTCGCCAAGCTGGAAGGTGTTGGCGGCGGTGCCGTCGGACAGGAAGAGCTGCAGACCGTGCTCGCCCGTGGTTCCACCGAAGACCACGTACTGGGTGCCCGGCACGACCCGAAGAGTGCCCGGCACCACGCCATTGCGCAGGCCAGGGTGGAGGTCAGGCCCCATCACCAGCGTGTAGCCGTCGGTCGCCCAGAGCTCGGTGCCGTGCACACCGTCGTCGATCACGAAGAACGCGACCCGGTCGGTACCCACGTAGTCATGGATCGTCGGTGCGCCGGTGCCAGGAACGATGTCGGCGATCAGGCTGGTGCTGCCCGCCGTGCCACCCGAACGGTACAGCTCACGCCCATACGCTCCCGAGCGGGCGCTGAACACCACGATGCCGCTGTGGTCGAGGCCGACCAGATGGCTCGGGCTGGAACTGCCATTGCCCGGTGATAGATCAGCCGCGACCCGTGTGCCGCCGGGGGTCCCGTCGGTGACGACGAGTTCCTGGCCGTAGCCGGTGACGACCGCCGAGAACCAGGCGAGGCCGCCTGCGGAAACCATGCCGGTCGGGTTGGACGTTCCGGTGCCAGTCACCAGATCGGCGAGGAGTCCGGTGCCGGCGGAAGTCCCATCGGTCACGAACAGCTCGATGCCGATGCCGTAGTCGCTGGCCTGGAAGATCGTCACCCCGCCCGCGTCGGTGAAGCCGTTCGGGAACGACGACAGCCCGCCGGCCTTGATGTCTGCGAGTCGGAAGGTGCCGGCCAACGTCCCATCGGAGATCCAGGGCTCGGTCGCGGTCGCCGAGTCGAAGGCTTGGAAGTACAGGCTGCCCTGCGAGACGCGGAACTCGGACGGCGAGGAGTTACCAGACGGATTCAGATCCAGGCCGCGGGTCCCCGCTGGCGTGCCGTCGGTCGCCACCAGTTCGGACCCGCCGCCGGCGATGAATCCGTTGCAATAGACCTCACCGCCGAACTCGATCAGACCACTCGGGTTCGAGGCCCGGGTGCTCAGCGGGAGTTCGTCGGTCCCGGCTTGGGAACCGTCGCTGCTCCACAGCTCGCGATTCTGCGAAGCACCGGTCGCGACGAAGACCACCCGGGATCCCGCGCGGGCGAATTCCCGCGGGTTGCTACCCGACAGCGACTGGTGGAGGTCGGCGATCTGCTCGGTATCCGCGACCGAGCCACGAGTCTTGTAGAGCTCGCGGCCGAAGGTGGGTGTGAACGCCGAGAACAACAGCTCGCCACCGAGCATCGCGAACGAGCCGGGACTCGAGGAGCCGGTGCCGTTCAGGAGATCCACAACCCGCCGGGTGTTGGCGGTCGTCCCGTCGGTCCAGTACATCTCCCATCCGAATGAGTTCACGAACGCGCTGAACACCGCGCCGCCGAGGGCGGCCGTGAATCCCTGCGCGTCGGAACCGTTGCCGCCCGGGAGGACGTCGAGCAGCAGGTAGGTGCCCGCCGGAGTTCCGTCCGTTCGCCACGGCTCGCGACCGCCGACACCCTGGGTGACGAACAGCATCAGGCTCGGCGAGATCTCCGTGTAGCGCATCGGGAACGACGACGGGGCGCCCGGTGCGGCATCCGACAGCAACAGCGTGCCTGCCACCGTGCCGTCGGAGACGTAGGGCTCGGGACCGACGGTGGCATCGTGCGCCGAGGTGAAGACCACCTTGTTGCCCAGAGCGGTCACGTCACGGATGCCTGGAGTGCCGACACCGGGCGCGAGGTCGGTGAGCCGCGAGGTGCCCGCCACGGACCCGTTCGAGGTCCAGAGTTCCCTCCCGAAGCCGGTATTGTCGTCGGCGACGAAGAACAGCAACGGGCCCGCGGCGCAGAGTTCGTCCGGGCTCGCCCCCGCACTGCCCGCGCGCAGATCGGCCATCACCGTGCCACCCGCTGTGCCATCGGTGAACCAGGGTTCGCGACCGAGACCGGTCCCCGCGGCGGAGAAGCACAGCGTCGCACCGAGTGGCGTGAGCTCGCGAGGATTGGAGCCGGTCGAGCCGAGCGAGAGGTCGGCGAACATCGCGGTGCCTGCAGCGGTGCCGTCGCTCGACCACAGCTCCTTGCCGTGCGCCCCGTCGTCGGCGACGAACCACAGACGCCCCTGCCACGCGACCAGCGACTCGGGATCGCCGCCGGCGGTGCCGGGTCGGAGGTCACCCACCAGCCGGGTGCCGGCGGACGTGCCATCCGTCACCCAGAGTTCCCGCCCGAGCCCGGTGACCATCGCGGTGAAGAACACGCGGTTGCCGACGCGGGTCAGCAGCTCGGGCGACGAGTCACCGGCGCCCGGCTCGATGTCCTTCAGCAAGCGGGTGCCGGCTCCGGTCGCGTCGGTCACCCACAGCTCGACGCCGTGCTGCGTCTCGGCACGGAACACCACCACGCCGTTCACCTCGACGAGGTTCTCCGGAAGGCTGCTCACGGTGCGGGCCGCAGAGGGATTGAGGTCGCGGACCAGGGTCTGGCCCAGGAGGGCAGGAGAGATCACGGCCGCGGCGAGGACCGCGGTCAGACAGCGTGCGGGGGACGGCATGAGAACGGGAGGTGCGAAGACGGAAGTACTCCCAGGAAACACCGATCCCACTGAATCGGAAACCCGGGGCCTTCCAGACCTACGCGGCGCCCCGTAAGCGTCGGTCACCCTGGGCTACTGGTGATCCGCTGCCGACCCTGCTCACGAACCCACTCTGCCAGGGACCAGACCGCACCGATCCGACGGGCTCCACGACCCATGAATTCCGGTTCGGCGGGGCGCAGGCCGAGTCGCTCACACAGCATCTCGGGCCCGCCGCCGAGCGGTCCGCGGAGGTTCGCGCAGAGCACCTTCACCAGCAGCTCGCGTCCCGGCGTGAGGCCGACCCGGCGTAGGTTGCGCAATGGCAACCGGGACCAGGCACAGAGCGACGGTGCCTCGGTTGCCGTGAGTTCGCGGAAACGGGCGCGCGCATCGGCAAGGCTCTCACCGCGGCCGACTGCTTCCGGAGTGATGCCGATGTGGCCCAGATGGATCGCATCGGGCTCGCCGACCTCCGGACGCAACACGGCCTCGAACCGCCGCCCGGTCCCGACCTCGAGGGCGGCCCAATGGACCGGCTGCAGAGCGCGTCGACCTTCGTGCGCGCACCAGACCTGTTCGGTGTGCACCACCCAGAACGGCGTCTCGAGGAATGCGGCGGGGATCGCGCGGCTGACGCGCTGGCGAGGCCGCTGCATCCGGGGCGTCCGGTCGTCGGCGGTCATCAACCCGTACTGCTCGCGCATCACGGACTCGAACACCTCACGCAAGACACGGAGATCGCCGACGAGCTGCGGCTCCAGTGCGCCGAGTGATTCGACCACCGACTCGACCGTCGACAGGTAGTCGGCGCGAGGCTCCCGCCGCACCAGGTAGCTGCTGGGTCGCTCGGGATCGAGATGGACCTTCGGGAGCGCCGCCAGCCAGGGATTGTCGTGGTAGAGCCGCTTCGCCTGCGACCAGGTGCCGTCGATCACCACCAGGTTCCGGGGTCGCGCCTCGGGAGGCAGCGACGCGACGTCGACGGAACCCTCCCCCGGGAACAGCAGGGCCGTGCCCGGCCCCAACGTTGCCTCGCCGACGATCTTGCCGTCGTGATCGCGCGCGACGACCACCTCGCAGTCCTGCAGAGAGCCCACGACGAACGGCGCGGTGCCGGCCCGATGCCGCTGCTCGCGCGGGTGCTGCAGGATGAGCACCGCGGTCCGGTTGGCGATGCGTGGCAGGCGCGCGCAGAAGCACCGCGGACCCGATCGGTTGCAGTGCCGGCAGCGCGAGCCCCGCGGCAGGTCCGCCGTCGGTTCGCCGTCGACCAGCTCGGGATCCATCGGATGCATGATGGAAGATCGCCCACGTCACTCCCAGATCGAGTCTCGGGAACCGGGATACGCTGCGGTTCGACGGTGGCCGAGTCGGAGGCCTTCGCCCAGGCCCGGGACTTGCCTGGCGCGCGCGCCGCCATTTCCCGGAACGCAGGACACCGCGCGTGTGCAGTCCCGGTGCATCGGTCCCCAAGGTCTCCATCCATGCCGCTCTTTCGCCCGTTCCCGTCCCTCGTCGTGGCCGCGCTGCTGAGCGCGGCACCCGCGATCGCCCAGACGCTGCTCGCCGACATCCATCCGACCGGAGCGCCGGACACGTCCGGGTCCCGGCCCCGAGGGTTCACAGCGCTCAACGGCCGGACCCTGTTCGTCGCCCACGGCAGCGGGCTCGGCGACGAGCTGTGGATCAGTGACGGAACGGGGCCGGGGACACAGCTGGTGATCGACCTGTATCCCGGCTCCTTCGGCGCCTTCTCGACCTACGTGTCGATCGCCGAGCTGGGCAGCGTGGCGGTGTTCCTGGCGCAGACCGATCGCGGGGAAGGACTCTGGCGCACCGACGGCACGGCCACGGGAACCGTGCTGCTTCGGAGCTTCGAGGATGCCGGGATCCGCGGTCTCGCGAACATGGCGGGTGACGGCACGACTGCGTGGTTCGTCGCCGACGACGGGATCCACGGTCGCGAGCTGTGGCGCACCGACGGCACCGAGACGGGAACCTACATGGTGCTCGACGCGGCGCCCGGAACCGCGTCGGGCGCGGTCCTCACCGGCCGGTCCCCGATCACGATCCTGTCGAACGGCGTCGGGTTCATCGGCGCCGATGCCGCGCATGGACGCGAACCGTGGGTCTCCGACGGGACTCCGGCGGGCACGCACCTGCTCGCCGATCTCCGACCCGGTCCGGACGACTCCGACCCACGCAACTTCTACGAGCTGCCCAGTGGGCTCTACGTGAACGGCCTCCGCGATCCGTTCGAACGGGTCTGGTTCCGCCAGGACCCCGTGACCGGTCTGGCAGTCGACCTCGGCGCACCTCCGGTAGCCGGAGATTCCGCGGTGCTAGGCGACCGCATCGTCTACGTCGGCACCGAGTCCACGACCGGGATCGAACCGTGGTCGCTCGACGGGGCGACGGGTCAGGCGACGCTGCTCGGCGATCTGACGGCCGGAAGCACCGGCTCGCTCTCGTCGGGCTTCGTCCGATTCGGCAACGAGGTGTGGTTCGCCGCCGTGTTCCGCGATCCCGGTGGCGCGTCGCTGGGATCCGAACCGTGGATCACCGACGGCACTCCCCAAGGAACCCGTCTGTTCGCCGACCTCGCCCCCGGTCATTGGAGTTCGAGCCCCCGCGGCTTCACTCCCCTCGGCAATTCACTGGTGTTCCGGGCCAATGGGGCGAACGACGGGTCGGAACCCTGGATCAGCGATGGGACCCCGGCCGGAACCCACCGGATCACCGACATCGCACCCGGCATCGCGGCCTCCGAATCGATCGACATCACGGTGATCGGTAACCGCGCGTGGTTCTCCGCGAACGACCAGCTCCACGGCGCGGAGCCCTGGATCACCGACGGCACCGAGGCGGGCACCCGGATGGTGCAGGACCTCGCCGACGACCAGGGCAGCTCCGATCCCCGCAATGCGACCGTGCTCCCGCTGGGCACGATCTTCCGCGCGTCGCAGCCGGACAACGAGACCTGGGCCTGGATCACCGACGGCACCCCGGCAGGAACACGGCGATGGGCGACCGGCTGGCAGGCGGTGGCGACCTCCACACCGGCCGCCGTGGCGCTCGGCAATCGCGGATTCACCAACTACGACGGAATCCTCTGGGCGCATGACCTCGCCGGAGCGGGGCGCGTCGAAGTCGACAGCGCCGGCGGGATCAGCCGTGAGATGGTGGCGACTCCCGACGGCAGGCTGTTCTTCACGGATGGACAACGCTTGGTCACCAGCGATGGCACGCCCGGCGGCAAGCGGGTCGTCCGCAACTTCCCGAACACACCGCAGATCGATCGCTTCCAGGTCAACGACGCCGGGCTGGTGTTCTTCAGCGCCTACGACTCTTCGACGCTCGACGCGGGGGTCTGGGTGAGCGATGGCACGAACGCCGGCACGCGTCACCTGATCGCCGCCAGCTCCGCCCAGCCGAGCGGTGTCCTCGACCTCCTCGCGGTCGGTGACACGGTGTTCGCCGCGGTCATTGCCAGTCAGGACATCAGCGAGATCTGGTCGACCAATGGCTCGGTGACCACGCGGCTCGCGGAGATTCCCTTCGACAGCCGCTACGGCTTCGACTTCGGCTTCGCGGTGGCGGGTGACGCTGGCGTGCTGTTCGCCGCCGGCCACGGCAGCGCCGCGGGCGTCGAGCTCTGGCGCACCGACGGCACGCCGGCCGGCACCGCAATGCTCGCGGACCTGAACGCCGGCCCGGCATCCAGCACCCCGCGCGAGCTGACGACCGCCGGCGACGCGGTGTTCTTCAGCGCCGAGGACGGTGTGAACGGTCGTCGCCTCTGGCTCTCCGACGGAACCGCAGCCGGCACCCGTCTCGCCTCGAGTGCTTCGCCCGCACCGTTCCACACCAATCCGGTGGGCCTGTTGGCGGTCGGCGACGGTCGCCACGTCGCTTTCACGGCATACACGCGTGAAGAAGGCTACGAGCCCTGGCGCAGCGACGGCACGACTGCGGGCACCGGCATGGTCGCTCCGCTGCGCCCCGGTCCCGCGGGTTCGGGTGCTGGCTATCCGTTCCTGGCCGGCGACCACGTGGTGTTCGTCGCCGACGACGGCGTGCACGGCCGCGAGCCCTGGGCCATTCCGATGCGCGCGTTCGGTGCATACCGCGTGTCGGTGTTCGGCGGCGGCTGCGCGGGCCAGGGTGCGGTCCGGCCCACGCTGCAGAGCAGCGGCACGCCACGCCTGGGCGACGCGAGCTTCGCGATCGGCCTCGCCGACGCGCGACCGAACCGCAATGCGGCGCTCCTGTTCGCCAGCGAATCCACGCTGCGCACACTCGGCGAGGACTGCGTGCTGTCGGCTTCCCCGAGCGTGGTCGGAGTGGCCGTCAGAGTGAATGCGGCGGGTCGCGCGAGCCTGCCACTCGCCGTGCCCACGGACCCGGCGCTGGCAGGGGTCTCGTTCACCACGCAGTGGATCGTGTCGGATCCGGACGGCTCGCTCGGTGGCGTCTTGTCCGCCTCGCCGGCGGCGCGGGTAACGATCGGTGAGTGAACGGGTAGAGCCGATGGGGTGGTAGTATCCCGGCCATGACGGAGAGTGACGAGGATTCGCCGCCCACCGATCCCTGGCTGCGCCTGCGGCGTGCGTCCGAACTCGCCCGCGACTACCTGGCCCGCACGCGCGCCGACGCGGCCGAGCCGATCGAGGAGTTCCTGGCGGCGCACGAGGATCTCCGCGAGCTGATCGCGCCGCTGGTCGCAGCGGGCCCGCCGACTTCCGCCAGCGCTTCGACGGGCGGCCCACCCGAACCGCCGATCTCTCTGGTCGGTCCGCCCGACGACGATCTGCCGGACCGGATCGGCCGGTTCGAGATCCGCGAGCGGCTGGGCCGCGGCGGGATGGGCGAGGTCTTCGAGGCCTATGACCCCCAGCTCGCGCGCGAGGTCGCATTGAAGGTGGTGCGGTGGGGTCGGATGGACCGGTCCGAATTGCTGCAGCGCTTCAAGATCGAAGCGCAGGTCTCGGCGCGACTCGACCATCCAGGCATCTGCGAGGTGTACGACTTCGGCGTCGAAGGCGAGGATCCCTACCTCGTCATGCAGCTCATCGACGGCATCTCGCTCGACAAGGCACTCGAGAAGCGGGGTCGCCCGGCGAATAGCGAACAGGAGCTTCACGGGGTCGCGGAGCTGATCGCCGACCTTGCCGAGGCTCTCGAACACGCGCATGCACGCGACGTGTTGCACCGCGACCTCAAGCCGAGCAATGTGATGATCCGCTCGGACGGCAAGCCCGTGGTCCTCGACTTCGGTCTCGCCCGTGATCTCACCACCGAAGCCGGGCCCACGCTCTCCGGGCAAGGTGCCGGCACGCCGCTCTACATGGCGCCGGAACAGGTCGATCGCCAGACGGCCAGTGCGCGCACCGATGTGTGGGGACTCGGCAACCTGCTCTACGAGTGCATCACGGGACGCCCGACCTTCGGACCGGCCAAGGACCGGATCGCAGACATCTTCCAGCGCATCCGCTTCGAGAGGATCAGACCGCTCACCGAGTCGGGGTCACAACCATCGGCCGACCTGCAGGTCATCGTCGAAACCGCCCTGCAGAAGGTGCCGCAGCACCGTTACCCGAGTGCCGGGGCGATGGCGGAAGACCTGCGGCGCTACACGAGTTACCAGCCGATCCGGGCGCGGCGGCCGACGGTGACGACGCGGCTGGCGCGCTGGTCGCGGCGCAACCGGTTGGCTGCGGCGTTGATGGGTGCGTTGGTGGTGGCGCTGGGTGTGGCCACGGTCTTGGGGATCAAGGCCACGCGGGAGGCGGACCGGGCCTTCGAGAGCGACATCGCGGCCAGTGCTGCGCAGACGATCACACTGAAGCAGCAAGCCGATGCGTTGTTCGAGCGCGGTGCCTGGCTCGAGGCCGACAACATCTACGCGCAGGCCCAGGAACGAGGGTACCTCGACCCGATCGAGATCCTGATCCGCCGTATCGAGATCCTCATGGCGGTCTTCGAGACGTCGAAGGCGTATGCGGACATCGATGAACTGGTCCAGCGACCGCACCTCGATCGCCATATGGCCAAGGTGCTCCTGCTCAGCGGCGACCGGACACGCGCAGGTGACTCGAAGTGGTTCCCGCCGAAGGCGGTGCGCAGGAAGCAGGTCCGGGCCGCCTTGGACGCAGCGGCTCCGGACGAGGAAGGGCTGACCGCCGCCGACCAGGCGTATGCGCAGGCGTTGTTGGCGGAGCAGCCCGAGGACATCCTGTCGCACCTTCGCACCGCGTTGGACCTCGTACCCTGGCATCGACCCGCCAGCGAGATGCTGGTCTCGGCGCTGTTGCTCGGCGGCCGACTGGCAGAGGCGGAGAGCGCGGCACGCCTGTTCCGCAGGCAGTTCCCGCTCGACGCCGGAGGAGGACTCATGGTCGCCACGTGCCTCGCCAGCGCCGGACGATTCGAGGAAGCTCGGATCGAACTCGGGAACGGAGGCGCACGGGATGAAGGTGTCCGAACGGCGTTCGAATCCTGGTCACAGCTCTTCGAGGCGTTCCGGATGGTCCTGCCCTGGCAGCGCGAGATGATCGCCCGCAAGACCTTCGGGCTGGACGTACCAGTAGACCGCCAGACTGACCTCGTCGTGGCGATGCTGAAGGCCGTGCTGAGCAGCCAGAGTCCGGCCAAGGTCGTGGAGGTGTTGGGCCGCGTGCATCCGGTTCATGCCACCAACATGTCGCAGTTGCTGTCTGCTACGTACCGCGTCTACGCGATGAAGCAGACCGCAAGCGTCCGCGAGACCCTCAGCCACCTCGCCGCCCAATGCGAAGACGGGTTGATCCAGTACCTGAACGGCATCACCGCGGCGGTCGACGGGGACCACGTCCTCGCGGCGCGGGAGTTCTTCGACGCGGAGGACCGGCCGTCGCTCTTCAACCACCGCGACACCTGCCTCGTCCTGGGATTCTGGACCGCTGGCCAGGCGATGGCCGACCCGACAACCCCCGAGTCGACGCGCGACGAGATGGTCGAACTGGCCCGTTCACACCTCGACGCGGTGCTCGCGGTGCCCGGACTCACCGAACTCGACTACCGCCTCCTGCACCACGCCGCGCGCGCGCTCCCTAAGCACATCGCGCCGGAGATCGCATTGCGCTGGGCACGTCACCATCCGACCGACCCGCAGGCGGCCCGCGCGATGGAGGCTGTGTTCCCCCCGCCGCCGATCGATGCCACCGAGGCGTCGGCCAAGAAGCCCAAGCGCGGCGGGTGACGGATCAGGAGCGTCGCGCGATCAGCTCACCGGATCCGTGCCAACGACCCCACCAGCTTCGTCGTCGCCCCCGCCCTCCTCGCGCTCCAGCCGGTCCAACTCGTCGAGGATACGCTGGAGCTGGCCGGCCTTCAGCCGGTTCACCACGCTGATGAACTTCGGGAGGGCATCGTCGAAGCGTTGGCGCGCGGCATCGGCAGAGATGCCGAGGAGCTTGCCGATCTCGGCGTAGGGCATCCGCCGGAGCGCCCGCAGCTCGATCAGCTCGGCGATCTTCGGGTCCACCAGCTCCAGGGCGAGCCGCATCCAGGCCTTCTCGACCCGGTCGTCGAGCTTCACCGACGCGGTCGCCGCATCGGCACCCTGCGCCGCGCCGGCCTCCAGGTCGAGGACCGGCGCATCGTCGTCGTGGGCGAAGTCGAGGGAGAGCGCCCGGCGTCGCCTCTCGTAGATCGCCAAGGACTTCAGACGATTGCAGAGGATCCGCAGCAGGAGTCGGCGCCAGGATTCCGGGTTCCTGACGGACCACTTCGGCCCGTAACGGAGCACGCGCAACGCTACGTCCTGCACGATGTCCATCGACTCGACGGTATTGCCGACGTAGCGGCGCCTGCGACGACGAACCTGTTCGCGGATCCACGGCAGGTGTCGTTCGAGGATTTCGCCGTAGGACTCTGGATCCCTGGCCTGCATGCGGTTCAGGAGGACTTGGGTGGAATCGGATCCGGGAGAGTGGGTCATGGCGGACTGCCGGGGATACGTTCAGCGATTGTCGAGACGCGCCGCCAAGGCCTCTAGCGCCCGCTTCTCTTCGAACAGGACTCGCAACTCCTCTTCAGTCCTTGCTACGCGAGCCTCCGCCTGCGAGAGCTTTCGTCGGCATGTGCCGACTCGGGTTCGTTCGTCGCCGACGTCCTTGATACCCACACGTCGGCGCTGGCGTTCGATCTCGCGCTGCAGTGCCGCCTCGGCCTCCTTCAGGTCCTCCCGGAACTTCGCCTGCTCGTCGCGCCGCTCCTCGAACTCCTTCTGCTCGCGCTCGATGTCCCGTCCGATCTGCCCGAGCCGGTTCTCCAGCTTCTGCCGGTCGATGAACCACTCGAGCGACTCATGCTTGGCGAGGGCCTGGAGATCGCGGCCGATCCGGACCAAGAGTCCTGGAACGTCCCGAGGAATCTTGAAGCCTGCATCTTCGAGTCGTTCGAGAGTCTCGTCCGCCAGGTCCGGGGACTGTGACAGCATCTCCTGGACCTCCTGGAGCAGCGATTGGGCGGTGCCGAAGCTCTGCCGGCTTCCATAGGAGCCGAGCGCCTCACCCAACAGCAGCAGCACGGCCGCGTCTTCGGAGTGGCGCCCGCGCAGGTCGGTGAGCGATCGGACGGCGTCGCTGTGGTTGCCGAGCTGCTGCGCGACCATCACCAATTGAAGGTCTGCATCGGACGCCAGAGGAGCAAGCTCCGGCTCGGGTCCGGGCTCATCCGCTTCGGTTGCGGCCGCATCCGCGGGCTCCGCGGCACCGACCATCTCGTCTGCCTCGCTGGGCTGCCCTGCGGTACGCTCCGGATGGAGGTCGAGACGGAAGCGCGCCGGTCGCGTGCGACGGAGTCCGGCGTAGCGGTCCTCGTCGACCGAGAATGCCGTTGGCCCGTGCGCGAACTCGGCACACCACGCAGAGATCGTCACACCCGGATGGTCGAGTTCCGCCAATCCCGAGACACCGGCAGACAGCTCCTCGGGCATCACGAAGGCCTGCTCTGGTTTCCATCGATCGAGGAAGAGATATGCGACTTCCTCCTGCCCTACTGCGGCACCCATGCGGGACGTCAGCTTCATGGTCAGCCGGGTGAGCTCGCGGCCACAGACGTTGGTGAGAGTCAGCCCCTGCCCGGACACGACCTCGACGCCGAACGGTGGATCCGGCTCGATCTCGCTCGACGCGCACTGCGCGCAGATTCCCTCGAGCCGTTCCCTCCAGATTTCGGTGAGCTTCTCCCGCCGCAGTTCCGAGACTGCCTCGGGTGCGCGGTAGCGATCGGCATGGTGGAGTGACGCCGACAGCCACGTCGGACCCGGTGCATTCGGGTAGTTGATTTCCGCGATCACCTGCTCGGCGATGGAGTCGCACAACGTCTTCGTCACCCGCTTTCCCTTCGGGTCGGCGTGGATCGCAAGTACGCGGTCGACCACTGCGAGTTCGAGGCACTGCGAGAAGGTGAAGTCCAGCTTGTCGCACTTCGCCACCAACTTGCGCAGCGCCACGATCTCGGTGCCGAAGTCCCGACGCGTCAGAACGGACGTCTCCGCTCCTGCCTCGCGCACCTGCGCCGACGCGATCCGGGCGAACGCCGCATAGGTCTCGGCCAGGCGTTCGGCCGCCGCATCCTTGCGCGACTGGCAGAGCGGCCCCGCAACGGGCATCGCCAGGACCAGCAGGGAAGGTAGGAAGAGCGGACGTGAGCGAGGTCGGGTCATGGTCTTCGGCCTTCGGCGCGGCACCGGGTGTGACAGGCTCAACAGCGGGGCACACGGAAGCGGTCGAAAAAACTGCGATCGGATGAGACGGAGTTCTGCGGACAGGTATCCGCTCGGCCTCGCGACTCCACCCGCGTAGCACCTTCGTGGCCTCGGACGTAATCGGCGGCACGCGCGGTTGCCAGTGCTGGATCGAATCACGCGGCGCGTAGACTCCGCGCCGATGGAAGAGGACCGCCCCCAGGACGATTCCGACCCGATCTCGCGCCTGGCGCGCGCCGAGGAGATCGCCGCGGCTTATCGACTGCGCCGCGAGCGTGGCGAGGCCGAGTCGATCGACGAGCTGCTTGCCGCTCACCCGGACCTCGCCGACCTGCTCGATGCGATGCTCTCCGGCACCGATCCGTCGACGCCCGGTAGCCCACGGGATGTCGACCAGCAGCCGTCGCGACCTCGCGAGGCGACTCCCCCCGCGACCATCGGGCGGTTCCAGATCCAAGCGCGACTCGGCGCTGGGGGCATGGGAATCGTCTACCGTGCGTGGGACCCCAAGGCGCGCCGCAAGGTCGCGCTGAAGGTGATCCTGCCGCACTTCGTCCATTACGAGCGCGCACGGCGCCGCTTCGACCGCGAGACCGAGATCTCCTCGCTGCTCGAGCATCCGAACCTGTGTCGGGTCTACGAGGTCGGCTTCGACGCGGACCCGCCCTACCTGGTGTTGGAACTCATCGAGGGCCACAGCCTCGCCGAGGAGCTGACGCCGCAGGGCTTCCGACGGCCGACCTCGGCGCAGGACTTCAAGCAGCTCGCGGGGCGCTTCGAGACCATCGCCCGGGCCGTGCAGCACGCGCACGACCTCGGCCTCGTGCACCGCGACCTCAAGCCTGCGAACATCCGGATCCGCAAGGACAATGGCGAGCCGGTGGTCCTCGACTTCGGCGTCGCCGGCCGCGCCGAGGCTGTATCCGATCCCGAATCCCGCTCCCAGGACTCGGCCGGCACGCCGCACTACATGGCGCCCGAGCAGACCCGCGGGCACAACCGCGATCCGCGGGTCGACGTGTGGGCCCTCGGCGTGACCCTCTACCAGTGCATCACCGGCAAGCGACCGTTCGAGGGCCAGACGGATGCGGAGGTGTATCGGAAGATCTGCGACGAGGAGCCGGAGCCGGTCACCGCGGCGGGCACCAACGTGCCGCCCGATCTGGGAGTGATCGTGCATACGGCGCTCGCCAAGGATCCTGCGCGGCGTTACGCGAGTGCTGTGGCGCTGGCGGAGGACCTGCGGCGCTTCAGGATGCACGAGCCGATCCTGGCGAAGCGGCCTGGGGCTTGGGCGCGGCTGCAGCTCTGGGTGAGACGCAATCGGGCGGTGGCTGCCTTGCTGGTGTTGTTGAGCGCCGCGCTCGTCGGAGTGGGCGCCGCGGCGTGGATCGCTGTCGACCAACGAGAGACCGCCACCCGCAACGAGCGGGAAGCCTCCGCCAACGCCGACCGGGCGATGGCCCAGGAAGCGCGCGCCATCCGCCTGCTCGGCGATCAGGCTTTCGCTCGCGGCTCGTGGGTCGAAGCCAGCCAGCACTACGACCACGCCGAGCGGCTCGGACTCGCCGACGACGCACACATCGCGATCCGCCGCGTGGAACTCGCGATCGCGCTGATGGATTTCGAGCGGAGCCGCGCACTGGTCGAGGAGCTGCGAACCAGATCGCTCGACGCCGAAGGCCGTGCTCGCGTGCTTCTGCTCCGGGGCGACCGCACGCGGGAGCCCATGGTGAAGTGGAGTCCCACCCGGGCGGTGCACCGCGCGCTGGTCTGCGAGGCGCTGGATTCCGGAGCCCTGCCGCCAGCCGAATCCCACTACGCCCGCGCACTCCTCGCCGAGCATGGTGAAGAGATCCTGGAGCACCTCCAGGACGCGCTGGTTGCGGATCCGTCGCACCGCCCCGCCAACGAGATGTACATCACCACCGTCCTGATGCAGGGCGATCTCGACGAGGCGACGCGGGCCGCCAGGGCGTTCCAAGGCCGTTACCCCAGCGATTCGTTCGGTGTGTTCCTGGAGGCATTCTGCCTGCGGGTCAGCGGGCGCGCCGAGCAGGCCGAGGCGCTGCTGGACCGGCATCCCGTGATATCGAAGTCGATGCGCGATCACCTCGACGCGTGGCCAAGACTCCTGGCTGCCCTCGGCGACACGCTGAGCTACATGCGCGAGGTCGTCGCGAAGGCAGCATTCGGCGAGCAGCTCTCGGCTCTACGTCCCCTGTCCGCACTCGGCGGCCTCACCACTGCGGCAGGTGCGGTTCAGCAGTCAGGATCGCTCGCGGAGGTCATGCCGCGCGTCCACCCGCTCTACCTCGAAACCTGGCCACAGCTCATCAGGAGCACCCTCGCCGGTGCATTCACCGGTGACCGCAAGGACGCCGCCGACTGGCTGGTTCCGGCTGCCGCACGCAACCAGGACGGGATCTTCCGGCACTTCCTCGGCCAGTTCCGACTGGCCGACGGCGACACCAGATCCGCCGCCCTCGAATACTTCGCCGCTGCCGAGGCCGACTCGCTGTTCCCATTGGAGACGAGCGCGCTGCTGCTCGGCTACGCGGCGCTGCACCGCACGCCTTCCGAACAGCTCGACGAAGAACTCCGCGACCTCGCCGAAGAGCACTTCGATGCGATGCTCCGCTGCCCCGATCTGCGCGACTTCGACCTGCGCTTCCTGCACCTCGTGATGCAGCACCTCGAGTTGCCCGACCACGCCGAGGAGGTCGCGGCACGGTGGCGGCGCCTGTTTCCGGACGACCCGCACGCGGCGGCCACGCGACCCCGATAGGTCGGAGCGGTCGCTACTCGGCCGGACCCTCGCCGGAGTCGCCGTCGTCCGTGAAGGCGTCCGGGCCGAGTTCCGCCAACAGCTCGTCGATCTGTCCCCAGCGGATCCGCTCGATGGTCTTCGCCAGAGCGCGGTGCAGGCGGCGCAAACGCATCCGCAGCATCTCGGGGTGCTGCCCCAGCTCCTTCCCGATGGCCTCCCACTCGAGACCCTCGAACTCTCGCAGCTCGAGGATCGCACGATCGAGTGGATTGCCGATCAGCGAGATCGCCAACCGCACCCGCGCACGTTGCAGCTTGCGGTGGTAGCCCATCGACGGCGTCGTGCCATCCGCGAGCATCACGCTGCCGGCGTCGAGATCGAGGATGACGCCATCGTCGTCGGTCACGTCGAAGGATCGCACCCGCCGCCGCGCGTGCCGCTCGGCCTGATTGATCAAGTGGCGCTTCAGGATCGTCCGGAGCAGCGCCCGCCCCTTGCGGTCGTCGGCGATCACGATCCGCGGCATGCTCTCCAGGAATCTCACCATTGCGTCATGCACCGCGTCGCGCGTCTCCTCGAAGTCGCGGTTCACGCCGAACAGCAGGCGCGAGGCGAGCCGCACCATCCAGTCGTAGTGACGGGCGATGAACGCGTGGAACGGGTCCGCTCGATCCTCGGGCATACAGCTTCCCGGCCGGGAGTAAGCAAGATAGCGGCGGGCGGAACACGGGACAGCCAGACCGGCAGGATTCCCGGAAGCCGGGTCGTGCGCGGCGCGTCCCAGCCGAACTCCCGAGCACCATGAATCGCCCGGCTTCACCATGACCCACCCCGCCGCCCGCCTCGTTCCCATCGCCTTCGCCTCGTTCGCCATGGCCTGCTGCCTCGCCCTGCCCGGGCAGGACGACGGGCAAGAACAGCGCGCACCGACCCGGCTCACGCCCAAGCAGATCGCCGCCGACCTGCCGTTCCGCCTCGACGCGGGGGAGATGCACCTGACGGACCTGGTGAACCGGGTCGCCGAGCAGCTCGGTCGCAACTACCTCTACGACCCGCGTGAGCTGGCGCCGGACCAGAACCTCATCACGCTGCAGACCGCGATGCTGTTCGACGATCCGGACGGCCTCGAGGTGTTCCTCGGCCGGATGCTCTGGTCGAAGGGCTTCGTGCGGGTGCCGTTCGGCAACGACGAGAAGACCTGGGAGATCCTGTCACTGCAGGGACCACGCCGCGGCGAGGTGGCGAGCCGGGCCCGGCAGATGACCGCCGACCAGGTTCTCGCGATCCGGGAGCACTATCTGCCGGTGCAATGCGCGGTGCCGCTCGCGAATCTGCACCCGCAGCACGCCGCCAATGCGCTGCGGCCGTTCTTCGCCAGCTCCTCCAATGGCGGGGCCCAGCTCACCACGATGGGCCTCGGCGACGAGGGCCCCATCCTCCTGCACGGGCTCGCCCCCCAGGTGGCCGCGGCGATCGATCTGGTGCGCGACGCGGACGCCGCGGCGACGAAGCAGAGCACGAACCTCGAGCAGCGGATCGACGCCCTCAGCAAGCAGCTGCATGAACTCGTTCAGCAGGTGGCTGCGTTACGAGCCACCGCATCCAAGGGCGACGACGCCGCACGCCGCAACCGGGACGACTGA
This sequence comes from bacterium, assembly GCA_030432695.1. Lineage (GTDB taxonomy): Bacteria > Planctomycetota > UBA1135 > UBA1135 > UBA2386 > JAUILN01. The sequence continues at coordinate 1,196 of JAUILN010000029.1, read as the reverse complement.
CGCCTCCCGGAATCTGTCGTAGTCGGTGCCAGGCACCGACCGCGACACAGGCACCGTCCGCGACAGACGAGCGCGGACCGCCCTGACCTCACCGCGCAGCCTTGAAAGCCCGAACGACATCTACCGATTGATGACGCCGGGCTTGGTGCCCACCAGCTCCAGATAGCCGGTGCCCTCCCAAGAGGTCAGCCAGACGTCTCGCGCCTCTTCCTCGCCGCGGAAGAGCCTCAGGCTCCCGACGTCCACGTCGCCGTGGCTACCCATCGACTCGAGCTCGGCGACCTTCTGTCCATCGCCATTGCTGATCCACAGGCGATTGTTCAAGAACTCGGCCTGCGGCTTGCCCTTGTTCGAGAGCATCCGGATCGAGCCGGGGGTCACCAACATGGACTCCCCCTCGACACCCATCGATCTGTTGCGCGTGTTGTGGAGCTCGAGACGGCTGTTGTAGGTGTCGATCTCCAGGAACTGCTCCGGATCCCGTCCCTCGTGGTCGATCGTGGCGACCGACAGCGGCAGACGCGTCTGCAGGACCGGCCCGCGGAACGGCCCCTGGACCGCGAGCCGCAACTCGTTGTATTCACCCTGGTTCAGCAAGATCTCACCGGCTTGCTTCGACTCGCCCAGGACCACCAGCGCATTGCCCCGCTCGTCGAGCACCTCGATGCGGCGGGCCTGGAGAACCTCAGGAACACCGGCCTTCGGATCCTGGGCGGCGGCGGTGAGAAACACGACCGCCAACAGGCCCGAAACCGCGGCGACTGCACGATGGACGCGGAGCCGGCGTTCGAGGGTCGCGAGTCGAACTTCGAGGGATTCGATCTGGGACATGCACGTATCGAACGCGACCCGGGCCGGGAGCTGCCCCCTGAATCCCCGTTTCGCCCGATTCGTATCAGTCCTCGATTCCAGCCGACGCGCGAACCCGTTCCGCGAGACCTCTTCCGATGAGCTGCGCGCGGAGCACGTACACCGCCGAAGCCTCAGGTCCTGGAGACCGGCCTCGAAGGCCACCCCCGATCCCTCGGCGGCAGCGTAGTGACCAATCGGCTCGAGTCGTGGTTCGCATGTCTGTCGTAGTGACGGGTCAGCCAGGGGGTCACCCCCCTGGCTTCCCACAGATCCGGACGTGCGGGACTACCGCATCCGGCTCCTCACGATGCTACTGGGCTCGCTACGGTCCGAGGACCGCATCC
>JAUILN010000036.1 GCA_030432695.1 bacterium | reverse complement strand
GGGTGCCCATCCGCCATGGCGGATCCAGCTTCATGCCGCTGCGGACCATTGGGGCCTCTTCCGCTCATTGCTCACATCAATCTCGACCTTGCGCACCAGCACTCGCCGCAGTGCCCGCCACGCATGGCGAAGTCGACCCGACTGCGCCCAGCCGCGTGAGGTCAGGATCGCCTGACCGCCGGCCTGGAGCCATGTCATCCCCGAGCACTTCATCCGGTCGGCGACGAGCGACTTGCACACCCCCTCCTGCACGCCGCTGCCGATGGGGCACTTCTCGGCCGCCAGACGGGGGTAGTCCATGCGGTCGGCGTGTTTGACAAGGTACTCGAACTCACGCTCGATGAGCGCGCGCCGGTTGCCGGTGCTCTGGGCGACGTGGGCACCCAGCTCGGCGATGAGGCGCTCGACGCCGTCCTCATCGTCCCGCACTGCGCGGCGCCACTCGCTGCGCGCCTTCTTGGAGACCCGAGCTTTCTTCAGCGCGAGGTCGAAGTGCTCGACCGCGTGCCAGTAATCGAGCACCCGTTCGACAGGCCGCCCGATCTCGTCGGCGATGGCATCGAGGATCCGCCAGTTGTCCGCGGCGCCGTCGGCGATCGCCGCGAGGGACGCGGCAGGATATCGCTCGACGAGGCTGCCGAGCTCGGCCTGCATCTGGCTGTGCAGCGTCACCTTGTGCTTCTCGGGCATCCGCCCGAAGCGGATGGTGTGCAGCCGCTCGCCCTCGGCGTCGTACATCGTCAGGCTCGCGCAGCCGACCTCCCGATGCCCCTTGGGGCCCGACGCCTGTTTGTCAGGCGAGCGCTCGCGCGGAGCGTCCTTCATCGGCACCATGATGCCATCGAGGCTCACCGCGATCAGCGCGACGTCTTCGACGGGCGGAAGGTCTGCCTCCGCCGACTCCCTGACCGCTTCTTCGAGCGCTTCCCGGTGGGTCTCCCACACCTCGCTGATGCGCTTGGGCAGGCGGTCGAGGTGGCTCGCCGATGGACACATCCCGCCGACCATCTCCAGCAGCGATGCCGACGCCTCCGAAGGCACCGCCGCCATGAACGCCGAACCAATCTCGGCCGCCGCCAGCGTCCAGTGCCCGTCGACCAGCCCGAGGCGCAGCTCGAGCGGCGCGATGGTCCGCCCGCCGTGCCCGCCTCGCGCCCGGTAGGTGCTTCGCTCGACCTCGACCTTGCCCATGGACGTCATGTAGTGGCCCGTCGTCTTGCCCGCCCGCCGCCGAAAGCGCTCACCGTCGACCTCGACGCCGTCGGCGTCTACGTCCAGCCGCTCCAGGTCCATCGTCACCCCGGCGCAGCCGAGTCGCATCATCCCCGCAAGAAGCGCCCGCTCGAACTCCGGCTGGGTCCGCGCTGCTTCGTCCGGCGGCACCATCGCCCGCGCCTTCATCAGGGCTTGCAGTTCACCGAACTCGGGAGTAGCGCTCAGGTCGAAGTCGTGCGAGATTCTCATCGGCCGCCTTTCCGCCGTTGTTTCAAGCACTTCGACTAAGCGGTCAGGCGGCCAATCTGTCCTCTCGCTCGTGTCGATTTATCGACCTACGTCCGCCATGGCGGATCCGCACCC
>JAUILN010000015.1 GCA_030432695.1 bacterium | reverse complement strand
CCGCAGCGCGAGAAAAGCCCCGGAGGATACCGCCGCCGCCGGGGCCGGACAGGGCGACGTCCAGGAATCGTCCGCGGCCCTATGGAGCTTGATTTCCGCCTCGGCGTAACTAGAACGAGCGCACCGTGCCGCCGCTCTCCCCCCGAGGCAACATGGACCGCCGCTCTCTCGTCCGCCCCCCGATTCCCGACCGAACCGATCCCGAAGGTCCAGCTCCCCGACTCGACGGAGTCGACCCGCTCCGCGCCGCGGCGCTGGAGCTCGCCGATCGATTCCGATGGGAGCTGCTGCCGAAGTTCCTGCGTCGGCTCGGCGGCTGGAAGGGCTTCGACGCGAGTCGCCGCACCGACCTGCTGGACGACCTGGGGCAGGAACTGTTCGTCCTCGCACTCGAGGATCCCGAGGCCATGCTCGAAGGCGACGAGGCCCAGCGGCGCCGTCACGTGATGCGCGCGCTGCAGAGATCCTACTACCGACTCGAGTGGCGCAGCGTCCGCACCGAACCGCTCGACATCGACGCGCTGGCGATCCCGACCGACGGGCTCCGCCCCGAACTCACCGCGGACGATCTCGCCGACCCCGGGCTCGTCGCTCTCGCCCGCACCGCGGAGCATCGGCGCAACGGCCGGATCCACACGTCCCGAACTGCCCGGCGCCTGCACGTCAGCACCGACAAGTTGCGCGAACTGCTCATCGGAATCGCCGACGCGCTGGGCTTCGACGACGAGCGCGAGGAGTTCTGGTCGAGGCGCCTGGGCGAGGCCCTACTCGGCGAGGCCGCCGCACGCCTACTCGACCGCGGCCTGCCGCGAGTGTGGGGTCGCGCACGCCGCCGCAAGCTGGAGCCGGGAGCCGCGTTCCGTCAGGTCCACAGGATCCTGAGAGCCCTGGACATCCGCCCCCTGGAGTCGTGGCTGCGTCAGCACACCCTGCGCTTCTCGAGAGTCTCGAGGGCCGACTTCGCGCGCTGGGAGCCGACGACCCTGCTGCACATGGCGAGCGAACTGCTACCGGGCGACGCGCGTGTGGCTCTCTGGCGGTTCGAAGATGCGGCGCACGACGGCCGGCTCGCCGCGGCTCGCGAAGCCCTGCAGGACGCCGAACGTTGGCGGGCCGACCCGGTCGTGCTGGCACTGGCCCGGGCGCGACTGGAGGAGCTGGGTGGCGCCCCGATGCTCGCGCTGCACCACCTGACGTGCGCCCTGCGCGACCATCCCGGTGATCCACGCCTGCGAAGCTCCCGCGACGCACTGCGAGCCGAGCATGCTGCCGACGCCCGCCGCCTCGCCCGACGCTACGCGCCGAGCACCGCTCGCAAACGGTCTACGACCTCCCGTTCGAAGCGCGCATGACCCTGGACCTCCGACCACTCGGGCATGCCGCCGAAATCGAGCCGATAGTGCTGCAGCTCCACGACGACTCCGAGCGACTTCCGGTCGTCCTCGACGAACACCGAGAGACGACGGCGGGCCGGCCAGCCGTAGTCCTCGCAGCGTTCCCAAGCGCTGGCGGCGCGCATCCCGTCGCCGTCGACCACCAGACTCGGGTAGTCGCCGCGCAGCGAGTCGATCGCCCGTCCGAAATCAACGGCATCGAGCGGCCGCTCCAGCGACAGGCGCAGGGGCTCGTAGGCGAGCGGAGTGTGGCACGCGGCGAGGCTGACCACCCACAGCGCCACGGCTCCCCACGTTGCACGGCGTGATGAACCGTTCATCGACCGTGCCCTCCGCCGCCAGGAGTCTCGATCCGCAGTCGCGAACCCGCAGGCAGCTCGACCGAGGTCTTCGCGGCGACCTTTCGCCGCCGCCCGTCGGAGCCCTCGATCCGTGCGTGCCAGCAGCTCCCGGCCCCACCGCCGTCCCGTCCAGCCGGCGCGGTGCGCCAACGCTCGGCGAACAGCGTCGCCGCGGTCGGCTCGAGGACCTCGATCTCCTTGACGAGCCCGTCGCCACCTCGCCTCGCCCCGCGACCGCCCGATCCGCGCCGCACCGTCAGGGCCCGGATCCGCAGCGGAGCGGTGCGCTCGGCCTCCTCCACCGGAGTGTTGGAGGTGTTGGTCATGTGGGTCTGCAACGCGGAGGCGCCCGGACGCGAAGGACCGGCTCCGGCGCCGCCCGGCAAGGTCTCGTAGATCGAGAAGCCGGGGCCCCCGAGGGTGAGGTTGCTCATGGTGCCCGCCGAGGCCGCCGGCAGACGCCCCGGTGCCGCCTGGGCGAGTGCCGCGAAGCAGAGGTCGACGAGACGCTGACTGGTCTCCACGTTGCCGCCCGCCACCGGCGCAGGCGAGACCGGCTGCAGCAACGAGCCCGGCTCGGTCACCACCTCGACGACCCGGAACAGACCCTCGTTGGTCGGCAACCGCGCCGGACACAGACAGCGCAGCGCGTAGGCACAGGCCGCCATCACGATGCCGCGGTTGGCGTTCACGCCGCCGCGGGCCTGCGGCGCCGTGCCGCGCCAGTCGAAGCGCAACCGCCCGCCGCGCACCGAGAGTGCCAGCCGGATCGGCAGCGGCTCGGCCTTCGGACCCGAGCCGTCGTCGTCGAGCTGGTCGGCCGCGCGCCACCGCCCGGGCTTCAGTCCGCCGATGGCCTCGCGGGCCAGCGCCTCGGCGTAGTCCATCAGGTGGCCGCAGTAGGACTCGATCTCCTCCAGGCCGCGTGCGGAGCACAGCGCCCGCAACCGCTGCTCCGCGCGCTCGAGCGCCGCTTCCTGGGCCCGCAGGTCGAGCAGACGCTCGTCGGGACGGCGCACGTTCGCGGCGATCAGCGCGCGGACCTCGGGCACGAACTCGCCGGCGGCCCGCAGCTTCACCGGCGGGATCACCAGGCCTTCGCCATGCAGATCGCGCGCGACCCCCATCGACCCCGGCACCGCGCCGCCGACGTCGGCGTGGTGCGCGCGATCGACGAGGAAGAAGTCGGGACGCGCGGCGTCCGGCCGCAGGAACACCGGCCGGACCAGGGTGATGTCGGGCAGGTGCGTGCCGCCGCGGTAGGGGTCGTTGAGGATCGCGACGTCGCCCGGCGCGAGATCGAGCGCGTCGCGCACCGCCACGACCGACTCGCCGGCGCTACCCAGATGCACCGGGATGTGCGCCGCCTGAGCGACCAGTCTTGCCTCGGCGTCGAACAGCGCGAAGGAGAAGTCACGCCGCTCGCGGATGTTCGGACTCAGCGCCGTGCGCTGCAGCACCGCCCCGCCCTCCTCGCACAACGCGGCGAGGAGCTGGTGGACGACCTCGAGGCGGACGGGATCGGGACGCGCGACCATGACCGGCACGCTACCGCGTCGTCCCGACGGAATCCCGGAATGGGCGTGACCTCTGGGGCGGTGCGGGACACCTCGGTCACGCCGCTCCCCCCACCACGGAATCGAGACACGATGCGACCCGAGACCCATCCTTCCTCCAGTCCCCGTCCGACCAGCAACCCGCAGCCGATCGTCCGCCCGGTGACCTGGACCGATCCGCCGCCGGTGTGAGATCCGGACGGCGAGGAGTCGCCCGAACGGGGTCGCGCTACCCTGCTCGGCGTGAACGCCCGCCTCCTGCTCGCAGCCCTCGCGCTCCTCGCCCTCGCAGCGACCGGCTATCTGCTGTTCGCCGATCCTCAGCAGAACCAGCCGCCCGGCCCGCGCAGCGGCCGCGGTGCGGACTCGGCGGAGATCGATCCCTCGACCGACGAACCCTCGCGAGGAGCCACGCGACGCGCGGTGGAAACCGGAGCCGAGCCGGACTCGCCGAGCGAAACCACCAGCACCGAGAACGACGCCAGCGGAGCACCGACGCCGGTCGCAGACGATGCACCGACGGAACCGACCGGCGGCCTGCGGATCCACGCCATCGAAGCCACGAGCAACGACTTCCTTACCAGCTTCCGCATCGTCCCGGTGACGCCGACACCGGCCCTGCCGAACGAGCGCCTGGTCGAGTTCGACGTCGAGTTCCGGCTCGCCCTCGAGCCGGGCGAGCGCTGCTCGTTCCGCGTCGAAGCCGATGGATACGTGCCGTCCGATCCGCTCACCGAGACCCGCCTGCCGACCGAGGCCTGGCGCGACGTCGACGTCCGCCTGGTTCCCGCGACCCGCGCGACCGGTGTCCGGGTGCTGATCCGCGACGATCGCTTGACCCCGGTCGATCACCTGCGGGTCGTCGCGAGCCGGCACGAACTCGGCACGCCAGGAGCTCCCTACACCGAGGCCTGGACCCGCGAGAACAAGGCCGCCGATGGCAGCTACGAACTCCCCGACCTGCAGCCGGGATCGTGGCGGCTCAAACTCGTCGCCCTGGACGGCGACGGCAACCCACGGCCCCTGCTGCCGGCGAGCGTGGAGTTCGACCAGGACGGCGGCGCCCGGGTCGAGCGCGCGGTCGACCTCGAACCCGGCGCCCTGCTCAGCCTCGAGGTCCGTGACCAGACCACCGGCCAGCCGCTCGACCGGGTGCCGGTCCGCCTCGAGCGAACTGACGGCACCGAGGTCGCGACGCGCTGGGTCCACCGCGACGCCGACGATGGCCACAGGACGGTCGCCCAGGGCGGCCTCCCCGCCGCCGGGCGCAGCCAGCTCGAGGACCCGATCCGACCCGGCGGCTACACGCTGAAGGTCCAGCTACCCGACGGCACCATCCTGGAGCGACCGCTGCAGCTGCTGCCGGGTGGCCGCGAGGATCTCACGCTGCCATGACCCCGCCTCGGAGACCTCCGGCGCCCTGTCGAGGATCCGCAGCAGCGCACGGTGGATCCCGATCGAGGGAGCGGCACGCGACCCCCTACGTCTGAACTCAGCAACGGCATCGGCGACACCTGCGCCGACGGCATCGACTTCGGCAGGTGGCTCGACATCTTCCCCTGACGACGGATGCTGCAGGCGACGATCGGGAAACGCCGCACGCAGGCCACCCCAACGACCATGACCGACCCAGCACGACCCGAGTCCGACCGATGGCGACGCCGAGCCGGCAACCCGCTGATGTACGACACCATCGGCGCCGCCCAGTTCGCCCTGCTGACGCTCTTCTTCGGACTCCGCGAACACCACAAGCTCCTGGAAGTCGGTGCGGGCAGCCTTCGCGCCGGCCGACTCCTGATCCAGTACCTGGCTCCGGACAACTACTGCGGAGTCGAACCACTTGCGGAGGCGATCGAGCAGGGACTCGAGCACGAGGTCGGCCGCGAGTTGACCGACAGGAAGCGGCCGCGGTTCCACCACGGCACCGACTTCGACTTCGGCAGCTTCGGCGAGACGTTCGACTACGCCCTGTCCTACTCGGTGTTCACCCACCTGCCCCCGACGCAGCTCCCGAGGTTGTTCGAACGGCTCGCGGAGGTCTCCCACGAGAAGACGATCCTCCTGGCCACCGCGGCGTTCTGCGACGGCGACGACGAACGGATCGTCGACCCCGAGCGCTGGACCGACCGACCGATCAACATCTACTCCGCGGCGCGGCTACAGGACGCCGCAGCCCGTGCCGGGTTCGCCGGACGTCGCATCGGTCACGTTTTCCAGGACTGGTTCGTGGCGTTTCGGGACGACAACGAGGTCGCGATCCGCGGCGCCGAGCAGGCCACCAAGGTCGATTGGTCCCAGGTGGAGGCACCCTGGCAAGATCCGATCACAGGCCTGCGCGCTCCGCCTCGATCGTCCGCCGAGTCGTGAGCGTCGAATTCGCGCCTCACAGCTCCTCGGGCGACCCCAGCCGCCCGAGGAAGGCACTCGCGACCACCACGTAAGGGCTCGCCAGGTACACCTGCCCCGGCCCCGAACGACCGGGGAAGTTGCGGTTGATCGCCGAGACGGTCACCTGGTCGGGGCGGTCCGAAACCCCCGGCCCGGCCTTGATGCAGGCGCCGCAGCTCGGGTCGATCAGCTCCACGCCGGCCTGCTCGAACAGCTGCACGTAGCCCATGGTCTCCGCGTAGTCGCGGATCTTCTGGCTGCCGAACTGGATGTAGCAGCGCACGCCGTCGGGCAGGCTGTGGCCGGCATCGACCGCCTTGCGGACAACCTCGGCATACATGTCCATGTCGGCCTTCTTGCCGCCGGTGCACGAGCCGCCGTAGGCGATGTCGATCTTCACGTCGCGGCCGGCCTCGCGCAGCGGGATGCCGTTGCGCGGGTCACCCGGAGTCGCAACCGTCGGCTCGATGGTCGCGAGGTCGATGTCGAACACGTGGCAGTAGCTGGCGTCGGGATCGGCGCGGAACAGCCGGCCCTCGAGACTCTGCGGATCGACACCGCGCTGGTCGCGGAGGTAGTCGAGGATCGCCTGGTCGGCCTCACAGATGCCGGTGAAGCCCCCCGCCTCGACCGCCATGTTGGTCAGCGTCGCGCGCTCGTCGATGCCCATCGACGACAGACCCTCGCCGCCGAACTCGAGGACCTTGCCGATGCCGTCGCCCGACTTGAAGAACGGCTGCGACAGGAGGTGCAGCATCAGGTCCTTGGCCGACACGCCGGGCTTCAGCGCGCCAGTCAGGTTGACTCGCGCCGACTCGGGCACGCGGACGCGGACGTCCTTGGTGAACCACGAATTCGCCATGTCGGTCGAGCCGACGCCGAACGCGAAGCAGCCCAGCACGCCGGCCATGCAGGTGTGGCTGTCGGTGCCGATCACCAGCTGCCCGGGCAGCGCCAGCTCCTCGATGACGATGTTGTGGCAGATGCCCTCGGAGCCGGCCTGCTGGCCGTCGCGCTCGACCTCGCCGTAGAGGCGGATGCCCTGGCGTTCGGTGAACGACTGCTGGACGGTCGCCAGGCTCGCCGCCTGCTCCTTCAGCCCCATCTTCACGTGGGCCTCCGGCATCACCCGGTCGAGGAACGTCAGGTGGTCGCGGAACGCGAACACCGAGGACGGGTCCTGGACCCTCGCGTCCTCGCCGAGGCCCATCTTGAACAGCGCCTCGGCCATCGGGGTGACGTACTCGTGGCTGAACCGCACGTCGGTGCGCACGAACAGCGCGTCGCCCGGCTGCACCGCCGGGATGCCGGTGGTGCCGGCCTTGGCGTCGGCGATCGCCCGGTCGGCGATGATCTTCTCCGAGAGCGTCATCGGCCGCGCGGCGGTCGCGACCTGTGGCGGCGACACCTCGCCAGCCAGCCGCGCCTCGTTGTAGGCGAACAACCCACCGTGCTCGACGATCGAGGTGGCGATCGGATCGAGGCCCTTGGTGAATTCGGCGATCGGGATCTCCTCACCGCGTTCGATCCGCTCGATCAGCCCGAAGTCGGTCGAGGTCAACAGACCGATGTTCTGGCAGTTCTGGCCGTAGATCTTCTCGATGTTCTTCGCGATCACCAGCTGCACGCCGGCCTTCAGCTCGCTGAACGGCGCGGTCTCGCGGCTCGAACCGCAGCCCTTCGACACGCCGCTGACGATCACGCCGAACTTGCCGTTCAGGATCGCATCGGGCTTCACGTGCCCACCGCGCAGACCGACGAGGCAGTAGCGGGCCAGCGTCTCGTCGTAGTAGTAGCAGACCCAGCCCGGCGTCAGCTCGTCGGTCGAGATGTTGTCGATCAGCTTCCGGTCGGGATCGTGGGCGAGGTCCTCGTAGCCGTAGAGCTGCTTCTTCAGCAGGTCCTCGTCCTCGGTCAGGTAGAGGATCCGGCCGTCGATCTGGACGTTCTGGCGCTTGGCGGTCATCGCTTCCTCGAGGCGGCGCGACCCTCCGGAACCGTCCAGGGGCCGATCACGCGAACGGCGCAGTGTAGGCCGAGAGGCGTCGTGACGCGAGGTTCCCGGGCGGACCGCTGGAAGCGGCATGGATCCACCGCGCCGCGACCGCGAGAATGCCTCCGAACGGAGGTATCCAACCGATGAAGAGACTGCTCCACCTCGCCGCACTCGCCGGCGTCCTCGCCCTGACCGGCTGCGTCGGTCAGTACAACGCGTTCCGCGGCATCCAGTCCTGGAACACCCGCGCCACCGACTCACGGGTCTGGAACAGCGTGATCAACACCGCCTTCTGGATCGTGCCGGTCTACCCGATCGCGATGTTCGGCGACTTCTTCGTGTTCAACACCATCGAGTTCTGGTCGGGCGAGAACCCGCTGAACGAGCCCAAGGCGCCGACGCCGGTGGGTAAGAACGAGGGCTGAGCGCGAAGGCCCAGCCCTCGGTCCACGCCGACGCAGCACGCCGGCCGACTCCGTCAGCTCCCGTCCTGCGCCACACGGGCGATCATGTCCTCGAATACCGACGGCCAATGATCTCTGAGGCGGGCCACGGCCGGCAAGCACGTCCCCCGCGGCGACAGCAGCCAGCCGAGCAACCGGTGGTCGTCGCGGTCACGCAGGAACTCGAGGAGGTCGGCAGGCTCCGGAGTTCCCGAGTCCAGGACCTGGTCGAGCGCCTCGGTGAGCCTGCGGAGCGTTCGGAGGTAGCTCCGCTGAAGAGCCTCGCGTCGATCGAGTTGCAGGAGCTCGACCGTTCGCTCGCCGCGCTCCGACCAACTTCCGGACTCGATCGAGTAGGCCGCCGTAATGGCTCCGGTCTCGGGGTCCAGGTCCAGGTGATCCCATGGCGAATCGACCGTCGGATCCACGAGCAGCGATTCCCCCGCGAGGCCCAAGGGGAATCGATCACCCTTGAAGCGGCCGCACTCCGCGCAACAGAGCAAGAGGTTGCTCCAGCAGAACATCCGATCTGGATACGGGGACTTCGGCCAGAAGTGCTCGATGTCGGTCGCGTGGGAGTCCACGCAGTACATGCAGCGCTCGAGATCGCCCGTCATGCGGGCCAGGATCGACCGCACCGTCTTGATACAGTTCGACTGCCGCGCATTGTTCCATTCGGTCTGCGCCTTGAATCCAGCGGCATGAGACCGCGCGTCGACTCTGGCCTGCCGCCGGCGCAGGTCCGCCAGGATCTGCGGCTCGAGCTTCACCCTCCTGATCGCATACACCGCTCAGAGTTCCTCGTCCACCTTGACGAACAGCTCGAGCTGCCTGTACTTCGCGAACTCCTCTGGGGTCAGCTCCGCCCCAGCGCGTTGCTTGCTGGCGAGTCGGGCGTAGTCGACGCGTCCCTGTACAGCCCGGGGAGAACGGGTGTTCTGCAGCTGGAAGGCCGGTCCGAGCAGGATGGTGTCCGGCCGTGCCGCGATGACGCGCCGCCACTCCTCCTCCGTGAGTTGCCGCGGCACTTCGGCACTGCCGGGCTCCGGAAGGTGGAACAGGCCACCTGCACTCGCAGCCTGACAGATCAGAGGGCTATGCGTGGTCACCAGGAACTGCACGCCGCGGAACTTCTCGGTGAGCCAGAACCCGAATTCCCGCTGCCACTCCGGGTGAAGATGTGCATCGACCTCATCGATCAGCACGACACCGCTCCGACAGAACGGGTCCGAGGAGATTCCCGACGGGGCGTTCGAGGGATCCTCACCGTACGCGGAGAGCATGTGACGAGCGATATCAACGACCAGTGCGATCGCGGAGCGGTACCCGTCACTCATCTCGTGCCACGAGAGCTGGACGCCAGTCCGGTCGACCACCCAGAGACCATCGGAATCCACCCGGTCGACGCGGAACCCGTTAGGCAACAGGTCCGAGTTGAGCAGCGCCACGAGCGCATCGAGCTGGCTGGATTCGCGCGCCCGGCTCTCGAGCTTCTTGTGCTGCAGATTCCGTAGCCACGCATCTGCCTCCGAGAGCGAAGCTGCCTCCTGGAACATCGTCGCGAACCGAGCCGTGGCCGGAACGACCATGAGCTTCGTCGCCTCCTGCGAGGCGCCGAAGACCCGCCGAAAGGGCCCATAGCCACAGGCAAACCACCCTCCGGGTTCCGAGGCCCACACACTGCGCTCGGCGGTCTTCCGGTTCTTGGCGCTCGATTCGGGGCTCAGCCTAGGCTCGCTGCTGCCGTTCTCCAGTCGCAGCTTCGCCTTGAACGGCCCTCCCGGCAATCGGCCGGTCATCCGGAAGTTGTCGTCCCCCTGGCTCTGCACGATCTGGAGTTCGATCGCCGCCGAGCCATCCGGCGCACCCTTCCGGATCCAACCCCGGAAGCTGGGCTGAAGGGGACGCGATGCATCGGCCCCCAGGAGACCAATCGCGATCGCCCGAAGCAGAGCGCTCTTCCCCGAGCCATTGTCGCCGGTGAACACCGTCCAACCGGCGTAGCTGCCGTCCGGCCGAACCAGTTCGAACTCGAGACTCTCGAATCCCCTCAACTGCTGGAGCGTGACCTTATGGACGTACATCGGGGGTGACTCTCGACGGGCTCGAAACGAGGCGGTGGTTCAGGCGACCCGGGATGGTCACACCCGCTCGACGATCATCGCGATCCCCTGCCCACCGCCGATGCAGGCGCTGGCGCAGCCGAGGGTCTTGCCGGTCGCGCCGAGTTCGCGGACCAGGGTGAGCAGCAGGCGGGTGCCGGTGGCGCCGAGCGGGTGACCGAGCGCGATCGCGCCGCCGTTGACGTTGCACCGATCGCGGTCGAGGCCGAGTTCCTTCTCGCAGCCGAGGTACTGGCCGGCGAAGGCCTCGTTGATCTCCACGAGGTCCAGATCACCGATCCCGATGCCGGCCTTCTCGCAGGCCATACGGATCGCAGGGACCGGGCCGATGCCCATCACCTCCGGCCGCACACCGGCGACCGCCCAGCTGCGGATCCTGGCCTTCGGGGTCAGACCGAGCTCCTTGGCGCGTGCCGCGGTGGCGACCACCAGCGAAGCCGCGCCGTCGACGATGCCCGAGGCGTTGCCCGCGGTCACCGTGCCGTCCTTCCCGAACGCCGGCCGCAGCGCCGCCAGACCTTCCAGCGTGGTCTCGGGCTTGATGTGGTCGTCGGTGGTGACCTCGATCTCCTTGCGACCGCGCTTCACCGTCACCGGCACGATCTCCTCGGCGAACTTGCCGGCGGCGACCGCGGCGGCGCCGAGCTGGTGGCTGCGCAGCGCGTACGCGTCCTGCTCCTCGCGGCTGATCGCGCATTCGCGGGCCACGTTGTCCGCCGTCTGCGCCATGAAGAAGCCGCAGAACGGATCCTGCAGGCCGGCGAACAGCATGTCCTCCAGCGGCGGCTGGGTGCCGAAGCGGATCCCGCTGCGGATGCCGCGCAGCACGAACGGCGCCTGGCTCATGTTCTCCATGCCGCCCGCGACGCACAGCGAGGCCTCACCCATGCCCATCGCGTGGCAGGCCGAGACCACCGACTGGATGCCGCTGCCGCAGATCCGGTTGACGGTCAGCGCCGGCGCCTCGATCGGGATCCCGGCGCGCAGACCGACGTGACGTGCACCGTAGTGCGCGTCGGCGCTGGTCTGCTGGGCGTTGCCGATGAAGATCTGGTCGACCTGGTCCGGCTGGACGCCGGTGCGCTCCAGCGCCGCCTTGGTGGCGATGGCGCCGAGTTCGATCGCGGAGAGGTCGGCGAACAGCCCGTAGCCGGGCGTGCCGGAATACTCGGCCATCGGCGTGCGCGCGCCGCCGAGGATCACGAATTCGTGGGTCATCCGCGCAGCATCGGGCACGCGATGCACGCAGGCAAGCGCGGCAGGGCCTGCCGTGCCGGGGTCCGAAGACGTCCCGGCACCGGGCCAGGCCGATCAGTAGCCGAACTGCAGCGCAGCGCCCTCGCTGCGGGCGACCGAGCCCGTGGTCCGCGGGCTGGACGGATCGTAGATCGTCGAGACCCTCGTGCACGGGACCGTGTTGCCGGTGCCCAACACCCAGCGGATCGCGATCGACGGGAACAGCTGCGGCATGCCCGCGGCGTCGACGTCCAGTGCCAGGTTCTGGGTGTAGAACTGCGCGTTGATCAGGTTCGGATCGTTCGGGATGCCGACGCTCTGCATGCGCAGCGAGCCGCTCGTTCCGGAGTCGACGTATTGCATCGGGAACCCGTTGATGATCGAGATGCCCCAGTTGCAGCTCGGATCGGCCGGCAGGTTCAGGGAAGACAGCGCGAACGGCGTGGTCAGGGCACCGACCTGCCCCCCGAGCCCCTGCACGCCGAAGAACAGCGCGTTGTTGGCGAGCGACGGCGTGCCGCTCGGGTAGCTGCTGAGGTTCAGGTAGAACGATCCACCCGGCACCAGCCCGCTCGGCTGCCAGCTCCAGCCGCCGCTGGCATTGCCGCCGGAGTTACGGCAGCTCGACTGGTAGTACTCGGATCGCGAGAAGCCCCACTCGGCGCGGTAGCCCTCCAACGTCCACGAGCGAGCCGCCGTGTTCGACGTGGTCTGGAACTCGATGACCAGGCTCTGCCCCATCGCCGGCTGGTAGGCCACCGGCGACGCGAAGGGGATCGGCGTCTGCCACGCGGCCGGCCAGGTGCTCACCGCCGACAGCTGCGGCAGGTTGATCGCACCGGTGTGGACCACGGTCGCGTTCTGCCCGTGGTTGTTGGCGAACGACGAACTCGCCCCGTTCGGTCCGTTCGGCCCGACCGAGACGGTGATGGTGGTGTTCACGGTCGTGCCGGTCACGGTGTATCCGCGGGGCTGTCGCACCGACACCGAGTTGAGCGCGACGCCGTTGACCGGGATGTCGGCGGCATCGTACAGGTACTGGACCCGTGACTCGGTGGTCGTGCCGGTCGTCCCCCAGAAGGGATACGACTGCGGCGCGCTGTCGTAGTACAGCGCACCCGGTTCGGTGGTGTTCGCCTTCGACGGCACCACGAACGTGTTCTGCGCGACCAGACAACCGCCGCAGGCTACGGCGAGGAGAGAGAGGGAGGAGGCGTAGGGCTTCTGCATCGGAATGCTCTGCGAGAGCTGCGACAGGCCCGCCCAGCATCGCCTATCCCGGAGCCGACCGCGACTCCCCCACGCCGAATCGTCTCCGCACGAACCACCGCTCGTGACCTTGCCGCTCCAGCACGCTCCCGACCGCGTCCACGTCGGTCACGGCCTCGAACCACCGACCGAAAACAGCTTCGACGTCCGCGGGTGTCAGCCGGAAGGGCGGCCGTTCGCCGTATCCGGCCGGCGCGAGCGGGAACACGAGGCCGAGCCAGAGCCCGCCGGGCCGCACCATCCGCGCCAGCGCGGCCGCGTAGAGCCCGCGAAGGTGGGGCTGCAGGGCGCACAGGCAGGTGTAATCGAATACCAGATCGTAGGCGGCGGAGTGCTCGTCCGACTCGCCGAGACCGAGGACATCCCGACACAGCACTTCGACCCCGTCCTCGAAGCCATTGAGGCGCAGCAGGGCCCGCGCCTCCCTCACGGCCTCGGGGACGATGTCGATTCCGACGACCTGGAATCCCGCTCTGCGCCAAGCTCGCAGGTCGTGACCACGACCGCAGCCGGGGACCAGCACCCGCGCGCCCTCCGGGACACCCCAGTCGGCGAGGCGACCGGACCGCAGCAGATGCTCGAGGGGAGGTGTGATCCGGCGCAGGTCCCAGGGGGTCTCGCGACTCAGGTATCGGTCCTGCCAGTCCATCCAGGGGTTCATACCCGAGCCCCCGTCCCGACGGGAACCTCGACCGCCGCGACGCTACGCTCGGTGCGTGATCGCGTCCCAACTCCGACCTGGTGTCGCCGGCCTCCTGGCGACGATCCTCCTCACCGCCTGCTCCGTGGTCCCCGAGACCGGCCGCTACCAGGCCGCCTGGTTCCCCGAGGACTACATGTCCTCGATGGGCGTGCAGGCCTACGCCGAGGAGACCGCCCGCTATCCCGAGATCAAGTCGGGCCCGGACTACGAGATGCTGCAGCGACTCGGCAAACGCATCGCGGAGGCATCGGGTCGCGACTACGACTGGGAGTTCAAACTGCTGGACGCACCCGACGTCCCCAACGCGTTCTGTCTGCCCGGAGGAAAGGTCGCGGTCTACTCCGGCATCCTGCCGATCACGCGCAACGAGGACGGGCTGGCCGCCGTGGTCGGTCACGAGGTCGCGCACGCCACGTCCTACCACGGCAACGAGCGGATGACCCAGAAGGCGATCGCCGCCGGAGTCGCCACCGCCGCAGACCTGGCGCTCGACGGCTGGGGCGGAGTCAGTGACGAAGAGCGCGCCACCTGGATGGGTGCGCTGGGCATGGCGACCGAGTATGGCGCGCTGTTGCCCTTCAGCCGCACCCACGAAGCCGAGGCCGACGAGATCGGTCTGCGCTTCCTGGTGCGCGCCGGCTACGACCCGGAGGAGGCTCCTCGGCTCTGGGAACGGATGGCCGAACTGAGCCCCGACCGTCCCGCAGAGTTCATGAGCACGCACCCGGACCCGCTCAGCCGGGCGGCCCGCCTGCGCGAGCTGATCCCGAAGATCGTCGCCGAAGAGCGGCAGTGAGTTCGTGACTCGCGCAGAGCGCACGACCTCACTCGGACCGCGTAGCGGGCCACGGAGATCTGCAGCGAGTCCGTCGCCGCGCGACGAAGGTCAGCCGCTGACCAGCTCCTCGAACAATGCCAGAGTCTCGGCCTCGGCCTGGGTCACTCCGTCGGCTGCAACGACTTCCCGCACGGCGTCGAGGAACACGGAGCGATGCTCGGCAGGAATCTCGAGTGGATCTACGTCTTCCGCGGGTGGCGGCGACTCGAGCCATCGAGCGACCTGCCGCCGTTCCTCCTGGTCGAATTCGAACCGGTCGACCAGCCGACTCACCACTGCCCGCTCCGCTTCGGTGACCTCGAAGTCGGTCCAGGCGAACGAGCAGACGAATTCGAGCAGGCGAAGGCGTGAGGTGCGGTCGAGACGCTTCATCGTCCGGATCCTATCGCCGGTCCGGGTCGATCCGACTCCCGGTTCCAGCTCATCCCCGCCCACCGGGTCGCGTTCGGGATGGCGTCCGGCGTCAGGTTTACCCGGTCGTCCCATCGGCGTATTCTGCCCGCGCTCCGCATGGTCCCGCCTCGCTCTCCCCATCCCTCGGGCGGCCCGCTGACGCAGGCCGGCTACCGGAAGCTCGTACAGATCCGCACCCGGACCGACGGGTCCGACGTCGAGGATCGTTGCCGCGAGATCCTCGCCTGCCTGTGCGAGGCCACCGATGCTGTCGGCGCCGCGGCGTACGCCGAGGAACCTCTCGGCCTGCTACGGATGGCTGGGATCGGACCCGAGGCGCCAGACCGCCTCGACCCGACCGCTCCGTCCGGAGCGCCGGCCGCGACCTTCCCCCCGTTCCCCGGTGGCCCCTTCGCCGAGCATCTCACCACCCAGTCGCACCCGATCCTCTGCGCCGACGGACCTGGCGGGCAGCTGTTCCTCGCGGTGCGGCCCGGCTCCCCGGCCCTCTCGGCGGAGCAAGAGATGCTGATGACGGCGACCGCCTGCCGTCTCGGCGTGATGGTCGAGCGGCGGCGGCGATACCTCGCCGAACAGCGCCGACACAAGGAGGCCCAGCGTCTCCACGAGGCGCAGATGCTGCAGGCGATGGGCAGCATGGTCCAAGGCGTGGCGCACGACCTGAACAACCTGCTGACGGTGGTGTTGGGACAGATTCAACTCGCCAGCGAAGCAGCTCCAGAGGTCCCTGCCGTGCAGGTCGCCACCCATCGGGCTCTCGACGCGGTGTCCGTCGCCACGGCGATCGCGGACCAGCTGCTGCACATCGCCCGTGAGCGGGCGAGTGAACCGAAGACCACCGACTGGAACCGGGTGATCCGTCGGATGGATCGACTGCTCGCGACGATGATCGGTCGGCGTCGCAGGCTGCGGCTCGATCTGGACGACGCGATCGGTCCGGTGCGCGCCGATCCGGCGCTGCTCGCACAGATCGTGCTCAACCTGGTGCTCAACGCCCGGGATGCGCTGCCCGACGAGGGTTCGGTCACCCTTCGGACCCTCGAACGCGAGCCGACTGGCGACCGCACCGAGCCGAACGTGATCCTGCAGGTGAGCGACAATGGCGTCGGAATGGACGACGCGGTGCGCACGCGGATCTTCGAACCGCTGTTCACCACCAAGCCGCGCGGCGAAGGCACCGGACTCGGACTGCCGACGGTGCTGCGAATCGTCGAGGGCTGCGGAGGTCGGGTGCGCGTCGACAGCGCACCGGGCCACGGAACGACCTTCGAGATCGAACTGCCGCGCGCGACCGTTGACCGGTAACGACTCGGTCAACCGCTCGCCGAACCCGGCGCTGTCCCGCCCAGACCTCCAGCCACCCGCGTCGCCTCCTGGATCGCGCGTGCCAGCGTGCTGCGGATGCGGCCGTCCTCCAGCGTGAGCAGCCCGGCGATCGTGCAGCCGGCAGGCGTCGTGACCTCGTCCTTCAAAGCCGCCGGGTGCACTCCGGATTCGAGCACCAGCCGCGCCGCGCCGAGCAGGGTCTGGGCCGCGAGTTCGATCGCCGCGTCGCGGGGCAGCCCCATCATCACGCCGCCGTCGGCGAGCGCCTCCAGGATCACGAAGCCGAACGCCGGCCCGCTCCCCGACAGGCCGGTCACCACGTCGAGGTGCTTCTCGTCGAGGACCAGCACCCGTCCGACCGCTGCGAAGATCTGCCGCGTGCGTTCCACGTCGGCCTCGGTGGCGCCCTGTCCGGGCGACACGGCCGTCATCCCCTCGCGGATGCGCGCCGGCGTGTTGGGCATCGCCCGGCACGAGCGGGCCCGGGGCACGAGAGCCTGCAGCCGCGCCAGCGAAACGCCTGCACAGGTGCTGACCACCAACTTGCCGGCGACATCCCCCGCCAGCGGCACCAACGCGTCCTCGACCATCTGTGGCTTCACGGCCACGACCACCACGTCGGCCTCGGCGACCGCTGCCGCGTTGTCGGTGGTCGCCCGGACGCCATGTCGGGCCTGCAGCTCTGCAGCGCGCGCGGCGCGCCGGGTCGTCAGGATCAACCGGCCGGCGATGCCCGGGTCCGCCGCGAGCAGACCACCGGCCAGCGACTCACCGAGCTTGCCGCACCCCAGGATCGTCAGCCTGGTGTCGGAGTTCATAGCAGCTCGCTCGCCAGTTCGGCGAGCTCCGAGCGTTCGCCCTTCTCGAGCGTCACGTGGGCATACAGCTTCTGGCCGACCATCCGGTGGATGAGGTAGGAGATGCCGTTGCTGCGCGAGTCGAGATACGGGTGATCGATCTGCTTGATGTCGCCGGTGAGCACGATCTTGGTGCCCTCGCCGGCGCGCGTGATGATGGTCTTCACCTCGTGCGGCGTCAGGTTCTGCGCCTCGTCGACGATGAAGAAGATCCGTTGCAGGGTGCGGCCGCGGATGTAGGCCAAGGGCGTGATCAGGAGCTTCTCGTTCTCCCGCATCGCCTGGATCTTCTGCGCCGCCGGCTCCTCGTCGCCCAGCTCGTTACGGATCACCGAGAGGTTGTCGTAGAGCGGTTGCATGTAGGGATCGAGCTTGGCCTCGATGTCGCCGGGCAGGAACCCGAGGTCCTTGTTGCTCAGCGGCACCACCGGCCGCGCCAGCAGGATCTGCCGATAACGCTTGCGCGATTCGAGGGCCGCGGCCAGGGCGATCAGGGTCTTGCCGGTGCCGGCGGTGCCGGCCAGCGTGACCAGCTTGATGTTGTCGTCGAGCAGCGCCTCGAGGGCGAACGACTGCTCGGCATTGCGTGGCCAGATCCCGTAGGCGGAGTGCTTCTTGATCCGCACGAACACCTGGTCGTCGGGGCGGTAGGTCGCGAGCACCGACATCGAGCCGTTGCGCAGGATGAAGTTCTCGTGCGGCTGAGGGTGCTCGACGATCGACAGATCCTCGCGTGGTACGGCACCTCCGCCGTCGCGGTAGAAGGCGGCGATCATGTCCTCGGGAACGTCCTCGATGGTCCGCTTGCCCTTGTAGAGCCGCTGGACGTCCGCGACCTTGTCGGCGGTGTAGTCCTGGGCGACGAGCCCCAGCGACTTGGCCTTCATCCGCAGGTTGGTGTCCTTCGACAGCAGGATGACCGCCCGATCGGTGTGTTCCTCCTGGAGCAGCAAGGCCGTGTTCAGGATCCGGTGGTCCATCGTGTCCTGCTGGAACGACTGGCGGACCCGCTCGTCCATCGCGCCGCCGAGCACGACGCGGATCCGGCCGAGGTCCTCGCCGAGGCTCGCCCCCTGATCGGAGAGCAGATCCCCGGTGAGCTCGTCGATCCGCCGCAGGAACTCGCGCGCCTGGAAGTTGATGTCCTCGTTGCCCTTCTTGAAGCGGTCGAGTTCCTCCAGCACCGCGATCGGCACCGCGAGGTCGTTCTCCTCGAACTGCCGGATGCAGCCGGCGTCGTGCAGGACCACGTTGGTGTCGAGGACGAACAGCTTCGGCTGCTTCCGCTTGCGTGCGCTCATCGGCGTTGGATGCCCCTCCCTGGGGTGGCCGGGCGCACGGCGGGATGCCGAGGTGTTCCGGCCGAGGGCGACGATAACCCCCGGGGAGGCGGCGGGGCCAGATGAGGATCGCGTGAAGGCACGGCGTGCGTCAGCGGATCCAGACCTCGATCCCGAGCGCCTCCCTGGCAGCTTCCAACAGTCGGGCAACGCCAGGTAGGCCTTCGATCGGATGCTCGCAGGCACGGCGACCGGCCCGCACCGAGAGTTCGCGGCGCCCCACCCGCGCCGCGAGCCACGCGATCGACGCGGCGATCTCGTAGCGCATCTCCGGATCCAGGTGCGTCACGTCGCGAAGGTCCCGCTCCAACAGCCGTTCCCCGCGATCCAGGGCGGCACCGACCTTCGCACACAGTAGCTCATCGGCCTCGAGCGTCTGGCCACGGCTGCGGACCTCTTCCACCAGGTCACCCAGCACGACCAGGTTGGCGTCGGGATGGACGGGCTCCGCCTCGAAGACCTGCTCGGTCAGTCGGTCCGCGAACTCCACTTCCCCGACCGCGAGTGCGAGCGCGCTTCGGAGCCACAACGCGTCGGCGAGGATGACCGCGTCCGCTGCCGACTCGGCGTCCGCGATCAGATCATCGGTACGCTCGACGATTCCCGAGTAGGTCGACGTGTCGACGCCGAGATTGACCTGGGTCTGCAATGCCGCGATCTCGAGTCTCCGACGCACGCTGGACCTCGGCCCAGCTGCCAGCCCGGCGTCCAACCGGACCAGGGCCTGTTCATACTCCTCAAGACGGATGAGGCGCTGCGCCGCGGCCAGGTCGATCCGCGCGATGAAGGTCGAATCCAGCTGCTTCGCTTCCAGACTCCGCATGCGCAGCTCGTGCTCGCTCCAGTCCCGAGTCACCAGCAGGAGGTCGAGCCAGGTCAGGTCCAAGCGCCGGGGAGTCGGGAGCCCAGCCGCGGAGATCAGCTGCTCGGCTCGCTCGAGATGTCGGCTGGCCGGCAGGAAGTCACCTCGACGAAAGGCCACCCTGGCCTGCGATATGGCGACTTCGAGCGAACCGGACATGCCGACCGCCGCCCCGGAGAAGCACTCGGAAGCCCGCGCCGGGTCGCCCTCGAGCAGGTGATAGGTGCCGAGTCCGAACAGCGTACGCGGGTGCAGGTCATCGCAGGACATCGCCAGGCGCAGCTCGGCCTCGATCTCGGCCAACGGTCGCTCCGCGAAGCCTCGCACCACGGATGCGAAGACATGATCGACCGCGCCGGGACTCCCCCGACTCGTCGTCGGATGCGGCTCGGGGAGCGCCTCTCGTCGCAGGTGGCTCTCGATGAGCCCGGCGGTTCGCGGATAGCTGTCCCGCCATGCCGCGAACTCCGCGACGTCTTCGGATCGGAGTTCCCCGGTGTAGAGTCGCAGCAGGGCTTCCGCCAGCAGGGACTCCTGCTCCGCGGCTACGACCTCCGGCGATTCCGAATCGAGATCACGCAGGGCCCTCAGGTACTCCAGGTCCCCGTAGCGGACTTCGGATTGCAGCGCATCGAGGAGCGCGCCGCGCCGCAACCGTGCCCGCGCGACCGCCGCACTCTCGACCGCCCGCGGGCTGTCACGCCACGCCGGACGCAGCTCCTCGAGGCGCTCCAACGCAACCGAAGACCGACCTTCGTCCAGCAAGGCCTCGATCCCCGCGAGCCTTCGATCGCGCTCCAATCGATCCGCGCGCGCGCGGATGCCGACGAAGGCGAGCAGCGCCAACAGCGCGATCGATGCAATCGCCATCGAAGCGGTATTCAGGGGATTGCGCCGCGCGACACGGAGCATCCGACTCGGCAGTCCGAGCGGTTTCGACCTGATCGGCAAGCCTTCGAGGAAGCGCTCGAGGTCGGCAGCCAAATCGCCGGCCGTCGAGAACCGCCGCCCGGGCTCCTTGTCCATCGCCCGGAGGACGATGACCTCGAGGTCGCTATCACGCCCCCGCAACCCGAGGGGTTCGGGTTCCCGCGACAGCACATGCCGGAGCACCACCTCGGGGCGCTCGTGCTCGAACGGTGCACGGCCAGATACAGCGTGATAGAGGGTCGCGCCGAGCGCATACACGTCGACGCGCGGATCGCCAGGCTCGCTCTTGCGCTGCACGTACTCGGGCGCCATGTACGACAGCGTGCCGGCGACCTGCCCGACCGCGGTGAGGGACAGATCCACCTTGGCCCGCGCGAGTCCGAAATCGAGCACGTAGGCGTGGTCTGCCTCCACGATAACGTTGGCAGGCTTCACGTCGCGATGCAGGATGCCGATCTCGTGCGCGGCATGCAGGGCTCGTGCGATCTGCACACCGAGCCGAGCGACATCCCGGCTCGCGAGTGTCCCTGCCAGCCGGTGCAGCGTCTCCCCTCGGAGCAGCCGCATGACCAGGTAGGGCTGGCCCCGCTCCACACCGGTCTCGTAGATCGGCACGATGTGCGGGTGATCCAGCGCCGCGGTGATCTCGGCCTCGCGCCGGAAGCGGAGCCGCCAAAGTTCGTCTTCGGCGAACTCCGCGCGCAGCACTTTCACTGCCACCTCGCGCCCCAGGGGCTCCTGAACCGCGAGGTAGACGTCGCCCATCCCGCCGCTGCCGATCCGACCGCGGAGCCGACACGAGCCGAGCTGCTGCAGCAGCGGGGCGGCTCCCACGGACGGCTCCGGGCCCTCGAATCCCGAAAGCCCCTCCTGCAGCGCGATCAGACGCTGCAGGTCATCGGCGAGTTCGGGCGCGTCCTCGCAGATCTCGACCAGTTTCGGCTCGGCGCCCGAGTAGCGCGCATCGAACCAGCGTGCCAGGAGTTCCGCGAGTCTGGAGTCAGGGTCTTCGACGGTCATCGAGATGCTCGGGCACGGTCATGGGACCTCGAGCCTGGCCTCGCCCGGCAGCCGAACGGACGCACCCGCCACCCGGCCTCCGGGCGGCAGGCGATCAATACGGGCTCGGATACTCGTGATAGATCCAGAGATGGAAGGCCCCCTGACCGAAACCGGAGTAGTCGACCGGGATCAGCGTCGCACCCTGGTAGAGGGCGGCGAGGCCGGTGGTCGGTGTGTATCCGAAGGGGTCGGGCTGCGGCACGACGAACCGTAGATCGGTGACCTCGCCGGCGCCGTTGGTCTCCGCAACCTCGGTAGCCTCGACCAGGAACGCGCCGCCACCGACTACCGACAGGTAGGCCTGGATTCCGCTTGCGGCGGCCGCGTTCGGCAGCGGCGTGGCGAGATGGACCTGGACGGTCCGCCCATAGTCGCTCACATAGGAACTCGGCACCGACACCGCGTCGTGTGCCAGGAAGCGGTGCGGATAGAACGCGCCGACCGGCAGCTGAGGGACGTGGGTGATGCGGAGCCCACCGCCATCCCCGGAGTAGTGGATGCGAACCCGCACCCGACGGGTGATCTCGATCGGTCGGACTCCCGCAACCGGGGGCCCGACCACCGCCGCGGAGATCACCACGTTCATGTCTGTGGCCCAGCGGTACAACAGGATGTCCTGGACCACCTGATCGGTCCACTGCACGGGAAAGCCGGCGTGGTAGCTGGCCTGCCGTGCGAGCACTTCCTGAGCCAGTCCGTCGATGCTGAGGATTCTCGAGGTCCCGTTCGAACTGCTCTCTGCATCCATCAGCCACCAGGCGATATCCGGCTGCTTGCTGGCAGGCTGCTCGGCCCAATGGTTCGAGCCGGAACTCAGTGGGTTGCCCTGCCAGTCGATATGGGATTCCGAAGTCGAGGAGAAGTCCTGACCATAGTCCGAGGCAACGCTCGGATCCGTCAGCGAAGCGCCCAACGCCTCGACGAGTGCCCAGGGCGCCACGAGGTACTGATCCGACGCCTGGTTCGAGGCCAGGTACAGATCAGGATCCAACGTCACGTCGTAGGAGTAGCCGGAGGTTCCCGCCGCCGCGTTCAGCGCACCCTCGTAATCGTCCGCCGAATACGCGGTCTCGACCAGCTGGGGGTAGTAGCTCGTGAGGAACTGCGTGTGCACCGGGTCCGCACCGACCGGCACGTTGGGGCCGACGAGGAGCTGCGCGAACAACACGACCCGCAGATCCTCATCGGGCGCACCGGCGACTCGCAGAACCGTCGAGTCGGTGAAGAGCTCGCCTCCCGGACCGAGCGGGGCCTGCTCGGAGACCGCCGGGAAGGTGCTGCCCTGCGCGGCGAGCGGGACGGACAAGGCTGCGGCCAGCAGCAGAACGGACCGGCAGGATCGAGCCGGAATCGACTGGGGAATCATCAGAGGGACGGGGACGACGGAAGAAGGGGGCTCGCGGCCAGCGAGCGCCGGCCGACGGCGAGCAGGGTGCGGTTCCGACTCGGCCGTCACGCTCCATTCCTGAAACCGGGGCAGCCGACCCGACTTGTTGGACCGGACGAGGATCGCCACCGACAATACCATCCATGCCCGAGCCCCCGAGCACTCCGGACTTCGGCACCGAACTCCGTGCCGCGAAAGCGGGCGACCGGACAGCGCTGGACCGGCTACTCGACCGGATCCACGGGCCGCTGACTGCAGTGGCCCGGGACCAGCTCGGCGAGCGGCTCCGGGAGCGAACCCGCCCCTCCGACGTGCTTCAGGATGCGTTCGTCGAGGTCGTGCAGCGGATCGACGAGTTCGAGGGACACGACGAGAAGACCTTCCTGGCCTGGGTGCGGATGATCGTCGTCAATGCGGCCCGCCAGACCCACCGCCGGATGCACGCCACCAAGCGCAAGCAGCCCAGCACGACCTCGCAGCTCGAGAGCCTGGCCCGCGCGATCGCCCGCCCGGAGCACTCCCCGGCCAGCAATCTGGCACGGGTAGAGCAGCTCGAGCTGGTGCTGCGCGCCCTCGAGCAGCTGAGCGACGACCACCGCTACGTCATCGAGCAATTCGTGCTGCGTAACCGACCGGTCAAGGACGTCGCCGAGGCGCTGGATCGCAGCGAGCCGGCGACCCGGATGCTGCTGAGCCGGGCACGCGCTGCGCTCACGATGGAGCTGGCGAAGCTCGATCGGGAACGGCGGACGGAGTAGGACGGTCGGCCGCGCTGACGGTGTTGATTGGATCGACTCCTCCCGAGAATCAGCGCCGACTCCCAGACCCCGCCGCGACCTCGATGCGCTCCCAGAGGTCTCGCAGGACGTCGCCCTGAGCGGAACCGGCGCCACGAGCCGGCACCAACCACCTGCAGCAGCACCGCCTCGTCGAGTGCCGCTGGGCGCCCGCCGGCTGCACCGAGACGGGTTTCCCGTCGAGCACGCGCTGCAGGTCCTCGGCGAACTCGGCCGCAGTCGGATAGCGGGACGACGGCGATCGCGAACTGCTGCTGAAGCGCTTGTTCGAGGACGTCGGACCGACCGCGCTGGCGCAGGAGACCGGGCTGTCGCGCGACGCGGTGGTGAAGGCGCTGCAGCGGGCGAAGGCGCGGCCGGTGAAGGTCCTCGGATGCGACGTGTCGGCGGACTCGCCGACGGGCTCATCGAGTTCCTCGACACCGTTCCGTCGTGGCTGTTCTGGCTCGTCCCCAATCCGATGAACTCCAGCAACACGCCCCATGTCGTCGGCGACTACGACCGGCTCGGCGCCGACAAGACCGACCCCCACGGCCAGGAGTTCCTCCGCGCCATGTGCGAAACCCGCGACCGCGTGATGACCGAACGGCTACTTGCACACGCCAACGAACATCCCGTCAGAACGGTCTTCGCCGTGGTCGGCAGTCTTCATCTTCCGGGAGACGGCGGAATCCTGGCTCGCATGGAGGAAGCCGGCTGGGAACTCCAGCGGCTTCCGGGACGCCTCGGCGACGATGCGAGGCAACTGGTACAGCAGACGATACTCGAGAAGGCGCGGCGAGTTCTTCGGGCGGCGCGGATCGATCCAGAGGACGGATGACGCCGAGAGAGGACGCCGAGTTCGAACGGTGGAGCGGCGCCGCAGCGAACGCACGTCAGTGGGTGAGACGCATCGACTCGGGTCACGCCCCAGTCGTCACAACTTCGCCACCCGCACCACCACCCCCTGCCCGTGCCCGAGCTTGCCCTGCGCCTCGAAGCCACCAGGCGGTGCCGGCACCGGCGCGGACTCCTCTCCCTCGACAGCCGGCCGCACCTCCGAGACCTCGTCGGCGAGCACCTGCTCGACGACGTAGTCGCGGTGCACGTCGAGCGCCTTCAGGGTGGCGGCATCGCCCTCGACCTGCAGGTGGATCCGGTCGGAGACGTGGAAACCGGCATCCTTGCGGGCCTGCTGGACCACGCGGACCAGATCGCGGGCCAGGCCTTCGCGCTCCAGTTCCGGGGTCACGTCGGTATCGAGCACGACCACTGCATCGTTGGTCGACAGCGGCTCGCTGGCCACGCCGTCCTTCGGCACCAGGCGGAGCTGGAACTCGTCGGCGTCGAGCTTCACGCCGGCCACGGTGGCGGTCTCGCCCGAGACCTTCCACTCGCCGGCCCGCGCCGCGGCCATCACCTTCTTCATGTCGGCGCCCAGCTTGGGGCCGAGGACCTTGGCGTTGGGCACGAACTGGAAGCTGCCGTAGGCCTCCATGTCGTGGGCGATCTCCACCTTCTTGACGTTGAGTTCGTCGCGGATCAGCTCGGCGTAGTGCGGCAGGTGGTCGACGTCGTCGCCGGCGATCGTCAGGCTGGCCAGCGGCAGACGGGTCCGCAGCCGGTTCGACTCGCGTAGCGCGAGGCCCGACGAGCAGACGTCGCGGACCCGGTCCATGTCGTGGACCAGCTCGGCGTGCACCGGCCAACCGACCACGTCGGGCCAGTCGCAGAGGTGGACCGACTTGGGCGCATCCGGGTCGCCCGCGACCAGCCCCCGGTAGACCTCCTCGCTGAGCATCGGCAGCAGCGGCGCAGCCACCTGCGCCAGCGTCACCAGCACCGTGTAGAGCGTGTCGCAGGCGTCCTGCTGCTCCTCGGCGCCGAGATCGCCCCAGAACCGCGGCCGGGAACGGCGGATGTACCAGTTGTTCATCGCGTCGAGGAACGCGACGACCTCCTGGCACGCGGTGGCGATCTCGTAGTCCTCCATCGCCCGCTCGACCGCCAGCACCAGGGCCCGGGTCTTGCCGATCACGTAGCGATCGAGGAGCCGCTCGCTGTCGGCGCGGAAGCGACCCTTCACCCCATCGGCATTCGCGTAGACGGTGAAGAAGTAGTAGGCATTCCAGATCGGGTTGAGGACCAGGCGCACCACCTCGTGGATGCCCTTGCCGTCGGCGTCGATCTTCAGATCACCGCCCTGCAGGATCGGCGACGACATCAGGAACCAGCGCAGCGCGTCGGCACCGACCGTCTCGCAGACCTCCTCGGGGTCGGGGTAGTTGCGGAGCTTCTTGCTGAGCTTCTGGCCGTTCTCGTCGAGGACCACCCCGTGACAGATCACGTTGCGGAACGGCGGGCGGTCGAACAGCGCCGTGCCGAGCACCACCAGCGTGTAGAACCAGCCGCGGGTCTGGGCGACGTACTCGACGATGAAGTCGGCCGGGAAGTGGTTCTCGAACCACTTCTTGTGCTCGAACGGGTAGTGGACCTGCGCGAACGGCATCGAGCCGGACTCGAACCAGCAATCGAGCACCTCCGGCACCCGACGCATGGTGCTCTGGCCGGTCGGATCGTCGGGGTTGGGCCGCGTGAGTTCGTCGACGAACGGCCGGTGCAGGTCGGTGACCTTCACCCCGAAGTCGCGCTCCAGCTCCTCGATCGAGCCGTAGACGTCGGTCCTGGGATAGCGCGGATCGTCGCTGCGCCACACCGGGATCGGCGCCCCCCAGAAGCGGTTGCGGCTGATCGACCAGTCGCGGGCGTTCTCGAGCCACTTGCCGAACTGGCCCTCCTTGACGCGTTCGGGGATCCAGCGGATCTCCTCGTTGAGATCCAGCATCCGGTCCTTGAACGAGGAGACGCGAACGTACCACGAGTTCACCGCGCGGTAGATCAACGGCTGGTCGGTGCGCCAGCAGTGCGGGTAGTTGTGGTCGTAGGTGGCCCGCTTGAACAGCTTGCCCTCGTCCTTCAGGCGATCGAGGATCGGCTTGTTGGCCTCGAAGACGTTCACGCCGGCGAAGTCGGTGATCTCGGGCGTGTAGTTGCCGGAGTCGTCGACCGGCACCACCAGCGCGATGTCGTTCTGCTCGCAGACCCGCTGGTCGTCCTCGCCGAATCCCGGCGCCATGTGGACCACCCCGGTGCCGTCCTCGGTAGAGACGAAGTCGCCCGCCAGGATGCGGAACGCGTTCGCGTGGCCGGTGAAGTACGGGAACAGCGGCTCGTAGCCACGGCCGACCAGATCACTGCCCAGCAGCGTCCCGACGGTCTCGGCGCCCTCCAGCTCCTTCTGGTAGCGCGGGATCGCGGCGGTGGCGATCGCGTAGATCCGATCGTCGATCCGGAGCAGCGAGTACTCGATGGCCTCACCCACCGCGAGCGCCAGGTTCGACGGCAGGGTCCACGGCGTGGTGGTCCAGGCCAGCACGTCGATCTGCCCCGGATCGCCGGCCTTCGGCAGCAGACGGAAGGCGACGGTGGCCGCCGGGTCCTGCCGCGAGCGATACGAGTTGTCGAGGCGGGTCTCGAAGTTCGACAGCGGGGTCTCGGCGGCCCAGCTGTAGGGCATCACCTTGAAGCCCTCGTAGATCAGGCCCTTGTCCCAGAGCTGCTTGAAGGCCCACAGCACGCTCTCCATGTAGGAGAGGTCCATGGTCTTGTAGTCATTGGCGAAGTCGACCCAGCGCGCCTGCCTGGTGACGTAACGCTGCCACTCGCCGGAGTAGCGCATCACCGACTCGCGGCACACCGCGTTGAACTTCTCGATGCCGAACTCGGTGATCGCCTTGCGCCCCGAGATCTGCAGCTGCTTCTCGGCCTCCATCTCGGCCGGCAGCCCATGGCAGTCCCAGCCGAAGCGGCGCTCGACCCGGTGGCCGCGCATCGTCTGGTAGCGCGGCACCACGTCCTTGACGAAGCCGGTCAGCAGGTGGCCGTAGTGCGGCAGGCCGTTGGCGAACGGCGGGCCGTCGTAGAACACGTACTCGTTGGCACCCTGGGCGCCCGCCGGCCGGTGTTCCACCGAAGCCTCGAAGGTCCCCTCGGCCTGCCACGACGCCAGGATCCGCCGCTCGATGCCGGGGAAGTCGGCCTGCGGCTGGACGTCGGGATAGGGTCGGTTCGGGTCGGTTTCGGCTGGTGTGGTCATCGGATTCCGGGTGGATCGAGCCGGGCAGTGTGCCGACTCGGCCCGGGGAATGCCACCCGTGCGCGCCCGCCCGGATCCCGGAACCCTGAACGTGAACGGCCCGCGACAGTGCCAGGTGCACCACCGCGGGCCGTCATGAAGGCGGGCTCGATCAGCCGCGCCGCTTCGGGCACCAGGACCCGGAATCGATCACATGCCGATCGTGCCGTCGCCCGCGTCGCCCACGGTCGCGCCGGTCGCGTTCACCGACAGGTCGGCCGCCACCGGCTGGACGTAGAAGTGGCCGCCCAGCAGGTTCACATCGTTCGGAATCATGAAGCTGAACGAACCCGTGCCCGCCGCGTCGAGCGGGGTGGTGAACGCCAGGTCCGGCGTGATCCACTGCACACAGCCCGGCATGCCGATCACCGACAGGTCGGTGCCACCAGGGATCGTGGTGAAGCCGAAGTTGATCCCCGCGATCGGGTTGCTGGCCACGCCGCCGGTGGTCTCGATGGTCAGCATCGAGTTCAGGGTCGGCACGCCGCCGACCAGGCCGATCGACATCGTCTCGCCGTTGCTGCCCGGGCAGCCGTCGCCGAACACGCTGAACGATCCGGCGTTCTGGCCGATGGCGTAGTAGACGCAGCCGTTCCAGTTGCGGCCGTTGAACGAGGTCGTGCCGACGAATGCCGGCGCGTACATCGAGCCGTTGCTGAGCGAGAGGTCGGCGTTCGAGGCGTTCGTCGTGCCGCTGGTCGTGTAGTTGAAGCGCTCGGTCGAGGTGCCCATGAGGTACTCGATCGCCATCGCCCACTGGCCCGGGGCCAGGCTGAAGTCGGTCACGTCCACGACGGTCTCGTTCGGCGTGCCGGTGCTCGACGCGTAGCTGCCGCTCGCCACCAGCGACCACGCGTTGCGATCGGTCTCGTTGCCGCCGTGGGCGCCCGGCTTGATGTAGACGTTGATCGAGCCGGCGATGCCCGCACTCTGGATCTGCACGCCGAGGCTCTCGATCGTGATGCCGGCCGGATTGGCGACGTTGACGTCCATGTAGAACGCGCCGCCGGACGACCAGCCCGCGACGCCGCCGAACTGGGTGCACAGCAGCAGGCGGGTGTCGATGTCCAGGGTCACCTGGTTGGTGCCGCAGGCGTTGCCGACCGTCAGCGAGCAGGTCTGCACGCCGCGCGCCGGGATCTGGAACGACGGATTCTGCATCGTCGAGTCGACGTTGCCGTCGTTGTCGAAGTCCCACGACCAGGCGGTCGGCGCCTTGGTGCTGGTGTCGGTGAGCTGCACCGTGAAGGGCGGCTGCGTACCCGTCACCACGAAGGTGAAGTCTGCAGCCGGCGGCCCGACGGTGATCAGGCCGGTCTTGACGATCGAGGGCGTGGCGCCGGCGTTGTCGAGGACCTCGAGCTTGACGTCGAAGGTGCCGCAGGCCGGGTAGGGAACCGACGGGTTCTGCTGGTTCGAGTCGACGTTGCCGTCGTTGTCGAAGTCCCAGTTCCAGGCGACCACGCCCGACGACGAGAAGGTCGTGTCGGTGAAGGTCACCGTCTCACCCGGGCCGATGTCGGTCTTGTCGACCGTGAAGTTCGGGTAGGTGCCCGTGGGCGGCGCGTAGTCGAGTTCGACCGTGATGCCGAAGTCGCTGGTGGCGACGGTCGTCGCGGTGGGCGAGGTCCAGTCGGTGATGTTGTAGACGCGGCGCGCCAGCGAGCCGGTGTTCTGCCCGTCGTGCGAAAAGGCGCCCGTGGTGGCACCGCTGAAGGTCCCGTCGTGGGCGATGTCGATCATGAGGTCCGCACCGCCGGTCGGATCGAACAGGACCGGAGTCGGCAGCGACACCGTGACGTACCAGGGCGCCGGGGTACCGGTGCCATTGCCCGTGCCGGGGACGATCGTGACCGCGCCCGAGAACACCGGAGCCGGCTCGGTGCCGCCCCAGTTGCCCGCGAACGAGTTGGTCATCGCGGCGTAGTCGACCGGCGTCGCGCCCATCCGGATGTCGCACTGAGCGAACGTGCCGCCGGTCCAACTCGACGTCGTCGCGTTGGCCCGGAACCGCAGCTGATTGATCAGCATCGGCTGCGTGACGCTCGCGAAGTTGGCGCTGTCGTAGATGTACTGGACCCGCAGGTCGTTGCTCGACGGCGTCGCCGAGTCACGGTCGAACGGGTAGGCCGTCGAGGAGTTGCCCTCGGTGACCGCGTCGACGTTGGCGGGAATGACGAGCTGGAACTGCGCCGTCGCGGAGACGGCGAGGAGGCCGAGTGCGGCCGAGGTGTGGATCAGGTTCATGCAGGTTGGGGAGGAGCCCGGCATGCCACCCGCGACCCGCTCGGGCAGTCCGGTGCGCAGCCATCGGGGGCGATGCCGTCTGGACTCGGGCGAGGACAGTACGAACTTCTCGGCGGCCGTCGATCTCCCCCGGCCCCCCTGTTCCACAAGTTCTGCAGGCCCGACACCGGCACTGGCCAGCATCGACGGCGCACCGCATGCGATGCGATCATCCGCCAGTCCGCTGCCAACGAGTACGGCCCGCGATGGTGCAGGTGCACCAGCGCGGGCCGTAGGGGCGACGGGCTGGATCAGCCTCGCCGCGTCGCGGATCGGGATCGACAGCGGATCACATGCCGATCGTGCCGTCGCCCGCGTCACCGACGGTCGCGCCGGTCGCGTTCGCAGCCAGATCGGCCGCCACCGGCTGGACGTAGAAGTGCCCGCCCAGCAGGTTCACGTCGTTCGGGATCATGAAGCTGAACGAACCCGTGCCCGCCGCGTCGAGCGGGGTGGTGAACGCCAGATCCGGGTTGATCCACTGCACACAGCCCGGCATGCCGATCACCGTCAGGTCGGTGCCGCCGGGGATCGGCGAGAAGCCGAAGTTGATGCCCGCGATCGGGTTGCTCGCCACGCCGCCGGTGGTCTCGATGGTCAGCATCGAGTTGATGGTCGGCACGCCGCCCACCAGGCCGATCGACATCGTCTCGCCGTTGCTACCCGGGCAGCCGTCTGCGAACACGCTGAACGCGCCGGCGTTCTGGCCAATGGCGTAGTAGACGCAACCGTTCCAGTTGCGCGGCGAGAACGTCGTCGAGCTCTGGAAGATCGGGAAGTACATCGCACCATTGCTCAGTGCGAGGTCGCTGTTGGAGACGCTGGTCCCACCTGACGTCGTGTAGTTGAACCGCGAGCCATTGGTGAGGTACTCGATCGCCACACCCCAGAGGCCGGGGGCCAGGCTGAAGTCGGTGATGTCCACGACCGACTCGGCCTGATTGCCGAGTGAGGTGCCGTTGCCGGTGGCCACCAGCGACCAGGCGTTCCGGTCGGTCTCGCTACCGACGTGGGTTCCCGGCTTGATGTAGACGTTGATCGAGTAGGGGGTCGCGTTCTGGACCTGGACGCCGAGAGCCTCGACGGTGATCCCGGCAGGATTGGTGACGTTGTAGTCGACGTAGAAGCCGCCACCGTCGTTCCAACCCGCAACGCCACCGAACTGGGTGCAGAGCAGCAGGCGGGTGTCGATGTCCAGCGTCACCTGGTCGGTGCCGCAGGCGTTGCCGACCGTCAGCGAGCAGGTCTGCACACCACGCGTGGGAATCTGGAACGACGGGTTCTGCGCCATCGAGTCGACGTTGCCGTCGTTGTCGAAGTCCCACGCCCACGACGTCGGCGCCTTCGTGCTGGCGTCGGTGAGCTGCACCGTGAAGGGCGGCTGCGTTCCGTTCACGACGAACGTGAAGTCGGCGGTCGGCGGCCCGACGGTGATCAGGCCGGTCTTGACGATCGAGGGCGTGGCGCCGGCGTTGTCGAGGACCTCGAGCTTGACGTCGAAGGTGCCGCAGGCCGGGTAGGGAACC
The DNA here is from genome assembly GCA_030432695.1 of bacterium. Taxonomy (GTDB): domain Bacteria; phylum Planctomycetota; class UBA1135; order UBA1135; family UBA2386; genus JAUILN01. The sequence goes on along the minus strand of JAUILN010000015.1, from coordinate 101,638 downwards.
GACGGGTTCTGCTGGTTCGAGTCGACGTTGCCGTCGTTGTCGAAGTCCCAGTTCCAGGCGACGACGCCCGACGACGAGTAGGTCGTGTCGGTGAAGGTCACCGTCTCACCCGGACCGATGTCGGTCTTGTCGACCGTGAAGTTCGGGTAGGTGCCCGTGGGCGGCGCGTAGTCGAGTTCGACCGTGATGCCGAAGTCGCTGGTCTGGACGGTCGTCGCGGTGGGCGAGGTCCAGTCGGTGATGTTGTAGACGCGGCGCGCCAGCGAGCCGGTGCTCTGCCCGTCGTGCGACCATGCGCCCGAGGTGGTACCGCTGAAGGTGCCGTCGTGGGCGATGTCGATCATCAGGTCCGCGCCGCCGGTCGGGTCGAACAGGACCGGAGTCGGCAGCGACACCGTGACGTACCAGGGCGCCGGGGTACCGGTGCCATTGCCCGTGCCGGGGACGATCGTGACCGCCCCCGAGAACACCGGAGCCGGCTCGGTGCCGCCCCAGTTGCCCGCGAACGAGTTGGTCATCGCGGCGTAGTCGACCGGCGTCGCGCCCATCCGGATGTCGCATTGGGCGAACGTGCCGCCCGTCCAACTCGACGTCGTCGCGTTGGCCCGGAACCGCAGCTGGTTGATCAGCATCGGCTGCGTGACACTCGCGAAGTTGGCGCTGTCGTAGATGTACTGGACCCGCAGGTCATTGCTCGACGGCGTGGCCGAATCCCGGTTGAAGGGATAGCTGGTCGAAGAGCTACCCTCGGTGACCGCGTCGACGTTGGCAGGGAGGATGAGCTGGAACTGCGCGGTCGCGCCCGCGGCGAGGACCGCCGCGGCCAGCATGGTTCTAGGAAGAGGATTCATGGATCAGGGGAGAAGAGAACACTGGGGAGAGGCCCCGCCTGCGCATCTCCTCGGTGCGCGCGAGGCATGCCATTCCGGCGTGTGCCGGGGCTGTCATCAGGCCCCCGACCCTAACCCGGTCTGTCGCCGAGGTCGACCGATCCGACCCGGCCGCCGCCCCCGCACGCTCTCCCGCAGCGCATCCCGGCGCTCGTCCACGACACGCCCCGCCCGCCCACCTGACGCGGCCGAGCGAATCAACCCCGAGTCATCGCCCGATCCGCGCCGCGCCGGCGTCTCCGACCACCACTCCGGTCGGGTTCGCGCCCAGATCTGCCGTCACGGACTGCACATAGAACTGTACGCCGAGCAGCATCGGATCGTTGGGAACAGCCAGCTGGAACGAACCCCGACCTGCGGCATCGAGCGGAGTCGGCAGGATCACCGCCACGGTCGCCCACGCCGTGCAGCCCGGCATGCCGATCAGTCCCAGATCGAGTCCGCCAGGGAAAGTCGCGAAGCCGAAGTTGATCCCCGCGACCGGCTGGCTGGCGGGCCCACCCTCGGTGACGAAGTCGAGGGCGGTCCCCAGCCCCGGGACCATGCCGCCCAACGAGATGTTCTGCACGCGGCCCGATGAACTGGCGCAGCCGTCGGCGAGCACGTGGAACGAGCCGGCCGTCTGCCCACGGGTGTAGTAGATGCAGCCGTTCCACAGCCGTGGGGTGAACACGTTGGTCGTACCGAAGGCCGGGAAGTTGGTTTGACCGCCCGTCATCGCCAGGTCCGCGTTCGACACCGACGCGGTCCCGGTCGAGTAGGCGAAGTTCCCCGAAGCCAGGTTGTAGACCACGGCGATCGCCCAGGAACCCGGGGCGAGGCTGAAGTCGGAGATGTCGACCAACGTCTCGGTGTTGGCGCCGGCGCTCGTCGGATTGCTGCCGCTGGCCACCAGCGCCCAGGCATCCCGGTCGGTGTCGGAACCGACGTAGCTCCCCGGCTTGATGTAGACCTCGAGGCCGGCCTGGATGCCCGCCGTCGAGATGTTCACGCCGAGTGCCTCGATCGTCACGCCGTTGGGATTGGTGACGTTCAGGTCGAAGCTGAACGCCGAGCCGCTGTTCCAGGCGGCACCACCCGTGTACTGGGTGCAGAGCAGCGCCCGGGTGTCGATGTCGAGGGTCACGCTGTCGCTGCCGCAAGCGTTGCTCACGGTCAGTCGACAGGTCTGCACTCCGGCCGTGGCGATCTGGAAGCTCGGGTTCCGCGCCATCGAATCGACGCTGCCGTCGTTGTCGAAGTCCCACGCCCACGCGGTCGGGGCGCGCGTGCTGCTGTCGGTCAGCTGGACCGTGAACGGCGCCTGGTTGCCCGACAGCGTGAACGAGAAGTCGGCGAGCGGAGCGCCGACGGTGATCAAGCCGGTACGGGTGATCGACGGTTGGTTGCCCTGGTTGTCGAGGACCTGCAGGGTCGGATCGAAGGTCCCGCACAGCGGAAACGGGATCTGCGGGTTCTGCTGCCGGGAGTCGACGGTGCCGTCGTTGTCGAAGTCCCAGGCCCAGGCAGCGATGCCGGAACTGGAGAAGGTCGTGTCCGTGAAGGTCACCGTCTCGCCCGGCCCGATCTCGGTCTTGTCGACGGTGAAGCTCGGGTACGTCCCGTTGGGCGGCGCGTAGCCGATCTCGCAGACCAGGCCGACGCTCTGCTGCACGCCCGTGCCTGCGGTGGCCTGCCAGTCGGAGAGGTTGTAGATCCGAGCGCACGCATTGCGACCGGTGTCGGTGATCACGCCGTCGCTCGCGCCACCGGTGAACACGCCGTCGTGCGCCAGGTCGATCACGAGGTCGTCACCCTGGCTCGGGTCGTACCGCACCGGGCTCGGCAGGTTGATCGTCACGAACCACGGCCCGGGCGCACCCGTGCCGTTGCCCATACCGGCCGGGATCGTCACCGCTCCCTGGAAGGCCACCGCCGGCACCGTTCCGCCGAGGTAGTTGCCGGCCCAACTGGTGGTCGCCGCGCTGTAGTCGACACCGGCCGCGCCGATCCGCAGCTCGAAGTTGGAGTAGCTTCCGCCAGCCCACGACGCGGTGGTGGCATTGGCCCGGAACCGCAGCTGGTTGATCAGGATCGGCCCGGTGATCCCGGGGAAGTTCGAGCTGTCGTAGATGTACTGGACCCGGATGTCGTTGTTCGACGCGGTCGCGCTGTCCCGATCGAAGGGGTAGGCGGTCGAGCCGGCTCCTTCGGTGACGGCGTCGACGTCGGCAGGCACGATCAGGGTGCGTTGGGCGGACACCGTCGAGGCGACCGCGGCGAGGACGAATGAGAGGGAGAGGGAGATGCGGAGGGCGTTCATCGGGGGCGAGCGTCGGAGAGACCACGCGGAACCGGCGTCCTCACGAGGCGCGTCGGATCCACGCCGCGAGCATATCCGCGCGTCGATGCACGTGGTGCGCCGCGCCTCCTTGGGGCTCGGCGCGGGGATTCCGCGAAGGCCGAGTGACGCCGCCGCAGGTGCGAACTAGACCGTCGCGTCGCGCTGCGGGCTTGCCACGCGCGATACGAGACCCCACACTCCCGGACTCGCCATGACCACGACCGCGAAACGAGACCCGAACGCGCTGCGCAGCCTCGATGGCCGGATGCCGTCGAAGCCCGCGTCGTCGCTCGCTCGATTCGCGACGGTCCAGGTCCCGGCGAACCGCCTGGCGAATGCGTCGCGCACGCAGCCTGTCTCGACGCGCGTCGTAGCCACGACGCTCGTCCCGACGGCCGCCTGTCCGGCTCGGGCCCTTTTTGTGGCCCTTCCGCCCAAGCGGCACGAGTCCCCCCGGTTCGCTCGCGACTGACGAGAACCGACGCCGGGGTGGCTCGCGGAGGCCACCCTGAAGCTCGGACGGTTCCGGTGCTCGGGTGGCCTGCGAGGCCCCCTCGGTCCACGCAGGAAGACGTCGACCCAGCAACACCACTGAGCACCGCGGCGTGCCGTCGCACGCCGGAACGAGACCGACCGATGAGAACCAGAACTCCGCTGGCTCCCCCCGCGACCCGCCAGGAACTGGCGCGTCACGGGCACGGGGAACACTCGCTGCCCACCGCCTCGCGGACCGCGCATCGCGCGCGGACGGAGGACGACCGGATCTGGCGCGACGCCCAGTCCCTGCTGCTCCCGCGCCACGACTGCGTCGCCGCCGAGCCGATGCGCGCCGCCGTGACGAAACTGCAGCTCGCCTCCGTCCGCATGCCCGACCGCGCGGCACTCGATCAGTGCCTGTTCGCCGCCGGTTCGTGGTTTCGCGTCGCCACTTCTTTCGCCTCGACGGCAGGCGCCGTGGATCCCAGCGAGTGGGGGCGCTTCCGGCTCCCGTTGCCTGCGGGGAACGAGGCACGCGCCGTGGCGATCCTCGGTTGGCTGCCGCTGGCCGTCGACCCCGACGCCGCCTGGATCCTGAGCCTGCTCGGCCGCGCCGCGTGGCGCGCCGGTCCCGGACAGCGCGAGGCGATCGACCGGTTGGTCCACTGGACCCTGCGGCGTTCGTGGTTGGCGACGTCCGAAGTCCCACGCGCGCTCGGGGCCGACGACAGGACCTCGCTCGATGCCCCGCGCCGCGATCGGGACTGGTGCGCCTGGAGTCCCGACTCCGCGGCCGCGATGCCGCGGGTCGACGGTCCGCACGCGCCCTGCTTCGTCCTGGACGCACTGCCCTCCGCAGCCGTCGCGCTGCGCGCATGGCTCCGGGAACGCGGCCTGGTCGACTGATCTGCCGCGCGCCCCGGCGACAGCCGTCACCCCCCACGCCGGATCACGCCGTCGCCGAATCGCTCCCGCAGATCGTCGACGGCCTGCGTGAGCCGGGCGCGCCGTGGGTCGACCGCCGGCGCATCCTCGCCGAACAGGCTGCCCTGCCGCGGGACATCACCATCGATCAGCTCCGCGGCCCCGACCCCGAGCAGCCGCACCGGCTGACGACTCGAACGCACCTGACCGAGCAGCCGGCGCGCGAGCGCCGCGATCTGCAGGTCGTCGTCGGTCGGCGGATCGACCGCAGCTTGCCGGGTGACGGTGCGGAACGGTGGGAAGCGCACCTTCAGGCGAACCGAAGCGCTGCGCTTGCCCGCGCGGCGGAGCCGCCGACCGACCGACTCGGCCAGTTCGAGCAGCACGCGATGACAGGCCTCGTCGTCACGGAGATCGCGCTCGAAGGTGGTCTCGCGGGAGATCGACTTCGCCTCCCGATCGGGCACCACCGGTCGGTCGTCTTCGCCGCGCGCCAGGCACTGCAGATGCCGTGCGGCTCGCTCGCCGATCCGTGCCGCGAGCAGCTGCGCCGGGAAGTCGGCCAGCTCCCCGACCGTCGCGAGGCCGAGCGCCCGCAGGCGGTCGACCGTCACCGGCCCTGCCCCCCACAGCCGCTCCACGCCGAGCGGTGCGAGGAACGCCGCTTCGGTCCCGGCCGGGACCACGACCAGCGCGTCGGGCTTGCGCAGGTCCGACGCGACCTTGGCGACGAACTTGTTGGCGGCGACCCCGACCGAGACGGTGAGCCCGGTGCGCTCCAGCACCTCCGCCCGTAGCCGCGCCGCGATTGCCGGGCCGTCGCCGAACAGGGCCGCGCTGCCGGTGACGTCGAGGAACGCCTCGTCGAGCGACAGCGGCTCCACCAATGGCGTCAACGATTCGAAGACCTCGCGGACGACTTGCGCCTCGCGGAGATAGACCTCCATCCGCGGCGACACGAAGACCGCATCCGGACAGCGTCGCCGGGCCTCGCTGCCGGGCATCGCGCTCCGCACCCCGAACCGGCGCGCCTCGTAGCTCGCGGTCGACACCACGCCCCGCCGCCCCATCCCGCCCACCACCACTGGCCGACCACGCAGCCGTGGATCGTCCCGCTGCTCGACCGCCGCATAGAAGGCGTCGAGATCCGCGTGCAGGATCGTCCGGTGCTCGGCCACGTCCACATCATGCCCGGCTTGCCTGATCGCGGCACGCCGGCGTCCCGGCTCCGCCGGCGATCGGTCGGGGGAGCTTGCGTCCGCGCCAGCTCGCACCGAGCATCGTGGCCCCCTCCCCGCCTTCCCTTCCCACCTTGCAATCCCTCTCCTTCGCCCTCTGCTCGGTCGCCGCAGCGCTGTCCGTCTTCACCGCGTCCGCGTCCGGTCAGGCCCCCAGGGAAGTCCTGCGCGAACATCTGCCCAGGCTCGCGACCGAGGCCTACGACTTCGCCGTCGCCGACCTCGACCGCGACGGATGGCTCGACGTGGTCCGCGCCGGCGTCGGCCCGAACCGACTGTGGCTCGGCGACGGCCGTACGGTCTTCGCCCCGGCGCCACGGCTCACGCTGCCGGTGATCAACGCGCAAAGCCACGCGGTGGTGACCTTCGACGCCGACGGCGATGGCGACCTCGACGTGCTCAGCGCCGACCTGATCTTCCCGCGCCTGTTGCTGCAGGCCGGCGGCACGTTCCAGGACGTCTCGCTGAGCCGCCTACCGCTGGGCATCTTCGACAGCTACGACGCCGCAGCCGGGGACGTCGACGCCGATGGTGACCTCGACCTGGTGCTCGCGGTCGAGTTCGGCCCTTCCGCTCTGTGGCGCAACGACGGCACCGGTACCTTCTCCGCCGCACCGCCGGCCGAGTTCCCGTCGCCGCCGATCGACGAGGCCCGCCGCGTCCTCCTCGCCGACCTGGACGGCGACACCGACCTCGACGTCTTGCTCGGCGCCGCGAACGGACCGCTCCGCTACCTCGCCAACGACGGCACCGGCCGTTTCACCGACGTGACCGCGAGCCGCCTGCCACGCCCGCTGAACGGCGTCTGGTCGCTGGCGCTCGCCGACTTCGACGGCGACGGCGACATCGACCTGTTCGCCGGGCTGCGGATCGGCTTCGGCACCGATGCACTGTGGCTGGGCGACGGCCGCGGCAACTTCGTCGAGCCGCCGAGTCCGCTGACCCCGATCCGCAGTGGTCCAACGCTCGACCTCGCCACCTTCGACGCCGACGGGGATGGTGACCAGGACGTGGTCCGCGTCGGCGCCGGACATGCCGACCTGCTCCGCAATGACGGAACCGGCAGGATGCGGATCACCCGTGGCGCCATCCCGCCACTCGATGGCATCACTCGTGCGGTGGTCGCGACCGACCTCGACGGCGACGGCGACCACGACCTGCTACTGGCGCGAACAGCCGGACCGAGTCGCTTGCTGTTCGGCGCCGGCGACGGCACGTTCGTCGACGCCACCGCTCGCGAGTTCCCGGACGCCGCGCGCGCTGTCACAGCGCTCGCGCTCGGGGACGTGCAGGGCGACCGTCTGCTCGACGTCGCCTCGGCTCTCGACGGCCCCGACAGCGTCGAGCGCGGTTCGCCGACCGGAAGCTTCCGCAGCACCAGCCTCCCGTCGACCGACCAGACCACCACCGCGATCGCCTGGCTCGACGCGGATGGCAACGGCACTCTCGATCTTGCGACCGTCGGCTTCGGCAATGCCGGAGCGCTCTACGACGGCGACGGACTCGGCGGCTTCACCTCGGCCGCTCCGGCGCGCTGGCCGCTCACCGCCGGATTCGCCACGTCGCTGCTGGCTGCCGACCTCGACCAGGACGGCGACCCGGAACTGGTCGTCGGCGGCCACGGGCCCGATCGGCTCTTGGTCAACGACGGCAGCGGCGCCTTCAACGTGTCCACCGGCACCGGCTGGCGGGCCCCCGACCGGATCACCACCGCGCTCGGTCGGATCGACGTCGACGGCGATGGACGCCCCGATCTCGTGATCGGCTACGACGGCGGCACGCCGGCCGTCTTGCGCAATCGGGGCGGCTTGTCGTTCACCGACGAGGCCGCGCTTCGACTGCCTGCCGGTCTCGACCTGCCGGTGCTCGCGCTGCTGGTCGCCGACCTCGACGGGGACGGCCGCGAGGACCTTCTGTTCGCCACCGACGGCCCCGACCTGCTGCTGCGCGCGATGGCGAACGGCACCTTCACCGACGTGAGCGCGCAAACTCTGCCCGCCGCCGCGCTCGCGACCCGACCGACCCGGGACCTCGCCGCCTTCGACCTCGACGGAGACGGCATCCTCGACGTCGCCGCCGCAGCCGATGGCGGCCTCGAACTATGGCGCAACGACGGGACCGGCCGGTTCACGGCGATCCCACCGGACGAGCCGATCGACGACCCGATCGCCGCACTCGCCGCGGGCGACCTCGACGGCGACGGCGACGACGACCTGGTGGTGGGGGCCGGATCCGGCGCCCCGACTCGGGTGCTGCGCGGCACCCGGCGCGAACTCGCCACGCCGTTGGTGTCCCGGGTCGGCCGAACGCTGGTCTTCGAAGTCACCGCCACCGAGCGGGCACCGACCGGCGCGGCGGCGCTGATCCTGGTCGCTGTCGCCGCGCTGCCCGCACCGCTGCCACTCGGCACGCTCGGCGACCTGCGGATCTCCCTGAGCGGCGCGCTGACGTTGGGCCCGCTGCCGTTGGCGACCGACCGCGCCTCGCTGTCGATCCCGCTGCCGAACGTGCCGGGCCTCGCCGGCGTGCCGCTGTTCTCCCAGGCGCTGGTGCAGCACGATCCGGCCAACCCCACGAGCTGGCGCTTCACCCGCTCGGTGGAGATCACCGCGACGGCGCACTGAACCCCTCCCGAGAATCAGCTCTGGGCGCGCCGCTTCCCGGGAGGAGTCGATCAGCTCAGGTCTGTGCGGTCTACGAAGCGGAAAGGTGATCGACGCGGCACCCCGGCTATCCTCACCGGCCATGCCCGACCAACCGACGACCCGGCGTGGTTTCTTCGGCAGGCTGGTGACGGCCGGCCTCGCCGCGATCCCCTTCCTCGGCGGTGCCGTCGTGGCGCTGCGCTCCGGCGCCGCGCGACCGAAGCTGGTGCGACCGACCCGCGTGCCGCTGTGCAAGCTGTCCGAGGTCCCCGACACCGGTCTGCTCGAGCGAGCCATCAGCTACCAGATGCGCCGCGGGCCGGAGGTCGAGACCGTCTCCGAGAAGGTCTTCGTCGGTCGTGAGGACGGCGCGGTGTTCGCGATGTCGAGCCGCTGCACGCACGCCGGCTGCCCGGTGGTGCATGCCCCCGACGACGGATCGGAGCCGCTGAAGTGTCCGTGTCACGACGCGGCCTTCGACGCCTTCGGCAAGGTGCTCGACGGACCGCCGAAGCGCCCGCTCGACCGCCTCGAGCTGGTGGTCCCCGACAGCGATGACGGCCTGATCGAGGTGGTGCTGTGAATCGCGACGACGACAACCCGATCTTCCCCGATCTGACCAAGCGCCGGGACGAGGGAGGCGAAGATCGAGGATCGCTGGGCGAACCGTTCGAACTCGACTTCGACCAGCCGCCGCCGAAGCCGGATCCCGGCGTGGAGGAGACGTCGTTCACCGACCAGGGGTCGTCGTTCGACGAGCCCGGGACCGAGCCATCCGGAGCGCCCGTGCCCGACGAGTTCGACGTGGAGGCGCCCGAGGATGAACCGGTCGCGCCACCCGTCGAACTTCCTCCACGACGCCCCGGCCGGGTGTTGGCCTTCGGCCTCGCCGTCGCCGTGGGCACCACCGCGCTGACCGGCATGGGGCTGTCGTTCCACTACGCGCCAGACGCCGACCTCGCCCACGCGTCTTTGCAGGCACTCCAACAGGACGAACCGCTCGGCGCGCTGTTGCGCACGCTGCACTGGTTCGGCTCGAGCGTGTCGATCGCGCTCGGCGTGGTCGCCCTGCTGTGGGCGTTCGTCCGCGCCGAGTACCGCGCGCTCGGCACCCGCGGCTGGTGGACCGGCGTGGGCGCGGTGCTGCTGGTGGTCGCCGCGGCCACCACCGGCGAACTCCTGCCGTGGAGCGAGCAGGCGGTGTTGGCCACCGAGGTGCGCACCGGCCTGCTCGGCATCGCTCCCGGGATCGGCGATCGATTGAAGGAGACCGTGCTCGGCGGCGACGTGATCGCCAACCCGACCCTGCTGCGCTTCCACGCATTGCACGTAGCGATCCTCCCCGCCCTGCTGCTCGGCCTCGTCTGGATGCACGTCCGTGGCCGCCGTGCCCGCGCCGCGGACCCCGACCGGGGGCTCGGCATCCCCGCCGCGCTGTTCGGCCTGCTGGTCGCCGCGGTGATCGGCTACGCCTCCTGGGCGATGACGGCGCCCGAAGGCGACCCGTCCGCACCCGAGGACATCCGCGCCTGGCTGCCGGACGGCGCCCCGCTCGGCGAGGTCTACGTGGCCGGCGACGACGGCTACCTCGCCTGGCCGGAGTGGTACGTGCTGTGGCTGAACAAGCTGCTCAAGCTGTTTCCGTCCGACTACGAGATCGTGCCGGCGATCGTGATCCCGACGCTGCTGCTGCTGGTGCTCCTGCTGCTGCCGTGGCTCGACCGTTCGCGCCGCCACCGCTTCGCGCATCCCGCGGCGCTGTGGCCGGGCCTGCTGGTCTTCGTCGGCATGGTCGGCCTGAGCGTCGCCAACCACCTCGATCGGCCGCTCGATCCCGACAGCGACGCCGGCAAGGCCGCGCTCGCCGCGCAGGCCGAGGCCGGCGAGACGACCGGAGACCCCGTCGACGAAGCGGTCCTCGCCAGCTCCGGCCCACTCGTCCAACGCCCCGCCCCGCCGCCCTACTCCCTGTCGTGGAACCGCCTCGAGCGCGAAGGCTACGCGCTGGTCCGCCGCCACGACTGCATGGACTGCCACGAGTGGCAGCTCGACGGCCACACCTACGGCAAGGAGGAGCACGGCGCGCCGCCCCTGCAGGAGATGCTGCGCGACATGCCGGTCGACAAGTATGTCGAGATGATCGCGGACCCCGAGGAGGAGCTGGGCACCGAAGACATGCCGCCCTACGACTTCGTGCCCGAAGAGCAGCTGCGGGCGATCGGGCACTTCCTTCGCCGCGTAGGCGAAGGATAGTCAGCTCGGCTTCGCCGCGTAGGCGAAGGATAGTCAGCTCGGCTGAGCCGCGTAGGCGAAGGTTGGGCAGCTCGGTCGACGCAGGTGAGCAGAGCCACGACACCTTCCAATCCGGAAAGCCGCGCAACCTTCTGCCACTCCGGGAACACCGGCATGGGTCGCGAGTGCTGAAGCAGGTTACCGATCGTGCGTGATCGGGTACCGCAGGAAGCCTCGCACCACACCGACCCCGGAGACCTCGATGACCACGACCCGTGAGCTGCTCGGCGCCACGGCGCTCCTCGCCGCAGCATCCCTGACCGCTCAGACACCGCTTCCGCAACTTCGTTGCGACGAAGCGCCGACGATCTATCCCATCGGCAGCGTGCTGACGTTGGACCTCGACGGCAGACCCGGCGACGCCTATGCGATCCTCGCCGACCTGGGCAGCGGCCCGATCCGGGTCGCCGGCAAGACCCTTCGACTCGACCTCGGTCCGGCGCTGACCACCTTCGCCAACGGCCTCGTTCCAGGCGCCGGCCGCGAGAGCTTCCGGCTGAACATCCCCAACGTGCCGGCGAGCCTGGACCTGGTGCCGATCTACTTCCAAGCCGTCACGATCGACTCGAGCCGCCCGGCCTCCGGGATCGACGTATCCAACGGCGAGAGCACGATCCTTCACGTCACGACACGGGTGTTGGCCGAGAGGTTCGACGCCCCCTTCCGCGACGGCTTCACGGGAACGTTCGATCCCCTGAGCCGCCACGCGCTGCGGGGGATCGTGACGCGCCGCACGGTGCGCACCGTGGACACGGACTTCTACGTGTTTCCGCAGCCGGTGATCGGCCCGCTCTCGCCCGGCGGCGCCCGGGTCCAGAACGTGCTCCGTGCCGAGGACCTCGACGCGACCGGCGAACCGGAGCTGATCACCGCGATCCGCTGGCGCGCGTTCGGCAACGTGCTCCAGGCGATGCAGCTGAACCGACTGGACCTCGAACTGGCGCACACCGACGTCCGACCGGACTTCACGATCGATCAGTTCACCTCGCTGCCGCGGTTCCCGAACTCGGGCCTCGACCCGTCGTTCGCACAGAACCTGGCCAACTCGCGGGATCGATCGGTGGTGCGCTCGGGAAGCTACGCCGTGACGCCAGCGGACCTTCGGGGAGACGGCTACGTCGACTACCAGCTCGCCCGTCCATACCCCTACAACGGCGTCGACAGCCTGCTCCTCGACTTCCGGACCGGCGCCCAGGGAGTGCCCGGCCCCGGGTCCAACGGTCAGGTCCTGCAACTCGGTGTGATCAGCTCGGCGAACCCGTTCGCCCGTGTCTCGGAGGTCGGCGGCATCCCTAGCCATCCCTTGCCGGTGAACCCGGATGCGGTCACGACCGGACAGGGAGACTCCGGCGTCGTCGACTACCAGCTCGAGATGCTCCGCATCGAGTCGTCCGCGCTGTCCCCGTTCCGCCCAGCACGCGTGGCCTCCCCGAACTACGGAGCGCCGGTCGCCGCGACCGTGCTACCCGGCAACAGCCAGGTCCGCTTCGAGTTCCGCGGCGCCGACGACGCCTCCGGTGCCAACGCCACCGCCTTCTCGACCAACATCGACGACGCCGACGGCAAGCAGTGGCTGCAGATCCGCGTGGTGTTGATCGCCGACCCGGTGACTCTCGAGGTGCCGGAGGTCGACACGCTGGTCATTCCGCTGCAGTGAGCCCCCTGCTGTCGCAAGTGTCCGCCTCGGTGCCAGGCACTGGGGCGGACGCGCAGCCGACAGCGCGCCACGCAGCCGCGAACCCGAACTGGACAGGAGTACGACGCAAGGCTCGGGCGTGACGGCCGAGCCGCGGATTCCCGCGCAGCGCGTGTCCACCCGGTCGCCCACCGGTCAGTCCTCGGAGGCCCACTCACTCCCGAGGAACCACGATGTTGCGATACGTCCCTGCTGTTCTGCTCTCCGCCGCCGCCGCGCTCGCACTGGCCAGTTCGACGGCCGCCCAGGACGACTACACGATCTTCGGCACGGGCTGTCCGGGCCCTTCGGGCATCCCCCCCGCGATCGGGATCACCGGTCTACCCGTCGCCGGCCAGCAGTTCTCGATCGATCTGTCGGCCGCACCTTCGAGCGCCCCCGCGGTCCTACTGTTCGGCGTCTCCGACCGGTTCTGGAACGGTCAACCACTGCCGTTCCACCTCGGCGTGATCGGTGTGCCGGGCTGCTGGCTACTGGTGTCGAACGACATCACGCTCACGACCCTTACCGATCCGGCGGGATTCGCGCAGATGCCGATTCCCCTGCCGCCGCTGCCGTCGTCGGTCGGCGTGATGCGCGGGGTCGGCAGCCAACCCATGCTCGCCCCTTCGGCCTCGCTCGACGTCAGCTCGGCCTGGGGCTGGCAGGGCTCCGGTCTGCCCGGCAGCGGTGCGGCCGGCGGCACCTTCACGCCGCGGCCGACGGCGACCGTGGCGGTGACGAGCTTCCTGCCTGGACCCCTCGGCTTCTCGACCGCGCTGGCGGACGACCCGTTCGGCAACGGCGGCATCTACCCGATCGGCCGTCACATCCACATCGAGATCCACTGGCAGCGCCGCAATGGCAAGTGGGTCGACATCGTGATCGACATCGACCTCAGGCTCGCCGCGCCGGGCCCCGTGGTCGCGGCCGAACTCGGCCCCATGCTGCAGTCCGCCACCGACCAGACCATCGGCCAGGGAGTTCTTGCCGTGTCGACCCAGGGCCTCGAGCTGACCGTCTCGCGGCGACCCCCGACGAGGCCGTGCGGAGCGTTGCCGGCCACGTGATCCGGCCCTGATCTCCTACTTCCGAGAATCTGCGCGTCCAGCCCTGACTCTCGGCCCTGACTCTCGGGAGGGGTCGATCGAGACAACACCGTCAGCGCGGCCGCCTGCCCCGAGGCAGGCGGCCGACCTGAGAATCTGGAATCTGTGACTCCAGTCGAAGTCGATTCCTGCGCTGAGGAGACTGGGGGGCCCCCTCACGGGACCCTGCCGGTCCGTCGACCGGTCTCCCGAGTACCCGACCGTGCGTCCGCGATGTCCATGCCCAGACTCTTCCGCCCTCATCGTCGCCCGACCGCCGCGCTGGCAGGCGCCTCGCTCCTCGCCGTCCTCGGCGCTTGTGCATACGCCAAGGTCGTGAAGATCCCGCATCCGTCCTCGTACGGTTACGCGCCAGGATCCAAGGAATGGCGAGACGTCCTCGAGAAGGGCGACCGGATAGAGGGCACCAGGTTCTACCTCCCCCGCCCCTTCGTCATCGTCAAGCGCGAGTTCGCAGTCGGCGGGGAATCGTTCTTCGTCTCGGGCTCGTACCGCGAGGGGAGCCTGACGATCATCGGCGAAGTTCCCGCCGACCATGCCGCCGCGTTCCCGCAGCGGCAGGTGGCCCTGGGTGAACTCCGCGATCCGAACGGGCTCACCCGCGACGGAGATTCGAAGGCCGGCGACGAGGCCGCGCTGCATCGCCAGAGCGAGTCCCCACAGAACGGCGGCGGATCGGGATCGAAACCGGACCGGTTCATCTCGAAGGACGCCTATATCACCGTCGATTCGATCTCGCCGCCGAGTGTGGAAGCCAAGGGCCAGGTCGTCGCCTTCCAGGTGACGGTAGCGAAGGACCCGGTCGACGAAGGCGTCGACGGCACGCTGAAGGACGAACTCTGGATCGTTCCGTTCAAGGGTGCCGCACCGGATACGAGCGCGGTCACCAAGGCCGTATTCCTGCGCCGGGAACCGGGCGCATCGGGGAAACACGTCCTGAAGGGCCAGCTGTCCGCCGATGAGCTTCCGGCCTTCTACACGCTGGGCGTCGTGGTCGAGAAGACGACGGGTGAGGAGACCGAGCGACTGCTGTTCCACACCTCCAGGCACAAGGGCGCCAATCCCTTCGCGGAGTCCGACAAGCCGAAGGACGAACCGACCAAGAAGCCCGATCAGGCCGCCAAGAAGCCGCTGACCAGTGCCACCCTCAGCACCATGGGCGACCCGGCGACCTCGCCGTACACCAAGGTCGGAGATCTCTTCGACATCGCGCTCTACCCGGACTTCACCGAGCAATACGCGATGCGGACCCAGGGCAACCTTGGCTATGCCAAGGCCGATCTCGCCCTCGAGAATGGATGGCTCGTCGAACGGGTCTCGATGGAGATGGACAACCGGGAACTGGGACTGCTGATCGCGGACACCGCGCGCAAGGTCGTCGATGCCGGCCTCGCCGCTGCAAGCCCCGCTGCGGCGGCAGCCGATCTGGCATCGGCTGCGCCACTTGCAGATCAACTGAGACTCCAGAGCGAAGCCGGGGATCGCCCCGTGACGCTGCGCGTGGACTACGTCGAATACGCGATCCCAGGCATGCACCCACTCCTGAAGCCCGAGGAGTACCGCGATGGGGACAGCGCCCCGCGCGTCGGCTACCAGACTCGCAAGGCGTATGTGATCAGTCTCGTCGAACTCCCCCGCGGCGACGGCGGATCGCCACGCACCTCCACGGTGACAACCGGCCTGACGAGCGAGGACGTCAGGAACCTGACGCAGCAACTGGCCAACACGCAGTGGGATGAGGTCGACGGTCACGGCGACGTCTTCAAGGGAGATCCGGGCCTGGCGATCGCGCCGCCGGACTCCACCACGATCCGCGCGACGCGCTCCACGATGCTCTCGCTCGGCACGCTGCCGGTCGAATACCTCGAGACCCAGGAGAACGACGACGTCACGGACGAGCAGCGCGCGGCGTTCTTCGGTGCCTTGACCACCAGATTGCGCGCCAGCAGCGGCATCGATCGCCTGAAGTCGATCCACCCCGTACCACGTCGCGACTGATCGACTTCTCCGGGGGATCTGCACCCCAGGCACTGATGCTGCGGCCCGCGAGGCGGGCCGTGTGACCGGGTCGGTTTGGACGGATAGCAAGCCCCTCGGGGAGATGGCCCATGGCCAGGGAACGAGAACTCGCAACGCTCCATCGATCGCGGCGCATGCGGCTGATCCAGCCGCTTGCGGAACGGCTTCGCGAGCAACTCGCCGACGCCGAGGGCCGGCTTCCCGCCGGTGTCCTCGACGTCGGCGCGGGCACCAAGCTCACCGACGGCGCGTTCGTCACCGGCAAGCCGCCGTGCGTCAAGGTCCTGGTGGAGAAGAAGGGCGACGGCAGCGAGCATCCGATCGACCCAGTCGTCGCATTGCGACTCGGCCGCCACACCTACCGCGTGCTCACCGATGTGGAGGAGTTCGAACCCGGCCGACTCAGACTTCAGGGTCGAGTCGACGTCGCCGCCGAGATCCGGTCCGGCCAGGTCGGTAGCCTCGGCTTCGTGATGCAGGACGCGCACGAAGGCCGCTATGCGGTGTCTGCGGCGCACGTGCTGCAATCCGAAACGGCGGTCTGGACCAAGGGAGGCCTCGAGGGTCGCGGTCGCGTGCTGACCTCGACCCGCTTCCCCTCCGGTCCTTCCGGCTCCGGCCGACTCGACGCTGCCGTCGCCGACGTCGATCGGCTCGGACCGATACGGCGACCACCGAGCATTCCCTACGCCGAGGCGGCGACGAGTTGGTCGGGCGCGCTCCAGCTCCGCAACGTCATCATCTGCGGGAAGCACGGCACGGTGCCCGCCCAGGTATCGTTCCGAGTGGCCGAACTCCCGACCACGCCACGACTCGAGCGCGTGCTCATGTGCCTGCTGCACGACGGCGTGCGGACCGCCGACGGCGATAGCGGAGCTCCGATCCTCAGCAGCAACGGACACCAACTCGTCGGCATCCACCTCGGCATCTATCCGGACCCCGACCGGTATCCACCTCCCTACCACTCGGTGGGTCACGTGGCCGGAGACCTTCTCGACCGGTTCTCCGAACTCACCGGCAACCGTCTGCAGCTCTGGCGACCTCGAGAACCTTGACTTGTCCAGCCCCTCCCGCCTCGCCGCCGTGCTCATGACATCGATGATCCTCCGGTCCATCGTCGCGATCGGTCAGGGATCGACGCGACGACGCGAGACAGCGAAGGCGTTCGTCAGGGACTGGCGTCGTCGACGTGCGTCGAGCATGCTGCGGTGATGAAGAGAGTCGGTTCGCTCGGGTCCTTCTGTCGCGTCGTGGCCCTCGCCGTATTCGCTGCGCCATCCGCTCCTGCCCAGCAACTCTGGGTCGTAGCCGATGGGGCCCCGCTGCAACCGGTGATCGATGCAGCGAGCCCGGGGGACCGGATCCAGATCTTCGGAGTCGGACACGGCGAAGCGGTCCTGACCAAGCCGCTGGACGTCTTCGGCGGTGGTGACCAGCCGGTCTGCGGGAGGCTGCGAGTCCGGGATCTCGGCTGCGGAACGACCCTGCGCCTCGCCGACCTCATCACCAACGGGATCGAGATCTCCGACTGCCACGGCACGATCTTGATCGAGCGGGTCCTCGGGGGCTCGTGGTTCTTGCTCTCCGCGCTCGACGTGACGGATTCCACCGGAGTGCTGCTGCGCGACTCCCGGTTCATCGGATCCGGGTTCGGAGTCTCTGCCGCAGCCATGCGAGCGTGGCGGTCGGACATCGTCGCTCTCGACACCCGCTTCGAGGGCGCGGTGGGCACGCCCACCAGCCCTGCACCGGTCTCCGGGAGCGGCATCTCGCTGTTCGCATCGACCGCCCTCCTCGTCCGCTGCCGCGTCGTGGGTGGGCCCGCCCAGTCCTACTACGATCACAGTTGTCCGTGTCAGCGCGTCCTCGGCCCGACCCTCGCAGTGTTCGGGCAACAGGATGCACACCTCACGATGGTGGGCGACGGGTTCCTGGGGGTGCGAGGCGATGCGTCTTCCGCCGGCTACCTCGCAGCGTTCGGAAGGATGACCTTGACCCTCGACCCTGGCGTCACGGTGTTCGGCCGGCTCGACGTCACCGTCCGAGCAATCACCACACAAGCGTCGTTGAGCGCGCCGGGGACGATGGCGCCGGGCTCTTCCGCCAACGCGACGGTGACGAGCGACCCCGGCGACCTCGTCGCGCTGATGGTCGATCTCGCCAGCCCCGGTGCGATCCGGTTCCCAGCCCTCGCCCTGGACGTCTACATCACCGGAAACGCCAAGGTGCTGCGGTGGACGACCAGCGACTCAGCGGGCCTCGCGACCCTGTCTCTCGTCGTCCCTCCCGATCCCGCTCTGCGCGGTCGGATGTTCTGGCTCCAGGCATTCGCATTCGGTGCTCTCGGCCAGCGCGCGGCGAGCCCGCCGGCACTGCTGCACCTGCGCTGAACTCCCTCGACCGGTTCGTCTCGGTGCCTGTTCGTCTCGGTTGCGTACACCGAGCCGAACAGGCACCTGGGCGAACAGGTGCGGGAGCGGACTCAACGGCCGGCGCCCGGGACCTTCTTCTCCTCGTCGCCCTCGCCCTTCTCCTTCTCCTTCTCGGCCGCCAACCGCTCCAACCGCGCGCGGTGCAGCGGGGTCTCCGCCTTGTGGATCACCAGCTTCACGGGCGTCGCCGGCGGCGGCAGGAGTTCGGTGACCCACCAGACCTGGTCGTCCTGGGCCCGCTCGTGCTTCATCGTCACGAGGTGGTTGGGCTGCGGCTTGTAGACGTTGGAGACGTAGTTGCCCTCGTAGTCGGCGAGGAACACCGGCGGCTCGTTGCGGTAGATCGGCGCCATGTTGCCGCCGAGGTAGATCCACTCGACGTCGACCACCGCCTCGCCGGTGACCCGATCGAGCAGCAGGTCCTCCACCGGCGCCTCGACCACGACCTCCTCGCCGTCGTCGTCGATCTTGGTCCACTTCGCGGTGAACCAGACCTTCATGCCCTCGGGATGGTGGACGTCGAACCAGGCGGCGCCCTTCTCGACCTCCTCGGGACTCGGCAGCGGGTCCTTCTCGACGACCTCGGCGTTCTTGCCCTTCTCGTAGCCGAGCAGCAGGAACGCCGCGTTGAGCAGGCTGGCCTGGACCTCGCAGACGAACATCGCCTCGTGGTCCTTGCCGCGGCGATGGATCAGCAGGTACTCGAGCGGTTGGTCGGGCCGCGCGATCTCGCAGGGCACCGTGATGGTGCCGGCCTCGCGGTCGACCTCGAGTCCCGCCTCGCGGAACTGCTCGAACATCGCCTTCACCGGGTCCTGCGTCGTCGCCGCCTCGCCCTCCCCCGCCTTCTTGGGCTCGGGGTCCTGACAGGCGACGAGGCCCGTCACCAGGAGCGCGAAGAGCCCGGTGTGCAGGCTGCCCGACATCCGGTTCATTCCGGTCCATTCGCTACGCATATCGATCATCGTCCTCTCGCCTCCCGCAATGCGGATACCTCGGCTTCGGCTTCGCGGTCGCCGCGCGCCAGTTCTTCGGCGTTGGCCAACGCCGCCTCGATGTCTGTCTCGGTCCCGTCGGCCTGCAGCGCAACCTGCGCGGCCAGCAACCAGGGACGTGCGGCCACCGCCGCCTCGGGGAGCAGGCCCGCACCGGGATGATGGTCGCCGAAGAACGCGCGGTGCACCATCGGCCGCGGGCCGTCCCGGAACGACGCGCGCGCCGCCCGTTCGGCCAGCTCCTGCGCGGTCGCCAGATCGCCCTCGCCCTCGGCGTGCAGCGACAGGACCCAGGCCGCCGGACCGACCCAGACCTGGTCTGGATCGGGCAGGTCGAGGATCAACGCCGCGAGGTGGTGGCCGATGTGGTCGAGCAACGATCCCTCGGCGGCGGCAGCGAACGCCAAGAGCCGCCCGACGCGGCCGCGCGACAGCAGCGCGAAGTCGGGGTGGGTGCGCACTTCGGCGACGGCGGCCTCCACCGCAGCCGCGACGAGTTCGGGGTCCGCCGGGGACAGGGTCCGCACGAACGCGTGGCAGACCGCAACTCCGTCGAACACCGCGTCGTCGTCGAGCGAATCTTCGAACTCGTCGGCGACGCGCGCCATCGGCTCGACCAAGGCCAGCCGGACCACCAGCCGGACGAGGTCCCCGCTCGCCCCCACTTTCGGATCGTCGAGGACGGTCCCCAGCACCTCGAGCGCGGCCTCGGCCTGTTCGTCGTCGAGGCCACCGGCCAACGCATCGTCGAGGCCGGTCAGCAGTGCGCGCCGCGTCGCCTCGCGGCGCGCCAGGCCGCGCAGCGCGATGAAGCGCTCCTCGTCGTCGGCGCCGCGGTCGGACCAGATCCGCTGCAGCTCGTCGGCCCCGCTCAGGTCCGCGCGCGCCGCCAGCAGCTCGAGTGCGAACAGCCGCTGGGCTGCCCGCTCGCTGTCGAGCATCGCGACCACCGCAGGTCCGTCCTCGGCACGGAGTAGCTCGGCGACCAACGAGTCGCTGCTGCGCAGGGTCCGCTCGTCGTAGCGCTCGGGCTCGGCGAGGAGTTCCTCGACCAGCGCGCGATCACCCTGCGCCAGCCGGGCGCGGAACAGCTCGGGCGAGGTGAAGGAGAACTCCCGCAGCGAGTCGAGGAGCCACCCGCCGCGACGGCGACCGAGGTGCTCGACGAACGCGCTGCGCCGCGCGGGATCCATGCCGTCCCAGACCCGGTGCGCCAGTTCGTCCGGCCCGGCGTCGAGAACCGCCGCCGCCGCCAGGTCGGCCTGCCACGTCGCCGCGAGGGCCCGGTCCTCGAGGAGCCGCGCGATTTCGGGGTCTTCGTCGGCCGCGCCCGCGAGCCGGCGGAACACCGCGCTGGCGACCCGACGGTCGTCGGCATCGAGCAGCTGGACCCACGCTCCGAGCGGCACGGACCGCGCCGGCAGCGACGCGAGACGACTTCCACGGCTCGAGAGCTGGGAACCACCCGCCAGCGCATGGTCGAGCAGCCCCTCGTGGTAGACGTCGGCGTCGATCAGGGCTTCGAACGCCGCATCGCGCAGGAACTCGTTCTCCGACTCGTCGAGAATCCCGACGACGCGGACGACGCGCTCGTCGGTGACCAGCAGCTTCCCCGCGCGCCGCAGCAGCTCGGCGTTGAGCGGCTCCTCGCCATCCAGCGACTCGGCGAGGATGCCGGCCACCAGTGGCGAGTCGCGCCGCGCCAGCCAGGTCGCGATCTCGCCGCGGGCCTCGACGTCGAGCGCGCGGGTCAATGCCAGCAGGTGGCGCTCGCCCTTGTCGGAGATCCGGTGCAGCGCCGGCAACAGGTCGGCCAGCGCCTGACCCTCGACGACGCGACGGTGCACCTCGCCGACCAGGCGGTCGGCAGCGCGCGGACCGAGCTGGTCGAGCGCGTCGGCGGCGAGGGTGCTCAGCCGACCTCGGGGTGAGAACTGCGCGTCGATCAGACGCCGCACCTCGTCGCGGGTCCACTCCTCGGGCGGCACGGCCAGCAACACCAGGAGCCGGGTTTCGTCGTCGAGCGCGTCGGGCTCGGCGCGCAGGGGCGCCGTGAACGGCACCGCCTGGGCGCGCGGGCGATCCGCGAGCGCTTCGAGCAGCTCCTTCCGCGCCGAGCCGACGGTCTGATCGGCCACCGCTCGGGGAAACGGCACGACCCGCTCGACCAGGAGCCTGGCCACCGTGTCGGCCGGCTCGGTGTCGGGCTCCGCTTCGGTGCCGGCGCGCAGCAGCGCCGTGACGAAGTCCTCGGTGGTCACCAGCCTCCGCTCGAACAGCACCACAACCGCACGCGCAGCAACCTCCGGCGAGCTGGAATCGAGCAGGCCGCGCACCGCGACATCCGGCAGGTAGTCGACGACGTCCAGCAGCGCGCGCGCGTCGGACTCACCCTCGGCCCACGCGGCGAGTTCCGTGGCGGCAATACCGGCATGCGGCAGGACCCTGGCAGCCGCCGAGCGACGGAACGGCTCGAGCGAAGCGAGCAGCGGCAGCAGCACACGCATCGCCGCGGGCCCTGGAGCCGCAGCGGCGTGCGCGACGATCAGCCGCCGGGCCGCCGCTTCGGCCGGGGCCTCCTCGCCGGTGGCGAGCGCTCCGAGCAGAGCGCCCTCTGCCGGCTTCGACGCCTCGACCGGCACCTCTTGCTGCGCGGTCGACGGTACCGACAGACCGAGCAGCAGCGCGAACACCGGGCTCCGCCTCATCCGCGCAACTCCTCGGCGATCGCCAGCGGCAGGTCCTCGGCGCACAAGCCGCGCTCACCGATCCGCTCGGCGACTCGATCACCCGCCCGGCCGTGGACTTGCACACCCAGCACCGCGGCGTCGAACGGCGTCATGCCCTGGGCCAGCAGCGCCCCGATCAGCCCGGCGAGGACGTCACCGCTACCGCCAGTGCCGAGCCCGGGATTGCCCGTGTGGTTGTGGTAGAGCCGCGCGCCGTCGCAGACCAGCGTGCCAGCCCCCTTGAGCACCGCGATCCCGCCACTGCGCGCCGCGAGGTCGGCGACCGACTGCTCGCGGTCGGCCTGGATCTCGGCGGAGGTCCTGCCGAGCAACCGCGCGGCTTCGCCGGGATGCGGTGTGATCACCAGGTCGTCCACATTGCCGAGCTGCGCCACCGCATCGTCGGGCAGCGGCGCCACCAGGTTCAGCGCGTCGGCGTCGAGCAGCAACGGCACCCGGCAGGCGGCGCGGAGCACGCCGAGCAATTCCCCCGCCTGCTGGTCGGTGCCCAGCCCAGGTCCTGCGACGACGGCCCGAGCCCCCTCGAGCAGCACGTCGACCGCCAGTTCGTCGCGCGCCAGCGTGGTCGCCGCCGGACAGGCCACGGTGAACGCGTCGCGCGACGCCGCGGGCAGCGCCACCCGCACCAACCCGGCCCCGCCGCGCAGCCCGGCACGCGCCGCCAGGATCGCCGCGCCGAGCATGCCGGGACTGCCGGCGAGCAGCAACAGGGTACCGAAGGTGCCCTTGTGCCCGTCTCGCGGTCGCTCCGGCAGGGCCGGGATCTCCGTCCACGCCTTCAGCGCGCCACCTCGATCCCGCCGACCTGGCCCAGCGCCCCGAAGTCGGGCAGCTCCAAGGTGCAGCGGACCTCGCCCACCGGCAGCTTCTGGGTGTTGAAGACCACCGGCTCGGCGAAGCGATGCAGCTCCACCGGTACCTCGGCCTTGGGCACCTCGGCCCAGAGCCCGAGCCGCTGCGCGAGGGCGATGACCGCCGGGAAGTAGCCGCGCTCGGCACCGTCGGCGACCTTCACCGCCACGCCGAAGGCGCCGCTCGGTCCCCGCCCTCCGAACGCGTAGACCCCTTCCGCCCCGTTCTTGCCCTGCACCCGTCCCGGCGCCGAGCGCACCAGGGCGGTACAGAGCCGGTCCCGGCCGGCCACCATCTCGGGCTCGGCGTGGACGGCGCGGAAGAGTCGTCGGCATGCCGCGGCCCGAACGGCACCGAGTGCATCGGGGTTCATCCAGGAAAGATAGGCCTGCGCCAGCTCGACCAGCGACAGCCGCAGGGTCGGTGCGCCGCAGCCGTCCAGCGCCGTCTCGATGGCGTCGGGCGAGATCCCGGCACAATCGGCCACCGCCGCGCGGATCGCCAGCTGCGAGGCCGAGTCGGGGTCGAGGTAGGACTCCAACGGCACTCCCATCCGCTGCGCCAGCAGCAGGAAGCCCGAGTGCTTCCCGGAGCAGTTGTTGTGGATCCGCTGCGGCTTGCCGCCGGCGCGCGCGATGTCGAGGCTGGCGCGTTGGTCGAACGGTGCGTGGGGTCCGCAGCGCAGACACTCCTCGTCCAGACCGCCGCGAGCGAGCAGCCGCCGCGCGACCTCCACGTGGGCCGGGGTGCCGTCGTGGCTGGCGCAGAGCAGCGCCAGCTCCGCATCGCCCAGGCCCAGCTCCACCGCCGCCCCCGACTCCACCAGCGGCAGCGCCTGGAACGGCTTGATCGCCGAACGCATCCAGACGCCGCCGCGCGCGTCGCCCGCGGTCCACATCCGGCCGTCCTCGAGCACCACCGCCGCGGAACCGACGTGCACCGACTCGACGTGCTGGCCGCGAGTGACCTCGGCGAAGGGCACCGGTGCGGGGGCCGGCGGGGCGAGCGGATGGATCGGCATCGTCGCTGGAAGATCGAGCCTCGAGGGGTCTCGGACAAGTCCCGAGCCGCGCCCCGCCCTCGTTCTGGCGCCGGCCCCGCCAGGCGTTACAACTCGAAGTCCATGGACGACCTGGTCGAGGTCGAGGTCTCACGCCTCGTGCTGCAGCAGCGCGACGAAGCGCAGTATGTCCACCTCCGCGTGCTCGGCGGCGACCGCGCCTTCCCGATCGTCATCGGCTTCTTCGAAGCCCTGGAGATGCAGCGCAAGCTCCTCGGCCACCAGAGCCAGCGCCCGCTGACCCACGACCTGGTCGGCCGGATCCTCCACGAGACCGGCTGGAACCTGCTCCGCGTGGTCGTGGCCTCGCTGGATGGCGGGACCTTCTACGCGGTGCTGGAGCTGGCCCAGGACGACGAGATCCGTCAGGTGGACTGCCGCCCCTCGGATGCGATCGCCCTGTCGATCCAATGCGGGACGCCGGTCTTCGTGTCGAGAGCCGTGCTCGACGAGGTCGCGCCGGAGGGGTAGGTTGGGCGACGGCGGCGGGCTTCTGCCCCGCGAGCCCGGTGGGATGGCAGAGCGGCTGAATGCGACGGTCTTGAAAACCGTTGATGGGTCAAACCATCCGGGGGTTCGAATCCCTCTCCCACCGCACTTTCTGCGTTCGCGCGCGGTGTGACGCCGCGGCCGCGGACTGCTGGCCGGACGCTACGCGACGCACACGGGCTCGCAGAGGATCCGATCCCGGAGCGAAGCCACGCCCGGGTTCGGCACGAGCGCGTCATGCTCCCCGCCGCCCCTCGCCAACACCCGGCCAGCGCGCATCCGTTCGCCGAGCTATCCTGCGCGCATGGCTCACCGATCGGCCAGGCCGTCCAGCGGCGATCCGCCCCGGCTCCACTGGCTCCTGAGCGTCGCACTCCATGCCGCGCTGTTCGCGGCGATGGCGGCGATCTGGTTCACATGGAACCCGTGGACCTGGCTGCGCGATCTGTTCGCGCCGACCCCGACGTTCGTCTATGCGCCGTTCTGACACGAGTACGACCGAAGTTGCTCGTGCACGTCGAAGTGCTGGATCGCTGACGATGAGCACGAAGCGGATCCGCAACTTCGGGTGGTCGATCGCGTGCTTCGTGAGCGTCTTGGGTTCCATCGTGACCTACCTCGTCGCAGTGCCACCTCCGAACCCGGATTGGACGGCCTACCAACGCGGACTCGTGTTCCTCCAAGCGCTGTCATCCGGGCTCCAAGTCGGGATCCCCCTCTTCGTGGCGATCGGCCTCGGCGCAGAACTGGCCGTCGCGGTCCTGCGACACCGCACGCGGGAACCGGGCCCGGTGGAGCGAGCTGTCGACTGGATCGACGGAACATCGACCATGCGAGACCGAACGAAGGCCCCGCCTGCGCAGAACGGCGCGGAGGCGCTTGCCGCGCACACCCGAGCCGCGGACTGAATTCCCCGTGTCCAATCGACGCACCACCGCCCCATGCCGAGCAACGACCGACGCCATAGCGATTCGGACGCTCCACGCCCGAGGGGAGTGACCGGCTTCCTCGGCGCGCTGCTCGACATCGCGCTCGACCTGCTCGCGCTGCTGTTCGCGTTCCGCTCTTGGCCAATCGTGCCGCTGCGCGGTCCACACCGCGACCGGCCCCGAGCACCGCAGCTGAAGACCCGTCATCATCCGGCCTGGGGATCGCTGCTCCTGGTGTTCCTCATCGCGATCCTCGCTGTCCCGGCCTTCCTGGTCTACGTGCTGTGCAACGCCGACAGCTCCACCTGGTGACCGAGCGCCGCGAGACCGGAGCCGCGACTACAGGGCATTCTGCGGACACGGAGGATCTCCTCCCGATCCCGGGGGCAGCCGGGACGGCCCCATGGATCCTCACCGCCGCCGTTCGTAGGCCGCCAGCTCCGCGCGAGCCCTGGCAAGCGGCAGCCACTGCGCATCACCGTCCATGAACGCGAGCAGATCCCGCATCGTATGGATCGCTCGCTCGACGTGACCGGCCGCGTACCGTGCTTTGGCCAGGACGGCCAGCACGGAGGCTCGGCAGCGGAAGCCCTGCGCCGCTCGCTCGGCACACTGCAGAGCCACCTGCCGCCACTCCGCGCCGTCGAACTCTGCGAGCAGGTCGGCCCGTGCCGACCAGCGGAGCGGATCGCCGGGCCGACGCGCGACCAGATCGAGCAACATCCGATCGGCGTCCTCGGACCGACCGGTGGCAGCGAGGGCCAGCCCGTAGTCGCGCCAGAATCCGGAGCCGTCGACCATGTCGGGCGCAACCGCGGCGGCACGCTCGAAGTGCGGGATGGCACCTGCGGCATCGCCGCGCGCGAGGATCGCCCGTGCGAGCACGCGCTCGCACGATCGCACGCCTGCATCCAGCCCGGCGAGCGCACGTTGTTCGGCGACGACATGGTCACCGCGAACGAGCGCGTTCAGCGCATGCAAGCGGAGCGCGCGGCCATTGCGCGGATGCTCGAGTCGCAGTGCTTCCAGTTCGGAGTCCGCGCGCTCATGCCGTCCGAACGCCAGGAGGCTGAACGCGTGTTCCATCCGGAACTCCGGCAGGCCCCACATCTCGAGCTGGCGCTGGTGCCATTTCTCGACCTGGTCGAAGCGCCCCCTGACGCGATGCAGGTCGATGAGTCCACGCAACGCATTGTGCCCGTAGCCGCGATACGGCCCGAACCACTCCAGGTTGGCCTCGAGTGCCTTGCCGAGGAGTTCTTCCGCCGCCTCGAACTGCCCCCTCTCGACGAGCAGGCGTCCACGCGAGGTGGCGAGCGTCGTGGACCAGACGGGAGTCCCGGGTCGCCCCCGGTCTTGATCCAGCGCCTCGTCGAAACGGGCCTCCGCCTCGTCGAGTCGGAACATCTTCGTCTGCTCCTCGCCGAGCGAAGTGAGCAGGGTCAGGTAGAGCTCGCTCGCCTTGGCGGATGGCACATCGCGGACGAGGTCCGCAGCGAGCTGGAAACACCTCGCGACGACCTCGTGCCGGTAGCCCCGGTCCACGCCGACCGACCCGACGTTGAAGAAACCGAGGTAGAGGATGCCTCGCACGGGGTCGTCCGGAGCGACGTGATGACGCAGCAACAGCACCTCCAGTTCGGCGGCCCGGCGCTCGATCTCCTGCAGGTCGAGCGCCCCGCGCGTGACCTCCCCCACGATCGACTCGAACCAATGCCACAGGTCCGCGCGGTGTGGACCGACGGCCGCCTGCGCACAGATCGGAGTCCAATGGCTCAACGCCGTGTGGTAGCAATTGGTCTGCTCCGACATGCCGCGGGCGAGGTCCCACCGCAACGCCTCTGCCGCGGCGTGCTCACCCAGCTGATCGTGCACCTGCAGTAGCTGCGCCTGCGCCCGGAACACGAACCACGTCTCGGGGTAGTCCGCCGCAAGCGGCTCCAACGACGCGCGGAGCAGCTCACGAGCCTCGGCGATCCGTCCCTGAGCGAGCCGGGCAGCGCCGAGTCGTGAGCGATACAGGGCGGACCGGGTGGAGTCGTGGAAGCCGCGGGTCACTTGGACGGTCGCGTCGGAGTCCAGGAACTCCTGCGCGCGCGACGCGGCTGCGTCGGCCTCTCCTGCATCCAGCAGCACATCGAGCCAGAACAGACGCGCGCGGACGACGCGCAGGTCGTCGGGTCGCAGCGCGTCCAGGTGCTCGACCGCGAGACGCGCGAACCGCTCCAGCCCCGCGCGGACCTCGTCCGTCGTGTTGAACGACATGCACTCGGAGATCAGCTGGCGGCAGTGCAGGTGGAGCCAGTCCGAGGCGCACACTCCGCTGGCCGGGGTCAGCTGGTCACCGATCTCCTCGACCACGCTCGCGCGCGCATGCGGATGGTCGACGCTCCAGGTGCGTGATCCCGACACGCGATCCGCTGCCGCTTCGAGACGCGCGCGGAGGTCGGGCACGTCGGCCTCCAGCATGGACAGGGAACGCTCCATCAGCTGCGCCTGCAGCAGCGTGACCTCGCAGCGCATGTCCTGGGCGGCCACCTCGCGCGACAGGTCGTCGTACCATGCCGCCCGGACGCGCTGCTCGTTGCGCAGCGCCTGGTTGGCGCCCTCCAGGAAACACAGGCTCGCGGCGAGGCCGGCGGTGAGGGATACGAACGCTAGCGCGAGGCTGGCAGCGACCAGCGGGGACCGTCGCGACCAGCGCACCAGGCGGCCCAACGGCGAGACCGGACGTGCACGAATCGGCTCGTGCTGGCGCACCCGGCGCAGATCCTCGGCGAAGTCGAGCGCCGTCCGGTAGCGGCGGTCACGATCCTTCTCCAATGCCGTCAGCAGCACGACCTCGAGGTCGCGCGGAATCCTCGGGTCGAGGGCGCGCGGCGGGCTCGGTTCGGCGGTCAGGATGGCTCGATAGAGCGACTCGCGGGACGGCGCATCGAACGGACGGGCGCTGGTCAGGCATTCGTACGCGGTGACCCCGAGCGCGTAGACGTCGGCGCGGCCATCGACCGTCGCCGCGGCGCGCAGCTGCTCGGGCGACATGTAGTGCGGCGTGCCCAGCACATCCGTGGTCCGGGTCAGCCCGGGTCCATCACTGTCGTCGCGGGTGGTCTGCGCGATCCCGAAGTCCAGCACCACGGGCCTGCCGTCGTCGGTGACCATCAGGTTCCCCGGCTTGATGTCGCGATGCACCAGGCCACGCTCGTGCGCCGCATGCAGCGCGCGCGCCGCGTGTTCCAGGAAGGCGACCACGCGCAGGATGTCGCTCGGCCCCCCAATGGACGAGGTGGAGCGGGTCGACCCTTCGCTGCCAGTGCTCTCACGAGGCACGGGCAGTCGCACGGTCTTCGCACCTGCCCCGTCGACCGCCCGTTCTTGGAGAAGGTCGGCCAACGTGCGCCCGGGAACGAACTGCATCGCGATCCAGGTCGCACCGTCGGATTCGCCGGTCTCGTAGACGCTGCAGATGCCGGGGTGCTCGAAGTTGGCGGTGACCTCGGCTTCCCGCCGGAACCGCTCGCGCACGCTCGAGCTGATGCCCAGCAGCGAGGCGTGCAAGACCTTGAGCGCGACCCGGCGCCGCAGGCGCTCGTGCTCGGCCAGGTAGACCGTGGCCTGTGCGCCGCGACCCAGCTCGGCGAGCAGCCGGTAGGGACCGATCGTGCGGCCCGCGACGGAGGTCTCCGCCGACACCCGCGGATCGATCGTGCGCGAGCGCGCGAGGAACGCTGCATCGACCGCCGCGTCGGCGCGCAGCAGGTCGAGCACGCGGGCCCGACGCCGCTGGTCGTCGCCGCAGGCGCGGTCGAGATAGGCGTCGCGCGCGGCTCCGGCGGGCAATGCGCGCGCGCCGTGGAAGATCTGCTCGATGGTCGGGGGGTGTTCCATGACAGAAGGGGCGGCGGCCGCTCGACCTCGGGCGCGCTCGGGCCGCGCATCCCTTCGCTCGGTCGCACACCGCCCGAGCACGCCAGTTCAGGGTCTTCCGCCGATCGCCTCGCCGACCAATGCGCGCGAACGTCCGATGACCATCGCCCGTCGACGTCGAGTCCCGAGCGTATCGACGGCTCCGGCCAGGGTCATGCCCGGCCGGAGGTCGTCGGTCACGACAGTCGGACACGGCTGCGCGGCGCAGCCAGGACACGTCGACGGTCTCCGTCAATGCACCACGTCGGCGACCACGTTGCCCAGTCGCGCCGCCGTCGGCCAGGCGACGTGCAGGGCTTGCGTGAACAGCGGCGTTCCGACGAGCGCCGGGTCGTTCGGAACGGTGAAGGTGAACGACCCCGACCCGGTCGCCGGATCGATCGGAATCCCTGGCAAGGCCACCATGCTGGCCGGATCGATACCGAGCGTGCCGAACCCCGGCACGGGGATCGACGCAGCGCCGAGGGCAGCCCAAGGCAGCGCAACGTCCACGAGACCTATCTGCCCATAGCGCTGGTAGGCATCGAGCGTGTAGGCCTGGCCCTGGCGCAGCGGCAGCGGGGCGTGCAGTTGGCGCAGCAGATTGACGGCGACTCGACCGTGCGCCTGGGACGCCATGGCGTCGATCAGGTCGAGGTCGCCATCTCCGTCGAGGTCACCGAGAACCCCAGGCCCACCGCCTCCCGAGGGTCCGACGGAAAGGCGTGCGCTCGCGTCGACGAATCGACCCTGCCCGTCATTGAGCAACAGCAGCTCGGTCGAGTAGGCGCCTGCGCCTCCCGAGCCCCGCGGCACCCAGAAGCCGAGCAGCACGAGGTCGAGGTCGCCGTCCTCGTCGACGTCGCCGGGCAACACGTATCGGGCCCCGGCGCCGTGGGCGGGCATGCTCGCGGTGGTGACGTCCTGGAAGACCCCGCTGCCGTCGTTCTGGAAGAGTTCGACTCGATTCGGCGCCCCGGGAGAGATGCCCAGGCGCAGGCTGAACACGTCGAGGTCACCGTCCCCGTCAGCGTCACCGAGCGCTCCCAGCCAGGAATCGTAGGTGGTCCGCGGCATGCTCGTCGTCGTGACGTCCGTGAACGCCCCGGCGCCGTCGTTTCGCAGAACGACGTTCGACCCGCACACGACATCGAGATCACCATCGCCATCCAGATCGCCGAGCCCGACATCGCCACCGAAGCCGATGCCGGGCATCTGCGCAGTGGTCACGTCCGCGAAGTTGCCGGTGCCGTCGTTGCGGTAGAGCCGCAGCCCGACGTAATCGCCGAACACGGCGTCGAGGTCGCCGTCGCCGTCGACGTCACCGAGCGCGAGGCTACCGGTCGACGTCGACTGCGTGGGCAGCTGCGTCGCCGTGACGTCGACGAACGTGCCGCCGTCATTGCGATAGAGGCGGTCCTGCTGGCCGTTCCCCGGTCCTGGCAAACCATTGCCGCTCAACAGGTCGAGGTCGCCGTCGCCGTCGACATCGCCGAACGCCACGGCACGCGTCGTGGCGCCATGGACCGGCAGACGTGTCGCCGTGACGTCGACGAACCGACCGGCGCCGTCGTTGCGGTAGAGCCGGTTCTGGCCCCAGTCCGCGCTGAGGACGTCGAGATCGCCGTCGCCGTCGATGTCGCCGAGCGCGAAGGCAGAGACTGAATTGGGATCCGAGCCGAGGCCCGTCCCCGAGAGCACGTCGAACTGCAGCTGGGCCGGCGCCGTCATGGCCAGGGTGACGGCGGCGACGGCACCGCGCATTGCCGCGAGATTTGGGGATCGGAGCTTGGAGTCGGTGGTTCTGAGCATGGTGTTCGGTTTGGTCGCGATGACCCTCCATGCGCCATTGCTGCTCACGGCACCCCACGCCCAGATCGGAATTCACCCGCCGGGGTCGCCGACGGGGCGCGGCAAGTCGGGGGCCCGGATACCGATCCCGGTGTCGAGCACGCGGAGCTGCCCCCGTGTTCGAGCAGCCGCACGGCTCGCGGACGGCAGGTCGAGCTGCAACACGCCAGGCCTCGCGTCGGAGTCTCGACCGGACCGGGAGACCGACATCTGTTCTCACTGGCCGAGACCCGACGACTGCTGCCATCTCGACGGGCCCTGGTGGCGCGGGTCCCGGGACGGCCGAGGTTCGCTCGGGAACGTCCGCGAACTACCACTGTGCGCGCCCCCGAAAACCCCATGAGAGCGAAGATTCCCGGTCACCGCACCCTTGCGGAACCCGATCGGTGACGCACACTCCTCTCGGCAGGCCGCGGTGAGGTTCCCCGACCCGCGACCTGCCGACTGAATCCGAGAGGGATCGGTGGCCACGTGCCACCGGACGGGCCCGGTGCGGGGGCACCGGGCCTGTCGTTGTACGCTGGGGGCGATGGGCCTTGGCAAGCGACCGGCGCGGCGTGCGGCAGTGGAGACCTATTGGACGCTTGCGTCCTTCGACGCTGCCGAGCCAGCCCACGCGGCGCGAGACGAGCTGCAAACCGCGCAGATCGCGGCCCGTGTGTTCACGAGTCCCTGGTCGACCCGACCCGTCCACCTGCTGCAGGTGCGGCGCATCGACACCGAGGCTTTGGAGGAAACGATCCAGCGAGTCTCCCTCGCCCTCTCCGACGACGGGCCCGCCGCGCAAGTCATCCAGGGACTGGAGGGGGATTGGCCAGAGGTCATCGTCTGGGCCGGCAGCTTCGAACAGGCCGAGGACATCGCAGTCGAACTCATCGGCCTGGGTATCCGATCCAGTGAGATCGACTTCGACGCGGGTCGAGTTCGGCTTGGTGTCCGCTGGGAGCAGGCCGAAGCCGCTCGCCGGGTGATCTATGGCGTGGATGCGGACGACCCGCCGGACTGGCGGACGCCCTACGCGGATGGCTCCGACATCCACGGAGTCACGAGCGGTGACCTGGACCGCTGGGAGGCGCTGCTGAGCCGGAGCACCCTCGGGCCCGATCCGGATGCTGCAGGTCCGCTGTGCGCGGACCGACGTGATCGGCTTCCTCGCCGAACTCCGCGCCAAGATCCCGGAGTTCTCGACCGCAGACTCGTGGTGGGAGCTTCCGGAGCTCGTCCCCACATCCTGATCCACCGCTGCTCGTTCGAGGAGGCTCGAGCACTGCACGAGTCGCAGGCCTTCGCGAAAGCAGGCCTGCACGCGTGGCTCGAAGCACAGCCCGCGCGGGATCTGGCCTGGGTGCACGCTGCGATCCCGCACGTGGACGCGGCGCTCGAGATTCTCGCCCGCCGAGCCTGCGACTGACCCACACCCTGGACATCCCTTCCGCAGCCGCGATCCTCGACCGATCCTCGAACCCCCGAGCACCGTTCCACCGACCATCACCATGTCGAGACCGACCCTGCGCACCGCGCTCCTGCACCTCACGGCACTCGCCACGGCGCTGCTGACCGCCGCGTGCAAGGACACCACGCCGTCGACACCCGGAGCTGGCGCGACGACGGGAACCGGCGAGAGCAGCTCCACCCCCGCCCACGACGTCCAAGCCGACTGGTTCGCGCTGTTCCCCGACGGCATGACCCAGTACGCCTTCGGCGCCTCCGTCCGCCAGTTCTTCGACAAGCGCAACGTGCCGTCGGAGATCCTGGAAGACGGCCGGCTCCGCGTCGGCCGCGGCGACCGCCAGGAGTTCCACCAGCTCCGCCCGCTGGCCGAGATCTGCGCGGCGCTGCCGCAGGCCGAGTGGCCGACCGCGATCACCGAGCACTTCGGGACGCTGATCGACGTGATCCGCGACCTGGAACGGCGCGCGGTGCCGACCTGGGAGACGGCGCGCGAGAGGTTACGGGTGCGCCTGCACCCGGTGTCGTTCCTCGAGGAGTCCGGCGTCACGGCCGAGCAGATCGTCTGCCGCCGAGACCTTCCCGGGCTGCTGACCTGTATGGTGCTCGACGGCGAGCAGTCGGCGCTGGTGGTGCCGCGCGCCGACCTCGACGACTGGGGCCGGCCGCTCGACGCGGTGTTCGAGATCGCGGTCGGCAACACGCGCGCGGTGTTGGCCGAGTCGCTCAGCGAGGACATCGAGGAGTTCGGCGAGTTCGGCAGCCTGCGCGTGTCGACCTCGGAGTCGTTCTACGCCGCGAGCCGCGTGCTGTGGATGGCGGACGATCCGCAGTTCCTGGGCAAGCACGGCGCGCTGGTGATCCTGCCGTGGCGGCAGGCGGTGTTCGCGTGGCCGTTCGACGACGTGACGCGCGTCCAGCAGGTGGTGGTCGGCCTGCACGGCTACGCCGGCAAGATCGCCGACGAGGTGCTGACGCCCTTGTCACGCCAGGTCTACTGGCTGCGCCCCGACGGCGAGTTCCTGCGGTTCAAGTTCGAGACCGACGACGCCGGCCAGCAGTCGATCATCCCACCGGTGGGCTTCGCGGAGCTGCTGAAGGACGACTGACGCGGCGTCGCGCGGGCACCGGCGAGCGTGGCCTCCTGCCGCAACCGAAGGGGCACGACTCGCTGGGCGCGCCGATTCTCGGAAGCAGTCGATCAGCGCGACAGCGTGACCCACAGCGACTCGGCGCGACTCGGCAAGACGCCCATCGTCAGCTCCACCGACTCGCCGCGAAGCAATGCGTCGGCGTCGAACGACTGGCTCGCGAGCGTCCGCCCCAGATCGTCGAGGATCTGCACGCGGCCGTCGGCATCGAGCACGCGCAGCAGGCTACGGCGGGCCGCGAGGTCGGACGCGGACTGCCAGGCCTGGTCGAACTCCGCGATGGAGCGCGGCAGGGCGTCTCCGGGCAGGATCACCAGCAGCGGGCGCTCGCCCTCGTCGACCACCGCGGCGCGGAGGTAGTCACCGTCCGCCGGCGCGACGCGGACCGGCAGGTCGGCGAGCGACGGCGCGAACCACGCCTGCACGAACGGCGTCTGCCAGAGCAGCATCGCCAGCGTGACCACCGCGGCGACGCCGAGCAGTGCCAGGATCCGGCGTGGCACGAACTGCGTCAGGGAGCCACGGGCCGGCGCGGCATCGGTCGCGCGCGCATTGCGCACCGCGCCGACCGGGGTGAGCGCCCCGTCTCGCACCGCGAACAACACGTCGACAGCCTGCCCATCGGCCCAGACGAACGTCGCGCGGAGCGACGACTCGACGCTGCCCCGCTCGGCCGCCTGCACCAGTTCGCGCAACGCGTCGTCGAGGGCTCCGCGTCCGGCGTGGTCGAACGGCGCACCGTCGAGCGCCTCGTCGGGCGGCAGGGCCGTGAAACGACCGAGATCGACCTCGACCGAGAGTCGACCGAGACCCAGGCGGCCGAGCTGCTCCACGGCACGGTCGAGGCGGCCGCGGTCGGCGAGCCGGCCCTGCAGGAGCCCGTCGAAGCGCACATGGCTCGGCGCCCCGTCGGGCAGCGGCTGGCGCGACGCGCCCGGAGTCGGAGGAGGGTTCACCATGTCGATCAACCGAGCCGCTCGCGCAGATCCTCGAGGTCCGAGACCGTCTTCCAATCGTCCATACCCTCGCGCCACACCAGCGTGTCGGGCCGGATGGTGCCGCCGCGCCACAACTCGGCCAGTTCCACCTCGTCGATCGGGCCGACGTGTTGGTCGGTGTTGGCGTAGTACCAGGCCACCGCACCGGCCGGCAGCGCCGGCGGTCCACCCGCGAGCCGCCCCATCGTCTCCTTACGGGTGTCGATCTGCAGCGACCGGTCGTGGTGGTCGAGGCGCCGCGACACGTCCTCGTGCCGCCGGTCGGAGACCTGCCGGTCCAGCGCGACCTGCTCCTTCAACCGGCGGTTCTCCTTGTGCAGCCGGTCATGGCGGGCGCGCTGCTGGTTCAGGTCGTCCATACACACCACGATGATCAGACCGATGCACGGGAAGAACAGACCGACGAAGAACCAGCCCACTGCGCTGCGCCCCTTCGAGCTGGCGATCGCCGCGCAGATGAAGCCGAACATCGCATAGAAGGCCACCCCGACGATGCCGCCGACGACCTCTTCCGCACCATTGAATCCGATCATCCGATCTCTCCCGTCCAACGCAGGACGCCGACCGCGGCCACGGCGATCAGCAACGTGCCGCGCATCAGGCGGCCCAACCGACTCTCCCAATCGAAGCGCCGGCCGCGGACCAGCGCGGTCGCGGCCAACAATCCGGTCACCAGCCCGAGACCGACGAACAGCGGCCCGGCCGGGTTGAGTTCCACCGCGAGCCCCGGCTCGCCCTGCACGGTGAGCGCCACGCTCCGCGTGATGCCGCAGCCGGGGCAGACATGCTCGCCGAGCACCGCGCGCAGCGTGCAGGGCCGCCCCTCCGCGCCGACGCCCTCGATCCCCCACCACGCCGCGCGGGCGCGGTCGACCTCGGCGAACGCCGCGAGGGAACCGACCCCCACGACTGCGGCCGTCACCAGCAGTGCGCGACGGCGCGTGGCGGCAGGAGCCTCCGTAGCCCCGGGGGCGGGCTGCTCGATCGCTTCGGGAACGGCCTCGGCGATGCTGCTGGGGAGGGTCTGGGACATGCGGGCCCGCGTTCCGGCTCGACCGCGCGATATTCGGGAAGCTCGATAACGTACTGCCATGACCGCTCCCGCACGACTCGACGACGCGGCGCTGCAGGCCGCGCTCTCCGACCTGCCCTCCTGGGACCTCGCCGACGGCAAGCTGCACCGGCGCTTCGAGTTCCGCGACTTCGCCGCGGCGTTCGGCTTCATGGCCACCTGCGCGACGCTGGCCGAGGCCCGCAACCACCATCCGGAATGGTTCAACGTCTATCGCACGGTGGAGGTCTGGCTGACCACCCACGACGCCGGCGGGATCACCGCGGCCGACGTCGACCTGGCGAAGGTGATGGACCAACGCGCGGGCTGAATCCGCGATCAGGCGGCCCGGGGGTCAGGAGCGCGGGCGTCAGGCGCCCGGGGTAGCGGAAACGTCCGGCTCGTCGGCGGCGACCTCCGCCCCTTCGGTCGGCGCGTCGCTCGGCGCCCCCGGCCCTACCTTGCGCCGGCGCCGCTGCCACAGGCAGGTCGCGTAGCCGAGCACGAACCCCGAGGCCAGCAGCACGAACAGGAACACCGCTCGCGGCATCTCGACCTCGGCCGACAGGATCCGGGTGACCACCGGGTCGGTGTTCTGCAGGATCACCACCAGCAGCAGGAACCCCGCCACCGCGACGAGCGCGATCTTGAGCCACTTCAGCACGAGGGCGACGGTAACGCAGGCCCGCAGGGAGTACAGCAGTTTTCGAGCGCCCCGGCCTTGCCAGTTCCAGCCCGGCCGGTTTGAATCTTCGACCCGCGGTTCCTGCCGGAGCCGCGTCTTCTCCTTGCCGCGCGGCAGGTTGGAGAGATGGCAGAGCGGCTGAATGCACCACCTTGCTAAGGTGGCGTAGTCGAAAGGCTACCGGGGGTTCGAATCCCCCTCTCTCCGTTTTCCTCCGCGCGCAGGGAGTCGCTTCCGCTGAACTGGCGATTCTCGAGCCGAGCAAGGTCCTCGAGCTGCAAGGTCCTCGAGCTGCAAGGTCCTCGAGCTGCAAGGTCCTCGAGCTGCAAGGTCCTCGAGTCTGAATGGCGACGACCCGGTCAGGTCTCGAACGTTCTGCCGCGCCCTCCCGCCGGGAGCGGTCTTGCACCTTGGGGAAGCGACCTCGCGGAACCGGCGCCGTGTGCGCGGCACTGCTCGCCTTGTCCGCCGGCTGCGGCGCGCCCCGCTGGCAGGTCACCGAACGCGATCCCGGCGGAGTCCTCCTCGTCGACGGCCTGGTCGTCCGGCCGAGCGCCGAGATCGACGACGCGACGGACGCGTCGCGACTCGACCGCACGATTCCCTACCACGGGAGCGTCGACGTGGCGCTGGTCCCCGACCCCGTCCCGCCGTCCGACAACCCCTCGGCCCCGCCGCTCCCCTACTCCTCGGTGCGCGCCGACGTGCCGATCCCGCCGCCGATCACGCCGTGGCTGTTCCCGCTCGACTTCCCGCTGGAACTCCTGCTGCTGCCCTTCGGCCCCGACGACGACGTGGTGGCGCGCGCGGCTCTGCAGCCCGGACGGCGCGTCGATGCGGTGCCCGCCGGCCCGGAGGACGACTTCGACGCCAGCGGTCTGCGGGCACGGGCCCGCGCCGCGGTACGGGAGCGCTGAACCGCGTTGACCCTCCCTCCCGAGCCGGTCGAGAACGACACGCCGCGTGACGGCGAGGGCCGTCTCGCCGTGGTGCTCGGACTCGGCCGCTTCGGCGGCGGCCGTGCCGCGGCCCGCTACCTGGCGACGCATGGCTACCGGGTCCGCGTGGTCGACAAGGCACCGGCCGAGTCGTTGGTCGAGAGCGTCGCGGCCCTGGCAGACCTCGACGTCGACCTGCGGCTCGGCACCGGCGACGACCCCGCCGCACTCGAAGCCACGCTCGACGACGCGGCACTGCTGATCGTCAACCCGGCGATCCCTCCCTCCCACCCGCTGCTCGCGGCCGCGACCGCGCGCGGACTCGAGGTCGACCAGGAAATCGGCCTGTTCCTCGCCGACTACCCGGGCCGCGTGGTGTTGGTAACCGGGACCAACGGCAAGTCGTCGACCGCCACGCTGCTGCACCGGGCGCTACACACCGCCGGCGTGGACACCCTGCTCGGAGGCAACATCGGGCACAGCCTGCTCGACGACACCTCGCGATGGATGGACCGGGACCAGGTCGCGGTGGTCGAGATCTCGAGCTTCCAACTCGAGCGCCTCGACCCGGCGCGACACCCGGTGGACGGCGCGGTGTTCACCCCGGTGACCCGCGACCACCTCGACCGCCACGGCACGCTCGCCAGCTACCACGCGGCCAAGTCGCGCGCGGCGGCCGCAGCGCGGCGGTTCGTGGTCCACCAGGCCGACGACCCGATCGCCAGCGGGTTCTCCACATCGGCCCCGCTCCGCCTCCGCCACGCGCCGCTCGACCAGCACGGACCCGAGGATCTCGCCGCCTGGGGTGATCCCGTGGGCTGGCAGTGGCTGGCCGGCGCACCGCAGCCGACGTTCCACCGGAGCGCGCTCCGGGTGCAGGGCGACTTCCAGGCGGCGAATGCCCGCGCCGCGCTGCTCGCCGCGGTGCACGGCTTCGACGCCGACCCGGCGCGCGCCGCCCTCGGTCTGGTCACGACCGCACCGCTGCCCTACCGCCTGCAGCAGCTCGGCTCGCTCGGCGCGCTGCGCGTGTTCGACAACGGCGTGTCGACCGCGGTCGAGTCGACCGTCTCCGCGCTCCGTGGACTACCCGGCCCGGTGCACTGGGTCGGCGGCGGCAAGAGCAAGGAAGGCCCCGAGGCGCTGCCCGCGCAGGCCGCTGAACTCGCGCCGTACCTGGCCACCGCCCACCTCTTCGGCGCGGTGGCCGAGGACCTCGCGGCCGCGCTGCGACGCCTCGACCTCGAGGTCACGGTCGACGAGCGACTCGAAGACGCGTGCGCCCGCGCCGCGACCGCGGCCGGTCACGGTCGACGCACCGCGACCCTGCTGTTCAGCCCGGCGTTCGCGTCGTTCGACCAGTGGCCGAACTTCCGGGCCCGCGCCGAGGCGTTC
The DNA here is from genome assembly GCA_030432695.1 of bacterium. Classification (GTDB taxonomy): domain Bacteria; phylum Planctomycetota; class UBA1135; order UBA1135; family UBA2386; genus JAUILN01. The sequence continues at coordinate 63,115 of JAUILN010000015.1, read as the reverse complement.
CGCGGCTGGTTCCGCCAGCGACTCGGTGAGCACCGCGGATGACCGTCGCCGCTCGCAAGGTCGGGCCCCTCGCATTACCGTGTGGCGGCCCGGTCGAACCGCGCGACCGGCCCCCGGAGACCGACGATGCAGCCGAAGTGCACCCACTGCGGGAACGCCCAGTGTGAGAACGGGGCGCCGACCGTCCACGTCCTCGACGTCGAGGGCGGCAAGGTGGTCAAGAAGCAGCTGCTCTGCGAGGCGGCCGCCGAGGCGCTCGGCGTGTTGCAACCCAAGCAGGCCTCGCTCGGGATGACCGCCGAGATCCTGCAGCACCTGTCCGCCGGACTGAAGGCCAAGCCGACCACTCCCGGCACCCGCACCGCGCAGACCACCTGCCCGGGCTGCGCGACCACCCTGCAGGCGTTCCGGGAGCGCGGCCGACTCGGGTGCCCGCGCTGCTACGAGGTCTTCAAGCCGCACCTGCTGCGACTCCTCGACCGGGTCCACGACGCGGTGACGCACCGCGGTCGGTTCCCGTCGAAGACCGACAGGACGGCACCCGACCCTGTCACGTTGACAGATCTGCACCAGCGACTGCGCGCCGCGGTCGAGGCCGAGGACTACGAGGAGGCAGCTCGTCTACGCGACGAGATCCGCAAGCTGGGAAGCGGTGCGCCCCAGGACTCGGCGAGGCCCGGGGGAATCTGACTTGGCACCCGGACCAGGCGAAGACGAGATCCCACAGGTTCCAACCGGCACGGCGCTCGGCGAGTGGCTCGGGGGGGTCGGACCTGCCGTCGAGATCGCGCTGTGCACGCGGGTCCGCTTCGCGCGCAACGTGCAGGGCTACCGGTTCTCGCCGCAGATGGACACCGACGAGGCCCGCGACCTGGACGCGTTCTTGCGCCAGACTCTCGCGGCGCTGCCACTCGCCGAGCCGCTGCGCCTGCACGAGCTGACCGACCTCGAGCCGCTGGAGCGCGAGGTCCTGGTCGAGCGCCACCTGATCAGCCGCGAACTCGCCCACGTCGCCCGGCCGCGCAGCGTCGGCTTCGACGACGCCGAGTCGATCGCGGTGATGGTCAACGAGGAGGACCACCTCAGGATCCAGGTGTTCCAATCCGGCCTGCGGGTCGCCGAGGCCTACCGGGTGGCCGAACGACTCGACGACCTGCTGATCCAGCGCATCCCGGTCGCATTCAGCGAGGAGTTCGGCTTCCTCACCTCCTGCCCCACCAACGTCGGCACCGGCCTGCGGGCCTCGGTGATGGTCCACCTGCCCGGCCTGGTCTGGAGCGACGAGATCGAGAAGGCCGCCAACTCGGCGCAGAAGATCCACCTGGCGGTGCGCGGCCTCTACGGTGAGGGCAGCCGTGCGCTCGGCGACTTCTACCAGGTCAGCAACCAGATCACCCTGGGCCGCACCGAGGACGAGGTCCTCGACGACGTCTCGACCGCGGTCGAGAAGCTGGTCGAGTGGGAGCGCCGGGTCCGCGACGCGCTGCTGTCGGGCGCGCGGCGCACCCAGACCCTTGACCGGATCCACCGCGCGCTGGGCACCCTGCAGAACGCCCGGATCTTGAACACCGAAGAGTGCCTCAACAACCTCTCGGCGGTGCGCTTCGGGGTCCACGCCGGCCTGATCGACGACCTCACCGCGCGGGAACTCGACCAGATCCTGCTGTTGTCGCAGCCGGCCCACCTACAGCGCCTGTGTCGGGCCCGCCTCGACCCCGCGGCGCGCGACGCCCGCCGCGCGGCGCTGGTCCGCTCGGTCCTCGGCGGCGCGCGACCTTGCCGTGATCCGGAGTTCTGAGGGATCCGGAGTTCTGAGGGATCCGGAGTTCTGACCGACCGGATCCCGACGCCGTCTGTCGGCCGGAGGAACGGATCTTGCCCTGCGGCCGGTCCCGAGCCAGGAGGACTGTCCCGCACCCGCGGGGCCGCGGCCAACTGGTCGGGCAGAAAGCATCCAGACCGGGTGTCGCCGACGCCGATCCTAGAGATCGGTGGTGATCCGCCGGGTCGTCGCAGGACGTCCCGACCTCACCGGATTCGCAATCCGCGGGTCGACCGACTACACCAAGGTCCCATCCACCGCGGAATCATCCCAGCAGAGAGCGCACGCATGTTCGACCGCTTCACCGACCGGGCCAAGAAGGTGATGTCCTTCGCGCGCCAGGAAGCGCAGAAGTTCAATCACGAATACATCGGCACCGAGCACATCCTGCTCGGCCTGGTCCAGGAGGGCAGCGGCGTCGCCGCCAACGTCCTGAAGAACATGAACATCGACCTCGAGAAGGTGCGCCACGAGGTCGAGAAGATCGTCAAGACCGGCCCCTCGATGGTCACGATGGGCCAGCTGCCCTTCACTCCGCGGGCCAAGAAGGTCCTCGAGCTGTCGATGGAGGAGGCGAGCCAGCTCAGCCACAACTACATCGGCACCGAGCACCTGCTGCTCGGGTTGATCAAGGAGAACGAGGGCATCGCTGCGCAGGTCCTGATGAACCTGGGCGTGAAGCTCGACGAGGTCCGCGAGGAGGTCCTGGAGTTCCTCGGCGCCTCCGACAATTCGCAGGAGGACGACGGCGAGGCCGAGTCGATGGGCAGCAGCTCGGGTAGCGGCGGCACTTCGACCTCGGGCAACGCCAAGTCGAAGACCCCGGCACTCGACTCGTTCGGCCGCGACCTCACCGACCTGGCCCGCGACGGCAAGCTCGACCCGGTCATCGGCCGTGAGCACGAGATCGAGCGGGTGATCCAGATCCTCTCGCGTCGCACCAAGAACAACCCGGTGCTGCTCGGCGAGGCCGGCGTCGGCAAGACCGCGATCGTCGAGGGCCTGGCCCAGAACATCATCAAGGGCAACGTCCCCGAGATCCTGCGCCGCAAGCGGCTGGTGGTCCTCGACCTCGCGATGATGGTCGCCGGCACCAAATACCGCGGCCAGTTCGAGGAGCGGATCAAGGCGGTGATGACCGAGGTCCGCCGCGCCAAGGACGTGATCCTGTTCATCGACGAGCTGCACACCCTGGTCGGTGCCGGTGGTGCCGAGGGCGCGATCGACGCCAGCAACGTGCTGAAGCCCGCACTGTCGCGCGGCGAGGTACAGTGCATCGGCGCGACCACGCTCGACGAGTACCGCAAGTACATCGAGAAGGACGGCGCCCTCGAACGGCGCTTCCAGACCGTCGCGGTGGAGCCGCCGAGCCCCGAGCAGGCGGTGCAGATCCTGCAGGGTCTGCGCGACAAGTACGAAGCCCACCACCGGGTCGTCTACACCGACGACGCGTTGGCCGCCGCGGTCGAGCTGTCGAACCGCTACATCAACGGCCGCTTCCTGCCGGACAAGGCGATCGACGTGATCGACGAGGCGGGCGCGCGCGTCCGCATCCGCTCGATGACCCAGCCGCCCGACCTCCAGGACATGGATACCGAGGTCTCCCGCCTGAACAAGGAGAAGGAGGAGGCCGTCGCCAACCAGGACTTCGAACGCGCCGCCGACCTCCGGGATCAGGCCTACAAGCTCCAGAAGAAGAAGGAGCAGATCCAGAAGGAGTGGCGCGAGAAGGAGGCACAGGTCGAGACCGGCGGCAAGGTCGACGAGGAGATCATCGCCGAGACCGTCTCCAAGATGACCGGCATCCCGCTCAACCGGCTGGACCAGGCCGAGGCGGAGCGCCTGCTCAACATGGAGAAGGTGCTGACCAAGGACGTCATCAACCAGGACTCGGCGATCCACGCGATCAGCCGGGCGGTGCGGCGTTCGCGGTCGGGCCTCAAGGACCCGAACCGGCCGATGGGCTGCTTCATGTTCCTCGGGCCATCGGGCGTGGGTAAGACCTGGCTCTCCAAGTGCCTCGCCAAGTTCATGTTCGGCACCGAGGACGCGATCATCCAGATCGACATGTCCGAGTACATGGAGAAGCACAACGCCTCCCGCCTCGTCGGCGCGCCCCCGGGCTACGTCGGCTACGAGGAGGGCGGCCACCTGACCGAGAAGGTCCGGCGCCGGCCGTACGCGGTGGTGCTGCTCGACGAGATCGAGAAGGCCCACCCGGACATCTTCAACATGCTCCTCCAGATCATGGAGGAGGGTCGCCTGACCGACTCGTTCGGCCGCCACATCGACTTCCGCAACGTGGTCCTGATCATGACGTCGAACATCGGCGCCAACCTGATCAAGAACTCGGCGGGCCTCGGCTTCGCCAAGTCGGCGGCGGGCAACCAGGAGAAGATGCGCGAGATGATCACCGCCGAGGTGGAGCGGCACTTCCGCCCCGAGTTCATCAACCGCCTCGACGAGATCGTGGTCTTCAACCAGCTCGCCCGCGAGGACATGCAGCGCATCGTCGAGAACGAACTGGCCAAGGTCGGCGACCGGCTGGCGCCGCGCGAGCTGGTCCTCGAGACCGGCCAGGACGTGCTCGACTGGATGATCGAGCACAACTTCAACGCCGACTTCGGCGCCCGCCCGCTGAAGCGCGCCGTGGAACGCCACCTCGAAGACCCGCTCTCCGAGGAGATCCTGCGCGGCCACCTCGACGGCCCGCACAAGATCAAGGCCTACATGGACGACGGCAAGATCGCGTTCCGCAGCGAGAAGTTCGCGCCGGGCACCCAGGAGCAGCCGGCGAACGCGGCCGGCTCGGGCGACGACGCCGGCGAGTCGGGCGACGAAGCGCCAACCAGCTGAGTGTCGCCCAGCTGGGTGGCCCCTGGCTGAAGGGCTCCGCCGGCGCGGCCTCCCTCAGGAGCCGCGCCGCGCGAGCGGCCGCAGGGTGAAGTCCTTCACCGAGAAGCCCTTCTCCTGGCCGTCGCTCCGGTGCTCGAAGCGGAGCACGATCGAGCCGGCCGGCAGCTCGATCTCCACCGGCTCGGTCACCCCCCAGAGCCCGACGGTGTGCGGCAAGGCCAGATCGACCGGCTCGTGGCCGGCACCCTTCACCGACACCATCAGGTGCTGCTGCCAGCTCGGCGTCGCGACGCGCGCGCTGAGCGCGTAGCGACCCGCGACCGGGACGAGGAGGGTGTACTCGAACGGCTGCGCCCGGCCGGTGCGCTGGTAGTGCAGCTGCTTGCCGCCGAGGCTGCTCGGCAGGAACAGGATGCGGCCACCGCTCCGGGTCGGCTCGCTGGTGGCGACCGCGGGGATGGTGAGCACGCCGTCCTCCACGACGATCCGCCGGTCCTCGTCGGTCACCTCGGCCGCCTCGGTCTCGTACACCACGCGCGACTCGTTGGCCTCGCCGAGTTCCTCGCCGACCGCGGCCAGCGTCACCGCACCCTGCTGCTCGATCAGCTGCTGCTGGTGGCGGAGCGAGACGCCGTACCAGAAGCCCGGCTCGGCCTTGCCGTGCAGGCCGTAGACCGGCTTCTCGCCAGACACGTCACCCGCCCACTGCGCGCGCTTGACCTGCAGGAACGAGTCGCGGTCGGCCCGCGCCTGGGTGGTCGCCAGGAAGTCGAGGTCGCGGTCGTAGCGGGTCTTGGTCCAGCCCGAGCCCCAACCGGCGCCGAGGCACACGACCCAACCCTTCGGAGTCCAGTGCACCAACGCCGCGTGACCACGCTGCGGACGCGCCGTGGTCGGGATCCCGAACGCGCGCAGGATGAAGCGACCGAAGAACGCGCGCCGACCGCAGACCCCGCCGTTCATCAGGATGTTCTGATAGAACTGCAGCTCCGACTTGTCGAAGCGGTTGTCGTCGGAGCCGTAGCGGATGTCGGTGCGCACCGCGGCGACGTAGCGCCAGTTGTAGTCCTTGGTGTAGACGTGGTCGGGACGGTAGGCGCGCAGCATCTCGCGGCCCCAGGCCAGGGTCGCGTCGGGCTCGTCGCCATCGACGACCATCCGGTAGTCCCAGACCGTCAGGGCACCGAACGCCGGGTCGAGCTCGCCCGCCAGGAACGCCGCCTCGTAGTGCCGGTAGCGCGCCACCGGATCGACGCTCCCCTCCGTCTGGCTCGCCGTGGCCGGATCGCGCTGCGCGATCGGCACGGCGTGCTCGAGCGCGATCGCCAGCGCCAGCCGCTGCAGCGCGGCGTCGGCGGCCTTCGGGCTCGCCGCCTGGATCGCCCGGTAGATCTCCATCGCGCGGCCGTAGCGTCCCTCGCGCGCGCCATCGGCGACCACCATCTGCAGCAGCAGCGTGTTGTCGTCGAGCATCGACTCGACCAGCGCCTGCTGCTCGGCACCGCGCTGCGCGAACCGCGCGAGCCCGGCCGGAGTGGCCTCCGAGAGCACCACGAAGCGGGCGAACCGCTCGTCGAGACGATCGCTCTTCAGGAAGTCACCCAGCCGCAGGGCCTCGACCGACCGGAGCACCGCTTCCTGGGCGCGCGCCAGCTGCTGCTCGGCGGCCTCGACCGCGCGCCTCTTGCGCGGCTCCTCGCGGAGTTCCTGGTCGAGCGTCGCCTGCCGCTCCCGCAACGCCTGCTCACCGTCCCGGCGGTTCTGCTGCCACTTCGCGAGGTCGGCGCGCGCCGCGTCGCGCTCGGCATCGGTCGTGGCCTTGGCGAGAGCCGCCTCGGCCTGGGCGATGCCGCGGTCGGCGCCGCCGATCCACTTGCCCTTGGCGTGGTCGACCAAGGCCTTGGCGGTACCGAGCTTGCCGAGTTCCTGCTGCGCGCTCGCGAGTTCCGCCTCGGCGACGTTCACGGCCTGCTGCGCGTCGTGATAGGCCGCGCGACGGCGCTCGGAGACCCGCGGCAGACTCCGCTGCAACTCGGCGCGCAGGCTGTCGAGCTGACGGGTGTAGGACGCCGCCAACCGCTCACCCCGTGCGTCCAGGGCCGGGTCCTGCGGCGCGGCCAGCGCGGTCGACGCGAGACCGACGGACAGCGCCACGGCGAGTGCGTGAGAGAGGAGCGACCGGAGTTTCGCCATCGTCTGGAGGATCTCCCGGGAGGATCCAAGAGCTTGCGGAGCCACGAGATGGAGCCCCTGGACTCGCCATTGCAACCGCAGTCGGGCGACCAGGGAAGCCCGGGCGCCGAGCCGGCCCTCGATATCGAGTCGGACCGGTGTGCCCCAGAGCCTCGCGAACGCCCCCCGAACCCCGTATGCCGGGGCCGCTTCCCGAAGCAACCGAACCCGGCTTCGCCGGTCCCCGAACCCCAGCGTCCTCGCCCATGCGCACCTCCCCCGAGCTCGTCCCCGCGCTGCTGCTCGCAGCCCTCCTTGCCCCCCTGTCGGCCCAGACCACCGCCACCGAACCTGTCGACCAGGCCGCGGTCGACTTCCTGAAGACCGAGGGCCTCGAGAACAGCCAGGTGATGGAGCACCTGAGCTGGATCTGCGACGTCTACGGTCCGCGCCTGACCGGTTCACCGAACCTGCGCCAGGCCCAGGAGTGGGCCAAGGGCACCTTCGAGGAGTGGGGCCTGCAGAACGCACAGTTCCACGACTGGGGTCCGTTCGGCGAAGGCTGGCGCCTCGACCGCTTCTCGATGCACGTGGTCGGCGACAACCCCTGGCTGATCCACGCCTACCCGAAGGCCTGGTCGTCGAGCCTCGACGGGGTCGTCACCGCCGACATCGTCCCCGCCTACCGGATCGACGCCGAGGAACTCGCGTCGATGGACCTGTCGAACAAGATCGTGATGCTCGAGGAACCGCGCGAGCTCACCGAATGGTTCGAGGGCACCGCGCACCGCTTCGACGCCGAGGAGCGCGCGGCAATGGCCGACGGCACGCCGATGCCGCAGCGTGGGCCGGCGCGGGCCGGCGGTGACTGGCGCGCCGGGTTCCAGAAGCGGCAGGCGATCGAGGCCGCACTGGCCGACAACCGGCCGCTCGCGATCCTCGACCGCGGCTACAAGGGCGACCAGGGCACCCTGTTCGTCACCAGCGCCTCGGCGACCAACCCGCCAGGCACCCCGCGCGACGAACGCGCCCGCGCCTGGACTCCCGGCGCTGACGTGGTGCCGCAGATCACCCTTGCAGTCGAACACTACAACCGCATCTGCCGGATGCTCGACAAGGGCCGCCCGGTCACCGTCGAGGTCGAACTCGCGACCACCCGCTTCACCGACGGCGACGGCATGCAGCGCAACGTCCTCGCCGACCTGCCCGGCACCGACCCCGAGCTGAAGGACCAACTGGTGATGCTCGGCGCCCACTTCGATTCCTGGCACACCGGCACCGGCGCGACCGACAACGGCTGCGGCAGCGCGGTGATGATGGAGGCGATCCGTCTGCTGAAGGCCTACTGCGACTCCGCCGGTGTGAGCCCGCGCCGCACCATCCGCGTCGCGCTGTGGAGCGGCGAGGAGCAGGGCCTGCTCGGCTCCCGCGCCTGGGTCGCCGACCACGTCGCCACCCCCGGCGAGCGCGGCGCCCCGCCCGCCGCGATCCACGACCTCTGGCACCAGCTCTCGGGCTACTTCAACCTCGACAACGGCACCGGCCGGGTCCGCGGCGTCTACCTGCAGGGCAACGAGCGCGTCGCCCCGATCTTCCGCGAGTGGCTGAAGCCCTTCCACGAACTCGACGCCACCACGATCACCCTCTCCGACACCGGCGGCACCGACCACCTCGCCTTCGACCGCGTCGGCCTGCCCGGCTTCCAGTTCATCCAGGACCCGATCGCCTACTCCACGCGCACCCACCACTCCAACTACGACGTGTGGGACCACGCGGTCGCCGAGGACCTGCAGCAGGCCGCGACCGTGATCGCCAGCTTCGTGTGGCACACCGCGATGCGCGACGAGAAGCTGCCGCGAGTGGGTGTGGACATCGCGACGGCGGAGGCGGCGGCGGGGCGGAGGTGAGGATCGCCCCCCATCCTGGCCGCCTCGAGACTCCCGACTCCAAGAGCGGGTAGCCTGCGCGGATGCGAGCGCCCGCAGCCACCGCGTTCCTCCTGACCCTGCACGCGTGCTGTGCCCACCCCTCGACGGCCGTCGACGGGCATCCCGAAGCGGTTGCGCGTGCCGCCGAACCGAAGGGGGACCCCGCCAAGGGCGACCTCCTCCAGCGCGTCGGTCAGCTCCGGACACGCATGACCAGGCGGGAGGTGGTCGCGATCCTGGGAGAGCCCCTCAGCACCGAGCCCCTCGACGCGCGCGACGGCGAGGTCTGCGAGTGGCAGGACCGAAGCCTCACCGCGATGATGCCGCCGACCGACGCGAATCTGCACGAGACCCGCTTCGAGAGTCAGACCGCCAAGGTCACGTTCGACCACCTCGGCAAGGTCTCGAGGATCGAACTGGATGTGATCAGCACGCACTGACGATCGTGGCGCGAGCGAGCGGCGCCGCACGACCACTGACTGGCTCACCAGCCGCGGGGAATCGGACCGACAAGCCCGCCGGCGATACTCAAGATGATCCAGACGGTGTAGCCCGCCGTCGCGAGCAGGAACACCGCGAGGAAGACCGCGAGGACCTTCCCGGTCCGGTTCGGCTGCGGCTCCGGCTGCTCGTCCATGCCCCGTGTCCCCCCACTCACCGCGGCAACGTCACGTAGCGGATCCCCGCCATCCGCTGCGCACACCGCACCACCTGCATGCTGTAGCCGAACTCGTTGTCGTACCACACGTAGACCACGCAGCGGTCCCCGTTCGCCACGGTCGCGGCCGAGTCGACGATGCCGGCGTAGCGGGAGCCGACGAGGTCGGTCGAGGAGATCTCGGTCGAGCTGGTGTAGTCGATCTGCAGCGACAGGGGCGAGTCCACCGCGGCGTTGCGCAGATACTCGTTCAGCTCCTCCACCGTGGTCTCGCGCTCGAGCACCAGGTTGAGGATCGCCAGCGAGACGTTCGGGGTCGGCACGCGAATGGCGTTGCCGGTGAGCTTGCCGGCCAGCTCGGGGATCGCCTTGGCGACGGCCTTCGCGGCGCCGGTCTCGGTGATCACCATGTTGAGTGCTGCGGCGCGACCACGCCGGGTCTTCGGGTGGTAGTTGTCGATCAGGTTCTGGTCGTTGGTGTACGAGTGCACCGTCTCGACGTGGCCGCCGACGATGCCGAAGCCATCGAGCAGGGCGCGGAGCACGGGGGTGATCGCGTTGGTGGTGCAGCTCGCGGCGGAGACGATCCGGTCGTCGGCGCCGATGGCCTCGTCGTTGACGCCGAACACGATGTTTTTGATGTCGCCCTTGCCGGGGGCGGTGAGCAGCGCCTTCGCCACGCCCTTGGCCTCGAGGTGCTGACCGAGCCCGGCGGCATCGCGCCAGCGCCCGGTGTTATCGATCACGATCGCGTCGTGGATGCCGTGCGCGGTGTAGTCGACCTCGTTGGGCGCATTGGAGTAGATGACCTTGATGAAGTGGCCATTGGCGATCAGCGCCTGGTTCTTCTGGTCGACCAGGATCGAACCGGCGAAGCGGCCGTGCACCGAGTCGCGGCGCAGCAGGTTGGCGCGCTTCTGGAGATCGTCGTCGGAGCCCTTGCGGACCACGATCGCCCGGAGCCGCAGCGCCTCGCCACTGCCGGTGCGCTCGATCAACAGCCGCGCGAGGAGCCGACCGATCCGGCCGAAGCCGTAGAGGACGATGTCCTGCGGCTGTTCGATCACCCGCTCGGGCAGGCCGGCCGCGTCACCGAGTTGCTCGGCCAGGAATGCCGCGGGCTCGGGCTGGCGGCCGGCGCGGATCCAGCGGACCGCGAGCTTGCCGAGGTCGATGCGGCACGGGCGCAGCTCCATCGCGGCGAGCTGCTCCAGCAGCGGGAAGGTGTCGCGGATCGACAGCTCGCGCTCCTCGACCTGACGAACCCAGCGGTGCGCCCGGAGGATGTCGATCGGAGCGTTCTCGATCAGCGGCTTGCCGTACAGGATCGTCACCACGCTGCGCTCGCGGAACAGCCGGCCGATCAGCGGCAGCGCGGCCTCGGCGAGTTGGACGCGCTCGTTCCAGTCCTGGAGATGACGGTCGGTGAGTTCTCGGCTCATGGCGGGGTCGAAGGCGTCGATTCGTGGCCGGGCAGCGTAGCGCCCCGGCGTCCTGGCCCTCGACAATCAGGCGTGGGTCCGGGAATTCCGCAGCCCTCGACCCCCGCGGCGCGGCCTCACAGCGTGATCTGATTCAGCTCGTCGAACCCCAGCGTCACGGGGACCCGACGGACGACCCCGTCGTCGCGGAGCAGCAGCAGGGTCCGCACGGTCTCCGGCACCGCGAGGGTGGGCGTGCGCCCCTCCTCGAACGGTGCCGCCTCGGTCGTCCGGCGCCCGCGGCCCAGGAAGATGTCGATCGGCACGCGCTGTCCGTCCGCATCCTCGGCCCCCACCGCCGTCGCCTCGCCGGCGTCGGCCAGCGTGCACTGCACGTGCACCCGCCGGGTCACCACGACCCGCAGTTCGTCCGCAGGTCGGCCGTCGACCGCGGTGATCCCGCCCGCGACTCCCCGGCCGTACTCCCGCGGCAGGATCCGGTCCTCGTCGAGCCGCAGGTAGGCCAGTTCGGCGGCGACCTCCTCAAGCCGGAACCGGCCGTCCGTGTCGGTGACCGTCTGGGCGACGGCACTGCGGTGATGCATCGTGGCCGCTCCGGAGTCCGCCATCGGCAGCGGCACCCGGATCGCATCGATCACCGCGACGACCTGGACGCCGGCCAGCGGGGTCCCGTCGGGCGCGGTGACCACACCGGCGACCACCGGATGGACCTCGGCGCGCGGCAGCACGATCTGCAGGCCATGGGAACCCGCCGGGAACGGGCCGTGGACGGTCCGCAGCAGCCGGTCGCCGTCGAGGGTCGCGAGGTGGTAGTCGCGCGGCAGGAGACCGTCGATGCGGAAGCCGCCGTCGGCCGCGGTGCGCGCGTAGTTCCACAGCGCCGAGGGCGGCATCTCCGCGGGCGGCCCGCTGTCGGCGAAGCGGGCCCGCAGTTCGGTCATGGTCGGGCCCCCGCCGAGGTAGCCCTCGAGCGCGACCAGGCGTTCGCCGACTCCGAAGACCGGCGTCGGGTCGTCGGCCCAGATGCGCAGGCCCTCGACCGGCCGGCCCTCGTGGTCGACTACGCGGCCGGTCAGGGAGAGCGGCGGCGCGCCGAGCACCAGCGTGACGAACGGCTCGCGGGCGGCGAGGTCAGCGGGCAGCGGCTGCTCGCAGGGCAAGGCGCCGCGCTGGACCGCCCGCACCAGGCGCGCGCCGCCGACTTCCTCCAGCGGCAGGACGAAGCGACCGTCGGTGCCGGTGCGCACGTGGACCTCGCCCACCGCGACCCAGGCCTCGGTCGCCGGGGCGCCGAGGGCGGTCAGCACGATGCCGCTGAGCGCGCCGTCGACCAGACCGGGTCGGCTCAGCACGATCCGCAGGTCGTCGCGGTCGGTGGCGGGCATCGGCAGGCGCGTCGGCGCGTGGCCGCGGGCGGTCACCAACAGCTCGGCACCCGGCAGGGCAGGCACCGGACGGAACGCGAAGCGACCATCGGTGGAGCTGTCTTGGTGGTGCTCGGCGAGGCTGCTGCGGTCGAGGATCGCCGGGATCGCGGCGCGCAACCGGTCCTCGTCGATCCGGAGCTGCAGGCTCGCGCCGGCGACCGGAGTCCCGCTCTCGTCGACGACCACGCCCCCCACCTCGAGACGCGGCGCCACCACGACCACCGGCGGGATCGCCTCGTCGTCTACCTCGGCGGTGCCGAGCTGCGCCGTGAGCACGGTCGTGAGCTCCACGGTCTCGACGCGCGCGCGGCCGCCGACCGGCTGCGCATCGGCAGGGAGTGCCAGCTCGAAGTCGCCGGCGTCGTCGGTGCGAACCGCGGAGTCGCCAGCCGTGCGCCCCGGGAGATCGACCGGCACGTCGGCGACCGGATCACCGCGCAGGTCGAGGACTCGGCCGCGGAGGCGTGCGACCGCCGCCGGCGCCGGCTCGATGGCATCCACCTCGCGCCCCGAGGGGTCGGCCGCGACGGCACGGCGCTCGGGCCCCGACGGGACACGCTCCTCGCCGAGCCGAGGAGTCGGGTCCTGAGCCGGGTCGGCGGAGGCTCCGGCCAGCGCCTCGGGCGCGCCCGCATCGGGGAACAGGCGGACGGCGAGCCCGGTGGCTGCGGCGAGGGCGACGACGACCGCGACGGTCACGAGGAGCTTGGACTTCATCAGCAGCGTGGCGGTCGCGGCGGCGCCGACGACCGGAGCCGGCAGCGGACCGGAGGAGGGGGTGACAGGAGTCGGCAGCGGGAAGAGGACCGGCGACCCGACCAGCAGCGGCAGCAGCCAGGCCCGACGCTCACCGTCGTGCTGCTCGTCCAGGGCGGCGCGCAGCTTGTCGAGGCCGCGCTGCAGTCGGGAGCGCACCGTGGAGGCGGGCACCCCGAGGCGCGCGCCGATCTGAGCCGGCGTCAGGCCTTCGACGTGGCGCAGCAGGACCACCGTGCGATGCGGCTCGGCGAGCGCCTCGACCGCCTCGGAGACGTGGCGCTGCAGGGCAAGGCGCTCGACCAGCTCCCGCGTAGACGGCGTGGCCTCGTCCCGAGCCACCGCCGACTCTCGGCGCCGCCGCCGCGACTCGCCGCGCAGGTGTTGCAGCGCCAGGTTGCGCAGCACCCGCGAGAGCCACCGCCGGGGCTCACGCACCGCGGCGCCGCGCTCCGCGTCGAGAGCGCGGATCCAGGCGTCCTGGACCAGGTCGTCGGCATGGTGCGCATCGTCGGCGAGGCGCAGTGCCAGCCGCCGCACCCAGGCGGAGTGCTCGGCGAGGATTCGTTCCGCGGAGGACATCGGGATCACGACGGGTCGGATGACCACGTCCAGCTGGTCGATGCCGCGGATCGCGCCCCGTCCCCATGCTTCTGGGATTTTCTGCGCGGGGGACCGCGCAGCTCGGGAAATGGGCGTGACCGATCGGCACCCGCGGGGCACCGCCTGCCGTGAATCCCCATCTCCTGCTCGCGGTCGCCGAAGGCTCCGGTCCGTCGATGGTCGGCGCCCTCCTCGACCCCCACGCGGACCCCGTGGCCCTGCTCCGCTCCCCGCCCGACGACCTGCCACCCGCGGCCCGCGGCCGCCTGCGTGATCCGGACCTCAGGAATCGCGCGGCGCGCATCCTCGATAGGGCGGCGGCACTCGAACTCACCGTGCTGACCCCCGACGGCCCGGGCTACCCCGAACGGCTCGGCCCGGCGCCGCTGCGCCCGAACCTGCTGTTCCGCCGCGGCGACGGCCACGCGCTGGACCCCGCCCGACCCGCGGTCGCGGTGGTCGGCAGCCGCACGCCGACGCCGTACGGCCGTGCGGCCGCGCTCGACTTCTGCGGCGCCCTGGCGCGAGCCGGCATCGTGGTCTGGAGCGGCCTCGCCTACGGCATCGACGCGCTCGCCCATGAAGCCGCACTGCAGGCGGACGGTCCCACCGTCGCGGTCCTGGCCGGTGGGCTGGCGGCGATCGAACCGCAGGGCCATGCCCGACTCGCCGAGCGGATCGTCGCATCCGGCGGCGCGCTGCTGGCCGAACCGCCGCCGGACCTGCGCCCGCGGCGCGGCCACTTCCCGCGGCGCAACCGGATCCTGGCGCGGGCCGTCGACGCGGTGCTGGTAGTCGAGGCGGGGTTGGCATCGGGCTCGCTGCACACCGCGCGCTTCGCGGCGGACGTGGGCGTGCCGGTGTTCGCGGTGCCCGGCCCCTACACCTCGCCTCGCAGCCGCGGTTGCCACCAGCTGCTCGGGCAAGGTGCGTGCATCGCGCTCGATCCGGCGGAGTTGCTGCGCGACCTCGGGGTCGCGGCGGCCGACGGGAACTCGACCGACCTGGCGCTCCGCGGCGATCTGGCGGCGGTCTACGCAGCGCTCGCGGGCGGCCCTCGGCCGATCGATCTGGTAGCGCGCGAGACCGGACTGACGCGACCGCGCTTCCTCGAGGCGATGGTCGACGGGCTGACGACCGGCGTGCTGGTCAGGCTGGCCGGCGACCTGTTGGCGCGGGGCGAGTCGGGTCGCGCGTGAGGCGCGAAGCGCGCACCCGAGCCCTCACGGCAGGAACAGCCACTGGATCACCTGCATGACCACGAGGATCACGACCGTCCAGAACACCACCTTGAGGGTCTTCTTCGTCGCCACGCGGACCACGCCCGCGGCGTCGGGTGCTGCCGACGCGGAGTAGGTGACCATCGCGAGGAACGCCGCGGGCAGGAACAGCAGGACGTTGATCAAGACACTCATGCCGAACCCTCCGCGACTCCGTCCTGGCCATCAGCCGCCACCTTGGAGCCAGACGCCACCTTGGAGTCGGTCGCCGAACCGTCCTCGGCGTGCTCGCCGTAGCTGGTCGTGCCTTCGGCCACCGTGTACGCGTCGGTCATCACCATCACGTTCATCAGACCGGCCATGGTGCAGAGGATGATGCCGAGGTCGAGGAAGTATGGCAGCGAGGTCAGCTCCATCGGTGCCGTGGTCAGTGACGCGAGGATCGTGCCTCCGCCGCACAGCAGTTGGCCTCCCCACCACACCGGGAACTGACCGCGGTCGACCGAGTGGCCGGCACCGAGCGCGAGGCCGCCGAAGAACACCGCCAGCACCGCGGCGCCGAGCAGCAGACCCTTGGAGCGTTGGCCGGCGAGCACATGGCCGAGGCCGGGCACCACCCAGCTCGCCGCGGCGGCGACCGAGGGCATCGTCGAAGTCCGGGAAGACGGGCCGGCGCGGCGCTCGCCGGTCGCGATCCACACCGCGTCGGCCATCCACAGCGCGGCGACCGGGCCCGACATGCCTGCCAGGAGGAAGCCGAGATGCTCACCGGGCACCGGCAGCTGCAGCGCGCGCTGGAGTTCGGGGGTCGAGACGTCGCGGAGCGCGCTGGCGACCACCGTCGGCCCGAGGCTGAGCAATTCCGGCATCAGCGGCAGGACACCGACGGCGTTGAAGGCCTCGGCATACCACAGACGGGAGCCGACGATCGCAAGGCCTGCGGCCAGGAGGCCGACGGTGCTGACGAGCGCAAGCACGCCGCGGACCGGACGGCCCAGCAGGAAGTGCGCGAGGCCGGGCACCGCCAGCGAGTAGATCAGGCACTGGGTGGGTCGGAGCTGCATCCGGGGAGGGACGGTATCGGGGGCGGCGCGCCGCGGAAAGGCAGAGCTGCCGGTCGAGGTCGATGGGCCCGGCAGGCAGAATCCGGGCATGACGGTCTACCTCGGGATCGATGTCGGCACGCAGGGTCTCAAGGCGGTGCTCTGGTCGGCGGACGGTCGATCGACGGCCCGCGCCAGCGTGCCGCTGCAGGTGGTTCCGGGGCAGCCCGCGGGACACAGCGAGCAGCTGGCCGAGGACTGGCTGGTGGCGCTGGAGCGGGCGATGGCCGAGCTGCGCACTGCGGACCGCGCAGGGGTCGCGGCCATCCAGGGCGTCGGCGTGTCGGGGCAGCAGCACGGGCTGGTCGCCCTCGATGCAGCCGACCGCCCGCTGCGGCCGGCGATGCTCTGGAACGACGTCCGGTGTGGGGTGGAGTGTGCAGCGCTGCTCGCCGAGGCCGGCGGATCGAAGGCCCTGCACGACCGGCTCGGGCTGGCGGCCCTGCCCCCGGGCTACACCGTGGGCAAACTGCGCTGGCTGCGCGACCACGAGCCGGCGACGGTCGCCGCCATGCGCCGGGTCCTGCTGCCGCACGACTACCTGAACCTGGTACTGACCGGGCGATTCGTGGCCGAAGCGGGCGACGCGTCGGGGACCGGCTACTTCGACGTGCGGCGGCGCCGCTTCGACCAGGACTTCGCCGAGCAGGTGCTGCCGGGGCTCGGTGGCATGCTGCCCGAGGTCGCGCCCGCGGACCGTCCGATCGGCGCGGTCTCGGCTGCGGCGGCGGCGCGTTTCGGGATCCCGGCGGGCGCGGTGGTCGCTCCGGGCGGAGGCGACAACATGATGGCGGCGCTGGGCGCGGGCGCGGTCGAGCCGGGCGTGGTGGTGTGGAGCCTCGGCACCTCGGGCACGGTGTTCGGCTACGCGGCCGATCCGGTCTGCGACCCCGCCGGCGAGGTCGCGGCATTCTGTGATTCGACCGGAGCCTGGTTGCCGCTCGGCTGCACGATGAACGCGACCGTCGCGACGGAGACCGTACGCAAGCTGCTCGGTGCCGACCTGTCGACCTTCGAAGAGCTGGTTGCCGGCACCACCGACGGCGCCGACGGCGTGGTCTGCGTGCCGTTCCTCACCGGCGAGCGCAGCCCCGATCTGCCGCAGGCGACGGGTAGCTACCTCGGGCTCACGCCCACGAACCACACGCCCGCTCATCTGGCGCGTGCCGCGATGGAAGGCGCGACCTACGCGCTGCGTCGACTGAACGACCGGCTGGCAGGCCTCGGGGTCGAAGCGCGGGAGCTGCGGCTCACCGGCGGCGGCAGTAAGAGTGCTACGTGGCGAAGACTGTGCGCCGACGTGAGCGGTCTGCCGGTGCGCGACGGCGTCGATCCGGATGCCGCGGCGCTGGGTGCAGCGCTGCAGGCCGCGTGGGTCGCCGAGGCCTCGGGGCGGTCGTTCGCCGCCTTCCGGGACGGCCTCGGGGTCGACGCGGCGCTGACCGACCCGCTGCTCCCCGACCCGACCCGCCGCGCGCTGCACGACGACCGGTCCGCGCTGTGGCTCACCGCGGTCGAGACCCTGACCCCGCTCTACCCGAAGCTCGCCCGATGACCCCCACCGCCACGATCCATCTGCCTCGCCTTCGCACCGCCGCGATCCTCGGCGCCCTGGCGGTGGCCCTCGGCGCGTTCGGCGCGCACGGCCTGAAGGGCAGGGTCTCGCCCGAAGACCTGACGATCTTCGAGACCGCGGTCCGCTACCACGCCTGGCACGCCCTGGCGCTGCTCGGCTGCGCGTGTCTGCCGGCCGGCCTGAAGCGGGTCGGCCTCGCCTCGGCGCTCTTGCTCGCCGGCACCGTGGTGTTCAGCGGCTCGCTCTACCTGCTGGTGCTGCTCGACGTCCGCTGGCTCGGCGCGATCACTCCGATCGGCGGCACGCTGCTGATCGCCGGCTGGATCGCGCTCGCGACCGCCCGCCCCGCGCAGAGTCTGTCGTAGTTGGTGCCAGGCACCGACTACGACGCAGCATCTGCGACGATCATCCCTCATCCTGGATTTCCTGTCGGTACTCCGTCGTCCGCGACGGACGTCTGGTTGTCGGCGCACTGAGTCTGTCGACGCTCCGCGTAGCTCGACGCCCCCTGGCTTTCGACCGTGGCTCGCTCCCCTGTCGGGCCATTGCTGCGCGAACCCGCACCCCCTCGAAGGAGAACCAGAATGACCCGATCCCGTTTGGCGATTCTGTCCATGCTCGCTGCGACGTCGCTCGTCGGCGCACCGCACGCCCAGGACGCACGCCTCGCTCTTCCCGCAGATTCCGACCGCGGCTTCATGGAGCCAGCCGTCGTCGCCGCCGACGGCGACGAAATCTGGGCGACCCAGGCCCGGTGGAAGGCCCGGTTCGACGCCGACGGCGTCGAGTTCAACGCCACGCTTGGCGCCTCGGCGCCGCGCAACCTGCCGGTGCGACTCTCGCTGCACGAGATCGTTCGCGGCGCCACCGCGATCCACCGCGGCGACGCGACCGCCATGCCGACGCCGTCGCTGAGCGACCAGACCGTTCGCTACGCGCACACCGCCGGCATCGAGGAGACCTACGACGTCACCGAAGCGGGCATCAAGCAGAGCTTCGTGTTCGCGGAACGTCCGACCGGCGAGGGTGACCTGGTCGTCCGCCTGACGCTCGACACGGAGCTGCGCGCCGACGCCGGCACGTTCACGGACGGCGTGACCCTGTTCCACGGTGCCAACCCGGTCGTCGGCATCGGCCAGGTCGTCGGCATCGACGCCGCAGGCCTGAGGCAGGCGGGCGAGCTTCGCTACGACGGCACCCATCTGGACCTGGTCCTCCCATCCGCGTTCGTCGACACCGCCAGCTACCCGCTGGTCCTCGACCCGTTGATCGCTTCGCGATACACGCTCGATGCCGGCAGCGGCCGCGATACCGACCCGCAGGTCGCGTACGACGACACGACGGGCCACTACCTGGTCGTCTGGACCTACGAAGTGTCGGCCACCGATCACGACATCTACGCACAACGGACCAACACGGGCGGACAACCGGTCGGCAATCGGATCTCGGTCGACGTTGCAAGTAGTGAGGATGCGACGCAGCCGGCCGTGTGCAACGTGAACCTGCGCGACGCCTTCTTCGTCGCAGAAATCGCGGTCTCGCCCTCGAACGGCCGTCCTGAGCTGTGGGGACGCGCCGTCAGTGCGGCTACCGGCGCACTCGGCACCTTCCTGCTGATCAACGCGAGCCCGGTTGCGAACAGCGGCCCGGGTAGACCCGCGCTCTGCGGCGAGCGCACCACCGGACCGGACGACTGCATGATCGTCTATCAGAACACCCATATCGGCGGGATCTGGCAGGAGGAGATCCAGATCAACCCCGATCTGTCGGCGACCGTCGCACGGTATTCACAAGTCACAAGTGACGCGAGCGCAAGATCGGCGGCAATCTGCAAGAGCTTTGGTGACCATGGGCGCGCGATCATTGCTTGGGCCAGCGCTTCGAGGAGTAGCGTTCGCTACCGGGCAATCGATCGGAACAGCAACTTCATCGGGAGCGAGCGGTTCATGTTCAATACCCAGGGGTCGCACGATTCCCCGACGGTCGATGGCGACGGGGTATGGTTCAATGTGACATCAGGGCTGCCCATCACCGCCACCGGTGATCGACGCATCTGGACCTGTTCCGTGGAGTTCGCGAATGGCGACATCCACCATCGATCCGGAACCTGGCTTGCCCGCCCAGCGGGGATTCAGTCCATCCGCCCGAGCGTCGCCATGACACGGTCCTCGGCCAATGGCGCACCGATGTGGGCCGTCACGTGGCTGGACGACACCAACAGCGATATCTACGTCACCAACATCAGGGGCGGCAACATCACCGAACTGTGTGGACCGGTCGAGCGCGTGGACATGAACGAAGCAGTGGTCTACAACCCGAGGATCGCCTCGCGCTGGAGCGCGGGTTCGAACAGCTGGGATGCGCTCATCTCCCACATGGGCTGGAACGGTGCGTGGACCGTCCGAACGCGGGCCTGGGAGACCTTCCGAGGCGGAACCGTCGTCGACCGGGGCGGCCAGGTCGGGTTCGGTGGCACCTACACGATCGCGGGAGTCCCGGCGATCGGCAACGACATCGAGTTCCGACTCACGGGCGCGAACGGCGGCGCCGGCAACCACCTCTGCGTGTGGTATCTGGCGATCGGTCATCAGCCAATCCTCTTCCCCTGTGGCAATGGCGTCTTGATGGCCGAGTCCGTCGTAGGCATCGCTCTGTCGACGACCAACGGCGCGGTCACGATGCCGCTGCGGATCCCCTGCCAGGCGAGTCTCGACGGACTGCAGCTCAGCACCCAATTCCATTCGATCACACCCGGTGTCGGGCCGTGCCTCCCGGACATCAGCGGCTCCAACTGGCTGAACTTCACCATCCGGCCATAGTGCGCACAGCAGGAGAAGCGGCGACCTCAGCCCAGCTTCGGAGGGGCCAGCTCGCCCCCGATCCATCTGTCGCATGGCACCGCGACACGAAGTCTGTCGTAGTTCGTGCCTGGCACCGACTACGACAGATTCCTCAGTGGTAGGTCTCGAGGAACCGCGCGAGCTGGTGGAAGTCGCTGTCGATCTCGATCATCCGGACCTTGGTGAGCAAAGTGTCCGGATCGATGAGCTGCTCGAACGGCACGTAGTGCAACTGCAGCTGGCCGATGACCGAGACCATCACGCCGTTGAGGCCCTGCTCGGCCAGCGCGCGGTAGGCGCCGACGCCGAGCTGCGAGCCGAGCACCACGTCGAACGCGTGCGGGCGGGCGCAGCGCGCCTCGTAGCCGAGCTGGACGCCGCGCACCTTGCGCTTGTTGCCGGTGCGATTCGCGTAGGCCGCGGTCACCAGGTCTTCGAACATGCTGGCCGTGTTGAGTCGCCCGATCGAGATGTGGCCGTGGTCGTCGCGCGTCACGCCCTGCAGCAGATCGTGGGGCAGCAGTTCCGCCAGGCCCTCGGCGAGGACGATGACGCCGAACTCCTTGCCCTCCTGCTCGCGCGCGACCATCGTGTCGACGATCCGACCAACGACCTTGTCGAGGACCATGATCTCGTGGTCCTTCGTCTCGCCGGTGTCCTTGTCGACGACCTGCTCGACGGTGCGGTACTCGTCGACGATGTCCTCGACCCCGATCACCAGGCTCGCCTCGCCGGCGATCGCCGCGCCGTAGCCGAGCCAGCCGGCACTCCGACCCATGGTCTCGGCGACGAAGTAGGCCTGCGTCGCCTCGGCGTCGTAGAGCAGGTTCTGGATCTCCTTCGCCAGCGTGTCGACCGCGGTGAAGTAGCCGAACGTGAAGTCGATGCCGTTGTAGTCGTTGTCGATGGTCTTCGGCACGTGGACCACCGAGATCCGCGGCGTCCCCGCGGGCAGGCTCTCCTGGTAGAGCCGGAACATGTTGGCGCTCTTCAGCGTGTCGTCACCGCCGATCGAGATCAGCGCGTCGACCCCGAGCGACTGCAACGCCTCGTGCACGCGACGCAACGGCTCGCACTTCTCCGGGTCGGCGAGATCCTCGCGGCTCTTGATCCGCTTGGCGGGGTTGGTCCGCGCCGTGCCGATCATGATGCCCTGCCGATTGCGGGTCCGACGCAGCGCCGCGTGGTCGATGACGTAGTAGTCCCGCCCGGCCTCGAGCGGCTTGTCGGCCGAGAACTCGACCAGCCGCGAGTAGCCGTTGCGGCACCCGACGACCTCGATGCCGTTGCGCAGGCAGGACACCGCCGCGGTGGAGATCACCGCATTGGCGGCCGGTGCGGGACCGCCGGAGAACAGGATCGCGACGCGGCGGAACTTGCGGTTCGGGTGAGGGGGACGCTCGAAGGTATCGACCATCGGAGGGGTGGGATGCGGGGTCGGGCGGCGCGTTGCAACGACATGCAACGCGAAGGGCGCGCAGGATGCCCGCTCGAGCCCGCCCGGTGAACCCTCATTCCCCGGGATCCGGGCGATGCATCCCCCTCCTCCCCGGGATCGGCGCCTGGCGCGCTGATCCCCGAGAGTACCAGTTCAGCGCTGTTCCTTGGCGAGCTCGTCGTCGAGCTTCATCCGACCGTGCCCGCGTCGCTGCGGACCGGTCTTGAACATCCACTTCACTTCCTGCTTGCCGGCGAGGAGCTCGAGCGTGACCACCACCTCGAAGACGGTGTTCTTCTCGAGGCCCTCCTTGGGGATGCCGAAGACCACGCTGGGGTTCTCCTGGCGCTTCAGCAGCGGGTGACGCGGCGTGTGCACCCACAGCGGCACCTGCTCGTCGCGCTGGTACTCCCGACCGCGCTTCCTCATCGACCAAACTTCCATCTTGGCGTCGTCGATCTGGTTGGCGACGAAGCGCTCGAGCTGCAGGCTGATCGGGTAGCCGGCACGCTGCTGCAACTCGAAGGGCTTGGCGACCTTGCCCTCGGGCGTGTCACCGAGCGGATCCGGGTGCTCCTGGGCATGGAACGACGTCGGCACGTTGGTCAGGCCGGGCGCCGGCCACTGGATCCACTTGCGCGGCTCCTCGTCGCCACCGATCACCCGCGGCGGCTCCAGCGAGCCCATGTCGAGCACGACCACGCTGCCCTCGGCCGCGAAACCGATGCGCTTGATGTTGGCCTCGATCAGCGGGAAACGGTGGTAGGGCGTGCCCATCCAACCATCGAGGCTGTCGGCCGGGTCGATGTGACCCGACGGGTCGCTGGCGATCACGATGACCGAGTTCAGGCCCGCCCGCATGCCGCGGGTGGTGAAACCGGGCTTGGCGGGATCCTCCTCGTGGGCCTCCGGCCACTTCCAGTGGTCGGGGTTCTGCTTGAGAAACAGCGCGTGCGCGCGGCAGGCCAGCGTCGCTTCGAGATCGATCTCGCACGGTGGCAAGCCGAGCTGGGCGCGGAACTCGTTGATGCGCTCGAGGCCCTTGAGCTGGTCCTTGTTGGGCTTCTCCGGGAGCAGCGGCGGACCGTAGCCGGTCGCGTAGGAGGCCAGCGACCGGCCGGCCGCCCAGCCCCGCCATTCGTCCTCGACCTCGGCACGGGGCTCGCCCAGGACCTCCTCGAAGACCTTGTCCGACACCTCGGGGAACGGTCGTTCCTCGGAGGGCGGCAGCTTCTGGACGTAGTGGAACCACTTCTGCGGGAAGCGGGCCAGCGCGAACACCCCGAAGCTCCAGGTCTTGAGACGCGCCTTGTTCCGGAAGTCGCTCAGCTGCACGCGCGGCAGGTTGTTCACCGGGAAGTCGGTGCTGGAGATCGCCTGGTCGCGGATCGCCCGCATCCACCAGTTCGCCGAGTCCGGCAGCTCGACCCGCGTGCCCGTGGTGGTTCCGGTGGCCTCGGCGCCGTAGCGGGTGATCGCGGTGCCACGCAGGTACCAGGTCGCCGCGTGCATGAAGCCCTCGTTGACCGCATCGTTGCCGCCGACCGCCTCCTTCCAGACCTTGGCGATCATCGCGTCCTGCATGGTCACCGGAGTGAGCGCACGGACCACCTCGTTGAGCTGGTTGCCCTCCACCCACTGCGTGTTGCGGAACTGCATCGAGTCCGGCAGCTCGGGGTTCAGGCGGTGGAACGACTTCCGCTCCGCGGTGGTCCAGACGAATCCGAACCAGCCGCGGCGCTTGAACACGTTGCGGACCCGGACCTGCTTCCGGACGTCGTCCGGCAGGCAGAACTCGAGGAAGTCGCAGGCACGCTCGGCCCACGCGACGACCGCATCGGCGTTCTCCTGGGTGCCGCGCACGAACACCGTGAAGGTGTCACTCTTGGCACCGGAGAACTGCAGTTCGGGGTCTTCGTCGACCATCCGTTGGAACTGCACCGGCAGCGCCTTGACCGGCTCGATCTCGTAGTCCTTCTTCGCCAGGTTGGCGGCGAACTCCTCGATCTCGCGGAGCTTGCTGACGAACGCCACCTCTTCGGCGGTGCCGTAGAAGACGTTGCCGCGGCCGTCGCCGAAGTCGATCTCGAGCCGCTCGTGACCCAGCGCCTCGTGGGCCTCGGCGTCGAACGGGTTGTAGTAGATCGCCATCCGCAGGTGGTGGACCGCCCGCGCCGGGGCGTCCTCCAGCATCTGCACGCCGAGCTCGCGGTGCTTCTCGGCCAGCCGCTCGGCGAAGCCCTTCCAGTCGTCGAGGACCTCGAAGCGCCGCTCGTCGTCGGCGTCGTCGCGCCACTCGCGCTCGACCTCGGGCTCCTCCCATTCACCGTTGCTCTTCTTGGTGTAGCCCATCGCCCGCATGGCGCCGACATCCTGCGGATCGTAGATCTGGATGATCAGCTCGTAGGCTTCCTTGGCGCGCGACTCGACCTTGTTGCGGGTCGCGATGCGCGCGAAGTTGTTGAGCCGGGCAATGGCGCTCCGGGTGAGTTCCTCCTCGTCCTTGGTCCAACGGTCCTGGGCGGGAAGACCAGCCATGGCCAGGAGGACGAGGGAGGTCGTGAAGGCGGCAAATCGCATCATCTGGACAATCTTGGGTTCGGCGGGGGCGCCGGTCCCCGGATGTGTGGGGCGAGCAGTCTACGGATTGCCCGCCCCCCGTGCAGCCGTGCCGCCCCATTCCCGCGCTCGATCCCCCGGGGAAGCATTCCCGTCCCCCATCCCGGTGCCGCGCCGGACCCATCGCCTCGGCCGATGGGGAGCCCCGTTCGCGGGAAGCGCCGCCCGGGCTACACTGCCGGGGTCCTGCTCCTCCTGTTCCAGCGATGACCGCCACGATCCGCGACATCCCCCCGGGCCCCCGCCGGCCGCGCGGCATCGCCTGCATCGTGCGGTTCTGGCCGATGGCGCTCGGTGGCGGCGTGTTGACGGTGTTCGGCGGGCTGGTCACGCTGATGCTGTGGTTCAACTCGATCGGCGGCTACTCGGCCGTCGACGCCGAACTCGACGCTCGCGGGATCCCCGCGGAAGGCGTGGTCCTGAGCGTGGTTCCACAACCCGAAACCGTTTTCCGCGCCGCGCAGGAACGGGTGGAGTACCGGTTCCTGTCCCCGGACGGTCCGCTGAAGGACGTGAGCTTCGCGCCGCACGGCAGCTACGAGATCGGCGACATCGTCCAGCTCGAATACGTGCCTCAGCAACCGTTCCGCAGTCGTCTCGCGGCGGGGCGCATCACGGTGATCCACGGCTACGTCGGCACGTCGCTGCTGCTCACCGTCGTGCCGGGAATGGCGCTCCTGCTGGCCTGGGCAGCCGCTGCCTGGCAGACCCGCCAGCTGCTCCGCGTCGGCGACGTGTCGCTGGCCCAGCCGGTCCACGTGCGGCTGGTCCCGTTGGTGGTGCCGTCGATGCTGCTGGTGCGCTTCCATTTCCGCGACCGCCATGCCCGGGTCCGCGAGGGCGAACACTGGGTGCGCATCCACTCGGGGGTCGGGCGACGGGTCCTGGCAGGCGAACGTCGGCTGGCGGTCGTCCACGACCGCGAACGTCCTTGGCGGCTGCGCCTCGCCGCGCCGGAGGACTTCGTGCAGAACGGTCCGAGCCATGCACCGACCCGCCGGGCGCTGATCCCGTTCCGCCGTCGCAGTTGATCCCGAGGATGGACGCCATGGACGACGCCGCGCGCGCCTCGCTGGGCGCGATCCCGAGCCCACCGCGTCACCCGACCTGGAGAGCCGCCGCGCGAAGCCGCTGGATCCTCGGCGTGCTCGGTCTCGGACTGGCGCTTCCCGGCCTGCTCGTCGCGGTCCTCTTCGCTGCGCTCGGCGTCGAACTCCTGCCACTGACCGACGACATCCTGGACTCGGAAGCGGCTGTCACCAACGACGTCGAGGTCCTGTCGATCGAGCCGACCTCGATCCACACGGGCAGCATCTACTGGTCCCGGGTCGACTACCGCTTCACCGGCCCGGCGGGTGCAACGTGGAATGGCCACTCGTTCGTCGCGGACCGTTCCGAGTGGTCGGTCGGCGGCCCCGCCTCGGTCGAATACGCGCCCGAGGCGCCCGAGACCAACCGTCTGCGTGGCAGCGTGCGCAGCCCCGGCGGCACCGTCGGCAGCATCGTGTTCGGCCTGATCTTCCTGCCCGGTGTGGTGCTGCTGCTGCTCTGGTTGCGCGCGATCATGGCGACCCGCGTGCTGCTGACCTCGGGCCGCGCGACCCTCGCGCGGATCGAGGGCTGCAAGCCGATCCAGGGCGTCAACCCTCCCCAGCTGAAGGTGCGCTTCACGTTCCGCGACTCGTTCGATGCCGAACACCAGGCCGACTGCTGGGTCGGCGCCGGCAGCCCGCTCGGCAGGCGCCTGCTCGACGGCGTGACGAGCGTTCCGCTGATCCACGACGAGGGCGATCCGCGCAAGCGCCGGCTCGCACACGCGACCGACTTCCGCGACGATCGCGCGCCTTGACCGACTCCGGACCGACGATCGCCGACCTGCTCGCGCCCGAGGGGCCGATCCCGCGCCGACTGCCCGGCTACGAGGCGCGCCCCCAGCAGCGCGAGCTGGCGGAAGCCATCGAGCGCGCGCTGCGCGAACGCCGCCACCTGCTGGCCGAGGCCGGCACCGGCGTCGGCAAGTCGTTCGCCTACCTGCTGCCGGCGGTGCTGCACGCCTGCCGAGAACTCCAGGCCGGACCGGTGGTGGTCTCGACGCGAACCATCGCCCTGCAGGAACAGCTCGAGCACAAGGACCTGCCGTTCCTGCAGGCGGTGCTGCCGCTCGAATGGTCAGCGGTCGCCGCGGTGGGGCGCAACCACTACGTCTGCCTGCGGCGGCTGGAACACGCCCACGACGAGAAGGCGACCCTGTTCGACGACATGGGCCGCGAGCACGACCTGTTGCGGGTCCGCGAGTGGGCGGAGCACAGCCAGGACGGGCTGCGCTTCGAGCTCGACCCGCCGGTCGACGACCAGGTCTGGGACGAGGTCAAGGCCGAGCACGGCAACTGCCTGCACAAGGCCTGCCAGCACTACGAGGCCTGCAGCTACCAGCGCTCGCGGCGGCGGCTCGAGACCGCGCAGATCCTGGTGGTGAACCATGCGCTGTACGTCGCCGACGTGGCGTTGCGGATGGCCGGCGCCAAGTACCTGCCCGACCACCGGGTGGTGGTATTCGACGAGGCCCACCACCTGGAACGGGTCGCCACCGACGGGCTCGGACTGCGCGTCAACCAGGGCACGATCCTCTGGCACCTGCGCCGCCTGCATCCGCGGAAGGCGCGGCGCAGCCTGCTGAGCCGCTACGGCTCGCCCGGGACGCTGGCTTTGGTGGAGCAGGCCTGGCTCAACGCCGAACGGTTCTTCGCGGAACTCGACCTGCGGCTGCTCGACGCGCGCGCGCTGAACCAGACCATCGGCCCCGACGAGATGCTGGTGGAGGCGATCTCCGAGCCGCTGCTCGAGCTGGCCGCCGAGGTCACCGGTCTGGCCGCCGCGGCCGAGAAGGTCGACGCCAAGATGGAGCTGCTGGCGCGCGCGCGTGGCCTGCAGAGCGTGGTGACCGTGCTCGCCCACCTGTGCCAGCCGGTGACCGGCGAGAACGTGCACGTGCGCTGGATCGAGAAGGAGAAGCGCGGGGCAGCCTTGCGCTCGGCCCCGCTCGACGTCGGCGAGGCGCTCGGCAAGCACGTCTTCTCCGAACCAAGGACCGCGATCCTGTTGAGCGCGACTCTCGGGCCACCGCAGGATCGTGACTTCTCGCTGCTGAGGCAGCGGCTCGGCATCCAGACCGCCGACGCGCTGCGGCTCGGCTCGCCGTTCGACTACCGCAACCGGGTGAAGGTGACGCTGCCCGAGGGACTGCCCGACCCGACGCGCCAGGCCGAGGCCTGGAAGCGCGCCTGCCTCCGCGAGATCCACGAGCGGGTGCTGGCCAACGACGGCCGGGCGCTGGTGCTGTGCACCGCCTGGAACCAGGTGCGCAGCCTGGCCGAGGAACTGCGCTTCCCGCTGATGGCGGCAGGGATCCCGCTCCTGGTGCAGGGCGAGGCACCGCTCCGGGAACTGCTGCGCCGCAAGCGCGCCGAGCCGACCTCGGTGCTGGTCGGCACCGAGACCTTCTGGGAGGGCATCGACGTGCCGGGCGATGCCCTGACGTTGGTCCTCGTCACCCGCCTGCCGTTCGCGCAGCCGGACCATCCGCTCACCAAGGCCCGCCTCGAAGCGATCCGCAAGCGCGGCGGCGACCCGTTCGGCGAGCACTCCCTGCCCGAGGCGATCCTCCGGTTCCGCCAGGGCTTTGGCCGCCTGATCCGCTCGGCGGCCGACCACGGGGAGGTGGTGATCCTCGACCCCAGGGTGCGGACCAAGCGCTACGGCCGGGAGTTCCTGGCCGCGCTGCCGGAGGGGGCGACCGCTGGGAACCCCTCGGAAGCGTGAAGTCGGAGCGCCGGTGAATAGTTGGCGAAGGTGCGATCAGAGTGATATCACTTTGACACCACACTCCGAGGAACCAATGCCCAACGACTCTCCGCGCTCCCAGGAGCGCACCTTCGACGCCCCGATGCCCGGCGTCCCGATGCTGCTGCTCGGCATCCTGCTGTTCCCCGCGGCGATCTGGCTGTTCGTGCTGGGCGCGCAGCGCGACGACCGCGGGCTGAGCCCCGCCCCGTTCGTGATCGCCGGCATCGCCCTGATCCCGACGGCGATCCTGGTGCTCCGCGGCCTCGTCCTGGTCAACCCGAACCACTCCAAGGCCGTGCTGCTGTTCGGCGTCTACAAGGGCACGATCCGCAAGGAGGGCTTCTTCTGGATCAACCCGTTCACCGCGCGCCACGACGTCTCGCTGAGGGCGCGCAACTTCGAGAGCGACAAGCTCAAGGTGAACGACAAGTCCGGTAACCCGATCGAGATCGGCGCCGTGATCGTCTGGCGGGTGAAGGACACCGCGCAGGCGCTGTTCGACGTCGACGACTACGTGGAGTACGTGCAGGTACAGAGCGAGTCGGCGCTGCGGGCGATGGCGGCGAACCATCCGTACGACGCCGACGACGCCAAGGAGGGCGAGACCTCGCTGCGCGGCAGCGCCGACATCGTCAGCAACGAACTCCTCGACGAGGTCGACCGACGCCTCGAGCGCGCCGGCGTCGACGTGATGGAGTGCCGGCTCACCCACCTGGCCTACGCGCCGGAGATCGCCAGTGCGATGCTGCAGCGGCAGCAGGCAGATGCGGTCATCGCGGCACGGACCAAGATCGTCGACGGCGCGGTCGGCATGGTCGAGATGGCGCTGGCACAGCTCAAGGACGGCGGGATCGTCGACCTCGACGAGGAGCGCAAGGCGGCGATGGTGCAGAACCTGCTCGTGGTGCTGTGCTCCGAGCGCGGCACCCAGCCGATCGTCAACGCGGGCACGATCTACCAGTGAGCCAGCCGCGAGGAGATCGCTGAGGGGTGGCCAGCCGCCGCAAGGGCTTCCCGCTCCGCCTGCCCCCCGAGGTCCTCGACGAGGTCCGCGGCTGGGCCGAGCAGGAGATGCGCAGCGTCAACGCGCAGATCGAGTGGATCCTGCGCGAGGCGCTGCGGCGGCGTGGGCGCGGCGAGCGCATCGAGCCTCCGCGCGAGCCGGACCCGCAGGACCCGGCGTGACCCGAGTTTCTGTCGTAGTTGGTGCCAGGCACCAACCACGACAGAAACCGGCCGCCGTCACGCGCCGTACTTCTTGATCGCGGCGTCGAGCCTGGGCAGCAGGACACCGATGATCGCGGTCACCGTTCCCGCCACGCCGGCGAGCAACAGGAAGAACGACGTCGGTTCCATCTGCGACTCGAGGCCTCCGAAGAAGCCGGAGAAGTTGTTGCCGAACGCGGTGGCAAGGAACCAGCCACCCATCGTCAGCCCCACGAAGCGTGCCGGTGAGAGCTTGGTGATCAGCGAGAGCGCCATCGGCGACAGGCACAGTTCGCCGATCGTCACGATCGCGTAGAAGCCCACTAGCCACCAGTACGACACCTTCACGGCACCGTTGTCGCCCACCACCCCGGCGAGGGCCATCAGCAGCAGCGACGCGGTGGTCAGCAGCAGGCCGGTGAAGATCTTCCGCGCGGTGCTGAAGTCCTTGCCGCGGTTCACGAGCCACGAGAAGAACATCACCACCAGAGGCGTGAATCCGATCACGAACAGCGCATTGAGCGACTGGAAGAGTTCGGGGTTCGCGACCTGGAGGTACTCGCCCGGCGGCAGCTCCGGCGGATTGCCGGCATACATGGTCTCGTAGTCGGGCATCGCCACGACGAACTGGGGAACGGTGCCGGCGCCGGCCACGTCGCGCACGAACGCGACGCGCTTCAGTGCCTCCGCACCGATCTCGGTCGTGACGGTGATGGTGGTGTGCCCATGGGCATCGGTGGTCTCGGCGATCGAGACGTCGTCGTAGATGTCGACCGCCCGCTCGTTCCAGGCCTGCTGCTCGGCGGTCAGGCTCTCGCTGTCGCTGGGGATCTCCTCGACGCGCACGTCGCTCGGCAGGTCGGCGGTCAGCGTGGCCAGCGCCTCGTCGCTCATCCGCTGTTGGCCATACATGTTGGCCAGCTCGGCGGACTCCACCGCCAGGAGGTTCGCGCGATTGGGTCGCGGCGTCTGGTCGGCGGCATTGCCGTAGTACGACGGCAGCGCGTCGCGCTCGAACGTGGCCGGCATGACCGCGACCTGCCGGTCGGTCTTGTCCAGCGCCCACGACGTCATCGCACTGCCGTTCAGGTGCAGCACCATGAAGAACGTGGCGCCGGCCAGATAGACTGGGAACAGCGCGCGCAGACCCGGCCGCTCCTCGTCGGTCGCCTTCGAACCGAGGCGCCAGAAGAAGGCCACGATCGGCAGGATGCCCACCAGGAACCCGACCACCGCGGGCCGCATCGGCGAATCCTCGGGCAGGAATTCCTTCGCAGCGAAGTACCCGATCGCGCCGGCGACGAACGCGGGCAGCAGGATGAAGAGGAAGATCTGGCCGAACGAGGCATCTCCCGCCGCGCGGGCACCGCGCCGATCGGCCGGCTCCAACACCTTCCAGCTCGCCAGCAGGATCGCGACCCCGATCACCATTCCGCCGGCCGCGGCCAGGAACACCGCCGGCCAGCCGTACCAGTTGCGGGCGATCGCGGCGAGGAAGTTGGCGATGAAGGCACCGATGTTGATGCCCATGTAGAAGATGTTGAAGCCCGCGTCGCGCTTCGGATCGTTGGCCGCATACAGGTTGCCGACCATCACCGAGATGTTCGGCTTGAAGAAGCCGTTGCCGATGCACAGACACACCAGCCCGGAGACGAAGGTCACCGAGCCGTAGATGCTCATCAGCACGAAGCCGAGCGCGAAGAACAGCCCTCCGATCAGCACCGACCTTCGGTAGCCGAGGAAGCGGTCGGCGACGAGTCCACCCAGGTATGGGGTGAAGTAGACGAAGGCCAGATAGAGCCCGTAGATCTCGTTGCCGACGACCCGCGACAGGCCGAGCCCGCCGGTCTCCGAGTCGATCGTGTAGAGCAGCAGGATGCCGACCATCGTGTAGAAGGCCAGGCGCTCCCACATCTCGATGAAGAACAGGCGGTAGAGGCCCTTCGGATGTCCGGTGAGCAAGAGGGTTTCCTCGGGAGGGGTCGAGAGAGGGTGAGAGTCGATGAGCTGGCGGCGAGAGGGCACCGCCCGCCCGTCACTTGATGCCGTGCATCAGCTTGTTGATCGGCTTCGCGAGCAGCAGCATCACCACGCCGGCACCGATCGCGTACCACATCACGAACTCGTAGGTGTCGGAGTAGGTCGTCAAGGCCGCCTCCCCGGTCGGAGAAGCCGCATCCGCGCCGCCCTCGGCCTCCGACCCACCGGCGATCGCCGAGATGATGCCGGCGACGAAGTTGCCCGAGCTGATCGACAGGAACCACGCCCCCATGATCAGGCCGGTCATGCTCGGTGGTGCGAGCTTGGTGACCATCGAGAGCCCCACGGGCGAGATGCACAGCTCACCCGTGGTATGCAGGAGGTAGAGCAGGAACAGCAGCAGGAACGGCGTCCGCGCATCGGGCCCGGCCAGCGCGATCGCCCCGAGGATGACCCCGAAGCCGAGGCCGACCTGGATCAGCCCGAGGCCGAACTTCGCCGGGATCGAAGGGTTGGCGTTGGCCTTGCTCAGCCGGATCCACAGCCAGGCGAACACCGGTCCGAGCAGGACGATGTAGACCGGGTTGACCGACTGGAAGTATTCGAAGCTGAACCAGCTCGGGTTGCTGACGTGGTCGCGGGCGAAGAAGTTGAGCGAGTTGCCGGCCTGCTCGAAGCAGGACCAGAACACCGAGTTCGCGAACAGCAGGATCACCAGCGCGAACATCCGCTGACCGATCTGAGTCTCTCCGTTCGCGATGTACTTCAACGCCATCGCCACGATGTAGACGACCGCCAGGATCGCGAGGCCCAGCAGGATCCGTCCGGCCCACAGCTCGTCCGCGATCAGGAAGTAGATCAGCGGGGTGAGAACGGCGCAGCCGACCAGGACCAGCAGGACCGGAACCGGCCCACGACGATTCGCCGGCGGTTCGCCCTGGCCGTGCAGGAGGTGCCGGAAGAACCAGAAGGTCGCGAGACCCAGCAGCATGCCGACGCCCGCGAGGCCGAAGCCCCAGCGGTAGTCCGGCAGCTCCGCGAACCCGGCAGCCCGCCACTCTTCGGTGACCTCCATGCCCGGTGGCAGCTGATCCAGCGGCACCTGGACCGGGAACATGTTGGAGACACCTGCGCAGATCACCGGCGCGATCAACGCTCCGATGTTGATCCCCATGTAGAAGATCGTGAACCCCGAGTCCCGTCGCGGGTCGTTCTCACCGTACATCTTGCCCACGAGCGAGCTGATGTTCGGCTTGAACAGGCCATTGCCCACCACGATCAACGCGAGCCCGTAGAGGAACGTCGTCTGGTCGAAGACGATCAGCAGGAACTCGCCGGCGGCCATGATCAGACCGCCGAGCAGGATCGTTCGACGGAAGCCCAGCACCTTGTCGGCGACGTAGCCGCCGAAGGTCCCGGTCGCGTAGATCAGCGCCGTGAACGCGCCGTACTTCAGCGACGCGTCGGACTGCTGGACCATGAACAGCTGCGCGACGTAGACCGCCAGCAGCGCCCGCATGCCGTAGTAGCAGAACCGCTCCCACAGCTCCGCGAAGAACATCATGTACAGCCCGGGAGGCTGCTTCTCGGGCAGGTCCTGGACGTCAAGCACCTGGTTCGCGTCGGTCAAGCTCGTTCTCCGTGGTGTGCGGAAGTCGTTGGGGGCCGAAGGGTACAGACGACCCTGACCCGGGGCACGGGGAATTCCCCGCCGGTCACGGGCAGGACTCCCCGCCTCACCCGAGTCGTTGCAGCGCCACCGGCAGACCATGGTCGAAGGCCCGGTCGACCGCGGTGCGCATGCGTGCCAGTCCGGCGCGCGCCTGCTTGACGAACGACGCGAGGTCGTCCAGGGGCGCGGCCGCGAACTCCGCGCGCGCCTCGGCCGACAGACCGAAGGTACGCGCCTCGAGGAAGTGCAGCTGATCGCGGCAGGCCGCGAGCGAGCCGAAGGTCCAGTCCTCGCCGTCGGGTCGCGGCACCCGGAACGTGAAGTCGAAGTCGCCGGGCAGCCAGCAGTCTGCGACCAGCACCTGGCCATAGTGACTCTTCTGGAACGAGCGCTGCTCGGCCTCGCGATACACCTGGTCGTCGGCGAGCTGCGCGGGCAATGCATCGGGCAGGTCCTGGTCGGTCGCCTGCGCGTGGACCGCGAGCAGCCGCACCGCGTCGAGACCGCGCCCGAGTTCGATCTGCTCCGCGACCGCCGAGGCCTCCTCCGACCAGCGCAGCGGGCTCTTCAACCGTTTGCCCAGCGACTCGCCGACGTCCTGAGCCCAGCGTTCCACGCCACCCCGGAGTTCGTCGGCGGACTTGCCGGTGAGGCTGGCGAAGTAGACCGACAGCGGCCCCACCCAGAGATCGACGCGACTCAACGCCCCGGCCCTCCGCGCAGCGCGTCGCCCAGGAACGACTCCATCGTCGCGAACAGGTGGAGCTGCTGGCGGAAGTCCTGCATGCCGTGGCGCACCCGCGGGTACGGCATGAAGCGGAACGGGATGCCGGCCTGCTGCAGCTCCCAACACAGGGTCATGCTGTTCTGCATGTGCACGTTGTCGTCCATCGTCGAGTGGACCAGCAGCAGCTCGCCGTGCAGGTCCTTGGCCGCGCGCAGCACGCTCGAGAAGCGATAGCCTTCGGGGTTGCTCGCCGGCGTGCCCATGTAGCGCTCGGTGTAGATCGAGTCGTAGAGCGACCAGTCGGTCACCGGGTTCACCGCGATGCCGGCGGCCCACTTCTTCGAGTGGGTCAGCGCGTAGAGGGTCTGGTAGCCGCCGTAGCTCCAGCCCCACAGCGCGACGCGCTCCGGATCGACGAAGCCTTGCGCGAGCAGCCAGTCGAGACCGTCTTCCAGGTCGCGGAGCTCCCCGCGGCCGAGATCGCGCCAGGCGGTGCAGGTCGCCTCGCGCCCCTTGCCGGACGCCGAGCGGTTGTCACAGACCCAGACCACGTAGCCCTGCTGGGCCAGGCGATGGTGCCAGAGCGTGTCGCGCCACCGCCAACGGTCGAGGACCCGCGGCGTATGTGGCCCCGAGTAGGTGAAGCACAGCGCCGGATAGCGCTTGCCGGGATCGAAGTCCGCGGGCCGGAACAGCATGCACTCCATACCGAAGCCGTCGCGGTTGTCGACCGTGACGAACTCGGGCCGACCGACCCCGAAAGTGGTGAGCAGGCCGTCGCGGCTGTCGACGATGCGGCCGACCTCCTTGCCATCACGGTCGCAGACGAGGCGCGACATCGGGTGGTCGATGCGGCTGTGCGACAGCACGAAGTGCTGACCATCGGGGGCGAATTCGACGTCGTTCCAGCCCTTGCGGTGCGCGGTGAGCACCTCGACATCGCCGCCCGCCAGCCCGACCTTCGACAGATGCTGCTCGGTGAAGCGGCCGGCATCGCCGACGAAGAACACCTCGCCCGCCGTCTCGTCGACGTGGACGACCTGATCGGCCTCGAACCGACCCTCGGTCAGTCGACCGATCAACTCGCCGTCCCTGCGATAGCGGTAGAGGTGTTCGAAGCCGTCGCGCGCCGACTGCCAGAGGAACTCGGCTCCGTCCTTCAGCCACACCGGCTCCGGACCGGCCTCGACGAAGCAGTCGCTCTCCTCCCGGAACACGTGGCGGATCGCACCGGTCGCCGCGTCGCCGGCCAGCAGGTCGAGCCAGCGCTGTTCCCGCTCCTGCACCTGGAAGAACACCTCCTTGCCGTCCGGTGCCCAGGTGACCCGGACGAGCAGCGTGTCCATCGTCCCGTAGCGATCCATGGCGAACCAACGCACCGGACCGCCGGCGATGTCGACGACGCCCAGGGTGACGACCGGGTTGGGCGCGCCGGCTTTCGGGTAGTTTGTCACCTCGACCTCGGCCTGCACCGGGATGTCCGACACCAGCTCGAAGTCGCGGACCGGCGACTCGTCGATCCGCAGCAGCGCGATGCGGGTCGAGTCGGGCGACCACCAGAAGCCCTGGAAGTTGCCGCGGCCGTAGAGTTCCTCCTGGTAGATCCAGTCGAGGCGGCCGTGCAGCAGGTCCTCGTGGCCACCCTCGGTGAGCGGACGCTCCTGACCCTCGTAGGTCACCGGCGCGACGTAGAGGTCATGGCCACGGACGTAGGCACAGTGCACGCCGTCGGGCGCGAGCTGCACGCCGATCTCCGCGCCGGGACCGAAGGTCAACCGCCGCGTCCCCTCGCCTCCGAACGCGAGGTAGTGCAGGTCGTCGGCCACCGAGAACACGAAGCCGTCGTGCTTCGGCAGCCAGTGCCAGGCATCCGGCTCGGCGAGCGCGGTCTCGAACACGCCGTCGGGATAGCCGGCCCAGCCCTCCAGGAAGTCGAGCCACTTGCGTTCGACGAAGACCTCCCGCTCCGCCGGATCGACGACGCTGCGCGTGAACCAGGTCGACCAGGAGGCCTCGCGCTCGGCCGGGTCGTCGCTGTCGGTCACGGGCTCGAAGGTCAGGAAGCGCTCGGCGTCGAGCCAGCCGCGTGGCTCCACGTCGTCGGGCAACAGCGCCTGGTCGAGCGCGAAGCAGTCGATCAGGCCGAGTTCCCTCTGGACCCTCAACCGGGTCCGGGCCTGCGCGGTCGGGACTCCCGTCAGGAACAGCGACGCGCCGAGCGCACCGAGCAGCAACCCTCGAAGATGCATCGCCGCATCATCGCCCCGCCACACCCCCGCTTCACGCCTCGGCCTTCGGATCGCGCTCCATCAGCTTCTGCACCGCGACCTCGGCCGGGAGCCGGTCGAACAGGACCGCGCAGACCGCCTCGGTGATCGGCATCTCGACCGCCATCTCGCGCGCCCGCTGCCGCACGACCCGCGAGGTCCACACCCCCTCCGCGACCTTGCGGGTCGCGGCGAGGATCTGCTCCAAGGTCTCGCCACGGCCGATCCGCTCGCCGAAGGCCCGGTTGCGCCCGTGGCGACTGAACGCGGTGACCGCGAGGTCTCCCACGCCCGCAATGCCCTGGAAAGTCTCGGCTCGGGCCCCGGCCGCGACGCCATAGCGGGTCATCTCGACCAGCCCCCGCGACAGGATCGCCGCCTTGGTGTTGTCGCCGAGGCCGAGGCCATCGGCGATCCCGGCCGCCACCGCCATCACGTTCTTCAACGCGCCGCAGAGCTCGACGCCGAGCAGGTCGTCGTTGCTGTAGACGCGCAGACAGTCGCAGCTCAACGCTTCCCGAAGATGCGCGCGCAGCGCTGCATCTTCGCCGGCGATCACCAGCACCGCGGGCAGGCCCTTGGCAACCTCTTCGGCGTGACTCGGGCCGCTGAGCACCAGCACCGGCGCCGTCGGAAAGGCCTCGGCGAGAACCTGGCTGGGCCGCTCGGCCGTCCCCTGCTCCAGCCCCTTGGCGAGCGACACCAGCGGCGTGCCGGCGGGCAGGTGGGCGGCAAGCCCAGCGACGGTGGCGCGCAGGTGCTGGGTGGGGATCGCGACGAGGACCACCTCGGCGTCGTCGAGCACCCGCCGCGGTTCGGTGCTCACGTCGAGTTCCGCGGGCAGCTCGACATCCGGGAGGTAGCGCGGATTGCGCCGCGTCCGCGCCAGCTCCGCGGTGTAGTCGGGATCGTGGCCCCACAGCCGCACCCGATGGCCGGCCCGCAGGCCGCAGAGCGCCATCGCGGTGCCGAAGCCGCCATTGCCGAGCACGGTCAGGTTCATGCCGCACCTCCGCGGCGCGCCGCACGCCAGTTCGCGAGGTTGCTGCGATGGGTCCAGATCAGGAACAGGGCGGCGACGATCGCCAGCACGCTCACGGGCCAGCGCGCGCCGAAGGCGGTGTCGACGTCGCGCAGGACGGTGGCGAGCGCCAGCGCGACCCCGAGCGCCAGCGATCCGAAGAACACCTGGCGGGTGAGGCCGAGCACCACACCGAACGTCGCGAGCGCCACCAGCAGTGCAACCGGCTCCACCGCCGCGAACACGCCCGTGGTGGTCGCGACGCCCTTGCCACCCCTGAGTCGCAGGTAGGGCGACGCACAGTGACCGAGCACCGCCGCGGCGCCGATCAGGACCTGCGTCCCGACCGTCTCCGGCACGCCGAACCAGTCCGAGAACCACAGCGCCGGCACGAAGCCCTTCGCGAAGTCGAGCAGGTAGATCAGCAGGAACATCGCCAGACGCCAACGTCCGGAGAAGGCCCGCGAGGCGTTGGTCGCACCGACGTTGCCCGACCCCACGGTGCGGATGTCGACGCCGAGCATCAGCCGGACGAGGACCAGTCCGAACGGGATGCCGCCGACGAGCCAGGCGACCAGGCAGGCGAACGCGAGAGTCACGCCGCAGAGGGTAGCGCGGAGTCGGCTGGAGTCCTCGTCAGGAGGTCCGGGAAGTGGCCACCCGCCCGTCTTCGATTCCGGCCGTCCCGCCGGCTATCCTCCGCGCCCCATGCCCGACCAGCGGATCGGCG
This sequence comes from bacterium, assembly GCA_030432695.1. GTDB lineage: Bacteria > Planctomycetota > UBA1135 > UBA1135 > UBA2386 > JAUILN01. Next base: position 25,209 of record JAUILN010000015.1, on the reverse strand, counting down.
TCGACACGGGCGGCACGTTCACGGACCTGGCGGTCCTGGACCGGGGCCGCCTTCGCGTGCACAAGCTGCCGTCCACGCCGGACGACCCGGCGCGGGCGGTGCTCGACGGCCTGGACACGGTGCGGAGCGTCGACTCCACCGGCCGACCGCGACCGGTCGACGTGGTCCACGGCACCACCGTGGGCCTCAACGCGCTGCTGATGGGGCGGGGCGCCCGCGTCGCCTGGATCACCAACGACGGCTTCGTCGACCTGGTCGAGATCGGCCGTGGCAACCGCCGCGGGCTGTACGACCTCGAGCCCGAGCGCGGCACCTTCCCGGTGCCCCGCTCCCTGCGCTTCACGCTCGCGACCCGGCGCGACGTCGACGGCCGCGCGCTGACCCGGATCGATCCGGCCGAACTCGAGGCTCTGGTCGAGCGCGTTCGCAGGGCCCGCGTCGACGCGGTCGCGGTCGGCTTCCTACACTCCCCCCGTGCTCCAGCCGACGAACTGCGCGTGGCGAGAGCCCTGCGGAAGCTCGGCCTGCCGATCACCACCAGCGCGGCGCTGCTGCCGCGCAGCGGTGAGTTCGAGCGCTTCACCGCAGCCTGTCTGAACGCCGCGATCCAGCCGATCGTCAGCGACTACCTCGCGCGGCTGGAGCGCGGTGTGGCGCCGGGACGGGTCAGACTGCTCCGCAACACCGGCGGCACGCTGCCCGCGGAGGAAGCCCGTAGCTTTCCGCTCCGCGCCGTGCTCTCCGGGCCGGCAGGGGGGGTGGTCGCGGCGTCGGCGGTCGCGCGACGGATCGGCACCGAGCGGCTCGCCGCATTCGATATGGGCGGCACGTCGACCGACGTGTGCCTCGTCACCCAGACCCCGGATCCACCCGAGACACCCGGCGAGCTCGCCGGCCTACCGCTGGCTGTTCCCACGCTCGCCGTCCACACCATCGGCTGCGGCGGCGGCAGCATCGCCTACGCCGACGCGGGCGGAGCGCTGCGCGTAGGTCCCGAGAGCGCCGGCGCGGACCCCGGACCGGCCTGCTACGGCCGCGGTGATCAGCCGACCGTGACCGACGCGCACGTCGCGCTGGGCCACATCGGCGGCGACACCCTGCTCGGCGGCGCCTACCCGATCGACCCGGATCGCGCGGTGCGGGCCATCGAGGCCCTGGGCCGATCTCTCGGCATGGCCACGGTCCGTTGCGCCGAAGGGATCCTTCAGGTCGCGGAGGCAGCGATGCAGCGCGCGCTGCAGGTCATCACGTCGAGCGCCTCGGTCGATCCGTCGACCGTGCCGCTGCTCGCCTACGGAGGAGCGGGAGGACTCCACGCGGCACGACTCGCGCGCGCCCTGGAGATGCCGGGTGCGGTCGTCGCGCCGGCCGCAGGAATCTTCAGCGCGATAGGCCTCGCGCTGGCGGCGCCGTCGATCGAGGAGTGGTGCGATCTGCACGTCGCGCTCGACCTGGCAGGCCGCCGCCTCCTGAACGAGCGGGCCGATCAGCTGCGCGAGACCGCGCTCGAGCGGCTCACCGAAGCCCGTGGCCGCTGCCGCATCGACGTGCGGCTGAGATACCGCGGACAGGGCACCGGCTTGTGGACGCCGCTGCGCGGAGCCAACCTGGAGGCACGTTTCCGCCGCCTCCACGAGGAGCGGTTCGGCTTCGACGAACCGAGCGCAGAGGTCGAGGCGGTGGAACTTCGAGCGCGCGCCGAAGGCCGCGGTCGGACCTGGCCAAAGCAGTTCGAGGAGCCCGAGCCACCGATGGGTGCTGGCAAGCGCACGGCACCGCTAGGCGGGAAGCGGTGGACCATCTACCGGCGAGAGGACATCGCGAAGTCGATGCGTGCAGTGCGAGGTCCGGTCCTGATCGAGGAAGCCACGAGCGTCACGGTCGTGCCCGAGGACTTCGAGATCCGATGGGACGACGACCTCTTGTGGGTTCGACCCGCGAAGTGACCGCCAGCATCGAAGTATGGCAGCTCACGATCGAGCGACCTGACTGATCGGGCCAGCTCCAGATCAGGCCACTTCGAGATCAGGCCACTTCGAGATCAGGCCAGTTCGAGATCAGCGCGACGCAGGAATGGAAGAAAAGACCGGGGGGTAAACTTCGGGAAAAGGGGAAGAAGGAGAGTCAAGTTTTTACGCCCGTTTGCAGGACAACCCCCGGCACACGTTTCCATTCGAGCCCCAGCAGCCGATGACCAAGCCCAGGGGATTACGTCGACAAGTCGACCATTCCCACCGAACCAGGCTCTCGCACCGCCGGACTCCTGATGCGTCAAAGACCGCGACGACCGGACAGCTTGCGCGTCCAATGTCTCGGGCGGTCTTACGGATCGTCTGAGCCTACTGGCTCAGCTTTTTCGATTCCGGATCTCGAACTGTCAAGGAACTCTGAGGCGGCAAAACCCAAAAGTCGGATGCCGCTTCGCGACGACGCTTGGAGCCGCCTCGAACCGCTTCCCAGGAGGGTTTCCGCCGCGAGCACGCCGTTGGGGACGTGCCTGCGAAACTCTGCTGGGAGAAGAGTACGCAAATCTGAAGCGACGACAAGGATACGGAGTGAGTTTTTCTCCGCCGCAGCCACCCCGGAATCATCCGGAATCCGGAATCCCTGAGAGCCCCAGTCCGTGCGGTGTTCGCCCGCACCGGATCCGAGGGCACCGAAGTCAGCGTGCTTCGCCGAGTTCCGTCCGGGCGGCCCGCAGGAAGGCGCGCGCACCTTCGTGACGGGCGTCATCAACCAACAGGCGCTCCCAGGTGTCGATCGCGACTCCGAGATCCCCCTGTCCATAGTGCAACAGAGCCTTCTGATGCAGGACCTGGGTGAGCATGGCTCCGACCTCCGGTGCGAGGGGATGCGCGGCGCGCAGAGCTTCGAGTCCCTCGAGGGCTCGCTCGACGTCACCCGCGCGCAGCTGAGATCGGACTCCGGCGAGCGCTGACGGGTCGAGACGGGCGGACTCGACGGACTGACGTCGTCCTGCGAGGGCCCCCGCTCCCTGTCGGTCCGACCCGGCCGGGTCAGCGGCCGGCGAGGAAGTGGTGTCCACCGGCTGCTGGGGTGACACGTGCACCGAAGTGGAAGCGGACTCCAATTCGGCCAAGTCGTCGGAGCCGTCGTGCGGCGCGGTGAGCGACTCGATTTCGACAGCCGGCGCTGCCCCCCGTCGGGGAAGGTCCACAGGACGAGTCGTCGCCACGAAGCCGGGCGCCGACTGGGCCGGCTCGACATCGCTGGCCTCGTCTCTGGGGCCTAGCGCCGAGCAGCGGATCCGCGTCGCGGCCATCAGCTCCTCGACCCCGTCGAGTCCCGGCCAGACTTCGAGCGATGACTGGAAGGCCACCATCGCTTCGTCGTCTCGCCATTCTGCGCGCAGGGCCAACCCCTGACCGAGGAATCGCTGCGCCGACCGCATGCGCCGTTCGACAGCAGCCGCCAGCGACCTTGCCCGCGGATAGTCCGGATCGGCCGGGATCACCGAGTCGAGTGCGAGGAGCGCCGCCGTGAGGTCACCCCTCGCGAGGTCCCGTTCGGCCGCCGCGAGCCCGCGCGCCGGCGCCCGACAGCCTGGTAACCCGAGCATCGCCAGGCTGGCCACGATCTTCAGGCCACACCACTTCGAAGGTCCTGCCGCGCGGATCGCGGCAGACCGGGCATGACCGGGTCGGGGCGACGGCTGGCGATTCATCCCAGCCCTCCGAGATCGTCCGGCAGAAGCTCGAGTTCACACTGTCCGATGGCCAGTATCTCCTCGGTCTCGTCCGGATAGTCGTCCGTGAATCCGAACCCGAAGCCGAGTCCGTCCTCGTACGGGACGCGGTGCGGCACCACCCCCGCCGTGGAGATCAGCACGCGCTTGCCCTTGGCCCCCACCTGCGGCGGCTCGGCACGGATCTGCTCCTCGAACAAGTCGAGCAGACGCGGATCGAAGTGTTCGCCCCGATCGTCGCGCAGTCGGTCGAGCGCCGCCGGCCAGGTGATGCCGGGGAAGCCGGGCGTCCCTGTGATCAGCTGGTCGAACGCGGAAGCGATCGACAGCACCCGCGCCGCGAACGGTATGCGTTCGGCACGGAGCCCCTGCGGAAAGCCCGTGCCATCCCACTTCTCGTGTTGGTGACGCACCGCTGCAGCGACCCCACGCAAGGGGTCGAACCCAGACAGCAACCGGCCTCCTCGCACGGGATGCTGACAGAGCGACTCGCGCTCCACTCCGTCGAGCGGCCCGGTCTTGGTGAGCGCCGAGGGACGAACGCCGACCTTGCCGAGATCGAGCAGCAGGCCGGCCTCTCGAACCTCCTGAACTTCGTCCGCGGTGCCGCCCGCCGCCTCCGCCAGCGACGCGGCCAGATCACGGACCCGCTCCGGCCGACCGGCAGGTACCAGGCCCCGCCGCTCCAGGGTCTGCACGACCTCTCTCCCCAGCCGAAGAAAGGCGTCTCGGGCCCGTTCGGTCCCCTCGTCGACGCGCGCGGACAGTTCGAGCACCGCCTCCTGCAGTCCGCCCACTGCCCCCTCGACGACCCTCTCGGATCCATCGAGACCGACGCCGCCGTGATCTTCCTCGCCACGTGCCATCCGCTGCACCCCCACCGTCACCCGCCGCAAGCGGGCCACCCAGGCGTGCACCATCCAGCAGGCAACGGCGACCAGCGAGAGGTTGCCCAGCAGAACCAGCCCGAACAGGCCCGTCGGCCAGCTGGCCTCCCCCGCGGAGACCACGGGGCGCGCGCGAAGCCGCACCTCGCCCGCGAAGCCGTCGCTGCCGAGCGCACCGACGGCAATCTCCTCGTAGCCGTCGTCGAGGGTCCGACGCACCGGACCGTCGGCGCTCTCGATGCCGAGTCGCTCGCCGCCGAGCGCCAGCCCGGTATCGATGCGTACGACGCCGTCCGAGTCGAGCACCATCACCCGCGAGCCACTCAGGTCCGCGGCCGAGGCAGCGAGCACCGACAGCCGGAGGTCGTCTCCGCGCTCGAGTAGCTGCGCCGCGCGTGCCGCCAGGGACGCGCCCGTGGCGTCGAGACGAGCCCGCCGGTCTTCGAGCAGACCCAGCCGGTCGCGCTCGGCACTTACGTGCGCGACGCCCGCCGACAGCAATGCGGCCCCGAACGCGAGAACGAGGCCGACCTGGAGGGTCAGTGGCTGACCGGTACGCCGACGGGATGCTGCCATGGTTCCGACAGCCCTATCGGCCAGAAGCCCCCGGCAGCTTGGGGGTGATCCCGAGCGAACTCGAGACGGGCACCGGGCCCCGTCAGCGGATCAGGCCGACCGAGTCCGCGTGCAGCTGGAAGATGTCGATGCAGTAGCCGTCCTCGCGGGTCTCCTGGACCCGGAACGTGCCCTTCACCTTGATCGGATCGAACTGGTAGTCGCAGCGCGCATCGCCCTTCATCACCACCCGGACGATCCCGTTGATGTCGGGCGGCTGGCCGTAGCAGCAGGCCCACAGCGACTGCACCAGCAGGAACTCGCGGATGTTCTCGACCTCGTCGATCGGCAGCATGAAGCCGGTCATCAGGACGTTCTTGCCGTCGAGTTCGCGAACCGCCTTGGGAGTGCCCTTGAGCCCGTCCTCGTACGGCCAGGACGACAGTTCCTCGAAGGACACGAGCTTGTCGATGTCCTTCATCTTGCCGGCCTTGATGAGCGCCCGCATGCGCCGCTCCGCAGCCATCATGTCCTGCGCGGAGCGCATCGCGCGCAGGTCTGCCGGGTCGGCGCTGACCGGGATCGGCGTGTCCTCGGGCAGCTCGATCTCCGACTCGTCGGTCGTGCTCGGCTTCTCGCCGTCCCCCGGCTTCGCCCCATCGGCCGGCTTCGCCCCATCGGCCGGCTTCTCGCCGTCCTGGACCTTTCCGCCGTCCTTCGGCTTCGCTCCTTCGGCCGGATCCTTCCCGTCCTTGCCCTTGGCGGCCGGATCCTGCTTGCCCGACTCCACCACCACCGGCGGCACCTTCTCGGGCGGCACCGGCTCCGGCGGCACCACCTTGGGCGGCACCGTCTCCGGCGGCTTCGGCGGGTTGGGGTCCTGCGCGGAAAGGGCGCCGAGCAGGCAGAGCGAAACGATCGACAGGTGGATCAGGCGCATGGCAGCTCCAAGCGGTGTGGTGGTCAGGAGACTGGTCCGAGGTTGTCGGCGACTTCCACCGACGAGCCCTTCAGGGCCGGAACCATGCCTGCGAGACCACCCAACGCGGTGATCCCGAGGATAAGCCACAGCTCCAGGACCGAGAAGGCCGTCCATTCCACGGCCACGCTGGTCCGGGCCGCGATGGTATCGGCGAACACCCAGGCCGCACCGTGGCAGATCACCACACCGAGAACGGCACCGACCAGGGAGACCATCAAGGCCTCGGTGACGATGATCGTCAGGATCTGGAACCGATCGGCCCCGAGCGCCCGCATGATCGCGATCTCCCGGCGCCGCTCGTTCATGGTGTTGTAGAGCGCGACACACACCCCGATCGAGGCCACCGCGACCACCAACCAGGCGATGATCCGCAGGATGTCGGCCGCATTGCCGACCATCTGCAGCAGTTGCGAGATCTCGATCTGGGGCCAGGCGACCTGGGCGTCCTCCCGCGTCTGGAACTCACGCCGCAGCCAGGCCGCCGCGAGCGGGTGCTTGGCGCTGTAGACGATCGCCGAGATCAATACGTTGTCGGCATCGATCTCCTGGGTGTCCTGGCGGATCGCGTCGTGCTTGTCCATCGACAGGAACAGCCCCATCGGCACGTAGATCGACCGGTCGATCGGCGTCCCCGTCGCCGCGAGAATGCCGACGATCTCGCTCTCGGCCTCGTCATGATGGTGCGCGACCTCGGCTTCCTCGCCGTGCACCGGGACGATCTTCGAACCGACGTCCAGACCCAGGTCCCGTGCGACCTGTGAACCGATGACTGCCTGACGCCAGGCAACGGGCAATGCCGGCCCATGGGCGTGGCCATCGTCATGGGAGTGGTCGTGGTCGCTGCCGTCGTCGTGCGCGTGGTCGTGGTCCGGATCATCACCGGCGGCGATCGCCGCCGCCTCGGCATCGAGCTGGGCCTGCAGCGCCGCGGCCTTGCTCTCGGCGAACGCCACGAAGTCGCCGTGGCCGAACGACCAGTGCCGACCCTCAGCCATCTCGAGGAGGACCGGCGTCTTGCCGTCTTCGCTACGGCCTCGCGCGAACTTCGTGAACCACTCGTCGGTGGTCCCGATGATCGGGAACCCGCCGTAGTAGTCGCCGCGCGCCTGAGGCACCGCGTAGTCGGTGCCGAACCGGCCGGCCAACCGCCCGGTGCGCAGCTCGTTGTAGACGCTCATCGGCACGACCCCGGGCTGGTAGCCGAGGTTCATCACCGTGCTGAGCACCAGCGCCAGCGGCGAGCCTTCCTTCGGCCCGATGATCGCGTCGTAGCCCTTCAGGCTCGACTTGTACCGCTGATCGGTCTGGTCGATCATCAACCAGAGCGAGGCGACCAGTGCCGCCCCCATCGCCACCGAGATGGTGGTCAGCAGGCTGCTGAGCTTGCGCACGTTCAGGTTGCGCACGCTGATCGAGGCGATGTTCATGCCGCTACCTCGCCGTCGCGGAGCGTGGTCAGATCGATCTCGCGCTGCATGAAGCGAGCGCTCTCCGGATCGTGGGTGACCATCACGACGGTCCGGTCCTCCTCGCGCGCGATCTCGAGCAGCATGCGCAGCACCTCGGCACCGGTCTCCGGGTCCTGGTTGCCGAGCGGTTCGTCGGCCAGGATCAGCTCCGGACCGTTGATCAGGGCGCGGCACAGCGCGACCCGCTGCATCTGACCGACCGACAGCTCGTTCGGCCGATGGTGCAGCCGGTCGCCCAGCCCGACCTTCTCGAGCAGCTCGACGGCGCGCGACTTCGCCGCCCGACCGTCGCGCCCGCCGAACACCGCGCCGAGCAGCACGTTCTCGAGCGCATCGAAAGGCTGCAGCAGGTTGAAGGTCTGGAACACCATGCCGATGTGACGACCGCGGAACCGGTCGCGCGCCGCCTCGCCGAGCGGCGTCAGGTCGGTGCCCGCCACGGCCAGTCGACCCGAGCTCGGCCGGACGATGCCGGCGATCATGTTGAGCAGCGTGGTCTTGCCGCAGCCGGACCGGCCGCGCAGCGCGACCTGCTCGCCGCGGCCGATGCGCAACTCGCGGACGCTGCAGGCGACCACGCGCTCGCCGCCGCGGGCGTATTCCTTGCGGAGGTTCTCGATCTCGATCATCGGAGGGGTGGGAAGGTGGGAACGGAACGGAGCGGCCCCGTCCGGCGGGCGCCACCCTACGGCCAGGGCCCGGTCCCGGTCAGCCCCGATTCGACGCGGGGGCGGCGCGCCGAACCGCGACGAGGCCCGTAGACTGCCGCCATGCGCCTCGGAAGCCCCCCGCGCCGACTTTCCCCAGCATCGGGCCGCTTGCTCGGCGCCGCCGCTCTCCTGCTGTCGGTGGCCCTCGGCCGGGCGACCGCCCAAGAGGCGACTCCCCCGCTCCATCCGGTCCCGTTCGACGCGGTCGAACTCGAGGACCGCTTCTGGTCGCCGCGGCTCGCCACCCAGCGTGCGGTGCTGGTGCCGTTCGCACTCGACAAGACCGAGCCCGCCGTCGCGTACCTCCGCGCCACCGCCGAGCATCGCGCCGGCCACACCCCCGCCGACCTGCCGCGCCCGCACCGCTACGTCTGCTCCGACCTCTACAAGGTGCTGGAGGGCGCCGCCTACCTGTTGGCCACCGCACCCGACCCCGCACTCGAACGGCGCATCGACGCGATCGCCGACCTGATCGCCCGCGCCCAGGGCGACGACGGCTATCTCTACTGCGCGCATCTGCTCGGCCATGGCAGTGCCGAACACATGATGGGCGACGGGCCGTATCGATACGTCCTGCACAGCCACGAGCTCTACAACGTCGGCCACCTCTACGAAGCGGCGGTCGCCTACCATCGCGCCACCGGCAAGCGCAACCTGCTCGACGCCGCGCTGAAGAACGCCCGCCACGTCGCGCGAGCGTTCTTCGAAGGCGACCCGGCCTACAACGACGGCACGCCGATCCGCCAGGCACCGGGACACGAGGAGATCGAACTCGCACTGGTCAGACTCGCCGAGGAAGCCCACGACCCCGACCTCCTCGCCGCTGCCCGGAGCTTCCTGGAGATCCGCGGCGTCACCCATGTGCCCTCGGGCGAAGGCGTGATGTCACCGCGCTACGCGCAGCAGCACGCGCCGGTGGCGCAGCAGCGCGAGCCCGCCGGTCACGCGGTGCGCGCCGCCTACCTCTACACCGCGATGGCCGACGTCGATGCCGCCTACGGCACCGACGACTACACCGCGGCACTCGACGCGATCTGGTCGGACCTCGTCGACACCCGCATGCACCTCACCGGCGGGCTCGGCGCGACGCACGGCATCGAGGGCTTCGGAGCCCCCTACGAGTTGCCGAACGCCGACACCTACAACGAGACCTGCGCGGCGGTCGGCAACGTGCTATGGAACCTGCGGATGTTCCGCCTGCACCGCGAGGCCCGCTACCTCGACGTCGCCGAGATCGCGCTGCTCAACGGCGCGCTGGCCGGCGTCGCGCTGTCGGGCGACCGGTTCTTCTACGTCAACCCGCTCGAGGCGGACGGCCACACGGCGTTCAACCACGGCCGCCCCGAGCGCTCACCCTGGTTCGGCACCGCCTGCTGTCCGACCAATCTCGCGCGGCTGTTGCCCCAGGTGCCCGGGATGCTGTTCGCCCACGACGGCGACCAGAACCTCTGGGTGACGATGTACGCCGGAAGCCGCACCCGCGTGACCCTCGGCGACGTTCCGATCGAACTGGCCCAGCGCACCGGCTACCCGCTCGACGGCCGGATCGAACTCACGGTCTCGCCCGCCGAGCGCCGGCGCTTCGCGCTGCGCCTGCGGATTCCCACCTGGAACGGCGACCGCTCGTTCCTTCCCGGCGCGCTCTACCAACGCGACTCCCCGCGACCGGCCGGCTTCACTCTGGAGGTCGACGGCGCGCGGATCGCCGAGCCGCGCCTCGAGCAGGGCTTCGTGGTCGTCGACCGCTCCTGGACGCCGGACTCCCACGTGGTCCTGGAACTCGCGATGCCGGTCCAGGCCGAGCGCGCCGACCCGCGGGTCGAGGCCGATCGCGGCCGCGTCGCCTTCACGCGCGGACCGCTGGTGCTCTGCGCCGAGGAGGTCGACAACGGCGTCGACACCACCCGGCTGTTGGTCCCCGATCCCGAGGACGCGGCCGCCGAGGCCCTCGCCGAGCACCTACAGGTCGAGTTCGGGGCCGAACCGCGGGCGCGCCACAAGTCGCTCCGGGTCACATTGCCCGCCGCCGTCCAGCCGCTCGGCGGCGAGACCTCGACCCATGCGCTGAAGCTGGTGCCCTACTACCTGTGGAACAACCGGGGAACCGGCTCGATGACCGTGTGGCTGCCGACCGACGCAGCGTTGTTGCCGAAGCCCGGCGACGGCCTGCATCAGCCCGGCGTCGTCGCGGTCCGCGCCAGCCACACCTTCGCCCAGGACGACGTCAAGGCGATCGCCGACGGTCGCCTACCGAAGAGTTCGGCCGACACGTCGCTGCCGCGCTGGACCAGCTGGCCCGAACGCGGCAAGGCCCAGACGGTGGAACTCGACCTCGACGGCCCGCGCACCCTGCGCTCGCTCGGCCTGTGGTTCTACGACGACCGCGGCGGCGTGCAGCGACCGGTGGAGTGGTCGCTCGAGACGCGCCTCGATGGCGGTGACTGGCAGCCGTTCGAGCTCTACGTCACCGATGCCTACGACAAGGAGCTCGACCAGTTCAACGTCGTCCATCCCGCCGCGCCGTGCCGCTGCGACGCGCTGCGCATCCGGATCGTGCCGCGCGCCGAGGCCTGCGTCGGACTGCTGGAGGCCGAGCTGGCGTTCGAAGACGGGTAGCCGCGAAAACGGGTAGCACTCGTCACTCGATCAGCACCGCACTCAGCGGGATGCGCTGGAACACCAGGTGCGCACGTCCGCCCTCGTAGAGGATGCCGAGCGTGCGCTCGTCGATCACCGTGAGGCAGGAGTAGCCGGCGCTGCGGAGGTCGTCGAGCCTGAGGTGCATCGTCGCCGGCCAGCTCGCCCCGTCGTCGCGGCTGAGCTTGAGGGTCAGCTGGCGACGCGGGGCAGCCGGCACCGCGGGATTGCTGAAGGCCAGCAGGTCGCCCTCCAGACCGCGCGGTCCCCATGGCACCCGCAGCAGGCTGGCCATGCAGACCGGCTCCGGCAGGGCGCTGCGCGAGGTCGGGTGCTCGCTCCAGGTGCGGCCGCGGTCGGCGGTGACCAGCACCGCGCGGGAACCACCGCGGTCGTCGCGACAGTTGAGCATCCAACGGCCGTCCATCAGCTCGACCACCTGCGCCTCGGTGGTGTGCGGTCGGGCGCCCGTTCCGACTTGCCAGGTCGCGCCGCGGTCGTCGCTCCAGATCACCGTCGAGTGCGGCACGCCCGACGCATCGCGGAACTGTGCCGGCACCACCAGGGTCCCGTCCCAGGTGGTGATGCCGCGGCCGGGGCCGTTGAAGAACAGCCGCCACTCGGGGTCCTTGAGGTCCCGCGTCAGGTTGCGTGGCGCGGACCAGTTGAGGCCGTCGTCGTCGCTGGTGGTGCAGACGAGTTGGCCGGTGTCCGCCGGATCGAGACCGGGGCCGGAACCGTGCCAGGCCCGCTCGCCGCACGACCACAGCGCGAACACCCACACCCGCCCCGACAGCTCGTCGACCAGGATGCACGGATCGCCGACGCCGTTCTGCGCCTGCGGCTCGCCCATGTCGAGGATCGCGCGAGTCCTCGACCAGCTGCGCCCACCGTCTGCACTGCGCCGGAGGCCGACGTCGACGTCGCCCGGCAGGTCGCGACCCGAGTCGTGCCGCAGGTCGAAGACCGCCAGCAGCGTGCCCTTCGGAGTGGTCGCGAGGCCCGGAATGCGGGTGGTGTGGACGCCGTCCTGACCGGCGAACCGCAGCGGCAGACCGATCCGCTGCCAACGAGGACCGCCACCCTCGGGGATCGCGAGGCGACTCCCGTCGGAGAGTCCCACGGCGACGATGCGCGCGCCGATCCGCCGATCGAGCGAGGCCGAGGCGGAGCAGGACGCCACGACCTGCAGGGTCGTCGCACCGGAGGACAGCGCCACCGAGCCGCGCGCCGTCCATTCCTTCGCCTCGAAGTCGGTGACCGCAGCCAGCCGTGACGGCGCACCGCCGTGCCCCTCGGCGACGGCGTCCACCGCGAGCAGGTCGAGGTCGTCGAACGAGTCGACAGCCGACAGGTCGACCTCGACGGATTCGACGCGAAGTTCGCCATCGGTGCCGACGAGATCGAGCCGGACCGCGGCGAGCACGTTGTCGTTGGTGCCGAGCAGGACCGGCGTGGTCGGCGTGACGACTTCGGGAGCCCCGATCACCCGCAACGGCCCACGCGGCTCGACCAGGATGTCGTCGACCAGGAGACCCGTGGCACGCGGCGCGGTCACCTCGAACTCCAGACCGCGCAGCGCGGACAGGCCGTCGACGTCGAGCTCGACCTGGGACGGGAAGACCCGCCCGACCCGGACACGGTCGGCCAGGTCGAAACTGCGTGCGTCGCCGTCGCCGACTCCGACCGCCTTCACGTCGCAGCGGAACGGCTCGCGGCGGGTCCAGCGCTCTGCACCGAAGCGGATCCGGTGCGGTCGCTCGACCGGTGGATCGAAGCGGATGGACACGCGCGCCGTGCCGTCCTCGTCCCACCGGCAGATGTGCAGGCAATGCCAGCCGTCGACCCCGCGGCCGCCATCGAGATTGGCGTGCTGGGGCGCGGCGCGCAGCGTCGCCGAGCCGACCCGCAGCTCGGTGAACGGGCCTTCGTCGGCGGTGCGCAGGCGCACGGCACGGATCGGCGCGGGAGCCGCCGACTCCTGCGTCCGTTGCGCGGTGCAGGAGTCCACGGCGGAGGCAGGGACCAGCAGGACCACGAGCCCGAGCAGGCGGCGGATCGGATGGACGTCGGTCACATCAGCTCCCTTCGGCAGGACCGGGCTTCGATGTCGAGAGCACGGCGGCGACGTCGTCGAGTTCACGCAGGATGCCGGCCACCAGGTCGCGGTCCGGCCGCCAGTCCTCGTCGAGAACCGACCAGGTGTAGGTCTCGACCTCGAGGAGCGGAGCTTCCGCAGGGTCGGTATCCGCCATCTCCGCCAGGAAGGCCCGCAGTTGGCGGCGCGTCGAGCCGAGCGGTCCCTCGGCATCCCAGAAGACCGGCAGATGGAAGTGGGTGCGGATCGTCCGACAGCGCTCGAACTCGGCGCGGCGCGCGGCGACGTCGGCGAGGTCGAGGGCGCGCAGGCGTCCCGCATCGCCGCCGGTCTGGTGGAGGTAGCGTGGCTCGTCGAAGGCCAGCAGTCGGTCGAGCGAGGTGGCGGGATCGCGGAGTTCGAGGCACGACGAGACCTGAACCTTCGGCACCGTGATCTCCCGCTGCCGAAGCGATCGCCATGCCGCCACCGGATCTTCGCCGACCACCGCGAGGTGGCAGAGGTCGACGCAGACACCGAGGTGGTCGCGCAGCCGTTCCTCCAAGGGGCCGGCGACGTCGAAGACCTCCTGCTCCAGGAAGTCGGCGGTGGCGGCCGCGGTCTCCAGCATGCAGTTCGGTTCGGGCTCCAGCGCCAACACACAGTGCACACCGTGTTCGTCGCGGAGGTTGGCCAACCGACACGCGACGACCCGCAGGTTGACCGCCATCGCACGACGCTGGGAATCCTCGCGGAAACCGAGCGGCAAGGTCGAGATCGGCACGACCGCCGGACCGCGACCACGCGCTGCGTGGAGGAGCGTGACTACGGTGGCGACGTCGATCGTGTAGGCGACGCGCCAGGGATCGGCCCAGTGCGGCGTGTACACCCGCGTCTTCACCGCGGCGTCGTGGAAACCGCCGTAGGGGAACGCGTTCAGCGTCCAGACATCGAGGTCGTGACGGTCGAGCCACTCGGCGAGCCCGGCGCGGGCCGCGGGATCGGCAGCCAGCTGGCGAGCGATGGTGGCGTTCCACCAGGCTCCGAGACCGAACTCCCGACCTCCCGCTCGCACGGCGGCGGCGATCGGCACCGCATGTTCCTCGTGCACCCGGAACCAGGCCGCTAGATCCTCGGCCGGATGCACGTTCGCACAGTAGGTCAGACGCACGCCGCGATCGTCGCGCGGTGCCGCACCCGTGCAAGCCGTGAACCCCCTTCTTTCTGCTTGGTGCCAGGCACCGACCAGAAAGGAGGGCCGCCGGGTCAGCCGAGTTCGAGGACCTTCTTGTAGAAGGGCGGCACCTCGCGCGGGTCGTCGGTGAGCAGCACGTTCTCGAGCATCCAGTCCGGTGAACGGCCGTCCTGCACCATCGTGTGGAACTGGCGCACCAGATCGCTCCAGTAGCAGCTGCCGTTGTGGCGGCCGAAGAACACCAGCGGTGCGCGCTCGATCACGCCGAGCTTCATGTCGGTCAGGGTGAGACCGATCTCCTCCAGGGTGCCGAGGCCGCCGGTGCAGAAGATCTGGAAGCTGGCGATCTCGAACCAACGCTGGCGGTTGTGCCGGCTGATGTCCTGGAAGACCTGGTAGAAGTCGGCGCTCTTGTTGGTGCCCTGGTCGACGGTCTCGATGTAGTTCGCGCCGACCAGCAGCCCGAGGTCGTGGGCGATGTCGGCGGCCTGCTGCATCGCACCCGGGCCGCCGCCGGTGAGGATCGCCAGGTTGCGGCCGAACAGTCCCTTCAGGCCGGTGAGCAGCTCGCGCAACTTGCCGCAGTCGCCTTCCGACAAGGGCCGCGCCGAGCCGTAGATCGCGATGATCAGCGCGTTGTGGAAGCCGGCCTCGGTGCGCGGTTCGAGCCAGTAGCCGCGCAGCCCCCGGTAGGTGTGCTTGGCGAGGTGGCCCCAGGCATCGTTGCACCAGAACACCTCGAGGCCGAGCGCCGCGTAGTCGGCCAACCGGCTCTGGTCCCGCGCCGACAGGAAAGGTCCGTGCTCGTAGCTCGCGCGGCGGAACACCAACCGCGAGATCCGCCCCGTGATCGCCGCCTGACAGATCTCGAAGTGTTCGACGAGATTGGGGAAGTAGCCGAGCAGGACCGTGGCCTGCGCGCCATCCTCGAGGCCTGCGAGGATCGTCGTGCCGAAGCGCGGCGCGTGACCCTGCGAGTAGTCGCGGGTCGCGCGGATCGCATCGATGTCGCGCGGCGATTCCTCCGGCCCCTTCCAGACGGCCTCGGGCTCGCCGCCGGTCGACACCGCATCCCAGTCCCGAACGACCGCGACGGTCCGCGCGTAGTAGGAGCCTCGCTCGTGCGGCGCGACCCCGCCCTCGATCCGCCCGAACAGGTCGCGCACCGACTCGAAGGTTCGCACCGGCCGCTGCTCCTCGTCGAGGCCGTCGGGCAGCCGCACCGGGAACACCGTGACCTTGGCCTCGATCGGTGTGGCGTCGTAGAGCACCGCGCGCACCGACGGATTGACGATCGTGGTCTCCGAGCAGTTGGTGAACTCGAGGAACACGCGGGTGCCGCGGGTCGAGACCGGATCGAGGACGATCGCCTGCAGGTGACGACCGAGGCGGTGCGACTGCCGGTCGAGCACCACGTAGTGCCGGTGCAGGAACATCGAACAAGACGTGATCACGCCCTCGCCCGGCTCCAGCACGATGTTCTCGACCTCACGCGGCAGCTGCAGGCGATTCAACATCACCCGACCGTCCTGCGCCGCGGCGATCGACACCACGTCGTCGCGGCTCAGCTCCTTGGCCAGGTCGTAGACGCGCCGGTGCGGCTGGATCGTGAAGCTGCCCTTGTCGTCGATCGAGAAGTGGCGCGGCAACTGCAAGGCACCGGCGCGGATCTGCTCGAGGATCTGCTCACTGTTCAGCCGACGCTCTTCGGGGCAGAACACCAACCGACCGAGCTTCAGGCCCGGGACCACGATCTCCGGCAGCAGGTCGCCGATCCCGTAGCTCGGGATCACGCTCTTCAGCTCGGCGCGGAACTCCGCGACGTCACCGTCGATGGCGATCTCGCCTTCGGGTGTCACGTCGATGCCGAGCCGCGCGAGGCGGCTGCGGGCAGCGAAGACCAGCCCGTCCTCGCGACCACGGATCACCTCCAGGAAGCCCCGCTTCAGCGGGATCCGCGCCTCGACGGTGCAACGGTTGCCCTCGACCGACGACACACGACTGACCACGCCGTCCTCGGACTGCGGGGTGACGAACGATCTGGTCCTCAACGACTCGCCTCTGACTGGTTACGGGGGATGGACGGACGCCACGCCCTGTTCGGGTCGGCCCCGCTCCCTCCTCCTTCGACCGCGGACCGGTTCGACCCGAAGAGAAGCGGCCACCCCACCGGAGGATCCGATCCGACCGGACCCATTGGACGCCGCCCGCGACGCTGGATTCACCGTCGACGGGAGCACCCTAGGCGCGGGTGTCCGACGGGTCACGCATCGATCGCATGACATACGCTCGTCGACCCTCGCGCGCCTGCCACAAGGCGGCGCTTTCGACCTCTCGGCTCGCCCCCCCGAGGAGGCTGCGATCAACGAGGAGGGAGAATGGAGCGGGCGAAGAGATTCGAACTCTCGACCCTCACGTTGGCAACGTGATGCTCTACCACTGAGCTACGCCCGCTCACTTGGGCGGGGGAAACTACCGCGCGGCATGGGGGAGCGCAAGCATCGAATCCCGACTTCTTGCGCCGGGCCCGCGGGTAGCCGACCTTGTCGACCCCAGCTCCCGCCCGACCCCCCGGCCCGCCCGCGATGCACACCCGCTCCCTCCGCAACTTCGCCGACTTCCTGCGTCGCTCCGCCGACAAGCACGGCGACCGGGTGTTCCTGCCGCGCAGCCATCCGAAGGGCGGCGAGCCGATCACGTTTCGGCAACTACACGACCGGGTCCGCCGACTCGCCGCCGGCCTGCTCGCAGCGGGTGTCACGCGAGGCGACCACGTCGGACTGATCTCCGAGAACCGCGCCGAGTGGCTGATCGCCGACCTCGCCTGCGCGTGGATCGGCGCGGTCGACGTGCCACGCGGCACCGACACCCCACCCGCCGAACTCGAGTTCATCCTCAATCACTCGGCGGCACGCTTCGCGTTCGTCGAGGACGAGGCGACCGCCACCGCGCTGCTCGCGCGCCACGACCGGCTCCCTGCGATCCAGACCGTCTGGACGCTGTCCGGCCCCGCGCCCGAGAGCGCCTCGACCTTCGAAGCCCTCTGCGCCGCGGGCGACGCCCTGCTCGTCGAGGACCCCCAGGCCGTCGACCGGGCCGCCGATCAGGTCGGTCGCGACGACCTGCTGACGATCATCTACACCTCGGGCACCACCGCGAACCCCAAGGGCGTCGAGCTCACCCACGGCAACCTGCTCGAGAACATCGAGATGGTCGAAGAGGTCCTGCACTTCTCGCCCGACGACGTCGCCCTGTCGATCCTGCCGTCGTGGCACGCCTATGAGCGGATCATGGACTACGTGCTGCTGTGCGGCGGCAGCCAGCTGGTCTACTCCGACCGGCGCCGCTTCAAGGACGACATCGCGGCGGTCCGCCCGACGGTGTTCGTCGCGGTGCCGCGGGTCTGGGAGCTGATCCACGACGGCCTGGTCGCACACGTCCGCAAGCTCGAGGGACGCAAGCGCAAGCTGCTCGAAGGAGTGCTCGAGAACTGCCGCAAGGTCGCGTCGGGTCGTGCGAGCCCGATGACCCGGCTGCTCCACGCGCTGGCGAAGCGCACCGTGCTGCCCAAGGTGGTCGCCGCAGCCAGCGGCGGCAACCTGCGCATCGCGGTCTCCGGCGGCGGCGCCCTGCCGGCCCACGTCGACGAACGACTGGTGGGCATGGGCCTGCCGCTGCTCAACGGCTACGGCCTGACCGAGACCAGCCCGGTGGTCGCGGTGCGCCTGCCCGAGCGCAACCGGGTCGGCACCATCGGTCCGCCGCTGCCGCGCACCGAGTGCTCGATCCGCGACGAGAACGGCAACCCGGTACCGCAGGGTCTCACCGGCCTGATCTGGATCCGCGGCCCGCAGGTGATGCGCGGCTACCACAAGAACCCCGAGGCCACCGCCAGCGTGCTGGTCGAGCAGTGGTTCAACAGCGGCGACCTCGGCCTGATCGACGAGCGCGGCGAGATCCGCATCACCGGCCGCGCCAAGGACACGATCGTGCTGGCCGGCGGCGAGAACGTCGAACCCGAGCGCATCGAGACCGCGCTGAAGACCTCGCCCCTGATCGAGCAGGTGGTGGTGGTCGGTCAGGACCAGAAGAACCTCGGCGCGCTGCTGGTCCCCCACTTCGAGTGCCTGGAGCACGAGCTGGCGCGGACCGACTGGGGCGAGCGCGACGGGCGCCTGTGCGCGGACCCGGTCCGCAAGCTGTTCCGCGCCGAACTCGACCGGTTGATCACGGCCGATCACGGCTTCCGGCCCTTGGAGCGCATCGCCGGGTTCCAGATCGTCACGGAGCCGCTGTCGGCCGAGAACGGCCTGCTCACGCAGACCATGAAGGTCCGGCGCCATAAGGTCACCGAACACTTCGCCGACGCGCTGGCGGAGCTGTTCGGCTGAGGTCTCGCCCGCCGGGGGCTACCGATGCGCCGGCTACCGGCTACGTTGGAAGTAGCACGCGGCTCGCACCGCGCGTGACTGCCCCCCGACCCCTCGACCTTCATGCCGAGACTCCATCCGCTCGCGCTCGCCGCGGGCCTCCTGTTCGCCGCGTCGTCCCCGGGGCAGGACGACGCCGACGCGTCGATTCCTGGCTCGTCCGTTCCGATGTCGCCCGTTCCAGTCACGTGGAAGGGCGAAGACCTCGACGCCGCCACCCTCGCCGAACGCGTGCCGCTGGCCGCGCCGGTCGCCGCGCGCTGGGCCCCGTTCGCCGCCGCCCACGACTACCGCCTGGTGCTGGGCGACGACGCGCAGGTCCTGCTGGTTCTCCGTCCCGAGCACGCCCGCCAGTCGGCGCGCAGCGAGCGCCCGAAGGTGAAGAAGCTGCTCGCCACCCTGCACGCCACCGTCGACGAGGTCACCAGCCTGCTCGGCGAATTGGAGGCCCCCGAGCCGCCGGTGGTCCTCGTCGCTGCGGCCGAGCCCGACTACCCGGCACTCCTCGACCACGTTGCGACGATCGACCCGCGCCTCCAGGCCTGGGCACAGGGACCCGCCCGCCGCGTCACCGGCTTCGTGCTCAGCGAACCGCTGGCCGCGTCCTGGCTCGACGACGCCAAGGGTCAGGAGGAGTGGAACCCAGAGAACGAACTCGCGCACCGTGCTGCCCAGCTGCTCTTGCGCCGCCTCGCCCCGCAGCAGCCGCCGTGGTTCGCGCTCGGCTTCGGCTGGCACGTCGAGGAGGCGGTGAAGGAGTCGATCTACTGCTACCCCTACCGCGCCGGCTTCGTGTGGGCTGCGGAGCACACCGGCTGGGACAAGCGGCTGAAGAGCGACTTCAAGTCCTCGCATCGCAAGCAGGAGAAGCTGCCCGCCGAGCTCACGATGGAGGAGTTCGCCGACTGGGATCCGTCACGCTCGCCCGCCACCGACGAACCGGAAGGCCAGGGCTTCGACCACCACCGCGCCGGAGTGGCCTTCGGATTGGTCCGCCACCTCGCGACCGCGCACCCCGGCTCGCTGGTCGAGGTCGCGCGAGGCTTCGACGCGGCGATCCAGGAGGGCTGGAAGGTGGTGATCTCGGAGACCGAGTGGACCACCGATCCGAACTTCCGCCTGCCGCCGGCGAACCAGCTCGAGGTCCTGCAGCGGGTCGAGCAGGACATCCTGTCCGAAGTGACCGCGGCGTTCGCGAAGGGCAAGCTCAAGCGGCATCCGCCGCGGCACTGAGCGTGTAGCCAAGACGAATCTACAGACTCGGTTCAGGTCTCCGCGGCCCGCTTCGCGCGCCCGCCCCGAGGACGGATGTAGATTCTGCCGCTCCGGACCGTGCTGGTCGGCCTCGGGTCCGCCGTGCTCCGAGCGGGAGAACCAGCCGGTTCCGCCCCGAAGCGCGAATCCCGTCCGGGAAGCTCCCGGGGACGCTGCGCGGCACGGCAATCGACAGGGGCCCGACCATGACCGGAGTCCTCACCCGCATGCACTCGAGCGCCGAGCGCGCACCGACCGACGCCACCCGCCGGATGGTCCGACTCGAGCGGCTCGCCCGCCTGCTCGACACCTCGATCACGATCCCCGGCACCTCGTTCCGGATCGGCCTCGACCCGCTCGTCGGCCTCGTGCCGGTGGTGGGCGATTCGCTCACCGCGCTGGTGTCCGCCTGGTTCGTGGTCGAGGGGCGCCGACTGGGAGCCCGTCGGCGGACCCAACTCCGCATGACCTGGAACACCCTGCTGGACGCCACCGTCGGCATGGTGCCGATCCTCGGCGACGCCTTCGACGCGTGGTTCCGCGCCAACGAGCGCAACGTGCGACTGCTCCGTGCCGACCTCGCACGCCAAGGTGTCGCGGACCCGACGAAGACCTGACCCCGCGCCGCGCCACGGCCCCCGCCACCCGGCCCGCGATCAGCGCCCACCGAGCGGGGTCGGCAGCGTTCCGTCCGCGGTGGTCACGAGCAGGCGGCGCAGATCGTCCCCGGCGCCGCGCGCGGCCGCCGCGAGCGACTCGCCACGCGCGACGCGCGTCGCCAGCAGCGAGGCCAGCACGCAGCCGGTGCCGTGCACCTCGCCACCGCGCCGAATCCGCGGCCGCGTGAACTGACGTGGCTCCGCGCCGGACTCGTGCAGGGTGTCGACCACCTCCTCGCCGTCGCCGTGCCCCCCCTTCACCAAGACCGCCCGCGCCCCGACCGCCAACAGGGCGACAGGATCTCCTGCCGCAAGGCGCTGCAGTTCGGGCAGGTTGGGCGTGATCACCGCACCGCGACCGACCAGTTCGGGGAAGGCCGCGACGCAGGCGTCGACGACACCCTGACCACCGCCTGCTGTCGCCGAGAGCACGGGGTCGACCACCAACAGCGGGCGTCGCGGCAGAGCCCGGAACCACGCGGTGAAGGCCGCGAGCGTCTCGACCGCGACGAACAACCCCGTCTTCACGGCGTCGATCGGGCCGTCCGCCTCGACCGCATCGAGCATCGCGGTGAAGTCCTCCACGCGGGTCGGTGTGGCACGCTCGAAACCGCGCCGATTCTGCACCGTCGTGCAGGTCGGCACCGCCAGCGCGAAGCCGCCCGCTGCCTCGATCGCGCGCACGTCCGCCACCAGTCCGGCGCCGCCGCAAGGATCCACACCCGCGACGGTCAGCACCCGCGGCCGGCCGGGATCCACTTCCGGAATCGTGCCGCTGCGCGTCACTGGATCTCGAGCTCGCCGAGCGACCGTGGCGTGCCGCCGGCGCGCAGCACTTCGACCGGGTAGATCCCGGCCGACAGTTCGGCGGGCACGGCATACGCGCGCAGGCGCTCGCCGCCGCCGAGCGGCTTCAGCACTCGACCGCCGAGACGCACGATCGTGTCGACATCGAGACCGAGGCCAAGGAGTTCCAGCACCCCGCCGGCAGCAACCGTCCGTTCGTCGAGCGCCACGCCCGGCCGACCGAGCAGCACATCGACCGCCGCGTCGACCTCGACCGCGGTGATGCTGCCATCGCGATCGAGGTCCTCGCCGACCGACGCAGCGCCGCCCTGCCGCATCGCGAGCCGACGCACGTCGAGCACGGTCACCGCGAGGTCACCATCCTGGTCGAGATCCAGCTCGACCCGCTTGCCAGCGACCCAGACCGAACTCTGCAGCGAGCTTGCGGAACTTGCCGGCAGCCCCAGGAAGGTCACCGTCGCCGCGCGGCCGTCGGCCGCGGCGCGCAGCGACAGCGCAGCAGGGTCGAGCACACCCATGAACAGCTCCCGGCCCTCGGGGCACATCGAGTCGGTGGCGAGCGACAAGACCACGTCGAGGTCCGCACCGACCTCGAGCGAGCGGCGGCCGAACGACAACGCGAGGTCGGCACGATCCACCGGCAGCGGCCCGGCCAGGAACGGCTCGCCAGGACCGGCACGGCCGTCGCCGTCGACGTCCTCCACGACGGCCAGAGTCCGCACCGTGCCCGCCAAACCTCCCTGGCTGGCGATCAGCACGTCGAGCGATTCGAACTCCGCTTCCGCGCCCGTCCCATTGTGGATGCGCAACGCGAGGTCGACGCTGTCGCCGGCGGCAAAGGTCACGCCGTCGGCGATCGGCGCGCCGCGCGGACTCACCTCGACCGCGCCAGCCGAGATCCCGCCGACGTCGATGCGCGCCACCAGCCCGTCGAGCCCGCCAAAGTAGCGATTCGAAAAGGGGCTCCCCACCGCCAGACCGGCGGACTCGGTCGCCCCCACCGCGACCACCTCGGTCGTGCCGGGCACCGCCGCCACCGCGACGAGCTGCTCCTTCTCCGTGCCGCCGAGGAACGTCCGACTCGGCGCCTGCCGCAACCACGGATCGAAGCGCACCACGAACCCGTCGTTCACACCGCCGCCGAACACGGACTGAGGAGCCTGGTCCCCGGTCGGCAGGTCACCGCCCTCGGTCGCGCCAACCACCACCAGGGAGCCATCGTCGAGGACCGTGGCGTCGAGCGGCAGGTCAGCCAGAGATCCGCCGATCAGCGAGACGGCCCGCAGACTCGCCGCGTCATGCGCGACCCGGAAGACGAAGCCCTCCGCATCGCCGAACGGCGCGATCTGCCAACCCTCTGCGCCGAGCGGCAGGCTCCGGATCCTCTCGAGCGCCGAGCCGACCACGAAGCAGTCGCCGCTGACCGGATCGACGGCGAGCCCGCGGGCCTGGTCAGGACCGTCGCCACCGAGCAGGGTCGAGGCCAAGAGGCTCGCGCCATCGGCCGAGATCCGCGCCACGTAACCGTCCCAGAGTCCACCGACCATGGTGCGCACCGCGCCCGGCGTGATGGGGTAATCGATCGAGCCGGTCCAGCCACAGATCCAGACCGAACCGTCCGGCGCGACCTCGGCGTCGGCGACGTACTCCATCGCCTGCCCACCGAAGTAGGTCAGCCAATCGAGCGTCGCGCCGCCGCCGCCGAGCCGACCGACGAACGCATCGGGCACGATCAGCGACGAGCTACCGAAGACGGGCTGCAGGCAACCCGGCGTGGTCTGCAGGTCGTCGGAGTCGCAGTAGCCGGCGAACACCACCTCGTCGTCCGAGACCGCGCGGACCATCTCGACGAAGTCGTCACCGCCGCCGCCCAGGTAGCTGCAGTAGCGCAGCGCCGCACCATCGGCCGACAGCCGCGCCAGGAAGCCATCCCCGATCGCGAGCAGCGGACCGTAGCCACCGAACACCGGCTGCACGGCGTCGGCGGTCACCGGCAGGTCGGTCGACGAGGTGTTGCCGCCGAACCACACGCTGCCGTCCGGCGCCACGTCGATCGCCCGGCCGACATCGGCCTGCGTGCCGCCGAAGAACGTCGACCAGAGCAGCTCGCGGCCGTCGGGTGAGAGCTTGGAGACGAACACGTCGCGGCCGCCGGTCTCGCGCCACGCGCCCGGCGTGGTGGGGAACAGGCTGGAGCCCGCGAAGCCGGTCACCCACACGCCGTCGTCGCGCACCGCGACGGCCTCGACCCGGTCGCTGGCGCCGCGGCCCAGGTATCCGACCCAGGTGAATCCCGGATCGACGACCAGCCGGCGGGTCGTCTCGCGCTCTGCAGCGACGAAGCCGAAGCGGCCGGCGCCGAGATCGCAGAAGCGCACCTGCACGCTCTGCTTCGTGCCGTCCGCCGCCAAGCTCCAGGACACCGGCGCGCGCTGCCGCAGGCGCAGCGGATCCGCGCCATCCTCGACCGCTCCCACGATGTCCAGCTGACCGTCATCGAGGAGCGCGACCGATGCGGCGCCTTCGACCCGGAGCACCGCGCGACTCAGATCCGCCCCCGGCGCCACGTGCAGGTCGTAGGCCAGGGCACCTGCGGCACCGGCCTCGGGGTCGGAGCGGACCACCACGTCGATGCCCGGCCACACCGCCTCGAAGCGCACCGCCCCGAAGGCCTCGCCGCCGCCACGCTGCGCGCCGACCAGCCGGTGCACGGCGGCCCGCGGTTCACCGAGCCCCTCGATCCGCGTCGCCACGCCGCCCTCGAAAGCGAACCGCAGCACGGTGCCGCCCTCCGCCCCCTGTCCCAGCAACCGGAACCCGTCGGCCTCGATCCACGCCGGCGTCGGCCCATGGACCACCGCGAAGCGGACCGCCGGATCCCACCCGCCCCGATTCGGGACGAACAGCGGGCCGGAGCGCGGGGAGGCGAAGGCGGCCGGAGAGGCGACGTTCGTCGACGCCGCAGCGGGCGCCTGCGCGGGAACCTGCGCGACGGCGAGAGTGGCCGAGACCGCGGCCAGTGCCAACGACCGGAGCACCCGCCGGGCGCGGGCTGGGGGAAGCGATGTCATGGGAGGAGGGCAGGGACGGCAGGCGACGGCCCGTGCAGCTTCGGACCGCGACTCCGGCCGGACTGGGGATGCCCGGCCACCGCCGCTGGGACAGTCTACGCCGGGAGGCTCGCCGGCGGGACCTCGGGGCGGACTGGCGCCGCCCCGCCGATTCCCTCACTGGAACCGCGTGGTCGCCCGATTGCCCACCCGCACCGCATTCGTCGCCCCGGGATCGACCTCGATCGCCTGCCAGTGCAGGTCGACGCCACGCAGAGCGGCGTCGTTCGGGACGCTCAGCACGATGTCGTGGCGGCGCGTGGCCGGCATCGTGACGCTGGGGAACTGCACGCTGCTCGCCACATCGAGCTGCCAGAGGCCGCGGGCGCCGAGGTCGATGTGGGTGAGAGCCGGGGATACCGAGAGCAGCGCGAACCGGCCGGGTGGCGCGTGGAGCTCGAGGGTGAGATTGCCTCCGAGCGTCGCGGTGCGCGGGGCCCAGGTCTGGCGGAACATGCTCACGGCGACCTGGCTGTCGTTGGTCTGACCGATTCGGTAGAGGAGGTCCAGATCACCATCACGATCGAAGTCCGCGAACGCCAGGGATTGACTCAGGATGGGCTCCAGCCGGGCTGTCGCGTCGGAGAAGCGGCGCCCCCCTAGGCCTCAAACAAGCGTTCGCCTAAGCGACTTCCGGAGGTCTCGCGGCACGACGCGAGCGTACAGACCGGTGCCGGATCGGCGGTTCGCGCCAAGCGATTGTGGGGGCCAGCGATGAGGTCTCGAGGAGT
>JAUILN010000028.1 GCA_030432695.1 bacterium | reverse complement strand
GCGCCACGCGCAACTGGTCGAGACCCGCCGTAGTGCGACTCAACCCGTCAAAGGACGCGTCGAGCTCCAAGGAGCCCGTCGCCTGAACAGTGCCTTCCGTGCGACATCTACCTTGACACTCACCGCCACCGGCACCGCTTCGTCACCGGCCGTCGAGACCAGATCGAGCTTGCCGGTCAACCCGAGTCGCTCGCTCTCCAGGCTCACCGAGCGCGCGATCTTCGGCGGCTCGTCTCCACCCGCATCCGTCGCGTCTTCCGCGACACTCTTCGGCCCATCCAGAACCGAATCGAACTGATCGACCCTGCGATGCGCAGCGCGACCCTCGATCGTGAAGTGGTTGTCTTCCCACAACCCCTCCACGTGCTCCAGATGAAACAGCCGCGGGCAATACGCATACTCGTTGAGCATGCGGACCGGCAGCGGCTGATCGAACGCGCTCGCCTTCGCTGGATCGGTGGTGGTCACGGCGTCTCCTTCCTCGCGGAACCACAGAACAAGAACTCCCACCGCTTCGGACAATCGGCCGGAGCGCCTTCATGGAGATTCGCCCCGGGCGGTGCGCGAGGTGTTCGGATGTGAGCAGCGAGAAGGCGGAGCGATGGCCGTGTCTGACCTACCCGGAAGGCTTTCCAGACAGTGGTCCCCCAGGGACGCTGCACGACTCACCGCCGCAGCGCGCATGCAAGACCTGGGACGAGCTTCCATGGAGCCGCATCCCGAAGGACGCGGAAGGGTGGCCCGCGCGTGCCGTGGTAGAGCACCTCCGGCATCGCTTCAATGGAGCCGCATCCCGAAGGACGCGGAAGGGCGCCGAGGTGGCGAGACTCAGTCAGGCCCTCGACGCGCTTCAATGGAGCCGCATCCCGAAGGACGCGGAAGGTTCCCGGATCATGCGTCCGCATCCGCCCCAGTGTCGATCGCTTCAATGGAGCCGCATCCCGAAGGACGCGGAAGGGGTCTACTCGCCGCACCTGCTGCCGGCATCGCAGGAGCCGCTTCAATGGAGCCGCATCTCGAAGGACGCGGAAGGGTAGTCTCCAGAGCAGCGAGCCCGAAGCCGTTGCCAAAGCTTCAATGGAGCCGCATCCCGAAGGACGCGGAAGGCGGGGCACGGCCACGCGCGCCGGCCTTGACCGACCGGGCTTCAATGGAGCCGCATCCCGAAGGACGCGGAAGGTGCACCGTCCAAGTGACCATGAGCATGCCGTCGGCCTGGCTTCAATGGAGCCGCATCCCGAAGGACGCGGAAGGGATGCCTTCGCTACCAGCTCAGGAGGGAGGCCGCCCACGCTTCAATGGAGCCGCATCCCGAAGGACGCGGAAGGCGAGGGCGGCGTCGTGGTGATGTTCCCGGCCGCGTTGTCGCTTCAATGGAGCCGCATCCCGAAGGACGCGGAAGGCGCTCCAAGCGATCGGCGGCCGCCTCGTGAACGCCAAGCTTCAATGGAGCCGCATCCCGAAGGACGCGGAAGGCGCGCCTACATCGTCCCGGTCTGCCCGTGGCACGTCACGCTTCAATGGAGCCGCATCCCGAAGGACGCGGAAGGGACGACCTCGGCGACCTGATCGTCGATCGCTACGCGGGGCTTCAATGGAGCCGCATCCCGAAGGACGCGGAAGGTCGGCTTGCGATGAGAACGCCGAGTCCACGATTACCGAGCTTCAATGGAGCCGCATCCCGAAGGCCGCGGAAGGCCGCGTGGCTGCGGTGCTCGGCCGCGGTCGAGCTGCCCGCTTCAATGGAGCCGCATCCCGAAGGACGCGGAAGGCTCCGAGGAAGCCAAGGCCGTCGAGGCTTCCGCCTACCCGCTTCAATGGAGCCGCATCCCGAAGGACGCGGAAGGCAGGTCGGACATCAGGAGTAGGTCTCGCCGCTCGGGTAGCTTCAATGGAGCCGCATCCCGAAGGACGCGGAAGGCCGCGCAGACGCAAGCGTGCTCCAGCCGGTCATCGGGCTTCAATGGAGCCGCATCCCGAAGGACGCGGAAGGATCGACGCGCGTCGCGTTCTTCTTGCGCTTGTCCTCGGGGCTTCAATGGAGCCGCATCCCGAAGGACGCGGAAGGTCTGTCGGTCTCCCAGACGTGGAGACCGACTACGCGGCGGCTTCAATGGAGCCGCATCCCGAAGGACGCGGAAGGGTGCTCGACTACGCCCGGCCGGCCGACGTGCCGGACTCGCTTCAATGGAGCCGCATCCCGAAGGACGCGGAAGGGCGGGGAGCTGATGGAGCGTCCAGGTCACGACGGCCACGCTTCAATGGAGCCGCATCCCGAAGGACGCGGAAGGAGGGCAAGCAGGACTGCCACCAGACCGCAGCGTGCACCTGGCTTCAATGGAGCCGCATCCCGAAGGACGCGGAAGGATGCTCCGGGATGCACTGGATCGGTTGATTCGGTCGCTTCAATGGAGCCGCATCCCGAAGGACGCGGAAGGATCACTCACCCCCACCCGTACCACGCGCGACTCACCGCTTCAATGGAGCCGCATCCCGAAGGACGCGGAAGGGGCGGCATCTGGAAGCCCCAGCGATACCACCCGGAAGCTTCAATGGAGCCGCATCCCGAAGGACGCGGAAGGCGGGGCGGCCCAGCAACGGTCTGTTCGCAGAGGTCGAGCTTCAATGGAGCCGCATCCCGAAGGACGCGGAAGGTCCGCGGCCTCAAGTCGACCCTCGCGAAGGAGCGCGGCGAGCTTCAATGGAGCCGCATCCCGAAGGACGCGGAAGGTCGACCACGCCGATCGGGCGGCCCGACGTCACGTTGATGCTTCAATGGAGCCGCATCCCGAAGGACGCGGAAGGGGCAGCAGCGATGCCTGGCCCGCCCTTGATCCCGAAGCTTCAATGGAGCCGCATCCCGAAGGACGCGGAAGGGGCAGCAGCGATGCCTGGCCCGCCCTTGATCCCGAAGCTTCAATGGAGCCGGATCCCGAAGGACGCGGAAGGCTGTGGTGGTCACCTCGGGGACCTATAGCCTTACGTTTGCTTCAATGGAGCCGCATCCCGAAGGACGCGGAAGGCCGGACCCGTTTCAGGCGCGAAGCATTCCGCGAGCGAAGCTTCAATGGAGCCGCATCCCGAAGGACGCGGAAGGCTCTGGCGCCGCGGCGGCACCGCGCTCGAGACGGCGCTTCAATGGAGCCGCATCCCGAAGGACGCGGAAGGACACGCCGGAGGATGCCGGGCCGGTTGCGTCTGCGGTCCGGGCTTCAATGGAGCCGCATCCCGAAGGACGCGGAAGGGCGCTGCTCCCCGAGCGGTTCGCGTTCGAGATCATCACGCTTCAATGGAGCCGCATCCCGAAGGACGCGGAAGGCGGTCGTTCAGCCGCTCGTCGTCGGCGATGCCGGGCGGGCTTCAATGGAGCCGCATCCCGAAGGACGCGGAAGGGCCGTCCCATCGAGCCCGGCATGACGCCGCCGAGCTCGCTTCAATGGAGCCGCATCCCGAAGGACGCGGAAGGGGGCTGCGGGCCGGGCTTGCCGGGCTTGCCGGGGCGCGGGCTTCAATGGAGCCGCATCCCGAAGGACGCGGAAGGCGCGGCGGCAGAAGAAGCAGGCCGGGGATAGGTCCGCCGCTTCAATGGAGCCGCATCCCGAAGGACGCGGAAGGGACTTGGTGGACCCTGGCTTGAAGGACGCGGACGCCGCGCTTCAATGGAGCCGCATCCCGAAGGACGCGGAAGGGCATGGGAGTTCGTGCCTGACCAAAACAACGAGATTGCGACGCTTCAATGGAGCCGCATCCCGAAGGACGCGGAAGGATCACGCATCGGAAAACGCTTGGGGTGATGCTGCGAAGCTTCAATGGAGCCGCATCCCGAAGGACGCGGAAGGAACCGGACCCCGCTCGCCCCGCTTGATGCCGAGTTGTGCTTCAATGGAGCCGCATCCCGAAGGACGCGGAAGGGCACGTGCCGGCTGAACGATCGCGCCGCCGAACTGGCGCTTCAATGGAGCCGCATCCCGAAGGACGCGGAAGGGCGGTCGAGTGCCTCGAAGCTCGCGCGAAGGATCGGGACGCTTCAATGGAGCCGCATCCCGAAGGACGCGGAAGGTCCGACCCATGTCGAAGGAACCCGAGAAGACTCCCCCGCTTCAATGGAGCCGCATCCCGAAGGACGCGGAAGGATCCCAGGGCCGAGCGCCTGGCTGCCGTCGTACACCTGGCTTCAATGGAGCCGCATCCCGAAGGACGCGGAAGGCTTGCGGTTGCGCGGCGGGCGGCAGCTCACGATGTTCGAGCTTCAATGGAGCCGCATCCCGAAGGACGCGGAAGGCCCGGACGGGTCTCAACACGCCGCCTCGCCGCAGCACGCTTCAATGGAGCCGCATCCCGAAGGACGCGGAAGGCTCGATCACGCTCTTCGACCCCGACGGCGAGTTCCTCGCTTCAATGGAGCCGCATCCCGAAGGACGCGGAAGGGGGACTGCCGCGAAGAAGTCGTCGAAGAAGAAGGTCACCAAGCTTCAATGGAGCCGCATCCCGAAGGACGCGGAAGGTGCTTGGCTCTCAGCGGCCGGTGAGAGCGAAGCCAGGGACGCAGTTTTCGAGCGGTGGGGTGCAGAGGTCAAGTCGCAGGCTCGGCGAGGGTCCGGAAATCGTTGCCAAGTCTCGAATTGTCAAAGGGTTCGAGCGGCCCCCGGGAATCCTGAACCACCGGACCGCTCGCGCGGGGGAGCGGTCGCGGGTAGGCGGTGAGCTGGCCGGTGAGAAGGGCTGGCCTTGGGAGGCACGATCCCATACCAAGGCGACGACGTCCAGCCCCGGCGGTCGGCGGCGGCGGCCGCGCGAAGGCTCGCCAACCATTGGAGGTTCATCGGCTGACGCAGCAGCCTCGCGGGCAGCCAGATGCATGTGGCATGAGCCGACTCGCGTCGTAACCGAGCCGTGCGCGGCGGCGATGGAACCCGCCGCCCCCCCGCTATTCCGCCGCGAACAACCCGAGGCCGAAATGGCTCGCATAGCCAATCGCCAGGATGCCGCGCACCTGCTCGGCGAAACGCAGGCGCAGGCCGAAGGCGCGGTCCAGCGGCGGCTGGGGGCGGCCCGGGCGACGCCGGCGCACGAAGCGGTGCAGGCCGCGGTCGAGCAGCTCGGCACGGTCGAACAGCTCGATCGCCGCGGGCTCGGGGAAGCCACGGGCCGCCAGTTCGGCGCGCACCTGGTCTTCGAGGTGGTGGCGGGTGCGCTTCGGATGGCGGGGCAACACGAACGGCGTCACGCTGGCCCAGGTGGCGCTCGTAGCGAGCACCGCGGGAGCGCGGTGGCCGTCGCGCACCAGACTCGCCACCAGCTCGGGGAGCCGGCCAACGCCGGCGCAGGAGACGACGAGGTCGTGGCCGACGCCCTTGGCCCAGGTCCGCGACACCCCGCGCAAGGCATCTAGGGCGCGCTGATCGAAGCCCATGGGTGCGTGCACCAGCACGTGGTCGAGGCGGCCATCGCCATCGAGGTCGAGCGGCACGTAGTGGGTGTGGCGGTTGCCACGCAGCGGTTCGCCAACGTCGTCGAGTCCGGTGAGCGCTGCGCAGTTGCCAGACGCGCCGAGCCGCGAGACCGCGGAGCGGTGCAGGAGTTCGGCCTGCGGCAGGGCCCGCGTGAGCGAAGGCAGCACCTGCCCGCGCACGGTGTCCGACGACAGCGCCCACAGCAGCGTGTCGACGGTTTCCCGGGCGGCGCGCGGTGCGGGCCCTCGGCCGAGACCCGGGCGCAGGGCCGGCGCCGGCAGGTCGTAGCGCACCAGCCGCGACGCAGGAGGGCGGGTCCAGCCCTGGCCGCGCAAGCTCGATGTGCGCTGGAGCAACGCGTCGACGACATCGGCCGGCCATTCCGCCTCGAGCTTGCGCCGCCGGGCTGTGCTGAGCTTGCCGCCCGACTCCGCCGTCGCCACCGCGAGGCTCTGTTGCACCCCGGCGGTCCGCGTTGCAGCGTAGTCGGCATGCGCGACCGCACAGAGCGTCGGCACCACCTCGCCTGCGGGCTCCCGGTCGTGGGCCAGCGGACGACACCAGATCCCGGACTCGTCTGCAGACTCGACCCGCCGACACTCTGCCCAGGACTCGGCGCGGCCGAGGTAGGAGATGGCCGGGAGCAGTCGGTCGAGCAGCTCCAGTTCCGCTGGCTCGAGCTGCACCTCGGGCCACTCGATCAGCAGCTCGGGGTCCGGGTCGACGAAGCGCAGGAAGGCATCGAGCACCAGCGTGGTGGTCTCGCTGCGCCCGCTGCGGATCGGCATGTAGTGACGGGTATGGGCCGAGGCGGCGGCTGGCAGGCGGAACGACGGCACGTCGGCGGCGAGCTTCTCGACCAGCGAACGGGCCAGCGGCGGCACCGCCTCATCGGGCCAGTGCTCGACCGCGAAGCCGGCAGCGAGCAGTGCGCGCAGGAACCGCCAGGGTGCGGGCGGCCACTCCACCTCACCCTCGTTGACGTGCCGATCCCACGGCGAAGCGTGGTAGCGCCGCGCGGGAAAGTGGACGGACAGGATCAACATGCGGCTCAACGCCCCACGAAGGACACCGTGGTGGTCCCGGCCATGTGTTCGGTGCAGGCGGCAATCGCGTCGCGCACCGCGGCACCGAGCGCCGCAGCGTCTGGCAAGGCGAAGCCCACCGGTCGCCGCGCGGTCACCTGCTCGTCGACCAGCTCCAGGTCGCAGGCGGTGCGGAAGCGCAGCGCGCCGCTCAGGAAGGCGCGCACCTTGTAGAGCGCGAGCAGGATCAGCATGCGGGTGACCGCGTCGCCGAGGCCGTAGCCGCGGATCTGATGCAGGTCGATATTGAAGTAGGCGGTGATCCGCTCGGCGGTGAACTCTTCGCGGTGGAACGGCACGTTACCGAAGCCGGACTTGGCCTCACCACCGGGATTCACATGGTCGTTCTTCACGCCCCCCGAGGCGGCGATCTCGATCTGCTCGGCCTCGACGAAGGCGGAGAGGGCGCGAGGCACTCGAAGGCGACCGCCAGCGAGCTCTTTCTTGGCGAGGAACACGCCGTGCAGCAGGCTGTTGGCGTCGTAGCGCAGCAGGGTCGAGGCGAGTTTGCGCCGGTCGATCGGCCCCTGCTGCATCGCGTCGAAGGCCTTCACCAGCGTGTCGAAGAACGACCGGTCCTTGCCCTCCAGGATGTAGGGGCTGTTGATCCGGTGCGCCTCGGTGATCGAGCTGGTCAGGTAGCGGCCGTCTTGTTCGACGCGCACGTAGCTCAGACCCCGCAGGTCGGTCATCAGGTCGTCGGCATCGCCGTCCCACGCGACTGCCTCCAGTCGATTGGCCATTGACTGGGCGCTCTCCACGAGCAGGCAGGCCTGCGCGCCGGCCTGGTAGGTCGCGGCGCCGAGATCGGGGAAGCCGGTGGGTTGGAAGCGCGCACCCTGGATGGGGCGCAGCGCGACTTCGAACAGCAGGCGATGGACGCCGTCACACGGCGAGAGATCGATAGACATGCGGATCGGCTTGCGAGTGGAGGTAGTGGACGATCAGGAGAAGGCTGGTGGCGCGATGGGTTCGGGGGTCGCACCGGAGTCAGGTGGCGGGACGTCGGCTTCGGCCAGGGTGGGCCGGCAGAGCCGCTCCAGGATTGCGGTGCGGTCGACCTCGGCCAGCCCGAAGGCAAGCGCCGCGAGGTGACGGCGCGCGAGCGCGGGCCCGCCGACGGCGCGGGTGAGGTGCGAGCGCAGGCCACTGGCGCGGAGCCGGCGGACCGCGGCGCGGACCGCGGCGGACAGGTCGCCGGCAGCGAGTCGGGCCAACACCGCAGGCTCGGGGCGGACCTCGGCGGTGAACCCCGCGAGTTCGAGGGCACCACCGCGCAGCGCGGTGCGGAGCAGGCCATCGACCGCCAGCGCCGCGATGCGGGCGGTGGGCGACGGCCGCGGGCGGTACCAGGGCGGCCGGCTGCCGGGCTTGGGCTGGATCGCCGCCAGGGCGCGGGCGAGGCGCAAGACGCGGTCGTCGGCGACACGGCCGTCGAGCCAGGCGAGCGCGGCGGTGGCGTCGGCGCCGTGAGAGGCCAACGCGGTGAGCGGGAAGGTGGCACCACCCCCACCGGTGAACCAGAGCATGCGGCGCCGGATGATCGCGATCAGCTCGCGCAGCGGATCGGCATCGCGGACCACCACCTCAAGGTCGGTGGCGAGTGACTCGCCGTGCCGCGCGAAGTCGCGCCCGTTGGCAGTGAGCGGCGCGAAGTGGGCGCGGACCGGACGATCGGAGTCGCCCTGCCGCCCGGTCTGGGCGACCAGAGCCCAGGCGAGCCGCATTTCGGGGCGGCCATCGTCGGCGGCGCGCAGCCAGTCGATCGACAGGCCGGTGAGCGGTCGTAGCCGGGATGCGCCGGTGAAGCGCGGTGAGCGGACCAACTGCTGCTCGGCCTGGGCCAGCGCGAGGAGCAGGGCCTGCCAGTCGGCCGGTGGTGCATCGGCACGGCAGCAGGCGAGCAGGGCGGTCTCGCAGCGGCGGTGGGCGCGGCGCAGGGACTCGGGCGCGTGGCTCTTGCGGACTTCGCGGCGCAGCGCGTCGATCCATGGTGCGACCTCGTCGACGAGGTGGATGCGCGGACTCGGCTCGACGCGCCAGCGGCCGAAGGACACCGCGAGCTTGCTCTGGCCGAGCCGCTCGACGTAACCGAAGCGCTCGAACGCCCGGATCCCGCGAGCCACGCCGAGGCGGGCGAGGGCGCGCGCCACATCGACGGCCCGCCGGGGCGACGCGCTGCCGACCTGGCAGCGACCCTCGCCGAGCAGGGCGCGCAGTTCCCGCCACGACGCCGGCTGCTCCCAGAGCGGCATCCACTGCTCGCCGCGCCCGCGGTCTTCGTCGGACGGCGCGGCACTGGCGTAGCCCGACGCCGACCCCTGCACCGCGAACGGCGAGGCGAGCGAGGCATCGACCTGCTGATCGGCCCGGCGATGGATCGAGCTGCCGAACGCCACCGCGCCTTCGAGCATCAGCACGAAGTCCCAGGGGTTGAACGACGCATCGCCGCTCTCGCCGTCGACGGTGTTGGCGCCACCGGCACGCGCTGGCAGGAACTGGCCCACCGAACCGTTGGTCGACATCGGCGTGACGCGGGCGAACAAGGCCTCCCCCAACGACCTGCTGGCGGAAGGGCGCGCCGGGCCGTCGACAGCTTCGATGTCGAACAGCTCGCCAAGGCGCTGCATGAAGTTGTTGGTGTAGTCGAGGCGACCGTCATTGCCGCCGGTGCCGAACAGCGCCGGGTAGCGCGGCTCGCCGGCGCCGGAGACCACCAGGGCAGCGTCGAACCACACGCCGAGCGGGCCGCGCGCCGCCTGCCGGAAGCGGGTCAGGAATTCGGTCTTGGCGTCGGCCTGCGGGCGCGCCTCGGCACCGGCGACGAGACTGCGGGCGAATTCGATGGCGGCGCGGTAGGCGGCGAAGCGCGGTGCGCTGCTGGCAGCAAGGGCCTCGACCGGCTTGCAGTTGTCTTTCGGGTAGAAGCCCGAGCCACCGTTCCAGGGCGCCACCAACGGCGTCGGCGAGTAGCCGTCGAGGAAGAAGCGACACAGTGCTTCCTCGTCGACCGTGGTGGTCAGCTCGAACACATCGTCGTGGCGCCAATGGCCGCGGACCTGGGGATCGAGCTGCTCGGCCACCACGCGCAGCACGCCGACCGCCTTGAGGTAGTGCGCCAACGGGCTCGGTGCACAGCCCAGGAGCTGGTGTCGGAAGGTCGTCATCGGGCCGTCTCCAGCAGTGGGTCGTCGGTCTGAAGGCGCGAGGCCCGCACGTCGGCCACGCGGAGCAGGGTCTCGAGCCAGGCCAACTCGATGGGTCCATGGCGGTCGACCAGCTCGAGCACCCGCTCGGTCCAGCTCCTGCCGTAGCGGGGCGACAGACCGATCGCGGCTGGTTCGAGGGACAGCGCCACCGCGGGAGTGGCGGCGGGTTCGCCGGGTGAGGCAGCGAGGTCGGTGGCCGGCAGCAGATCGCCGTCGGCCACGCCGCGGATCGGCAGCGTGGTGCCCCCGCTGCGGCCTTGCTGATCCTGGGGTGCAGCGTGCAGGCGACCACGGACCTTGCCGTGGTGGGCGGCGACCAGGTAGGCGACGAGGTCGAACTCTCCGGCACTCAGGGCCGCGAGTTCGGCGGCGAGCAGGTTCGAGTCGTGGGTCTCGACGGGAGTCGCGTCGGCGCCCGCGAATGCGGGGTGGTCCGGGGCGTGGCCACGCAGCAACTCGAAGCAGGCCAGGGCACTCGCGAGTTCATGGCGGAAGCCGCGGCGCCGGCCACTGGTGGGATCGTGGTCGTAGATGCCGCGGAGTGCGTGCCACGCGGTCTGCGGCGCCTTGGCCAGGTCGTCGCGCGGCGGGCGGGCGGGATCCTCGCGGCGGATCGCGGCCTGGAACACCGGATGCGCCTTGCCCCAGTCGTGCAGGCGCGCGGCGAGGTCGAGGAGTTCGACGGTGCGGGGAGGCAGGTCGAGGTCACCGGCGAACTCGCCTACCTGCTCGGCGGTCTCGCGGCCGTGGGTGGCGATGGTCTTGAAGGCCTGCACGCTCACCTCGTCGAAGGCATGCCCATAGTCGGCGAGGCTCTCGCGCCCGAGCGCTGCGGCAGGTGCGACCACGACCCGTTGACCCCGCTTGGGAGGATCGCCGGTGAAGCCGAGCTGCGGGTCGTAGCCGCCGGCCGCAGCCGACACCGCGAGGACGGCGCCAGGGCGGCAGTCTTCACGTCGGGCGCGGCGCCAGGTGCCGGTCAGGAAGTCCCAGGCGAAGGCGGTCGGCGGCGTCTTGACCTTGAATAGCCATTCGCGAGCTTCGGCGATCGCGACCGGGCAGACCGCGTCGCGCGCAGGATGCAGGTTGGGGTCGGGCGCCGAGTCACCGTCGAGGTCGATCCAGGC
This sequence comes from bacterium, assembly GCA_030432695.1. Lineage (GTDB taxonomy): Bacteria > Planctomycetota > UBA1135 > UBA1135 > UBA2386 > JAUILN01. Next base: position 43,359 of record JAUILN010000028.1, on the reverse strand, counting down.
GATGCCGAGATCGCGGTCGTCTCCGGTGCGGATGAAGCGGCCGATGTCGAGGTCGGCGCCGGTGAGGTCGGGCGTGGTATCGAAGAGATCGACGAACTCCAGCTCGGTGAGCACGTGCGCGGGCTGGTGGTGGAACAGGAGTTCCGCGCGCGCCGGCTCGGTTGCGCGGAGGCGCTGCTCGATGTCGTCGAGGCTGGCGAGATCGGCGGTCTGCAGCTCGGTCAAGAGTCCGCGCGCGGCGACGATCTGCTCGGGGTCGTAGGGCAGCAGATCCTTGCCCTCCAGGCCGCGGTCGACGACCACGATCTCGGCCTGCCCGCCGAACCGGGCGGCGCGACCGAAGCGCTGCACGAGGCTGGCCCAGGGTGCGAGTTCGGTCACCAGCAGGTCGGCGGAGAGGTCGACCCCGGCCTCGACCACCTGGGTCGAGACGATGATGCGGCCGGCGCTCGGCACCGCGGCATCGGGGCGCAGGAAGTCGTCGCGCCAGGCTCGGCGGTCGCAGGGCCGGAAGCGGGAATGCACCAGGCGCAGGTCGATCTCGGTCTGAGCGCAGTGCTTGGCGAGCTTCGCGTGCACCTGCCGGGCGAGGCTGACCGTGTTCACGATCACCAGCGAGGTGCGGTCGGCAGCGTGGGAGGCGAGTGCGAGGTCGGCGATCGCCTGCGCTGCGTCGGCGGCCTTCGCGGGAGTGGCCGCGACGCACAGCGACTTGGTGGCCTCGAACGCCGGACCGGCTCGCTCTTCGGGCGGGATCACGCAGACCCGGGTGCTGCTCTGCTGGACCTCGGCCGAGGAGTCGACAGTCAGCAACCACTCCGGCCGCAGCGTGGCGCTCATCCACCACGAATGGGTGGGACGCCAGGTCGTGGCATCGCGGGGCGGCGCGCCGCGGAACGACTGAAGCTGTGAACTGGTGGTGAGGCCGACGTCCATCAACTGGACTTCATCGAGCACCCACAGCGCATCGGTGTGCAGCAGCGCGAACTCCATCGGCCAGCGGGCGCGGGGTGCGCCGTAGCCACGGTTGAGCGCGCGCGACAGCAGCATGTCCTGGGTGCCGACGAGCACGGCTTCCGCTTCGGGCCGCAGGTGCCAGCGGTCGTCGGCCTCGCCGCCGAGCATCGGGACGACCGACACGTCGTCGAAGCCACCCGCATCGAGCGCCGCGCGGACCACGCCCAGAGTCTGCTCCACGAGCACGCGCATGGGCAGCGCCCAGACGAGGCGTCGAGGCCAGGCTGGATCGCGGCGCACGAGGCGATTCCACATCCAGGCACCGAGCACGCCACAGGTCTTCCCGAGTCCGGTAGGGATGCGCAGGACGCGTGAGTCGGGTTCCAGGTTGTTCCCGAGCCGCTGTTGCCAGGGATGCGGCACGTGTCCGGTCACCTGCTGAAACCACGCGCCGTAGTCCGACTGTTCGCCGTGCGCGGCGCCTCGCTGTCCTTCAACCGGCATCGATCACCCTCTCAGCCACCATGGGCGAGATCTGATCCGGTTGCGCCAGGTGATTCAAGCGCGGCCACGCGATGGGAGGATCGGAGACAGCAGCGCGATGCGCGCACCAGGATCTGTCGTAGTTGGTGCCAGGCACGGACCACGACAGATTCGGGGAGGGAGCGCGTCGGCGGGCTGCGGCGAAGAGGTACGGCTAATGCCTGGCACCGGGTGTACGTGTTCAGGTGCACGTCTTCGTCGGGATCAGCGCCGCGCGCGGCCGAGTTCGCGCACCAGGTGCTGCGCGGCGAGTGCGACGAACAACGGTGCCTTGAAGATCGAAAGGTCGCCTTTCAATTTTCAAGGCATCGCTCGGCCGGGCAATTGGCCCTCAGAAGGCCAACGTCCCGTACACCAGCACCCCCTCGTAGTCGTACTTCAACGACGCCGAGACCAGGCTCTCCCGGTAGTCCGCGTCCAGCCGGAAGAAGTTGTAGCTGACGCCGACACCCAGGTGGTCGATCGGCTCCCACTCCACGCCGATGCGCGCGTCGAAGAGGTAGCCCTCCACGTCCTGGGTCTCGAGCAGTCCCGACACGTCGTCGACCTTCACGTACATCGCCTCGGCGGAGGCCAGCGCGCGGATCCGGTCGAAGGGCAGCCACTCGGCGTGCAGGCCGAGCACCGGCATCGGACCGGTGAGCGGGTAGGACTTCTCGATGGTGGTCGCTCCCTGGGTGAAGCCGAGGTCGATCGCCATCGCGTTGGCGCCGAGCGAGATGCCGGCTTCCCAGTCGTCTTCGACCAGGAAGTTGAAGCGGTAGCTGGCCTTCACCACCTCGGTGTCGAGGTACGACGACACCACGCTGCCCGCCGGCAGGACCTGGCCGCCGAGGGCGACCTGCGACTCGAACAGCCGGTCGCCGCTGCGGGTGAGCTCGAACCAGTTCACGTCGACGCGATGGCGGCGGTCGTCGTCGATGCGCCAGAACAGGTCGACCCGGGTGATGCCGATCCGGTCGTTGTCGGAGAAGGTGTCTTCCAGCGAGCCGCTGGCGCTGGCATTGAGGGGGGCGGACTCGACGCCGATGTCGGAATCGAACGACGCGAGGACCGCGGCGCCGGCGCGGAGGCCGAGCGTCGGCCAGCGGGCGGACTCGGCGCGGTGGGCGCCTGGCGCTGCCTGGTCGGTGGCAGCGCAGCCGATGAGCAACGCCAACCCGACGACGGCCGCGAGGCGGCGGAGGACCATTTGCCTGGCGGATCCGAAGGCCTGGCGATCGACATGGGTGGCGCGGACTGACATCGCGCAAGAAGGCTGCGCCAGAAGACGCCAGTTCGCCGGAATGGCACGTAGGTATCCATCCCGTGCTCAGCCCCTGCGTCCCAACCACCCATGCGGCAGGTCTGCGACCGCGAGTTCCCGCACCGGTCGAGGTCTCAGGGCGAGACGATCATGCCGCCACCCCGGATCTGTCGCGATCGGTGCCTGTCGCGATCGGTGCCGGGCACGGACTACGACAGAATCCGAGAGTCAGTCGCGATCCGCGCCTCGTGAGACAGGGGGACCAGCGGCGTCGTCTCTCTCGGCGCCGTCGGCTCCCTTCTGCTTCGGCGCGGGTCGGCGCGCCGTGGCGACGCCACGATCAGAAACCCAGCGTCCCGTACACCAACAACCCCGAGTAGTCGTACTTCGCCGACAGAGCCAACGCCTGCTCGCCATACTCCGCATCGAGCAGGAAGTAGTTGTATCCAACCCCCACCCCGAAGTGGTCGACCGGCTCCCACTCGATGCCGACGCGCGCATCCACCAACAACCCCTCGAGGTCATTGGTGTCGAACACGCCGCCGATGTCCTCCGCGCGGATGTAGAGCGCCTCGCCGGAGATCAGCGTCCTGATCCGCTCGAACGGCAGCCATTCGGCGTGTGCACCCAGCACCGGCATCGGCGCGGTGACACCGAAGGATTCTTCGAGTGCCAGATTGCCCTGTGACAGGCCCACGTCGAAGCCGATCACGTGCGCGCCCAACGACAATCCCGCCTCCCAGTCCTCCCCGACGAACAGGTTGTAGCGGTAGTTGAACTTCACGACCTCGGTGTTGAGGAACGAGCGGACCTCCGCGTTGACCGGGAACACGCGATCGCCGAACTGGATGTCGCGGTCGATCACGCGCGTGCCATTGCGACGGATGTCGAACCAGCTCAATTCCAGACGGTGCCGCCGACCCTCGTCGATCCGCCAGAAGGCGTCGGCGCGCACGATGGTGGTCTCGTCCTCCAGCGAGAAGTCGTCCTCGAGGTCGATGCCCGTGCCTCGACCGAGCGTCTCGGAATCGAGCCGCACCTCCGAGTCGACTCCGGTCAGGATCGCTGCTCCCGCACGCAATCCCAGAGTCGGCCAACGCGCCGATTCGTCGCGAGCGGAAGTGTCCGGCTCACCGTCATCGCGCAGAGCGGCGCAGGCCGTCGATCCCAGCAAGAGCAGCGTGAGCAGCATGGCCCCCAGCAGACGATGGAGCGAGATCGCCCGGGAACGGACCCGGGCGTCACAGGAATCGGCGGTGCGCATCGGCGGTCAGGATGCCGCTAGCCGCCGCCGGAACCAACGCTCCGCGCCGCTCAGTTGCCCAACACGATCTGCAACGCGTCGCTCAACGACGCCAGTCCGAAGAGCTGACCCATCGGGTCGGCGACCACGTACTGCCCGAACAACTGCACCCCCGCCAGGGCCGGATCTGCGGGGATCCCCAGAGGCGTCACGGCACGCCCACCGAGGTCGACCTGCACGGAGGCCATCGAGATCAGCGGCAGGCCGAGATACACGCGGCAGCCGCTGACCGGCGTATTGCTCGGGAAGAACGCGAGGTCGAGCACCGCCGCGGAGGAGGGCAGCGCGTCGCGGACACCCACCGCGAACGATGCATTGCCGAGCAGCGGCGAGCCCTGCGCGACGATCCGCGGCACCACCTGGCCGGTACCCCGGCAGCCCGTGCCGTAGTTCTGGGTCCAGGCCACCGCGCCGGTGCCCGGCCGGAACACCCACGGCTCGCGCCCGGTGATGCCGTCGTCGGCGAGGAACCAGACGTCGCGGCCGACCACCCGGAACCCGCTCAGCTCCACTGCCCCCACCCCGGCGAACGGTCCGACCTTGCCGAGCTGGCGCGTGCCGCTCGAGGTCCCGTCGGAGACCCAGATCTGCAGACCATGCCGACCGTCGGATCCGGCGAAGACCACCAGGTTGCTGGAGGGCACCGCGGTCAGCGTCCCCGCGACCACCCCGTCCGGCGCGCCGGCGAACACGTCACGCACCATCCGCGTGCCCGCTGCGGTGCCGTCGCTGAACCACAGTTCGCGGCCGTGCACCCGGTCGTCGGCGGTGAAGAACACGTCGTCGCCCGATGCGACCAGGTCCTGGATGTCGGCCTCGCCGTTGCCCGGCACGATCTCGACCACCTGACGAGTGCCGAACCCGGTGCCGTCCGACCAGCAGAGTTCGGGACCGGTCCCCTGCAGCACGCCGACGAACGCGAGGTCGCCGTCGGCGAGCGGCGTCAGGTGATGCGGATCGCCCCAGGACGGGCCCGGGTAGAGATCCCGCACGATGCCGGTTCCGGCGGCCGTGCCGTCGGTCGACCAGAGCTCGTAGCCGGCGTTGTTCGCGGCCATCACGATCCAGGCTCGCGAACCCGCGCCGACGATCTCGCGGATCGGCGTCGAACTCGCGCCAGCGGTGAGGTCCACGAGCAGCGCGGTCCCCGCAGGCGTGCCGTCGCTCACCCAGAGTTCACGACCGGCGGTCGGATGGTCGGCCCGGAACACGATGCCCGCCGTCACCGCGGCGAACATGTCGGGATCCGAACCGGAGTTGCCGGGGATCGCGTCGGCCAACATCACGGTGCCGCCGGAGGTGCCATCGGTGATCCAGGGCTCGCGGCCGAAGCCCGGCGCCGTCGCCGAGAACACCAGTCCCTGGGGCGTGCCGACCAGGTCGTCGGGGTCGGAAGAGCCGGTGCCCGGATTCACGTCGAAGACCGGGCCGGTGCCCGCGGCGGTCCCGTCGCTGCTTGCCAGCTCCCGACCGACCGCCGGCATCAGCGCCCGGAACCACACCCGCCCGTTCCAACTCGCGAACCTACCGGCGTCGTCGTTGCGCGTGGCAGGGTTCACGTCGACGAGCCGCGTGCCGGCCGGCGTGCCGTCGCTCACCCACAGCGTGTCGCCGTGCACGCCGTCGTCCGCGTGGAACGCCGTCAGTGCTCCGGCGGCCGAGAACTCAGCCGGCGCCGAATCGCCCTGCGGCAGGTAGAGGTCGCGCACCACGAAGGTGCCGGCCGCGGTGTTGTCGGTGCGCACCAGCTCGTGGCCGAACTGCTGAGTCGAAGCGCCGAACAGCACCAGGTTGCCGACCGCTGCGAAGTTTGCCGGAGTCGTGGTCCGGCTGCCCGGTTCGATGTCGTCGATCTGGCGGGTGCCCGCCGCCGTCCCATCCGTGAACCAGGGCTCGGCACCGCTCGACGGCTCGCTGGCACGGAACACGATCCCACCGAACGCCGGCGTCAGCTCGCTCGGATTGCCACTGCTCGTCGGATGGATGTCGAGCACCAGCGACGTGCCGCCAGGCGTCCCGTCGGTCCGCCACAACTCGCGGCCGATGCCCGGCTGGTCGGCGGCGAACAGCGCCAGGTTGCCGCCGGGCAGCAGCGTGAGACCTGCGGGATCGGAGCCACCCGCCCCCGCGTCGATGTCGACGAGCTGCATCGTGCCGGCCGCGGTACCGTCGGAGACCCACGGCTCCGCGCCACTCACGCCGTCGCTCGCCACGAAGACCAGCCGGGGACCGACCGCCAGGAGCTCACCGAAGCTGGTGGAACCGGTGCCCGGCACGAGTTCGGTGACGAGCCCGGTGCCCGCAGCAGTCCCGTCGGTGATGAAGAGTTCCCGCCCGGTCGAGTTGCCGATCGCGGTGAAGAACACCCGGCTGCCGACCACGGTGAGCGCCTGCGGATCCGAGTTGGCAGTTCCCGAGTGCAGGTCGGCCACCAGCCGCGTGCCCATCGCGGTACCGTCGGTCGCGACCAGCTCGCGGCCGACCTGCGGCAGGTTGGCCCGACACAACAGCTCGTTGCCGAACACGACCAGGTCGGTCGGCCCGCCGAACGACGTGGGATGGAAGTCCACCAACAGCCGCGTGCCACCCGGCGTGCCGTCCGACTCGAACAGCTCGCGACCCACCGCGGGATCACGGCCGTTGAACACCAACCGCCCCTGCCACTCGGTCAGCCACTGCGGATCGCCGGAGGCGTCGCCCGGCATCAGGTCGGCGAGCAGGAACGTGCCGGCCGCGGTGCCGTCGGTCCGCCACAGCTCGCGGCCGAGCCCGGGAACCGTCGCGGTGAAGAACACCAGATTGCCGATCACCGTCAGCGACTGTGGAGCGGAGTCCGCGGCCCCGGGCGCGATGTCCTTCAACGGGTACGTGCCGGCCTGAGTGCCATCGGAGCGCCAGAGTTCGAGGCCGTGGCCATCGCGGGCCACGAACACCGCGACGCCCCCGAGGTCGACGATGTCTGCCGGAGCGCTCGACGGCTGCGCGGCCGACGGCGGTCGGAGGTCGCCGACCAGGCTCTGGGGCATCGCCGCGAGCATCGGCCCGAGGAGGAACGGGAACGCCAGCGAGATGGCGTGACGGAGGAGCGATCGGGTCATGCGGAGAGAGAGATGAGGACGGATGAGGCCCGGAGACCGTCCATGCGCGCGCCCCCCGCCCGGACCTGAACGATTTGTCGGGCATCGCCGGATCCAGCGCCCGCAACGGAGGCTTGGCCGGACCCGACCCGCCGCGGAGACTGGCGGTCCCGTGACCGACACCGAGGACACTCCGACCGCCGACGACACCGAAGCCCTGGCGCTGGAGTACCTCCGGCGACTGGAGAGCGACGGCGTCGATGCGCGCGACGAACTCCGCGAGCAGCTGCCCGCCGCGCGTCGCCCCGCATTCGACGCCCTGCTCGACGCGCTCGGCACCAGCCGCCGGGTGTTCCCCTCGCGCCTGCAGCCCGGGCAACTGATCGGCGGCGACCTGGAGCTGGTCGAGGAGATCGGCGCCGGGGGCTTCGGCAAGGTCTGGCGGGTGCACGACCAGTCACTACGCCGCGAGGTCGCGGTGAAGTTCTTCGACTCGGTGACCGCGCGCGAGGACGAGACCCGCCTCCAGCACGCTATCGAAGGCCAGGCCCTGGCGCGGATCGAGCATCCCGGCGTAGTGAAGATCCACCGCACCGGCCGCGACGGCGACCTGCTGTTCCTGGTGATGGAGCTGGTGCGCGGCGTGTCACTCGACCGGGTCGTGGCCGATCTCGCCGCGACGGACGGTCCGCCGACCCTGCAACGCCTGCGCGCCCTGCTCGGCGAGGCCCGCCTCGCCGGACTCAGCAACCTGCTGCCCAACGACGACGAGGCGCCGTGGTGGGTCGGCGTGACGCGCATCACCGCCGCGATCCTGCAGATCCTCGAGGCGGTGCACGAGCGCGGCGTGCTGCACCGCGACCTGAAGCCGTCGAACGTGATGCTGCGGGTCAGCGGCCACCCGGTGCTCCTCGACTTCGGCATGGCGTCGTTCCGCGACCAGGAAGGATCGCAACTCACCTCGCGGCTCTACGGCACGCTCCAGTACCTCGCTCCCGAGCAGCTGCGCGACTCGCGCACCGGCAAGGACGAACGCACCGACGTCTATCAGGTCGGCGCGATCCTCTACGAGTTCCTGACCCTGCGCCGCGCCTGCGACGACCTCGACGCCCTGCGCGCCCACCGCTTCCCCGACCGCGGCAGGGATGCGCCGCCCGTGCCGGCGACCCTCGAAGAGGTGTGCCTGCACGCGCTCGCACAGGAACCCGGCGCGCGCTATCCGACCGCGCAGGCGTTCCGCGAGGCACTCGAAGCCTGCGTCCGCGACCGCCTGCCCAGCGCGCCCCGACCCGGACCGACCGCGCTGCCCGATCGCTTCGAGGTCCGCGGAACCCTGCTCGACTCACCGCGCACCCTCCGGCGCGTGGCATGGGACCGCCGCCTCGACCGCGAGGTCGTCCTCGAATCGCCCGGCCCCGGCCTCCGTGCCCTCCGCGCCGGCTCCCGCGCCACCAGCGCTCTGGCGCTGCGCGAGGCCCAGGCGTTGGCCCGCGTGCGCCACCCGCGCGTGGTCCGGCTGCTCGAGGTCTTCGAGGTTCCGGGCAGCGTGGTGATGGTGCTCGAGCCCTGGAGTGGCCAGTGCCTGGAGGAACTGCTGGCGCGCGACGGCGCGATGTCGGTCGACGCGGTGATCGACCTCGGCGAGGCCCTGGCCGACGCCGCCGCGGCCGCGCACGAGGTCGAAGTGCTGCATCGCGCGATCGAGGCAGGCACCGTCTGGATCGATCCCGATACGGGGTCCCCGGTGCTCGGCGGCTTCACCTTCGCCAAGCAGGAGGGTATCGCCAATTCACTCGGCGCACGGCAGCGGACCTCCGCCGACGACGCGGTGGTTGCCGCGCTGCCGCCCCACCTGGCACCGGAACAACTCGCCGGCGCGCGAGAGGACGCGCGCTCCGACGTGTATGCGCTCGGATGTCTGCTGTTCCACGCCCTCACCGGCCGCAAGCCGCTGGCGCTCGGCGGCGGATCGGCGGGTGGCGACGCACCGGATCCGCGATCGATGCGCCGAGACTGCCCACGCGGCCTCGCCGACGTGCTGGCGCGAGCGATGGCCCGCCCGCCGCAGGCTCGTTTCGCGACGATGCACGAGTTCCACGAGGCGCTGACCGCGAGCCGGAAGCGGAGCTGGCTGCGCGGCCTCCTGAATCGGAAGCGCGGTCCAGGTCCGCGTTGAATCGGGGGATGCCCGGACGTCGCCCGCCGATTCCGAGCGAGCCCACGAGCAACCCGCTCGGGATCGTCTATCCTGCCCTTCGATGAGAGCGATGTCGGGGCCACTGCTTTGCTGCCTGCTCGTAGCCTGGGCGACCGCATCGCTCGCCGCGCAGCGGAGCGTGGAGGCCGGAACGCCACCACTGCGCACGCTCAATCCGGCCGGACACGATGCGCCGTCGCAGGCATGGTCGAGCGCGCGCGACCAGGACGGCAGCATCTGGCTGGCGATCAGCGACGCCGCCCTGCATCGCTACGACGGCGCGACCTGGACCCGCGTCGTGGCACCGGCGGTCGTCCGCGCCCTGGCGAGCGCACCCGACGGCACGATCTACTGGTCGTGCTTCGGCTCGTTCGGACGGATCGTGCACGACCCGGGTCCGGCCTGGCACCTGGAGCCGCTGCTCGAATGGCTCCCCGAAGCGCAGCGCGCCCAGCTGGGTGACCTGAAGCGCTCGACGATCCTCGCCGGAAAGGTCGCCTTCCAGTCGTCGGGCTGCACCGTCCTGCTCGACCCGGCGAACCACACCGCCACACGATGGTCGACCGATCCGCACGGCGATTCCTACCAGGCGCTCGGCACGGTGGACGGCGCGCTGTACGCCGCGCGGACCCGGTCCGGACTCGAGTCCCTGACACCTGAAGGCTCCTGGGCCAGCGTGCCGCGCACTGCCGCGGAGTCGATGACCCCGCCGATCGCTTGCGTCGAGTGGCGGGGCGAACTCCTGACGGTCGACTCGGCAGGCCGGATCGCCGCCGAGTCCGGTGGACTCCTGGACCTCTCCGAGCAACTGCCCCATCTGGTCGTGTTGGACGCACTCGCCGACCACGATCGGCTCCTGCTCGCGACCGCCGGCCATGGACTTCTCGAGGTCGACCCGAACCGACGCGGGCTCCGGCGCAGACTGACCCGCGGCGAAGGACTGCCGAGCGACCGGGTCCATTCCCTCCGGCTCGACGAGGACGGTACGGTGTGGCTGTCGACCAACCGCGGCACCACGGTCGTCGATCTGCACTCGCCCTGGAGTCGGTTCGGCACCGACCAGGGGATCCGCGGCCGCCCGCTCGCGATCGCCCGCCACGACGGCATCCTGCACGTGGGGACCGACGAGGGACTGTTCCACCTGCTCCCGGCGCGCTCACCGCGCGAGCCCGCCCGCTTCGTCACCGATCCCCACCACCCGATCGGTTGCTGGGACCTGCTGCCGTTCGACGACCTGCTGATCGCGTGCACCCCACCGAACGTCGTCGCGCTGCGCGGCGGGGAGACCGTCGCCGTCCTCCTGGAGAAGTCGGTCACCCGAGCGGCCCGCTCCCGCATCGACCCCGACGTCGTGTTCGTCGGCGGAAGCGACGGTCTGTTCCGGATCCGCCGCAACGGCGACGACTGGGATCCCGCAGTCCCCATCGAACTCGACTGCGGACCGATCGGCGCTCTGGAGACCGCACCGGACGGCACGCTGTGGGTCGGCGCGGGAGCGGGCCGGCTTCTCGCCGTGCTGCACGCAGAGACCGAAGATCGCCCACAGACACGAAGCTGGTCGCCCCCGAATCCATGGCGCCTGATGCCGATGGCAGGAGCAGGCGATCTCGAGCTGCTCTGTGACGACCGCCTCTTCGCACTGCGCCCCGGTGCTCCGACCGATCGACCGTTCACCGAGGCATTCGCCGAGGCGCGCCGGGGACTGCCGCGCGGATCGCACGAACTCCACATCGGCGCCTCGCATGCCAGCGGCCGCGTGCTGTTGGCCGATCGGCGTGCGCTGTGGCTGCTCGACTCCGCGGGCCGCACGACCTCGCTGCGCCGCGACATCGACTCGCCGGGTGCTCCGCAGCAGGTGTATTGCGATACGGACCCCGACGCACTGGTGGCCTGGCTGGCTCGCGACAACGAGGTGCTCCGCGTCGAGGTCGATCGGATCGAGGCCGTCACACCCGAAGCCCGGCCCGCAGTGGAGATCGAGATCGACCCGGCGAACGGTCTCTGGAGCTCCGGCAGGACGTCGGTGCGGCTCCGCATCGCGCCGTCGCGCCCCGGCGTCGCGCGACCGGCCGCAGCACGTGCACGCATCGAATCGATCGACTCACACTTTCCGGGCTGGCAGACCAACGGCAGGTTCGCGTGGCAGCGCGTGCCGCCCGGAGCGCACCTCATCGACATCGAAGTCGCGACCGCCGACGGCAGCCAGATTCTCGCCTGGCAGGAGCCGTTCCACATTCCACGCTCGTTCTGGCATCGCCCGCTGGCCTGGCTGTTCGCGGCACTCGGGATCGCGGCTCTCGCGTTCCTGGCAACCCGTTTCGCCGCGACTCGACTGCGTCGACGCAACGCAGCCCTGGAACAGGAGGTCGCCCGGCGCACCGAACAGATGGAGGCGCAGCGCAAGGCCGCGGAGCAGGCCGCGGCGTGGCTGTCGACGACGTTCCATCGCTGCCCGGCGCCGCTGTGGGACATCGACGGCAGCGCGGTCCGCGCCGCGCTCGACGAGGTCGTCGAGTCCGCCGCCATGCCGCTGCGCAACCACCTCGAGGCCCATCCCGACCAGATGATGCGACTGGTCGAACTCACGCACCTGAACGACGTCAACGAAGCGGCACTGCAGCTGGTCGGAGCAACCGACCGAGCCACGCTGCAGGATCGCATCGCCCACCTGTTCACCAACGACACGCTGGCGATGATGAGCCGCGTGTTCCATCGGCTGGCGGCAGGCAATACGTCGATCTCGGACCATTGCAGTCTGAAGGCATTCGATGGCCGTGTCGTCCATGTGCGCCTCGAGCTCGCCGTGCCACCCGGATACGAGCGCGACTGGAAGCGCATGATCCTGGCCCTGCTCGACCAGACCTCCGAGGTCCGCACGGCCGAGGAGCGTCGCACGCTCGAGGCGCGAACCCACGACCTGAGCAAGCTGGAAGGCCTCGGCCGCCTCGCCGGCGGGGTCGCCCACGATTTCAACAATCTGCTCACCGCGATCTCGGGCAACTTGGATGCGCTGAACACCTTCGTGCCTGCACTGCCCGAGACCCGAGAAGCGACGGAGTCGATCGAACTCGCGGTCCGTCGCGGCGCGGACCTCTGCGAGCAGCTGCTGTCGTTCTCCGGGCGGGGCGTCCAGAGGATCGAGGAGGTGGATCTCTCCGAGATCACCGCCGAGATGTCGCGGGTGCTCGGCAAGTCGATCCCCGACACCGCGACGATCAGCCTCCAGCTCGACCCGGAGCTACCGAGGTTCAAGGCCGACGCGACCCGCCTCCGCCAGGTCCTGCTCAACCTGATCGTCAACGCTGCAGAGGCACTGCACGACGACGGCGGGGCGATCGTGCTCCGCACCGGCGTGCAGCGGCTGACGGCCCCGCGCGCGGTGAGCCTCGGCGCGCACGTGCCACCGGGTACCTACGTGGTCCTGGAGGTGATCGACGACGGCATCGGGATCTCGGAGGACGGCATGAAGCACATCATCGATCCGTTCTTCAGCACCAAGGGCCTCGGGCGCGGACTCGGGATGGCCGCCGTGGTCGGCAACGTCCACGCGCACGGTGGCTTCCTCGAGATCGACAGCGAACCGGGTGACGGCACGCACATCCGGGTGTGGCTGCCCCTCGAACCCGCGGGCCCGGCAACCGGCCCACAGAGCACCACGGCCCCGGCTTCGACGGCCCGCCCGACCCAGCCCGCGGTGCTGGTGGTCGACGCCGACGCAGCGGTCGGCCGGACGGCCGTGCGCCTGCTGCGGGCGCTCCACGTGGAAGCCGAACAGGCGGAGACGTGGCAGGAAGCGCAGGAGAAGATGCTCGGTGAGCCGGGTCACTGGAACGTGGTCCTGCTCGAGGAAGACGTGTGGCTCGCCGAACGTCCGGACCTGGCGGAAGCCGCCTGGTCGACCCCTCGCCCAGCCTTCCTGGTGAGCGGCTCGTCGGTGCCGAACCATGATCCGGCACCGATCGCGGGCGCCGCGCGGGTCTCGAAACCGTTCAGCGGCCGCGCCCTGGCCGAGACCGCACGCAGCGCATGGGCCGAACGACAGCGGCACGACACCCCCACCACGACATGAGCGGAGCACCAGACGACCAAGGACCAGAGATCGGCGAGCAGGCACCGCAGGCGCGTGGTCGCGCGCGCCTGCTCCTCAGCAACGTGGTGAAGGACCACAACCTCGCAGCATTGCTGCGCACCGCGGATGCGTTCGGGGTCGACGAGGTGGTCGTGGTCGGCAAGCGCCGCATCGCCCGCGCGGGCTCCTTGTCGGTTGGCATGGCCAAGTTCCTCCGCCGCCGATCGTTCCTCCAGCTCGACGAGGCGGTGGCGCACCTGCGCGGCGACGGCTTCCGGATCGTCGGCATCGAGGTCGACGAGGCCGCGGTGCCGGTGGAGGAGCAGCCCTTCCACGGCGATACCGCGTTCGTGCTCGGCAACGAGGGCGACGGGCTGTCACCCAAGCAACGTGCGCATTGCGATGGCCTGGTGCGCATCCGCCAATTCGGACACACGGCGTCGCTCAACGTGCACGTGGCGGGCGCGATCGTCCTGCACCAGTTCGCGCTCTGGGCGCGGATGAGCGAGCGGCCGATCCGGGGGGCGAAGTACGTCCCCCCGTCGAATCACGAGTTCGTGCCCGAGGGTCACGAGTATCCGCAGCGCTTCGCGCGGCCGACGCCGACCGACGGCGAGGCGGATCACTCGTCATCGCGGAGCTGAGCCCGCAGCATCCATTGATGCTTCTCGAGGCTGCCGATCACGCCGATCGCGAGGTCTTCGCTGATCGGATCGAGTTCGGCGAGCTGGCCGAGGTCCTTGCGCAGGTTCGAGGTGAGCGCCGCGAGACGTTCGCTCAGCATCTCGACCGTGTCGCGCACCGCGACGAAGCCATCGGGGAACTTGCCGAGACGGCTCTTCGAGGCGACGGCATGCGAGCGGCCGTCGGCATCGCCACCCAACGTGGTGATGCGCTCGGCGACGTCGTCGACGTGCTCCCGACCGTCGTCGAGGATCTCGTCGAGCTGCAGGTGGACCGAACGGAAACGCGACCCCTTGAGGTTCCAGTGCGCCTGCTTGGTCTGCAGGTTGAGATCGATCAGGTCGAACAGCGCGGCCTGCAGCAGGGCACAGACGCGTTCCGCAGCTTCCGTAGAGACTCCGAGCTTGGTGGATTCCATGGACACCTCCACGATCCAAGAGCCGTGCCAGACCTCGGGATGCGAGCAGAAGTCGCGCTCACGCGATCCTTTAGGACTGCACCGCCCGATCGGGAACCCACCAGACGGAGGCGCCGCCTCCGACAGGATCGGCACATTCCACTCACCCGCGGGGCTCTGCCCCAGTCGCGGCTACTCCATGAACATCACCGCGTAGCAGCTGCCGATCCCGAATGCGATCAGGAAGCAGAACCCGGCGACGATGCGGAGCGCGAGGCTGGAACTGCGCGGCGCCCCCTCTTCCGGCGCCTCGGGCCCCACGCCCCTGGACAACAGCAGGATGCCGGCGACGAGTGCTCCCAACCCGAGCAATGCGGGCCCTACCAAAAGCACCAGAATGGAAGCGTCCATGCCGAGATCATCGCCGATCCCTGGCCGGGCAGAGGCCCCCGCCGCGGGAATGTAGGAGGTCGCCCACCCGACGCAACGTGCGACCGGCGACGATGAGCCACCGGACGATCCCCCGAGGGCCGACGGCCGCCGAACCATACCGCCATGACCAACGCCTGCCGGCACCCCACCCGTCCCTACCTGTTCTACGGCGCGACAACGGCGCTCTGCGGCACCTGCCTGCACCCGGTCGAGGCCAAGGAGGTGATCGAGGACGGGCAGGTGTTCCTGCTGAAGCGCTGCCGAGTCCACGGCCCCGAGCGGGTGCTGCTCGCCGACGACGCCGACTACTGGCGGCTCGGCCGCGAGAAGTTCCTCAAGGCTCCCGAGCAGGTCCGCCGCCCCAACACCGGGCACCGCTGGGGCTGCCCCTACGACTGCGGCATCTGCACCGAGCACGAGCAGCACGGCTGCCTGTCGCTGCTGGAGATCACCGATGCCTGCAACCTGCGCTGCCCGACCTGCTACGCGTCGAGCGGTCCCGAGCGCGCCGGCCAGCACCGCGACCTCGCGACGATCGAGAGGATGCTCGACCGCATCGTCGCCAACGAGGGCGAGCCCGACATCGTGCAGGTCTCGGGCGGTGAACCGACGCTGCACCCGGAGTTCTTCGCGGTGCTCGACGCGTGCCGGCGCCGACCGATCCAGCACCTGATGGTGAACACCAACGGGGTCCGGATCGCCGAGGAGGACGGCTTCGCCGAGCGGCTGGCGGAGTACGCGCCGGCGTTCGAGGTCTACCTGCAGTTCGACAGCCTGCGTGAGGATCCGCTGCGCGTGCTGCGCGGCGCCGACCTGCGGCGGATCCGCGAGCGCGCGTTGGAGCGACTCAACGCGCTCGACCTGTCGACCACGCTGGTGGTGACCGTCCGCCGCGGACTCAACGACGACGAGCTCGGCGAGATCCTCCGCTACGCGATCGCGCAGCCGTGCGTGCGCGGCATCACCTTCCAGCCGGTGCAGGACAGCGGCCGCAACCTCGACTTCGACGCGGCGACCCACCGCCTGACGCTCAGCGAGGTGCGACGGCGACTGCTGGAGCAGTGCGGCGGCTGGTTCGCGCCCGAAGACGTGATCCCGGTGCCGTGCCATCCCGACAACCTGGCGATGGCCTACGCGCTGCGGCGACCTCGCGAGACCGAGCAGGGCATCGCCCCGATCACCCCGCTCACCGGGATGATCGATCCCGAGATCCTGCTCACCGCCGGTCGCTCGACGATTCGCTACGAGGGTGACGAAGCGCTACGCAAGGCGCTGTTCGAGGCGTTCAGCACCGCGCACGGGCCGAGCGGCGCGGCGGCGGCCCTCGGCAAGCTCCTGTGTTGCCTGCCCGGCGTATCGATGGACAGCCTCGCGACCCGCTTCGGCGGCAGCCTCGGCTACCGCGACGTGTTCCGCATCGTGATCATGAAGTTCCTCGACCGGCACGACCTCGACCTGCGCAGCGTCCGCCGCTCCTGCATCCACATCGCGCACCCCGACGGCCAGCGGGTCATCCCGTTCGACACCTACAACCTGTTCTACCGCGACGACCTCGAGGAGCGGGTGCTCGCCCCCATCCGCGCCCGGCTCGACGCCGGCCTGCCGAGCTGAGCGACGATGCACGGTTTCTCGTGGTCCTACGCCGGCTTCGTCGCGCTCGGCATCCTCCTCGCCGGCATAGCGGCACACTTCCAACGCCCCACCCCCGGCCTCGACGCGCACCGCCGCCGCCCGCTGCAGCTCTTCGCGCTCGGCGGCGCGATCCTCGGCGCATGGTTCCTGCAACTGCCCGCGGACCTGTTCGGCTGGAGCGCGCCGCCCGAGGAACTCGCCGGCCTGCCCGCGGGCGCCCGACCGATCGGTGGCCGGACCGTGCTCGGCGGCCTGCTGGGCGGCTGGATCGCGGTCGAAGGTGGCAAGCGCCTGATGCGTTTCCGCGGCCCGACCGGCGATGCGTTCGCCGCGCCGCTGGCGATAGCACTCTGCTGTGGACGGCTCGGCTGCTGGTTCACCGGCTGCTGCGCCGGCGTGCGCTGCGATGCGACGTGGTGGTCACTCGCTGACGCGGCGGGCACACCGCGCATCCCGGTGCAGGCGATCGAAGCGCTGTTCCACGGCCTGGCCGCAGTCGTGCTGTTGCTCGCCGACCGCCGCGACTGGCAGCGGGGCCGTCGCCTTGCCGTATACGTCGCCAGCTACGCGCTGCTCCGCCTGGTGCTGGAGGAATGGCGCCCGCACCCCGAGATCGCCTCCCTCGGCCTCAGCTTCTACCAGCTCCTCAGCCTCGCGCTCTTCGCCCTCGCCGGCGGCACCTGGCTCGCGCGCCACCCCCACTCTGCGACGCAGAATCTGTCGTAGTTGGTGCCAGGCACCAACCGCGACACAAACTCTGTCGTGCTTCGTGCCTGGCACCGACTACGACAGAAACACGGCGCGGCTCGCGGTTCAGATCCGCAGCTCGACGACTCCATCGGCGTCGGGCACGAGCTCGACCCGGTGTCGGGTCTTGTCACCCGCATCATCGATGAGCACCAGCTCCGCCGCGGTGTCGAGCACTTCGAGTACCTCGCTGCCGCCGTTGGTCAGTGTCACCAACATCGAGCCGTGCGCCGTGTCGCCACGGGTGATGACGACTGGCACCGGGCGGCCCTCGGCATCGAGGAAGGCCACCGAGCGGGCCGCACGGGTCGCGTCCGTCGGCACGATGCGCACGCGCACCGCGACGGGAACCACCAGGCGGAGGTCGGTCGGATCGGGATGCACGGACAGATCGACGGCGATCGGCTGCGCGGCGCCCACCGCCTGCACCGACAACGCGTCGAACTCCCGACTCACCGGGTGCTCGGTGCGGAAGCGCCCCTCGGCGTCGCTGCGCAACCACAGCCCCAACGGCTCGGCGCCGGCCATGCCGGCGAAGCGCCGCTGCACCGAGATCGTCACGTCGCGCACCGGAGCGCCGCGTCGGTCGACCACCATTCCACCGACCGAGTCCCACAGCCGCTCCTCGGGCAACTGGATCTCGAGCCCGTTGGTCCCCGCGGCGATCGGCTCGGTCACCACGGTGCGGAGCGCGCGCGGATCGAAGACGCGCAGGCGGTAGGACCTCTGCTGCAGACCGCCGACCGAGAAGTGCCCCGGCGCACCGCCGGCGTCCATCTCGCTGAAGTAGGTCGCGCCGCCCTCGACGCTCATGGAGACCCTCGCGAGGAACTCGACGGTCTGCCAGGGATGGCCCACCGAGCCGTCCACCCCGAGCGGCTGCTCGTCGAGCAGCTTGACCTGCACACCCTCCACCGGCGAGCCGTCGCGCTCGACGACCTTGCCGTGGATCGACAGCGACGGTTCGCCAAGGCGCAGGACCAACGGTTGCGGCCACGTGCTGGCGTCGCGCCAGGTCGCCGCGGGGCCGAGCAACTGCGCGGGCAGCTCGCCGCACCGCGCTGCGACGAGCAGGCGGTGTCGCTGGGATCCGCCACTCGCTGCGCCGGGTGTCGGCGCGCTCGCCCATGAACCCTCCTCGTCCAGGAGTTCCACGACCAGTCCCGTCGGAGCCGTTCCGCCCTCCTCCTGGACGTGCGTCAGGTCGATCGTGAAGCGACCCTGCTCGTCGGCGACCGCCGCGGCGGAACCGCAGAGCACCGCTGCCCCCGCGGCCGGCTCGCCGCGGGCATCGACGACCTGACCGCTCAGCAGCGCTCCGCTCGGTTGGAGTTCGACGAGCAGGTCCTCTTCCAGCTCGCCGATCGGTCGGTGGTCGTGCTCATAGCCCGGCAGAGCGCTGTGGATCTGGGTGCCACCGAGAGTCGCGGCGACCGCCAGCGCGAACCGTCCCTCGGCTCCGCTCTTCGCCCGCCACTCGGCCGGCCGACAGCGCGACAGATCGCGCGCGAACGCGGCAGTGGGCGGCAGGTCCATCGTCACGTGCAGGTCCACGTCGCCGAGTGCTGCGCGCGAGACCGCATCGACCACAAAGCCTCGCAGGACTCTCCGTGGCGCGACCACCAGCGTGAGTTCGCGTTCGCCGTCCTGTTCCTGACCCCAGAGCACCGGCTCGTAGACCCCGACCCAGGCACCCTCCATGCACCGCACGTCGCCTGACGGCCGGGTGTCGCATGCGAAGCGGAACAGCCCGTCGTCGTCGCTCACCGCGGTCCAGACGACCGTGGGTGCGGGGAAGTCCGGGATGTCGAAGTGGAACGGCTCGATGCGGACCAGCACGCCGGGCACCGGCTGGTCGTCGAGCCCGACCACCACGCCGCGCAGCTCGAACTGCGGGCCAGCCGACTCGCCCGGCTCGGCAGCCACGAGAGCCGCGCGGGCTGGCGCCTCGTCGGGCTCCCGCACCGCCGAATCGGCGACGACCTCGACCGGACCGGCTGCGGCGACCCGCGGCGTGCCGCTTCCGGCATCGTCCCCATCGCCACCCCACCACAGCGGTGCGACCAGGAATCCGAACAGGCACCCGAGGCCCAGCACCGCCCCCGAGGTCCACGCGATCGCGCTCTTCTTGCTCATCATCGCGAGCGGCACCAGGGCCGCGATCCAGGCCGTTCGATCCCCTTCCACACCCAGCCGCGCAGCCAACCTCCCACGCAGCGTCACCAGCCCGCGCTGCAGCCGCGTGTGGACGGTCCGCACCGGCACTCCGCTCCGCGCCGCGATCGCCCGCGGCGACAGACCTTCGAGGTAGCGCAGGGTGATCGTGCTGCGGTAGGGCTCGTCGAGTCCGTCGACCGCGTCGAGCAGCGCGCGCGCCGCATCGAGTCGCTGCGCGACCCGCGCCGGGTCGTCGACCTCGCTGGCCTCCGGCCGCGCCGCGGCAGCGATTTGCTCGTGGCCGCGCCGTCGCGCCGCGTCGCGCCGCCGCGAGCGGTCGACGTTGCGCAGCACGGTGGCCCACCAGCCGGAGCCCGGCCGTTCGCGGGCCGCACCGCGCGACGACCGCAGCCACGCCTCGTGGACCACGTCGTCGACCGCGTCTCCGGCATCGCGCAACAGCGTCTGCGCCAGGCGGCGCAGGCCCTCGAAGTCGTCTTCGAGCTGCAGCGGACCGGAGGAAGGTGCCATCGGAGTCCTCGACCCCCGCCGCCATCGAAGTGCGTCAGGGAAACGCAGAATCCTACCGGCACCCGGCTCAGCGCACGCCGAACCGCAGCGCCGGCGCGCTGTTCAACGAGACGCGGACCGCGTGGCCGGTCTCCTGCGCCACGGTGCTGATCCCCAGCCCGCCGTTGCTGCCGGCCATCGTGCAGTCCAGGCCGTGGTAGGTGTGCAGCGTCGCGCCGAACTCGAACCACTGCGCCGCGAAGCGGGCGTTGTAGAGCGCATTGTCGCCGGGCAGCGGGATGCGCACTTCCGCGTGGCCCACCGCGAAGGCGGCGTGGACCGGCTGGGAAACCACGGTCGTGGCGGTCATCGCGGGATCGACGAACAGCCCGCAGCCGGGAGCGCCGAGGATCGTGAGATCGAGCGCGCTGCTGCGCGGCGCCAACCCGATGCCGAGGATCGCCAGTGCGCCCGGCTCGCCGAACAGTCCGAAGGTCGCCACCTGGCCCGGCACGAGCTCGCGCGGCGCGATGCCGCTGTTGGTGCCGAGCACGGGGCTGTGCGGCCCGCAGCCGTGGCCGAACACGCGGACGGTCCCCTCGGCGATGCTCGTTGCCTGGTCTGCCACCCAGTGGAAGTCGGGCACGCCGACCGGCGCACCTTCGACGTCGACGACCAGATCACCGCCCGCGTAGGCGTAGTCGACCTGGAACGGCACGTCGATCGTGTAGGGCGCGGCCCAGGGCACGATGCCGGTGGCCGGCGAACCGGACTGCGGCACGTGGACGCGACCGCGGAACACCTCGACCACGCCGGCGCCAAGGTTGGCGGAGAAGTCGGTCGCGGGCGCGTCGACGGCACGCGCGGCCGGCGCGAGCCGGACCACGAGGTCGATGTCGGCGCCGCCCATCACGGATCCGTCACCGAGGTCGCGGCGGAACGACAGGCCACGCAGCGCACGGCCCTGCAGGCCGGTGAGGTGCACGCCGTCGAGCAGCAACTGCTGACGGCCGTCGGTGCCGAGGCCGGGGATCATCAGGCCGCCGGAGCCTTCGGTCGAAGCGTGGGTCGCGGGGACGATCACGTCCTGGGCCTGCGTGGAGGTCGACGCGAACAGGCTGGCCACGGCGAACGAGAGAGCGAGGGAACGGGGAGCATTCATGGGAAAGGAATCGAGTGAGGGACGAAGAGCGGACAGGGAACGAGCAGGACCAGAGTGAGAGGTGACGATCAGCTACCGACGACGCCCACGTTGGCGCCGCCCGGCGAAGGCCAGTTCAGGTCGGTGATCACGATCGTGTCGCCGCCGCGCACCTGCGGCGGCAGACGCCACTCGATGCGGCCGTCGGGTGGCACCGGGAGGTAGACCGCGCCGATGCCCGGTACGAGCATCCCGATCTGCTTCACCCCGGAGTTGACCTGGATCTCCAGGTAGCCCCCCTCCTGCACGGTGTCGGGGGCGACGACCGGTTGCTTGGGATCCTGGAGCAGCGCGAACAGCGAGCGAAGCCTCATCGGATCGCCTCCAGCTGTGGTAGTGCGGCGACCAGGCTCGTCGGTCCACCGCGAAGGCGGGCGAGGGTCGTCAACGACGTCGCGGCGTGGGCACGCAGTCGATGGTTCTCGTGACCGACCGACCCACCCGACGCGAGCACCGCGTCGAGCAACCGGTCGGCGAGCCGGTCCACGCGGGGGTCGTCGGTCGCGGCGGTGAACGCCGCGAACACCACCGCCTGATGCAGGTGGAGCAGGTCCTCACCCGGCAGGCCGGTGAGCCGATCGAGTGGGTCGAGACCGCCGGGAGCCGCGTCGTGCGCCGGGGCCTCCGCGGCGCCGGTTGCCGTCCCGGCTCCAGACCAGGCGGCGAGCCCCGCGACGGCGCCACCGCCGGCGACGGCCGCAATCAGGGCGCGGCGGGAAAAGCCGCCTCGGGACGAATGGGTTGACCGATTGGCATGACCAGAGAGGTCATCCAGGAGCTGCACGGGTTGGAGTCGCATGGGGAGATGCACCGGGGAAACGCCTGAGCGAGTCTCCGGACAGTGCTCCGCCCCGAGCGACCAGGAAAGCCCCTAGTTCATGCTTCTTGACGTATTGGCATGCCCGAGGTCCGGTCATACCGGACAAATGGCCCACGAGGAAAATCTGCCAATCGGTCATGCGGGACCCCCGCCGACCGTCTCCTGCTTCCCCGGCGCGCCTCCCCCGTCACCTCCCGCTCACTCGCCCCTCGCCTCCCCCAGCATCCCCATCTCCTCCATCCAGCAGCCCTCGATCGACAGCAACAGCCGCTTCACCTCGACCCCGCCGCCGAAGCCGGTCAGCGTGCCGTCGCGGCCGATGACCCGATGGCACGGCACCACGATGGGCAGCGGGTTGGCGCCGTTGGCCTGGCCGACCGCGCGCACCGCCTTGGGGCGTCCGACCTTCACGGCCAGCTCCGAGTAGCTCCAGGTCTCGCCGTAGGGGATGCGTTGGAGAGCCTTCCACACCGCGCGTTGGAACGGGGTGCCGCGCTCGGGGAGGAGCGGCAGGTCGAAGGTCTGGCGGGTGCCGGCGAAGTACTCGCGCAGTTGACTGAGGAGCCGGTCGAGCACGTCGTGCGCGGGAGGCTCCGCGTCGGAGACGCGATCGGCGGTGGTGAAGTGGATCGCGCGGACGCCGAGGTCGTCGACGACGAGTTCGAGAGGACCGACCGGACTGTCGATCACGTGGTGGAGGGCCTTCATCGGGAGTCGTGGGTCGGTGCGGTGGCGGAAGCTGCGCCCCAGATCGCGAGGCAAGCGTGGGCGCGCCACGGGCGCCAGGCCTCGGCGCGGGTCGCCACCTCGCGCGCCGAGAGCGGTGGTTCGCCGGGAGCCGCGAGCACCTTGCGCAGCACGAGGTCGCTGTAGGGAAAGGCGTCGGGGTCACCGAGCGCGCGCATCGCGATGTACTCGATGGTCCAGGGGCCTAGGCCCGGGAGCTGCGCGAGCACGTTGCGCGCCGCCTGGGGATCAGCGCCGGGGGTGAGGCCGAGCGAGCCGTCATGCACCGCGGTGGCGAGGGCGCGCAACGCTGCGGCCCGGCGCGCGGGCACGCCGAGCGATGCCAGGTCGGTGGCGAGCACGTCGGCCGCAGACGGAAAGGCGCGGTCGAGGTCGTCGAAGCCAGGGAGTTCGATCCGCGGACCGGCGCGTTCGACGAGACGCCCTGCGAGCGTCGTCGCGGCGCGCACCGAGACCTGTTGGCCGAGGATCGCGCGCACCGCGACCTCGAACGGATCGAAGGCGCCCGGCACCCGCACCGGTCGGTGGCCGGCGAAGTCGGGCATCGCGTGGCAGGGCGCCAGCAGACCGAGCGCGCCGACCACCGTGTCGACCAGCGTGCGCACCTGCGCGAACGCCGAGGGGTGCAGCCGCAGGCGCGGGCTGGCCGGGTCGGCCACATCGATCTCCACGCCCGCGAAGCCGTCGCCCACGCGCAGCACGCGACGCAGACGCGCACCCTCGCAGTGCTCGAGGCCCGGGATCACCCGCGCCGCGAAGAACGCGACGACCGACTCGAGCCCGAACGCGCCGGGGTCGGGAAGCTGCAGCTCGATCCAGCTCCCGCTATCCCGCGCCCGGGTCGTCCCGCGAAGCTCCGACGGCGAAGCATCGAACGTCTCCCGGAACGCCGCGTGGAAGCGGCGAAGGCTGCCGAAGCCGGACGCGAATGCGATCTCGGTGACCGACCGGTCGGTGGTCTCGAGCAGACGCTTGGCGAAGTGCAGGCGGCGACTGCGCGCGACCCGCGCCGGGGTGGTGCCCAACGACTCGCGAAACCGACGGTCGAGCTGCCGCACCGAGACGCCACAATGCGCGGCGAGCCGCTCGGCGCTCAGCTCGTCTCCATTGGCTGCATCGAGGTGCCGCAACGCGCGCGCGATCAGGTCGTCCCCGAGCCGCGCCGCGGCCCACACCGCACGGTCGGGACGGCAGCGACGGCAGGCCCGGAAACCCTCCGCCTCGGCCGCCGCCGCGCTGGGCAGGAACCGCACGTTGACGCGCTTGGGAGTGCGGGCCGGGCAGATCGGCCGGCAGTAGATCCCGGTGGTGAGCACCGCGGTCACGAACCGCCCGTCGAAGCGTGGATCCCGCGCCTGCACGGCGGTGAAGCACGCGTCTTCGGGAGGCATCTGACGGACATCGACCACGGGGCTCAGTGTGCCGCAGCGCAGAGGTTCGCGCTGGCCGTTTTCGGACGTCGATGTCGGGCAGCGCTGTTCAGTGCCGAGCCGTGCTCCAATGATGAGGAGGTCGGGAAGCACCAGACCCTCTCCACCCCGGCCCTGCACCCCCTTTGGAGATCCCGCGCCGTGGCCGACCGCGCCAAGACGTCCGCCTCCACCGACTGGCACCGCATCCGCGCACTGTTCGAGGAGTGCATCGAACTCGCCCCGGCGGAGCGTGCCGCCGCGCTGGCAGCGGTCGACGATCCCGAACTGCGCGCGGAGGTCGAGAGCCTGCTCGCGATCGCGACGGCGACCACGATGCGACCCGGCGCCGCGCTGCCGGACGTCGCCGACTGGCTAGGTCTCGCCCCGGACCTCGAGGCAGGCCAGCAGGTCGGTGGCTACCGCATCGAGCGGCTGCTGGCGATCGGCGGGATGGGTGCGGTGTTCGTCGCCACGCAGTCGGCGCCGCAGCGCGAGGTCGCACTGAAGGTGTTGCGCAGCCGCACGCGCTCTTCGTCGGCGGAGCGCCGGTTCCGGGTCGAGGCCGAGCTGCTCGGGCGTCTACGCCATCCCGGCGTCGCGCAGGTCTACGAGGCGGGCGTCGAGGTTCAGGAACATCACGGCCATCAGCAGCTCATGCCGTGGTTCGCGATGGAGCTGGTGGAAGAGGCCCGCACGCTGGGCGAGTGGAGCGCCGACGAACGCCCCTCGATCGAACAGCGCGTGGCCACGTTGACCGCGGTCTGCGACGCGGTCCACCACGGTCACCAACGCGGCGTGATCCACCGCGACCTCAAGCCCGGCAACATCCTGATCGATGCGAGCGGCCGCCCCAAGGTCATCGACTTCGGCATCGCCCGCTGCACCGACGACGACCTGGCTCGGACCACGCTGCGGACCGGCGCTGCGGAGATCGTCGGCACGTTGCACTACATGAGCCCCGAGCAGTTCTCGCTCGACCGCGCGGGCCTCGACGTCCGCACCGACGTGTACTCGCTCGGCGTCGTGCTCTACGAACTGCTGACCGGCCGGCTGCCGCTGGATCCGGGGCCGCGCGCCGACCTGGCCCGCTTCGCACGCGTGGTCGCCGAGCAGCAGCCGACGCGCCCTTCCAGGCTCGAACCGGCGATTCCACGCGACCTCGAGACGGTGTTGCTGTGCGCACTCGAGAAGTCGCCCGACCGCCGCTATGCCTCGGTGGAGGCGCTGGCCGCCGACCTGCGACGGTGGATGCGGCGCGAGCCGATCGCCGCACGTCCCGACACCTGGGTCTATCAGCTCTCCAGCTTCGCCCGCCGCAACCGCGCGCTCTGCGCCGCGGCGATGCTGGTGTTCGCGGCCACGCTGACCGCCGCGATCGTGAGCATGGCAGCCGCACGCGACGCCCGAGCGGCGCTGACCGAGCGTGACGAGGCGCTGCACGACGCATTGCAGCAGCGTGACAACGCCGAAGGCCATGCCTACCGCGCCAGCCTGATCGCCGCGGATCTCCTGCTGATGCGCGACGATGCCGGTGGCGCGCGAGCGCAGCTCGAGCAGTGCGCTCCGGCACGGCGGGCCTGGGAGTGGCGCTACGTCCACCACACCACCGACTCGAGCTTCCGCACGCTCCGGCCGTCGACCGACGCCGCGGGCCTGCGCTCGATCGCGGTCGACGAGGTAGAGTCGCGCTTCGTCTGCATCGACGACAACGGCGAACTGCACGTGTTCGACCTGCCCCACTGCGAGCGGAAGGCCCGCTGGAGCATCCTGACCGGCAAGACCCTGCACGACGTCGAGTGGATCGATGCCGAGCGCGTGATCCTCTGCGGCGAGGACGGGCTGCTCGCCACCGTGGACGTCGCGACCGGGCGGATCGTGCGGTTGCCACCCGAACGCAACGAAGTCCTCGACCTGGACGTCGATCCAGGACATCGCTTCGTCGCCAGCGTCGGTCGGGCCGGCTATGCGATGCTGCACGACCTGCGCGACCCCGAACGGTTCAGGCACTGGAAGCCCGCCGAGGGTTCGACCACGGCGGTGGCCTTCGACCGGACCGGCCGGCACCTGGCGTTCGGCGACCAGTCCGGCCGGGTGTGGCGGCTGACGCTGCAGGACGACGGCCCCACCGAGCCGGTCGCGGTGGAGCTCCCCGAGAGCATCGGCACCTTCGTCAGCACACTCGCGCCGCACCGGCACGAAGACCTGATGACGATCTGCATGTCGCCGAGTGGTGGGTTCACCTTCGATCCGGCGACCGGGTCCCTGGTGGCCGATTCGATCGACCCCAAGACGGCGCCGATGCAGGTGCTCGCGGCCGATCGCGTGCTCTATTCCGACGCCGCAGCCAAGTTCAACTGGGGCAGCGTCGAGTCGCACCGCGACGGCCAGCGGATCGCCATCGGGCACACTTCACGCACCTACGACGTGGCATTGGCACCCCGGCACGGCGTCATGCTGAGCTGTTCGGCGGACGGCACCGTGCGGGTCTGGGACCTGACCAATCCCGGGAGCATCCGACGCCTCGAGCCGGAGCTGCGCAGCGCGACCCGCGCCGTCGCCCATGCGGACGGCGGCCGTACCCTCGCGGCGGTGACCAGCGCGGGCGACTACGTGGCGTGGAACCCGACCAGCGGGGTCGTGAGCGCACGGCACGACGTCCGCGACGTGGGGCCGACCGCGCTCGCGCCGCATCCCGATGGCACCCGCATCGCCGGTGCCGGCAAGTCCGGAGGTTTCGTGGTAGGGGTCGGCGACTCCGCGGAGCCGCGATACGTCGGCGTGGGAGATTGGAGCCACGTGCTGTGGCTCGACTGGATCGACGACGGCGCGCATCTGCTGGTCGTGACCTCGACGCGAGTGCTGATCGCCGATCCTCGCGACGGCGCGACCCTTCGGGAGGAGTCCTTTCCGCCGGGCAGCCGACCGAGCTCCGCGGCACTCAGCCCCGAGCGGCAACGGCTGACACTGGGCTGGCAGGACGGCCGCATCACCACCCATTCGCTCCCCGACCTCGCACCGCTCGGCGAGCTGTACCGCGGCAGGCGTCCGGTCAGCGGCGTCGAGTGGGTCCGCCGGTCGGACGGCACCGAGTTGCTGTTCGCCTGCAGCTACGCCCGAGAGCTGGTGGTCCTGCGCCGCGGCCCAGTGCAGGCGGGAGGCCGGCTCCACGAAGTCGTGGCGACGTTCGCGTTGCCCGATGTGCCCGCCGGGATGCGAGCCCATCCGGGCGAGCCCCGTGTCGCGGTCGGTGACATGCGTGGCCGGATCCTCCTGTTCGACACCGAGGAACTGCGCCCCGTCTCGACCTTCGTGGCGAGCCCGTACGGCGGCGTGCTCGGGCTGTGCTTCGATCCGAGCGGGGAGCAGCTCGCGCTGGCGACGATGCGGCCGTTCGCGCTGGTGATGGACACGGCGGTGAGCGCTACACGGCGGTAGGACGGGAAGCTGCCCGCCTCGGTGCCAGGCAACGGGGCGGACCGATATGAGGACGGACAGGGTGGAGGACGTCAGCGGCCGGAGGTGCGGCGGCCGGCGCTCAACCATGCGAACAGACGGTCGTAGTGCATGGCGTGCAATCGCTCACCCTCTGCGTCGGAGGTCTTGCCACCCGCGCCCTGCCGCAGCCGCCAGGCATCGAGCCGCGACACGACGACGCGGCCTCGGCCGACCGTCCGGCGAGCGACCACCGGCTCGGCGAACTGCCCGGCGCGCAGAACCACCTCCGCGCCATCGACGGGATCGGCGTTGAACACGTGGATCACGCCCGCCTCGCCGACCGCCCAGGTGTCGACGCGCGCCTGGACCGGGTCGGGCACCAGCGGGTACGGCCCACGAGGTAGCGAGACGCTGCCGGCCGGCACCAACTGCGGAGGCTCGTCGTTGGGCAACAGCGGCAGCAGGTCACGCAGCTCTGCGAACTCGGCGATCTGTTCCAGCCGCAGCCGGTCGTCGCAGCGCACATACAAGCCACCACCCTCGGCAACGAAGCGGGCGAGTCGCTCGGCGAAGAGATGACGGACGGCATCGTCCGGACCCCAGCGGGCGACCTCCAACTCGTCGACCAGGATCAGGTCGTAGTCGGTGAAGTCCCCGCTGAGGATCGGCGACTCGGTCAACGGCGCGCGACCCGGTGAGTGTTCCTGCTCGAAGCTGCGGCTCGCGTCGTCGAGCCAACCGGCCATTTGGTAACGCTCGGGGAAGCGCTTCAGGTGGTTCTTCAGGTAGCGGTAGTTCCAGGTCGGCAGGGCCGCGAGGTAGAGGACGCGCAGCGGTGGCTGCACCGGTTCCGCGGACTCCTCGCCGCTCTCCTCCGCGACCGCTCCCTGCGACTCCTCCACCGGCGTCGGCACCTTCACGGGGTCCTGCACCGATTCCTGCACCGCCTCGCTCACCGCATCCCCGACCAGCGGCACCGTGGCCACGCCGACCACGACCGCGAGTCCGAACAGGATCCACAGCGCCGCCGCCCAGGCCCGCACCCGCTGCACGGGCGCACCCGACTCGAGCGACAGCTCGCCCGGCTCCCGACTCGTGAACTCCTCGTCGAGCGCAGCTTCCAACCACGCGTCCTCGACATGCCGGATCCGATCATCGTCCATGTTCCATCCTCCGTTCGATGCAGGCGCGCAGCAGCGCGCGCGTCCGTCGCAGCAAGGTCTTCACGCCCTCCGGGGCGATGCCGAGCATCGCGCCGGTCCGCTCGCGGCCGAGGTGCTCGCCGTAGTGCAACTCGAGCGCGCGGCGAGCCCTCCCGTCGAGCGAGTCGAGGCAGGTGCGCAACGCCTCGCGCCGCAAGTCGCCGCGACCGTCGGATTCGAGCCGCCGCCACTGCGTCTCGACGAACGTCGCCTCCTCGTCGAGCAGCGGTAACTCGCGGGCCTCGCTCCGCGCGCGCTGGCGGACGGCCTCGCGGAGCACATTGCGGGCGATGCCGCGCAGCCACGCGGCGAGCGCGTCCTCGTCGACGCACCGCGGCGGACCGGCCAACCACGCCACGAAGACCTCCTGGGTCAGCTCGTCGGCCAGCTCTCCGCGCGCCCCGAGGAAGCGCAGGAACCGCCAGACCATCGTGCGATGCCGCGCGACCACCGCGTCGCGCGGCGGCAGAGGACGAGCAGAGGGGATCGCGGGCGAGGTCACGACCCGACCATGATCGCAGATCCCACAAAGGGGTCGGGAATCCGCAGAGTCCGCCGACCAGCCCCGGAGATCAGTCCTTCTGCGGTTCGAACCCGAGGAGGATCTTGCCCTTGGGGCTCTCGGGGCGGAACGAGATCAGGCCGGGCCAGGCCTTCTCGAGGAACTTCAGCTCCGGCGGCAGACGGCTCGCGGCGCGCCACGCCTCCTCGTTGGTCATGCCCTCGAACTGGATCCGGTAGAGCGCGGCCATCAGCACCGAGCGGCCCTCGCCGTGCTCGCAGTGCACCAGGGCCGGCTGGTGCTCCGGCTTGCCGGCGAACTCCAGGAACGCGTCGATCTTGTCGCGCGGCGGCTCCTGGGTCATCGGCAGGTGGAAGTGCTCGATGCCGGCCTCGCGCAGCGCTTCGCCCTCGGCGGCGACCACGTCGTCGCGGGTGTCGCGCAGGTCGATGATCGAGCGGTAGCCACGCTCGCGGGCCAACGCCACCAGGTCGTCGGGTTCGAACTCGGCACTCTGTTCGAGTTCGCCGGGCACCACGGTGATCAGGCGGTGCTCGAACTCGGTCCACCACAGGTAGCGCCCCCCGGCGATCAACAGGAGAACGACCGGCACTCCGATCAGGATCTTCGGCCAACGCCGCTTCCGGGGCTTCGACTCAGTCATGCTGGATCTCGTAGTAGAGGAACTCCGGCTTCAGCGACGATAGGTCGCGGTCCGCCAGAGCCTGCTGCCACTCCGGCCAGCGTGCACCCGGCTTCGCGAAGCGCAACCAGACCTTGCGCGAATAGAAGCTGCGAAACTCGCCGCGGTACTCCGGATCGACCGGTCCCGCGGCGCAGAACTCGGCGAAGTCCGCGGCCTGCTCGGCGTTGAGGAACACGTAGCCGTCGAAGTCGGCCAGGGCGGCGCGAGAGGCGTCGTCGGGTCGCAGGCTCAGCACGCTCTGCTGCGCTTCGATCGAGAGCATGGCAGGCTGCGAGCCGTCGAAGATCGCCACCCGCCGTTGCCGCAGGTCGGCAGGGAGGTCGCTCGGTAGTTCGTTGATGCCGATACCCGGGTAGACGACGCCGAGCAGCAGGCCCACCAGCAGTGCGGCGCCGAGCGCGACCCGCGTCGACGACCGCGCGGCGCGCGCCTCGCGCAGGCACCAGCCCCACAGCACCAGCGCCGCGAGCGGCGCGATCCAGGCCAGCCCGAACCACATCACGAAGGCCGCGAACACGATCGTGGGCACGCCGAGCACCGCGACCGCGATCACGAGCTGCACCCGGCGCGCGCGCTCGGAGCAGGTCTCCACGTAGTGCGCCGCCAGCACCGCCATCGGCGCCACCATCGGGATCAGGTAGCGCTCGAACGACATCATGAACAGGAAGGGCAGGGCCGACAGGACCACCCACCAGAACGCGAAACGGTGACCGGCCCGGACCCGATCGCCTTCGTCTCGCGCCAGCTTCCGCCCCGACCACAGCCCCATCACCACCGCCACGGACCACGGTGCGATCAGCGCCAGCCCGCCGCCGACCACCGGGCCGATCGACTTGAAGCGGATCCACTGGAACAGCCGCGCCTCGGACTGCTCCGCCAATACGTCGCCGAGCTGCGGCCACAGCTGCGCCATCGAGAGCGGCCACGGCAGGACCAGCGCCAGGAACAGCAGCAGGGCGACCGCGACGTGACCCCAGCGGCGAGGTCGTGCCGGGAGGTCGGGCGGTGCGGCGCGACCCCTGCGCCACGCGATCCACGACGCCAACCCCGCCGTCGCCGCGAACAGCAGCGTGACCGGTCCCTTGGTCAGCCCGGCCAGCGCCAACGAGACTCCCGCGCCCACCGCGAAGACCAGCCGTCGTTGCCGCCACCATTCGATCGCCGACACCACCGCCAGCACCGTGAAGCACGCCATCGGCAGGTCGAGCATCGCCCGGCGGGTCTCCACCGCCACGCCGATCGCCCCCGCCGCCAAGAGCCCGGCCAGCGTGCCGTCGCGGCCGAAGCACTGCCGGTGCAGCCGCATCGCGCCGAGCGCCAGGCCGACTCCGGCCAACACGCCCCAGATGCGGGCGGCGAACACGTCGATGCCGAACACCGAGTAGCCGACACAGATCAGCCAGTAGAGCAGCGGCGGCTTCTGCAGGCGCGGCTCGCCGTTCAGCCACGGGGTCCACCAGGAGTCGCGCTCCAGCATCTCCAGCGGGGCGCGCAGCGACAGCCAGTACTCGTCCTGGCCGGTGATCCCGGTGCGCTGCCAGATGCCGACGCCGAAGGCGACCAGACCGACGACGAACAGCAGCGACGCGGGCAACGGACGATGGGTGGACGGCGGCAGCACGGACATCGGCCCTCGCAGTGTCGCGCCGTCCTCCGGAGGACACGAGTCCGGAATCCTGCGATTCGTGAACCCTCACGGTAGCTTGATCCGCAGAACCACGTGGCACGCGCCGACCAAGAGACCGTCGAGGACCTGTTCCGCCGCTTCCAGTCCTCGGGCGAACCGCGGCTCCTCGCCGCCGTGTACGACCGGGTCGCTCCCGAGCTGCTGCTGGTGGCGGTCCACCTCGGCCACGCCGAGGGTGACGCCGAGGACCTGCTGCAGGAGACGTTCGTCACGGCGATCGAGCACGCGCAGGACTGGGACCCGGAGCGACCTCTGCTCCCCTGGCTGCTCGGCGTGCTCGGCAACCGCGCCCGCCGCATGCGACGCGACCGACGCCGCCTCCCCGACCCCGACCGGTTGGAGTCGTTCGAACCGACCGAGGGCGATCCGCTGCGCGCCGCGACCGACGCCGAGTTCGCCGACGAGTTCGCCCGCAAGCTCCGCGCGCTGCCGGAGGGCTACCGCGAGGTCCTGACGCTGCGCTGGGTCCACGGCCTCACCCCGACCCAGATCGCGCACACGCTCGGGGCCCCGATCGACACCATCAAGACCCGCCTGCGCCGCGGCACCGACATCCTGCGCAAGGCCCTGCCCGCCGGCTTCGCCGCGGGTGCGCTGGCCAGCCTGGCTCCGGCGCGCGATCTCGCTTCGGTGCGCGAGGCGGTGCTGGCGGCCGCCGAGACCGCTTTCGCGGCGCGCACCGCAGCGCTGGGCGGATCCGGAGCATGGGGCGGGTGGAAGCTCTGGAGCCTGGTGCTGCTGCTCGGCTTCACCGCGGGACTGACCTGGGGTCTGTGGCCCGAGAGTTCGGATCCCCGCCCGGAAACCCGGGTCGCCGGAACCTCCGAGCGAGACGACGCGACCCCCGCACCGGACGGGAACGCGCCGCCTGGAGATCCGGATCGCTCCGCGGTGGTCGAGCCCGAGCCTGCGCCCCCGCGTGGCGCCCGACTCATCGTCCGCTTCGAGGACGGGACACCGGCGTCCGGCGCGCTGCTGCTCGCCCGCCCGTCGGACGCGCCCGATGGTGAACTCGCCGAACTCGAGCGGCGGGCGGACCGCGACGGGGTCGTCGCGCTCACCGATCTCGCGGCGGGTACGTGGGACTTCGCCGCCGCGCGCGGAGGTGCGTTGACCACTTCGCTCGCCGACGACGACCCCGGGCAGGAACTCGGGCTCACCGTCCCCGACGGAGTCGACCTGACGCTGTTCGTCCATGCCGCGGCGACGCCGCTGGTCGACGCGGGCATCTGGCTATCGCGCCCCGGACGACCGGACGAAGGCGTGGTCATGGCGCGCACCGACGCGACCGGTCGCTGCACGCTGCGCGACGTCGCCCCGGGGCGCACCCTGTCGGTCCTCGCCGACGGCTACGCACCGCTGCCGATGGTCCGCGTGCCGGGCGCTCTCGGTGAGCGACACGACCTCGATCTCGACCTCGCCCCCGAACGCTCGCTGTGGGCGATCCGTGGCCGAGTCGTCGCCGCCGACACCGGCGAAGCGCTGCCGGGCGCGCGCCTGCAACTCGGTCGTCGGCTGCCCAACCTCGACCTCGACGCCACAGCCGCCGGCGACAACGCGCGGGTGCCACCGATCACGCTGCGTTGCGACGCAGAGGGCCGCTTCGCCCACCACGGCTTCACGATCTACGGCGGCACGCTCGACGTCTGGGTCCGCGCCGCGGGCTACATCGGTCAGGAGCGACGCCTCGGCTTCGCCGTCCACGAGCCGGACCGCAGCTTCGAGTTCCGTCTCGAGCCGGGCGGCGTGGTCACCGGCACCGCCCGCGGCGAGGACGGCCAGCCGATCGCCGCGGCACGGATCACCGCGAGCCTGCCCGACGACGCGCGCCTGCACTTCCAACCACGTTGGGCGCGGCCGTCCGCGCAGACCGACGCCGGCGGCCGGTTCACCCTGCACGGCGTGCCGCCGCCTCCGCTGCGGCTGTCCGCCCGGGCGTCCGACGGCCGGACGGCCAGCGAGCGCCATGACTTCCTGCCCGCGACCTGGGACCCGACCCTGCGCACGCCCGCCGTGCTGCAGGGTTTCGTCGTCGATCCGCGCGGCGCACCGATCGAAGGACTGCAGGTCCGCGCGCTGGTCCCCAGCGGGAGGGAAGAGCCTGCCCCGTCGCTCACCGATGCCGCCGGCCGCTTCGCACTGCAGGACTGCGATGCGCTGACGCACACGTTATGGGTCACCGATCCGGACAGTCCGTGGACCGGCCGCCTCGCCTCGCGCGGCGCGGTGCGCACCCTCGACGAGCCGCAGACCCTCACCGTCCCCGACCCCCTGCGTCCGACCACGACGCTCGCCGGCCGCATCGTCGACGCCGACGGCCAGCCGCTGCGAGCCGACCTCGCGCTCGGCAACCTGCGGGTCGGCCGGACCTACGCGCAGTGCGACGCCGAAGGCCGGTTCTCGATCGGCCCGCTGCCCGCGCTCGATCACTGGGACCTGTTCCTGCGCACCGAGGCCGGGCACTGGGGCTGCGAGGCGGGAATCGTCACCACCGAGGGCTCCACCACCGATCTGGGCGACGTGGTGCTGCGCCGTGCCGGCCAGATCCGGATCAAGGCGACCGCCGCCGACGGGGGCTCGTTGGAACGGGTGTTCGCGAAGATCGTCAATGCCGACGGGCTGGTGCTCGATGCGATCCAGTTGGTCGACGGCGAAGGCCGCAGCAGCCCGGTGCCGCCCGGACCGCTCACGGTGCACTTCCACGGCGACGTCGCGCTGCAGCCGGTGGTCGTCGACGTACCCGAGGCCGCGCCGATCGAGATCACTCCCAGCCTGGTCCGTGGCGAACCGGTGCTGCTGGCCATCGACCACCCCGACGACGGCTGGCACCTGCGCGCCCGCGTCGCCTGGTTCGATACGGACGACAGGCCGATCGCCCGCGACTTCGTGCAGCTGCCGAGCGGACCCGCGCGCCAACTCACCTACCGGCTCCCGGCCGGCACCTGGCGGGTCGAGATCGAGACCCATGCGGGCCGGCGCGGCACGAGTACGATCACGTTGCCGACGGCCGGACCCGTGCCGCTCCTCACCCGCTGAACCCCGCGCCCCGGCAAGGAATCCCGACCGGCCGGAGGATTCCGCAAGTCACTGAACCCCGCCCCTCCGCCGCAGCGCAGCATGGGAGCCCCAACCGTCTCGCCAACGCACCTCATGCGATACCCGCTCCGCACGGTCCTCCTCTCCTCACTGGCCACGACCCTGACCGCGCCGTTCGCGACCGCGCAGAATCGGCCGCTGCCGTTCGACGCCCCCGAGGTGGTGTTCGATTCCCGCACGGCGATCACCAGCGTCGGCGACTTCGACGCCGACGGAGCCGTGGACTACGTCGGCTGGTACTGGAACTTCGACGGCTACCACCAGAACGCGACGCTCAGGGTGTTCCGCGGCAACGGCCAGGGTGGAACGAGCCAGCAGCTGTCCTGGGACCTGTTCAGCAACAGCGGCGCGGACACCGCCTGGGACACGCACGTCGGCGACCTCGACGGCCAGCCCGGCGACGACCTGGTGGTCGCGTTCGAGTTCGACGTCGACGTGCGGATCGCCCGCCCCCTCGGCCAGGGCATCAACCTGCAGCCCTTCGCCCGCCTGCGCGAGTCGTTCCCGGTGCACGCGGTGCGGATCGTCGACGTCGACCGTGATGGCCGCAACGACGTCGCGGTGCTCGGACAGGAACTCCGCGTCTACCGGAACACCGGCCTCGGCATCGCGCACCTGGCGAGCTTCCCGGTCCACGGCACGGAATTGTTCGCGGGCGACACCGATGGCGACGGCTTCGACGAGTTGGTCGTGCCGGTACCGGGAGCCGTCGAGGTGTTCCGCTACGGCCAGGCGGCCTTGGCCAGGGTGCTGCGTCTGCAGCACGGCGTGATGCCGACCGAGGTGCCGATGACCACCTGTGGCGACGTGGACGGTGACGGCGACGACGACCTGGTGGTGTTCGCAGAGGCCGGCGACTACGTGACGATGCGCTGCATCGGCGCCGACGACTTCCGCATCGAAGCGCGCCGCGTCGGCGGGCCGGCCACCGGCCTCGCCGACATCGACGGCGACGGCGATCTCGACGGCGTGTGCTGCGGCGGTGGGGGCGCACCACCGGCGGTCAACGACCGGGCCACGGTGTTCCACCTGTCGCGCAACGACGGCACCGGCCGCTTCGAGCCAGCCCAGACGATCGACAGCCTCGGCGCGTTCCGGCTGGCCGGCGTGGTCGATGTGGACCGCGACGGCGATCCCGACCTCGTGGCCGGCCGGGTGATCCTGCACAACCGCGGCCACCTCCTCGACCAGCTGACCCCCGACGTGGACACGGCGCTGGCCGCGCTCCCCCGCGGCCCCCTGCTCGACGTGGACGAGGACGGCGACCCGGACCTCATCGGCCGCCGGGCGCACCGGCTCGTCAACGACGGCAGCGGGGATTTCCCCGCGATCCATGCTCCCCACGTTCCCGCCGGGCTCGCCGCGTCGCTCGACGGCACCGGCTACCACGGTGACTTCGACGGCGACGGTGACCTCGACGTGGTGATGACCCGCTTCGACGCACAGGGGCGCGGCGTGGCGATGCACCTGCTGCGCAACACCGGCGGCGGTGACTACGTCGATGGCGGAGAAGCCAGCCCCACGCCGTTCCTCCCGTCGGCGCTACGCAGCCAGGCCGACGACCGCCACCGCGTGGCCGACTTCGACGGCGATGGCGACCTCGACGTCGCCCAGGGCCGCTACGCCGCGGGCGCCGCCGTGACCCTGTTCCTCAACGACGGCCTCGGCCGATTCGTGGCAGGGCCGTCGAACCCGACGTTGCTCGGAGTGCCGATGGCAACCGCCGACTTCGACGGCGATGGTGCGAGCGACGTGGTCACGCACCTCGGCGTGTGGCTGAACGACGGCTCGGGCGTGTTCACGCTGGCACACGCGATCCCGCCGGGCTCGATCCGTCCCGAACTCGACGTGATCGCCACCGGCGATCTCGACGGCAACGGCCTCGCGGACGTCGGCTACCTCAACGGGATCCAGTGGAACGGCACGCTGAAGCTGCTGCGGAACCTCGGCAACGGCGGCTTCGAGGAACTGAACCTCTCGAGCGTCGCCCCCGACCGCTCCCTGCCGTTCGGCGTGGTCTTCGCCGACCTCGACCGGGACGGTCACCTCGACGTCTTGCACTGGCCGGCGTCGTCCCGCGATGGCGCGAAGTCGGTGGCAATCGCCTACAACAATGGCGTAGGCCGGATCGCGGCGACCGCCGTGCAGATCATGGACGTGAGCCACCCGTTGGCCGACCTCGACGGCGACGGCGTGCTGGACGCGGTGGGCCACAAGCGCATCCGCGGCCTCGACCCGCGAGGCCCGACCAGCGGCACCCGCCGCCAGTTCGGCACCGCGTTCGCCGACCCGGCCGGGTTCACGCCGGTCCTCGGTGCCTCCGGTGATCTCCGCGGCGGCGGCAACCTGCAGCTCCGCCTGCGCGGCCTGCCGGGCGGCTCGATCGCCTTCCTCGGCCTCGGCACCGTCGCCACCCCCCTGGCCAACTGGCCGGTGCCCGGTGCCACGCTCCATCTCGTGCCCGACCTCGTCGCGACGCTCGGCGTGGTCAGCGGCATCGCAAGCGAAGCCGGCACCGGCTCGTTCGACCTCCACCTGGCTCTTCCCGCGTCGGTCTCCGGCACGCGCGTCTACCACCAGGCCTGGGCCCTGACCCCGGACGCCCGGACGCTCGTCCACACGGGCTGCCTCGAACTCGGCTACCGCTGATCGGATCGCCGCCTGCCCCCTGGCCGGCGAGCGCGCGGGCGACGATCCTGTCGTCCCGCGAACCGATGACCGACCAGACTTCGTCGACCGTCCGACGCGCACTCGCCTGCCGTCTCGCCTTCGCCGCAGCCCTCGTGCTCGGCGCCTGCGGATCCGGACCGCGGCCCACGTCGCTCGACGCACGGCCGGAGGTGCCGGTGGAACTCGCGCAACTCGCTGCAGGCCGCGCGGGGGAACTCGACCTCGACCGCGTCGATCCGGAGCCGGCGTCGCGCATCCGCCTCGCTCGACCGTTCCGCTCCGCGGACCAGGGCGACGGCTGGCGGACCTACACCTTCGATCCGCCGAGCCCGGTGGCGCGGGTGCGCCAGGTCCTCCCCGAGGGCGATGGGTCGCGGACCCTGGGCTCCGTGGCGATGCTGCGGCCGGGCGACGCCGAGCTGTCGGCACGGCGCCTCGTGACGCTCGAGAAGGCAGGACTCGTCCCGACCCGGACCGCCGGCCTCGGCAAGTTGCGGGGTTCGAACGACGAGTCCACCGCACTGATCGCGCGCACCGCCGACCCGCGGATGTTGCTCGCCTTCCAGGACGGTCACGTGGTCGCGGTGTTGCGCGAACTCGCACCCGGCGCGGTCACCGCGAGTCTGCCACACTTCATCCCCCTCGACGCGCTCGCGGCGGCGATCCCGACCGGATCCCCGGCCTGGCTGCGCGAGGTGCTGACCGCCCTGGAACAGGACGTTCCGCTCGCCGACCTCGAGTCCCTCGCCGCGGCGCCGCGCGCGCGCCTGCAGGCACTCGAGGTCGCGAACTGGGCCGACCTCGCCGACGAGGCCACCGTCTGGGACGCACGCTTCGCGACCGCAGACCTCACGACGCGCCTGGCGATGATGGTCGAGCAGGCGATCCTCCTGGTCCGCGCGTTTCCCGACGACGCCCAGCTCGGTGGTCGGGCGCTGGCGTGGCGCGACGCCGGTTGGAACGGCTTGCGGATCGCGCTGGAGACCGCGCTTCACACCGGCCTGGACCGCGGCGAGGCCGCCACGCAGCGGGTCTTCGACCGCCTCGATGCATTCCATGACGGTCTTCCCGGGCATCTCGCCAGCGACCAGGGGCGCGAATCCTGGCAGATGTTCCAGCGCCACGTGGCCTGGGAGCGCGCGCGTCTCGCCACCATCGACACCCGCTCGCCCTTCACCTCGACCCGCGACGAACTCGACCACCTGCTGCGCAGCTTCGACGACTCCCGCAACGCGACGTCCTTGCCCGACAGCTTTGTGATCGCCGATTGCACCGCACAGGCCGCACGCCGGCTACGGGCGTTCGCCGGCGACGCCGCGCAGAGCGAGGTCGACCGCGCCTGGGCGACCGCGCTCGCCGAAGACCTCGACGCGGCACCTTCCGATCGGCTGCTCGAGGTCCGCAACGAT
Source organism: bacterium (assembly GCA_030432695.1). Lineage (GTDB taxonomy): Bacteria > Planctomycetota > UBA1135 > UBA1135 > UBA2386 > JAUILN01. The sequence goes on along the minus strand of JAUILN010000028.1, from coordinate 4,521 downwards.
GCCGCGACGATATGCGGCCTGTTGTCCCACCTCGCCACACGCATTGCCGACATCGACCACGAGGTCGACGGCTGGGCCGGACTCGCCGCCGGAATCCGCGGGATGCTGGGCGACGACCGGCCGCCGGCCATGCGCGTCCAGGCCACCACCGCGCTAGCCCGGTTCGCCAGCCGCGCCCGCGCGCTCGCCGGCGCCGCATCGGAGTCGACCGACCGTGCTGCGCTCCGGGCGTTCACCCAGGCACTGCAGGTGCCAGAGCTGGCACTGGCCACGATGGCGGAAGGAGCGTCATTGCTCGTGGCTGCACGAAGCCTCGACCTCGCCGACTCGCGCCCCACGAGCGACCGCGTCGCCGAACTGGAAGCGTTCGCCAACCAGCAGCAGCGCTTCGGCCCGCTCGCTGCGATGATCGCCGCAGAACTCGGTGTCCCGATCGGCCTCGAACTGGCAAGAGGAGCCGCGCAACTCTCGCAGGAAGGTTGCCACGCCCGGGCCGCCGAACTCCTGCTGACTGCCGCGTCGATCGGCAGCGCCGAAGGGCCGCCCCCCAAAGAAAGCGTCGCCCTGCGCAACGAGGCCCGGACCCTGCGCAACGAGGCCACCCGCGACGGCGCCCCCACTCCGCTGCTTCGCTCGTACTGGCTGCACCTCGCCCAGATCGAAGCACTGCTCGCGGTCACGCCACTGCTGCCGCCGCTTCACGGCGACGATCCGCTGATGGTCTTGCAGAGTCGCTTCGTCGCGCGTCAACTCGGCGCGCGAGCGGCCTGGCCACTCCGCTACGGCCTGCGCCTCACCGACCAGGGCGACGTGCAGCGGGCGAGTGCGCAAGACGGCCCGGTCCGTCTCGGCCTGGTCGACGACCTGCCCCGCTGGGTGCCGCTCGACGACGTCGCTCCGAGCCCGGGACCCGACCGACTGCACGCCGATCCAGCCGACTGGCAGGAACTCGCTGATATGTCGGAGGCGGTCGCCGCGGCACGCGACGCACTGCGCGCGGTGCAACAGAGTCGCGACCTGTCGCGCCCCGAGATCGAAGACCGCGACCGACAGCTGCTCGAACGGATCCACGATCTGGAACGGGCCATCGAACGCGGCCAGGTACCCCCGCTGGCGGCGCGTGGCCGCATCGACCGACTGAAGCGTGAAGCGAGCGCGCTTCGGGATCTGCTCGATCACTACACCGACCGCACGCGCCATGTGCAGGCCCGGACCAACGACTACAATGATCGCGTCGTGGCCTACAACGCACGGCTCGAGACGGCCCTCGCGGCCTTCGCCGCGTGCTGCCGCGAACTGTTGTGGCCGGCGACCGAGGCGTGGCTCCGCGACCGCATCGCCAGCCATACCTTCGACGACGCGGAACGTCGGGCGCGCGACGCGCTGTTCGGGATCGGACATTGGCCGGACCACGGAGCGGCCCGCCCAGCCCATCCACTGGCGGTCGCCGCCGCGGTCCGCGACGCGACCAGCCCCGGCCGGGCGGCAGACGTCGTCGCCGGCGAGTTGGAGTTGCGCCTCACGGACACGACCTACAACGCCGGCGTCCCGGCCGAGGAGCACGTCGCCCGCCTCGGACCGGCCTTCGAGGTCTTCGCCCGGGACTACGGCGCCCAGGACTTCGCCAGGGTCCTGCTGCGCGGCGCGCTCGGCGACCGGCGCCCGCTGCACGAAGCGGTCATCGCAACCCTCGGCGACGAGACCCTGCGCGACGGAATCGAGAAGGCGCGATAGAGCGGATCATCTACCGGGCCTCGTCCGAGGTCGCTGCTCAGGCTGGAGCGTGTCCGGGTCGGCACGGCGTCTCGGAACGGGACATGAAGACACGCCTCGAACAGGATCCCGACATCGCATTATGCTTGGCAGACTGCTTCCCGCTTCTCCTCACTCGATCATGCGCACGCTCTCCGCCATCGTCCTCTCGGCTACCCTGTCGGCTTCGCTGTCTGCGCAGGCCTACAGCGACTCGTTCTCCTATCCCGACGGGCCGACGGTCCCGGGCTGGACGCAGAACCGCGGCACCTTCGTGCTCACCAACGGGCGCCTTGCCGCAACCTCTGGCAGCACCTGGGCCTACATCACCAAGGACGGCATCCAATCGACCAACTGCGTCCTGGACGGCACGTTCTATTACAGCCCGAACAGCACCGTCCAGTTCGCAGGCCTCACGTCCCGGCACACCGGCACGAACCAGGACAGCGGCCTGCTGATGACCAAGATCCAGAACAACGGCGGCGTCGGTGATCTGGACATCGCGTACTCGTACGAGCGCGGGGGCGCGGCGGGCAATACCACGGTCACCATCCCCGGCGGGACCTTCGCGGCCTACTGCCGGATGGTGACCCTGGACAGCGAGTTCTGGATGGAGGTCGACGCCGACCAGGACGGGCTCTACGAGCTGCAGATCCCGCGGCGCACCCTTACGACGGTGACCGCGCCCGGCCTGGTCGGGATGTGTGCCTTCCAGACCACCGAGATGGACGACTTCGAGTACTTCGATGCCGTCCTGGTCCCACAGCCCGGCGCCGTGCCCCAGATCGGCACCAGCTATGGGCTGCGCATCGCCTCCACCACGCCGAACGTGCCGTTCCTCGCCGGCCTGTCGCTCGGCAATGCCGGCGTACCGCTCGGTGATGGCCGCAAGATCCCGCTGTCGGTGGATGCGCTGCTGCTCACCAGCATCGGCAACGCCGGTCTCGGCCTGACCGGCCTGACCGACGCGAACGGCGATGCAACGACCGCGGTGCCGCTGCCCAACGACGCCTCGCTGGTCGGCCTGCGCCTCTATGCCGGCGCGTTCACGTTCGATGGCAATCGCCCGCTGCAGATCGGCGACATCACCAACGAGCACGGCTTCGTGATCCAGTGAGTCGCTGAGCCGGCGAGTTCGTGCCCCTTCGGTTGCGGCAGGAGGCCGCGCTCAGAGGCACAGAGAGGCGCCACCCCCGGTGCTCGGTGAGCCATCGCACCACCCGCCTCGCGAACCTCGGACTATGCTGGACTGGCTCCGTTCTCTCTCTCTGTCCCTACCCTCTCTCGAGCCAATCATGCGCACGCTCCACGCAATCACTCTGTCTGCTCTCATCGCGCCGCTGTCCGCCCAGGCTTTCAGCGAGTCGTTCTCCTATCCCGACGGGCCGACGGTCCCGGGCTGGACGCAGAACCGCGGCACCTTTGCGATCTCCAATGGTCGCCTCGCCGCGACCTCGGGCAGCACCTGGGCCTACATCACCAAGGACGGCATCCAGTCGACCAACTGCGTCCTCGACGGCACGTTCTTCTTCAACGCCAACAGCGGCGTGCAATTCGCCGGCCTCGCCTCACGGCATACCGGCACCGCCAACGACGACGGGCTGCTGATGACCAAGATCCAGAACAACGGCGGCGCCGCCGACCTGGATCGCTGCTTCGCCTACGAGCGTCCCGGCAGCGCCAACTCCGTCGACATACCGGGCGGCACCCAGGCCGCGTTCTGCCGCATGGTCACGCTCGGCACCGATTTCTGGATGGAGATCGACGCCGACATGGACGGTCTCTACGAACTCCAGATCTCGCCGCGCACCGCGACGCAGATCTTCGCGGCCGGGCTGGTGGGCATGTGCGGCTACCAGACTACCGAGATGGACGACTTCGAGTACTTCGATGCCGTCCTGGTTCCCCAGGCCGGCGCCATACCGCAGATCGGCACCAGCTACGGGCTGCGCATCGCCTCCACCACGCCGAACGTGCCGTTCCTCGCCGGCCTGTCACTCGGCAATGCCGGCGTGCCGCTCGGTGATGGCCGCAAGATCCCGCTGTCGATGGATGCGCTGCTGCTCACCAGCATCGGCAACCCCGGTCTCGGCCTGACCGGCCTGACCGACGCGAACGGCGATGCAACGACCGCGGTACCGCTGCCCAACGACTCCTCGCTGGTCGGCCTGCGCCTCTATGCCGGCGCGTTCACGTTCGATGGCAATCGCCCGCTGCAGATCGGCGACATCACCAACGAGCACGGCTTCGTGATCCAGTGAGGTGAGCCGATCCCGGGGCCTCCAGGAGCCAGGGTCACGGGAGACCATTCCGCCCAGCACGCGCCCTCGCACCCAGGACATCGCCGCACAGTGCTCCTTGGTGGGCAGGCTCGCCGAATCCACCGATTCGGCGGCGTTTCACGGCTTCGTCCCGGGCACCTGTGTTCCTGGAGTTCTGGCACGCACCGGATCGGAACGTGTCTCGTGACCCGCACTCCTAGTGGTGTGTCGCAGAAGTTCGCCGGAAAAGTCGCCGTTCCAGGGCGCCGAGCGCAAGGCGTGCGGCCGCAGGCGAATCGGTGGATTCGTCGAGGCCGCACAACGCGGCGATTCGGCGTCCTGGGGCGGCGGACTTCCGACGCGAACTTCTGCGACGGACCACTAGTCCTCAAACAAGCGTTCGCCTAAGCGACTTCCGGAGGTCTCGCGGCACGACGCGAGCGTACAGACCGGTGCCGGATCGGCGGTTCGCGCCAAGCGATTGTGGGGGCCAGCGATGAGGTCTCGA
>JAUILN010000014.1 GCA_030432695.1 bacterium | reverse complement strand
ACGGCCTCCTGGGTCAGTGCGTGCCGACCGTGAACATCACGCCGTTGGTGAGCACGCCGCGACCGCCCGAAGTCGTCTCGTAGAGCACGGCCTGCGTCACTGCACTCGCACCGACCAGCGCCGGATCGTTGGGCACGGGAAGATCGAAGATGGCCGGGTTCGCGGGACCTCGCCAGCGTCGGGCGGGCGCCATCTGCAGCAGCTCGCCATCCAGCAGCAGGTCACCGTTGCCTCCCGAGATCCCCAGCCCGGGGACCGGGATACCGCACCGCGACCGCTCCAGCGAGGTCAGCAGGAGCGCCATGGTGTTGTTCGGGTCGAGACCGGCCGCGTCGGTCGGGTCACCGGCGTGCAGGGTGAACGTCGTGCCGATCACCGGCCGGAACCCCATCGTGCGCGTCACCGGAGTGTTCACGTCTTCGCCACCGGGAGCGCCCCAGGGGAACACGGTGAGCCGGTCGATCATGAACCCGTGCGAACGACCCGAGATCTGGATCGTGTTGAGTCCGGCATCGAAACGGTACTGCACCGCGCCGTGGCCGGGATCGAACCGGAAATGCCAGTTCCAGACGAAGCTGTTGTTGTTCTGATTGGAGTAGGTCTTGGTCCAGCCACCGCCATTGACCCGCATCCAGCAGTCGTTCTCCTCCGACGAATCGGAGTTGTCGTGGCGGTTGTGGATCCGCACCTGATAGGTGCCTGCCTGCTCGACCCAGATGCGGTACGTGAGCACGCCCTGGCCAGGCGAGCTGAACAGGTTCGGACCGTTCCATCGGTAGAACCCCGATCCGGAGAAGCCGGGTCGGTCGTTCAGGAATCCCCAGGAGCCCGTCGCGCCGATCGACTCGATCTCCGTCACGTAGACGCCGTCCGCATTGGGTAGCTTGACCTGACCCGGGTCGGTCGCCCTCAGGATCAGACTCTCGGGGGGTGACGGATTGTTGCAGCCCGTGACCGGATAGGCACGCGCCTCGGACTGGGCCGCGGCGGGGGCAGAGACGAGCGCAAGGCTGAGCGCGAGGAGGGAAGCGACGCGCGGGAACCTGGAATGCAGCATGGGTGGTTCTGGGGAGACGGACAGGGCGAGGGGTAGCCCGTTCGGCCGGGGCCTACGTGCCGATGCCTGGCAGGGGCCCGAAAAACTAGGCCAACGGAGCCGGGAGGCGAAGGAATCTAGAAGGCCCTTATGCCGCGCCCCACCGCGGGACCGAGCGCGCGACGCCCCGCATCGCCCACCGACACCGAGAGTCGATCCGGTTCCTCTCGGAGAATCGGAAGTACGACCTCGGCGAGATCGAACATGAATGGCTCGATCCGTAGTCCGCCCGGATCGACCACCACGCCCCGGCCACCGACTCCAGCACGCCAATCCACCGTGGAGCGACCGAGCTGACGCATCAGGTCGCGGTGCGAGGCGGATGCCCCGCCACTACGCCACTCCACCGCGACCTGTCCGCCGTGCAATGTCGACGCGGTGATCTGCAACCTGAGCCGCACCGGCTCCGCACCGCCGAAGACGCGCTGCACGCCGCGCTGACCCGCCTCGATCTGGAACAGGGAGCCGTGCGAGACGACGCCATTGCCCACGACCGCGGCTTCGAAACCGGAGCGCTCCAACAGCTCGACGACGCGATCGACCGTCGACGGCCGCGCCGGAGACCGCCGGCCGCGGCGCACCCTCCGAATCCGAAGGATGGCGGCCGTCGCCACGATCGATGCCAGGAACAGGTAGGCCAAGGGTCTGATCTAGGTCTGGAGCTGCTGGCCCCAGCGAGAGCAACGGTCCGGACCGCACCGTGCGCGAACCCGGAATAGACGCGCGGCGACGCCGGTCGCCGCCTCGCGGCTATCGGGCCCCCGCGACGCGTATCCGAGCCTGTCACCTCTGCGGGGACGAATCGCACACGAATCTCGAGAAGTCCCTTCCGGAATCCAGCTGCTCGGAGCTCCCGGGCACGACTTCCGGACGGCGCCACCGGATTCCCCGCCAGGAGACGGGATCACCGGCCCGACTACGCATCAGCGCCGGGCGACGGCTCGACTTCTGACGTAACGCCGTCGAGCTGGATCTCGATCGGCCGGAAGTCGATCGCGTCGACGCTCGCCAGGTGGTAGCGGATCCCCCCGGCCTCGCCCTGGAACCCGTAGCGATGGTGCTTGCCGTGCAGATGGCCATAGACGCAGACCTCGACCCCAGCCTCCTCCAGGAGCGGCACGGCGTCGGTGACCCGACCATCGGTGTAGCGGGGCGGGTAGTGGACCAGCGCGATGAGGCGCTGCAGACCCTGCCGACGCGCGTCCGCGATCGACAGACGCAGCCGCTCCACCTCCCGGCGAAAGATCTTCGCCGCATCCGGTCCGGCCCATGGCGCATCGGGCGGATCCCAGAGCCGCGAGCCCACCACGCCGAGGCCATCGGCCAACGGAACGGCGAGCGCGTGCAATGGAATCACCGACTCCGGCAGGGCGGCACGCACCTTCGCCATCGAGGACCACCAGGTGCAATGGTTGCCCTTGATCAGCACCTTCCGGCCAGGCCGTTCGCCGAGCCAATCGAGATCGGGCTGAGCCTGTCTGATGTCGAGACCCCACGACGTATCGCCGCCGACCAGGACCCAATCGTCGGGTCCGACCATCGAGTCCCAGGCCGTCGCCATCTTCACGTCGTGCCCGGCCCAATGGTCGCCGAAGATGTCCATCGGCTTGTCGACGCCGAGGCTCAGGTGCAGATCGCTGATCGCGAAGATGCGCATGATTCAGCCGGACACGACCTCGCGGATCCGTAGCAGATCCTCGGGCCGTGCCCAATCACAGTTCTCGCCACCGAGCGTGGCACCGGCGATGTCCAGGAGGCGCAGAGCGATCTCGCGGAAGCCGCGACCGTCGGGCGCCGTCGCGTCGAGCCCGAGCCGCGCCGCGCTCTCATGGAGGAGTCGCAGTTGCTCGGCATCGCGCAGGGCGAACGGCTCGGACTCCTCGTAGGCGGCCGCGAAGGCGTGGGTGCAATAGACGAGTCCGCTCACCAGGGCCATCACCGAACGTGCGTGCGCCCATTCGACCGAGTCCAGACAACGAAGCTCGATGTAGTTGCGGAGCCGGACGAACGGAAACAGGCCGGACAGGTGCAGGTCCAGGTCGGCCGCATGCAGCTCGCCGCGGGCGACGAGTTCGACAAGGCTGCCCTCGCTCGGTGCGCGCTGCACCACGCCACCGCGATCGACGAACAGCACCGACGCGGCCTTCGCGTAGTCGACGTAGGCCGGCACCGCGGTCTCCCGGTCGAGGCAGCCGATCGGCACCCCTGAGCGATCGCTGTCGGTCTCCAACCACACGTGGTGGCGGTAGCTCGCGTAGCCGCTGTCGACACCGGCGACCATCCGCGAGTTCGCACAGGTCGCCATCAGCAATGGACTCAGCCGATACAGCAGGGCCAGCTTGCCCGCCGCGTCGTCGGCATCGGCGACGTCGTAGGTGATCTGGAACCCCGCGGTGGCCCGCATCATGTTCCGCGTCAGCGGCCCACGCGCCGGCATCTCGCGATCCATGATCCGGTAACGAGCGCGCGGCAACAGGCCGATCTCGTCCACCGGAGTCACCGGCGCATGGCCCAGCCCCACCAACTGATAGTCAGAGCCCGCGAGCTGCTCCTCGAGCGCGGCGATCGCCGCGCGGATCGCCCCGTCCACGCCTTCCAGATCGGCGAACGGCGGCACCGCCACCTCGAGCTGACCACCGGGCTCCGAGGTGAACTCGAAACGGTCGGTGGCCACACCCTTGAGCACGGGCTCGCCGGTGTCCGGGTGTGGCTCCTCCATCGGAGTGCCACCGAGCGCCCCCAGGAGCCCGCGGAACACCGACTGGACGAACTCGACCGGGGCGCTGCTGCGGTCGACGCGATGCAGGACCAGGCGCTCGTACTCGACTCCGAGCAGACGTTTCCCGCCGGGCATCGGCGCGCCGAGGATCCGATCGAGGATCGCCTGGTCGAGATCGGCGGAGCCGAGGGGGATGGCGACGGACATGAGGCGCCCGGCATACGCCTCGACGACGCCGGGGACAATCCTCGATCCGACCGGACCCGCGAAGGCGGCCGGGGACACGCGGCGCGACCGACGGGTCAATCATCTTCGCCGCGGAATCCCAGCTCGGTGAGCACGCGGATCACGAACTGGGCGAGGTCGGCGAGGATGCCTTCGGTGACCACCATCGGCTCGCGGAGCTGACGCGCCGGGCGCACCAGGTTCTGGCAGCGCTCCAACATCGCCAGCCGGCCCCGATCCGCCGGCGCGACCTGCGGCAGGATCGCCACCAGCAGCTCCTGGAGCCGCCAGGTATCGGGGCCGCCGCGCAGGCCGAGACGTGCCGCACGGGGCACGACGTGATCGAGCACGGCTCCCTCGAGCACCGACAGCAGGTGGACCGCAGCCAGTCGCAGGTCGGAGGCATCGAGACTGCGGGCCCAGGCCTCGAGGTCGAGCGACATCAGGGTGCGGAGCCGGGGATCGCGAAGCCGGTTGGGGTCGAGTAGATAGCGACGGATCGCGCCGTCGTCGGTCGACAACGCGTCGTAGCCGCGCGGATCGTCGTAGCCCTGCGGATCGTCGTAGTCGCCCTGGTCGTCCCAGCCCGTCGGTTGCCCGTGGACGTCGGGTGCGTAGCCGTAACCGTCCGGCGCGTATCCATAGCCGTCCGGATCGTGAACCTGGTCACCCTGCGAATAGCCGTAGCCGTCGGCGACCTGGCCATAGCCGCCCCCGGATTGCGAGCCGTGCGACTGGTCGTACACCGGCGGCGCGGCGTAGCCCTGCGGTGCAGGTCGGTGGTAGTGCTCGGGGGGCTGCTGGTAGCCGTGGTGAGGGGCGGGGCCGGGCCGAGCTGGCGGCCGGACACCGTGACCCTGTGGCGGCCGACCGGACGGCTGCTGGTGGGTGACAGGTCGACCTCCGCCGGGTGGCGGTCCGCCCGGCATCGGGGCCCGCGGTTGACCTTGCGGATATCCACCTCCGGGTCCACCGCCGCCGCCGACGTGCGGTGGCATCGGCCCACCCTGGCGCGGCATTCCGCGCCCGTGCGGTGTCTGTGGACCATGCGGTCCGCGCCCCCCCGGCGCCATCGCACCCGGACCGACGCCCCCAGGACGCCCACCACCCGCGGTCGGTCCCGGCCCTCCTCCGGCGTACTGCTGCGGCGGCCGGGCGCCCGGCCCCGGAACACCCGGTCGCCCCCGTGGCCCACCGCGTCCCTGTCCGCCCGGTGGCGCCGCCCCTGCGACCGGCGACCGCACTCCACCACCGCCGTGCTCGCCGTCCTTCTCCCAGGCGCCCGGAGCGGCACCGAAGCACATGTTCACCTCGCGCTGTACGCCGAGCGCGGTCATCACCTCGTGGGCGACGGCCTTCACCTCCGGCTCGGCGGCGTTCGGATCGCCCGGGATCGAGCCGAGCTGCCGGGTCGCGAACGCGGCGATCCAGTGCCGCAGCAACTGCAGCTTGGCCCGGATGAAGCCTTCTTCGGACTGCTTGCCGTTCGGGCGCCGCAGCTTCACCACCGCGGCGCCGAACTCCATCAGCAGGCAGCTCGCCAGCAGGTTCTGGTCGCCGGCGCCGATCTCCACCGGGATCGGGTCCTCGTAGGTGTCGAAGGCCCGCTCGACGAACTGCAGCAGACGGCGGGTCCGCGCGTACAGCTGCGCGAGACTCTTGCCCTCCTCGGACTCCGGGCCGGAGGCGTTGAGCCGCGCCCGGCTGAGATGGCCAACGGTCGAACGGACGGCCTCCAGCAGGTGCGCGGCAGCCATCTTGTCGACGAGGTGGCTGGCCATGAGCTGCTGCTGTTTGATCGGGATCGAAGGCCCGACCACTGAACATCCCCTACGGAGCCTTCCGGTGTTCCTTGGTCCGCACAGCCACGGACCTTCGGTCGGACCGGCCGCTACACTCCTCCGCCCCATGTCGGATCTCACCACGGAGCTGCGCCGGCGATTCGGACCGTCGCGGGCGATCACTGATCCGGACGCCCTGACTGCTTTCGAATGCGACGGCTTCACGATCCACAAGGCCCGCCCGGCCGCGGTGGTGTTGCCCGAGTCGACAGCGGAGGTCCAAGAAGCGATCCGTGCATGCCGACGGCACGGCGTATCATTCTTGCCGCGCGGAGCGGGTACGTGTCTCTCGGGAGGCCCCACTCCGGACCATCCTGGCATGGTCGTGATCGAGACCGCGCGGATGAAAAAAGTCCTCGCGGTCGAGCCCGAGGACGGCTTCGCCGTGGTCCAGCCCGGCGTCGTGAACCTCGCGCTGACCAAGGGACTGGCCGCCCAGCGCATGCACTACGCGCCCGACCCGAGCAGCCAGGCGGTGTGCACGATCGGTGGCAACCTGGCCGAGAACGCCGGCGGACCACACTGCTTCAAGTACGGCATGACCACCGACCACGTGCTCGGCGCGACGGTGGTGCTACCCGACGCGAGCGTGGCGCGCCTCGGCGGTCCGGCGGGCGGGCCACGCTCGCCAGCGGGACTCGACCTGTTGGGGCTGTTCACCGGCAGCGAGGGCACCTTCGGCATCGCCACCGAGATCGTGGTGCGCATCCAGCCCGACCCCGAGGCGGTGCGCACACTGCTGGCCTCGTTCAAGAGCGTCGAGGCGGCCTGCGGCGCGGTGTCGTCGATCGTCGCCGCGGGCCTGGTGCCGGCCGCGATGGAGATCCTCGACCAGGCGACGATCCGCGCGGTCGAGGCCTCGGTGTTCCGGGCCGGCTACCCGCAGGATGCCGGCGCGGTGTTGCTGGTGGAGATCGACGGCCTCGCCGAGGCCCTCGACGACGAGGCCGAACGCATCGAAGCGGCGTTCCGCGAACATCACGCGCTGCGCATCGAGAGCGCCACCGACCCGGCCGAGCGGCTGCGCCTGTGGAAGGGCCGCAAGGGCGCGTTCGGCGCGATGGGCCGACTGAAGCCCGACCTCTACGTGCTCGACGGCGTGGTACCGCGCTCGCGCCTGGTGGAGACGCTGCGCGAGATCACCGCGATCGGCAAACGGCACGGGGTCACGCTCACCAACGTCTTCCACGCCGGTGACGGCAACCTGCATCCGAACATCAGCTTCGACGGCCGCGACGCCGAGGAGCGGGCGCGGGTCGTGGCGGCGGGGCACGAGATCCTGGCGCTGTGCGTGGCGATGGGCGGCAGCATCAGCGGCGAGCACGGCGTCGGCTCGGAAAAGCTCGACCACGTCGGCCTGATGTTCACGCCGGACGACCTCGAGGTGATGCACCGGGTCCGCCGTTCCTTCGATCCCGACGATCGCTGCAATCCGGGCAAGGCCCTGCCGGCGCGCGCGGCGTGCGGCGAGGTCGCGAAGTGGCCGAAGATCGTCAAGCGGGTGATGGACGCCGAGGCACGGCTCGAATCCGGAGGAGACGCGCGTTGAACCCGACCACCGAACCGAGCGTGGACTTCCCGGTCGCCGCGAGCGTGCGCCCGGAGAGCACCGACGCGCTGGTCGATGTGCTGCGCGAGCACGCGGCCGGAGCAAGACCGGTTCGACTGTGCGGCGCGGGCAGCCAACTCCGGGCCCTGCCGGCCCCATCAGCCGACACCGCTCCGACGCTGGTCTCGTCGGCGGCCCTCGATCGGCTCCTGCGCCTCGACCCCGACGACCTGACCTGCTCGGTCGAGCCCGGACTACGCCTCGCGGACCTCGCCACCGCGCTGCGCGAGCACCGCCTGTGCCTGCCGTGTCCTCCTGCCGGCGCAACGACCGTCGGTGGCCTGTTCGCCGCGGGCCGATCGCTGCCCGAGGCACCCGGGGCACTCGGTGCCCGCCACCTGCTGCTCGGCCTGTCGGGCGTGCTCGGCGAAGGGCTGCGGTTCAAGTCGGGTGCGCGGGTGGTGAAGAGCGTCGCCGGCTTCGACCTGCAGAAGGTCTTCGTCGGCAGCCGCGGCCGGCTGTTCGCCGCGACCGAGCTGCACCTCAAACTGCGGCCCCTGCCGGCGGCGGTGGTCGGCTTCGAGTCACCGCGCGAGGCCGCGGATCCGGCGCTGAGGAGATGGCGCGCACTGCGCCGGGCATCGCAGCCGCCGGCGTCGCTCCACCTCGAAGGCGATCCTTGCCAGGGCTTCGTGGTGCGCGGAGTGCTGGCGGGCCCGCAGCGCGTCCTCGATCGGGTGTGTCGGGAGCACGGACTCGAGCCGAAGGCCGCCGAGCCGACGCCCGCCTGGACCCTCGACCGGGACGTGCCCGGCGAACAGGTCCGCGGCGAGCGGCTTCTCGGGGCGGTGCGACCGAGCCGGGCCGACGAGCTGTTGCAGGGACTCTCCCCCGACGAACGCATCCGCCTCGACGGCGCCGGCGGCTTCGCGATCGCGACCGCCAATCCGGGACGTACGGACCAACTCCTGCAGTGGATCGTCGAACTGGACGCCGTCGCCGAGATCGCCATCGCCTCCACCGATCGGCGCGGCCGCTGCACTCCGACCGACCCGACCGCCGGCCTGCTGGAGACCGCGCTCCGCAAGGCTCTCGACCCCCACCAGGTGCTCCGATGAAGTCCGAGGTCGACTCCTACACCGCATCGCTCGACTGCGTGCACTGCGGCCTGTGCCTCGAGGCCTGCCCGACCTACGGCGTGCTCGGCCTCGAGACCGACTCGCCGCGCGGCCGCATCTACCTGATGCGCGCGCTGGCCGAGGACCGCATCGACGACGTCGACGCGATCCGTCCGCACCTCGAGCAGTGCCTCGACTGCCGGGCCTGCGAGACCGCGTGCCCCTCGGGCGTGCGCTACGGCCACATTCTGGAGACGGTCCGCGCCGACCTCGAGGAAGCCCGGCCGCGGCGCGACCTCGCGTCGCGCGTGCGTCGCCTGTTGCTGCGCCACCTGGTCGCGCACCAGGGCCGGCTGCGCCTCGCGTTCCGCCTCGGCCGCGTCGCCGAGGCGCTCGGCCTGCGCTGGCTCGCGTTCCGGATCGGCCTCCTGCCGCGCAAGATGGACGCGCTGGTGCCGCGCATCCCGCCGGCCGCCGAGCGCCGCTCGCTGGCCGGTCGCTATCCGGCGAAGGGCGAGAAGCGCGGCACGGTCGGCCTGTTCACCGGCTGCGTGATGGAGCAGGTGTTCGGGCGGATCAACGTCGTGACCCGCGATCTGCTGGTGGCCAACGGCTTCGAGGTGGTCGTGCCCGCAAGCCAGACCTGCTGCGGGGCGCTGTCGCTGCACGACGGCCAACGCGAGGACGCGCGCCGCACCGCGCGGCACAACCTGCAGGCCTTCGCCGACTGCGACGTGGTGCTCAACAACTCGGCCGGCTGTGGCGCCGCGCTGCGGGAGGTCGGCGAGCTGCTCGGCACCGACGAGGCCCACGCGTTCGGCGCGCGCTGCCGCGACGTCACCGAGTTCCTGGCCGAGGTGGGTCTGGCGGCCGAGCCCGCGCCATTCCCGCACAAGGTCGCCTACGACGCGCCGTGCCACCTCTGCCATGCCCAGAAGGTCCGCACCGCGCCACTGGAGGTGCTGCGGCAGGTGCCCGGGATCGAACTGGTCCCGCATCCGACCAGCGAGGACTGCTGCGGATCGGCCGGCATCTACAACCTGGTCCACCGACAGCTCGCCGCCGAGATCGGCGACCGGAAGGCCGCGGCGCTGCGCGCGAGCGGCGCGCAGGTGGTGGTCTCCGGCAATCCGGGCTGCATGATGCAGATCCGGGCACATCTCGATCCAGGAGACGGCATCGAGGTGCGCCATCCGGTCGAACTGCTGCTGCCCTCGCAACACGATCGGACCTGACGGAGATGAAGAAGCCCCTCGCAATCGGCCTCGCGGCTCTCGGAGTCGCCGGCGCGGCTTGGTTCGGACCAGGCCTCCTGGCACCCGGCGGCACGGGGTCGATCGACGTTCCCGACGCGCCTACCGTCGGCGAGGGTGCGCGCGGGCCCGACACATCGGGGACGGCGTCGAAAGCCGAGGCTGCGGCCCTGCGCACGGCGCTGAACGAGGTCCGGCTCGGTGCCGACATGCAGCGGATGGACGCCTTCGTCGCCGAACAACGGGCCCGCGCGGAGTCGGCCGGCGACGACCCCGAGGCCTGGCGGCTCTTGGCCGAGGCGCACCTCGAGCGCTGTCTGCTCCGCGACCAGCGCAAGGGCATGGCGGTGGCGACCGCGACCCACGAGGAGCTCCCAGCGGCGAACAAGGACGACATCGAAGCCGGTCTCGCCGCGGCGCAGAAAGCGCTGGAGCTGGGCGACCCGACCGGCGACGCGTGGCGCATCCGGTCGTCGCTCCTCTCGATCTCCTGCTGCAGCCTCGGTGACTTCCTGCGGCTGCGGAGTCCCGCCCAGGAGGCGATGGACGAGGCCGCGGAGATCGATCCCGACAACCCGCGGGTGGTGATGGCCCGCGCCACCGAGAAGCTGTTCGCGCCGCGCTTCTTCGGCAACGACCCGGAGGGCGCCCTCCCGCTACTGGAACGAGCGGTCGAAGCGCTACCGCAGGACGAACGCCCGCTGCTGTTCACCGCGTTCGCGCATTGGCTGCTCGAGCGACCCGAGCAGGCGCTGCAGGCCGCCGAGGCGGCGCAGCAGATCAATCCGCGGAACGTCTACGTCGCGGCAGTGGTCGAACGGCTGCGCGGCGGTGAGGAGAAGCCGTTCGCGCGCGACGTCGAGTGAGCTGGGCGAGCCGGTTCACTGCAGGCTGGGATTCACTGCAGGCCCAGATTCACTGCAGGCCCGGAATGTGCCGGACGCCATTCGACATCGACAGCACGCCGTTGGGTGCATTGGGATCGAGCACCAGCCACTGCGAGTAGAACTCGGTCCCGACGAAGCCCGTGTTGCCCGGCATCGGGAACGGCAGCCGCGCCGATGCCGCGCCAGCGCCTCCGCCGACGGTGACCACCTGCGCGCTCGCGATGAACTCCGCCAGTATGTTGCAGTTCGGCGCTCCGATGACGCCCAGCGCGAACGGCAGCGGCGTCATGCCCCAGGTCTGGTCGCTGAGGCCCATGAAGAACACGGCCTGCCGCGAGCCGGGCACGTCGTCGAGCCGCATCTCGTAGTTGATGTTGCCCGGCACCGGGTAGCCACCACCGGTGCTGGCACGCGGCACGAAGCCTCCTTCACCCGGACAGCCCTGTCCGTAGGCGACGTCGATCGCCTGGTTGTAGAAGAAGCGCGTCTTGATGCCGGAGTCCTGCGGCCCGAACGTCGCATTGCGGGCGTTGGGATTGTTCGACGCGAAGATCCGCTGCATCCGCGCGATGGTGCCCGTCTGGAAGTCGTTGTCGAAGGCGTAGGGCTGACCGTTGTTGCCGTTGTCGAAGATCTTGTAGTCGACCACGACCGGCGAGGTCCCGTTCCACAGGAACTCGTTCGCGAACTGGATGTTCAGCGTCTCAGCACCCGGAGTCGCATTGCCACACAGGATCCGTGCCCTTGGCAGCACCACCGTCCGGTCGCTGGCCATGTTCAGATCGAAGTTGCCGGTCATCGACGGCGTGGCGTGCGCCATCGTGACCTCGACCTCGAGCGTCTGACCGGCCTGCCCACCCGCGCTCGGCGAGGCCAGCAGCGAGACCCCGGTGATCCGCGACGGGGCGGTGAGGTTGGCGAACAGTTCGAAGCCCGCGTACCACTGCTGGTAGCGCATCGGCGTCGCCCCGATCGGGGTGCTGACCGGCTGCGACGTGATGCCGACGTTTGGCAGATCGAACTGGCCCTGCGCCACGGCCGGGGCCGTCAGCGCGGCAAGGAGGAGCAGGCGATGGAGGTGGATCATGGTTCTCGAGGGCCCGGGTGCGGATTCCCCGCCATCGAGTCTATCGCAGGCGCGACGACGCGGCGGAGACGAGGGGCAGGCACGCCCCGGGGCTTGGTCAGCGGCGGCCGGTGAGGGGACTAGCCGCACCGGAGCGCGTGGCAACACGGGATGACCGGGTCGACCGGTCCGCGCCTCCGTTCAGCGGTAGAACACCTCGTTGGAGTTCACCACGCCGGTGGTACCGGAACTCCCCCCCATCACGTGGAACTGACCGGTCGGTGTCTGCCAGGCACCGTAGGCGGCACGCGATGCGGTGAGTGGCGGCGCCGCCGAGAACTGGCCGGTCGCCGCGTCCCAGATCTCGCAGCTCGCGAGCGGGGTCAGCGCGAACAGGGTGCCGTCGCCACCGCCGACGTGCAGCACCCGGCCACCGCCGATCGGGTAGGCCTCCTGCAGGACGCGCTGCTGGGCCATCGAACCGGTCGCCGCGAACGAATTGCCGGCCTCGTCGTAGATCTCGGCGCTCGCGGTCGGCGCCCCCCACTGGGTCAGGCTGATCGTGCCGACGCCGCCGGCGAGAAGCCAACGGCCATTGCCGAGGTCAGCCACCGAACATTCGGCGCGCGCGTTCCGTAGGTTCGGCCCCGCGGCGATCGACTGCGAAGCCGGATCGAAGAGGTCGGTCGTGTCCTCGACCACCGGGATCCGGATGATGATCCGCCGCCAACCGACGCCGCCGGCGATCAGCACCCGGCCATCAGCGCGTTGGATGTGGACGTGCCCGGCACGCACGCGGTTCAGCAGGGGACCCGGCGACCAGCGATCGGCGACCGGGTCGTAGATCTCGGTCCGATCGGTCACCGAGTAGATCGGATCGATCGGAGTAGAGGGAGCGTTGAGGTCGGTGAGCCCACCGGTGACCAGCACGCGGCCGTCCGGCAACAGCGACGCGGCGTGGCCGCCGCGCTGCAAGGCCATCGACGCC
Organism: bacterium; assembly: GCA_030432695.1. Lineage (GTDB taxonomy): Bacteria > Planctomycetota > UBA1135 > UBA1135 > UBA2386 > JAUILN01. Next base: position 256,091 of record JAUILN010000014.1, on the reverse strand, counting down.
ACCGCGGTGAACGTTCCGGCGACCGGATCCCAGATCTCCGCGGTGGCCTGCGGGTCGTTGCGGAAATCGACACCGCCGACGATCAGCCAACGACCGTCGCTCAGCCGGGTCGCCGTGTGCAGCGAGCGTTCGGTCGTCAGGTCGGGAGCGGGCGCGAACGAGTCGGTCGCCGGGTCGTAGAACTCGCACGACTTCTGGGCGATCTGCGCGAAGATCGCCCCCGATCCGCCGCCGACGATCAGCGCGCGGCCATCGCCGCCGTCGATCACCGGGAAGAACGAGCGGGGACTGGAGAACGCGGTGCCGCGATCCCGCCAAGAGCCCGCTGGTCCAAACCGGACCGTGCGGCGCTCGCTGACCTTGTCGACGAAGTACTGCGTGCCCTGCACCGAGATCGACTGCATGTGCAGCGCGGCATCGAACAGGCTCGGCATGTTCGGCACCGGCAGCGGGGCCGGACGGAAGTAGCCATCGGCGAGGAACGGCCCACCGACCGTCACCGACAGGAGTTCACTTCCGACTCCCAGCGATCGTGGGTCGCGGCTGTCGAGGATCGCCAAAGGGGTCGGACCGAGTCCCGTCGACAGAATGATGAACCCACCCTGGGCGAAGGGTTGGCCCGTGCCGACCGACCAGTCGATCTGTCCGGGAACGGAGCCGCCTTGGACGGTCAGTTCGAGATCTTGAGCCGGGAGGGAGAGCGCGAGCGCGGTGAGCGCGGCGACTGAGCGAAGTGCCATCGTTGAGGAGAGCGCGTGAGGCGCCCCCTCATCGTGGCCGGTCACCGGCCGGTCCGGAACCCCTTCGCGCCCGACGGCCTCATCCGGGACCAGACCGACTCAGACCAGCCCGACTCAGACCGGGCCCGCAGCCGTTCGCCCGAGGCGGCAGGCGCGGCGCAGCCAGATCATGGCGCGCTCGACTTCCCGAGGCCCACTGACCGGGATTTCCACGAACTCGCGGGCGTGGGGGTCGCCGTCGTCGGGCTGCCGCTTGGCGCCCTGGATCTTCAGCGCTTCGACCACCTGGGGCGGGGCGAGGCGCACGACGACGCCCTTCTTCCCGAGGTAGGCAAAGATCTGACCGCGGACGTAGAACCCGTCCTTACCGTTCTCAGTCTTGCGGGCGACGTCTTTCCAGGCGCAGAGGCGCTCGACGATCGTGGCGAGTGGTCCAGACATTCGGCGGGCGAGTATAGCGAGGGTCCGACGTCGCCGGAACCCCTCGCTGTAGTGAGGACTTCGAGCTGCGCGGATCGAATCAGCCGCGCCGGAACCAGTTGCGCGCGACGAGGAACATCATCTGGGGGTACTCGTCGAGCCGGCGCCGTAGGTAGGCGACCGCCTCCGGCCAGCCCAGGGCGAACGGCACGTAGAGCCGGCACCGGATGCCCTGGCCGCGCAATTCCTCGAGCAGCTTGGCGCGCGGAACCCCGTAGAGCATCTGCACTTCGAACTGCTCGGCAGTCGCTCCGACAGCCGGCACGATCTCGCCGACGAAGCGGCGCACACAGGCCTCGTCGTGGGTCGCGAACTCGACGTAGTGGCCGCGCTCGAGCAGCACGCGGGCGTAGACGAGCATCCTCTCCTTCATCTCCCGCTTGTCGGTGACCGCCACCTCTTCCGGCTCCGCGTAGATGCCGATCACCAGCCGGGTCCGGATCCGCTCGGGCAGACGGTCGAGGTCGGCGCGGGTGCGGTTCAGCCGGGTCTGCAGGACGCAGCCCAGGTGCTGGTGGCCGGCGGCGTGGAGCTCATCCAGCAGGTCGAGCGTGAAGTCGGTCCAGTGCCGGCTCTCCATGTCGAGGGTGGTGCGCACCCCCTTGGCCCGGGCCCTCTCCACGATGCGTCGCACCGCATCCCCCGATCCGGCCGCGTCCCCACCCCGCTCCAGCGGCTCGGTGGTGTAGCTGGATAGCTTGATCGACACCGTCGGCCGCTCCCCGTCGGTCGCGAACCGCGGATCGCTCGCGACCGCGTCGACCATGTCGAGATAGGTCGCCAGGTTGCGGTCGACGGTCGCCCGGTCCTCGATGTCCTCGGCCAGCAGGTCCAGGCTGCTGGTCAGACTTCGCTCGGCCCACAGCGCCGCAGCGGTGTCCATCGCCTTGGCCAGGGAATCCCCGGCCACGTACGGGCTCGCGAAGAAGCGGACCAGGGGGGCGGGAATGAGTCGGATGAGCGGGTTCAACGTGGTCGCGGGATCATGCCACGGGAGTTCGCCCGAGTCGCGAGTGCGTCGCGATGGATACCGTGCTGTGCACCGGCCGACAACCCGGCCGCCTCCGGAGGAACCTCCATGTTCACGAAGACACTCGCACTCGCCTCGCTCCTCACCCTGACCAGCGTCTCCGCCCAGACCGAATACTGGGTGGATGCCACCAACGGCCTCGACACCAACACCGGGACGGCCGCCAGCCCGCTGAAGTCGGTCGGCGCCGCGCTGCTGCTCGCAGGCACCGGCGACACCATCTTCCTGCACGCCGGCACCTACTCGAGCCAGGCCACCGGCGAGGTGTTCCCGCTGCAGGTCGGCTCCAGCGTGACGCAGGACGACCTGACGATCCGCGGACTCGGCGACGTCCGCATCGACTTCGGCGGCATCACCGGCACCGGACTGCGGGTCGGGCTCTTGTGCAATCGGCTGCGACTCACCAACGTCGGCTTCTTCAACATGGACAAGACCGACTGGTGGACGACCGCGGTCCAGGCCGGCAGCTACAACGGCCCGGGCAGCTCGGCCGACGTCGAGCTCGACCGCTGCCGGTTCGTCGACGTGAACCGCGGCATCGTGCTGTGGCAGGGTGTGCCGATCACCGGTTGGCGGATCCACGACAACCTGTTCGTCGACTGCGGCAACGACTGCATCAACGAGTTCGACACGTCGAGCGCCAACGAGCTGTTCGACAACACGTTCGTCGACGGCGCGCACCTGGCGATCCTCAGCGATGCCGACCAGACTGTGGTCGCCAACAACATCTTCAGCGGGATGCGGGTCGGGGTGGCCTCGGGTGCGACGCCCTCCGCCGCCACGGCCCGGGTCCACAGCAACGCGTTCTGGAACAACTCGATCGACGTCGAAGGCGCGGCGTTCCCCGGCGGCACGCTGCCACCCGCCAACTACCCGGTCGATCCGCAGTTCGTGAACCCCACGATGGACGACTTCCATCTGCAGTCGACCAGCCCGCTGATCGACGCCGGCGACCCGACGCTGTTCGTCCGCGGCGACCTCGACAACGTCTCGGGTGCGGTGGACAGCGACTTCGACGGCACGGTCCGCACCGACGTGGGCTGCTACGAATCGACGCCGATCAGCCTCGCGATGAGCGGCACCAGCGGTGCCACGCTCACCTGGAGCGTCAGCAGCTCGTCGGCGCAGGTCCCGGTGACCGGCCTGTGGTTCTCGCAGGACGACGGTCTGATCCAGATCCCCGGCTTCAGCCCGCTGCTCATCGACCCCAACTCGCTGATCGGCCCGGCGTTCCTGGGCACCGCTCCGTTCACCGGCTCGGTGCCGCTGCCGACGATCCCGGCCGGCGTCCGGGTGGTCGCGCAGGCCTTCGGCTTCGACCCGAACAGCAACACGCTGGTCGGCGGGCCGGCCGGGCGCGTGCAGTTCTGAAGTGGACGCCCGCACCCCGCGAGGGTGGCGGGCCGCGTCCCGATTCAGGACGGACGGCCGAACGGCCGATGACAGGGAGAGCCCCTCTTCCGGAGCCCTCCCCCCATGCGGATCGTCTGGCTGTTCGAGACCGTCGCCGAGAACCCGGGCAGCGGCGTGCGCGTGCTGCAGGACGCCGAGCTGCTCGCGGCGCGCGGTCACGAGGTGCTGGTGTTGTCCCGGGAGGCGGCGCCGCGCTGGTATCAGCAGGGAGCGAGCACGTTCCGGCAGGTGCCGTCGTTCGAGGCGGCGACGATCCCCGACTGCGACGTGGTGATCGCGACCCGGGCCACGCAGGTGAGCGACGCGCTGGCAGCGGGGCGAGGCCGGGTGGTACACCTCGTCGAGGAGCCCGAGCCGCTGACGCACGCGGACCCGACGCGACGCAGCGCCGCCGAACGGGCGTTCCGCCTGCCGGTACCGCGGATCGCGAGTTCCCCGCACGTCGCCGAGTGGCTGCGCACCTTCGTCGGTGCGGCAGACGTGGAGGAGATCGTCTTCGCGATCGACCCAGGCACGATGTTCCCCGGTGCCGAGCAGATGCCCGGACGGGAGCTGCGCGTCGGACTGGTCGGGCCCTGGGAGTTCGCCTGGAAGGGCATCCGCAACGGGGTCGAGGCTTGTCGGATCGCGCTCGGCGACGGTCTCACGCTGCGGCTGGTGCGGATCAGCGACGGCGAGCCGTGCGATGAAGAACGGAGCCTGGGCGTGCCGACCGAGTGGCACGTCGGTGTGCCGCCCACCCGGATGGGTGAGATCTACCGCGGCCTCGACGTGCTCCTGGCGACCGCCACCGGACCGGAGGAAGGGTTCTTCGCGCCGGCCTTGGAGGCGATGGCCTGTGGAGTGCCCACGGTGCTGACCGACGTACCGTGCTTCCGCGGCTACGCGCCGGGACGCACCGACTACGGCCTGTTCGTGGATGCCGACGATGCGCGCGGCATGGCGCAGGCGATCGCCCTGCTCGGTGCCCATCGACAACTGCGGCGCCAGGTGCGTGCGGCGGGCCTGGAGGTCGCGAGGCGCTACGACCCGAAGGTGCGGGTGGGTCAACTCGAAGCGGCGTTGGAGCGGGTCGCCGGGTGCGAGGTGACTCCGCAGGGCGTCCAGCCCGAAGTCGAGCAGCGCTTCGAAGGCGAGCGCGGAGATCCTGAACTCGACACCCTGGTGGCAGCGCTGCTCGAGCGCGGCGATCGCCTGGTTCAAGACGAGCGCTTCGAAGAGGCCACCGCGGCGTTCCGCGCAGCGTCGTGTCTTGCGCCGTCGAACCGCGAGGTCCGCGATCGCCTCGGCAGCGCCGCGTTCCTCGCCGGCGACGAGACGACCGCACTGCGCGTCTTCGACGGACTCGCCGCGGAACTCCCCCACGATCGGGTCGCCCACGAGAAGCGCGGCCTGGTGCTCGCCGGGCTCGATCGCTGGGACGAGGCCGCGCGCGCCTTCGAACGCGCGACGCGCGAGCAGGGCGCGGAAGCCGAGACTTTCAACAGCCTCGGTGTAGCGCTGCACGAACTGGGCGACCTGGCCGGCGCGCGCGCGGCGTTCGAGGAAGCCCTGCGCCGCGATCCGCGCCACGGCGACGCCAAGCGCAACCTCCACGCGGTGCCGGTGATCGCGCGCGGCTGACCGACCAGCAGGCCGTCAGCCGTGGGAGACCGCGACGTCGCCGGCCACCTCGCTGGCATCGACGGCCGGCGTGCGCGCCGCGAGTTCCTCGACCGCGCCGCGCAGGCCGTCCAGGTCGACGGCTTCCCAGAGCAGCGCGGCGAGCTGCTCGTGCACGTCCTCGCGCGGGTCGCGCAGCATCCGCTCGACCGGGCCCAAATCGTCCGCACCATCGTCCTCGAAGCGGGTCTGCATCAGCGGGTGCTCCAACGCCGCGGCCTGGAAGCGCTCCTCCGGCATCGGCCGCCAGCGCGCGAAGAAGCCCAGGTGCCAGGGCAGGAAGCGCATCGCGCGGGTGCGACCGCGCTCGTCGTCGCGGAAGTGCTCCTTCAGGTAGCCCGCGAACCGCAGCAGGACCTCCAGCCGCTCGTCGCTGCTCGGCAACCACTCGCTCTCGGCCGCGCACTCGCGGAACAGCCAGGGCTTGATCAACGCACCACGCCCCAACATCACGCCGGCCGCGCCCGACAGCTCCAGCCGGTGCTTGCCCTCGTGCCAGGTGAGCACGTCGCCATTGCCGAGCACCGGGATCGAACACTGCCGCACGATCTCACCGATGAGCTCCCAGTCGGCCGACTTCGTGTAGCGCTGCTCGCGGGTCCGCCCGTGCACCGTCAGCACCGCAGCGCCCGACTCCTCGACGATCTTCGCGACCTCGTGCGCGTTGACCTTGTCCTCCTTCCAGCCGGTCCGGATCTTCACCGTCACCGGCACCTCCACCGCCTCGGCCATCGCCGCGACGATCTTGCCCAGCGCCCCGGGCCGCTGCAGCAGGGTCGCGCCCATGCCGCGCTTCACCGTGTCGTGGATCGGGCAGCCGCAGTTCAGGTCGACGAAGTCCGCACCCTGGTCGACCGCGATCTTGGTCGCCTCGACCGCGTCCTCGACCTTCCCCGCCGCGATCTGCACCCCGAAGACCTTCTCCGACGCGTGCCGCCGCAGCAGCGCCATCTCGGCCCGCGAGCGCTTCTTCACCTGCCGCGCGTAGGCCATCTCCGACATGGTCACCACCGCGCCGAAGTCGACGCAGAGGCGGCGGAACGGCAGGTTGCCACCTTTGGTGAGCGGCGCGAGCCAGACCTTGGACGGCCAGTGGGCGGGAAGTGCAGGCATCCGCACGAAGCTACTCGGCGCGCGCCCTGGCGTCGCGCACGGCTTCGAGCCATCCGGTGCCGAACCGCTCGTCGGGCTCCAGGTAGTGGCCCTCGCTCCACTCGTTCAGGGACGCGACCAGGACCAGCGGGTCGTCGGGACCTGCGACCGGCGACCGGAACTCCAGCGCGCGGACCAACGCATCCCGGAACAGGCCTGGGTCCTCGCCCGTGACCACCGGCGACCACGGATACCGGTCCGGCCGCGACTCGCCGAAGTCGGCACCGCGCGGTGAGGCGTCCCAACCGGGCGCCACGCTCGGCATGTAGGGCAGGCCCGCGCGCGCCGCGAACGAAGCCCACTGGGTGCTGCGCAGCTCGGCGTACTCGCGGTAGTCCTGCTCGAACGGCCCCTTCCAGTCCGGCAGGAACACGTAGTGCGTCACGCTGTCGAAGCCGACCTCACGGACCCGCGGCAGCGATTCCTCGTTCGGCTCGATCGCCGCCAGGTGGACGTCGCGATGACCGTGCGTGCGCAGCCACTCCCGCGCCGCCGCCACCGCGCGCCGCGCCTCGTCGACACCCAGCTCCCGCAGGAAGAAGCTCGAGTCGAAGATCGAGAAGTAGCTCCGCCCACCGACGGTCAGATAGTTCGGCCGCGCGAAGTAGTTCTCCGCCAGCATCGCGACGAACTCCACGAAGTCGTCGACGTCGCTCGGCACCTCGCGCGACAAATCCAACACCGGCAGGTCTGCGCGCCGCACCGGCAGCACCCGCCGCGGCATCCGGTTGGCCCACATCAACGCGAACGGTGCCTCCGCTCCCTCCGCGCTCCCGAGGAACCCGTCGTCGAGCCCGCGCTCGAACACCCGCTTGCCACGGCACCAGAACACCCCGAACACGAAGGCATCCACGCCGTGCTCCCGCGCCAGCCGGAAGCGTCGACCGACCTCCACCGGATCCCGGTCGTCGTATTCCCCCAGCGCCGGCACCCGCGGCTGCCGATGCCCCGCGAACCGCGGCCGGCATTCCCGCACCAGCTCCCACTCCGTGAACCCCGGATGGAAGGCCTCGTCGCGCTCGGCGATCGGGTGCCACCCCGTGTAGACGTACGCCGCGATCCGCATCGAAGGGGGGGTTAACAACTCGACCCGGCCGGGTTGTGAACGGGGTTCACAACTGGGCCGGGTCGAGACGTTAACCCCCCCACCTCGACAGGTTCTCGACAACTCGCGCCGCGCGCCGCCTAGCTTGGTGCGATCGCCCCGCTCGCCACAGACCCGCTCGCCCCAGCAGCACTGCGCCACCGCCTGCGCCGCCTGATGCCGCTGCTGACGATGGCGGCGGGCTTCGGGCTCTGGGTGTTGATCCTCGCGCTGGCGAACGACCGGCGACACGCAGACGCCCGGTTGCGGGAGATGCGCGGCGAGACGGCGGCGCGCGCGGTCGCAGAACAGGCGGTCCGCGCGCTGCCCAGGCGGATGGCGGCGCCCGATGCGCTGGCACTCGCCGAACCCGACGAGCGGTTCGCGGTCCTGGATGGCCGCCTCGTCGTGCCCCCCGACCTCGGCAGCCTGACCCCGACGAACGAGCCCGATCCACGCGCCGAACTCGATCCGCTGACCGCCGAGGCACTGCGCCGCGCCGAGGCCGCGCCTCCCGAGGACCGCGCGGCTTCGATCCTCGGGTTCGTCTCGTCCGAGGCCCTGCTGTCCCCCGCCCTGCGCGGCACCTGCCTGGCCCGCGCGGCCTGGGAGGCGTCTCGAGCCGACCAACCACCCCGCCGCGACGAAGCCCTCGCGCGCCTCGCCGAGTTGGCGACCTCCCCACCCGAGCCGCGCCTGTCGGCCCTCCTGCTGCGACTGCGCGACGGCCTCGACTCCCCGCCCGGCAACCTCGACGCCGACCTCATCCGCCTGCCCGAGGACCGCGCCCGCGCCTGGCTCGACCGCCTCGTCGCGGCCGGACTCCCCGCCCCCCGTGCCGCCGTCGCCCGCCGCGCGATCGACTCCGCCACCGCCCGCCGCACCACGCACCGCGCCGTCGAAGCCCTCGCCCCGGTCCTCGCCAGGGCCCCGCGCTTCGTCGCCCGACGCGACGGCCCAGCCCTCGTCCTCTTCGATCCGTCCACCGGCGAAGGCGCCCGCCTCTCGGCCTCCCGCGCCGCCGCGATCGCCACCGAACTCCTCGGCACCCCGATCCGCGCCGCCGCCCTGGGCGACGCCGAAGCGCCCGCGGCCTTCGACGGCCTGCTCGAGGCGCCGATCCCCGACGCCACGCTCGCCGAGAGACCGTTCGATCTCCTCGACAACCTCGCGCTCCCCCTCGCCGCGCTGTTCTTCGCCAGCCTCTGGCAGACCTGGAGCAGCATCCGCCGCGAGACCCGCGCGCTGCGCCTGCAGACCGAGTTCCTCACCACCGTGACCCACGAACTCAAGACCCCGCTCGCCGGCATCCGCCTCGCCGCCGAACTCCTGCTCGACGACCACGTGACCGACGAGACCGCGCGGCGTGACTGGCTTCGCCGCCTCGACGGTGAAGCAGCACGCCTCGGCATGCTGGTGGAGAACGTCCTCGACCTCGGCCGCACCGAGAAGGGCGAGCGGGTCTTCGATCCACGTGAGGTCGACCTCGCCGCGGTGGTCCGCGACACCCTCGACCTGTTCACGCCCCTCGCCGAACGCGACGGCCTGGAGGTGCGACGCTCGCTGCCCGACGAGCCGATCTTCGTCCGCGCCCAATCCGAGTCGCTGCGCCAGGCATTGCTCAACGTGCTCGACAATGCCCGCAAGTACGCCCTCGACGGCCGCGTCCTCGAGGTCTCTTTGACCACCGATGGGCACGAGGCGGTCGTCACGCTGCGCGATCACGGCCCGGGCATTCCCGCCGCCGAGCGCGAGCGCATCTTCAGCCGCTTCCGCCGCGGCAGCTCGCACGAGGCCGGCGACGTGCCCGGCGTCGGCCTCGGCCTGCATCTGGCGCGAGTCATCGCCGAGCAGCACTCCGGGTCGCTGCGGGCCTTCGCACCGGAAGACGGTGCAGCCGGCGCGGCCTTCGTGCTGCGCATCCCCCTGGTCGAAGCCTGGGAGCGCTGGGAATGACGCGACCACGCATCCTCGTCGTCGAAGACGACACGACGCTGCGCGAAGGCCTGCGCGAGGCATTGCGTAACCAGGGCTTCGAGGTCGAGGTGCTGGCCGACGGCATACGCGGCGTCGACGCGGCACGCGATGCCCGGCAGCAATACGACCTCTGGGTCCTCGACCTGATGCTGCCCGGCGCGTCGGGGCTGGAGATCCTGCGCGCCTTCCGTGCGCGTGACACGGTGACTCCGGTGCTCATCCTCACCGCGCGTGGCGACGAGCACGACAAGGTGCTCGGCCTGGAACTCGGCGCCGACGACTACGTGACCAAGCCGTTCTCCTTGCGCGAACTGCTGGCCCGCATCCGCGCACACCTGCGGCGTAGTCCGCGATTGCGCGACGACACCCCCGAGACGCCCGAACCCTTCACCCTCGGCGCAGCACGCATCGACCTCGCGGCCTTCGAGCTGACGCGCGACGGAACCACGCACGCGCTGTCGCCCAAGGAGGCCGGCATCCTGGCGCTGCTGTGGCGCGAGCGCGGCCGCGCGGTCTCCCGCGACCAGATCCTCGACGTGGTCTGGGGCCGCGACAGCGTGGTGACCCACCGCACCATCGACACCCACGTGCTGCACCTGCGGCAGAAGCTCGAAGACGACCACAGAGAGCCGCGCTTCGTGCGGACGGTGCATGGCATCGGGTATCGGCTGCTCGCCAATGACGAGGACGCCGCGCCTTGACCGTTTCTCGACAGACCTTCGACGCGGCTGCGACCCGTCGCACGCCGACTCCGGGTGTTCTGGATCCCATGGCCCACAGACCCACGACGACCAGTATTCCGGCGACCGTCCTCATGGCGCTGCTGCTCGCACTTCCCGCGACGCACGCGACCGCGCAGGACCCGCTGCCGACCAACCCGACCCTCGAAGCCGCGATCCTCATCGAGGAGGCGGAATTCGACGAGGCGCGCGCCCTGGAGCGCTACCGGGCGATCGAGCAGGACACGGCCCAGCCGGCCGCGATCCGCCGCCACGCCGCATTGCGGATCGGTCAGCTGCTGCTGCGATCGCCGGAGGACCAGATCGACGCCGCGCGCGAGGCACTCGAACGGGCTTCGCAGAACGCCGACGACGCCGTCGCCCGTGCGGCGCGCGCGCTGCTGGAGGCGCCACGGCCCGACCTGGAACGCGAGGCCGCGCTGGAGCGCCAGGCCGCGATCCGAGTGGCCCGCTATCGACCAGGCGACCTCAGCCAGATGGTCGTACAAATGGATCTACTGAATGACCTGCACTGGATCGGAGCGCCCGGATCACGCGCAATCCTCGCGGAACTCGAACGTGCCCAAGCCACTCAAGATATTGGATCCACGTACAGGATCTCGGAACTGCTCTGGCTCACCGGCGGCCCGCAGGCCCGCGAGTTCCTTCTCGATCTCCTCGCAGACGATCTGCAGCCGCCGTTCGACCGGCTCGGCGCGCTGAGCGAGCAGCTTCCGGACTTCGCGAGACGGCGCGTGGCAAGTTCACTCCGCTTCCTCTCGGAGCACGCATCCTCGATCTTCGCCGAAGATCTCGCACCCGTCGCCGCTGCGTATGCCAAGCACCCGGAGCCCGAGATATTCGAGAAGGCGCTCGCCGCGTACCGCCTCGTGCCATTCGACACGCTGCTCGAAGCCGTCCACTCCCCGGTGGAAGGCGCCCGACCGATCGCGATCCGCAGCCTCTACTCCCGACTGAACGAACTGGCCAGCAACCCCGACGCCCTGGAGGAGTCGCTAGACGCTGTTCTGCCAGTCCTCCGCGACGCCTTCGACTCCGTCGATCCCGACGTGCGTGAGGCCGCAGGTCGATTGGTGGGACAGCACGGCCCACGAACCAGCCTCGGCCGAGCGTTCGTGATCGAGCACTCGGACGCGGATGCGTTGCAAGCTCAGTTCAGCCCGCAGTCCTGGGGAATCGAGCCGGCCCTGGCTAGCCGCGAGGTTCTACAACTCGTCACGCGCATCGGCGCGAGACAGACAGCCGATCTCGCCGACGGTGAGAGCAGGATCTTCGACCACCTCGCTCAGCTCTATGCGCAGCGCTGCACTTCAAACGCCGACCTCGAATCGATTGCTGCGCTCGCACGACAGGGCTTCCTCGAAGAACGACTGCTCCGGAACTGGCTCATCCAGCACGCGCATCAGGGCGAGGAAGACGTGCAGCGGGTCCTCGCGGCGCTCGGCGATTCCGCCAACCTGGCGTTCACCTGGCTTGCCTGGCGCGACCTGCCGGCGAGCGCTTGGCCGGCGATCCGTCGGCACGTGCCAGACGTGGAGGAGATCCGTCGCGGGACGACCTGGCCGGAACAGGCGTTCGCAGCCCTCGCCAGCACCGGGGCGCCGCAGGCCACGGACTACTTCGCCGCACTGATCGAAGCCGAGCGCACCATCCGATCTTCCAACGAGCGCCTCTACGCGGAACTCGGCTACGCCCTGGTGAAGCTGAACCAGCAACGCGACGACGAAGCGAGCCGCGGCCTGATCCGGGGCTTCCTGGAACCGCCGTTCGGCGACCGCAAGCAAGAGAACGACGCGGTTCGCAGCGCGTGCATCGCGCAGCTCGTGAAGGTCGGCGACGAGAAGCTTGTCCGGATGTTGGTTGCCCAACCCCAGATTCCGCAGCAACCGAGATTCGCACCGTCGCCCTTCCCCGACTGGATGCGCCAGCGCCAGCAGGCGGACTGGTTGCCGGCAGGCATCGCCATGCTGTCCCACTACATCGTCGACGCGAACGGCGCCCACCACTGGCACGGCTACACCGACGAGCAGCTCCCCCGCGTCTGGCGCACCGCGCTCCAGGGCCTCGACCCCATCGACGAGGACGCGTGGGTCGCAGCCGGCCACCTCCTCAACGTGCAGGCCACGCCCGAGAGTTCTTCGCTCACGGCCCACGGCGCCAACAACAACACGGTCCCCTGCCCGGCGAACCCCCTCTCACTCCCAGCCGACCTGCTGACGACGATGGCCGACCTCGCCGCAAGCCAGGTCAGCCGCCCCGACGCCCCCTTCCACTACGGCCTCCAGAACGTCACCCTCCGCCTGGTCATCCGCCGCAAGCTCGGCCAGCTCGAACCCGCCACGTCCGAAGCCGTCGAACGCCTCGTCGTCGCACTCCTCGACGCCAAGGACGACCAGCTCCGCGACCTCGGCGTCGAGTGCCTCGACCACTTCGACGGTGACGCTTGGACCACGCGCCTCCTCGACGCCCTCGAGGACCCGACCCCCTTCGTCGCCGCGTCGGCGATCGACGAGGTCGCCGAGCGCCAGCTACCCATCGACAACGAGCGCTTCCGCCGGGCCCTCGCGGCCTCCTCGGCCCCCGACGCCCTCATGCGCCATATTGCCCCGCAGGTGGAAGGCGCCGCCGCCCCGCTGATCGCACCCTTCACCCGCCACGAGAAGTGGACCTACCGCCTCGCCGCCTGCAACGCCCTCGGCGCCCGCCTCGAACCCGCAGGGGTCCCCGCCCTCCTGACCGCGCTGGGCGACGCCAAACCCGAGGTCCGCGACGCCGCCCGCCAATCCCTCGAAGCCATCCGCTTCCACCAGGAGCAGAAGGCCCACTGGGACGCAGTGTTCTCCGGTACCGCCGAACTCGGCCGCTCCAAGGCCGCCGCGCGCCTCGTCGCCCAGGCCGCCGCCGATCAGCCCAAGCCCAAGCGCCTCCTCGCCATCCAGGCCCTCGGCGCACTCGGCGAACCCGAGGCCCTGCCCTTCCTGATCACCTGGACCGAAGACCCCGACGCCGAGATCGCCAAGGCAGCCCAGGTCGCCACCACGCGCCTGCTGAAGTGAGCTTTGGGGGGGGTTAACAACTCGACCCGGCCTGGTTGTTAACCCCCTTGCGTTGCAGTCGATCGTCCGTGACGTCGGTCGAGGGGGTTAACAACCAGGCCGGGTCGAGTTGTTAACCCCCTGCGGACATCTGGATGAACGCGAACACCGCGCCTTGCGGATCCGCGACCACCGAGAACTCGCCGACGCCGGGGATCACCTTGGGCGGCATGTAGGGCGCGGCACCGAGGCTCGTCGCCTTGGCGAAGGTGGCCTGGCAGTCGTCGACCATCACGTAGCCCATCCAGTTCGACGGCGCCTCGCCCCAGCGCTCGTCGATCTGGATCATGCCGGCGAACTGCTTGCCGCCGGGCAGGGCGAACTCGTGGTAGGGCTGCTCGCCGCTGTCGGCCTTCACCTCCCACCCGAACAGGCCCGCGTAGTAGGCAGTGGCCGCCGCGGTGTCGCGGGTCTGCAGTTCGACCCAGCCCTTCGAGCCGATCGTCTCCGGCGGCAGCGTGGTTCCGCAGTGCTGCGTGCCCTGCCAGATCGCGAAGCGCGCGCCGGTGGGGTCCTGCAGGATCGCCATCCGACCGGTGTTCGGGATGTCCATCGGCCCCATCAGGGTCGTGCCGCCCAGCTCGGTCGAACGCGCCGCCACCGAGTCGGCGTCCTCGACGCGCACGTGGTACATCCAGTGCGGCGGCACACCTTCGAACATGGGGCCAGCCATCGCATACAGCCCCCCCATCTCTCGGCCGTCGACCTGGATCTTGGTGTAGACCCCGAAGTCGCCGGTGTCGTCCGCATAGGTCCAGCCGAATAGCGACGAGTAGAAGGACTTGGCGCCGTCGGCGTCTCGCGTGGCGAGTTCGCACCAACAGAACGTGCCGACCGGACGGAGATCAGTCATCGGGAACTGACGTCGGGGGAAACGGGAGGGGCGGCGCCGAGCCTATCCGCTCCGCACCGCCAGGAACCCAAGGGGATCTCCCACGATCGCGGTTTCGACCACCTCGTCGTCAGCCTCGATCGACACTCCGCTCTGATCGGACCAGTCGAGGAACCACGCGACCTCGTCGACCGTGGTGGTCACCAGACCAGGGAGAGTCAGACCCGCGCACAGGCCACCGACGAGTCGCCGCGCTCGCTCGCGCTCCGCCGTGAATGCCTGGACGTCCAAGGCCACCGCGGGGATCCGACCGTAGGTGACCCCGCTGAGCTGCGGCCAGGTCTCCGGATCGGTGAGCACGCTGACAACGGCGAGATGGTCGTAGCGCCCGCCCTCGGCGACCGCCGCGGCGTCGCCGGCCCGGAGGTCGATCCGCGCTCCGAGATCGCAGGCTCGGAGTCCCGCCTGCAGGACCTCGATCTCTTCCGCGCGCAGGTTGGCCCCCACGACCCGCCGCCCGAGATCGCAGGCCTCCACCAGCATCGGCACCAGCTCCGCCACTCCGGCGCCGACGTAGAGACTGGTTCCCCCGGTCGGCAACCGCCTCGCCAGCGCCCGGGCCCAGTCGCCGCCGAGCCGCCGCGCAGGCTCCCGGTGGGCGGCCCAGAACGCGTCGCCACCCTCGTCGCAGTAGATCTCGCCGAGCCGCGCCCAGTCGAGCCGTTCGAAGACGTGGTCACAGAGCCGGAGGGTCGCTGCTTGGATCATCGCTGAGCTTCGCAGTCTACGTCGTAGCCCGCGCCGCCCCACCGCCGTACGCTCCGCGCCATGATCGTCGGATCCATCATCCTGGCCGGTGGGCCGAGCGAGCGCATGGGCCAGCCCAAGGCCGGTCTGGACTGGGGCGGGCAGTCGATGCTGCTCCGCGCCATCACCGAACTCCTCGACTGCAGCCACCCGGTCGTGGTCGTCAGCCGCTCGCCCGAGAACGAATTGCCCCCGCTGCACACCGAGTGCGACCTGGTGTTCGACGAGCGGCCCGGCGAAGGCCCGCTGGCGGCGATCGAGACCGGGCTCCGCGCGCTCGACGACCGCTGCGACGCCGCCCTGGTGACCGCCTGCGACATGCCGTTCCTCGACGACCGGGCCTTCGCGTGGCTCTGTGACCAGCTCGGCGACCACTCCGGGGTCGTCCCGGTGGTCGACGGCAAGCCGCAGCCGATGGCCGGCATCTACCACGTCCGCGAGATCCCGGCGATCCACGCACTGGTCAACGGCGGGGAACGCCGGGCCCAGGCGCTCGCCGAGCTGGCCGGGGTGCACCTGATCCCCGAGGAGGAGGTCCGCGCCTTCGATCCCGAGGCCCGGTTCTGCCGCGACTGCGACACCCCCGAGGAATACGCCGCCCTGCGGAAGCTGGCCGGTCTCGACTGAAGACCGGGCCTCGGCATGGCCGATGAGAGCGGGAGATCCGGAAGACTCCCGTCTCGATGTCCATCGCCGATACCGCCCTGCTGCTGCTCGCGACCGGCCTCGCGCTGGCCACGGGCTATCTGCTCGGACGTCGCCGTCGTGGCTCTGAACCTTCGCCCGATGACCGGGCGGCGCGCGACGCGTTCCTGTCGAACCTCGCCCACGAGCTGCGCACGCCGCTCACCGCGATGCTCGGCTACGCGGAGATCGCCGCGCAGGAGCGGATCAGCGAGCGGCGTCGCGACGAGTTCACCCGCCGGGTGCTGAACCACGGCCGCCTGCTGCTCAGGCTGGTCAATGACGTGTTCGACTATGCGCGGCTGCGCGACGGCGACCTCCGGATCCACCCGATCCCGGTCGAGCCGCGCACCCTGGTCCGCGAGCTGGACCGCGATCTGCGGCCAGAGGCGGACCGCAAAGGCTTGATCCTTTCGACGACGGTCGACGACTCCGTGCCGATGTGCGTGGAGGTGGACCCCGACCGGGTCGCGCAGATCCTGCGCTGCCTGCTGCACAACGCGGTCAAGTTCACGCGCCGGGGCAACGTACAGCTGCACGTGACCGCGCTGGAGGGGAATCAGCAGCTGGTCTTCGAGGTCCAGGACAGCGGCCCCGGGATTCCGGAGCAGATGCGGGCACGGCTGTTCGCGGACCTCGGCAAGGGCGACAGCAGCCATGCGCGCCGCCACGGCGGTGTGGGCCTGGGGCTGGCCCTGGCGAAGGCCGTGACGCGTTGCCTCGGCGGCCGGCTCATGCTGACCGACAACGGCGCGAGCGGGACGACCTTCCGCCTGGTACTTCCCTATGCGCGGGCCCGATCACGCGACCCGGTGCTCGCGCCGGCTCTGCCGCGCTGGTCAGGCACGCGCATGCTCGATGGAGACACGGCGACCGGCATGCCGACATTCTCCGGCACGGTCCTGGTCGTCGACGACGCCGCCGACAACCGACTCCTGCTACGCCACGCGCTGCGCAAGCTCGGACTCCATTCCGAGTTCGCCGAGAACGGCCTCGTCGCACTGCGGATGCTCGACCAGCGGCACTTCGACTGCGTGGTGATGGACATGCAGATGCCGGTGCTCGACGGCTACGCCGCGACCCGCTCGCTGCGCGACCGCGACGACCACACACCGGTGATCGCACTCACCGCCCACGCGCTCGACGGCGACCGTGAGAAGTGCCTCGCCGCGGGCTGCGACGAGTTCCTCACCAAGCCCCTGGATCGGTCGCGCCTCGCCGAGACGCTCGGCAGGTTGCTGGCACAGCAGCACGCGTGAGGGTCGACTCGATCGGCCCGCGGCGCTAACCCATCCGTATGCGCGTGACGGTGTTGGGCTCGGGCACGGCGGTGCCGGTGATCGATCGATTCCCGGCCGGTTACCTGGTGCAGGATGGCGGACGGAACGTGCTGGTCGATCTCGGGCCGGGCACGCTGCGCAGGCTGCCGCAGGCGGGACTGGATCTCGGCGACGTCCACGCCGTCCTCCTGACGCACTACCACACCGACCACTGCGCAGATCTCGCGCCGCTGTTGTTCGGGCTCCGGAACCCCGCCTTCGCTGCGGTGAAGCGGTTGCGCGTCGTCGGCGCGCCTGGCCTCCGCGCGCTGCACGCCAGTCTCGCCGAAGCCTGGCCGTGGGTCGGGCGGCTACCGTTCGAGCTGGTGCTCGACGAGATCGCGCCGGGCGACTTGGAGGTGGAGGGCCTGCAGGTCACCGCGGTCGACATCGAGCACACCGACGCCAGTCTCGGCTATCGGGTCCGTGGCGGCAGCGGCCGGGTGGTCGCCTTCTCGGGCGACGCGGTCGACTGCGCCGGCCTGATTCCGCTCGCTCGAGCCGCCGACGTGTTCATCTGCGACTCCGCGTTCCCCAGCGCAGCACCAGGCCCGGGCCACATGACCCCCACCGAAGCCGGCCGCGCCGCCCAGCGCGCAGGCGCGAAGAAGCTCGTCCTCACCCACTTCTACCCCGAGTGCGACGGCCACGACCTGATCGCCGAGGCCCGCGCGGTGTTCGCCGGCGAAGTGGTGAAGGCCGCAGACCTCCTCGAGATCTGACCCCCGAAGTCTGTCGTAGTCGGTGCCAGGCACGAACCACGACAGACTTTGTGGCGCAGACTCTGTCGCGAACGGTGCCTGGCACCGACCACGACAGAAACGCTGGGTCACTCGCCCTTCGAAGCCTTCTCGGGCAGCGGCGGGATCGGCAGCTCGCCGGCCAGCGCGGAAGCATGCCAGCTGTGGATGCGAAAGCCGCCGTCGACCCAATGCATCACCGCGGTCACCCGCATCCGCTTGCGTGCCGCCTCCTCGCCGTTGTGCTCGACGATGCGGTCGAACTCGAGGATGCCCATGCTCGCGTCCTGGCTGGCGCAGTGGGCGATGCCCTGCCGCACCTCGTGGCGCCAGGTCGAGCCGGGGGGCGGCGAGGTCATCGCGGCGGCGAACGCCTCGGGGGTCTCGAAGCTCAATGGACGACCGGCTTCGTCGAGTTCGAACCAGGCTCCGACCGGGGTCTTGCGCATCTCCTCGAACATCTGCTCCCCGTCGAGCCGCATCGCGTAGCCGATGGTGTTCGGCACCGCGAGCAGTTCCTGCACCGCGGCCGCATCGCCGGTGTCCATCGCCGTCAGCAGTCGCTTCATCGTCAGCACCACGTTGCCGGGGCCGGGCACGGGAGCTGGAGCAGGCGCGGGCAGGGCCAGGGGCAGCGCGGCGCAGAGGGGCAGAAGGGCGGTGATGGCTCGTCGGATCATGATGTGGTTCTCCTCGGTCGGATCTCTCGACGGCTCGGGAACCCGTGACGTTAGCCGGGAAGGTCTCCTCATCCCGACCTCCCGCGCCCGGTTGCGGTGCGGACACCCTGCCATGCGCCACAGAATCGTCTTCGCGTCCGTCGTCGTCTGCATCCTCCCGGTCCCGGCCCACTGCCAGGACGCCCAGCTCGAAGACCTCGCCCGACTCGACCAAGCCAGCATCCGCTTCCACTACGAAGTCGCCCCGCTCGGCGACGCCATCCAGTTCCTGACCGCCATGTGTCAGGTGGCGGTCCGGGACCCCTACGGCCTGGCCGACGATCCCGACCTCGTCCTCCGCGGCCTCTCGTTCCACGCCACGCCGCGCGCCGATCTCGACCTGATCTGCACCGTCCTCGGCATCGGCTGGGAGCTCCTTCCCGACCGGGGCCCCACCCTGCATCCGCTCGACGAATCGCTCGCCGATCCGGTCACGCGCCGCTACGACCTCTCCGACTTCGTGGCGGCCCGCTGGAAGCCCGAGGAGATCGCCGCCTGGATCCGCAGCGAAGCAGCCCCTTGGAGCTGGCGGCTGCCGACCCGCAGCTTGACCGTCGACGGACCGGAGCTGGAGGTCACGCAGACCCCCGGCGTCCACCGGCTACTCGGCACCCTCCTCGACGCCCAGCGAGTCCGACTGGCCGAAGCACGCGACGCCGAGTCCCCTTGCAGTTGCCCCGCAGCGACGACCGACCTCGCGGCCCTTCCCGCCCCCGAACTCGAGGAGATCGATGCGCTTCCAGCACACGACCTGCCGGCGACCCTGGCCGAAGCCGTTCCTGGATTCCCGGGCGTGCTGTTCACTCGAGCGGCCTCGACCCAGCTGGACGCCCGCCCGCCCATCGCACTCCCCGCCGGTTGCGAGACCATGGCGGAGTTCCTGGACCGAGTCCTGCGCAACCTGGGAGACGGCTTCGTGCTGCACCAGGAGCACGGGGTGGTGGTCTTCGACGTGATCCGCTGAGGGCAGGCGGCCGGCTACGCTCCCGGCCATGCTCACCCTCGCCACCCTCTCTCTCGCCTCCCTCTGGCTCCCGGTCCTCCTGGCCGCGGTCTTCGTGTTCGTCGTCAGCTCGGTGGTCCACATGGTCCTGCCGCTCCACAAGGGCGACGTGGCGAAGCTGCCCGACGAGCAGCCGGTGATGGACGCGCTCCGCGCCTCCGGCGTGAAGCCGGGCCACTACTGGTTCCCGGGCGTCTGCTCGATGGAGGAGATGAAGTCGCCGGAGACGCAGGCCCGCTTCGCCCAGGGCCCCGTCGGCTACCTGATCCTGCGGCAGAACGGCATGCCGAGCATGGGCAAGTCGTTGCTGCAGTGGTTCGTGACCTCGCTCGTCATCAGCCTGGTGACCGGCTACGTCGCCACCATCGGGCTCGGCACCGAGGCCGCCGGCGACGACGTGTTCCGGCTGACCGCCACCGTGGCGTTCCTGGCCTACGCCGGCGCGACGGTCAACGAGCCGATGTGGAAGGGCGCGCGCTGGGACGTCGCCTGGCGCTTCGTCTTCGACGGCCTGCTCTACGGCCTCGCCACGGGAGCCGCGTTCGCGTGGCTCTGGCCCGCCGCCTGAGGCCGCGGGGCCCTCCGGGGTCTTGAAACCGGCGGCGCCGCAGCGAATCCTGTTCGGCCCGAATTCCGCTCCGGGAGCCCATCGGAACGCCCCGGAGCCCATCGTCCATCCCAGCAGCCCCTTCCTGACATCGATCGCGCCGATGAGCACCCCCCAAGCCGAACAGCATCGATTCGAGGCCGAGGTCGACCAGGTCCTCTCGATCGTCGTCAACTCGCTCTACAGCCACCGCGAGGTCTTCCTCCGCGAGCTGATCAGCAACTCCAGCGACGCGCTCGACAAGCTGGCCTTCCGGGCGCTGACCGAGAAGGAGCTGATGGGCGACGACAAGGAGCTCCGCATCGAGATCGTCCCCGACGCCGAGAACAAGACGCTGACGATCCGCGACAACGGCGTCGGCATGACGCACGACGAGCTGGTCCAGAACCTGGGCACGATCGCGCGCTCGGGCAGCCGCCAACTCGTCGAGGCGATGAAGGCCAAGGCCGAGGGCAAGGGTGAACTGTCGCTGATCGGGCAGTTCGGCGTCGGCTTCTACTCGGCGTTCCTGGTCGCCGACCGGGTGCGGGTGGTGTCGCGGGCCGCCGGCAGTGACGAGGCCTGGGCCTGGGAGAGCGACGCGAAGGACGGCTACACCGTCGAGCCGGCGGAGCGTGAAGGCCGCGGCACCGACATCGTGCTGTCGCTGAAGGACGACGCCGACGAGTATGCACGCGAATGGGACCTGAAGGACCTGATCCGCAAGTACTCCGACTACGTCCGCCACCCGATCCGTCTGCAGGTCACCCGCGGCGAAGGCGACGACAAGAAGACCGAGTGGGACACCGTCAACCAGGCCAGCGCGCTCTGGACGCGGCCCAAGTCGGAGATCGAGGACCTCCAGTACAACGAGTTCTACAAGCACCTCAGCCACGACTGGTCGGACCCGCTGGCCTGGACCCACTTCAAGGTCGAGGGCACGCAGGAGCTCACCGGCCTGCTGTTCGTGCCGGGTCAGGCGCCGTTCGATCTGTTCGACCAGCGCAACAAGCGCGGCGTGCGGCTGTTCGTGAAGCGCGTCTTCATCATGGAGGACTGCGAGGAGCTGCTGCCCGAATGGCTGCGGTTCATGCGCGGCGTGATCGACTCCGAGGACCTGCCGCTGAACGTGTCGCGCGAGCTGCTGCAGCAGGACCGCGTGACGCGGGCGATCAAGAAGCAGGTCACCAAGAAGACGCTCGGCCTGCTCCAGGAGCTCGCCGATGAGGGCGTGACCGAGATCGAGCAGGAGAGTGAGGACGACGACGGCAACGAGACCACCGAGAAGGTCGAACGGAACCGCTACGAGACCTTCTGGCAGCAGTTCGGCCGGGTGCTCAAGGAGGGCGTGCACTTCGATCCGGAGTACACCGACGAGATCGCGCGGCTCCTGCGCTACGAGTCGAGCGCGAACCGCGGCCTCGTCTCGCTGCCCGACTACGTCGCGAAGATGGATCCGGACCAGCCGGGCATCTACTACGTCACCGGCGACTCGCTCGAAGCCTGCCGCAACAGCCCGCACCTCGAGGCCCTGCGCAAGAAGGGCTACGAGGTGCTCTACATGGCCGACCCGATCGACGAGTGGGTCGTGCAGCGGCTCACCGAGTTCGAGGACAAGAAGCTGATCGCCGCCTCGAAGGGCGCGCTCGACCTCCCCGAGACCGAGGAGGAGAAGAAGGAGCACGAGGCGAAGGCCAAGGGCCTCGAGGAGGTGGTCGGCAAGGTGAAGGAGGCGCTGAGCGATCGGGTCGAGGACGTGCGCGTCTCGAGCCGTCTCACCGACTCACCGGCCTGCCTGGTCACCTCCGAGCAGGGCCTCAGCCCGCACCTCGAACGGATCCTGCGCGCCAACGGCCAGCCGATCCCCGAGCAGAAGCGCATCCTCGAGTTGAACCCCGACCACCCGGTGGTGAAGGCGCTGACGGGCATGGCCGACGACGCCGAGCGGCTGCCGCGCTGGAGCGGCCTGCTGTACGACCAGGCGCTCTTGGCCGAGGGCTCGATGCCCAAGGACCCCGCCGCGCTGGCCAAGGCGATCGCCGAGCTGATGCAGAAGGCGACGTGACGAGCGAGGGGGTTAACAACTCGACCCGGCCGGGTTGTTAACCCCCCTTGGCGACCTTGCGCAGGCGGGCCAGCAGTTCCTTGGCCCGCTCGGCGCCGGCAGCGGGACGCAGCGTGAAACTCGTGACCGGACCTGGCTCGTCGGCGAATGCGGCGATGTCGTCGGGACCGATCGCGATCTCGCCGCCGCCGCCGAACTCACCCGACATCGCGGCGGCCTGGATCGCGGCCATCGGGTCGCTGCGGATCACATCGAAGCGCAGCGCCTTCAGGGTGTCGTCGGCGCCGATCTCCAGGCGCGCGGTCACCTTCAGGACCTTGGGCGCCATCGGGTTCTCGAACATCCCGCCGAACGCATCGCCGTCCGCATCCGTCGCCAGCCAGGACTTCGGCAGCTCGCAGAGCAGCTCGGTCGAGCCGTCCTCGTTGTCGGTCTTTTCGATCTCGGCCTTCTGGATCGACGCGCTGACCCGCTCGACCAGCCGGTCACGGCGCAGCAGCTGAGCGACATCGCCGAGCACGCCCCGCACGTCGATCGACTCGCCGCTCTCCATGGTGGTGGTGATGATCTCGCGACCCTTGGCGGTCCGGTAGAGCGCGAACCCGGGCAGTTCACCGTCGGTGCAGGCGATCAGCTCCTCGCCGTCGAACAGCACCTGGAGTTCGCCCTCGTAGGGCGCCCCGGCCTCCGGACCACCGAGCACCACCGCGCCACCGAAGGGATCGCCGCCGTCGGCACCTTCCCGCTCGACGGTCAGCCGCCAGCTCGACATCCCGTCGGTCCGGGTGAGTCGCGACAACGCGGTGGCGAGTGGGCTCGCCTCGGCGTCGGGCGCAGCGGCGGGTTCCTGGGCGAAGCAGGGCGGAAGGACGACGAGAGCCGCGATGGCGGCAAGACGGATGTTCATCGTGGGAAGCAGATCGGGAGTCAGGGCTCGACGCACTACCAACAGGTTGTTTGTCGAGCGCCAGACGACGAGACGTCCCGTGCAAGACTCCCCCGAAAGACAGAAAACCCCCCATGCGGTCGACCGCGGGCGCGAGCATGGCGGCAACGTGAAGTCGCTCCACCTGGTCCTTCTCGCCACCTCCCTGACCCTCCCCGCCACTGCCCAGCGGGAACCCTGGGAGATCTCCCGCGAGGCGCTGCTGCGCGACATCGAAGCCGGCCTCGCCGCCGGCGCCCGCCACCGCAACGGCCTGGAATCGCCCGCGGAGGTCACGGCCTGGCAGCGCCGGATCCGCGACTTCCTCGAGGAGCGCCTCGGCGAGTTCGTCGGCGCCCACCGCGCACCGCCCGACGTGATCACGGTCCGCACGCTGCCGCGCGACGGCTACCGCATCGAACACCTGCTGATCGAGGCCTTCGACCGGAGCTGGATCCCGGCGCACCGCTACGTGCCCGATGCCGCGCGCTTCCCCGCCCCGCGGCCCGCGGTGCTGGTCGCCTGCGGCCACAGCGAAGAGGGCAAGTCGTATCCCCTGTACCAACGTGGCGCCGCGACGTTGGCGCAGCACGGCTTCGTCGCGCTGTGCTTCGATCCGGTCGAGCAGGGCGAGCGCCTGCAGGAGTTCGACGAGTCGGGCAAGGCGCTGCGCTGGGGCACGCGCGCCCACAACGTCCAGGGTGCGCGCGCTCTGTTGCTCGGCACCTCGATGGCGGCGGTGATGGTCGCCGACGCGGTGCGTTGCGTGGACGCCCTCGTGCGCTGCGACGACGTCGATGCCGAACGACTCGGCATCTGCGGCAACAGCGGTGGCGGTACCCAGACCGTGCTCGCCTTCGCCTTCGACGAGCGACTGAAGGTCGCGGCACCTTCGTGCTACGTGACCTCGCTGCCGCAGGTGCTGCGGGCGATCGGGCCGCAGGACGCAGAGCAACTGCTGCGCGGTCAGGCGACGGCCGGCATCGACCATGCAGATCTACTCGCCGTGCGCGCGCCGGCACCGACCCTGGTCTGCGCCGCGCAGCGCGACTTCTTCCCGATCGGCGGCACGCGGGAAACGGTCGACGAAGCCCGCAAGGTCTACGCGGCGCTGAGCGCCAGCGACCACCTCGCGCTCACCGAGGTCGACGCCGGCCACGGCTGGGACGCGAAGCTCATCGAGGCGACGGTCGAGTGGTTCGGCCGCCACCTCCTCGACGAGGACCTCGACGTGACCTGCGTCGCCAACGCACCGATGACCGCCACCGAGGCGCAGGTCTGCGAGCAGGGCCAGGTCGAACTGCACGAGAACGCCCACCCGCTGCCGGCGCGGCTCCGCGACTACGCGCAGGTGCTGCGGGCACAGCTCCATCTCGATGCCGAACTCGGCGAGGAACCGGCGCTCGCCGAAGCCCGCCGCCTGTTCGGCTTCCGCCAGGGACCGATCGCGACGCGGCCGATCCAATCGGAGCACCGCGAAGACGGCGTGCAGTGGATCCGCTTCGCCGACGGCACCACCGCCCCCTCGACGCGGCACAAGGGCGAAGGCCGCCCCGTGCTGGTCCTCGGCAACGTCGACCTGCGCAGCACTCCCGAACGCCCCACCACCTGGCTGTCGCCGCTGTGCACCGGCCACGCGCAGCCCAAGGAGAAGGCCTGGTACGGCAGCTCCGGCCCGGCCGGCCGCGACGCAGCACTCGGCATCCTGCTCGACCGCTGCCTCGTCGCGATCCAGACCCGCCAGATCCTCGACGTCGCCGCGCAGCTGCGGGCGTCGCACGGTGAGGCGCCGGACCTGGTCGCGCACGGACCGGCCGGGATCGCGGCGCTGCACGCTGCGGCCTTCGCGCGCTCGCTGTTCGGCGAGGTCGAGATCGAGACCCCGATCGACAGCTGGCTCGATCTCTACGAACCGGACGTCGACGAGACGCTGCTGCCCTACGTGGTCCCCGGCGCGCTGCGGCACTACGACCTGAGGCACCTGCGCGCCGCGCTCGAGCGCTGACGCGATCGGATCGGAACCACACCGGACACGAACTACACTGCAAGATGTCGAGACTGCATGTTGTGGGGGCATTCACTGCGCTGATCGTCGGCGCGAGCCCGGTTGCGCAGAGCACGGACGAGGGGAAAGCCCCCGAGACCGCGATCGGGATCGTGACGGACGAAGAGGGCAACCCGGTGCCCGACGCCGTGGTCGTCCTGTACGGGCGGCCCGACCCGCACGCTCCGCTCGCGGCCCAAACGGAGGAAGCGATGGAGCGTGACCGGACACGAACCGGACCGCGCGGCCGATTCACGCTGCCGCGGCCCTCGACCGGCTTCTTCGCGTTGCGCGCCGAGACCGACGACGCTCGTTCGAAGATCCATCGACTCCCGATCCCGGGAGTTCCCCTGCGCCTCGAACTCCGACCGCTGCGCACGATCCACGGCGAGGTGCACGACGCCGCCGACGCGCCGGTCGCCGGATGCAGAATCACGGTAGCCGCGGACCCGGTCGAACACCTGGCCGCGGTAGCGCCGCGACTGAGTGGCTTCCTGCACCTCGACGAAACCGTCGCGACGACCGACGAACGCGGCAGCTTCACGCTGCGTACCGCGCAGCCCGGCGGAGCACCGACCGTGCTGGCGACGCCCGCCGGGCAGGTCCTGCGCGAACTGCCCGACGAAGGACCGTGGCAGCTGAAGCTCGACCCCGTCGACCGCGTGCTGATCACGGTACTCGACGCCGAGGGGGAACCGGTGTCCGGCGCGACGGTGGATCGCCCCTTCACGGCACCTGGGCTCCGGCGGGAGCTGACGACGGACGCCGACGGCTTCGTCGAATTCGAGAACCTCGGGAAGCCCCTGTATCTCGAAGTCCGAAGCGGCGAACACGGCACGCTACGGGGCATCGCCGAGCACTTCGGTCGGCGGCTCCGCAAGGAACTCACGCTCGAGCCGCTACGCACGATCCAGTTCCGTCTGGTGGACGGGCTCGACCGACCAGTCGCCGGTCGTGAAGTCCTCGCGTGCGGCAGCATCCCGCTGGCGTTCCTCGACGGCCGCGACCTGCCCGGTGCGACGACGCAACTCACCCGCGCGGCACGCACCGACGCGAACGGCCGGGTGACGCTTCGCTACCCCTTCGATCCCGAATCCCGCACGTCGCTGTGGATCGAAGGCGGTGCGAGACCCTGGAGCCTGGCTCACCTGCACGTGGATCCGGACGCCCTGGACGGAGCTGACCTGCATCTGCCCGCCACCGCGAGCATCGACGGCACGGTCTTCGACCCAGAAGGCGTTCCCTGCGCCGGGGTCGCGGTCGTGATCGTGCCGGCCCTCGACCCCGTACTCGTGTCGACGACGGACTCGGACGCGTTGCGCATGACGATCAGCGACTCCGCGGGACGCTTCCGATTCGACGGCGTCGAGAGTGGCATGGTCGGTCTCACGACCCTCGATACGCGGTTCCTGCCAGCCTGGGACACGATCACGGTGCGTCCCGATGCGGCCCGCAGATCGTTCGACCTCCACCAGCGTGAAGGCCGCCGGATGGCCGGCCGCGTGCTCGACCGGAGCGGTGTACCGGTCGCCGGGGCGAGGATCATGGTCGAGACCGTGGGCGACCTCACCAGCCGTCGCGGACCACTCATCCCGTTGGCCCTGGGCGCCATCAGCGATGCAGACGGCAGCTTCTCGGTGCCGATCGAAGACGGCGAGACGGAGGTCATGGCGTGGTGTTGGACCTTCGACGGTCGCAACGGCGTCACGGAGGGCCCCGTCCCCGCGAATCTCGATCAGACGTTGGAACTGGTGGTGCGTTGACGGTTCAGCCTCGTCGCGCAGCGCGCAGCGCAGCGACGAAGCGCTCTACGTCGGCCGCGGTGTGCACCGCATTCGGCGCCACCCGGATCTGCCCACCGACGTCGCCGAAGCCGCGGGTGACGACGCGGTGGTCCTCGAAGAGTCGAGTGACGGTCTGGCTCGCGGAGGCGTCGTCGATGCGCAGCGCGAACAGCGAGGCGCCGGAGTCGAAGCTGCGCGGCGAGGCCCAGGTAACACCCGGCTCGGCGTCGACCGCGTCGCGGAAGGCGTCGCGCAGGGCACGCCGCTGCGCGGTGGTCTTGGCGAGATCGGCTGCGCGCTGGAACAGCACGGCATCGCCGAGGGCGAGAACGTTGGGGAGCGCGCGCGTGCCATAGTCCTCGTAGATGCGCGCGGTGCCGGCCCAGCGGCCCTGGCCCCAGGTGACGATCAGCGCGCGGAGATGCTCGCGCAGCGCGGGGGTGGTCCACAGGAGGCCGGTGCCCTTCGGGGCCTGCAGCCACTTGTGCGGACTGGTCGCGTAGCCGTCGACGCCGAGCGACGGCAGGTCCACCGGGAACGCTCCGGTGGCCTGCGCACCGTCGGCGAAGACCCAACGAACCCCCTTCTCGCGGACGGCGGCGGCGATACGGGCGATCGGCTGGCGCAGGCCGAGGATGTTGTCGACGTGTGGCAGGACGACCACGCGGGTCTGGTCGCGCACCGCGTCGGCATGCAGCGCCACGAGGTCGTCGTCGGACAGGCCGGGTGCGTCGTCGAGCGGGATCTCGATCCGTCGCACCGAGAAGCCCCGCTCCTCGGCCGCGTGGTCGAAGGGCAGGCTGGCACCGGCGTGGTTCAGGTTGCTGAACAACACCTCGTCGCCGGCCCCGAGCGGCAGGCCGCGCGCCAGCACGTTGAAGCCCTCGGTGGTGTTGCGGGTGATCGCGAGGTCGTCGGCCGCGACGCCGAAGAACTCGGCCGTGCTGCGGCGGGTGGACGCGAGCGCTTCGTCCCACGCGCCACCCCACATGTAGAGCCAGGGATTCGACTCGCAGGCGCGCAGGTAGCCGATCTGGGCCTCCTGCACTACGGCGGGGATGGTGCCGATCGAGGCGTGGTTCAGGTAGAGGAGGTCGGGATCGAGGGTGTAGGCGTCGGGGCCCGGCAGACCCTCACGCTCGAGGAGCCGCTGGAGCAGTCTCTCGCGGGCCGGCCGGAGACCCGCTGGCAGTCCACAGACTGCGGCTGCCGCACCAGCCAGGAACGTGCGTCGGTCGGGAACCGCGGAAGTCGTGTCCATGCGCGGATCGTAGCAGCGCATCCGCTACCCTCCCTCGCGTGCCGCGCCGACCGAGACCCGAGAGAACCGATCGACCGAAGGGACGCCCGGGGCCGAAGCGGCCTCGCCGGCCGATGAGGAGCCCCTCAGCCCCTGCACTGGTGCCCGGCAGCGACCTGCCGATGTGCCAGCACTTCGGCACCTGCGGCGGTTGCTCGCTGCTCGATCGACCGATCGCCGCGCAGTGGGCCGAGAAGCACGATCACGTGGCGGCACTGCTCGCGCCGTTCCTCGACGGCATCGAGCTCGGTGGACAGGCCAGCGAGTTTCCGCCGCTGCACTTCCGCACCAAGCTGCTCTACCCGGTGCGGCCCGATGCGCGCGGCAGACCATCGCTCGGCATCTACGCGCGCCGCTCGCACGACCTGGTGCGGATCGAGGAGTGCCGCACCCAGGCTCGCGCGCTGACCGAGATCGGCCGGCGCGCCGAGCAGATCCTGCGGGACCTGCGGATCACGCCGTTCGACGAGCGCGACGCGTCGGGCTTCGTGAGGGCGTTCCATGCGCGGCTCGCGCCGGGCACCGGCGAACTCCTGCTCGGCGTGGTCACCCGACCCGGAGTGTTCGACGAAGGCAGCACGCTGGCCAACCGACTGCTGGAAGCCGCGAAGCTGCCCGCCGCCGGCGGCAAGCAGGTGCGGGCGGTCGGCGTGGTGCGCAGCATCAGCGAGCGCACCGACAACTTCCTGCTCGGCGAGCGGCACGTGCCGCTGAAGGGCCACGACCACGTCGTCGACCGGCAGGACGGCCTCGAATTCCGCATCGGCCTCGGCAGCTTCTACCAGGTGCACCGCGCGGCGCAGCAGGTGCTCTACGCGCCGGCGCTGGCGATGGCGGGCGACGTCACCGGACAGCGGGTGGTCGACGGCTACGGCGGCATCGGCACGTTCGGGCTGCGGTTCGCGAAGGCCGGCGCGGCGCGGGTCGAGATCGTCGAGAACGGCGCGAGTTCCTGCCGGGATGCGCGGCACAACGCCGAGCGCAACGGCATGGCCGACCGCGTGACCGTGATCGAGCAGCCGTTCGCCGACGCCGAGTTCGCTGCCGAGCCCGACCTCCTGGTGGTCGATCCGACCCGCTCCGGCCTCGGCCCGGACGGCTGCGCGCGCGTCCTCGCCGCCCGCCCCGGCCGCATCCTGCACGTCGCCTGCTCCGCCCAGGCCTTGGCCCGCGACCTGGAGATCCTCACCGCACGGGGCTACCGGGTCGCCGCCGCCGAGGTCTGCGACATGTTCCCGCACACCGAGCACGTCGAGGTGCTCACGCTGCTGCGCCCGCGCTGACCCGCGTTTCTGTCGTAGTTCGTGCCAGGCACCAACTACGACAGATTCGGTGGGCTCAGCGGCGGCGGAGGATGGCCAGCGCGACGCCGACCAGGATGAGGGCGGAGCCGGCGATGGAGGTCATGGTGATGGCCTCGTCGCGGAGCGCCCAGCCGAGCAGCAGGGCGACGGCGGGGGTCAGGAAGGTGATGGTGCTGAGCCCGGTGGCGCTCGCGTGGCGGAGCAGCCAGAAGTAGAGGGTGAACGCCATCACGGTGCCGAACAGCGCCAGGTAGACGATGCTGCCGATCGCGGCCGGGGTCCATTCGGTCGCCGCGTCGCGCTCGAACAGCAGGGCGCTGGTGCACAGGAGCAGGGCGCCGAAGCCCATCGCATTGCGGTTGATCAGCACCGACGACATCTGCTTCGCACGGCGCTTCAGCACCACCTGTCCGGCCACCGACACGGCCGGGCTCACGAACAGGAACAGCGCCATCGGGATCGCCTCGGGACCGAACGCGTCGAGATCGGTGACGAACAGCAGCGCGACGCCGAGGAAACCGATGAGCAGGCCGATCCACTGCCGCGCGCGCAGCTTCTCGTCGAGCAGCCAGTGTCCGGCGAAACCCATCATCAGCGGGAACACCGCCCACAACACGCAGACGAGTCCCGACGGCAGGACGGTCTCGGTGAGGTAGACCACCGCGTAGCTGATCCCGAAGTTCAGCGTGCCGACCGGGATCCACACGCCCGGTGGCGGCGCATCGCCCTTCTCCCAGCGGTGCAGCAGCGGCGCGAGGGCGCAGAGCGCCACGAACGCCAGCGCGAAGCGGGCGCCCGCGGAGGTGAGGGGAGGCAGGTCCTCCAATCCCTCCTGGATGACCACCCAGGTGCTGCCCCAGACCAGACAGAGCAGTACCACGAGGAGCTGGATCGTGGCCAGGCGCGGAGCGGCGTTCGGAATCAAGGGAACAATGTCCAGACGGTGAGCAGGGCGCGGACTCTAAGGCGGCGCTACGCTCGGCGACGAGCGCTTCCATGACTGCCCTCGATCCGATCCGTGAATTGCAGACCCGGGTGAACCGGGCGGTCCTCGGCCAGGAGCGCGTGGTCGAGCGATTGATCGTCGCGCTCTGTGCCAACGGCAACGTGTTGATGGAAGGCCTGCCCGGCCTCGCCAAGACGCGCGCCATCAAGACCATGGCCAGCCACCTGGAGGGCGAGTTCGCGCGCATCCAGTTCACCCCCGACCTGCTGCCCTCCGACGTCACCGGCAGCGAGATCTACCGCGAGCAGACCGGCACCTTCGAGTTCCAGCAGGGCCCGATCTTCGGCAACCTGGTGCTCGCCGACGAGATCAACCGCGCGCCGGCCAAGGTCCAGGCGGCGCTGCTCGAGGCGATGGAGGAGCAGCACGTCACCGTCGCGGGCAAGACCTACGCGCTGCCGCAGCCGTTCCTGGTCCTCGCCACCCAGAACCCGATCGAGCAGGAGGGCACCTACCCGCTGCCCGAGGCGCAGATGGACCGCTTCCTGCTCCACGTGCGCATCGACCAGCCGAGCCCGGAGACCGAGTTGGGGATCCTGCGACTGATCCGTGAGGAGTCCGCGCCCGACCGCAGCGACGCGCCGGAGCAACGGATCCCCGCCCAGGCGGTGTTCGATGCCCGCAGGGAGATCCACGCGGTCGAGAACAGCGAGGTCATCGACCGCTACCTCGTCGACCTGATCGAGGCGACCCGGCATCCCGAGCGCTACGGCGACGACCTGCAGGATGCGATCCGCGTCGGCGCCAGCCCGCGTGGCACCCTCGCGCTCGACAAGGCGTCCCGCACCCTCGCCTGGCTGAACGGCCGCGACCACGTGCTGCCCGACGACGTGCGCGCGATCGCCCACGACTGCCTCCGCCACCGGCTGATCCTCGGCTACGAGGCCCGCGCCGACGGCAAGACCGCCGACGATCTCCTCGACGTGCTGCTGGAGCGCGTCGCGGTCGGCTGAGGGCCGGGCATGGCGACGCCGAACGGACCGGGCGACGGGATCCACGTCGCGCTGCGCGATCTCCTGCGCCTGGAGCATCAGGGCGGCTTCTCGCTGCTGCCCAAGCAGCCGGTCCACAGCCTGCTGACCGGCCGCCATGCTTCGCGACTGCGCGGCCGCGGCCTCTTGTTCGAGGAGCTGCGCCGCTACCAGTCCGGCGACGACCCGCGCAGCATTGACTGGCGGGTCACCGCGCGGACCGGCCGGGCCCACGTCCGGGTCAACAAGGAGGAGCGCGACCGCCCGGTGATGGTGGTCGTCGACCAGCGCAGCCCGATGTTCTTCGGCAGCCGCCGCGCGATGAAGTCAGTGGCGGCCGCCGAGGCCGCGGCATTGGTGGCCTGGCGCGGACTGGCGGCCGGGGACCGGGTCGGTGGCCTGGTGTTCGGCGACGACGATGCCGAGACGGTGTTCGTCGAACCGCGCCGCAGCCGCGACACCGTGCTGCACCTGCTGCATGCGATCGTGACCGCGAACGGGCGGCTGCACGCGCGGACCGAGGCGCCGCCAGACACCGGCGCGCTCGACCGCGCCCTCGACCGGATCGGCCGGGTGGTCACCCACGACGGCCTCGTCGCGATCGTCAGCGATCTCCACGGCGCGGGTCCGGACACCCGCGGCCTCGTCACCGACCTCGCGCGCCGCAACGACGTGCTGGTGTTCGCCATCCACGACGCCCTCGAGCGCGACCTGCCAGACGCCGGCCGCGTGGTCGCCACCCAGGCCGGGCTGCAGCTCGAAATCGACACCTCCGACCCGCGTTTCCGCGCCCGCTTCCGCGACGACTTCGAGACCCGCCGCACGGCGATGCGCAGCGCGGCGCGCCGCGGCTTCGTCGGCCTGCTGGAGATCGACCCCGGTGAGCCGACGCTGCGGCAGATCCTGCGCCAGCTCGGCCATCTCGAGGAGGCCGGGCGATGATCCGCTGCCAGGACCCGACCGACCTGCGGTCGATGGTCGAGCCGG
The DNA here is from genome assembly GCA_030432695.1 of bacterium. GTDB lineage: Bacteria > Planctomycetota > UBA1135 > UBA1135 > UBA2386 > JAUILN01. Next base: position 223,642 of record JAUILN010000014.1, on the reverse strand, counting down.
TCGCGCCGCTGCGGGTGCCGATGGGGCCGGACACCCCCGCCGCGTGGCTGGCGATCGCGCTGTTGGCCGCCGGAATGCTGGCGATCGCGTGGTGGCTGTTGCGGCGGTGGCGAGCCCAGGCCTACCGACGCGCCGCCCTGCGCGCACTCGATCAGGTCGGACTTCGTGCCGAGGACCGCGCGCAGCGCTCGGCCGCGCTGATCGAACTCAACGCGATCCTGAAGCGCACCGCACTCGCCGCCTGGCCGCGCGCCGCGGTCGCCGCGCTGAGCGGCGAGGCCTGGCTGCGCTTCCTGGAGACGACCGGCGCGCCGCGCGTCGCGCGAGAGTCCCTGGCTCCGCTCGGCGAGGCCGTCTACCGGAGTTCCGCAGCGACCGCGCTCGACGACGCATCGACCCATGCCCTGCTCGAAGCGGCCCGCACCTGGGTGCGCCATCACGACCGCGAGGCCACACCGTGCTGACCCTCGCATACCCCTGGCTGCTCCTGCTGGTCCTGCTGCCGATCACCCCCGGCATCCGCCAGTTGCTGCGCCCCTACCGCGAAGCGCGCCCCGGCCTGTTCGTCCCGTCGATGACCCGGCTGGAGGAACTCACGCAGAACCAGGCCCGCGCGGGCGCCGCGGTGCGTCGGCGCACCCGGACCGCCCGGGTGCTGGCCTGGCTGTCGTGGGGCCTGCTGGTGGTCGCGGTGGCGCGGCCGCAGTGGCTCGGCGAACCGATCGTGCAGATCGAACCTTCGCGCGACCTGGTGCTGGCGGTGGACCTGTCGGGCTCGATGCAGACCGAGGACTTCACGACACCCGACGGCCAGACCGTGGACCGCCTGACCGCGGTGAAGCAGGTGCTCGACGACTTCCTCGCAGCACGCCAGGGCGATCGCGTCGGCCTGGTGCTGTTCGGTTCGGGAGCCTTCGTGCAGGCGCCGTTCACCGCCGACCTCGACGTCTGTCGCCAGCTCCTCGACGAAGCGACGGTCGGGATGGCCGGCCCCCGCACCGCGCTCGGCGATGCGTTGGGCGTGGCCGTGAAGTTGTTCCAGGAGGGCGAGGTGCAGGAGGACCGCGTGGCGATCCTGCTCACCGACGGTAACGACACCGGCAGCCGAGTGCCGCTCAAGGAGGCCGCGTCGCTGGCCGGGGACGAGCGGGTGGTGGTGCACACGATCGCGGTCGGCGATCCCACCGCGGTGGGCGAGGCCGAGATCGATGAGGAGGCGCTGCGGCGGGTCGCCGAGGCGACCGGTGGGCGCTCGTTCCGCGCCGAGGACCGCGACGCGCTGGCGGCCGTCTACGCGGAGCTCGACGCGCTGTCGACGCGTGACCTCGAGACCCGGAGCCACCGGCCGCGCACCGAGCTGTTCGTCTGGCCACTCGGCCTCGTGCTGGTGGTGAGCCTCCTGTGGCACCTCGCGCACCTGGTCGGCGCGCGTTGGCCGTCGCGTGGCGCGCGGCGCACCGACGCCGCGATCCGGACCGCTGCCGCGCTGGCATTGGCCGCTGCACCCTGGGCGCTCGCGGCCGGCGGTGGCACGACCGGAGGATTCCACCTGCTGCGTCCATGGTGGTGCCTGGCCGCCGCGCCGGCACTGGCATTCCTGCTGCTGCACCGGCGCGGCGCCTCGCTGCGGTCGCGGCTCGGGGATCGGATCGCACCGCACCTGCTGCAGGCCCTGACCGTGGAGGGGCGAGGGCAGGCGCGCTGCCGACCCGCCCACGCGCTCGCGCTGTTCTGGCTGCTCGGCATCGTCGCGGCGGCGGGTCCGGCGTGGCGCGTCCTGCCCTCGCCGTTCGCCGAGGACGACGCTGCGGTGATGGTGGTCGTGGAGGTATCCGAGTCGATGCAGGCGGAGGACATCCAGCCGAGCCGCCTGGAGCGGACGGCCCAGAAGATCGCCGACTTCACCGCGCTGCGGCCGGGCACGCGCCACGGGCTGGTCGCCTACTCCGGCACCGCGCACCTGGTGGTCCCGCCGACCCGCGATGCGGAGCTGGTGGTGGACTTCGTCCGGGCGCTGCGACCCGACGTGTTGCCGAAGCCGGGCGACGAGCCGGCTGCGGCGCTGGCGCTCGCCGCGGCGCAGCTCGAACGGAGCCACCTGCCCGGCTCGATCCTGCTGTGCGCCGACGATCTGCCCGCGGTCAGCCACGATCGACTCGCCGCGCTGCGCGACGAAGGGCTGCCGCCGGTGCAGATCCTGGCCGCGACCGCGACGCCCGACACGACCGGTCTACCCGCGGGTGCCGGTGTACTCGGCGCGAGGATCGTGCCGCTCACGCCCGCGCCGTCCGACGTCGAGAACCTGGCCGCGCGCGCGGCCACCACCTTCCGCGCCGCCTCGTCGCCCGACGGCCGCACCACCTACGCCGACGACGGCTACTGGCTGCTGCCTCTCCTCCTCGCCCTGGCCCTGCTGTGGTTCCGCCCCGGATGGATCGCGCTTCCCGATCGATGAGAACCTCCCCGAGCTCGCCCCGTGGGAGGGGGTTAACAACTCGGCCGGGTCGAGTTGTTAACCCCTACATGTTGGGGGTGTTGTTGGCGGGGTGCGGATACGACGGGGTGGTGTCGACGGTGCTGCTGTCGCCCGACCAGCGCGGGCAGCTCGCGTTGGAGGCCGGGGAGTTCGCAGCTGCGGCGGAGACGTTCCGCGATCCGCTGCGGGCCGGTTACGCGTGGCTGCGAGCTGGCGAGTTCGAGCGCGCGGCGCAGGTGCTGGCGGCGGCGCCGGGACCCGATGCGTCGTTCAACCGCGGCACGGCGCTGGTGTTCCTCGGCCAGTACGACGCGGCGATCGACTGCTACGACGCCGCGCTCCGCGAGCGGCCGGACTGGGCCGCGGCGCAACACAACCGCGCGATCGCGGTGGCGCGCAAGGAGCGCAGGTCGCCCCCCACCGACGACTTCGGCGGCACCGAGGGGATGCTGAGTGCCAACGAGATCGTGGTCGGCGACCGCGAGATCACCGGCGGCACCGACGTCCAGGAGGATCCCCAGTCGGGCCAGCAACTCGGTGACCGCGAGCTGCGCGCACTGTGGCTGCAGAACCTCGAGACCTCGCCGACCGACTTCCTGCGGGTGAAGTTCGCCACCCAGCTGGTCCGCGCCGAGGCCGCCGGCACGGGAGATCGGCGGTGAGGTGCATCACGCTCACGCTGCTGCTCGCGGTCTGCGGTCCGTTGGCCGCGCAGGACGACGTCCGCGTCCGCCTCGTGCCTCGGGGCGCCGCCGCCGAAGACTCCGGGCGACCGCCGTGGAGCGGCGAGCGCATCCCGCTCGAGGTCCGGCTCGAGGTGGCGGACGGCATCTTCCGCGGTCGCCCGGCACTCGACCTGCCCGACACCGCCGGCACCACCCTCTACCGGCTCGACGCGCCGCCGGTGCTGGGGAGCAGCACCGAGGCGGGCGTCACCTGGACCACGCAGTCGATCGAGCTCGCGGCGTGGATCCATGCCGCGGGACGGACCACGATCCCGCCGATCCGGGTCCGCTTCGCCACCGCGGCCAGCACCATCGGCGACCCGAGCCCGCGCGTCCTCGAGACCGCACCGCTCACGCTCGAGACCGCGCGCCCGCCCGGCACCGAGACGCTCGATGGCGTGCTGCTGGTGTCCTCGGACGTCTCGGTCGAACTCGACTGGACCGCGCCGACGAATCCGCTCGTGCCGGGTGACGCGCTGCGTTGGTCGGCGCGTCTGGACGCCAGCGACGTGCCGGCGATCCTGCTCCCGCGACTCGGTCCGACCCTGCCGGATCCGCTGCCGACGGCGGTCGCGATCCACCCCGATCCACCCGAACTGACCACGCGAGCCCCGCGCGGCGCGCTCGAGGCCTCGCGCACCGACGCCGGCACGTTGGTCTGCGAAGGACCGGGTCGGGTCGAGTTTCCAGGCTGGGCCGTCCACTGGTGGGACCCCGACGCGGCGACCCTGCGGAGCAAGGAGTTCGAGGCGATCGTCCTGAACGTCGAGGCCGCGGGCTCCGGCGCGGAGCAGACCGCCGACTCCCGACAACCCGACCCCGACGACCACCCTTCCCTCTGGCCATGGCTCCTCGGCGCGCTCGTCCTCGCCGTCGTCCTGTTCGTGGGCCGGCACCGACTGACGGCGGCCCGGCGGGAATTCCGCCGCGTCCGGGCCGAGGGCGAGCCGAGCCGATTCCGGGATCTGCGACGGGCTTGTCGCAGCTCCGACCCACGCGCGATCGACCGGGCGCTGCAACACTGGCGCGCGCACCCGGCCGCCCCGCGAGGAATCGCTGCGGACCGGATCTGGGAGCGACCGCGACTCGAAGCTGCCCTGCGTCACCTCGGCGAGGCCGTCTGCAGCGCGTCGCCCCGTTGCGACGCCCGCACGGTCCTCGCCGAGTGCACGGCACTCCGACGCGAGACGGCCTCGCACCCGGCGTCCCGATCACTGCCTCCACTCAACCCGGGTTCGACCTCGACCGGGCGATCCTCCTCAAACTCCCAAGGTTGATCGACCGTTGCCTTGCCTGCGCGTCGCGCGCCGCCACGATGTCCCGGCCGGGGAACGTTCCAGCCGCGCCGCTTCGCAACGGACGCTGGCGACCGTGGTCGTCCTCCCACTCGTACCGCTCCGACATCCTTCGATTCCGAACCATGCTGAACCTCCGCATCACGAGCGCCCTCGCCCTGGGCCTGTGCGCGCTCACCGCACCCGCCCAAGACAAACCCAACATCCTGGTCATCTGGGGCGACGACATCGGCCAGACGAACATCAGCGCCTACTCGATGGGCCTCGTCGGCTACCGCACCCCGAACATCGACCGCATCGCCAGCGAGGGGATGATCTTCACCGACTACTACGGTGAGCAGTCCTGCACCGCCGGCCGCTCGTCGTTCATCATGGGCCAGAGCGTGTTCCGCACCGGCCTCAGCAAGGTCGGCCTGCCCGGCGCCGACCTCGGCATGCGCGTCGAGGACCCGACGATCGCCGGCCTGCTCAAGAACCAGGGCTACGCCACCGGTCAGTTCGGCAAGAACCACCTCGGTGACAAGGACGAGCACCTGCCGACCAACCACGGGTTCGACGAGTTCCTCGGCAACCTCTACCACCTCAACGCCGAGGAGGAGCCCGAGCTGCCCGACTATCCGAAGGACCCCGAGTTCCGCAAGAAGTTCGGCCCGCGTGGCGTGATCAAGAGCTCGGCCGACGGCTCGATCGAGGACACCGGCCCGCTGACCAAGAAGCGCATGGAGACGGTCGACGACGAGACCGTTGCCGCCGCCCTCGACTTCATCGAGCGGCAGAACGCCGCCAAGAAGCCGTTCTTCTGCTGGTGGAACGGCACGCGGATGCACTTCCGCACCCACGTGAAGCCGGAGCTGCGCGGCCAGTCGGGTCAGAACGAGTACGGCGACGGGATGATGGAGCACGACGCGCACGTCGGTCAGCTCCTGTCCAAGCTCGACGAGCTCGGCATCGCCGACAAGACGATCGTCTTCTACAGCACCGACAATGGTCCCCACGCCAACACCTGGCCCGACGCCGGCCTGACACCGTTCCGCGGCGAGAAGAACACCAACTGGGAAGGTGGCTGGCGGGTGCCGGCGATGATCCGCTGGCCGGGCAAGATCGAAGCGGGTTCGGTCTCCAACGAGATCGTCCACCACATGGACTGGCTGCCGACCTTCGTCGCCGCGGGCGGTGAGCCGAACGTGAAGACCAAGCTGCTCGACGGCTACCAGGCCATCGGTCGCAACTACAAGGTCCACCTCGACGGCTACAACATCTTGCCCTACCTGACCGGCAAGGCCGACAAGAGCCCGCGCGAGGAGATCTTCTACTTCTCCGACGACGGCGACCTGACCTCGCTGCGCTGGCGCGACTGGAAGCTGGTATTCCTCGAGCAGCGCGCGACCGGCACGCTCCGCACCTGGTCGGAGCCGTTCACCGAGCTGCGCCTGCCGAAGATCTTCAACCTCCGCCGCGACCCCTACGAGCGCGCCGACATCACCTCGAACACCTACTACGACTGGCTGCTCGACCACGCCTTCATGCTGGTGCCAGCGCAGGCCTACGTGGGGCAGTTCCTCCAGACCTTCGAGGAGTACCCGCCGCGCCAGAAGGCCGCGAGCTTCAGCCTCGACCAGGTGATGGAGAAGATGAAGTCGGGGTCGGGCTCCAAGTGATGGGAGCCCGCCGTCGCCTGGCCGGGGCTGCGACGTGCGCCCTCGGCAGCATCTTGCTGAGTTCCTGCGCCAACGCCCCGACCACCGAATGGGTGGCCCGCGGGGCGACCCTGGCGTCGTGGAACGACACGCCGACGAAGGCCGCGCTGACGGCCTTCGTCGAGCGGGTCACCGATCCGCGCTCCCCCGGCTACGTGCCGCCTGCCGACCGCATCGCGGTGTTCGACAACGACGGCACGCTGTGGTCGGAGCAGCCGGTCTACTTCCAGCTCGCGTTCGCCCTGGATCGCCTGCGCGCGCTCGCTCCGGACCACCCGGAGTGGAACACCACCGAGCCGTTCAAGTCGGCGCTCGCCGGGGACCTGCACGCGGTGGCGGCCGGCGGCCACGAGGCGCTGTTTCAGATCATCGGGGCGACCCACTCCGGGATGTCGATCGACGAGTTCGAGCGCATCGCCCGGGAATGGGCGCGCACCGCGCTGCACCCGAGCCGCGGCGTCCGCTACACCGCGCTGACCTACGCACCGATGGTCGAGTTGCTCGACTACCTGCGCGCCCACGATTTCGACATCTGGATCGTCACCGGGGGCGGCATCGAGTTCGTCCGCGCGGTGAGCCAGGAACTCTACGGCGTCCCCGCCGACCACGTGGTCGGCAGCCGGCTCGCGCTCGAGTACCGCGAGATCGACGGCGTCGGCACCGTGATGCGTGGGCACGACCTGGCCTTCCTCGACGACGGACCGGGCAAGCCGGTCGGCATCGCCGAACACATCGGCAGGGTTCCGATCCTTGCGGTCGGTAACTCGGACGGTGACTACGAGATGCTGCGCTACACCACCGACGGACGAGCCGGCTCGCTCGGAGTGCTCGTGCACCACACCGACGCCGAGCGCGAGTGGGCCTACGACCGGGAGTCCTCGATCGGGCGTGTCGTGCGAGGGCTCGACGAGGCCAGCCAGCGCAGTTGGCTACTGGTCGACATGGCGGCCGATTGGGCGCGCGTTCACGCACGCTGATCGCCAGCACCGAGGGACCGAACGTCCGGGCGCCACGCTAGCCGCGCGCGCGCCCCAGGGCTACAACTCCGGGGTTCCGTGATCCCCGAAGGAGGAACCCCGATGCATCGCCGTCTCGCCACTCTCGTGCTTCCGCTCACGGCCCTGGCCGCGTGCGCGGCCCCTTCGCCCCGCCCCTCCACGCGCACCGTCGTCGAGACCGGTGTCGCAACCGCACGCCTGGCTCCGCTGCAGGATGACGGCGGCGGCTCGTCGGGCGGCTGGCACGGTTCGTTCAGCGGCCACATCGGCGGCCGAGTGCTGGACGACGAGATGTACTGGGAGCCCCTCGAAGACCAGCTCGCGCTCGGCCTGGAGATCGAGACCCGACCCGATAGCTTTCCCCTGGGCCTCGAGTTCGGCTTGCTCGCCGGCGTGAGCCAGGAATCCGACTACCAGAACAGCGGCGTGGACCTCGTCTCGTACATCGGCGAGTTCTACGCCGGCCCGCGCCTCACCGCGTCGCTCGGCCGCAGCGTGCGACCCTACGTCGGCGGTGGCGTGACCCTGATGAGCGTGACCGCCGAAGGCGAAGCGGCCGGGCCGTTCGGCGGCACCATCACCGTCGACGACAGCGACAGCGCGGTCGGCGGCTATGCGCACGGCGGCCTGCAGATCGACGTCGCCGACGGCTTCCACATCGGCGCCGACGTGCGCGGCGTGTTCGGCACCGACGTGACCCTGTTCAACACCGACGGCGACGCCGACTACGTGCAGGTGACGCTGCTGCTCGGCGGCAACTGGTGACGCGCGGTCCGCGGCGGCGCGCGGATCAGCGGACCCGCTCGACCGCCACCGGGATCGGTTCGTGATCGGGCGCGAGGTCCTCGATCAGCACCTCGCCGAGGAAGCGGTCTCCGGCATCGGTCCACAGCTCGACCACGTTGCGACCCAGGGTCAGCGCCGGCATCAGGGTCATCGGCCGCTCGTCGCCGAGGGTGTCGCGGACCACGCAGTCGCCCTGCGCATCGCGGAGTTCGAAGTGGACCTCGCGCGCGTCGCGGATCGCGGCGGGTACCGGCCAGGGGAAGGTGAGGTAGCGGCGGGTTGCTGGTTGGAGGTCGAGGGTCACGCGCGTGTCTTCACCTTCTTCGATCTCGAAGTCGATGCTGCGCCAGGCGGTGTCGTCGCCGTAGACGGTGAGGCGGTAGTGGCCGGGCATCAGGGCCTGGGTCCGGTCTTCGGGGACACCCGGCGCGATGTCGCCCACGAAGGTCTCGTCGGACCGGTCGTTCGCGAGGAAGTCGATCCACGCGTGCAGATCGACCAAGCCGTCCGCCGACTCGTCTCCGGTCTCCACGACGAGGCGGCCGGGCCGTGGCGCGCCGCCCTGGCCTGGACCGAGGATCCCGAGATCGAGTGTCTCGCCGGGCCGCAGGGTGATCTCGCCGAGGTCGAGGAACACCGTGGTCCGATCGGCGACGGGCACGCGAGCCCGGTAGGTGCCTGGCGGCAGCGGTCCGCTGCGGAAGGCGCCGGTTTCCTTGTCAGGGAAGCCGATCCCGCCGACGGTCAGACCATCGCGCTCCAGATCGACATAGGTATCCGACTCGGGCTGGCCGTCCGCATCGAGCAAGACCCCGGTCAGCCAGGCACTCGGCAGCGCCTGGTCGGGAACGTCCACAACGAGTTCCTCCACATCTGGTGCCAGCGGGAGAGCCAGCCAGTCGCAGCGGATCCACTGGCGCGGATCGTCGGGGGTGACCCAGAGCGCGCGCAACCGATCGGCGGCCAGAGACAGATCGCCCGCACCTGCGTCGTCCAACGAGCGCGACGCGAAGTGCACCTCTGCCACGCCGGCACCCGAGCGTGAGACATCCCCGGAGTACTCGAAACGGACCGTTCCGCCGGGTGCGAACGGACTGCCATCCGCCAGCCGGAACCGCACCCGAGTTCGAGGGGCGATGCGCAAGGGAATGCGCAGTCGTTCTCCCGCCACCGTCCTGCCGGGCTCGAGCAATTCCCGGTACGGCTCGTAGCCTCCTGCCGCAACGCAGAGGAGCGGGCGCCGCGGATCGAATCGATCCAACGAGAACCGGCCGCCGGGTCCGGTGCGCACCGAAGCGGTCTGCCGGGACGTGAAGGCCTCCGACCAGACCGAGGCGCCGAGAATCGGCGCGCCAGTCGAAGAGTCGACGATCTCCCCCGTGACGGCGAGCGCCGGGGAGAGGACCAGACGGAGATCGCGCGGGGTCCCGGGGATCAGATCGAAGTGATGGGAAGCGGTCACGAAACCGGGCGCGTCCACCAGGAACTCGACCGATCCGCAGGGCGCACCCTGTACCTCGAACCGGCCCTCGGCATCGCAATGGACCAGACGCGGCATGTAGCCGAGCCGGTATTCGTGACGCCCCACGCGTACGTCCTGCCCTCCCGACCGCCCGCCGACGATCACACGCGCTCCCAGGACGGGGCGACCGTCGGGTTCCGCGACGACGACTCCACGAACGACGGCACCGGCAGACGACAGGACGAGTCGGATCTCGCGATCGCCATCCATGACCGGAACCGATCCCGACGGCGCGTAGCCGGGTGCGCACGCAGAAAGGTGGGCGTACCCGCCGAGCACGTCGCGAACTACGAAACGTCCGGAGCCATCGGAATGAGTGCGCACGTGACCGACCCGGCGCGCGCCAGCCGCGACGAGCACCTCGGCCCCCGCGATCGGTTGGTCCGCGGCGTCGACGACGATCCCGGCGACCTCGGGAATGCCGGTCAGGGACAAATCCTGCCGATGCTCGAGTCCCGCCTGGAGCTGCACCCGACCGCGTCGCATGCAGCACGGCACCTCGAACTCGAGTTCGCCCGGCACGAGATCGGCGAAACGCACTTCACCCCGCTCGTCGGTCGTTCCGAGCAGGCCCGACTCGATCAGGGTCGCTCCGTCCGCCGGCGACACGTTCACCGTGACACCCGACGCCGGCCCACCTCCGGAGTGCGTCAACCGGAACAGCACACTCGCCAACAGCGGTTCCACTGGCCGCTCCGCCTCTGCCGGGAGCATCTCACGCGATGACGACGCGTCGGCATCTACTTCATCCTCTCCGTACTCCGCATCCGGGAGCGTCCCGATCCGGGTCTGCGGCGCGCCGACCTCCGGAGCTGCGGCGGCAGGCCAGCTCGCGAACTGCTGCCAACCGAGCACCGCCGCGAGAGAGAGGCCACCGAGCAGCAGCAGAACACCGACGAGCTTCTTCATGCCGAGCACTCCGATCCCGAGCGAAGACAGGACGCCTGCCCCCGCGAGCGATGCACCAACCGCGACGCTCTCCGGCACCGCCGCGAGCACCGCGTCACGCACCGCGGCGAATCGCACCGTGGGGATCGCCACCAGCGCCAGCGACGCCGGCAGCCGCCGGCGCAATCGCTCCAGACCCCTGTGCACCCGCATCCGCACCGTGCCCGGTGCGAGCCCCAACACCTCGCCGATCTCCAGCGCCGACAGGCCGTGCTCCAGGCGCAGCAGCAGCACCTGGCGCTCGCCCTCGGGCAGATCGTCGACCCCTTGCCGCACCTGCGCGATCAGGTCGTCGCGCTGCGCCCGTTCCGCGGGATCCGCGTCGGGCCCCAGAAGGGTGTCGAGGGCCTGGTCGAGCGGATCGTGGCGGCGTCGGGCGCGGAGTCGTCGGATCTCGTGCTGCAGGATGCCGAACAACCAAGACTCGAGCGGACGGATGTGATCCCAGCGATCCGCGTGCTCCATGGCGGCGAGGAAGGTCGACTGCAGCGCGTCCTCGGCGGCGGCGGAATCGCCGAGGACCAACAGCGCCCGACCGGCCAGGCGCGATGCCAAGGCGTCGAACACGCGCCCCAGCGCTTCGGGATCGCCGCTGCGGCGATAGTCCCCGAACCAGGAGTCCACGGTGCGGTCCATCAGGTTCGATCCATTCGAGGGCTCGGCCGCGTCACGGGAAATCCCCTTGCCGTCCCTCCCTCGCCGGAGGTGGAAGCCGCTGCCCTGGTCTGCGACCATGCGCGCTCCGTCGATGAGCCAGGACCGCGAGCTGCCGACCCCCATCTCCGCCTGCGTGATCTGCTATCAGGAAGCAGACCGGATCGAGGACTGCCTCCGCTCACTGGCGTTCTGCGACGAGGTCCTGGTCATCGACTCCGGCAGCACCGACGGCACGGTCGAGAAGGCCGAGGCCCTCGGCGCCACGGTCCGCTCGAACCGGCCGTTCCCCGGCCACCGCGAGCAGAAGCAGCTCGCGATCGAGTGGGCGCGCCATGACTGGGTGCTGTGCCTCGACGCCGACGAGCGCATCACCCCCGAGCTGCAGGCCAAGATCCAGGCGCTGCGCGCCACCGGCCTGCAGGGCAGCGGCTACACGATGCCGCGCCGCAACCACTACCTCGGCAAGGTGGTCCGCGCGGGGCTGTTCTGGCCGGACCGCAAGCTGCGCCTGTTCGACCGGAGGGTCGGCCGCTGGGGCGGCACCAACCCCCACGACAAGGTGGTGCTGCTCGACGGCGAGGCGGTGACCCATCTCGACGAGGCGATCGAGCACCTGACCTACCGCGACTTCAGCCATCAGCTCCGGACGATCGACAGCTACACGCGCATCTCGGCCGAGGCACTGCACCGCCAGGGTCGGCGCTGCAGCCTGTTCGACCTGCTGCTGCGGCCGCCCGCGGTCCTGTTCAAGAGCCTGGTGTTGAAGCGCGGCTTCGTGGACGGTTGGCGCGGCGTGCTGATCGCGGTGATGGCGTTCTACTACGACTGGCTGAAGTATCTGCGCCTGCGGCGGCTGCAGCGGACCTGATAGCTCCCGCTGCCGGAGCGACTCTCAGCTCTCGCCCAGAAGGACGTCCAGGTCGCCGGCGACGAGTCCCGCCATCGTGTGGCGCGCATTGATCTCGACCAGGGTCCGGAACCGCCGCGAGCCGTCCGACGCGCACCAGCGGAACGCGTCGATCCCGAACGGGCCGTGGTAGCCCGCGCCGTGCAGCGCGACTGCGACGCGCTCGGCGCAACCGGCCAACGCATCGAGTTCGAGCGGGTCCAGCTCGCCGGGTCGAGCCGGACGTGCGCCGAGCCAGGCGCCGCGTTCATCGTAGTCGGAGACCACCGGGGAGCCGAACCGGTGCGCCCCACCGGGCTGCAGCAGGCCGTGCAGCGCAACGTCGAGTTCACGCTCCACCAGCGGCTCCACCTGTAGCCCCCCCTGCGACTCGCTCATCGACGCCTCGATCCAGGTCCGCTCGGCCGGGCCCAGCTCGGCGCCGACGACCACCTTGCGCATCCGTCCGCTGAAGCCGAACGGGCGCTTCAGGACGAACGGCTGCCGCGGCCGGTGTCTCAGCACTGCGACGACCTGCGACGCGCCGGTGAGGAAGCACGCGCCAGGGAACTCCTCGGGCTCCATCAGTCCGGCCGCGAATGCCCGATGGTTGACCTGCGCGGCGACTTCCGGAGCCGCCGCATGCCACTCGCCACCCAGCCGCAACACGAGGTCTCGTGCTGGCGAAGTCGCCGCCCAGACCTCGATGCGCTCGGAGCCGCCGGCCGAGGACCCGTCGAGCGCCGGCAACACCACGCGAACCCGATCCTCCCCGAGGCGACGGCGCATCACTGCGCGCAGACCTTCCGCCAACGATCGCACGGTGCTCCGGAGCCGCGGAGACGCCGCGTGCGCACCGTCCAGCCAGGCGAACTCCGCGTCGAGGTTGAGGATCCACGCGATTCTGCCGCGCATCAGTCGGCTGCCTCGAGGGCGTCGCAGAACGCGTCGTCGAAACCCGCGGCCCGGCGGCTCCCGCGCGCCAGAGGCCGCCCCCGGAACATCCGCGGGGTCAAGGGCTCGACGAGTCGCGCGCGCCAGGACTCGAAGTCGAGCGAACCCGTCCACTCCCGGAACCAGCGCGCGGCGAACCGCACGTGGGCGATCTCCTCACGGCCTACCACTTCCTGGATGCGGGCGCTCGCTTCGTCACCGACCTCGCGGAACCAGGCACCAAAACGCTCGGCGTGGTCCAGGTTGCCGCCCTCGAGACCCAGCCCCATCAGGGCCACGAACTCGACCTGGTCCGCGCAGGTCGGCACCCGTTCCCAGAACCAGTCACGCACCGGAAACCCGCCGAGTTCGTGGCCCAGCTCGCGGATGCGCGCAGCATACATCCGCATGTGGCGCAGCTCGTCGTCGAGGACCTCCAACAAGCCGCGTCGGAACTCCTCCGACGTCTCGGGAAAAGCGAGCACCGCCCAGGCCATCAACTCGGCCGCCTGGAGCTCGTGGTGCCAGAAGGTGTGAAGCAGTCTGGCGCGGCGTTCGGGATGCGCGAGTTCCCTGCGACGTAGAGAGCGGGGCGACTTCGTGACCACCTGCAGCTGCGGAGGTCGTCCCGGCCGATCGATCCGCAAGACCTGGCGGACCTCGTCGAATCGATCGGGCCGCCGGGGAGGTGCGGTCTTGTGTTGGAGTTCGGTGCTGCGCAGGTATTCCACGCACCACGCTTCGAGGGTCGACTCTGGGCCGGTCATGTCGGTGCCTCGCGCCTCGCCCGACGGACGACGAGGAGCCCGCCGATTGAACCGCGCCGATCGCCCGCACCAAAGGGTCGGGTCAAGGGTCGGTGCTCGGCAGGCGCCAGATGCGGACCGGCGACCCGGCACGGACGTGGGTCCGGATCTCGGGGGTGTCGGCGAGGCACAGGTCGTAGTCTGCGGGCTCCAGACCCCGCACGAGAATGCTGCCGTCGATTCCGGTGCGGACCGGGATCTCCGGGAACAACACGACGGCACTCACCCGTCCGTCCGCAGCGGATCCGGGATCGGATCGGGAAACCCTGCGGAGAAGGAACTCCCGGCCGACCACGGGCTCGCCCGACTCCGAGTGCACGACGCTGCGCAGCGACGCGAGGGTCCGCTCCAGCGTGAACTCCAGGCGGGCGGTCTCCCCCCGACCGACCTCGGGAACTGCGACGAACCGCGACAGACCGTAGTCACCGTGGTGAGCGACGGCGCGCAGATCGCCGCGGCCGAGCACCGCGCCGCGCAGGACGAATCGCCCATCGGCGTCCGTGGATAGCCTCACGACGGGCTGGCCCAGGCCGTCCAGGACCACCACGTGGGACCCCGGGATGCCGACCGGATCGGTGGCTCCGAAGAGCACTCGACCGAACACGACCCGGGGCGACGTCTCGGGCGCGAGCCGGATCAACGCCGCGCCAACAGCTGGGTCGAACTCCCGATGCTCACCGGACATCCAGCCCGGCGCCTGCACCGTGACGGTCCATCGCGTCCCGACCCCCGCCGGAGCCGGGCCGCGTCCCATGGGGACCACGAACTCGGAGACCCGGAAGCGACCCGAGGAGTCGGTGGTCGCGCGACCGAGTCGCAACACCTCCCTCCCGACCGATTCCCAGAGAACCACCTCCGCTCTGCCGATGGGAAGCCCTTCGAGGCCGACCACGCGGCCGCGCACGTCCTCCGCTGCTGTCATCGCAGCCGCGCCACCGCTCGGTGCCGCACCTCGCGAGTCGCCACTCGTCACTCTGCGGCGACACCACGACGCCGAGGCAAACGTGACCACGAGCACGAGCGCGACGACCAGAAGACCCGCCCCGAGGCGTTGCTCAGGCGCTGCGAGGCGATCGGACGACGGGCTCGGGCACATGGCCCGCGGCGAAAGCAAGTGGCAGGCCAGGGCCGGTATCCCGCGGACTGCCGTGCCGGTCGCCATCCGGCGTTACCGATCAGGAACGACGCCCTGGCCCAAGTGAGAAACTTCCAGGACGACCGAAGGTTGAAGCAGCCCAACCGGGGGCGGCACGCCCCGGGGAGGAACATGGCGACACCGCGAACCGATCGACACCCGACTGCTGCATCTCGCCCAACGGGCGAATGTCCGACCTCACCGACGCCGCGGCCAGCACCGCGTGGTACCCCCGAATCCGCGAGCACGGTGGCTCGCCCCGGCGCGCCCGCGACTCCCTTGCCGCCCCGCCGGCAGCCACGCCAGCCGCGGATCCGACCGGTCACGGTGCTGCCGTGAGCGGTTGCCGACCGATCGCGGAGCCGGCCGGAGTCACCTGCCGGCGGCGGCGGTCATCAGGACGTTGAACAGCAGCTTGAAGCTACCTACCGGCTGGCCGCGGTAGAGCAGGTCGGCAGGGACCAGGACTACAGCTCCCGCTCCGACGCGCTTGCGCACGACGGCAGGGAGTCCGCCGAGCAATTCGGTGCCGATGCCCCATCCACTGGCGAGGATGTCCGAGGCCGTGGAGTAGCGAGCCAGCACCTCGTAGCTCGCATCCTCGATGCTCCTCAGGACGGGACTGCGCCGGAACATCAGCACCTGACGCGGCGAGATCCCGGCATTCAGCGGGTGGCTCGGATCCCAGTCGACGCGCAGCAGCGATCCCGGCACGAAGAACTCGCTGGAGTTCGCCACGCGCTCCTCGTCATCGCCGTCCGACCCAGCCACTTCGATCCCGAACTCGAGGTCGAGTTCGAGGTGCCGGACCAGGAGTTCGCACTGGCGCCCGAATGCCATCACGGTGCCGCCGGCTTCCACGAAGCTGCGCAGCGCCGCCGCGGTGGTCTCCGCAACCAACCGGGAGTTGCGCGATTCCAGGGTCGACCAGTCCTCGAACGGCGGCAGTACTGCGCGTAGGTTCGCAACCTGCTCGTCGGTGGCAACATCGCGCCCCCGACGCAGCGCCGCGTCTCGCTGGTCACGACGCGTCACCGCAGGCAAACCGGTCTGGAACAGGAGCACGTCGAAGTCGGCGGCGAGGTCGCCACGATGGACACGGTCCCCGAAGACCCGCTCGAAGGGGATGCCGAAGGTGTCGAGCACCCACTCGGTCCAGCCGGTCGCCATGTCGCCCCCGTACTCGTCGAACAACCCGACACGGACCGGGGACAGCCGGGTGAACTCCGCGGAATCCCATCCGGCCAGCGCCTGAACCTCGACGCCGAGGGTCTTCGCATGGCGTGCGAGCACCGCGCGCGCCGCGTCGGTTCCCTCCACTGCGAAGCAGGATCCGACCGACTCGGTGCTCTCCGAGAGGAACACCTCGACGCCAGCCTGCCACAAGGCGAACACCACTGCGACGGTGTTCGAATCGGCGGGATCGAGGAGATAGCCCCCGCTCGCCGGGTCCGGGAGGTCGCGCCGCGGGAACGGAACCTCGACGGCGACGACCGGCTCGAGCAGCCCGGTCGACACTCCGTCCTCCCAGTGCGGATCCAGCAATCGAACCACCTCGACCCCCATCTGCATCGACAGTGTCCAACCGGCACTGTCGTAGGGACGAACCGGCTCGCCTCCGCCACTGCGATCATCCGGGTGCCACTGCGGCTCCAACATGTCGCGCAAGTGGGGGCGAAAGGCCTGGGCCGCGAACAAGACGAAGCTACCCGCAGCAACCGATCGACCATCGGGAAGCTCGGACTCCGCAGTGAGTCGATGGACCTCGATCCCGGTCCTCCGGAGTCGCCGCACCAGCCGGACCACGGCAGAGACATCCGGCTGATCGGCCGGCAACACGTAGATCCGGGCGTCACGCAACTCCGGATCCTCGAACGCCGGCGGCAGCGGCTCGGTCGCATCCTCCGCGGCCCGCTCGTCGTCGACGACCTCCTCGCGAGCGTTCGCGATCGCCAGCAGGTCGGGCTGCGGCGTCCAGTGGTCGCGGCTGCCCCGCTCGATCGACCGGCGCGCCATCCGCCAGGCGTCGAGTTGAAACTCCTCGCGGAAGCGAGCCACGAGATCCAGGATCGCGAAGTTCGCGCTCTGCAGATAGTCGATGGTCTGCCGGGCGTGCCACTCCTGGGTCGGCACGGGATCGGGGTAGTCGCTGTAGGGCAACCGGCGTGAGAGTGTCTGCACCACCCGGGTCGGGGTGGGCGACCCGAACGCCTCGGTGAGGATTCCGATCTGGTTGTGGAAGTAGACGGTGGTCCGAAGTCCGCCGTTCCACCAGGTCGAGTAGGAGGCCCCACTCCGCGAGATCACGCCGGGTCGGCCCTCGGCGGTGAGCCGATGATTGATATGCGCGGCGACGCGTTCGATCCCGCGGATCACCAGCGGATCGACGTTGTAGTTGAACGGATCGCGGAACGGCGGCGTGAACAGGATGGTGCCCCGCGGCGCGCTCTGGTGGTGGTTGTAGACCACCTGCGGTAGCCAGCGCCGATACAGCATCCGCTGCACGTTGCGGGTCTCGGCAAGGTTGCCGGCGTAGTGATCACGGTTGTTGTCGTGCCCCGCATAGCGCTGGTAGAGCACCGGCAGTCCACCGACCCGACCGGTCGACATGTAGGCCCGGGCAACCATGTCCATGCCGTCGGGATTCGCTGGGCAGACCAGCAGCACCACCTCGTCGAGAATGCGCCGGACCTCGGCGTCGTCCCGCGACACCATCTGCCAGACCAACTCGAGGATGTTCTGCGCGGCGACCGACTCGGTCGCGTGCATGCCAGCATCGATCCACACCACCGCGCGCCCCGAGCGCGCCAGTGCGGCCGCGGGCGCCGGATCGGCATCACGGCCGAGCGCGAGGCGACGATTTGAATCGCGGAGTTCCTCCAGACGCGCCAGGTTGTCGGGTGCGGAGATCACCGCCACCCACTGGGTCTGGCCGTAACCGGTCCGCCCGCAGTCCTCCAGCAGCATGCGATCCGAGCGACGCACGAGCTCCCGCCAGTAGTCGATCAACTGGGCATGGTCGGCAAGAAAGTGGTCGGCACCGACCTCGGCGCCGAGGAACTCACCGGGTGACGGCAGCGCCGGGCGGTCCTGCGACACCGGCGAAGAACAGACGAAGGCCGCGAGGACCACGGCGAGCACGCGGGCGATGTGCATCCAGGCACTCTACCGTCCGTGTTGCGTCGCCCTCCGATACGAAAGGAGCCTGCGACCCGGATGGATCGCAGGCTCCTCGAGCGCGATGACGCGCCGCACGCGCCAAAGGTCAGCTTCGCCGCATCACGGCTGGATCGTCACCGTCAGCGCCGGCGAGAACATCACGTTCGTCGGCGAGGGGACCTGACCAGCGGGGTAGGACACGTTGGTGAAGAACAGCTGGAGCCCGATCAGGTTCGGATCGTTCGGGATGTTGACCGGCGTGACGACCTGACCGCTCATCGGCAGGGGGCCGAGGTCCGCGAAGTTGAGCAGCGGCAATCCGATCGGGATCACGATGTTGCCGATCATCGTCGGCCCGGGGTTCTTGCTGATCCACAGGCAAGCGTGGCAGCTCGTTGGACCCGAGATCACCAGCTGCACCTGGGTGCCGATACGGGGCACGCCGTTCAGGGTGACGGTGGTCGCGCATTGCGCATTGGTGGTGGCAGCGGCCGATACGAAGACCGCGAGCGCAGCAACGCTGCGCAGCAGGAGCGAACGGAAGTTCATAAGCGTTTGAGGTTCTCTGGCGAGGGAACAGGAAGGGAAGCACGCCCGAAGCCGACAGCGGCACTCGTGATCCTCACGCCGCTCCCCTTCGGGGCGGACTCTAGCGGGATCCGAAGAGCATGCGAAGTAGCGCGCCGGGAAGAACTCGTCAGATACGAGGGAATCCCGTCCGTCCACGCCCTGGGATGCACCCTCTCCCGTCTCACCTGGTCACGGAATGCGCACCAGCGTCGAACGAGTGATCGAGAACGCGCCGTTCCCGGCCGCCGGGTCGAGAATCAGCACCTGCGCGGTGAGCTGCCCGCGGAAGTTGCTCGGCACCTGCAGTGCCGTGGCGAGCGAACCAGTGCCCGCGGCCCCATTCGGACTGCCACTGATCTGCAATGGACCGAGCAGGATCGGCAGGGTGTCGACGCCGAGCGTGCAACCACCACCAAGAGGGGTCACGCCAGGGTTCGAGCCGATCATCACCAGCGCGGTGGCGGCAGGGGTCGCGTTGCAGACGTGGATCTGGAGGGTCGACGCCCCCTGATCCCAACGGCTCGTCTCCAGATCCGGCACTCCCGGCACCCCGAGGGTCGGCAGGAACCCGCCCGGACATCCGACGCCGTAACTCTGACCGAGCCCCGCCAGCGAGTAGACGAACGTCGCCCCGACACCGCAAGTCGGCGGGGAGGTCAGCAGGCAGCCCGAGACGGCGTCCGCGGACACCATCGCCACCAGATCACCGTCGATCGCCGGAGCCGTGAGCAACGAGCCGTCGGTCTGCGACAGCACCGCCTGCTTCACGAACACGCCACCGACCCGCTCGAACACCAGGGACACCGCGCCGGGACCATTCTGGACCCGCTCCAGGGACGCGATCACCAGCCGATCGCCGGACAGGTCCTGGTAGCGATCGGTCGGCCCGAAACCCCAGATGCGCTTGTCGATGGTCTGGACCTGCGTCCAGGTGCTGCCCTGTCGATCGAACACCGCCAACAGCGGCGTGCCCTGAATCACGATGGTGTTCCCCGACAGATCGATCGACGAGAGCCGGAACGTGCCACCCGCCCAGTTCGGCCGCAGCTCGGCCTCCAGCTGCCAGACCCCGTTCCGCCGCGCGAACACCATCGCGCTGGGGCTCGCAAACCCGGCGGTGTAGTTGGCGCTGTAAGTGGCGAGCCGGTTGTCCGACAGGTCGACGTGCTTGCCGAGTGTGTCGTTGGCATGAGCGGTGGGATCGGTCAGCGTCGCCTCGAGGACCCAGCTGGCGTCCGCACGCCGCCGGTACACCTCGACCTCACCGGCCATCGAAGCCCCCCGCACGGTGGCGTCCCAGTTGCCGATCGCCAGCCGGCTGCCGGACAGGCTGATCGACCGGGAGAGGACGGACCGGGACAGGGTGGCGGTGTGCTGCCAGCCCGAGACCGGATCTCGCTCGAAGACCTCCACCGCGCCGATCGAGCCGACTGCGAGTCGGTCCCCATCGAGCGACAGCTCCCGACCGAAGAACTGCGCCGGCACGTTGGTCGGCGGTCGGAGTTCAGTCTCGAAGACGGGCGTCCCCGAGACCATCCTCATCACGTAGACCGCGCCGACGTCGGCAGCGGATGTCCCCGCTGGCCCTTCTGCCATCCGCGTGGCACCGATGGCGAATCGGTCGCCCGAGACGTCGACCCCGGACAACCCAGCCTCCCAGCCGGGGTTGTCGGGATGGAATGGGGCAGGAATCCGCAGCGACTCGGTGAGCGTGGTCTGGGCGGAACCGAACACGGCGGTACAAGCCGCGGCACAGACGGGGAGCAGGAGCGTCCGGGATCGGATCATCGACTGGACTCGGTGGAGAGAGAGGGACTCGAAGGGACAGCGTGCCGGAGAGCCGGCAGCGATGGCGTGCCTTACGAACTCCTGATCCGGAACGGCTCAGCGAATTCGGGCTCGCGCCAGCGGCGAACCCGTCCCGCCGGGGGATGCCGTAGATCAAGGGGACGTTGACGGTCTGCGCGACCCCGCGGAGACTCCATCGACTCTTCTACCGGCGCAGCGCAGCCCTGGGAATGCCGCAACCGCGCCGGAGCAGGGACATCACTTCTCCTCTCGGCGCGTCCGCCGACGCTCCCCCCACACCCCAACCCGCTCGCGCCCCATGGATCCTCGGCAAGACGCAGGCGGCACGGTCCGCACCTCCGATCCACGCCCCGGCCGCGCCGGCCACCCGACGGCTCGGATTCCCCGGCCCGGCCCGCTGCACCGACGCTTCGCCGAGGACAAGGATCTCGACGGCACCTCGGGCAACGCCCTGCCGGGGGTCGACGAGGCCGGAGTCCTGTTCGAGATCTGGCGCCGGTCGCGCCGAGCCGGACTGGCGGAGCGGATCTTCGATCTGACTGCGCCCCGCCTGCGACTCGTTGCCAGCTCGCTGCTCGCCGACCCGAACGACGTCGATGACGTCCTGCAGGAGACCTACCTGATCGCGTTCGCACATCCGGAGCGCTACGCGAAGGATCGTCCGCTGCTGCCCTGGCTCGGCGGCATCCTACGCAACCGGATCCGGATGGACGTGCGGAGCACGCGTCGCCGACGCCAACACGAAGCGGCGGGCGACCCCGAGGTGGAAACCACCGACGAGGCCGGCGAGAGCTTCGAGGTCGTCGAGGTGGTGCAGCGCGGGATCGACAACCTCCCGAACACCTACCGTCAAGTGGTCGCGCGCCGCGTGCTGGACGGCGCCCCGTTCCCGACCATCGCTGCCGAACTCGGTCGCACGGAGAACACCGTGCGCGTGCAGTGCGGTCGAGGACTGCACATGCTGCGGCGCACTCTCCCGGCCGGCATCGGTGCTTGTCTGGCCGCCGCCATGCTCCCTGAGCGGATTGCCGCGGCCACGCGCGACCTCGTGGTGCATGCGGCCGCCAGGCCACCGATCGGACCCGACTCCGCCACGGCCCTGGCGACCGGTGGCGTACGGGACACCGGCACCGCTGCGGCGTGGCAAACATGGCGCAGACTGGTGGCTGTCGCGCTGCTCGGTGCGGCAGCCGTGGCGGTCGGGATCACGACGGCTCCCTCGGGAGCCCCACAGGCGGCGCCCACCACCTCGGAGGGTCCCACGGATCCGGCCGTCGCCTCGGTGGGGGACGCGGGAACGTCTTCGTCGGTCGAACCGGCTGCGAACGACCGCTCCGAGGTCGCTCCCGCACCAGCGATGGAGCTGCAGGTGCGTGTGACGCTGCACGGCCGCCCGGCAGTCGGTGCACCGGTCTCCGCAGAGGTCTTCGACCCGCGAAGCCTGTTCGTGCGAACCATCCACGACGGCTTCGGCTCCCGCTCCGTGCCCGAGCACCCGGTGCCGGCCGATGCCGAACGCGCGTTGACCGACGCCGAGGGCGTCGCGCGCCTCGCGGTAGGACCCGACGAGCTGCTGGTTCGCGTTCCGGGCGGCGGCGCGTTCGTGAGCCCGCGCCACGACCGGAGAACGGTCGTCGATCTGGAGATCGGTGAACGGGCCTTGGAGATCCGCGGTCGGGTCGTCGACCTACCGACCGGCTCGGGACCGCTCGAGTTGTTGGTCCGCTCGGGCCCGTACGCCCTCGTCCTGAACGCCCTGTCGGTGGTCGATGAGGATGGCCACTTCGCGACGGTGGTCGGTCGGGGTTCGGCGGTGTGCGCACGCCGCGGCACCGCGTGCTCCGACTTCGTGGAGATCGGCTCCGGCACCGACGAGGCGTTGACGCTCGGGCTCCACCCCGGAACGAGCGTGCACGGCACGGTCCTCGGACCCGACGGTCACCCTGTGCCGCACGCGGTCGTCGACGCGGCTGCCGGTCGCATGCATCGCCGAGCCCGTGCCGACGGGTCCGGTCGATTCGCGCTGCCGGGACTGCCAGCAGGCGACCTGACCGTCGCCGCGCACTCCCCGACGGCCGGGATCTCGAGCGAGGAACTCCTCACCCTCGAACCAGGAGCACGCCGCGACCTCCACCTGACGCTCCGGGGCGTCGGGCGGATCTCCGGCCGGGTCGTGGATCCCGAAGGGCGCCCGCTCGCCCACACCCGCGTGCGCACCGGCTGGACCTTCGACTCGCTCGGCGCGACCTGCACCGCCACCGACGAGAACGGCGACTTCGTGCTGGCGGGCGTTCCGGCGGGGCCGGTGCGCATCGAGGCGGGACTCGGCCAGGGTGGACTCGGCGTCGCCCAACTCGCCCTCGAAGCGGACCAGGAGCTGAGCTGGAACCCGGTGCTCGACCCGGACTGGCTGCAACTCACGGTTCGGTTCGAACTCCCCGACAACGCCCCTCCGCTGTCGTTCGCCCTCGATGCCCGCGACCACCTGATCGCGCAGGCCCATCCGGTGATCGACGGTGCGGTGACGATCCGACTGGATCCAGACTCAGCCAGCCGCGACCTGACCGGACGCCTCTACCTCCGCTCGTCGATCGGCGCGAACGGTCGGGCCCGCGGCTTCCCGCTGGCGATCTACGGCGGCCTGCAGACCGGAGCGGGAGTGCGAACCCTCCCGCCACCAGCCGACTTCTCGGCCCGTGCATCGGCATCGGCCGACATCCTGGCCATGCCTGGTCTCCTCGGCGAGGTGCGGCTCACCAGCAGCGACGCCGGTCACTGGATCCGTCTCGGCACCCTGCAGGGGACACCGGGCGAGCGCATCGCCATGCGACAGACGGAACTCCCCGCCGGCCGCTATCGGATCCACGTCGCCGGCCAAGCATCGGGCGAGTCGTTCGAACTGCGCGAAGGCCAGCAGATCGACCTCGGCGTGGTGACCCTCGACCGCGACTCATCCCCGGGACAACGGGTCCAACTCGTGTTCGAACACCCGGGCGACGGCACGCCGATGGATCGGCTGACGATCGAGCTGGCCGACCCGCTCGGTCCGCGTCGCATCCGCACGATCGTCCCCGGAGCCCAGGGCATGTGGAGCCACACCCTTTCGGTTCCGCCGGGTCGCTGGGAGATCACTGCCCACACCGGCAACGGCCTCTCGACCAGCGCGGAGATCGACGTCTTCGCCGACCGGCCGCTGTCTCGCCGGTTGCGCCTGAGCCGTTCGGTCGCGGTCGAGGACGGACCCGCCCAGAGCGGCCCGAAGTGATCGCGATCGTCAGCGCACCAGGATCACGATCGAGCGGTTGTCGTTGAACGGCCCCTGCTGCGCGGTCGGCGCGTTGTCGGGCGTCGCGAACAAGGCATTGCACAGGCCCACCGAACCGAGTGCGCTGTTGACCACGTTGGTGGTCGCGAAGTCCGAAGGCTGCTGCGGATTCGCGACGCGGCCGTGGACCGCCTGCGCCGACAGAGTCAGCGAGGTGCTCGCGCCCAGCGTGAACGGCAGGGACAGGCTGGCTTGGCCCGCGGAGTCACTGACCAGGTTGGCGCTGGCAATCGAAGCGATGCCGAGATGGCAGCCCGGCAGGCCGATGCCGGCGAGGTCGACGGGCAGGTCGAGACCGCCGAACGACACGTTCTCGACGCCGAGGTTCAGCGTCACGGGGACCCCGGCCGGCAGGCCCGAGGCGGCCCAGGTCACCGAGCCACCCGAGTAACTGCCCCGCAGTGCACCGCCACAGCTGGCCCGCCCCTGAAGGTGCAGCGTCCGGGAGCCGGTCGCCGGAACCACGAAGCTGTCGTTGGGGACCACCGTGGCGTTGTTGGCCTGGCCGGCACGGAACTCGACCACGAAGCCACCCGAGCCGTGCACGAACGGTGCGTCGCCCGGGAACCAGGCACCGGCGAGATTCGGGTCGGTGATCGGCGAGACCGCGGTGAAGTTGACCGAGCGGCGGGCGAAGAACGTCGTCGGCGACGCACCGAGGTTGGCGGCGAAGCTCGAACTGATCGTGCCGGCGGTCAGCGTGCTGTCAGCGACGACGATCTCGATGTCGCGCGTCAAAGCCGGCGCCTGGCCGCCATTCGAGAGTCGTAGACCGAGCTGGTGGATCGGCAGGTTGCCCGGCAGGTTCTCGGCCGAGAACCAGTACTGGGCCCGGAACGCCAACGGCGGGATCGAGAAGGTGCTGGCACCGGCATACGCGTCGGTCGCGGCACGCGGCAACGCGCGCACGGCCTGCGCGTCCACCGCTGCGTTCGAGAGTGCCGCGGTGGCGACGAGGATCGGGAGGAGTCGGAGGGACATGGTTCGATGCAACGTAGGAGGGCGGGCGCGGGGCGTGGGCAGGATACCCGCGTGGAGCAACCCCGCGGGCGCTACCCTGCAACGCGTCATGGCACGGTTCCCGAACGATCGATCCGCAGACCGACACCCTTTGTTGCGGATCGACCGACCGGTGCGGGCCGTCGCCGCCATCCTGCTCATCGCTGCATCGACGGCCCAGGAGACGGCTCGAACGCCTGATCCGTTGACGACGCGGATCGAGCGAGCGGCCGCCACCGGCATCGTCGGCCTGTCCGGCCTGCGAGCCGAGAAGCGCGACGTCGCCGAACTGGTCGACGCCTTCTGCGCCGCGGAGCTGCCGACCGACGCGCGCGACCTCGCCCGACGCACGCTGTTCCGTGGCCGGCATGCCGGGCTGGAAGAGCTCTGGAGCGGGGATCCGACCCGCCGCGAGGCACGGGCCCGTGCGTTCGGCGCCCTGGGCAGCGACTTCCTGCTCGATGCCTGGCTTGCGGGCGACGACGCCACGCGATCTGCGGTCGTCGCGGCGGCAGGCCACTTCGCGGCCGACCGCTACTCCGAGCTGCTCCGCGAGCACCGTGCGGCCGCGCTCGACGATCCGCGACGCGCGGCCCTGGAGTCGATGGCCCGTGAGATGGTGCGGACCGTCGACCGGCAGCCGATCACCGGGCTGGTCGAGGCGCTCGAACGCGACGTGCCGGTCGATCCGTTCGCACCCGCCCGGGAAGCCGCACCGACCCTGCTCCTGCTCACGCACCACCCCGAAGCCCTTGCCCCCGACCTATCCCGTCGGGCCCGCGCTCGCCTCACGGTAATGCGGCGCGAACTCCTCGCGACCGACCAGCCGCTGCCGATCCCGCTGCGGAAGAGCCTGCTCGAATCGGCTCCGGTCGATGTGGCGGTCGCCGCTGCCAACCGCGGCCCCCTCGACGCCACGATCCGCACGCTGCTCCTGCTGCAGATGCAGGACGTGGACCCGTCGCCCGGACTGGCACTGCTCACGGCCAGCCTCTGGAATCCCCGCGACGGTCTCGATCCCGCCGCCCGACTCGACTGGATCGAGGCGTGCTTCGAGGCGGTGGAGACCGCGCACACCCGCGTTCCGGCCTCGGGCCCGAAGCTGTCGGACGACGACCCGATCGTCCGTTTCGTCGCAGCAGCGGTGGCCCGCGATCCGGAGGCCCGCGTCCTGACGATCCAGTGCGCCGACCGCATCGCCCGCGCCGGAGACCGGGCGTTCGCCACCCGCCTGCTGGCCCGGCTCGATCGCGCCGACTTCGTGCCGGGGCGAGACGTGCCACGCGTCGCCGGCGCGATCGAGCGGATGCTCCGCAGTGACGACACGGCACTCGCCGGAGCCGCAGCGAGCGTGGCGGCGACCCTGCTGTGCTTCCGCGACTTCCCTCCGCTGCACGAGGCACTGACCGAACGCGCGATCGAGTGCCTGGAGCGGCGGCGCGGTGACCACGAGTGGCTGAGCGGCCTGTCCGGATCGAGGCACGTCCGCGTGTTCTGCCCGGAACCACTCGGGGAGGGGCTCCCCGGCGACGTCCGCCTGGTCGAAGCGGCGGCCCGGGTCGGCGGACGCTCCCTGGTCACACCGCTGCTCGATCTCCGCCAGGCGTTCGACGACCCCACGGAACCGGGCGCACAGTTGCTGATCCTGGCGTGCCTCGCCGGCGTCGCGCACCACGCGACCGGCGACGAAATCGATCGCCTGCTCGGTGCGGTGGGCCCACCGATCGGTGCACCGAGAGCGGACTCCGAAGTGACCGCGATCCTCGCCGGCCTCTACTGCGCCGTTCCCTCCGAACGCCTCGACGAGGTGACGCCGAGGTGCCGCCCCCGCACGGCCGTCCTTCGATCCCTCGGCCTCCTCAGCCACCAACTGAACGACGCACAGCGCCAACGCGTCCTGCGCTGGATCTCCGAGGAGAAGTCGCTGCCGTGCTTCGACGAGCTGATGCTCCCCGAGACCGTCGCCCGAGCCACCGAGGATGGCCCGCTCGCCGAAGCCGCCCGCGCACGCCTCGCACGCACCTTCACGACCATACCGACACCGATCCTGACACTCCTGCGCCGCGGCGATCTCGACCCGACAGTCCTGCTCGATCACCTGGATGCCGTGCCCTGGCCCACGCTCGCCGACCTCGCCAGACACCTGCGCGATCCCGCTCTCCGCGATCGTTTCCTCACCGCCCTCGCCGCCCGCCTCACGACCTCCGAGCCCGACGCCACCTCCGCCCGCCTGCTGAGTCGCGTGCTCCCCGGCTTCGAGGCGCTGCTCGCTTCGCACCGACCGACCGATCCCGCACCGACCGACAGCGCACCGTGGATCGATCAGCTCACGAACGACCGCGACCGCCCGATCTGGGACGGCGCGACACTCACCAGAGTGGTCGACCTCACCGCCCACCACGACTCCTCGCTCCGCGCAGCCGCCTACGCCGCGCTCGCCACCCGCGACGCCGCGCTCTACCCGGAGGCGCGCCTCGTCGACGAACTCCGGATCGGCAACGGCGACTGATTCACCGAGCGACAGGGATCCGACCTTGAGCAATCCCACGCTCCCTCGGAAACTCCTCCGACCTTGCGTGGTGTCGCCTCAATCCTGATCGCGCTCGCGGCGCTGGCTGCATGCACCGGCCCCACACGCCGCACGGGTCTGCTCGGCCGCGAGATCGAGAGTCTCGACCACCCGACGACCGAGTCCGAGCGCACTCCGAGCGGCGAGCAGGAACGGCCGGCGTTCGTCCCGCAGGCACCCACCGGTGCCCGGCTGACCGACGACTGGATCCAGCTCACCTCGAACGAGTGGCTGATGGGCACCTTCGAGTCGCTACGCCGCGACACGGTCGAGTTCGACAGCGACAAGCTCGGCGACGTCTCCTTCGACTGGGACGACGTCCGCGAGGTACGGTGCAAGCGGCCGATGCTGGTCCTGCTCGACGACGGCACGGTGCTGGAGGGCTCCGTACGGTTGATCGGCGACTCGCTGCTGATCGGCAACATGGAGCCGCGCCGGATCAGTCGCTCCCGGATCCAGGCCATCATCCCCGAGAGCGACGGCCTCGCGCTGTGGCGCGGCCGGTTCACCCTCAGCTCGACCACTCGCTCCGGCAACACCGACCAGAGCGACGTGAGCATGTACGCCTTCCTGCGCGCCGAGAGCGCCGCAGCACGCTGGGACACCACCTACAACGGCAACTGGAGCGAATCGCGCGGCACGCAGACCGCCAACAGCCACCGAGCGACCACCCGCTTCGACGTGTATCTCTCCCCGCAGCTCTACGTCGTCCCGTTCGGCGCCGACGCGTTCCGTGACCCGTTCCAGAACCTCGCGATCCGCACCACCACCTATGCGGGCGCCGGCTACGACATCTACAGCGATGGCGACGACGAGCTGTCGGTGTTCGTGGGTCCGGCCTGGCTGTACGAGCGCCGCGACTCGGTGGCCGCCGGGGACGAGCAGGCCACCAGCCGCGCTGCCGCAGTGCTCGGCTCGCGGCTCGCCTGGGAGGTCACCTCCGACATCGACTTCAGCATCGACTACCGGATCACGTCGCCGTTCGACGAACCAGCCGCCTGGAACCACAACCTCACGACCGTCCTTTCGATCGACCTGATCGACGACTTCGACCTCGACATCCGCTTCGTCTGGGACCGGGTGAACCGGCCGACCGCGGACGACAACGGAGTGATCCCTCAGCCCGACGACTTCCGCACGGTGATCGGTGTCGCCTACTCGTTCTGAGCGACCGCCTCGCGGCGATCGCAGCGGTCAACGGACCCGAGCGAACTCATGCACCTGGTCGGCGGGGTCGCGCAACTCCATCCGATCGCCGTCGATCCCGAACGAGAACACCAGCTCGGTGCCCTTGTCGAGCGACAGCGCGATCGCCGCGCCCTCGGTGCGCCAGACCAATGGCTCGGCCTGCAGAAACCCGCGCCCGCCGGGAGACAGGCCCAGCGTGAGTTGCCCGGCGTCCGACCGCCACAGGCCGGCGGGTGGCTCGAAGGCAGTCGCCTCGAGCAGCGGCGCGAGCCACAGGCCGACCATCTCGGCCATCAACGCATAACCCGCATCATTGCAGTGCCCGTCGGGGGCCTTGAGCCGCGCCCAGTCCTGGCCGGGATAGAGTTCGTACACCGGCAGGAAGGGGATATCGAGCCGACGCGCGACCCGCGCCAGCTCCTCGACCCCGGAGTTGGGCAGCGGATAGGTGAGGAAGGCACACCGAGCACCGGCACCCGCAACGACCGCGCGGATCTGTTCGAGATGCGCCTCGAGGGTCGCAGAGGCTTCTCCGCCACCCGCCATTCCGTCGGTCTCGAGGTCGGCCGCGACCCAGGCCACGATCTCGACCAGCCGTGCTCGCTGCCCGGAATCGCAGTCGGCGGCCGCGATCACCTCGTCCATCGCCGACCGGTCCTCGGGCCGCAACTGGAGCACCGCCCGGCACCGGCCGGCGAACTGCCGCGCATCGTTGTCGAGCAGGTAGCCGCCGACCAAGGCCTCGGCAGTCGGACGCCCGCCGTCGCCCCGCCACACCAGATAGCGGATCTGGGCGAGACCCGCAGACGGCTCCAGCGTCCACGCGGCCTCGATGCGTCGGCGTGCCGCATCCACGTCGTCGACGAGGAACAGCGCATGCGCGTACAGCCCCGCGAGTTCGGCGTCGTCGGGCCACTCGGCCGAGAGTCGGCCGATCTGCTCGCAGGCCTCGGTGCGGTCGGCCACGTTCGCCAGGGCGCGGGCCCAGGAGATCGCCCACCAGGCGCTTCGATGCTCGGCGTAGCCGGTCTCCAGAGCGGCGAGCATCTCGCGGGCCGGCTCGACGTCGGCCATCTTGCGGCGCAGGTTGGCGAGGTCGGCGAAGACCCGCGGATCCTCCGGCTGGCGCGCAGCCCTCTCCTCCAGGACCTCGCGCGCCGCATCGAACCGCTTCACCGCCTGCTCGTCGCGGGCCCGGCGCAGGACGAGGTTCGTCTCGGGATCGTCAGCCCACTCCTCGTCGGGAAGCGCGCGCCCTCTCGACGGCGGCCGAACGAGCTGCCAGCTCGCGTCGTCTGTTTCCCAGGGCGGCGCCACTCCCGCACGCGGCTCTGCGGCCCCGCCTCCAGCCTGCCCGGCACCGCTCCACTTGCCGGCGAGCCACGCGATCAACCGACCGGTCCGGAACCGCCAACGGAACGCCCCGGGGTCCATCGGCACCGCACCGGGCTCGAGCACCAGCCGATCGGGCCGGCTCCAGAAGTCGTTCTGGCCGACGAGCACCAGCACCCACGCCGGCCTGGCACGTTCGAGCTGGCCAGGTAGACGCTCCAGGACGTCGCGCGAGTTCTGTCCCGACTGCCCCCCATTGAGCACCTGCCAGTCGGCCGCAACGTGTTGGCGAAGGTAGTTCTCGAGCCGGGCGGGGTAGGAGCCGGTCGCGAAATCGAGACTGCCGATGCCGTGGGTCCACGAGTCCCCGACGCAGAGCACGGTCCGACCCGACGCGTTGGTGGCATCGAGAGCGCGACCGCGTTGCCCCAGCCAGACGACCACTGCACCGACCTGCAGGACCACCTCCAGCAACAGGATGGTGGCCACGACGACGAACAGCACGCGGGTCCACAGCCGGCGACGGGGGCGAGGAGACATGGGACTTCCCAGTCTACGCTCAGGTCGCAGCACGGGCACGCAGCGTGAACTCGATGGCGAGCACCGCGGCGAGCCAGATCGAGAGCGCCAGCGGGATTGTCCATGCGAAGCCGACCACCGGGGCCAGCAGGCGTACCGCGAGGATGCACAGACACAGCGCGATCATGCCGAGGAACATGCCCGTGGTGCTCTGCACGATCGCCGCCGGTCCACCCGCCCGACCGACGATGAACCAGGCGATGAGGATCTTCATCGGCACCATCGCGATGACTCCCGCGACCCGATTCTCGCCCAGTTCGCTGGCGTAGCGGATCAGCACCGCGAGGAGGCCTGCACTGACGAACACCGCGAAGTATTGGAAGGTGCGACTGGCGAGGAGCTGCTCCATGCGGCGCGGATCCTACTTGCCGGGCAGGCGCAGGGTGGGATCGCCGAGGACCGACCAGAAGGTGGCGCGCTTGCGGCCGATGTCGCCGCCGACGGACGACCAGGTGGGCCCCTCGGACTCGATCTCGAAGTAGCGCTGCCAGGAGGCGCCGATCGAGCCGCCGCCGGCGAGGGTGTCGGCGAAGCCGCGGGGCTCGTCGTAGAACACCTTGGCGCGGCCGAGGATCGCCACAGCCGGGGTGAAGAACAGCATCGCGGCACCGTGGGCGTCGCGGCCGTAGCGCGGGTCGTCGTACGGCACCGACGACGACGCGGGTGGGGAGAGGGCCTCGCAGCCGGTGTGCAGGAGCAGGTGGGGCGCGTCGCCGGCCGCAGCGAGCTGCCACAGCGTGCGCCAGTACTCCGCGTCCGCGCGGCCCTGCGCCAGCCGGGCCGTCAGCGATCGCGGCACCTCGTCGACGCCGAGCAGTTCGCCGAGTCGCGCGGTGTCGGAACCTCTCTGGAAGGCAGCGTGGTGCGGGCCGCTGTGGGCGCGCAGCGTGCGCAGCACCGCGGGGCGCTGCATCCACGCGGTGAGCTCGACCAGGTCGACGCCTCGGCGGCAGTCGTAGCCGGTCTCGGCGAAGTCCTGCCACTCGGGAGCTGCGGCCTGCAGCGCGCGCATGCCCGACCCGAGTTCGTGCGCGACCGACGCCGGACGGAATGCCTCGCCGGCGGGACGGGTGCGGAACGCGTGGTTGCGGTCGAAGTACTCGAGCAGGAGCTGGCGCTCGAGCGCGGGATCGACGACACCACCGCGCCAGGCAAGGCCTCGTGCGTCGATGCGACCGACCTGGAGTTCGGGGCGGGCCAGCGGATTGGGACGTTCGAGATCGGCGGCCGTGCATTCGTGGTCGCGGGAGTCGGGGTCGAGCGTGACCTCGAGGCCGTCGACGGAGCACGCGCCGTCCTCCACCAGGAAGCAGTCCTGCAAGCGGATCGTGCCGCGGTCCACCGCCAGTGCAGGTCCACCACGTTCGGGAATCGCGGCGCCGAACACCGCGTAGGTCGTCGGTCGCTCGATCGGTCCCTCCACCCACAGGCCCTCCCAGCCGCCGTCGAGATCGCCGAGCACGACGTCGGCGCGGTGCGCGACGATCTCGGGCACGCGGCGCACGAAGCGGGCCTTGCCCCAGTCGTGTTGGTCGGGCGTGCCCTTGCCGGTGACGATCCGCTCGTGCTTGTGCCAGTTCACGGTGCGCACCAGCAGCGCATCGGGGAAGTGGCCGACGAGGACGACCGCCTCGAGGCCGGGCTCCTGGCCGCGGCGGAAGCGCAGCAGCTCGCGGACGGCGAGGAGCAGTTGGCCGTCGCGGTGCCGGCCCGCGCCGGAGGCCGCGAGTTCGATCGAGACGAGGTCGAGGCCGAGACCCTCGCGGAGCAGGTCCTCGCCCCAGCGCTGCAGGCGGGTGGCGAGGGCCGGGTCGCCGGCGAGGCGTGACTCCACCAGGGCGATCACGCGGCCAGGCAACGCCGGCGCGTGGCTGCCCAGCGGCGCGCAGCTGCGGATCTCGGCGGCACCGTCACCGTCCAGGTCGAAGCCGGTGAAGCGCTCGCAGCAGGCCGCGAGACCGGAGGGCACCTGCGCGGCGAGCGCCGGGAACAGGACGGAGACGGCGAGGAAGGCGAGGCGCATGGAGCGACTTTTACAACTCGTGCCTGGCACCGGTTGTAAAAGTCGGGCCGTCGCGCAGCGCGGTGTTGCGACGGCCGAGGACCCAGGCGACTCCGGTCCACGCGCCGCACGCGAGGAGCAGCAAGCCGTGCGTGAGTCCGACCGGCGCGGCCGCGCTGCTCAGTCCGTACTCGATCCACGCCCAGCCCGCGTCGCTGCTGCGGTAGACCGCGGTATCGAGGAACTGCTTGGCCTTGTACTTCTCGTCGCGCGACAGCACCGTGAACAGCATCTCGCGCGCCGGCTTCATCACCGCGAAGCGGCTGCCGCGTTGCGCGACCTCGAACAGGCCGTAGAGCCACAGCGCCGGGGTGCCGAGCAGCATCGCGAAGCCGGCCAGGTTCACCAGCGGCAGCGTCGCGAGCATCACGCCGATGCCGATCCAACGGACCAGCCGGCCCACCAGGAACAGCTGGATGAACAGCGCGACCGTGTTGTAGGCGATGTCGACGTGGGCGAAGAACTCGCCGCGCGCGATCCGATTGGATTGGGCGACAGCTTCGGCCACGCCGCGGGTCGGGAACGCCTCGGCGGTGAACGCCCGGCTCTCCACGTAGAGGAAGGTCGACGCCATGGTCTGCCCGACCAGGAACACCCCGATCAGGATCAGGTAGGGCGAGCGAACGAACAGGCGGAAGCCGTCGAGCGCCGCTTCCCAGCCCGTCGGCTCCGTGGCCTCGACGATCGGCACCGCATCCGAACCACCGCCGCGCGCCTCGAAACGTCGCGACAACGGCGGCACCAGACACGCCGCGAACACGTAGCCGGCCGCACCGAACCAGATCAGGTCGCGCGGCCCGAGACCTTCGATCGACTCGAACAGGTCGAGCAATGCAGCGGCGACCACCCCGCCGAGCAGCGCGCCGACCGTGCCGCCCACCGCCACCAACCCGAACAACCGCCGCGCCTGCTCGTCGCGCCAGCCGTCGGCCATGAAACCCCAGAACACCGCGGTCGCGAACACCGACAGCACGCTGACGAACACGTAGAAGGCGTAGCCGACCCGTTCGCGGGCCTCGCCTTCGAGCCGGCCGTGCATGAATGCGAACAGCACCAGCAGCGCCGCACCACCGAGATAGACGATCGGCAGGAACACCCGCCGCTCGAACCGCGACACCAGCCAGCCGAACAGCGGCGTGAGCGCGATCGTCACCACCGCGGTCCAGGTCCACAGCTCGTTGTAGACCTGCCCGGAGTCGATCCCGAACACCTCGCGCGTCGGCCGCAGGCAGTACCAGGCGCCCAGCAGGCAGCCGAACAGCAGCACCGACAACAGCAGCGGAACGCCCTCGCCCTCGCGCAGATCGGCGATCCGCGCGAGGGGCCCCGGGGCGGGCGGTTGCTCTGGATCGGGGCGCGACGGCGTGGGCATGGGCCGCGGTCTACGCGAACGTTGCCGCGACTGCGAGCGCCTTCACGTGCTCTTGAGCATCCGCGCGGTGCTCAAGGTGCCGAGCCCGAGGATCAGCGCCGTGGCCAGGATCGTGGCACCGGCCAGCCAGTGGTCCAGGTCGGCCCGCAGCGGGAACGCCGTGACGACCCGGAAGGTGAACAGACCGATCATCAGGGCCAGGAGCCCGATCCGCACCGCGACCACCACCGCGAGGACCGACGCGATCCCGACCGTGGTCAAGGCGACCCAGGAGAACTCCGGGATCATCCTCATCCAACCGCCGCACAGCAGCAGCGCCATCGCGATTCCCGCAGCCCAACGGCTCCGCAACAGGTAGCGCAGCAACACCAATCCGAGTGCCAGCGCCATACCGAGGTCGGCGTAGTAGGCGACGATCTCGAGGATCGCACCGACGCTGTGGGTGGCTCCGTGCAGGACCTCGAGGGCGCGGTCGCGGACCACCAGCGGATAGGTCGGCGACGCTTCCAGGAGCCGCGAGGAGTCGCGTGCCGCCATCAGCAACGCTGCGCAGCCGGTACCGAGGGTCACGCCCCCGAGCACCGAGTAGGCCACCGCCCTATCGGTGAACCGCCCCTGAAGGAGCCGGGCCCAGCTCACCATCGTCTCCGGCCAGATGCGCCGGACGTGCGGCTCCAGCGCCATGTAGAAGATCGCGTACTGGATCGATACGAGCAGCGCGCGGGCCATGCCGCGCAGCCACAGCCGGCCCTCCGCTCCCAGGTCCGCCGAGTGGTTGCCGGTGAGCAAAGTGACGAGCAACACGAGGCCGAACACCGCGAACGCCAGCTTGCGGGCGCCGACGATGTCGGCGCGCCCGTTCTTCCAGGCCTTGAAAGCCATGAAGACCGCCAACACCAGGAGCAGCGCCCGCAGCATCTCCAGCGGACCCGAGTTGCCCGATCCCTTCCGCTCCGTCACGTATCCCGAGAGGTCGCGATGCTGGATCTCGATCACGCGTAGCCCGACGACTTCGTGCTGCAGTCTCGCCAGCTCCAGCCTCACGAAGGGGCCCTTGCGCTGCTGGTTCGGGTCGGCACCCGTCTCCTTCTCGTCGGGTTCGTTGGTCCACGCCTCTCGCTCGTCGGCGAAGACCAACGGCAGGAATTCCGGCGTCACCGATCGGAACTCGCTCCGGTCGAGGCCCGCACTCTCGAACGCCGCGTCGAGCACCTCGGCAGGACTCGGCTGGGCGGCCGGCATCTTGTCGGGGATCGGCTTCTGCGTCTCACCTTGCTCTCGCGGCGGCATCAACGCCCGCGGCACGACGTCGAGTTCGAACAGGCGACCACGCGGATCGAGGCGCAACCGGACCATCCCGATGTCGTGAAAGGGCGGATCCGACCAGGTGACGACACCTGAAAGGTGCTGCGGCACGAGAGGATCCGGGCTGGTCCGGTACCAGAAGTCGATCGCCTGGGTACGCGCGCCCGGATCTCGAATCGGGGCGAACCGATCCTGAGCCTCGGACCTGCCCAGCTTGCCGATCAACCCCGTGTTGATGTCGAAGCCCCACGCCCGGCGCTGGTCCTCCTCGGCCACCCCGAGCGCGCGCAGGTGCCGCCGCGCCATCGACGCCAGCACCGGCCCCGACTCCGGCAACTCGACCTGGCCGACCAGCTTCACGTGCGGCTCGAACCAGAACGCCGCGGCCAGCGACACCAGCAGCAACGTGAACAGCCCCACGACCGTCCGCACGCAGCGCTTCTCGGAACCGGTGCTGGCCGCGACCAGCTCCGGCGACGGGGTCTTGCCCGAGCGCAGCGCCTCGGCGAGCAGGTCCTCGCCGGTCAGCCGCCCCAGCACCACCAATGCCGACTTGGGGCGACGCGCCGGATCCCGCGCCAGCAGGTCGACGATCAGCGTGTCGAGTTCCGCGTCGACCTCGCGGACGTAGCGCGACGGCGGCTCCACCGGCTGCCGGTGCTTCTTCAACAGCTCGGTCATCGAGCCGGCCTTCATCAGCCGCTGCCCGGTGAACAGCTCGTGCAGCACCGCGCCGAGCGACCACAGATCGCTCTGGATCGACGCCGTGCCCCCGGCGAACAGCTCCGGCGCCATGTATCCGGGCGTGCCCGACGAGCCCTGGGCGGCGTCCTGCTCGTCGGCGATCCCGGCGATCCCGAAGTCGGTGATCCGCACGTCGCCATTGCCGTCGATCATCACGTTCGCCGGCTTCAGGTCGCGGTGCAGCACCCCCTGTTCGTGCGCCGCCTGCAGACCCGCGGTGAGCTGCCGCGCGATCTTGCGGCACACCTCGGGTGCGGGCCGACCGACCCGCTTCAGCAGGCTGTCGAGCGGTTCGCCGTCGATGAACTCCATCGACAGGAAGGTCTTGTCGGCGACCTGGCCGAGGTCGTGCACCCGACAGACGTTCGGGTGGGTGACCTTGCGTGCCAGCCGCACCTCGTTGCGTAACACCTCGACCCCGCGCCCCTCCGACTCCAGGAACGGCCCGCCGAGGAACTTCAGCGCCACCACCTGATCGATCGCCTCGTCGCGGGCCTTCCAGACCTCGCCCATGCCACCGGCGCCGATCTTCTCGATCATCCGGTAGCGGCCGCCACAGCGCTCGCCGGGGCGCAGCGGACAGATCTCTTCGCCGAACTCCTCGGGCAGGCCGGACGCGGCAGGAGTTCCGCTCGGCGGAGTCGCGGCTGCGGCCGCCGGACGGCGATCGATGCGGGTCGGTTGGTCTCCCGGGTCGGGAGTGTGCGGGTCGGGACGGTCGGCGGACATCGAGGGGGGCGGGGATACGACCACAAGCGGTCCGAGATCCGCGCGGCAGCCAGGGTAGTCCGCCGCGGATTCCGACCAACCCGGGATTCCTGACCCCCGACGGCCGCCGCCATTGGATCCTCCTCGCGATGCTCGCGCGCTCCGAGACCCGCACCCGATCGGCCGAACCCGCCAGGGACGACCTGGCGGCAGTCGTGGCGCGGCAACAGACCGGAGTCTGGCGCTACCTCCGCGCGCTCGGCTGCGACCCCGCGACCGCCGACGACCTGACGCAGGACGCCTTTCTGGTGCTGCTGCGCGGCTTCGAGGTCCGTTCCGAGGCCGAGACCGCGGCGTTCCTGCGCCACACCGCGCGCCACCTGTTTCTCAGGCATGCCGGCCGTCGCCGCGCCCTGCGCGACGTCGAGGCCACCGACCGGGTCTGGGACGCCCGCTGCGCCGACGACGCGGGCGCGGCGTGGACCGACGCGGTCGCGGCGTGCTTCGACGCCCTCACGGCTCGAGCCCGGAGCGCGCTCATCGCCTGCCGGGTCGAGGACCGCGACCGCGACGAGGTGGCCACCGAACTCGGGCTCGGATCCGAAGGCCTGAAGACCCTGCTGCGCCGCGCGCTGGAACAACTCCGCGAGTGCATCGACCGCCGAACTGGCGAGGAGCGAGACCGATGACGACCAGCCTCGACGACCATGATCTCCGCGCCGAGCTGCGCCTCTTGGATGCCGCGCTGGCCGAGCGCACCGGCCAGGCCCCGGTGCCCGACCTGACCGACGCGATCCGGGCCCGGCTGCAGGACGACGAGCCGATCGCGCCCTCGCGCCGCAGCAGAAGCTGGCTGACCGCCGCGGCGCTGCTGCTCGGCGTGCTGGCGACCCTGGCGATCGCGCTCGGCGCGCGGCAGGACGGGGATGACGCCGCGCGTCAGGACCCGGTCGAGGAGCCGATCGAGTACCTGCCGTTCGATCCGACCGACCCGGAGGCGACGCTGCCCGCGGACGCGACCGCCGTGGCGATCCTCTGCATCAACCCGGACGAGGCGAAGCAGGTGTCGCTCGCTGCCCTGGCGGACCACCCGGCGCTACGGCATGCGCGGGTCGACGTGACCTACATCCTCGGCCCGCTGCGCGCGGAGCTGACCGATCCTCCCGCCGGCTGGCTCGCGCCGCTGGCGAGTTGCCGGAAGCTCGAGACCCTGCAGGTGAGCACCGTGCATCCCGCGGTCTCCGAGCTGTCGGCCTTCCGCGATCACCCGACGCTGCGCGAACTCTCGCTCCACCATCCGGCGGCCTGGGGACCGCGCGAAACGGCGATCCTCGCACGACTGCCCGCACTCGACTCCTTGACGCTCTCCGGGGTGACCTGCCCCGAGCAGGATCCCAGCGGGCTGTCCACGCTCGGGCTCCTGAAGGACCTCCAGTCGTTGGCGCTGGAGCACCTCGAAGGCTTCACGACGGACCAGCAGGCCGGCCTCGGATCGGCGTTCGAGCGCCTCTCCAGACTGCGAAGCCTGACGCTGGGGGCCAGCCCGCTGCCCGCGCAACTGGGCATGACGCGACACAACCCCGACTACGGTCAGAGTCTGAGCCGCGAATTCGTCAACGCCCTCTCGAAGCTCCCCGCGCTGACCGACCTGGCGATCCTCGACGTGCTGGTCACCCCGAGCGGATCGCTGAAGTTGCTGCCCTCCGGCCTGCAGCACCTCACGCTGCAAGGACTCGTCGCCGACCGGCTCCTCGAAGTACCGCCCCTGTTCGTCGTCGGTCTCCACGACCATGCGGCGCTGGACAGCCTCGCGCTGCTCCCCTCCGCGGACGCCAACGCCGATGCAGAGCGAACCTCGCAACAAGTAGCCGATGCGCTCGCCCTCCACTCCTTTCGACACCTCCACCTGCGCACTCCGATCACGCCGGCACTCGCCGAGCGACTCGCGACGCAAGACACCCTCGAGAGCCTGACCCTCACGCAGACCAGCACGGCCGGCGACGACGAGCTGGATCTGTCCTGGCTGGACTCCACTCCGCAGCTCACGACCCTGCGTCTCCAGGCCTCCGAGGAGCAGCTCGACCAATGGTTCGCGGAGCTCGATCCAGCTGAGTTCGACAGGTCTCCCGGTCTCCGTCGTCTGCTGGTGACGACGACGCGGCCGGAGTTCGTCGCGCGCCTCCGGAGCTCGGTCCCGGACCGCATCGCGGTCGACAGCGCCAACTGGGTCCTGGATCGCTGATCGGCCGGAGCGCCCGATCGGCCTGCCACCCCCGGGACTCGCCACCCCCCGCCCCCCCGGGCTACCCTGGAGTCGCCCCCTTTCTCCCGACTCCCACCTGCGGAACCCCGTGCTCCGATCCGCCCTGCTCTCCCTCCTCGCGCTGTCCGCAGCCCTCCCCGCCCAGGATCTCCAGATCCGCCTCCGCACCGCCCTCGGCGACCCCGCGGCCGCCGTCCTGAGCCTGCCCGCCCTCGACCCCGACACCCAGGGCACCCTCGAGCTGCGCCTCCGCCTGGACGGCACCGACCGCCCGGTGATCCTCGACCGGACCTCGATCCGCGCCCACGACTTCTCGGTCGCGGCCGACCTCGGCGCCGGGAACATCCAGGCCGTCCAGACACCGCCCTCGCGACTCTGGCGCGGACTCCTGGTCGACGAGCCCGGCAGCGACGTGGTCGCCTCGCTGACCGACGAAGGCCTGTTCGCCTACCTGTTCCGCCCGGGCCGGGACCCGCTGGCCCTGCAGCCCGCCAACCAGGTGGTGCCCGGCGCCCCCGCCGACCTGCACGTCGTCCACGCGCCGCGCGGCATGCCGGCCGATGCCTGCGGGGTCGTCGACGGCACGGTCACGCCAGCCGGAGTCGCCGCGCCGCGCACCGCGAACGCCGCGATCTCCGGCAACCCGTACCTCGCCGAGCTGGCCTTCGACTGCGACGTCGAGCTCTACCAGGCCAAGGGTTCGTCGATCCCGGCGGTGGTCGACCACCTCGAGCGGGTGATGCTGATCGTCAATGCGTTCTATGAACGCGACGTGGACATCACCCACCGGCTGACCCACATCCTGGTGCGTACCGCCGAGCCCGATCCGTACTCCGGCAACGACGCCGGCACGATCCTCGGCACCCAGTTCCGCGGCGAGTGGAACAGCAATCAGACCCACATCCGCCGCGACATCGCCCACTTCGTCACCAACCGGGTGATGGGCAACATCCTCGGCCTCGCCTACGTCGGCGTGGTCTGCACCAGCAGCGGCTACGGCCTGAGCCGGATCGACCGCGGCTTCGACAACGATGCCAGCGTGATCGGTCACGAGATCGGCCACAACTGGAGCTGTCCGCACTGCCTCGACACCTGCGACGTGATGTGCGGTTGCGGTGCAGCCGGCGGCTTCGGACCCAACGACCAGGCGCAGATCGCGTCACACGTGGCGACGCGGACCTGCATCGAGCAGATCGTCCCCGAGGCGACCGCCCACTGGAAGCTCGACGAGCCTGCGGGCGCGGCGGTGGTCGCGGATTCGGGCCCGAACGGCTTGTCGGGTGCCTTGGTCGGCGGTGCACAGCCCGGTGCTGCGGGCGTGGCCGGCAATGCGGTGGCCTTCGACGGCCTCGACGACCTCGTTTGGATCAACGACGGGCCGGGGCTGACGGACCGACACCGGCGGTTCTCGTTCACCGCCTGGATCCGGCCGTCCCGACTCAGTGGCTGGAGCCGCCTGTTCGGCAAGGCCAACCAATGGGCGGTCGGCCTGTCGGGCGACCGGCTCGCGTTCACGGTCTACAACCGCGTCGACCTGGTCTCGACCGCCACGGTGCCGCTCAACCAGTGGAGCCACGTCGCGGTCTCCTTCGATGGCGCCGGCACCGCGGTGTTCCACGTCGACGGAGTACGCGTGGATGCGCGCAACACGACCTTCATCCCGAGCCGCTACGGCGGCGCCTGGGTGATCGGCGCACGCGGCCAGGGGGTGGAGAGTTTCGCGGGCACGATCGACGACGTGCAGATCTACGCCGATCCGTTGGGCGACTCCGACCTGGCCGCACTGTTCGCCGACCCCGGCCATGTCCTGCGCCCCGCCGGCCACGAGTCGTACGGCCAGGGCCTCGCCGGCAGCGTCGGTATCGTGCCGGTGATGGGTGTGGTGGGCACGCCGCTGGTGGGCAACACGATC
The DNA here is from genome assembly GCA_030432695.1 of bacterium. Classification (GTDB taxonomy): domain Bacteria; phylum Planctomycetota; class UBA1135; order UBA1135; family UBA2386; genus JAUILN01. The sequence continues at coordinate 182,882 of JAUILN010000014.1, read as the reverse complement.
ACCCTGGTCGGTCCCAACACCACCGGGACCTTCTACACCCAGGGCTTCGGCCTGCTCGGGCCGAGCGAGGCCTCGATCCCGCTGCTCGGCGGCACGCTGTTGGTCGACAACACCACCGCGCTGGGCTGGGTGGTCCCGATCGGCCTCAACGGCTTCCAGGTGCGCGTGCCACTGCCGCTGGATCCCGCGCTGTTCCGCGCCACCTTCCACGCGCAGGTCCTGCAGCTCGACGCCGGCCTGCCGCAGGGCGTGGCGATGAGCCAGGGCGTGCGGATCTTCATCCGCGGCTGAGACCCCAGCGCACGGGAAGGACCCGAGCCACGTCGTGAATTCTCGCGGCCTCGGGTCAGAATCGGGCCCATGCTCGCGCGCCGCCCCGGCTGGATCCTGATCGTCTGCGCCGCGGCGCTGGCCGCGCTGCTCGCCCAGGACGTCCTGGCGCAGGGCGGTGGCGGCGGCAGCTACAGCGGTGGACGCGGGGGCGGCGGCGGAGGTGGCGACGGGGACGGCCTCGGGTTCCTGATCTACTTCCTGATCCGGCTGATCATCGACGCCCCGGTGATCGGCATCCCGCTGGCGATCGTGGTGCTGATCGTGTTCGTCGCGATGGCCAAGAAGGGCCGGGGCATGCAGAAGGCCCACACCATCCGCCGCGGCGTGGGGGTCCGGTCGCGAGCGCGGGAGGTGAGCCTCGTCGAACGACTGCGCCGCTCCGACCCGTCGTTCGACGAGGAGGCGTTCCTCGCCCGCGTGCGCAGCGCGTTCCGCAAGCTCCAGGACGCCTGGTGCGCGCAGGACCTGCAGCCGATCCGCCCGTTCGTCTCCGACGGCATCCACGAGCGGTTCTCCCTGCAGATCGCCGAGCAGCGGCAGGACGGCTGGCGACAAGGGATGGCCAACACGCGGATCCAGAGCGCGTCGCTGCTACACGTCGACCACGACCAGCACTTCGACACGGTGACGGTGCAGATCGCCTTCACCTCCGACATCCACCGGGTCTCGCGCGAAACCGGCGAGAAGATCCGCGGCTCGGAGCTGCCGTGGACCGACTTCATCGAGGCCTGGACCTTCCTGCGCCGGAGCGGCGCCAAGACCAAGGACGGCAAGGGCCTGTTCGAGGGGCATTGCCCCAACTGCGCGGCGCCGCTGCAGCTCAATCAATCCGCCCAATGCTCGGCCTGCGGCAGCGAGGTGCTCAGCGGCCAGCACGACTGGGTGCTCGTGGAGATCACCCAGGCGGTGGAGTGGCGCGCCGAGGACACCTCGGACGCACCGGGACTCGCCCCGCTGAAGGCTCGCGACAGGGCGTTCAGCATCCAGGCACTGGAGGACCGCGCCTCGGTGATGTTCTGGCGTAAGGTCGCCGCCGACCGCGCCGGCAAGACCGACCCACTGGCCAAGGTCGCGACCACGGAACTGCAGAGCAGCTACGCCGGGCAACTCGGTGCCGGACCCGACGGTCTGCGCACCTGGCTCGGTGACGTCGCGGTGGGCTCGGTGAAGACCCTCGGCTTCACGGCCGACGGCGCGCGCGACCGTGCGGCGATCGAGGTCCGCTGGGACGGGCGGCGGTTCCGCACCAAGGGCGGCCAGCCGCCCAAGGCCGAAGGCGACCGGGCCCTGCAACGCACGCTGCTGGTCGTCGAGCGCGCCAAGGACGCGCGCAGCGATCTCGGCCACGCACTGATCTCCAACCACTGCCCGTCCTGCGGCGCGCCCGACGACGGCAGCCTCACACCGACCTGCAGCTATTGCGGCTTCGCCCTGACCGACGGCTCGAAGGACTGGGTGCTGACCGGCATCCACTCGTTCCTCGACACCGAAGCGCGCACTCTGCTGCAGGAGCTGCGCGACCAGCCCGCGCGCGGCGCGGTGCCACCGCTCCCTGCCGCCGCCCATCCGTCACGCGCGGACGCGCTGCGCTGGGCCCTGGCCACGGCGATGGAGGACGGCCACGTCGACGAAGAGGAGTCGCAGGTCCTGCGCGGCATGGCCCGCAAGCTCGGCATTTCCGAGCACGAGGCGCTGCAGATGCCGGCGCGCGTCCGCAACGCCGGCGCCGATGCACCGAAGCCGGACAGCCCCGCCGAAGCCCGCGAGTGGCTGACCCTGATGGTCTCCGCGATGCTCGACGACGGCCGGATCTCCAAGGGTGAGCAGCGGATGCTCGACGCGGCGGCGAAGCGGTTCGGTTACGTCCACGCCGACGTGACCCGGCTGGTGCGGGAGGTGCAGACGAAGCTGTACCGGGAGACGCGGGAGGCGAAGCGGGCGCGGCGGTGAGCCCCGACCACCTCACCGCAACCGCCGGCGGAACTCCACGTGCGCGCCGGGCACCGGTTGGCGCGGGTCTTCGGGCACGTCGATCGTGACGCTCGCATCCTCGTAGTGCTTGGTCACCTTTGGCGAGGCCGGTAGCCCCCCAGAGTGTCGTCGACCGGCTCCAATCGAAGCACCGGCTCCGGCGTCGGTCCTTCACCCTCCCCGGGCACGATCAGCTCCACGTAGTCGAATCCATAGCGCTCGGTGGCCACCTCCAGCTCGAACTCGCCCGCGGGGAGATACATGTCGAAGGGCTGCGACAACTGCCCACTGAACACCAGCGCGAAGCCGTCATCCCGCCTCCTGGCGACGAGACGCACTCCGGGCAGCTCGTGGCCTGCCGGGATCTCCACACGCATGCGCAGGTGACGCGGAACCTCGCTGGCTTCGAACTCCACCTGCTGGCGCTCGCCGCTCTCGACGGTGACGCGCTGCTTGCCATTGGCGAAGAGCGGGCCGAACCAACCCGACTCGTGCAGGCGCACCTCATAGTCGCCGGGAGGCAACGCCACCTCCTCGCCGGCAACGCTCTGGATGCGGTGCCGGGCCTCTCCGACGTACCGCACATAGGAGACCGGCACGGTCCAACCCCTGAACGCCACCGGTACCACCGCCGTGAGAAACCCGGGCGCCGGCTCGTCTTCCGGCGGTTCGAGATCGACGATCTCCGGTCCACGGAACCTGTGGGCCGGCTCGGCTCGGACCACCGCGACGTGCTGCGCACCCGCGGTATCGAGCAACCGCACGTTCACGTCCCATGAGTCGATCTGCGGATCCGCCGCCAGACCCACATGGGTGAAGGCCTCGGGGAAGCGTCCCGACCAGAGCGAGCGCGCGAAGACGATCGCTGGGTGATTCCGGAAGCGCAGGTCCTCTCCGTCGGCCTCGAACCGCACCGAATCGCGATGCACGCCGCCCCCGTGGCCCCGGACGTGCATCGATCGCCGTCGATGCCCGTTCCGCGGATGGCGTCCTGGCCGAAGGATCTTCGAGTTCCTCCGAACGGAGCGCCCACAGGGTCCACCAGATCAGGGCGAGGACGAGAAGGATTGCGCCGATCACGGTCCGCTGGTGCGCCGCAGGCTTCATCATCAAGAGCCTGGGAATCAAACCGGGTGCAAGCAATCCCCGGGGGAACTCACGCAGCACGAAGCCGCCAGCAGTCGAGGTGAAGTACCCGGCGGGCGCGCAGAGCCCTCGCTCTTCGACCGCCGTCACTCCTCGAAGGGCCGTCACTCCTCGAAAGGATGCGCATACGCCTGCGGCTCCACCCCCTGCAGCAGCGTGCTCGCATCGCTCTCGATGTCCTTGCCCACCTCCGCGATCCGCGCGCGCAGTCGTTCCATCGCGAACAGGCCGCGCACCATGCGAATCGCCAGGAACTGGTCGCGCAGCTCCTCGCAGCGCAGTGCGGCGACGCGCTGCTGGCTCGCGTCCTGCGCGGCGGCGTGGTGGCAGAGTGCGAGCATCGACACGAGGTGCTCGATGCTCTTGCCGAAGCGTTGCAGCGGGATCTGCGCGCGGGTCAGCTCGAGCTGGAAGAACAGGTTGAGGATCAGGTAGACCCAGCGGCGCTTCCGCAGCTCGCGCTCGGCGAAGCGGGCATGGCCGCGGAGGATCTTCGGCAGGCCGCCGTAGCGCGGTAGCCAGCCGGTGGGGATCAGGCGACCGGGCAGCTTCACCAGATCGAGGAGCGCATTGCCGGCCATCCAGCCGGCCAGCTTCCAGAAGCCGCCGTTGCCGAGCAGGCGCAGCGTCGCGGTGAGGCAGCGGCCGGGATGGGCGAGGAACTCGGCGGGGAAGATCCGGCGGATGATCTGCTCGCGCGGCAGCGGCTTGCCCTCGGCGTCGACGTTGATCGACTGGATCACGCCGAGCATGCCGGCCATGTACCGGTCGGTGAAGCCGGCGGTGACGTCCTTCACCATCCCCATCAAGATCAGGTCGTCCTCGCCCTCCACCACGCCGAACACGTGCACGTTGGCGCGGGCCTCGCTGACCCGGCTGCCGACATCGAAGCTGCGGCCACCGAGAACGCGTTCGCAGCTCACCAGCGACTGCATCGCGGTGGTCGCGGCGGCCGACTTGGTGAGGTCGCGGAGACCGGCGAGGTCGACGCCGTCGTGGTCCTGCTGCAGCGACAGGTGCGACAGCGCGCGCGACTGCAGGGCGCCGCCGAGCATCCGGCCGAGCGCCAGCCGCGGCAGTTCGTGCTTCACCACGCGACCACCGACGCCATCACGGTTGCGGGCGTAGTGCGCGGCATCGGCGGCGAACATCCGCTGGTAGCCGGCCGACATCGCGGCCAGCATGCAGCGGCCCATCCGCAGGCAGTAGAACAGCACCTCGACGCCGTCGGCCTCGATGCGATTCTCGAGCGGGATCGGGTAGTTGTGGAAGTGCAGCCGCGCGTTGTGGTTCGACTGGAAGGCGTCGACGCCGGACGGCTTCAGCCAGAAGTCGAAGTCGTTGCCGCCACCCTTGGCGACGTCCTCGACCGGCAACTCGGTGACGAACAGACCGACCCTTTTGCCGCCCTTGCCGATCCGTGCGACCAGCCCCACCAGCCCGCCGTGGTGCGCATTGGTGATCCACAGCTTGTTGCGCGGGCCGTCGGCGAAGAGCCGCCAGCAGCCGCTCGCCTGGTCTTCCTCCACATAGGCCTGGACCTTCTTGGCATTGACGCCCACTCCGACCTCGCTGAGCGCGAAGCCCATCAGCCGGCCCTCGGCGACCATCGGCAGGAAGGTCGACTTCTGCTGGTCGGTGCCGTAGCCCATCAGCGAACCCGCGCCGATCGTGAGCTCGCCCGAGATCTCGACCGCCAGCGCCCCGAGGCCATTGGCGGCCAGTTCCTCCTCGACGACCGCCAACTCCGGGTAGCTCGCGTCGCGCCCGCCGAACGCCGCCGGCACGATGAAGCCGTAGCCGCCCTGGTCGGCGACCGCCTTGCGCAGCTCGGCGGTGAGCTTCCGGTCGGCCTCGAAGGCGACGCCCCGGGCGATGCAGTCGATCGCCGCCTCGACCACCGGTCGGCCCTTGGCAGCCGCGGCCTGGCCGATACCGGCACCCGAGCGCAGCTCGGCGACCGGGGGCAGCGGACCGTAGATCAGCCGCTCGGTCAGCCCCTTCTTCGCCCGACCCAACCGGCGGGCAGCGGCCGCTGCCACGTCGTCGAGCGCCGCCACGTCCTGGGCCTGGGCCGCGTCCCCGGCAGCCGCCAGCGCCCGTGCGGCCGTCGATTGCTGCGAGACCGGCTCGGAATCGCGGTCGGGAGAGGTCGGGTTCGGCGTGGTGGTGCTCATGGGTCGTCGTGAGGCCGAAGGGGGGCCGGAGGGGCGCCGGCAACGCGCTGGGAGGCGCGGGCTTTCGTCGGAAGCAGCGGCACGGATCGGGCGGGCCGGCCCCGCAATCTACGCGGGGAGACCGGCCTCGCGCGACGCCTCGATGCCCCGACCCACCGATGCCCCGACGCACCGTCGATCCCGACGGGCCGCGTGGCGATGATCTTCGGCGACTTTCCGCCCGCCCTCCTCCCATGCCGATCCAGAGTTCCACCCACGTCCTGATCCTCGCCCTGTTCGCGGCCAGCGCCTGCTCGACGACCGGGCGGGAGCGCGCCGCCGACGCCGGGCAGTCCTCGGAGGTCGCCCTCGCCAGCACGCTGACCCCGACGGACACCTCGAACGACACCGTGGTGGTCGGATTCTGGAACGTCGAGAACCTGTTCGACACCGAGGACGACCCGGGCAACGAGGGGGACGACGAATACCTTCCCGACCGTGGTTGGACCCCCGAGCGCTACGCGCTGAAGCTCGACCGGCTCGCCGAGGTGATCGCTGCGGTAGGGCCGCACCTGCTCGGGGTCTGCGAGGTCGAGAACCGACGGGTGCTCGAGGATCTGGTCGCCCACCCGCGGCTCGGAGCACTCGACTACCGGATCGCCCACCTGGACTCTCCTGACAAGCGCGGCATCGACTGCGCGTGCGTGTACCGCGCACCCTTCGGGCTTGCCGATATCGAGCCGGCGATCCGCATCCATCCTTTCGAAAAGGAAGGAGAGGCACCGACCCGCGGGGTCTTCGAGGTGCGCCTCGAAGCACACGGATACCCATTGTCGCTCCTGGTCAATCATTGGCCGTCGCGCGGCGGCGACCGCGACGGTGCGTTCCGCGCGATCGCCGGCGCCAGGGTCCGCGAGGTCGTCGATCAGGAGATCGCGCGCGCCGCCGAGGCGGGCGAACCGGAACCGGACGTGCTGATCATCGGCGACTTCAACGACGATCCCTTCGACCCGGCACTACGGGATTCCCTGGGGGCGGCCCGCTCTCGAAACGCGGTGTTGAACAGACGGCAACCACGCCTGCTATACAATACCTCCTGGCGACTCCTCGGCCGGCCCGACGAGGGCACGCTCTACTACAACAACGACTGGGTGTGGAACGTGTTCGACCAGCTCATCTGCTCGCGCGGCCTGCTCGACGACGAGGGCTTCGGATACGTCGAAGATTCCTTCGACGCCTTCGGCCCCGAACACATGCGAGACCATTACCGTCGCCCGCTGCGCTTCCGCCAGAACCGTGATGGTTCGTGGCAGGAGGGCTACAGCGACCACTTCCTCGTGCATGCCAGGCTCCGGATCGCCCCGGAAGGCGAACGATGAACCGATCCGTCCGGTCTCCGCATGGGTGGCACCTGCTCTGCGCAATCGCAATGAGCATCGCCGCGCCATTGCAGGGACAGGACGCCGATCTCGAGGACGCGACGACCCCTGCCGGTTCGAGGAACTGGTATTCGCTCCGCCAATGGAGCGTGCGCCGAGGGCTCCCGCAGGTCTCGGTCCGCGCGCTGCTGCGCGACCATTGCGGCAATCTATGGTTCGGCACCGAGGCCGGACCGGGACGCTTCGACGGTGAGGAGTTCCAGCGACCGAACTACGGAGCGCTGCCGGATATCCCGGTCCGGACCTGCACCGATCTGGCCCAGTTCGGCTACCTCGAGATTGCAGCGCTGACCTCCGTCGGCGAGATCCTCCTGATCGACGCCATCGACATCGACCGCATCCATCAGCCCGCGGAGCTCACCGAGTTCCTCCGGACCCACCGCGTGCGGAGGATCGCACGCTTCGGCAAACGGCATCTGGCGTTCGGCACCGACCAGGGACTCTTCAGGTGGGCTGCAGGCGAACACCCCACCCCGATCGAGCCCCTCTCGAGCCAGCGCATCCTGACCGTGGAACGCGGCCGGAGGGACTCGCTTTGGGTCGGCACGCCGGACGGCGCCTATCACGTCCGCGCCGAGATCGAGGTCGATCGGATCGAGGGCCTCCGCGGCGTGCTCTGCTTCGACGCGAGGGAGTCCCACACCTGGGTCGGCACCTCCGAGGGACTGCACCGCCTCGACGACGCGCATCATCTGGTGGCCGGCCCGGACTCGGGACTCCCCGGAGGGCTCTGCCGCGACGTCGCGACCCTGCCCAATGGCGACGTCGCGATCCTCACGGAGGACCACACGGTCCAGATCCTCGTCGGCGGCGGTGCGGGCCGTACCTCCTTCCCGATCGCACAGCACCTGCACGCGCTCTGCCTGCTCGGCAGCGCGACCGACGACGCGCTGTGGATCGGCAGTCTCGAAAACGGTCTCGCCAGAGCCGCGAAGCAGCCCATGCGACGGCGCCACGTCCCGAACGGACGCGGCATCAACAACGCACCTGGCGCGGTGTTCCTGACCGGCGACGGGCAACTCTGGGTCGGCACGCAGGGCCATGGCCTCCTGCGCTCGACCCCGGAAAGCGTGCGGGCACTGGAGCAGGCCCCAGGTCGGCCGAGCGCCTCCGTCCTCGCGTTCCTGGAGGACGACGACGGCACGCTCCTGCTCGGTTGCTCCGATGGACTCGCGCGTTGGAACGGCACCGAGGTGGTCGCGGTCGAGTCGAGGACGGTCGATGCGAGTGTCCTCGTACGAGCCATCGCCCGTGACGCCGAGGGAACTCCCTGGCTCGGAACCGACCAGGGCTTGTTCCGGCGCGCTGCGGACGATTGGGTCCACGTGCCGGCGGAAGGCGAGGACACATCACCGAGGATCTGGTGCCTGGAACTCGACGGAGCGCGGCTCCTCGCCGGCGCCCGCTCGGGCGGCGTGTTCGCGATCGAGGCCGGTCGAGTGGCTCGGATCCAGCTCGGCGAGTCCTTCGATACGGCATCCGTCAGCTCGATCTGCCGGATCGACGACGCCCTCTGGCTCGGCTGCCTCGGCGGCAGGATCGTCCGATGGACCGCCGAAGGCTGCGAAGACCTGCGGGTCTCGGATCAGATCCTGCCGATCAACATCCTCGGCCTCGGCCATCTCGGCGACGGTGTGCTGTGGGCCTCGGCGACCAGCGGCCTGCTGAGTTTCGATACGCGGGCCGACGGAGCGCCCCTGCGCCGCTACCTGCGGCCGCCCGCTGCCGGCGAGGTGATGGAGTTCAACGGCCACTCCGACTTCGCGATGGCCTGCGATCCGGCCGGACGCCGACTGTTCGTGCCCGGCGTCGGCGGGGTCATCGAGGTCGATGCAGACCGGTTCGACCAGCCCGACCGGTTGCCCGAACCCTGGCTGAGCGCGGCCCACGTCGATGGCAGCCGCAGCAGCACCATCGAGGGCCGACTCGAGGTCCCCGCGGGCTCCCGACGGATCGAGATCGCTTACCAGAATCCGGTGCTCGGATCGGCGGAGTCGATCTCCTATCGACACCGACTGACCGGCTTCGACGACCGTTGGACCATGCCGACGCGCCGCACCACGGCGGTGTTCACCGACCTGCGTCCCGGCGACTACGTGTTCGAGTGCGAACTCGGGACCCCCGCCGCCTGGTCGGGTGCTGTCACCCGCCTGCCGATCCGCGTGCTGCCCTCGCTGACCGAGCGGCTCGACTTCCGCCTCGCGCTGCTCGCCCTGGCCGGAATCGCGACCGCGCTGGGCTTGCGGGCCTTCGGCCGCGGGCAGCGCAGGCGCGCGCGTGAACTCGAGAACCAGGTCGCACTCCGCACCGCCGCACTCGCCGAACAGGTGCAACTGAAGGAGACCGCCGAAGCCGCGCTGCGCAGCTCCCACGACGAACTCGACGCCAAGGTGCGGGCCCGCACCGCGGAACTCGAGTCGGCCCATCAACAGCTCGTCCAGGCCCAGAAGCTCGAGAGCGTCGCGCGGCTCGCCGGGGGCCTCGCCCACGACCTGAACAACCTACTGACCGCGATCCTCGGCTTCGCCGAGACCGCCGGAGAGGAGCTCCCGGCGCAGAGTCCCGGACGCAGCGACATCGCCGAGATCCGCCGGGCGGGCGATCGCGCCGCGCACCTCGTACAGCAACTCCTGACCTTCGCCCGGCCCCAACCGACCCGTTCGCGCGTCGTGACGGTCTCCGACCTCGTCAGCGAACTCGAGCCGATGCTCGTGGGACTACTCCGGCCCGACCGCCAGCTCGTGGTCGAGGCCTGCACCTGCCCGTGCACGGTGCTCGCCGACCGGGTCCAGCTCGAGCAGGTGATCACCAACCTGGTCGTCAATGCCCGCGATGCCACGCCGCGGGGCGGACCTCCGATCCGACTCGCGGTCGGACGCGACTACGAGACCGACGAGATCTGGATCGAGGTCGCGGACCAGGGCGCCGGCATCACCCCCGACAACCTGTCGCGCATCTTCGACCCGTTCTTCACCACGAGAGAGGAAGGTACGGGCCTCGGGCTGTCGGTCTGCCACGGAATCGTGCAGCGACATGGCGGCCGGATCTTGGTCGACAGCGAACCGGGTGTGGGCTCGACCTTCCGGGTGGTGCTCCCGAGGGTGGAACCGGTCGAGGTGGCAGACACCGGTCACGGCGCCACGCCCCGCGACCTGCTACCGGTGCTGGTCGTCGACGACCAACCCCCCGTTCGCACGATGATGGAGCGGTCCCTGCGGCGCGCCGGATTCGAGGTGATCGCGGCTGAGAGCCTGGAGACGGCACTCGACGCCGTGGCCGGGCGCGAACTGCTCGGCGTGGTCACCGACGTATCGATGCCGGGAGGCACGGGAGATGAGCTCGTCGCAAGGCTGCGCAAGCAGCATCCGGAGGTCCCCGCGCTGTTCGTCTCCGGTTTCGCTCCGCAGATGGAGTTGCTAGAGGCACAGAACGACCGAACGCGACTCCTGAGCAAGCCCTTCGGTCCAGAGGAGTTGATCCGGAACTTCCGGGAGCTGCTCGCGGCGGGACAGGCACCACCCGGTTGAGTGGCACCGGCGAACCAACGATACACCTGATCAAATGGCCCAGGGAGCGACATGTCAGCGAACCTCATCGAACCAGTTACTCGATCCTGGAGGCTGACTAGGTCGAACTCCCCTTGGCCTGCCATGCGGGCTCCATGATCTCGGTCGGATCCAAGAACGGCGAACCGATCGTCTCGCACGATGCGTAGACCACTGGAAGCGTGCACCACCTGAGTGGTTCCTCGCGGGAGGCCTCGCCGACGGCCTCCCACCCCACGCAGGACCGCCCCATGCCGGATTCGAGCGCGAATCCCGCGACACACCCAATCCCCGCGACACACCCTGAGCCCCCTACGAATCGGACTGGCCCGACACGCCAAGACCCGACCGTTTCGAGAATGAACTCCGCCAGAAGCCTGCGCTCCGACGCGCGCGAGGCATACGACGCGACGCGCGACTTCAGCAGGAAGGCCTTCCAATCGGCCTGCTACGCGCCCTTCGTCTCCCTGTATTTCAATCCACTCGGCCACGTCATCGCATGCTGTCGCAGTCAGTCTGACCTGCTCGGCAACGTGAAGAAGGACCGCCTCGACGCGATCTGGAACGGACCGCGCATCGAAGCGATGCGGGCGTCCCTGGCCGAGTATGAGTTCCACGGTGGTTGCGCGTTCTGCCACTGGATGATCGACGCGGGCGACTTCCAGGGGGCGATGACCCACCCGTTCGAACCCTTCTCGGTCCAGGACAGGAACCCTGCCTGGCCGAAGATGATGGAGTTCGCGCTCTCGAACGTCTGCAACTACGAGTGCATCCAATGCTGCGGGGACTGGTCGTCCACCATCCGCGCGCACCGAGAAGGGCTACCGCCGATCGAATCGCCGTACGGCGATCGCTTCTTCGACGAACTCCGCCCCTTCCTGCCGCATCTCGAGCGTGCCAAGTTCTTCGGCGGCGAGCCCTTCCTCGCGAAGGAGAACTTCCGCATCTGGGACATGATGCTGGAGGACGGCCTCGACACCTGGTGCCACGTGCTGACCAATGGCTCGCAGTGGAACGACCGGGTGGAACGCGTCCTCGACGGGCTCCGATTCTCCGTGGGTCTGTCGATCGACGCCGTCTCGAGCAAGGAGCTCTTCGAATCGATCCGGGTCCGCGGCGACTACGACTCCGTGATGGCGAACGCCGAGCGGCTCCGCGCCTATACGCGCTCGCGCGGTACGACCATGCGGATCAGCTTCTCGTGGATGCGGCAGAACTTCCGTGAGCTGGGCCCCATGCTGATGTTCGCGGAGGAGCGGGAACTCGAGGTCAATGTGATCCGCATCGTGGATCCTCCGCAGTTCTCCTTGTTCAGCCTGCCGGCCGAGGAGCTGTATCAGGTCGTCGCGACCTTGGAAGCCGACGACTACGAGCCTCGACTCCAGAAGCACGCGGGACTCTGGCGCTCGGCGCTCGCGAGCCTGCGAGAGCACGCGAGCAGGGCCGCTTCGGCCGGTTACGAAGCCATGCACACGGAGAGCCGGGCGAACCGTGAAGACCTGCTGGATCGAGCGCGGACGCATCAGGACCGTGGCGAGTGGGCGGAAGCGATCGCCCTCGCCGATCAGCTCGAGGTCGACCACAAGGACTTCGTCTTCGCGCAGCTCATCTCCGCACATTGCCGGCGACGTTCGGGAGACCGACGCGGCGCCCGCAAGATCCTCGACTCCCTGATCCGGTCGGCGCGTCGCCGGCCCGAACCGCGGATTGAACGTGCATGGCTGGAGTTCGACGAGGGGCGCTACGAGGCCGGGCTCGAGGATGCCACGGCAGCGGGCGACATGATCGACCCCGTCGATCAGCCGGCATACAACTCGATGCTCCACGTCCGTGGTTTCCTTTCCGCCAAGCTCGGCAAGGTCGCAGCGGCGACTCGATGCATGCAAGAGTGGCAGAAGCTGCAACCCGACGAAGAGTGGGTCACTCGCGAATGCGCGATGATGCAGCGGATGTGCGCCGACGCGGCGCGCGCCACGCGGGAAGACGAGGCGACCCATCAGGGTTCGTGACGCTCCCGCCGGGGCGCCTGCGCTCGCGACGGCGTCACCGAATCTCGAGGGTGACCCGATTGCCGAGACGCACCGGCTCGGCGGCGGTTGCCCCCAGGGCCTGCAAGGGCAACGAGACTCCGACGAGTGACGGATCGGCGGGCACGGCGAGATCGGCGTCGAAGCGCTGCTCGCTGCTCGCGACTCCATCGAAGGCCAGGAACATGGTCGCAGGTTCGAGAAGCAGTATCCCGATCGGCGTGGGGATCGGATCGACCGACCGCGCTGCGGCGAGGATCGCCGCGCGGCCGGGACGTGCCGCCACCGACAGTCGCGACGTGGTGCCGACCCGCAGCGCCGTGGCCGCGAAAACCTGCGGCAACCGCAGGTCGTATCGCAGCTCCTGGAAGAACGGCGCCTGCCGGGCCGAGCTGCCGATCACCGGTTCGAGGGCCATTGGATCGGCACCGAGGAAGCGATCCAGGAAGCCGCGCGCCAGCGCGAACGAACGGTCGAAGACCGCGCGGTCGGTGGCCGAGAACAGGAACAGTCCCACCGAGTTGGTGTGGGTCGCGCTGCCGTCCAGCAGATGCAGGAACTTCAGCTCCGGGGCATCGCCGAGCCCGTCGTAGAACGGCTCCGCGTAGCTCCGCCACGGGGTCGTCGAGTCGCCGGCACCGACCACGATGCCGAACGGCACATCGATGCGGGCCGCGTTGCCAGAGGCGGGCGTCACCGGTGCGAGGCCCATTCCGCACGCGTATCCCGGATTGGCGGCGAGCACGTTGCCGACCGCGCCACCGCCCATCGAGTGGCCGAGGAGCGCGATCCGCGCCGGGTCGAGGGCTCCTGCGAACGGTCCCGACGCGGCACCGTTCGCCGCGAGCAGCGCCGGGTACAGCGCCGCGCCGTCCCGCGCCAGACCGGCCGCATCGAACTGTGCGGTGTTCCCCATCACCGCGACGTAGCCGGCCGCCGCCAGCCGGTCGCCCAGGCTGCCGTAGAAGCTGCCCAGGGCAGCGAAACCGTGCAGGAACACCGCGGCAGGCCAGCCGCCGGCCCGGGCCCGGACCGGCACGTCGCGGCCCGCGGAGTCGGCAGGGTAATGGACGCGGCAGGCGATCGACGCCGAGCCACTGCCGGTCGGGTTGGAGAACGACAGGTCGGTCACTCCGACCGGGAAGTCCTGGGCGGGGAGGGCCGCGACGGTGCCGAAGAGCAGCACCGCGGAGAGCGGCGCGCGGCGGGAGAGGTAGGTGCGCATGGATTCGACGATCGGCCGCTGGACCTGCACCGGGGACGCCCGGATCAGGAGTCCGCGGTGAACACCGCACGCCCGCGGGTCCCCTCGCGCAGGGTGTCCTCGAGCTCTCGGATGCGGTCGACCGCGACCTGGGCTTCGAACATCACCCGCGCGGCGTGGGTCACGCCGACGTCGCGCGCCACGACGGCCTGCAGCGCGGCGCGCGCCAGCGCTTCGTCGGCGTAGCCCACCTCGATGCACGTCGACACGTGCGGAACCACCGCGACCGTCTCGGCCGCGTCCAGCAGCGCTGCGGCGGCACCGCCGTAGGCCCGGACCAGGCCTCCCGCGCCGAGCTTCACGCCACCGAAAATCCGGCTGACCACCACCACGCAGTCGAACAGCTCCCGCAGCTCGAGCTGCCGCAGGATCGGCCGCCCGGCGGTGCCACTCGGCTCTCCGTCGTCGACCGCGCGCTGCTCGCGCGCATCGGGCGCCAATCGCCACGCCCAGGCGTGGTGGCCGGCGGCCGGCAGCTCGGCGCGCACCCGCTCGACGAACTCGCGGGCGGCGGCCTCGTCGCCGGCCGGCGACGCGCTGGCGATGTGGCGCGAGCCCTTGATCGGCTCGGGCTCGACCCGCGAGATGCCGGCCAGCGTCAGGTGTCCCGGACGGGTCATGGTGAATCGCTTCGGCGAAGCGACCTCATCGTAGCTCGATGCGCACGCTCGACCCGCGCAGTTCGCTCAGCGCCAGCAAGGCCCCCTCGTAGTCGCGCACCGCGGCGGTCCACGGTCCGGGCACCTGCGGCAAGAACGCGAACGAGCGATCCGGCTGCAGCCTGACCGACAGGCGCGGCAGGTCCGGATAGTCGATGGATCCGACCACCACCTCCGCCGCGCGATGAGCACGTTCGCCATGGATCTCGCCGAGCACCCGCGGCAGGCGTCGGACCGGGATCACGATCCGCCCCCCGCCCGGCACGACGTCGACCTCGGCGGCACCGAACCAACCTCCTGCGCCGGCGAGCGTCAGGAGCGTCGGCCCCGGCTCGAGATCCGACACGACTCCCGAGCGTTCGGGCCTCCCTCGCGCCTCGTGCACGTCGAGCACCGGTTCGAGTTCGAAGACCCGCAGGGCGGCATGCGCATCGACCGGCTCGCGTGACGGAAACTCCGGGACCACGAGCCAGCGTTTCGGTCGCCGCAGCCGCAGGACCAGCCGGTCGCTGCGCGCATCCGGGCTGAGCCGGGCCGTCGCCTCGAGGTCGGAACTCTCGGCACGGAAGGTCAGGGCGCGGTCTGGCAGCCCTTCGCAGACCAGCTCGCCGCGCCGATCGGTCCGTCCACCGGAGTTCCAACCGCCGCTGTCGCTCCAGGTGACCTCGACCGGCTCCAGCGGCGGCCGGCCGAGGCTGTCGCGCACGGCGATGGTCAGCCCATGACGACCCGGAAGACGGTCCTCCCACTCCACCCGTGCGATGCCGTCGCTACCGACCCGCAACACGCCGAGCGCCACGGCCCGCCCGCCGGCCTCGCCGACCACCGCGTACTCCGGCCGCGGCAGGGCCGCACCGTCGAAGCGGCTCGGCTCGAGTCGGAAACGGACGTGGTGCTCGGGACCGGTCGCGAGCAGCTGCAGACGGTCGACGGCAGGCTCCGCGGGCACGACCACGGTGCGCCGCGGCGCGACCAGTTCGGTGCCGAACCGCACCGCCGCCCGCAGCGCCGACAGACTCGGGAAGCGGCGCAATGCGACCACGTGCAGGCCCTCACCATCGCCGACGCCCAGCGCCACCAGCTCGACGGCGCCGGCGTACTCGGCCGCGTCGACGTCGTCGAAGCGGATCCGGGAGGCCTCGTGCTCGTTGAGGTCGCGGCGCCCCGTGCCCGACGAACCGAGCACCATGTCGCGACCGGTGGCGAGCACCGCGGTCATCCACAGCGTGGTCCGCGGATCGTGGAGCCGGATTGCGCCGTGCAGCTGACATGCGTCGAGGCGTGCCCGGGGCACCACCAGGTGCGCACCACGCAGCGACGCCACCCGACCCCGGAAGGCCACCACCCCAGGCTCGACGACGATCTCCAGACCCAGCCAGCCATCGGGTGCCGCCCAGGCCGGGACGTGATAGTCGACCAGTCCCTCGGCATCGCTGACCGCGCGGGCCACCCGGCGTCGGTCGCTCCCCGGGACCTCGCTGAAGAACGCGCAGCGCGCGCCGACCAGCGGTCGCCCATCGTCGGTGTTGAGCTGCAGGGTGTTCGGCAGCAGGGCGGCTGTGACCCACGTGCCGGTACTCCCCCCTGCCGCATCGACGAGCGCGAGCCGGAACACCACGCCGACCAACGCGACCCCGGCCACCGCGAGCCCGATCGCGGCCGCGGTGCGCGCCCTGCTGGAAGTCGCCCCGGCCCCCACGCCGGGCTGATCGGTGGAGTCGCTCAACGGAAGGCGAGCGGATGCACGCTGGTGATCACACCGACACCGCTCGGCGCCGTCGCGTCGAGGGTGAAGCCCTGCATCCATAGGGTGAAGCCGTTCAGCAGACCGGGCTGCAACGGGCTGAAGTCGAAGTTCATCTGTGCGCGCCCCTGGCCGTTGGTGCTGCCGAAGAAGCCGGTGACGAACGATGTCGCGGGGGCCCCGACCGTCGCGAGGTAGAGACCGTCGATGGTGACCATCAGCGCGCGGTCGTCGACTCCGGGGTTCAACGCGAGTCCCGGGAAGAGCCCGCCCGACAGACCCATCACGTAGAGCTTGGAGGGCTGCGTGGGCACCGACATCACCACGTTGCGCAGGACACCGGGGCCGGTCTGCATGGTCAGTGGTCCCTGCAGATTCGGGACGCGCGCCAGGTCCTCGGCATTCCGCAGCAAGGGGTCGGCGAAGCGTCGACTCACCGCACCGCTCGGATCGATGGCGATCGCCTCGCTGACCGCCGCGCTCGACGCCGAGACGAAGAAACCGCCGTCGCCCGACTCGACGATCCCGCAGGGGTTGTTGCCCAGCGAAGCGTTCGACACCCAGGTCGACACCTGCCCAGTATTCCGGTCGACCCTGAACACCGCGTCGGCAAGACCGTCGAAGACCGCGTAGTCGCCGTTCGGGAACAGCGCCACTCCCTGTGGCAGCCGGAACGGCGCACCGGCGTGGATCGGCATCAGCCCCAGCGCCGGACTCCAACGCCACAGCGTGCCGGTGCGGTCGTCGACCACCAGGATCGCACCATCGCCGTCGACGTGGACATCGAACGGCCGCGAGCCGGTCGGCATCGTGAACACCGAGACGCTCCGGCCGCTGCGGTCCACGCGGACCACGTCATCGTTGGCCAACGACGCGACCAGCAGCGTGCCATCGTGGTCCTCGGTGATCCGGATCGGCGAACCGACGGTCGCCAGAGGGAAGGCCTGACCGTTGGGGTCGACCAGCACGAGCGTGCTCGACGAGAAGTCGGCGATCACGACCCGCAGGTCCTTCGTGACCACCACGCCGGACGGACCGCGGAGCAGGCCGCCGTCCGGCAGCCTGGTGACGAGCCCGGCGGCGTCGATCCGCCATACGGCGTTGGCGGAGAAGTCGGCGACCATCAGGTCACCGCCTTCGAAGACCTGGGCCGGGAGGACGCCGCAGAGCGCGGCGAGAGCGAGACACGGGATCCGAGACTGCATGAGAGGTCCTGTCCGTGGAGCGGGAGGCAGGAACTTCCACGGGCCGGAGGTTTCCGGCAAGCCCTGGCAGGCGCGCGGACCGGGCTCAGGGGCGGCGCGGCGCCGAGCCACGCGCTGCCGTCGATTCGAGTCCGGAGTCGGGCGAGAGCACCTCGAGGTCGACGCTCTCCGCAGCGAATCGCAGCTTCCAGACGTGCGCGGCGTTCGCGGCGAAGCCGGGCGCCTGGAGCCACCACCGCTCGGGTTCGGGCGTGCGCTGCTTCGCGCCGAGGCCACCCTCGCCGATGTAGACCAGGCCCTCGGGATCCCGTTCTCCTCGGAGGATCGGCACCGTCCGCTTCACGCAGTGGCCGTTGCACTCGATCGCGAGGTCGACCCCGAACTCCTCGAAGGCCTGGATCCAATCGGGTGCGCGCTCCTGCCGGGGCCGGATCGCCGGCCAGAGTTCGAAGTGGTACTGCACGATTGTCCAGCGCCGTGCCCGAGAAGCCTCGAGCGTGGCACGCAACCAGTCGAGCTGCTCGCCCTGCACCGGCCGGTTGGAGTCGAGCGTGACGACCGAGAGCGAGGGACCGATCGAGCGCTCGTACCACGCGCCGGCGGTGGTGCCGGGCCTGCCGAACACGAAGTCGAACAGGGGGCCGGTCGCCTCGTGGTTGCCGCGCGCAGGCACGATCGGCAGGAGCCGGCCGTCGGTGGTGGTGGTGCGATCCCAGTCCTCGAGCCAGTCGAGCCATTCGTCGAGGCGCTCGCCGTGGCGCACGAAGTCGCCGCCGTGCAGGAAGGCGAGGATCGCCGGATCGGCTTCGACCTGCTCACGGATGAAGTCGTTCATCCGGCGGCGCGGTCCCAGCTCGTCGAGGCTGTCGCCGCCCGCCAGCAGCGTGACCGGCTCGCCGAGCGACGGGAAGGTGCGGAACCGGTAGGCGCGGCTCTGCACCGCGCCCCACACGATCTCCAACCAGTGGTCATCCTCTCCTTCGAACCACCAACTGTCGGGGTCGTCGGGAGGGAACACGACGCGCGATCGCCAGGCGACCAGGCCGCTGCCAGCGGGGTCGGGGAAGGGCTTCTGCTCGACCCCTTCCACCACGAAGCCCGGGCCGTCCGGCGACGACTTCAGCCAGACCTTCTGGTCGGGCCGCTCCTCCGCAGTGGTCCAGAGCAACTCGAAGGAGCCGGGGATCCGCCCCGGCACCAGGCGGACGTGCGTGGGAGGACCACCCGCGACGACCGACTCCGGCAACCGGGTCGTCGCAATCCAGCGCCACAGCGTCAGCGCGGTGACCACGACGACCATCGCCAGCAGGAGCCCGCGGAGCTTCCAGCTCCCGCCTCGGGCCGGACCGTCGAAAGGCGCCGCGTCGGACATGGACGACGAAGCTAACGTCGCGACGCGGATCAGTCGCCGATCAACAGGTGCAGGCCGTTGCTCAGCGCGAAGACGCCGTCCCAGGCGCCCGCCGGATCGAACGCCGCGGCCTGACCGAACAGCTCGAGACCACGGAGCGCGGGATCGTTGGGAACTGCCAGCGGCAGGGTGGCGGTGCCGAGATGGTCGACAGCGAGGGATGCGGAGACGGCCGGGATCACCGGGTAGAGAAGACAACCGCCGGCGCCGAGGACCGCGCGCTCGCGAGCGACGACGTTCAACAGCACCAGACAGCCCGTGCCGGGCAGCGCATTCGAGACTTCGAGGGCGAACGTCGGGTTGCCCACGAAGGGTGCCCCCGAGCCGGTGAGTCGCGGGCGCCCCATCGTGCCGGCACAGCCATGGCCGTACGGGGCCGCGAGCGAGTCGGAGGAGTCGAGCAAGGGCATCGCCCAGAGCTCCTCGCCGAGGTCGAGGGTTCTCGCGGCGAGGTAGACGGTCGCCCCGCAGCGACCGATGACGGTCGAGGAACCGTTGGCCAGGCCGGGGTCGATGTCGGAGAGGCGGCGGGTTCCGGCCGCGGTGCCGTCGGTCCGCCACAGCTCCACACCGTGCACACCGTCGTCGGCGGCGAACAGCGCGACCCGGCCCGAGCCGACCACCTGGAACAGCGACTCGTCCTCGGGGTCCGACTGGTCGAGGCCGTGGAAGGTGCCGGGGAAGATGTCGGCCAGGAGCGTGGTGCCGAGCGCGGTCCCGTCGCTGATCCATGGCTCCCGACCGGTGGTGCGACCTTCGGACGAGAACAGCAGGCGGTCGCCGAACGCAGTCATCCCGCCCATCTCGAACGCCGAGTTGGGATTCACGTCGGCGACGAAGCGGGTGCCGAGGACGGTGCCGTCGGACGTCCACAGCGCGTCGCCGGTCGCCAGGAAGAACAGTCGACCCGCCGCGTCGATCAGGTCGCGCGGGTAGCCGCTGTCCGGTCCCGGTCGGAGTTCGCGGAACAGGCCGGTGCCCGCCACGGTGCCATCACTGACGTACAGCTCGGTGCCGGTCGCATCATCGCTGGCGACGAAGAACAGCTGCCCGCCCGAGACGGTGAGATCGCGCGGCGACGAAGACCCGCCGACGCGGAGATCGACGAAGCGCACCGTGCCCGCGGTAGTTCCGTCGCTCACCCAGAGCTCGACGTCGCCGGCGGCGTCCTCGGCACTGAGGAACACCCGGCCGGCGAAGGCGGTCAGGCCATTCGGTGCGGCACCGAACGGGAAGCTGATCGGAAAGGTCTTCAGCCGGGACGTGCCACCTGCCGTGCCGTCGCTCACGAACAGGTCGGCGCCGACCAGCAGGAACAGGCGGTCGTCCACCACCGCGCGCTCCTGGGCCAGCACCGAGCCGAAGCCGGTGAACGGCAGAACCAGCGACGTGCCTGCCGCGGTACCGTCGGTCCGGAACAGGCCGGTCGTCGAGGTGCCGGAGCGCCCGTTGAAGAACAGGTGGTCACCGAAGCGGAACAGCGGCCCGACCACTCCGTAGCCCTCGCCGTTGCCATCGAGCACGCGTGCGGTGCCGGCGGTCGTGCCGTCGGTCGAGAACAGACTGGAGCCGTGGACCGGGTCGGTCGCCGAGAACAGGCAGCGGTCGCCGAGCTGCAGCGCGCTGCGCGGCGCCGATCCCGACGCGAAGCGCGCGATGTCGAGCAGGAGCTGGCTGCCGGCCGGAGTGCCGTCGCTGACCCAGGGCTCCTCGCCGTGCACGCCGTCGTCGGGGCCCAGCACCACGCGACTGCCGATCACCCCGAACTCCCAGTTGGCGCGGAACGACAGGCCGTCGGCCGCGCCGGGTCGGAAGTCGACGCCGAGGCGCGTGCCCTGCGGCGTTCCATCGGTGACGAACAGCTCGCGGCCGGTCGCAGCGGTGTTCGCGCGGAACGCCGCGTAGCCGCCCACCGCGACCGTCGTGAACGAGTCGGGATCCGAACCGACGATGCCGGGCTGCAGCTCGGCGAGCGGGATCGTGCCCGCCGCGGTGCCGTCGCTGAACCAGGGCTCTCGGTTGCCGGCCTGGCCGACGGCGGCGGCGAACAGGAAGCCGGTGCCGAACGGGGTCAGGTCGCTGGGATCGGAGCCCACGGCGCCCGGGATCAGGTCCGCGAGCAGGCCGGTGCCGGCAACGGTGCCGTCACTGACGAACAACTCGCGGCCGTGGCTGCCGTCGTCGGCGCAGAAGAAGAAGCGGTTGCCGACCCCGATCAGCTCGGTCGGGGAGGAGCTGCCGGGCCCTGGATTCAGATCGATCCAACCGCGCGTGCCGGATGGCGTGCCGTCACTGACCCACAGCTCCTGGCCGACGGACGCGTCTCCGGCGCCGAAGAACAGCCGATTGCCGAAGGCGAAGAAGCTCTGTGGGTAACTCCCGGAGGTTCCCGATGTGAGGGCAAACGTGCCCGCGAGCGTGCCGTCGGAGAACCACGCGCCGAGATTGCCGCGGGAATACGCGATGCCCGAGGCGAACGGCGTCGCCCAATGAATGCGCGCACCGCTCGGCCCGGGAGTCGCATCGAGGACGGTGGTGTTCGCCGCGGTGCCGTCCGAAACCCACAGCTCCCAGCCGTGTGCCGGAGTCTCGGCGGCGAAGAACAACTTGCCGGCCGCCGCCGCGAACGACTGCACGCCGCCGCTGGTCACGCGCGTCGGGTCGGGATCGAAGAAGCGACGGGTCCCGGCGAGCGTGCCGTCGCTCTGCCACACCGTGTAGCCGGCCTCGAAGTCGAGGCAGCGGAAGTAGCGCACGCCGTTGAGTTCCGCCCCGTCGGTGAGCTGCGGCTGGAGGAAGACGGTCTGCTGGTTGGCCTCGGAGACCACGAACGTGCCGGCAGGCGTGCCGTCGGTGACGTGGATCTGCTTGCCGGTCGCGGTGTTGGCGGTGAACAGGTAGCGGTTGCCGAGCGGTGCGAAGTCGGAGGCGAAGGAGCCGGGACTGGCATTGATCGGCGTCTGGTCGAGATCGGCGACGAGGCGCTGCGAGGTCGCGACGGGCGTGAGTCCAGCCACGGAGACTGCGAGGAGTGCTGCGCGGCGGACGACAGGATTGCGGAGGAGCTCGGTCATGGTGCTGTCGATGCGGAGATGGTGGGAAGACAACCGAGCAGGGAAGCCGGGGCGGGCAGATCTCCCGTCCTGACCCCAGGTGCAATCCGCAGGCTCCGAGGTTTCACCAATCTCGCGGATTCGTAGCCTGTTGTGGTGGACGATCCTCTTCCGGTGCCTCGAATGGACTCGGCGAGCGAGAATCCGATCTTCCGCCCGGTCTCGATCGAGACCGACCGCGACGACTGGCTCGCGCTGCGGATCGCGCTCTGGCCCGATTGCTCGGCGGAACAGCACCTCGCGGAAATGGTGGAGATCCTCGCGGAGCCGGAGCGGACCACCGCGCTGGCCGCTCAGTCGCGCGAGGGCCGGCTGGTGGCCCTCGCAGAGGCGTCGATCCGACCGTTCGCCGAGGGCGCACTCGAGGCGCCGGTGGTCCACCTCGAAGGCTGGTTCGTCGCCCCGGACTGGCGGCGCCGCGGGATCGGGCGCGCGCTGGTGGAGCTGGTCGAACGCTGGGGCCGGGAGCACGGCGCGCGCGAACTCACCAGCGACACGGAGGTGGAGAACGCCGCGAGCCAGGCCGCGCACGAGGCGCTGGGCTTCGAGGAGACCTGCCGGGTGGTGAACTACCGGCGGCCGTTCCGCTCAACGACTCAGGATTCCGACCAGTCGTAGAAGCCCTGGCCGGACTTCTTGCCGAGCTTGCCCTCGGCGACCATCGCACGCATCAGCGCCGGCGGTTCGAAGACCGGGCTCTGCAGTTCCTTCGCGAGGTAGTCGGCGATCGCGAGGCGCACGTCGAGACCGACGAGGTCGGTCAGACGCAGCGGCCCCATCGGGTGGCGGTAGCCGAGTTCCATCGCCTTGTCGATGTCTTCGGCACTGGCGACACCGGCTTCGACCATGCGGATCGCCTCGAGGCCGAGGCAGACGCCGAGGCGCGAGGTCGCGAAGCCCGGGCTGTCCTTGACGACGATCGGCTCCTTGCCGAGTCGGCCCGCGAAGTCCCGGACCGTGGCGACGATCTGCGGGTCGGCGGCCTCGGGTTGCACGATCTCCAAGAGCGCCATGATCGGCACCGGGTTGAAGAAGTGCATGCCGAGGCAGCGGCGCGGTGCGGCGATGCCGTCGAAGATCGCGGCGAGGGACAGCGAGCTGGTGTTGGTGGCGAGCACCGCGTCTTCGCGGGCGGCGCCAGCCACCGCGGCGAAGATCTTGCGCTTCAGGTCGAGGTGCTCGGGCACGGCCTCGATCACCAGGTCGGCGGTCGCCGCGGCGGCAGCGAGATCGGTCGACGTCGTCAGTCGCGCGAGCGCGGCATCGCGGTCGCTGGGTTGGACCTTGCCGCGCTGCACGCCCTTGTCGAGGAACGCGGCGATGCCATTCATCCCGCGCTCCAGGGCCTCTTCGCCGACGTCGTTGAGCACGACCTCGCAGCCGGCCTGCGCACAGACCTGCGCGATGCCCGCACCCATGGTGCCGGCGCCGACCACGGTGACCTTGGGGAAGGGATTCGGAGCTTCTTCGGAGGGTTCGGTCATCGCGGTCTCACCTGCTCTTCTTGCGGTCGAGGAAGGCCTGCATGCGGGCGTGCTTGTCGTCGCTCTCGAACAGCACGGCTTGGGCGGTGCTCTCCATGCTCAGCGCCATGGCTTCGTTGGGGCGCGCGAGCGCATTCATCGTGCGCTTGGCGAGACGAACCGCCAACGAGCCGTTCTTGGCAATCTCCTCGGCGAGGGCGAGGGCGGCATCGAGGACCTCGGCGTCGGGCACGACCCGGTTGACCAGACCGATCCGTTCCGCCTCTGCGGCATCGACGATCCTGCCGGTGTAGACGAGTTCGCGGGCCCGCCCCAGTCCGATCAGCCGCGGCAGCCGGTAGGTGCCACCCGCGGCGGGGATGATGCCCAGCCCGACCTCGGGCTGGCCGAGCTTCGCGCCTTCGCCGACGACGCGCAGGTCACAGGCGATCGCCAACTCGCAACCACCGCCCAGGCACCAGCCCCTGACCGCCGCGATCACCGGCACCGGGAAGTCCTCGACCCGCTTGAACAGCGACGAGTTGATCGCCGCGAACGCGTCGACCGCCTTGCGTTCCTTGAGCTGCGCGATGTCGGCACCGGCCGCGAACGCCTTGTCGCCCGCACCGGTCAACACCACCGCCGCCAACGTCTCGTCGCCCTCGAGCTCACCGAGCCGCGCATGCAGACCCTGCACCATCGCGAGGTCGATCGCATTGCGCCGCTCGGGCGCGTTGAGGGTGAGAATCGCCAGCGCACCGCGGCGCTCCATCAGGACCGTGTCGTCGTTCATGCCGTTCGAAACCTACCCGCCCACCTTTCGCGCGAAGGGGGGGTTAACAACTCGACCCGGCCGAGTTGTGAAGGGGTTGACAACTCGGCCGGGTCGAGTTGTTAACCCCCTCGGGTCAGGGTTCGACGACGAGTTTGCCGAAGACGGCGCGGGATTCGAGGAGGGTGTGGGCCTCGCGGAGAGCGGCGAGGGGGAGGGTCTGCGACAGCACGGGGCGGAGGCGGCCGGCTTCGACGAGTTGCAGGATGCGCAGCAGGTCGGCCTTGCGGCCCATGGTGTTGCCGAGGATCGACAGGTTCTTGAAGAAGACCTGGTGCAGGCTGATCTCGACCTGGCCGCCGGTGGTGGCGCCGCAGGTGACCAGCCGGCCGCCGCGCGCGAGGCACTTCATGCTGCCGGCGAAGGTCACCGCCCCGACGTGCTCGAAGACCACGTCGACGCCCGCGCGCCCGACCAGCGCCCGGACGTCCTTCGCGAAGTCCTCGGTGGCCGTGTAGTCGATCGCGTGGTCGGCGCCGAGATCGAGCGCGTGCTGGCACTTCTCTGGCGTGCCCGCGGTGGCGATGACCCGCGCACCGAACAGCCGCGCGATCTGCACTGCGGCGCTGCCGACCCCCGAGCCTCCGGCATGGATCAACACCGTCTCACCCGGTCGCAGCTCGGCGCGGCGGATCAGCATCGACCATGCGGTCTGGAACACCAGCGGCACCGCGGCCGCCTCGACGTAGCCGAGATTCGCGGGCTTGGGCGCGACGTTGGCCTCGGGCACCACCACGAACTCCGCGCAGGTGCCGTCGCGCGCCTCGCCGAGGATCGAGTAGTCCGGGCAGAGGTTGTCGAGGCCCTCGAGGCAGGCCGGGCACACCCCACAGGACACGCCCGGCAGCAGGACCACGTCCTGGCCGGGCTCGACCCGGCGCACGCCGTCCCCCACCGCGTCCACCAAGCCGGCACCGTCCGACCCGAGGATCAACGGTAGGGGGAACCTGTGACCCGGCACGCCACGCCGCACCCAGGTGTCGAGGTGGTTGAGTCCGGACGCACGCACGAGCACGCGCACCTCGCCCGGCCCCGGTACCGGCTTCGGCACCTCGACGAACTCGATCCGCTCGACCCCGCCGTGTTCGGAGACCCGCGCCGCCCGCATCATTCCGCGCCGAACTCCGGGCCGCGCTTCTCCTCGAACGCCGCCATGCCCTCGCGCGCATCCTTACTGGCGAACAGCTTGGCCTGCAGCTCCCGCTCCAGCGCCAGGCCCGACTCCAATGCCACCTCGGCACCGGTCTGCACCGCGCGCTTGATGTGACCGATCGCCATCGCCGCAGCACCGGGAGTGGTGAACCGCCGCGCGTAGTCGAGCGCCGCCGCCCGGAAGTCGGCCGCCTCGCAGTCGATCACCTCGTTGACCAGCCCCAGCGCCTGCGCCGCGTCGACGTCGAAGTTGTCGCCCTTCGCCATGAGCTCGAGCGCCTTCGACTTGCCGAGCATCCGCACCAGCCGCTGCGTGCCGCCGGTCCCCGGCAACACCCCGAGCTTGACCTCAGGCAGCCCCACCTTGCCCGCACCGCGCCGCGCGATCCGCAGATCGCAGGCCAGCGCGACTTCGAGTCCGCCGCCGACCGCGTGCCCGTTCAGCGCTGCGATCACCAGCTTCGGCGTGTGCTCGAGCCGCAGCAGGGTCTCGTTCGCGTGCAGGCAGAACCAGTACTTCCAGTCCGGATCCGCGCCGCGCAGCATCTCGATGTTTGCGCCCGCGCAGAAGAACTTCTCCCCCGCGCCGGTGAGCAGGATCACCTGGACCTCGCGGTCCATCCGCGCCTCGAGGATGCGCGCGTCGAGCGCCTGCATCATCGCGTAGCTGTAGGTGTTGGCGGGCGGGTCGTCGAGCGTCACGACGGCCACGTGGCCGTCCGTCTCGTAGCGGACCAGGGATTCGGGAGCGCGGTCGGTCATGGGATTCGGGGCGAAGAACGTAGTCCGTTGCGCCACCCGTTCCCAGGTGCTAGGGATGCGCCTCCGCATCCCATGGGCGCCATCCGCAAGGTCTCGATCGAAGAAGGCTGCATCTCGTGCAGCCTGTGTCAGGACTACTGCGCCGAGGTCTTCCAGGTGGAGGACGGCGAGGACTGCGTGGTCCGCGAGGACGCGCCGAAGCACTTCGACGCCAAGGCCGAGGCGATCCGGGACGCGGCGCGCGATTGTCCGGTGGAGGTGATCGCGGTGGAAGAAGCGAACTGAGGCCGGAGCGCACGCCGCGCTCTCATCGACTCACGTCGACCCATCCGCGCGCAGGATCGAAGCGCTGCTCGCCGACGACCTCACCGTCCTCGCGAAGCTCCATCCGCTCCCACACCCCGTCCGCGTCCTCGTCGACATAGTGCGCGGTGCGCCGCGCGCCATGGTGCTCGACCAGGCGCTCGTAGCGGCCGTCCCCGTCGCCGTCCAGCGCGGTCGACGTCACCTGCCCCCTGGAATCCAGCGTCTCGTACTTCTGCGGGAACCCGTCGCCGTCCTCGTCATGCGATCGCGCGACCGGCCGCCCCTCGCGGTCGCGCATCTCCGTGCGAGTCACCAGACCCCGCGCATCGGTCGATTGCACGAAGCGGGTCACGCCGATCGTGCGCGTCTTCCAGAGCGTCTGGTTCCCCTCGACCTCGACGCGGTACTGCGAGTCCTCCGGCGCAGCGGCATGGGCCGCCCGCTGGTCCATCCAGAGGACGAACAGCAGGCCGGCGACGACCCAGCCGAGGATCGCCGCGATCAGTGCCCCGCGGCCGGAACTCGTCGACTCCTCGCGAGCGGGCACCGGCGGCGGCTCCTCGCCCACCTCGCTGTCATCACCGAGCATCTCCCCCGCCTTCCGAGCCGCCTCCAGCGCCTCGCGGGCCGCCTCGAGATGCGTCTCCGGCACCCGCACCGCCACCGACTGCAGGTTCATCATCCGCTGTGTCGTCGCGAACTCGTCGGCGAGCACCCCGCCTTCCACGAAGTGCGGCACACCTGCGTCGTCGAGAACGCCCGCGACCACCCGCGCCTCGAACGGCGTCTTCGCGACGTGGAACTCGACCATCCGGGTCGTCACTTCGTGGTTCGGATCGCTCATCGTCATCCTCCTACTGGCAAGCACCGACCGACCGGCTTTCGGTCGAATAATCACCGACAGCAACAATTCGTCACAGGCCACGTCGGCCGGCCTTCTCCGAGGCCGAGGCATGCCCCGAGGTAGTCGACGTATTCTCCTGGCCGTGCTGCTGGCCACCTGCGCCGGATTCGCGTGGTGGGGCTTCGCCACAAGCCCTGTGGTCACCGAGGTTTCGCCCCCTCACGCAACCCAGCCCCGACCAGAGACGCCCGGCACTCCGGCCGCCGCGCATGCCGAAGACCCCGGCACGAGGACCGCATCCGCCGACGTCGCGATCACGCGGACACCGGTCGGTCGGCCGGTCGAGGCGAGCACGTCGCCGACCCGGACCGGCAGGGTCCTGCTGTATCCCTCCTACCCGATGCAGCCCTTCGGCGCCGGCACCGCGCTCGAACTCGCCCTGGAGCACGACGACGAACGGATCGCTCTGACCTGGACCCGCGACCTCGAAGCCCCGGTGCCGACCGCCGCGACCGCCGAGGTGCCCCCCGGCATCTGGAGGATCGTCGTCGTCCACGGCCCGGGCGACCGACCGGGCCTCACCCGCTCCCAGGCCTGGATGCTCGAACCGCCCGACGACGTCGCGGTCGTCGCCGGTGAGACCATCGGCCGCACAGCGTTGATCTCCCGTGCCGTCGACGCGCCCGACCGCGGCACCTGCACGATCCGCGGCATCGCGACGATCGACGGCCGACCCGCTGCGCGCCGCCCGGTCCGCCTCGCGCCCTTCGGCCTCGGCGGAGCCACCGCGCGGACCGACGCCGACGGCCGTTTCGAGTTGGTGGACGCACCCGCCGGCCACGGCGAACTGCAGTTGCTCGGCGTCGTCCGCCAGACCAGGACCGAGCACATCCCGATCCACGTCCTCGCCCGCCTCCCGATCGCCGGCCTCGACGGCGAGGTCCTCGACGTCACCCTCGTCGGAGCCACCGCAGGGCTCCAACTGCGCCTGATCGAGTCCGATGGCCGGCCCGCGGCGTTCGTGCCGGTGCGCCTGCGATCGCCCGAGGTGCTCGCCGAGATCCTGCCGAACCAGTCGATCCCCGACCAACCGTTCCGAGTCGCGTCCGGATCCGACGGCCGAGTGACGCTCGCCGCCCTGCCTGCCGGGAAGTTCGACCTCTCGGTCGGCAGCGAATCCGACCGGCCGCTGGTCGAGTTCGACGTCGAGCTGCGCGGCGGCACGACCCGGGACCTCGGCGATCTCCGTCTGCCCCCACGCAGCCAGGCCACCATCGAGCTGGCACTCGCCGACGGCACCTCCCCCCGTTCGCTGTTCCGCGCCACCGCCCACCTGCAGCCGCTCGACCCGGACATACGTGCACCCCGCGACCCACGCGTCGAACGCGGCGACCGGGTCCGCTTCCAGGACGTCTCCCCCGGCACCTACGCGCTGACCGTTCGCCAGCGCGGCCGCGAGCTGACTGCCAGCGCGCCACTTACGCTCGTTCCCGGAGAAAACCCCTCGATCCGGGCCGTCCTACGGCCGAGTCCTGACGTGGCCCCGGCCGGTCGACCCACCGCCGACCGGCCGATAGAGTCAGGGTCTCGAGACCGACGATGAGTGCCCCACACCCAAGATGAGCGCCGCTGCCAAGATCCTCGCCGCTGCCCTCGCGCTGCTCCCGCTGAACAGCAGCCACGGCGATCCGGAGGAGATCGACTTCGCGTCGCTCTCCGATTTCGACTACGTCGAGGGCATGACGCTGCCCTCGCACGTCACCCAGCACAATCGCAAGACCATCAAGGTGTCGGGCTTCATGGCCCGTGAAGACGGCGGCAGCGGGCCGACCGAGTACTTCATGCTGATCAACGACGCCTGCGGCTGCAACGGCACCCCGTTCCTCAACGAGGTGGTGTTCTGCGCGATGCCGGCCGGCGAGCCGACCGAGATGAAGCCCGGCACGGTCACCGTCACCGGCCAGTTCTTCGTCGGGGAGGAGCGCGACAACGGCGTGGTGCTCAGCCTCTACCGGATGGACGTGACCGACATCGAAGAGTGAAGGCATTCTCGATCCGGCTCGCGGTTCCGGCACTGCTGACCGCGGCGTTCCTCGGCGCTCAGGAAGACGCCGCCCCCGCAGAACCCGACTGGGACGAGGTCCTCGCGCAGGCCGTCGACAGTCCGCGGTTCGCGATCCGCCGCGCGGCGACCGGCAAGCTGGCCCGCGCCGGCGCCGAAGCCATCCCGGCGATCCTCCGCTTCGAGAAGGATCGCGGGCGCAACGAGCTGCCGCTCGAACTGGTCGATGCCCTGGCGCGCAGCGACGCGCGCAGTGCCGAGCTGATGACCCTGCTGCGCTCGTGGGCCGACGACCGCGAGTTCTACTGGCGCGCGCAGGCACTGGGCGGCCTGGCCCGCCGCGGCGACGCACCGTCCGACGGCTCGCGCTTCCTCACCGCCGCCGAGGACCCCTCGCACCTGATGCGCATCGAGGCGGTGCACGGCCGGCTGCGCATCGCGCCCGGCTTCCGACTCCCGGAGTCGGAGCAGCCGCAGATCCCACCGACGATGCACAACTCGCTCGCCGACTGGAACCTCGACTTCGCGCGCCGCACGCTCGAGGCCGAGGACGATCCGCGCGCGCGGCTGCGCATGGCGCTGCTGCTGTACGCGGCCGGCGACGGCTCGCAGCTCGGCGAGGTCTTCGTGGCCGCCGACCGGGTCGACGCGATGTGGCTCGACGATCCCTGGGGAGCCCGCGAGGCGGTATTCGCGGTCCGCGAGCTGCGTCGTCTGGGCGCCGAGGACTTCAGCGCGGCCCTCTCGAAGGACCTGGAGGAGCGCATCCAGGGCCGGGCTGCACTGGCCGCGTTCGTGATCCAGGCCGGCGGCGTGGTCGCCGAGGACGAACAGCCTGCCGACTCGCCCGCCTGGAGCGGAGGCCTCGAGATCCGCTCCTGCCGCAATGGCGATCTCTACCTGCGATGGACCGACGACGGCCGACTCGGTCTCGGCCTCGCACCCGGCCCCGCGGATCTCCTGCGCGTGCCGACCGAGGCGCTGCGGTCCTGGCGCAACCAGCGCCCCGCGGAGATGGCCGGCTCCGCGGTGCATGGCCGGCTGATCTGCGACTTCGTGCGGATCCTCGATCCGGCCTCCAACGAGCCGGACGGCGAAGCCGATGAGGACCGGGTAACCCCCGGAATCCACCGTAAGTGCGCTCCCGGAGCCACCCCGGAGCCGCTCGCGGATTGGCTCAAGACCCTCGCCCCAGTCCTCGAAGAGAACGACGTGGAGCCGCTCGCCGACCGCCTGCGAGCCCGGCTGCCGCAGTTCGTGTCGACCGGGCAGGGCGGGAACTGATCCCGCGCCCCCCACCCCAGCCATGTGCGGAATCATCGCCGTCCTGCGTCGCCGTGCGACGCGTCCCGGGCCGTCTCGTGCTGACATCGAGCGCGCCCTCGACGTCGCGGTCCAGACCGAGCTCCCCCTGGAACCGGAAGCGCTCGCGCAGGGGCTGGGCGCCGCGGCCGACTCCCTGGAGGAGGTCGACCGCGCGCTGCTCGGGCCCTTGGGCATCGCCTGCCTCGCCACCGAGCCCGAACTCCGTGACCGGCTGGCGAAGGAACTCCGCGCGCTCGACCTGCGCATCGACGGCCTCGAGAACGAGCTCGACCGCCGCGCCGAGTCCTGGACCACCGCCGAACTCGAGACCGTGAACGCCGGCCTGGTCCGCCTGCGCGACGCGAGCTGGGCGGTGCATCGCGATCGCCTCGCCACCGCGAAGGCAGTCCTCGACCTGGCCGGCGGCAGCGCCGAGGTGACCACGCTCACCGCCTTCGCCGCGGTGCAGTCGGCATTGTCGTCACTCGATCGACTGGAGGTCCGTGGCCGCGACTCCGCCGGCCTCGAGATCCTGGTCCGCGACCACGGCCTCGACCTGCGCGCCCCGGACGTCGCCGAGGCGCTGCATCGCCGCGGCGAGGATCCGCTGCTCCGCGACGGCTCGGTGCGGCTCTGCGCCGACCGCCAGGCGATCGCGTTCTTCTACAAGCGTGCCGCCGAGATCGGTGAACTCGGCGACAACGTCGCCCACCTGCGCAAGGGCATCCGCAGCGACGACCTGCTGCGGAAGGCCCTGTCGCGGGCCGAGGCCGAGGTGACCATCCTGGGTCATACGCGGTGGGCCAGCGTGGGCATCATCAGCGAGCCCAATGCGCACCCGCTCGACTCCTTCGAGACCGACGGCAGCAAGACCCCGTTCGCCACCGGCGTGCTCAATGGCGACGTCGACAACCACGTGGCCCTGGTCGACGGCCATGAACTGCAGATCGCCCAGGAGATCACCACCGACGCGAAGGTGATCCCGACGCTCGTCGCGCGGCGGATGCGCAACGGCACCAACCGTCTCGAGGCCTTCCGTCAGACGGTCGCCAGCTTCGAGGGCTCGACCGCGATCGGCGTCTCCACCGACCAGGACACCGACGAGCTGATGTTCGCGCTGCGCGGCAGCGGCCAGGCGCTCTACATCGGTCTGACCGACGACGCCTACGTGATCGCCAGCGAGCCCTACGGGGTGATCGAGGACTGCCGCAGCTACCTGCGGATGGACGGCGAGACGCCGGGCAACCCGCAGAACCCGACCGGCTCGCGCGGCCAGATCGTGCGGATCACGCGGGAGACCGCCGGCACGCCGGAAGGCATCGAGCGGATCGCCTTCGACGGCACGCCGCTGCCGGTCACCGCCGAGAGCCTGACCACCGCCGCGATCACCACCCGCGACGTCGACCGCGGCAACTCGCCGCACTTCCTGCTCAAGGAGATCTCCGAGGCGCCCCGTTCGTTCCGCAAGACGCTGCGCGGCAAGATCGTCGAGCAGAACGGCCGGCTGAAGGTGCGGCTCGGCCAGAGCGTGCTGCCCGAGAACCTGCGCGCCCGGCTGAAGGACGGCACGATCCGTCGCGTGCTCTGCGTCGGCCAGGGCACCGCCGCGGTCGCCGGCCAGGGCGTCGCCAAGGCCTGCGAGGTCGCGCTCGCCGGCACCCAGATCGCCGTGAAGGCCTTGCCGGCCACCGAGCTGTCGGGCTTCCAGATGCGCGCCGACATGTCGGACACGCTGGTGATCGCGATCAGCCAGTCGGGCACCACCACCGACACCAACCGCACCGTGGACCTCGTGCGTGGCCGGGGCGCGGTGGTCGTGGCGATCGTCAACCGCCGCGGCAGCGACCTGACCGACAAGGCCGACGGCGTGCTCTACACCAGCGACGGCCGCGACGTGGAGATGAGCGTGGCCTCGACCAAGGCCTTCTACGCGCAGATCGCCGCCGGCTTCCTGCTGGCGTTCGGCATCGCCGAGGAGACCGGCGCCGCCGACGCCCGCCAGCAGCACGAGATCCTCACCGCGCTGCGTTCGCTGCCCGACGCGATGATCTCGACGCTGAAGCGACGCGACGAGGTGAAGCAGGCCGCCGCGATGTGCGTGAAGAAGCGCTATTGGGCGCTGGTCGGCAATGGCAGCAACCTCATCGCCGCGCGCGAGATCCGCATCAAGCTCTCCGAGCTCTGCTACAAGTCGATCGCCTGCGACGCGACCGAGGACAAGAAGCACATCGACCTGTCCTCCGAACCGATGATCCTGGTCTGCGCCGCGGGCCTCACGGGCTCGACCGCCGACGACGTGGCCAAGGAGGTCGCGATCTACAAGGCGCACAGCTCCCTGCCGGTGGTGATCGCCGACGAACGTGAGGAGCGCTTCGACGCTGCCGACGCGGTGATCCACGTGCCGCCGGTCCACCCCGAGCTGGCCTTCATCCTGTCGACGGTCGCCGGCCACCTGTTCGGCTACGAGTGCGCGTTGGCGATCGATGCCCTGGCCCGCCCGCTGCGCGAGGCCCGCGCCTCGATCGAGCGCCACCTGCAGGACGCCCGCAGCGGCGAGGCGCTGCTCGAGGCACTTACGCCGGACCTGGTGCGCACCAACGCCGACTTCCACCAGGCACTGCGTTCCCGCTCGGTCGACGGCTCGCTGGAGGCCTCCACCGCCACCCGCCTGACCTCGCTGCTGCGCTTCGCCACCGGCACGGCCCCGCTCGAGCTGTTCCAACTGGAGCACGGCAAGGTCGGCACGCCGGCCAACGTGGTCGAGGAACTCACCGACGCACTGACCAAAGCGATCGAGGAACTCACCCGCCCGGTCGACGCGATCAAGCACCAGGCCAAGACGGTAACCGTCGGCATCTCGCGCTCCGACGAGGGCCTGATGACCGAACTGCTGGTCCGCGAGACCCTCGAGGCCGGCGCCCAGCGCGAGGCGATCGCCTACGCCGACCTGCGCACCCTCGCCGCCCTCAGCCCCACGATCGAAGAGGTCCTCGGCTTCAGCCGCTACGAGATCGTCGGCAGCGAGGCCGACCCGAAGGTCCACCAGGTCCAGGCCGGCGGCATCGCCAAGTCGATGCGCTCCCGCACCAACAGCGACCCGCGCCTGCGCGGCACCAAGCACCAGGTCGCCCGCGAACGCTCCGTGCTGGTCGCCGAGGGCCGCAGCGATGGCCGCATGGTGCTGTTCGTGCCCGAGGTCCGCGGCCAGCACACGGTCGGACTCACCCTGCTGCACGTGCAGCTCAAGGACCACGTCTCCGCCGCCGAGGCACGCACCGCGCTGGAGCACTACCGCAGCCGCTACACGCGGTTGGTGGAGGCGGTGATGGAGACCGAACCGGTGTTCGACGACGCGCGGCTGGCGCACATCGGCACGCGGGATCTGTTGGTCACCGCGGTGCCGGGGCTGGCGGATCTGTGGCGGCAGGCGGAGAAGGCGCGGTGAGGGGCTGACTCTTGATCGGAGGGAGCCGGACGACGCGCGACTCCGGACCCCGACGATCGACGGCTGAACCGCGGTGCTGGCGGAAAGCGGCGAGGCAGGTGTTCAACTTGCCGACGCCGGATGCGCAGGAGAAGATCGCGGCGCCTGGCCAGCTGCTCGGGAGGCGCCCTCCGGCGCGCGTCGGGCCTCCGACGCTCGCCAGACGATCTTCCGAGACGCTCGCTCACCACGCATGTCGACCAAGAAGAACGCGCCGCGCGTCTCCTCAGGCCCCCCGCGAATCGAGTACCTCAAGGTCCAGAACTTCCGCGCGCTGCGCGATGTCGAGTTCAAGGACCTGACACCGCTTACCGTGCTGCTCGGCCCCAACGGCAGCGGCAAGTCGACCGTCTTCGACATCTTCGCGTTCCTCGCCGAGTGCTTCGAGAACGGGTTGCGGCGTGCCTGGGACAAGCGCGGTCGCACCAAGGAACTGCGCTCGCGCGGCGCCGAAGGACCGGTGTCGATCGAGATCAAGTACCGCGAACCCGGCTATCCGCTGATCACCTATCACCTCGCCGTCGACGAGTCCGCGAAGGGACCGGTCGTCGTCGATGAGTGGTTGAGCTGGAGGCGTGGTCCGCACGGTCGGCCCTTCCGGTTCCTCGAGTATCGGAGCGGACAAGGCCGCGCGATGAGTGGCGAGCTTCCTGACGGACAAGATCAGCGAGTCGAGATCCCGCTGAAGAGCGCCGATCTGCTCGCGGTCGACGCCCTCGGCCAATTCGGAACCTACCCGCGCATCGCAGCGCTACGCGACTTCATCACTGGCTGGCACGTCTCCAATCTCTCGGCGGACAGCGCCCGCGGCCAGACCGAAGCCGTCCCCCAGGAACGCTTAAGCCGCAGCGGCGACAATCTCGCGAACGTCATCCAGTACCTGGGGGAGCAGCACCCCGAGCGCTTGGCAGACGTCTTCGAGGCGCTCCGTAGGCGGGTGCCGTGCGTCGAATCCGTGCTCGCGGAGACCATGGCCGACGGACGGCTACTGCTGAAGATCAAGGACGCCCACTTCGCAGACCCGGTGCTGGCCAGGTTCGCGTCGGACGGAACCCTCAAGATGCTGGCATACCTGGTGATGCTGCACGACCCCAGCCCGCCACCGTTCATCGGCATCGAGGAACCCGAGAACTTCCTGCACCCACGGCTGCTCGTCGAACTGGCCGAGGAATGCCGCGCGGCAACGGCCTCGACGCAGTTGCTCGCGACGACGCACTCGCCCTTCTTCCTGAACGCGCTCCGCACCAAAGAAGTTCGAGTGCTGTGGCGCGATGACGACGGGTTCACCCAGACCACGTGCGTCGCGGACCTGCCGGGCATCACCGAATTCGTCGACCATGGTGCCCTGCTCGGCCACCTGTGGATGGAGGGCCAACTCGGCGTCGGCGATCCGTTGGTCAACCAGGGGGCACCCGTTCAGAGACGGAAGGTCGACCGCAGGTGACGGCGAGCCATCTCGAGGTGCTGGTCGAGGAGCCTTCGATGGAGGCCTTCCTCAACGAACTGCTGCCGAGGCTGCTTCCCGAGGACCGGACGTTCTGCGTGCATGCCTTCCAGGGCAAGAACGATCTGCTCGGCAAGCTGGAGGCTCGGCTGCGCGGCTATGCGTCCTGGCTTCCCCACGACTGGCGGATCCTGGTCGTCGTCGATCGAGATGAGGAAGACTGCAAGGCGCTGAAGCGGCGACTGGAACGAACCGCAGCTGCGGCCGGCCTGACGACCCGTGCGACCTCGCCCGACGGCGCTTGGCAGCTCGCCAGCCGCATCGCCATCGAGGAACTCGAAGCGTGGTTCTTCGGCGATTGGGAAGCAGTGCGGTCCGTCTATCCGCGCGCGCCCGCGACCCTGCCCCGGAAACAGGCATTCCGCGATCCGGATGCGATCGCAGGCGGAACCTGGGAAGCGTTCGAGAGAGTGCTCGTCCGGTGTGGCTACTTCGTCGGTGGCCTGCGCAAGATCGAAGCGGCCCGTGCAATTGGCGCCGCCCTGGACCCCCAGCACTGCGCATCGCGCAGCTTCGCGGTGTTCCGCGATGCGGTCCTGGAGGCGACGGCGTGAGGTAGCCACGCCGATCGGTCACGACTCCGCGGCTTCCTCGAAGGCGAGGTCTTCAGTGCCGAAGCCCGCCTCACCCGCCAAGATCCGGCAGCTCGCGGCGCAGCCACGCCCGCGCGATGCGCCAGTCGGTCTTGACGGTGGTCGTGCCGACGTCGAGCGCCTCGGCGGTCTCCTCGATGGAGGCGCCGGCGAAGACCCGCATCTCGACCACCCGGGCGCGGCGGGGGTCGATGGTGGCGAGACGCTGCAGCGCTTCGTCGAGCGCGACGACGTCGCCGGAGTCGGCTTCGACGGCGCCGAGGCAGTCGTCGAGGGTGACGCGGTGGGAATCGCCGCCACCGCGCTTGTCGGCCTTGCGGTCGCGGGCGTGGTTGACCAGCACCTGACGCATCGCCTTGCTCGCGACGCCCATGAAATGCGAGCGCCCGTCCCAGGACGCATTGCTGGTGCGAGCCATCTTCAGCCAGGCCTCGTGGACGAGGGCCGTGGCCTGCAGCGTGTGGCCGGGCGCCTGGCGGGCGAGCATCCGGGCCGCCAGGTCGCGGAGCTGGTCGTAGACCAGGGCCAGGAGCTGGGCGTTCTCGCCAGGCTGGTCGGCCGGTGGGCGGTGGAGTGGCGCCTCGAGGTCATCGCTGGGATCAATGTCACTCACTGCGGGGCAGTGTAGCTCCGCGGGCAGAACCGGGCTCGGTCATCGGGCGCGCTCGCGCCAGGTCGCGGCCTCCGGAGAGTCCGCGGCTTCGAGGAGGTCGGCGATCCGACCGGCGGCCATGCCAGGCAGGGGATGGTCTTCGGAGAGGACCTCGACCAGGATCGCATACGCGCTGCGGTAGTGTTCGATCGCCGCCTCGGGCGCGTCCCGCTGGGCCTGCAGGGCGCCCAGGGCGAACAGGCTGACGCCGGTGTCGTAGTGCACCCTGGGCAGCACCTCGCGCCGCATCTGCAGCGCCTCGTCGAGCAGGCCCTCGGCCAGGTCCAGCTCGCCGTTCTCGAGCTTCAGGGTGCCGAGGTTGTGCAGCTGGGTCGCCAACTCGCGGTTCTTCTCGCCATAGACGGTGCGCAGAACCTCGCAGGCCTCGCGGTAGTAGCGATCCGCGGATTCGACGTCGTCGAGATCCGCGGACAGGGTACCGAGCAGGCTGAGGCAGCGGCCGACCCCATGGTGCTGGTCGCCATAGATCTCGCGGGTCCGCTCCAGGGCGTCGAGGACGGTGCTCCGCGCGGCATCGAGATCACCCTTCATCTGCTGGGTCACCGCGAGGCCGTTGAGCAACTCCGGCAAGAGACCGCTGTCGTCGCCGAGCACCTCGCGGCGGTGGTCGATCGCGAGCCGGAACTCGCGCATCGCGGCTTCGAGGTCGTCGTTCCAGATGGCCAGCAGGGCCTTGCTCTGATGGCTGTCGGCCAGCGCCAGCGGGTCGGCCGGCAGGCGGCTGCGCATCGCGAACGCCTCCTCGTGGAGTCGGGCGGATTCCTCGAGAGCGCCGGTCTGCCGCTTGACGCGCCCGATCAGGTCCAGCGTCCTGGCGAGTTCCAGGTCGTCGCCGGGATCGGTGGACTGCAGCAATTCGAGCGACTCGCGATACAGCTTCTCGGCGGACTCGTAGTCCTCGCGGTAGTGGTGCAGCTCGCCGAGATTGCGGAGGCTCAGCGCCAGCTCACGCGGCGTCGCGCCCACCTCGCGCCGCAGATCGAGCGACTGCTCGAACAGCGACTCGGCGCGGTCGAACTGGCTGAGGTACTGATAGACCTCGCCCATCGTCGCCATCAGGCGAGCCTTGATGACCGGCTCGTCGACCAGTTCCTCGGTGATCCGGCGGAAGCCCTGATCGAGCACCTCGCGGGCGGTGATGGTCTCGCCTCGGTATTCGCTGCCGTCTGCGATCCGGAACAGGCCGACCAGGAAGTCGGTGACCCGTCGCGACGTGGCGGCCTCGCGCCGGGCCTGCTCGGCCTGCGCGGCCTGTTCGACCCGGGCCTCGTCGGCGACCAGCGCGAAGCGGATCGCGACGCCGGTGATCACCAGCAGCACGGCCAGGAGCGACGCGACGACGGGTTCGCGGCGGCACCAGCGGAGCAGCCGCGCGGCGGGCGACGGACGGCGCGCGGTGATCGGTTCATGGCGGCGGACGCGACGCAGGTCTTCGGCGAAGGTGTGCGCGGTCTCGTAGCGCCGGTCGGGATCGCGATCCATCGCGGTCTGGACGACGATTGCGAGGTCACGGCCGATGTGGCGGCCGAGCTTGTCGAGGTCCGGGGCGCGGCCGGCGAGGACGCGCTGGTAGAGCTGCTCCCGCGTCGGCGCGGCGAACGGATGCTTGCCGGCGAGGGCCTCGTACATCGTCACGCCCAGCGAGTAGATGTCGGTACGGCGATCGAGCGGCGTCCCGTGCGCCTGGATCTGCTCGGGCGACATGTAGGCCGGTGTGCCGAGCTGGGCGGCGGTGGCGGTCAACTGGCCGTCTTCGACCTCCTCCGGACGGGCCAGCCCGAAGTCCAGCAGCACCGGCTCCCCATCGCGGCCCACGATGATGTTGGCCGGCTTCACGTCGCGGTGCAGGACACCCGACTCGTGGGCGGCGTGCAGAGCCTCGGCCAGCTTCTCGAACAGCAACGTCGTCGCGTGGCGACCGTCGCGGGTCGTGGTACCGACGCCGGCCGCGGAAGTTCCGGCCTCCCTCTCCGTCAAGCCCGGCGACGCATCGACATCGAGCAGCTCGGCCAGGGTCGGGCCGGGGACGTAGCGCATCGCCACGTACGGAACGCCGTCGTGCTCGCCGGCCTCGTAGACGGTGCAGATGTTGGGGTGGTCGAGCCCCGACGCCGCCTGGACCTCGCGCTGGAAGCGGCTGCGCGAACGCGGCTCGTCGAGGAGTTCCGGCCGGATCACCTTGAGCGCGACCTCGCGTCCGGTGCTCCGCTGCCGGGCGAGATGGACGACACCCATACCGCCGCGGCCCAGGGTCTCGAGCAACTCGAAGCCGCCGAACTCGCGCGGCAGGGGTGCTGCGCGCGAGGCGTCGCCGTCCTGGACACCGACCCGCCAACCGCCGGTTCGCGAGTCTTCCTCGGCGTCGGCGGCGAGCAGCGCCTCCACACCAGCCCGGAGCACGTCGTCGGACCCGCAGGCGGCATCGAGGAACTCGCCGCGTCGTGCGGCAGGCAGGTCGAGCGCCTGCTCGAAGATCTGGAGCTCGAGCGCGCTGCGCTGCGGATCGGGTCCGTTCATGGCGGCAGGATGGTAGCGGGCTCGTGCACGAGTGCGCGCTGAGTCAGCGGGCACCGAACGTCAGTTCCGCCGCGTTCGACGTGCGTACCTGCGAGCCGAACAGCGCCACGCCCTGGACGAGGACCTGTGCCCCGATCAACCGATCCTCGTTCGGGATGTCCAGGGTCCAACGGGAGATGTTCATCCGGATGGGCAGCGGGAAGTCGGCCACGCTGTCGACGTAGAGCGTGCAGCCGGTCGCGCCGAGGAAACCGAGGTCGAGCGGCAAGGGGCGCCGCAGGCCGACCAGCAGGAACGAGCTCGAGCCGGTGGGCACGTTGCGCATCTGCCCGATCATGGTCTCGCCGATCCACGGCAGGTTGGTGGCCACCGGCCCGAGCAACAGCGTTCCGGTATTGGTGGCGCAGCCCTGGCCGACCTGGGTGATCGACGCGGGATCGATCAGCCCGAGCGACGTGAAGCGAAGCGCGCGGTTGGGGTTGTTGCGGAGCGGCACCAGCTCCAGGCGGTAGCGCTCCGGAGCAACGTCGCGTGCCTTCAGGACGAAGTTCCCGCCGGCCGCGTAGTTGGAGAGGACGTAGGCGCCGGAGACGTACTGATTGGCCGCGATCTTCCAATACTGGGCCGGATCGGAGCTCCGCGCCACCAGCGTGGCGAGGCCGTTGGCCTGCGCGGACAAGACCCTGTCGATGCCCTGCCAGCGGCACGAGAGCCGGTAGTAGTTGACCCGGTCGGTCTGCTCGAAGCGCCAGTACTGGCCGGTGAAGCTCCCGCTCGGCGCCACGGTCAGCTTGTCGTCGGTGGCGTCATTGAGGACGTCGACAGAACGACTGTTCCCGAACACGTCGAAGTTCAGGCGGAACCAGTTGCGGGTGTCGATCTGAGCGCTCGAGTCGGGAGCGAACGCGAGTGCCGCGAGGCCCACCAGCGCGACGACGGGACGGAGGGCGAGAGACCGGAAGAGGCGGATGTCCATGGGATCGGGGCGTGTTCTGTGCGGACCGCAGGCGACCGGAAGGGTCGCTGTTGGCCGCGGTCGGCGGTTGCCCCCCTTCACACGGTCCGTCCGGCGGGTGGACGGAGAATCTGCGAGAAACCTCGGCCGGCGGGCGCGGGCTCCGATGCCACCGCTCCGTCGCCGGGAGGTCATGCCCCCCGCGTGAACCCCATCCGCAACGACGACCCCGCTCCTACCAGCTCCGCAACTTCGAGTAGCGGTAGTAGAACTCGGTGCTCAGCACATCCCATGCAGCGCCCTCGTCGAACGCCACCTCGCTCGAACGCGAGGGAATCCGCTGTGCGATCGGCCGGCCCAGCACCCGGCTGTATTCCTCCCAGGTCTCGCCACCGCGCCGCCAGGCCTGGTGGATCAGATAGAAGCAGGCTCGCGGGTCGTCGTTCAGCAGCTCGCTCGCTCGAGCGACCGGCGGAAGGTCCCGCGTCTCGCCGATCAGTTCGTCGTAGAGGCTGGGCTCCCAGACTCCCTCGGGTCGCGGCAGCTCCGCCAACCGCTCGTCGATCGCGGAGCGCAGTGCGTCGTGGTCGATGCGCACTGCCTCGGGAAGCGGCGCGCCGAGTGCGCGGCACTCCCGCTCCAGATCGACACGTCGCTCTGCCCACGATCTGGCCGCGCGACACAACCAGTCGGCCCACCAGAGCATCTCCACGTCGATCTCCCGACGGTGCGCCAGCTCGCGCGCATGCGCCGACACGATCGCCGCCAACTTCCGCGACGCGTCGAACTCGACCGTCGTGCAAGCATCCTCCGCCACCGCGCAGCTCGCGATCACCGAGACCGGCAGCCATCCGGGCCGCGCCTCGAAACCGATCCGGCCGCGCTCGTCGATCCGCTGCTCGAGCCAATCCATCGCGTGGCCGAGCTGGTGCGCATACGACCCCGAAGCGCGCGTCGATCCGTCGCCGACGATCGCCAGACAGACCACCGCGGTGAAGCGCAGCTCGGCGCACGGATCGCCGGCAACCGGAAAGCGACCGTCGGCCCGCTGGGCGCTCTGCAACGGCGTCGGCTCGATCGGCTGGCCGCAGGCACAGCGGAGACCGGTGATGAGTGGCAGGTCGGTGGCCCGATCCTGGGCGAGCGCCGCGGGCAGGATCACGGCCGCAACGGCGAGGGCGAGGAGGGCGGCGCGCGGCATGGGGTTCGAGCAACGTCCCATGATGCCCGAGGGTTCACCCAGCCGATCGCGCCGATCCACACCCATCGGTTAGCCTCACGACCCCCTCGATCGAGCAGACCCCCATGCACCGTACGGACACCACCCCTCTGTCCTGCTGCGTCGCAGCGTTCCTGGCGTTCCTGATGCTGGCGTCAGTGCCCGCGCTCCCGGCTCAGGACCACGATTCCAACCCGGTCCATTGGGAGAAGAAGATCCCCACGCTGATCCTCGGCGGAGCCAACAACCACGACTGGGAATGGACCCACGAATCGCTGCGCGGGATCCTCGAGGAGACCGGCCGCTTCGACGTGACGATCACCACCACGCCGGCGGAGACGTTGGCCGACGCCGAGGAGCTGGCGAAGTACCAGGTCCTGGTCGTCGACTACAACGGACCGCGTTGGGGAGAGGCCGCGGAGCAGGCCTTCGTCGCGGCGGTGCGCGGCGGCACCGGCGTGGTGATCGTCCACGCCGCCAACAACGCCTTCGAGGGTTGGAAGGAGTACGAGGAGATCTGCATGCTCCTGTGGCGGAAGGGTACCGGTCACGGTCGTTTCCATCCCTTCGACGTGACGGTGATCGATCGCGAGCATCCGGTGACCGCGGGCATGCCCGACCTGCACCTGCACGCCGACGAGCTCTACCACCGGCTGGTGAACAGCCAGGCGACCGAGCCGCGGGTGCTGGCGCAGGCGATGTCCGCGAAGGAGACCGGCGGCACCGGCGAGAACGAGCCGATGATCCTGGTGCGGACCTACGGCGAGGGCCGGGTGTTCCACACGCCGCTCGGCCACGTGTGGAAGAACGTGCCGGCGTCGCGCGTGAGCCACCGCGACCCGCAGTTCCGCCGGCTGCTCGCGCGCGGCACCGAATGGGCGGCGACCGGCACCTGCCAGCTGTCGCCGACGCCGCCGAACTGGGTGTCACCCGAGGAGCGCGAGCTGGGTTTCGAACGGATCTTCGACGGGCACTCGACCGATGGTTGGCGTGGCTACCGGCAAGAGGGTTTCCCTGCGCAGGGCTGGAGCGTCGAGGGCGGGGCCCTCGTCCATGCGGCGGGCGGCGGCGGTGGTGACCTGGTCACGACCAGCGCCTACGGCGACTTCGAGCTGCGCTTCGAGTGGGCGGTCGCAGAGCGGTCCAACAGCGGCGTGATCTACCGCGTCGGCGAGACCGAGCCGGCGAGCTACCACACCGGGCCGGAGTACCAGGTGCTCGACGATGCCGGCTTCGGGGTCGATGCCGATGGGCCGACGTCGACCGGATCGCTCTACGGGCTCGTGCAACCCGAAGGCAAGCAGCTCCATCCGGCGGGTCATTGGAACACCGGCCGCATCGTGGTCCGCGGCTGGCACGTGGAGCATTGGGTCAATGGCGTAAAGGTGGTCGACGCCGATCTCGGCACCGACTCGATGCGCGAACGCATCGCCTCCACCAAGTTCGCGCAATGGCCGTTCGCGACGCTCGACTCCGGCCACGTCGCGCTGCAGGACCACGGCGACGCGGTGCGCTACCGCAGCCTGCGGATCCGCACCTTCGAGTGAGTCGCCGCGAGGTCCCGACTCACACGACCCCGATGAAGAGGAGCGCCGCGACCCCCACCGCCATCACGGTGGAGGCCGCGGCGAACCAACGTGCGGTGCGCTCGACCTCGAGCCGATCGATCTGGGCCCGGACCAGGACGTGACGTGCCCTGCTGTTCCGAGGCAGGACAGGGCGGGGGCGACTGCTCTGTACGATCATCTCTCGTTCTCCTTCGGCGCTCGACACCTCACGAACGCTCGCGGTGCGGACCAAGACGCGGGAATTGGCCGATGACCACCACTTCGAGGCGAATTGCCGCGCTCCTTCTCGGGACGGTCGTGGCCACCACGAACCTGTCGGCCCAGCAGTCAGCGGAACTCCGCGGCCCGAGCGAAGCCGCCGACGTGCTGGATTCGATCGACGCGTTGCGCCGGCTCCACCACCCCGGCAGCGGACCGAAGTCCACGCTCTGGGACGCATGGTTGCCGACGCCGAACCTGTGGCCGGCAGGCGACGATCACGAGGCGCGCGTCGCGGCGTGGCAGCGCGCGCTCGCATCGCGACGGCTCGATCCTCAGGGCCGCGTCGCCACCCACCAGCATCCGTCGATCGCTCACCCCGAGGGCTGGCCGTTCCCGTTCTGGAACCAGGGCGCCGGTTCGTTCGGCTGGCACTTCTCGTTCGCGGGCACGGTCGGACCTCCTTGGCGCAAGGCGACCACCGACGACGCGACCGGCTTCCACCTCGATGGTCTCGAGTCGCTCGGCATCGAACCCGACCTCGGCTGGCGTCTGCGGGTCACGGGAGACTCGCCGACGATCACCACCCCGCTGCCGGCGCACGCCGATGGCTTCCAGGCGCCGTTCCTGCAGCTGCGCGCGCGGCTGCCCGAGAATCGCCGGCCGCTGATCGAGGTCCGCTGGACCAGCGGAACGTCCTCGACGCTCCACACCCGCCGCTTCGAGCCGGCCCGCCGAGACGGCCTGGACGCACCCTACTTCGTCCTGCCGCTGCACGACGCCGACGCGTGGGCTTCCCGGCGGATCACCTCGCTCGCGCTGCGCTTCCCGCACGCCGTGCCCGGCGACGAGCTCGTCGTCCGTGCCGTGTTCTCCCAGTACGACACCCGCCACAACGTGAACGCGCAGGCGTTCGCCGACGGCGTGGTTGCGGTGGCGAGCTGGAGCGGGGACCTCGCATTCCTCCGCGACCAGGCACCGCGCGTCCGCCGCGCGCTGAGCTGGTTCCTCGACGAGCACCGCGTGCACGAACTCGGGTTCGTCCGCACGACCTGGCAGGGTCACGACGGCCGCCCGGGCTTCACGGTCCACCCCGACGGTTCGAAGACGCTGCACCCCGGCCACGGCATCGGCAACGACTTCTGGGACCTGCTGCCGTTCGGCGCCGACGACTGCTATGCGACGCTGCGGCTCCACGGCAGCTTGCGGCGTTGGGCAGACGTGGAGCGCGCGATCGCACGCCACCCCGAGTGGCGCATCGGCGCGCCACCCGCGGTGCTGCGCTCCGCGGCCATCGAGGCGCTGCTGGCTCGGATGCGACGCGCAGCCGACCGACGCTTCTGGAATCCGGAGACCGGCCGCTTCGTCGCCTGCGTCGATTCCGACGGCACCCCGCACGACTACGGCTTCACCTTCGTGAACCTCGAAGCGATCCACGACGGCGTCGCGTCGACCCCACGCGCCCGCTCGATCGTCGAGTGGGTCGCCGGCCTGCGCACCGTCGCCGGCGACACCTCCACCGGCCCCGACATCTACCGCTACCGCT
Organism: bacterium; assembly: GCA_030432695.1. GTDB lineage: Bacteria > Planctomycetota > UBA1135 > UBA1135 > UBA2386 > JAUILN01. The sequence goes on along the minus strand of JAUILN010000014.1, from coordinate 137,886 downwards.
TCGGTCCACGCTCGACGACGCTCCGCAACGTCGGCTGGTACGGCTGGTACTGGCACGGCCCCGAGTCCCTGCCGTTCGGCGGCCAGGTGCAGGACGGCGGCGCGGTGCTCGGCTTCGCCTACCACGACCTGATGGCGCGCCTACGGGTGCTCGGACCCGACGACGCCTGGCAGCGACTCACCGAGATCGCCACGTGGTTTCGCGAGGTGCAGGACGCGGGCGGTTACCGCGCCTACTACCACGGCTCACGCGAGGGCACGCTGCAGGGCGGCGGCCAGGCCGGCGGCCTCGGCATGGACCACGAGTTCTTCGAGAGCGCGCTGGTGCCGCAGATCGTGATCGAGGGCTTCCTCGGTCTGCGCGCCGGACTCGACGAGCTGGCGCTCGAACCGCGGCTGCCGAAGGCGCTGTCGTGGCTCGAGGTGGCCGGGATCCACTGGCAGGATCAGGTGCTGACCCTGCGCGTCGACCGAGCCACGATCCACGTCACCCGTGAGATCGGCGGTGCGCGAGCGATCCCGCTGCGCGTCGGTGGCGAACCCGTGGTCGTCCCTGCCGACGCACCCGACGCGCACTTCCTCCGCTGAACTCAGTCCGCGAGCGCCTGCCGCGCCGCAGAGAGGAACGCCTCGATCCCGTCGTGCACCGGCTCTGTCTGGGCGATGACCAACTGGTTGCCCCAGTAGGCCATCACCGCCCGGTCGAGTTCGTCCCATGCCTGGACCGACACATGGCTGCGGAGCAGGTCCATCAGGTGGTCCTTCTCGTGGTCACGGAGTTCCGCGACCGCCTCGCGCCGCAGCTCTTCGAACTCGGCCGGGTCGCCGTCACCCATCATGCGCCGGACGGCACCCTCGGTGGGCTCGACGAGATCTGCGACGTCGTAGAGCCGGAGAGTCAGCGGCGGGGTCCGACCCACCAGCACCGCACCTTCGGAGACCGTCACGTAGCCGCCGCAGGCCAGGTCCGCGAGCACGGCCGAGACCGGTCGGCCTTCGCCCTCGACGACGACGTCCTCGCCGCCTTCGACGACCGAGAGGTCGAAGAACAGCGGCAGCTCGAACTGCGCGGCCAAGGCACGGAGGGCGTCGGGCTGCGGACCTTCGAACTCGAAGTCGCACTTCCGCGCGAGGATCGCCGCGAGCGCGGCCGGCACCGCGGTCCGCTGGTTGGCGGCGGGACCGCGCGCCAGGTGCTCGAGCACCCGATGCACGGCGCCGTGTTCGCGGGGCGTCTGCCGGATCAGCATGCGCTGCTGCCAGAACTCCATCGAGCCGTACTCGTCGAAGCCCGGGACGAGTTGGTAGACGAGGTCCTGGAGCAGGTCCGGATCGTGGTCCTCGAGCAGGCGACGGGTGTCGTAGAAGCGGAGATCGAGATCACGCTCGTCCTCGACGCGACCGATCCACACGCCACCCTCGATCCCGCGCCAGGTGAGGTTCGTATCGAAGCTCCACAGCAGATGGTCGAGGACCACGCGAAGCGGTAGCGGAGCCGCGAGTGAAGGCATCTCCATCTCGAGGCCGTAGTCGGCCACCACGTCGGGGTCGAACCGGACCTTCAACCCGGTCTCGCGCGCCACCATGGCCGACCACTGCTCGACCTCGAGCCCCTCCCCCCAACGCAGCATCGTGCCGAGCTTCTGCTCGACCTCGGCCTCCCAGGCCGGCGCGGGCGTGCGACGGACCACGCGGATCAGCTCGTCGCCCTGCACAGCAGACCGCGGTCGATCGCGCGGCTCTTGTTCGACCGGATCGACGACCGGACGGGCGGCGGACAGACCGGCCCAGCCGAGGCCGAGGCAGCAGACCGCGCCGAGCAGGGCGTGCGCGCGGCGTGAGGGGTAGTGGGACAGGATCATCTCGAGTCTCCTTCGGAGCGAAGCCCGGCGACGCGGGGCGAGCGTCGCGAGGGTGGGGTGGATCGGACGGGTGTGCGCGCGGGCGACGTCGAGCAGCGAGCGCGCGGAGGTGTCGGGGTCGAGCCGCGGGGCAGCACAGAGCGCGGCCTCGTCGCGGAGCAGTTCGCGCTCCTCGCGCAGGCGCGCGGTCGCCAGCCACGCCAGCGGATTGAACCAGTGCACGGCTTCGACGGCCGCCAGGAGCAGGTTCACCAGCGGATCGCGGTGCTGCAGGTGCGCGAGTTCGTGGCGGAGCGCGAACTCGAGCGCCACCGGGTCGAGGCGCTCGGCGAGACCGGCGGGCAACAGCACGCGGGCGCGGAGCAGGCCGTGGGCTGCGGGCGCATCGAGCGCGTCGGTCTCGAGCAGGTCGATCCGACGGCCGACGCGCAGTGCGCGGCGGGCGACCGTGAGCGCGTCGCAGGCAGGACCCGCTTCGAGGACTCGCGCATGTCGGAGGACGCGGCGGCGGAATGCGGCTTCGCCGAGCGCGGCACGCAGCAGGCACAGCGCGACGCCGCACAGCCACGCCCAGGTCAGCAGGCTGGTCCACGCCGGGTTGGACTCAGATGCTTCGTGCGAACCCAAGGGACGTGCGCCGGGCTCGAACGACCGCGTCGACGTCGCATGCCGGGGGCCGGAAGCCCGACCCGCCGAACCGACCGCCGCGGGCCCCGACGTCCGACGCTCTCCGGTCTCCGACGGCAACGGTTGTGGGTCGTCGACCCGCGGCGGAACCGGCACGACGACCTCCGAGTCGCTCCCCGCAGCACCCCACTCGATCCGGGGGACGAGCGCCGCGGGAGCGTCTTCGGACCCGGCGTCCTCGCCGGTCGCCTCCGGAAGCGCCGCCTCGAATCGACCCGACCACCAGGTCGGTCGTTCCCAGCCGAGCGGATCGGGTAGCGGTGCAGGGAGCGCGAGCCGGAGCACCACGACCCACCACAGGCCGTAGCGCACGGCTGCCGGCAGGCCACCACGCGAGACACCGCGCGCGACCAGATCGGCAAGCAGGATCGCGAAGGCGAGCAACGCGGCCTGCGCCGACGCCAGGAGGAGCTCCGTCATCGCCGCTTCCCTCCCTGGCGACGGGCATCGATCAGCTCCTGCAATTCATCGAGTTCCGCGGTGCTGAGCCGCGACTCACGCAGCATCCAGGCCAACATCGGGCTGGCCTCACCGCCGAACACGCGCTCCACGAAGCCGCGCGTCTGGGCCTTCACGCAGGACTCGCGCGCGACCGCAGGCTCGTAGAGGTAGCGCTTGCCGTCGCGCTCGAAGCGCAGGGCACCCTTCTTCACCAGCCGGCCGAGCATCGTCTTCACGGTGTTCTCGGACCAGCCGTGTGGGTCGGCGAGGTGCTCGGCGACCTCGGCCGCGGTCGCCGGGTGCCGTTCCCACAGCACCTCCATCACGTGCCACTCGGCGTCGCTGATCTTCGGAGCGGTTGCCATGACCGCGCACCCTACCGACTACGAGTGTAGTTGTAACTACGGTCGTAGTCGGAAATCTGCGACCCGCACTTTTTCCAGACCTTGTCGTCCGCCCGTCTTCGACCAGACGTTTCATGAGGACGATGCCCGAAGCGCCACGAGTTCCCCGGGCCGGAGCGCTGCTCCTGGCCCTCGTCGCGACGACCGCACCAACCGAGGGACAGCTCGCCCCACCCCCGCCCGGTGCCGACGTACCGGCCGGTGCGTGGCCGACCGCAGACGGTCCACCCTGCGGCTCGCGCGCCGTCGCCACCACCCGGCCGCTGCGGCACCGGCCTGAATTGGCGTGGCGGTTCGAGGTCGAGGGAAGCATCGAAGGCGAGCCGCTGGTGTGGGACGACCTCGTGGTGGTGGTGGAGCATCGCGACGACGACCAACGCTTCCTCCACCTGCTCGACCTCGCCGATGGTCGGCCGCGGATGTCGCCGCGACCGGTGAAGACCTCTGCTCGGCTCGACGCCGCGCTGTGGGGCCGCCACCTCGCGATCCGCCTCGACGACCACACCATCCGCACCTACGAGATCTCCCAGCGTCTCCTCCAGGCCCGCGATCGCTGGGAGTTCGACGGCCTGGTCGGTCCGCCGCTGATCTACGGACGCGAGGTCTACTTCGTCGCCGGCGACGATCTGGTGCGCTGCGACCTGCACCGCCGCGAGCCGATCTGGACCGCCGGGAACGCTGCCGCCGGCGTGCGCCAACGCCCCTCGCTGCGCGACGTGCACGTCTACGCAGTGCAACGCGGACCTCGCTCCGGCACCCTGGTCGCGGTACCCCGCGACGAACCCTCTCAGGTCACCAAGGCTTCGCTCGGCGCGTTCGCCGCGGGTTGGCCACAGGCGTCGATCGCACTGGGGCACGACCGGATCGCGGTGAGCTGCACCGACCCGAGCGTGCTGAGCCAGGCCAACTCGGCGAACGTGCTGCTGCTGACGCGGCAACGACTGCCGGTTCTCGGTTTCGGCACCGGTCAGCCATCGTCGAGCCCGGTGCCCTACTTGTTGCTCGACGCGCCGACGGTCGACGAGGCAGTCGCGCTGGGCATGCCGAGTTTCCCGGGTCGCGGCCTGGCCTGGGCGACTCCGCGCGACGAGGGCTTCCGCCTGTTGACCGACGACCGCGTCCACGGCGCCTGGCACCGCGATCCGATCCCGCCGACGGCAGCGGGATCGGTGGTGATGATCGGCCACCGTGCCTTCGACGCGGTCAGCAATCGGGTCCTGTGGATCCTCGACACGCAGTTCGTCGGCCCGGCGATCCCCGGCAACCGCCGCGTGCTCGGCCGCGTCTCCGACAAGGTGCTCGCCGCATTCGGACCGCCACTGGTCGAAGCCGATGTCGCTGGGCGCTGGACGAAGACCGACACGCTGCTCGACGGCGCCGTGGTCCTGGCCGACGGCAGCGTCCAGCCGGGCGATGCGATCGTCGACCGGAGCGACGGTTCGCTACGGCTCGGCAAGACCACGTGCAGCGCCGAGGACTGGCTCGGCCTGCTCGACGGAACCGGTGCGGTGGTGGCGCTACCCGATCCGGAGCGGATAGGGAGCTTCGTGGCTGCGGTGACCGAGGCCCGACTGCGGACACGTTGCCTGGAACTCCTGCCCGACGCGATCCGCGCCAAGGACCCGCGCGTGCTCGGCCTGGTCCTCGCACGCGCGCGCGGACTGAGCGCCGCCGACGAAGAGCTCACAGTCGCCGAGAAGGCCCTGCAGCGGCTCGACTCGCCGCGCAATCGACCGCTGAAGAACAAGGCCGCGGAAGTCGAGGAGGCGCTCGACCGCCTCGACGACGCCACTCCGGAGATCGTCGGCCGACTCCTCGAGGATCTCGACGAGCTGCCGGCCGCGCATCGCATCGAGCTGCTCGCAGCAGCGACGCGCACGTCACCGGGCCTCGCACGGGTCGACGCCGGCATCCGCGCGCTCCTCCCCGAAGAGGTCCGCGGCATCGATCCGCTCGATCCGATCGAATGGCTCGACTTCGCGCGCACCGCCACCGAGATCCCCTTCGAGGTGGTCGAACCGGCAGCCGAGACCGACCTGGAAGCCTCACCGGTGCAACGCGAGCTGAGTCGACTGCAGCGGGTCTGGCGCAAGGATCTGTTCGCAGTCGAGAGCGAACACCTGTTCGTCGTCAGCCCGATCGACCGGCCCGGCACGTTGGCGCGATGCCTCTCCCTCGGTGAACTGGTCTGCGACGAACTCGACCGGATGTTCGCCGGAGGCGAAGCGGTCCGGGACACGTCGGTGCCGCTGCGGATCCTGCTCTACTCCAGCAAGGAGGAGTATCTGCAGGTCCCCGACCTGGAGGCACGGTCCCGCGCGCCGGAGCCGAGCCACCTGTCCTGGACCGCGGGGCACTACGCCGCCCGCGACGGCGTGTCTCGGATGTTCCTTCCCGACGACGAGGCCGGCTTCGAACGGGTCGCGGACGTGTTCGCGCACGAGCTCACCCACCACTGGCTCGACCTGCGTTGCCCGCGCTACACGTTGGCGCAGCGTCGACGCGCCGACCCCAACGCGCCGGGCTACTGGATCGTCGAGGGCTTCGCGGAGTTGCTCGGCAACGCCGAGTTCGACCTCGCGCGCCGCCGGGTGAAGCTGGTCGATCCGTTCGACCCGAACCTCGACACGGTCGCATCCACCAAGGACCGGCAACGCATCGCCTGGCCCGACCTGTTCGGTGCGAGCCACGCAGCGATGCTGCGCAGCCTCGACCCGAAGCCGGGCTCGGCCGGAGACGTACCGAGTCGATTCCGGCTCGCGGTGCGCGGTCAGCTCAGCCAGATCAACCTGTTCTACTCGCAGGCCGCGGCGGCAACGCTGTATCTCTACGCCGCCGAGGGCGGTCGCCACCGCGACGCGCTGCTCGACTACGTCGAGCGCTACTACACCTGCCGGCCGGGAGAAGGCGCGGTGATGTCGGTCGAGAAGGCCTTCGGTGTCGCGCCGGCGACTTTGGGGGATCGCGTCCGCGAGTGGGCCCGATCGTCCAACCCCACTGGCGGTTGAGCGCAAGAGACTGCGCACGGGGCCAATGGTGGTGCGCGACGCGCCGCATCTGCCGTCCGGCACATCGGATCCAGCAGCCGAATCCGGGAAGATCGGCTGTTCCACGGACGGCCCGCGGAATCGACAAATCGTCGACCCGAGGAAAGACCTCGCTGCGTAGGTGCCCGGCCGATCGGTGGACGCGCCCCATCCACGCCTCCGGCGCTCCTCTCCAACCGCTCGTCCTTCCCGATGATGACTCCCCCACGGCCGATGGCCGACGACGCGCTCGCCCGAGCCACGTCGCCGAGCCGCGATCGCGCCGCTCTTCCGGCGACCGACCGGACGATGCGCTCCCCACTCCCCCGCTTGGCTCCGAGAACGGCGATTCGCTCGCTGATGGGGTTGGCAGGACTGCTGTGCGCGGTGCTGGCTCAGCCTGCCGAGGCCGCGATGGCTGAGCTGGCACCTGCTCTGGCTCCTGCACCCGCACCTGCACCCATTCCTCAGGGCACATGGCAGACCCAGGTCCGGTTCAAGAGCAACGCGCCGACACGGCGCCGTGAATGGGGCCTCGCCACGGTTTCGTTCCCGGAGGGCGTGTGGACCGCCGGCAAGCAGTTCGGCTGTCCGACCGCGCCTTCGGAGCTGATCCCGTTCGGTGCGCGATGGCCCGATGGCTCGGTGCGGTTCGCCCAGGCCGCGATCCGCACCAACCTCGCCGCGCAGGAGGAGCGGACGTTCCTGATCCGGGAACACACGCCGAACAACCCGGCGTTCCGCTACTCGGCCTGGGTCAACAGCCGACTGCCAGGGTTCGACATCGGGCTGGTGGTCGGCATGCCCGACGGTTCGGTGAGGCAAGCCCCGTTGACGCGCTTGCGCGAGGTCGAGAGCACCGACGTCCGGCGCACGACCCACTACCGCGACCGCTTCCCAGGCACCGGCCTCAGCTACGACCTGTGGCTTACCTTCTTCCACGATCAGGACACCGCTCATTTCGAGCTGCGCCTGACCAGTTCCGACCCTCGCAAGCAGGACTGGATCGAGGACATCGGCTGGTTCGCGATCACGCCGACCAACTGTCTCCCGGCGGTCCGCGGTGCATTCCGGGAACAGATGACCGTGGATGCGGGCCGGGCCGACGGCGTGAATCCCGCCGTCCTGCTGGGCCCCACGAGCTTCTACAACGGTCAGTCCTACGAGTGGTACGGCCAGCTGTTGTTCTACGACGGCTCGGTCCAGGTCGCGGACCCGGGTCGACGGACGGACTCGCTGGTGGCCGCGTGGCTGGAGTCGTTGTGGGGCGTCGCAACCAACTGGACCGAGACCGGTGCCTACGGCCCATTCGGATACGTGCCAGAACCGCCGCCCTGGATCACCGATGGTGGTCGGCAGGATGCGATCGACGAGCGGCAGGAGTTCCTGGGCTACTACTACGACCGCGGCCAGATCTGGGAGGACCGGCCGATGGGTCTCTACCCGGCGGCGGGAACTACCGGAAGCCAGTACGACTTCGGCGTCGGCAAGCTGTTCGAGATCCTGCGTAGCGCGACGCCGCTCGGCATCGAGGCGGCGCGCTACGCCGCAGGTGAGGAGTCGCACCGACCGGTGCACCACCTCGAGATCGACGGCTCGGGCGTGCAGGCCCGCAACCACCCGAACTGGGTCGCTCTGTACGGGCGCACCCACTGGAGCGCCCAGGTCTCTCCCGACCGCCTGGGCAAGCCCTACCCGGAGCCGTCGCCGACCGGCCACACCAATGGCTGGACCGGCAAGGACCACGAGCACTGGTCGAGCAACACGCTGTGCGCGGCCTACATGCTGACGCGGAGCTTCTCGCTCGAGCAGGAGATCGCCACCGAGATCGAGCTCTACCTGTCGAGCCACACGGTGCCGAGCGAGAAGCCGGGCTCGCAGTCCAACAACGTCGGCAACCCGCGCGCCACCGGGCGCACGCTGTTGACGATGTCGTGGATGTACCTGATGACCGGTCGTCAGGACCTCGCGACGCGGATGCAGAAGCGCATCGAGGAGGTCAACATCGCGCAGCACATCGGCCTGCTCGCCGGCGGCGCGGTGATGCCGATGAAGATCAACCGGCCGGACGCCCGCGCGGTGACCAGCGGGTACTACTGGGTGCCCTGGGAGGAGTCCCAGGCGGTGCTTGGCCTCGAGGCTTGCCACCGGGTGACCGGCTCGCCGCAAGCGCGGTTCCTGGCCTACGTGGTGACCAAGAACCTCATCGACCACGGCTGGCGTCTCGACTTCGACAACTCGCTGATCGGCTACGCCATGCGTTACCGCGAAGGCGGCCTGGCGCTGCCGCAGCACTGGCTGAACAACCCCGAGCACGTGCGCTGGCCGACCTCGACGTTCTTCCGGGTGTGGGCGCTGCCCTCGACCCAGATCGCGATCGAGTATGCGAACCAGTACAACGACGCGAGTCTGCTGAGCCGCTCGCTGCAGGTGCTGCGAGCGACCGAGACCGAGCGGCAACCGCCGCGGTCGGGTGGGGGTTGGGACGAGTACGCGTCGTGGGTGATCGCGGACTAGGGATGATCGCGGATTAGGGGCGATCGCCGACCGACCAGGTGACGAAGTGCGGGTGCGGCTCCGGTCGCGGGTAGACTCCGCCGACCGTGAGCCGCCTCGATCCCCTGTTCGGCATCGCCCGCCGCGCTGGCCTGCACCGCCTGAGTCTCCGGGCCCGGTCGGGCCAACTGAACATCCTGTGCTACCACGGGTTCTCGTTCGTCGACGAGCACCTGTTCCGCCCCAAGCTGTTCATGCAGCCGTCGACCCTGCGGCGGCGCATGCAGTTCCTCCGCGACCACGGCTTCACCGTGACACCGCTGGGCGAGGCGCTGGAGAAGCTCCGCGACGGCCGCCTCGCCGACCGCGAGATCGCGATCACGCTGGACGACGGCTTCCGCTCGGTGGGAGCCCTGGCGATGCCGATCTTCGAGGAGTTCGGCTTCCCGGTGACGCTGTACGTGACGACCTACTACGTCGACCGGCCCAACCCGATCTTCCGCCTGGTGCTGCAGTACGCGTTCTGGAAGACCACACGCGGGTCGTTCGAGGCCAGCGGACTCGGCGTGCCGGGCATCGAAGGCGATCAGCCGACCAAGGGTCCCGACGCGGGCGACCGGGTGCTCTGGCAGATCATCGAGCACGGTGAGAGCGAGCGGGACGAGGCGGGGCGGGTCGAGCTGGCGCGCGCGGTCTGCGAGCGGCTCGGAATCGACTACGCGGAACTCGAGCGAACCCGGCGCCTGAGCCTGCACACCAGCGCGGAACTCACCGAGCTGGCCGGGCGCGGCCTCGACCTCCAACTCCACACCCACCGCCACCGCCTGCCGACCGACCCGGACGAGGTCGCACGCGAGATCGTCGAGAACCGGGCCTCGCTGGCGCCCCTGACCCACGGCCGCGCGATCGACCACCTCTGCTACCCGTCCGGCGTGTGGTCCAAGGACATGTGGCCGGTGCTCGAGGCGAACGGCGTGGTGTCCGCGACCACCTGCGATCCCGGCTGGAACGCCCGCGACCAGCACTGGTACGGCCTGAAGCGCTTCCTCGACTTCGACGACATCTCGCAGGAGACCTTCAACGCCGAGATGCTCGGCCTGAAGGAGTCGCTGCGCGCCCTCAAGCGTCGCCTCGGACGGTGAGTCGGAACCACACCATGAAGATCCAGCACTTTCTCGAGCCGCGCACGTCGACGCTGAGCTACGTCGTCCACGACGAAGCCGATCGCGAGGGGATCGTGATCGATCCCGTGATCGACTACGACCCGAAGGCTGCGCGTACCTCCGCGGCACCGGCGGAGGCGATCGCCGACTACGTCGAGCGCGAGGGCATCCAGCTCGCCTACGCGCTCGACACCCACTGCCACGCCGACCACCTCACCGCCCTGCCGTGGTTCGAGCAGCGCTTCGGCTGCAAGACGGTGATCGGGGCGGGCATCACCCGGGTGCAGGAGACCTTCGGCAAGCTGTTCGGCTTCGGCAGGGGCGACGGTTTCCGCCCCGATGGCAGCCAGTGGGACGTGCTGCTGGGCGACGAAGACACGCTGAGCTTCGGCTCTCTCACGCTCTCCGCCATCCCCACCGGCGGCCACACCCCGGCCAGCCTGAGCTACCGCATCGACGACGCGGTGTTCGTCGGCGATTCGCTGTTCATGCCCGACCAGGGCACCGCCCGCTGCGACTTCCCCGGCGGCTCGGCGTCGGAACTCTACGACTCGGTCCAGCGCCTCTACGCCCTGCCCGCCGAGACCCGCCTGTTCACCCTGCACGACTACCGGCCCGGCGGCCGGGACCTGCGCTGGTGCTGCACCGTCGACGAAGCCCGCCGCACCAACGTGCACCTGAACGAACACACCACCCGCGAGGAATTCGTCGCGCTGCGCGCCCGCCTCGAAGACGGCAAGGAGTTCCCGACCCTCCTCTACCCCGCCGTCCAGTGGAACATCCGCGGCGGCCACCTCCCGCCCCCCGAGCCCAACGGTCAGCGCTACTTCAAGATCCCCGTCGACGCGCTCTGACCAAGAAGGGGGGGGTTAACAACTCGACCCGGCCGAATCGTTAACCCCCAGGGGTAGCGGCGGCGAAGACCGGGCAGGCGAGATGTAGGGGTTAACAACTCGGCCGGGTCGAGTTGTTAACCCCCTCTGGATAGGCTGCGCGGGGTGAAGACGATCCGACTGCTGTGGCTCGCATGCCTCGCGCTGCTGGCCTCCGCGTTGCCCGCCCAGGACAGCGCCGACCTCATCCTCCACGGCGGCGAGATCGCGACCGTCGATCCCGAGCTGGGCGATGGCGCGATGGGGATGGTCGAGGCGGTGGCGATCCGCGGTGACCGGATCGTCGGTGTGGGCACCAGCGAGGCCGTCTTCGCGAAGTGGCGCGGCCCGGCCACCGAGACCATGGACCTCGCCGGTCGCTTCGCGATGCCGGGCTTCATCGAGGGCCACGGCCACTTCCTGGGCATGGGCGACGCCGCGCAGATCCTCGATCTCGCCAAGGCCGCGAGCTGGAACGACATCGTCGAGATGGTCGCCGACGCAGTCAGCGAGGTCCCGCCCGGCACCTGGATCGAGGGCCGTGGCTGGCATCAGGAGAAGTGGTCGGCGACCCCCGAGCCGAACGTCGAGGGCTTCCCGGTCCACGATGCGATCTCGGCGCTCACCCCCGACAACCCGGTCGCCCTGACCCACGCCAGCGGCCACGCGGCGTTCTTCAACGCCCACGCGATGCAGCTCGCCGGCGTCACCGCCGAGACCCCCGACCCGCCCGGCGGCGAGATCCTGAAGACCGCCGACGGCCAGCCCTGCGGCGTGTTCCGCGAGACCGCCAGCGGCCTGGTGTCGCGCGTCCGCACCGCCGAGCAGTACCGCCGCCCCCGCGAGCAGGTCGTCGCCGACCTCGAGAAGTCGGCCCGCCTCGCCGCCGAGGAGTGCCTGCAGAAGGGCGTCACCAGCTTTCAGGACGCCGGCACGCCGTTCAGCTCGATCAAGGTGCTGCGCGCGATGGCCGAACGCGGCGAGCTGCCGGTGCGGCTGTGGGTGATGGTCCGCGACAACGCCGCACGGATCGAGAAGGAGCTGGTGGACCAGCGGGTGGTCGGAGCAGGAAACCACCACTTCACGATGCGCGCGGTGAAGCTCACCATCGACGGCGCGCTCGGTGCCCGCGGTGCCTGGCTCCTGGAGCCCTATTCCGACGAGCCGCAGCTCGAGGGCCTCGGACGGATGGAGGACCTGCCGCGCCTCGCCGCGCACTGCGCCCGCACCGACTTCCAGTTCTGCGTCCACGCGATCGGCGACCGCGCCAACCGCGAGGCGCTCGACGAGTTCGCCACCGCCCTGAAGCCCTACGACGACGGCACCGCCCGCCGCTGGCGCGTCGAACACGCCCAGCACCTGTCGGTCGCCGACATCCCGCGCTTCGCGAAGCTCGGCGTGATCGCCTCGATGCAGGGCATCCACTGCACCTCCGACGCACCCTACGTGGTCGCCCGCCTCGGCGAGGAACGGGCCCGCGAAGGCGCTTACGCCTGGCGCTCGCTGCTCGACGCCGGTGCGGTGATCGTGAACGGCACCGACGCGCCGGTGGAAGACGTCGACCCGATCCCGAGCTTCTTCGCCAGCGTCACCCGCCAGACCGCCGCCGGCTGGCGCTTCTTCCCCGAACAGGCGATGACCCGCGAGGAGGCGCTGATCTCCTACACCCGCGACGCCGCCTTCGCCGCCTTCGAGGAACACCTGAAGGGCACCCTGACCCCCGGCAAGCTCGCCGACCTCGTGGTGCTCTCGCAGAACCTGCTGACCGTGCCCGACGACGAGATCCTCGCCACCCAGGTCGAAGCCACGATCGTCGGCGGCAAGGTCCTCTACCAGCGCGAGTCCAAGTAGCCGCACGCCCCACCGTCCCGATGCTCGACCGCCTCGACTCCCTGGTCGCCGAACTCGTCGACCGCTTCGGCAAGGACCGCCGGGCCACCACGCCCTCCAAGCTGCTGGCCGAGACGTTCCGCGAGGAGCGCCTGAAGCCGAGCCAGCAGAAGAAGGTCAAGGAGCGCTTCCACGGCATCCTCGCCCACCAGCACCTGATCGACGCCGCGCTGGAACGCTGCACGCCGGGTGGCGCGATGGCGCGCAGCCTGGTCGCCCCGACACGCATCCTGCTCGGCCGCGTGTTGATCGGTGACCTGCAGCCCGGCGAGGCCCGCCGCATCCTCGAGTGGGTCGACTGGAACCGCGTCGCCAACCTCCGCGAGGAGCTGCGCGACATCGAGGACCCGATCCAGCGCACGGCGCTGCGCGGCTCACTGCCCGGTTGGATGGCGCACCGCCTGGTGAAGGAGTTCGGCGACGAGGTCGACGACCTGGTCACCGGCCTCGTCTCCAAGGCGCCGGTGACGATCCGCGCCAATCTGATCCGTGGCGACCGCGAGGCCTTGGCCGACCGCCTGCGAACGGAAGAGAACGTCGAGACCCGCCCGACCCCGCACGCCCTGCAGGGCCTCGAGGTGCTCACCCCCGCCCGCCTGTTCCGCACCGAGATCTACGCCAAGGGCTGGTTCGAGATGCAGGACGAAGCCAGCCAGCTGATCGCCGAGATCAGCGCTCCGCCGCCCGGCGGCAAGGTCTTCGACGCCTGCGCGGGAGCCGGCGGCAAGACCCTGGCGCTCGCCAGCATCCTGCAGGGCAAGGGCGAGGTCCTGGCCGCCGACAGCTACGTGCCGCGGCTCAAGGACCTGCAGACCCGCTGCCGCCGCGCCGCAGCCCACAACGTCCGCTCGCGCCACGTCCGGGAGGAGGAGTGGACCGAGGAGGTCACCGACTTCGCCCGCGACGCCGACCGCATCCTGGTCGACGTGCCGTGCACCGGCCTCGGCTCGCTGCGTCGCAACCCCGACATCCGTTGGAAGGTCGACGAGAAGACCGCGAGCCGACTGCGCGGCGTCCAGGAGCAACTGCTCGAGCGCGCCGTCGCGCACCTGAAGCCCAGGGCCCGCGCGATCTACGCCACCTGCACGGTGCTGCGCGACGAGAACGAGGCCGTCGTCGAAGCGATCCTCGCCCGCCACCCCGAACTCGAGATCGTGTCGATCGTGGAGATCCTCGGCGGCGAACGCGGTCGTCCGCTGGCGGACCCGAGTGGTCGCTTCCTCCGCGCGCTCCCGCACCGCCACGGCACCGATGGTTTCTTCTGCGCGGTGCTGCGACGGGTCGCGGGCTAGGAGGCAGGGTCACGGGACACGCTCCGATCCAGTGCGTGAACTCGTGCCCGGGACGAAGCCGCGAAACGTAGCCGAATCGGTGGATTCGGCGAGGCTTCGCGGCGATGTCCTGGGTGCGAGGGCGCGTGCTGGTCGGAATGGTCTCCCGTGACCCTGACTCCTAGCACGCGGGCCAGGACGCGGGATACACGAGGCCCGGCGTCCGGGTCGATCGGGACCTTGGTAAACCGGAGAGCCGGCGTAGCGCACGGAGTCGTCCCTCCCGGTTCCCCTGCGCAGCACCGGGATGTCGCCTGTCCGCCCACCGCGTCGCCCGCTGCCGCGACGGACCCTTCGTCGCCATGCCCTCCCGCTCCCGGCAGCCAACCCGAGCCACCCGCCGACTGGTGTTCGCCGCGATCCTGCTCGGCATCTTCGTCGGACTCGGCACCTTCACCTTCGGCTACGGCAAGGGTGGCGCCTATCTCGGCAACGACCCCGGCGCCTGCGCGAACTGCCATGTGATGCAGGAGGCCTACGACTCGTGGCTGAACTCGAGCCACCACGCGGTCGCTACCTGCAACGACTGCCATCTGAGCCATCACCCGATCGGCAAGTGGATCACCAAGGCCGACAACGGCTTCTTCCACTCGCTGGCATTCACGACCGGGATCTATCCCGATCCGCTGCGGATCAAGCCACGCAATCAGCGCGTCACCCACGCCGCATGCATCCACTGCCACGCCGATCTGGTGCATCGGACGCTGCTGACGGGCGACCCCGAACAGGATGGACCCCGCTGTGCGCATTGCCACAGCTCGGTCGGACATGCCGCCCGCTGACCGGATCCCATGGAACCCACCATGCAACCCGAGCCACCCGCGAGACCTCCCCGCCCCCGCACGGCGCTCGTCGTTCTGCTGTTCGCCGGCTCCGTGCTCGGCACTCTCGCGCTCGTATGGGTGCTCGTGGTGATGTTCAGCCGCAAGCAGGAGGCCCGCAATCCATTCCTACGGGTGGTGGAACTCAACGAGCTGCACACCGACCCGGCGATCTGGGCCCAGAACTGGCCTGACCATTACGACGACTACGTGGCGACCGCAGGCGACCGATTCTACGGCGGGAGCAGCGCCCTCACCGCGAGCAAGTTGGAGGCACAGCCGTGGCTCCGGCGACTCTATGCCGGCTACGCGTTCAGCATCGACTACCGCGAAGCCCGCGGCCACGCCTACATGCTGTACGACCAGGGCGTCACCGAGCGGATCACCAAGAAGCCGCAGGCCGGCGCGTGCCTGCACTGCCACGCATCCACCAACGTGCTCTACCGCCGGATCGGCCGCGAGGCGCTCGGTCGTCCGGCCGACGAGGAGTCCCTCGCGACCGAGTTCGATCTTCCGGCGATGCTGCGCGGCTTCGAGGAACTGAGCCGCCGACCATATTCCGAGGTGCTGGCCCTGCTGCAGCAGACCCCCGATGGAACCCCCGGGGCGCAGTCGACCTTCCCGCAGCCCCCCGCCGGCGGTTTCACGGGCGAGTTCGCCGGCGAGCCGGTTCCCGCCGACCACCCGAGCATCGGCAATGCCCACCCGGTGAGCTGCATCGATTGCCACGACCCCACCACGCTGCGTCTACGCGTCACGCGTCCCGGCTTCGTCCGCGGCATCGCGGCGCTCGCCGCCGGGGACGGAGAAGCGCCGCACCTGCCGAGCATCGAACGCTGGCGCCGCGGCGACCGGGAAACGCCTTACGACCCGAACCGCGACGCGACCCGCCAGGAGATGCGTTCGTTCGTGTGCGGGCAGTGTCACGTCGAATACTACTGCGGCGACAAGTTGACGCTGACCTTCCCCTGGAGCCACGGCCTACGCATGGAGGACGAGGAGCGTCATTGGGACGAGCTGACCTTCGAGGATGGCACTCCCTTCTACGATTACGCCCACGGCGAGACCCGCGCGCCGGTGCTGAAGGTCCAGCATCCGGAGTTCGAGCTGTGGAGCAACGGCATCCATGCCCGCAGCGGCGTGAGCTGCGTGGACTGCCACATGCCCTATGAGCGACGTGGCGCGATGAAGATGTCGAGCCACGACGTCCGCTCCCCCCTGCAGAGCATCGACAAGTCATGCCGCACGTGTCATCACTCCACGGAGGGCGAGCTGGCGGCGCGGATCGGTACGATCCAGCAGCGCACGGTCGCCCTCACCGAGCGCGCGGCGGCCGCGATGACCGACATGCTGGACGCGATACTCGACGCCCGCGCGGCCGGGGCAAAGCCCGAGGATCTGGCCGAGATCCATCAGCTGCAGCGAAAGGCGATGTGGCGCCTCGACTACATCAGCAGCGAGAACTCGCGCGGCTTCCACGCCGATCAGGAGTCAGCACGCATCCTCGGCGAGTCGATCGACTACAGCCGGAGGGCTCAGGCCGCCGCGCTGCGGCTGCGCACCACGGGGGACCCGGACACCAGCGACCTGCCACGCGAGCCCGTGTTCGGAGTGACCGACCGCTCGGACGAGCGGTAGCGACCCCGCTCAGCGCCGTCGCTCCGGAGCACTGTCCCGGGGCTCCTCGCGCCGCCACAGCCAGCGCAGCGACTCAGGCAGGATCGCGCCGCCGTGTTCGCCGCTGTGCCCGCCGGTCCCGCCGACGAAGCGGTGGTCGTAGCCGGCGAATGCCAGCGCCTTCTGCATCTGCAGGTTCGACAACCACCAGTTGCCGTGCTGGTTGTCGAGGTCGTTCTCGCCGTCCTGCAGGAACACACGGATCGGCTTCACGGGCTTGGTCTTGCGGATCAACGCCGGGTAGACGTGGCCACCGCGGATGTTGGTGAAGCTGCCGACGTGCGACAGGACCTTGCGGAACGAGTCGGGCCGCTCCCAGGCGACGGTGAACGCACAGATGCCGCCCGAGCTGATCCCGCAGATCGCGCGCTGTTCCGGGTCGGTGGTGAGGTTCCACGACGCGCCGACCTCGGGAAGCAGCTCGTCGATCAGGAACCGCGCGTAGGCGTCCGACAGCGTGTCGTACTCGAGCGACCGGTTGTCCTTCTTGCCCCAGCCGCCGGGCGGGATCTCGTCGGCGTGGTGGCCGGGATTCACGAACACCCCGATCGTCGGCGGCATCGCGCCGGCATGGATCAGGTTGTCGAAGACGATCGGTACCCGGAACTGGCCGGTCTCGGAGACGTACGCGTGGCCGTCCTGGAAGACCATCAGCGCGGTGGGCTGCTCGGCGTCGTACTGCGCCGGCACGTAGACCCAGTACTCGCGGATCGTGCCCGGGAAGACCCCTTCGCTCTTGAACACGCGGTGGGTGACCGTCCCGCGCGGCACCTCGGGTTGGCGCTCGGATTCGGCACCGAGGGAATACCCGACCTGGGCGGACAGAGCGGTCGCGAGGAGCAGCGGAGCGAGAGCGATGCGTGTGAGGACGTGCATGCGCTCCAGTGTCGCGAGCGGAACGCGGGCACCGCGCAGGATTCCCGGCGGAGCCGTGGAATGGACGACGTCTGGGTCCGACCCCGGGTAGACCGTGCGATCGAAAGCGCACGACCAGACCCGCGCCGGATTCACCACGCGAAACGAGTCGATGCGCCCACGCGGGACTCGAACCGGTTATCGTCCCCGACCCGGCGACACCCCGCGCCGCCAGACCCAACGATCGGTGAGTCGCCGCCTCCTGGCCCGCCGCCCTCTGGGGTTCGAGCCATGGGCGAATCATCCACTCCGATCGGCGAGCGCGCCGCGAACGACCTGCCCTGCATCATCCAGGGCGGCATGGGCGCTGGCGTCTCGAACTGGCGCCTGGCCAACGCGGTCGCCAGCCAGGGCCAGCTCGGCGTGGTCTCCGGAACCGCGCTCGACGTGATCCTCGCCCGCCGCCTGCAGGTGGGCGACCCCGACGGCGCGATGCGCCGGGCCCTCGCCGCCTTCCCGTGCCAGGCCACCGCGCAGCGGGTGCTCGAGAAGTACTTCGTCCCTGGCGGCAAGGCCCCGGACGCGCCCTTCAAGGCCACGCCGATGCCGGCGATCGAGCCGAGCCGGCACCAGCTCGACCTGCTGTTGGTCTCGAACTTCGCCGAGGTCTGGCTGGCGAAAGAAGGCCACGACGGCGTGGTCGGCATCAACTACCTCGAGAAGATCCAGACGCCGAACGTGCCGTCGCTGCTCGGTGCGATGCTGGCCGACGTCGACTACGTGCTGATGGGAGCCGGCATCCCCAAGGCCATCCCAGGCGTCCTCGACAACTTCGCCGCCGGTGAACCAGCCGAACTCACCGTGCCGGTGGTCGACAACCCGGCCGGCGCCAATGTGCGGCTCGACCCGCGCGAGGCTCTCGAGGTCCCGCTGCCGAAGCTCCGCCGCCCGGCGTTCCTGGCGATCGTCGCCTCGGCGTCGCTGGCCAACATGCTGCAGAAGAAGTCCAACGGCCGGGTCGACGGCTTCGTGGTCGAAGGCCCCACCGCCGGCGGCCACAACGCGCCACCCCGCGGCCGCCTGCAGCTCGACGCCACCGGCCAGCCGATCTACGGCGAGCGCGACGTGGTCGACCCCGCCGACTTCGTCGCCCTGGGCGTGCCGTTCTGGCTCGCCGGCTCCTACGGCACCCCCGAGGGTCTGCGTGCGGCACTCGCGGTCGGAGCCACCGGCGTCCAGGCCGGCACCGCCTTCGCGTTCTGCGAGGAGTCCGGAATCGCCCCCGAGCTGAAGCGCGGCGTGCTCGACATGGTGCTGCGCGGTGAAGCCCGCGTGATCACCGACCCGCTCGCCTCGCCGACCGGCTTCCCGTTCAAGGTCGTCGACATGCCCGGCACCCTCAAGGAGCCGAAGGTCTACGCAGAGCGCCAACGCATCTGCGACCTCGGATACCTGCGGCACGCCTACCAGGACGCCCAGGAGCGGACCCGCTGGCGCTGCCCGTCGGAGCCGATCGACGACTACGTGAAGAAGGGCGGCGAGCTGGTCGAGACCGAGGGCCGCATGTGTGTGTGCAACGGCCTGATGGCGACCATCGGCCTGGCACAGACGCGCAAGGACGGCCGCATCGAGCCGCCGGTCCTCACCTCGGGCGACGCGGTGTCGCGGATCGACCGGTTCCTGCCCCCCGGCGCGAAGAGTTACAGCGCCCGGGACGTCCTCGACGCCTTCCTCGAAGACCTCCATCAGACCGACGATGCCGATCCGAGCGAGTGCGCTGTTCGATGAGTTCAAGGAGCGGAACATCCTCAGCGGGTTCCGAGGCGATGACGCGCTGCTCGAGCGCGTGACTGCGGCGACGCACTGTGGGCCCGGCGCCCTGGTGTTCGTCGACCGCGCCGAGTTCGTCGCGGCCGTGTGCGAAAGGGGTGCAGCGGGCGTCATCACCACGCCCGAACTCGCCGACGCCTTCGCAGGCCTGGCCGGCGGCGCGGTGATGACCACGCCCGACCTGAAGCTGGCCCGCGCGCTGGTGATCCAGGCCCACTTCGACCGCGACCTGCGGCCCGAGGACGAGCCGCGGATCCACCCGAGCGCCGTCGTCCACTCCACCGCCACCGTCGACCCCAGCGCCCGCATCGGCGCCCACGCATTCGTCGGCGCGCGCGCCGCCATCGGCCCCGACGCCGTGCTGCTCACCGGTGTGGTGGTCGAAGACGGCGCCCGCATCGGCGCCCGCACCGTCCTGCACCCCAAGGTCGTCGTCGGCTACGACTGCGTGCTCGGCGACGACGTGATCGTCCGCGCCGGCACCATCCTCGGCTCCGAAGGCTTCGGCTTCGCCCAGGACCAGCAGCGCAAGAGCCACCGCATCCCGCAGCTCGGCAACGTGGTGATCGAAGACCGCGTGGTCGTCGGCGCCAACTGCTGCATCGACCGCGGCACCCACGGCGCCACCCGCATCGCGTCGGGCACCGTCCTCGACAACCTCTGCCACATCGCCCACAACGTCGAGATCGGCGAAGACTGCATCCTGACCGCGATGCTCTGCGTGGCCGGCTCGACGAAGATCGGCAAGCGGGTGATCACCAGCGGCCAGACCGGCATCATCGACCACCGGGTGATCGGGGATGACGTGGTGCTGCTGCACCGCGCCGGCGTGGCGACGGACGTGACCGAGGCGGGGGCCTATGCGGGCGTGCCGCTGATGCCGCTGCGCGAGCACGTGAAGCGGGAGGGTTCGATCCGGCGGTTGGCGGGGATGCGCGAGGCGCTGCGCGCGCTGGAGGCGCGGATCGAGGCGTTGGAGAAGGGTGGGGGGTGATCGGCCGACTTCAGTCGAGCCCAGCGTCACGATTCACTCCTCCCGCCCCCGGATCTCCCCGAGCCGCGCCCGCATCCGCGCCACCCGCTCCGGCTCCTCCAGCCACAGGTTCCGCTGCTCGCCCGGATCTTCCGCGAGATCATAGAGCTGCCCCAGCGGTCCACCCTCCTCCGGCTTCGGGTTCTGCGGCGCGGTGAAGCCACCCGAGCCCAACCCGTCGATCAGCTTCCAGCGCTCCTCGCGCAGGACGAAGTGGCCGGACATCGAGTGGCAGACCAGGTCTTCGCGCACCGCGTCGCGCGCACCGCTCCATAGCTTCCAGAGCGATACACCATCGGGTGACGCGCCGTCGGGAACCTCGAGACCAGCCGCTTCGCAGACGGTCGCGAACACGTCGATCAGCCCGCACAGTGCATCGCTCGCCTGCCCCGCGGGCACGCGCCCGGGCCAACGCACCAGGAGCGGCACACGATGGCCGGCCTCCCAGGCATCGGCCTTCATGCCCCGCCATTGCAGGTTGGCCGCGTGGTCGAACTCCTGCATGTCCTGCGGTCGCCAGTGCGAGCCGTTGTCGGAGGTGACGATCACCAGCGTGTTCGAGGCGAGGCCGTGTTCGCCGAGGGCTGCGAGGATCCTGCCGATCCCGTCGTCGACCTGGTTCACGTAGTCGCCGTACCAGCCCGCCTCGCTCTTGCCGACGAAGTCCTCGGTCGGCAGCCACGGCGTGTGCGGCGCGGCCAACGGCACGTAGCAGAAGAACGGTTGGTCGGCGCGCTGCTCGGCCTGCTCGCCGAGCCACGCCACGGTCTCACGGACGATGCGATGGTGCACGTCTTCGAAGTCGAACGAGGGCGACATCGCGCCCTTGCGCCAGAAGCCGCCGCCGCCGTCCCACCGCCGCGTGCTGCCTTCGGTGGTCGCGGTCATCGGCTCTTCGACCGCGCCATCGACCACCCAGCAGTAGGGCGGGATGTCGAGCGAGGCCGGGATCACCATCGAGCGCTGGAAGCCCACCGTGTGGGGGCCGCCATCCATCGGGCTGCCATCCGAAGCGCTGTCGAAGTCGGTCTCCAGCTTCGGCCGCGCAGGGTCGTAGGCGCCGAGGCCGAGGTGCCACTTGCCGAACGCCGCGGTCGAGTAGCCGGCGGCGGCCAGACGCGACGCCAGGGTCTCCCGGCCCGGTTCGATCAGGAGCCGCGAGGCACCCCAGAGCACTCCGGTCTTCATCCGCGTCCGCCACGCGAAGCGGCCGGTGAGCAGGCCGTAGCGCGTCGGCGTGCAGACCGACGACGGCGAGTGCGCGTCGGTGAAGCGCAGCCCCTCGGCGGCCAGCGCATCGAGATGCGGGGTCGGCGCCTTGGAGTCCGGGTTGAAGCAGCCGAGGTCGCCGATGCCGAGGTCGTCGGCGAGGATCAGCAGCACGTTGGGCCGCGGCTCGGCGCGCTCCTGGGCAATGGCCGGGGCCGGAGCGAGGGTGCCGTAAGACAGCGCGAGGAACGCGGCGAGCGGTGGGCAACGCATGGCGGCCATCATCGCGCCGCACATGGGCCCTGTCGCGCGCCGGCCGAGCGGCGCGGCGCGGTCAGCGCACCCGACGCAGCTCGCGGCGACCCGAACCGATCGACGCAGCGGCAAGTACCGCAAGCTCGCTGCCTATCCCGCCCCCGACCCCGGTCTCGTGCTCGCAACTCAGGACCATCTCGGGATGCCCGTCGCCATCGAGGTCGGCGGCCACCGCGTGCGCGATACGACTGGTGGTCGCCACCTGCGGACCTCCCTGCCTGCGGGACCAGTCGAGCACCTGCCAGTCGGCGGCCCACGGGTGCGGATCGGTGACGATCAGCCAATCGCGCGCGCCGTGCGGTGCAGGCTCCACGACCATCAGTTCATCGGCGCCGTCGCCGTCGTAGTCGGCCACCGCGCCGTCGAGGATCCGCGCGCTCGCCGAGGTCTCGAGCCATGCCCCGCCACCGTCGATCCACGGTGCGGCGATCTGCGGATGCAGGACCACCGACGGACCGAGGTCGAAGTGGAACGTCGGCACCGGCACCTGCGGCGTGGGCCGGAACGCGCCGTAGGCCACCGCTGCGGTGGTTCCGTCGACCGCTGGCATGCGCAGACGCGGCACTGCACCGAACCAACGCAGGCCGGTCACCCGCGGCGCGCCGGAGACGGTGCGCCCGACGCTGAACGAGCCGAGTGCGTCGTCGCTCGACGCCTCGTGGGCGGAGACCACGCAGAGGATCTCGTCGCCGGGCTGCACCACGCCGCGACTCCGGAACAGTGCGACGACCTCGACTTCGGTCTCGCCGTCGGCGGGCGTCGGGATCGCGCGCGGTGCGCCCGCACGGCCGGCGCCGGCGTAGACGATGGAGATCCCGGAGCCGCCGTGCGCCGCGCGCTCCAACAGCGCGATCGCGACGTCGTCGACCCGACCGTTGCCGTCGAAGTCGAAGCCGAGCGGACACAGTCGCAGCCGCGCGACTTCGTGGTCCTGGCGCGCCGCATCCAACTGATGATGCGCGATCACCTGGAGCTGGCCCGCGGAGTTGAAGCGGTGGATCCGCACGCCGGGCTGCGGGCTCGTCACCACGCGGTAGGCCAGGTCGCCCGAGACGATCAGGCGCGTGCCGTCCGCGCCGGGCCCCACCCAGGTCGTCGGCCCGCGCCGCAACCATGGCGGGCCCGCGACCCCGAACCACGTATGGAGATTGCCGTGGACGTCGACGAGCACGTCGTCGCGGCCATCACGGTCGACGTCCGCGACCGTCATCGCGCCGGTGCCGTGCAGCACGGCACCCTGAGCAGGAACCGGTCCTGTGAGCGCGGTCAGTACGACCGCCCCCGCGAGGACCACGGTGTGACGGGCGGCGCCCGAGACGCCACCCACTGAAGGACCCATCGGCCCACCTCCCTGTCAGGCGGTCGCCTGGGCAGACGAACCGCAACTCGCCCCCGCAAGGGGCCTTGCCAATCCCTGATCGGCCGCCCTTGATCTTGTCTTCATCTTTATCTGACGAATCCTCTGCGGCGACCGTTCGCGGGAGGGGGCAGATTCCAGCCGCTCAGAACAACCGCCGCAGGAACCCCGGTGCACCGCTCGCGGGCGCCGCGGCCTCCTGGCGCAGGAACCCGAGATCGCCCGCTGCCGCGCCGCTCCAGTTCCCGGAGACCACCAGGTCGGCGTCGCCATCGCCGTCGACGTCCACCGGCGCGGCATCTCGCAGGTAGGAACGGTGCCGCGCCTGGGTCATCGGACCCGACCACCAGTGCGCCTCCCAGCGTGGCTGGAAGCGCGGGTGCGGATCGGTGACCAGCATCAGCGCCTGGCCGGGCCAGAACCCATCGAGCATGAAGACCACCTCGTCGGCACCGTCGCCGTCGAAGTCGGCCGGCCGGCTGCCGAGGAACTCGATGCCGCGTCCGGTGTGCAGCAGACCACCCTGCGCGTCGACGAACGGCGGCGTGAAGTCCGGGTGCAGGACCGCGGTCGGTCCGAGCGTGGTGCGCACCGCGGGAACCGCGAGTGCCGGACTCGGCGCGAACGCGCCGTAGACCACCGAAGGCCTGGTCTCCTGGCTGTCGGTGTAGGCCGTGCCGGGCACGCCGCCGATCCAGCGCGCGCCGCGCACCTCCACCACGTCGCCCACACCGCGCGCGAGCTGCACGAAGCCGAAGCCGAGCAGCGCAGCGGCATTTCGCTGCGCCGCGCGCGCGTCCTGCGTCACCGTGCACAGCACGTCTCCGGCGACGTTGCCTACATGGCGCGCACGGTGCGCGGCTGCCACGTTGAGATCGAGCTGCGCACTACCGGCCCACTGCAGGTCGGCGACCGGTCCGCGCCGCGTCGGCGACACCCAAGCTGCGCGGAGCTGCCCGTTCACCCCGGGTTGCACGTGCTGCTCGCACCACACTGCCAGCACGTCCTCGCGACCGTCTCCATCGAGATCGAAGCCCGCCGGACAGAGCTTCACGATCGACACCTCGTGCACCGCGGTGCTCGGCGGCAGATCGAAGGTGCTCCTCCACATCAGGTCGCCTGCGGGACCGACGCTCCACACCGCGAGCCGCGCCGCATCACCGACCCGACGCTGCGCACCGTGTGGTCCCTCGACGAAGTAGAGATGACCGCCGGCGAGCACCTTGCGGACCTTGCCGTCCGCCGGGAGCGACGTGGCCGGCCCCTCCACCAGCCAGGGCGCCTGACCGCGCCCAAACCAGGCATGGACCGTCTGGCCGGTGTCGACCAGGAAGTCTTCGGATGCGTCACCGTCGAGATGCGCCGGCAACAGAAGGCCCGCCTCGTGACTCGGCCGCACCTGAGCGACCGGATTCGCCAACGACGCGAGCCCCAGGATTCCCGAGACGGCATAGACCGCCTTGTGTACGCCCATGGCTCTCCCCCCTCTGTCATGGACGCCGAGGGGCTCTCGGCGCCCGACCAACGGGAGACGTCGTCGCGACAAGGAGGCGGCCTGGAGTCGCGTCCGTCGACACCGGATCGATACGGACGCGCGCTCCCGGGGGCATCCCGATCCGGGATCGGCACGACGCCCGCGCACGCAAGTCCCGATGCCGCATGGCTCAGGCGTCGGGGACCGGCCCGCGCGACGGCCGGGTCGGGAGCCGCTCCCCAGGGCCGGGAGGGGACAGCAGCTCAGGCATACATCCCGAGAGATTCCGTTGGATAAATCGGAGTCAGGATGGCAAGCCGTCGCGCACGACCGCTTCCATCGCCTCGCAGAAACGGTCGAGTTCGCCGAGCGTGGTGTAGACCGACGGCGACACGCGGATGCCCTCGAAGTCCTCGTGCTTGATCGTGGTCACCAGGATCTGGTGAGCGCGCTCCAGGTGTGCCGCGAGCGCTCCGGTCTCGACGCCGTCGATCGACACGGTCGCGATCCCGCAGGCCTGACCCGGAACCGTGCTCGTGTGCACGTGCACCCGATCGTGTGCACCGAGTCGGTCGATCCAGAGGTCACGCAGACGCACCAACCGCGCGAACTTGCGGCTCCCGCCGAGCCGCTCGTGGAACGCCAGCGCCTCGCCGACCGCCAGCATCTGCGCGATCGGATGGGTGCCGATCTCCTCGAACTTGCGGATGTCGTGCTCCTGCCCCGGATTGCCGGCCATCAGCGGCCAGAGGTCGCCGATCTTGTCCTTCCGCACGTGCAGCATGCCGGTGCCGATCGGCGCGAACAGCCACTTGTGCAGGCTGGTGGCGAAGTAGTCGCAGTCGAGATCGCGCAGCGTGAAGTCGACGTTGGCGAACGAGTGTGCGCCGTCGACGATCACCGGGATGCCGCGCGCACGACCGAGCGCGACGATGTTCCGGACCGGCAGGATCGCACCGGTGAGGTTGATCACGTGGCTGACGAGGATCAGCCGGGTCCGCTCGCTGAGGTTCGCCTCGTAGGCGCGGACGATCTGCTGCGGGTCGTCGCAGGGCACCGGGATCTTGAACTGCCGGTAGACGATCCCCTCGCGCGCCACCCGCTGCGCGAAGGTGTTGCGCATCCGCGGGTAGTCCTGGTCGGTCGACAGCACCTCGTCGCCCGGCTCGAGGTCGATGCCGAACTGGCAGGTCTGCAGGCCTTCCGAGGCGTTGCGCACGAACGCCAGCTCCTCGGCATCGCAGCCGGCGACACGGGCCAACGCCTGGCGCACCGCCTCCTTGCGCTTCTGCTGGCGTCGCCACATCACGTAGGCCGGCGCGTGGTTGGCCTCCTCGAGGTGGCGGCGCTGCGCGTCGAGGACGAACGCGGGCGACGGTGAGCAGCCGCCGTTGTTGAAGTTGATGCGGCTGCGGTCGATCGCGAACGCGGTGGCGATCGCGTTCCAGAAGTCCTCGTCGCGCGCGACCTGCTGCGGCGAGCCCGAGGGGGCTTCGAACTCGTCGAGCAGGCTCAGCCCGCGGCGGGCGTCGAGCCTCGCGAGCGGCCCGAGGGCCGGGAAGGCGAGCGCGCCGAGGACTTCACGCCGGGTCGTCGTCATCGCCACATCGTAACCATGCGGCGCGGCGCGACCGGCGAAAGGCCGTCAGTCCTTGCGGGGCTCCGGGTTCCGACGCCCGGTGCCATCGTCACGCTTCGCGCCCTCGGCCGGCGCCTCCTCCTGCAGGGAGTCCCAGGCCGGTGCGTCGACCTGCCACGCCGCGTAGATCGCCCGGCGGAACGCCGGCGCATCGAGCCCACCCTCGATGGCGATCGAGGGCCGCTTGCCCAGCTCCTCGTCGGTCAGATCGATGGTCCAGCGGGCCGCCGGCACGTCGTCACCGCTGTCCTCGACCTGCGCGTCCTGCACCTCGACCGCAGCCATGGGAATCGGGATCCGGCGCGAGCCGATGCCGAGCACACCACCGACGTCGACGACGAGGAACGCAACGTGACCGGTCGAGGGCTCGACCATCAATTGGGCATCGCCGGCCAACTCCTGGTCGCCGCGATGCAGCGCCATCTCGCTCATCGCCGAGTAGCACAGCAGCTTGGATCCGGCGCGCGTGCTGCTGGCCTCCGCGGCCCGCGCCCGCGCCGACGTGGCACTCGCCTCGCCGGCAGCCGAGCCCGGCAGCTTCAGGTCGTTCAGGTTGCCCTCGACGGCGTGCGCGACCTTCGACATGCCGTCCTTCGAGATCGCGCACACGAACACATCGTCCTGCGGGATCCAGCGCACCGCCGACGCGGGGACGGCGTGGACGGTGTCGTCGACCTCGATGCCGAACAGGGTGATCGCGCCGGTGCTCCGGTCGATACCGAAGTCGACGATCTGGCCGATCTGTTGCCGGGCAGCACCGTCGGTGCTGTGCACCGACTCGAGGATCTCGCGACCGACGACCTCGTCGCCGGCGACGAACTTCAACGCGGCGGCCTCGACCGCGGCCTGGTCGGCACGCTGCGGCGGCTGCGGCTCGGTGGGGCGGACCGGCGGCCGGACGGGCTCCTGCGCGATCGCGCCCAGCGACAGGCCGAGGATCAACGCGGAGCAGGTGGTCGGAACGAACGATCGGGACAGCTTGGTCATGGGGGTCTCCTCCGGATCGGAGTGAGTCGACGCATCGATGCGATGCACCCCACTGGTTCCCCGCCCGGCCCGACCGTTATCGAGTGATCCGAAAAACCCCGGTGGCCTCACCGGCCGGTGAGTGCCGAGCCTTCCTCGCCCTGCGCTTCCGGAGCCACTTCGACCTCCGGATCGACGACCTCTTCCTCCTCCTCGTCCGGAGCAGCCGCACCGATCTCCGCCTCCGGACCCGCATCGGCGAGCGTGGCGTGGGCATCGACCGCTTCGGTGTTCTCCGCCGACTGGGCGTCGCCCGACGCCAACGAGGGCTGAGCTGTCGAGGCAGGCTCCACCACCTCGCCCTCACGCGCATGGAACTCACGCGCATGGAACGCCTGCGGCGCCGCCGGCGGATGCGCCGCGTCACCGTCTGCGTAGGCCTGCC
This sequence comes from bacterium, assembly GCA_030432695.1. Taxonomy (GTDB): domain Bacteria; phylum Planctomycetota; class UBA1135; order UBA1135; family UBA2386; genus JAUILN01. The sequence goes on along the minus strand of JAUILN010000014.1, from coordinate 110,094 downwards.
AGCCGACCAGTCCGAGCACGACCGCCGCCGCAGCCAGCGGCAGCACCACCAGCGGACGGATCCCCCGTCTGGGTGGTTCGAGCTGCCTCGCCTGCAGCGTGCGTTCGAGCCGTTCGACCAGCGGATCTCGCGGGCCGCGACTTCGTGGATCCCAGAGATAGTCGTCGTCGCTCAAGGCACCGTCTCCTTTCCCGCGCCATGGCGCGAGAGCAGGGACGGGTGACGGTAGGCATCGGCCGGTTCGGCACCCAGTCCCTACCGACCGGTTCCCCGAGGTGGACGCGTGTTATCGAGATTCCCAGACGCCCCATCCCCGGGAGCGCCGGAACCCGTCGATCAGAGCCGCCCGCGCAGCAGCGACATGCCGCGGTGCAGGTTGACCCGCACCGAACCCTTGGTCATCCCGAGCTGCTCGGCGATCTCCGGTCCCGAGAGGCCCAGGACCAGCCGCAGCACCAACGGCTCGCGGTAGCAGGTCGGCAGCGTGCGCAGCGTCGCGAGGATCTCGTCGGCCTCGAGCACGTCCAGAGGACTCGACTGCGGCGCCGCGGGCTCGACCTCGTCGACGTCGGCGATCTCGCCATGCCGAGCACTCCGCTGCACGTGCCGTCTGCCGACGTTGCGCGCGATCTCGCTCAACCAACCACGGAAGCTCGCCGCGTCGCGCAGCCCGGACATGCCCTCCCATGCCGCGACCGCGACATCCTGCAGCAGGTCCTCGGCATCACGTCCCGGAACCCGGGAGAGCAGGATCGCATGCACCACGCGGCGGTGCTCGCCCCACAGCCGCTCGAACGCGCGGCGGTCGCCGCCCTGGGCGCGGACCACCAGCGCGACGATCCGTCGCGCCGCGCGCGTGGTGTCACGTCGCTCGCCGCCACCCTCGGCCCAGAACAGGACTTGATCGCTCACTTCGGACTCCGCCGCCGCCCCACGGGCCAGCGACGGACCCCGCTACGCGATCGATCCGGATGGCGGCTCGGAAGTTCTGGACGCACGCGGCCGATCCAGATGCGGACCTGCGCAGCGCAGACAGTCGCTCACCGAGCGTGTGACTGCTCGGGTCACAGGCTCACGGGATGCGTTGCCGCACCATCACGACCGCAACGCCGACCGAGGCGGCGAGGACGAGCGCGATCCACGCACCACCGAGCCCGAACTTGCGGATCGGCCAGGGCATCGCGGCGAGCACCACCCACAGCCCGGCCTTCACCAACACCCAATTGGGCCACGGCCATTGGATGCCGTTGCGCGCCAGAAGCCCGAAGCCGCCGACCAGCATCAGCACCACGCCGACGCCGTGCAGCACGAGCAAGGCTCTCGGCGGCTTGCCGTCTACGTCGCGGGCGGCGAACAGGAGACCACCGAGCGCGGCGAACAGCACGGCCAGCCCGACCAGGTGGGCGACCTTGTAGACCTCGTAGGGCAGCATGGGGCGCGGACGTTAGCGGCACTCGCCGCGAGGTGCACGCGCACGAAGGCGGGACCCCGACATCCGCGTCGGGACATCCTCACTCGGTGATCGTCAGGTGCGCGCCGCGCGGCAGGTTGAAGGCCGGCACGTGGGTCTGGCCGGAGACCGGGCCAGTGATCGGCTGCGCGAAGATCTCCTGGCCGACGAGCGCCGGCAGGTCGGGGATCGTGATCCGCAGCGTGGAGCGGAACGCGTAGAGGCCGGGGATCTGCAGGGTCGGCGCGTGGAAGGCATAGTCACGCCACGGCTCCTGGGTGAGGACGAGGCGCGGGTCGGAGACGCCGAGGATCCACACCCCGAGCATGCCCGGCGGGATGTCCAGCGTGAGGTCGACGGTGCCGCCGATCGACGGCGAGTCGTCGGAGCACGACGTGCTGGCCAGCCACGGCGACGGTGCGGGCGAGGAGTTGTTCACGCTGCCACTGACGGTGGTGTTCGACAGCCAGCAGTTCTGCAGGTCGACCGGACCGAGCGACGACAGGCCCTCGATGCGCGAGTCGTAGAACTCGGAGCTGAGCTGCTCGAAGCGGGCGCGGTTGCCCGCGGTGGCGCGGACGGTGCAGTTCTCGAAGCGGTTCCAGCGGAAGCTGGTCGGCGCGCCGAGGTTCTCGACCTCGATCACGCCATCGCGGAACACGTTGTTCCAGGCCCACAGGCGACGGTTGAGCCGGCCTTCCTGGACGTGGATGTCGCCGGCGAAGACGCACTCGCTGACGTGGTAGTCGATCCGCGAGTCGAGGTCGCCGAGACGGAACGCCTGCTGACCGGCGGGAACGCGGATCTCCGAGGCGTGGATGTGGATCGCGGTCTCGACCAGCGGCGTGCCGGCCGCATCGACCGCCTTGCCGTTGGTCTCGTAGTTGCCCGCGATCAGCATCAGCATCGAGCGCTTGTCGCTGCCGGGATCGCGCTGCACGTCGGCGAGTTGACCGCAGTTCGACATCTTGCAGCGCCACTGCCGGTTCATGGTCATGTTTCCCGAACCGGCGGTGAACATGTCGACCGCGAGACCGCAGCTGTCGAACGAGCAGAACTCGACGTCCATCATCAGCATCATCCCGCGGTCGACCTGGGTGATCGCGGTGGTGCAGTTCTGGAAGGTGCAGTGCTCGACCTGCGCCATGGTCATGGTCATCGGCACGGACTCGAAGCGGACTCCGGTGCCGGTCTGGCCGTCGAACTCCAGGCCGGACAGCAGGATCTCGCGACCCTGGACCAGGTGGACCGAGGTGTCGGCATGCACCCCCTCCGCACCACCCTGGAATCGCAGACCGGTGATGCTGGCATGGCTGGTGCGGACGCGGAGACCGAGGGGCTGGTTGGTCAGGAACAGGTTCGGCCGCCCGTTGATGCCCCGGATGGCGACGTCGACGCCGGCTGCGGGACCATCGAGCGGCGTCGGAGTCTGCAGCAGCACGATCGACGGGGTCACCAGGAAGTCGATGAGGACTTCGGTCGGCTGGCCGCTGCCCTGGATCTGCGCCGCTTCCCTCGGCGAGAGCTGGCTGACCGCGAGCGTGCCGTTGACGAGCTGGATCGCCTCGTCGAGGGACAGGTAGATATCGCCGAGCGCGCCGGGGGTGGTCACGCCGTTGACCGTCGCGGTGGTCTGCGCGACGAGTGATGTCGCGGTGAGGACGAGGGCGGAGAGCAGGGTCTTCATCGAAGGTGGATGGAACGGGGTCGCTGGAAGGGTGGACGGTTCGGCCGGGTCGAACTGCTCACCCTCTGGGGCGGGGATCAGAAGAGGGTGGTGGCGCTGGCAGCGGTCGTGGAGAGACCACCGGCCGCGCCGGGATCGACGACGAACGCCTGGTGGTGGAGCGGAATGCCGACCAGGTTCGGGTCCGCGGGGATCGGCAGGGGCAAGGTGGCGTAGCCGTTGCCCACACCGCTGCCGGCCAGGGTCACCGGCAGCACGATCGGGATCGGCTGGATCGTGATGTGGATCGGCACCGGACCGATCGACACGCCGCCGGGACCGCGGGCGCCGTTGAAGGCGAAGAACGCGGCGGCACCACCGAGTCCGTCGGCGAGACCCAACCGGTGGTGGTCGCTGCCCACCAGAGCGGGGGCGTCGTGCACGGTGCGTGGTGCGATGCCGCCACTGCCCGGATGGGGCGCGCCGTAGACGTCCTGCGGCAACTCGGAGCGCAGCATCGGCCGGTCGAAGGGAGCCTGCTCGGCGGCGACGCGCGGGTCGGTCAGCGCGTGACGCAGGAAGTCGACGAGCTGCGCCTTCTCGGTCGCCGAGAGGTTCAAAGCCCGCAGGCTCGGATCCTTGTTGTCGAGGAAGGTGCCTGCACCCTGGTCGTAGAAGTCGACCACGTCCTCGAGCCGCGTGAACTGGCCGTTGTGCATGTAGCGATGCCGCAGCCCCACGTTGAGCAGGGTGGGCACCTTGAACTTGCCGCGGTCGATCGGGTCGAGGGTCGCCTCCTGCCAGCCGCGGTCCTCGTACACCGGCCGCAGACCGAGGTTGCGGAACGTGCCGTCAGTGAACACCGGACCCGGGTGGCAACTCGCACAGCGCGCGGCGCCTTCGAACAACGCCAAGCCCGCCTGCTGGTCGGGAGTCAGCGCGTTGGTCTCGCCGCGGACGAAGCGGTCCCACGGCGAGCGATCGGGAACCAGCGTGCGCTGGTAGGTCGCGAGCGCAAAGGCGATGCGGGTCGGCGTGACCGCACGGTCGCCGAACGCGCGGCGCATCAGCTCGCCGTAGTCGGGATCGCCCTGCAGAGCCTGCGCGACATCGGCAGGCCACGACGTCGAGGGCGACAACGCCAGCGGCTTCGAGCTGGCGATCTTCGCGGCGATGTCGGTCCAGGTCCGGCCCTCGTACGCCATCTCGCCGGTGTCGGCCGGCGGCCCCATCGCGTGGTTCTCGAGCGCGCCACCGAACAGGATCACCGCGCGGCCGGTGTTCGGATCGACGAAGGTCTCGGTGGCCTTGCCGTCCCAGCGCAGCGTCGACACCCAAGCCGCGCCGATCACCGGCGGCGCGTAGCGACGGGTCACCTGCGGGCTCAGACCGAACGTCGGGTGTGGCGCATAGCTGCCATCACCGAGCGAGTGCACGATGCCCGGCGAACCACGCTTGTCGTCGGCCGTGCCGAAGATCCCGTCGAAGCCCGGATTCACTCCGGAGCGAGGGTCGGCCCCGCCACTGGCCGGGCGGTGGCAGGTCCCGCAGGCCATCGTGTCGTCGCTCGACAGCTGCTCGTCCCAGAACAGCACCTTGCCGAGCACCGCCTTCTCGGCGGTGACCAGGTTCTCGAACGGCGCGGGGGGCGGCCGCAGTCCTTGGGCGCAGAGCACGCCGCCACACAGCAGCGCGAGCACACTCGCAAGGACTGGCCGCCGACCCCGGGAGAGGATCGTGGTAGCAGGGAACATCGGGAGGGCAACCCGGGGCAGGCCGCTCCATCGTACGGCCCGCACTCCGAGGCGCCAACGCCCCCGCTCAGCGACTCCGGTAGTGCCGCGCCCAGCTCGCGACATCCGGCGGCAATCCCCCCTCGGGCACTCCCGCCGCCCGGATCACCCCCGCGTCGTCCACGAACAACACCTGGTGCTCGCGGTCCGGCGCATCCGCCCGCACGTGTTCACGCAGCTCGTAGCGCCCGGCCAGGTGCGGCTCCGCGAACTCCCGGAGTTCCTTCACGACCGCCTCCGGCAACCCCCGTGGCACCATGACCACCCACTGCTGCGGATGATCGACGCTCGGCTCCATCCCGAGCGACATCCGTCGGAACACCCGGCGCGTCTCCCGCACCAGCCACTCGACGTCGTCGTCGTCCGGCAGCCACAGCACCAGCGTGCCGTCCCGCTGCGCCGGAAACCCGCCGACCGCGCGCCGCACCAGCGACGGGATCGACTCCGCAGCCTCCGGCTCCGGCGGCCGCAGATCGTGCCGGTCGAACCGCTGGACCCGCGGCGTCTGGACCCGCACCGCCCCCTGCCCCATCGCGAAACCCACGGCACCTTCGATGCCGCGGCCGTCGGGGGTGGTGTAGCTGAACCGCTCCTCGCCGTTCGCCACCACCCGCACCGTCGGCCCGCTCACCCACAACTCGAGATCGAAGAACGACGCCGGCTGCTCGAACTCCAGCTTCGCGCCGGGCCGTGAGCCGCGCAGCGGACCTTCCCGCTCGAACAGACCGTCGATCGAGAGCTGGACGCTGCGCTTCTTCGCATCGCCCTCCTTGCGGCCGATGGCGTACAGGAAGTCGCCGGCCCGGAAGCCGATCCGCACGTCGCGGTCGCGGCGCGTGCTGCCGAGCACCACTGCACCGCTGACAAAGCTGGTGGTGAAGTGGATGCGCGCGCGGACCACGTATTCCCCCGGCGCCTCCCACGCCGCGCTCCGCACCCAGGCGTGCCGCTGGTGGGATGCGCGATCCTCCAGACCGGTCGCATCGCGCGGCTTCGCCCGGCCGACGTGCAGGTCGCCCGATTCGGTCGCGAACCACAGTCCGCGATGGCGTCGCTCCTCGTAGCCGGTCAACCCGTCCTCCACCCAGCCGAATGCGCCGAGCGGTCGCTCCAGGTCGCGGCGAGGATGCACGCCGCCGGCCGTGGCAGGCAGAGGCCGAGAGATCTCCTCCACGCCACAGAGCCGCGCAAGATCGTCGTGCTCCGCGTCGAGCCACGCCGCCGCCAGGACCCGCCCCGCCGCGCGGTGTTCCTCCGCCGCGTCGCGCAGCGCCGTCAACAGGGCTCGCACCTTCGCCAGCTTGCGCAGCATCGGCGCTTCGCCGAGCGGTCCGGCCGAAGCGGCTGCGAAGCGCTGCCCCGCCAAGGCCCACGTCGCCCAGGCCGCCTCCTGCTCACCTGCCGCCGCGAACGCACTGGCAACCTGCGGCGCGCGCAGCGAGTCCCAGCCATCCACCTGCAGCGACCAGGCCCAGGCCGCGGCTGCCGCATCGTCCTCGCCGACCGAGGCCAACAGCGCCCCGGCCTCGGCCGCATGCCCCTGCCCGAACCACGGCTCCGCACGATTCCGCGCCCAGCTCCAGGTCGGCCGGTCGCCGAGCAATCCGCTGCTGCCCTCGCGCTCCAACTTGGTCTTGTGGCGCTGCTCGATCCAGTCCTCGCTGGCCGGCAGGTCGCCCCAACCCTTGCGGTAGCACGCCGACAGGAACGCCTGGAACTCCGCGGCGAAGGCATCGAAGTCGGCAGGTCGGCCTTGCTTGCCGTCGGCGAAGTGGCTGGTGAAGAACGCCAGTGGATCGCGGCGCCCCGCACGCCCGTTGGCCATGAAGCGCTCGAGCGGCTCGCGGAACCGCGCATCCCCTTCCGGGCCCGGACCCCGCAGGTACGAGAACAGCGCGTAGCCCACCGGGTAGTTGTCGCGGTAGTCCTCGATCTCGCCGGTGACCAGCTCGCCGAGCTTCTTCGGATTGCCGTAGCCCTTCACGAACACCCCCGAGCAGGTGCCGACGTTCAACAGGTCCTCGACGAACTCGCGGCTGGTGATGGCGCGGTACGACTGCCCGGTCCACACCGCCTTGCCCTCGGTGAGCCAGTTCGGCTGGAACGGCTTCAGCACGCCGTCGAAGCGGTGGGTGAGTTCGTGGGTCAGGGTGCGGCCCACGCCTTCCTTGGAGGTCCACGCGGCGCGGATGGTGGTCACGTCGCCGCCCTGGAAGCCTCCGGCCCACCAGAACGGCGCGCCCTGCGACTCCAGCCCATCGTGCTCCGGTTCGACGCGTACCAGGCCCGGGCGCTGCGCGAACGGATCGCTGCCGTACCAGTTGGCGAGCCGTCGGTGGTGGTCCTCGACGCTGGAGGCAACCGCGAGCAGGGTGTCGAAACCGCAGATCGTCTCCACGGTGTAGAGCCCGTTCGGGCTGACCGCGACGCCGGGCCAGGCCCAGCTCGCGTGCTCTTCGGTGAAGGCGAGTCGCTGCTCCGCGGTCAGCGCCTCGAGACGTGCCACCGTCCACGGCTCGCCGAGGTCCTGCAGTGCCTGCGCGCGGAGTCGTTCCTTGGCGGCCCGTGCCTCGGCACCGTAGTCGCCGAGATCGGGGGCGGGCGGGCCTTCGAGGTCCTTGAAGCCGGCCTGCGCGGCGAGCCCGGTGAGGATGCGGGCGGCGCGCACTGCCACCTCCCGAGCGCGGCGACGCGCCGCCTGCGAGGCCGCCTCGTCGCCGGTCGTGGTCACCGGCTTCGGGACCAGCAGACGACGGAGGGCATCGACCACGGTCTTCGCGTCGGGCGCGAGCTTCGCGATCTCGGCGTCGAGTTCGGCCCCCGCTGTGCCCAGCACCCCCGGGGTGTCGCGGCCGATCTCGAGCGCCAGGTCGGCGCACCACCTGAGCACCACGCCCGAGCCGGCACCCCGCACCAGCCGCGGCCCCTGGCGCGCGAGGTCCTGCACCGCGGCGGCCCGTGCGGCGGCGATCTTCGCCGGCCAGCCGTCGCGGTCGAGCAACAGATCGCGGTCGCCCCGGTCGAGCGAGGCGCGGCCGCGCGCGTCGACCAGCGCCGAGGCCAGCCGGATCCCGAACAGTGCGCGGGCGTCCGGATCGTCGGCTACTGCGGCGACCAGCGCCCGACACACGGCCGGCGAGCCCGGGTGCAGGGCGTGGGCAGCGAGCAGATACTCCACCGCCTCGGCGGACCGTCCGGCCGCCGCAGCGTCGCGGCCGAGCCGCAGACGGGTGGCTGCGTCCGTGCCCTCGACGGGATCCACGCCGACGGTGTCCCGGCTCACCGGTGCGACCGGGCCACCGGGCGGCGCCTGCGCGACCGAGGGTCCGGCGACGCTCGACGCGAGCGCCAGGAGAGAGGCGACGATCGGGCGCGTGAGGCTCATCCGCGCCAGTCTCCTCGCTGATCGCGACTTTTCCCAAGCCCCCTGGTCACAGGTCGATCCGCACGCCGATCCGCATGCGGTCGGCTCGGCTCGCTACGCTGCCGGCTCGCCATGGCACCCCCCTCCGGACCGGTCCACGATCCCGCCCGCCTGCAGGAACTGGTCGCGCAGTGCGTCGACCGCATGCTGGACGGCCTCGACGACGGACTCGACGCGCTCGCGGTCGAGAATCCCGGTCTGGTGGAGACGGTCCGCCGCCGTCTCGACCGGCTCCGCCGCCAAGGTCTGCTGCAGACCGAGGTTCCGCGGACCGGGCCGACGCACTTCGGCGAGTTCGAGCTGATCGAGCCGATCGGCGAGGGCGGCATGGGCACGGTCTACCGCGCGATGCAGACCTCGCTCGGCCGCGAGGTCGCGCTGAAGGTGGTGCGCGGCGACCAGCTCCACATGCCCTCGGCGCTGTCGCGGTTCCGCCGCGAAGTCGAGGCGGTGGCGCGGCTGCGCGCGCCAGGCATCGTGCCGATCCACGCGGTCGGCGAGCAGGACGGCGTGCCGTGGTACGCGATGGAGCTCCTGCCGGGCATCGACCTCGGACAGGTCATCGGCCGCCTGAAGGGCCACGATCCCGGACAGCTGTCGGCCGCCTCGGTGCGCGACGTGCTCCGCGAGAAGTCCGGCCGCTCGAGTTCGGCGAGCGACGATGCCGGCCTGTTCGACGGCAGCTACCTGCAGTTCTGCAGCCGGGTGGCGGTGCAGGCAGCGCGCACCCTGGCACAGGTCCACGACTTCGGGATCCTGCACCGCGACATCAAGCCGTCGAACCTGATGCTCGACGCGGGCGGCCGGCTCACCCTGCTCGACTTCGGACTGGCGCGCGACGAACAGGCCGACGGCCTCACCCGCAGCGGCGCGCTGCTCGGATCCCTGCCCTACATGTCGCCGGAGTTGGTGCGCGACGGTGCCCAGAAGGTCGACCGCCGCGCCGACGTCTACTCGCTCGGCGTCACGATGTACGAGCTGCTGACCCTGGCACCGGCGTTCTCCGGCGACGCCGCAGGGATCCGCGAACGCATTCTGCTCGGCCAGCTCGAACCGATCCGCAGCCGCGTGCCGAGCGTGCCGCGCGACCTGGCGACGATCTGCCAGAAGGCCTGCGAGCGGGATCCCACCCGTCGCTACCAGTCGGCGAGCGAGTTCGCCGACGACCTGCTGCGCTTCCTCGAGCGGCGTCCGATCAAGGCCCGGCCGGTAGGGCCGCTGCTGCGCGCGTGGCGCTGGGCCGAGCGGCGGCCGGCTCGGGCGACGGCACTGCTCGCCCTGGCGCTGTTCGTCACCATCGGTCCGACGGTCTACGGTTGGCAGCAGGCGCAGCATGCCACGGAACTGCGCGCGGCCCTCGAGACCTCGCAGCGCTATCAGGAGGCGTATCGCGATTCGCTGCTCGGTGCCCTGCGGGTGGTGGAGGGCGCCACCGCGAGGCTGCTGACCAGCCCGGCCCTGCTCCAGGACGGCCGCGCCGACCCACTGCGCGAGACCGCACTCGAGGAACTCGCCACCTACTACGAGAAGCTCGAGCAGAACGATTCCAAGGACCCGCGGATCCGCGCGGTGCTGACCAAGACCAGGATCCAGCTCGCGAAGGTCCTGATGCAGCTCGGCCGCATCGAGGAGGCCCTGGCGGTGGCCGAGCTGAGCGTGTCGATGGCGCTGACCAACCACGCTTCGCTCTCCGCGGATGCCCGCAATCACGACATCGTCACCGGGCATCTGGCGATCGCGCTGCGGACGCGCGGCATGGCCCACCGTCGACTGGGCAACTCCGTGGAGATGGTCTCCGACCTCGAGCGGGCGTCGGAACTGCTGGCCTTGCTCGGGGCGGACTCGGTGGACTCCGAGTGGAGCGACGAGTGGATCGAGGCGCGCTCCTCGCTGGCGATCGCCCGCGCCCAGAACCACCAGCTCGAGGAGTCGCTGGAGATCCTCGAGGCATTGATCCCGCTCGCCGAGGCACTCGTTGCCAAGGCCCCGGAGGATCCGGACGCCCGCCGCCGGCTGGCAGCGATCCAATCGAACCGCGCGAACACCACCAATCTGCTGGGCCGCCCCGCCGAAGCTCTCGAGATCCTCGGCGATCTCATCACGCTGCTCGACGACGACAGCACGGCGGTGCGCTTCCGCGACGACGAGCTGCTGGCGATGCTCGGCCGCGCGCTCGCCAACCGTGCGTCCTTCGAGCGGATGCGCGGCAGGATCCGCGAATCGCTGGAGGACTCCGAGAGATCGACGGAGATCTTCGAGGCGATGGTGAACCGCTTCCCGCTTCGCCAGGAGTTGCGGCTACGCCACGCATCCGCGCAGGCGGCACTCGCCTCCACGCTCGACAAGTGCGGCGACCCGGACCGAGCCCAGGAGCTGTTCGAGACCGCGATCGCGACCATGGAGGAGCTTCGCGAAGACTCCCCCGGCGCCTTCGACATCACCCAGGATCTCGCCGGCGCGCGCATGATGTATGGCGACCTGCTGGGCGGACAACTCGAGCGGATCGACGACGGCATCGAGCAATGCGAGCTGGCTATCGGGCTGTTCGAAGAACTGCTGGACGCCGGCCGCTCCAATCCGGTCCACGTAGCCACCGCGCGGATGAACCTCGCGCAGACCCATTGGCGCAACGGCGACAATGCCTCGATGGCGAAGATCGCCGAACGGGCGATCGAGGACTTCGAGCGCGCCGAAGCCCAGAACCCCAACGACCCGCAGGCCAACCGCTACCGCGGCGAGGCTCACATCATGGTGGCCAGTGGCCTGGCGCAGGACGGTCGCATGGAGGAGGCGAAGGCCCACGCCGCCCGCGCGATGGACGAATGCCACGTGACCGCCGAGCGGATCCGCGTCTTGGAAGAGGATCTCGGCGAGGACACCATCGACGCGCTCATCGAAGCGCGGCGGTGAGCACAGCTTCGTATGACTCGCTCCTCACGAGAAGCGGCGGACGGAGACGCGCCGCCGGCCGGCGTCGGAGGCTCCGCGGTTCCGTCTACCTGGGTCGGTGCGCCCCCGGCGCAGCGGACGTCGTCGCTGGCCCGGCGAAGCCGGAGCGCGGAGTGCCGGTGAAGACCACCGGCGCCAGACATCACCCGCCGATGCGCAGCTGAGCCGCGGTGCTCGTGGTGAGACCGGCCCGGTTGGCGGTCGGATCGGTCACGGCTGCCTGGACGAAAGCGTCGCTGCCGACGAGGCTCGCGTCGAGCGGGATGGGCAGTTGCCAGCGGTAGGCTGCACCGTCGAACGGTATGTCCTGCAAGACCTGGGGAGCGACATACAGGGTGCAGAACGGCATGCCGAGGAAATCGAGCGCCAAGGGCAGGCTGGTGCCGCCCCAGTCGCGGCGCGAGTCGCCGATCATCCCGATCACGCGGTTCAGCGGTCCGACCGGCGCCGAGCCGACGAGCATCGAGAACGTCGCCCCGATGCTCGGCGCGCCGACTCCCAAGAGCAGTGGCGCACCCGCGGTGCCGGTGCATCCCGCGCCGAACGACGTGAAGGAACCCACCCCGCCGGCGCCGCCCGCGAACTCCCAGGTCGAGCCGGCACCGGTGTCGGGCCGCGTCGCCAGGACCGCGACCCCGCGACGCCGATCGAACGCCAGCGAGCCACGTTCGACGGTCGGGGCCGTGTTGGTGCGGAGTTGCCGCCACGCGAGCCCGTCGAAGGCCCAGGTGTCGGTGTATCTGATCAGTCCGCCGATCGACTGCCGTCCGCCGTAGACCAGGACGCGTTGGTTCGACGCGTCGTAGGCCATCTCGTGGAAGCTGCGGCGCGGCGGCGCGGTGACGCCATACCGCTCGCGCCAGACCTGACCGTCCCATTCCCAGGTATCCGCATACTCGATTCCCGAGTTGTCCTCACGGCGCCCGCCGAACAGCACGGTCACTCCTCGACCCTCGTCGTAGGCCATCGCGTGCAGCGACCGCAGCGGCGCGCCCCCGCTCGAACGCTGCGCCCAATGCATGCCGTCGAACTCCCAGGTCTCGGACGAGTCCTGCCCACCCCGTAGACCGCCGAACAGCACCACGCGGTCCCGCGCGCGGTCGTAGGCCATCCCCTGGTCGAACCGTCCGAGCGGCGTCGCACCGAGCGTCTGGGTCCAACGTGTGCCGTCCCAGAACCAGGTCCGGAACAAGCCGGTCTGCGGGATCGCGGAGACGCAGACCATCCGCTGCCGTGCCGCGTCGTAGACCATCTCGACCTCGTCGCCCGGCCCATTGGTCGCGACCTGCCGCCAGACGTTGCCATCCCACTCCCACGTCTCGCCGAGGCTGTCGCCGAGCTGCAGCACCGTGCGGTCACGCGCCTCGTCGTAGGCGATCGCGCGCGAGGTGCCGCCGCTCGGTGAGCCACCCTGGTCGCGGAGGATCCAGCGAGGCGACTGCGAAACCGCGGGCGTGGCGACCGCGAGGAGCACGAGGCAGGTTCGGAGCATGGTCTGGCAGTCTCGCTGATCTGGCGCTTTCGGAGCTCGTCGCGGCATACGACGACTTCCGGGAGGAGTCGACCCAACCAACACGGTCCGCACGGCCGACGGCCTCGGGGAGCCGCGAGCGAAGCGAGTCGTATCCCTTCGGGTGCGACGGGAGGCCCCGCGCAGGTCCCGAGCCCTGACCCGGATCTGTCGCGTCGAGTCTGCGACAGACTCGGTGAACCGACCACCCCCGAGGATGCCGGAGCCCCGGGAATGGACGCGGGCGAGCCGCGTGCATACGGTCCTCACACCGGCGCCAGGCCTCGAGAGAGCACATCGATGGAACGACCGATCACCACTCGGGCGGAAGGTTGCGGGAGACGGCGCAGGCTGATGACCGCAGCGTCACTGGCAGGTCTGCTGGCCTCCGCATCGGCGCAGGAAGCGAGCTTCCGTCCGTTGCGGGAGTTGCACGTCGACGGCGGCCTGTGCAGCGCGCTCTGCTACGCGCCCGATGGCCGAAGCCTCGCGGCGGGTGGTCGGCTGGGCGACGTGCTCGTGCTCGACTCGTCTACCGGTGAGGTGCTGCATCGGCATCCGAATCGCACGACCGCGGTCCGTGAGCTCGTCTACTCGCCCGACGGTCGGAAGCTCGCGATCCGCACCGGCAGCCTCGAGGTCTGGAGTCCGGCCGACGGAAGCGCTACCGCGTTCCTCCCTAGGGACCTCGAGGCGCTGGCGTGGAGCGCCGACTCCACCAGGATCGCTGGTGTGAGCCGCAAGAGCAGCTACGTAGGGTTCTTCGCCTTCGGGAACTCGCAGCACGGCAAACCTGTGCTGAAGGAGGTCGCCCGCATCCACGTGCCGCGACTTCTGCCGATCCACGCGACGGCGTTCTCCCCGGACGGCACGCACCTCGCCATCGCAGGCAGTCCAATGGGTCGGGTGCAGGTCGTCGAGCCCGCCAGCAGGAAGACGCATCCGATCGACCAACGCCTCGATTGGCGCAAGGGAGTCGCCTGGTCCGGACCGCACACGCTCGAGCCCTCGGACCCTTCCGCTGCCGCGACGCTGTTCCGCGCGCAGCTCGCGCCCGAGACTCCGCACGCCGAGCCGCTCGACGGCGACCCCGCCGCTGCCGGCCCGGCCTGCTGGCGACCAGACCTCCAGCAGTGGGCGCAGGTACGCGGAGCCGTCCTCGAGGTCTTGGAGGGCACCGACCGCATCGCCGCGTTCGAGCTCCGGCTCCGCGGGCGGCTGCACTCCCCCGCCGTGCTGGTCGGCAGCGACGACCGCTTCGTGTTCGTCCGGAATTCGTTCGGCGAGCTGCGGATCCTCGATGGCGAGACCGGAGAGCGCACGGCGCGCGCCGACGTCCTGCCGCATCGCGCACGTCCGATCGCGAACCCCTGGGGGCCCGACCTCGCGTTGGTCGAGTTCCCGGAAGACGGTCCGCCGACGTTCCAGCGTTGGCTCGTCCAGCGCGACGGAACCCTGCGACGCGCCCTCGAGCTGCCGCTCGCCGGCGTTCGACCGAGCCCCGGCGCGCTGGCATGCGACGACAGCGCCGACCAACTCGTCATCAGCCGCGATGGCCGGATGCTCGGCATCGGCAACCAGCTCGTCGACCTCGAGCTACCCGAAGCCGAGCCGCTGTACTTGGGGCATGGCTGCCGGTACGTGGTCGTCTCCGACGACGGTTCGACGATCGCGGCGCTCTACGGTCGCACGTCCCGCGGCAACCCCCTGGTTCCACTCCACCTGCACGACGGCGCCGGCGCGCTCCTGGACCAGGTCGATCTGCTCGCGACGGACCGGGACGCGGCGTTCCTGGACGGCGACCGCCGCCTGCTGGTGGCGACCGATCTCCGGCTGGTCGACGTCGATCCGCGGACCGGCAAGTGCAGCACGCTCCACGAGCGACCCTGGACCGCACTCCACGTGCTTCGCGACGGCACCGTGCTCGGCGTCGGGCACGACGCACTCGAGCTGTGGGACCCGCGCACCGAGAGCGTCCTGGCCACCGGCGTGCCCGAACGATCCGCTTTCGGCCTGTCGGTGAGCGCCGACGAGACGCGGATCCTGGTGACCTGCCGGGACCGCTTGCTCCTCATGGAGCTGGCCCGGTGAAGCCGCACGCTCAGTCGCGGGAGCCGATGCGCAACGCGATCCCGTTGCTGAGCAGACCGCCCGAGGGGTTGGCCGCCGACGCGATGACCAGCGCCTGCGCGAACAGTCCGGAGCCCACGAGGGACGGGTCGGCAGGCAACGGAACCGGCAGCTGAGTCGTCCCGGTGCCGGCCGGCAGGCCCACGATGACGTCATCGGAGACCAGCAGACGGCAGCCGGTGAAGCCGAACCCGGACAGGTCCTGGGGCAGACTCCCACCCGACCAGCGCGTGTCGGAGACACCGAACCACAGCAGCGACCCGGCCGGGATCCGGGCGGCGTGGACCTCCAGCCGCAGGGTGTCGCCGATCCACGGCAGTCCGGCCGCCGCCAGCGTCGCGGTCTCGCCACCGGCGCCGACGCATGCGACCCCGAAGCCGGAAGCCGCCGCCGGGCTGGCCGAGCGCAGCGCCCAGACCTCCCGCGAGGTGGTCTCGAAGCTGCCTCCGAACTGGATGATCCCCTCCTCGTGGTCCAGCCAGACGCCGGCCTCCAGCGGGGCGGGCAGGCCCCCGGCGGGTCGGTCGCGGCGCAGCCAGTCGATCCCGTCCCACTCCCAGAGTTCGGCGGGCGGCAGACCGGTCACCAGGTCGGTGACCGGGTGGATCAGCGTGCAGCGATCCCGCAACGGCTGGTGGACCAGCGCCTGGAATCTGAACGGCGGCGGCTGGTGCAGCGGCGACTGGCGGGTCCACGCCACGCCGTCGAAGGTCCAGGTCTGGCTGGACCGCTGCACGATGCTGTCGGCGACCAGCAGGATCTCGTCGCGGCCGGGCACCCAGGTCATGCGGTGGGAGTAGGCCGGCGGAGGCCCGGCGGTGGCGAGGCGCTGCCAGCTCGAACCGTCGTAGCTCCAGGTCTCCCCGGGCGCGACCGAGCCGAAGGTGTGGTAGCCGCCGAACAGGACGCAGCGCGAACGCACCGGGTCGTAGACCATCTGCCCACCGGTGAGGCCTCCGTACGGCATGTCGGGACCGCGGTGCCAGGTGCCGGTCGCCGGCTCGAACTCCCAGGTATCGGGCAACACGTAGGTCGCCCCGATCCGCGTGCCGCCACAGACCACCAGCCGATCGCGGCCGGCGTCGTAGGCGAGCTGCGGCTGGAAGCGGAACTCCGGGCCCTGGTCGGGCCACGGATGGCGGCGCCAACCGTCCGCGCCGTAGCTCCACAGCTCGCGCAGGTAGCCATCCACCGAGCCGGTCGCGTAGCCGCCGAACAGGAAAGCCCGGTCGCGCACCGGATCCCGCACCATCTCGAACCACTTGCGGGCCGCGGGCACCTCGACCACTGGTTGCCAGGTCCTGGACTGCCGCTCGAGACGCAGCGTGTCCTCCTCGAGGTGATCGCCGTAGCGCCCTCCGGTGACGAACAGCTGGCCTACGCCCGGCACGCGCAGCACCGTGTGCGCACAGCGGCCGCTGGGCAGCTGCCCATCGACCACCCACGAGTACGACGGGCTGCTGCCGCTGAACCGCAGCACCTCGGTCGGCTCGGCCGCACCTTCGACGCCGCCCACCATCAGCACGGTGCGGGCCGCAGGATCGAAGACCAACTGGTGGTCGCGCCGCGCCGGACCGTTCGACGCCAGGGTCCACCAACCGCGGCCATCCCAGGTGTAGCTGTAGCCGGCGCCCCGCGAGGTCCCGTGCAACAGGAGTCCACCGGTCGCCGGATCGAAGGCCATTGCCGCATCCCGCATCCCCGGCGGCGGGATGGATACGGACTTGCGCTGCCACGCCGCGCCGTCCCAGTCCCAGGTGTCGTCCAACACCGTCGTGCCGACTCCACCGCCGAACAGGACCGCCCGATCCCGCACCGGGTCGTAGCCCATCGCGTGGCCCGCACGGGCCGGCGGCACGACAGCCGGCTGGAGGATCTGCCAGTCGCCGCCGCCGAACAGCCAGGTATCACCGAGCACGGCACCCTGGTCGTCCATCCCACCGAACAGCAGGACGCCACGAGGTGTGGACACCATCGCGTGGTCGAAGCGTGCCGCTGGGGCGTGCGCGGTCGCGAGCCGCCGCCACTCCGGCGCGCCGGACGGCAGCACCTCGAGCACCCAGGTGTCGGAGCGGGCTGCCACCGCATCGACGCCGCCGAACAGCACTCCGCGTTGCGATACGGGGTCCCAGGCGAGAGCGGCGGAGGCGCGCGGTTCGGGAGCACCGGGATGCGCCTGGTCCCAGCGGAACTGCGCCGGCAGCGAGGTCGCTGCGGCGAACGTGACGAGCACCGCGCAGCACGCCTGCGCGGTGGACGGGAGAGAGAAGATCACCTCGGGTTCGTCCTGGTTGGAATCCGGTCGGGGGCGGAGGTGGTGGACGGAGGCAGGGACCCTCCTTGTACCCCCTCCTTCCGCTGCCGGGCACTCCCCTCCTCGCGGCCGGAGCCCGGGGGATGGACGGGTTGGAAGACCGCCGATAGGGTCCCGCCGCCGGCGCCTGGCAGCGAGAGAGGACCTCGATGGAACGACCGATCTCCGCCCGATTGGGAGGGCGCGTGAAGACGTACGACCGGAGTACGAGTCGGAGGTGCGCGCGGCGGATCAGGCCACGCGAGCTGCTCGGGCTCGGCTGCATGCTGCTCGCGCTCGCGAGCGGCAACGCAGCAACCCAAGACAGTGGATCAGGCGAAGGACCCCGCGCGATCCTCCTCCGCGACCTGTTCCTCGACGGCGGCAAGAGCCGGTGCGTGCGCTACTCACCGGACGGCCGGCTGCTGGCGTCGGGCGGCGACCTCGGCGACGTGCTGGTGCTCGATGCCGAGACCGGCGCGGTGTTGCATCGCCTCGAAGGCGGCAGGGAGCGGATCCGATCGGTGGGCTTCTCGACGATGGAGCCCCATCTGATCGCGCGTGGGGAAGACCTGCGGATCTGGAACCTCGCCGACGGCAACCGGCTGGAGCAGCGCCCGACGCAGGAGGCGGATGCTGCCCGCTGGTTCGCGCCGCGCGACGAGCGACCGACTCCCACCCCCGTGGAGCCGGAGGATCGCCCGGTCGAGCGCGGTCCCGAGAGTTGGCATCCCGACGGCACACATTGGTGCCGCGCCGTGCACGGCACCCTCGAGGTGTTCGCAGGTACCGAACGCCGCCAGGTCTTCCCTCTCCCCCACCGCGGCCGCTCGCGCTCAAGCGCGCAGCTCGCCGGCGGCGACGGACGCTTCGCCGTCGGTCAGAACTGGCGCTACGCCTACCGGATCTTCGACACCGCGACCGGTGTGCTGCTCGACGACGGCGCCGACCTGCCGACCTGGTCGCGACCGATCCCGGGGCCCGACACGCCGCACCTCGTGCTCGTCGACTTCACCGCACCGCCTCGCCTGCAGCACTGGCTGCTCGCCACCGACGCCCCCCCGCGCAAGGCACTCGAACTCGACCTCCCCGGCGTCGATCGACACACGAGTGGGTCCCCGTTCCTCGCGACCCGCTCCTCGTTGGCCGTCAGCCGCGACGGCCGCGCGCTCGGGATCGGCGAGCAACTCGTCGACCTGGAGCAGCCGAAGGCCACCCCGCTCCGCTTCCTGACGAGGGCCCACCGGACCATCTCCTCTCCGGACGGATCGCTGGTCGCGGCGATCCGCGGCATCGACGGACTGTCCGGCATGGGCCTGGTCGCAGTCGGCGAGCCCGACGCGCCACCGCACTTCCAGTCGTCCCTGGGTGACTACCCGACCGACCTCGAGTTCACCGCCGACGGAGAGCGGCTCGTGGTCGCATCGCGCACGCGGGTCCGGATCTTCGAGACGGCGACCGGTGCGGTGGTGGAGAGACCCGACTGGCGGTGGCAGTGGATCCGACGACTGCGAGACGGATCGTTCCTCGCCGCGACCGAGTCGTCGCTCGAACTCTGGGACCCCGCAATCGACCGCCGCACGATCTTCCACGAGTTCGGAGATCACCCGCTCTGGGGCGGCCTGTCGATCAGCGACGACGAACGCATGCTGCTGGTGACCTGCGAGGACCGCCTGCGGGTCCTGCGCCTCGACCGCTGACCGCAGCTCCGCGACGTCCGGATCCGCGGCATCTCGGCCGGCGACGACGAACTGACGGTCAGTCCCCCTCGTCCAGCCACTCCGCCAGCTTCGCCAGCGCCCGACTGAGCACCTTGCGCGTCGCCACCGGGGTCTTGCCGATCGCCTCGGCGATCTCGTCGTGCTTCAGTCCGCAGAAGCGCGACCACAGGATGACGTTCTGCTCCTCGTCGGACAGCTCGGCGAAGGCCGACTCCAAGCGCTCCAACTCCTCGCGGCCGGCGGCGTGGCGGCTCGGAGTGCCGAACGCGTCACAGGCGTCGAGCCACGCGCCGCTCTTCTCGATCTCGCGGCCGAGGTCGCGCTTCTGCGCGAACTGCCGGCGGTAGCGGTCGTGGATCTTGCGCAGCGCCTCGACGTGCAACCAGCGTCGGAAACCCTCCTCGCCACCGTGCACGAAGCGGTCGCGGTGCTCCAGGAGCTCGCGGCACACCGACTGCACCAGGTCCGACGTCGATTCCCGGCACAGGATGCCGGGTCCGGCCTTGAGCCGGACGAAGGCATGGAGACCAGCGAGGTGCCGCTCGATCAATTCCTCGAACGGGGGCTCGGTCATCGGTCACGACTCTAGCACGCCGAGGGCCCACCTCGAAAGCGGGCCGGGTCCAGGGGTGCCCCGTGAGGCATCGCGTGCTTCACTGGCCCGATGAGCACAGCCTCGGACCGGAGCCCTCTCCGAATCGGCACCCACTCGGGCTCGTTCCATGCCGACGACGTGTTGGCCGTCGCGTTGGTACGGGCCTTCGCCGACCCGGCGGCGACCGTGACCCGCACCCGGGATCTCGAGGTCCTGGCCGAGTGCGACCTGGTCGCGGATGTCGGCGGCGAATTCGATCCGACGCGGCGACGCTTCGACCACCACCAGCAGACCTACGAGGGTCCGCTGTCGTCGGCCGGCATGGTGCTCGACTGGTTGGAAGCGGAGCAGCACCTCGACGGCACGCTCGCCGGACGGCTGCGCGCCGAGCTGGTCGACTACGTCGACGCGGTCGACAACGGCCGTCGCAGTCCCGACCACGACGTGCCCTGCTTCACCAGCATCGTCGGCGCCTTCACCAACGATCCCGACGACGGCTCGGGGCATGACGACCGCTTCGAGGAAGCCGCGCGCTTCGCACAGCGCTACCTCCAGGGCATCGCCGCCGGCCATCGCAATGCGCTCGCCGCGCGCGACGCGGTGCGTCGTGCCATGGAGTTCGCCGAGGAGCGCGGCAAGCGCACGCTGGTGTTCGAGGAATACGTGCCCTGGAAGTCGGCCTACTACGAGTTCGGCGGCGCAGAGCACCCGACCGAGTTCGCGGTGTTCCCGAGCGAAGGCACGTGGCGCGTCTACGGCATCCCACCGGAGCCCGGCAGCTTCGCACAGAAGCGACCGCTTCCCGAGGCCTGGGCCGGCCTGGTCGACGATGAACTCGAGGCGGTCACCGGCATCCCCGGCGCGAAGTTCTGCCACAAGAACCGCTTCATCGCGGTGTTCGCGACGCGCGACGGACTCATGCAGGCCTTGCGCGATGCGTTCGGGCCGGAATACGCCGAGTGAGCCTGTTGCTACTCCAGAGCGATCAGTAGTGAAAGACCACGCCGAGCGAGAACTGCGCCTCGTTCTGGCTGGGGTTGCGGTCGTTCGCGCGGCCGAGCGCGTTGGAGATGTGGTGGTAGACGGCGCCGACCAGCACGTCCCAGTCCTCGGCAACCGGGATCTCGGTGCCGAGCCCGAACGAGAACGAGAAGTTCCACTCGGTGCCGCCCTCGGGCACCGGATCGGTGGACTGCATGTAGCCCCCGGTGACGTCGGCGAAGGCCCGGAAGTCGTCGTGGCGATAGAGGTAGTACTTGCCGACCGCCTCGGCCTCGGCCGCGTAGGCGTTGGCACCTCCGAGGAAGAAGGTCGATCCCGCCAGACCCGCGCCGAGTGCCAGCCGATCGGTCACGTGCCAGAAGTGACGGGCCCGCACGCCGGACTGGTCGTCTTCCCCGTTGCCATCCCAGAACAGCGACTTGCGCAGGATGGGCACGCCCGAGAACGCGCGCAGCTCGACCGAGCAGTCGCCAGCGCGAGGGTGGCGCGTCGCGCCGTCGTGGCCCGACAGTCGGACGTGCATCGGTCGCGCATCGGGCATCCGGTCGGACCACCGGTCTCGGGCGGTCGGAACCACTCCCGAACAGCCCGTGGTCAGGAGCAGGCCGCCGAGCATCGCGGCCGCGAGGCGCGACCTCACGACGAGGCACATTCCCGTAGACCGGGATCCTCCGGTTCGCCGGGATGGATCCGCCGGTGGGCGAAGGTCCAAACGTGGTTCACCGCGAAGTTCAGCACCGCCGCGAGCCCGATGCCCACGCACTGCGAGGGGATCCGGCCCCATCCGAGTGCGAAGACCAGCGCCATGGCGATGCCGAACTGCGCGCAGGCCGCACCGATCGAGACCAGCAGGAACCGCCGGAATCGCCCCCAACGGGACGCTCCGTCCAAGGCACGGTCCCGCCAGGTCCAGGCCTCGTTGAGCAGGAAGTTCGAGACGATCGAGATGCCGATCCCCAACAGGAAGGCCGCCGCAGACCGACCGGGCTCCTCGAAGCCCGCGAACAGCACCAGGAAACCGAGCTGAGCTCCGGCCAGGTTGACCAACACGCCCGACGCACCGACCAACCCGAACTTCAGGAAGCGCAGCGCGGGCAGACCGCGCACGCGTCGCTCGAGCCAGGACCCTTCGGAATGGTCACGCATCAGTCACCGTCCTCGGATCGGTTCGCCTTGGAGCATCCGGGACCACGGTAGCCGCGGCAGACGAACAGATCGACCGACAGCACGTCGATCCCCAGGCAATCGACGTCGAGCCGCTCGACCCGCTCCAACGAGTCGAAGCGACGCCGCGCCTCGGCCACCAGGTCTCCCCGCTGCTCGGGTCGCGGCAGCACCAGGATCGCGTTCTGGCCCACGCGCTGCTCCAGGTCGTCCCAGAGCCCGAACTGCAGGGCTCCGCGCCCGACCACGTTCTGCGCCAGGGTCGTCTCCGTGACGTCCGGAATGCAGACGGCGCGAGCATGCTCGGCGAGCCCGTGGGTGAGCTGCGCGGCGTCCTTGTAGTCCATCGCGAAGAAGAACATGTTCGCCTCGACGCCGTCCTCGGTGTCGACCTGCTCCTCCCAATGTTCCGCGGCCGCGGCGATCCGGTCCCAGCCGAACCAGGTCGCCCCGCGCCGCTGCGGCACCAACCGGATCAACGGGCCCGCCATCATCAGCACGGCCAACGCGACCGCCCCCCACTTCAGGTACCGCCACCCACGCCGGCCCTCGGCCGCCACGCCCTCTTCCCACCAGACCGCCACGCCGAGGGCGGCGGTGGCCGCGACCGGCGCCAGCCAGTTCACCTTGATCTGCATGGTGAACGACAGGACCAGGAAGGTCAGGACCATCGGCAGCGAGAACGCCAGCAGCCACACCGCGCGGACGTCGTGCCGCACGCGCCGGGCCAGGAACAGCAACGGCCAGGGCAGGGCGAGCGCGAGGATCGGATTGAAGACCAGCGATTGGCCGCCGAGGAAGTCCCAGAACCACTTCATCCGCAGCGTCGCGCGCGAGAACCGCCCTTCCGTCTGGAAGCGGAACGACTCGAAGTCGTGGACCACGTTCCAGATCACCACCGGGGAGAAGACCAACGCGGCGATCACGACGGCCAGCCACGGGCCGGGTCGGCGCAGTTGGGCACGCATCCGCGAATCGGCGAGCAGCACGACCACGCCGCCCGGCAGCAGGAACGCCGCGGTGTACTTGCTGAGCAAGGCACAGCCCGCCGCAAAGCCGGCGAGGAGCCACCAACGCAGGTCGCCGCTACGGGCCCGCCACAGACACAGCAACGTCGCGACCCAGGCGCAGACCAACGGCGCGTCGGGATTGGCGAGGAAGTGCGTCATCACCAGGATCGGCACGCACAGCAGCAGGACCAGCCAGGCCGAGCGGCCGCGGGTCGACAGCCCCAGGTGACGGAGCAGCGCGAGCCCCAGCGCGGCGGTGAGCATCCCGCACAGCCAGGTGCCGAACCGGATCCCGAGCGCACCGTCACCGAACACTCGGGTGCCGACCAGGATCAGCCAGGCGACCATCGGCGGGTGGTCGTAGTACGAGAGGTCGGGGTGCTGCGCGTAGGTCCAGTAGTAGGACTCCTGCGAGAACACCGGCATCGTCACGACCAGCCAGGCACCCATCGCCGCGATGCAGGCGAACAGGCTCCATTCCGGGTGGCGTCGGAGAGCGGCGATCAGCGGAGGCGCCCCCCGGGGCGAGACGGGTCGGATTGGGACATGGTCCCATCGAAGACCGACGACCGTCGCACTGCGTGACGACAACGTGACGCAACGCGAGAGGATCGGGCGACGACCCGGCCTCCGCTGGATCAGCCGCCGTCCCGCTCGAGGGGAAACCTGAGGTCGGCGACCCACCGGCCGGCCTCCCGGTGTTGCGAGAAGCCCAACCCCAGGAGCTCACAGAACGAGCTGACGATCGACAGGCCGAGGCCGGACCGGGCGGTGGCGGCGCCGTCCTCCGCGGCCGCTGCGGATGCCTCCGCGGCGGTCTGCAGGTCGTTCGAGATCAGCAGCCGGAGCAGGACCGGCCCGCGGACCACCTCGCAGCGCACCACGCCTCGGCCGCCGTGACGGAGCGCATTGCCGAGCAGGTTCGACAGCACGACCTCGAGACTCGCGCGGTCGGTCGTCACCACGCCGCGCCCCACCATCTCCAGACGCACGTCGGGGTCGCCGGACCCTGGCAGGCCCTCCCAGACCGCCTGGATGCAGCCGCCGAGGTCGATCGGCTGGAGGTCCAGCTCCGCCTTCGACGTACGGCTGCGGGCGAGACGCAGCACCGCCTCGACCGAGGACGTCATCCGCATGGCGACGCCGTGGGCAACCTCCAGGGCCCGAGCCCGGAACTCCTCGTCGTCGGGCCAGCGCAGGGCGACCTCGGTCATGCTGCGCAGCTCGCTGACCGGAGTGCGGAGCTCGTGGGCGATGTCGGCGGCGACCCGCCTCTCGCGCTCCAGGGCACCTCGGATCCGCACCAGCAGCTCATCGAGCCGCGCGCGGATCGGCTCGAGTTCGAGCGGCAGATCGCCGCTGGTCAGCGAGACCGGCGGCTTGGCGGGGTGGATCGCGCTGATCTCGGCACTGAGCCGCTCGAGGGGGCGGAGCGCCCGCGACAACACCACGAACACGATGACCGCCGCGGCGAGCACCAGACCGAAGCCGACGACGAGCGCCCGCAGGTAGAGGCCGTCCAGCGCCCCGCGCAGAGATTGCACGCCGTGCGCCACCACCACCACGGCCTCGGCCGAGTCGTAGCCGGGCGCGGGGCCGCCACCCTCGGCGTCCACCGGCAGGCCCTCGTGGACCTGCAGCCGCATGCCGACCCCCCGCCCTTCCGACCCGTCGGGCAGCAGGAGGTCGAAGGCTCGCGGCCGATCGCCGAAGCGCTGCAGCTGCACCGCGAGATCGTCGCGGTCCAGGGAACGGGACCGCTCCAGCACCGAACCGTCGCTGCGCCAGATCTCGAAGAAGGCCGGGTCGCGGCCCGGCAGGAAGTCCGGGATCAGCTCGTCGGAGAACTCCAGCTCCAGCGCACCGTTCGACCAGCGCAGCAACGTCGCCAGGGTCCGCGCCTGGAGCTCGAGCGTGAGATCGAACTCCTCGACCCGCAGGCTCGCCGCGGCGCCGTACCACGCCCAGGACGCCAGCGAGGCGACCGCGGTCACCCCGACGATCGTGCCGAGGATGACCTTGCTGCGGAGCGAGCGGAGCCTCATCCGCGGCCTCACTCGACGTCCGCCTGCGGCGCGAACACGTAGCCGACCCCGCGCCGCGTCTCGATCATCGGCGGGCAGCCCGCCTCCTGCAGCTTGCGTCGCAGGGAGTAGATCGCCGAACTCACGCTGTTGCTCTCGGGCAGGCTGTGCTCGTCGTACAGGTGGTCCTCGATCTCGAAGCGGGTCACGACCTCGTTCTTGCGCAGGCAGAGGTAGCGGATCAGGTTGAACTCGCGCCGCGTCGTCGGGATCACCGTGTCCTTCCAGCGCAGCTCACGACTCGCCACGTGGAGGGTCAGGTCGCCGAACGCCAGCACCGGCGAGCGGTTGCTGCTCCGGCGGCGACTCAGCGCCTCGATGCGCGCCACCAGCTCGTCGAACGCGAACGGCTTGACCAGGTAGTCGTCGGCCCCGGCCCGCAGGCCGGTCAACCGATCGCCGAGCGCGTCTCGCGCGGTGAGCACCAGCACGTGGCAGTCGTGGCCCTCGGCACGCAATCGACGCAGCAGATCCAGGCCGTCCAACTTCGGCAGCCCGAGGTCGAGGACCACGACTTCGTAGTCGTTGCAACTCGCGTGGATCCAGCCCTGCTCGCCATCTGCGACCACGTCGACCACGAAGCCCGACTTGCGCAGGCCGCGCTGCAGCGACTGCCGCAGGATCTCGGAGTCTTCGATCACCAGAACGCGCATGGGGTGGTCAGCATAACGTGCGCGGAGCTCCTGAAGATGACCGCGACGTGACGTCGACGACGGGTCGTGGATCGGCCGGAGGACGAGCCAGGAACCGCTCCGATCGGCCTTGGCACTCGATCCTGAATCCGTGGTAGACCGTGCGGGCCGCTGCCCACCCCGCCGCTTCGAAGCATCCGCGGAACGACTCTTCCCAGACCCGGGATGCCGACACCGGACATGCATCGCAAACCCTCGATACGCCCGGTCGCGCAGGTGTTGTCACGTATCACGCTCCTCACGTTGATGGGCTGTGCGACCACCGTCGACCGCTATGGAGACGACGTCCTCGCCGACCAGCTCCGGGCGACCACGGGCTTCGGGATCCGCGTCGGTGACGACGAAGATCCGTTGCCTCCCGACATCGATCTCGCGGACGGCGTCGAGGAATCCGAGGCGATCGCCATCGCGCTCTGGAACAACCAGACGTTCCGGGAAGCCCTAAGCCAACTCGGCCTGCGTCGGGCCGACCTCGCGGTCGCCGGCCTGATCCAGAACCCGATGCTCTCGCTGTTCTTCCCGCTCGGCCCCAAGCAGCTCGAGTTCACCGTGTTCTTCCCGATCGAGTCGCTGCTGCTGCGACCGGCCAGGATCGAGGCCGCCGAGTTCGACTGCGATCGCGTGTCCCGTCAGTTGATGCAGGGCGGCATCGACCTGATCCGCGACGTCCACCGCGGCTTCGTCGACCTGTGGGTCGCGCGCCGGACCGCCGAACTGGCGCGCTCCTCGGCCGCGGCCCGAGCGCAGACCGAACGACTGCTGGAGATCCGCGTACGCGAGGGCGAGGCCGCGCCGCTCGATCTGGAAGGCGCACGCGTCGCCCGGACCGACGGCGACCGGGCCGTGGTCCGCGCCGACGCCGACGTCGCGCTCGCCACCGTTCGACTCCGGGCACTGCTCGGCTTCGCTCCGGACGATCCTGATGTGGCCTTCGGTCCGGCGGCGGATCGTCTGGACGACGACACGCTGCTGCGGCCGAGCGCGACCTGGACCACCGAGGCAGCCTTCGCGGCCCGGCCGGACCTCCGCGCCGCCGAGCTGGCGGTCGAGTTCGAGTGCTCGCGCGCCGGGATCGCCGGCTGGCAGTGGCTGCGCATCGCGCCGGTGCTGGACGCCAACGGCCAGGGCAAGGACGGCTTCGAGATGGGCCCCGGACTGCGAGCCGACATTCCGCTGTTCGACCAGGGCGACGCGCAGGAGATGCAGGCCCAGGCGCGCGTGCGGGCGGCGATCGCCGGCGTCGCGACCGTTCGTCAGCGCATCGCATTGGAGGTCGCCGAAGCCAGGACCGCGTTCGACCTCGCGGTCGCCGACGTCCGGGCGCTGCGCGAGCACGTCCTGCCGGCGGCCCGCGCAGCCAGCGAACACGCGGCCACCGCGGTGGAGCTCGGCGACGCCGAACCGACGATCGCCCTCGAAGCGCGACTTCGGTTGGTCGACGTGCAGCAGCAGGAGGCGCTCGCCGTGTCCCGACTGCGCCGCGCGCGCGCCGACCTCGAACGCTCCTGTGGCTACCCGCCGGCGACGGAGGCCGGATCATGAACGAGATCGGACTCCGACGAGTCGGCGTGCCTCGCGGACTCGGTGTTGTCGCGGCTCTCGGCGTCCTGCTCGCCGGCTGCGGCGCACGGCCCGCGGCCGAGCACAAGGCGCCGCCGGCCGAGGTGGAAGCCCTCCCCGGTGAATCGCAGCTCACGCGCATCACACTCACTCCGGAGGCCGTGCAGCGGCTGGGAATCGCGACCGCCGAGCTCGCCAGCCGGGTCGTCGATCCGGAGCGCTGGGTCGCCGGCGAGGTGTTCCTGCCGACCGACGCGGTGCGCCTGTTGACCGCGCCGGTCGCCGCGACGGTGGCGCCGACCTCGGAAGTGCCGGCGGCCGGAGCTTCCGTCGCGAAGGGCGAGACCCTGGCGACGCTCGCCCCGGTGGTGCCTCCCGAGGCACTCGCCAACCTCCGCGCGGCCACCGCCACCGCCGAGGGCGAGATCGCGCGGGCAGAGGTGCGGTTGGAGATCGCGACCACCCAGCGCGACCGCACCCAGAAGCTGCTCGACCGGGGTGCCATCAGCACGCGGCTGCGCGACGAGGCGGCAGCCGAGTACGACAGCGCGCTCGCCTCGCTCGCCGCGGCGAAGCAATCGCGTGACGTCCTGCTGGCCGCGACTCCGTCGAGCCAGGGCGGCAGCGCGCAGATCGAGATCCGCGCTCCGTTCGACGGCATCGTCCGCCGCGCCGACGCCGCACCGGGTCAGGAAGTGCCTGCCGGCGCAGCACTCGTCGAGATCGTCGCGCTCGATCGGATGCTGGTGCGCGTCGCGCTGCACGTCGGCGAAGCGGACCTGGTCGATCCCGACGCACCGGTGCAGGTGCGCGTCGCGGGCCGGACCCTCACGGCGAAGCCGGCGCTCGCCCCGCCTGCTGCCGACCCCTTGGCCGCAACCGTCCACCTGTTCTACGACGTCGGGACCGCTGCGGCTTCCCTGCGGCCCGGGCAACGGGTCGAGGTCGGACTGGTCCAGGGCCGGGGCGAGCCCCGCCTCGTGGCGCCGTTCTCCGCGGTGGTCTTCGACGCCTACGGTGGTGCATGGATCTACGCGCAGACCGGGCCGACCCGCTTCGAGCGACGCCGCGTCGACATCGAGGGCGTGCGCGGCGCCGGCACGGCCGATGCGCTGGCGGTGCTGGTCCACGGCCCGGCGGTCGGGACCGTGGTCGTCACGGCCGGTGCGCCGGAGCTGTTCGGCACCGAGTTCGGTGGTTCGAAGTGACGCCGCGCCAGGCGAAGAGGAGATCGGGATGCGCTGGCTGATCGAGACCGCTCTGCAGTTCCGCGTCCTGGTCCTGGCGCTCGCCGTCACGCTGCTGATCTACGGCGTGCAGACGGCCCGCCACGCCAGCGTCGACGTCTTCCCCGAGTTC
Source organism: bacterium (assembly GCA_030432695.1). Taxonomy (GTDB): domain Bacteria; phylum Planctomycetota; class UBA1135; order UBA1135; family UBA2386; genus JAUILN01. The sequence continues at coordinate 81,692 of JAUILN010000014.1, read as the reverse complement.
GCCCCGCCCAAGGTCGAGGTGCAGACCGAGGCCCCGGGACTGTCGGCCGAGGAGGTCGAACTCCTGGTCACGGTGCCGCTCGAGCAGGAACTCAACGGCACACCGGGGCTGACCACACTCCGCTCCAAGTCGGTCCTCGGCCTGTCGTCGGTGACGCTGTTGTTCGAGCAGGGCGCCGACCTGTTGGTGGTCCGCAACCTGGTGCAGGAACGGGTGGCGTTCGCCGCGGCACGTCTGCCGACCCTGGCGCGACGGCCGGTGATCCTGCAACCGCTGTCGTCGACCAGCCGGGCGATGAAGATCGGCCTCTGGTCCGACAGCCTGTCGCGCATCGGGCTCTCCGAACTCGCGCTGCGCACCATCCGCCCGCGGCTGATGGCGATCGAGGGTGTGGCCAACGTGGCGATCTGGGGCCAACGTGATCCCGAGTTGCAGGTCGTCGTCGATCCCGACCGGCTGCGCACCGGCGGCGTGACGCTCGCCCAGGTCGAGACCGCGGTACGCGACGCGGTGACGCTCGGCAGCGGTGGATTCGTCGACACCCCGAACCAGCGGCTCGCGATCCAGCACGTGCCGGCGGTGCGCATGCCGGACGAACTCGGCCAGGTACCGGTGGCGTTCCCCGCCGGCGTGCCGGTGCTGCTGCGCGACGTCGCCGAGGTCGAGCTGGGTTCTCCACCGCCGATCGGCGACGCGATCATCAACGGCGTCCCGGGTGTGCTGCTGATCGTCGAGAAGTTCCCGTGGGGCAACACGCTGGCGGTCACGCGCGAGGTGGAGCACGCGATGGAGGAGCTGCGCCCGGGACTCGGCGGCGTCGACTTCGATACGACGATCTTCCGCCCCGCGACCTTCGTCGAGCAGTCGATCGCCAACCTCGGCTCGGCGATGCTGATCGGCTGCATCCTGGTGGTGCTGATCCTGCTGGCATTCCTGTTCGACCTCAGGACCGCCTGCATCAGTCTGGTGTCGATCCCGCTGTCGGTGTTCGCCGCGGTGGTGGTACTCGACTGGACCGGGATCCCGCTGAACACCATGGTGTTGGCCGGCCTGGTGATCGCGGTGGGTGAGGTGGTCGACGACGCGATCATCGACGTCGAGAACATCGCGCGGCGGCTGCAGCTCGAGAAGCTCCGGGATGCGCCGCGGCCGGCCCTGAGGGTGGTGCTCGAAGCCTCGCTGGAGGTCCGCAGCGCGGTCGTCTACGGCAGTCTGATCGTGGTGCTGGTGTTCCTGCCGGTGTTCTTCCTCGATGGACTCGCCGGCTCGTTCTTCCGACCGCTCGCGATCGCCTACGTGCTGGCGATCGGCGCCTCGCTCGCCGTGGCGCTGACGGTGACACCGGTGCTGAGCCTGATCCTGCTCCCCGGGGCCCGACCGCGCGCGCACGGCTCACCGCTCGTCCACGGGCTGCAGAGCATCTACGTCCGGATGCTCCGCCCGCTCCTCGCGCGACCCAGGACCGCGACCGCGCTGCTGGTGGTCTCGCTGGCGGCCACCGGATTCGCTGCGACGCGGCTCGGCGAGGAGTTCCTGCCCGAGTTCAAGGAGCGGGACTTCCTGATGCACTGGGTCGAGAAGCCGGGCACCTCGATCGAGGCGATGGCCCGCATCACCGAGCGGGTCAGCGACGAGCTGCTGGCCCTCGACGGGGTCCGCAACTTCGGCTCGCACATCGGCCGGGCCCAGGTCGCCGACGAGGTGGTCGGCCCGAACTTCACCGAACTCTGGATCAGCGTCGACGACAGCGTCGACTACGAGCCGACGGTGGCGAAGGTCAAGGAGGTCATCGCCGGCTATCCGGGCCTGTATCGCGACGTGCTGACCTACCTGAAGGAGCGCATCAAGGAGGTCCTGACCGGATCGAGCGGCGCGGTCGTGGTGCGCATCTTCGGCCCGGAACTGGGAGTCCTGCGGGAGCGCGCCGACGCGGTGGCCACGGCGGTGGGCGGCATCGAAGGTGCGGCGGACGTGCACGTCGAACAGCAGACGATGATCCCGCAGGTCCAGGTCCGGGTGCGCCCCGAGGCCGCGGCTCGCTACGGGCTCGGCCCGGGCCAGATCCGTCGTGCCGTGGTGACGATGGTCCAGGGCAACCGCGTCGGCGAGATCCCCGACGCCCGGACGATCGTCGGTGTGACCATCCGCGGCGAGGACGCGGCACGCGCCGACGTGGGCGGACTGCGGGCCCTGCGGATCGAGGCCCCCAACGGGGCGCTGGTGCCACTCGGCGAACTCGCCGACGTCGAGATCGTGCCGACCCCCAACGTGATCCAGCGCGAGTCGGCGTCGCGCAAGATCGACGTCACCTGCAATGCCGACGGCCGCGACCTCGGCAGCGTCGCGAACGACGTTGCCCGCGCGGTAGGCGAGCTCGGCTTTCCGCGCGAGTACCACGCCGAGGTCCTCGGCGAGTACGCCGAACGCCAGGCCTCGCAGCAGCAGTTGCTGGTCCTCGGCTTCGCCGCGGTGCTCGGGATCTTCCTCCTGCTGCTGACCGACTTCGGGTCCCTGCGCGTCGCGGTGATGGTGTTCGCCACCCTGCCCTTCGCGCTGATCGGCGGCGTGGCTGCGGTGGGCATCTCCGGCGGGGTGCTGTCGCTCGGCTCGCTGGTCGGCTTCGTGACCGTGCTCGGGATCGCGGCCCGCAACGGCATCATGGTGGTGAGCCGCTACATGCATCTGGAACAGCAGGAAGGCCTGACCTTCGGACCCGAGCTGGTGTTGCGGGGTGCGTCCGAGCGCCTGTCGCCGATCCTGATGACCGCGACCTCGGCGGCACTCGCGCTGGTGCCGCTGCTGCTGCACGGTCACGAGCCGGGCTACGAGATCGAGCATCCGCTCGCAGTGGTGATCGTCGGCGGATTGGCGACCTCGACGGCCCTCAACCTGTTCCTGCTGCCGGTGCTCTACCTGGCGTTCGGACGGCGGAGGACCGCCACGTCCGACCCGTCGGGGGCCTGAGGCGGAGACCGCCACGAGATGCGCGCGAACATGCGGCGTCGCGATACAAGCAGGGACCCGGGCTCCGAATCGGAATCCGCGGGAACGGGAGATTCGGTGTAGACCGGCAGAAAGCGGCCCGACACGTCGGCGGCAGTCCTGGATCCATGTTCCGATCCGCTACAGCTGCGGCTCGCGCGGTCCCGACCGAGCCGTTCGCCGCCCTTTTCGGTTCCCCCTTCCGTCCCATGAATACCCAATCCCCGAAGTCCCGCCTCCTGCCGGCTGGCGAAGCGATCGCCAGCCACGGTGAACCGTTGCGCCTCGACGGGCGAGCGATCGGTCTGGCGCTGGTCGCCGCCCTCTTCCTCGCACCCGACTCCGCCAGCGGGCAGACCAACTGGGTCACCGAGGTCGACGAACTCGACGACTTCCCCACCGACCTGACCGACCTGAACTCGCTGCAGATCGGCAACATCTACGACGAAGGCACCCGCGATCTCGTGCTGCGGACCAGCGATGGAATGGTCCTGGCCTACGGAGTGGGCCGCTATCGACACCATACCGCGACCGCGAACCTCGGCGCGACCGTGGACGTGCGGCTGGCGCCGAGCGGTGTCGGACTCCCCGACACCGTTGTGACCTGTGAGGCAGGCCAGGTCCAACGCTGGTTCGGCGATGCCCAGAGCCTCGCGGCCGGCTCAGCGTTCGCGACGTCCGAGTTCCTGGACGGACTGGTGGTGCGCACCTGGAAGGGTGGCGCCGGACTGGACGTCGTGGCGGTGATCGACCGCGACAGCAGCGAGACGCGCCGGGCCCTGTTCTATCTCGCAGAGGACCCGAGCGTCAGCCGGTACCAGTCCTACGCTCCGGTCGACAAACCGTTGCCCATCGGCAGCGATCCGGAGCAGACCCTGTTCTCGGACCTGAGCAGCGGCGGGTTGCCGCTGCTCATCCTGCTGAATGGCCGCAAACTGACGGTCGTCCCGGTGTTCGGCTCCGACCCGGCGTGGACGTGCAACAGCAATCTCTCCGGCGGGCGCTTCTGCCCCAACGATCAGCCGACCAGCTCGGCGCCCCTGTATTTCGTCGGGCACGACGGCACGCAGTGGCTCGGCTGCACCTTCGACGGCAACGTCTTCGGCAACTGCACAGCGATCGCGCCCTACACGCCGAGCATGGCGCCGCTGCGCGGTCTGGAGTTCGTGGAACTGACCGGCGACTCGTCGACCGAACTCGTGTTGAGCTTCGACGACCGCGTGCTCATCACCAACCTGGACTCCGCGTCGCAGCCCGATCAGTGGCTTCCGAGCGGCAGCGTCAACGCGCCGACCAGCTACTCCAATTCGTCTCCCGCGGTGATCACCGACATCGACGGGGATGACGACCTGGACATCGTGGTCGCCTACGGCAACGACGCCTCCACGCCAGCACAGATCGTCGTCCATGAGGACAGCGCCGGCGATCCCGCGCCTACGCTCCATGGACTCTCCTACGGCTCCGATCCCCGGACCGGATTGGTGGAACTGACGGTCGAGACGGCGGCGAGCTCCGACTGGGACCAGATCGAGGTCATCCTCTACGATGTTCCGCTCACCGGGCCCGATGCGGAAGAAGGCGCGCCGCTGAACTGGGAGCGCATCCCCGAACTCGAGTCGGTCGCCCTCGACCGCGGCTACCTCGACGACGGAACAGCCGTCACGGGCGGCAACTGGCAGTTGAAGCTCTCGATCCCGCCGCCGTTCGGCATCGTGGATGTCGGCGACTCCGCGCCCGATCACCTCGCCTTGCTGGAACTCCGCGGCCGGAACATCTCCGGCGAAGCGAGCCCGCAGCAGCCTCAGCTCGGTCCGTCGAACTTCTACGTCCTCGATGCGGGCGGAACCGGCTTCCTTCCCGTCGAGAGCGACTTCGACGACCCCGGAGTGACCGTCCCGGCGTGGTTCCACGACGACCCCGCCCCGGTGCTACCGCACGACGTCCGCCCCTCGGCGCAGATCCCCGCGGTACGACGCATCAGCCACCGTCCGCCGAAGCGCGGGCCTCGCCCGAATCCGGATCCGCAGTCCGGTCAGTGAACGAGTTCATGTGCTCCGCGCAGCCGGCCGCCGAGTTCTCGAACTGCGCAGTGCCCACCCCAGCAAGGCCACGGCAACGGCACATGCAGCGGCCAGGACCCCGCGGTTCTGGCCCGGGCGTGGCGCGGCCCAGACGGGACGGTGGGCGAGACCGACCACGTGCAACGCACCGAGCCGGTCGGCTGCGCGCACCGGATCGGCATCGAGAGCGAGCAGACCCTCGCGGAGCGCCCGAGCTGGCGAAGCACCGGTCACGATCTCGTCGCCGAAGACCCGCGCGAAGCGACGTGCGGCCGCGAACTCGACGTCGTCCTGAGCCAACACGACGGCCCGGGCGCCACCACGCAGTAACCCACCCGCCAATCCCTGCGCGCCATCCTCTCCGCGCAGGATCCGCTGACGTGCCGCCCCACACACGAACACCACGGCCAGGGGTGGCAGCGCCGGCGCCGCGTCGGAACCGCGCGCCAGGGAATCGAAGTCCATCGGATCGAGAACACCGTCGCCATCCGCCTCGGCGAGGAGGACCGTCGCTGCGCCGCTCACCGGGTCGCGCTCGCCGTGCGCGACCAACACCAACGCCGTGGCCTCGGCGACCCCCGGTTCGAACAGCGTCGCGACAGTGGCTTCTGCCCCCAGGCCGAGCAGCGCGTTGGCGCGGTCCGTGAGAACGAAGTCGGCGATCGCGTCCGGCCCCAGTTCGAAGCCGTACTGCTCGCGGTCCGGTCCTCCGACCAGCACGACCTGCGCGGTCGACGAAGAGCCCCGCCGCAATCGCTCCCGCCGCGCGAGCGCGACTCCCACCGGGACGGAGGGTAGATAGCCGAGATCGGCGTGGTCTCCCAGATGCCCGCGATCGCCCAGCGGCAGAGCTTCCATCGGAACACCGCCGAGATCGTGCAGTCCGACCAGGGTGAGCGCCACGCGCCGCGTCCCAGCTACGTGTTCCACGACCGCGGGCGGCGCGAGGGCCTCGGCGAGACGACGTCCGACGAGCGGATCGGCAGGATCGCTGCGGAACTCCCTCGCGAGTGTCCGCAGCGCTTCTTCACCGAACGGAATGTCGAAACAGGCGACGCCCTCTGGACCGACCACGAACAGATGGCTGCGGCGCCAGCCGAAGCTGTAACTCCAGAGCGCGGCATCGGGCTCGCGGACGTCAGACGGCCGTATCAGGGCGCGCACCTCCGCCAGCGTCGGCACACCGACCTCCCAGTACCGCGCCATGGAACCGAGCGCCTGGGCCTGGCAGAGCGCGAGAAACGCCTCCTCGATCCCGCGCGCACCGGGCTGCGCGGCACGGAGCGCATCGAACCAGGCGCTCAAGGCGGCTCGGCGACCGACATCGAGCAGCGGCGCGGTCACGGAGTCGGCATCGGCGCTCCCACCCGAGAACACGAGGCGATCGAGGAGCCGCGACAACCCGGTCGCGCGCCTCGACGCCATCTCCGGGTCTTCCGAGCCGAGCCCGATGCGGGTCTCGATCGCGCGGAGCATCAAGAGGCTCGCCGGTGGCGCACTCCGATCACCACCTTCCAGCGCGATCTCGCCGAGCTCCGACTCGGCACGCTCGCAGCACTCGGCCGCGGCGCTCGACCGGGCCGCATTCCACAGCAGCGCGGCGCGCGCGACGAACGCCGCGAAGCGCAACCGGCGTGACGCCTGAGGTGCGGCAAGCAGGACGTCCAGATCGGCGAGCGCACTCTCGAGGTCGCGATCGGTCACGCCGAGGTACAGCCCTCGTGCATGCGACCGCAGCAACAGCAACTCGAGCGTGTCGGGCGACCACGCGCCCAGGTCCGCGGCAACCTCGTCGGCGATCCGGAGGGTCTGGTCCGGACGGCGGGCGGCGAGTGAAGCCCGCGCGAGATCCAGCCGTGCCGCGGCCTGACGATCTGCTGCGGCCGGGTGATCTCCCAGCGAATCAGCGAGTTCGACCGCACGTTGCGCACTGCGCAGTGCCAGATCGGCGCGACCGGTCGACAACTCGCAGCGTGACCCGGCACAGCGGACCAGGACCTCGAGCGCGATGCGCTCAGAAGTGCCGTAGTCGATCTCCACTGCTTCGAGGATCGAATCCGCGACCCGCAACGCAACCGATGCACGCTCCAGGTCCGCGGCCTGCAGGGCGAGTTCGATGCGGGCGAGTTCCAGCACCACGCTGCCGATCGGAGCGGCCCCGGCATCGGCAGCGTCGGTGAGCTCCGCGCAGAGCCGCTCGGCCAGATCGAAGCGCTCCAGCTGCGCGAGCACGGTCACCCGTTCGGCACCGGCGCAGAGTTCGGTCTCGAGATCCCCGGTAGCCCGCGCCGCATCCGCCTCGAGCCGGAGCCGCGCCAGGTCGGCGTTCTCTGGCGGCTCCCTGGCCGACATTCCGACCCGACGCGGCCGCCGGACCTGCACGCGCGTCGGCCCCCCGACCGTCTCCCCGTCGATGTCGTGCACCTCGATCTCGACCTGGAAGGGATCGGGCCACGCGCGCAGCTGCGCATCGCTGGGAGTGAACGAATCCTCCCCGCCCTGGAGCCGCTCGGTGTACACGGCCTCCCCGCGCACGGGATCGACCACGCGGATCACCACGGTCTCGTCGACCTGGGTGGCCCGACTCCAGCTGAGCCGAGCGGAGTCGGCATCGACCGTCACCTGCAAGCGATCACCGGACAGCACCTCCGGTGGTGCGGGTCGGATGGGCTCGGGCGAGTTCGCGTGCGGCCAGAACCAGACGAGCAGCCCTGCGGCCGCCGCGGCGAGCGACGTCCACAGAACCGTGCGCCACGCCTCGCCCGAGCGCGGCGCCTGCCGCGCATCGGCCGCAGGTGCAGCGATCTCCTCGAACCGCGCCCGCAGCGACTCCTGCAGTTCTGGCGCAGGCAGCGGCTCGCGATCGAGGGCCTTGGAACGCCACTCCTCCGCCTCCACGTGCAGCTCGCGCTCGACGTCGCGCACCGCCTGCAGCCGTTCACGCAACCGCGGCTCCGCCTCGAGCCGCGCGCGTTCCGAGGCATCGAGCGCGTCGGGATCTTCCAGCCAACGCTCGAAGAGCTGCTCCAGTGGGTCGTCGGGACGGTGTTCGTCGGCGTGGTTCATCGCGCGGCCTCCCCCTCACGCAGCTTCGCCAGCTTGTCGAGTGCGCGGTAGTAGCTGGTCTTGGCGGTGCTGGTCGCCACGCCGAGCGCCTCGCCGATCTCCGGGAACGACAGGCCGTCGACCATCTTCAGTTCCAGCACCTGGGCCTCGCGCTCGCCGAGATGCCTGAGCCACCGCTCGAGCGGACGCGGCTCGTGAGGTGCTTGCTGCTCGGCCGCGGGCTCGGGAACCGCATCTTCGCCGAGGTCGCTGAACAGCCTCGGTCCGCGGCCGCGGCGCCGCAGGTGGTTCATCAGTTCGAGGACACAGAAGCTCCACAGCCAGCCCTCCAGCGGTGCCTCGCCGCGGTATTCGCCGATCTTCCGCCACGCCTTGGTGATGATCTCGTGGCTGAGATCGTGCAGGTCGGAGTCGTGCAGACGGATGCCTCGCCGCCGCACGATGCAGCCGAGGAGCCGGGGAACGCTGAGCAGCCGCTCGCCGAGTCGGCGCAGCGCGTCCGGCTCACGGGCCACGGCGCGGCGCACCAGTTCGAGATCGTCGGCCGGCATGGAGTGCCCGATCATCGGGCACATCTGCAGGTCTTTGAAGAACCTGACCGCGGCGTCGAGACCTTCGACCGGCTGATCGATGGCAGCGCGTGGTGGTGTGGTCATGCGATAGACCGGAGGACGCGCCGCGATCACGGCAAGGTGACCGTCACTTCGAGGTCCTCGCGGGTGCGCACGGTGCGCCAGTCGCCGGTCGTGGCAGCCACCACGATCGACAGGTCGCGATGCGTCAGTTCGATCGCTCCGCAATGCGGGTCGACCACCGGCCGCGAGAACGCCGCGAACACCTCATCGGGTCCGTTGTGGACCACGTTGAGGAAGCGGAACGGTGGGCCGGCGGGACCACGGACCTCGGGACCGAGCCAGACGGCGGTGAGCCGATCGACACCCGGGACGAGGTACCAGAGGTCCCGCGAGATCTCCGGGGGAGTCGCTCCGGCCACCGCGCCCGCCGGCCGACAGGAAGATGCGAGCAGACCGAGCGTCGCCACGATTCCGTGAACGATCGGACGACGTGACGGCGAGCGCTTCATGCCGGAACCCTCTCGCCGCGAACTCAGTAGGCGATGTACAGCACGTCGTTCGAGCCGTAGGCGATGTCGCCCCAGGTCACGCCGCCGGCCGGGACCACCAGGTGATCGACACCAGCGATCTCCTCCTCGATCGGGTGGTCGTCGCCCGGCTGGACGCGGTACACCGACGAAGAGCCGATGTAGATGCCAGCCCAGTCGATGTCGAAGCCCACCGCGGTGAACGAGACCGGCGTGGTCCAGTCACAGACGTTGACGGTGGCGTAGAAGTTGGTCCCGAACAGGTCCTGGACCCGCGGGGAGTTGCAGTTGCTGGCAGTCGGGGCCGGCGTGGCGGCGAGAAGGCCGAACAGGCCGACGGCGGCGAAGAGTCTGACGATCATGGTGCGTCCTCTCGAACGGTTGGAAGCGCGGCGGCAGCTGGCGAACCGACTCGCCAACCACTCTTCCGCGGGACGCACCTCATGTGTCTCGCCCGCCACCAGCGGACGACACGGACACCGATTCCCTTCGAGCCGATTCAGTCGCGGCCGATCAACACGCGCAGGCCAGCGGTGAGCGCGGTCCCACCGGGAATCGGTCCCGCGAGATCCGCGGTGGCACCCTGCAGCCACAGTTCGAGACCTCGCAGCGCCGGCAGGTTGGGGATCGGCAAGGGGAACGATGCCCGTCCGTTGCCGTCGGTCGGCGCCAGCACCACCGAGACGCCGCCACCCACTCGCAGCTCGCAACCGCCACCGACGGCGACACGCGCCTCCGACAGTCCGAGCAGCAGCACCGCGAACGAGCCCGGCCGCCCGCGGTCGACCGTGGTTCCGAAGCCGGCCTCACCCAGTCGGGGCGCACCGACCGCCTCGAGGCCGGGAATTCCCACGGCGCCCGGACAGCCGACCCCGAACGGCTCGGCCAACGACGCGTCGATCACCGCGGCATCGAGGATCCACGGCTCCTCGCCATCCGCCTCCGTGGTGGCGAGGAACCACACGTGGCGGCCGGCGACCCGGAAGCTGCGCGGCCGCGCGTCGCCCTCGGGATTCAGGTCGGCGACCCGGCGCGTGCCGGCGAAGGTTCCGTCGCTGGTCCACAACTCCTCGTCGGCGCCGTCGTAGCCATCGGCCGAGAACAGCAACGAGGTGCCCGCACCGATCGCGGTGAGACTGTTGATGTCGGAACCCTCGGGACCGGGCCGGATGTTGCGCACCCGGCTGGTCCCGGCGGGCGTGCCGTCGGTGCGCCAGAGTTCGGCGCCGTTGCCGTCGGTCGCGACGAAGAACAGGCCGTCGGCGGTGGGAGTCAGGTAAGCGGGGTTCGCGGAGCGCGATCCCGGCCGCACGTCGACCGCGCGCACCGTGCCAGCAGCCGTGCCGTCGGAGCGCCACAGCTCCCGGTCGTTCGCGGCGTCGGTCGCGGCGAACCACAGCTCGCCGCGCCAGCCGACCATCCCCGCCGGAGACGAACTCGCGCTCCCCGGATGGATGTCGAGGACCAGACCCGTGCCGGCAGGCGTGCCGTCGGTCGCGTAGAGTTCGCGGCCCAGCGCGGTGGTCAGCACCGAGAAGAACAGTCGGTCGCCGGCCGGGGCGAAGTCGAGAAAGGTCGTCGAGTTGGAGCCGGGGGTGAGGTCCACGAGCTGGCGCGTGCCTGCGGCCGTGCCGTCGGACTCGTAGAGCTCCAGGCCGGTCGCACCGTCGGTCGCGACGAACACCAGCTTGTCGCCCACCCGATGCAGATGCTGCGGGTAGCTGCCCCGCGACGGGTTCAGGTCGGCGACCAGCATGGTGCCCACCGCAGTCCCGTCGGAGACCCACAGCTCACGGTTGGTCGGGCTGCCATCCGGTGCCGCGCTGAACAGCAGGCGGCCGCCGACCTCCACGCCTTCGAAGGCGGTCTCGAGTGAGGCCAGCACCTGCGCGCCACCCACCGAGCCGTCGGTGCGGTAGAAGCGCCACCCCCCCGGCGTACGCGCCGAGAAGTACACCGCATCGCGCCAGGCACCGACCATCCGTCCCTCCGAGCCCTGCGATCCGGGCCACAGATCCTCGAGCAGCGTGACGCCACCGGGCTCGCGCCCGTGCCGCAACTCCTGGCCATGAGCGGGGTCGCTGGCGAAGAAGTACACGTCGTTCTCGAACGTCACCATCTGTCCGACGAAGGAGCCCACTCCCGTAGGCCGCCGCACGTCGGCCAGGAGGCGCGTGCCCGCTGCGGTGCCGTCGGTGATCCACGGTTCCTCGCCGTGCTGCGGATCGTAGATCCGGAACACCGCGGAGCCGCGGCCGGGCCAGGACGCCAACTCGACCGGGTCGGAGATGCCGCTCCCGGGAACGATGTCGCGCAGCAGGAAGGTCCCTCCGGGAGTGCCGTCGCTGAACCAGGGCTCGCGCCCGGTCACCCCGTTCTCGCCGTTGAACAGGACACCCGCGCCGAGCGGCGTCGGAGCGCCACGCACGCCACCCTGGAAGCCCGGCCGCAGATCGAGGACCAGGTTGGTGCCGGCGTCGGTGCCGTCGCTGATCCACAGCTCGCGGCCGGTGACGTTCGACAGGCCCGTGAAGACCATGCCGCGCGGGGTCGGCACGAAGTAGGCGGCGTTGCGCAGCGCGGTGCTCGGCACGATCCGCCGACTGTTCGCCGCGGTGCCGTCGGTCACCCACACGTCGTCGAACGTCGAGCCGAACCAGAGGCCGTTCCAGGTCCCCGACCAACCGATGTTGTCGTCGTCGAAGGGACCGATGTCGAAGACCAGCCGCGTCGAGGCCGGCGTGCCGCCGGTCGCCCAGATCTGCGAACCGCGCGGCGACTGGTAGCTGACGAACAGCAGCTCGCTGCCGATCGATCCGAAGTGGCTGATCGATGCACTGCCCGATCCGGGCTCGGTGTCGGCCAACAGCGTCGCCGAACCCGGCGCACCATCCGCGATCCAGGGCTCGCCACCGGCCACGCCATCGTCGCCGAGGAAGACCACCGACGTGCCGAGGGCTGCTCCCGTCGCGGTGAAGCCGTTCGCCGCGCCAGGGTTCAGATCGAGCACGCGGTAGGTCCCGACCACGGTGCCGTCGGTGACCCACAGTTCGCGGCCATGCACGCCGTCGTCGGCGCCGAAGAACACCCGATTACCGACCCGCACCGGATCGAACGGTCCCGAGCCCTCGACGCCCGGCATCACGTCGGCGAGGCGGAAGGTCCCGGCAGGCGTGCCGTCACTCACCCAGGGTTCACGCCCGGCAAGGGCATCCTGCGCGCTGAAGAACACCCGACCTGCGCCGTCGAGGTCGACGATCTCCTGCGGCCAACCGCTGTTGGCGCCGGGCCAGATATCGACGGTCAGCGAGGTTCCGCCGTTCGTCCCGTCGCTGGTGTACAGCTCGAGGCCCAGCCCGGTCCGCGCGGAGAAGAACAGTCGCGGGCCGCTGGCCACGAACTGTCCTGGAGTGGACGACGCGAGGTTGGTCGACGGATCGAGGTCGGCGACCTGGCGTTGGGCGGGGGAGGGTGTGGAGGCAACTGCGAGGGTCAGGGACAGCGCGCAGGCACCGCGGAATGTGGACGGCATGTGGGTTCCGGATCGGTGCACTCCAGCGTAGCTCCCACACAGGGCCGGTGACTGCCCCCCGACCAGCTGCAGCGTCCCGGTCGCCGAAGAGCCACTCCACCGTAAGTAGCCCGCGTCCGCCCTCGTGGTCTCACCGGGTCTGCAATCAGGTCGATCCTGCCGACTCGATTCAGGTCTCGAAGCGCACCGGCACCTTGCGGAACCGCGCCTGCCGCAGCAGGAACAGGCCGAGCAGCCAGAACACCGGCCCGCCGACGTAGATCACCGGCTCGGCGAACGTCGCCAGCAGGAAGTGCACGACGCCGACCAGGCCCGCCGCGAACATCGCACCGAACATCAGCCCCAGCGAGCTGGTGTCCTTCTTCACCGGCTTGCGGGTGAAGGGCAAGGTGCGCGTGAACTCCCCGGAGATCAGGCTGAACAGCGCGAGGCCGACACCCGAGGCGAACACGCCGTGTGCCGCAGCGACGAGGCCGCCGACGAGCGCGACGAAGACCACTCCGACGAGGAGGATCGGCACGATCCGCCGCAGCGCGAGTACCGACCATGCTCCGGCCAGGAACGGCCCGGCACTGCGCAGCGGCGCGACCTGGAACATCCAGCGGGCCTCCCAGTCCTGGCTGTAGCGGGTGAGCAGCAGGAAGATCGGTGCGTAGGCGCCGAGGACGTACACGGCGAGCACGATGCGGTTGGAGGAGTCGTCGAAGCCGCCCTTCTGCAGCGCGATGCCGAGCGAGATCAGCAGCGCGATCGCCACCAGCGGCCATGCGCGCAGGCGGTAGTTGCGGTCCCGCGCGGACAGGATCGCCAGGAAGTCGGCGCCGGCCTGTTGCTCGGGATCGGCGAAGCGGCGCGGCGCGACCTGCCACGCCTCGGGCGAAACGGCCGCCTCCTCGGAGCCGTAGCGACTCGAGATCCCGGCGAGGAAGCCACGCGAGCCGAGCCGCGCGAGTCCCAGCATCAGTCCTAGGGGCAACGCCAGCGCCAGCACCGCGAGGGCGATGTGCCGTCCATCATGGCCACCGTCGGCGAGCGCCAGCAGACCGCCCTGGTGGAAGCTCGGCACCAGCCAGGCGAACCACGGGAACCAGCCCTCGATCCGCGCGAGCAGGTCCTTGGAGATCAGGCGTGGGATGACCTGGAAGCCGCCGACGAACAGCACGCTGGCGCCGATCTGCAGGTACAGCGTCGCGTCCTTGAAGCGGCTGGCCGGCAGGAAGCGCGCGGCGACCAGGAACATGCCGAAGGACAGGCCGATCGCCAGCACGCCGGTGAGCATCGACGACAGGATCCAGATCGCCGGGAAGGCGACCACGCCCCACGTGATCGAGCCGAGGATCAGGCCCGGCAAGGCCAGGCTGCCGACGGTGAGCGACAGGTAGGCGGCGATGTGCGCGATGCGCGCCGCGAGCAGCGTGCGGTCCGACACCGGCAGGGGCGCCATCTGCGCGGCGTCGGCCTCGTCGAGGAGCACCGCGCTGTAGTCGGTGACCAGGACCATGGAAGTGACGCAGAGGATGAGTCCCTGGCTGACGCCCATCGCCCACACCGGGTCATCCAGGAACAGGGCAACGCCGACGCCTCCTCCGACCAGCAGGTTCATGACGAGCGTCAGGAGCATCCCACCGGTGAACGGCGAGGAGGGCTGCTCGCCGGTCTGGCTGGCCTTGCCGCGGCGCTCGTCGAACAGCAGGTAGCAGCCGGTGAGGGTCGCGACCTGCCGCGGGTCGGCGCCGAGCACGCGCCACAGCGGTGCGAGGGCGCAGAGCACCCGGTGCGCCACCCGGGTCGGCGGGGTCCGCGGCCCCAGCGAGCGAGTCCGGAGCGACCGCCGGACACGGCTCGAGGTGGCGGTGGGCCAGGGGCGCCGGGCCGTCACGCGCCGTCTCCCGATCCGGGCGCGGCAGGCGAGGCGAACGCTCCGAGCATGTGACGGGCACGCTCGGCCTCGCCACCGCCCTGGGTGAGTTCCAGGAAGATCCGCTCCAGGGTCTCGCCGCTGCCACGCTCCGCGGACAGTTCCTCGAAGGAGCCCTGCGCGACGATCCGACCCTTCGACAGGACGGCGATGCGGTCGCAGACCCGCTCGACCACGTCCATCATGTGCGAGCAGTAGAAGATCGTGCGGCCGTCGGCGGCGAGCGCCTGGATCAGCTCCTTGAGGAGCACGGTCGAATGCACGTCGAGCCCCGACAGCGGCTCGTCGAAGAACAGGATCTTCGGATCGTGCAGCAGCGCGCTGGTGATCATCACCTTCTGCCGCATGCCCTTCGACAAGGCGCCGAGCCGCGACTCGATCCGCGCGGTCAGCTCGAAGCCCTCGAGCAGCACCTTGCCGCGCTCCAGGATCAGCTCGTCCTCCATGCCCTGGAGGCGACCGACCAACAGCAGGTGCTCGCGCACGGTCAGCACCTCGTAGAGCTGCGCGTTCTCCGGCAGGAAGCCGATGCGCCGCTTGACCTCCAGGGGGTCCTTGCCGACGTCGAAGCCGGCGACCCGCGCGGTGCCCTGGTAGCCGTCGTGCATGCCCACCAGGATCTTCACCGTCGTCGACTTGCCGGCGCCGTTGGGACCGACGTAGCCGAAGACCTGGCCGGGCGCGATCGTCAGGTCGATGCCGTCGAGCACCTGGTTGGAGCCGAAGGACATCCGCAGGTCGCGGAGCTCGATGGCGGGTTCGGTCTCGTTCATGGGCACCGTCTCGGGCGGGTCATCGTCGGCCGTGGCCGGAGCCTGTCGAGGTCGAGCGGGCGAATTCACGCAGGCGGCCATCAGCGGACGGCCGCGCGGATCGGCTCGCGGGGGTCGCGCTCGAGCCACGCGAGCACCGCGTCGGCGTCGGCTCGACCGCGGGCCCTGGCGAAGAAGCGTGCGGCGGCGCGGGCGAGCTGTGGATCGTCACCTGCGAGTTCGCGGAACGGCAGCGCCTCGAAGCGCGGGTCTTCGGTCTGCAGCAGCCAGAGCGAATACCAGGGCGCGCGCTCCCGGCCGCGCAGCTTCTCGAGCAGGTCTTCGGGCATCGCTGCTGCGCGCGCCATCAGCCACTGGACGGCCGCGCGTTCGACCACCGGATCGCCGGTCCGGCGGAGCGCCTGTTCGACGTGGTCGACCAGCACTTCTTCGGCCAGCGACAGCTTCTCCATCGCCGCCAGCCCGTCCGGACCGAGCTGGGTGAGGAAGTGCGCCGCCATCGGGGCCAGGTCCTCGGAGTCGGCTCGGGGCGACTGGGCGACCCAATCCCGGATCACCGGGACCCACGCCGCTGCCGCGCTGCCACGGAAGGCGACCTGCTGGAACAGCGCCAACGTGTCCGAGGTCGAGCGCGGGAGTGGCAGGAACGGCCGCGGGTCCGCGGCGCACGCCGCGACCGCCGCAGTCCAGGCCCGCCGCCGGACCGCCCCGTCGCCCATCGGATCATTGGCGATCTCCAACAACCTCTCGACGTGCGAACGCGACGCGCCGACGACCTGGACACACTGCACCACTCCGGCGAGCGCGCCGGGCGTCGACACGAGCAGCGCCTCGGAGAAGGCCGCTTCGAGCTGCGGAGACGGCTCGGCGAAGGACTTCATGAATCCCTGGATGCGGCGCCGCTCGATCGCATCCGGGGACAGGAGCTCCGGCACCAGCAACCATGGCGCCTGGCGCACCACTGCATCGAGGATCTCGAGACGCAGTATGCCCTCCACCGGTCGCTCGACGAGCAGTTCGGGCGCGTGCTTCGCCAACAGGTGGAGCATCCGATGCCGGAAGGCCTGGTCGTCGATCTCCGCGGCGGATTCGAGCAGCGCCGCGGCCAGCGGCTCGTGCGCCGGATCCGAGAGTGCGTCGTCGCAGGCCCGGAGCAGCCGCGCGCGCTGCTGCTCGTCGTCGGTCGCCACGAGGGAGCCGAGGGCGGCGAGCACCGGTGGCAGAGCCTCCCGATCGCCGAGCAGCCAGGGCAGGGCGAGTTCGCTGTGAGCGAGCGGCCGTTCGACGAGTTCCTCGAGCCGCGCGCGCACCGCGGCGCGCACACCGGCGTCGTCTCCGAACCGCGCCAACGCGCAGGCGAGGACACCTCCGTCGCCGCCGTCGGCGAGTCCGTCGAGAATCGCCTGGCGGAGTCGGTCGGCCGACGCGGGCGGGAGTGCCGCCAGCGCCGCGAAGCCGGTGGCGAGCAGGCGGGTCCGGCGGGATGCGAACTCCCGCGCATGGCCGGCCGGCGCGTCGGGCTCGGTTCGAGCTTCGAGGGTGCGGACGACGATGTCGGTCACGGTCGCGGCCAGCTCCTGCCTTCGGGCGTCGGGCACCACGCGCAGCAGCGTGTCGAGAACCGTCCACTGCAGGTCCCAGCGACCCCGGCGGCCGGCGAGCACCCCGAACAGCGCATCGGTCGCCCCCCCGGCATCCGGTCCGAACTGCCGGATCAGCCGCGCGGCTTCGAGCCGGCAATCGTCGGTGCGGAAGGCCAGGAAGGGATTCTCGGGCGCCGGCGCGGCGAGCACGTCCTGCAGCCACGGCAGCAGTTCGATCGGCAAGGCCCGAATCGCGACGAGCAGGTGCTTGCGGGCCAGGATCACATCGAGGGCGTGGCGGAGATCGACGGGATCGACGGGCGCGGCGAACAGCCGTCGCAGACCTGCGAGCAGGGACTCCGGAGCGGAGGAGACGCCCTGGCCTACCCGATGGATCGCGAGGCCGGCAGCCGCATGGGCCTCCTCGAAGTCCTCGACGGCGAGCGCCGCCAGCAACCGTTCGTCGACCGCCGGTTCACCGGAGTGGGCGAGCTGGCCGAGCGCGGCGATGCGGATGGCAGCCAATGGGTCGTGGGTCGCCGCGAGGAGCGCCGCGAGGGGCATGCAGCGCCACGACGTCGCCGCCTCCAGCAACACCGCATTGCGGGCTCCGAACGGCGCCGGGTCGGTCAGGCGGACGACACAGTCGGGCGGCGGATGGGCACGCACCGGCTCGACGCGGCGGAGCAGCTCCGCGAAGTACTCGTCCGGGTCGCCTGCCGGCTCCGCCGCGGCGCCGAGCACATCACGGATCCGCTCGGCCTCACCGGGGTCCTGCGCGCGCGCCACCAACCCGCTCGACGATCCGAGGAACACGAAGAGGAGAAGGAGCCTGCGCACGCAGTCAGGATATCGAGACCCGATCTCCGTGCGGTCCGTCTTCACATCGGCGAGACATTTCCTGACCCTCGCGAAAGCTGTTCGAACGAGACGTCGTTTTCGACCCCATGGCAGCCCGCATGAGGATGGGGGCTCCGCGCCATGGCCGGGGCCGGTTCAAACAGCGTCTGGGTATCGCAACGATCACTGGCCTCTTGCTCCTGGCCGTTCCGGCCTGTGGCGATGGCCGCACCGCCGAGGAGCGGGAGCACGACGAGACGGTCGCGCTGATCGAGCAGAGCTACTCGGGCGCGCTCCGCGACCTGCGGCCGAGCTACGTGGTGATGACCTACCCGGCGAGCTACGCCGAGCTGGCTCCGGAGAAGCAACTCGAGCTGGGGATCATCACCGGCGTGCTGAAAGCCCAGAACATCCCGCACACCCACGGGCGTCGCGGCGACTTCCTGGAGCAGATGACGATCCCGGCGAAGCACCGCCGCACCGAGGAGATCGACGTGTTCCGGGTGCCGGCCGAGATCATCGCCTCCTGCTCGGGTGGCAAGGTGGTGTTCCTCAACCTGGGGGTCGAGGAGAACCTGTCGACCCTGAAGCATCCGGAAGCCAAGGACGCCGGGATCGACGTGCTGGTCTGGAACGACCCGGTCGCGGTCACCACGCGGATGGTGCCCAGATACTGATGAGCCCGCGTTACTGATCCCCGATCCGCGAGACCCCGCCGCCAGGGTGGCGTCTCGCGACCGGCGGCTCAGGGCAGGTTGCCCAGGGTCAACTTCTGACCGTTCGACGCCGCGAGGCCCAGCACGTTGGTGCCCGGCGCGACCGCCAGGGCCTGCGCGAACAGCTCCAGACCGAGGAAGTCCAGGTTGTTCGGGATCGCGAAGGGCACGGTGATCGTGCTGCCACCCGGACCCGCGAACGGCAGCCCGTCGAGCTGGTTGCCGACGTAGCCGGAGCAGCCCGGCGCGCCGATCGCGGCGAGCGGCAGGTTGGCTGCCGACAGGCCGAGGTTCACGACGCCGAACTGGGTGCTGGCCGGCGCGTCGAAGACCTGGAAGTTCGAGGCCTGGCCGAGGATCGGCAGGGCCGCGGAGTTCAGGATCATCTCGGTCTGACCGGGGCCGGTGATGAAGGACGCGAAGGCGCCGAGATTCATGCCGCCCGGATCCCGCGCGCTGAGCCCGGTCGAGAAGCCCACGAGGCTGTCGGTGGAAGCGACGTCGCGCCACGACACCTCGATGATCCCGCTCCGGAAGAAGCGCACCTGGACCGTGTTCTCGTTGGAGGTATTGAACTCCGGCACGCGGAGCCACGTGCACATCGTGTACTGCGGCGTCTGGTCGAAGTAGACGCCGCCACCCGCCACCGCCGCGCTCGGGTTCAGGTCGTCCCAGACCACCGCGAGCATGTTCTCGGCGAGGAACTCGCCGACCGACTCGCTGAAGTCCGAACTCGAGAGGCCCCAGCCGAGTCGGCCATTGGAATCCACGTCGACCGTCGACACCGACCCGGCGCCTGGGATGTTCACGGCGAAGCCCAGTGACACGCCGGCGGCGAGTACGTCGTCGCCGAGGTTCAAGTTGTTGGCGATGCGCTGGTCGAGGAACGGGCTCGGATCCACGGCGACCTGCCAACCACCACTCCGCTCCGGCGTCAGGATGATGCCCTTGTTGGCCAGGTCGAACGGCGAGCCGGTGTCGAACAGCTCGTAGAAGGCACCCGACGGCGGGCAGGCGACGCCATACCGCTCGGCGTTGGCGCGCGACGCCTCTTCGTAGTCCGCCACGCAGATGTCGGAGAACGAGCCGATGTCGGAGATGATGAAGGTCCGCTGGCCGACCGGGCGCGACGCGAAGCTCAGGTCCTCGTCCGGAACGGACTTTGTCCGCCAGCGCACGAAGCGGAACAGCTGCCCGTTGCCGTCGGTGAACTGCGCCGGCGCGGTGAGCTGGATGCTCGCCGTGCCGGCGACGAACTTCCGGTAGAAGGGCGTGGTGTCGCCGGCACCGCCGAGGAAGTCGAACGGCGTCATGTCGATCGGCACGCCGGCGGGCTCGGACTTGACGATCAGTCCCGCGAAGTTCAACGGACCGGCGTTCGGTTGGAATGCGGCGCGGCCCCAGTGCTGGAAGCGCGGTTCGCTGTTGCTCCCGCCCGATCCGCCCCGCTGCGCCAGCCCGGTGCCGATGAAGGTCATCCGGTCGGAGTGCGGAGCGGTCGTCACGGTGAAGTAGTCGCCGAAGCGCGCCTCGCCGTCGGCGGCCACCGCCGGCGTGTCGTCACCCGAGCGCTCGATGGTGATCGTCAGGCCGCGCTGGAAGTTCTGGATGTCGTCGACCAGCGCCGTGCAGTAGCTCGGGAAGCGCGTGCCACCGCCCATCGCCAGCGTGATGCCGAGGTGACCGGCGATGTTCGGCGCGACCGCGGGATAGGCCAGCGAGGTGTCGCCGAAGTTCAGCGTCTGGACCCGGATCAGGCTCAGGTCCGACTTCTTGAAGCGCGCGACCCGCACGTGTGGACGGGTGATGTTGCCGACGGCCGACGAGGTCCACATGAAGCCGACCTCCTCGAGCGTCTGGTAGCCGCCGGTGATCCGGCTGTCGGCGCGGCTCAACCAGTCGACGCCATCGGGGCAGGTGTCGACGTAGTTCGACGCCGACCATTGCGGCACGTCCCGCTCGAAGATCGACAGTCCGCTCGGCCCCCAGCGGAACAGCGCGATGCGGCTCGTGTTCCGGTGTTCCGCGAAGTACATCGTGTCGGTGTCGATCGCGGTCTGGGTGAAGCGGTAGCTGCCACCGCCGAGACCTCCGCCACCCGGATTGGTGGCCCGGAAGAACGAGAAGGAGACGTTGCCGGTGAGGAAGTCCGCCGCTCGGATGCGGTAGACGACCGCGTTGAACGACGCGCCGAAGACGTTCGAAGCGAAGTAGAAGAAGTCGCCGGCGACCGCGACGTCGGGGAAGTCGAGGTCGCCGGTGATCCCGAAGTTCGTCGCGGCGAAGTCGAACGACCGCGCGAAGGTGTTCGAACCGAGCGCCGCGGGAGTCTCCGCGACGGCGAGCTTGTGGGTGTCGGGGCCACTGCCGTTCGAGTACTGCAGGAGCCAGATCGAGACGCCGCTCGGGTGGGTGATCACCCGCTGGTCGCAGCAGAACCCCGAACCGAAGCGCGTCGCCGGGTTCACGCCGGTCCAGTTCGACCCGCCGTCGGTGGTCCGGGCGGCGTGGTGGTTGCCGGTGTAGAAGCCGTTGCTCGCGTCGGCCATCGTCGCCGACGGTTCACCGACCGTGCTGCGGCTGCCGCTGCCGATCACCGCGGTCTCCACGAAGTCCTGCTTGGCCTCCGCAGCTCCGCCGAGCGGCTCGAGGGTGGCCAGCTCGACCGGCACCGACCGCAGTGCGTTCGCCGGGCCGATCGGCGCATCGACGTAGCCACCGCGCTTGTGGTCGGACTCGACCATGTGCCGCGGCGGCGCCGCCAGGTCGGGCCCCGCCGGAGGAACGGGGGTCGCCCGGACGGTGCCGGTGAACGGCTGCAATGGGGACTGCGGGGTCTGAGCGACGGCGGTCGGTGCGAGCAGCACCGAGCCGGCCAGGGCCCCGAGAAGGAGCAGAGATGGCTTCATAGGTGGACGGATCGAGGAAAGGCACCCGCCCGTCCCAGGAGCCCGGGTCACTCGCCTCGGCTCGGCACGGTGGGGTGCTGAGCAGGCGAAGAACCGCCCTCCTCCGGCTCACTTTTTCCGCGAGTCGCCGCCCGTCGCGTCGGCGTCGGCCGCGTCCGCTCCTTCGGCCGCGCCGTCGCCGACAGCCCGCAGCGGTGTGTCGATCGTCCAGGCTTCGCCCTTCGCATCGATCCCCAGGCCACGGCAGATGGTGCCGTCCGCGCCGACGAACATCATCCCGGGCGCACCCTCGGCATTCGTGGTGAGCTGGTAGCGCGGTCGCTCGGTGCGGTCGAGCAGCATCACGTGCGGATCGCTGCTCTCGCCGATCGCCAGGCCGAGTCGGGTGTGCCCCTCCTCGTCGAACAGGTTCACGAACGCCTCCTGGTTGCGCACCCGGATGCGCACGCGCGGCCCGCCCTTGGTGTCGTTCAACTGCAGGCGCGGCTCGCCGCGCGGGTCGAACTCCAGCGCGGCCCGGACCCGGCCCTGGTCGTCGACCAGCTTGAACGCGCTCGCGGTGACCTCGTCGAAGCTGCCGGGCGATCGCTGGGAGGTCCAGGCGAGCAGCGGCACCGCGAGCCAGGCCGCCAGGCCGAGGGCGCGCCGCCGGCGCAGGCGGCCGGCCAACTCGCGGTTGGTCGACTCCAGTGCGGCGAGGCGGGCTTCGAGAGCGGGCGAGGGATCGGAGGGCGAGGTCATGCCCCCGCTATGCCCCGATCCTCACCGCGCGGCAATCCCCTGCACCTCGATGCGCGCGTCCGGATCGAACAGCGACACCACCTGGAACATCGCCATGCCGGGATAGTGACGCCCGCAGTGCCGCTTCCAGATCTGGCCGAAGGCGCGCCTTGCCGCCGCGTAGTCGTCGCGACTGGTCACGTAGAAGTTGAGCTGCACCACGTCGTCGAACGCCATGCCCGCGTCGCGCAGGATGCTGCCGATGTTGGTCAGCGCGTCATCGAGCTGGCCGACGAGATCGCCGGGTCGCGCGACGCGGCCTTCGCGGTCGTAGCCACACTGGCCCGCCAGGTAGAGCGTCGACGCAGCGCCGTCCGCGCCTTCCACCAGCCACGCATGCGCGAAGCCGATCGGCTCGGCGAGGTCCTCGGGGTTGATCGGTCGTTTCATCTGCATCGACCTTACAGCTCGCGCAGGATCGCCCGCACCGGAGACGAGTCCCCCGCGACGATCTTCAGCGGCAGCGCGATCAGCTCGTAGTCGCCGACCGGCACGCCGCGCAGATCGAGGTTCTCCAGGATCGCCACGCCGCCCCGATACAGCACGTGGTGGCCGTGCAGCTCCTTGGCGCTGGCGTGGTCGATGCTCGGCGTGTCGATGCCGACCAGTCGGATGCCCTTCGCCACCAGCACCGCGGCGGCCTCCGGACCGAGGGCCGTGAACCCCGGGTCGAACCGGGTCGCGTCGTGCACCTCCACGGTCCGGAACAGCACCCGCTCCACCCCGTCGAGCACGGCCCCTTCCAGCGCCGAGGCGGGGATCAGCGCGGGATCGCCCTCGCCGCGCACCTCGAGCACCCGACAGCGCCCGAGGTAGGGCTCCAGGTCGACCTCGGCGATGCTGCGGCCGGCCGGAT
The DNA here is from genome assembly GCA_030432695.1 of bacterium. GTDB lineage: Bacteria > Planctomycetota > UBA1135 > UBA1135 > UBA2386 > JAUILN01. The sequence continues at coordinate 58,575 of JAUILN010000014.1, read as the reverse complement.
CGAAGTGCAGCGGCGCGTCGGTATGGGTCCCGCAGTGCACCGACATGTGGATCGTGGAGACGTTGCAGGACATCCCGTCCTCCATCCTCATCACCCAGTCCTGGCTGAACGGCGTATCGCCGGGAAAGACCGCGGTAGCCTGTGACAGCGGCTCCGAGACGTCATAGATCCGACCCATGGTTCCATCTTGCCCGGGGAGCCATGAATGCCCCCACATCCTCGCCCGTCCCTGGCACAATCCGGACCCGGGAACCTCCCGCCAGTCCCGCGGAACCCGTTCCCCGTGAAGGAGATGGAATCGCCGATGCGCTGCCCGATCCCGCTCGCCCCGCTCGCCCTCGCGCTCGTCGCCGCCGCCTGCTCCGGCGGCGGAGGCACTCCGGTCCAGCCACCCACGGGCGAGGTCCGGGTGCTCGGCCCGAACTCGACCCGCACGAATTCGAGCACGACGATCGTCCGCGGGATCGCGACCGAGGAGCAGGGAGGCGTCGAGGTCGCCGGGGTCGCCGCCACCTCGGACGATGGCTTCCGCACCTGGCGCGCCGAGGTCCCTCTGGAGTTCGGGCGCAATGAACTCGAGGTGGTGCAGATCGCGGCCGGCGGCGCGCGGAACTCCGCGGGCACGGTACAGCGAGAACGGCTGCGCTGGCTGTTCAGCGAGCTGAGCAGTCTGCGCTCCGCACCGGGGTCCGACCGCCTGGTCGGCATCGGTCTGGGACTCGGGCCGGACGAGGAGTCGTATGTGGGAACTGGGCTCGACGCCGTGGTGTTGGACCTGGAAGCCGGGACTCAATCGAACCACCCACTTCCGATCGAGCCCTTCCAGACAGCTCCGTCGCTCGGCCTGTTCACGCCGATGGACGGAGGCGACCGGGCGGTGATGCGGATGTCCGGTTGGGGTCGCGACTGCCAGTGCCCGATCGACGACTTCGTCACGGTCGACTTCGCAGGGGCGACGAGCGGCAGCATCCAGACTCCCGGACCGTTCTTGCTGGCGAGCCACGCGATCGCGACCGGACGAACCGACGAACTGGCCTTCACCAGCCTCGACGGCTTCGGCTTCTCGTCCGTCGACGGCTCCGACGCGGTGATCGCGGTCCGAGCCGGCCTCGACTTCCAACCCTCGGCGCTGTGCCGCGGCCCGGACGACTCGACCTTCTACGCCGCCGACCAACGCGGCGGCATGCTATGGCGCATCACCCGCGGCCAGTCGCTGGCCGAGCAGATCGCCGGCCAATTCACCGGCTCCGGCGCGAACCTCGGCAGGGTCCGGTCGCTGAGCTACGCGGCTGCGCTCGGCGCCGTGCTGTGCACGGGCGACCAGGGCCTGATCCGGGTCGACACCACGACGCTGGCCCGCACCTCGGTCACCGGCGAGCCCGAACTCGACGCTGTCGTCTCGGTCGGCGAACGGGCCTTCGTCCTGATCGAGGGCAACCCCGAGGAGATCGACCTCACCTCGGGTTCGAGCATTCGCGAACCGCTGCTGCCGCGTGGACTGCCCGCGGGACCGGATTGGCGAAAGACCCTGGCACTCGACCACCGCACGGGCACCGATCGGGTCGCCGTGTTGGTCCCCGACGGCGTCCACTGGCTCGACCTCGCCAACGCCCGCGCCGAGCGAGGCGGCGTGATGCCCGGGGTGACCGCGCCGGCCGCGGTCGATGCCAACCGCGAGGCCGCTGCCTGGACGGTTCCCATCGATCAGCGCGTGCGGATCCAGATCGTCGACTTCGAACGACGCTTCCTGGATAGCGCCGACGTGGACGGCGAAGCCCTCGCGCTGGCCTTCGACTCGGACAGCGGCGCGCTGGCGGCACTGGTCCGCGACCCCGGACCGACGGAGGCCGCCCGACTGGTGATCCTCGATCCCGCCGTTCCGGGCCGCGAGACGATCCTGCCGCTCGGCAATCTACCGGGCATCGGCGACCTGGTCTTCCACCAGGGCATCGCCTGGATCAGCCATCTGGAACAGCTCGGCGGCCCTGCACCGCACGGCCGCGGCATCACCCGCGTCGACGTGTCGCGCGGCCTGCAGTCGGAATTCGGTGACCCACCCCTGTTGCGCACCCGCCTGCGCACGCTGTTCCTCGATCCGCTCACGGACACCATGGGCGCGGTGGCCGACACCTCGCTGGTACTCTCGCCGAGCGCCTCCGCGAACTGGAGCGAATCCAGCAACGGCCGCCCGCCGCAGCTCGGGATCGGTCCGAGCCTGCTCGCGCCACGCGCGGCCTGTGCGCTGCGCGGCCAGAGTGCGGCGGTGATCTTCGACCTCGCCCTCGGCGCGCTGTTCCACGTCGACCTGACCACCGGTGAGCGCAGCATCGTCGCGCTCTGAGCGTGTGACTTCATCGAAGTCGCACGCTCGACAGGGCCGCGTAGCGGCCGCAGAGACGCGGAGACGCGGAGACGCGGAGACGCGAAGTGAGTCCGTAGAACCGAGATGGTTACGGACTCTCTGATCCGATCGCCTACCCCGGCTTGCGCGAGGCGCCGAGGAAGCGCTCGTACTCCCTGGTCTCCAGCACCTGCGCCATCGCGTCGACGGCGGCGACCGCCTCGGCGTCGGTGGTATAGAAGTGCGGCGACAGGCGGATGCCGGCGCCCGGCCGATAGTCGCAGACCACATCGGCCTCGTTGAGGACCTGACAGACCTCGTAGCCGTGCGGGACGTCGACCGACACGTGGTTGCCACGCTGCGACTCGCTGCGCGGCGAGCGCAACGGAAAGCCGTGCCGGTCGCAGGCGGCGTGCACCTTGGCGGTCATCCGGAGGCTCTTCTTGCGGATCGTCTCGACCCCGATGTCGTGCACGATGCGCACCCCCTCGATGCCGGCGTACAGCGCCGGCACGTTGGGGGTGCCGTTGAGGAAGCGGCCGCCGTCGTCCCGGTAGTCCTGCCCCGCTGCGGAGAACGCGAACGGATCCTTGTGCGCCGCCCAGCCGGTGAAGCCCGGCTGCAGCTGGCCGCGCAGCTCCGGGTCGACGTAGAGGAAACAGTTGCCCGGCCCACCGCAGCAGTACTTGAGGGCACCTCCAACCGCCGCGTGGACGCCCCATTCCTTCAGCTTCAGCGGCACGGAACCCACCGACTGGTAGACGTCGAGGATCACCACCGCGCCGACCTCGCGGGCCCGGGCGACGATCGCCGCGGCATCCTGGATGAAGCCGCTGCGGAACAGCACGTGGCTGATCGGCACCAACCGCGTGCGCTCGTCGATCGCCTCCAACAGCTGCTGCAGGTCGACGGTGATCCCGTCGGCGGCCGCGGGCACCCGCACCACCTCCGCGCCGACGCGCTGCGAGTACTGCTCGTACAGGTACATCACCGACGGGAAGTTCAGGTCGGTGTAGACGATCCGATTGCGCTCGTCGGGGAAGTCGAAGCAGCTCAGGATCGACTGCGAGGCCATCGCGACGTTCTGGTGCATCGACACCGTGCCGTGGTCGACACCGAGGATGTTCTCGACGAGGCTCGCGAACTCGAACTGCAGGTTCCACCAGCGATCGCCCCAGGCCCGGACGCCCCGCGCGTCCCAGGTGTCGGCATACTCGAGCATCGAACTCCGCGCCCGGTCCGGCATCGCGCCGAGCGAGTTGCTGATCTGATAGTTGGCCTTCTCGACGATCGAGAACTCGGAGCGCCAGCGCAGCAGGGGGTCGTCCATGGGGATCTCTCGGGTCCGCCCGGTCGAGGCGGCGCCCGATGTTCGACGACGAGGCGGATCGGACGCAACTCGGGCCCGGGCGATCGAGGCTCGAATCCTCGCCCACTCGCGGGCCGACCTGCTCACGAATCCGTGAAGTCGACCAGCTGGCCGGCTGGTCGGCTCTCCAGTTCGGCAACCACGTGACCCGCCAGGTCGAGCGCGGCCGGGCCCCGGTCGAGGATGCCTGCGTCGGCGGTCGCGACGATGACCCCCGGTGGCGGCGCCTCGGCCAACACCCGGTCGGGATCCTCGACCACCTCGACCGTCCAACCCGGTTCGTTCCTCGCCCGCAGACGTTCGGCCAGCCGGCCGCTGTTCGACACCGGGCGGTCGAATAGCCAGCGCGCGGACGCGACGTGGTGACGGCGGAGAGTCGCCGCGACCGCGTCGAGCGCCGCGTCGGTCTCCTCCATCCGACGATAGCTGCCGTGCATGCTGGCCATGTCGCGGAGCGCACCGTCGCGGCACCTCAGCAGGACCCCACCGGCCAACGCGGCCTCGGCGGTCACCAGCACGTTGAAGCCGTCGACCCAGACCTCCCGACCCTGCCAGGATCCGGCTGCCACCCGCTGAGCGATGCGCGTCGACCGCGCGCGGTCCGAGCACGCGGCACGCCGGACCGCGATCCGCTGCCGCTCGACCAGTCGGTGCCGGTCGCCCACCAAGGCCGTGGTCGCAACCACCGGGTAGCCACGGGAGAGCAGCCAGGAAAGTTCGCCGCAGGCGGTCCGCAACACCGCGTGGGCCGACGGCGCGAACAGCGCCCCGTCCTCCGGGTGGGCTCCGCGATGGCGACGCTGGTCGGGCACGGCCCGAACCCTACCGCGCCTCGTCCACCGCCGCGCGCACCTGCTCGAAGACCTCGCCCCGCCCCCCGGCGTCCTCGGCACGGCGCAGTGCCTGGCGAGCCTCGCGCACGTTACCCAACCGGCCGGCGACCTGTGCGAGATGGATCCAGCCCACCGGGTCGTCGGGCGCGAGTTCGACCGCGCGACGTAGGTGCGTGTGCCCCGCGGCGTCGCGGCCACGCTGCGCCAGCAGGATGCCGAGGCGGTTGTGCGCCTCGGCGAGCTGCGGCGCGAGCGACAGCGCCCGGCGCAGGGCCCGGATCGCGCGCAGCAGGTGCCCGGCTCGCTGTCGGACGATCCCGAGCAGCAACCACACCTCCGGCACGTGGGCGTGACGACGGCTCAATCGACGCGCGGCGCGCAGCGCGCCGCGGAGGTTGCCGCCCCTTAGCAGGTCCTCGACCGCGGCGAGTTCGGGCAACAGCCCACCGTCCTCGGCAACCCGCAGGAGCCGTTCGATCTCGATCGACGCCTCCGGCCCCGGTCCGAGTTCCCGGGCGCGGAGAAGCGCTTGCCGCGCCTCCTCGGCCCGGTGTCGACCCAGGCACGATCGACCACGTTCGATCCACAGACCGATGTGGTCGGGCGTGGCCTGCAGCCCCCGATCCACGAGGCGCGCGGCTCGCACGTAGTCGCCGCGGTCGACCGACCAGCTCGCCAACAGTCGCAGCACCTCGGGTGGCGCCGCCGCCTCGTCGAGTTCCTCGCGAAGCTCGGCAAGCAACGCATCCCGCCGCGCGAACTCGCCGGCGAGTTCCTCGCAGGCCGCGAGCCGGGCCCGGACCCGCACGTCGACGCAACCGGCCGCCACCGCGCGGCGCAGCACGGCCAGCGCTTCGGACTGCGCGCCGACGGCGACGAGGCTACCTCCCACCTCGGCGAGCAGCTCGGGGTCGTCCGGGCTCCGCCGGAGCCGGGCCCGTTGCACCTCCACCAGCGCGTCGACTCGTCGCGCGGCCTGCACCGCACGCGCTGTGTCGCGCAGGATGGCGACATCGGTCGACGGCTCGCGAGCGAGCGCCCGCAGTCCGTCGACCGCAGCCTCGATCGAGAGACCGTGCCGCAGCGACAGTCGCGCCGCGTCGAACACCAGCACCTGCAGATCACGGTCGCTCGGAGCACCCCGCCAGGCTCGCAACGCATGCGGCACCGCGTGCTCGACCGACGGCCCCAGAGGCATTCCGGCCTCCAGCGCGAGGACGCAATCCCTGGCCAGCAGCAGGTCGGCGACGAGATGACCCGGCAGCGCAGGCGGCGCCGCAGGAACTCCACCGATGCCGAGCGCACCACATAGCTCGAAGGCGGCGTGCCGCGCCGCGCGCAACGGCTCCAGTGGATCGAACGGCAGCGACCAGGTCTGCAGGATCGCGCCACTCGAACCCTCCAGCAGCCGCAGCTCCAACCGGTCCCGCGTGAGCAGGCCGTCCACCAGGCGCTCCGGCTCCGGATCCTGACCGTGCAGCTCACGGAGCAACGGACCGGCCAGCGGCTCCTCGGGTGCCAGGAAACGCCTCGCGCCGTCGACCACGCCGAGGAACGGGAAGTAGCGGACGCCACGGTCGCGGCCGTCGTTCACGGCGTTCACCACCCAGCGGGGCAGCTGGCGCGCCAGCACGTCCCAGGGCACTGCTCCCGCGACCGGCTCGAGGCCGGCCGGGACGGCGTAGGCGAACACGATGGTGGTCAACGGATGTCCGGGTTCCGGTCGAGGAAGACCTGGAACCACGGATTGCCGTGCAGGGCGGCGCCATGAGCGTCGAGGTTCTTCCTGACCAGGAACTCGGCAGTTTTGGCGAAGCGGCTGTCGCCCGTTGCGGAACCCACCACCTCGTCGGCGACTGCGAGCGCCGGAACCACCATCCAGCCGGTCCCTTCGGTTGGCACGGTGCCTACCGGGTAGGCGAACACCGCCGCGTCGCGGGCCGCGACGAAGCACTTCGGGCCCACCCCTTCGACGAAGCCCCGATCGACGATCGAACCGGCCACGGCGAGCAACGCGTCGCGCAGATCATCGCCGCCATCGACTCGCCAGGCGGCATGCAGCCCGAGGACCAGGGCGGCCATCTGCCACGGCGCGTCGAACGGTTCGTCGGCGCCGAGCACCCGCACGTCCCCCGGCTGCGGCAGGACCGCTGTCCACGGCTTCGGTTCGTCGGGACCGCCTCCCAGCCGCGGCAGGACCTCGGCGCGCAGTCGCTCGAGCACCGGCCGGAGCAACCCGACGTCGCCGGTCGCGACCGCGGCGAGGACCGCGGCCTGCAGGCACCAGCCCTCACCACGAGCGGTCCGGAATGGCACGGCGGCGAGGATCTCCGGCAGGTGGCGGGTCGCACGCACCAGTTCGTCGCGCGCGATCGGATCGGCGGTGAGCCAGTACCAGTCGAACGGCAGGTCGACCGAGAAGTGCTCGTAGTCGAGGACCGTGAAGCCGTGCGGGCGCGACAGCACGCGCGCCGACAACCCGGAGCGAAACGGCCCGGTCGAGCGCGGGGCCCGCGCCGGGAGGCCCGGCGTGGGACGCAGGAGCTGCTGGAGAACCGCCGCCTCGGCGAGCCGCGCGAGCGCCCGACTGCGCCAGCGCAGCAGGTTGTGCAGCGCCGACGTGCCGTTGCGCGGCGTGCCCTGGGCGGCGGCGTCGGCAGCGTCACCGAAGGCGCCGTAGACCCCGGTCGCGAACGGCACGCCACTGCGCAGCACGCCGGCCAACGCCACTCCGGGGCGCCGACCGAGTTCGACCTCACCGACCGGGGCCGGTCCACCGTGGGCACCGAACGCTCCGGTGTGCCGGGTCCAGTCGAGTTCCGGGAGCACGAACAGCGGCGCCTCGACCGCCAGGCGCGCGGCATCGCGGGTCGCGTCGTCGACCTCGTCGCCGTCGAGGAACAGGTCGATGCGGAACGCCTTCGCGGTCCGGTCGGCGAGGTAGTGCCCCGGACCGGGCCGCAGCAGGACCTGGCGGAAGGTCCGCTGCAAGGTGATCGCCGGCGGCGGCAGCCCTTGGGTCTCCCGTTCGCGCGGCAGGGCGAGCAGCCGCGGATCGGTGCTGCGCAGCGCGAACGACCGGAGGCGTACGGCACCGACCACGCGCTCGGGGGCGGCGTCGGGCGGGTCGTTGTCGAGGACCAGGGTGAGCACCGCGCGTCGCGCACCGAGGGTCTCGACCAGATACCCGCGACACGCGAGCAGCACCTCCTCGACGCGCTGCGTCGGCCCACCCGAGGCCGGTGTCTCGACGACGTCACGGACCAGCGGGGCCACGGCGATCGGACGCACCAGCAGGCGGTCGGTGGACAAGGCTGGATCGGGCGCTTCCAGCCGCAGCTCGGCAACGTGCAGGCGACCGAATGGGTCCTCCAACTCGGCGACCAACGGCAGCCGGTCACCGAACACGGACCGCTCCTGCGCTGCCGCGAGCCCTTCGACGCCGACGCCCGCGTGGTCGGACTCAGCGCTGACGGGTACGACCGGCAGGATGGTGATGCCCGGCTCCGCGTCGAAGCGGACGTCGGCGTGCGCCAGCTTCACGGTGCCGTCCGGCCAACGCATCGTCACCACCACGGGCGCCACGTCGTCGGCGACCCGCACCGCGGGCAAGGCACGCAACAGACCGCGCGGCCAGGGGATCGCGACGCGCTGCTGCTCGCCGCGTCGGCCATCGGTCCCGGCGTGGTCGATCACGAGGGCCGCCACGGGCTCGACCACCGACCGGGTGACGCCGTCGTCGGACGGTTCCTGCGCGCCTGCTGCGAACCCGAGCAACACGACCGATGCGATGACGCCCCACGGGACCCCGGTCGTCCTGCGACGACCGACGACTCGACCCGGCCTGGCGATACGGCGACCCACGCTGGCAGAGTGTCGCCCTTCACCCCGACGACTCGCCAGCCCCAGCCGGACGTCGCGTCGGTCAATCGCCAACCGCGGCGCCGGTGGAGTTCGGCATCGGCAGCTCGCGAACCGGCTCGCGGACCTTCCAGGGCGGTGGGATCCTCAGCCGGAGCGGTTCCCGATCGACGACCCGAACCTCGACGATCACCTCCCTCGGAGCCTGGTCGCCTGTACGAATCCGCCACACCATGTGCCCGGCCTCGGCCGCCAGGCGCCGCGGATCGGCACCTGCGACTACGTCGAGGTGGACCCCGATCCGCTGGGGATCGACTTCGTCGACCACGATGCGCGGGGCGGCGAGCAAGCGCGTGCCGAGAGCCAGCGAGATCTCGCGCGCCAGGTCGGCCCCACCACGCTCCGACCGGGCCTGCATGGCAGACTGCATCATGAGCATCAGTGCGACGACGCCACCGAGCCCGATCACGAGGAGTATCAGATTGGTCCGACCCACGGAGGCTCTCATCGGTTCATCGCCCCGCCCCGATCAACCCCATGGAGGCCACGCGGATGGACGGCACCGATTTTTTGGCGGGGGCTGGGTTTGAAGCCTCCGCGAGTCGTGATAGGACGATCGCCGGGCCAGGGCCTGCCATCTCGCAGTCCGCCGCCCTCCCTCTTCTCCCAAACCCTCCAAGGAGCCCGGCCGTTCGATGGGAAAGGTGATTCGCTGCCAGGAATGCGGAGTCCGCTACAAGACCGTGGACCGCATCGAGGAGCTGCAGGACAACGACGGTGTCTGCCTGCAGTGCGACGCGCCGATCGAAGTCGAGGACTGGGATCGGATCCTGGCCAGCTACGAGGACGACGACGTCGACGACGTGGATGACGAGGAAGAGGAAGACCTCGAGGAGGACGACGAGCTCGAGGAGGACGACGAGGAGCGCACCTTCGGCTGGGGTGAGGACGAGCCCGACGAGGACGTCGACTCCTTCGACGACGCCGACGGGGAGGACGGCGACGACGACGAGGACGAGGAGTTCGAGGACGAAGACGAGGACTGAACCGATACCCCGGCGCGCAGCGCGGGCCCGAACCCGCCCGCAGCGTGCCACCTTGGCAGCGGCGCCCGGCCCCCCCCCTGCCAGCGTGACAGCGCCTGCCGCCCCGGGACGCGGCGGCGCGGTCCCCTCGCGATCCGACTGATCCGATCGGCCCGATCCCGCTCGGACCAGGCGAGCATGGCTGGCTCGAAGTCCTCTGGCAGTGCAGGACTTGTGAGCCCCGCCTCCAAGGGGGGACCCGCGCCGTGGCGCGCGCCGAGCGAGGGCGCCCGACCACCGGTCGCGCCCAGGACGGCACGAGCCTTGCTTGCGCCGGCGCGCTCCACGAATCCCGATGGCCAGGCCACTCAACGTCTTGCTTGCCGAGGACGACGACCCGCTGCGGGAGGTCCTCCTCGAACTGCTCGCCCAACGCGGCTGGCAGGTGCACGCGGCTGCCCGGGGAGACGAGGCGGTGGAGTTGGCGCAGCGCGTCGAGCCCGATCTCTCGATCCTCGACTTCCACCTACCCGGCCTGACCGGCCTCGAGGTGTTCCGGCGCATCGTCGCCGACATCCGACCGATCCCCGCGATCATGATCTCGGGCGACGCGAGTCGCGAGGAAGCTCTCGCGGCCCTCGACGCCGGCTTCGTCGAGTTCCTCCGCAAGCCGCTCGACCTGACGTCGTTCCGCAACAGCATCGATTCGGTCGCCCGTCGCCTCGGCGCGCTCGACGAGCCGGCCGCGACGATCTCCTCGTTCGAGGCCCCGGTCGCGCAGCGTACCGGCGCCGCGCGCGGGTCGTCCCCACTGCTGCCCACACGCCTGGAGGATCTCCACCTGTTCGAACTGCTGACCTTCAGCATGAGCGAACTCGCGGCGCGGGGCCTGTCTGCCGACGCGCTGGCCCAGATCGCGCAAGTTCGCGAGATGCTGCGTGGCTCGATCCGCTTCCCCGAGGACGAGCACGTCGGTCGCCGGCTTCGGGTCGACGCCCGCCCCCCCGCTGACCCGGGGGGCGAGAGATCCGATCCCATCCGCGGGAACCCGCCCACCGGAGGCGGATTCCCCGACCGGCCGCTGCGCTGATCCGCGGCCGTGCAGATCCAAGGTCCTCCGACGTCGAGACTGCTGTCGACCCCGAGACTGCTGCAGACCCAAGACTTCCGGGTCCCTCGCCAAGGCGCGCCGATCATGGCAGCCGGCGACCAGGACCCAACCCTTCCCCTCACCTCATCAGAGAGACCTCGAAGCTTCGCCGAGCACCCGGCGAGGCCACGGAGACAGAACCCCATGGCCAAGACCAAGTCCGCCACCAAGATCACCCCGCTCGGCGACCGCGTGCTGATCCAGCGGGTCGAAGCCGAGGAGACCACCAAGGGTGGCATCATCCTCCCCGACTCCGCCAAGGAGAAGCCGCGCGAGGGCATCGTGCTCGCGGTCGGCAGCGGCCGGCTCGCCAAGAACGGCGAGCGCGTCGCGCTGAGCGTCAAGAAGAACGAGCGCGTGCTGTTCTCCTCCTACGCCGGCACCGACGTCAAGGTCGACGGCGAGGAGTACACGATCCTCTCCGAGGACGAGATCCTCGCGGTCATCGACTGACCACGACTCCTTCATCCCGCATCCCAGCATCCCAGACATTCCGTGATCGCGCGCCCCGACGGCGCAGGATCACGACCCGGAACACGAGAGACATCCCATGGCAGTCAAGAAGATCGCCTACGACCAGGAAGCCCGCGAGCGCATGCGCGACGGCGTCCGCCAGCTCGCCCGCGCCGTCAAGGTCACGCTCGGCCCGCGCGGTCGCAACGTCATCATCGAGAAGTCCTTCGGCAGCCCGACCGTCACCAAGGACGGCGTGACGGTCGCCAAGGAGATCGAGCTCGAGGGCAAGTACGAGAACATGGGCGCCCAGCTGGTGAAGGAGGTCGCCGCCAAGACCTCCGACGTCGCCGGTGACGGCACCACCACCGCGACCGTGCTCGCCGAGGCCATCTTCGAGGAAGGCCTGAAGAACGTCACCGCCGGCGCCAACCCGGTCGCGCTGAAGCGCGGCATCGAGAAGGCCGTCACCACGGTGGTCGAGCACCTCCAGAAGAAGGCCACCAAGATCAAGGGCAAGACCGAGATCGCCCAGGTCGGCTGCATCGCCGCCAACAACGACTCCGAGATCGGCAACATGATCGCCGACGCGATGGAGCGGGTCGGCCAGGACGGTGTGATCACGGTCGAAGAGGGCAAGAGCCTCGCGACCGAGGTCGACTGGGTCGAAGGCATGCAGTTCGACAAGGGCTACCTGTCGCCGCACTTCGCCACCAACACCGAGCGCATGGTCACCGAGCTCGAGGATCCGTGGATCCTCGTCCACGAGAAGAAGATCAGCTCGATCAAGGACATGCTGCCGCTGCTCGAGAAGATCGCGCAGTCCGGTCGTCCGCTGCTGATCATCGCCGAGGACGTCGAGGGCGAGGCGCTGGCCACCCTGGTCGTCAACAAGCTCCGCGGCGTGTTCAAGTGCTGCGCGGTCAAGGCGCCGGGCTTCGGCGACCGCCGCAAGGCCATGCTCGAGGACATCGCGGTGCTCACCGGCGCCTCGGCGATCTTCGAGGATCTCGGCGTGACCCTCGAGTCGGTCGGCACCGAACACCTCGGCACCGCCAAGAAGGTCGTCGTCACCAAGGACGACACCACGATCATCGAAGGTGCGGGCAAGAAGAACGCGGTCCAGGGCCGCATCGGCTCGATCCGCACCGAGATGGACAACACCACCTCGGACTACGACCGCGAGAAGCTCCAGGAGCGCCTCGCCAAGCTGTCCGGTGGCGTGGCCCAGATCCTCGTCGGCGCCGCGACCGAGGCGGAGATGAAGGAAAAGAAGGCCCGCGTCGAGGATGCCCTCCACGCGACCCGCGCCGCGGTCGAGTCCGGCATCCTGCCGGGTGGCGGCGTCGCGCTGCTCCGCGCCACCGCCGCGATCGACAAGGCCGGCTTCCAGGGTGACGAGCTGATCGGCGCCAACATCGTCCGCCGCGCTCTCGAAGCCCCGATCCGCCAGATCGCCATCAACGCCGGCGTCGACGGCTCGATCGTCATCCAGGCCGTCCTTGCCAACAAGGACCTCAACCACGGCTACAACGCCGCCACCGACAAGTACGTCGACCTCGTCAAGGCCGGCGTCATCGACCCCGCCAAGGTCACCTGCACCGCACTGCAGAACGCCGCGTCGGTCGCGACCCTGCTGCTCACCACCGAAGCCCTCGTCTCGGTCGTCCCCGAGAAGAAGAAGGGCGGCGGCGGCCACGGCGAAATGGACGACATGGACTACTGAGTCCGCGAACGACTCTTACAACCGGTGCCTGGCACCCGTTGTAAAAGTACGACGGACGACGAGCCGTGCGTGGCACCCGCCGCGCGCGGCTCGTTGCGTTTCAGTCCCAGTCGACTCCGCGGCGCCGCCACCGAGGCGGAGATCAGCATCCATGGGACGGAGCCAGAAGAAGGCCCGCGTCGAGGATGCCCTCCACGCGACCCGCGCCGAGATGGCCGAGTCCGGCATCCCGCCGGGTGGCGGCATCGCGCTGCGGCGCGCCGCCATCTCCGCGATCGACAAGGCCGGTCTCCAGGGTGACGAAGCGGTCGGCGCCGGCATCGTCCGCCGCGCGCTGGAAGCCCCGATCCGCCAGATCGCCACCAACGCCGGCGTCGACGGCTCGATCGTCATCCAGGCCGTCCTTGCCAACAAGGACCTCAACCACGGCTACAACGCCGCCACCGACAAGTACGTCGACCTCGTCAAGGCCGGCGTCATCGACCCCGCTCCTCCCCCGCGCTGCGTCCACTCGGTCGCGACCCTGCTGCTCACCGCCAGCAGAGCCCTCGTCTCGGTCGTACCCGAGAAGAAGAAGGGCGGCGGCGGCCACGGCGACATGGACTACTGAGTCCGCGAACGACTTTTACAACCGGTGCCTGGCACCCGTTGTAAAAGTACGACGGACGACGAGCCGTGCGTGGCACCCGCCGCGCGCGGCTCGTTGCGTTTCGGGACAACCCAACTCCACATTGCCGTCTCGTCTGGCCGGGGACAGCAGGCCAGTGGCTGACTGACCCCAGCTGCACATCTCGCCGCACCCAGTGAAGGCTCGCCCCCGCCCCGGCCGCGCAGATCGTCGGTAGGCTGGTTGCTCCACCCACACTCCCGAGACTCGACGACCGACGATGCTGCACTTGCTCCGAACACCCAACCTGTGGATCCGCATCGCCCTGCTCGCCCTCGCCTCGGCCGGCCTGCACGCCCAGACGATCGTCGCGGAGAACCTCGGCGGAGGCTGCGGCGGCACGCTCGGCTATCCGACGCTGCGGGCTTTCGACGGCACCCTGCTGTTCCGCATCCAGCGCAGCATCTGTGACCCGAACGCGATCTCCTCGCCGAGCGTCCTGATGATCGGGACGCAGGCGACGAGCATCGCGATCCCGTTCGGCCCCGGGGTCGCGCCGGGTTGCGTCTGGTCGGTGGTGCCCGGCAGCGTGGTGCCGATCCCTGGTCCGGTCGGTGGAACGGGCATCTCCGCATGGCTCGGCGACGCCCGTGGAGTTCCCGCGGGCACGATCTTCTACCTTCAGGCACTCGTCACCTGTCCGGTCCACGGCTCCGGGGAGAGCGCCGTCTCCGACGCGTGGCGCCTCACCTTCCGATGACCCGACCCGGCCGCGACTGGTTCGAGCGGCTGACCGGTTTCCAGGAGGGCACACCGGAGCAGGTGCGCGCGCGGCTCGCCGCGGAGGGCGGGTTCCTGGTCTCCGACGTCGACGGGCGAAGACTGCGATGCGGGCGCCTCGAGACCCCGAGCCTCGCCGAGCTGCGAGCCGATCACGAAGCGCATCCGCCAACTCCGGGCTCGATCCATGTCGATGAGCTGGTCGGCGACGTGATCGAGCTGCACCGCGATCCGGCCAACCGGGACGCGCTGTTCCAGGTCGCCTCGCAGGTCAACCTGCTCGAGATGATCTCACCGGACCGGCGTCCGGAGGACGGCGTCACGATCTACGCAAGCGACCGGACCCAGGGACCGGCCTGCGCGATGGCGTGCGGTGCCGGGACGATCTACCGCAACCACCTCGTGCCCCTCGGCGACCAGCTCGGCCAGACCGAGACGCGGCAGATCGACACGCTCGCCGACCTCGGCCTCGCACTGGGCAACCATCGCGGAGCGCTCTGGGAGACACGCAACGGCTACGTCCTGCCGACCCGGGCCGGACTCCGGTCCATCGGCACCGCGCTATGCCAGGGAGATCCAGACCGGATCGACGCGCTCCGGGCGACCTGTCGCATCGGCGTGCAGTGGCAGACCCAGGTGACTCTCGAGGGCGCCGACCACGCGGTCTCGCAGGCCTACTGCTCCGCCTTGCCGGTGAGCTACTCCGACCACCCGTGCGCGGAGTGGCGGGAATTCGCGTCGCTGGTCCTCGAAGCCGCCTACGAGGCCACGTTCCTGGCCGCTCTGCGGAACCTGCGCCGGAACGGCTCCGACCGGGTCTTCCTCACGCTCCTCGGCGGAGGAGCCTTCGGCAATCCCGACGCATGGATCCAGGACGCGCTGCGGCGCGCGTTGCGACTCGTCGAGACCGCTCCACTGCGCGTGTCGATCGTCAGCCACCGCGCCTCCCATCCTGCGGTGCGGGCGCTGCTCGATTCCCTGTGAGCGGGCGCCAGCGCTCAGTTCACGGCCGCGGCGGCATCACGATCCTCGACTTCCGATCGCGGGTCGCCAACGGGCGCAGCGCCGGACCCGCCTCGTCCTCGGCAGGCTCGTCGGCCTGGAACCAGCCGGGATCCAGCCCTTCGGCCCGCAGCCGGTCCTCGTCGAAGATCCGCGCGAACGGGATCTTCCCGGCGCGGATCAGCTCGTCGCGCTGCTCGTCGCTGAAGCGATGCGCGAACGCCTCCCGCTCGGCCACCGGTCGGCGCCAGTAGGCGTCGTAGGCCAGCGCGCTGTTCGCACCTTCCACCTGCCAGGGGATCTCGACCTTCAGCAGGAAGTCGACCCAATGGCCGACCTCGTGGATGAGGGTGTGGTAGAGCAACCAGCGGCGCAGGCCCATCAGACCCCACTCGAACTCGTGCTGCCGCTTGCCGGTGCGCCGCAGCGGCGCGAGCTGCTCGAGCCGAGCGAACTCGTGCTGGGCCTCGACGCTCTGCCTGCTGCCGAAGCCCCACCGCGCGTGGCGGCGCTGGGCTTCCAGGTAGACCGCCGCACCTGACACCGGCTCCACGTCGCTGGCGAACACCAGGCGCCCCCAGACCGGTGCGAGCCGCTCGGCCTTGCGGGTCGGCTGCCGCAGGATGATCCCCCCGAGACCACGCACGTGGAACAGCGCCTCCGCCGGCAGCAGGTTCAGCAGGCAGGCGATGTCGTCCGGCGTGCAGGCGTGCACGAAGCCATCCAGCGTCGGCTCGACCACGATCGGCAGATCGCGGCGGTGCACGGTCCGGTGCACCACGACCGGATCGCGGAGCTGCTCGTAGTGGACCTCACCCCAACGCTCGGGAACGACCGCCGGGCTCTGCTTCCTCCAGCCGAAGTCCTCGCTGCCGATCTTCCGGTTGCGGCGGGTCGCGTCGAATCCTCGTGGGCGCATGCGAGCGGTCGATAGGTGGTCCCGCGCCGGATTCTGGCCGAACACCGCCACGACCGACAGCCCCGCACCCCCAGGCCCACTTCGCGGTCTCCAACCACGTGACGACCATCCCGTCGATCACTCTCCAGGCAGAACGATCGGACCGTCTTCAAAGCACATGCGCGACACCGGCCACCCTCACCTCGCGCTCGAGCCGCAGCCCGACGATCCCCCGACCAGATCCCGGCAATCCTCGGCCGGGAGGACGAGACCGAACCATAATGGTCGGCATGGCGGACATCCCAGAAGCCGGGCGCCCCGCGGAGAGGCGGGCCCGCGGAGACCGCCGACGATCGGACGAGCTCCTCCCGGAGGTCTACGACGACCTTCGTAGCCTCGCCGCAGCCCGGATCGCTCGTCTGCCTCCGGGCCAGACCCTGCAGCCGACTGCACTGGTCCACGAGGCCTACCTCCGCCTCGCCGGGGACGGCGATCACGGCTGGCAGGAGCGAGCCCACTTCTTCGGGGCCGCGGCGAGGGCCATGCGCAACGTGGTCGCCGACCATCTGGAACGCAAGGGCAGCCTGAAGCGCGGCGGCGCGTTCAAGCGGATCGAGGACCCCTCCACCGCGCTGCTGAGCTGCACCGGCCCGTCGGACGAGCTGCTCGCTCTCGAGGACGCGCTTCGAGACTTCGAACGCGAGTATCCGCGCAAGGCGGAGGTGGTGACGCTGAGTGTGTACGGAGGCTTGACCGCGGAACAGATCGGCGAGGTCCTGCAGGTCTCGGCCCGGACCATCGAACGGGACTGGAAGTTCGCGAAGGCCTGGCTCAATCGGCACCTTTCCGCCGGCGAGGTGTCATGAATCGAAGGCTCTCCACCGTGGAACGTGCGCGTCTCGCAACCCTCTTCGATCGAGCCTCCGAGCTGCCTGCGTCGGAACAGCGGAACTTCGCGGAGCGCGAATGCGGAGCCGACCCGACCCTCCGCGACGAACTCCTGGAACTGCTCGCGGCCGGTGCGGAACCCGACCGGCTCCCCGCGATGCAGTCCGGGGCGCCGCTCGCTCCTGGGTCGATGGTCGCCGACTACCGGATCGTCGAACGCCTCGGCGCTGGCGGCATGGGAGAGGTCTACGTCGCCGAACAGCGGAAGCCTGTATCCCGGCGCGTCGCCTTGAAGATCATCCGGGCCGGCCTGGACGACGACGCCGTCCTGACCCGCTTCGCCGCCGAGCGCCAGGCCTTGGCGCGGATGCAGCACCCCAACGTGGCCCAGGTTTACGACGGGGACGTCACGACCGACGGCCGGCCCTACTTCGTGATGGAGTTGGTCGACGGTTCGACGATCACCGACCACTGCGATCGGCGTCGAGCCACGATCCGCGAGCGCATCGAGCTGTTCCTCGGCGTCTGCTCCGGAGTGCAGCACGCGCACCTCAAGGGCGTCATCCACCGCGACCTCAAGCCCGCGAACCTGCTGGTCAGCGAGAGCCAACAGCCGGCTCTCGCGAAGGTCATCGACTTCGGGATCGCTCTCGCCACCAGTGGTCGCCTCACGGACCGGACCCTGAACACCGTCCCCGGTCAGATCATCGGCACGCTCGACTACATGAGCCCCGAGCAGGCCGACCCGCGCCGGGCCGACATCGACACCCGCAGCGACGTCTACTCGCTCGGTGTCGTCCTCTACGAGCTCCTCTGCGGCCGTCGGCCTTTCGAGTCCGCAACCCACGAAGGCACCTCCTGGCTCGCGATGCAGCGCGCTATCGCCGAGCAGGAACCCCTGCCACCCAGCACGCAGCTCCTTCGCGATCCGGACTCGCTCGATCGACTCGCCACGGCGCGCGACACCGACCGGCGCCGGCTGATCCTCGGGATCCGGGGCGACCTCGACTGGATCTGCCTGTCGGCACTCGAGAAGGACCCCGCCCGTCGCTACCAGTCGGTGGCCGCGCTGGCGGACGACCTGCGCCGCCACCTCGCCGAGCTGCCGATCTCGGCACGCGCACCGAGTTGGAGCTACCGGGCCCAGAAGTTCGTCCGCCGCCATCGTCTCGCAACGACTGCCGGCCTCCTGGCCACCATCTCGGCAGTGGTCGGAGGCTACGGTGTCGTGTCCGGTCGCCTGGAGTCGATCGCCGCCGAACGGGTTCAACGAGCGTCGCGGCCCTACTCGGACTCGTACCTGCTCGGGCGACTCCTCGCCGAGGCAGACGACGAACTCTGGCCACCGCATCCGGACAAGATCGCCGCCCTCGCGAGCTGGATCGACCGGGCGGAACGACTGACCGGGACCCTGGACGAGATCGACGGCTCCCCGGGTCATCGAGCGGACCTGCGAGCGATGGACGCGGCTCTCGACTCCGCTCGCGGACAGGCTTCGCGCCACAGCGCCCTCCGCAACCTCGTCACAGCACTCGAACTCCTGTCCGACGACCGGTCCGGCCTGCTCGGCCGGGACCCCGACGCCGCGTCTCCACAACACGGCTGGAGCATCCCACGGCGGCTGGCCTTCGCACGTCGCCTCGCCGACGGGTTCAAGGTCGGCGGCGAGTACCTCCGCGCCTGGCAGCGCTATCCGGAGCTCGACATGACCCCGGTGATGGGTCTGGTCCCGATCGGACAGGATCCAGCGAGCGAACTCTGGGAGTTCGCCCACCTGATGACCGGATCGATCCCGGAGCGCGACTCCGACCGCCGACTCATCCTCGAAGATGACATGGCAGTGGTCCTGGTCCTGATGCCCGAGGGCTCGTTCCGGATGGGCTCGCAGAGCGACGACCCCGAGAAGGCCAACTACGAGCCGAATCCGCCACGGGGAGCGACGCCAGTGCACACGGTCCGCCTGTCACGCCACTTCCTCGCCAAGCACGAGCTGACCAGGCACCAGTGGCTCGTCCTCACGGGTGCCGATCCGAGCCGCTACCACCCGGACAGGGACTCCTGGCAGGACGACTGGCTCGAAGCCGGGAGATTCGCGACCGCCCCCGGACTCCACCCGGTGGAACAGGTGAGCTGGTGGGACTGTGACCGTTGGCTGGCTCGCGCCGGGCTCCGCCTTCCCTCCGAGGCCGAGTGGGAGCACGGCGCCCGAGCCGACACCGGCACTCCCTACGCCTCGAGCCGAGAGCCCCACCCCTTGGTGGGCCTCGCCAACGTGAACGACAGCCACGCGAGCCAGCACGGCGGACGCGAACACGATGGCAGGCCCGCCGACTTCGACGACGGCGCCACGATGCACGCGCCGGTCGGCAGCTACGACGCGAACGCATTCGGTCTGCACGACATGCACGGCAACGTCTACGAGTGGTGCCGCGACGGCTACGACATCGACTTCTACACGAACGAGTCGGTGATCGATCCGCTGGCCGATGGGGTCGGCGAGGAACCTCGTGTCTATCGCGGTGGCAGCTACCGCGTCGGCCCGCCCGCCGCACGCTGCTCGGCGCGGTTCTACTACCCGCCCGGGATGAAGGGGCACGCGCTCGGGGTCCGGCCGGCAGCGACCGTTCCCGACTGACGGGCGCTCCCGGTTTCTCGGAATCGATGTCGGTCGCGGCAGCCTCCTCGGGAATGAGGGCGCGCTCCCCGTCGCCCCACTCCGGTCGACGAGGCGTTCCCAGACTCCCGAGGTCCGCCATGACGACTCCACGATTCCGACCGCTCCTGTCTGCCGCCCCCCTCTGCCTCGCCCTGATCCTCGCGCCCTCCCTCCCCGCCCAGGTCCCCCCAGGCCACGCCCTGCTCGGATCATTCACCGGCCCGGCCGCCGCCGGCTCCTCGGGTCTGTTCCTCGTCGACCTGTCGACAGGAGGAACCTCCGCGATCGGCAATCTCCCCGCCGCGCTCTCCCAGCCCGGCGGTAGCGGCTACCAGCAGGGCGCCGCGTCCTTGGCCATCGATGCCGCCAGCGGAACGGTGCTGGTCGGCACCGTGTCGTCCGTGGCGAGTCCACTGCAGGGCCGCATCGAACTGCTCGAGTTGCACCTCAACGGAACGGTCATCGATCCGGCTCGGACCCGGCAGATCCACCTCGGCACCACCGCCAACACCGGCGGCGCGCTCATCGCAACGCTGCCCGACGGGCGCGTCCTGGTGATCGCCACCGACGCGCAGGGCGCTCTGACCGCTGGGCCGATGGCCAACCATGTCGCCGCGATCATCGACCTCTCGTCTCCCACGCCGCAGTTCACGCTGCTCCCGGACCCGCCGGGCAGCGGTGTCGGCGGCGGCCTGGTCGTCGACCCCACCGGCCGGTTCGCCTACTACGCGCTGACCGCGGGCATGGGTTCTCCGAGTGGCATCGCGTCGCTGTATCGCTTCGACCTGACGACCCACCAGGCCTGCGTGATCGGCACCTGGCCGGGCTCCTGGGCCAAAGGCCTCGTGATCGACGACGACGGCTCGATCTACCTCGGCCTCAACGACGGCACCACGCTCGCACACTCGGTGTGGACCGTCACCCCGAACGGTTGCCAGCCGGTGAGTTCGTCGGGTCGATCGAGTTCGTTGATCCTTCCGCAGTCGGTGCTCGGTCTCGATCGGACCAGCGCCCGCTTCGTGTTCGCCACACCGCCCTGGGCCCCGGGGTTCTCCGCGAGCCTGCGCAACTCACTGGTCGTCGTCGATCGCGCCACCGGCGCGGCCTCGGTCCTCGCCGCGCCGCCACCTTCCGGCTGGGGAATGCTCAGCGGCCTCGCGGTGACCAACTGGCTGGACAGCCATGGCCCCGCCAGCGACGGCGCCAACCACTACTGGTTCGAGAACTTCCCCAACCCGGGTGGCCAACCGGACCATGGACGCACCGACTTCTCGCTGACCCTGCGCTCCGATCCAGGCACCGCGCTCCTCTCGGTCCTCGCGCTCTCGACCGACCACGCGTCGATCCCCGTCGCCGGGATCACGCTGCTGCTGGACCCCGCCGCCATGCTCGCCGAAGTGGTGTCGAGCGCCGACCGCACGACCCTCACCCTGCCGATCCCCGCCGATCCGAACCTGGTCGGCGTCGCGGTCCACACGCAGAGCATCCACGTCGAGTCGGACGGACGGCTGGCCGCATCGCGGGGGCTCCGGATCGAGATCCGGTGAGCCGCGTCGCCACCCTGACGGGTTCGGGTCGACGTCCCGCGGAACGCGAATCCCAGGTGGCTGGACCACGGGGCCATACCGATCCGACGCGCCGACGTGGGCTCGAGCCTCCAACCTGTCGGCGATCCGCAGGCGCCTCGCCACGACCGCGTAGCATGACCGAATGGCCGACATCCGCCTTCGGATCCTGCTGCTCGCGTGGACGTCCACCGGAATCGCCGCGCAGGAAGGAGCCCGACCGATCTTCCAGGACGCCACCGACGCCACCCGTACCGACCAGGACCGACTCGCCGGGTTGCAGCGCCCCGGTGAGATCCTGTTCACCGACGGCTTCGAGACCGACGCCTCGCTGGAGCAGTGGTTCGAGATCCGTGGCGCGAAGGACGGCCGCGCGACCCGCATCACCGACCCCGACCTCGCCCACACCGGCTCGGGCGCCATGCGCTTCCTCGCTCCCGCCCGCGACGGCAAGGAGTCGGGCGCAGGTGCCAGCGGCTGGCTCGGCCCCGAGGGCCACGACCGCATCCACTTCCGCCGCTACATCCGCTTCGCCCCCGACTACGACCAGGGCAACCTGAACCACACCGGCGGTGGGCTCGCCGCCGTCTCGGGGACGAACAAGTGGGGCGGCATGGGCAAGGCCGGCATCCGCCCCGACGGCACCGACCGCTTCACCGCTGGCTTCGAACCCTGGCGCGACTGGGGTCGCCAGCCTTCACCCGGCTACCTGTTCGTCTACGCCTACTGGATGGAGATGGCGCGCGACCGCGACGGCAACTACTGGGGCAACATGCTGACCCCTGCTCCGGAGCATCGCATCGTGCCGCCGCGCGGCGAGTGGGTCTGCCTGGAGCAGATGCTGCAGGCCAACTCGATCACCGAGGAAGGGCCCCAGGCCGACGGCGAGATGGCGACCTGGATCGACGGCCGCCTCTACCAGCACTTCACCGGCATCCGGTGGCGCAGTTCGGAGCAGGTCCGCATCAAGCGCTTCGACATCGGCATCTACATCCACCACGCCGCGCAGGACAACGAGGTGCTGTACGACGACGTGGTGGTGTCGACGGGCTACGTCGGGCCGGTCGCCGCACCGGCGGAACCAGAAGGCGGCGGGAATCGACGCTGAGGCGACCGCCGACTCAATCCCCTTCGCTCGCGTCCTCGCCGCGCAGCGGGCGGACATCGAGCGCGTACATCCCCCGCCCGTGGGTCGAGATCACCATGATGTCGTCCCGCGGGTGCACGACCAGGTCGCTGACGAAGGTCGTCGGCAGGCCGGCAGCCAGCGCGTTCCAGGAACCTCCGCCGTCGGTGCTCACATAGACGCCGAGGTCGGTGCCGACGTAGAGGATGTCCGGGTCCTTCGGGTCCTCCCGCACCACGTGGATCGGCCCGCTCGGGATGTTCGCGACCAGGCTCTCCCAGGTCCGGCCGTGGTCGGTCGACTTCCAGAGGTAGGGCGCGAAGTCGTCGTGGCGCTTGCCGTTCTGCGCCAGGTAGACCGTGCCGGCAGCAGCGCGCGAGGTCTCGATCCGCGCGATCCAGCGGTGCGGGCGGAGACCTGCAGAGAGCTCGGTCCAGGTCTGGCCGCCGTCGTCGGTCCGGTGCACGCGACCGTCGTCGGTGCCGGCGTAGAGTTCGCCGAAGCGATGGTGCGACTCGGCGAGCGCCGTGATCGTGTGGAACGGCACGTCGCCCATGGTCGCGCTGTCGTTCCAGGTCAGGTCGGGACTGATCGGCACCAGACCGTCGCCGCGGTCCAGCGACCGCAGCACCAAGTTCATGCCGTGGTAGAGGATCCGCGGGTTGTGCGGCGACAGGATCATCGGCGCGAGCCATTGGCCGCGCAGCGGCGGTTCGCCCTTGGCGATGTCGGGAAGCAGCGACTGCCGATCACCGGTGCCGAGGTCGGTGCGCGAGATGCGCCCGTAGAAGCCGCAGGAGTAGACGATGTCCGGATCGGTCGGATCGATCGCGTGGTGCGAGCCTTCACCTCCCGGCGCGCCCTCCCACGCCTGGGCCGGGATCCTGTCGCGGCCGCGGCGCAGATCGACCACGCCGCGCCGGCTGCCGTGATCCTGGATCGAGCCATAGACGTGGAACGGCTCGGCCATGTCGTACGCGACGTTGAAGAACTGCACCGCCGGGATCTGCTCGACGAACAGCCGCCAGCTCTCGCCGCCGTCGTAGCTGACGTTGACCCCGCCGTCGTTGCCATTGACGAGGTACTGCGAGTTGTCCGGGTCGATCCAGAGCGCGTGGTGGTCGCCGTGCATGCCGCGCAGCCGGCGGAAGGTCTCGCCGCCATCGCGGGACACGTTCAGCGCCAACCCCATCATGTAGACGACTTCGGGATCGTTCGGATCGACGCGGACCTGCCCGAACACCCAGCCGTAGGTATTCGACAGCCGACGCATCTGCTCGTCGTCCTCGCTGATCTGGCGCCAGCTCGCGCCGCGGTCGTCGGAACGGTAGAGCGTGGCGCCCTTGATCACCGCGCCGCGCGGCAAGCCATAGGCGTTGGTGCCTTCACCGGCCTCCTCGTGGATCGCGTAGTTGTCGACGAAGGCGTAGAGCACGTTCGGGTGGCTCTGGCACACGTCGATTCCGATCCGACCGCGCTCCCCTGCCGGCGGCAGACCGTCGTTGATCTGCACCCACGTAGCACCGCCATCGGTGCTCTTGTGGATACCGCTGCCGCGCGATCCCGCCTCGTTGCGTGGATCGTTCCAGCGCCGCCGGATGCGCTGCCAGGTCGCGGCGTAGAGCGTGTCGGGATCGTCGGGCGCGATCACCAGATCGATCGCGCCGGTGCTCTCGTCGACGAACAGACAGCGCTGCCAGGTCTCACCGCCGTCGGTGGTCTTGTAGACCCCGCGCTCGGGATTGTCGGTCCACTCGTGCCCCGAGGCCGCCACCCAGACGATGTCGGGATCGGTCGGGTGGACGACGATGCGCGCGATCGTCTGCGTCGCCGCGAGGCCCTTGTGCGCAAAGGTCTCGCCGCCGTCGGTCGACTTGTAGATCCCCGCACCCGCGAACGAGCTGCGGAAGATGTTCGCCTCACCGGTGCCGACCCAGACGATGTCCTGGTCAGAAGGTGCGAGCGTCACGTCACCGATCGACGTCGAGGCTGCATGCTCGAAGATCGGCCGCCAGGTGGTGCCTTCGTTGTCGGTCTTCCAGACCCCGCCCGTCGCGGTGGCGACGTACATCGCGTAGGTCTTGCCGCGCGGCGTCGCGATCGCGACGTCGGTGACCCGCCCGCTGATGTTGGTCGGACCGAGGAACTGCCAACGCAGCTCGCCGTACGGCGAACTCTCGACCAACGCCTGGTGGTCGGCATACCAGGCGAGACGCGCTGCGGCGTCGGTGTAGCTGCCGTGCTCACCGAGACCGATCCGCTGCTGCAGGGCAGCGAGCTCGGCGCGGAGCGCCTCGATCTCGGCGGCGGGATCCTGGGCCGTGGCGGCGGGGGACAGAGCTGCGGCGGCGGCCAGCAGGGCGGTAACGCGAATCGACATCGAGGGCTTCCGGGTCGGGAGGGGAGAGGGTCCAGGCATACGCGGCCCGACCGCCGACCGCGAGCCTTCGCTCGGTCGCGACCTCGGCCATCCCGGCGACCGGAGATTCCTCCCATCAGCCATCCTCGTGGACCCGCATCGCTCGGGAATGCGTAGGCTCCGCCCACCCCAAACCCTGGAGCTCCACGATGAAGACCTGCCTGCCCCTGCTCTCGTCGGCCCTCACCTTCGCGTCGTTGCTGGGCGCCCAGACGCCCATCGTCGGCATCTGGCGCCTCGACGAGACCACCGGCCTGGTCGCCACGGACAGCGGCCCGTTCGGCAACAACGGCACGTTGAACGGCTACGGCGTATCGGGCAGCTGGGTGCCCGGCCAGTTCGCCAATGGCCTGCAGTTCGACGGCATCGACGACTACGTCGACCTCACCGGCAGCACCGGTCTGCCGATCTACCAGGGCGACGGCGCGCCGTTCTCGGTGTCGTTCTGGGTCAAGGCTCCGCCGCAGGACGACGACCGGGTCTATTCGGAAGGCGAAGGCCTGCTCGGCACCAATGGTGGCGGCCTGTTCACCCTCGGTTCGGGACGAACCTCCAACGGCACGACCGACAAGCTGCAGGTCTACATCCGCAGCAGCCAGCCGGTGGCCATCGTGCAGGAAGCCTATTCCGTGACGCCCGTGTTCGACGACCAGTGGCACCACGTGGTCTACGTCGACAACGCCGGCGATGCCGCGCTCTACGTCGACGGCGTCCTCGACGCCGGATCGTTCGACTACCGGAACAACACCAACGGTACGCAGACCGCCAACTTCGGCGAGTTCAACGTGGACACGATCTCGATCGGTGCGGTGCTGCGCAGCAACGTGGTCGCGCACATGAACGGCACGGTCGACGAGGTCCACATCTTCCGCTTCATCCTCTCTGCAGCGGACGTACAGGCATTGATGTCGAACACCCTGCCGCAGAGCTGCCGCGCCAGCCTCGGCGAGTTCGGCGTCGGCTGCAGCAACAGCACGCTGGACCTCACCGTGACCGGTAACGCGATGCTCGGCGGCCCGGGCTTCACGCTGCAGCTCCAGGCCGGTCCGCCCAACGCGTTCGCGATCATGCTGTTCGGCGGCGGCCCGATCCGCCGCCTCGACCTCGGTCCGATCGGTTTCCCGACGTGCACCAGCTACGTCGCGAGCACCGACTCCTTCGGCGTCGGCGTCCTCGACGCGGCCGGCGCCTCGCGCACGATCCCGCTGGCGATCCCGAACATGCCGACCCTGGCCTGCGGGCAGTTGAACTTCCAGGGCGCGACGCTCGACCTGGTCGCCGGCACGGCGTCGTTCTCCGACGTGGTGCTCGCGGTCTTCGGCAACTGAGCGCCGGGTTCAGTCGGGGAGCACGATCCGCCGCTCGGTCCAGCGGGCGCTCGGGTCGACATCGACCGTCGCCGCAGTCGGAGCCTCCGCCGGGTTCTCTCCGGCACTGCGGGCAATCCTCAACCCGAACCGAAGCGCGGGCGCCGGATCGAGTTCGAGACGCCCTTCGGAGTCGGTCGTTCCGCGGAACCAACGCCGCGGCGACCGAAGGGACGGATCGAAGCAGCACACCCCTCGGTTCGCGACCGGGTCACCATCGGCGTCGACGACGAGGAGCCGGACTCCCCCTTCCGCTTCGGGGCGAACGATCCAGTCACTGGACTGGCTTGGCACGACCGGCGGCAGCGGTGCCACCCGGAACGTCACCGAGCGCCAACGGTCAGCGACCCGCCCACTCCAGTTCAGCTCGGCGGAGTAGTGGCCGGGAGCGAGCGGAGCGATCTCGAACCAGGACCCATCGGTCGGTGCGCCGCGGTGGACGAGCTGCGCGGTTCCCGACAGCAGCAGGTCGGCAGGCCCACTCATTCCCGGATGCGGCTCGATGCGGACTCGCGCGCGTCCTGGTCGAAGCTCGTTCAGATCGAAGCGAACTTCGGCGGTCTCCCCCTCGGCAACCCGGATCGGCCCGCCCTCGGCCGGCTGCGGTGCGAAACCGTGCAGTCCATGAAGCATGGCGGTCCAGGCGCCAGGAGGGACCGACTCGAAGGACACTCGCCCCTCGCCATCGACATCGCAACGAATGGTCTCGTCACCGTCCATCGACGTGAGAGCCACCACGGCAAGGACCTCGCTGATGTCGCGCAGCAGCTGCCTGCGCATCGCGAGGTCCCGGTCTGGCTCGGCGAGACGCTCGAGGATCTCCAGTGGCTCGACCCGGCCGCGCACGATGCCCGCACCCGCCACGCGGATCTCCAAGACCCCGCCCTCGGGAAGCCGCGGGCATTCCACGACCCGTCCGATGATGCCCGGACCCGACACGGCAAGGACTGAGTCGCCGAGATCGGAAGAAGTCCGGAAAGTCCATTCACCATCCCGGCCCGTCACTCCGCGGCTTCGCTCGATGCGGGACGTGGATCGATCAGGCTCGGGTCCGACGGGCAACCGGAACAAGGTGCCGCGGGCCCGCGGGTCGACCGAAGTGCGCAGCGCGACCCGCATGCCGGGGACCGGCCGCGCATCCGTCCCGACGATCCGGACGCTCCAGTCGCGCAGCTCCGGCAATACCCAATCCACCGAAGCGTCGGCATGGACCTCCAGTTCGCACATCACGGTCGGATGGAGTGGGTCGTCTCTGCGAACGGCAACGACCCGATGGAGCCCGTCGTGAAGGGCAAGCTCCCAGACACCCGCTTCGCTGCGCCTGTGCCAATGCTCGCCGTCGAAGGGATCCACGCCGCCCCACCAGGACTCGCCCGGCACCTGGCCCTCGTAATGGCGCTGCACCATGACCAGCTCGGCGTCCACGACCCCGCCATCCGCTTCGCGCAGATGGAGCCCGACCCTCCGGGCCGGCACGGGGTCGACCACGATCTCCAGATCTCCGCCGCCGGCACGCACTGGTTCCGTGGGCCGCACCACCGTCCAGGCCTCCCGGTCGATCACGTCGATGCGCAGCGGGACGTCCGCGGGCAATCCTCGCGCCTCGAGTCGACCGTCGGCGTGGGACCACCGCGGATGGTAGCCGCCCTCCGGAAGATGGAAGCCCACCTCGAGCCCGCCTACCGGTTCACCTGCCGCGGTCACGACCCTGCCGAAGATGCTCGTCGCTGGATCCGCCGCCGGGAGCGTGATGGTGATCGTCTGGACCTGCTCGCTCGCACGGACCTCGAATGCACGTGGCGTCGCGGACGTCGGCAGCGGCACGCCTGACTCAGGGCTGAAGACCTCGGTCAGGCGGTAGGACCCGACAGCCTGCGTCGCCGGCGCAAGCCGACCCGAAGCATCCGTGACCGCGCCTTGCGACCAGCCGATCTGGTCGGACATGCCCAGGACACCGCGCCGCTCGCCGTAGTCTTCGGCCACGGCCCACACCTCGTAACCCGCAAGGCCCCGACCTTCGGCAGCGACGAGACGGAGCACGACCTCGGCAGCCGGCGCCAAAGGCAGCTCGCCCAGGTCCACTTCGACGTCGCTGCGCAGGTCACTGTGCCCACCTCCCATCGTCACGCGACCCTCCGCGCTCACCCAGACCTCCAACGCGACCTCGTCCGGATTGGCGACGTCGAGGAGGAAGCGTCCCTCGGCGTCACTGAGGACCGGCTCGGGCGCGGACCAGTGGTCCTCGACGCGGTTCCGCCCCAGGGCGTAGGCCGTCACGCGGATCTCGGCGCCGGGGATCGGTGCACCATTCTCACGCGCGACCACTCGACCGTGGAAGCGGACGTCTCCCGGCACGAGGCGCGCGGACCTTTCGCCCGCCGTTTCGACCACAGTCCGCGTCGTGGTGCTTCGGTCCTCCTCATCGATCGGCAGCCCGGCGCTGCGAACGCTTCCCGACGCACCACCCCCTTCGACGAGTGGAGCTGCCGGAACCGGATCCCCACCAGGCCAGAGCAGGACCAGTGCGACGACCCCCGCCGCGCCAGCGGCGAGGAACAGGGACAGCGTCTTGGCAGTCATCAGCGCTCCGAGGGAGAACAGGGTCGCTGCGCCCACGCCGGCAGCAGCAGGTCCGGCCAAGCGCCCGGCTTCGCGCAGCACCGTTGCGCGCACCTGGGCCAACGCATCTCCGCCGAATGCAGTGAGGACCACACCGGCGATCCCGGCCGGCAGCGCGCGGCGCAGTCGCTCGAGGCCACGGTGCAACTGCGCGCGGACGGTGCCGAGCGGGCGGTCGAGGGCGGTGGCGATGTCGGTGGGTCGCAGGCCGTGCAGCAGGCGCAGGGCCAGTACTTCGCGGTAGGGCGCGTCGAGACTGCGGACCGCGGCTTCGATCCGCTCGGCGAGGTCGCGGTCGGCGGCGAGCGCGCCGGGCTCGGGGTCGTCCGACGGCACCGAGACCAACTCGGGGGCCGCGGGATCGCTCGGCGCCACCGTGCGCCGACGCCGAACCCGCGCCGCCTGATGGGTGAGGATCCCCAGCAGCCAGGGCATCACCGCGGCACCCGGCCGGAACCGGTCGGCACTGCGGATCGCCTCCAGGAAGGTCGCCTGGACCACGTCTTCGGCGACGTGGGCGTCGCCACCCACCAGCCGCGCGGCGACCAGCGTCAGGCGGTGCGCGGTGCGGTCGAAGACCTCGGCGAGCGCGTCGGGCTCGCGCCGCTCGACGAACCGCGCGAAGGCGCGGTCGACGTCGCGGTCACCGGGGTTCTGCGCGCTGGGCGTCACGCACCCAGGTTGCCGCGCGACGGCTCCGGCGTTGCACCGGGACGCAGGTTTCTGCGCCCCGGCCTGCGGTCAGTACTCCCGCATCTGCTTCTGCCCAGGCATCGGCACCGGGTAGTAGCCGGTCTCGTCGACCTGCAGCGGCGCGGGCGAGTCGTAGGTCATGCCATCGACGCCCGGCGCGAACTCGTGGTCGCCGTTGAGGATCTGCTCGTAGGTCACCGGCTGGCCGGTGTGCGCCGACATGCGACCCATCGAGGTCACGAGGCTGGTGTTCACGCCCGACTCGACCTCGTTGTGCGGCACGTCGTTGACGATCCGGTCGATCAGCACGTTCCACTCGTTCTGGTAGGGGTTCACCAGCTCGCGCGGCACGTCGGAGCGCCAGATCAGGTTCTCCTTGCCGACGTTGTGGCTGCTGAAGGTGCCCGACGGCAGGCCGCAGTCACCCTGCTTGGAGACGATCGCCATGCCCTTGGTGCCGTGCGCGAACGACTGGTACTGCTCGTCGGCGCCGGTCATGCAACGGCCGTCGAAGAACAGCTTGGTGCCGTCGTCGAAGGTGTACTCGACCGAGTAGCTGTCGAAGTTCTGGTCGATGTAGCGGCCCTCGTTGCCCTCGCGGTAGTGGCGACCACCGTTGCCCATCGCCATCACCGGGTACTTGCCCTTCATCCAGCACAGGTGGTCGATGATGTGGATGTTGAAGTCGCTGAAGTTGCCGCCGCTGGCCCACAGGAAGCTGTGGAAGCGCTGGATCTGGTACATCAGATCCGAGATGCCGTCCGGCTTCTGCACCGAGCGGAAGAACGCGGCGGGGCCGTGCATGCGGTAGCCACGCATGAACGTGATGTCGCCGATCTCGCCGTCGTCGATGCGCCGCTTCAGCTCCTGCATGCCGACGTTGTGCCGCGACATCAGGCCGACGCCGACCTTCAGGTTCTTGGCCTTGGCCTTCTCGTTGAGCGACAGCATCTTCTTGCAGGTCGGCCCGTCGATCGTGACCGGCTTCTCCATGAAGACGTTGAGGCCCTTCTCGATCGCGTAGGTGTAGTGCACCCAGCGGAACGCCGGCGGCGTGGCGAGGATGATGACGTCGCCGGGGCGCAGGCAGTCCATCGCCTTGCGGTAGCCGTCGAAGCCGACGAACTGGCGCTCGGCGGGCACGTCGACCTTGTCGCCGAAGCGCCGGCCGAGGTCGGTCGCGGTCCGCGCCGGCTTGCCCTCGAACACGTCGGCGACCGCGACGAGCTGGATGTCCTTGTCGGGAACCGAAAGGGCGTTCACCGCAGCACCGGTGCCGCGGCCACCGCATCCCACCAGCGCGACCTTGATGGTGTCGCGGCCGGAGATGCGCAGGTTGGGGATCGCGCCGGCGGCGAGCGCCGAAGCCGCGGTGAAGCGGCCGGTGTCGGCCATGAATTCGCGGCGGGTGGAGGAAGGGCGAGAAGGACCGGTCATCCCAGAATCGTCTCCGACGCCGCCGGACCGTCAACGCTCTGCCCCCTCCCCCCAACAGATCTGTCGTAGTTGGTGCCAGGCACGGACTACGACAGACTTTGCGGCGCAGAATCTGTCGCGGGTGGTGCCTGGCACCAACTACGACAGACTTCAGCGGCGGGTGGCGAGATGACCCTCGCAGCCGCCCCGCCGCAGCGCCGCGCGCCAGCCGTCCTCGGCCATCACCAGGCCGGCGGTGGCCAGCGGGTCGGTGTCGGCGCCGCGGCGGCCCCGGACGCAGGCGATGCGGTGGTCCGTGACTCCCAACCCCGTGCGCGGGTCGATCACGTGCGAGTAGCGCACGCCGTCGATCTCGACGAAGCGGTAGACGTCGCCCGACACCGAGGCCGCGCCGCTCGCGATGTGGAACGACAACGACTTCGGAGCGCCATCGGGGCCGGAGACCCGCAGGTCGGGCACCTCGACCAGCCAACCCTCCTCACCCGGCGGCGGATCGCCGAAGACCATGTCGCCCCCGGCGTGGTAGCGGCATCGGGGAAACCCGCGGGCGCGAAGCAGGGCGACGACCTCGTCTCCCACGAGACCCTTGGCCACTCCCCCGAGGTCGAGCCACATGCCCTGCCGGGCCAACCGCGCAGTCCCCGCCTCGGGATCGAGCTCGAGGCCCGCGATCCCCACGAACTTCCGGGCGCGCGCGAGCCGCTCGGCCGGCGGCAGTTCGCCAACCCGCCGCGACACCCGCCAGAGCTGCACGAACGGCTTGGCGGTGATGTCGAAGGCGCCGTCGGTCAACGCATGCGCCGCGACGCCCAGCTCCAACGCCGCGAACAGCTGGGGCGGCACCTCGACCGGCGCCGGCGCCAGTGCAGCGATCCGGTTCAACGGGCTCGGCGGGTCGAGCGCGTAGTCGCTCATCATCGCCGACAGCTCGGCGATCCGCGCGAAGGCCGCGGCAGCAGCACGGTCGGCGGCGACCCGATCTGCCGCGTAGAAGGTCAGCTCGACCGGCACGTTGCCGAACTGCACGTCTTCGTAGTGGCAGCGCAGCAGCTCGGGTGGCGGCGCGACGACCACATCCCCTCGACAGCCGAGGAGCAGCGCCCACACCGCCAGCGCGGCCTTCCCACGCATCCCGCTCAGTCCCCGCTCGGGATGTTCACCGGATCGCAGACCAGCCGGAAGCCCATGTCGAAGCGGTCGCGGTACCACCACAGGCTCTTCGGCGTGTTCGGGTAGGTCTCGTTCCAGATGTCCTGGCTGGCGTCCTCGCGCCACTCGAAATCCAGCTCCGACGCCGAGGTGAGGTACGACCCGCCGCGGATGAACTCCTCGTCGGCCATCACCCACTCGGCCACGTTGCCCCAGAAGTCGTAGAGCCCGAGCGCATTGGCCGGCTTCTGCGCGACCGGCATCGAGATCGGATCGCCGAAGTCGTCGCCCTCGTTGTTCTCCGCGAACCAACCGACCGTGGTCGGATCGTCGGGTAGACCGCCACCCGCCTCGGCGAGGTAATGCCACTCGGCATCGGTCATCAGCCGGTAGGGCCGTCCGGTGCGCTCGCTCACGAACCGACAGAAGGCCAACGCATTGCGCCGCGAGATACCCAGCGCCGCGCGCCCCTCGAAGCCGTGGCCGCGTGACGCATCGTCGTAGCAAGGGCTCGGCCGCAGCAGCGACGACCGCATCTCGGCCGAGTGCGGCTCGTCGACGATGTCTTCGCAGTACGACCACGCCCTGAACATCTCCCAGGTCACCTCGGTTGCCTGCACGTAGAACGGGTCGATCCCCTGCGCCGGGTCGCCGGGCACCAACACCATCTCGAAGGTCGGCTCGTAGCCGAGGTCGGCGTAGCGGTCGTCGCCCTTGCGGTTCCGGTAGTCGACGAAGTCGGTGAAGCGCGCGGGGAGTGCTGGCTGCTCGCCAGAACCCGCGACCGCAGCACCGCTGGCCTTCACCGCCGCGAGCTCGCCCTCCAGCCGGGCGATCTCGCGACGCAGCTCGTCGCCGCCCGCCTCGAAACGGTCGAGCCGCGCGCCGGTGTCCCCAGCGGCCTGACGCAGCAGGCCGACCTCCTTCTGCAGCTCCACCAGTTCGGCGTTCAGTTCGGCGACCACGCTCAGCGGATCACGCCCGGCACGGATCCGCACCTCGACCACCACCTCGTCGTCGACCTCGGCCGGCGGCTCGTAGCCCTGCCGGGCCGCGATCTCGAACTCCTTGCGCGACACCGGGAACCGCGCGTCGATCTCGACGCCCGACTCCGCGACCGCGACCCGCGCCGGAGCGCTCAGCGCGCGCTCCTTGCCGTTGAGCTGGAGCGTGCCGACCAACCGATGCGTCCAGCCCTCGACCGCGCCGGCGAAGTCGCTGTCCTCCCCGGCCTTCCGGCGCACCATCTCGCTCGCCCGGAACACCGCCGTGGGATGGTCCGCCTCGAGAAACCAGCGGTTCTCCCGGACGGTGTTGATCAGCGCGTTCGGCGCCGGGTGCTCGCCGTGGCCGCGCATCGCGCCGACCGCCACGTGCAGCTCGCCGGCTCGCAGAGTCGCAGTGCCGGGCGAGTAGAGCAGCGCGCCGGTCAGCCGCGTCCAGGCGCCGGAGTAGTCATGACGTTCGCCGAGCAGCAGCTTGCCGCAGTGCCACAGGACCTGGGTGTTGCCGCCCTCGTCGCGAGACGTGAGATCGAGCACCACGTCGCCCGCCTGCGCCGGGACGCCGGCGACGTCGCCGATCTCGACGGGCGCCGCCGCCGCGGCCTCGTCGAGCGGCTGGTTCATCCAGCTCTCGACGTAGGCCAGGACCCCGACCACCAACGCGGCGACGGCGATCAGGAAGGTGACGAACGAGAAGAACGACGACTTCTTGGACATGGCTGCGGACCGGGATCCTGGCTCCCGGGCGGCCCCGCAGCCTATCAGACCAGCGGGAATTGTCCCGGCATCGGCACCGGCAGGATCGGCAGCTCCATGTCCATGTCGAGCTCGTCGTAGCTCGGCCCGAACCGCCAGTCGCTCTCCTCCAGCACGAACTTGCGGGTCACCTCACGCCCCGAGTAGGCGCTCAGGTTCATCATCAGGATCGTCAACGTGGCGTCGGCCAGCACCTGACCATAGTTCACCGGCGCGCCGCCGCGCACCGACCGCAGCAGGCACTCGTGTTCACGCACCATGTCGTTGCCGGTCGGCCGGCTCTTCACCCGCCGTCCGTCGTTGAACAACAGCCCCTTGTCGATGTGGGCCACGCCCTCGGCGCAGTAGACCGTCTCCTTGGTGCCCTGGTCGACCGGCATGGTCTTCACCTGCGCGCTCATCATCCGGCCACCGGGGTAGAGGAACTCCGCCGAGAAGTGGTCGAACATGTTGCCGTGGATCGCCGGGTCGTCGTGCACGAGGCGACCGCCGAGACACATCACCGAGTCGGGCACCGCGTCGAACGCCCAGTTGATCACGTCGATCTGGTGGATCAGGATCGTGCCGGGGCTGTCGGCCGATAGCCACGCCTGCGGCCGCCAGCTCCGGAGCTGGAACGCGAGGTCGGTCTCGCCCTGCTGCCGGGGCAGGAACTGCCAGGTGGTGCGGTTCCACCAGGCACTCGCCGCGACCATCGCGCCCATCTCGCCCTGCTGCAGGCGCTCGATGAGCTGCTGCCGCTCCGGGCTGTGCCGTCGCTGCAGACCACACATCAGGCCGGTGCCGTTCTGCCTGGCCTTCTCGGTGGCGCGCAGGAGCTGCTTCAGACCGACCACGTCCGACGCGCCGGGCTTCTCGCAGAACACGTGCTTCCTGGCATCGACCGCGGCCTCCAGGAAGTGGCTGTGGAACTTGCCCGGCGTCGCGATGAGCACGTAGTCGACCTCGTCGCATCCGACGAGCTGCCGGTAGGCATCGAGCCCGGTGAAGGTCCGCTCGGCGGTGATCTTCACGCGGTCTCCGTACTTCTCGCACTTCTTGGCAACGGCTCCGGCCTGCGTCGCGAACACGTCGGCCACCGCGGTCACCACCGTCTGCGGATCGGCGTCGAGCGCGTTGTGCAGGGCACCGACGCCGCGGCCGCCGCAGCCGATCAACCCGATGCGCAGGATGTCGGATCCGTGCGGAGTGTTGGCACGGATCGCCCCGGAGGTGGTCAGCACCGCGGCGGCACCGAAAGCCGCGGAGGCGGCGAGGACGTCGCGACGGGTGGGATTCTCGGCGGAGGGATCGGACATGGTCGGCCGATTGTCCCGCAGGCGCGCGCCGACCGCCAACGGGGCCTACCCGTAGCAGCGATCAAGCGTCGGTGATCTCGCCGACCACCAGATTGCCGAGCTGCACCGAGTTCGCTGCGAAGTCGAGGAACGCCATCTGCAGCGGTAGCTCGAGGGTACCGAGGGCGGTGGGCACGGGGATGTCGAGGCGCGCGCGGCCCGACGCCGGCATCAGCACGCCGGCGATCGTCGCCGGGGACAGCAGGCGCACCAGCCCGACACCGGGCAGCAGCTGCCGGGTGGTGAACGGGCTCATCAGGAGGAAGCCGCTGGTGCCTGGCGGACCTACGACGTCCAGGCCCAACGGTCGGCCGCCCTGCCCCATGCCGAGCTGGCCGAGGTGCAGGGATCGACCGAGCAGCACCGCGGGCCGTCGTTGCTCGCGACCGCAGACCAGGTCGTCGTCGCCGTCGAGGTCGAGATCCGCCGCGTCCAGCGTCTCCACGGCAGCGGTACCGTGCAGCGGAGTCGA
Organism: bacterium; assembly: GCA_030432695.1. Classification (GTDB taxonomy): domain Bacteria; phylum Planctomycetota; class UBA1135; order UBA1135; family UBA2386; genus JAUILN01. The sequence continues at coordinate 23,042 of JAUILN010000014.1, read as the reverse complement.
CCCGAGGTCGAACGCGCGCGCATTGCCGAGCACCAAGCAGCGCACTTCGCCGGCCTCGCAGCCGACGGCGAGGCTGCGGCCGGTCCGGCCGAGGTCAACCATCGTCACGCTCCGCGGACCGAAGATCGCCCCGACCTGCGCCAGCCAGACCGGGGTGACGTCGACCATGGTCTGCGCGCCCCGCGACTGCAGGAAGGTCAGGCCCGACGCGCTCGAGGGGGTCACCAACACCAGGTCGTCCAGGCCGTCACCGTCGAGATCGACCGACACGCCGTCGCTGGCCGGCGGCACTCCCACCGCGGCCTGAGGCAGCGGCCGGAACGCCATCGTGCCGCTCGCGAGGCTCGAGAGGTGCAGCTCCGGCGCGCTCCCCGAGTGGAGGACCGCGAGGTCGTCGAAGCCGTCGCCGTTCCAATCGCCGACGACCACACCGAGGGCGGCGCCACGTGCCGCAGTCTGCACCGCGCCGGGAACCACCGTGAACGCACTGCCATTGCTCCTGAGCCAGGTCACGCTGCCATCCGCAGCACCGACCAACACGTCGCTCGGCGCCCGATCGGCGGCGAGTGGATCGAGATGGGTCACCCGCAGCGAGGTCGGGACCAGACCCGCGAGTGGCGGCAGCACGTTCGCCGTCGCGTCGACGTAGCTGCGGTTGCTCCAGCGCAGCACCCGCAGGCCGTGGGAGTTCAGCGGATCGGGGACGCCGAGTGCGAACAGGTCGCGTGCCGGGCGAGGCGCGGCCACGTTGACGATGCGCCCGACGGCGAGGTCGACGAACGCGGTTCCCGGTACACGGGGCAAGCCGTTCGCCCCCTCGCGAAACCGGCCCCCGCCGTCGTTGACCGCGAGCGCCATCGAGCCGTCGCGCTGCAGGTGGACCAGGTCGGGATCCCCTTCTCCGGTCACGTCGACCGCGACGCAGCGCGTGCGCTGACCGAGACTCCCGAGGGGGAACGAGCGATCCTCGGAGTCGACGAAGCGCAGCGAGGTCGGACGCCCCAGCAGCAGCCGATCCTCCCCGGTGAACCCGAGCGCCCACAGATCGGGATCGCCATCGGGCTCGAGGTCGGTGACCACCAACGCACTCCGGTCGTCGGCATCGAGCAAGGACTGTGACGGTCCGAACTGGCCGGTGCCGGTGTTCGGCGCGAACAGCACCGCGCCGCTCGCGGCAAGCAGCAGCAGGTCGTCGAAACGATCCTGATCGAGGTCGGCGAGATGCACGTCGAGCGCCGGCGACGGAGTCAGCGGACCGGTGGACTGAGCGACGAAGCTCCCCGCACCGTTGTTGACGAGCACTTCGACCAGGTTGGACGCCGGCGAGACGGCGAGCAAGTCGGGGTCCGGTCCACCGCCGAGGCGGCCGACGAGCAACTGGGAGACGGGCGCCAGCGAACCCGGCAGACGCGTCGCACCCTGCAGGAACGAGCCACGTCCGTCGTTGAGCAGCAGCAGACCGGGTGCGGTGCGGGTCGCGCCCAACACCACGTCGACGTCGCCATCCCCCTCGACGTCCAGCACCGCGACCGCCTCGCGCGGCACCTGGGTCGCGGCCGGTAGCAGCGCGGAGGTGTCGACGAAGCCACCCCCGCCCGGCATCCCGAAGTACAGCCGCGCCGGACCGACGGTCGAGGTTCCGAGCACGTCGGGCACCCCATCGCGATCGAAGTCGGCGACCGCGATCTGGGCGGTCGAAGCCATGGTCGTGGCGGGGAACGGCGTGGTCGGGGCGAACACGCCGGTGCCGTCGTTGCGCAGCAGCAGGTCGGGGCCCACCGCGGTGCCGACCACCAGCTCCGGCGCACCGTCGCCGTCGACGTCGAGCGGCACCAGGGCACGCGGCGCACCGAACGCGCCGAGGTCGAGGACCGGCTGCCGGTCGGACTCGGCGAAGGTTCCGTCCGCGGCCTGGAGGAGGACCCGTACGCGGCCGTCCTCCACCCGGATCAGGTCGACGTCGCGGTCGCGGTCGACGTCGATCGCAGCGCCCAGCAGTCCTTCACCCAGGCCGCCGGGCAACCGCGGCCGCGGGTCCCCGAACGGGGCCTGGGCCATCAGTGGCAGAGCGGCGAGCAGCACCGCGAAGACGGTCCGGGAGCCGGAACGCCCGGTGTCGAGGGGCGGGAGAGACATGCGCGTCGGCGGGGAGGGGTCGGGGGCGCTGCGCGGCCCGGGGAATTGTAGGCCGCCGTCGCGCAGCGGGTGGTTGTCGCGACCGAGCCGCATCGCCGGGCCGATTGCCCGCCCGCCGCCGGGACGGGACACCGCCGGAGTCCGGCCGCCCGACCGTCAACGCCCTTCGCCTTCGACCCGCACCGCCGCCCCCATGCCCAGCTCCGCCAGCTCCCGCAGCATCTGGTGGTTGGCCTCGCCGATCCCCACGCAGTGGATCTCGCACTTGCGGAACAGGTTCATCCGCTCGATGTCGGCCATCAGCCAGGGATAGTGGAAGTAGGAGTAGGGCCCCTGGAACCACAGCTCCGGGGTGCCCTCGGTCAGCGTCCCCGACTCCTGGTCACCGGCCTGGTCCCCAGGGTCGCGCCGATCCTTCTGCACGAAGTTGTCGGTCCCCGGCGCGCCGTCCGACAGGACGAACAGCGTGTCGGCGCCCTGCAGGAACGAGCCGTCGTCGACGAACTCGGAGTCCTTCGTCCGACCCTTGCCGGTGATCCGGTAGGCCGCGGCGATCCCGGCGTGGAGGTTGGTCCCGCCGAGCAGCACACCGTCGGGCCGATTCTGTCGCGGCGCGCCCGCCTCGATCTTGTTCAGCTCCGCCAGCGCCGCCCGCACCTTGGCCTTGGTTGCCCGGACCAGCTTCGGCGTGGCTTCGAGCGGCACCGCCTGGTCGCCGAACAGCACCACCGCGAACTCGTGGTCCTCGGTGAGGCCGCCGAGCGAGAGCCGTAGGTATTCGCGCGCCGCGTCGAAGCGGGTGATCACCCGGCTCCAGTCATGTCGTCGGCGTCCGGGATGAAGCCCTTCTCGCCCTCCTCCGGCTGCGCCGCCTTACCGGTCGTCGGCCCCAGGTCCTTCTTCTCGCGGTCGGTGACCCGCTTGAGCATCGAGTCCGACGCGTCGATCACGTAGACGAATCGGTAGCCGGTCGCGCGGATCGAGAAGAACGGCACAGTGGTCGTCGTGCCGGCGGTCGCCGCGCGGTTGGGCTTGCGCTCCAGCTCGTTGCGCCACCAGTGCGAGCTGAGCCCCAGGTTGGTGGTGTCGAAGATCTTCGCGAGGTAACGCGAGATCACCACCTTGGTGCGGTGCGGCGCGTCTTCGTCGTCGAACTGGCCGATCAGACCCAGCGCGACCTCCTGCCACGGGTCACGCCGCACCTTGGCGCGCATCGAGTAGAGAATGCTGGCCACGCACTCGGTGAGGACCGCCCGCTCGTGATCCTTGCGCGGCAGATCGGCGAGGATCGTCAGACAGAGCTGGTCGAGGCCGTCTGGCGCGTCGACGTTCTCGACCCGATCGGCCAAGGCCTCGAGCATCGCCGCCTTCAGGTAGACGTCCCCGCGGCCCAGCACGTAGTCCCGGATCTCGTCGAACTGCTCCTCCGCGGTGTAGCGGATGGTCTGGAACCACAGCCACGCGTCGGTCTCGTCGTCGTGCTTCTTTCGCCACTTCGCGAGCAGTTCCCGATCCGCCTTGCCCTTGAAGGCGTCCATCACGTTCTGGGCGATCAGGAAGCGGACCTCGTCCTTCGGATCCTCGGGACGGTCGTAGTCGCGCATCAGCACCGGGATCGCCCTGGGATCGCCGGTCCGCGCGAGGTCCCAGCGCGCGAGGTTGCGCTTCCAGAGCGACGGCCGCTGGGTCCATTCGCCGTGGATCTCGAGTGCCTCCTCGTAGCTCTCGGGGTGGTGGCGATTGGCTTCGAGGTCCTGCGCGGAGACGGAAGGACACGGGAGCGCGGCGACGACCGCGGCCAGGAGCAGACGTGAAGGCATACGAAGCGGACCGGAAGGCGGACGACCCGGGCGGGGGTGGTCGCCGAGGTCGCGTCGGAGAGGGGGCGGCAGCTTTGTACCCCCTACGCGGCACCCCGTCACCGCACCCGGTGACTCTGCCGCGCTCCGCGAGGTCTTCACGGGTGGCACTCCGAGATCCATGCTCCCAGGAGATTTCGCGACGCATCCGGGCCCGACCACCCTCCGTCCAGACAGGCCCCCGCCGGTCGCCCACGGCGTTCCTCCCATCCACCCATCCAGAACGATGCTGATTCCCACCCTGTTCCTGGCGGCGCTGCCGCAAGGTCCCCAGACCTGGTCCGCGCTGGACCGTACGCACCTCCCCGCCGACCTGCCCGCGTTCCCCTCGGCCGCGCTGATCGATCACGACGGCGACGGCGATCTCGACCTGGTCGCCGGCGGTGCCTCGTCGACCCGCTTCCTGGTCAACGACGGCAAGGCTCGCTTCCGGGACGCTGCCGCCGGGATCTTCCCGACCGGCGTCCAGATCGCCAGCTCCCCCGCCGTCGGCGACTTCGACGGCGACGGCGACGCTGACCTCGTGGCGCCCAACGGATCGCGCAGCCTCGCCTTCCTGCGCAACGACGGAGGCACGTTCAGCCTGGCCGGCAGCGCGATCAGCGGCTCGCCGCAGACCCCGCGCGCCGCCGACCTCGACGGCGACGGCGACCTCGACCTGGTGGTGCGCGAACAGCAGCGCGTCGCGGTGTTCCTCAACGACGGTGCGGGCCGCTTCACCGACGTCGGCCCGCGCGGCCTGCCGGTCGCGATGAGCACGCGCGACGTCGAACTCGGCGACGTGGACGGCGACGGCGACACCGACGTGCTGGTCGGCAACCAGTTGATCACCGGCGGCGCGTTCCTGTTCCTCAACGACGGCAGCGGCCGTTTCACGCAGTCGAACTCCTTCCCGCTGAACAGCACCGACGCGATGCGTCTCGCCGACCTCGACCGCGACGGCGACCTCGACATCGTCGCGCACGACGCCTTCGGCCAGGGCTCCGACGACCGCCTCACCGTGCTGGTCAACGACGGCACCGGCCGGTTCACCGACGCCGGTGCCCGCGGCCTGCCGACGATCCGCTTCGGCGAGAGCTTCACGCTGGGTGACTTCGACGGCGACGGCGCGGTCGACGTGGTGCGCTTCGCGTATCGCTCGGCCATGCTGGCCCGCAACGACGGCTCGGGCGCGTTCCCGGCGAGCGGCCACAGCGACCTCCCCGACGCCACGCAGGAGGTCCAGCTCGCCTTCGCCGCCGACCTCGACGGCGACCTCGACACCGATCTCTTGGGCAGCAGCCTGCTCCGCCCGCACCTCTTGTTGAACCTCGACCGCGGCACCTTCACCGAGGCCGTGACCCGCGGCCTTCCCACCAACCGCCTGTTCACCCGCGACGCCCACTTCGCCGACGTGAACCGCGACGGCTACCCCGAGCTGCTGGCCTGGGGCAGCACCTCCAACGCGGTCCTGCTGCGCAACGTCGGCGGCAGCTTCACCGTCGACGAGCGCTTCCCCGCGATCACCGACGAGGTCCGCGGCGTGGTCTTCGAAGACCTCAACGGCGACGGCGCGGCCGACGCCTACCTGTGCTTCGGCTTCGGCGCCGACCTGCAGGATCGCCTGTTCCTGAACCGCCGCGGCACGCTCCAGGAGTTCACCACCCAGGCCCTGCCGCAGGACCCCGACCGGACCTGGGCGCCGTTCGCCGCCGACCTGGATGGCGACGGCAAGAAGGACCTGGTGATGCGGAGGAGCACCGCACCGGTGGTGCGCATCCTGCTGCAGCAGGCCGACGGCACGTTCACGGCCGGCGGCTCGGTGGACGGTCTGCCGACGCAGTTCGCGCTGCTGGGCGTGGGCGACATCGACGGCGACGGCGCGGCCGACCTGTTCACCTCGGCGGGCGTGTTCCGCAACGACGGCACCGCCCGGTTCAGCCCCGCTCCGGGTCTCGCACCGCCGCTCGGCTCGGTGGTGATGGACGCCGAACTCGGCGACCTCGACGGCGACGGCGACCTCGACGCGTACGTGGCGCGCAGCGGCTTCGGTTCGGCCGGCGGCCAGGACCTGCTGCTCGAGAACCAGGGCGGCGTGCTGGTCGACGTGACCCTCGGCCACCTGCCGGTCGCACTCGACCAGACCACCCGCTCGTTCGCAGCGGACCTCGACGGCGACGGCGACCTGGATCTCTACGGCCGGAACAACGACGGCCAGAAGTTCCTGCGCAACGACGGCGGGCTGCGCTTCGCGCCGATGACCGTGCACATCGCCTCGCCAAGCAACTTCGGCGTGTTCGACGCGGCCGACACCGACCGCGACGGCGACGTCGACCTCGCCGGCTTCGACCGCATCGAGACCAACCTCGCCGCGCAGATCCACGCGCCACTGCTCCCGCAGGTCGGCGCCGACTACCCGCTCGACTGCTACTCGGCCGCCGGCGCGCGGATGGCCGCGCTGGTGCTGAGCCCGCGCCAGGCCTTCCAGGAGGTGCCGGGGCTCGGCTTCCTCGGCGTCGACCTGCCGTTGGCCTACCCGCTCGGCTCGCTCGCGGTGCCCGGCGACGGCTCCGCGGCCCGCCTCACCACGCCGATCCCGGCCCTCGCCGCCCTGATCGGCCAGACCTTCTGGGTGCAAGGCATCCTGGTCGACAATGCGGGCGGTGGTCGCCTGACCAACGTGCTGGCCGAGACGATCCACTGAACCTGCGGGACTCCGGGACCCCGGGAATCCACCTTGTCGCTACGCCGCCGCAACGGGTGTGCGGCAGCAGCGACCGATCGGGAACCAGGCGGCGCGGACCGCGGTTTGCGCCGGGCCCGCCCCCCGCCCCAGGAGGCCGGGTCCGATCCCCGGAGACCGCCATGAGAACGACCTCGACCTGCGTCGCACTCGCAGCCGCCGCACTATCCACCGCCCTGTCGATCGCGCCCGCGAGCGCCCAGACGCCCGGGCCGCGACCACCCGCGCCGCCGCACAGCCAGGGCGTGCGCACGACCCTCTGCTCCCTGGAGGTGAAGGTCGTCGACGGAGTCGCCACGGTGCAGACCGCACTCACCCTGCACAACGACGGGGCGCGACCCGCCGAGGCCATCTGGGTCCTGCCGCTCCCCGAAGGCGCGGTCGCCGACCACCTGGAGACCACGGTGGGCGGCGTGAAGATGGAGAGCAACGTCCTCGATGCCGGCCAGGCGCGCGGCGTCTACGAGGGCATCGTGCGGCGCAGGCGCGACCCAGCACTGCTGGAGCACGTCGGCCGCGGCTGCCTGCGCGCCCGCGTGTTCCCGATCCCGGCCCAGGGTGATCTCGAAGTGCGCATCGGCTGGCGCCAGGTGCTGCCGGAACTCAACGAGCTGGTCCGCTGGATCTACCCGGTCGCGACCGCCGGCGTCGACGGCGCGATGCCGGAGCAGGTGGTGCTCGACCTGTCGATCGAGTCGTCGCGGCCGCTGCGCAACGCCTTCTCGCCGCACCCCGGCGTCGACGTGCGCCGCCCCGACGACCACCACGTCCGCGCCTCCTTCGAGGGTCCCGGCCGCGACTTCGAGACCAACCCGCTGGCGGTCTACTACGGCCTCTCGAACAGCGAGTTCGGCCTGCACGCCCTGTCGTGGCGCAAGGGCGACGAGCCCGGCTACGCGATGCTGCTGATCTCGCCGAAGCGCACCTGGCCCGACCAGCGCGTGCTCGACCGCAGCATCGTGTTCATCCTCGACACCTCGGGCTCGATGAAGGGCAAGAAGATCGAGGAGGCGCGTCGCGCGCTGACCCAGTTCGTGCAGTCGCTGCGCCCGTCCGACCGCTTCGACGTGGTGCCGTTCTCCACCGAGGCCGAGCCGTTCTTCGGCAGCCCGCAGCCGGCGACGCCCGAGAACCTGCAGCAGGCGCTGCAGCGGATCCCCTCGCTCGAAGCCCAGGGCGGCACCAACCTCGGCGGTGCCTTGGCGGCCTCGGTGCCCGACCGTGGACCCGACGGCGAGCATGTGCCGATCACCGTGCTGCTCACCGACGGCAAGGCCTCGGTCGGCGTGAAGGACCCGAACGCCCTGGCGGCGATCGCCAAGGACCACCACGCGGGCGCCGGCGCGCGGATCTTCGTGCTCGGCGTCGGCGACGACCTCGACGCGGTGCTGCTCGACGGTCTCGCCGACTCGACCCGCGGCACCCGCGCCTATGCGCGCACCGGGGAGAACGTCGAGGAGAAGGTCTCCGACCTCACCAACAAGCTGTCCAACCCGGTGCTCACCGACCTGGAGCTGCTGGTCGACGGTGTCGAGCTGAGCCGCGTGGTGCCGAAGGAGCTCCCCGACCTGTTCGTCGGCAGCAAGTTGCTGGTGGTCGGCCGCTACCGCGAACCGGGCGACGCGGTGATCCGCCTGCGCGGCAAGGTGCAGGGCACCGACAAGGAGTACGTCTACGAGACCACGCTCAGCGCCGACGCATCGACCGGCTACGACTTCGTGCCGAACCTGTGGGCCGAGCGGCGGGTGGCGCAGTTGCTCGATGCGATCCGCCTGCACGGCCGCGACCAGGAGCTGGTCGACGAGGTGGTGCGGCTCGGCACCGAGTACCGCATCGTCACTCCGTTCACCTCGCACCTGGTAGTGGAGGAAGGACTGGCGCTGGCACCGACGCGCCCGGGCGGGCCGGTGGTCTACCGGGGCCCCGGCGATGCGATGCCGCCGCGACCGGGTGGCGGCGGGGGCCGGACGCCGGGGATGGGCGGACCGGTGAGCCGCGGACCGGCAGGGCCCGGGACCGGGGGCCCCACCGGCCCCTCGACCCCCGGACCCACCAGCCCAGCGGGCGGCGGCGGCCCCACGACCGGTGGCGTCGTCACCAACAGCGAGGACTTCTTCATGGGCTCCGGCAACCGCGACCGAGTAGGCCGTGGCGGCGGAGCCGGCCTCGACTTCGCCGCGCTCGGCGCGCGCCTCCGCGCCGCGGGCGTGCTGCCCAAGGACGCCCCCGAGGCCGAGTTCGAGGCCCTGACCCGCAAGGTCGCCGAGGAACTGCAGCGCACCGCCAACAACGCCGCCAACCTCGGCCAGCGCAGCGGCAAGGACGCGGTCGATGCCAGCGTGTGGCTCGCAAGCGCCCTGCAGGGCCAGGGCGACGACGACACCACCCTGCTCGACCTGTTCTCGCGCCGCGTGCGCGACAAGGTGTTCCTGCTGAAGGAAGGCCTGTGGACCGACCGCGCCTACGACGCCGAGACCATGGCCGAGGGGATGCAGAAGGTCGAGGCGTTCAGCGCCGAGCACTTCGCGCTGCTCGATACGAAGCCGGAGCTGAAGCCCTACCTGGCGTTCTCCGAGCGGATGATCGTGGTTCTCGATGGCCAGGCCTACCGCATCGAACCGGCCGCGGCAGCGGAAGCGCCAGCACCGGAATCGGCGAAGCCCGAGGGTGACAAGGACGGCGAGGCTGCCAAAGTAGAACGGAGATGAACTCCGTCCCCGACGCCGCCCAGCTCCGTGCCGACCTCGCCGCGCTGCCCGTCCTCGACCGCAAGGTCGTCGGCGGGCTGACCATCCTGCTGATCTCGGAGCCGGGCAACGTGCGCAATCGGGAGTGGCTCGCCGAGCGCTTCGTGCAGCTCGCGGTGGTAGCCCACGGCTTCGGCGAGGCGTCGAGCAGCGACGCCGCGGTCGCGACCATCGAGAGCTACGCGAAGGAGCGGATGGGCGAGTTGGTCGGCCGCTCGCTCGCGGTGTTCGTGCGAGTGGCGGAGGACCTGAAGGCAGCGCAGGCCGGCCCGCCGTACGGCCTCGACGAGGCGTTCACGAAGGTGAAGGACTACGTCGGCGAGATCGACCTGGAACCGCCGGCAGGCGACTGACCCCCGCTCACTCGAGACGCAGCGCGAATACGTCCGCGTCGCGGACGACGATGCGCAACCGGAGCACCGGCCCCGCGAACTCGGCGAGTTCCGCGTCGCCGCGCCAGGTGACGATGCGCTGCAGGTCGTCACCGTGGATCGGATCGCAGTCGTCGAGACCACGTCCGGGCTTCGGATTGCCGTCGAGATCCTCGAGTCCGACCCGCACCTCGCCGGCGGCGGAGGTCGCGACGTTGAGCGCCAGCCGCAACTCCGCGGACTTCCCCGCGACTGCGGATCCGTCGGTCGCGACCGCGGGGTGCGGCGGCCCGAGTCGAACCGGCACCGTCCAGACCGTTCCACCGGGAGCATCGGCATGCAGCGACGCGAAGCCGTCGGTCCGTAGGGTCATGCGCTCCAGGTGCGCCGACGGCTGGCCGTAGGCACGCTGGATCCACACCGACAGCTCGCCCGGCGCCGTCTCGTGGATGCCGTGCGCGGGGTAGTTGGCGCGCGCGACCCAGTTGCGCAGGTCGCGGCCCGGTCGGATCCAGCTCGACAGGAACGGGCGATCGAAGTGCCGGCCGTCGCGGCTCGACATCAGCACCGCGTCGGAGGTGCCGCCGGCGAGGCCCGGGTAGCGGTCGGGCTGGTCGAGGCCGATCTCCTGCTGCTGTGCCGGCGAGAGCGCTCTGCGGCCTGGCCAGAAGCGCGCCGGCGTGGCCAGGTAGAGATGCGGTGCGCGGACGTAGGGAACGGTCTGGTTGGTGTAGAGGTGCTCGCGCGGCCCATCGGCGATGATCGGTTCCGGAACCGTCCAGCTCAGGAAGTCGACGGACGTGCTGCGGGCGATCCAGCGCACGCGGTCGACGAAGACCCGCAGGTAGCAGACGTAGCAGTTCTCGTGGGGCGACCAGAAGGCGATGTTCTGCGAGTCGAAGGCCCCGGCGGTGATCACCGGCTCGTCGCGGGTCTGCTGCCAGTGCAGGCCGTCGGCCGAATGCCAGGCGAGGAGACCCGACGCCTGCGTGCCGCCGAGCGCCTTGAAGCAGTGGCTCGGAGCCACGCCCGCCCGCGTATCGACGAACGGCGCGAAGTTGTGGCAGACCTCCGGCGGCTCTTCGAGGATCACGTTGCGGCCCGCGGCGTCGACCGATGGCCGGGTCCACGAGAGGCCGTCGTCGCTGACCGCGACGCAGGTGACCTCGCGGGCCTCCGCGGTCGCATCGCGCGCGCGGCCGACGACCGGGCGCCCGCGGTAGTAGAGCAGCCAGCGGTCGCCGTCGCGGAGCACCGTGCAGTAGCCCGACAGCCCGCCTTCCCAGGGCCGGTCGAAGCGCAGCGCGATCCCGGCCGGACGAGGCTCGTGCAACCGGTGCTCGACGCCGTCGAGACGCTCGAACAACGCGCGGTCGACCAGCGGCTCGAGGCGGCCGGGCACCAGTTCGAAGGGCGCCTGTGCGGCGGCTTGCACCAGGAGCGACCCGAGGGCGAACACGCCCGCGAGCAAGGGAGTCCCGATGGGGTCTCGACTCATGGCGGCCCAGCCTACGCCGAGCCGCCAACCTCGCACCGGCGCGCGATCAGAACTTTACGCCACCCTGCGCATAGGCGAAGTGCGCGAGGTCGTCGCTCATGAACGAGTCCTTCACGCCTTCGCCCGGGATGAACAGGCCATAGCCCAACTGGATGTGCGCCTTGACCTTCTCCATCGGGAACACCTTGGTCCAGACGATGTCGATCTCGTTGCCGAGTTCATTGGAGTTGCCGGCGCCACCATTGGTCAGCACGCCTTCCGGGCCGAACACGCGGTCGGTCTCCTCCATCGAGCGGAAGTAGTGCCAGCCCACCGTCAGACTGCTCTTCGGTGCCAGCTCGGCGCCGAACAGGACCGAGCCGTGCATGATGTTCTCGATGAACGCGAAGTCCATGATGCCCAGGTGCATGTGGGCGGTCGGGAACAGGTTGTTGAACCGCTCGTCGTCGTTGGTGTTCGGGTCGTCGCCCGATGCCAGATTGACCTCGCCCAGCAGGAACGTCTTGCCCTCGTTGCCGAGTCCCAGCTTGGCGTGGGCATGGACCATGTAGGTCTCGCCGATCGGCACGTCGCGGTCGTTGCGCTCACCGACCTGGGTGGCAAGCTCGGCGCCCAGCTCCAGGTCGCCCAACTTCTGGATCGCGCGACCTCCGAGCGTCAGCCGGTCCTCGTCGCCCATCGCCGTGGTCATCTCGTCGTAGAGATACAGGGCGTACAGGTCGATCGTCCGGTCCTTGTCCTCGGTCTGGTGCGTCGCGTAGAGACCGCCGAAGTAGCCGCTGGTGTTGGTCTGCTGGGTGGTACGGACCTCACGGACCTTGGTGGCGAAGATGTCGGTGGTCCAGCCATTGTCCGACTCCCAGAACTGCCGGAAGCCGTCGAACGAACGACCCTGCTGGGCCCATTCGAGGCCACCGACCAGCCGCTGGTTGCCGTAGCTCAGGATCTGGCGGCCGACCCGCGACTTGCCACCGAGGCCCGGCGTGTCGCCGAACTCGAGGAAGCCCTGGTGAACATCGAAGCCCGGTGCCGTGCGCGCGACGGTGGTGTTCTCCTCACCCCAGAAGCGGGCATCCTGGAACTGCACGAACACCCGCAGGTCGTCCTCCAGCGCGATGTCGAAGTCGAGCCGGATGCGCTGAGTGAAGACCTCGAAGTCGGACGACAGATCCTTGTCGAAGTCGTAGTCGAAGCGACCTTCGAACCGGAACCGGTACTCGCCGGTGATCTTCAGCTTGTCGATGCCGGGGAACTCGAGGATCGGAACGTCGACCTCGGTGGCCACCGGGTCCTGAGGCGGTGCCGGATCCTGGGCAGGAAGGACGGCGATTCCGAACGTGGCGGCCGCGACCGCATACAGCGCGCGCATCGAAGGGCTCCTTGGGGCCATGCGAGGAGGTGGCCGGACCGGCGAACGGCCCGGCCGATGGAGACGAAGAACTGCGCCGCTGCGCGTTGCGGAAGGCGCGCTGGGGGGCCAACGATCCTCGCCCGGCGACGGCACCTGAGCCCGACGCCCGACACGCCGACCCTCTTTCCCGATCTCGATATCTTTTGAGATGCCCGGCGAGGACCGGTGGTATCTCCTCCGGACGTGCCGCCTCCAAGCTCTTCGGCTACGGTAGTCCCCTTGGCGGCCGCGCCCAGGCAAGGGCGGAGGGACATCACAACGGATGTCCGACTCCCATATCGCCGCAAGGTTCGCCGGTAGATCCGATGCTCAATCAGACCCATCTCTATGCGCTCCGTGCACTGGCGAGCCTCGCGCGGCTCCAGCCCGGCGAACGCCTGGTGAGCGAGGAGCTCGCCAACCGCACCCGGGTGCCGATGCCGTACCTCTCCAAGGTGATGCGACGGCTGGTGCAGGCCGGCCTGGTCGACGGCCGCCGCGGCCACGGCGGAGGGTTCGCGCTCGACAAGCCGCCTGCCAGGATCAGCTTCGCGCAGATCTTCGAGGCGCTCGATGCACCGCTGATGCCGCCGGGTTGCGCGTTCGGCTGGCAAGGCTGCGACTTCGACAACCCCTGCTCGTTGCACGGCAAGTGGGTGGAGCTGCTGGACTCGGTGCAGACCTGGTCGGAGCGCACGACCCTCGCCGACACCCTGACAGCCACCGGGAACCGGGCCGAGGGCCATCCGACCGCGACCGGGGAGTGAGCCCCCGCCGGAGCCCGCGCTATCCTCGGTCTCCCCATGCTCCGCGTTCCTGCCAGGATGCTGGCCTGCCTGACCGTCTCGCTGCCGGTCTCCGGCGCGCTCGCCCAGCACGCCTCGACGGCGAAGACCCACGCGTTGTTCGAGCCCCTGCCCGCCGCCGTGGCGGTGCCGGAATCCGATGGCGTCGACGGCGCGCGCAACCCCATCGACCGCCTGGTCCGCGCCCGCCTCGCCCGGGAAGGCCTGGAGCCGGCGCCCGAAGCGAGTCCCGAGCGCCTGCTGCGCCGCGCCACCCTGTCGCTGACCGGCCTGCCGCCGACCCCCGAACAGCTCGACGCGTTCCTCGCCGCGCCGGCCGCGAGCCGTCTCGAGGACGCCATCGAATCCCTGTTGGCCTCCCCCGCCCACGCCGAGCGCATGGCCAGCGACTGGCTCGACCTCGCCCGCTACGCCGACACCTACGGCTACCAGTCCGACGTGCACCGCGAGGTCTGGCCGTACCGCGACTGGGTGCTGCGCGCGTTCCGCGACAACATGGCCTACGACCGGTTCGTGACCGCGCAGCTCGCCGGCGACCTGCTGCCGGGTGCCACGCGCGACGGCCGCCTGGCCACCGCCTTCAACCGGTTGCATCGGCAGACCAACGAGGGCGGCAGCGTCGAGGAGGAGTTCCGGGTCGAGTACGTCGCCGACCGCGTGCACACCTTCGGCACCGCATTCCTCGGCCTGACCCTCGAGTGCGCGCGCTGCCACGACCACAAGTTCGATCCCGTCTCGCAGCGCGAGTACTACGCGCTCACCGCCTTCTTCGACGACATCGACGAGTGCGGGCTCTACTCGCACTTCACCAACGCGACGCCGACGCCGGCGTTGGACCTGCCACGCGAGGGCCAGCAGGAAGCACTGGACGCGGCGCAGGCGGAGGTCGAGAAGCTGGAGCGGCAGCTCACGGATCGCACCGAGGCCTGGCGGAAGGCCGCCCGCGACCGCCGCTGGACCGACGCCGCCCCCGCCCTACCGAGCCCGCTGGCCCACTACCCGCTCGACGCGCTCGGCGACGGGCGCGCGCTCACCAATACCCGCGATCCCGAGAAGCCCGGCAAGGCCGGCGGTGACGCCCGCGTGGTCGACGGCGCGGTTGAGGTCGACGGCGACACGCCGCTGCACTTCCCGGGGGTCGGCCACTTCCGGCGCTCGGACCCGTTCACGATCGCGGTGGCGGTGCGGCCGGCGAAGCACCACGCGCGGGCAGTCCTGCTGCACCGCTCTCGCGCCTGGACCGACGCCGGCTCGCGCGGCTACGAGCTGCTGCTGGAGGACGGCCGGCCGAGCTTCGCGATGATCCACTTCTGGCCGGGGGATGCGGTGCGGATCCGGAGCACGGCGCCGATCCCCGTCGGCGGGTTCACCCACATCGCGATCACCCACGACGGCTCCGGCACCGCCGCGGGGCTGCGGATGTACCTCGACGGCGAGCCTGCGCGCGGGGTCGAAGTCGTGCGCGACGGACTGCGTCGCACCATCCGCGGTGGCGGCGAGGGCCACCTGACCCTCGGCGAACGCTTCCGCGACAACGGCTTCGCCGGTGGACGCTTCCGGAACCTGACGGTGTTCGACCGCGAACTCGCCGCCCTCGAGGTCGCAGCACTCCGCGATCCTCAGGCCTGGGACACCGCCCGGGAACAGCGACAGGAGCCGTCGATAGAGGGCGCATGGTGCGCGGTCCGCCTGCTCCGCGACCCGGAGCTGAGCACCACGCGAGCGGCGCTCACCGCCGCCCGCCACCGCCGCGACGATGCGCAGGATGCGATCCCGACCATCATGACGATGCGCGCGCTCGACGAGCCACGCGCCGCCTACGTGCTGCACCGCGGCCAGTACGACCAGCGGCGTGAGCCGGTCGAGCCAGGCACCCCGGCCTGCCTGCCCCCCTTGCCCGACGCGGGTCCTCGCGATCGTCTGGCGCTGGCGCGCTGGCTGACCGAACCGTCGCACCCGCTGACCGCCCGGGTCGCCGCGAACCGGATCTGGCAGATGCACTTCGGCCGCGGACTGGTCGCCACGCCAGAAGACTTCGGCACCCAGGGCAGTCCGCCGAGCCATCCGGAGCTGCTCGACTGGCTGGCACGCTACCTCGTCGACTCCGGCTGGGACCTGCGCGCCCTGCACCGCGTGATCCTCGACTCGGCGACCTGGCGCCAGGCCTCGACGTCGCCAAGCGTCGCCCTCGATCCCGACAACCTGCTGCTGAGCCGCGGTCCGCGCTTCCAGCTCCCCGCCGAGACGATCCGTGACGCGGCACTGCTGCTGTCCGACCAGCTCGTCACGACCTTCGGCGGACCTTCGGTGAAGCCCTATCAGCCCGACGGCCTGTGGAAGGAGAAGTCGGGCGCGACCTACCACCGCCAGGCCGGTGGAGGCTCGCACCGCCGCAGCCTCTACACCTACTGGAAGCGCACCTCGCCGCCGCCGGCGATGATGCTGCTCGACCACGCCAAGCGCGACGTCTGCCTGGCGCGGCGGCAGCGGACGGTGACCCCGCTGCAGGCGCTGCTGCTCTGGAACGACCCGCAGTACGTCGAGGCGGCGCACGGCATCGCGCGGCGGGTGCGCGGCGCGGTCGGCGACGAGCCCGCCACACAGGCCGGTGCGCTGCTGCGGCTGTTGACCCAGCGCGCGCCCGAAGACGGCGAGGTGGCCCGCATCGCGGCGGCTCTGGAACAGGAGCGCGCGGCGTTCCGCGCCGACCCCCAGCGCGCCACCGCGTTGCTGTCGGTCGGCGACCTCGGCGCGGCGACACCTTCCGACGACCCCGACCTCGCGGCCCTCGCCAGCGTCGCCAGCGCGCTGCTGTCCCTGGACGAAGTGACGACCCTGCGATGAACCCTCCGATCGATCGACGCCAGTTCCTGGGGACCGCGAGCCTGGGAACCGCCGGACTCGGGCTCGCCGCGAGCACGGCGCTACCCTCAGGGCTGCTGGCCGGCGAGGCGACGCCGACTTCGCGCCGCGAACACCACCGCCCGCGCGCCCGCGCGCTGATCTGGTTGTTCCAGAGCGGCGGCCCCTCGCAGCTCGAGACCTTCGACCCGAAGCCGGAACTCGACCGCCGCCACGGCGAGGAGCTGCCGGACTCGGTGCGCAAGGGCCAGCGGCTCACCGCGATGTCGGGCAACCAGGCGAGCCTGCCGCTGGCGCGCTCGGTGTTCTCGTTCGCGCAGCACGGCCAGAGCGGCGCCTGGGTCAGCGAGCTCTTGCCGCACACCGCGAAGATCGTCGACAAGCTGTGCATCGTCCGCTCGATGGTGACCAGCGCGATCAACCACGACCCGGCGATCACCTTCGTGCAGACCGGCTCCGAGATCGCCGGCCGGCCGTCGATCGGCGCGTGGCTCGACTACGGCCTCGGCCCGCGCAACCCCGACCTGCCGACCTACTGCGTGCTGGTGACCCAGAACAAGGGTGGCCAGCCGATCTACGCGCGGCTCTGGGGCGCGGGCTTCCTGCCGGCCGAGCACCAGGCCGTGGAGCTGCGCGGCGGTGGCAGCCCGGTGCTGTACCTCGACGACGCCCCCGGGATCGACCGCCCGCAGCGCCGCCGACTGCTCGATCTGCTCGGCGACCTGCACGGTGCCGACCGCGCGCGCGAACCGCACCCCGGCCTCGACGCGCGCGTGTCGAGCCAGGAGCTCGCCTACCGCATGCAGCGCTCGGTGCCCGAGGTGACCGACCTCTCCGACGAGCCGGAATCGACGTTCCAGCTCTACGGCGAAGACGCCCGCAAGCCCGGCACCTTCGCGCGCAACTGCCTGCTGGCCCGCCGGCTGGTCGAACGCGGCGTGCGCTGCGTGCAACTCTTCCACCGCGGCTGGGACCAGCACGGCGGACTGCCGGGCGGCATCCGCCAGCAGTGCAAGGAGACCGACCAGGCCAGCGCCGCGCTGGTTCTCGACCTCGAACGCCGCGGCCTGCTCGACGAGACCGCGGTGGTGTGGGGCGGCGAGTTCGGCCGCACCGCCTACTGCCAGGGCAAGCTCACGGCGAACGACTACGGCCGCGACCACCACCCGCGCTGCTTCAGCAGCTGGATCGCCGGCGGCGGGTTCCGGCCCGGCCATGTCCACGGCACGACCTGCGACTTCGGCTACGACGTCGTCGAGGACCCGGTCCACGTCCACGACCTGCAGGCCACCCTGCTGCACGCCCTCGGCCTCGACCACGAGCGCCTGACCTACTTCTTCCAGGGCCGCGACTACCGACTCACCGACGTGCACGGCAAGTTGATCCTGCCACTGCTCGCGTGACGCCTCCCGCCTTTTTCTGTCGTAGTCGGTGCCAGGCACGAACCACGACAGACTTTGTGTCGCGGTTCGTGCCTGGCACCGACTACGACAGATCTGCGGTGGCGAGGTGCGCGCGGACCGGGAGAACGAAGGCGTCCCCGTCGTTCACGAAGCTCGCCAGCTCCCGTTCGGCTGCCGCGACGATTCGCTCGGTGGCCGTCGGCTCGACGTCCACGCAGAGGCCGACCCAGCCATGGATCTCGGTCTCGACCCAGTGGCGGATCGACGGGAACCGCGCGATCCCGGCCTCGGTCGCGATCTGGACGGCCTGGAAGCCGGCGGCCCGGAGCAGGTGATCCAGCTCATCCGTGGAGCCGAGCGAGAACGGGCTGCGCAGCAGGTCGCCCGCGGCGACACCGACTTCCCGGTCCAGGAGTTCCGCGAGGGTCGCGAAGCAGCGGTTGCGCTCGAGGTCGTCCCAAACGCTGACCGCCACGACCCCGCCGGGCCGCACCACGCGGCGCATCTCGGCAAGGGCCCGGACCCGGTCACCGAAGAACATCAGGCCGAAGCCGCAGGTCACGCGATCGAACGACGCATCCGCGAACGGCAACTCGTGCGCATCGCCGACCCGCCAGTCGATCCCGGCCGCGATGCCGCGAGCGTGCTCCACCATCGCCGGTTCGCGGTCGATCCCGACGACCGAAGCACCAGGTCCGAGCTGCTCGGCCGCGCGCCTTGCGACGATCCCGGTCCCGCAGGCGACGTCGACGAGCGACATGCCGGCCTGGAGCCCCGCCCGAGCGACGACCCGGTCGGCCCAATGTGTGAACAGCGCGGGCACGAAGTCCCGCTCGTAGGTCTCGACGGCGTCCATCGGGGGGGACAGCGGCGGATCGCGCCCGGACCGAACTGGAAGAACGCGGTCAATTCCCCCAGATCGCTCGCATCAGCTCGGCAGCCTGGGGATCGAACTCGAGCAGGTCGCCGCGGACGAACGGCTGGAAGTCGTTGGTCCCGAACCACGCCTCGCTGGTCTCGGCGAACCACTCCTGCGGGGTGGTCAGCGCGTAGTGCTCGCGGCGACCGCCCTCGATGGTGAGCACACGGGTGTAGCGCTCGTCGGCGCGGGCCCGCGCGTGGGCATCGCGGATGCCCTGGTGGTCGAAGCCGAGTTCGCGGTGGTGGTAGCCGTGCGCGAGTTCGTGCAGGACCATCCACGGCTGGGTGTGGCGGGTCCAGGCCAGGAAGGTCGCCGGATTGCCGATCTCGACGCCGCGCGCCATCCGCGGATCGAAGCCGTCGTGGCTCGCGAGCCACTGCCGCGAGGGGTGGTAGGCCATGCAGACGGTCGGCGAGTCGGCGTTCACCCAGATCGGGATCTCGCGGAGCTTCGCCAGCGGCGCGTCGGGTACCACGCGCACGAGCCGCCGCAACTGGTGGTCGAGTTCCTCCAGCGCCTGCGCGGCCAGCTCGGCGTTGCGCGCGCGCAGCTTGCGGGCCACGCGGATGATGAATCCCCGCAGCGATTCGGTCTGGTGGGTCCATTCGACCGGAAGCTCACCCTCGACAGGCGCAGCCAGCAGGTCGGCGGTCACCGGGTAGTGGTCCGACACCGCGTCGCAGACCGCACCGCGCCCGAACTCCACCCGCGCGCAGCGCCGTGCGGTGGCAGGGTCGAGCAGCACGTAGTCGATGCGCTCCAGGAACCCGCGCTGGCTGACCTCGGTGCGCGCGTGCTCCAGATAGTGGGTCGGGAAGGTGCCCTCGTATTCCGGAGTCCCGCCGAGGCGGTCGACCGCGACGTCGACCAAGCCGGTGGCCACGATCGTCTCCATCGTCTCGTGGTCTAACCCGTCCCCGCGTCGGTTGCCGCCGCCACCCTGCGCGCGCCGCTCCAGCAACGGACCGCGCGTCGCGAGCCGTCGCCGGTCGATCGCCGCGTGGGCGTTGAAGTCGCCGAGCATCACCACGGAGCGCCCCTCCTCGAGCAGGCCCCGCGCCAACCCGGCCAGGATCGCCGCCTCCTTCAGCCGGAACTCCCAGCTCCCCGGGTGCAGGTGGACGACCACCACGTCGAGGCCGGCTGTGCGCGCGTGCAGGTAGCCGTGGTGCATCCCGGCGGTGCGCTTCTCGACCACCTCGATCGCGGTCTTCGAGGTCAAGCCGACCGGGTAGCCGCCGACCTTCGAGAGCGCGCTGTGCGGGTGCCCCCAGCGCTCCGCCGCGGCCGCGAGCTTCGCATCGTCGAAGCCGGTGAGCTCCTGCAGCGCCACCAGATCCGGATCCGCATCGGTCAGCCAGCCGGCCGCTTCGTCGAGCGCCCTTCCATTGCCGAAGCCGTTCAGCACGTTCCAGGTGACGAGGCGGAGGTCCTGCGCCGCGCTGGGGACGGCGACGAGCAATCCGACCAGAACGGCGAGAAGGCGAGCCAGCATCCACGCAGGGTAGCCGTCGCTCACCCGCGGATCTGTCGTAGTTGGTGCCAGGCACCAACTACGACAGACTTTGCGATGCAGGATGTGTCGTGGTTCGTGCCTGGCACCAACTACGACAGAAACGGGGAGAGCGGGGTCAGCGCAGCGGGAGCGCCACGCGCAGGCCGCGGTAGGCGACGCGGTGGGCGGCGGGAGCGTGGTCGCGGGCCGACGACCGCGCCTTCAGGCAGGTGTGGTTGAAGCTGCCGCCGCGCACCACGCGGTCCTGCTTGGAGGGATCGACGTCGATGCGCGCGCCGTCGCCGGCGCGGGCCGCGTGCAGTGCGTAGTCGGAGAAGCGGTCGCGACACCACTCGGCGACGTTGCCGTGCATGTCGTGCAGGCCGAGGGGATTCGGCGGGAAGCTGCCCACCGGCGCGTGCACGGCGTGGCCGTCGTCCCAGCCAGCCTCGAACACCCAGCCCTCCGGGAAGCCGGAATGCCGGGAGGCCTCGTCGGCGAGATTGGAACCAACCGCCCGGAGTTGGCCGTAGCCCTGCCCGGTCCAGAACGCGGTCACCGTGCCGGCCCGGCACGCCGCCTCCCACTGCACCTCGGTCGGTAGCAGCAGGTCGAAGTGCGCCAGCACGTCCACGGCCCGCAGCCAATCCACCTGCTCGACCGGGTTGGTCTCGGTCAGCGAGCCCCGCGCGAGATTCAGCCCCGGCACGAAGCGGCTCGGGTTCTCGCCGGCCATGCGCCGCCACTGCGCCTGCGTGACCTCGAAGCGGCCGAGGAAGAACGGCTCGAGTTCGACCGTGTGGACCGGCTGCTCGACGTGACCGGCACGCGGGTCCATGTGCTCCGCCGGGTAGTCGTCGAGACCGAGCTTCATGCAACCGATCCGCGCCGCACCTCCCGGGACCAGCACCAGCACGATGCCGTCCTCTGGCCGCGTCCGGCACTCGTCGGGCGTCCACTCCGGACGCGCCCCGGAGGCGACGTGCCAGAACTCCCAGAGCCCGGAGTGCGCGCGGCGCCCGAGCGGCACCAGCCCGGCCTGCGGACCGATCGTCAGGCCCTCGTAGCGCGGACAGAGTCCCGGATCGGCGACGCCGCGCACACAGGCGTCCCAGTCGGCCGCCTGCGACGCCGCGACCACCCGCTCGGCCTCGTCGCGCGCCGCCCGCACCCGCGCCGCGAGCCCGTCGACACCGGCGAACGATTCGATCTCCGCCACCACGTCGGCGGTCGTCGTGCGGATCCAACGCCGCTCGCTGTCGCTGAGGTCCTCACCGGGCTGCTCCAACCCCTCGAGCACCGCGCGGTGTTCCGGCAACCGCGCCCGCAGCGCCTCGAAGCGAGCCAGCCACTCGTCGCTCCGAGGCAATCGCTCGGCCCAAGGACTGGTCAGCACGCTCTCGCCCAGCTCCCGCAACTCGACGATCCGCCGCGCGTCCGCCATCCGACGGAAGTCGGTGAGCCGACTGCGCGCCAGGTCGAGAGCCGAACGCGTGGTCACGAAGGCGATCGAGGTGGCGACGACCACGAACGTGACCGCCGCGCTGGCCAGCCGGTGCCGACGCACGAGTCTCGCGAAACGCTCCCGGGCCGACGGCACCCGCGCCGCCACCGGCTCGTCGCGCAGCCACGCCTCCAGATCTTCGGCCAACGCCGCTGCGGATGGACAACGGCGCTCGGGATCCTTGGCCAGCGCGCGCAGCACCACCGCGTCGAGATCACCGCGGATGCGCGCCGCGTCGTCCGGCTCGGCCTGCCGGCTCGGTGGCAGCGGATCGCGCTCGCAGATCTCGGTCCACAAGGCACTCTGCTGCGCCGGAGCCGTGCCCGTGGATCGGAACGGCCGACGGCCGGCGAGCAGTTCGTAGAGCAGGACCCCGAGTGCCCACACGTCGGAACGGGTGTCGACCGCCGCCGCGCCATGGCGGATGTGCTCGGGACTCATCCAGTCGGGAGTGCCGAGGAAACCGTCCGCGCGGGTCAGGTCGAGGGCCTCGCCGTCGGACTGGCCGAAGACCTTGGCGATGCCGAAGTCGATCACCTTGGGCAGCGGACCGTCGTCGCTGTCGGCGAGCAGCACGTTGCTCGGCTTCAGATCGCGGTGCACGACGCCCTTCTGATGCGCGTGCTCGACCGCACGGCACACCCGCGCCATCAGCGCGACGCGGCCCTCCACGCCGATCCGCCGCTCGGCGATCCCGGCGGTGATCGTCGGGCCGTCGACCAGCTCCATCGCGATCCACGGCCGGCCATTCGCGAGCTCGCCGGCGTCGAGGACCCGCGCCACATTGGGATGATCCATCCGCGCCAACAGCTCACGCTCGGCGTCGAACCGGACCCGCGCCTCCCGACCGGCGAAGCCGACGCGAAGCAGCTTCAGCGCGACCGTGCGGCGAACCGGATGTTCCTGACGGGCGCGGTAGACCGACCCCATGCCGCCCTCGCCGAGCAGGCCGTCCAGCGAGTATGGCCCGATCCGGGACGGCGCCTCTTCGCACGAGGTCCCCAGCCGACCCTGCAGCCCCGCGGTGTCGGCGCCCGAGTCGGCACGCAACAGATCGGTGACGAGGGTCCGCAGGGCGGTATCGACCTCCGCGAGACGCGTCGCGCGCGCCGCCTCGTCGAGGTCGAGGAGCTCGTGGAACAACTCCTCTGCCGCCAGTGGATCGTGGGTCCCGGACATCCTTGCAGCAGAGAGTACTCTCTAGTGGTGTGATGCATAAATAATGGGCATGTAGTTCGGCCTCCGCACGACGTCTCGCCGTATCGGTTCTCGGAGGTAGACGATGCGCGTAGCAGCCGAGATCACCCTCCCCCTGTGTCAGGCTAGT
>JAUILN010000003.1 GCA_030432695.1 bacterium | reverse complement strand
GCGCGCGCTGGCGCGCGCGGGGAACCAGATCCACACCGCAGAGCGGGGATCAGGAATCAGAAGCAGGCGGGCTCAGGAGCCGCGGGCGATGATCGGAATCCCGCGGATTCTGGTGATCGTCGACACCCGCGGCGGCGCACCGCCACGGTGCCCGACTGCCGCTCGATCCGGAGCCGTCCGCCGCTCCGTTCCACGAGTTCCTCGAAGCGACCCTGCAGATAGTCGCGAGCCGCCCCGGTGCCACGGGCGGGGTCGTCCGTCGACGCCAGCACGTGGCGGGTGCCGAATCCCACCAGGTCGCGAACGGTCTGCTCCAGGCGCTGCGGGTCGGCGCGGAGCGGTTCGCCGGGCGCGGGATCCTGCGGCACGGGATCCTGCAACGCCGCGAGGAGAGGAAGGAGGCAGAGGGTGGCCAGCATGGTGCGCCCACTACGCTTCGGCCCGCGCGCGTGCGTGGGGCAATTCGACCGTTGCCGCGTGCCGCGCGTCGCCCCGTCAGCGCACGGCAGCCAACGCCCGCGGCGACTCGTTGCCGCAACGGTCGACCGACGACACGGCCACGGCCCGCACTCCCAGCTTGCGACGCTCGGCCGCCGTCACCAGGAGCCCCGGCTTGTGGCCCGGCACGACCTCGATCAGGAGCCAGCGGTCTCCGCACAGCAGATAGACGGCGCGCCAACGGGCATCCGCATCCGCCGACCAGCGGATCTCCAGGTCCCCCGCGCCGCCCTCGTCGAGACGGATCGACGGCGAACTCGGCGCTTCGGCATCGAGCCAGGGCGATGCCGGGACCAGCGCCGGCAGGCGATACGGTCCCTCACGCAGCACACGTGCCAACCCGCCGGTGTCGTCGCGGAGCACCTTGAAGGAGAACTGCACGTTGCCGGTCGCGCGTGGCTCGCCGCGGGTCAACTCGATCTGCCGCTCGAGCTCCCCGGTCGACCAGCCCTTGGCGCCGGTCGCCGCCTTGGTCGCAAAGTTGCCGATCCACAGATGGCAGTCGTCCGGCTTCAGCGACGCCCAGTGGCGGAGCAGCTTGGGATAGGACTGCGCGGTCTGTGCGATCGGCCAGTAGAGCTGCGGGGAGATGTAGTCGCACCAGCCGCGGTCGAGCCAACGGGCGACGTCGGCGTAGAGATCGTCGTACTGGTCGATCCCGGCTTCGATGCCCGCCGGCACACCGGGTCGGAGGATACCGAACGGGCTGATGCCGACCTTCACCCACGGCTTGGCCTCGTGGACCCGCCGGTCGAGCGCGGCAACGAAGCGATCCACGTTGTCGCGGCGCCAATCGTCGCGATCGAGCCGCCCGCCCCCGTTGCGGTAGGCGCCGTAGGTGGCGCTGTCGGGGAAGTCCTTGCCGCCGGAGGGGTACGGGTAGAAGTAGTCGTCGAGATGGATGCCGTCGACGTCGTACCGCGCGACGACGTCGAGGATCACCGCCAGCGCATGCTCCTGGACCTCGCGGCGGCCGGGGTCGAGCCAGAGGTACTCGCCATACTCCACCGCCATGCCGGCGCGCCGCGCGAAGTGGTCTTCGGTGAGCGGCGTGTCGGCGGCCGGATGACGGGCTCGGTACGGGTTGAACCAGGCGTGGAGTTCCAGACCGCGGGTGTGGGCACCGGCGACCGCGTGCTCCAGCGGATCCCAGAGCGGCGACGGTTCCTTGCCCTGTTTGCCGGTCAGCCACTCCGACCACGGCTCGAGCTCGGAGCGGTAGAAGGCGTCGCAGGCCGGCCGCACCTGGAAGATCAGCGCGTTGAGGTGCAGGTCGCGAGCGGTATCGAGGATGCGGTCGAGTTCGGAGCGCTGCTGCGCGACCGGTAGACCGGGACGACTCGGCCAGTCGATGTTGTCGACGGTCGCCACCCACGCCGCGCGGAACTCGCGAGGAGCGGGCGGCGGACCCGCACGATCGAAGCCGGCAGCGCGAGCCTCCTGGCCGCAGCCAGAGGACGCGAGCAGGCATGCGGCGACGGTCGCGCCGAGCGCGAACCAACGAAACGGCCTCCCAACCATGACCGCCATGCTACAACGACCGGTCCCGTGAATGATCGGAACACCCCTCCTGGCGCCCTCGAGTCGGCGATGATGGCCGAACACCGGGAACACGAGCGCCTGTTCCTGATGCACCGCAAGGCGCTGCTGGATCGGGACCTGCCGCGGGCCCGCCGAGCCTTCACGGAGTTCGCGACGACCCTCCGCGAACACGCCGAGCTGGAGGAGCGGCACGTGCTCCCCGCCTACGCCGAGGCCGGCGGCGACGCCACCGACAGCCCGCCCGCACAGATCCTCAAGGAGCACGACAAGCTCCGGAACTTCCTGGCCAACCTCGACCGACGGCTGGCGGAGCTGGCCGAGCCGGTCGACGATGCGGAACTCCTCGATCTGCTGGACGCCGAGGCCTGGCTCAAGAACCTGATGGCCCATCACGATCTGCGCGAAGGACGAGCGGTCTACCCGTTCCTCTCGGAGCACCTCGACGAACCGTCCCAGGTGCGCGTCCTCGAGACCGTCCGCGGCGCCCGGAACCCGACCGATCCATGAGCACGACCGACGCGGCACCGGCCGCATCCCGTCCAGCTGGCTCCGACCTGCCACGGCCCGACCGATTCAAGCCGCGTGGCACCGTGAAGGGCTCGAAGCGGGGTCGCATCCGCGCGGTCGTCCTGCTACTCGTGCACGTGGCGGCGGCGATCCACATCGCCCAGTGGCTCGCCGACGGCAGCACGGTCTCGCCGATCGAACCATCGGAGACCGAGGAGGCACTGGACACCGGCGGCGTGAACGCCGGCATGGTGTTCTTCGGGCTGGCGATCCTCTCCGCGCTGCTGCTCGGCCGCTGGATCTGCGGCTGGGCCTGCCACTTCGTCGCCTACCAGGACGCGTGCGCGTGGCTCCTCGGCCGGGTGGGCCTCCGCCCGCGACCGGTGCGTGCCCGCCTGCTGATCCTCGCGCCGGCGGTGGTCGCGTTCTTCATGTTCGCGTGGCCGGTGCTGGACCGCTGGCTGGTCGGCGAGCCCGCTCCTGAATGGCAAGCCGCGCTGACCACGACCGAGTTCTGGCGCAAGTTCCCCGGCCTCTGGATGGCGTTGATCACCATCGCGGTCGACGGGTTCCTGCTGGTGTGGTGGCTCGGAGCAAAGGGGTTCTGCACCTTCGGCTGTCCCTACGGCGCGGTGTTCGGGGCGGTGGAGCCGCTCGCCATGGGCCGGATCCTGGTCAACGACGACTGCGAGACCTGCGGCCACTGCACGGCGGTCTGCACCAGCAACGTCCTCGTGCACAAAGAGGTCGCGCAGCACGGCATGGTCATCGACCCCGGCTGCATGAAGTGCATGGACTGCGTCTCGGCCTGCCCGAAGGACGCGCTCCGCTACGGCTTCGCGAAGCCGCGGCCGGTGAGCCGCGGGCGCGCTCTGCTGACCCGCTGGCGAAAACAGCAGGCCGACTTCTCGTGGGGCGAGGAGCTGCTGATGGTCACCGTCTGGGCCGCGACCACCTACTTCGTCTACCGCGGCCTGTTCGGCTACGTCTCGCTGCTGCTCGCGGTGGGGCTCGGCGTGATCGCCGCGATCACGCTGGTGCTGGGCTGGCGGCTGGTGACGCGCCGTGACCTGTCCCTGCAGGGCCGCCCTCTGAAGGTCGGCGGCTCACTGAAGACCGCGGGCCTGGTCGCGGCGGTGGTGGTAGTCACCTGGCTCGGGTTCACTGGCTACGCCGCATGGCTGACCCGCGAGATCCGGATGGGCCGGGAACTCGCGCAGACCACGCTGGCCGGTGGCTTCACGCCCCCCGAGGCGCGCTCTCGGTTGGACGAGAGCGTCGCGCACCTGGAGACCGCGCTCGCCGCGACTCCGGTCGAGGACGTGGGACTGCACACGCTGCTCGGCCTGGTGGAGCGCGAGCGTGGGCGCTTCGACCCGACGCACTTCACGGCTGCAGAGCACCACCTGCGCATCGCCTACCGAAACGAGCCCGATCCACGGGTCATCATCCCGTTGACCGACGTGCTGGCGATGCGCGGCGCGTTCGACGAAGCCGAGCCGCTGCTCCGCGAAGTGCTGGAGCGGTTCCCCGACTACGCCCCCGCGATGCAGCGCCTCGAAATGCTCGAAGCGCAGCGCCAGCAGGGTCGGTGACCGCCGCGCCCTTCCAACCCGTGCCACGGCAACTGGTGCCAGACACCGGTTGGAAGAACTCGACTCAGCGGCAGCCGCTGGTCTGGTTGCCGATGCGGATCTGCAGACCGTTCGACAGCTCGCCCGCGCCGTAGAGCGGACCACCATTGAGCAGCTCGATCGCCTGGAAGTAGATCGAGGCGCCCTCGAGGGCCGGCATGTTCGGCACCGACTGCGGCGCGAACGCCACGCCCTGGGCGTCGGCAGCGAACGAGCCGTAGTTCTCGAGGCCCGTCAGCGGCATGTGCAGCGTGCAACCACCGGTCAGCGGCGTGCTGCCCGGGGCGAGGTTGTAGACCAACGCACCCGAGGCGTTCGGCGCCATGCCCTCGATCCGGAGGCCGAAGGTCGGGTTCGGGATGGTGGCCATCGGCGGCGTGCCGGTGGCATAGAGCTCGGGCGCCGGAGCACCACAGCCTGGACCGGTGTAGGGCGAGAACACGAGGCCCGGGACCTCGGTGTTCACGGTCAGCTGCATCGCGCCTGGACCCGGACGGGCCTGGTCGATGGTCGCGTCGCCGCGCACCGGACCCGCATCGCAGTCGAAGCCGAAGTTGAAGATGGTGTTCCACTCGTGAGCGTTGCCGGCCGGGGCCAGGAACGCGAACTCACGAGCCGTGCGCGAGACCGACCAGTCGGTCATCGGGTCGCCATCGATGTCCTTGAAGTAGACGTTCTCGATCCGCGCGTCCGGGCAGACCGGGATGCGGAAGCCGGCACCACCGCGGCTGTTGTCGCGGTTGTGGATCGCGTACTCGTAGCGCCACATGCCGCGCTCATCGGGACCGGTGACCTTCACCGCGACGTGGAAGCGGCCGTCGTCATTGCCGTTCGCCACCGAGCTGAGCCGCGCGCCGTTCCAGTGCTGCAGGATCGTGCCGTTGGAGATGCCACCGACCTCGGTCATGCTCCACAGCGAGCCGGTCCAGTTGGCGTTGAGACGCCGCGTGATCATGTTGTTCTCACGGTTCGCCTCGGGCTCGCCACGACCGACGATGTAGATGCCGTAGTAGAAGTTGGCGTTCGGCACGTTCAGGTCGGCATCGCTCACGGTGATCCGGTGCCGGACCGGATCCATGTTGTCCGACTGCGAACGGAGCAGGCTGCGCCGGCCGTCCATGTTCGCCGGAGCGCCCACATCGGGCTCACCGCGGTCGAAGTGCGAGCCGACCGGATTCCACGCCGCCAGCCACGGATCGATCTCCTCCTGCGGGCCGAGCCAGTAGCGGTCGGCGTTGAGACCCGCCCCGTAGGTGTCCGAGCAGCTGGGTCCGAGCAGGCTGCCGTTGGACGTCCGGCAGGTGCCGCAGAAGTTGGCGTTGATCGACGCGAAGCCGTGCTTCACGTAGCTGCGGTCGGAGATCTGCTCGAAGCGGCCGTCCGCCTCCCGGGTCACGAGGAACGCGTACATCGGGTGGCGATCGTCCATCGGCGCCCTCCAGTCGAGGGTGACGGTGCCGATGTTGCAGACCGTGACGCCGGCCGAGAAACCGTTGACGCCGTTGGGGAAGACGCCCAGGCGACCTCGATGGCCGAAGCCGAATGCATCGGCCAGGCGCAGGTCGGTGCCGGGGATCTGGTTCGACTGCGCGGTGGGCGCGCCTCCGAGGAGGGCCGACACCAGGACGGCGGAGAGAAGAGCGGTGTTTCGCATGTGGTCAGGAGGAATGGAACGGGACCGCGCGACGGCGCGGACTCAGGACTCCGCAGCCACCGAGCGGGCCGTGGAGGGAACAGGTAACGACGCGGGGCAATGCAATCAGGAGGCGCTGGAACCCGAGAGACTCACCGGCCGCCGATGGTGCCCTCGCCCCGGTTGCTGAGCACGGCACCCAGACCGTTCGCATTGGCGTCGAACACGATGGCCTGCACGTAGAACGATGCTCCGACCAGCGCCTGATCGGCCGGCACCGACACGTATGAAGTCGTCGCCCCCGCGGCATCGGCGGTGAGCCGATTGATCACCAGCGGATCCACTTCGAGCGAGCAACCGGGAGCGCCGACCGTGGTGAGGTCGAGCGGCAGGGCGAGACCAGAAGAGGTCTGCGTGGTGCTGAAGCCGACGAACGGAAACACCTGCGCCCCGGCGGGGCAACCCACGACCTCGACGGCGAACGTGCTCCCCAGCACCGGCACCTCGCCCGAGCGCGCGCCGAGCGCCGGCACGCCGACCGTGCCGGCACAGCCACCAGGCGCGGTCACGAAGCGCGCGCCGCCATTCCCGCCACCACTCCCCGAACAGCTCAGATCGACGAAGTAGTCGCCGGTATTCGTCTGGTAGCCCGCGACCGCGAAGAAGTAGGTACCGGCCGCGAGCTGGATCGAGATCTCGCTGTAGAGACCGTTGGCGTCGTCGTTGAACGCCAGCTGCTGACCGTTCATGTCGAGCAGGGCCAGCGTCGTGTCGCTGATCGGGTTGGTGCCTGCACGGGTCGAACCTACGACGTCGGTGGTGCTCGACAGCGAGAACATCCACCAGTCGACGTCGCCGTTCGAACCGACGGTGCCCTGCCCGGACTCCCCGCACTGCAGCGGCGTCGCGGTGGCGTTGGTGTCGTTGGGCTCGGGACCCTCCGGGATCGTCGGCCCGCTCAGGTCGCAGACCAGCTCCAGGCCGTACGTCCCCGCATTGCGGTTCGCGTAGCCGCGGACGTCCAGGAAGTAGGTCCCCGGCTGTAGCGCGATGTTGATCTGCGAGTAGAGCCCCTGCGCGTCGTCGTTGAACGCGAGCTGGCGGAAGTTCGAGTCGTAGAGACCGAGCGTGGTGTCGGGATTCGGCGTCCCGGTCGTCCCGGCCGACGTCGTCGCGGTGATCGTCGCCGCAGCCGTCAGGTCGAACTGCCACCAGTCGCTGTCACCCACCGGATTGACGTCCCCCGCGCCGCGATTGCCGCAGCCGAGCAGGGTCGCCGTCGCGCCGGACCCGTTCGGCTCCGGCCCCTCGGGGATCGACGAACCACCACCGCCCCCTCCCGGCGCGCCACACACCAGGTCGAGCGCGTAGCTGCCGGTGCGCACGTCGACGTAGCCCCGCACCTCGACGAAGTACGAGCCGGCGGTCAGATCGACGTCGATGCGCGAATAGCCACCGCGCTGCGGGTCGTCGTCGTTCGCGGCGAGCACGTTGCCCGCGGCGTCCCGGACGGTCAGCATCGTGTCGGCCAGCACCGACGCGCCGAGTCCGGGCAGCGTGTAGACCGTCAGGCCGGTGTCCTGCGTGACGCTGAACTGCCACCAGTCACGGTCACCGAACGGGAACACCGCGCCTTCGCCCTGATCGCCGCACACCACCGGAGTCGGCGTACCGGCGACCGGGCCGTTGGGATCACCGTTCGGCTCGGCACCCTCGATCACGCCGGCGGTGATCCGGGGCCCGCGCGGCAGCTCGCGACCCGTGGACGGCGACGGGTAGGCGTTGCGTTGCGGTCCCGCGGCAGGCCGGACCATATCGAGCGCCGCGTACTGCAGCCCGAGGAACACGTCCTGGGCCGCGGCCTTGTCGACCGCCGCACCGACGAAGGCCCGAAACTCGGACTCGCTCACCTTGCGGATCGTGTCGCCGGGCCAGCGTTGCAGGATCCGAC
Organism: bacterium; assembly: GCA_030432695.1. GTDB lineage: Bacteria > Planctomycetota > UBA1135 > UBA1135 > UBA2386 > JAUILN01. The sequence goes on along the minus strand of JAUILN010000003.1, from coordinate 766,941 downwards.
CCGCCCAGTCTTGGGCAGACAGCGACGGGATCAAGACGACGCAGGCGCAGACTGCGGACGACAGCGAGGAGAACTTCATCATCGGAGCGAGACGGAACGAGCGGAGCCCCGGACCGGCCGAGGCGCCCGGGGGGGCCCAGCAGCGTAGCCGAGGGCACGCCTCTGCCCAGCCCCGGCTCCGGCACGTGGTGCGGAACCCGGCACCGGGTGGTCGCTGCCATGGGACCATCGCCATGCCATCGAGCGGACCTCTACCGGGGCGCGGGGATTCCGGAGTCCGTGGACCCGCGCCCGCAACTCGCTAGCTTGTAGGCGATGCGTCGCGAACTAGCCCTCGTCCTGACCTGCGCCCTGGCCGCCTGCTCGTCGCACGTCCCGCGCGGCTTCAGCTCGGACACCGTCGTCGAAGGCAAGGACCTCGACCTGCCGTTCGCGACGGTGTGGGAAGCGGCCAAGTCGACGCTCCGCGCCGACGGCAGCCGCTACGAGATCGAACTCGACGCGACCTCACCCGACCAGGCGAGCCGCGGACGCCTGCGCACCGGCCGCGGCGACATCGTGGTCCGGCAGCGCGAGGACGGACCGGTCCTCCTCGAGGTCCAGCTCCGCGAGTATGTCGGCCGGGACTACCGCGCCAAGGCCCGCGAACTGCTCGATGCGATCGTCGCCCGAGCCCAAGGCTGAACCGGGCGGTGGCGACCTCTCGAAGCAACGACGGCAGCCCCTCCACACCACCCGACCCGGTCGAACGCCTGCTGGAGCCGATCGTCGGCCTCGACGACCCTGCGGAACGCCGCAGCGCCCTCGAACGGATCTGCTCGGCGCACCCCGGACTGGAGCGGGACCTCCGCAGCCGCTTCGAACTGTGGGAGACCCTGCTCGCCGCCGAGCCAGCACCCGACGAGGCACCGGTCCGCTTCGGTGACTACGAACTGATCCGTCCGCTCGGTAGCGGCGGGATGGGCATCGTCTGGCTGGCGCGCCAGCGCCTGACCTCCGTCCGGACGGGGGACGCCGGTCCCGCGGTGGTGCGCGAGGTGGCGCTGAAGATGATCCGCGACCGCGGGCTGTTCAGCCACGAGGCGCGCGAGCGGTTCCGCCGCGAAGCCCAGGCCGCGCTCCGCGTCGAGCACCCGGGGATCTGTCCGGTCTACGACGTCGGCGAACACGACGGCACGCCCTACCTGGCGATGCGCAACGTTCCCGGCCGACCGCTCTCCGCCCACCTCGCGCAGGCGATTCAGCGCGGCGAGCCCCTCGAGCTCCCCGACCCCGGCACGTCGTCGACCAGCAGCACGGTACACGGCAGCGGAGGCGGTGGCGGCGGCAGCTCCACGAGTCGCGCCCAGGCGCGCCGACGTCTGGCGACCACGCTCCGCTTCGTCGAACGGGCGGCGCGCGCCCTGCACGAGGCCCACGAGGCCGGCCTGGTCCATCGCGACGTCAAGCCGGGCAACCTGATGGTCACGCCGCACGGTGACCCGGTGGTCCTCGACTTCGGCCTCGCCCGCGACGACACCGCCGAGGAGCAGGCGCTGACGGTGACCGGTAGCCCGGTCGGCACGCCGGCCTACATGGCACCCGAGCAGATCTCGCCGGACGGCCGGCGCATCGACCGCGGCACCGACGTCCACGCGCTGGGCGCGACCCTCTACCAGTGCCTCACGCTGCGCCCGCCGTTCGCCGCCGACACGCGCGAGGAGCTGTACCTGCGCATCCTCCACGACGCGCCCCCGAAGCCGAGCCGCCTCGACCGCAACCTGCCGCGCGACCTCGACGTCGTCATCGAGACCGCCATGCGCAAGGAGCCCGCGCGGCGCTACGCGACCGCGCTGGACTTCGCGGAGGATCTGCGTCGGGTCCGCGAACGGCAACCGATCCACGCGCGGCCGACCGGGCCACTGCTCCGCGCGCGGCTCTGGGCGCAACGGAATCCACTGGTCTCGGTGGTGCTCGTGCTGCTGCTGGCCTCGCAGGTGGCGATCGCCTGGCAGTCCCTGGCGGTTGCCGAGCAGGCCCGGATCGCCCGCGACGAGGGCCGACGCGCCGACCGCCGGGCCCACGAGGCCAGCGAGGCCCGACTCGCCGCGGACCGCCAGGCCGAGGAGGCGCGTCGCTCCAGCGCCCGGGCCGAGTCCGCGCTCACCGACGCGCGTGCCGCGGTGCAACAGCTGGTCGACGCAGCCCAGCAGCAGCTGCGCGACCTACCCGCGGTCGAAGACGTGCGCGGCGAGCTGATCGAAGCGGCGATCCGCTTCCACCAGCACTTCCTCGACCGCTATGGCGACGAACCGCGACTGCAGCGCGACGCCGGGCTCTCGCGGCTGGCGGCCGGCGAACTCCTGCTGGAACTGGGCCGCTACAGCGAGGGCATGGCGCTACTGGAACAGTCCCGCACCGTCTTCGCACAGGCCGCCGCGGCGAACCCCGAGGACGCGCTCGCGGCCTACGACACCGGCAGGGCCTGTCACCTCCTTGCACTCGGCCATCGCGCACTCGGCCATCCGGAGTCCGGGCGCGAAGAACTGGAAGCGGCGGCCCGACACAAGCGGACCGGACTCGAACTCGTCGGACCGGCGCCTTCCTACGCGGTCTCGCTCACGGTGAGCCTCGGTGCGCTGGCCGACGCGTACCGCGAATCCGGCGACGACGAAGCAGCACTGGCCCACTGCAGCGAGATCCTGCGGCTGCTCGAGGGCATCGACGCCCCGCTGGACGACGACACGCGCCGGAACGCGATCGAGAGCCGCGCCGCCGCGCTGCGGGTCCGTGGACGGGTATGGCGTGATCGCGGCGAAGGTGCCCGAGCGCTCGAGGACTTCGAGGCCTCGCTCGCAGCCTACCGCGAGTTGATGGCCACCGAGCGCCGGCCTTCGCGCGAGACCCGCAGCAGCTACTCGGCCACCCTGATGGCCGCGGCGATCGAGGAGCGCCGGGCACGCCATCCGGAGATGGCGCGCGACATGCTGGTCGAGGCCTGCGAGGTGCTCGAGTCACTGCACGAAGACTTCCCCGGCAACCTGCAGGTGCTGCGCAGCCTCGCCACGGCATGGAACAACCGCGCGACCGTGGAGCGACAGGCCGGTCAGGAGGGCCCGGCGCGCGCCGCCCTGCAACGCGCGCTCGAGATCCAGGATCGTCTGATCGAGTCCAACGAGGAGGTCTTCGACGCGCACTTCGCCAAGGCGATGACCCTCTACAACCTCGGCAACCTCGAGCGTGGAGACCTCGGCATGGCGGCCGCGAACCAGCGCTACCACGCCGCCGCGGCGGCCCTGGAGCCGTGGAGCGAGGATCCGCGGTGTGCGATCGACGGGCTCCAGCTCGCCAGCCGGATCGCCACCAACCTCGCGGTCAGCTTCGCGCTGCTCGGTCGGGGCGAGGAGGCGGACCTGCAATTCGACCGTGCGATCACGCTCTCCGAACGGATCCTGGCCCGAGATCCCGACTCGCTGCGGACTCGCGGCGACCTGGCACGCCTGCTCCACAACCGTGGGGTCAGAGCCCGCGAGACCGGCGATGCACGGCGAGCCACCCAGGTCCTGACCCGGTCGCTCGAGCTCCGCACCGAACTGAGTCGCGCCGGTTCGGAGCGCCGGATCGAGCCGTTCGTCGACCGACTCGCCACCGCCTCCCAGCTCACCGCCACCCTCCACGAGGCCGGGGACGCCGCACGCTGCCACGAGTTGGCGACGTCGGAGACCGGATGGTTCGACACGCTCGACACCTCGATCCGCGAATCCCTGCTCGAGCAAGTCCGCGTGCGCGTCGATCTCGCGGGCATGACGAACGACGCGCTCGCCACGCGGAACCGTGACCGGGCTTCGCTCACCGCGTCCCGCCCGGTCGACGAGCTCCTGGCGCCGGTCTTCGCCAACGGCGCCGCCACGCCCCGGACCTTCGCCGAGCGTTGGCGCGCGCTGCTCCTGGCATGGGAAGACACGCCTCTCGATCCCGCTGCCGACGCGCGGACTACCGCGATCCGCGAGGCCATCCCCGACCCGATCGACTGGTCGGAGGCGGATCCACTGGTCCAGCGTGAACTGCGGTCGCTGGCCGAGCGCACCGAACGGATCCTGCGCCTGAACGATCGAGACGCCGGCGACCGGACCGCGGATCTCCGGGCACTTCTCGACACAGACCGGTGAGCACCGGAACAACGGGCGGCGCAGCGTCAGGCGCCCGCCAACAGCTCCGGCAAGTCCCCCGCCTGCAGCCGCTGCACCAACCCCGCGAGTCGCAGCATGGCGCGGTGGAAGCGCATCCGAGCGGTGCTCTCCTGCAGCCCCTCCTCCTGACCGATCTCGCTGAAGGTCCGGCCTTCGAACCGATGACGATGAACGATCCGCCGATCGTCGTCGTCCAGGAACTCCAGGCCCAGCCGGAGCCATTCCCGCTCCTCGTTGCGCGACGCCAGCTCGCTCGGCGCCGCCGGCAACGACACCGACGGATCCAGACAGAGACGACTCTCCTGCTCGAGCCCGGCGCCGCCCAACGGCCGGCGCCGAGCCAACCGACGCGCCTTGTCGGCCAGCATGTTCTCCGCCATCCGCGCTACCAGGGCGCGAAACTGGCGTCGGCTGGCGACGACGAAGCGGGGCGCATACTCCATGACCTGGAGGATCAGATCGTGGGCATCGTCGAGCGTGTCGGCGTGCGCCTCGAGCAGCGGACCACGCCTTGCACGCACCCGATCGACGATCCAGTCGCGGTCCCGATCGACGAGTTCGGCCAGCGCCTTGCGGTCGCCGTCGTGCCAGGCCTGCAGCAGGGCCACCGTCTGATCGTCCGCGCCGGCCATCTGCTGGGAGTCTGAGCGGGAGAGGCGACTCACGCAAGGTGAGGCATCCCTCACCCGCCGAGCCGGGATCAGGACGCCTCGTGCTTGGAGGATCCGGCGTCGGCACCGAGCGACCGTGCGGGACCGTCGCGGCCGAGGTCGACCACCACGACGCGGTTGCGGCCTTCGTCCTTCGCCTGGTAGAGCGCCCGGTCCGCGGCCTCGACGATCTTCGGCGGCGCGCTGTCGCGGTACGGCACCCACGTCGCCAACCCGACGCTGATCGTGACCACTGCGGAGTCGTCGTCGTCGCGAGGAACCGCAAGCTGCTCCACCTCGGAGCGCATCCGCTCACCGATCCGCGCCGCGCCTTCCGCGTCGACGCCGGGCAGGACCGCGACGAATTCCTCGCCGCCATAGCGGGCCACGACATCGCCGGCCCGCTGCGCGGCTCCGCGCAGGACGTCGGCGACCGCTCGGAGCACCGCGTCGCCCGCGGCATGACCGAGGGTGTCGTTGAACGCCTTGAACTCGTCGACGTCGATCATCGCGACGGTCATCGGCTCGCGGCTCCGCGCGGCTCGCCGGACCTCGCGGCTCAAGACCCGCTCGTAGCTGCGCCGATTCACCAGGCCCGTCAGGCCGTCGAGCACCGCGAGCTGCCGCAGCTCGCGGTTCACGGTGGCCAACAGGCTCCGCGAATCCTTGATCTCGGTCAGGTCCTCGGTCATCGCCGCGCCGACCACCTCGCCGGCCGCATTGCGGATCGGGAACATCAGCGTCGAGTCCTCCAGTCCGCAGGCCCGGCCCGGCCACAGCAGACGCTCCACTCCTCGTTGGACCGCGCCCTCCAGGCACTCGGCGATCAGTCGCCGCGCCTCCTCCCGGTCGACCGGGTCGATCACGTCCTCGAGGGGCCGTCCCAACACCGCCTCACGGCGGCAGCGGAAGGCCCGCTCGGCCTCGGCGTTCAGGTCGGTGATCCGACCGTCGTCTCCCATCAGGATCAGGGAGACCGGCGCGTTCCCGAACAACGCCGCCATCTGCAGCAAGGCCGCCTCGGTCTGCTGCAGCTTCAGTCGCTCGATCGCCAGCGACTCCTCGGAGGCCTTCAACGCCTGCTCGAGCTCGGCCACGCGGCGCTCGAGAGCGGCCTCCTCGGAGTCTGGGTCGGGATGCATCGCGGGGCTCATTGTAATGCGAGATCTCTCCAGCGCTGCCTCCTGCCGCAACCGAAGGGGCATGACTCGCTGCGCCGCGAGGCAGTCGGCTGCGCTGACCGTGTTGTTCGGATCTTCCCCTCCCGCCGCCCGAGGCGGCGCGGCGACCCGAGCCCGGACCCGCTCAGCCGATCAGGTCCCAGATCGGCTCGGCGCCCTCGACACCGACCAGCTTCCGGTCGAGACCGGCGTGAAAGTAGCTCAGCCGGTTCGGATCCAGACCGAGCTGCTGCAGCACAGTCGCGTGCAGGTGCTTGACGTGGAAGGGCCGGTCCACCGCCTCGTTGCCGAGTTCGTCGGTGGTGCCCACCGACACCCCGCCCTTGATGCCACCTCCAGCCATCCACATCGTGAATCCTGCCGAGTTGTGGTCACGGCCGGTGCCCTTGGCGTACTCCGCGGTCGGCTGACGGCCGAACTCGCCGCCCCAGATCACGATCGTCTCCTCGAGCAGGCCGCGCTGCTTGAGGTCGCGCAGCAGCCCGGCGATCGGCCGGTCGGTGTTGCCGGCGTGGTAGGTGTGGTTGTGCACCAGGTCGCCGTGTGCGTCCCAGTTGGCGTCGTTGTGGTTGCCGCCGGAGTAGACCTGCACGAAGCGCACGCCGCGCTCGACCAGCCGCCGCGCCAGGATGCACTTGCGGGCGAACGGCGCGGTGCGCTCGTGGTCGAGGCCGTAGAGCTCCTTGATGTGGTCGGGCTCGTCGTCGACGTCGACCGCCTCGGGCGCGTACTGCTGCATCCGGTAGGCCAGCTCGTAGCTGGCGATCCGCGCCTCGAGTTCGCTGTTGGCACCGCGCCGCGGGTCGAGGTGCAGGTGGTTCAGCTCGCCGAGCCCGTCGAGCAGACGACGCTGCATCGGCCGGGTCATGCCCTTCGGCAGGTTCAGGTCGAGGATCGGCTCGCCCCTGGGCCGTAGCACGCAGCCCTGGTAGGTCGCCGGCATGTAGCCCGCGGTCCAGTTCTTGGCGCCCGAGATCGGCCCGCCGGTGTCGTCGAGCATCACCACGAAGCCCGGCAGGTTCTCGTTCTCACTGCCGAGGCCGTAGTTGACCCAGGAGCCGAGGCAGGGCGCACCGCTCAGGATGCTGCCCGAGTTCATCATCAGCATCGCCGAGCCGTGCAGCGGCGACTCGGCGTACATCGAGTGCAGGAACGCCAGGTCGTCGACGCAGTGCGCGAGGTTCGGGAACAGGTCGGAGACCCACTTGCCGCACTCGCCGTACTGGCGGAACGACCACTTCGGACCGACCACTCGACCCTGGCTCTTGCTGCCGCCGCGGCCCTTGGTCTTGATGTCGATGGTCTTGCCGTCGAGCGGGTAGAGCGCCGGCTTGTAGTCGAAGGTGTCGACGTGGCTGGGCCCGCCATACATGAACAGGAAGATCACCGACCGCGCCTTGGGCTTGTGGTGCGGGGCCTTGGGGGCCAGCGGATCGGTGCGGCCCGCGCTCTTCTGGTCGTCGGGCCGGCCGCCGTCGGGCCGGCCGAACAGGCCGTCACGCGACAGCAGGTCCACCATCGGCAGCGCGGCGAAGCCGGCACCTGCCTGGCCGAGGAACTCGCGGCGGGTCCGACCGCAGAAGGTGTCCACCGGTCGAAGATCAGTCATGGTCAGTCCCTTCAGCGTCGGTCCCTTCGGACTCAGTCCACGTAGACGAATTCGTTCAGGTTGAGCAGCGTCAGGCAGCACAGGCGCAGCGCCTCGGCGGTGTCGCAGCCATGCTCGGCGCCCAGATCGGCATGCAGTCGGCAGAGCGCCTCCACCTCGACGTCGCGCGCCGGCCGCTGGGTCACCAGCTCCAGGCCCCGCGCGAGCTGCTTCTCGAGCACGTCCCGCTCGGCGACCACCCGGTCGCGGAGGATCGCCGCCTGCTGGTTCAGGAGGTCGCTGTTGAGCATCGTCAGCGCCTGCGTCGGCAGCGTGGTGACGAAGCGCACCGGGCAACTGGTGTCGGTGTCGGCGAGGTCGAAGGCCTGCAGCAGCGGCATCACCAGCGAGCGCTTCACGTGCACGTAGATCGACCGTCGCGCCGCCTGCTCGGGCGAGGACCGCCCCCAGGCGGCATCGGGCCGTGAGGACGTCTCCAGCACCGCGCGCGGCATCTCCGGGTAGATGCCCGGACCGCCCATCTCGAGGTTCAGGTTGCCGGCGACCGCGAGGATCGAGTCACGCACGCCCTCGGCGGTGAGCCGGCGGATCGGCGCACGGGAGAACAGGTCGTTGACCGGATCGCCCTGCAGGACCTCGTCACGCGGCGCCGACGACTGGCGGTAGGTCGCCGAGGTGACGATGAGTCGGTGCAGGTCCTTGAGTCGGGCGCCCCGCGCCACGAACTCGCTGGCCAGCCAGTCGAGCAGCTCGGGATGGGTCGGCGCCTCGCCGAGCTTGCCGAAGTCGTCCGGGGTCCGCGAGATCCCGCGGCCGAAGTGGTGCATCCAGACCCGGTTGACGATCACCCGCCAGGTCAGCGGATGGTCGGGCCGGGTCAGCCAACGAGCGAACGCGAGACGCCGCCCGGTCGAGTCACCATGCTCCGGAGGAGCGATGCGCTCCGGTGCGCCACCGCCGAGCACCTCGGGGAAGCCCGGCTCCACCTTCGCGCCCTTGGCGTGCGCGTTGCCGCGTTCGCGCACGAAGCTCTCGGGCACCCGTGCCGGATCCTCCTGCGCACAGAGCACGTCGACCTGCTCCCGCGTCGGCCGCTCCAACCCGAGAAGTCGCGCCACCGCGGCCTCGTAACGGGCCCGCTCCGGCGCGCCGACCTTGGCTTCCACCGCATCCGCGACGCCGGGTGCGAAACCACCGTCCTGCCAGAGGTCGAGGACTCCCGCGGCGTCGACCGCGCGCTCGTGGATCCGTACCTGCCGGATCTCGCCAGGGAAGGCGTCGTCACGGAGCGTGCTCCGGCCGATCCAGAGGTCGGGATTGGCGTCGAGGGCCTGCTTGCCGCCGGTCGCAGCGTCGACCAACGCACCATCCACGTAGAGTGCGACCCGCCCGCTCTCACGGTGCCGCGTGAACACCACGTGGTGCCAGGTGCGGTCGGCGAGGCCCGCGGGCGACTTCAGGAAGGTCTCGGGATTGCCGACGCCGGCGACGACCCGACTGCCGACCAGCGCCAGCCCGAAGTCGTCGACGACCCCGTGGATCTCGGCATCGACCAGACCCGACCCCAGGAACCAGCGCGCATCGCGGTCGTTGCCACGCCCCGGCCGCTCGGCACGGAACCAGCAACTGATCGAGAAGTCGTCCTGCACCGGGCGATCGAGGCGCCGCGGCGCGGTGAGCACCTCGGCCTCCTCGAAGACCAGCCCGGCTCGCCAGCCCGTGAGCAGTGCCGCGCGCTCCGACTCGGGGAGCCGGCCCAGCGCCTCCTCGGCCAGATCGACCGCCTCGCGCGCTGCGGCATCGTGTTGCCGTCGCCATGCCTCCAGCTCCCGGTCGAAGTCCCGCTCCCCGAAGTCCACCGGCAACCGCTTGACGAAGTTGCCCTGCGAGATGCCGTTGCCGCCGCCTTCCTTGTAGGGCTTCAGACCCTCGAAGAACGCCAGCATCCGGTAGTAGTCGCGGGTCGGGATCGGATCCTTCTTGTGGTCGTGACAGCGCGCGCAGCCCATCGAGATGCCGAGCATCGCCCGCGCGGTGGTGTCGACCATCCCGTCGAAGTCGTCGAACACCGCCTGCAGGGGATCGGTCGGCTCGTCGTCGCGGATGCCGAGGTGGAAGTAGCCGGTCGCGACCATCGTCTCGAACGAGCGATCGGGCAACTCATCGCCCGCCAACTGCTCGGTCAGGAAGCGGTCGTAGGGCTTGTCGGCGTTCAGCGAGTCGACCACCCAGTCGCGGAAGCGCCACGCACCGGGCTTCAACCGATCGCGCTCGAAGCTGTCGGTCTCGGCGAAGCGGACCACGTCGAGCCAGTGGCGCGCCCAGGTCACGCCGTACTGCGACGAGGCGAGCAGGCGATCGACCAGCCGCTCGTACTTGTCGGCGCGCGCGTCGGCGACGTACGCCGCGACCTCCTCCGGAGTCGGCGGCAGCCCGGTCAGATCGAAGGTGACCCGCCGGATCAGCGTCGCGTCGGCGGCCCGGGGCGATGGCACGAGGCCGGCGGCATCCAGACGCGCCAGCACGAACGCGTCGATCGGGTTGTGGACGAAGGGGCGACCGGCGGCGTCGGGGCCGGAGACCGCAGGGACGTCGGGGCGGGTCAGCGGGCGATAGGACCACCAGGTGCTGCCATCGGCGTCGGCTCGGCCGCCGCGCCCGGGCGGGTCCGAAGGAGCCGCGACGAACGCGACCGACGCGAGGCCGGCGAGGAAGGGCAGCAGTCGGCGAGGGGTCGGCATGGTTTCGGCGGCGGCTCGGAGCGCGACAACGAGCGAACGTAAGACTTCCCGGCACAGCTCGCACGCCCCGGGTGACGACCACCTGCCGACGGACCCTGGGATGTGAGGACCCCACCCGGCGATCCGAGCGCGACGATCCCACATCCAGCCCGCGGCTGCCCGGCGGGTCCGCAGCAGTCCCATGGCGCAACCGACTTCACGTGCCCCCGGCAGCAGCGTCTTCCGGGGCATGCGCCCGCCGAGAGGCGCCGCATCGACGGGTCGCGAGATGTCATCACAATCATCCTCCCGCCGGTCGACGAGCCACTGGTCGAACCGGCCGCCGACCGCGGGGAGCCGACGCTGCTCACCGATCCGGAGCTGCACGCCAGGTTCGTCGCGCTGCCGGATCGACACGGCGATCGAGCCCGGCAGCATCCGCCCGAGTGGCATCGCGGCCCGGAGTGCCATCGCGGCCCGGAGTGCCATCGAGACCGCGGGCGGCCAACGGAATCGCGATGCACACCCGGGCACCACGAGGATCGAGGTTCTGCACCTGCCAGCGGCCGCCGTGCGCTTCGACGACCCGACGCACGACCACCAGCCCGATCCCCCCCGACGAAGCCTCACCCCACCGGTCCGGGTCGTCCGCGAAGCCCGGGCCATCGTCCTCCACCGCGAACTCCACCCACTGCGACCTCGCGACGACCGCGAGCGTCACGATCCCGGCGGCGTGCTCGATCGCGTTGCGGATCAGGTTCTCCAGCGCGCGGCGCAACCGACCGCCGTCCGCCGAGAGCACCGGAACGCCGGGCTCCACCAGCAACCGCAGCTCGAGGTCCCGGTCGGACGCGAGCGGCCGCAGATCCTCGACCACCTCGCGCGCCAGCTCACCGGGCGGCACGGGCTCCTCGACCCCCGCGATGCTCGCATCGAGCCTCGCGACCTCGAGCAGGTCGACCGCCAGCGAAGAGGCCCGCTCGGCATCCCGCACCGCGGTGTCGACGGCGCGGGCAGCGTGCACGTCGGTCCCCACCGCGGTCCGCACGCGGTCGAGACACGCGATGAGGGCGGTGAGCGGAGTGCGGAGATCGTGCGAGACCTGGGCGATCCAGTCCCGCCGCTCCCGATCGACCGCCTCCAGCGCCCCGCGCATCCGGTTCATCGCGATGGCCAGCATGCCGACCTCGTCGCGCCACCGCTCGTCGAACGGCCCAGGCAGACCGCCCGAACCGCCGACGGCGACGACCTCGTGCACGATGCGCCGGAGCCTCCGCGTCACCCACCAGGAACTCGCGGCACCCGCCAACAACGAGACCATGATCGCGAGGCCGACGGTGGAGTAGGTGGCGATCCGCTCCCTGCCGGCGAGGATGCCGTCGAACTCGGCTTCGTCCACGAGCGGCACGTCGCGGATGTTGCACATGCAGCAGCCGGCGATGTCCGCCTCGGTCTCCCCGCGAGCCAGGTGCCAGTCGAGGTGCCCCTGCTCGTCCAGGACGATCGTGGTCATCCGGCCCAGCTCGACATCGCCTTCGAACACGCGCGTGATGTGCACCGGAACCGAGTGCCCGCCCAGTTCGATCCGCTGCGCGGTCGCCAGCGAGTGGGGCCACACCGAGCCGTGGGGCCAGGGAAGGCCAGGGCTGGACTCCAGGATCGTTCCGTCCGGGGACAGCCAGAGGAACCCGACCCGCTCCTCCTCCAGGTCCGCGCTCAATCGAGCGACGCACTCGGGCGTCGGTGCATCGCCGCCGCCCATGAGCTCGTCGCGAATCCAGGCCGGACGAAGGACCCCGAAATGGACGGTCGACGGGGGCAGGCCCACGATGCCTTCCACGGCGGTCCGTAGGTTCGGAGCGAACCAGCCGAACAGCAGCAACAGCGACGCGATCCAGAAGGTCAACCGGACACTCAGCCGTCGATACCAGAGGACTCGCGGCAGGGTCAGTCGGCCCATTGGTAACCCACTCCCCATACCGTACGGATCCGCACCGGGCTGCCGGCATCGATCTCGATCAGGGCGCGCAATCGTCGGACATGCGTATCCACGGTGCGTTCGTCGCCGCCGAAGCCGATGCCCCATACACGGTCGAGCATCTGGGCGCGGGTCCACGCCCGGCGTGGATGCCGCAGGAAGAACGTCAGCAGATCGAATTCACGAGGTTTCAGGGCAATCGGCCGGTCGCCGACACCTGCGGCCCTGGAGTCGAGATCGGCCCATACATCGCCGGATCGGAGGATGCCGGACGGAGGGTCCGAACGGTCGGCGCGCCTCAGGAGGTTCCGCAGCCTGAGCAACAGCTCGGGGGTATGAAACGGCTTCGTGACGTAGTCGTCAGCTCCGGCCTCCAACCCCGCAACGCGATGAGCGGGCTCGGCGCGCGCGGTGAGGATCAGGATCGGAGGTTCGAGTCCGCGCGCGCGCACGTGCCGGCAGAGCGCGAGGCCGTCTCCATCGGGCAGACCAAGGTCCAGGATCAAGCAATCCACGGGCGCCCGCAGCGCCCACTCCGCGGCTTCACGGGACACGGCGACCTCCAGATCGAGGCCGATCGAGCGCACGGCCGCCGCGACCTCGCGACCTATGCGCCGGTCGTCCTCGACCAGCAGGACCCTATGGAGCCTCTCGAACATCAGCAGAAGGCGAGCCTCACGCGGGGTCGCAGATCACACGCCCGCAAAGGTATTTGAAAACCCTGCAGCGGTCACATCCCGGACACAACCCGCGAGACGGGCTCTGTAGAGATCGAGGGATTCGGAACGCACTGGTCGAGGGTCGCGATCGACCGACGACCGACCCCCACGGTCCAGGCCGCATCCCGCGGCACGCGTCCACTTCTCAGGAACAGTGTTCATACCATGCATTGGAATATGACGATCGCGACCCTGGTCGGCTCGTTCGGAGCCTGCCTCGCAAGCGTCACCTCTCAGGAAGCCTCCCTGCCGGACATCACGGAGAGCGTTCGCGTGCAGCTGCGTGCGGCGCACGCCGAGAAGCTGGCGCGGACGCCGGTGGAACGGAAGCTCGAGTCCGGACTGCTGTATGCCGCCCGCGAGGCCAGCGGCACGGCCGCGGTGCCTGGCGTCGCCACGATCGGATCGCGCATCCGGCCGGACGACGGCGGCCGGCTCCTGGTGGACATCCGCGCGGAACCGAGCCCGGCGCTGCGCCAGGCGATCCTCGGGCTCGGCGGCCAGGTCGAGTACGAATCGGCGCGCTGGAAGTCGATCCGCGCGAGCCTGCCGCCGCAGTCCCTGCTGCGCCTTGCGGCTCGCGACGACGTGCGCCGGATCCTCAAGGGCCATCTCCCGAGCAGCCACACCGGCTCGGTGACGAGTGAGGGCGTCGTCGCGCACAAGGTCGACACGGCAAGCACCGCGTTCGGCGTCGACGGATCGGGGATCAAGATCGGAGTGATCTCGGACAGCGCGGACGGTTCGGCCAACGCGATCGCGCTCGGCGACCTGCCGGCCTCCTTCACGGTCCTGCCGGGCCGTTTCGGCAGCGGCATCGGCGAGGGCACCGCGATGGCCGAGATCGTCCACGACATGGCGCCCGGCGCGCAGATCTACTTCGCCAGCGCGAACGGCGGCAAGGCGGCCTTCGCCGACTCCATCCTCCAGCTGTTCGCGGCCGGCTGCGACATCATCGTCGACGACATCTCCTACTCGAACGAGTGGCAGTTCCAGGACGACGAGATCGGCCAGGCGGTGAACACCGTGGTCACCGGTGGGGGGCTCTATTTCTCTTCGTCGGGGAACGAGGGCAGCCTCTACCAGAACAACTCGACCACCTGGGAAGGTGACTTCGTGGACGCCGGACCCGGCACGGGCCCCCTCGTCGGCGCCGGCCGCATCCACGACTTCGGCGGCTCGACCTACAACACCCTGCTGACGGGGGACTCCGACGGCAGCCTGCAGTGGAGCGACGAGTACAACAGCTCCGCCAACGACTACGACCTGTTCGTCCTCGACCCGTCCGGCAGTTCGATCGTCACGTCGTCGACCGACTCGCAGACCGGCTCGGAGGAGCCGTACGAATTCGTCTACGGCGTGCAGCCCGGAGAACGCATCGTGGTCGTCAGGTTCGGCGCCACGGCGGCCGACCGCTACCTGCGCCTGTCGTTCACCGACAGTCCGCTGCAGTACGCGACCGAAGGCCAGACGATCGGCCACGCCGGCACCCAGAACTGCATCTGCGTGGCCTCCTCGGATGCCTCGGCGGTCGTACCGGGCACCTTCGACACCTCGTCGAGCACCGAGATCTCGTCGTCGGACGGCCCGCACAAGAAGTTCTACCGCGAGGACGGCACGCCGATCACGCCGGGCAACTTCCTGGCGAGCGGTGGTGTGACCATCCCCACGCCCGCGCTCACCGCCGCCGATGGCGTGGTGACGACGTTGCCCCCCTCGAGCGGCCTGAACCCGTTCTACGGCACCAGCGCCGCGGCACCGCACGCGGCCGCGATCGCCGCCCTGGTGTGGCAGCGGAACCGGTCGCTGACGAACGCGGAGGTGCGCAGCGCCCTCGAGTCGGGCTGCGTCGACGTCGAACTTCCCGGCTTCGACGTCAACAGCGGCAACGGCATCCTGATGGCGGACCTGGCACTGACGGCGGTCTCACCCCGACCGATCACCTACGGCTGCGAGACCGCGGCGGCCGGCTTCGGCGCGCCGGCGGTCTCGATCACCTCGGGTGGGACCTGGCTCGGCACCACGTTCGAACTCACGGTCGCCAACGACAGCCCGACCGCGGCGAGCACCACCCTGGGCTTCGCGTTCTACGTGCCACCCGCATCGAGCATGCAGGGCAGCATCACCATCCTCGGCGCCTGCTGGAACCTGCCGCTGCCTTCCACCGGCGTCTTCGCGGACGTCCCGGCGTCGAATCGGCTCCAATTGGCGATCCCCGCCGACCCGAGCCTGAATGGTGTCGAGATCGAGTGGCAGGCCTTCGCGTTCGACACGGCTTCCACCGCGAACATCCCGGTCACCTCGAGCCGCGGGCTGGTGACGACACTCGCGATGTGACGTCGGAGCCAGCTCGCCCCCGGGAGGCCCAGGGGATGCCGTGCAGGTGCTCGTCGCCGGATCGGCGACGCCCCCGGGGCGCGGGCAAGCCACGGTCAACCTGCGCCGCGCACGGCCTGCGGGATCAGCCGCGCCGCAGCCGCCTGGCGGCCTGGCCGCGAGCGACCCTCACCACACGAACGGCAGCCGCAACGCGCCGGTGACCTCGAGACAGGTCGGTTCGGTATGAAGGTGCGCGCCCTGCACGATCAGCTCGTTCCCGAGCAGGCTCGGGTCGCCTGGAAGGTCGAGGACGATCCGCGCGATCCCGAGTTCGTGAACGACTCCGTCGACCTCGATGCGGCAGTCGGTGGAGGCGTGGCAGGCGAGCTGACCGGTCAGATAGTCCGGCTGAAGCCGGGGGAAGCCGAGCACCATCAGCGGCGTGGCACGCGGATCCGACGGCGCCGGCAGGTCGAGTCCGAGCACGGTGCCGAGCCGGGCAGGACCCGAGGCGCTCACGAACTCGGAACCCTGGCAGCCGGATCCCGCGATCTGGTCGATCCGGCGGACCACCGCGACCCAGTCCCTGGCGCGATCACCGGCAGGAAGACCGAGCGAGCGGACACCAGGACCCGCCACCGCATGGTGCGAGCCCGCCTGCAGCGCGCCGCCATGACGCGGATCGAACCACAGGACCTCGTAGCTATGGAGTTCGGTCCCGAGGTCGAGCGACGGCTCGTCGATACCGCGGAAGTAGACGATGTAGTGGTCGCCCGGCGCGGCGAGGCAGTAGGCCATCGGATCGGCGACCAGCTCGTCGCGGCAGTCCAGCCGGTCGACCGGCACGTGCTCGCGGAAGAACTCCAGCGCGGTGCGCGCCTGCCGCCACAGGTCCTCGCGGTGCCGGAACGACTCGGTGGTCAGGTCGTCGCCCGAGGTGCCACGGTAGTCGTAGCCGAAGTAGAACTGCGCGCCGCTGCCGCCCGCCATCAGCGTGCCCCACAACACGTCCTGGCGGATCACGTCGTGGTCGGGATCCCGAGCGTCGCCGTCGGGCGCGGTGCCCTGCGCGGCGGTGAGCTGTTCGTGGTGACCCACCACCCACGGATGACCCGCCGCGGCGGATCGCTCGATCCAATGACGCACCTTCGCGTGGTTGTTGCGCGCCGGATCATCACTCGGCGCTCGCACCGAGTCGGCGGGAACGAACGGCCCCTGCAATGAGGCGCCGTCGATCGAACGGGCCGGGTTGGCCGGATCGGTCAGCGGACCGTAGACGCCGTCCTGGTCCTGGCCGGCACGTGGACCGTGGTAGGTGTGGACGACGACCGGATGGTCCCAGGGATCGAGGTCGTCGATCCAACCGGAGAACGCACGCCGCTGCGCCTCGGTGTTCGGCGCGCGGAAGCTGGTCCGACTCCAGTCGTCCCAACCGTTCTCCTCGCCGAGGTTCCAGGTCAAGGCGAGGCTGTGCCCGAAGCGGGCCACCATCTCGCGGTAGTACAGCTTGCGGCTGTCGGCAAAGCCCGACACGCCTTCGAAGACCTCGAAGAACGACTCGTTCTCGGTCTCGGTCAGCACGAGCTGCAGGTGGATCCCGCGCTCGGTCGCATGATGGAACACCCGCGCCCACTGATCGAGCTTCGAGCAGTCGTAGCGCCACGGGTCGTCCGGCGAACGCCAGGGCCACACGTCGTCGCCGTCGCCGTGTCGGGTCAGCAGGATCGCGTAGATCGAGTTCATCCCCTGCTCCCCGAGGTAGCTCAGCGCGCCGAGAAGACCCGCGCCACGCCCGCCCTGCCAGGTCGGGCCCCCGCCGAGCCGCACGAAGTCGGCGACGTGGGGATCGAAGCGATGCAGGAAGCCCGGCACCACGCCGCCCAGGTCGCGCGTGCCGTCGAAGTCCTCGAAGGCGAGCAGGTTCTCCGGACTGTTGGGACCCGCCTCGAGGAACACCTCGCCGCTGCCGCTGAAGCGCAGGTAGCGCTCACCGACGTAGCGGAGCATCCCGCGGCCGCGCGGGGAGTCGAGCGGATCGCTCGACGCGACGATCTCGAGCGTGCCCTGCGCTCCGTCGAAGCCGATGGACGTGCCGAGACCGGCTACCGGTGCTGCGACGGCGACGCGCGTCCCGGCACGGAAGCTCGCCTGCCAGGCCCACGTGCCGGCGCTGTCGGGAACGAAATGGACGCGCCACTTCGCGCCGGCGGTCGCGCCCGTCTCGGCCGCATCGCCATCCGCCGCGAAGTAGCCCGGCACCACCAACTCGCGTGCGCCCTGGCGGAAGGTCACGTCGAACCGGCGGTCGAGGAACGGGTTGTCTCCCGCGGCCTCGTCGAGCGTTCGTGGCCCCTCGAAGGTCATCGTCACCACATGACCGGCGCGGAGGTTTCCGCTGACCTGCGGAGCCTGGGCCGCGGCGGCGGGACCGAACGTCAGGGCGAGAAGGAGGCCAGCGGCTGCGAAGCGGCGCGAGGACGGAGAACCGTCCTCGCCCCGCCCGCAAGCAGGGGGATGGGTAGGGCGCATGGCGGGGAGATCGACCGATCGGCTCCGAGGCATGAGCCGTGGGATCGAAACGAGAGAGATCGCCGGCGAACCCTGTCCGGATGGCCGACAGGTGCATCGCGAACCGTCGCGCGATGCAGCAGGGAGAGCAGAGGAACCGAGAGAGGCTGACCGGACCGGGACCGGGTGGGGTCCCTGTCGTCAGGAGGCTCGACGAGAAGGGGGTCGAGTCGGCGCGCTACGAGGTCGGCCCTCGGAGCGGCCCGCCAATCCACCGACCGGCGCGAGAAATGTGCAATGCGCGTCCGTTCGCCCGAGCGCAGAGCAACCGCGCGGAGACACCGCTTCCGCCTCCCACCGATTCATGTGCCACGCATTCACACGTTGCTACACCGTGTGAAGGACTTCGCTTCACCGCACTCGCAGCTGCGCGCTCGTCATCTCACGAAGGGCAGCCGCAGCGCGCCGTCGACCACCACGCAGCTCGGCGTGCCGCCGCCGCGGGCCGACTGCGCGTGCACCACGCTGCCGAGCAGCTGCACGTCGTTCGGCACCGTGCCCGACCACTGGCCGGTGACCGGGAAGTAGGCGCCATCGACGACCAGGCGGCAGTCGGTCCACGGCACGCAGACCACCGACGGCGGGATCAGCAGGGCCTGTGCATGCAGATTGCCGAAGCCGAGGACCGCGACCTGCGTGCCCTGGGTCGCCGGAACCTGCAAAGTCAGCGTTGCACCGAGCCGCATCGGTGCGACGACCATCGGCGGCTCGCGCCCCACGCATCCGGAATCGGTTACGAGGTCGACGCGCCGCACCAGCGCGACCCAATCGTCGCCATCGGGGCCGACCGGACGCCCGAGGCTCTGCGGCCCCGGTCCCGCCACGTAGCGCACCGACCCCGACTGCAGCGGTCCGTCGTTGCGCGGGTCGAACCACAGGACCTCGTAGTGGTGCGGCGCCGCGCCGAGGTCGAGGGTCACGTCGGCGAGCTGCCGCAGGTACACGGCGTAGGCCTCGCCTGGCTCGGCCAGGCAGTAGGCCATCGGGTCGCCGACCAACTCGTCGCGGCATCGCATCGCCCGCACATCGATGAGCTGCCGGAAGAACCGGCCGGCGATCCGGCTCTGCCGCCACAGGTCGGTGCGGAAGCGGAACGACTCGGTGGTCAGGTCGTCACCGGTGGTCAGGTTGCCGCGGTCCTCGCCGAAGTAGTACTGCACGCCCTGTCCACCGGCCATCAGGGTGCCCCACAGCGTGTCGCGGCGGGTCTTGTCGTGACCCGGATCGTCGGGCGAGTTGTCCGGCGGTGTGCCGATGCGCGCCAGGAGCTGCTCGTGCGACGCGATCACCCACGGGTGCCCGGCCGCCTCCGAGCGCTCGATCCAATCGCGCACCACCGCGTGGTTGCTGCGGGTCAGGTCGTTGCTGTCGGCACGCACCGAGATCGCCCAGTCGTAGGGCCCCTGCAGCGAGCCACCGTCGATCGTCAGGCACAGGTTGTTCGGATCGATCAACGGCCCGAACACCCCCTCCATGTCCTCACCAGCCTTCGGCCCGTGATAGGTGTGCACGCAGATCGGGTGGTCGTATGGATCGAGGTCGCGCAGCCACGCCGAGAACGCCCGCCGCTGGGCCTCGCTGTTGGCATAGCGATAGGGCCCGCGGCTCCAATCGTTCCAGCCGTTCTCCTCGCCGAGGTTCCAGGTCAGCGACAGGTTGTGGCCGAAGCGCGCGACCATCTCGCGGAAGAACAGCTTGCGCGAGTCGGCGAACGGCGCATTGCCTTCGACGACCTCGAAGTAGCCCTCGTTCTCGGTCTCGGTGAAGGTGAGCTGCATGTGCAGCCCGAGCGCGGTCGCATGCTCGAAGACCCGCCCCCACTGGTCGAGCTTGGAACAGTCGTAGCGCCACGGATCGTTGACGGCGCGCCACGGCCAGACGTCGTCGCCGTCGGCATAGCCGGTGAACAGCAGCACATAGATCGAGTTGAGCCGTTCCTCGGCAAGGTAGCTCAATGCCCCGAGCAGGCCCTGGCCCAATCCACCGCGCCAGTCGGGCCCGCCACCGAGCCGCGCGAAGTCGGGCACGTGCGGCGCATAGGCGTGCAGGAAGTTCGGCACGCGCCCGCCGCGGTCGGAGGTGTTGTCGAAGTCCGAGTAGGCGAGCAGGTTCTCCGGGCTGTTGACGCCGATCTCGACGAACGGCTCACCGGTGTGTTCGAAGCCCAGATAGCGTTCAGCGACGTAGCGCAGCATGCCGCGACTGCGCGGATCGCTCGCCGGCTTGTCGTTGGCGTCGATCGTCAGGCTGCCCGAAGCGCCATCGAACGCGGTCGGGATCCCCGTGCCGGGACGGACCGCGACGCGGTTGCCGGTGACGAAGGAGGCCTGCCAGGTCCACGCACCGACCTCGTCGGGAACGAAGTGGACCCGCCAGACCCGGCCGCTCTCTGCACCGCTGTCGGCGGCGCTGCCATCGGCGGCGAAGTAGCCCGGCACCACCAGCGAGCGCGTGCCGCGACGGAAGGTCACGTCGAGGCGATACTCGGTGAAGGGATTGGGCTGGCCGTCCTCCTGGAGACCTGCGGGACCGTCGAACGACAGCGTGACCACGTGTCCGACGCGGAGCTCACCGCCGACGACCGGACTCTGGGCAGGCAGCCCGCTCACGAAGCACGACAGGAGCACGCCGGCGGCGAGGAAGGCTCGGGCACACACGGTGGCAGGGAACGACATGGAGACTGGATACGGGGTTGGCCGGGCGGGGACCGCCGCTACGCGGCCTGTCCTTCAGGCAGCCCGGAGACCCTGAGGAAGATCCCAGGGGCGCGAAGAGGGTCGGCCATCTGGCGACGGATTGCGAGGGCAGTGCTTCTGTCGACCGCAACCGCGCGCCGGATGCCGCTACCCCTCCTTCGGCTGGAGCACCTTCTCGAACAGCACCGAACCCGAGACGTCCAGTAGCGACACCCGCAGGTCCCGGCTGCCGGGCTCCAGCGCCAGCTCGCCGAAGAACTGCAAACCCTCCGCTGGAGACAGGTTGGCGCGCCCTGGCGGCGGCGCCTTGGCGAACACCTGCTCCGGCCCGAAGGTCGGATCGAGGACGCCCGGGCCGAAGGTGCCGGCGTGGAGCGGGCCCGAGACGAACTCCCAGAACGGGGAGAAGTCGCGGAAGCCGGCGCGGTCGGGGTGGAAGTGATGGGCCGCCGTGTAATGGACGTCGGCGGTGAGCCAGACCAGGCCCTCGACGCGGGCCGCGTGCAGCGCGCTGAGGAGCCGCGCGAGTTCCTGCTCGCGGCCGCGCGGCGGACCGTCGATGCCGTTGGCGACCGCCTCGAAGCGCGGGCCGTCGCCGACCACCAGACCGAGCGGCATGTCGGCGGCGATCACCTTCCAGGTGGCGCGCGATGCGATCAGCTCGGCGAGCAGCCAGCGGAACTGCGCGGCGCCGAGGAAGCGGGTGTCGTCGCTCTCGGTGGACTGGTCGTTGCTGGTGTTCGGTCCGCGGAAGCTGCGCATGTCGAGGACGAACAGGTCGAGGTCGGGAGCGAGGCGCAGGCGGCGGTGGATGCGGTCCGGGCGGGCGGCGTCGCGGCGCAGCGGCACGTAGTCGAGGAAGGCGCGGCGCGCGCGGGCGGCCAGCAGATCGACCGACTTCACGGTGTAGGCCTCGGCGTCGAGCACCTCGCCGGGGTACCAGTTGTTGGTGGTCTCGTGGTCGTCCCAGAGCGCGATCAGTGGCACCTCGGCGTGGAAGGCGCGCGCGTGTTCGTCGAGCAGGTTGTAGCGGTAGCGACCGCGGAACTCGTCGAGGGTCTCGGCCACCTTGGAGGTCTCCGGCGTGGTGACGTTGCGCCAGGTGGTGCCATCGGGGAGCGCGACCTCGGGGAGGATCGGGTTGTCGGCGTAGATCAGGTCGCCGCAGTGCAGGAACGCGTGTGCCTCGCGGGCGCGCATCGCCGCGTAGCCGCGCAGGCCGCCACGCGCGGGGTCGATGCCGAAGCCCTGCCCGCAGGTGTCGCCCGACCACAGCAGACGGAACGGTCGGCTGCGGTCGGCGGGTGCGGTGCGGAAGCGGCCCATCACCGGCTCGCTCACCGCGCGGCGGTCGGTGAGGTCGACCATCGACACCCGGTAGAACACCTCGCTGCCGGCGGGCAGTCCCTCGAGGAGCACGCGGCCGGTGCAGTCGTCGGCGGGCAGCACCTCGGGGCCGTCGATGCGGAGTGGATCGCGGAAGGCCTCGGTGGCGGCGAGTTCGACGAGCATCCGCGACGGCCGGTCGGCGCGCGCCCAGACCACCGCGCCGTCGGTCGACGGGTCGCCGGTGGCGACGCCGCACGGCAAGGTCGGGCGGTCGCGGAGGATGGCCGGGAAACGGCGGAGCGACGCGCAGCCGGCCGCGGAGGCGCCGGCGCGGAATAGATCTCGGCGGGATGGGGGCATCGGACGCGGAGCGTAGGCGGTTCTCGGCAAGCCGAGGACAAGGGCAGCGAACGATCGCCAGTAACTTTGCAATCCAGAGTATCCGGAGTAGGCTAGCCTCACCGGGCCGGCCCGGGAGCAGGAACCCCTCGATGCGCGAACTTCTCACCCTCGTCGACCGGGCGCTCCGCGGTCGGTTCACCGACCCGGAACGGCTGCGCAGCGAAGGCGTGGTGCTGTCCGCCCCGCTCGCAGCTCGGGCCGCGCTACTTCTCGGCGGGATCTACGGCGCGTGCATGGGGCTGTACGGGGCCACCCGCGCCGAGGACCCGGCGATCGCGCAACTGATCGCCAGTACGGTGAAGACCCCGCTGCTGTTCCTGATCACGTTGGTGGTCACCGTGCCGTCGCTGTACGTCGCCTCGGCGCTGGCCCGCTCGCCGCTCGACTTCGCGTCGACGCTGAAGCTGCTGATGGTCGGCGTGCTGATCGACCTCGCGATGCTCGCCAGCCTCGGCCCGATCACCGCGTTCTTCACGCTGAGCACCGACAGCTACCCGTTCCTGGTCCTGCTCAACGTGGCGTTCTTCGCCGCCGGCGGACTGGTCGGCCTCGCGGTGCTGCGCCGCGCGGTCGATGCGATGTTCGCTCCGCAGGCTCCGGTCATCGGCCCGCCGCTGCCGCCTGGGACGAACGATCCGAACGCTCGCCGCCGCCGCATCGCCGAGCGGGTGTTCTGGACCTGGACCGTCGTCTACGGCGTGGTCGGCGCGCAGACCGGCTGGATCCTCCGCCCGTTCATCGGTGCGCCGGGCCTGCCGTTCACCTGGTTCCGTGAACGCGATTCGAACGTGCTGGAAGCGGTGCTGCACACGCTGGGCAACCTGTTCGCATGAACGCGGCCGCCAGCATCCGCCGCATCGACGGCCTGCTGCGCGGCACCGTGACCACCATCGGCTGGCGCGAGCTCGCCGTCTGGACGCTGGTCGCCGGCGCGGTCCACGGCGCGGTGCTCGGCAGCCATGCCGGCCGCGTCGGCCAGGCGCTGGTCTCGGCGAGCAAACTGCCGCTGCTGCTCGCGGTCTCCACCGGCCTCTGCCTGCCGAGCTTCACCGTGTTGCACCTGTTGTCCGGCCTCCGCGACGACCTGCCGCAGGCGTTGCGCGCCACGCTCGGCGCGCAGACGGTGTTCGCCTGCGCGCTCCTGTCGCTGTCGCCGCTGATCGCCTTCGTCTACCTCTCGGGCGTCGGCTACGCCGGCGCGACGTTGGTCAACGGCCTGGCCTTCGCGCTCGCCACCGCTGCCGCACGGGTCGCGATGATCCGCGCCTACCGCGACCTCGAACGCCGCTCCCCCCGCCACCGCACCCTGCGCCGGATCTGGACCGTGCTGTTCGTCTTCGTGTCGATCCAGGCGGCCTGGGTGCTGCGCCCGTTCCTCGGCGACCCGAGTTTGCCGGTGCAGTTCCTACGCGCCGAGGCCTGGAGCAACGCCTACGTCGACGCGACCCGGTCACTGCTCCGCGCGTTGGGCTGGCTCGCATGACCCCCCCTCCTCAGAATCTGTCGTAGTTCGTGCCAGGCACCGAACACGACACGGTGACGCGAACCTGCCGATGCAGTGCTTCCGCGCCCAAGCCTGGAGCAACGCCTACATCGAGGCGACCCGGAGCCTGCGGTGGGCGTCAGGCTGGTGAGACCGACAGGCCGGACAGCCGATCGAGGCTATGCTTGCGGCCTCTCATGCTGCAACCCATCGAGCGCTACGGCTTCGAAGTGCAGGGCTGGTTCGTGCGCCGCGGCGCCCTCGACGCGGGACTGGTCCATGCGCTGAACCAGGCGCTGGCCCGCCACGAAGGCCTCGGCCCCGCGAGCCTGCCGCGGACGTGCATCCCGAGCTGGACGCCGGTCGTCAACGAGTACCGACTCCTCGGTCTGCTCGACCTCGACCCGGTGTTCCAGACGCTGATCGATCATCCCGCCGTGCTCGACGTCGCCGAGGCCCTCGTGCCTCGACCCTGCCGACTCGGTGAGACCTATTCGATCACGCGCCTCGACGGGATCGGCCTGCCGCTGCATGCCCAGCCCGAGGCGCGCCCCTCAGGTCGCCCCGGCGAGGCGCTCACGCACCTGCTGAAGGTCGGCCTGGCGCTGACCGACGTCGGCCCCGATGACGGCCCGATGGTGATCTTGGAAGGCAGCCACCGGCTCGACTCGGAGTTCCCGTTCGATCGTCTGCATCCGAAGTGGGAACTCCCGGACTGCGACCGGTCGATCCGCGAGGCCTTCGTCGCTGCCAATGCGGAACGGCTCTCGATCCCCTGGGAGGAGATCCCCGGCTACCGGGAGATCCACGTACGCGCCGGCGACGTGGTGTTCTTCTGCGAGGGCGCCTGGCACGGCGCCAAGGCACCTCGCTCGGGCCGGCGCCGCCGGACGCTGTACTACGGCTACGTTCCCTATCACTACGCGAACTGGCACGGCATCCCGCACTCCGAGGAACTCCTGCAGAGCGCCACGCCGGCCCGCCGACGCCTGCTCGCGGGCCCGTTCGTCGGCACCCGCTACGCCTGCCACGACACGTCGGCGCTTCCCGACGACCTGCCGTTCCCCCGGCTGCCCAACTCCGAACGGGGAGCGGAGCGGTTCGTCGTCGAGGACGGCGCGCGGCCCGACTTCGAGTGCCCCGAATCTCCGGTCATCCGGGCACTCGGGCGACTCCTGGTGCCGAGCCCCCACGAGGACGACGCACCACCGCGCGGTCGGGCGCGGTTCATCGTCGAAGGCGATGGCGGCGGAGTCTTCGGCATCGACACGAACGACGGCCGAATTTGGATGGCGGAACCCGGGACCGTCGACTGCACGATCGCCGCGTCGTGTGCCGACCTGTTGGCGCTGGCGGACGGCGAGGAAGACGCCGTGCGGCTGTTCTACGCCGGCCGCCTGCGGGTCCAGGGCGACGTCCGGCTCGCCATGCGACTCGTCGACCGATGGTGAACGACTCCGTCAGGCCTTGCGCAGGTGCAGCGACGCGAACGAGTACTCGGCGACCCGCAGGTCGAATCCGTCGGCCCGCGGCACGACGATCTTCACCGGTGGTCCGATCTCCGGATCCCAGGTCGGAACCTCGAAGGGCTCACCGACACGCTCGAAGGGGGTCGCCGCGACGAAGCTGCGTTCGACCTCCTCCGCGGAGGTCGGGGCATCGCTGACGAAGCGCGCGCCCTCGCCGAAGTCGAAGGTCAGCAGCAGGTCGCCTCGCGGTCGCAGCACCCGCGCGGCCTCGCGGAACCACGCAGCGCGCCGCGAGCGGAGCACGCCTTCGAGGACCGAGATCGAGACGATCAGGTCGAAGCTGGCCGCGCGGAACGGCCAAGCGCGTGAGGCCTCTCCACCCTCGACGGCCCGAAGTCGCTCGCCGAGTCCCAGCGCATCCGCGGCGAGCTCCACCCCGTGGACGGCGACGGGATCGACGTCCATCACGGTCACCGCGTGGCCAGCCTCGGCGAGCAGACTGGCGGTCGGCGCATTGCCACCGCCGACGTCGAGGATCTCGAGGGCACCACGGCCGGCTCCGATCTGTCCGATCCCGAGCAGGATCTGGGCGTTCTCCCAGTCGCGCAGCGCGTCGAGGCGGAGTTCGACGCCGGCGGCACGTGCCCGGGCGACCACATCCCGCACCGCCGCCACGCCGGCGGCGTATTCCGGCCGCTCGAGGTCGTCCGCGAAGCGCCGCAGCACGCGGTTGAAGGTTCGAACGCGCGGCGGAATCATCGAGCTTGCCTCGTGTGCCCCCGCTGCGCATCGAAGTGCCATCGCCCGAGTTCGGGCATTCCACGTCGGGTGAGATCGACGACGCGGAAGTGCACCGGCCGCTCACGCATCCACTCGACCAGTCGCGGGCCGGGGCTCCAGGCGGCGCCCGATCCGAAGGCTCCACCGCAGAGCAGGAAGTAGGGATCGAAGGCGACCTCGACCAGGAAGTCGGCGCATGGTGCGTCGAGGATGATCGACGGAACGCCGCCCAGGTCTTCGAGGCTCCGCCCCGCGGGAGGCCGGCGCTCGGCCGCGAGTCGCTGCAGCGTCCGCGTCCGCAGCAGGCCCCGCGCCCCATCGACCAACCATTGTGCCGGCAGACCCGACCACCGGCGGAAGTAGCGTCGCTCGCTGATGTCGTGGCGCGCGAGCGACTGCTCGCGCGTGGTGCGGGCCGAGCGGTCGTAGAGGTGGATCATCCGGGCGGCCTCGACCTGGACGATGCGGTGGCCGGCGCGCCGAACACGGCAGGACAGGTCGGCATCCTCGTAGTAGAGCGGATAGCGCTCGTCGAAGAAGCCGATCTCGTCGACGACGTCACGACGGATGAGAAAACCCCAGCCCGCGAACATCTCCAGGTCGAGATCGCCGCCTGGTCGGAATACCGGCAGGTAGCGTCGCGTGAGCAATCGGCTGTAGGCGTTCCTCGCGGCCTGGCTCACCGCGGTCGCGACGAACCACGGGCGCTCGAGGAGGCGCGGCAGCACGCCGGTCGGCAGTCGGATCTCCAGGCCGGGGTCGACGAAGGTGACCGGCGTGGCAGCGCCCACGTCTCGATGGGTCTCGAGGAAGCCGACCAACCGTGACAGACAGCCCGGCAGATAGTGGACATCCGGATTGCTGACCAGCAGGTAACGACCGCGGCTGTGCGCGAGCGCCCGGTTCATCCCGGCGGAGAAGCCGTCGTTCCGGTCGTGAAGAACCAGCCGGTCGCGGTCGCCACGGAGCCGGCTGTGGATCGCCTCGACGTCGGTCTCCGTCCGAAGTGGCGACGCGTTGTCGACGACCACGATCTCGTGATCGAGCGCCACACCGTTCCGGTCCGCAGGCGGATGCGCGCGGATCGAGTCCAGCGCGTCGGCCAGGACATCCCACGAGTTGAAGTTGACGATCAGGATCGAGAGGTCGACCACGGCGGTGCAGAGGGTAGCCGGTACCGGGGATGGCACCCGGCAGAACCCGTCGGTCGCCTCACGCCCGATGCCGATGCCCGTAGACCATCGCGTACACCATCGGCACCAGCACCAGCGTGAATGCGCTCGATACCAAGAGCCCGAAGATCAGCGCCCAGGCGAGGCCCGAGAAGATCGGGTCCAGCGTGATCGGGATCGCGGCGAGCATCGCGGTGCCGGCGGTCAGGAAGATCGGGCGCAGGCGGATCGCGCCGGCTTGCAGGATCGACTCGGTGAGGCCGAGGCCGTCGTCGAGGGCCTTCTGGAGGAACTCGATCAGCAGGATGGCATTGCGCACCGCGATGCCCGACAGCGCGATCATGCCGATCATCGCGGTGGCGGTGAAGAACACCGGCGTCGCCGCGCCAGCCACCTCGCCGCCGCCGAACACGTTGAGCAGCCAGAAGCCCGGCACGATGCCGATCATCGTGAACGGGATCGACAGCATCAGGATCAGCGGCAGGAAGTAGCTCTTGGTCTCGTGGACCAGCAGCACGTAGATGCCGAAGCAGGCCGCGAGGAAGGCAATGCCGAGGTCGCGGAAGGCGTCGAGGGTGATCTTCCACTCGCCTTCACCGGTCCACGACAGCTCGATGCCGGGCGGCACCGACCAGGGGATCCCGCCGCCGAGTTCGAGGTGGGTGCGTTCGGCCACCGGGCGCGGCGTCGCGGTCGCGATCGCGGCGTAGGTCGCCCCGTCGGCGAGCTGGTCGGCCTGGACGTCGAGGATCACGTCGGCCGGCGCACGGCCCACCACCTCGGCGAACACGTAGACCACCGGGTCGAGATCCTTGTGCCAGATCGACTGATCGACGGTCTCCGCGACGAATACCCCGAGCTCGCCGAGCGGAACCATCCCCTCGCCCCCCGCCACCGGGATCGGCAGCCGCTCGAGCACCGTCGGATCGGCCCGGTCGGCCCGCGGCAGGCGCACCTCGGCGACCAGCGGATTACGCTCCCGGTCATCGTGGAACGTGGTCGCAACCTCACCGCCGACCGCGGCGTGCAGGACCTGCGCGACATCGAACTCGGCGATCCCGTGCAGCGCCGCCTTCTGCCGATCCAGTGCGAACCGCATGCGGACCTGCGGCTCCTCGACCGTGGTGTCGACGTCGGCCACGCCGGGCTCCGCGGCCAGCCGCCCCTCGACCCGCAACGCCGCCTCGCAGAGTTCGGCGTAACTCATGTCGGGCGTGCCGTGGACCTCCACCGCCACCGTCGCGATCACCGGCGGCCCCGGCGGCGACTCGACCATCTTGATCCGCGCCCCGTGCCGCGCGGCGATCGGCTGGAGCCAGGCGCGAAGCTGCATCGACAGCTCGTGGCTGCCCATCTCCCGCGCGCGCTTGTGCACCAGGTTGATCCGCAGGTCGCCCTGGTGCGGCAACTGGCGAAGCTGGTAGTGCCGGACCATGCCGTTGAAGTCGATCGGCGACGCCGCGCCCGCATAGCTGGTCACGTCGGTGACCTCGGCCACGCCCCGCACCACCTGCGCCAGCTCGGCCAGCACCGCGTCGGTGCGTTCCACGGTGCTGCCCTCCGGCAGATCGACCACCACCTGCAGCTCGTTCTTGTTGTCGAACGGCAGCATCTTCAGCGGCACCCGCCGGTCCATCACCAGCCAACCCGAGGCCACGAACAGCAGCCCGGTGAAGCCGAGCAGACCCCAGCGCAGCGTCTTGTTGCCGAGCACCGGCCGCATCAGCAGCGCGTAGCTGCGGTAGATGCCCCCCCGCCGCACCGCCTCGTGGTCGTCCTCGAGATCGGCCGCGCCGGGATCGGGCTTCACGTGCTTGCGCAGCACCAACCACGACAGCCAGGGCGTCACCGCGAACGCCACGAACAGGCTCATCAACATCGCCAGCGGCACGTTGAGCGCCATCGGCGCCATGTACGGCCCCATCATCCCGGTGATGAAGAACAGCGGCAGGAAGCTGACCATCACCGCCAGCGTCGCCAGGATGATCGGCGGACGGACCTCGTTGACCGCCGCGAGCACTGCCTGCATCGGCTCACGCCGGCCGCGCTTCAGGTGGCGGTAGATGTTCTCGACGTCGACGATCGGGTCGTCGACCACCAGGCCCAGCGCCAGCGTCAGCGCGAACAGGGTGACCCGGTTGATCGAGTAGCCGGCCAGGTCGTTGACGAACAGGGTCAGCGCGAAGGTCACCGGCACCGCGGTCGCGACCACCAGGCCCTCACGCAGGCCGAGCGTCAGCGCGATCAACGCGATCACGATGATGACCGCCACCCACAGCCCCTCGAGCAGCTCGTCGACCTTCTGGTCGGCGGTCAGCCCGTGGTCGCGGGTCACCCGCAGATGGACCTCCGGCGGCAGCAACTCGGCGACCGCTTCTTCGACCCGATGCTGCACCTCCTCGGAGACCAGCACCGCGTTGCTGCCTTTGCGCTTGGCCACCGCGACGGTCACCGCCGGGTAGTCGCGAGCGCCATCGGCCAGCTCGGCCGGCACGCCCTCCACCGCCGGCCCGAAGCCGATCCGCGTGTAACTGGTCCGCTCGGCTGGCCCGTCGGTCACCTCGGCGACGTCGCGCAGGTAGATCGGTCGCCCGTCACGCACGCCGACCACCAGCTCGCCGAGTTCCCGGACGCTGTGCGCTCCCGGCCGGGCCTCCACCGCGACCACCCGATCGAGATCCTCGAAGCTCCCCGCCGGCAGCGACGTCGACGCCGCGCGCAGGGCACCGGCCACCTGCTCGAAGCCGACCCCGCGCGATGCGAGCGCATCGGGATCGACCCGGACCCGGAGCTGCCGCGGCGCGCCACCGACCACCTCGGTCTGCCCGGCATCGGGCACCCGCTGCGCGACGTTCTCCAACTCCTCGGCCAGTCGTCGCAGCTCGTAGCCGCCGAGCGACTCCGACCACAGCGTCAGGTTGACGATCGGCACGTCGTCGACCTCGATCGGCCGCACCACCCAGTCGGCGACCTGCGGCGGGATCCGGTCCGCGCTCATCGCCAGCTTGTTGTGCAGCTTGAGCAGGCTGTCCTCGCGGTCCTCGCCGACGAAGAACCGCACCGTGACGACGGCGCGGTGCGGCATGCTGGTCGAGTAGACGTATTCGACGCCGTCGACCTCGTAGAGCAGCCGCTCCAGCCGCGACGCCACCTGGCTCTCGACCTCGGCGGCACTCGCGCCCGGCGCGTCGATCAGCACGTCGGCCAGCGGCACCACGATCTGCGGCTCCTCCTCGCGCGGCGTGACGCGCAGCGCATAGAAGCCGGTCACCAGCGACAGCAGGATCAACAGCGGCGTCAGGTTGCCCTTCAGGAACACCTCGACGATCCGCGCCGAGAGACCGCCCGACTCGGCGGGCTGCTGCGAGCCGGTCATCGGCCCTCCGCTCCGCGCAGTGCCCGCGCGTCGGCGACGATCGTCTCACCGGCCTCGAGCCCGGACAGCACCGTGACCTGCGCGCCGTGCTCCTCACCGAGCACGACGAAACGCCGCAGGACCCGCGCCGCGCCACCCGTTGCGTCGCCGACCACCAGCACCTGGTCGACCTGACCGAAGCCGCGCACCGCCGTACGCGGCACGCGGATCTCCTCGGCCGTGCCACGCGGCAGCAGGAGGCGTCCGAACATCCCCGAGAACACCCCGGGCGGACACGGCCCGGTGACCTTCACGTCGAACGCCCGGCTGCCGGCCTCGGCCAACGGCACGATCTCGCTGACCGTCCCCGAGCAGCGCAGACCGAGCGAGTCGACCGCCACTCCCACTTCGCCACCGACCTGGAGCCGCGTCGCCAACTGCTCGCGCACCGACGCGACCAACTGCATGCGCCCCGGGTCGTACAGGCTCATCAACACCTCGCCCGGTGTCACCGTGTCGCCCTTCTCGCGCAGCTTGTCGATCACGATGCCGTCGATCGGGGCACGGATCACCGCGAAGTCCAACCGGGTCTCGGCGGCAGCGGCTGCCTGGGTGGCGCGCGCGACCTCGGCCTCGGAGTTCTCGAAGCGGGTCCGGTCGCGTTCCAGCTCCAGCTCGGAGGCGATCTTCTGGCCGAACAGCTCCTGCGTCCTGGCCAGGTCGCGCTCGGCCTGGTCGCGGGTCTCGGTCGCCGAGCGCAGGGCCGCCTCGGCCTCGCGCAGCGCCGCGCTCAGATCGTCGTCCTCCAGCTCGACCAACACCTCGCCCGCCTTCACCGCCTGCCCGGCTGCCGCGACGTGCATCTCGCGGATCCGTGCCAGGATCCGCGAGGCGATCCGCACCTCCTGGATGGCGCGGACCGTGCCGACCGCCTCTTCCACCAGCTCCACCTCCGCCGCCTGCACGGTGAGCGTGGGAGTGCCGGGGGGCAGCGCGATCCCGAGTTCTGCCGGCTCCTGGCCGGCCGGCACCCGCTCGGCGAAGAACCCGCTGAGCCACAGGACGAGAACGGTCATCGCGGCCAGCACGAGCAGGCCGACCAGGGACTTGCGCAGCCCGGCGCCGAGGGATCGGAGGTTCATCGCGCGTCGCAACGAACGCAGCCGAGGCAGAATGACATCACCGCGCAGCGGCCCTCGGCCTCGGGACAACCCGGAGCGCGTGAGCCGTGGCTCGCAATCCCGACGGGCGACGCGTAGCCGGCGCCATGATCCGCCTGCCCCGAACCCCGCGCGCCCCGCTGGCCGCTCACCTGCTCGCCGTCGCCCTCGCGCTCCCTGCGGTCGTCCGTGCCCAGGAATCGTCCGACCCCGAACTCACCGGCCTGGACCTCCTCCAATCCCGGATCGAGGCCCATCTCACCCGCCTCGCCGAGCGCCCCGGCTTCCCCGGCACCTCGGTCGCCGTGGTCCTGCCCGACGGCATGCTGCTGCCCGTGGTCCACGGTCGGGCCGATCCGGAGCTGCCGGCACTGGAGACCTCGAGCCGGCTGATGTCGGGCAGCATCGGCAAGACCTACTGCGCGGCGGTCACCCTGCAACTGGTCGGCGAAGGCGAACTCGCGCTCGACGCGAAGGTCCTCGACCACCTCGCCGACCACGCCTGGGCGAAGCGTCTGCCGAACGCCGAAGACCTGACGCTGCGCCATCTGCTCTGCCACCAGAGCGGTATCCGCGAGCACGTGACGTCCGCGGCCTTCATCGATGCTGTCCTCGCCGATCCCGACCGCACCTGGACCGACGCGGAGCGACTGGCCTTCGTGCTCGATTCCGAGCCGCTGTTCGCGGCCGGCGAAGGCTGGGCCTACGCCGACACCAACTACATCGTCATCGCCGCGGTCCTCGAGGCGGTCACCGGCGAGGCCTACGACGATCTCCTGCGCACGCGCCTGCTCGAGCCGCTGGAGCTCCGCGACACCGTGCCCAACTCGGCCCGCATCGTGACCGGGCTGGTCGCCGGCGTCACCGACGGCAACCTGCTGCGCTGTGACCCGCGGTCGGTCTTCGACGACGAGGGTCGCTACCTGGTGAACCCGCAGTTCGAGGGCTGCGGAGGTGGGATCTCCTCGACCACCGCCGACCTCGCGAAGTGGTGCCACCTCTGGGCCGCCGGCGGCGACCGCGCCTTCCCCGCCGCGCTCTGGAAGCAGGTCGTCGAAGACGCTCCGGAAGCCGCCACAGGTCCCGGCGACCGCTATGGCCTCGGCTGCCAGATCCTGCAGTCACCACACGGACCGAGCTTCGGCCACTCCGGTTACATGCCGGGCTACCTGTCGATGATGGCGCACTACCCGCGCTACCGACTCACGCTCGCGATCCAACACGACACCGACGACCTGCGCCGCGTCGGCCGGCGCCTGCGCACCACGGTCGACGAGCTGGCGGGGATCACCATCGAGGCGCTCCATCTGGAGGCCGACGAGGCGGCGACGCGGCCGGGCCTCAATCGAGCACGGTGATGCGGAGCGCGTCGCTGGCGGCGAGGCCGGCCGAACCACAGGCATCGGCCCACGCGAGCTGCAGCGCGAAGGACACTCCGGACAGCGCGGGATCGGCAGGGACCGGCAGGGGCACCACGGCGAGCCCCCGGCTATCCGACGTCACCGAGAGGTCGGCAAACAACGAGTTCGGGTCGAGCCAGAGATCCACGCCGGCGAGGCGCAACGGCGCAGGCGCAGTTCGAAGGCCGAGCAGCGCGACCGCCGGCACGCGGGCCGGCAACGGACCGAAGGTCGCGGCGAAGTCCGCGACTCCCGGAACCGGAGCTGCGCGGACCAGGGACACCGCGTGCCCCGCGCAGCCCGCGGTGGCCGCTCCGAGCCGCTCGACGCCGGCTGGCAGCGGCGCGAGGCGCACGATCTGTGCATCGCCGCCGCCCGAGTAGCCGCGAGACGCGCCGGCGAGCGGGTGGTTGCGCGAGTAGCTGGCACCGACCGCGAGCACGTCGCCCTCGGGCCCGACCTGCAGCTCGAGCAGCCGGTCACCCGAGCTGCCGCCGAGGTAGGTCCCGTGGTCGAGGCGGGTCGCCGCATCTGACAGGACCCAGATCAGTCCGTCGGCCGACCCCGCCGGGAATTCGCCAGCGGAGCGCGGTGTGGTGCGCAGATCGGTCGAGGCGCTGCGCCCGCCCACCAGGATCCGCCCGGCACCCAGGTCCGCCACGCTCCACACCTGGTCGTCACCGGTACCGCCTACATAGCAGGCATCGTCGAGCGCGGTCGCGCCGGCGCGGACCACGGCCACGAAGCCGTCGTCGCCTCCGGCGTGTCGGGGCCCGACGACTCCGGTTCCGGTGGGCAGGCCCGGGCCATCGATGACGCCTCCGACCACCAGATCGCCGGACGCGAGTCGGCGAACCGCACGCACTCGCTCGCTCGAGGTGGTGGCGAGATACGAGCACCACAGCAAGGCCGAGCCGTCGGCCGAGAACCGGGCGAGGAAGCCATCGGCTTCGTGCTCGAGTCCGCCACGCGCGACCGGACCGAAGACCCCGGGCGTCACCGGCAGGTCGGTCGAGTCGGTGCCGCCGACGATCACCGTTTCGCCGCCGGCGTCGACGTGCAGGCCGTGCGGATACTCTTCGCCATCGAGCCCGCCGAAATAGGTCGAGAACATCAGGCGGCTGCCATCGGCTGCGAGCCGGGTCACGAAGGCGTCCGTCGCTCCGACGATCGAGGAGCGCCACCCGCCGGCCGAGGTCGGGTAGTCGGGACTGTGCACGTGGCCCGCGAAGGTGAGCTGTCCGGCGGCATCGACCTCCGCGGAGCGGGGGTACTCCAGACGCGAGCCGCCGATGAAGGTGCTCCACACCAGGCGCGCGCCGTCGGCGGAGATCCGCGACACGAACACGTCGCCGCCCAGGTTCGCGGCGCCGTCGCTCGCGCCGTTGTAGGTGACGTCGAACGCGCCAGCGGTCACCGGGAAGTCCGGGGACGCGGTCCAGCCGGCTGCCAACACTTCATCGCCGACCGCCCGGACGATCGTCAGCGCATCGTTCTGGGCGCCTCCCAGATAGGTGACCCACTGCAGTGCACCGTCGTCTCCCGCGAGACGGGCCAACCAACCGTCACCGACCGGACGAGGCAGCGAACCCGAGCCCTGGTAGAACGGCTCCAGCACCGACAGGTCGGTTGGCAGGTCGCCGGACTGGGTCGTTCCGCCGACGAACACGTCGCCGTTCGCGGCGCGCGAGATGGAGTGCCCCTCGTCGAGCCGGGCGCCGCCGACGAACGTCGCCCAGCGCAGCTCCGGATCGATCACCACGGGACCGCGCCGAAGCGGGTCCACGACGCGGAACCGGTAGCGATCGGGCCCGATGAGTTCGAACTCCACGTCGAGTGCGATCCTCCGTCCGTCACAGACCTGCCAGGCCAGGGGTTCCGATTGACGCAGGCAACCCGCGGGGGTCTCGGCCACCAGGTCGCCGGACGCCGCGTCGACGCGCAGCCGATGGGCTCCATCGACCACGAACTCGTGGCGCACCAGCTCGCGTGGGTCCGCGACCTCCAGGTCGTAGGCCGGTGCCCCGTCGGCGGCGATCCGCAGCGCCAAGGTGCTCGCGCCCACCTCCGGATCCCCGGATCGGCGCAACGACGTGGCGAGCGGGACCCCCGTCCGGCGCTCGGGAAAGTGACAGACCGCGCCGGTCCCCGCGGCGACGAACGGTTCCCCGCACCAGTTCCAGGTGTGGCCGTCGAGCATGGGGCGCAGCGCCACCCGCTCGAGTCCATCTTCGGTGACGGCGGTGATCACTCCGTCCGCAGCGACCGAGACGATGCCCCCGCCGCCACGCGCGGCCGCCCACACCGAAGCCGGCCACTGACCCTGGTTGGCGATCCAACCGGCGAACGGCGCCAGCTCCGGGACCTCGACCGGCAGACGCCGAGCATCCGTTCGCGAGCAGCCCGGCACGACGAGGGAACCGAGGGTGAACGACAGGGCGAGGGCCGCGAGCGGACGGAGCATGGCAGGAGACTGGGACAGCCGGGCAGTCCTGGAAAGGCCCCGTTCACCGCCGAGCGGATCGAGCCGACGATTGGGGTGACCCGCGGCGGTCGATACGCTCCGGAGCCTTGGCCGACCGCTCCCTCTGGTCCTCCGACAACGTCCGGAGGCTGACGAAGCTGATCCTGGTACTGACCGCGCTGCCGCTGGTCAGTGCCACCGTGCTGATGCTGGTCGAGGACTGGCCATTCTTCGACGCGCTGTGGATGGCCGTCATCACGCTGACCACGGTCGGCTACTCCGAGGTGCACGAGCTGACGACCGGCGGCCGCATCGTGGTGATGGGCATCCTGGTGGTCGGCCTCGGCGTGTTCTTCTACGGCATCGTCCAGGTCGGCGAGGTCCTGGTCCGGATGCAGCTCAGCGACCTGCTCGGGATGAGGCGCATGGACACCGCGATCCGCACGATGCACGACCACCTGATCATCTGCG
The DNA here is from genome assembly GCA_030432695.1 of bacterium. GTDB lineage: Bacteria > Planctomycetota > UBA1135 > UBA1135 > UBA2386 > JAUILN01. The sequence goes on along the minus strand of JAUILN010000003.1, from coordinate 730,847 downwards.
GCTACGGCCGCATGGGCCGCAGCCTGTGCCGCGAACTCGAGCACGCCGAGCGCAGCGGATTCGTGGTCATCGACCGCGACCAGGCCGCGGTCGACGACGCCCGGGAGCACGGACGGATCGCGTTGTGCGGGGACGCGACCGACGACGACCTGCTGACCGAGGCCGGGATCGCGCGGGCGCGCGGCCTCGCGGCAGTGATGCCCAGCGACGCCGACAACCTGTTCGTGGTGATGTCGGCGCGACTGCTGAACCGGGGCCTGCAGATCCTGGCCAGGGCGACCGACGACAAGGCTGCCACCAAGTTGGAACGGGCCGGGGCCGATCGGGTGGTGAGCCTCTACGAGGCCGGCGCCCACCGCATGGCCGAACTCCTGACCAACCCGCAGGTCGAGGACTTCGTGCAGGTCCTGACCGCGCACGGCGACCGCCTCGACCTCGCCGAGATCGTGGTGGCGCGCGACGCCGCGTACGCCGGCCGGGCCCTGCGCGATTGCGGCTTCCGCGAGCAGGGCGTGCTGGTGGTCGGCCTGCAGAAGCCCGGACAGCCGATCGAGACACCGCCGGCTCCGGGCGTGCGCATCGAGCCCGGGGACCTGCTGCTGGCGTTCGGCCACAGCGAGGCGGTGGCGCGGGTGGTCGGGGACATCGGGCAGAAGCGATCTGGAGTTCTTCCCGCCCACTGATCGACTCCTCCCGAGAATCTGCGCTCCCAGCGCTGATTCTCGGGAGGAGTCGATCCCAACAACACGGGCAGCGCGGCCGACTGCCTCGGGGCATGGCGAGCGCAGCGAGTCGTGCCCATCCAGAGGCAGCAGGAGGCCGCGCGCTGAGGATCGGCGCGCCGAACGCGACCTGCGGGGATCGATCTGCGACGGACGGGCTTCGCAAAACGAGCCCGTCGGCGCACGATGTCCTGTCTGCCCGTCCTCGTCCCCTGCTACGTCCGATCGCCATGCAGCAAGCAGTCCTCGCCGGCGCCCTCGTATTGGCGCTCTCCGTTCCCCTCGCCGCACAACACATCGCGACGCCACCCCATGTGCGGGTGGCCTCGAGCCTCGACTCCGGCTTCCTGCACAATTCCACCGCGCAGAGTCGCGTGGTGTTCAGCCAGCAGGTGGCGGCCGAGCAGGCACCGTGGGTCTTGTTGGAGTTCGGTGCCGGAGTCAGCCTGCCGGAAGGCTCGTTCCTGCGGATGACCGCTGCCGGCGACGGGGACGTGCAGCATCACACGGCCCTGACCCTGCTCGAATGGCAAGGGTTCTCCGCAGCGTTCAATGGCGATGGAGTCCTGCTGGAACTGGTCGCAGGTCCGAACACCCGCGGCAATCGAGTCACGGTCGCCGGAATGTTCCAGGGTCTCGCTCCACGGCCCGCCGCCGAGGACATCTGCGGCGCGACCGACGACCGGACATTGAGCAACGACCCGCGCCAGGGCCGCCTGTTCCTGGGCTGTACCGGCTGGCTCGCCGGCGACGACATCATGCTGAGCGCGGGCCACTGTCAGGTGTCCGGCCAGCCGCTGATCCTCGAGATGAACGTGCCGCTGTCGAACGCCAACGGCAGCGTGCGGCGCGCGGCGGTCAACGACCAATACCCGTACACCGTGCTGGCATCGCTCAATAGCGGCATCGGCTCGGACTGGCTGCTCGCGCGCATGGGCGCCAACAGCAACACCGGCATGCTGCCGGCCCAGGCCAACGGCAATCAGTGGTATGCCCTCGGTGGAGCGCCGAACAACGGCTCGATGCGCATCACCGGCTACGGCACCACGTCGAGCCCGGTGTCGGGGACCTGGAACCAGGTGCAGAAGACCCACGCAGGTCCGGTGGTCTCGGTGCAGTCCGACCACCTGATCTACAACATCGACACCACGGGTGGCAATTCGGGGTCGCCGGTCGAGCAGATCGCGACCAACACCGTCGTCGCGATCCACACCCACGGCGGCTGCTCCACCGGCGGCAACCACGGCACCCGCCTCGACCGCGCGGACATCCAGCTGGCGATCCGCAACGCCACCATCACGCCCGGAACGTACCGCGCCTACGGCACCGGCTGCGCCGGCACCGGGGTGTCCGGCGGCATGTGTGCGGGCACCAACCCGAGTGGCGGCACGCTGAACGGCTTCACGAGCACCAACAACGAGTTCGGCTACCCGATCACGCTGGCGTCCGCGATCCAGCTCGATGCGGTCGAGCTCTACTCGTCCTCCACCACCGGCGGCAACATCGGTCTCCCGATCGGCATCTACCTGGACGCCGGCGGCCAACCGAGTTCGACGCCGATCGCCACCGCGACGATGTCGGTCGGCGGCACCGCGGGCTGGTACCGGGCCACGCTACAGAGTCCCGTGACCATCCCGGCCGGGACGTTCTACATCGGTGCCGACCACACCGGCGCCCAGACCCGCCTTTCGGCCTTGACCCAGGGCACCGCGGTGACGTCTTTCTACCGGGCGCCGTTCGGTCGCTGGGCAGTGTCCGGCCTGGTGTCGATCCCCGCGGCGCGGGCGATCTGCGCTGGCGGCGCGGGCGCGATCCCGGTCCTGACCGGAACGGGTCTTCCGGAGACCGGGCAGAACATGGGGCTGGCAGTCGCGTTCGCGAAGCCGAGCACCGCGGCGGTGGTGTTCTTCGGCATCTCCGACACCACCTGGGCCCTCGGCCTCCTGCCGTTCCCGCTGTTCTTCCTCGGCGCGCCCGGCTGCGAGATCCTGTCGAGTCCCGACGTGGGCATCGCCACGACCATCGACGCCCAGGGCAACGGCAGTTTGAACCTGCCGATGCCGATGGACCCGAACCTGGTAGGGATCAGCTTCTACCACCAGTACGCGGTGGTCGACCCAGGCGCCAACCAGCTCGGCCTCGCCTTCAGCAACGGGCTCGAGATGACGATCGGCGGCTGACCGAGCCGCACGGGGCGCAGCCTCGGTGCGACGGCGAGCCCGGCACGAACCCCGGTTTTTTCGGCGAGACGAAGTCCCCACACCGTGGCGATCTCGGAACTTCCAGGAGATCGCTGCAGGGGGGTCGCGCCGGCGGCGCGTGGTAACACAATGGGGAGGCTTGTCCCTTTTCTCCCTGTCACGTTCCACCATGCGCAGCGCACTCTCCGTCGGTCTGCTCGGCCTCGTCGCGTCGGCCGTTCTCCCCGCCCAGCACATCTCCACCCCGCCTCAGATCCGGCTCCCCTCCACGGTCGACTCCGGCTACCTCCACAACGGCTCGAGCCAGGCACGGGTGGTCTTCTCGGAGCGGATCACCCTCGAGTCCGCGCCCTGGATGCAGCTCGCGTTCGCGGAGCAGGTCAACCTGCCCACCGGCTCGTTCCTGCGGATGACCGCGACCCGCGACGCCGCGGTCCAGCGCCACACGGGTGTCTCGCTCGCCGAGTGGGGCGGCTACTCGGCGTTCTTCAACGGCGAGGAAGTGCTCCTCGAACTCGTTGCCGGCCCGAACACCCGCAGCAACCGTGTCGCGGTGGCGGAGATCGTGCAGGGCCTGGAGCCCGCCGCCGGCACCGAGTCGCTGTGTGGCGCCGACGACCGGATCCTGAGCACCGACCCTCGCCAGGGACGCCTGACGCTCGGCTGCACCGGCTGGCTCGCCGGCGCCGACCTGATGCTGACGGCCGGTCACTGCACGACCAGCGGCTCCCGCATCCTGGAGCTGAACGTGCCGCTGTCGACGAACGGCGGCGGACTGGTCCGCTCGGCACCGAACGACCAGTACCCCTACACCACGCTGGCCGGCCTGAACGGCGGCATCGGCGCGGACTGGCAGGTTGCTCGCATGGGCCGCAACAGCAACACCAACCTGCTGCCGACCGAGGCCAATGGCGGCGTGTGGTACACCCTCGGCACCGTGCCGGGCAGCACCGCCGGTCAGAACATCCGGATCACCGGCTACGGCACGGTCTCGTCGCCGGTCTCGCCGACCTGGCAGCAGGTCCAGAAGACCCACTTCGATGCGCTGACCCAGATCGGGCCGGACTTCCTCCGCTACATCCCGGACACCACCGGCGGCAACTCCGGCTCGCCCGTGATCCACGAGAACACCGGCCACGCGATCGGCATCCATACCCACGCCGGCTGTGACACCGGCGGCAACCATGGCACACGCATCGACCGCAGCGACCTGCAGCAGGCGATCCGCAATGCCGGCATCACGCCGGGCTCGTTCCAGACCTACGGCATCGGCTGCGCAGGCAGCGGTTCGACGGGCGGCCAGTGCGCAGGCATCAACGCCAACGGCGGCTCGCTGAGTGGCGCCACCACCGGCAACGAGTATGCCTATCCGATCGCCTCGAACTCCCCGCTGCAGCTGGCCGGCTTCGAGGTCTACGCGCGGTCGACCAGTGGCGGCCAGGTGAACGTTCCGGTGTCGCTGTTCCTGGATGCCGGCGGCGTTCCGAGCTCGAACGCCGCGGCCACCGGAACTCTCACGGTCGGCGGCTCCGCCGGCTGGTACGGCGTCACGTTCGCCAACCCGATCAACGTGCCGGCCGGCACGTTCTACGTCGCGGTCGACAACACCGGCAGCCCCACGGTCCTCTCCGACCTGAACTCCGGCACCCCGGCCACCGCCTACTGGCGGCGACCCGGCCAATCCTGGGCAGCCTCGGGCGTCGTGACGACGCCGGCTGCGCGGGCCATCTGCGTCGGCGGCGGCAGCGGTGGCGCGGTCCCGGGGATGGCCGGTGCCGGCGCCCCGGAGATCGGCCAGACGATGGACCTGAACCTGAGATTCGCGGCCCCGAACACCACGGCGGTGGCGTTCACCGGCGTGTCGAACACGGTCTCGGCGCTCGGCCCGCTGCCGTTCGCGCTCGACGGCTTCGGTGCCGCCGGCTGCTCGATCCTGGCCAGCCTGGACATCGACGTCGCGACGCCGACCGACGCCCAGGGCACCGCGAGCATTCAGATCCCGGTCCCGAACGACGCCAACCTGGTGGGCTTCCATCTCTACCACCAGTACGTGGTGATCGATCCCGCCGCCAACACGCTCGGCATCGCGCTCTCCAACGCGGTCGAGACCACGATCGGCGGCTGAGCCGATCCAGATCGGCGCTCGCCGCGCCCCGGGCTCAGCCGGGCCACAGGCGTGGCGAGCGACGGAGGATCCGGATTCGCGGGAGGATCCACCGACATGCCGGGAAGATCTGGCATGCTCGCGGTCGTCGATGCCTCCGATGCTCCCGAAGACGATCCCCGCGCGGGCGCTGCTCGCCGCCGGCGCGCTCCTCGCCGCCTGCTCCGGCGTGGACACCACGCTCCCGCCCCCGACAGCTGCGGAACTCGCCGATGCCGACTACGGGCCTTCGCCATACGACTGGGAACAGAAGGCGCGCGAGTTCCTGACCTCGCACTACGCCGACCAGGGGGTGTTCCAGGTCAAGTTGCGCGAACCGCGGACGGCGTGGTACGGCGCGCGGGGCGGCATCGGTCGGATGCGGGACATCCGCTATGGCTGGGCGGTCGGGTTCCGAGCGTTCCGCCTGGGCTTCGCCGCCCTCGACTCCGAGGTCGCCCGCGGCGAGGTGTTCTTCCGCGACGACGCGATCGACGCGATCGCCGACCAGAACGGGCTGGTGTTCGTGGGCCGCTGATTCCGCAGACTGGCGGAGCCGGGATCACCGTCCGCGCGGCCGAGCCAACGCCTCGGCCACGAGTCGATTGCCGGCAGACGAGTAGTGACCGCCGGACATCCACAAGCTCGGGTCGGAGCCGGCGTCGACCTCCAGGAGCACCGGAGTCAGGTCGACCACGTCGACCCCGCGCTGCTGCAGTTCGACCGTCAGTCCGGCACCCTCGCCCGCGGAGGCGTCGTGAAGTCGCTGGAGATCGCCACGCCCGGGCAGCACCAGGATCCGGAAGTGCGCCCCGGATGAGGCGACCTGCTGGGCGATCGTCTCCGCGAGCGCCAGGAACAGCCGGGCGGCGGAGTCCTCGGGCTGGTACCAGAGATCGACGGCCGCTGGCCGCGAGGCCGCTTCGAGGACCGTCACCAGGATGCGCCCCAGTCCGGAGTGATGCGCGAACCGCGAACCCTCGGGAGCGTAGGCGACCGGGGAGCGGGCGACCCAGCGGTCGTGGACACCGACCGCGGCGACGAACGACTCCTGATCGCGCAGCAGGCGCAGTGTGTCCGACGGAGTCGTCGCGGGGCTGGGAACGAGCTCGAGCGTCCCGTCGGGCCGCATCGCGAAACGTGGCTTGAACCAGCAGAGGTTGGTCCAGTGCCGGTGCGCGGGGCGATACATCGACTCCAACCTCGGCAGGGTCTCCGGAACGACCCCGAGCCAGACCTCGGCCGGCTGCAGCGGCAGACCTTCCCGTTGCAGACGGAGCCATGCCTGGTCGACGCCGTACGCGCTGACCCCCAGGTTCACGACCTCGAGGTCGGGCCGCAACGCCTCGAGGTGAACCGCCCAGGTCTCGTGGTCCTCGACCTCCTCGCCGTAGGTGAAGGAGCACCCCACCGCGACCACCCGCCGCTGCTCGCCAGACCTCCCCTCCCGCCCGGGCGCCGGCCGCGGCCCCCCGTTCCGCGGAACCCAGCCGAGTTCGGCATCGTGGGCGAGGAAGAACCCCGGATCACGACCACTCTCCACCGCGGCCGCCAGCCGGTCACGGAACTCGAACTGGACCGGCGCGAACAGCGGCGGATCGAAGGGCGCCACCCGACGACCGGCGACGGTCCCACCCGAGAGCACCACGTGCAGGAGGAGTTGATCCGCGGCGAGCAGCGCCAAGAGCATGGCAACCAGGGCGAACGTTCTGCGGCGGCGCTTGGTCCGGACCATTCCTGGCGAAGGTATCCGGCAGGACGACCGACCCCAAGGCCGGCGATGCTGCCCCGGGGGCTCTCGGCCACGCGCCGCCGCCTCTCCACATATCCACACACCTCCACAACATGCGGTAGGGCCGCCTCTGCCTGAGCCCCAAGGGCTAGTCTGAGCGCCATGCGGACGACCCAGATCAGCTCCCGCCAGCCCCGCATCTACCTGGTCGGCTCCCACGCCACCGGCAAGACCACGCTGGCACGGTGGGTCCGCGACCACTTCGGCGTCCCGATGATCGCCGAGGTCGCGCGCACCGTGCTGGCCGAGATGGAGGCCCGGCTCGACGCGCTCCGCACCGACCTCGACCTGGTCAACGCCTACCAGAAGGAGGTCTTCGTCCGCCAGATCGAGGCCGAGCGCCGCATCGACGGCCCGTTCGTCTCCGACCGCGCGTTCTGCAATCTCGCCTACGCCGCGCACCACTCGACGATCCTGGCCGACGTGTTCCGTGATCCGCGGCTGGGCGACTACATGCAGTCGGTGCGCAGGGGCGTAGTTTTCTTCCTCCGCCCCCACAAGGAACTGGTGGTCGCCGACGGCGTGCGCGCCGGCCTCGAGTGGGAGGAAGTCGTCCGCATCGACGGCATGGTGAAGCTGATGCTCGAGCTGTTCGACGTGCCCTACGTGCCGGTCGAATCGCTGTCGATGCAGGAGCGGGTGCGCTGTGTGCAGCGGGTGCTGACGCTGGCTGGATTCGAGCAGGTGGTGCGGGACAACGCGCGGCCGAGCGAGGTCAAGACTGGAGGCGCTCCGCGGTCCGGCGGCGCGAACGGCAACGGTTCCAGCACGGACCCCGGCGCGACGCAGCGGCTTCCGTCGAACTGATCGCCGTGGATCTCCCGACCGGCAGCGACAGCGCATCGAGGCCGCGCCGCGAGCCGGTCAGCCGCCGATCGTGATCGCGGCGGCGTTCGAAAGGGACACACCCAGCGCATTGCTGCCGGGATCCACGAACGCAGCCTGCGCGGTCACCGTGCCGCAACGCAGCTGCGGATCGTTGGGGATGGGGATCTGCACGCGCGCTGCGCCACCGGCATCGGTACTGGTGACCAGCCCGAACAGGGTGCTGCCCTGGAGCACACAGCCGGGCGCGCCGGCCAGGCCGAGATCGAGCGGCATGCCGAGCGGCTGCCCGATCAGCAGGAGACCACTGATCGCTGGCGCAGCTGCGCTCAGGCCGACGTCGAGCGTGGCGTTGATCCGCGGTTCGTTGTCGCAGCGCACCGAGGGGACCGAGCCGGTGCTGCCCGCGCACCCGGCCGCCATCGTGGTCCATGAACCCGGCAGCGTGCTGGCCGGGCAGAGCAGGCGGAACTTCCAGTGGTTCTGTCGATCGGACCAGGGGCCGTTCCAGCTCCGAGCACCATCGAACGAGCCGCGGTACACCTGACCATTGCCGGGCTGGACGTCGAGGACCGACGCCTGCGAGCTGTTCTGCGGCCCCCAGACCATCCAATAGGTCTGACCCGAAGTGATCACCACCGCCTGGTCGAGGCACGCCCCCTGCCACGAATTGGTGCGACTCATCTCGAAGCGACCGGTGCCGAGCGGCTGTCCGGGCTGGTTCGACGCGGAGTCGTGGGTCCAGAGTGCGACGCTGTTCTCGCCGCGACCCTCGCCGGTGAAGACCTGGATGCCGAGCACCGCGTCGGTGACGTTCGGCTGGAACCGGACGCCGAGCAGGAGATCCGGCCCTCCCATGCTGGTGCCATCGCCGAAGGCCGGGCCGTCGTTCTCGGCGTAGCAGGGGTTCTGGGCCGGGAGGAGCGCCGCGAGACACAGGGCAGCGGCCGAGGGCAGGAAGTTGACGTGCTGGCGGATCATGGTCGGAAATCCTTCGGGGAGGCCACCCCACGATAGCCAAGCCCGGAGCCGCGTGCGGACCGGGCATTCGACCCGACCTTCAGTCGAAGCCCAACCGCTCCTGCGCGATCACCACCCAGCCCGTGTCGCGGTCACCGACCAGGACCGGCGCGAACGCCGCGAGCCAGCGACCGCCGTAGGAGCCACCGACCGGATCGCGGTAGCTCCGGTCGAGTGGCGAAGTGACGGGATCGGCGCCGCGCAGGCTCTCCGCGGCGAGGGCGCGACAGAGTGTCACCAGCTCGGCGGGCAGGTAGTACGAAGGAAGTCGCCCGGTCTCGCGCTCCATCCCTCTGCGCACGCGCACCAACTCGGCGTGTTGCAGCACCAGTCCGTCGCGCTCGCGCCAGTCGTCGCGCGTGTCGATGAGCGCGGTGACCTGGCTCGGACCGACTCCGAGGTCGAGGACCGCGAAACGACCGAGCTCGACCGTCATGCCGAGGACACCGACCACGTCTTCGGGGTCTTCTGGCGCATGCACGGGCACCGAGAACGCGACCATCATCCGCCGGGTCACGTGGCTGCGGAACACGATCGAGCGATGCGCCGATCGAATCGGCTCGACGCCGGACGCGGTGCGCGGCAGGTCCCGGCCCTGGCCATGGAAGTAGTCGCGGAACGCGTAGCTCCGTCCCACCGAGCCGCCGAAGGGTGCGCGGGCGCGCTGGATCCCGCTGCGGTCCATGACGATCCAACTGGTGGCCAGCGTCCGCGACGCCTGTGTGCTGAAGCGGGTCTCGATCCACTGCTGCAGGCGCGCGTCGTCGCCGCCCGTGGCCATGAGCCACTCGGCGAGTTCCGGTTCCGCGGCGGCGGACTCGAGCACGCTCCAGCGCAGGTCGATCTCGATCGCGACCGCGCGGGCGCCGAGGCGCGCGGCGGCCACCAGTCCCTGCTCACGCAGGCTGCGTTCGCGGTCCGCGGACGCACCGAGCAGGAATGCGGCACCGGTCGCGACCAGCGCGAGGACCAGCAACGTGAGCGCACCCGCGTAGGCCCAGGCCTGGTGGCGGCGCACCCAGCGAGTCGCTCTGCTCCAGGGACCGTCCGGCAGCACCGAGACGGCGTCGTCGGCCAACCATGCCTCGAGGTCGGCGAGCAGCACTCCGGCATCCGCATAGCGCGCAGCCAGGTCCTTGGCCATCGCCGAGCGACAGACCGCGTCGAGTGCCGCAGGCACACCGGGTGCTGTATCGCCCGCACGAGGCGAGTCGCCGTCGACGATCCGCGCCAGCACCGCGACCGGGTCGTCGCCGACATGGGGAGGTCGACCGGTGAGGATCTCGAACAGGATCGCGCCGAGGCCGTAGACGTCGGTGCGGACGTCCGCCGGCAGTCCCGCCGCCTGCTCGGGAGCCATGTAGGCGATCGTGCCCATCACCGAGCCGGCTTGCGTCTGCGGGGTAGCCGAAGGAGCGCTCGTCGCGGCGAACCCCAGCGCGTCGTCCGGCTCGCCGAGCCGCTTGGCCAGGCCCCAGTCGAGCAGCAGCAATTCACCGTGCGCCCCGAGGATGATGTTCTCGGGCTTGAGATCGCGGTGCACGACCCCGCGCTCGTGCGCGTGCGCGATCGCATGACACACCGAGCACAGCGCGCGCACCATGCCCTGCCGCTGGTTGCGCGGCCAGCGGTGACCGAAGCGCTCGAACTCGTCGCGGATCGCATCGGCCAACGTCGGCCCATCGACGAACCGCATCGCGTAGTAGGGCCGTCCGTCGTCGCCCCGCTCGCCGACCTCATACACCGGCACGATGTTCGGGTGCTCGAGCTGGCCGGTGATGCGCGCCTCGCTGAGGAACCGAGCGCGGGCCTCGGGACGGGCCGCCTGCTCGGCAAGAAGCTCCTTCAGCGCGACCACCCGACCGATCCGCGGGTCGTGCGCCAGCCACACGCGACCGAGACCGCCTTCGCTGTGGACGCGGTCCAGGTCGTAGCGGTCGAGGTGGGCTGGATCGGCGGGAGGCGGCACGGCAATGGGTCCGGAGCCGCGCCAGTCTACACATCCCTTCTTTCTGTTCGGTGCCTGGCACCAACCAGAAAGAAGGGCCAGAGAGAAGGGCCAGAGAGAAGGATCAGCGCGCGACGGCGAGTCGGGTCACCCGACCATGCCGGTTCCAGTCCAGTACGTAGAGATCGCCGTTCGCGTCGAACGCCGCGCCGTGGGGCGACAGGAACTCCCCGTCGCGCCAGTCCGCCTTGTCGATCCCGTTCTTCGCGCGCTTGTTCGGGTCGGGCTGGTCGCCGAGGTGGCAGACCAGCTCGTTCTTCTCGTTGAGGATCGTCACCCGACCGGCGAGGTCGGGCACCACGAGGTCACGGCCGTTGGGGTGCATGAACACGTTGCACGGCCGACGGAAGATGCCGGAGACCACGCCGCGGAGCCCGCCGTCGAGGTCGAAGATCTGCAGCCGACCGTTCTCGCGGTCGGCGACGATCAGCCGCGGCTCGTCACCACGCGTGTCGACGCAGATGCCGTGCGGCGTCTGCATGCGGCCCGGCTCGGTGCCGCGGCCTCCCCACGAACGGACGTAGGTCCCGTCCTGCTCGAACTGGTGGACCCAGCTCTGGCCGTAGCCATCCGCCACGTAGATCGAGCCGTTGGGCGCAACCACGATGTCGGTCGGCTTGTACTGCCCTGCATCCTTGTAGATGCCGGCCTCCTCGGGCACGCCGCGCGACCACAACACCTCGCCATCGAGCGTGGTCTTCAGCACCTCGTGCCGGCCGGTGTGCGCCAGATAGACGACCTCGCGCTCCCCCTCGCGCGCGATCGTCATGCCGTGCAGGCCGCCTGCGAACGACTTGCCCCAGGACTTCACGAACGTGCCGTCCGGCTCGAACACGCAGACCGACCGCTCGGTGTCGGTGTTGAAGTAGATCCGCCCGGCGGAGTCGACGGCCACGCAGCCGTGGGTATTGCCGAGCTCCGGCTGGTCGGGCAGCGTCGCGAAGCCGCGGACCCAGGTGTAGGAGTGGCGACCGGTGCCGAGGTGGACCTCAGGTGGCTGCTCGGTCGGGTCCTGGGCCATGAGGTCAGCCGCCAGGATCGAGGCCACGGCGAGCGCGAGGAGTGCAGAGGAACGAACGGTCTCGGGCATGGCGAGAGTCTACGGCCAGGAGGCCGCGATTCCCGCCGCACCCAGCGCGCTCACTGGCGGGTCAGCACGACACCCGTGGCCGGGTACGAGATCGTGAAGTTGGGGACCGTGTTCGAGAAGGTCCCCGACGGCTGGCCGGAGCTGATCACCTGGAAGGTGTTGCCAGAGCCCGGTGTGAAGCCGCCGAAAGTGGCGACACCGAGCGCTCCCCCCAGACTGACCGTCCCGGTGACCACGAGCTGGTCGAAGGTCGTCTGCGCGGTCAAGCCACCGAGATCGATGGCCAACGACCCGTTGGCGGTCTGTGTGTAACCCCGGGTCAGTCGGGTCACCCCCGCCATCCCGGCACCCCCTGGAGAGATCACCCCGGAGTTGACGACGAGACTCTGGATCGTGCCCGAGCCGGTCAGTTCGATCCGACCTCGATTGTCGACCTGGTTCATCGCCTGGCCCCAGTACCAGGAGCCACCGACGGTGACGGGACCCGACCCGACCAGCGAACTGCCGGACAGGAAAGTCAGCGAACCGGCGCTGACCATCTCGAGAACGCAGGGCGTCGTCGTGGTCTCGATCGAGATCCGGGTGCCGGTCTCCACGTTCTGACTGCCCTCGAAGCCGAGGCTGGTGCGAGCGCCCGAAAGCCGAACCGACCCTCCCGACACCCGGAGCCCACCGCCGATCCGCACGACTGCGCTGCTCCGGTCGAGGAGCAGGTCACCGGTGATCGACACACCGAGCAGTCGGTTGCCGGAGTTGGCAGCCGGGATCAAGCGAGCGCCGCTCTGAACCAGCGAGCCGTTCTGGATCACCGCGCCCGACATGACCCAGTCACCGGTCGTGCCGTCGAGAGTCAGCGCGCCACCCGCCAGATCCACGGTCGCCGACAACGTGACGTCGGCCCCGGTGTTGGAGAACGCACCGAGGTCCGCCGGCGAGAAGGCACCGCCGAGCGTCGCGGTGCCGCCGGTCAGACTGATCGTCCCGGTGTTGGTCCAGTCACCGGAGATGCTGAAGGCATCCGCCGATTGGATCGCTCCCTGGTTGTCGGAGACCGCGGCGCCGATGGTCAGCGCGCCACCGTTGGCCGTCCGCGCGACCGCGCCTGGGCGGTTCGTGAAGGTCCCGCCCCGCCCGTCGATCGTGAGTCCACCGCTCTGGTCGGCCACGATCGCACCCCGGTTGACGAGATCCATCCGTCGCCCCCACTGCCAGGAGCCACCGATCGTGCCGCGGGCGCCATGGACCACCACACCAGGCTCCAGGGTCAACGTCCCGTCGGAGACCATCTCCATCTGGTTGAGGCCACTCGCCACCTCGAAGGAGATCGCCGACGGCGCGCGGACCGTCTGGTCGCCCTCGAACGCGAGGCTGGCGCGGTTGCCCTGCAGCCGCACGCTGCCGTTCACCCGCAGGTCGCCGCCGATGCGCACGACGGAGCTGCTGAACGGTAGCAACAGATCCCCATTGACGACGACCGACAGGAGCCGGTTCGCGGTACTGGCGCCGACCCGCAGAACGGAACCGCTCTGGTTGAGCGTGCCGTCGCGGATGACCCCGCCCGCCAGCTGCCAGTCGCCGGTGGTCGCATCGAGGGTGAAGCCACCTCCGGCCAGATCGAGCGTGCCGTCGAGCAGGACCTCGACGCCATTGTTCACGAACGCCCCGAGATCGGGCGGCGTGAAGGTCCCGCCGAAGTTCGCCGAACCGGCGTTCAGCGCGAGGGTCCCCAAGTTCCTCCAGGCGCCGTTCAGATCGAGCGCTCCATCGGAACTCAGGGTGCCCTGGTTGACCCAGTTGGTCGCACTCATCGCGAGCGACGAGCCGGCATCCACCGTGACGACGCCGCCGGACATGTTCGTGAACGTGCCGCCGCGGCCATCGACGGTGAGGCCGGCGCCGCCATCGCTGCGGATCGTGCCGTGATTGTCGATGTCCATGCGCCGACCCCACTGCCAGGACCCGCCGATCGTGCCCAGTGCACCGTGGACGAGCACGCCCTGCGCGATCGTCAGCCGACCGTCGGAGACGTTCTCCATCTGACACAGGCCCGAGACCGCCTCGAAGACGATCGTCCCACGACGGATGGTCTGGTCACCCTCGAACGCCAGGCTCGCGCGATTGCCCTGGAGACGCACGGCGCCCTGGATGTCGAGGTCTCCCGCGATCCGCACGACCGAACTGCTGTCGGCGAGCAGGATGTCGCCCATCACGGTCACGGCCACCAGGCGGTTGGAGGTGTTGGCCCTCGCCTGCAAGACCGCACCGTTGCCGAGCTGCACCGTGCCGTTGCGGAACGAACCACCGTTCAGCGACCAGCTACCCAGTCCGCCGTCGAGCACCAGCGTGCTGCCCTTGAGTTCGAACGCCCCGGTGATCTCCACCGACGCGCCCTGATTCTCGAGGATTCCCAGTCCCGACAGCGTGAATGAGCCGCCGAGCTTGGCGACTCCGGACAGCAGTCGGATCGTGCCGCCGTTCGACCACCCACCGCGCATGTCCAGGGTGCCGTCGGAGACCAGCGTACCCTGGTTGTTCCAGACCGAGGCATTGACGGTCAGCGCAGAGCCGGGCCGGACGATCATCAGACCGGTCGGCTCGTTGATGAAGGTGCCACCGCGGCCGTCGATGTCCAAGGTCGCCGACGGCACGTCCGCCAGGACCCGCCCACTGTTCCGGACACCGAGCGCCTGACCGTAGTAGTAGGAGCCGCCGATCCGTCCTCCGCCACCGCGGATGGTCACGCTCGGCTCGAGCGTGATCGTTCCCGCGGTCTGCGCTTCGAGGTGGCTCAGACCCGCCGAGTTCTCGAAGTGGATCGTGGCGTTGCGCACCGACTGGTCGCCCTCGAATGCCAGGCTGCTGTTCTGGGCCGACAGGCGGATGTTGCCATGCACCTCCAGATCCTCGGCCACGCGTAGCGACGCGCCGTTCTCACGGAAGTGGAGATCTCCGTGGATCACCGCGCCGACCAGGCGGTTGGCGTTGTTCGGCCGGATCAGGAGACCGGCAGGCGGCAGCACGAGAGTGCCGTTACGGATGTTGCCTCCGTCGAGGTGCCAGGAACCGAACGCCGCGGGCAAGGTGAACGTGCCGGTGTCGAGGTCGAAGGTGCCGGTCACGAAGACCTTCGCACCCTGATTGACGAAGGTCCCGAACCCGGCAGGCGTGAACCGCCCACCGAGCTGCGCCAACCCGGCGGCCAACGTGAGCGTGCCCGAATTCGTCCAGACCCCGGCCGTGCGCAGAGTGCTCGCCGAGGTGATCGCCCCCTGGTTCTCCCAGGTACTGGCCCCCACCACCAAGACCGCACCGTTCCGCACCTCCACCGAGCCGCCGGGCGCGTTGCGGAAGTTGCCACCCCGACCATCGATCGTCAGCGTCCGACCGTAGTCCGCCATCACGATCGATCCCTGGTTCACGAGGTCCATGCGTTGACCCCAGAACACGCTGCCCCCGAGGGTCGCCTGCGCACCCTGGATCGACACCCCCGGAGCGATGGTCAGCGTGCCGGGCTCGAACATCTCCAGGTAGGTAGTGCCCGCGGTGTTGGCGAGGACGATCGAACCGCTGTGGATCGTCTCGTCGCCCTCGAAGGCGAGACTGCTGCTCTGCCCGGTCATGCGAACGCTTGCCGAGCAGCGCAGACCGTTGGCGATCCGCACCACCGAGTTGGTCTCGCCGAGGACCATGTCGGTCCGGAGATCGACCCCGTCCAGACGGTTGCCCGTGGACGGACCGACCACGAGTGGCTCGCCACCCGCGCCAGCCAAGACAGTCGCCTCGACCAGCGTTCCACCCTGCATCCGGAACAGCTCGTTGACCTGGACCGTCGAACGCACGCGCAGGCTACCGCCCGTGAGCACGAGCGACGCGTCCGAGACGACCGAGCCCACGTCCTGGACTCCACCGCTCAGCGTGACGGTGACCGGCGTGGGTTGGGGCGGGATCACGACGTCGTCCGTGGCGCCCGGCAACCGCCCGTTGCTCCAGTTGCCCGCGGTCTGCCACGTGCCCGAGAACGGCGACATCCAACGGCCATCGGGCAGCTCGTCGTGCATGTCCACCCAGATGCGGTAGGAGCCACCCCCGACCGCATCGCCCTGGACCTCCAGGCGATACTGGTCGTCCTCGGGGAGGATCAGCGAGGGGATCCGCAGGTCGGCACCTGCACCGGTCGTGGCAAGCACGTCGCCGTTCGACCGTCGCAAGGTCAGCGATCGGATCGATCGATCCGACCGCAGCGCCACGTAGACGCGCTTCAGGGCCTGTCCGGTGAACTGGAAGCAATCCCGTTCGTATCGGTTGGCGAGCGTGCCGGAGGTGAGCGTGCGATTCGGTAGGGTCGAGGAGCTGGCACACGACAACTCCACCAGCGCGTAGCCGGAGATCCCCAGTGCGGCGCTCCGGGCTTCGATCACGAACGGGAAGGCCTGTGCAGAGGTGATCCCAGGGGCGGTGTAGAGCCCGGCCGGTGTGATCGTGCCGACCGCGGCATTGCCGCCGGCGATGCCATCGACGCGCCACGTCACGGACTGGTCGCCATTGCCGATCACCTGGGCCGTGAATGCCTGGGTCTGCCCGTAATCGAGGGTCGGATTGCCGGGCGTCACCACCACGCCGGCGATGTCGACCGCGCCGATCGAAACCGGTGGCCCGCCTTGGATCGACAGATTGAGGCTGCCGCTCTGTGCCGAGACCGGAATCTCGACGGTGAGGACGCGCTCCGAAACGGCGATCACCGGCGCCGGGACTCCGCCGAAGTCGACGGCGACCGCTCCGGGATTGCCGGCCGGCAGGTTGCGGCCATAGACGTTGATGCGCTCGCCGACCAGGGCGCGGCGCGGATCGATGGCGTAACCCCGTGCCGCGGTGAACCGCACCTGGCGCGTCGAACTGGCACGGTTGCCGTCCGCGTCGAGGACGTAGGTTCGCGTGGTGCTCTGGGCGACCAGCGGCGCGACTGCGAAGAGAGTCGCGAGGAACGCGGGAACGAGCTTGATGGACTTCATGTCGTCCTCCTCACTTGAAGCAGCGCCACAGGGTCTTGAGGATGCACGACGGGGACGTCTTGTAGAGACAGTCGTACGGAACGCAGTCGACCTGGTCCTGACACTTCTTCTTGCACTTCTCACGCTCGCAACAGGCGTTCGGCTCTTCCAACGCCTTGGCGGTCTTCCACTTCAGATTGCACGTATTGACGCAGGCCAGCCCCGGCGCGAGCCCGAACGGATCGTTCGCGTTGACCGGATCGTTCAGCACGTAGCCGTAGAGGTTCCTTCCTCCCGCCAGCTGCGCCGGGTCCTCGCTGAGGAAGCGACCGACACGCGGATCGTAGAGCCGCGCCCGGTAGTCGTAGAGCCCGCTCTCGTGGTCGTAGGCCCGGCCGGTGTAGCCGTAGGCCTGCAGCAGGCCCGGATCCATGCTGTCGAGGACCTGCCCGAATTCGTCGTAGACGTAGCTCTGCACCAGGTTCCCCGCGTCGTCGACCAGCCCGACCACCGTGTCCAGTCGACCCTGCAGGTAGTGCAGGGTGCGCCCGTCGACCGCGTCGATCACCGCCGCCGGATCGTCGACGCCGGGACCATGGACGTAGGTCCGGATCACGCGATTCAGGTTGTCGACCTCGTGCAGGAGGTCGTCACCATCGTGGACGTAGCGCGTCACCACGCCGTTCACGCTCTTCTCGATCCGCCGCCCGAGCGGGTCGTAGCAGTAGCGGACCTCCAACGCGGTGACGACCCGCCCCTGACGGACGACGGTCTGGCGGTGCTCGCGCAACCGATCCTCCGCGTCCCAGACATAGACATCGGTGCGGGTCGAGCCCTGGCGCACGCGCTGGACCAGCCGCCCCTCGAAGTCGTAGGTGTAGTTGTACTCTCCGTCGGAGAGCAGCCGCTGGGCCGCATCGTAGGTATGGGTCCGGTCGACTCGATTGTCGCCGTAGGCCGTACCCGCCATCACCCGGGTCAGCTGGTCGGCTCCGTCGTAGTCGTAGGTCGTGACCTCGGGAACACCGCCGAGGCGTTGCTCGCGCCGCGTGAGCTTGCCGGCCGCGTCGTAGTCGAAGTCCAACTCGAGCGTCGGCACGCTCGCGACCTGCACCGACTCGAGCCGCTCGCCGGGATCGTAGGCCAGCGTCGTGACGAGGTTCGCCGGCCGGATCGTCCGACTCGTCAGGTGGCCTGACAGGTCATAGGCGTAGGTCCAACGCCGCGCCGTGTTGGCATTGTCGATCACCTCCGTCAACCGGTGCAGGTCGTCGTAGGTGTAGTTGAAGTTCGCGATGCCCAGGCTGTCGTGAAGGGTCCGCCGATCGTGGACCCGGTCGTAGGTGTAATCGAGCGTATGGACGAAGCCCTGCGGGCGTCCGCCACCCACCGGCAGATCGAGGACCGTGGTGGCCGAGGTCATCCGCCCGTAGAAGTCCCGCACGTAGGTGAGCGAACACAGTGGGTCGTCCATCGCCACCAGCTTGCCGAGCTGGTCGTACTCGTAGACCGTCAGCTCCCCGCCGGGCAGCAGCTTGCTGACCAAGTGCCCGACGGCGTCGTAGGCGTACTGGACGGTCTGCCCGACCCGGTTGGTGGTCGCGAGCAGATTGCCCTCGGGGTCGTAGGCGAACACCGAAGATCGGCCGAGCTGGTCGGTCCGCCGCACCAGCCGGTTCAGACCGTCGTACTCGTAGCGGATGGTGGCCTGGTTCGGGAACGTCACGGTCGTCAGGTTGGGTGTCGAACACCCGCAGCCCTGGCTGCCGTAGTCGAACGTCAGCGTATGCGTCAGGTGGTTGCGCAGCGTGGCCACCCGGTTGAAGGCGTCGTAGGTGAACTGCGTCTGGTGCCCCAACGGGTCGGTGATCGAGATCGCGTTGCCGATCCGGTCCCGCCCGATCATGGTCGCCCGCCCATTCGGCGCCGTCGCCGGGTCGGGGAAGGTCGTCACCGACTCGACGTTGCCGTGAACGTCGTACTGGAAATAGGTGCGCTCGCCGAGCGGACCGACCGCGCGCGTCTGCAGGTTCGGGAACCGGGGGTCCTCGTAGAAGTAGCGCGTCACCGCCTGGTCGTGGTCCTCGACCTCCAGCAGGTTGCCGAGCACGTCGTAGCGGAACAGGCTCTGCTTGCCCTCCTCGTCGACCGCACGGGAGACCTGGTCGAAGACCGCGTTGTGCTCGAAGGTCCGGGTGACGCGCAACGTGTTGACCGCCTCGTAGTCGCGTTCCAGGACGACGTTCCCGTCTGCGTCGTACTGATAGGTCGTCCGCCAGCCGTTCGGCCTCGTCAGCGACTCGAGCAGCCCATTGGCGTTGTAGACGTAGCTCGTGGTGTTGCCGAGCGCGTCGCGTACCGAGCTCGTGAGGCCGTTGCTCCCCACGACGTGGACGGTCTCCTCGCCACGCCCGTCGACCACCAGGTCGACACGGTCACCGACCGCGGGGATCGGCGTATCGAGCGTGCCGAAGCCGTTGGCCAGCGCGCGGCCGATCTCACCCTGGACCGAACTCGGCGCGAACCGTCGCTCGCGCAGCAGTGTCGTCCCGTCGGTGTCGAACGCGCGCGCGTGGGAGATGCGGCCGTTCTGGTAGACGTACTCGGAGCGCTCCCCCCGTGCCTGCACCTGACCGATCAACCGGTGCGCGGCGTCGTACTGGAAGCTGCGGCTCGAGCCCGCCGCGTCGGTCAGCGCCACCAGGTCGCCATTCACGTCGACCGTGATCGCGGTCGTGCGGTTCACGGAGTCGGTGATCGACGCCAGCTTGCCGCGCCCGTCGTAGGCGAAGTCGTAGGTGTAGCCGGTCCGCGAAACCACGCGGGTCAAGAGCCCGTTGTCGCGCTCGAAGCGGATCTGGGCACCAAAGCGATCGACGATCCTCTCGACGCTGCCGTCGCGACCGAACACGTGCTGCTCGCCATCCGGGAAGGTCCGGAGGAAACCGCCGGTGTTCGGGTTGAACACCATGGTGCTGGAGTCGTGGCCGGGACCGGCCCAGAGGTTGACGGTGTTCGGATCGGGCTCGAACCGCGTCCAGTTGGAGTTGCCCTCCAACAGTACGATGGCGGAGTCGCTGTCGAAGTACAGGCGCGGCTCCTCGAGCAGTCTCCAGCCTGCGCCATAGGGACTGTCCTGGAGATTGATGACGACGGCGCGACCCTCCTGTATCTCGCTGCTCAGCACCGTCAGGCCGGGATACGTCTGCGTGAAGCTGCGGATCGAGGTGTTGCCGAAGCGATCGGGCACCGCCACCGCGGTCTGCGCGTTGAGGCTCTGGACCACCAGTTCGTACGGATACGAACCGGTGGGGAGCTGTTGGCCGAGCACGTCCCGCCCGTCCCATATCCAGGTGCCGACCGGCCGGACCCGGTTTCGGGTCTGCTCGTAGGCAGCCTCGACCTCGAGACCCTCGACGCGGAACCGGTAAACGGTCCGCTCCACCGGCCGGGTGCTCCCGTAGTCGACCTGCGACTGCAGCGTCACCGACGGCGCCGCACCGCCACTGAAGTAGCCGAGCGTGAGGCCGAAGTCGGACTCGAGTTCCTTGAACCGCGGCAGCTCGACCTCCTCGCGGAGGAAGCCCTCGCGCCGGTCGATCGAGGAGTTGCCGTTGTCGCTGTTCGGGTCGCACGGCGGATCCGGCGGCGGCGGCGGCGGCGGATCGTCGGGATCCGGCGTCGGATAGGGCAGGCAATAGCCGGTGCAGATCGAGCAGAAGTGGTCGAACTGGATCTCGATCCACACGCCGTCCGCGGTCACGCGGCCGAGGAACGAGTCCGGCGGGTTCCCGCCACCCGTGTAGACATCCCGCAGGTCGCTCCATTGGAGCGTGTTGTGGTCGACCTTGCCGAACGGCACGCGGGTACCCGCGGGCAGCCCGTACTCGTTCGGAAAGCGCATCGTGACCGGCATGTCGGTCTGCTCGCCGAACACGCCCGCGACGTCGACGAAGCAACCGGCCCGTGCAACCAGCGGTGGCAGCTCTTCGCGGAGGTGCTCCGCGGAGTCGAGAACCGTCACGCCGATCATCGAGTCCTGCTGGAGCGCCATCGGCGGGATCTCCAGCTCGACCAGACCGGCCGGATCCCGCAGAGTGCCACCGCTGGCCCGCGTCACCATCTCTCGCGGCGCCAGCTCCTGGAGCAACGCCTCCTCGACCCGCTCGCAGCCACCGGCCAACGGCTGCACCCGGCGCAACGACTCGCTGTAGAGCAGCGGCGGATTCCGCGAGTTGTCGATCTTGGTGATCTCGATGACGAAGTCGGCCTGGCCGGTGAACAGCTTGGTCTGGTAGCTGAAGCTCCCGTCGGCCGAGCTGATCGCCGGCGGGACCTGGTGCGGATTGTGCTCGTCGCGCGGCCAGTCGAAGCCGCGGATGCGAGCGCCCTGGATCGGGCGACCCCGTGTGTCGACCACCCTACCGACGATCGTCGCGAAGCCGGTGCGGGTCGGTGGATCCAGCGCGGAGCCCGTGGAGAAGCGGACGATGCCGGTTCCACCTACCGAGCCATCGCCATCGGCGTCGACGAGGGCGCCCAACGTGTCGCGGATCAGGTCACCGTGGACCCGCACCTCGACCGTGGCGTTGGCCGGCAGGAAGTTCGGGTAGGTCACCGAGACCACGCTCCGGTTGAGGGAGAACCGGAAGCTCGTCGCGACCGTCAGCCCGCCACTGGTCACCACGATCGACTGACCGTCGACGGTGGCAGTGTCGACCGGGTTCGAGAACCGCACCACCGTGGGTTGGTCGAGCCCGACCCGGATCGCGTTGTTGCGCGGCAGGGTCTTGATGGTCGTCGGGCCACCGGCTTGCGCCGCGCCGGGCGCGACCGGAGTCAGCTGCGCGCCGACTTCTCCGACCGACCATGCGAACGCCAGGACGACGAGGGAGAACGAGAAAGCGCAGCGAGCGCGGGATCGGAGAGAGACGATCCACGACGGCGCTGCAGAGGCCGAACGGAGCATGGGGGGACCTCTTGCAGAAAGACGAGCGGGCGCCGATCTTGCCGCCCGGCGTCGCGGGCGCAAGTCCCGCCCCCTCTCTCCCCCGCCGGTCAGGAGCAACCGGATGCTCTCCATCACTCGCGTCCTTCTCGTGTCGTACGCCGCGCTGTCCTTCGCGCACGACGCCTCGGCCCAGGCCACCACGATCCGCGACGGCTGCCGCAGCAACATCGCCAGCTACTCGCTGCTGTCGGTGCCAACAGCGCCGACCGACCGGTCGGCGAGTGCCGACATGAACGCTGATCCCTGTACCCAGGGCTTCGGCAACCTGTACGGCGCCTGGATCTTCTACCAGATCCACGACGACGGAGCCGGCGGCAGTGACTCCACCGCCCAGACGTTCAACGACTCCAACGGCCAGCTCGTGGGACCGACTCCGGATGGCTCCGGTCGAGCCATATCGCTGACGTGGGCCGACGTCGATACCCGCGGCCTGTTGGAAGCGAGCTACGACATCGACATCGCCTGCTGCGGTCGTCGCTGCGGGACCACGACCCACGCGGTCACCCTACGCAATCTCGGCAGCAACCCGATCTCGTTGAGCCTGTTCGCCTACGCCGACATCGACCTCAACGGTTCTTTCGGCGACGACGACCTGTCGACGTTCTCCACCAACGACCGCCACATCGTGGTCGACAGCGACGCCTGCGGCGGCTGTTTCGAGTTCCGAGGCGTAGGCGCCGACCACTTCCATGTCGCCGCGTTCCCGGTGGTCGAGAATCACATCTTGCAGGTCGGTAGTCCCCTGCCGGACAACGGACTCAGCAGCGGAACGGCACGGGACTACACGGGTGCGTTCGAGTGGATCGTGACGATCCCCGCCGGCCAGACCTGGTCCACCGAGTTCTCGCTCGGTCACAACTGCATGGGCTGCGACGGTCCGGCATTGGCCGACAACTACGGCACCGGCTTCGGCGGCGGCAACACGGCCCCGACCCTGATCGCGCTCGACCGCCCGACGCCCGGCTGCCCGGTCGACGTCGAGATCACCGGACCACCCAACGCGCCGACGATCCTCCTGGTCGGCCAGAGCGCGCTGAGCTTCCAGTTCCCGAACTGCCCGGAGACCATCCTCGTCAACCCGAACGTGACGATCTCGTCGGTCACCGATCCGGTCGGCGACGTGCGCTTCGCGTTGCCTGCGATCTGCGATCCCGCCTTGTGCGGCGACGAGGTCTTCGCGCAGGCCTGGGTCCTCGACCCCCGGTCGAACGGCTGCCTGGCCCTGGTCCACTCACCGGGACTGCGACTGAAGGTCGGCAGTCGCTGACGGCGCGCGGCAGCACGCGATCCGGGCAGCCCCCGACCAGCAGCCTGGCTCACCGCACCACGCCGACCGCCAGATTGCTGAACCGCACCCGGGGCTGCGGCAGGTGCCGGTCCTGGACCTGGAGAACCTGGAAGGCCATCGAGATGCCCTGCAGCCGCGGATCCTGCGGCACCGGGAAGGTCAGCGCCACCGAGTCGGTCGGCGGGTAGATCGACAGGACGTCGAAGGCGGTCGATCGATCCAGGAACGACAGTCCGAGTGGCGACAGTTCCATGGCGCTCACCTTCGCTCCCACCATCAGGACGAAGGGGCCGGCCTGCGGACTGGCGACGTCGATGCGCATCATGCCGCCACGTTCCCCACCGCTGATCTGCAGACTCGGGAGCGCGCGCAGATCGCGTATCGCACTCCCGACGACGTCCGGGCTGCCGTAGGACCGCAGCGTGACCCCAGGATCGAGCACCAGCGTGCCGCCGTCCACGTCGAGGGCCGGCACCGCACCCGGCGCTCCTGGACTTCCGGCGAGCACCTCGGCGACGCCTCCGGCCGCGATCGAGACGTGGGAATCGACCGCGACGAAGCCCGGACGACCCGGGTAGGACGTGAACTGGCTCGTCGCACCGCCCCCCCCGAGGATCCGTGATGCCGCGACCACGAAGCGCGCTCGGGTGGCCTCTACCCCGGCGTAGTTGGGGGTCGCCACGCTGCCCCGCTGGACGAAGCTCGACAGGCCGCGCAGGGTCGAGCCCGCGACCGACACGGTCGAGTCGACCACCGACAGAGCCGGGCTACCGGTGGCGTCACAGTTCGTCAGCCCCACCGAGGCACTCCGGAGCACCCGGAGCCCCTGGAACGGCAAGCCCGACGGCGGCCAGTCCACCGTGAGCCGGACGTCCTGGATCAGCACGGGCCCGACACAGTCCGCCACCGTGAACGAACCGGACTGCGAATCGCCGTCGATCGTCAGCCCGGTCAGCGAGCACTGCTCCGACACCGGGATGGAGCGGACTTCCACGGACCCGCAGATGGCCCCCTCACCCAGGATCCGGATCCCCTCCCGGACCGTGAACCCGGAGTAGGTACCGGCCCGGACGACGATGAGATCGCCCGGCGCCGCGGCGGCCACCGCCGGCGGAATGTCGACGAAGTCGACCCCGTTTCCCGGCGACGGCGCGACCACGAAGGTCCGGGACTGGGCAGACAGAGCGCCGCAGAGCAGCACGAGCGGAAGCAGGGATCGCATCTTCTTCACCGATCGAGGGACGGAGGCAGGCCACCGGTATCCGGGACTCGTTGCGACGGGTGCACGAAACGAGCCAGACCCACGCGGAACCTGCGTCTGGCGCAGTCGCGCGTGGTCGCCTCGACCCCGGCCGAAGTGCGGTCAGTCCCGGGAGTCGCCGGCATGC
Organism: bacterium; assembly: GCA_030432695.1. Taxonomy (GTDB): domain Bacteria; phylum Planctomycetota; class UBA1135; order UBA1135; family UBA2386; genus JAUILN01. Next base: position 706,371 of record JAUILN010000003.1, on the reverse strand, counting down.
GAATGACCCTCCGCATGGCGGACCATGCTCTGGAGGAGTTCCTCGGCGGCCGGGCGCCAGTCCGCGTCGGGGTCCGCGGCGAGTGCTTCGAGTTCCGCGTAGGCCTCGGCACGCCGCCCCAGATCGAGTAGCGCCCGGCCGCGCCAGTAGGTCGCTGCGCCGGCGATCGACACCCAGATCGGGTCTCGCTGGCCGAACGCGCTACGTCGTTCGAGGGCCTGCAGCGCATCACCCGGACGAGCGTCGAGGACGGCCAACCAGGCGCCCAACACGGACCCGGCCGGAGACGGGGCCAGCTGCTCCAGCTCGGCACGTGCGGCCGCGAGATCACCGCATCGCAGCTCCGCCTCGATCCGCAGCAGCGCCGCATCCTCTCCCGGGGCCACCGCGAGATCGCGCCGCACCCGAGCGGCCAGCCCATGGCGCAGGTCGAAGCGCGCACGCTCCAGGGGCCGCCCCCTCAGCCCGTGCCGAGTCGCCACGAGCCGGTCTCCCGCCTCGACGAACTCGAGGAGGCGACCTGCACTCGAGGGTCCGACGAGGACCGCGATGACGTCTCCCTCCCCATCGACGCATGCCGTCCCGACTCCGGCCAGCTCCCGCGCGATCGACACGGGCGCGTCGGCAACGGTGGTGCGACGGAACGACGCACCCTCGAGCCCCTTCGCGACCTGTGGATCACCGAACACGACCCGGTCCATCTCGTCGCTGAGCGGTCGACCCGGCCAGGCGACGTGGACGAAGTGGATGGCTCCGGACTGCGCAGGCGGCACCCCGACCGCGGACGGGCCGGATGGCTCGCACGCGCTAGCCAGCATCCAGAGGGCGACCGCGAACCGCCTCACCGCCCGCCGCGACTCTCGACCGTCGGTCCGCTCACGGCCTCGGCCAGCAACTCCGCGACGCTCCACGGCCCGGCCTCGCTCCATTCGTTCTCGCGCGGCTTGCGGCGCAGACGCAGCGAGAAGGTGCCGGCGTCGAGATCGGCGACGACCTGGTGCAGCGTGCCGCGCACCTCCGACTCGCGGATCATGTTTCCGGCACCGTCGAGATCGATCGCCGCCTCGAGGGCCCCGAGGCCGTCGAACAGCGCGAAGTAGCGGTTGCAGCGGTAGGGCGGCTCGATGCGCGCGCGGTGGTGGTTGGAGCAGGTGATCCAGGCCTGGCCGGCTTCCGGCAGACGCGGGGTCACGCCGGCCTCGGCAGACTCCGCGGGGAAGACCTCGAACACCGCGCCACCGGGACCACGCTGGTCGCCGTGGCCCTTCCAGGCGAACAGGAAGTTGCCGCCCATGCCGTAGGTGTGCTCGCGGAGCGATGCGGTGGCAGCGGCGACCGGGTTGCGGCCCGGCTCCACCGTCTCGAGCAGCTCCTGCAGCGCGATCGGCCGCGGGGTGACCTTGCCGTCCTCGAGCGCGTCGGCCGGCACGTCGTGGATCGACACGAACAGGCCGTCCTCCGAGATCCCGGTCAGACAGCCGAGGATCCCCGGCCAGCCGATCGAGACCCAGCCGCGCCGCCCCTCGCTCGGCGCGCGCACGAACACCATCGACTCCTGGAGCAGCTGGTCGGTGGCGAAGTAGTCGAGGTTGCGACCGACCAGCGGGCCCTTGCCCTGCACCCGATCACCCCAGGCGACGAACGACGAGCAGGCGAGGCCGGCGAAGTCCGGGAAGGTCGCGACGGCCAGTAGATCCTCGGCGCCCAGCTCACGCCGCAGCTCGGGGATCTCGAGGAGGTCGGGATCGCGCGCCGCGATGCCGTCGAGCAGCGCCTCGGCCCGCTCGCGGTAGACCTCGGGGAACGCGACGCGCTTGTTGATGGTCGGCAGGACCATCAGGTTCCACAGCCCGGCAGCCTGCTTCTTGGCCTCCTCGGGCAGCAGCGGGCCATTGAGGACCACGTCCCGGAACAGTGCCGGGATCTCCTCGGCGCAGAGGTAGCCCTCGGCGAAGGCCTGCTCGGTCGGAGTGCCGCGAAGGTGCACGACGTCGATCCCGTCGACGACGCTGCGGTGCCCCATCACCTGCGGGGCGGCGTCCTGGGTGGGGGCGCCGCCCGCGAGGACGAAGCCGGCGGCGAGGAGCGGAAGGAAGTGTCGGATCATGATGGGAGTCCTCGTGGGTCGGCCCGATCAGGAGGCGCGCGCGCGCAACCACCGTTCGACGGTGGCCCGCAGGTCGATGTCCGCACCGGTGCCCTCGCCGAAGTAGCGGGCCTCGATGCGCGCGATGTCGGCATCGATCTCGGCACGCGCCGGATCGGTGGCGGCACGCGCCGCGCGCACCTCGCGCAGCAGTCCTACCGCCGCGAACGGGGTAAGCGTCTCCGGCAAGGCATGGACCGCGACCTGCGGCCCGGTGCTGCCGCCGCGGGTCAGCGCGAAGCCGAGGCCACCGAGCAACGCCAGGAGGACCACGCCCCCGACGATCCACGGCCAGACCGGCGCGGGCTCACCGTAGTCGGCCTCCAGATCGACGACCGCCGTCGCCTCACGCAGGTCGGCATCGTCGTAGCGCTGGTAGGCGACCTTCACCTCGGCGTCCTTGGGCGCCGCGTAGCGGAAGCTCTTCGCCGCCTCGGGGCGCAGGCCCTCGCGCGGCTCGAGTTTCAGCGTGAAGGTCCGCTCCGAGACCACGCCGTCCCCGTCCTCGGCGAACTCGTTCACCGACAGGCCCGGGTCCTCGACGTCGGCGACCACGAAGTCGTCGAACTCCAGCTCGACCAGGTCCTCGAGTTCCGGCACCAGGCCCTGCGCGACCGCGCGGATCTCCAGGCCCAACTTGCCGTCGGCCGACTCGCGCTCGTCGAGGACCTGGGTGATCTCGATCTCGCTGTAGGGCCGGTTGGCGCCCGAGACGCTGCTGGCATCGATGGGCAGCTCCGCCGACTCGATCGGGATCACCGCGTAGCCCGAGGTGTCGAGGAAGTCGAGGTCGATGCGCAAGGACGGCACCTTGTCGACCTCGGGGCCGCGGGCCTTCAGCAGCAGGTAGGCATAGGGCGTGCGCCGCCAGCCGTACTCGGCGGTCGCCTTCGACTGGACGTCGGGCCGGTTGAAGGTGACCGAGACCACCTCGAACTGCTCCTCCAACGCCTGCCGCGCCGCCTCTTCGAACTTGTCGCGGTAGTCCTCCAGCGGGCGGCCGTAGTTGTAGGAGAACGCGGTCGACTGGTTCTGGTTGACCAGGTACTTGCCGAAGCCGCCACTCTCGCGCTCGATCTCCTTGGTGTGCCGGAGGTCGACGCGCAGACCGAACGGCTCGTCGCTGCCGACCTCTACATCACCGTCCACGGCGGTGACCAGCTGGAGTTCGCTCACCAGGTCGCCGTAGTAGTCGAAGACCTCGCGGGCCTGTTCGGCGCGTTCGTCGTCACCGACGATCTCGAACCCGGCCCGCAGGTAGCGGACCTTCACCGCCGGATTCACACCGCTGAGTCGACTGAACAGGTTGTTCGCGAAGCGACCCACGTGGAACTCGCGCGCCGCCTTGGGCATCGAGTCGAGCGCCGCGCGGATCAGGCCGGGCTGGTGGGTCTCCGGGCGGGTGGACTGGTCGATCCCGCCCAGGTCGCAAGCTCCGAGACCCGCATAGAACCACACGTCGAAGGCGTCGGTGGTCCACTCCTTCTCACCGAGGTCGGGTGCCGCCTCGCAGTAGCGGGTCGCGGCCTCGCGGAATCGCTCCAGCGCGGCGAGGCGACGGCCGGCGAACTCGGCGTCGTTGCCGAGGTCGGCGCGGAACTCGTTCTCGTCGTGCATCACCGCTGCTTGCGCCGACAGCAGCTGCCAGTTCCCGGGGTGGTCTTCGAGCGCCTTCGACATCACCGCGTTCGCGACCTGATAGCCGCGCAGCACCTCGGCCTCGAGATCCTTCTGCTTGCGCTTGGTCCCGGCGTCCTTCTGCGTCGACGGCTTGCGCCACACGCCGGCCAGGTTGGCACGCATGGTCTGGATCAACGTCGCCAGCGTGTCGGGCTCGAGCTGCTCCAGGTCACCGAACACGCCCTCGATCGCCTCGAGCCGGTAGACCTCGGCCACGCCGTGGCAGCCGGTGAACGCGCTGACCAGGAGCTTCTCGTCGATCTCCTCGAGCGGCAGCGCCCGCAGCCGCGAGACCCACTCCGAGAGTTCCTTCAGGTTGCGCTCCTGCTTGGAGCGCGTCAGCGGGATCGCCGCCTTCCGCTCCTCGAACCCGTAGATGAACATGTACGGGTCGGTGTAGGCCGACTGCTGGTTGGGGTTGTGGTTCTTGGTCCACACCCGCAGGAACTCGGAGACCAGGTCTTCGGCGAGCTCCGGACGCACGGTCGCCATGCGCTCGATGTAGGGGAACGCCTCCTCCGGCTCGTTCACCTTCAGCCACAGCTGGGCGACCAGGCCGGAGTACTTCGGCTGCAGGTCGGCGTCGATCAACTCCAACCAGCGACCCCGCGGCTGGATCTCGAGCAGCTCGTCGGGCTCGATCGGCGGCGCCTGCATGTTCCGCGAGCTCTGGTACGGCGAGTAGAAGATGTTGCCGTAGTAGTCGCGCTGCATCATCGGCCCGCTACGCGTGGCCGTGGAGTTGCGGTAGGAGTGCAGAGCCTCGTCGAGCCAATTCTCGGCCAGGATCCGCAGAGTCGGCTGCCACTCGGCGGCACGCTCGGGCGCGTGACGGAGCAGCGCCTCCACCGCCGTCGACTGCAGCTTCAGCGTGCGCAGCCGCTTCTCCGGATCGCGCGCGTCGGTCTCGAAACCGCGGGACGCGGCGGCTCCCATCGCCGCGAGGATCTCCATGCCGCGCTCGGGTGCCGCGCCGAAGCCCTCTTCGAGCCAGCGGTCGCCGACCTCGTCGTCGAGCTGCGGCGCGATCTCGACCGCGCGGCCGAGCGCCTCGGTCTTGTCATCCTCCTCGATCTCGCCAGCCGCGAGCGCAGCCTGCGTCGCGTCCCAGGCAGCACGCAGCTGTTCGGGCTTCTTGTCCTCGGCGTGGAGTGCCAGGGCATGGCGAGCCAGTAGATTCATCGCCTCGCGGTCGTTGTCGGTGACGGCCTGCTCCAGGGAGGGCAGGAAGCGACCGATCTCGTCGACACGGCCGATCGCTGCCAGCAGCTGTGCGGCGCGCCGCGGCGCGAGCGTCCGCTCCTCCTCGGGCCGCTCGGTCGCGGCGACGAAGTCGGCGACGAGCCCTTCGATCGTGTGCCCGGCCGCGAGCGCGCGCTGCAGCATCGGCACCAGCATCGGCACGTGCGCCTCGGTGAATCCGTCCTCACCCGGCGCCAGCGCGACGATGCCGAGAACGTCCTGGACCGAGAACTCGTTCTGCTCGACGAGGTCCGGCGGCACGTTGCGGACCGGCTGCGTGCGCGGCGCGTTGGGCAGCTTCTGCAGGAACTGCGGGAATGCGGTCTTGGTGAACTCGGCGTCGAATTGCGCGAAGAAGGCCCGGACCGCATCCCACCGCCCGAGGGTGACGTCGCGCTGCAGGATCTCGATCTCGCGGGCCACGTGCTCGACCAGCTTCTTCTGGTTCTCGGCCTCGGCCTCGGCCCGCTCCTTGGCAGCTTCGGCCGCGGCAGCCTGCGCGGCGGCAGCCTGCTCTGCGGCGACCTTCGCGGCCGCGGCCTGCTCCGCAGTCGCCTGCTCGGTGCTGCCCTCCTCGGCTGGCCCGGCGTCGGCATCCTCCTCCGCGGCGGCCTCGCCGTCGGCGACAGACTCGGACTCACCGTCGCCGACGACCTCCTCGCCATCCTCGGCGGCCGGCGACTCTCCGGGGTCTGCATCTTCACCCTCGGCGGTCCTGGCGGCCTCGTCGATCTGGGCTGTCGGGTCCTCGACACCGTCGTTCGAATCGCCTGCGCCCTGGTCGGCAGCGGGCTCGTCCTCCTCGACCGGAGCGGCTGGCGGCTCCACCGGCGGCAGCGGCGCCCACTCGATGCGCTCCGGCTCGGGCCTGCGCCAGGCTTCGAGCACGGCGGAGGGGCGTCGATCGAATGTCGCCTGCAGCAGCGCCTGCTGGAGTTGCTGCACGCGCGGGTCCGGCGCCTTCGGGGTGTCGTCGTCACCCGCCTCCGCGGCAACGACCGCACCGGGAACCGCCACGCCCTGCTTGGCCATCTCTGCCAAGAGTTCCGGCGGCAGCTCCTGAGCTGGATCGGCCAGCCTGATCACCCGAACGGGCTGCTGGGCAGCGAGCCCGGTGCCGGCGCCGACGGCGGCCAGCACCATGAGCCAGCAGATCACGCAGAACGCAGCGCACCGATGGGGTGCGCGCGGGGTCGTTTCCTGATTGCGGAGCACGCGGCACAGGATAGCGCCACGCCGGCTCACGCGCGCGCCGCAGCTGGCGCGCTCAGGACGACGAGAGGGGACCGGTCAGGTCAGGAACCCGACCCGTCCGGCGGCGGACCTGCGCTGGCGCCGCGTGCGTCGGCAGGCTGCTTACCCTGCCCCTTGCCCTGCTGCTTCCCGGATCGACCGCGACCGCGGCCGGAACCACAACCGCTTCACTGACTGGGGAGCGGCAGTCCCTGCAGCTCCCCGATCTCCATGCGGGCGAGGCGGACGGTCGACTCGAGGTCCTTCTCGAGACGCTCGCGCTCGGCGGTGTCGATGGAAGCCTCGGCGAGGAGGCGGTAGCCCTGACGTGCCGATTCGACGATCGGCTCCCAGTCCTCACGCGGCCGCCCCTCGAGGCGCATCAGCCAGGTGAAGTAGTAGTTGGCGTTCGCGAGCGCCTCCCGGGTGCCGGCCAACAGCTTCGGATCGACGCTGCCGGCCACCTCGGCCTCGGCGTCGGTCAGCTCGCCGAGCAGCTCCTCGAGGTCGCCACGCGCCTCGGGCAGCTTCGACGCCATCATCTTGGCCTTGTCGAGCTCGAGCCGGAGCCAACGGGCCTCGGACACGTCGTCCTTCGGCAGCTCCTTCAGCGCGTCTTCGAAGCGGCGGACCGCGGTGATCCACTGCTCCTTGGCGGCGGCCTCGTGGCCGCGAGACACGAGGTCGGCGACCTCGTCCCGGCGCAGGTGTTCCTGTCCGGGTCCTTCGTGGTAGGCCCAGGCGCCGAACGGGATCAGGCACCAGGCAATGGCTAGGGGTATGCGCATGGGTTGGACGTCCAGGAGCGCCACAATCGAACCGATAGACTATCGGATCGCGGCCGCCGTGTCCGCGACCCGATCCGGGCGAGTTTCCCGCGCCACGGATCCGGCTCCGGCGATCGGCCCCGACCGCGGGATCGTCCCCGGCCGCCAGGAGGTACCGAACCGCCGCAGCAGCCAGGGAAGACCCGCCAGCAGCAGGCCGCCGATCAGGATCGCGATCAGGGCGTACTCGCGGAGGGTCAGCCGCCCCAACGCGGAGCGCTCGTCGTTGCCCGCCACCGCCCGCAGCGTGTCGGTGGGCACGTGGAGCTGGTTGCCGTCGTGGTACTCCCCTCCGAGCCGCACCGCGAGCTGGCGCAGGGTCGAGGCGTCCTGCCGCGACTGACGGCCATCGATGAACCGACCGGTGACCGGATCCCCCACCCCGACCACCAGCACGCCGTCGATCGCCCGCGGCATGTTCGGCATCCCGGTGGCCGGCACCGTGTCACCGTCGGTGACCATCACCAGGAGCGTGCTGTCGGGCTCCCATCCCCGGGCGATCTCGAAGGCCTCCTCGAGGCCGCGGAACAGCTTGGTCTTGCCCGGGTTGAACGCGTACTGCATCGGCAGGTCGCCGAGGATGTTGCGCACCACCTCGGCGTCGACCGTGTCGATCACCACCGGCAAGGCATCGGTGTAGGTCGCGACGACGGTGATCTTGTACTGACCGACCGACACCCTGGAGAACAGCGACTGCAGCACATCGCGCGCCCGCTCCTGCCGTGACTGGATCTGGTCGGGGCCCGCGTCCTTCAGTCGCATCGACGGCGACACGTCGAGGATCAACAGCAGGTGCCGATAGTCGTCCTCGTCGAGCGCATCACCCTGACTGTGGACCTTCGGCTCGATCAACAGCAGCGTGGTCAGCCCCCACGCGAGCAGAGCCGCGCCGCCAGCCCTCAGGAACGGCGCGGCGTGCGCCCAGGCGCGCGGCAGCTGCGAGGGCCCGAACGCCAGCCGGGCGATCCGCCGCATGCGCAGGACATGCAACAGCTCGGCGACGAGGGCCAGCAGCAGAACGCCGCCCGCCACGAGGAGGGGGACGAGGACTTCGTCCGAAAGGGCTCCGTCGACGGCGAGCATTCGCGGTGAGTCTACGCGGCGGGATCGCGGCGGACCATCACGGCCGAGGGGGCTGCCGCCCGACCGGCGCCCGATGCCCGCGAGTGGTCGATGCCCCGCGACAGTCGGCAGCGCTGAGCGGGATCTACAAACCGCCGGGCCCGGCATCGCCACGCCGCGCGTCCCTCGGGCGCGCTCGACGAAGGAACTTCGCCGCGCCGGGGCGGGGAGGTCGATCCGGGTCGGGGCCCCACGTGAGGCACGTGCGTTGCGCGGTCGGCCCAGCAGGTCTCCGCCGCGCCGGCCCACACCGCGGTCCGGGCGCCGACCACACGCCAGGTCCGTCATGACGCTCCCACCGCCGCAGTCGCACCCGCCACTCCCCGCTCGGCCGTCTACCCGGCGCAACGTCGGCCGATCCGAACGCGTCGGCTCGTTCGCCGGGGGCAGCCTGCTGACCTGGTGGGCCCTCCGGTCCCGCGCCGACCTCCCCGCCCGACTGGGGCTCGCTGCACTCGGCGCGGGCCTCCTGCAACGCGCGGTGAGCGGCTACTCACCGGTCAATCGCCTGCTGGACCGGGACACCGCGCACGCACGACCCAACGCGATGGAGATCCGCACGGCGAAGACCGTGTTCCGGCCGCGGGAGGAGATCTACACCGCGTGGCGCCACTTCGAGCGCTTCCCCGAGGTCATGCATCATCTGGAGAGGGTGACGGTCGAGGGCACCTCGTCGCACTGGGTCGCGCGGGTACCGGGCGGCCTGGGAACGGTGCGCTGGGACGCCGAGATCGTCGAGGAGGAATTCGGCAAGCTGCTGTCGTGGTGCTCGCTCCCAGGGTCGACGATCGACAACTGTGGGACGGTGCGCTTCGAGGAGGCGCCGGGCGGTCGCGGCACGGAGGTCCACGTATCCATCGTCTACCGGCTGCCCGCGGGAGACGTCGGACGCCTCGCCCAGCGCCTGTTCGGCGGCAGCTTCCGGCGCCTCGTCCATGAGGACGTGCGTCGCCTGCAGCAGGCGATCGAACTCGGCCGCATGGCATCCCGCCCCACCGAGACGCTGGAGGCGAAGTCATGAGGGCCGTCTGTTGGATGGGCGCGGAAGACGTCCGGGTCCGGAGCGTTCCGGAGCCGGTCCTCCAGGATCCCCGCGACGCGATCGTCCGCGTGACCCTGACCGCGATCTGCGGCTCCGACCTGCACCTGTACGACGGCTGCATCCCGACGATGACGCGCGGTGACATCCTCGGCCACGAGTTCATGGGCGAGGTCGTCGAGGTCGGCAGCGAGATCGACAACTTGCGGCCGGGCGACCGGGTGGTCGTGCCCTTCCCGATCGCCTGCGGTCACTGCCAGTTCTGCGCGACGGAGCGGTGGAGCCTGTGCGACAACTCCAACCCGAACGCCGCGATCGCCGAGGAGGCGTGGGGCCATGCGCCTGCCGGGCTGTTCGGCTACTCGCACATGCTAGGCGGCTACGACGGCGGCCAGGCGGAATACGTCCGGGTGCCGTTCGCCGACGTCGGGCCCCTGAAGGTCGACGGCGAACTCGCCGACGAACAGGTGCTGTTTCTCTCCGACATCCTGCCGACCGGCTGGCAGGCAGCGCTGAATTGCGACATCGAGAGCGGTCACGTGGTCGCGGTCTGGGGTTGCGGACCGGTCGGCCTGTTCGCGATCGAGAGCGCGTTGCTGATGGGCGCGCACCGCGTAGTCGCCATCGACCGCGTGCCCGAGCGACTTGCCCTGGCCCGCGAGGCCGGCGCGCTGACGATCGACTACTCCGAGCGCAACGTGTTCGACGAGCTCCGCGAGTTCACCGGCGGTCGCGGCCCGGACGGCTGCATCGACGCGGTCGGCATGGAGGCGCACGGCTTCGGGCTCCTCGGCGGCTACGACCGGGTCAAGCAGGCGACCATGGGACAGACCGACCGCCCCACCGCGCTGCGCGAGGCGATCCAGGCCTGCGGCAAGGGCGGCACGGTGTCCATTCCCGGGGTGTACGGCGGGGTCGTCGACAAGCTGAACCTGGGCGCGGCGTTCGGCAAGGGGCTCACGCTGCGGATGGGGCAGACCCACGTGCATCGCTACCTGCCGGAGCTGCTCGACCACGTGCGGGCCGGCAGGTTCGACGCGACATCGCTGATCAGCCACCGCGTCGGTCTCGAGGACGCGCCCGAGTGCTATCGCATGTTCCGCGACAAGCAGGACGGCTGCACCAAGGTGGTGATGAAGCCGTGACCGGGAGTGGCCGGCCTGAGACCGAGGAGAGACGACAGCCATGATCACCGCGTTGACGACTGCCTTGACCCGACGCCGGGCGAGCAAGTGGCTCGCCCTGGGGAGCGCCGCATGGATCGGCTACGAGATCCATCGCCGGTGGCCCCGCGTACGCATCCGCGACAAGGTCGCCCTGGTGACCGGCGGGTCGCGGGGACTCGGGTTCCTGATCGCACGACAGCTTCTCACCGAGGGAGCGGTCGTGGTGATCTGCGCACGCTCGTGGGCGGAGCTGGAGGAAGCCGAGCGGCGACTCGCGCCCTACGGCAGCGTGTTCCCGTGGCAGTGCGACGTCGCGGACCGCGACGCCGTCGAGGAACTCATGGGAGAACTGCTGCACGCGTTCGGTCGGATCGACATCGTCGTCAACAATGCCGGCCAGATGCTGGTCGGGCCGCTCCGCCACATGTCGCACCGCGATTTCCGTTCCGCGATGGAGTTGCACTTCGGCGGCGCGCTCCACGTGCTCGATGCGGTGCTGCCCTCGATGCGCCAACGACGGAGCGGCAGCATCGTCAACATCGGATCGGTGGGCGGCCTGGTCCCGGTACCGCACATGGCGCCCTACGCGGCGAGCAAGTTCGCACTGGTGGGGCTCAGCCGTGCGATGCGCGAGGAGCTGCGGGCCGACGGCATCCACGTGACCACCGTCTGCCCCGGTCCGCTACGGACCGGCAGCCCCTTCCGCGCACGCTTCAAGGGGCGCCACGAGGAGGAGTTCGCCTGGTTCACGCTGAGCGACTCGCTGCCGCTGCTCTCGACCGATGCCGAGAAGGCGGCGCGCCGGATCGTCCAAGCCATCCGCGCCAGCGAGCCCGAGCTGGTGATCGGCCTGCCCGCCGCTCTGCTGCAGAGCATGCAGGGCCTGGCCCCGAACCTCACCGCTCACCTGATGGCGCTCATGAGCCGCCTGCTGCCGCGGCCTGGCGGGATCGGGGCTCGCTCGGTGACCGGCGACGACAGCACCGCGCGGCTGGAGGGCACGTGGGCACTGCGACGCACCGCGAAATTCCGCGATCGCCTGCAGGACCTCAACGGCTCAGGCTAGCCGCGATGGGCGGAGTTCACCGCTTGCCAGACGAGCTGCCCGCCTCGGGCTCTCCCGGCTGGCGGCGGTCGTCGTTCGCCGGCGGAACGGCGGAGCCCTCCGGCTCGACCGCGTCCCCGGCTCCCTGCGCGGCAGGTCGGCGCCAGACCGCGCCGTCGGCATCGAGCCCCATGCCGAGAGTGAAGTCACCGCGCTGGTTCAAGAACAGCAGCGACGGAGCCTCGGTGATCCCGACCGACGCGTGGATGCGCTGCTTCTGGTGACTGTCGAGCAGCATCAGATGCGGGAACGCGTCGCAGGCCATGCCGACGCGCTTGCGGCCCTGCTCATCGCGGAGGAGGGCGAACGCGGCGCGCGCGTCGACTCCGATCCGCACCCGCTCGGTGCCGGCATCGTCGTGGATGGTCAGGCGCGCGGTGTTCTTGGCATCCACCCCGGCGACCACCCGCTCCTCACCCCGTTCGTCGACGAGCACGAGTCGGCGGGCGCGCAGCTCCTCGACGACCTCGGGGACGACGACCTCCGGGACTGCAGCCTGCGGGGCGTCCACCGGATCCTGGAGTTGACCGAGGGGGGTGAAGGCCGCGAGCACCGGAAGCGCGAGCGCCGCGGTGACCGCGAGGGCCAGACCGCGGCGCAACTGCCGGTTCTGGGTCTCGAGCGCCGTCATCCGGCGCTCGAGACTTCGCAGATCACTCCCGCTCACCGGTTGCCTCCGAGCGTGGTGCGCATCGTGTTGGACATGGCGAGGTCGAGCGAGCGCGGCACGCCCGGATCCAGCACGACCCAATAGCTGTAGAGGTTCGCGCCGATCGCGGCGGGGTCGACCGGCCACGTGACCGCCTGCGTCGCTGCACCCGATGCGTTGGTCGAGGTCGGGCTCTCGATCACGATGTCCTGGTAGAGCGTGCAGCCCTGCATACCGATGAACGCGAGGTTCAGCGGCAACGGCGTGCCGTTGAAGTCTCTCGTCGACAGGCCGAAGTTCAGGCTCGCGAAGGTGTTCGGCCGCGCGACCGACAGGTTGTAGTTGGTCGGCAGACCCTGCTGAGGCCCCTGCTGGTTGCGGCCCCAGGTGATCGTGTGCGACGGCACGCGGCCGTTGCTGCCCACGCAGCCGGGCCCGACCTGGCCGGTGGTGCCCGGCACGTTCTGGTAGTAGTCGGCCAAGGCGGTCAGGCTGCTGCTCGCGGTGATCGTGATCGATCGCTGGCCGAGCGGGTAATTGACGCGACCGACGCGCCACCGCTCGAACGGGTTGAAGCCGTTGCTCGCCGGCGCCGTGAGGGTCACGCTCTCGCCATCGCGGTAGTAGCGCACGAAGCTGGTCGAGCCGTTGCCGTTGCCGTTGATGTCGTCCGGGGTGACGGTGATCGAGACGCCCGAGGTCGGATTGGCCGACTGGATCGTCAGCGTCCGCCGCGGCACGTAGTTGGCGATGCAGAGGTCGTCGAGCCCACCGATCGACGACTGCGTCAGGGTGGTGTCCCCGATCGCGCCGTTGAACACCGTGCCGCCCGGCGACACCGTGTAGGTCCAGCGCTCGAACACGTAGTTCGTCGAGCCTGAAGTGCGCGTCGCCGGCGCGGTCAGTTCGTAGGCCTGGTTGGCCACGAACCGCCGCTGGAGCGTCGTCGAGCCGTTCTTGCGGCCATCCATGTCGGTCACGTCGATCGTGATCGGCACACCGGCAACCCCGGTGCTCTGCACGTCGAGGTTCACCCAGGTCGGCTCGTAGTCGTCGCGACCGAACCACACGAAGCGCGGCTGGTTCGACGAACCACCGGAGCCGCCGTTCTGCTCCATGCCGGTGCCGATGAACGTGTTGCCGTAGGTCTCCTGGGCGTGGACGTCGAAGTAGTCGCCCCAGCGGTTGCCGCTCGGACCGCTGTTGCCGGTCGCCATCGGATAGACGGTCAGACCGCCCCACGCCTGATACTGGTCGATCAGGGTCGCCGCCGAGCGCAGGTAGTAGCTCGGACCACCGATGGCCATCACCAGACCGACGTGACCACTGTCGTTGCAGCGTCCCGTCGCGTAGGCGAATGCCAGCGTGCTGCTCCAGATGTCGTGCTCGCCGAGCAGCGTGCGGTTGTCGTCGGCGGTGAACCGGTAGACCTTGGTGAAGGGCAGTGGTCGTCCGTTCGTCGGCCGCGCGGCCGAGGTGAGCAGGAAGCCGACCTCACTGCTGTTGCCGAAGCTGCCGCGGAAGCGACCGGTGACCCGGCCAGCCCAATCGCGGCCATCTGGCCCCGGCGCGCTCGCGGTGGCGTTGGAGTAGGTGCCGACGTTGCGGGTCACCCGGCTCCAGGAGCCGCCGTTGGTGATCCGGTAGATGTAGTGCGACGACGTGTTGCGCTGCGCGGCGAAGTACAGCCGGTCGCTGGGACCACCCTCGGCGAACCGGTAGGTGCTGCCGAGCAGGTTGGAGTTGGTCACGTAGCTCCAGTTCACGCCCTGGCCCGCGGCCATCTGCGCGAGGTCCATGATCCAGACCACGGAACCCTGGAAGTTCGAGCCCGAACCACTGAACACGTTGGCCGACACGAACAACTTGTCGCCCGTCGTCGCCATGTCGGGGAAGTCGAACCAGTTGCCGTTGCCGAACCCCATCATCCCGGGATTCCAGGTGTAGCGGGTCCACGCACTGGAACTCGGGTTCTGCAGGTCGGCGCGGCCATTGGCGATCGCGATCCGGTAGCTACCCTGCTGGGTCGAGCTGCTGTAGCTGTACTGGAGCAGCCAGATCGTGATGTCGCGGGCCTCGTGATAGTACACCCGCTGGTCGCAGCAGAACCCGCCGTCGAGCGCGCCGAAGATGCTGTAGGGGCTGACGTAGGTGAACGTCTCGCCGGCATCGACCGAGCGCGCCGCGTACCAGTTGCCGGTCTGGAACACCGTGTCGCGGACCATCGCGACCGACGGCTCACCGGTCGAGGAAGTATTGGCACCGCTCGGCCGTACGACCTGGTTCTGGAAGTAGCGGAACTGGCCGGGGAGCTCCGGTTGGGTGTCGACCTCCAGGACCCGCGACTCCGGCGTGTCCGGACCGGCACGGAACGGGCCCTCCGGGATTGGCGGAGCGGTGTGCGGCGGCGGATCCGCGAGCAGGACGCCGGGGGGGACCGGCACGTCGGGGATCGGGCCGTCGATCGGCGCCTCAGGACGGACCGGGACGCCGACGATGGCCTCCCCGGTCTGTTCGGTGGGGTCCTGGGCCGAGAGGGAGGCCCCCCACCCGGCGAGGCCGAGCGCCAGGGCGAAGGATGCGAGACGAGAGGAGCGTGAAGACATGGGAGGAAAAGAGCCCGGCACACCGGGGTGTGACCGGATTTCGTTGGATACCGCCAGCCACGCCGGACGGGGCAGCGAGATGGGACCATTCGATCGTGGCGCATAGGTCCCGCCCCGCAAGCCCCTGCTCGCCTTCCGTCCGGACATGGGCCGGTTCCCCCGTCCGATCGCCCCATCGCACCGAAAAAGCGCCGAGACGGGACGGAACCACAGCGAGACTCGCTCGTGCTCTGCGCCTCGTGCCGACCCCCATGGATCCGACGCGCCGATCCCGCAGCGACGCCGAGTGGCTCGCGGGCCTGGATCTCGAGTCCCAGGACCATCCGGACGTCTGCCAGGACCTCGCGGTGCTGCTCGGTAGATCCCTGCGGCGCGTCCTCGGCGACCGACTCCGCACGCTCGATCTCGACGACGTCGTGCAGGACAGCCTGCTGCAGATCCTACGCAGCCGTGACCACTTCCGCGGCGACAGCCGGTTCACCACCTGGGCCACCGCGATCGCGCTGCGGGTGGCCTTCACCGAGCTGCGGCGCCGGAAGGTCCGCGAAGGCCGGATGGTACCCTTCGACGCGGTGCTCGCCGAGGCGGCGGCCTGGGGTAGAGACGGCTCCCCCGAGCCGGCGGAGATCGTCGAGAGCCACGGACTGGTCGAGGCCCTCCAGCAGGCGATCGCGTCGTCGTTGACCGAGCGCCAACGCGTGGCGATCCTCGCCGAGCTGCGCGGTCTGCCGACCGTGGAGATCGCGACCCGCCTCGGCACCAACCAGAACGCCCTCTACAAGCTGATCCACGACGCCCGCAAGAAGCTCCGCCTCGCCCTCGAACGGCGCGGCTTCGGCGCCGACGCACTCCACGGCTTCGTGGCCGAGGCACCCTCCCGATGACCGACCGACCGGACTGGCGCAAGCTGCTGCAGTGGCTGGAGCGCACCTCCGCCGAGGAGATCGACTGCGACCAGTTCCTGGCGCGCGCCGCCGGTCTCGCCGAATTGCTGCGCGACGCGGGCCGACTCCCAGCCGATGCGGCGCCCGCGCTCCAGCACCTCACCGTGTGCCCGGAGTGCGAGGAGGAGTTCGAGGCACTGCGCCGCGCAGTGCAGGCCGAGGCCGGCGACGACACATCCGACGGAATCGCGCGAAACCCCGGAGAGCCGGAGTAAGGAACCGCGCCGGGCCGCGACTCACGGGTCGAACCTCAACCGAGGCAACGACCTGATGAACCCCCGAATCCCCGTCGCTTCCGACGACCTCCTCCATCCCTCCGCGAAGGACCTGCTGAGCCAGGTCGAGCTGCCCGTGATGGAGGCCGCCCGATGATCCGCCCACTGATCGCCGCCGTGGCCCTGAGCGGCCTCGGCATCCTGTCGCTCGCCTGCAACGAGACGTCTGCCAGCTCGGCGGGCGTGCGCACCGCGCAGGGCATGGCCCAGCAGCCCACGACCCCGTCGTACAAAGTCTCGTTCGGCCAGGACGGCAAGCTCGCCCGGCCGCGCGGCTACCGCCGCTGGATCTACATCGGTGCGCCGCTGACGCCGAACGACATGAACAACGGCAAGGCCGCGTTCCCCGAGTTCCACAGCGTCTACATCGATCCGGTCAGCTACGACCACTACAAGCAGCACGGCGTGTGGCGCGACGGCACCGTGGTGGTGAAGGAGCTGGTCTCGGTCGGCACCAAGTCCTCCTCCAGCGGCGCCGGCTACTTCATGGGCGAGTTCCTCGGCGTCGAGGTGGCGCTGAAGGACGAGAAGCGCTTCCCCGACGAGCCCGGCCATTGGGGCTACTTCCGCTTCACCGACGAGAAGGGCGGCCCGCCGCACCAGCGCGCCGAGCAGATGCCCACGGCGGCGTGCGCGACCTGTCACGCGGCGACGGCCGCGGAGGACTTGGTGTTCACCCAGCACTATCCGGTGCTGCGGGCAGCGAAGAACGTCGGGAACGTGGAGCCGGAGGATCGGTGAGCAGCGAGCTGTCGCTCACCACGGCGTATAGCGCAACCCGAACGACGTGAGCAGGTACGCGCCCAGCAACGACAGCCCGATGACCGCCCACAGCCCGAAGTCGTCGATCTGCTCCGCAGCGATCTTCTCGAGCTCGGCGGCCTCCATCTCGTCGATGCGCTGGAACACCTGCGCCAGCGCGACGGGATCGCCGGGCTCGAAGGCCATGCCGCCGGTCTTGCCGGTGATGTCCACGATCTCGTCGGGGATGTTGCCCTGGGCGATGTGTGCGGCGTAGACCACGATTCCCTCGTCGCGCAGCTTGCGGGCGATCTCCTCCTCCGCGCCACCACCGAGGTCGGCGCTCTGGCCATCGGAGACCAGGATGATCATCCGGTCGCCGGTCTCGCGCTCCATCAGGACCTTGCGGCAGCTGAGCAGAGCCTTGCCGATCTCGGTGCCGCCGAACCAATAGGGCCGACCCGAGCGCTGGGGATCCATGAACGGTGGCGCGCAGCGGAACGCCGAGGTGTCGCTGGTGAGCGGCACCCAATGCAGCACCGCATTGCCGAAGAAGGTCAGCCCGAAGGCGTCGCCGGGGCGCTTCTCCACGAACGTGTTGATGGCGTCCATCGCGGCGTCGTAGCGCGTGCCCTCGCCGAACGCCGCGGTCATCGAACCCGACACGTCGAGGCAGAACTCGATGTTGGTGAGCTTGCGGCGGGTCTGCGGCGCGTCGAGCTGCTGCGGGCCGGCGAGCAGGATCACGACGATCGCCAGGGCGAGGGCGGGCAACGAGTCGGCGCAATGGACCAGGAACGCCAACGTCCGGCCGCGCTTGCCGCGCGAGTGGTCGTAGGGGAGCACCAGGTTGCCCGGCCGCTTCCACCACGTAGCCACCAGCAGCAGCACCGGCGCGATGAGGAACACCAGGACGAACGGGTAGGCGAAGCTCACGCCCCGGCTCCTTCACCCGGCGCGCGGACGTTCTCGTACGGCGCGAGCAGGGCGTCGACGTCGACGTCTGCCGCATCGCCCGGCCGGTGCAGCCACTCTTCGAGGCGCTGCACCAGTGGGCCAGCTTCGGGATGGTCGCGGAGCCGGCGCAGCAGTTCGCGGGCGGTCAGGTCCTCGGTATCCGCCCCTTCCGTAGCCAGGCGCTCTCTCCAGTGGGCGAGGATCAGACGTTCGAGTTCGGCCTTGCGGTCGTCGGCGAGTTCGCCGCGCCGCGCCGCCTCGACCAGCGGCCGCAGCCGATCCGCCAGCGAACGCGGCGCCGCCTGGACCTCGGCGAGCTCGGCACCCTTCCTCTTGCGCCCGACGAACAGGATCGCCACGAGTCCGAGAACCCAGACGATCCCCGCCGCCCACAGCGCCAGGGTGTAGCCACCCATCGACGGCGGCGCATCCGGCGCGAGCGGCGACGGCTCGACCTGCCCCGGCGGCAGCGCCGAGCGGACCTCGACCGCCACGCTCGGCAGTTCCGGCATCGTGCCGTCGGCGCGCTGCAGCAGCTCCGCGAGGTCGTAGCGACCGGGCTCGAGGCCCATGTATTCGAGGTCGTAGCGCATCGCCTCGCCGTGCGGCCAGGTCTTGACGATGCGCAGCACCATCGGCGCGCCATGCTCCAGGGGAACCACCTGCAAGACAGGCCCCGGCAGCACGACCCCCTCGATCCGCGCCCGGATCCCGACCGGGGCGGAGCGCTCGGCGACCTCGCCCTCGACCCGCGCGGCCTCCTGCCCCGACGTCGCGCCCGCGAGGATCGCCGCCGCCAGCAAGATACAGCCGACCCGAAGCAGCCGAGTCATCGCGCCCCCCGACCGATCACGCCGCGGAACTGGAAGAACTGCCGCAACTGGTGCAGGAACGGCCGGTCGGTGCGGATCATGAGCTGGTCGACTCCCGCGCGACGCAGGCTGCGCAGGATCTCCTCGTCGTCGATGCGCTGCCGGCGACCGGTGGTCACGAAGCTCTGCCCCGACTCCGCTTCGCGCGCGGCCAGGATGCCGGCACCGCGCAGGCCGTACTCGGCAGGGTCGCGCAGCACCAACGCCACGCAGTCGTGCTCCTGCGCCAGCAGGCGGAGCGCCGCGACCCCGAGCGGATCGTGCAGGTCGCTGATCGCGATCACCAGGCTCCGCTCCTGCAGACGCGGGGTCATCTCGGCGACGCGCTGGCCGAGGCGGGTGGCCTCGTCGTAGCGGAAGCGCCGCAGGTGCAGCAGCCATTGCAGCATCGTGTCCTTCGACAGGCTCGGTTCGATGCGGAATGCGTGCTCGCCGACGGTGACGATGCCGACCGGACTGACCCGGTCGAGACAGGCCTCGGCGATGCCGCCGGCGAGCTGCAGCGCGAGGGCGTACTTGCTGCGCGGGATCGAGCTCAGCGTCATCGACGCCGAGGTGTCGAGCAGGAACCACACCGGCGTGCGCTTCGGCGACTCGAAGTCCTTGACGTGCACGCGGCCGGTCCGCGCGGTCACCCGCCAGTCGATCGCCCGCACCGGGTCGCCGTACTGGTAGGGCCGCGACTGCACATACTCGATGCCCGAGCCGAGGAAGCGGCTCCGGTCGGTGCCGTAGCTCAGCGAGGTCGCGAGCCGCTTGGTGGCGATCAGGAATTGGCGGGTGTCCAGGCGGTCGGCCGCCTCGAGCTGACCCTCGGTTCCCCGCGATCCGCGCACCACGCGCTCGGCGCCTCCTGCGCTCGCTGCCCGGCCACTCACTCGCCCACCGTCTCGCGCAGCAGATCCTGCAGGACCTTCGCCGGCTCGTGCCCGTCGGCCAGCGCCTCGTAGCTCAGCCGGATGCGGTGCAGCATCGTGTCCTCGGCGAGGTCGTAGAGATCCTCGGGGATCACGTAGTCGCGGCCATGGATCAGCGCCCGGGCTCGCGACGCCTTCACCAGCGAGATCCCGGCGCGCGGCGAGCAGCCCAGCTCGATCAGCGGGTGGTTGCGGGTCCGGTTCACGACCTCGATCACGTGGTCCATGAACACCTCGCTGACGTGCACCTCGTTGACGCACTCCATCGCCAAGGACAATTCCTCGGCGCCACCGACCTGGGCGTCGTCGAGGACGTCGAACTCGGTCTTGGCGACCGCGCCCGCGCCCTCACGCCGCACGCCCAGCCCGATGTTGCGGCGCAGGACTTCCTTCTCTTCCTCCGGCTGCGGGTAGGTCAACCGGTGCAGCAGCATGAAGCGGTCGAGCTGCGCCTCGGGGAGCTCGAAGGTGCCGGCCTGCTCCACCGGGTTCTGGGTCGCGATCACCAGGAACGGCGTCGGCAACCGATGGGTCTCGTTGCCGATCGTGACCCGGCGCTCCTGCATCGCCTCCAGCAGCGCCGACTGCACCTTGGGTGCGGCGCGGTTGATCTCGTCGGCCAGCAGCAGGTTGGTGAAGATCGGCCCGCGGTGGGTGCGGAACTCGTGGGTCCGCTGGTCGAGGATCTCCGAGCCGAGGATGTCGGACGGCAGCAGGTCGATCGTGAACTGGATGCGCGCGAAGTCGAGATGGATCGTCTTCGAGATCGCCGACACCAGCAGCGTCTTGGCCAAACCCGGCACGCCCTGCAGCAGCAGGTGACCGGAGGTGAACAGCGCGATCAGCACCCGCTCGACGACCACGTCCTGGCCGACCACCACCTCCCCGACCCGCTCGCGGACCGCGGTGATGAACTCGGTGGTCTTGTGGACGCGCGCGTCGTGCGCGGCGGGCGGGGTCGTGGAGGTCATGCGTTCCGGGGTGCGGGCTGACGGGCGGATCGCGGCAACAGTAGCGGGCCGCGCCGGTCCAGCGCCAGCTCTCGCACGCGTGCAGTCAGCGCCCCAGGACGATCTCCAGGCCGTTGGTGCCCGCAGCAACTCCACCCAACGGGCCACCGGCAACCGTCGCGAAGGCCTGGAAGTGCAGCAGATCGCCGACGAGCGCGGGAACGTTCGGGATCGTCAGGCTCACCGTGGCCAGTCCCTGCGCGTCGCTGGTCCGGGCCGCGACCGAGACCGGCGCCGCGAGGTGCAACCTGCATCCTGGCGCCAGCTCGTCGAAGCGGGGCGCAGCTCCGAACAGCAACGCCACGGCGCTGCCGGCAACCGTGCGGACCCCGAACGTGAACGACTGGCCGAGGATCGGCGCGCCCGAGGAATCGAGCGACGCTCCGCAACCGGCCCCGTAGGGCGAAGCGACCCAGGCACCGCTCGCCCCGAGTTCGACCGCGTGCAGTTCTCGCCCGGTGAGCCCGTCGTCGGCGACGAACAGCAGGCGGTTGCCGACGCGAGCGCCGCCGACGCCGAAGTCACCGACGTGCGGCTCGGCGCTCGACCTGCCCGGGTTGCTGTCGGTGAGTGCGCGCGTGCCGGCAGACGTCCCGTCGCTGACCCAGACCTCACCGCCGAACTCCGGAGAGGACTGCGCGAAGACGACCTGTCGTCCGTCGCCCAGCGGGGTGAGCACGTTCCGCGTCCACGCCTGGCCGTCGGGCCGCGTCGCGCGCACCAGGCGTGTCCCCGAGGCCGTGCCGTCGGTGATCCACAGGCCCGGCTGGCCCGATGCGACATCGGCCCAGAACCACGCCTCGCGTCCGTTGCCGGTGACCAGGCCGAGAGGTCGCCGGTCGCCGGGTCCGGGCTCGAGATCTACCACGAGGCGCGTACCGGCACTGGTCCCGTCGGTAGTCCAGAGTTCGGTGCCCGACGTAGCCGTCCGCGCGAGGAACAGCGCCGCACCGCCGATCCGACAAAGACCGCCCGGCGAACTCCCCGGGGTGCCGGGATCGAGATCCTGCAGTAGCCACGTGCCGGCCGCGGTGCCGTCGGTGAACCACAGCTCGCGACCGTGCAGGTCGTCGTAGGCAGCGAAGACCGCGCCACCGCCAATCGCGGTGAAGCCGCGGGGGTAGCCGCCGATCAGCCCGGGAACGAACTCGCGGATCTGCTGCGTTCCCGCGGTCGTCCGGTCCGAGACCCAGAGTTCGGGGCCGCCCGAGCCCGAGCCGCCGAAGCCGAGCAGCAGCCCCGAGGGCAGCACGAACTCGAACTGCACCGCAGTGTCCGCGGGCATCGCCGCGGCGATCCGGGTGCCAGTAGAACTCCCGTCACTGCGCCAGAGGTTGGTGCCGCGGTCGTCGCGCACCACGAAGTAGAAGTCGGCGCCGTCGCGAACCCCCGGCATCGCCACCTGCAGCGCGTGGTCGGCCTGGAAGCCGGGCAGCCGCCGCGCGGCGTCGGGCGTGCCGTCGCTGATCCACAGCCGGCGCTGGCCCTGACCGTCGACCCCCCACAGGATCACGCCCTGGTCGGTCGTGCCCAACGGCCCCGCGCCGGAACTCCGCGAACCCGGAGCGAGGTCACCGACCCGCCAGGTGCCGGCCGCCGTGCCATCGGTGACGTACGGCTCGATGCCGCTTGCCTCGGTGGTCGCCAGGAAGAACGCGAAGTCGCGCCAGCGGGCGAACGTGTCCGGGGCCGAGTCCCCGGTGCGGGAACCGGGGTTCAGATCGCCGAGCGACACGACCCCGAGGCTGGTCGGATCGACGCGCCAGGGTTCGTTGCCGGTCACGCCGTCGAAGGCTCGGAACACGATGCCCGCCCTTGCCACGCCGAGCGCGACCGCTCCGGAACCCTGCACACCGGGCCGGAGGTCGGTCAGTCGCTGCGCGGTGCCGGTGCCGAGGTCGAAGCGATACAGTTCGGCGCCCACTGCCGGGTCGTTCGCGGTGAAGTAGAGCGAACTGCCGCGCAGCAGGAAGTCGTGCGGCTGCGAACCGTCGGGTCCGGGAACCACGTCGGCGGCGAGTCGCGTGCCGACCCCTGTGCCGTCGCTGCGCCACAATTCGTAGCCGCTCCCGGGCTCCTGGCGGACGAACAGACAATCCCCTCCGCTGGGATCGAGGACGCCTTCGCTGTCCGACCACAGGCCCCAGGTTCCCGGCACCAACGAGGTGCCCGCCACGGTTCCGTCGGTCACCACCAGTTGGCGATTACCGAAGAAGTCGGTCTGCGCGTTCATCCAGACCCGCGCGCCGTCCGAAGCCAGCAACCCCGGCGACGAGCCGGTGGAGCCGACGCGCAGATCCGCGAGCCGGAAGGTATTGGCGGCAGTCCCGTCGCTGAACCACGGCTCCATGCCGGACGACACGTCCCGATCGATGAACACCACGCCACCCGCGAGCGGCGCCAGCCAACTCGCATGCGGCAGCGGCCAAGCGAAGTTGCGCACGAAACGCATGGGGGTGGTGACCGAGTCCTTGACCCACAACGCCGGAGCCGACGCCTCGGAGCGCACCCAGAGCCGGCCGGATCCGGCGACGAGTTGCTCGGTGCCGTCGAACGGCGAGCCGGCACCCGGAACCAGATCGTCGACCAGCACCGTCCCGGCCGCGGTCCCGTCGCTCCGCCACAACTCGAAGCCGTGCTGCCCGTCGTCGGCCAGGAACCATAGAGCACCTTGCCAGACCACGCCGCCGACCGGCGCGGCATCACCGGTCGGGCGGATGTTGCGAACCAGCCTCGGCTGGGGCGAGGCCAGCGAGCTGGCGAACAGCTCCCGGCCGGCGACATCGCTTTCGGCGCTGAACAGCACCACACCATTGGGCAGCACGCCGAGTCCGCGCGGCTCGCTGCCTTCCGGTCCGGCCACCAGCTCGGCCAACGGCACGGTGCCGGAGGGCTGTCCATCGGTGATCCACAGCTCGCGGCCAGTACCGCGGGTGGTCACCGCCAACCACATTGCGCCGCCCGCCTGCCCGACGAGTTCTGCGTCGGAGCTTTCCCCGGTGCCGCGCGGAGCGGTCTCGATGTCGGCGACGAGAGTGTTCGAGACGGGGGACTGGGCTTCCGTGGCCGCCGCGAGGGCCACGGCGAGCAGAATGACGAGCGATCGATAAGGGACGGGGTCTGAGTGCATCGGGTGCGGGAGTCGCTGCGGAACGGAGCGTGGAGGGCGGAACCCTACATAGCGCACCGGGCCAAGTAGTCGGGTCGTGCACATCTCCCGGATCGCTGCACCATGGGTACCCGCGCGACCACGCGAAGCGGTCACCCGTACCAACGGACGGAGGCACCACCACCCCGACCGCCGCCGACTCGACGGAACACGGAACCGGGCTGCGTCGCGCCGGCCTCGCTCCATTCCAACGCCTTGGACAAGCCGAACCGACGGGGAGTCCCCGCAATTGCGCGTGGTGCCGCGAACCGACGTCGCTGGACCAGGCGTCGCGTCTTCCGAAGCGCGAGGCACCTGGGCCGGCCCACGTCGGATCGCACCGGCCGGGTGCTGGGATCTTCCAGGGCGATTCGGAGACGATGATGGAGACCGTTTGAGAACGGTTATCGCCCCTCACCGCCCGACGACGACCTCGAGCCCATTGGTGCCACCTCCTGCAGGACCGCCCGGGAACACGGCGAAGGCCTGGAAGTGCATCCGGTCGCCAACGAGCTCGGGCATGTTGGGGATCGTGAGTCCCACGCTGGCACGTCCCTGTCCGTCGCTGGTCGTCACGGCGACCGTCTCCGGACCGGCGATGTGCAGACTGCAGCCGGGCACCAGGACCTGCGCGGTCGGGGTGACGCCGAAGGCCAGCGCGACCGGGCTGCTGGCGACGGTCTCGATCTCGAAGGCGAAAGCTCGACCGAGAACGGCAGCTCCCGAGGCGTCGAGCGTGGCGCCACAGCCTTCGCCGTATGGCTGAGCGAGCCACGCGCCGCTGGCGCAGAGTTGGACCGCGTGCAGCTCGCGGCCGTTCTGGCCGTCGTCGGCGGTGAAGAACGACCGGTCGCGGCACCGCAGGAACCCGTTGGGGTCCGAGTCGCCGGTGGAGATGCCCGGGTTGACGTCGAACAACAGGTCCGCGCGACCAGCCGCCAGGTCGAGACGTCAAGGCTCCACGCCCGACGTGCTCCGGAAGGCCCGGATCACCAACCCCTCGCGCGCGGTGCAGAGGATCACCGGGTCCGAGCCACCGGTTCCCGGCTCGACGTTCCCGAAGCGCTCCACCCGGTCGTTGGTCGGATCGTAGCGGTACAGCTCACGCCCGATCCCGAGCGCGTCGGCGGAGAAGTAGATGAAGTCGCGCTCCCAATCGAGCCCGCGTGGCAGCGAGTCGGCCGGACCGGGTTCGACGTCGGCGACGAGCCGCGTACCGGACGCGGTCCAGTCGGTCCGCCACATCTCCACTCCGTTGGCCATGGAGCCCTGCACGAACACCAGGTCGCGGGTCCTCGGTTCGACGACCGCCTCGCTGTCGGCGCGCAGCGAGTCGGCGCCAGCAACGAGGCGGGTGCCGCCGGGCGTCCCGTCGGCGAGGGCGTGCCGGAGTAACGCGGCGCTGGGAGAGTAGTGGACCCTGCTCGCTATGCGAGCAAGGAACGCATGCCGACCGTCCGGCCACGATCCTCCTCGCCAGGGCCCTCGACGAACTGGACGAGGCAGGTGCGGCAGCATCACATCGAGCCGATTGGAGCGGCTGCGGCCGGCCACCCGCGGCGAGGGATCAGGACGTGAGCGGACGTACGTGGACCTTCACCGCGCGCGCCCATCGCGGTCGGCCGCCCACTGTTCCGCCACGGCACGCAACGCACCCATCAGAGCTCCTCCACCCGGATCACCTGCGGAGGGAGCGGTCTTCCGCCGACGACGCGGCCCTCGGAATCCCGGATCAGCTCGGACCGGTCGACTCGAAAGGTGACGGTGATCGGGCCCCAGCCCCGACCTCGCGCGCCATCCCGGATTCGCTCCACGATCGCGTCCTGCTGCGCGGGATCATCGACATGCACGATTCCGACCTCGACGCCATGACGTTCCGCGGTGACGCCGATCCTCACGCCGTCCCAATACTCCGCACGCACCCATGCACGCACGGGCTCCGCGCGTCGGAGATCGCCGGCATCCAGAGGCAGCAGCGCCCCGAGCAATGGAACCACGAACGTGAGCACTCCGGCCAGAACGGCCAGGGCAACCGCGAACAGGACCCAGTGGAGACCCTGCCCTCGACGACGTCGCTTTTCGGACTCCGGTGCTCGGTCCATGAGTCCAGCGGAACCCCACGGAGGACCGCGAGCAAGTTCTCACATCACGTGGATCCCCTCGAAGACCAGCTCCAGCCGGTCTCCGACGCGGTCGATCGCGACCTCCAGCGTCAGGTCGCTGCGCGTCCCGCCCATCGGCAGGTCGTACTCCACGTACCCCCCGCGCTCGGCCAGCGTCGCGCCATGCGCACGCACCCGCCGACAGCTCGCCGCATCGAGACTGCGGAACACCGCGGCCGGGTCGTCGACGCGATTCCCGGGCTCGTCCTCGCGATACCCGCCGTGCGTGCACACGCACCACTCGAGCAGCGCGGCATCGGTCGGGTGGCGACTGCGCAGGAAGCGCGCCGCGTCGTCCCAGCGCGATGCGGCGAGCAGGCCGACGTATGCATCGAGCAGGCGCAGCACGTCGGCGTCGCTCGCATCGAGCGGCAGGTAGCGGGCACGCTCCTCGGAGCCCTCGATGCGACGCGTCACGACTCGCGACTCAGCGCCCGCGCCGCCGGCTGACCTCGTCCCAGGTCCGGTCCACCGTCGGCCGCTCGCTGCGATCCGCCAGCTCCCAGGCCAGCGAGTAGGCGAACTGCGCGACCCGCGCCAGCTTCGGGAAGTCGATCTTCTCGACGGTGTCGTCGGGCTGGTGGTACTGCGGGTGGAGGCCGGTGAACAGGAAGCACACCGGGATGTTCTGGCGCGCGAAGTTGGCGTGGTCGCTGCGACCGAACATGCCCTCCTGGTCGTACTCGAACACGAAGCCGACGTGCTTCTCGTTCAGCTCCAGACACAGCGCGTGCAGCTCGTCGGAGGCCTTCTGCGTGCCCACCAGGTGCAGCGTGTTGACGTTGTCGTCCGGCGATTCGGGAGCCCGCGCCTCGGGGTTCGGCGCCTCCTCGCGGCGGCCGATCATGTCCATCTGGATCTCGGCCACCATCTGCTCGTGCGGGAAGATCGGGTTCTCGGTGTAGTGCCGCGAACCGATCAGACCCATCTCCTCGCCGGCGAAGCACATGAACAGGATCGAGCGCTTCGGCCGCTTGCCGTTCTCGTGGAAGGCGCGGACCACGGCGAGCACGCCGGTGGTGCCGGAGCCGTCGTCGTCGGCGCCATTGCGGATCTCGCCATTGCCGGCAATGCCGACGTGGTCGAGGTGCGAGCCCACGCCGACGATCTCCGCCTTCAGCTTCGGGTCGCTGCCCTCGAGCAGGCCCACGACGTTGGCGGCGAACACCGGCTCGGTCTTCACCTCGACCTGCATGCGCACCTCGACGCCCTCGGCGCCCGCGACCAGCTCCCGGACCTGCTCCGCGACCTGAGCGGTCAACGCATAGCTGTTCGGGAAGCGGCGCCGGGCATTGCGCACCCGGTCGCGGCCGCCGGTGTCCAGGCTGATCCGCTCGGTGACCCGCGCGGCCTGCTCGTCGGAGACCGTGAACACCGCAGCAGGACCGACGCGCAGCAGGCCCCACATCGCGCGGCGGTCCATGTCGCCATCGACGAGGACCATCTTGCCCTCGAGGCCGGAGAAGTCCGGCTCCTCGACGCTGGCGTCGAAGACGGTCAGCGGACCCTGCGCTTCCGAGTTCTCGCCGATGCTGCCACCGATGCCGGAACCGACCGCCACGCGCAGCAGCTCCTTGCCGTCACCTCCCACGACCGCCATGTAGCTGGTCTCCGGATCGGGCGCGGTCTTCACGAACGGCACCGCCTGGAAGTAGCTGCCGTCGTCTCCCACCGGCTTCAGCCCCCACTCCTCGAAGTGAGCGGCGATGAACTCGGCGGCCTTCTTGTAGCCCGGTCGTCCGGTCTCGCGGCCCTCGAGCTCGTCGGAGGCGAGGTAGCTCAGCCACTCCTTGCACAGCTCGGGATCGATCGACTCGAAGCCCTTCCGGCGGTCGGCCGGCAGAGGTGCAAGACTGTCCGGCGCCGGCACTTCGCGTGCGGCCTGCGGGGTCTCTTCGTCCTGGGCTCGCAGGCTCGGAACGAGGATCGGACCGGCCAGGAACAGCGCCGGGAGGAGGGGAAGGAGCTTGGTTCGACTCATGATCGGGGACCGGTTTGCGGGGGCGGGCACACGAAGGCCCGCCAGCGGAGCGCCTCCTACGCGGCAGGGCAAGTGCACGCGAAGTCCGAGCCGAGGAAGGAAGCCCGACCCCCGGCCACCCGAGGCCTCCCGGCGATCGGCTACCTTCCGACCATGTCAGCCTCCCCACGCGGTGAATCCCGCGTCGCCCTGGCGGCGGCGGCCTTGGTCGTGCTGGCCACGCTCGGCTGGTTGCTCGCCGGCCTGCTCGGCGGCGACCCGACCCCGCAGGCCGCACCCGAGGTCGTGGCGGCCGGAACGGAAACGGGCGGTACGGCACGCGACGGATCGGCCATCCCCGGAGCGCTCGAGACCGACGAGCGCCGGTCGGTGGAGGAGGACCCTCGACCCGAACCTCTCGCGAGCGCTTCCAGCAACACCGCTCCACGCCTTCACGGCCGCGTGGTCCGCAAGGACGACCGCACCCCGATCGAAGGCGCCACCGTCGAACTCCGCTTCCGCGACGCCGACGACTTCTGGAACCTCGACATGGAGTACGGCGAGCAGGTCGAGACCCTGGCGAGCATCCAGACCGATGCCGACGGTCGGTTCACGTTTCCCGCCGCGCACGGACGTTCGTACCGCCTCCACGTCTGGGCACACGGCTTCGCGGCGCGCACGGTGCCGGACTGCGTCGCCTCAGGGAGCGAGATCGTGATCGAGCTGGGGCGCGGCGCGCGACTCACCGGCACGGTGCGCTGCGAAGGCGAAGTAGTGCCCGACGTACCGGTGATCCTCGCCGTGGCCGGCGAGTCGATCTACCCGGGCCGGACCCGCACCGATGCGGGCGGAATGTTCCGCTTCGACGCGCGGCAACCGGCGTCGGTCTATGTGCAGGTCCGTTCGCCGGAGCACAGCGAGACATGGGAACGCGTTCTCCTGGAAGACGACGGGGCCCACCACGTCGAGATCGATCTGCGGCCGTCGCGCATGGTGGTCGGCCAGGTCGTGGACGGGAGCGACGGCCAGCCGGTGGCTGGCGCGCGCGTCGCGACCAACTGGACCTTCAAGCGCTTCGTGACGACCGACGCGGAAGGCCGCTTCCGGATCGCCTACGTCGCGGACAACGAGATCGCCGAACTCCACGTGCGCGCCGGCGGCTTCGCGGAGGCCACCCGCAACGTGGCCCCCGACGACGAGACCGAACCGGTGATCGAGCTGGAACGTGGCGCCGCGGTCACCGGCAGGATCGTGAACGGCGAGGGCGCCGCACTGCCCGGGTCCTACGTCGCGTTCGGAGCGTCGTTCATGCTCCGACCGGGGATCGAGCACACCGACTGGATCCGTGCCGCGGTCGACGACCAGGGCCACTTCGTCGCGCGAGGCCTCCGCAGCGACCAGAGCTATTGGCTCTATGCGAGACACCGCGGCCGCGGCACGAAAGTGTATGCGCTCCCCGCCCGGCTGGCCGTGGAACAATGGCTCGACGTCGGCGAAGTGGTGCTCCAACTCGCAGGCGGAGTCGAGGGTCGAGTCGTCGACGAACTCGGTGAGCCCCGCGCGGGCGTCTCGGTGTCGCTGCGCGGCCGCAACTCCGATGCAGGCGCCTGGCTCGACACCGACCCGCCACGCCGCGGGGTCTCGCAATTCGAATCGCGCAGTCAGCGGTCGGCAGCAGACGGGACCTTCGCGTTCACCGAGGTGGCGGGTGGTGCCTACACGGTCACGGCACGCTCGCGCGTCAATAGCAACCAGACCTCGCAGACGGAGGTCACGGTCAGCGACGGCATGGTCCAGGCCGGGTTGGAACTCGTGCTCGCGAACGGCGCCAGCATCGAAGGGCGGGTCCGCCGCGCCAACGGATTGCCCCTCGGTGAACTCCGCGAGTCGGTCCGGGTCGTCGCCTCGCACGCCAGCAGTTGCGCGGTCGACGAGGCCGGCCACTTCCGACTCCAGGGCCTCGAACCCGGACAGCGCCACGACCTCACCCTCTGGGATCTGCCCAAGGGCCTCGCGGCCGCGCCCGCCCGCGCCATTGTGGCGGGCGCGACCGACGTCGAGTTGGTGGTCGAGTCCGCCGCGACGATCAGCGGTCGGGTCGTCGACGCCGACGGTGCCGGCCTGTCCGCGGGTGTCCACGTGACCTGGGAGCCGCCCGTCGCCGGCGGAGCGCCCATCACCCGCACCGGCGCCGACGGCCGCTTCTCGATCGAGGTTCCGCCGGGCTTCGTCGGCAAGGTCCACGCATCGCCGACGGGCGCATCGTTTCCGCGGGCTGAATTGTCGGAGGTCCGGGCGGGAGCCAACGTCCTCGAACTCGTGCTCCGGTGAGCCGTTCTTTCTCGAACTCCGATCCAGCAACCATGCCTCGCAGATCCTCCCCCCGTGCAATGCAGGTCGCAGCCCTCGTCGCAGCTCTGGGCGTGCTCGCCTTGATCGTCTGGCTGCTGATCGGAGCGGGCGACCGGGATCGCGTTCCCGAACCTGCGCAGCAGACCGCGGAGGCGGACGGCGCAGCGCGAGCCGCGGACGTGGGATCCGATATGTCCGAACCCGAGGAACGGGTGTCGGTCGAACGGGAACCGGGCAGCGAGCCAATGCCCGAGCCGCCCAGCGATGCGGCGCCGCGCCTGCTCGGCCGCGTGGTTCGCGCGGAGGATGGCACGCCGATCGCCGGCGCGACCGTCGAACTCCGCTTCCGGGATGCCGACGACTTCGAGAACCTCGACATGGAGTACGGGAAGCGCATCGAGACCCTGGCGACCATGGACACCGATGCCGAAGGCCGGTTCACGTTCCCCGCGGCGCGCGGACGGTCGCATCGCATCCACGCGCGGGCTCACGGATTCGCCGCGCGGACCCTGCCCGACTGCGTCGCCTCGCCGGGCGAGATCGTGATCGAGCTGGGACGAGGCGCGATCCTCACCGGCACGGTGCGATGCGAGGGTGAGGCGGTACCGGACGTCCCGGTGACCATCGCCGTGGTCGGAGAGGCGGTCCCGGTTACCAGCACCCGCACCGATGCCGGCGGGATGTTCCGCGTCGAAGAACTGCAGCCGGCCGACGTGTTCGCACAGGTCCACTCGCCGGAGCACCGCGAGACCTGGGAAAGGTGCACGCTGACGGAAGGCGGAACGCACCACGTCGAGATCGATCTGCCGCCCTCGCGCACGATCCCTGGCAGGATCATCGACGGCAGCAGCGGCGCGCCCGTGGTCGGCGCCCGCGTCGCGACTACCTGGACGTTCAAGCGGTTCGTCAGCACGGCGGCGGACGGGCGCTTCGCGATTCCCTACGTCGGAGCCGATGAACTCGCCGGTCTGCACGTCCGAGCCGACGGCTACGCAGCGGCCACTCGCAACGTGTCGCCCGACGTGAAGAGCGAGATCGTGATCGCGCTGGAGCACGGCGCGGAGATCAGCGGCCGGGTCGTCGACGAGTTCGGTGCGGGGCTGCCCGGCACGTACGTCGCGGTAGGTGCGTCGTTCGTCTCGATGGCGGGCGCCATGCACACCGACTGGATCCGCGCCAGGGTCGACGGCCACGGGATGTTCGTCGCCCGCGGACTGCGCAGCGACCAGAGCTACTGGCTCTATGCGAGGCATCGCAGCTACGGGACCAAGGTGCATGCCCTACCCGGCCGGCTCGCGGTCGATCAACGCCTGGACGTCGGCGAGGTCGTGCTGCGTGCGGCTGGTGGGGTGGAAGGACGGGTGGTCGACGAGCGAGACGAGCCATTGGCCGGCCTGACCGTGACCTTGAACGGCCGCAACGCGGATGCGGGCGCGTGGACCGATGAGAAGCTGCCGCGCTACGGCGTGCATCACTTCGAGTCGCGCGAACAGCAGACGTCCGCCGGCGGCTCCTTCGCCTTCGCCGAGGTCGCAGCAGGCAAGTACCTGGTCTCGGCCCATCCGCCCAGCGGCGGGCCACGCAACGTGACCGCCGAGGTGGAAGTGGTCGACGGCGCGCTGGTGACCGACGTGCGCCTCGTGCTTTCCTCGGGCGAGTCCATCATCGGCCGGCTCCGGCGGTCCGACGGGCTTCCCCTGGGAACCCTCGACGACCCGCCGCAGGTGCACGCGTCGAACGGCGGCCGCACCCGGGTCGACGCGGACGGCAGCTTCCGACTCGAACGCCTGGAGGCCGGCCAGAGCCACGACCTCACCGTCTGGAACCTGCCCGACGGCCTGGTGGCGGCTCCGGTCCGAGACGTCGCGGTCGGCACGCGTGGCGTGGAGATCGTCGTGGAACCCGCGGCGAAGATCAGTGGCCGCGTGGTCGGAGCGAACGGCGAGGGGCGGTCGGCCGTCGTGTTTCTGATCTGGGATCCGCCGATGCGCGGCAGCACGCCGATCCACCGCACCGACGCCGACGGCTTCTTCGAGATCGCCGTACCGCAGTCGTTCGCCGGAAAGGTGCAGGCGAGGCCCCAGGACTTCCCGTTGCCGGGAGCAACCCTTCCCGACGTGAAGGCCGGCGCGACCGATCTCGAACTCGTGCTGCGCTGACGCCGCCCGCGGTCACTCCCCGTCGGGAGCAGGCGCCCAGACCTCGCGCAGCGCCAGTCGGAAGCCCGGCACCACGTCGCCGGCGTCGAAGACGTCGTCTGCACCGAGTTCGACCCGCGCGCCCTCCGGCCGATGGACGAAGGCGACCCGCCGTTCCGGGTCGACCACCAGGAGCAGGGGGCAGCCGAACTCGAGCCACAGACCGACCTTCTCGTCGACCTGGCTCCACGAGTCGTTCGGGGAGACCACCTCGACCGCGAAGTCGGGTGGTCCTTGCCAGAAGCCGCGGCGCCGTTCGGGTCGACGATCCGCACGCACGAAGGAGACGTCGGGCGCCAGCACGGTGTCGTCCTCGTGGCCGAGGACGAAGCCGGTTCCCGCCGCGAACCCGCGGCCCGATCGCCGCGCCTCGCAATGCGTCGCGAGCCTACTCCCGATCTGCAGCGTCACGTATCCGTGCAGCCAGCCCGCGAGACTCCTCGGACGAGGCGCCCCGCGCACCAGCTCGCAACGATCTTCGTCGGGCAGAAGCAGCAGGGCTTCCGCAGTGAGAGGGTACCCGGCTTCGACCATGGCGCGCATCGTAGCCGATCCTCCCCGCCCCCTCACCGCACCACCACCCCCAACCCATTGCTCGCCGACAGGCTCTCGCTCGCCACCGGATCGATGACCCAGGCCTGCACCCAGATCGTTCCCACCACGCTCGCCGGCAACGGGAACGACAGCTCCGCCGCACCCTGCGCGTTGGTGAGCACCGTCGGCGCATCGATCGGGCTCGGCACCAACGTGCCGCCGAGCAGCGGCAGGTCGATGCGGAACACGCCAATGGCGATCGCTGCGAACTGGCCGACCGCGGCGTCGCTGAGCCGCAGCACCAGCGGATCGTCGAAGCACTCGGCACCGCTGCCACTCATCACCGGCACCACGCCACCGCCGCCGGCCTTGCCGAGGCCGACGTCCTCGAAGGTGGTGCGCACGGCCTGGGCACAGCCCATGTCGACCGCCCCGCGGAGGTCGGCGATCCCGGTGTTCGCCACCGACACCAGATCGCAGAACAGATCGTGGCCGTCGAGATCGCGCGTATGGCGTCCATCGAGTGCCGTGGTGTCGCCGGCGTCGATGCAGGGCGAGCCCGAGCCCAGGGTGGGACCCAACCCGACGAAGCCGGGGTTCACGTTCAGGTTGCCGGTCCCCGGCACGACCGGAGTGACGTTGATGTCGGAGTAGGACACGCTCGCGCCGCCCGAGACGTCGCGCCACCGGGTGCCGATGGACGACCCCCAGACGATGCAGTTGGTCACCACGGCGGGCACCGCCGGATCGGCGAAGGACACGATCTCCACTCCGGTCGCCAGAGATCCGCCCGAGTTGTAGAGGATCGAACAGTTCGCCAGGATCGAACCCTGGTCGTCCTCGAGACGCACGCCGCCGACCTCGCCGCCGGTGTTGCCCTCGACCAGGCAGTGGTACATCTCCATCGAGGCACCGACGGCACTGATCCCACCCACCGACGATCCGAAGTTGTAGTTGCCCGCGATGCGGCAACGTTCGAAGCGGGCCCGCGCGCCGAAGCGAACCTGCACGCCGGCACCCGAACGATCCAGGAACTCGCAGTCGAGCACCAACGGCCGAGCGTCGGAATCGACGCGCAGGCCGGTCCCGAAGCCGTCGTCGACGACGCAGTTGCGGAGCGTGACCTCGCTGCCGTTCGAACAGCGGATCGCGTTCGCGCTCGTGACCCCGGCCTGCTGGATGAGGAAGCCGGAGAACACCGCGCCGCGCGACTCGTGGTCCTCGGCGATCAGCACCTCCCCGCCGCTCCGCGTCATCACGACGCCGCCGGACGACGCGACGACCAGGATCGACTTGCCGCGCAGTTTGATGCTCCCCCCGTAGCTGCCCGGCGGCACGAACACCACGCCCGAGCAGTTCTCGGCCGCGTCCACTGCCGCCTGCAGCGAGGCGAAGTTGCCCGCATCGAGCGGGATCGACTCGTGGGCGCCCAGGTTCACGGTGTGCCCACCGGCCAGATCGGAGTCGGCCTCGCGCGGGCAGCCGCGCAGGTCGGCATCCAGGAGCAGCGGGTTCAGGCTCCCACTGCCGGCATCGAGGCACGGCGAACCCGGCAGCAACCGGTAGTCGTCGTAGGCCGCGTCCGCGAACAGCGGATCGGCCGTGATGTTGCCGGTGCCCGAGGTCGGACCGGTGCCGATGTCGCAGTACTGCACGTCGGCGGCCGTGCTCCCCGACACCGCCAGGTCGTCGATCCCGCCGGCGTCATTGCCCCAGAGGATCGAGTTGAAGAGATCGAGCACACCGTCGGTCACCTCGACGCCGCCTTGGTTCGCCGTCACGGTGCACTGCGCCATCTGCAGCGTGCAACCCGCCGCGGCATGGACCACCGGCGAGGCGGTCGTCGCGCGGTTGCTGGCCACCACGCAGTTCAGCAACTCGACCGCGGAGCCGCCGTCGATGGTGAGCGCGCCGAACGCGCCGGCCGCGACGTTGCCGAGGAACTCGCAGTCCCGGAAGGTCACGTCCGCACCATTGCTGATCCAGGCCGCGCCGCCGTCGGCATTGGCCCGGCAGCCGACGAAGCGGCAGCGGTCGAAGAACGGGCTCGAGCCGTCGACGCGCAGGCCACGGCGCTCGGGCGCGGTGATCGTCAGGTCGCGGAACACCGTGTCGGGTCCCTCGCCGCTGGTGGCGCGCACGAGTGCGGCACCGGATCCGTTGACGGTGAGCACGGTGTGGTCGGCGCCGTCGCGACCGACCAGGATGACCTTCTTGCCATTGGTGTTCACCGCACCGACGTGCACGCCGGGACCGATGTCGATGGTGGTGGTCAAGCCGGGTGACGCCGCGTTGATCGCCGCCTGGATGGTCGGCTGGTCCTCGGGCACCTGGATCGTCGCCGGATCTGCGACGTAGACGCCGAGCCCGAAGGTGACCGCGAACAGGCGGCCGCCGGCGAAGAACAGGTCTTCGACCGCCACCGACTGGGTCGGGCCGAGGTCGGCCGACCAGGTCGAGCCGTAGTCCTCGCTCAGGAAGACGCCGAGGTCGGTGCCCGCGTAGACCCAGCCCGGGTTCAGGGGGTGGAACGCCACGCGGTTGCATTGCACGGCCGGCAGGGCGCTCGCCATGTCGGTCCAGGTGGCGCCGGCGTCGAGCGATCGCCAGACGTTGTCGGAGTTCAGGCCGCTGAACGTCGCGAACACCCGGCCCGGAAAGCGCGGGTCGACCGCGAGCGACGTGCAGCGCCGCTGCGGCAGCACGCCCTGCGGATCGACCTTGATCCAGGTCGGGGTGGCGTTGGTCGCGTCGCTGGTCCGGTAGATCTCACCGTTGTCGTGGCCGACCCAGGCCCGGTCGGCGCTCTGCGGGTCGATCGCGAAGGCGTAGATCGTCGAGGGCGTGCTCAATGCCGGCTTCACCGACACGAACACCGGGTCGGTCGCCAGTGCGTCATCCGTCCGCCACAGCTGCTCGCCGGCCACATAGAGCCGCGACGGATCGTGCGGGTCCATCTCGATCACGGTGTTGAACGGGAAGCTGTCGACGATCGACCGGCCGATCTGCTCGTTGGTCCGCCCCCCGTCCCGGCTCCGCTTGAAGCCGCCGTTCTGCGACTCCATGTAGAGGACGTTCGGGTCGCGCGGATCGACCGCGCAGTCGAAGCCATCGCCACCGTTGATGAAGCCCCAGGTGTCGGGGTTGCCGGTGAACCACTGCATGCCGTTGTCCTGCGTGCCGCCGAGGAACAGCTGGCCGCTGGCGTCCGAGGCACCTTCGTAGAACTGGGTGATGCCGAGGCCCTGGTTCAGGTTGAACCAGCCGCTGGTCGCGGTCGCGGCATAGACGTCGTCGGTGCGGAAGATGCCGCCGTCGTTGCCTACGTAGACCGTCTTGTTGGTCACGCCGTCGAAGTCGGGGTGGTGGACGATCGCGTGCTGGTCGGAGTGCGGACGCTGCATGCCGTTCTGCCCGCCCTGGCCGATGTTGCTGCCGAAGTCCACACCGCCGTCCATGCTCCGCCACAGCGGCACACCACCGACCAGCAACGTGTCCGCATCGGTCGGATCGACCCAGATCACGTTGTCGTAGCCACCTTGGTTGTTGGAACCGAAGAAATCGGTCGTGGTGTTGAGCGGGCTGAACGTCGCTCCGCCGTCGGTGGACTTGTGCAGGTCCTGCCCCTCCTTGGACGTCGCATAGGCGATCTGCGGGTCGGTCGGCGCATAGGCCACTTCGACGCGGCCCGCACCGAGGTCGTAGACGATCGACCAGTTCAGTCCGGCATCGGTGGACCGCCGCACCTTGCCGTTGGTGTGCCCCACCAGGATCCGCGTGCCGTCGGTCGGATCGAACGACACGTCGCGAGCCCGGTTGACCTCCTCCTGGGTCCAGGTCGTGCCGGCGTCCGCGCTGCGCCAGATGCCGTTCTGGGCTGCGGCGATCAGCAGGTTGCGGTCGGTCGGGCTGATCCGCAGTTCGTTGACGTCGAGTCCGGCGGTGTTGGCGAGCTGGGTCCAGCTCGCGCCACCGTCGGTCGACTTGAACACCCCCTCGCCCGAACTCAGGCCGTAGTTCTCACCCGTGGCGACGTACATCACGTCGGGATCGACCGGGTCGAGCACCACGTCGGAGATCGGCAGGAACGCCGGGAGGCTGGTCAGCGGCTCCCACCGCACACCGCCGTTCTCGGTCTTCCACACCCCGCCACCGGCGGTGCCGACCCAGATCCGCTCGGGGGAAGTCGGGTGGATCGCGATCGAGCTGAGCCGACCGCCCACGTTGCCCGGACCGATCGCCTGCCAGCTCGACACGCTGACACCCGCGGTGGACGGTGCCCCCCCGGCCAGACGCGCCGTGGCGACCATCTGCTGGCGGTGGTTCCAGGCGCGCAGCATCGCGCCGCGCGGCACCACCCCGCCCGGTCCGGCCCGCTCCAGCGCCCGGAGCCGCAGCCCCTCGGGACTGGCCTCGGGGTCGTGGCGGTCGCGCTCGTCCTCGGACCGCGACACCGGCACCTGCTCGGCAGCGGGCTGGAACTGCGGCCAGGCCGCGACACCGAGGACCGCGAGGGGACCGAGCCCTGCGAGGAGGGTCCGGGAGAGAGAACGCGTGGAGCGAGCGGGAGCGAACTGTGGGGCCATCGGACCTCCGGGGTTGGGTGAACGAGCGCGTCCACGCCAAGCCGGTCGGGATCGGTCGGCGATTTCCTTCCGCACGTCCCCGGCGGCGGTCTGCCCCCCTCACTCCAGCTGGAGTTCCCGGACGCGATGGCACGCCTGCTCCGATACGGTCGGCGCCGACCTCCACCCGGAGCACGACATGCGAAGCGCCACCCACCCGTCCCGGAGCCCGATCCGGTTCGTAACGATCACCTCGTTCCTCGCCCTCGGGCTGGCCAGCCAATCGCCCGCCCCCCTGCCGGTCACCTTCGAGGAGCTCGTCACCGAAGCCGCCGACCTCGACCGGCTCACCCGCCTGCCGTCGCCGAGCTACCGCAACATCCAGTGGTCGTCCACCGACCGGCGCAGCTACAACGGGCCGGACAGTCCGGGCTGGTTCGGCAACGCCGACGGCTTCGGTGGCGAACCGATCCCGGGCTTCGCGGCGACGCTGCGCGAACCCGGCGCGGACGGCGTGGGTCTGTGGCTGCTCGGCGAGCACCGCGGTCCGGGCGCGTTGGTCCGCACCTGGACCGCCGGGATGGGTGGCGTGCTCCGCGTCTACCTCGATGGCGCCGAGGCGCCGTTCTGGGAGGGTCCCGCCGCGCTGTTCCTGGCCCGCCGTAGCCTGGTGCTCGGTGGCGAACGCCCCCCGGGATCCGCACCCGGCGCGCTGCAGATGGAGGACGCCGACCACCTGCCGATCCCGTTCGCCAAGGGCCTGCGGATCACCTGGGAGGGCACGCTGCGCGAGCTGCACTTCTACCAGGTGCAGATCCGCGCCTATCCGGCGGGCACCGCGGTGCGCACGTTCGAGATCGGCGACCTGATGTCGAACGAGGAAGACGTCGCCATGGCCGCCCGCCGACTGCGCGCGCCTCAGGCGGCACTCGCCGGGGCGAAGTTCGAAGCCCACGCGCTCGACGTGCCGGCCCGCGGCCGCACCAGCTACGCGGTCGACGCCCCCGACGCCGTCGGCGGTCAGTTCCGCGCGCTGCGCATCCGGGTCGACGACGCGCCCGACCTCGCGGCCGCCCTGCGCGGCATCGTGCTCCGCGTGGCCTTCGACGACAGCCGCCGCCCGCAGGTCGAAGCCCCGCTCGGCGACTTGTTCGGCAGCGGTCCCGGCGTCAACCCGTACGAATCGCTGCCGATCTCGGTCGCGTCCGACGGCACCATGACCTGCCGCTTCCCGATGCCGTTCGCCCGGCGGGCCGAGGTGGAACTCGAGGACTTCACCGGCGCCGGCGCACGGGTCACCGTCGCGCACGCTCTTGCGCCGTACGCCTGGGACGACCGCTCGCTGCACTTCCGCGCCCGCTGGCGCAACTCGGTGGGCCTCGATGCCGGCGGCGGCGCGCGGCCTATCGACCTGCCGTACGTGATGCTGCGCGGACAGGGCCGCCTGGTCGGCGTGGCCTGCATGGTGGTGAACCCGAGCGGCATCCCCACACCCGGTGGCAACTGGTGGGGCGAGGGCGACGAGAAGGTCTTCGTCGATGACGAGCGGCAGCCTTCGATCCTCGGCACCGGCAGCGAGGACTACTTCGACTACTCGTGGAGCCGGCCGCGGCTGTTCATGCATCCCTACTGCGGGCAGCCGCTGGACTCCGGTCCCGGCACCGCGGGCTTCGTCTCCAACCACCGCTTCCAGATCCTCGACGACATCCCGTTCGACCGCTCGCTGTGGTTCGCGATGGAGCTCTACACCCACCGCGCATTGCAAGACGTCGACTATGCGCGCATCGCGTACTGCTATGCGCGTCCGGGAGCCGTCGACGACCACGTGCCGCCGACCGCGCCCGAACTGGCGCTGCCGGACATCCCGATCCACGAGCCGGTGGCGGATGGCGGCGCGCGCGGCGCGGTCCTGCTGAATGCCTGGGACCTGAGCCCCCGCATCGGTGCGCACGCGGCACCGCGGATCGCCGAGCCCTTGGCCACCCGGCACGAGGTCGTCGGCGGCAAGCTCGAGGCCGGCGACGTGCTGGCGCTGACCATCCGCTTCGAGTCGCCGGGCGCCTGGGACCTGAACGTCGTGGGCACCCACCGGCCGGATGGCGCAGTCGTCGAGTTCTGGATGGACGGCCAACGACTCGCGGTCGAGGACCAGGAGGGCCCGCTGGCGCTGCGCACCGACCACGTGACCCGCGTGCTGTCGCGCAAGGTCTCCGGCCCGCTGCGCGAGGCGGGCGAGGCCACCCTCGAACTCCGCTGCGTCGAGCCGGGCTTCGTGGGACTGGACTACCTGTGGCTGAAGCGCGGCCTGGTGGTCGTGCCGGGCATGGTCGAAGCGGAGTCCATGCAGGTCACCGCCCACAGCGACGGACTGGAGTGGCAGCGCCAGGGTCTGCGCGGCGACGACTGGAGCCGGGCCGAGCACCTGTGGATCCGCGGCAAGGCGGTCGGCGACTTCGTCGAACTGGTCGGCACCGCCCCGGCTGCTGGCCGTTACCGCGCGAAGCTCGTGCTCACGCGGAGCCACGACTACGCGATCCTGAAGGCCTCCGTGCACGGCCGAGTCGTGGGCGATTCGATCGACACCTACGGCCGGCTGTCGGTGATGGAGCCGATCGACTGCGGGGAGATCGAGGTCGGCAACGACCGCCAGATCCGCGTGCGTCTGGAGATCGTCGGACGCAATCCCGAGAGCGGGGATCCGGGGACCTACTTCGGGATCGATGGGGTGGTGCTCGAGAAGATCTGATCCGAAGATGGCGACCTACGCGGCATACGGCCTGCCTACCGGACTTCGACCACCGCCTTGTTGCTGATCAACAGGTCCTGCGTGGCGGCCGAGTAGACCACCGCTTCGACGTGGATCGTCGCTTCGAACGGGATCGCCGGTACCGGCAAGGTCATGCCGATCTCGCTGCCATTGGGAATCACCGGGATCGAGTCCAAGGGGATGACCGCTCGATCTCCGTGGGGGATCAAGCCCAGCGGCCCCAAGACCGCCCGCAGGACCGCCTGCGGAGTGTCGGCGGTGAGATCGGATCCGATGTCGAAGAATGCCAGGAGCGGTCCCCGCATCACATCGAGCGGAATGTGAGCGGTCAGGGTCGCCGGCCCCCCGGTCCGCGGTACGGCCGCCGAACTGAGACCGAGCGCATGCACGAGCAAGGGCTCGCCGAACCCGAGTCCCGCGGAGTTGGCCCACAACGTCCGCCCCTCGATGGTCGCGGGATTGGTCAGCCACGGATAGGCAGGGTCCTCGATCAAAGGCTGAACCATCTCCGCGGGGCGGTCGAAACTCCCTCCATCCACCGCGCCGACGAAGTGGGCAACAGCACGTCCGCCGCTGAAGTAGCCGCTGCAGTACATGCTCCTGGTCTCGCCGTCCGAGTCGAAGATCGGCGAGGCACCGAACCAGAAACTCAGGCCCGGGTGGACCTGTGGGTCGAAGGGAACGGCCGTTCGGGGATTGCTCACGGTCCCGTAGCCCGGGCTGACGGGGTTCACATCGATCTCCCCGATCAGGATGTCGCCCTGTGGCCCGTTCCAGAACAGCACGTCGCGGCCCGCGACGACTCCTAGACTCGGATCGACGTAGTTCTGGAAGGAGAGCTGTGGGGCCCGGATCGGCTGGACATCGACGAACGGAAGCGTCACCGACGTCCGGGTGGCAATGACTGCCTGCGCGCCGCCGGCACCCCGGTACTGGTCCAACACAGCCACCAGGCCATTGCTGCTCATCGCGACCTGGAACTCGTCGCCAGCAGTGACGAGACCACCTGTGTATGCCTGCCCTTGGACTCCGTCCGGCACGGGCGGAGTGCCGGGCCCGCCCCAAGTGAAGGTCACGGGATCGAAGTCAACTCGACCGGGAAGGCGGACGGAGGCGGCACCGACGTAGCCGACCGGCCCACCGGCGTGGATCGAGACCTGCCCGATCTCGCCACCGAGCGCCGCGGACCATGTCAGTGTGCGCGGCGAGATGGGCGGGCTCACGAACAGGCCCGGGCGACAGGGGACCGACGCGGGCGAGAGGATGTGGCCGTCGATTCCCGGGGACAAGCCATAGTCGAGAAGCACGATCTCCCCCTGCGGATCGAACTTGATGCCCAGGTAGACCCTGAAGTGGGTGTCCCCATCGAGGAGCGGGTTGCCGAACCCTCCGTTGACGACGACCACATTGAGTCCGCAGGGCGACGCGACTTCGTGCAATGGGGTCAACATGAAATGGTCGGGCAGTGCCTTGGCGATCGGCGCACCGAGAGATCCGCGGTAGGGATTCGTCGGAGGATCGTCGACGACACGGCGGATCTGACAACGGATACAGCAGGGCGGTGAGGCTCGCGGCGGGAAGGGCACGACGAAGAATGCATCGGGACCATTCGGAAGATCCAACGCGTGCCGGTGACCGTGCCTCACGACCGTCACGACTGGGACGAACCTCGGCGAGCTCAGGCCTACGATGAACTGCAGCTTCGGGGGCAGAGGCGCAGAGTTGTCCAGCTCGCGATCCTCGGTCTCACCCCGCGCGAATCCGCCCCACGCACCGGAGGTGCCGCTCACCGGCTGCGTGGCAAGCGTCACCCGCATCCATCTCCGGTCGAACGAACTCAGCGGCAGGTTCGATTCGAGCGGCAGCACCAGCCATAACGAATGCAAGCCGACCGGAAGGCTGAAGTCAGCGAAACTGAACGAGTAGTTCAGGATCGGTGCCTCCTCGCCGCCCTCCCAGCGACCGTCTCCATCCAGGTCCACGAGGACCGAGAGATAGCGGGTGAGAGCTGGCTCCGAGCCATCGAACGACAACCGCGTGGCAAAGGCCAGTCGCCCACCGGTGGTCATGAATCGCGAGAGGTCGCTGTCGGCGTCCGTTCCCAGCGCGTCGGACTCGGACGTGGTCATGTCCCCGGGCGGGCCGATCCACTCGCGACCGACCTGGAGATGGAACGCTCCCGAACCCGCACGAAGAGTGGGGTAGCGGTCGTGGGGGGCATCGCCGAAGTCGGCGACCTGTGCCTGCAGGCTGGCGCCAACGAGCAGTCCGGCCAGGATGCCGACGCGCTTCAGGACAAGGGATCTGGTGTTCATCGGTCTCTCCTCCGGGCGGGGCAACGGTTCGTTCAATCGATGAGGAAGAAGGATCGCGTGGCGACTTCCTCCACCCGCAGCGGGCAGATCGCTCCCCTGGGAACTGCGATCGACACGATGGCCTCCGCGCCCTCGGGAGCGTCCAGGTCTAGGGATGCGCGGACGACCACGACTTCGATCGGCTGCTCCGGGTCACGCCCAGCCCAACGGCAGTCGAAGTGCTCGGCGTCGAAGACCTCGACGCCCGCCACCGAGAGCACACGGTCGTGCTTGCGAAAGCCCAGCTCCCGAGCCGACGCCGACGGCTCGGCGAGGAAGCACCACTCGCCGACCGTTCCTACCTGCGCATCGAAAACGTGCGCGCGCCATCCCTCGGCCGCCTCGGCGAACGGAATCCGGGTCGCCTCCTCCCAGACCTCTTCGACCGGCTTCACCCCAGAGCCATTCGACTCCTTCAGGAAGGAGCCGAATAGGTCACTCCCCTTCTTCCCCGGGTACTTGGCGACGAGGTGATGCACGAAAGTGGTCGCCAGCGCGTAGTGACCCGCATCGAACGCGTTGCGATCGACGCCGAGGAACAGACGACGAGCCAGCTCGGCATCGCTCACGTCGGCCTCCTCGACGTCGGCAAGGATCGACCTTGCACATTCCAGGCGCTCGGGAGGGATCTCCTCGCCGAACTCCAGCGTCTGACGCGAGCGGGACCAACGGCAAGATTCGAAGTAGCAGGCGATCCCTTCGTCGAGCCAGACCGGAAGCTCGGCCCCCGGGTAGAGGCCCGACATGAACTGATGAGCGGCCTCGTGACAGACGCTGGAGAAGAACGAGTCGGGATCGGCATCGTCCCAGAACACCACCAGCAACTCGCCATCCAGGATGAACGCCGGATTGCCACGCGGCCGCGGTGAACCGTCGGACTCGGGCTCGAGCCGCGCGTATTCCTCGAAGTCGCGGTAGATCCGGACCTCCTTCTTGTTCGCGCCCTTGCCCTTGCGACCGAACCGCTCGTCGAAGATCCGGACGTAGGTCCGGTACAACTCGTCGAGGAACGGACCGATCTCCAGTTCGATGCGATGGCGCGGCAGGTCGGACTCGATCCGGTAGTGACGCGTGGCGGTCTTCCAGGCATCGTCCCAATCCTGGATGCGTGAGGCCTGGCGGACCCAGCCAGGGATCTTGCGGGCCTCGCGCGGCCCCAGCCACAGGCCGTCGAACCGGACCATGCCGCGATCCTGTGCAGTCACCGAATCGAGGAAGCCCCCGTCCGCTTCGGGAACGAGACCGAGGAAGCGGCCGCGCATTCCCTCGGGCGGCGACCACTCGACCCGCGACGCCGATGCCTCCGCGGGAGCCTGGGTCGGCAGGGATGCGATCCATGCAAGCGGCAGGGCGACGCCGAGAAGTAGAGCCTTCATCACGGTCCTCCTGCACGCCTCAGTAGATGGTCATCCGCGCCGCAGGCGACGTCGCGTAGCCGTAGCTACCCACCGTCAGGACCTGCGCATCCACCACCAACCCGTTGATCCCGGTCGGAACCGAGAGGGTCAGCAGGTTGCGGCCCGCGCCGACCGCGTAGACCACGTCGAGGCCGTCGACGTACCAAGAGCAGTTCCGCAGACCGAGGATCGACAGGTCGAAGGGCGGATTGCGCGGCAGGCCGAGCATCATCACGGCGGACTGGGATGTGGTGCTGGCCGGCACGACATCGAGTTCGAGCTGCGTCGTTTGCCCGCAGGTCGGCGCTCCGAGCGGCGCCGCGAAGGACAACGGGGATCCACCCGGTCCGCAGCCAGAGCCGTAATTGCGGAAGCTGCCGACTCCGGTCCGGAAGTTCACCGTGAGCTGGTCGACGCCCGCTTCTCCTCCCGTGATCTCCGAACCGGTGTGCGTGCTCGCGAAAAGCAGACCGAAGACCAGCGGCGCACCGCTGCAGGAGAAGTCCGGCCGCCCGCTGCCCGGTCCGTTGCAGGGGGTGTAGCGGCTGAACGAACCTGCACGGAGGTCGGAGAAGAGGTACACGCTCCACGCCGGGA
The DNA here is from genome assembly GCA_030432695.1 of bacterium. Lineage (GTDB taxonomy): Bacteria > Planctomycetota > UBA1135 > UBA1135 > UBA2386 > JAUILN01. The sequence continues at coordinate 661,806 of JAUILN010000003.1, read as the reverse complement.
TCTGGGTCGACCGCAGCGCACTTCCGAGATACAGCACACCTCCCTGCTCGACGACCGGAGCGACCACGAGGTTGTCCGGCCCCGGCCCCGGGTTGGGACTGACGAGCCGAGCATCGAAGCGAACGTCCACCGCTTCGAGTCCGCCTTGGATCGCGGGCGCGTAGCGGAAGGACGGCCAAGTCACCACGGTGGCGAGCTGGGTCGGACCCGACGACGTGGCCGGATTGTGGAGGTGGCTGACCCAGAGGTAATCGTTGCCTGCCGGGAATCCGTCTCGCTGGTCGACGAGCGCGGTCCCCTGGCTGGCGGAGCACGGAGTCGCCCCGGTCCAGTCCGAGCGGTCGAAGGTGCCATCCTGAAATGTGGTCTGAGTCGCAGCAAGTCCGGCCAACAGCAGCGGCGAAACGGCGAACAGCCCGGCGCGTGAGGTGCGCGATCGGAACGAGAGGGCCCTGTGGACATCGGTCATGCCGTCTCGGGAAGCAGGGACACTGCGGATGGCCGGATTCGGATGGGAGTTTTCCGAGCCGGCTCCCAACGCTTAGCCTCGTGCGAGATCGAGAGCGGAGGAGCCCCCGATGACCGGAACACCAGACCCAGACGAGCCGCAACTCGACGACCTGGCCTGGCCGCGACGGATCCAGGAACTCGGCGTCCCGAGCCTGCTCGTGACCATCGAGTCGTGGATGGGGCCCGACCTTCGATCCCGCATGGGCCCAGAGGACGTCTGGCAGGAGACCCTCTGGATGGCTTGGCGCGACCGCAGACAACACCGCTGGACCGACCGGAGGGCGTTCCGGAGCTGGCTACTCGGGATCGCCAGGAACCGGATCCGAAACCTCGCCGACCACGAGTCCGCGCTGCGCCGAGGTGGAGGTGTGAAGCCGATGAGCCTCGATCCCGGCGATCCGAATGCGTCCCGACCCGGAGAGATCCCGATGCCCGCGGCCACCACCACACCGAGCAGGATGGCCTGGTTCGACGAACGCGCGCGACGCATCCGCAGCGCGATCGACGCGCTGCCGGAACGCTACTCGGAGGTCGTGCGACTCCGACTGTTGGAGGAACTACCGATGCGTGAGGTCGCGTTGCGCCTCGGCATCGGCCTCTCCACCGCCAAGGAGCGATTTCTCGCGGGAGCGCTGCTCTACCGTCGCGAGCTGATCGACCTGGGCTGCGTCGAGACGCGGTTCCTCGAGGCGCGGGGAGGCAGCGAGTATGGGGACTGAACCAGAACGCCCGATCTCCCCAGGAACGCCGGAGGATCCACGCCTCGCCGAGCTCCTGGATCGCTTCCTCGAGCGCCTGCAACGGGGCGAGACCCTCGACGTCGACGGCGTGCGTCGGGACTTGCCCGAGCTCGGCCCGCACATCACGTCGATCGTGTCGCTGGCGCGCGACGTCTTCGCCGGAGAGGAGCCTGCCACGGGCGACGCTCAGGACGAGGGCATCGACGCGACCGACCGTCCGCGCTCCTTCGAGGACTACGACCTCATCCGCGAGATCGGTTCCGGCGGCATGGGGACGGTCTACCTGGCCCGCCAGAAGAGCCTCGACCGGGAAGTGGCGCTCAAGCTGCTGCACGGCGCGGTGGCCTTCACCAGCAGGGCCCGCGAGCGCTTCCGCCGTGAGGCCCGGGCGGTCGCGCGTCTACGCCATCCGCACATCGTCACGCTGCATGCCTGCGGCGAACACGAGGGTATGCAGTTCCTCGCGATGGAACACGTAGAAGGGCACGGACTCGACCAATGCATCCGCGAAGCCTCCCACGATCCCGAATGGGAGCGGGACTGCATCCGCTGGGTCCGCCAGATCGCGGAGGCCCTGCAATGCGCACACGACCACGGCGTCATCCACCGCGATCTGAAGCCGTCCAACATCCGCATCACCGGCGACGGGCGCGCGATGCTCCTCGACTTCGGCCTGGCCTACGACCCCGAGGCCGAGCCGCTGAGCCGAACCGGCGAATTCCACGGCTCCCCGCTCTACGCCTCACCCGAGCAGGTCCGCGGCGAGCGTCCCACGGTGCGCAGCGACATCTACTCGCTCGGGGTCACGCTGTACGAGTGCCTCGCCGGACAGCCGCCGTTCCGTCCCGGCAGCCCGGAGCAGTTGTTCCACCAGATCCTGGACGGCAATCCCGAGCGACTGATCCGGCTCCGGCCCGAGCTGAACCCCGAGGTCGAGGTCGTCGTCTTGCGGGCGATGGCCCGCGACCCCGAACACCGCCACGCGTCCGCCCGCGAGTTCGCGAACGAGCTTCGCGCCGCGACGCGCGCGGGTCTGCCCGATGCACGGCCGCTCGGAGCGCGTCTGCGGTTCGAGGCCATGCTCCGTCGACGGCCCGTGCGCACGCTGGCGACAGCGATCGCCCTCGCACTCGCGGTCGGCATCCCCGCCACCGCGTGGATCACCGGGAAGTATGCTGGAACAGCTCGTCGGAACGAGGCCGCGTCCCTGCTCGACCAGGCCGAAGCCGCACTCGAGGACTACCGTGCCAGCTGGGGCCAGGACGTCGAGTTGGCCAACTCCTATCGGCAGCGGATGGTCCAGTCGACCCGGCGACACGAACCGGACCGAACGAGTTTGCTCGACCTGCACCGCCAGGGTCTGCGCGTGGCCAGCCGAGAGGTCGAGCGACACGCTCAACGGAACTCGATCGTCGCCGCCATCGACGCCGCGTGCCGTCTCGAACCGACATCTGCCATCGTCACGCGGGGTCGGCGACTGAGAGCGGAATTCGCCCTCGAACTGTGGAGGGAAGAATCGGAACGACACGTCGACGCGGAAGACGTCGACACACGCCTTGTAGCCGCGCAACGCATGGACCAACTCGCCGCAGCGGTTCGCGAGTGGGACGATGGAGGGCACCTGGTAGCCGAACTCGAGAATCGGTGTCCCTTGACGTTTCAGTCGAGTCCCGAAGGCACCGAGGTCTTCGTATTCCGCTACCAGAGCACCGCCGATGGGCGGCTCGCGCCCACACCGGTTGGCGTGGATCCGGATCAGTTGCTGGTCGAGCCGGGGAGCCTCGTGCTCCGGGTCACTCGACCGCTCCCGCCGTTGCGGGAAGGCGACCTGGTCCTCGAACTCGCGGGCCACTCGATCGAAGACACGGTGTTCGCCGTCGACGAAGAGTCGCGAACCTGGCGCCTCGCCCGCATCGACGGGCGGACGATCAGGGAGTCGTTCGACGTCGCGGCAGCGCTTGATGGCCGCGCACCCCGGCAGCTGCACCAATTCGAACTCGTAGACTCCGAAGGCTCGATCACTCGGCGTCGCGTCATGAGCGACGATGCCGGGATCGAGATCCTCGGCGCGGCCGACCTGGCCGCGCGCGGTGGCAGCGAAGCCCTGGTGGTGACCGACAAGGGCCGCCGTCGCATGACGTTGCCCTCCGGCCTGCACGTCCGGGCGACGGCGCAGCCCTTGGAACTCACACCCGCGGCGGTCATCGGTCGCACTCCCTGCGAACTGCCGGACCTCTCCGCGGGAAAGTATCTCGTCGTGTACCGACCAGATGATGGCCCCCTCCTGCGCCAACTGATCTCGAACAGGCCGGGCGATCCGGGGGTCGAGATTCGTCTCCCCGACATCATCGAGTCCCCCGGTCCGGACTTCGCACTGATCAGCCGCACGCTCGGCGGTAGCCGTGGGACCCCGCTCTGGATGGGGGATCACGAGGTCACGTGCATCGAGTACCTCAGGTTCCTCAATGCCGACGAGACCCTGGCGGCCATTGGTCGTGCCCCAGCCGAGATGCCGTTCGTGCCGCGATTGGAGTCGAAGGGCGAGACGGAGCCGCTCTGGAGCCGCGGATCCGATGGCAGATTCCACCTTCCCGACGGCCTCGACGGCCGACTACCGGTGGTCGGCGTATCCTGGATCGACGCGCGTGCCTACACCGAGTGGCTGAGTGAACGGGCCCGGCAGCGTGGCAAGCCGTTCAAGTTCCGACTGCCGAAGTTCAGGGACTGGACCCAGTTCGGAGACTCGCCCGGCCTGTTCGTGTTCGGCGACCGATTCTTGCCCCTCTGGACCAGCTCGGTGAAGTCGCGACCTGACTATTGCCTCGAGCCCGTGCTCAGCTATCCGACGGACGAATCCGCGCTCGGCTGCTTCGACATGGCCGGCAGCGTGCACGAGTGGTTGGACAGCTCGTACCACGGCACGGCACAGATGACGGTGATCGGAGGCTCGTACGCCCAGGGCGCCCCACTGATGTTCTGGACCGGACACCAGATGGGCAACGAGCCCGACCTCGGCTACGACACGGTCGGCTTCCGCGTCGTCGCCGAGCCACGCGAAGTCGATTGAGGCACACCATCAGAAGCGGGCGCGAGAAGTAACGGGCCCCACTCGCAGCAGGTAGCCGGTGACATACTCGATCTGCCCGCCACCGACGTCGATCTCGAAGGTCACCTGCGTGCCTTCGAGATCGGCCCCTCCGACCCGCGGGTGGTTCGGGTCGTTGAAGGCGTCGACGTCACAGTCGAACTCGAAGGTCTTGCCGGCCCGGAACTGGCCCGGGATGAACCGCCAGGTCAACGCACCGAAAGCATGGAGTCCCGTGGAACCGATGGGGCGCCAGGCCTCACAACCGGCGTTCTGCCTGGTTCCTGCACAAAGGCTCGACAGGTTGTTCCAGGCGTGCGCGTAGTCCAGGCCGACCGAGGAGTCGCTGCGATTGCGGTAGGTGTTGCCCGCCGAGCACGCAGTGGCATTGCCGTTCCAGAACTCGCCGGCCATGTTTCGTTCGTCTGTGTCGAACACGAGGTTCCCGGCCAGCTCCATGGTCATCGACAGGATCGAGCTGCCACCGAACTCCGGCAGCGTGGCTACCGAGAACAGACCGGAGCCCGAGTCCGCGTTGAACGTGTCCAGTCCCGCAGTGACGACCTCGATTCCGTATGGCAGGCGCTGCCAATCGTGCACGGTCGGGTTTGTCACGGCGAACGGGTTGAGCAGTCCGCAGCCGTTGTTCTGGACCCGCGGTTCGATGTAGACCGCCTGCGAGCGCAGTCGGGTCCCGAGTGGGATTCCCGCCAGTGCAGAGACCGGGACCGTGGTCGGAACGCCCGAGGTGAGCACACCGAATTCGATGGTCCGGCTGGCAGGATTGGCGAGCGGTGAATCGAGGATGAGTTCCCAGAGCGACTTGAACGGTCCGATCGGGCCCGGCGCGCGAAGCGGCGCTCCGACGGCGTCGATCAGCAAGACGTAGTTCAGGCCCGGGACGTCGAGGTTCCAGGCCAGGGTTTGGTCGAACGGCGAGACGACCGCGATCGGCGAGTCGAAGACCCCATTCACGCCCACCTGCAACTCGGCTTCGAAAGCCCTCCTGAAACCATCCCAGAGGTGCAGACGGCGACTGCGGAGACAGTCCGGTTTCGCGTAGCCGACGCCCTGTTCGAGCACCAGCAGGTCGTGCCCGCAGTCGCGGCCGTCGAGTCCTCCCGGCGCATGGTCGAGACCGGCGGGAACGAGCTCGCTGTCGCCGTGGGCGATCCGGTCGCCGGTAGGCAGGAGTCGCCCCTGCGGCGAGGACCGGTCGATGCGGAATTCGAGGACGTCGGGTTCGCCGACGAATCCAATCCAGAGAGTCCCGGCCACTGGGTCGCGGACGAGCGAGGCGACCCGCCGATCGCGCAGCGGGTAGGCCACGTGTGGGGGCGAACCGATGTGGCCGTTGAGGGGGACCTCGAACACCGTCGGCCCGAGATCGGCCACGAAGATGCTGCCTTCCCCGCCGTTCCCGGTCGGGTCGAAGGCCACAGCCCGGTAGTTTCCGATCGGCCACGCCGACGCGATCGGAGTGGGGACGGTGCGCAGTCCGTTCGCAGCCCGCAGCGTGGTCTGCCGCGCGCCACTGGAATCGACGACGTCGACTCCGCCCGGCCGGCCGAACAGAAGGTAGTGACCGTCGGATGCACCGTCGCGCCAACCCCAGGCCGACGCCGCGGTGGAAGGAAGCTGGTCGAAGGTCCGGAGGTAGCGGCCGTCCCGGCCGAAGACCAGGACCTGATGCGGGGTGCCCGGTGTGAGCGCCGTACGAGTCACGAAGATCTCACCGTTCACGTACGCGACGCCGTTGTACTCGCCGGGCCCCGCGGCCGGTTCGTCCTGAAGGCAGAGGGAGAAGGTGGAGCGCCCGTCCTCCCCGCTGCACAGCGGAAGCGCTCCCGGCGACCCGACCGCCTGGAGCAGCGTGGACGGGAAGCTCCACCCGTCTTGGATCCGCGAGTCGTCCCAGTGCGCGATCGGATCGTTGGCCCGTGGATCCACCCGGCACGGCTCGATCGTCCGCGAGACCCAGGGCGCATTGTCCGCCGGTGGTCCGGACTCCGCGAGGTCGATGAGCGCACCGCCCCGCTCCAGCCGCAGCGTGCCGTCGTTCCGCGGTAGCGATGCAATCTGCACGTAGCGCGTCGACCGGGGCATCCGCGGCCACCAGGTTCGGAAGATCGACTCGGTGGTCTGGCCGAAGACGACGATCTCGCCAGGCTGCAGGATGACCCCGGGCGGGACCGAAGCCGAGGCCCCGGCACCGTTGCGGATCAGCGCACCGCCGATGTCGACGGCCAACGGGCCGACGGCGACACCCTCGCAGTACTTCATCGTGCTCCAGGGCGGCTCCGTCCAGATGCCGGCGTTCGGGCCGGCCTCCGTCCAGGTGAATCCGGTCTGCGAACGCAAGCTGCCGCCGGCAACCAGACCGCAGACCAATGCGAAGGCGGTGGACGAACGAATGGACATCAGGCTTTCCTCTGGGTAGCAGGGTCGTGCCCCGAGAGGTCAGGAAGAAGGAGGGTCCCAGGAAGCCGGAAACTGCCCGGGATTCTCGTGGCCCATGCGGGCGGCCTGGCGTGGACGGCCGGCGGAGTCTCCAACGGAGCCCTCAGGTCCGGCTCGATACCGGTCCGACCCGCCAGCGGTCAGCCCCTCAACGCTCGCGCCGCGCGAACCCCAACAGCGAACTCAGCCCGCTCTGGGCATAGCTCGCATGGGCGGACAACGCATTGCCGTCCCAATGGCGGATGTCCAGCGTGTTCGAGCCGGGCAGTCGCACCGCGAGGTGCTCGGTGTAGTCCAGGAAGCCCAGGTAGCGCTCGTCGCCGTTGACCGGCAGGAAGATGCTCGGACCACCGGTCAGGATCGAGGTGGGCGTGCCCAAGGAAGCCGAGAACAGCACGTCGACCGGCACCTGGAACAGGTTCCAGTTGCCCACGCCGGCGGTCTGCATCAGCACCAGGGCATCGTCGCCCTCGGCATCGATCGCCACGCCGAGTCCCACGCTGCCGACGCTGACCACGAGGTTGGTCACGGGTGCGGTGGCGGTGTAGCCGTTGACGAAGTCGACCAGACTGACCGAGCCGTCGCGGTTGGCGGTCAGCCCGAGGTCGTCGGCCGGGCTGAACTCGACGCGCTGGGTGCCGGACGATGCGCCGGTGTCGAGCGTGCCGAGGACGGTCGGAGTGCCCAACACGCCGAGCCGGACCAGGGACAGCACGGTCGAACCGGTCGATGCGAGCAGCGCGTAGCCACCGCCAGCGCTCACCGCCAGGTGATCGAAGGAGTTCACCGTGGCATTGCCGAGCAGCACACCCTGCAGGCTGTAGACCTCCAGCGAAGTGCCACCCGCCCCGACCGACTCGAAGACCAGCACGTGATCCCGCGGCGTGACTCGGATGCCGACGCTGGTCGCTCCGCCGCCGAACGGTTGGAACGAGGTCTGCGCGCCACCATCGATGGTCCGCACGAAGACCTGACCGCCGACGGTGAACAGCGCCCGCGAACCGTCGGCGGAGGACTCCACGTCGTCCAGACCGATCGGCAGGCTCGCGGTCACGACGGTGGCATTGCCGTCCACGTCGACGCGGACCAACGACTGGCCGGTTCCCGGGAAGCCCTCGACGACCAACGCCTCGGCGCGGTCGGGACAGTCGACCAGGATCTCGCCGACGATGTAGTTGGCCTGCAGCGTGCAGCCGGCAACCGGCCGTCCCTCGATCCGGATGAAGCCGGGCGGACCCGGGAGCGCCGACCAGGTCATCGGCACCTCACCACCGTAGCGCGCGTCGAAGACCTCTCCCAACTGCCGGGCGTGCTCGTCGGCGACCAGCGAACCGGAAGCACCGGCGCGCGCGACGGTCACCGTGTCGAGCCAGCAGTCGTAGTGGCGACGCGAGCGGCCCGGGCACGTGACGTTCCAGTGCGTGTCGTTGGTGATCCGCGTGCCGACCGGCCAGAACAGGCCTCCGCCGGGGCAGGGATCGGTGCTCGGGATGTCGACCCAGATGGTCGTGCCGTCGTTCTGCCACTTGGCCCGGTACTCGATGGTTCCACCCGGCATCGCCGGCCCCCCGAGCGTGAAGGTGCCGACCTGGCCGGCATTCGCGGTCTCGGTGTTGCCGTCCCACGACCACTCGTCGCCGGGTGCTGTCAGGTAGCGGCGTCCGCCGACCGGAGCGTTGCGGCTCTGGCCCCGGAACACGTGCAATGGCCCGGCCCGGAAGCCCTCCTGGACGTGAACCAAACGCGCCCGCAACACCTGGTCGCCGTTCGGCAGGTCACGGATTTCCGTGCCCATGAACAGCGCTGCGGCACCGGTGGTCGGATCCATCGCGCGGATGCACTGATCCCGCGGCTCGTCGCCGAAGTCGTTGGCGACGATCTCGATGTCCTGGCCGAGACCACCGCGGGTCGGCCCGAAGCTGCGCAGGGCGAGCTGCGGCTCGAAGCCGAGCATGGCGTCGCCAGCATCGGAGAACACCGCACCGAGGTTGTTCACCGCGGAGTCGAGGACCGCCCATTGGTGATAGAGGTGGAAGCCGGCGAGTTCCGGCTCGTTGGGGATCGTGAATGCGACCCGCGCAGCACCCTGCGCGTCGGTGACGACCTGCAGCGCATCCTCGATCGACGTCAGCAGCGTACAGCCCGGTGCGCCGAGCGGTGTCAGATCGAACGGCAGAGGCATTCCACCGTGCACGACGTTCGAAACGCCCAGCAGCACGAATGCCGGCGCGTTCGGGCGCGCACCGGCGAGTTCGATCGCGAAGCCACGCCCGAACTCGGGCAGGCCGGTCGCGCCGGTCGAGCCGCCGCCCGGGCAGCCGTTGCCGTAGCGGGTGTAGTTGGCGAGAGGGGACTGGGCAGCGCCCTTCGGTGCGGCGACGACCGCGAGGATCGCGGCGAACAGAGCGGCGGGCTCGAGCGGGGAACGGAACATGGGATCTCCTGCGATTCGGGAACCAACTGGGCAGGAGCACAGAGGCGTGGCACCTGCCCGACTCCCGATGGAGATCCGCTGCCGCCCGGCAGCGGACAGCCGATTGCGGATTTCCTGAGACCTCTCCGCCGCGCTGCTATCCAGGTCTCACCGACCGCCGCCATCCCAACTCGCAGACCGGTAGCCACCAGGCGTCGACCTTGCAGCGGGCGCCATAGTCGGCATCGCTCCAGGCTCGCTCGCGACGCTCCACCGCGACGACCCGGACCCAAGCCAGGTCGGCCAGACGCCCGGCAACCGCCTCGCGGCCGGCGGTCGACAGTGCGGCCACCGCGATGCCAGCCGCGTCGTGGAGTTCGATCCACTCCTCGTTCGCCACCGCCGTCAGGTGTGCGCCGACCCGGAGCCGGGCGAGTGCGCCGTGGATCGGGTGGCCTGCCGGCCGCCGCCCGGCGAAGTCGAGGAACAGGTCCTTCGGGGCGAGCATCTCGTAGCGGTCGATCGCGTCGAGACCCGGCAAGGCCTCCCGCGGCACCTGCACGACGCGTCGCGCGATCCACTCGCCGTCGAGCGCCGCGACGTGCGGGTTGCGACGGTCACCGCGCGCGACGCAGCACAGTGCATGCCGGGCGCGGGTCGCGGCGACGTAGTAGAGCCGGCGTTCGGCCTCCAGCCCGTCCCCGGGGCTCGCGGCGAATCCGCCATCGAGCACGAACACCGCGTCGAACTCGAGACCTTTGGCGGCGTGGATGGTGGTGAGGCGCACTCCGTCGCGACCGGTGCCATGGCGCCGGGCTTCGGCCAGGGTCTCGCGCGCGAACTCGACGAAGGCCAGCGACGCGAAGCGGGACGCGCCGTGCTCGGTCTGCCAGTCGCTGCACAGGTCGTCGACGATCTGCCACCACGGGGAGTCGGGGTCGCCGGCGACGTCGAGGGCCGCGGCGCGCGCCGCCGCGAGGATCGCCGGGTCCACCTCGGCACCGGCCACTACGCAGTCGAGAAAAGTCGCGACCTCGCGCAACGCCGTGGTGCGCACGCCCTCGAGTTCGTCGGCGACCACCACCGGCACGCCGCGCGCCTCCAGGCGCGACCGCAGCGCGGCGAGTTCGGCGTGCTGCCAGGCGATCGCCGCGAACGACGCCCAAGACGTCTCCGCCGGCCGCATCGCGTGGAGTCGCTGGAGTTCGTCGGCGACCGCCTCCGCCTGCGCGAAGCGGTGCGCCCGCGCATCGCCTTCGACCGTGACCTCCAGCACCTGGACCAGCCCCCAGTCCCCACCCGGCGGATCGCCCGCCCGCGCCGCGTCGACCTGCAGCACCGAGCGCTTCATCCGCTCGGCGCTCGGCGCGATCACCCGATGCGCTGCCGCGACGATGGCGCGGGTCGAGCGGTAATTCGACACCAGCTCGTGGACCGTGGCGCCGTAGTCGCTGGTGAAGCGGCGGATGAACGCCACGTCGGCGCCGCGGAAACCGTAGATGGCCTGGTCGTCGTCGCCGACCGCGAACAGCGCGCGGCGGGCCTCGGGGTCGGCCTCGCTGCGACCGGCGAGGGCCGACAGGAACTCGTACTGGCTCGCATCGACGTCCTGGTACTCGTCGACCAGGATGTACCGGAAGCCGCCGAGCAGTCGATCGCGCTGTTCGTCGGGCTCGACTCCCAAGAGGGCCCGCTCGCCGCGGAGCAGCGCGGTGGCGTCGGGGATCAACGCCGCCAGGTCCGGCGCCGCGCCGCCGCCGCGGCCGACGAACGACCGGCCGAGCAGGCGCGCGGCGAGACCGTGCCAGGTGCCGATCGTCACGCCGCGCGCATCGGCGTCCACCAGGTCCGCGAGCCGGCGACGCAGCTCGAAGGCGTTGGCGCGGTTGAAGCAGACGATCAGCATCGACCGGGGCCGCACCCGCTGCACCCGCAGCAGCCACGCGGCTCGATGCACCACCACCCGGGTCTTGCCCGAGCCCGGCCCGGCCAGGACCAGCAGCGCGGCACCCGGCGGCGCGGTCACCGCGGCCCGCTGCTCGTCGTCGAGGTCTCCGACGATCCGCGCATGGCTGGCGCCGGTGGTCTGCCGACCGAGCGACTCGGCTTCGCCCTTGAACCAGCGGCTCCGGAACGCCCGCCGCGACAGCTCGAAGTAGTCGCGGACCAGGTGCTGCGCACCGCCGATGTCGCGGCTGCCGTGCTCGGCGTAGCGCGCCATCACGTGCACCGAGCGGATCTGCTCCTCGTAGTGCTCCGCGAGGGGCGCGTGGTCGCGCTCGGTGTATCGACGGCGTTCGGCGGTCGGGAAGCGCAGGGTCATCGCGCGACGGAACACCGCGAGCCCTCCCTGCAGCACGATCACCTGCTGCTCGTGCAGGAACAGCAGGGCCCGGTCGATCGCCGCGAAGCGGTCGTCGAGGGTACTGCGCAGGAACAGGTCCTGGTCGATCGCCTTGCCGAGGTCTTCGAGCGTGAACTCCACCAGCGTGTCCTTGCTCGGCGGCGCGTCGTCCGGGATGCGCCCGACCAGCGCCGCGACCAGGCACTCGGCCACCGCCAACCGCCGCCGCGAGGTCTCGACCACGGCAGTCCAACTGCGGCCGAGCGCCATCCGCCAATGGGTCCGGCCATCCTGCCGGAGCCGCAGACTGCCGCCCACGGATGCCGCGCCCCGCCCGTCGAGGGCAAGGCTCTGCAGCAGTCGCCGCAACCGATCGACGTCGGACGGCACATCGACATCGAGCAGCGCCTGATTGAGGGTGCACAGCGACAGCGGATACCACCCGCCGGGTTCGGCATCCGGCGCGGTCTCGCGCAGCGCGTCGAGCATGGCCCGCTCCAACGCGGCGACCCGGTCCGCGAGCTCGCGGGCGGAGTCCTGCACCTTGTGGCGCAGGAATGCCGTCAGCCGGACGCTCTCGGTGACCAGCCCCTGCTTCGCCATCTCGTGCAGGACCCGCAACACCTTGACGTTGGCGGAGTGCCGCTCGGGTCGACCGAGGCCCTGCTGCTGCCGCTGCCGCTCCCAACGCTGGAACACGCCGAGGCCCGCGAGGCTGTCGGTGTCGAGAGGGAAGCGCGGGTCGGCGGTCGCCAGCGTGGAGTAGACCGCGATCCAGATCTCACGCTCGCCGTCGGGCAGGTCCAAGGACGCGATCCGTTCGCGAGCCTCCGCGACGTTGGCCAGCGCCGGCTTCGCCGCGATCACGCTGGTGCGGTTCTCGTCGCGACGCAGCAGCTCGGCGCGCTCCAGCCAGGCGATCGCGGTGAACACCTTGGTGGTCGCGTCGCGGCCCTCGGAGTCGATGCGCGTGTCGGTCTCGTCGTCGCGCAGCAACTCGCCGGGTGTCACCACGACCTCGTCGCCACCCCGTGCAGCCCGGCGGCGCACCGCGCGCAGCAGCTCGTTCAGGTCGCGGGCATCGAGCCGCGCATCGCGGAGCAGGCGGAACTGGTCCTCCGGATCCGACTCCGTGTAGAGCAGCACGCAGCGCGCGTCGCCCTGGTCGCGCCCGGCACGACCGGCCTCCTGCAGGTAGTTCTCCAACGAGCCGGGCATCTGCGCGTGCACCACCAGCCGGACGTCGTCCTTGTCGATGCCCATGCCGAACGCGTTGGTCGCGCAGACCACGCGGACCTCGCCGGCGAGGAACGCGTCCTGCCGCTCGCGCCGCTCGCCGGGCTCGAGGCCGGCGTGGTAGGCGATCGCGTCGATGCCGCGCCGCTCGCGCAGGAACTCGGCCACTGCCTCGGTGGCCTTGCGCGTGCCGCAGTAGACCACCACCGATCCCGGTCCGCTGTCGAGCACCTCGCCGACCAACTCGGCGATTCTGTCGTCCTTCTGCGGACGCGGCAGTTCCTCCACCACGAACTGCAGGTTGGTCCGCTCCACGCCGGCCTGGAGCACCGCCAACTCCAAACCGAGCGCCGCGCGGAAGTGATCGATGATCTGATCACGGACGTCGGCCTTGGCGGTGGCGGTCAGGGCGTGGACCGGCGGAACGGGCACTCCCTGCGACCGTGCCAGCTCGCCGATGAACCGCGCGGCATACAGGTAGTCCGGCCGGAAGTCGTGGCCCCACTTGGCCACGCAGTGTGCCTCGTCGAAGACCCACGCACGGATCTGCCGGCCTTCGAGCAGGCGACGACAGGTCGGACTGCGCAGTTGCTCGGGCGACAGGTAGAGCATGCCGACATCACCCAGGCGCACGCGTTCCATCACGTCGGCGCGCTCCGGTGGCGTGAGCATGCCGTTCAGCGCCGCCGCGGCGCCGGAGCTGGTGCGCCGCGCGAAGCCCTCGACCTGGTCCTTCATCAGGGCCTGCAGTGGCGAGACCACCACGGTGAGAGCCCCGGTGCGCCGGTGGGCCGCGATCGCCGGCACCTGAAAGCACAGCGACTTGCCCGCCCCGGTCGGCAGGATCGCCAGGGTCGGCAGGTTGGCGAGGCCCCGCGCCACGACCGCGCGCTGCAGGCTCGTGCCGTCGGGTCCGCGCGGCTCGTCGCGGAAGGCCTCGAAGCCGAACCAGCGCTGCAGCAGACCTTCGGGGGAATGTTCGCTCCGACACCAGGCGCAGGCCGGGTCGCCGCAGTCGACGTCGCGCAGCGCCGCGGTGATGCCCACGACCTCGGGGAAGCGCCGGCGCAGCCACCCGGGCAGGACCGAACCGGTGCCGTCGGCGGTCAGCCAGGCGGTGACGAACGCGAGGGGTCGCGGGTCGCGGGCGGCCTGGGTGTCGAAGGTCGTGCCGGCGGCGGTCCGGCAGACCCGGTCGTCGAAGGACTGCACGAAGGTGGCCCGCGCCGAACCGGCATCGAGGTCCGGCGCGCCCAGGTCGGCGAGCCACGCCGCATGGCCGCCCTGGTCGACTGCGGATTGCGACGCGACACCCCAGGCAGGCCGCGGTTCGGCGGCCACCGCGGCACCGACCACCGCCTGCTCCGCCCGCGGTTCCGCCGCCGCCCCCAACGCAAAGCGCAGCACGCCGAGCAACCCGCGCGGCCATCGGCCGAGCTCCCGGCAGGCATCGTCGAAGATCCGCAGCGCCAATCGGCTGTCGGCCACCGGATCGTTGCGGGAGTCGCTGGTGAGTCGATGGTCCTTCACCAGGTGGTGGTAGGGCCGGCGCGGGAAGGCCAGCACCGACAGCCAGAGCGTGTCGACGACGGGAAGGCGGAGCAGCGGCGAGTCGGGCGCCAGGCGAGCGAGGGCCGGCAGATCGTGGTCGAGGACGTTGTGACCGAGCAGGTAGCGCGAGCCTCCGGCCAGCTCCTCGAGCGCTTCGATCGCTAAGCGCGCATCGCCACTGCGCCCACTCTCGCAACGGCGCACGACCGTCGCCTCACCACGCACGGCGCCCAGCGCCAGCAGGCGGTCACCCGCCGCCAACTCGAGGTCGAAGGCCGTGCAATCGGGGCGCGGGGTGGGCGCGGCGTGCTCCGGCATATGGGAAGGTCAGGCCCGCCTGAGGGGGGTGCTCGAGATCGGGGAAGTGCATCGGGCGATAGGCAGAGATCCTCCCGGAGAGCACGCGGGCGACGGTGGTCTTCCCGACCTGACGTGCACCGAGCGAGGCGACGACTGGGAGCTTCTGGAGTAGCGAACGGACATGCTCTTGATGGGCTCGGCGTGCCGACAGGACTCGCTCATGCCGGAATATCGGCAGTCTATATGCACGATATCCTGTTTGAGCTTGCCATTAAGGCACACTCAGCGTCGCCCGATCAAGACTTCGTCCCGGCAGGGATCCGCGTGCGACGGCGATGCAGGCACGGAACATCGACTCGATCCCGTGCACCGGGGTGCCGAGACCCGATCCCCTTGTCGATCCCGCGGCCAAGGCTCCGGGACTGCGCGCGTAGGTCAGCTCGTCGACTCCGAGATGCGCGACCGGTCTTGATGATAGGCTGACGAGGAATGCCGGGCTCGATGGATAAGTTCGGCGGCGATGCTCCTCCGAACGATCCTGCTCCTGCTCTGCACCACCGCGACCTGCGCGCTCGCCCAGGACCGTCCGCTGCGCGCCTCCATCCTCGAGTTTGCCGACCGCTGGACCGAGGGCGCGACAGGCATGCGCGAGCTGCTCGACGAAGCCGGCTTCGAGGTCGAACCGCTCGGTCCCGAGGCCCTGCGCGTGGACGTGCAGCAACCGGTCGACCTGATCGCGTTCGGCTCGTTCGTCAACAACGACACCACCTACACCGAGTTCGTGGCCGTCCACGCCGAGGACCTGCGCCGCTTCGTGGCCCACGGCGGAGTAGTGCTGGAGTGCGCGCAGAGCGACCAGTTCGGCAATCGGGTCACCTATCTGCCCGAAGGCTGCGAGGTACGACGCAACGACGCCGACGACGCGGTCGTGCGCGCGTCCCTCCCCGACCACACGCTGTTGCAGGGCGGCTGGATCGATACCGCGGACCCAGCCGAACTCGCGATGTGGCAGGGGAACGAGGCGAGCTGGGAAGGGCTCGACCGCTGGACCGGCGGGCAGGTGGTCCTCGCGGCGGGCGATCCCGGCAGCCGACGCGCGGCGCTGGTGGAAGTGGGATACGGGCGTGGCCGATTCCTGGTTACGTCGCTCTGGCTCGACAAGCTGCGCGGAGCCGACGGTGACGAGATCGCAACCCCGGAACACCGCGCGGCGGCTCGCGGCTTCGGCGCAGCCCTGGCGCGCTACGTGCGCAGCGTCCGCGCCGGAACCGAACCCGAGGTGGCGGGAGCGCCCGCAGCGGAGGAGCAGCCGGTCGGTCCGCTGCTCGGCCACGTCGACGACACGACCGCGCACGTCTGGATGCGGCCCGCGGTCGCCGGGCTCCACACTCTCACCGTCTCGGCTGCCGGCACCGAGCCGCGCGCGCTCGAAGCGAGGACCCGCGACGACGCCGACCGCACGATCGTCTGGCGGATCGATGGGCTCGCACCCGCAACGCGCTACGAGTACGCGATCCACCGCGGCGACGAGGAACTCGCCACCGGCACGTTCCGTACCGCGCCCTCCGCGGGCACTCCGTCCCACACCCGCCTCGCACTCGGCTCCTGCGCGTCCTCCGACGCCGCGCCGATCTGGTCGACGATGGCGCTGCACGACCCCGACGGCCTGGTCCTGCTCGGCGACACCCCATACATCGACACCACCGACCTCGCCGCGGCCCGCGAGAAGCAGCGTGCCTTCCTCGAGATCCCCGAGCTCGCGGCACTCGGTCGCCGCACGCCGATCTGGGCCACCTGGGACGACCACGACTTCGGCAAGAACGACTCCGACGGCCGTCTGCCCGGCAAGGCAAACACCCGCCGCGCCTTCGTCGACTACCACGCCCTCGCCTCGTTCGGCGACGGCGCGCACGGCATCTACACCTCGTTCCGTCGCGGTCCGCTGGAGGTCTTCCTGCTCGACACGCGGTGGTTCGCGCGCACCGAGAGCGTCGGCCCTGGCGACGACCGCCCGTCGCTGCTGGGTGCCGCACAATGGCAATGGCTGGAGGACGGCCTCAGTCGCTCGACCGCGCCGTTCAAGATCCTCGCCTGCGGGATGATCTGGGACGACAAGGGCAACAGCGAATCCGACGACTGGGGGAGCTTTCCGTACGAGCGCGAACGGTTGGAGCGGATGCTCGGTGAGCACGGCATCACCGGCTGCGTGCTGGTCGGCGGCGACATCCACGTATCGCGCCACCTGCGCTATCCCGACAGCGCGGCGCGCGTCGGTTACGTCCTCGATCAGCTCATCGTCTCGCCATTGCACGAGCGCGTGATCCCTTCGCTCGACATCGACCACCCGGCGCTGCTCTGGAGCGCGAAAGAGCCGCGGACCTTCCTGCTGCTCGATGCGGACGATCGGGGGGAGGAGGCAGTGCTGCGCGCGCGCTGGGTGCAGGACGTCGGGCGCGGGCGCGGGCGGGAGTTGCGCGAGGTGTCTTGGCGGGCGGCGGAGTTGCGTCGGTAGGGCGCCCACTCAGCGGAAGCGCAGCGCGTCGCGCTCGCGCAATTCGCCCGCGCGGCTCACGTGGGTGAGCGAGCGCCAGGCCTTCGCGTCTTCCGCGGGATCCTCCGCCAGCACCACGAGGTCGGCGATGCGCCCCGCGGTCAGCATCCCCAGGTCGTCGCCACGCCCCACGGCCCGCGCCGCGTCACGCGTCGCCGCGACCAACACGTCCCTCGCGGCAAGACCCGCCGCCTGCATCGCCTCCAACTCCACGAACACCGACGGCCCGTGCAGCGTCAGCGGATTGCCGGCGTCGGTGCCGAGCACCACCGGCACTCCGGCTGCGTGCAGCCGCACGAGGTTCTGTGCCATCACGTCGCCCGCCAGCTCGGCGCGCTTCTGCATCCCGTCCAGCGCAGGCTGGGGCACCCTCCGCTCGGGCAGGATCGTCGCGGTCGCCCGCACCCGTTCCGCGACGCTCGGGTGCACCCATTGCAATTGCGCCAAGACTTCTTGCGACGGGGCGCGGCCATACAGCATGCGATAGCCGGCGCGGACGGTGAGGGTCGGGCAGTAGAAGGTCCCGGCGGCCTTCGCTGCGGCGACGAACGCATCGTCGATCGGCACGTCTTCGACGCTGTGCACCAGGAGGTGCGCGCCCGCCGCCACCGCGACCTTGGCGGTCGCGAGCGAGGTCGCATGCACGATCAGCGGCAGGCCGACCTCGCGCGCCTCGTCGCCCGCCACGTGGACCAGCGGGGCTGTCTGCTCGAACGGCGCGTCGGGCGTGACCACGAACCAGACCTTGATCGCCGCACTGCCGAACGCGGCATGGGTCCGCACCGCCTCGCGCACCGCCTGCTCGTCACTCATCTCCACGAACTGCTGCTGGTCGGGGAGCCTCAACGGCGGGGGAACCCACGGCGTCAGCAAGGCGCCCGCTGCGGCGACGTGTGGTGCATCGGGCGAGTCTTCGCACGTCGACTGCAGACCACGCGACCAGGGATAGCCGCCCACGTCGAACACCGCGGTGATGCCACACGCGAGGAACGCCTGGTGGAAGCGCTCGGGATGCGCGGCGTTGGTCGCGATCGTCTCCGCATACGGGTGGCTCGCGCGCACGTCGAGCGCATCGGGCCGGCCATCGGCCCAGCCGGTCTGACCGTAGTGCACGTGCGTATCGACCAGACCGGGCGCCACGTGCTTGCCCGAGACATCGATCCGACGCGCGCCTTCGGGCACCGCCACCTCGGTGGACTTCCCGACCGCCACGATGCGGTCCCCCTCCACGACCACCACGCCGTCACGGATCGCGGAGCCGTCTCCGACGTGGACCGTGCCCCCGACGAGCGCCCAGGGCGCACGGTCCTGGGCGGTCCCAGCGAGACAGATCGAGCAGAACGTGGCCAGGACTCGGAGGCGCATGGCTCCGGATGGAAGCGCCGGGCGTGGGTGGGACCAACGGAAAGTCGCGAACCACCTGTCGGCTTGCCCCGCGAGACGACCGTTCGGAGAGTGGGCCGCTCCGGGAATTCATGTCCCGCATCCCCGCCCGGCGGCGTCGACCTCCCAACCCCATGACCCGTAGCGCACGCGAACCCGAGACCGTCCTGCGGCGCCTGCTGGCAGACGAAACCGATCTCCGCCGACTCGCAGGTCGACTCGGTGCCCGCGAGCAGGACGCGGAGGACGCCACGCAAGACGCTGCACTCCACGTGCTCCGCGAAGCTGGTCCGAGCCCGCGCTCGCCAGCCGCCTGGTGGTCCCGCGTGATCCGCAACCGGACCCTCGACCTGCACCGCGAACGCCTGCGCCGCCGGGCCCGCGAGCAGGCCAGCGCCCGAGACGAACTGCAGCCCTCGGTCGTGGACGCCCTCGTCCGCGCCGAACTGATGCGCGATCTGAGCGAGGAGCTGCAGAGCCTGACCACCCAGGACCGCGCCGCCCTCGTGCTCCGCTACATCGACGAGCGACCGCTGCGCGAGGTCGCGGCCGAGTTCGGGGAGCCGGTCGAGACGGTGCGGAAGCGGCTCGCGCGGGCGCGCGAGCGGTTGCGGGATCGACTCCGCGCGCGCTGGGGTTCGCACTGGCAGGCGTCCTGCCTGTTGTTCGCCTACCCGTCCGGCAACCTGCTCCCTGGAACCAGCGCCCCCCTCGCACCCGTCCTGGCCATGCAAGCAATGAAGAAGTGGTCGGCAGCGCTCGTCGCCGTGCTCTCCGTCCTGGCGGTCGCCGCGTTCTGCTACTTCGCCGGCCCCGAGCCGAACAATGCACCGGACGCCACGGAGCGCACCGCGGCGTTGGCAGCCTCCGCGCACGAGGGCGACTCGGACTCGTTGCCCGAGAACCCGCCTGGGCGACGCGAGGTCGAGGACGAGGCGTCCCCCATCGCCCCGTTCCTCTTCCTGGATCTCCCTCCCCGTCGCTTCGGCTTCACCGGCCGCGTCGTCGATGCGGAGACCAGGGAACCCGTGCCCCACGCGACGGTGTACGGCGACGAGCAGGTCGGCTGGCTCGAGACGGACGAGCACGGCCGCTTCACCTGCCTGCAGGACACGGACTGGCGTCGATCGGTCTCGTTCTTCGCGGTGGCGGACGGTTACGCGGGGGCCCACAGCGGCAACCACCGAGCCGCCGCGCCGGCGCGGGAGGTCACCCTGGAGCTGCAGCGCGGTGCGGAGGTGCTGGTGCGCGTGCTGGGTAAGCCGCTGGGGCGCCCCATGGCAGGCGTCGTGGTGCAACTCGACAGCAACCGCGAGACCAGTCTCGCGCAGACCGGCCCGGACGGGATCGCACACCTCACGGCTCGCGTCGGTGAAGAGCGCGGCGCCACGCTGCCTGTCACCATCGAGACCATCTACGGCCCGGTCTGGGGCCGCAGGTTCACGTGCGACGTGATCCCCGGCAATGGCGCGATCCACGACGTGGTGGCGGAAATCTATCCGCGCGACGCGGTGATACGCGTCGTCGAGGCCGGATCGGGCAACCCGATTCCGGAGGCACGCTGCGCGCGCCGGATCGTGCCGCACGGCTTACGAACGGAGGGCGTGTCGTTCGCGCGGCTCCTGAGCCGGGAGGCTCAGGGCAGCGTGGCTCCGGAACCGTCCACGGACGGCTTGTGGCGCTTCCAACTTCCGGACGACGAGCCGTTCCTCGACCTCGAGGCCAGTGCGCCGGGCTATCACCCAGGCGGGCTGAGCATCATCGCGCCGAGTCCGAGCGGCGTGCACGAGCTGCGGCTGTGGAAGCTCGTTCCGCAGCCGGTGCGCGTCCTCGCCCGCGGCCAGGCGCTCGAACGACCGGCGACGGTCCACGTCGAACTCACGTCGCTCGGCTCCACTTCCTACACCGAGCAGACCTCCTACGTGCCGGGTACCGGCCCGAGCCACGCCTTCACGGGGAACCGCGTGATGCGGAGCTTCACGACGGACGCCGCTGGCGTCGGAAGGATCGAGCTGCCGCCCCGCGTACCCCAGCGCATTTTCGTCCGGGTTGCCCTGCCCGATGGCCGCAGCCGAGAGTTCGGAGGCTTGCTGCGCCGGGATATCCCCGAAGGCCCGTGGACGTTCGACGTCGACCCTGGCCACGTCAGCTTTCGGGTCCGGGTCCAGGACCCCGACGGCCGCCCGCTCGCCGACCGCGAGGTCGCCGCGCAGACCTGGGGTCCGGAAGGCGCAGTCGAGCGAGGCACCTTCCTCTCGGAGCGCACCTTCGAACTCGGTCTGGCCGACTTCGGGCGTACCGACGAAGCCGGGTCGGTCGAACTCACACTTCTCGACCTCTCCGGCGGGGACGTCTCCATCGTCGTCTCCACCGAGTCCTCCGAGGAGCGGGCGCACGTACGGCCTTCGATCGAAGCAGCGATCCGCGAGGGCGCGACCGTCACCGTGAATCGCACTCCCACCGGACGAATCGAAGGTCGCGTGGTTCCACGCGCGGGAGGGTTCCCCGAGGAGCGCTGGCGCGTGGAGCTGACAGCGAACCCAGTCGCCGGAGGCGAGTCCCGGGACGCCCGGATCGCACCGGACGGCTCGTTCTCGATCGACGGACTCGAGCCGGGCGTGACCTACCGGCTGGCGCAGCGCGCCGCGATCGGCATCGAACCGATCGAAGTCGAGACCGGAGCCCGTGGGGTGGAGGTCACGATCCCCGAGATCTCCACGCTCGAGGTCGAGATCGTCGACGACCTCACCGGCGAACCCGTACACGTCCGCCTGTTCGGTCGCGCAGGATCACCCCCCTCGAGCATCGGCTACCAGCCTCGCGCCGCCGGCCACGCCACGTTCGGTCCCGAGGCCGCGGACTGGGTCGCAGTGCGCAGCGAAGCCCACGGCTACGAGACGGCCCAGGTGGAACTGGAACCCGGCCAACGCCGCGTGACCGTCCGGATGAAGCGAAGGGAGTAGGCGCCCTCGCCACCCCTCACACCACCGCCCACCAAGGCGCCGCGAGGATCCCCGGCGCCAACCACTCGACCGACTTGCCGGTGTGCAGCAGGAGCCCGGGCAACGAACGCTCCGGATACTCCCGCCGGAACGACAGCAGCCCCTTCGCATCCTGCAGCCGCGGCCGACCCTTCGACTTCACCTCGATCGGCAGCAGCCGCTCCCCCACCTCGACGACGAAGTCGATCTCCTCGTTGGTCGTCGTCCGCCAGTAGCACACCTCCGCGGGATCGAGGCGGCCGTCGCGCCACGCCAACAGGTCGTGGAGGATCAGGTTCTCCAGGTGTGCACCGCCTGGCTCGCCACCACCCGCGAGATGCAGGGCCACGCCGGTGTCGCCCCAGAACAGCTTGGGCGTCTTGATCAGCCGCTTGGTCCGGTTGACCGCGTACGCCGGCAGGCGCACCAGCAGGTAGGAGGCCTCGAGCAGGTTGAGCCAGCGGTGGACGGTCGGCTGCGGAAGTCCTACGTCGCGCCCCAACT
The DNA here is from genome assembly GCA_030432695.1 of bacterium. GTDB lineage: Bacteria > Planctomycetota > UBA1135 > UBA1135 > UBA2386 > JAUILN01. Next base: position 639,748 of record JAUILN010000003.1, on the reverse strand, counting down.
CGGTCTGGTTGAGCATCTGACCGAGACGCAGCGCCGCGGCACGCATCAGGCGCCGGAAGTCGACCAGCGACGTGATCGACGCGAGATCCTGGAGGTCGCGCTCGAGGTAGGTGCGGATGTAGCCGTCGAACCACACCGCGCGCTCCTTGGCGGTGCGGAGTTGCAGCGCGGGTGTGGGGAAGCCGCCGCGGCGCGCGAGGACCTTCCAATCCACGGCTCCCGGCTCCGCCGCGCTCAGCAACTCCGGCCAGTCGACCTCGGGCGCAGCGCAGAGCGCCTCCCAGACGCCGACCGTGCCGAGACCGGCCTGCTCGCGTCGGGTCATCGGCCAGAGGGTCACGTAGCTGGCGCGGCCGGCGAGCGACTCTGAGACCCGGTTCATCAGGCGCAGGTTCGCGGAGCCGGTGAGCAGGAACCTGCCGGGCTTGCGCTTGCGGTCGACGTCGCGCTTCACCGCCAGGAGCAGATCCGGCTCGCGCTGGATCTCGTCGATCGTCACCGCCGACCCGCCGCCGCCGAGGATCGCGTCGGGATCGGTCTGCGCCAGCTCGCGAACCCCTACATCGTCCAACGTCAGGTAGGTGCGCCGGCCCGGCGTCAGGTCGCGCACGAGTGTGGACTTCCCGGCCTGCCGCGGGCCGGTGACGACCACCGCGGGCATCACCGCCAACCGGTCGCGGAGCCCGGACCCGGCGTGGCGAGGCAGGGGAGGGAGGTCCTCGGGACGATCATTCACGCCGTGAATGATATCCATTCACGGCGTGAATGGATATCCAGAGCACCCAGCGACCCCAGGCCTTCACCCCTCCTCGTAGCGCGCCCGCCGCTCCGCATCGAGCCGCTGGCGATTCGCGAGATACACCCCGACCTCGCGGATGTAGTCCTCCATCGCCTCCGACAGCCGGCCGTTCAGCGCCGCGGCGTTGTCGCGCAGCACCTGCTGCCAGGGCTGGCCGGCGAAGATCCACGACGACGGATGGATCAAGGTGTGGAGCTGCTCGTGCTGGCCGAGCTTGGTGCAGATGCAGCCCTCGCGCCAATGGTGGCCGCTGTCGCCGAAGTAGGGCATATGGCGAACCAGCGCAGGCTGGTAGGCGCACGGCCGCTCCGGATCGATGTCGCCGAGCACCGGACCCTGCGCGGGCTGATGCTGCGCGATGCTGTGGGTGCGGAAGCCGACCAGCTCCTCGAAGATCCGGATGTCGGCGCGGGTGCCTTCCACCGGATCGCGGTCGCGCTCCAGGAAGTAGCCCGGCTCGTAGTGCAGACCGACCTCGTGGCCGAGTTCGTGGATCTCGAGGACGATGTCGCGCACCTGCTGCTCGAGCAGGTTGTAGTACGGCGCGTGCAGCCGGAAGTAGTAGGTCGAGACGGCCTGCTCCTCGCACTCGACCCGCGCCATCTTCAGCGCCGCCCACGGATTGATGTCGACGTCGTGGCGGATCAGGAACAGGCGCCGGTCGGGCACGCCGAACGCGACGTCGCGGACCTTCGGCAGCCAATAGCCGCAGCTCCGGGCCTTGCGCAGGATGAAGCGGTAGTGCGGGAGCGTGTAGCTGCACGGCGCCGCGTGGCAGGGCGGCGAGGGAACGGTCGCGTGCTCGTCGGTCACAGCAGGCCTCCGCGGTAGGTCCAGGCGCCGAGCCGCACGCCGCGCTTGCGCAGGAACTCGCGGAAGGCGTCGTGCAGGGGGCCTTCGGGGCCGCGGATCCGCGGCGTGCCCAGGTCGAAGACGCAGAGCTCGGGTGGAGCAGCGGCGAAGCGGTCGTCGCCGAGCGCGGCTGCCGTGACCCAGAGCTGCTCGCGCGGCAGCTCGCCGTGGTCCGGCGGCGCGACCGCGGCCAGGTGCAGACGATGCTCGCCGCGGTCGGTCGTCAGCGTGAGCAGGGTGCGGTCCCCGTTGCTGTCGCACACCACACGATGGCCGCGCAGCCCGAGCTGGCGCGCGAACTCCGCCACCAGGTCGCGGACGATGCCCGCCCGCTGCGCGTCGCTCGGCGGGTGTGCTGCGGCGCGCAGGTCGGTGGCCGGCACCCCGGCAAACATCCGGCCGGCGGGCATCGAGGTCACCAACGTCGAGTTCGACAGCAGGATCGAGCCTTCACCCATCTCGACGCCGGGGAACAGCATCGCGCCGATGCCGACCTGGCAGCGCGAGCCGATGCGTACCGGGGCGAAGCGGTTCGGGTAGCCGTCGAGGACGCTGCCTCCGAACGAGTGGGTCATGATCACAGCGCTCCTGGAGATCACCACCTCGTCGCCGATCTCCAGGCGACGGCAGGGATTCAGGTGGCTGCGCTCGCCGATGAAGCCGTTGCTGCCGACCACCAGCTCGGCCTCGGGCTCCATCGCCCCGCCGCCGCCGACCTCCACGTCGGGCGCGAAGAAGGCGTTGTCGCCCAGCTCGATGCGGCGGCTGCGCAACACGCTGTTCCGACCGAAGCAGGCCAGTCTGCCGGCGACCAGCTCCTCGCAGTCGATGGTGACGTTCGCGCCGACGTGGCTGCCGTCGCCGAGCACCAGCCGCCGGGCGCGGATCACCGCGTTGCTGCCGAACGACACGTCGGCGCCGAGGCGGGCCCCGAAGCGGCGGTAGATCGCGACCTTGCTGGCGGAGCCCAGCGCGGCGAAGGCGGCGCGGTCCCGGTCGAGCAGCTCGGTGAACTCGGCCGACAACCAGCCGTCGCCGGCGGTGGGGTCCTCGATCGGCACGGAGGCCTTGCCCTCTGCGACGTGGCGCTCGACGTCTTCCAACCGGATCAGTCCACCGGCGCCGGTGCCGCACACCGCGGCGAGGTCGATGCCGAGTTCGCGCGCGCGCATCCGCGCGGCCGGAGCAGCCTCGACGTCGCCGGCTGCGCCCCCGCGGCTCGGCGCAGCGGGTTCACGTGTCGCAGCCTGCGCGACCGGACCCGCGGTGTCGTCCGCCTCGTCCTCGACGCTCGCCAGCAGCGCCGCCTCGTCGTCGGCCGACACCGACTCCGACGACGCACGCGCGATCCCCACCACGCCCTGCACCGCCACCCGTTCACCGGCCGGCACCACCTGGCGATGCAGCACGCCGTCGCGCTCGGCCTCGATCTCGAAGGCAGCCTTCAGGGTCTCCACCGCGGCCAGCGCGTCGCCCTTGCGGAACGCCTCACCCTCCGCCACCAACCAGGTCGCGAGCAGGACGTCTTCTTCGGCAGTGCCGAGGTAGGGCACGCGGATCAGGTCGGGCATGGTCGGTCACGTCGCACGGCTGAGGGCTCAATAGTCCTGCAACAGCGACAGCGCGCTGCGCAGCACCTGGCGGACGTCGGGCATCATCGCCGCCTCGAGTTCCGGCGACGACGGAATGGGCGTATGGGCCGCACCGACCTTCTGCAAGGGCGCGCGCAGCCGGCCGAACACGTCGGGCAGGATGTCGGCGAGCACGCGGTCGCAGACCCCGCCGACGGTGGTCGCCTCCTGGACGAACAGGCCGCGGCCGGTCTTGCGCACCGAGTCGATGCAGGCCTGCCGGTCGTACGGTGCGAGGCTGCGGAGGTCGACGATCTCGACGCTGTGGCCCAGCCCTTCGAGATGGTCGGCCGCGGCGCGGCACAGGCCGAGGGCGTGGCCGTAGGTGAGCAGGCTCAGTCCGTCGCCTGCGCGGTCGATCCGTGCCCTGCCGAGCGGCACCACGTGGTCCAGCCCCGGCATCGGTGCCCGCTCCGGGTAGAGCAGCTTGTGTTCGAGGAACAGCACCGGCGCATCGGTGCGGATCGCCGTGCGCAACAGGCCGACCGCGTCGTCGATGGTCGCGGGAAACACCACCTGCAGGCCCGGCACGTGGACGAACCAACTCTCCAGGCTCTGCGAGTGGGTCGCGCCGTAGCCCTTGCGCCGCCCCACCGGCATCCGCAGCGTGAACGGCACCCGCACCTGGCCGCGGTACATGTACCGCAGCTTCGCCGCGTGGTTGACCAGCGCGTCCATGCAGCAGGTCACGAAGTCGCCGAACATCAGCTCGACGACCGGCCGCAGGCCACCGACCGCCGCGCCCACCCCGAGGCCGACGAAGGAGTTCTCGGAGATCGGCGTCTCGCGGACCCGCTCCCTGCCGAACAGCTCCTCGAGGCCGCGCGTGACCCCGAAGGCGCCGCCGTAGCAGCCCATGTCTTCGCCGATGAGCACCACCGCGTCGTCGGCGGCGAGCTCCTGGCGCAGCACCTCGCGGATCGCCTCGGTGAGGCTGACCTCGGTGCCGGGCGCCACGCCGCCCTCGCTGGCGAGCGCGCGCGACCGCGCGGGCGCAACCGGCAGGTCGAGGTCGCTCAGCGCCAGTTCGAGTCCGCCGGGCGGAGCGGCCAGGGCCTGGTCCTCGGCGGCGGTCAGCTCGGCCTCGATCTCGGCATCGAGGGCCGCACGCCGCGCGGCGTCCAACTCCCGGTCGGCCAGCAGGGCGAGCGGATCACGCGTCCGCCACTGTGCCTCCTCCTCGCGGCTGCGGTAGACCCGCGGGTCGCTCTTCGAGTGGCCGCTCTGCCGGTAGGTCAGGGTCTCGAGCAGCGCCGGCCCCTCGCCACGCCGCGCCCGGTCGAGCAGCGGCTCGGCGGCGGCCGCCACCGCACGCACGTCGTTGCCGTCGACCTGGGCCGTGGCCATGCCGACGTAGCGCGACGCCCAGTCGACGAACGACGCGCAGGCCGAGGCGTGCTTCACCGGCGTCGACATCGCGTAGCCGTTGTTCTCCAGCACGAACACGATCGGCAACCGCCACAGCGCGGCGAGGTTCAACGTCTCGTGGAAGTTGCCGGTGTCGGCGGCGCCGTCGCCCAGCCAGGCCACCACGCAGCGGCCGGTGCCGCGGAGCCGCTGCGCCAGCGCCAGACCCGCACCGATCGGCAGGCCACCCCCGGTGATGCCGTTGCTGCCCATGTGGCCGATCTCCGGCACCGCCACGTGCTGGCTGCCGCCCTTGCCGGCGCAGTAGCCGGTCTCCCGGCCGGCGATCTCGGCCAGCGCGCGCGTCACCCCCGCACCCTTGGCCAGCAGGTGGCCGTGGCCGCGGTGGGTGCTGACCACGAGGTCCTCGCGACCGAGCAGACTCGAGACCCCGACCGCGCTGGCCTCCTGGCCGATGCAGAGGTGGGTGGTGCCACCGATCTTCCCGGCGGAGACCAGCCGGTAGAGGGCCTCCTCGAAGCCGCGGATCCGCGCCATCTCCCGGTACAGCGTGGCGGCGTCGAGGTCGGCGGCGCGCGGTGGGTCGACCGGGATCGCGGGAGACCGGGCGTCGGAGCTGTCGGCGGAAGGGGTCACCACGTGGTTGGATATCGGATGGAAGCCGCGCGAGCCTGCGCAACCGCATCGGAACCACACTCTTTCGCTGGCCCCCGGGCCACCCCGTAGACGCCGCACGGCGGAAAGAACCCTCTCGACCTCCCGTTCCCCCGCGCAGCATGACCGCGCTCTCTCCAGAGGTCTCCTCTGGCCAGATGCTGCTCGGCGACGAGGCCTTGGCCTTCGGTGCGATCGACGCAGGCATCTCGGCCGCGTATGCCTACCCCGGCACCCCCTCGACCGAGATCACCGAGACGCTGATCGCCGAGGCCGAGCGGACCGGCGCGTTCCACGCCAGTTGGTGCGCCAACGAGAAGACCGCCTTCGAGGCGGCGCTCGGCGTGTCGATGGTCGGCGGGCGCGCGCTGGTGTCGATGAAGCACGTGGGCCTGAACGTGGCGATGGACCCGTTCATGAACGCGGTGCTGACCGGCCTGCACGGCGGCGTGGTGCTCGCGGTGGCCGACGACCCGGGCATGCACAGCTCGCAGAACGAGCAGGACAGCCGCGGTCTGGCCGAGTTCGCGCGCACGATCTGCCTCGAGCCGGCGACCCAGCAGGAGGCCTACGAGATGGCGCGCGAGGCCTTCGAGCTGTCGGAGCGCTTCAAGCTGCCGGTGGTGCTGCGCCTGGTGACCCGACTGTGCCACGGCCGCGCCGCGGTGCTGCGCCGCGCGCCGCGCGCACCGAACGCCACGCGACCGCAGCGCGGCCTCCTGCCGCATCCGAATGGGCATGACTCGCTGCGCTCGCATGCCCCGAGGCAGTCGGCCGCGCTGCCCGTGTCGTTTGGATCTACTCCTCCCGAGAATCAGCGCTGGGCGCGCAGATTCTCGGGAGTAGTAGAACAGCGCGACCCCAAGTCGTGGATCCTGCTGCCGGCCAATGCGCGCCGGCTGTGGCGTGAGGTGCTCGCCCAGGAGCCCGAGGTCCTGCACTGGAGCGGCACGTCGGGCTTCAATCAGCTCCACCTCGGCGACGACGACCGCGGCCTCGGCGTGATCACCACCGGCACCGCCCGGAACCACTACTTCGAGAACCTGGTCGACCTGGGCTTCACGCCCTCGCACCTGCACCTCGGCGCCTACCCGTTCCCGGCCGAGCTGGTCCGGAGTCTCGCCGCGAAGGTCGACCGCCTGCTGGTCCTCGAAGAAGGCCAACCGCTGGTCGAAACGCGACTGCGCGGCCTGCTCACCCCGAGCCTCACCATCCTCGGCAAGCTCCCCGGCCAAACCCCCGACGGCACGCCGCTCGACCCGGTGCTGTCGTTCGACGGCGAGCTGACCCCGGGCACGGTGCGCCAGGCCCTCGGCCTCGCGCCGCTGCCGACCACCGATCCTGCGAAGGCCGGCGCGCTGCCGATGCGGCCACCGCAGCTCTGCCAGGGCTGCCCGCACCGCGACGCCTACGCGGCGCTCGGTGAGCTGCGCGCGAAGCACCCCGATCTGGTCGTCGCCGGCGACATCGGCTGCTACACGCTCGGCGCGCTGCCACCGTACCAGGGCCTCGACTCGTGCGTCTGCATGGGCGCGTCGGTCGGCATGGCCAAGGGAGCCGCCGACGCCGGGGCGGAGCACGTGATCGCGGTGATCGGCGACTCGACCTTCCTGCACTCGGGCGTCACCCCGCTGATGGACGCGGTCGCGGCGGACACGCCGATGACGCTGCTGGTCCTCGACAACCAGACGGTGGCGATGACCGGCACCCAGCCGACGGTGCTGTCCGACACGCGCTTCGGCCCGATCATCACCGGCCTCGGCGTGGCCCCCGAACACTGCCACGTGGTCACCGCCCACCCCAAGCTGCAGCACGAGATCGCGCTGTTGATCGAGCGGGAGGTCGAGCACCGCGGGATCTCGGTGATCGTGGTGCAGCGCGAGTGCATCGTCGCGGCACAGAAGCACAAGAGCGAGCGCAAGGCGGCCTCGCAGGACCACCCGGAGGACCAACGATGAAGACCGACATCGTGCTGTGTGGCGTCGGCGGCCAGGGCGTGCTGTCGGTTGCGGCGATCGTCGCCGCGGCGGCGCTGCGCCAGGGCCTGCACGTGAAGCAGGGCGAGGTGCACGGCATGTCGCAGCGCGGCGGCGCGGTGCAGGCCGGCCTGCGGATCTCCAGCGGCGTGATCTACAGCGACCTGATCCCCGAGGGCGGCGGCGACCTGATCCTGTCGCTCGAGCCGGTCGAGGCGCTGCGCTACCTGCATCTGCTCGGCCCGGAGGGCCAGGTGATGGCCGCCGCCGAGCCGTTCGAGAACATCCCCGACTACCCCGACCTGGAGAGCATCCACGCGCGGATCCGCGCGCTGCCGGGCGGGCACCTGGTGGAGGCCGAGCGGCTGGCGAAGGAGGCACACAACCCGCGCGCCAGCAACGTGGTGATGATCGGCGCCGCCACGCCGTGGCTCCGCATCGAGCCCGCACTCCTCGAAGCCGAGATCCGGAGCCACTTCGCCCGCAAGGGCGAACGCGTGGTCGAGACCTGCCTGAAGGCCTTCCAGCTCGGCCGCGCGGCCAGCGGGATCGTCGTCGCGTGAACCTGCCCTTCGCCGCGGCGCGCGCCGAGGGGCGTGCGGTCCTGCTGGAGACGGAAGGACTGCGGATCGCCGAGGAGCTGGGCCTCGCGGTGCCGCGCCACGTCGTGGTGCAGGACCCCGGGTCGCTCCACGCCACCGGGCTGCCGCCCGGCGAGCGGGTGGTGGTGAAGGCGCTGGCCCCCGACGTGCTGCACAAGACCGAACTGGGCGCGGTCGCCGTGGTGCCGGCGGAGATCGGAGCCGTGCAGGCGCGGATCCGCGCGATGCAGGACCGGCTGCACGGCAAGGACCTCCGCGGCTTCCTGGTCGCCGAGTTCGTGCCCCACAGCGAACGCCTCGGCGACGAACTGCTGCTCGGCATCCGCTGGACCGACGAGTTCGGGCCGGTGGTCACGCTCGGCGCCGGCGGCACCGATGCCGAGTTCGTCGCGCGGAACGCGCGCCCGGGCAGCGCCACGTTGATCGTCTCGCCGGAGTTCGTCGAGGCGGAGGACCTGCGTGCGGCACTCGCAGGCTGTGCGGTGACGCGCCTGTCGACCGAACCACAGCGCGGTCAGCCGCCGCGCCTCGCGGCCGAGTCCCTGGTGACACTCCTGCAGCGCTGCGCCGCGTTCGCCCGTGCCCACTGCCCCACCGACTTCACCGAACTCGAGTTCAACCCGGTGGCCCGCGCCTCGGACGACGGCCGGCTGGTGGCCCTCGACGCGCTGTGCCGCCTCGACGGCGCGGTCCAGGAGATCGCTCCACCGCGGCCGACCGACAAGATCCAGCACCTGCTGCACCCACGCTCGATCGCGGTGCTGGGCGCCAGCCAGCAGCGCAACCCCGGCCGGATCATCCTCGACAACGTCCTCGAAGCCGGCTTCGACCCGGCCGCGGTCCAGGTCGTCAAGCCGGGTCTCGACCAGCTCGCCGGCTGCCGCTGCGTCGCCGACCTCGCGCACCTCGATCCGCCGGTCGACCTGCTGGTGGTCGCGGTCGACGCCGCGCAGGTGCCCGGCGTGGTCGAAGACGTCCTCGACCGGCGCTGCGCCGAGACGGTGCTGCTGATCCCCGGCGGCCTCGGCGAGACCGCCGGCACCGCAGACCGCGTGGCCCGGATGCGCGCCAGCCTGCACGCCGCGCGCACGACCGACTGGCGCGGCCCCTTGCTCAACGGCGGCAACTGCCTCGGCGTGCGCTCCCTGCCGGGCCGCTTCGACACGCTGTTCATCCCCGACCACAAACTCGGCGCGCGCGAGGGCCGCGAAACACCGGTCGCACTCCTCGCCCAGAGCGGCGCCTTCGCGATCGCGCGCCAGAGTTCGATCGCCACCCTGCGACCCCGCTACGTGGTCACGGTCGGTAACCAGCTCGACCTGACGCTCGGCGACTACCTCGACCACCTGGTCGACGCCGACCCCGACCTGCAGGTCTTCGCCTGCTACGTCGAGGGCTTCCGCCCCGGCGACGGCGCCCGCTTCCTCCGCGCCGCCCGCCGCGCCCGCGCCGCCGGCAAGGCGGTCGTGCTCTACCGCGCCGGCCGCAGCCCGGCAGGCGCCAGCGCCGCGGCCTCGCACACCGCGTCGGTGGCCGGCGACTACGCGGTGACGCGCGCACTCTGCCAGACTGCCGGCGTGCTGCTAGCCGAGACCCTGGGCGAGTTCGACGACCTGGTCCGCCTCGCGGCGGGACTCCACGACCGCAACGTCACCGGTCTCCGCGTCGGCGCGGTCTCCAACGCCGGCTTCGAGTGCGTGGCCCTCGCCGACCACCTCGCGCCGCTCGCGCTCGCGCCGTTCACCGCAGCGACCCGCACACGCCTCCAAGCGATCCTCGAGTCCCACCGCCTCGCCGGCTTCGTCGACGTCCACGATCCGCTCGACCTGACGCCGATCGCGGGCGATGCGGTCTACGCCGAGGCCCTGGCCGCGGTCCTCGACGACGAAGACGTGGACCTCGCCCTCGTCGGCATCGTGCCGATGACCCCCGCACTGCAGACCCTGGAGGCAGGCGTGGGCGAACACGCCGAGGACCTCGGCCACGACGACGCGGTCGCCGCACGCCTGGCACGCCTCGCGCGCAGCTCCTCCAAGCCCGTCGTCGCCGTCGTCGACGCCGGCCGCCGCTACGACGCGTTGGCCGCCTACCTGGAGCGCGAAGGCCTGGTGACGTTCCGTCGCGCGGATCGGGCGGCGCGGATGCTGGGGCGGTATGTGGCGTGGCGGCTCGGCGCACGCTGACGCAGCGGTCGCCTCAGAACCCCACCCGGATCCGCACCGCGTCCGCCAGGCCGATCGGCGCCACGGCCCCCGCGCCCGCGTCGAGGATCACGCCCTGCGCGAACAACACGCCGCCGACGAGCGCGAGTTCGACCGGCACGTCGAGGACCGCGGTGGACGGTGAGCCGGCACCGCCCCAGGTCGAGCCGATCACCGCGGGGCCGAGGATCTGCGCGGGGTCGAGCAGCAGCTCGCCCGCAGCACCGGCGCCCGCCATGCCGAAGCCCGGCGTCGGCGTGCCGCAGGGGAAGCTTGCGTCGGCGGCCAGGGCCAACGACAGCGCCACGGTGCTGGTGGCCGGGCTCTGGGTGCCGAGCGGGTTGTCGATGCGGGCCTCGATCCGTCCGCCAATGGCTGCCGATCCGCCCACGGTGAGGCTGCCGGCCGGGTTGCCGCCGCAGCCGTAGACCTGGAGCTCGGCGAGGTTCGCGCCGAGGGTGCCGTCGGGATTGAGGTTCTGCACCAACACGTCGCCCGAGTCGATGCGGCGGTCGGTCCACGCCAGGAGCGCCGTGCCGCTCGGCGCCTGGCCGACGCGCAGCCACAGCTTCTCGGCGGCCGGCGTGGAGACGGTGACCGGCGGGGATCCCCAGACGATCTGGCCGGCGCCGTCGACGAGCGCGGCACGGATCGCGGCCTGCGGGGTCGCGGCCGGCTGCTCGAACCACAGCGCGAGCGCGCCGCCGTTGAAGGCGACCACCCGCTCCGCGGACTCGTTGATGCCGTCGAGCGCCGCGAGCCGCACGCCGGCGCTGCCGAACAGGAGCTGACCCTGAGGATCGATCCGTTGCGCGGCCACGCCCCAGGCCGACTGCGCGGTGTTGCGGACGTTGAAGACCACCATCACGTCGCCGGTGCCCGGCAGCGTGGTGAGATCGGGATCGAGCTTGCTGACGCCGGCCTCGGTCGAGACGTCGATGCCGTCGTGGGCGAAGGACTCGGTGCCGGCGGCCGTCAGGTGCTGGACACGGGTCGAGAAGGTCGTTAGCGGCGCGAAGTGCCAGGCCAGCCAGGCTCCGCCGGCTCCATCTGCCGCGATGCGCACCTGGTGCGCGATCGGCAGCGACGACTGGTCGAAGACCGACAACCGCGTGGTGCCCCATTGCGGCGCGCCCGCGGCGTCGAACTTCTGCGCGTGCAGGTGGCGCAGGCCGCGGAACGAGATGTCGCGCATCCAGGCGACGACCACGCTGCCGCCGGGAGCTGCGACCAGCGTCGCGAAGCCCGGCGTGGCGCCGCTGTCGGCCGGGATCGTCAGACCCGCAGGTCCCCAGAGCGGATTGCCCGCCGCGTCGAGCCGCTGCATCGCGAGGCCGGGGCTGGTCGACGAGGCACGCGTCCAGACGAACACGAAGTCGCCGCCGGTCTCGACGACCCGCGGGTTGGCCTCGTAGTCGGAGTCGTTGGAGAGCGCGACGCCGTTGGCGCCCCACAGCATCGCACCTGCCGGATCGACGCGGTACGCGTAGACGTCGAGGTCGCCGCCGGCGCGCACATCGGTGAAGGTCACGACCGCGGCGCCGCTGGAGTCGACGATCAGATCCCAGTCGACCAACGAGGTCGACTGCGGCTGGTTGCTCACCAGCATTCCGCCGTGCGGCCATTGCTCCACCCCCGCGGCGTCGAGGCGCTGCAAGCGCACCGCGTAGCTGCCCGCGGCACTGTCGAACCAGGCCACGTAGCAGCCACCGTCGGCGGTCGCGGCGAGCTTGGGCACGACCTGCTCGCCGCTGGCGTCGCCGACGGCGAGGTGGGAAGCAGCGGTCGAGGACCACTGGGCAGGAAGGAACGGTGCGAGCAGCGAGGCCGTCAGGGTGACGAGGGAGAGGGAACGCATGAGTCGTCGAGACCAGGGAACGGGCCCCGCAGAGTATGCGTCGGCAGCGCCAGCGGAACCCCCGGGCCCGGTGCGTCCCCGCGACCTCACTCGTGCACGGTGATCTTGATCATCTGCACCGGCGTCTTCGGCCGGTCACCGGCACCAGTCGGCGTGTTCTCGATCTTGGAGATCACGTCCATCCCCTCGATCACCTTGCCGAACACCGGGTGCTTCGACGCGCCGGGCGAGAACCAGTCGAGGTAGCCGTTGTGCACCGTGTTGATGAAGAACTGCGAGCTGCCGCTGTTCGGGCCGGCGTTGGCCATCGACAGGGTGCCCGGCTCGTTGGACAGCTTTGCGGTCTCCAGATGCTCGTCGGGGATCGAGCCCTTGGGGCTCTGCCCGGTGCCGGCCCGCGGGCTGCTCGGGTCCTTGCTGTGCGGACAGCCGAACTGGCACATGAAGCCGCGGATCACCCGGTGGAAGTGCAGGCCGTCGTAGAAGCCGGACTTCGCCAGCTCGACGAAGTTGCCGGCCGTGATCGGCATCTGGTCGGTGAAGAGCTCGACGGTGAAGGAGCCGAGGGAGGTTTCGCAGGTAGCGGTGGGGTTGGACATGGACCGGGCATCGTAACGGCCCGAGCCGGAAGTCCGACGCCGTAGCCCGGCACACGGCGCGAGCGACCCCCGTAGCTCTCCGGGCAGCCGGACCGAGGCACCTCGACGGATCTTCCGCAGATTCCGGTGTGCAGCCGCTGCCGAGAAACCGCTCCGATGGAACCGCCGGGTCCTTCGAGTCCCACGCCGAGCCCATGTCCACCTCGACGCCTGCCCTCTCGTCCGCCGCACTCGCTGCGCTCCTGCTGCCCGCCGTCCTCCCCGCCCAGGAGGAAACGCCGACCGGCACGTTCGGTCACTCGGCGCACGGCGCCGCGTTCGACGAGGGCCCCCGCCAGCGGCCCTGGCCGATCGACGGCATCGGCCACGCCCCCTTCCCGGTCACCTCCGGGCACCCGGAGGTCCAACAGTGGTTCGACCAGGGCAATGCGCTGCTGCACTCCTTCTGGTACCACGAAGCCGAGCGAGCCTTCCGCTGGTGCATCAAGCTCGATCCGGACTGCGCGACCGCGTACTGGGCGCTGTCCCGCGCGGTGCCGTACGACCGCGAACGGGCCGCGGCGTTCCTCCAGGAGGCGATCGACCGGAAGCACCAGGTCAGCGAACGCGAGCGGGCCTACATCGAGGCCTGGGAGCGCGCCTACGTGCCACGGCTCGGCCGGCCCGAGGTCGCCCAGGCCGGCTGGAACGCCACCAGCAGGCAACTCGCCGAGGAGCTCGAGCGGATCATCCTCCGCTATCCCGACGACCTCGAGGCCAAGGCGCTCTACGCCCTGAACTCGCTGTTCGAGAACGGCCGCGTGGCGGTCGACGCGGTGCTGCAGGAGGTCCTCCGGGTAGCACCCGAACATCCCGGCGCGATCCACTACCGGATCCACAACTGGGACAGCATCGAGTTCGGTCACGTCGCCCTCGACGACTGCGCCGCCTACGGCCGCGTCGCCTGGAACATCGGCCACGCCAACCACATGCCCGGCCACATCTACACCAAGCTCGGCGTGTGGCACGAGGGCGCCATCTGGCTCGACTCGGCGACCCGCGTCGAGAAGCAGTACATGCGGCAGCGGATGGTCCTGCCGCACCAGGCCTGGAACTACGCTCACAATCGCAACTTCCTGGCCTACGCGCAGAGCATGCTCGGCCTGCCGAGCGCCGCATTGCAGGGCGCCCGCGACCTGCTCAATGCACCGCTCGATCCCGACGCCAATGCCAAGGACGCCGGCTACTCGGTGTTCCGCGAGGGCATCGACGCGATGCGCCGCACCCTGGTCCGCTTCGAGCGTTGGGACACGCTGCTCGACGCCGACCCGATCCCCTGGACCGACTCGGAGGGCGATCGGATGTGGAAGAACTACTGCGAGGCACTCGCCTGGCTGGGCCGCGGCGACCTCGACGAGGCCGAGACGCGGATCATGGCGCTGCGGGAACTCGCGACCGACCTCGAGAAGCTGCCGATGAAGGCGCCCGAGTCCGCCGAGGAGGCGAAGGCGCTGATGGCCGATCTCGACCCCGCCGAGATCGACGAGCTGTTCGCGAAGCTGCGACTGAAGGACATCGCACCGATCCTGCACCGCGAGGCCGAGGCACGGTTCTGGCTGGCGAAGGGCGACACGGTGCGCGGCCTCAGACTCCTGACCGACGCCGCCGAGCTCGAGTTCGAGCACCGCGACGACGACAGCGACCCGCCGATCTACCCCCGCTGCCTCTACAACGTCCTCGGCGAGGTCCTGCTCGACCTCGGCAGCGCGCGCCCGGCGATCGACGCCTTCGAGAAGGCGCTCGAGGTCCTGCCGAACAACGGCTTCTCCTGGTCCGGCCTGGCCCGCGCGCACCACGCGCTCGGCGACCTCGACGCCGCCCGCCTGGCCTACGGCAAGATGCTGCACACCTGGAGCTGCGCCGAGGACGGGATCTGGCAGGCCGAGCGCGCCCACCAGCTCGGCCTGACCGCGACCCCGCAGGATCCGTCCCCGGCCGAGCAGCGCAGCTACGGTACGACCACCCTCGACCCGCTGGGTCCCAACACCTGGCAGCCCTACCCCGCACCCGAGCTGTCGGCGCTCGACTCCAAGGGCGCGCCGGTGACCCTGGCCCAGTTCCGCGGCAAGAACGTGCTCCTGGTGTTCTACCTGAGCGACCAGTGCGTCCACTGCGTCGAGCAGCTGCACGCGATCGAGGAGCGCATCGCCGAGTTCGGCAAGCGCGACACCGTGGTGCTGGCGATCAGCTCCGACCAGCCCGAGCGCAACGCCAGCAACGACGTCGGCTCGCTGCCCTTCCAGGTCCTGTCCGACTCGCTGGACCACGCCAACGCGATCCGCTTCAAGTCCTACGACGAGTTCGAGGACCTCGAGCTGCACTCGACCCAGCTCATCGATGCCCGCGGCCGACTGCGCTGGGTCCGCAGCGGCGGCGACCCGTTCACCGACATCCAGTTCCTGCTCGACGAGCTCGACCGGATCCGCGCGATCGAGGACGGCGGCCAGCTCGGGACCGGCGGCTGAGCGGGCGCCGACGGATCCACAAGTCTTGCAGCACGGGCGATGTCCTGGGCCGATCCTCTGGCACACTCCACGCCATGGCCAACGAGGGATACCACGAACCGATCTCGGAACTGACCGACAAGACCCGCGACATGCACCGCGCCATCACCTCGCTGATGGAGGAGCTGGAGGCGGTGGACTGGTACAACCAGCGCGTCGACGCCTGCAAGGACCAGGAGCTCAAAGCGATCCTGGAGCACAACCGCGACGAGGAGAAGGAGCACGCGGCGATGGTGCTGGAGTGGATCCGCCGCCAGGACCCCACCTTCGACAAGGAGTTGAAGGACTACCTGTTCACGGACAAGCCGCTGAGTCACGACTGAGCGAGCTACCGCGCAATCGGTAGGACGCGGATGCGCGCTCCGCGCGGATCGACCGTCACGAGCGCGCCGTTACCAAGCGCTTCGGAATGATCCTCGAGGACGGCCAACACCAAGCCACCGATCGCGAACGGCAAGGTGTCGTGCACGCGCACCTGGATCACGCTCGGACCCGTCGCACTGGTGAGCGCGAGTAGGATTCCGAAGTCGAGGTCGTGCGTGATCACTACGGCGCCGGAACTCCGCGCCCAAGCCATGATCTCCGCGTCCGGTGCGCGGACGTCTCCAACCTCTGCCCAGTGCATCGCATCGTGGCCGTGGGAGCGAAGCAGCGGAATCCACTCCGGGCTCAGATTCATGTCCACAACCAGCTTCATGAAGCGCGGACCGGCAGCTCCATTTCCTCGGCCCGCCACGCCGCGTAGGACAACGCCGCGAACACGTCCTCCCGATCCAAATAGGGATATGCGGCCAGTACCTGCTCGACGGTATGCCCAGATGCCAACAACCCGAGGATCGCTCCGACCGTCACCCGCATGCCACGGATGCACGGGCGACCGCCCATCACTGCCGGGTCATGGGTGATGCGCTCGAGGAGTTCCTTCTCGGTCATCCCCGGAGACTAGCCGGGGAGATGAGAGCCGGCAACTGGCGCGAAGCGCATCACGAGCGCCCCCTGCTGACAACCAACGCAGGACCACTCACCGGCCTGCACCCCAACACCGGCAGCCGCCCCCTCGCGCACACCGAGCCAGCCGAGGAGTTCCACGGCCGTCACGAGCTGCTCGTGGTCCTCGCGAAGTCCCACGGAGCGGCCGACAAGCAAGACTTCGTCATCGACGGCGCCCCGATCGCACCGGGCGACCTGCTGTCGCAGACCTCGGCCCCAGTCGTCTTACTGATCACCTGCAGCGCGCCCGGACGCGCTTCCGCGGCCTCTACCCGGACAGCGTCCTCGACCTCGACCGCTTCGTCGTCGAGCAGGTCATCGAAGGCGACGAGTTCGCGGTCGATGCCTGCTACGACGGCAACAGCAACGTCACCATCGTCGACATCCTCGAGCACCCCTTCGCGCACGGCGCGGACGTGAGCGACCGGGTCTACCGGGTGGCGCCCGATGTGATCGAACGCACGCACGAGGTCCTGCACGCCGAGCTCCAGGAACTCGGCGTCCGTGCCGGGCTCCGCAACGTGCCGATCCACGTCGAGTACCGGATCGACGCCGCCGGCCGCGCGCGGCCCATCGAAGCCAACCCGATGCGCTTCGGCAGCTGGTGCGCCACCGACATCGCCTCGCACGCCTGGGGCTTCTGCCCCTACCGGATGTTCCTCGACGGCGGACAGCCCGACTGGCCGCGACTCTGCGACGAGCGCCGCGGCCGCCACACCGCACTCATCGTCGCCGACCTGCCGGCCGACCTGGACCCGACCCGCGTGGACTCGATCGACTACGAGGGCTTCCTCGCCCGCTTCTCGAAGCCGCTCGAGCTGCGCAAGGTCGAAGACCCCGCCCAGCCGGTGTTCGCCTTCCTGTTCGTCGAGGTCACCGACGCCGAGCGCGACCAGCTCGACGAAGTGCTGCACGCCGACCTGACGCGGTACGTGCGGCTGCGGCCGATGGCGTGAGAACCCCAGTCGCCTCATGGTCGACCGTGCGCGGGCGCGGTTGACGGACCGCCGCGTCCGGTCGACAACGATCGCCCGCTCGGGCGACCTCCCGAGTCACCGGACCGATGTCGACCAACTCTCCCGCCGCTGCCCTCATCCTGGCAGCCCTCGTCTCGCTCACCGCCAGCAAGATCCCGGCCCAGCGCCTCCTCGTAGACCTGCTCCCGGGAACGGACCTGAGCCGGGACGCCAACCCGAGCGGCTTCCAGTCGTTCGGCGGCCGCGTGCTGTTCGCCGCCCAGAACCCCCCGACGCTGTTCGAGACCGACGGCACGACGGCTGGGACGAGGCCCTTCGACACCGGCGACCGCGTCCTCAGCGTCCCGCCGGGCGCCGCGAACGGGCTCCTGTTCTTCGCAGCACCTCCGGCTGGGGGTGGCAACGCGGTGCTCTGGCGGAGCGACGGCACCGCGGGAGGCACCTTCGCCCTGCACTCCAGCGGGCGCTCCTTCGCGCCGGGCAGCACCAGCAACGGGCAACTGTTCTACGTGCACGACGACGGCACGCGCGGCACCGAGCTCTGGGTCACCGACGGATCGGTCGCAGGAACGCGGATGGTGGTCGAGCTGGTGCCGGGAAGCACGGGCAGCGTGCTGGAACGGCTGACCCCGACACCGACGGGACTGTTCCTGGTATGGCGCGATCCGGCTTTCGTACGCCGGCTGGTGCGGACCGACGGGACTCCGGCCGGAACGGTGGTGTTCAACGACTCGGTGAACCCCGTGGACCTGACCCCTGCAGCGGGTGGCCTCTACTACCGGGCAGTCGACCCAGCCGCCGGACTCGAGATCCACTACAGCGACGGCACTGCAGCCGGAACCGGCGTGGCGATCGATCTGGTCCCCGGCACGAACGGCTCTGTCGTGGACGTCGTGGGCGCGCTCGGCAACCAGCTCGTGTTCTTCTTCGGCGACGGCAGCACCGGCAGCGAGCCGTGGGTCACGGATCGGACCACCGCGGGCACCGGCCTGCTGGCCGACCTGAATCCGGGAATGGGCTCGAGCCGTCTCTACCAGGATGGTGCCGCGGCAGACGGCCTGCTCTGGTTCACCGCCGACGACGGCACCCACGGCTTCGAACCCTGGGTCACCGATGGAACCACGGCCGGGACCCGGCTGGTCGGCGACCTGCATCCGGGACCGGCTTCGTCGTTCGCCGCCTCGTTCACCGCCGCCCTCGGCGGAACCGTGTTCGCTGCAACCACTGCAACCCACGGCAGTGAGCCGTGGCGCGCCGGGCCGGGCGCCACCGCTCCCGCACTGCTCGCCGACGTCGAGCCGGGCGCCGCGGGGTCCTCGCCGAGCCTGTTCTTCGCACGCGGTCCCCAACTGTTCTTCAGCGCCGACACCGCGGCGAACGGGCGCGAGCCCTGGGTGAGCGACGGCACGACCATCGGCACCGCACTGCTCACCGACCTCGCCGCGTTCGCGCCGGGCTCCGACCCCTTCGATCTGCGCGTCGCCGGGTCACGCGTCGTGTTCCTCGGCCGCGACCCACAGGCCTTCGTCGAACGCCTCTACGGTACGGACGGCACCGCGGCCGGCACCTTCGAGCTGATCCTCGGCCTCGAGAACTTCACCCTCGGCAAGGGCGTCGAGTTCCTCGGCGACCTCTGGCTCACCGCCGAGCGGAACCGACGCGCAGACTTCCTGCTCCGCACCGACGGCACGATCGCGGGCACGACCCTGATGAACCTTCCCGGTACGGCCACGGTGGGCGGCACCGCCAAGGACCTCGCGGTGAGCAACGGCCTGCTCTACTTCCCGGGCATCGAGAGGGACGGCACCGAGCCCTGGGTGACCGACGGGACCACGGCCGGGACCCGCCAGATCGCCGACCTCGTGCCGGGCTCCTTCGACAGCGACCCGACCGGCTTCTCCGCGGTAAGCGGCGGAGTGGTGTTCGTCGCCGCGTTCCCGGCGACGCGCGGCACGCCGCGGGGGCTCGGGTTCTCCGACGGCAGCGCAGCCAACACCCAGCGGATCCTCGAGCTGCCCAACCGAGCGAGTCTCCGCACCACGCACCCGTTGGTCAGCAACGGCTCGCTCACCTGGTTCGCGATGTCCACCGCCGCCGAGGGCCAGGAGATCTGGCAGACCGACGGCACCGTGGCCGGGACCTTCGCCCTCGACCTCGTTCCCGGCAGCGGAGGGAGCTCTCCAGACCGGCTGACCCCGCTGGGACAACGCCTGGTGTTCGCTGCCAACCTCGGCACCGGCTTCGGACTGTATGCGTGGGATCCGGCGACCTCCGGTCTGCAGACCCTGATCGCGCCGGGAGTCTCGACGGCCAGCGGCAATCCCTTCGGAGCGCTGACGGTCGCCGGTTCCCGAGCCTGGCTGCAGGTGACGGGAATCGCCACGGTGGGCACCGAGCCATGGACCACCGACGGCACGCCCGCCGGGACCCGGCTGGTCCGCGACCTCGAGCCCGGACCGGGCTCGTCGCTGCCGATGATCGCGCCGATCCCCGGCACCAGCTCGGTGCTGGTCTCCGTCCTCCGTCCCGACACGAGTGGTGACCCGCAGCGCGGTGCCCGCGACACCTTCTACGTCTCCGACGGCACCTTCGGCGGGACGCGGCTGATCGGCAGCCTCGGCCGCAGCGCCAACGGCCAACGCCGCGACAGCGACCTCCTGGTCGCACAGTCGAGCTGGGCGCTGCTCCGCGGCGACGACGGGATCACCGGTCTGGAGCCGTGGGTCCTCGACCTGGGTCCCGACCAGGCCTCGGCATCCAGCTACGGACTCGGCTGCGCCGACTCCTCCAACCGGGTGCCGCGACTCCTCGCCAGCGAACCCCCGACGGTCGGCTCGGCGAGCTTCGCGCTGCGCTGCGACCGAGGTGCGATGACGGCACCGAACGTGGTGTTCCTGGCGGTGTCCGCGCAAGCCGCGACCGCGACCTGCCAGATCCTCGTCGACCTCCAGGCCGTCGGCGCGCAGCTCGCCAACACCGACGCAGCGGGGCGCGCCAACCTGCCGCTCGGACTTCCCAACGATCCCGCACTGATCGGCTCGACGGTGTTCTGCCAGTGGTTGGTCGTGGACAGCACGGCAGCATCCGGCCTCGGCTTCACCCTGTCGCCGGGGCTGCAGCTGGACCTCGGGAGGTAGCGAAGCGCACCGAGCCGAACGGGCCGTCGATCAACCGAACCACTGCCCCACCAGCTCGACGGCCTTCCACAACCCGAGCGACCACAGCGCCAGGACACCGGCGAACAGCAGCAGGCCGAGGAGCCGCGAGACCCGCGGTGTCTCGCGGCAAGCTCCCGCACGCACCGCTTCCCGCCGCAGCCGCTCGACCGGCACCCCGCGCCGCAGCAGCTCTTCCTCCACCGCGCGCGGGACCGACGACCCGTCCGCGGTCCGCAGACTCCGCGGCACGGCGTTCCAAAGCTCTTCGCGCGAAGCCTCGGCCAGGAACCGTTCGATCACCGGCCGATGCGCAGCGTCCTGCGACCCGGCGAGCCACAGCCACCGCCCCGCCGCCGGCTCCTCACCCGCGAGCAGCTGCAGCTCGCCGAGCATCTGCGCGAAGCGGGAATCGAACGGGAACTGCGCGAGCCAGGTGCGCAGCTTGCGCCGGGCACGCCACGCCTCGCCGGCGTCCACGTGGGCGCGGGCACGCTGCAGCAGGGCGTCGGTGTCTGGCATGGCGGACATGAGATCACAGCGACCACCCCCGGACTCGCCGCGACCGAGACCCAGTGGATCCTGCAACCGGTCGGCGGCGACGAAGGGAGGGTCGCTCGGGGATTCGACGGTGTCCAGCTCCCCACCGCCACCGCTATCGTGGCCCTACCGCACCTCCAGGTCCCCATGCCCACCCCCGACTTCACCAACCTCGCCTACGGCTTCGACGAGCTCGCCGACGTCGCCGCTCCCACCGCGCCAGGCGAGCCGACGCCCACCGCCGGAGGCATCCACATCGCGCCGCGCTATACCGCGGACGACACCGCCGAGCTGCAGGACCAGCTCGAGTCGATGCCGGGGTTCGCGCCGTTCGTCCGTGGGCCCTACACGTCGATGTATGCCGGGCGGCCGTGGACGGTCCGCCAATACGCCGGCTTCTCGACCGCCGAGGAGTCGAACGCGTTCTATCGGCGCAACCTGGCGATGGGGCAGCAGGGGCTGTCGGTGGCGTTCGATCTGGCGACGCACCGCGGCTACGACTCGGACCATCCGCGGGTGGTCGGCGATGTCGGGATGGCGGGGGTGGCGATCGACTCGATCCTCGACATGCGGATCCTGTTCGGCGGGATCCCGCTCGATCGGGTGTCGGTGTCGATGACGATGAACGGCGCGGTGATCCCGATCCTGGCGCTCTACGTCCTCGCGGCGGAGGAGCAGGGGGTGAGCCCGGACCAGCTCAGCGGCACGATCCAGAACGACGTGCTCAAGGAGTTCATGGTCCGCAACACCTACATCTACCCGCCGCAGCCGTCGATGCGGATCATCGGCGACATCTTCGCGTGGTGCGCCGAGCACATGCCGAAGTTCAACTGCATCTCGGTGAGCGGCTACCACATGCAGGAGGCGGGGGCGACCGCGGACCTGGAGCTGGCCTACACGCTCGCCGACGGGATGGAGTACCTGCGCTGCGGGGTGGACGCAGGGCTGGAGGTCGACCGGTTCGCGCCGCGGATCTCGTTCTTCTGGGCGGTCGGCATGGACCTGTTCATGGAGGTCGCGAAGATGCGCGCGGGGCGGATGCTGTGGGCGCGCATCGTCGAGTCGTTCGGCGCGAAGGATCCGAAGTCGCTGGCGCTGCGCACCCACTCGCAGACCTCGGGCTGGTCGCTCACCCAGCAGGGCGCCTGGAACAACGTCACCCGCACCTGCCTGGAAGCGCTCGCCGCCACCCTCGGCGGCACGCAGTCGCTGCATACGAATGCGCTCGACGAGGCGATCGCGCTGCCGACCGACTTCTCGGCGCGCATCGCCCGCAACACCCAGTTGGTGCTGCAGGAGGAGAGCGAGCTGTGCCGGATGATCGACCCGCTGGGCGGCTCGCACTACGTCGAGAAGCTGACCCGCGAGCTGGCCGACAAGGCCTGGAAGCTGATCGAGGAGGTCGAGGAACACGGCGGCATCGCCAAGGCGATCGAGAAGGGCCTGCCCAAGATGCGCATCGAGGAGGCCGCGGCGCGGCGCCAGGCGCGGATCGACTCGGGCCGCGACGTGATCGTCGGCGTGAACCGCTACCGCAGCGACGACGAGACCCCGCTCGACATCCTGTCGGTCGACAACCGCAAGGTGCGGGCGGCGCAGGTGGCGCGGCTGGACAAGCTGCGCAGTGAGCGCGACGCGGCCGACGTCGAGCAGAAGCTCGCGGCGATCACCGCCGGCGCACGCGGCGACGGCAACCTGCTGGCGCTGGCGATCGACGCGGCGCGCGCCGGGGCCACGGTCGGCGAGATCAGCCTGGCGATGGAGGAGGTCTTCGGTCGCTACCAGGCCGAGGTGCGCACGATCGGCGGCGTCTACGCCAGCGAGGCCCAGGACATGGACAAGGTGAAGGCCGTGCAGGAGCGCACCGCGCGGTTCCTCGACAGCGAAGGCCGACGACCGCGGATCCTGGTCGCCAAGATGGGCCAGGACGGCCACGACCGCGGCGCCAAGGTGATCGCCACCGCGTTCGCCGACCTCGGCTTCGACGTCGACGTCGGCCCACTGTTCCAGACCCCCGAGGAGGTGGCGCGGCAGGCGGTCGACAACGACGTGCACGTGGTCGGCGTCTCGTCGCTGGCCGGCGGTCACCGCGAGCTGGTGCCCGCGCTGGTCGCGGCGCTGAAGGAAGCCGGTGCCGACGACGTGCTGGTGGTGGCCGGCGGCGTGATCCCCGCACAGGACCACGAGCAGCTGCATGCCGCCGGCTGCGCGCTGGTCTTCGGCCCGGGCACGGTGATCCCCGACGCCGCCGACCGGCTGCTCGCCCTGCTGGAAGGAACCGATTCCCAGTGAGCCGCCCGGGAGACCAAGGCCCGGACCCGTTCCGGACCCCGCTCCGCTCGATGGCCGAGGTCCACGCCCTGGAGCGCGCGGCAGCCTTGGGCGCCCCAGTGCTCGGCGAAGTGGTCCGCGCCCTGTGCGACCGTTGGGCCGCCGGTCTCCGCGACGAAGATTGCCTGCTGCACCTCGTGGTGGCCGAACACCTCGGCCGGGTCCGACCGACCTGGCACGCCGGTCCGCTGCCCGAGCCGCAGCCGATCCCCGCGATGATCGAAGCTCTCGGCGGACTCGACGCGCTGGGCGCCGAGACCTGCTTCGCGCTGGCCTGGATCGCCCACTTCGACGACGCGGTGTTCGGAGACTTCGCCGCCGACCCGTTCACCGCGGAGTCGCTTGCCGCGCGCGCCGCCCGACTCGCCCCGCAGAGCCGCCTGTTCGCGCTGTGGCGCTTCTTCCTCGGCGAGCGCGACGAGGCCGAGCAGGTCCACCGTCTGCGCCGCGTGCTCCTGCACGAGATCCACGCCCGTTTCAGCGGCCGCGGGGCACTGGGAACGTTGATCGACCCACCGCTGCGCAAGGCGGTCCGCACCGCGCTGCGCACGCCGCGATTGTGAGAGGCGGCGGCCCGGCGAGGGCCGCGTCACGGGCGCCTCTCCAGTTCGAGCGGCAGGTCAAGCGGGCCCTTCCTCCGGCGCGCTGCCGAGGCCCCCGATCCGAGGGACTTCGCGCTCGACAGGCCCCGGCGCCAAGGTCGCCTCCGTGCATCACCGGACGGTAACCATCCCGAAGCAGGACGGCGTGTCCCCACGCGCCGACCAGGGGTCTCGGAGCGAGCTAGCTTCCTCGGTCCTTCCGCGACACCCCGTCGCACAACACTCCTTCCGACCCCTTCGATGAAGCTCTCCTCGCTCCTCCTTCCCTTCGCCCTCCTGGCCGGTTCCGCGCTCGCCCAGGGCCAGCAGTTCCAGACCGTCGACGACATCCTCATCGGCGGCGCGTCGAGCCTCGGCGAACTCGACTTCGGCGCCCAGGGTGGCGGCGACAACAACGGCGGCGGCGACCACAACGGCGGCGACGATCACCACGGTGGCCGCCGCGGGGACCACCGTGACCGCGACGGTCATCGCGACCGTCATGGGCGCCGGGATCGCCACGGCCGTCGCGACCGCCACGGCCGCCGCGACCGCGGTGGCTGCAACGACCGCTGCTCCTGGCCGCAGCCGCGCTGCGTCGACCGCACCGAGCTGCCGGTCGTCACCCCGGACTGCTTCACGGTCTCCGGCCGCTGCCTCGACCTGATCGACGAGGTGTTCTTCGGCTGCGAGCGTCTCGCCGAGGACGGCACCATCGGTGACGGCACCTGGCGCGTCTCCGACGACGGCAACGAGCTCTACGTCTGCCCGCCGCAGTGCTGGGATCCCGGCTGCTACCGCGTGACCCTGAAGTACCGCGGCTGCCGCGTCGCCAGCTTCGGCGTGCGCCTGGTCGTCCCGACCCGCCCGATGATCGCCTGCGATGCGGAGCTGCGCGTCGGCGAGCAGCAGTGCGTCTACATCCACGACGGTGGCCAGGCGCGCCCGAACAACCTCTTCATCCTCGTCAGCCCCGAGCGCATCCCCTCGGTGATCCCCGGCGTGATCTCCCTGGAGATCGGCAACAACTTCAGCAACTACCTCTGCGGCGTGACCCTCACCGGCCCCTGCGCCGAGGAGTGCATCGGCACGGTGCCGGCCTCCGCGGTCGGCCTCAGCCTCTACTTCCAGGGCGTGGTCTTCAACCCGAGCGGCGACTACCTGCCGCTGCCGACGACCGACGTCTGCGAGACCAGCTACATCGACTGATCCCTATCTGCATCCGATCGATCACGGAGCCCGTCCGACGCCTCGCGCGCCGGGCGGGCTTCGTCATGTACGACGGTGACGAAACTGGTGCCCCGACCAGGTCGCATCGATCGCCGCGACCTTCACGTCGACGAGCCCGGTGGCCAGGCCCCGCTCGCGGACCAACGCCTGGGTCACGTCGGTGTCGAGACCGCTGCTCTTCTTCGGCCAGGCGATCCACAGGCTCCCCCCGGCGAGAGTGGCTGCGGCGGCCACAGCGAGGCGTCGCTCCAGCTCGGCGAGACGCTTTGCGAACAGCACGACGGTCTCGGCCGCGCCGCCGGCCCGCCGACGCACGCGCACGCCATCCGGCAGCTCGCCCAGGGTGCCTTCGAAGTCGGCCGGGGCACCGAGTAGGAGCAGCCGCGATCCGGCCTTGATCCCGAGCTTCGCCGGCAGGGTGCGGCCCGAGTAGCCCGCGGAGACTCCGCCGCCGACCGACTTCGCGGAGACCGCGACACTGCGCCGCGCCGCGGTCCGCACCGCCGTGCGCACCCGCGACCACGGCACCAGCACCGCGGCCGGTACCTTGGCGGCGATCCGTACCGACTTCTCGGGATCACCCTCGACGAACACGATGGGCAGGTGCGCCGTGGCCTTGCGCTGCCGCACCTCGAGCGCGGTGGATGCGCCGTGACTCGGCAAGCGTCGCAGGTCGACGACCAAGCAGTCGACCGGATCCTCCCGGAGTCGGCGACAGACCCGGCTGCCGTCGTCAGAGCTGATTGCGACCTCGTGGCCGGCGGAGCGCAACGCATTCGCCCGCTCCTCGGCCTCATCGGCATGCCAGTGCACCAGATGGATCTTCGCCATGGCTTCCATCGTCTCCGGAAGCCCAGGCTCTTGGTGGTTCGATCCACTCCTCCGGGAGAATGCCCTCTCTACCGGTCGAGTCTCAGTCGAACCCTCGCGGAATGGATCCAGACGAGACTGTGCCGGTCG
This sequence comes from bacterium, assembly GCA_030432695.1. GTDB lineage: Bacteria > Planctomycetota > UBA1135 > UBA1135 > UBA2386 > JAUILN01. The sequence continues at coordinate 613,901 of JAUILN010000003.1, read as the reverse complement.
TTCTGGAGTTGGACCTGGGACAGCCCGCGCCCGGCCTGAACCACCCGACCGCAGGAGCCAACGGGCACCTCCCTCACCAGATGCGTGCGCACCATCCGTCGCGCCCGCTCCGCATCGCGCTCGGCCCAGGCCGCGTCGTACTGGAGCATGTCGATCATCCGCGAGGCCGCGACGATGCGCGTTTCGGCGGGGGCCTTCCCCTCGAGCACGACGATGCACGGCTCCCCGATGGTCGCGATCCGACCGGCGGTCGGGGCGGGATCCACGGGATCCGAACACGCTCGCTCGGCGGTCGGCTGCTCCACCGGCGCGACTGCGGCGCGTGGCGCGCTGACGGCGCCCACCATCACGTCCGCGGGCCCGGGAGCGGATCGCGCGACCGCGAATCCGGGGCCGGTGCAGCCGCCCGCGCCGGCCACCGCGATCGTGGCGCAGAGCGCCATGGCCAGCCCCGCATGGCCGGTCGAGGACGAACACCAGAAGTGTCGGAGAGGAACACACATCGGAAGGCCGGTACAGCACGACGAACCCGGCAGCTGCGGCGACCGCGTCCACCGGATGTCGTCGCGTAGGTCGGGTCGAGATCAGCAGGAAGGGAGGCAATGCACGTGCCGCATGAAACCTCGCCTCGTGCGTGGGCTGCTCTCGGATAGTCCGGGGTGTCACCTGCTCGCCAGTTCCGGACACCTGGCGACGATCCAAGGAGTCTCGGCGGCAGGGCCCACCCCGGAGCACCCGGCCGATCGAACGTGGTCGAGCACGATGGAGACCGAACCACGAATGCACATTGAGTCCGGGACGGAGTCCGTTCTCCAGACTCACCGCAGCCGCGTGAGCTCGTTGCCTCTTCGCCGTGCCCGGCTCACGGCGATGCCGATCGTCGCCGACTCGTCGCCGCTGGCGGACGGCCATCCGCTATGCTCCCGACGACCGCCCCTCCACTCGCACGGCCTCCGCCCGGCCCCTCGATACCGTGTTCCGAGCCCTCTCCACAGCCACGCTCGTGGTCTGGACGATCGCTGCCATACCCTGCCAGGACCCGACCTGGGAGCTTCCCGAAGGCGGCGCACTCCTCTTCGATCGGACCCACACCCGCAAGTTCCGGCTCGCGACGGCGCCCGACAAGAACGTCAACATCCCCGGCATGCCGGGGGCACCGCTCGACGGGGTGGTGTTCGACCACGAACTCGACCGGAAGAAGCAGCGGCTCGATCGCGGCCTCGAGAATCTCTGGGAGCTGATCCCGGCGATCGGCCTCGACCTCGACACGCTGCGACGTGGTGGCCGGATCCGCGACGACCTGCCGCCGCTCGAACCGTTCGGCCTGCTGGAACTCGATGGCGAGGCGCAGAAGCCCGACGACTCCGGCCCCGGCGACCGTGCACACCAGGCGATCGTGGTGGCGGTGCGGACCGTCGACCGCAACCGAGCGAACCGCAAGGGCCTCGAGGACGGCGAGCTCCGTCGCAATCGGCTGCGCATCGACGCATCGCTGCAGATCGACCGCACCTTCGATCCGAACGATTTCCGGGTGACCGGCTTCGAGGCGAAGCTGATCGGGGCGGTGAACGACACCCAGACCGACGATCGGCAGACCTACACGATCGAGGTCACCGAGACATGGACGCTGCGCGACGTCTCGGCGCCGGACACCGCGCGCTTCCGCGAACGCGTGAACGTCGCGCTGGTCGCCGCCCGCGACGACATGCACGCACGCCTCCGCGACCATCTGAAGAAGCTGAAGCAGCCGGACTGGAGCGGCAACATGCACACCGACCACAACGGCGGTGAGCTGGCGCTGATGATACTGACGCTGCTGAAGGCCGGTGTGGCGAAAGACGACCCGGACCTCGCCAAGGGCTTCGACGACCTGCGGCGACGGGACATCCGCGACACCTACTCGCTCGGTGTCACGCTGATGGCCTTCGACGCACTGTACTCGGATCCCAACGAGCGGCAGAACATGCTCGCCGGACTGATCGACCGGCCGCAGCCGCGCACGGTGCCCGAGGCCGACCTGGAGCTGATGCGCGGCTTCGTCGAACGCCTGCTGGAGAACCGCGACGCGCACGTCGACCAGGCCTACGTGAGTCGTTGGCACTATCTGCCCGGTATGCAGTTCGACAACTCGTGCACCCAGTACGCGCTGCTCGGTCTCTACGCGGCGCAGCTCTGCGGCATCGAGGTCTCGCCGGGCGTGTGGTGGGCCGCCGGCCGCCACTTCATCGAATGCCAGTGCAAGCTCGAGGATCCGGTCGCGGTGCGACTGGTCTCGCACCGCCAGTACGAGAAGGCCCGCGAGGACGGCCGGACCAGCAGCGGAGGAACCGCGTCGCGGCTGCGACCGGCGGGCTGGTCGTACCGCGGTGGCGGGGAGAACGCCTACGGCAGCATGACGGTCGGCGGCGTCTCCAGCCTGACGATCTGCATGGCGGCGCTGGAGCAGCTCGACGTGCGCGGCGGCAAGGACCTGGGCGAGATGCGGGCTGCGCGCCAGAACGGTCTCGCGTGGATGGCGAGCCACCACGACGTCCGCACCAACCCCGGCCGCGGCCAGGCCAACCGGCTGTACTTCCTCTACGGCCTGGAACGCGCCTGCGAGCTGTCGCAGGTGGCGCTGCTCGACGACCACGACTGGTACTTCGAAGGCGCGACGCTGATCCTGGAGAGCCAGGGGGCCAACGGTCGGTTCCAGCCGGGCAGCGTGGTCGACAACTGCTTCGCGATCCTGTTCCTGAAGAAGGCCTCGCTGCCGGTGTTCACCGGTGGCGGCCGTTGAGCCATGCGCACCGCACTGTTCCTGCCACTGCTCGCCGCCGCATGCGCCACCGGGACCCCCGATCTCCCACCGGAGATCGACGTCGTCCAGGTCGGGGCCGCCGGAGCCCCGACCGGCCCGCGCGTGCTCTGTGTGGTCGCCCATCCCGACGACGAGATCGCCTTCGGTGGCACCCTCTACAAGACCGCCACCCACCTCGACGGCACCTGTGACGTGCTGGTGATCACCAACGGCGAGGCCGGCTACAAGTACTCGACGCTCGCCGCGCGCTGGTACGGCGCGCGACTGACCGATCCGGAGATCGGCCGCCGTGAACTCCCCGGGATCCGTCAGCGCGAGATGACCGCCGCCGCGGAGATCCTGGCGGTCCACGAGCTCGAGTTCCTCAACCAGCAGGACCATCGCTACACCCAGGACCCGATGGAGGTCCTCGCCGACGACGCGAAGGTCTGGGACCTGGCGCTGATCCAGGAGCGCCTGCACGCGAAGCTCACCGCCGGCCGCGGCTACGACTTCGTGTTCGTCCACCTGCCGACCTCCGACACGCACGGCCACCACCAGGCCGCCTCGCGCCTGGCCCTCGAAGCGGTGCAGCGCCTGCCGGTCGCCGAGCGCCCGGTGGTCCTCGCCGCCTACCCCACCGGCCGCGGCGACGAGGACCCCGTGGTCCCCGAATCGTTGCCCGGCGAACCGCTGACCGCGCTCGACCGCGACGCCGGTCCGTGGACCTTCGACCGCACCCAGGCCTTCGGCTTCAACGACAAGCTCAGCTACCAGGTGATCGCCAACCTGGCGATGGCCCAGCACCGCTCGCAGGGCAGCTACCAGATGCTGGTCGGCCGCTGGACCAGCGAGACCTTCCGCCGCTTCGCGCTGGAGGCTCCCGACGCGGTCGCGCGCACCGACGAGTTGTTCCGCCGGCTGGCGGAGCCGCAGTGGCCGCCGGTGCAGTACGACGAGAACGGCGAGCTGGTCGAGACACGCTAGGAGGCTCGGTCACGGGACACGTTCCGAACCAGTGCGTGCCAAGACTCCAGGAACACGAGTGCCCGGGACGAAGCCGCGAAACGCAGCCGAATCGGTGGATTCGGCGAGCCTGCACACCAAGGAGCACTGCGCGGCGATGTCCCGGGTGCGAGGGCGCGTACTGGGCGGAATGGCCTCCCGTGACCCAGGCTCCTAACGAGACCCGCGAGGAAACCGGGAGCCGCAGGGCGACGAACCGGTGCGTGCTCTCCGCTCCCGCCAACCTGTCCCCCTCGCCATGCCGCATCCCACCGCCAACCTCCGCCGCTCCGCAGCCACGCTGCTGCTCCTCGCCACCACCCTCGCCCCCTGCGCCGCGCAGGTCCCCGGCGGCTTCGCCTTCGTCCTCGAGGACGGCCCCGTCCAGCAGACGACGCAGAACTTCCGCTTCGTCGACCTGACCCCGGGTGGCGGGGTGACCGAACTCCGCGAGCAGCGCGTGTTCGTGCCCTACACCGGCGTCGCGGTCGACCCGGACGACGGTCAGGTGTTCTTCTGCTGCAATCCGACCTCGCTGGCCGGCGTGTGGCGACTCGAGCTGGAGTACGAGTCGCAGAGCCTCGCGACCTGGGGTCGCTGGGCGCGGACCGCGGTGTCGCGGGTCGCGGTCGGTCGTGACGAACTGGTGTGGATCGAGGATGGCGGTGGCGTGTTCGCGCAGGACATCGCCGGCCAGAACAGCGCGCGCCTGGTGCTCGCCGGCGCGGGCTTCGAAGACGTCGCCGTGGCCGGCACCGACGCGTGGGCGCTCGACGACCTCGGCAACCTGACGCGGATCGATCTGGTCTCCGGCACCACGACGCCGCTCGGCAACTTCGGCGGCGGCACCTGTCTTGGCGCCGGCGCGACGAGTGCCCGCCTGCTGCTCGGCAACTCCGCGGGTGAGGTGCTCGAACTCGACTCCGCGAGCGGCACGGTGATCAGCACGCTCCGCCCCGGCAAGGGACCGCTGGTCGCGGTCGGCGTCGACGAGTTCGGCCTGCCGGTGTTCGCGACCGCCAGCGAGCTATGGTCGAGCCTCGACCTGGTGCGCCCGCTGCACGTCAGCCAGAGCACGATCCTCGACGTCGACGTGGGCCGGGACGGTCCCGCCAGCGCGCTGCGTTGGGGAACGCCCTGCCGCGGCACCAACGCCACTGCAGCACTCGAGCAGGTGGTGGTGGGACGGCCGACCCTCGGCAACGGGCGCTTCGCGACGCGGGCGGTCGGCGGCGGCGGCGGGGCGGCCGCAGGACTGTTGGTGGGAGCCAGCCGCAGCTTCTCCCAGCGTCTCGCGACCAATCTGCCGTTCGACCTGACGCCGTTCGGCTTCACCGGCTGCGACCTCCTGGTCGACCCGGTGGTCACGGCCGGCACGACTTTCGACAACGCCGGGGCCGCGGAGATCGCCCTGCCCGTACCGGCGCTGCCCGCGCTGCAGAACGCCCGGCTGCGCGCCCAGTGGGTGACCCTGGGTGTTCCCGGGGTCGCGCCCGCGGTCACGTCGGACGGCGTGACCTGGATCCTCCGGTGAGCCCGCGTGGCCCGGCGCATCCCGGCGAGCCCCCTCGCGGCGGGTCCGCGCCGGTTTGACGCGCGTCCTCGCGGAACCCCTCCATCACGCCGCGCAGCCCCGCCGATGCAGGGGCATGCAAGACGTCGTCCCTCCGCAGTCCTCGGTGTGGTCCCATCGACTGCCGCGCCTGACCGCACTGCTGGTCGTGGCCGCACTCCTCACCCTCGGGATCCGCGTGCTCGGTTACTCGCCGAACGGCGATGCCGGAGCACGCGCGCGCGCACTGCCCGACGAGGTGCTGAGCTGGCAGCAAGAGGTCGAGACCTGGCGGCAACTGGCAACGATGGAGCAGGCCGCCGAGGAAGCCACCGACATGCGTCGCGCGCGCCTGCTCCGCGAAGGCAGCCACCAGCTCCGCGACGCACTGCTCACGGTCCCGGTCGACCGCCGGCTCAGCGCCGCTCGAGAACGCACCGACGGCGACGAGTCCGGCGCGCGCCACGAACTCGCAGTCGCCAACGGGGCCGTGGACCGCATCGCCGACGCCGCGCGCGACCTGCTCCGCCAGGCCGAGTCCGAACCGGCCCTCGAAGCGGTGGCCCTCGCGAAGCGCGACGGACTGCTCTTGGTGGTGCTGCCGGAGATCAGCCCACCGCGGCCCGGCCCCTGGTTCCGCCACACCGACGAGACCGCCGACCGACTCTGGGCATTGGCACCCGGTGGCCAGACGCTGCAACCGCTCTCCGCGATGGCCGAGCCGCCACGCTGATCGTGGTTCGGCTCCGGGTACGATCGGAGCATGTCGAACGCGCGGTGCCTGCTTCCCGTCCTCCTACTCCTCTCGCTGTCTGCCTGCGGCGCCGGCGAACCCGCTGAGCTCGTTCAGGCCGAGCGCGACACCGCGGCGAAGCTGGTGGCGGCATTCGCCTCCTCGCTGAAGGCCGAGCTGCAGACCGCGATCGCCGAGGGTGGCCCGGTCGCGGGGATCCGGACCTGCGCCGAGCGCGCCCCCTCGATCGCCACGGAAGTCACCGCCAACCATCCCGACTGGTCGCTCCGTCGCATCGGCACGCGCGTGCGCAACGCGGCGACCAACACACCTACCGAGGCCGAGCGCGCGGTGCTGGATTCGTTCGCCGCGATGCCCGCAGACCAACGCCCGGGGCCGCTGGCCGCCGCAGATCCCGACCAGCCGCGACGGCTCTACAAGCCGATCTTCATCGCCGAGCCGATCTGTCTGACCTGCCACGGGCCGGCCGAGCAGCTGGCGCCCGAGGTGCGTGGGGAACTCGCGAAGCACTACCCCGACGACGCGGCGACGGGCTACGCGATGGGTGATCTGCGTGGGGCGTTCGTGGTGGAGAAGCGGTGACGCTCACGGACGATCAGCAACCGTCGAGCTCGGCGTCGACGTCGAAGGCCCGACCTCGATCGTCCACCCGGAAGCGGATGCGGTTGGGGTGGCAGCAGACCGGACAGTCCTCGACGTAGTCCTGGTGTTCGCCCTGGGACAGGTCGATCGGCACGACGATCTCCTCGCCGCAGCGGTCGCACTGATATGTGATCTCATCGTTCATGTGCACAACTCGGGGCTCGCCAAGCCGAGTTCGCTGCACTAGGCTCGGCCCGCGATGCGATCCAGGGTCGGACAGAGACTGCGCGTGTGGCTGGCGCTCTTCGCCTGCCTGACGGCGTCTCTCGTACCGTCCCGGGGTCTCGTGGTCTGCATCAAGGATCTCGGGTCCGACGGCTCCGGTAGCACCTCGAGCGGATCGGCCTGGGAGTTCGGGCTGGGACGCGATTGTCCGCAGCAGGCTCTGGTCGACCTCGCGGCGCGCCGCGGCGACGAGCCGCGCAGCCTGGAAGTCGAACTCGACGAAGGCGACGGTTCTGGAGCCTGCGTCGATGCCTTGGCAGACGGGCAGTGGGATCCACTGACCCGCAAGGTCGCGGTCGAGGAGGCCGGCCCCGGCGACTGGATCGACTGGATCGGAACCGCGGCGGACCATCTGCCGCCGGTCGCCCGACCGTTCGACGCCCGCGCGGGACCGCCGCGCGCCGAGCGCCTCGCCGCGCGACAGGACTGGACCGAAGCGACGCTGCGCCGCCACCTCGCGGCGCGCCGCTCGGTTGTGCTGCTGGTCTGAGAGGCCGTTGCGAAAACTGGCGAATCCCATCGCCGAGCCTCTCAGTTGCTGTTTGGCGGGCCCCTCCGGGCCCGCGCAGAGCGCGCGAGTCGAAAAGCAACGCGCTCTGAGCTCCCGGGATCCGTCACGGTGACCGCCGGCAGGAGCGCGCACGAAGCTGCGCGCCGGGCCCGCGGTCGTCCCCGAGCCGACCCCGTCCGCCGAGCCCGATGCATCCAGTCCGTCCCCATCGCCGGGACGCGCTCTTCGCCATGGCCCTGTGCCTGACCGCGAGTTGTGCGTCCTACGAACCCCAACCCCTCGATCCACGCGCGATCCTCGAGCGCGTCGACGTCGCCCGCCGCACGCCCGCACCCGAGGACGCTCCCGTGGTCGACCACGCGCAGGCCCTGCGCTGGCTGGTCGAGCAGAGTCCGGACGTCCAGGAGGTCCTCGCCACCTGGCGCACCGCGCACGAGCGCGCCCGGATCCCTACGCCCTGGCCGAACCCGACGATCATGGTCGGGCCGCAGTACGGCACCGGCTCCGGATTCACCGACAGCGCCTGGACGCCGATGGCGCAGCTCACCATCCGGATCCCGATCTCGGACCGGCTCGGAGCCCAGGACGCCCTCGACTCCGCCCGCGCCGAGCGCCTGCGCATCGACGCACTGCTGCGCATCGGCGAACTCGAGCGGGCGGTCCTCGGTGACCTGGCCCAGCTCCACCTCGCTCGCCTGAAGGCCGACGAGCTCGGCGCACTCGCCGACGGCGCGGCGCTGGCCGCGTCGGTGATGGCGCGCAGCGTCCTCGATGCGGGCCGTGGCTCGGCCCTCGACGCCGCGGTGCTGGAGCTGGATGCCGCGCGGGCGCGCACCGACGCGGTCGCCGCCGAGCGCGACGTGGACGTGGTCCTCCACCGCCTCGCCACCCGGCTCGGCGTGTCCGCCGAGCGACTGTCCGCGATCGATCCGAGCGTCGCCGACTGGCTGCCGGCCGACGACACCGAACTCGACGAACCGAGCCTCCGCGAGCGCCTGCTGCGCAACCAGCCGGAGCTGGTCCGACTCCGCACCGACTACGAGGTCGCCGAGCGCGCGCTGCGCCTGGAGATCGAGCAGCAGTATCCCGACCTGCAGTTGGGCCCGCAGTACAACGCCGAGCCGGGCGGTGACCTCGAGGTCTGGGGCCTCAGCATCCAGTTGCTGGCACCGCTGTTCGATCGCAACCAGAAGGCGATCGCCGAAGCGTTGGCCCACCGCGACGAGGTCCGGACCCGCTACGAGTCGGCCACCCGCCGCGCACTCTCCGAACTCGACGCCGCGCAGCGCGCGGTGACCCGCGAGACCGAGCGCCTGGCCAACCTCCGCGAACAGGTCCTGCCGCTGGCGAGCGCCCACGCGGCCTTGGCACGCCGCGCCGCGCAGGCCGGCGAGGGTGATGCGCTGCGCATCCTCGAGATCGAGCGCAATGCCCGACGCCTGCGCGCCGAGGCGCTGGAGGCCGAGCGCGACACGCTGACCGCCTGGCGGCGGCTCGAGGAGGCGGTCGGCGCTGCGCTGCTCGGCGCGGACGCGCCGCGGACGGTGCTCGCCAGCACTTCGCCGGAGGTGGACGACGAAGACGTCGCACGCGCCGCCTTCGGCCCCTGGGAACAAGACGACAGCCGCGACGGCACGAGCGAACCGGAGACGACACGATGACAGAACGATGGGGACTGGTCGCGGCCGCGGTGGCATTCACCGGCCTCGGCATCCTGGCCGGCTTCCAGGCCGGCCGTGCGGGCATGGCTCCGACCGAGAGCGAACATGCCATGGATCCTGCCGCGGATCCGAACGCCGATCCCGACGCGGAGCATGCGCACGAGGGCGAGATCGAGTTCTCGCCGCAGACGCTCGCCAACCTCGGCGTGACGACGACCGAGCTGACCCTGACCACCTGGACCCGCACGCTGCGCGTCGCGGCAGTGGTCGAGGAGACGCCGTTGGCACTCCGCCCGGCCTACACGCCGGTCGGTGGCCGCGTGGTCGAACGCCACGTCACGCCGCCGCAGGTGGTCGCGTCTGGCGAACCGCTGATCGACCTGGTCCGGGAGCCGATTCCGCTGCCGCCGATCCAGCTCACCGCCGATGCGCTCCACCCGGCGCACGAGGAGATCCACGCGGCGGTGCGGAGCCTGCGCAAGGCCCGCGGCGAGATCGAGATCCTGGAGGCCGAGGCGGCGCGCATCGACGCGATCCCCGACGAAGGCGAGCTGCCGCTGGTGCCGCGCCAGCGCCGGATCGAACTCGACTACGATCTGGAGCGCTCCCGGATCGCCGCCGACCAGGCGGCCCACGAGCTGGAGAAGCACGGCTTCTCCGAGGAGCAGGTCGAAGCACTGGCCCGCGGCGAACACCTGCCGTTCTACGGCGCCTCCAACGTGCGCCGCACCTTGGACCACAACGGCCTCTGGCGTGCCGACGCGATGGCGCTGGAGGAGCGGCTCCCGGAGGCGCTCCGCGAACTGCCGCTGGTGGTCGCGACCATCGGCGAACTCGCCGGCCACGGCCTTGCGACTGCCGACCTCGCGGCATGGCTGGGCGAGGATCCCAGCGCGGCGCGGGCGTTCCTGCGCATCGCCTCGTTGCTGCTGTCCGGCCACTCGCTGGCCGACGTCCGCAATCTGCACGCACAGGGTGCGCTCGAAGATCGGGTGACGGTGCGCGCGCCGCGTGACGCCGACGAATGGGACCTGCTGGCGCTGCACGTGCGGATCGGCGCGAGCGTGCCGCCGGGCACGTTGGTCGCGACGCTGCGCGACGGCCGAGCGCTGCGCCTGCGGGCCACGCCGGTCGGCCGCGAGATCGAGGCGCTGACCGCGGCGCTGCACAACGGCCTCGCCTGCCGGGCGACGCCGCTGCTGCCCGGTACCGGACCGGAACTCGACGGCCTCGCGGTCACCCAGATCGCCGAGGTCGACGCGCGTACCGTCGCCTGGCTCGACGTGGAGAACGCGCTGCTCGCCGGGGCCGACCTCGAGAGCGGGACTCCGCCCCGGCGCTCGTGGCAGCTACGCCCGGGCCTGCGCTACTCGCTGCGCGTGCCGCAGGAACACCTCGACAACGTCTACGTGCTGCCGGTGACCGCGGTGACCCGCGACGGCGCGGAGCGGGTGGTGCTGCTGCCCGACGCGCACGGCGACGTGTTCGAGGAGGTCCCGGTGGTCATCGCCATCGAGGACGACGAGGTGGTGGTGCTGCGCGCGAACCAGCAGGACCCGCGGCTCGCGCCCGGGACCACGGTGGTGCGCACGGGCGCCTTCGAGATCGGTCTCGCACTCCACGCCGGCGACCACGACGCCGGCCATTCCCACGGTCACTGATCGACGACTTCTCGGAGGAGTCGATCCAAACAACATGGTCGGCGCGGCCGACCGCCTCGGGGCATGGCGAGCGCAGCGAGTCGTGCCCATTCGTCTGCGGCGGAAGGCCGCGCAGAAGGTCCGATGCTCGACAAGATCCTGGCACTGAGCCTCCAGAACCGCTTGCTGGTCGCGGTCACCGCGCTGGCCATCGCCGTGCTCGGCACCTTCGCGGTGCTGCGGCGACCGATCGACGTGCTCCCCAACCTCGACCGACCGGTGGTCACGGTGCTCTGCGAGGCTCCCGGCCTGGTCTCCGAGGACGTGGAACAGCTCGTCACCCGCCCGATCGAACAGGCGGTCAACGGCGCCACCGGGGTGTTCCGGGTCCGCTCCTCCAGCCAGCTCGGTCTGGCGATGGTCTGGGTGGAGTTCGAATGGGGCACCGACATCTACCGCGACCGACAGATCGTGTCCGAGAAGCTGCAGCTCCTCGACCTGCCGCTCGGCGTCCGCCCCGAGATGACCCCGGTCAGCTCGATCATGGGCCAGATCCTGGTGGTCGCCTTCCGGTCCAAGAACGGCGCCACCTCGCAGACCGAACTCCGGCGCCTGGTCGACAGCGAGGTGCGGCCGCGGCTGCGCTCGGTCTCGGGCGTCGCGCAGGTGGTCTCCACCGGCAGCCGGCCGACCGAGCTGCAGGTCATCGTCGACGCGGCGCGGCTCCGCGGCTTCGGGCTGACGCTGCCGGAGGTCGCCGATGCGGTGCGGGCCACCAATGTCAACGTGATCGGCGGCATCCTCGAGTCGGGCGTCGAGGCGCCGGCCGTACACGTGCCGGGGCGCGTGACCGGAGCCGAGGACCTCAGCACCGCGGTGATCCGCGACGACCCGACCAGGCCGATCCTCCTGCGCGACGTCGCCGAGGTCCGACTGGGCCCGGCGACGGTCGGCGTGGGAGATGCCGGGCTCGCCGGCACGCCCGGCGTGCTGGCGGTGGTCGCCAAGCAGCCCGGGGTCGACACCGTCGCGCTGACCGACCGGCTGCTGGAGGAACTCGACGCGGTGAAGGCCGTGCTGCCGCCGGACATCGAGATCGTCACCGACGTGTTCCGGCAGGCCGACTTCATCGACCGGGCGATCAACAACGTGCTCGAAGCGGTGCGCGACGGCTCGATCCTGGTCGTGCTGGTGCTGTTCGCGTTCCTGCTCAACCTGCGCACCACGCTGATCACGCTGACCGCGATTCCGCTGTCGGTGGCGATCGCAGCGCTGTTCTTCGAGGCCTTCGGCCTGACGATCGACACGATGACCCTCGGCGGTCTCGCGGTGGCGATCGGCACGCTGGTCGACGACGCGATCGTCGACGTCGAGAACGTCTACCGGCGCCTGCACGAGAATGCTCGACTGAGCGCGCCACGGGCGGCCCTGGCGGTGGTCCTCGACGCGTCGCTGGAGGTGCGCAAGCCGGTGACCTACGGCACCCTGCTGGTGACGGTGGTGTACCTGCCGCTGTTCTTCCTGAGCGGGGTCGAGGGCCGGCTGTTCGCGCCGATCGGCCTCGCCTACATCGTCAGCGTCGGCGCGTCGCTGGTGGTCGCCCTCACCGTGACTCCGGTGTTGTGCTACTGGCTGCTCGGCAAGTCGGTCGCCGCCAACCTGCAGGAGAAGGAGCACGAGGAGTACGGCGGTCGGTTGGTCGACCTGCTGCGTCGCGGGACCGCTCGCGCGGTGTCGTTCAGCCTGGCCCGGCCGATGGAGATCCTGGCGGTGACGCTGGCGCTGTGCCTGTGCGCGGTGACGCTGATGGTCAGCCGCGGCACCACCTTCCTGCCGCCGTTCAACGAGGGCTCCGCGCAGGTCAACCTCAGCCTGCCCCCCGGCACCAGCCTGGCGACCTCACACGCGTTCGGCCAACGACTCGAACGCCTCTTGCTGGACGTCGACGGTGTGGCCCAGGTCGCGAGGCGCACCGGCCGCGCCGAGGGCGACGAGCACGTGATGCCGGTGAACATCTCCGAGGCGATCGTCACCTTCGATCCGACCAGCGGCCGCGGCCGCGAGGAGGTGCTGGAGGAGATCCGTGACCGCCTGGGCGCGGAGTTCCCCGGCGTGACCACCGAGACCGAACAGCCACTGGCGCACCTGCTCAGCGCGATGCTGTCGGGGGTCGCCGCGCAGGTCGCGATCAAGATCACCGGACCGGATCTGCAGCGGTTGCGCGAACTCGGCGACCGGGTAAAGGGCCTGATCGAGGACATCCCCGGCGTCCGTGACCTCGCGGTGGAGCCGTTGGTCCTGCTGGAGCAGGTCGAGGTACGGCCGGAGCGGGAACGGCTGGCGCGCGCCGGCATCCCGGTGGAACAGGTCGCGCGGACGGTGGCGCTGGCGCTCGGCGGCGAGACCGTCGGCGAGATGCCGGCCGGCCGGATCAGCTACCCGATCAAGGTCCAGCTCCGCCCCGAGGACCGCCACGACCCGGCCGACCTCGAGAGCCTGCTGCTCGCGGATGCGACCGACGATCTGGTGCGGCTCGGCGACGTCGCGGTGGTGCGCCGCACCCGTTCTCCGAACGAGATCAAGCGGGAAGACGTGACGCGCCGGATCGTCGTCAAGCACAACGTCGCCGGCCGCGCACTCGGCGACGTGGTCGCCGACGTGGAGCGTGCGCTCGAGCCGCTGCGCGAGGAACTGGCGGCGGGCGAGTTCCCCGAGACCATCCGCCTCGGCGGCCAGTTCGAGTCGCAGCGCGAGGCGTCGCGGATCGTCCTGTCGCTGAGCATCGTCTCGGTGATCCTGATGGCGATGATCCTGCACCTGCACTTCGGCTCGCTGCAGATCGCCTTCCTGGTCCTGCTCACCCGACCGATCGCGTTCCTCGGCGCGGTCGCGGCGGTGGTGCTCACCGGCCAGGACGTCTCGGTCGCCACGTTGGTGGGACTGATCGCCCTGCTCGGCATGGCGGCGCGCAACGCGATCCTGCTGATCGAGCACGTCCTCGACCTGATGCGCGAGCGCGGTGGCGTGTTCACCACCGAGACGGTGGTGCAGGCGGCGCGCGAGCGGGCGATCCCGGTGACGATGACCGCGTTGACCAGCGGCATCGCCCTGGTGCCGCTGGCGCTGTCGGCCGACGAGCCGGGCCGCGAGATCCTCTACCCGGTCGCCACCGTGGTGCTCGGCGGGCTGGTCACCAACACGCTGCTCGACTTCCTGGTCACGCCGGCGGTGCTGGGCCTGTTCGGCCGCAAGGAGTGCGAGCGGCTCGCGTCGTGATCCGCCTCGCGCCAGAATCTGCGGCATGCAGAGGCGCCTGAGCCGCGAAGCCTACGTCGACGGGGTCCGCTCCGGAGACCGTCGCGTCCTGGCGCGGGCCATCACCCTGGTGGAGAGCCGCCGCGGCGACGACCTGCAGCTCGCCGCGGACGTGCTGGACGCCCTCGGCGCCGACGCCGAGCGGCGCGCGGCGGTGCGGGTCGGCGTCAGCGGGGTCCCCGGCGCCGGCAAGTCGACGCTGCTCGACGAACTCGGCACCCGACTCCTCGGCCGCGGGCATCGCGTGGCCGTGCTGGCGGTCGACCCGTCCAGCACGCTGTCGGGTGGCAGCATCCTCGGTGACAAGACCCGGATGGAGCGACTCGCCCGCGACGACCGCGCCTACGTCCGGCCTTCGCCCAGTGGCGACGCGGCCGGCGGCGTGGCGCGCCGTAGCCGCGAGGCGGTGCTGCTCTGTGAGGCGGCCGGCTTCGACGTGGTGCTGGTGGAGACGGTCGGCGTCGGCCAGTCGGAGACCGCGGTCGCGTCGATGGTCGACCACCTGCTGCTGCTGGCGCTGACCGGCGCGGGCGACGACCTGCAGGGCATCAAGCGCGGCATCCTGGAACTCGCCGACAGTGTGGTGGTGACCAAGGCCGATGGCGACAACCTGGAGCGCGCGCGGCGCGCCGCCGCGGAGCTGAGCCAGGCGCTGCACATCCTCCACGGATCGCGGCCTGGGGGCCCCGCGCCGGTCGCGACCGCTTCCGCCCGCACTGGCGAGGGCATCGACGAGCTGTGGGGGACGGTGCTGCGGGTGGTCGAGTCCGCTCGAACGCATGGCGAACTCGAGACCCGCCGCCGCGCCCAGGACCTCCACTGGTTCGACGAGGCCGTCGACGAGATGATCCGGGCCCGGGCCCTGGCCGATCCGGACCTCCTGGCACGGCGTGATCGCCTCCGCGACGAGGTCGCCCGCGGCTCGGCGATCCCCACCGCCGCAGCCCGGCGGATCTTCGCAGACGGCTGATCCGTCCGACGGACGGGTTTTCCGATCCTCGACGTCGGTCTGCCGCGTAGCGCCGCGACCCCGTTCCGCTCGCCCCCTCCCCACGCCCCCTCCTTTCTCGCTCCCCCTTCCGCGAACATGCGACAGTCGCTCGACTCGACGCGCCGCGAGAGCCGACCCGGCAACGGGACTCTCGCCGCCCTCTCCGCTCTCTGCCTGCTCGGCGGCCTGGGATCGCTCGCCGCCCAGTCTCCCAGCCACACGATTCCCGCCAACATGCAGGCCCGCGAGGGCAGCTCCCGGCACTGGGTGCCGAGCCACGTCGCGCCGTCCCGCGCTCAGACGATCTATCGCCACTCGATCGTCGACTTCCCGACCCGCAACATCTCCCGGCTGTGGCTGCGGCCCGACTCGTCGACCGAACCGTCGGTGGCCCACACCTTCCGGATGACGCTGCGGATGGCCAGCCGCAACGTGCCCGAGCCGGACCAGGTGTTCGGCGAGAGCTACCTCGAGAACCGCGGTGACGACACGCAGGTGGTGCTGAACGACCAGCCGATCGACTTCCCCGCGCACACCGGCAACGGCGCCGGCCCCGAGCCCTGGCTCGTGTCGATCCCGATCCAGCCGTTCCCCTACGTCAGCGGACGGAACCTGATGCTGGAATGGCGCGCCGAGCGACCGGCGAGCGGGCCGTCGTCGGAGCCCTGGTACCTCGACGCACAGCTCTACTACCAGGAGCCCGTCTCCGGCTACTTCCTCCGCGACAACGAACGCAACGCCTGCCCCGACCGGTTCACGACCTACTCGGGTGCGGTCGGCGGCCCCGGCCAGACCTGCAGCATCTGGTTCTACTCGCTGGGTGCTTCGGGCCTGCCGGCGACCACCTACCTCGGCCAGAGCCGCGACGTGTTCCGCGGCTCGGTCCTGCCCTTCGACCTGACCCCGTTCGGCGCGCCGGGCTGCCACGTCTACGCCTCGCTCGAGATCGGGATCATGGGGGTCACCGACCCGACCCCGGGCCTCGGTCGCTACCGCGTCGACCTGTTGATCCCCGAGGACCCGTCGCTGGCGCGCATGGAGATCTTCACCCAGACCTTCGTCAGTGACCCCACCGTGCCGGGGATGATCCGCGCCTCGGACCGCGGCCGCATCGTGGTCGGTCGGGTGCCGCAGCGCTACACCGACGCGGTGCACCTGTACAGCTACCAGAACGCGATCGACGACGTGCCGGAGTTCATCACCTTCCACGCGCCGGTCGTCGGCCTGCGCTGAACCAGCCAGCAGCGGCCCGCTCGCGAACGACGATCAGCCGCGCCGGAACATCAACCGCGCAGCAACATCAGCCGCGCAGGAACAAGAGCGCGGCACCGGCAGCTGCGGTGAGGGAGCCGAGCACGCCGAGCCGGCCCGGACGTGCGCCGTAGGCGATGCGCGCCAGCGGGATCATCACCACGGGTGCGAGCGACATCAGCGTGGAGGCGATGCCGGTCTCGGCGTGGCGTACCGCGACCGCCGACATCCACACGCCGAGCACCGGCCCGAACAGAGTGCCGATCAGGGTCGCCCGAAGCGCCCGGCCGTCGCGCAGCACGCGCAGCGGGGCTGCGAGCCGACCCGACAGCGCGCCGAGCACCGCACCGCCCACCGCACCCGCAGTCATCCGCACCACCGTCGCGGACAGCGGCTCCAGCTGCAGCTCCCCCTCTGCCGAACCGAGCATCGCGTCGCGCGCCAGGATCAGGCCCAGCGCCTGACCGAGGGCGCCGAGCAAGCCGAGGACGACTGGCCAGATACCGAGCCGGGCGGTCGCGGCGGCGCGCCAGCCCTCCCGACCGCGGGCATCGAACAGCACGGCGACGACGCTGACGATCACCACCGCGATGCCTGCCAATGCCTGCAGGCCCAGGGTCTCGTCGAGCGCGAACCAACCGATGCTGACCGCCATCGCCGGACTGGACGCCATCAGCAAGGTGCCGAGCCGCGGGCCGATCGCGGCCATGCAGTGGAACAGGCAGAGGTCGCCGAGCGCCAGACCACACAGCCCGGAGACCGCCAGCAGGATGTTCTGGCGCGGCGACAGATCGGAGGGCCACAGCGTCCCGGTCGACACCGCGTGCAGGGCGAGCAGCACCAGCAACGCCACGTAGATCCGCAGCTGGTTGACGCCGGTCGGCCCCGCCCGCCGCGCCGCGCTGGCGAATGCCAGACTGCAGAGCGCCCACAGGAACGAGCAGCTGAGCGCGGCGAACTCGCCGAGCGGCAACGCGCTCGCCGACAGCTCGTGCGCCGACCACTCGATGGCGAGCACCGGGACGGGCATCAGCGCGGTCACCACACGAACGCGATCCACAGCGCGGCCCAGACCGCGAGCGCCGCCGCGACGACCCACCACCACGAACGGCGCCTCGGGTTCACCTCGGGGTCCGCGTAGAAGTCCGGGATCTCGACCGCCGCGTAGTCGAGTTCTTCCTGGTCCTGCCAGCCGGTGTCCTGGTCGGAACCGCACTCCGGACACGCCAGCCGTCCGGCAGGGACCTGCTCGCCGCAGTGCGGGCACTCGAACGACGAGGGTCGGGAACGGCGCGGAGACGTCACGGGCGGAACGCTACCGGAGTATCCCCTCCGGCCGCAACGGAAGGGCCCCCGGGTTCATCGCCGCCGATCGATGGTCCGGCGCAGCGCCACTCCGAGCTCGCGCGCCGAGTAGGGCTTGCGCAGGAAGCTCTGGTAGTCCCCTTCCTCGAGACCGACCGCGCCATCGATGTAGCCCGAGCAGTAGAGCACCGGCAGCCGGCCGCGCAGACAGCGGATCCGTTCGACGACCTCGGGACCACGCATGCGCGGCATCACCACGTCGCTGATCACCGCGTCGAAGCGCGTGGACGGATCCGCCGCCAGCCGCAGCGCCTCCTCGGGCGAACCGGCGACCAGCACGCGGTAGCCAAGGTCCCGCAGCGAGCGGTCGGCGAAGCGCTGGACCAGCTCGTCGTCCTCCACCAGCAGCACGCGCTCGGAGCCGCTCGCCCGAACTCGCGACTCGGCACCGGCGTGCGCGGTGGCGTGCGCCGCCTCGAGACGCGGCAGGAACAACTCGAACCGTGCACCCGCGAGCCGCTCGGCGGCGGCCAGCCGGATCGCCCCCCCCGCATGCTGGGCGATCCCGAAGCACGTCGCGAGTCCCAGGCCGGTTCCACTCTTCTTGGTGGTGTAGAACGGATCGAAGACCCGCTCGCGGTCCTGCCAGGGAATTCCAGGCCCGTCGTCCTCGACCCAGAGCCGCACCCGATCCTCGACGCCGGCGTCGAGACGCTCCTCATGGATCCGATCGAGACCGATGAGGACCCGCCCGCCACGCGGCATCGCCTCGCGCGCGTTGACCGCGAGATTGAGCAGGACCTGGTCGAACTGGCCGGGGTCGATGCAGGCGATCAGGGTCTCGTCGCTGAGCGAGTAGCCGACTTCGACGTCGTCGCCGAGCAGGCGCCGGAGCACACCGGAGAGATCCCTGACCCGCTCGTTGAGGTCGAGGGCCTCGGGAGAGAGCGGCGTCTGCCGGGCGAAGGCCAGCAGGCGCCGAGTCAGGTCCCCGGCCCGCGCGCTGGCCCGGCGCAGATCGTCGAGACTCTCCGCGGCCTCACCGCGGTAGCCGGCGGCGCTCAACAGCTCGGAGGTGCCCTGAACGACGGTCAGCAGGTTGTTGAAGTCGTGGGCGATCCCGCCGGCGAAGCGGCCGATGCTGTCCATCTTCTGGCTCTGCCGAAGTTGCCGCTCGAGTTCCTTGCGCGCCGACAGGTCGGTGAAGATCGCGACGGCCGCACGGATCCGCCCCTCCTCGTCGTGGACCGGTGCCGCGTGGACGAGCAGGTCGAGTTCCCCGCCCGTCGTCCGTTTCACCACCAACTCCTCGCCGCGCACGGTCTCAGCCCGGGTGAACGCGCGATGCACCGGAGTCTGGTCCCAGGGCAGCGGTCGCCCCGAGCCGTCCAGGTAGTCGCGCTCCGCGAAGTCGACGGTCTCCCTGGCCGAGCTGCCGCCGAACATCTCGAGTGCCGCGGCGTTGGCGAGCGTCACCCGGCCCTGCTCGGACTCGAGCACCACGATCGCGGCAGGACTGGCATCGAGGGAGGCCTGCAGCAGGGCATGGCTGGCGCGGGCCTCGCTCTCGAAGCGGCGCGCCTCGGTGACGTCCTGGATCACTCCGCTGACGGTGACCGCCACTCCATCGAGGTAGCGGACCTGGCCGAGCACCCGCACGATCCGCTGCCGCCCCTTCGCGGTGCGGAATTGCAGATCGGGCAGGCCCCACTCGCTGCCGTCACGCCGCGCCTTCTCGATCGAGTCGCGGATGAGGTCGCGACTCTCGCCGACGTAGAACTCGATCGCCTCGTCGATGCTGGGCAAGGGTCCGAGTGGATCGAGTTCGTGGATGCGGAAGGTCTCGGCGGTCCAGTAGATGCTGCGCTTGCGGAGATCGAGTTCCCAGCCACCGATCCTCCCCGCCCGCTGCGTCGCCTCGCCGAGCGAGATCGCGCGCTGCGCCGCCGTGACGTTCTCGGCGATCGCGTGGATCAGGCCGCTGACCGGGTCGACGACAGCGCGCCAGTCGAGCCACAGCACTTCGCCGTTCGGGCAGGGGTAGCGGTTGCGGAAGCCGATCACCGGCTCGCCCCGCCCGAGCTGCGAGAATGCCGCCATGGTGCCCTCCCGGTCGTCGGGATGGACGAACTCGAGGATCGGGCGGGATAGCAGCTCCTTCCGACTGCGCCCGAGCAGCTGCTCGAATGCCGGAGTGACGGCGCGGAAGTAGCCGTCCATCGAAGCGATGCAGATCAGGTCCTCGCCGGGCCGCAGGAAGTTGCGCAGCGGCTCGTCCGCGAGCCCGCCGACCGTGGTCTCGACGAAGACGACCAAGGCCCCGGGTCGATCCTGGAGTCGGAGTGGCAGCACCTCGAAACGACGGCGCACGTAGCCGCGTGAGTCGACCAGCGAGATCTCGCGGGTCGCCTGGGCGCGAACTCCGGACAGGACACCGCGGATCTCACCGACGAACTCGCCACCGAAGACGTCGTCGAGCAGCCCGAGGACGTCGGCTCCGGAGCGGAACGAACCGGCCTCCGAGCCGAAGAACGTCGACATCGAATCCCGCCAGGCCTCATTGCAGATGCCGAGCCGCCCGCTCGCATCCAGCACGGCTGCCGGACCGACCTGGGTCCCCACGATGGTCTCCATCAGCGTCAGGAGGGAGGGCGTCATACGCGGGGAGGATTGTAGTTGGGGCGCGGGCGAGATCCGGTAGCGAGCCGAGGGGTTCTTCTGCCCCGACGAGGGGATTCCCGCGGATCGGCCCTCGGGATCAACGATCTGCTGGCCGAGCTCCGGCGAGGACCACGGCCCAACCGTTGGCCACCGCGGCGCGGGCCTGGACCACGAAGCCGCGCACCGACTGGGTCAGATCCGGGTCCGGCCCGGGGGCCGCCGAGCCGGGGCCGCCGGCGGATCGCCCGATCGCCACACCCTGCCACCACCGGTTCCACAACGGGCGCAGGCGGGTGTCGTCGATCCGCGCGAGGGTCTGCACGCTCGCGTCCTCGAGCACCACGGCGTCGAGGGATCGTGGCAGACCGTCGAGCGGCGACGGCACAGCGGAGCGAGGCAGACCGACGCCGAGCAGCTCCGCGGCACGGGGAACGAGCTGCAGGAGTTCCTCGCGCGCGAGGCCGGCGAAGAACTCGGTGAACGGCACCTCGTCGCCAAGCGTGATCGCCAGTCCGTGCCGCGCGAGTCCAGCTCGAAGGTCCGGCAGGAAGCCGGCCACGCTGACCAGAGAGGTCCGGCCTCCGACGGGACCTCCGCTGCCCGGGGCTGGAGTCACGCCTGGGCGGCCAGGCAGGCGTCGAGGGCGTCGCGAGGCGCGAGCGAGCCGCCGTCGAGGACCTCCAGCGTCTTCGCATCGCGGTAGTGGCGCTCGACGTGGTACTCCACCGTGTAGCCGTAGCCACCATGGACCTGGATCGCCTCGTCGGCGGCGTGGACCGCGGCATCGAGCGCGGACAGGCGCGCGAACCACGCGGTCTCCTGGGCGTCCTCACCGAGGTCGACCAGCCGCGCCGCGTGCCAGGCAAGGTGCCTCGCGGCCAGCGCCCGGCGCCGCGACTCGACCAGCTTGTGGCCGACGGCCTGCTGCCGGGCCAGCGGCTTGCCGAAGGCGATCCGCTCGCTGGTGTGCCGACGAGAGTGCTCGATCGACGCCAACGCGCTGCCGACCGCGAGTGCGGCGCCACCGATCTGCGACGCCAGCGCGGCACGTCGGAACGCGGCCTCGGCGTCGGCGCCGCGCGCCAGCACGGCATCGCCAGCGACCGTGACCGCGGCGCACACGACCTTGCCGGGCGCCGTGGCGCGGAAGCCGAGCGATGCCGAGGGCTCGACCGTCGCGCTGGCGGCGGGCACCAACACCAGGGCCGCGTCGCCCGACTCCGAGCGCGCGCAGACCAGGAACTGCTGGGCCTCGGTCGCGGCGGTCACCGGCTCGGCGACGCCGTCCACGATCAGCGAGCCCCCGTCCTCCGCGAACGTCACGCCCCACTCGGGACCGACGAAGCCCATGGTGCTCTCGCCCATCAGCACCCCGCCGAGGAGGTCGGCCGCGGCATCGATGCCCTCGAGCGCCATCGCGCACTGGCCCCCCGAGTTCAGGAACAGCCGTGCGCTCGAGGTGCAGCCCTTGGCCAGCTCCTCGACCGCGACCACCAGGGACAGCATGCCGAGGCCCGCACCGCCGGCATCCTCGCCGATCGCAGCGCCCAGCATCCCGGTCTCGGCCAGATCCGCGAACGCCTCACCGACGAACTTGCGGTGCTCGTCGTGCTCGAGCGCCTGCGGCCCGGCCACGTCCTGGACGTACTTGCGCACGGTCTCCAGGACCATCGTCTGCTCTTCGGAGAGCTGGAAGTTGTGCATGGTCATCGTTGGTTCGCTCGGTATGCGGTGCGGTCCCAGCGGCGTCGCTCAACGCCCACCAGACCACCAGTAGAGGAGGCGCGGGCCGGTGCCGGTCCGCAGGAAGTTGGTCCACTCGGCCTCGCCGCCACCCGCCCGCGACGCGACACCGAACAGAAGATCGGCCAACGTCGGCACGCGGCGTTGCTCGATGATCTGCAGGCTGTCGACCTCGCAGAGTTCGGCGAGCGCCTCATAGGCCCGATCGAGACCCGCCAACTCGTCGACGAGGCCGGCGTCGAGCGCCTGCTCCGCGGAGTAGATGCGGCCGTCGGCGAGTCGGATCACCTGGTCGCGGTCGAGGTTCGGCCGCCCCTCGTCGACGACCTCGACGAAGCGGTCGTACATGTCGTCGACGATGCTCGTCAGGATCGCCCGCTCCTCGTCGCGCATCGGCCGGAACGGCGACATCATGTCCTTGAAGGGCGTGCGAGCCGAGACGATCGTCTCCTGGCGGATCCCGAACTTCTCGGCCGCGCCGGCGAGGTTCAGACTCTGCATGATCACGCCGATGCTGCCGGTGGTGGTCGTGGGTCGCGCCAGGATGCGCTTCGCTGCGGCCGCGATGTAGTAGCCCCCCGAGGCGGCGATGTCGCCGAACAGCGCGACGACCGGCTTGCCGGTCTCGTCCTGGAAGTCGCGCAGTGCGCGCCAGATCAGGTCCGAGTCGGTGACCCCACCGCCGGGCGAGTTGATGTCGAGCAGCACGCCCTTGATCGACTCGTCGCGGCTCGCGAGCCGCAGCGCGCGCTCGACCTGCGAGACCGTGCCGCCCGATGCACCCATCAGCGGCGAAGCACCTTCCGAGATCGCGCCCTGGATCGGGATCAGCAGGGCGCGGTCCTCGGACTCGCGGTCGCCGCCGACCGTGACCACCTGGTAGAGGTTCGGGTCCTCTCCGGCTCCGACCGGTGCCAGCCCGGCAGTCGCGGAGCCGAACAGCGACACCGCGAACAGCAGCAGATTGAGCCCCGCCGACAGCACCAGCAGCAGGCCGAGGAAGATCGCCAGATAGAACGAGACCGAGCGGCCGGAGCGTTCCCGGTCCTCGCCGTCGGCGGGCAGGAAGACCTCGCGGCCGTCGTCGGGGCCGGTGTGCGTCGGACTCATCGGGCGAGCTCGCCGCGCGCGACCACCAGCCGCTGGATGTCGGTCGCGCCTTCGTAGATCTCGCAGATCCGCGCATCGCGCAGCAGTCGTTCAGCAGTGCCGGTCAGGCCGCCGCCGGCGGCGCCGAGGATCGACACCGCGGAGCGTGCCGCCCGGTTGGCGAGCAGGCTGGCCTTGAGCTTGGCCATCGCCGCCTCGGGACCACAGGGCTTACCCTGGTCGCGGAGGATCGCAGCGCGCCAGGTGAGGAAGCGGCTGGCATCGAGGTCGGCCGCGATGTCGGCCATCTCCCACTGGTGCGCCTGCGAAGCGGTCGGCCGGCCCTTGTGGTCGACCTGGGTGGCGAGGTGACCGCGGATCAGCTCGAGCGCGGCGCGGGCGATGCCCAGCGACTGCGAGGCGATGCCGAGGCGACCGCCATCGAGGGTGTCCAGCGCGATGGTGAAGCCCCGGCCGAGTTCGCCGAGCAGGTTGCTCGCCGGCACCCGCACGTTCTCCAGCGTGATCTCCACCGTCGGCGAGGCCTTGATGCCGAGCTTGCGCTCCTTCTTGCCGATCCCGACGCCCGGCATCTGGCGCTCGACCAGGAACGCCGTGATGCCCTTGACCCGGTCCTCGCCGGTGCGAGCGAACACGATGTAGAGCCCCGCCTCGCTACCGGTCGTGATCCACAGCTTGGGACCGTTCAGCACGTAGTCGTCGCCGTCGGCCTTGGCCTCGCAGACCAGCGCCGCGGCGTCCGAGCCACTGCCCGCCTCGGACAGGCAGTAGGCACCGAGCCACTCGCCCTCCAGCAGCTTGGGGAAGTACTTGGCCTGCTGCTCCTGCGTGCCCCACTTGGCCAGCGGCGAGCAGACCAGCGAGTTGTGCACCGACACCGTCACGCCGGTCGAAGCACACGCCGCGTTGAGTTCCTCCAGCATCACGCAGCCGGCGAGATTGCCGAGATCGGTGCCGCCGAAAGCCTGCGGGATGGTGATCTTCAGGAAGCCCTGGGCCGCCGCTTTGGCGACGGCTTCACGGGGGAAGGTCTGGTGCGCGTCCCAGTCGTTGGCATGCGGAGCCAGCTCGGACTGGGCGAACTCGCGGGCCCGGGTGCGGAACGCCTCGAGCTCCGGCGAGAGCGCGAAGTCGACTACCTGCGAGGAGCGAGCGCCGGGCACCCCGGCGGCGTGGTCGGTCTGGACGTCGGTCATTGGGATTGCGGAAGCCGGCCGGCAACGCCGAGCAGGCAGAGGGGTGTGCGGACGAAGGGGCCGCGAGCTGCGTGCGCGGCCCGAGGAGTCACCTTGACGACGAGTAGTCGTAGAAGCCGCGGCCGGTCTTCCGGCCGAGGTGACCCGCGGCGACCATCCGGCGCAGCAGCGGGCAGGCGCGGTACTTGTCGTCGCCGAGCCCGTCCTTGAGCACGTCGAGGATGTTCACGCAGACGTCGAGACCGATGAAGTCGGCCAGCGTCAGCGGCCCCATCGGGTGGTTCATCCCGAGCTTCATGATCTCGTCGATGCCCTCCCGCGTGCTCACGCCTTCCATCAGGCAGAACGCCGCTTCGTTGATCATCGGCATCAGCACCCGGTTGGAGATGAAGCCCGGGTAGTCCTGGGCCTCGACCGGGATCTTGCCGAGCGCCTCGGAGGCGCTCATCACCGTCGCCGTGGTCTCGTCGCTGGTGTCCTGGCCGCGGATCACCTCGACCAGCTTCATCAGCGGCACCGGGTTCATGAAGTGCATGCCGATCACCTGGCTGGCGCGCTTCGTCGCCGCACCCAGGGTGGTGATCGAGATCGAAGAGGTGTTGCTGGCCAGGATCGCCTGGGCCGGCGCGGCCTCGTCGGCCTTGGCGAAGATGTCGCGCTTGACGCCGACGTCCTCGAACACCGCCTCGACCATCAGGCCGACGCCCTGCACCGCTTCGGCGATGTCGGTCGACGGCGAGAGCCGACCCAGGATCTGCGCCTTGTCGGCCTCGGTGATCTTCTCCTTCTTCACGAAGCGGTCGAGACTCGCGGCGATCGCCGCCAGACCGCGCTCGACCGAGGCGCTGGAGACGTCGCAGAGCACCGTGGACACGCCGTGCGAGGCGAAGACCTGGGCAATGCCGTTGCCCATCGTTCCGGCGCCGACCACGGCGACCTTGTCGGGAAGACTCATCGGTTGGTGATTCTCTCGGGTTGGCCCGGGCCACCGGGCCGCGACCCGGTCGGCGCCGCGCGGGACTTCAGTTCTCGATCTCGACGGTGAGCGCGACCGCGTTGCCGCCACCCAGGCACAGGCCGGCGAGGCCCCGGCTCAGGCCTCGATCCCGGAGCGCGTGGATCAGCGTGGTGAGCACGCGCGCACCCGAGCAGCCGATCGGGTGGCCGAGCGCCACCGCGCCGCCGTTCACGTTGATCCTGGCAGGATCCAGTTCGAGGACCCGCGCCAACGCCACCGACTGCACCGCGAAGGCCTCGTTCAGCTCGACGAGGTCGTAGTCCTGCGCCTTCACGCCGGTCAGCGCGCAGACGTTCTTCACCGCGACCTCAGGAGCCATCATCACCCACTCCGGCGCCATACCGCCGTTCGCGTAGCCGGTGATGGTCGCCAGCGGCGTGAGCCCGCGGGCCTTGGCCTCGTCGGAGTCCATGACCACCAGCGCCGAGGCGCCGTCGTTGATCGTCGAGGCGTTGCCCGGGGTGACGGTGCCGTCCTTCTTGAACGCCGGCTTGAGCTTGCCGAGCGACTCGACGGTGGTGCCGGCGCGCGGGCCCTCGTCCTTGGCGAACACCGTGACGTCGCCCTTGCGGCCCTTGATCTCCACCGGGAAACGCTCGGCGTCGAACTTGCCGGCCTCCTCGGCGGCGACGGCGCGCTGCTGACTCTGCGCCGCCCAGCCGTCCATCTCCTCGCGGGAGATCTCGTACTTCTCGGCGACCAGCTCGCCGGTCATCCCCATGTGGAAGTCGTTGTACACGTCCCACAGACCGTCGGCGATCATGCCGTCGATCAGCTTGCCGTGGCCGAGGCGCTGGCCGTCGCGAGCCTGCGGCAGGTAGTAGGGCGCGTTCGACATCGACTCCATGCCGCCCGCGACCGCGACCTTGATGTCACCGGCCTTGATCGCCTGGGCGGCGAGCATCACCGACTTCAGGCCGGAGCCGCAGACCATGTTGATGGTCACCGCGCCGACGCTGTTGGGGATGCCACCGTGGATCAGCGCCTGGCGGGCCGGGTTCTGACCGAGGCCGGCCTGCAGCACGCAGCCCATGAAGACCTCGTCGACGGCGTCGGCCGGGACCTCGGCGCGGCGCAGCGCCTCGGCCACGGCAAGCGCGCCGAGCTGCGGGGCGGTGAGCGGAGCGAGGCTGCCCTGGAACCGGCCGATCGGGGTGCGGCAGGCGGACACGATGACGGGTCGTCCCATGGTGGTCGTGGTGCGGATGCGGGGAGGGTCGGAATACGGGAATGGAGCGGATCGCGCGGGACGGCAACCGGGAGGCTTCGCCTCGCGGTTCCCACCCGGGCGGGCGACCGGCGCGGCGGCCCTCGCGACGACCGGCGGCCTCGCACCTGGGCCGCCGGAGCAGCCGGCGCAAGTTCACCACGGGCCACTCCCGGCGCGGCGCAGGCCCCGCCGCGAGCAGCCCCTCCGACGCCCGCCGGGCCGGCCGGATTTCAGCCGGAACGCCTCGCAGCAGCGACGAGGTGCGACGGCATGCCCCGACGGGTCCAGGGCCCGGCGATCATCGGACCGGCTCGAGAGGGTGTCAATCGCGCGGGAGCGACGCGTCGGCGCGCTGCCGCACGCCGGCCCGGCACAAAAGCCGGAAACGCGGACGGGTCGGGGACCGTATGCCGCGGCCCACGGCGCTCGGTGTGCCAACGGCCTCGTCCGAGGCCGTGAATAGTCCGCTCCCGAAGGTCCGAGTAACATCCTCCCGCTCATGTTGGCCCGCCGCATCGCGCTCCTCTGCCTCGCCGTCCTGTCGGCGACCTTCCTGACCTCGGGCAATCCCTCGCATCTGGGTGGGATCCGCGCCCAGGACCAGGCCCGGGTCACCGCCACCGCCCGCGTGGTGCCCGAGACCGTCGCGCCCGGCGACACCGCCACGCTGGAGGTGACCATCCGCGTCGCCGACGGCTGGCACGTCTACGGGAGGCTCCAGAACCCGGATGAGGGCCTGCCGGTAGGCCTGACCGTCACCGAGCTCGGTGGCCTGCGGCTGGTCGACGGACCCGAGATCCCCGATGGCATCCCCCACGATTGGTTCGGGATGCAGACCCACTGGATCGAGGGCAAGGCGGTCCTGAAGCAGCAGATCAAGGTGCCTGCGGGCGCCTCGGCCGGAGCGGTGCCGATCACCGGCCAGGTGGACTACGCGGCCTGCGACCACTCGGTCTGCGAGCCGCCGAACCACGCCGGCTTCACCGCGACGGTCACGGTGGCCGGCGGCGCGACGGGCACCGCCGAGACCGAGCACACCGACGCGGGCAGCGGCTTCGGGTTCGGGGACCAGGATCCGTTCGGCCTCGGCGACGCCAAGGTGACGGCGACGGCCCGGGTGGTGCCCGCCGAAGCCCGCCCCGGCGACGAGGTCGTGCTCGAGGTCGAGCTGCAGATCGTCCCCGGTCGGCACATCTACGGCGCGAAGCAGGACGAGTCGATGGGCGTGCCGACGACGTTGACGGTGACCGACGCGGGCGGCCTGCGGCTGGTGGGCGGCGCGGAGGTGCCGGACGGCATTCCGCACGGGACGTTGTCCGGGGAGCAGTACTGGATCGAGGGGTCGACGACGCTGCGACAGCGGTTGCGGATTCCCGAGGGCGCGGCTGATGGTTCGATCGAGGTCGCCGCCCGGGTCGATTACATGACCTGCACCGAGTCGGCCTGCGATGCGCCGACCGACCTGACGGCGAAGGCCGCGGTGAGCGTGGCGGGCGGCGGGGAAGGTGGCGTCGCAGACGGCGGCGCGAAGGACAGCCTCATCGACTTCCACCTGTCGGTCGAGCCGGCTACGGCGCGGCCGGGGGAGCGGGTGGATCTGATCGTCGACGTGACGGTGGCCGAGGGTTGGCACACGTTCGGGGCGAAGGACGGCTCCCCGATCGCACTGCGCACCACCGACCCTGGAGAGCTGGTCCCGGAGGAGAGCAACGTGCTGCCCGATGGCGACGCGCAGGGCACCGGCGATGCGACGCGCCACGTCCTCGGCGGCAAATTCCAGGTCCGCCAACGCTACCGCGTGCCGAAGAATGCCGAACCGGCCGAGACGGCCCTCGCGGCGTCGATCGCCTACCAGCTCGCCGATGCAGATGGTGCGCTGCCCGTGGCCCAGGGCGAGTTCCGGATGCCGATCACCATCGAGGCCGGCCCGGTGCGTCAGGAGTACTCGGGCTTCGAGCCGCGGAGCGTCTGGGCGACGATCCTCGGCGGCATCCTGGCGGGGCTGTTCGCGCTCTTGATGCCCTGCACCTATCCGATGATCCCGATCACGATCAGCTTCTTCACGAAGCGGGCCGAGCAGGGAGACACCAGCGCGACGGGGCTGGCCCTGACCTACGGCGCGGGCATCGTGGGGATGTTCATCCTGATCGGCCTGGTGGTCGGCGAGGTGATCATCAACTTCGCGACCCACTGGGTGACCAATGCGGTGATCACCATCGCGTTCCTGTACTTCGCGCTCTCGCTGTTCGGCTTCGTGAACATCCAGCCGCCGCGAGCCCTTGCCAACCTGTCGGCCAAGGCGTCGACGAAGGGCGGCTACGCGGGTGTGTTCCTGATGGGCGCGACGCTGGTGATCTCGTCGTTCACCTGCACGGTGCCGTTCGCAGGGACCATGCTGAGCGCCACCGCCGCCGGCGGCCACGACCGCATCGTGATCGGGATGGCCGCGTTCGGCGCGACGATGGCGGCGCCATTCGTGCTGCTCTCGCTCCTGCCCGGCAGGCTGCGCGGCGTCCCACGGGCCGGTGAATGGATGAACACGCTGAAGGTCTGGCTGGGCTTCGTCGAACTGGCCGCTGCGCTCAAATTCCTGTCCAACGTCGACCTCGGCCTGAACGGCGAGCCGCACTGGATCCCGCGCGACACCTTCCTCTGGGCCTGGGCGCTGATCTTCGCTGCCGCGACGATCTACCTGATCCTGCCGCTGTTGAAGGGCACGAAGCCGGCTCCGGTGCGCATCGCCGGGATCCTCCTCACGGCCTTGCTCGCTTACTGGGCAGGCCACGGCGCCACGACGAGCAAGCTCGACCAGATCCTCACCGCGTTCGCGCCGCCGTCTTCGGAGTACCTCGGTGACCACGAGATCGTCGGCGACGACTACCCGAAGGCCCTCGCGTTGGCGGCGGAGCAGGACAAGCTCCTCCTGATCAACTTCACCGGCCTGGTCTGCTCCAACTGCCGCGTGATGGAGGAACAGGTGTTCCTGGCCGAGGAGGTCGCGCCCCTGCTCGAAGAGGGCTTCGTCGAGTCGCGGCAGCACATCGACTACGAGGAGAACAAGCAGCAGATGCGCGACATCGTCGGCATCGTCGCTTCGCCCCACTTCGTGGTGATCGACCCTGCCACCGAGCAGAGACTCGGCGAATTCGATCTCAGCGGAGCCGGCGGACACCTCCCGAACATGATCAAGGGCTTTCGGGCCTTCCTCGAGTCCAAGCGGCCGCGCGACTGAATCGCGACGACCCACCTGCAGCCCAGCATGCCGCACCCGACCACTCGCGCACGACTCGGCATCGCGCTCGAGTTGCTCCTGCTCCTCGCCGGTACCCTGCTGCTCACCATCGGGTCCGAGCACACGCTCGATCTGCACCCGATCGACGAGGGCGTCTACCTGGACGTCGGTCGCCGCCTCCTCGCCGGTGGCCCCCTCGCCGAGCAGGACCTCGCCTGGTCGCCGCTGTGCGCGATGCTGCTGGCGACCACCGACGGCCTCCTGGCGCCGGCGCACTGGGCCCCAGACGTCCTGCGCCCACCGACCGCGCTCGCCATGGCGGTGGCGATGTGGGCACTGCTGCGCGCCGCGCTGCGCACCCCGCTCGCCGTGGCGCTGGCGCTCTATTGGATCGCGTCGGACGTGCAGATGACCCAGGGTCACACCGCGCACCCGACCACCTATCTGCTCGGACCGGCGCTGTGGTTCGGCGGTCTGGCGCTGCTCGCCCGCGGACCCGGATACACCCGCTACGGCCTACCGATCCTCGGCCTGGCGATGATCGACCGGGGCGAACTCGCGCTGCCTGGCCTCCTCCTCGCCGCACTGTTGCTGGTCCGACCTTCGGCGGCCTGGCGACCGCGCGGGCTCCGGATCACAGGCCGGGCAATCGCCCTCATCGCCCTGCCGACGGCGATCTTGCTGCTCAATCTGATGTCGCCCGCCCATCGCTCGCGGGCATGGCTGACGTTCCAGCAGCACTTCGGCGGCATGACCGCCGCACGTGGCTCGCCCGACGCCGACCGCGTGCAGAGCTACGTGTTCGCCGACCACTCGGGCATCACCGAGCAGCACTTCCCAGGCGCTCACGGCCTGCTCGACGTGGTCCGCACCAATCCCGGGGCCTACGCCGAGTACGTGGCGGCCAACGTGAGCGAGCTGCCCAGACTGCTCCAGGCGATCACCGGCGACGGGTTCCACCACCTCGGCATGCCACATGCCGCACTACCCCTTCTCGGCGCGCTGCTGCTCGCCGGGGCGCTGCTGCTACGACGACCACGCCGGCGACTCCGCCGGAGGATCGCACGGACGAGGTTCGAGACGCGGGCGGCGCTCCTGGCCGGCCTCGGCTCGCTCGCGACCGCGATCCTGCTCAGTCCGAGAACCACCATCCTGGTGCCCTTGCTGCCCTTGTTCCTCACCACGGTGGGCGCTGCGGCCTGTGCGTGGTTCGGCGCGACCGGTGCGCGCCGGCTCGGCTGGCTGGTCGTCGGCGTCGCCATGGTCGCACTGTCGATCGGCCCGAACCGATTCGCGCGGCTCCCACAGCCGCGGCTATGGCTGCGGCGCAATGCGGAACTCGCCGAGCGTCACCTGCCGGACGACGCGCGCGGCTCGTTCCTCGGCGTCGATGCGAGGCTCATCGGCAGCTACACGGACAGACCCCGGCTCCGTGGCCGCGGTCCGCGCCACAGGGCCCTCCTCGACACAGCAAGTGCCGCAGCCTGGTGGCCGACCGACGACCCGCCGACCTGGGTGGCGATCCCGCTCGATGCGCTGGAGACCGCGCCCGGGTTCGTGCTCGACCTCGCGACGCGCGCCGGGGCAGGCGGCTACCGCCTGCTGGAATGCTCGCCGGCGTGGGCGCTCTTCGCCGCACCGGGCAGCGAAGCGACCGACCGTGACGCGCGGCCGTGGCCATGCGCACCACGAGATGCGTTGGCCGCAATCGGGTCGACGGACGAGACGCGACGCTGGTCTGCCTGTCTCGCGGCAGGGCTCGCGCCCGACATCGACGAGGACCTCCGGATCGAGCTGCTCGGAGCGCTCGGCTCGCCGCGCACCCCGATCGATGCGCGACGGATGGCCGCGTGGGCCTGCGGACAACTGCGGATCGACGCCGCCCGCGCCGCGTTGGTCGAGTGTTCCGAAGATCCCGACGGCGTCCTGCGCGCCGTCGCCCTACATTCCCTGGGCCGCTGTGCTTCGGCCGGAGCCCCGCTCCAGCCGAACGAACTCCAGACCCTCGAAGCGCACCTCGACGACAGCTTGCCCCTGGCCGCGCAGGCCGCGCGCGCCGCGCTTCGGGCACACGGTCGCTGATCCTCCGATGACTCCCTCCGACACCGACAACCCGCTGCTTCGGCTGCGCGTCCACGAACCGCCGCCCTTCGACGCGATCCGTCCGGAGCACGTCGAACCGGCGATCCGCGAACTGCTCGCCGACCTGGAAGCCGCGCTGCCCGAGATCGAGGCGGACGTCGAGCCGACCTGGGAGTCGTTGGTCGAGGACAACGCACGGCGTTTCGAACCCCTGCATCTGGCGTGGGGAGCGGTCGGCCACCTCACGGGTGTGCGCAACTCGCCGGAGCTTCGCGCCGCGCACGAAACGGTCCAGCCGGCGGTCGTGCAGTTCTTCACCCGCGTCGGCCAGAGCAAGCCGATGTACGAGGCCGCGGTGGCCCTGCGCGACGGCGGCCGGGAACTCGACGAAGGCCAGCGCCGCGTGCTCGACGCGGCGATCCTCGGCGCGGAACTCTCGGGTGTAGCCCTCGAAGGCGCGGCCAAGGAACGGTTCAACCAGATCCAGAGCGAACTCGCCGAGCTGGCGACGAAGTTCTCCAACAACGTCCTCGACGCGACCAAGGCCTGGGAGCTGATCCTGACCGATCCCACCGAGGTCGACGGCCTGCCCTCGAGCGCCAGGGATCTCGCGTCGCAGTCGTTCCGCGAGGCCAAGGAGCAGGAATCCACGCCGGAGAACGGCCCCTGGCGGATCACCCTCGACGGCCCGAGCTTCGTGCCGTTCCTGCAGCACGCCACGCGGCGCGATCTGCGCGAGCAGGTCTACCGCGCCTACGTGTCGCGGGCCAGCGAGGGCGGAACCGACAACACCGGCGCGATCGATCAGATCCTCCGGCTCCGCGACGAGAAGGCCAAGCTGCTCGGCTTCGCGCACTACGCCGAGCTGAGTCTGGCGCGCAAGATGGCGGGCAGCGTCGACGAGATCCGCACGCTGCTCGAGGAACTGCGTTCGAAGGCCTGGCCCGCGGCGGTGACGGACCACGAAGAACTCCAGGCGTTCGCGAAGGAGCGCGGCTTCACCGAGGAGATCCGCCAGTGGGACGCGGGCTTCTGGGCCGAGCGCCTGCGCGAGCACCGCTACGCGATCACCGACGAACAGCTCCGGCCGTACTTCCCGCTGCCGAAGGTGCTGAACGGTCTGTTCGAGCTGGCCGAACGGCTGTTCGACGTGAAGGTCCTGGCGGCCGACGGCGAGGCTCCCGTGTGGCACAAGGACGTGCGCTTCTTCCGCATCGTCGATGCCCCGACCAGCGCGCCGCGCGCCGCGTTCTACCTCGACCCCTACTCGCGCCCCGCCGAGAAGCGTGGCGGCGCCTGGATGGACGACTGCCTGGGGCGGAGCAAGACGCTGGCAGGCCCCGGCGAATCGATCCGCCTGCCGATCGCCTACCTGGTCTGCAACGGCACACCGCCGGTCGGGGAACGCCCCTCGCTGATGACCTTCCGTGAGGTCGAGACCCTGTTCCACGAGTTCGGCCACGGCCTGCAGCACATGCTGACGACCGTCGACACCGAGGGCGCCGCGGGGATCAACAACGTCGAGTGGGACGCGGTGGAGCTCCCCAGCCAGTTCATGGAGAACTGGTGCTACCACGAACCGACGCTACGCGGCTTCTCCGGCCACTGGGACACCGACGAGCCCCTGCCGCAGGAACTGTTCGACAAGCTGCTCGCCGCGCGCACCTACCGGGCAGGCAGCGACACCCTGCGCCAGCTCTACTTCGGCTTCACCGACCTGGCGCTGCACGACGGCTACCTGCCGTCTGCCGAGCGCACCCCGTTCGACGTGCAGCACGAGGTCGCCGCGAAATGCACGGTGCTGAAGCCGCTGCCCGAGGACCGCTTCCTCTGCTCCTTCAGCCACATCTTCGCCGGCGGCTACGCGGCGGGCTACTACAGCTACAAGTGGGCCGAGGTGCTCAGCGCCGACGCCTTCGGCGCCTTCGAGGAAGCCGGCCTCGACGACGAGGCCGCGGTCCAGGCCACCGGCCACCGCTTCCGCGACACGGTGCTGGCACTCGGCGGCAGCCGACACCCGATGCAGGTCTTCGAAGCCTTCCGCGGGCGCGGTCCTTCGGTCGAAGCGCTGCTGCGCCACGCCGGCCTCACCGGCTGACGACACCGCCGACCACCGCGCACCTGTCGTAGTCGGTGCCTGGCACCACGGCGGACACAACGGACGGGTGCGCGCATCCGCCGTCTCGCTCACGCCGTTGTGTCGGCTGTGGTGCCTGGCACCAACTACGACAGAACCGGCACAGCCTCGCCCTCAGCGCCACGCCTCGAGAAGGGCCGACATCGCGTCGAGCGAGTTCACGCGTACCACCTCGCACCCGGCCCGCTCGCCCACCCCCGCCAGGTCCCCGAACGCGATCACCCGACGGGCAGTGCTCCATGCCGATACGTCCGGCACCGTCCCCAGCCGCACGCCCCCCTCGTCGACCGACATCCACACGGTCCCGAACCGACCGGTGACGGAACCCACCAACACCGCTCCGCACCTGCCGAGATCCTCCTGAAGCGGGGCGAGCCGCGGAAGCTCGCTCACACCCCGCTCCCACGCCCACCACCCCGCGAGCCATTGCGCGAAGACGCGATCACCAGCGCGCTCCGGCTCGAGCCCCAACTCCAGCAGCGCCAGCCCGCAGAACGCGTCGGCGAACCCCACGATCGCGTAGGGCGACGCAGGCCAGAACGGCGCACCCACCGGCTCGACCTGCGCAAGCTGCGCCTGCCACAGTTGGCGTGCCACGCCGAGCGCCCGCGGATCGGACACGCCCCCTCCAGCAACCAGATCGACCTGCGCCTCGACGACCCTCAGGAACTCGTCGGTCGGCTGCTCCAGCCCGAACCGATGGCGGAACCGGCGGAGGTCGTCGAGAGCCTGCCGCGCCGCCTCGGACTCCCGACCGCGCGCATGCAGCGCGACGAGACCGAGCCACGCATCGCACCGCTCCGGCAGCGACCACTCGTCGACGCCGAGGAACCCGAGACCGGGATGCTCCAGGTTGTCGCGCAGCCAATCGATCGACGAGTCCCTCAGGTCCGGATCCTCTACGCTCGCGAATCCACGGCGCACGACCAGCGAGACGCGGTCGGGCCCGGTGCCGAACAGCGCCTCCTCTGCGCAATCCATCGCTGCGCCCGGTCGGCCCATCCGAGACCAGCGCAACGACGACGCCTCGCTCCATTCGTCGATGCCCCTCCAGAGCCACGGCATCTCCAGCCGGTCGACTCTCACCTGATCCCGGAACGCGGACAGATCACGGCGCACTCCCGCGAGGACCACTCCCAGCAACGCGAGGCCCGCGCCCCTCACAACGCCCCCTCCAGCCCGTCTCCCGTCAGCTCGCACCACAGCGCAAGGCCCGCGTAGCTGCCGAATGGCCGGTAGCGGCGCGCGAACCATGCGTCGTCGGGCGCCTTCTTGCGACCGAGCAGCGCCGCCATCCGCGCGCGGCACCACGAGTCGAGCGCGAGGTCGTCGCAGCGACCCAGCCCACGCAACACGTAGCCCGCGGCGTAGGCACCGAAGCCCGGCAGCGCCAGCACGCGCCTGCGCACCTCGTCGGTCGCCAGCTCCGGATCGGCGAAGTGCGCCTCGACCAGCTCCCCGCTCGCGAAGGCCGAGCTGATCGCGCGGCAGTGCGGCGCTCGATAGCCGGCCTTGACGACCTCGCGCCAGAACGACTCCGGCTGCTGCGCGCAGGCCTCGGCGCTCGGGAACGCCTTGCGGCCCGAAGGCGCCGGCAAGCCGAGCGCCTCGACCAGGTTGCGCGCCATCGACCTCGTCAGCGCCCAACTGCAGTTGGTCGTGAACAGGATCTTCATCAGGTCCTCGAACAACGTCGGCGACTGCATCAGGTAGCCGGCCGAACGAGGACGGACGTGGGCGAGTCCGGGCCGTCCGTCGCAGAGCGACCAGAACGGCTCGAGGTCGACGTCGAGCTGCAGCATGCGGCGCAAGGATGCCCGCAACACCGGCCGCGGATCGTCGCGCGTCTCCGCCGCCACCACCACGCGCGCGGTGACGACCCCGGAGCCGGCCTGCCGCACCGAGACATCGGCGGCACGATCGCCAACGAGCACCGCCGTGGAGAGGACCTTTCCGCCCACGGGCCAATCATGCGGCGCCAGGTCGAACCAACCATGGCCGGTGACCGCGCTGTGGAGCAGGTAGCCCGAGGCCCGCGGCTTCAGGCGCAGATCGATGCGTTGCAGGGGTTCGATGCGCGGAGCCTACCCCGAGGACCCCGCGCACTCAGTGGCCATCCATGCCAGGCCATCTCCGCCCCCCACAGCTCGTGCGTCGCACGGAGCCAGGAACACGGCGAATCTGTCGCGGTCCGTGCCTGGCACCAACTACGACAGACTCTTGCGTGGCAGAACAGGCCCCGGGCTCAGCGCGACTCGGCCTCCATCTCCGCCCAGACCTCGTCGGCCTGCGCACGCGCGGCGTCGCGGTCGCCCTTCAGCCACCAGTCGCGCGTGTCGGTGGAGCCGTCGTCGTAGAAGAACAGCAGGCTGTCGTCTTCGATCAGGAACGAGTCGTGGTTGCAGGTGGCGCGGTGGCCCTCCTTGATCCCGTAGGCGCACCAGCCGCCGTAGGCCGGCGCGAACCGGGCGGGATCGGTGAGGAACAGGTCGCGGTGGGCCGGCGACGCGAACTGGTAGACCGCGCCGTCGTGCTCGGCGGTCCAGCGCGGGTCGCCCTTCTGGGGCGCGCCACCGCCTTCGGGGCGGTAGGAAACCGGGTCCCAGCCGTCGATCGCCACCCGGGTCTCGGGGTCGACGTTCAACCGGGTCGCCGGCGCACCGCAGCCGGTGGGCAGCGTGGCCAGCAGGAAGAGGGAGACGGACGCGATCAGTTCTCGCATGGCGGCACGGATACGGGCTCCGAGCCGCGAGGATCCGAGAACTTCGTCACTCGCCGATCCGGATCCGTAGCCCGTTGCCGAAGGCCGCCTGGCCGGGGCCGAAGGCACCATGGGGATCGAGGACGATCGCCTGCGCGAACAGCTCGAGGCCGAGCAGGCTGGTGTCACCGGAGATCGGCAACCACACCGAAGAGATGCCCTGCGCGTCGGTCGGCGAGGGAACGTCGATCAACGGTGCCGCCGGATGCAGCGTACAGCCCTGGCCTACCGCGACGTCGCCGCGCACCGCGTTGACCACCACGATCGCCGCGCTGCGCGGCCGCGCGTCGGCGAGGTTCAGGAAGAACAGCGGCGTGTTCAGGGCCGGCGCGGTGGAGCCGGCGAGGTCCGGCACCAGGCCACCGGTGCCCGTGCAACCCGCGCCGAACCGCTCCAGCTCGGGCGGCACGAAGGTCTCGACGCCCGAGCCGGCCACCGGATCGAGCAGGATCTCGTAGCCCGACGCCGCACTGCCGCGCAGCCCCGCGGCACCGGTCATGCCGCCGGCCACCCGCCGCCAGGTGAACGCACCCAGAGTCGCGCGCGGCTCACGGCCGGCATGCACCTCGAGCAGCGCGTCGAACTCTGCCACCGCGTAGCCGAGTCCTGGATCGATTGCGACCGCGTGCAGCGCAGCCACCTCGACATCGGAAAGACCGCGCGCCCAGATCCCCACGTCGTCGATGTCGCCGTGCAGGCTCTGGAACCACAGCGAGTTCGCGGCGTGCCCGAGGACCAGATCGCCGCCGCCGGTGTTGATCGCCTGGTTGGTGTTCGATGAACCGGCGTAGGCGAACGCCCCGTCGACGAACATCCGCACCGCGTTCAGCCGCGTCGCCCCGGCCGGTAGCACCGTGGTCAGCATGTGCCAACGACCGTCGTCGAGACGTGGTCCGCTGCCGATAGTGCGCCCGCTGCCGACACCGAGCTCGAAAACGGCACCGCTGGCGTGGTCGATGTCGAGGTCCCACTTGCCACCCGCCACGTTGCTGCCGAACGTCAGCACGGTCTGCAACCCGTTGCGCGGCTGGCTCCGCACCCACACCGACACGGTCCGCGGATCCGAGCCACCGATCGGCGTGCCGCCGGCCAGCACCCGATCCTGCGTGCCGTCGAGAGCCACCGCACCACCGAGGGCACCACCGGCGATCGGCGCGGCATTGCCTTCGGGCACGCCCTGGTTGCCGAGGCCGACGACGTTCGGGAACTGCCCCTGCGTGTCGAGCCCGTCCAGCGGCAGCGCGACCTTCAAGTCGCCGCGACCTTCCTCGAAGGTACCGTAGGGCGACAGCCTGCCGGAAGCCCGCGTCACCGCCGACCCACCACCGTTCGGCAGCTTCGTCAAGGTCGCATGGCCGGAGGTCCGATAGCCGGCCGCCCGCGAAGCGGCGGTGATCTCGAAGTCGGCGCGCGGCCGGTTCGACCCGGTCTGCCACAGGCTGCCGGTCGTCAATTGCACGTCGATCTCGCGCAGCTCGAACTCGAGGCGGTCGGCGTGCACGTCGATGACCAGGTAGTTGATCGGCGAGTGGTTGCCGATCAACGCGCCGTGGACGATCTGCGTGACGCCCCCCGCGCGCGACAGCGACACGTCGTGGACCTCGCCGCAGAAGTAGGCATCGACCTTGTGCCGCGACAGGGTCTGCCAGAAGCCGGTCGCCTGACCGGTCGCGCCATTCTGGTCCTGGACCCCGAGGTTGCTGCTGTTCCGCGCGCGCACCGGCCGGAGCACCGGCATGTGACCCTGCACGATCAGGAAGTCCACGCTCGGGTCCGCTCGACCCGCGGCCAGCACGCCGTCGAGCCAGGCGAGCTGGTCGTCGTCGGCCCGCCCGGCGAGACCGTCGTCGACCGTCGCCAGCACGCTGCCGGTGTTCGACTGCAACCCGGTATTCGAACCGTCCTGCCGGAACTCGTCCACTACCACCGTGAGGACGTTGCGGTATTGGAAGGCGTAGGCGGTCCGCTCGTAGACGAGACCTGTTGGCCGCGTCGCGTAGCGCGGCGTCCAGGTCGCCGCACCGGGATTCGTGTTGGTGAACCAGCGCGCGAAGGCCCGCTTGTAGGCCGGCACCATCCGCGACTTGAGGCTCCCCACGCCCCAGTTGTTGTCGCCGAGTTCGTGGTCGCCGACCACGGTGTGGACCGGCAACGGTTGCAACGGACGACCGAGCGCCTGCATGGCCATTGCCAGATGCGCATTGCGCGCCGGGTCGAAGCGACCCCGCCAGATGTCGTAGTAGTAGTCCGCTGCGCGGTCGACCGCGGCAGCGGCCTGTGCATCGGTGCTGAGCGGACCGAACACCTGCCGCCCGTCGGTGCTCCGCTCCCAGTGCCCCATCACCAGGTCGCCGGCCACCGTGACGAACTCGGGATCCTCACCGGCCAACCGGCCCACGATCCAATCGACGGAGTCGTGATAGTTGGCGGTGCAGCTGTCCCACTGCGCATCCAGGGCGACGAAGCCGGCCGGCAGCGAGGGATTGCCCGGGAACGCCGAATTCGGGTCCGCCAGTGATCCGACGTCGTTGTTCTGGAAGTCGGGAATCGAGACGAAGGTCCACGGAGTGGACTGGGCCGCGAGGCCGCCGACGACGCCGAAGGCGAGGATCAGCCGGTCGAGGTGGAGGAGGAATCGCATGGGGGAACGTGAGGGATGCTCCGGGCAAGGCTACGTGACCTGGGCCCTCCTCGCATCGCGTTCGAGCGATCGCTCCCCACGCGGCACCCGAACGTCACGACTCAACCGCGGCTGCGCACCGTCCCCAATCCGCCGTCGACCCCCAGCACCTGCCCGGTGACCCAGCCCTGCTCTGCACCGAGCAGCCACACGATGGCCGAGGCCACATCTTCCGGTTCGCCCAATCGTCCGAGCGGGTGCATGCCCTCCGAGGCCTTGCGACTGGCTTCGGAGGCGACGATCGGTGCACTGAGCCCGGTCTTCACCAACCCCGGGGCGACCACGTTGACGCGAATGCCCCGACCCGCGTAGCTCGCCGCCGCCGAGCGGGCGAGACCGATCACCCCGGCCTTCGCCGCGGCGATCGCCTCGTGGTTGGCCAGCCCGATCCGCGCCGCCGCGGTCGAGAGCAGCACGACCGAGCCACCCTTGCGCATCGTGGTGGCCGCGGCCCGGACCACGGCGAAGGCGGAACCGAGGTTGGTGCGCACGACCTCGTCCCACTCCGCCAACGAGGTGCGATGCGCGGGCTTCAGCAGGATCGAACCGATCAGGTTGACGACACCGTCGACCGGACCGTGCTGCGAAGCGACCGCCTCCAGACAGGCCAGCGCCTGGTCGGGCTCACAGCCGTCGGCAACCTGGGTCGGAACGCCGAGTTCCTCGCCCAGACCCGTCAGCCGCGCCGCGTCCCTACCCACCAGCACGACCCGGTCGCCACGCGCCGTCAACCGCCGCGCGGTCGCCTGACCGATACCGCCGGACGCCCCGAACAGCACCGTGAGTCGCCTACCGTGAACGCCATCGCTCGAGTCCGACATGGCTGGCAGCCTTCGTCACCCCGGAATCCCCGGATGCGACTGCGATGACCTCGCGAAGCGGGGATACTGCGGGGATGGCCAGATCCCCCCAACCCCTGAAGAGCGGCACCATCGTCGAGACCACCGCGGAGTCGCTCGGCGACGGTGCGGACGCCCTGTGCCGGATCGACGGCCAGCCGCTGTTCGTGGCCGGCGCCCTGGCCGGGGAGCGGATCCGGGCCCGGGTCGATCGGACCGACGGCACGCACGCCCGCGGGACCATGGTGGAGCTGCTCGAACCCAGCCCCGAGCGCGCCGAACCGGCATGCCGTCACTTCGGCACCTGCGCCCTGTGCCGCCTGCAGCACGTGACCTTCCAGGCGTCGAGTCTCCACAAGATCGATCGACTGCGGCAACGACTGCAGAAGCGGCTGCGCGCCCGACCGGAGATCGCCGAGCTACAGGTCCCGAACGAGCGCTACGGGCAGCGCAGCCAGATCGTGTTCCGCAATCACCTCGTGGGGCGCGGCTTCGCGGCCGGCTTCGACACGGCACCCGGCATCGATCCCTTCCGGGTCGAGGAGTGTCCGGACGCCCATCCGAAGCTGTTCGCTGTCGGCCATGCGGTGACCCAGGAGGCCCGCGCCCGCCGACTCGACGCCCTGCTGGCGGTGCAGGCCCGGATCTCGGTGGACGGCGAGCAGGTCGCGGTGTGCCTGGTCGCCGAAACCGGCCGACTGCCCCACGGGCAGCGCCTCGCCGACGCCGCCCGCGAGGCCGGTGCCACCAGCGTGGTGCTCAACGTGCACGAGGGCCATGGCAACCGCCTCTACGGCAAGCGCACGGTGCCGCTGAACGGCCGGCCGGTGCTCCACGATCGGGTTTCGAACCTGGAGCTACGACTCGGACCGACCACCTTCCACGAACCGTCG
This sequence comes from bacterium, assembly GCA_030432695.1. Taxonomy (GTDB): domain Bacteria; phylum Planctomycetota; class UBA1135; order UBA1135; family UBA2386; genus JAUILN01. Next base: position 572,708 of record JAUILN010000003.1, on the reverse strand, counting down.
CGCTTCGCCGGCGCACATCTCGTCGACGCGGTCCGGCGCTTGGGCGACACCGGCATCGTCGAATCCGTGGTGGATCTCTACTGCGGCTCGGGGCGCTTCGCTTTGGCACTCGCCCAACCCGGCCGCAAGGTCCTGGGTGTCGACCAGGTCCGCCAGTCGATCCACGATGCCGAGGCCTCGGCGCAGGCCAGCGCGCTGGCCGCGAAGTTCCTCCAGCTGCGGGTCGAGGTCGGGATGCTGCAGCTGGAGAAGTCCGATCCGGACGTCGTAGTGGTCGACCCGCCCGGCGCCGGGATGCCCGACACGGTGGTCGAGGGCATCGCCAAGCTGCTCGATCCCCGGGTGATCGTCCTGGTGGCCCGCGACGTCGGACGACTGGTCCGCGACCTGGGCCGTTTCGAGGCGCACGACTACGTGACCGAGCGCGTCGAGACCTTCGACGCGCTGCCCGCAGGGCGGGAACTGACCGCGGTGGCGCGGCTGGTCAGAAGTTGACCGCCACCGCGTTGGTCAGTTCGACCGTGTTGCTCGCGGTGAGCACCACTCCCTGGAACCACACCGAGTTCCCGGCGAGGGTCGCGGGCAGGGAGTTCGCGGGCAGGAAGGTGCGGATCGCCTCCTCCGGCGCCGAGTTGGGGATCGCGCTGCCCGCGAAGCCGAGCAGGGTCGCGAAGTCGATGTAGACCCGGCCGGTCACTCCCGGGATCGCAGCGCCCACGGCGTTCGGCCCCAGCGAGAACAGCACGCCGGTCACCGCGCCGGGGTTGCCGGCGTCGTAGATCCGGGTCGCGATGCCGTCGGAGCGTGGTGCGCCACTGACGTCGGGGAAGAACCCGGCGACACCGAAGGAGGTATCGGGGTGGCCGGTCGAGGCGCTGACCCGCGCGCTGCCGGGATCGATCGCGCCGACCTGCATCGAGGGCGCGTCGGGATTCAGCGTCACCGCCCAGACGTAATCGTGCGAGGAGACGGTGGTGGCCGACGCATCATTGGACCAACCGAGGTTCGGGGCAGTCGCGCGCGGGTGGGCACCGAGAGTCCCCATCGTGTAGTGCGCCATGTGCATCGAGAGGCCGTCGGAGCCGCCCGGCCAGAGCGGCGCGGCGTTCAGCGCCACTCCGTAGAACCAGGTGTCGCAGGGCACCGTCGCGGGGGTATTGAACGTCACCGTGAAGATCCAGGCCTGTCCGCCGGTCAGGCCGGGCGGGGTCGACAGCGCGCCGGTCTGGAACACCACGTTGGAGGTGTCCGGTCCACCGGTGGTCATGTCCCGCGGGCGGGCCATCAACCGCCACTGCTCCTGGGTGCTCGCCTCCTCGTCCTGCAGGACCATCAGCATCGAGTGGATCCGGCAGGCGGTGCCGTTGTCGCCGAGTCCGGCGACGGCCCCCTGCGGCATCTCGTTGAGCAACTCGACCGCGTTGCCATTCGTGCTGGCAACTCCTCGGTCGATGAAGCTCGTCGACAGCAGCTGGCTGTCGGGATAGTTCGTGAACACACCACGCGACTGGGCGCTGGCGGAGGCCTGGAAGATCGCGACGGAGCTTGCGGCCGCGAGGACGAGAACGGTCTTCGATATCATGAGGTGGTGGAATCCAGGGGGTTCGGGACACCGACGCCGATCGGGCGCCGGCGGGTGGCGGCGACGTCTTCTGGGGCCCGCGCCACGCCACTGGGCGAACGACTAGTCACGGATCTCGCGGAGGTCGTCGGGATTTATCTCGCGCGGTCGCGCGCGCCGGGGAACTGCGCCTTCGGGCATGCAATCACGCCCGGGAGAACGGCGGAAACGGTCGCACTTTCCCTGTCCGGTGGCCGGCGCTACGGTCCTCGCGTCCGCCCGGAACGCCCCCATGCCCAAACGCCGTATCGCGCTGATCTCGACCGGTGGCACGATCGAGAAGACCTACGACGAACTCCAGGGGGTCCTGGCCAACGAGATCAGCAACCTCGACGTCCTGCTCGCGTCCCTCCGACTCGAAGGGGTCGAGATCATCCGGGTGCCGCTGATGAACCTCGACAGCCTGGAGATGACCGAACGCGACCACCAACTGATCGCGGAGACGGCCAACTCGATGGCCGCGGCCCACGACGGCGTGGTGATCGTGCACGGCACCGACCGGCTGGCGGACACCGGGCACAAGATCCACACGACGCTCGGCACGCCGCCGGTGCCGATCGTACTGACCGGCGCCATGCGGCCATTCGTGATGCGCAACACCGACGCGATCCAGAACATGACCGAAGCACTGCTGGCGGTGCAGATCTGTCAACCGGGCGTGTATGTGGCCATGCACAACCGGGTGCTGGCATTCCCGGGCGTGGTCAAGGACCGCCGGCGCATGACCTTCGTCCTGGAACCGGCCGACGACGCGGCCGGCTGATCGAAAGTGCCCGCCGGAGCGGGCGCGATCACGACCGCTTCTTCGCCGGCCGATCACCGCCGGCGCTGCCTCCGTCACCCATCGCATCGATGCGCTGACGGAACGACGGGTCGTAGATGTTCGAACCGAGTTCGCCATCGACGTTCGGCGCCTTCCGAATCTGCTCCTTGGTCATCCCGACGTCGAGACGGTAGCCATCCTCGACCTTGGCGATCGACACCGTGGACCACGGCACGATCTTGAGGTCGCCGCCGAGGCCGAGCGTCGTGTCGACCAGGATGGTGAGGTAGGCCAGCTCCTTGCGGTCCGGAACGAAGTAGATGTCGGAGACCGCCCCGAACTCGCCGTCGCTGGCGCGGGTCGAGGCCGAAAGCAGCGCCGAGGCATCGATCAATCGATCGGACTTCTGCTTGGAGGCCTCGCTGGACGACGACTTCGCCGAACCGAGCGCGAAGCGACCATCCTCCGACTTCCAGTTGCAGTCCTCGATGGGCCGGACGCTGCCGCCCTCCAGGGCCACGAACACCAGCTTGCTGCTCTCGGGATCGATCAGCAACGACTCGACCGCCACCGCGTCGGAACTACCGGAGCTGGTGACCTCGGAATCGAGGAGCTTCTCGATCCGGACCGGAGCGGTCATGTCGGAGCGCCGCTGTCCCTCCCAGTCGGGTCGATCCGCGCCCCAGTAGCTGTAGAGGCTATCCCGCCATTCCGGGTTGGTGACCGCGGCGGCTTCACCGTCCTGCGTCGGCGCCTGCTCCAGCCGTCGCGCAGACAGGCCGGTCATCGCGCAGACCTTGCCTTCCGAATCACGAGCGACCTCGATCATCTCGTACGGGAGCACCTTCGAATCGGCGCCGATGCCCAACACCCCACCGACCGACGTGGTGACGAACACGATCTGCTGATTGGAGCAATCGACGTAGCAGTCGCCGATCGTGCCGATCTCGACGCGGCCCTTCTCGTCGGCATCGCTGCTACGCCCCATCAACGGGAGGTCGCTGAGGGCGCTGGCGAGGATGCACTGGCGACCGCCGTCTACGAAGGCGTCTTCGTGATCAGGAGCCCCCCCGGTCATCTGCCGCGAGCGGCCCTCCTGGGACGACTGATCCTGCGTGGTCGAACGCGAGCGCTCGCCCGATGCCTCGTGCATCTGTGTGCCGGTCGCGAGGTCGAAGCACTCCTTCTGCTCGTTCCAGCGCAGGCCGTCCGCCGGCAGCACGAAGCCACTCTCGAGGAGGATCGCGACGCATTCGCCGGTCCGGGCATCGACGACGACGTCGCGCAGGGTCGTCTCACTCCCTTCCCCGTTGCGGACCGTCATGCCGAGGGCGTCGCTCAGCGGCTTGAAGGAATGCGAGTCGCCGGCGTGCTTCGCGTCACGTCGCGCGGCATCGGCATCCTGCTGGGCTTCCACCCGAGCGAAGAGGAGCGGTGTGGAGACACCGAGAAGGAATGGGACGAGGATGTTCAGTCGATTCGACATGACCGCCTCTGAGGCAACGGCCGTGCCGTCCGCTGCCGGCGCCGCCGCGGCGAGGCCGCACCGCATCTCCACGGCAACCACGACGCCGCTCGCGAAGCGGAGACGAGCGCGCTGCGTCGACCACGAGGGATCGCGCGGAGCGCGCACTTCGCGGTGCATATGCCGTCCTCGGCCGGTAACCGCCATGCGCCGCTCCTCCCCAAGTGCACAAACGGAATGCGGAGCGGACTCTCGAAGTCCGCTATCGCCAGACGACCGCACGCCTGGGAAGGAGGCCCCTCCGATGCGCCGCGGGATGCACAGACTCTCGGGAGCAGTCGATCGGAACCAGTCGATCAGTCGGGGTCGTAGCTGAGGTTCGACTGCAGCCAACGTTCGACCACGCGGACAGGCGACTTCAAACGCTTGGCGTAGGCCTCCACCTGGTCGCGGTCGATCCGTCCGACGCTGAAGTAGCGCGTCTTCGGGTGACCGAGGTAGATCCCGCTGACACTCGCCGCGGGGGTCATCGCGCAGGACTCGGTCAGCTCGATGCCGAGTTCCGCGGCGCCCAGCAACTCGAACAGCATCCGCTTCAAGGTGTGGTCGGGACAGGCCGGATAGCCGAACGCGGGCCGGATCGACCGGTAGTCCTCGGCGATCAGCCGCGCGTTGTCGAAGTCGGCGGGGTCCGGGAAGCCCCAGAGTCCGCGCACCTTCTGGTGCAGCATCTCGGCGAACGCCTCCGCGTAGCGGTCGGCCAGGGCCTTGACCATGATCGCGTTGTAGTCGTCGAGGTCGGCCTCGTAGCGGCCGGCGAGATCACCGGCACCGATGCCCGCGGTGACCGCGAAGCCGCCGATGTGGTCGGCGACGCCCGAGTCGATCGGCGCGACGAAGTCGGCAAGGCACAGGGTCGGTTTGCTCTCGTCGGACGTGCGCTGCTGACGCAGCATCGGGAAGCGGGCCAGCTCGGTGCTGCGAGACGCGTCGGTCCACAGCACGATGTCGTCGCCGTCCGAGTTCGCCGGCCAGAAGGCGTGGACGCCCCGAGCCTTCAATGCACCTTCGCGCTCGATCCGGTCGAGCAACGCGTTGGCGTTCTCGTACAGCTCCCGCGCGGCTGGCCCCTGCTCGGGGTGCTCGAGGATCTTCGGATAGCGCCCCTTCAGCTCCCAAGCCGAGAAGAAGAACGTCCAGTCGATGAACTCGCGGAGTTCGGCGAGCGGCACATCGGCGAGCACCGTGCGACCGACCGCCGCCGGCTCCGGACAGTCCTCCTGACGCCACTCGATCGCGAACCGCTTCTCGATCGCCTTGTTGTACGGAATCAGCGGCTTCTCGACCTTCTCGCGGTGCAGCTGACGCAGGCCCTCCTGGAGTTCGCGGTTCTGCAGGTCGAAGACCTTCTTCCGGTCGTCGTCGAGCAGGTCCGAGACCACGTTGACCACCAGCGAGGCGTCCTTCACATGGACCACCGGATCGTCCTCGTAGGCCGGCGCGATCTTCACCGCGGTGTGCTGCTTGCTCGTGGTCGCTCCGCCGATCAGCAGCGGCAGGTCGATACCACGCCGCTTCATCTCCTTGGCGACGTGGACCATCTCGTCGAGCGACGGGGTGATCAGGCCGCTCAGCCCGATCACGTCGGCGTTCTCCTGCACCGCGGTGTCGAGGATCTTCTCGGCCGGCACCATCACGCCGAGGTCGACGACCTCGTAGCCGTTGCAGCCGAGCACCACGCCGACGATGTTCTTGCCGATGTCGTGGACGTCACCCTTCACGGTGGCCATCACGACCTTGCCCTGCGAGCTGGGCCCCCGCGCGGCCTCGCCGCCGGCCGCGATCAGGGCTTCCTTCTCCGCCTCCATGTAGGGCAGCAGCACCGCCACGGCCTTCTTCATCGCGCGGGCGCTCTTGACCACCTGCGGCAGGAACATCTTGCCCTGCCCGAACAGGTCGCCGACGACCTTCATGCCGTCCATCAGCGGCCCTTCGATGACGTGCAGCGGCCGCTCGAAGCCCTGCCGTGCCTCCTCGGTGTCTGCCTCTATGTAGTCGACGATGCCGTGCACCAGCGCGTGCTCGAGTCGCTTGGCGACCGGGGCATCCCGCCAGGCGAGGTCGAGTTCGCGCTTCTTGCCGCCGCCCTTCACCTGCTCGGCGAACGTGATCAGCCGCTCGGTGGCATCCGGCCGTCGGCAGAACAGCACGTCTTCGACCCGCTCCAACAGGTCCTTCGGGATGTCCTCGTAGAGTTCGAGCATGCCCGCGTTGACGATGCCCATGTCCATCCCGGCGTGGATCGCGTGGTACAGGAACGCCGAGTGCATCGCCTCGCGGACCAGGTTGTTGCCGCGGAACGAGAACGACAGGTTCGACACGCCGCCGGAGATCTTCGCCCCCGGGCAGACCTCCTTGATGATCCGCGTCGCCTCGATGAAGTTCATCGCGAAGCGATCGTGCTCCTCGATGCCGGTGGCGACGGCGAGGATGTTCGGATCGAAGATGATGTCGTGCGGGTCGAAACCGACCTGCTCGGTGAGCAGACGGTAGGCGCGCTGGCAGATCTCGACCTTGCGCTCGACGGTCTCGGCCTGACCGACCTCGTCGAAGGCCATCACCACCACGCCGGCGCCGAAGCGCTGCACGATGCGGGCCTTCTCCAGGAAGTCCTGCTCGCCCTCCTTGAGGCTGATCGAGTTGACGATGCACTTGCCCTGCACGCACTTCAGCCCCGCCTGGATGACCGACCACTTCGACGAGTCGATCATGATCGGGATCCGCGCGATCTCCGGCTCGGTCGCGATGAGGTTCAGGAACGTGGTCATCGCCTGCTCGGAGTCGAGCATCCCCTCGTCCATGTTGACGTCGAGGATGTTGGCGCCACCGCGCACCTGATCGAGCGCGACCTCCACCGCGGTGTGGTAGTCGTTGGCCAGGATCAGCTTGGCGAACTTCTTCGAGCCGGTGACGTTGGTCCGCTCCCCGACCATGACGAAGCTCGTCTCGGGCCGGATCACCAGCGGCTCGAGACCGCTGAAGACCGCGAACTCGCGGATCGCGGGCGGGACCTCGCGCGGCGTCACGTCGGCGACCGCGCGGGCGATCGCGCCGATGTGCTCGGGAGTGGTGCCGCAGCAGCCGCCGAGGACGTTGACGAAGCCGTCGGCCGCGAACTCGCGCAGCAGCTCGGCGGTCCGTTCGGGGGCCTCGTCGTACTCCCCCATCGCGTTCGGCAGCCCTGCATTCGGATAGCAGCTGGTGTGGGTGAACGCGTGCTCGCTCAAGGCCTCGACGTAGGGCCGCATCTCACCGGCACCGAGCGCGCAGTTGATGCCGACACAGAGCGCGTCGGCGTGGGCGATCGAAGCCCAGAACGCTTCCACCGTCTGCCCGGAGAGCGTACGTCCGCTGCGGTCGGTGATCGTCACCGAGATCATCAGCGGCACGTCGGGATCGCCCGCGGCGTGCAACGCGTCCTGATAGGCCAGGATCGCCGCCTTGCTGTTCAGGGTGTCGAAGATCGTCTCGACCAGGATCAGGTCGACGCCCCCTTCCAGGAGGCCCTCGATCTGCTCGCGGTAGGCCGCGTGCAGTTCATCGAAGGTGCTCGCCCGGTAGGCCGGATCGTTGACGTCTGGCGAGATCGACAGGGTCCGGTTGGTCGGCCCGACCGCACCGGCGACGAAGCGCGGCTTGTCGGGAGTCTTGGCGCTCCAGCGCTCCGCGGCACGTCGCGCGATCCGGGCCGCCTCGACGTTGATCTCCCGAGCCAGGGACTGTGTGTCGTAGTCGGCCTGCGAGATCGAGTTCGCGTTGAACGTGTTGGTCTCGACGATGTCCGCACCGGCCTCGAAGTAGGCGTCGTGAACCCCTTCGACGACCTCGGGTCGGGTCAGGACCAGGATGTCGTTGTTGCCCTGCAGGTCCTTGTGGTGGTCCGTGAACCGCTCACCGCGAAAGTCGGGTTCCCCCAGCTTCGCGCGTTGCAGCATGGTCCCCATCGCGCCATCCACGATCAGGATGCGCTGGGCGAGGAGCTCCTCGAATCGGATCCGCCGCGCACCGCGCTGGGCCCGTGGGAGGTGTTCCGTGCTCGTCATGTGTCAATCTCGGGTCGATGGGCCGACGCGATGAACGTCGCCGGCAGGTCTCGATGGGGTGATGGGGACGCCTGCAGCTCGATCTGCGGATCTGCGAGACCAGCCTCGGCCATCCATTCACGAACGCGCTCCGGCGGGAAACCCTGCCAGAGCACGCCGAGGTCTTTGCGCATCCACTCGCGATCGGGAGCCGGTCGGTCGGCGTCGTCCGCGGCGAAGTCGACGACCACCACGCGACCGCCCGGCCGGACCACGCGCGCCATCTCCCGCAGCGCGAGGGTCGGCGACGCGACGTAGTGCAGCACCATGTGCGCGAGCACCGCGTCCACCTCGCCCGCCGCGAGCGGCAGGGACGTGGCGTCGCCCTCCCGGAACTCGACACCGGTGACGCTCGCCTCGCGGGCCTTGGCGGCGGCGCTGCCGAGCATCGTCCGGGAGTGATCGATGGCCACGACCTCGGCGCCGAGGCGGGCGAGTTCCAGGGCGAGGATGCCGGTCCCGGTGCCCACGTCGGCGACCCGCAGTCCGCGGGGCACGAGGCGCTGGATCGCCCGGGCGCGCTGCAGGTCGTCCTGGAACACCTGGCGCAGTTGGTCCCACTGGTCGCCGAGCGCGTCGAAGAACTCGCGGCGGCCCAGGGCACGCTCGCGCAGGACGCCTTCGAGAGCGTCGAGGTCGCTGGCCACCTGTGGGTCGTCGCGCAGCGCATCGCGGCTCAGTTCCCAGGCGCTGCGCCAGGGTCCGTCGCGAGGGGGAACGAAGCGCGAGTAGCACCAGGTGCCTTCGCGCCGTTCGCGCAGGAGGCCGTGGTCGCGGAGCACCGCGAGGTGGCGCGAGACGGTCGACTGCGCCGTGCCCAGGATCCGCACGAGGTCCTGGACCGCCAGTTCCTCGCGCTCGAGCAGCGCGAGGATCCGCAGACGGGTCGGGTCCCCGAGCGTCTTCATCACGCGCTGCACCTGGTCGACGGTCACGGCCGGCGAGTGTATCCAGAGATTGCGATCTATGGATGCAAGGGGGCCGGCTTTTTGGGGCCAGCGGTCATCAAAGTGCTCAGGGCCGCCATCGATCCATGCGACGCGCGCTCACAAGCCTTTCTCAGCCAAGGTCTTGAGATCGCGGCCGGACCCGGCCCGGCGGCGGATCGCGAAAACCCGGCAGTCCAGGCCGGCGACCTCCTGAGCCTCTGCCGCGTTCTTCGGGGCCCCTCGACGCAAAACGCCGCCCGACCAAGTGGCCGACCGGCGCTGCGGAGGGTGGGCATCTGAGTCGGGTGGCGACTGCAGGGGATGCCTACCACGGATGGTTGGAGACGAGGGGAGTCGAACCCCTGACCTCAGCATTGCGAACGCTGCGCTCTACCAACTGAGCTACGTCCCCGTGAATCGGGCCGGGAAGTCTAGCAGCCGCCGACCTGAATGGAAGAGCGGAGCGGAGCGGAAAAGACCGGCGAGACCGGCTCTCCGGGAGATCCCGGACCAGCCCGGATGGCCGTCCCCGAGGGATCGGTGACGTCAGGGCAAAAGCCCCAGCCCTTCGGATGCCGATGACCGTGCGGGGACCTCGGCATCAGCGCAGAGCACGACGGAAATGCAGCGATCCACGCTTCAGGAGGCGGCGAGCCGCCTCGGCATGAACCCGGACCAGGTCCGGGAACTCCTGACCCGGAACGCCGGCCAGCTACCGGGGTTCGATCCGAACCAGCCCGACCAGCTGTCGGAACAGACGATCGACGCGCTGTCGGCCCTGGCCCAGAACGGGCCGGCGCCGGCAGACGCGTCACCGCAGAGCCCGGCCCGCAAGCCGCCGCGGAAGGTCGAGCGGAAGGAGGGTGCACCGATCTTCACGGTCACCTCCGGCAAGGGCGGCGTCGGCAAGACGTCGCTCACGGTCAACCTCGCCTGCGAGATGTCGGCCCGCGGGCTGCGTACGATCATCGTCGACGTCGACCTCGGTCTCGCGAACGCCCACATCCTGTCGGGTGTCGCGGCGCAGAAGACTCTCTGCGACTACCTGGAGGGCACCGCGCAGCTGCCCGAGGTGGTGGTCAACGGTCCCCGCGGCATCAAGCTCATCTCCGGCGGCAGCGGTCTGAAGGAGATGGCCGACCTGGACGACCGGGGCCGGATCCGGATCCTCGAGGCCGTCGAGAACCTCCGCCCCCACTGCGATCTCATCCTGCTCGACACCGGAGCGGGAATCTCCAACGCGGTGACCGACTTCGTATCGATCGCCGACCACGCCCTGGTCGTCACGACCAGCAACTTCGCCGCGATCGCGGACGCCTACGGGATCGTGAAGGTCCTCGTGCAAGCCGGCTTCGACAACCCGATGCACCTGATCGTGAATCGGGTCCGCTCACCCGAGGAAGCCGAGCAGGTGTTCACCAAGCTCGACGGTTGCACGTCGAGATTCCTCGGCTATCGACTCAACTGGCTCGGCCTCCTGCCGGAAGATGCCAGTGTGGAAGGGGCCGTGCTACAGCGCGCACCATTCCGCGAGGCGTTCCCCGAGAGCGTCGCGACGCGCTACCTCAACAAGCTGGCGAACTCGCTGGAGAGGTTCGTGCCCGCGGCGGCCGCGAAGTTCAGCTGAACGGCCGGGGAAAGACATCCGTCTTCTAATCGCCGCATCGGCGAACAAGAAGGATGTCCCCATACGCAGGGAAAATCGGCGACACGAACCAAGGTAGCGGGGACGATGACGATCTTCGACGAACCCAACGGCATCCAACAGGGCCAGAACACGATGGAGACGAGCTCCCGAGACGACCTCGACGAGCAAGGCGGCGAGCACTTCGGTCGCCAGGCCAACAAGGGCATCCTGGCTCGGCAGGTCGCCGAGGAATTGCAGGTGCCACGCCGCGCGGCCGCGCGGATCCTCGACGCCGTGCTCGATTCGATCCGTGATTTGCTGCTCGAGCAGGGTCGCGTCGCGATCAAAGGCTTCGGCACCTTCGAGCGCAAGATTCGCAAGGGTCGCGCCTACAAGCACCCACTGACCGGCAAGAGCATCGACGTCGCCGACAAGGAGACGATCCTGTTCAAGCCCAGCGATCAGCTCGTGGTGGACACCAGAACCGGTGCCAAGCCGGTGAAGAAACGGCGCAAGACCGACAGCCAGGACATCCTGTTCAAGGGTTGAGCGGGCTCGGAAACCTCGCTCTCGGACCTCCCGGGATCGAGTTCCGCTCGACTCCGCGCCGGGCGACGGGGCGCAGCGGTCCGGATACGCTGCTATTGTGGCGGCCCGCCCCCCGCGGCATCCCAGATGACGACCCGCGACCTCAACCCGGTCGAACCGTTCCGCACCGCCTGCTTGCAGTTCGACGTGCAGCGCGGTGACGTCGAGGCCAACCTCACTGCGGCGGTCTCGCTACTCGAACGGGCCGCGTCGGAGAACTGCGCGCTCGCGGTCCTTCCGGAGATGTGGACGACGTCGTTTCTCACCGAATACGACGCGGAGGTTCTGCGCGCTTCGGATCGAGCGCTCGACGAGATCCGCAAACGCTCCAAGGCGTTCGATCTGCTGGTGATCGGCGGCGGCCCGAAGCAGAGCAACGGGCGGATCTACAACACCGCGGATGTCTTCGACCGGGGCGTGCAGCTCGGGAGCTACCGGAAGATCCATCTGTTCTCGCCGAACAACGAGCATCGCCATCACGCGGCCGGCGGCGAGCCGCTGGTGCTCGACACTCGCCTGGGCCGGATCGGCGTGGTCATCTGCTACGACATCCGCTTCCCCGAACTGATCCGCCACTTCTTTCACGAGGGCTGCGACGTCCTTGCAGTGCCCTCGCAATGGCCAGAGGCACGAGCCGACCATTGGCGCTCGTTGGTGAAGGCACGCGCGATCGAGAATCAGCTCTATGTCGTGGGCTGCAACCGCACGGGAGTCGACGAATCGCTCCGCAAGCCAGGCGAGAGCCTGCCGTTTCCCGGCGACAGTCGGATCGTCGACCCCATGGGCGCGGTGGTCGCCGAGGGCGCCGGAGAGAGCGGCATCATCGCAGCGCAGGTCGAACTTCGTCGTGTGCGGGCGATGCGACGCATCATGCCGGTCGCGAAGGACCGGCGCCCGGACGTCTACCGCCGCATCTGGATGACCAAGGACGGCCCGCTCGACCATCCCGACGATTGATCGAACCGTCGGCCGAGGTCACGCGAACATCTTGAGTCGTTCCATCGGGCGCGGCCGCTGGAGGCGTTCCAACGCCGCCTTCTGCAGCTGGCGAACGCGCTCCGCAGTGACCCCCAGATCTTGAGCGATCTCCGCCAGGGTCTCGGGCTCACCGCCGTCTAGTCCGAATCTGCGGTGCAGGATCAACCGCTCCCGATCGGGCAGCTCCTCCAGGACCGCGGCGAGTTCGCCGTGGAGATCACCCTCCACCACCGTCTCGTGGAGCGGTTGCGCCGAGTCATCGGGCAGAGACTGCGACAGCGAAAACCCCTCTTCGCCGCTCGAGATCGGTGCGTCGAGGCTCACCGCGTAGCGGCGCACCGCCAGGATCTCTTCGACGCGCTCGGCCGGCATGTCGAGTTCCCTACCGATGAGGAGTGGGTCGGGAAGGACCCCGGTCTCGTGGACTCCCTGATCCTGCAGCTTGCGGATCTTGCGATAGGCCTTCTGAACCCAGATCGGCACGCGCACGGTCCGCGACGCGTTGTAGAGAGTCTTCAGGATGGCCTGCTGTACCCAGTAGACCGCGTAGGTCTTGAACCGGACCTCGCGCCGCCAGTCGAAGCCCTCGATCGCCTGGAACAGCGACGCGGCCGACTCCTGGATCAGGTCGACGTCATCGACGCCGAGGCCGGTGTAGCGCCGGACCGGACCGTGGACGAGGTAGAGAGACCCCTCGACGTACAGATTGCGCAGGTGCTCGAGTTCGGCAACGACCTGCTCCAACCGCTGCCGCGCGCCGGGTGCGGCACGCCGGGTCGCTTCTGGCAAGGTGTGGCACGGACGCAAGACCAGCTCTGACGCGACCGCCGGACGGTGGCCCGCCCGGATCAGGGCGTCGAGCACGACGGCCTTCTGGAACTCGTAGCGGCGCGCCATCCGAAACTCCTCGGCCCGATCCATGCGCGGTAGCTGCCGCACCTGGGCCTCGAACAGGCCGACCCAGGTCACCGAGGACCCCGAGAGATCGACCTCGCTCATCCGGCTCTGCGGGAGTTGGAGGCGCAGCCGCTTGCCGCGGAACTCCTTCACCAGCTTCTTCAGCTGTCGCTCCCACTGCGCCACCGGCACATCCAGGAGCAGGTCGAGCTGGTCGAGATCCACCGTGCCGTCCCTCGACAGTCGCGGGGCTTCGCGTCGCTTGCTGCTGTTCACCATGAGTCGGCTCCGGTCCGGGCCGGGCGGCCTATACGCCGTCTGCTCGAACCCGGTTGCAGGTCGTCTGGGGTAGTCCCCAGAAATGAGCATCTCATCGATGCCCTATCGGCGCAACCGACTACTGACCGACTCAAAAGCTCTCGGATTCGAAAATATCAACCCGACAGCGGCAGCCTATCGCCCCCGGAACACCACGAGCAGACCGATCAGCAGGAGCAACACCCCGCCCCCGATCACCAGGAACAAGGGCATCCCCTCCTCCGCCCCTGCCGGGATCCCGGACCCGCTCGTACTCGACCCCGGCTGCGCCTCCTCGGCCGACCGCACCGGGTCGGCCACCCTTCCGCCGGCAGGAGCAACGGCCCTGGGTCCGCCGTCCTGGGCGGCAACGCCGCTCGCAGCGTCGGACGGCAAAGGATCCGCAGCCTCACCCCCATCCGGCGCATCGCCGGACTCCGGCCCCGCCATCACCACAGGAGTCGGCAACGGGTCGCCCACTTCGATCTGACCGTTCACGACGTCCATGAACACGCCCCGGGCACTCCCGGTCGGACCGTCCGTGACCTCCGCCTCGACCCGGAACGAGAAGCGGTGCTGGCCGTACGTGGCGTCGGCCATGACCCCTACATCGACGTCGATGACCGCCGTGTTGTCGTAGACCGGCTGCCCCCGAAAGGCCGTCTCCAGCTTGCCCAGCCCCGGCTCCTGCAGCCTCCAGGCGCCCGGAACCAACGGACCGAGTCGATCGGGGAGTATCAGGTTCAGATGGCTCCCGGGAAGCAGGACGGTTTCGTTCCGCATCGCCAGGATCAGCTGCATCGTCCCCTGCGAGCCCGGCGCCATCCGGCGGGGCTTCATCGCGACCACCATCGTCATGTGGTTTCGCAATCCACCCCGCGGCCCTGTGTTCTCCGCCTCGACCTTCTCGAGATCACCCCCCTCCTCGAGCACACGATCCTTCTGGAGCTCCTGGAGGGTCGGACTGTGCTTCTCGCCATCGTCCTGAGCGACAAGAGGAGCGACGAGACAGGCCGTCGTGAGGAGAATGTGGAGGGGGCGGAGGGACATCAGGATCGACGGACGGGGGAGTGGAATCGGCCCTCGGAGGCCGCAGGGAGGCCGCCGGGGCGAACCCCGGAACCAGGTGCTCGGTGCGGGATCGGACTCCGAGGCATTGCCGCGGAGTCGTGTCCGGCCCAGCATGCTACCCGCTCGGCGGTGCCTCGACGGCGCCGACCGGCCGGGGCGCGCGATGCCCCGCCGACGCCCGGGCGCCGACCCGTCTTCCCTGATCCATGTCCGAAGTCTCCGAATCAGCCATCCGCGAAGCCCTCGCCACCGTCCAGGACCCCGACCGTGGCCGCGATCTCATCACGGCGGGAGCGATCCGCGAACTGCGCGTCGAGGGGGGACGGGTGCGCTTCTACCTCGCACTGCTGAAGACCGGCACGCCCGAGGCAGCTGCGACCCGGTCCGCGGCGGAACGCGTGGTGATGGCACTGCCCGGGGTCGCCGCCGTCGAAGCGAAACTGGTGAATGCCGCACCCGGGCCGGCCCAGACCGGCGGCATGCCGGGCAAGCGGCCGATTCCCGGCGCGCGCCACGTGATCGCGGTCTCGTCGGGAAAGGGCGGAGTCGGCAAGTCGACGGTCTGCGTGAACCTCGCCTGCGCCGCAGCGCGGGCCGGGCACGCGGTCGGCATCCTGGATGGTGACATCTATGGTCCCAACATCCCGCTGATGATGGGCGCCCGCGGCCGCCCCGAGGGCACCAACGAGAAGATCTTCCCGTTCGTAGCCCACGGTCTGCAGCTGATGAGCATGGGCCTCCTCGTCGGCGACGACCAGCCGATGGTCTGGCGCGGACCGATGCTGAACAAGGCGGTCACCCAGTTCATGTTCCAGGTCGACTGGAACGACCTCGACTACCTGTTCGTGGACCTGCCGCCAGGCACCGGCGACGTCCAGCTGACCCTCACCCAGAACACCGAACTGTCCGGCGCGGTGATCGTCACGACTCCGCAGGAAGTCGCGGTCCTCGACGTCCGCAAGGCGATCCGCATGTTCGAGAAGATCGGCACTCCGGTCCTCGGGGTCGTGGAGAACATGTCGTGGTTCCAGCCCCCCGGACACGAGGAACGCTACGAACTGTTCGGCAGCGGCGGCGGCGCCCGCATCGAGCGCGAGTTCGACGTCCCGCTGCTCGGCCAGATCCCGATCGGGATGGCGGTGCGCAGCGGTGGCGACGAAGGTCGTCCGATCACCATTGCCAGTCCTGAGGATCCCATCGCGAAGGCCTTCCAGGCCGCCGCTGCGCGACTGCTGGAACGCATCGACCCCGCGTGACGAACATGACCCCGAGCGACTCAGAGACCCCGGCGCACGGCGCCGATTCCCTCACCGGTGACAGCACCATGTCGCAGGCCCTTGCCGGTGACCCGAACCTGCCGATCGTGCTGATGCGGTTCCACATCGGCGGCTGCTCGCTGTGCGGATTCGAACCCGAGCAGACCGTCGCCGAGGTCGCCGAGGACAACGGGGTGCCTCTCGAGGTCCTCCTCGAAGCGCTCAACGAGTCGCGGGGCGGCCCGACATCACGCCCCTGAAGCCTGCTAGGAGGCTCGGGTTAGGTCCGATCATCCCACGACTTGCGGCGGGCCCGACGGATCGAGAAGCCCAACCTGTCGACCCGAGCAGCTCTCCCGACACTTGCCATCCGGGTCCGTGGGACCAGAATACCCGACCCTCTGAACCGCCGGGCGACCGCGTCCGGCCCAGGAGCGCACCCATGTCGAACGTTCGCGAACTGTCGGACAACAACTTCGAAACGACCCTCTCCGGCGCCGACCGCCCGGTCCTGGTCGACTTCTCCGCCACCTGGTGCCAGCCCTGCAAGGCGCTCGCCCCCACCATCGACGCCGTGGCCAAGGACTACGATGGTCGACTCGACGTCTACAAGGTCGACATCGACCAGGCGCCGAGCGCGACCTCGCAGTTCGGCATCTCCGGCGTGCCGACCTGCATCTTCTTCCGCAGCGGCAAGGAGGTAGAGCGCTTCGTCGGCATCGAAGACCTGCGCGGCATCAAGGAGCGCGTGGAGCGCGTGCTCTCGGTCAACGCCTGAGCCTTCCGCTCAGCGCCCGAGACTTCGATCGGGCCGCACGGGACCGGACGGAGCCGTGAGCGAGTGGCTCACCGCAACGACTGGAAGCTTCGGGCCTTCCCGGAGCTTCAGGCCTTCCCGGAGCTTCAGGCCTTCCCGGAGCTTCAGGCCGACGGCAACCGATTCTCGGTCCGCACCGGCCGTCGACGCCATAGCAGCCATCCGGCCGCGACGCTCACGGTGAGCAGGCCTGCGACGAACCACGCGAGACGTGGCGCAGCCGGCACGACGCGGAATGGCGAGTGCACCACCACTCCTCCCACCTCGGCCTCCAAGCGATACCGGCCCGGAGCCCCGTCGACCTGGAGCATGGCAATCCCACGACCGTCGGTCGCGCAACGCTGGGACACGGGGCCGTCAGGCGAACCATCGCCGTGCAACCGACGGAGGCCGATCCCGAGCCCGGCCAGCGGTTCTTCGGCTCCAGTCCAGGCGCGAATCTCGGCCACGCCGCCCTGCTCGACCACGCCGGGCACCGGCTCGATCGACTGCGCAGAGACCGAGGCCTGCAGAACCAAGAGTGTCAGGACGACCATGAGATCGCGCATGGAGTCCCGATGCTGAACGAGAACGAGCGAACGTTCCACCTCGGAGGCATGCCGATCGAGGATCTCGGGAGGGCTCCCTTCCAGCCGGTTCACGAACGGATGAGGGAGCTGGTTGCCGCGACGCACGCCGACGGCTCGGCGGGCCGGGTCCTGCTCGTCGAACACGACTCGGTCTACACGTCTGGCAGAGGAACTCCGCCCGACCAACGTCCGCACACAGTCGAGATCGAACGCGGCGGCAAGGTCACGTGGCACGGTCCCGGCCAGCTCGTGGTCTACCCGATCGTCTCGCTGCCCCACCGGGACGTACGCCGCTGGCTGCGGGCGCTGGAATCGTTCGGCGTGCGGATCTGCGCCGGGTTCGGCCTCGATGCCGAACCCTCGGTGGACGGAACCGGAGTCTTCGTGGGCGGCCGCAAGGTCGCCTCGATCGGGGTCGCGATCCGCCACTGGATCAGCATGCACGGCATCTCTCTCAACGTGGCCATCGAGGGTGAGCCCTGGAATCGGATCCGCCCGTGCGGCCTCGCCCCCGAGGTGATGTCCGACCTCAGCCGGGTCGCCGGCCGCGTGATCACGCTCGACGAAGTTCGTCGCCAGGCGCTGGTGGAACTGCCGAAACTGCTCACCGAAGGCCGATGACCCGTCGCCCCGAGGATCCACCGCGACGCACATGATCCCGGACGCTCGCGCGGCTAAGCTCCGCCATCCGATGTCCGGGACGATCGAACTCGACCGCGACGGCCACCACCTGGTCATCCGCTTTCCCTACGACCCCTACCTCGTCGACGAGGTGAAGGCGCTGCCGTCGCGGCGTTGGGACAAGCGCGACAAGTGTTGGCGGGTGCCCGCGACCCACGCCGAAGCGGTCATCGACGCGTTCATGAAGCACGGCTTCGAGATCGCATCCGAGGTCATGGGGATCCTCGCGGGTACGGTCGAGGTCGCGGACAAGCCCAAGAAGGCCGCGAAACCCACCGAGAGCACTCCGCAAGCGACGGCCACGGCGGGGCCGAGCGAAGACGGCGGCCCATGGACCGTCCTCCAGCTCAACGAGCGGGTCCGCGAAGCCCTGCGCGTCGCGTTCCCCGGCCGCGTCCAGGTGGTCGGCGAGGTGCTGGAGTTCGACAAGAACCGCGAGCGCAAGCACATCTTCTTCCAACTCGTGGAGAAGGCCGCGGTGGGGGATCGCCCGGCGGCAACCGTCGACGTCGCCTTGTTCGAGCGAACCGCGCAACGGGTGCTACCGCTGCTCGAGTCGAAGGGCATGACCCTGCGCGACGGGATCGAGATCCTCATCGAGGCACGCATCGACCTCTACCCCGCCAGCGGCCGCTACCAGCTCCTCGTCGACGACATCCGCCCCGAGTTCACGCTCGGCAAGCTCGCACTCACCAAGGAGCAGATCCTCGCGACACTTCGCGAAGCCGGGCTACACGAACGCAACCTCGCGCTCGGGCTGCCGACTCCGACGCTGCGGATCGGCGTGCTGTCCAGTCCCGACTCGGACGGCTGGAACGACTTCCTGCGCGAGCTCGAGGGTTCGGGAATCGGTTTCGAGATCGGCCTCTACCCGGTGCGCGTGCAGGGTGAGGAGCTGCAGCGCACGGTCCTCGGGGGCCTCGATTACTTCCGCGATCACCAGGACGACTTCGACGTGGTCTGCATCGTGCGCGGCGGCGGTTCCCGCACCGACCTGGCCTGGTGGGACGACGAGAAGGTCGCGCGCGCGGTCGCCGAACATCCGCTGAAGGTGCTGGTCGGCATCGGTCACGAGCGGGACCGTTCGGTCCTCGACGAGATCGCCACCTCCCTGAAGACGCCGACCGCGACCGCAGCGTTCCTCGTCGATCTCTGGCATGAGCAGGCCGCGGCACTGCAGGACACCGCCGAACGCCTGCGACGCGCCGCCACCGGTGTCTGCGACCGCGCCCGGGAACGTCTGGCCGACCGCGCGCATCTGGTCGTCCGAGCCGTCTCGGCACGACTTGCCGCCGAACGCCAGGCCCTTGTCGCGGCAGGGCCCCGCCTGACCCGCGGCACGCGGCACTTCCTGCACGAGCGCAACCGTGACCTGCTCGATGCCGCGCTGCGGATCCGTAGCGTGACCGCCGCTCGGCTGCGCGACGAGCACCACTCCCTGGACCGCGCCGCCGAGCGGATCGCCGAACGCTCGCAGCGACGTCTTGAACGCGCCGGGTCGCGACTGCACGAAGCCGAGACCCGCCTTCGCCTGCTCGATCCACAGCGCGTGCTCGAGCGCGGCTACGCGCTGGTCCGGAACCCGGCCGACGGCAAGGTGGTGACCGACGCCGCCGCGCTGCAGTCCAACGCCCTCGCCGACATCACCTTCCGCGACGGATCGGCGCGCGTCCGCGTCGAGTCGATCCAACCGCGTCCGGGATGAACCGGCGCCCCGAACCCATCCCCGATCCACCGTCCGCACTGCGAACCATGGCCGCCAAGAAGAAGAGCGACCTCACCTACTCCCAGGCCGCCGAGGAACTCGAGACCATCCTGGACGAGATCGAGAGCGGCACCGCCGACGTCGACGTCCTCGGCGAGAAGGTCGAGCGCGCCTCGACGCTGATCCGCTTCTGCCGGCAGACCCTGTCGGGCACCGAGCTGCGGGTCCGCAAGGTCGTCGAGGACCTGAACACCGTTGCGAGCGAAGCACCGAGCGAAGCCGAGGAACCGGAGGACTGATCTTGGACGTCCCCATCCTCGACATGGTCTTGTTCTACGTCGTGCTGCTGGTCAGCCTCGTGTTCCACGAGGCTGCCCACGCACTCGTAGCGATGTGGGGAGGAGACCGCACGGCCTACGTAGGCGGTCAGGTCACGCTCAATCCCATTCCCCACATCAAGCGGGAACCGTTCGGCATGGTGATCCTGCCGATCGCCGTGCTGGTGTTCGGCGCCACCCGCGGCAGCCTGATGTGCATGGGGTTCGCCAGCACGCCGATCAGCGTCGCCTGGGCAGCAAGGCACCCGAACCGCGCGGCCCTGATGTCGCTCGCGGGGCCGGTTTCGAACTTCCTGCTGGCCGGCCTGGGCGTACTCGTTCTCAAGGGCCTCGTCGCCGCGGACTACGCCACGTCGTATCCCGGGAATGGCGGCTCGATGACCTTGTTCATCAGCCCGAACTTCGAGTACAGCTCCGGACCGGTGTTCGCGACCGCCAAGATCTGCACGGTCTTCGTGATCCTGAACGCGTTCCTCGGGATCCTGAACCTCATCCCCTGGCCGCCGCTGGATGGGGCCGGAGTCCTCGGCGGGTTCTTCCCCCGGACGATCGGGCGGTTCTACGAGAACGTCCGGTCGCAGACGTTCCTGATGCTCGGCGGCATCCTCGCCCTGTTCTACGTGATGCCGAGCCTGATCCGCCCGGTCGTCACCTGGCTCCACAACATGATCTGATCGACGCGGCCCACGAGGTGAGCCGTCGACCGGATCAGCGCGACGCCGCGACCCGCCCCGGCTGCACCGCCGCCCGTGCGCGTTCGAGTGCGCCGCGCAGATCAGGATCGCCGGCCGCATCACGCCCCTGCAGCAAGTCTTCCACGAAGCCCTGCAAGACCTCGGCATCTGCGACATCGCAAAGCTTGCGAACCGACGCGGACTCGTCGCCGATCCGACGCAGATAGCGCAGGCAATCGGCACGCGTCGTGGTCCGGCCTCCGTGGAACGGATCGATCAGGATGCGACGCCGGCCGTGGATGCGAACCAGGAAGAAGCCCGGCAAGCGCACCGCCGTGAGATCTAGCCCGGCGCGGCGGCCTACCAGGAGGTAGATCGCGCAGAGTACCGACGATGGTCCGAGCCGCTGCTCGAGGACCCGCCCCGGCAAGATCTCGTCATGACGCACGATCGGAACCCCCCGATCCCGACCGGTCAGGCCGTGTTGATTGGCGAGGAGCTGGCCGAGGCGACGTGCTGCGGTGGTCGTGGATCGTCGTTCGACCAACGGACGAAGCTCGGCAGCCAGCGCGTCGAGACGCCCCACGAAGTCCGGCTCATGGCCGAGATCTCCGGCGACGAACTGATGAACGGCAGACAGCCCGGCCTCGAGGACGCCCCGCGGATCCCTGCCGGCCCGCGCCGCCTCGACCGCACCGACGAAGCCGTCCGCTGCTTTGGACATGTCCAGCCCACGCAGCGCCAACCGCGCCCGAGAACGCAACCGCGCGTCGTCGTCGCGGCAGGCGATCTCGACCGCCGCCCGCGCGGATTCGCCCCAGGTCAGGATCCGACGCAGACACATCCGCTGCACGTTGTGGTCGTCGTCGCCGAGCAGGCGGACGGCGGCATGGATCGCAGAAGGAGACGGCGTGTGCTCGGAGCGCATGGGAGCGTCCTCGATACTCGGAGACGGATGGGGAGATCTCCCGGGAACGGATGCAGACCGTCGCCGGAGGGCCCCTGGCCGGCGCCAGCATGGTGGACGCGACATCACCCGACCATCACACTCGGAAAGGGCGGATGCCGGCGGCGAACGAGGCCGCGCTGACACCGCGCTTGCCGGGCGTTCTCGTTCTCGGACAGCTATCCGATTCCAAGATGATCACCGCGACTGCGTGCACACTGCTGTTCTCGATGCAGGGTCCCGCCCCTGTATCCCCCGATGTCACCCGCGGGCCGACGGATTGTGACTACACCGTCCGCGCGACCACGACGACCGCCGACGAACGCGGCAGGATTCCGCTGGAAGTCTCGTTGCGATTGAGACATCCGGCGGGTCGATGGACCGTCGTGGAGATGCCCGTCTGGACCCCAGGCTCCTACCGCTATCGGGACTTCCCGGAGCGCGTGACCTCGATCTCCGCCCGGGGATCGAGCGGTCAACCGCTCGATGTGGCCCAACTGGACCGCAGCCACTTCGGCATCGCGCACGGCGCCGAAACAGCCCTGACGATCGACTACAGGGTCGAACTCGACGACCAGGACCGCTTCATGCAGCGCGGTCCGCAGCGCCGCTGCCTGACCTACGAGGGTCCGCAGGTCTACTTGCGCGTCCGAGGTGCTGACGATGCGCCCTGCACCGTCCACTTCGACCTTCCGCCGGACTGGCGCATCGCGTCCGGACTGGTGGAGACTGCCGAGGGCTCGTTCTTCGCCGCCGACTACGACTTCCTGGCTGACTGCCCGGTCAAGCTCGGAGTGTTCCAGGACTGGAGTTTCGAATGCGCGGAGTCGACGGTGCGGGTCGTGGTCGACGCAACGCGTGACCTCGAATTCGACCACGCGGCGTGGCTGACCAATCTCCGCAAGGTCACCGAGGTCCAGGCGTCCCTGTTCGGCGGCCTGCCGAGCGAGCACTACACCTTCCTGTTCACCGCTTCGCGCACCGGCCACGGCGGCGGGTTGGAACATCTGACCTCGACGGCGATCGGAGTGCCGGTCGGCCTGCTGTTGGCGAGCGACCGGGCCGCGCTTTCGACGGTCGCCCACGAGTTCTTCCACCTGTGGAACGTCAAGCGGGCGCGTCCGGCTGCTCTCGGCCCTTTCGACTACGGCCGCGCCAACCGCACGACCATGCTCTGGCTCTGCGAAGGTGTGACCTCCTACTACACGACCGTGACGATGGCGCGGGCCGGGCTCAGCAGCGAAGAGGAGTTCTGGAATGCGATGGCCGGCCGGATCTCGGCGTTCGAGAGCACCCCGGCGCGGCGGCACGTGTCCTCTTCGATGGCCTCCGACCGGGTCTGGGACGAACTCCCGACCGACCGCAATCTCAGCTACTACACGTCGGGGCAGGTCCTCGGACTGCTACTCGACGTGCAGATCCGGTCGGCCACGGCCAATACCCGCAGCCTCGACGACCTGATGCGCGCACTGTTCCGGGAGTGCATGGCCGACGACCGCGGCTACGAAGATGCGGACGTCGAACGCCTGCTGCTCCAGCTGACCGGCCTCGACTTCACCCCGTGGTTCGACGCACACGTCCGTGGCACGCAGGTGCCGGACTACGCCGGCATCCTCGCCTCGGCCGGCGTCGTCTTCTCGGAGAGCCGCTCGGAAAGATTCGCGCTGCGGGGACTACACGAAGTCCGCAACGACGACCTCCGGATCCCATGGTGGATCGACCCGAACGCCGGCAGCGACCGCAACCGGATGCGCTCACAGGGTCGGATCGTCGCACTGGACGGCGCACCGATCGCCACGTCCGAAGACGTGCAGAACTGGCTGGAGTCGCGGGACGAATCCGGCACGGCTCGGGTCGCGCTCCTCGGACCGGGCGATCGGGAGCTGGAGGTCACCGCCACCGTCGAGGCTCAGCCTCGCGTCCGCGCCCACCTCGAGCTGCTGGACGCCGACTCGATCGACCCACCGGAACCGACGGCCCTGGCGATTCGCCGGGGCATCCTCTCGGTCGCCGGGCGTTGACCACCGAGACCCGGTGCGTGCTCCGCGAAGCCGGCAATCGGTCCTGCGAGCGCACCGTCCCGAAGGCACCGTCTGCCTTGAAAGCACCGCGGGCCGCTCCATCCAGGATGGAGCGACCCGCGGGAAAGCGTGCCGAGAACAGGACTTGAACCTGCACGACCTAAACGGTCACTTGCCCCTCAAGCAAGCGCGTCTACCAATTCCGCCATCTCGGCCGATGGAGGGCCGCACACCTTAGCCACCCGCGACAGCCCGTCAAGTGGGAGACCAGCAAGAGGGAGCCGGCAAGCGGGAATCCCGCTGGACGCGGCCACGGCCCCGAGCTGGCTCACCGGATGTAGTCGAACAGCACCCGGCCCTCGACCTGCATCGCATTGGGCGCCAGATCGACCTGCAGGTAGGCGGAGCGGAACAGCATCCCGAGCCCGCGCGTGCGATCGAGCCCGCCACGGCTGCTGGCGACCACCGTGTCTCGGACCTGCTGCCACTCCCGCTGGAGCACCTCGTCGACCTCGTTCTCGAACTGCTGGCGCTGCGCGGGCGACAACGACGCCGCCGAACTGGCCGCCGGGAACGAGCGCCGCAGCACGTCGCGCTCGACGCGCGGCCGGTTCTCGAAGGCCCAGCCACTGTCGATGTTGGTCGTGTCGGACTCGAGGAAGCCGATGTAGTCCTCCGCGATCTCGATGAGCTGCGGGCCCTGCAGATACACGAAGCCGTTGAGCTTCGGCGCGAGTTCCTGCTCGAACGTCTTGTAGTCGGGCAGACCCAGGAGGTTCTGCCCACCGATCCGGGCGCCGATCATCTCCCGGATCAGCGGGCCGGAATTGCTGAACACGAAGAAGTCCCCGTAGATCAACACGGCGATCTCACCGGTGCCGGGGATGTTCGGATTGACGAACTCGCGCGCCGCGTCGCCACCTGCACCACCGTCCACCGGCAGGTCATAGGCCTTGTCGAACCCGAGGGTCGCCGAGTGGCGGGTGAGAAAGGCGAACAGCTGCTGGACCTGCTGACGGAATCGGGGATCCACCCAGAACACCCAGGCGACGTGCGGAGCCGGCGACGGCTCGAAGCTGGTGATGTCGCCGCCGATCTCGCGAGCACGTCGGAACACCACGCCGAGGCGAGGCAACAGGGCCGGCGCAAGGTCGTCGATCAACGCCGAGACCGAGTCGTATTGGCCGGTGCGCTGCAGCTGTTCGTCGATGGTCCGCCGCAACTCCGGCTCGACGGCCCGGAACATCTCGTGGAGGAAGTCGGCCGCCGGGACCCGC
The DNA here is from genome assembly GCA_030432695.1 of bacterium. Taxonomy (GTDB): domain Bacteria; phylum Planctomycetota; class UBA1135; order UBA1135; family UBA2386; genus JAUILN01. The sequence goes on along the minus strand of JAUILN010000003.1, from coordinate 548,046 downwards.
AGCGCCGCCGCGGCGACCGCCGATTGCGGCACCATCGACAGGAACGGGTTGAGCCACTTCTGCCGGTCCTGGGCCTCGGCCTTGAAGAAGTTGGCCTGGAAGGCGGAGTGCTCGTTTCGGTTGAGCCCGAGATTGGCGAGCAGAGTCATTGATCCGGACGGCTGCGGATCAGGTTCGAAGATCAGACTGCTGCTCAGAAACCGCCAACCCGAGAGCTTGAGGAAAGAGGCCAGCACGCGCTGGCTCATGTCGGTCGGGTGGCGAGGGTCGGGCCAGCTCGTGCCGATGCCGGAGACCTCCAGGAGCTGCTCGGGCCGCACGAACAGCTCGACGGCGTTCGGATCGATCTGGGTGCGCTCCTTCCACGCTGCGAGGCGCCCGCCGATCTCGTCGCGGTAGTACGACGTCGTGGCGAACGACTCGAGATCGGTGACTCCCGATGCGAGCTCCAACGAGTCTTTCAACAGCTGTTGGTCGTTGCTGACCATCAAGCAGTCGAGGTGCCTCCCGAGGTAGATCGGCGGCCCGCCGTTCGCCGGTGTGAGGGTCATGGTCCCGTCCCCGACCGGCGCGATCGCCAGGCCGCCGTCGACGAGCCCCTGCCGGACCGAATCCCATTCGAGCAGTCCCCAGGCAGCGCGCAGCTTCCAGCTCACGCGGAGGTAGGCGCAGTAGCTCGCGTTCGCCAAGGCGGGCGGACGCAAGAAGCCGGCGACGACCACCTCGTTGCCGATCACGTCGTCGACGAGGTCGACGAAACCGCCGCTCTGCTCGCGGATCTGATCGGCCGCCACCGCCAGGTCGAGGAAGGCCCGGTCGAGTCCCGCGCTCGCCTCGATCTCCTTGTAGGTGTCGGTCTGGTGCAAGACCTGCCACGCCCGGCTGATCTCGAACTCCTCCCAGAAGACCGGCTCGGGGAACGACGAGAAGTCGTCGCGAAGGTCGCTCTTGCGGGCGAACCAATCGATGTCGCGCGGCACCACCCCGCGGATATCCGGCAGCGAACCCTCGAACGGGTTGAACACGAACGCGGTGGTGAACAGCAACAGCAGCACGATCAGTAGTCCGACGACCGCACCGAGGATCTTCCAGGTCTTCTTGCGCATCCGTGCCAGAGGGTAACGCGGCGCCGGCCGACCGCGAGGCTCGGACCGGACTGCCAGAACTATCGAGAACTCTCCCCGAGTCGGGTTCGACGACACCCCCGCGCAGGATCTTCCGGGCAGGCCGGTGCCGGATCGACGGTCCTCGCTTCACCCTGACCACCGGGTCGGGTCCAATCCGCCCCTTCCCCCACCCCGACCCGTCATGTTCGAGATCCCCGTCAGCTCCCGCGCCCGCGCCATCAGCGACTCCATCACCCTGGCGATCACCGCCCGGGCCAAGGCGATGCGGGCCGAGGGCAAGGACGTGGTCTCGCTCGGCGCCGGCGAACCGGACTTCCCGACCCCGGACGAAGTCGCCGACGCCGGGGTCCGGGCGATCCGTGACGGCCATACCCGCTATACGGCGGCCGCCGGCATCCCGGAGTTGCGGGCCGCCGCCGCACGCTGGTTCGACCGCCAGTTCGGCCTCGACTACGCCCCAGAGGAGATCGTGGTGACCGCCGGAGCCAAGCCGGCACTCACGCTCTGCATGATGGCGCTGCTGGACGACGGCGACCGCGTCCTGCTGCCGGGACCGTACTGGGCGTCCTACCCGGACATCGTGCGGCTCGGCGGTGGCGAGCCGATCGACCTGGCCTCCGAGCCCGAGCAGGGCTTCATCCACACCGGCGCCCAGATCGCTGCGGCGGCCCGGGAGCACGGCTGCAAGGGCGTGGTCGTGAACTACCCCAACAACCCGTCCGGCGCGGTGCCGACTCGGGCCCAGGTGGAGGACATCGTCGCGGCCTGCGTCGAGCACGACCTGTGGATCCTCTCCGACGAGATCTACGCCCGCCTGCTCTACGACGGCGCGGAGCACGTCTCGCCGGCATCGATCCCCGGCGGTCGCGAACGGACGGTCGTCGTGAACGGCGGCACCAAGAGCCACTCGATGACCGGCTGGCGCGTCGGCTTCCTGGCCGCTCCGCGGGAAGTCGCGGCCGCCGTCGGCCGTCTCGTCAGCCAGGCAATGGGCAACACCTGCAGCATCAGCCAGCAGGCGGCCCTCGCGATGGCGAACCTCGAGGAGGACCCCGAGTTCGATCGCCGGATGAAGGCCTTCGACGAGCGTCGCCACCATGTCGTGCGCGAGTTCGGCTCGATCCCGGGGATCCGGGTCGCCGAGCCGAAGGGGGCGTTCTACGCGCTCCTCGACGTCCGGGAAGTCTGCGAGAGAATGGGCTGCGACGACGTAGGGTTCGTCGAGCAGCTCCTGGTGGACGGCCTCGTAGCAACCGTGCCCGGGTCGGCATTCGCGATCCCCGGCTTCGTCCGGATCAGCTACGCCGCCTCGATGCTGGATCTCGACCTCGCGATCGGCAGGATCCGTGAGTTCGTGGCGTCGAAGATGGCGTGACGCGCGCCGGCCCGAGGGGTGTCCGGCCCCACGACCTCGAATGGATCCACAGACCCCGGACCGCATCGGCCCCTACCGGATCCTCGGCCTGCTCGGCCGCGGCGGCCAGGGCGTCGTCTACCGGGCGCTCGACGATCGCCTCGGCCGCGAGGTCGCACTGAAGGTCCTCGACGAGCTGTCGACGGAGGGTCTCGCTCGCCTGCAGCGTGAGGCACGCGTCACCTCGCGTCTCGACCATCCCGGACTCTGCACGATCTTCGAATCGGGACGCGACGGCGACCGCGCCTTCCTGGCGATGCGGCTGGTCGACGGCGAGTCGCTGGCCGAACAGCTCCGCCTCGACTCCTCGGGGGATCTGGCTCGCGCGCCGCGGATCCCCCTGCCACCCGGCGGCGACTCGTCGCGACACACGCCGCGCTCCGAGTCCCAGGATCGGTTGGACCGGCTGCTCCGCTGGTTCGCCGAGGCCGCCCACGCTCTGCACGCCGCCCACGAGGTCGGCCTGCTGCACCGCGACGTGAAGCCCGGCAACCTGATGATCGACCGGAACGGCAGCGCGGTGGTGCTGGACTTCGGGCTCGCTCGCGACCAACACCAGCTCGGCGCCGGGCTGACCGCGGCGAGCGCACTGTTGGGCACGCCCGAGTACATGGCGCCGGAACAGATCGACCGGCGCCAGGATTCTCCCGAGCCGGATGCGCGCGCCGACGTCTGGGGACTCGGAGTCTGCCTGTTCGAGAGCCTCGCTCGCGAGCTGCCGTTCGAAGGCGCGAGTTGGAGCCAGCTCACCCGCCGCATCCTCGAAGCACCGGTGCCGAACCCGAGGCGGCGCAACCGTCTCGTCTCGGCCGATCTCCGCGCCGTCGTCGAAGCCGCGCTCGAGAAGGACCCGGACCGCCGGTATCGCAGTGCCCGCGAGTTGGCGGAGGATCTCGAGCGCGTGCGGACCGGACAGACCGTGCACGCGAGGCGTACCGGACCGGCGGGCCGGCTCGTCCGGTGGGCCCGGCGCAACGTGCGGCAGCTGAGTGCCGCCACGCTGGTGATCCTCTTGGTCGTCCTGCTCGTCGCGACCGGGCAACGCGCGCGGGACAACCGACGCGCCGAGGCCGCGCAGGTCGCGGCCCGCGCGGCGTTGTTGGTGCAGGCCGGCGACTGGGACGGCGCACTGCAGGCGGTGGCATCCGCCCGGGCGCTCGGGTTCGAAGACCGGATCGCACTCTGTCTCCAGGAGACCGCCGCGCTGGTCGCCAAGGGCGACCTCGACGCCGCGCGCATCGCACTGGCCGAATCCGGAACCGCGCCCGATCCGCAGCAGCGAGCCGAACTGATGCTCTGGCGCGGCGAGCTGGCGTGGCGTCCGGGCGGCGATCCCGAGGCGGGTCACGACGAAGTGCGCGCCGCGATCGCCAGCGGCGCGCTGCTGCCGGCGGACCAGGCGTACGCGGAGGCACTGGTGGCCGAGTCGTTACAGGAAGCCCGTGCCGCCTCGGGTCGGGCGCTGCGATTCGACCCACGACATCACCGCGCCCGGGAACTCCACGGCCTGCTGCTCACCCACGTCGGCCACCCCGACGAAGCACGCACGTTCGGACAATCGATGCTGGAGGCAGATCCGCGCGATCCGGTCGCGATCACCGCACTCGTGCTCGCGGCGCAGCGCGGCGGCGGCGCGGAGGCAGCACGCACCGAACTGTCGCGCATCGCCGCGCGCCTCGGGACGGATGCCGACGCTCGACTCGAGACCGCGATCCGCCAACTCGAGTTGTTCCTCGAGACGGAGGGGGTGTTCGGTGGCTTGGAGCAGGCCCTGCTGAAGGAGCTGTCCGACCCGCGGCGCGCGGCCCAGATCGGCGCCTACCTCGAGCGGATCCTGCCACTGGTCGGGCAACGGATCCTGCTCGGCTTCGAGGCGGTCGCCAAGACCCTCCAGCGACGCCTCCCGCTGTCGATCGAGACCCGCTGGACCGCCGTGCAGGCGGTGCTTGCGAGGGCCGCCCAGCCCGGCGCGGATCCTCAGCTGGTCGTCCGGGATGCCACCCGCGCCATCACCTACCGGCCCGAGGGCACCCTGCTGCTGATCCGCGGACTCGCGTGGCTACAGGCAGGCTACGTCGACCGTGCAGCCGAGGACCTCGAAGCAGCCGCGACCGAAGACTCGGTCTTCCCGGTCCGGCATCTCGCGATCGCGGTGGCGACCGACCTACACGTCCGCGCCTGGCAGCTCGAGGCGCATCCGGATTCGCGAACGCGAAGTCGCGCCGCGCTCGAACGCCTGCTCGCCCTGCTCACCGATGATCTGCGCACGGCCGCGCTCGCTCGGGACGACGCAACCGCGACTCGCCTCCAACCGGTGCTCCGCTCTGCCGCGCGCGCCGCGGCGACGGTCGGCGACATGGTCATCCGCGGCGAGCTCGCAGACGCCTGGTGCCACGCGATGCCCGGCTCGGGCGACGCATGGATCACCCTCGCCGAGGTGGCTGCCGACGCCGGCCACTGGTTCCGCGCGCGAGATCTAGCCGGCAACGCGGAGTCGCTCGGTGCGTCGCGCAGGAGGGTCGCACTGGTTCGGCAGCGAATCGCCGCGGCACTCCGGGCACGCTGACTGCCACGCGTCCCCGACCAGCTCGGACAACGCCGAGCAGCCAGGGAACGGATCCCGCGAGCCGGCGTAGAAACCGCGTCGCCGGTTCGCGAGGCCGGCGATCGAGACGAGGTGTGTGTCGGGCGGAAGATCCTCCGGGGTCTTCCGCCCGCTTTCGTTCACGGGGGAATTCCGGGAGTTCGCGACGGGTTCCCAAACCGAGACCGATCGGTCTGGTTTTCTCCTTGGATTCCCGCGCCGAGCTGTCCCACGAGTGGGCGCGGCCGACAACTGCCGCCGGTGAGAGTGGCCTCGGTCACTCGAACCTCTCCTTCGAGACGAGTGTGTGAGCGGTGCGACCCTGGGGCATGGTGGTCGCACCGAACTGAGCTGAACCGACCGTCCTTCGGGGCGGTCGGTTCACTCTTGTACGGCTGGATCCACGGATCCACCGCAGTCGTGACTCGAACAATTCGAGACGCGTGCTGTGGACGGGCAACGAGCGGAATCGTTCTCCGCTGCCGTCCCCCGACCGACGCCTTCGGGCAAGGTCGGGTTGGATGTCGGACCTCTCTCCGGACGACATCCTCCTTCGAGACGAGGCGAGTGTGTTGGGGTCGTGATCCAGGGGCATGGTGATCACGACTCCGCGAGGTGTGCCGGGCCGGGGTCCTTCGGGACTCCGGCCCGCACTTTTGTACGGACCGCTCAGCGCAGCCGTGTTGTTCGGATCGACTCCTCCAGAGAATCGGCAGATCAGAGGGAGCCCCGTTACCGCCGCCGCGCGAGTTCCTAGGATGGCGCGCGTGACGACCTCCCCATCAGGTCCAGGGTTGCTCGCCCTGCTCACGCTGCTCGGCCTCGCGACGGCAGCCTTCGCGCAGAACCCGGCCGTCGACCAACCGCATCGACGACCACGCGAACAGAAGGCGCTGCCCGAGATCCAGGTGCGGCTGACCACTTCGGCGCCGGGCGCGGCCATGTATCTGTGGCGCGGCTTCGATCGACTGGCACGTGGCACCGACTGGCTCGCGCGCAGCGACTTCCGCGAGGCGCTGCACCGCGATCCACACTTCGCACTCGCGCACGCCGGCATGGCGCTGGCACGACGCGAGACCGCACCGCGGAGCGCGGCGAAGGAAGCCTGGCTGGCGTTCTCCGCCAGCGAGACTCTGCGCGATCCCGAGCGCCAGGTCGTCGAAGCGATCGCCCGCTGCTTCCAGGCCGAGGAGGAGCCCGACCGCCTCGACGAGCGGTTCGCGGCACCACCTTCCGAGGAGCGGCTCGCGCAACTCGCGATCGACCTACGCGCGATCGACCGGTTCTCACTCGTTCCGATCGAACCGAGCAGCGAACCGCTGGACGCCGACATCTGGCTCGAGGACGGGGCCAGCCTGTTCACCGGCACACTGGCAGGTATCCCCTCCACGCTCGACCTGAGAGGAGTCGTCATCCAGGCCCTCGAACGACGCGGCAACGAGACCCGCAGCTCCTCCTACTTCGCCGACGTCGTCGCCCGAGACTGGTGCAGGAATACCGGCGGCATGCCCTACGAGGTCGACGGATACGTCGCGACCGTGACGGATCCGACCCGCCGCGTCCTGCTCCCCCGCCACCCCCACTGGCCGGCCGAGGAGTCCCCGCGCGCGTTGCCGCCCGACGACGAGAGCAAGACCTACGACTGGCGACCGCGCAACGCCCCCGACTTCGACCTGCCCCGCGGCCTCGGCGGCCGCCGCTCGCTCGAGAACCACGCCGGCAAACCGGTGCTGGTGGTGTTCTTCCTCGGCTTCGGCTGCGTGCACTGCATCGAGCAACTGCATGCGCTGCTACCCTTCCGCGAGCGCTTCTCCGAGGCCGGCATCGACCTGGTCACGATCGGTACCGACAGCGTCGACCAGGTCCGCGCCAGCTACCAGATGGCCGAGGAGAACGACGAGGAGCCGATCCCCTTCGACGTGCTCTGCGATCCCGAGGGCGACGCGTTCAAGCAGTGGCTCGCCTGGGACGAGTACCTCGACGAAGCCCTGCACGGCACCTTCCTGGTCGATCCGAAGGGCCGGATCCTCTGGCAGGACATCAGCATCGAGCCGTTCATGGACACCGGCTTCCTGCTGGAGGAGAGCCAACGTCTGCTCGAGGTCTGGAAGGACCGGTAGCGACCTCGCGGGCATGGTCATTGCCCCGCTCGCGGTCCTCTCCGGCCAACCGGGAGGACCACCATGACCAACGACCTTCCCATCACCTCGGCGCACGAGACCGGCTTCACGCGCGGCGTGCGCTACGTGCTCGTCGCCGTGTTCCTGCTCAGCGGGATCCTCAAACTCGTCGGCGCCGACTCGGCCCGCTCGATGTTCGAGGAGTTCGGCTACTCGCAGGACTTCCGCGTGTTGATCGGCGCCCTGGAGACCGCAGGCGCCATCGGGCTGTTGATCCGTCCGCTGATCCTGCCGGCGAGCCTGGGGCTGTGCGCGATCATGATCGGCGCGCTGTTCACCCACGTGGAGAACGACCCGTGGTACATGGCGATCGGGCCCTCGATCGTGCTGCTCGCCCTGTTCGCCGTCGCCTGGCAGCAACCTGTTCTGGTCACCTGGCGCAGGCGACGCAGCCGCGCCGGGGAGACTCCCGTGCGCCAGTCCGAGCACCACGCGCGCGCTCACTGACACGCGCGACCGTGCGGATTGCACAGACTGCGCAGCCGGCGCAACTCGAGACCGACGATCAGCGGTCGCCGGCGCCGCCCGCGTCGGATCGCCAGTAGGCGATCCCACCGGCCTGCAGACCGACCTCGGCGCTGGCGACCTTCTTCAGCGACTGCAGGTCGATCACGTCCACTCCGCCCGGCTCGGCACCGATCCCCTCCGAGGTCACGAAGGCGTAGCGGCCATCCGGGGACACCACCACGCCGTGGGTCACCTTGCGCAAGCTCGGCATCCGCGCCCGCTCCGCGCCCGTCGCGACGTCGAGCACCGCGATCTCACCGGCCTTCTTGCAGGTCACGACCAACCGCGCGCCATCCGGCGTGACGTCGAGGTTGTAGGGCGCGCCCGCACAGTCGAAGCGCCGCGTGATCTTCCACTCCGTCCGGCCGACCTCGGTGATCTGGTCCTTGCCGTTCAATGCGCAGTGCACCAGCTCTCCACCGGGATGCGGCTGCACCCAGGTCGGCTTGGCCGCCGAGGCGTGCCCCTCCGGCGGTTCGACGTCGAGCTGCAGGTTGCGGGTCACGTCGAAGGTCACCGCGTCGATCTCGAACAGGTGGCCCGACATCATCGCGCACGAGTAGTGGAACCGCCCGTCGGGCGACAGCCTCGAGCCGTGCGGCATGGGCCCGGTCGACGTGCGCCCGACCTCGACCATCGCCTCGGGGTCGACGATCGACACGGTGCTCGGCAGCATCCGGCCGTGCAGGTTGAAGTTGACGCAGTACAGCAGCCCGGTGGCCGCGCTGATCTGCATCGTCGCCGGAAACATCCCGAGCTCGCACTCGCCGAGCAGCTCGTCGTCGCTCGTGCGATACTTGTAGAGCAGGCCGAACGGCTTGCCGTGGGCAATGCTCAGGTACCAGTGCTCGCCTGCCGGATCGACGGTCAGCCCGTGTGGCCCCTCGACCTCGGTGGGCTGGTAGCCGACCGCGATGGCCCGCTCGACCACCAGCGCCTCACCGTCGAACGCCAGTCGGTAGACCTCGTCGGAAGACTCGCAGGCCACGTAGAAGCGATGGAGCGTCCGCGCGGCCGGAGCGACCTCCGCCTCCTGCGCACCGAGAAGCCCCGACGCGACCAGCGCGCTTGCCAGCAGCAGCGACCTCACCGCCGCCGCCCTCGGTCCTCGACCAGCTTCAGCGCCCACAGCCCGCTGTTCCAATCGGAGATGAAGATGTGGCCCTTGTAGGGCTGCGGCCCCCAGGTCATCGGCGCGTTCGGCACGTGGCCCTCGGGGTGCGTCGGCAGGAACCACGCGATCTCGCGACCCTGGCGATAGAGATCGCCCATCAGGTCGCCGCTGATGTCGACCACCCTGAGACCCGCATTGTAGTAGGCGACGTACATCACCTCGTCCTCGATCCACAGGTTGTGCGTGCCCGCCTCCGGGACCTCGTAGCGCGCCACCTCGTCGGGCTCGTCGAAGTCGGTGAAGTCGACGAAGTGGATCCAACCGCGCGGGTAGGTCGGGTTGTCCTTCACGCTGAGGCCGTAGGGGAACGCCTCGTCGCCGGCCACCACGTAGAACTTGTTGGTGCTCGGGCTGCGCCAGGGGAAGGCCGCATGGTTCCAGCCGCTCGGATACGCGTAGTTCGCGAACTCCACCGGGTTCTCCGGCGACCCACCCGCAACGCCATTGCCGACATCGACCAGCCGTAGGCCTAAGCGCCAGTTCGACGAGAACGCGATCCCGTCGCTCACCCAGACGTCGTGGATCGACGCACCGGGCTCGAACAACTGGAACGCGCCGACCCGCGTCGGCGCGCCCGGATCGCGGATGTCGATCACGTCGTAGCGACGCCCTGCGCTCAATGCGTAGACGAAGCCCTTGTCGATGTAGAGGTTGTGCACCCCCCCGGTGAGCTCCTCGTCGAAGCTGGCAATCTGCTTCGGATCCCGCGGGTTCGCGACATCGAGGATGATGATGCCGTTCCTGCGGCTCGAGGCGCCCTCGCGGCTGAGGATGCACAGTCGACCGTCCTCGCTGACCTTCACGTCGTTGACGGTCCGCGCGTCGATCCGCACGGTGCTGATCCGCTCGATCTGCGATGGGTCGGTGACGTCCCAGAAGTGCGCGTCGCCGTCGGCGCCCCAGGTCCCGGTCACCGCGTAGTCCCGACCGTCGATCCCCTCCCAGACCCAGAGGTCGGAGGTGTGGGTATCGAAGACCTGACCGTGACCGACCCTCTCGAGCCGCATCCCGGTGTCGAAGCGCTTCCGCGCATGGATCGTGGTCCGCGCGACGACCGACCCACAGGTCGCGACGATCGTGTAGAGCCCGGGCAGCTCGGCGACGAAGCGGCCGTCCTGCCGCACCTGGCCGGTCGCACCGTTGCCCAGCGTGTCGTCGGGCCGCGCCAACACGCTCAAGGTGATCGGCACGTCCTCGGCGATCCCTCGGCCCTTGGCATCCCTACCCAGCACGCTGAGATGCACGACGTCGCCGGTGCGTACCCGGTCACGGTCGGCCTTCAGTTCGATGGCCGCGACCGGATTCGGCTCGACGCTCAGGAGCTGGTCCTGCGCCAGGTCGAGGATCCGCGCCGACAGCGTCACCCGGCCGGGTTTCAGCGCGTGGACCTGCCCGAAGCCGTCGATCTCCAGCACGCTCGGATCGTCGACCTGCACGTCGGGCACCAGGTCCTCGCGCGGATTGCCCCGCGCGTCGACGACCTGCACGCCGAGTTCCAGGCTGGTGCCGGCGAACACCCGCGTCGGCAGGCCGAAGCGGATCGCCGCCGGAACGGGTTCCGGCACCGTGACCTTCACGACCGCCTCGGGCCCCTGCCGCCCACCGACGATCGATCGAGCGACGACTTCGTGCACGCCCGCCTGGCGGGCCGTCACCTCGCCCTCGCGGGTCACGCGCACGCCGCGCCGAGCCCGCGACAGGAAGAAGATCTCGCCCTCGACCGGCCGTCCGCCGACATCGACGAGTTCGGCCTTCAACTGCACCGACTCTCCCATCGGCAGCGTGACTTCGGCGGGAGTCACCCGAACCTGGACCTCGGTCGCAGGATCCTGAGCGAGAACGGCCGGCGACGACACCGCCAGCGGGAGAAGGGCAAGGGCGAGGAATCTGCAGGTCATGGGGGTCTCCGGTGGGGAGCGTCCGGCGCGGATCGTAGGCCATCGGGGCGTGACCCGTCCGCCAGGAACGAGGCTTCCGCCCACCTACGCACGATCGCCGGCCCCGGTCAGAGACCCGACTCCCCGACCGGGATCAGCTCCCGATCACCAGGTCCAGCGCGTTGAGCAGCACCGCGGTCGGCGTGCCACCCACGTTGTCGACCCGCAGACCCTGCGTCGGGAACGAGGTACCGATCAGCGGGGCGCTGGTCGGGATCTGGATCGAGTGCGCACCATTGGCGGTGAGCGCGACCGGCGGCGGGTTGTTCGAGATCAGCAGCTCACCGAAAGGCGTCGGAGTGCCGTTGTCCGGGAACACCGCGAACAGGATCGCGGTCTGCAGCGTGTTTGCGTTGGTCTGGATGGTGCTGTTCCAGATGCCGCCGAGGACCGGGTTGGTGGTGCAGGCGAAGTCGGCCGGGTTGCTGCCGGAGCCGTTGCGGAACGTGCACGAGGCGCTGACCGGATCCAGCCGGAACACGCCCTGGTCGGTCGCCGTGCCCGCGCCGTCGCGCAGGGTCGCGGTGAACAGGATCGAGCCATCCGGCAACAGCCGCAGGTCGTCGTTGCCGAACGTGTTGAAGAACCGGTCGTCGTCGAACTGGCCATTGCCGTCGATGTCGACCGGATCGTTCTCACGGCAGACGACCACGCGACCACCCTGACCGTCGTCGTAGACGAGCACACCGTTGGAATCGCTCGGCGCATCGGTCACTCCGCCGAACACGTAGCCACCCTGGATGTTGCCGTCGACCGCGAAGAAGCAGGCCGCGTAATCGGTGTCGCTCCAGGTCTCGGTCGAGCCCGGCACGATCGGATCACCGGCGTCGGAGGTCGCCACCACGACGCCGTTGCGCACCAGCCAGTCCTGCTCGGTCACGTCGTTGTTGCCGTGCGCGAACCAGGTGCCGGCCTCGTCCATCCACGCGTAGACGATGCCGCTCAGGTCGATCGGCTCGGCAAAGCCGCTGCCGGGGATCGGCACGCCCTCCTGGAGCACCACCTGACCGTTGTAGACCAGGATGTCGTCGTTGGCGGTGGCATCGGTATCGCCGAGCGCCAGCCAGGACAGTCCGTCCGGCGACGTGAAGTAGTCGTCGAGATCGAAGTTCTGCCAGACGTCCATCGCGCCGCCGGCGAGACCACCGGGCACCTGACCTTCCTCGGCGACGGTCTGATTGCCGAGGACCAGGAACGTGTCCATCGCGGTTCCGCCCGGAGTCGAATCGACACCGGCGGCCCGCCAACCGGCCACCCCGGCCTCGGTCAGACACGGTGTATCGAGCGAGTCGTCCCAGGTCGCGCCCGCCAGCCCGGGGAGGACCGGATCGACGAGCTCACCCTCCTTGGCCAGGACGGTCCAGACGGCGTTCCGGTCGAAGAACACTACGTAGTCGTCGGCCGTCGCCGGCGCGGTGCCCCCGGTATTGTTGGTGATCAGCAGCTCACCACGACTGTTCACGGCGACGCGGTCGTCGAGGGTGCCGACCAGCTCCCCCATCGGAGCCCAGGGGGCCTGCGTCCCCTCCTGAAGCAGCAACTGCCCGTTGAAGAGGTAGACGTTGTCATCGGCGGTCGAACCCGTGTCGGCGTCGCAATCGATGACCAGCTGCTGCCCGTCCGGGCTGACCCAGGGCTCGCGGAACGCATCCGCCGATCCGCCACCCGGATCGAAGGGCAGGCCGAGCCCCGGAACCACATTGGACGGGTGGCCCGGCACGTTGCTGTAGACGAAAGTCAGGTCGAAGCGCGACGAGGTCGCCGCGGAGAAATGACCGTTGCTCGGGGTGGGGACGGTGGAACCCCGCTGCGGCGCGGGAAGGTCGTCCTGGGCGAGGAGGGTCGGAGAGAAGACGACGGCGGAAGCCGCCAGGAGATGGAATCGAATCATGTGCGTCGGCAATTGGAGCCCAGGGCGCAGGCCGGAATCGGGTCGCACAGTCTGGCGCGATCACCTGCGACTGCCCACCCGCTCGCGAGAGGATCATGCGATCCCGACCAGGCGCGTTCCGGTCGAGCGGTTTTGACGGCCGGGCTTCCAGGCGTTGGTGTCGTCACCGGAGCCCGCCTTACCCCTCGATCGCCCGACGGCGGGCACATGCGTCCCGCAACTTCAGCCGACGCCGAACAGCCGATCCGTCGTCAGGCTCGCCGCCAGCTCGCGCCACACCGGCTGCACCTCGGACTCCCCTCCGGCGCCCTCGAGTCGCGCATCGAGCCGCGCCGCGAGCGAACCCTTCGCCAGCAGTTGGTCCACGGTCGGACCGAGTTCCGCCCACGCCGCGTCGCCGCCGCGCAGGTCATCGCGCAGACCACGCAGGATCTCGCCCACCGGGGCCGGCGCGTTGCGGCCGAAGACCGCGAGGAGCGCGCGATCATCGAGCACCACCTCGGCGCCGTCGCGGATCACGTGCGACAGCACCTTGGCAAGGCCCTCGGTCGGCAGGGCGTGCAGGCTGGCCAACGGCGCCCAGCGCTCCTCGGCCAGCGCGCGGACGATCGCGGTGGTGAACAGCGCGATCGCCAGGTCGGCGCGCGGCGTCTCCTGGATGTCGAGGACCCGGATCTCCAGCGCCATGCGCTGGAAGCGGGCGATGGCGCCACGGGCATTGAGGAACTCCGGCTGGAGGATGCCCTCGGGGTCGAGCTTGCGAGCGGCCTCGCGCAGGGGCGCGAAGATCTTCGCGTCGTACTCGTCGCGCGAGCGCAGCACCTCGGGCACGACCAGTCCCATCGCCTCGGGGATCCGCGCCTGGTGGGTGCAGTAGACGTGCATCCGGTTGTCGAGAACGCTCGTGACCTTGCCGTCCATCACCGGCGAGCTGGCGGCCAGCGCGGGCAGCAAGGGCAACACCGCACGCACCGCGGCGTGCAGGCGCTCGAACTCCTGGTCGTCGGCGAACGGCAGATTCACGTGCTGGCTCTGCAGGTTGGCCCAGCCGTGGCGTCGGCAATCGAAGATCCGGTCGTAGGTCCGGTAGACCTCGCCGTACTCGTGCGGCCAGAGGGTCAGCTCGGTCCTCGGATCCATCGTCGGATGCATGGCACCCGGCAGCAGCATCGCGCCGTGCTTCGCCAATGCCGCGTCGATGGCGCGCAGGTCGACCAGGAAGTCGGCCGCGCAACCGGCAAGCGAGGCGCGTGGGCCGTTGGTCTTCAGCTCGACGACGTGCGCCGACAGCTCGTTCGACCAGGCGATCGGGCCACGCTCCACGTCGCCGGGCGTGCCGTCGGCCGAGAACTCGGCGAGCAGCTCGTCGACGATCGGTCGGACCGCGAGAGTCTCCCGGTCGACGACCATGTACTCCAGCTCGATGCCCCAGGCCTCCCAGAGGCCGAGCGGTGCAGGCTCGCTCATGCCAACCTCCCCGCACTCTTGCGCTGTTCGACCCGCGCCATGAACCAGCGCATGATCCGCAGGTAGAGCTCGTCGCCGAGCACCGCGTCCTCGACGCCACCATCGAGGCTCGGGTTGTCGTTGACCTCGATCACGTAGATCCCGCTGGAGTCCTGCTTCAGGTCCACGCCATAGAGACCGTCGCCATACAACGACGCCGAGCGCGTCGCGGCCTCGATCACCGGCGTCGGCACCTGCTCGACCGGCAGCGTGTCGTAGGTCCCCTCGTACTTCTTCGAGCCCTCCCGCTCGATGATCTGCCAGTGCCGTCGCGCCATGTAATAGCGGCAGGCATAGAGCGGCTGCCCATCGAGGACCCCGATCCGCCAGTCGAAGTCCGTCGGCCGGAACTCCTGCGCGATCAGCAACGACGACTTGGCGAACAGCCGATCCAGCTCGGTGCGCAGCTCCTCGCGATTGTCGACCTTCACGACACCGGCCGAGAAGGCGCTGTCCGGCTGTTTCAGCACGCACGGCAGCCCCATCTCCCGCTCGATTTGCCGGGCATTGCGCCGCGTGACCACCATGGTCTTCGGCGCCGGCACGTCGTGGGCCTGCAGCAGCTCGGCGAGGTACACCTTGTTCATGCAACGCAGGATCGACTCGGGGTCGTCGAGGACGACCAATCCCTGCGCCTTCGCCTTGCGCGCGAAGCGGTAGGTGTAGTGATTCACGCCGGTGGTATCGCGAAGGAACAGCGCATCGAACTCGGCGGTGCGGGCGTAGGCGTCCTTCTCGATCACCTCCACGGCGAAGCCCACCGCCTCGCCGGCCTTCACGAACCGCTTGATGGCCTTCGCGTCCGAGGCCGGCTCCGGGTCGCCCGGATCCCGCAGGATCGCCATGTCGTAACGCGCGGCCGGGCGCCGCCGGACCCGCGGTGACTTGCCGGACACGAACTCGGCGAGCGCACCGACCACGAAGTCGCGGTGGTCCTCCGGCACCTCGGCCAGATCGACCACCTCGATGTTGTGCATCTCCCAGGTGCCCTTGCGCGGCCGCTTGCGGAACTCGGCGCGCAGCAGCGGCGCCTGGTAGCGCCGGAACAGGGCCTGCGCCAACGCGTCGTAGCGCTTCGCGAGGTTGTGCCCGAAGTAGACGCTGAGTTCGAAGGTCTCCGAGGCCAGCGGCTTGAGGGCTTTCTGGATCAGCTCCTCCAGCTCGTGGCTGACCATGCGGACCATCGTCGTGGACTTCAGGTCCTGCACGGTGCCGATGGTCGGCAGCGGTCGCTGCCCGCGCGCTTCGGCGAGCAGCGACACGTAGTACCCGCTGCGCTGGTAGCGCAGCGAACTGCACAGGTTGAGCACCTTGCGGCGCGTGACCGCGGCATGCCGCGGGTCGGTCAGGTAGGCGTCGGCGGAGACGATCTCGACGTCTGGGACGTCGAGGTTCCAGTCCTTCGGATCGCTGACGACGATCAGGACGTTCATTGTTTGGGGAGGCCGCGCCTCTTGCGCGGCTCGAGAACCAGGAAGTTGGCGTCGTAGGTGAGGACGCCGAGGAGGATCGCACACACCACCCGCTCGGTGGGCACCGCATAGTGCGCATCACCGGGCTGGATGGGATTCTTCTCGTAGGGGTCCGCGATGCGCACGGTGCGCGTCGGCCGGTCGTATCCCGACAGGACCACGAAGTGCCCGCCGGGCACGCCGAGCACGTCGTCGGGCCGATCGTCGGGCGGCACCTCGCGCGGGTCCTGATAGAGCCAGGTCGAGCTCAGCCCGGTGAGGATCGGCACACCCCGGCGCAGGTAGCGCCGCAGGAGCCGCGGGGTCAGATCGCCCCAGGCGAGCCGCCCGCCGAGCTTCAGGTACTGGAGGTAGGCTTCGGTCGCGATCTGCAGCTTGGCGTCGTGCTTGACCTCGGCCTGGGCGCGGAGCCGTGCCGCCACGTCGACCTTGGACTTCGCGGCGAACCAGCTCGGATCGAAGACGTGCAGGTTCCACGTGTGGATGGTCGCCTTGTAGCCGCGCTCCAGGGCATGGCAGGCGAGCATGACCGCCAGCGTGCCCCCCGCCTCGAAGCGCGCCGTCTCGCGGATCACCTGCTCGAGCGGCAGCTCGTCGTCGAAGTACCGATACACCGCGTGCAGGCAGGTCGGCCCACAGGTCGTGTCGTCGGGTTGCGGCCGGATGTCGACGCGGAGTCGCGATTCCATGGGGCGCCGGCAGCGGGGGCCGGACTGCGGCGCATTCTACGGAACGCCGTCGCGCACGAGTCCGAGGGAATCGGCTCGGGGCACACGATTCGTTCAGTCGCCGATCTCGATTCCCAACCCGGCACTCGCCTCGAAGCCCGGGATCGGTGTCTGGAACATCGTCTGGGCGTAGAGGGTCTGGCCGACGAGCATCGGGTCGGCAGGGAGCGGCACCCTCAGGTCCCAAGGACTTCCTGCGATCGCGCCGAACCCGGCGGTCACGTCCGCCGACACGTTGAGCGAACAGCCCGGCAAGCCGGCGAAGGCCAGGGAGAACGGCAGCGCCCGACCGGCCCAGGTGGTCCGGCTCACGCCGAAGACCACGAACGCCTGGGAACCCGCGATCACGGTGTTGCTGCGCAGCACGAAGGCATCCCCCGGTGCGGCCCTGCCTCCACCGATGTCGATCATCGGAAAGAGCGCACGAGACGAGCACGGCGTCCCGAACAGGTCCGCCCACTCGATCTCCAGACGCGGCTGCAGGGCCGGGTTGCCGTTCTCCCGGCTGTGCCCGAACGACGGCCGAGAGGCCCCCGCACTGCTCTCCCGGACGTCGCGGACCACCAGCCCGTGGTTCGGCTGGACCCCGGCGAGCCAATCGCGGACCAGATCGGTCACGTCGAAGCTCTTCCAGCCCGGGCTGAAGTTGTCGCCCACGCAGGCGGTCGTGACCACCGCCGGATCGTGCGCCGGCTGGCTCGCCCAGGCCAGCGTCGCCTCGGACCACGGCGCCTGCAGCCGGTGGAGGGAGACGTCGAGGCAGCCGGCGCCCGACGAGCGGGCCTGGTAGTAGCTGTAGGTCGCGCGCAGGGGCACCCGACCGATCGTCTGTGCCGGAGAGAGGTCGAAGAGCACATGGGCCCGCCGGTAGAACGCCGTGCCCGAGGCATCGCGGTCCTTGCCGACGCTCAGCTCCGGGTCGCTTCCGAAGTTGGTGGTCGGGTTGGAGGAGTCGGTGTGGGCGTCGGCCGTGGGAAGGAGCGTGAGGGACTGGGCGGCGACGGGGGCGAGCAGAGCGACCGTCGCGCAGACGAACGTGCGGAACATGGTGGAACCAGGTTGGGAGACGGAGGGCAGACGCACGAGGATAGCAGTCTGGCACGGACCGACCGGCCGAGCGCCGCCACCGCCCGGAAACGGTCGAATGCAGATTCGCGCCCGCCGCACACCGGCATCCCCGCTCGATCTTCCTGCTCGCCACCGGCCGGAGGCGCCGGCACGCGGCGTGCGGAACGGGCGACATGCAGATCCTCCCGTCCGACCTCGACACGCTCCGATCCCTGGCGGACATCAAGAGCGACGACACGCGCTGCGTCCTCTCGGTGTACTTTCCGGGCTCGCAGGCCGAGGAACCCCTGGCCCTGCCGCTGGGCGATGTGCCGGAGCGCATGCTCGAGACCGACCGGCTGTCGGACGACGAACGCGAACACCGCGACCGGAACATCGAGCGCTGGCGGGAAGCCACCACCGACCTGGCCCTGCCCGACGCACCGGGCTGGCTGGCGGTGGTCAGCTGGATGACCGACCAGGTCTGTGCCATCCCGCTCCCCAAGCCGCCCCAGGTCGCCGCCTACCTGGACAACTCGCCCTTCCTGTATCCCGCTGGCCGACTGATCGACGAATTCGCGCCCTACGCGGTGCTGTTCGCCGACCATTCGCGCGCCGTCCTCTACGAAGCGATCCTCGGCGACCTGGTCGAGCACGACCGGGTCCGGGGCGACATCAAGAACCACGTGAAGAAGGGCGGCTGGTCGCAGGCCCGCTACGAGCGCCGCCGCGACCAGGAGATCCACATCTTCTGCGAGCGGATCACCGAGCGGCTGCGACGGCTGATCGACGAGGAGGAACTCGACCGGATCGTGCTCGCCGGCGACGAGCGGCTGCTCGGCGAGCTCGAGGAGCACCTCGAGGATCGCTACCGCGAGATGATCGTCACGCGTCTGCCGGTCGACGACGCCAGCGACACCGACAGCCTGTTCGAGGATTCGCTGGAAGCAGCCTTCGCGGAGGAGCAGCGCCTGGAGCGGCGACTGCTGGAGCAGATCCGCGCCGCGAAGGCGGCGGACGACAAGGCGGTGCTCGGCCCGAACGGCGTGCTCGACGCGCTGAAGGCGCATCGGGTGAGCCGGCTGTTGATCGGCCCGATGGAAGACACCCGCTTCTGGCGCTGCCACGCCTGCGCATCGTTCGGCATCGGCAACGCCGAGAGTTGCCGAGACTGCGGAAGCGAGGATGTCTTCGAGCAGTCGGCCGCCAACGAGTTCACCGACCTCGCCTTCGAAGGCGGGAGTTCGGTGCAGTTCACGACCGCTCCGATCCAGGAGGTCGGCGGAGTGGCTGCGCTGCTGCGCTGGTAGGCGCATCGCGTTTCGAGAAAGCGCGTCCCCCACGCGACGGAGTCGGCGTAGCGGCGGCCCATGGTTCGCCTGCCTCTCCTGACCGTCTCGGTGGTCGGCCTCCTGCTCGGTCCAGACGTCCACGCCCAGGGCCGCATCCTCTCCGCCCACGATTCCGCGGAACTCCTCGCCCGCATCGCCACGCTCCGCCCCGGCGACGTGCTGCAGCTCGACGACGCGGAGTACCGCGTGCCGACCCTCCATCTCGTGGGCGTCCGCGGGCGCAGCGACGCGTGGATCACGATCCGGGGCGCCGCCACCCGGCGCAGCCGGATCATCGGCACGTCGCCGCGCAGCAATGTGCTGGAGATCGACGGCTGCTCGTGGCTCCGTATCGAGGACCTCGACGTGACGACCGACCCCGGCGGGGTCGACGGCGTGAAGTTCACCTACGACTCCACCAGCGAGCACATCGCGCTCGACGGTTGCCGCATCCACGACGTGGCCCAGGGAATCTCCTCACAGGCGGTGCTGCTGACCGGCCTCGAGGTGCACCGCTGCGAGATCGCCGACACCACCGGCAGCGGCATCTACCTCGGCTACGACGACCCGCCGCGGCTCGCAGTCGGCACGACGATCCGCAACTGCTGGCTGCACGACGTGGGGTATGGCGGCACGACGGGTTACGGGATCCAGATCAAGGGCCACGGTCGCGGCGCGCGGATCGACAACAACGTGCTGCACCGGGCGGGTGGTGCGAGCCGCGCGGCGATCGCCACCTACTACGTCGATCCGGCCGGAGGCGCGCCGCGGGCCGAATGGAACGAGATCCGCGGCAACGTGGTCTGGGACGTGCCGGGAACCGGGATCTACGTGACCAACGGCGCGGTCGTCGCGAACAACGTCGTGTTCGACGCCGCGGACGGCATCGCGACCTCGTCGTACGGAGGTCTCGTCGTCGACAACCTGATGCTCGCCAACAACACCGTCTACCGCTGCCGCGAGGTCGGCCTGTCGCTGGGCGGATTCGACCACGCCCGCACCGCGACGATCACCATCGCCAACAACGCGGCGCTGATGGAATCTCCGCAGGCGGTCGCCCTGCGCATGCAGAGCGGACCCGGCCAGGCGGTGTTCATCGGCAATGGCGGCTACGGCGGGGTGGAGGGACCGATCTCGGCCGGCTGGACCGGATGTGCCCCGCCGGCGACCGAACTGCTCGCCGCCAGCCCGGGCCTCGCACCGCCGCAGCTCGACCTTCGACCGCGGACTTCCAGCACCCTCCGCGACCTCGGCGATCCTGCCTACGCGCCCACCTCGGACGTCGACGGTCACCTGCGCGGTCCCAGCCCGACCACCGACTGTGGCGCCTGGATCTGGCACGCCGACCCGCCCGACTGGCAGCTCGCGCCGGGCTTCAAACGCCCGCTCGAAGACCTGCTGCCACTGCGCCAGTCCGGTCGCTGGGGCCAGGACTCGCTGTCGTTCCGCGTGCAGGTCGACGCCCTGCCCGATGCGCCCTTCGTAGTGCTGGTCGGTGTGTCGGGCCCGGACGCGGACGGTCCGCTCCCGCTGCTGGTCGACGCCTGGACCGAAGGCGCCTTCGTGACGCCGGCGGTATTCCAGGGCTACGCGGGCGCCCTGTCGCCGACCGGTGGCCGCACCTGCACGCTCGATCTGCGGCCGGTGCCCGACCTCGGCCGGCGAACGCTGTATCACGCGGCGATGGTGCTGAGGCCCGACGGCACCACGCGGACGAACGGAGTCGCGCGCGTCGCCGTCGAATGAGCACCGGCGTCAACACCGCAACACGTTCACCGCGCTCCCCGGCAACCGCTCGAGACACAGCTCCTGCAGCTTCCGCCGCGCCGCCCGATCCGTCTCCGAGGTGAACACGTAGAGCTTCCACAGCCGCGGATACTGGTCGCGGAGGTCGCGCAGCCGCGGCAGGTCCTGCACGTGATCCTCCAGCGGGGTCAGCGCGCCCGCCTGCCCCGGGAAGCGCACCAGGGTCCGCGCTTCCTTGAGCTGCATCCGCCGCGCGGGGCAGTACAGGATGACGTCGACCGGTCGGCCGAGCAGACGCTGCGCGGCCTCCTCCACGTCGCGCTCCCACTCGTTGCGCGGGCCCGGATCGCCGGGGCGAAAGAACCGCTCGACCAATTCGTCCTGCAGACCGGCATTGGCATAGGCCGGCAACACCACCAGCCGCTTGGGCAACTGCCGCCGCCGGAAGCGCGTCAGGAAGCGCCGGAGCCGCGAGGTCTCCATGAGGTCCGACAACTCGGCGCGCTCCAGCAGGAACAGTAGACTCTCGTCGGTGGCCTTCTGCAGCGAGTGCTGGGCGATCGCGCCACTGCGGAGCCCGAGTTCCACCATCCGCGCGATCAATGCCCCCGCCGCCACCTTGGCGTGGTGGTAGTAGACCCGCTCGCTGAAGTGGAAGCGGATCTCCAGCATCCGCACCAGCTCGCTCACCGTGTCCTCGCGGAGCATGCCGTCCTTCTCGCAGTCGACGTAGAGCCGCTGCGAGGCGCGGTCGACCCGGAAGCCGGCGCGCACCCGGTCGTCGTAATGCAGCTCCAGTCCGGTGTGCCACGCATCGCGGCGCAGGTAGTCCATCAGGTCGGCATCGACCGTATCGGACAGCACCTGCTTCCAGAACGGCGGCACGTCCCGCGCCCCGGTGCCGCCACTCGCCAAAACCCCGAGCACCTCGCCGCGCACCCCGAGCCGGTCCAACACCTCGCCGAGCTCGCTCTGCTCCAACAGCTCCACATAGCGCCGCGGCACGTCGTGTCGCTCCAGCAGCCCGGTCTGGTCCTCGATGTTGTGCCCGAACGGGATGTGCGGCACGTCGTGCAGCAGCGCCCCGAACCGCAGGATCCGCCGCTCCTCGTCGCTCACCCGCTGGCACCCCGAAGGGTCGCGCTCGGCGTTGCGATTCACCGCGTCGAGCAGCCTGTCGAGCATGTGGACCGTGCCGATCGAATGCTCGAAGCGGGTGTGGGTCGCGCCCGGATAGACCAGGTTGGCGGTGCCGAGCTGCTTGATGCCGCGCAGCCGCTGGAACGCCAACGTGTCGATGAGCTGGAGTTCCTCGCGAGTGAGTTCGATGTCGCCGTGGACGGGGTCGCGGAGGACGGTGGCGGGGCGGAGCATGTGCCGGGAGCCTACCCGCGCGGACCGAGCCGTAGAACCGCACCCGACCGGCCGTTCCCCGCGCCAGCCGGA
This sequence comes from bacterium, assembly GCA_030432695.1. Classification (GTDB taxonomy): domain Bacteria; phylum Planctomycetota; class UBA1135; order UBA1135; family UBA2386; genus JAUILN01. The sequence goes on along the minus strand of JAUILN010000003.1, from coordinate 525,956 downwards.
ACTGCCCGCGGAAGCGCTGTGCGCCCTGGTGCCTCGCCGTAGACTCCCGCCCGATGGGTGGACAGTCCGGCGAAGAGCGACCGATCTTCCTCTGCTACCGACGCGAAGACAGCGCACCCGCGGCGCGGCGCCTGCAGACCGAACTCCAGGCCGGTTCCGAGTCGTTCGGCACCTTCCTCGACACCCAGACGATCGACGGCGGCAGCGAGTGGCCGATGCGCCTGCGTAAGGCGCTCGAGGCCACGAAGGTCCTGGTGGTCCTCATCGGCCCCCGGTGGCTGAAGACGCACGACGAGTTAGGCCGCCGGCGCGGCATGATCCGCCAAGCTGTCGCCACACCCGCACACCGACTACCGTCTCCTCCATGGCCGACACCGCCGAAGCCGCCCGACAGCTCCACCGAGTCCTCACGGGCGAAGGCGCCGGTCCGCTCGAACCCGACCACCCGTTCTACTACCCGCTCCTCGAGTCATCCCCCGAGAAGGACCCGGTCGAGCGGCTCGCGCTGGCCATCGACCTGGCCGTCGATCAGAGCGTCCACCTGCTGACCGGGTTCCGCGGCAACGGCAAGAGCACCCAGCTCCGCCGGCTGCGCGCCCGTCTCCAACAAGATGGCTGCCGGGTATTCCTCGTCGACATGCAGGACTTCGTCCACATGACGACGCCGATCGACCTGACCGACTTCACGCTGTCGCTGGTCGCTGCCCTCACGAAAGAAGTCGAGTCCTCGCAAGATCTGCGGCCCACCGACCCGGGCTTCGTGGCCCGCCTCTGGGACACCCTGCAGCGGGAGGTCGAGGTCGGTGACCTGAAATTGAAGGGAGAGGTCGGCGGGATCGGCGCGGAACTCGGGCTCCGACTCGCGACCGATGCATCGTTCAAGAAACTGATCCAGAAGCGACTGAAGGCCCACAAGGCCCGGCTCATGGAGGAGGCGCGCCGGTTCGTGGAGAACCTGGTCGAAGAGATCCGCCGCACGCAGGGCACTCCTGACCGGAAGGTCGTGCTCCTCGTCGATTCCCTCGAACAGCTTCGGGGCAGCGGGGGCGATGCGCCCGAGTTCTACGAGTCCGTCATCGACCTGTTCTCGGGAGAGGCCGCCAACCTCCGCTATCCGAAGCTCCACATCGTCTACACCGTCCCGCCCTACCTGCTGCCCCTCGGCAAGAACCTCAGCCGCAGCCACGACGCCGGCGAGATCGCCGTCTGGCCGAACCTGCATGTCCGGACCCGACACGGAGCAGCCGACCCGACAGGTCTGAAGGCCGCCGAGGACCTCATCGCGACCCGTTCACCACGCTGGGAGCGCGTCTTGAGTCGACCTCAGCTCCACCGCCTCGCCACGGCGTCGGGCGGCGACCTCCGCGACCTGTTCCGCCTCCTGCGGGAGGTCGCGACGACGCTGCTGATCCGCACCCGCCGCGATCCGGCGGCGACCTTGGACGACGCCGCGCTGGACTACGTCGAGCGGGCCCTGCAGAACGAGCTACGACCGGCCTCCGAACAGGAGCTGGCGTGGCTCCGGATCATCCACGAGACCAAGGAGACGCGGCTCGGCAAGCCGCGCGACATGCACGAGCTGATGCGCTTCCTCGACGGCAATGTGGTGATGAGCTACGCCAACGGCAGCCCCTGGTACGACGTGCATCCGCTCCTGGTCGGCCTCCTGTCCGATCAGGGCGCCTGAGCCGTCGCGCGCAGCCATGGCCGAATACCAACTAGACCCCGCCGGCATCGCGGAGTGGGAACGGCTGCAGGTCCGCCTCGAACTCAGCGCGCACTTCCTCCTCGGCTTCGTCTTCACCGACCACGCGGCCACCCTGCAGGCCTTCGTCGAACTCTCCCGCGAGGCCTGTACCACCGCCGCCGACGAGGTCCGCATCGTCCGCGCGTTGTCCCACCACGACCTGCTGGAGCGGATCCTGCCGACGATCTTCGAGGGCGAGGAGTTGGCGGTCGAGACCAACGCGCCGGTGTGGATCGATCTCTCGCCGGGCAGCGGTGAGGACTGGCAGAAGGCGCGCACGCAGTTCCTTGCGCGGCTCAACGAGCGGCGCGAGCGCATGCGGCGGCATGTGAAGCGGCCGCTGCTGCTGGTGCTGCCTGGCTCGGCGCTGCGGCAGATGCGGAGCGTGGCTCCCGACCTGTGGTCGATCCGTGAGTATTCGCAGCAGTTCGGCGACTGGGCCCGGAGCACCATGAAGCCGCAGGTGTTCGTGTGCTACCGGCGCACTGATGCGATCGGGGAGGCGCTGCGACTGAAGAAGGAACTCGAGGCCGGCGGCGACGGACTGAAGGTCTTCGTCGACACCGAGAGCATCGACGGTGGCGAGGAGTGGCCGGCGCGGCTCCGCAAGGAACTGGAGGAGTCGACCGTGCTACTGGTGCTGATCGGCCCGAACTGGCTGTTCAGCCACGACAAGTACGGACGCCGCCGAATCGACGCCGAGCACGATTGGGTGCGCAGTGAGATCGAGCGTGGGCTCACCAAGACGCACCAGGACTCGCGCTTCCTGCTCCTGCCGGTGCTCCTGGAGGACAGCGAGCAGCCGGCCCGGGAGGGGCTGCCCGACTCCATCGCGGCGCTGGCGAACATCCAGGCCCTCCGCCCCGAAGACGGCAGCTTCGCGAACATCATCACCCGCATCCGCGCCCACCTCCGCTCGGTAACGCCCGAGCCCGAGCCGATCCCCGCCGCCGACGATCCCACCGACCACGGCGCCCTCGACCGCTACCTCGGCGAGCTGCGCCGCGCCCACCGCGACCTGCCACTCGTCGGCTTCCCCCAGACCATCCGGGTTCCGATCAAGCTGGAGGAGCTCTACGTGCCGCTCGAGGCCGCTCCGGAACTCCGCCGCGACCGGGACTCACGCCCCGCCGCCGGCAAGGACCTCGATGCTTACGAGCAAGACGGCACCTTCGGCCGCATCCCGCTGATCGACGCCTTCCGATGTGCGCGCAAGCACGCTGATCGCCAAGGAGTCGTGATCCTCGGCGACCCCGGCTCCGGCAAGACCACACACATGCGCCGCCTCGCACTCGGCCTCGCCAGCGGCGACGAGTTCGGCCCCACCCCCCTCGGCCTGCCGCGCGACGTGCTGCCGGTGTTCCTGCCGCTGCGGCGCCTGCAACGGAGCGACCTCGACACCCGCGGCGAGCACCTGCTTGCTCGCGCCTTCGACGGCGACCTCGACGCCGCCACCGCCCGCCACCTGATGCGCGAGCGCGGCCGCCTGCTCTACCTCTTCGACGGTCTCGACGAGGTGCCGGTCGACCTGCGCGTCGCCACCGCCCGCTGGATCGAGTCGCTGCGCCAACGCGACGACACGAGCTGGTTCGCGATCACCAGCCGCTACGCCGGCTACACCGAAGACGTGTCGCTCGACGCGCACTTCCTCGAGTTCCATCTGCGGCCGCTGACCGACCCGCAGATCGACGACTTCGTGAACAACTGGTATCGGATCGTCGAGAACACCTTCGAGCCCGAGACCGCGGCCGAGCAGGCTCCCCGTCGCGCCGAGCACCTGCTCTCGCGTCTGCGCGCCGGCTCGCTGGCCTCGACCCGGGTGGCCGAGATGTCGGCCAACCCGCTGCTGCTCACGATCATCTGCCTGATCCACCGCGACCGGGGCCAGGTGCTGCCCGAAGCGCGCCGCGCGCTCTACGAAGACTGCCTGCGCTGTCTGCTGGGCCTGTGGCGCGAGGCCAAGACCCTCGGCAACCAGTTCCGCTACGACGACGCCGAGCGGTTGCTGCAGCCGATGGCGCTCCACCTCCACCAGCGGCAGGAGACCCGCCTGTCGGCGAGCGACCTGGCGCCGGTGCTCGAGCGCGAACTTGCGCGACTGCGCCTCTCCGCGACGCCGCAGCAGTTCCTCGAGGCCGTGCGCGACGAGAGCGGCCTGCTGGTTGGCTGGGCGAACGATCTCTATGGCTTTCTGCACCTCGGTTTCCAGGAGCATCTCGCGGCGAAGGAGATCGTGGCCGTCTCGCAAGACGCGGCGCTGGCCGGCAAGAAGCTGGAACTCTTGGAAGCCCTCGCCTCGCATTTCGGCGAGGGCTGGTGGGAGGAGGTCACGCTGCTGCTCCTCGCCCAGTGCAGCGAGGAGATGTTCCGGCGCTTCTTCGAGCTGGTGTTGCGGCGTGCGGACTTCGCCGAGCATGAGAAGCTCCTACAGCAGTGCCTGCGCGAGGCCCGGGCGAAGGACACTGCACCCTTCGAAGCGCTGCTGAAGCGGAAGCGGCCTCAGCCGAGCGCGGCGCAGCGCGAGGCCGCGGAGCGAGCGATCCGCCTGATCGAAGGCCGAACCTCGCGGATCGAGGCCGGCTCGGTCGGCTCCCGCGTGGAGGTCGGGACTCCGAACGTCACGACTGCCTCGAACCGCCTCGTCCACCCCCTCTGCGGCGTCGAACTCGCCCGCATCTCCGCCGGCACCTTCCAGATGGGCAGCACGCGCAACGACCGGGAGAGGCCGATCCACGCGGTCACCTTCGCGCAGCCCTTCTGGATCGCGACCACGCCGGTGACCAACGAGCAGTACCGCCGCTTCTGCGAGGCGACCGGGCACTCGCCTCCCGAGAGCTTCAAGGACCGCGCGTTGAACGGCGCGGAGCAGCCGGTGGTGACCATCACCTGGAAGGACGCCAAGGCGTTCTGCGAGTGGGCCGGCCTGGAGCTGCCGAGCGAGGCGATGTGGGAGTACGCATGTCGGGCGGGCACTTCGACCGAGTACTGGTCGGGCGACTCGGAGCAGGACCTCGCGCGGGTCGGCTGGTACGACGACAACTCAGGAGGCCGCCTGCACGCGGTGGCGGAGAAAGAAGCGAATCCCTGGGGCCTCTTCGACGTGCACGGCAACGTGTGGGAGTGGTGCGAGGACGCCTGGCGGGATACTTATGCTGGCGCCCCCCAAGATGGCAGCGCACGGGTTGATGGCTCCTCCTACCGTGTCGTGCGTGGCGGGTCGTTCAGGTCCGCCGCCGACTGGTGCCGCTCCGCCTCCCGCGGGGACGGGCGCCCGGGGACCCGCGACGGCGCCCTGGGCCTGCGCCCCGCCAGTTCGTCACTGCCCCACTTCACCTCTTCATGACTCTCCCCAGCAGCCACCCCCGACCCAGGCGAGGCGAAGCCCGCCCAGGTCGGGGCTTGACTCAGCACCGCCGCCGCGCGATTTCTGTTGACGGTTGGTGTTGGTTGGGTCACGGGTGGCGGGTAGGGGCATGCGATCACCCATCCAGACCCCCGGCCTCCGCGCCACGGTCCTGACCTGCGTCGCCGACCCCGCGACCGCAGCCTTCGACGCCAGCGCCCTCGAGTCCTTCACCGCGACCCACGCGGTGCTTGAGATCCGCGAGCACGCCTTCCAGCTCGCCGGCCAGCCGCTGCTGGCGTTCGTGGTCGTGCATGCGGGCCCGCGCGCCACCGCGCGCACCACCGCTTCCGCGCGGCCCGCGACCACGGAGCAGGCCAGCACTGCGCAGCAAACCAGCACCGCGCAGCAGCCCACCACCGCCGCGCCAACGCCTCGCCCCGCAACCACCTCGGAGCCGTTCTCCGCGCCACGACGCCCCTCCCGCAACGGCGACCAGCTCCACATCCCGGCCTGCGACCGCCCGCTCTACGACCGCCTCTGCGCCTGGCGCAACGCCGAGGCCCGCGCGCTGGGCAAGCCCGGCTACGTGCTGTTCCGGAACGTGGAACTCGCCGCGGTGGCCGCACGCCGCCCGGCATCGCTGACCGCGCTGCAGGAGATCCACGGGATCGGTAAGGGCAAGGCCGAGCAGTTCGGGCGAGGAGTGCTGGCAATCGTGCAGGAAGCCTCCGCGCGCGAAGCGCCGCAGGATCCGCCGGAGCTCGCCGACCAGCCGGCCCTCGCAGCCGAGGTTGCCGCGCCATGACCGCCCCCTCACCGCGCGCCGAACCCCGCGCCGCTGCGCCCGATCTCATCGTGCTCCAGCTCGCCGAGGACTTCGCCGCCTGGCTGCTGCCCCGCTCGATGCGCTGGCCCAAGCACGCGCGCCTGTCGCTGACCGCGCGCATCGAGTCGCTCTGCCTCGACGTGTCTGCCTCGACGTCGTCGACGAGCTGGTGCAGGCCCGTTACCAGACCGCCGGCCGTCTCGCGCGCCTCGATCACGTGAACCTGCTGCTGGAGCGACTGCGCCATCTGTTCCGTCTGGCCCGCGCCGCCGAGGCCTGCACCCGCGCCCACCACGAGGGCGCGGTGCGCCGCCTCGACGAGATCGGCCGCACGCTGCATGGCTGGCGGGCCTCGCTCCGCAGCCGGGAGGTCGGGCGATGAGACGCGCCGCGAATCTCTGGCCGCAGATCGCCGCGTTCGGTCCGCTGTGCCGCGCCGCCCACCGCGCCGCCCGCGGCAAGCGCTCCAGCCACGCGGTGGCCGCCTTCCTGGAACGGCTGGAGCCGGAGTGCCTGCGCCTGGAGCGCGCGCTCCTGGCCGGCGCGTGGCGACCCTCGCGCGCCCGTTCGTTCGTGATCCACGATCCCAAGCGCCGCACCATCACCGCGGTGCCGTTCCGGGATCGGGTCGTCCACCACGCGTTGATGGCCCCGCTGCAGCCGATCTTCGAGCGGCGGATGATCGGCGACAGCCATGCCTGCCGACCGGGCCTGGGCACCAGCTCGGCACTGCGCCGCGCCAACCTGTTCGTCCGCCGCCACCGCTACGCACTGAAGCTCGACGTGCAGGCGTTCTTCGACTCGCTGCGCCACGCCGACGTGCTGGCGATGGTCGCCCGGGTGGTGAAGGACCGCGAAGTCCTCACGCTGTGCCAGACGATCCTCCACAGCACCGACCCGGATGCCCGCGGCCTGCCGATCGGCAGCCTCACCAGCCAGTGGTTCGCCAACCTCGCGCTCGACCCGCTCGATCACCTGGTGAAGGAGACCCTGCGGATCCCCGGCTACCTACGCTACATAGACGACTTCGCGCTGTTCGCCGACGACAAGCAGCGGCTGCACGACGCGCACGCGCAGATCGCCCACTGGCTCGCCGAGCACCTCGACCTGCGGCTCAAGGATCGCGCGACGCGCCTCGCGCCCACCACCGACGGCCTGCACTTCCTCGGCTTCACCCTCCGCCCCGGCTCGGTGCGGCTCCGCCCCGCCAACCTGCGCAGGTTCCGCTGGCGCCTGCGTTGGCTGCGCCGTGAGCTGGCCCGCGGACGGATCAGCGAAGACCGCTACGTGCGTGCCGTCGCCGCAGTCTTCGAACACATCCGGCCTGCCGACACCCTGGCCCTACGCCGCCGCCTCGCCGCGGAACTGGAGGACGACACGCGGGATCTCTGAACACACCTTCCCGGGCGGCGGAGCCCCGGCTCCACCAACCGTGTCGTGCGTGGCGGGTCGTTCCAGAACGACGCCGACAGGTGCCGCTCCGCCTACCGCAGGAACAGGCACCCGAGGAACCGCAACGACGACCAGGGCCTGCGCCCCGCCAGCTCGTCATGGGCGTGCACTTCGTGTGCACGCCGCCCGATCGCCGTGCTCGGTGGTACCCACCCCGACCACGACGCAGTGCATCGTGACGAACCGCTTCGCCGTCCGCGCCGGGGGTGACCCCGGCGGAACAACCCGCGGGCACCGGGGGTCGTAGGGTTGCGCGCTCGCGCGACCCGAGCCTCCCGGTGCCTGCACCTTTCTCGGGTTGGCCGGTACGCGCCAGCGCGCGGTCGGGGTGGGGCCTCGCGCCTGCGGCGTCGGGCCCCACCCCGACCGCGCGCCTGGCCCAGCGGCGGCCTGCGGCCTGCCGTGGGCCGGGGGTGCTGGGCTCGAAGCGGGCTTGCACCAAGAACCGAACCGCGGGGAGGGCTTCGATGCGAGGCCCCCGCCCCACGCGGCGCCGGCTTCGCCTTCGCGCCGCGCTGGGTCAGCGTTCGGGGGACTCGGGGGGAGGTGAAGGGGTGAGGTGGCGCAGTGACGAACTGGCGGGGCGCAGGCCCTGGTCGACGGAGCGGAACCCCGGGGGCCCGTACCTGCGGGAGGCGGAGCGGCACCCGCCGGCGACGTACAGGAACGACCCGCCACGCACGACACGGCGGGGGGAGCCCTCATCAACCCATGCGCTGCCGTCGTCGGGGGCGTCGTGGTAGTTCGAATGCCACGAGTCCTCGCACCACTCCCACACGTTGCCGTGCATGTCGTAGAGACCCCAGGGATTCGCTTCCTTCTCCGCGACCGCGTGCAGGCGGCCGCCGGAGTTCCGGTCGTACCAGCCGACCCGCGCGAGGTCCCGCTCCGAGTCGCCCGACCAGTACTCCGTCGTGGTGCCCGCCCGACACGCGTACTCCCACTCAGCCTCGCTCGGCAGTCGGACATCGTCCCCGAGCCAGACGCAGATTGCGCGGGCAGCCCACCAGCTCAGTCCCACTGCCGGAAGGTCGCTGGTGTTCTGCTGATCGCCACCGAGCAGGCGCGCAAGCTGTGCCCCGGTCAGCGGCGTGGCCGCAAGGCGTAAGGAGGGCACGCTCACCTCGTGCGCGGGCTGTTCGTCGCTGTCGCCTGACGCACTTCCCATGATGAACCGTCCCGCCGGAATCTGCCTCCAATCCAGCTCCGGACGCTCCTGAGGCAGGCCGGCCTGCTGACAGAACTCGTCTCGCGAAGGCGCAACCCCGAGCGACTCCAGCGTCCACCAGATCCGCCCCAGCTCGTCGAGGCGCTCGAGACCATCCTCCGCCGCGATGCGCTCCAGCCGTCCGAGGAGGATCCCACCCGCTGCCTCGGCCGCGACGCCCCACTGCCGGACGCAGCGCAGGAATTGCTCCGGCTGCCAACCCGAGGTGTCGAGCAGGAACGCGAGCCCCGGCCCGGCCGGCATCGACTCCACGCTGAGCAGCGTGCGCAGGGCGAGCTGCGGGCTCTTGGCGCGGATGACTGTCAGCACGTCGAACGGCTGGTCCACGAGTCCGCAGAGCAGTGAGTAGACCTCGCCCCAGCGCTCGGGGTCGGGACCCTTGGCAGCATCAGCCAGCTCATCAGGTCCCCGGCGTCGCTCCCGCTGGTGCTTCTCGAGCTCCTCGACCCACACCGCGATGCGCTGCTCCAGCTCCTCCGGCCGCTCCCGCAACGCCTCCGCCGCCAGGAACTCCCGCAGACTCCGATGCAGGTAGCGCCAGGCCGCGTTCGGGCCATCGTGGGGCCCGAGCACGCCGGCGTTCTTGCCGATGTCGTCGAGGAACACTTCGTTGGTGGCCCAGGTCTCCTTCAGGCGGAAGGTGATCTCCTCGTCTCCGCGTCGCAATCCCCAGACCTGCTCCGAGAGTTCTTCACGCAACCACGCCTCGCCGCCTTGTTCGTGCAGCCGCAGGCTCAGCTCTCGAAGCACCTGCCGCGCCGCCAGCACGTCGCGCACTCCGCGCGGCTCGGCACAGTGGCCGCGGCGCAGCAGCAACTCGATCGCCTTGCCGTAGAGGCGCCCGCGGTAGTTCGGTAGCGGCTCGGCCCCGAGCAGGGAGTCGCGCGCGACCAGCGCCGTCAGGGTCAGCATCAGCGGATTGGCGCAGAGATCCCGCAGGCTCTCCACCGCCTCCACCTGCGCGGCCACCGCCTCCGCGTCGTCGCCCAGCAGGTTCTCCAGCAGCTCGCGCCTGCGGGCCGCATCGAGATGCACGACCTGAGCACGCCGGAAGCGGCGGCCGAGCTCGCGGCGCTCCAGCGCGATCGGCCGCGACAAGACGGCGATCGGTGCGCGTGGGTAGTCCTGTTCCGCGAATGCGACGATCCGCTGCGCGACGTCGGCGATGCGCTCGGGGGCCAGCTCGTCGAGGCCGTCGAACAGCAGCACGGCCTCCCCCGCTGCCACGCGCTCGCGGAGCCAGGTGGTCAGTTCGGCGACGTGCTCCGGGTGCTTTCGACACGCCTCCTGCGCGGCGATCGCGCACGGCTCGAGCGGTGCGTTGCCCAGGCGGCCCAGCGATACGTAGATCGCCACCCGGCCCTCGGCGGCCAGCGTGCGCGCGAGATTGCGCGCCAGAGTCGACTTGCCGGCGCCGGGCTCACCGACGATTGCCCAGCGCGGCGCCGAAGAGCCGGCCGGCGTGGGCAGCAGCAGCTCGCGCAGGGAGGTACGCCCCTCCGGCAACTCGACGGCCTCCCCGTCGCAGTCCTCGCCGCGCTTCGACCGGCCGATCTCTTCGCGCAGTTCGAGTTCGACGAACACCGCATCCAGCAAGCGCTCGTCGTCTTCCGGGAAGAACGGAATCAGCCGCTGGTGGGCGTCGCGCACTGCCTGCAGGTAGTCGCGGGAAGGCTCGAACAACGGAGCCTGGGCCGCCGCGGCATCCACCGGGGTGAGCTCCTGGCGCACCACGCCCAGCGCCTGCCAGATCCGGCTGGCCAGCTCGGCGGTGGTGAAGTCGCGAGCGGCGATCCCCTGCAGCCGCGCCAGCTCGCCGTAGGGCTCGACGCCCCGCAACCACACCGGCAAACAGCGTCGCTCCGGGTTGTCGCGGCCTACATCGAGGAGGAACGGGAACACCTCGGCCTGCTGCCACGGACTCAGCTCCTCCCCGGCGAGCACCACCATGTGCTGCGTGGAGCGGATGCTGGTGCGCAGGTGGTCGAGCCAGTCGGTGCCGGCCGCGAGGTCCTGCTCGGCCATGAACACCGACGCGTCTGGCCGCTGCCGCTCCAGCTCGGCGCGGAGCTCGTGCGCGAGCCGCGGGCGATCGCCGCGGAACGACAGGAAGACCTGGTGCCGGAACTGCTGCCCCGCGCCACGCCCGACCACTGCTCGGTTGCGCTCCTCCACACCGCGCACGTAGTCGTCCCGTGAGCGCACCAGCTCGGCACTGTCTTCCAGCCGCCGTGCAAGGAACGCCGCCAGCGTGGCGATCGCATACGACACCGTATCGGGCTCGGTCGCGCGCTCGCGCAGAACCGCCAACGGCTCCCCGAAGCTCCAGCGTGACTTGTAGGGCACGCGCAGCAGGTCGAGCAGATCGGCCGGTTTGACATCCTTGTCGCACCACTGCTCGTAGTGGCTCGCCAACTCGCGCCGGCAGTCGGTGAGCCAACTCTCGCGGACCGTGCCGAGCGCGGCGTCGTCGAAGCGGGTGGGCAATGGCAGCTCGAGGAATGGCGCCCGCTCGATCGGCAGATGCTGGCGCAGCTCGCGGGCCTTCTCCACTGCCCGCCGCGAGCCGTCGAGTCCCTGGCGGTTGGGGGCGAAGGCGAACACCAGCACGTCGGCAAGCTGTGCTGTGGTGATGCCTCCGGCATCGGTCAGGCCGGTGCGGCTGTCGAGCAAGACGAGGTCGTAGTCGCGAAGCCAGCCCGCACGCCAGTCCTCCAGCCCATGGCCGAGATGGTCTTCCTGATAGAGACGCTCCCAGTCCAGCCGCGCGAGCTTCCCGCCGTAGTCTGGCGACGTGTCGTTGCCGGCGACCAGCAGATCGAGTGCGCCCCTGAACTCTGCGCCCTCGGAATCCCGGCGCCGGATCGGCCGCAGGCACTCGCGCCACGACTCGGGCCCTGCATCGGCATCGAGCACGAGGTCGACGATGCCGCGCTTCGGACCAGCATCCTCGCGCCGCTCGCGGAAGTAGTGCCAGAGCCCTGGTGCCTCCAGGTCGAAGTCGACGCAGAGCACGCGGAAGCCCCAGCGCGCCAACATCGCGGCGACGTTCGCCAGCACGAACGAACGCCCGACCCCGCCCTTGTAGGAGTAGAACGTGACGACGGAGGGGCGGCTCATCGGCGGAAACTCGGCGGGGAGAAGGGTGGCCGGGGATCCAGGCCGTCGGGCGAGGTCCAGGGGAAGTCGTCGCGGAACGGCGGCGCACCGCCACTCCGGCGCCTGATCTCGTCGCAGAGCAGCTTGATCTGCTCCTGGAGCTGCTCGAATCGCTTGCTGGTCTTGTAACCCGGGCCCATCGTGGTGAACGGTTGCAGGCCGTAGGCCGCAGGACTCTGCGTCCGCTCCTTAGCGTCGTCGTCGAAGTGGTCGCCGTCGCAGAACACCACCGGAATGACCAGTTCGCCGCACTTCTCGGCCCGTTCGCGAGCCAGCATCGACTGCCACTCTGCTCGACACCACGCCGACGCGAAGTAGGGCATCGACCAGACCGCCACCATGCAGGCCGAGCGCTGGAGCATGTCGCGGATCCCGTCCCTGCTACACGTGCCCGCTGGGAGATCCCCGTCGAATGCGATCGTCGCATCCGGCACGTATTCCGGCAGCCACTGGGTCAACAGCGGCTTCAACACGCAGCGCACCCATTCACCGGCTGCGCTGAACTCGAGTTCGCCCAACTGCCCGACGCGCAGGGCGCGGTGATAGCTGAGGAAGACGGTGTAGTGGTAGGTCATGGGGTGGGAAGGAGCCGGAGGGAATGGCGCAGCACCGGGTCAATCCGGCGAGGGCTCGGGGGGTGGTGAAGTGGTGAGGTTGCTCAGTGACGAACTGGCGGGGCGCAGGCCCAGGGCGTCGTCGCGGGCCCTCGGGAGCCTGAACCAGCGGAAGGCAGAGCGACACCCGCCGGCATCGAACAGGAACGACCCGCCACGCATGACACGGGAGGGGGGGCCATCATCAACCCATGCGCCGCCGTCGTCGGGGGCGCCCTTGTAGGAACCGTGCCACCTGTCCTCGCACCACTCCCACACGTTGCCGTGCATGTCGCGCAGTCCCGACGCATTCGGCTTCTTCTGCCCTACGGGCATCAGGCCGCGTGCATCGCTCCCGTACCAGCCGAAGTCGTCCAGGTCACCGTCCGCATCTCCGGAGCAGAAGCGCGTGGTCGTGCCACTGCGCGCAGCGCACTCCCACTCGGCCTCCGAGGGCAGGCGCGCGCCGAGCCAGCGGCAGTACATCGCCGCCTCGAACCAAGTGACGTTCACGACCGGCCGATCGTCGTCCTCCGGATGCTCGCTGCGGAACCGCTTCCACTGCGCGTTCGTGATCGGCGTCGCGGCGAGCCAGTAGGGCTTCTCGATGACCACGTGATGCAGCGGGCCTTCGTCGCTCGATCGACCCACCTCATCCTCCGGACTCCCCATCTCGAAGCTCCGGAACTGCTCGCGGATCTCGCACCATTCCAACTCCGGCCGCTGCTGCCCGAAGCCGCACGCGAACAACTTCTTGCTCAGAGCGTCGGCAGCCTCGTCCTGCGCCTCCTTGCCGACCCGCGGATCTCCCGCGATCCGATCGAGGGCCTTCGCGAGAAACCACAGCTCCTGGCAGTCCGCGGTGCGCGCCGCCAGTCGGCCGAGCAGGCGCGCGGCACCAGCCAGATCTCCCACCAGCTCCTCGATCTGGCCGAACAGCGCGCAGCGGCGGTCGAGGTCGTCACCGGGCAGGTCGAGGAGCTTCTCGACCGTCTCCGGACTGGCATGGTCGACCCAGCACAAGGCCCGGCGGGCCAGCACCGGGTTGGCCTCGGCCAGACGGAGCAGCCAATGGTCGGCAGCGTTTGAATCACCCTTCGAGACCCGCGCGACGAACAGCGCGAAGACCTCGGCCCAGCGGGCCTCTTCGCCGGCGACTCTCGACCCGAGTTGGAGGACCCAACGCTGGCCCGCCGGGTCGGCGACTCGTCGGCTCAAGGCCTTGGCAGCGAGCGCCTCTCCCAGGCTACGGTGCAGGAAGCGGTAACCGAGGCCCGCGCCTTCCGACTCCGACCACAGACCGGTCCGGGCCAGGTCGATCACGAACGCTTCCCCTCCGGTCGCGGTCGCTTCGCCGAGAGCGCGGCGGGTGTCGTCCGGCAGGCGACCGATGGCCTCCACGATCACACTGCGCGGCCACACGGCATCGTGGTCCCGATCGAGGAGCAGACCCAGGGCGATCTCCCCGAGCGCTTCGACCACCGTCACACTCAGCTCGAAGCCGACCTTCTCGGCGACGGCGTCCGGAGTCTTGTAGCCGACCTCGACGATCTGCTGCAGGATCTCGTCGTGGAGGAGCGTCAGCGTGGCCGGCAGCTTGTCGACGCCACGTCGGTCGGCCACCCACCCCATGAGCGACAAGAGCAACGGATTGGGCGCCAACCGCCGCAGCGGCGGCGTGTCGCGAAGTCGCTCCAGGAACGCGGCGCGTGCCCGCTCGTCGGGAAGCCATTTGCCGATCAGCTCGGCCTGCTGCGTCGGCGAGAGTGGCTGCACTTCGGCGACGCGCAGCAGCGCCAGATCCGTCAAGCCACCTTGGCCGATCGGTCGACTCGCGATGACCACGGGGAGACCGTCGACCCGGCAGAGGGCCTCGATCCAGGCGCGCATCCGCGGCTGCAGATGCGGTGCGACTTCGTCGAAGCCGTCGAGCAGCAGGACCACGCGACCCGCATCGCGCTCGCTCTCCAGGTAGCGCTCGAGTTGCTCGGCCCGATCCGGCTGGACCCGCTCCGCGGCGAAGCGCCAGATCGAGCGGGGCTCTTCGCCCCGGTCCTCGCGACGCAGCTCGCGACTCCAGACCGCGAGCGATACGTAGACCGGCACCGCGTCCTCTTGCTCGGTGAGGCGCGTCGCGGCGTGTCGCAGGACCGTGGACTTGCCGCTGCCAGGATCGCCGAACAGGACCCAGCAGCGTGGGAAAGCCGCCGACGAACGCACCCTGCTCAACAGCTCGAGCAGGGACCCGACAGACTCACCCTGCCGGGCATCGCGCGCGTGCAGACCCGACTCCACGTAGACCTCGACCAGCGACACCGGCTGGTGGGCCAACCGCGAGCGCCCCAGTGCTTCGAGGACCCAACTGCGCCACTCGCTGGCCAGCGACGCCTCCGGGTAGGGCAGGTCTTCCGCGATCGAGCGCAGGCCGTGGGCCGGTTCAAGCGCCGGTGCTCCAATGGCATCCTCCCGCCGTTCCTCGAGCAGCTTCGCCAGCTTGGTGGCGAACCAGGGGAAGTCGCGCTCCCAGTGCGCCGCCTGGATCTGGAACTTGCTGCTCAGCGAGACGAGCGGCCGCAGCGGCTCGGGGAATGCCGCTTCGACGGGCCATTCATGCCGCGACACCAGGACCGGCAGGGCCTTGCCGTGGTCCAACGCATAGCGGACCTCGCGGTGCACCCAGTCCCGAGGATCGGCGATCCGCTGCACGTTGTCGGGACCGTCACCGTCGAACCAGTGCTTGCCGATCAGCACGCAGACGATCAGGGCACCGTCGAGCGCGGCCTGGATCTTCGCCGGAAAGGGCTCCATCGCCCGCATCTCGACATCGAGGAACACCGAGCCCTTGCCGAACCGGTCCTCGAGCGCGCGGTAGAGCATCAGCGCCGCGAACGGCACGTCGTCCCGCCGGTAGCTCAGGAAGATCTCGCACGCCCCCTCACCAGCCTTCGCCTCTCCCATCACCGCTGCCTCCCCACCGGCCGCGGCACCAGACTCGCACCCTCATCGCGAACCGAGACCTTCGCCCGACACCGGAACCAGTCGTGCAGGCCGTGCGCGAGGGCGCGCGCTTCGTCGGAGTCCTGGTGGTACAGGACGTAGATCGTGAGCGGCGTGTGGACGGCCAATGCCATAGGCGGGCGGGAGCTGGCCGGAGGGCCTCTTCCCGACTGGCCCGAACCTTAGCGGCGGGCTCCGGCGCATCAACGGCGGGCGAGGTGGTCGACGAGTTCGCCCACTTCTTGGACCACCCGCGTGGGGCTCGACTCGTGCAGAAGCGCGAGCACTTGCTGGCGGAGATCCTTGGCGCCCGTCGACTTCCTGCCAACGCTGAAGCGGCTCCGCTGGAGGGGGCCGTGCAGTTCGGCGCGGTATCGGTCGAGCTGCTGGCGCAGGGCGGCGAAGCGCGGCTCGTGTTCGGCGAGGAGTTCGGGCGAGACCCAGGGCGCGTCGAGCTGCTTCTCGGCGATGCAGCGCTCCAGGGTCAGTTCGTCGGGCCAGGGGCTCTTCGGGGTGCGCAGGTAATCGGCGAGCAGCGCGGCACAGCCGCCGAAGCCGCCGAGGACGACCAGGATCTGGCCTTCCTGGATGGCCCAGAGCGCCTCCTCGGCGATGCCCGGCAGGAAGCCGGAGTAGCCGGCGATCTTGCCGGCGACGACGATGCGGAGCGGAATCTCTTCGGCATTGGAGGTAAGTCTCCGCATTGCCTCCAGGGCCTCGGCGGTTCTCAGCTTCTCGATGGTCTCGTCGTCGCGGCTCGGGTCGTCGTCCAGAGGCCGCGGTGGTTCGACCCCCTTGAAGGTGCACATCCCGACCAGGTCGGCCTGGTGGCGAAGTTCGATCTTCTTCGACATCGGCCACGCGGAGTAGTTGGTGAACGGCACGTCGTCGAGCTGCTGCGGATCGACCTCGCCGGCGTCGTCGAGACTCTGGTCGCGCATCCAACCGCGGGCGGCTTCGATCAGCGCTTCGGTGAGGTTGTTGTCGAGCTTGCCGAGCGTGCCGCCGTAGACGATGCGGGCGCCGCTCTCGAGCAGGCGGCGGGCGAGGCGGACGAACAGGTCGTCGACGTGCGGCATGCCGAGGCCGGCAGATGCGAGCTCGGCGTTGCTGCCGCCGCCGGAAAGACAGACGCGGAACGGCTGGTCGCGGGTCTCTGGCTTCGCCGGCGTGCGCGAGGCCAGGAACCGATCGAGGCGCTCATGGCTCACGAGACGGACCGCGAGGCGGGACTTCTTGTCGGACCCCGCGGCGAGTTCGGCGAGGCTCTCGGCGATCTCCTGGAGTTCGACGTGCTCGCCGGGGCGCAGGCCATGGCCGGGGTAGACGACCACGAGTTCGGTGAAGGCACGCTTGCCAGCGTTCTTGCGCACCAGTTCGCGCAGGACCATCACCAGCGTCCAGGGTTCGGGCACCCAGGTGAGCAGGGCGACGTGGCGACCGCCGTCGGCGAGCTGCTTCGCCCGCTCCGCGACCCAGTGGGTCGCGAGCCGGCGATGGAACGAGGTGACCATGACCTCCAGGACCAGCCGGTCGACGATGTCGGCGATCCGGTCGGGCACCGCGGTCTCGTCGCCCCAGCCGATCGCCGGCACGTGGACGAGGTGGGCCATCGCGCGGCTCCAATGCGCGCCTGCGGCGTGGACCGCGACGGTGGGCTGCACCTGCCATATGGAGGTATGCGGCGAGGTGCCGGGGAGGCAGTGCGGCCGCCGCGCCGTCTCGATCTCCTTGCGGCACCACGGTCGCGTGGGGTAGGCATCGGTGACGACGCTCACCAGCGCGGCGAGCTCGCCCGCCGCCGTCGTCATCGGCTTCCGCCAGGCATGGCCGGCGGGCAGGTCGGTGGCGTCGTACCAGACGTCGAGCTGCGAATAGCTCGCGAGGCTGTCGCGGAGTCGCTCGGCGATCTGGCGGCCGTCGCGCTTGGCGTGGCTGAGGAAGACGCTGAGCCGGCCGGGCGCGTCGTCGGTGCCGCGTTCGAAGACGAACTGACGCGCGATCGCTTCGGTGACCGCGCGGCGGAGGAGGCGGGCGCGGCGCTGCAGCTCGGTCTTCCAGCGGTCGGCGTCGCGCTTCTCGGTGAGCCCCTCGGGCAAGGGAGGCCCGATGCGCAGCGCATTGCGGTCGGTGGTGAGGAACCGGAGCTGATGGAGCGCGGGATCGACTTCCACCGGGAGCACGAGGCGGTTGCGGCTGGTCGTCTTGCGTCCCTTCGTCTTCGCGGGCTTGGTGAGCGCGTGCAGGGCATAGCGCCAGCCACGGTCCGCGACCATGTGGCGGTCGGCGAGGACCACCACCACGTTCGACTCCGCACCCTTCCAGTCGATCGGCGGCGTGATCTGCTGCACATCCTCCGCCGCCTCGGTGAGCACGCTGCGGAACCACACCGGCAAGCCCGACTCGCTGCGCTCGCCGTCGTCGGTCTTCAGACGGAACCAGTCGTGGAGGTCGTGCGCGAGCTTGCGGCCCTGCTCCGACGCCTGATGGAAGAGCACGTAGATGGAGAGCGGGGACTGGATCGGGGCGTCCATCGGGGTGGTCCTTCGGGGTGGTGAGCGCGGCAACACGATGCGCGCGGTTTCTGTCGTAGTTGGTGCCTGGCACCAACTACGACAGAATTCGGCGGAGGAACGAGGACTGCCGTGCGCGTCGTGCTCGGGTAGCCTGCCGGCATGGTGGCAGGCATGGGACCCGGAACCGACGGCACACGCATCCCGCGCACGCTGGTCGTGCTGCAATCGGTGCTGATCGCGGTGCTGGGCATGCTCTTGGCCCTGCGGTCGGATCACCTCGTGGAGCGACCGACGGTGGAGGCCGCGGGCGACCGCGACGATCGAGAACCGCGGGCCGAGGCGCGGCGCGGAGCGTCGGGAGCCGATGCAACGCGGGCCGGGAACGACGCACCCGCCGACACCTCCCGCCGCGCGGTCGCCGAGGGCCAGGCCTTCGACGACCGGCTCGGCATCATCGTCTGGGGCAGCGTGCGCTCGGTCGACGGCACGGTGCCGAAGCTGGCGGTGGTCGGCGGCTTCGGCAGCGACGCACAGCCGATCGACAGCGTCCGGGTCGACGACCGGGGCTACGTTCTCGCCGGCCTCCAGCCAGGCGATTACACGCTGCGCGCCTTCGGGGAAGGCCACTGCACTGCGGAGGCCCAGCTGGAGCTGCGCGCGGCGGTGCCCCGCGTGCGACAGGACTTCGTGCTGGAGCAGGCATCGCGCATCGACGTGTTCGTCACGGATCCGGAGGGCCGACCGGTCCACGCCGAGGCGACCTCGTTCGGACTCCCCGCGAAGTCCATGTTCCGGGTCCCGCTATGGGTCACCGCGACCCGCGACGCACCCGGCGAACGGCTGTGGAGCCTCGAGCCGAAGCAACACGGCGAAGTGCGCTGGTTCGCCGGCGAAGGGGATCCTGCGTCGCTCGGGATCTTGGAGGTACGCCGACCCCTGCCTGCCCACGTGGTGTTGGCGCTGCGCGACCGGGTGCTCGCCTCGGCACCGATCACCCCAGGTCAGGCCGAGGTGCGGTTCACGATCCGGCCGGAGGCGGCGGTAGATCCGAAGGCGTCGGTGACCGTCTCCGTTCGTGACGCGGACACTGGGCAACCCTTGGAAGGCGCGCAGGTCGGCCTGCTGGAATTCGGGGAGCAGCAGTCGGGGAAGGACGGGAGTGCGCGCTTCTCGCCGGTGCTGGCCGGCCTCGCGATCGTCACTGCCGCTGCGGAGGGGTATTGTCCGGCGAGGGTACAGGTGGATCTGGACGGGAGGGGGCCACAGGAGATCGCCGTGGACCTGGAGCCAGCGACGACACTGCACGGACGGGTGCTCGACGAGAACGGCAAGCCTGCACATTGCCTGGTGCGCGCTGTCAGCCTGATGCGCACACACCAGCCGCCTGGCGAATGGGCGCATCGGCGCCACGCCACCGAGACCGATCAGGATGGTCGATTCCAGATGGAGCGCCCGACGGCGGATTGCGCCGTGTGGGCTTCGCACAGCGGGTACGCGGGCTATGCCCGTATCGGCGCCGGCACCCCCGCGGGCGAGGAGGTCACGCTGCGCGTCACCCGCGGTACCCGACTGCATGTGCGAAGCGAAGACCCGCTCGCGACACGGTCGGTCGTGCTCCGCGACGAATCCGGACTACCTGCTGGCTGGGCCTCGGGCTCGGACTTCCTGAACCTCCTGGTGGCGCCGGGTGACTACACGCTCGAGGTGCACGACGCCCGCCAGCTCCTCGAGGCGCGACCGCTGACGGTCGAGGCGAGCGGCGGGGTGCAAATGGTGGACATCCGATGAGGCGCAGCACGAAGTGGTGGATCGTGGCCGTGGTGGAGTCCGTGGCCGTAGCACTCCTGATCGCGGCATTGCTTGGCACGGACGCGCCACTCCCGGAGAGGTCCGAGGGTCGGGATGGGGATTCTGCGCGTCGGGAGGACGCGCGCCGGACCTCGACTTCGGACGAGCGGGACGATTCGACCTCCGACTCCGCGCGACGCGCGGACTCGCCCACCGGCGAAGTGCGCACGGCGTGGCGCTACGACCCGGAGGACCCCGTCGGCCTGATCGTCACCGGATCGATCCGCGACCCGGAGGGACGGCTCGTCCGCCATGCCCATGCGAAATTCGTGAGCGCGGATCAGCGGGCCAACGGCCGACAAGGCGAGCAGTCGTTCTACCGGGTCGTCGGACTCACTCCCGGCACCTGGCAGGTGAGCGCGTCCTGCGGCGTCGGCGACTGGCGCGACACCCAGACCACCCTGGAACTCGGGGACGACCGGCCCCACACGACGCTGGACCTCACGCTGCATCCTGCCGACACCGCGCGGCTGTTCCTGGTCGACGAGGCGGACGAAGCCTGGCTCCCCTCCTACGAATCGCTCGGCGTCCCGCCACCCTTCGACGGAGCACAGCTCCGCGTGCACGTGGTCGGCAGCACCGCAGTCCTGGCCGATCGTGTCGACTACCGCACGCTGGACCAACCGCTCCACGCGGAGGTCCTGCGCAACGATCCCGCACAGGCCTTCTGCACACTGCGCGCGTCGGAACCGCTGCCGCTCCAACTCTCGGTGATGCTCGGGGACCGCGTTCTGGCTCGCAGCGAGTGGCCGAAGGAAAGCACCGAGATCCAGGTACCGCTCCACCGCGACGCCCTGCGCGGTGCTCTGGCACAGGCGGAGTTCCAGGTGGTCGACAAGGTCAGTCGCAGCCCGCTCGCCGGCGCGACCGTCGGCCACCGACACATCGCGCTCCGTGCCGACACCGAGGGCCGCGTCCGCCTCACCGGTCTCGTCCCCGGCGACTGGCAGCTCTATGCACAAGCCGAGGACTACGCGATCGAGAGCAGGCACTTCGACATCCCGCCAGGGAGCGGACCGGTGCACCTGTTCGAGATGTCCCGGCCACGGACGGTGTCGGGAACCGTCCTGAACCCCGATGGCTCCGCGCAACCGCACGCCCGCCTGAGCCTGACGCCGCTGGATCGCTTCGACGCACCGGTGCGGTACTGGGCGGATCAGGACGGCTCACCGATCGGCGAGACGGCCCGCTTCGAGTGGACCGTGGGCAGCGGACGTGCCCTGCTGCGCGCCTACGACCACGAGAAGGGCACGACGACCGTCCTCGTCGACACCACCTCCGGCCCCATCGAGGACCTCGAGGTTCGGCTGCGCCCCACCCACCTGGTGAAGCTCCGCTCGGACGGTCCGCGCTACCTCGTGGTCCGCGACCGCGACGGCCAACCGTTCTTCTGGGATCGCGTATGGAGCGACGTGGAGGTCTGGCTGCCGGTCGGCACCTGGCAGGTCGAGTCGCACGGCGCCAACGGACTCCAGGGCCGCTTCGCCCTCAGCGTGCCAGTGCCCGACGCGACACCCATTGCGCTCCCGTGACCAACAGAGTCTGTCGTAGTCGGTGCCAGGCACCAACTACGACAGAAACCGGGAACGTCGATGGCAGTCGGCAACGACCGATCTCGCCCTGGGGATCGAGCACGGGCACACGGCCCGCGCGAGAACCCCAGAGAGAGATTCCACGATGAGCCCCGATCGATTCATCCGCCGCGCCTGCGTCGCGGCATGCGCCACTGCAGCCCTGTTGTCCGCCGCACTCCCCGGCCAGTCCTACCAGGAAGGCTTCTCGATCCGCGCCGGCGACTCCATCGGCCTCGGCCACTCGGTCTGCGTGCCGGGCGACCTCGACGGGGACGGCCGCGACGACATCGTCTACGGCCACTTCCACTTCGACACGATCCGCGCGATCTCGGGCCTGACCGGCCGATCGCTGTTCTCGATCGAGGCACCCGACGGCGACGTCCTCGGCTGGAGCATGGCTGCCGCGGGCGACGTGGATGGCGACGGCCGGGGCGACTTCGTGGTCGGCGCGCCACAGTTCCGAGCCGTGGGCGGCCACGGTTACGCGCTGGTGATCTCCGGCCGGACCGGGATCCGCATCCACACCCTGCCCGCACCGGACGGCGTGGTGCGCTTCGCGGAGTACGTCGACGGCGCGGGCGACTTCGACAACGACGGGTTCGACGACGTCGTCGTGAGTTCGACCGTCTCGCGGCTGCCCGAGATCTTCGTCTACTCGGGTCGCACCGGCGGACTGCTCTACCGCGATGGCCGCGTGCAGGACCTGATCGGCACCGCCGGACTCGGCGACCTCGACGGCGACGGCTTCACCGAGGTGGCCGCGATGTATCGCGACCGGATCGAAATCCACTCCGGACGCCAGCGGAGCCGCATCCACCTCCTCGATCTGGTCAGCGGCTTCTCGGAGTTCGGGATCTCGGTCGCGAGCGCCGACGTGGACGGCGACGGGCGCCTCGACGTGATCGTCGGCGCGGGAGGCTCGGAATCCTCCGGCGACCACAGCGCGGTCTTCGTCTACGAGAACCTGACCCGCAACGAGCTGATGCGCATCGAAGGCGCGGCCGGCGCCCGACTCGGGTTCCTGGTCCGCGCAGCCGACGCCAACGGCGACGGACGCTCGGAGATCTTGATCGGCGCGCCCGCCAGCTTCACCGAATCCGGCTCCGTGCTCGTCAAGAGCTACGACGGCACGCCCACCGGCCGCACCCTGGCGACCCTCTCCGGCCACTTCGACAACGAGCGCTTCGGTTCGGCCTTCGACGTAGGAGACTTCGACGCCGACGGCCGCGTCGATGTGGTGGTCGGCACTCCTCGAGCCTCGGAGGTCGGCCCGAGAGGCGGCCGCCTCACCGCGTTCCGCAATCTGTTCAGCGCCGACGCCGGATCGGTCCGCGTCATCGGCCGCGGCTGCAACGACCACCTCGCGCGCCGCCCGGCCCTCGAGACCGCCGGCCGCACCGTCGTCGACGGCACCTTCGAGTTCCAGCTCCGCGCGGCACCGTTCGGGTCCAGCGGCTCACTCCTGCTCGGCTTCGACCGGGCCCTGGTCCCGCTCGACCCCTTCGGCATGCCCGGCTGCATCGGCCACGTCGCACCCGTGCAGGTGCTGCCGCTCACCACCTCGATGAGCGGATCTGCAGCGGTGGCTTTCACGGTCCCGAACGACCCGAGCCTCGCCGGTGTGCGCCTGTTCGGCCAGGCACTGATCTCCGACCCGTTCGCCAACGCGCTCGGGATGATCACCTCGAACGGGCTGCGCGTTCGCCTGGGGCGCGGCTAGTCTGAGGTCGCTGCCCGCTCCAGGTTCTTCCGGTAGGGGGCCTGGAACGGAAGCGGAAGGAAATGAGGTCGACCACGTGGCTGGCACTCGCTGCGGCGCAGACCGCGGCGCTGATCGCGCTGTCGCTCTGCACGCCAATTGGCGAGCGGACGCCCGCGGACGGTCTCGCAGGCCGGGCGCCGGATGACGAGGATCAACGCCCTGTCACGTCGCTCGCGTCGACGCCCGCTCCGTCGGCGGCCCCTGCGTCACACGACCGCGTCACTCTGGCTACGCAACAGCGCACCTTCGCGGCCGACAGCCCCCTCGGCCTGATCGTCACCGGATTCGTGCGCGACTCCGACGGCAATCCGCTCCCCGGCGCCCACGTCTACTTCGAGGCGCGCTCCGCACCACCGCCGGGCACCCTGTTCGACGACGCCCCGCTCGACGCCTTCCCTGCCGACGCCGACGCCACAGCGCGCTTCGCGGCCCTCGGTCTCTGGCCCGGGGAATGGGACGTGACCGCCAGGGCGAAGGGCGCGTCCGATCTCGTCCGCCGGATCCAGCTCACCGCGGAGCCCGCGCGCACGCACCTCGATCTGGTCCTCCACGCGATGCCCGACGAAATCGACGTGGTCTTGGTCGACGAGACCGACCGCGCCTGGATCCCCGACGAGTCGTTCGCCCTGACCCTCGAAATCCAACGCGAACCACTCCCTCCGCGGATCCCGATGCAGTCCTACTGGAACGAGCTCGCGACCTGGCTGACTCCCGAGGCCGACAGTGAAGCCTTCGCCCGCCTCCGGCCGCGAACCGATCTGCCGCTGCACGTCGGCGTGGTCTGCGGCGAACACGTGGTCGCCCAGGTCTCCTGGACCGAGCCCGAGAGGGACCTTCGCATCCCTCTGTCGCACGCTGCGCTGCAGGACTGCCTCGCGGAACTCCAGGTCCGCGTGAGCGACAGCACCACCGGTCAGGCCATCCCCGACGCGAAGCTCGTCCTGGCCCAGGTCGACCAGAAGCCGCAATCGAATGGAGTCGATCGGTTCGAAGCGACGACCGATGCCCTCGGTCGAGCGACGTTCACCGGACAGCGACCGCGACGCGCGCTGCTCTCGGTCCGCGCCGACGGCTACGGACCGTTCCAAGGCGCCCCCGAACTCGCGCCGGGTCAGGACACGCCCGTGCTTCGGATCGCTCTCGGCCCGGCTCGTCGCGTCGCGGGCCGGGTGCTCGCCCCGGATGGGAACAGCCAGTTCGTATTCGTCAGCGCGGTGCCGTTGGAGCGCGACGGGATCCCGCCCAGCTTCCTCGACCAGTACAGCAGCGGCGGCGTGGGGACCGAGCAGGGCCGCTTCGAGTTGACCTGCGGCACCGGGCGCTACCTGATCCTGGCGCGGCGCTGGGAGGACGGCTCGGCAACCGCCGTGGTGGACACGGCGGCAGGCGACGTCTCCGACCTGACCCTGCGCTTCACGCCGGCGACTCTGGTCCGACTCCGCGCGCCCGGCCCGCGCTACGTCGTGCTGCGGGACGACGACGGCACTCCAGTGAACTGGGCAACGGTGGGATCGATGCCAGGAGAGGATCTCTACGGTCCCGCGGGCACCTGGACGTTGGAGAGCTGGTCGTCGGTCGGCCCGATCGAACGCCGGCAGATCACGCTGCCGTTGCAACCCTGGGAGCAGGTCGAACTCCGATGAGTCGACCGACGCGGGACTCGGGCAGCGCGTCGACCGTGCTGCGGATCGTCGTGCTCCTCCAGGCCGTGGTGTTGCTCGGCTGGCTCGGCGTGCGCTTCTTCACCGCGGAGGTCGACCCCTTGCAGCTACCTGCCGGAGGAACGGCGGGAGAGCGCCAGACCTGGGGTTCCACGCGAGCCGGCGGCGCGGTGACGGCACGGGACGCGCAAGCCACCGCGGCGCAGGCGACACCCGCGGTCGAACCGACGGCCGACGGATCGCCCTCGGCCGATGCGCTCGGACTGGTCGTCCATGGCACGATCCGGGGTGCGGACGGCGAGCCCTTGCAGGAGGAAGCCGGTGTCACGATCTACGACCTGTCGGGCGCGGTCGCAGCGCGAGGCGAACAGCGCGATCGCCGTGGTTACACGGCGCGAGGTCTGGCGCCCGGCGACTACGAGATCCGCGTGTCCGCGGAAGGCCACCGCCCGGTCGTCGAACCTCTCGCATGGACCGGCGACGAGCGGTTCGTACGGCGCGACTACGGGCTGACACCAACCACCAAGGTCTTCGTCCAGCTCCTCGATGCGCAGGGACGACCGGTGGTCCCCGACGCCGCATCCCTCGGACTCGACCTTCCGGTACGCGACGTCGCAAGGCACCTGATCCGTATCACGGCACTCCGCGAGCTGCCCGCCGACCGTCGACTCCGTGTCGTGCGGACCCGCTACGTCGGCGAAGCGTCCTGGCGCCCCGACCTCGGCCCACCCGATTGCTACGGACGCATCGAGTGGCATGGCGACCTGCCGTGCCAGGTCGTCCTGCTGCTTCGCGACCGCATCGTCGACTCAGCCCCGCTGACCGCCGGCGTCGAGATCGTCCGGCTGCGCCTGCCAGGCGACCTCGACTCGCAGGTTCGGCATCCGGTGACGGTGCGCGTCTCCGACCAGGGCACCGGACGACCGATCGGCGGCGCGGAGGTCCAGCTCGGTTGGCGCCAGTCGGCCGTGACTTCCGAGGCGGGCGAAGCGTCGTTCCCCACGATGCTCGACGCCGACCCGCGCGTGTCGGTGTCCGCCGAGGGATTCGCTGCCTGGGAGGAGTTCGTGACGATCGATCCCGACTCCCCCACGACCCTCGACGTCGCTCTGCTCCCCAGCCGTCGCGTGCGCGTCACGGTCCTCGATCCCGAAGGCGCCCCGATACGCGCGCGGCTGATGGCCGTGCCCAGCCGCTACCTCACCGAAGTCCCTCCGCCGCGTTGGACGCGGATCCACAGCGAGTCCACGACCGACGCAGACGGCATCGCCGAACTCGAACTCGCGAACGGTCCGGTGGTGGTCCGCGCGAGCGCCCTGCAGCCACCGCGCACGCACCTCTACGCTCTGGTCGAGATCCTCCCTGGTGCGAAGGAAGCGACACTGCAGCTCGCCGAAGCCGCCTACCTGCCGCTGCAGACCCACGCGCTCGAGCCGATCGACTTCCTGCTCCGCGACCGCGCCGGGAACGTGGTGACTTGGGGCAGGATCGAGTCCATCACCGGACTCGAGGCGCCACTGGGCAGCTATCTCCTCGAGACCTGGGACCGGCACGGCCGCATCGACCGCGTCGATCTCGTTCTCGACCAACTCCTCACGCGCGGTCGCGCTACGGTGACAGGCCGCTGAGACGAACTTTTACAACCGGTGCCAGGCACCGGTTGTAAACGTCACCCGATGATCTGGCCGTTCCGTCGACCTCGCCACGACCGCTCCCCCGACGCCGGCACGCGCTTCGACGCGCTGTTCCGCGACGGCCAGGCTTTCGATCCCGTGACCGAACGTGAGGAAGACCTCCTCAGCGACCTGGTCGCGCGCATCGAGGGACCGCGCTGGCAACCCACGCGGGACCTGCCGCGGCTGACCGAGGCGGAGTCCACCGTCGTGTGGGCGTGCCGCTTCAGCGGCATCTTCGGGAACGGCGGGCTCCAGTACTGGCTCGAGGCCGACCTCGCACCGGCCGTCTCCGAGCCCGGCATCGTCGGCACGTTCCGCAGATGCGATCTGCACGACGCCGCGACCGCCATGGAGGCGTTCTACGCGCTGCTCCGGCGCGACGGACAGCCGGTGCCGGACGACGTCGACGAACGCCTCGCGCGCATCGAGCCGGTGCGCGACGAGTTCGATCAGCTCGACCGCGCGTTGTGGCAAGACTTCGACGAGGTCGAGCCGCGCGCGACCATGTGGATCCGGGCGCATCGACAGGAGCTGGAGCATCTTCGGACGGTCCGGCCCTGGCACGCGGGATGGGAGGAGCGCTTCGGCACGTCCTGAGCCCGGCGCGCCGCGACGAGATGAGACGACTCTCGACATCGACCCTGTTCGGGATCGCCGTGCTGCAGGCGCTGCTTCTCGCCTGGGGCGTGTGGTCGCTCACCAACGGGCCGGCCATGGCCCCGGACGGGTTCGCGCAGCGAGGGCCCATGGAAGACCGGGCCCCCGCCGCTGCCGCGCAGAGGACGGCGAGCCGATCCACACCGACGCCGGCTCCGGTCTACGGAATGCCGCTCGACACGGACGTCCGATCCGCCACCAGACCGACTCTCGATCCCGACGGCCCGGTCGGCATCATCCTCACCGGCGTGGTGCGCCGGACGACCGGAGAGCCGCTCCCAGGAGCGCAGGTCCGGGTCGCCCCCGTCGCCGAGGACGTCGACTGGAACGCGATCCGCTGGGCGCGCCAGGGAGGTGACGCGGGGTTCGCGGTCGTGGGTCTCCGACCAGGTCGTTGGAAGGTGCAGGCCAGTGCGGAGGGCCACGTCAGCGAAGAACGAGAGCTCGAGTTCGAGACAGGAGAGGCGCGGCGACACGTCGAGTTCACGCTGGCGAAGGTGCCCACCGCCACGCTCACCATCCTCGACGGGCTCGGCGAGGCCTACGTGCCTGACCACTCCGACCTCGGTCTGCCCGAAGCCGACGAGGCCTGGCAACGCTGGCCCCGGGTGCTCGTCTCGACCGCAGAGCCGGGCCGAAGACTTCATCATGAGACCCTCGGGCTCGGCCAGCGCGGCCGGTTCGAGCCGGACGAGCAGCTCGCTCCGGCCTGGGGCAGGATCGCAGCGCAAGACGACTTGCCGCTGTTCGTCTCGGTCGTCGTCGGCGACCGCGCGCTCGCGACATTGACCTGGACGACCGACGACGAGTCGCTCCTGCTTCGGCTACCCCGCGCGAGCCTCCGCGAGGCGGTCATGGCTCCCACGATCGAGGTCGTCGAGGGATCGTCGGGCCGGATGGTCAGCGGGGCCTCCGTCGGCTACTGGCCGTACGACGGGCGCCCGTCCGAGCACCCGGAACTGCGGACCGACGCGACCGGCCGCGTGCAGCTTGCGCCGCAGCCACGCCGGGCCCTGAGCCTGTGGGCCTCTCACGACGATCTGGGAGGCGGCAGCGTGTCGGGGGAGTTCGCCGCGGGCAGCGCCGAGACGGTTCGCATCGCGCTGCATGCCCGGCGGACGATCTCCGGCAGACTGCTCGATGCACAGGGCGCCCCCGCCTACGCACAGCTGAAGAGCGTCGCGCTCGATCTGCTCGAAGCGCGCGCGCAGGGCCTCCGGCAAGAGGGCTGGTCGGAGCCGGATGGCGACGGCCACTTCGAATTCGGCGCCTCGGCTCGCCCCTACATGGTGTGGGCCTTCCGTTGGCCTTCCGACGAACACCCGGGCGGCTCCGTGTCACGCATCGTCGACCCGAGCGAGCACTCGATCGACGACCTCGAGCTGCGACTCCAGCCGATCGAGATGCTTCAGGTGGTGAAGCCGGGAGCCCGGCGCTTGATCCTCCGCGGCGCCGACGGTCGAGCGGTCTGCTGGTGGCCCGAGTACGGGGTGAGCGACCGGATCCCGATACCCATGGGCGCATGGACGCTCGAGACGTGGCGCGCCGGCGACCTCCTCGGCGCCGAAGCGATCCGCATCCCCTACACCGGGACCTCACCCGTGATCCTGCCATGAGTGACGGAGCCCCCGCGCATGCGAGCATGGGACGCACCCTGCTCGTCACCCTGGTGATCGGACAGGCAGTCGCGCTCTTGGCCTGCGGGTTCCTGGCCACGCTCCGGGTCGCGACCGCGCCAGACGAACGCCTCGCATCTGGCGCCGTCCTGCCGATGGCCCCCTCCGCACCGCGGGTCGACAGCACGACCTGGCCCGCGAGTGAAACCGTCGATCCCGCTGCGGCTCGTTCCCGCACGCTGCACCCCGACCACCACGACGAGATCCTCGGGCTGCTGATCTACGGCATCGTCTCCGACGCGCGCGGCGTGCCGGTGGTCGGCGCCGACGTCGAGGTTCAGCGCATCGACACGACGACCGCCGCAACCGGTCACCAGCACGATGCCGAGGGCTACGCGATCACCCAGCTCGAACGGGGCACCTACACCGTCACCGCGAACGCCAGCGGGCACCTGCCTGCGACGACGTCGATCGCGCTCGACGGCACTGCACCGGGCGTGCGTTGCGACCTGCAGCTCCAGACCGCCGCGCAGGTCGTGGTCTACGCACGTTTCGACGACGGGGAGCCGTTCGCCCTGGACCCCGAAGCCCTCGGCATCCTTGCCGAGACCTTCCGCGCGAATCGGCTCGACTGGCACGTGCTCCCCCACCTGTCCACACGACCGTTCGGAACGCGCAATGTGAGCCTCCATGCCGACCGGCAGGAGAACGTTGGTTGCAGCAAGGAGTACTCCGAAGACCCCACCGCGTTGGGAGTCCTCGAAGTCCAGCGTGAACTCCCGCTCCACGCTGCGCTGTGCTTCGGCAGCGAAGTCCTGGCGACCGCGCTCTTGCCTGCCGGCGCCGACCGACTCGATTTCACCGTTCCCCGGGATCGCCTCGCCGGACTGCATGCACAGCTGATCGCGACCGTTCGAGACGGCCGGACCGGTGAGCCACTCGAGGGTGCCAGGTTGTCCTCGGCAATCGGGAAGCACTCGACCGACGCGGCCGGACGAGCGGCGGTCGAGTGCCTTCCCCCCGGACGCAGCCAAATCCAAGTCGCGGCCGAGGGCTTCGCACCCTGGTTCCGCTGGATCGACCTGCCGCCGGGCCGGACGGAGTTGGACGTGACGCTCCATCGCGCGATCCGCGTGCACGGTCGTGTGGTCGATGCGCTCGGCGAGCCTCTGCCAGCGAGCTCGATCCGCGGTGGCTGGATCCATGCCCTCGATCTGTCCGTGATGGAGTCGCCGCCCGCGACGTGGATCGACTCCGCGACCTCGACCGGACTCCGCAAGGACGGCGGCTTCGAACTCGAGCTACCCCCGGGTCCACATCTGCTGCGGCTGGGCTCCCGCGACGGCTGGACGGGCCAGGCAGTCGTCGATCCCGCACAGCGCGGTGAGGAACCCATCGAGATCCTCGCCAACCCGGGAGTGGAGCTTCGCCCGCAGGTCGAAGGAGAAGGTTTCCGCGCCCTGATCGTCCGTGACTCGTCCGGCGACCCCATCTCCTGGTCGCACGGCGAACGCACGTTCCAGCTCCGGGTCCGCGTCACCCCCGGCACCTACACCCTCGAGATCCACGACGCGACCCACCTCGTCGAGTCTCGCCCGCTGGAGGTCCCCGCCGGCATCCGAGCCCTGCCGGTCGAGATCCGCTGAGTTCCGAAGCTGGACAGCCCATGCCAGCAACCAGCTGCACGAGTTCCCAACTCAACGATGCGCGTTGAAGATCAACTGCGCAGCATTGCCGAACTCCGGCGGCCCTCCCCCAGGCGGGAGCAACAGCGTTTGGAATGCGAGTTCCTGTCCGATCAGCGAGAACTCGTGCGGAGTTCCGAACTGCACGGACACCTCTCCCTGAATGGGAAGCGTGCCGGTGAGGACCGGCCAAAGTGTGGTCGATTCGACGAGGATCGCCCCCAGGACGCCCGGCACGATTCCGCGTTGGTCGGTGAGTCGTGTCGGACAGGCCGCGGAGCTGGTCGGCCTGGACTTCACGCCGCCACCGACGCTGTTCGGGGTCGCCTACCACGCGTCGGTGTCGGTCTCCGCCGGCACGGTCGCGTTCCGTGACTGCAAGCTGATCGCCGGGCGTTCGTACTGCGGTGCTGGTCGCCCCGCGCTGACGGTGACCGATGCCCACGTCGCGCTGCAGGACTGTCGCCTCTACGGCGTCGACTACCGCAGCCCCGGCTCGCGGCCACGCGCGCCACGCTGAACCTCGCGGACTGCTGGCTACGCGGCGGCATCGGCGGCCAGGACGGCGACCGCAATGGGATGCACGGCATCGTGCTCACCGCGAGCTCCCTGCACGCGTGCCGGCTCGACGTCGCCGGAGGCCGACCGGTGCCGTTCTACAACACCGACCGTGGCGGCCACGGCATCCTGATCGACGTCACCTCGCGGCTGTGGCTCTCCAACTCACTGGTCGCCGGCGGTGACACGACGACGGTCGGACTCGGCGGCGACGCGCTGCACAACCTCTCCGCGACGCCCGTAGAGCTGCGCGACGTGACGCTGATCCCCGGGGCGGGCGCAACCATTGGAGCTGCGGTGTTCGGGCCCTCGTTCCAGAATCACGCCCTCGCGGCGCGCGCCTCCAGCTCAGCCCCCTCCGCGGCGGACAGGTCTGGTGAGCGGAGAGCAGCGGCACCGATCGACTCACCGTACAATGGCGCGGACGTCGCAGTTTCTGTCGTAGTTGGTGCCAGGCACCAACCACGACAGACTTTCGCGTCGCTCGTCGCCGACGATCGAGAAGGAGCCGTCTCCATGCACACGCTCTCCCCTTCTGCCGTGCTCGCGTGCCTGCTGTTCGCCCCGCTCGCCGCCCAGGCGCGCTTCGAGCCCCGGTCGACCCGCGTGATCCCGCAGGATGCTCTCGCCACCCATGCGGTCGTCGCCGCCGACCTCGATGGCGACGGTTGCGAGGATCTGGTGCTGAGCCTCGCCGAGCCCGACCCCGCGGGCCTCGAGATCCGGCTGCTGTTCAACGGCCCCGGTGATCCGTTCCTCGATCGCTCCGCCACGCACCTGCCGCCGCCACCGGCCCCGAGCAATCGGTCGGCGGCCGACATCGCGGTCGGTGACCTCGACGGCGATGGCGATCCCGACATCGTGGTGCTGCGCTACCCGCTCGCCGACACGTGGCTGCGTAACGACGGGACTGGGCACTTCACCGATGCCGGCTCGAGCCTCCTGCCGCAGACACCGCTGCCTACCGATGGCACGCTGCTGGTCGATCTCGACCACGACGGCGACCTCGACCTGGTGACCAACGAGCTCGGCGAGATCCTGCTGTGGGGCAATGACGGCACGGGCCGCTTCGTCGCCGCGGGTCAATTGAACGGAGCACTCGCCGGCACGGTCCACTGCGCCACCGATCTGGACGGCGACGGCACGGTCGACTTCGTCGGCACCCGGAGCGACCACCGGGTGGTGTGGTTCGGCAACCGCAACGCGCCCTTCGACCTGGTGGTCCTGTCACCGAACCTGCGCGCCGAGGCCGTCCTCGCCGCCGACCTGGACGGCGACGGCGACGACGACCTGGTGTTCGCGACCGGCGACTCCGCGGCGCGGGACACCTTCCACGAGGTCCATTGGAACGACGGCGCGCGGAACTTCCGTCGCGACGCCAACGTGCCGCTCGCGCAGGAGCCTGCCAACGCGCTCGCCACCGTCGATCTCGAGAGCGACGGCGACCTCGATCTGCTGTTCGGCAGCTCCGCCGGCGCGATCCGCGTCTGGCGCAACGACGGACCGACCGGCTTCGTCGACCTGCCGCGCGCCGTCGCACCGTTCCAGATGGTCCGTTGCCTGGACCTCGCGACCCTCGACGTCGAGAACGACGGCGACCTCGACGTGTTCGTCGGTGGCACGCTGAGCGATCGCCTGCTGTTCCACCACGACGCGGGCTTCATCGACCCGCACGGCGATCCGCTCGACGCGGCGACCGGATCACAGCTGCCGCGCATGGTCGACGTCGACGGCGACGACGATCTGGACTACGTGATCGGCCGGACCAATGCGGTGACGCTCCGCCGCAGCGACGCCACGCTGGCGCTCGGTCCCCCCGAGCTGATCTGGTCGGACCCGGGGCTGCGCTACCTGCGTCACCTCGAGTTCGGCGACCTCGACGGCGACGGTGACCCAGATGCCTGGGTGACGCTCGCCGACGGCAAGCTCCAGCTCCTGGTCAATGACGGCAGCGGCAGCTTCTCAGAGGAATCCGTGACACGTCTGCCGGCGGGTTTCGACCGGACCAACGCGAACGTGGTCCGCCTTCTGGACCTCGACGCCGACGGCGACCTCGACGTCGCGATCGCCACGGGCTGGGGTGCGGCCTACTCGATCCTCGAGAACGACGGCACCGGGCGCTTCACGCTCGATCCGCTCGACTGGCCCGCGGGTGGCAACGCCGCCGACCTGGAAGCCGGCGACCTCGATGGTGACGGCGACGTCGACCTGTTGGTCCTCGGAGAGCGAGCCAGCGGCGGCTACGGCTACGAGCGCTTCCTCAACGACGGCGCGGGACGGTTCCGCGTGTCGACCGCGGGGCCGCTGCCGAGTCCGACGCCGGGCGAGGTGGTGCGTTCTTTCGAACTCGCCGACGTCGACGGCGACGACGCCCCGGACATCCTCGACGACCGGCTGCGCCTGTGGAGCAACGACGGCGCCGGCGGCTTCCCGCTCGGGCGCCAGGTCACGACCTTCCGCGACCCCGATGGCCTGGTGCTCGCCGACCTCGACGGTGACGGCGATCTCGACCTCGTCCTCGGCGACCAACCCGATGGCTCGGCCGCCTTCGCGAACGACGGCGCGGGAAACTTCACCGACGCGACCACCGCGTGGCTGGGCCCGCGCCCGCCGGCGATGCTGCTGCCCATTGGAGTCGACTTCGACGGCGACTCCGACGTCGACCTCCTGCTGCCCGGCAACCAGTCCCGCTCGCAGCTGCTGCGGAACCGCGGCAACGACCTCGATGCACCGCTGCCGGCTCGTCTCGGCGCCACCTTCGAACTCGAACTGACGCGGACCGACGGCCAGCTCGCGGGATTCGTCTACGGCCTCACGCTCCTGCCGACACCGCTCCGCCTGCCATTCGGCACGCTGCGCCTCGACACCACGACCAGCCTCGTGGCCGACCTGCAGGTGATCGCCAACGACCGGGCGAACTCACACCTGGCACTGCCCCTGGTCCCCGCGGCCGCCGGCGTCGCGCTGTATGCGCAGGCGCTCAACGTGGACGGCCGGGGTGATGACCGCCTCACCAACCTGGTGCGGGCGATCGCCTTCCCGTGACGCCTGTCAGTGCCGCCGCAGCGCCTCGGTGACCCCCATCCGCGCCGCGCGCCAGGCCGGCCACGCGCCGCCGACGACGCCGAGCACCAGCGCGATCCCCACCGCCGTGACCATCACCTCGGGGCTGATCCGGAACTGGAACGCGACCTCGCTGAAGGTCTGGAAGTTGGTCGTGCCGGTGCTGATGCCGTTGAGCGGCAAGGTCAGCAGCAGACCGACCAGGCCGCCGAGCAGGCCGAGCAGCGCCGCCTCGAACAGGAACGACAGGAAGATCGCGGCCGGCCGGAAGCCGAGCGACAGCAGGATGCCCACCTCGCGGGTGCGCGCGGAGATCGCGGCGTACATCGAGTTGATGCCGGTGAAGACCGCGCCGGCGCCCATGAACACCAGCAGGAAGGTGCCGAGGATCGCGAACAGGAGCGAGGTCCCTTGCGTGCGGCCGGTGAGGTAGTCCTGTTCGTCGAGCGCCTTCACGCCGAGGCGCTTGTCGTCTTCGAGACGCCGGCTCAGGTCGGCCGCGGTCACGCCGTCCCGTAGCTGTCCGATCACCCGGTTGAACACCGGCCGCTCGAGGGCCTCGAGGATGCGCTCGGCGTCGCCCCAGACCTCCGACTCGTAGGCGCCCGCTGCCTCGAAGGTCCCGACCACCCGGAAGGGCGTGAGGTTGAGCTGCAGCACGTCGCCGACCCTGCAGTTCGCGGCGCGCTCGCTCATCCGCCAACCGACGATCACCTCGTCGGAGCCGGGCTCGAAGTTGCGTCCGTCGCGGATCCGGAAGGTGTCGCCATGGATCGCGAAGCTCTGTGGCCCCACGCCGCGGACCGGCACGTTGGTCTCGCCCCCGCCGACCTTCTCGTTGCGCAGCGCCAGGAACACCTCGGCCGAGGCGAGCGGCCGGCCTTCGTCGTCGAGCGCGAACTCGGGCGACTCCTTGACCAGCAGGTCGACATCCTTGCGCGACAGGCCCGACTCGCCCTCGGAGCCGGCGCCGGCCCGCAACACGATCGCGAGGTCGGTGCGGCCGCGGGCGGTGAATGCGGTCTGGAAGCCGGCCTGCAATGCCAGCACCGCCGCCAATACACCCACCGTGGCGGCGATGCTGACCACCGCGAGCACCGTGCTGCTGCGGCGGACGAACAGCGAGCGGAGGTTGTACTTCAGTGGAACGAGTGCCATCCGATCCCTTCCCTCACGCGACCTTCAGAGCGTCGACCGGCCGCACCTTGCTGGCCCCCCAGGCTGGCAGGACGCCGCCGAGCAGGCCCAGCCCGACCGCCAGACCGAGACCGAAGACCATCGTCGCCCCGTCGATCGCGAAGCCCGGTGCGAAGCCGGAGATGACCTGCCGCGCGCCTCCGGAGATCGCCAACGCGAAGACCAGACCGAGCGCACCGCCGAGGACGCAGAGCAGGACCGACTCCGTGGTCATGCCGAGGAACACCCAAGCGTCGGTGAAGCCGAGCGCCTTGAGAACACCGATCGTCCGGGTGCGCTCGCGCGCCACCATCAGCATGGTGTTGAGGATCGCGAAGAAGATCGCGAACACGATCGCGCCGCCGATCGACCGGAGCAGCAGCGGGATGTTGCCGAGCATCGAGATGAACTGCCGCGAGAACTCCGCCTCGGTGGTCGTCTGCACCCGCTGCGGGCCGTTCTCGAACAACGCATCGACGGCCGCCATCACCGCGGTGACCGCGGCGCCGTCCGCGACATCGATCAGGTAGACCCCCACGCCGGGCGTGCCCAGGACGTCGCCGTTGTCGATGCCCTCCATCAGGTAGTCGAAGTGGAAGAACATCGCGCCGGTGTCGAGTGCGGTGGTCTTGCGGCCGAAGATGCCGACCACGTCGAAGTCCCAGGCCGAGCCGTCGGCCTTCGGGAAGAAGGTGCCCTCCAGCGACACGGTGTCGCCGACCTTCCAGCCGAGCTGGTCGGCGAGTTCGTCCCCGACCACGCAGGCGGTGCGACGGGTCTTGAACGCCTCGAGGTCACCCTCCTGCAGCACGAACTCCGGGTAGCTCGACAGGAACGCCTCGGGGTCGACGCCGAACTGCGCGAAGAACGAGTCGCCGTCCTGGTACTTGCCGCCGAACCACTGGTAGCGGCACACGGACTTCACGCCGTCGACCGAAGCGATCTTGCTCTCGTAGCTCAGCGGCATGTCGACGTAGAGGCTGACCGCCGACTGCACCCACAGCCGTTCGTTCGAGGCCTCCGAGGTCGCCGCCTCCAAGGCGGTGACCGTGGCCTGCAGGATGCACACGAGGAACACCGCGAGCGCCACCGACAGCACGGTCATCACCGAGCGCACCGGATGGGACAGGAGATTCCGACCGATCAGTCGCAGGTCCATGGCGCCTCCTCAGCTCGCAGCCGTTCGCGACAGGCGCCGCGGACTCGCGTTGGTCTCGATCCGCCCGAGCCGCCCCTTGTCGAGATGGACGACCTTGTCGGCGAACTCCGCGGCCTCGGGGTCGTGCGTGACCATCAGGATGGTCTTGCCGAGATCGCGGTTGAGCTGCTGCATCAGATCGAGGATCTGCTCGGCCGTGTTCCTGTCGAGGTCACCGGTGGGCTCGTCGGCCAACAGGATCCGCGGATCGGTGGCGATCGCCCGCGCGATCGCGACGCGCTGCTCCTGACCACCGGAGAGCTGACCCGGCCGGTGGTGCATGCGGTCCTTCAAGCCGACCAGTTCCAACGCGCGCTCGGCCTGTGCGCGGCGCTCGCGCCCGGACAGCGGCGTGAGCTGCAGCGGCAGCATCACGTTCTCGACCGCGTTCAGCACCGGCAGCAGATTGAAGCCCTGGAACACGAAGCCGACGTGGTCGGCGCGCCAGCGCGCGAGTTCGGCGCCTTCCAGTTCGTCGACGTGCTCGCCGGCGACGACCACCTCGCCGGAATCGGGCGCGTCGAGGCCACCGATGAGGTTGAGCATCGTGGTCTTGCCGGAGCCCGACGGCCCCATCAGCGCGTAGAACGCACCCTCGTCCATCTCCAGGTCGAGACCCTGCAGGACGGGTACCTGCTCGCCGCCACGGGAGTAGACCCGCTCGACGTTGCGCAGTCGGATGATCGGTTCGGTAGCCATGGGTCGGTGCGGGAAGGATCGATTCAGGAGTCGGCGACGAGCACGCGGGCGCCATCTTCGAGCCGGGCCGGTGGTGCGGCGATCACCTGCTCGCCCTCGGCGAGGCCCGAGTCGACCGCGACCCGGCTGCCACGGCGCCCGCCCACGGTGACCGGTCGGACGCGGGCCACGCCCTGCTCGTAGACGAACACGACGTCCTGGCCCTCGAGCCGGACCACCGCGTCCTCGGGCAACAGGATCACCGCCGCGAGCGGCTGCTCGGCGGTCACGGGCGCCGGCTCACCGGTGTCCGCAGGCAGGAACACGATCCGCACCCCCATCTCCGGGCGCAGCATCTCGTCCCGTTGGTCGAACCTGGCGCGCACCTCGATGGTGGCCTTCTGCCGGTCGGCCGTCGGCCAGATCCGATCGACCCGCCCCGGGTAGACCTTTTCCGGGAAGGCGTCGAGGAAGATGCTGACCCGACCGCCGACCTGCACCGCCTGCAGGCTCGACTCCGGCACGTCGGCCTGCACCTCGAGGCTGTCGAAGTCGACCATGGTGCAGACCGAGCCGCGGGCATTCGATCCACCCTGCGAGTTGGGCGACACCACCTCGCCGACCTCGGCGTCCTTGAGCACTACCACGCCGTCGAACGGCGCCCGGACCTCGGTCTTGTCGAGCGTGACCTGGGCGAGGTCGCGTGCGGCGCGGGCCTCGCCGGCCTGAGCCTTGGCAACCTCGATGCGAGCCCGCGCTTCCACGACCTGCGCCTCGGCCTGGGTCACCGCGGTCAGCCCGGCTGCCAACCGGCCGCGGGCCACGGTCCGCCGCGCGGTCGCCGACTCGAGGTTGGTGGTCGCGGCGTCGAGTTCGTCCTGCGACGCGATCTTCGAAGCCACCAGCTCCTTGGCCCGGTCGAAACGCAGCTTCGCCAGGTCGAACTGCGCGTCGGCGTCCTCGATGTCGCCCTGCAGCGCAGCCAGCTCGCTGTCGCGCTGCTCGACCAGCCGCTCCGCGCTGCCGAGTGCGGCCTCGGCACTGCCGACGCTGGCCTCCGCGGTGCCGAGCGCGGCTTCGGCACGCGCCAGCGACGCGGCATACTCGTCGCGGAACAACTCGGCGACGACCTCGCCCTCGCGCACCACCGATCCTTCGGTGACGTTCATCGCAACGATCCGGCCCGGAGTGTCGGCACTGAGCGCAGCACGCCGCGCCGCCACCACGTAGCCGTTGGCCGCGGTCCCCTGCACCGCGCCGGCCTCGGCCGGGCGGCTAGAGACCACGCGCAGGAGTTCGACCCGCGGCAGGGTCAGGCGGTCGATGAGCCCCTGGATCGGCGACCACAGGAGCCAGGCCGCACCGCCGAGGATCGCGAGCACGACCGCTCGAGCGAACCAGGGCGAACGCCGCGCGCGGCCACCACCCTTGCGGCGGGCCGACGGCACAGCGGAGCGATCGATCTTCAGCGACTGGACGTCCAAGACGGGGAGCAGCGTATCCGCCGCTCCTCCGCCCGGCATTGCCGGAGTCGGATCAGTTGGTGGGCGGATCCGGGCAGTAGATGACCCGCGACAGCGCGCCCGAGCCACCGAGCTCGAGGACCGCGCGGCGGACGCCGCTGACGTTCGGGGTGATCCGCTGGACCGCGCCGTCCGGAGCGTCCGGGATCAGCTCGGAGAAGATCTGGTTGTTCGACGCGTCGTAGAGACGCAGGAAGTCGACCTCACCGCCATCGACGTCGAGGACGCGGGTGCGGATGAAGGTCACGTCGAAGTCCCAGGTGATCTCGAGCGTGCCGCCACCGGCCTCGTCATCCGGATCGTCGACGAGCATGTCCATGTTCGCGTCGACGTCGTTCTCGGCGATGATCAGCACCATGCCGAGCGGCGTGTCGTTGCCGGGCGCACCCGGGTTCGGCGTCCGCAGGTCGGTGTCACCACCGGTGATGTTCTGGGTGTCGAACAGGATCGCCTTGTTCGGATGACCGGGCGTGTTGTTGGTCGCGACGACGTTGATGCCCTCGGCGGCGAACTGGTCGGTGATCCAGGTGCCCCGCGGCAGATCGCGCGGCTTGCCGTACTGGAACTCGTCGAAACTGAGCTGCTTGGGGCAGGTGTCCGCGACGATGTTCGAGACCGCGCCACTGCCGCGGAAGAAGATCTCGAAGCGGTCGAGTTCCGACTCGAGGAAGGTGATCTCCTGGACGCTGCCGTCACCGATCGAGTCGATGTCCATCGTCTCGTCGGGGTTCATCAGGTCGCCGTTGCGGTAGAAGCGCAGCTGCGTGCCCCGCACCTCGTCGATGTCGACCAGCGTGACCGAGCTGACGGTCGCCTTGTCGCTGAAGTCGAAGTAGATGCTGCCGCCGTCGGCATCGTCGTCGGGCACGTCGATGATCTGGTCACCGTTCCCGTCGTTGCTGTTCT
Organism: bacterium; assembly: GCA_030432695.1. Taxonomy (GTDB): domain Bacteria; phylum Planctomycetota; class UBA1135; order UBA1135; family UBA2386; genus JAUILN01. Next base: position 486,511 of record JAUILN010000003.1, on the reverse strand, counting down.
CGGCGATGATCAACAGGTGGCCGAGCGCCACGGTGTTGTTCACACCGCCCGGGTTCGGCGTGCGCAGGTCGTCGTCGCCGCCCGTCGGGTTGGCGGAGTCGAACAGGATCGCGAGGTCGGGGCCGTTGGTGTTCTCGGCCGAGATCGCGATGCCGGCGTCCTGGAACTGGTCGGTGATCACGCGGCCAGCCACCATCACCGAGTCGTCACCGATCGCGTAGTCGAAGTCCAGGCAGTCGCCGACCACGCCCATGCCGATCTGGAAGCCGCCGTCGCCGGTCTCGATCAGCTGCGAGCCGTCGACCATCGCCGCGGACAGACGGATCGTGCCGTCCAGCGTCTTCAGGTCGTCGAGCGCGGAGGGCGCGAAGACCTGCGTGGTCCGGCCGTAGCCGTTGGCATCGAGCGCGACCATACGGACCAGCGCCGGCACGTCGCCGGAGAGCTGCGAACGCGCGATCAGCGCGAAGGCCGGCCCGACGCCGTTCTTCACCTCGGCGGTCAGCCGGAGGGCGCCGCTCAGGTCGGTCTCGTAGTAGGTGTTGAGGACGGGCGGATCGGTCGGAACCGCCGGGAACGAGAGCGCGGTGAGCGCTAGAGGAGTCAGAAGGGGGAGCATGGTCGAGTCGCGCGGCGAGACCGCGCAGGATGTCACATCGTCTGGGAGCTACCCCCGGAGGCCAACCCTGCGGGGGTTCCCTCCCAACCCGCAGCGGATGCTAGCGGGTTCCACCCGGTTCTTGTCAACCGAGCCCCTGCTGTCTCCGACAGCGACCGGCGAACTTCGAGCGAACGACTGCCATGCGCGACCATCCGACATTCGGTGCCGGGAAACCGATAGGACCCGCCTGGCCGCTCTACCTGCTCGCCGCGTGCGCCTCCCTGACGCGGCACCTGCCGATCCTCGCGGATCCGTTCGACCGATCGCTCGCCGCACACGAGAACGCGATCCCTGCCATCTCGCGCCGCTGGCGTTCGCGATGGGCACGTTCGTGGACTGGACCGTGGTCCTTGCACTGCCGTCCATCCTGGTCTGGCACCTGGCGCGGCGTGACCCCCTGAGCATCCTCGCACGACTCACCTCCCCCTTCCTGATCGCCGGACTCGCCCCGCTGACCGCCACATTCACCTGTTTCGTCCTGTGGAGCGGCGGCCTGGCCGCGGTCCTCGACCAGCTCGGCGCCTCGCTGGCATCCGGCCTGGGAACCACCGCAGACCACTCGCCCGCCATCTGGTGCGCGAATCAGCTGCGCTTCCTGCACGAGGGGTTCGGCCCGGTCGCACTCGCTGCGGTCCTCGCGTCGCTGCCGTGGCTGTTCGGTGGACTGAAGCGACCGAACCCCGCGCCGTCGCCGATGCCGGCCATCAGCGCACCGACCTGCACGAAGTGGTCTGGGAGCTGACCAGATAGAATCGTCGCCGCCCATGCTCCTGGACCCGCAGCGCTTCTCGTTCATCCCGCCGCTCGAAGCCGGTTTCGAGACGATCCGCGCCGAGTGCGCCGCGCTCGGCCGGGACGCGTACATCGAGTGGCCGGACCGGGGCGCCTACCAGGGTACATGGCTCGGCTTCCCGCTGTTCTTCCACACCTACCCGAAAGGACTCGACGCGCTGTTCGATCCCAACCAGGCACGTTGCCCCGCGACCACGCGTCTCCTGCGCTCGATCCCGCGCGTGGTCTCGGCCGGATTCTCGTGGATGGAACCCGGCTGCCACATCCTGCCGCACACCGACCTGAAGCCGGCGAACCTGCTGCGCACGCACCTGCCACTGACGGTGCCGGATGGCGCCCTGATGCGGGTCGGTGAAGACAGGCACACCTGGGAGGAAGGCCGCTGCATCGTGTTCGATGGTGCGATCGAGCACGAGACCGGCAACCTCGGCAATGCGCCGCGCATCGTGCTGCTGGTCGACGCGTTCCTCGACGACGAGGAGTTCGACTATCTGCGGTCGACGGGCACAGCCAATCGAGCGCGAGACCAAGCGCCCCTCGAGGGCACGTGACCACGACGCCGCCCTGCTGAGCGTGCGACCCCGAACGAATCGCACGCTCAATCACCGAGTCGCAGCGCGAGCCCGGGACTCAGCGACATCCCGAGCACGCCCACCGGAGCGCGGTCGAGCACGAAGCCTTGGGCGTAGACGCGCAGACCGCGCAGCACCGGCAGGTGGAGGATCGGTAGCGGCAGTTCCGCGAAGCCCTGGCCGTTGGTCGTCAACGGGTAGACGTCGATCCCTCCGCCGACGTACAGCGTGCAGCCGTTGCCGAGCCCTGCCGAGTCAGGTGTGAACGACAGTCCAAGCAATGCGGCGGTGCTCGGCGTCGCGTCGCGCAGCTCGATCGCGAAGACCTCGCTGCCGAACCGCGGACGTGGCGACGTCAGGTTCGGCCCCGCTCCCCCGGGTCCGCCACAGCCCGCGCCGATGGCCTCCGAGCGAGCCGGAACCAGATCCCCGAACGACCAGACGTCGCGCTGCTCGAGCGAAGAGACACCATGCCGCTCCCTGCCCCCCACGCGGAGCGTGCTCCGGGTGTTGGGATCCCAGGCACTGGCGTGTTCGGATCGCGCGAAGGGCACGGCGGCGGTCGCCGAGACGTCGATCCACTGCGCGCCGTCCCAGAGCCACGAATCGGTGAGAGCCCCTCCCGGCGCGGCACCGGCATGCAACACCGCCACACCGAGGGTCGGATCGAAAGTCAGGCTGGCCCGGTGCCGGGCGGGCGGTCCCGAGACCGCCAAGGGAGTCCACTGCCCGGCGGCGAAGCGCCAGGTATCGTGCTGGATCGCCGGGAAGGCTCGACCACCGAACAGGATGATCTCGTCACGCAGTGGGTCGTAGACCATCGAGTGGCCGTCGCGAGGAATCGGCGCCGCTCCACCTGCTGCGACCTGCGTCCAGGCAACGCCGTCCCACTCCCACGTGTCGGCCAACCCGTCGAGGATGTAGTCGGGTCCCGACGACCGATTGCCACCGAACAGCACGACCCGGCGGCGCGCGGAGTCGTAGACCATCGCGTGGTGATGTCGGGGTGAGGGGACCACGGCCGGCGCCGCCAGCGACCAGTTCGATCCATCCCAGAGGTGCGTCCGGCCGGAGACCGAGATCCCGTCCCGCCCCCCGAACATCACGGTCCGTCCGCTTGCCTCGTCGAACGCCGCGGCCGCCGCGTAGACCGGCGAGCCGGGGAAGGCCGGGATCGCTCGCCACCCGGCGCCGTCCCACTCCCATCCACCGGGCAGCGCAGAGGTGCCGGTGCGGCCGCCGAAGACCGTCACCTTGCCGCGGAGGATGTCGGTGCTGATGGCGTGTTCGGAGAATCCGGCCGGAGGGGAATCCTCCGCGTCGAGGAGCTGCCAACCCGCCCCCAGCCACTCGTGCACCGTCGGTCCGGCCAGCAGATACGCGGTCCCGCGCAGCGGATCGGTGAGAAGGCGATGCTCGATGCCGCCGATCCGATCCGTGCCGATGCGCGACCAATGCGCGCCGTCCCACTCCCAGGTCTCCGCACCCGGTGCCCCGACCTCACCGTGCAGGATCACCGTGCCACGAGAGGGCAGCCAGGCCATCCCCAACGGACCGAGCGGATCGAGGGTCGTGGAGGAGTCCCGCAGACTCCAGGACTGGCCACTCCATTCCCAGGTCTCGGTCCCGGCGGCGACCCGAACCACCAACACGGTGCGCTGGCGCTGCGGATCGTAGGCGGCCCCGGCCGCGCCGGAGGTCGGCCCGATCCCGCTCGGCTGGACGAGCGACCACGCCGTTCCGTCCCACTCCCAGACGTCGAGGTAGGAGGTCGGTCCCGAGAAGCCGCCGAACAACAGGGTCCGACCGCGCGCCTCGTCGAAGACCAGTCGGCCGCCCTGCCGCGGCGCGGGACCACCGATCGCGACCTGCGTCCAGTCGACGCCGTCCCACTCCCAGGTGTCGGCGAGCGCCGCGAGGCTCTCGGTGCCGATGCCGCCGAACAGCACCGTGCGCCGTCGCCGCGAGTCGTAGGCCATCGAGCCCCATCGACGACCCGGCGGGCTGACGTCGGTACGCCGATGCTGCCAACCGCGGGGGGTGCGCTCCCAGGTGCCGTCGGACGAGTCGCCCCCGAACACCACCAGACGGTCGCGTGCCACGTCGAACGAGGCCATCGCGGCCGCCGCCGGACGCGGGAGCTGGTACGGAACCCACCGCGGGGCCTGGGCCTGGGCTCGCACGCTCAGCGTCAGCGCGATCGGAACGAGGGCCGCGAAGGAAGCACGCTGGATCATGGGGCACCGACGGTAGGGGTCGACCGGAGGGAGCGGTCGTGAACCCGGGCGGTCAACTCCGGTGCCAGGAGTCGAGCTTCCTCACGTGCCGACGGTGACCCGTGCAAAAAAGTGTGGCCACGCCCCCACCACCGGCGAGCGGCGACAGGAGCGTGGCCCCACCCCACGACAGAGAGAAGGTCGTCGATCAACGCGCGGCGCGGCGAGTGACGAAGCTGGCGAGCTCCGTGGCGCTCCTCACGTCAACCAGTCGTGCCTCGATCTCGAGTCCGCCGCGCACCGGTTCGACGGCGCGTGCTTCGACGAACTCGAGTTGAAATGCGCCGGCGTCGCCCATCGGCAGCGACGTGCCGGCCAGCCTGCCGAGTCGTTCGGCGGGCATCGCGGCCAGGAGTTCCCCCGCATCGGCGACCGCAGCGGCCGCTCGCGTCTCGTGGTGGGCGCCCGCGAGGTCGGCCTGGGTGGCCCCCCACTGCCCGGCGACCAGCGCGAGACCTCCGCAGGCCAACACGATCGCCAGACCGACCTCGAACACCGCAGCCTTCAGACTGCAGGTGCGGATCGCTTCGGCAGCGGCCTTGGCCTCGAACCCGTAGATCGCCGAAGGAGCGTCGGCCTCGGCCACCGCCCGGAGCCGTTGGCTCGACAACTCGCGCTTGCGATCAGGAACGGTCTCGAGGATTGCGGTCATCGTGGTCTCTCCTGTCCATCGTCCGGGGTCATTGCCCCCGACTGTGGATGCATCGGACGGAGGAGCCGTCGAACTGTCGGGGTTTACAACGGAACCGCGGTGCGCTGTCGGGTTCCGCCTCGACCCGGTCGGTGGCAGCGCGGCTTGGCGCTGCATCCCGAGACGTGGTTTTTTCCGACGGCTGGCCGGGATCCCGACGATCGACGCGAGGTCACTCGGGCAGCGTGAAGCGCCGAGCGCCCAGGACCGGCACGCGGGCCACGAGCCGCGCCGCCCCGTCGGCATCGACCTGACGCAGTTCGAGCAGCGCAGGACGATCGAGTTGGATCGTCCGCAGGGTTCCCGCCTCGAGGTCGTGTCCGGACCCTCCGGGAGCGTGGACCCGTGGCCGGTTGCCGCCGGCGACGTCGACGATCAGCTCCGGAGCTGCTGCGGCGCCCCCGGCAGCGACGTCGCCGGCCGCCACCGCGAAGACGTCGAATTCCGGCACGCGGGCCGGGACGTCCCAGAAGCTGGTCACCGCGGACCGCACCGCCAGCTCCGCCGGCCGACCCGGGATCCGTCGGAGCACGACGCGACCATCCGCACCGCTGGTGCCGAACGACCAGGCACCCGTGTGACCGGCGTGCGGCAACAAGGCTCCCGACGCACGCACCGCCGCACCGCCGACCGGCCCGAGTTCCACCAACACGCCGCCGCACGGCTCGCCCGCGAGGTCCCGGACGGTGATCGTCAGCGCTTCCCCGGCGTCCGGCGTCACCCGGGCGCGGGGTCGATCGCGACCCCCGAGCCGCACGCCTCGGCGGTCGGCGAGCAGCAGGTCGGGATGGGCCACGACGACGTCGACACTCGCCTCTCCACCCGGAACCGGCACGCTCGCTTCACCCGACGCGTCGAGCGCGAACCCTTGGTCGCGCTCCAGGCCGGCGAGGAAGTACGGGAAGCTGGTCGTCGCGGTGGCGGCGTCGGCCGGCCGGAGCCAGACCCGACCGAGCTGCGCAGCCTCGACCTGCGCCAGCAGGTTCACCGCCAGTTCCGCGCGGGGCCGCAGTGTGATCACCAGGCCGTCGACGGGCGCGTCCGGAGTTGGATCGACCAACCGCCAGGCCGGCGCGTGACGTTCTCCGCCCACCGCGATGACCACCACGCCGGGTCCGGTCGGCACGGCGTCGAACTCGAAACGGCCTTCGACGTCGGTGACCACCTCGATCCGCTGGCCGTCGTTCCACCACTGTCCGGCCCAGACGACTTCACCCTCGAGCGGCCGGCCGTCCGCGTCGGCGACGCGACCGGCGAGCCGTCGCGGCGCGAGGCGGGGCACGTCGGTGGTGGCGTTCGGCGACAGGCGGGCAACGCGCAGCAGCCGCGATCCGTCGACGAGCGTGAACCGCAACAGGTGCGGTCCACTCCTCGACGCAGGATCGGCGGTGCCGGGGCCGGCGACCACCTCGACCGTCTCGTCGACCGCGACTCCACGATCGACCAGCCGCGCCGCGCGCGGGGCAGGAGGCGCGAGGGTCGCGAGCACCACGACGTCGATCCCGGCCGATCCGGGAATCGCCCCGGATTCGTCGCCTCGCACGGGATCCGAAGCCCCGACCTCGCCACGCGGCCTGCCATCGACCTGCACCGGAGCCGCATCCTGGTCCTCGCCGCCAGCCAGCAGCAGCCAGGCCACGACCGCGAGGGCGGCCGCGACGCCGACGAGCGGGAGCAGGTATCGGGGTCGGAGATCGGAATGCGGAGACACGGGCTTCGGGGGGACGGACGCCGCAACCGTAGCGCCGGCGGGCGGCCGTGCGTCGTGATAGCCACGAGGTGTTCCTCGGCAACCGGCGGCCCGAGGGATCACGCGTCCGGCTCGAGGCGAGCCAGATACTCCCGCGCGGCGTCGCTCCGCAGCAACTCCAACGCGACCTGCGCCGCCTCGGCGTCCTCCGCGTCCTCATTGCGCCTACGGCGATGGAAGTCGACGAGCAACTCGACCGCGCCCTCAGGACGCACCTCGCCGCGAGCGAGCGCGGCACGGATCCGCACGTCGAGCGCGGTGTCGACGAAGTCCCCGAAGGCCGGTTCGGGCTGGCGGTAGCACGCCGCGCGACGGAACGGCAAGGGGTCCACGGCGTCGAGGTGATCCAGCGCTTCGAGCAGCGCCAGCTTCGCCGCACCGCCGGGATCGGTCTTCGCGCCGTTGTCGAAGGCCCGCTCGAGTGCTGCATTCAGCACGGCTTCGAGCCCCGGCACACGCGCGTCGCGGACCCGTCGCGCGGCCTTCGCGAGCACCGCGGCCGAGGAGTCCGCCAGGTACGGGCGCAGCGTCTCCGCCTCGGCGGGCAGATCGTTCAGGGCGATCAGCCGGTCCTCCACGTTGGGTCGACGAGTTGCCTCGGACGCCGAGTGTAGGCTCGGAAGACGATCTGCGAACTCGACTCCGCCACGGTGTTCGACGATCCTCCTCAGCCGATGCCGAGCGCACGCGGGACCACGAATCGAGCGGTCGACACGACGGTGCCGCGGGTCGCGATCGATTGGCGTCCCGCGGTGCTCGGTCGCTCGGGCATCCCACGCGCGGTCCGCGAACTCGCACGCGCGCTCGCCCCCCGCGACGACGTCGAACTGCGGCTGTTCGCGCACTCCTGGGCCCGGCGAAGGGTCGCCGTGGAACCACCGGCGGGTGCACGCTGCCATCGCCTGCCGATCCCCGGTCGGTCGTTGCCCTGGCTGGCGCGCTGCGGCCTCGGCGCGGAGCGCCTTTGCGGCCGGCCGGCGGTGTTCCATTGGACGGACTACGTCTATCCGCCCGTCGGCCACGACGTCCGCGTGGTGCTCACCCTGCACGACGTCGCCTTCGCGGTCGATGCCGGTTGGCACGGCGCTTCTGGCTCGCGCGAGCTCGACCGCCGCGTGCGTCGGGCACTCGCTCGCGCCGACGCGGTGGTCTGCCCGACCCAGGCCACCGCTGATCTGGCCCACCGGCACCTCGCGCTCCCGGCAGGCCGGATCTCGGTGATCCCGTTCGGCGCCGACCACGTCGCGCGCAGCGAGACCGCCGCCGACCGGATGGGTCCGCTGCTGATGGTGGGCACGATCGAGCCGCGCAAGAACCACCTCCGCCTGCTCGCCGCATGGCAGGCGCTGGCCGCGCCCCGGCCCGAATTGGTGGTGGTCGGCACGCACGGCTGGGAATGCGACGAGATCGTCGCGGCGCTCGAGGCCGAACGACGGCGTGGTCGGGGCATGCGCTGGCTCGAGCAGGTCGACGACCGACAGCTGGAGGAGCTGTTCGCAACGGCTCGTGGGCTGGTCTATCCATCGCTCCTGGAAGGGTTCGGATTCCCACCGCTGGAGGCGCTGGCGCGCGGCCTGCCGGTGCTGGCCGGCGACCAGCCCGCGGCGCGCGAGACCCTCGGCGACGCGGCGCTGTTCGCCGACCCGCTCGATGTCGAGGCCCTGCGTGACGGACTGCAGGCGCTGCTGGATGCATCGCACGATCCAGCCAGCCGCGAAGCGCGCCGCGCCCACGCCGCCCGCTACCGCTGGACCGACTGCGCCCGCGCCCATGCGACGCTCTACCGCCGACTCGCCGGCGAGGCGGCGACACGGTGAACTCGCCGCGGATCGTTTTCGACGGCGCGGTGCTCGGCGACGGTCCGCCCACCGGCGTCGCGCGGGCGTTCGTCGTCGCGCTCGAGGCCTGGCTACGGCTCACCGGCAACACCGACTCGGTGCTGCTGCTGCGCGAAGGTCAGCCGCGACCGGAGCCAGCGGAGTACGGCCTCGACGACGACGCGTTCGAGAAGCTCGAGACCCGCAACACCCCAGCTCTCCGCGGCGGCTTCGCACGACTGTCCGGCCTCGGTCGGGTGCTGCAGGCGCTCGATGCCGCGCTGCTGCACAGCCCGGTGGCGGCGCTGCCCTGGCGCGCGCCGTGCCCGATGGTCGCGACCGTGCACGACGTGCCCTGGCAGGCGATGCCTCGATTCCGCGAACCCGCGACACAGGGTCCACGCGCCCGCCTCGCCCTACGCCTCGCCGCGCGCCGCGCCGACGTGCTGCTGGTCCCCTCGCGCGCCACCGCCGACGCCGTGCTGCGCGCAGTCGGCGGCGGCCTGCACGCGCGCATCGAGATCGTGCCGCACGGCGTTCCGCTGCCCCACACCGCCGCGGATCGGAGCGACCTCACCGGACCGTTCCTCGCCTTCGGGGACGCCCGCCCCCGCAAGAACCTCCCGCTGCTCCGCCGTGCCCACGCCTGCGCCCGACGACTGTGCGCCGACCTCCCCGGCTTGCGCATCCTCGGTCCCGGCCTGGAATGGGTCGACGAGGCGACCAAGCACCTCGCCCTGCGCACCGCGCGCGCCCTGCTGGTGCCGAGCCTGCACGAGGGCTTCGGTTTGCCGATGGTCGAAGCATTCGGTCACGGCCTGCCGGTCGTATGCTCGAACCGCTCGAGCCTGCCCGAAGTCGCGGGCGACGCGGCGTGGATCGTCGCCGAGAACGACGAGGAGAGCTGGGCCCGCGCGATGATCCGCATCCACGACGATCGAACGCTCCGCGATCAGCTGGCCCGGCGCGGTCGGGCGCGCGCGCAGCGGTTCCTGCCCGCGGCGACCGCAGCGCGTTGGCAGACCGTCCATGCCTCGCTGCTCCGTCCGGGACCCCGCGAGGAGGTCCGCCGATGACCCAGCGCATCGTGGTCGCCGGTCACCTGCTCGGCGACGGACCATCCGGCGCCAACCGCCGCCAGCTCGAGATCTTGCGCGCCCTCGAACCGCTGCTCGACACCGGCGAGTCCGTCACCGTCCTGCACCGTCCCGACGGGTTGCCCGAGGACCCGCCGCCCGGCATCCAATGGCGCGAGGTCGATCTGCCGAGCCACCCCAGCTGGCGCCGTGCTCTGGCCGAGCGACGCGTTCTGCCGAAGATCGCCGCGGAGCTGGCCGCCGACGTGGTCGAACTCGGCATGCTGCCGGTGCCGCCGCGGATGCCCTGCCCGGTGACGCTGACGCTGCACGACCTCCGTGATCTGCACGACGGGATCCGGCGGCGCCCCGCCTTCGTCGTCCGCCACGTCCTGCGCAGCTCTCTGCGCCGCGTCGCCTCGGTCGCGGTTCCGAGCCGCTTCACCGCCGACGAACTGCGCACCAGCCTCGGCGGATTCACTCCACCACTCGAGATCGTTCCGGGCGGAGTCGGTGGCGAGTTCTTCGAACCGCACCGCCATCCCGAGTCGGCCCGCCCGTTCTTCCTGCACGTCGGTCACCTCGAGGCTCGCAAGAACCTGGTGATGCTGCTGTCCGCGTTCGCTCAGTTCCTCGACGACGGTGGCTGGCGGCGACGCCCTCCCGAGGAGACCCCGACGCTGGTGCTGGTCGGCCGCGACGCCGGCACGCGCGAAGAACTCGCCGAGCGCGCCGCCTTCCTCGACCTGACCTCCCACCTGCGAATGCCCGGAGTCGTCGACGACGCGACGCTCCGCGAGCTCTACAGCGCGACGCGGGGCGTGATGATCCCGTCCCGCTACGAGGGCTTCGGCCAACCGGTGCTCGAGGCACTCGCCGCCGGCGCCCCGGTCTGCGTCGCCGAGAGCGGGGCGTTGCCCGAAGTGCTGGGCGACGCCGGCCGCGTGCTCCCGGCCGACGATGCCGGCGCATGGGCCAACGCGTTCGAGCTGCACGCCGCCGACCCGGATCCGGACGACGAGCTGCTGCGCCGCCGCGTGCGCCGCGACCGCGCCCGCGCCTTCACGTGGCAACGCACCGCCGAGCTGCAGCTGGCACTGTGGCGGGCGGCGATGGGATGACCGACCCGGGTCCGGCCGGCATGATGCCGGGATGGACCGCATGGAGAAGGCGGAGGCGCTGGTGCTCGGCCACCTCGAGGGACTGGAAGCCGGCGAGACCCTCACGCCCGAGGCGCTCTGCGAACGGCATCCTGAACTCAGACCGGAGATCCTCGAGGTGCTCGCCACCTGCGAATGGGTGGCTGCCGGACTCGAGAACCCGCTGCCTGGCCGTCGACCCGTGGCCACCGTCGAATCGCTCGCCGATCTCCGGAACCTGGCCGGGAGTCACGGCACGTGGACCCGCTACGAACCGGCACGCGAGATCGGGCATGGCGGGATGGGAACCGTGCTCGAAGCCCGCGATCGGCCGCTGCGCCGACTGGTCGCGATGAAGGTCATCGGCCGCCCGACGTCGGCCGGCACACCTGCACAGTCGGTCGATGCGGACCGACTCGCCCGGTTCCTCCACGAAGCGCGCCTGACCGGTGGCCTCGAACACCCGGGGATCGTGCCCGTGCACGACGTCGGCCTCGACAACGGCGGCCATCCGTACTTCACGATGAAGCTCGTGCAGGGTCGAGACCTCGGGGTGGTCCTGCGCGAGTACCGGACCAACGGCGGTGGCTGGAGCCTGACGCGACTCATCGGCATTCTGCAGCGGGTCTGCGAGACCATGGCCTTCGCGCACTCGCGCGGGGTGGTGCACCGCGACCTGAAGCCGGCCAACGTCATGGTCGGAGACTACGGCGAGGTCTACGTGATGGACTGGGGGATCGCCCGGGAACTGCGTTCCCCGGGATCCGACCGCGGTGTCGCGCCCGACGCTGCGAAGACCACCGGCGGGGCCGCCGACCCGCTTCGCGGCCTGACGCTCACCGGCGACGTGCTCGGAACCCCGGCCTACATGGCGCCCGAACAGGCCCGTGGCGAATCGGTCGGTCCGGCGGCCGACGTCTACTCGCTCGGCGCGATGCTCTACGAGCTGCTCTCGGGTCGGGCGCCGTATCTGGACCTGCCGGAGGCGCGCACGCCGCTGGCCGTACACCGTCTGGTCGCGTCGCAAGGACCTTCGCCGATCCATGAGGAGGCCGGTCCCCCGGAGCTGCTGGCGATCTGCCGACGCGCGATGGAGCGGGCGCCCGGCGACCGCTACCCGGACGTCGAGGCGTTGGCCGCCGACCTGCAGGCCTGGCTCGAAGGCCGGGTCGTTGCAGCGTACGAGCGCGGGCCCTGGGCGGAGCTGCGCAAGTGGGTACAGCGCAACCGGCGGTTGGCGGCGGCCATCCTGATCGCCGGACTGGCGCTGGTCGGCGGTCTGGTCGGCATCAACCGGGTGCAGGCCCGTGCGAACCGCGAACTCGCCGCGGCGAACCAGACCCTGGACGAGCGCAATGCCGAACTGGACCGGACCGTCGCGGCGCTGGCGGCGAGCAACGTCGAATTGGACGCGGCACGGCGCCGGGCGGAGGCCGAGTCGACCACCCGGGCGCGAGTGATCGAGTTGATGCAGGGGATGTTCCAGCAGGCGGCCCCGCAGCTGCACGGTGGCCGGCCGCCCTCGATCAACGAACTGCTGGTCGCGGGCCAGGAAGTGCTCGACGACGGAACGATCGACCTTCCCGAGGTGCGCGCCCGGCTCGGACTGTTCCTGTCCGAGGCACTGTACGACCTGCGCGACTACGACGCCGCGTCGCGTGTGGCGGCTCGAACCACCGAGCTGTTCGCCCGCGCCGGACTCGGCGAGACCGAGGAAGGCCTGACGATGCAGGTTCGGGGCCTGAAGATGCTCGCCACCCGAGACGGCCTGGAAACTGCACTCGACCGGTCGGACGCGCTCCTCGACCGCGTGCGGACCGCACTCCCGATCGACGATGACCTGCGGATCGAGTTCGAACGGACCCGCGCCCATCTGCTGCTGGACCTGCACCGAACTTCCGAGGCGCTGGTGGCACTCGAACCCTGGCTCGCGCGACCGATCGAGGATCCGCTCGAGTCGCTGGCGATCCGGATCGTCCACGCGCGCGCACTGCACGCAGCGGGCGACAGCGATGCCGCGGCCGAGGAACTCGAGTCGGTGATGGTCGATGCCTCCGAGCGGTTCGGCGACGACGACCAGTTCGCGACCGATGCCCGCCGCTACCTCGCCGAGGTTCGCGTCGCCCAGGGCCGCATCGAGCCTGCGACCGAACTCCTCACCGCGGTCCTCGACAGGGACCAGCGTCTGCACGGAGAGCACTCCGACGATGTCGCGAACGATCTCGCGCGACTCGGGATCGCCAGGCGCTTCGGAGGCGACACCAACGGCGCCCTGGAGCTGCTGGAGCGCGCATGGGCCATCCACTCGGAACTCGACGGCCTCCGAGTCCAGGTTCTGCTGAACACCGCGACCCAATTGGCCATGGCCCTCCAGGAGGCCGGGGCGGGTCCCCGCCTCGACGAGTTGCTCGGCGAGATCGGGCCGCGGATCCCGGCCGAGGATGTCGGACCGGAAGCCACCACACTGCGACTGCTCGGCTGGCAGCGGCTCGACTCGCCCGCCGATCTTCCGGATGCGACCGAGGAACTGAGCGGGCACCTGCAGCGATTCGACGACTCGGGACTGCCGACGACGATGCAGATCGCACAGTGTCGCGAGCTACTGGCGCGCTGGCTCGAAGCCGCCGATCGGGCGGACGAGGCCCTCGACGCGCAGCGTCGGGCCATCGCCGACTGGCGGGACCTCCCTCCGGCCTATGCGGAAGGAGCCTTGATGGCCCGGGAGCGTCTCGCCGCGATGCTGCTCGCAGCGTCGCGTCCTGCCGAAGCGGCAAGGGAATTCGACAGGGCGGCAGCGCTGCACCGAGAGCGTGGCCGCGACGGCTACGCCGCCCTGAACCAGGTGCACGCGGCGGAGGCCGCGATGCAGCTCGAGGACTTCGAAGCGCAGTACGACGCAGCAACCGCGGCAGTACGCACCCTGGTCGGGATCGGGAAGGTGCCGCGCGGTGCCGTCGAGCGGGCAGCGGAGCTCCTGCTCCTGGCTGCCGATCGCCTCGATCGTCGCGCGGTCGCCGAACGGCTACTGCGCGACCTGCGCGCCGGATTGTCCGACGGAGACCCCAACGCCGAGGCTCTGCGCAAGGCCTTGAAGGACTGACCCCGCGCCATGCAACCGACGCCCAATCCCCTTGGCACCACCCACCTGCTGGCCCGCATCCAAGCAGGCGACGTGGATGCCCTCGCCGCACTTCTCGAACGGCTGCAACCGCGCATCGAGCAGAGGTGCAAGAGCGCCGTGGTCCCGCACTGCGGAGAGCGGAGGAAACGCTCGACGGTGCGCAGGAGGTCGCTTTGCTCCGGTTCCGCTCTCTGCCGCGGATACGCGTCTCGGACAGCGCGACGCTCGAGCGCCTCCTGCTCCGGATGATCCGCGACTCGCTGACCAATCGCGGTCAGGATCCGTGCAATCCAGGACGGGAGAGTGGACCCCGAGACCTGCGAGAGGTTCGTATTCATCGTCGAGAGCCTTGCGCGGGGCCGCTACGGCCCGGTTCTCCGGGCGAGCTCCGCACATGCGTTGTGCGACGCGCTCACCCGTCAACCGCAACAGCACTCGCCGGCGAGGCGACCGAACGCACTCCACGAGAATTCTCGCGGCGGGCCCGCGGTCGCTGCTCTCCGCGACCGGGACGCCGGCTCACGACGCCAACTGGAACGCCAGGTAGCCCAGGCCGCCGGCGACCGCGAGCGCGATCAACACGCGCAGCCACTTGCCGACTCCGGCGACCTGGTCGAGGTCGTCGCCGAGCAGACCTCCGCGGTCGTCACGCTTGCTGAACTGCAGCACACCGGCGCTGCGCGCATCGGCCTCGCGCGCAGCGGCGGTGCGGCCAGCGGCGGCGGCGGCGGTCGGCGCGGCGCTGCGGGTCGAGACCAGATCGTCCTCGAACGCGGGCTCCGCCGCGGGCGCGGGTTTCGCCTTCGGCTTGCGGACCTCGACGACCTCGTCGACGAACTCGATCACGTCGATCTCGTCCGCCGGAGGGGCGGCGGGAGTGGGCGGACGAACCGAGACGTCCGGCTTGCGGAACTCGCCGGTCCGGGGCCCATCGGTGACCGGCTTCGACCGCGCCGGCGAAGGCGGGCTCGAAGACGACTCCGACGCGTCGTCGCCGAACAGGTCCTCGCCCGGGGCGGGCTCGGACCTCGGGCGACCCCGTGTAGGAGCCGGTGCGGGAGCGGGCGACGGCGCGGAGACGGCGGCCTCGCCGGCCAGCAGATCCTCCCCCGCCAGCAGATCCTCCCCCGCGAGCAGGTCCTCGCCCGCGGCAGGCCCGGCACCGGAAGCACGCGGCGCCACGGCCGCACCCTCGCGGTAGGTCAGTTCGGTGCGGCCGATCTGCACGACGTCGCCGTCGCGAAGCATCCGTCGCTCGACCTTCTTGCCATTGAGCAGCACGCCGTTGCGACTGCCCAGGTCCTCGACCTCGACCACGCCGGCCTCGACGATCAGCCGCGCGTGGCGGCGCGAGGCCTTCTCGTCATCGAGGACCAGCCCACACGAGGCGACACGGCCGACGACCAGCCCGTCGACGACCTCGACGACACGACCATCGGAGAGATGTAGGGAGGGATTCACGCGGGAGCTTCCAGGTTCCTCGAAGGCCCGTCGGGGGGGATGCGGGGCCACGGGGCGGGCGGGGGCGGTCGTCGTGGTCCGGAGGCCGGTCACCACGACCGCGTGAGGAGTGTACCCGCGGGTCTCACCGAGCCATCGCCCGACCTGGAAGCGCAGCGGGCGGAATCGGTCCGGCCGCCGTCTCGGTGGATTCGCACGCCGACTGCCCCCTCCTCATCCATAGACTGCCGGGGTGCCGGAACCGGAACCGACAAGCCTGCTCGAAGTACGCGGCCTGCGGGTCGCGTTCCGTCGCGGTCTCGGTGGCGCACGCGGTAGCGCGGTCGAGGCCCTCGCCGGGATCGACCTCGACGCGCGGGCCGGCGAGATCGTCGGCGTGCTCGGCCCCAACGGCTCGGGCAAGACCACCTTGCTGCGGGTGCTCGCCGGCGAACTCCTGCCGAGCGCCGGCGAGGCCCGGGTACTCGATCGCTCGCCCACCGACCCGGCGCTCGCGCGCCTGCTCGGCTACCAGCCCGACGGACCGATGCCCTTTCCGCGGCTCGCTGTCGGCCGGGTCCTCCGCGAACTCGCCTGCCTGACCGGGATGCCGGCCGGCGATGCTCGCGACCGGGCCGACGCATGGCTCGCGCGGGTCGGCCTCGCGGCGGCACGGAGCCGACCGGTGGGCGCGCTGAGCACCGGGATGCGCAAGCGCTTCGCGTTGGCCGCGGCGCTGGTCGCGGAGCCGCGCGTGCTCCTGCTCGACGAGCCGACCTCGGGCCTCGATCCGACCGGTTCCCCCCTGGTGCTCGACCTGCTCCGCGAGCACGCCGCGCGCGGCGGCACCGCGCTGGTCGCGAGCCACCACCTCCAGGAGGTCGAACAGGTCTGCGATCGAGTCGTGGTGCTGCACACCGGCCGAATCGCCACGGCGGGCACCCTCGACGAACTGCTCGGCACCGACGAGACGCATCTGGTCCTGTCGGGCCTGCCCACCGACCGGCGCGCCCCCATCGAGGCTGCTGCCCGCGCCGCCGGAGCCGAGATCCGCGGCTGGCAGCGCGGTCGTCGCCACCTGTTCGCGTTGTTCCGCGAGCTCGTCGGCTCGCCTCGGACCGACGAGCCCGCCTCGCGCGATGACCACCCGGCCTGATCGGAACGCGGAGCCGGGCCCCCGCCACGCCGGACCCGGGAGTCGCGGCGCGTGGTGGGGCACCCTGCGAGTCGTCCGACTCACCGGCCGGACCGCGCTCCGCCCCACGCTGCTCGCAGCGCTCCTCGGCACGTCTCTAGCCGTGTTCGCCGCGCGGTGGACGACTGCCGAGACCGACGCGGCCTATCACCCGACGACGTTGTGGTTGCACCTTGCGTTCGCCCTGACGCTGGTCGCCGGCGTCGCGGCCACGGTCGACGCCTGGCCCGGCTTCGGCAGCGACCAACCGGGCCGCGGCGCCCTGCTCCGACTCCGGGTCGGCCCGCTCGATGGCTTGCCCGCCGCGACCCTCGGCGGCTTGCTGGCCCTCGCGCCGACGCTCGCCGGCACCGGCGTGGCCTTCGAACTGCTCGACTCCCGACCCGACGACCGCCCCCTGGCCGAGATCGTCCGACCGCTGCCCGCCGGCGATCGGGCGATCCTGCACTCCGGCCAGCCGTCACTCGAGTTCGAGTTGCCCGCGACCACAGACGACCGGCCCTGGAATCGTCTCGTGGTCCGCCCGCGTGTCGTCGTCGGGTCACGCGATGCGCTCCTCGAGGCATGCCGGGTCACCGTGCAGATCGACGGCCAGGACCTCGCGCCGCCGCTCCGGTTCACGCTGACCGGTGACCAGGGAGTCGTCGAACTGCCCCCCCCGGCGGTTCCGGGCGCAGCGCGTCGGCTGACGCTGCGGCGCGAACCGGGTCCCGGAGTCGCGCTCGCCCTGGAGACCGAGGCCCTCACCGCGCTGCGGCCCGCCCCCTGGTCGCCGCCGTGGCAAGCGCTGCTGGCCGCGGCATGGGCTGGATTCCTGGCCAGCTGCGCCGCGGCGGTCGGTCTCGGGATCGGCGCCGCGGTCGCCGCGCTGGGCGCCTCGCGCGGGGTCGCTCTGGCCGCCACGCTGGTGCTGACGGCCCTGTCCGGTCCAGCCGGACGCGCCCCTCACGGCCGCGTGATCGAGGCCCTCGCCGAAGATCACTGGATCCCGACCCGCGCGGTTGCCGAGACCGTCTCGGGGTCGCTTTCGATCGCCCTCCTCGCCATGCTCGCGGCTGGACTGCTGCGCAGCGCGCGCACCCGGTCCCGCCCGCCCCGTGGCCCGGGTCCGGTCGCTGTCCCGCCGCCGAGCCACGCGGAGGTCGGGTAGTTCCTCCCGATCGCCTCCTCGGAGATGAAGTCGAGCGTCGCCACCATGCTGGTCGCCTGCGGGCTCTACACGGTCTCGGCCGTGACGGGACGGGACCCCGGTTCGCAGACGATGTCCGGGGTCCGGAACGCGACGCCGAGCTGGCAGCAGATGCTTCGTGCCGCAGCACGGCCCCTGGCGCTGCCGAGCATCTGGACCCGACTGGACGAGGCTTCACGAAGCGGCGATGCGCACCGAGCCCTGGCCGCCTCGCGGGCACTGGCCGAACTGTGGCCGGAGTGGACCGATGCCTCGGTGCACGTCGCCTGGGTCCTCGCCTACGACCTGCTGCCCCAGGCCCCCGACCCCGATGCGGCACTCGACCTGCTGCTGCGCGCCGTGGACGAACTCGAGCGTCGCGGGGAGCAGCGACGGGCGGACGGTGACGACGACCACGCCGCACAGCTGTGGTTCGCAGCTGCGGTGCTCCTCGAGGACCGCTGCCGCCAGGTCGACGGACTGGGAACAGCGTTCCGCGAACGGCTGGGTCACGCCCCGGTCGAAGCCGCCGCGGAGCTGATCGCCGCGGCCGTCCGACTGTTCCCCGACGACGAGGTGCACCGCACGCGGCTGGCATTCGTGACGCTGCGCACCGTGACCGCCGCGCTGCGGGCCGGCGACCTCGAACGCGCCGAGCGGAGTCGACGCACCGCGCTTCGGCAGATGGACTCCCTGGCGCCGCTCCGCGACGACGCGCGTGAAGCAGCCGCAGCCCTGCGCGGACTCGGCGACCTGCACGAGCTGGTCGGCTCGCCGCAACGACTGGACGAACTCGCCACCGATCCGTGGCTCGCCGACGTGGTCGATGCGCTGCGCGAGCTGCCGCCCCGGGGAGGGAGGTGAGCCGATGCAGGAGTGGCTCATCGAGTGGTTCTCCACCTATCCGTATGCCGGCGTCGCGCTGATGTTCCTGGCGTGTGGACTGGGCCTGCCGGTGCCGGAGGAGATCGTCCTGCTGTTCGCCGGGTACACCTGCTACAGCGGCTACGCGAACCGCGAGACCATGATGGCGGTTGCCGTGGGCGCGATCCTGCTGGGCGACATCGTGCCGTTCGCGCTCGGCCGGCTGTTCGGCCCGAACCTGCTCCGGCTGCGCATCATGCGCTTCTTCATCTCGCCGCAGCGCCTGGCCCGCTTCGACCGCTGGTTCCGCCGCCGCGGCGACACCGTGGTGTTCTTCTCGCGGTTCATCGCCGGGATGCGGGTGGTCTCCTACTTCGTCGCCGGGACGATGAAGATGTCGTGGAGCCGCTTCCTGCTGCTCGACCTCGCCGGGGTGCTGCTGGTCGCGCCGCTGCTGGTCTGGCTGGGCGACCACTATGGGGGTGCGATCGAGGCCCTCATCGAGAAGGTCAAGACGGTCGAGCGCGGCATCCTCATCGCTGGCATTGCCGTCGCGGTGGTCGCGGGAGTCTGGTACTGGCTGCGCCTCCGCCGACGCCAGCGTCGCCTGGTCGGCGCGGCGACCGAGAGCTTCGTCGAGCCGTCCGAGCCGCTCGGTGGGCCCATCCTGCCGAGCGAAACCGGCGCGACCGAGCGATCGGCCGAGGCCTCCGCCGACGAAGCGGGAACCGAGCACCCGGAACGGCCCGGCGGAATCGATGGAGGAGACGCCCCGGAGGAGCCGATCGAGGGAGGCGGCGAGACCCCGGGCCCGACCGATCCAGAGGTCGCCGACGAGGCCGCGCCCCAACCCCGGAATCGCGACTCAAACAGCTGACCTGGAGGGAGTTACGTAGCCTTGCCCCGATCCCGGGGCGCGGCTATCGTGCTCGGCCCGAAATCCAGGGACCGTCGGGAGTTGCCGCGGTCCGCTCACCATTCAGTCCCCCCATTCCCGACATGGCCGATCTCACCACCTGGACGATCATCGCGCTCGCGGTCGCCGCGCTCGCTGTCGTCCTCGCCTTCCTGCTCTACGGATACATCATGAAGCAGGACGCGGGCACCGACCGCATGCAGGAGATCGCCAAGGCGATCCAGCAGGGTGGTCGGGCCTTCCTTCACGCCGAGTACCGCTGGCTCGCACTGTTCGTCGTGATCGTGTTCGCGGCGATGTGCGCGGTGCCCGCGGCGTTCGGCTGGCAGATGGCGATCGCGTTCCTGTTCGGCGCGATCGCGTCGGGCACCGCCGGCTACTTCGGGATGCACACCGCGACGCGCGCCGCGGTCCGCACCACCCAGGCGGCCCGCACCGGCCTGTCGCAGGCGCTCGACGTGTCCTTCAAGTCGGGCACCATCATGGGGATGACCGTCGTGGGACTCGGGCTGATCGGCATCTGCGTGCTGATGCTGGTCTACTACGACAAGACGGACTCGCGGACCCTCGACCAGATCCTCGGCTTCTCGTTCGGCGCCTCGTCGATCGCGCTGTTCGCGCGCGTGGGTGGCGGCATCTACACCAAGGCGGCAGACGTCGGAGCCGACCTGGTGGGCAAGGTCGAAGCCGGCATCCCCGAGGACGACCCCCGCAACCCGGCGACCATCGCCGACAACGTGGGCGACAACGTCGGCGACGTCGCGGGCATGGGGGCCGACCTGTTCGAGAGCTTCGTCGGCGCGATCCTGGCAACCATCGTGCTGGGCTACTCGCTCGGCGGGGTCGGTGAAGGACAGGCCGGCGAGCAGCTCATGCTGTACCCGCTGGCGCTGGCCGCGATGGGCATCCTGGCGTCGTTCGGCGGCACCTTCCTGGTCAAGACCAACGACGAGAGCAAGCTCGGCCACGCCCTGCACATGGGCATGTATGGCGCCTCGGTGATGCTCGCGGTCCTGATGGCCGTGGTCACCCACTACGTCCTGCCGGAGCAGATCACGGTCGGCTCGGGGGCCGGCGCGATCACCTTCTCCAACTGGAACGTCTACTTCGCGATGATCATCGGCCTGTTCGCGGGCGTGCTGATCGGACAGGCGACCGAGTACTACACCTCGGAGAAGAAGGCCCCGGTGCACTGGATCGCCGAGCAGAGCCAGTCCGGTCCGGCCACCAACATCATCGCCGGCCTCGCGGTCGGCATGAAGTCGGTGTGGCTGCCGGTGCTGCTGATCGCGTTCGCGATCTTCGGCTGCTCGGAGCTGGCCGGCGTCTACGGCATCTGCATCGCCGCGGTCGGCATGCTGGCCACGCTGGGCATCTCGCTGGGCATCGACGCGTTCGGCCCGGTAGCCGACAACGCCGGCGGTCTGGCCGAGATGGCCGAACTGCCGCCGGAAGTCCGCAAGCGGACCGACGCGCTGGACGCCACCGGCAACACCACCGCCGCGATCGGCAAGGGCTTCGCGATCGGCTCCGCCGCGCTGACCGCACTGGCGCTGTTCAACACCTTCAAGGAGCAGGCCAGCACCAAGGCCGCGGAGACCGGCTTCCTGTTCTCGATGGACCTCGGGGACCCGCGGGTCATCATGGGCCTGCTGATCGGCGCGATGCTGCCGTTCCTGTTCTCGTCGATGGCGATGCGCGCCGTGGGCCTCGCCGCCAACGACATGGTCGAGGAGGTCCGCCGCCAGTTCCGGGAGATCCCCGGCATCATGGAGGGCAAGGCCAAGCCCGACTACGAGCGCTGCGTGGCGATCTCCACCAAGGGCTCACTCAAGGCGATGATCGTCCCCGGCCTCCTGGCGGTGGTCGCGCCGATCGCGGTCGGCATGACCCTGCAGGCCAACGCCGTCGCGGGCCTGCTGGCCGGCGCGCTCGGTTCGGGCGTGATGATGGCGCTGTTCATGGCGAACTCCGGCGGAGCCTGGGACAACGCCAAGAAGTACGTCGAGTCCGGCGCCCACGGCGGCAAGGGCTCGGAAGTCCACAAGGCAACGGTCATCGGCGACACCGTCGGCGACCCGTTCAAGGACACCGCAGGCCCGTCGATCAACATCCTCATCAAGCTGATGTCGATCGCGTCGGTGCTGGCGGTCGCGCTGTTCGTCTGATTCCGGTGTTCGCCGGAGCGCCCCCCCTCCCCAGGCCGGGCCCGCTCCGCTTACACTGCCGACGCCACCTCAGGTGGCTCGGCGCGCCGATCCCGGCCGCGCCGAACCCTGCCCGGAGACTGGAAAGATCGAAGCCAAGCAGCTGGCACTCGCGCTCGCCGACACCCTCGACGAGAAGCAGGCCGACGAAATCACCATCCTGGACGTGTCAGGCCCGCTCGCGATCGCGGACTACTTCGTGATCGCGACGACCCGCAACCAGCGGCATGCCGAGTCCCTGGCTCGCGAACTGATCCCGTTCGCCAAGGGCCAGGGCATCACCAACCGCCACGTCTCGGGCACCGACTCGGACTGCGGCTGGGTGCTGCTCGACTTCGATCTCGTGGTCGTCCATCTGTTCGACGCCGAGCGCCGCGCGTTCTACGCTCTCGACGACCTGTGGGGCGACGTGCCGCGGCTCGGGTTCACGCCGCGCGAGCGCACCGAGGGCGAAGCCGAGCCGGTGGTCGAGCGGGCCGACGCGTTCCCGAGCGGCTGGCCCGAGGCGTTCGAAGAGTGACCCGGGCGGGCCACACGCCCGCATCCGCGCAAGGCCCGGGGACGTATCGGTCGACACAGCAGGAAGGTCGACCCCGCAGGTGGGTCGAACCGGCAGGGACAGTCGCCCCTGCTTGACCTTCGACCGAGCTGCTAGCATCTGCCAGACCGGTCGGCGCGGCGGTCGACTCGGGAGCGAAAGATGGCGGACATCCGGGCGAACGAGATCCAGTGGCGTGACTTCGACGTCGACGTCTTCGACGAGGCGCGGCGTCTCGACCGCCCGGTCCTGCTGCTGCTGACCGCGCACTGGTGCCCGCACTGTCGGGAACTGCTCGAGCACTCGTTCAGGACCCCAGAGGTCGCACGCGTCGTCCGTGAGCAGTTCGTGCCGATCCACGCCGACGCCGAACGGCGTCCTGACGTGAACGACCGCTACGGCAGTGGCGTCTGGCCCACGCTCGCCTATCTGACTCCCGATGGCGAGCTGATCAGCCACGACGGCTACATGGAGGCCGAGGAGCTCGGTCGACGCCTGCAGAAGGTCGCCCGCTTCTTCGCCGCCAACCGTCAGGAGATCGCCCAGGGCCTCGCCAGCCTGTGGCGTCTCGAGGACGGCGGTGCGGCCGGCCGCGGTGCACACCGCCAGCGCCACCGCGCCCGCCTCAACCAGGAGATCGTCGAAGACGTCGTCCACGCGATCTACGAGAAGTTCGACCACCGCTACGGCGGCTGGGGAGAAGGCGCCAAGTTCCCACACCCTGAAGCGATCGACTTCGCGCTGGTGATGGTCGCCAAGCGCGACGACCCGCAGATGCGCGAAGTGGTCGAGCTGACTCTCGACCAGATGCAGGCGGGCGGCATCCACGATCAGGTCGACGGCGGCTTCTTCCGTTTCTCGGAGACACCGGACTGGCGCTCACCCAACTTCGAGAAGGTCCTCGACAACAACGCGATGCGCCTGCGCTGCTACCTCGAGGGCTGGCAGGTGTTCGGCAAGCAGAGCTACCGCGACACCGCACAGGGCATCGTCGACTGGCTGCTCGGGTTCATGCTCGATGCGGACACCGGCGCGTTCTATGGGACGCAGGACGCCGACTCCGACTACTACTCGCTCGACGCCGAGGGCCGCCACCGCCGCCACCCGCCGCGGCTGGACCGCACCGTCTACACCAACTGGAACGCGATGGTGGTGTCGTCCCTGCTGAAGGCCTCGGTGGTTCTCGAGGCCCCGGAACTCCGCGACCGCGCGATGCGCACCCTCCGGTTCCTCCGCGACGAGCTGTTCGACGACCGCGACGGCGTCTTCCACTACTGGGACGGCACCTTCCACCTGCCCGGCCTGCTCGGCGACCAGGCCTACCTGATCCGGGCGCTGGTCGACGCCTCGCAGCACACCGGCGACGCCGACCTGCTGCTGCCCGCCGAACGCATCGCCGAACAGGCGATCGAGCGCCAGCAGGCTCCGGAGGGCGGCTTCTTCGACATCCTGTACGACCACCGTCAGCCGGGCTCGATGCGACGCCGCAACCGCAGCATCCTCGAGAACTCGGTGATGGCCGAGGCACTGCTTCGCCTCTCGTACCTGTCGCGCCGCAGCGAGTTCCACGACGTGGCGGTGGCGACGCTGCAGGCCTTCACCTCCGACTACAAGGAGTACGGCTACTACGTGGCCGGCTACGGCCGCGCGGTCGACCTGATCTTCTACGAGCCGTTGGTCGTCACGGTGGTCGGTGACCGGACCTCCGAGGCTGCCGACGCGCTGCGGCGCGCCGCGCTGGCGCCCTACGTGCCGTCGCGGATCGTCCAGATGCTCGACCCGGCACACGACCCGGTCCTGATCGGTCGCTCGGGTTACACGGTCGAGGACCGGCCGATCGCGCACATCGGGATCGGCGGTGCGGAACGAGCGCTGGCACGGACTCCCGAAGAGGTCCTAGCCACCCTGGAACGGCTCGAGACCGAGCGCCGCCGGTGAACGGCGCGCCCCCGGGCGGACGGAGCGTCGGTTAGTCTCGCAGGGTCCCTGCTCCCCTTGTTCGAGGGCCCTCCGTGCCAGGGCCCTGCTCTCCGACCTCCGAAGCCCGATGACCCGTAGGCTCCTCTTCGCCGCCGTCGCGGCGACACTGTCCCTCGGCGGTGCCGCCGTGGGCCTGCACTCGCTGACCTCCCCGCAACCCTCGCTCGACCCGATCGACCGCTCCGCCCCGGCGATTCCGGTGGCGACTTCGACCTTGATGCTGTCGATCCAGATCGACGCGACCGACGGAGTCACGGTCCTGCAAGCCCTCGCCAAGCCACAACTCGGCTTCCAGCAGCCGCGCAATTGGGAGAGCCTGCCTCTGCAGTGGACGATGCTCGACGCCAACGGCACGCCGCTCGCCCGCGGTGGCTTCGACCCGCACCTGATCTGCCTCGATCCGGCGCACACCGGCCAGCCCCCGCACACGACCGGTGACCAGCTCGTGCCGCACGTCGCGCACGTGAACCTGAAGGTCCCCGCGCTGGAGGGCTTCGACCACCTCGAGTTCAGCTGGGTCGGCAGATCCGACGGCCCCGCCGACCGCTCGCGCGCCCTCGGCAGCGTGTCCGCCGCCACCCTCTCCGTCCGTTGAAGGAGCACCTGAAGATGAACCTCTCCAAGCTGTGCTCCCGTTCCGTCGCGCCGCTGGCGCTGCTGAGCGCCACCCTCCTCACACCTGGCGCGTCTTCGCAGACGGTCACGACGATCGTCAACAACGGGCCGAGTTCCGAGCTGTACGACATGGTCATCCTCGGCGACGGTTACACCGCCGCCCAGCAGGCCCTGTTCAACCAGGATTGCCTGGACGTCGTGAACTACTTCCGGAACACCCCGAACAAGTTCCCGTACGGCGCCTACTTCAACTTCTACAACGTCCACACGGTGTTCCGCGCGTCGAACCAGAGCGGCGCCGACCAGCCGCCGAACAACATCTTCCGCGACACGGTCTACGACGCCACGTACTGGACCGGCGGCACCGAGCGCTGCCTCTACATCCAGAACACCTCGCTCGCCACCCGGGACGCGGCACTTGCGCCGGACACCGACGGCCGCGTGATCGTGCTGGTGAACGACAGCAAGTACGGCGGTTGCGCGAGCACCTTCTCGGTCGGCTACAACGGCTCGCTGATGGAGGACGTGCAGGCCCACGAATGGGGCCATTCGTTCGCCGGCCTCGCCGACGAGTACGGCGGTAGCGGCACCTACAACGGCGGCGAGTTCAGCCAACCGAACATCACCAACAGCCGCACCGGCAACAAGTGGGCGGAATGGCTCGGGGCGCGGGGCCCGATCAGTGTGGTCGGCGCCTACGAGGGCGCGCACTACAACGACTTCGGCGTCTGGCGACCCGAGACCGACTGCGAGATGCGGTCGCTGAACCGCCCGTTCTGCGCGGTGTGCCGCCAGCACATGATCCGGCGATTCCATCAGCAGGTGACGGTGATCAGCTCGGTGACCCCCAGCACCTCGACGGTTCCGACACGCCAGCGCGACAACGTCGACTTCGCGATCACGCACCGGATCGGCGCACGGCCACACGTCGTCGAGTGGCGCGTCGGCGCGGCCGGAGCCTGGCAGCTCGGCACGACGCAGTTCCGCTGGAACGTCGGCAATACGCCCGCGGGTCCGACCTCGGTATCGGTGCGAGTCCGCGACACCAGCCCGGACGTCCGGCGTGACCCCGGTAACGACCTGATCCACGAACACTCGTGGGCCGTCGACGTGCAGGCCTTCAACCCCGCCCTCGAGACCGGCATCGGCGAGACGCTCCCTGCGAGCCTTACCGACGCGAACGGCCCGGCGACCACCGGCCTGCCCTTCAACCAGCCGACCGGCTCGCGCGTCCTGCAGGCCTACGACCGCTCGACCCTCGGCCACGACCATCCGGTCCACGTCGCAGCGCTCGCGTTCCGCCCCGACGAGTCGGTCACGGGCAGCCACCCGGCCCAGGTCTGGGACCTCAGCGTCGACCTTTCGACCGGAGCCCGCACCGCGGGCAGCCTGAGCGGCACCTTCGACGACAATCACGGCAGCGACCGCGCACGCCTGTTCGACGGCAACCTCCTGATCGCCTCCGCACAGCTCGGCGCACCTCCGCACCACGGCGCACTGCTGATCCCGCTCGACGAGCCCTTCGTCTGGAATCCGCGGCTCGGCCCGCTCGTGGTCGACATCCGCTGCCGCGGCCTCGTCTCGGGTACGGGACGCCCGATGGACGCCGCACTCGCGGCGAGTGGCGAGCTGGCGCGCGTCGCGCACACATCGGATCCGGACGCGGCGATCGCCAACACCGGACCGCAGCCCACCGCACTCGTCTGTGAGCTCGTACTGGACAACGGCACGGTGCCCGCGGGTCTCGAGGCCGGGAATCCCGGAGCGAACACCGCGCTGCCCTGGAACGTCCCAGCGGGGTCCAGCCGCCGGGTCCAATGGATCTACGACGGCAGCGAAGTCGATCTGCAGAGCCGGCAATCGCTGACGAGGATCGCGTTCCGCCCCCTGCCCGGCATCGCCTTCGCCGGCCGGACCTACGACCTGCGCATGACGCTGTCGACGGGCGCCCCCGGTCTGGCGACTTCGGGTCCCAGCGCGTCGTTCGCCGCCAATCACGGACCGGACCGCACGGTGGTCTTCGACGGGACGTGGACGCCAGGCTCCGAGCCGGCAGTCACTGCGCCGGGTCGCTTCGGCGTGCAGCTCGAGTTCGATCGCTCCTTCGACTTCAACCCCGACAGCGGCTCGCTCGTCGTCGAGGTCGAACTCCGCTCGGTGAGCGGGCCGACCAGCAGCAACTTCCAGTCGGTCGCGGCACAGCCGGGAGTGGCCCGCGTGCGTGCCGGCTCGGTGGGTGCGACCAGCGGCGTGGTCGAGAACGAGGCGATGCTCGTCGACCTCGCCGGCTACCCGGTCCCGGTGCTTCCGGAGATCGCCGACGGCAGCGAGGGCAGTCTGATGACGGCGCTCCCCTGGGGCGATCCAGGCGCGCTCCGCTACCAGGTCGGTTTCGCGAGGAACCAGCTAGGGGCCGAGCACCCCGTCGAGGTGACGCACCTGAGCTGGCGGATCGATGGCTCGGCCGGAGCATTCGGCCCGGTGACCTACCACGCCAAGATCGACATGGGTCGGGTCGCGACCCTCCCGATGACCTTGTTCATGCAAGCCAACGGCGCTCTCGGCCGCGTCAACGTCTTCGACGGGACCTTCTCGGTGCCCCACGTGCCCGCCGGATCGAGCCGTGCCGACGACTTCGAGATCACGGTCCGCCTCGACCGCCCCTTCCGCTGGGATCCGTCGCTCTCACCGCTGGTCATCGACGTGCAGAAGTACCCGACGGTCGCAGGCACCGGCCCGTCCGCGTTGGACAGCGAAGCAGGAGCTGCCGCCGACATCTGCAGCACCTGGTTTCTCGGCCTCGCCAACGCCACCTTCTCGAACTCGGGCTCGCCTGCGGAGGCCACCGTGGTCCGCCTCGGCGGCTCGGTCGGCGCCAACGCGCTTACGACCCCCTACGGTGTCGGCTGCGCGGGCGCGGCGGGAGTACCGATCGCCTCGTCGATCGGCCTGCCGTGGCTCGGCAACGACGACTTCCGGATGGCGGTGTTCCGGGGCGCACCAGGCGCCAGCGCCGCGTTCCTGTTCGGACTCAGCCGCACCAACAACCCGCTCGACGCGATTGGCGCGATCGGCTGCGTAGGCCTGACCTCTGGCGACTTCGGCACGCTCGACGCGGTCGTCGATGCCAACGGC
Organism: bacterium; assembly: GCA_030432695.1. Classification (GTDB taxonomy): domain Bacteria; phylum Planctomycetota; class UBA1135; order UBA1135; family UBA2386; genus JAUILN01. The sequence goes on along the minus strand of JAUILN010000003.1, from coordinate 458,558 downwards.
GTGGCATCGATTCCCGCGTCGGTTCCCGACATGCCGGCCTTCGCCGGAGGAGTCTTCACCACCCAGTGGGCGATCCTCGACGGCTCGGCGCCGGGCGGCGTGGTGATGAGCAACGGGCTCGAGATCACACTGCGGTAGTCGGGCACCGCAGAATCACGGTCCGAGTCCGTTCCGCCCCGAGCAACCGACTCGGTGCCACTGGGCGCGGCGCCTTCCCTCCGCGCCAGAACTACCCTCCGCGTCAGAACCAGTCCGGCGCGTCCTCGGCCTCACGCCCCATCGCCTCCAGGATCAGCATCTGCACATACTCAGGGTCGATGCTGAACTCCTTGAGGGTCTCGTAGCACGAGCCGGCTTTCACCGACATCAGCGCGATGCCGATGTGCTCGGGAAGCACCGTCTTGGAGCCGAGTTCCTCGGCGCACTCACGAGCCCGCTCGAGCACGGTCTGAACGTGCCGGTTGTGCTTGCTGCCGTCCGGCATCTCCGACTCGCGCGGCAGACTCTCGACGTAGCCCGAGAACATGTCGGGGTCGACGTTGAGGTCCTTGAAGATGTGGTGGAGCACGACCCCGTCGTCGACGGTCAGTCCGTAGACGAGGTGCCCGGTCGCGACCGAACCGTCTTCGAGCCGCTCGGCCAGTTCCTCGGCCGCGCGAATCGCCTTCTTGGAGGTCTCGGAGAAGTCTTCGAACATGGGTTCAGGTGGTACGGGCGCCATGTGGCGAACCGCGGAATGTAGCCGAGTGGGAGGCCTCGAAGCAGCCCAAATCAGCTCGCTCCGACCGCCGTCCCCCGGCCTCGGCCCCCTGGCGACCCGCAGATCCGCGCGCTACGCGTCTTTCTCGTCCGCCTCGCGCTGCGCCAGCCGCCGCGCCCGCCGCTCCAAAGCCTGCCGGTAACGGCGCTTCTCGTCGTCGGTTTCGGGGATCACCGGGGCGATGCGGCGCGGCGTGCCGGTGTCGGGATCCAGGGAGACGAAGGTCAGATACGCCGACGCCACGTGGCTCCGCTCGCCCGTGGCCCGATCCTCGTTCCACATCTTCACGCCGACCTCCATCGAGGTCCTGCCGGTGCAGTTCACCGTGGCCCGGATCACCAGGACTCCGCCGACCCGCACGGGGCGGTGGAAGTCGATCTGGTCGACCGACGCCGTGACCACCGGGGTCCGCGCGTGCCGCCCGGCGGCGATCGCCGCGCAGATGTCGATCCAGTGCATGATCCGCCCGCCCATGACGTTCCCGAGCGGGTTGGCATCGTTCGGGAAGACGATCTCGGTCATCTCCACCTTCGACGCGGAAGAGGGACGACCCGGCAGGTCGGTGACGGTCAACGGTCGAACGCCGCGTCGCGCACGCGGCCTCCATCGGGGCTCGAGACAGCTCCGCCTTCCTCGACGAGGACCAGACGCAGCGGGGGCTCCACCTCGTAGAGCAAGGCCACGGCCTTTTCCATGCTGTGCACGCCGCGGAACACGTCGTCGTCCTCGAACGGGACGCGCTGGTAGACGCGGCCCTGCCCGTCGATCCAACCGACCCACTGACCGCCGGGGGTCTCGACGTGGAAGCGGGTCACGGGCCCCGACGGGTCCTGGATCTCCAACTCGGCGACACGCCCCAACGACCGCCCCTCGTGTTCGACCTGCCAGCTGCGCTTCTCGACCACCGGTCGCGGAGCCAGCGGATCGGGCGGCGGGGCCGGTGTCTCGCAAGCTGCCGCGAGGCCGGCGGCGAACAGGAACCCCACGGCACGACGCCAGCGGATCGAGGCGATCATGGCCCCGACGTTAGCACCCGCTCGGCGGATCCCGCGACGCGATCTCGATCGGTCGGAGCCCGGCATCGCCCGGGGAAGGCCCCCGGTCCCCAGCGCCGCGGACGCGGTACAATACGAGGTCCCTTCCACATGGACCGATTCCCTCCGCACTCCTTCCTCGCGGTCGGTTCGCTGGCGCTGGCCTGTGTCGCACTGACGCAGCCCGCGCTCGCCCAGCTCGGTGCACCCGCTCCCGGCGCCCCCTTCGCCGGCGGCAGCTCGCACCGACTGGACGCGACCACCGCGATCGACCTCGCCACCGGCCAACTGCACGATGCGGTACTCGGTGCCGCACGTGACGCCCGAGGCCGCTACTGGCTGACCGCCCGACGCCCCGACCGCAACGGGTCGCACGTGCTCGTCGAGCTGGACGCCGCCGGCAACTTCGTCGCGACCCACCCGCAACCTGCCGCGGTCGACGCCGCCAGCGCCTGGGGGATCCGCGACCTCGCGTACGACGGCCAGCGCCTGCTCTACGGCGGCTCGGAGCTGGACCGCATCGTCGCCTTCGACACCGCCTCGCGCACCTGGGACCCGAGCCGCGACGTGCCGGTGCCCGCCGGGCTGACCTTCGGCACGATGCGCGCGCTGGCCTTCGATCCGCAGGGCGATGGCGGCAACGGCAGTCTGTGGACCGCGAGCTGGGATTCGGAGCACGTCGAGCTGTCGCTGCAGGGCGCGGTGCTGCGCCGCATCCCGAACCTCCAGCCGGAGACGTTCGGCGCCGCCTACGACCCGGTCCGTCGGACGGTGTGGTGGTTCGGCCAGGCGGGCTCGGCGCGCGGCATCGACACCCACGTGGTCGCGACCGAGATGGACACCGGCACCGCCACGTCGACCGGTCAGCGGGTACTCGGTGACCTGACCCGCGCCGGCATCGCACCCGGCGGCCACGCCGGCGGAGTCGAGATGTTCCAGCGAGGCGGCCGCGCGGTGCTGCTCACGGTGGCTCAGGGCGACAGCGACTGGCTGGTCGAGCTCGACGGCCGCTTCGGCTACGGCACCAGCTCGGGCGCCGAGGCGAGCTTCGCCGGCGGCGCGGCCTTCGCCGGCAACCAGTCGTTCGCGCTGACCCTGGAGCACTCCAGCGCCGATCTCGCGGTGCCACTCCTCGCGCTGGCCCCGACCGATCTGCCGATCCCCCCAGGCATCGGCTTCGCGCCGGGCAGCCGGCTGTTGATCGACGGCACGCAGTGGCTCGTCTCGCTGCCGACCGCGGCCGTCGCGCAGCCCGCAGGCGCGGCGAACTCTCCGCTGCCACTCCCCGCCGACCCGGCCCTCGCCGGCGTCGACCTGCACTGCCAGTGGATCGAACTCCGCCTGGTCGGCGGTGTGCCCACCCTCCCGCTCCTCACCTCCCGCGCGGGCAGCCTGCGCATCGCCCCGTGAACCGCGCCATGAAGACCCCTTCCTCCACCGCGTCGCGGCGCCGGGGCCTGCTGCCGGCGCTCGCACTACTGTCCGTCGTACCGCTCGCCTTCGTGTCCGGCAGCCCCGGCGCGATCCCGCGCGGCACGCCGTTCCTCACCTCGACCGAGTGCGCGACCTGCCACTCGAACGCCAGCGGCGCCACCGCGATGCGCGACGCGCAGAGCCGGCCGATCGCGCCGTTCGACCTGTGGCAGTCGTCGATGATGGCCAACTCGGCGCGCGACCCGTTCTGGCGCGCCGCGGTCGCCGCCGAACGCACGGTCACGCCGGCTCGCTCGTCGGAGATCGCCGCGAAGTGCACGCGCTGCCACACGCCGATGGCCTCGGTCGACGGGCACGGCGACACCGAGTACGCGATGAGTCCGGACAAGCTGGATGGCAACGACTCGATCGCCGCACTGGGCCGCGACGGCGTGTCCTGCACGGTCTGCCACCAGATCCGACCGGACAACCTGGGCACGCCGGAGTCGTACTCGGGCCATTACGAGATCGAGGACAATGGCGACGTGTTCGGCCCGCACCAGAACCTGCAGGGTGGGCCGATGATCAACATGACCGGCAAGAACCCGGTCACCGCCTCGCACCTCGCCGAGGACTCGGGCCTCTGCGCGACCTGCCACACGCTGTTCACCAACACCGTCCGTCCGGATGGCGTGGCGACCGGTGACGTCCACGCCGAACAGACACCCTACCTCGAGTGGCGGAACTCGGACTACCAGGACGAGACGCTACCGGTGGGCTCCATGGCCGCGAGCTGCCAGGCCTGCCACCTGCCCCAGGTCGACGCCGACGGCAATCCGATCAACGCCCGCGTGGCCCGCAACCCGGCCGGCTTCGACTGGCCGTGGCTGGCTCAGCGACAGCCGTACGGGCGCCACCTGCTGGTGGGCGGCAACACCCTGGTGCCGGCGATCCTCCGCGACAACGCCGCGGCACTCGGGGTGACCGCTCCCGCGACGGCGTTCGACGCAACCATCGCGGCGGCCAGGAACCAGCTGCAGACCAGCACCGGACGCGTGAGCTTCCAGGGCGTGAGCCGCAACGGCGGCGACCTCGACGTGACCGTCCGGGTCGAGAACCTCGCGGGACACAAGTTCCCCACCGGCTACCCCTCGCGGCGGGCCTGGGTCCGCCTCGAGGTCCGTGACGCATCCGGTCGTGTGGTCTGGGACTGCGGCGGCTTCGACGCGCGCGGCCGACTGCTCGGCAGCGGCGGTGCGGTACTGCCCGCGGAGCAGGCCGGTGGCCCGGTGCTCCCGCACCGCGACCTGGTGACCTCGGCGGATGCGCCGCAGGTCTACGAGTCGGTGATGGCCGACGAGAACGGCGCACCGACCTTCCGCCTGATGCAGGCCGCGACGTTCCTCAAGGACGATCGGCTGCTACCCGACGGCTGGTCGGCGACCCACCCCGATGCGCCCGACACGCAGCCCTACGGCCTGAACGGCGACGCCGACTTCGTCGGTGGACGCGACGACCTGACGTTCCGCGTGCCCGCACCTGCCGCAGCGGGCCCGTACTCCGTCACCGCGACGCTCCACTACCAGGTGATCGCGCCGCGCTACGTCGACGAGATGTTCCAGATCCAGCACCCGGACATCCGCCGCTTCGAGGCGATGTACGCGGCGGCGGACCCGCGGCCGGAGATTGTGGCGACGGCGAGTACGACCGCAAACTGACCCCCCGTAAGGGTCGATCCCCGGTGCCACCGCGAATCCGCGGGCCTCGCGGTGGCCGCGCTCGGTCGCCGCACGCAGAATGGCGGTCCTCCGCCAACTCACGACTGAAGCCACCATGTACGACAGCGTCCGCCCACGCATCCAGGCCGAGCTCGACGAGATCGACCATGCCGGTCTCCACAAGGACGAACGGGTCCTACTGAGTCCGCAGGGACGTCACGTGAGGGTCGGCGACGCCGAATACCTCTGCCTTTGCGCCAACAACTACCTCGGCCTCGCCAACGATCCGGGACTCATCCAGGCCGCGCACGAGGCGATGGACAGCCACGGTCTCGGCCTGGCGTCGGTGCGGTTCATCTGCGGCACGCAGGACCTGCACAAGGGGCTCGAGCAGCGGATCTCGCGGTTCCTCGGGACCGAGGACGCGATCCTCTACATCTCGTGCTGGGATGCCAACGGCGGCCTGTTCGAGACCCTGATGACCGCCGAGGACGCGATCATCAGCGACGAGCTGAACCACGCGTCGATCATCGACGGCATCCGGCTCAGCAAGGCCGCGCGGTTCCGCTACAAGAACGCCGACATGGCCGACCTGGAGCGCTGCCTGCGGGAGGCGCAGGGGGCGCGGTCGCGACTGATCGCCACCGACGGCGTGTTCTCGATGGACGGGACCATCGCGCCGCTGAAGGAGATCTGCGCACTGGCCGAGAAATACGATGCGATGGTGATGGTCGACGACAGCCACGCGACCGGCTTCATCGGCAAGACCGGCCGCGGCACGCCGGAGTACCACGGCGTGCAGGACAGGGTCGACATCGTCACCACCACCTTCGGCAAGGCACTGGGCGGCGCCTGCGGTGGCGTGACTGCGGCCAAGAAGGAGATCGTGCAGCTGCTGCGGCAGCGCTCGCGGACCTACCTGTTCAGCAACACGATGCCACCGGCCGTGGTCGGCGCGGTCAGCACCTGCCTCGACCGGCTGTCGAGCACCACGGAGCTGCGCGACAAGCTGGAGCGAAACACCCAGCACTTCCGCGCGGCGATGACCGCCGCCGGGTTCCAGATCAAGCCGGGCGACCACCCGATCGTCCCGATCATGCTCGGAGACGCGCGGCTCGCCGCCGACATGGCCCGCAAGATGCTCGACGAGGGTGTCTACGTGATCGGCTTCTCCTACCCGGTGGTGCCCAAGGGGCTGGCCCGGATCCGCGTGCAGGTCAGCGCCGCGCTGGAGATCGAGGACCTCGACCGCGCCGTCGCGGCATTCACCAAGGTCGGCCGCGAGCTTGGCGTGCTGAGCTGACACCCCCCGCGCGATGCCGACTCCCGAAGACCAGCAGCCTGAGAAGCCTCGGACCGGGATGGCCAAGGGCGTCCGTGTCACGCTCGAGATCCTGGTGGTGCTGGTCGGGATCGCGCTCTGCGCCGGAATCGCCAAGGGCCTGGCCCCCGCCCTGCCGGGCCTGGCCGGCCTCCTGCGGCTGTTCCTGAACCCGGTGTTCCTGGTGCTGGCCGCCGCCGGATTCCTGTTGTTCCGGGTCGGACGCGGACGCAGACGCGACAGGTGACGGACCGGCCTGCTATGGTGCGCGCGGGGCCCGTCCTACGGATCAGCCCCAGTGGTCCGATTCACCCATCTGGGGCGTTCTCCGCGGATCCTGACGCCGCCGGCTTCGTTGGACCATCCTCGGCGTGTCCACCAACACGCCTGCGGTGGTCCGCCTCGCCGGCAACGCCAGCCTCCCGCGGATCACTTGCCCCGTCTGGATGAATCACACCACGAGAAGCCCGAGCCTCCCACGCCGCCGGGCCGTGCCAGCAGATGAAAGCCCCTGACCTCGAGAAGCTCCGACTCTCCGGCCGGATCTCGGCCACCGCGCGCGAACACGGCAAGTCCCTGATCGTCCCGGGCGCGAAGCTCCGCGACATCGCGGTGACCGTCGAGGAGATCATCTACGACATGGGCGGCAAGCCGGCGTTCCCGGCCCAGCTGTCGCGCAACAACATCGCCGCGCACTACTGCAGCCCGATCGACGACGACACCGAGGTCCAGCCGAACGACATCGTCAAGCTCGATCTCGGCACCCAGGTCGACGGCTACGTGACCGACAACGCGGTGACGGTCGACCTCCAGGGTGGCCCGAACTCGGCGCTGGTGCAGGCGTCGTCGATGGCGCTGGAGAACGCGATCGCCGAGATGGGGCCGGGCGCGTCGATCACCCGCATCGGTGAGCAGATCGAGAACACCATCAAGGCGTTCGGCTTCACCCCGGTCTACAACCTGACCGGCCACGGCGTCGCGCGCTACGTGATCCACTGCTCGCCGTCGATCCCGAACTACCCCGATCCGAAGTCGCCGCGGCTGAAGGTCAACCAGACGATCGCCTGCGAGCCGTTCGCCTGCGATGGCCGCGGTTACATCGAGGAGGAGGGCGAGGCCGAGGTCTTCGGCATCTCCCGCCCGCCGAAGCCGCGCGACAAGCTGCCCCCCGAAGTCGCCGCCGCGATCGACGCCTGCGACCGCCTGCCGTTCGCCCGCCGCACCCTGCTGCGCTTCCTCGAGGACCCCGCCAAGGTCGAGATGGCGCTCAAGGCCCTGCAGAAGGCCAAGATCCTGCGCCGCTACCCGCCGCTCTGCGAGAAGCGCGGCGTGCGGGTCTCGCAGACGGAACACACGATCTTCATCGGCGAGGACGGAGCCGAGGTGCTGACCCGCGCGCCGGCCGCCGCGCACGCGTGAGGCTACCTCTCGGTAGCCCCGGTTATCGTGATCGGCATGAAGGCCGGACTGGCGCTGGCGAGCCTCTGCCTCGGACCGGGCCTGCTCGCGCAGACACCCGATGCGGAAGCGATCCCCACAGCGATCGGCAGACTCCGCGGTGAGCGCACCGACCACGAGGCGCTCGGTGCGTTGATCGACGCGGGTGACGCGGCGGTCGACCCGCTGCTCGCCGCGCTGGAGTCGGCGCTCGCCCAAGACCGCGACGAGCAGGCCCGGCGCATCCTGCGGGTGCTGCGCGCCATCGGCGAGCCCGCGGCGCGACGCTCCCCGGTCCTGATGCAGCTGTTCGGCGCGAACATCCAGGAGACCGGTGGGCGGAGCACTGCTGTGCGATTGGACCTGACCCGCACCCTGGCGAAGCTGGTCTGGCTCGCTCCGGCGGAGATGCCGAAGCTCCGCGAGACGGTCGACGAGCTCTACGAGGCGAACAAGTTCTTTCTGCTGACCGGCGGCAACGACCAACACCGCCTGCTCCGCCGGCTCTCGATCGCTGCCGATCCGCAGGACCCCACCCGGCCGGAGGCCACCCTCGCCGCGCCCGACCTGATGGACCGCGAACTCGCCGCGGAGCTCGCCTGGCGGGACGGCGAGACCGTCGTTCCCGCACTCGTCGCGGCGATCGAGGGCGGCGACCATCCGACCGAGTCGAAGATCTCCTACCGCAACCTCGGGACCGCGATCTCGGTCCCCGGCCAGCTCGCCGACGAGATGATCCGAGGGGCCGCCGCACGGTCCCTCGCCCGGATCGCACCGGACCACCCTGCGGCACTGCTTGGCCACTGCCTGCTCACACGAGGAGCAGATGCCCCACGAACCCGCGTCGCGGCGGTCATGGCACTGGCACGTAGAGGCGACTCGATCCGCGACGAAGTCGAAGTGCTCGAGGCCCTCCGATCGATTCTCGACGACGACGTGCCGGACGACCTCCTCGCCGAGGCGATCACCGCCTGCGGGACGATCGGCCTGCGCGACGACCAGATCCGCAACCGCCTCGAAGTCCTCTCCAACGATCCGCGCACCGGGATCGCCAAGCGCGCCGCGTCCGTGCTGCGCACCTGGAACTGAGCGTGTGACGTTTTCGAAGTCGCGCGCTCAGCAGGGCCGCGCAGCGGCCCCAGAGACACGAAGTGCGCCTGTAAGATCGATTCGGTCACAGGCTCACTGAATCTGTCGTAGTTGGTGCCAGGCACCAACTACGACAGATTCTGCAACGGTGCGGGCGGTGCGGATCGACTGGCAGGCGTGCCAGGCGATGCCCAGCGACCGGCCGAAGACTCCGACGACGCGATCGACGCGGCGTTCGCACGCTTCGCCATGCGAGGCGACCCCGATGCCCTGGCCGAGGTATTCGACCGCTCGGCGCCGCGGCTGTCCGGTGCCGGACGCGGCGAGGATTCACCACAGGACCCGGTGTAGTCGACCTTCCTGCAGGCGATCCGCAGCGTCGATCGGTCCGAGCCGGGGCACCCATGGCGAGCCATCCCCACGGCGCCGCCACTTCGACCTCGAGACCCTACGCCGCATCGCGATCCCGTAGTCGTGCGTCGCCGTCGACCGACCACCGGGAACATCCGCCCGATCGCCTGCCGGGCTCCGCCCGCTATCCTCGCCGCCCCATGAAGGCGGCGCTCCTCTCGTCACTCCTCGGCCTCGCCACGACGATCTGCGCGCAGGAGGGCACCGACCGGAGCGTCGCGGCGGCCATCCAGCGCCTGCACGGAGATCGGACCGATCGCGAGGCGTTGGTCGTGCTCATCGATGCGGGCGGGGCTGCGGCCGAGCCCCTGGCCACCGCGCTCGAGCAGGCGGTCGCCGACCAGGACGAGCGCGCCGCGGGCCGGATGCTCCGTGCGCTGCGGGCCCTCGGCCCAGAGGCAGCCGACCAGAGCCCGCGGCTGTTCAAGCTGTTCACGGACCGCGCAACGGAGGACGGGCAGCCCGACGCCCTGCTCGGTGCGGTGGCGGACTGCGCGTGCCGTCTCGCCTGGTCGGATCCGGAGCACCTCCAGACGCTGCGCACCGCGTTGCGGCGCCTCGAGCTGACCAAGTTCCCGATGCACGTGCTGATCGGCAGAGTCGATCTGCTGCGGGTCGTCCGGCGACTGCAGGTCGAACCGCTGCCGGCTCCCGACCAGGGGCCCGATGTCTCGCTCGGCTCCGAGAACCTCCTCGACCGCGAGTTCGCGGCCGACGCCGCCAACGGGGCGCACCACATCCCGAGCCTCGTGAAAGCGATGCGCAGCCAGGACCATCCGATCCAGATCCGCCTCGATCTGGGACGGACGACCGGCGCCTCGCTGCTTGGAGCCGAGCGCGCCCACGCCCTGATCCACGACGCCGCCGCCCGAGCGATCGCCCGCCTCGACCCCGAGCATCCCGAGGCGGTGGCCGGACTGGTCCTGCAGGTGTTCCGGGCCGACGACCCGCGCGACCGCGTCCGCGCCATGCGTTCGCTCGGCCAGCGCGGCGAGGCGGTCCGCGACGACCGACTGGTCCGCAACGCCCTGCTCGCCGGCCTGGACGACCCGAGCCACGAGCTGCTCCTCGCCGAGACGATCACCGCGTGCGGGATGATCGGCGTCCGCGACGACACGATCCGCCTCCTCCTCGAGTCCTTCGCCCGTGACCCGCGCGGGGCGATCGCCCAGCGCGCCGCGTCGGTGCTGCGCACCTGGGACTGACGCTCGCTCCCGACCACCAGAAGTCTGTCGTAGTTGGTGCCAGGCACCAACCACGACAGAAACGGCGGGGACCGGTCAGTTGCCCAGCACCATCTGCAGCCCGTCGGTCAGCGCCGCGACGCCGAGCAGCGCGCCGGCGGGATCGAGCACGGCACCCTGGCCGTAGAGCCCGCCGCCGACCAGCGCCGGGTCGCTGGGGATCGGCAGAGGCACCACCGCGCGGCCTGCAGCGTCGATCACCACCGTGGCGAGCGGCACGGTGGGTGGCGCGGTGAGGATGCGGCACCCGCCGATCGCCAGGCTCGCCGGGCCGAAGCCGAGGTTCACGACGCCCAGCGCCGCCGGCAGGGAGTTGCCGATCTCGATGCCGAACCCGGCATTGCCCAGGCTCGGCAGTCCGCCGGACGCCGCGATCGTCGGATAGCGGAACCCGGTGCCGAAGCAGCCGCGGCCGTAGTTCTGCACGAACGCCACGCCACCACCGGTCAACGAGTAGTTCCACAGCTCTTCACCGAGGGAGCCGTCGTCGCAGACGAACAACAGGTCGGTGCCGAGCGGGCGGATGTCGCGAAGCACCGCAGCGCCGCGGCCCGCCGAGTTGCCGATCCGACCCAACCGCCGCACGGTGCTGCCATCGCTGCTGAACAGCTGCAGGCCCTGGGTCCCATCGTGACCGGCGAACACCACGCCGGCACCGGAGCCGAGCGGCACCACGGTTTCGGCACGTACCCCGTCGAGCGGACCGACCGCGAGGTCGGCGACGCGGCGCGTCCCCGCTACGGTGCCGTCACTGACGAACAGTTCGGCGCCATGCGCGTCGTCGCGCGCGACGAAGAACAGCACTCCGGCAGCCGGCACCAGCCGCTCGAACTGCAGGCCGGCCGAGCCCGGCACGAAGTCGACCGCCATCCGGGTGCCGGCCGCCGTGCCGTCGGTCTGCCACAGCTCCTCGCCGTGCACGCCGTCGTTGGCAGAGAACCAGACGAGCGAGCCGTCGGAGACCACATGGTCCACCGCCGCCGTGGCCGAGCCCGGTCGGACGTCGAGCAGGAGGGCCGTGCCTGCAGGCGTGCCGTCGGTCACGAACAGCTCCTGCCCGAGCCCCGGCGCGACCGCCGCGAACACCGCGAGCCCGCCGAGCACCGCGAACGCGTCCTCGGTGACGACGCGCGACGAGATGCCTCCGGGGTAGAGATCACCGAGCGCCACGGTTCCCGCCGCGGTCCCGTCGGTGCTCCACGGCTCGTTTCCGCTGGGACCGTCGTTGGCGAAGAACACCGCCCGGGTGCCGAGCGAGGTGAACGACGTCGGTGACGAGCCACTGCTGCCGACGCGCACCTCCAGACGTCGGGTGCCCGCCGCGGTGCCGTCGGAAAACCAAGGCTCGGCGCCCTCGATGCCGTCGTTGGCCTCGAACAGCACGCCGTTGGCGAACGGAGTCAGACCGCGCGGGGTGCTGCCGAGCCCCGGACGGATGCCGACGACCTGGGCGGTGTTGGCGGCGGTCCCGTCGGTCTTCCAGAGTTCGCGGCCATTGCCAGGCGTCGTCGCCGAGAAGAACACCTCACCGGTCGACGCCGTGACCGGCTCCTGGGGACTCGATGCGGAGAGGCCCCCCGCGAGGTCGGCGAAGATCGCGGTGCCGGCCGGCGTCGCGTCGGTGATCCAGGGTTCGCGCCCGGAGATTCCGTCGTCGGCGGCGAACCACAGGCGCCCACCGATCTCGATCGCGTCGGACGGCGCCGAGTCACCGGCATCGGTGTGGAGATCGGCGAGCTGGCGCGTGCCGGCGACGGTGCCGTCGGAGATCCACGGTTCGCGGCCCCCGAGCGCGTCGCAGACGAACAGCAACGCCCCACCCAGCATCGCGAACTCCCGCGGAGTGCTGCTGGCGAGACCAAGGTCGATGTCGAGCACCATGCGGGTGCCGGCAGCCGTCCCGTCGCTGAACCACAACTCGCTGCCGCTGGCGGCAGTGCGGGCCCGGAACACGAAGCCGCCGAGACCATGCCGGATCTCGGTCGGATCGGAGCCCGCCGCGCCGGGTTCGAGGTCGCCGATGCGCAAGGTCCCTGCACCGGTCCCGTCGGTGACCCAAAGCTCGCTACCGACCACGCCGTCGTCCGCCGCGAACACCGCGAAGGCGCCGCTCGGGTCGACCACCATCTCGTCGATCGCACTACCCGCCGCACCGGGCTGGATATCGGCGACGAGACCCGTTCCCGCCGGAGTCCCATCGCTGAACCAGAGCTCGGCTCCGTGGACCCCGTCGTCGAAGACGAACAGCACGCCGGAACTGCCGAGTGCCGTGAGCTGCTGGAGATCGCTGTTCGCGGGACCGGACGTCAGGTCGGCGACCATCGAGGTCCCCGCAGAGGTCCCGTCGCTGACCACCAACTCGCGGCCGGACCCGGTGACCGCGGCCTCGAAGAACACCCGGCTCCCGACGACCGTGAACTGCTCCGGATCCGACGAAGCGACACCGGAGTTCAGGTCGGCGAGGAGCAAGGTGCCAGCTGCGGTGCCATCGCTGACCATCGGCTCCCGACCGACGCTGCCCGAGGATGCGGAGAACAGCAGGAGCGAGCCGAATGCCGTGAGGTCCCGCGGCAGCGAACCGCTACCTCCCGGCCGGATGTCGACCGCGAGGCGGGTTCCCGCGGGAGTTCCGTCCGACCGCCACAGCTCGAAATTGCTGCTCGGGTCGAAGGCCGAGAACCACAGCTCGCCCTGCCAGGCGACCGGGTCCCCGATCAGCGAGGAGCTCGCGCCCGCATTCAGGTCACCGAGCAGCATGGTCCCGGAGACGGTCGCGTCGGTCACCCACAGCTCCCGCCCGACCCCCTCACCCATCGCCACGAAGAACAGCTGGCTGCCGACCCTGGTCAGGTCCGAGGGCGACGACGCGTCCGCGCCGGGCCGGACGTCGTAGAGTGGGGCCGTTCCCCCGGCGGTGCCATCGGTGATCCACAGTTCGGCCCCGAACTCGTCGCTCGCGACGAAGCAGGCCACGCCGGTCCCGAGGTCGACGAAGCGCTCGGCGAACGACGACGGCGAGGAGGTGCCCGGCGGACGGAGATCGCGCACGACCGACTGGGCGGGGCAAAGGCCGGTTCCGAGCAGGAGCAGAAGAGGCAGGGCAGGGATTCGGATCATCGAGGTGGACTCACGGGTCCCGGTCGAACCGGGTGTCGTGCAGACTCAGTGCAGGTCGCCGGCCAGCGCACGCGTATTCCCGTCGTCCACCTCACGCGATCGCCACACTTCCCGACCTCTACGCACCCGCGTATCCTCGGGCTCCGAGGCTGAAGATGACCGACCCCCTGATCCTGCTGACCACCGACTTCTCCGCCGAATCCGCCCGCGCGTACGACCCCGCGGTCGACCTTGCGGCGAAGCTGGGCGGCCGCATCCTCCTGGTCCACGTCGCGGAACTCACCACGATCGTTCCGCACGGCGCGCCGCTCGCACCGGCGCAGATCCCACCCGACGCCAGCGAACTGATCGAAGCCGCGGAGACGGCGATCGCCAGCGAGGCGAAGAAGCTGGGTTCCAAGGTGCCGGTCGAGTCCCACGTCGAGGCCGCCGCGGACGTTGCCGAGGGTGTGACCTCGGTCGCCCGGGACCGCGGAGCCGCCTACATCGCGGTCTCGACGCACGGCCGCACCGGCCTGCGACGGCTGGTGCTGGGCAGCGTCACCGAGGCGATCGTCCGGCACGCGCACGTGCCGGTGATCTGCTTCCCGGCGCACTGAGTCGGGCGCGCAAGTCGGGCGCGCGAGTCGCGCGCACCGGGTCGAGGCGCGCCGCAGCACACCGTCAGGAGCTCCGACCCTCGGCGAGGATCGACTCCGCCAGGTGGTCGGCGGCCTCGCTCGCGGGGATCTTCTGCTCTTCGGAGATCTTCCAGATCTCCTGCAGGGCGTCGTCGATCCGCTCGATCTTCTTCAGCGCGACGTCCTGGTCGTAGCCACCCTCGTGGAACTCGACCGACACGTTGATGATGCCACCGGCATTGATGACGTAGTCGGGCGCGTAGAGGATCTCCCGCTGGAACAGCTCGTGGCCATGCCGCGGCTCGTGCAGCACGTTGTTCGCGACACCCGCGATCACCTTGGCCTTGAGCTGCGGAATGGTCTTGTCGTTGAGGATCGCGCCGAGCGCACAGGGCGCGAACACGTCGACATCGAGACCGTAGATCGCATCGGCCTCGACCGCGGTGACGCCGTAGCGATCGACCAACGACTGCACGCGCTCGGAGTTGGGATCGCTGATCCACACCTCGGCGCCCTGCTCCACGAGCCGACGCACCAGTTCGGAACCCGTCGCGCCGACACCCTGCACCGAGACCTTGCGGCCCTTCAGCTCCTCGGTGCCGAACTTCCACGCGCAGGCGGCCTTCAGACCGAGGAACACGCCATAGGCGGTGTACGGCGAAGGGTTGCCGCTGCCGCCGTCCTCCCGGGAGAGGCCCGAGACGTACCGGGTGGAGCGCCGCACGGTCTCGAGGTCCGGAACCGTGATGTTCACGTCCTCGGCGGTGATGTACTTGCCGCCCAAAGAGTCGATGAACCGCCCCATCGCGAGGAACAGCGCCTCGCTCTTGATCTGCTTCGGGTCGCCCAGGATGACCGACTTGCCGCCCCCGAGCCCGGTATGGGCGACGGCCGACTTGTAGGTCATGCCCTTGGAGAGACGCAGCACGTCGGTGAGCGCCTCGTCCTCGGAGGCGTAGGTCCACATCCGCATGCCGCCCAACGCGGGCCCGAGCGTGGTGTCGTGGACCGCGATCAAGGCGTGAAGCCCGGATTCGGGATCACGGGCGCGCACGACGCGCTCGTAGCCTTCGACCGGAATATCGGTGATCTCCATGTAGCTCCGGAATGAACTGCAACGCCGGGCTCCACGGTCGGAAGCCCGCGCGTATCGGGCCGAGCATCTTACGGATCGAATCCGGGAGAAGCCATCTGGGAGCGACCCGCCGTCCGGTGCCCAGGCATGCAAGCGAACGAAACTCGTGTCGGCAGTTGAAAAGCCCGCATCGAGCCATCCACGCCTCCGCCCTGCCGGGAACGAAAGTCCGCCCGTTCGGATCCCGACGCTGCGCCGGAGAGGCGCTCCCTATACGATCCGCCAGACATGGGTCAGATCGTCTCGGTGCACTCCTACCGGGGAGGCACCGGCAAGAGCAACGTGACTGCCAACCTCGCCTGGCAGCTCGCCATCCGCGGCAAGAAGGTCGCAGTCCTCGACACCGACCTCCAGTCCCCCGGCGTCCACATGGTGTTCGCCCTGGACCGGAATCGGATCACGCACACCCTCAGCGACTACCTGTTCGGGCGCTGCGAGATCGAGGAGGCTTCCTACGACATGTCGCGGGAGCTGCCCGACGGCTCCGGCGGCAAGCTCCTGCTGCTCCCGTCCAGCATGTCGGTCGACGCGATCGTGCGCATCGCCTCGGAGGGCTACGACGTCGGCAAGCTGAACGACCAGCTGCTGCAGTTGGTCGACGCGCTGCAGCTCGACTACCTGTTCCTCGACACGCACCCGGGCCTCAACCGCGAGACCATGCTGACGACCGCGGTCTCCCAGATGTTGCTGGTGGTGATCCGCCCCGACACCCAGGACTTCCACGGCACCGCGGTGCTCATGCAGGTCGCGGACCGCCTCGGCGTGCCGCACATCTACATGATCGCCAACAAGGTGCCGCGGGCGCTCGACGCGTACGACCTCAAGAAGCGCATCGAGAGCACCTTCTCGCACGACGTCCTCGGCCTGCTGCCGCTCGACGAGGACCTGGCGCTGAATGGCAGCGAGGGCCTCTTCACGGTCCGCCACCCCGAGCACGCCGTGACCCGCGAGATCGAGAGCATCGCCGAGCAGCTCCTCGCACGCACCATGGGCGAGGCCAGCCCGGGCGAGGACGACGCGAAGGACGCCGAGGGATGACGCAGCGACCGTCCGAGCAAGCCCGGGAGGAGGCGACCGCGCTGGAACCCAAGCGCTTCGCGGCGCTGCGGCGCATGCTCACCGACAACCGGCACCGCGTGGTGTTGTCGCTCGGTGGCGGCGCGCTTCCCGGACTCGCCGGCAACCTCGCTCTCACCCGGATCCTGGAGGAACTCGATCTCATCGGCTCGATCGACGAGATCTGGGGTACCAGCGCCGGCGCGGTCATCGGTGGCGGGATCGCCAGCGGTGCGCCCTCGGACGAGATCCTGGACCTCGTCGCCGGCCTCCGCGCGCCGGGCATCCTCGACCGCGCGGTGCTGCGCTTCGCGTGGCGATTGACCCGTAGCGCCACCCCGTTCGTCCGGCGCCCGATGCCCGAGGGCATCCTGCCCGGCGAGAACTTCCTGGAGGCGATCCGCCAGGGGCTGCGCTGCGAGACCTTCGACGACTGCAAGATCCCGTTCCGCTGCATCGCCTGCACCGACGACGGACGCGCGACGCCGAAGATCTTCCGCCGAGGTCAACTGGTCCCGGCGATCTTCTCCAGCATGGCGCTGCCGGGAATCATGATCCCACGGCCCGGCGACGAGACCGGCGCGACCTACTACGACGGCGGCCTGGTCGAGAAGAGCCCTCTACGCTCACCGATCGCCGACCACGGCCGCAGCGGCGACGATCGACGCCTCGTCGTGCTGTGCACCCACTTCTTCGACCCGACCCGGAAGGGCCGCAAGCACACCTTCCTGTCGCGCTTCCTGGAGACCCTCTACGCGCTGGAAGAGGTGGCGTGGGAGTATCAGCTCGCCGAGGCCCGTGCCCGCGACAACGTGATCGTCATCCTCCTGGACCCGCGGCTCGAAGAACCCTCGATGTTCGCCTTCGAGAACACGGTGCCGAACTACCTGCGCGCCCGCGACGCGTTCCTCGACGCGCTCCAGGACGGCCGCCTGGTCGCGACGTTCGGCGCCGGCTGAAGACCGAACCCGCTCACGACTCGTCGCCGCGTTTCCCGGTTCGGAACTCCTGCAGCAGACGGTCGACCTCGGCCTCCACCGCCGCGGCATCGATGCTCAGGCTCGGCATCTTGGACGCCATGTCCTTCACGTCGAACAGCAGGTAGCGGTAGTCCCCCATCCGGAGAACGTCCTGGTGGCGGATCGACTCCGCCCGGTTGGCCACCAGTTTCCGGCCGTTGACGAACGTGCCGTTGCTGGAGCCGAGATCCTCGACCAGGAACCGGTCTTCCCGCCGGAACACCCGCGCATGCTTTCGACTGACGCGGTCGCTCTCCAGGACCAGGTCGTTCTCGGCGTGGCGGCCGATCCGGATCTCGCCGGTCTCTAGTTCGACGTTCGGCCCACCGCCGTCGACGCAGATCAGCCGGACGGGCGCCCCGTCACCGGGCGACCGCTGTCCGACGTCTACCAGAGTGCGACCGTCCCAGCTCACGCGGCGGAGTATACCCCGAGGGATGGCCCGCCCGCATCACTCCCAGGGCTGTCCTGTCGACTCGAAGTCCTCGCGGATCTGCGGCAGGAGGTCCTCCACCTGCTGCGGGTCGAGACCGACCTGGTCGTAGACCTCGTGGTGCAGCTCGGGCTGGGCGAGGCCGCGCGTCGAGCCGTGGGCATTGGCCCAGGCCAGGTGGTCGGCCAGGTGGATCAGCGAACTCAGCGAGCGGTGGAAGGGGTCCTTCCAGGGCGCGTGGTGGTAGCGGATCGCGATCGTCAGGTCCTCGGGCAGGAACCACTTCACCCCGAGCACACTGCCGACGTCGGCGTGGTTGAAGCCGAACACGTCGTGCTCCACATCGACCTCCGGCCGCCCGCTCCGCGCCGCCTCGGCGAGGCACTCCTGATATTTCTCCGAGGCCTTCTCCATCATGATGATCTTGCCGATGTCGTGCAGCAGACCACAGATGTAGAGGTCCTCGGCGTGGGTGGAGCCGAACCGCGACGACTCCATGCCGAGCGCGCGCGCCGCGACCCCGGTGAAGATCGAGTGCTTCCAGAATCCAACGGGCGAGAAGTGCTCGATCTCCGGCTTGTTGCGACCGAAGACGCTGAACACCGCAGCCTTCAGCGCGACCTTCTTGGTCATGCTGAAGCCCATGATCGACACCGCCAGACCGATCGACGAGACCCTGACCTGCAGCCCGTAGTAGGCGCTGTTGACGATCCGCAGGATGTTGGTGGAGACCGCCGGGTCCACGGAGATGACCCGCGCGACGTCCTCCGCCGAGGAGTCCTCCGACGCGATCACCTCGTTCAACTTGACCAGCACCTCCGGGATCGTCGGAAGCTCCATGGTCTTGTTGACCAGTCTGAGGATGCTGGTGGAATTCGCTGTCGCGTCGGTCATCGTGTCGGTCCGTTCGATGAGGTTCCCGTATCCGTATCGACCGCCCGCGGACCCCGCTTGAGCCACGGACCTGGAACCGCCGATCTCCTTGGTCCGGGAGTGGTTTCGCCCACGCGAGCGCTGCGACACCGCCACTCCCCCACGATTGATCGAGCGGCGCGCACGAGCCGCACGAACGCCGACCCCACCGGACCCGATCGCATGAGCTGCCCCGCCCGGAACGTCGTCTTCCTGAGCCAGCGCGTGCCGCATCCCCCCGACCGCGGGGACCGGATCTCGACCCACCACATCCTGCGCCACCTGCGCGAGTCGGGCTGCCGAGTGCGGATCGGCTGCCTGGCCGAGGACGACCGCGACCTGCAGGCGATCGAGGAACTCCGCGGGTCGGTAGCTGAGATCTGTGCGCCTCGCATCGACCGACGGATCCGCAAGATCCTCTCGCTGCGCGGCCTGTTGACCGGAGCACCGCTCACCCTGCCGTTCTTCCGCCACCGCGGCCTGCAACGGACGATCGCCCGCTGGATGCGCGACGACCCACCCGACCTGGTGTTCATGTACTCGTCGTCGATGGGTCAGTACGCCTTGCCCTACGTCGACGTGCCGCGGGTCATGCACTTCGCCGAGCTCGACTCCGACAAGTGGCGGCAGTATGCCGCGGCCGGCGGTGCGGCGGCACGTTTCGTCTACGGCCGCGAAGCCCGCGAGCTGCTGCGCTTCGAGACGCGCATCGCCCAGGAATTCGACGCCTCGTTGGTGGTCTCGGCCGTCGAGAAGGAGCTGTTCGAGCGCTGCATCCCGAGTGCGACCGCGACGGTGGTCCCCAATGGGGTCGATGTCGATCATTTCTCCACCGCCCACGGCCGTGACCCCGACGTCGCGCCACGCGAGCCACACACGCTCGTGTTCACCGGCGTGATGGACTACGAGCCCAACGTCGACGGCGTGCTGTGGTTCGTCGAGGCGGTCTGGCCGCGGATCCGCACCGCCCACCCCGACGCGCGCTTCCTGATCGTCGGCAACCGCCCGGTGCCGAAGGTCCAGGCTCTCGACGGCCGCGACGGACTGGTGGTCACCGGCTGGGTGGACTCGACGCCACCCTGGTTCGACCGCGCCTCGGTGGCCATTGCGCCGCTACGGATCGCGCGCGGCCTGCAGAACAAGGTGCTGGAGGCGATGAGCATGGGTCTGCCGGTGGTCGCAACGCCGTGTGCGGCGCAGGGCCTCGGCGAGGTCGACCGACACACGCTGATCGCGGTCGATGGCGCACAGGCCCTGGGCGACGCGGTGCTGGCCCTGTTCGCCGACCGGGAGCACCGCGAGGCGGTCGGCGCGCGCGCTGCCGCTTTCGTGCGCGAACACTTCCGCTGGGAGAACATGTTCGAACGGATCGACGCGGTGTTCGGAGCGGCGATGGCGGCACACCGCCCGGACCGGGTGACGACCGGATGAAGCGCGCCTCGCTCGTCGTCGCGGGCCTGGTCGTCGCCGGCTCGTCGGCGTGGGTCGCGCTGTTTCTGTTCATCGCGCTCAGCCGACTCCAGTGGCCATTCGAACTCGAGTGGATGGGCGGTGCGTTCGTCGACCACGTCTGCCGGGTCCTCGACGGCCTGCCGGTCTACGTGGAGCCGTCGGCCGACTACGTGCCGTTCCTCTACGGCCCGCTGTACTTCTACGCCTCGGCCGGGATGTCGCTGCTCACCGGCGAGGGCTTCCTGCCGCTGCGCCTGGTGTCGATCCTCGCGACGCTCGCGACCTTCGCGGTGCTGTTCGGTTGGTTGCGGCGAAGGACCGGGAGCAACGTCGCCGCAGCACTCGCCGTCGGCATCTACGCGTCGGGCTACGTGGTGGTCGACACCTGGTACGACACCTCCCGCGCCGACAGCCTGTTCGTCGCCCTCGTGGTCGCGACCCTGGCCACGCTCGACCGCGGTACGCGCGCGCGCGCCGACTATGCCGGAGCCGCGCTCCTACTCCTGGCCTACTTCGCCAAGCAGACCGCGCTCCTGCTCGCGCCACCCTTGTGCGTGGCGCTCGCACTGCACTCCCCGCGGCGCGCCCTGCGCTTCGGTCTGGCGTTCGCCGCAGCATGGATCGTCACCAACGGGCTGCTCGACTGGCTGCACGACGGCTGGTTCCTGTTCTACACCTGGACGCTGCCGCGCAGGCACGGCTACATCGCCGAACCGCTGTGGACCTTCTGGCGCCATGACCTGATGCCGCTATGGCCGGCGCTGTTCGCCGGTATCGGCTTCGTGGCCGCCCGCCTCGCGCGCCGCGTCGCGGTGCGTGACACGTTGGCCGTCGGCGCGGTGACCCTCGGCCTGTCGCTGGCCGCGTTGTCGTCACGGATGCACGTCGGCGGCGCGATCAACGTCATCATGCCGGCGATCCTCGCGCTGGCGATCCTCGGCGGCCTGGCATGGCGCGAGGCGACCGAGCTACCGAAGGTCCCCGCCAATCTGCTCCGTGCACTCTGCCTGCTGCAGCTCGCGACACCCTGCATCGAGGTGGGCACCACCGACGACCCGCATCCGCCGCGGCTCTTCGTGCCGGCTTCGGTGCTGCCGTCCGACGCCGACGCGGAGGCTGGCGCCCGACTGATGGCGATTCTCGAAGCTGCGGACGGCGAGGTCCTGGTGCCATTGCACGGCTATCTGCCACGCAAGGCCGGCAAGCGCGGCGGCGCCCACGCGATGGCGCTACTCGATCTGCAGCGCAGCGGCGAGCCCGAGCTGTGGGCGCGCGTGGAGAAGGCCTTCTACGACTCGGCCCGCGACCGTCGCGCCGCCGTCGTGGTGCTCGACGACAACCTGGGCTTCGCACAGCTCGTGGTGCCTGGCTACGCCGTCGTCGACCGACTCGTCCCCGAGACGGAAGAGACGTTCATGCCCCCGGTGGGCCTCCGCTCGCGACCGGTCGTAGTATTCCGGCGGATCGAATAATCCGTCGATCGACCAGGGAATTCCGGGGCACCCCAACGACCACACGGAAGCTCCATGCGTCGCGGCGGAACGCGCCTGATCACCGGCGTGATCTGCCCCGGAGCGTCGTACTCGCAGAGGGTTCACCGTCGGGTCCCTCGCAACGATACTCACAGGCTCCACGACTTCCCCCGAGTCGGGCAGTCACGTCTCACCGACACCCTTCGTCATGAACAAGTCTCTCCTTCTCGCGGCTCCCGCGCTCCTCGCGGTCGCGGCTCACGCCCAGACCGGCACACTCCAGGCCTCGCTCGACGTCAACACGCCCACCAACATGGGCATCCCCGGCGGCACCGGCAACATCGGCGCTCTCGGCGTCGCCTACGTCGAGACCACCGCCGGCGGCCGCGAGCTGCACATCTCCGCGCGCGGCAGCACCGACGCATCCGGCAACTACAACGCCAATCCGCCGCACTCGGTGTTCGTCTACGACCTGCAGGGCAACCTGCTGCGCAACTACGGTCAGGACCCGACCTCGGACGCCACCGTCTGGGGCTACCGCGACGGCGCCTCGGACCACAACTGGTCGGACCCCGCGATCTTCTGGGGCAATGACAACGGCATCTACGTGATGGACAGCAACGGCGCTGCCCGCACCACCTACATGGCCGCCAACGGCGTGCAGACGCTGCCGGCCAACCCGATCGCCGGCACCGCCCAGGCGGTGCTCGCCAACTGCCGCGCGGTCGCCTACGACCCCAACGGCGACAGCGGCAACGGTTCGTGGTGGACCGCGACGTTCGGCTCCGACCTCATCGAGTGCGACAAGAACGGCAACATCCTCACCCAGCACATCTTCAACGGCTCCTGGTCGCTCTATGGCTTGGCCATGGACCCCATCACCGGGATGCTCTGGGGCAACTCGTCGCCCAACGCCGGCCGGCTGGCCGAGATCGATCCGGCCACCGGTCAGGAGACCGGCCGCACGGTGATCCCCGGTGGCAACCTGGCGATCGACGGCATCCAGGGCGGCCTCGACATCATCGGCAGCGGTGGCGTCGCCAACAGCCCGGTGGGCGGCAACGACCTGGTCGCGCTGCAGCAGTCGGATCCGGACCGCGCGATCGCGCTGAAGCTGAGCATCAACGACAACTTCGACTACACCAACCAGGATCCGCTCGAGGTCGGCAAGAACAGCGACCCGATGTCCTGGACCGATCAGATCGCGATCCGCACCTCGGACACGACCCTCGATGTCCGCGTGCCGAACACCACCGGCACCACGCAGTTCGGCGCGCTGTTCCTCAACGTCAACGACTCTGCCCGCCAGAACGCCACGATCGCCAACATCCTGCCGATCGTCGAGTTCGAGAACTTCGAGTACGGCTTCACCCTGCCGTTCGACCTGTCGATGCCGATGGCGCCGAGCGTCAACCTGCCGATCGTCGCGGGTGCGGTCCTGAATCTGCCGATCGCGCCGTTCACGCCGCTCGACAACATGGGCGCCCAGGCGCTGATGGTCACGTCGAACGCGCCCGCCGGCCCGCAACTGCCGATCTACCCGACCAACCGCGCCGTGGTCGACTTCTGCATCACCAATGCCCAGCCGCAGGGCATCACGGTCAGCGCCAACGGCACCAACAGCTTCAACACGATCACCACGTCGGGCTTCTTCAGCGTCGCGACGTCGGCGAACTCGATCCCGATCTCGAAGATCCGCTTCACCGGCGTCAACGGCATGGTCTTCGACTGTGACCAGACCGGGTCGGCCGACCAGTTCGACGCCGGCAACAGCACCACCGCCGGGTGCCTGGGCACCTACCGCAACGGCAGCGACGTGGCCTGCGGCCTGAACTACGCCGCTGCCGGCCTCGCGCCGGTCGCCGCCTGCGCCACCGCCGGCTCCTCGACCGGCTTCCGTGCCACCAGCACGCTGAGCAGCCCCTGGGTGGAGTTCGAGTTCACGCCGGGCACCTTCACCGGCGGCCTGGTGTTCGAATTCGACTGCGACACCGACCTGGGCAACGGCATCAACGGCAGCGCGATGGCCGGCATGCTGATCGACATCACGCTGCTGGACGGCACCAAGATCTGCGGTGAGCTGGTCGCCGACCCGGTCGACGTGAACCTGTCGTCGTTCACCTTCTGATCAACCGCCATCCGGAGATCCTCGGCGGCCGCCTCGCGGCAAGCCGCCTCTCGCGAAGGCCGTGACCTCTCGGGGTCGCGGCCTTCTTGCGTAGACGCGTTCAGCCGATGGGTCGCAGCAGCCAGGCCCGCAGCGCGCGGTCGACCACGTGCACCATGCGACACAGCGCGTCGGCCCGTCGCCAGGCGTCCCCGGCATCGGCAAGAGCCTCCGCGGGCGCGCGGAGCGCCGCCCACCCCCCGCCGTCGACCAGCTCGGACGTCAGGCGACCGGTGCCCACCCTGGACGTGGTCCGCGCGCCGCGCTCGCAGTGCTCCACCAGCTCGCCGAGCAACCGGTCGAGCAGCCCTCCGACCACATCCCCGACGACCGGAGCCGCGTCGCCATGGTCCGGGATCACTCCGCTCTCGTCCTCGCTATCGTCGGAGGATCCCGAGGCTGCCGCGAGTCCCTGCGCGGCACCACCCAACGTCGGCGAGAACGGAGCCGCACCACCGAGCAACGTGACCGGCGCCAGCATCACCTCGCCGTCGCGCAGGACCAGCCGCGCGAGTGTCGGCAGCCAGTCGCCCCGAGCGACGCGCGCGAACGCACGACCGGCATCGTCGCCGAGATCCTCATGCTCGAGCACGGCGACGAGCTCGCTTCCGCTCTCGTCGGTGAGCACGGTCCGCCAGCACTGCCCTACCGCGTCGAACGTCGTCTCGCCGACCTCCGCGGGTTCGACCAGCACCATTGCTGCGTCGTTCTCGACCTCCGCCAGTCCACCACCGAACAGGCGGCTCGCCCGGCCACCCACCTCGCGCCAGTCGCGAATCCGGGGCACCTGCCTGAGCGACCAGGACTCGTCGAGCACCGCCCGCACGCCCGCGCGCGCCGACAGGCGGCCATCCGCACTCCGCCAACCACCGAGCAGACGCACCCGCGAACGACTCGCCGCACGTGGCGAAGCGCAGCCCTCCCAGGGCCCCGGACCGACGAAGCGGGCTGCCGGCTCGAAGCCGCGCTGTCCCGAGGGGGGCCGCGCGTCGGTCCAGCTGTTCCACCGCTGTGCCTCGGGATCCCAGAACCAGCAAGTCAGCCCGCGGTGCCCCCCGCGGGTCGTGAACGCCTCGGCGCCGACGCCGAGCAGCTCGAGTTCGCCGACGCGGACGAAGCGCGCGCGGTGCCGCCCCACCAATCCCGGAACGCCGCGCTCCAGACCTTCGACCAGCGCCGCGAGCCGGGCCGCGCGCACCGCGGCGTCACGAGCATCGGCGACCCCGGTGCGGTCACGCAGCGCCTGCAAGCTGCCGCCGAGGCCCCGCAGCTCACGCTCGAGGCGCGGCAGGTCGACACCATGCGCGGAGGTCGACAGCGTGCTCAGTCTCGCCAGCAGCGCCGGCGACACACGCGAGAGCCCGGTCGCCAGCAGGTCGAGCAACAGCGCGCGCACCGCCCGGAGCACGTCGCCGCGGTCCCGCGGTGCTTGGGCCGAAGCGGCGGGCCCACCCTCGCTAGCCACGTCGAGCACGCGCCGCGCGTGCGCCACCTGCAGTCCACAGACCGCCACGAGCCGGTGCAGGCAGACCGGCGCTTCGTGGCAACTGCAGGTCGACGCGGCGAGCGGATCGTCGCCGCCGAAGAAGCGCAGCTCGATGCCGAACGAGGGGATCCGGACGTGGCCTGGATGCCCGGAGTCGGCGACGACCTCGCAGCCCGCGGCGAGCTCAGACAAGGCGCGGCGCAGCAGCGGGCGGCCGGCGAAGCGCAGCAGCACCGCATCGTCGAGTGCCAGCAGGGCGGGAACCGGGTCCTCCTCGACCAGCTGGTCGGCGGTCTCTCCCGACTCATCGCCCGCGAGGTGGATCCACGCCGCGAGCTGGTGGCGGCACACGCCGCTCGCCGGGCAGGAGCAGGTCGACGCGGTGGGCGGCGAGCGCAGCGCAACCCGCTGTCCGTCCACCATCAGCGACAGCGCGTCGCCCTGCACCCCGCCGATCTCCGGTGCGGCCTTCTCCAGGTCCTTGCGCGCGCGGCGCACCAGGCCCTTGTTCGCCAGCGACGCCAGCGCCGTGTCGTCGAGCTGCCGGGCCAGCGCCCGGAGCGTCGTCAGGAGATCACCCGACCGATCCATGCCGCGAGCTGCTCCGGGGTGAGGGCCGCCACGTCGGCGCCTGCAGCGACGCACTCTGCGGCCAACCGATGGTCGTAGACGGGACGAGCCGAAGCATCGAGCGCGGCCAGGCCGAGCACCCGCACGCCGGCACCACTCAGCCGCTTCACCGCGGCGACCAACCGCGCCGGCCCACCACCCTCGAAGAAGTCGGTGACCAGCACCAGCATCGTGCGGCTCGGCTGCTCGATCCGCTGCTCGGCGTACTCCACAGCCCGCGCGATGTGGGTGCCCCCACCGAGCTGCACGCTCATCAGGACCTCGACCGGATCGTCGACGTGGTCGGTGAGATCGACGACCTCGGTGTCGAAGGCACACAGCCGCACGCGGAAGCCCGGCAAGGCCTGGAAGATCCCCGCCATCACCGCGGAGTGGATCACCGAGTCGAGCATCGAACCCGAGCAGTCGACCAGGATCGAGATCTCCCAGGCGAGGCGGCGACGCAGGCGCGAGGTGAAGCGCGGGTCGACCGCAGCCAGCCGGCCGGCCTGCGGGTCCCAATGCCGCAGGCTGCGGCGCAGGGTCTCGCGGAAGTCGAGGTCCCGCGAGCGGCCGTGGCGCCGGCGGGCCCGCACGTCGCGTCGACCCGACAGCGCCTGTTGCACCTGGGTGGCGAGGCGCTCGCGGAGCTGGTCGACGACCTTGCGGACCACCGCCCGCGCGACCTCGAGGACCTCGCCGTGCATCGTGCCCTTGAAGGTCAGCACCGCCTTCAGCAGGTCCATGTTCGGCTCCATCGACCGGAGGGTCTCGGCATCGGTGACCAGCTCGGTCAGTCCGAACTGCTCGAGCGCATGCGCGGTGACGACCTCGCAGGCCTCGGCCGGGAACAGGTCGCGGACCCCACGGATCCACTCCGGCACCGTGAGCTGGCTGTCACCCGAGCCGGCACCGGTCCCACCGACGCCACGGCCCGCCGGCCCTCGACCGTAGAGATGGTCGAGCAGGCGCGCGCGGCGGGCGGCCTCGGCGGAGGCAGGGCTGCCCAAGGACTGCTCGGCGAAGCGGCCGAGGACCAGGCGCCAGCGGTCGAGGTCGGCGGAATCGTCAGCCATCGACCGGACCTCCAGGTGGCGCGTCGTCGCCCGCGAGCCAGGCACCCAATCCATCGGCGGCGAGTTCCTCGGCCAGGAGCCGATCGACCGCGCGGATGCGGACCGCGGTGTCGGCGTCGACCAGCGCGGTCGCGGCGAGCGGACGCGAGGTCGCGACTCCCGCCCGCTCGGCCACCCGCCGGCCAACCGCGTCGAGTTCGCGCGGCGCCAGTTGCGAGAACGCCAGGCGCAGGTGCGGGCACAGGCGCAGGAACTCGTCTTCGTCGATCGTCGCCAGCAGGTCGTCGAGCGCTTCGAGGACCTCGCCGACCTGCCACACCGCGGAGCGGTCGGTGTGGAACAGGCCCCGGACGAAGCGGCTGCCGGCCAGCGCTGCGCCAGCGAGTCGGCCGCGGACCGCGACCGCCACCTCGCGGTCGGTCGCGGCCCCGCTGCCATGCAGCAGGCCGAGTGCTGCACCGGGCACCTCGGGCGCGCCTTCGGTCCCGCGCGCGACCGCGGCAAGGACCTCGTCGGCGTGCCGGTCGAACGGGCCCGAGCCCCCGAACACGTCGTCGGCCGCGGCGCGCCAGTCCGCGAGCGCGTCGAGCAGCGCCTGGACCTCGTCGTCGGGCCAGCTCCGAGCCTCGGCCAACAGGAGCGCGGCCCGCTGCCACGCGGTCGCGGCAGCGGCGAGGACGGCGTCGGCGGTGAAGACCTTGCCCACCTCGTCCGTCCGGTGCAGCTCGAGCGGCTCGCAGGCCTGGGCCACCAATCGCAGGCGCTCGCAGGCGGCGACCGCGGCGTCGAAGCGCCCTTCCTCGGCGACCAGTGCTGCGACCGCGGCGAGCAGCCGGGGGAGCTGGTCGTGCAGTCCGCAGACCGCAGCCTGCACCAGGAGTTCGGCAGCCCGGTCGGCGCGACGATCGCCGTCGCGTGCCTGCGCGAGCCGCTCACCGATTCGCGCTGCCGCCGCCTCGCGCAGCGACGCGCCGTAGCGCGAGGCCTCGATCAGCGCCGACTCGGTGGCAGGTTGCCAGGCGTACGACCAGACCTCCTGGATCCGGTCGAGGTCGGTGCCGCGGGCGAAGTCGGGACCGCGGACCTTCTGCGCGAACGGCACGTCGAGCACGGCGAGCCGGTGCAGGAAGCGGCTGGCGGCGCGGTGCGCGGCCTTGCGGTAGCCGTCGAGGACCAGCTCGCGCCGAGCACCGCCCTCGCGCGATAGCCGATGCCGGTCGGCTCCGGCCTCGAAGTCGGCGACCAGCGGCGGAGTGGCTGCATCACTCGGGATCCGCCCGCGCCGCTCACCGGCCAGGAGCTTCCGGGCCACGGCCTGCACCGCGACGCCCTCGACGTCGTCGCTGCCCTTCACGAACGTCGAGGTGATCGCATCGAGGAGGTCCTGCCGCCCGATGCGGTGGTGACCACGCAACGCCGCCAACCCGCGCACCTGCTCGACCGCGGCGATCGAGTCGGCGGCCGAGGCGCCCTCGGGACGCAGAACTCGCAACGCGCGACCGAACGCGGTCACCGTGTGTTCGACCGCCTCGCCGCGCCACTGCCGCTCGTAGAAGCCGGGGCTCGGCATGCCCGCCGCGTAGCCGTTCAGCCGGTCGAGCTGCTCGTAGGCGTAGCGCATCAGGGTGACCTGGGAGTCCGGCGAGAGGGCGGTCGGCGGGCCGCCCGACTCCGCGGACCAATCGACCGCACGCAGCGCGACCGAGTGGAACCCGCCGGTCACCACCACGATCCGGCGCCCGGGATGCCGCCCGCGCGCCGCAGCGACACGACGCACCATCTCGGCCTCGCGCGCCAGGGTGCCGTCGTGCTCGAGTTCGGCTGGATCGCTGCCGTGCCGCGACGCCGAGCAGTAGGCCAGGACGCCGTCGAAGAACGCCCACGGATCGCGGTCGGCCGGGCACTCGAAGAGGTGGTCCCAGAGTTCGTTCGGGTCGCGCACGCCGGCGGCGCGGACCAATGCATCGAGGTAGCGCCCCCGCTGCAGGTGGGCCTCGTCCTGCAGACTGTCGATGCGATCCCGCTCGCCACGCCGACCGGCCTGCACCATCCGCGCGAAGTCGAGGTCGACGAAACCGATCTCTGCGCCCAGCTCCGCAGCGGTGCGCAGCGCGACCCACTCCGGCGAATACTCGCAGAGCGGCCAGTAGCTCGCGTGGTGCCGCGGCTCGTCGCGGCCCTGCCGTTCGATCCAGGTGGTGTAGAGGGCCAGCGGCGGCTCGGCGTCGTCGGCGAGGAGGTGCGGGATCAGCGGTTCCGCGTCGCACGGCGCCTCGATCAGCACCGCGGCCGGACGCACCGCTCCCAGCAGCGCGCGCAGATGCCGCGCACAGGCCGGGCTGTGGTGGCGGATCGGCACCAGCACCACTGCGGCGTCGCGGTCGAGCGGCTCGTGCCGCCATTCCTGCAGCAGCTCGCTCATTCCGCGGGCAGGTGACGACGCGCTTCGTGGAACTGCTTCCAGAGCTTGCCGCGGGCACCACGGCCTGCGCGGGCCCGGGCCACCGACTGGAAGTAATGGCGGAGCTTCGTCAGATCGTCGCGCTGGTCCTTGAACACCGCGCCGGCCAGGTGGCGCGCGACGCCGTCGACGGTCAGGGCACCGTCACCGTAGTAGTAGGCATCGAGACCGGCCGACAGACAGACCGACACGGCCTCGGCGGTGGACACCACGGTCGAGGGCCGGTCGACCGCAGTGCCCTCGCGGGTCATCCCGCTGCGCAGGTCCTGGAAGGCCTCGACCAGCACCGCGACCACGTCTTCGCCGAGCGCCACGTCGGCACCCTGCGCTGCCAGCCCGAGCCCGGCCTCGCGGCGGACCAGTTCGACCTCCTGGTCGAGGTCGTCCAGCGGCCGCACCGTCTCGAAGTTGAAGCGCCGCTTCAGCGCCGCCGACATCTCGTGGACCCCGCGGTCGCGGAGATTGGCGGTGGCGATCACGTTGAAGCCGGGCCGCGCCTGCACCAGCCCGGCAGCCCCTTCGAGCTCGGCGATCGCGAGCAGCTTTTCCGACAGCACACCGACCAGCGTGTCCTGGACCTCCGGCGCGCAGCGGGTGATCTCCTCGAAGCGGACCAGCTTGCCACCGGTCATCGCCCGATGGAACGGCCCCGGCACCAGCGCCCGCTCGCTCGGCCCCTCGCTGAGCAGCAGCGCGTAGTTCCAGGCGTACTGGATCTGGTCCTCGGTGGTCGCCGCAGACCCCTGCACCACCACCGTGCTGTCTCCCGAGATCGCCGCCGCCAGCAGCTCCGACAGCAGGCTCTTCGCGGTCCCCGGCTCACCGACCAGGAGCAGCCCACGGTTCCCCGCCAACGTCACGATCGCCCGCTCGACCAGCGCGTCGTCGCCATAGAACTTGCGCGGGATCGCCACCTTGCCAGCCTTGCCGCCGCAGACGAACGTGCGCACCGCCCGCGGCGACAGCAGCCAACCCGGCGGCCGCGGCCCGGCGTCGGAGCTACGCAACGCCGCGAGCTCGTCGGCGCAGCGCTGCTCCGCGACGGCGCGGAGGACATCGGGGGAAGGGGACCTGGTCATCGCGAAGTCGTGCAATGAAGGGCGATTGCGAATCGTACGTCCAGCTCGTCGACGGGGACGACCGGTGCCGGGTTCAAGCTGTACACCGATCACGCGAGCTGGTCGAAGAGGAACGCCAGCTCGTAGGCGACGAAATGCTCACGCCAGGCCGATGCGGCCTCGTCGCCGAGGAGCGCGCGGGTCGCGACCCGGACCCGCGCCCGCTCCGGCAGGGACAGCTCCTCGTCATCCAGGGTGGTCAGTGTTCCGTCCCCCAGCGGCCGGAAGCCGATCGGTCCCTCGTCGGTCTCCGCGACCCACACCACGCGCCGGTCGATGCGACACAGGACTGGATGCGAAGCGCGATGGTTCGTCCAGCCGGCGGCAGTCCACGACACCTCCGACCCGAGGATCGAACGCAGCCGCTCCGTCTCTACGCGCAGCACCTGGCGGATGGCGCGGCGACACTGCGTGAGCCGACGCATCGCGTCCCGCCGACCGGGCTCGTCGCCGCTGGCGCGTGGCCTGGGGATCGACCGGAGGACCTTCCCGTCCGGGTCCTGCAGGCGCACCGACAGGTCTTCGTCCAGGTGCGCCATGAAGCCTCGCGACCCGGCCCCATCCCGCGATCGGTTCCGCGAAGGAAACCCCAACTCCATCCGGCCCAGTCGGTCGAAGCCGCACGCGGGGACGAGGCGGTCACCGAGTTCGAGTTCGACAGCCGGATCGGACCCGCAGCCGAGCATCGCCCGCAGCATCTTGCACTGGCGCCCGCGACTGCGCTGCCAGTCGCGGCAGTAGTCCGCCACGAGCACGACGAGATCCGGACCTCCGGTCGCCGCGGGCACCGCGAGCACACCGACGGCGCGCATGGCCGAGCCGTGCGGGGTGGCCAGGTACCTGCGCTCCTGGTCGGCCAAGTACCCCTCGAACTCGGACTGTAGGTCTTCACTGCCCTCCGTTTCCTTCGATGCACGTTCACGCCCATGGAGCAGCAGTCGGGCGTGCTCGTCCTGCATCCAACCCGGCAGGGATTCCGGAAGCCGCAGATCCTCCGCGATCCAGGACCTCAGCACCGCGGATCCCAGCGCGGCGGCCGAGTGGGCATCCAAGCCGCTTGCGAAGGCCCGCAGCTCCGCATCGGGCGTGACCCCCTTGCCACGCGCTGCGCGCACGACGAAACCGGCGACGAGATCGGGATCGATCACCGCACCATCGCCCGCCGCCCGGACCTCGGGCCACTCGGCCTTCGCCAACCACTTCGCGCTCTTCGGCAGACGATCGCGCTCTGCCAGGACCTGGCTGTACACCGCCGCGACGTCGACCTCGTCCGCGACGTCGGCGTGCAGGGACCGCAGCGCCGAACGCATCGCCTCGCGCGCCTTGGCCGAGCGTTCCGCGCGGAACGCCGCCTTCAACTCGGTCACGCACAGACTGGCCCGACTCTCCGCGATCCACTCCGCCGCGATCCGGCGCACGACCGCGCGTCGATCGGTCAACGCTTCCCGCAACCTGTCGGTCCAGTCCTCGGCACCTTCGAGCCACTGCCAGATCGTGCGACGGCCGGACTCCCACGCGCCGAACGCGCGCTTCCACAGCACGCGCTCCAGCCGCTCGGGCCGAGCGTGCAGCAGCCCCACAGCCGCCAGGCAACCCGCTGCGCGCCGCCGCTCCTGAGCTGGTTGCAGAGCATCGACGCGCACATCGGGATCGAGCCAGTCGGTCAACCGTTCGACGCCGTCCTCGAGCAGCGGCCGCACCGCGTCCTCGCCGAACTCCAGATAGACCTGGAAGGACTCCGGCCGCCGCACCATCTCCGCCAGCATTTCGCCGGCTTCCACCCCGGCGTGGACGAGCGCGTCGCGCAGGTCGAGCAATGTCCAGGTCTCCCGCCGCCGTCGGCGCACGCTCGCCAGGAGCCGGACCTCCAACAGCTCCGACGGCCAGTAGCGATCCTCGTCGCTCTCGATGAAGGTGTGTCGCTCCGCCGCGCACTGCATCAGCAGACGCACGAGTTGGTCGAGCGACCAGTTCTCCGACGCCGCGACCGACTCGACCGCTGCGAACAGTCCCGACCTCGCCCATCGGTTGATCCCGAGAAATCCCGGCATCGGGCGCTCCGCCCAGCGCTCGGGATCCTCCAGCGAGGCGACCAGCGCCTCGAAGTCTTCCGTCGTCAGACCGACACCGGCGGCGACCCCGACTCCACTCGGCTTCGGGAACAGGGTCCGGAAGTTGTTCTTCGACGCCACGCGTACCGCGTCGAGGTCACGGAGCTGGTCACGCTGCCTCGCGGTGAGCGGGACGACCTCGCGTGGCCGGACGGCAGCCGGCGACTCCACCGCCCCACCCCACGTCGACACCGCCTCCCGCACCCGCGGCGAACGGTCCTCCGCGCCTCGCGACCGCGCGAACTCCCCCGCTGCCGCATCGCCGAATTCCCGCAACAGCACCAGCGCCCGCAGCCGTTGCTCGACCCGTCCCTCGACCGCCAGCTCCCGGCACCGCGGCTCGCCGGCTGGCCAGGACCCGCGCACCAAGGGCTCCGCCGCGGTGCGCAGGGCGACGCGCCGATCGCAGGCCAAGGTGACGATCCGCTCGATCCACGGACCCGGATCCATCGACAGGTCGACCAGGACTTCGAGGATCAGCTCCAGGTCCGGCGCGTCGTCGGTCTCGAGGTGCAGCGCGACCTGCCGGGATCGGTCGACCAGCAACCGCGCGACGCCGGGCATCTGGCAAAGGGTCTTCTGCAACCGGTGCGATGGAGCCGACTCTCCTCCCCCGACCAGCACGTCGACGATTCCGTCGCCAGAGATCCCCACCGACTCGAGGGCCTCGACGATCGAACCGACCGGGACCATCGCGTCCTCTGGATCTCCGCTCGCCGCGTACATGTGCCGCTCGAGCCAGCGCTTCATCAGGCTCCAACCGCAACCGATGCGCGCGATGGACTCGGGCAGCTCTCGTCCTCCGACCTCCGCGTCGGTGCCCTCCAGGTAGCGGGCCACCCGCGCGAGCACCGCGGGGGAATGATCGGCCGCGAGACGCGCCAGCGTGGCTCGATGCAGGAGGCGCTGCTGGTAGCCACGCACGTCGGGGGACTGGAAGCCGACCAGGGCTGGATACGCGCTCGCGAAGAACGTGTCGGAGCGCAGCTGCTGCGGGACCGGGACGAGCACCTCGCGCGCCCCTTCGCTGTCGCGGAGTTCGGCCAGCACGCCCTCGTCCGCCCCGCTCGAGAGCCA
This sequence comes from bacterium, assembly GCA_030432695.1. Taxonomy (GTDB): domain Bacteria; phylum Planctomycetota; class UBA1135; order UBA1135; family UBA2386; genus JAUILN01. Next base: position 424,810 of record JAUILN010000003.1, on the reverse strand, counting down.
CGCGACCAGCCGGTCGCGGAACCCGAACGGCTCCAGCAACGCCGCCTCCTCCCGGATCGACGCGCCGAGCCGGGACTGCGGGTCCACCACGTCCGGCTCCTCGCCTTGCCCCCCCTTCACCACCCGCCGCGCGTCTCCCAGTCCGCCGCGAAACCCGGCCCCTCCGCCGCGACCGCGGCATAGTCGGCTCGCGACTCGTCGAGCAGCACGCGCGGCACCTCGCCGAGCCGCACGTTGGCCTCCGAAGCCCCGAAGCCACCCGCCTCCACGCTGCGGGTGAAGTACAGCGCCATCACCGCCACGTCGCGCTCCTCCTCGGGCAGCGCGCTGCCGGTGAACTCCAGCACCGCCTGCAGGCCGAGCGAGGGGTAGGCCTTCTCGTAGGTCGTGAAGATGCCGGCGTCGGCCGCCGCGCCGCGCGTGTAGCCGAGCTTGGTGGCTCGACCGCGCAGCTTGAAGGCGGTGGTCATCCAGCCCTGCCGGGTCTCCAGCTTGCGCAGCGACTCCCAACCCTCGGGGAGTTCGGCGAACACGCTGGGGAACTGGCCGAACAGCGGGTCGACCTCGAAGTCGGCGAGGTGCTGCTGCCACGCGGCGGTCGCCTCGTCGCCGAGGACCGAGCTGTGGGCGAGCCGGATCTCGCAATCGGCCGGCAGCTCGACCTCGTCGTCGTCGACCGAGGTCAGCGTGCCGTCGTCGAGCGGTCGGAACACGGTGAGCGAATCGCCGTGCGTCCCGGTCCAGATCAGTCGACGGCACAGCTTGCCGACCACCGGATGAGCGGCGAGGAAGCGACGCCAGTCGGCGACCGGCCAGGCGCGCTGTGTGCACATCGCCTCGCGCAACCGCATGGTCTGCTGCTGGACGGTCTGCTTCAGTGCCTTCTTGCTGGCCGACAGGGCCTTCTTGGCGTCCTTCACGCTGGCCTCGGCCTCGTCGCTGCGCGCGGCCGGCAGCGACTTCACCACCTTGCCGTCGTCGCGGGTGATGCGGACCGACAGGTCGTCGAGGAGCTGCAGCTCGAGGCGGCGGGAGACGAACGCCTCGTCCTCGGGATCCTCGCCCTCGGGCGCCGGACGGCGGTAGCACAGCTCCTGGCGACCGGCCGCGTCGAAGCCGGCGGTCGGCAGCGTGCGGTCGGCCAGCTCGTCCATCGTCCAACCCTTGCGCTCGGCGAGTTCGCCGGCGAGTCGCTCGGCCTCCTTGCGGATGCCCGCGGTCCGGAACCGCACCGCGATGCCGAGCACCGCCTGCGTCGCCGCCTGGTCGTCGGCCCAGGCCAGCATGGCCAGGAGCGCCTTCGACTGGTGGACGCGGTGGCCGTGCCACTTGCGGATGTAGCGCTCGGCGGGCCCGGCGAGACCAGGCCCGCCGCAGGCCGCGACCACCGCGAGCACACCCTTCGACGCGGTGGCCGAGCCCAGCGGCTTCTCCAGGAAGGCGCGCTCCCAGCCGGCGACGACCTCGTCGACCGTCTTGCCCGGATAGTACGACGCCCAGGACTGCGCCTGGTTGCGCCACTCGCTGCGTTGCTCGTCGCTGACCCCGCGCGGCAGGGCGGTGTCCTCGGCGATCCATGCCGCCAACAGGAACTCGCCGAGCGCGTGCCGCTCGGACTCCCGCAGCATCCAAACGTACCGACGCAGCAGCGGGTCGGGCTCGGGACTCTTGAGCTTGGCGGCCTTCACCAGCCAGCCGCGGATCACGTCGGGCTCGAGCGCCACTCCGCTGTCGGCCCAGTGCACCTCCGGCGGAGTGACCGTGCCGAGCCACTCGCAGCCCTTCGCCAGCTTCTTCAGCAGCTTGCGGGCCTCGGCGGGCAGCCCGTCGCGGTCGAGGTAGCGCTCGACGTCGCGGCCGCAGCGCTCGAGGGCGGTCAACATCGCGGCGCGTGCGGCGTCGCTCTTCTCCTTCTGCAGCACCTCCTCGACGACGTCGGCGAGCGCCTCGTGGCGGAGCTCCGCGATCCAGTCGGCGGCGACGGCACGCACGGCTTGCTGGCCATCGCGCAGCGCTTCTTCGAGCCGGGCCCGGAGATCCGGTTCGTCGACGAGGAGCTGCTGCACCTGGCTGCGCCACTGCTTGCCGGTGCCCAGGGCGTGCGGCCAGAGTTCGACGGCCAGGCGGCGCGGCAGCCGCGGAAAGCTCCGCGCCGCGCGCAGGCAGGCCTCGAAGCGCTCGTCGTCGAGCCACGGCCGGTCGCGGTCCCTCGTCCGGGCGGCGGACAGTTGTTCCGCGAAGATCTCGACATGCTCCAGCAGGAAGGGCCACACGGCGGCGCTTCCCCAGGAGAGGAGGGTGTTCACTTCGTGAGGCGCCGCGAGCAGTGCGCGGGCGAACACCTCCGGGTCGATACCACATGCCGTGGAAGCGTCTTGGAGGTCGCGCAGGTCCCAGCCGACGCCACGGCGCTCGCGGATCGCGGTCAACAACGACGGCGCACGCCACACCAAGGCCTGCAACTGACTCCGCGTGCCGCCCTGCAGATGTTCCGTCAGCCGGAGGATCTGCACCAACGACCACTCACCCCGGGCGCAACGCTCCTCGATCACCGCGTCGAGCGGCTGGCGCTGCATGGGCAACAAGCCGGGAAGGAGCGGCTCCGGAACCTCCGACCAGGCGCCGCGCGCACCGATCGACGCGGCGAGCGCGTCGCGACGCCGCGCGTCGAACGACTCCGCGCGCGGCCTGGACCGAACGCCGCGCGAGCTGGCCGCGAGCTTCCGGAGCTGCTCCTCCCAGGCGCGACCGATCACCTCCAGGTCCTCGAGCTGCGCCGCGGCCAACGGACCCGGCTCCGGCTCCCCGCTCCGTGGCGGCACCTCGAACTCCACCGTCACCTCCTCGGCGGCGACCGAAGCATGGTCAGCGAGCTGTGCAGCCACCATGTCACGCACCTTCTTCGATCGATCCTCCGCGGCTGCGCCCGCCACGAAGTCCCGCACCGCCTCGTTCCCGAGCCGGAGCAACAGACCCATCGCGTTGCCGCGCTCGGCAGTGCCCGCCTCCACCGCGATCGCACGGAGTCGCAGCTCGGCAGCCGGCCAGCTCGACTCGACCAACGCTGTCGCCGCACTGCTCACGGTCTTCCGCGCATCACAGGCCAGCTCCGCGATGCGGTCGATCCAGGGCCCTGGATCGGCGCCGACGTGACGGATGCCTGTCAGCACACCGGCGAGCGCCTCCGCGCTCTCCGCCGCGAGAAACTCGGCGACGCGTCCCCGCAGCTCCGCGAGGACCTCGGGGATAGCAGCCATCCGCCAGGTGCTGGCGCGACGGCTCGCGTCGTAGGCGGTCGCACCCGCCGCTCCGAGGATCAGATCGACGACCAGCTCCGGGGGTTCTCCCGCCGCAACGAGGGCCGCGACGAGCGCGGGTGCGGCGAGCACCGTCGTGGAGTTGCTCGACCAGCTATTGGGGAACTCGTTGGTCCCTTCCCACAGCAGAGCGTTCAGCCAGTCCGGCAGCTCGGTGCCCCGATGGAACGCGGCGAGCCCGCCCTTCGGCGTGGCCGCGGCGTAGAGCTGGCCGAGTCGCCACAGCACCTCGGGCTCGCCCTCGGTCACGACGATCTCCAGCAGCGCATGGCGTGTCCGCCACAGCTGCACGAATTCCTCCGGCACCGTTGCGAGGAAACCGCCGAACGAGCACCGAGCCTTCAGGCAGTCGACCGCCGCGGGACTCGCCGCGATCTTCCTCAGCACCTGCTCGTCGTCACCCGCGAGCAACCAGCGCTCGACCCGGCCGTCGAGTCCCGTCGAACTCAGCCGCGCCGCCTCGGCGACCAGGAGCTTCCCGAGCGGAGAACGGGGATCGATCGCATCACCGTCGTCTGCACGCGCCGCACGGCGCCGTCTGAACCAATCGAGCATCGGGGATCGGGAGGAGGTGGCCGTCGAGGATCTGACGATCATCGAAGCCGCGCGGACGCGGAGCAAGGCGACGGGACCCGCGGCAGGACGGTGACACGATCCCGCCAACCGCCCGGCACCGGGGGTGTTATGCCACGGATCGGGATTCCCTGGGTTGCCTCCGACGCATTGCATCCGATGCCTCTGCATGGCCATCCAGCAAGTCGCCGTGTACCCGAACGCCCAGGAGGCCCGGGACGTCGTGCAGAAGCTCCAGCACTCGAACGTCGACCGCGATCGCATCAGCGTGGTGCTCGCCGACAGTGGCGAGGCTCGCGACCTGATGGAACGCGGGCCGGCCTCCGAGGGCGAAGCCGCGAAGCTCGGGGCCACGGTCGGTGGCACGCTCTGGGGCCTTGCCGCGGTCGGGCTGGCGCTGAACCCCATCGCGGTGATCGCGACCGGGCCGATCCTCGCCGGACTCATCGGAGCCGGGGCCGGCGCGGTCTCCGGCGGTCTCCTCGGAGCCCTGGTCGGCAAGGGCATCCCGGAACACGAGGCGGTGTTGCGCGAGCGCGAGATCGCCAACGGTGGGGTGATGGTGTTGGTAGAGACCGACGAAGCGGAGAGCGAGAAGGTCGTCGAGGCCCTGCGCACCGGCAAGGCGCTGCACGAGTTCACCCTGTGAGGGCCGGGCTGACCGCGGACGAGGCGAGGCCGGCCAGCGGAACAGGCGAACCGCCCTGGCGGCTTGTCATGGATCCGTGACGTAGTCGCGCTGATAGAAACGATCGGCGCAGCGCTGTCTCGCGGCGCATGGCGCGAGACGCCCCGGAACGGCCTCGTAGGTGGTCCGAGAAGCCACGGCACGGCAATCGCTCAGGTGCGGCGCCCCCGTCTTCGAGGACCTGAAGCCAAGATGCCTGACCCCTCCCCGCTCCCGAACGGAGCCTCCGTGTCGCTCGCGCTGCTCTGCGCATTCCCCCTCGCCGCCCAAGACCTCCAGCCCGCCGGTGAACGCGATCCGTTCCGCTCGGCGATCCGCGGCCTGCCGGCCGGCATCGACGTCCGGCCTGCGGTGTTCGACGCCGATGGCGACGGCCGCGACGATCTCTGGGAATCCGGGATCGTCCACCTCAACGACGGGCGCGGCCGGTTCACCGCCCGCCCCGGCACTCCGGTGGCCGGAGTCCGGGAGGTCACCGGCAGCGAGGTGGCCCTCGGCGCGCCCGAGGACATCGTGTTGATGACCGCGAACGGACTGCGGATCTTCGTCTCGCGATCGACCGGTCTGGTCGACGAGACCGCGAGCCGCTTCCCTCCCGAACAGGTCATTCGCTTCCGCGGCGCGGACCAGGTGCTGCTCGACCACGATGGCGACGGAGACCGCGATCTCGTGCTGCTCTCGCTCCACGAGGACGGCCGCTTCGATCTCACCAACGGCTTCTTCCAGCAGGCGACCGACCTGCCACTGAACCGTGACTCCCTGGGTCGACGAGTCGAAGGTCGCAACCACTCCAGCAGCGTCGCGGCCGACTTCGATGGCGACGGTTTCGAGGACCTCGTGCTGATCTGCGGCGGCGCGGCACCTTGGGCAGCGGTTGCGGGAGGCCCTGCCGGCGCCCTCCGCAATGAGAGCGCCAACTGGTTCGGCGCGCTGACCACCGGCATACCGTGGCTGCAGGTGGCCGCCGGGGACTTCGACGGCGACGGGGATCCCGATCTGGCTCTCGCGCTGTACGGCACCAACCGGATGCGCTTCCTCGCCAACGACATCGCCGGCGGCCGCGGCTTCATCGACATGACCAGCACCTGGGGCCAGCCGATCGCGGCGGTCGACGAGATCTCGGCGCCCGACCTCGACGCCGACGGCACCGCCGAACTGCTGTTGGCCAACGACGACGGCATCCATCTGCTCGAACTCGATGCGAACGGCAGGTTCGCGGTGGTCCAGGGCCCGCTGGCCGGCACCCGCGCGAGCGCCACCGGCATCGGCAGTCACCTGGAGGGCGACTTCGACGGAGACGGTCTTCTCGACCTCGCCACCTGGTCGTGGGAGCGCGGCGAACTCGACACGATCCGCACCTGGTTCAGCCAGCCGTCGGGCCTGCTCGCGCCGAACGGCGTTCCCCCCGAGGCCCGCGCCGGCGCGGTCTACGACGCGGCACTGTTCGCCGACCTGAACGGCGACCTCGTCGACGACGCCGTCTCGCTGCGCGGCTGGATCCTGCTGAACGACGGCACCGGCCAATTCCACCGCGGCACGCAGCTCACCAACCTCTCCGGAGAACACGCCGTCGCGGGCGACATCGACGGCGACGGCGATCTCGACGTGGTGGTCGCGAGCCGCTTGGTGATCGCGGTATGGCGGAACGACGGACTCGGTGGATCCGCACCGAACCAACCGCGTGGGGCCGGCAACGGCGGTTCGTTGGTGCGCGACCTCGAACTCGCCGACCTCGACCAGGACGGCGACCTCGACCTGCTGGTCGCCAGCCAGGATCAGGACCGCATCTACGAGAACGACGGCACCGGCAACCTCACCGACGCGACCGCGCGCTGGCTGCCGAGCGACACCGCGCTGTCGACCAACCTCCAGGTCTTCGACATCGACGGCGACGGCGACCTCGACCTGCACGTCTCCTCGGCGTTCGTGGGCGGACCGGCGACGATCGACCGGATCTACCTGCAGGCCAACGGCCGCTTCCAGCGCTTCAGCGTGCAGCTTCCCGCGTGGCTCAGCTCCTACGAGTCGATCGCCGAGGACTTCAGCGGCGACGGCTGGCCGGACCTGGTGCTGGTCGGCCCGCTGGGCGTCCGCTACCTGCGCAACGACAGCGTGCCGAACTTCGCCCGCTTCACGCACGTGACCGGCCCAGACTTCCCGAACATCGACCCGGCGTTCCGGATCCACCCCGGCGACCTCGACGCCGACGGCGACCTGGACCTGGTGGTCGAGGCCGGGCAGTTCCAACTGCGCGGCCTGCGGCGGGTCGGCAACGGCTACCGCGAGGTGACCGACCTGTTCCCGCCGGACTCGGTCCTGGCCGCCGACGAGGTGGCGGCCTGTGACCTCGAGGGCGACGGCGACCTCGACGTGGTCTGCACCGAGTTCGCCGGCCAGGTCTCGGCTGCCGCAGCGCACGTGCTGACCAACCGCAGTCAGCAGCTCGAAGCCCCACTGCCTGCCAGGCTCGGCGGCACCCTCGAACTGTTCGTCGACGCCCGCGAGGACGGCGTGGCCACCGGCGGACTGGCCTTCCCGGCCTTCGCCGCGGCGCCGGCGAGCCGGCCGGTTCCGATCGCGGGACTCGGCGTGCTGCGCCTCGATCCACGCAGCCTGTTCCTCGACACCGCGTTGTTTCTCGGCTCGGGCCTCGGCGAAGGCCGGCGCAGAATCCCGGTCCCCGCACAGCCCGCGCTGCTCGGCACCGAGCTCCACTGCCAGGCGATCGTCGCGCCGCGTGGTGATCTGAACCGCGCGCGGCTCACCGGCCGGGTCGCGGTGCCGCTCATCCACTGAGTACGGCCCACGCCTCGCCGCCGCGCTGGCCCTGCAGCCAGCCGGCGGCCACGATGGGCGGGCCATGCAACGCCGCCCCTTCGGACGCACCGGAGTCTCCGTCAGCTCGCTCGCGCTGGGCTGCATGAACCTCGGTGACGCGACGCCACCCGCCGAGTCGCTGCAGATCGTCGACCGCGCGCTCGACGCCGGCATCGACCTGTTCGACACCGCCGACTACTACGGCGGCGGCGCGTCGGAGACCCTGCTCGGCGAGGCGCTGCAGGGTCACAAGCGCGAGCGGGTGTTCCTGGCCACCAAGGCCCACTTCCCCACCTCCGACGATCCGAAGGACCGCGGCAACTCGCGGCGGCATCTGGTGCGGGCCTGCGAGGCATCGCTGAAACGCCTGCGCACCGACCGCGTCGATCTGCTGCAGGTCCATCGCCCCGACTTCGCGACTCCGCAGGACGAGACGCTCGCGGCCCTCGACGACCTGGTCCGCGCCGGCAAGGTGGTCTACGTCGGCGCGTCGACCCACCCCGCGTGGTTCCTGATGGAAGGCCTCGCGGTGAGCGAGCGCCGCAACCTGTGCCGCTACGTCTCCGAGCAACCGCCCTACAACCTCCTCGACCGCCGCATCGAGAACGAGCTGCTGCCGTTCGCGCGGCGCCACGACCTCGCGGTCCTGCCCTGGTCGCCGCTGGCGATGGGCATGCTGGCGGGCCGCTACCAGACCGCCGACGCGCCGCCCGAGGGCTCACGGGTGCAACGGCTCGGCGGCGTGCAGGGGCTCTACGGCGAGCGCGTGACCGAGAACGCGCTCGACCGCGCACGCCGTATCGCCGCACTGGCCGACGACGCGGGACTCGAGCCCGCGGTCCTGGCGATGGCCTGGGTCCACTCGCGGCCCGGCATCACCTCGATGCTCGCGGGTCCGCGGACCATGCAGCACCTGGAGACCGCGCTGCGGTGCGTGGACGTGGAGCTGGCCGAGGATCTCTGCGCGGCGCTGGATCGGATCTGCCCGCCGGGAACCGCGGCGGCCGACTTCCTGAACAACAAGGGAGCGGCGCGACCTGGTGGGTCGTGATCGCTCACCGACCACCCGCATCCCGCGCCGCGCGCACCACCGCCATGAAGTCCGCCCGCCGATGAAGCCGCCGCAGGTGGGGTGACTCGATCAGCCGCTGCGGCTCGACCAGGCCGCGCTCGACCGCCACGCGCGCGGCGTCGACCGCCGCGGCATCGAATCGATCGGCAGCCCGCCCGTCGACCCAGGCTGCCTGGGCGAGGAGTTCGGCGGCGGTGAGTGCGGCGTCGATGCTGCCGAGCGCGAGGAGTGCCGCGGTGGCGTCGGGGATCGACTCGAGGCGCTGCTCGACCAGCAGCAGCTCGACGCCGAGCCGGTGCGCGGCGAGCTGGCGTTCTGCGGACGCCCCGGCGGCGTGCGCCTCCTCGATCGCGCGGGCGGACAGCGCGGCAGCGCGGTCGGTCTCCCCCTGACGATGGGCGTGGTAGGCGGCATTGCACAGGGTGCCGGCGAGCGCGTCGCGCAGCACCCGGTCGTCGGGCCAGCGCGCGAGCGCCGCGTCACGGCGGGCGATCGACAGCGCGTAGTGGCTGGCGGCTGCGGCGGCGTGCTCGGCGGTGGCGTCGAGCGCGGCCAACGCATCGGCACGCGCCGCGTGGGCATAGCCGAGCCGGCGCAGCACCGGTCGAGTCGACCCCTCCAGCGACTCGAGCGCCGCCGCGTGCACCACGGCGAGGCGCGCGACCTCCGCGGCGGCGGTGGGATCGTCGGCCAGCAGGACCACCGCGAGGACCTGATGCCCCAGGGCCAGCATCGCCAGGTCGTCGCGGGTCGGCTGCTCGCCGGCGACCGCCGCCAGTCGGGCGAGCGCGGCCTCCAGCGCGGACCGCTGCGCCGCGCTCGCCGGCCCGCTCACCGGATCACAACGCAGCGCGGCGTAGCGGACCGACTCGCGCACCACGTCGCGGCGATGCGGCCCGAGCCGGGCGAGCCACTCCCCGGCCCGCTGCAGTTGCTGCCGCCCCGCCGCCGTCGCCAACCCCTCGGTCTGCGCACCCAACAGCGACGCGTCGACCAGCCGGATCGCGAAGCTCCGCACTTCGGGATGGGCGGTTGCGAGCCGCTCGAACTCCTCGGCGGCATGACGCGCCGCGTCGCGAGCCTCCCGGTCGCGGTCGGTATTCCACGCCAACCACGCGTCGGACAACTCCAGGTCGGCGGCGAGACCGCGCAGCTCCGGTCCTGCGACACCGCCGTCGAGCGCCTGCGCGACGACCTCACGAGCCGCATCGCGGGCCGCCCGCTCGCCCGCCAGATCGTCGGTGAGACTCCGCGCGGTGGCCAGCCGGCGCAGGGCCTGTGCCAGCAGATCCGTCCGGTCGGCGCTCGGCAGCCGGTCGTCGCGCAGCACCGCGACCGCGTCCTCCAGGATGGGCACCGCCCGCGCCGCGGCGCCGCGTTCGCTCCGGAGCCGACCCAGGTCGCTGCGGGCGATCGCGAGATGCAACCGGAGCTCCGCGGCGAGCGGGGCCTCGAGCGCTGGGTCGACACGTTCGCCGAAGGCCGCGAGCGCGTCCGCGAGCAGCGCCTCGGCCTCGTCGAGTCGCCCCCGGGCCCGCGCGATCCGCGCCGCCATCCGCAGCACGTGCACGCGGGTCGTCACCGCTTCGTCATCGGTCTCGGGCACGGTCACCAGCAGCTCGCGGGCCCGCGCGATCTGCTGCCACGCCGCGTCGAGTTCGCCGCGACGCCGCGCCTGCCACGCGGAGCGACGCCAGGCCCGCGCCGCCGCCAACCGCACCCGCCGGTCGTCCGGACGTTGGGCGTGCAGCGCCTCCAAGGTCGCGGTCGCCTCGTCGAGCAGGGCCCGGCCGCGTGCATCGAGTTCGGCGACGTAGACCAGCTCGTCGCCACCGAACTCGGCGAGGAAGCGCTCGATGGCCCGGACCGCGAAGTCGAGGTGGCGTTCGGCAGCGTCGCGCTCGACCGCGACCTGCCGGCGCGCGCGCGCCTCCTGCCATGCGAGCAGCGACGGCCCACCGACCACCAGCAGCAGCACCGCGACCGCCGCGACGCTGCGTGCGGGATTCCGCCGCATGCTGCGCCAGCCGCGCTCCAGCGGCCCGGGCCAACGCGCGTGCACCGGCTGGCCGGCGAGGAAGCGGCGCAGGTCGTCCCGCAGCGCCGCCGCACTGCGGTAGCGGTGGCGAGGTTCCACGGCCCGGGCCTTGGCGACGACCACCTCCAGGTCGGCCGGCACGCGACGGTTCTGATGGCGCAGCGGGGTCGCCTCCCCGCGCAGGATCCGTTCGCGCAGCGGCAGGTCGCCGGCGGTCCCCGGCGCGAACGGCAGCTCGAGTGCCAGCAGTTCGTGCAGGGTCACACCGAGGCCGTACACGTCGGTGCGTGCATCGCAGTGCTCGCCGCGGAGCTGCTCGGGCGCCATGTACGCCGGCGAGCCGACCGGCTCGTCGTCGAGGGTCAGCCGGCCGTCGGTGTCGGCGAGGCTGGTCAGGCCGAAGTCGAACAGCAGGAGCCGGCCGTCGTCGGCCAGCATCAGGTTCGAGGGCTTCACGTCGCGGTGGACGATGCCCTGCTGGTGCGCGGCGTGCAGCGCGTCGGCGGCGCGCGCGGCGAGCTCGGCGATGGCGCGCGGCCAGTCGAGGTCCGCAGGGACCGCGTCGGGGAGCACGCCAAGGTCGGCGGCGCCGAGGCCCTGCGGGCTGCGTCCGGCCAGGCCGGCGAGGATCTGCGCGAGGCTCCGCCCCTCGATCAGTTCCATCGCGAACCACGGCGCGCCGTCGTCCTCGCCGAAGGCGTGGACCTGCACGATGCCGGGATGGTGCAGGCCCGCCAGCGCCGCGGCTTCGCGGCGGAACCGTTCGCGGGCCTTGTCGTGATGGACCCGGTCGGGGCGGATCCGCTTCAGCGCCACCTCGCGGTCGAGGCTCGGCTGCCGCGCGCGGTACACCACCCCCATGCCGCCCCCGCCGAGCAGCGCACCCAGTTCGAACTCACCGCCACCGACGCTCGCGCCGAGGCGCGGCTCCGGAGCGTCGCGATCCAACAGACCGCACTGCCGGAGCCGCCGCAGATGCGCGTCGAGTTCGGCGCGCTGCTCGGGATGGCGCTGCAGCAGTGCCTCCAGCGCCGGGCGCCCGCCGGTGTCGAAACTCTGCAGGCACTCGGCCAGGAGTTCTTCGAGGCGCTGGGGGTCGGCGCGGGTCAACGCAGGGTGATCTCCAAGGTGTCGCTGACGCGGATCCGCCCGAAGCAGGACCCGCCGACCAGATCGTAGCCCTGCGCGCCGATCGTTGCGCCGAGCAGGCTGCCCTCGGTCGGCAGGTCGAGGTAGACCGTCGACGGGTAGGCGTCGCCGTCGACGCCGAGCAGGCAGCTGCCGCACAGCGGGATCGGCTGTGCACGCGACAACCCGAGCAACAGACCGGAGGTCGCGAACGTGCCGCCGGTGCCGGGAACCTGGATCGTCATCCGGCTGCCGAGCCAGGCTTCGCCCTGATAGGTGATCGGGAAGCCGCAGCCGTGTGGCAGGGTGACGACGGTCGAGTCGGAGCCGTAGCTCCCGCGCAGCCAGGTGACGTCGAGTGCATGGGTCGACGAGTTCACCTCGAAGCTGTCGACCACCACGGCGTCCGGCGCGCCGTCCGCACCGCCCTCCCAGAACGAGGCGATCTGCGGGTCGAGTTCGGGCGTGGGCCGCAGCGCAATCGGCTGCCGGGCTTCGGCCGCGCCGAGCTGCAGCGAAGCGCCCGAACCGGTCAGATGCAGCGACATCAGGAACACGTCGTAGTCACCGCCGCCGGTGATGTAGAGCTCGTTCCAACCCACCAGGAAGCGGGCCTCGGTGGCCGCGACGGTCGGTCGGATCTGCTCGCGGGTCGCGAAGAACGGCTCGAGACCGCTGACATCGATCTCGCGGAGCACCGCGCCGTGCTCGAGCAGCTTGGCGTGGATGTCCCAGTCGCCGTTGCCGCGCGCGTCGCGCTGGTAGACCACCAGGTGGTAGCGGTGGCCGTCGATGTCGCCGGTGGGGCTGCTGACCGCGGGATACGACTCGACCGCCGCGGTGGTCGCGACCGCGATCGGACTGCCGACCAGCGCGCCGTCGAAGCGGACCCGCTGCGCGTAGATGTCGGTGTCGGCCGCGTGCAGCGTGCGCTCGAAGACCACCAACCACTCACCGAGGTCGCCCGGGTAGTGGGTCTCGCGGGTCGCGCTGATCCGCGGCCGGTGGTCGTCGTAGGCGGCGCTGGCAGCCAGGGGAGCGCGCACGCCGCCATTGCCGGCGCGGTCCAGGAAGCGGTAGTAGACGTCGCGGTCGCCGGTGCTGGTGGTCTCCTCCCAGACGGTGCAGAAGCGCGCGATCCCGAGACCGCTCGAGTCGCCGCCGACGTCGGGCAGGCGCTTGTCGGTGGCGCTCACGCCGGCGATGTCGAACGGCGGCTGGAGCACGTAGCTGCTCGGGTAGTCGATGTAGCGGCCGCGGATGAAGTGCTTGCCGCTGGTCGGGTCGAGGACCGACGCGATGCAGAGGAACTGCGCCGGATTGCGGACGGCGGCCACGCGCGGCTCCTTCCAGTCGGCGGTGGAGACGTCGATCCACAGCCAGACCTGAACGACGCCGGCGGCGTCGAGGAAGGCCGCGAAGACGTCGCCGTCGACCGCGCTGTAGGGCCGGAACGCGACCACCGCGGTGAGTTCGCGGTCGGCGACGTAGGCGACGTCGGCCTGCACCAGGTAGGTGACCTGGCTGAGCACCTGCTGGCGGAGCACCGGGTCGATCACCAGCGGCAGGCGGGCGGTGGCGACGAAGTCCGGGGGCACGGTGTATTCGAGGCGGCCATCGAGCCAGCGGCCCTCGACCGCGCAGCGCCGGCCGGCGGCGTCGTAGGCGACCGCGGCGCTGATCCGTGCGGCGCCGTCGGGGCTCTCCAGCAGGAAGCCGCCGTCGACCGCGGGGGCGACCTCGAAGTCGGTGTCGACGTCGAGGGTGACGACGAGCGGACCGTCCCGACTCGGCAGGGCCTGCACCACGAAGGTCTGCTCGGCGCCCTCGGCGCGCAGGTGCCAGCGCTCGACGAGGTCGGCGGAGTGGCGGAGATCGACGACGTCTGCATCGCGCAGCATCGCGACCTCGTCGCCGTCTGCCCGGTGGTGCAGCGCGGTCTCGCCGACCCGGACCTCGACCAGTCGCTGCGCGAACGACCAGGACCGCGACGCCGAGCTACTCAGGAACGGCACGAAGCGGCTGCCGGCATGCTCGAAGCCGAGCTTGTAGTGGGCGTTCGCAGCCCACAGGGTGCCGGTCGCGGGCTGGTCGTAGCGCAGCGTGGTCGGATCGAACGACAGCGAGGAGGCGGCAAGGCGCTCGGCGGGAGACTGGGATGGAACGACTGCGACCGACAGGGTCGCCAGCGCGAGGAGAGCGGGAAGGAAGGGATTCATGGGGATACTCCGGGGGTCGGGCCACGCCGCGCGCGGGCTCGTGCGGGGTACAACCGAGGCTCTGGTTCCGAGATGGATGCAGGCACCGGGCTTCGTCTCCCTGACCAGCGGAGTGGGCCCGCGCCTGTCACAGCCCGATCTGCGAACGAAGTCGGGCCCACATGACCGCGAACGACGACTCCTTCACCCGCGCCAGCCGCGGCGACCGCGCCGCCCTCCCCGAGCTGCTGGCCCGCAACCTGCCGCGGCTGCGCGCCTACGTCCGCGCCCGCAGCGGACCGCACCTGCTGGCGCGTGAGTCGCAGTCGGACCTGGTGCAGTCGGTCTGCCGCGAGGCGCTGCAGGACCTCGCCGGATTCGAGTTCGTCGACGAGGTGCGCTTCCGTCACTGGCTGTGCCAGGTGGCCTGGCGCAAGCTCGCCGACCGCGGCCGGATGCTGAAGGCCGAACGGCGCGACCCGGCCCGCGAGGAAGCACTCGACGTGGCGACCCAGGGTCGCGACGAGATCACCCCGAGCCGCGCGGCGAGCGGCCGCGAGGAGTGGGAGCGGATGTGCGAAGCGCTGGATCGGCTGCCGGACGACCAGCGCGAAGCGATCCTGCTGCACCGGATCGTCGGCCTCGAGCACGCCGAGATCGCGGCGCAGCTCGGGCGCAGCGAGGGGGCGGTGCGGAACCTGGTGTACCGCGGGATGGCCAAGGTGGCGCTGTGGCTGGAAAAGCCCGGGCCAGCGTGAAGACGTACGACCGGTGCCTGGCACCGGGTGTAGGACTTCGACCTTCCCGAGGACGCTCGGTGCAAGCGCGCGAGCATCCCGCTACACCACTGCCATGCGTGCGGCATGCGTCGCGGTCCTGATCCTGCTGCTGGGTGTCGCCGCCGGATGGTGGTGGTGGACGCAGCAGGCAGGTGCGCCGACCGGACCGCAACGGGTCGGTGCCGCGGCGTCGGAGCAAGCGACCACGGCTGACCGACGCGCCGCGCCCGCAGGCGAGGCGATCCGGCGCGCGCCGCTGCCGACCGCTGCAGAGCCCGACGCGGACCCGACCTCCCCGACCTCGGCGCCGGATCCGGGTCTGACGCTGCACTGCACGGTGTTCGCAGCCGCGACCGGGCAGCCGATCGGCGACCTGGCGGTCGGCCTGTTCGCCAAGGGAGCAGAGTCCCCGGTCGACCGCGCTCGCACCGACGCCGCGGGCCGGGTGGTCCTGCACGCACGAACCGCCGGCGACTATCACCCTCTGCCGATCGATCTGCCGGAGGTCTGGGGCGCGCCGATCCGCGGCCGGTTCGCGGACCCCGAGCATCCGCCGGCCGCGCACGCGCCACTGCGTCACCTGCCGTCGCGGAACGGGGAGCCGGTGGCAGTGGAACTCGGCCTGAGTCGGGCGGCCACGGTCCGCGGCGTGGTGATGGGACGGGATCGCCCGGTCGAGGGCGCCACGGTGCGGGTCCAGACCGAGTTCGATCTGAGCGGCGTCGAGACCGTGACGGACGAGGCCGGTCGCTTCCGGCTACCCCGACTGCCCGGCGGTCGCTTCTGGCTGGTCTGCGTGCCCCACAGCGACGGCTTCGAGGCCCCCCCTTCGCGCGAGATCGAGGTCGAGGCCGGCACGCAGTTGGACGTCGGCCGGATCGACTGCCCCCCGACTCCGACCGGGGCGCTGCGCGGCGTGGTGGTGGATCGCGCCGGTGCGCCGTGTGCGAACTTCGAGATCCTGTGCCTCGACGACCCGACCGGCGACGACCGCAGCGGCCGCTGGGTGCACACCGACAGCGAGGGACGCTTCGGGTTCACCGGCCTGGAGCCGGGAACCAAGCGACTCGTGATTCAGGAGCGACCGGCCGACCTGCTCGATCACGGTATGCCGCTGCTGGAACGGCAGGTGGACGTGGAGGACCAGCCGATCGACCTCGGACGGATCCTCGTCGACCGGCGCTGATCACCGCGAGCCCACGGTCGCGACGAAGAACAGTCGACGGAACGGGTAGAGCGTCGAACCGTCGGCGCGGCGCGGGTAGGCCTCGCGCAGCAGGGCGCGGTAGCGGGCGGCGAACTCCTCGCGCATCGGCGGGTCGAGGGCCTGCAGGAAGGGTCGGAGCCCGGTCGCCGCCACCCACTCGAACACCGCGTCGTCGCCTCGCAGCACGTGCAGGTACTCGGTCTCCCAGACCTCGACCGCCGCGGCGTGGGGCTCGAGGAGTTCGAGGTAGGCCGCAGGATCGCCGACGTCCGGGGTCGCAGGCGGCGCCATCTCGCGATCGCCGGTGGACAGCTCGGCCCACACCTCGTGCATCAACCGGTGTGAGGGCAGCACCTGGCTGTGCGGCATCTGGACGGCCAGTCGACCACCCGCTGCGAGGCCGGCCATCCAGCCCGCCAGACGTTGTCGATGGTCCGGCAACCAATGCAGCGCCGCATTGGAGAACAGCAGGTCGACCGGCGCGTCCGCGTGCCAATCCTCGATGCGGCCCGACCGCCACTCGACGGGCGACCGGCTCGCGCGCGCCTTCGCGAGCATGTCCTCCGAGCTGTCGAGGCCGATGACCCGCGCGCCGGGCCACCGCGTCGCGAGTTCGCGCGTCGCCTCGCCACTCCCGCAACCTAGATCGACGATCGTCCGGGGGGTCGCGTCGTCGAGGTGCGCGATCAGGTCGAGGGCCGGGCGGAGCCGTGCCCGCCCCTGGCGCGCGTAGGCTTCAGGATCCCAGCGAGCGGGCTCGTCCATTCACGGCCCTGCAGAGATCACTGCGCCGCGGAAACCAACCGCTGGATCCGCCCGTCGAAGCAGAGCATCAGCAATTCCCCGTTCGGCTCCTCCGCGAAGGCCGCAACGAAGCCACTGGCCTTGCCGAGTTCCAGCACGTCGGGCGCCTGCGGATCATCCGTCGCCTTCGCCGCCCACACGGTGCGGAACGCGAAGTCCGCGTAGACGAAGCGGCCGTCGAGCTGCGGCAGCGCCGAGCCGCGGTAGACGAAGCCGCCGGTCACCGAGATGCCGGCGCTGTGCGGGTACTCGGCCAGCGGCGCGACCAGTCCCTTCAGCTCCTCCGGATCACGATCGGCCTCCGGCGGGAACTCGTGGAAGCCCTCCATCAAGGGCCAGCCGTGGTTGCCACCCTTGACGATCTCGCCGACCTCCTCCCAGAGGTTCTGGCCGACGTCGCCGGCCCACATGCGCCTGGTCTCGCGGTCGAACGAGAAGCGCCACGGGTTGCGCAGACCGTAGGCCCAGATCTCCGGCCGCGTGTCGGGCTTGCCGACGAACGGATTGTCCTCGGGGATGCGGTAGGGCTCGGCCTCGGAGTTCTTCGACACGTCGAGGCGCAGGATCGAACCGAGCAGCGTCTCGAGGTTCTGGCCATTGCCGCCCCGGTCATCGGCGGCGCCGCCGTCGCCCAGCGCGACGTAGAGCATGTGGTCGGGACCGAACACGATCGTGCCGCCGTTGTGGTTGCCCCAGGGTTGCTCGACCCGCAGCACGTCGACCGCGCTGTCCATATCGAGCGCCACCGCGCCGCTCTCGCCCTGCGCCGTCACGTAGCGCTGGATCACGCTCTCGCGGGTGACCTTCTTGCCTTCGCCGCCGGTCTTGCGCGAGTAGTAGACGAACACCGAGCCGCCGGCAGGCTTCCAGTCGGGGTGGAAGGCGAAGCCGAGCAGACCTTCCTCGTTGTGGCCGCCGTTGTTGGGGTGGAAGGCGATCGCGCCGAAGTCGGCGACCTCCTGGCGATCCTTCGACGTCTCGTCGGCCGGAATCCGCCAGATCCGGCCGTACTGCTCGACGACCCAGTAGTGGTCGGGATCGGCCGGGTGGTGGTCGAGATACAGCGGCCGATCGAACTTCTCCTGCTTGGGGAAGGCATCGACGAAACGCACACCGGGATCGTCTTCGGCGGGAGTATCGGACTGCGCGGGGAGGAGCAGCGGCAGGAGGAGCGAGGCGAGGATGGCTTGGCGCATGGCGGTCGGGTCGGGGCGGAGGATCGGGATCGTAGGCCGGAGCATCGCGCTCTCAACCGGTGCGGGCGGGTTCCGGGGAACGGGCGTGATAGAGTCGCCCGCGATGATCCGGATCCGCGGGCTGCGCAAGAGCTACGGCGATGTCCACGCCGTCGAATCGGTCGATCTCGAGGCCCGCCCGGGAGAGGTGCTGGCGCTGCTCGGCCCGAACGGCGCCGGCAAGAGCACCACGGTGAAGTGCCTGGTCGGTCTGCTGGAACCCGACGCCGGCGAGCTGCAGGTGGCCGGCCACGACCTGCGCACCGCGGGCCCGGCGGCGCGAAGGGCACTCAGCTACGTGCCCGAGATCGCGGTGGTCCACGAGGCGCTGACCCCGCGCGAGTTCCTCGACCTGAAGGGCCGCCTGTTCGATCTTCCCGAAGCGCGGATCCAGGACCGGGGCGACCGGCTGCTGGCCTCGTTCGGCCTGAGCGAACGCCGCTACGATCCGATGGTCGGCTTCAGCAAGGGCATGCTGCAGAAGGTCTCACTGGCCGCGGCGCTGCTGACCGAGCCGCAGGTCCTGGTCCTCGACGAGCCGCTGTCCGGCCTCGACGTCGACACCGCGATGGTCCTCAAGGAGGTGGTCCGCGAGTTCGCCCGCCGCGGCGGCACGGTGCTCTACTGCAGCCACCTGCTGGAGGTCGTCGAATCCCTGGCCGACCGGGTCGCGGTGCTGTTCGAGGGCCGGATCCGCGCGATCGGCACGCTCGCCGAGCTGCGCGCCGGCGCCGGGGCTGGCGAAACCACGGGCCTGGGGGATCTGTTCCGCCAGCTCACGCGTAGCAGCGACCCCGCGGCCCGCGCCGCCGAGATCCTCGACGTCGCTGGCCCGACGATCGGAGCCGATCCCGGATCCCGATCACGCTGATCGGATCGGCGACGGTGGCATCCACGGGCCCGGGGCGTAAGCATGGGCCCCTTCGACCCGTACACGGCCCCGATCACCCCATGTCCCAACCCCTGAAGACGATCATCCTGGGCTCCGGCCCCGCCGGTTACACCGCGGCCATCTATGCGGCGCGCGCCAACCTCGAACCGGTGGTGCTCGCCGGCAACCAGCCCGGCGGTCAGCTCACGATCACCTCCGACGTCGAGAACTACCCCGGCTTCCCCGAGGGCGTGATGGGCCCGGAGATGATGGAGATGTTCCAGAAGCAGGCCGAGCGCTTCGGGACCACGGTGTTCTTCGAGATGGCCGAGAAGGTCGATCTGTCGAGCCGGCCCTTCAAGGTCTGGAGCAGCGCCGACAAGACCTACGAGGCTGAGACCGTGATCGTCGCGACCGGCGCGTCGGCGCTCTACCTGGGTCTCGAGAACGAGAAGAAGCTGCAGGGCCGCGGGGTCTCGGCCTGCGCGACCTGCGACGGGTTCTTCTTCCGCAACAAGAAGGTCTACGTGGTCGGCGGCGGCGACTCGGCCTGCGAGGAGGCGACCTTCCTGACCAAGTTCGCGAGCGAGGTCCACCTGCTGGTGCGTCGCGACGAGCTGCGCGCGAGCAAGATCATGGCCGAGCGCGCGATGGAGCACGAGAAGATCACCGTGCACTGGAACACCGAGGTCGTGGACGTGCACGACGTCGAAGCCGGCAAGGTGAACGGCCTCACGCTGAAGAACAACCAGAACGGCGAGGTCTACAAGGTCGACGCCGATGGGCTGTTCCTGGCGATCGGTCACAAGCCCAACACCGACCTGTTCAAGGGCATGCTGCCGATGGACGAAGTGGGCTACATCCAGACCCACCCCGGCAAGACCGCGACCGACATCCCCGGCGTGTTCGTGTGTGGCGATGCGCAGGACAGCTACTACCGCCAGGCGATCACCGCGGCCGGGACCGGCTGCATGGCCGCGATCGAAGCGGAGCGCTGGCTCGAGAGCCACGAGTGAGCGCGCCGAATCTCGGAAGGAGTCGATCAGCGCGCGATCAGGTCGACCGGCTGGGTCGGCACGCCTTCGATCTCGCCGAGCGAGCGGTGGACCCACGCGGCGAAGGTCAGCCGCGTGCCGAGGAAGTCGGCGGGCAGCGCAGTCAGCGCGCTGAGGTCCATGACGGCGGTGGCGCGACCCTCCGCGTCGAGCTGGCCCAGGAACCCGGAGAACTCCGGCGAACCGAGCAGGTCGCCGAACACCGCGAACCACGGATCCTGGGTCAGCGGCAGCCGGCCGCCGGGCAGTTCGAGCCCGGGGCCGTGGCCGCTGATGCTCGACAGGATGATGTAGGAGTGGCCGCCGCGCTGCACACCGGCATCGAGTTCGAACCGCGTGGCGCCAGGCGCGGTGGTCGACAGCTCGGTCGCACCGGCCTGTAGCGTCGCCACCTGATCGCGCAGCGGCAGGTGCAGGCACGAGCCGACGTTCGCAGGTCCCCGACGGATCGCCAGGTCGCTGTCGACGAACGACGGCACGGTGACCAACCCGCGCGTGTGCGGACTCTCCGGGATCCACAGGTTGCGGAACTCCAGACGCAGGACGGTGCCGGCCGGCAGCCGTACCGCGATCGGCGACAGCTCGAAGGTGAGGCGCTGCTCCAGCCTCGGGACCGCGGTGGTCCGCCCCGCCGCCCAATGGCAGAGCATCCGGTCGGTGCCGCCCGGGAGCCGGGCGAACAGCAGTGCCGCGATCGAGAACTCGGCGGCGTCGGGCACCACACGCAGGTCGACCCGCGGCGCCCCGACCAGCTCGGTCGGCTCGTCGAGCGTGGTCTCGAAGTCGACGATGTGCAACGGCACGTCCGTGAACAGGCCCGGCAACAGGCGCCGCTGGACGTCTCGGCGCCAGACCGTGCGGTCGAGTCCGCCGCCCACCCGGTGCTGCAGGACCACGTCGTCCAACGGCGCGCTCGGTGGATCCGCGGACAGCGCCGACTCGTCGGCGAGCCAGAACACCTGCTCTTCGACCCCGCGCGCCGGTAAGGCATCCTCGTGCGCGTGCGGCCACAGCTCCTCGAAGTCCTGCAGGCGCTGCTCGGCGAGCGGCTGGTAACCGAGCACCATCCTGGCTTCGCGGTCGACGCCGTTCGGTTCGCCCCAGAGGAACCGATCGAGCCAGCGCAGCCGGAGCTGCCACTTCAGCGCCCGCTCGTAGTGGTTGTCGACGACGCCGTGGCCGACGGTCGACAGGGTGATCCGCGCCGGAGTGGTCGCCGGCAACTCGTCGAACGCGTCGAGCAGCGGGCCCGCACCGCAGATGCTGTCGTGCCACGAATGGTGGAACAGCACCGGCACGGTGATCGAGCCCAGAGCCTCGCGGAACTCGCGGCCGGGGTCGCTGGCGAACAGCGAGCGGAGCCCCGCCATGTCCCCCTGTTCGAACCGGTCGAGCACGGCTGAGGCCAGCGCCGCGTCGACCGTCAGCGGCACGCCGGGCGGAGGCTCCAGCGTGTCGAGGAACAGGGAACTCACCAGCCCTTCGTCGCGCAGGCGATGGTCGATCGGGTCGGCGACGAAGTCGGCGCCGGCGACGCAGGCGATCTCCGGAAAGTGGATCGTGCCGCGGCCGGCGACGGTGAGGTCGCGGCCGGACTGCATCGCCGCCATCCAGCAGTGCACGCCACCCTGGCTGTCGCCGAGCACGGCGATGCGGTCGGCACGGACCACGTCCGCGTGCGCGGTCACCACGTGGGTGATCTGCTCGGCGAGATCGAAGCGCTCGGCGCCACCGTAGAGCGTCGTGCCGGCCTGCGGGGACTGCACCCGCGCCTCACCCTGGCCGCGCACGTCGTACGCCCACACCGCGAAGCCGCGCCGCACCATCTCGGCCTGCCATTGCGCATCCTGCGTGCGCTCGAAGCCGAGACTGTGCACGTAGACGACGAGGGGCCAGCCGCAGATCGGCGTCGCGACGTCGGGGTGCGACAACACGCCCGTGGTCGCCGCGCCGTCGGAGTAGGTGACGGTCTCCGGGAAGCCGGGACGGATCGGGAACCCCTCGCGCGACGCCGTAGGGCGCTCGCACTGCGCAGCGCCCATCGAAGCGAGCGCCCACGCGCCGGCGACGACTGCTGCGAAGACGTGGGGACGTACTTGGAGCCGGGAGCGATTCACGAGCAGCAGAGGCGACGAGCGGGCCGGGCAGGCCCGGAGAGTCTAGCAGAATCCCCGAGTGGCCCGGGGCGAGGCGATCCAGCGGACATCGGCTCGTGACCGCAGGGATCTACAACCGAGCGGGCGGATGGCCCTCACCTCACCGCGGCGATATCGATCGATAGACCGTCAGCCAGGCCTCGAAATCGGCCTCGGCGGGGTAGCCCGCCACCACTGCACGCATCGGCAGACGGGCGCGCTGCAGGGCCTGCTTCGCGGACTCGCCGGGGACCAGGACCAGGCTCGCGGCGTCGAGACCGTGGATCACCAGGTCGAGACGGTTGGCGTAGTCGCCGACCCGCGGGGTCCACGACAGCGGTCCGAGACCCCGGGTGGCCCGGGACAGCACTCCGCGCCAGCGTGGTGATTCCCCGTCCGGCGGCCCGCCACCGCAGGGTCGGGAGCAGCAGATCTGGCAGCGCTCGGGATCGTCCCAGGCGTCGCAGACGGCGCCGGTCTCGTCGCGGAGCGTCCGACGCGCGCAGAGCAGGTCCTCCAGCGAATCCACGACCGCGACGACTCGGGCCCCGAGCCGGGCGGGAATCCACGACGCCAGGTAGCTGGAGACCCCGCCGTAACCGTCGACGTGGACGACGTCGGGAACGCGCGCCCGAACCGTCGCCGCGAGCCGCACCTCGAGATCGACCTGGTAGAGCCGTTCCTGGACCCGGTGTGCAGGCGGCACCTCGCCGGGGCAGGCGATCACCTCCACGCCGGCCGGGGCCAGCACACGTTCCTCGACCGCGGTCGGCACCAGCCAGCGCACGGAGTGTCCGGCAGCGACCGCGAGTCCGACGAGCCTGGCCACCCGCTCGCGCGCCGCCGAAGGTGGATCGCCTGGCGCGGTCCGGGGTGACACGTAGAGCAGGTCCATGGGCGCCGCACAGGATCCCGTCTGCCAGCCCGGTTTGGAAGGCGGACGATCGGCCGAGAGGTCGCCGACCTGCCCGTGACGGTGCGTTCCCCGGCGACGCGCTTCGGGCTACCCTCGCCCGACCGTCCGCCGCCCGCGGCACGGCCCGCCATGCACATCGAGACCGCACTCTCGACCGCCCCCGATCTCGACGCCGCGCTGGACGACTGCTGCCGTAGCCTGCGGGCCGCGTTCGGCCGCCGCCCCCTCGATGGCGTGATCGTGTTTGCCACGCCGACGCTGGGCAACCACGACCGGATCCCGGGACTCGTCCACGACCGGCTCGGCGCGACCACCTTGGTCGGCTGCTCGGCGGGCGGCGTGATCGGGAGCCAGCGCGAGATCGAACAGGGGCCCGCGTTGCTGGTCGCCGGACTCGCGTGGAAGGGTGTGCGGATCGGCGCCACCCACATCGATCGCGGTGACCTGCCGAGCCCCGATGCGCCGCCCGCGGCCTGGCGCGAACTCCTCGCCAGCCCCGCCCCGACCGGCGTGATGGTGCTCTGCGACCCCTTCACGTTTCCGACCGACCGACTGCTCACCGGACTCGACTACGCGCTTCCGAGCGTCCCGAAATTCGGCGGTCTCGCCAGCGGAGGTCGGAGCCCCGGACAGCACCGCCTGTTCTGCGGGCGCGACAGCCACGACTCGGGAGCGGTCCTCGCGACCCTTTCGGGCGAGTTGCAGATCGACACGGTGGTCGCGCAGGGCTGCCGGCCGCTCGGCGCGGTCGGCACGATCACCCGCATCGACGCGCACTACCTGCTCGAGATCGACGACCGCCCGGCCCTGGCCTTCCTCCGCGATCAGCTGCAGGGCCTCGACGAGGACCAGCGTCGCGCTGCCGAACGATCGCCGCTGTTCCTCGGCTTCGAGATGGATCCGTTCCAACTCGAGGAACCCGACTCCGGCGAGTTCCTGATCCGCAACCTGGTGGGCTTCGAGGAGCAACGTGGAGCCGTTGCCGTGGCCGCCAACCTGGCCGTCGGGCGACGGGTCCGCTTCCACCTCCGCGACCGCGAGTCGAGCGCCGAGGACCTCCGCCTGCAGCTGGCGGCCTCCGCCTCCACCCCGGCAGCGCAAGCCGGCCTGCTGTTCTCCTGCCTGGGCCGCGGCGAAGGCCTCTACGGCGTCGGCGGGCACGACTCGGCACGGTTCGCCGACCGCTTCGGACCGATCCCGCTGTTCGGCTTCTTCTGCAACGGCGAGATCGGCCCGGTGGGCGGCGCGACCCACGTCCACGGCTACACCTCGGCGTTCGCGATCCTGCGTGGCACCGTCGTGGAGGACGAGGCGTGACGACTCCCGATCGGCACACGCCATCGATGCCGGCGATCGGCCGTGCCCTGCGCGCGCTCCTCGGCAGCTGGCTGGTCCTCGACTTCTTCGGCGAGTCGCGCCGCTCGGGCCAGCGGTCCGGCGGGAGTTCGCTCACCAGCACCATCTTCGGTCAGTCGTTCCTCGCCCTGGTGTTGGCCGCACTGCTGGTCGACGAGCGGATCGGCGTCACCGCCTACACCGCCGCCAACCTGTCGCTGTCGACGATCCTCGCTGGCCTGGGCGCCGCTGCCTCTCCGACCCGCGCCGACCGCCGCGCCGCCAACCGGCTGCTGCTCGCCACCGCCCCGTTGCCGCGCGCGGTGCTGCCGATGGCGCGCGGTCTCCACGGCACCCTGCAGCTGGCGATGATCACGATCGGCATCGCGCTGCCGCCGGCGATCCTCAGCCGCCATACCGTGGGCGGGAGCTGGGCCGGCGTGCCGCTCTACCTGTCGCTCGCAGTGGTCTGCGCAGCGGTACTGGCCGGAATGCTCGACGTGGTGGTACGCCTGGTCGGCCGCCTCGCGGGCCCGCTGCAGGCAGGCCTCGCCGCAGGCCTGCTCCGCGCGTTGCTGCTCGGCGGCGCGTTCGTCGGCTTCGCGCTCGGCATCCCACACCTCGACGAGACCGTGGACGCCCTGCCCGGTGGCCCGACCGCGGCCTGGCTCTGGCCGCCCTACCACGCCGCGCGGCTGATGAACGGTCACCTCGACGGCCTGGCGATCCTGCTCGGCGTCGGTCTCGTGCTCGCCGCATTCGCCGCGCTGCTGGGCGAACCCGAGGCCAACGCGGCGCGGCGCCACCCGCCGCGGAGCGGACCGTTCGTCTGGCTGACCCGCGCCCTCGCACCGAGCGGCCCGCTGCGCGGCTGCACCGAGTACACCGGCACCATGCTGTATCGCAGCGCGTCGTTCCGGGCCCGCGTCCTGCCGCTGGCCGGACTGCCGATGGCGATGGTGCTGCTGGCGTTCGGACAGCCCGACCCCCGCGAACAGCTGATGCTGCTCGGGGTCGTTCTACAGTTCCCGGCCATCTACACGCCGTTCCTGGCCGCGTTCCTGCCGTTCACCGAGCGCGCCGGAGCACGTGAGCTGTTCGGCACCGCACCGGACTTCGACCTGCACACCGCGCGCGTCGCCGCGACCCTCGCGGTGTCGGTGCGGATCCACCTGCCGATCCTGGTGGCCGGCTGCGCCGCGGCGCTCGCGCTCGGCTTCGAGCCGTTGCCGGTGCTCGGACTGCTCGGTTCGTCGTGGGCCTTGGCCACGGTGGCGGTGCGGATCGGACTCCGCACGCTGCAGGACCCACCCTTCACCGCCGCCAAGGAGACCACGCCCGCGATCGACCACGGTGGCCTGATGGCCGGCGCAGTGGTCCTCGCCGGTCTCGGCGGCGTGCTCGCCGCGACGTTCGCGCGCTGGCCCTGGCTCGGTCTCGCCGGGCTCGGCGCCGCCGGAGTCGCCGTCTGGGGTCTGTCACGACTCGCTTCGGACGCCGCCGGACGGGCTCGGGAGACACGCCCCGCATGACCCCCACTCAGGAAATGGACCCGACCGAGGCAGCCCCGCCCCCGGACTCTCCCAGGGAGTCGATCCGCCGAGAGCTGTGGGCCTTGCTCGTGCTGTACGCGGCCCTTGCGATCGTCCCCCTGCTGCTCGGCGCGGTCATCGTGTGAGACGAGCCCGGCCCACGCCCGACCGGCCCCCTCCCACACCCCCCGGGCAACCCCGGGGAGCAACCGGCAGGCGGCACTTCCGGGCGCCTTGCGGCCTCGCGCAAGGCTGCCTACTGTCGTGGGGCTGGACCGGGCAACGCCCGGAGCCCGGCGACCGGTTCGGGATCGAGGCACCATGCCGCCGCGGTCCCGAGGTCCATCCCGGCGAGTCGGCCCGGTCCGACTCGCTTCCCATGCCCGGGAACGCGCCATGACGAGCCTCCACAGCTCCGCGACCTCGACCGTCACGCCCCAGTCGTCCGAGGTCCACGAGAGGTCCGAACGCACCGTGACCCTCGATGACCCGAGCCTCGGTGCACCCTCCGCACACTGCGGCCACGAAGCGGACGACGGCACGATCTCGCCCGTCCGTACCCGACGTGGCAGCCCCGACCCGCTGCACGCGACCGACCGCTATCGACTGACCGTCCCGTTCGTCGACCGGATCCGCTGACCCGCCTGGCCGGGTCCCGGGCCGGGACGGCCCACTGCCACGCGCGGGCAGGTTTCCCTACATGCCCGCCCGGGATCGAGTCGATCCACGGAGCGGGATGTCGGACAAGCCCAAGACCCGCAGCAAGCGACTGACCGCCGAGCAGGTCTTCGCTTCGATCACGCCCTTGGGCCACGCGGGCCACAGCGGCGGCTTCGGCGTCGTGCGTGACGTCTCCCAGTCCGGCATCGCGCTGCTGACTCCGGATCCGCCACCGGTGCCGTGCAAGCTCAAGCTCTCCCTGTCGGTCGAAGAGGAGCTGTTCGAACTGACGATGATCGTGCGCCGCGTGCAGGCGCTCGAGAAGTCGCAGTATCTCGTCGGCATGACCTACGCCGACGAGCCGCAGTTCCGCGACCGCTTCCTGCGCGCCTTCCTGACCTATCGCAGCGTCGCCAGGTGACGCGCGACGGCAGCGATCACACGTCGAGCAACGCGGCCATGTCGGCCGGTAACGGCGCCTCGAAGCTCCACTCGACCTCGGCGAACGGATGCAGGAAGGTCAGCCGTTGCGCATGCAGCGCGTGGCGATCGAGGATCAGCAGTTCGCGGCTCGCATCGCTGAGTTGGCCGTCGAGGTTCTCGAGGAAGACGCTGTCGGGCACTCCGTAGATCTTGTCGCCGACCAGCGGGCAACCGATCGCCTCCATGTGGACCCGGATCTGATGGGTCCGCCCGGTCTCGGGATGGAGTTCGACCAGGGAGAACCGTCCGTTGCTGCGCAGGGTGCGATAGTGCGTGCGAGCAGATAGACCGCTGCCGTCGGACCGCGCCTCGACCTTCAGGCGCACCTCGCTGGTGCGGTGCGGGCCGATCGAGAACTCGATGAGTCCGTCGCCCGGGTCCGGCCGGCCGTGGACCACCGCCTGGTAGACCTTCTTCACCTCCCGCTCCTCGAACTGCCGGCGCACCGCGCCGTGGAATCGCTCGTCGAGACCGATCGCCAGTACGCCCGAGGTCTCGCGGTCGATGCGGTGCAGGAGCTTGGGGACGATGTCGTGCGCCGGGTCGTTCGGCCGGCGGTAGCGCTTGTGCAGCGCGTGGATCAGCGTTCCCGCGATCCGTCGCCCGGCCGGGTGCACCGCGATGCCCGCCGGCTTGTCGACCACCACGAGATGACGGTCCTCGTGCAGGATCGGGATGTCGAACTCGTCGCCGTAGACGTCGTCGGGCTGCGCTTCGGGGGGCACGTGCACGACGATCCGGTCGCCCATCCGGATCGGCGACGACTTGCGCGCTCTGCGACCCTCGAGTTCGACGAACCCGCCCCGGATCAGCCGGTGGATGCTGGTCCGCGACCGCCAGTGCAGGAACAGCGCCAGCGCCTGATCCAGGCGCAGACCGTCATGCCGCTCGTCGGCGAGAACTTCGAAGCGGTCGAGCGGCTTGCTGAGGTCGCGCGGACCCTGCCCTGGGAAGCGCGACGGCATTCTCGTCCCTACCTCGGTCGGCCCGAGCCCGCACCGTCGACGCGGCTCGGACTCGGTCTTCTCAGCTCGACCCGAACCTCTCAGCTATCAGAGGTCCCGCTCACCGGCAGGTGGATCCCGGTGTTGGGTGCCGGCTGCTCGCCCGCGCCACCGCTCTGCGCCCCACCACTCTGCGACTCCGCAGCGTTCTGCTGCTCGCCGCTCTGACCTTCACCACCCTGCTGGCCGGCCTTCACCTTGCTCTTGCGACGGCTCCGCGGGCGGACCTTCTCCTGCATCTTCCGCTCGGCGCGCTGGATGTTGCGGACCCGCTCCCGATCCTCACGACGCTTGGCGTCGCTCCGCTTCTCGTAGTAGTTGTACTTCTTGGCGAGACGGAAGATGCCGGCGTAGTTGCACTGGCGCTTGAATCGCCGAAGAGCAGCTTCGAGCGGCTCGTTGGATCGGACCTGGACCTTGATCATCGTCGAACGGGCTTGTGACGGGGACTGGGCGCACCCAGTGGGCTGGAAACTCTCGAGGGGCTGGAAACTCTCGAGGGGCTGGAAACTCTCGAGGGGCTGGAAACTCTCGAGGGGCTGGAAACTCTCGAGCAGGAGACGCTACGGGGTCGGCACCGCGGGTTACGCAGGGCGTCGCCGAGCGACTCGCAGCGCCTCTCGGCGAGGCGGCGGACGGGCGTTCCATCCACCGCACCGGGGCTCCATCGAGCGTCCCGGGCCGGCGAAAGGGCCGCGCAGGATACCGGTCTTCGGCGAGTCGGCAAGGTCCACTTGCGGAGTTCGGGGCCGCCGGAGGATCGATCGATGAGCGGACTCGACGGTGCGGGCAACCGGGTCGAGGGTCTTCCCGGGACCGTGGAGCGGTTCACGTTCCGTAGCGAGGACAGCGGCTTCGCGGTGGTCCGCTTCCTCCCCGAAGGTCCCGGCGGGGCGATCCAGATCGTCGGAACGCTGGCCCAACTAGCCGAGGGGCAACACGTTCGGATCACCGGCAAGCGCACGATACACCCCCGCTTCGGACCGCAGATCGAGGTCGAGGTCGCCGAGGCCTCGATGCCGCACAGCACCGACGGGATCCGGGCCTACCTGGCGTCGAGCCTGGTGAAGGGAGTCGGCGAGGCGACCGCGGAGAAGATCGTCGACCGGTTCGGGACCGACACCCTGCGGATCATCGACGAGGAGCCGGAGCGGCTGCGCGAGATCAAAGGGCTGGGCGCCAAGCGGATCGACGAGATCGTCGCCGCGGTCCGCTCCCACAAGGGCATCCAGGACGTGATGGTGTTCCTGCGCGCCCACGGGCTCGGCCAGGCGCTGGCGGTGCGCATCGTCAAGCGTCTCGGCCCCGAGGCGGCGAGCCGGATCCAGGCCGACCCGTTCCGACTGGTCGACGACGTGATCGGCGTCGGCTTCCGCACCGCCGACCAGCTGGCCGGTCGACTCGGCATCGAGGCCGACTCGCCGCAGCGGGTGCGAGCCGGGATCCAGCACCGCCTCGCGCTGGCCGCGCGTGACGGCCACTGCGCGATGCCGGAGGACGCGTTGATCGACGGTGCCGCCGACCTGCTGGAGATCGACGCCGAGATCGTGCGGCGCGAGCTCACCGAGTTGATCGCGCTCGGCCGGGTGCGCCGCGACGCCGGCGTCCTCGACGACCCCGCCGCCGAGGCGCCGGTGTACCCGCTGAAGCTGCACCTCGCCGAGTGCGGGGTGGCCGAGCTGCTGCGTGCACTCGCGGCCAGCCGGCCACGGCCGCTGGTGGTCGACCCGCGCCGCGCCCTCGACGAGTACGAACGGCGACATGGCATCGAGCTGGCCGAAGGCCAACGCCGCGCGGTGCTGTGCGCCCTGGACGCGCCGGTGTCGGTGGTGACCGGCGGGCCGGGCGTGGGCAAGACCACGATCGTCCGCGCGCTCGTCGAGCTCACGCAGGCGGCGCGCGGCAGCACCGTCGACGGCCCATCCCCGGTGCTGCTCGCCGCCCCCACCGGCCGTGCTGCCCGGCGCATGGAGGAGTCGACCGGCCACCCCGCGTCGACGATCCACCGCCTGCTCGACTACCAGCCGGGCCTCGGCCGCTTCCTCCGCGACTCCGACCGCCCGCTCGAGGGCGAACTGCTGGTCGTCGACGAGGCCTCGATGCTCGACGTGCAGCTCGCCTACGAGCTGTGCCGCGCGATCCCCGAAGGCCTCCGCCTGGTGCTGGTCGGCGACGTCGACCAGTTGCCCTCGGTCGGACCCGGCCAGGTGCTCGCCGACGTGATCCACAGCGGCGCCGTGCCGGTGACCCGCCTCACCGAGATCTACCGCCAGGCCGGGCAGTCGCAGATCGTCCGCGCCGCGCACCAGGTCCTGCAGGGCCGGGTGCCGGAGAGCGCCCCCGAAGGCGGCGACTTCTTCGCGATCCACAGCGACGACCCGACCCGCACCCGCGCGCTCCTGCGCCACGTGGTCACCGAGCGCATCCCGCAGGCCTTCGGCCTGGATCCCGTCGCCGACGTGCAGGTCCTCTGCCCGATGTATCGCGGCCTCGTCGGCGCCGACCAGGTGAACCTCGACCTGCAGGCCGCCCTCAATCCCGAGGGCCACGAGATCGAACGCGCCGGCCGCACCTTCCGCGTCGGCGACAAGGTCCTGCAGATCCGCAACGACTACGACCTCGATCTGTCCAATGGCGACACCGGCCGCATCCTGGCCATCGAGCGCGGCAGCTCGACGCTCCGCGTGCTGTTCGACCGCGGCGAGGTCGAATACCCGTTCGGCGATCTCGACCAGTTGGTGCCCGCCTATGCGATCACCGTCCACCGCTCGCAGGGCTCGGAGTATCCGGCGGTGGTGATCCCGGTGGTGTCGGAGCACTTCCTGATGCTGCGGCGCAACCTGCTCTACACGGCGATGACGCGGGGCAAGCAATTGGTGGTGCTGGTCGGTGCGGAGCGGGCGCTGAGGATGGCGGTGGAGCGAGCCGACGAGTCACGCCGCTGCACGGGTCTCGGGGTGCGCCTGGCTCAGCGATAGACCGTCTCGCGGATCGGATTGGTGATCCGCAGAGTGCCCGACGGGTCCATCAAGAGACCCTGGGCGACGAACTCGATCCCGACCAGGTTGCGGAGGTTGGGCACCGGCTGGACGAACTCCGCCACCGAATCCGGCAACGGCAGCGCAGCCGCACCGAGGCTGCGCGAGCTTGCAGGATCGATCCGCACCAGACCGAGGCCCGGCACCCTGACCTGACCACCCGCCAACGACCAGACCATGTCGACCATTGCGCCCGGCCCGCGCCCGCGCTCGCTGCCCCAGGAAGCGCGCACCACCCAGTCGCGTCCCAGCCGCGCGAGATGGGGCGCTTCGGCCTGGCGAAGCTGGTTGAACAGCGGCTGGTCTCGCGTCACGATGTCGGAGTCCAGGTCACCATCGACGTCCGCGACTCCTTGGACAATCACGGGCCAACCGTCCCGGTCGGTCTCTGGGACGGCCGTGTCGTCGACCGTGAAGCGACCGCTGCCATCGTTGACCAAGAGGCGCGTAACCTGCTGCGCCCCGTCACGCGACAGCATGTCCGGATCGCCATCCTGGTCGGCGTCGACGATCAGGCCGGGATGGAAGTCCGCCGGCAGAGCACGCGCCGGGTCTTCGGCGAACACCCCGCGACCGTCGTTCCAGAGGATCTGGTCGAAGGGCAACAGCTCGACGGCCCCGTCTCCGTCGAGATCCACCGGGGCCCGCTGGATCCCTCGGAGGGTCGGATCGTCCGGCAGCGACATGGTCGTCGACTCGGAGAGGGTTCGCCCTCCAATGTTCTCCAGGATCAGCGGCCGCGTGGACCCCGAAGCGGTCCTCGTCGACAGGACGACGTCCGGATCACCGTCCGCGTCCAGGTCGGCGGACCACACGTCGCTCGGCAGCAACAGCGGTGGGGTTCCGAGAACGGCCTGGGTGCGATCGACCATCCCGTGGGCGCCCTCGTCGAGGAACATCCTGGATCGATTCGCGAGGGCGTTGTCTTCATGTGCGATCACCAGCACGTCCTCGTCGCCGTCCCCTTCGAGATCAAAGACCGCCATTCCCCAAATCTCGGCATCGCTCGCGAGCTCGAGCCTGGGTCCACCGGGAATCAGCCGTCCCTGCGCGTCCATCGTGACGCGCGCCACCGCGGCGCCGACGGAGATCAGGATCTCGGGCCTCGGAGAGGCGGTCCTCCGGACGTGCAGGCCCGCGAAACCACCGACGCTGCCACCGGGTGTCGGCTGCAGGACCCAGGTCGAGGCCGGAGCATCGGCTGCGAATCCCGCACCGTCATTGGCCACGAACTCGAGCGCCGTCTCGAACGTGGGAAGAAGAACGGTCTGGCGCACTTCATCGAGGTCTCCATCCGCATCGAGATCGACCAGGAGATCGCTCCAATGGAGCATGCGCACGCCGGCGCGGTGCACCGTCGTCGCCCAGGAATCCACCCCACGAAAAGCCGGCTGGCCAAACGAGACGCCGGTCCGATCACCGTGCAGCAGGTCGACGGCGCCATCCCCGTCGAAGTCCCCGACGACGGCGGTGGTCATGCGCATCGCGTGCGCGTGAGGCGAGGGCGCCAAGCCGAGCCGACCGCTCAACCAGACCTCCGTGGAGAACAGGAGATCGGCCTGACCATCCGCATTGAAGTCTCCCGACCTCACCACGGTCGAAGCGGGAGGCTCCACGCCGAAGGTTCCACCGAGGAGTGCGGCATTACCGAAGTTGCGCAGGATCACGCTCCCGCTCCGTCCCACAATCACGACCTCCGGCAATCCGTCACCGGTCAGATCGGTCGCGACCGCATCCCACGGCCTCTCCACCCGGTCGAAGGCCAGGCCGGGCGACGGGAACGGGTCCCCCGACCCGCGCCGTGGCTCCGTGAAGCCTGCGACGCCGTCGTTCAGGAGCAGCGTGTTGTAGTCGCTTAGGCCACCGATGACTCGCTGGGGGGTGAACAGCAGGTCGACATCACCGTCTCCGTCGAGGTCTCCCCCGCACACCGCTCCTCGCTCGATCAGCGGGCCACGGATGCCAGACAGGAAGACCGCGCGAAACGCTCCCGAGCCGGCCACCTCGTTGATCAACAGGAAGCTGGCGCGCCGATTCGTCGCGGACGCGCAGGCCAGGTCCAGGTCTCCGTCGCCATCGAGGTCTGCTGCGAAGACGCCCTCGGTGAAGCCATCCTGCAGTGATGGCTGCGGGAGCAACGTCGCGGAGACATCTACGAACTGACCAGAGCCGTCGTTGCGATACAGTCGATCGGCATCGAAGTTCGCGAGGAAGAGGTCCTGGTCTCCATCACCATCGAAGTCGAACGCGATCGCGTCGAGGTTGTTCGGAGTCGCGGCGGGCAGGCGTGTGGTCCCTTCGTCACGGAAGACGCCATCCCCGTCGTTCACCAGCATCCGGTGGGGTGAACCGCTCCAGCCCCCGGCAAAGACATCGAGATCGCCATCGCCGTCGAAGTCCCCTCCCACCAGCGATTCGATCAGACGGCCCTCGAGATCCGGCAGGTAGCCGCGGCCGGGATCACGATACCGCGGCGACTGGGCTGGAATCTGGATCGCGCTGGCTAGCAGCAGCGCACATGCGAGAACGCAGGCGTCGGTGTGAATCATGGATGTCTCCTCCTGTCCGGCGATGCAGTTCGAAACGCACGGACCGCAATCCAGAATGACCATGACACGGCAGGATGGAGGCCCGAATCGATCTATCGATTTCCGGTGACGCCAGCCCCGACACAACGCGTTTCCCGGGATGCTCATTCTTCGCACCTCCCCCGTCCTCCAGCTCGCCTGCTCGCTCGGTGTGCTGATCCCGTCCTCTCCTTGTGGCGCGCAGTGCACCGGCCGGACGCTCGACGCCGCCGCCCATCCCGCCGACGGGGCGTTCCTCGAGAACGCCGGGCAGTGGCGTCCCGAGGTTGCCTTCCTGAGGCGCTTCGGGGCCCTCGACGTACGCGGCGTCCAGCACGGTCTCGCGCTGGCCCTCCATGCCGACGCCGAGAGCGCGGCCCACGGACTACGCATCACCCTCGAGAACGCGTCGGACTCGGCTCGGTGGATCGGCGTTCGCACGGTCGAGACCGCCGACACGCACTGGGTCGTGGGACCGCGAGCCCGAACGGTCACGCCCCGCGCCTACGAACGCATGGTCTTGTCGCAGGTCCGACCGGGGGTCGACCTCGTCGTGCACGACGTGGACGGGGACCTCGAGTACGACCTCGTGCTGGCGCCCGAGGCCGACCTCGAGCAACTGACCTTCCGCGTCGAAGGCGCCACTTCCCTGCATCTCCACGACACAGGCGCCCTCAGGATCGACACACCGGCCGGCATGCTCCGCCAGTCCGCGCCCCGCACCTTCTCGCTCGACGAGGAGGGGCGCCGGGCAGCAGTTGCATCTCGCTGCGTGCTCCGAGGTGACGGCCGCTTCGGCTTCGCCGTGCCCGACTGGGACCGCGAACGTCCGATCGTCGTCGACCCAGGACTGGTCTTCTCGACGCTGTACGGCGGACGAAGCATCGACGGCGACGCCCGCGTCGGCCACCTGCGCGACGGCACCGCGGTGATCGCCGGCCGCACCACGTCGAACGACCTGCCCGTGACCGCGGGATCGATCCCGTACCGCAATGGCGACCTGTTCCTGGCCCGGCTCTCCGCCGACGGCTCCACAGTCCTCGCCGCGACCTACTTCGGTGGTTCCGGTCGGGAATACCAACCTCGGATGTCGGTCGCGGGGGACGACTCGGTCTATCTCGCTGGAAGCACGGAGTCCATCGACCTGCCGACGACCGCGGGCGGGTTCCAGCCGGCAGCTGCCGGTGGCCTCGACGCCTTCGTCGCCCGATTCGACGGCGCCACGCTCAACCTGACCTGGAGCACCTATCTGGGCGGGTCCGCCGGCGATACCCCGCACGCCGTCGCCGCGACATCGAGCGGCGTGGTGATTGGCGGAACCACGCTTTCGACGGACTTCCCGCTGACCGTCGGCGCCTTCGAGACCAGCAACGCGTTCCAGGCCGCCTTCGTCACCCACCTCGATGGCTCGGGAACCGCGCTCCTCGGCTCCAGCTACTACGGCGGAGGCGACGCGCGAAACGGCAGCGTCTGCCTGGACGTGGACGCCGCACCCGACGGCTCGCTGGCCTTCTGCGGCAATGCAGCAGCCAGTGCATCGACCACTCCGAACCGCCTGCCCGGCTCCGGGGGAGGGTCGTCGCAACCGGGCTTCGTGGCGCGGTTCAGCGCCGACTGCAGTCAGCTCCTCTACGGCACGTTCTACAACGCCGTCTTCGGCGGAACCTCTATCACCGGCGTGGAAGCCGCACCGGATGGTGCGCTGGTGGTCTGCGGCAGCAGCGATCCCGGTCTGCCGACCACGACCGGCGCGTTCGATCGCAGCTCGGGAGGCGGCTTCGTGGCACGCATCGCTCCTGCCGGCAATGCCCTCGAGTTCGCGACGTTCCTCGCAGCGAGCCGGTCGAGGCCGTCCGCGATCACGCTGCTCCCCGATGAGCGGGTCGCCGTCGCCGCGGTGGGCCCGATCACCGGAACCGCCGGAGCCTTCGAACCCACGGCCAACGGGTTCACGCTGGCCGCTGTCCTGCTGGTCTCCCGCAACGGTGACGACCTGCACTACGCGACCTACCTCGGTGGCGGCGCACCCACGAGCGGCGATTCGATCGACGCGATGGAAGACGGCTCCGTCCTGTTCGGCGGCTCGATCTTCCGGACCCCGTTCTCCGCGGGTGGCGTCTTTCCCACGACTCCGAATGCATGGCGCGCCGATGACGGAAACTACGAGTCCGAGGCGTTCATCAGCCGCCTCGACCTTCTTCCTTCCGGCGTCACGCGCTACGGCACGGCCACTTCCGGCTGCGACGGCGACCCGATCCTTGGCGTGGACGAACTTCCAGCGATCGGCGCGAGCGGCTTCACGTTGGTCGCCGGCCGTGCATCTCCGGGGCTACCCGGCGCGGTGGCGCTGACACTGACTCCACTCGGCAGCCCCTTCCCCCTGGCCGGTGCCGCGCTCTGGGTCGATCCGTCCACCGAACTGCTGGTCGACTCGGTCCTCGCCCGCCCCGACGGCACCGCCGACTATCCGCTGCCGATCCCCAACGACCCGACGCTCCGCGGTGGCCGCCTCTTCACCCAGATGTTGTTCCTATCGCCGACCAACCCAGCACCCTGCCCACCGGGCGGCCTGTCGGCAACGACTGCACTGGAGATCGTGCTGCAGTGACTCTCGTGCTGCAGTGACGTTCCGGCTGCAGTGACGTTCCGGTTGCAGTGACGCGACTCCACGCGCGGATCAGGTGCCGCCCCCGCCCGCGTCGCGCTCGATGGACGCCGACCCTGCCTCACGGCAGGGCCAGCAACCACGACGCTCCCGTCCACACCCCCATCGCGATCATCACCAGGTTCTCGGTCAGCGACACGAAGCCGAGCGGCACTTTGCTGTCGCCACCGACGCAGGCGCACTTCAGTTCCCGCTTGTCGATGTAGACGGCCTTGAACACCGAGACCGCGCCGACGGTGCCGATGAACAGCGCGATCGGTGCCGACAACCACGGCAGCACGCCGCCGAGCATCAATACGCCGGCGATCCCCTCGCCGTATGGGTAGGCATAGGAGTACGGCACCTGGCGCCGCGCCAGCAGGTCGTAGTTGAGGAACATCGTCGAGAACGACTCGACGTCCTGGAGCTTCTGCAGCGCCA
This sequence comes from bacterium, assembly GCA_030432695.1. Classification (GTDB taxonomy): domain Bacteria; phylum Planctomycetota; class UBA1135; order UBA1135; family UBA2386; genus JAUILN01. The sequence continues at coordinate 388,273 of JAUILN010000003.1, read as the reverse complement.
GCAGCGACATGGCGATCGCGGCGAAGTGGCGCAGGATGCGCAGCGGATCGAACGGTTCGCCGACGAAGAACCCGATCGCCACGGAGAGCGCCAGCGACATGGCGAACAGGGCGACGACCGGTCGGTAGGTGGTCCCGCCGTCCGACGGATCGGCCTTGCCGAAGTACTCGAGGAGCGCGTCGTGGCCGCCGATCCGCTCGCCGTCGATCCAGGTCTGCGGCGTGGTCTCGACCCCGTGCCGCCGCTTGAACTCCTCGGCGGCCTGCTTCGACTCGAGATGGTGGTCGTCGATCTCGAAGCCCTCGCGCTCCAGCAGATCGACCGACTTCAGGCCGTACGGACAGACGTGGTCGGGAGTGACCATCCGGTGGATCTCGGCGGTCCGGGTCATGCCTCGGGCGTACGACGGCACGACGCGATCCCCAGACCCTGATCTGGCACTTACGACATCGCCGGCATGCCCCGACAATCCTCGCGTGCCGACCAACGATCCACACCGCAGCCGCAGCCGAGCGGTCGCTCCAGGCCTCCTCGCCCTGATCGCGACCCTCGCCGCCGTGGTCGGCGTGGCGTTCTGGGCAACGGCGGACGACACCGGGAACTCGTCGTCCGAGACCGGCGAAGCCCAGCCGGCCGCGGACCCGGAGCTGCGCGACGCCAACCTCGCCGAGCCCGTGGTCTCGGAACTGCACCGCGACCGCGTGCTGCTCGAACTGCCCGCCGACGCCACCGCGGTGACCACCGATGCCGCACAGCTCGCGCTGGCCTACGGACTCGCCGACGGCTCGATCGTGGTGCGCGACCTGCACGACCCGGCCGCCACGCCCAAGCTGCTGCGCGGCCACCCAGGCGCGGTCCGTCAGTTGGGGCTCGGACCCGCCGGCGGATTCGTCGCGGCGGGCCACGCGGCGAGCGCCGACGCCGCGGCTTCGATCGTGGTCTGGAACACGCAGCCATCGCGCGGCAGGCGCGAGCCGGAGCCGGTCTTCACCCTCGAGACCGCGATCGCGCGCAACGCCTTCGCGTTGGCAGAGGACGGCTCGCTGCTGTTCCACGCCTCGCCCGACGGCGTACTGCTCGGCCACGACCTCAGCGACGGCGGCGCGGTGATCTTCCGCCGTGACGACGTCGGCGCGGTGACCGCGCTCGCCTTCCGCGAGAGTCCACCGCCGGTCCGCTCGACGGCCGGCTCGACCACCCGGCGCGGCGAGTTCGGTCTGTTGGCGATCGCCAGCGTGTCCGCGGCCACCGGTGCGCAGGTCGAGGTCGTCGCGGTTCCGCCGCCTGGCGCACCCGCCGCACCGGTCGACGCGGAGGAGGACGACACCGTCGGCCCGAGCCGCCCCGACTGGTGGGACCCGACGCCGCTGGCCGGGCGCCTGCCGGCCCGGCTACAGCTCGGCGCCGAGGTGACGTCGCTCGCCTTCACGGGCACCAGCCGCCGCCTGCTCATCGGCTGTGCGGACGGCCGGCTCGTCGGCTGGCAACCGGGCGACCCGACCAGCGTACGCACCTGGCACCACGACAGCGGCGAGGTCACCGCGGTCGGCGCGTGGCGCGATGCGGTGTGGTCGCGCCATGCGGACGCTACGACGACCGTGTGGCGCGGGGATGCCGACCTGCCTCTCGGGGTGATCGAGGGCGGGGCGCTCGGCCGCGGCTCGCGCGAGCTGCTGATCGTGCCAGCCAAATCGAAGCAGGTCGAACGCTGGCGCTGATGCCGGGCAGACGGCGAATGAGCGATGGCAGCCGGACGCGCTCCGCCCGGAACTTGCACGGCCGCCGCACCCCGCATCCAGACCCGGGAAGCCGACCGCCATGCCGATCCCCTCCATCCTCGCGCTCACGCTCGTCCTCGCGGCCCACGGAACCTGCCAGACAACCCGGCCATTGCCAGCACCACCCCGCGTCGTGTTGCACTTCGAGGACGATCGGTTCCGGGTCGAGACCGCCGCCGCGGTCGAGGAGGTATGGAACTTCGCCGCATCGTTCCTGAATCTGTCGACGGTCCGCGGCTGCTCGATCCACGTGCACAACGACACGGTGAGCTGCCAGGAGATCGCCGGCGAAGAGACCGGTCCGGGTCTGTCGAGCCGACCCGGTGTGGTGCGAGGCAAGCAGGGTCACGTGCTGTTCTGGCGCAGCGGCTGGTGCCGCGATGCACGGTGGCGGGTCGGGGCGATCACGATGGAACTCGCGCTCCTGCAAGGCACCTCGCTGCGCCGGGAGCAGTGGCCGGCGTGGTTCTTCGACGGGCTGGGCGCCTGGGCCGAAGGACCGACGGTCGGCGCCGACGGTTGGATCGAACCGCGCAGCCACGCGGAGATCCGGCAGGATGCGCTGTCGACGGTCCGCGGTCTCGGTGCGGCGATGCCGCGACTCGAAGAGGCGCTTCTCGGGCCCCTCGACCGACTCCGCCCCGAGCAGGCGCGCGCGGTCCGTCGACTGGTCTTCTGCTTCTTGCTGCACGAGCACGGCGACGCAACCCGCGCCGCACTGCGTGGTGCACTCCAACAGGAATCCGGCGAAGCGGTCGGCGAGACGCTGTGCCGAGCGCTTCAGGAGAACCTCGGCCAGGAAGCCTGGAGCGATCTCGATGCGGGCCTCCGCTCCTACCTCGCGACACTGCCCGACCGGCGCGACCTCGAGTGGTATCCGGCACCCGACGCGGTCGGCACTCCAACGGACCAGGACTTCGTGCCTGCCTCCCCGAGCATCACCTGGCTCGATCGCAACCGGCGCAGCAAGTTCACGGTGCACGCCACCACCTACCTCACCCAGGCCGGCCAGGGCGACCTCGCCTTCGAGCGCAGCGACGGCCGTTGGATCCGCGTCACGCTGCTCGCCCAGGCCGACCGCGGCCACGTGATCGTCTCCGAGCGCCGCATGGACGGCATCGACCCCGCCGGTTGGACGGTGCTGGCCCGCAGTTCGTCCGACGTCCAGGGGATCCGCCTCGGCCGCGCGATCGACTTCGCGATGACCGCCGAGGCCGAGCGGCTCACGGTGTCGATCGACCGCCACCTGGCGATCGAAGCCGGCTGGGAAGGCGCGAGCCTGCGCGGCCGCTTCGGGGTGGGTGGGCCGTTCGCCAACCAGGTGCGCTGGAAGTCGGTCGGGGTACGATGAACCCGGGTCGGACCACCGACCCCGTGTGAGTACCGATGCCCGAGCTGCCGGCAGCCCTCCCCGCGAACGACGCAACAGGGACGACGACCCCCGTTCCGTGGCTCCTCGCCGCCCTCCCGACCGCAGCGCTGGTCGCGTTCGCCACCGCGATGGGGCTGCGTCACAACGGCCGCCTGGATGGACTCGCGATGCTGCTCGGCCCGTGGGCGGGGCTGCCGCTCGGCCACAGGGACTGCACCATGGCCACCCAGATGCCGGCGGCCACGCTCGGTGTGGTCCTCGCCGCACCGATCGTGTTCGGAACGATCGTCGCGCTGCGCGGCCGCGCGCGCAGCGTGGTCGGCGCGCTGTTGCTCGGCACCTGGCTGCTGGTCTGGACCGCGCTGGGCGCGATGTCGTTGATCAATGCGTCGATGTGACCGCGAGCCCTGTCGATAGCCGTCGAACGGCGCTGCTACTCGAACGGCACCGCTACTCGAACGGCACCGCTACTCGAACGGCACTGCGACGAACGCGTACGGCTGGTCCCAGCTCAGCGGCACGTCCACCAGCACGCTCTGGAAGCCGTCGGCGAAGACTTCCAGGGTGACCACCGCCTGGTCGGCATCGAAGCGCGGTGAGAGGATCGCGCGGCCGCCGGTATCGAGCGCGAAGCCGACGTCGAACTCGGCGAGCACGGTCGGTGAGAGGTAGACCAGACCGTTGCGGTCGGTGGTGAGGAACAGGTTCGGGCGGGTGGTGCCGCAGATGCACCCGCTCCATTCCTGGTAGGCCTCGACCACCCGGACTCCGACGCCCTCCCAGACACCGTTGCTCACCGGGTCGTAGACCTCGACCTCGATCTCGGCAGGCACCGGCAGCGCCTGCGGCGGATGGTCGTCGTAGGGATCGTCGCAGCAGCAGGCGACGGGGAAGACGGCCAGCAGGACGAGGGACAGGTTTCGGAGTCGACGCATCGGAGCACCTCGGGGCGCCGGCGGAACACAACCGGCGTGCCGCGCCCAACGGCATGGCCGCGGCGCCGTTGCCAAGGGGCCAGAATCGGGACGAACTCGCTGCCGAGCCGACGACCGCTCCCGACCACGTGGTGACGATGTGTCCCAGGGAGGACGAGACGTGGACCTCGGGAGCCGCGCCGGATTCTCCCCGCGATCGCCGCGGAACGGTCGGCGACTTGCACCGGGGTGTCGCTCTTCCAGATTCAGGAAGGAGCAACGACACCATGATGATCCGAGAACTGATGTCCCCCCGCGCCGAGACCGTCACCACGCAGGAGAACGTGCGACGCGCTGCGCGGACCATGCAGGCCGCCGACATCGGCTGTCTGCCCGTGCTCGACGACGGCGAGCTGGTCGGCGTGGTCACCGACCGCGACCTCGCCACCCGGGTCCTCGGCGAGGACCGCGACCCGGCGACCACCAGCGTCGGCGACGTGATGACCAAGGGCTGCACGGTGCTGCGGTCCGATGCAGACGTCGACGACCTCGCCGAGCTGATGAGCAAGGAGCAACTGCACCGCGTCGTGATCCTCGACGAGCACGACGATCCCGTCGGCGTGGTCTCCACCGGCGACCTCGCGCGCCGCAACCCGGAGCGCGCCGCGGAAGCGCTGGCAGAGATCACCACTGATTGATCGGCAGAGGTGCGGAACCTACGGACCGACCTCCGCGACAGGCGTCCGCCCGGGCTGCTGCGCACCACCATGCTGCAATCGCGATTGCAGCAATTGCTCGCGCCGCAGGATCTGCGGCGAGCACCGCGGAAGGCACCGCTTCGCGACCTCGGCCAGGAGCCGAACCCGGGAAAAGACCGGGAATCCCGGGTCCTGGCACCGCGGTTTGACGCTCTGGATCGTGGACGGCATGGGGAGATGAGTGCCAGGCCGAGGAGATGTCCGCATGGTCCAAGTCCGCGAAGCGCTGAGCGGCTCCGCATGGCTGCCCGCAACCCTGCTGCTGCTCGGTGTCGTGGGCACGGTGGGTGGCGGCGAGCCCTGGTCGCCGATCGGCCCGGTGGAAGCTGCGACGAAGGAAGATGGAGACGCGTCGGGCACCGTTGGGCAGCAGCGCGGGACCTATGTAAGGCTCTGGGAGGATCCGCTGGGGCAAGGCCGGGAGGTCTCGGCAGAGCCGCCATCGACCTTCCGTGGAGGACAAGGGGCAGCGACGCGCCTGCTCTTCGTCTGCATGGATGGCGAGCAATCCCGGACCGCTGCCGAGGAACGCCGACGCGCGCGCTATGCGATCCATGCCGCGGCGTACAGTGCCGGCAGGGTCGTGGAGCAGAACGGGTCGCTGTGCTTGGTAGAGGTGCTGGAGGAGAAGGTCGAACAGGTCGACCATTGGCTCTTCGGCTGCCTGAAGAACAAGCTGCTTGGGAACCACCCCGATATGGCCGGCCCGGCGACGCGTCACCCTGTGCGATTCGCAGCCGAGCGGCTGGAGATGGATGAATCAGCAGACTCGACGAGCTACGCGACTCCGCTGATCGTCTACGTCGACCTGGACCGGACTGGGAAGCCGACCGAGAGCCTGATCCAGAAGCTGGATCACGTCGCCGGGCACTTCGAGAGCGTGGGGATTCGCGACAAAGAGACGGCTTGGATCGAAGTGCTCGGGCCAAGGGACTCGGCATCGCTGATTCGGCTCCGTGAGGAACTGCGGCAACCGAGCACCGCGGAAGGTGAGCGCGAATGCACCGTCAGCTACCGCTTCTGGTCTCCGTGGGCGACCCGCCCGGAAGGCAATGCTGGGCAGGACGCGCCCTGCGGCCGATCGCCAGCGAAGCAGCCGACGACGCACGAGATCCACCGCACCATCGTCACCGACGACTGCCTCGCGAGGCGCTGCGTGGAGGAACTCGCGTTGCGCGGTGTGACGCGCCCGGACCAGATCCTGCTGATCGTCGAACGCGACTCCCCGTTCACCCGGAGCTGGGTCACGCAGCTCCGCGAGGAACTCAAGCTTCTCGGCGCCAGCCCCCCCCAACTCCTCGTGCGCACCTTTCCCGCACACCTCGACGGCGACACGACCGGTTCCGGGAACACCCAGAACACCGACATCCCGCCCGCGGACCGCGACCGTCCGTTCGGCGATGCCTGCCTGGACTACCTGCGCCGGATGCCGCTGGACCCGGGCCTCGACTTCGACCGGATCCGCGCGGTCGGGATCTTCGGCCGCGACCCCTACGACAAGATCCGCATCCTCCGCGCCCTGCAACCGGCGTTGCCGCAAGGACTGTTCTTCACCAACGACCTCGACGCGCGCTACCAGCACCCGTCGTTCCTGCCCTACACGCGAAACCTCGTGGTCGTGTCGGCCTACGGCCTGGAACCGCAGGTCTTCGCAGACGGCACGCTCGGGATGGGCATCTCCGCCGACGGCTTGCGGCTCGAACACCCGCCGTTCCGGGACTGCTACCAGACCTCGGTGTTCCTCGCCACGCTGCTCGCGCTGCAGAACCGCGACAGCAGGAGCCGGGAGATCGAACCGCCGGAGCCCCGCGTGTTCGAGATCGGCACCGACGGCGCGCGCCACCTGGGCGATCTGAACTCCAACCGCTGGGACAACCTGTTCCTGTGGTGGATCTGCGTGGTCGCGCTGACGGTGATCTGCCTCTACGCCGCCATCCGCGACCACGAGTTCGGCGAGTTCTGCGAGCAGAAGCCCCGCATCGTGCTCGCGGTCGGCGCGTGGCTCCTGGGCAATGCCGGGCTGTGGATACTCTGCGGCGTGGGGTCCTGCACGGAGGACGGCGAACCGGTGTCGGTGTTCGAAGGCATCAGCTGCTGGCCGACCGAGTTCCTCCGCCTCCACGCCGGACTGCTGGCGATCGCCTACCTGACGTTGGCCTGCCGCCGCAGTCGGAAAGACCGCCGAGAACTGACCGAGAGAATGGGAGTGCGAACCGCCGGCTGGGATGAGCCACGGCTCCTGCACCGGTTCCTCCCATGGCTGATCCCGCTACCCAAGGATGACCCGACGCGGCGTGTCGAATGCGCGTGGCGCCGTTACTTCGTCGCCAGCGACGACCGGGCGCGGCTGATCCGAACCGGAGTCGCGAGCCTGCTGATCTTCGGCGTCTGTCAGCTCCTGTTCCTGTCGTGGGACCGCCCCCTCGCACCGACGCGCGGCGGCGTGGCCCGCGTCACCGACGTCGTCATCATCTCGTTCAGCGTGCTGACGATGCTGTGGCTCCTGTGCTTCGTCATCGACCAGTGCGTGTGGACCACGTCCCTCGTGCTCGAACTCGGTGACGAGGACGAGAGGCATCCCGCCCCGGCGACCGCGAGCAGCAAGAAGCTGGCGACCGGATCGAAGCAGCGCAGCGCGACCAAGGACCGACAGGAAGATGCGCTACGCCCCTTCCGCCTGACCCGCGCCCTCGCCGACTCGGCACAGAGCCTGGTGCCGCTGCCCTTCGCGGTGATCCTGCTGATCGCCCTGTCGCGCAACCGCGTATTCGACGACTGGTCGTGGCCCACGCTGCTGGTCTTCGTGGTCCTCATCTGCGTCGCGGTGGCGCTGTGGTCGAGCATCCGGCTCGGTCGCGTCGCGCGCGACGTGCAGCAGCGCACCGCCGAACGACTGCGCGAGCGTTACATCGACGGACTCGACGACGAGCGGCAGCGCGGCGGTCTCGAACGGTGGCAGGCCCGCCGCCAGGACGTATTGGAGTGCGACTCGCCGGCCTTCGCACCCTTCTGGAACCACCCGGCCCTACGGGCGGTGCTGATTCCCGCCGGCGGCGTCGGGGGTGTGCAGGCGCTGCAGCTGCTGATGCAGTGGTCGTACGCGTGAGGAGCACCGGATCGGCGTAGCGGCCACCGATCACACCCGAGTCCCGCCCACGGAACTGAGCGGACACCTCCTATCGGCACGATCCGCTCGCGCGCGCACCTACTCGCAGATGCCGAGCGACTCGCGGCTTCCGGCGGGGCCGCCGTGCGAGCCCCCGGCATGCACGTTGCGCCCCGTATCACGCACGCCGCCGCGATCCCCCGAGGTCACTCGGTGGCAGCAACCCGTTCCGAGGAATCACCATGACACCGTGCAGACTTCCCTTCGTGGTCGCCACCGCGACCCTCTTCCTATCGCCCACGATCCTCGCGCAGGAGCGCGAGCAGCCGGACATCAGCTCGCAGGACATCGTCGACGTCGTCGAGGACGAACTCGCGATGTTCCCCGCCGTCGACGTCAACAAGATCGACGTCCGCTGCAAGGACGGCGTCGTGACCCTGTCCGGCGACGTCGACAGCCTGATCGAGCGCCGCTACGCCCGCCGGCTCGCCGAGACGGTGCGTGGCGTCGAGCGGGTCGAGGACCGGATCGAGGTCAAGCCTTACTGGGGCCTGATGGACTGGGAGATCCGCAACCACGTCGAGGACGGCCTGCTGCAGGACCCGGTCACCGAATCGTTCGAGACCGACGTCGAGGTGGCCGCCGGCTTCGTGACGCTCAGCGGCTCGGCGGATTCCTACGCCGAGAAGCAGGCGGCGGCGCGGGTCGCGCGCGGGATCCGCGGCGTCGTCGGCGTCGAGAACTCGATCGAGGTCGACCCGGCATTGGACCGACCCGACATCGAGATCTCGCGCGAGATCGAACAGCGGCTGACCTGGGACGTACTCGTCGACGACGGTCTGATCGAGGTCGACGTCACCGACGGCAAGGTCCTCCTGTCAGGCATCGTCGGCAGCGCCGCGGAGAAGTCGCGGGCCACGTCGGACGCCTGGGTGACCGGCGTGCGCGCGGTCGAGAACGGCCGATTGGCGGTCTCCGCCTGGGCCGAGGACGAGCGCATGGGCAAGAACCGCGAGACGTTGTCCGACGACGCGGTCGAAGCGGCGGTGTCGCGCAACCTGCGCTACGACTCGTTGACCGACTCCAACGACATCGACGTGAGCGTCGAGCACTACGTCGCGACCCTGCGCGGCAAGGTCGACAGCCTGCGCGCCAAGCGATCGGCCGAGGACGCCGCGCTCGACACCTTCGGCGTGGCCCACGTCGACAACCGGCTGAAGGTCCGAGCTCCCGACCGCGGTCTCGCCGATCCGGACACCCGCGCCGAACGGGACATCGCCGCAGCGTTCCTGCGCGACCCGTACCTCGAGCGCTTCGAGGTCGACATCGACGTGATCGGCGGAACGGCCTACCTGCGCGGCACCGTCGACGGCTACTTCGAGAAGTCGCGGGCCGAGACGATCGCCTCGTCGATCTTCGACGTCACCGAGGTGAAGAACCGCCTGGACGTCGAGGATTCCAGCGTCCTGGTCTACGACCCCTTCCTGTTCGATCCGTACCTGCAGCACCGCAGCTGGTACGACTACGAGCCGAAGACCACCGAGAGCAGCGACCCGGACATCGCCGACGAGATCGAGGACGAGATCTGGTGGAGTCCGTTCGTGGATTCGGAGCAGGTCGACGTGACGGTCCGCGCGGGCACCGCGATCCTGCGCGGCGAGGTCGACAGCCAGAGCGAGCGCCATGCCGCGACCGAGAACGCCTTCGAGGGCGGTGCCACCTGGGTGCGCAACCTGCTCGAGGTGAAGGGCGGCCCGGAGGAGGACTCGGGGTCCTCGGACTCGGACGAGCAGTGAGTCATCCCGACATCCACAGGCTCATCGGATCCTCGAGGGCCTCGGCGACGCGGCGGCAGAAGCGCGCCGCGTCGCCGCCGTCGAGCACCCGGTGGTCGTAGCTCAACGACAGCGGCAGCACCGCGGCCTCGACGAACTCGCCGGCCGCGTCCCGCACCACTTGCGGCTCGACGCGGCCGAGACCGAGGATCGCGACCTGCGGCCACGGCACGATCGGCGTGAAGTGCGAACCGCCGAGCATGCCCACGTTGGAGAGCGTGAAGCTGCCGCCCGCCAGCTGATCCGGCGACAGATCCCCGGAGTGCGCCGACGCGACGAGTTCGCTCAGCCGAGCGGCGATCTCGCGGATGCCGAGGTCCTGCACATCGTGCAGCACCGGGACCAACAGGCCGCGTTCGGTGTCCACCGCGATGCCGAGGTGGATGGAGCGCCGAAGCACGATCTCCAGGGCGTCCTCGTCGAAGCTGGCGTTGGCGCGCGGGAACTGCCGGAGGACCTCGGCCACGACCTTTGCGATCACGGCGGTGAGCGAGACCGGCCCGTCGTCGGCTTCGTGCCTGCGGCGGAAGTCCTGGAGGTCGCCGACCCGCGCCGAGTCGAAGTGGGTGACCTGCGGGATCCGTCGCCACGACTCGAGCACCTTCTCGCCGGTCACCCGCCGCACGCCGTCGATCGGCTGGCGCTCCACCGGCCCCCACTCCTCGAAGTCGGGCAGCGTCGAACCCGCCTGCGCGCCCCGCGGTGCCGATCGCTCCAGACGCGCACGCACGTGGGCGAACAGGTCGGCCTCGGTGACCCGCACCGCATCCTCGGCGGCGACCTCCGCGAGGTCGACCCCGAGTTCGCGGGCCATCCGACGCACGTGGGGTGGGGCCGCCGCGTCGCCGGCCCCCGCCTCTCGACGGGCCTTGGAACGCTTGCCGGCATCGCCCTTTGCGGTGGCTTCCGCGGACTCCCCGTCGGAATCCGCTGCGGGTGCCGCCTCGGTCTCGTTCTCGACCTGGTCGCCGCGCTCGGACTTCGTCGACTGCTGCTCGCTCGGACCGTCGTCGCCTTTCGCGCTCGCAGACCGATCTGCGTCGTCGTCCTCGGCCTGCTCTTCGGTCTCGTGCCGTTCTTCGCCGGCTTCGGCGCGAGTCTCGCGCGACCGCTCCTCGGAGTCCCGCTCGTCCTCGTCTTCGCCGCTCCCGCGCTCCGCGGCCGGGTCTCCAACACCGTCTTGTTCGTCGGCCTCGTCGGCTTCACCCTGCTCGTCGTCCCCTCCCGACTCCGAGTCCTCCGCCGACTCGAGGACCAACACGTCCTGGCCGACCTCGACGTCGTCACCCACCGCGACCAGGATCTCGGCGACGCGCCCTGCCTCCTCGGCCGGCACGTCGAGCGTGGCCTTGTCGGTCTCGACCTCGAAGACCGGGTCCTCGGCGCCGACCTCGTCGCCCACCGCGACCTGGATGGCGACGATGCGCGCGGATTCGACGGACTCGCCGAGGGAGGGCAGCTTGATGGTGGTGCTCACGACGAGACCTGCTGGGATGCGGTGGAGGTTCGGGGAACGGGGTAGGGCGGCAGCTCCGGCACGCGGCCGAGTTCGTCGCGCGCGGCGTCCACCGCGAAGCGATCGATGCGGCCGAGTTCGTGCAGTGCCGCGAGGCAGGCATGGACGATGTGGTCACGGTCGATCTCGAAGTGGCGGCGCAGCGCCTCGCGGGTGTCACTGCGACCGAAGCCGTGGGTGCCGAGGGCGTGCAGTGGACCGGGAAGCCAGCGAGCCAGCAGGTGCGGCAGGTGCTGGACGAAGTCCGACACGGCGACGAACGGCGCATCGGAGCCACCGAACAGCGCGGCGAGCCACGGCTGGCGGTCGTCGATCCCCAACCGGCGGTCTCGCTCGGCGGCGAGCGCCTCGAGATACAGCTCGCTCCACGACGTGACGACGAAGACCACGGCCTCGACCGCATGCCGTTCGCGCAGGCGACGACGCGCCGCGCGGGCCGCGGCGACCAGCGGACCGGCCGCCAGGATCCGCACCGCCGGCGCATGGTCGTCCGGCCCCTCGAGGCGGTAGGCGCCGCGCAGGATCCCCTCCCGCGCGCCGTCGGGCAGTGGCGGATGGACCAGGTCCTCGTTGGAGACGGTCAGGTAGACCAGCTCCTCGACGCCGTCCTCCAGCATCGCGCGGAGACGGTCTTCGACGACCACCGCCTGCTCGTAGCCGTGCGCGATGTCGTAGCTACGCACGCCGGGATGGGCCATCGCCAGCAGGTGGCTGTGGCCGTCCTGGTGTTGCAGCCCTTCGCCGTTCAGCGTGGTCCGCCCGGACGTCGCGCCGACCAGGAAGCCTCGCGCCAGCGCGTCGCCGGCCGCCCAGATCAGGTCGCCGACCCGCTGGAAGCCGAACATCGAATAGAAGAAGTAGAATGGCACGAACGCCTTGCCGCAGGTCGCGTGCGCCATCCCCGCAGCGATCGTGCTCGCCATCGCGCCGGCCTCGGTGATGCCCTCCTCGAGAAGCTGGCCGTCGGTCGACTCGCGATAGGCGGTCAGCGTGCCGGCGTCGACCGGCTCCTGCTCGGGCTCGTGCGGCGCGTGGATACCGACCTTGCGGAACAGGGGCTCCATGCCGAAGGTCCGCGCCTCGTCGGGCACGATCGGCACCAGCCGTTCGCCGAAGTCTTCGTCGTCGAGCAGGTCGGTGAGCAGGCGGACCAGCTCCGAGGTCGTCGACGAACTCCGGTCTCCGCTGCCCTCGGCGGCCGCCGCGAACGGGGCCTCGGGCACCGCGACGCGCAGCTCTGCGAGCGGTGGGACGACGCGGCGCGGGGTCGGCCCATCGAGGGCCTCGCGACGGGCCGCGAGGTAGGCGGCCTCGGCGGAGTCCACGGCCGGGCGGACGTAGGCGACCGCCTCGACGTCTCGATCCGACAGCGGCACGCCGAAGCGGTCCCGGAAGGCGCGCAGTGCCGCCGCGTCGAGATCCTTGCGCTTGTGAGTCGCGTTGCGGCCCTCGCCCGACTCGCCGAGGCCGTGCCCCTTGATGGTCTGCGCCAGCACCACGGTCGGCCGGGACTCCTCCGCCACCGCCGCGGCGAGAGCGGCGTGGACCTTGCGCGGGTCGTGGCCGCCGCGGTCGCGGGCCAGCGCCGCCAGTCCGGCCTCCGACAGGCCATCGAGCAACCCAGCGAGCCCGCGGGACTCGCCTACGAACTCCTCGCCGAAGGTCGGGCCATCGACCACCGACCAGCGCTGCCAGTCTGCGTCCGAAGCCGTTGCCAGCCGTTCGACCAACGCCCCGTCGCGATCGCGCGTCAGCAGGTCGTCCCAGCCGCTGCCCCACAGCAACCGGATCACCCGCCAACCGGCTCCCTCGAAGCGCCTCTCCAGTTCGTCGACCAACCGACCCGAGGTCCGCACCGGTCCGTCGAGGCGCTGCAGGTTGCAGTCGACGACCATCACCAGCTCGGAGAGTTCTTCCCGCGCCGCCAACGACACCGCGCCGAACGACTCGGGCTCGTCCATCTCGCCGTCGCCGCAGACGATCCAGGTCCGCGGCACGCGATCGACCAGGCCACGGCGCAGGAGATAGCGATCGAACCGTGCCTGGTAGATGCCCATCAAGGGCGCGAGCCCCATCGACACGCTGGGGAACTCCCAGAAGCCGGGCATCGAGCGCGGATGCGGATAGGACGGCAGCCCCTGGGCGGAGACCTCGCGGCGGAAGGCGTCGAGCTGCGCCTCGCTCAGACGGCCGTCGACGAACGCGTGCGCGTAGACACCCGGCGACGCGTGCCCCTGCAGGAACAGCCGGTCGTGCAGGCCGTCTGCAGCGTGGCCGCGGAAGAAATGTAGAAACGAGTGCTCGAGCAGGGTCGCCGCCGACGCGAAGGTGGAGATGTGCCCGCCCAGACCGGGAAACTCCCGGTTGGCGCGCACCACCATCGCCAGCGCGTTCCAGCGGACCATCGCCTCGATGCGTCGCTCGACCTCGAGGTCGCCCGGGTAGCGCGGCTGGTCGGCCGCGGGAATCGAATTCACGGCGCGCGCCGCGGCGGTGCCGGGCCGTGGCACCGCCACGCCCCGCGCGGCGCCGAGCCGCTCGAGCTGGGCGAGGAGGTCGCCGGCATCGTCGCGACCGAACCGCTCGCAGTGCTCGGCGAACGCGTCCAGCCAGTCCTGCACCAGCCGACGGCGTGACGCAGCCCGGGGACTTTCAGTCTCGACCATCTCTTCACGGCACGCGCAATGCGCGTGCCCGCACACCCGCCGCGTGAACCGCGTCGCCCCCGACGATCCCGCGACTCCGCGACGCGCGCACCGGAGGACCCCACGATGCCCGCATCCGTCACCCACAAGCTCGTCGACGCGCACCTGGTCGAAGGTCGCCCGCGACCCGGCGAGCAGATCGCACTCCACATCGACCAGACCCTGACCCAGGATGCCACCGGCACGCTGGTGATGCTCCAGCTCGAGGCGATGCGACTCGAGCGCGCCGCGACCGAACTGTCGGTGCAGTACGTCGACCACAACCTGTTGCAGGAGGACCACCGCAACCCCGACGACCACGTGTTCCTGCGCAGCGCCTGCCGCCGCTTCGGACTGATCTACAGCCAACCCGGCAACGGCGTGAGTCATCCGGTGCATCAGGAGCGCTTCGGTCGTCCCGGCAAGACGCTGCTCGGCTCGGACAGCCATACGCCCGCGGCCGGCGCGCTCGGCATGCTCGCGTTCGGCGCCGGCGGCATCGAGGTCGCGCTGGCGATCGCTGGCGAACCCTACCGCCTGCCGATGCCGAAGGTCCGGCAGATCCACCTGCGCGGTCGCTTCCCCCGCGGGGTCAGCGCCAAGGACCTCGTGCTGGAGTTGCTGCGTCGCCACGGAGTCGAGGGCGGCAACGGCTGGGTGTTCGAGTACGACGGCCCGGGCCTCGCCTGGCTCACCGCGATGGACCGCCACGTGGTCGCCAACATGGGCACCGAGATCGGCTGCGCCACCAGCGTGTTCCCGGCCGATGCCGCGACCGAGGTGTTCCTGCGCCGCAACGGCCGCGCGCACGACTTCACGCAGTTGCGCGCCGACCCCGGCGCCGAATACGACGCCGGAGAGGTCGTCGTCCTCGACGAACTCGAGCCGATGGTCGCGCTGCCGAGTTCACCGGGCAACGTGTGCACCGTCCGCGAGGTCGCCGGTCGGCCGATCGCCCAGGCCTACCTCGGCTCATCGGCGAACCCGGGCTACCGAGACTTCGCCGTTGCGGCCCGGATGGTGCGGGGTCGTCGCGTCGCGCCGGGGGTGTCGTTCGACGTCAACCCGGCGAGCCGGCGCATCCTCGAGGAGCTGACCCGCGACGGCCACCTCCTCGACCTGCTGGCCGCCGGCGCGCGCCTGCACCAGACCGGCTGCAACGGCTGCATCGGCATGGGGCAGGCTCCGGCGAGCGACCGCATCAGCCTACGCACCGTGCCGCGCAACTTCCCCGGCCGCTCGGGCACCCAGGAAGATGCCGTTCACCTGGTCTCGCCGGAGACCGCCACCGCCTCGGCACTGCGCGGCGTGATCACCGACCCGCGCGACGGCGACGTCGTGCCGCGCGAGCTCAGCCTGTCGGAGGAGCCGGCCCGCGACGACGACGCACTGTTCGAGCGACCGCCCGCGCCGGAACAGGCCCGGCAGATCGAGTTGGTGAAGGGCCCCAACATCGTCACGCTGCCCGACCTCGAGCCACCGCCGGACGACTTCTCGGTCGAGGTGGTGCTCACCGCCCCTGCCGACATCTCCACCGACGAGATCCTGCCGGCCGGCGCCGAGGTGCTGCCCTACCGCAGCAACATCCCGAAGATCGCCGAGTTCGCGTTCCGCGACGTCGACCCGGACTACGTCGAGCATGCCCGCGAGGCGTTGGAAAATGGCGGTCACGCGATCGTCGGCGGCGCGAACTACGGCCAGGGCTCCAGCCGGGAGCACGCTGCCCTGGCCCCGCGCCACCTCGGCCTGCGCGTGGTCGTCGCCGACGGCTTCGCGCGGATCCATCGCCGCAACCTGATCAACTTCGGCGTGCTGCCGCTGTGCTGCGCCGACGGTGCGGCGGCAGAGGCCTTCGGTGTCGGTGATCGGCTGGCTGTCGACGACTGGCCGGGTCAACTCGCCGCGGGCGACGAGGTCGAGGTGCGCAACGTCACCAGGGATCGGTTGGTGCGCTGCCGCCACGGCCTGTCGGCGCACGAGGTGGAAGTGTTGCGAAGCGGCGGCCTGCTCGGTTGGATGCGCGCGCGCACCGGCTGACCGGCCACGGGCTCACTCCCCGAACAGCGAGCCCTGCGCGCGCTTGGCGATGTTCTGGAGTTCGGGGTAGGCGTCGACCATCGACTGCGGCACGTCGAGCTTTTGGCCGTCGCGCCACGCCGCCAGCTCCAACGCGATCTTCACCGCCTGACCGCGGAAGTGGTTGTTGGCCGCCACGTAGAGGGTGCGGGTGGCCTTGGCGAGTTCGTCGATCCGCCGCGTGAGTTCGTCGGTCTCGGCGGGCGTGTAGAGGTGGTCGTAGGTGGCGTCGCGGCCGGCGTCCTTGTCGAACCAGGCGCGGCTGTTGCGACCGTGCAGGCGATAGTAGGCGAGGTCGTCCGGCACGTGGTCGGGAACCGCGAAGCCCCGGTCGGCGCCGGGGTAGTCGAGCGCCACCAGTCGCAGCCCGAGTTCGGCGGCGAGGGCCTGCGCCTCGGGTCGTCGCCAGGAACCGTCGCGAACCTCGAGCACCAACGGCGCGAGCGACGCGAACCGATCACGGATCCAGGCCAGGTGCTCGCGCCCGGCCGCATCGGCGCGGAACCGGAAACTGAACTGTGCGAGCAGGGCATCGAGTCGACCGCTCTGCCGGAGCGGCGCGAAGGCCTCGGCGAACGAGCGCGACAACCCGTCGTCGCGCGCGCCGGCATGGGTGATCTCCTGGGGCAACTTGGCGGTGAAGCGCGTGCCGAGTTCCGCGGTCCGTTCGACCCACCCCGCGACGCTGGCCATGCTCGGCGTGCGGTAGAAGCTGGAGTTGATCTCGATGAAGTCGACGAGCTTCGCCACGTCGACCAACGACTGCGCGCCGCCGCGCGGGTAGACGACCCCGACCCAGTCGGCATAGCTCCATCCCGAGACGCCGAGCAGGACGCGGCTCGGCCCGGTCACCGGCGCTTCCTCCGCTCGGCGATCTCGCGCAGCCGCTCGACCATCCGCGCACCTTCGAAGCCCCAATCACCCGGTCGGTAGAAGCGCCGCCCCTTCAGCCCCTCCGGCAGGCAGTCCATGTCGGCGACGTGGCCGGGCTCGTCGTGGGCGTAGCGGTACTCCGCGCCATGCCCCATCTCCTTGGCCAGCCGGGTCGGCGCGTTGCGCAGGTGCAGCGGCACCTCGTGCTGGCGACCGCTCTGGATCTCGCGCAGGGCCGCGTCGATCGCCGCGCAGACCCCACGGCTCTTCGGCGCCGACGCCAGGTAGATCGCCGCCTCGGTCAGCGGCAGGCGCCCCTCCGGCAAGCCCAGCCCCTGCAGGGCCTGCATCGCTGCGACCGCGACCTGCAACGCCATCGGGTCGGCGAGACCGACGTCCTCGGCCGCCATCGCGACCATCCGCCGCGCCGCCTGCATCGGGTCGGCACCCGCCTCGAGGAAGCGCGCCAGCCAGTAGATGGACGCGTCGACGTCGGAGTTGCGCAGGCTCTTGTGCAGCGCCGACAGCAGATCGAAGTGGTGGTCGCCGCCCTTGTCGTGGGCCAGCGTGCGGTGCTGAGCGGCCTCGGCGATCTGCTCCAGGTCGATCGTCGCCGCGGGGTCGAGGGCGGCGATCCCGGCAGCGGCCTCCAGCACGGTGAGCGCGCGGCGGGCATCGCCGCCGGCGAACAGCGCCAGCCGCTCGCGGGCTTCGTCGGTGATCGCGAGCTGCATCCGACCGAGACCGCGTTCGGAGTCGGCCAGTGCCCGGTCGACGACCGCGCCGATCGCGTCGTCGTCGAGCGGCCCGAGCGCGACCACCCGGCAGCGGGACAGCAGCGCCCGGTTGATCGCGAAGCTGGGGTTCTCGGTGGTCGCTCCGACCAGCACCACCCGCCCCGACTCGACGTACGGCAGGAAGGCGTCCTGCTGGGCCTTGTTGAAGCGGTGGATCTCGTCGACGAACAGCAGCGAGCCGCGACCGCTCTCCTTGCGGATCCCATCGGCGCGGGCCACCGCCTCGCGCACTTCCTTCACGCCGCTGAGCACCGCCGAGAACGGCTCGAAGTGCAGGTCGGAGGCTTCGGCGATCAGCAGCGCCAGCGTGGTCTTGCCGCAGCCGGGCGGTCCCCAGAGCAGCAGCGAACCGGCGTCGCCGCGAAGGATCGCACCGCGCAACGCCTGGTCCTCGCCGACAGCCTGACCCTGACCGAGGAACTCGTCGAGGGTCCGCGGTCGCATCCGGTCGGCGAGCGGCCGACGCGCACCAGCCGCCTCCCGACCGGACTCCTCGGGCTCTCCGAACAGGCTCATCGCACGCGCCCTCCCGACCCGTTCAGCGGCGCTGGCGCCGCGCCTCGTACAGCAGCACCCCGGCGGCCACCGCGACGTTCAGGCTCTCGACTTCGGGCGCGATCGGGATCCGCACCACCGCGTCGCAGCGCGACAGCAGCTCGTCGGGCAGGCCGGCGCCCTCGTTGCCGAGCGCGACCAGGGTCGGGCGGGTCCAGTCGTGGTCGAGATAGTCGGTGTCACCGCTGCCGTCGGCGGCGACCAGCGTCAGGCCCTGGGCCTTGGCGAAGTCCGCGACCTGCGCGGGTGACAGCCCGAATTGGGTGGGCAGACGGAGCACCGATCCGGCCGAACCGCGCGCCGCCTTGTCGCGGAACGGGTCGGCGCCGCCGTTCAGCGCCAGGAAGCCGGTGCCGTGCGCTGCTTCGGTGGCCCGCAACATCGCGCCGAGATTGCCGGGATCCCGCACCCCGGCGGCCGCGACCACCAGGGCCCGGCCGGGCTCGTCGCCGAGCAGGTCGGCGTCGTCCCACTCGGGGCGCTGCACCACGCAGAGCACCCCCTGGTGGGTCGTCAGGGTCGACATCCGGGCCAGCACGGCGTCGTCACAGGCGTACACCTCGTCGGCCTGCTGCTCGAGCCGGCGCCGCAAGTCGAAGCCGTTCTTGGCCTTGGTGAGCTTGTCGGAGAAGCAGGCGATGCGGATCGGCAGTTCGGCGGCCAGCACGTCCTCGACGAGACGGTTGCCCTCGACGACCATCTCCCCCGGCAGTTCGCCGCTGGCGGCGTCCTTCACACGGAGCACGACGGGGTTCTTCGGGGACGTGAGCTGGATCGGCCTGGGCATGAGCCGGGCCACTCTACCGCAGAGGAGAGGAATCTCCGCCGTCTCGGAATCCTCGCCAGGCGGCCCGATACGTCGCCCCACCATGCCCTGGTCCCACGTACAGCCCGAAGATCTCATCGGCATGCTGGCGGTCGGGGTGATCGCGGCGTTGCTGCTCACCCTCGAGAAGCGGGCCCGGCAGGCGCGCCGTCTGGTGTTCGGCAACGCCGCCCTGCTGGTGCCTCCGGTGATGGCCTGCGCCGCGCTGGCGATCCTGCACTACCAGGGCGACACGGTGCGGTTCTTCGAGAACCCGTTCGCCCTGGCCCAGTTCGAAGTCTCCAGCCACATGGTGGTGCCGTGCTGGCTGGCCTTCGGCATCGTGTCGTTGACCCTCGCCGGGCACGCCGGGCTGCTCGAGGCGGTGCAGGCCGGTCGGCGTCCCGGCGGCCAGGACTTCCTCGACGGCATCCTTCGGCACGGCGTCACCATCGCCGTCGGCAAGCTGATGCTGTTCGGCTCCGTCTACGGCATCTCGACGCTGGTCGACGTGCGCAGCCCCGGGATCCTGCTGTTCCTGATCCCCAGCGCCCTGCTCGCCCCACTCCCCGGCTTCGCGTCGCTGCATCCCGGCAACCCCGCGCGCGCGATCGGCGCGACGCTGCGCTTCGCCTACGACCACCTGCAGCGGGTCGGCTTCCGCGTCACCCTGCAGACCGCCTTCCTGATCGTGATGATCGGCGTGATGTGCCAGCCGTTCGGAGTGCATCGCTATGGGCCGGAGGCGCTGCCGCTGAGCTCGTCGTCGCTGAGCTGGAACACCTACCCGTTCGTGCAGTTCCCCCTGCCCGAAGGCTTCGTCATCCTCTGCGCGCTGGCCGCTGCGCTGGTCAGCACGGTGTTCGTCACCGCGCATTGGCTCGACGTCGTGGAGAGCCACGAGCCGGCGCGCCGGCCCGTCAGCGCAGCGAACCCGACGTGACGACCGGTTCGCGCGGGATGCGTGCGAGCGCGAAGGAGTCGAGCAGGTCCGTCGGCCGAAGACGGCCCCCCGGTTCCCCGAGGCCCGACACCGCCGCGAGGTAGCCGACGATCTTTTCGGGTGTGGTGCCCGCCTCGCGGTAGGCCTTCAGCGACGTATCGCCGTGACGCTTGGCGAGCCGCTTGCCATCGGGGCCGACCAGCAGCGGCAGGTGCGCGAAGCGCGGCGCGGTGAGCCCGAGCGCCCGATAGAGCAGGAGCTGGCGCGGCGTGGAGGTCACCAGGTCGTCGCCGCGGACCACCAGGTCGACGCCCTGCGCCGCGTCGTCGACCACCACCGCGAGCTGGTAGGCCGGGCCGCGGTCGCGCTTCTCGATCACGAAGTCGCCACCGATGCGGCCCGGGTCGGCGCCGCGGAACAGGTCGTCGTAGGCCACCGCGTCGACATCGACCCGGAACCGCACTGCCGGCTCGCGGCCGGTCTCGGCGCGGGCGTGGGCGAGGTCGCAGAACCGATCGCGGCAGGTGCCAGGATAGGGCGTCGCGTCTTGCCAGCTCTCGTGCGGCGCAGAAGCGGCCTCCTCGACCTCCTTGCGGGTGCAGGTGCAGGGATAGGCGAGACCGCGCGCGAGCAGGCCGTCGACCACCGTCGAGTAGGTGCCGAGCCGTTCGCTCTGCCGCACCGGCACGCCGTCCCAGTCGAGGCCGAGCCAGTGCAGGTCTTCCAGCAGCGCCTCCTCGGCACCGACCTTCACCCGCGGGCCGTCGATGTCCTCGATGCGCAGCAGCAGCCGCCCGCCGACCGAGCGAACCCACAGCCAGTTCAGCAGGAACGTCCGCGCATTGCCGAGGTGGAGCACGCCCGTGGGGCTGGGGGCCAGCCGGCTCACCGGCGCCTCGGAACCTGCCATGCCGGTGTTCTACGCGGTGACCCCTGGAGCGCGCCAGCGACGGGACTGGGCGGATGCGCGGACGGAAAAGGGCGAGTTGCTGACACACGCCGCAGCTCCCCGCCGGAGGCCGCGGTGACCCGAATCGCGACCTTCCCGAGGAACTCCGAAGCCATGCAACGAGCGACGCGCAGCAGTCTGTTCTCCGCCCTCCTCCTCTCCGCCATCGCCCCGCTCGGGGCCCAGAACCTCGCCCCGACCGTCGGCCAACTGCTCCGTGACCGCCCCGGCGCGGTCGACCCGATCGCCAGGATCGACCGATCCCTGGCCTTCTCGCGCGCCGTCGACGTCGACCTGGACCTCCTGGACCGTCTCGACCCCGCCGGCGGCAGCGTCGTCGACGTCGAACTCCGAGCGGGCCTCGCCTTCCGCGCGGTGTTCGAGCGCCGCGAGTCCATCGAGCAGGGCGTGGTGAACTGGTACGGCAGCCTGGAGGGCTGCGAGGGATCGCTGTTCGTGCTGTCGATCGCCGAGGGCGCCGTCGCCGCGACCTTCGAACCGCGCACCGCCGACCCGGCGAAGGGCGCGGGCATGATCCTGAACCTGCTGCCCGGACCCGGCGGCGCGCACTTCGTCCGCGGCCACCTCGACGACCTGAACCGCTGCGGCAACGACGGCTCCCACCTCGACCTCGCCGGCACCCGTCGGGCGCTGGGCGGCGCACTGCAACGCTCCACGGCGCCCACACCGGGCGGCGGTGTCTCCCGGCCGAGTTCCTCCGGCTGCTGCGACGAGGATCCGCGCACCATCGACGTGCTGTTCGTGATCACCCCGCTGGCCATCGTGCAGCTCGGCAACAGCGGCCTCGTGGTGGCAGCGAACGCGGTCGCGAGGATGAACTCCGACCTCGTCTCGACCGGCGTGGGCAGCGGAGCCTTCATCCAGACGATCCGCCTGGTCGGGCCCGTGACCCGCTGGAGCCACAACGAGATCTGCGACGATCTCACCGACGCACTCGCCAACTTGCGCAGCTCGAGTTCCATCGCGACGACGCGCGACCAATTCGACGCGGACCTCGTCGCCGCGCTGGTCGGCGACCGCGGGACCTCCTGCCACGGCGGCGTCGCCGGCCTCGCCTACATCGGCAACGGCACCGACGCCAGCCTCGGCTTCAGCGTCAACCGCGCGATCCTGGCCGCCCAGGTGGTGCCGCACGAGGTCGGCCACAACCTCGGTTGCCAACACGAGAGCACGAGCTGCCAGACGTACAACAACGCGGCCTCGACCCGGAACGTCGCCGGCAACACCGTCTACTCGCGGATGTGGGCGACGCTCAGCTCCAGCGTGCTGGGCTACTTCTCGAACCCCGACTTCATCGCGCCCACGACGACCACGCCGCTCGGCCGGACCGACTGCATCGACAACACCCGGCGGATCGGCGAGACCCGCCAGGGGATCACCAACTTCCGCGGCGGCCACGTGGCCCGCAGCGAGCAGTACGGACCCTCCTGGCCCGGCGAGCGCGGCGCTCAAGGCATGGACGCGACCAATCGGCCGGAACCGGGCACGACCCTGACGCTGACGATCGGCAACACCCGCAATGGAGCCAGCACCACCGGCGTGATCTTCCTGGGCATCCAGCGCGACACGACCGTGACCCCGTTCGGCGGCACCCGACTGGTGATCCCGCTGATCGACCTGACAGTCGGTATCGGCCCCTTCAACCAGCTCGTCGATCTCCCGCTGCCCGGCGACCCGGCCCTCTGCGGGACGACCTGGCATGCGCAGACCATCATGCTCGACCCCGCGGCGAGCCACGGCCTGTCGTTCACCAACGGTGTGACGCTGGAACTCGGGCGCTGACCAGAAATCGCGGGATCCCGTGATCCACTGCGGCGCGATTTTCCGGGAGCGGTCCTGAACCCGGCCTGCGGGCCATCGACCCAGGATCACGCCGCATGCAACGCTCCCCGCTCCTCGCCCTCCTCACCGCGACGCTGGCACCGCTCGCCGCCCAGAACCTCGCCCCGACCGCCGGCCGCCTGCTCCGCGACCATCCCGGGGCCGTCGACCCGATCGCCCACCTCGACCAGTCGCTGGCCTGGTCCCGGCCGGTCGACGTCGACATGGACCTGCTGGCCCGCCTGGACCCGACCGGCGGCAGCGTGGTGGAGATCGAACTGCGCACCGGCCTCGCCTACCGCGCGGTGTTCGAACGGCGCGTGGTCCACGAGTTCGGCGGCCTGAGTTGGATCGGCTCGCTGGAGGGCTTGCCCGACTCCCGGTTCTTCCTGTCGGTCGCCGACGGCCACGTGGCCGCGACGTTCCAACCGAACACCAGCGACGCCACGCTCGGCGCTGGGGTGATCCTGAACCTGATGCCGGGGCCCGGTGCGCACTTCGTCCGCGCCCACCTGGACGACTTGAACCGCTGCGGCAACGACGACGACGCGGCCCGGGCGGTCGGCGCGCGGCAGGCGATGGGCCGCCAGCTCCGCCCGACCGGGCTGCCGGGCAACAGCGGGGCGCAGCCGGCCAGCAACGGTTGCTGCGACGAGGACCCGCGCCGCATCGACATCCACTACGTCGTCACCCCGCTGGCGATCGCGCAGCTCGGCGGCGGCCAGGAGGCCGCGGCGCTGGTCGCCACCTCCATCCTGACCACCGACTTCCTCTCGACGGGACACGGCTCCGGTGGCTTCGCGATGACGGCTCGCAAGGTCGGTCCCGTATCGACCTGGGCCCAGGTCGACGTCTGTGACGGTCTCGGCAGCCTGCTCAGCTCGCTCCGATCCGACTCCAACATCGCGCAGCTCCGCGATCGGTACCAGGCAGACCTCGTCCACGCCCTCGTCGCCGATCTCGGAACCAACTGCCACCAAGGCGTCGCCGGCCGCGCCTACATCGGCGACGGGCGCGACGACCGCCTCGGCTTCGGCGTGGATCGAGCAACCCTCGCCGCGCAGGTCGTTCCCCACGAGGTCGGCCACAACCTCGGCTGCCAGCACCAGAGCAGCAGTTGCTCGACCTACAACAACGCCTGGCAGATGGTCTGCCAGGGTGCGGTCAAGCAGACCCGGATGTGGGCCACGCTCGGCTCGAGCGTGATCGGCTTCTTCTCCAACCCCGACTTCATCCCGAACAACTGCCTGCCGTTCGGCCTCGCCAACTGCGCCGACAATGCGCGCCGCATCGGCGAGACCCGCCAGGGCATCGCCAACTTCCGGGGTGGGCACATCGCGAGTTCCGCGAACTACGGCAGCGGCTGGGCCGGCTCCACCGGCGTGCCCTCGCTGACCGCGACCACCCGCCCCGAGCCCGGCACCACGCTGACCCTGCGCGCCACCAACAGCCGGGGCGGCCTGACGACCTCCGGCGTGCTGCTGCTCGGCGTGCAGCGCGAGAACCTGCCCACGCCATTCGGCGGCAGCCGTCTGGTGAACCCGCTGATCCAGGAGACCATCCCGCTGGCTCCGTTCCGGGCCGACACCAACCTGCCGCTGCCGGCCGACCGCAACCTCTGCGGCACGACCTGGCACACGCAGGTGGTGATGCTCGATCCGGGCGCGAGTGCGGGACTGGCCTTCACGCCCGGGCTGACGTTGAACCTGGGGCGGTGAACGCGACCCTGGGCACTCGGGCCGGCGTGAACAGGTGCGGCGACCCGCCGGCGTGAGGCCGACGCCCCCGGGCCCCGCCGTCAGGTCGACGCGCTACGATCGGGGTCGGGTCGTTCCCTCCCTTCCGGCCGCACCCCCTGATGCTCACCGCGCTCGCCCTCACCGTCGCGACGGCCCTGGCCATGCCGCCGCCCGCGGCCCTTCCCCAAGCCCAGCCGCAGCCGGCTTGCGACTCCGGTCACGTCCAGGCGATGGCCTTTCCGCTGACGACCAGGATCCCGCACCCGTCGATCGATGCGCACTGCTTCGTGCCGGGCCCCGCGGAGCGATCCGCGGTGGAGTCGCTGCGCAACTACCGATGCGTGAGGCTGGGCAACCTGCAGCTCCCGGGAGCCAACACGGTCGATCTGCAGATGACCCGGATCGATGACGTCGAGCCCAGGTTCATCTCCCTCGATGGCGCCACGGTCGGTGCCCCGGGATCGCCGCGGCCGACGGACATGTCCCTGTGGTCGGGGAACCTGGTGGGAGTCACCGGCTCCCGCGCGTGCATCGCCTTCTCCGCGGTCGGGATCTGGGGTTGGATCCGCAGCCAGGACCATCTGTACCACCTCGCGAGTTTCCCTGCGGCCGGTCGCTGGGACGACTTCCGCGTCCTGCTGATCGACGATCTGGACCGCAACTCGCTCAACGGCTCGCGGTGCGGCGACCTGATCCCGGAGCCTCCTACCCGATCGCCCGACTTCAATACCTGCCTGACCGGCCTCGCAGCCCCCAGCTTCCAGTACGAGTGTCCGGATCCGGGCATCGACCACCTGCGGCTCTGCAGGTCGGCGATCGAGACCGACTGGCAGTTCTATTCCCGCTTCGGCGATGTGCGGGCCGCGGAGGTCTATGCCCGGTTCGTCTTCGGAGCGGTCGCACAGGCACTGCGCCTCGACGTCCGGGTGGTCTGCGAACTCGACTACCTCGGGTTCTGGACGACGCCGGCCGACCCCTGGACCCAGCCGGACCTCACCACCGGCCAGACCGCCGGCCCGTGCTGCGTCGACGTGTTCTACGAGTTCCAGCACCGCTGGGGCACCCAGGACCTGATCACCGCCGGACCACGATTCAACCTGGGCCCGGGGCTGGACCTCGCACCGGTCGATGCCGACCTCTACCACCTGATGAGCGGCACCCAGATGGGTTGTGCGGTGGGAACGAAGGGCGTCGGGCACGTGCAGAACGGCTTCTCGATCTCCACCGGCATGGGCGCGGTGAACTTCGACAACCCGGCCGAGCCGCGGGAGTCCCCGTTCTTCCAGATCTACGGAGCCGGCCACGAGATCGGGCACAGCTTCGGCGTCGGGCACACCCACAACTTCAAGATCGACGTCAACGGCACGCCCGCCAACCGATCCGACGACGTGCCCATCGACGATTGTGCGCGAGACGCCGGTGGTGGAGCGCCGAACTGCGGAGGCGTCGGCTTCGGCACGAGTTCGCTGATGTCCTACTGCCTCGGCTGTCCGGGCACGATCGCCAACATCCGGATCCGCTACCACCCGGAGGTCGCGCGCTGCATGCGCGACTACACCGCCGCCTTGCCGAACTACGAAGACGTGCACAGCGTCCAGGACCTCGGCGGCGCCCACGCGCCGTGGCCGCACAATCCGCCGCGCCTGCTCTACGCCGGCGAGTCCCCGGGCGTCGACCGACTGACCCTGGTCGGTAGCGACAACCCCGTCGCTCCGAGCGCCAACGTGCTGTTCCTCGGCGCCCACGCCGCCCACATCGTCACCCCGGACTTCACGCTCGTGCCATCGCTCGACATCGCGCTGGCCGCGGTTCCACCCGACATGCCGCTCGACATCGTGCTCCCGCGCGGATTCCCCGATGGCGTGATGCTGCACTTCCAGCAGGCCTTCCTGGTCCAGGGTGCCGTGTGGACCTCCAACGCGATCGCCCTCGAGGTGATCCGATAGGAGATCGCCTCACGCACGCGATACGCGCGCCGGAACGAGGCCCGACCCGCGCAGAATGCTCTTCCACAGCAGCACCGCCTCCGGCGCCTCCACCTCCCACGCCCCATCGGGTCGACGCATGGCCCGCTCGTCGTCGGAACCATCCCCTCGGAGAACATCCGCGTTCTGCATGGCGGCGCCGACGGCACCCGTATCGAGGGGAACGACGAGGAGGCGCGCGAAGGGAGATGACCTCTCAGGATCCGCCACCAGGTGACGAAGGCGGCCCCTCGGAAGCGGATCCACGAGATCAGCGACGCGTGGATCGAGCGCGCCAACTGCGGTGCTCCGGGCGGCTACTACCTCCTCGGGCAGGATCGCTTGAACTACATCGTTTCCTGCAAGACCTGCAACTCACCTACAAGCGCAACGCGTTCCCGATCGCTGGCGATCCGGAACCGGACTCGGACGACCCCCGCGAGCTGAGGAGGAAGGAGAAGCCGCTGATCCAGGAGACCATTCCGCTGGCTCCGTTCCGTGCCGACACCAACCTGCCGCTGCCCGCCGACCGCAACCTCTGCGGCACGACCTGGCACACGCAGGTGGTGATGCTCGATCCGGGCGCGAGTGCGGGGCTGTCGTTCGCGCCGGGGCTGACGCTGAACCTGGGGTGGTGAACACCCGACCGTCCTCCGGGAAGGACCAGCGGGTGCTACCCTGCAAGGTCCGATGGACCGCTTCCCGAGATCGATCGTCCTGTTCGGATTCCTGAGCGGGACCCTGCTCGGCCAGGAACCGACGGCACTCGAGGCGGCGATCGCGCATCTCGCGGACGAGACGCTCGATCCCGATCAGCTGATCGTGGTGATCGACACCGGCGCCGAGGCGGTCGATCCGCTGGTCGAGGCCCTCGACCGTGCGCTGCTGGCGGGCCGGGCGACCGAGGCGAGCCGCATCACCCGAGCCCTGCGGGCGATCGGCAAGCCGGCCGCAGCCCGGAACGAGCGGTTGCTGGCCATGCTCTCCAGGAATCTCACGGCCGATGCGTCCGCGTGGAACGAAGGTTACGAGGGGCTCGCGCGCACGGTCGCGGAACTCGCGTGGCTGGACCCGGCGGGACTCCCTCGACTCCGCCGCGCCGCACAAGACGTGTTCAACGGCCAGACGCTGAAGAAGGTCATGAGGACGATCATGACCGACGACAGGTCGTCGTACATGCGGGTGTTCGGGCGGCTTGCGGTCGTCGCGAGCGACGAGGACCAGGAGTCCCCTGCCGTCTCGATGGACGGTGAAGATCTGATCCGATGCGAATTCGCCGCGGAGCGCGCGGCTGCCCGTGGACTCGCCGCGATGCCCGAACTCCTCGAAGTCCTGGACGCGGCAGAAGCGCCATACCTGTGCCGCATCCGGTTCGAACGAACCTCGATCTCGTCCGGCCTGCGTCCCGACGAGGCCCACCGCCTACTCGAAGCCGCCGCCGCCCGCTCGCTGGCGCGTCTCGCCCCCGAGCACCCCAAGGCAGCGCTCGGCCTCGCATTGCTCGCCACCGACGCGCCCGACCCACGCGAACGGGTCCGCGCCATGCGCTCGCTCGGCGCGATGGGCGAAGCCGTCGCGCGCGACGAACGAATCCTCGACCTGCTCCTCGAAGCCCTCGGCAACGACGCCAACCGTCCGCTGCTCGCCGAGGCCATCACCGCCTGCGGGATGATCGGCGTGAGCCGTCCAGCGTTCCGCGAACGACTGACGACGTTGAGCCAGGACGACCGGCCCGACATCGCGGCCCGGGCGCGCAGCGCGCTGCGCAGCATCGAGGCGCGCTGATCAGTTCTTCGGCGCCAACCCCCACCCGCGCAGCATGTTCTTCCACAGCAGCACCGCCTCGGGCGCCTCCACCTCCCAGGCCCGCTCGATGTGGCCCTGGAACGTGTAGCACGGCCGGTCGCGGTAGCGGAACACCTGGGTCTTGCAGACCTCGGACGACGCGATGATCTGCATGTCGCCGACCGGCCGTTCGACCTGGTAGTTGTGCGACTCCGAGGCGAAAAAGCGCGGGCCGCGCGGTAGACCCGCGAACAGCGGATCGCGGCGGACCACGCCGATCTCGGTCGGGCCCCATTCCGACGCGCGCCCGAGTTCGGCGCCGAGCGAGCGCGCCAGGACCTGGTGGCCGAGGCAGACGCCGACGACCGGAGCGCCGTACTCCGCCGCATCGAGGACGGCGCGGTCCATGGCCTTCGAATCCAGGCCCTTCGACGACGCGAGGCCCGGAAGGATCACCAGGCTCGGGTCGATCGCGTCGAGCTTCTCCCGCGAGTACTCGCTGTAGTGCAGGTACTCGACCGACGGGAACCCGAACACCGCCGCCACCCGCGCGAAGTTCGGATGCGGAGCACGGTTCGGATCGGCGCTGCGGATGTCGATCACGCACAGCGGCCGCTCCGGGCACGGATAGTCGCCGACCTCCTCGGCCTCTACCGACAGCAACCGCACGCTGCCTTCGCCCGCGATCGACAGCGCGATCGAGTAGGGCCCCTGGTGCGATCCCGAGTGCAGTCGCACCGTCTGCGTGCGGTCGCGCCGCTTCCCGACTCCGGCCAGGAACTCGAGGTCCACCAGGGTGCGGTCCTCGGTGGGTCGCAGGCAGGCGAAGACCAGCGGCCGGCCTTCCTCGATGCGGTAGCGCACCTCGACGTCCACCTCCCGGAACGGCGCCAACGCGAACGGCGCGGACACCAGATCACCGCGCGCGGTCTCCGCCGCGCCCTGCAGCACGACCCCCTCGCCCTTCTCCGGCGCGACGAGTTCCGCGTGGCCCTCGGGACCGACGCGCAGCTCACGGCCGCGGTCGTCTCCATAGCCGATCGACTCGAAGGTCCAACCGGCGATCCACGGTCCCCCGTCGTCGGGTTCGCCGAACCGCAGCGGGGCGAGCTGGGTGACGTCCGGGAACTGCACCTCCGGGCGCGTCGCCTCCTGGGGCCGAAGGGGCGCAGCCAGCGCGAGCAGCGCGGTGGCGCACAGGACTGGGAGGTTCGGTCGGCGTGCTGTCATGCGGGCGGCGATGGTAGCGCGTCCGACGCCCGGCGCGGACCGCCCCGTCCACCGTGCCGATTCCGGGAGTCCCTGTCGTCCGCAGCCCGACACCCGGACGCCTCCCGCCACATGCGACCGATCCACACCGCCTGCCTCCTCCTCACGTCGCTGGCTCCACTCGCGACCCAGCAGACCCCGCTACTGATCCAGGACGGCGCGACCTACCTGACCCGCACCAATCGCCATCGGGACTTCCTGGCCGCCGGCGACCTCGACGGCGACGGCCACGCCGACGTCCTCGTCGGCGACTTCTGGGGCCGCGCGACGGCGCTGTTGGGCGACGGATCGGGACGGTTCAGGGCCGGACCGGAATCGTCGACCAATCACCTCAACGCCCGACCGGACCTGGCAGTCGCGCGACTCGGCGACGCCGACGGCGATGGCGACCTCGACCTGTTCCTGTTCGGCGAGTTCTATCTGCTGAAGGTCCTCGAGGTGCTCGAGAACGACGGCACCGGGCGGTTCCACAACCCGGTGCGCCTCGGATCCTGGATGCTGAGCGATCCGCACCTGCTCGAACTCGGCGACTTCGACGGCGACGGCGATCTCGACGTCGTGCGGGCCGGCACCGACCTCGACATCTACCGGAACGACGGGCCCACGCAGGGCTTCGTGCTGGCCCACAGCCGGATCGGCCGGTTCCAGGCGCTGCACGTCGCGGACGGCGACGGGGATGGCGACGACGACGTGTTCTTCGACGGCGCCACCGACGAGGGTTGGCTGTTCGACGACGGCGCCGGCGGCTACCGGGAACAGCTGCTCGGCCTGAGCGCCGTGGGCACGATCGTCGCCCTGGCCGACTTCGACGGCGACGGCATCGACGATCTGGTCTTCGCCTTCCGCAACAATCCGCCGACGGTGCTCCTCGGTGTCGCGGGAGGTGGCTACGTCGACGTCGGCGTGCGCGGGCTCGGCGCCTTGCCGGAACCGCACGACACGCTGGACCTCGACCTCGACGGCGACCTGGACCTGGTCAGCGGGGATGCGACCTGGCTCAACGACGGCGCCGGGCACTTCGTGTCCTCGTCCGCGCTCAGCCCGATCGTAGCGGAACGGCCCGACAGCGCGCGCCGCGTCTGGCTCGACTTCGACGGGGATCGCTACCCGGACATGGTCCAGGACGTCCGCGGACTGGTCCCGGTGTTCAACGCGGGAGGCCGGGAACTGGTCCACGTGCCCGCCGCCGCACCCCTGGAGCGCGTGCTGTTCCTCGCCGAACTCGACGGCGATGACGTCCCCGACCTGCTGTGGTTCGGCCGGTTCTGGCGTGGTGACGGATTCGGGGACTTCGTCGAGGACACCTCCAGCCATCCCTTCGGGGTCGACGACCGCTGCCGGCCCGTCGACATCGACCAGGACGGCGACGTCGACCTCTTCGTCGAGCCCTATGCGGGCACCGCGAACTTCCTGGCGATCAACGACGGCTCGGGTCGGTTCCAACGCCGGGCCGCACCGGGTCTGGAGGGGACCACCCGCATGCCGGTGTTCGTGGACCTCGACGGAGATGGCGATCTCGACGTGCTGTTCTCGGGACCGCAGCTCGCGGCGTTCGAGAACCGCAGCGGCACGTTCGCACCGATCACCGGCCAGCCGGCGACGAGCGCCGTCGCGCGCGTCGAAGCGGCCGACTGCGACGGCGACGGCGACCTCGATGTCTTGCTGGACCTCATCGGCCAGCAGGTGCTGGCCCTGAACGACGGTTCCGGAGTCTTCTCGCTCGCACCGGCCGGCGCGTATCCGCCACTCGCCACGGGGCGCAGCACGGTGGCCGCGCACTGGGTCGACTTCGATCTGGACGGCGATCCCGACGTCATCGAGGAGGTGCGCGGCGCCGGCTGGGAGGGGCCGCGCCTGCTCTCCAACAACGGTCGGGGCCGCTTCGTCAACACCACGGCCAACCACTGGCCGACGGCCCAGCTCGACAACATCGAGGTCACCGATGTCGATTCCGATGGCGATCCGGACCTGCTCGGCGGCGATGCCCGGGCGGCGCACCTGTTCCTGAACGACGGTCAGGGCAACTTCCACGTCGCCGCGCTCGAGCACCTGATTCCGTCGCTGGCGGGAACCGACGGACTGCACTCCGCCGACCTGGACGCCGACGGCGACCTCGACAGACTGAGTAGCGGGAAGGTCCTGTGGGGAACGCGCCGCCAGCTCCACGCAGCCAGCCTGCCTCGGCTGGGTCGGAGCTACGAACTCGACCTCTACGACCGCGGCGCGGGAACCAGCCGGTTGGCAGCGTGGTGGCTCGGCCCCCTGCTCTCCACACCGGTCGATCTCGCGCCGTACGGCCGAGTCCGGGTGGACCCGACCGTATCGGTCTTCGGCCCCACCATCTCGTTCGGCGCCCAGGACGAGGTCCGCCGCCAGACGATCGGCGTCCCGACGGACCCGGCCCTGCTCGGCGCCGCGTTCGGCGTGCAGGCGGTGGTCGTCGATGCGGCAGGTGCTGCGGCAGTGACCAACGCGCTGCGGGGTAGCGTCGTCCGCTGATCGGGAACCGCGCGGGCCCGAGCCGTGGTGGACCTGCTCCGCCCGGGAGGTCGCCCGGGACCGCTCCCGGAGGTAACCTCCCGGCCCCGCCGACCCCCATGAGCGACGACGCCCCCATCGGCCTGGTGCTGCGCATCGAGGCCAAGACCTGCCACGTCGAGGTGCCCGCCGACGCCCCCGACGCCCGGATCGAGAAGCTGCCGATGCGCGGTCGCCTGTTCGAGGAGCGTGGCCACTCACGCAACGTGGTGGCAGTGGGGGACCGGGTGCGGGTCACTCTCGACGCCGACGACGACGGCGCGATCGACGAGGTGCTGCCGCGGACCAGCAAGCTG
Source organism: bacterium (assembly GCA_030432695.1). Taxonomy (GTDB): domain Bacteria; phylum Planctomycetota; class UBA1135; order UBA1135; family UBA2386; genus JAUILN01. The sequence continues at coordinate 355,879 of JAUILN010000003.1, read as the reverse complement.
GCACGGCGGGCCAAGGGCGACGAGGACCGCGAACAGGTCATCGCCGCCAACGTCTCGCTGGTGCTGATCGTCGCCGCGGTGAAGGACCCGCCGCTGCAGCCGCTGTTGATCGACCGGATCCTGGCGAGCTGCGAGCGCCAGGACCTGCGCTGTGCGATCGCCTTCACCAAGATCGACCGCGACAAGAAGGGCCGCTCCAACGAGTGGGTCGAGCTGTACCAGGGGCTCGGCTACGAGGTGTTCCCCTGTTCGGTGCTCGCGGGCAAGGAGACCACCGACACGCTCGAGGCGCTGGCCGCGGAGCTGCACCGGAACATGACGGTGCTCACCGGCCTGAGTGGCGTCGGCAAGTCGTCGCTCATCAACCACCTGCTGCCGGGCTCCGACCTGCGGATCGGCAGCATGAGCCGGATCCGCCAGGGCAAGCACACCACCACCCACACCGAGCTGCTGCGGATCCCCGGTGGCGGCCACGTGCTCGACACGCCGGGCATCCGCAACTTCGGCCTGTTCGGCGTCGGTCCCGACGAGGTCTCGTTCTACTTCCGCGAGATCGCCGAGATCGCGAAGGAGTGCCAGTACCGCGACTGCTCGCACCGCGACGACGACGGCTGCGCGGTGCTGCCCGCGGTCGAGGCCGGCACGATCCACGTGAGCCGGTACGACAGCTACCTGCGGATCCGCGAGGAGCTGGACGAGCCGGAGTACTGAGTCCGACGGACACCGTGCAGGTCGCCGCGGATCTCCACGCGCGACGACCGATCCATCAACCGGACGTGATCTCGACGAGGGTCGCCCGCAGCTTCTCGCGGCTGGCACCGCGACCTCGCACGCGCACCTCGCCGCCTGGCTGGAGGTCCTCGAAACCCAGGATCCGCCCCCCGTTACCGTCGACGAACCCGGTCCGCGGCAGGACCTCGACCGTGAGCGGATCGCCGCCGCCGCCGGGCCGGCGGTCGGGGACGCGCACCGCGAACGTCGCTCCGTCGCGGTCGATCGACGTGACCTCACCCACGACGAGACGACCCGGGGCCTGCAGTTCCGACCGGATGTCGATGCGCGTTGCGACCAGCGGATCGCCCGCCACCCCTTCCCAGTGCACGACCACGGTCATGCCGACCCGCAGGTCCTCCTCCTCGAGCAGGTCGGACGGGCGCCCGTGGCGAGGTACCCAGCGGATCCGTGCCTCCTTGGCCCCCACGGCGAACCGCTTCGGCAAGGGATCCGGCAGCAGGTCGCGACCCAGTCCGATTCGATCCCAGACGACGGCGATGCGATCGCCATCCGACTCGACCGTGTCGATCGTGCCGTGCATCCTGCCACGGTTGCCCTGTGCATCGACCGGTCCGAGATCGACCGCGGCATCGGCTTCCACCGCGCGGAAGCCCACGAGGTCGCCCTCGACGAGCAGGCGGTGGCCGACCGCGAGCCCGGCGACGAAGTCGGTGACCGACAACGGATCCAGCGTGGGTTCACGCTGCAGCAACGCCTTGTCGTCGAACGACAGCGCGACGGTCCGATCGAACAGCCGGTCGAGCGTGATCGTCACCGCCGGATCACCACCAGGATCGACCGACTGCACAGTCGCGCGCGCAAGCCGCAGGGCCGCTCGGGCGACGACCTCGCCGACCAGCCGGGGCGCCCACGGCGTGCCGACCTCTGGAGGCGTGGAATCGAGCGAGTGACGGAGCGCGATCTGCGGCACCTCCCCCACGCTGAAGTCGACCGGCTCGACGAACGCGACCTTCAGGTCGGTCGTCGTCAGGTCGAGTGGGGTCCGTTCACCGGCTCGCTCGACCCACGCGCTTCCGGAACCGAGCAGGAGACGCGCCGCGATGAACTGCCCAGACGGTGCCCGCTTCAACGTCAACGACCGCGTCGCGGCATCGGGTCGCGCCCACTCGATCTCGCGCGCGTTCGCCAGCAGGTTGTCGGTGAACGTGCCGTCCGCGCGTTCGAACGCCAGCGCATCGACCCGCGCGCCGGCGATCTGGGTGCTGGACACCCCGGTGTCGACCAGCAGGAGCGACTCCGTGACGTCGTCGCCAGCCCCCGGGGCGGGGCCTCCATCTCCGCTGGAACAGGCGGCGAGCAGACATCCGAGCGAGACGACGAAGAGGCGAGAACGCGGAGTGCTGATGGTCATGATCGAAGCTCCGCTGCGGATCTACGGAGCACGACCGCTCTGGGGCTCGCCGGTCTACGTTCCGTCCGCATCGTCCCGCGCCGAACCGCGCGCAACCGGCGAGGCCTCGGAGCCTTGTGGCCGATCGGCGGATCCTGCTCCGGGCCCGACCGCGCAGCCCAGCGACGATCAATCCCGATCGACCTCCACCAGCGCCGCGCTCGCGGACGCAGACCTGCCGTCCGACCTGGAGATCGACATGACCGTGGCGACGTGCAGCTGGGCGACCGTCCCGGGCGGCGGACCGCGTCGGCATCGCGGCCGATCGACAAGCGAGCGGCCAGGCCTCACGCTGCGGTGCACGCGTCCAGCCGCCATCGGCCGATGTACTTCGCCGCTCCTCGGCCTCGTCGCCCGCATCGTCGACCTGCACGCCCACCGCGTCCTTGGCCAGGGCCTGGGCGCCTTCGGGGAACGCCTGGGCGTCGTGTCCCGTGAGGCGGAGGGCTGCGGCCAGGACGGGATCGTGGACTTCGTCGTCGGCGCGACGACCGCGGGAGAGCACGACGGTGGCGACCTCCGAACTGGAGCTACCGAATCCCATTTCCCGCGGACCCGCGGCTGGCGGGCGTGCAGTTGGCCCTGTTGGTCGTCTTCGGCCCCACCGACGGACCGCTTCGATCGACCTGAGCAACGGCGTCCACACGCGGCGCGGCGGCTGAACCGAGCCGCTTGATCGGCGAGCGCGGCGGCGCACTCTGGGAGGCATGAAGACCACCCGCCTGCCCGGCCTGTTCACCTGGAGCGTGTTCCAGGACGACCGGGGCATCGACTTCAACGGCTTCTTCCTGGTGCGCGAGGGCGGCAACCTGCTGGTCGACCCGATGCCGGGCAGCGACCACCATCGGAAGTTCGTGGCGGAGCAGGGCGGTGCCGCGAACGTGCTGGTCACCAACGCCGACCATTGGCGGGCGGCGAGCAACTGGCAGGCGGCGACGGGCGCGAAGATCCTCGCGCCCGCCACCGAGCGCGACCGGCTCGGCGAGCGCGCGGCGCAGGTCGACCACTGGTACACGCGGCGCGACGACCTGCCGGACGGCCTGCCCGACGAGGTCGACCTCGCCTGGATCCACGGCGGCAAGTCGCCCCAGGAGGCAGTGCTGTACTTCAAGGATCTGCGCGCGCTGCTGTTCGGCGACGTGGTCCGCAGTCACGCGAGCGGCACGCTGTGCCTCTTGCCCGAAGCCAAGCTCACGGACCCCGCGCGAGTCCGCGCCGATGTCCTGGCGCTCCGCGACGTCCACCTCGAAGCACTCCTGCTCGGCGACGGCGACAGCCTGTTCGTCGGCGCGCGCGGCGTATGGCTCGAGTTCCTGCGTGAACTCGGCCGGACCGCGAAGGCCTGAGCCATGCGCATTCCGCTCCGTGAGTCGCCCTACAACGCCTGGGCCGATCGACTGGTCGCGCTGGCCCTGGTGGTCGCTGCAGTCGCCTTCGTGATGTGGCTGTCGGACGTCGATCCGGATCCGCGCGGCCACGGCACCCACGAGAAGCTCGGCATGGAGCCGTGCGGCTGGGCGAGGCAATGGGACATGCCCTGCCCGACCTGCGGGGTGACGACCGCCGCGACGCACCTCGTCCACCTGCAACCGGTCGCCGCGTTCGCGGTGCAACCGTTCGGCGCGTCGCTGGCGCTCGGCGGGCTGTGGGTCGCTGCCGTCGCGCTGTGGTCGCTGCTGCGCGGCGAGTCGTTCCTGGTGCGCGTCGCGAGCTGGCCGTACGGGACGATCCTGGTCATCACGGTGCTGCTGCTGCTCGGGAGCTGGGGGTATCGCGCGGCGACGTGGTGAATCTGTCGTGGTTGGTGCCAGGCACCAACCACGACAGACCTGGTTCGTTCGACCGACGAACTGCGGCGCCACACCGAGCAGGACCCGCGACGGCACGCGGACGCCCGGGTATGGCCCCTGGCGGTTGCTACTCGATCGTGCCGGGGGGGCTGAGGTGGAGACTGCCCGCGCGGTCGAGGACCATGGCCTGGTAGATCAGGACACCGGGGAAGCCCACCGGCCGGGCCCCGCCGATACTCCCGAAGTGCGCGCTTCCTGCGGAAGTCAGCGGTACGAGGTCAGACAAGACGATGCCGAACGGACTGGTTCCGACCGGAGGCGGGAACAGATCGAGCTGGTATTCCGGGAAGGCACGATTGCCAGAGAAGTAGGAACCCAATGAGGGCGCCGACGCGACATCGCCGGATGCCGCGACCGGAACTGCGGCCGCCGGGCTCCCCACACCGACCATCATCACGGCCATGGGAAACGTCGGGTCGACATCGATGTCGGTGCCGACATGCAGCGAGTAGAGACTGCCGGAGGGGCTGGGGGTCGGCGTCGCGATGGCGAACGCGCACGGCGCAACCGCAATGGCCTCCAGGTTCTGGGTGTGGCCACGCACGTGTGGGGAGGACGCGTAGTCGAGTCCCATCCGACGCCCCCAGGTCGGCGTCGGCGCCGACGCGGCGAGCGGCACGCCGTTCAGTGTGGCGATCGAGCCGGCTCCGTTGGTCGAGATCGAACCGCAGCCGGTCAGCGTCTCCCCGCTGATCAGCAGATGGTCGAACTGGTAGTTGGTGAACCCGGGACGGTTGTGCCAGTAGTTCGTGAACGTCGACCCGGTGTCGAGATCGATCGCCAGGCCTTCCGTATCGCCGATCCTCGACGGGTTGAGACCGTTCACATCGGCGGCGTTCGAAGCCGCGACGAGTCGACCGACATGGGCCTCGTCGAACAGGATCTGACCGTGCTGCGGTCTCACGGTCGCAACCGTCCCGTTGGCATGCGGGGTCCACAGAGGTCCCGGAATCACCGCGATGCCACCGTCCTCGAGCAGATAGGTCGAGAGCACTCCGTCGCGAGAGAGCCTCAGCATGTGGTCCCCGTCGAACGAGAGGAAGATGTGACGATCCAGGCTGACCGTGATGGCGTCGAGATCGATGTCCGCGGCGCGGAGTGGTCTCCCGGTGTTCGCGTCGAACATGCCCAATGCGCTGATGATCTGCTCGGCCGTGATGAAGTGTTCGATCTGACCGTTTCCGGAGCCGTTGCGGATGATTCGACCGCAGTCGCCCTTCCGTAGACCGACGCCGCCGCTGACCGACGTGCCGAGGTCCGCCGACGGAGAGATGAACGTCGTGTACACGGTTGCCGGCCGAGCTCGTGGGATGCAAGCCAGGCCGTCCCCTTCGTAGGGCAGTGAGAGGATCGCATCGATCCCCTCCATGATCGAGATGTCGGTGATCCTGCCGTCTCCGTCGTGATCACCGGCCATGGTCTGGTAGCTCCAATCGGAAACGAACCGCTCCGCCGAGAAGCGCAGCGACGGCTCGGGTTTCACGAGCGCGATGTGGTTCGGATTCAGATGGCGCAGCCAGTTTCCCGCGCTGCCGGAACGGGACTCCTCATACGTGGAGGGAGTGAAGAGCATGCCGCTCGGCGCCTGCGCAACCGCGACGGAGGGGATGATCGCGGCTGCAGCGGCGATCAGGATGGGGGAACGATTCATGGGTTCTTCCTCGACTGGGTTTCGACAGCCACGCGACGCGCGGCACATCCCGTCCAGCAACAGCCCACCGGTTCGCATGACACGAAATCTCGAACCGAGGACCGCCTCCTCCGGCCGAGGGTTGACGGATGACCAGACGCGAGTCGGATCGTCACAGGGAGAACCATGAAGCCCCCGAGAAGGCCGGCGGCAACGCCGCGGAGAGGTCGCGACAATCGAGTGGGTTCACGTTCGCGGGAGCAGTCGATCGGAATGCCTGCAACGCTCGAGCCCGATGGAGCCATGCTGCGCGCGCGAGCGAGCAGTCGTGAAGAAGGTCCACTTGGCAGATCAGTCCGATCCGAGCAAGACGCTCTGCGGCAGGGACACCGGATCGAGCATCGCGTCGGCGGCGCACGGCATGCCTCCGACCTGCCGGACGTGCCTGCGCTCGGATCGGTCGCGCGGCGTTGCTCGCCGCACCCCCGGCGGAATCCAGGTCGTCCGCGGTGCGCTGATCCTGGCTGGAAGTCCAGAGCGCCACACACGTCCGACAACCGCGGACGTCGATCGGGCGAAGACCTACACCTCGGAATGGCGCGAGATCCGAAGGGACAACGTTGGACCGGAGTCCTCACGATGGGAGCTCCTGCACAGCAAGATCCTGAAGAAGCTCAGGTCCTCTGCCGCGGAGGTTGCAAGACGCGAGGGAACCGATTGCATCGTCAAGGCCGGCGACCTTCGCGACGCGGAGGGCCAGCAGGTCGCCGAAGAACTCCAGCAGCACCTGCGTCTCGCGACTCGACGGCCGCATGGCCCGGCTCTCCGAGGAGGTCGTCCGAGCATGGGCTCGGGCGCCGCTCCGGCCGACCGAGCGGCCCGAGACGCGCCCCGTCCTGCAAGTCCCGTCCGAAGCGAGGGGATTTCGTGAACCCACCCTCGCGCCCCCATGGTTCCCGCCCCCGTGACCGACAGCTCCGAACTCACCGCGGTGCTCCGCGAGACCGGCTGGCTGAAGCGCCTCGCACGCAGCCTGACGCGCGACGAGGCCAGCGCCGACGACGTGGTGCAGGAGACGTTGCACCGGGTGGTCGCGCGCCGCCCTCGCTTCGGATCGCGTGGACCTCGTCCGTGGCTGGCGACGGTGGCACGCAACCTGGCGCGGAACGCGTCTCGGGACCCGAGCGCCCGACTCACCGCCGCGGGGGTCCACGATTCCGAACCGGTCGACGAGGTCTCTCCGGCCGCCGCCGATGCCGCGGCGAAGGCCGAGCTCCAGCGCCACATGGCCGCTGAACTGCTCGCGCTCGAAGAACCCTACCGCAGCGTCCTGCTGCTCCGCTTCGTCGACGGCCTCGGCCTGCGCGCCACCGCGCGCCGGCTCGGACTTCCGGTCGAGACCGTCCGGACCCGGCAACGCCGTGGCCTCGAGCGACTGCGCGCCCGCCTCGACGACGCCCATGGCTCCCGCGGCCGCTGGGTGCTGGCCCTTACGTCGCTGTTCCCGACCAGCCCGCCGATCCTCGCCACCGCGCTGACCATGACCGCTCATTCCTCGCCGCGCATCGTCGCCGGTCTCGTCGTCCTGCTCGCGCTCGGCGCCGGCGTGCTGTTCGCACTCGGCTCCAACGACTCGCCCGCCGCGGCAGGCGGCCGGAAGTCGAGCGACCCGCAGACGCAAGGCACGCCGCGCCGCGCCGACGAGGCCGCGCGCGAAGTGGTGGCAACGATCGGACGATCCGAGGCAGAGCCGCCGAAGACCGGTCTCTGGCAGGTCACCGGCCGCGTGCTCGCCGAGGAGTCGTGGACCCCGCTCGCCGAAGCCTCGGTGCAACTCGTGCTCCGCCCCGGCACCCCCGACCGCCCGCAGCGCGTGCTCGGCACCGGCACGACCGATCGACAGGGCAACTTCGCGCTGGCCGCCGCCGACCGCATCGAGAGCGCTTCGCTCGATCTCGTGGTCCGTGCGCCGGACCGGGCCCGTGCCATCGAACAGGTCACGCTCGACCGCTCGCTCCGACAGCCCCGCGACGCCGATCTCGGCACCATCCTCCTGCCACCGGGCACCCGCGTCTCCGGCCGCGTGCTGGATGCCGACCGACGACCGATCGACGGCGCCCAGCTCTGGTTCGTTCCCGACTGCGTACGTCTCGGCCCCCTCCGCGACTGGGCGATCCTGCGCGAAGCCTGGCCGGTCGGCCGCACGCAGAGCGACGGCAGCTTCCTCCTCGACGAATCGCTGACCGCGCGCCGCATCACGCCACCGCTGCTCGTGGCGGTCCATCCGGCCGGCGTCGGACACGTCCGCCTGGTCGGCCTGCGCCGTGCCGCGCATCGGGTAGCCGACATCGAACTCTCGCTGGCACGCTCGCACGCCGCCGAGGTCACCGTGCTCGCTCACGATGGATCCCCGGCAGCCGACGTCGACGTGCTGGCCGTGCCCTTCGAGGGCCCGCTCGGCAGCGAGCCACCGGCCGCGGAGATCGGCCTCGCGCCGTTCGCCGACCGCTTCCGCGTGACCACCGACGCTGCCGGACGCGCCCTCTTCCCGGCGCTGCCGGCGAGCGAAGGCGGCTACGCCTTCCATGCCCTGACCGACGACGGCCGGCGCGCCGTGGCCCGCTCCAGCCAGACCTCCGGCACGCCACCAGTGACGACACGCCTCCAACTCCCGACCGCCGCGACCCTCGAGCTGGGCTGCCTCGTCCTCGACGAGGCGCGACGACCGCTGGCCGGCGCGACGCTGCATGCGTCAGGACGGACTGCACGCAGCGACGACACGGGCCGCGTCTCGATCCATCTCACCTCGACGCCCGGCCGCCCCACCGCCTGGACCGTGCGCGCACCGGGCCACCTCCCCGCGCGCGGTTCGGTGCGAACCGACGAGCCGCATCCACAGCTCGAGGTCGTCCTCGACGCAGCGCGGACCATCCGCGGCCGGGTGGTCACCGCGACCGACGCGCCGATCGCGCGCGCTCGCGTGTCGGTCGCCGAGGAGGCGACCTTCACCGACGACGCGGGACGCTTCGCGCTCACGCTCGCGCCGCGCAGCGACACCCGGCTGGTGGTCGACCCACCAGGACCCGCGGCAGCGCTGTCCGTCGCGGTCGCGGCCGACGACGATTCCGAGCAGCGCGTGGTCGTCTCCGATCCGGACGGTCGACGCGTCCCGCTGACCGTGCAGATCCGCGATGCCCACGGCGCGCCGCTCGAAGCACGTAGCGTGACCTTGCTGGCGCGCACCCCCGAGGGCCCGCGCCCCGGCCCCGAGCTGGTCGGCCGAATCGGTCGGTCCCAGGTCCCGCACGGTGTGGTGCCGGGAGCGTGGCAACTTCGCGTGCTCACCTGGACCGGCGCCGAGCTGCTCGACTCGTTCGAGGTCGGAGTCGACGACCGCGCCGTGGTCCGCGAGCTGGTCGCACCTCCGGTGGAGCCGATCACGGTGGCACTCGGCACGGACGCCGCAGGCCAGGGCCGCACCGTGCGCATCCGCTTCGACGAGCGCAGTCAGCGTTGTGGTCTCACCGGTGCGGACCAACGGGCCCCGCTCCATCAGGATGGTGCGCTCACCCTGGACGCCGCCGCTTCGTTCCGCGTCCTTGCCCGCGACCCCGACCGGTTGCTGGCCTTCACGATCGAGCACGGCGAAGGTCGCGCACGCCTCGAACTTCCCCCGGGTCCTGCTCCGCAGCGCGTCACGCTCGAATTCGCGCAGGAAGCCACGCTGGTGCTCGCCGCCGAGACGCCCTGGCCGGAGGACCGCGCCGCACTGTTCCTGTGGCGCGACGGCGCACCCAAGGGTCCCGAACGGCCTTATCCGCTGTTCGGTCTCGAGGGCGAGACCGAACTGTTCCGACTCACCATCGATCCGGGCCTCTGGCACTACGAGCTGCGGGCGCACGGCGAGGCGAACGGACCAGTCCGCGCACGAGGTCGCGTGGAGGTCGCGCCGGGACGGACCGAGCGCGCGGTGGTCGACCGGTGAACGAGACCGCTCACCCGAAGTCGTACACGTAGCTCAGCCGCGACTTCTGCACGATCGCGTAGCCGAGGCCGTCGAGCACGCCGAGCTCCGGCCGGCCCCCGACGTTCAGCCCGCGTACCGTCGGCTCCGCCAGCACCATCCAACGCCGGAAGGCACCGCGGCTCGGCTCGTAGGCTCCCGGCGCGATGCGACCCGACAGCTCCAGCTGCACGCCGCCGTTGTAGAAGGCGCGGATGCGGGTCGACTTGTCGTCGGTGGAGAGCGCGCGCAGCTTGTCGTCGCCGCCGAGGTCGACCAGCTCGTGGGCGAGCAGGATCTCGCGGACGTTCACGTGGATGCGTGGGGTGCGGATCGTGTCGTGGCCGCGTAGCGAGACCAGCACCGCGTCCTCGATCGACACGAAGGTGCGCTCGTAGTCCTCGAGGACCTTCGACAGGCGGTGGTACTTGCCCGACATCCGCCCCTTGATCAGGAAGGCGTCGGTCAGGAACAGGTCCTCGACCACCACCGGCGTGGCCTGGGGGCCACCCGAGTCCGATTCCCTCGGCGCGTCGTTGCTCATGGTGTCGTCGGCGTGGCAAGGTCCCCGAGCGACGGGCCGAGTTCGCCGATCAGGTAGAACGAACCGGCGACGAGTCGCGGGCCCTGGTGCTGCCGGAGCAACGCGAGGCCCACCGCCGCCGACTCGGCAACCGCCGTCCGGACTCCGGTCCGCGCCAGCTCTGCGACCACCTCGTCCGGATCGACGGATTCGGTGCCCGAGAGTCGGGTGACGATCAGGGTATCGGCACGGCGGGCCAGGACGCTCAAGGCCTCGCGCCAACGCTTGCCCCGCGCCGAGGCGAACAGGATCGCCCAGCGCTCGCCGGGCGCGACGCGGTCGAGCTGTTCGGCGAGCAGCGCCGAGGAGCGCTGGGTATGGGCACCGTCGAGGACCAGCAGCCGGCCATCGGGCTCGACGCGCTGTTCGAAGCGGCCGGGCAGCGACGGCCGCACCAGCACGTCGGGCAGCTCCAAGCCGGGAGCGACGACGCCGAGCGCCGCCCAGGCCAACGCGATCGACGCGTGTTCGTACGCCGGCACTTCGCGGGCTGCGACCTCGCGCGGCCGATCGCCTGGGCGCGTGAGTTCCAGCAGTCCGGTACCGGCGATGCAACGCGCATCGAACTCGCGGCCGCGGCGCCCCACCCGACAGCCGACGCGCTCTGCATGAGCCTCGAGCACCTCGCACGCCGCGAGGTCGTCGACCGAGTGGAAGCCGACCTTTCCCGCCCGGAACACGAATGCCTTCTCGGCGGCGATCCGCGCGGTCGTGTCCCCGAGGATCTCGGTGTGCTCGAGTTCGATCGAGGTCACGAGACCCACGTCGGCATCGAGTGCGGTGGTGGCATCGAGCCGTCCACCGAGACCCACCTCGAAGACCGCGAGGTCCGCGGCGGCCTCCCGGAAGACCCACGCAGCGGCGGCGGTCATGATCTCGAAGAAGGTCGCGGCGGGCTCCAGACCGTCGGTGACGGCGAGGACCTGCCGCACACCGACTTCCAGCAACTCGCCGTCGACCAGAGCCCCGTCCACCCGCACCCGCTCGCGCAGCGTGAACACGTGGGGAGAGGCGTAGACGCCGACCTTAAGCCCGCCCGCGCGCGCCAGTGACTCGAGCCAGGCCGCGGTGGTGCCCTTGCCCTTCGAGCCGCCGACCTGGACCGCGCGGGGTGCGCAGCGGGCCAGGCCGAGCCGCTCGAGCAGGGCACGCATGGTGCCGAGCTCCAGGCGCGGACGGTCGGGGCGGGTCCGCTCGTAGTTGGTGCGGCTGGCCAGGAGGGACAGGATGCGGTTGCTGGAATCGTCCATCGGTCCGGCCCAGGACGGAAAACCGCCAACCGGCGGCCGGGGTCGCATCGTAATCGCCCCGCGGTTCGCGGAGACTGCGCGAGCTGCAGTCGGTGGCCCCGCCGAACCCACGTCCCCACGGAGCCGAAGCCCATGACGCATCCGAGCCCTATGCACCTCCTCCTGCCGCTGACCCTCGCGGCTGGCGCCCTGCTCCCAGCCGATCTGGAGGCCCAGCGTGGGCGTCGCGGCGGCGGTGGGGCTCCTCCCGAGCTGGAGCAGTTCGAATACGTCCAGGGTCGCTTCGAGAGCGAGGCGTTGGGCGGACGGGAGACGACCTATTCGGCATTCCTGCCGAAGGGCTGGGAAGCGGCCAAGGAGCAGGGCGAGACCTATCCGCTGGTCGTCTGGCTGCACGGCATGTGGGAGGACCACGACCGCTTCGCCAGCCGCGGTGGCGCCCAGGTCCTCGACAAGCTGGTCAGCGACGGTGAGATTCCGAAGCTGATCCTGGTGTGCGCCGAGGGCGACCGCAGCTCGTTCTGGACCAACGCGGTGCGCAAGGACTCGAACTACGAGGACATGGTCGCGGTGGACCTGCTGGCGCACGTCGCCACGACCTACCCGGTGTCGTCGAAGCGCCGCGAGCGGGCGATCGCCGGGGTGAGCATGGGCGGCTACGGGGCCCTGAAGATCGCCCTCAAGCACCCGGACAGCTTCGGGCTGGTGGCGGCGCACTCGGCCGCGATGCTCCCCGAGGACCCGGAGAAGCTCATGGAGCAGTACCCGTGGCTCGAGAGCCGTGGCGCCCAGCTCGTGGCCTCGATCTTCGGCGAGCCGCTCGACGAGGACCGCTGGCGCCAGGAGAACGTGATGACGATCGCCCGCGGGTTGGACCGCGACGCCATCGGCTCCTTGAAGATCTACTTCGACTGCGGCACCGCCGACCGCTACGGCTTCTTCGCGCCGAACGAGCAGCTCCACGAGTTCCTGACCGAGCGGAAGGTCCCGCACACCTGGCGAGCGGTCGAGGACGGCGGGCACGGCTGGCGCGAAGGCTACAACCAGGAGGCGATCCCCCATTCGCTGCGGTTCCTCGGCGGTGCGATGGCCGCGCAGGAAGCCGTGAAGGGACTCAGCGGCCTGCTCGGCGGCGACAAGAAGGGCGAAGGCCCGGCCGGTGGCGACGGCAAGAAGTGACGGCCGGGGGGCGCGGACAATTTACTGACCCGCGTAGGACGAGAGTCCCCTGTTGGGAATCCTGGGTAGATCGGGCTGTAGCCCCGGCTCCACGCGCCGATAGCCACAGCGACGGGCAGTCGGCTTCGGACGTAGGCTTCTGCCATGGAACCGATTGCGCTGCCGGGCAGCGCAGTCCGAACTCGCCAGGGAGTGACGATGATCTCGCTCAACCACCGCGTCCGCGTGTTCGTGTTCGGCTTCGACGGCCACGACCCGCGGTTCCTCCTGGTCCGCCACCGGCCCCGCGCCGAATGGCCCCTCGGCCCGGTCCTCGGCCCGGTCGGCCTGGGGGACCACCTGGAGGATGCCATCCAGCGCGGCGTCGCCGAGGAAACGGGCCTGTCGCGCGCCCACCAGCTGCTGCCGTTGGCCGATCCGCAGAAGGACGTCTTCGGCGACGTCGGCCTGATCGAATGGCCCTACGCCTACCAGGCCGGGGTGCCCGACCAGCCAGGCCCCGCGGTGCGACCAGGCCCCACGGTCGGCGAGTTCGCGTGGCTGAACTTCGAGCAGGCCTACGAGGCGGTCAGTTACCGGCGGGATCGGGAGGCCCTGCTGCGCCTGCGCCTGCGGCTGGCGAGCTGACCGGAGCGGACCGGGCGGCTTGCCGCTTGCTCCCGGCGCCTCGCCGCCCCAAAGTCCTCCGCCCCGAGGGGGCATCGAAACCCCTTCGCTTTTTTCGTTCCGCAGCCACCGCAGGTTCGTATCCGCGGCCCCGAGCCGGGCGAAACCGCCGGTCCACCGACGGGTGATCCCACCCCGGACCGCGCCAAGAGCCCCACCGACAGGCCCTCCGAGCGGCCGCACGCCTCGCCTCGCAGCAGGACCCACGCACGATGGATCAGACCAAGGACCAGAACTCCGAGACCCAGGCCGCCGCGAACAACTCCGGTGACCCCACGCTCGGAGATGGCCGCCTGCCCAGCTCCCAGATGCGCAGCTATGCGCTGCTGACGCCAGAGCTGAAGCAGATCTACATGAGCTTCTACAAGGCGACCTACGGCAAGTCGCTGATCGACCTGAAGACCAAGGAGTTCATCGCGATCTCCGCAGCGCTCGTGTCCGGCTGCAAGGGCTGCCTCGAGGGTCACCTGAAGAAGGCCAAGCGCGAGGGCGCCACCGCGGAGGAGATCGCCGAGGTCATCGCGATCGCACTGGGCGTCAACGCGGCGACCATCGTCGACCGTTCGGACATCGCCAACTTCCACCTCGGCGGCCTGTTCGAGAAGCCCGACGACACGCCGGCCTGAGCCGAACCCGGGCGGACGAACGAACCGCCGAGGGCGGGAGCCGTTATCCTCCCGACGTGAGCGCCAAGGAACCGAACGCCCTGAACGACAAGACCGAGCGCGCCCGGCGACGGGCCCGCTCGGCGATGGCCGACTGGTGGAAGATCATCGCGATGGGCGTGCTCCTGGCGGGCCTCGTCTACCTCGCGTTCTTCCACGACTCGTCGCCTCCCGGTGATCTCGGCACGGGCCCGCCCGTGGCCCCGGTCGAGGTCGAGGTTCCTCGACTCGATCAGGAGATCCTCGACCGCGCCAAGGATGCGACCCGGGAGCAGCGACTGCTCCTCGAGCCCGAGCCACTGGCGCACCTGCTCGAGAAATCGCTGCAGATCGTGCCGTCGGTCGCGCAGGCCCTGGGCGTTCCCGACGAGCCGATCCCGCTGTCGGTGCTGCGCGCTAGCCCCGACACCTACCGAGGCACCTACCTCGCCTACGAGGGTCGACTCGGCCACGTGTCGCCGGGCAAGCCCGGCCATCCGATCGAGGGCTACAAGATCCACGAGGGCTGGATCGAACTCGACGACGGCGACAAGGTGCTGTTCCAGGTCAGCCTCCCACCGGCCACCGGCCTGGAGAAGGGCAGCTGGTGCCGTGTCGAGGGCTACTTCCTGAAGCTCCGCGACAGCAACATCTTCCCACAAGCCGAGCAGGCGCCCCTGTTGGTCGGCCCCGAGCTGTTCCCCGAGTTCGAGCCGTGGCCGACGGTCACCGAACTGGATCCCGGCTGGTTCGCGGACATCCGCGACGGCCTGGTGGAGGGCGGCAACTTCGTCGACCTCCAGGACTCCGGCCTGGGACTCGAGGAATCGCAGGACGAGCCGCTGTGGCGACTCGGCAGCTATGCGCGGCACCGCGCGGAGTCCGGCCAGGACACGCTGCTCGGTTGGCGAGCCGTCGACCCGTTGGTCACCAAGGACCAGCTGGTGAAGTTCAAGTACGGTCAGGTCGAGCCCGGGACGCCAGTCAGGCTGCTGGGCACCTTCGTCTACGCGGAGTACTCGGTCGCGCGGCCTAATCCCATCGATGCCAAGCACTGGACCCAGGCCTGGATCCAGATCCGCGATCTCGGCGGGAAGGTCGTGCCGGTGTGGATACCCAAGCGCATCTCCGGCTTCCAGTACAACGAGAGCCTCGAGGTCCGGGCCTACTACTTCCGTCGCTACCTGTACGACGCGGAGCAGTACGGAATGACCTTCACGCCGCTGTTCGTCGCCGCCGACCTGCACCGATTCGAGGCCCTGCCGGAACACGCGCTGACCACCTGGGTGAAGTACGGCTTCGCCGGGCTGGTCGGGCTGCTGGTGCTGCTGTTCATCCTGAGCGCACGACGAGACCGACTGGCTCGTGAACAGCACGAGCTGGATCGCATCGCCCGACGACAGAAGCGGCTCCACAAGCATGCGGCGGCGGCATCGAGCGACGCCATGACACCGGGCTGAATCGGCGTCCTCATCCGCAGGAACACCGTTGCTCCGACTCCATTGCCATCCGGACGGCCTCGCGTCGACCATCGTCGAGATCGGCCCGGACCTGCGTTCGCGTTTGACGGAGTTCGTGATCGCGCTCCGGGCCGAGCGCCCGTGCTTCGTGCTCGCCGATCCACGGGCGGTCGTCGGCCTCGGCCTCGAAGCCGATCTGTGGGTCGAGGGCGGCGAGTCTGCGAAGACCTGGCCGCAGCTCGGCGCGACTCTCGAAGCACTCGCCGCACACCAGCTGGACCGCGCTGGCGTGGTCGTCGCGATCGGTGGCGGCAGCCTCGGCGACCTCGGCGGACTCGCCGCGAGCCTGTGGCTGCGCGGGGTCGGCCTTGTGATGGTCCCGACCACCTTGCTCTCGATGGTCGACAGCAGTGTCGGTGGGAAGACCGCAGTGAACCTGCCGCGCGGCAAGAACCTGGTGGGCACGTTCTGGTCAGCCGAACGGGTCCGGATCGATCCGGAGTTCCTTACCACGCTACCGGAGCCGGAGTATCGCTCCGGACTCGGCGAGGTCCTCAAGGTCGCGATCGGCCTCGACGCCGAACTCGCCGAGCACTGCGAACGCGCGCACGCTGCGCTGCTGGCGCGCGACGCGGACGCCGTCGGAATCGCGGTGCAGCGCTGCCTCGAGGCCAAGATCCGAATCGTCGAAGCCGACCCTCGCGAGGGCGGCCTGCGGCGCCTGCTCAACCTCGGCCACACGCTCGGTCATGCCCTCGAGGCCGACTCCGGCTACGCGATCCCGCATGGGATCACCGTGGCACGGGGCATCTACCATGTCCTCGAGCTGGCAGAGCGGACCGGGCATTGTGGGGCCGCCGACGCAGCGCGCGGCCGCCGCCTCCTCGAACGGTTCGGATTCGAGGCCCACGAGGTGCCCGCAGCCATGGTGCTGCGGAACTACCTCGTTCAGGACAAGAAGCGTCAGGGCGCGCGGATCCACGCGGTGCTGCCGACCGGAATCGGCAGCAGCAAGGTCGTCTCTATGGATCTCGACGGGTTCCTCCAAGGAATCGACTGAGCCAGGCTGAAGTCCAGGAGGAGGACGATCCGGGTCGCGGCCGATTTGGTGCTCGCGCCAGGCCTGGGGTTCTGCTGTAGTCCTTCCCCCGAAATGCCACGCCGTCAGGACCTGGAGTCGATTCTCATCCTGGGGTCTGGCCCGATCGTCATCGGCCAGGCCTGCGAGTTCGACTATTCCGGCACCCAAGCGTGCAAAGCCCTGCGGGAAGACGGGTTCAGGATCATCCTGGTCAACTCGAATCCGGCGACGATCATGACCGATCCGGAGACCGCGGATCGCACTTACATCGAGCCGATCACGCCCGAGGTCGTCGCCAAGATCATCGAGAAGGAGCGGCCGGACGCGATCCTGCCGACCCTCGGTGGACAGACCGCGCTGAACTGCGCGATGAAGCTCGCCGACATGGGCGTGCTCGAGAAGTTCGGCGTCGAGATGATCGGCGCCAACCGCGACGCGATCCAGAAGGCCGAGGGCCGCCAGGAGTTCCGCGAGGCGATGGAGAACATCGGCCTCGAGACCTGCCGATCGCGTCTCGCCTACAACATGGACGAGGCCCGCGACGCGGTCGCGGAGATCGGCCTGCCGTGCGTGATCCGCCCGGGCTTCACGCTCGGCGGCACCGGCGGCGGCATCGCCTACAACATGGACGAGTTCGAGACCATCTGTCGGTCCGGACTCGACATGTCGATGAACAGCGAACTCCTGATCGAGGAGTCGATCATCGGCTGGAAGGAGTTCGAGCTCGAGGTGATGCGTGACCGCAACGACAACGTGGTCATCATCTGCTCGATCGAGAACTTCGACCCGATGGGCGTGCACACCGGTGACTCGATCACCGTGGCGCCCGCGCAGACGCTGACCGACCGCGAATACCAGATCATGCGCGACGGCGCGATCGCGGTGATCCGGGAGATCGGCGTCGACACCGGCGGGTCGAACGTGCAGTTCGCGGTCAACCCGAAGGACGGCCGGATCATCGTCATCGAGATGAATCCGCGGGTGTCGCGGTCGTCGGCGCTGGCCAGCAAGGCGACCGGCTTCCCGATCGCCAAGATGGCTGCCAAGCTGGCGGTCGGCTACTCGCTCGACGAGATCCAGAACGACATCACCCAGGTCACGCCGGCGAGCTTCGAGCCCACGATCGACTACTGCGTGGTGAAGTTCCCGCGCTGGGCCTTCGAGAAGTTCCCGACCGCCGACCAGACGCTGACCACCCAGATGAAGTCGGTGGGCGAGGTCATGGCGATCGGCCGGACCTTCAAGGAGGCGATGCAGAAGGCGCTGCGCGGCCTGGAGACCGGCCGCTCGGGCTTCGGTGACCTGCCGACCGTGCCGCACGTCAAGAACCCGGAGACGATCGACAAGGAGGAGCTCCGCTCCCACCTCGCGACGCCGCGGCAGGACCGGATCGACTGGATTCGCACCGCCTTCCTGCTCGGGCTCACGCTCGACGAGGTGTACGACTACACCGGCATCGACCCGTGGTTCCTCGACCAGCTCGTGGAGCTGATCGAACACGAGCGGCGGATCGTCGACGCGGTCGCCACGCAGGGCCTCGAAGGCCTCGACGCGGAGTTCCTGCGCGAGACCAAGGCCTTGGGCTTCAGCGACCGGCAGATCGCGAACGCGGTCAGGGCGAGCGATCCCTCGCGCGGCGGTGTGACCGAATGGGACGTCCGCGCGCACCGCAAGGCGCTCGGCATCCTGCCCAACTACAAGTTGGTCGACACCTGCGCCGCCGAGTTCGAGTCGTACACGCCCTACTACTACTCGACCTACGAGGACGGCGAAGACGAGGTCACGCCGGTCACCGACGCCGACGGCAAGGTCAAGGAAGCGGTGATGGTGCTCGGCGGCGGACCCAACCGCATCGGCCAGGGCATCGAGTTCGACTACTGCTGCGTGCACGCCGCGTTCGCGATGAACGAGATCGGCTACGCGACGGTGATGGTGAACAGCAACCCGGAGACCGTGTCGACCGACTTCGACACCTCGGACATGCTGTTCTTCGAGCCGCTGACCCACGAGGACGTGATGAACGTCGTCGAGCGGGTCGCGCCGAAGGGCATCATCGTGCAGTTCGGTGGCCAGACGCCGCTGAACCTGGCGCGCGGCCTGAAGGACCACGGCGCCCCCCTGGTCGGCACCTCGGTCGAGTCGATCGAAGCCGCCGAGGACCGCGACCTGTTCGCCAAGGTCTGCACCAAGCTCGGCATCGCGCAGCCGCCGAACGGCATGGCGAGCACCCTCGAACAGGCCGCCGAGATCGCCGACCGCGTCGGCTACCCGGTGGTGGTCCGACCGAGCTTCGTGCTCGGCGGCCGCGCCATGGAGGTGGTCTACGACCGCCAGGCGCTGGAGCGCTACATGGCCGAGCAGGGCGCGACCGCGACGGCCGAGCGACCGATCCTGGTCGACAAGTTCGTCGAAGGTGCGATCGAGATCGACGTCGACGCGATCTCCGACGGCGAGTCGGTGGTGGTCGGCGGGATCATGGAGCACATCGAGGAGGCCGGCGTGCACTCCGGCGACTCGAGCTGCTCGCTGCCGCCCTACACCCTGTCGGACGGCCTGATCGCGAAGATCGCCGAGTCGACGCACAAGCTGGCGAAGGAGCTCGGCGTGATCGGCCTGATGAACGTCCAGTACGCGGTCCAGGGATCGCGGCTGTTCATCATCGAGGCCAACCCGCGCGCCTCGCGCACCGTGCCGTTCGTCGCCAAGGCGATCGGCAAGCCGCTGGCGAAGATCGCCGCCAAGGCGATGCTCGGCCACCGGCTCGCCGAGTTCGGATTGACCGAGCAGATCGTGCCGCCGTACTTCAGCGTCAAGGCGCCGGTCTTCCCCTTCAACAAGTTCCAGGGCGTCGACACCGTCCTCGGCCCGGAGATGAAGTCGACCGGCGAGGTCATGGGCATCGACCGCAACTTCGGCGCGGCCTTCGCCAAGGCGATGATGGGTGCCGGCGTCGATCTGCCGAAGGAAGGCGCGGTGTTCCTGTCGGTGCGCGACGAGGACAAGCGCTTCCTGCTCGGCCACGCCGCGCGCCTGCACAACCTCGGCCTGAAGCTGATCGCCACCAGCGGCACCGCCCGCGCGATCGCCAATAGCGGCATCCCGGTGCAGCGGGTGTTCAAGATCCACGAGGGCCGCCCGCACGTCCTCGACCTGATCAAGAACCGCGAGGTCCGGCTGATCATCAACACGCCGTCGGGCCGCCTCGAGCGTTCCGACGACAACCAGATCCGCTCGTCGTCGGTGACCTACAAGGTGCCCTGCATCACCACGATGGCGGCCGCCGCCGCGTGCATCCAGGCGCTGGAATCGGTGCGGGACCACGCACTCGACGTCACGCCGCTGCAGGACCATCAGCGCGAGCTGGCGAACGATCCCGTGGCGCGAGGTTGATCGGGCCAGGGTGCCCCGGGTGGGCCCGAGGTCTGGATCAGCTCCCGAGTCGTAGTCCGTCGAGCTCCACCGGCGCGTCTCGCAAGCCGGCGAGACGCTCCAGGTAGTCGTCCCGCGACAGGACGAGACAACCGAAGCGGGCCAGGTGCGGAGTCTCGAACTGGACGTCGATCAACTCGACGCCGGCGCGGTGCAACGCCTCCACGGCCGTCACGAGGGCGACCTTCGACATGTCGGTTGCGCGATGGAACATGCTCTCCGCGGCGAACACGCCCCCGATGTGCACGCCGTACAGCCCACCCACCAACTCCTCGCCGCGCCACACTTCGAAGCTGCGCGCACGGCCGAGATCGTGGAGCGCGCAGTAGGCGTCGACCATCTCGGGCACGATCCAAGACCCGTCCGGCCGCCGCTCGTCGCAGGCGAGCATCACGTCGCGGAACGCGGTATCGAACCGGAGCTCGAACCCTCCCGCGCGCAGCGTCCGCCGCAGACGATCCGGCACGTGCAGATGCTCCGGAACCAACACCGCACGCGGATCCGGCGACCACCACAGAGGCGGCGTCTCGGCGTCGAACCACGGGAAGATGCCGGCGCGATAGGCCGCGTACAGCCGCGCCGGATCGAGGTCCCCACCGATCGCCAGCAGCCCCTCGCCGTCCGCATCCCGCGGATCAGGAAAACGGTGCGGGGCACCCGGTGGCAACAGCCAGGGCCGGAAGCGCCGCGATCTCATGACACACCCTCGAGGTCGGGCAACGCCCGGTGCAGCCCCGCGACGAGCGGCAGGTAGTCCGGATCCTCCGGACGGAACCAACCATGCCGGACCAGGAAGTCGAGGATCACCAGGTTGCAGTTGAACTTGAAGCGCTCGGTGTCGCGGACGAGTGCCGCGACCTCGGCCAGCGGCAGCAGCTCGAAGCGTTCGACCTCACCGTCGACGGGCCTGGGTTCGAAGTCGGCCGGCAGCTCGAGGTCGTAGCAGAACATCGTGTCCGGCTTCAGACCGGCGTCGTTCTCGAACACGTAGCTCACCGCACCCACGGGCAGCGCCCGCCGGGCCAGCTCGGCGGAGATCCCGGCCTCTTCGCCGCACTCCTTGACCACGTTGTCGGCCGGCGTGATGTCCTCGGGCTGCCCTCCCGCAACGAGGTTGTCGAGCATGCCGGGGAACGTCGCCTTGCCACGAGCCCGGTGGGCGACCCACATCCGGCAGGACCCGTCGGCCGCGGTGACGAAGCCGTTGACGTGCACACCGGTCGCGGCCACGCCGAAGTACGGCACCGCGCCACGGTCGAGGAGCGCGAAGCGCGCCTGTCCCACCCGGCGGCGCACGCCGTACAGCTCGCCGGTGATCCGCACCGCACCACGCGCCCCGAGTTCGGCCACCAGCGCCTGCAGCACCGCGCTGCGCGCAGATTCGTCGACCGGCGCCAGCAGCACGCGGTCCGTACCCACCTCGACCCGGTCGGCGACGCCCGCTGCGACCGCGCAATCCCAGAGCGGCGCGAGCCGGTCGGCACGGACCCAGCCGACCCGCAAGACCCGGCCGGCGTCACCCGCCCGCACCACGAGCGGACGATACCTCGACAGGTCGTGCCGATTGCAGCGCCGGACGTGGTCGAGGAAGGCCATTCGGATCAGCGCTCCTTGAGTCGACGCAGCATCGTGTGCTGGTCCTCGCGATCGGCCAGGGCGAGAACCTCGATGTCGCCATCGTGCCGGAACCGGAAGTAGACCCGGAGCTTCAGCGACGCGCGTAGACTCCACAGATCCTGACCCTCGATCTGCTTGACCTCGAGTCCGGGATACGCCGGCCCCTCGGTGCAGAACAACAGCACCGCCTGCACTCCCCGCTCGACGCTGCGCCGCTCCTTGCCTTCGAGCGACTTGTAGAACTGCGGGCTGAGGTGCGGCACCCGGAACTGCGCCGCCAGCTCCGGCTCGGCCGGCCGGACCTGCGGCTTGACCTTCTTGTTCGGCACCAGCGCCCGCAGCTCCGCGACGTGCTCTTCGAGTTCACGAACGCGCTGCTGCCGCACCGCGACCAACCGGCGAAGGCCCTCTTCTGCGACCGCGGCACTGGCCAACTCGCGCTCGAGGTCGTGCAGACGATGTTCCACCGCAGCGGCAGCCCTCGCGCCTCCATCTGCCGACCGCTTCCGGTCCAAGCGGAGCTGCAGCGTCTCGATCTCGGCCCTGAGCAGCGCAGCGCGCTCCCGCTCGGCATCGAGATCGTGGACCAGCCGCTCCTCGCGCTCCCGCTGGCGAGCGGCGCCCGCCCGAAGGCGCGCAACCTCGTCACGGGCCTGCTGCAACTCCTTGGTCCGGAGGTCGAGTGCGCGCTGCTTTCGTTCGACCTCGGCACTGCAGTCCGGACCTTCAGAGCCGAGCCGCTCACACTCTCCGATCCGCGCCAGGATGCGCTCGCAGACCTCCTCGACCAGCTCAGCACGCTTGGGATCCGCGAGCTTCGGGGCGAGCTGCTTGGCCGATGCCCGCTCGATCCGGTAGCCCTTGAGGACCACTTCGTGCTGGCGCGCGAGATCGCGGAGTTCCCCGACCGGCACCAGTCGCTCGACCAACCGGGCCAGCGGCAGCTTACCGTCCGCCTTGAGGATCTCGCGGATCCACGTGTCCACCAGCGGGTCGCGACCGCTCATCGTGAGACTCCCCTGCGCGAACGGATGCCCCACCCCGGCCCTACCCCGGGAATCACGTGCAGCGACGCGGCCCTCTCGAGCTGGTATCCGCATAGCGGATCATGGAAGTCGCAGGGCTGCGGATCGGCAGGGACCATCGATCGGCAGCATGCTACGTCGCGGTCGACGGGTGTCGAGCGCGGATCGGCACGCCGGCCCGGCGCGTGGCGAGACTGCTCCGATCAGCGCAGCAGACGCGGCCGCGGGGGCAATTCCCAGTCTCCGTCGCCCCCCGCGGACGGCGGGTAGACCGCCTCGACGGGATACGACGGCAAGTCGTCTCGGTCGAGTTCCCGCTCGAAGGCCTCCCGGTCGGCATCCGTCGGCTCCATGTCGTCGGTCCACACACGCCAGGTGAGGAACTCGAGCGCATCGAAGGGCGCGCCGAGGATCAGCGTCCCGGCGCGCCAGAAGGCGAACGACGGGAACAGCAGTGTCGACAGGAGGTCGGCGCGGAGCGGCGCGCGCGCCTGCTCGACGCGGTGCACGCTGAAGGTGATCGGCAGCGCCGCAACCGAGGCCGGCACGCCGACGACGAAGCCCACGATGCCGCCGAGCGTCGCCGGGGTGGTGACGAACTGGCTCCGACCGGTCTGAGGATCGGGCAGCTCGTCGGTGTATTGGACGACACCGGCGCACCCTCCGCACAGGATGGCCAGCAACAGCGCGACGCAACCGCCGCGCACCGCCGTGAAGCCGCTCCCGAACTGCACGCTCAGCGATCCCGGTCCTCGGGTTCCCGGCGCGCGAACGTCAGTTTCTCGATCCGCCACATGTCGTCGACGGTCTTGGGCGGCGCCTCGCGGCGGTTCTTCGAGAACTCCACCGACTGCTCGTTGCGGATCTGCAGCTCACGCAGCTTCCAGACCTGCGGCCCGTCCTGTTCGAGGTTGAGGATCAGCGCGTGGATGTACTCCCGCGACAACGGCAACTCCTGGTTCTCGCGCCGGAAGTTGACCTGGATCTCCTTGTCCTGCGCCTTCAGCTTCTGCACCGGTGACTTGCGCTCGTTGCTGATCTCGAAGTCGGTTGCCCTGACCTGTCCGCCAGACGCGGAACTCTTGATCCAGCGCTCGAAGAACAGTGCCGTGGGCTCGGTGCCGCCGCTGTTGCCCGCGTTGCGCTGGATGATCTCCAGCTGCTGGGCCACCTGCCCGATCTTCTCGAGTTCGCCGCCGGGGCGGATCGCGTCATTGACCGCAACCTTCGCGGTCTCGAGTTCCTTGTCGACCCACCACACGAAGCCGAGGCTCGCGGGCAGCAGAACGAGGCCGATGAGGATGATGATCTTGTAGAGATCGAGGTCCCGGAACAGCACCATCAGTTCACCTCCGCGCCGAACTCCGGCTTGATCTTCAGATTCATCGTGTAGTAGGCGCCCGGCACCGAGGCATCCCCGAACACGTCTTCGGGCGGAGCCTCGCCGAACTCCTCGAACGGACAGTTCGGATCGGAGAACCGGTTGGTGAAGGCCTGTCGCAGCTCGGCATAGCGCCGGCGGTAGTCCTGGCCGCGGATCGCGAACTTGGCCTCGAGCTTGCGCGTTCGCTCTTGGGCGGTCAGGTTGAGCCGGATGTCCGTGACCAGGAACGAGCCGAGCTGCGGCTCGGTCGCCTTGACCACGTCGGCGAAGTAGGACACCACGTAGACCCCGGACGGCAGCGCAAGGCTCTGGAAGATGCCGGTCTTCTCCTGCTCACGCTTGAGGTGGCGTTCGAGGAACAGCCGGATCTCGCGCAGCCGGTCGAACGTCTCGGTATCGAGCAGCCGCTTGGTGAGATCGGAGTATTCCTTGTTGCCGAGCAGGCGCAGCACGCATTCCTTGCTGTTGTCCTGCATCAGGTTGCCGACGTAGCCCCAGAACTCCGCGGTGGTCCGGGTCGCGCCGCGGCGCCGCCCCTCCTCCTCGCTGCCGGTCACCCGGTAGAGCGCGCCGTAGGTCTTCTCGAGCACGCCGAGTTCCTTGTACTGCCGCATCCCGTAGAGGAACGGCAGGAACACCGCGAGCATCAGCGCGATCGCCAACGGGAACTTCACGCGGTCGAAGTGGCGGCGGTAGGCCAGCTCCTCCTGACGGAAGTTGAACCCGGCGCCCGCGCCGAGCATTCCCAGCGCCAGCCCGACCGCGGTGGCGATCCGCGGCGCGATCTCGCGGGCCTCGTCGGCGTCGAGGTTGTGCTGCAGACGGTCGAGGACGTTCAGGTCGTAGACCGGCGCCTCGTAGACATCGCCGAGCATCTCGCGGACGCCGGCGAGCCGACTGCCACCGCCGGTCAGCCAGACCTGCTCGACACCGGCGACCGCCGGCAGCGAGGTCATGAACCGCATCATCTCGCCACGCAGGCGCTGCACGAACCTCTGACGACAGGCGTCGAGGAGTTCCTCGGTCAACGGCTCCCTCACGACCGCCGACTCCGCGACTGCGTCTTCCGTGGGGGCCGGCAACGACTCGTCGCTCTCGATCTCGGCATCGTCGGAGTCAGCGGCCGTGAACGACTCGTCCAGGACGAAGTCGTCCTCGAGACCCGCGACGCCGTGCAGGATCGCATCGCGGACCGTCGCGATCCCGAGCCCGGTCCGCTCGGCGACTTCGTCGACGATGCTGTCCTCGCCGAGGCGCGGTGCACGCAGGCTCACCAGCCGGCCGTTGACCACCGCCACGATGCGGGTGGAGCGCGCGCCGACATCGATCACCAACCGGGCCCGCACGCCCTGACCCGGCACGCCCGCGCCGACGGTGACCGGCAGCGCGTCCGCCAGCTCCTCTGCATCGTCGCCCTCTTCGGCCTGCGCCGCCGCAGCAGCAGCAACCTCCTCACCGAAGCAGCCAGCCCACTCCGCGGCACGGAACAGCGCCATCGCGTCGAGGTCGACGCGCTCGGGTTCGATCCCCAGCGCCTCGAGGGCCCGCAGCTGTTCGCCGAGTTCCTTCTTCGGCACCGCCGCGACCAACACCCGGGTCTCGCCGTCGAGCTTCTCGATGGTGTGGAAGTCGACGACCATCTCGTCGACCTGGTGACTGTGGATCGAACTCTCGACCTCGAACTTGAGGACGCGTCGGATCTGGTCCGCACCCACGAAGGGCACGTCGAGGATCCGCAGCACCGCCTCCCGGCACGGGAAGCCGAGGTTGACGCTGTCCTTGGCCACGCTCGCGTCCTTCAACGCGTGCAGAGCAGCCTCGGCCTCGGCCTCGGCAACGACCTCACCGGACGCAGCTGCCGCCTCCTCGGAGACCGCATCGATGCTGACCTTGGTCAGTCTCGGCTTGCGGTACGAGCCGTCGAGTTCGACGACCTTCACCTCGTAGCGACCCGCGTCGAGTCCTGCGCCTTTCGCCATGTCTTGTCAGCCGTCCTTCTGGGTGGCCTGGGTTGCCTGGTTGGGCTCGGAAGCCCGCGAGGACTCGTCCTCGGGTGCCCCATCGAGGGGATTTGATCTGTCCGGGTCACCGGAACCTACGGACCGACGCCCGGGACCGACCCCATGGGCCGGCCGGGAGTCCTGCGAGAATCGCGTCAGTTGCGCCGGCGTCAACAGCGACTTGATCCGTTCCTCGGCCCGCCGGTGTACGTCTTGGATGTCGTCCCGCAGGGCCCGGGGAAGCCGCTCGACATCGCGCATCAGGACCTCCCGATGCTCGGCGTCGCGGGACCGCAACACCATCCGCAGCAGGCGGACCTGCCGCGCGTCGAGTGCATACTGGAAAGCCATCTCTCGCACGTAGAGTTCGTCGGGATCTTCGAAGTCGGGCGCAGCGAGTGCCTCACGTGCGGCCGGGATCAACAGACCCGCGACCACCCCCGCTCCGAACGTCGACAGGAAGGCGAGCCAGAGCCACATGACCGTCCGACGACCCGCGGCCGCCCCGGCAGCCCGACCACTCGCGGACTCCTCGGCCGCGGTCCGCGGATCAGGGGCTGCCTCGTAGTCGTTCACCGGCGGTCGCCTACGCCCTCCCGATACGCCGCCGGCGCCGTCCCGCGTCGTACCTCACTGCGCTGGTCGAGATCCTGCATCGCATCGCGGATCTCCTGGGTCGAGGCCTCGAGATGGCCGTGGCCGGGAATCCGCAGGATGCCCGACCAGGCTGCCAGACAGGCGACCAGGAGGGCTGCCGCGGCCCAGGCCACGCCTCGCGCGAGGCGCAGAACCGCTCCATGCTCAGGCACTCCGACCGGGACCGCCACGGCACGTTCACCGCTGGCCCGGGCCGCGTCTGCGAGCACCGCCGCCAGCACCCGCTCCGAGAACCGATCGCCTGGCCTCGGAGTCGCATGCGCCCGCTCCGGGGCGAACCAACCGCGCAGCGACGACAGCTCTGCGACCGCCTCGCGCAGCTCCGGATGGACGACCATCTCGGCCTCGAAGGCCGCGCGCTCGGCCGCGTCGAACTCGCCGTCGACGTAGCGCGCGACCCGGGCATCGAACTCCGGCGCGGGGCCGTCTTCCGGCGCCCGACCAGCCTCGCGCATGTCAGGATGCATCGATCGACCTTCGCCTGATCCGTTCATGACTCGTTCCTCCCGGGAGACCGCCCTTCACGGACCTTCGCCGAGGAGGCCCCCGCTTCAGGGCCGGGCTCGAGGTCCCCGCCCTCACGATCACCGCCTTCGCGATCACCAACCGGTGCGCGCTTGTGGCCTTCGTGCCGACTGCCCGGCACCAGCTCCGGGAACCGACGCTGCAGCGCGTCCTTGAAGCGCTGCCGGGCCCGGAACAGCCGCGACTCGACCGTTCCGATGCTGATCCCCAGCACCTCGGCCATCGCGGTGTAGGAAAGGTCCTCGTATTCGCGGAGCACCAGGACGGTCCGATACTTCTCGGGCAGATCGTCGACGATCGCCCTGGTGACGGCGCGGACCTCGGCGTCGAGCAGCGGCTCGGACGGAGCCGAGCTGCCGTCCCGGAGACGTCCCCCACCCGCGAGGCCGTCCTCGTCGTCGAGGAGCCGCAGACGACGCCGACTGCGCCGCGCGAAGTGGTCGTTGGCGGTGTTCACCGCGACCCGGTAGATCCAGGTGTAGAGCCCGGAGTCGGCCTGGAAGGTGTGCAGCTTGCGGAACACCTTCACGAAGACCTCCTGAGCCAGGTCCTCGACCTCGCCGCGATCCCGGGTGAAGCGCGACAGGAGCCGGCAGACGCGGTCCTGGAAGCGCTCGACCAGATCGGCGAACGCGCCGTCGCTGCCGGCCAGCACGGCCTGGATCAGCTCGTCGTCGGTGGTCCGGGTCATGGCACGGGTCGCGAACACGGCGCCCTTGGAGGGACGCCGGCGGCCGATTCTTCCCACTCACCTCGGGGCCGACAGCCCTTTTGGTGAATCGGCCCCACGCCGGCTCACTCGGCGTCGCCGAGCAAGTGCCCCATCTTCTCGCGCTTCGTGTGCAAGTAGCGCTCGTTGCTAGGGTTCGGGTCGACGATCAGCGGCACCTGCTCGACCACCTCGAGGCCGTAGCCGTGCAGTCCACTGAGCTTCTTGGGATTGTTGGTCAACAGCCGCAACCGGCGGGCCCCCAGGTCGTGGAGGATCTGGGCGCCGGTCCCGAACTCCCGCAGGTCGGCCTTGAAGCCCAGGTGCAGGTTGGCCTCCACCGTGTCGAAGCCCTCGTCCTGCAGCGCGTAGGCGCGCATCTTGCCCTCGAGCCCGATGCCGCGGCCCTCCTGGCTGATGTAGAGGACGATGCCCTTGCCGGCGTCCTGGATGGCCTTCATCGCCCGCTGCAGCTGCTCGCCGCAGTCGCAGCGCAGCGAGCCGAACGCATCGCCGGTCAGACACTGCGAGTGGACCCGCACCAGCAGCGGCTCCTCGATCGGCGGGAACCGCCCCCCGGTCTCGGCCGGCCGTTCGATGCCGACGCACAGCGCCACGTGGGTCCGCCCGTCGACCCGGCTCGCATACGTGAAGCTGTCGAAGTAGCCGTGGCGGGTCGGCATCTGCGCGTAGGCGACGCGCTCGATGATCCGCTCGCGGCGCCGCCGGAACTCCACCAGCTCGGCGATCGAGCACATGAGCACGCCGTGCTTCTGGCAGAACTGCTCGAGCTGCGGCACCCGCGCCATGGTGCCGTCGTCGTTCATGATCTCGCAGATGACGCCCGCCGGACGCAGGCCGGCGAGGCGGCACAGGTCGACCATCCCCTCGGTCTGGCCGGTGCGCACCAGCACGCCGCCCTCGCGGGCCCGCAGCGGGAAGATGTGGCCCGGCCGCACCAGGTCACCAGGCTTCGCGTCCGGCGCGACCGCGGTGCGGATGGTCTGGCAGCGGTCGGCAGCGGAGATCCCGGTGGTGACTCCCTCGCGGGCCTCGATGCTGACCGTGAACGCGGTGCCGTAGCGGGTGCCGTTCTCGGCGACCTGCGGTCCGAGACCCAGCTGGTCGCAGATCTCGCCCTCGAGCGCCAGGCAGATCAGGCCACGCGCATCGCGCGCCATCATGTTCACCAGCTCTGGCGTCGCGAACTCGGCCGCGAAGCAGAGGTCACCCTCGTTCTCCCGGTCGGGGTCGTCCACGAGCACGATCGGACGACCCTGGCGAAGCTGCTCGAGGATCTCGGGGATGGGTGCGAAGGCCATGTTCTCGGATCGTTCCCCGGATCGGGGGCCGGCGATTCTACGGGGTGGCGACGGAGACCGGGTCGCGCCGACCGCTCGGAAGAGCCCCACCAATGCGGGGATCCTCCCGGACTTTCCGACCGCGCCGCCGGGGTCGGCGCCGGAAAGCGCGACATCGGCCCGGCGCCCGGGTGTCTCAAGTCGGGGTTCGCAACGCTCCGGTAGCGTCGGAGCCGCAGACTCCTGCGCACCCCTCGCCCCACCCGTCCGCGGCCCGCACTTCACGCCGCCCGCGCACCTCGCCGATCCCTGTGGAGGTCAAGAGCCACCACGAGAGGGAGACGACGACGATGATGCGCACACTGGTGGAGATCGGGGGCGGCCTGCTGCTCCTGGTCGTGCTCGGCCACTTCCAGTTCGAACTCACCGACCTGCGCGACCGCCAGGCGGAGGTCGCGCGGTTGGAAGGGCTGGTCGAGCGCAATGCCACCCAGGTCGAGGCCCGCCGCGACCTGGAGACGCTGCGGCACGAACTCACCGAGGTCGTCGACAACCGGCTCGCCGGGATCGAGGCGCGCATCGAGGAGGCGCGCAAGGGCGTCCGTGAGGCCTCGTTCCTGGAGCAGGAACTGCGACGTGCCCAGCAGGAGGCCGCCAGCCTCAAGGACGAGATCGCTCGCGACGTGAGCCGCACCCAGGAACTGGTCCGCAGCTACGCCGACGAGCTGAAGCGCACCGACGAGGTGGTCCGCGAGCACACCGCGCAGAACGGCCAGCGGCTCGAGGAGCTGTCGGGCCAGCTGCGTCCCGACCCCGAGGTCCTCACCCGCGAACTGCTGCTGCCCACCGTCCAGCTCGAAGGTCGCGACACGGTCGGCTCCGGCACCCTGGTGAAGTCGGAGCGGAACAAGGACACCGGCGAGGTCGAGAACTGGGTGCTGACCGCCTACCACGTGGTCCGCAACATCTTCTCCGACACGCCGAACGCCAAGCGCGACGGCATCGACATCTCGGTCTACGACGCCTCCGGGCGCCGCACGCGGGTGCGCGGCCAGCTCGTCGCGCACAAGCGCTCGATCGACGTCGCGCTGGTCCGCCTCGACTCCGACCGCATCTTCCCCAACGTCGCCAAGCTGCTGACCCGCGAAGAAGCGAGCCACGTGATGGTGTGGGACGAGGTCTACGCGGTCGGCTGCCCGCTCGGCAACGACCCGATCCCGACCCGCGGCTCGGTGACCAGCACCCGCAACGTCCTCGACGGCGCCAACTACTGGATGATCAACGCGCCGACCTACTACGGGAACTCGGGCGGCGGAGTGTTCTCCGCCGAACGCCGCGCGCTCGCCGGGGTGTTCTCGAAGATCTACACCCACGGCCGCGGCACGCCGGTGGTGGTCCCGCACATGGGGCTCTGCACGCCGATGTCGACGATCTACGACTGGCTGCGCAGCGAGGGGCTGGGCAACGTCCTCGAAGAGGGGGTGCCGGGGAGCGAGCTTCCGACCGGCGACCTCGCCGTCGGGACGGAGACCGATCCGGCCGAAGGCGAACCGGACGAGCTGCCCGAGTTGGCCTCTCCCGGCAAGTGAGCGCGCAGCCCGATCAGGGCTTCCGCAGCGGGGCCGCCGCCGACGTCTCCGGCTCCAGCTCGATCGCCAAGTCGAGCGCCTCGTCGGCCTCCCGCCGCCGCCCGAGCAGCTCGAGGAACCGCGCACGGCGCAGGTGCAGATCGGCCATGCGCGGATGCGCCGCCAGGGCTTCCTCGACGCACTCGAGAGCCCGCTTGGCATTGCCGCGGTCGGCGAACATCTCGGCCATCGCCGCCAGCGCGTCGAGCTGACCGGGACGTCGCTCGAGCACCTCGGCCATCACGTCCAGCGCCTCGCCGCTGCGATCGAGCCGCTGCAACGCCATGCCGACGAAGTACAACGCCGGCCAGAACTCGGGCCGCAGGTCGAGGTAGAGCTGGAGTTCGACCAATGCACCGCGCGGATCCCTGCCGGCCAGCACCGAGTCGGTGAGGGTGGCGAAACGACGCTCGAACCCGGGCACCAACAGACCCATCAGCGCGCGGACGCCGCGGTCCTCGACCGAGGCCGGGAGTTCGCCGGCCAACCCGGCTTCCAGCTCGTCGCGTGCCAGGTCCGGTTCCCCGACCGCCGCGAGGCACACCCCGAGGTCGACGCGCTCCTGCGGTTCGAAAAGGAGACCGCGCAGCTCCACGAGCGACTCGCGTAGACCACCCGGCCAGTCGCCACGGTTCACGTGATCGGCCAGATAGCGCAGCAGCACGCTCGGAGTCCGCATCTCCGGCTCCCACTCGGCCCAACGCACGGCGCGATCCCACATCCGACGCAACCCGCGGAGCATCCGCCGCCACGCCTCGGCGATCTCGCCATCGACGAACGCGAGCCGCGCCAGGTGCGCATGGAAGTCGGGCTCACCGAACTCGCCGGCGCCGCGTCGCCACAACGAGCGCGCCCGTTCGATCTCGCCACGGTTCGCGAGCAGCACACCGAGGCACTCCAGCGCCCGCGGCACGGTGCGCTCCAGCGCCACCGCATGCTCCAGCCAGGCGACCGCGCGGTCTTCCTCGTCGACCAGCGTCAGCAGCTCCGCGACCGCCACCACCCCTTCGGCATCCGTTGGATGGAGCTCGAGGCAGGCGTCGACCAACCGCAGACAGGCCGCGTCGCCGACCCGCTCGCTCTCGAACGCACCCATCCAGGCGCCGGCCAATGCCCGCAGCGACACGGCGAAGCCGGGATCGATGCGCAGCGCCTCCACGAACGGCGACAGCAGCCCCTCGCCGTGCGTCGCGGTCTCCATCTCGACGTCGGAGCCGACCAACGCCGCGCCGTCGAGCCCGAGCAGGAACCACAGGAACGCCTTCGGATCGGAACTGAGCAGTCGGCGCGGTTGGCGGAGCGGGGGTAGACCGACCAGCGTGGCGAGATGCTCGGCGACCCGGAGCAGACCACGCACCGGGTCCGCGAAGTCGAGCACCGCATGCACCACGTGGGCCGGCTCCGCACCCGGTGCCGGCTCGCCGAAGTCGAGGTTGGGCGGAGTGAATCCGAGGCCGTCGGAATCGTCGTCGTGCAACGCGCCACCTCTCGTCGCCGGACCGTCCTCCGAGTCGAACTCAGCGGGGTCGACCTCGTCCGGACCGAATCCCCAGGGCGCGGTGTGCACGCCGAGCTCGACCACCAGCCCGCGCCCGTCCGACCGCAGCGAGCCGGTCACCAGGGCGCGCACCGAGTCCTCCCCACCGAGCATCGGCAGCACGTCTTCCGGCTCGGGAGCCTCCGGCAAAACCACCCATCGGCTCGGCCCGTCGCCCGGCGGGCTCTGGATCTCGAGCATCCCGCTCGGTCCACCCGGCGCGAAACCGTTGAGCACCTGGTGCAGGAAGTCCGGCAGCCGTCGAGCCAGCAGGCCGTCGAGCCCCCCGTGTTCGCCGAGCACGCCGGGATCGAACTCCACCGCGGCGAGCAGCTCGGTCGGCAGGTCCAGCGATTCCGGGACCGCGAACGGCAGCAGGAGCACCTCGGGCTCCCGATCGTGACTCCCGCGCCCGGCACCTTCGAAGGACGTCATGCGCGCCTCGGAGGGAACCCTGGTTGGGCGGCGGGCCTGGGTGCTTGGACCACGCTCACGAACCGATCATGACTGCCGGACCACGGGTTGGCCACCCGCCCCGGTCGAATTGGCTGCATCTTCACCGGCCGACCACGGCTCGCCCGCATTCGCCCGACCGACCCCGGGAGTTCCTCAACCCGGCGGCCACGCCAGATCCCGTCCGCCGAGCACGTGGACATGCAGGTGGAACACGCTCTGGCCGGCGTCCGCACCGTGGTTGATGACCACCCGGAACGCATCCCCCACGCCTTCCTGCCGCGCCACCTGACCGGCGACCAGCAGCAGATGGCCGAGCATCGCGCCATGCTCCGCCTGCGCGTCACCGACCTTCGCCAGCTGGAGCTTTGGGATCACCAGCACGTGCACCGGTGCCTGCGGCTGGATGTCGCGGAACGCCAGACAGCGGTCGTCTTCGTGAACCACGTCGGCCGGGATCTCGCCGGCGAGGATCTTCGCGAAGATGTTGCTCGGGTCGTAGCTGCCCCGGTTGCAGCCGTCCTGGTCGTAGCTGTCGCTCACGTCGTCCTCCCCTGGTCGGCGGCACCGCGCACTTCCGCGGCCGCTTCGGTCTCGCCGTCCGGCGGCACCACCGCATCGGCCGCCGGCTCTCCGCCGACCTGCTGCGCCATCTGCCGCGCGAACTCCTGCATGTCGTCGTGCTCGTCGTACTCGTCGACGATCTCCTGCCCCACGAGGCACTCCAGCACGTCCTCGAGGGTCACGATCCCCTCGAAGCCGCCGTACTCGTCGATCACCGCGACGATGTGCCGCTTGCCGCGCAGGAACTTCTCCAACAGCTCCGGCCCGCGCATGCCCTCGGGCACCATGTCGAGCGGCCGCAGCAGGTCGCGCAACGAGCGCTCGCCCTCGCCGCGTGCGAACGCGTCGTGCAGGTCGCGGCGGTGCACCACGCCGACGATGCGATCGAGGCTGTCGCCCTCGTAGGCCGGCGTGCGACTGTGCCGGAACGGCTGTCCGCCGGTCAGCATCTCGGCGACCGTCTTGTCGACCGGCACCGCCTGCACCACCGTGCGCGGGGTCATCACGTCGTGCGCGGTCACCTTGTCGAGCGACAGCGCGTTCTCGACCCACCGCACCTCGCCCGCCGTCACCGTGCCACCGCGCACCGCCATCCGCGACATCGCGATGATCTCGTCCTCGGTCGGTCCGTGCCCACTCGCCCCGCCGACCAGCTTGTGCATCAGCCACTGGCTCGGCTTGGCCACCGGCAGCGAGATCCAGATCATCACCTGCAGCGGCCATACGAGGTACGGCACCAGCTTGGGCGCGTAACGCACGCCCACGCTCTTCGGCACGATCTCGGTGAGCAGCAGGATCGCCAGCGTGAACAGCGCGGTGAACACGCCGAGCCAGGCCTCGTTGGACTGAGCCGCCACCAACGCACCCGCCACCGTGCTGCCCGCGGTGTGCGAGATGGTGTTGATCGTCAGGATCGCCGCGATCGGCTCCTCGATCGACTCGCGGAACTTCGCGAAGCGCCGCGCCCCGAAGACCTTCTTCTTGCGCATCACCTCGAGCTGTGTCGGGGTGACGGCGTAGAGCGCCGCCTCCAGCAGCGAGCACAGGAACGACGCCGCGAGGGTGACGGTGACGACCAGCAGGACTGCGGTCAAAGGACTGCCTCCACGCGCGCCCTGCAAGGCGCGCCGGGACTGTCGGAGAGATCGGGAGGTTGGTCGTCGTCCATCAGCGGGGCGAAGAGCGTAGTGTCCGGGGCCCGACTTGGCGAGCCGGGGCCGGCGGACTCACTCCTCAGGGATCGCGTTCAGGGTGTACCAGGCGATCCCGTGCCAGGGCCTGGCACCGCCCTCGGCGGAGCGGATCCCGGCGGCGTCGATCGCGTGGACCCGGGTCGCCACCCGGCCGGCGACCGAGATCCGCACCGTCCGGCCGTCGGCATCGAGCTCGGCCGCAGTCACCTCCATGTCGCGCGGGTCGGTCTCGGGCGATCCGTAGCGACTGTGGTGGAGATAGGTCCAGTTGCGGGTGGTGAACGCCGCGGGCTCGACGCTGGCCGGATCGACCGGAGCCGAGAAGCGCAGCGCGAAGCCCTCCGGCGTCGCGGTCGCCTCGACCAGTTCGAACGGCGTCTCGCCCTTCCACACCAGTCGTTGCAAGCCGTTCGACGCCCCGCCCAGCGACGGCCAGCCGCGGTTGGTCATCCCGCACCACAGCGACCCGTCGGTCCCCCACGCCACCCGCGTGATGCCGCACTTCAGTCCCTTGCGGAACGGGTAGCAGGCACCCTGGTAACGGCCCGCGACCTTCTCGTACGAGATGCGGAACACCTCCGACGAGTACTGATCGCCCATGAAGACCTGGCCCGCGAACGGACCGAAGTTCCCCGCGGTGTCCCACACGAACCCCGACGGCGAGCGACCGACCTTGTCGTACGGGATCCAGCAGACCGGCAGCCGGTAGTTCGGCACCTGCTCGGCGGCGACGTCGATCGTCACACCGTCCGGCACGTCGCCCGGATGCTCGACCCGACTCTCCGGCAGGTTGCACGACGCGATGCCGTGCGGGTGACCGTGGAAGTCGCCGACCTCGAGCAACGCGAACTTGCTGTTGGCGCACCACTCGCCCTGGTTGTCGGAGTAGAAGACCTCGCCGCCCGGCGACAGCCCGACACCCGCCGGCGAACGCAGGCCCGCACACACGCCCTCGAAGGTGCCGTCGGGCTGGATCCGCGCCGCCCAGCCGCGCCAGTCGACCTTGCCGAACGGCTCGCCGCCGAACGGCTTGTTCA
The DNA here is from genome assembly GCA_030432695.1 of bacterium. GTDB lineage: Bacteria > Planctomycetota > UBA1135 > UBA1135 > UBA2386 > JAUILN01. The sequence continues at coordinate 320,289 of JAUILN010000003.1, read as the reverse complement.
GCGTGATCCAGAAGCTGCCGTCGGGTGCCAACACCGGGCCGAAGCAGTACTCGTGGTAGTTGCCCGACAGCTCCCAGTGCGCGCAGACGGTCTCGAGCTCGTCCATCCGGCCATCGCCGTCGGCATCGCGCATCCGCGACAGCTCGCCGCGCTGGGTCACGTAGATCCAGCCGTCGTGCTCGAGCAGACCGAGCGGCTCCTGCAGGCCCTCGGCCCACAGCGAATAGCGCGGGTTCGCGGAGTAGGCGTCTTCGAGGCGCCAGACCTCACCGCGCCGCGTCGCGACCAGCAGCTCGTCGCCGCGCGCCAGGAGGCCGCCGACCTCGAGCACCACGTCGTCGGGCTGGGGGACGTCGACGATCGCGACGAAGTCGGCTTCGGAACGGGGCTCGACCGGCTCCTGCGGCGCGGAAGCAACCAGCAGGGTCGAGAGCAGGACTGCGTGCATCACCATGAGTAGACCACCTCGACCGTCGTGCCCGCGGGGATCGCCAGCGAGTCGGTCACGCGTGCGCCATCGACGGTCGCCTTCACGCGCGGCGCGTCGGCGCCCGGCAGGCGCATCACCACGTCGCCCCCCTCGACCGTGACACGCCGCACCAGCTCGGTGCCGCTCGCGCCGTAACGCGGCCGCGGGTGGTCGACGATCGTCGCCTCGCCGCAGCGGTAGCGGATCGACGGGTAGCCAGCGGAGTCGATCATGCGACCGTTCACCTGCGCGGGCTCGGGAGCCCCGCCGGCGGATTCGAAGGACGCGCCCTCGGGCAGCACGACCCAGTCGCCCCGGTCCTCGGGTTCGACCAGTTGGCCGGCGCGACCGTTCCAGGTGCCCGCCGAGTCGAGGAACTCGCCGCGCCACAGCCAGGCCAACCGGCCGTGCCGGAGGTCCCAGGCGTAGTGGGTCCGCTCCGGCGTGCCGACCGCCAGCGTCTTGGCCGACAGATCCTTCAGGAACGCGCCGTGCAGCCGCGGCCGCTCGCCGACCTGCAGCACGTTGCCACCGCCGACGACCGCCAGACCGGCCGGCAAGGGTGCTGCGGTACCGAGCGCCGACCAGGCCTGGACCGCGGCGATCTGCGCCGCGGCGGTCGGGTCCTTCGGGTCGGCCCAGAACGTCGGCATGCGGGTGCCCGGCCGCAGCGTCGCCGGACTGCCCAGCCACTCGCGCATCCACGCCGGCTTCAGGCGACGGCCTTGGGAGGTCAGGTCCATGCCCTGCGGGCCGAGGCTCGGCCGGCCCGCGACCTGGTGGCAGGCGATGCAGGCGAAGCCGGTGGTCCCCACGATGCGCCGGCCCTCGGCGATGACCTCGGCATCGAGCGAGGTGGTGCTGTCGGCGTCCCCGTCGCGCGCATCGACGGCGTCGAACAGCGCGGCATACTCCGCGGCAAGATCGGCCTCGAGCGCCACGCACCGCGCGCGCACATAGGCGCGCGCCGACTCGTCGCCGCGCAGGAACGCGGTGGTCCAGTCCGGTCGCAGATGGTGACCGATCGCGGTGAGGTCGGGTGGCAGCCGCCCTTCGTCGCCGAGGTCCTCCAGCTCCACCAACGCCTCGATCGCCTCGGTGCGCATGCCGCCCGCGCCTTCCCGAGCGTGGCACGAGGCGCAGCGGTCGCGCTGCAGGAAGAACGCGAGCTGGTCGGCATCCGACGGCGCCGAGCTGCTCGCCAACGCCAAGGCCTGCCGCGCCGCGCGCATCTCCGGCGTCGCGGTCACCACCTTGCAGTCGCCCGCGAACGCGAGGTCGGCCCACTGCGGTGAAGCCAGCGGCTCGGCACGATCCGGCGCCTCGTGGCAGGCACCACAGCGCGCGCTCGCGAAGGCCTTCTCGCCACGCTGCACCGCGGCCTCGTCGAAGTCGAACGAGATGTCGGGCGGCACCAGCGCGGCACTGCGCGCCGAGAGCACCTCCGGAGGCACCACCTTCGGCTGCTTCGCCCCCGGCGGTTGCCAGAGGACCTCCAGGCTCTCGCCACCACCGGCCTCCGTGTAGAGCACCTCGATGTCGTGCCAGCCCGCGGTCAGCTCGATCGAGCCGTCGCGGCGGCGGTGCGGCGCGAGCCCTTCGTTGCGCACCACCTCCTCGCCGTCGATCGTCAGCCAAGACGAGTCGTCGGAGCCGGTGAGGAAGCGGTAGCGCCCGGCCTCGGCGATCTCGATCCCGCCGGTGAAGCGCAGCGCGAAGTTGTTGCCGCGGGTGCCGAGCTTCACGTCGAAGGTCCCGGTGGTGCCGCTGGCGCTCGGCGCGACCCCATCGAGCGGCGGCCGCCCCGCGGTCTCGATCTGCACCTCGAAGCACTCCCAGGCCAGCCCCGGCGTCGGCGGCGCCTCGGCGGCCTCCTGCAGCGAGCCGCGCAGCAGCCACGCCGCCAGCGCCGACCGCTCGCCGTCGGTCAGCCGGTAGTCGTGGAAGGCGAGGTCGGGACGCGTGCTGCGGGCATCGCCCAACCAGGCGACGAGGCTGCCGAAGTCGGTCTTGGTCTCGAGACCGGCGACCCCGCCCGCGTCGTGGCAGGCTCGGCAGCCGAGCTCGGCGAACAGTTGCTCACCCTGACCGATGCGGCCCGCGCCGACCGAGGCGGGCTCGAGGCCCTTGCCGGAACCGGCCAGGAGGTAGGCGGTGAGGTCGCGGGCCCGATCCTGGCTGCCGACCCGGTGGGACAACAGCTTGTCGACCAGCCACAGCGGCGCGACGCGGTCGGCGAGGCCTTCGAGCGACGGGGCCGGCAGCGGCCCGATGCCGCGCAGGTCTTCGGCCGCGCCGTCGTGGCATGCCAGGCAGCGACCTTCGGCCAGGGCCAGGCGGTGTTCGGGCCCGAGGTCGGGGCGCGGGGTGGTCGAGGTGCCCGACTCGGCGGCGGAGCTGGAGGCGGCAGCACCCGGAGAGCCCACCGGCGCGGGGAGGGTGTCGGTGCCCGACCGACCACAGCCCGCCGCGAGCAGGACGAGAGCGAGGGGAGCGAGGGAACGCACGGGGAGGAGCTTAGCGGGTGGGGCGGGGCAGACCCCAGTCTCGGTCGGGCAGGTGGTCGCTATCACCTGGCGAGCGTGGGCGGGGTCGGAGAGACCGGGCGCGGGTTCAGGAGCGCCGGAACACCACGAAGCCCAGATCGTCGGGCTTGGCCGGCTGGCCGGGTTCGTCGCCGAGCATGCGCTCGCGGGCGCGCGCGCGCAGCGATTCGGCCGCCTTGCGCAGCGGACCACGCCGCACGACCTCGACGACCTCCTCGTTACGCAGGTTGTCCCAGAGCCCGTCGGTCGCGACCACCAGGGTGTCGCGGGCGGCCATCTCGAGGATCGGACCGATCTCGATCTTCATGTCGCCGGCGCCGATCGCATTGGAGACCAGGTGGCGCTCGTCGTGCAGGATCGCCTCGTCCTCGCCGAGCATGCCCGACTCGACTGCGTAGCCCACCGGCGAGTGCATCACGGTCACGTGCTTGAGCAGGCCGCGCTGGCCGCAGAGCAGGGCCGCGGAGTCGCCGACGTTGTAGGTCCGCACCTGGATGGTGCCGCGGTCGGGATCGCGCTCGAGGACGACCACGCACAGGGTGGTGCCGGCACCGATGCCGAGTGCGGTGATCGCCTTCTCGGCCGCGTCGAAGCCGTCGAGCACGCCGTCGCGCAGGCCGGCGCCGCGCGCCAGCGCCGCGTCGAGGCCTTCGACCAAGGACTCGACCGCTTGCCGCGAGGCCCGCTCGCCCGCCGCATGCCCGCCAATGCCGTCGGCGACCGCGAGCACGGTGCGATCCGGCGCGAAGTCTGCGACCAGCACCGAGTCCTCGTTGACGGTCTCCTTGGTCGGCGACCGGCGCGCGAACACCGCCACGCTGCCCACCGCCACCAATGCGATCTCGACCACATCGAGGTCGCAACCCAGATAGCTCCGCGGTTCGACGTGTTGCGCACCCTCGCGCTCTGGGTCCGGCCCGGTCATCGCCGCGACCTCTTCTGCCGCTTCAGCGTCCGCTCGACCGCCGGCAGCACCTTCTCCCAGGCCTCGAGGAACGCCCCCGCATCGCGAAAGCGCTTCTTGGGCTCCACCGACAATGCCTTGTGCAGGATCTCGACGAGCTCCGTGGGCACCCTTCGGCGCAGAACCTTCACACCGACGAGCGGCTTCTCGAACGGCCAGTCGGGGAGCTGCCCGCTGAGCATCCGCCAGATCAGCAATGCCGCAGTGAACACGTCGCCCCGGAACGAAGTCCGACCGAACGCCTGCTCCGGCGCCATGTAGCCGAGCGTGCCCGAACCCGAACCGCGCTCGGTCCGCTTCACCACCTTGGCGATGCCGAAGTCGGCCAGCCGCAGCACTCCTCCCTCGAACAGCAGCAGATTCTCGGGCTTCACGTCGCAATGCACGATGCGGTGCTCGTGGGCATGCGCCAGCGCCTGCAGCAATTGGTGCGAATAGTCGAGCGCGGTCGAGATGCCGAGCCGTCGCTGCATGCGGTCGGCGAGGCTCTCTTCGCCGAGCGGCACCGCGATCACGAAGCGCCCGTCGAGGACGTCGGCATTCTTGATCGGCAGGATGTTCGGGTGGTCGAGCGCGGCGTGGGTCCGCACCTCGCGGCGGAACTGCTCCAGCACGCTCCGGTCGACCAGGTTGGGGCGCGGCACCTTCAGCGCGACCTTCACGCCCTCGATCGTGTCGTAGGCCTCGAAGACCGTGGACATCCCGCCATCGGCGATGCGCCGGGTCAGCCGGTACTTGCCGACCCGCTGGCGGACGCGCAGCCGCGGCACGGAGGCGCCACGCTCGGTGGTGGGTGGCGGGGCGGAGGACTCGGAGCCCAGAGCCCCGGTCCCGAAGCGGGTTCCGGATCGACCTTGAACAACCATGAACGGCAGGCCGGGAAGCCTATCCGCTCACCTCAGGGCTCAACCACCGAAGAACGAAACGTCGCCGCGCGCGGTCCGCAGCACCTGCCGCAGCGACTCGCCGGGTGCGACCAGGCAGTCGTCGAGCACGATGCAGTCGCGGAGCGCCGCGCCGTCGCCGACGAAGCACGACCGCCCGACGATCGCCCCGTGGCCGAGGTGCACGCTGCGTGACACGTGCGATTCGTCGCCGACCGCCGCCACGCCGCTGACCTTGACGTCGCGGCCGATGGTGGCGCGGCCGCCGCACAGCAGGTCGCCGCGCAGCGAGCCGAACGGCTTCAGGAAGTCGCAGTCACCCTCGAGCACCATCCGTGAGGCGGTCCATAGTGCGAACGCCGAGTCGACCGGGAGGATCTGGCCGATCGGCACCGCCTCCGACAGGATCCGCGGCGCGACACCGCGCGGGCCGATACGGATGATCTCGTGGACGTGGCCCTCGGGCGCCTCCAGCACGAAGGCCGCGACGTCCTCCGCGTCGAAGCCCTCGAGCAGGCCGCGCAGGTCGACGTCGAGGAGCGCCCAGCCGGGCAGGTCGACCGTGGTGGCCCGCTCGCCCTCCTCGACCGCGCGCGGCAGCACGTCGGCGTCGGGGACGATGCCGAAGGTGGCCCGCTCACGGAGCATCGTGACGAAGGTCTCCGCCACCAGCCCGCCGGTGATCTGCAGGTGGGCGATCGGCAGCCCGGCCAGCGGCTCCAACAGGCGCTGGTACACCGGCACCCCGGCGATCGGAGCCCGCAGCCATTCGCGGATCGCCACCGGGTCGTCGGCGAGGTGTTCCGGAACGAGGCCATCGACCTCGCGGAGACGCACGTCGAGCGCGCGGTCGGCGGCGGACGGGCCGCCATGGATCTGGGATCGCAGTTTCACGGGACCGGCCTGGACCACCACTTCAGTAGGCTCCCTTGCCCGAGACCACCGCCGGCAGGGTCTTCGCCAGCAGCTCGAGATCGCCCTTCAGGGAACGGTTCAGGACGTACTCCTGATCCATCAGCACCTGCTCGGGGAACGGCACGTCGGCGCGGCCCGAGACCTGCCAGATGCAGGTGAGGCCGGGCGTCACGTCGAGGCGGCGCCATTCGTGGACGCCATACATCGCGACTTCGGCGGGGATCGGCGGGCGCGGGCCCACCAGGGTCATGTCCCCCACCAGCACGTTCCAGAGCTGCGGCAGCTCGTCGATGCTGAACCGACGGATCACGCGGCCCACCCGAGTCACCCGCGGGTCGCGCTTGAGCTTCTTGCGGACGTCGTTGCCGTCGTCGCTCTGCAGGCTGGCGTGCAAGGCCTCGGCGTTCACCCGCATCGAGCGGAACTTCAGCATCTTGAACAGCCGGCCACCGCGCCCGACCCGGGTCTGCCGGAACAGGATCGGGCCCGGGTCCTCGACCAGGATCGCCAGCGCGACGAACGCGAACAGCGGCGCCAGCACGGTGAGCGCCAGGCTGATCGCCGCGATGTCGACGCCGCGTTTGACGAACGCATAGGCGCGGTGCTTCGCGCGGGAGAGCAGGCGCTGGCGCCGTCCGCTCGCGGCCCGGCGCGGCGCCGAGGCGGCCGCGGCGAGCACCCGCTCGGGATCGACGTCCCGGTCCTCGGCGCCGATCAGCTCGAAGAGCGTCACCACCACCTCACCGAGGTCCTGGGTCTTCAGGAAGTACGGACGCGGCATCTCGGGGCCGACCGGCATCCCGGTCAGCATCACCACCGGCACCCCAGCGGTACGGGCCCGACGCCGGATCTTGCGACGCAGCATCGCGCCATCCAGGTGCGGCATGTCGTAGTCGGTGACCACCAGGTCGACGTGCTCCTGCTCCAGGATCTGCAAGGCCGCGTCGGCACTGGTGGCACGGAGCACGCGGCCGCCGTGCCGCTCCACGTGGAAGGAGAACACGTCCAGGAACAGCGGCTCGTCGTCGACGAGCAGCACCGTCGGTCCGTTGCGAGACACTTCGGGCTTCACGACCGACTGGAAGCACCGGAGGTGCCGGGTCGGCTCACCCGAGCGTCGGATCGCGCCGGATTCCCGATCGACTCAGCTCCGGCTGCTCTCGGTCGACAGACCGAAGCGCTCGATCTTCCGGTAGATCGTCGCGCGACCGATCTTCAGTCGGCGCGCGGCATCCCGCACATTGCCGCCGGTGGCCTGCAGCGCATTGGCGATGATGCGCCGCTCCTCCTCCTCCAGCGGGCGGACCTCGTACACCCCGCTCGGCGACGCCTCGACCGGCGCCGGAGCGTCGAGCGCCAGCTCGTCGGCCTGCGCGGCCTGCGGTGCCGGCACCGCGCCACGCCGGGCCAACTGCAGCGGCACGATCTCGCCGCGGATCTCCATCTGCACCGCATCGGGCAGGGTCGCGAAGCTGAGCGAGCGCCCGTCCTCGAGGATCACCGAGCGCTCGATCACGTTCTCCAGCTCGCGCACGTTGCCCGGCCAGCGGTAGCCGGTCAGCGCTTCGACGTACGCCGGCTCGAACCGGACGATGCCCTTCTGGTGGGTCTCCGCGAAGCGATTGAGGAAGGCCTGCGCCAGCAGCAGGATGTCGTCACCGCGCTCCCGGAGCGGCGGCAGGACGATCGGGAACACCGCGAGCCGGTAGAACAGATCCTCACGGAACGTCCCCTCGCCGATCGCCGCGTGCAGGTCGCGGTGGGTCGCGGCGAGGATCCGCACGTCGACGTCGAGTGGCTGGGTCGAGCCCACCCGCTGTACGCGGCGATCCTGCAACACGCGCAGGAGCCGCACCTGCAGGTCGGGCCGCAGCTCGCCGATCTCGTCGAGCAGGATCGTGCCGCCATGGGCCGCCTCGAAGCAGCCCTTGCGCGCCTCGACGGCGCCGGTGAAGGCTCCCCTCTCGTGACCGAACAGCTCGCTCTCGATCACGCCCTCGGGGATCGCCCCGCAGTTGATCGCCAGGAACGGCCCCTGCGCACGCTTGCTCTCGGCATGGATCGCCCGCGCCGCGACCTCCTTGCCGGTACCGCTCTCGCCCTGCAGCAGCACGGTCACGTCGCTCGACGCCGCGCGCTCCAACAGCGCGACCGCGCGGCGCACGCTCCCGGAATGGCCGAGGAAGCCCTTGATCCCCTCGCGGCTACGCCGGATCCGCGTCAGCTCGGCGACCTGCGCGCGCAGCTCGCCCTGCGTCACCGCATTGCGCACCGAGGTCACCAGCCGCACCCGGTCGAAGGGCTTGGCCACGTAGTCGACCGTGCCGAGACGCATGCAGCGCACCACCCGCTCCGCCTCGTCGTGGGCCGAGAGCACCAGACACGGCAGGTCGGGCCAGGTGCAGCGGATGTGCTCGAGCAGCTCCTCGCCCGGCTCGTCGAGCAGCTCCAGGTCGAGCACCGCGGCGGCGAACTCCTGTTCGGCGAGCAGCTCCAGGGCTGCGGCAGACGACTCGGCACAGGCCACCGCGAGTCCCTCGCGCTCCAGGGAGAACGCGATCAGCTCCTGGAGGTCGGGATCGCCGTCGACGATCAGTACGGGTCGGTTCTTCACGCGGGGGTGGGTCGCCAGGGTCCACGTCGGAGCGACCCGGGCACCCGCCGATCCGCGCGGCTGCGCGACCGAACCACGGGCGTACCCGACCGTTCCGAGAATCCACTCCTTCATCGGATCCTCGGCTTCGGTTCCGTAGCGAGACGCCGGTTGGTCTCGACCACCACGCCGCTCAAGGTGTACAGAACCTCGACGGTCTGCGTGCCGGCGAACACCGTGAGCTGGGTGAAGATCGCGCCGAACATCATCCCCACCCCGGTCCAGCCCAGCCTGCCGAGCGGATCCGACGGATGCCGCCGGAACAGCTTCGGGATCATCACGAGCGCCGGCACCAGCATCGCCAGGAAGAACGTGATCGCCGACGGGTAGCCGTGGCTCAGGGTGAGGAAGAGGTACTGGTTGTCGATCGACTTCTGGTTCTTGACGACCGGGAAGTTGTCCTTCCCGAAGCCCCACATCGGCTCGACATTGCACATGTCGAGGTAGTTGATGAGCATCTCGTTGCGATACGCAGCGGTCTCCTGCTCGGGGGTCTTGGCGTCGGCGCGGGTGATCGACACGTATTCGATGACCTTCGGAGCGACCAGGATGCCGCCGAACGTGCCGACCAGGATCGCGGTGGCGAACACCGGCACACGGGCCTTGGTCCAGCCCATGAACATGGTCCCGATCGCCAGCAAGGTGCCGAGGATCGGACCGCGGCTCAGCGGCGTGAGCAGGCCGAGGATGCAGCCGAAGACGATCCAGATCTTCAGCCAGCGGTTCTTCACCGCGCCGGTCGACAGCAGCCACAGCACGAAGGGCAGCACCAGCGAGAAGTAGAAGCCGTGGCAGATCGCGTGGGCGAACGGGCCGGCGACCCGCCGGATGCCGCCTCGATACAGCGCGCCGTCCCACGGGATCGCACCGCCCCAGTTGCGACGCAGGAAGTCGTCGAACGGGTTGATACCCATCCGCGCCTCATAGGGAGACACGGTGCCGATGAACGCGCCGACGACCCCCATCATCAGGAGCGTCGAGCACAGGAGCCCATTGTGGCTGCCGATCGCGCGACCGAGCAGGTAGGGCAGCAGGATCGCCATGGCGCGCAGCACCACCAGGTTCTGCGCGTCGGCGTAGTTCTTCATCGTGAGTTCGCTCAGGAAGTACCAGAGTACGTGCACGACGATGATCAGATCCATCCAATGGAAGCGGTACAGCTTCCGCTCCTTGCCCTGGAACATCACCACGGCAAGCACGACCCACAGGTAGTTGTGGAACGTGAACACCGGGATGCCGGGGAGCTTCCAGGTGTAGTAGTTGGGCAGGAGCAGCAGCGGCGGGATCAGCCCGAACACGTAGGCGTGCCGCCAGTCGCGCTTGTGCAGCACGAACAGCAGGTACAGCAGCGGGAAGATCGCCAGCGGCTTCATGGCCCTCACACGGAGTCGCCGTGGGTCTCCTCGGCCACCGAGCCGACGTGCGCCGCGACCGATCCGGCCCGTGCCTTCGCTCGGCGCCGGCGAGTGCGCTTCGGCCTGTCGACCAGCAGGAAGGTCCTGAGCCGGGCCCGCGCGCGCAGCAGCGTCATCAGTGAACGACCCGCGGGGCCGAGACCACTCTCGTTCCGGAGGCCCACCAGGAACACCGCATCGCAACGGGTCGCGAAGGCCACCACGCCCTCGCTGTCGATCAGCGGCAGGGTGGTGATCACCACCCAACGCCGGTCGGCCAGACGATCGATGTGCTCATCGAGCTGACGCTCGGCGAGGAGACGCGAGAGGCTGGCGATGTCGAGCTGGTGGACGTCGTCGACACGGCCCGCCAAGGCAGCGGCACCACGTCCCGTTCCGGCGCAACCTTCGGCGAACTCCTCGTCGGTCGCACGGATCGGAGCTCCCCCGCTCTGCGGAGTCGCGCCGTTCGGCAATTCGAAGTCGCCTTCGTCGACCAGGAACAGCTCCTCGGCGACCAGATCGAGGCGCACGGCCCGTCGGCCGCGCAACGCCGCCAATCCGTTGGCGAGTCGTTCGGCGGTCGCGCTGGCCTTGGCATCCACGGGGACGAAGGCGACCCGCCGCGACTCGCGCCCCGCTTCACCGACCCGGAACGAGACCTCCACCGCGGCATTCCGGACGTCGTGGATCCTGGCCACCGGCACCGGCACGCCGGCGAGCTGACTCTCGGAGGCCAGCAGTCCACGCAGCTTCTCCAGCACGAACGCCATACCCAGCACGCCGACCAGCGAGAAGATGACCGCTGCGCCGGCCATCATCGGCCGCTTGTCCTTGTCGGGCTCGCCAGGAGTCACCGCGGGCGAACGCACCGAGACGCGCGGCGGAGCCCGCAGTTCGATCCGCGTCTCCTCGAGCTGCGTGTCGATGTCGTAGATCCGATCCATCGCCTTCTCGAGGGCGGACCGGGCCTGCAGACCTTCGAGCATCGCGCGGCCGTGCTCACGTAGATCTCCGCGGGCACCGTCGAGCGCCTCCTCGAGGATCTGGTAGCTCTTGCGCGCGCCGTCGACCGATTCCCGGGCCTGCTGCATGATCGCCTGGGCCTCGGCCCGCCGCTCCGCGCGACGGATCGAGAGCAGCCGCTCCAGGGTCTCCTTCTCCAGGTCGGCGACGCGCTCACGCACCTCCTTCACGGTGCGCAGCGCCAACGCCCGCTCGGGGTGGCGCTCGCTCATGCCGAGCGTGGCCTCGCGGGTGCGGGCCTCGAGCGCCTCGAGTTCGGTGCGGGCCTCGCGCAGCGTCGGATCGTCCGCCAATTCGCGCAGCACCGCCTGGTCGTCGTTCACCGCCAACAGGCCCGCGGCCTGCGCCGCCGCCGACACCAGCACGCCCTCGGCACGCGCCAGGTCCACCAGGATCTTGATACGCCCTTCCTCGAGCTTGTTGACCTGGTCGTAGGGCAGGTTCTGCCGCGAGTCGAGCATCGCCGAACCGATCACCGGCGCGATCTCGTCGAGCCGCGCGTGCGCGGCCTTCAGCTCCTCCACCAAACGCGCGCGCTCCTCCCCCAACGCCGCGAAGCGATGCGTCGCGATGTCCTCCGACTCCTTGCGGATCGACTCGATGAAGTGCTTCACCGTGGTGTTGACGACCGGCGCGACCACCTCGGGTCGCGTATCGCCGGTGCTCACGGTCATCAGGTGGGTCTCGTTGATCGAGACGATCGCCAGCCTGCCGCGCAGCGCCGCTGGCCAGGCGACGCGCGGCGTCGACGGATACGCCCACTGCACGCCCTGTTCTTCGAGATCCGCGACGACCGCCTCGAGGAGCGCCTGCTCCTTGAAGCGGTGGGTCATCGTGCGCACGTAGTTGTCGAAGAAGCTGTGGATCGAGACCGCCCGCCACTCCTCGCCGGTATAGACCATGTTGGGCAGGATCGGTGCGATCTCGAGCACCGCCTCGGCCTTGTAGGCCGGCTTCATCTTCGTCATCACGACGAACGCGCCGCCACCCGCCATGCACAGGTAGACCGGCAGCAGGAGCCACCAGTGCCGGAGGATGCCCCGGATCAGGTCACCCTTCATGTCCGCCTTCGGGCCCTTCAGCTCGGCGTCGAGCGGCGGCGGAGCCGGAGCCTGGGCATCGATCGGCAGCGAGGGCTTGCTCGCGCCGCCGGGCAGCTCCACCGGGTCTCCGTAGAGGTCGAACATGGGACGCACCGACCTGACCGGCCGGGCCGGAGGGTCAGTCGTTCAGCAGCACCGCACCGAGGCTGATCGAGGTCAGCGCCGGCTGCAGCTTGCGCAGCACGTAGTTCAGGTCGCCCAGGCCCAAGCGGGCCACGTAGATGATGTCGCCCGGCTTGAGCCACACGTTGCCGGTGAAGTCCGCGGTCTCGACCACCCGCTTGAAGTCGATGCGCACCGGGCCGTGCGCGAGCTTGCCCTCGGCGTCGGGTCGCACCAGCCACACCGACTCGAGCTCGGCGTCCTCGGTGGGGCCGCCGGCCATCGCCAGAGCCTGCACCAGATTGAGGCGCACCTTGATCGGCACCGCACCCGGCGTCCGCACCTCGCCCATCACGAACACCAGCGTGTCCTCGGAGTCGGGGATGTAGACCACGTCGCCGTTGCGCAGCGGGATGTTCAACGCCAGGTTGCCGCCCTGCAGCAGCTCCAACAGGTCGATCCAGAACAGCTGGTCGCGGCCGCGGATGATCGCGCAACGGGCCATGAAGCTGCGGAACTCGCGGACCGGCAGACCACCGGCCTCGGCCAGGACCTGCAGCAGCGAGCCGTTGCCCTTCAGCTCGACGAGGCCCGGCAGCTCGACGCGGCCGAGCACGTAGACCTTGTTGTTCTCGTACCTGGTGACCTCGACCCACACCGACGGCGGGGCATCGAAGAATGGCGCGAGCTGCTCCGAGATCGCCGTCGACGACTCGTTGCGGGTCATCCCGCCGAGCTTCAGCGCCCCGATCAACGGCATGCCGATCGCTCCGTCGGGACCGACCACCCGCTCGCCGCTGAGTTCGGAGTTGCCGACCACGGTCACGACGAGTTCGTCACCGGGCCCGATGCGGTAGTCGAGGGTCGACGGTGCCGGCACCGACAGCGGTGCGGTGAGGTCCTCGGTCGGCACCGCGCTCTTGCCGAACGGATCGGCGTCGGCATCCAGTTCGGGGCGGATCTCCTCCGCGCGCGCGAACTCCTCGGGCTCGATCTGCCAGGCGCAGCTGGCGAGCAGCCCCAGGAGGATGCCGCCGAGCGCGGCAGCGGAGTGTCTCGTCTTGTGACCGTGACCCATCACGATCCACCCGAGCAACGGACGGACCAGGCCGCCCCACACCGGTGCAGGTGTTCCGTTCCGATCCGCGCACCGATCGGCACGCGCGGTGCTCCTGGGTTCCCGGGGGCCGTGAGTGCCTCGATCCGGACACCATGGCGCAGACACCCAGCACAGCGGCCCCCATTCCACCCGCCGCCGACCGCGAGGGCTCGACCCGTGCGGGAGCCCACCGCCGTGTGCTGTCGGGCGCCATGGTGGGTATGGGCGGTCAGGTCCTGAACCTCGCGACCCGCTTCGTGCTCACGCCGTACGTGCTGGCGACGATCGGCTTCGAGGCGTTCGGCTTCTGGGCGGTGCTGTTCCTGGCGCTGGGGATCCTCGGCATCCACCGGATCGGCTTCGTCGGTGCGGCGGTGTCGCTGGTCGCGAGACACTCGGCGCAGGGCCGCGAGGACCGGATCGAGGCCACCCTGCGCACCACCGCCACGATCGGCGCGGTGTTCGCGGTGGTGGTCGGCACCGCGCTGTGGATCGCGGCACCCGGCGTGGCGACCGTGCTCGGCACCTCGGCGGAACTGGTGCCCGATGCCGCGTGGGCGCTGCGCATCGCCACCGCGGCGACCTTCGCCAGCCTGATCCTCGGCGGCTGGCAGAGCACCCTCGAAGGCCTGCAGCGCTACGCCTGGGTCCGCTCGGTCGACACCGTCTGCTCGCTGTTGGAAGCCGGCCTGATCTGGCTCATGCTCCACCAGGGCTTCGGCCTGCCCGGGCTCGGCGCGGCGTTCGCGTTCCGCGTGCTCGCGCCACTGCCGGTCCACCGCCTCGCCGCGCGCCGCTCGATCCCCGGTCTGAACGTCTGGCCGGGTCGCATCGACCGCGCCGCCTGGCACGAGATGATCCGCTTCGGCGGCTCGATGCAGATCCTCGGCACGATCCACCTCGGCATCGCGTCGGTCGACCGGATGGCGCTGGCGCAGGTGCTGTCGATGGAGATCGCGGGCGCCTTCGAGGTCGCGCGCAAGCTGGTGCAGACCGCCGCGGGGCTGCCGATGCAGGCCCTCGCCCCGCTGGTGCCCGCCGCCGCCGAGGCCGGGGTGCGCGCCAACGAGGAGACCGCCCGCCTGCTGCGGGTCGCGACCCGCGCGATCGCCGCGTTCTCGGCGCTGGCCGCCGGCCTGTTCGTCGCCGCGCCCGAGCCGGTGCTGCAGGCGTGGATCGGCGAGAGCCGGCCCGACATCGCCTTCGCGCTGCAGGTCCTGGCCCTCGGCGGCTACGTGCATCTGGCGACCGGCCCCACCACCTCGGTGCTGCGCGGCCTCACGCGCCCGCGCGCCGAGTTCGGCTACGCGATCGCCTGGCTGGTCGCCGGCGTGACGCTCATCCCGCTCGGCGCCTGGAAGGGTGGCATGGCCGGCGCGGCGGTGGCGTCGGCGACGGTCCAGGCGGGAGCCTCCCTGGGCCTCCTGTGGTTCGCGTGGCCGGGCTTCCGGCTGCCGCGCTCGGCGTTGCTGCGCGATGTGTTGCTGCCGGGACTGTGCGCGGTGTTGCCGGCGGTGGCGCTGCGCGCCGTGTTCGGCTCGCCGGCGGGAGACGGGCGTTGGCCCGCGGTCTGGTGGCTGTGCGGATTCGGACCGGCGGTGCTGGCCGCCACCCTCGCGGCCTCCTGGTTCCTGCTGCTCGATGCGCCAGGTCGGCGGGCCATCTCCTCGCGCATCGCGCGCCGGTTCGGCCGGCCACGCGCGACCGCCCCGGAGACCAATCCATCCACGGCATCCGAGGACCACGACATGAACCCCGCCGAACGACCCCGACTCTCGATCGTCACGGTGTCCTACAAGTCCGCCGACGCGGTGCTCGAGCTGCTGCGGTCGCTGCGGGAAGGCGGACTCGACGGCATCCCGAGCCACGAGATCGTGGTGGTCGACTCGCACAGCGAGGACGACACCGTCGAGCGCGTGCGGGCCGCGCACCCCGAGGTCGAGGTCATCGCCTGCGAGACCAACGTCGGCTTCGCCAAGGGCTGCAACCTCGGCAGCCGCGCCTGCCGCGGCGACTACCTGCTGCTGCTCAACCCCGACGCGCTGGCGCCACCCGGCTCGCTGGCGCGGATGGTCGCGTGGCTCGACGAACACCCGGGCGCCGCCGCCGCCGGCCCGCAGTTGATCGGTCTCGACGGCCAGCTGCAGATCTCCACCCAGCGCTTCCCCTCGCTCCGCTCCGAGCTGTCGCGGCAGTGGGAGGGCGTGGCACGCCTGCTCGGCTGCTTCCTGCGCGACGCCGAGGCCCCGACCCGGCCCGGCCCGGTCGACTGGGTGTCGGGCGCGTCGCTGATGATCCGCCGCTCGGTCTGGGAACAGGTCGGCCCGCTCGACCAACGCTTCTTCCTCTACTTCGAGGAGACCGACTGGTGCCTGCGCGCGCACCGCGCCGGCCACGAGATCCACTTCCTGCCCGACGTGCAGGTGGTCCACGTCGGCGGCGTCAGCGCCCGCGCCTCGGGTCAGGTGGTCCGCGCCGGCCAGGCCGCGCGGTTCTTCCGCGACAGCCGATGGCGCTACTTCCACAAGCAGCACGGGCTCGTGACCGCGGCGCTGGTCGCCCTGACCCACCGCACCCGCGAGTGGGCCCAGTCCCTGCACATGGTGCAAGCCGAGCGTTCGCACGACCGCGCCGACCTGAGGAAGTCGACATGAACGACGCGCACCAGGAACTCCTCGCCCCGGTCGACCTGTCGATCGTGGTGATCGGTCTCGACGAAGGCCTGCTGCTCGACCGCGCCCTCGACGCGGCGATCGCCGCAGCCACGCGTGCGCCCTGCACCACCGAGGTGCTGTACGTCGACAGCGGCTCACGCGACGGCAGCGTCGAGCGGGCCCGCCGCCGCGGCGACGGGGTCCGGGTGATCGACGTCGACCGGCCCCGCTCGGGCGCGGCGCACGCGCGCAACGTCGGCCTCCGCGAGGCCCGCGGCACGCTGATCCACTTCGTCGACGGCGACATGACGCTGGAGCCGGGCTGGCTGCCGGAGGCGCTCGCGGCATTGCGTGACGACCCGGAGCTGTGCGGCGTGGCCGGCCGGCTGCGCGAGACCGGTCTCGACCGCAATCTCTGGAACGCCACCCACGGCCTCGACTGGGACGCGCGCACCGGCCGCGTCGCGGCGATCGGCGGCGCCGGCCTGTGGCGCGGCGAAGTGGTCCGCGCGCTGCACGGCTACGACGAGACCCTGCGCTACGGCGAGGACCCCGACCTCTGCCACCGCGCCGCGCGGCAGGGCTTCGCGGTGGCGCGCCTCGACGTGCTGATGGCCGGCCACGACGTCGATCTGCGCGGCTTCCGCGACTGGTGGAGCCGCGCGCTGCGGGTCGGCGAGTCGCGCAGCAACGTGCGCGCCCGCTACCCACAGGCCTTCGCGGCGCGGGCCGGAAGGCGCCGTATCGGCCAGCTCGTGCTGCTCGGCCTGCTGGTGGCATTGCCGTTCTGGCCGCTGTGGGTCGCGAGCCTCGCGCTCGGCCTGTTCATGGCGCTGGTCGCGCGCCGCTTCGTCCTCGAGTGCGGCAACGGCCTGCGGGCCAGCCACGCGGTGGCCCACGCGCTGCACACCTACGCCGTGAAGCTGCCCGTGTGGTGGGGAGAGATGTCGTCCGATCTGCGCAAGAGTCGCGCCGCCGGTGCCGCAACGGGGCCGCTCGGCTGGTTCGCTCCCGAACTGCCCTCGGTCTCCGGCACCTTCGTGTTCCGTGAGGTCCTGAGCCTGCGGGAGAAGGGTGTCTCGATCCGAACCTTCTCGATGCACCCGACCGACGTCGCGCGCCTCGACGAGACCGCGAGGCCGTTCGTCGCCGAGACCGAGGTGCTGTACGCCAGCCGCGCGCGGCTCTTGCGCGGCGCCCTGGCCACGGCACTGCGCCACCCGATCCGCGCGGTCACCACCGGCCTCGTCGCCCTGCGCGACGGACTGTGCGGCCGCTTCGCGTCGCACGGCAAGCGGCCGAAGGTCGTCGCCTGGTGGATCGCCGGCCTCGATCTGGCCGGTCGGCTGGAGCGCGCGCGCGTGCGCCACCTGCACGTCCACTTCGCCCACGCGCCGGCCAGCATCGCGATGTATGCCTGCCGGGTGCTGCGGATCCCGTTCAGCGTCACGGCGCACGCCAACGACCTGTACGTCGAGGAGTCGCTGCTCCGCGAGAAGGTGCAGCGCGCGGCCTGCTTCGTGACGATCTCGGAGTTCAACCGCCGGTTCCTCACCGAGCGCACCGGCCTGCCCGCGTCCCGCATCGGCATCGTCCACTGCGGCGTCGACACCGCCTGCTTCGCGTTCCGCGACGCCGAGCGCAACGTGCAGGGCGAACGCCGGACGCTGCTCGGCGTCGGCCGGCTGGTGCCCAAGAAGGGCTTCGACCTGCTGCTCGACGCCGCGGCACCGCTGCTCGAGGAGGACCCGCGCCTGCGCGTGGTGCTGGCCGGCGACGGCCCCGAACTGGGGCACCTGCAGGAGCGCGCCGCCATCCTCGGCATCCAGGACCAGGTGGAGTTTGCCGGGGTAGTCGACCGCGACCGCATCCTGGAGCTGTTCGACGAGTCCGCGCTGTTCGCGCTGCCCTGCCGGATCTCGCCCGACGGCGACCGCGACGGCGTGCCGGTGGTGCTGATGGAAGCGATGGCGGTCGGCCTGCCGGTGGTCTCGACCGCGCTGTCCGGGGTGCCCGAGCTGGTGCTCGAAGGACGCACCGGCCTCTGCGTCCCGCCCGGCGACGTCGACGCGCTGCGTGCCGCACTCCGCGGCATCCTCTGCGCGCCAGAGACCGCCGCCCGCCACGCGCGCGCCGGCCGCGACCTGGTGGAGCGCGAGTTCGACCTGCACCGCAATGCCGCGCGGCTCTGCGCCGCGATCGAGCGTGGCGCACCACCGCCCGACGAGCCGAACGCCTCCACCGACCCGACCGCCTCGGAACGGGGCATCCCCGGGAATGGCACCTCGCGTGCTCCCGAGTCCCGCGAGCCGGAGACCGTCCACCTGTGAACGACCCCATGAACGAAGCCGCACCGCACTACGCGCACCGTCGCGTCGCCGTGGTCGTCCCCTGCCGCAACGAAGCCGATCTGCTGCCGGGCCTCCTCGACTCGCTGGTCGCGCAGACCCTGACGCCGGTGCGTCTGGTGGTCGTCGACGACGGCTCCACCGACGACACCAACAAGATCGCCGAGGACTACGCGGCGCGCCACGACTGGATCCGGGTGATCGCCCGCAAGGACCGTGGCAGCCGCAAGCTCGGCGGCGGCGTGGTCGACGCCTTCAACGAAGGGCTCGCCGCGGTCGACGTCGAGTGGGACTACGTGGCCAAGGTCGACGCCGATCTCACCTTCGGGCCGCGCTACATCGAGGCGGCGCTCGGCCACTTCGAGGCCGACCCGAAGCTCGGCTCGCTGAGCGGCAAGGTCTACCGCAAGGAGCCGCACGGCCTGGTCGAGGAGTTCCTGATCGACGAGATGGTGGCCGGTTGCTGGAAGCTCTACCGCAAGGCCTGCTTCCAGGCGATCGACGGCCTGCACCCGGCGCTGATGTGGGACGGCATCGACTTCCACCGCGCCCGGATGGCCGGCTTCCGCACCGCGTCGGTCTACGACGAGGACATGAAGATCACCCACCACCGGCTGATGGGCTCGACCGACCGGGGCATCGTCCGCGGTCGGCTGCGCTGGGGCACCGGCCAGTGGTACCTCGGCACCCACCCGCTCTACATGATCTCGGCGGCGGCGTGGCGGATGAAGGAGAAGCCGTACGTGGTCGGCGGCCTGCTGATCCTGCTCGGCTACCTGCGCTCGTGCCTGAAGGGCGAGAAGCGCTACCAGTACCCCGGCTTCCGCCAGTCGCTGCACACCTGGCAGTTCGCACGGCTGAAGCGGCTGTTCACCCGCGGAGCGGTGCGATGAGTTCGTCGCGGCCGCGCATCCTGCTGGTCGCGCACCACTGCAATCCGGAGTGGGGTAGCGAGCCGCTGATCGGCTGGCACCAGGCGCGGTCGTTGGCCGAGCGGACCGACGTGACGGTGATCACCCACGTCCGCAATCGCCCGGCGCTGGAGCGGCGCACCGACCTGCGGGCGCGGGTCGAGTACGTCGACACCGAGCGGTTGGCGAAGCGCATCCAGACCTGGAACGACCGGATCTGGAAGGGCGGCGGGGTGACCAACCGGATGTTCCTCGACGCGATCACCCAACGGGCCTTCGACCGCGAGGCAGTGAGGATCGCGCGTCGGCTGATCGATGCCGGTTCCATCGACTCGATCCAACGCGTCTCGCCGATCTCGCCGCGCTACCCGACGAAGCTCGGCCAGCTCGGCGTGCCGTTCGTGCTCGGTCCGGTGAACGGCGGCCTGCGCACCGCGCCGGGCTTCCCGGAGATCGACCGCCGCGAGCGCACCCGCTTCCTGGCGCTGCGCGGCCTCGCGCGCCTGCTGGACCCGTTCCGGACCACCCTGCACACCGCCTCCGCGGTGCTGGCGGCCAATCACCACACGCTCGACATGCTGCCGTTCGGCGTACGACGCAAGGCCGAGGTCCTCAGCGAGAACGCGGTGGAGATCGAGCGCTTCGAGCCGTGCTTCGAGCGGCGCGGCGACCGGCTGCGCATCCTGTACTGCGGTCGGCTGATCCCGCTGAAGGGCGTGGACTTCCTGATCCGCGCCCTGGCGGGCTGGTCCGCCACGACCGACTTCCTGCTCGACGTGGTCGGCGACGGTCCCGAGCGCGCGCGGCTCGAGGCCCTGCGCAGCTCGTTCGGTCTCGGCGAACGGATCCGGTTCCACGGCCACGTCGCGGTCGAGGCGATCCCGGGCTTCATGCGCGGCTGCGACGTGCTGTGTCTGCCGTCGGTCCGCGAGTCGGGCGGCGGCGTCGTGCTGGAGGCGATGGCCTGCGGCAAGCCGGCGGTGGTGCTCGACCACGGCGGGCCGCCCGAGCTGGTCGGCACCGACGCCGGGATCTGCGTGAAGGCCGACTCCGACCAGGCGCTGGTCGCGGGGCTCACCACGGCGTTCGGGGCGCTGGCAGACGACGAAGCACGGCGGCGGGCCTGTGGCGAAGCGGCGCGGGCCCGCGTCGAGCGGCACTACACCTGGGCAGCGAAGTCCTGGCAGGAACTGCGGCTGCACTGCAGCCTGACCGGCAAGGCGTTGCCCGCTCCCGACGACGCTCCGATCGAGACGGCCATGCCGCGCCGTGACGCCGACGCGTTGGCCGGAGCGAGGTGATGCCGCGAATCCCGGGGACGATCCGATCGGCGACCGACGCTTCCGGCGCAGTCGGCAAGCCCGGCGGACGAGACGGCGCACTGTACGTCTCGCACTCGGGTCGGCTGTACGGCACCGAGCGGATGGCGATCGCGACCCTCGAGGCGCTGCGCAGCGGCGGCTTCGATCCCGCGCTCTGCGCGCCCCCCGGTGAAGCCCTGGAGCTGGCGCTCGCGCTCGGCATCCGCACCCACAGCTTCGATGGTTGGGCCGCGCTCACCCACACATTCGCGACCGAACTCGCCCGCCACGAGCGCTTGGTGACCCTGACGACCTCGGTCCGCCAGGCCGCGCTGTTCGAGACGCTCCGCGTGTTCCGGCACGGCCGCACCGCCCACCTCCACGTGGTGCACGGCGGCGTCGACGAGAAGGGCAGCTACGGGCACAAGCGCTGGCTCGCCGGGTTCCCGGTGCGGATCGTCGCGGTATCGGACTACGTCGCCAGCCGGCTCGCTGCGCACGGCGTGCCCGCGACCCGCATCGACGTGGCCGAGAACTTCATCTATGCGGAACGGCTCGACGCGCTGTGCGCACTGCCGCTACGGGAACGGCCACTGCGCCGCATCGTGGTGGTCTCGCGGGTCGAGTCGGTGAAGCGGCTCG
The DNA here is from genome assembly GCA_030432695.1 of bacterium. Classification (GTDB taxonomy): domain Bacteria; phylum Planctomycetota; class UBA1135; order UBA1135; family UBA2386; genus JAUILN01. The sequence continues at coordinate 299,278 of JAUILN010000003.1, read as the reverse complement.
ACGTGCTGCTCGAGGCCCTGCGCATCGAGCCACGGCTCGCCGACCTGCGCATCGACGTGCTCGGCTCGGGAGGGCTGTTCCACGCGCTGGCGGCGCGCGCGCGGGATGCCGGCCGCAGGATCCACTTCCACGGCTTCCGGCTCGACGTGCTCGAGTTCCTGCGTCGCGCCGACCTGCTGGTCCACACCTGCGACACCGAACCGCACGGTCTGGGGGTCGCCGAAGCGATGGCCGCTGGCCTGCCGGTGCTGGTCCCCGACCAGGGCGGCGCCGCCTCGCTGGTGGAGCCCGGCCGCACCGGCATGCGGTTCCGCTCCGGAGATCCGAGAGCACTCGCCAACGCGATTCTGGAGCTTCGTGGACGTGAGCCCCGCTGGCTCCACGACCTCGGCGTCGCCGCGCGCCACGCTGCGCGCGAGCGCTTCGCGCCAGAGAACGGCGGCCGTCGCTACCGCGAGCTGGTCGCCCGTCAGCTGTCGGGCACCGCTCCGATCCACCGGCCACCGATCGGCTCCTCCTCGACGTCTGCGCACGAGGCCACGACATGACGACGATCCTCACCCAGCCCGAGTTCAAGGTGCCGACGATCCACCTCGAAGGCGTTCCCGTGTCGCGCCTGGGCTTCGCCGACACGCTGTCCCTGTTGACCGACTGGCTGCACGACGAGACCGGAAGCCAACACGCCCGCCGCGTGGCGACTGCCAACGCCGACTTCCTGTATCGCGCGCGATGCGACGAGCAACTCCGCGACGCACTCCGCACCGCCGACCTGGTGACCGCCGACGGCTGGCCCTTGGTCGCGGCCTCGCGGTTCCGCGGCGAGGAGATCGCCGAGCGCGTCGCCGGCTCCGACCTGCTGGTCCCCCTGTGCGCCGCCGCCTCGATGGCCAATCGCTCGGTGTTCCTGCTCGGCGGCCAGGACGGCGTCGCCGCAGCCGCCGCCCAGGTCCTCCAGGAGTCGTTCGCCGACCTGTGGATCTCCGGCACCGCCGAACCCTTCATCCGCCTCGACGACGAGGTCGGCTGCGCCCGCGTCGCCCGCGAGGTCGCGGACTCCGGTGCCGCACTGCTGATCGTCGCGCTGGGCTGCCCCAAGCAGGAGCTGTTCCTGCACCGCTGGCTGGCGCACACCGGCTGCTCGCTCGGCATCGGCGTCGGAGCCTCGCTCGACTTCCTGGTGGGTCGGTCGAAGCGCGCACCGGGTTGGGCGCAGACATTGCGCCTGGAATGGCTGCACCGCGCGCTGAGCGAGCCCGGCCGGTTGGGGCCGCGGTATGCGAAGAACCTGCCGTTCGTGCTCGGGATGCTGTGGCGGGAGTGGTGGCGGCGGGGGTCGTGAGGAGTTCCGATCGAACGCCCGTGGAGAACAGTGCGTGAGAGGACGTCCGACCTCTCGGAGCGCTTCGATCGAGCTGGCCTCCCACGGGGTGGCCGCTAACATGCCCTGCAGTTGGAGAGCTGCACGGCGGGGTCGCGACCGCGGGAAACCGATTCCCCGCGACGGACGCCGTCGCGTGCCGGGTTGGAGGTTGCGTCGGAGTGCGAGCCGAGAAGGCGAACGCCTCGTAGAGCGCAACCCGGAAGCGGCCCGCGCACGAGGACCTCCGACGCTTTCGTCACCCGAAGGAACCAACGTGCACAAGATCTGTGAACCCTCGCGCCGCCCCACCCACTCGCGGCCGCGCGCCCTCCATACGCTCCTCGTTTCGATGGGCATTGCCCTCTGCAGTGCCCCGGCCCTGTCGTCCCAGTGCAACCTGAGCTGGCAGCGCGTCGGCCCGCCAGAGCGCTCCAACAGACACTCCATGACCACCAATCCGACCCAGGGTGGTGGTGGAGTGGTCGTCTTCACGACCACCGGTCAGACCTGGGTCTACGACGGGCAGGCCTGGGAACAGAAGCAGACGTCGATCGCGCCCTTGCCGCGCGAGAACGCCTCGATGGCGTGGGATGCGACCAACGACATCGTGGTCCTGTTCGGCGGTGCCACGACTGGAGCACTGCTGAACGACACGTGGACCTGGGATGGCAGCGTCTGGACCAGCCGGCCGACGCCGGCACCGCTCGTGGCCCGCCAGGAACACGCGATGGCCTACGACTTCTCGACCAACCAGATCATCCTGTTCGGCGGTCTCGATGCCGCGGGCCGCAGGCGGGGAGACACCTGGGCCTGGACCCCGGCCGGATGGACCAACCTCAGCCCCGCGATCGCGCCGAGTGCGCGCTTTCTACACGCGATGGCCAGCGAGCTGCAATCAGGCGGCGGCGTGATGTTGTTCAGCGGCTCCGACGGCAGCAATCCGAACGACACCTGGACGTTCCGAGCAGGGACCTGGCGGCAGGAAACGCCGGTAGTCAACCCGCCAGGAGACTACGAGCACGCGATGGAAGCGGACTACGTCCGGGGTGAGATCCTGCTGACCGGTGGACGGAACCACCGGGATACCGCGTGGATCTGGACTGGCTCCAACTGGAGCGTCGCCCCCCCCGCACCGAGCGCCGGCAGCCGTTGGGCGGAGATGGGCTTCGATGGCAACCGCCGCGTCATCGTGAGCTTCGGCGGGCTCCTCAACAACGGCAGCGCCATCAACAGCGTGAACGAATGGGATGGCGTCTCCTGGTCCGCGCCCGAGATCGCACCAATCGCGCGCCGCTACCACTCGATGTCCTTCGACCCCACTAGCGGACACACCTGGATCGATGGTGGACTGGATGGCAGCGGCCGGCAGATCAATGACACCTGGTCGTTCGACGGCTCGACCTGGCGACTGGAGACCCGCCAGGCTGGAGGTGCGCGGTATCTCGCGTCGATGGAGCATGACCCGGTGTCGGGCGACCTGCTGTTGATCGGGGGCTATACCACCCGGTCGACCGACACGACCTTCCGCTGGGACCGAGCCGCGAGAGGATGGTCACAGTTGACCCCGCCAGCGACCTTCGCGCCCACGCGACACGATCACTCGAGCGTGCGCGTGCCGGGCAACACGCGGCGAGGCGTTCTCGTGTTCGGTGGCTCCAACGGCAACACGGACCTCGGCGACCTCTGGCATTGGAACGGGTCGAGCTGGCAACAGCTGAACACGATCGGAACACCACCGAGTCCGCGCCGAGCGGCGGGTTTCGCCCTCGAGCCCGGAGGCACCTCGGCACTGCTGTTCGGCGGCGCGGACCGCGCACAGCTCTTCAACGACACCTGGCGCCTCGACCTCGCTACGTTGTCGTGGACGCAGCTGTTCCCGACGAATCCTCCACCGGCTCAGCGCGCGCACTCGCTGGTCACCGACGACGTACGAAGCGTCCTACACCTCGCGGAGGACGGCACCAACGTGGTGTGGACCTGGGATCCGAACTCCGATGCGTGGACTTCCTCGGGCACGCGATCCGAGAGTCGCCTGGAGCTGCGGATGGCGCCCGCACCGGACAATCGGATTCTGGCGTTCGGAGGCTCCGTGAACGGCCAGGGGGTCTTCGACACCGGCTGGGCCCTCACACCGCCGTCTCCGGGGACCTTCACACCGCGCGGTACCAGCTGTGGCCCTTCCACCGGCGCTACGCCGTCGCTCGTCTGCACCGCGTTGCCGCACATCAACTGTCCGTTCACGCTCGAACTCCGGAACCTGCCGCTCGCAGGCGCGAGCGCCGCCCTGTTCCTCGACGCCGCTCCGTTCGCCTCCCCCCTTCCCATTCCGGGCTGCGCTGGCTGCACCCTGCGCATCCGGGGCGATGTGGTGATCCCACTGCGCGTGGTGTTCGGCACGGCGATCCTGACGTCCAACATCCCCGACGTGCCCGCGCTCATCGGCTCGCGGCTGCGTGCCCAGGGCGCGGTCTTCCACTCGAGCTTCCCGTGCCTGCCGGGCGTCGGACTCGGTCTGTCGAACGCCGGTGACCTGCTCGTCGGCGTGGACTGAGCCGCCGGCCCCGCCCACCCCCCAGGGCCGAACGATAGGCTGCAAAACGGAGTCGGACGAGACCGGCTCGCACGACACAGGGCGCGAGGATCGGACTTCAGACCCCTTTCGCGGTCGCGGGCAATCGAATGGCACGCCGATCGCTGAGGGGAACGATTCCAGGGTCCCACGATTGCGATCGTCCTCGGCTTTGGAGTAGGGTCGGGCGCGAGGAGAAGTCACCAACCGCAAGGAGAGTTCGGAATGCTCGCCCGGAAACTGCACATCGCCCTGCTCGCCTGCTTCGCCGCGATCTCCGCTGCGTGGGCGGGGCCGGCGCTCGTTGCGACGCCGCCCGAGACATGCAATCTCCGCCTCTGGCTCGACCCGGAGACCCAGGACCTGGAGTGGAGATGCTCAGGGAAATGCGAACTGGCAGACGATGCCGATTACCAGATGGAGAGCTGCGGAGAAGAGGTCCTGGACGTGCAGCAGGGTCATACGCGCTACGTCTGCGATTGCGTCGGCAACACGATCGAGTTTCCGGACGCGTGCAAGGCCAGCTACGTGATCATCGCCGGCACCCTCGTCTGGTCGGAGCCGTGGGCCGGATGCCTCGACAAGTGTGGCGCCGGCGCAAGCAACTGCCGAACGATCAAGGCGGCCACCGTTCCGTTGGGCCCCGGTCACACCACCGCGTGCTCACACTGCAACGGACTTTGGTGACCCCCCCCGCACCGATCGAGAGGACCACCTTGCCCCGGAACCGATTCGATGCCACGCCTCTGGAAGCCGCTCGCGTTCCTGACCGTCGCCGCCGGGTTTGCCGCCACGCTGCTCTGGGATCCCGATAGACCGGAACCGGACGGAGTGCCGAACGCCGCCGGCGGCGTCGATGCCGTCCGTCGCGGCGACGCCCGATTCGCGGAGCTGGCCGCGATCCGGGAGCGCTCGCCCTGCCCTCCGCAGGAGCCGCTCGGCGAATCGACTGCCTCGATCCTCGTCGTAGACGACCTCGGCGATCCGGCGAAGGACGCACTCGTCCATGCCGCCTGGCTCGGTGACGAAACCCGGGTGCCGCCCGATGGCCTGGCCGTGCCGGTCGGAGTCGCGGGTCGCACGTTCACGGTCCATGCCCCGGGCTTCCTGCCCCGCGAAGGCCTCACGCCCGCCGAGGGTGTCTGCCTCGTCGAACTCGATCGCGGCCGGACGGTGGACGTGCGGGTGGTCGATCTGCACGCGAAACCGATCGAGGGCGTGCAGGTCGCGGTCTCGTCGGATTGCAGACTGCTCGCGATCCAACCATTCGGCTTCGCGCCGACGGCGACGCGCCCGACTCCGCGCCACGTCACCCAGATGGCGTGCACGGACGCCGACGGGTCGGCACGCATCAGTGGCCTACCGATCGGAGGAATGCTGCGATTCGACGCCTCCAAACCCGGCCACATACGGACATCCTCGGAAACGTCCATCCGCGAGGGCGAGCGTTCGGTGGAGATCCAGATGGCGAGGCTGGCGTATGCGGCGGCCACGATCAGCTGCGGAGACCTGATCGGTTGGCGCACCGGTCCCGACGCCGCCACGCCGAAACATCTCGCCGTCCTGTTGTCCTCGGTGCACGGACAGCTCCGCGGTTCGCTCGGTGAATCGAGCCTCCTCTGGGTCGGCACCTTAGACGAGTCGTGTCCGACGCCATCCCGGCAGTTCGAGGTCTACAGCTGCTCCACCGGCTCCCTGCAGGTCGAGGCCGAGGTCCGACCGCTCACCGAGGAACCGATCGAGGTCGAACAGATCGTCGTCGAGGGCTGCGGCAAGCCACCTCGAGATCACGGGACTCTCCGCATCGACGTGGACGGGATCACGACCGCGGAGCACGGTCTGCGCGACGGCGACCTCGTTCTCGTACCCGGGTCGAGCCAAGGCAACGTCTGGAACCTACCGCTACCACTCGACGCCGACATCGCCCTTCCGGCAGGCAGCTACTCGCTCTACGCGGAGTTCACCTGCCTCACCGATGCCCTCGTCGATATCCCGCGACAGCTCGAGATCACCTCGGGCGAGCGCCGCGTCGCGCACATCGGGGTCACTCGGCCCGTCGTCGACCTGATGATCCGGCCACGATCGACCACCGGAGCAACGTTGACCTCCTATGCTCTGGACGTCGAGGTCGGCGAACATGCACACAGCGCAATGGTGCTCGGTCGGGCGTCGTACGGCCTCAGGGCACCGACAGGTATCGTCCAGCTGTCGATCCGCGACTTCGCCACCGGCCAGCTTCACGTGCAGAGCATCCTCGTGGACTCGGACACGGTCTTCGAACCAGAGTTCCACCGGTGACCGACTCCAGCTCCCCTCGAAGGAGAGCGGGCTGGAGGACCGGCGTCGCCGGTTCGATACGCGGGACCCTCGCGACCGGCTTCGCAGGGCTCGCGGCACTGAAGATCCACTCCGGCTACCGACCCGAATTCGAACTGCACGAGGCCATCTTCCACGCTGCATATGTCGTGGAGTCCGCGCTTGCGGTGCTGGTCCTCGTGTTGCCCCGCAGGTCGGCGGGCACGTTGGTGATCGGCTTCGCGCTCCTCGCGCTGCTGGGCACCCTGTTGCTCGAACGAAGCTGCGGCTGCTTCGGCGCGTCCATCGAGAACGATCGAGCGATACGCGTGTTCTCGGCAGCGACGGCCGGCGCACTCGGCGTGAGCTTGCGGATGCTCACGGACTCCGCACCCTGCGGTATCCGCCCCGGTCCTCCAGACAGGGACCAGAAAGCCAACCAGAACACCGCATCTCGTGCGCAGGCAAGCGGCCACCACCGACTGGAGTAGTCGAACCGCAGGACCCCGCATCGGTCGCCGCCCGAGTCACCGGGTCCGTTCCGCGTCTCGCCGCGGCGGGACCAGCCCCCCGATCTCACAGCCCCAAGATCTGCCGGATCTCGTCGCGCGGCGCGACGAGGCCGGGGATGCCGCCCGGATCGGGCATGGTGCGGATCAACAGCTCGACCTGTTTGCGCAGCTCGGGGTCCTTCACCGCCTCGCGTGGCGTGAGTCCGCCCAGCACGGGCACCTTCTCGTCGACCCAACCGAGCATCTGCTGACGGATCATCTCCTGGATCATCGCGAGGCTCTCGGGGTCGAGTTCGCGCGAGCCCGGCCGCGGCAGGGCATCGTCGACCGGCGTGGGGCCTTCCGCGCTACGACTGCGGACGAACTCCACGCCGTCGATCGGCTCCAACCAGCGACGGATCGCCGCGAGGCGGTTCACGGAGTTCAGCTCCACCAGCAGCTCGTCGCCGAGGAGCTGGAGGCGGGCCAGCAGTGTCCGTTGCTCGCTGCCGGGCTCGCTCCGGAACCAGGTCCAGGTGTCGTCGCCGCCGTCGCCGTCGTCCACGTCGGCGCGGCCTTCGAAAGCCTTCCGCAACGCCACCACGGAGCCGACCCGGAAGGTCGCGGTGAGGAGGTCCAGCGGATCGCCGTCGGTGTTGGTCAGCGCGAGGCCCCGCCCGGCGAGACCGCCGAGGAAGTCGAACAGCCGGCCGAACAGTCGAGCGTCGCGACGCACGCCTTCATGGTCGAGCTCCATTCCCTGCTCGCGGAGGAAGCTCAACGCCCGGTCGGCGAACGCGGCCGGCACGAACGGCGCCGAGGGCATGAACTGCCGCGAGCCGCCGAACTCGAAGGAACGACCGATCCACAGCGCGCCGTCGAAGATCTCCTGACCCGGCACGCTCGGCAATCGGGCGATCAAGCGTTCCGGGTCGTCCGGATCGAGCAGGTCGAGGAGTTCCCCGGAGCCGCCACGCATCCGGAAGCGGTGGATCGTCAATCGGGCGGCAGAGAGCACTTCGAGGAGAGACGCCTCGCGGGGAGCGAGCGAGATCTCCCCGGCGCGATGCCGCATCGCCGGCGTGCGCGACGACCCATCGAGCAGAGCCCAATGCAGCTGGGCGATGTCGCGGATGTCGTCGTCGTCGCCGTCCTCCCACTGCTCCGCCCCGAAGAACTCCAGTTCGCCGGCGGCGCCCAGTGCGGACCGCGAGTGGTCGTCTCCGGGGAGGCTTCTCCGGAAGGCGTCCGAGATCTCGAGCAGCAGATCGCTCGCCTCCTCGTCGTCCGGTTCCTCGTGGAGACCCGACAGGTGGTCGGCGAGATCACGTGCGACCGCGTCGAAGGCCGGCAGATCTGCGGCGTATTCCGACGCGATCCCGGTGGTCGACAGCGGCACCTGCAGCGCGTCGAACAGATCTCGATCGGTGACCACAAGCTTCGCCGGACGCCCCGGCGCGTGCTCCTTGCTGCCGTCCAGCATCGTCGCCCAGAGTTCCACAAAGGCCCGCTCCAGCTCACCGGCGAACAACAGCCTGGCACGCAGCACCTTGTCGCGCGATCCGTCGACCACCAGGAAAGCGTCCACCTCCCGGTCGTAGCCCTCGACCTCGGTCGGCATCCGCCGCCTGCCGACCCACCAGGTGGCGTCGCCCTGCGGCAGATCGGCGACCTCGGTCGGCCCATCGAACAGACCCTGCGGCCCTTGCTCGTCGAAGTTCTCCCAGGTGACGTGGAGAGCATCGTCGGCACCCAGCTCGTAGACCGGCAGCCGCAGCGACCGCGCGTGGTCGACACGCGGCTGAGCGGTGAACTGCCCAGCCGCCACCGCGGCCCCGACGGTCTCGAGCAACCGCACCATCCACCGAAGCTCGTTCTTCCGCGCCGACCGCGAGTGCCGCCCCGACGGCTTCACCAGGAACGCGGGCCCGAGCCGGCCCGAGCGCCCGGCGGCCTGCAGGACATCGCGGAGGTACTCGGGGATGGCGCGGACCGCCGACACCGTGATCGAGCCCAACCAGGATTCACGCGACGACGTGAACTCGTAGTCGCCGCCCTGGGCCGCGAACAACGCATCGACGGCCGCCGGCCCCCAGTAGAAGCCCAGCCCGAACTCGGAGCCGGCCGCGCCGAGGACGACGACGAGTACCGGCCCTTCCACTCCGTCGACCCGGACCGCGAAGTTCCGCATGTCGTCGAACGACTCCCACAGCCGGAGGTCGTGGAAGCGCATCGCGGCGTCGTAGGCGGAGCGAGCGAGGGCGCGGGGAAGGGCGGGGTCGGGTCGAGGGGACATCGGTATTCGGACAGGTCGTCGTCGATCGAGAACGCGTAGGCGGGTTCGGAGCGAGCCGCATAGCATGCTGGGCACCGCGGGAGAGTCGATCGTTCCGGCGGAAGGATCTGGGCAGGCGGAACCTGACGAGCGACGAGGCGCAGGCAACTGCGGAGGACGGCCGCCACTCGCACAGACATCGAAGGAGGAACTGCGCGCGCTCCGCGAGCGAGGTCATCAAACCCCCCGCCAGCCCGAATCTGTCGTAGTCGGTGCCAGGCACCAACTACGACAGATTCTCCGTCGCGCGCGCGTCGGACTACGTCCGCTATCCTCGCCGCCGTGCCCTCGCCCCCGATCGATCCCGATGCCGACCTGAGCGAGGTCGTGCTGCAGAACCGCGTGCCGCCGGATCGCGCCGGCGCGACGCTCGTCGAGTTCCTCACCCACCGATTCCCCTACCTCGCCGCCGAGGACTGGCGGCAGCGGATCGCGGAGGGGCGGGTGACGGTCGGGGAGCACGTGGTCACCGCGGAGTACCGGCTGCACCGCGGCGACGTGGTCGCCTACCGCAAGGCCCACCGCGAACCTCCGGCTCCCACCGACGTGACGGTCCTGCACGACGCCGACGGCATCGTCGTGGTCGCCAAGCCGGCGGGCCTGCCCTTCCACGCCGACGGCGCGTTCCTCTACCGCACGCTGGTCGGTGTGCTCGCCGCCCGCGTCGGACCCGGCCTCCGGCCGGTGCAGCGCCTCGACCGCGAGACCAGCGGGGTCTGCGTGCTGGCCCGGAGCCGCAAGCTCGCGGCGGCCCTGCAAGCCGCGCTCGCCGACGCCACCAAGGACTACACCGCGCTGGTCCGGGGTCGCGTCGAGGCCGACGAGCTGCTGTGCGAGGGGCCGATCGGCCGTGACCCGGACAGCTCCGTCGGCATCCGCCGCGCTGTGGTCGCGGCTGATCGACCCGACGCCCAGCCCGCCCGCACCGAGGTCCTCGTCACCGCGCGCGCCGCCACCGCGAGTCGTCTGCGCTGCCGGATCCGCACCGGCCGCACCCACCAGATCCGCGTGCATCTGGAACACGCCGGCCACCCGGTCCTCGGCGACAAGCTCTACGGACAGACCGACGCCAGCTACCTCGACTGGGTGCGACGAGCCAAGGCCGGCGAGGCCGAGGTCGCGAGCGTGGACGACCTCCCGCGGCAGATGCTGCATGCGGCCCGGATCGCATTCGCGCACCCGCTGGACGGCTCCGCCGTGGAGTTCGTGGCACCGCTGCCGGCCGACTTCCGCGCCGCGGCGCAGGGACTCGGGCTGCCCGACCAGGACTGACGAGGTCGACGCCTGACCGACTCCCTTGCCGACTCCTACATCCGGAATACTGGCTCCGCTGCGATTCCCGATCAGCCGCGAAAGTCCCGGGAGATCCAGGCCTTCCTGGGCCCGTGGAATCTCTAGCGACTTTCCTATCCGCTGACCATCGCGACTGCGACGCGGCCCTCACCCGCTTCGAGGATGCGATCCGGGCCGGCGACCCGGGGGCGATCCAGCAGACGTTCGACGCCTTCCATCGAGCCATGGTCCGTCACTTCGCGCGCGAGGAAGACGCGCTGTTCCCGACCTTCGAGGCAGCGACCGGCAATGCGCACGGACCCACCGCCGTGATGCGCATGGAGCACGATCAGATGCGCATGGTACTCGCTCAGCTCGAAGCTGAGCTGGCGCGCGGTGAGACGTCCCGCAGCCTGGCGCATGCCGACACCCTGATGGTGCTGGTGCAGCAGCACAACATGAAGGAAGAGCAGATCCTCTATCCGATGTGCGACCAGGTCTGCGGCGACGCGGCCGAGCTGCTCGCCCGGATCCGCGGCATCGGCGAGGACTGAGGATGGAATGGGAAGGCTCGGCGCGGGTTCTCGACGTGAGCGGGCTGGAGGCACCCGAACCGATGGTCCGAGCCCTCGCGGCGCTGCGTGAGCTGCCGCGCGGTTCCTGGTTGGTCCTGCAGCATCGCCGCGTCCCGATCCCGCTGCTCGCGATGCTCGACGAGATGGGCTTGCGCCACCGCACACGGCCGGGCACCGCGACCGACGTCGAGGTGTTGATCTGGCACGACGGCGATCCCGAGCCATGAAGCTGGTCACGCTACGGATCGACGCGCTCCCGCCGATGCGCGTCCCCCTGCGGTTCTATCTGACCGCCCCGGTGTTCGGCATGCTGGCGGGATCGTTGCTGCTCGTCGAAAGCGACACGGCACTCGCGTCCCGCTGGATGCCCGCCGCGCTGGCGCTGACCCACCTGCTCACGCTCGGCGTGCTGGCGATGGTGATGGTCGGCTCGCTGTTCCAGGTCCTGCCGGTGCTGGGAGGCGGCTCGATACCCGGCACAGGCCGCACCGCAGCGGTCGTGCACCCTCTGCTGACGATCGGCTCGGGATCGCTCGGCTACGGCCTGCTCACCCACTCGGCCGGGTCGCTGACCCTGGGCGCCGCGACGCTCGGCGTTGGACTCGGCGGCTTCGCCATCCTGGTGGGCACCCGCGTGCTGCGCCGCCAGGCCGGAGGCGACGCCCTGTTCGCGATCCGCCTCGCCGCGCTCGGCATGGCCTCCACGGCCGCTCTCGGTCTGGTCTTGGCCCTGGGCATGGCCTGGCCGTCGCTCGGCATTCCGTTCCGCCTGTGGACCGACGCCCACGCCCTGCTCGGCTTCGGCGCGCTCACGTTGCTGCTGGTGATGGGGGTCAGCTTTCAGGTCGTGCCGATGTTCCACGTCGCGCCGCCGTTCGGCACCCGCACGACCCGAGTGCTCAGCCTCGGCGTGTTCGCGGGCGCCCTCGGGCTGGCGTTCGGTGGTGAACTGCTCGATCCGCGTTGGCCCGGCGCGGCACTCGGCCTCGCCAGCACCGCGTATGCCCTGGCCCTGCTCACGCGGCTGCACCGCCGTCGCCGCCGCCGCGCCGAACCGCTGGTCCGGGCCTGGCAGCTCGCCGCGACGCTCCTCCTGGTCACGATCGCCGTCGGCACCGCACACCTCTCCGGAGTCGGCGACCCGCGGCTGCAGATCCTCCTCGCGGCGCTGTTCGGCTACGGCTTCGCACTCACCGTGGTGCTGGCGATGCTCGGCAAGATCGCGGCCTTCCTGGCGTTCACCCACCTGCAGCGACAATGCCTGCGCGCACCCGAGGCGATCCCGCTGTTGCCGACCATGGACGACATCGTCGGATCGCGAGCGGCCTGGACCCAGCTCGGCGTGCACACACTGGCGTTGGTAGCCCTGTGCGCGGCAGTCCTCTGGCCCGCGAGCGCTCCGCTCGCCGGCGCGACCATGATCGCCGACTTCGCGGTGTGCGGTCGCAACATGCTGGGCGCGGCGCTGCGCTACCGGCGGGCGGAACGGGCGATCCACGAGACGATCGCCGCGACCGGCCAGCGTCCCTGACCGGTCGCATCTCCGCGCCGCCTCTCGCCGCAACCGAAGGGACATGACTCGCTGCGCTCGCCATGCCCCGAGGCACTCGGCCGCGCTGACCGTGTTGTTTGGATCGGCTCCTCCTGGCATTCGTCGCGGGCCGCGACGACTCTCTGAAGCCGCAGATCAGCGCAGTATTGCCCATGCCACGAGACCACACCTCGAACCCCACCGCCGCCCCGCTCGGCCTCAGCGTGTCGCGGACGTTCCTCGACTTCATCGAGCCGATCTGGGACGAGGTCTCCCACGAACCAGCGGCACGCGACGGCCTACTGACGATGGGCCTGCTGACCTGGAATGCGATCGTGTTCGCCGATGTGGCGGGAGACCGGGAACTGCTCGACCAGATCGATGCCCGGATGCCACGAGGAACCGGCGGCCCGCGGCTGATCGTCGATCTGCTGCTGGCGCGCAAGCGGGAGTCCTTCGCCGAGCATCACTGGCTCGTCCGCGATTGCGGCGTGTTCGAACGAGACGGCGAGACCAGGTTGCGCGTCGAGGCCGGCGAACCGCCCAAGCCAATAAGGAGTTGACGGGCTACTCCGCACCGCGCGCGAGACCTTCCCGCATCCGCGCCAGCTTGCCGTCCAGCTCCGGCAGCTCGCCGACCAGTTCGACCTTCACGTCCGCCTCGGTCAGCTCACCGCGCACCAGCTCGAACAGCTCGGGATCGCTGCAGTGCACGGCCGCCGGCCGGCCGACCAGCTCACCGCGGCTCTTGGCGAGCATCAGGCCGTGCAGGAAGTCGACGAGTTGGCGACCGGGGTCGACGTCGAGGAACACCGACTCCGCGGGGCCGCGCGGGTCGGCTTCGTAGACGTAGGCCGAGTGCCAAGCCGCGCCGAGGTCCTCGCCGTCCTCGTGGCGAATCCAGCCGAGCTGCCAGGGGCTCGACCGGAGCGGCAGCGAGGGAATCGACGCGACCCGGGCCGCCCACTCAGCCTCGGCCACCGGCAGGATGCGCTCACGCTCGACGGAGAACGGGATCACCTCGCCGGGGGCGGGAGTCAGGCAGGGCAGGAACGCCGGGCCGAAGGCGGGCGGACTCGTTCCGCGCAACGAGTCGATCTCCGCCGCGGCGAGCAGCAGTTCGAGCACCTCGACCACGTGCTTCAGCTCGGCCTTGCGCAGTGAGCGCGGGTCCGTGCCTTCCGAGGAGGTGAAGAACTGCGGCGCGAAGCGACTGGACCGGCCTGCCGCGACCGCCCAGTCGCGTAGGGCCTCGGGCATCAGCCGGGAGGGCAGCACGTTCACACCACGGATCGAGCAGGTTCCGCCAGAATCGACGCCGCGCCCTTCACGCCGCTCTCCGCGGACCACCTGCAGCGCCGCGGTGCCGGCGAGAATCATGAGGCCGGTGCCGCGGCCCTCGTCGACGTAGGGCCCGACCAGCTCCGGAGGCTGGGACGGATCCAATCGCACCGCGAGGAGTTCCTGGGCACGCCCCACGAATCGCTCCCGGAGGACGTCGTGGAGCGCCATCGCGAGATCCCAGGCACGCCGGGTGAGCGGGCGCGGCAACGAGGAAGCGGAGCTGCGGGACTTCATGGTCGGCGGGATGATCGCTCGACGACGCCGGCAGGACCAGCGGATGTGTGCCCTCGCCACGCCGACCCCGCGACCCCGCCTCTTGTCGCGATGCCGCTGGTGGGATCGAATCCCCGGTACGCACCATGCTGAATCGCCTCGCCCGCTCCCGCCCTCTCGTCACCCCCCTGACGCTGCTCGCGCTGATCACCGCCTGTAGCGACAAGGAGAACGCTCCGGCACCCCCGCTCGGCCCGCAGTTCGGCCAGATCGCCTTCGAGACCCGGGTCGACCTGGTAACCGGCGTCAACCGGACGGTCGATCTGGCGCTGGCCGACCTGAACGGTGACGGTCGGGTCGACCTCGCCGCCGCCGACCTGGACGGCACGGTGCAGATCTCGTTGGGCACCACCGGGGGCACGTTCGAACTCAGCGAGACGCTGACCGTGGTCGGCACGCCACTCGGCCTGCGCGCGGTCGATCTCGAACTCGACGGCGACGTGGACCTGTGCACCATCGGCGCCGAGGCCGGTGCGCTGACCGTGATCCGCAACGACGGCCTGGGCGGCCTGACCGTGGAGGCCCCGATCGCCATCCAGCCCCTGCCCACCGACTTCGTGGTCGGCGACTACGACGCGGACGGGATCATCGATGTGGTCGTCGCCCACCTGTCACGCGCCGACCTGCTGCTGGTCCGCGGCAAGGCCGACGGCACGTTCGAGGCGCCACAGAGCTTGGAGCTTCCGCGGGGCACCCGCGCTTCGGGTATCGCACTGGCCGACCTGACCGAAGACGGCTTCGCCGATCTGGTGATCTGCGACACCGACAACGAGCGGGTCATCGTCGAGATCGGCTCCGCGATGGGGCTGGGCATGAACCGCGTGATCCAGGCGGTTGGCGTGCGCCCGCTCGCGGTCTCGGTCGGCAACCTCGACTCCGACTCGACGCCGGACGTCGCGGTCTCCAACTTCGACTCCGAGACCGTAGAGGTCCTGGAGTGGGACGGCCTGGGTGCGTTCGTCTCCAACGGGACCCGTGACGTGGGGGGCAACCCGGGACACTCGGCGATCGGCGACCTGACCGGTGACGGAATCGACGACCTCGCCGTCTGCGTGCTGAACCAGAGCGTGGTGCGGGTGTGGCCGGGGACCGGCAGCGGCCTCGCGCCGGATGCCCTGGAGTGGGCCGCGACCGGCTTCCCCTACCGGCCGCTGATCGAGGACCTGAACCTCGACACCTTCTCGGACCTGATCCTGGTGCCGGGGGACTTCGACCGGATCAGCGTGCTGTTCGGCAGCGCGCGCGGACTGGTCGGCGCGCGCGGCTACGACTTCGACGTGATCGCGCCCGAGGCGATCGCCACCGCGGACCTCGACCGCGACGGCACCCCCGAGGTGATCGCATCCGGCTCGGCGACCCACGACCTCGTGGTCGGCCGGCCGATCGACGACGGCGGCGTGCTGACCTTCGCAGAGGACGGCCGCTTCGACGTCGGCACCGGCGTGCAGCGCATCCGCGTCGAAACGGTCTTCGACGGCCGCGACGTCCTGCTGACGACGGCGACCGGCCCGGTGGTCTACCGCAACCGGAGCCGGACCGGCAACCTCGAGCTGGAACGCGTGCCCGCGATGGGCACGCTCGGCCCGACGGTGGTGATGGGCGACGTGCGCGCCGGCAACCTGGGCGGCGGCCCGAGCCCCGACCTGATCTACACCGACTACGGCGACGACAAGGTCTACGTGCTGTTCGACAGCACCCTGAACCTGCAGTTCGCGGCACCCGTCGCGACCGAGGTACTCGGCGGCCCGCTCGGCATAGCGATCACCGACCTGGAGGGCGACGGCAAGCCGGAGATCGCGGTGACCCGCAATGCCAGCGCGATGGTATCGATCTTCCGGGTCGCGGAGAGCGGCGCGCTCGAGCTGATCACCGAGCTGGTCACCGGCTCGAACCCCTCGAACATCGAGGTCGGCGACTGCGACGGTGACGGCCGCCGCGACCTGGTGGTCGCGAACTCCGGCTCGGCGTCGATCACCGCGTTCCTGCATCGGGGCGGCACGACGTTCCAGTCGCAGACCCAGGCGACCGGCGAGCTGCCGACCGCGCTGGTCGTCGCCGACTTCGACCGCGATGGCGACGAGGACTGCGCGGTCGGCGCGCTCACCGGTGCCGAGTTCCGGATCTTCCTCGACAACGACCGCGGCGGCATCGGGCGCATCCTGGCGTTCCCCGGCACCTGGGGCACCACCTCGGCGTCGTACGCGGATCTCGATGGCGACGACCGGCCGGAGTTCCTGTTCGGCACACTGGTCGGCGAACGCTTCCACGTGGTCCTGAACCGCTCGCGACGGGTAGGCAACTGAAGCCCGCGGAGACGCCGCCGGAAGGCCCGGCCTCGCAGCCGTGGTGGCGGAGACCGGCGACCGTCCTGAGCCTGCTCGGCTCGGCGGTCGCGACGGTGCTGGTGGTGCAGTCGTGGCGACGGGCGCACCGGGCCGAGGGCTACGACCTCACCTGCTACCTCGACGCGGCGCGCGACGTGTCGCAAGGCCAGGTTCCCTACGATGCGGCCGCGACGTTCCCGTATCTGTATCCGCCCGCCTTCGCGTGGCTGATGCAGCCGCTCGCCGCCTTGCCCTATGGCGTGGCGGTCCTGCTGTGGACCCTCGGCTCCCTGGCCGCGATGTGCTACGCGGTGCGCTGGTGCCAACAGCGGGTTCGCGACGCCGGCCGGGACGTGCCGGCCCGGACAACCCCGTGGCTTGCACTGGCACTCGCGATCCCTTTCTTCCGGATCGTCCACAGCAACCTGACCAACGGCCAGGTGAACCTGCTGCTGGTCGGAGCGTGCGTGCTGTTCGCCGAGGCGCTGCGTCGCGGGCGTTCGGGGCGGGCCGGGTTCTGGCTGGCGCTGGCGATCACCACCAAGCTCACGCCGGGGATCCTGTTGCTGCTGCTGGTCGCGCGCGGCGCGTGGAAGGCACTCGCCTGGACTGCAGTGTGGGGAGCCGTGCTGTGGAGCGCACCGGCGCTGACGCTCGGTATCGACACCGCGATCGACTTCACGCGCGCGTTCTTCGAAGACATCGTGGTCGGCCGCGGCGGCGCGGTGCGGTCCTACACGCTCGGCGTCGACCAGGTGACCCGCGAGTTCTTCTCACTGCACGGGTTGGCCGGCTGGCTGGTGGACGACTGGCAGACCAGCAAGCTGGTGCGCAATGCCTGCGCCGCGCTGGTGGCGGGCGGACTCGTCGCCGCGACCTGGTGGCTGCGCAGAGCCACGCAGGAGGCAGCGCAGGGCCTCCGCGACCTCGCACCAGCCACTGCTCTGGGGCTCTGCATGGTCGGTGAGCGACTGGTGGCACCGATGTCCGAGAAGCACCACCTCGCGACCGCGCTCCCGGCGGTGGCGCTGGCGGTGTTCTCCTTGCCGGCGCTGCCGGGTCGGCGCATAGGTGCCGGCCTGCTCGTCGCACTGACCGCCTGCGCGTTGCTGTCGAAGCCGTTCCCCGAGGCACCGTTCTACTTCGGCTTCGTCGCGCTGGCGCTGGCGTTGGCCTGGTGGGCGCGGCCGCGTGCTGCCGAGCCCGATCCGATCGTCAGCGGTTGAGCGCCTCGCGCAGCCGCATCTCGGCCGGCCCGCTCCAGTAGCCGCAGTCGAGCTGCAGGAACACCGAGGTGTAGGGCAGCACGCAGTCGGTCTTGAGGATCAGCACGTCGAACAGGCCGGCGGCGCGGTCGAGTTCGGCGATCAGGTCCTCGTGCTTCACGAAGTCGATCGCGGAGTCGGCGAGGGCGGCGTCGAGCTCGCCGCGCAGCGCGTCGATGCCGGGCGCGTCGGACTCGGGGACGTCGGCGTATTCGAGGTCCATGCGCACCATCGGCCGCACGTGCTTGGCGGCGGCGACCGCGGCGAGGGCGGCGCGCACCGCGGCGACATGCTCCCCGCCGACGTAGATCGTCTCGATCGACGGGTTGGACTGCGCGGGGTAGGCCGAGTCGGCGATGACCACCCAGTTGCGGTGGCCCAGGCGCGGCAGCCTGTCGGCCAGGATGCTGGTGACGTCGCCGGTGTGTCCACTGGCCTTCGCGGATCGATGCGCGTGAGGGCAGTGGCAGCCGGCGAGCAAGAGGATCGGGAGCAGGAGGGCAGCGCTGCGCATCCGCCTAGTTTTTCCAACTGGTGCCAGGCACCGGTTGGAAAAACTCACGAATCGGCGCCCGACGCCTTGCCGCCGAACTTCTCGGAGACGGTCTGGACCGCGCGGTACAGCGCGGGGGTGAAGAACACGCCGAGGATCGTCGCGAGGGTCAGGCCGGCGAAGACCGCGGTGCCGAGCGCGGTCCGCGAGCCGGCGCCGGCGCCGGTGGCGATGACCAGCGGGAAGGTGCCGAGGATGAACGAGAAGGCGGTCATCAGAATCGGGCGGAAGCGCAGCCGCGCCGCCTCGATCGCCGCGTCCATCGGCGACAGCCCCTCGCCGCGCTTCTCGCGGGCGAACTCGACGATGAGGATGGCGTTCTTGCACACCAACCCGATCAACAGAACGAGCCCGATCTGGGTGTAGGTGTTGTTGTCGAAGCCGCGGACGATCAGGCCGAGCGCGGCACCCACCAGGCCCAGCGGCACCGCGAGGATCACGGTGAACGGCAGACTCCACGACTCGTACTGCGCCGCCAGGATCAGGTACACCAGCAGGACCGCGAGCAGGAACACCACCCCCGCACCTCCCGACGACTTCTCCTGGAACGACAGGCCGGTCCACTCGAAGCCCATCGAGGTCGGCAGGCTCTGCGACGCGACCTGCTCCATCAGCTCGAGCGCCTCACCGGAACTCGACCCCGGCGCCGCCTGACCCTTCACCGAAGCCGCCGGGAACAGGTTGTAGCGATTGATGGTCGACGGACCGTAGTCCTCGCGCACATCCACCAGGCTGCCGATCGGCACCACCCGACCCTGTGGATCACGCAACCGCAGGTTGCGGATGTCCTCGGGCGTCGCCCGGAACTCCGCGTCAGCCTGCACCCGCACCTGGTAGGTCCGGTTGAACTTGGTGAAGTCGTTCACGTAGGCGCTGCCGAGGTTGGTCTGCAGCGCCTCGAACACGCTGCTCAGCGGGATGCCGAGCTGCTTGACCTTGTCGCGGTTCACGTCGACGAAGAGCTGCGGCACGTCGGCCCGGAAGCTGGTGTAGAGCCCGGTCAGCTTCGATTGCGTCGACGCGGTCTGGACCAACCCCTGCGCGCCGGCCTGCAACGCATCGATGCCGATGCCACCTCGGTCCTGCACCTGCATGTCGAAGCCGCTGACCAGGCCGACACCCGGAATCGACGGGACCGGGAACGCGACCACGTTGGCCTCCTCGATCGCCGCGAACTGCTGCCGCAGCCGCTGCACGATCCGCAGCACGTGCAGCGCGCGACCGGGGCGCTCGTCCCACGGATCCAGCACGACGATCTTGCTGGCGACGTTCGAGTTCACCGCGCTGTCGAGCAGCGAGTAGCCGTCGATCGCCATGTTGTGCGCGACTCCCGGCGTGTTGGCGAGGATCTCGTCGATGCGCCGGGAGACCTCCAGGGTCCGCTGGCGCGACGCCGCATTCGGCAACTGCGCGGCCACCATCAGGTAGCCCTTGTCCTCCAGCGGCACGAAGCCGGTCGGCACCTTCAGGAAACCGAACACGCCTGCCGCGCACGAGACCACGAACAGCACCAGCGTGACGCCGAGTTTGCGCACCGCGCCGCCGACGAGGCTCGAGTAGCCGTCGGTGCTCTTGACGATGACCTTCTCGCAGGCCCTGAACACCGGGTTCAGCTTGCCGCTGCGCTTGCGCAGCAGCACACCGCACAACGCGGGACTCAGCGTCAGCGCGTTGATCGAGCTGAAGAAGGTCGCCGCCGAGATGGTCAGACCGAACTGCTGATACATCACGCCGGTCAGCCCCGGCATGAACGACGTCGGCACGAACACCGCGAGCAGCACCAACGTGGTCGCGATGACCGGGCCGGTCACCTCCTGCATCGCCTTGATCGCGGCGTCCCTCGGCGCCAGTCCGACCTCCTCGATGTTCCGCACGCAGTTCTCGACCACCACGATCGCGTCGTCGACCACGATGCCGATCGCCAGCACCAGACCGAACAGCGTCAGCGTATTCATCGAGAAGCCGAGTGCGGCCATCACGATGAAGGTGCCGATGAGCGACACCGGGATTGTCACCGAGGGAATGATCGTGGCCCGGAAGTCCTGCAGGAACACCAGCACCGTCAGGATCACCAGGAACGCCGCGACCAGCAGCGTGATGACGATCTCGGAGATCGACGCGCGGACCACCGCGGCCGCGTCGTAGGGCACGTCGACGACCACACCGGGAGGGAAGGTGGCGCTGAGGGCGTCGAGACGCGCACGCACCGCGTCGGAGATCTCGATGAGGTTGGCGCCGGGGAGCTGGTAGATCGCCAGCAGCGCGCAGGGTTGCCCGTCGAGGCGCGCCGACATGACGTAGTTCTCGGCATCGAGTTCGACCCGGCCAAGATCCTTGACGCGCAGCACCGCGCCATCGGCGCCGGTGCGGACCACGATGTCCTCGAACTCTTCCGCCGCGACCAGTCGGCCACGCACGCGGACGTTGTACTGGAACGCCACATCACCCTGCGTCGGTGGCTCTCCCACCTTGCCGGCCGCGACCTGCACGTTCTGTTCGCGAATCGCCGCCAGCACGTCGCTCGGCGTCACGCCGCGCGCCTCGAGCTTGAACGGATCGAGCCAGATCCGCATGGCGTACTCGGCCGCGCCGAACACCCGCACGTCACCGACACCGTTGATCCGCTTCAGCTCGTCGCGCAGGCCGATGTAGGCGAAGTTCGACAGGAACACGTCGTTGAGGTCGGCCCCGGTCGTGTAGACGCCGACCATCTGCGCGAAGTCGGGCATCTGCTTCTGGGTCTTGATGCCCAGCCGCCGCACGTCCTCGGGCAGGCTCGGCTCCGCAGCCGCGACCTTGTTCTGCACCTGCACCGAGGCGATGTCGAGGTCGACCCCGGTCTCGAAGGTGACCGTCAACGTGTAGGAGCCGTCGCTCGCCGAGGTGCTCGACATGTAGAGCATGCCCTCGACGCCGTTCACCTCCTGCTCGATCGGCGCCGCGACCGTGTCGGCCACCACCCGCGCGTCGGCGCCCGGATAGAACGCCGTGACCTGGATCGTCGGCGGCGCGAGGTTCGGGTACTCGGCAACCGGCAGACCACCGACCGCGGCGAGGCCGAGCACGATCACGACGATCGAGATGACGGTCGCGAAGATCGGCCGCCGGATGAAGAAGCTGGACATCAGGTTGCTTCGGACTCGATGACGTCAGGAATCGGCGCCCTGGTGAGGCGTCACCTTCGCTCCGGGGCGGGCGCGCAACAGGCCCTTCACGACGATCCGCTCCTCGGTGCCGAGCCCTGCGGTGATCACACGGTCGGCTCCGCTCCGCGGGCCGAGCTCCACGGCCCGACGCTCCACGACGTCGTCCGCCCCGACCACCAGGACGTAGCGTCCGATCTGGTCGGCGCCGATCGCCTCCTCGGGCACGACGGCCGCTCCTCCGAGCGTCTCCGCCGCGACCCGGACCCGCACGAACAGCCCGGGGAACAGCCGGTGCTCGGCGTTGTCGAACACCGCACGGGCTCGCAGGGTGCCGGTCTCGGCGTCCGCGGTCGGGTCGACGTAGTCGATCTGCGCGGTGTGGACCCAGTCGGTGTCGACCTCCGACTTCAGCTCGACCGCCGGCAACGGTGCCCCGGGACCACGCTCGGCGATGACCCGGAGGGCCACCTTGTCCGGCACGGTGAACCAGACCCGCAGCCGGTCGTCGTCGTGGATACGGGTCAGCGGGCCGGAGCCGAATCCGCCGACCACGGTGCCGACGTCGAAGGCACTCCGCTCGACCCGCCCCGCGGTCTCGGCCTTCACCGTGGCATAGGACAGGTTCAGCTCGGCGATCGCCCGCCGCGCCTTCGCGACGTCGACCGAAGCCAGCGCCGCATCGGCCTGGGCCCGGGCCTCCAACATCTGCAGCTCGCTCACCGCACGGTCCTCGTAGGCGCTCTCGAGCCGCTGCGCGGTCAGATCCGCCTGCCGCGCCTTGGTCTCGGCCGCGGCCACCTCGGCCGCGGCCGAATCGAGGTCGGCACGGAATCGGTCCGGCTCGATCTCGAACAGCACCTCGCCGGCCTCGACGCGATCCCCCTCGGCATAGGCGATCTTCTGGAGCACGCCCTCGATCCGCGCGGGCACCTCGACCACCTCGATGGCCCGGGTCGTTCCAGTGAACTCCGCATAGCTGACCACGTCGCGGACCTCGGGGGTCGCGACGGTCACGGTCGGCGGCGGTGGCGGCTGGAACTCGTTGCTCCCGCAGGCGGCAAGGCACAGCGAGAGCGCGACGGACAACAGCAGCATCGGTCGGGCGAAGTCGCGCATGGGAATCTCCAACGCGCAGACTCTAGCGCGTCCCCCCGACCATCCCAGGAGCCGCAGCGGCGGATTCGGAGGCCACCTCCGATTGCAGACGTGTTGCCCCGCGTCGCGGGCTACGCTCGTGACCATGCTCCGGATCGTGCATCTGACTGGACTGGGTGCCCTGCTCCTCGCCGCCGGCTGCAAGGTCGGACCGGACTACGAAGGCCCCGAATCGACGCGGGACCTACCGAGCGACTTCAGCGGCCAGGTCGCCGACCCCGCCTTCCAAGGCGACCCGCTGGATCTCCAGGACTGGTGGAAGGTCTTCGAGGATCAACTGCTGACCGCGATGATCGAGCGTGCGGCGGCGGAGAACCTCGACCTGCGGATCGCGCTCGCCCGCGTCAACGAGGCCCGCTCCCGGGTGGGCATCGCCCGATCCGGCGGCGCTCCGCAGGTCTCGGCCGGCCTCGACGTCGCCCAGGCCAGCTCGTTCCAGACCGGCTTCCAGTCACGAACGATCTCGAGTGCCGGGGTCGGCGCGAGCTGGGAACTGGACGCGTTCGGCAAGATCGCAAGGGCCGTCGAATCCGCCGAGGCCGCCTACGAGGCCACCAAGGAGGACAGCCGCGACGTGCAGGTCTCGCTGTTCGCCGAGATCGCGCGCGCCTACCTCGAGGTCCGCTCGCTGCAGGCCCGGCTCGGCGCGGCGTCGCGCAACATCGACTCGCAGCGCGATATCCTGCAACTCACCGAGACCCGCCAGGCCGGCGGCATCTCCTCGGCGCTCGACGTGAGCCAGGCGAGACAGGTCATGGCAACCTCGGAGGCCGCGGTCCCCCCGTTGCGGATCGCGCTCGCCCGCGAGATCAACACGATCGCCGTGCTGCTGGCGATCCCGCCCGAGCGTCTGCACGACGAGCTGAAGGCACCGCAACCGATCCCGGTGCCGGATCGGAGCGTCTCCGTCGGAGTCCCGGCCGAGCTGCTGCGCCAGCGGCCCGACATCCGCGCTGCGGAGCGCCGCCTCGCTTCGCAGACCGCGGCGGTCGGCATCGCCACCGCCGACCTCTATCCGAGCTTCTCGATCAACGGCAGCCTGGGCTTCCAGAGCCTGGGTGGCAACCTGCTCGACGCCGGTTCACAGACCTTCGCGCTCGGCCCGTCGATGCGCTGGAACCTGTTCGACGGCGGCCGGGTCCGCAGTCAGATCGACGTCGAGGACTCGCGGTTGGAGCAGTCGCTGCTGCTCTACGAGCGTGCGGTGCTGAACGCGATCGAGGAGGTGGAGAGTGCGATGACCGCGTTCACCGAGCAGCGGATCAGCGTGGAGGCAGTGGAGGCGGCCGCCACTGCGGCACGCGAGACCCTGCGACTGGCGACGCGCCTGTACCGCGACGGCCTGATCGGCTTCCAGGACGTGCTCGACGCCCAGCGCGCCGTGTTCGCCGCCGAGATCGACGTCGCCCAGGCGCGCGGTCTCGCCGCGCAGAGCATGGTCGACCTCTACCGCGCGCTCGGCGGCGGCTGGGATCCGGCCGACAACCTGGAGCCCGACGACACCGAAGTCGGCGACTCCGGCACAGGGTCCTGATCGATGTTCTGCAGCGTGGAACTCGGAGCGCGGATCGACCGCGGTGAAGCCGATCTGCTGAAGGCCTCCCTGGCGGCGCGCCAGGCACTCGGCGCAGAGGTCGGCGAGGCGTTCGTCCGCGAGGTCGGCGGCGGGATCGCCTGCTGGGTGCGGCCGGATGCGCCGTTCAACAAGGTCGCAGCGCTCGGCTTCGCGCCGCTCGAGGATTCGGAGCTCGACGCGCTCGAGGCGGACTACGCGGCGCGCGCTTCGGGGGTCCGCATCGAGCTGTCGAGCCTCGGCGATCCTGCGCTGCCGGCGCGTCTCGCGGCGCGCGGCTACCGGCCGACGGGGATCGAGAACGTGCTCGGTCAACCGCTGCCGGCGCGCTCGTCGGCCGGCGACGGGAGCGGACTCGAAGTGACCTCGAGTCCGCTGGACGAACTCGACGCCTGGGTCGACGTGGTCTACCGCGGCTTCGCGACGCCCGACGGCCAGGGCGTCCCGAGCCAGGAGAGCTTTCCCCGCGAGGTGCTCGAGCCGTGCATCCGCGAGATCGCCGAGGTCCCGGGCGCGAGCCGCTACATGGCGCGGCGCGACGGCCGATGCGCCGCCGCCGCGAGCATGCGCGTCCACGACGGCGTGGTGCTGCTGACCGGTGCCGCGACGCTGCCCGAGCACCGCGGCAATGGTGCGCAGACCGCGCTCCTGCACCATCGCCTCGCCGATGCCGCGGCGGCCGGTGCCGAACTCGCGACGATGGTCACCCAGCCCGGTTCGACGTCGATGGCCAATGCGCTGCGGCAGGGCTTCTCGCTGCTGTACGTACGCAACGTCTGGGAGAAGCCGGCGACGGATTGACGCGACGGACCGCACCGCGGTGAAGATGCGGGCATGCCGCCGAGTCTCCGCACGCTCGCTCCGATCGCCATCCTCGTCTCGGGACTCGCGGTAGCCCGCGAAGTCACGGCGCAGGACGACCCGGCCCCCCCGCCCCGCCCCAACGTCATCCTGTGCATGACCGACGACCAGGGCTGGGCCGATGCCGGCTTCCAGGGTCACGAGGTCCTGAAGACCCCGCAGCTCGATGCGCTGGCGGCGCGCGGCATGGTGCTCACCCGCTTCTACGCGCAGTCGCCGGTGTGCTCGCCGACCCGCGCCAGCTGCCTCACCGGCCAGCACCCGGTCCGCCTCGGCATTCCCGGCGCCAACAGCGGACACCTCCCCGAGGACACCCCGCAGCTCGCGACGATGCTCCGCGCCGCCGGCTACGCGACCGGCCACTTCGGCAAGTGGCACCTCGGCACGCTGACCCGCGAGGTGGTCGACTCGAACCGTGGCGGCCGCAAGCAGCACGACGCCCACCATGCTCCGCCCTGGGAGCGTGGGTTCGACGTCTGCTTCTCGACCGAGGCCAAGGTGCCCACCGCCGATCCGATGCAGACCCCGGGCGAGCCGGAGAAGCCCTACGGCACGCGCTACTGGCGCGGGCCCGGCGAGGCGGTCACCGACAACCTGGCGGGCGACGACAGCCGGGTGATCATGGACCGCGTGCTGCCCTTCGTCCGCGACTGCGCCGACCGCCAGCAGCCGTTCTTCGCAGTCGTGTGGTTCCACGCCCCGCATCTGCCGCTGGTCGCGACCGCGGCGAATCGTGCGCCGTACGCGGAGCTGCCGCAGGCCGACTACTACGGAGCCCTCGCCGGTGTCGACCAGCAGATGGGCCGACTCGCGATGACGCTCGACGAACTCGGGATCGCCACCGACACGCTGCTGTGGTTCTGCAGCGACAACGGCCCGGAGCGGGACCGCGGCGGGTCCACCCACGGTCCGGCCGACGACGGCACCAACACCGCGCTCGGTTCGGCCGCGCCGCTGCGCGGGCGCAAGCGGTCGCTGCACGAGGGCGGGATCAGGGTGCCGGCGTTCGTGGTCTGGCCGGGCGAGGTGCCGGCGGGCACCCGCCGCGACAGCACCGCGTGCACGGTCGACTACCTGCCGACCATCGCCGAGCTGCTGCACCTGGACCTCCCCGACACCTCGCTGGATGGAGTGTCCCTGGCCGGCCTGATCCGCGGCGCGGACTGGCAGCGGCCGCGCCCACTGGGCTTTCGTGCCGGCCCGCAGTCGGCCTGGATCGACGGCGACCACAAGCTGATCCGCCGCCGGGCCGACGAGCCCTTCGAGCTCTACGACCTGGAGACCGATCCCGCGGAGTCCCGGGATCTCGCCGACCAGGATCCCGAGCGGGCCAGCCGGCTACGGGAAGACCTGGAGGCGTGGCTGGGCAGCTTCGGAGACCCAGGCTCGGGTCGACGCCCGTAGCTGCGGGCGGTCGGAATCAGAAAAAGCCCCCCCGCTCGACCCGCATCTTTTGTAAAGTCGAGATCAAGACTACATGAAGCGCCGGCCGAAGTCCCTGTGACAGGGGCCCTTCGCCGCCCGGCCCGGCGTCGGCCTGCACCCCCCGCCGGCCAACGCCCCCAACCACGGATCCCGCCCCTGGGGAGACCGATCGATGAACAAGCCTCTGAGGTTCCTGCTCGAAGCCCTGGCCCTGGTCGCGCTGATCGCGGCGTGCTGCTACGGCGCCGGCCTGGCGCTGCGCGCCCCCGATGCCTACGCGGCCCGACTCCAGACGCCGACCCAGGTGGTTCCCCAGCCGCTGCCGCAGCTCACCAGCGACCTGGACCTGCCGCGTGAGATGATTCCCGGAGGTCAGCTGAACCTCGGGCGGAACGAAGAGCTAACGGCACAGGCCGATGCCGTGGACGTGGGCGAAGGCGACCTCGAGGTCGAAGCCCGCCGGGCCGGCATCGAACGCCGTTGATGCCGACCAGCCCGGCGGCCGGTCTCTCCCGGACCGGACCGCGGCGCCCCGTCTTCGCCAGGTCTTGATCCCCCACTTCGGATCTTGATCCCAGGTCGGACGCGATCCCCACAGAGCGGACCTAGCGTCCGCCGATCGTGGATCCTTCCCGCCATCGCCCGGCCACGCACCGGGTCGACCTCCATGTCCGCTCCCTGGCGTCGAACGGGCCGGACGGAGCCACTCCGGACGCCTGGAGTCTGCCGGAGTCCTGCTCGCATCCGCGCGTGCTGCTCGATCTGCTGCGCGAGCGTGGCATGTCGCTGGCCACGCTGACGGATCGCGACAGTCTCGACGGCGTCCGACGCCTCCGCGATCTCGCCGACGGCCGCGAGGTCTTCCTCAGTGCGCAGCTCACCGCACGCTTCCCCGACGACGGGGTCCAGCTGCCGGTCACCGTCCTGAACCTGGACGAAGCACTGTTCGCCGAGCTGATGGCGCTGCGTCGCAACGTGAGGGAGTTCGCCGCCCGCGTGCACGAACTCGGGCACCCCGCACGGGGCGCCCACCGGGTCGCCGCGTTCGTGCCCGACCTGCTCGCCAATCGGCGCAATCGAAGCTACGGCCAACGCGGGGCACTGAGCATCGCGCACATCGAACAGGCATTGCTGCTGTTCGAGGCCTTCGAGGTACACAGCGGCGCGCGGCCGGTGCGCCACAACGCGCTGGCGCGGCAGCTCGTGACGGCGCTCGATCCGGCGCGCATCGAGGAACTCGCCGACCGCCACGGGCTGCTCCCGCTCGGCACGGAGCCGTGGCGGAAAGCGCTGGTCGGCGGTTCGTCGGACCACACCGGCCTGCACGCCGGCCGAGCCTGGACGACGTTCCCGCAGCTGCGCACCTCGACCGAACTGCCACTGTCGCAGCAGCTGGTCAGCGCGATCCATGACCGCGCCACCGACACCGGTGGACAGCACGGCAGCGCCGTATCGATGGCGCATGCAAAGGCCCACCTGCTGCTGGAGATGAATCGCGCGACCGGATCGGACGGCCCACAGATCGGTCCGAGGGTCCGACTCGGACGCCCCGCCGAGGCCCTGCTCCGCCTGGCCCTCGAGCCGGCCACGCTCCGGCGCGGCGAGAAGCTGGTGTTCAAGAGCGCAGCGTTGCTGCAGCGATTGACCCGCGGCCACGTCCCCGGCATCGGCCCCAACGCCGGGAGGATGGACCGCGCGCTGGCCTCCGAGGCCCTCACCCTGCTGGCCGACAAGGCGTTTCGCCGTGAACTCGACGCCTTGACCGACGGCGACGAGCGGACCTGGCGCCTGGTCGGCACGCTGGTCGACCGACTGTTCGCACGCATGCTGCGCCGACTGACCGCGTCGCGGCGCCGCAATCCCGCAGCCCTCCTGCACGAGGTGGTGGGACTCTCGACCTCGGGACTCCTGCTCACCGCGCCGTACGCGATCTCCTTCGTGCGCCAGGGTGCTGACGCCCGACTGCTCCGCGACGTCCGCGAACGCTTCGACCTGCAGGCCGAAGACCGGCTCGCGCTGGTCACCGACACCTTCTTCGACGTCAACGGTGTGGCCCGCACCATCCGC
Organism: bacterium; assembly: GCA_030432695.1. GTDB lineage: Bacteria > Planctomycetota > UBA1135 > UBA1135 > UBA2386 > JAUILN01. Next base: position 270,864 of record JAUILN010000003.1, on the reverse strand, counting down.
CGGATGATCGGCGAGGCGAGGCGCCGTGGCATCCCGTTCACGGTCGTCACCGCGCTGAGCGCCGAGGAGCAGGCCGAGCATCTGCAGGATCCGGAGGTCCGCGAGTGGCTCACCACCGGCTCGCTGCAGGTCTTCACCTCGCCAGGCAACCTCGACCTGCCGGAATACGACGGCCTGAAGATCCGCTTCGTGCCGATCCTCGAGCTGCTGCGCTTCCTGGCCGACGGCGGCTTCACGCGGATGCAGATCAGCACTCCGGGCACGGTCGGCCTGACCGGCCTGCTCGCCGCCAAGACCCTGCAGATCGAAACGTCCTCGACCTACCACACCAGCTTCCCCGAGTATGTCGGCAAGTACACCGGCGACCTGACCCTCGAAGAGCTGACCTGGCGCTTCATGCTGCAGGTCTACGACGCGGTCGACGAGGTGGTGGTGCCCTCGCGCTTCGTCGGCAACCAGCTGCGCGAGCGAGGCCTTCGGAACCAACGGATGCTGGTCCTCGACCGATGGGTCGACACGGCGCGCTTCGACCCGAGGCTCCGGTCCCCCGAGTACTGGACTCGTCGCGGAGTGCCGGATGCCGAGCGCGTGGTGAAGTTCGTGTACGTCGGGCGGGTCGGACTGGAGAAGAACCTGCAGCTGGTGGCCGAGGCCTACCGGGGACTGCGCGCCGAACGCGGCGACTGCCATCTGATCGTGATCGGTGACGGCCCCTACCGCGCCACCATGGAGCGCGAGCTGGCCGACCTGCCGACCACATTCACCGGCTTCCTCGGCGGCGAGGAGCTGTCGCGCGCGATCGCCTCGGCGGACGTGAAGCTGTTCCCCAGCGCCACCGACACCTGGGGCAACGCACCGCTCGAAGCCCAGGCCTCGGGGCTACCGGTGATCGTCTCCGACCAGGGCGGCCCGCAGGAGCTCATGGAACCCGACGTGACCGGCTTCCGCATCCCGGTCCACGAGAGCGGCCCGTTGCTCGACGCGATGCGCCGGCTGATGGAGCCCTCGCTCCGCACCACGATGGGCGCTGCCGCACGCCGCTTCGCCGAAGCCGGTCGGGTCGACGCGCCGTTCTCGGCGATCCTCGATCCCACGTCGCTCCGGCCTCACGTCGCCCGACCGACCCTTCCGACCCACCGCTCGGCGACGCGCGTCGCCGCGCCGACCGCCTGCTGAACGCCTGGGAACGCACCCGGCACATGATCGACGCACTCCTCTACGGTCTCGGCACTCTCGCCGGCCTCTGGCTGCTCCGGCGCATCCACGTCCGCCTACGGCTGTCGCGCGCCAAGCACCCCTCGTTGCGCGGCCACGCGAAGCTGTCGCAGCGCTTCGCGCGGCTGCTGCCGTTCTACGAGTACGACGAAGCGCAGGCCTTCGCGTGCGATGGTGCGCCGGCCGAGGTCGCCGCACGCCGGCGGATCGGCTTCCACGACCTCGCCAACGAGCTGCGGGCGAAGGCTCCGCGGACGCTGGAGGCCTCGACTGGACTCGCGCACTCGGTCTCCGACGTCGAGTTCACCGACGCCTACCGGGTGCCCTTCCAGTTCCGGAACCTGGTGCGCAGCAACATCCGCCTGGGCGCGGTGATGGCGAGTTCACACGGCAATCGCCTCACCGACCTCGACGGCAACGAGTCCCTCGACCTGGCCGGCAGCTACGGCTGCAACGTGTTCGGCTACGAGCTGTCGAAGCGCTGGATCGACCGCGCGGTGGAGCGGGCGCGCGACCTCGGCCCGGTGCTCGGCCCCTACCACCCGGTGCTCGCCGAGAACGTCGCCTGGCTGCGGGAGATCTCCGGCCTCGACGAGGTCTCGTTCCACATGTCGGGCACCGAAGCGGTCATGCAGGCGGTGCGCCTGGCCCGCTACCACACCAGGAAGAGCCACGTGGTCCGACTCTGCGGTGCCTACCACGGCTGGTGGGACGGCGTGCAGGCCGGCGTCGGCAACCCGCGGCCGCCGCACGAGGTCTACACGCTGAAGGACATGGACGAGGCCACGCTGCGGGTCCTGCGCACCCGCACCGACATCGCCTGCGTGCTCGTCAATCCGCTGCAGGCCCTGCACCCCAACGGCAATGCGCCGGGCGACTCGATGCTGGTGGCCAGCGATCGGCAGGCCCGTTTCGATCGGGCCGCCTACGCCGCGTGGCTGCGGGAGCTCCGAGCGGTCTGCACCGAACGCGACATCCCGCTGATCTTCGACGAGGTGTTCCTCGGCTTCCGCCTCGCCTACCGCGGTGCGCAGGAGTACTTCGGCGTCCAGGCCGACCTGGTGACCTACGGCAAGACCCTCGGCGGCGGCCTGCCGGTCGGCGCGGTCTGCGGTGCGCCTCGCTGGATGAAGCGCTACCGCGACGACCGCCCGACCGACATCTGCTTCGCGCGCGGCACCTTCAACTCGCATCCCTACGTGATGACGGCGATGAACGAGTTCCTGCGCCACGTGCGCAGCGAGGCGGCGCAGAACGGCTACGCGTACGTCGACGCGGTATGGGACGCGCGCGCCCATCGCCTCAACGACGCGATGCAGACCCGCGACCTGCCGGTACGCGTCGCCAACATGACCTCGGTGTTCACGACCCTCTACACCGTTCCCAACCGCTTCAACTGGATGTACCAGTTCTACCTGCGGGCCGAGGGCCTGGCGCTGAGCTGGATCGGCACCGGCCGGTTCATCTTCAGCCACGACTACACCGACGCGGACTTCGACGAGGTCGTGCGGCGTGCGGTCGCCGCTGCCGAGAAGATGCGCGACGACGGCTTCTTCTGGTCGAGCCCCGAGCTGACCGACAAGGCGATCAAGCGCGGCGTGCTGCGCGAGCTGCTGCGGGCGCGGTTCGGCAGCGTCGGGAGCGCGGAAGGTCGCGTGTGACCCTGCAGCCCGAGCCTCGCCGCGAGAAGGCAGCGAGCCGGGCGCCCACGCCGCAGCGGCCGGTCGGCAGCGCGTGATGCCGCCAACAGCCGGCATCGGCCCGAGATGTCCAGGTCACGCAGCTCCGGCGCGCAGGGCTCACACCGACCGCGGCCGGCCGTGCCACTCGTTCATCGGGTCGTGGCGCTCGCCCCGCAGGAGCCGCAGCGGCGCCTGGTGGTAGATGTAGATGTCGTGGAACGGGTCGGTCAGGATCTTGGTCATCCAGACCAGACCGGTCTGCGGCGTCCGCACGATCATCAGGTGGATGCCGCGGGCGAGGATCGCGCACAGACCCAGCACGAACCACAGCAGGCAGAGGTTGTGCAGGAAGCCGAAGAAGCCCCCGCGGGCCTCGAGCGCGCCGAAGAAGCTCGGCGTCACCCAGAGCACGACCGGCAGCGCGACCCAGATCGAGAGCAGCCAGATCTTGCGATACAGGTTGTAGCCGACCTTGATCTCCTCCTTGTAGGCGTGCGTCGCCTGGTTGACCTCGTCGTAGGTCTTCGGCTCGAAGAAGAAGTGGCCCGACTGTCGGCTGATCATCGCCAACAGCCAGCCGATCATCACAGCGGCGATCGGGTTGACGAAGATCAGCACGTAGCTGCTGAGGAAGCAGCAGGCGCTGAGCAGGTGCAGCGACTGGTTGACGTAGCTGCGGTGGTAATAGCGGTGGTCGTCCCAGCGCTGCTCGTCGAGCTCGGCGGAGAAGGACAACCGCTGCGGTGCGGTCTCGTTGACGGTGGTCATCAGGTCGTCCGGTGGGAATCCGGCTCTATCGGTCGGAAGAGGAAGAAGACGCGGCAGGAGCGGCCCGCAGCCCGCGGAGCAGCGGCTCGCCGACGCGGATACGCTGGCCCTCGCGGAGGCCCTCGACGAACTCGAAGCCGCCCGAGGCGAACACCAGGATGGTCGAGCCGTGCTGGAAGTAGCCCAGCTCGTCGCCCTTGTGGAACGTGGCGCTGCACGGCAGCCGGTTCGGGCCGCGGTAGCGCAGGTCGAGCACGTCGCTCAGACAGTGCAGCTTGATCCCGGCCACCAGGATCGCGGCGACCGGCACCAGGGTCAGGGCCTGGCCGCCGGGCAGGTCGAGGTCGAGGACCGCCCGCTCGTTCTTGCAGAACAGCTTCTCCACCCGCCGCAGCGCGATGGGATTGACGTTCCAGGTGTCGCCCGAGATGTAGGTAACGCCGCAGAGCGCGCCCTCGCAGGGTGCGTGGAAGCGGTGGTAGAAGCTCGACTTGATCCGCAGCGTGACGAACACGCCGTCGCGGTGCTTCGCGACCAGCGCGGGATCGGGCAGCAGGTCTTCGAGCCGATACGGGAAGCCCTTGGCCTGCAGGACCTCGGTCCCGGCGAGCCGGCCGAAGGCGCCGACCAGCGCGTCGCAGGGGCTCGTCACCAGCGACGGGTCGACCGCGATCGGGCGGGCCCCGTCGGCGAGTTGGCGCACGAAGCAATCGTGGAGGCTCGAGAACGACGGCTTGCGGGCCTCCGACAGGTCGAGGTCGGGGGCGAAACGCCGCCAGACCCACAGCGACAGGTCCCGCAGCCAGCCAATCTCGAGCTTGCTGAACCAGCCCATGAACAGGGTCGCCTGCCGACGGGGGAGGCGGTTGGTCAGCAGGAAGTTCAGGTCCTCGGCCCACAGCCGCCGCAGGGCGCCGAACCACCGTTCGGACGGAGATTCCGCGGGGCCGGACTCGACCGGATCGGTGGGCTGCAGGGCCTTGGCGGAGTCCATCGGTCGGGTTCGGGGCGGGTGCGGGGCGTCGCGGTCGGCGACGTGGCAGGAAGCTAGGCAGCCCCTCCGGTGACGCGGTGAACCGCGCGTGAAGATTCGCCGAAGTGCGTCACCTCGTGCCGGGCGGTACGGGACGGAACCCCCTCCAGCCGAGACCCGTCCAAGAACCTGCCCTGCCCGGAGTTCCGGACGCGGCCCGACCCAGGTCGACCGCGTCCGAACCGATCCGAGGCCGCGTTCCACCTCCCCAGGATCGGGACGACGGCTCCATCCGACCCCTCTCCCGATGCATTCCACCCACCCGATCCTGGCGACGGCCGCGCTGTCGTTGCTCGCCGCCACCTTCGTCCCTCGCGCCAGTGCCCAGCAGCTCGGCGCCACTCCACCGCCGACTGCTCCGCGCGCCCCGCAGGCCCTGCTCGACGCCTTCGGGATCTCGAACGGCACGGTCCAGCTCCTCGCGTTGCCGCGGTCAGGCCGGTCGCCGTTCCAGTTCACGGTCCAACTCGATCGCTCGCCGGTGACGATCGTGCTGCAGCCGTTCGAGATCCGCAGCGCCGACTTCCAGCTGATGGTCGACGACGGCAATGGCCCGCAGCTGCAACCGACCCCGGCTCCGACCGGCTGGCGCGGCTCCGTCGAGGGTTTCGCGGACAGCGCCGTGGCGGCTTCGATGCGCCATGGCGCGATGACCGCCTGGATCGATCTCGGCAACGGCGGCACTCCCTGGTATCTGGAGCCCAGCCGCCGGTTCGATCCCTCCCGGGCGCAGAACGAACACCTGATCTACGCCGGTCGCGACGCCCATCATGCCTCGATCCACTGCGGCACCGACGAGAGCGTATCGATCGACACGCCGCGGATGCAGGCACCGCAGGCTCGCAAGATCTGCGAGATCGCGATCGACTGCGATCTGGAGTACTACCAGCGCTACAACAACGACACCCAGGCGGTGCAGGACGCGGTCGTCGCGCACGTCAATGCCGTCAGTCGGATCTACGAACGAGATGTCGATGTCCAGTATCAGTTGACGTCGGTGACCGTCCGGACCGCGCGGCGCTACTCGAACATCGACATGTCGCAGCTGCTGTCGGAGTTCCGTCGCTACTGGAACCGCAACCAAGGCGGCGTACGACGGGATGTCGCGCACCTGTTCACCGGGAAGGGCGGGTTCGGCGGGGTCGTCGGGATCGCCTACCTCGGAGTCGTCTGCGACCTGGCTTCCGCTTATGGAGTCGACAAGGCCTACTCGTCGTTCGGCGAGAACGTCGGACTCGTGGCTCACGAGCTAGGGCACAACTGGAACGCGCCACACTGCGACGGGGCCGGCACGTGCAACATCATGTGCTCCGGACTCGGCGGCTGTAACGCGCGGCTGAACCAGTTCGCCCCGGGATCGATCAGCACGATCACCAGCTTCAAGAACTCGCGGAGCTGCCTCTCCAATCCATCCGCCCCGACGTTGACCTCGGTGACCCCCTCACAGGTCCCGGTGTTCCCCTTCGCTCAGCTCACCCTCAGTGGCTCAGGATTCAGCGGCGCGTCCGCAGTGAGCATCGGCGGAACCTCGACGACGTCGTTCACCCTCGTGAACGACAACACGATCACCATGAATGCGGTCGCCCCTGGCGGCCTGGGTCCTCAGCCGGTGACCGTCGAGATCGCCGGAGTATCGAGCAATGCGGTATCGCTCGACGTCCGACAGGCCAATCCTCCCGTCCACGAGATCCGACCGTTCAGCGCGCACGGCATCCCGCTCGACGTCGACATGGCCGGGGATCCGCTCGATGCCTGGGTCCTGCTCGCCGGATTCGGCGACCTGTCGACCTTCCCGTTCCTGGGCTTCGACGTGTTGAACAACCGTCTGGCCATCGCCTCCGGCGCCCTGAACGGCGCCGGATACGCACGCTTCGTGATCCAGGTGCCGTCGATCCCTCTTCCCGGACTGAACATGGGCACGCAGGTCGTGACGCTCGGGGAGCAGACCGGCGACCTCGCCTACGTCACCGACCTGAAGACCACGTTCTTCCTGAACTGAGGGCTACGCCGGGTCGAGAGGGCGCGACAATCGAAGCGTGTCCAGACCCTTCGGATCGCTGATCTTCCTGATCCTGTCGACCTCGCTCGCGGGTGGTGGCCTTCCTGGCCAGACCATCGACGACGTCCGCGACGAGGTGCGCGAGATCCTCCGGCAAGAAGACTACGTTCGCCGGGTGGTCGCGCTCGTCGACTTCTCGACGGAGCCGACGCTGTCCGGCGCCCGCTACGAGGTCGACGGCGAGCCGACCACCATCGACATTCTGAAGCTCCCCTGGCGCAGGGACCTGCTCGACGCGGACGACGACGTCGGACTCCGCCTGGAGGCGGGCGTCGGCTGGCTCCGGGTCGACCCGGGGAACCTCGAGCTGTTCGACGCCTCGACGCCCGACCTGCAGACGAACGTCGACAGCTGCATCGAGGCGTTCAGTGGCACGACGTCGGCCGGGCCCATCTTTCGGCTGTCGGAGGAGTGGAACCTCGTGACCGTCGGCCGCGTCGCCTACGCCTACCTAGACAGCGACGCGAGCTATTCGGGTCCCGGAGCCCAGCTGTCTCAGTCGATCTTCGACCGACTGCTGTTCAACTGGTCGGTGCACACCCTCAGCTACGGCTTCGGGGTCGAGCTCGACCACACCACGCCGTTGACCGAGGAGATCACGCTCCAGTCCCGACTTCGTTTCGATGCGACCTGGACCGAGACGATCAAGGAAACCGACAACGCGCAGAAGGCGAGTGTCGAAACCCAGCGCGGCGCGATCCGCGCCGATCTCGTCGGACCGACCGGCTGGAGGGCATTCGACGCACCGCTCGACTACCGGGTGCACGGCGGCTACGCCCTGTTCGACAACCGCACGGGCACGGCACTCGGGTTCCAGGACGTGTTCGAGGTCGGCGGAGGTCTCGAGGCCCGCGCGGCGGCCTGGGACCTCGGTCCACTGAGTCGGGTCAGCCTCGGGGTGTCGCTGCTGTTCGGAGACGACGTCTGGGGCTACACGTTCGGCGGCAGCATCGGCTTCTGATCACGACAGCTGATCGAAGGTCGTCGCGTAGCCGTCGAGTTCCTCGCGCAGGTACTCCTGCACCTTCTTCTTGGCGCGGAAGTAGATCAGCCGCGCGGCCTCGGCCTTGTTCCGGCCGATGGCCTTGGCGATGTCCTCGAACGGCAGCTCCTGCTCACGGCGTAGCAGGTAGACCGTCCGCGACTCCTCCCGCTTGAGCAGCGCGATCGCCCGCATCTCGGCCTCTGCCAATTCCCGCGTCCGCTCCCTGAGGCTCGGACTCGGAGCAGCCTGGTCCGGCTCGCGGGCCAGCGGATCGCCGAGGTCGTCGTCCCGCTTGCGGAGCAGGTCGACCTCGTGCGGCCTCACCCGCGCCTTGCGCCAGATGTCGGTGAGCGTGTTGCGGGAGACCTTGGCGACCCAGCCCCAGAATTCGCGGCGGCTGCGCAGCTCGAAGCGCGGCAGGTCGCGGACGATCCGGACGAAGACCTCGGAGACGAAGTCGTCGAAGCCGTGACCAGGCGGCATCCGCTCGAAGCGGAAGCGGCCGAGTGCCCGAGCGATGCGGGCGCTCAGTGGTCCCCAGGCCGGGGAATCCGCGGACCGTCGCGCCTCGTCGACCTGGAACCAGGTCTCACCGAGGTCCTCGTCGTCGGGGATGGGGGTCTCCTCTCGCTGGTCGGCGTCGTTCACGCTGCGAGCGTAAGACCGCCGACGGCGCGCGTCAGCCTTCGAACCGACGGGCGCGACGCTGCGCCCGCCCCTCTTCCCGGCGCTCGCCGCGCATCTGGAGCTGGATGCGCCGCGCGATCATGCGACGCAGCATCGGCCGATCGGGCTCCTGTCGGACCTGCGGTCGGCCCGCGCCAGGTTGCAGGAAGCCGGGCCCTCCACGCCGAGGCAGCTCGCCGCCCTGGGGCGGCGTGGGAGGGAACCGACCTGGGCCGAACCCCTGCGGCGCGACGCCTTGCGGACCGAAACCCTGTGGTCCGAACTGTCGCGGCCCGAAGCCCTGTGGTCCGGTGTCCCGTGGCCCGGAGCCCCTGAGCCCGAAACCTCCGGGCGGGCCCATCCGACGCGGCGCCCACGGGCCCGGCTGCCCTTCGGGTCCAACCTGCGGGGGGAACGGCGGCCGGAACTGCGGCATGGGGCGAGTCGCCTCGGCGCGTCGTCCTGGCCTCTGCCCGGCCCGCGCCTCCGGCGGCATCGGCGGCTGCCACTCGGGGGACCCGCGCTCCCCGCGACGCATGCCCTGGCGCGGTCCCGCCGGAGGCTCGACCTCTCCATCCGGTCGCGGCCTCCAGGGCGGCGCGGGCGGTCGTGCCTCGCCGTCGTCCTGGGCGTCACGGCGCATGCGCCGCCGAGACCGCTCCGGCGCGGCCGGCCGATCGTCGTCGGCGTCCTCGCGCATCGGAGGCGTCGCGTCGAGCCGGTCCAGGCGTTCCCGCAGTCGTTGACGCATCTGCTCGATGCGCGCTTCCCGCAGGCCCGGGTCGCGCTCCTGACGGGGAGCGCGGGACTCCTCCTGCGCGGGCATGGCCGCGATCAGGAGCAAGGTGAAGAGAATGCTGAACGTGGTCTTCATGGCAATCGGCTTCCAGCAGCGGTCCCCGCCACTGCGGCACGCCAGAACGCGGTGCGCCGCGCAGAAGCACCACAGGGATCGAGCTGGGACAACTTCGACATCGACGGCGGTCGGGCCAAGCCCGGAGGCCGCTACCATGCGTGGCCATGTCCCCGCGCGTCCTTCCGCTCCTCCCCGCCCTGCTGCTCGCCGTGTGGCCCGGTCCGACCGCGCTCGCCCAGGAGACCGCGACCGCCGCGCCTCCCGAAGGCCATTCCCACATCGGGGACGCCTTCAACGAGGGGCCGCGACAGGCCGCCTACCTGATGCCGGGCATGAACCCCGAGGTGGTGTTCCCGGTGAGCAGCGAGTCCGAGGCGGCCCGCGCGTTCGTCCAGCAGGGCGTCGTCCAGCTGCACGGGTTCTGGTACTTCGAGGCCGAGCGTTCCTTCCGCCAGGCGGCGCGCCACGATCCCGACTGCGCGATGGCCTACTGGGGCATGGCGATGGCCAACGTCGAGAACGAGGCGCGGGCCCACGGCCTGATCCGGGAAGCCTGGGAACGGCGCGAGAACTGCTCCGAACGCGAGCGCCATTACATCGAGGCTCTGGCCCGGTTCCACGGGGCGGCCGGCAAGGACTTCGCCGATGAATGGGAGCCGCCGGCACGCCGCAGCAAGGAGGACGAACAGCGGCGCAAGCGCTTCGTCGAGGATCTCGAGGAGCTGATCTACGAGCACCCTGACGACGTCGAGGCGAAGGCGTTCCTCGCCAACCATCTGTGGCTGAACATGCGTGCCGGCATCTCGATCCCCAGCCGGCAGGCCAACCAGTCGATCCTCGACCAGGTCTTCGCGGCGGTGCCGAACCACCCGGCCCACCACTACCGGGTCCACCTCTGGGACTCGCGTGAGACCGCCGAACGCGTGACCGACTCCGCCGCGGCGATCGGTCACTCGGCCCCCGGCATCGCGCACATGTGGCACATGGCCGGCCACATCTGGGCCAAGCTCGACCGCCACGACGACGCCGCCTGGCAGCAGGAGGCGTCGGCCCGCGTCGACCACGCCCACATGATGCGCGACCGGGTCATGCCCGATCAGATCCACAACTACGCGCACAACAACGAGTGGCTGTGCCGCAGCCTGCGGCACGTGGGCCGGGTGCGTGACTCGATCTCGCTGGCGCGGAACATGATCGAGCTACCGCGCCACCCGGTCTGGAACGCGCTCGGCGACGGCTACAACTCGTCGAACTACGGCCTGCGCCGCCTCCGCGAGACCCTGGAGACCTTCGAGGCGTGGCGCACCACGCTCGAACTCGCGGAGACGATGTACATCCAGCGCGAGGACGACCCCGAGCAGCGCGCGCTACGCGCCCGCCTGTTGGCGCGCGCCCACCACGCTCGCAACGACATCGACGGCCTGCACGCAGCGCTCGAAGAGGCCCGCGAGGCGCTGCGCGACGCGCGGAACCGCCGCGCGGAGTCCATCGACGAGACCGAAAGCGACGCCCTGGCCGAGGGCAAGCCGAACGCCGACGTCGACGAGGCGGTCGCCGCGGTCGCGAAGTCGGCGACGGCCACGGTGCGCGACGTATTGAAGCTGGAGCGGGAGATCGAAGGACTGCTGTGGTGGTGCGAAGGCCGGCAGGACGAGGCCCTCGAACGCCTCACCGAGGTCGGTCACGACCGCACCCACCTGGCACGCCTCCACCTCGAGGCCGGCGACACCGACAAGGCGCTGGACCTCGCCCGCAAGGCCGCCTCCGCGAACGGCATCTCCCAGCCGCTCGCCAACCTGTGCTACGTGCTGCACACGGCAGGCAAGCCCGACGAGGCCCGCGAGAAGTTCGACGAGCTGCGCCAGCTCTCCGCCGACTTCGACCTCGACTTCCCTCCCTTCGCCCGCCTCGCGCCGCTCGCCGCCGAGCTCGGCCATCCCACCGACTGGCGGATCGAGGCGAGCGCCCGCGACGACATCGGCGAACGCCCGCCGCTCGACCAGCTCGGCCCGTTCCGTTGGCAGCCTTCCCCGGCGCCGGGCTTCGAGCTACCCGACGGCCACGGCCAACGGATCTCGCTCGACGGTTACCGCGGCAAGCCGGTGCTGGTGGTGTTCTTCCTCGGCTTCGGCTGCGTGCACTGCGTCGAACAGCTGCAGGCGCTGAAACCGGTCGCCGATCGCTTCAACGCCGCCGGGATCGAGATCGTGACCATCGGCACCGACGACCTCGAGCAGCTCGCCTATGCCGACGAGTCGGTCGACGACAGCGAGCGCTATCCCTTCCCGATCCTCGCCGATCCGGAACTCACCGAGTTCAAGCGCTGGCGGGCCTACGACGGCTTCGAAGAGCTGTCCCTGCACGGCACGTTCCTCGTCGACGCACAGGGCCTCGTCCGCTGGCAGGACATCGGCTACGAGCCGTTCATGGACGTCGACTTCCTGCTCGGGGAGTCGGTGAGGCTGCTGGGGCTACCGACCAGCGCCGAGTGAGCGAACCCCGCCCTCGGATCTTCTCGAACGGGGACGACTTCGCACACGATCGACGAGACCGACGACCTCACCGCAAGGAGGCCAGCAGGAGCTTCGTTCATTCCGTCCGGTCTTACCGCCCGACGAGCCCACTGGTCCCCCTTATGATCTCCTACGGCTCACCCTCCCGCATACCGACTCGCAGTTGGAAGACCCCCACTCGATGGAAGCTGCCGACAACTACTTCGTCTGCATCGGTGCACAAAAGGCAGGCACCTCCTGGCTCCACGGAATGCTGCGCTCGCATCCCGATGTGTGGGTGCCCCCAGCCAAGGAGTTGCACTACTTCGACAGCATCCACTGTCCGAACCGGTTCATCCCGAACCTGCGCGTGAAGGCGCTCCGGGCCGCGATCGACGCCGTCGTGGCCCAGAAGGGCTCGCCAAGTTCGATCGAGCGACTCAGCTGGCTCTCCGAGTTCACCTACGGCGAACCGCAGGACGACGATTGGTATCGCCGCATCATGGCCCCGGGAGCCTCGTTCAAGGCGTTCGGCGAAACGACCCCCGCGTATTCGATCCTCCCACCGAAAGGCTTCGCACACATCGCCAGGCTGGCACCCAAGGCCCGCCTGATCTTCATCCTTCGGGACCCCATCGACCGCATGTGGTCGCACCTTCGATTCGAGGCGAAGCGGCGGAACGATCCCAGCTTCACGACCGAAGACACGGCAATCGAGTGGAGCGAGAAGCCGACCTTCGCGGACCGCACGGACTACACCCGGACGATCCGTCACGTCTCGAGCGCGTTCCCCGACGATCAGCTGCTGATCCTGTTCTACGAGGACATGGTCGACGCACCTCACCAGTTCCTCGCCGACGCATGCGAGTTCCTCGGAGTGCGCACCGACGTCGAGTTCCCGAAGATCGACAAGGTGATCAACAAGTCGCCAAGGGCCGACCTTCCGAGTCGCCTGAAGAAGCACCTCATCGAGCGCTATGCTCCGCTGGTCGACGAGATCGAGGCGCGACTCGGCCGCGTCCCGGAGGCATGGCGCCAATCGCTGCTCGCGACGAGCTGATCGAGCACTCTCCGCACGGCGAGCGAGGAGACTGCTTGACCCGTGCCCGGGAAGCGCCTCTCCTCAGCGCGGCATCTATTCGAGTGGCGAACCTGGATCAGCCGCGCCCCTCGCTCCGCAGCCGCGCGGCTTCCGCGCCGAACAGACGCTCGAGCTCCTCGCGAATCCGTGACGGAATGGGCGCACTCGCCGTCGGATTGACCCGAACCTTGGCGCGGGCTGCGAAGAAGCGCTCGTCGAAATCGATTCCGACGAAGGCGCACACGTCCCGAAGCAGGCCCAGGGGGTCACTCGCCACCCGCGAGAAGTCACCGACGAAGAACTGCTCCGCCGGCATCCGGGACAACCACTTCGCGTGGATCTCGGCGTAGTTCCCGCACTTGACCTGGTACGGCCGGTTGAGGAACTCGAGCCACTGCGCTTCCGACACGTCTTCCGCCTTGCGATTGGCAAGCTTCGACAGGTCCTTCTTGGCATGTGACCAGGCTCGCTCGATCGGATCCCGCACCATCGTCAGGACCTTGACTCCTGGGTTCAGGAGCAGAACGTCGCGGATGATCTGGGGATCGAGTGCCGCCGCGTAGGTGGCAGTGGCCTCGCCGCGGACGCGCGGCTCGAAACCTACACCGAACTGCCCGCGCACCTCGGCATCACGCTTCGCGGCCCAATCCAGATCGACCTGGAAGTGCTCCAGGTACCATCCGAGTTCCGGATCGATGGGAGGCAGGGTCGGCGGGTGCTTCTCCGGGAAGCGCAGCGTGTTGAAGTAGTAGATCTCCTTCTGCTCCGGCATGAACACATGGGGGTGCTCGACCAGGCACTCGTGCATCCAGGTGGTACCGGTGCGCTGCGGCCCGATGATCAGGAAGTCGGGGAAGAGGCCGAGGTCGTAGTCGTCACGGCTGTGCCTGACGACGTTCAGTTTCCTCGCGACATCCTGGAAGCGGGGGCGGCCGGACTGCCCGGCCGAGACAGGAGGAGACTCGCTCATGTTCTGATTCGGAAGATCGGGTGGGCGGCGCGTCCAGCGACTCAGGTCGTCGCGGCAGCCCGCCGTGCATCCACCGCCACACGGATCCGCTCGTGCAGCCGTGGCTCGGTGGCGCGGATGTCGAACTCCTCATTGAAGCGCTTCCGCGCTCGCTTGCCGAGTTCGAGCACCATCTCGGGAGTCTCGACCAGCTTCTTGATCGCGCCGGCCAAGGCCTCGGGGTCCTTCTGGGCCACGATCAGGCCCTCCACCCCGTCGTCGATGATCTCGGGGATCGAACCGGCGTCGGTCGCGACCACCGGCAGCCCGGTGGCGATCGCCTCGAGGATCGCGGTTGGAATCCCGTCCTTGTCACCGCTCTCGGTCTCGACGAACGGCGCAACGAAGGCATCGGCCGCGTCCAGGTGCTGCCGCATCTGGTCCTGGAGCATCGAGCCGTGGCAGGTCAGCACGTCGCCGACACCCAACTCGGCGATGCGTGCCTCGAACTGCGCACCGTAGCTCTCGGCCAGCTTGTCGATCGGGCCGATGACGTGCATCTCCACGGCGACGCCCTCGTCCTTGAGCAGCTTCGCCGCCTCCGCAAGCTCGAGCATGCCCTTCTTCGGCTCGATGCGGCTGACACAGACCAGCTTGAGCGGGCGCCCGCGCGGAGCCTCGCGCGACACCTCGATGAAGCGCGAGCCATCGACACCGTTGGGTTTGACGATGACCTTGTGGGCAATCTCCTCGCCACCGAGACCGACCAGTTCGTCACGGATCCGTCGCGAGGTCGCGACGATCACCTCGGCGGTCTTCAGGTGCAGCGGCACGCACTTCAGCGGCCAGTCCTGCATCATGTGGTCGGCGTAGGTCGACAGCCCGCGCGGGATGTCGAGCATCCAGCCGGCCACCAGACCGTTGAGTGCCTGGTCGTAGAAGAAGTAGGTGTGGACGTAGTCCGCACCCCAGGCCTCGAGCCGCCGCGCGTAGGTGAACGCCAGCCTGAACTCGAATCGCTGCTCGATGTCCGCCGCGGGCAGTCCCGAGTGCTCCGACAGGGCGTCGAGCAAGCTGCGGTAGCGGTCGGGACGCGTCGAGCGGTAGTGCTCGAAGTCCGCGGTGTGCACGTCCCACGAGGGCTGGACGAACTGCTTGTTGCCGTCGAGGTAGTGGAATGCCGCGTGAAGCTCCTCCGGCGGGCCCTTCTGCGTATGCAGCAGCTTGACGTCGGCACCCAGCATCGTGTGCATGCAGGTCAGCTCCTGATACACGAACGTGTGGGAGATCACCGGGAAGTGGGCCGTGGAGCCGGCGCCGATTCGTAGCGGCGTGCGATCCTTCCTCCGGAACAGTCGCTGCAGGAACATCATGGTGCGTGTGGTGGATTCGCGCGTGCGTCGATAGAGGCGACCAAGGACTTTGGTCCCCCGGGCGAACAGGGGAACCTTGCGACAGAGGAAGGAGCCGGTCTTCCACTCGCGGGAGGCCAGGATCTCCTCCTTCTCTTGTCGGATCTCGGTCAACCGGGTGTGAACTTCCTGGAGCCGCGACTCCAGATTCCATGCGCGGTCCTTGGCGCGCTGGCTCTGCGTCTCGAGACGCTGCCGAAGATCGACGGCCTGGGAAACGGCGTCACCCAGCTCGTCGGAACGCGTCGCGAGGGCGGTCTCGGTCTCGGCGAGCCGACGCTGCAGCTCGCCCCGATCGCGCTCGAACGCGTCCCTGGCATCGGCCGTCCGAACCAGCTCACCGCGAAGGTTCTCGTGCGCCTTCCGCACCACCGCCAGCTCGGTCTCCAGCTCGCCGACCATCTGCTCGTGATGGCCGCGCAGCGCCGCGAGTTCGGACTCTCGCTGACGCTCCCGCTCCTCGGACGCGCCTCGCTTGTTCGCCTCCTCGACCGCGGCCTCCCGCACCCGCAGGAGTTCCGCCTCGATCTCTGCACGCCGTGCGGAGGCGTCGGCAAGCCTGGCCTCCAAGCCCTTCCAGGTTTCGTCTGCCCGCGCGACCACCTCGTGCAGGCGCGACAGCCCGATCTGCAGCCGATCCGGCAACCTCGACTCGCCGCCGCGCTCGTCGCCGGGACCGGCTCCGGCGAGTTCCGAAAGCCGCTGGATGCCCGGCGACAGTCGCTCCAAGGCCTTCGACATCGAGCGTTCCAGCTGGTCGACCTCGTCGCGTAGCGCCTGTTCGACGCGGCGCACGCCGTCCAGCGTCCGCTCCAGCTCGCCGATCCGTCGACGCGCCCAACGCGCGTCGTTTCGCCACTCCTCGGCCTGCTCTTGGCGAAGCTCGGCCAGCACTCGGCCGACCCGCAGCGCATCGAGTTGGTCGAGCTGTCCGACCCGCTCCTCGAGCCGGTCGTCGGGCACCCGGGCCCCGGCGTAGTGCAGCCGCACCGCACGTTGCGCTCGATCCGCCAGCTCGTGGACGAGACGCTCCACTTCGGAGTCGCTCGCCGCCAGGCCATCGAGTTCCAGGCCGCCGAGCACCTCGTTGGCATGCACCGCCAGACCTGCGACCTCGGTGTTCGCCGCGAGGCCGTGGCAGACGAGTTCGAGGACCCGCTTCCGCGCCGCGTCGCCACCGACGCTTTCCTGCAGGCGGTCATGGCAGCGCCGGATCGCCAGCGCCGCGACGCGGTTCACCTCCAGGAAGTACGACCAACGACGCCCCTCCCGGAACCACACCGTGTTGTTGGGGTGCAGGCGGTAGCAGGCCAGCCGGTCGGACACGTGCCGCAGCCCGTCGCACGACGCCGCGGTCAGGAACAGATGCCAGTCGAGGCAGAACTTCAGGCTCTGCAGCGCCTCCGCCTCGGCACGCAGGAACGCCGTCCGACAGACGAGGTTGGTGCTGGTCGCCAGGAAGTTATGGCGCAGCAGCTCGAGGAGCAGATCGGCGCCCTCGTCGGGCTGGGCGCGCTCGTACCAACCGACCCAGTCGGCAACGTTGCGCCCGTCGACCAGGCGCGCGACGTTGTCCGGCGTGAGTTCACCACCCGCGGAGTCGATCAGCTGAAGCCCGGTGGTCACCAGCTGGGCCTCGGCGTCGTCGGCGAGGACCTGCACGCAGCGCTGGAGCCGATCGGGATGGAACACGTCGTCCGAGTTCATCAGCGCGACGTACGGCGTGTCGATGAGATCGAGCGCCCGCAGCACGCTGTTGCCGAGTCCGAGGTTCCGGTCGTTGACCTCGACCCGCAGCCGCTCGTCGCGAATCCGCCTTGCGCGCCGCACCGTGCCGTCGGGCGACTGGTCGTCGCAGACCAGCACCCGATGGGCGATGCCCCGCTGCGCCAGCGCCGAGCGGATGCAGTCGGCGATGAAGTCCTCGTGGCGGTAGCTCGGGATCAGCACCGTCACCACCGGCTCGCCCGCATCCATGGGCGGCGGATCCTCGATCCGGAACGGCGCGCGGCGGCGGGTGAGGCGCGCCAGACCGAGCTGGTCGCGCCAGGCGTCGACGGCCCAGGCGAGTCCGCGTGCCGCACCGACTTCGTCCTCCTCGCGCAGGGCATTGGCACGCGCCTCGGCGCGCCCGTAGAGCCGGCGCAGCAGTTCGAGCACCGGTTCCTCGTCGAACTCCAGCGCGGCCTTGTGCAGCAGCAGACGCGCTCCAGCTCGCGTCACCAGCAGCTCGTCGGCCACAGGATCCGCAGCGACCACTCGCGCCCAGTCGCGCAACCCGACCGGCGCTTCGAGCGGCGCCCACCACGCAGCGATGTGGCCGCTCCGCTCGTGATCGACCATCGTCGGATGGTCGAGCGGAGGCAGCTGCAGCGCGATGCCGCGGCCCTCCAACACCTGCTCCGGCGCACTGAACCAGGACTCGGAGGCGCGCACCTCGAGCAGCCGGCGGATCTCGCGGCGGAGCAGGGAGTACTGGTGCCGGTCCAGGCTCGCCGGCCGTGTGCCGTCCTCGAACAGCTGCCACTGTGACGCCAGGAACCCCTCGGCTGCGCGCGCCTGCGCCAGCGGCGCTTCGGCGAGCGGCATCGTGCCGTCCTCCCGCGACGCGCGCGCGGTCAGCGTCGCCCCGAACGCCGCACAGACGGAGGCGACCCGGTGCAGGTCGAACCAGTTGTCCGGCCCGAGCACCATGCGAACCGTCAGTGATCCGCCCTCGCCGAGCACCTGCCTGGCCCAGACCAGGTCCTGCTCCAGGGCGGCACCGGCCAACACGTCGACCGACCTCGGCACCACCGGCAAGGTCCGCTCGCGGCGCTCGGCATCGAGCGGTCGCCCGGCGACCCGCAACAGCACGCCGATCTCGCGGTCGGTGCGCGCTGCGAGTTCTTCGAGGATCGTCCAGGTGACGTCGTAGCCGAGCGGATCGGTGGCCTCGAGGATCAACTCGTCGAGATGATCGACGGTGCTCTGGAAGCGCCGCAGCACCTGTTCGTCGCGCGTACCGCTGCTGCGCGCGTCGAGGCGCAGCAGCAGCCGGCGCGGACCACGCCCCGGCTCTCGTGGGTCGAGCCCCGCGTAGTCGCGCACCAGCGCCGCCTGGTCCAACAAGCCCAGCTCCAGGAATCGCGCACAGTTGCCGCACGAGCCACGCGGAATCTCGCCGGCGGCCAGCGAAGCCCGCAACCGCTCGATCTCGCGGCCGCCCCAAGCCTTGGCCACGTCGGTGACCCGCCGGCGACTCAGCGGCTCGGTCGCCGCCCGGCACGGCCAGACCTCACCTCCGGCGTCGCAGACGATCTCGTGTAGTGGCGCCGCGCAGACCGGACGCGCCAGCGCGTCCTCGAGGCGCTGACCGCGCCGCTCACCGAGCGTCCGCGCACAGGCCTCCTCCACGTCGATCCGCTCGACGCTGCCCTCGCCGTCACCGACGATCCGGACCTCGGGCATCCTCGCACCGCCCGCTCAGCGGCCGGCGATCTCCCTCTGGTAGAGGTCGGCAGCTTGCGCGGCGATCTTCACGTCGGTGAGCCGACTCTCGACCTCGCGCCGCGCGTTCTCGCCGAGTCGCTGGCGCAGATCGGCGTCGGCGACGACCTTGCGCAACGCCTCGACGAACGACGGCGCGTGGTCGTTCTTGGCGATCATCCCGGTCTCGCCGTCCTTGATCAGCTCCGGCATGCCGCCGCAGTCCGAGGACACGATCGCGCGCCCCGCCGACATCGCCTCGATGCACGAGTAGGGCGCGTTCTCCCACAGGCTCGGGATCAGGAACACGTCCGCCGAGTGCTTCAGGATCGCGCGCACCTCCGGCAACTGCAGCTTGCCGAAGTAGTGGAAGCGCTTCTGCAGGCCGTTCGCGTCGATGAACGGCCGGATCTCGTTCTTCATGATCCCGAACAGGTCGTCGCCGGCGAAGGCGAAGTGCACGTTCGAGTACTCCTGCATCACCGAGAAGCACATCTCCTTCACCAGATGGATGCCCTTGCGCGGCTCCATCCGGTTGGCGAAGAACACCACCACGCTGTCGGGATCGCGCGGCAGGCCGAACCGCTCGTGGACGTCGATGCCGTCGTCCTGATCGAAGAGGTCCAGGTCGATGCCGTTGGGCACCACGTGGATCGGCGGCCTCACGTGCATCTTGGCAGCCACCTCGTCGGCCAGGAACTGGCTGCACGAGGTGCGGATCGTGCACTGGTTGATCGCGATCTGCTCGACGAACGCGGTGATCTCCCGGTCCATCTTCGGCGTGTCGTAGAGCCCCATGATCAGCCGCGCGGGGCTGTGGAACTTCACGGCCGTGGGAACATCGAGCAGCGTGGTGACGAACAGGCCGTCGGCCCCGCACTCGGGGAACTCGACGACGTCGAAGTGCTCGCGCTTCATCGCCTTCTTCAGCGCGTAGTAGGCGCCGTAGGCGGTCTCGGTGCGGTTCGTCGACCACCAGCAGCGGCGGTCGCGCAGCCCCTGCACCGCGCGGTGCACCCAACCTTCCATCTTGATGCGCGTCACCCGGACGCCGTCGTGCTCCGAGTGGAAGATCCCCGGCTTGGTCGAGCCGGCGAAGACATGCACGTCGTGGCCGTTCTTCGCCAGCCCGCGGGCCTGGTAGTAGCTGTAGGTGCCGATCCCCCCGAAGCCGGTCTCGGGCGGGTACTCGTAGCTGAGGAGCGCGATCTTCATGCTGAGGTCCAGGCAGGCCCGGGAGTACACCGGGGTCGGCGAGGCGCGGACCCCGCACGGTATCCGGCGCCCTTCCAGGCGCCAGCAGTGGGCAGGAATTGCCGGGTCCTTGATTGGTCGACCGTCTGCGCCCCGCGCCTTGACCCCACAACCGCGACCGGAATCGCGCGATGCGCCGCGCTACCGTCTGCCGGATGTCCTGCCTCGAGAAGGCCACCAAGGAGATCGTCCGACGACTCTCCAGGCTGCGCTTCGGCGATCCGGTCGCCTACGTCTACCAGCCCTTGGAGTACGCCCGCCGACCGCACGCCGAGTATCTGCGCCGCTACGGCCAGGGCAGCCGCGAGGTCCTGCTGCTCGGCATGAACCCGGGCCCGTTCGGCATGGCCCAGACCGGCGTGCCGTTCGGCGAGATCGCTGCCGTGCGGGACTGGCTCGGCATCGAGGCCACCGTCGACCGCCCGGCCAAGGAGCACCCCAAGCGGCCGATCGAGGGCTTCGCCTGCCGTCGCAGCGAGGTCAGCGGCCGGCGGCTGTGGGGCTGGGCGGCGGAGCGCTGGAGGAGCCCGGAGCGGTTCTTCGCGCGCTTCTACGTGCACAACTACTGCCCGCTGGCCTTCCTCGAGGACAGCGGCCGCAACCGCACTCCCGACAAGCTGCCGGTCGCCGAGCGCGAGCCGCTGCACGAGGCCTGCAACGACCACCTGCGCGCGGTGGTCGAGTGCCTGTCACCGGAGTGGATCGTCGGCGTCGGCGCCTTCGCCGAGACCCAGGCGCGGAAGGTGTTCGGCGACTCGATCCGGATCGGTCGGATCCCGCATCCGAGCCCGGCCAGTCCGGCGGCCAACAAGGGCTGGGAGCCGCTGGTCGACCAGGCGCTCGCCGACTTGGGACTCGCCTGATCCCGCCGTCGCCCGACAATGCCGACCATGGCTCTGCCCCTCGATCGGGTCCTCGATGCGCTGCAAGGACTCGCGCCGCTCGAACTCGCGGCCGACTGGGACAACGTCGGCCTGCTGGTCGACACCCTCCCCCGGCGCCCGATCCAACGCGGCCTGCTGACGATCGACCTGACCGAGGCCGTGCTCGACGAGGCCCTCGCCGCCGACTGCGAGCTGATCGTCGCCTACCATCCACCGATCTTCGGCGGCATGAAGCGGCTGGTGGCCCGCGATCCCAAACAGCGCATCGTGCTGCGCGCGGTCGCCGCCGGCATCGCGCTCTACTCGCCGCACACCGCGCTCGATGCGGTCGACGGCGGCGTCAACGACTGGCTCGCCGATGGGCTGGGCCCCGGCGACCGCGTTGCGATCGAAGCCCTGGCGCCCGAGAGCCCACACGGCCAGGGTCGGCTGGTGACCCTCGAGACTCCGCTCCCGCTGGTCGACCTGGTCCGCACGATCAAACGCCACCTCGACCTCGGCTCGGTACGGCTCGCCGCCAGCCCGTGCCACGCCCAGGACCAGCAGCCGATCCGCACGGTCGCGCTCTGCGCCGGCGCCGGGGGTTCGGTCCTGACCCAGGCTCCGGCCGACCTGTGGTGGACCGGCGAGATGCGCCACCACGACGTGCTCGCCGCCCTCGACGCCGGCACCAGCGTGGTGCTGTGTGAGCACACCAACACCGAGCGCGGCTACCTGGGCCGCTTCCGTGAGCGACTGGCCGCGGAACTCGGCGACGCCGTGGACTGGACCGTCAGCGCGGTCGACCGCGACCCACTGGCACCGATCTGACCCCCGCGACACGGCCTGCGTAGACTGCCGCCATGACCGACTCGTTCGCGCTGTTCGAAGCTCTGCGCGCCGGCGATCCGCACACCGTCCGCGCCGCGGTCGACGCCGACCCGAGTTCCGCCACCGCCCGCGACCCCGAGGGGCTCTCGCTGCTGATGCTGGCGCTCTACCACCGGCAGAACGACCTGGCGCAGCACCTGCTCGGACTCGTCGACAGCCTGGACGTCTGGGAGGTCACCGCGCTCGGCCGGCTCGGCGACCTCGCCGGGGTGGTCGGTCAGGCGCCGAGCGCAATCACCGCGCGCTCGCCCGACGGCTTCACGCCGCTGCACCTGGCCGCGTTCTTCGGCCACCCCGACCTGGTCGAGTGGCTGCTCCGCCAGGGCGCGCCCGTCGACGCGGTCGCCGCCAACCCGTCGTTGGTCCGTCCACTGCACAGCGCGGTCGCCGCCGGCTCGGTGCGGGTCGCACAGCTCCTGCTGCAATCCGGTGCCGATCCGGACGCGGTCCAACGCGGCGGTTGGACCCCTCTGCACGGAGCGGCCCGCCGCGGCGACCTCGACCTCGTCGAGCTGCTGCTGCGCCGCGGAGCCGATCCCGAGAAGACCAGCGACGACGGCCGCAAGGCGGTCGATCTCGCCGGCGAGCACGGTCACCGGCACGTGGTCGAGCGGCTGAGCGGCTGACAGGCCCGATCGCGGGCGCTCAACGCAGAACCGTGCGCAGCGAGTTCGCGCCCCAGAACGGCAGCACCGAGACCACCGGCTGCCAGTGAAGGGCCAGCCCGAGCAGCGCCGGATCGCCTGGCACCGGCAGCGACGCGCGCCCTATGCCGTCGACATCGGCGAACCCACCGAGCCCAGGCGCGAACACCGCGCCGTCGAGGTGCGGAAGACCGGCACCGAACGGCGCGGCGCCGGCGACCTGGCCCACCAACAGGCCGAACTGCGCGCCGGGATACGTGCGGACCACGAACTCCCAGACCGAGCCGAGTGCCGAGTCGGTCTCCAGATGAACCGAATGCAGGTGCATCTCGTCCGGACCGAGGTCGGGGCGCTCGCCGTGCCAACCGCGCGGCTCTCCATCGCGGTCCACGAACAGAGTCGTCGCGCTGCCATCAGCCGCGTCGACCGCGAGTGAATTGGGGAGCAGTCGGTAGTTGCCGACGGACGAATCGACGAACCGCGCGGTGCCGAGCTGGTTGCCACCGAGGTTCGCCAGGTCCGCCTGCTCGACCAGGTTGGTGCCGAACGTGCAGCCCAGCCCGCCCACCGGAGCATCCGCGGCGTTGCCCACCAGGATCGAGTTGAAGACCTCGTGCCGCGGGAACAGGCCGCCCCCGGCGTCGATCGCCAGCAGCGCAGCACCCGACGAGCCGGTCACCGGTGCGTGGCCGCAATCCGCGACCAGCACGTGCTCCAGCTCGATCACCAGGTCGGCCCCCCGATCGGTCTGCGAACGGATGCCAGCGGTTCGGCCGCGGAGGACCTCACAGGCCCGTAGAGTCGCGACCCCGACGCCACCCAGCCGACCATCCAGGTCGAGGACTGCGTCGCCGCCCTCGAAGCGGCAGCGATCGAAACGCAGCTGACAGGCACTGCCTGCCGCCACGTCGACTGCGAGGCAGCCCTCGCCGTACGACTCCAACTCCGCCCCGCGCACGTACAGCGTCAGCACCGCGCCACCCTCGACCAGGGCGTCGAGGCAGGCACCGGGCGCGGAGCCAGCCGCAAGGTCGCGCACCGCGCAGTCCTCCACCGTCACGAACGGAAAGCTCGTGGCACCCCGGGCGACGACGTCGAGGAGGCGGCCATTGCGGATCGACAGCCCCTTCAGCGTCGCGAACCCGGTCCGAGCCGGCGCGAACAGGAAAGCGGCCACCCCGCCCTGCGGCGGGTCGAGCACGACGCTGCGCGAGTCGGGGGCGATGACCCGGCTGTCGATCTCGACCCGGCACAGGTCGGGGAGGCGAACAGGAAACTCCTCGCCACTCGCTGCACCGTACGTGCCGGGACGAAGCACGAAGGTTGGCGAGATCGCGCTCGCCGAATCGGCCACAGCGAAGGTCAACGAGCGATAGGGCGCGGCCGGGCTACCCCGATCGACCGCATCCAGGCCGTTCACGGGATCGACGTAGATCCCGGACTGGGCGGCGACGCCGAGCGCAGGAGCGCAGGTCGCCAGGAGTAGTAGAAGGAGGGAGCGCATGGGGCAGGGTGCCGTGGGCGGCAGCGGATTCGGTGGGCAGGACCGCGGACGCGAGGCGAGCAGCGTCGCGAGGTGCGGCAGATCGGGCGCGGAGGGAACGACCAGCGGCCGTCGCGGGGTCAGACGGACGAGCCCTGACAAACGTTCTGTCCGTTCCCGATTCCGGACGGTCGGACGTCCTCTTCTCGGCTCATGGCGGGGCTCCGGTTGAGCGTGGCCTCACCACGCCGCGAGCGCGGCCTCCCACTGGGCAAGACGTTGTCGCGTGAACCCGGCGCGCGGCGACCCGGCACTGCTGACCGCAACGCGAGCCGCGTGCGCACGCCGCGCATCGACCCACTCGTACAGCCCGGGTGGCCGATCGCGCAGCAGCAGCGGCCCGACCAGGACCGCGACCTCGTCGTCGACTCCGGCCGCGTCGTAGGCAGGATCGGCGCCTTCGCCGGGAGCCGCGACCTCGATGATGTAGTCGAACCCGGAATCGTGAACGAAGTGCTCGGCGAGCAGATGCAGGCCGAGATCGCGCAGCGTGCGGCGCAGCGCGGGCTCCGCTCCGAGCGGCTGCACCACGACACGACCGACGCCGGCCGCCAGCACCGCGCGCCCCGCGTCGAGAACCCGCGCGATCTCCGCGCCACCGAAGCCCGCCGCGCAGACCGCATCGACGTCGCCAGGCTCGACCACCGACAGGCCGTCACCCAGCCGGGTCGTCACCCGGGCCTGCAGGCCGGACTCGCCGATCAGCCGCGCGGCGCCGGCCAGAGGCGCCGGCCGCAGGTCCGAGGCGATCGCCCGCGCTCGCGGATCGCGGCGCGCATGCGCCACCGCCAAGAGCCCGTGGTCGGCGCCCACGTCGAGCAGCGCAGCGTCGGGCGGAATCGCCGCCAGCAAGGTGTCGAGACGCAGACCCATCGAGCCGGTCGATGGTAGCAACCCGGTTCGACCACCCGCTACGCTCGCGCCCTGCCGATGGCCCGCATCGTCCTCGTCGTCCACCAGTTCCTGCCGCGCTACTTCACCGGCACCGAGCAGTACGTGCTGGCGGTCGCGCTGGAGCTGCAGGCCCGCGGCCACGAGGTCTCGGTGGTGGCGCTGGAGCCCGACTTCGCCGAGCGCACGCCGTTCTTCGAGACGACCGAAGAAGAGGTCGAAGGACTGGCCGTGTATCGGCTGCGCTTCTGGTACCACCTGGACCGCGACTTCGAGCGGATGGAGTACCGCCACCCGTTCGTCGCCGAGCGCTTCCGCCGCCACCTCGAGCAGCTCCGGCCCGACGTGGTCCACGCCTTCCACGTCCGCTACCTCGGCGTCGACCTGCTGGCCGAGGCGCGCGCCCTCGACATCCCGCTGGCGGTCCACCTGATGGACTTCTGGTTCCTCTGCCCGGCGGTGACCCTGCTGCGTCCCGACGGCGCGCTCTGCGACGGCCCGCCCGAGGGCGGTCTCGGCTGCATCGCCTGCGTGCGCGGCGACCTCGCCAGCGACCTCGGGCGCCTCGACCTGATGGAGCCGCTGCAGAAGGTCCACGCCCTGCTGCCCGCCGGCTCCGCCGCCAACCGCAACTCGCGGGTTGCGCGCGCCGCGACCCTGTTCGAACGGCCACGCGTGCTGCGCGACGCGCTGCTCGGCGCCGACGCGATCCTGGCACCCTCGCGGTTCCTGAAGCAGCGCTTCGTCGCCAACGGCTACCCCGACGACCGGGTCGAGGTGCTGACCTACGGCGTCGATCCTGCCCGGCTGGCCGGCGCCGGGCGCGCACCCCGCCAAGAGAACGCCCCGCTGCGCCTCGGCTTCGTCGGCTCGATCGCGCCCCACAAGGGCACCCACGTGCTGATCGACGCGGTGCTCGCCGCCCGCGACGCCGACCTCGAACTGCAGGTCTTCGGCCGCCTCGAAGACTTCCCCGACTACTCCCGCCCACTCGCCGAGCGCGCCGCCACCGACCCGCGGATCCACTTCCCCGGTCCGTTCCCCCGTCAGGAGCTCGGCCGCACCCTGGCGTCCCTCGACCTGCTGGTGGTGCCGTCGCTCTGGTACGAGAACACCCCCTTCGTGATGCTCGAAGCCTTCGCCGCCGGCGTGCCGGTGCTGGCCAGCGACCTCGGCGGTCTGTCGGAGCTGGTCCACGACGAAGTCGACGGCGAGCTGTTCGCACCCGGTGACTCCGCCGACCTCGCGCGCCGGCTGGTGCGCCTTGCCGCCGAACCCGACCGCCTCGCCCGCTATGCCCAGGCCACCCCGGCCGTGAAGTCGATCCAGGACAACGCGGTGGAGATCGAAGCCGTGCACGAGCGCATCCGCGCCGCCGCCAGGAAGCCCAACCCATGACGCCCAAGGCCACCCTCTGCATCCCCACCTGGAACGGGGGTGAACTCCTCGGCCGGGTCCTCGACGCCGTCGACCGCCAGCCCGGCGCCGACCAGCTCGAGCGCCTCGCGATCGACTCCGGCTCCAAGGACGACACCGTCGCCACGCTGCAGGCCCACGGCTTCGACGTCACGGTGATCCCGCAGAAGGACTTCGACCACGGCCGCACCCGCGACGCGATGGTGGAGCGGGCGCAGGGCGAGATCGCGGTGCTGCTGACCCAGGACGCATTGCCCGCCGACGACAACTGGCTGCCCGCCCTGCTCTCGAGCTACGACGACCCGCAGGTCGGCGCCGCCTACTGCAAGCAGATCCCCCGCGACGACTGCAACCCGTTCATCAAGCGCCGCCTGAGCGAGTGGACCGCCGGCAAGGACGAGCCGACCGTCCAGCAATGCGCGTCCCCCGCCGAGTTCGAGGCCCTCGAACCCATGCAGCGCCTGCAGACCTGCGCCTACGACAACGTCGCCGGCTCGGTGCGCAAGGCCGCCTGGCAGGACCACCGCTTCGGCTCCCGGCCCTTCGGCGAAGACGTCGCCTTCGGCAAGAAGCTGATCCTGGCCGGTTGGAAGATCGTCTTCCAGGCCAGGAGTGCGGTGATCCACAGCCACAACCGCGAACCCCGCGACGAGGGCAAGCGGATCTATTGCGACCACCAGAACCTCCGCGACCTGTTCGACGTGCACCTGCTGCCGAAATGGGAGAACTACCGCGACGCGGTGGCCTGGGGTCGGAAGGAATACGTCCGCATGGTCGACGAGCTCGACCTCCCCGAAGCACGCAAACAGCCGCTCCGCCAATGGGCTCGCGGCTACGCCCACTGGGCCTCGCTGGGCATGTATCTCGGCGCCAACAGCGAGCAGCTCATGAACGGTCCCCACGCCGCCCGCTTCCGCCACCTCGACCGCCTGCTGCACCGCGGCATCTGAAGGAACGCTCCCGGATGGAAGCCAAACTCGACACCATCCTCCACAAGCTCGAAGCCATCGAGTCCCGCCTCGCCCGCCTCGAGTCCGCCCTGGACCGCGAACGCGAGCTCGCCGACAAGCTACACCACGAGATCGACGCCCGCCGCGACCTCGGCGACCAGGTCCGCTACCTCGTCGACTGGCTCGGCGAGGCGCGCAACGAGGTGCAATGGCTCAAGTCCCAACAGAAATAGGGACGCCTTTCGCTGTGGGTGCCTGGCACGGTTTGCGAAACCACGAGCGGATGCCTGGTCCGCCAACTCCGCCGACCTCGTCGTTTCGCTGACCGTGCCTGGCACCGACTGCGAAAGACCGGGACTTCCGGCCCACGATCCAGAGCTGGCACGCGACGACGCAGTCCCATCGGCGCACAGTCCTGGACGACCGAGTTTCTCCAACCGGTGCGAGGCACCAGTTGGCAAAACCCCGACCTCAGCCACAAGCACCGGCTGCCCGACTCGAGCAGCGAATGCAGATCAGCGCACCACCGTCGCGGTCGGCGAGCCAATCTCGAAGGCGCCAGCCTGGTTCAACGAAACCGCCTGCCAGATCAGGGTCAGCGACTCCGGGACCTGCGCCGGCACCGACACCACGGTCGTCCACTTCCGCTGCGCGTCGACCAGCCCGGCACCGGCCACCACGTGGTGCACGGGATCGACGACGATGCGGCCGATGCTCGTGTCGAGCGGTGAGGTCGGGCTCGGCAGCGACGCGAAGACGGTTACCAGGGAGTTGCGCGGGCCGACGGCGCGGACAGGGAAGGACGCTCCGCGCAACGGAACACCCGCGGTCAGAGAGGTCAGCTCACGGCGGCCTGTCGGGAATCGGGTCGTCGTGAGCACGCTGAGATCAACAACGACTGGCACGGTGGAGGCGGCAACCGTGATGCCGTAGCCATCCGGCGAATAGTTGCCGTCACCACCGACGAACACTGCCCCCTCGGAAGCGCGCACCGAGGAACCCGAGCTGACGGCAACGGCCGACTCGGCATCCAGGTAGTAGAAGAACGGCTCCATCCTGATGATCTCATCCCCGCCCTGGTAGTAGCCGCCGACGAAGTCCACCGACCTCTCGTCGACATACACAGCGGAACCTGGGCCGAGCCATGGAAAGACGTAGCCGTTCAACGGCGAGATAGACTCACAGTCCACGAGGGTCGCATGAGACCTCTGAATCAGCAGAGGTCCCGGCGAAGAGAAGGTCGCGCAATCCACGAAGACCACTCGCGCGCAGTCGACCGCACCAAGATCCAATCCCCCGGCCGAGCGACCTTCGAAGCGACTGACGACCACCAGGCCGTCACACCGTTCGAAGCGGAAGCCTCCGGCGATGCCGAAGTAGGTCCGCCCATCGAGGTTGTCCGCGATGAAGACCTCGTCGGCACCCAGCGGCCCGACGTTCGAACCTCCCCCGAACGGCACGGGCGCGGTACCCGCACCCAAGATGATCAGCCCCTTCTGGATCTGCCGCGGGAACTGATAACCCCACCACTCCCCGGCTCAAGGATGATCGTGTCACCGGACGACGCCGCGTCGTACGCAGCCATGAACGTCTGGTGATCGACCCCAGGTCCGCCCAGGTCGTTGACGATCCAGGTGCGCTGGGCGGGGAGTGCGGCGGCCGCACAAAGCAGCGCTGCGGTGTGCAGCCAGATCGTTCTTCCGAGCATGGTCGTCTCCTGCGCGAAGACTAACCGCAAGACCGCCGCGCAGGGTCGCAGCAAGGTCGTTCGATCCGCACCGAACACGAATCGGGCGAACTACCGGCCCGCCACCAACTCCTCGAACAGCGCATCCGCCAGCAGGATCCACCCGAGGTGGTACGGCCGGCACTCCGGACACACATACCCGTGCGTCCCGACGTTCCGCTCGTCCACCGTCCCGAGCCACGCGCTGCGCCCCATCCGCCAGATCTCCTTCGGACTGAGCCCCAACCGCTCCGTCCCCTGCGGGTCGTCCAACTGCACTGCGCGCCACACCACGCCGCGCTCCGCATCCGGCAGGTCCGGCCGCTCGTCGAACCACCTGAGACTCTTGGCGATCGCCGCGTCGTAACGGTCGGTGCACCCATCCGCCAATGCCGCCGCCGCGAGCATCATCGGCCCCATTGCGTCCTGGTGCACCGTGTAGACCGGATACCGCACCGCCGGCGCTGCCTTGCGCACGCGGTACACCCACCACCACTCGCCATGCTGGCCCTGCAGCCGCGCGATCTGGTCGGCGCACTGCTTCGCCTTCGCCAAGGCAGCGCCATCGCCGGTGGCCCGCGCCATCATCGAGAAGCCGATGGTGGGATACACCTGCGAGGCGAACGAGCCGAGCCGCGCATCCACGCGCGCGCGGTGGAGGTTCTTACGGAACACCTTCCGGCCGAAGCTGAACAGGCCGCTCTCCGCATTCCGGTTGTCGTCCAGCCGCTGCGCCGCGTCGGCGAGCAGGGACCTCAGGGCGGCACCACCGGTTTCGGGCGCAACTACCTAATGCCCGACTCGGGCAGCAGAAGTTCCACTCAGCGGACCACCGTCGCAGTCGGCGAGCCGATCTCAAAGGTGCCCGTCTGACTGAGTGAGACCGCTTGCCAGATCAGGGTCAGCGATTCCGGGACTTGCTCCGGCACCGACACCACGGTCGTCCACTGCCGCTGTGCGTCGACCATCCCGGCACCGGCCACCACGTGCTGCACCGGATCGACCACGATGCGGCCGAGGCTGGTGTCGAGCGGGGAGGTCGGGCTCGGCAGGGACGCGAAGACGGTCAACAGGGAGTTGCTCGGACCGACGGCGCTGACGGGGAAGGTGGCGCCGCGCCGGGCGAGGCCCGTGGTCAGGGTGGTGAGTTCGCGACGGATCGTGGTGCCAGTCCGGGTCGTTGACGCGCTGACGGAGGGATCGAGAACCACCGTATTGATCGGACCCGCGCGGATGCCGAGGCCATCGGTGGAGTATGTGCCATCGCCGCCAACGAACACGGCCCCCTCGGATGCACGCACTGTCGACCCACTGGTTGCAACAACAGCGGACTCAGCATCCAGCCAGCCGAACGGGAACGAGATGATGATCTCGTCCCCACCTTCGTAGTACCCGCCAATGACATCGAGTTCGCTGCCCTCGGCGTAAACCGCCGATCCGGGACCAAAGAAGAAGCTCCCGCCGTTCCAAGGAGAAACAACTCGGCAATCCACCATGACAACATTGGAACGCACGACGGCCAACGGGGCCAAGGACGACCACGACTCACACTTGACCAACAAGACCTCGGCACAGTCGACGACGCGGAACCCGGAGGAACCCTGCGGAGCCCCGATGCAGCGGCTCACGACGACCGGGCCCCGACACCCTTCCATGAACAACGCACCATTCACCCCCCGGAACTCTGCAGCCCGAAGATTGTCGAAGACCATCTGTTCGCTCTCGGCGAGCGGCCCAACATAACCACCGCCGCCAAAAGGCACAGGAGTAGCCGAAGCCCCCACGATCGTGAGGGGCTTCTGTATGCGGAGCGGAAACTCGTAGACCGATCCGCTGCCGGCCTCGAGCAAGATCACATCCCCGGACGTCGCAGCGTCGTAGGCCTCCATGAACGTCCGATGATCAACCCCGGGACCGCCCAGATCGTTGACAACCCACACCCTCTGAGCAGGCAACGGGGCAAGGCACGACATGCCGAAGACCAAGAGAAGAACCGACATCATCCATTTCATGACGCACCTCAATTCGAACCGCCGCCGACCAACCACTTCCAGACTCCGCGGGACCCAGCGACGTACAGCTCGTTCCCGGAAACCCCATCGATGTCCCCAATGTAGATTGAACTCCACGCCCCGAGTGATCCGTCTACCGTGGTTCGGAACACCGGCGCACTCGCGATCTGGTCTGGGCCGACCTCGTAGACGAGGAGATCTCCGTCCAGCGTGGTGATCACGAGTTCGTCCGGGCCACCGGGAACGAGATCACCAACTGCCAGACCCGAGATCGCGTAGGCCCCGGGATCGCCCGCTACAGCATCAAGGTACAGAATTGAATCCGGCTGCGCGACCGGCTTCACGAGCTGCCCGGAACTGGGATCGAGGCGCAGGAAACGCACGGCACCGACCATTCTCGATTGCTGACTCGAAGCGAATCCTAAGGGATCGAGATGTGCCCAGGTAACCCCGACGAAGACGTCGTAGGCACCAGTCAGGACTCCGCTGGCATCCCTCGTCGGGCGGAAGGCCAGCGCCATTCCTCCATAGCCATCGTCGAGCTGCAGGTCGACATCGCTGTCTGTCAAGACCTCGCCATGGTCGGCCGTCGAGATACCGGGCCGGAGTGCGAAGGCGCTGCCTCCGGGCGTCGAGCAGACGACGTAGACCCCCTCCGCGCCGCCCTGGGTACCCACCGGCGCAGGCAGTGACTACTGGATTACCGGCAACATCTGCGCTCCGAAGCGTGTCGCCACCAAGACCGAGCAGAGCCCACCCCTCCAGCACTGCCTGACCCGGCTGCTTCACGTTGACTTCCTCCGGGCCAAGCAATTCGTCGCCGAATCGCCAATCTGGAATCAATGGGCGATCGGCGTTTTGTGGCGGCCGCGTCGTATAGCCCCAGGCATCGGAATCACCCTGCAGACCCGAAAGACCGCGAGTCACCACGGATACCTGAGCATCAGTGCCTGGCTGGGCATGCCCCAAGTAGGCCAAGGACCGAATCCTGGTTGCCAGAACAGTAGGCACGATCGAATTGGCCGCACCGATCCCCACTCGCACCATCGGCCCTAGCAACTCAGACAAGCTACCAGTCAGAGGATCCACCTCGAACCTCTCCCCACTCTGGTTGACGATCTGCAGCCCATCGCCACTCGCCCCATTCAGCGAATCGCCGACCGCGAATCCCCAACACCCTGCCGTGCTCGTGTTGCTGACGAGATCCGTGGGCGCATCCAGCACGAGGGCCTTCGCCCCGTCATTGGCCCGCAAGTCGTGAAGCCGATCCAGACGAAAGGCCGCCACACGCCCTGTGGCCGTCGACACGATCACGTCATCGGCAAACTCCTCACCATCCTCCTCCGTGAGGACATCGGCCACCTCGATCGCAATCGCCTCGACGTATTCCGACTGCCCCTGGAAGAACGCTATCCTCTCCTCGGCCGGATCTTGCCCATTCGGATCCGGCTTCACCAGGTAGAGCAGGTTGTCTACCAACGCGAGGTAGTAGAACTCGTTGTTGCGATCGAGCACAACCTCGAGGTCCATGTTCTCGCTGCCGCCCGTCGCGACTTCCCCATCGTTCAGAAGCGAATCCGCCGTCCCGTCGAACTCGAGCGTCTTCGCGTCGAAGACTCCTACCGGGTAAGTCCGATTCATCGCCGGCGAGCCGATCTGACCTCCGAACAGACCTCCCGGCATGTGACCCGCGCCGAACAGAGCTGCGACCTTCGCCGTTCCGCCATCGTCGAAGCACTCCAGGTCCCACGGCGGGCCGATCTGGGGCTCGCTCCAGCACTCCAGGTAGGCCGATGGATCCGAGCCATCGCCATGACCGCTCGGGTCGCTATCTCTCTCGAACTGCACGTTGATCAGGTGGCCGCGGTGAGAGAGCAGAGTGACGATCGTGTTCGATTCGGCCTCACCATCGTGAGTCTCTCCGGTGATCGCCAGATCTTGAACACCGGGCTCCGGGAGGTCTGCGAGCACGCTCAACGCATTGCCCTCGATTCCCATCACCACCACATGGCCATGTAGCGTCGTGAACACGATCTCCTTGTTCCCGCCGTCGAAGATCTCGCCGAGGGCGATTCGGCGCGAACGCGTATGGCCGTAGCGCAACTCGGCCTTGGACACGATCGGCTGCAGCGTCGTGG
Organism: bacterium; assembly: GCA_030432695.1. Lineage (GTDB taxonomy): Bacteria > Planctomycetota > UBA1135 > UBA1135 > UBA2386 > JAUILN01. The sequence continues at coordinate 237,870 of JAUILN010000003.1, read as the reverse complement.
CATCCAGCACGTGCAGATGACGGTGCGTGGCGACGACCAGGTCGTCATCCCCGTCTCCATCGACGTCTCCTCGCTCCAGCGCGAACGCGCCGTAGCCCAACCACTCCGAATGGGCTCGTGACTCGATGCCCACGCCGGTGATCACCTCGAGCGAGAAGCTGTAGAGATCACTCGACGGGGTGTAGCCCAGCCCCTGCGGTCGCTCGAACTGCCGCACGAAAGTCGAGATCTCCAGCGCGTCCCGCAGACTGTAGGCCGAGCCGCTGGTGCCGAAACCGAGCCGCGTCGTCGCGTTCACGTAGCTCTGATGCTCGTCGACGAGGCGACGCATCGACGACGACATCGATGCGCACAGCGCGCCGTCGAAGTCACCTGGGTAGGCCACGAGGCAAGCGCCGGCCACGCCCCCCCCGAAGGAGCCCCCGGCGATCATGCAGGCCACGTCCTCGGTCTCCACCGGAAGCTTCGGCGGATGGAGATCCTCATCTGTCCTCGGATCGAGCGGGACGTTCTGCAGCATGAGCTGTGCTGCTCGAGCAAGCTGCCGATTGCGCTGCGCCTGGAACACCATCGGACGCGCGAAAGTCCGCGGCACGATGTAGCCCGCAAGGACGTTGAACTCGCGCGGCGCCGCTTGCTGCGCTTCCTGGACGAGATCCCAGGAGAGCGGGGACGGACGAAATGGGCCGATCGCCGGGTTGTATTGCTCCGGGACGAGCCCCTCCGCGGAGATCCCCGGGTATCGCGTCCACCCGCCGAGGTGATCCGGAGGAACAGGATGCGTCGCAAACGTGGTGATCACGATCACCGTCGGCTTCGATGCATCCACGCTGTTCGGCGCGAAGAGCTCGAAGCCGGCATCCGGAACGGCAGCCGCGCCGACGTCCACTCCATCGCCCCGCAAGTAGCCGACGAAGCGCCAGACCTGCTGGTGGTCCGGTGTCGTCCAGAGCGTCCAGGGCACCCGGATCTTGATGTGGCCGAGGGCCATGGCGGCTTCGTCGGGGCCCAGGTAGCCGCCGTGGTCATCGGTCAACGCACCGTCGAATCCCTCCCCCGAATCCCTCCCCGTTGTCCCACTGGTCGTTCGGGAAGTTGAACAGCGGCGTGGGTAGCGCCATGTGCCCGGTTGGATCACGCAGCGGATCCAGCGGCGCGGTGTAGGGGTGCACACCTCCCTGCGCCTGGGCGGTCAGCTCCGGCGTGGCGAGCAGAGAGAGAGAAGGCCACGGGGCCGAGCTGGTGGTAGCGCAAGAGATCTCCTTCCGTGGGCTCGACGCTCCCACGGCAGCGGCCCAAGCGCAACCCCCTCACCCGCCCGAGGGCGCTCGTGTTCCTACCGCCGCGAGGGCCTGAGGCTCGCGGAGCACCGAATCCGCTCTCACCGCCCCGCCACCAACTCCTCGAACAGCGCATCCGCCAGCAGGATCCAACCCAGGTGATACGGCCGGCACTCCGGACACACATACCCGTGCGTCCCGACGTTCCGCTCGTCTACCGTCCCGAGCCACGCACTCCGCCCCATCCGCCAGATCTCCTTCGGGCTGAGCCCCAACCGCTCCGTCCCGTGCGGATCGTCCAACTGCACCGCGCGCCACACCACGCCGCGCTCGGCATCCTCCAGCTCCGCATCCGGCAGGTCCGGCCGCTCGTCGAACCACCGGAGACTCTTGGCGATCGCCGCGTCGTAACGGTCGGTGCACCCATCCGCCAATGCCGCCGCCGCGAGCATCATCGGACCCATCGCGTCCTGGTGCACCGTGTAGACCGGGTAACGCACCGCCGGCGCAGCCTTGTGCACATGGTACACCCACCACCACTCGCCATGCTGGCCCTGCAGCCGCGCGATCTGGTCGGCGCACTGCTTGGCCTTCGCCAAGGCAGCACCATCGCCGGTGGCCCGCGCCATCATCGAGAAGCCGATGGTGGGATAGACCTGCGAGGCGAACGAGCCGAGCCGCGCATCGACGCGCGCGCGGTGGAGGTTCTTGCGGAACACCTTCCGGCCGAAGCTGAACAGGCCGCTCTCCGCATTGCGGTTGTCGTCGAGCCGCTGCGCAGCGTCGGCGAGCAGGGACTTCAAGGCGGCACCGCCGATGCCCGCGCCGACCGCCAAGGACACCCCGGCCACGAGGCAGCCGAGCTCCATGCTCGAGCCATAGCCGGGCGCGAAGAGATCGTCGCGCCGCGCCACCATCCGCTGGGCCAGCTTCTCGGCCCGCGCATCGCCACGCAGCACGTGGATCCACAGCACCAGGCCGGCATCTCCGAGATCCAGGTCGCCGTGCGCCCAGGTATCCAGCTCCCCGACCAGCGCCTCCAGGTCCACGTCGCAGCTCCGCCCCAGCGCCTCCTGCCGGACGATGCCGAGCACCGACATCGCGGCGTAGCGCTCCGACACGCCCTCCAGACGCTGGTCTTCCGGCCCCGGACCGGCGAACGCCTTGAAGCAGAACCGGTCGCCCGAGGGCAGGACCATCCGCGGCAGGCCGCGCAGCGCCAGCGGCACGAAGCGGTCGGCGAAGGCGCTGCGGATCCGGGAAACGGCGTCGGCGGGGGCCGCAGGACGGCCTGCGACGGTGGAGCTGTCGGACGGGTTCATCGCGGTGGGAAGGGGGCCCGCGGCGGCGGGCTCGAACCTCGCAACCTATCGGCCAACCCCTGGGTCTTCGATGGAGCTTTCCGCGAAGATCGGCGCCATGAGCGACCCCGCCCGCCGCCTGAGCGCCGCCCTCGCCGCCCTGCTCGCCACCGCCTCGGCGACATCCCAGGGAGCCCTCCAGAATGCCCCCGAGACCCCCGATCCGCTGCGCGTCACCACCTTCAACATCCGCTACGGCAAGGCCGACGACGGCGAGGACTCGTGGACCCATCGGAAGGACCACGTGGTCACCACGATCCGCGACCGCGCCCCGCACGTCCTCGGCCTGCAGGAGGCGCTGCGCTTCCAGATCGACTACCTGGAGGAGCACCTGCCCGGCTACGGCGTGGTCGGCCAGGGTCGCGACGGCGGGTCGAAGGGTGAGTGGGCGGCGATCCTCTACGACCGCGAGCGGCTGGAGCTGATCCGCCACGGCGACTTCTGGTTGTCGCCCACGCCCGACGCCGTCGCCTCGGTGGGCTGGGACGCAGCCCTCACCCGGATGTGCACCTGGGCGGTGTTCCACGACGGTGAGAGCGACACCTGGTTCAGGGTCTGGAACACCCACTTCGACCACCGCGGCGCCGAGGCCCGCGCCGAGAGCGGCAAGCTGATCGCGGCTCGCGTGGCGGACTCGCCGTTGCCCGACCTGGTGCTCGGCGACCTGAACTGCGGCGAGGACAGCGCAGCGCTCGAGGCCCTGCGCGGCGCCGGGCTCCGCGACACCTTCCGCCTCGCGCACCCCGACGCCGAGGAGGTCGGCACCTTCGGCGGATTCCGCGGCCGGACCGGCGGTGCCAAGATCGACTACGTGCTGGCCGACGGGGGCTTCGAGATCGTCTCCGCCGCGATCGACCACCGCTCCTTCGACGGCCACGACCCGTCCGACCACTTCCCTGTGCACGCCGACGTGCGGTTCGTCACGACGGGACCCCGGCCCTCCACGCCGCGGCTCGGGCCGCCGGTCGCCGGACTCGAAGAAGCTGCCGACGAACTGCTCCCGCAACGGCTCGCCGCGCAGCCCACGCAGCAGGGCGAACTCCTGCTGGCCAGGGAGCTGGAACGCGACGGTTACCTCTACCGGCTGGTGCCCGTCCGTAATGAACTGGTCGAGGTCCTCCGCTCGCCGATCCAGGACGAACCGCAGTGGCAGCAGGTCGCCGCGCTGCCGGCCCGCGGCGACGGCCGACCCAGCCTCGTCCGCGTCCAGCCCTGCGACGAGCTGTTCGTGGTCGTGCAGCGCGACGGCAAGACCACCGCCTTCCCGGTGCTCTGGGAGTGACCCCCACCGCCGCGTAGAGTCCCCCGCATGCCCCACGGCACCCATCCCCGCGGCACCCTGAGCTACGGCACCTCCAGCTGGTCGGAGAAGTCCTGGGTCGGCCCCTTCTATCCCGAGGGCACCCAACCCGGCGATTACCTCCGCCATTACGCCACCGTCTTCGACACCGTCGAAGCCGACGTCACCTACTACCGGGTCCCCGACCGCCGCCTGGTCGACGGCTGGAACGAGAAGACCCCCGACGGCTTCGTGCTCAGCGCCAAGTTCCCGCGCGGCATCGTCCACGGCGGCGACGGCCCGAAGCCCGACGGCAGCAAGGTCCTGCTCCCCGAACACGTCCGCGGCGACACCGACCGCTTCCTCGAGGCGATGGAAGGCCTCGGCCAGAAGTGCGGCCCGCTGGTCCTGCAGTTCCCGTACTTCAACAAGGGCGCATTCAGCTCCAAGGGCCCGTTCCTCGAGCGGCTGAACGACTACCTCGGCTCCCTGCCCGCGCAGTTCCGCTATGGCGTCGAGCTGCGCAACAAGTCGTGGCTCGACGCCGAACTGCTCGGGATGCTCCGCGAGCACGGCGTGGCGCTGGTGCTGGTCGATCTGCTCTACATGCCGCACCCCGCCGACCTGCCGGAGAAGCTCGGCATCGCGCCGGAGGAACTGATCACCGCCGACTTCACCTACGCGCGGCTGATCGGCGACCGCAAGGCCGTGGACGACAAGACCGAGACCTTCGACCGGATCGTGATCGACCAGACGCCACGCCTCGAACGCTGGGCCAAGCTCCTGCGCACGCTGCTCGAGCACGTGCCCGAGGCCTACACCTACGCCAACAACCACTACGCCGGCCACGGCCCGGCGACGATCCGCGACCTCGCCAACCGGGTGGAGTCATGAGCAACGCCGATGAACCGGTCGACTGGGACCTCGACGCCGCCTTCGGCGAGGACTACCTGCACTTCTATGCCCCGTTCGTCACCGACGAGCGCAGCAACGACGAGGCGGAGCTCATCGCCGAACTGCTGGGTCTCCCGGCGGGCGCACGCATCCTGGACCTCTGCTGCGGCACCGGCCGCATCGCGCTGCGCCTCGCCGCCAACGGCTACCGGGTCACCGGCTACGAGCGCTCGGAGCTGTTCCTGGAGCACGCGCGCCGCGACGCGAGCGCGCTCGGCATCGACGTCGAGTGGATCCAGGGTGACGTCCGCGAACTCGACCTCGAAGGTCGCTTCGACGGCGTGGTCTCCTGGTTCACCAGCTTCGGCTACTCAGACGACCCGACCGAACGCGACGTGCTGCGCCGCATGCACCGGAGCCTGGTCCCCGGCGGCCGCCTGCTCCTCGAATCGCTGAACCTGTTCCAGGAGGTCTTCGATCCGAGTGCGCGGTCGGTGAAGCGGATCGGCAGCGACGTGATGCTCGACGAACGGCGCTACGACCCGCTGACCGGCCGCGAGCACTTCCACCGCTCGGTGTTCCGCCAGGACCGACCCCCGCGCGAGTTCGACTTCTCGGTCCGCCTGTTCTCGCTCCCCGAACTCCGCGGCTGGCTGCACGCCACCGGCTTCCGCAACGTCGAGGCCTTCGACTCCGAGGCCGAACCGTTCGACACCGACAGCGACCGGATGATCCTGGTGGCCGACCGGCCGTGACGCACCGATGACCTCTCCCTACGCGAAGCACTGGGACCTCGACCCCGAGGTCGTCTTCCTCAACCACGGCTCGTTCGGCGGCTGCCCGCGCGCCGTCCTCGACGAGCAGGACCGGATCCGCCGCGAGATGGAGCGCGAGCCGGTGCGCTTCCTGCACCGCGAGATCGAAGGCCGCCTCGACGCGGTGCGCCACGCGCTCGGCCCGTTCCTCGGCGCCGACCCGGACGACCTGGCCTTCGTGACCAACGCCACCACCGGCGTGAACACGGTGCTGCGCGGGCTGAGCTTCGCGCCCGGCGATCGCATCCTGGTCACCAACCAGGAATACAACGCCACCCGCAATGCCGCGGTGTTCGCCGCGCGGCGCGCCGGCGCCGAGGTCGTGGTGGTCGACATCCCGTTCCCCGTCGACGATCCCGCGAAGATCCGCGACGCGGTGCTGGCCGCGGTCGACGAGCGGGTGAAGCTGTTGGTCATCGACCACATCGTCAGCCAGACCGGCCTGATCCTGCCGGTGCAGGAGATCGTCGCCGGCTGCACCGCGCGCGGCGTCGACGTGCTGGTCGACGGGGCGCACGCGCCCGGCCAGATCGAACTCGATCTCGATGCGCTAGGCGCCGCCTACTACACCGCCAACTGCCACAAGTGGCTGTGCACGCCGAAGGGCTCGGCGATCCTCCACGTCCGCAAGGACCGCCAGGACCGGATCCCGCCGCTGGTGATCAGCCACGGCGCCAACTCGACCCGCACCGACCGCTCGCGCTTCCGCATCGAGCACGACTGGTGCGGCACCACCGATCCGTCGCCCTGGTTGACCGTCCCGTTCGCGTTGCGCTGGTTCGAGGAGCAGGTCGAAGGCGGTTGGCCGGCGGTGCGCGCCCACAACCACGAGCTGGTCCTCGAAGGCCGGCGCCTGTGCTGCGCCGCGCTGGAGATCGAGGAACCCTGCCCAGGGTCGATGCTCGGCTCCCTGGCGTCGATGCCGCTGCCACCCCGCCCGGCCCGTGACGGCGCCGGGGAACTCAACCCGCTCGGCCTCGACCCGCTGCACGTCCGCCTGTTCGACGTGCATCGCATCGAGGTGCCGGTGATGCCGTGGCCCGCCCCGCCGCACCGGCTGCTGCGCATCTCCGCGCAGCTCCACAACCACGTCGATCAGTACCGGCAACTCGCCGACGCGCTGCGGGCCGAACGCCTGACGATGGGATGACCGGTTACCGCGCGGGGCACTCCGGCTTTCCGGAGCTGTGCGCGTCGAACCGGTCACCGTCCGCAGCCTGCCCCTGGAGATCTTCCATCAGCCGGCGGGGTTGCTCGAAGCCCTGGGCGACGGACCGCCGTCGCGACACCGCGCCGGCGAGATCCCCGATGCGAGTCGCTGCCAGTCGGTGCCCCGCTGCCCGGGCACGCGTCGCAAGCTGCACACGATCGCGTGGCTCGAACTCGATGACCCGGAGCTCGGTCTGTCGCCTGCGTATGCAGCGCTCGGCGGCATTCCGATCTGGGCCGCGCTCGACTGCGCGGTCAGCCGCCAACCGCTCGCGTGGCAGCGCACCGGCATTGCGGCATATGCACTGATCCAACCGTCGACACTCGAACCGTTCGACGACGATCCGACCGAGGTCGCACGCGGTGTGCTCGCCTTCCGCGACGCCGATCCGTTCCCAGCCCCCGACGCGCCGCTGCACCGTCTCGGCGGTGAACCTGTGTGGGTGACGGAAGAACGGATCATCGCGTGCCCCGCGTGCCGCGAGGCGATGTCGTTCCTGCTGCAGCTCGACACCGACGAGGACCTCGGTTGGCGATTCGGCGACCAGGGCGCGCTGTTCGCATTCGTCTGCGCGCGCTGCACGGTCGTCGCGACGCTGATCCAGGAACCCTGACGGCCACGGACCGCGCGAGGAAAACCCCAGTGCGCGGGTCACATCGGGGGCGGGGCCCCGATGAACGGGACGCGAGCGCCGCGGCGCCGGTCGATGCAACCACGCCGACCGAACACGAAATCCGGGAAGACTCGACTTGGATTCGTGCCGAGGCCCTCGCTCCCCATGTCGACCCGAGGCGCAACCCGCGCCTCACCAAGACACGAACCCGAAGCCTCAGGAATCGAACGATGAACCCCCGCCTCAGCACCCTGGCCCTCGCCGTTGCCGCTCTCGCCCCGCTCGCCGCCCAGCAGACCGCGGTCTTCCCGTCCGACCATGCCAGCAACGCCGGCTTCTCCAGCGAGCGCAATCTCCCGCTGGCGGCTGGCATCAGCCGGACGCAGATGATCTTCCAGAAGTGGGATCTCGGTATCACGCCGGGCCGCCGCATCACCGAAGTCGGCTTCCGCCAGGACGAGACCCGCACTTCGACTGGCGTCGCGCTGCAACTCGAGATCTGGATGGGCGGCAACGACATGGACATCGACGAGGTGTCCGGCACGTTCGACAGCAACTTTCGGAACGGCACGCCCTCGGTGAAGGTGTTCGGTCCGTCGATCGTCCGCCTTCCCGATCTGACCGGCACCAACGGCACGCAGGACGACTTCTTCATCACCCTCGACACGCCGTACACGGTGCAGGACGAGAACCTGGTGGTGGAGTATCGCGTGCTCGCCAACGCCAACGCGAACCAGGCCTTCAACTACTACCTGGATCGCGCCGACCACCGGACGACCGTCACCGAGTTCGGCCAGGGCTGCCAGAGTTCCGCCGGCACGACTCCGAGCCTGTCCGCGTTCGACTCTGCCTACCTCGGCGGCGACGTGTTCCTGCAGCTCCGCAGCGCCCCGGGCAACAGCCTCGTCTGGTTCAACCTGTCCGTCCGGAACCAGAGCCCGATCGACCTCACGCCGTTCGGAGCGCCGGGATGCACCGCGCTGGTCTTCCCGGACAACGCCGCGCCGCGCACCGGTAGCCCGTCGGGCACCGCCAGCCTGAACTTCCCGCTCCCCGAGGAGCCGGCCTTCCTGCGTCAGCACCTCTACGCCCAGGTGCTGGTCTTCGACCTGTTCGCCAACAACCTCGGCTTCGTGGCCAGCAACGGCGTCGACCTCGAACTCGGGATCAAGCCGGGAATGAACGTGGTCAGCTCGAACACCAGCGCCACCGCCACGACCGGCACCAACCGTCGCCGCTACGGCGTGATCTCGCTGTTCCGTCACCGGCAGTGAGGAATCGGCAGACTCCGTTCACGACCGAGGAGGACCGGGTATCACCCGGTCCTCCGTCATGTACGGAGATCATGTCGGATTGTCCGAGCCTCGAAGCGAATGGCCGGAGATCGTGGGAGTAGCGCGGCGCCCTCTTGCCAACCTCCTCCCCCGCGATGATCCGCATCCAAGCCCTGCACAAGTCCTTCGGCGACGTCCACGCCGTGGCCGGCCTCGACCTGGAGATCGAGACCGGCGAGACCTTCGGCCTGCTCGGCCCCAACGGCGCCGGCAAGTCGACCACCATCGGCTGCGCGATCGGCGTGGTCGAACCCGACTCGGGAAGCGTGTCGCTCGGCGAACTCGGCCCGCCCACCGATCCCCAGGCCCGCCGCGCGCTCGGGGTCGCACCGCAGAAGCTGGCGCTCTACGAGGACCTGAGCGGCGAGGAGAACGTGCGGTTCTTCGGCCAGATCCAGGGGCTCACGGGCGCGCGCCTCGCCGAGCGGACCGCCGCGGTGCTGGCGTCCACCGGCCTCACCGACCGACGGAAGGACCGGGCCAAGGGCTACTCGGGCGGCATGCAGCGGCGGCTCAACCTGGCCTGCGCGCTGGTCCACGATCCGCGGATCCTGTTCCTCGACGAGCCCACCGCCGGCGTCGACCCACAGTCGCGCAACCATCTGTTCGAGTCGGTGCGCGCGATGAAGCGGGCCGGCAAGACCATCGTCTATACCACGCACTACATGGAGGAGGCCGAGCGGCTCTGCGACCGCGTGGCGATCGTCGACCACGGCAAACTGCTGGCGTTGGGCACGGTGGCCGAACTGATCGCGGCACACGGCGGCCAGCCTTCCCTCGAACTCGACTTCGACGACCCCGTGCAGCGACCCGATCGCCTGCCCGAGCCCGACGACGACGGCGTGGTGCGCATGCGCACCGACGACCCCACCGGCGAACTGGTGCGCCTGCGCGACCAGGGGGTGGCGTTCCGCAGCGCCAGCGTGCGCCGCCCCGACCTCGAGACCGTGTTCCTCAACCTCACCGGCCGGAGCCTTCGCGACCAATGAATGCCCTCCTCGCCATCGCGCGCAAGGACGCGCTCCTGCTGTGGCGCGACAAGGCCGCGCTGTTCTGGATCCTCGGCCTGCCGCTGCTGTTCGCGTCGTTCTTCGGGACGATCTTCTCGAGCGGAGGCGGCGGCGGGTCGCGCGGCAGCCTGACGCTGCAGGTCATCGACGAGGTCGACCACGCCGGCTCGAAGCAGTTCGTCGCGCGGCTCGCCGAGAACTCCGCGGTGAAGCTGGTGACCGCACAGTCGGCGGAGTCGGCCGAGACCGCCGTGCGTAAGGGTCAGGCCACCGCCTACATCCGCATCGTGCGGATGGCGGAGGACGGCGTGGGGATGTTCTCCGGCGAGTCGCCGGAGCTGGTGGTCGGCATCGACCCATCCCGCCAGGCCGAGGCCGGCATGCTGCAGGGCGTGGTGATGGAGGCGGTGTTCGGCGGCATGCGCGAGCTGTTCACCGACCTCGACAAGGGCAAGGAACTCGCAGCGCAGAGCCGTGCGAAACTGATGGCCGACGAGGACCTGCCGCCGGCCCAGAAGCTGGTGCTCGGCACGTTCCTGGGCGCATTGGAGAAGTTCTTCGACCAATTGCCGCAGTCCCAGGCCGCCGGAGACGGCACGGCAGGCGGGGCAGCGCGCGGCCCGATGAACCCCGACGTCGAGTTCGTCGACGTCACCCGCGACACCGGCCTGAAGTTCTCCAGCTACGACATCTCGTTCCCGCAGGCGATCGCCTGGGCCTTGATGAGCGTGGCCTTCGGCTTCGCGCTGTCGCTGGTCCGCGAGCGTTCCGACGGCACCATGCTGCGCCTCGCCACCGCGCCGATCGGCCGCGGCACGGTGCTCGGCGGCAAGTGGCTCGCCTGCGCCGGCATGGCGGTGCTGGTGGTGATCTTCCTGATGCTGGTCGGCAAGCTGATCTTCGGCATCCAGATCGTCGATCCAGCGGCGCTCCTGGTCGCGATCCTCAGCGCAGCCACCGCCTTCGCCGGCCTGATGATGCTGCTCGGCACGCTCGGCAAGACCGAGGCCGCGGCGAGTGGCGCCGCCTGGGGCGTGCTGATGCCGCTGGCGATGCTCGGCGGCGGCATGGTGCCGCAGATCGCGATGCCGAAGTGGATGCTCACCGCGGGCGTCGTCAGCCCGATCCGCTGGACGATCGAGGCCTTGGAGGGCGCGTCGTGGCGGGGCTACACCTGGGGCGAGCTGCTGGTGCCGTGCGCGGTGCTGGTGGCGATGGGGCTCGGGTGCCTGGCGCTGGGGCGGCTGCGCTTGCGCGGCGCGACGATCTGAACGTGACGATCTGCAGCATGCGCTACGAAGGCCGCATCTACCGCCCGCCCAGCGAGAGCGACGCATACATCCTGCAGGCGACGATCGGCTGCAGTTGGAACAAGTGCACCTACTGCGACATGTACCGGGACAAGCAGTTCCGGGAGCGCGATCTCGACGAGGTTCTCGAGGACATCGCGCTGGCCGCGCGCGAAGCCGGCCCGATGGTCCGCAAGGTCTTCGTGGCCGACGGCGACGCGCTGATCCTGTCGCTCGATCGCTGGCTGGCGATCCTCGCGGCGTGCCGCAGCGCCTTCCCGAACCTGCGACGAGTGAGCTGCTATGCGATGGCGTCCAACGTGCTCGCCAAGACCGACGACGAACTCGCAGTGCTGAAGGCCGCCGGACTGACCCAGCTCTACATCGGCCCGGAGAGCGGCGACGACGAGGTGCTGAAGCGGATCGCCAAGGGCAGCACGGCGGCCGACCACGTCGCCGCGGCCGAACGAGCGCGTCGGGCCGGCATGAAGCAGTCGGTGATCTTCCTGCTCGGTGCCGGCGGCAAGGCCCTCTCGGCGCAGCACGCGCGCGCCTCGGCCGAGCTGGCAACGGCGATGGACCCGGAGTTCCTCTCCCTGCTGACTCTGACCGTCATCCCGGGCACCCCGATCGCGCGCGCCGAACAGAAGGGACTCTACGAGCTGCCCGACGACACGATGATCCTGCAGGAGCTGCGCGACTTCGTGGCCCACGCGCGACCCACCGGCGCAGTGTTCCGGACCAACCACGCCTCCAACCGGCTGGCGATCGGCGGCCGCCTGCCGAAGGACCGCGACGCGATCCTCGCGACGATCGACGCCGCCCTGTCGGGCGAAGTGCCCTTGCGGCCCGAGTGGCTGCGGGGTCTGTAGCGGCCGCGCTCATTGCCGCTGCCAGCTCGGCCCGCTCCAATGCGGCGATGGCGACCCCCGAACAGGCGCTGCAGACGCAGCTCACCAACATCGAGAAGCGCACCGGCAAGACGCTGGCCCAGCTCCACGCGATCCTCGCGAAGTCCGGGCTCGAGAAGCACGGCCAGATGGTCACCATGCTGAAGACCGACCTCGGCATGGGCCACGGTGACGCGAACACGGTCGCGCACCTGTTCCGGAACCCTCAGCCGACCGCCGCGGCAGGTGCCGGCACGGAGGACCCACTCGACGCGATCTACACCGGCAAGAAGGCCGACCTCCGCCCGCTCCACGAGGCGGTGATGAAGAAGATCGACAAGTTCGGCGAGTTCGAGGTCGCGCCGAAGAAGGGTTACGTCAGCCTGCGCCGGAACAAGCAGTTCGCGATGGTCGGACCTGGCACGAAGAACCGCCTGGAGATCGGCATCAACCTGAAGGACCACGACGGCGACGAGCGGTTCGTGGCGCAGAAGCCGGGCGGCATGTGCCAGCTCAAGGTCTGGCTCACCGACGCGAAGGAGGTCGACAAGGATCTGCTCGCGGTCCTGCGTGCCGCCTACGACGCCGCGGGGTGAGCGACGTCGCTCCGGGAGCGCACCGCAGGGCGATCCCCACCCTCGGCCTGGCCTATCCGAGCAGCGAGATCTTCCCCGTCAGGGCTTCGGATTCGGTTCGCGGCGGATTCCTCGTCACACGCGAACGGCCTTCCCGGTGGACCCGGAGCAACTCCTCCTGCCGGAAGCTCCGATGCATCGAACCCGAATCCGCCCCGCCGCCACCGTGTTGCTCGCTGTCACCGCCCTGCTCAGCGGCGCGGGCGCGCTGCCCTCGCAGTCGACGCTGATCGACATCAACCTGAATCCCGGCCCGCCCGAGGCCGACTCCAATCCGGAGCGGTTCGTGTCGATCGGCGCCGATCTCTGGTTCACCGCCGAGGATTCCGCGAACGGGCGCGAGCTGTGGCGGAGCGATGGAGTGGCGGGAGGCACGGGCACGTTGCGGGTCACCGACATCCACCCCGGCCCTGGCGACGCCAACCCGAGGTACATGACGCTGTTCCAGAACGCGCTCTACTTCGCGGCCACCGATGGCGTCCACGGCGAAGAGCTGTGGCGACTGCCGTTGGGCAGCTCGGGCGCCACGCCGCAGCGCGTCACCGACATCGCGCCTGGAGCCGCTGGCTCGACGCCGCGGGAGCTGACCGTCGCCGGCTCGACGCTGTTCTTCGTTGCGACCAATGCCACGATCGGCGCCGAGCTCTACGCGGTCGACGCTGCCACACCCGGCAGCTCGCGCCTGGTGAAGGACATCCAGACCGGGCCGAACTTCACCGGCCCCGTGCACCTGACCCCGTTCGGCACGCAGCTCCTGTTCAGCGCGTACGAGTCCTCCCGCGGCCGCGAACCCTGGATCAGCGACGGGACCACCGCCGGGACAGTTCGGCTCCGCGACGTGAATCCGCGCTCGGCCGACTCCTCACCGAGCGACTTCGTGGTCTCGAGTGGCCGCGCGTGGTTCCTGGCGACGACCGCCGCCAACGGCCGCGAGGTCTGGACCACCGACGGGACCTCGAACGGCACCACGCTGTTCCTCGACGTCGTCCCCGGCTCGGCTTCGTCGGACCCCGCCGAGCTGATCGTGGTCCGCAACCTGTTCTCCAGCCGCCTGGTCTTCGTCGCCACCACCCCGACCAACGGTCGCGAGTTGTTCTACACGTCGACCGGCACCGCTTCGGTGAACGTGCTCGACCTGCGCCGCGGTTCGCTCAGCTCGAACCCGAGCGAACTCACCCCCTACGGCAGCCAGGTCGCCTTCGCTTCGGAGAACTCCCAGGGCGACGCGTTGCTGCACGTCTTCGACCCGATCTTCACCGGCTTCACGACGATCTCGTTCGACGTGCTCGGCGCGCTCCCGCCCTCGATCGATCAGATCGAGGCCACCGGTGTCCAGCTCTATTGCAGAGTGGGCACGGGCGCGATCCTGACCAGCGACGGCACGCAGGCAGGCTCGAGCCTGCTGTCCTTCAGCCAGAACGGCGGGCAACTCGCGGCCTTGCCCGGAGGACGCGCCGCATTCCGGCTGAACTTCAGCGCCTGGGGCATCGAACCGGTCGTCACCGACGGACAGAGCTTCGAACTCCTGGCAGACGTGAACCCGGGCGTGGGCACCCTCGACTCGAGCCCTGCCGAGTTCACGGCGCTTCCACCCGATGTGCTGGACGGCTCCGCGGTCGTCGCCACCGCCAACGATGGAGTCCATGGCCGCGAGCTCGTCACGCTGGTCGGCTCCACCGGCGCGCAGACCGTGATCGACATCCGCCCCGGACCCGACAGCTCCGAGCTACAGCAGCTGACCCGGATCGGCGACGAGGTCTGGTTCCTCGCCAACGACGGCACGCACGGCTTCGAACTCTGGCGCACCCGCGGCGACGCGGCGTCGACGTCGCTGGTCCTCGACTTCGCACCCGGAGCCGCCGATTCCGACATCGAGCACCTGCTGGCCTACGGCGACCGCGCCTGCTTCGTGGTCAACGACGGTTCCAACGTCGACTTCTGGATCACCGACGGCACGCCCGCGGGCACCTCGATGCTCGCCAACGTCTTCAACGTGCCCGCGCCGCTCCTCACGGTGGAGGCGCTCGAGATCGACGGTGAGCTGCTGGCGATCGTCTCGAGCTGGCTCGGCAACCCGCTCCCACCGGTCACCCTGGTGCAGACCGGCGGCACCCCGGCAACGACGACCCTCCACGCCCTCCCGGTCCAGGCACACCCGAACGGTCTCGCCGAAGTCGGTGGCAAGCTGATCTTCAACCAGCCGTTCGCCGGGTTCGGCACCTCCACCAACCAGATCCAGGCGTTCGATCCGCAGACCGGCGCGGTGACCGCACTGCACCAGTCGACGATCACCGCATACTCGACCGGGCGCGCGACCGGAGGCCGCTACCACTTCCTGGGCCAGCACCCGAGCCTCGGCGGCGAACCGTGGCTCACGCTGGGCACGCCCGCCTCGACGCGGGCGTTCGTCGACGTCGCGCCCGGCGCGCCGAGTTCGGTGCCGAACTCCGGCGGCCTGTCCCCGACCACCGCCGACACCGCCGTCGCCGACGGCATCTGGTTCTGCGAACTCGATGACGGCGTGAACGGCGTCGAGCTCTGGCGCTCCGACGGCACCTCGAGCCGCACCTGGCGCGTCAGCCAGATCGGCGCCGGATCGACCGGCGGCAGCATCGAAGAACTCGCCCCGGTCGGCTCCGGCCGTGACGTGTTGTTCGCCGGAGATGGCGAGCTGTGGACCGCCGACGACCGCGCCGGATCGGCGCGACTGATCCAGGACCTCCGGCCCGGCAGCGACCGGTCCAATCCGGGGTACTTCACCACCAGCGGCGGCTGGGTCTACTTCAGCGCCCAGGACGGCGTGCACGGCCGCGAAGCCTGGGCCCTGCCGCTGACCGCGCTCGGCGCGCCCAACCTGCAGATCTTCGGCAAGGCCTGCTCCAACCAGTCGGGCGCGCTGCTCTCGACCTTCGGCCAACCCCGCCTCGGCGCCGGCGACTTCGGAGCCGTGGTCGGCCCCCTCCAGGCGAACACCCCGACCGCGCTGCGCTTCGGCATCGCCGCCAGCCACGTCGCGCTGCCGGGCGGCTGCACGATGCACACGCCGGAGATCGTCTCGATCGGACTGCTCGCCGACGCTCGCGGCTTCGCCCGCGCCACCGTGCCGATCCCGAACGACCGCAACCTGCTCGGCGGCGTGCTGTACGCGCAGGGCGCGTTCGGCGAAGCCGGCGGACCGCTGTTCGGCGGCCTCGGGCTGAGTGAGGGACTGCAACTGGTGATCGGGCGCTGAGCGCCGGATCCGGGCAGCCGACGAAAACGGCGGTCACGATCTGCGGGGGCTCCCGATGTGGACCTCGGCCCGCACCGGAACCGCCCCATGACCTACGTCCGCCTCTCGATCGCCCTGCTCGCCCTGTGCTGGGTGCTACCAGCAGCGCACGCCCAGTCGACTCTCCTAGACCTCAACCAGAATCCCGGCCCGCAGGACGGCGACTCCGACCCCGCGGGCTTCGTGATGGTCGGCTCCGAGGCCTTCTTCCGGGCCCGTAGCGTGACCCACGGCACCGAGTTGTGGCGGACCACGGGCGTGCCTGGAAGTGCGGACACGGTCCGACTGACCGACATCGCCCCCGGACCAGGCGACGCCGATCCGCGCTTCCTCACCGAGTTCCAGGGCGCGCTCTACTTCGCCGCCAGCGATGGCGCCACCGGCCGGGAACTGTGGCGACTGCCGCTGTCCGGAGGCGCTGGCGCGCAACGGATCACCGACCTCGCACCGGGTGGCGCCAGCTCCTTCCCGCGCGAGCTCACGGTGGCGGGACCGACGCTGTTCTTCGTCGCCGACGCTCCGAACCTCGGCAGTGAGCTGTTCGCGATCGACGCGGCGGCGCCCACCACGATTCGTCTGGTACGCGACATCGACGCCGGCGCGGGCTCGAGCAACCCCTACTACCTGACGCCCTTCGGCAACCGCGTGCTGTTCAGCGCGACCCTTCCCTCCCGCGGCCGCGAGCCCTGGATCAGCGACGGGACCAGCGCCGGCACCACGCGACTGCGGGACATCGGATCGCGGGCCATCGGATCGGGGCCGGGTGACTTCGTGGTGGACGGCAACCGGGCCTTCTTCGTGGCCACCGACGCGACCGCCGGCCGAGAGATCTGGAGCACCGACGGGACCTCGGCCGGCACCAACCTCTGGCTCGATGTCGCGCCGGGAACCGCGTCCTCGAGCCCGGCCGAACTCACGCTGCTACGCTCGCTCACCGGGACCTCGCTGGCGTTCGCGGCGACGGCATCGAGCACGGGTCGGGAGGTGTTCGTCACGCCGACGGCCAACCCCGCGCCGACCGTCGTGGACCTCCGGCCGGGCGCGACCGGCTCGAACCCCGCTCTCCTACGCACCTACGGCACGGAGGTCGTCTTCGCCGCCGACGACGGCCAGGGCGCCAGGCTCCTGCAGTTCTTCAACGTCAATACAGGAGCACGCCGCTCGATCGCCTTCGACCTGCTCGGTTCACGCATCCCGGACATCGACCAGGTCGTGGTCAGCGGTTCGCAGATCTACTGCAGCTACGACGACAACTCGCTGTTCGTCACCAACGGCACCGCGGCCGGCACCGACGCCCTGCGCGTGTTCCAGCCAGTCGGCGAGATCGCGCCGTTCCCCGGGGATCGCATCCTGCTGGCGGCGGCCTGGGGAGACTTCGGCATCGAACCCCACGTCGCCGATCCGACCACGCTGACGCCCTTGGCAGATCTCAACCCCGGCTCCGGCACGCGCGCCTCCGAGCCCCGCGACTTCACGCCGCTGCCGACCGACGTGCTCGACGGCTCGGCGGTCGTCGCCAGCGCCGACGATGGCGTGCACGGCCGCGAACTCGTCACGCTGGTCGGCTCCACCGGCTCACGGTCGGTGACCGACATCCGACCGGGTCCCGAGGGTTCGTTCCCCAGTCACTTCCTCCGTACCCGGGACGAGATCTGGTTCGTCGCCGACGACGGCACCCACGGCGCCGAGATCTGGCGCACCCGAGGCGATGCGGCCTCGACCTCGCTGGTGCTCGACTTCGCACCGGGAGCTGCCGATTCGGGGATCGAGGCGCTGTTCCCCTACGGCGACCGCGTCTGCTTCCTGACCAGCCGCCCGCTGGCCGGGCTCACGCTGTGGATCACCGACGGAACTCCGGCGTCCACCTCGCAACTGGCGGTCGTCCACGCGGCTCCTTCGACCACCTTCCGCCTGCAGGTCGAGGCCTTCGAGACCGGCACCGGCTTCCTGGCCGTGGTCGAGAACCTATCCACGATGACCTCCGATCCGGTGACCGTCATCCAGAGCGACGGCACCGCGGCGGGCACGTCGCTGCATCGCGACGCCCTGACGGGCTCGCTGGACGGCGCCGGGCTGGTGGGCAACCGCCTGGTCTACAAGCTCTCCGGCCGGTCCTCGTTGTTCAGCATCTGGCACCGGGTCGTCGCCTTCGACCCGGCCGCCGACAACCTCACGACACTGCACAACTCCACGCTCTCGGTGTTCGCCAGGGGCCAGGTCGAAGCCGGCCGGATGTTCTTCCTCGGCGAACACCCGAGCCTCGGCGAGGAGCCCTGGTCGACCAGCGGCACCACCAGTTCGACGCGGGCCTTCGTCGACGTCGCGCCGGGCCCCGCCAACTCGGTGCCGGGAGTGTCGGGGCCCACGACCGACCGGGTCGCGACCGCCGCGGCTGACGGCATCTGGTGGTGCGCGCTGGACGACGGCGTGAACGGCATCGAACTGTGGCGCTCCGACGGCACCTCCTCGCGGACCTGGCGGGTCAGCAACCTCGGCCCCGGCACCGCCGAATTCGAGATCGGCGCGCTGACCCCGGTCGGCTCGACCCGTGACCTGCTGTTCGGCGGCGACGGTGAGCTGTGCGCAGCCGACGACACTCCCAACTCCGCGCGCCTGCTCCAGGACATCCGACCCGGCATCGACCGGTCCGATCCATCCGGCTTCACCACCAGCGGTGGCTGGGTCTACTTCAGCGCCGACGACGGCACCCACGGACGGGAAGCTTGGGCGCTACCGCTCACAGCGGTCGGCGCACCCAACCTGACGATCTACGGGCAGAGCTGCTCGCTGCGCAGCGGCCCCCTGCTCGCCGCCGACTCCCAGCCGACCCTCGGCAACACCGGCTTCGGGATCCGACTCGGCCCGGTTCCGCCCAACCAACCGGCGGTCCTGCGCTTCGGCATCGAAGCCACCCGCATCCCGCTTCCCGGCGGCTGCACGATGCTCACCTCCGAGATCGTCTCGATCGGCACCACGACCGGCCCCCGCGGCTCGGTGCGTGTTGCCGTGCCGTTGCCGAACGACCCCAACCTCCTCGGCGCCTCGCTGTATGTGCAGGCCGCCTTCGGGGAGGCCAGCGGCCCGCTGTTCGGCGGCCTGGGGCTCAGTGCCGGGCTGCAGATGGTGATCGGGGACTGACCGCCAGACGAGGAGCGAACCATGCCCCTTCGCTTGCGGCAGGAGGCCGCGCTGCGACACTGCAGACGCCGTGACGATCCTCCAATTCCTCCTCGCAGCGACCCTCGCCCTCGCCACCCTCCCGGCCCAGCCCGACATCGTGGTCTTCCTCTCGGACGACCACACCTGCCGCGACTCGTCGGTCTACGGCTCGACCGAGATCGACACGCCGAACATGGCGCGGCTGGCGGCGGCCGGGATGACCTTCGACCGCGCCTACGTGGCGTCACCGTCGTGCGCGCCGAGCCGCGCGGCCTTGCTGACCGGGATGTATCCGGCCCGCAACGGCGCCGAGCCGAACCACTCGCGGCCGCGTCCCGAGATCCGCAAGCTGCCGAGCTACCTGCAGGAACTCGGCTACGAGGTGG
Source organism: bacterium (assembly GCA_030432695.1). GTDB lineage: Bacteria > Planctomycetota > UBA1135 > UBA1135 > UBA2386 > JAUILN01. The sequence continues at coordinate 218,444 of JAUILN010000003.1, read as the reverse complement.
TCTCGTTCGGCAAGGTCGGCCACTACGGCCAAACGCCGGAGTACGGCTTCGACCTCGCTCGCCACTTCGGCTACCACGAGGACGTCGCGATCCCCAAGGCGCTCGAGTGGCTCGCGGCGCGTGATAGCGACCAGCCGCTCTGCCTGTTCGTCGGCACCAACTGGCCGCACGTGCCCTGGCCGAAGGAGCACGAGGGGATCGACCCGGACACGCTGCAGATCCCGCCGAACCACGTCGACAACCCGACGACCCGGCAATGGCGGGCGCGCTACCTCGCGGCGGTGCGGACGATGGACCGCGAGCTCGGGGAGGTCTTCGACCTCGCGCGGGCGAAGCTCGGCGACGACACCTGCTTCGTCCACACCAGCGACCACGGCGCGCAGTGGCCGTTCGGCAAGTGGAACGCCTACGAGGACGGCGTCCGCACGCCGCTGATCGTGTCGTGGCCCGGGCACGTCGCGGCCGGCGTGCGCACCGACGCGATGGTGTCGTGGATCGACCTGCTGCCGACCCTGGTGGAAGTCGCCGGCGGCAAGGCACCCGAGGACCTCGACGGCCGCTCGATCCTGCCGGTCCTCGAAGGCACGGCGAACGCCCACCGCGAGCACGTGTTCACCAGCCACAGCGGCGACGGCAACTGGAACGTGTTCCCGATCCGCTCGGTGCGGAGTGCCGAGGGTTGGAAGTACGTCCGCAACCTGCACCCGGAACTGCTCTTCAACAGCCACGTGACGAAGCCCCCCTCATTGGAGAAGGGCGGAGACAGTGGCTACTGGAGCAGCTGGCTCCGCTCGGCCGTGGACTCCGAGCAGGCCCGCGACCGCGTGCGCAGCTACCTCGAGCGACCCGCCGAGGAGCTGTACCGCCTCGACGACGACGCCTACGAGCTGCAGAACCTCGCCGAGGACCCGGCCCACGCCGAGCGCCTCGCAGAGCTGCGCGCTCAGCTCGACGACTGGCTCACGGCCACCGGCGACCAGCTCCAGACCTACGGCAATCCGCGCCCCCGCGCCGCGGCGACGGCCCCCAACGTCGTGATGGTGTTCATCGACGACATGGGCTGGTCGGACGTCTCGTCGTTCGGCGGCACGGCGGTCGAGACCCAGCACATCGACCGCCTCGCCGCCGAGGGCCTCCGGTTCACGCAGTTCTACGTGAACTCGCCGATCTGCTCGCCCTCCCGCGTGGCGCTGACCACCGGCCAGTATCCGCAGCGTTGGCGCATCTCGTCGTACCTGGACAACCGCCGACGCAACCGCGAACGCGGCATGGCGCAGTGGTTGGACCCGAAGGCTCCAGTCCTGCCGCGCGAACTCCGCGGCCACGGCTACGCGACCGGCCACTTCGGCAAGTGGCACATGGGCGGCCAACGCGACGTCGCCGACGCGCCGCCGATCGCCGACTACGGCTTCGACGCGAGCCTCACCAACTTCGAGGGCATGGGGCCGAAGCTCCTGCCGTTGACGCTGACGCCCGGCGCCGAGAAGTCCGGTCGGATCTGGGCGGATGCCGAGCGACTCGGCGGGCCGGTCACCTGGATGCAGCGCTCGCAGATCACCGGCGGCTTCGTCTCCGAAGCACTGCAGTTCCTCGACGAGGCGCAGGCAGCCGGGCAGCCGTTCTACGTGAACCTCTGGCCCGACGACGTGCACTCGCCGTTCTTCCCGCCGCTCGACCGCTGGGGCGACGGCAAGCGCGCGCTCTACCAGGGAGTGCTCGACGCGATGGACGAGCAGCTCGGCCTGCTGTTCGACCGGATCCGCGACGACCCGGCACTGCGCGACAACACGCTGATCCTGTTCTGCTCCGACAACGGACCGGAGCCCGGTGCCGGCACCAGCGAGCCGCTGCGCGGCGCGAAGACCTGGCTCTACGAGGGCGGAGTGCGTTCGCCGCTGATCGTCTGGGGGCCGGGGCTATTGGCCGAGGGCACCGCAGGCACGGTCAACGAAACCAGCGTCCTCAGCGCGATCGACCTGAACCGTTCGCTCTATGCGCTGACCGACACTCCACTCCCCGAAGGCCATCAACTCGACGGCGAAGACGTCTCGGCGACGTTGCTCGGCAGGTCCCAGCAGGGTCGCGAGGCACCGCTGTTCTTCCGCCGGCCGCCGGACCGACCGGGCAACGACGAGCGCTGGGGCATGGGCGACAACCCCGACCTCGCGGTGCGCAGCGGGCGCTGGAAGCTGACCACCAACCACGGCGGCGAGGACACGCAGCTCTTCGATCTGGAGGCCGATCCGCGCGAGTCCACGAACGTCGCAGGCCAGCAACCCGAGGTCGTCGAACGGCTCGAGCGCGCGCTGCTCGATTGGAACGCGACGCTACCCAAGGACGCCGGAGACCCCGAGTTCTCCGACACCGGAGAGACCGCCCCCGCCCCGCTCCCCGCCAGCCAGTTCGTCAACCCGATCGCCGAAGGCGCCGACCCCTGGGTGGTCCGCGATCCGAACGCCGACCGCTACCTCTGGTGCTTCTCCGAGGGCAACCGCGGCATCGCGATCCACACGGGCGATCGGCTGACCGCGCTCGGCGAGAAGCACGTGGTCTGGACGACTCCGGACTCCGGCCCCTATTCGCGCCAGATCTGGGCCCCGGAGCTGCATTACCTCGACGGCCGCTGGCACGTCTACTTCGCCGCCTCCGACGGCCGCAACGAGAACCACCTCGCCTACGTGCTGGTCTCCGAGGACTCCGACCCGCTCGGCCGCTACACGATCCACGGCCCGCTCCAGACCGGCGACGAGTCCGGCTCACCGATCTGGGCGATCGACATGACCGTCCTCGAACTCGACGGCGAGACCGGCAAAGAGCGCTATGCGATCTGGTCGGGTTGGGACGAGCCCGGCAGCGACCGGCAGTTCCTCTATGCGGCGCAGATGCGTTCACCGACCGAGCTCGCGACTCCCCGCGTCCGCCTCTGCAGCAATGACGACTTCCCTTGGGAGTTCACCGAGGAACGCCGCCAGGGCCGCGGCCTCAACGAGGGTCCGCAGGTGCTGCAGACCGACCGCCGAACCTTCGTAATGTTCTCGTGCGGAGCCTCCTGGCTGCCCACCTACAAGCTCGGCCGCCTCGAGCTCACCGGCAACGACCCCCTCGATCCGCTGTCCTGGCGCAAACACGACCGCCCGGTGTTCCGTTCGACCGACCAGACCTACGGCGTCGGCCACTCCTGCTTCGTCCGCTCGCCGGACGGCTCGCAGCTCTGGCACGTGTTCCACGCCAAACGCGACCGCGAACCCGGCTGGCGTCGCGCGGTGTTCGTGCAGCCGTTCGACATCGGCCCGCAGGGCTATCCCCGCTTCGGTCGTCCCATCGCGCCGGGCGTGCCCCTCGACCGCCCCGCCGGCGAGCCCGACCTCGCGGCGCTGGCGCTCCCCTACGAGTCGTCCCTGCGCCGCACCGCCGACAACTCGCCGTGGTCGGCCTACGCCCACCACCAGTTCGTCGCCTTCGATGACGACGGCCTGCACCTCGGCCAGGCCCCCGAGGCCCCGATCAACGACTACCGCAACGGCGAGAAGGTGATGCTCGAGCGCGACCTTCCCGCCGACTTCAGCGCCGAGATCACGATCACCTTCCCCGACGGCCAGGACTCCCGCGACGCCGGCTTCCTGTTCCGCACCACCGCTGCGTCGGTCGGCTACGACGCCCAACGCGGTTACTTCATCGGCCTGATCCCGAAGACCCGGCTGGTGATCGCCGGCCGGATGGACGGCACGCATTGGAAGGAGCTGGCGCGCGCGGAGGTGGAACTCGATGCGAGGACGCCGCACCGACTGCGCATCGAAGCGCAGGGCCCGCGGTTCGCCGCGCACCTCGACGGGCAACAGGCCCTCACCCTCGAGGACACCACCTGGGACCGCGGCCAACTCGGGCTGCGGGTGGTCAACACGCACGCGGTGTTCACGGATTGCGCGATCAGGTCGCCAAGATGAGCACGGGCCGTCCAAGACCCGCGACCGGCGGCTACTGGCTGGTCGTAGCCACCTTGCTCGCCGGACTCGGTCTCTCGACCTGGATCGCGCTTCGAGCCGGAGCCTCCGATCCCCGCATGACGCCGCGGCTCGTCCCACGGGACGAGAACGCCCCACAGCTTCCCTCGCGACGCGAAGTGAAACTCCGGCTCGCCCGTACTGCCGAGCTGTCCCTACCCGAGGAACCCCAGGCCACTCCACCTGAGCCACCCCCTGCTGACGCGCCGACTTCCGACGAGTCCCCAACCACCGCTGTCGACGCCTGGCTCGACGCTCGCGAACGGCTCCTCGCCGCACTGCGAGAGGCCGGCATCTACGACCATTCGACCGGGGCGAGACTCGGGGCCGTCGAGACCGAGGATGTAGTGGCCGCTCTCGCCCGTGCTCTCGAGTACTACGCCGCAGACACCGATCGCCTCGACGAACGCCTCGTCACCTTGAAGCAGGTCTACAGCGACAAGCAGGTTCCCGAGCAGGAAGCGCGTCAGCAACTCGCTGGTGCACGAGCGGACGGAGAGTCGCTCCGCGCATTCTTCGAATCTGCCGAGTCCCTCGTGGTCCCGGCAATCCTCGACGGCTCCCTGCGCGTCGTGACCCACCGCCGGCAGAGCTATTCCCTCCGCGGGATCAGCTCGGCGAGCATGACGTTCGCCCCGGACGACGAGCGGATCTCGCTCAGCTTCCTGCACGGCCCGTGGTCGGTTGGGTTCAGCCTCCCTCGCAGTCTGATCGAAGCGGACAACTGGACCGCGATGCTCGCCGCCCGCACCGAAGCGTTCGCATCCCACGGCATCGACATCGACCATCGCTGACCGCCCGGCCCCACCGCGGACGCCGTGCCCGAGCCCCACGCTCGAGCTACCCGGGCACCATTCCAAACAACCGTTTGAAACCCCCGTTCGGCCCTGGCCTAGAGGGCCGCCCGTGGAGCCCTCGACCAAGTCCCGCGTCCTCGACGCCGCCGAGAGCCTGTTCGCCGAACTCGGCTTCCGGGCCGCGTCGATGCGCGTCGTCACCCAGGAGGCCGGCACCAACCTCGCCGCGGTCAACTACCACTTCGGCAGCAAGGAAGGCCTGATCGCCGCAGTGTTCGATCGGCGGCTGGAACCCATCGACGCCGATCGGCCGGCCGGGCTGAAACGAACGTGTTCCATACCAAGTGCGACCGCGAGCCGGGCTGGCGCCGCACGGTGTTCGTGCAGCCGTTCGACATCCGACCCGCGACGCGCTGCTGCCGAACCGGCGCCGCGGTCCGGATCACTCCGCGCCGATCCGGTAGATGACCGCGTTCGTGGTCACCGCCGGAGATCCGGAGCCGCTCGGCGTGGCGGAGAACCACTCGAAGGCCCACTCCGTGCCGATCAGCCCGACGTTCGACGGGATGGTCACGCGGAGTTGGGAACGGCCGCGGGAGTCGGTGATCTGGCCGTGCACCAACAGGTTGTCGACGTGGCTGAGGCAGCCGCGCAACCCGAAGGGATCGAGCGGCAACGGCGTCGCGCGGGCCGTGCCGAGGGCCAGGAAGCTCAGGCTCGAGGGGCTGACGGCCCACAGCTTCAGGTCGATGGCCCGGCCCACCACCGGCCGACCGCCGAGTCCGGCGCGCGGCTGCCGCCCGTCGGCCGTCCGGCAACCCGCGCCGTAGGTGCGCTGCCAGGGTGGTGAGCCGACCGGCGACGAGTCGAAGATCGTCGCCGAACCGTTCCCGTCACCCGGCTCACCGACCACGAAGTCGGGCAGGGCGTCGCCGTTGGTCATCGCACCGGCCAGGGCGCTGCCGAAGGTCGCACCGCCGGACCGCGTGCGGAGCGCGGCCGCCACGGTGGGATTCGCACCCGAGAGCACGAACACCTGGCCGGTCCCGGCCGGCTCGGGCACCGACGACACCAGCACGTCGGGTACCCCGTCGAAGTCGACATCGCCCGCCGCAGCCACTGCAGTGCCGAGTCGCCCGAGCCGGATCGGGCTCAGGGTGGCGTTCAGGAAGGCGCCGGTCGCGCCGTCGTAGTAGTTCACGCGGCCCTGTCGGTTCGCGCCGTCGCCCGGCACGCCGACCGCCGCATCGCCGATGCCGTCTCCGTCCAGGTCGCCGACACCGGCGACGGATTGGCCGAGCCGACTGGCATTGGGACCGTTCCCGATGACCCACAGCCGACCGCCATCGCGTCCCGACAGCACCTCCACCCGACCACGGTCCGCAGCCGTCGAGTTCGTGAAGGTCGGCATGCCGACGATCACGTCGTCGTAGCCGTCGCCGTTCACGTCTCCCAGGTTGCCGATCGACTCGACCTGCGCCGGCATCGTGACCGGCGCCGGCCACAGCGAGGCGCGGGTCCAGATGTTGAACGCCTCGAGGTCGCTGCCGCGGGTGACGACGACGTCCGCGCCGGCCACCGCATCGAAGACACCGGTCGCCAGGCGGCGTCCCAGTTCCTCGCCGGGCTGGCCGGTGACCACCGTGCGAACCTGCGAAAGACTGTTGGACAGGAAGTACAGTTCGCCACGCTGCAGGCCGTCCCGGCCGCCGCCCGAAAAGATCAGTTCGCTGTCGCCGCTGTCGTCGACGTCGCCGCCCGCGATCGCCGTTCCCCAGCGTGATCCCGGCCAGACGCCGTAGGGAAACTCGAGCTGGCTCATGTCCCGGCCCGAGAACAGCCTGATGACGCCGAAGTCCGGGGTCCCGGTCGGCCAGTCCGCAGAGGGATGGCCAACAGCGATGTCGTCGTGGCCGTCGGCGTCGTAGTCGCCGATGTTCGCCACGATCTCGCCGAAGCCGACACCCCGCAGCACGGGCTCGCGGACGACGGTGGTCCTCGTGAGCGGCGTGACGATCACCTCGACCATCTCGTCGACGAACACGAAGTCGGAGTCGGTCTGCAGATCCTGTGAGATGGTCGCGGTCAGACCCGCGGAAGTGATCAGCACCCGCTCGTCGTACCCGACCGAGTAGAACCCCGAGTCGATCTCGGTCCGGAACATCCCCCAGGATCTCCCGACAGCGCCCACCGAGCTCGAGTACTGGAACGAACCCGGCGGGTAGGTGCCGTGCGAGCCGCTGAAGTTGACCCGGAGGTTCGCGACCACCGGCTCGGTGGAGGTGAAGCGCACCTGCACCGAGTGGCTGCCGCTCCGCACCGCGAAGCGCCCCGCAGGCAGACCGGCCTGGCAGAGGGCGGTGAGCGCGACCCGGTTTCCGGAGTTCTGCACGCCGGCGCTGGCAACCGCGCCGTTGGGGGCGTTGGCGAGGAGCGACCACCCACCGGGAAGCACTGTGCCGACCGGCGTCGACCGTGAGACCCCTTCCGCCTGGACCGACATCGTCGTTCCGGCCACCACCTCCGCCTGGATGGTCTGCGCCGGGGCGATCGACCCGAGCAGCAGCGCCAGGAACCCGGCGGCCGGTGCGCTTCGGGTCAGAGCGGAGGGTGAGGGGGGCGCATCGGTGCGCCACCACGAACGGAAACCGGGAACGTTGATCATCGGACAGACACCGTGTGCCGAGGCATGCGCCAGATGACCGGCCGGGCCGTCACATTCTTGACGGCATTCCGAGCTGCATCTCGATCCGCCTCGTCGAAGCTCAGGACCCGGCTTGTCCGAGAACCCGCGCCTGAGCCGAGCCCTGACGAAGCGCCATTCGCTGTGACCGTCGATTCCGATCGCCCGAGCAGCCGCAGCCGAGCGTCCCGGCCGGTCGGTGGCGTCGATCTGGGAGGACGTCCCCCGACGACGAACGCGCACCGCTGCGACACGCGGAGGTCGCTCGCGGCCATGAACAGATCCATGGCGCGCCGGCTGCAGTCCGGATCGGCTGTCGAGCCGTCCTCTGCCGATGGCGGGCCCGAGACGCCGAGCGTCAAAGAGGTCGCGATTCCGGCGAGCGCGGCCTGGCCGCCGAACTGGATGCTGCTTGCCGGACTGTTTGGAAGGTGCCATCGACGACATCGTTCGTCGACGAAAGATCGTCTTTGGTGATGTGGGCCCACAGCACTCCCGAGGTCGCGCCCAGGCGGCCACCGACGGCGTGCTCGACGGTCTGGCGAGCGGACTTGCGAATCGAGGTTCTCGGGGAGGGCGGTCGTACGGATACTGGCGTTCGATGTTCCGATGCCTCCGCTGGCTCGTCAGCCTGTCCCTCCTGCTGCCCGGGCTGACCGCGATGCAGCAGCTTCCGCCGGGATGCACGTCGCTCGCATTCGACGGCCAGGACGACTTCGTGCTGGTGCCCCACGACCCGGACCTGGTCTCCAGCACCTTCACGGTCGCGGCGTGGATGAGGACGACGCAACGTTCGGGGTTCGCGACGATCGTGGCGGTAGGCGAGGACTCCCGGAACGACGTCGCCGGCTGGTGGCTCTACGTCGATTCGGCAGGCCGATTCGGCTTCGCCTACGAAGAGGCCCCGCGCACCCTGCCACGTTGGCTCGATTCGGGGCAGGTCGTCGCCGACGACCACTGGCATCACGTCGGCGTGTCGGGAACGCCGGGTTCGGGCTTCGCGCTGTGGGTCGACGGTGTCCGGGCTGCCGACTTCCCGACCTACCCGCCGATCGTCTCGTCGGTGAACCAGGTGCTCTCGATCGGCTGCATGTTCGGTTTCGATGGGCCCGCCCAGCCACAGCCTCCGGACCATTTCTTCACCGGCCGCATCGACGAGGTGACCTACTGGAACCGTCGCCTGTCGGCGGGCGAGTTCGCCACGCTGGCTCTGGGCACTCCACCCACCACCTCGCCGAACCTCGTGGCGCGGTGGGCTCTCGACGAAGGGCAGGGGCAGGTGGTTATCGATTCCGTCGGCGGGCGCATCGGTCAGCTCGGGGCTCAGCCGCTCGTCGACCCGGCCGATCCGGTGTGGCGGAGTTTCCCCGTCGACGAACCCGCGGTGCAGCAGGTCCGACCCGGGATGCCGGCCAATCCGTCGGCACTGCGCGGCGATCCCCTCGGTGGACCGGTGATCGGCGGCCTCTGGGAGCCGAGTGTCGACCACTCGAGCTTCGCGCGGGATGCCGTGGGCGACGCATTGGTCGTCGGAGGGGCGATGTCGAACCTCCCGGTTCCCGGCCTCGGGACGGTCCTGGTCGCGCCCGCGTCCTCGGTGGTGCTCGGCCCGGTCGTTCCAGGCGTACCGTTCTCGGTCGGCGTTCCCGACGATTGCGCCTTGGTCGGTGCGGTGCTCTTCGCACAGGCCGCGGCGCTGATCCCCGGCGGGCTGGCATTGACCAACGGTCTCGATCTCCGGATCGGCACTCCCTGAACGAACTCAGGTTCCCCAGGGATCCCACGCGTTCACCTCGCCACCGCGCGTCTCCACGGTCAGTCGGCCGAGCTGAACCTCCATCGGCACGAACTGACCGAGCCGGTGATCACCGGACGAATGGACGGCACGCCCTGGAGTCGACGGAGGACCTCGTCGCGAGGGTAGCGCTGCAGCGCGAACTCGCGGATCTCGTGCTGGCACTCGAGCCACGCGAGCGGGACTGCGCACTGCTGCGCTACCACGAGGGCCTGCCACCCCGACACATCGCGAAGCGGCTCGACGTCCCGGTCGAGACCGTGAGGACTCGCATCAAGCGCGCCCTTGCAAGACTCCGCGCTCGACTGGACGAGTGACACGGAGGCAGCGGTGCCTGGGCATCGACCTGGCTCGCGGTGGGAAGCCGCGTCGAAGCAGCGTGTCCGATGGCCTTCTCCTCCGCGCTCGGGCAGTTCCGACGTGGGCTTCTCAACCCCGGGCTGATCCTGGTCAACACCACCGCGCGACTCACCATCGGCGCAGTCATGCCCCTGACTGCCTGATTGCTGTCGTGGATCCTGTTCGACCTGGTGAGTCAGCCAGAGGCCGTTCGTGAAGTCGCATCCGGTCCAACGGCCGACGTCGCCCCGAGTCATCCTCCAACGGATGGCGACCTCCGCCGAAGCGCCGTGGGGACCCCAGAGCCGCTGCACTTCGCCTTCGTCGACCCGGCTGGGGACCCCGTCGATAGGGCCCGAATCGTCGCATCTACTTCAACTGAACCCGGCCGATCGACACCGGTTGGAATCGCCAGCGTCCTCTGCACGTTTGCGACCACCCGCGAGTCGATGCAGGACCTCCTCCCGCCCGGTGGGGGTAGACCTGCAAGCGTCCGCCCCAGGCCTGCGCTCGGAGAAGGTCGATTCGCAGTCACTCTGCGGCAGCGACGACTCCAATCACGTGTTCGTGCTACGTCCGGGCCACGAGCAACGGATCCGCTTCGTCGATCCCCACGGCGAGGGAGTGCAAGGCATGGTCCTGCAAGTCGCACGGGAACCCCTCCCAACGAACGGACCCGCCGCCTCGTTCCGGACCGAGACCTCGGATGCGCCCGGCACGGCCGTCCTGTCGGTGCAGCCCGGAGATCACGTTCTGCGAGCGCAAACTCTTCATCGCTCGGATCCTCGCCGGCGGACTCGAGGTCATCGGCGACCGGATCATCACCGGCCACACCGAGTTCGGGGACGCGTCGTTCGAGAACCACGGTGAGCGCGGATCGAACGCGCGCCGGTGCCCATAGCGAGTCACGGCAACCGCAGATGGAACGCGTCGCTCGTCCGCCAGAGCGCCACGCCACCCGGCATCTCCAGCGACGTGCACTGGAACCGGATCGATGCGTTCCGCGCCCACGGCCCGACATCGAAGCGAAGGCCCGCAGTCCCGTCAGGCTCCACCACGAGGGGCAACGGCACCAGCACGTCGGTGAGCAGCGGACAGTTGGTCGGAGGCGCCGGGAACACGAGAGCTCGCGTTCCGAAGACCAGAAGGGCGCTGCCGGACGGCGACAGACCGTCCGCATTCAGCACCCACCGCTCGGCGGCACGAGCACGGTAACGGTCGATCAGGAAATACGACTCGAGTGTGGGCCCGCAGGGCGATTCGATCCGCGCGAGAGGATGCTCCTCGGGAACGAACGACAGCGCCGCCTCGAGGTGCTCCATGCCCGGGAGGGTCGTCCTCGCCCCGCCCCCCAACGCGACGACGATCGGAGTCGGGGTGGCGTCCAGCACGAGTGGGTAGCGAAGGGCGCCAGGCCACGTGCTACCGAGCAGATCCGGTTGGGTCTCCAGTCGACCATCGGCGAAGACGTCCACGGAGACCGATGGATGGCGCGTCCCCGGGAGGCTGCGGGTCGTGAGGTGCAGTGTTCCGGCGACCGGACCGGAGGGATTCGAGACCTCGAACCGGACCGCGCCATCGACCGAGACCACGGAATGGCTCGAGCAGCCGGACCGGTTGACCAAGGCCCGAGCCATCACCTCGAACGCAGCGAACTCGGCGTCTTCCGGCGGCGGTAGGAACGCACCCGCAGTCGCGAGGCAGCTCGAATCTCCCGCCTGCGTCCCGATCGACCAGGATCCCATGGCGAGCACCGTGCCGGCCGGGGTGGTACCCCGCACGACGGAATCCGCGGTCGCCACGATGTCGGTGTGGGCGAAGGCCCGCACCTGGATCTGGGCCGTCAGGGCGGCGGGCGGTGAGAGCACGACGAGGACGAGGCGGCGCACCTCGCCGAGGACTGGGACTCCGCGCCCCGCGCGCTCCGCCGAGCACCGCCCCGAAACTCCCAGGCACGATTCCAAACAACCGTTTGAAACTACCGTTGGGCTCCGGCATAGAGGGCCGCCCGTGGAGCCCTCGACCAAGTCCCGCATCCTCGACGCCGCCGAGAGCCTGTTCGCCGAACTCGGCTTCCGGGCCGCGTCGATGCGCGTCGTCACCCAGGAGGCCGGCACCAACCTCGCCGCGGTCAACTACCACTTCGGCAGCAAGGAAGGCCTGATCGCGGCGGTGTTCGAGCGGCGGCTCGGCCCGATCAACGCCGAGCGGCTGGCGGGGCTGGACGCCCTCCAGCAGACCGACGCCGACGGCCCCTCGCCCGAGCTGGAAGCGATCCTCGCGGTCTTCCTCCGCCCCGCGTTCCGCCTCCTCGAAGACCCGCAGGCCCGCCAGTTCCCGCGCCTGCTGGGCCGCATCCACTCCGACCCCGACCGCGACAAGGTCCGCGAGCTGCTCTTCGAGCAGATGGTCGAACTGCGCGACCGCTTCGTGCCGGCGTTCGCCCGGTCCCTCGGCTGCCAGGACCAGGTCGAGCTGATGTGGCACCTGCACTTCCTGATCGGCGCGATGGCCCACACGTTGACCTGCGCCGACGACATCGAATGGATCAGCGAAGGGCGCATGCAGACCCCACCGCCCGAGGAACTGCTGCGCCGCCTCGTCACCTTCGCCGCGGCCGGCATCCGTGCCGGTGTCGCGCCACCCGGCGACGCGAACCCAGGCACCACCGAGGAGCCGCGATGACGACCCGAACCCGCCCCGCCCTCCTGCTGTTCACCGCGCTGGCCGCATCCTGCGCCACGCCGGTCGATCCGACGCCGCGCGACCCGGGTCTCGACGTGCCCGACGCCTTCGCCGAGGACCGGACCGGCACGGCATCCGACGAGTCCCCCGAGCCCGCGGACGATCCGACGACCTTGTGGTGGCGCCGCTTCGACACGCCTCGCCTCGCCGAGACCGTCGAAGAAGCCCTGATCCACAACCGCGACATCCAGGCCGCGGCTGCCCGCCTCGAAGCCGCGGTCTCGCGCGCCGACATCGCCGGGGCCGACCTCTGGCCGCAGCTCGGTGCGGGGGCCAACGGCCAACGCACGCGGGTGAACTTCATCGGCCTGCCGATCCCCGGCGGCGGCGGCGGCGTGCTGAGCAACACCTACAACCAGTACAACCTCAGCCTCGACCTCTCCTGGGAGATCGACCTCTGGGGCCGGATCCGCGCCGGCCAGCTCGCCGCCGAGGAAGACCTCGCCGCGGCGGCCGCCGACCTGCGCGGCGCCCGCCTGTCGCTGGCCGCGCGCAGCGCCAAGGCGTTCCTGCAACTGGTCGAGACCGGCCAGCAGCTCCGCCTCGCCGAGGAGACCGCCGAGACCTTCCGCCGCACCGAGACCCAGGTCGACGAACGCTTCCGCACCGGCGTGCGCCCGGCGTTCGATCTGCGCCTGGCCCGCGCCGACCGCCGCTCCGCCGAGGCACTGGTCGAACGGCGCCGTCGCCAGCTCGACGCCGCCACGCGTGAGCTGGAGATCCTGCTCGGCCGCTACCCGGAGGCCGCGTTCGCGCCCGACGCCGCCCTGCCCGCGATACCCCCACCCATTCCGCCGGGCCTGCCCTCGACGCTGCTGGAGCGCCGCCCCGACATCGTCGCCGCCGACCGCCGCCTCGCCGCCGCCGATGCGCGCCTCGGCGAGGCCCGCGCGTCGCTGTGGCCGCAGCTCACGCTGACCGGCTCGGGCGGCACCTCGAGCAACGACCTCGGCGACCTGGCTGACCTCGACTTCCGGGTCTGGTCGATCGGCGCCGGCCTGTTGGCTCCGATCTTCCAGGGCGGTCGACTGCGCGCCAACGTCGACCTGCGCGACGCGCAGCGCCGCGAGGCCCTGGCCACCTGGGCCCAGACCGTGCTGCAGGCCTTCCGCGAGGTCGAGCAGGCGCTCGCCGCCGAGCGACTCCTCGCCGAGGAGGTCGACCGCCTGGGCGCCGCCGCCGAAGAGGCCCGCGCCGCCCAGGGTGTCGCCGGCGACCGCTACTCCCGCGGCCTGATCGACGTGACCGCCCTGCTCGACGCACAGCGCCGCGCGCTGACCTCCGAGACCGAGTTCCTCACCGCGCGCCGAGCCCGCCTCGACGCGCGCATCGACCTGCTGCTGGCCCTGGGCGGCGGCTTCGAGACCGCTCCGCCGGACGACCTGGACTCCACCGAAACCTCCGCGCCCACCCCGGAGGACCTCTGATGCATCCCCATCTCCGCACCGCGTTGAAGGTCGCCCTGCCGCTGGTCGTGATCGTCGCCGGCATCGGCGGCGCCAAGGTCCTGATCGACAGCAAGGAACCTGCGCCGCCGCGCGAGGTGGTCCGGCCGCGCCCGCGGGTGCGGGTGATGACCGTGGCGCCGGAGGACGTGCAGCTCAGCGTCCAAGCCCAGGGCACCGTGCGTCCGGCCACCGAGAGCCAACTCGTGGCCGAGGTCAGCGGCCGGGTGGTGGAGGTCTCCGAGCACCTTGCCGAGGGCGCGTTCTGCCCGATGGGTGCCACGCTGGTCCGGATCGACCCGCGCGACTACGAGGTCGCGATCGCGCAGGCCGAGGCCGACCTGGCGCGGTTCGAGCTGGCGCTGGAGCTGGAGACGGCCGAGGCGGAGTCGGCAGTACGCGAGTGGCAGATGATGCAGCGCGCCGGCGAGCCCCCGGCATTGGTGGCGCGCGAGCCGCAGCTCAAGGAGGCGCGGGCTCGCGTCGAAGCGGCGAAGGCCGGACTGGAAGGCGCGAAGCGCGACCTCGAGCGCACCGACGTGGTCGCGCCCTACGACGCCCGGGTGATGTCGAAGTCGGTCGACCTCGGCCAGTTCGTCCAACGCGGCACCACGCTGGCGCGGATCTACTCGACGGCCGCAGCCGAGGTCCGGCTGCCGCTGGCCGACGACGAACTCGCGTTCGTCGACCTGCAGCTCAGCCGGAGCGACGGCGAGGTCATCGAGGCAGCGGGTCCCGCGGTGACCTTCCGCGCGCGCTTCGCCGGGCAGGAGGCCCGTTGGCAGGGTCGCATCGTGCGGACCGAGGGCCAGCTCGACCCATCCAGCCGCATGGTGCACGTGGTCGCCCGGGTGAAGGCACCGTTCGCCAGCCGCCCGCCGATGGTCCCGAACCTGTTCGTCGAAGCCGAGATCGAAGGCCGCAACGTCACCGGCGTGTTCCGCCTGCCGCGCTATGCGCTGCTCGGCGACGACGAGGTCGCGGTGGTCGACGCCGACGACCGCATGCATCGCCGCAAGGTCGAGGTGCTCCGCACCACCCGCGAGGAGGTGATCGTCCAGAAGGGTCTCGAAACCGGTGAGCGGATCTCGCTCACGCCGCTCGAGGGCTTCATCGACGGCATGGAGGTGCGCGCCGAGTCGATCGAGCCGGCCGCGGCCGGAGCCAACGGAGAAACACGATGAAGGGCCCCGTCTCCTGGTTCGCACAGAACCCGGTCGCTGCCAACCTGCTGATGGCGATGATCGTGTTCGGTGGCCTGTTCGCGCTCGGCCTGCCCAACGGCTTCGAACGGCCGGTCGTGCAGCGCGACATCTTCCCGGAGTTCGCCACCGACACGATCTCGATCTCGATCGCGTACCCTGGAGCCTCGCCGGCCGAGGTCGAGCAGGGCGTGACGCTCGTGGTCGAGGAGGAGGTCGCCGGCCTCGAGGGCGTGAAGGAGGTCTCGTCGACCTCGGCCGAGGGCGCCGCGACCATCCTGGTGGAGATGCTCGACGACGCCGACCGCAGCACTGTGCTACGCGACGTCGAGCAGGCGATCGACGCGATCGACAACTTCCCCGACGACGCCGAGGAGCCGACGATCCGCGAGCTGACGTTCCGCCGCCAGGTGCTGAACATCGCGATCCACGGCCAGGTGCCGGAACGGGCGCTGAAGCGGATGGCCGAGCGGGTCCGTGACGACATCACCGCGGTGGACGGCATCACCCAGGCCGAGGTCGTCGCCACCCGGCCCTACGAGATCTCGGTCGAGGTCTCCGAGGCGGCGCTGCGCCGCTTCGGGCTCAGCTTCGACACCGTCACCCGCGCGGTGCAACGGTCGTCGCTGGACGTGCCCGGCGGCTCGGTGAAGACCACCGGCGGCGAGATCCTGCTGCGCAGCCTCGGCCAGGCCTACGTCGGCGTGGAGTTCGAGGACCTGGTGGTGCTGACCAACCCCGACGGCACGCGGGTGACGCTCGGCGACGTCGCGACGGTGGTCGACGGCTTCGCCGACACCGACCAGTCGGCGCGCTTCGACGGCGAGCCCTGCGCGCTGGTGCAGGTCTACCGGGTGGGCGACGAGGACGCGATCGGCGTCGCGGAGCTGGTCTACGACTACTGCGACGAGGCCAATGCCGGACTGCTGCCGGACGAGATCACCGTCACCCCGTGGCTCGACCAGTCGAAGATCCTGAAGAGCCGCCAAGACCTGCTGGTCTACAACGGCCTCGCCGGCTTCGCCCTGGTGTTCGTGGTGCTGGCGCTGTTCCTGCGCCTGCAGCTCGCGGCCTGGGTCAGCCTCGGCATCCCGATCTCGTTCCTCGGCACGCTGGCGCTGATGCCGACGATGGACGTGTCGCTGAACATGCTGTCGCTGTTCGCGTTCATCCTGGTGCTCGGCATCGTGGTCGACGACGCGATCGTGGTCGGCGAGAACGTCTACTCGCACAGCCAGCGAGGCAAGCCGGGCCTGCTCGCGGCGATCGACGGCACCCAGGAGGTCGCGGTGCCAGTGACCTTCGCGATCCTCACCACGATCGCCGCGTTCCTCCCGATGCTGAACGTGCCCGGCAACACCGGGCCGTTCTGGGCCGTGATCCCGGCGGTCGTGATCCCCACGCTGGTGTTCTCGATGGTGGAGTCGAAGCTGGTCTTGCCAGCCCACCTCAGGCACCTGAAGCCGCGCAAACCGGGCGAGCACCCGAGCGGCATCGCCGGCCTGTGGAGCCGTTTCCAGTCGCTGTTCTCCGACACCCTCGAGAAGGTCGCGATGAAGGCCTACCGGCCGAGCCTCGCGTTCGCGCTGGAGAACCGCTACCTGACGCTGGCCAGCGGCATCGCGATGCTGGCGCTGACCCTCGGCCTGGTGGGCGGCGGCTACGTGCGCTTCACCTTCTTCCCGCCGGTGGAGGGCGACAACGTGGTCTGCAACCTGACGATGCCCCAGGGCACGCCGGTGGAACGGACCACCGAGATCGTGACCCGCATCGAGGCGGCGGCACTGCAGCTGCGCGACGAGTTCGAGCTCACCTACGTTCCGGAGGAGGGCGAGCCCGAGATCCACGCGATCCAGCACGTGCTCACCTCGATCGGCGAGCAGCCCTACCGGAAGATCCAGGCCGAGGGCGGCGGCAGGGTGCAGGCGACCGGCTTCACCGGCGGCCACTATGGCGAGGTGAACATCCAGCTGGCACCGTCCGAGCTGCGCGACTTCTCCAGCCAGGACGTCGCCGACCGTTGGCGCGAGCTGGTGGGCCCGGTGTTCGGAGCGAGCGAGCTGAAATACTCGTCGTCGTTGATCAACATCGGCGCCGACCTCGACGTGCGGCT
Source organism: bacterium (assembly GCA_030432695.1). Lineage (GTDB taxonomy): Bacteria > Planctomycetota > UBA1135 > UBA1135 > UBA2386 > JAUILN01. The sequence continues at coordinate 201,324 of JAUILN010000003.1, read as the reverse complement.
GACCGGCCCGGACCTCGACGAACTCCAGGAGGCGGCCGACCGCCTGAAGGAATACCTCGCAGGGGTCGATGGCGTGTTCGACATCGCCGACTCGTTCGACGAGGGCAAGCTCGAGCTCGAACTGCGGATCCGCGACGCCGCCGAGACCCTCGGCGTGACCCAGGCCGACCTCGCCAACCAGGTGCGGCAGGGCTTCTACGGCGAGGAGGCGCAGCGCATCCAGCGCGGCCGCGACGACGTGAAGGTGATGATCCGCTATCCGCGCGACCAGCGCAGCTCGCTGGCCGACGTGGAACGGATGCGGATCCGCACGCCGTCGGGCGACGAGATCCCGTTCGGCACCGTCGCCGAGGTCTCGATGGGCCGCGGCTTCTCGGCGATCGCCCGCAACGACCGCGCGCGCAGCGTGTCGGTCACCGCCGAGGTCGACGAGACCAAGACCGACGTCAACACGATCACCCAGACCATCGACGCCGAGTTCCTGCCCATGCTGGTCGGCGACTACCTGGGCATGGCCTACTCGTTCGAGGGCGAGTCCAAGGAACAGGCCGAGACCCTCGGCGGTCTCGCCAAGGGCTTCCTCTTGGCGCTGGTGCTGATCTACGCGCTGCTCGCGATCCCCTTCAAGAGCTACCTCCAGCCGCTGATCGTGATGCTGGCGATCCCCTTCGGCCTGATCGGCGCGGTGCTCGGCCACGTGATCCAGGGCATGGAACTCAGCGTCCTGTCGATCGTCGGCGTGGTCGCGCTGGCCGGCGTGGTGGTGAACGACAGCCTGGTGCTGGTCGACTTCATCAACCGCCGCACCAAGGAAGGCGGCGACCTGCTCACCGCGGTCCGCGACGCCGGCGTGCAGCGCTTCCGCCCGATCCTCTTGACCTCGCTGACCACCTTCGCCGGCCTGTTCCCGCTGCTGCAGGAGACCAGCGTGCAGGCCAAGTTCCTGATCCCGATGGCGGTGTCGCTGGGATACGGCGTGCTGTTCGCGACCTTCATCTCGCTGGTGCTGATCCCGGCAGGGTATCTGGTGCTGGAGGATCTGCGGGAGTTGGCGGGACGGCGAAAGGAATGAATGGGGAGTCAGACCGGCGACGGATCCCACCTTGGAAGCGGCACCTGCGCCCAGGCGGCCGGACAGCCTGGGATCCCCCACCATGCCCGCGCAGGGCGTAGGCCATAGAATGCACGCGCCCCCGAGTCTCCCGGCTCGTTCTTCTCGATGCGCATCCTCGAAGCCGCTCTCTCGTTCGCGACGGTCTGCCTGCCCGCCACCGCGCAACACATCGACGGCACCATCCCCCGGCAGGGTGACTCCGAGCTTCTCGATGTCGAGCTGGTCGGAGACGTCGATGCGGACGGAACGCGCGACATCGCGCTCGTCGAGCGCTGGTACACCGTAGGCCCCCAACACCTGCGCATCGTCTCGGGCCAGACGGGCCGTCGTATCTGGCGCGTGCTGGATGTCCGTTCCGGCCGGGAATCCGGCTGGCTACGCGTCGCGAACGCTGGGGATCTCGACGGAGACGGACACGACGAGGTCCTGGCCGGCAATCCGCGGAACCGATTCGATCGGAACGCGGGCAGTGCGCTGGTGTTCTCCGGAGCCGACGGGTCCGTGCTCCGCACGATCGGCCCGCCACTCGGCGGCACCGAACCCACCTTCGGGTTCGGCGTGGCCGGCATCGGCGACGTCGATGGCGACGGCACGCCCGACGTGGCCGTCTCGTCGCACCCGGGCACGATCCCGGGATCCGTCTGGGTGTTCTCCGGCCGCACAGGAGCCGTGCTCCGCACGATCGACGGAGCGACCATCGGGTCCGGGTTCCACATCGGCTACACCCTCGCCGCTGCCGGCGACGTGAACGGCGACGGCACGCCGGATCTCGCGACGAGCGCCTTCATCGCTCCGAAGCAGGTCTTCGTCTTTTCGGGCCTCGACGGCTCGGAGGTGCTTCGACTTCCTCCACCACAGACGTTCCCGGACACGAGCTTCGGCCACGCGCTGGTCGGCGTCGGCGATCTCGATGGAGACGGTCGCGACGACCTCGCGATCGGCGACCCGTCCGTCGATGGAACTGCGCCGTTTCAGTACCGCGGTGCGGTGTACGTGTACGGACTGGATGCCACCGGATCGCCGGAACTGAAACTGCAGATCCAAGGCGTCGCAGACCTGCAGGCTCTGGGCGGCAGCGTCGCCGCGCTCGGCGACATCGACGGCGACGGGATCGGCGACCTGGCGGCGAGTTCTGGTATCTACCCCGTCCCCGGCGGGGCCTACCGGCACTCGTTCGTGCTCTCCGGCCGGCCGCACGGCCCCACGAAGCAGGCCACGGTGTTGCTCACGATTCCCAACCTCGCCGAAGCGTCCATCGTCCTCGGACCGACCGACGTGGACGGAGACGGGCTCGGAGAGGTGCTGTGGACGACCACCGGGTCGAGCGCCACCGAACTCCGCTACTACGGCACGACCCCGGTGCGGAACGTCTGGCGGGTCCGCCACCCGGATCCGGATCGTGAAGTCGGCACGGCGATCGACCGCATCGGCGACGTCAACGGCGATGGCGTCGACGACCTCGCGGTCTCCGCGGCGTCCAACCGGGCCGGCGTCACCGACCGGGTCCTTCTCGTGGACGGCACCGACGGCAGCATCCTGCGGATCCTCGACGAACTCGCCGCCGGCACCGGCTTCGGCAGCGATGTCGCGGGCCTGCCCGACGCCGACGGTGACGGCTTCGGTGATGTCGCCGTCGGCACCCCGGGCGACGACCAGAACGGCAACGACGCCGGCGCGGTCCACGTGTTCTCCGGGTCCACGGGTGCCCTGCTGTTCTCCCACTTCGGCGACAACCCGGGCGACGGCTTCGGCGGCGCGGTCTGCTCGGCCGGCGACTTCGACGCGGACGGCACCTCCGACGTCGCGGCGAGCGCCAGCGCCGCGGCGATCCCCGGCTACGTGCGCGTGTTCCGCGGTCGCGACGGTCTCGCGCTGCATCGCGTGGACGGCCTGGTTGCCGGCACCTCGTTCGGCGCGGCGATCGCCGGCGGGATCGACCTGGACGTCGACGGCTTCGACGACCTGCTGGTGAGCGAGCCCGGCTGGTCGCAGGACAACTCGGGACCGGGACGGGTCCTGGCGGTGTCGGGGCGAACGCACGCCATCCTCCAGCAATCGAGCGGCCTGTCCTCGTTCCCGCTGAGTGGCTTCGTCGAAGCCGCCGGCGACGTGAACGGCGACCTGCGCGACGACTTCGTGATCTCGGGACCGGTACCGCGGATCGAGTACGGTGGTGGTGGCTACGTCACCGGTAGCTTCAGATCGACGCTCTCCCCGGCGCTCGACGCGGCGAGCGGGGACTTCGACGGCGATGGCCTGGTCGACATCGCGGCCACGCTCGACGCTGCGACCGACGTGATCGGCTGGTCGATGGGCAACCGGATGACCTTCCAGTCGGTCCCGCCGACGACCGGTGACTCGTTCCTCGGCGCACGCATCACGGGCATCGGGGATGTCGACGGCGACGGGTTCGACGAGATCGCCCTGGCGCGCGGCGCCGACGACTCGCTGTGGGTATTCCGCCCGTCGGCCACCGGCACGCCGGCTACCGGTCGATCGTTCGGCGTCGGTTGCCCAGGCTCGAATGGCGCCCTGCCTCGGATCGACGTGCGCACCCGACCGTTCCTCGGTGCGCGGATGCGCCTCGACCTGCGCGGTGCCGCGGCGCTGTCCGCAGTCGCCGTGAACCTGGGTCCGCGGATGCAGGCCGACCTCACTCCGCTCGGCCTTCCGGGCTGCACGCTGCTCGCGGGTTCCGCCCTCGCGACCCTCGACGCCTCGACGACCGCGTTCGGCACGGCGACCTCTGAGGCCGACGTTCCCGTCGACACCGCCTTGGTGGGAGCCGCCTTCGCGGCCCAATGGGTCTGTCTCGACCCAGCGGCGAACACGGTCGGCGCGATCCTGTCAGACGGCGCGCAGCTGGTGATCGGCTCGCGCTGAACCGCGGCCTTCGGAACCGCGGCGAGTTCGACGCCCCATCAACGAACCCGGCTCCGACCGGACACGCAGGCCGCACTCGGGGCCGGCGTGCCGGGATCGCTCGTGCCCTACGCGACTGAACCCGTAGCTCGGTTCGACGTTGGCACGCGCCTCCCTCGCCCGGCATCCACCCGTTCGCCACGTTCGCGCGCGAGACACCTCATGCTCCGGCCCGCCCACCTGCTGCTCGTCCTCGTCTGGGGGGCTCCGCTGCGAGCCCCCGCCCAGGAGGTCCCCTGGCGCACCGTCCAGGGCCTCGTGGTCGACGTGCACGCGAAGCCGCTCGTCGCCGCGAGCGTCGAGATCCACTTGGAGAGTGACGTGGCATCGTCACCTGCGCTGGCAGAGACCCGGACGGACGGTCAGGGCATGTTCCTCCTGCGCGGACGCTGGCCAGCGAGCCTTCCGCTCGTGGTCTCCGCAGTGCATCCCGGCCACGCGAGGGCGACGTGCGCCCTGCAGCAGACGCCGCTGGACCCCGACCTGCCCTCGAGGCTCGAACTCCTGGACGCCGGGCCGCTACAGCTCCGGGTCGCGGACGACCAGGGACATCCGCTCGCCGACTGCGCGGTCGCCGCGACGCTGGACTACCGGCAGCACGATTGGCACGAAGAGCGAGCGACCGACACGGAGGGCCTCGCTGCTATCGAGGCGGCCCCCTTCGGCCTGCTGCATCTGGCGGTCTGGCATCCGGACCACGGACCCGTGTTCCTCGACCACCACCATGCTCCCGAACGGAAGGCTCCGCAGATCCAGATGGAGCGCGGTGCCGGCCGCGTGATCACGGTGCGCGCCACCGAGGCCGTCGTCGCGAGCGAGACGCGACTATCTCTCGAACTCGTGACCCGCGGAGAGGATCGCCGCCGCCTTCCGATGGCTGCCGGGCCGAAGGATCGACCCGAGCGTCTGGCGAACGAAGCCCACGGCTGGCAGCTTCGCGGCCTGCCCACCGACGCCGAATTGCGACTCAGACCGATCAGCTTCGAGTCCTTCGTGACTCCTCCGGTGCGACACATCGCGCCTGGCACCGCCCCCGTCGTGCTCGACCTCGAGGTCCGTGAGGACTTCCGCTCTACCTGGCGCGAGTCGATCCGACTGCGCCTGATCGGGGCGCACGAGTCCAATCCAGCCAACCTCGCCCTGTTGGTCAAGATCCACAACGACACGAGGCAGCTGACGACCGACGGCGACCACACGACGCGGTGGCCCACCCCGTTCCACCGCGGAGCAAGCATCGAAGTCAGCTCTCTCGACGCGGCCTGGAGCGTCGCCGCGATCGAAGACTCCACGGGCGTCCGAGCTGAGCCGGTCGAGGAACGCGCCGGCCCGTTCGCGATCCCCACACCACGACCACGCTGGCACATCTCTGCGCCGAACGACGGCGATGTGGACATCACCCTCACCCCTGCATTCGCGCTGCGAGGCGTCGTGCTGGGTCCCAAGGAGGAACCCCGCGCCGGGGTTCGGATCGCCCTGCAGTGGGAGGTCCCGAACGGCGGCACCGTCGACGGAAGCGGCTGGCCGAACGCGATCACCACCGTGTCCGACCGCCGAGGCCACTTCACGCTCGGCGGCCTGCAGCCGACGAGCGGCACGTTCCGCCTCGAAGCCGGTGACGCCGGGATCGCCCGATCGCCGACGTTCGAACTCGACGAGGCAGTGGCGAGTAGATCGTTCCGCATGATCGTCCCCGAGAGTGCCGAGGTCTTCGGACTCGTCTCGGACTCCGACGGCCGACCCGTTCCGGGAGCCGCAGTCCATCTGTTCCAGTTCACGCAGGCCGGACTCGGCACGCTGCTGGAGACGGTTACCGACGCGACGGGGCACTACCTCTTTGCGGAGGTCCCACCAGCGGCGCTCTGGTACATCCACCCGCTGAGCGGCCAGGTGCCTCGCCCCGCCGCGGGCAGCGGCAACCTACGGATCGAACGGTCCGAGCAGGTGAACCATGACCTGACCCTCGCTCCCCCCGCTGACCAGCCCGCCGCTGCGAAGCGGCGTTGACGCGAAGGCACTTCGACAGCCACGGATCTCCCCGAGGAGGCGGTCGGCATGGAGCTCTGCCGACCCTCCCTTACCGTGACGACATGCTGCGAGTGCTCCGCCTCCCTCATGTCCTCCTCGCGTTCGGTTCGGCAGCCTGGCCTTCGCCCGCCACCGCCCAGCACGGTGAGGCTGTGCTCTGGTACCGCCAGCCCGCCGCGCAATGGAACGAGGCACTCCCGGTCGGCAACGGCCGCCTCGGCGCGATGGTCTTCGGCCATCCGACCAGCGAACGGCTGCAGCTCAACGAGGAGAGCCTGTGGGCCGGCTGCCCCGCCGACTCATACCCGGAGGACTTCCAGGCCCGCTTCGCGGAGTACCGCCAGCTCGTGCTCGCCGGGGAATTCGAGCAGGCCGACCGCTTCGGCCAGCAGCACCTGACCGCGCGCCCCACGAGCTTCCGGAGCTACGAGCCGCTGGGTGATCTGTGGCTGGAGTCCCTGGGCGACGAGGAGTTCACCGACCTCCGCCGACAGTTGGATCTGCGCGACGGTGTGGCCACCACCACCTGGCAGGTCGGCGCGCGACGCTTCACGCGGGAGGTGCTGGTCTCCGCGGTCCACGACGTGGTGGCGGTGCGTGTGCGCTGCGACCAGCCTGGCGGGATCGCCCTGCGCATCCGGATGACGCGGCCGAAGGACGCGGTGGTCCGCGCCACCGACGACGAACTCAGGGTGGACGGCCAGGTCGTCGACCTGGCACCACCCGATGGCCCCGAGGACAACCCCGGCGGCTCCGGCCCGCCCGGCGCCCACATGCGGTTCGCGGCGCGGCTGCGTGCCGCGACGGACAGCGGCTCGGTAAGTGCCGAGGCCGACGAGCAGGGCGCCGGCGCGCTGCTGGTCGAAGGCGCGAACGAACTGCTCCTGCTGCTCACCGCCGCGACCGACTACTCGCTGGCCGCGATGGACTTCGATCGTCGGCTCGACCCCGGGGCACAGGCCGAGGCAATCCTCGCAGCCGTCGGAAGCACCACCTGGCAGGACCTGCACGCCGCCCACGTCGCCGAGCACCGCGCGCTGTTCGACCGTGTGGAGCTCGACCTCGGCGGCGACGACCGCAGCGACCTCCCCACCGACGAGCGGCTCGCCGCGGTGCAGCGCGGCGCGACCGATCCCGGCCTCGCGGAGCTGCTGTTCCAACACGGCCGCTACCTGCTGATGAGCAGCTCACGCCGGCCGGGCCGCCTGCCCGCCAACCTGCAGGGTCTGTGGAACGAGCGGATGTGGGCGCCCTGGGAAGCCGACTACCACCTCAACATCAACCTGCAGATGAACTACTGGCCGGCCGACGTGACCGGCCTCGGCGAGACCACCGGCCCGCTGTTCGACTGGCTCGAGGGTCTGGCCCAGCGGGGTGAGGCCACCGCGCGCCTGCTCTACGACGCGGACGGCTGGGTCGCCTTCCACGCCACCAACCCCTTCGGCCGCACCACGCCGTCCGGCTCGACCCTCGGCTCGCAGTACGCCAACGGCCTGCTCGACCCGTTCGCCGGCGCGTGGATGGCGATGACGCTGTGGCGACACTGGCAGTTCACTCGGGACGACGAGTGGCTGCGCGACCGGGCGTGGCCGATCCTGCACGGCGCGGCCGAATTCGTCCTCGACTACCTGGTCGAGCTGCCCGACGGGTCGCTGGCGGTGGTGCCCTCGGCGTCGCCGGAGAACCAGTACCTCGACCCGCGCACCAACCAGCCGCGACGCACCACGGTGTCGTCGGCCTACCAGGTCACGCTGGCGCGCGTCACGCTCGACACCGCGCGCCGCGCCGCGGCACACCTCGGCGGCGACCCGGACCTCGTCGAACGCCTGGCCACCGCGGTGGCTCGCCTGCCCGCACTGAAGATCGGCGCCGACGGCACGATCCAGGAGTGGGACCAGGACTACCGGGAACGCGAACCCGGTCACCGCCACGTCTCGCACCTGGTCGGCCTACACCCCTTCGCCGAGATCAGCTCTGCGACGCCGGACCTGCTCGCCGCCGCCCGCAAGACCCTCGAGCGGCGGCTGGAGCACGGCGGCGGCCAGACCGGCTGGAGCCGCGCCTGGTTGATCAACCACTTCGCACGACTGCACGACGGCGAGGCCGCACACGATTCGGTGGTCGCCCTGCTGCGGCGCAGCACCCTGCCCAACCTGTTCGGCACGCACCCGCCGTTCCAGATCGACGGCAACTTCGGCTTCACCGCCGGCGTCGCCGAGATGCTGCTGCAGAGTCACGAGGGGTCGATCCGGTTGTTGCCGGCGCTGCCGGAAGCCTGGCCGGACGGCGCGGCCCGGGGGCTGCGCGCCCGCGGCGCCTTCGTGGTCGACCAGCGCTGGCGCGACGGCAGGCTGGAGTCGGCGACGATCCAGGCGCTGCGCGGAGGTCGCTTTCAGGTCACCGCCCCGCTGCCTCTGGTGATCGACGGCCAGGACGGAGCGGGCACGCGCATCCTCGACCTCGCAAGCGAACCGGGCGAGATCATCGTGCTGCGGCCCGGCCGATGAGCTCGCCGGCTCCCGGTCGAGTTCCCTTCCGACCACGGCCGTCCTAGCCCTGTGGATGCCGGATCCAAAGCCGCAGGACGCTCACCAGGACCTGATCGATCGGCTCGACACGCTGCGTGCCGCGGCACTCACGTGCGAACGCGACGAGGCCGCGGCGCTCTCGGCGATCCCGGAGGCCTACCGCGCGAGCGCCGCCAACCTGCTGCACTACGTCGCCGTCCGGCGCTTCGACCTGCGCGACCTGCAGCAGCAGCTCCACGAGATGGGGCTGAGCTCGCTGGGTCGGATGGAGCCCTACGTGCTGCCGACGCTCGACGCGGTGTTGCACGCACTGCATCGGCTCGCCGGCGCCGAGCACTCGGCGGGCCACGCCGACACGGCGGCGTCGACGGGGTTCGCGAACGGCCCGGAAGCCCTGCGCCGGCATGCCGACGAGCTGCTCGGCGAGCGGTCCGGCGCGCGGCAGACGCGGTTGATGGTCACCGCCGCCGACGAGGCTGCCAGCCGCTACGAGCACGTGCGCGCCTTGATCGAAGCGGGCACCGACGTGCTGCGCATCAACTGCGCGAAGGGCGACCGCAAGCAGTGGCAGGCGATGACCGACCACGTGCGCCGCGCGGAGCGGGAAGTCGGTCGCTCTTGCCGGGTGGCCTGCGACCTCGGTGGACCGAACCCGCGCACCGTCGAGCTGCCGACCGGCCCGGCATCGGTGAAGTGGAAGCCTGCGAAGGACGCGGGCGGGGTCGTCTCCCATCCGGCTTCGATCTGGCTGGGGCCACGAGGAATCGAACCGCGTTCCGCCGATGCCGCCCTGCCGATCGAGCCGACCTCGCTGCTCGAGAGGGCCGAGCCAGGGGACCGCCTGGTACTCGAACCCGACGACGGCGGAGCGCGGCTCGAACTGCGGATCGTCGAGACCGAGACCAACGGCGCCTGGGCCGAGGCGGGCGAAGCAGCAGAGATCGTCGAAGGCACGTCGGTCGTCCTGCTGCGTGACGGCCAGGAGCTCGACCGGGGCCGCGCCGGCAAACTGCCGGCGCCCGATACCTACCTGCGGCTGTCGGTCGGCGACGAGCTGCTGCTGACGCGCGCCGACGTTCCCGGTGGTCCCGCGGAACGCAACGAGCAGGGTGAGGTCGTGCGTGCCGCCCGCATCGGCTGCGACATGGGCGCGGTGCTCCGCGACGTGCAGGTCGGCCACCCGATCCTGTTCGACGACGGGCGGCTGGCCGGAGTCGTGCGCGACGTCGACGAGGACGAGGGCCTGACGGTGGAGATCACCGCCGCGCGCAAGGGCCGGACCAAGCTCAAGCCCCTGAAGGGCATCAACCTGCCCGAGACCGATCTCGACGTGCCTTCGCTGACCGACGACGACCTCGCCGCGCTGGATTTCGTGGTCGAGAACGCCGACCTGGTCGGCCTGTCGTTCGTCCGCGAACCGGAGGACGTCGACCGCCTGGTCGAGGAACTCGAGGCCCGCGACTCCGGCCGCCACCTGGGCATCGTGCTGAAGATCGAGACTGCACGCGCCTTCGAAGCCCTGCCCCACATCCTGCTCACCGCACTCCGCCACCCACCGGTCGGCGTGATGGTCGCGCGCGGCGACCTCGGCGTGGAGATCGGCTTCGAGCGGATGGCCGAGGTGCAGGAGGAGATCCTGTGGCTCTGCGAGGCGGCGCACGTGCCGGTGATCTGGGCCACCCAGGTGCTCGAGAGCATCGCCAAGAAGGGCGTGCCGGTGCGCGGCGAGATCACCGACGCGGCGATGAGCTCGCGCGCCGAGTGCGTGATGCTCAACAAGGGCTGGAACATCCTCGGCACCCTCGAGGCCCTCGACGACATCCTCGGCCGGATGCGCGAGCACCAGCGCAAGAAGCACTCGCTACTGCGGCCGCTGTCGATCTCGCGAGGGTTCTGAGCAAGGCTCACGCCTACCCAGGGGTCGCCCGGCGCGCGCAACGGCCCGAGGAGAAACTCCGCGATCTGCATCGGGAGCCAGGAGCCGTGCTACCGGCACGGTCCGCCAGGCCGACGGCCCCGCTCCGACTCCCCATGCGCGCCACTCCCCTCGACGCGACGATCGTCACCCTCACGGTCCTTGCGAGCCTCTCGGCCGACCTGCTCGCGCAGCGCGTCCTGCGGACCCTGCCGCGCAGCTCCACGGCGCTCCTGGTCCGCGCCGAACCCCTCGGCGACCTCGACGCCGACGGCGTGCGCGACTTCGCCCTGGTCGAACGGGCCTCCGCCGGCGCACCGGAGCAGCTCCGGGTGATCTCGGGTTCGACCGGGACCACGCTGTGGAGCGTCGCGGGCACCAGCTTCTCGCCGATCCACGCCGACGATGCCGGCGACCTGGATGGCGACGGGCGTGACGACGTGATCCACGGCGATCCCGACGTCGACCTCGGCAACGGCCTGCGTGGCGTGGCGCGCATCCGATCCGGCGCCGACGGCAGCGTGATCCGGACGCTACAGGTCACGGCCGGCCGGAGCGGAGGCTCGTTCGGTGCCGACGTCACGGGTCTCGGCGACGTCGACGGCGACGGCACGCCCGACTTCGGTGTCGGCGCACCATGGGCCGACGGCTTCGTCAGCGGCTCGGTATGGATCCTGTCCGGGCGAGACGGCTCCGTCGTCCACACCCGACAGGATGCCTTCATCGGGCTCGGCACCTCGGTCGCCAACGCCGGGGACTTCGACGGCGACGGCACGGCCGATCTGGTCGCCGGAGACCCGGTCGGTCGTCGCTGCATCGTCGTGTCGGGTCTCACAGGCGCATTGATCGCGAACCTGGGGCCGGGCCCGGCCACGTTCGGTGCCGCGGTCACAGGGGTCGGCGATCTGGACGGCGATGGCCGCGACGACATCGCAGTCGGCTCTCCCGGAGCAGCGACCTACAGCATCTACGGGCGACGCGCGGACGGCACCGTCGCCTCGTTGGTGAACACCCAGGGCGAGCAGCTCGGAGCCGGTCTCGGCGGTCTCCTGCACGGCCTCGGCGACGTCGACGGCGATGGCATGCCCGACCTCGGCATCGGACACGGCGAGCTCCAGCCAGGATCGTCTTCGACCACCGCGCTGGTCGCGTCGAACGTGAGCACCGGTTGGAGCCGGGGACCGGTCTGGCTGTTCGAGGTGCCGAGCACGGGCGCGCCGGTGTTCCTGCTACCCGCCGGAGATGTCGACGGCGATGGCCGGGCCGACGTGCTGGCCGGATCGCTCGGCGCGACGTCGGAACTGCGCGTGCTCGGCGCCTACACGTTGTCCGCCGTCTGGCGCAGGACCTTCGCCGACCCGGACCGTGCCGTCGGCGCGGCGGTCGCCCGGGTCGCCGACCTGAACGGCGACGACCGGGACGACCTGGTGGTCGGCGCGCCCGAGGCCCGCGCCGGCGTGGCCGGCCGTGTGCTGGTTCTCGACGGCACGAACGGGTCGCTGATCCGCACGATCGGTGCGCCGGCTCCGGACTCGGAGTTCGGCGCTGCGGTCGCCGGCCTACCGGACCTCGACGGCGATGGCGACGGCGACCTCGCGGTGGGCGCACCGGGAGAGGATCGGAACGGCGTGGACAGCGGGGCCCTCCACGTGTTCTCGGGGCGTGATGGAACGCACCTCTACTCCCGCTACGGCGACGCGGCGGGAGACCGGTTCGGAGCGACCCTGACGACCGCGGGGGACTTCGACGCCGACGGCCGCGGCGACGTGGCGGCATCGTCGAGCGGGTTCCGGCTGGCGGGCTACGTCCGCGTCTTCGGTGGCGGCGCCACGGGCCGGCAACTGTTCGAACGCCGCGGAGGCCAGATCGACTCGTTCTTCGGCCTGGGCCTGGCCGGCGGATTGGACGTCGATGCGGACGGCTTCGACGACCTGCTGATCAGCGAGCCGGACTACCTCTCCTGGCTCACGGACGGGAGGATCCTCGTCCACGGTGGCGGCGACGGCCGGGAACTGCGCGAGCTGGCGAACATCGACGACTGGCTGGTCGCGTCGGCCGGCGACGTCGACGACGACCTGCACGACGACTTCGTGTTCCTGCGCATGGGACCACGGATCGAAACCGGTGCCCCCGAGCCGCGACGGTTCCTCAGCCAGCGAACCGACATCTGGGATGCCGCGAGCGGCGATCTCGACGGCGACGGCCTGAGTGACGTCGCCCTCGTCGCAGGCTCCGCTGCAGCGGTGCTGCGGTTCGGGCTGGGCCAAGGCTCGAGCTTCCAGACGCTCCCACTCGCCCGCGGCGGATCCTACGCCGGCGCCGGGATCGCGGGCCTGCAGGACGTCGACGGCGACGGGTTCGAAGAGCTCGTGGTCGCCCGCGAGAGCGACCACTCGATCGAGGCGCTGCGGCTGGACGCGACGACCGGGTCCCCCGCACGTGCCGTCGTCTTCGGAAACGGTTGCGCGGGTTCGACCGGATCGCTGCCCCGCATCGAGGTTCAGCGCAGGCCCTTCCTCGGCCAGCGCCTACGCCTCGCACTCCGGGGCGCCCAGCCGCGCAGCCTCGCGCTTCTCAACCTCGGTACCGAGCGCAACCTCGACCTGACACCGCTCGGCCTGACCGGGTGTGACTGGCTGGCGGGTACCGAGGTCGAGACGTTCTTGCTCACCACCGACGCCAACGGCTTCGCGACGGCAGGACTCTCGGTCCCCTCCGACCCGGCACTCGTCGGCGCATCACTCGCGGCGCAATGGGTGACCAGCGACCGCGTGGCGAACCCCTTCGGCGCGACGCTGTCCGACGGCGCGCGCCTCGTCATCGGCGCGCGCTGACCGACTCGCGCAGTCAGTCCTTCTTCTCGAACACCTCGACCATCTCCACCTCGCGGTGCAGGTCGCCGAAGTCCATGCGCAGCGTCATCGACATGCCGCCGGCCGGGTCGGTGCCGAAGCGCTGCACGGCATCGAAGCCGCGGAACATCAGCAGCATCTCGAGGTGCTCCGCGTCCGCACCCTTCTTCGACGCGGTGGGGGCGACGATGCGGGCCGGGATCTTGGCGGCCTCCAGCGCGGCCTCGGCCTCGGCCACCCGCGCCGCGGCGGCCTCGACGTCGCCACCGCGCTGCTTCGCCACCGCGACACCGCGCTTCGCCTGCCAGAGGTCCCAGGGCTCGAGCAGCAGGTCCCAGTCGTCGGCGGTCTCGCCGCGGACCACCCCCAGCTTGTAGCGACCGGCAGGCACGTCGACGCCGCCGATCTGCATGGCGACCTCGGTCTGGAACCCGGCGTAGCCGAGGTGCCATTCGAAGCCGGCGTCCAGGTCCTTCAGCAGCTCCGGGTTGTGCGGCACCGTGAAGTACGTGAACGTCGCCTTGCCCGCCGCGCCCTGCACGATCATCGCCTTGGGGTTGTGCGGGTGGACCGCCTTGGCGAGTGGCGCGAGCGAGGGAGCGAACGAGGCGAGGAGGCCGAGGAGGACGTCGGCGAGCGGGCTGAGTTGGAACATGGCGCGCAGGCTAAGCGCATTCCGCCGCCGCGGACCCGCAAGTCGGGAGCGATCTCCGTATCCTCGCGCCCGATGCCCTCTCTCGTCTCCCGCACCCTGTTGGTGGGAGTCCTGTTCTGGACCGCGCAAGCCGGGCCCTGCCAGGACCTTCCCCGTCCCGACACCGCTCCCACCGACGCCCCGCGCGTCACCGACCCCGGCTGGCACGCCCTGGTCGGTGCACGGGTGATCACCGCGCCCGGCGAGGTCCTGGAGACCGCGACGGTGGTGATCCGCAATGGCAAGATCGTCTCGGTCGAGCGCGGCACCGCAGCACCGCAGGGTGCGCGCCGCCACGAGATGGCCGGGCTGACCATCCACGCGGCGTTCGTCGAGAGCTACCTGCCGGTCGATGCGCCGTCGCCCGACGCGGACGCGCCCGGCACCTACTGGAACGACGGCGTGGTGCCGCAGCGCTCGGTGCTCGACGGGGCAGGCATCGACAACGGCCTGGCGAAGCGACTGCGCGCGGCGGGCTTCGCCAGCGCGGCGGCCTATCCGAGCGATGGGCTGCTGCGCGGCACGGGTGCGGTGCTCGGCCTGGAAGAGGTCGAAGACGGTCACCGCCGCACCTTGCTCCGTGACCGGACGTTCACCGCCATCGCCTTCGACCGCGGACGCTCGGGCTACCCGCGGTCGCTGATGGGCTCGGTGGCGCTGGTCCGCCAGGTGTTCTGGGACTGGGCCGCCGACCACGCCCGCGGCGACGACCGTTCGTCTCCGGGCACCGCGCTCGGCGCCCTGTCGGTGAGTCCGCCGGTGCTGTTCCGGACCCGCGACGAGGTGGATGCACTGCGCGCGTTCCGGGTGCTGCAGGAGGTCGGGCGGAGCGAAGGAGCCGTGCTCGTCGGCACCGGCACCGAGTACCGCCGGCTGGAGGCGGTCGCCGCGCTCGGCGTGCCGCTGGTGCTCCCGATCGACTATCCACAGGCTCCCGATGTCGGCACGGTCGGCGGCGCCGAGGCGGTGACGCTGCGCCAGCTCCGTGAATGGGAGGTGGCGCCCGCCAATGCGAAGCTGCTTGCCGATGCCGGCGTCGACTTCGTGTTCACCAGCGAGTCGCTCGACGATCGCAAGGACCTGCTGACCAACGTGGCGCATGCCATTGCCCGGGGCCTGGATCCCGACCGCGCCCTGGCCGCCCTGACGACCGGCCCGGCCGCGCTGCTCGGTGTCGGCAACCACGTCGGCCGCGTCGCCCCCGGTTACCGTGCCGACCTCTGCGTCATCGAGGGCGATCCGCTGGCCGCCGACCGCACGCTGCGCGAGGTCTGGGTCGGCGGCGCGCGCGACGTGTTGGAGGCGCGCCCGCCCGCCGCGCTCGATGGCGCCTGGACCGCGACGTTCAGTCACGCCGGCCTGCGCGTCGACACCATCACCTTCGAGGGTGACCGCAAGGCCACGCTCGCGCGCGGCGAGGACTCGGTGAAGGCGGCACACGTGAACCGCAACGACCGGCAGCTCCACGTGCGCTTCGATGCGGAGGAGCTCGGCGGCGAAGGCCAATGGCGGCTCACCGCGCTGGTGCAGGGCGATCGCTTGGCCGGTATCGGGGTCGCCGCGGACGGATCGTCGTTCGCGTGGACCGCACGGCGTGACGCGAAGCCCGCCACGGAGGACGCCGCGGCAGCAGACGTCGACGAGCCGGCCACCGAGGCCGAGGAAGCAGCACCCGCGATCCTCACCGCCGCCGACCTCGCCGTGCCGTTCGGCGCCTACGGCCGCAAGGGGCTCCCCGCGCAGCGCACCGTGCTGATCACCGGCGCGACGATCTGGACCTCGGGCCCCGCCGGACGAATCGACGACGGCGTGCTGGTGGTGCACGACGGCAAGATCGTCCATGCCGGCCGCGCGGCCGACAGCCCGGGCGTGCCGACGAAGACCGGCGTCCTGCAGATCGACGGCCGCGGCCTGCACGTGACCCCCGGCCTGATCGACGCGCACAGCCACACCGGCATCTCCGGAGGCGTCAACGAGGGCACGCAATCGGTCACCGCCGAGGTGCGGATCGGCGACGTCCTCGACCCCGACGACATCTCGTTCTACCGCCAGCTCGCCGGCGGCGTGACCGCGGTCAACCAGCTCCACGGTTCGGCCAATCCGATCGGCGGCCAGAACAGCGTGGTGAAGCTGCGCTGGGGCGTACGCGATCCCGAAGCGATGAAGTTCGTAGGCGCGCCGCCGGGGATCAAGTTCGCGCTGGGCGAGAACGTCAAGCGCTCGCGGTCGGACGACAACACGCGCTACCCCAATACGCGGATGGGTGTGGAGACGCTGATCCGCGATCGCTTCCAGGCGGCGAAGGAGTACGCCGCGCTGCGGGCTCGCGAGCCCGGCACCCGCCGCGATCTGGAGCTCGAGGCATTGGCCGAGATCCTCGCCGGCGAACGGCTGGTCCATTGCCACTCGTACCGCCAGGACGAGATCCTGATGCTGTGCCGCGTGGCCGAGGACTTCGGCTTCACCATCGGCACGTTCCAGCACGGGCTCGAGTGCTACAAGGTCGCCGAGTCGGTGAAGCGCTTCGCGCGCGGCGCGTCGATCTTCAGCGACTGGTGGGCGTACAAGTACGAAGTCGTCGACGCGATTCCGGAGAACGCCTCGATCCTGCAGAAGGTCGGCGTGGTGGTCTCGCTGAACAGCGACAGCGACGAACTGGCACGCCGGCTCAATACCGAAGCCGCCAAGGCGGTGAAGTACGGCGGCGTGGCGCCGGTCGAAGCGCTGAAGATGGTGACGATCAACCCGGCGATCCAACTCGGGATCGACGACCGCGTCGGTTCGCTGGAGCCCGGCAAGGACGCCGACTTCGCGATCTGGTCGGGCGACCCGCTGAGTTCGTTCAGCCATTGCGTCGCGACCTGGATCGACGGGCGTTGCTATTGGTCGCGCGACGAGGACGCCGCGGCCCGCGAGCACGTCGCCGCCGAACGCGCGCGTCTGATCCAGCTCGCGTTGACCGCACCCGGCGGCCGCGCCGGGATCCCCGCGGCGATGCGCGATTCCTTCCAGCCGGGTGACTGCGGCTGCTCCGAACTCGAGAACATGGCCCGCGAGGCTCTGCAGCAGGAGGGCGTCCGATGAGAACTGCGATCCACTTCCTCTACGCGGCGCTCGCCGCGACCGCCGCGGTGACCGCCCAGGACCTCACGGTCGAGGCGCCACCGCAACGCCATCCGGTGGTGATCCTCGGCGCCACGGTCCACGTCGGCGACGGCTCGGTGCTCGAAGACGCCGCGGTCTGGTTCGCCAACGGCCGCATCGTCGGCACGGGGTCGAAGGACGACGCCCCGGTGGACGCCACCCGCGTCGACGCGAGTGGCCTGCACGTCTGGCCCGGCATGGTCGCCGCCGCCACGCGGCTCGGCATCCAGGAGATCGGCTCCGTCTCGGCGACCTTCGACTACGACGAGATCGGCTCGCTGACCCCCGAGGTCCGCGCCGCCGTCGCGGTGAACCCCGACTCCACCACGCTGCCGGTGACGCGCAGCAACGGCGTGCTCACCGCGGGCGTGTTCCCGAGCGGCGGCGCGCTGCCCGGTCAGGCGTCGGTGATCGAGCTGGCCGGCTGGACCTGGGAGGAGATGGCGCTGCGGCCGTCGGCCGGTCTGGTCGTCGACTGGCCGGCAGGTGGCGTGCGTCGCCCATGGCAGTCGGAGTCGGACTACCGCGAGGCGGTGCAGCGGGTCGGCGGCCAACGCGAGGAACTCGCCGAGCTGTTCGACGACGCGCGCGCCTGGGCGGCGGCCCGGTCCGCCGACGGCGAAGGAGTCGCGCAGGACATCCGCCTCGCGGCGATGCAAGGCGCCTTGCGCGGCGCCACGCCGGTGTTCGTGCAGGCCGACGACGTCGACGCGATCCGCTCGGCGATCGGCTGGGCGGTCGACGAGGGCCTGCGCATGGTCCTGGTCGGCGGCGCCGATGCCGAACAATGCGCCGACCTGCTGAAGGAGCATCGCATCCCGGTGGTGGTCACCGGCACCCAGCGCACCCCGCGCCGCCGCGACCACGCCTACGACCGCCCGTTCACGCTGCCGGCCCGACTCGCCGCGGCCGGCGTCGACTTCTGCATCTCCGGCACGACGGGTTACTACAACGAGCGCAACCTGCCCTACCACGCCGGGCAGGCGGTGGCGTACGGGCTCGATCCGGATCGTGCCTTCGCCGCGGTGTCGAAGGATGCGGCGCAGATCCTCGGGCTCGGTGACGAGCTCGGGACGCTGGAGGTCGGCAAGCGCGCGACGCTGATCGTCACCGACGGGCATCCGTTGGAGGTGACGACGCAGGTGCGCATGGCCTGGGCCTCGGGACGGCGGCTGGATCTGTCGAACAAGCAGACGAAGTTGGCCGAGAAGTATCGCGAGCGGTACCGGCAGCTGGGGATCTGGCCCGGAGGCCCGAAGTGAACGCCGCTGTCTCAGCTCTGGTCTCCGGAGTGCTGCTCGGCGCCGTCGGCGCGCAGGAACTCGTCGCACATCGCGCCGACTTCGATGCCATCCGCTGGAAGGGCGTCGAGAGCTTTGCGCCGCGGGACATCTATCGGGCTCTGCTGATCACCGAGGACGCCGCCGCCCAGATGCACCCATCCAGCAGCCTCGAGTCCTACCTGCCGTGGTTGGAGCGGGAGATCGAGGCAGGCTACAGGTGGGCGGGATTCGGCAACGTCCAGGTCTCGGCGCTCGTCGAGGGCACCGACCGACTGCTGCACGTGAAAGTGGTCGAGGGCTCGCGAACCGTGGCAGGGCCGATCACGGTCGATACCGACTCTGAGTCGCTGCGGTCCGCTCTTCTGTCCACACTCCGTGATCAGGATCGGGGCATCGGCTGGACCGAGGGCGGCCCCGCGCGACTGGGGCCACGGGCGAAGGACCGCATAAGGGAAACTGCGGCAGCATGCTGCCAGCGCGAGGGCCTGCTTCGCGCTCAGGTCGAGGTCGAGGTTGTCGACGACGGATCGCCAGCCCGGTTGACCATACGCGTCGCGGACACCGCGCCGACCCGGTTCGGAGCCTTGGCGCTGGAAGGCTGTTCGGAGGAACTTGCCACCGCGATCCTCTCGAAGATCGACCATGACCCAGAGCAAGTCGCTTCCCAACCCGCCCTCCAGCACCTGGTGGGATCTCTGTACGAAACGGGTCGGGTGGCACGCGTCCGGTTTCCGGATCCGCGAGCGGAAGGCGGGATGCGTGTGGATCCGACGATCCTGCAGGTCGTGCCATCGAGCCTTGCGTCGGATCCGACGCCGGAGGAGCGACGCGATCTGGAGTTGCTCCGCGCCAGCGCAGAGAGCATCGCGCGGCGCTTCGGAGCCGGCGACCACCTCTTCGTCGAGGCAACGGTCGGTAGTGAGTTGGAGGGCACCGGCCTGCGGATCGCACCCGGTCGGCTCCGCGTCGCGGTCGATCGCACCCGCATGCTCATGCACTTCCCTCCCGTGCGTCTGGGCCGACTGGATCTCGGGGAGGTCTACGCCGAACTCTCGAGAACCGACGGCTTCCTGCTGACGTCGGAGCGACTGGGTGACCTCGTGCATCTTCAGGCGATCGGCAGCGGAGATTGGGTGACCATCCTCGACGTGTCGTTGGAGCCCCTCATTCCGGATCCCGACCAGCCAATCGAGGAAACGGCCCGGTTCCGGTGGGGGTTCGCGCTGAAGCGGCGCGCCCCCGAAGAAGCGCGGGTCGCAGGATTGCCGCAGATGCTCCGGTTCGACGAGCAGACCTGGTTCCGGCTATGGCTGGCGGCACCAGCCGTCGTGGACTTCCTGCGCCAACAAGAACGGCCGGAGTACGACCGAGCCAGATTGCGTCTGCTCCTGCCGGACGACGACTTGACCCTCGAGATCGACCGTGAGTCGCAAGACCCGACGCTGATCAGCGAGTCCGGCTTCGTCGAAGTCCGCTTGGCTCCGGGTCCAGCGACACTCGCGCCCACACGGACCGACGCAACGGATCCAACCGCCGCACTTGAACCCCTGCTGCGCGGCGGAACGGGGGTCGAACTGGAGGATCTCGTCGCGCTGGTCTCGGGACTGCTAGACGAGACGACGAGCCTCACGATCGACCCGGACTCGTGGCACGACTTCGGATTCACCATCCCGAGGCCCGAGGTCAAGGGCCTTTCGGACGCCGTGGATCTCATCCAGAACCTCGGAGTGCTGGGGGCCAGCGGCTATCCGGCTACCAGTTGGCCTCACGTCCTGGTCAACGACTCGATCGGCCTGTTCCTACTCGGGTCCGCGCGCGCTCCACGCTTCACCGCCGAACTCCGCCGCCTGAAGGAGACCGACGCGTGCGGCCCCCTCGGTTGGTTCGCGTTCGCCGCAGTGACCGGCATGCTCGGCGCCGAGGACGTGGCGACGAGCTGCGTGCGCGAGTGCCGCAAGACCTTCCGCTTCGAGCCCTTCTGGTCCGACCTGGAGAGACTCACCGTCGGCAGCGACCTCCTCGACCGCATCGGGGCGCGCTGGCGCGCCGACGCGGCCACCAAGGAAACCGACCTCGCCCGTCGGATCGCAGACTGCGTGCACGACCGCGCCGCGGCGAAGATCGGCATGGACGCACTCTGGAGGACCGTCCTCGCCAGGGCCCTCCTCGACCTGCTCGCCGAGATCGAACGGGATTGATCGACGAGTACCGGCTCCGCGCGGCTGTCCCTCCGCGAGGACAGGACCGCCGACCGCCGGAGAGTGGGGCCCTGGAAGGACCCGGGCCGATCGCCCGCCTCCGCGACCGGATCGACCACGTGCCGACCCGATCCTGGACGTAGCGGGGGCTGCCCACGCTCCAGGCGTTCGACGACAATGACCCGGCACCGGACTTGCTTCACCCGCCGGCCCGGAGAACACCCATGACCCGCAACCTGACCCTCGTCGCCCTGATCGCGTTCGCCACGCTCGTCGGCACCAGCTGCGATCCGACGGCCCTGGTCGCCCAGCGCGTGCAGCCACGCCCGGCACCCCGGCCGGCCCCTACGCCCCGGCCCGCGCCTGTCCCGCGGCCGACTCCTCGGGTGTCCACCCCCACTCCGCGGGTGACGGTGCCTCGGGTCACGACGCCGCGGGTGACCACTCCGGCCCCCCGAGTCACGACGCCGCGGATCACCACTCCGCAGCCCCGGGTCACGACCCCGCGGATCACCACTCCGCAGCCCCGGATCACGACCCCGCGGATCACGACCCCGCAGCCCCGCACCCCGGTCGTCCGCACACCATCGATCACGACCCCGCGCACTCCAGTCGTCCGCACCCCGTCGGTCACGACTCCGCGCACCCCGGTCGTCCGCACCCCGTCGGTCACGACTCCGCGCACCCCGGTCGTCCGCACCCCGTCGGTCACGACGCCGCGCACTCCGATCGTCCGCACCCCATCGATCACCGCGCCACGCACGATCACGCCGATCCCCCAACCGCGCACCCCGGTGATCCGCACGCCGTCGCTCGGCGATACCTCCCCGCGCACGCCGTCGCCGAGCCCCCGCAACGACCTGTCGAGTCGCTACCGCACCGCACCGCGCCTGGGCGACACGACTCCGAGCGTCCGACCGGATCCGATCAGCTCCGACTCCGGCAGCCGCCTTCGCGACCTCTACGAACGCCGCGAGAGGACCACCCGGGTCGACGCCGGCGATGCCCTGCGCCCCTCACCGATCAGCGGCTCGATCGCCGACCGCTACCGGCCGCGCCTGCGCGACGATGTTCGCGCGGCTGATCCCCGGCCCGCGACCCCGCGTGTCGGCCAACCCGACACACGCACGCCGGTGGCCCCCGAACCCCGCGTCGGTGCGCCTCGCTCCGGCAACCCCGGCGCCGGCTCCGGTGGTCCCATCGCCGACCGCGTGCCCGTGGTCCGCAACCGCTACACGGACGTGGCCCAGCCTCGCACGCCGGATGTCCGGACGCCCGATGTCCGCACACCCGGTCTGCAGCCGCGCGAACCACGCGTCGGCCAACCCCGCACCGGCGACGGCGACGGCCCACGCGTCGTCGGCCGGCGTCGCGACAACGGCGGCGGCACGGTCGCCGATGGGCTGCGGCCGGTCCTACCTCCGATGGGACCCGGCATCGGCGATCGCTCCGGTGATCCGTCGCGCGGCGGCCCGAACCGCGGTGGCGGACGCACCGGCGGCTTCGGCTCGCGCTACGGCAACGACTATGGGAATGGGAGCGGCTACGGCGGCGGCTACTACGACGGGTATCCCGGCCGATACAGCGGCTACACCTTTGCAGGCAGCCGGCGCTACTTCTACGGCTGCTACCACTGGGGCGGCCACCTCGGCGCCTTCTCGTGGTGCTACCGGCCGTGGGGCTGCTACAGCTACCCGTACTGGTGGTGCGGGAGCTGGTCGCGCTACTACTACAACTGCAACAGCTCGTTCGTCCTCTACTGGAACTCCGGCTATCCGAGCAGCGCGACGGTGTCGTGGTGGTGGCCAAACCGCTGCTACGTGCCCGGCAGCTGGATCGGTTTCTCGAGCTTCCCGGCGTATGCCGGCTCGTCGGCCGACTGGGCCTACGTCCCGAGCGGCGCCGACTACGCCGAGGACGGCAGCGGCGAGGTGATCGTCGCGGACGGCGGCGTGGCACCTGGCGGAGCCGGAGTCGCGGCCGGAGCCGGCGTCGGAGGCGCTGCCGCCGAGCCGATCCCACCCGAGGAAGAGGTTTCGCCCGCACAGCGCCACCTCGACCTCGGCGACTTCTACTTCCGCCGCGGCCGCTACGAGGAAGCCTCGGAGAGCTATCTGCGCGCATTGGCCTACGTGCCCGACGACGGCTCGGTGCACTTCGTGATCGCCGATGCGCTGTTCGCGCAGGGCGACTACCACTACGCCGCCTACATGGTCGGCAAGGGCCTCGAACTCGACCCCGATCTGGCGACGGTCGAGGTGGACAAGCGCACCTTCTACGAGGATCCCGAGGCGTTCACCAAGCAGCTCGAGGTGCTGAAGGCCTACTTGGCGGAGAAGCCGTACGACGCAGCCGCGCTGCTGGTCTTCGCATACAACCTCCGCTTCTCGGGCGCACCTGTCGCCGAGGTCGTCGCGGCATTCGAGCGCACCCTCGAGGTCGATCCCGGCAACCGCGCGGCGCGTGCGTTCCTCACTGCCATCGCTTCCCCCAAGGCAGCGGCGGATGCCCCAAGCGCCGGTGAGCCCGGCGCTTCCGTATCCGAAAGTCCTCGCGACAGGTGACGTTGCCAAGGCCCGACGGCGGTCGGACCGATGAGAGAAGGGGCGTGGATCCCGACCGGGGTCCGCGCCCCTTCTGCGTTTCGGGCAGTTGCAGGGTCGCGCACCACGCGTCGCGTCCCTCACTCTGGCAGACCGCGCCGGACCGAACTAAAACCGCATCCGAACATGCCGCGCCGCATCGATCACTATCTCCAGAGCCTCGTCCACGAGGACAAGTTCGAGTTCTACGAGGTCGTCCGCGACTTCGCCGACGCCGAGGTCGCACCACACGTGCTGAAGTGGGAGCGCGACCACGTGCTCCTGCCGGAGAGCGTGATCGCGCAGATGGGCGAGATCGGGTTGTTCGGCTTACCCATCAAGGAGGAGTACGGCGGCCAGGGCGGGGACATGACCGACCTGGTGCTGATGGGGCTCGCGCTCGGCTACCACAGCCACTCGGCCGCGATCACGCCGGGCGCGGCGATCTCGCTGGGCGCCAAGCCGCTCCAGCTCTGCGGCACCGAGGAGCAGAAGAAGGAACACCTGCCGGACCTCGCCGCGGGCAAGCGCATGTTCGTGTTCGGCTTGTCCGAGCCCGGGCGCGGCTCCGACGCGGCGAACCCCGAGGTGACCGCCAAGAAGAAGGGCAATGCCTGGGTCATCCAGGGTGAGAAGTGCTGGTCGACCAATGCGCGCTGGGCGAGCCACGTGATCGTGCACGCGCTGACCGATCCCGATGGCCCCAACGGCCGTCGCTCCACCTGCTTCATCGTGCCGATGGACGCGAAGGGCGTCTTCTACCAGGAGATGTCCGGCAAGAAGGTCTGGGAGCAGTCGAGCACCGGCCAGATCATGTTCGACGCCGTCGAGGTGCCCGAGTCCGCGGTGCTCGGCGAGGTCAACGACGGCTTCAAGGTGATGGTCACCACGCTCAATGGCGGCCGCCTGTTCATCGGTGCCCTGGCGCTGTCGTCGCTGGCGTTCGCGCTCGACAAGACCCGCCGCTACGCCGAGGAGCGGATCCAGTTCGACGACCAGCCGATCGGTCGCTTCCAGCGGGTGCAGGACGTCATCATCGACATGGACGTCGCGCTGGAGCGCAACCTCACCTGGCTGATGCACTGCTCGAAGCGCTTCGACGAGAACAAGCTCGACCGCGAGCAGGCCGCCAAGGTGAAGATGGACTCGAGCCGCGTGGCGAGCGAGCTGCTGCCGCTGGCCATGGAGGTCTGTGGCGGCGTGGCCTGCCTCGATGAGTTCGGCCTGATCCGCCACCTGAACGACCTGTTCGTCACGCGGGTCGGCGAAGGCAGCAACTTCGCGCTGAAGGATCTGATCGTCAGGCCGCTGCGCCGCGACTGATCGCGAGCCACCGTCACTTCGCCGGCGAGAGCGTCGCGTTCAGCAGTTCGAGCGTGACGCCGCGCGGCACGATGAGCCGCAGGTCGGCGCCGCCGTTCTCGCGGTTGGCGAGCCGCGCCCCATCGAGCGCGAAGGTCAGGCGCTCGGTCACGCCCATCTCGCCGAACCCGGGGCCGGACGCCGCCTCGGGCGTCACGTGGGTGTAGGCACCGGCGAGCGTGGCCGCGATGTTCCGGGAGTCGTATTCGACGCTGCACCGACCTCCTGCGACGACGAGTTCGAGGACCAGATCCTCGTCGACGTCGAAGCGCCAATGGTCGCTGACCTGCAGGTAGAGATAGGTCACCGGCCGGTCCTCCGGACAGCTCGCGATCACCCCACGTGGCCCGCGACGGAGCGGCCCGTCTTCGTGTTCGATCGGCCGGAGCCCGCGCGCGCCGCCCTCTCCAAGACGCCAGCTCACGCGCTCGGCACCGGCAGCCTCCGCACCCCAGCTCAGGTCCGGACGTGGCAGAGGCGCCGTGATCGCGATCTCGACCTCCGGCCCCGGATCGCCGCGCCGCAGCCGATCGACCATCTCGCGGGTGATGTCGAGGTAGGAAGTACCCGTCTGCACCGTCCGGCAGATCTCGGTGCCCTCGTGCATCTCGTTCCAGGTCTCGATCAGGACCAACGACGGCTTCGACTCGATCGCTGCCCGCCACGACCAGCGATAGAACGCGCCGTCTTCGCGCGGACGATGCGGAGTGCGGCGCCCGGGCACCGGTGAGTCGTCGTAGCCGGGACCGATCTGCGCGACGCCGTCGAACAGGCGCGGGCCGTGCAATGCGGCGTCCCACTGCGTGGTCGCGTCCTGACCGATGTCGCCCCAACTCGCGTCGGCGACCAGGAACGGGTGCTCGCCGTCGAAGCGCGCTGCGAACGCGGCGGCGAGCGCCGGACCGAGCTTCGCGTCCCAGGCCTTGGCGAAGCCGGCGGTGTAGAGGACCACCAACGGTCGGCCGGTCTCGGGATCGGGATGCCGTGCCCAATGCCGCTTCGGGATCCGCTCGTAGAAGCCGAGCACGGTGTCGACGAACAGCGCACGTCCGGCGTCGGTCGTCAGGTCGGCGCGCTCGTCGCCGACACCGCGGACCCGCTCGTGCAAGGTCGACGTGTCGTAGAACATGCCGAGGCGCACCGAGCCTTCGCCCGCCTCGCGCATCGCGTCGAGCGCCGCGCACATCGGCCCGAGTCCGCGCGTCGCGAAGCGCAGCCCCGGCCGGTCCTCGGCACCCGGGGCACCCCAGTACACCGGCAGTGCCACCTCGATGCCGGCGCGCGCCATGTCGCGGAACTCGCCGCGATGCCAGTCCGGGTCCTCGTAGCTCACTGCTTCGGCATCGACGAAGTCGTGGAAGTGCCCTTCGCGCCCCTCGCCCCCCATGTGCTGGTCGGGATGGCGGTACCAGTAGAAATAGTGGGTCGCGACGGTGGCCTGCGCGGAAAGCCCACACACCACGGTCATTCCGAGGAGACACCTCGTAAGCCAGCCGATCCTCATGCCCCACGAGCATAGGGGGTTAACAACTCGACCCGGCCGAGTTGTTAACCCCCCCCAACCTGTCGCGGGGAAGGGCTACGCTCTCGCGCCCTCTCATGCTCGATACCAAGCTCCGACTCGCAGCAGCCCTCGGATTGCTGCTCGCCGCTCCAAGTCTCGCCCAGACCGGCCGCGCGGTGCAGACGACCGCGCCGCTGCAGGTCGGCCGCACCGCCACCTTCGAGGTGAGCTTCCCCGCGAACGCTGCACAGCACGCCGGGTGGTTCGCGGTGAGCCCGCACTTCCCCGGCACGACCAACCTGCAGATCCCCGGCTTCACCAGCCGCGGCCTGGTGCGCGTCGATGCGACCCGCATCGTGCTGTTCGAGCCCTGGACCCGCGGCGCAACCGGCCTCGCCACGATGAGGCTGCCGGTTCCCGACGACTCCTCGCTGGTCGGCGCGGCGATCGACGTCCAGTCCCTCGACGTCGATGCCGCGGGAACCACGCTGTGGTGGAGCGACAACGATCTGGAGTTGGTGGTCGACCCGACGGGCTGTGGCTCGACGCTGACGATCACCCCGCTGTATCCGAACGGCACGCCGCTCGAGCCGGACGTCGTCGTCGACACGCCGACCGCGAAGATCACCTACCTGGCCGACCGCGCCCGCGACCGCCATGCCCGCGAGGACATCGTCAACGGCATCCCCTTCCGCGCCTACGACCACTGGCTGTCCTTCTATTGGGAGCAACGGATCGCCGAGCTGGAGATCATCGACCGGGTGGCGAAGGGCGGTAGCACGATCACGTTCCGGTTCATGACCCACGACCGGCTCAATCCGGCCGAGTTCAGGACCTTCTTCGCCGGCGGGTTCGCGGTCTACCACAACAACCTGTCGACCAGCCCCGGGACCGGCGTGACGCTGCTCTCGACGACCCCGTCGACCCGCTATCCCGGCGAGACCGAGTACCTCTACGAGGCCACGCTCACCCAGAAGATCCCCGAGTATCGCCCGCTGCAGATCGGCGATCGCATCGAGGTGGAGCTGAGCCAGTTCCTCGCCGCGCCGCGCAACGGCCGTTCGAACTACTACGGCACCGCATTCCTCTACGTGGTCGGCGTCGGCGTCGAGCCGTGGTATGCGAAGCACAAGGAGGAGGCGACCACCCCGCAGCAGCGCGACCAGGCCTCGTTCGACTCCTACCCCGTGCCGGCCGTCGCCCGACTCGGCGGCCAGACGACGCTGCCGTACCAGTACTCGAACGAGCCAGAGCACCGCTTCAAACAGACCGCCGGCAACATCTCGCCGACCAGCGGTCACGAGTTCGTGCTCGGTCGCCGGCTCCACCACACCGACTTCGAGGACGGTTCGCACTCCGAGGCCGGCAACCCGCCGCTGAGCGCGCACGTCGGCCAGCTCGGTCCGAAGTTCATCAACCGAAGCTGTGTCGACTGCCACGTGAACAACGGCCGCTCCCTGCCGCCGGCGGTGGGCGAGACGCTGACCCGCGCGGTGGTCCGGGTTGCCGCCGACCGCGACGGCACGCCGCACCCGAGCCTGGGTGAGGTGCTGCAGCCCTCGCCGGGGCGCGGCGGCAGCGGCTCGCCGGTCGACGTGACGATCCAGGCCGAGTCGTACCTGGCGATGAGCGGCGTGCTCACCGAGCCGACCAACGACGTCGGCGGCGGCTTGCACGTCACCAGCATCGACACCGGCGACTGGATGTCGTTCGCCGACCAGCCGGTCGCGATCCCGGCGGACGGGATCTACCGGGTGGAGGTGCGGGTCGCGAGTGCGGGTGGCGGCACGCTGGCGTTCGAGGAGTCCGGCGGCAATCCGCTCCACGGCCGGATCCTGATCCCCAGCACCGGCGGCGACCTGGTGTGGCAGACGGTCACCACCGACCTCTGGCTGCCCGCGGGCAGCCGCGCCATCGGCATGAACGCGTTCGTCGGCGGCTGGAAGCTGAACTGGTTCCGCGTCCGCAGCCTGCCCTCCGGTGGCGGCGGCGGAGGCGGCGGCGGAGCGAACAGCGAGGGAGTCGTCCGCCTCGCGGGTTGGGACCTGCTGCCCGGCAGCTACGGCGATGGCCAGCCGTTCGAACTGCGCCGGCCGCGCTACGCCTTCGAGGGCGTGGCCGAGCCGGAGTTCTTCGCGGTCCACAGCGCGCCGCCGCTGGTCGGCCTCGGACTGCTCGAGGCGATCGACGAGGCCACCATCCTGCTGCGCCACGACCCGTGCGACGCCAACGGCGATGGCATCTCCGGCCGCGCCAGCACCACGCAGGCACTGCTTTCGGGCCAGCCGAAGCTCGGTCGCTTCACCTGGAAGGGTGGCCGCGCGTCGGTCCACGACCAGATCGCCGCGGCGCTGAACCGCGACATGGGCGTCGCGACGCTGGCGATGCCGGTGCTCGATGGCGACACCACGCCGACCGCTCCCGAGGTCAGCACGCTCGAGCTGGATCGCATGACCCGCTACACAGCACTGCTCGGCGTCGGCGCGCGCCGCGCCCTCACCGACGCGGATGCCCTACGCGGCGAGCAGCTGTTCTCCAGCATCGGCTGCGCGAGCTGCCACCTCCCCGAGATCTCCACCGGCGCCGGCCACCCCTACGCCGAGCTGCGCAACCAGACCATCCGCCCGTTCACCGACCTGCTACTGCACGACCTCGGCCCCGACCTCGCCGACCGGATGGGCACCGGCGACGCGACCGGCGCGGAGTGGCGCACGGCTCCTTTGTGGAACATCGGCCTGACCGCCGGAGTCAGCGGCGGCGAGGCCTACCTGCACGACGGCCGCGCGCGCAGCCTCGAGGAAGCGATCCTCTGGCACGGCGGCGAGGGACAGACCGCGAAGGAGGCGTTCCGCACGCTGCCTGCGACGGACCGCGCCGCGCTCGTCGCGTTCCTCCGCTCGCTGTGACCGCCCCGACTTTTACAACCGGTGCCAGGCACGAGTTGTAAAAGTCCCGGCCGGGAATCAGCCCACGCGACGCGGGCCGGCACCGGCGTGCAGGACCATGAAGCCCGGCTCGACGCCGAAGCGCGCCTGGTACTTCGCACCCACGTCCGCAGCCACCGCGTCGCCCGCCCCCGGCTCCACCAACGCGATCGCGCAGCCGCCGAAGCCTGCACCGGTGAGCCGCGCACCGAACACGTCACTCCGCGCCGACGCGGTCTCGACCAGCATGTCGAGTTCGTCGCAGGAGACCTCGTAATCGACGCTGGTCGACCAGTGGCTCGCGGTCAGCGCGCGGCCGAGTTCGGCGATGTCGCCCTTGCGCAGCCCGTGCACCCCCGCCGCGATCCGCCCCATCTCGGTGGTCACGTGCCTGGCGCGCTTCACCAGGGTCGGACCCAGCCGATCGGCCGCCGCCAGCACGTCGGCGAACTCGAAGTGCGCCAGCGCCGGCAGGTCGCGCACGTGGTCGCGCAGGATGCGGTGCGCTTCGGTCACCTCGTCGACCCGCTGGTTGAAGTAGGTCGCCGCCAGCGTCCGCGGCTTCTTCGAGTCCATCACCAGCACGTCGAAGCCGCTGCCGTGGATCTCCACGTGCTCGTAGGTGATGTCGAGGCAGTGGATCAGCAGCGCATGGCCCGCCCGCCCCAGCGCCGAGGCGTACTGATCCATGATCCCGCACTTCACCCCGATGTAGTCGTTCTCCGCCTTGTGCGAGAGCCGCGCCAGATCGATCGGCCGGAGCCCGAGACCCTGCATCTCGCTGAGCGCCAATCCCGCGGCGATCTCCAGCGCCGCCGAGGACGACATCCCGCTGGCCATCGGCACGTCGCCACCGACCACCATCTCGAAGCCGGGTGCCGTGCCGTAGACCTCGCGGATCTCCTCCCACACCCCGAGCACATAGCTCGCCCAGCCGTGGACCGGATCCTGCGTCGGCCGCACGTCCTCCACCCGCAGGTCCACCGCGAGCGGCTGGTCGAGGCTTCGCAGCCGGATCGCGCCGTCGCTCCTGAGCCGCGCCGCGCAGTAGACCCCCAGATCCACCGCCAGGGGCAGCACGTCGCCGCCGTTGTAGTCGAGGTGGGCCCCCACCAGATTGATCCGCCCCGGCGCGAACCAGACCCCCTCCGGCGCTGCCCCGAACTCCTCCGCGAACCGGTCGGCGACGCGGCCGAGGAGCTCGGGGTTGGCGGGTTCTTCGGGCGTCGCGGTCATACAGCTCACGCCCCTCTCGGCGTGACGGTCCGGATCGGTCATGCTATACCCCCCGCTCGGCCGGAGACAGGCAACGATCGAGGCCCGTCGCCCCGATCCCAAGCTCCCCACGGCCGGCCCCGAACCGATGGATCCGAAGCGCGGAATCGTCCTGGCCATGGCGGCCCTGTGGTCGCTCACCCTACTCATCGGAGTGTCTGCCCAGGACTCTGGAACCACGAAGTCCGAGCCCGAGACCCCAGCGCCCGCGACCGTCGCGGGCCCGCAGCAGCAGGATCCCGAGCCGTCGACCGAGGGCCTGCCCCAGGAACTCGCCTGGCCCCGCGACCGCGAGCGGTCCGTCGCCCGCATCGGCGGACGCGAGCACACCCTCGAAGACGTCCTCCGCCACATCGACGAGCGCCACTTCCACGGGATGCTGGCCCTGATGGAGACCCCCAGCGGCGAGGCCTACCTGCAGAGCCCGCAGATGGCCGCCTGGGTCCGCCAGTACGCCGACGTGAAGGTCCTCGAGGCCGTCGCCGCCGACCGCGAGATCTCCTACGCCGATGCCCAACCGATCCTCGGCGACGCGCTGCAGAAAGCCTTCGAGCCCTGGCTGCAGAACTACGTCGACAACCGGGCCAGGCGCGGCAATCCGGTCGAGCTGACCCAGAAGCGCACCAACCTCCTGCTCACCGAGTTCCAGCGCAACAACGGCCTCGGCGCCGAGGTCCAGGGCTGGCTCGACGTGCTGGTCGACGCGCCTGACCTCGAAGCCGTCGGCAAGCTCCGCGACTACTACAACGACCACCCCGAGTACTTCGGCGGCGTGATCACCGCGGCCCACATCCTGGTCCGCCACCGCGACCCCAACTCGCTCGAGCTGCTGCGCGGCGAAGCCCGCCAGGCCGCGATCAAGAAGATGGCCGACATCCAGTCGCGCCTCGAACCCGACGGCTCCAACTTCGCCGAACTCGCCCGCCGCTTCTCCGAGGACAAGGCCACGGCTTCCGACGGCGGCCGCCTGCAGGGCATGGCCCGCTTCGACGACCGCCTGCCCGCGTCGCTCTGCCGCGCCGCCTGGCAGCTCCGCGACGGCCAGGTCTCCGGCATCGTCGAGACCCCCTACGGCCTGCACCTGGTCAAGCGCGTCGCCTACCACCATCTCTACTACGTGCTGTTCACCGAGCGCATCCACGACGACATCGCCAACACGATGCGGCGGGAGACGCAGGAGAACCTGCTGTTCGGGGCACGGGGGGAGATGGGGGTGACGTTGCGGTACTGAGCCCGCGCTCTCCCACGCCGCACGGGACCGCTACGCTCCCCGTATGCGCAACCTCGTCTGGTTCGTGGGAGCGGCTCTTCTCGGCGCGTTGCTCTGGCTGACCATCAGCCGACCGACGGCAGATCCCCGCATCGAGACGCGTCCGACGCCCGAGGACCGGTCCGACCCCGAACCGAGAGTCGGCAGCCGCGCCGCGGCGGAACGCACGCAGATCAGCTCCCGGCTCCGCGTCGTGGATCCCGCGGGCCTGGGCCTGCACGGAGTCGAGCTGCGGCCCTACGCCCCACGCGGCGACGGAGCGCTGGACGGCGAGACGGAGGTCCTTGCCTCCACGGACGCCGACGGCCTGCTCTCCGATGCCGGACTCTCCCAGCCGGCGCGACGATTCGCGCTACAGAAGCCCGGCTTCGCGACCCTCGTGGTCGAAGGCAGCCTCGAACCCGAACGCATCGTCGAGATGCAGCCCGCCTACCGGGTCGAGATCCTCTGCGTCTCGGAACACGGCACAGCTCTGCCCGGGTGCCGGGTCACGCTCTCGTCGAGGCCGATGGACCGGATGGAGCCGCTCGTCTCGGACGCTCGGGCGGATCCCTCGAGCGGCAATCCCTGCTGGATGCAGACGACCGACGAGTCCGGCGTCGCCGCATTCGATTCCGTGCCACCCGGCGACCACCGGCTGAACATCTACCACGACGACTTCGTGCCGGAACCCGAGGCCGTGCAGGGCCTGCTCACCGTGGACTCCGACGTCCGCCTGGAGGTGGTCGCGAAGGAACTCTGGGGAGCCGCGTTCTCGGCCCCGTCCAAGAGCCCGGTGGAGGCGGTGACCTGGGCCTGGAATCGCCTCGACTTCGACCATTCACCGCACCTGCTGGCCCGTCTCGGCCACGGCCGCAGGCGCCTGCAGCAACGCATGCCCGACGCGCAGGTATTCGCCCACCGACCCGCGGCGCTCCAGAACATCCCGGACGTCGAGTGCCAGGTCGCGCTGGTCGACGGGACGTTCTGGATCGGCCGCGGAACGCTCCGGCCACTCAGCCAGCTCCGGGAAGCCGCGCTGCTGGAACAGGACATCGGCACGCCGCGTCGGCGCGTGAGAGTGGAACTCCGAAGCCGCTCCGGCGAGTTGCTCGACATCGGGCTGACCGCGCAGCTGGAGGGATCCTCGCACCGTTGGTCGGTCGGCCCGGGAACCTACATACTGCTCGCTCACGGCAGGTACTGGCTGTCACCACAGATCTACGCAGCCTGGTCGGCGGAAGCGTTCGACGGTCTGCAGTTCGAGATCAGTGAGTCGCAGCCCTTGGGCGACGTGGTCACGGTGACGCTCGACCGGGAGTTCGTGCCGGTTGAAGTCGTGCCGGTCTTCCCAGACGAGCAGATC
The DNA here is from genome assembly GCA_030432695.1 of bacterium. Lineage (GTDB taxonomy): Bacteria > Planctomycetota > UBA1135 > UBA1135 > UBA2386 > JAUILN01. The sequence continues at coordinate 168,387 of JAUILN010000003.1, read as the reverse complement.
GCATCGAACATCTTCGTCTCGATCGACGACGAAGCGCAGGAGGGGCTCACGGTTGCGGGCTGGAACCCGAGTCGAGGACCGATTCTCCTTCATGCCCCGGCGGGAGACCTGGCGGTCCATTGCTACTCGCCTGCGTATGAGGAGACACGGCTGACGACGAAGGTCCCGTTCGAACCGTCGAAGCGATCGGAGCGGGGGGTCTCGCGCGTCCTGCTGCCGTTGACCCGACGCAGCGAGCCCAAATGACTGCGCCGCGGGAAGGCCTCACTCCGCCCAAGTCAACTCGATCAGCACATACGCCCCACCCAACACCGTCACGTTCTCCGGCCGCGTGATCTGCGCGACCAGTCGCGCACCCACGACGCCGGGCAGCAACTGCCCATCGGGGTTCACGACCCCCGCCATATCCGGCGTGAGGCACAGCCAGTTCGGCCGGTAATCGAGCAGGATCGCGGCACGGTCCGGCGCGGTACCAGGCGGCCGCGGACGGAACGCGACCTCGGGGCTGCCAAGTCCCGCGAGGTCGAGCATCGGTCGGTCCGCGAACCAGCCCAAGGCGCCGATGTCGTGGCAGGCAACGAGGTCGCCCTCGGGCACCTCGGCATGCACGCGCTTCGCCATCTCGACGTTGAGCGCATAGGTGTCCGCGACGCCCGCGCCATGCCGCCGCGCGCCATACCCGAGCGCGAGTAGCAGCCATAGCGCAACGAACAGCGCCGGTGGGCGACCGCAGGCTCGACCGCGCAGCGCGGGCACCAGGCCGAACAGCGCGAACAACAACACGCCGGCGGCCGGCACCCAGACCAGGCCGTTCGCGACCCGGTCCAGGTCCATCGACAGGTCCGACGGGATCCAGTCGCAGCCGAGGATCAGCGCGAGGTCGGGCTCGAGCGCGAAGCCCGCACCTACCGCGGCTGCCACGAGCACGCCACCGAGCCAGCCGACGCGCTGCAGGTCGAAGCCGCGCAGGCACACCACGAAGAACAGCGGCACCAGGTGGGTGAAGTAACGGCCCTGCTGGAACCACGGCGGCGCGAAGCCGAGCGAGCCGCGGGCGATCGCGAACAGCACCACCACCGCGGCCAGGAACGGGATGCCGTCGCGAGCCTTCAGTCCGCGCCAGAGGCCCGCGAACAGACCGATCGCCAGCCAGGGCAGGTGCGACGGCAGGTAGGCGAAGAACGCGGCGAGCTGCAGACCCACGCCCTTGCCCCAGGCCTGCAGGGCCGGCAGCAGACCTTCCTGCTTGAAGATCGACAGCGGCGTGCCATCGGCGGCCTTCGCGTAGAAGGTGATCGGCAGCGGGTGGCCGCTCACCAGCAGGTGGTAGGCGGGGAAGGTCGCGACCAGCGGGACGGCGAGCAGGAAGCCGTCGATGCGACGCACGTGCAGGAAGCGGTGCGCGGCGGCCAGGAACGGCAGCACCAGGCACTCGGGGCGCGCCCAGGCGGCGAGGGTGAGCGTGAACGCGGCGGGCAGCCAACGCAGCGTCGAGCGGTCGCGGTTCTCCAGGTGCAGCGCGAGGCCGAGACAGGTCATCGCGACGAACCACGGCACCTCCATGCCCGACAGGCAGCCCCAGGCGTAGCGCGGGGTGAGCGCGAGCAGCACCGCGGTGAACCCGGCGAGGCGCAGGTCGCCCTTGCTCGCGGTGTGCGCGAGGCGGTGCGCGGCGATCACGCCGAGGGCACCCACCAGGATCCCGAGCAACTTGCTGGCCCAGACGTTCGCGCCGAAGACCTGCATCGACAGCGCCAGCAGGAAGCACCAGATCGGACCGGTCACCGAGGCCACCGGGCCGTCGTGGCCCGGGTAGGTGATGCCTTCACCCTCCGCGAGCGAGCGCGCGAAGGCCATGTAGATCCAGCCGTCGTCGAGGGGTGGACCGACCCGGCCGGCCATCTTCAGCTCGGTGAGCAGGTAGGCGCCTACCACGGCGAAGAACGCGAGCAGCGCGACCACCGGGCCGATCCAGCGGCGCGGCGCGCGGTCTTCTGACTCGATCTCAGTCAAGATCACCCCGCCAGCCCAACCACACCAGCACCCAGGCGAGGTTGAGGATCGTCGCGAGCCACATCTTCACCCGGAAGCTCACCTTGATCGTCTTGTGGCGGAAGGTGCGCATCGCCAGCCAACCGCCGACGAAGCCGGTGGCCCACGACCAGCCGATCAGCGTCGCCTCGGAGATTCGCCGCGCGCCCTTGCGGGCCTTCCGCTTGTCGAGGGCGAACAGGAAGAAGGTCACCAGGTTGATCCCGGCGACGGCGAGGAGGACGTAGGGCAGCACGGGCGGAACGGCGTAGCGGAACGAGCCGAGAAGCCTACCCCGAGACGGCGCTGGTGCGAGCGGTCCGGGCGATGCAACAATCCGTTGTCCATGGCATCGCGAACCTGGGACCTGCTCGCCAACCTTCCGCTGCGGATCGACTCGGTGAGCCTGGAGCCGCTGAAGATCCGCGTCTCCGAGGACTTCGAGCGCTGGACGATGCACGTCACGCTGCGGGGGGAACGCAGCGGCGGTCCCGAGGAGGGCCACGGCGAAGACGTGACCTGGGAGGTCGACGACCACCGCCGCCTGTTGGAGCACGGCCCGCCCGAGCTGGTCGGCGAGCACACGCTCGCGAGCCTGTCGCGCGCGCTCGGCGACATGGAGCTGTTCCCGCCCTCGGGACCCAGCCGCTACGCGTCGAAGCAGTACCGTCGCTGGGCCTACGAGTCCGCCGCCCTCGACCTCGCGCTGCGCCAGGCCGGCCAGTCGCTCCACGACGTGCTCGGCAGGAAGCCGCGTGCCGTGCGGTTCGTCGCCTCCCCGGGCCTCGGCTCGCCCCCCTCGATCCGGCCGATCGACGCGATCCTGGCCCGCCAGCCGGAGATGCAGTTCAAGCTCGACGCCAGCTCGGCGTGGAGCCCGAACCTGATGCGCACCCTGTCGGCGCTGGGCCACGTGAAGATCCTCGACCTCAAAGGCGCCTACCGCGGCACACCGGTCGACCAGCCCGCCGACCGCACGCTCTACGAATCGCTGCTGCAGTTCTTCGACGACGTGCTGCTCGAGGACCCCGACCTCACCGACGAGGTCCGCGACCTGTTCGACGACGTGCGCCTCGACCGGATCACCTGGGACGCGCCGGTCCATTCCACCGCCGACATCGAGGCGCTGCCGTTCCCGCCGAGGGTGCTGAACTTCAAGCCGTCGCGGTTCGGCAGCCTGCAGGCCCTGTTCGATGCCTACGACCACTGCCGGGAGCAGAGCATCTCGATCTATGGCGGCGGCCAGTTCGAGCTCGGGCCCGCGCGAGGCCAGATCCAGTATCTCGCGTCGCTGTTCCATCCCGATGCACCCAACGACGTGGCGCCGCGGGCCTACAATGAGCCGGTCCTCCCGGAGAGCCTGCCCGCGTCGCCGCTGCCGCCCACGCCGCGGTCGACCGGCTTCGCGTGGGACGAGGAGACTTGACCGAGCCTTCACACCCGGATGACACGAGGGTCGCACTCCCGCGGACACTGCTGCGCCCGACCCCGCAACGAACGACCATGACCAGTCCAGAGATCCGCGTGGCGTGCGCGCTCGCCGGCGCCCTCCTGCTCTGCGCCACCGCGACCGCCCAAGAGCCCCGCGCCGAACGCTTCGTCACCGACCGTGAGAGCCCGGTGGAGATCCCGCTCACCGACGAGGCGCCGATGTTCCAGTTCGCGGTGTTCGGCGACCGCACCGGCGGACCGGCCGAGGGCGTGAAGGTCCTCGCCGAGGCCGTCGGCGAGGTGAACGTGATCGAGCCCGACCTGGTGATGACCGTCGGCGATCTCGTGCAGGGCTACAACGCGCAGCCCGAGTGGATGGGCCAGATGCTGGAGTTCCGCGGGATCATGGACCGGCTGGTGATGCCGTGGTACCCGGTGGCCGGCAACCACGACGTCTACTGGCGCGGCCCCGACCGTCCGCCGCTCGAGCACGAGGGCGACTACGAGACCCACTTCGGGCCGCTGTGGTACGCGTTCGAACACAAGGACTGCTGGTTCGTCGCGCTGTTCTCCGACGAGACCAATCCGGACACCGGCAAGAAGGAGTTCGGCAATCCGGACAACCACCGGATGAGCCCGGCGCAGACCGCGTTCCTCGACGGCGTGCTGGAGCGCACCAAGGGCGCCAAGCACGTGTTCGTGTTCCTGCACCACCCGCGCTGGTTCGGTGGTCGCTACGGCAACCACTGGGACGCGGTGCACGACAAGTTCGTGAAGGCCGGCAACGTCAGCGCGGTGTTCGCGGGCCATGTCCACCGCATGCGCTACGACGAGCGGGACGGCATCGCCTACTACACGCTGGCGACCACCGGCGGCAGCCAGGGTGGGGAGGTGCCGCGCGCCGGCAACCTGCACCACTTCAACCTGGTGACGGTGCGTGACGACGGCGTGGCGGTGGCGACGATCCCGGTCGGCCAGGTGATGGACCACAAGGCGCTCACCCAGGAGGTCGTGGCGGCGGCAGGGACGCTGTCGGGGATGCAGCCGACGATCGACGGCGTGGTGCGGCTGGACGGTCGCTTCGCGGCAGACTCGCGGGTGAGCGTCACGCTGCGCAATCCGACCGACCAGACGATCGAGGTCACCGCCACCCCCGACTCGTCCGACCCGCGCTGGCGCTTCGCCCCCGACCACGTGCACGTGAAGCTCGGCCCGGGCGCCCGTCACGAGTTCCCGCTGCGCGTGCTTCGTGCCGCCGAGGACCTCGACGGCGCTTTCGCGATGCCGGGCATCACCCTGGGCTGCGACCTGTTGGCGGGCGGCTCGCGGATCGAGATCCCGGCGCGCGACCACGCGATCCCGGTGGACGTCACCCTGACCGCATCGCGCACCACTCCAGACGAGGAGCGCGCGCTGTCGCTCGACGGCCGAGACGACTGGGCGATCGTCCAGAGCGATGCCCTCGAGATCCCCGATGGCCCGCTCACGGTCGAGGGCTGGCTGAAGGCCGACAGCTACGCCAACCGGGTCGGCCTCATCGCCAAGACCGAAGGCTCGGAGTTCGGCATCTTCGTGTCGGGCAGCACCCCGGACTTCTCGGTGCATCTCGCCGGCAGCTACCGCACCGCCAAGAACGTCGACGTAAAGCTCGCGACCGGCGAGTGGATCCACCTGGCCGGGGTGTTCGACGGTGAAGAGGTCCGCCTCTACGTCGACGGCTCGCTGCGCGCGCGGGTGCCCGGCAAGGGCAAGCGCACGCGCAACGACCTGCCGCTGGCCCTCGGCGCGGACGTGGCCAGGAACGGCCAGGGCACCTCACCCTTCCACGGCGAGCTCGACGAGGTCCGCATCTCCACCGTCGCCCGCTACGCCGAGGACTTCACCCCCCAGCGCCGCTTCGAGCCCGACGCCCAGACCGTCCTCCTCCTGCACATGGACGACAACCTGGGTCCCTGGCTGCTCGACTCCTCGTCCCGCGGCAGCCACCCGGTCCGCCACGGCGGCGCGTGGGTCGCGCCGGCGCGATAAGGACGCACCACGTGCGTCGTCCGTCTTTGCCTCCCCAACAGAATCTGAGGGTCTGCGTCGGCTCGGGTAGTCGCCCCAACGAGTGGAGAGCGCCGTATCCGCGACGGAAAAGGTCCGTGAGCCGAGCCACTCTCCTCGGAGCGCGGGTCACGGGAGACCATTCCGCCCAGCACGCGCCCTCGCACCCAGGACATCGCCGCACAGTGCTCCTCGGTGGGCAGGCTCGCCGAATCCACCGATTCGGCTACGTTTCGCGGCTTCGTCCCGGGCACTCGTGTTCCTGGAGACTTGGCACGCACTGGATCGGAACGGGTCCCGTGACCCTGCCTCCTAGCACGTGTTTCGCGACCCGGCGCACGTGTACGACCTGCAGTCGCCTGTAGTCCGATTACCAGGCATCAACTACCAGCGCCTCACGCAACGGTTCTTGGGCCGGGACTACCGGATCACCGACACGCACGGCAAGGTTGTCGACGCGTTGCCGAGCTGACCGCACAAGAGAATCCAGCGGTCCGTCAATTCACCGGCGATGCGCGACGCCGGACGGGAACAGCCTGCTCCGTCGCCGTTTCTTCTCAACTGCAGTCAAGAGGCGACGAGCGACAGCGAGCGCTCCCTCGCGAATAGCACCGACTCAGCCGTTCCCGATGATGACGTCGAGGCGCCCCGTCAACGCGATCCCGCCGGCCCCGAACGCGAGTCCCTGGAAATGCAGGCGCAACCCGTCGTTGCCTCCCGGGATGTAGAAGCTGGTGGACGCCGCGATGGGCAGGCCGAATAGGGGAACCTGTGCGCCGGGCACATAATGCGTGCAGCCGACCAGTCCGAACACAGAGAGATCGAACGGCGCGGGAGCAGCCCCGATGCCAAACAGAAGTGCACCAGCCTGATAGGCCGTAGCATCGGTTACCTGGATGGTCAATGCGTCACCTTCACGAGGACGCGTTGCAGGCGCCACGCGGATACCGGGCGCACCCGTACCGGGGGAGCGGCAGCCGGACCCGAACGGAGAACTGCTGCCGATGAAATTGCGCCTGAAGTCCACCGAGAAAAAGTTCGCGGGATTCCCAGGGTCGTTCGCGACGAACGCAAGATCGAGTCGCGGGTCCGAATCGAGGTTCGTCACGGCGATCCCGGCACCCTCCGGTTGACCATCACCGTTTTCGGACCCGTGAAGTCCCACGAAATGACTCGACAGAGTCTCCCATTGGATGCTCCGCCCGCGCGCGTCCAGATTGTAGCCGACGTAGGAGACGAACCGGTTGGGACCCGAGGGATCATCATAGCAGGTGAGCACGAGGTCGGGCCGGGGATCGGAATCGAGATTCGCCAGCGCGCAGCCAGCGCCGTCCGCTTCGGTCAGGCCGGTTGCGATGAACTGAATGTCGGTCCAGTTGCTGGGCTGACCGGCGGCGTTCAGGTTGAGGCCGACGCGATAGCGGAACTCCTCGTACGGGCCGCCGACGTCCAGCCCCATGAGGATCATGTCTGGCCGCGGGTCGTTGTCGAGGTTGCCGATCGCGACGCCGACGCCGTCCGCAGTGTCGCCGAGCCCCGAAAAGGAATGAATGGGCGAGAGACTCGTGTAGCTGCCATCCGGCCCGAGGTCGAAGGCGACGATCCAGCGAAAGGCGTTCGCGGGGTTGCCGACATCGAGCACGGCCACCACGAGGTCTGGCCGGCTATTGCCGTTGAGTTCTGTCAGAGCGGCACCGAGGCCGTCCTGTTCGCCGCCCAGGGGCGTCGCGATGGTATGCCACTGGGACGGCAGACGAGCCGCAGGGCGACCGTCGTCCGCCAGATCGCGGAGGAAGATGTAGCGCGCGACGTTCGTGGCGTCTTCCATCGCCACCAGGATCATGTCCGGTCGGGAGGTTCCGGCCACGTTGCCGATCACGACGTCGGCACCATCGAAGTCGTTCCCGATGTTGCCGTAGGCGTAGTTCTGCCCGGTCGCGAGGGCGGTGCTGAGCACGCCGAACGCGAGGGATGACATCGTCCAATTCTGTTTCATGGGTACTCTCTCTTGCCTCACCGCGAGGCTTCATCGACGCAGGTCGCGTCCCCATGAGAAAAGCCGTGCCCGCGGATTCGTGACGACAATCTTGTGGGCGCCGACCCGAGCGAACGACCATTCGATCGGCTTGACCCGTCGCGAGAATCGGTAGATCACGCCCGCGCCTCTGCTTGCGGTGGAGCCACGCAGGCGCGGCCGTGTAGCGTGACGCCCGCGAATTCCCGCCACGCCCGCCGGCGACGCCGCCAATGACTCAGCGCGCTTCGAATGCTCGCCGGGTGCGATCTCTCGACGCGCCAGGCAGCACGTCCACGTCCACGTTCACGTTCACGTTCACGTTCACGTTCACGTTCACGTTCACGTTCACGTTCACGTCCCAGACGTCGGCGAGTTCGCTATTCGCGTCGATGATGTGGAACTTCGTCGCGAGCGATTCGAACGCGATCCAGCTTCCGTCTGCGCTGATTGCCGCCCAGCCGACTCCGCGATTGGACCGTCAGTTCCAACCGACTGCGTCGACGCGGAGTGCGGATTGCCCACACTCGCAGAGATCGAGATGACCCTTCGGGTTGCCGGGTAGCAGGGCCCCGCTTCGCGTGCACAGCAGCAATCGGTCGCCGTCCGCATCGAGGTGTCCAGGCAAGTCCACGGCTTAATGTCGTCTGCGCCCCGCAGGCTCGCAGTCACGCAAGTCAGCCCTCCATCCTCGCTCCAGCGGAACACGCCCCAGACCGGCGTACGCTTGTCGCCGGCAAGACTCACGTCCACCGACTCGAAGATCACGATGCGGCCATCGCCCGAGATCGGCAGGTTCCGGCACTCGCCCGTACCGGGCGTTCCATCCGCACGAACATCCAGGATTCGCGACATGTTCGTGGCGGCATCCCGGAGCGCCACCAGCCTGGGATGCCCATGGTTCGAGTCCCGTCCTGGATACAGCACGCGCGCTCCCTCGTCAGACATGTCTGGACAATGCCCATCGTTCCAGGGCTGGTGCCCGCGGCCCCCCCCCGCGTCGACCCGATCGAGTGCGGCTGTCCAACGGTCTCGGCGAAGGATCGCGCATTCATCGGCAGGCGCCCCCGTCAAGGCCGGTTCGCGAGACCCGAAAGCCACGTGGTGTCCGTCACCAGCCAAGCGCAGCGCTCCATTCCAGCCGGGCGCCTCGCGTCGCCCGCTCTGCGCTCGGCTCACGAGACGGATCGTACCGGGGCGACCTCCACGACGAAGACGTCGCTGTGTACGACTGGTGCCTCACAAGAAATGGCGACCAGAGGCGTTGTCCTCCCTGCCGCCGTCGGCCCCCATTTCCTCGGGCGTGGGTCGACCTGCCCCGGCTCGAGCGAGGGCTCTGCCGCTCCAGCGAAGCCGGCCTCACCTGTGACCGCGCGAGCCGTGAACAGCTGGTCGATGGATGACTGGCACCACGTGTACGACTTCCTCGGGAACCGGGGCTCCGGAGCGCCGTTCGCCGCCCGCCGCGGGCCAGGGACGGCTCGCCCAGGAGACCCGATGAGACGTATCCCGTTCGCGCTGCTCGCCCTTCTCACTGCCTGTTCGTCGCAGACCGACGACGTCGACCGCGCCGCCGCGATCGACCGCCCGGCTCCCGACCCGCTGCTGGTCGGCGCGGACGAACTGGCCGGCCGCGGTCTGGAGACGGCCGAGAACGGGCCCTGGCGGGTCCGCCGCGTCGCATCCGCCGCCGGCTCCGCGCTGACCGAGGGTGTCACGGCCGAGACCCGGGCGCGGGGCGAGGCGCCGCGCGAAGACGCTGCGGCCAGCTGGGGGGCCGAACCGAGCGACGGCGCGCCCAGCCCCCGGGCACTCGCGGCCGAACCGGAGGCCCCGACCGGCACCGATCGGCTCGCGGTCGAGCACTTCGACGACGACGCCGCGGCTGGCGTCGAGGAGGCGGGGGAGCTCTTCGAGAAGGGAGAAGCCGACGTCCACGCCCGCCGCGAACTCGCCAAGGATGCCGCCCTCGCCGACGCTGCCCCGCTCCGCGCCGGCACCACCGACGACAACGCCGACCACCTGGCCTTCTGCGATTGGCTCGACGGCCTCGCCGAGTCCGGCCAGCTGAAGGGCCGCTACCTGCCGATGGACGTCCGCGACCGCCGCGCGATCCAGGTGGTCGACGCCGCCGGCGCACCGGTGACCGGCGCACACGTCACCGTCGTCGACGAGACCGGCGACCGCGTGGCCTGGCGCGGCACCACCTACGGCGACGGCAGCGTGCCGTTCTTCCCCGGCCTCGCGACCGCCGAGGGTCAGGAGCCCCCGGCCACCTGGCTGGTCGAGGTCCGCGACGGCGAGCGCTTCACCCGCCAGCACTGGAACCTCGACGGCCCGACCTGCACCGTCCGCCTCGCCGGCGACGCTGCGGCCGCGAGCGAGCTGGCCCTCGACGTGGTGTTCCTGATCGACACCACCGGCTCGATGGGCGACGAGATCGAGCGCGTCAAGCAGACCCTGAAGGGCGTCACCGACAAGCTCGACGGTCTCGACCGCGAGTTCTCGCTGCGCTACGGCGCGGTGCTCTACCGCGACGTGACCGACGACTACGTCACCGCCGCCCACCCCTTCACCACCGACCTCGGCGAGTTCGCCGACGCGCTCCAGGAGATCGAGGCCAACGGCGGCGGCGACACCCCCGAGTCCCTCAACCAGGGTCTCGCAGTCGCGGTCGACGCGATGGAGTGGCGCGACGGTGCCGCCAAACTGGTGTTCCTGATCGCCGACGCCCCGCCCCACCTCGACTACGAAGGCGACGTGCCCTACTCCACCAGCTGCCTACGTGCCGTCTCCCGCGGCATCAAGGTCCACGCGGTCGCCGCCAGCGGTCTCGACGAGGCCGGCAGCGCGGTGTTCCGCCAGGTCGCCCACCTGACCCGCGGCAAGTTCATCTTCATCGAGTACGGCGGCAACGTCGCGGCCAGCGGGGAAGCGCACGGGGTCTCCGGGGTCAAGAAGAGCAACAACCTCGACGACATCCTGTTCGAGCAGATCCGCGACGAGATCGCCGGCTGGGGACGGAGCTGACCGGCGGCCGGGGTTACTCTGCGGGCTCCACGAGATCCCGTAGATCCCTCCGGAGCCTCCGTTGACCCGAAGCCACCTCCCCATCCTGCTCGCCGCCACCTCCCTCCTCGCGCCGGCCACCACCCAGCAGACGACCGGCGCGCAACAGCCAGCGACCGCCCCCGGCGCCTTCACCGCCTTGTTCGACGGCGAGTCGCTCGACGGCTGGTTCGGCATGAGCACCGAGGACCCCCGCGCGCTCCTCGCGATGACCGCCGAGCAGCGCGCCGAGAAGATCGCCAAGAGCCTCCCCGACATCCAGGCCCATTGGTCGGTGGAGAACGGTGAGCTGGTCAACGACGGCCACGGCCTGTTCCTGACCACCCTGCGCAACTACCGCGACTTCGAACTGCGCCTCGACTACAGGACCGTCGCCGGTGCCGACAGCGGCATCTACCTCCGCGGCATCCCGCAGGTGCAGATCTGGGACTTCACCGAGGCCGGCGGCAAGTGGAAGATCGGCGCCGACAAGGGCTCGGGCGGTCTCTGGAACAACTCGGAAGGCGCGCCCGGCAAGGACCCGCTGGTCCTCGCCGACAAGCCGTTCGGTGAGTGGAACCACTTCCGCGTGCGGATGATCGGCAGCTACGTGACCGTGTGGTTGAACGACCACCTGGTCGTGAAGGACGCGGTCATGGAGAACTACTTCGACCGCACGCAGCCGGTGCCGGTCGAGGGCCCGATCCAGCTCCAGACCCACGGCGGCGAGATCCGCTGGCGCGACGTCTACCTCCGCGAGATCGGCGCGGCCGAGGCCAACCGGTACCTGCGTGAACTCGGCAGCCCCGACCTCGAGCCGGTCTTCGACGGCAAGAGCTTCGCGGGCTGGGCCGGCCCGACCGACAACTACCAGATCGAGGCCGGCGGCGTGCTGCTGTGCAAGCCCGGCACCGGCGGCACGATCCACACCGAAGAGACGTATCGCGACTTCGAGGCCGACCTGGAGATCCTGCTGCCGCCCGGCGGCAACAACGGCCTGGCGATCCGTTACCCGGGCCAGGGCGACACCGCCTATCTCGGCATGTGCGAGCTGCAGGTGCTCGACAACACCGCCGACAAGTACGCCAAGCTCGACCCGCGCCAGTACCACGGCTCGGCCTACGGCATGGTCGCGGCGCGCCGCGGCTACCAGCGCCCGGTCGGCGAGTGGAACTTTCAGCGGGTCACCGTGCGCGGCATGAACATCCGGGTCGAACTCAACGGCTTCGAGATCCTCGACGCCGACCTCGGCGCGGTCTCCGAGTTCATGGGCGGTCATCCGCACCCCGGCCTAGCCAACGAGCGGGGCAGCTTCGGCTTCGCCGGCCACGGGGATCCGGTGCGGTTCCGCAACGTCCGGATCCGCGCCCTGGACTGAGCGGGTCCCGGCTGCGAGAGGTCATCCCGAGACGGGACTTGTCGCGATTCCGAAGCAGTCCTGACGACCGCTTTGCGAATTCCGGCGACCCTTCTCCGCGATCCGGGCGCGAAGTCCTTCCGCTTCGGATTCCGCATGGCCCGTACCCACCAGCCCCCAGCAGCCCCGTGCCCGAGCCGCTCGGGGGTCGCCACACCGCAGCGCGCACTGCACGCTGGGGTCGGCCCGTTGGTGACGGAACGACCATGAACAAGATCTTCTACGGACTCGCCGGGGAAGGGCGCGGCCACGCCACGCGGGCCAGCACCATCGTCGAGGCCCTGCGCGACGAGTGCTCGTTCACCCTGTTCACGTCCGATCAGGCCTTCGACCTGCTCGGCCGCCGCTACGCCGGCACCGAGGTCCAGCTCGCCGAGATCGAGTGCCCGCGGTTCCGCTACGACCGCCATCGCCGCGTCGACAAGTTCGCCACCGGGATCGCCACACTGGGCTACATCCGCCGGCTCCGCCCGATGGTCGAGGCGGTCGCGCGCCGCATCGAGAAGGAAGGCCCGGACCTGTGCATCACCGACTTCGACCCGGTGGTGCCGCGCGCCGCCGAACTCTGTGGGGTGCCCTACGTCTGCGTCGACCATCAGCACTTCCTGGTGGTCTCCGACCTGTCCGGCCTACCGTTCCGCATCCGTGCCTGGTCGCGGTTCATGGCGATCCTGGTGCGCGCCTACTACCACCGCCAGGTCACCACGGTGGTGTCGTCGTTCCACAATCCGCCACTACGCCGCGCCTGGCAAGACCGCGTCGTGCAGGCCGGCGTGCTGCTGCGCCCCGAGATCCGCGACGCGGTTCCCGAGCGCGGCGCCCACCTCTGCGTCTACCTGCGTCGTCACGCGTCCGACAACCTGCTGCGCGCGCTGGCCGATTGCGGCCGCGAAGTGCGGATCTACGGCCTCGACCGCGACGACCGGGTCGGCAACCTGCACTTCTGCACCATCGACGAACGACGCTTCGTCGAGGACCTCGCGACCTCCGCCGCGCTGGTCTCGACCGCCGGCAACCAGCTCGTCGGCGAGGCCCTATGGCTCGGCAAGCCGGTGCTCGGCATGCCGGAGCCGGGCAACGAGGAACAGCACGTCAACGGGTACTACATCGAGTCGTCGGGCGCCGGCCGGTCGATGGCGATGTGCTCGGTGACCGCCCAGGCCGTGCGCCGTTTCGTCGACGAGGTCGAGGCCGACGGCTTCCCGATCGACCGCACGCACCTCGACGGGACTCCGCTCACGATCGCCACCCTGCGCACCTTCCTCGACCGGCCGGACTCGAACGCTCCGGGCAACCGACGCGAAGTGCGGGCCGTGAAGCCGCTCGCTCGGCTCGGCACCTGAACCCCGACGAAGCACCGCCCCATGGAACAACCCGCCAAGTCGAAGACCCGCCACCGCGCGGTCTGGATCAGCGACGTCCACCTGGGGACCCGCGGCTGCAAGGCCGACTTCCTGCTCGACTTCCTGAAGAGCATCGAGACCGAGCAGCTCTACCTGGTCGGCGACATCATCGACATGTGGAAGGCGCGCTCCGGCTGGTTCTGGAACGACACCCAGAACAAGGTGCTGCGCCGGATCCTGAAGATGGCCAACAAGGGCACACACGTGTGGTTCGTGCCCGGCAACCACGACGAGTACTTCCGCGACTTCGTGGGCATGCGCTTCGGCGACGTGCAGGTGGTCGAGCGCATCGACCACGTCACCGCCGACGGCCGCAAGCTCCTGGTCATGCACGGCGACCAGTTCGACGCGATCGTCTGCAACCATCGTTGGCTGGCGATGCTCGGCGGCCGCGTCTACGACTGGACGATCGTCCTGAACAACTGGGTCAACGCGATCCGACGCCGGTTGGGGATGCCGTACTGGTCGCTGTCGCAGTACCTCAAGCTCAAGGCCAAGTCGGCGACCAAGATGATCGGGACCTTCGAGCAGGTCGTCGCCGACTACGCGCGGAGCCACGGCTACGACGGCGTGGTCTGCGGGCACATCCACAAGGCCGAGATCCGCTCGGTCGACGGCGTGCTGTACTGCAACGACGGCGACTGGGTCGAGTCCTGCACGGCATTGGTGGAGGACGCCGACGGCTGGCTGGAGATCGTCGAGTGGACCGACCGGAAGGGCTCGGTCGTGCGCGAGGAGCGCGAGCAGGTCGTCCCGAGTTGTGACTCCGTGGCATCGCTCGATCCGGCGGACGACGTAGCCGAGATCGCCACCCCGATGCCCGACGAAGTCGCCGTGCCCGACCAGCCTCCGGTCGCGCCGCCGGTTCGGGAACCCGCGCCGGTCTGAGTCGGACGCGGGCCATCCGACCGCGGAACGGGACCCGCAGGACGGGCGCGTCGCCCCCGGGGAAACCCCGATGCAGGGCAGGCTCGACGCGTCCGAAGAACCGCGCATGCACCCATCGTTCGCGCGCGCCCGCCTACCCGTCCGCACGCTGACCCTCGCACTGGCCGTCTCGGCATGCGCACAAGGTGGCGGCGACTCCGAGACCTCGGGCGGGCCCACGATCCAGGGGCAACCGGGAGACCAGACGCCGGTGGTGGCCGGGATCCACCTCGGCGTGAACCTGTCGCCGGTCGTCGACTGGGGCACGGCATGGCCCTTCGTCGATGCGATGCGTACAGCACGCGCGTGGATCCCACAGGTGGCCGAGGGCGAGGGCCCCTGGGACACCGGCGCAGAACTCGCCCTGGACGATCGCGGCTGGCCGCGCCCGGCCGCGGGACAGGCCGCGGCGACGCTGCTGTTCCGCGACGTGCGCGACTACCCCGCTGGGGAGTACCTCTGCACCTGGACGGGCGAGGGCCGGCTCGAGTTCGGGCTCGACGCCTCGATCGTCGAGACCCGCGACCACGCGCTGCTGGTCGACGTGACGCCCAGCGAAGCAGGCATCCTGCTGCGCGTCGTCGCGTCCGACCCGGAGGACCCGCTCCGCGACATCCGCGTGATGATGCCCGGCCTGCACGACGCACCGACCGACCAGCCATTCCACCCGCGTTTCCTCGAACGCCTCGCCGGCTTCGAGGTGCTGCGGTTCATGGACTGGATGCGCAGCAACGAGACCCCGGTGGTGAGCTGGGCCGATCGACCGCGGCCCGACGATGCCAGCCAGGCGACGGTCCGCGGTGTCGCCCCCGAGCTGATGGTCGCGCTGTGCCGCGCGCTCGACGTCGACGGCTGGTTCTGCATCCCCCACCAGGCCGACGACGGCTACGTGCGCGAACTCGCGACCCTGGTGCGAGACGGCATGCCGGCAGGGCGGCGCGCGTACGTGGAGTACTCCAACGAGATCTGGAACCACTCGCACCGACAGGGCACCTGGTGCCAGCAGCGCGGCGTCGAGATGGGCCTGTCCCCCGACCCCTACCAGGCGCGCCTGTTCTACCAGGCGCATCGGTCGAAGCAGATCTTCGCGATCTGGCACGACGTGTTCGGCGGCGAAGCCGACCGGCGCGTCGTGCGGGTGCTCGCGGCCCAGGCCGCCAATGCCTGGACCTCCGCCCAGGTCCTCACCTACCGCGATGTGGGTCACCAGGCCGACGCCCTGGCGATCGCGCCGTACTTCGGGCACTCATTGGGTGAGGGTGAGGAGTCCGCGCGCGCCGCGGACTGGACCGTCGATCAGGTGCTGGACGCCTGCGCGCAGGACATCGACGACCTCGCCGAACGCATCGTCCAGGCCGCCGAGATCGCCGCGGTCTACGAACTCGAGCTGGTGGCCTACGAGTCCGGCCAGCACCTCGTCGGCGTCGGTGCACACGCCGCCGACGGCGGACTGCAGGACCTGTTCTTCGCCGCCAACCGCCACCCGCGGATGAAGGACCTCTACCTGCAGGCCATGCGCAGCTGGTCGGCGAGCGGCGGCACGCTGAACTGCCTGTTCTCGTCCTGCGACCGTCCGTCCCACTCTGGGAGTTGGGGTTTGCTGGAGCATCAGGAGCAGGCATTGGACGAGGCCCCGAAGATGCTCGCGGTGCGCGAGGTGCTCGCAGCTGCCGCGGCGGCGCGGTGAAGACCCGATGATGCCGCGGTCGCAGGCCGCGTCTCGCGGGATGATCGGCCGCACAGCATGAACCCCACGCGCTCGGATCGACGCGAGCGGAGGTTCCACGCCGCCCGCCGTTGCGGTGCGCCGAGGTGCGGGGTGCTGGCGCATCCGCGCATCGGGGATTGAATGGAATCGGGGCGGTCGACGCGGGACGGAAGAAAAGCGCGGAGTGTCTGGCCCCGGCAACCGCGCGCGATCACAGGGGCTCCCGTCATCCGCCCCCATCCGCCCACCGCATCCCCGCGCCCGACGCCATGCGATCCTCAATTCTGACCGCCGCCCTCGGCGGCGCCCTTCTCGGCTCCTCCCTCCTCGCCCAGACCCCGATCAGCGGTTCGCTGTACGACGGCAACGGCGGCCCCCTGCTGGCCGGAACCGTCTACCACGCGACCAGCAGCCTCTCGGTGCCCGCGAACCAGACGCTCACCGTGCAGGCCGGCGCCGTCGTGAAGTTCGGCACCCACACCTTGACGGTGGACGGCACGCTCGACGTGCAGGGCGCCGCCGGCAGCCCCGTGGTCTTCACGTCGCTGCGCGACGACGCGGCCGGTGGCGACACCAATGGCGATGGCAATGCCACCACTCCCTCTCCCGGCAACTGGTACGGAATCACGTTCCGGGCCGGTCCAGGCGCGGGCCCGAGCAACTTGAACCACCTCCGCCTGCGTTACGCGGGCGCCGGCAACTGGAGCGGGATCAGCACCGCGGTCGACCTGACGGCATCCGACTGCGTGATCTCGGACTGCTCCCGAGGCGGCTTCTCGACGACTGCCGCGGCCCGGCCCTCGGTGTCTCGCTGCCGATTCGAACGGATCAGCGGCAACCCGGCGATGTTCGGCCTGCACCTCGAGGCGGTGCCGGGCTTGACCGACAACGTGGCGGTCGACTGCGCGGGCGGCAACCTGAGCCGCATCGACACCGCGCAGGCCAACAACGGTGCAACCCTCCAGATCGGCGTGCGCAATCTCATCGGCGGCGTCCTCGTCTGCGGTTCCAGCGCGCAGGTGCACGCCGGGAGCGGACTGACCCTGGGAGCCGGCGTGGTGGTCAAGCCCACGTCGCCACAGACCTTCACCATCGACGGGGTCCTCACCTGCAACGGCACGTCCGGCAGCCCCGTGGTATTCACCTCGTTCTCCGACGACACGGCCGGCGGCGACTCGAACGGTGACGGCGCCAGCACCGGAACTCCCGGACAGTGGTATGGACTGAACTTCCGGAACGGATCGGACGGCAGCGCGATGTCGTTCACCGAGTTCCGCTTCTGTGGAGCCGGGAACTGGGATGGCGTGGTGCTCGCGTCGGTCAACGTCGACCTCCTCGACTGCACCTTCGTCGACTGCTCGCGCGGCGGGCTGCAGCTGACGGGAGGTTCCCGTCCGCGTGTCGAGCGCTGCCACTTCCTGCGCATCGGCGGCGAGCCGGCGATCGATGGTGTACACCTCGAAGCCGTCCCCGGATTCCTGGACAACACCGCCAGCGGCTGCACCGTCGGCAACTACCTGACGGTCGCCACGCCGTCGACCGCCGGCACCGTGCAGATCGGACCGCGTAACGGCATCGACGACACGCTGGTACTCTCCAGTGGGATGCACGTGACTTCGACCGGCACGCTGACCCTCGACGCGGGTCTGATCATCAAGCCGCGCACCGCCCTGACGATGCTGATCGACGGAACCCTGCTGTCACGCGGGACGGCGAGCGACCCGGTGGTCTTCACGTCGTTCCTGGACGACTCGGTCGGCGGCGACACCAACGTCGACGGACCGAGCGTCGGCGTGCCCGGGAACTGGTACGGACTCAATTTCCGCACCGGATCCGATGCGAGCGTCGTGGACCACACCGAGTTCCGGTTCTGCGGAGCCGGCAACTGGGCCGGCGCGACCCTCACGTCCGACGTCACGCTCCGGAACTGCAGCTTCCTCGACTGCTCGCGTGGCGGCATCAGCTGCACCAGCAGTTCCCGCCCCGTGATCGAGGATTGTCACTTCGAGGGCATCCTCAACCTCCCTGCGATCTTCGGCTGCTCGATCGAGGCGGTCCCGGGCTTCGAGGACAACACCGCCGGAACCTGCCCTGGCGGCGCATACGTGTCGGTGTCCGATGCGTCGTGCACGACCACCACGAACCTCGGCGCCAGAAACCAGATCAACAACGGCGCCCTGGTCGTCGCCAGCGGCCTGCAGGTCCAGACCGGAGCCCACCTCACGCTGAATGCCGGCGTGGTGATCAAGTTCTCGTCGACGCTCACCGCAATCATCGACGGCAGACTCGACACCAATGGGCCGGTGGTCTTCACCCACCTCCGTGACGACTCGTTCGGCGGCGACACCAACGGTGACGGCAACGCCACGACGGCCTCGCCCGGCCAGTGGTACGGGCTCAACTTCCGCAACGGCGCGACCGGTTTCCTCGACCGCTGCCTCGTCCGATGGCCTGGAGCCGGCAGCTGGAGCGGCATCTACTGCAATTCCGCCGGCGTCGACCTGGTCCGCTCCCGGGTCGAGTTCGGATCCCGCGTCGGCATCGCGATCGACGCCTGCCGCAGCGCCCGTGGCCTGACCGCCTTCGCCAACGCCTACGAGGGTATCGTGCTGTCGAACGGCAACTTCGACCTGATCCGCTCGACCGCGGCGTTCAACGCTCGCGCCGGCATCGCGCGGAATGTCGGCTGGTCGGGCACCGTCCGGTCGACGATCAGCAAGTTCAACACCGGCGCGGACTTCTCGGGCTTCGGTGCCGGCGAGGTCCAGTACAGCAACGGCGGCAGCATCGTCGGCGGACCCGGCAACCTCGACACCGATCCGCTGTTCGTCTCCGCCGCCACCGGCGACCTGCGCCTCACGCGAGTCTCTCCCTGCGTCGACGCCGGCGCCCCGGGTGACGTCACGACCGGCGTCGACGCGCTCGGCTTCCCCCGCTACCTCGACGGCGACCTCGACGGCGCACAGCGCATCGACATGGGCGCCCACGAGTTCGACAACACGCTGCTGTTCGTCACCGGCAATCCCAGCCCCGGCAACACCCTCACCGCCACGGTCGCCTCCGAGCCCGCGATCCAGCTCGGCGTCCTCGCCTACGGCTTCGGGCCGCCCGCGCCGATCCCGCTGTTCAACCTCGGCGCGGTCTACTTCGACCTCGGCCTGCCCTACGACGCCTTCGTCGTCGGCACCAACAGCAGCACGCAGATCCCCATCCCCAATGGGATCCTCACCCCGCTGCGCATCGTGTTCCAGTACATCGGCATCGTGAACCCCTTCCCGCGCGGCAACACCTCCAATGCCGCCGTCGTCACGATTCGCTGACGGAACCGCCCCCGTCGGTCGCACGGACCACGGGGGCCCCTATCCATCCCGACCACCATCCCAGCACGACGCCATGCATCTCCTCCGCTCGACCGCGCTGTGCAGCGCACTCCTCGGCGCCTCACTCGTGGCGCAGACCAACCTCTCGGGCTCGGTCTACGACGGCAACGGTGGTCCGCTGGTGTCGGGTGCCGTCTATCACGTCACCGGAAACATCAACGTCCCTGCGAACCAGACCCTCACGGTGCAACCCGGAGCGATCGTGAAGTTCGCGACCGTGACCTTCACCGTCGATGGTGGTCTGGTCGTGAACGGCACGGCCGGCAACCCCGCGGTGTTCACGTCCGTGCGCGACGACTCGGCCGGCGGCGACACGAATGGGGACGGCGGCGCGACCAGTCCGGCTCCCGGCAACTGGTACGGCATCAACGTCCGATCCAACGCCGGCTCGCTCCCCACCGTGATGGACCACGTTCGCATCCGGTATTGCGGGGCCGGTTCCTGGGACGCGCTGATGGCGCAACCGGACGTGACGATGCGCGATTCGATCGTGACCGACTGCGCCCGTGGTGGACTGAACTTCGGCTCAGGCACGCGTCCCACCGTCGAGAGATGCCACTTCGAGCGTATCGCAGTCGATCCAGCGATCAGTGGGCTGCACTTCGAAGCGGTACCCGGACTCCTGGACAACACCGCCGCGAACTGCTCGGGCGGCAACTTCGCTCTCGTCAACACGCCGTCCGTCGACAACGGCAACTCGGTGACGATCGGCATGCGCAACCTGCTTGGCGGCGCGCTGGTCTGCGGCGGGAACGCGATCGTTCGAACCGGGGCGAGCCTGACCTTGGCCGCGGGCGTCACCTACAAGACCACGGGCACGACGACCTTCACCATCGATGGCACGCTGACCTGCAATGGCTCGTCGGCCATGCCGGTGGTCTTCACCTCGTTCTCCGACGACACCGCAGCTGGCGACACCAACGGTGACGGCAACGCCACGAGCCCTGCAGCGGGCAACTGGTACGGGCTCAACTTCCGAGCCGGTTCGGATGCCAGCACGCTCGCCTTCACCCATCTGCGCTACACCGGCGCCGGCGCCTGGGAAGCCCTCGAGGTCGCCAACACCGACATCACTCTCACCGACTGCACGGTCTCCGACACGGTTCGCGGCGGCCTCGAGGTGTCGTCCGCTGCGCGACCGACCGTCGAGCGCTGTCGCTTCGAGCGCTGCAACGGGCAGCCGGCCATCTTCGGCGTAGACCTGGATGCGCTCGGCGGCTTCCTCGACAACACCGCGACGGACTGCGGCGGCGGCAACTACCTGTTGATCTCCGCGCCGAGTTCCTCGGGCAACGTGCACGTCCAGCGGCGCAACGTCATCGATGACCTCCTGGTCCTCAACGGCAACGCGACCGTCACCGCCAGCAGCACGCTGACGATCGACCCCGGCGTGATCGTGAAGCAACGGAGCCAGGCCACGATCACCATCGACGGCACGCTGCTCTGCAACGGCACCGCCGCCGACCCCGTGATCTTCACGTCGTTCGCCGACGACTCCGCGGGCGGCGACACGAACCTGGACGGACCCAGCACCGGGGCACCCGGGAACTGGTACGGGATCAACTTCCGCGCCGGAGCGGCTGCCAGCATCCTCGACCACACCGAAGTCCGATTCTGCGGTGCGGGTGGTTGGGCCGGAATGATCGTCGCTGCAGATGTCACGGTCCGGAACTGCCGCATCGCCGACGCGAACCGTGGCGGCATCTCCTGCAACACGTCGGTGCGCCCGGTCATCGAGGACTGTCACTTCGAACGCATCGCCGGGATTCCCGCGATCTCCGGAGTCTCGATCGACGCGGTCCCGGGCCTCAAGGACAACACCGCAGCCAACTGCCCCGGCGGGGGCTTCGTCTCGGTCCTCGATACGACCTGCGGCGCGAGGACGAACATCAATGCCAGGAACCAGATCAACGGCGCGCTGGTGCTCACCAACAACTTCGTGGTCCAGAGCAGCGGCCACCTGACGCTGAATGCCGGCGTGGTGTTCAAGATGCAGAGTGCGCAGACCATGCTCGTCGACGGCCGTCTGGATACCAACGGTCCGGTGATCTTCACCCACCTCAACGACGACGCCTTCGGCGGGGACACCAACGGCGACGGCAATGCGACCATGCCGTCCCCGGGTCTCTGGTACGGTCTCGACTTCCGTAGCGGAGCCACCGGCTTCGTCGATCGCCTCCTGGTCCGGTGGTCGGGTGCGGGCGGGTGGAACGGCATCCTCTGCGATGCGCCCGGCGTCAGCCTGGTCCGGTCCCGCGTCGAATTCGGCGCCCGCACCGGCTTCACGATCAACACCTGCCAGAGCGCGCGCGGCCTGACCGCCTTCGCGAACGCCTTCGAGGGCATCGTACTCGGCAATGGCAACTTCGACCTGATCCGCTCGACCGCCGCGTTCAACGGCCGGGAGGGTATCCGGCGTGCTGCCGCGTGGACGGGTTCGGTCCGCTCATCGATCAGCAAGTTCAACACCGGCACCGACTTCTCGGGCTTCTCCTCGGGCGAGGTCCAGTTCTGCGACGGTGGCGGGATCGTCGGTGGAGCCGGCAATCTCGATGTCGACCCGCTATTCGTCTCCGCCGCTGCGGGTGACCTCCGCCTCACGCGGCTCTCGCCGTGCGTCGACCGCGGCGCTCCGGGCGACGTCACCAACGACGTCGACGCACTCGGCTTCCCCCGCTACCTCGACGGCGATCTCGACGGAGCGCAGCGCATCGACATGGGCGCCCACGAGTTCGACAACACGTTGCTGTTCGTCACCGGCGATCCCAGCCCCGGCAGCACGCTGACCGCCACCGTCGCCTCCGAGCCCGCCATCCAGCTCGGCGTCCTCGCCTACGGCTTCGGGCCGCCGGCGCCGATCCCGCTGTTCAACCTCGGCGCGGTCTACTTCGATCTCGGCCTGCCCTACGACGCCTTCGTCGTCGGCACCAACAGCAATACCCAGATCCCGATCCCGAACGGGATCCTCACCCCGCTGCGCATCGTGTTCCAGTACATCGGCATCGTGAACCCGTTCCCGCGCGGCAACACGTCGAACCCGGCGTACGTCGAGATCCGTTGATCGGGGTGCGGAGCTTCGCCCGGTCGTCTCGACCCGAGCGCGAACGGCGGCGGACGGGGTTAGACTCCGTCCGCCCCGAGAGCCCCCTCGGTGGCGGTTCGTGGAGCACCGACCCCTCGTGGATCCGATCCGCCCGCCCGTCGTTCCGATCCTGTGCTGGCTGCTCGCGGTCGTCTCGACCGCAGAGACGACCCGCGGCCAACGAACCGACGCGGTCTCCTGTGCCGAGGCGGTGAAGCGCTTCGCCGACGCCTTCGACGCATCGAAGGCGTCGCTCGACGGCCGGATCGATGCCTCGCGCGGTCCCCATCCGATCTACGGTGACCTGCTCGGAAGCGACCGCGCGCTGGCTGGAGTGGATACCCACCGCGCCGCGCTCCTGCGGCTGCTTCCGATGCTCGGAGGGCACGGCCAACCATCGGGTCTATGCGCGCTGGTCCGGCTCGCCGCGGTCGGCAACGAACGCCCGTTGCTCGACCGCGAGACCGCGGAGGTGCGGGCCAGGGCGCGCCGCTTCGCGCTGGGCTGGAACGAGGTCCGCCACTGGTCGCACGTCGCGCTGCTGGTCGAGGGCGAGCAGGACTGCGCGCCGGCAGTCCGCGCGGCGGCCACCGAGCTGCTCGGCCGCGCAACCGGTGCCGAGTACGCGTCGAGCCTGACCCGAGCGCTCGGGGGCGGCAGCGACGAGGTCCGCCTCGCGGCGGCAGAGGCGCTGCGGCGAAGCTCCGACCTGACGAGCCTCGGTCCGATGGTCCGCGCGCTCCGCGTCGAACCCCATCCGATCACCGCCCGGGTCCTGGCCGAGGCATGCGATGCCGGCCTGCTGCGCGCGGTGCGCGACCACGAGGACCGGCTCGCCCGTCCCGCGGCAGTGCGCGCCGCGATGCACGCGCTCGGCCGCCACGGCTGGCGCTGCGACTTCGCCTTGGTCGAGCTGCTCGAGGGCCATCCGGTCCCGGAGGTGGTCCCCACGCTGATCCGGGTCCTCGAACACTGCCAGATGGAGGGCGACGACCTCGAGAAGGCGCTCAACGAACGCGCCCGCGAGATCCTGGCGCGCCGCGCCCATCTCGCGCTGCGTCGGCTGACCGGCGCGCTCGAACCTGCCGAGCCCGATGCGCTGGCCTGGCGGAGGTTCTGGGAGGCGGAGCAGCACCGGCTCGTGCTCCCGGATTGTCCAGCGCTGTCCGACGACCGCGCGGCGACCCGCGGCGGGTTCTTCGGCATCCCGGTGGCCGGCCGCGAGATCGCTTTCGTGATCGACATCTCGGGATCGATGGGCGAGACGACCCAGGTCCAGGACCGTGACGGCGAACACCGCATCTCGCGGCTCGAGCTGGCCCGCCGCGAGATGCTGCGCGCCGTGCAGACCCTCGACCCGACCGCCCGTTACCACCTGTTCACGTTCGCAGGCCAGGCATTGGTATGGAACCACGTGCCGGTGCCACCCAATGCCGAGAGCCACCGCCAGCTCGCCAACTGCCTCGCGCACATCGAAGCGAACGACTCCACAGATCTGCACGCCGCGATCGCCGCGATCTTCGAGGCCGCCGGCGATCCGCAGGATCCCGAGGCCGCCAAGGCCCCCCGCATCGACGAGGTGTTCCTGCTGAGCGATGGGGAACCGAGTACCGGCGAGGTCACCGATCCTGAGGTGCTGCTGGAGCTGGTCGAGCGCGCCAACGCGATGCGCGGGATCCGCTTCCATTGTGTCCATCTCGGCGGTGGAGGAGGCGCGGCGCTGCTGGGAGAGCTTGCCCGCCGCAACGACGGTGTGTTCGTGCAACGATGAGCCGACGGAACACCGAGCACACGAGGGTCCGCTTCCCCGGGGTCGACATGCTGGTGGGCGCGGGCGCGCTGTTCCTGCTGTGCGGCCTCGGCGTGCTGGCGCTGGTCGCGACCCACCGCGAAGACGGCACCATCCTGGCGGTCGGCGGCATCGTCGGCGGAGCCTTCGTGGTGTTCGGACTCCTCGCCCTGCTCCCGGGACTGAAGGAGCGAGCCTCCCAGCGGCTGGTCGCCCACGCACCCCAGGGCACCTGCCCCGAAGTGCCGGAGACGCCGCTGCTCGCCAAGGGCTCGTTCACGCTCGCCGGCGAGACCCACCGCATCGAGCCGGAGTCGACGCCGGAACACGGCGCCCTCGCACCGATCCCCGGCCTCGCCAGGCGGCGCACGCTGTTCGCAGTGCTGTTCGCCGCCGCCTTCCTGACCTTCGTCGCGTTCCTGCTGATCGTCCTCGACCCCCCGGCGCTGCGCTTCGAGAAGCTCTCGGCGACCGCGACCAGAATCCTGTTCCTGGCGCTGACCGCCGCGGCACTGGTCCCCGCGCTCGCGATCGTCATCGTGCTGATGTCGCGCCACCTGCACAGCCGCCCGACGCTGCGCTGGGAGCGCAGCACCTGGCGGCTTGACGGCGCGCACGGCGAACTCGCGTCGGGACGCCGCGACGAACTGGTCGCGGTGCAGGTCGTCGCCGCCCGAGACGTCACCGGCACCCGCGACCGGAAGACGATCACCGATGCACTCGAGGTGAACCTGGTCTTCGGCGAGGGCGAAAAGGTCGAGCGCGCGACGCTGCTGCGCACCAACGGTGCCTTCGACGCGGCACTGTCCAAGGCATCGTGCCTCGCCGAGCACCTGGACCTGCCGCTGCTGTTCCACGCCACCGCGCGGCACTGGGCCGAGGAGAAGGCCCGGGCCAGGCGTCGCCGCGCGCGGACCGAGGAGCTGTTCTCGTGAGACCTCGTCTAGTCACCGGGTGAGGATCACGTCGACCTCCCGACGCTTCTCGCCCCGACGCAGCACCAACGTCCGGCTCGCCCCATCGCCACACTCGGCATGCGCGGCCTGCACGGCGACGTCGTAGCCCTGCGGCACCCGCTCGAAGCAGAACCGGCCCTCGGCTCCCGTGGTGCCTTCGACCCGCCCCTCGCGCAGGTTCTCCACGACTCGAGCACGCTGCTCGTCGGCCTCCACGACCAGCGCATCGAGCCAGACCGCTGCGCCCTCCACCGGACGACCCTCGGCGTCACGGACCACTCCTTCGAGCGTCGTCCCGCGGGTCAGGCGGATCTCGATACCGGCGTGCATGCGTCCCGGGCTGGCCTCGAACGGGCCGACGAACGCGGGCGCGTAGTCGGGGGCACGCACCATCAGCAGGGCGTGGCCGTCGTAGTGGACCGAAGCCCGGATCGAAGCGGTCGGTCGCTCGACTCGCAGGCCGGGCGCGACACCCGGTCCGTCGTCGGTCTGCCCGGCGAAGACCTGGACGGCCTCCATCTGCTGGGCGGCTCGCTGCCGGCGGTCGGACCCGAACAGCAGGGGCAGCACGTGCTGGCGCCAGGAGCCGTTCGCCACCGCTTCGTCGGGCAACCACTGCGTGTCGTGCTGCCACGACATCACCGCCACCGGTTCCCCGGTGACGTCATCGACGATCCGGGCGTGGATCTCGGCGAGGAAGTCACCGTGCGCCTGGGTGTCCAGGAGGTCCTTGAGCTGGATGTCCCGCGACGCACCGACCGCCACGTCGTCGATCCGGAACGGCGAGTAGCGGTTGACGGTCGATTCGAGTCGGCACACCCCCGGC
This sequence comes from bacterium, assembly GCA_030432695.1. Taxonomy (GTDB): domain Bacteria; phylum Planctomycetota; class UBA1135; order UBA1135; family UBA2386; genus JAUILN01. Next base: position 142,329 of record JAUILN010000003.1, on the reverse strand, counting down.
GCCAGGCCCACCAGCTCGTAGCGCCCACCTTCGTCGGACCGCCCGCTGACCCGCGTGCCGTCCTCGTGGGTGCCCTCCACCCAGATGCCCGGCACCGGCGTGCCGTCGACGACCTGCACGACCCGCCCGGTGATCGTGCCGCCGATCTCCAGCACCACGCGCCGATCCTCCGGTCGAGCGCCGTCGATGCGGAACCACTGCTTCGCCGGCGCGAGCGGCGACCGGAACACCCCGACGCGGAGCATCTTCTCGCCGCGATGCGTGCCGGCGAGCTCGACGCGCCCCCGCTCGTCGGTCCGGCCCGAGCACTCCTGCGGGTGGGAGGCGGGGTTGTCGTCACGGACCTTCCAGCGGTGCACCGAGACCACGGCGTCCTGCTGCGGTGCGCCATCGGGACCGACCACCACCACGCCCATCCGCCACTCGCCCTCGACGTCGGTCGCCCAGCGGCGCATCGGGCATTCCAAGGCCTCCAGTTCCTCGCCGGCGTGTGCGAGCAGTCGACCCGAGCGGAACGGCACGTGGTCGGCGAGGGTCGTGATCAGGGTGTACGCCTCCGGCCGCTCCGTTTCGTCGACCGGGAGTTCGAGGACGAATGCTCCGCGCTCGTCGGTCCGGGCCTCGATCCGATGGTCGGCGAGCTTGCTGCGCCGGTCCTCCGATTCGGCGGCGACCGCGACTCCCTCCAGGGCCGCACCGGTCCCGCTATCGACGACCCGGCCTCTCAGGATCGCCGGCGGTACGGTCGCCGCGGCTGGATCAGCGACCGGCTCGACGTCGACGTCACGACGCAGCGTGTTCGGCCCGCGGTCACCCGGAGCGGCGGTGGGGCGATCTTGCGCGGCGACTCCGTGCCCGGCCCCCGACTCGACGCCGACGGTCGAGACCGTCACGGGACGCACCTCGCCAGGGGCATGGTCTCCAGACAGCGCGACGGCAGCTCCGCCACCGAGTAGCAACGCGGCGCCGAGCGCTGCGGCCCACACGGGTTTGCCGGCCAGCACTCCCGACGCCGTGGCCACGGTACCGGCCGCGGCCGCTCCGCCGGAAGCGCCCGCAGCCTGGGCCAGGACCTGCTGGATCAGCGCCACTTCCAACCCGGCCGGCACCGCCACCGAGGGCGCCACCTGCGGTAGCAGCGATTCCAGCGACCCGGCCGCGGCCGCGAAGCCGAGCTTCTGCAGTCGGGTCCTGAGCGTGTCGAGCGCTCGCTGCACGCGCGTGTGGGCGGTCGACTCGGCACAACCGAGGACGCCCGCGACTCCGGCCAACGTGAGGCCTTCCTGGTAGCGCAGCACCAGCGGCACCCGCACGTCGTCGTCGAGTTCCAGCAGCGCACCGCGCACCAGGTCGTGGTCGTCCCGCGCCGCCGATCGATCCTGCCGTTCCTCCATCATCTGCGTCTCCCTCGCTGCCGCCAACCGCTCGTGCCCCACCCGTCGCCGTGCCGCGCGCAGATGGTTGAGCGCGTAGCGGCCGGCCAACCACCGCAGCGAGGTGCCCGTCGCCGCCACGTCCGCACCCAGCTCGGCGCGACCCTGCAAGGCGGCCAGGAACACCTGTTGGGTCACGTCGGCAGCGTCGTCGTCGCCACGGCACACCCGCCGTGCCGTCCGGTAGACCGCGGCCGCATGGGTCCGCACCAGTTCCTCGAAGACGTCTCGGTCCAGTTGCATCGCTCACCTCATCGTCGCACGGCGCCCCGCGCGCCGCTGGAGGAGGGAAACCGGCCGAGTCGGGATCTTCGGAGTCGTCCGGGACTTTCGACTCCGATCAGGCCGCGCTGTGGTGCGGCTGGATCAGGTGGAACCCGGCACCATGGAGATCCGCCACGATGGCCAGCGGGCCAACCGGGGTGTCGAACGGCTCGACCCGGATCGATCCGCCCGCGGCCTGGACTCGCGCCACGCTGTCCTCCAGGTCGTCGACCTGGAAGTAGACGCTCCAGTGTGCCGGCACCTCGCCCCACTCGGGCCCCATGCCCAGGATCCCGCCAAGCTGACGACGCCCACCCTCGGCGGCATCGACCTCGAGCACCGAGTAGTCGGGCGGCGCATGTGGATGAGCGACGAAGTCCCAGCCCAACAGCTCACCGTAGAAGCGTCGCGCACCGGCCACGTCGCGCGTCGCGAGTTCACGCCAGCAGTTGGCTCCACTGGCGTCGACCCACTGCGCGCCGGTGAAGCTGCCGGCTTCCCAGAGGCCCAACATGGCGCCACCCACCGGGTCGTTGACGAAGGCCAACCGACCGGCGTCGAGCACGGGCATCACCGGCACGACGACCTGCCCGCCGAGCCGGGCGACGCGGGCCACCGCCGCATCTGCGTCGGCGACCGCCACGTAGGCGTTCCACATCGCCGGCACACCGGCGTCCCGCATCTCCTGGTTCAGCTCACCGAGGCCAGCGACCACCCGACCCTGATGCAGGAACCGCGCGTAGGGTGGCCCACCCTGCGTGTCGAAGATCTCCCGCTGCCAGTCGAACACGGCCGCGTAGAAGTCGGCCGCCGCGTCGAAACCGTGGGATGCGAGATCCACCCAGCAGAACTCGCCGGGGGCGTAGCGGGAGCGCTTCACAATGACTCACGGTTTGATCAGCAGTGCGCGCGTCGCGTTCGAGATCGAATACGGCAGGAACCCCGATGGGTCGAGGAACCACGAGTGCGCGTAGAGTTCGACCCCCATCGGGAACGACGGCTGCACGGGGAAGGAGTAGCTCGCATCGCCTGCGGCATCGGCCGCCAGCGGGATCGCCAGGTCGGGACTCGGGACGAGCCACCAGCCCAGGAACTGCTGATTCTGCTGCGTGAAGCCGAAGAACACCACACCGGGCTGGCTGAGCGGCGCGCTCGAGACGTCGACCACGACCCGAGCATTCGCGTAGCTCAGGTCCTGGACCGGACGTCCATTGCTGCCGGGGCGGCCGTAGTGCAGGTCCTCGGTGGTCATGCCCTCGAAAGGCTGCATGCACGACTGCGCAACCGTCGCCTGGATCGTCGCCGCGACCCGCGGGTGGAAGCGGATGTCGATGTTGTTCATCCCGCCGGCACACGTATGGCAGTAGCTCATGATCGTGCCGTTGGAGATGCAGCCACCACTCGCACAGGTGTCGATCGGCGGGCTGTAGTCGTGGGTGTGGGGCGCGCCGAAGTTGTGACCCAGCTCGTGCGCCATGACCATGAAATCCCAGGTCACGGAACGCGACGGGTTCGGCCAGGTGAAGTTGGTGTTGTAGTGGCCGCTGAGCCCGAAGCCGTAGTTCCGGTTGCACAGCACGCCGAGGTAGGCGACACCACCACAGCCGCTGAGCCGGACGCCCGAGATCATGTGGTAGACGTGCGCGTAGGCCGGCGCGGCGCCGCGGTCCCAGGCCCTCCGGAACTCGTTGAGTCGACCGCTACAGTCCGACGCGGACCAGGGATCGTTGTTGGCGGTGTGGAAGCCGACGTAGGGCAGGGTGAAGACCGCGTCACACTGCTCCTGGTAGCGGCTCGCCACCGCGCCGATGACTACCAGCGCGTAGTTCTGCGCGGCGGTGAGGTTGTTGAACAGCGCGTAGAACTCGTAGTCGGTCTCGAAGCCGACCTTGGCCTCATAGAGCGTGTTGCCGGCGTTCGCAGCGCTCGGCCCGGTGTGCACCGTCGCGGTCGGCTGGCCGGGCGGCGAGATCACCGTGCAACCATCGAACGATGGCCGACCCGCAGCCACCGCCGACTCGGGGACCAGTCGGGTCCGCGCGTTCGACCAATCGTTGCCGGGACCGGGGTCTGCAACCATGTGCACCAGGTCGCCGTGCGGACCGAACCAGCCATGGGCACCGGTCGAGGAGAACGCCAGGAAGGCATCGGAGTCGGGGTTACCGGCGAGGCGCCCGCCCCAGAGGCTCAGGCGCGGATCCACCGGGCCGGCGGTCGACACGCCATCGACGTGGATCGCACCCGGCGCCAGGTGCAGGGAGATCCGGCGCAGGTCGAGATCGACCACGCCACCGCCCGGAACGGGAACGCCGGTCAGTCGCACCGCGGTCCGGGAGGCGAGGTCGTCGAAGCCGGCGAGCGACGGCGCGAGCAGGAGCTCGGTCGGCTGGGCCTGGACGAGTTGGAACGGGAAGGGGACCGGAGACTGCGCTGGAGCCGCGAGAGACAGGAGCGCGGCAGTGAGAGGGACGGAGAGGGATGTCCGCATGAGACCTGTAGGGTGGGAACGGTCGCGCGGGCAGGCGCGATCGAGTCTAACACGGATCGAGCAACGCCGGCGCCCGCCGGTGCGGAGCCCGCGACCGCGGCGCCCCCTTGCCCACGTCCCGATCCTGGCCGCCAATGAGTTCGTGGTTGCTTCGAAGTCACGAGCTCACAGGTGCCGCGCAGCAGGCCGCAGAGACCTGAACTGAGCCTGTAAGATCGACTTGGTTACAGACTCCGTGCACTCCTCCAACCGCGTCCTCGTCGCGCTCGCGCTCGGCGCACTCCTCGGCCTCGGCTGTCGCGCCCTGTTCGGCGCACCGAACCCCGAGACCGCGCCCGCATTGGCCTGGATCGCCGACGTCGTCGCGCGCCCCGCCGGCGAGATCTTCCTGCGGCTCCTCCTGCTCACGGTCGTACCGCTGGTGTTCACCTCGATCGCGCTCGGGATCGCGGGACTCGGCCGCACCCAGGGGCTGCGTCGGCTCGGTGGGCTGACGCTCGGCTACTTCGCGGTGTCGAGCGCACTCGCGGCCCTGCTCGGCTGGGGCGTGTTCGTGGTGCTGCAACCGGGCACCGGCCTGAGTCCCGAGCTGCGTGACGAGTTGGTCCGGACCTACTCAGAACGCACCGCCGCGCTGCAGGCATCCGGCGGAGGTCTCGGCGTCGACACGCTCGTCGATCTGATCCCGCGCAACCCGCTCGCCGCCGCGGTGCAAGGCCAGATGCTGGCGGTCATCACGGTCGCGGTGCTGGTCGGCATCGCGCTCCTGACGATCCCTCGCCCCAAGGCCGAGCCGACGTTGGCACTGCTCGACTCGATCGGATCGGTCACCGTCCGCCTGGTCGAGCTGGCGATGAAGCTGGCGCCGCTCGGCGTGCTGTGCCTGTTGTTCGACGCGACGGTGCGCTTCGGCTGGGACCTGCTGGCGCAGTTGGCGCTGTTCGCAGTCGCGGTGCTGCTCGGGCTGGCGCTGCAGACCTTCGTCGCGACCAGCGTGTTGGTACGGCTCACCACCACCCTGCCGCTCGGTCGCTTCTGGCGCAGCGCGCGCATCGCCGCGGTGACCGCGTTCTCGACCAGCTCGAGCTCGGCGACCCTGCCCACCAATCTGGTCCTCGCCACCGACGGCCTCGGCCTGCCGCCGCGCATCACCGGCTTCGTCCTGCCGCTCGGCGCGACGATCCACATGACCGGCACCGCGGTGTTCCTGACGCTGACGGTGCTGTTCCTCGCCGCGGTGTTCGGCGTGCCGCTGAGCGCCGGCCAGCACGCGACGGTGCTCGGCATGGCGGTGGTGGTCGCGGTCGGAGCGGCGGGAGTGCCCGGCGGCTCGCTGCCGCTCATCATGGGTCTGCTCGCGACGCTCGGCGTACCGCCGGAAGGCCTCGGCGTGATCCTCGGCATCGACCGCCTGCTCGACATGGCGCGGACGGTGCCGAACGTGGTCGGCGATCTCGGCGCAGCGGCGTTCGTGGCCCGGCATGCGGAGCCCGACGACGAGGCTCACCGCGGCGCAGGCGCCCCATAGCTCAGGATAAGGGTCGCTCGGGCGCCCCATGGCTCAGGAGAAGGGTTGCTCAGGAGAAGGGCAGCTCCGCGCGCAGCCGGCCCACCCACTCGGTCAAGCCGAGCTCGTAACCCCGTTCGACCTCGGCCTGGATCCAGTCGCGAAGCAGATGCGGCAGGACCTCGCTCTCGTCCACCTCTGCATAGCACCCGCCGTCGCGCAGCGAGTGGATGCCGATGCGCAACCCGGCGCCCCCGGTCGCGCGCACGCGCCAGATCTCGCGGACACCGAGCGCCGCGTAGATCGGCATCCGTGGGTCGGCAGATCGCCTCACCTCGACCTCGACCACCAGATCGGGAGCGGGCATCCGAGCGAGGTCGAGGTCATGGACCCGTTGGTCGTAGTCCTCGTTGTCGATCCAGAAGCAGTCGTCGGCCTCTGCGGCCCGGTGGAGATCCACCCGCTTCAGCGTGGTCGAGAGCGCGGACCCAAGACGCAGTCCGCGCGACATCGCGACCTCCTGAACCAGCGCCGAGACCAGACGGGTGAGCACGTCGTGACGGTGCGAGGGAGTCACGAGGAACACCCCCTCCTCGCCGTAGAAGACCCGCTTGCCCCGAGAACCCGCAGCGTAGAGCTGGTCGCGCAGTTCGAGATAGGTGTCCCAGGCCACGCCCGGCAGCGTGGCGGTCTCCGGTTCGGTCGACATGGCGAGCATCGGTTCGGTACCCCTTGGAGCATAGACGGCGGGAGGAAGATGTGTTGGCAGTCTCCCGGTGCACCGCAGTCGACGACGGGTCACGCTCGATCCGAGAAAACTGCTCACCCCTCCAGCGACGCCCGGACCGTAGCCACGAACGTGTTCAGGTCCTGATCCCAGATGTCCACCAGCAGTCCTTCCAACCACGAGGCCTCGCACCCCTCCAACACCCGACTGCTCCGGACCTCGCGATAGGCCGCGTCGCCCTCCTCCCACACGAACATCGTCACCACCGGCGACCAACCGGCGCCGGTGCGGACCCGCCAGACCTCACCGACGCCCAATTCCGCGTAGATCGAGAGCCGCGGATCGGCGGGGTGCGTGACCTCGGTCTCGATCACCACGTCGGGTGGGGGGTCCACCGCGAGATCGAGTTGATGCCGCCGCCGATTCCGGTCGGGGCGACGGATCCACAGGCAGTCGTCGCCTTCCGCCGCTCGCTGGATCTGCGTGTGGCGAAGCGTGGTCGATCGTCCGGCGTCGATCGAGATGCCGTACCGGAAGGCGAACTCCTGGGCCGCGATCCGCACCCGATCGGTGACGAAGTCATGCCGATGCGAGGGGGTCACGACGAACACCCCTTCCTGACCGAAGAACACCCGGCGACGGCGGCTTCCGGACCTTTCGAGGTCGTCGCGGATCCGCAGGTAGTTCTGCCATTGGACGCCAGGCAGCGTGGTGGTCTCGGTGTGGTCGGCCATCGTGAGCATCGGTTCGGGTCTCCCGTCATGATAGTTCCTGGGCGAGGGCTCGGCGCCCCCCGCCCTCGGTGCCCCGCACGCCCCGATCGGTCACGCCGCTCCTGCGATTTCCGACAGTTCCCGCAACGCTCCCCGACCCCGTGGTGTCCCTGCCCGCGCCATGACCGAGATCGGACTGAAGCTCGACCCCGAACGCCTGCTCGCCGAGGAGGACTTCGTGCGCCGCCTGGCGCGCGGACTCCTGTTCGACGACCACCGCGTCGACGACGTGGTGCAGGACACCTGGGTCGCAGCGCTCCGCTCGAAGAGCCGGCCGCAGAGTCTGCGCGCGTGGCTCGCGACCATCGTCCGCAACCAGGCTGCCAACGAGGCGCGTGGGGCGCGGCGACGGATCGCCCGCGAGCGCGAGGCGGCGCGGGGTGAAGAGACCCTGCCGTCCGCCGACGAGGTGCTGGAGCGCGAGGACCAGCGGCGTGAAGTCGTCGAAGCGTTGCGCGGGCTCACCGAGCCCTACCGCACCGCGGTGACGCTGCGCTACCTGGAAGGACTCGAGCCCGCCGAGATCGCGCAGTCGCAGGGCGTGCCTGCGGCGACGGTCCGCAGCCACGTGCGCCGCGGACTGGCCCTGATGCGCGAACGACTCGACGCACAACACGCCGGCGACCGCCGCGCGTGGTGCCTGCTGCTCGTTCCGATCGCCCGGCCGCAGGACGCGGCCGCGGCAGGCATGGCGACGACTCTCGTAGGTCTTGGGATCGCCATGAAACTCACCATGCTCGGCGTCGGGGCAACAGCCCTGGCGGCACTCGTCTATCTCGCCTGGCCCGCCGATGCGGCGCCGACTCCGATCGACCGGACCGCCGCGAGCAGTCCAGGGGATCCAGGAACGAACCGCCTCGCCGGCGACCCGGGTGCCGGCACGACCACCGCGGAGGCCGGACGCAGCCTCGTCGACGACGCGGACTCCGGAGCCCTCGGAAGGCACACCGACCCGGCACGCCTCGGCGGCTACCGCGGCCGCCTCGTCGATCCGAGTGGTGCGCCACTGGCCAAGGCCAAGGTCCGCCTGTTCGCCTTCGACCCGAGCGCGCTATTCCTCGCCCCGGCCTTCTCGCAGCGCGAGGCCGAGACCGATGCCGACGGCGAGTTCGTCTTCGACTCGTTGCCGAACGGTTCCGACGCACTGCTGCTCGCCGACGTCGAGGGCCCGCTTCGCCAACTGGTCTCGATCGAGGCGACCGTGCTGGCCGGTGAGCGGAGCGACCTCGGCACGTTCCGACTGGAAGACCGCGGCCAGGTGACCGGCATCGTGCACGACGCAGCCGGCAACCCGGTGGCCGGCGCCGAGGTGCTGGCGGCGCAGGTCCCCGCGGTGGCTCTCGCCGCGTTCCCGCTGCATCGCTTCGTGCTCGAGCAGGGCGCGCTGTTGACCCTGCCGCGCCCGACCGCCACCGAGCTAGCATCTCCCGAGGGTCTGGCCGAGTATCCGTACCGGCTCATGCGTGCGCTCGCGGTGCTCGGGCGCGACCCGGTGACCGACCCCGACGGCCCCGACCACGCCGCGGTGGTGCTCGACGGCGAGGGCGTGCGCCCGCTGTGGGAGCAGCTCCCGCTCGCGCGCACCAACACCGACGACGCGGGTCGCTTCGTGCTCCGTGGCGTCTCCGACGGCAACCCGCTACTCGTGGTCAGGCCACCCGCCGGCAGCCACGCCGGCGTCGCGCGCAGCGACGGGCTCCGCGTGGCCTCCGGCAGGACCACCGACGCAGGCGTGATCGCCCTGCCGCGCGGAGAACTCTGCGCCGGCTTCGTGTTCGACCCGGAGACCGACGAGGGCGTGGCCGGCGTCGAGGTCAAGGTCGCTCCGATCGGCTTGCTGGGCTTCACGGGCGCCGCGCCGTGTGAAGCGACGGTGACGACCGACTCCGACGGGCTGTTCGAGGTCCACGGAGTCGACCGCATCCCGCACCTCGTCGCGTTCCGTCGCGGCCCGACCGAACCCTGGACCCTGCACGGCCCGATCGCCCCCGGCGAGGAGCCGGAGATCCCGCTCCCGCCACGCGGCGCGTTGACCATCCGCCTGATGGGCGCCGAGGGCGTCGAAGGCTCGGAGTTCCAGATCGAGGCCCGGCCGACTCCGCTGCTCGGTGAACTCGGACGTCTCGTCGCACGGGATCCATTCCACCGCGTGTCGCTGGCGAGCGCAGAGAGCGGCGTGCTGCGCACCGAGGCCAAGACCCACGGCGCGTGGACCTTCCGCATCACCCACCCAGATTTCCATCCGCGCATCTTCGTCGCCAACCTTCCGAGCGAACGGCCGCTGACCGTGAACCTGCTGCCACGCCGACCGCTGACGATCGCCGTGCGCCGCCCGGACGGTCGACCGTGCGTCGGGGCAACAGTATTGGTTCAGGACGTAACCGACCTCGACGCCGAGTCGATCCTGCCGACCGACTACGGCCTGCCGATCTGGAACGAGCACCTCCCCGAGGCGCCGGTCCGCACCGACGAGCGCGGCGAGGTCGAGCTCGACAGCGTGGCGGCGTTCTCGGTGGTCTCCGCGTTCGCGCCCGATGGCAGCGGCATGGCGGTCGCGAAAGTCGGCGAGAACCCGGAACAGCGGCGGATCACGCTCGAGCTGGGCGGAGTCGGGAAGATCGAGGGCCGGATCGAGGTCGGTCCGGTCTCGATGCGGAAGGTCGGCGACTTCCAGGTCGTCCTGCGCCAGCCGACGTTCGGTGACGACACGGTCGACGTCCCCCCGTTCCGCCGCGTGCTGCTCCCCGACGCCGAGGGGCGCTTCGGCTGCGAAAGCGTCCCCGAAGGCCGCTACTACGTCGAGCTGTTCGAGCGCTCCCGCGAACCACTGACCCTGGAGCGCGCCATCCAGAAGGCGCGGTCGCGGTCGAACATCTGGTTCCGTGAGTCGGGGATCCAAGAACGCGAGATCCAGGTCACGGCGGGACGCAGCCAGGACGTGGTGTTCCAGATCGGCGGCGCGGATCCGACGCTCGGCTACGTGACCGGCGTGGTGCGGGTCGATGGCGAGCCCGCGGTGGGCTACCCGATCCTGCGGCGCGACGCCACGTACGACGACTCGGACGACACCTGGATGGACTGGGGCTGGGAGACCAGCGATCGGATCGAGACCGATGCCGAGGGTCGGTTCGTGTTCGCCGACCTGAAGCCCGGCAAGCAGGTCCTCGGGGTGGCAGACCGCGACGACGGCGACGTCCTCCACTTGTGGTCGGTCGACATCCTGGCGGGCCGCGGTGCGGACGTGCACGGCGACATCCGGACCGGAAGCGCCGAACTGACCCTGGTCGACGAGCAGGGCCGGCCCGTCACCGACTCCAATGTGCTGCTGAAGTTCGCGGGCGCCGAAACCCCCTTCACGGTCGCGCTCGTCGAGAGCACCGATGCGCAGGGCTGCGTGCGCTTCACGCGAATCGGTGCCGGGCGCTACGAGGTCCGCCTGATGTCGTCGTTCGCCGACCTGGAGGAGACCGAGATCGACGTGCCTGCAGGGTCGATGCCGTTCGAGGGCCGCTTCACGGTGACCCGCCGTTACGTGATCAACGCCCACTACGCCGACGACCTGCGGTTGAAGGACAACCAGATGGTCGGTCTGCAGGCCCGCCTGCCGAACGTCCACACCGGCCCCTCCTCCGCCACCACCGGCGACCGGGTTCAGCTCTCGCTGGCCCACGCCACCACCTACGACCTCTACCTGTTCCTCGACGGCGACTACTACCGCGCCGACCCGCCGAGCATCACGCTGAGCGAGCCCGAGACCACCATCACGGTCCGCCGCGGCCCGAAGGTCGATTGATCGCGCAGGGCTCGGGCAAACCTCCTCGGGCCGGTCCCGCCCCACCTGGGGGTGGATCCGTCGCGCGCTACGCTCCTGCGCGCGGACACCGCTCGTGAGGATCCGAACGCGCACCACGGACGTTCGGTAGCGGACCGACCTCCCGCTGTGGAAGGCACGCCGCGATCGCATGTGCATGACGAGCGGCCCCACTTCCACGACCCCTCCCCCCGAGACCACGAGCCATGACGCTGCGCATCAACGACACCGCCCCCGACTTCCAGGCCGACACCACCCAGGGTCCGATCCGCTTCCACGAGTGGATCGGCGACGGTTACGCGATCCTGTTCTCGCACCCCAAGGACTTCACTCCGGTGTGCACCACCGAACTCGGCGCGATGGCCCGGCTCGCGCCGGAGTTCGAACGCCGCAACACCAAGGTGATCGGCCTGAGCATCGATTCGACCGACGACCACGAGGCGTGGGCCAAGGACATCGAGGAGACCCAGGGCATCGCGCCGAACTACCCGATCATCGCCGACACCCGGCTCGAGGTAGCCAAGCTCTACAACATGCTCCAGACCGACGTCTCGGGAACCGCCGAGGGTCGGACCGCGGCCACCAACGCGACCGTCCGCACGGTGTTCGTGATCGGCCCGGACAAGCAGATCAAGCTGATGCTCACCTATCCGATGAGCACCGGCCGCAACTTCGACGAGATCCTGCGCGCCCTCGACTCGATCCAGCTCACCGCGAAGCACAAGGTCGCCACGCCGGCCAACTGGAAGCAGGGCGGCGACGTGATCATCGTCCCGGCCTTGTCGGACGCGGAGGCGAAGGAGCGCTTCCCGAACGGCTGGAAGACGCTGAAGCCGTACCTGCGGGTCGTGCCGCAGCCGCGGTAGTCCGCGAAGTCCGCGCGGATTCCGTGTAACGCGCGATCCGGCCCGGGTGCCAGGATGCCGATGCCCAGCGACCCGGGACCGACCGCCGACCACGCGCTGCGCCGCTACCTCGCGAGCGGTGCGCCCGAGGCGCTGGCCGAGCTGTTCGACACCGCCGCCGAGCCCCTGTGGCGAGTGGCCCTGCACCTGCTCGGCGACGCCGCCCGCGCCGAGGACGCGCTGCAGGAGACCTTCCTCGCGGTGATCGAGGCGCGTGGCGACGGCCGTGAGGCCCCGCCCCGCGAGGCGCTGCCCTGGCTCACCGGCATCCTGCACAACCGCGTCCGCCGCCAGCGCCGCGACGGCGCGCGGATCCCCGATCCGGGGCGGATCGAGGAGTCGCTGGATCGACTCACCGCCGAGGACCCGCTGACCGCCGCCGAGCGCCGCGAGCTGGTCGCCGCGGTGGAGCGCGAACTGCACGCGCTGCCCGAGACCTACCGCCCGGTGCTGCGCCTCGCGCTGCAACACGGCCTCGCGCCGCACGAGATCGCCGCGACGCTGGAGCGCGCGCCGGTGACGGTGCGGGTGCAGTTGTCGCGCGGGTTGGCACTGCTGCGCGAACGGCTCGGGCCGGGGCTGGCGGGCTCGCTTCTGGCGGTCGGCCTGTCACTCGGCGCCGCGTCGGCGCAGGTCCCCGCGGCGGTCCGCAGTGCCGTCCTCGAGGCGGCGCGGCTCGCACTGCCGGCGACGGCAGGAGCCGCGGCAACCGTCCTCGTCGCCTCGATCGGAACCACTCTGCTCATGAAGAAGCTCGCTCTATCGATCGTCGCTCTCGTGGCCGTCGCTGCTACCACGTGGATGTTGTGGGACGGCGGAGCGCCGCCTCACGGCGACCCTGGCGCGGAGGCCCGCGAACCCGCCGATCCGCGCAGCGCCGATGCGGGACTCCCGGCGAACGACGGGACCTCCGAGTCTGGAACCGCAGACGAGGCGCTTCGCGTGGCGGTCGAGCCCTCCCCCGCTCCCGCGGAGGGCGGCCGCCGCTACGGCCAGGTGCGCGTGCGGCTGACCTGGAAGGACCACGGCACGCCCGCGGCCGGCGTCGGCGTGAGCGCCTACCGCTGGGATGCGGGCAATCCGCACATGAACCGAGTGGAAGGGGTCAGCGACCTCGCCGGCGAGGTGCTGCTCGAGCGCGTGCTCGTCGGCAAGGTCGACGTCCGCACCGACCACGAGTCCGTCGACGTCGAGATCACCGAGGCGGGTGAGGAGGTCCTCGCCGAGATCGCGGTCGGGCGCCACGCCACGCTCACGGGACGCGTCGTGGACCACGAGGGCCGGCCGGTAGCGGGCGCGACGATCCTCACGTCGCAGTACTTCAATCACAGCAGTTGCTTCGCGGTGGCGACCGCGGATGCGCAGGGTCGCTTCGAGATCCCGTTCGGCGCCGCGTGCTACATCGGCGCGCGCGCGCCGGGGCACGTGCCGTCGCACTACTTCCTGATCCCGCTCGATGCCGGGCAGACCGAGGAGGTGACGATCCCGCTGCGGGGTCCTGCGGGGCGCCTGATCGGGCGCGTCGTCGACGACACCGGAGAGCCGATCCATGGTGCGCGCATCCAGCATGGTTCGAGCGGTGCGCACGTGAACACGACCGACGCCGACCAGCTCGTGGGCGAACACGTCGGTTCGCCGCGGGCCGTCACAGCACCGCATCCCTGGCTGGCCACCGACGCCCAGGGTCGCTTCGTCCTCGACGGTCTCCCACCCGGGCGTGCGAGGGTCCGGGTGCGCGCACTGGACCACGGCGAGGTGGTCGCCGACGTGGAGATCGAGGCGGGCGAGGACACGGCTACGGAGGTCGTGCTGCCGGACCACGCGGTGGTCGAAGGCCGGGTCGTCGGTGCCGATGGCGCACCGGCCAAGGTCCGGATCATCGCCGGCGACGAGCGCTACGCCGACTTCGGCTACTGCCGCACCGAGTCCGGGGCCGATGGTCGGTTCCGACTCGACAGCCTGAAACCGGGCCGCGTCTCGCTCCGGATCGACCACAAGGACGCAGGCCGAGCCAGCACCACGTTGACTCTCGCACCCGGCGAGGTCGGCCGATGGGACCCGGTGCTCGAAGCCATCCCGACGATCTCCGGCCGGGTGGTGGACGCACTCGGCACGCCGCGCGTCGGCTACCGCGTGCACGCCAAGAACCTCGACATGACCGCGCGCCACTGGGGCAATGCGAAGACCGACGCCGAAGGTCGCTTCGAACTCGGCGGTCTGAAGAACGAGGTGCACCGCGTCGAGGTCTACGCGCCGGGCAGCGACTTCATCGCCTGCCACGCGGCGGGTGACGCGACACCCGGCGGAGAGGCCCTCGAGATCGTGGTCGACGAAGCGGAGCTGCCAAGCGCATGGATCCGCGGGGCGGTCCTCGGGCCGGGCGGAGAACCCCTGGTCGGCGCACAGCTGACCCTGAGGCACGACAACTTCGGCTACTTCCACGACTGCGACGCCGAGACCGGCGCGTTCGCGATCGGTCCCCTGCCGCCGCGCGCGGTACGACTGACCACGGACGCCGGACGGCTCGGCGACGTGGACCTCGGTGCGTGGCGGCTGGAGCCGCATCAGCGCATCGACATCGGGCAGGTCCACCTCGCGGAGCCAGGCCGGATCGAGGTCCAGCTCGGCTACGAGGTCGGCGAGCGGAGCTACAGCGGGATCCAGCTCACGCGGCCCGACGGCTCCTTCCGCAGCCACGTCGAACCCGATTCCGAGGGACGGGCGACACTCGAACCGATCCCTCCGGGTCGCTACGTGCTGCACGCCGTCGGCTCGCAGCGCAGCCGGTGCGTGCCGGTCACCGTGCGCAGCGGCGAGACCGCGCGGGTCGAACTGCCGATCGACGACCGTCCCGAGCGGGCGCTCACGATCCGACGGTCGAGCGAAGACGAGGCAATGTTCACGGCCCGCATCCTCGACGCCGACGGCGTCTTCGACGGCGGAGCCTCCATGCCGCCGACCAAGGCCCGCGAGACCACGATGCGCGTCCGCACCCCGACCGACGGCCGCGCGTTCACGGTGATCCTCTTCGATCGGAACATGGAAGAGATCACCCGCAAGACCTTCGCCGCCGACGACGAGCTGGTCCTCCCCCTCGAGTGAACGAGCGAAACAGAGGGGTTAACATCTCGACCCGGCCGAGTTGTTAACCCCCTCCGAAGGAGATGCGGGCGATTCGGCAGCGAGCTTCAGGGGTTGACAACTCGGCCGGGTCGAGATGTTAACCCCCCATGGAGAGGTGGAGGTGCTGCTCGTCGACGGCGAGGAGTTGCAGGGCGAGGACCGCGGCGATCAGGGAGCGGTCCAGGTAGTCGTCGCCGCCGTTGTTGCCCTTGCCGCCGATGTAGGCGATGCGGTCGTCGGGGCACCACATCAGCGTGAGGTACCAACGCCACTCGGCGAGGAAGCGCTCGTAGGCGGCGCGGTCCCACGCGCGTAGCGCCGGCGCCTGGAGCAGCATGCCGAGCGAGCCGACCGCATGCGCTTCGCGGGCCCGGGCGGCGTGGGTATCGAGGTAGGCGAGCAGCTTCGCGCGTACTTCGGGGAGACGGCCGGTGAGGCCGAGCGACAGCGCGAAGGCGCTGGTGCGCAACGAGGCATCGCCGGTCCCGGTGCCCTTCATCGTCCAGTAGCGGACCCCGCCATCCGGGTCGAGCGACTGCGCGAGCTGCGCCTCCGAGCGCGCGAAGGCCTCGGCATCGATCGGCACTCCGGCCGCGGCACCGAGCGACCAGGCGAGCTGCGCCTGCGCATTGATCACGTTGAAGCCCTTGCCGTCGTAGCCGGCGGTGGTGGCGTGCCCGAACAGGCCGTCGTCGGTCATCCGCGCCACGAGGCCGGCATTGCAGTGGGCGAGGACCGCCAGGTCTGTCTTCCGCTGCTCCTCGTCGTCGCAGTCGAGCGCGTGCTCGGCGAGCGCGATCGCGGTCGACGCCAGCGCCCAGTTGTCGAGACCATCGGGCCCCTGCGAGAAGTCGGCCGGCAACCAGGCACGACCCTCGGGACCACGCAGCCAACCCGCCAGCCGATCGCGGGCTGCGCGCTGCGCGTCGTCGTCGTGCGCAAGCAGGGCCAGCAGCGCCCACGCCGACAGCACCCGATGGCCCGTCAACCCGACCCGGCTGCGCAGGCCGCCGTCGTCGCGCTGCGCCGCGAGCAGTTGCGCGGCCGCGGCGGACCGCAGCGCACGACGCGCCGCCCCGGGATCGGCCGCACCCAGCGCAGGCCGCACCGGCAAGGCCAAATGCAGGTCGAGAGCCTGGTCGTCTCGCGCGACCGTCACCGTCACCGCGACCGCCCCGACCTCCTCGACGCTCCCCATCGCGTCGTCGACCGCTTCGCCCAACGCCCGCTGCGGGCCCGTTCCGCCGTCGTCGATCCGCCGCGTGTGCGCGACGAACGGCATCCCACCAACCGCGACGATCCGGTCACCCACCACCAGCCCCGCGCGCGCCAGAGGCCCACCCTCGTCGACCGCGGTGAGTTCGGCGAATACCTCCGCCTCCACGACTTTCGCCAGGCCACCGAGTGGTCCCAGCGGGAAGATCTCCTGGTGCTGGGCGTCTGCCGCCGCGACCGACAGGAGTACGGCGAGGATCGTCCGGACCTGCATCCCCGAGACGCTACCATGCGGGCTCCGACCGTCCGCGACGGAGACGCCGCCCACCGAGCAGGTCCGCGCCCATGTCCTGAACATCTCGGCCGGGTCGAGATGTGCAGATGATGAGTTCCTCCTGGTGCTCGAGTGGCGCCGAGGGGTGACCGGCCTGGCCGGGTCGAACCGTTCACCCTTTGGCCGGCCGGACGCACAGGCGCGAAGGAACCAACGAGAGTTCGATCCCAGCTCGGCAGGCAAGGCCGGGACCGGCACCCGATCATGGATAACATGACCACCTGCACGGCTCCTCGAAGGAGGCCCTTCGAGCCCGGCGTCGCGCACCGGACGATCGGCCCGGCAGGTGCAGAGTCTCCGTTCCGTGGGGTTCGGCCGACGAGACCCTCGACATCCCTCGCGACTGCCGATCTTCGGTGCCGGACGCCGGATCAAGGATGGACCCGATGAGCCATGCGCATGCCCTCCTGCTCGCGCTTCTGATCGCGCCCGCGCCGCTCGCCACACAGGAAGCCGAGTCGGGGACGCCGAGGCCCGAGCCGAGCGTTCGGGTGGCCGACCGCGTCGTCGGTGCGGACGGCGAGCCATGGGCGGACGCAACCGTGGTGCTCTGCGCGCACACCACACCTCAGGCCCGCGAGTTGGGCGAGCACCACGGAGTCGGTGTGACCACGAACCAGGCCGGGATCTTCCGCGCCAGCATCCTCTCCGGTCTCGACTACTCGGCGTGGGCGTACAAGCCGGCCAACGACGGTCGATGGCTCCGCACCGAACTCCGTCACGACGTGGTGCCCGGTGCGCTGATCGAGCTCGTGGCCACGGACCCGCAACCGGCCCTGAGCCTGAAGATCGTCGCTCCGCCCGACTGGGACGAGCTGCGCCCGTTCTCCGTGCTCATCGCGCACGACCACCCCGACATTCCGGACGAATGGCTCCCACCCGCAGAGGACGACGCATTCGTGCTACCTCCGCTTCCCGCGGGTGAGGTGGACCTCCTGTTGCTGGACCGGCATGGGGAACCCTTCGTTTACGTGCGCCGCTCGACCGGCCACCAGTTCGAGTCGGACCGCGTCGTGGTGACGGTCCCTCCAGCAGTGGACGTCCCGCTCCTGGTCCGCGACGCGGCCGGTCGACCGATCGCGGGCGCGACGGTGCGTCACCAGACCTACCACGGCTTCCGCAGGGTCGAGCCCAGTGACCTGCTGATGCACGTCGAGCGCCAGGCATGGCGGTGTTGCGGCAACACGGACGCCGAGGGTCGACTGACCGTTCGTCTCCCGCTCGAGTTCGACCCTCTCGGTCCCGACGAGCGGCGTGGGTCGCAGAGCGTCTTGTTCGTCGCCTCGGCGGAAGGTCGGATGGACGCGCACTCCGGCTACGCGCAGGGGCACGTGTTCTGCAACGGTGCGCAGGTCACCGAACGGGTCGACGCGCTGCACTTCACGCTGGCCGCAGCCGAGCCTTGGACCGGCAGCCTCGTCGCCGGACCGGGCGAACCTCTGGCCGGCGTCGACCTGCTGGTCACGGCGACGTGCAGGATGAATGCGCGCGACAACAGCTGGACCCACCTGCGCCGTCGCTTCCTGGCGACAACCGACGCGGAAGGCCGCTGGTCGGTCCCCGGGATGCCCGCAGACGCGCAGTACCTGGAGGTCGCCTGCCGTGTTCCGGAGTCGATACGCAACCGCTGGACGCACGACGGCCTCGCACCGTCGCGCGTGCTCCACCTCGCCTCGCTCGCACGAGCCACGGAACTCACGCGGGACCTGTCGACCTACCGCCCGGTCCGGGTGGTGCTCCGAGATGCCGAACAGGGCCCCGCCGTCGGCGTGCAGTTGGAGTCCATGGACCTCGACCGACGGCCGGGCCTTCGCCCGCAGATCCCCGATCTGCATCGGGTCGATCGGCGTGGCGAGGTGCTGCTCTACCGACAGCCCGGCCACCATGGCCTGATCGCGGTCGACGAGCGTGGCTACGCGCACGCTCCCTACGAGGTGCCCGGAACCGGGACCGATCCGCGACCGGTGGAACTCGAGCTGCGTCCGTGGCCCACCTTCCGCGCGCGCGTGCTCGGTCCAGATCGCTTGCCGCTGACCGAGCGGCCCACCACGCGGGACGCAGGCGGGAGCAGGAGGAACTCGCGCGACCCGTTCCTGGAGCAGCTGCGTGCAGCGCTGACTCCGGCACTCCGCGAGTTCGCGAGCAGCGCCGATTGGCACGATGGCGTGCTCACCGTCCGGTGCTTCCCCAGCGAGACCGCGACCCGACGACTCGAGATCCGGACATCGGGCGGCGAGAAGGCCACCTGCGAACTCGTGCCCACCGAACGCGAACCCGTCATCATCGAACTCCGGAAGGATGGCTGAGATGCCCATCAAGTCACCGCCTCGCCAGCTGCGCGCCACTCTGCTCCTGGTCTTCGCGGCGGCCGCCGCAGTCTGCGTTCCAGCTCAGGACGGGCCGTCGACCGATCCGCGCGCGACCATCGCCGGTCGCCTCGTCGCGGCCGACGGCGAGCCATGGGGCGGCGCAAGGGTGATCCTCAGCGCCCACACCACCCCCTGCGCGCCCGAACTGGGGACCATCGACCGCGTCGAGGTCACCGCGAGCGACAGCGGCATCTTCCGCGCGCCGGTCCTCACCGGCCTCGGCTACACGGTGCGCGCGCTGCAGCGCCGCGACGACGGCTCGGTCCGCCGTTCCAGCATCCGCCACGGCGCGGTGCCCGGCGCCCTGGTCTCGCTGGAGGAGATCGACCCGCAGCCAGCCTTCCGGATCCACGTGACGACCGACCCTGCCTGGGCCGACCTCGCGCCGTTCTCGCTGCGGATCACCTTCACGCACCCGAACCTCGAAGCGGTCGACCTCGCACTCGACGCGGAGAACTCGGCCGCCGCGCCGCCCCTGCCCGACGGCTGGGCGAGCTGCCTGGTCCTCGACCGCCACGGCGAACCGCTGTGGAAGGAGCGGATGCACCCCACTTCGAAGGCTGCGAAGGACGGCCGCTACGAGGTCGAGGTGCCCGCACCCGTCGAGGTCCCCGTGGTCGTCACCGACGCCTCGGGCGCGCCGCTGCCCGATGCCACGATCCGCCAGCGCGTGGTGCGCAGCGGCTACTCCACCGCACCGCACGACCTGCTCACCGACAGCGAGGTCCAACTGTGGCGGACCTGCGGCACGACCGGCGAGGACGGCCGCGCGGTGGTCCGCGCCCCGCTCGGCTTCGACCCGTTCGGCCCACTCGAACAGCGTCGTTGGAAGGAGGCGGTGTTCGCCGCGATGGCCGAGGGTCGTGCGCAGGCCCACTCGGGCCACTGCCAGCAGAACGTGTTCTGGAACGGGGAGCGACAGGCCGACGACGCGAAGGAACTCCACTTCCTGCTCCGCGACGCCAAGCCACTCGGTGGTCGCCTGCTGGCGGCCGAGGACCAGCCGCTCGCCGACGTGCCGGTGCTGGTCACCGCCGACAGCAAGATGAACGCCCACCAGAACGGCTGGACCCATCTCGAGCTGCGCTTCCTGGTCCGCACCGACGCGGACGGTCGCTGGACGGTGCCCGCCTTCCCCGACGACGGCCAGGACGTCGAGATCGGTTGCGCGCTCCCCGAGTCGCTCCGCGCGCATTGGTCCACCGACGACCTGCAGGCCGGCCGCTACGCGATGCTGCCCGAGGTCGACCGCGACAAGCCGCAGGACTTCGACCTGTCGCGGCACGCCGCGGTCCGCATCGAGATCCGCGATCTCGACCAGGGTCCCGCGGTCGGCGCGCAGCTGGAGATCTTCGACCTCTCGTCGACCGGCAACCGCGGCACCGACCGCGACGTGCCGTGGATCCGCCGCATCGACCGCCGCGGCCGCACCCTGCTGCACCTGCCCCCGGGCGAGTACGGCCTGCTCGCCGCCGACGAGAAGGGCCTCGCGTCGCAGAAGATCCACGTGGGCCCGGCCACCGACGAGCCGCAGTCCTTCGATCTGTCGCTGGAGCCCTGGCCGACGGCCCGGTTCAAGGTGAAGGGCTCCGACGGCGCGGTGCCCGAGTCGGTGTCGAGCTACATCTGCAGCTACAGCTACTCGGGCAACGAAGACCAGTTCGACGCAGTGCTGCGCACCGCCCTGCAGAACGTGCTCAACGACTTCGCGAACCGACCGACCTGGCAGGACGGCGTGCTCACGGTGCGGTGCAAGCAGTTCCGGAACACGCGCTACGAGCTCCGGGTGGATGCGCGGGGCTACGAGGCCAGGGAGGTCCCTCTCGAGCCGGCCGAAGGATCACCGCAGGAGCTGATCCTCACGAAGTCGAAGTGACCGATGCGCTCCCTCCCCGCTCTGCTGGTTCTCGTGCTCGGTCTCGCGACGTCTGCCGCGACCCAGCCACCGACGTCCACTCGCGCGACCCTGGCCGGCCGCGTGCTCGGCCTCGACGACCAGGCGATGGCCGGCGCCACGGTGGTGCTGTCGGCCCTGACCACTCCAGGCTTGCCGCTGCTCGGCGAGGTCGACGTCGTCGAGGCGACCACCGACGAACGCGGCATCTTCCGCGCCCAGGTGCTGAAGGGGCTCGGCTACACCGCCTGGGCCTGGCACACGACGCCGGATGGAACCCATCGCCGCAGTGCCCCGCAGCACGGCGTGGTGCCGGGCGACCTGCTGACGCTGCGCGAGATCCGACCGCAGTCGATCCGCAGGATCCAGGTGCGACTCCCCGCCGAGTGGCAGGACCTCGCGCCGCTCACCCTGCGCATCGCCCCGTTACGCCCCGGTGCGCCAGCGCTCGACTGCATCACCGACGAACACGGCGAACTCGCCGCACCGCCGCTGCGCCCGGAACCCTGCGTGCTCACCGTGCTGGATGAGCACGGCGAGCCGCTGCTCCAGGAGGGCTTCTGCGATGCTCCGGATCAGGCCGTCGGCGAGGTCCTGACCGTCGAGAGACCGCACGCGCGTTCGATCCCGGTCCTGGTCACCGACGAGGCTGGTGCACCGATCGCCGGCGCGGAGATCGAGGTCCGCTTCGACGACGTGTGGGTGCCACCAGGTTCTGGCGACCTGTTGCTGCACGCCCGCCACTCCGACTGGTCCGCGCAGGGCACCACCGGCGCCGACGGGCGGCTGGAGGTGCGGCTCCCGCTCCGCTTCGCCGCGTTCCCCGGCGAGGATCCGGGTGCCCGAGTCATCCTGTCCGCAACCGCGCCGGGACGCATGCAGGCCTACTCCGGCCGCTACGGCAACGCGGTGTTCTGGAGCGGCCGGCTGCGCACCGAGGAGATCGACGAGCTGCGCTTCACCCTCCCGCCGACGCGCCCGCTCACCGGACGGGTGATGGCGAGGCGAGACCTGCCGGTCGCCGACGCACCGATCCTGGTCCAGTGCTTCCACCACGTCGAGACCCAGCAGAACAACTGGACCTACGAGGAGATCGACTTCCTCACCCGCACCGACACCGACGGCCGGTTCGCGATCCCCGAGGCCCCCGCCGACGTCGAGCGCTTCAAGTGGACCGTGCTGCTGCCCTCCGCGGGAAGGACCGACCCCGACGACCCGCGGATGGCGCTGCTCCGGGCCCGCCAGACCCGCGAACTCGGCACGGTCGATGTCTCGACGCTGAAGCCCGCGCGGGTGCGGGTCACCGACGACCGCGGCGAACCGGCGCTCGCCACCCAACTGCGGATCTTCGAACGCCCCGGCAAGCTCCGCATCGGCGAGGACCTGCCCTGGCTGGCGCGCGTCGGCAGGACCGGAACGGCGCGCCTCCTCGTGGAGTCGGGCCCCTACCTGGTCCTGGCCGCAGGACCGCGCGGCATGGCCCACGGCACGCTGCGCGCCGCGCGCTTCGCCTGGGGTGCCGCCGAACTCGACCTGACCCTGCAGCCCTGGAGCATCCTGCGGCTGCGGGTCGTCCGGGCAGACGGCTCGCACCCCGAGCAGGTCAGCGCCAGGCTCCGGGAGTTCCATGCGCCCGACGACGGCGACCTCGCGGAGGACGCGGCCTACAACGCGCTCCGCGGTCTCTGCACCCACCTCGCGGCGAGCGCGGAGTATCGCGAGGGCCTGCTCGAGGTCCGCTGCCCGCCGGGGCTCGAGGGACTCTGGTCGATCGACGTCACGACCGACGACCGCGCCCCGCACGAAGTCCCGGTCCTGCCCACGGACGGCGAGCCGATGGAGCTGGTGGTCCGGGCGCCTTGATGATCCCCTGGGATCATCTCGATCCACGGATCTCGGACTCGGGCGAACGACGTATGGAGCCCCGCGCTCGCCCGGAACACTAACTTGTTGATATTCCGTATCTTACGATATCCGGCCAGAAAGCGCCCCCCGCCGGCACACCCCTCGCTCTCCGCCGGCCTCCGAAAGAGGACCGAACGATGACCGGCTACACCCGACTGAAGACCGACCACCTGCCCATCAAGGCCTGGATCCGCGGCGTCCACGCCGACGACAACGCGCTGCAGCAGCTCCGCAACGTCGCGCAGCTGCCGATCGTCCACGGCTGGGTGGCGGCGATGCCGGACGTCCACTGGGGCATCGGCGCGACCGTCGGCAGCGTGATCCCCACCAAGGCCGCGATCATTCCGGCCGCGGTCGGCGTCGACATCGGCTGCGGGATGATGGCGGTGCGCACCACGCTGCGCGCCGACCAGCTCCCCGACGACCTCGGCCCGATGCGCGCCGCGATCGAGGCCGCCGTCCCGCACGGTCGCACCGACCGCGGGGGCCGCAACGACCAGGGCGCCTGGGGCGACCACCTGCCGGCCCGCGCGACCGACGCGTGGCGCCAGCTCGAGCCCGGCTACCAGCGCATCACCGACGCCTTCCCCAAGCTCGACCGCGGCCGCCACGTCGGCCACCTCGGCACCCTGGGCACCGGCAACCACTTCATCGAGGTGTGCCTCGACGAAGATCAGAACGTCTGGATCATGCTGCACTCCGGCTCGCGCGGGGTGGGCAACCGCATCGGGATGCACTTCATCGAGCTGGCGAAGCGCGACATGAAGAAGCACCTCGCCAATCTCCCCGACAAGGACCTCGCCTACTTCACCGAGGGCAGCGACCACTTCGACGCCTACACCCACGCCGTGGGTTGGGCGCAGAGCTTCGCGCGCCTGAACCGCGAGCTGATGATGGCGGCGATCTTCGACGCGCTGCGCGCGGACGTGAAGCTGCCGGAGTTCCAGGCCACCGAGACCGCGGTGAACTGCCACCACAACTACGTCCAGAAGGAACACCACTACGGCGCCGACGTGTGGGTCACCCGCAAGGGGGCCGTGCGCGCCGGCCTGGGCGAACTCGGGATCATCCCGGGCTCGATGGGCGCGCGCAGCTACATCGTGCGCGGCAAGGGCAACCCCGAGAGCTTCGAGAGCTGCAGCCACGGCGCGGGACGGGTGATGTCGCGCGCGCAGGCCAAGAAGCGCTTCACGGTCGAGGACCAGGAGCGCGCCACCGAAGGCATCGAATGCCGCAAGGACGCCGCAGTGATCGACGAGATCCCGATGGCCTACAAGGACATCGACGCGGTGATGGAGGCCCAGAAGGACCTCGTCGAGATCGTGCACACGCTGCGCCAGGTCGTCTGCGTGAAGGGTTAGAGCGATGGACGCGAACAACACCATCGAGAACGCGAAGAACGCCACCCCGGTGGTCCTCGACGGCTCAGAGGGCGAGGGCGGCGGCCAGATCGTGCGCAGTGCCTTGTCGCTGTCGCTGATCACCGGCCGCCCCGTGCAGATCGACAAGATCCGCGCCAAGCGCCGCCGGACCGGGCTCATGCGCCAACACCTGACCGCGGTGCAGACCGCGGCGCGGATCGGCGCGGCCCGGGTCGAGGGCGCGGCCGCCGGCTCGTCGTCGATCCACTTCGTACCGGGCGCCCTGCAGGCCGGCACCTACCACGTGCCGATCGGCACCGCCGGCAGCACCACGTTGGTCGCCCAGACCGTGATCCCGGCCCTGCTGGCGGCCGACGGCCCGAGCACGGTGCGCATCGAGGGCGGCACCCACAATCCGATGTGCCCGCCGTTCGACTTCCTGGAGCGGACCTTCGTGCCCGCCCTCGAGCGGATGGGCGCGCGGGTCACCGCCACCCTCGAGCGCCACGGCTTCTATCCGGCCGGCGGCGGCGCGATCCAGTTGACGATCCAGCCGAGTCCGCTCGTACGGATCGAACTGCTGGAGCGCGGCGAGGTCCGGAGGATCCGGGCCCGCTGTGTGGTCGCCGACCTGCCGGTGAGCATCGCCGAACGCGAGGCCGAGGTGCTGCGCAAGAAGCTCGGCCTGAAGCCGGACGCGGTGGAGATCCGCAGCCTGCCGGATGGTCCGGGCAACGTGGCCACCGTCGACGTCGAGACCGACGCCGGCACGATCGTGTTCACGTCGTTCGGCGAGAAGCGGGTGCCGGCCGAGAAGGTGGCCAGCAACCTGGTCCGCGAGGTGAAGAACTTCCTCCGCGCCGAGCGCGCGGCGGTGGACGAGCACCTGGCCGACCAGCTCCTGCTGCCGATGGCCCTGGCCGGCGGCGGCGCGTTCCGCACGACGCGGGCCACGCCACATGCGACCACCAATGCCGCAGTGATCGAGGCGTTCCTCCCGGTGTCGGTGACGTTCACTGTGGATGGCGACTCGACGCTGGTGGAGGTCGCGCCCAAGATGTGACGCCTCGCATGAAGGCAGTCACGACGCGCGCTCGCGGCCCCATCCATCCCGCCGAAGCGGCACTCCGGGACACTCTCCGGGCCGCGGCGGCCCTCGTCGCGGCGCTCGCATTCGCCCCGGACCAGGCCATCGCGCAAGCGGCCGAGGACATCCCGAGCCCCGAGGTCGTGGCCCGCATGACGGACCACGACCGACTGGACCAGATCCTCGCGGACCTGGAGGGACGCGGTGCGCCAGGCCTCGAATCACTCGCAGCCATCCTCAGTGCCAGCGCCCCACAGAGCTCCGCCCGCCACGCGGTGCTCGGAGCCATGGGCCGCGCGGGCGAAGACGCACCACTGCGAGCCGCGGAACTCCTGGAGGACATCCTGCGGAGCGACCCCGACCGGGATCCAGCGGTCCTCCGCTGCTACGCCGACGTGGTGCCGTATCTGGACGACGCGCTGTCCGAGGCACGCCAACCCATCTATGCATGGATGTGGCAGCGCCGGTCGCGACGGTTCAACTCCCCGGAATGGAAGGGCGAAGGTGACCGACTGGACCGGAGGCGCTGCATCCGGCTGGCCTCGCTGACGGCGCCCGACGTCGAGAAGCTGTTCGAGGCCGACACATCCTGGCACGACCGCGAACTCGCCGCCGACTGGTGCCGGATGTTCCCCTCCGAGGCCGCCCCACTGATTCCTCGGCTTCGGCAGGAACTTCGATCCCGGGTGGAGAGGCTCGGGTATGCACCACAGGAGGCGCGGCTCTACAGCTTCTCCCGCGCGGAGATCCGCGTCCGCCTGGCGCTGGCACTCCTGGCGGTCGATGCACAGGGCGAAGACCGGGCGATGGCCCTCACGGTCCTGCTCCGCCTGCACGAGAGTCCACGGGTGCGCCGCGCTGCCGCCCTTCAGCTCTGCGAGATTCCGAGCCCCGAGTCCATCGCACAGATCGTCACGGCCCTGCGCGGCGAGTGCTGCCTATCCGTGGTCGAGTCGATCGCCTCCGCACCCACGACGCACGACGACGTCTTCGCGGCTCTGGACGCCGCGCGGCGCCGGATCCAAGGCTGGCCGGACGCGGAACAGCGCCCCGAGCCAGCAGCCGTGGACCGCGAAGCGGACACGGATCGGCGCGGCAAGTGAGCGGAGGATTGCCCGATGCGGAGGCCGACTTCCTGCTCGGTCGGCCCCTCCTACGGTAGAACCTGAGCCATGGCACGCTCGCTGATGTTCGGCGCGGCTCTCCTCGCCGCCGCCCTCCCCCTCTCGCTGTCCGCCCAGGACGGCAAGGCATCCAAGAAGATCTACGACGAGACCGCCGACGCGCGCGTCGAACTGGCGAAGGCCTGCGAGAAGGCCGGCCGCGACAACAAGCGCGTGCTGGTGATGTTCGGCGGCAACTGGTGCGGTTGGTGCCACAAGCTGCACGCGGTGTTCGAGCAGGACGCGAAGGTGCGGCGGACGCTGAGCTACGAGTACGAGGTGCTGCTGGTCGACATCGGCCGCTGGGACAAGCACAAGGACCTCGCCGAGGAGCTCGGCGCCAACCTCGAGCAGGGCGTGCCGTTCCTGACCATCGTCGATCCGGCGGGACAGCCGGTCGCCAACCAGGAGACCGGTTCGCTCGAGTCCGGCTCCAACCACGACCCAGCCGCGGTGCTGGCCTTCCTCGAGAAGCACAAGCCCGACCCGCTGCACGCGCGCGCGGTGCTGAAGCTGGCTCAGAAGCAGGCCACGGAGACGGGCAAGAAGCTGTTCATCCACCTCGGCGCGCCGTGGTGCGGTTACTGCCACATGCTCGAGGACTGGATGGTGCGACCGGAGATCGCACCGGTGCTCGCCAGGGATTACCTCGACGTGAAGATCGACACCTACCGGATGATCGATGGCGCCGAGCTGGCCGCGGAGCTTCGCGAGGGCAAGGGCGGTGGCATCCCGTGGATCGTGATCACCGACGCCGAGCTGCACCCGGAGATCACCTCCGACGGCGACGAGGGCAACACCGGCTTCCCGATCGCCGACCACGAGATCGCACACTTCGCCCACATGCTCGCGACGACGCGCGTGAACATGACCGAGGACGACGTCGCGATGCTGCGCAAGAGTCTCGAGGACAACGCAGCCGAGATCATGGCGCGCCGCAAGAAGGCCGCTGAGGAGCGGGCGCGGCAACAGGCCGAGGAAGCGGCCAAGGCCGGCGGCGGCAAGTGACGCCGGGCGGCCGCGCTACTCGAAGCGCACCGTGTGCGGCTCGCCGGGCCGTAGCGTGACCACCGCCGGTCCCGCGATCTGCTGACCAGCAGGCGCAACGAGTTCGTGCTCGCCGGCGACCGAGGCCCGCAGCTCGGCGCCCACCGCGCGGCCGCCGCGCCAGTCGAGGTCCACCGCGACGCCGCCGCGCGCCCGCAGCCCCCGTACGCTGCCGGTCGCCCATGCTCCGGGCAGCGCCGGCAGGAACTGGATCCGGCCGCGCTCGGGCGTGCCGAGGTGCGACTGCAGCAGCATCTCGCAGACCCCCGCCGCGTAGCCGAAGTTGCCGTCGATCTGGAAAGGCGGATGGGTGTTGAACAGGTTGTCGTGGATCATCGATCCGAGCATCCCGTTCAGGATCGACCAGGCCCGATCGCCGTCGCCGAGCCGCGCCCAGATGCTGATCTTCCAGGCCCGGCTCCAGCCGGTCGACGCGTCGCCCCGCGCATTCATGGACACCCGCGCCGCCTCGGCGAGGTCCGGAGTGGTCAAGGGCGCGATCTGCCGGCCGGGATGCACGGCGATCAGGTGCGACAGGTGACGGTGCTGGTCCTTCGGATCGTCGCGATCGACCATCCACTCCTGGAGCTGACCCCAGCGACCGATCTGCGGGCCCAGTAGGCGGGCGCGCATCCCGGTGAGCTGCTCGCGTAGCTCCGCGTCGACACCGAGCACGCGCGACGCCTCGATGGTGTTGCTGAACAGGTCCCAGACCAACTGCTGGTCGAACGACACGCCGTCTTCGTGGGGACCGTGCTCCGGCGAGAAGCCGTCGGGAGAGACCAGCACCTTGCGCTCGCCCTCGGGATCGCGCGGATCGTCGATCTCCTTCAAGTGGTCGATCCAGAACTCGCAGAGTTCCCTCAGGATCGGCCAGGCGCGCTCGCGCAGGTAGCGCTCGTCGCGCGTGAACGCGTAGTGGTCCCAGAGGTTCTGCGCCACCCAGGCCGCATCGCCCTTCGACCATTTCCAGGTCGAGCCGCCGAAGATCCCGTTCTCGGCGTGGCTGATCCAACCTCGGGTGCCGAACGTGGCATGCGTCTCGTCGCGGCGCACGCCGCGGATCGAGAACACCCAGTCGGCCAGCGGCTCGAAGCACTCCGCCAGGTTGGCCGCGTCGCAGAACCAGTAGTTCATCTGGACGTTGACGTCGGTGTGGTAGTCGCTGCGCCACGGCGGCCGGTTGCTGTGGTTCCAGAGGCCCTGGAGGTTGGCGGGCAGCGCGGCAGGAACCTCCGGGTCGAGTCCGGGGCGCGACGAACTCACCATCAGGTAGCGCGCGTATTGGAACAGCAGCGCCTCGAGTTCGGGGTCGTCACCGCCGTCGCGGTAGGCGGCGAGGCGCGCGTCGGTGGACAGCGTACGCACCTCCTCGGAGCTGGCGCCGAGATCGAGCGCGCAGCGGGCCATGACCGGCGCGAAGTCGGCGACGTGCTCGGCCAGCAGCGTATCGACGCCCTTGCCGGAAGCGGCGTCGAGCCAGGCGACCAGTCGGTCGTGCGGGTCCTCACCCTTCCAGCCGGCGCCGCGACGGTTCAGGTAGTCGGTGTCGGCCGCGAGCAACAGCGTCAGCGCATCGCAGTCCGAGAAGACGAGCCGTCCGTCGCGCGCCTCCAGGGTGCCACCGTCGTGCAGCACGCGGACCCGGGCCTCGTAGTCGAGCGCCACGTCGTACTGCTTCGTCCGCCCCTTGCTGCTGCCGCCGCTGTACACCTGCCCCGCCAACGAACCGCGCACCGCCAACCCGGCCGCGCTCGCGACGACCTCGGCGCCATGCGCATCGCGTAGTTCGATCGTGCCGGAGAGCTTCGCCGGGCCGTCGACCGTGTAGTGCTGGACCAACACCTCCGCCGGCCGGCTGACGAAGGCGATGCGACGGTGTGCGGTGTCGCCGAGCCGGTAGCGGACCTCGTGCAACCCGCGGCCGAGATCCAGACTCCTGCGATAGCCCTGCGGCTCCCGGTCCGCGACGCCTGCGAACGTCACCAGCAGGTCACCGAAGTCCTGATAGGAGCCGGTGTCCCCTTCATCGCCTATCCACAGGCTGTCCTCGTTGAACTGCAGACGCTCCTCCCCGACGCCGCCGAACAGCATCCCGCCGAGCCGACCATTGCCGATCGGCAGCGCCTCCTTCTCCCAGTCGGTGGCGGGTCGGTCGTAGTGCAGCTCGAGGATTCCCGCGGCGTCCTGCGCCCGCGGGCAACCGACACCTGCCGAGACCACGCCGAGCAGGACGACTTCGCAGAGCGGAACGCGGGACCACGAGCGAGGGAGCACCATGGCCCGCATCTTCCAGAGGCGTGCCCCAACGGTCCACCGAAGGGACAGGACTCAGCGGTCGCGAACGCGTTCAAGGCGCGGTTCCGCACCCTCTTCCGTGATGGACAGCTCGCAACCCTCGACCCCGGCCACCATCTGCCGCATCAGTTCGACGTTCTGCGACCAAGCGGTCGACGTCTGCTCATCGGCCACCCTCCAGCCCTCGCGGAGCGTGAGGAGGCGTCGGACCGCGGCCGCATCGTCGAACCCGGTGGCCTCGGCCCGCGCCGCGACTTCGCCCACCGGCAATTCCGCGTAGCACGACGGCGCCTCGCGCACGTCCTCGGAGCCGGCGAGGCGTGACCAATGCAACAGGTGCAGAAGCCGCTCGGAATCCGAGTCGCCGAGTTCGGCCATCAGCCAATGCACATCGGCGTTCGGCTCGGCGATGCGACGCAGGGCGACGACCAGCATCTCGTGCGCCTCGATGGCGGCGCGCAGCACGGCACCGCGGAACGGTCGATGCGAGCAGAACGACGCGAGATCCTGGCCGGTGACGTCCAGGGCCTCCTCGACACGGCCCAGCGCCAACAGCGCGCGCGCCAGTTTCCGCCGCCCGTCGACCGAGCCCTCTGCATTGGCACGCAAAGCGGTCAGACCTTCGCGGGCACTCTCCAGATCACCGTCTGCGACATTCACTTCCACCCACAACACGTCGGCCGACGGATCGCGCAGGGCCCCCATGCGGCTCGGCCCCAGCAGGTGCCGCGCCTCGGTGGTGTTTCCGCGGCGGATCGCCTCGGCGACCAGATCACCACGGAGCTCCGGTGGCGCGCCGCGACGCAGCGGGAACGTGCCGCCAACGCCTGCGCCGCGCAACGTCAGGTCGTCGCCGCCGAGGCTGTACTCGACCTCGAACGGCGCCGCACCGACCAGCTCCATCCGGATCGTCGCGCCGCCGCCTACGGACCAGAAGCCGCCGACGTCGCCGAGTCGGCACGCGCCGTCGGCCCGGAACTCGACCACGATCTGACCCAGGTGCCAGACGCCGAGGAACGGCGCACCGTCGGAAGAGTCGTTACCAGTCCGCGGCGGATCGCGCAGCAGTCCCAACCAGAACGAGCGGAAGCCGTGCGGCTCGAGCCTCGGGGCCTCGGGCGCCGCCACGCGATCGTCGCGACGCCGTAGATCTTCGGCACCGACGCAGACCCTGACGACGGCCGGCGCATGCAGGGCGAGCCATTCGGGCAGCCGCTCGGCCCAGTCCGCGCTGGTCCAACCATCGTGGCGCAGATCCACGTCGTCCGCGCCGACCGGCTCGCCGCCGTTGCCGCGATCACCGATCCACAACACCCGCCCCGACACCACCTCCTGCGGCGGCTGGGGCGGGAGTCGGTGCCGCGCGATGCGTCGCACGCCGTCGTGCACGACCTCGGCGCCGGCGACGATCCCGAGCCCGAACAGGGCGAACTTCCACAGCGGCTTCACGGTTCCGGATGCTAACCCGCAACTCGGGCGAGCCACCGGGATACCTCCCGGCATGCTGCCCGCCCGCCACGCCTGGGTCCTCGGCCTGGCCCTCTCCCTTGCTCCTTCGCTCGGCGCCCAGGGCGCCGAGGAACCACCCGAGCGACCGGCGGAACGCGATCCCGTGATCGCCGAGAAGCTCGAACGACTCGGAGAGGCCTGGAGCGATCGCAAGCAGGAGCGCGACGACGAGGCCGGTGACCTGCTCGCGGCACTGTCGGCGCGAGCCGAGCGGCCGTTGCACGAGGACGACGAGAAGGAGCTGCTCCGCGCGTTCCGCGACGTGCTGATGCGCGGCCGGTTGCGCGATCCCGACCGCATCGAACCCTACCGCCTCGCCGCCGGTGGCCTCGCGACGTTCGGCTCCGAGGGTCAGACGTGGCTCCGGCGGATCTACCAGGCCCGCCGCTTCCCGCGCCAACCGGACTGGGAGCCCGCGCGGACCGCGCTGATCGACGCCCTCGGCGACGAACCCGATGCGGACACCCTCGAGTTCCTGTTGGAACGACTCCGACGTGAGGACGAACTCGGAGTCCTGCAGTCCGCCGGCGCCACGCTTGCCCGCCGTCTCGAGGACAGCGGCGAGTTCCGCAAGCGCATCGTCGACGCGATGTCCAACCGGCTGTCCGACTGGGAGTTCCAGTTGGCCCACCCGCCCGTCAGCGGCGACGCCGTCTACCTGACCGGCGTGAACTCGGCCTACGCGAAGCTCGAGAAGCTGCGCCACGTGTGGCTCGCCGCGATGACCCGACTCACCGGCGGCGTCGAGTGCGCGGACGGCGCCGAATGGGCGACCTGGTACCGCGAGAACAAGCGCCGCGAGTGGCCGCCGCTGAAGACCAGGTAGGCGGCCTGGGCTCTTTTTGCGGAATCTCCGCCAACGCGGATCCGACCACGGGCAGCAGACTCGTGGAGGACGATTCCCGTGACCCATTCCGCCGCACTCGACGACCTGCTCGCCCACGCTGCCTGGGCCCGTTCACTGGCGCGCCGCCTGGTCGAGGACCAGGCCGCCGCCGACGACGTGGTCCAGGATCTGTGGGTCGCAGCCCTGCGCCGGCCACCCGCGACCGACCGGCCCCTGAAGCCGTGGATCGCCGGCGTGGTGCGCAGGCTGGCTGGCCGACGCCATCGGACCGCGACCCGTCGCCACGAGCGCGAGCGCGCGGTGGCGCAGCCCGAGGCGCTGGCCCCGGCCGACGAGCCGGTGGCGCGCGCCGAGGCGCAGCGGATGCTGGTCGACGAGGTCCTGGCGCTCGACGAGCCGCTCAGGACCACGGTGCTGCAGCGCTACTTCGACGGGCTGGAGCCCGCCGCGATCGCGAGGGCCACGGGAGTCCCGGCCGGCACGGTGCGCTGGCGCCTGTCGGCGGCGCGCGAGCAGCTGCGGAGCCGGCTCGACGCGCGGCATGGCGACGACCGCCGTGCCTGGGCCCAGGCCTTGATCCCGTTCGCGGCCTTCGGAGTGCCGCGCAGGGCCGTCCTCCTCACCCCCACGCTCGGTGCAGGTGCACTCGGAGGACTGCTGACGATGAAGATGTTCTGGAACGCGGCCGCGGTGGTGCTGGTCGCGATGCTCGCCTGGTTCGGATGGAACGCGGTGGCTACGGTGCGACCGACGACGACGCCGGCCGACACGGAGCGCGGCGCCGCCCTCGCAGCGCAGGACGTCGACCGGGCATCGACCGAGGCCGCGGAACCGCCGCCGGTTCGCCGCTCGGTCGCCGACGAACGGCCGAGTCGGCCGAGTCGACCGAGCGTGACGCCGACCGACGACGCGGCCGACGCCGAGGCAACGATCCTGCTGCGCTGCGTCGATGAAGCCGGTAGCCCGATTCGAGACGTGCGCGTCCGTGCCCTGCACCACTTCCGCGGACCCGGCGACGGCACGCTCGGCCGGAGCGAACCGGATGGCGTGATCCGGGCCACGCTCCGCGACCATCCACGGAGTCTCGAAGGCGCGACCCTCGAGCTGACCGGGGCGGGCTTCGCCACCACGACGCTGAGCACCAATCTGCAGCCCGACGCCGTGGTCGATCTCGGCGACGTGGTGCTGGCGGCCGGCGCCTGGATCCGCGGTCGGGTAGTCGATCGGCAGGGCTCGGGACTCCGCGACGTGGAGGTCCGGACCGACGGCCGCAGCCGCCGGATGCAGGTGGGCCCCGGGTTGTTCGCGGACACCGAGGACGGCAGCGGCAAGGTCGCCACGCGCACCGACGCCGAGGGCCGCTTCGAGCTGAGCGGCGTGGTGCTCGGCAGCCAGGAGCTCGTCGCGGAACTCGGCGACGAGGACGAAGAGACGTGGATGCTGGGCAAGGTCGGCGTCACGGTGCCGGCCGCGGGACTGCCCGACGTCCAGGTGGTCGTCGAGCCGCCCGCCGACGCGGAAGACGCGATCCGGATCACCGTCGTCGACCCCGAGGGCGCACCCGTCGGTCATGCCGGCGTCCGGCTCGAGTCGGCGCGCGGGATGGCCTCGTCTTCGGCGGATCGCGAGGGTCGGCAGCTGTTCCGGCCGCGGCACACGGGTCCGTTCACGCTGGTCGCCGCCCACCCCGCGAATCTGTACCTGCCGGTCCGGGTCGAGGGAGTCGAACTCGGTGACCGGGTCGAGCTGCGCTTCGTGCCGGTGAGGCGCGCCGACGTGCGCTTCGTCTTTGCGCGGACCCCGTCCCCCGAGCAGGTCGATCTCGAGATCACCACGCCGCCGACCCGCGGCATGTTCGGCGGGTTGTTCGGCGGCGGGAGCAGTGGCGATCCGGTGGGCGACGAGCAGGTCCGCATCGAGCCAGGCTCCGACCGCGGTAGCTTCCGCGTCCCGGACGCCCCCTTCGTGATCACCGCGAGCGCGACGGGACATCTGCCTGCGACGACGGACACCCTCGATCCCGACAACCTGCCGGAGCCGTTGACCATCACCTTCGAGGCCGCCCGGCAGGTGTACGGCCGCGTGGTCGACGAGAACGGTGATCCGCTGGCCGGTGCCGAGGTCGGCCTGTTCCTCCGCAGCGAGGGCCGCACGACCGTGAACGGATTCCCGGTGTGGATCGACCGCAGCCACGCGGACAGCACCAGGACCGACACCGACGGCCGCTACCGACTCGACTGGATCCCGGACCGGATCGGACGGGTTCGGGTGAGCGCCGACTCGGGACGACTGTGCTGCGAGAGCGCGGATCTGCATCCGGACACGGGCGATCTCGAGTGCGACCTCGTGGCACGGCGCGCGGGAGCGCTCGAGGGCAACCTGCTCGGCACCCCGAGCCCGGCCGGCACGGTGGTCGCCTGCTCGCGCGGCGACGGCCTGGCCCGCACCACCCGCGCCGACGCCGAGGGCCGCTACCGCTTCGACGGACTGTTGCCCGGCGATTACCGGGTGACCCTGCGCGACGACGAGATCGACCCGCGTGGCTGGTCGAGCCACACCGGCTTCGGGTCGCCGCACCAGAGCGTGCCGACCGACTGCGCGGTGCTCGCCGGCGAGACGACGATCTTCGACCTGCGCGACGGCGCGCTGGGTCAGGCCTTCCTGAAGACGCGGATCGTGATCCCGGGCCGGGACCTGGCCGGTGCCGCGCTGGAGGTCTTCGACGCCACCGCCGGGTTCGGTGCCAACCCTCGGAGCAACGGCCGCGCGCTGCTCGATGCGGAGGGCAACGCGCTGCTGCGTGGGCTGGGCACCGGCCCACACCGGATCATCACGCGGCACCAGGGCATCCTGTTCGATGCGCGCGTCGACCTGCGCGACGGCGAGAACCGCCTCGATGTCGTGGTCGAGGAAACCGGCTCCGTGAAGCTCACCGGGATCCCGCCCGGGCCCAGCCGCGAGTTCGCCGACGGCGTGGTGTTCGTCACCTGCGAGCTGCCGAACGCCGTGCTGCACTTCCCGGTGCTCGGCGAAGGCGAGGTCTCGCTCGCCGATCTTCCGGCCGGACCGGCTCGGCTCGAGCGGTCGTCGACGCGGGACGAGATGCGCGCCGCGATGCAGGCCGGGCACGCAAACCCGCTGGAGCTGCTCATTCCGTTGCGACGCTTCACGATCCCGGCAGACGGCGAGATCCGGGTGGCGTGGTGAGTCGGCCGGGAGATTCACCCCGGTGATGCGCGTGGCCGCTTGCGGAGATCGTCGTGGTGCGGCCTCATCAAGCGATGCGGCCTGATGCGCGGGCCGCCCGCATCCGACCCCTTCCATGCGAAACGCACTGCTTTCCACGCTCGTCGCAGCAACCGCCGCGCTCCCCGTCACCGCCCAGTCCGTCGAAGGCAAGGGCGAGTTCCCCAACGATTGGTTCTGGCACACGAAGGACGAGCAGCGCGCCCGGCACGAAGCCCTGCTCGGCAAGCCGATGCCGACGCTGGAACTCAGCCACTGGCAGAACGGCGAGGCATCGCTGCTCGAAGACCTGCGCGGCAAGGTCGTGGTCGTCGACTTCTGGGCGACCTGGTGCCGACCGTGCATCCGGTCGATCCCGCACAACAACGAGCTGTCCGCCGAGCACTCCGACGACGGACTGGTGCTGATCGGCGTCTGCGGCTCGGCCCGCGGCCAGGAGAAGATGGGCGAAGTCGCGGAGGCCCACAGCATCGCCTACCCGATCGCGCGCGACGCCAACGAGACCTCGGCGAAGGCCTGGAACGTGATGTGGTGGCCGACCTACGGCGTGGTCGACCGGGCCGGCAACCTGCGCGCGCTCGGCCTGAAGCCCGAGCACGTCGACGCGGTGGTCGCGAAGCTCCTGGCGGAGCCCGCACCGACTGGCATCGCCGCGACCGAGGAG
Source organism: bacterium (assembly GCA_030432695.1). GTDB lineage: Bacteria > Planctomycetota > UBA1135 > UBA1135 > UBA2386 > JAUILN01. The sequence continues at coordinate 106,359 of JAUILN010000003.1, read as the reverse complement.
CCCGCGGCGCTCCCCGCCGATTGGCGCGAAGTGGGCAACGGCGGTCGCGAGGCCTTCGACGCTCTGGAAGGCAAGCCGGCACCCGCGCTCGCGGTCAGCGGCTGGACCAACAGCGAAGCGCTCGATCTGGCCGCGCTGCGCGGCAAGGTGGTGCTGGTCGACTTCTGGGCGACCTGGTGCGGGCCGTGCATCCGCTCCATCCCGCACACCAACGAGCTGATGGAGGAGTACGCCGACGACCTCGTGGTGATCGGTGTCTGCCACCCGCGCGGCATGGAGAAGATGGCCGCGACCGCCGAGGAACACGGCATCCGCTACCCGATCGCGCAGGACGTCGACGGCAAGACCATCGCCGCGTACGGCGTGAACGGCTACCCCGACTACTTCCTCATCGACCGCCAGGGCCGACTCAGGATCGCCGACTGCAAGAACGCCCAGGTCGATGCCGCGGTCGCCGCACTGGTCGCCGAGGGCAAGGAGCCCGCGCCGGCGTCCGAACCGAAGCCCGCCAAGGAAGGCGAGGACAAGGTCGGTACGGGCAGGGCCGACAAGGACAAGGCCGGCGACGACGCGAAGAAGTGAGCCAACGGCGGAGGCCCGACGCAGCCGAGGCCTCCGCCGTCCCACGCGTCAGCGCGTGATGCACACGTCGAGCGCGCCGTGCATGTTGATGCAGGCGCCGTTCGCGGTGCGCTCGATGCAGCCGGTCTGCACACGGAAGCACAGACCCACCAGCGCCGGGCGGTTCGGGATCAGGGTCCGCCAGGCGCCGCCCGACACGCCGGTGAATGCGTTGACGTCCAGCGTGCAGCCCCGCACACAGGCCGGCGGCGACGGCAGCAGGACCGGCCGCTGCGGCGCGCCGATCAGGATGAACTGCTGACCCGCAGCGGAGCGGCACTGCGGGGCGATGATGCCGAAGCCCTGGCCGATCGCCGGGCTGCCGACCGGCTGGGCGAACGGTGCGCCGGGGCAACCACTGTTCGGCACGCGGCTGACCTGGGAGGTGGCGGTGGAGACGGCGAGGACCGCGATCAGCGCGGCGAGGACGGGAACGGCGAATCTGCGGAACATCTGGATGGCTTCCTGGGCAGGGGGTGCCGGCACCGCGGGGGCCGCGGCCCGGACAGATGCGGATTGCCGTGAGGCAACGCCACCGCCGGATCGGGTCCGCGGTTTTCGAGGCCGTCTCCCGGATACCCTGGACCCATGACCCTGCTGGCCCTGGCACTGCTCCCAGCCCTCTCCACCGCTCTCCCCGACGCCGAGCACCAGCCTGACCGTCCGCCGAACATCGTGTTCATCCTGGCCGACGACCTGGGCTACGGCGATCTCGGCTGTTACGGCCAGACCGGCTTCGCGACGCCGCGCATCGACCAGCTCGCGGCCGAAGGCAGCCGCTTCACCGACTTCTACGCCGGCTGCACGGTCTGCGCGCCGTCACGCTGCGTGTTGATGACCGGCCGCCACACCGGCCACGCGTTCATCCGCGGCAACGGCAAGGACAACCTGCGGCCCGAAGACGTGACCGTCGCCGAGGTGCTGAAGCGGGCCGGCTACGCCACCGCGCTGTGTGGCAAGTGGGGACTCGGCCACGAGGACTCGACCGGCCTGCCGACCCGCCAGGGCTTCGACCACTTCTTCGGCTACCTCGACCAGCACCACGCGCACAACTACTACCCGACGTTCCTGATCCTCGAGGAGGCGCGCTATCCGCTGCCCAACGTGGTGCCAAAGGAGGGTCGCTGGGGCCAGGGCGTCGCCTCGGAGCGCAAGGCCTACAGCCACGACCTGATCGCCGAGGACGCGCTGGCCTGGATCGACGAGCACCACTCCGCGCACCCCGACCAGCCGTTCTTCCTCTATCTGTCGCTGACCTTGCCCCACGCCAACAACGAAGCGGGCAGGGCCGGCATGGAGGTGCCCGATCTCGGGGCGTATGCCGACAAGGACTGGCCGGTGCCGAAGAAGGGCTTCGTGGCGATGGTCCAGCGGCTGGACCGCGACGTCGGCCGCCTCGTCGACCTGATCGACTCGCTCGGGCTGACCGACGACACGCTGATCCTGTTCAGCTCCGACAACGGACCGCACGCCGAGGGCGGCAACGACCCGAACTGGTTCGACTCCAACGGCCCGCTGCAGGGCATCAAGCGCAGCATGCACGAGGGCGGCATCCGCGTGCCGCTGATCGCGCGCTGGCCGGGCACCACGCCCGCTGGTGAGACCAGCGACCACGTCGGTGGCTTCCAGGACCTGCTCGCGACCGCGGCCGACCTCGGCGGGGTCGAGGCCGACTGCGAGCACGATGGCGTGTCGTTCGCACCGACCTTGCGCGACGACGGCTCACCGCAGCCGGAGCACGACTACCTCTACTGGGAGTTCTACGAGCAGGGCTCGCGCCAGGCGGTCCGCCAGGGCCAGTGGAAGGCGATCCGCCAGCCGATGTTCGACGGCCCCGTGCAGCTCTACGATCTGTCGAAGGACCTGGGCGAGGAACACGACCTGGCACAGGACGAGCCGGAGATCACGAAGCGGATGGCGGCACTGATGGACGCCGCGCACGAGCCATCGGAACGCTGGCGGGTGAAGGGCCGGAAGTGATGCCGCGCGGTGAACGCGGGTTGCTACCCTGCCCCGTTCCCATGAATCCAGCCGACGCCCCCACCGCCGACACGCTCCGCGCGTGGCTCTCCGCCCACCCAGACGAATCTGCGACGCTCACTCTGTCGCGGCTCGCCGTCGCGGAACTCGCCGAGGAACTCGGCCGCCTCCATCAGAGCACCGACCAGCTCCGCAAGCAGAACAAGAAGCTCCGCGGGCGAATCGCGAAGCTCAAGGGCGGGGAGCCGGATCCAGGCGAGGACTGATCGGTCGCCGGGAGCGACGCGGCCTCAGCTCTGCGAACGCCTGGCGTCGCGGAACACGTCGTCGAGGCTCGGCGCATCGAGGACGCGGATCGCCCAGCCCTGCAACTGCTCCACGCCGGCCGCCAGCACGCGTTCCCGGACCGTGGCTTCGAGCGCCCCGAACCGGGCCTCAAGCTGCGCGAGGAGCAGCAAGGCATAGCCCTCGGCGTAGCCCTCGGCGTAGCCCTCGGCGTAACCCTGGGCCAACAACTGGTCGTACGTCGATGCCATCAGGCTCCGTTCGCCCCGCCCCCGCCGGCAGGATCGTCGAACACGGAAGCCAGGTCCCGTGCATCGAGCATGCGGATCGCCCAGCTGTGCAACTGCTCCACGTCGGCCGCCAGCACGCGTTCCCGGACCGTAGCTTCGAGTGCCCCGAACCGGGCCTCGAGCTGCCCGAGTAACAGCAGGGCGCTGCCTTCCGCGCGGCCTTCCGCCCTGCCTTCCGCCCTGCCTTCCGCGCGGCCCTGAGCCAACAATTGGTCGTAGGTCGATGTCATCGCATTCTCCGCGTCCGGCCCGAGGACTTCCGCCACGAGCCTCCTCATCGTGACCGGCGGCACGTCCCAGACCTGCGCCAGGTAGATTAGCACTGCCACCAGCGCCTCGGTGCCCCCCTCCTCCTGCCGCGCGGCGTCGAAGCCCGGACGCAACGCAACCAGCGTGGAACGGAGGTCTCTGCCGCGTCGATGCTCCTGGAGTGCCCGGAGGACGAGGATCAGGGCCGCGGGCCCCTCGCGCCGCTCGAGCGACGCGCGTGACTGCCCCGCGAGGTCGTCCAACAACACGCGGAACTGCGGCAGGTACGGCGCCAGCAGCGGCCGCAGGACTTCGTCCAGCCCATACAGGTCGAGCAGGTCGACGGTCGGGAAGCCGCGAGTCCGACCGTGGTGGCACACGACGACCAGGACCAGCGGCAGGTCCCGGTCGCCGGGCTGCTCGCGGCGGTGCGCCTCGAAGACCGCCAGGACGTAGCCGAGCGCCTGCACCAGGGTGCGTCGACGTGCCGTGCTGACGTGCTCGGGAATCAGGTAGATCGGTCGCTGGACCTCGGCACCCGTCGGGCTCGGGTATGTGAGCACCGTCCGGAACAACAGGTCGGTGCGCAGCACACCCCCGTGCTCCCGCACGAAGGTGTCGGGCAGCCGCGTCAGCGCAGCCCAATCGATGAGTGCGGACAGACCTTCGGGCAGGACCTGGCACAACCAGGCTGCTGCGGTCCGTGGCTCGGACAGGGTCCGTCGGAAGAGCTCGTCATGTGGATCGCCCATGTCGGTTGACGGGTTCCGCCGCACCGCGCGACGTCCCCCAACCTCCAGGCAATCCCGGCCGTCATTCCTGCGCGGAAATCCGGGCTAGACCGACAACTCTCTCGGGCACCGCACTCGGTCGGCGCGTCGCCGGGTCCAGGAATACGATCCCGGTCTTGGCCTCGGCGATCAGCGCGTCGTCTCCGATCCGGACGACCCGATAGACCATGTCGCAGCCGACCCGCGAGAGGTCCGCGATCCCCACTTCCACGGCCAGCCGATCGCCCAGGAAACCCTCGGCCCGGTAGCTGATCGCCGCGTCGGCCATCACCAGCGGTTTGCCGCCGCAGTCATTCTCCGCCATGCCATGGGCCGCCAGGAACCTGACCCGGGCCTCGTGCAGGATCCCCAGCAGAGCCGCGTTGCCGAGGTGGTTGCCGTAGTTCAGGTCGGTGACCCGGACCTCGATCTCGGTGCGGAACGGCAGGTGGTCGGGGAGGTCGATGCGGACGCGGGCCATCGCCCCATTCTGAACGGGTAGACTCGTTCTCCCCACGTCGACTGCGTCCCTCCTCCCCTCCTCCATGCCCGCTCGTTCCACTCCGCGCCTGCGCGTCGGCCGCGCTCCGGTCCTCGCGCTCTCACTGGCCATCGCTCCGGTGGCGGCACCTGTCGCCCAGTCTACCTGGCTGCATGCCTGGCAACCGACGCCGCTCGGCTTCGGAACCGCTGGCGGCGAACGCTTCGAGGCCGGTCTCGGCTTTCCCAACGACGCGGAGTTGATCTTCGGCACTGCGACGAATCTGACCACGGGAGCACGGCGCAGCACCTGGTGGAGCCCGACCACGGGCGTTCGACCCGACGACATCCCGCTCGAACCCACCTCGACCCAGCGGATCTGGTCGCACGCGACAGCCGCCGGGCTGATCGTCGGCGGAGAACTGCAGCCGAACTCTCCCAGCAGCCTTCTGGTGACGTTCGACCCGACGACGAACCAGAAGCGCGTCCTGCCGCCGCCCCCACTCGCCAACGCCGACTGGGCGGTCAGGCCCCTCGCCGTCTCGCCGGCAGGCCTCGCACTCGCAGTCACACGCGACGACCCGGCCCATCAGGGCATGAGGGTGTTCTGGTGTGACCTGAACCAACCCGTGCCCGTGTGGTCATCGACAGGCATCACGGCGCCATCCACGGGACGCACGCGTCGAATCCTCGCGGGAGACATCGGCGTCGACGGGTCGATCGCTGTCGCCTACGACGATCAGATCGCGCCGAACGGCAGCCCTTTCCCGGTGCTGGAGGTCATCGACCCCCACGGCGCGAGCCGCATCGAATTGAACGGCACAGAAGCCCGTCAGGTGACCGGAGTGCGCGTGCTGGCCGATGGCACGGTCCGGTTTCGATATCTTCCCGTTCCCCCCGCCAACGACCGAGACTACGTCGGCCGTCGCACGGCCCAGGGCATCGAGAACGTCCTCGTGATCTCCTACGCGTCGCGGCTCACCATCGTCGGCTCGCTTCGGTGCGACGACCGCGGCCGGATCCTCTGCGCTGAGAGTCTCCCTGGCGGCGGCTTCCGCCCGGGCCTGTACCAGGACGGTCGCTTCCAGACATTCGACGCGCTCTGCACCGACGCGCTGGCGCTCGAAGCGGCTCAGGCAGCCCTCACGATCAGTCGGCAGGGCAAGGTGCTCGCACAAGCCCGACAACACGCCGGCAACCCTGTCGACGCGGTGGTGCTCCGCCCCAGCATCGAGCCGGTCCTGTCGTTCCACGTCGACGCCACCCGCCCCGACGCCGACTTCGACTGCATCTACGACGCCTCGCAGACCGACGACATGGTGCTGCGCATCGACGGCGCAGTGCCCGGCGTGCTGTGGTTCCTCTACTTCGGTGACAGCCGCTTCGGCGTGCCGCTCGGCCTGCCCTTCCACATCGGCATCACCGACGCCAACGGCAGCGGCGAACTGCGCTTCCCCCGCGCCGCGTTCTCGCCGGCGCTGTTCGCCAGCCAGCCCGACGTGCTGTTCCTCGCCTCCGCGCTCGATCCCACGTTCCGCCTGCGGGCGAGCACGATCCGGCGGGTCACGCTGCGTTGAGCGAACGATTTGGTCGGTTCGGCTTCACTCGTCCTCGAGCGGATCGGCGCGCACCTCCAGCGTGGTGACGAACTCGTCGTCCCCGGCTCGCAGGATCACCTTGTAGGTGCCCGCCGACGCGTCGACGCGTGAGAGGACGCGCTCGCCGAACAGGGGTTCGCCCGCCGCGAACCGACCGAAGCGATGGACCAGGTCCGCGCGGAGCTGCTCGAGCTGGCGCGCGCGGCCACCCCGTGCTCGCGCGCCGCGTAGCTGGTGATCCCGCATCGTCCGTAGGAGCTCCACGTCTTCGGGAGGCTCGGCGACCCGTTCCAGCAAGACGTCGATCGCCGCGCCGAGGCGCGCCGCCACCGCATCGAGCTCCGGCTCCGGAGTCCGGAACTGCAGATTCCAACGCACCCGGTTCAGTCCCGCGACCGCGTCGATCCGATCGGTCCAGCGCCGCGCGCCACCCGGCTCCCGCACCTCGATCTCCACCGCGCGCGCCGCATCGCTCCAGAAGTGCAGGTTCGCGGCCCGCGGCGGGTTCTCGCCCCGGAACAGGAACGACGGCTGCTTGCGGCCCAGCCGCACCTCCTTCCACAGCGTCGCGCGCCGCGGCTCGAGCAGCGCGACCGGCTGCGCGCGGACTTCCGCGGTGAGCTGCCGCAGCCCGGTCAGGTCGTCGAGGATCCAGATGCTGCGGCCGTGGGTGCCGGCGACGAGATCGACCTCGCGCGGGTGGATCACCAGATCGTGAACGGCGACCTGCGGGATCGACTCGCCGAGCGCACGCCAATGGGCACCACCATCCAGCGTGTAGAAGCAGCCGAACTCGGTGCCGCAGTACAGCAACCCCTCGTTGCCCTCGTCCTCGCAGACCACGTAGACGCTGCCGAACTCCGGCAGGTCGCCGGTCACATCGGTCCAGCTCGCGCCGAAGTCGTCGGTGCGGAACACGAACGGGCGGAAGTCGTCGCGGCGGTGGTCATCGAGCGTGACGTAGCAGCGGCCGGCCACGTGGTTGGACGGCTCGACGCGACTGATCCAGGCACCGGGGCGCACGCCCTCGGCCCCGGCCGCCGCGTCCAACGCTGGCCGCACATCGGTCCATTGCGCGCCGTCGTCGCGGGTCACCTGCACGCAGCCGTCGTCGGTGCCGCACCACAGCACCTCCGGATCGAGCGGACTCACGCCGATGGTGATGATCGTGCAGTGGTTCTCACCGCCGGTGACGTTGCGGGTCAGGCCACCCTGCTCCGAAGGATTGCGCTTCTGGGGGGCGTTGGTGGTCAGGTCGGGGCTGGCGATACGCCACGACTCGCCGCGGTCGCGCGACTCGAACAGGTGGTTGCCGCCGAAGTAGATCACCTTCGGGTCGTGTGGCGACATCACCAGCGGGCTCGACCAGTTGAAGCGGAATTGTGCGGGCAGGATCGGACGGCCCGGGGAGCGGCCGTACATCCAGTACTCGCCCGGATCGATCGTGTAGCGGATCGGCATCTCCGGGAAGTCCGGGTCGAACCAGTCGCCGAAGTTGCTGATCGTCTCGGGGGTCGGCGTGATGTAGGCGATGTCGCGGGTCAGCAGGTCCACGCGGCAGCAGAAGCCGCAATGCACCACCGCATAGGTCGTGCGCCAATCGGTGGGGTCGATCTGACAGTGGAAGCCGTCGCCCTCGACGATCCACGTGTTGTGCATGTTGAGCACCCCACGCGGCTCGCGAGTCATACTCGGTCCCGACCACACCGCATTGTCCTGCAGGCCGCCCATCACGTGGTAGGGGTCCCGCATGTCGACGCCGATCGCGTAGTACTGACCGATCGCCATGTTCTCGAATCCGACGACGGTCCGGCCGTCGTCGACCGTCAGGTACGCCCCCTGGTCGGTCGCCATGTAGCGCACCCGGCCATCCTGCGGCGAGACCCATAGATCGTGGTCGTCACCACCGCCGCCCCACCACTTGTTGCGGAAGGTCTTGCCGCCGTCGGTCGAGACCCGGAAGTCGCGGCTGACCACGTAGATCCGCTGTGGGTCGGTCGGGTCGATCGCGATCTGGCCGTGGTAGAACGGCCGGGTCGCGTGGCGCAACAGGAAGCGCCAGCTCCGCCCACCGTCGTCGGAGCGGTAGACGCCGGGGCCCGGAACCTCGAGCGTGTCCGGCAGGTCCTTGCTGGCCTCGACCGCCGCGACCCAGACGTCGGGCTGCGCCAGGCAGACGTCGAGGTCGATCATGCCGGTGTCGCCGGTGGGCAATCCCGCGGTGACCTTGCGCCAGGTCGCGCCGGCGTCGGTCGACTCGAAGATGCCGCCGTTGGGCCCACCCGACTGCATCGACCATGGCGTGCGCAGCCGCTCGTAGAACGCGCAGAGCAGGCGGTCGGGATCCTTGGGATCGACCACGACCTCGGTGCAGCCACTGAGCGGCGCGGTCGGCAGACCGCCGCCGAGCTTCGTCCAGCTCTGACCCGCATCGGTGGTCTTGTAGAGACCGCGTGAACCGCTCGGCCCCCAGACCGAACCGACAGCCGCCGCATAGCAGATCTTCGGATCGGTCGGGTGGGTCGCGAACTCGGCGACCTGGCGGGTGTCCTCCAGACCCGCGTGACGGAACGACCGGCCACCATCGGTCGACACGTAGACGCCATCCCCCCAGCCCACGCTGTTGCGATTCGCCGCCTCGCCGGTGCCGACCCAGATCACCTCGGGATCGGCATCGCTGAAGCGGGCCGCACCGATCGAGCCGGGGCCGACCCCGTCGAAGATCGCCCGCCAGGTGGTGCCGGCATTGTCCGAGAGGAACACGCCGCCCGATGCCGAGCCGACCAGCACGCGGCGGTGGTCGGCGGCGACCGCGTCGACCGAGGCGATGCGGCCCATCATGTTGGCGGGACCGATGCCGCGCCAAGCGAACGCGCCGGACTGCAGGGCCGGGGTCTGGGCGGGCAGTGCCACGCTGGACGAGACGAGGAGGAGGAGCACACGCGGAAGGGTCGACCGCATGCCGGCAGCGTAAGGGCTCCCCCTGAGGTAGGCGGTCGCAATTCACCCCTGCGGGCGCCCGTTCCGGCGGCTCTCCATGGTCTCGTTCTCGGCCACATCCCCCACCTCGCCCCCTGCCATGCGCCGCACCATCGACGACGTCGCCGCACTCGTCGGGCACACGCCGCTGCTCGAGATCCACTACCGGTTCCGTGGCCGCGCCCGTCGCCTGTTCGCGAAGTACGAGTCGATGAACATGACGGGGAGCGTCAAGGACCGGATGGCGCTCCACATCCTGCGACGCGCCTGCCAGGAGGGCGAGCTCCACCCCGGCGGCGAGATCGTCGAGGCATCCAGCGGCAACACCGGCATCGCCTTCTCGGCGCTCGGCAGGGCTCTCGGTCACCCGGTCCGCATCTACATGCCCGACTGGATGAGCCAGGAACGCAAACAGCTCATCGCGGGGTTCGGAGCGACGATCGTGCCGGTGAGCCACGAGGAGGGCGGCTTCCTCGGCTCGATCCGGATGGCCGAGGAGTACGCCGCGGCCCACGAGCACGTGTTCCTGCCGCGCCAGTTCGAGACCGACGCCAACGTCGCCGCGCACGCGGCCTTCACCGGCCCCGAGATCAGCGCGCAGCTCAGCCGGATCGGCACCCACTGCGACGCGTTCGTCGCCGGCGTTGGCACCGGCGGCACCGTGATGGGTCTGCGCCGCCACCTCGACGCGGTGCATCCCGAGGCCCGCGTCCATCCGCTCGAGCCCGCGAACTCTCCGACCCTGCGCACCGGCAACAAGGTCGGTCAGCACCGTATCCAGGGCATCTCCGACGAGTTCGTGCCGCGCATCTGCAAGCTCGACAGCCTCGACCCGATCGTCGACTGCTGGGACGGCGACGCGATCCTGATGGCACAGCAGCTGTCCCGGTCGCTCGGCCTTGCGGTCGGCATCTCGTCGGGCGCCAACGTGCTCGGAGCGATGCAGCTGGTGGAGGAACTCGGCGACGAAGCGAGCGTGGTGACCCTGCTCCCGGACTCGAACAAGAAGTACCTGTCGACCGACCTGTGCCGCGAGGAGACGGTCCGCGACGACTACTGGACACCCGAGGTCGAACTCGACGGGTTCCGGGCGATCCGCTAGTCGATCCATCGGTGCGGGCTTCGTCGCTCAACGCGCGCCGAAGCGCACCAGCAGTCCATTGGACAGAACCGGCTCGGCCGGCGCGGTGCTCGCGACGCACACCGCCTGCGCGACGAGTTCGAGCCCGTGTATCGAGGAGTCGGCCGGGAGCGCGAGTTCGAGGCGCGCCTCGTCGCCGCCGCGGAGCGTGGCGGGAACCACCGCCCACAACCGCTCGATCGGGCACCACATGTGGCAGGCCTGGTCACCCGCTATCGGCAAGGCGATCCGGCGCACGAAGCGTCCGTCGCCGAGCAGGATCTGCACGGAGTCGACGTCGCCGCCCTCGGACGTCACCTGCAGGTCGAGGACCCCGCCGGCACGCAGTGCGGTGTCGGGCAGCGTCTGCAGCTCTGCGAGGCGCCCAGCCACGCCGCAACCACGACCCAGCGCCAACGCACCCGGCTCGGTACGGGTCCACTCCCAGAGGTCCGCGCGACAGGTCGCCCGGTCGTCGCCACCGCCGAACAGCAGGATCCCGGACTCGCCGCCCGCAGCCAGCACCGGACGCATCCGCGGCGCCGGCGCCGGTGCGCAGGATCGCAGCCAGCCCAGTTCCGGATCGAAGATCCAGGCGGCCTCGAGGCCACCGGTCGGTGTCCGTCCGCCGACGAGCAGCACCCGACCCGTCCGGGGTTCCGCCGCCATCGCCGCGCCGAGCACCGGCGGACCCGCCGACTCGTGACGTGACCAATCGGTGCCGTCGTAGAGCCAGCTGTCCGAGCGGCCGCCCTCGGTGCCGCCGTGCAGCAGGATGCTCTCGGACTTGCCAACCCAGGCCATACACAGGTCGCTGCGGATCCCCGGCGTGTGCTCGGTCGCGATCGCGTACCAGGTGCCACCGTCCCACTCCCAGGTCACGTCGAGCGGACCGTCGCCCCGGCCGCCGTGGAGCACGACGACCGACCGCGCCTCGTCGTAGGCCATCGCGTGGAAGGCTCGGCGTCCGGGTCCGTGACGCCCCCCACGTTCGGTCCAGGAGGTGCCGTCCCACTCCCAGGTGTCGTCGAGCGGAGTGGCTCCGGCGCCGAGCCCACCGTGCAGGACCACCACCCGACGCTCGGCGTCGTACGCCATCGCCCCCGAGTGACGCGGCGGCGGCGCGACGTGGTCCGTCGACAGCTTCCACGTCGCGCCGTTGCACAGCCACGTGTCGTCGAGAAGGGTCGACGCATCCACCGCACCCCCGAACATCACCACGGTTCCGGGGATCGGAGAGCAGGCCGCCATCGCACGGTGCCGAAGCACCGGCAACCGCTCCGGGGTCAGCCGCTGCCACGACTGACCGGGAAGCAGGGCGAAACAGAAGACGCATGCGGCGACAGCCGGAAGGACGCGAAGGAGATGCACGATCGAACGCCTCGGTTGTGAGGTTCCAGGGGGCCGCCCCTCGTCGATCCGCATCCCCGGCGCGTGACCGGAATCCCGACCCCGCGAGCAGCTTCCCGAGACCTGGTCGGGACCGATTCCGAACCGCGTGACCGCCTCCGGAGCACCGGCGCCCGACGCGACGGTCTTCGATCAACGCCGCACGACCGTCACGCGACCCGGGTGGAGCAGCAACGGGATCCGCGCGAGCTGGCGATGGCGGACGTCGAGCACCACCAGCCACGCGTCGCCCGGCGCACACTCCAACACCTCGACGTCGCCGCCCACCACCGGCCAGAGGGTCGCGTCGTCGCGGCGGTGGAAGTCGGAGCGATGCAGACCGAGGTGCCGACCCTCGCGATCCTCGACGCGGATCCAGCGCGCGTCTTCGCCGAGGTCACGCGCGTGCAGACCGGCGCGGGCCGGCAGCACGAGGTCCGGAAGGTGGTCGCGCTCGGTCTGGTCGGCGAGCACCGCGAGGGGCAGGTGGCCGGGTGCGTCGAGCTGCAGCCGGACGCCCACGCGCGGCACCTCCGGCAGTTCGAACGAGCCATCGGGACCGCTCAGCGCGAAGCCCACCAAGGCCCGCCGGTCGGGCACCAGATGCGCCGGGTTGGCCGCGAGGTTCATCACCGCGCCGACCCGCGCACCGGCGATCGGTCGGCCAAGGTGATCCCGGACGATGCCGGACAGGGATCGGAGGGCCCGCACCTCGTCGAACACCAGCTCGGCGAAGGCACCGGGCCGCCAGTCCTCACGAGAGACCATCGGCCAGCGACCGCCGGGTCGCCAGCACATCAACCGGTAGCCGCGGTCGTCGAGCCCGGTGAGTCGGAAGCGACCGTCGGGGTCGGTGCGCGCCTCGGCGCCATCGTCGCCACCGGCGGCCAGATCCTCCACGGAGTCCCGCTCACCGTCTCCGAACAGCGTCGGATTCCAGGGTCGGACGACGATTCCCTCGAGCGGTGACCCCTCGCCATCCACGACCCGCCCGGCCAGCGGGGCGAGCGCGGATCCGAGACGCAGCTCGGTCTCGAACGACTGCGACCCGCTGGCCAGCAGGACCTGTTGGACCACGCCGGTCGCGGTGTGTGGTCGGAACCCGGCTGCCGCCGCGTAGAGGTCGCGATGATGTTCGGCGAGCCCATCGCTGCCGACGACGATCCGGTAGCGGCCGTCCGGACCGGTGGGGTCCGCGGCAGGTCCGCCGACCACGCCGACCCGCGCGCCGGCCAGGGGGCGTTCGTCGGGTCCGCGCACCGTGCCCGCGAAGGTGTAGACCGCGGTCGGAGGAGTGAGGCGGATCGTCACCTCGGCGCGATCCTCCGACGGCGCCGGCACCGAGGCGTGCTCGAAGCCGGCCCGCGCATGGAGACTCGCCTCGGGACCGCGCGGACCGCGGACCCGGAACGCTCCGTCGGGAGCCCGCACGTCGACCGCACGGACACCGCCGAACGGCACGAACGACTCGGACAGGACGCGGGGGAACCGCCGCAGAGGCTCCCAATGCAGCTCGAGTCGCACGTCGTCGGGAACCGGACCGGAGAACGTGACGACGCGACCTGTCAGTTCGACCGCCGGCCCGACCACGACCTCGACCATCGCGGACGCCGAAGAGCGCTGCAGCGAGGCACCGCGCAGGGTGCTCGCCGCCTCCCGGGTTCCGAGCAGCAGGCCTGGCGCATCGACCTCGACCTCGAACCAGCCGTCGCGGTCCGACACGACCCGAGGCAGCTCGGCGGCGTCGGGTGGTGTGTCGGGGGACCGCCACGAGAACAGCTCCACATCGGCAACCGGCGATCCGTCCGCACCGACCGTACGACCGCGTGCGATCACCGGCGACGACGAGGCGACCGGACCCGAACGCTCCCCGGCGACGGGCGCCGGTGGCGAGAGACCCGCTTCCGGCAGCTGATCGCCGACCGCGCCGAGCCCGGCGTCCGCGACTCGCGGGGTGATCGCCGCGTCGGGCAGCCCGAACACCCCGGTCGCCCACGCCAGCAGGACAGCACCGACCGCGGCCAACGTCCCTCCGAGCCACCACCCACTCTGCACCGGCTCCGCCGCCGACGGCCAGGGGATCGACGGCACCAACAACGCGAGCTGCCGCCGATCACGCTCGCCGAGCCGTTCGCGCAGCGTGGTCACCGCGCGCCGGATGCGCTGGCGGACGTTGGCCTCCGCGAGTTCCTCGCGCGCCGCGATCTCGGCGACCGACAGCCCCCGGAAGTAGCGCAGCACGACGGTGGTGCGGTAGGGCTCGGCGAGCGCTTCGACCGCACCGCCGAGCACCCGCCACGCCTCGAGTTCCGCGACCGTCTGGTCGACGGCGGGCTCGACGGCCTGGCTGCCGGAGCTCTCGACCTCCCGCTCGACCCGGCTCCGCCGCCCCAGCCGCCGCCAGTGATCGCGCGCCAGGTTCGACGCGATGCCGCGCAGCCACGCACGCAGCCCCGACCGCCGCGTCGAGTCGGCCGACAGGGCCCGGAGCCAGGTCTCCTGCAGCAGGTCGTCGACGTCCTGGTCGCGAACCATCGTGCGCAACAGCGCCCGGATCGCCGGCCCGTGGTCGACGAGGTCGCGGGGCGACAGGCCCTGGGGAGCGCAGGGCTCCAAGTCGGGCCCGGCACCGACGGGCGCGGAGGGTTGCGGATCGCGAGGCTCCATGGTGGCAGACCAGTCGCGTGGGGGGATCCGATCGTGACAGGAATCGGCTTGGCCGGGCGGGAACCCTCCCAGGAATTCGTGTCACGGCGGCGGGAGCTGGCGCGACCTCCACCCGTGGCGGCGGGAGGTCCCCGGATGCCAGGTCCTGGAGTCGATCCGCATGCAAGTCACCCGAAGGCCCGCTCCGGTGCTGATCCTGGTCCTGCTCGCCGCGCTGACGCCGTGGCTGGTCGCCGACCGGAGCGCCGATGCACCGCAACTGGACCCCGGTCGGCCCGTCGCCGAACTCACGCCCGATCGACGTCCGCCTGCAACCGCAACGGTCGCGACCAGCGACTCGCGCACGGAGGTCGGTGCCGACCCCGAGTTGCCGCCGGCCGAGCCCGGCCCCCCCGCGCCCCTGCCCGAGTGCGATCGCTCGGCGCTGGTCGGTCGGCTCCTCGGCGCCGACGTCCGGCTCGACCTGCTCGACGCCCGCGGGGATGCCGCAAGCGATCCTCACGATCCATGCGTGGTCCGAAGGCCGGAGTGGAGAGCTGCGCGAGTATCGCTTCGACGCCGACCCGGGCCCGCGGTGCTGGTCATCGAGCGTTTCGGCAGGTGCTCGGGACGGGTCGCGTTGGATCGGCTGGAGGTCCCCGATGGCGCACCGGTGAGCGTGCCGTTGATGCACCGCTGCGCGGCGAAGAACGACCGGCCCAGGCAGGTGGTCACGGACGCGGGGCGCTTCGCGCTGAACCTGCTGATCGCGGGCGACTACACGATCTACGTACACTGCGAGGGGGCCTGGTACCGCCACGTCGACGACGTGCGGATCGGTGAGGCCGGACTGCACGACCTCGCGGTG
Source organism: bacterium (assembly GCA_030432695.1). Lineage (GTDB taxonomy): Bacteria > Planctomycetota > UBA1135 > UBA1135 > UBA2386 > JAUILN01. Next base: position 91,084 of record JAUILN010000003.1, on the reverse strand, counting down.
GTGCCCATCGCCTGCGATCCCCCAGCCGACCTTCGCCCCGCATTGCCGACCCGCGCCACCTGGAGCGGTCGCGACGGCCAGGAACACCGACCACTGACCGGCCCCCGACCCGACGGAGACCGACGATGAAGCGACGACTCAGCCTGTTCCCCGCCCTCACCGGCCTCGCCCTGTCGACGATCCCGTTCGGCATCAACGCCCAGACCCCCACGCCGACGGTCCGCAGCACCGAGCTGAAGGTGGAGCGACTCGCGATCGACGGCGACGACGTGCCCTGGTCGTACGTCGAGATCGCCTATCCACCCGAGCCGTGGAGCGAGGCACACGCTGCCGCCTGGGGCCGCCCCGGCGCGTCGCTCCCCCTCGGCAATGCGCTCGCGATCGCCACGATCCGCAGCGGGACCTGGCTGGAGTTCGGTGAGGACGGCGGCGGCATCTCGGGTGAGGGGGACGGCACGAGGCCTTCCGGTCTCGGCATCCGTTTCCGGGGCGAGGACGATCCGCAGGACCAGGCTCTGCTGTGGCTGGAGGACTTCGAGGGCCTGCACGCCGGTCGGCAGATCGACGGCGAGACCTACGGCTTCGGCCTGGATGTCCAGCACACGCCGCTCGATCCGCCGGCGCGTCTGCTCGAGATCCGCCTGATCCCGGGCCCGAAGGAACTGCCACGCGAAGACGAGTCCGAGGACCGCTTCTACCCGATCCAGTTCGAGATCCGCTGGGGGCCACACCTGCTCACCTCGGACCTCCGCCTCACCCTGCCGGATCCGATCCCCAGCCGCTCGGGCACCCGACTCGGCCTGGAGGTGCGCCGCGCGATCGAGCGCGCGAAGTACCTCGAGTTCCTGGCGATCGGTCCGCTGCAGGGCGAGGAACTCGACGACGAATTCCGCGGCCACCGGGTGACCGCCCGCTACGAATGCACCGATCCGACCGTCCGTGGCCGACTCGCCCGCGGCCTGACCCGAGCGGCCCTGATGGGTCCCCCCTGGTCGGTCGACTGCTTCGAACCTCAACTCGGCATCCGGATCCGCGATCCGGAACTGGGCGACTACGACGCACTGATCTCCGCGTCGTGCACCAACATGATCGTCTACCGCCTGGGCGACGACGAACCGTTCGGCCCGAACCTCGACGAGGACATCACGTGGCAGCTGATCGAGGCGATCGACCAGGCCTGCGGCTTCGTCCGCCGCGAGCTGTGACGAATCTGTCGTAGTCGGTGCCTGGCACCAACTACGACAGACTTCGGGCGGGGCGAGGCCGAGGCTCAGCGCAGACGCACGTAGGTCGCGTGGTTCGACAGCGCGAATCCGCCGGTTCCGTCCGTTGCGGCCGCCTGCCAGCACAGCTCGAAGCCGGGCGGCAGGCCGGGTCCGACAACCAGCGACAGGTGCTCGCTCTGCGCACCGAACACACCCTGCAGGCTCACCAGCGCCTGCGAGAAGCCGAGTTCGCCGCGGATGCCGGGCAGGCGCAGCGGCGGGCCGGGAAGCGCGAACACCAGCGCCCACGACTCGCCCGGCAGTCCGGCCAGATCCACTTCGACCGTCGACCCGACCGGCGCGCCGAGCGCCTGCAGCGCCGGGACGTGCTCGACCCGGTCCACTCCAACCTGGATCCCGGGTGCACCACCACCGCCGAGCAGTTGCACGCGCGGGTCGCGGATCACCGTGCCGTCGCCGCGGACGGCTGGCAGGCCGGGGCTGGAACTCGTCCCGGCGGCAATGGTGTGCGACCCATCGTCGGTCAACGTGACCACACCCGGCGCCTGCACCTCGATGGCGGCCGTGGTCGGCGTCCGCATGAAGCTGGTCTGACCGGCGACGTTGCAGCGCGCGACCATCACCTCGGAGTCGATCACCGCCAACGCGGGCACCGGATCCTGGTTGAGCGGACCCGCCGACAACGAGCTGCTGGTGAACGTCACGCGACTGCGCGTTGCGACCGTCCGCCCACCCACCTGGCAGGAATTGACCCGCACGTCGGCCGCATCGGTGATCCACCAGTCGATCCCGACGAGCTGCTCCAGGACCACGCGCCCGGCGCAGTCGTCGAGTGTCGCGCCGAAGAACGAGGTCCCACCGATGCCGGTGAACCCGGCGACCACGACGTTCTGGCCGGCGACGATGTGGCGCACGGTGACGGACGGCGCGGATGCGAACAGGCCGGCCCCCGGATCACCCAGCACCGCCAGACCCTTGCCGTCGATGGTGAACCCGGCGTAGGTGCCGGCCCGGACCAGGATCCGGTCCCCGTCGACGGCCGCGTCGACCGCCGACTGGATGTCGGTGAACTGGGAACCGCCACCACCAGCGGCATCCACGATCCACTCGGTCTGAGCGGTCAGAAGGCAGGCGGTGCTCAGGAAGCAGGCGAGGGCGAGGGTCGGATTCGTCACGGGATACGGCATGAGACGTCTCACGGGTGCGGGCGGCCCGAAGGGGCAGAAGTGGCGGGGGCCTCTATCAGGTCCCAGGCCGAAGGAGCACGGTCGCGGTCATCCGGGAATTCCCACCGCGATCCCGTTCCGCCACGCGCCGACTCCGACCGGACCGACTCACTCCCGCGCCGTCAGGCGTTCCAGCGCAGCCGCATGGACGACGGGGTTGGCGGCGGCGACGACCTGGCCGCCGCCGAGGGCCGGTCCGCCCTGCCAGTCGGTGACGAGGCCACCAGCGGCTTCGATCACCGCGATCGGTGCGGCGATGTCGTAGGTCTGCAGGCCGGCCTCGATCACCAGATCGACCTGACCGTGGGCCAGCAGTGCGTAGGCGTAGCAATCGAGTCCGTAGCGAGTCAGTCGTGCCCGCTCGGCGACCCGCCGGAAGGCCCGCCGCTCCTCCTCGGTGCCGACCTCGGGATAGGTCGTCATCAGGACCGCCTGCTCCAACGGCCGTGGCGCGCGCGTCGCGAGCGGTCGACTCCCCATGGGACCCTCGGTCCAGGCCTGGACGACCTCGCCCGCCAGACGGTCCCCGACGAAGCGTTCCCGCACGAACGGCTGGTCGATCACGCCGAGCAGCGGTCCCGTGTCGTCCGCCACCGCGATCAGCACACCCCAGGTCGGCGCTCCGGCGAGGAAGGCCCGCGTGCCGTCGACCGGGTCGAGGATCCACGTCAGGCCGGTCGTTCCTTCGCGGCTCCCGAACTCCTCTCCGAGGATCGCGTCGTCGGGCCGCCGCGCGGCGAGCAGCTCGCGCATCGCCCGCTCCGCGGCGCGGTCCGCCTCGGTCACCGGATCGAAACCCGCCGCGTCCTTGTTGTCGGCCGCCAGCTCCGCGCTGCGGAACCAACGGAGCGTCGCGACGCGGGCCGCGTCGGCGAGCGCCAGCGCGGTGGCACGCAGTTGCTCGGCGAGGTCGGCATCTACGGGTGACGTGGTCATCGGCGGGTCTCGACGCCGCGACCGTATCAGGCCTCGGCGCCCGCGCTCGCCACTTTCGTCGATCAGCGCAGCCGCGTGTAGGTCGCGTGGTTCGACAGCGCGAAGCCGCCCTGCCCGTCGGTCGCGACCGCCTGCCAGCACAGTCCGAAGCCGGGCGGCAGGCCGGGTCCGACGACCAGCGACAGGTGCTCGCTCTGCGCACCGAACACCCCTTGGAGACTGACCAGCGCCTGCGAGAAGCCGAGTTCCCCGCGGATGCCGGCCACGCGCAGGGGAGGCCCGGGCAATGCGAAGACCAGCGCCCAAGACTCACCGGGCAATCCCGCGAGATCGACCTCCACCGTCGAGCCGACCGGGGCGCCGAGCGCCTCCAGCGCAGGAACGTGCTCGATCCGGTCGTCCCCGACGGAGACGCCCGGCGCACCCCCGCTGCCCACCAGTCGCACACGCGGATTGCGGATCACCGTGCCATCGCCCCGCACCGCCGGAAGCCCGTGATTGGGGCTCGACCCGGCAGCGATGACGTGCGAACCGTCGTCGGTCAGCGTGACGACACCGGCAGCCTGCACTTCGATCGCCGCCGTAGCCGGCGCGCGCAGGTAGGGACCCTGACCCGTCACGTCGCAACGCGCGACCATCACCTCGGAGTCGATCACGGCCAGTGCGGGCTCCCCGTTCACCACCAGACCGGAGGACACTCTGCTGCTGACGATCGTCACCCGGCTCCGCACCACGGCCGTCCGGACGTTCAACCGGCAGGCATTGATGCGCACGTCGCCCGCGTCGACGATCTGCCAATCGCTCGCGACGACCTGCTCGAAGACCACGCGCCCCGCGCAGTCTTCGATCTTCACACCGCTGAGCGAGAGTCCCTGCACGCCGGCCAATCCGGCCACGACCACGTCCTGACCGGCGAAGGTGTGACGCACGGTCACGGTCGGCCAGAATCCGAACAGGAAGGTGCCCGGATCGCCGAGCACGGTCAGCGCCTTGCCGTCGATCGCGAACGAGACGTAGGTGCCGGCCCGGACCAGGATCCGGTCGCCGTCCGCCGCAGCATCGACCGCCGACTGGATGTCGGTGAACTGCGAGCCTGCACCTCCGGCGGCATCCACCACCCACTCGGTCTGCGCCGCGAGGAGGCTGCAGGTACACAGGAAACAGGCGAGCGCACGGCTCGGGTTCATCACGGAGCACTTCATGGCGGTCGGAGTAGCTCGAAGGTCGGGGACTCCCCGGGGGTGCCAGCTGCCCCGAGCGCGGTCGCGGGATTCCTGGATTCCGCGGCGCGTTCCGACTCCACCGCCGCACCCTCCCGAACCGATCCCCTCCCCGTGGGCGACCTCCCCCGGACCCTGAACCTCGGCAGCGGCCGCGACTTCCGCGACGACTGTCTCAACGTCGACCGCGACCCGGCCTGGCGGCCCGACGTCGTCGCCGACCTGGAGGCGCCATTCCCCGGCGCGACCCGCTGGTTCGACACCGACCGCTTCGGGAGGATCGAACTCGCGCCGGAGAGTTTCACCCACATCGTCGCCCACGACCTGCTGGAGCACCTCCGCGAACTCACCACGCTGATGCGGAGCTGCCGCGATCTCCTGCAGGTCGGCGGCGTGCTCGACGTGCTGGTGCCCTACGACCTCTCGCTCGGCGCATGGCAGGACCCCACCCACGTCCGCGCCTTCAACGAGCGCAGCTGGCTCTACTACGGCGCGTGGTGCTGGTACCTCGGCTGGGACGACTTCCACCTGCCCACCCGTGCCCTCGAACTCGTGCTCGGCGAGGTCGGCAAGCGCATGCACTCCGCCGGCGCGAGCCAGGACGAGATCCTGCGGACTCCGCGCGCGGTCGAGGCCCTGCACGTCTTACTGGTGAAGGCACCGGTGCCCGAGGACCTGCGCGCCGAGTGCCGCAGCCGGCACGTGCGCACGTCTGCTCTCGGGCGATGAGCGGCGCGCCGCCATCGGCGCCTGCATCGGACACGAGTCCCCGATCCGACCCACCGACCGTCGAAAAGCCCGACACCGCCGGCAGAATCGCTCAAGTTCACGCCGGTCCGGCGCCGATCCCTGCCTCGCGGGACCCCCGGCTCTCCCCCGAAGCCTCCCGCCCGGCGATGAACACCCTCCTGGCGCCGCCCGACCAGTCCCCGCCCGACGGGACCGAACCCGTGTCCTCCCACCCGTCTGCACCCACGACGGACCTGCCGACCCGCCGCGTGGTGCGCCGGGGCGTCGGGGTGCTGGCGATCCGGGTGGTCGGCCTGGGCTCGACGACCCTGGCGGCGCTGCTGCTCGGCCGCCTGCTCGGCCCCGCCCGCCTCGGGGTCTACGAGGCCGCGATGGCCTGGGCCGCGGTGCTGGTGGTGCCGGTGTTGCTCGGCTTCGACCGGCTGGTACTCCGTGAGACCGCGGCGCGCCGCGACCCGGGCGAGCGCTCCACCGCCGACGTCCTGTTCCGCACCGCGCAGCGGGGGGTCTCGTTGACCGCGTGCGTGGTCGCCGTCGCCGCTGCGGAGCTCGCAGCGCTCGGCCTGCTCGACCCGACCAAGGCCTGGGTGGCGGTCACCTTCGTGCCGACGCTGGCGCTGCTGCGACTCGGCCAGTCGCGACTGCAGGCCCACGGCAAGGTGATCGTCGGCAGCGTCGCCGAGCTGGTGGTGCTGCCGACGATGTTCCTGGCGCTGCTCGGGATCGCCTGGGCAGCCGACCTGCGGACGCCGGCCGCCGCGTTGACCGGACAGGCTCTCGCCGCCGGCACCGCGCTCCTGCTGGTGGTACTGCTCGGTCGCGGCCTGCCGAGCACGGCTCCCACCGACGGTCCTGCCACGACGCCGATCCGCATCGATTGGCGCGGCGCGGTCCTGCCGCTGACCGTGCTCGCGTTGCTGCAGATCCTCAACGCCCGCATCGGCGTGCTGATGATGGACGGCCTCGCCACCGACGCCGAGGTCGGCCGGTTCTCGATCGCGTACCGCATCGCCGGCCTGGTGCAGATCCCGCTGCTCGCGGTGAACGCCGCACTCGGTCCGAGCGCCGCGGAGCTGCACGCGCGCGGCGACCGCGCCGGACTGCAGGCAGTGGTCACGCGCTGCGCCCGCCAGGCCTTCGGCTTCGGCGCGCTGATCGCCCTGTGCGTCCTCGGTCTCGGCGGAGTGGTGCTCGACCTTCTCGGCAGCGGCTTCGACGCCGCACATCCGGCGCTGCTCACCCTGGTCGCCGCGCAACTCGCCAACGTCGCGATGGGCTCGGTCGGCCTGCTGCTGCTGATGACCGGCCACGAACGCCCCGCGCTGTTCGGTCTCGGTCTCGGGATCGCCGCCAGCGTCGGCCTCGGCCTGGTGCTGATCCCCGCGCTGGGAGGGCTCGGCGCGGCGATGGCCACCGGCCTCGGCCTGGTGGTCTGGAACGTCGCACTCTGGTGGATGGTCCGCCGGCGGCTCGGCATCGCACCGACCATCTTCGCCCGCGGACGGCGCCCACAGGAGGTCGCCCCATGACCTCGACCGCCGCGCGCCTACGCCTCCCCGACTTCTTCATCGTCGGCGCACCAAAATGTGGGACGACCGCGATGCAGGCCTACCTGACGCAGGCACCCGACGTGTTCATGCCGGCGGACAAGGAGTTCCACCACTTCGCCGACGACCTGCTGCGTCCCGACGATCCGCTGCGTGATCGCCACGTCTATGCGCGCCTGTTCGACGGTGCCGGCAAGGGCCAGCGGGTCGGCGAGACCTCGGTGTTCCACCTGCTGTCCGGCAATGCCGCAGCAAATGCTCGAGCGGCCTGCCCGGATGCGCAGATCATCGCGATGCTGCGCAACCCGCTCGAGGTCATCCCCGCCCTGCACTCGCAGATGCTGTTCAACGGCGATGAGACCCTGACCGACCTGGAAGAGGCCCTCGATGCCGAGGCCGACCGCGCGGCCGGCCGCCGGGTGCCCGAGCGCGCGCGCTTCCCGAAGAAGTTGCTCTACTCGCGGATCGTCGCGTGGCGCCCGCAGCTCGAGCGCTGGATCCATGCGTTCGGCCGAGATCGCGTGCTGGTGGTGCTCCACGACGATCTTCGAGCCGACACGCCAGCGACCTACCGACGCGTCGCCGACTTCCTCGGCCTCGACCCGGGCTTCACTCCCACGTTCCCGATCGTCAACGCCAACAAGCAGGTTCGTAGTCCCGGCCTTCGCCGGCTCATGGACGACCCGCACGGCCCCGCGGCGCGGCTCACCGGACTGGTGCCTCAGGCCTGGCGGCGGGCTCTGCGTCGCGGCATCGAACGACTCAACACCCACCACATTCGCCGCGAGCCGCTGCCGGAACGACTGCGACTGCGCATCCTCGATCTCTGTGCCGACGAGATCGACTCGGTCGCCGCGCTGCTCGGTCGCGACCTCGCGCACTGGAAGTCCACCGCGGCATGCCGGCCGGAGAGCGCCGTGACTTCTCTGACCCTAGGGCCCCGATGAACGCCACCGCCAACACGCCGTCGACCGACCTCCCCGCGATCGTCACCGAACCCTTCGAGTGCCACGACCCGCTCGGTCGAACCGACTACCTGTCGCGCGAGCACGTCGAACGCTACCGCTTCGCGGTCGGACGGCTCACCGCTGGCATGCACGTCCTCGACATCGCCTGCGGCGCCGGCTACGGCAGCGAGATGCTCGGCCAGGCCGGCATGGACGTGACCGGCGGCGACTACGACGCACGCGCGGTCGAGCGCGCCGCGCGATGGTTCCCCGCGCGGCGCTTCACGCAGGCCGACGCCCGACAGCTGCCGTTCGACGACGCGCGGTTCGACGCGGTGGTCACCTTCGAGACCATCGAACACGTCCACGACGGCACGCAGTTCCTCGGTGAGATGCTGCGCGTGCTGAAGCCCGGCGGCGTGCTGATCTCGTCGACGCCGAACATCACCTACACCGCGCACCCGGACTTCCACGTCAAGGAGTACGAGCCGGAGGAGTACTTCGCGCTGGTCGAGCGTCACCTCGAGCGCGTCGAGCGGCACGCCCAGTACATCGGCCTCGGCGACCGGCTCCTCGATCTCTACGCCTGGAAGCTGCAGCCCCACGTGCTGGCGGTCGCCGACCGCACCGGCGCGCGGCCCCTCCTGAAGAAGACACTGCTGAAGAAGGCTCCGCTCGCCGCGTCTCCGCAGTCGGCGCTCGACCCGACCAGCGAAGCGCTGGCCCGCGCCGCGCGGATCCGCGAGTTCCTGGCCTCGGATCCGGACGCCGACCACCGGGTCGTCGACTACGCCGGTCCGCGGATGTGCCGGATCATGATCACCGTGGCCCACAAGCCGGAGTCCGCGCGGTGAGACTCGGCGTGGTCCAGCGCCCCAGCGATCCGCTGAGCCTCGCCGGCCACCGGCAGCGCCTGGTCGACGCATTGGTCGAGGGCGGCGTGGACTGCGTGAACGTGCCGGTCGACGGTCCGGAGCCGCCCGATCTCGACGTGCTGTGGGACCCGGGCCTCGGCATGCGCCGCGTGCCGAAGCTGCTGCTGCGCACCGAGACCCCACTGGCGGTCACGGTCCACGGTCTGCTCGCCTTCGCACTGCCCTGGCGAGAGACCGTCGACGGACTGCCCGGCCTGTGCCGGCAGACCCTGCTGGCGCTGCGCGTCGCCTGGGGCTGGTCGGAGCTGCGGCATCGGGTCGCGGCGGTGTTCGCGGTGTCGCGCTTCGGCGCACGCGAGGTCGAGGAAGTTCTCGACCTGCCGGAATCGCTCGTGCATGCGATCCCGCACGGCGTCGACCACGCGGTGTTCCGGCCGGAGTCCGGGTCTCGTGACCGGCCCCCGCGCGAGTTCCTGGTGGTCGCACACTACCAGCCGGTGAAGAACGTCGGCCGCATCCTCGAGGCATACGCCGGCCTCGATCCGGCGACCCGCCCCGGTCTGCGATTGGTTCTCCCCGGCTACCACCCCCGGCGCGACCTTCCGGCGGGCGCGGTGCTGGTCGACGCCCCCCTCGACGCACCGCAGCTCGCGGGGCTGTACCGCGATGCGCTCGCGCTGGTCGCACCCTCCTTGCGCGAGTCGTTCGGCATGCCGCTGGTCGAGGCGATGGCCTGCGGCTGCCCGGTGCTGACCGCCGATGACACCGCCTGCGTGGAGATCACCGGCGAAGCCGCGCTGCACGTCGATCCCCGCTCCACGCTCGCGATCCGCACCGCGATGCAGCGACTGGCCGACGACGACGAACTCCGCGCGACCCTCCGCGACCACGGCCTGTTGCGGGCCGCGACCTTCGACTGGAGGCACGCCGCGGACTGCCACCGCGAGGTCTTCCAACGACTCGCCAGCCGCACGATCGCCGGCGTCGGAGCTCCCGCATGAGTCCGTCTCCCGCACTCGCCGCGATCCCGCCGGTGGTGGTGATCGGCGCCCACCGCTCGGGCACCAGCGCCCTGTCCCGCGTGCTGGACGCGCTCGGCGTGTTCGTCGGCCGGGACCTCGATCCCAACCACGAGTCGCGGTTCTTCCTCGACCTCAACACCTGGCTGCTCCGCGCCTGCGGTGGTCGTTGGGACCACCCCGAGGTCGTCGATGACCTGCTCGGCGATCGCGAGCAGCGCGCGCTCGCTGCCGAGTACCTGCGCCTCGCGGTCAACTCACCGCGGGCCTCGGCCTTCTGCGGTCGCCTCGCGTGGCTCGGCGGCCGGCGGATCGCCGAACTCGACCGGCCGTGGTCGTTCAAGGACCCGCGGACCACCTTCACGCTGCCGCTGTGGCTCGACCTGTTCCCCGACGCACGGGTCGTGCACATCCACCGCCACGGGGTCGATGTCGCCCAGAGCCTGCGCCGCCGCCACGTCGACCACCTGGCTCGGAGCCGGGCCGACTTCGCGCGGAACCGCGCGCTGCTGCGCTGGCTGCCCAAACGGGCCGGATTCGGCGAGTCGCCGCGCTGCGCCGACCTGCAGCGGGGCTTCGCACTCTGGCGGAGCTACGTGGCCAGAGCCAACCACCACTGTGCCACGCTCGGCGACCGGGCGCTGGTCCTCGACTACGAGCGGCTGGCGGTCGATCCCGCGGCCGGCATCGACCGACTGATCCGCTTCTGCCGCCTGGAGCCGAGCCCCGACCAGCGGGCGCGGGCGATCGCGTTGGTGAAGCCCGGCCGCGCCCAGGCCTGGCGTGACGACCCGGAGCTGCGCGATCTGGCCGCGCGCGAGGCCGGTGCCCTCGACGCCGTGCGCGCACAGGTCGGCCGCGGCTCGGACTTGCCCAGCCCGCAGACCGCTCCGATCATCGGGGCATGATCCGCGCCCGCGCGCTCGCGCTCGTCGTCGCCGCGGCCACCGGCCTCCTGCTCCTCGACGCCTGGGCACCGCTCGCGGCGGGAGCGCGCACCGCCCTCCGGCCTGCAGGCGCGCTGCCGATCGCGCTCGCACGGATTCCGCTGGAGTCGCTGGAACCCCTGCAGGTTCCCGACCTCGGCGGCACGCCGGAACTGGGTCCCGATCTTCGGCTCGCGGTCGACGGTGGTACCGGCACCCTCGAGTTCCGCTGGTGGCTGCGCATCGGCGGAAGCTGGCGCAACGTCCGCGACTTCGACACCGACCCGAACCTGCGCTTCTACAGTCCGGTCCGGCAGCGCGTGGCGGTGCAGGTCGACGTCCGCCGCCGCGGCGTCACCGCAAGCCCCGAGAGCCTCAGGAAGCACTGGCTCGGCGAGGCATGGATCGGCCCGACCCACGAGACCCTGCTTGTCGACCCCGTGCGCGAGCCCGCCTTCGACGTGGTTCCCGCGGGCGAGGAGATCGGCGTGCGGGCACGGTTGGCACCCTACACCTCTGCCCAGCGCCTGCGATCCCGTTGGTCGGTCGACGGCGCACCCGTTCCTACGGGGTCCGACTGGTCCGGCTGGCCACCGACCCCGTGGATCGCCGAGGGCAACGGTCCGCACCAGTTGGCCGTGGAGGTCCACGACCCGGTCACCGACCAGCGCGAAGTCCATGCCCTCGGTCTGGTCGTGGTGGTCGACGCATCGTCGGTCGAGGGGTCGCTGTGGCGGACCCTCGCCGGAACCGAGTTCCACGCCACGCGCGGCGAGCTGCAGGAGCGCACGATCCATCGCCTGCTGGTCGTGATCGACGCACTCGCGGTCGGCGGCACCGACGTCACCTCCCTGGAGAGGACACTCGGCGCGGCCCGTGAGGGACGAACGATCGCGCGTTCGGCCGATGGCACGCTCGCGGTGACCGAACGCGGCCTGGCAGGCGACGACCTGGTCCGCGTAGCCGCGGATGCCGCCTGGGTCGAGGTCGCGAGCGGACTGCTGCGGATCCGCCTGGGACCCGACCACCTCCCGGACTGGCACGCGCTGCTCGCCACCTGGCGTCACGCCGAACCCGCCGTCCGGCATGCCGTCGGTCTCGGCTACGCGGTCTACGGCGGCTGGCAGTACGGCGGCCCTGCCCACGGGGCGCTGCTCGACCCACGCGAGGCGGTCGGTCACTGCGGCGCGACCACCGAACTCCTCGGTCGACTCTGCCAGCGCGCCGACCTGCCGGTCCGCGGCGTCACCTACGACCACCTCGGCGCGGTGCACGCGGTCGTGCAGGTCGACACGCCGATCCCGCTGCTGCTCGACACCAGCGAAGGACGCATCTACCGCTTCGACGTCGACCGATTGCCCGACGCGCTGCCGCCGGTGCCCGAACCGATGCCCGGTGCCCGCGACCTCGGCGTCCGCCTCGACCACAACCTGCTCCGCGGCGAAACCACGGTCTACGTCTCCCCGGACTTCGCCCGGTCGATCCCGACCGCGTTGCAGCGCGACGGGCTCAGGACGATCCGACTGTAGGGCCAGGGCGGTCGTCCCGGTCACCGAAGAAGCGATCGACACCGCCGGCGCGCAGCGCAGCGCGGTTTCGCGCCCGCTCGCGCCACGCCCGGCGCCACAACCGGAGCGCACGGCGACCGTCGAGGCGCAGCGCGACGACCGCGCGGTAGCAGAGGCGTGGTGCATCGCGCAGCAGAGCACCGGTCGGCCAGTAGCGCAGCGCGATCGCCAGCAGGTTGCGCTGGACCCAGAGGCGACGGGCGGCGCGCGCGTCGCGACCCGAGACGCCGCGCGCGTGCCGGACGTGGATCGAGGGCAGCAGGAGGACCGACCAGCCCGCAGCCCGCAGGCGGAACATCAGATCGACGTCCTCGAACAGCACGAACAGGTCCTCGTCGAAGCCGCCGACCTGGCGCAGCGCGTCGGCCCGACACAGGGCGGCGGCGGCGCAGGCGCCGAACACCTCGACCGGTCCGCCGGCCAGGTCCGCCACGGGCAGCCCGGCGGCGAGGTCGCGCACTCCGGGGCGCGCCAGCAGCTCGTGGCCGGCCGAATCCACGCGGCGGGGATCGTCGGCGCGGACCAGCAACGGTTGCAGCACGCCACAGGTCGGCGGTGCGGTGGCGGCCGCGGTGCGCAGGCCGTCGAGGGTGCCTGGCGCGACGATCGTGTCGTTGTTGAGCACCAACACCCAGTCGGCGCCCGCGGCCAGCGCCGCGTCGAGGCCCGGGTTGTTACCGCCGGCGAAGCCGAGGTTCGACGGATTGCGCAGACGCGCGACGTCGGGGAATCGCTGCTCGACGACCTCGAGCGTGCCGTCGGTCGACGCATTGTCGACCAGGTGGATCCGGTCGGCAGTGCCGAGTTGGGGCACGACGCCTTCGAGGCACCGCAGGGTGTCCTCCCGCCCGTTCCACGTCAGCACCACCACGTGGATGCTCGGGACGCTCGCTGTGGGTTCCACCGCCAAGTCGGCAAGTGTTCTACGCCAAGGCCGGACGCGCTACCGCCAGAATGATGCCGATCTGGGCGCAGCCCCACGACGCGTGCGGAATCGGGAACCCGGAGCCGCCCGGACCGTCGGCGCACGCCCCCCGCAGCGGCGGGGTCACGCACCTGCCACGGAGAACCCATCGATGCACACCAGGCTCCACACGCACACCAGGCTCCACACCCGACCGGTCGCGCTCCTCGCGGTCGTCGCCTGCTCGCTCCCCACCGCGATCGATGCGACCGGGAGCCCGACGGCGGACCGCGCACCCTGCATCTGGGACAGCGACACGCTGGCCGACGAACTCCGCGGCATCCCCGACGCCTTCACTCTGATCACCGGTCGCTGGCATCGTCACGACCTCGCCTACTACCAGGCACGCATCGAGCGCCTGCCGGCGCACCTCGACGAACATCCCGAGGACTTCGCCGCCTACGACGACCTGGCGGTCGCCTACGAACGCCTACGCCGACGCGACGAGGCGATCGAGGTCATGGCCCGCAAGAAGGCGGCGATCGACCGCTTCGCGCCGGAGGACAGCGCACCGCTGTATCGCTACCACGCCAACCTCGGGACCTTCTACGCGCACATGGGTCGCTTCGACGAGGCACTGCACGAACTCGAGCGCGCGGTCGAGATCAACCCGGACGCGCACTTCGGCCGCGAGCGCTTCCAGATCGATCTGATCCGCTACGTCCGGGCGGCGCGCGAGGAACCCGGGCTCTGGACCGCGCACGACTTCCTCACCTGGTCGGGCTACAGCTTCGAGGATGCCGGCTGGCAATCGCACATCACGAAGCAGGGCTTCACTGCCGGGGAGCCAGCCTATGTCGAAGGCGCCGACCCCGTGGCCTGGCAGGAGGCCTGGACCGGCGTCGCCGGGATGCTGCGTTTCGGCGGCATCGAGGGGGCAGAGCTGTATCGCGCGCTCGGCGACCTCGCCTCGGCGAAGCGCCACCTCCATCTCGCGTGGTATGCCTACGGCGTCGCGATCGAGAAGGGTCACCCGGCGGCGGAACGGCTGGTCGCGAGCCGCGCGAGCATCGTCGAACATCAGCGCGATGCCCGCCGCCACAACGGTGGCCCGGCGCGGATCCCCGACGACGCAGCGTTCACCGCGGCCCGCGACAACGCCGACCGCTGGCTCGTGGCGTTCCAACGCTTCGAGCGGGAGGCGCTCGAGGCCGGCCGCGATCCCGGGGAGCCCGCAGTCCTGAAGGAGCTGCTCGAAGCGGCCGACCAACGCGTGCCGCCGTTGCCGCAGTTCGCGGGGTCCGATCCGGCAGGTCCACATCAGGGCGCCCGCGGCCCAGCCAAGGGCTCCGAAGGCCCCGCAGAGTCCGAGCCCGTCGACACGCGGCCGCGTGCGCAGGGCGGTGCGACCCGGCGCGGAGGCAGGATCATCCTGCCGTGACCGCCTCACCTCGGCGCCGCCGACGCCGAGCCCTGGTCCCGCCGCACCGATCGCGGTGAACCGAAACCGTGGCCAGGAGCGCGCCAGCAGTGGCGCCGCTATCGTCGCAGCATGCTCCGAAACCTCCTGCTCGGCCTGGCCGCGTGCCTCGGCCTGACGGCGCCCGCCTCGGCCACCTGGTCGATCGTCCTCGTGAACGTCCGGACCGGCGAGATCGCGGTGGCCTCCGCGACCTGCCTGGAAGGCTTCGACCTCGCCGTCGGCGTGCCGGTCGTCGTGGTCGGCAAGGGTGCCGCCGCAGCGCAGAGCTTCGTCGACACCTCGGGCCAGAACCGGCTGACGATCCGCGACGGCTTCCTGATGGGCGTCGCGCCGAGCCAGATCCTCGCGACCCTGGCGATGAACGATGGCGGCCACCAGACCCGCCAGTACGGCATCGTCGACATCCGCGGCGAGGCCATCGGCTTCTCCGGTACCGGCGCGGGTGCCTACGCCGGCGACCGGGTGGGCCGCGTCGGCGACATCGCCTACGCGATCCAGGGCAACGTGATCACCGGCGGCGCCGTGCTCGCCGCTGCCGAACTCGCGCTCTACACCACCGTCGGCGACATGGGCGAGATGCTGATGGCAGCGATGGAGGCCGCGGCCAGCTACGGCGGTGACGGCCGCTGCTCATGTGGCGACGGCCGACCGACCGCCTGCGGCGCGCCGCCGCCCAACTTCACGAAGTCGGCGCACGTCGGCTTCATGATCGTCGCTCGACGCGGCGACACCGACGGCAGCTGCAACGCCTCGCAGGGCTGCGCCAACGGCAACTACTACATGCGCCTCAACGTCGCGCGCCAGACCCGCAACGACCCGGACCCGGTGGTCCAGCTCCGCGGCCTCTATCAACAGTGGCAGGCCTCGCAGATCGGCATCCCCGACCACATGCTGTCGACTGCGGTTCCCACGGTCAGCAACCTCCCGGTCGACGGCGCGACCCGGACGGAGATCGTGCTGACGCTGCGGGACCGCGAGGGAACGCGGATCACTCGTGGCGGAGCCGTGGTGACGGCGGTCTCCGACCCGACGGGTTCGACCCAGGTGAGCCCGGGCACGCCGATCGACAACGGCGACGGCACCTACACCATCCCGGTGACCACCGGCACACAACGCGGAGTCGCCAGGGTCCTCCTCACGGTCGACGATGGCACCGGTGTGCGTGAACTCGGCTCGCCGGTCGAGTTCCGACTCGACCGGACACCGCTGTGGACCGACCGGACCGAACTCTCGGCGGCCACCGGCGGCCGGATCGCCTTCGCGATCCAACCGACCTTCCCGCGCTTCGCCAACTCCAACTTCGTGCTGCTGGCCTCGGACACCGGCACGAGCCCTGGGCTGCTGATCCCACCGTTCCTCCGGCTCGGCCTGAATCCCGGGCCGCTGTTCCAGGCGACGCTGTACGGGGCGTTCTCCGGACAGCTCCCGGAACTCGTCGGCCGCACCAACGCCACGGCGGTGGCCAACACCAGCCTGGACTTCCCCCCTGGTGTCTACGGCATCCCGATCGGCACCGACGTGCACTTCGCCTACGCGCTGTTCGACTCGGTGGTGTATCTCACCAGCCAGCCGGTTGCGGTCCGGATCACGCCGTAGCGCGAACGAGCCGGGCGGACAGCAGACGGTTCAGCGGCCCTGACCGCCCGCGCGCTGCTCCAGCGCCTCGACGCGGGCTTCGAGCCCCGAGCGAGCCCGCTGCGAGTTGGCGTCGACCGCGCGCAGCATCGCGACCGCGCTGGCGACCTGGGGTGCCAGTCCGCTCAGCACGATCGAGTGCTCGTCGCCAACCGATCCCAGGACCAGCCCACCGACGCCGCTGCTCGACTGGGCGAAGAACGGCCGGAGCGCGACCGTGGCGTTCTGCGCCGACATGTTGGCGAGCGTGACGATGCAGATCACCGGCTCGTATCGGCCGCGCATCTGCAGGATCTCGTCGGTGGTCTTCCAGACCGCACGGTTCGGAATCTCGACCCGCCGGGGCCCCTGCATGTTCAGGACCTCGTAGGTCTCCAGCGTCGACTGCATCGGCACCACACAGAAGCCGCAGGAATACGCGAGCTGCCCGAACACCGCATGCAGCTCGTCGGCGCTGCGGACCGACATCGGCACCTGCAACTCCAGCCCCGGCTTGGGCGAGCCCACCTCCAGGTCGCCGCGGAGGTAGTTGCGGCCGAGCTGCCGCGCCACCCGATCGCAGAGTTCGCGGAGATCGACCTTCCCGGCCGGGATGACGAACGGCCACTCGACCCGGTTCGCGGGACGAGCCACGTCGACGGGCGCATCCACGGCGACCGCAGCAGGACCGTCCGGCTGCTGTGCATCGACTGGCGACGACGACAGGCCCGACAGGGCGAACAGCAGGACGGCGGACGAGACGAAGGACATCGATCGATGTGCGAGCATGGTTCCTCTCCGAGCAACCGGGAATGGCGCCCCGGGACTGCTCCCTGGACGACCATGCGCAAGCCCGTCTTCCCGGCTATTCTTCTGCCGTGACCTCCGAGCCAGAGCGCTCCCTCGACGAGCTGCTGATCGATCATCTCCCGCGGCTGCGCGCGTTCGTCCGCCTGCGCACCAACCGCGCGATCCGCGCGCGCGAGTCCCATTCGGACCTGGTTCAGTCGGTCTGCCGCGAAGTCCTGGAAGGCTCCGAGCGGTTCCGCTTCGACGGCGAGGTGGCATTCCGCAAGTGGCTGTACACCACAGCGCTTCGCAAGATCGTCGAGCGCGACCGCAGCATGAAGACCCTCAAGCGCGACGTCGGCCGGGAGGTCGCCGCGGCCGCCAGGGGCAACGACGACGACGACGACGACCAGGACCTGCTCGCCGCCTACCACACGGTCTCGACACCGAGCCTCGCCGCGCGGCAACGCGAGCAGGTCGCGCTGCTCGAGGAAGCCTTCGACGATCTCACCGACGAGCACCGCGAGGTCATCACGCTGGCTCGCATCGTCGGTCTCAGCCACGCCGAGATCGCCGCGCATCTCGGCAAGAGCGAGGAGGCCTGCCGCCAGCTCCTGCGCCGCGCGATGATCCGCCTGGAGATGGCGTTGGAGAAGCGCGGGCTGGGTGAGTAGTCCTGAGGCCGGCCGCAGGCGATCGTTCCGCTGCACGTGCTGCACGACGACGAGACCGCCGCGACGTCGAGGGTCGACTTCAGCCAATCCGAGTCTGTAACCAGGTCGATCTTCCAGACTCAGCCCAGGTCTTCGCGGCTCACGGCACTGCGCCATCGCAGCCGGTTCCCCGCCGACCGGCATCGGTGTGCCGACGACTTCCTCGGCGGAGGGCGCGACCCTGGCGTGGATCGAGGTGCAATTGGCGAACTCTCGCGGCGCACCTCGACGTGACCAGTGGCGGCACACGCCTTGCCGACCGCGGCCGCTCGAGCTCCACGTCGGCCAGCCCCCGGGCCGATGCGGCCGTGACCGTCCAGGCTCCCATGCGCACCCTCTTTCATCTCAGGGCATTCACTCTCGCGGCTACGGCTATCGCTCTGCCAACCGCTACGCAGAACCGCGTGCTGACCGTCGACGACGACGGCGCCGCGGACTTCACGACGATCCAGGCAGCGGTCGACGCCGCCGCTGCCGGTGACGTGCTGCTCGTCCGCGACGGGACCTACCTGCCCTTCACGATCGACGGCAAGGGTGTCACCATCCTGGGCGACGCGGGCGCGGCCGTCGCGGTCTCGGGTGCCGGCGCCGTCACGTCGACCATCGTCCGAGGCCTGCCTGCCAGCGAGCGCGTCACCTTCCGGAACCTGCGGTTCGTCACCCAGGCGCCCGAAGTGGTGGGCAACCTCGTCCAGGTCCTCGACTGCGACGGACTCGTCTGGCTCGAGGGCATCACCATCGACCCGCCCGACGTGCCGATCTTCTACCGGCTCGGCGGCATCGCCGCGCTGCTCGTCCAGAACACGCAAGCGTTGGCGCTGATCGACAGCGGCGTGTTCGGCGCCAACGGGACGTCGCCCGGACTCGAGTCGGGCGCGGTCGCGCTCCGCGCCATCGACAGCCAGGTGTTCGTCCACGGCTGCGTGCTACGCGGCGGCAACACGCTCGTGGAGGTGACGCAGGGTCGCGACGGAATCCGGATCGAGGGCGGCTCGATCGTGCTGCGCGACTGCACGGTGGTCGGCGGCCCCGGTGGAGGCTCCACGCTGCTCGGCTCGCAGACCGGCGATGGTGGACCCGGATTGCGGGCAGTCGGCGCGGAGGTCTGGTCGATCGCGACGGACCTGATCGGCGGACCGCCTGGCCAGACCATCTTCGGCCAAGGCACCGGTCAGCAGGGTCCGCCCTTCCTCAACAGCGGCGGCACCGTCCATGAAGTGGCCGCACCTCGAGCCACCCTGCAGACCACCGTGGTCGCCCGCGACGGCGACGACGACAGTTTCCGGCTGGAGCTCCAGACCATCCCGCGCGCGACCCTGGTGCTGCTCGTGACCCTGGTGCCCGACCCGGTGCTCCTCGACGTGCCGCGCGACCTGCTGGGCGTCGGGCTCGAGCCGGTCCTCTTCGACGTCGGTCGGTCGGACGCGACCGGCGGCTGGGCGCAGGACATCGACATCCCACCACTGCCAGCCGGCCTCTCGACCTGGAACGCGTCGGTGCAACTCGCCGCGATCTCGGCACAGGCGGAGCTGGCCCTCTCCAACCCGTCGATCCTGCACGTCGTCGACGACCGGTTCTGAATCGCGGGAACCCGCCGGGCGCGGGAACCGACAGCGACTTGCCGCGCCGGGTCACCTACCGCGCCCCGCCGCCTCCAGCTCGGTGGCCACGTCGACGTCCCACTCGACCTCCTCGCCGTCGACGATCTCGCGGGTCACGCGGATCGTCGGCTGGTCCTTCTCCTCGATGATCACCGTGTAGGTGTCCGGCGGCACGTTGCCGACCGTGTACCACCCGGAGTCGTCGGTCTTGTCACGGCCGCCGAAGACGCCGCGGAACACCGACATCACCGACACCCGCGAGGCCAACGGCTTGCCCTTGCCGTCGAGGACCGTGACGTTGGCGAACGGGATCTGCGAGCCGTCGACGTTGCGGGCGCGGAACTTCAGGGTCGCGCCGCGCACCACCTGCAGTTGCACCGGGGTGTCCGACTCGGCGATCACCAGCACGTCGTCGGCGACGCCCGGCGACAGGCCATCGGCGTCGGCGCGCACCCGGTAGGTGCCAGGGGTCACGCCTTGGATCGTGAACCGACCTTCGGCATCGCTGCGCACCGGCGCGGCCTGCACACCGAACAGATCCATGATCTGCTGCTCCGACGACGCACCACCGACCTCACCGCCTTCGCGCGACGCGACGATCTCCGCACCGCGCACCGGCGTGCCATTGCCGTCGACCACCAGTCCGCTGATCGAGCCGGCCCGCGGCAGGACGATCTCGAGGCCGTCGACCGGCAGGTCGGCCTCGACCACCACGTCCTCCACCGCGGCCTCGCCGAACTCGGCGTTGCCGCCGCGGCGCCCGAACGAGCGGCCGGACGCGACGATCCGGTAGACGCCGCCAGCCAGCGAGTTCAGTTTGAAGGAGCCATCGTCGTCGGTGCGGGTCTGCGCGACGCCGTTCTTCAACACGATGCCGAGCAGACCCGGCGCGTCCTCCATCCCGCCTTCGACCACTCCGGCGCTGATCCGGATGCCGGACACCGGCATGCCGGCCGAGTCGACCACCCGCCCCGCGACGTAGGCCCGCGGCAGCTCGATGTCGTAGCGGAGCTGACGCACGCCCTCGGGAACCTCGACCGACAGGCTGGCCTGCTGCGGTCGACTCGCGAACCGGGTCACCTGGAAGAAGTAGTCGCCCGGCTCCAGGACCATCTCGTAGGTCCCGTCCTCCTTGCTCGGCTGCGCGCGGATGCCCATGCCGAACAGCCCCTGCCGGTCGGCACCGAGTGCGGTCACCATCGCCCGCGACACCGGCTCGCCGCCGTCGCGGATCTGACCGAAGACCCGCACGCCGTTCTCGGTCTCGTCGACGATGTCGAGCTGCGAGACCTCGCCGCGCCGCACGCCCACGGTCTTGAGCCGCATGTTGCCGAGCAGGTCGTAGCCGATGTTGGTGGCACGCTCGTCCATCCGTGACTTGAAGACCACGTACTGGCCGGGTGCGAGCCCACCGATCTGGTAGCGCCCCACCTCGTCGGTGCTGGCGCTCTCCAACGACCCCGCGGCGATGCTCAGCGCGACGATGATCGCGTCGGCGACCGGCCGACCGCCGGCACCGGTGACCGTGCCCTCGATCCCGCCGCCGGCGTCGAGCTCGATCCGCAGATCGCTGCGGTTCTGCCCGTCGAGGAGTTCGACCTCGGTGACCGAGGCCTTCGCCAGGTCGGGGTGACGGCCGGTGAAGCGGTAGGTCCCGCCACCGAGCCCTTCGATCTGGAAGCGCCCCCGGCTATCGGTCCGCGCCGAACGCCGGCTGCCCTCCGCCAGACCGAGCAGGTCGAAGTCCTCCGGGTCGATCTGCATCCGGAACGGCGCGCGGCCACCCTGGTCGTCGTCGCCGTCGCCGCGGTATGCGGTCACCGTCGCGTCGGGCACCGGCGCGCCAGTCGACGCGTCGACCACCACGCCGCTGGCCACTGCTCCACCGACCATCTCGAACGACAGCTCCTCGCTCTCCTCGCCCGGCAGCAGCACCACCTCGGCGTTCTCCGGATCGCGGAAGCCCTCGGCGCGGACCCGGACCCGCACCTTGCCGGGCGGCAATCCCTCGAGCTCGAACCGACCGTCGGCCGATTGGACCTCCTTCCAACGGTCGCCGAAATTGCGGTCACCGAGGCGCTCGCCCTCGGCCAGGCGAATGCCGCCCTGCTGGCTCCAGGGCGGACCGCGTCGCCGCTGCCGCCGCACCTCTTCGCCGGTCTCGGGATCGACCTCGCGGGAGCGGGTCTCGACGCGGAAGCGGGACAGCGGCTCTCCGGCGGCGGTGGCGACGCGGCCGCGCACCGTGACGCCACGCGTCAGCACCTGCTGGAACGGCTCCTCGCCGTCGCGCTGGATCCCGAAGCGGACCTCGGTGACGTAGCTCGGCTTGCTGAACTGCACGAACAGCCGCTCGGCGTCGATGCCCTCGGCGCGGAAGCGACCGTCGGGACCGGTGGTCACGTCGACCTCGCGGACCTTCAGCGCCATCTTCACGACGTCGGGATCGTTGGGACGCTCCATCGGACGGATCTCGACCGTCACACCGCTCAGCGGCCGACCGAGATCGTCGACCACCGTGCCCTCGAACGGCGCGCCCGCATCGAGCTGCAACATCAGGTCGCCGTAGTCGCCGCCATCGACCACCGTCAGGTCGAGGATCGGCGATGGCGCGAGGTCCTCGGCGATCGCCACCAGACCGATGCGCCCGGCGGCCACCGGCTTCAGCTCGAAGGTTCCGTCCGGCCCGGTCGCCAGCGGTTCCTCACGACCGTCGGCGCTGAACAGCACGCGGCTGACGTCGAGGTAGACCATCGCCACGTGCGCGCCGGGGATCGGCGTGCCGTCGGGATCGACGACCTTGCCGGCGATACGTGCTCCCTCGTGCCCTTCGATGTCGACGACCGTGACCTGCGCCTCGCGGACCGCGATGCCGAACACCTCCTCGAGCGCCATGCCGGGACCGCCGGCCGACAGCACGTAGCCGCCGCCCTCGGGCACGCCCGGCAAGTCGTAGCGGCCCTCGCCGTCGGTCGAGGCCTCCAGCCAGCGGTAGCGGCGTTGGGTGAGCTGGCCGAGGAACGAGTTCAGTCCGGGCCGCAAGCTCACCACCGCGCCGGCGAGCGGCGCGCCGTCGGGCCCGCGCACCACGCCCTGCACCCGACCGCCGGGACTGCCGAGCAGCTCGACCCCGTCGACCGACTCGCCCGCCGCGACCCGGACCTGCACCGGCGAGCGGACGAAGGTGAAGTCGGACCGGGCGTCGAGGAACACCGTACCCGGGTCGACGTCGCGCAGCTCGAAGCTGCCATCGGGGCCGGTCACGGTCTTGGCGAGGATCTCGGCCGGACGCGACGACTGGGTCCACAGGCCGTCGCCGCGGAAGAACGCGTTGCGCAGCCGCGACACGAAGCGCTCGACCGCCGGCGGGGTCTTCATCGCCGCGACCTCCACTCCGGCGAGGGGCAGCAGGGTGCGCGCGTCGAGAACCACCCCGCGGATGCCATTGCGGGGTCCCTGCTGCTCGATGTCGCCGACCGCGACCCGGGCCCCGACGCTCTCGCCGGCGGCGACCCCGCTGCGCCCCCCCGCGTCGGCGCTGCGCGCGGTCGGGTTCGCCTCCCCACTCTGGGGCCGGGCGGCCGATCCGCCACCCAACCAATCGTCACCGAACAACAGGAACAACACCGCCAATGTGGCGCAGAGCGCCGCCAGCAGCAGGACGAGGGAAGAGCGTCGCGTCATGGGACCGACTCGGAACGAGGGACGAGGGCGGGAGGGCAGGCCGGCCAGCAGGTCCGGCGCAGGTGGACGACCCGGGCCGATCGCCTGTCAGACTTTCGGGGCGTCGGAGCCGTTCGCCGCGGAATCGGGGACGCCACCGCTCCCGAGCGGCAGGTCGAAGCGGAATTCGGTCCGCCCGGGCTCCCCAGATGCGAGTCTGATCTGTCCGCCGTGGGATTCGACGATGCGCCGGCAGATCGCGAGGCCCAGGCCAGTCCCCGACGAGCGGGTGGTGAAGTACGGCTCGAACAGGTGTTCGACCACGTCTGGGGGGATCCCGGGACCGTCGTCGAGCACCCCGAACACCACCCGCGCCGCAGTGCTGCCGACGCGGATCTCGACGGCGCTCCGCGGACCGGCGAGCAGCGCGTTCTGCACCAGGTTGGTGAACACCCGGGCCAGCTCCCCGCGGTCGCCGCGCACCGTGATCCTCGCGTCGGCGAACGAGATCACCAGGCGCACGCCGCGCTGTTCGGCCTGCGGCGCGAAGTGCTCCCGCACCGCCTCGAGCAGACCGCCGACGTCGATCTCCGTGAGCTGCCGTTCGGGCTGGCCGGCGAACTGCCGGAAGTCGGAGGCGATGCGGGTCAGCTGCTCGGTCTGGTCGACCACGGTGCGGGCCAGTCGATCGACGAGCTCGCCGAGTCGCGGGTCGTCCTTCGCCCGCGCCCGCTGGACCATCTGCGCGGCCATCCGCATCGGCGTCAGCGGGTTCTTGATCTCGTGCGCGATCTGCCTGGCCATCTCCGCCCACGCCGCCTGCCGCTCGGCATCGCGCAGCGCCTCGCGGCTCGCGGCGAGTTCCGACGCCATCTCGTTGAAGCGGCCGGCGAGGTCACCGAGTTCGTCCTGGCTGCGCACACGGACCCGCGCGGTGAGGTCGCCCTCGGCGAGCCGCTCGGTGGCCGACGCGAGTTCATGGACCGGCCGGAGCACCGCGCGCGACGCGAACATCGACCAGACCAGCAGCGCGATCACCGCCGCTCCGGTGAGCAACAGGACGAGCTGGCCGAACTCGCGGCTGGTGGCGTACAGCTCGCGCCGCGGGATCGACACCCCGCAGCGCCAGTCGAGGTCGCGGTAGCCGTCCTGGCCGACCCAGGTCACGCCCGCGTCGCGCCACTCCTCGGCCTGGTAGCTGACCACGGTGGCCGCGCCACCCGCCGGGTGGCGGATGCGCTCGATCAACTCGAGCGGTCCGACCGGGCGGCCATAGCGGGCGCGGCGACTGTGCGCGAGCAACTCGCCCGCAGGATCGCAGAGGAACACCTCGCCGCCCGGAAAGCCGGCGTCCTCGTGGAGCCGCTCGGTGATCCGGTCGAGGACCTCCTGCACGCGTTGCCAGTGCGCAAGGGCGAGGACCACGCCGCGACGCCCCCGTTCGTCCTGCACCGACAATGCGACGCCAAGCGAGTAGTCCGCCGGATCCTGGGAGACCTTGTCGACGTTGCGGTGCAGGAGCGGCGACAGGTGGCGGTCGAGCCACACCACGTCCTTGCCGCCATGCCGGCAGGCCTGGAACCACGCCTGGTCGGCAACCGCATCGGGCGCCAGGGCGCGAATCGCCGCGCGGCGCTGGCCGTCCACACCCATTCCGTCCACGGTCGCCAGGACACGACCCTCGCCATCTGCAACGAGCACGTGCTGGTAGTCGCGATGGAAGTAGGGCAACAGGTCGAGTTCGGCCTCGAGTTCGTCGACGCGGCCTCCTGCCAGCACCTGCGTGGCGGCAGCGCGCAGCTGCGAGCAGTTGCGGTAGACCTGCTCGGTGAACGCGTCGAGGCGCTCGGCGACCAGCGAGGCCTGGTCGCGCAGCAGCACCCGCACCACCTGCCGCTCCATCCGCTCCTGCATCCCCTGCCGGACGAACAGGCCGAACACCAAGAACGGCACCGCCGTCGACAACAGCAGGGTGAGAACGAACCGCGTGGTCAGCGAATGGACGCGCAAGACGGCGGCACAGCAGACACGCTGGCCAGCCGTTTGGGAACCACGGGCGCGAGGCGTGTGCCCCGATCAGCTACCGCGCGCGGCGCGCAGCGCCTCGAGCCGCTGTTTCGCGTCCTGGTAGCTCGGCCAGTAGACCATCACGTCGATGAAGTGGTCGATCGCCGTATCGGCCTCGCCCTTGGACTCGGCCTCGACCGCGGCGGCGTAGGCCTTCTCGGCCTCTTCGATCCGGATCTCCAGGTCGGCGATCCGGTCGCGGACGTCGCGGAAGCCAGGGACCTCGTGGTCGATCCCGCGGTAGCCCGCGAGCGCCTCCTGGAAGTCGCCCTGGATCTCCATGTCGCGAGTCAGCGTGTAGAGGTGCTCGATCTCGCGCTCGTGCACCAGCAGGAGTCGCTCGGCGATCGCCTCGCTGTCGCGCGAAGTGAGCTGCATGGCATCCTCCAGCAGCTTACGCGCCTTCGCGAACTCACCGCGGAATACGGCCAGTTCGCCCTCCCCGGCCAGTCGACGAGCCTCGGTCTCGCGCTCGGCCCGCTCGATGGCCACGTCGATCTCCGGCAGGTTCGGATGGTCCTTCCGCAGCACTTCGTACTCGCGCAACGCGGCCGCCGCGTGGCCGGCCTTCTCCATGTCGCGCGCGTTGCGGAACCGCTCCTCGGCGATGCGTCGCTGCGCCTGGGCGGCCGGCTCCCGCGCCTCCTCCAGCGTGGGGTCGCGGTCGAGCGCGATCAGCATGTGGTACTCGGTCTGCGCGAACAGCTGGTCGGCCAGCGCACGCACGCCGTCTAGATAGTGGGATCGTGCCTTGGCACGCATCGCCCGCCACGTCTCGCCGAGCAGTTCCAGGCCTTCCTCGGCGCGGGCGTTGCCCGGCTCGAAGACGAGCGCGTCGTTGTAGGCCCGCAGAGCGTTCTCCAGGTCGCCCGCCTTGCGGTAGCTCTCGCCCTTGGCCGAGGCTCGGTTGGCGAGCTTGAACTTGCACTTGTCGATCCAGCGCAGTGCGATCTCGTTGCCCTCGTCGTGCACCAGGACCTGCTCGAAGGTGCCGATCGCGTCGAGGTCCTCGTTGTGGAAGACCTGCTCCTGGCCCTTCTTCAGGAGCCACGCCTTCCGGATCTTCCAGTACTCCTCCTGGACCTCCCGGCTGCCGGCATCCTTCTGGTGGGCGAGCTTGATACTGACCCAGGCCTGGTAGAAGTCGCCCCGCGCGTAGAGATCGCGCGCCTGCACCAGCTCGACGTTCGGGGCCGTGCAGCCGGCGAGCGCGGTCAGCGCAACGCAAAGTGTTGCAAAATAACGGTTTAGCATAGCAGGAGCCCACCGGGTCGGGACCCGCGGTCGGAGGAGAGCCGCAGATGGGCCCGTTCGACCGGGTCGTCTGGCAGAATCTTCCCAAGCATGAGTTCCGGCACAACCCAAGAAGCGACGACCGCCTACGGTCTCCATCAATTCGTAGCCGACACCGAGGCCGTCCTCGACCGGCACCCCTCGATGCCGGTGACCATCAAGGAAGTCTCGCAGTTCGTCTACAAGCTCTGCCGCGACGGCAGCTGGCTGCCCGAACGGGCCCGCGCGACCCGCGACGACTGTTACGCCCGCCACCTGCTCCACAAGGACCGGCAGAACCGCTTCGTGGTCCTGGCCCTGGTCTGGAAGCCCGGCCAGGCGACCCCGATCCACGACCACTCCTGCTGGGGCGTGATGGGCCTGCTGGAGAACTCGCTCGAGGAGACGATCTACGAGCGCCTCGACGACGGCTCCCGCCCCGACCACGCCGAACTCCGCGAGCTGCAGGGCGGCATCGTCAGCGCCGGCTCCACCAGCTACCTGCTGCCGCCCTACCACGAGATCCACGCGATCGGCAACAACACCGACGAGACCACCATCTCGGTGCACGTCTACGGGCGCGACATCGACGAGGTCAACGTCTACGAACCCGAGTCGAAGACGGTGCGGCCGATGCGGATCAAGTACTTCTCGCCGGAGTGCGGCGGGGCCGACTTCGCGATCTGAGGGCGGAGCGGACTCGTGAGTCGCGGTCGCGCCGCGAACCCGAGCTGGACGACGCCCGCCTCGCTCACGAAGACCTTTCTCCCCGTCGCGAGACCAGACCGTCGACCGAGGCCGCCCGATCGGCACTTCGGGCTTCGACCCTGGCCGCTTCATCCTCGCGGCAACAACCCCCGCGCCCGCCGCACCGCTTCCTCCGCTGCCGCCGCACTCGCCGCCAGCGCCGTCAGGTGGCCCATCTTCCGCCCGGCCCGCGCCTCGCGCTTGCCGTAGAGATGCAGGTGCACCCCAGGCATCGCCAGCGCCTCCTCCCAGCGCGGCTCGCCGTTCGACCAGACGTCGCCGAGCAGGTTGGCCATCGCCGCCGGGCCGCGCCAGTCGACCGCGCCGAGCGGCATGCCGGTGATGGCGCGCACCACCTGCTCGAACTGACTGGTCTCGCAGGCCTCCATCGTCAGGTGGCCGCTGTTGTGCGGGCGCGGGGCCAGCTCGTTGATCAACAGCTCGCCGGCCGAGGTCACGAAGAACTCGACGCAGAGCAGACCGACCAGGTCGAGGGCTTCGGCGACGCGCTTCGCGGTGGCGAGCGCCTCGGCGGCGAGTTCCTCGGACAGACCCTGCACCGGGTGCACCGTCACGTCGAGGATGTGGTGAGCGTGCTCGTTGCCCAGTGGCCCGTAGGTCGCGACCGCGCCGTCGAGGCCGCGCGCGATCAGCACCGAGACCTCCTGCTCCAACCGCAGGAAGCCCTCGAGCACCGCCGGCCGCTCGTCGATCAGCAGCCAGGCGTCCTGGGCCAACTCCGGGTCGTCGATCCGGGCCTGGCCGTGGCCGTCGTAGCCCTCGGTGGTGGTCTTCAGGACCGCGGGGCAGCCGATCCCGGTCAACGCGGCGCGCAGGCCGTCGAGGCTGCCAACCAGCTCGAACGGCGCGGTGCGCTCACCGATGTTCCGGAGGAAGGTCTTCTCCAGCGCCCGGTCGCGCGCGATCTCCAGCGCCTTCAGCCCGGGACGCAGCGGCGCGTGCTTGCCGGCGGCGCGCGCCGCGTCGAGATCGACGTGCTCGACCTCCAGGGTCACCACGTCGGAGATCTGGCCGAGCTCGATGGCGGCGGCGACGTCGTGCAAGGCACCGGCGACGACCCGGTCGGCGACCAGCGCTGCAGGCTCTTCCGGGCTCTGCGCCAGCACCGCGACCCGGTAACCCATCCGCTGCGCGGCGTGCGCGATCATCCGGCCGAGCTGACCGGCGCCGAGGATGCCGATCGTCGCGCCGGGCGCGAGTCGCATGGGGGTCGGTCTGGATGCGCTCAACGGCTCGGCTCCTCGGCGACCGCGTCGGTCTGCCGACGACGGAAGTCCTCGAGTCGGGCACGCACGCCCGCGTCGTGGTTGCCGACGATCGCCGCGGCCAGGAGACCGGCGTTCTTGGCGCCGGCCTCGCCGACCGCCAACGTGCCCACCGGCACGCCGCCGGGCATCTGCGCGATCGACAGCAACGAGTCGAGTCCGTCGAGGGTCCGGCTCCGCACCGGCACGCCGAGCACCGGCACCACCGTCATCGCCGCGAGCATCCCCGGCAGGTGCGCCGCGCCGCCCGCGCCGGCGACGATCGCTTCGAGGCCGCGCGCCACCGCCTCCCTGCCGTAGGCGTAGAGCCGCTCGGGCGTGCGGTGCGCCGAGACGATCTTCACCTCGTGGGGCACGCCGAGTTCCTCGAGCACCTGCACCGCGTGCTCCATCGTCGGCCAGTCGGACTGGCTGCCCATCACCACGCCCACCTTCGGGCCACCCGCGGATCCGCTGTCGCTCATGCCTGCTCCTGGTTGCCGGCGGCACGGGCCCCCATGGAGGCGAGACCGGGCTGCGCGGCCGATCCGCTCAGCTCAAACCATCGGGCGCGACGAATCCAGCGCGCAGACTCCGACGGCCTCCAAGCCCTCGTCACTGACCTTGGGCGAGCGCGTAGCCGACTTCACCGTCGAAGGTGTAGAGGTGCTCGGTCTTGATGAAGTCGAGGCCGGCGGTCGCGAGATGGCCGAGCAGGGCCGCGACGTCCTCGTGTCGCACCGGCTGGCCCTCGCCCTTCGGATAGAACCGGCATCGCCAGTGATCCGAGCAGAACGTCTCGGGGAGCCCGCCCGGCCAGACCTTGACGCCCCGATTGGTGATGACCTCGAGCTTCAGGGGCACGCCCGCCGCTGCGGACTCCAGCCTGCCCGCCAGCGCGCCCGCATCCCGCCCGCTCTCGTCCCAGTCGAGGAAGACGTCGACTCCCACCAGCCGCTTCACCTGCTGCGGCTGCGGCCGCGGTTCGGTGTCGAAGCCGACCCTGCCGCCCGCGACCTCCTGGTAGTGGACCTTGTTCAGTCGGCGCGGCTCGTCTCCCAGACGCCCGATCACCGCATCGGCGAACGCCTGGGTACCGACCCGCTCGCCGCTCATCCCCTCGCGGTAGACGTCGCCGGTGTGCACCCCGTCCTCGATGGTCTTCAACCAGGCGTTGTGCACGCGCGTCGCGACCTCGTTGCGGCCGACGTGGACCAGCATCATCACCGCGCCGAGCAGCAGTCCCGACGGATTGGCGATGTCGCGTCCCGCGATGTCCGGCGCCGAGCCGTGGATCGCCTCGAACATCGCGAACTCGGCGCCGATGTTGGCCGAGCCGCACAGACCGACCGACCCCGAGAGCTGCGCGGTCACGTCGGAGACGATGTCGCCGTAGAGGTTCGGCGTGACCACCACGTCGAACCGCTCCGGTGCATCGGCCAGCCACGCGGTGCCGATGTCGATGATGAGTTCCTCGGTCTCGATGTCCGGATACTCCTCCGCGACCTCCTGGAAGACCCGACGGAACAGGCCGTCGGTGATCTTCATGATGTTGTCCTTGGTCAGGCAGGTGATCTTGCGTCGCTCGGCGCGCCGCGCGTACTCGAACGCGTAGCGGATGCAGCGCTCCGAGCCGGGCCGGGAGATCAGCTTCAGGCACTGCGTGACCTCCTGGGTCTGCCGGTGCTCGATGCCCGCGTAGGTGTCCTCCTCGTTCTCGCGGACGATCACCACGTCCATGCCCGGGTGCCGGGTCATCACGAACGGCGAGTAGCTGACGCAGGGCCGCACGTTGGCGAACAGGCCGAGGGTCTTGCGCGTGGTGACGTTCAGCGACTTGTAGCCGCCACCGCGCGGCGTGGTGATCGGCGCCTTGAGGAACACCCGGGAGCGGCGCAGCGCGTCCCACGCCTCCGGCGCGATCCCGGAGGTGTTGCCCGACAGGTAGACCTGCTCGCCGATCTGGATCTCGTCGAGTTCGAGCTCGGCTCGCGCGGCCTCGAGGACGCGCAGCGTGGCGCCCATGATCTCGGGGCCGATGCCGTCGCCGTGGGCCACGGTGACACGGGGACGCGGTGAGGAATCGCTCATCTCGGTAGGTGCGGGGCCAGGAGTCGGTCGCGGAGACGATCAGGCAATCGGTTCATCGGCCGGACGATAGCCGCCCCAACACCGCTTCCACCTTCTCCGCCAGCTTCCAATCGCGCTCGTCCTCGGAGGCCACGCTGTTCACCGAGTCGACGCCGACGCCGCGCGAGACCACCCGCAGCCGGCTCTCGGCGACGCCGATCCAGACCCGCTCGTCGGTCTCTGGGTCGATCGCCTCGAGCGCGAAGCGGCCGATCTCCTCGACGACCGACGTGTAGTAGTTGAAGTAGGGATCCTGCTGGCGCTCGATCGTCTCGACGAAGAAGTGCTCGGTGAGCAGCACGTCGGCGCGCGACTCGCGGACCTCCTGCCAGCCACGCGCCTGCAGCGCCTCGTCGATCCGCTGCTGCGCGTCGCGCGCGAGGTCGGGCTCGTAGGTGGCTCGCCCCTCGACGTCGCGCGGGGCCGGCCGCGAGGTCCAGGAGTAGGTCTCGATCCCGCGCAAGGCGTCCGGGTCGCTCGTCTCGCTGACGACCTGCACACCCGAGCAGGCGGTCGCCATCAGGGCGAAGGTCAGGAACGCGCCAAGTCCGAGGAGGCGGGCTGCAGGGGTTCGGGCACAGGTCTCGCGCATGTCGGTTCCGCTTCGGGTTCTGTCAGGAGGGTGCAAAGGCCGAGGCAAGGCACATGGAACTCGACCTCGCACCGGTGGCCGATCCTATGCCGCGCATCGAGACTGCCGAACAGGCGTCTGGACTTCATCCAGTGTTGATCGATCACCCGGCGCGGGCTTGATCGCACCGCTTAGCACTCACGGTCCCTCGTTTCGAGACCCATGCGCGCACACCCATGTGCCGCGCGATCCGATCGTGATGAACAAGCTCAACTCCTCCGTCGCCCTGGCGATCGCGGCCACCGCCGCGGCAGTCTCGGCCCAGAACCCCTCCATGGTGCGCGGCATCGGCTGGCGTACCGAAGCCATCTTCACGGTCGGCGAGACCGTCGGTAGCTACCAGCCGGTCGGCATCCTCGACGGTGTCGCCGCGTTCCCCGGCCGTCGCCCCGGCACGGCGCTCGTGCTCGTCAACCACGAGCTGAACGAGGGCAATGGCTACGCCTACGACCTCGCCAACGGCACCAGCCTCACCGGCGCGCGCGTCTCCGCGATGGAGATCAGCCGCACCCGGAACGGCGGCGTGGTCCGCTCGGCCGGCCTCGCCTACGACACCATCTACGACCGTCAGGGCAACGTGGTCACCGACCCCGCCCAGGTCAACGAAGACGGCAACGCCATCGACGGCTTCGCCCGCTTCTGCTCGTCGCAGGGCGTGCAGCGCGGCACCTACGGCTTTGTCGACGACCTCTACTTCACCGGCGAGGAGAGCGGCACGCCGTTCCACCCGCACGGCGGCTCCGAGTGGGTCGTCGACGTCCGCGGTCGCGCGATCTGGGCCGCTCCTGCCCTGGGCCGCGGCGCATGGGAGAACGTGACCGCGATCGACACCGGTCGTCGGGACACCGTCGCCCTGCTGCTCGGCGACGACACCGCGGGCGCACCGATGTACCTCTACGTCGGCCAGAAGAACGCCCTCGGCGACCGCAGCTTCCTGGACCGGAACGGCCTCGCGGTCGGCCAGCTCCACTACTGGGTCGCGGACAACGGCGACACCTCGCCGCAGCAGTTCAACACCAAGGGCAACTCGCGCCGCGGTCACTTCGTCGCGATCGACGTGCAGGACGCCAGCATGGCCGGCATGCCCGGCTACGACGCCCAGGGCTACCTCGACGACTCGACGCTGCGCGACGCGGCCGTCGCCGCCGGCGCGTTCCAGTTCTCGCGCCCCGAGGACCTGCACACCAACCCCGCCAACGGCCGCCAGGTCGCCTTCGCCTCGACCGGCCGCGGCCAGCTGTTCCCCGCCGACAACTGGGGCACGACCTACATCATCGAGGTCGACTTCGCCGCGCTCGGAGCGGTCGCGACGTTCTCGATCATCTCGGACGCCGACGGCGAGCCCGTCCCCGACATGGACGTCCGCAGCCCTGACAACCTGTGCTGGGCCGACAACGGCAACATCTACATCAACGAGGACCGCTCGACCTCGCCGAGTTCGCTGTTCGGTGCCGTGTCGGGCATGGACGCCTCGATCTGGGAGCTCGACGCGAGCAACGGCTGGGCACCGACCCGCATCGGTGAGGTCAACCGCACCGTGGTCCTGCCGCTCGACGCCACCGACGCCGGCGCGGGCACCCTCGGAGTTCCCGAGACCTCCGGCGTCCTCGACGTGACCGCGTTCTTCCCGACCCAGCGCGGCGAGACCCTGCTGCTGGCGACGGTCCAGGCGCACGGCATCCAGGACGGTTCGATCGGCGGCAACCCGCTCCTCGACGAAGGCGGCCAGCTGATCTTCCTGACCAACCAGGGCGTCGACCACGCGCTGCGCTGCACAGACAACGGCACCGGCGTCGACATCACGATCGACGTCACCAACGGCAATGCCGGCAACGGCTACGCCATCGTGCTCGCGGTGCAGAACGCCGGCAACGCGCCGTTCGGCTGGTTCTACGGCGTCGACGTGACCGTGGGCGAACTCGCCTACCTGGTCCCGCCGCTGGTCGGCCTGCTCGACGGCGAAGGCAACGGCCGCGCCGACTTCACCCTGCCGGGCCTCGCCTGCCCGCTCGGCCTGCGCCTCGACACCGTGGCCCTCGAGGTCGCGATGGATGGCACTCCGGCCCAGGCCGGCCCCGCGGTCACGCTCGACTTCTGATCGATCGTCGAAGCGCCGGCCCGCCGCGGGCCGGCAAGTCCTTCCGCGCCGCCGGGGTCCCGCACTCCGGCGGCGCGTTGCGTTGACGGACCCTCTCACCTTCCCTCTCCGAGCCATGAACATCTCCCGCGACCTCATCCGGTCGACGCTGGCGATCGCGTCGCTCTGCGCCCTCTCCCTGGCGCAGGATCCGACGCCCGCGAGCACCACCGATCGCCCCACCCTCCCCGACGGCCTGCAGGCCGCGCTCGCGATCCAGCAGCACTTCCAGGCCGTCGCCGAGACCGCCTACCGCTTCACGGTCACGGTCACCGGCTACGCCAAGGACGCGCCGGCCACCGACGGCCAGTCATTCCTCGCCGTGCCCTCGCCCGTCGCGACCGCTCCAGTCGCGACCGCGACTGACCTCGACGACGAACGCGAAGGCGGCGGCTGGGTCGCGGAGACCAGCGAGGAGCTCTACCCCGGCTACCACAAGATCGGCATCGGCAGCGGCTTCGCGGTCACCGCCGACGGCGAGTTCCTGACCTGCCTGCACCCGCTGCAGAAGCCCGACGGCTCGTTCGCCGACCTGATCGACGTCGAGACCCCCGACCAGCAGAACACCATCTGCCGACTGGTCGCCGCCGAGCCGACGCTCGACCTCGCGCTGTTGAAGCTCGAGGTCTACGACGAGTCGTTCCCGCCGCAGTTCGGCGTCGCCGAGTGGGGTGACAGCGGCGCGCTCCGACCCGGGCACTACGCGATCGGGGTGGGCGCACCGTTCGGCCCCGAGCAGGTGTTCGCCGTCGGCCACGTCACCTCGCCGCCCGACCGCGACTGCTACCAGGAGAACATGACCGCGACCTACCTGCAGACCTCGCTGCGTCTGCACCCCGAGGCCTACGGCGGTCCGCTGCTCAACGTGCAGGGCGAGGTGGTCGGCCTGCTGATGCCGCGCGAGATCAAGCCGGGCACCACCGAGCTGCTGCCCGGCCCGGGCCTCGAGTTCGCGCTGCCTTCCAACATCCTGGTCAACCTCTACGAGTCGCTGCGGAAGGTGCAGTCGTCCAAGTCGCCGTGGCTCGGCTTCGCGGTGATGAGCCGCGCCGAGCTGCGCAAGGAGTTCGGACCCGGGGCCTACAACCTGCTGATGAAGCCCCGCTTCGGCATCTACATCGAGAACGTCTTCGACCCGAGTGCAGCGAAGCAGGCCGGCCTCGAGCCCGGCGACTTCCTGGTCCGCTTCGACGGCGAGTTCGTGCAGACCCCGGTCGCCTTCCAGCGCTGCCTCTACCTCGCCGGCATCGGCGCCGACGTCGAGCTGGAGATCTACCGTCGCGGCGAGACCTTCACCCGCCGGCTGCGCATCGAAGAGCGACCGAAGCACGCGACGCAGCGCTGATCTGCGCCTTCCGGGAGTCGTCGATCCGAACGACACGGTCAGCCCGCGCCGCGAATCGTCGCGCCGGCAGCCCGGGTGTTGCAGATCCGTGCCGGTCCGCGCCGGCGGGGGCATGACCCCGTGGAAGCGGAAGCGCCAGCAGGACGCCGCCCGACGGGCAACAACGGCGATCGTGACGTGACGCGAGGCCGAGGCACGCACCTTGCCCTGCGACGACCACGGTCAGCCTGCCCCACGTGCTGGCCATCCCGCGCCGATCCCGCGCGCCAGACCCCGAACCGAGCCTCACGATGACCACCCGACGTCGCGCCCCTCTCCGCGCCATCGTCCTGGCCGCCGCCTGCTGCGCCGCGCAGCCGTCGGCCCAGGGCCCGATCACCGACACCCTGCTGGTCGACCTGCAGAGCGATGGCACGACGACCGGCCCCCGCTCATCAGGCCCGCAGTGGCTGACCCAAGACGGCCTGCGCTTCGGCTGGTTCAGCGCCGAGACCCCGGACCGCGGCCGGGAGCTGTGGGTGACCGACGGCACGGTGGCCGGGACCCGCGCCGTCGACGATCTCGGCACCGGCACGATCCCCGGCGTCCGCTCCGCCACGCTGCTGCCGCGCGGCATCCTGCTGATCGACACCCGCTCCGACCGCTTCGGCCGCGAACCGCATGCCCTGGTGCGCGGCAGCACGACGCCCTTCCTCCTCGGCGACCTCACTCCGGGTCGTGACGGCTCGGTGCTCGGCAACTTCGCGGTGCTCGGCAACACCGGCTACTTCGCGCGGGTGGGCGGCCTGCTGCAGATCGAGATCTGGCGCACCCAGGGCGATGCCGCCAGCACCGTCGTCGACGAGCGCCTCACCGGCGCGCTCCTTCCCACCCTGCACACCCGGCTCGGCAAGCTGTGGATGCACGAGTCCGCCAGCTTCACCGCACCGGTGTGGATCAAGGACGGCACCGCGACGGCCAGCCGCCGGCTCCTGGTGAACGGCGCTCCGCTGCAGGTGGCGGCGGTCGGCGGCGAGGTCGCGGGCCGGGTCCTGCTGTTCGCCGACGACGGCGTCAGCGGTCTCGAGCCGTGGATCAGCGACGGGACCGACGCGGGGACACGCCTCTTGTTCGACATCCGCCCCGGCTCGTCGGCCTCGTTCCCCGGACAGCTCACGGTCGACCCGAGCGGCCAGCGCATCTGGTTCCACGCCGCCGACGGCAACCATGGCCGAGAGCTGTGGGTCACCGACGGTTCTGCCGCCGGCACCCGGATGGTCGCCGACGTGCAGCCGGGACCGCGAGACGGCATCCCGCAGCTCGCCCAGGGCGTCGCCGCGTTCGGCGGCCTGGTGTTCGGAGCCACCGATGGAACCACCCCGACGCGGCCCTGGTTCAGCGACGGCACCGCCGCAGGCACCCACGAACTGGTGCCGACCTCGCCGCTCGAAGTGCCGAACCGCGCGGACTCCTTCGTGGCCCACGCCGGCCGCGTCTGGTTCCGCGCCACCTCGCCGACGCACGGCACCGAGCTGTTCGAGACCGACGGCACCTCCGCCGGCACCCGCCTCGCACTCGACCTCGCGCCGGGAACCGCCGGCGCCGCCAACCGCCCGATCGGCTCGCTGCCCCGCGGCCTGGTGTTGGCGGCCGACGACGCGACCACCGGCGTCGAGCCGTGGGTGTTCGATCCGGCGACCCGCCAGGCGACCCTGCTCGGCAACCTCGCGCCCGATCCGCGGAGCGGCGACAGCCGGCCCGAGGCAGGGCTGCTCCACGACGACTTCCTGGTGTTCGCGGCCGTCGGCACCGCGGGCGGCTTCGAGCCCTTCGTCACCGACGGCACTCCGGCCGGCACCGTCTCGTTGGGTCTCGGCAACGGCTCGACCGCCGGCGGTTTCACGCCGCTCGCCGGGATCCCCGAGGGGCTGCTGTTCCAGTACCGCCCGGCCGCAGGCCCGCTCGATCTGTTCGTGACCGACGGAACCGCCTCGGGCACCCACCGCATCGCCAGCCTCCCCGCACCCGGCGCCCCGCTCGGCGCGGTGGTGACCGACGACGGGACCGCGTGGTTCCGGGTCGGCGACAACCTCGCCGGGCAGATCTGGCGGAGCGACGGCACCCAGGCCGGCACCGGACCGGTCACCGCCCTGACCCAGCACTCCGCGTTCGTCGCCGAGGCCGCGTTCGGCAACCTGATCGTCGGCCGCAACACCGACGCCGCGGGCGGCCAGGAGCCCTGGGTCAGCGACGGCACCGTGGCGGGCACGCGCCGCCTCGCCGACATCAGCATGGGAACCGGCTCGAGCGGACCGGTCCGCTTCACCACCTTCGAACGCGGCGTGCTGTTCGTCGCCGAGTCCCCGATCACCGGCCGGGAGCCATGGTTCACCGATGGCACCCCCGCCGGCACCCGGATCCTCGATCTGGAGCCCGCCCTCGGCCCGGGCAGTCAGCCGGACCTGCTCACGGCGTTCGGCGACCGCGTGCTGCTGGTGGCCAGCACCAATGCGCATCCGAGTGGGCTGTGGTCCACCGATGGGACGGTGTTCAACACCGTCAACCTCTACAGCACCGGCGCCGGTCCCGACGACCTGCAGCCGCGCGAGCTGGCGGTCTCCGGTGACCGCGCGTTCTTCCTGGTGAGCGACAGCTCGCTGGAGGCCGCGGAACTCTGGGTCACCGACGGGACGCCGGCCGGCACCCGCCGCGTCCTGGCCTCGTCGTTCACGGGGCCGCGCTTCGACGCCCGGCAGGAGCTGGTCGCCCTCGGCTCGCAGGGACGGATCGTGTTCGAGGTCTGGAGCCCGCTGCACGGCGCCGAACTGTGGACCAGCGACGGCACAACTGCGGGCACCCGGGTGATCGCGGATGCCTGGACCGGGCCGGCGAGTTCGGACCCGGAGCCGGTGGCGCTGGTCGGCGACCGGATGGTGTTCACCGCCGACGATGGCGTCACCGGCCGCGAGCTGCACGCCGTCCCTTGCACCGCTGCGAGCATCGGCCTCGCGGAACCCCTCGGCCGCGGCTGCGGCGCACAGCTCCGCGCCAACGCCGAACCACGCCTCGGTAGCCCGCTGAACCTGACGGTCCGCTCCGCACCCTCGAGCCCGGCCGGCTTCGTGTTCGGCATCGATCCGGCGTTCCGGAGCCCGACCCCCGACTGCGAGATCAACGTGGTGAACCCGATGGCGCTCGGCCTGTTCACCACCGCGAACTCGGGATCGACCGCGATCCCGCTGAGCGTGCCGAACGATCCGGCCCTGCGCGGTGCGCGCTTCGTGCTGCAGGCGGTGGTCGCGACCGCGGGCGGGGCGCTGTTCGGCGGGGCCGAGACCACCGAGGGCCTGCTGGTGGTCGTCGGCGGCTGACCGGTCGAGCAACCGCGAGGAGGCAGGGTCACGGGAGACCATTCCGCCCAGCACGCGCCCTCGCGCCCAGGATCTCGCCGCGCAGTGCTCCTCGGTGGGCAGGCTCGCCGAATCCACCGATTCGGCTGCGTTTCGCGGCTTCGACCTGAGCACGAGGTCACGCACTGGATCGGAACGTGTCCCGTGACCCGGCCTCCTAGTTTTTCTCGCGGCGGCCTGCCCGAGATCCGGCGCACACCGGAACCTGGGTCGACCGACGCGGGACCTCGCCCGCGGCGGGAGGACCCCGAGATGAGCCGAACCGACGATCCGGGCCGCGACGCGGCCGACTCCTCGATGGACAGCGGCCTCGACCGCGGACTCGACCACGCGTTCGCCGCGCCCTCGCCGGCCGGCGATCCGGTGCCCGCCAGCGCCGAGCAGCCCGGCGATGTGATCGACCGCTACAAGCTGCTGCAGGAGGTCGGCCAGGGCGGCATGGGCACGGTGTGGATGGCCGAGCAGCACGAGCCGGTGCGCCGCCAGGTGGCGCTGAAGCTGGTGAAGCTGGGCATGGACACCAAGGAGGTGATCGCCCGGTTCGAGGCCGAACGGCAGGCGCTGGCGATGATGGACCACCCCAACATCGCCAAGGTGCTCGACGGCGGCGCGACCGCGACCGGGCGGCCGTACTTCGTGATGGAGCTGGTGCGTGGCGTGCCGATCACGAAGTACTGCGACGAGGCGCGGCTGGGTCTTCGCGATCGCCTCGAGCTGTTCGCCAGGGTCTGCGACGCGGTCCAGCACGCACACCTCAAGGGCGTGATCCACCGCGATCTGAAGCCGAGCAACGTGATGGTCACGCTGTACGACGGCGTGCCGATGCCCAAGGTCATCGACTTCGGCATCGCCAAGGCGACCAGCGCGGAGCTGACCCAGAAGACGATGTTCACCCGCTACGGGGCGATGATCGGCACCCCGGAGTACATGGCGCCGGAGCAGGCCGAGATGTCGGCGCTCGACGTCGACACCCGCTCCGACGTCTACTCGCTCGGCGTGCTGCTCTACGAGCTGCTCACCGGCACCACGCCGTTCGAGCTGCAGGCCGTGCTGCAGAAGGGCTACCAGGAGCTGATCCGGACCATCCGCGAAGACGACCCGGTGCGGCCCTCGACCCGCATCTCGACGCTGGGCAAGGCCGCCGACGCGATCGCGCGCAACCGCCACGCCGACGCCGCGAGCCTCAGCACCCGGCTGCGCGGCGAGATCGACTGGATCGTGATGCGGGCGATGGAGAAGGACCGCCGCCGCCGCTACCAGACCGCCAGCAGCTTCGCCGACGACGTGCGCCGCTTCCTGCAGGGCGAGCCGGTCGACGCCGTGCCGGCGAGTGCCAGCTACCGCACCCGGAAGTTCCTGGCGCGTCACCGCCGCAGCGTCGCCTTCGCCGCGGTGGTCCTGGTCCTGTTCGTCGCCGGCGCGATCGGCTCCGGCCTGGGTTGGTGGAACGCGCACATCGCGAACGTCGCGCTCGGCGAGACCAACAGTGCGCTCGAGCAGGCCAACGTCGACCTCGGGGAGACCAACACGGCACTCGAGGAAGCGAACCAGGCCAAGACCACGGCGCTCGAGAAGGAGCGGCTGGCGCGCCTCGCGGCCGAGGAAGCCGAACGCCGCGAAGCGCGCGAGCGGCAGAACCTCCACCAGATCGCCGAGTTCCAGGAGGCGCAGATCGTCGCGTTCCGACCGAGGATGGTCGGCGCGGACCTGCGTCAGGGACTGCTCGAGTCGATCGACGGGGCACCTGACGACGCGCCACGCAAGGTGGTCGCCGGCTACGACTTCACCGAGAGCACCCGCGCCTCGATGGTCCGCCACCTCTTCGATCCGATGATCGACGAGATGCGCCGGAAGTTCGTCGACCAGCCCGAGGTGCTGGCGCGCCTCCTGAACGGTGCCGCGGTGCAGCTCGGTCAGTTCCGTGAACCACAGCGTGCCCTGGACCTCTACGACGAGGCGCTGACGCTGCTGTACGACCTCGAGCCCACCGACGAGCGCGCGGGCCTCGCCATGACGATCCGGTCCTCGACCGGTCGGACCCTGATGGCGCTGCAGCGCTACGACGACGCCGCGGAACTCGACCGCACGCTGCAGGAGGACCTCGCCGACCACCCACCCGTCGGCCTCGCCTATGCCCAGGCCAACGACTTCCACGGCGACATGCTGTTCCACCAGGGGCACGTCGCGGAGGCCCTGGAGGCGTTCCGCATTGCCGAGGCGATCTACACCGAGGAGCAAGGATGGTTCGCTCCGCACGCGGTCGTCGCC
The DNA here is from genome assembly GCA_030432695.1 of bacterium. Taxonomy (GTDB): domain Bacteria; phylum Planctomycetota; class UBA1135; order UBA1135; family UBA2386; genus JAUILN01. Next base: position 50,826 of record JAUILN010000003.1, on the reverse strand, counting down.
CGCAGTTCGGCGCTGACCGTGCTCGTGGAACTCGGCCGGATCGACGAGGCCGAGCAGCTCGCGCAGGAGTACCTCGAGCGCTACTCCGCGCACTTCGAGCCGCGGCACAGCGAGATCGTCAAGGCGCGGCAGACCCTCGGCAGGATCCTGGTGGAGCGGGGCCGTCGGAACGAGGCCCTGCCGCTGCTGGCCCAGGTGTTCGAAGACGACCGCGCGATCCACGGCCACCACAGCGATGCGGCGTTCCTGTCGGGCGCCGCCTACCTCCAGTGCCTGATCGAGCTGAAGCGCCTGGACGAGGCCGGCGAGCTGCTCGACGAACTGCGCGAGGTCTTCGCCCGCGGCCATGCCGACAGCGCCAAGCTGCGGATGACCCTGGGCACCCTCGAGGACCTCTACGCGGCCCGCAGCGGTGCCGCCCTGGACGACGAGCGCTTCCGGCAGATCCTCGCCGAGGCCCGCACCCAGTTCCCCGAAGGCGGTCCGGCGCTGGTCGGCTTCCTGGCCAACCGAGCGCGCCTCGCCCAGCAGAGCGGCGACTCCCGGCAGGCCGAGGCCCTGCTCCGCGAGGCGCTCGCCACCGCCGGGACTCTCCCTGACGACCATCCGCAGCGGCTGCTGTCGCTGCTGGACCTCGGTGGCGTCCTCTACGACCTCGGCCACAACGAACAGGCGATCGAGGTCCTACGGTCGGCGATCGCCCAGGCGCGGAAGTCGTTCGGCGATACCCATCCGCGCACCCTCCACGCCCTGAACGTCCTCGCGATCACCCTGCAGCGTCTGGGGCGATTCAGCGAAGCCGCCGACGTGGGCGCGGAGGTGCTGGCGGCGCAGATCGCCACCCGCGGTGCGGACGATCCGAACACCCTGTTCGCGATCGCCAACCACGGCACGATGCTGCAGACCAGCGGGCGGCGCGACGAGGCGCTGGAACACTACGAGCGCGCGCTCGAGGGACAGACCCGGGTCCTCGGGCCGACGCACATGCATACGTTGGCCACCCGCATCCACCGCGCGGCCGCCTGGCACTACGACGACCGCAACGCCGAAGCGCTCGCCGAGGTGCAGGACGTCGTGGCGACGATCCACGCCGATCCCAACGGCGAGCCGCGGCTGTTGCTCTACGGACTGCGGATCCTCGGCATGACCCAGTTCGCCGCCGAAGACGTCGCCGCCGCCTCCGCGAGCTACCGCGAGATGATCGGGATCGCCGAGACCTTCCAGCCCGGCAACGTCCCGACCTACCGCGGCGAGTTCGCGACCCTCCTGCTGCGGCACGACGCCTTCGCCGAGTCCGAGGCGCTCATCGACGAGTTGCTCGCCGAATTGCTCGCCGCGCAACCCGCGACCGAAGACGAGCCGCCCCAGGTGCGGCAATGGCGACTGCACAAGCACGTGGTGCGCGCGCTCCAGAGCGAGTTCCAGAGCCATGCCGAGGCGGTCGAACGCCTCGCCACCGGACTCGACCAGGACGCCTCCCCCGGAAGCTCCCGGCGCAGCGCCGCGAAGCTCGCCAGCCGCTTCTACACCGCGTGGCTCGAACAGGACCCCGACGCCGGCTGCGAAGACCGCCGCGCCGCCTGGCAGGCTCGCGCCGCCGAACTCGAGCCGCGCTGACCAAAGGGGGTTAACAACTCGACCCGGCCTGGTTGTTAACCCCCGTGCGGCGCCACCGATTCGCCGTAGCGGCGGACGAAGTGGGGTTGACAACCAGGCCGGGTCGAGTTGTTAACCCCCCCTCCATCCGAGCACCCACCCAGCACCGCGAGATCCCGACCATGCCGAGATCACCCCATTTGCCCATCCCCTTCGCCTCCAGCCTGCTGCTCGGTTCCCTCGCACTGGCGCAGACCCCCACGCCGAAGACCTCTGCACCGGACACCCCCGACCTCCCGACCCTCGACCTCTCGGCCGACACCGCCCGCCAGTCCGTGATCGCCGAAGGCACCGAGGACGTCTACCAGGGCCATCCCACCACCCTCCTGCTCCCCGACGGCAAGACCATGTTCGCCGTCTGGAGCGTCGGCCACGGCGGCCCCGCCGGGCCGATGGCCAGGAGCACCGACGGCGGCCACACCTGGACCCGCCTCGACGACCAGCTCCCCACCGACTTCCGCCTCCATCGCAACTGCCCCAGCATCTACAGGATCGTCGACGCCGAGGGCACCGCGCGGCTGTGGGTGTTCTCGGCCCGCAAGGAAGGCGCGAAGGACGGCGACATGCCACGCATCCTCAGCGAGGACGACGGCGCCACCTGGCGCGAGGTCGAGCCACTCGGGCCGGACTTCCGCTGCGTGATGACCTTCAGCTCGATCCTCCCCCTGAAGGACGGCCGCACCGCCGGCTACTACCACCGCCGCGCCGACGACTCGCTGGTGGTGCTGCAGACGATCACCGCCGACGGCGGCTTCACCTGGTCGGAGCCCGAGGTCATCGCCGACGTCGCCGGCAAGAAGCCCTGCGAGCCATTCGTGCTGCGCTCGCCAGACGCCGAGAAGCTCTGCTGCCTGATGCGCGAGAACACCCACGAAGGCCGGAGCCTGATGATGTTCTCCAGCGACGAGGGCCAGACCTGGAGCGAGCCCGTCGACACGCCCTGGGGGCTGACCGGCGACCGGCACTACGGCGTGCAGACCACCGACGGGCGCTGGGTGATCGCGTTCCGCGACAAGGCGCTCGGCAGCCCCACCCACAACCACTTCGTCGCCTGGATCGGCCGCTACGACGACATCCGCGCAGGCCGCCCCGGCCAGTGCCGCGTGAAGCTCCTGCACAGCCACGCCGGCGGCGACTGCGGCTACCCGGGCATGGAGCGCCTGCCCGACGGCACGATCGTCGCGACGACCTACATCAAGTACCGCCCCGGCAAGGTGCGCCACTCGGTGGTGAGCACGCGGCTCCGGATCGAGGAGATCGACGCGGAAGTCGACGCCCCGCAGGCCGACGACCGCAAGAAGACCCCGTCGCCCTGAGTCACGGAGCAGATCCCGTGAGGAATCCCCCGCGCCCCGTGCCCGAAACGGGATCCCGGCGGAACCAGGGCTTGCCGGTCGCCCGCTCCGAGGTCACGGTCGGCAGGAGATCGCCATGACCGACTCGCACGACACCGGGCCCGACGTGCCACCGGACTCCCAGGACGGGGCTCTCGACCGCGGCCTCGACCACGCCTTCGCCGCCCCCCGCGACCGCGACGCCGGGTCGGAAGTGCCGAGCGTGCTGGGGCGCGTGCTGCGGATCAGCGGCAGCGTGCCCGCGGTCTCCCTGCCCGAGGCCGGCGAGCCCGGCGCGACACCGATGCTCCGCCCTCTCGGTGAGCACGCCGCACGGATCTCCGGCAAGTACGTGATCCAGGGCGAGCTGGGTCGCGGCGGCGTCGGCGCGGTGCACCGCGGCCACGACCAGGAACTCGGCCGCGACGTGGCGATGAAGTTCCTCCACGAGCAGTACCGCGAGAACCCGGAGATCCTGCACCGCTTCGTCGAGGAGGCGCAGATCGGCGGACAGCTCCAGCACCCCGGGATCGTGCCGGTCTACGACCTCGGCATGTCCGACGGCCGGCCGTTCTTCACGATGAAGCTGGTGAAGGGTCAGACGCTGGCGCGGCTGTTGAGCGAACGCAAGTCGCCCGCCGACGACCGCCGCCGCTTCCTGTCGATCTTCGAGCAGGTCTGCCAGACGGTCGCCTACGCGCACGCGCGGGGGGTGGTGCACCGTGACCTGAAGCCGGCCAACGTGATGCTCGGCGCGTTCGGCGAGGTGCAGGTCGTGGACTGGGGCATGGGCAAGGTGCTGCAGAAGGGCGGCGTCGACGACGAACGCCGCGCGCGGCAGGAGCGCGAGCTGATCAGCGTCGTGGAGACCTTGCGAACCCGCGACGACGGCTCGCGCTCACTGGTCGGCTCGGTGATCGGCACGCCCGCCTACATGCCACCCGAGCAGGCGTTCGGCCAGGTCGACGCGGTGGACGAGCGGGCCGACGTGTTCGCGCTCGGCGCAATGCTCTGCGAGATCCTTACCGGCCGCCCGCCCTACCCCGGCGACCAGAGCGAAGCGCTGCTGCGCGCGGCCCGCGCCGACACCGCCGACGCCGTCGCGGCGCTCGAAGCGAGCGGTGCGGGCGAGGCGCTGATCGAGCTGTGCAAGCACTGCATCCAGGCCGAGCGGGGCAACCGACCACGCAACGCCGAGGAGGTCGCACGCCGCGTGACGGAACACCTGTCGGCGGTCGAGGACCGCGCCCGCCAGGCCGAGATCCGCGCCGCCGAGTCGCGCGTCAAGGCCCGCTCGGCGGTGCTGCTGTCGGCAGCGGCGGTCGTCTTCGTGCTGCTCGGCGTCGGCGCCTGGCAGTGGTCGGAGTCGATCGCCGCGAACCGGCGCAGCCAGTCGGAGGGCCTACTGCAGACCGCGATGCAAGAGGCCGCCGCCGCGCAGGCCCTCGCCGACGGCGGGACCGACATGACCCGCTGGGAGGCCGCCCACGCCGCGTGGACCCGGGTCGCGACGCTGGTCCGCGTGCCGGACCTCGGCGACGACGTCCGTGACCGCGCGGAGCGGACGCGCGCCGCTGCCGAGACCGCCTACGAAGAAGCCGTCCGGCGCGACGCGGTCCAACGCCGCGACCAGCGGCTGCGCGACCGCCTGCTCGACGCGCTGGCCCCGGCGGCCGACCCCAGCGATTCCGTCGAATGGGCGATCGCTGCTGCCGCGACGACCGCCGACGCGTACCGCGTCGCGCTCGAGGACGACCTCGCCGAGGAGCTGGCCGGCCGCGCGCTCGAAGACGTCGACGCCCGCGAACTGACCCGCTGGCTCGCCGGCCGCGAGATTGCACTGGAGGTGGCGTTCGCGATGGACCACTGGATCCTGGTCCGCCGCGCGATCGGCCGCAGCGGCCCCCTCGACGAACTGCTCCTGGCGACCGCGACCTCGCTGGACAGCACCGACCCGTTCCGCCGCCGCCTGCGGGGCCACCTGCTCGACCCCGCCAAGGACCGCGACGAGCTGCTCGCCCTGGCCGACCAGGCCACCGACCGAGCCACCGAACAGGCCGACGACCAGCCCCCGATGGTGATGGTGGTGCTCGCCGAAGCGCTCCACCGGGCCGGTCGACCGGACGCCGCCAAGCGCTGCTTCACGCGCCTGCGCACCCGAAGTCCCGAACTGCTGATCCCCAATCTGCGTCTCGGCATGCAGTGCCAGCTCGACGGCGACTTCCCGACCGCGCTCGAGTGCCTGCGCAGCGCGATCGCGATCGAGCCCGAGCTCGCCAGCGTGCGCCAGCTCTACGCCAGCGCGCTCGGCCACGCCGGACAGACCGACGAGTCGGTGCCGATGATGGAGCGCCTCCTGGAGGCGCATCCCGAGTCGCCGGCGCTGATGACGCTGCTCGCGGTGCAGTACCTGATCGATTCGCGCGAGGAGGAATGCCTGCCGCTGCTCGAGCGCTCCTACGAGCTCGATCCGAACGCCTACAACACCTGCCAACACCTCGCGAGCAGCTACATCGCCGAGCGCCGGACCGAGGAAGCGCTCGAGGTGATCCGCCCACTCGCCGCGCGCCTGCCGCGCGACCCATCGCTCAAGGTCCTGCAGGCTTCGGCCCACCTCGACCTCGAGGACTGGGACGCGGTGCTCGAAGAAGCCGGGGCAGTGATCGAACTGGCCCCCGAGAACTACCGCGGCCACTACCTGCGCGGCCGGGCCCTGGCGCGACTCGGCGATGCCGAGGCGTCGCGCACTGCCCTGCTGCGCGCCAAGGAACTCGCCCTGCAGACCCTGGAGGGCGTGCGGACCCAGCCGCGCACCGACCACTACTACCGGAACCTCACCTGGATCTGTCAGTGGCTCGGGGAGACGGACGAGGCCTGCCGCTGGTTGGAGCGACTCGCCGAGGTCCGCGACAACGGTTCGTCGTACGCCGAACTCGCCGAGCTCCGTCTGGGCGTGCGCCAGTACGAGGCGGCGATCGCGGCCTACCGGGAAGCGTTGGCGCGGGATCTACGCGACGACGTCCGCGAGGTCTGCGAACGGGACCTGATCCACACCCTGCTGACGGCCGGCCACTTCGACGAAGCCGAGGAGCGGATCGCCCAGCTCGTCGCGACGCACGGAGAGGACTCCTTCTCCATCGCGTTCCGGGCCGACGCGCTGCGCCTCCGCGGCGAGACCGAGGCGGGCATCACCATGCTGGAGTCGGCGCTGCAGGAGTCCCCCGACGATGCGTGGCTGCTCGAACAGCTGACCGTCCACGTGCTCGAGGCCGGACGGTACGAGAGCGGTGCCGAACTCGCCGACCGCCTCCTTCCCCTGGTCGCCGACAACCCCTCGGCGCGCGGCCTCGTCGGCATGGCCTACGCCAGGGTCGGGCGCCACGCGGAAGCTCTGCCGATCCTGCAGGCCTCGCTGCTGGAAGCGCCGCACCACGGCCGCGTGCCGTCGGTCCGCAACTCCCTGGCGCTGTCCCTCGAGGGACTCGGCCGCGAAGAGGAGGCGCTGGCCGCTTTCGAGGAGGGCGTGCGCCTGCACCCCTACGACGCGGCCCTACACGGCAACCTCTGCAAGTCGCTGATGCTCGCCGGCCGACTCGACGAGGCGGTGCGCGCCGGCGAACGCGCGGTGGAGCTCGACCCGCGGATGGCGCCCGCCTGGCTGCGCCTCGCGATGGCGCATTGGGGTCGGGAGGAACCCGAGCAGGCCGCGGCCTGCTTCGAGAAGTCCTTCGCCCTGCAGCCCGACCTGGGATCGGGCTACAACGCCTGGATCCTCGCCCTGATGCGCCTCGACCGCCGCGACGAGGCGCGCACGGTGTCCGACCACGCGATCGAGCACTGCCCGGACGACCCCAACGTGTTCGGCAATCGCTGCATCCTCCTCGAAGAGGTCGGGCGCAACGCAGAAGCGGTGACCGCCGGCGAACGCGCCGTCGCCCTGAACCCCGACCTGACTCCGGCATGGTTCGCGCTCGGCAACGCCTACCGCAAGCTCGGCCGGACCGCCGACTGCATCCGTGCGATGCGCGAGGTCGTGCGCCGGAATCCTGAAGACGGCGGCGCCTGGATGTGGATCGGCTACCTGATGCTGATGGAGACCGGCGAACAGGAGGAGGGCCTCGCCGCGATCCACCGCTGCATCGACCTCGGCCCTCCGTTCCCGCAGCCCTACATCCTCGCCGCGCGGACCCACCTGAATCGCAACGAGCCCGCCGAGGCCCTGGCGGTGGTCGAAGCCGTGCCGCCGCAGTTCGCGCGCGAAGGCGTCTTCCTCGACCTCCGCTGCCATGCCGCGAGCCGCGCCGGGCAGCACGAGATGGCGATCGCAGCCGGCCGGGCAGCGGTCCGCGCGTTGCCGAGCGAGTCGGCGGCGCACGGCAACCTCGGCTTCGCCTTCCTGCGCGCCGACCGACTCGACGAAGCCGTGCCCGAGTTCGAAGAGGCGATCCGCCTCGACGCCGCGATGCTGCCCGCCTACGTCGGCCTCGCCAAGACTCAGCTGCAGCGCGGCGAGTTCGCGGCATGCGCAGAGCTGTGCCGCAAGGCCCAGGCGACGTTCCCACCCCACCCGGAGTTCGACCGCCTGCTCGGGGAGGCGCTGCTGGCGAGTGGTGAGAAGGTCGAGGGGCTCGCGGCGCTGCGCCGCTACCTCGAGGCGACGGCGGGCGCGGAGGAGGCCTTCATCGACCGGCCGCGGATCGAGCGACTGGTGCGGGAGAACGAAGGAGACCACCGGTAGTTCGCTCGTGTCGTCGACCAACGCGGCGCGCCGGTGAACGGCCTCCGCGTCGCCTGCTCGCTCGACGCATACTCCGTCTGCGCACCGTGCCCCCCGGGCTCACCCCGCGCCGTCGCGATCTGCCCGGCCCGCAGGCCATGCACCAGATGCAGGACGAGCACCTCGCGGTAGACCGGATCGAGGCTGCAGGAGATGGGTGGCCTGGAAGGCACGCGACGTATCGTGCCGAAGCGCTCGGGCTGCGGCACGGGGTTCGGAACGCGCAGCGGATCGGGTTCTTCGCCGCATCCTGAACCTGCCGCCCTCGACACCGTTGCGCCCCTTCTGCATGCGAGCGTTCCTCACCGCGGTGTTCCTCTGCGTCGGCCTCGCCGCCCAGCCGTCGCCTGCGGAACTCGGCCGCGCGCTGCAGCGGTGGCAGAGCAGCTTCGCCGGGTCGACCATCACCGGGGAACGGCTATATGTGACCTCCGGTCCGGTCGCCGGGTTGCCCGAGGCACCGCCGGAAGATGCGGACGGTGGCGACGACACCGTCGCGGTCGCCTGGCAAGGTGACTCGTTCGTCGCTGCCGCCTTCCTGCGCGACGCCACTGGCGACTGGTTCCTGACCCACGCGCAATACCACCGGGGGGCGGCCGGCCTTGACCTGTTGCCGCGTTGGGCGTGGATCCGCTCCGTCTCCGCATTGGAGACCATGGGCGAGCCGTGCTGGCCCCAGCGAGCGTTCGGCGTCGACACCACCCGATCGCTGTTCGAAGGCCTGGAGCGCGGCACCGTGACGCAGCTCACTGGGGACTGCGTCGAGCTCACGGTTCCCGACGAGCACGGCCACTGGACCCTGCAGCTCCTCGAAACTGGCGACCCAGACGAACCGTGGCGTCTCGTGGAGTTCGAACGGTTCGGAAACCGCATGGGCCGGGTGACCGCCCGGACCTCGCTGTCCGACTTCGAGCGGACGACCCTCGGGACCTACGCGAAGCGGATGCGCCTCGACGGCTACTCGTCTCCGACGGATGCGACCCGCACCTTCGCCCGGATCGAGGTCTCGGCACCCTCGCTCGACGGACGCTGGTTCGCCGACCTCGCGCGAGGCGCGCACCTGCTTCGTCACGAGCGACGACTCCTCGCCCACGAACGAGGGCTCGTACACCTGCTGGATCTGATCGAGGCCGAGCGCACCGATCGCCATCGTGCGTCGGAGACCGGTGCCGGATGGGAGTGCGCATCCCCGCTTCCACCCATCGATCGAGCGACCTCCTGGCCAGACCTCGACGACGTGGTCGATCCGGCGGACTACCCGATCGACCTCGAACACGACCTCGAAGCCCGGCTGCTTCTCGCAGCTCTGTCCATGCACGGCGGAGCGACCATGGAACGCGTGCGAAGCGTCCGCGCGGCGCTCGATGCGGCTTCGAGCGAAGACCTCATGGGGACAAGCGCCCTCGAAGCGCTCGGCCTCCAGCCCTGGATCGCGTCGACGCTGTCGACGACCGAACCGTTGCTGGCCTTCTCCGAGGCGTCCGGTTCCGTCGAGGTGTTCTGGCCCTCGAGCGACGAAGGCCCATGGTGGGCGAGATGGTCCGTGCCGGAACTGGCAGGGGGACGATTCCGCTCCGAAGTCGGCGAGCTACCGCGCCGCTCTCGAGGCGCCCGGCTCTTCGCCCGGGCCGAGCCGCCCGACCCCGAGCCGGTCGCAGAATCACCGATCCAGACCCCGCTCGAACCTCCCCGACCCACTCCGCCGGCCGGCCCGAGTTCGGACGTCGCGACGAGCCCCGAGTTCACCACACCCGCCGCGTGGTGGCTCGGCGGATGCGCTGCGCTCGCCGCACTCGTGATCCTCACGTCGCTCGCCCGCGCCCGGAAACCGACCGGCCGCGCGACGGTCTTCACGCTCGTCGCCTTGATGCTCCTGGCGATCTCGGGAGCCTGGTGGATGACGCCGCAGACGCCCGAGGCACCGCCCTCGACCTTCGCCCGCTCCGCCGAGCCCACGCTCCGCACCGCCCCCGAACCCGCCCCACCTTCGCGCATCCCCCTTGTCGCAGCGCCCGCCGAGGATCCGCAGAACGACTCCACCACACCGCTCGGCAAGTCGCTCCTGATACGCGTCCACCGCGAAGGCCGCCCCCTCCCCGACCACCGCGCGCTGGTCTGCCCGATCCGCCTCGCCAACCAGAGCAGCGACTGGCGCCGCACCGACTCCGCCGGAGAACTCACCATCGACTGCACCGGCTGGGACGACTGCTGGATCCAGGTCGCCGGCGCCGCACTCGTCCAGCGCACCGACCTGCCGCCCGGCCGCAGCGAGGTCGACATCGAGGTCGACGCACCGATCTGGCAGGGCTCGCTGCGCGTCGTCGACCGCGAAGGCCAGCCCTGCGCCGACGCCGAGGTCCAGGCCGGCGCGTCGGCCTGGGGCTTCGACCAGATGGCTGCAGTAGGCCGCACCGACGCGCAGGGTGAACTCCGCGGCGTCGAGCTGTTCCAGCAACACTGCGTGGTCGCCTGGCACGAGACCAAGGGCCGCAGCGTGCCGGTCCAGCTCGACCCCGACCTCGAACAGGCCGTCCTCCGCCTGCACGGCGAGAACCGCAGGGTCACCGGACGGGTCGTCGCCCCCGACGGTACGCCGATCCCCCACGCGCACGTCGCAATCGGCTACGGCTCCCCGCACCGCTCCACCCGCTTCGCCGCGCCCTGCATGCGTGAGACCACCACCGACGCGGACGGTCGCTTCGTTCTCGCCGGCTGCGAGGCGAAGGAAGTTCCGCTGTGGGTCCGAGCACCCGGCTTCGCCCTGCACCACGAACTCCTGGCCGCCGGGATCCTCGACCTGTCGGTGGTGCTGCTGGAGGGTTGCACCGTCCGCGTGCACGCGCCGGCTGGCGACAACGCGTCGATCACGACAGTACGGCCCTTCAGTGGACCGGGTTGGGCAGAGACGTGGAGCGAACGCGAAGCCGGAACGATCGCGTTCCACAACCTCGCGGCGGCGAAGTACGTGCTGGTCTGGGGTGGCCGGTCTCAGCCACGCCAACGGCGTGATCTGGTGATCGACGAGAACGACCGGGAACTCGACGTCTCCTTCCACACCGACGGCTCGCCGCTGCAAGGCCGCGTCGTCGACCAGCGCGGCGCGCCCATGGAAGGCCTCCGCGTCGCCTGCTCGCTCGACGGACACTCCGTGTGCGCCGCGACCACCGACTCCCAGGGCGCCTTCCATTTCGACGCCGTACCCGACGAGGCGCAGGTCGAGGTGCTGAGCCGCGGCCGCCGCTGGTCCTGCGTCCTGAGCCGCGCGCCCGTGCACGCAAGTACCGCCAGCGAGGTCACGCTCCACATGAGGGTCGACACCTCCCGAGCCACCCTCGCCATCCCGACCGACCTCCCACCCGACTGCCGCAGCGTGGTCTTCCAGCGCGCCGACGGAGTGGTGATCCATTGGGCTCCACACGCCAAAGTTGAGTCGCGCGCCGCATCGCTGGAAGGCGTTCCGGCCGGCTACTACACGGTGACGGCGAGCGACGAGACCGGGGAGCACGTCCTCGGCCCGGTCACCGCGCGCTAGCCCACTCGACCCAACATTTACAACGCGTGCCTGGCACCGGTTGTAAATGTCCCGGTGCCAGGCGCCGGGGCGGACAGCGCGGCGGAGTTCACCTCCGTCCCAACTCCACGCCCAGCACCTCACGCGTCGGCGTCAACGACTCGACCTCGAACTCCCCCGCGTAGCGCGCACCGCTCGCGCCGAGGCACTCGACGAGGTGCCGACCCAGCCCGAGCACCGGATAGCGGTGAACGACCCGTGCCTCGTCGGTGCCGAACTCGTCTTCGTAGGCCACGCGACCGCTCCCGGCCTCGCGGATCGTGAACGCCGCGCGCTCTTCCCCCTCCGGGAGCTCCAGCCGGATCGGCAAGCGCTGGCCGGCGCGGAGGTTCACCTCCAGTCGCGTCGCCGGAGCGGGTGGTGCGAGCACGGTCACGTCGCGTTGGACCGACAGGAAGCCCTCGCCCCAGACCGTGAAGTGGTAGTCCCCGGGGACGATGGCGATCGTGGTCGGCTCGGCCGGATCGAGCTCGAGCAGACCTGCCGTGTTCTCCTCGTCCCGCCCGCGCCACTCGAGCCGCACCGCCTTCGGGGAACATCCCGGCGCGATCGTCGCCGACACGACGAGCGAGGCCGCGGCAGGCTGCACCAGTTCCCCGACGTCGATGGTCTGCGAGCGCGGAACGTGGAACGGCCCGAACTGTGATCGGCCGACCACCTGGGCCCCGTACCGAGAGCCATCCATCTGCCGACAGGTGACGAGCAACTCGTAGTCACCGCCTGGCAACGGCCCCAGACGAAAGGCCCCGGAGGATGCATCGATCGCCTCCGGCCCCAGCAGCCGACGCTGGTTGCCACGCACCAGCGTCAGCTGACCGCGCAGGTCCTCGTCGCCCGATCGCACGACACCGACCAGCCAGGAATCGGCCTGCGCCCGCTCGGAAATCACCAGCTCGATCGCCTCGCCGCTCGGCTGGTAAGTGCCCGCCTCGCGCAGCGCGATCGGGAAGTCGCAGTCGGGACCGGCCACGTGGAACACCTGCGGGACGTGTTCGTCGACGAACAGCTCGAAGCGACCGTCCGCCGCCAGGACGTCCGAAGGCACCCACGATGGATCCTCGCGATCCGCGGGTAAGGCACCGAGTCGCCAACCAGCCACCGACTCCCCCGACGCGAACCGCGCCACCCCGAACAGCCGCGGCCGCGGCACCAACTCGAAGTCGACCTGCGTGACCCGGCCCGCCACGGTCTCCAGCTCGCGAGGACTCGCCTCGGAGTATCCCCCGGCCCAGCAGCGCACCTCGACCTTCGCTGCGGGAAGGTCCGGGATCGTCCAGCTCCCGTCCGACCCGCTCGGACAGCGCGCACCGTGCCGACCCTGGACCCGCACGAACGCACCCTCGATCGGCGCACCGTCCGGGTCGCGCACGACACCCACGAGCGTTGCCGCGGGCCGACCGACGAGTTCGAGCTCCTGCACCCCCAGCGCGGTGGCGAGCGTGGTCTCCACCGGATCGAACCAGAAGTGGTCGGCGCAGGCCGTCAACCGCCAGGTGCCTACGGCCAGATCGTCGCAGCGGAACGCGCCGTCGGCGTCACTGCTGACCCAGTGCTCGTGGCCGGGCCAGGATCGCTCGCCGTCGTCGCTCGACCAGGCGACGCCGAGGGGCACGGCGTGCACCGTCGCCGCGGCCACCGGGCTGCCGTCGTCTCGCACGCACCGCCCCGCGATCGTTCCGATCGTGCCCGTGAGGCGCAGTTCGATGCCGCGCAGCCGGGTCGCTCCCTCCGCCTCGTCGCGCGCGAACACCGCGCGCCATGCAGACGGGCCGTACCCCGCGGCGCGCGCGCCGAGGAAGGACCTCAGCCCGAAGACCATCTGGTCGACACGAAAGGTGCCATCGTGGTGACTCCGGGTCACCGGCAAGGCACGTCGATGGTCGAGCTGACCGCCCCCGGGCATCAGCCAGAGGACCGCGTCTGCGACCGGGGCGCCGAAGGCATCCAGGACCTTCCCCTCGATGCCGAAGCCACGTACCAACCGAAGCTCGCATGCGGTCGTCGTCGCAGCTGCCAGTTCGACCTCGACCGGCCCGACCCCGAACGCCATGAGGGCATGCGTCCCGATCGGCAGGTCTTCGAACCGCACCTCGCCGCGGTCGTCCGTGACTCCGACCCGCTGCGCGTCGAGCCGACCGGGTCGCCGCCGGACGACCGCGACTCCGACGTCGCGCGCCGGCGCGTCGTCTTCCCAGACCACGCGGACCAGCAAGGCTCCCAGAGCTTGCACCGGGGTCGACCCGCCCCGCTCCGAGGCCTGCCCCATCACCGCCTTTCGCTCCGCAGCGGCACGTGCGTCCGCGGTCCGTTCGCTCTCGACTTCCCCCGGTGCGCCGCGATCGGTCACGACTGCCGGCGCGGAGGACTGGGGCCGCGGATCAGAGGCGAACCACCACCAGGCAAACGCCAGGGACGCGGCAATCGCAATGGTGATCCAGATCCGATGGTTGGGCATGGCTCGACACAGACTCCGGACGCCAGGGCCGCCTGAATGTATCCGCGCGGTGCAGCTCGCCGGCTCACCACGGGCCCCCAAGTCCGTCGTCGTTCGACTTACAACTCGTGCCTGGCACCGGTTGTAAATGTCATCAGATCGTCAAACGGGGTCGTGCACCTGATCTCGAGCGCGCTGCACTACCGATTCAATCGCGCGTGGATCGAAGCACCGTGCGCCGCGCGCAAGGATGCACACCTCACTCGGTGATCAGCGGCAGCACCGCCCCGTGCACCTCGAGGCAGTCGCCCACGATCCGCAGATGCGCTCCCTGCAGTGCGAAGCGGGTGCCGAGCAGACCGGGGTCGGCGGGCACCGTGAACTGGAGGCGGTCCGCGAGGACACCTTCCCACGGCGCCAGGGCGAGGGAGCACGGTGCCGGGCCACAGGCCGGTGAGGGGACCGAGAGCGGCACGGGCATCGCGAGAGGAGCACCCAGCAGCAGCACCGGCGCGCCCTGCTGGCTGGGAGCCGGCAACCGGGCCACGACCGTTGCGCCCAGACGTGGCGTGGGAGAGACCGTCACGGCAGCTGCTCCCGCGCAGCCCGATCCCGGTATGCGACCGGTGTCGCGCACCAACACCACCCAGTCCTGGGTCGGTGCCGAAGGCGGTGCGCCCAGCGCGACGGGTCCGGGCCCCTGGACGGCCGTCACCGATCCGGCCTGCAACGCGCCGCCCTGACGGGGGTCGTACCAAGCCACCTCGAACTCGGTGAGGTGGGCCCCCAGATCGAGCGTCGTGGTCCCTCCCCCGCGCAGATAGACCGCGTAGTGCGACCCCGGTAATGCCAGGCAATAGGCGAGTGGATCGGCCACCAGCTCGTCGCGGCACAGCATGCGATCGAACGGCAGGTGGCCGGTGAAGAAGTCGTGTGCCACGCGGCTCTGCCGCCACAGCTCGGCGCGGGTATGCAGCGACTCCACCGTCACGTCATCACCCGACAGATCGCGCAGGCCATAGCCGAAGTAGTACTGCACGCCGGTCCCGCCAGCCATCCAGGTGCCCCACAGCACGTCGCGCCGCGTCACATCGTGCTGAGGATCGCGCGCGAACCCGTCGGTCACCGCGCCCCAGAATGCAGGTCCCTGCTCGTGCATCCCGACGCTCCACGGCTTGCCGGCCCGCAAGGAGCGCTCGACGTAATACCTCACGTACGCGTGGTCGTTGGCGAAACGGTCGGCGCTCGGCGCGGTCACCGACCTCGCGGTGTCGAACGGGCCCTGCAGCGACACGCCCGTGATGTCGACGGCGGGATTCGTGGGGTCCGACAGGGGATCGAGCACCTGGTGCGGCTCGTGGATGCGGCCGTGGTAGTACGAGTGCACGATCACGCCGTGGTCGTACGCATCGAGACCGCGCAGATGGGCAGCGAACTGGCGACGCTGGGAGTCGGTGGTCGGTCGACGGAAGGGCGAACCGTAGCCCGGGTCCTTGCCGATCTCCTCGCCGAGGTTCCAGGTCAGGCCGAGCACGTGCGCGAAGCGCGCCACCAGCTCCCGGTGGTAGAGCTGTCGCGACGCCGCGAAACCGCCGGACAGCCCCTCCACGACCTCGAACAACGATTCGTTCTCGGTCTCGGTGAGCCCGAGTTGCGCGTGGACGCCGCGCTGCGTGGCGTGCTCCAGCACGCGCTGCCATTGGTCGAGCTTCGAGCAGTCGTAACGCCACGGATCGGTGGGCGCGACGAACGGCCAGACGTCGTCGCCGTCCCCGTCCACTCCCAGCGTCAATGCGAACATCGAGTTCAGCCGCTGCTCGGACAGATACGAGATCAGTCCGAGCACGCCCCGTCCGCCCTCGCCGCGCCAGGCCGGGCCACCACCGAGGCGGACGAAGTCGTCGCGGTGGCGGCGGAACTCGTGCAGGAAGCCCGGGACCACCCCGCCGCGGTCGGAAGTGCCGTCGATGTCGCGGCAGGCGAACAGGTTCTCAGGGCTGTTCACGCCGACCTCCAGGAACGGTTCGCCGGTGCCCACGAAGCGCGGGAACCGCTCGTCGCCCTGCCGCAGGAAACCGACCGCGCGGAAGTCGGGCAGCCGCTTGTCGGTCGGCGCGACGTCGAAGCCGCCGGCGGCACCATCGAAGGCCGTGGACCTGCCGCCACCGAGCACCGCCACCATCGACCCGGTGGTGAAGTGCGCGCGCCACTCCCAGTGCCCCACCTCGTCGGGCGCGAAGCGCACCCGCCACGCCGGACCGGCCTCCGCGCCCGATTCCGCGGCGTTGCCATCGGCGGCGAAGTAGCCGGGGATCACGACCAGCCGCCCGCTCGGTGCACGGAACTCGACGTCGAGGCGGTAGTCGGTGAACGGGTTCGGGGTGGAAGTCTCGGCGACGGCTGGGCCCTGGAAGGTGAGCGCGAGGCCGTGCCAGAGCCGCAATTCTCCGGTCGGCTGCTGCGCCGTCGCCGCCGCGACGAACAGGAGGACCGCGAGAACCGACGAGACCGGACCGACCCGCTGCATCACCAGGCCCCCAGGCTGAGCCAGACCATCGGCGAACTCTCCACGCCGAGCGGGTTGGACGACGGTCCGACCCAGTACTGCAGGCCGAGCTGCAAGCCGTTCAGCGCAGGGTCGTTCGGCAGAGCGGTCGACTGCTGCCACGCCAGGTCGGCCCGCGACGTGGACTTCACGACCGAGAGGGACGCGGGTCGCAGATAGTCCACGCAATGACCGGCCAGCCGGGTGGGCCACACGGCCGGAACGCCGAGCACGGCGAGACCGATCGATCCCGTCGGGCCACCGCCGCCGGAGAACGTCCATGCTCTTCCCAGCACCGGATCCGACGCCGCGAGCCAAGGCGTGCGCGGTCCGACCCCACAGCCTTCGCCGAGGGTCTTGGCGGTCGCACCCGCCGAGACGACCCACGGCTCACGGCCATGCACGCCGTCGTCGTGGTCGAAGTACACCTTGCCGGCCACGACCGTCATCCAATACGCGGACCCGGTGATGACCTGCGTCGTCCCCGCGGTGGAGCCGTCGGTGCGCCAGACCGCCGGAGGCGAATCGGTGGAGAACCAGGCCTCCTCGCCGACGACGCCGAGCAGTCGCGGTCGCGAGGAACCGGGACCGGGCTCCAGGTCGGCGAGCAACCTCACGCCACTGTGGTCCGCGACCCAGACCTCCGTACCGAGGCTCGGCTCCGAGCCGACGAACAGCATGCGGTCGGCGCCCACAGGTAGGAACCGGACGTTCCACAGCGCTCCCGAACTCGAGAAGCTCGAGATCGAACGGGTGCCGGCGAGCGTGCCGTCGCTGACCCAGACCTGCCGACCGTTCACACCGTCGTCTCCGGTGAAGATCACGCCGTCGCCGAAGCGCTCCAAGGCTTGGGGGTGGATCGACGAAGCCCCGGGCACGACATCGAGCACGACTGCCGTGTTGGTGGCCCCATCCCAGACTCCCAACTCCTGGTCGAGCTGGTTTCCCGGATCCCTCGCGGAGTAGAAGGCGCGCGTTCCCACGACGGCCACATCGCCCTGACTCGTCGCCGCCACGAGCGTGCAACCGGTTCCATCACAGCGGAACAGGCCGTCCTGCCCCTGGTCGATCGCCGAGGCCATCATCCAGGTCCCCATCCGCGCGAAGCGACCCCAGCACTGATCGAGGGCCTCGGCCACCACGCCACCTCGCACGCGGAACAGCTTGTAGCTCTTCAGCCACGCGTAACCGCCGGCATAGGCGTAGTCGGTCAACGGGTCGTGACCGTCCAGATCGATCGGACTGCCCGCCACGGGTCCGTTCCCCACGTCGCTCCACACGACGTAGGGGAAGTCGTCGACGATCAGCGACAGCATGCCGCCGTAGACGTGCAGCCGCGGGTTCTCCCGGCCGTAGCTCAGGCTCGTGAACGGGTTGTCGCCGGGGAAACGGTGATAGAGCCCGGTCCCGGCCGCGGTGCCGTCGCTCGCGAACGGCTCGGCGACGGCCCCACCCCACGACGCGGTGCGCCCCCCTTCCGCGAGGAACAGCAGGCTGCCGTGCCAATCGACGCCACTGATTGGGTTGCTGCTCGCCGTGTTCTGCGGCGGGTAGTCGGCCACGTCCGCCAGCCGCTGGGTCCCGGCGGTCGAGCCATCGGTGATCCAGGGCTCGACGCCCTTGTCGTCCTCGGCGCCGAAGGCGACCAGCGCCGAGAACGCGGTGAAGCCGCTCGGCGAACTGTCGGCCGGCCCCGGCTGGATGTCCCGCAACAAGGCGGTCCCGGCGAGCGTCCCGTCGGAGACCCACGGCTCGACGCCGGCCACGCCATCGTCGGCGCGGAACACGAGACCGCGGACCGACTCACTGCCGGGACCGGGATAGACGTCCAGCGATCGCAGGAGGAGCGTGCCCGCCACGGTGCCGTCGGTCGACCACAGTTCGCCCTGTCCCCGGTCCACGGCGAACAGGGCGCGGGTGCCCGCCGTACCGAGCACGAAGGGATCGCTGCTCTCGGCACCGACCACGAGGTCCATCAGCAGCTGCGTGCCGGACACCGTGCCGTCGGTCACCCAGAGTTCGCGGCCGAACCGGCCCTCCGAGGCGGTGAACACGCCGAGGCCACCGAGGTCCGCGAACGACTCGCCGACCAAGGCCACATTGGTGAGCACGGTGGTGCCCGGTGGCGTGCCGTCGGTCAGCATCAGCCGGTCGGACCAACCGGTGAGTCGGTAGAGCAGCTTGCCGTTCACCCGACCCACGAACCGGGGGCCGGAATCGGTGACCCCCGCTCGCGGGTCGGCGAGGAGCTGCGTGCCGGCCGCCGTGCCGTCGGTCACCAGGAGCTCCACGCCGTTCTGGTCGGTGCCGGCGGCGAACACCATCCGACCGCCGATCTCCTGGAGGTCGTGCGGCGACGAGCCAGTCAGCCCGGCCCGGAGATCGATCACCATCCGCGTGCCGGCCGCGGTCCCGTCGGTCAGCCACAGCTCCGTGCCGTGCGCGGGGTCGCGGCCCGCGAACAGCAGGTTGCCGCCGAAGGGCGCCATGCTTCCGTAGGCTCCCCGGTTCAGTCCGGGCGAGAGGTCGATCACCATCCGGGTGGTGGTCCCGTCGGTGACCCACAGCTCGGTCCCCGCGGCGGGCGAGGACGCGACGAAGAAGGCCTGGTTGCCGACCGGCACGAGGCGACCGATCTCGCTGCCTGCGGTGCCCGGCGTGAACTCGTGGAACAGTCCCGTGCCGGCCGCGGTGCCGTCACTCCGGAACAGCTCGCGACCGTGCTGCGGGTGTTCCGCGCCGAAGTAGAGCGCACCACCGAAGTAGCTGAATCGCTCGGGCCACGAGGAGAGCACCGGGCTCGGCGGCAACGCATTGACGTCGCGCAGCAGCATCGGCGTCTGGCTCGAGAGCCCACCAGCGGTCAGGCTGGCGACCGACAGCGCGACGAGGAACGCGCGACCGACGAGTCGCAGGGTGGGGCTTGGCATCACGGACAACCGATCGAGGCACGGAACGGGTCCGGCGCAGGATCGTCGTGCTCCGGACCACCCCGAACTCTAAGCCGGCCGGACACCTGCCGACACCCGCTCAGCGCGGCCTCCTGCCGCCAGGGGATGGGCATGACTCGCTGCGCTCGCCACGCCCCGAGGCACTCGGCCGCGCTGACGATCATCCTGGCATCTACCCCTCCCGGAAGTCGTAGATCAGCGGATCGCCGTGTGCAGCCCGTTCGAGGTCCGCAGCGTCGGCCCCACCAGCTGCAGGAACTGCCAGTAGACATCCGCCCCCGCGACCGAGGCCGGCAACTCGAGATCCACCTCGATCACCCCGTTCTGCGGCGCGATCCAGTTGCCGACGGTGATCAGCGGGATCTGGGTCGAGAGCAGCAGGCGGCAGCCGTTGCCAGCCAACGGCAGCGGTAGGTCGGCAGGGCCGACGGCGGCGAACAGCCAGGTCGGATGGCCCGGCGCCGCACCGGACAGGGCGATCTGCGTGAAGCGCGAGCCGGCCCGCGGCGGCGTCGCACCGGTGCGGTTCACGAAGCTGATGTTGCCCTGACAACCGACGCCGTAGGTGGTCGCAGACGCGGCGGGGTGCTCGAGGTCGCGCCCGAAGACCCGCTGGATGCCCCCGCCACCTGCATCGGCGTAGGAGAGAGCGAAGGTCTGGTGGTCGTCGTCGAACACCGTCGAGATCGGCGTGAACTCGGCGAAGAAGCCGGCGCTGGCTTCGGGCACCAGGGATTCGAGCACTGCACCGCTCCAGGCGAGACGCGCCACGCGCAGCTCGTGGTTCACCGCCGGCAGCAGCAGACCGCGGCGCTCGTAGGCCAGGGCGAAGTGCGAGTCGGTGCGGGTGTCGAAGGCCAGGAGGCGGGCACGTCGGTCGAGCTTCAGCAGCGACGAGCCGTCGGTGGCGATCTCCCGCTCGGTGTAGACCGTCGGGTGGACGTTGTTCGAGGGCCAGCCGATGGTCCGGAACACCAGCCGATCGCCGGACTCCGAGGCCGCGGCACCGGTGTTGTCGCGCGACAGGTAGGCGAGACCGAACATGCCCCGCTCGCCGGCGAGCTGCGGCGCCTGCGCATGCCGGTTGCCCGGCACGTCGGTGGTCACCGTGCGCATCCCGTCGGTCGTGCCGTCGAGGTTCACCCGGTTGATCTGGATGTCCCAATCGTCGTTCGGCACTGCGTGCGAGAACTCCTGCCAGGCGACGACCCACTGGTCGTCGCCGCCGAGACCGCGCTGCGAGACCGACACGGCCTCGGCATCGTAGGGGGTCTGCGAGACGTCGTTGGCGGAGCGGCGCGGCGTCAGGGTTCCGTTCACCGCGTCGAGCACGGTGAGCAGGACCTCGGTCTGGTCGGTGCCGCCGAGATCGGTATCGCTCTCGAAGGCCACGAGCACCAGGTCGTCGGTCCGGCTACCACCGAGCTTCGGCGCACCGTGGTGACGGCCGGCCGGGCGCGGGATCGCGCCGTTGGTGCCGGTGTTCAGGTTCACGTCGCTCTTCGGGTGCAGATAGATGCCGACGGAACGGATCGTCGCGGTCTCCCGCTCCATCGCGACGACCCATCGTCCCGCCGCGGAGCCGGCCGCGACCACATCGGCCGCCTTGACCGAGACCGCGGCCGACACCTCGCTGAGGATCGTCTGCTGGCCCGACAGGTCGTCGGCCATCACGCGGCCGAAGAGGTCCCAGTCGTTGCCGGCACTCGCACGCCGGTAGACCACCATCCGTCGGTTGAAGTTGTCGTCGCGCGCGATGACCGGCGAGGCGAGCGTGGCGCCGCTGATCGAGGTCTGGCTGCGCGAGGTCAACGGGTCGACGGTGACCGGCCAGACGGCATCGGCGAGCCAGGCCTCCGGAACGGTCAGTGAGACGACCGTGCCGTCGAAGGCGGTGTCGATCGGCATGCGACGCCCGGCGGCATCCAAGGCGAACGCCGCGCCATAGCGGACCGTCTCGCGACCCTGCGCGTCGGCGAACACCAGCGGCGCGTGCATGCCGGAGCGGGCCGCTGCGCGCAGCTCGGTCTCGACAGCGCCGTGGAGGACCAGGTCGCCCTCGCCAGCCGTCGGCCCGGCGAAGACGAAGCTCTGGTAGACGCCATCCCCGCGCACGTCGTAGCGCTCCACGCAATTGCCGTGATCGATCTCGAAGCACAGCGGACCGGCCTCGCGCGGCTGACGCGCCGCATCGAGCAGGTCGGTGCTGCCTCGCGTCACGCCGATGGTCCGCCAGGCGAGCGGCAGGTTGCGCGGCGCATCGACGCCGAGGACCGGGAAGAAGCGCATCCCGACGTCCTCCGCGGTCGTCCCGAACGACACCTTGTAGTCGGGACCGACGGCCCACAGCGGTGCAGCGTCGCCGTCGTCACTCGGCGCGCGGTGCAGCGGGACGATCAGTCCGTCGGACAGACCGGTCGGAAGCCGGGCCTCGACGGGATCCTGGGCAACGGCGGACAGTGCGATGGCCGCGACGGACAGCGCGGTACGGACCCCGGGTACACGGGGCAACTTGCTCGACGACATGGCGGGTTCTCCTGAGAGGGCAGCCGACCGGAGCCGGACTGCAGCGGTTCGTGGCGCCGGGAACCCAGCGCCGGAATGCGGGGCGCCGGGCTGCAGGGAGCCGGTGCGGCGCACTGCCTCAGGACTCGCCATGGGGCCCTGGGAGCGAACACGACTTCTTGGAGAACCTGCAGATCAGCGCTCGTCCGGCGGAGCGTCCAGGTCGACCGGGATCGCCGTGACCTCGTGCGGCCGGACCTCGGCACGGATCTGCCGCACGCGCTCGCCGGGCACCTCGATGCTGATCGACACCGGCCCGGACGCCGCCCGGCCGTAGGCGAACACCGGCCCCGCGTAGCCCTGCTGGAACCAGATCGAGCCGGCTCCCGTGTAGCTGCCGTCCGGATCGCGCTGCTTGAAGGTCCAATCGATCTCCCCGCTCGCGCCCGAACCCCGGATCCGGACATCGTTCAGGAACACCTCGGTCGCGCGGCGGGTGAGCGCGAGCCGGACCACCCCGCGGCGCACGATCTGCACCGGCACGTCAGTGATCCGGCCTTCGACCACCTCGGCATGGACCACGACCGGCTCGTCGCAGCGATCCCAGAAGGCGTCCTCGAGCACGCGCGGCCCGCTGCGGAAGGAGAGGGAGAGCCGCCCCGGCGGCAGCGGTCCGCTGACTCCGTCCGGACCGAGCGCGCTCCGCTCGAGGTCCTCGACGACCAGTGCTGCTGCGGGATGGCTCACCCGGACCGCGAAGTCCGTGACCGGCGTGCCGCGCTCGTCGCGCACGTCGAAGCGGAGCCGACCACCGACCCCCGGCACCTGCGCCTGCAGCGTCAGATCGATCGCCGCGCGGGCTACGCCGAGGTCGGCCCGGTGCCAGGCCGCAGCAGGGAAACAACCGACCGCGTCGGCCTTCACGATCAGCACGCTGTCGGTCGCGACGACCGCCGCGAGACGACCGGCGAACCCATACGGCACCTGGCAGGAGACGCCCCCCGGGACGCGGTCGCCATGAGTGAGCAGGCGCTCCATCGCCTCCGGATCGGGTGTTTCCGGCGGCAGCCAGGCGCGGATGCCGAGCCAGTCCCCGACGACATGACCTTCGGGATCGCGCACCGTGATCGCCAGGTGCTGACCCTGCAGCTCGAGGTCGATCGGTCCCGCTCTGGGGTCGATCGCGAAGGTCTGGTAGCCGGGATCCCCTCGACGATGCAGGTAGGGAACGCTCAGTGCGTAGCCGGCCAGACTCTCGCGCAGGCTCCGCACCCGGAACCGGCCGGACTCGTCGGTCACGAATGCGACACGGGCCAGCGCGTAGCCGGCGCTCGGGTCCGGTTCGAGCGAGCGCAGGGAAGCCGCGACGTGAGCGGCCGGCGAGCCGTCCGCCATCCGCAGTGTCCCCTCGACCTCGACCGCGGGCCGGAGCACGAGATCGCCGAGCTGCTGTTCCCCCGAGGAGTCGGTGACCTCGACCGTTGCCGGCGCGACGGTCACCCCCAGATCCGGATGCGTCGCCGCGATGTGGTACGTCCCCACCTCGTGTGCACGGATCGCGAACGACCCGGCACCGAGCCAGGTATGCCGCACGTGGTCTTCGGGCCCGTTCAGCACCAGCTTCGCGCCTTCGACCGGCAAGCCACCAGCATCGACCACCCGCCCCCGGATCACGTTGCGGTAGGGCTCCATCTCGATGTCGAAGTGGTACTCCGGATCTCGCCCCGGCAGCCACGGCTCGCGGTGGTCGGGGATGTTGTAGGTGTAGGTCCAGAACCCCACGGCTCGGGGGTACGCCACCAGCTTCGCCGTCCTCCGTACCGACGGCGGCAGTTCGAAGATGCTGGCGAGCGAGACCGCGAACGACCCGTCGGCTGCGATCTCGATGTCGGTCCACGCCGCGACCTCCACCGGATCGTTCAACCCGCCGTGGTGGGCCACGATCCGCACCTCCGCGCCCGGCACCGGCCGACCCTGCACGTCGTGGATCCGGCCGGTCACCAGGCACTGCGGTGCTGGCTCGGCTTCGGGCTCCGCGACCGCGAGCACGCGCGACGACCTGGGCTCGGGCTCGGGCGCGTCGCTGTCGACCCGCCCAGCGGCCGGCACGATCTCCACCTGCGCAGGCTCGACCTCGCCACCGCGCAGCGGACTCGGTCCGACCAGCAAGAACAGGCCGAGCAGCGCGAGGGCGATGCCGGCCACCGTGATCTGCGTCTTGCTCATCAGCAGCGTCGTGAACAGTCCTGCCACGGCTCCCATGGCGATCCCCGAGCCCGCCACGGGCACGGCCCGGGCACCGACCTCCAGCACCGCGCGCCGCACGGCCTCGACCTCGGCGACTCCCGCGCCGACCGGCTCCGTCGGCAGCCACGCCACCGCCAGCGCGGCGGGCAGGTTCGCGCGCAGTCGAGCGAGCCCGCGCGTGAGCCGGCTGCGCACCGTTCCACCCGGCAGATCCAGCGCGGTCGCGATCTGCGCGGCCTGCAGGCCATGGACCAGGTGCAGCACCAGGACCTGTCGGTAGGCGGGGCCGAGCGCCTCGATCGCCGCCAGCACGTGCTCGATCGATTCGCGCCGACAGAGTTGGTCGTCCGGAGCCTCGACCATTCCGGACCCACCGAGCCGCGCCACGTCCGGCGCACGGCGAGCACTCCGACGCACGGCCTGAGCCTCACGCGCCAGGATGCCGGTCAGCCAGGGCCACAGCGGGCGCCGCGCATCCCAGGCCTCCCGCTTCTCGATCGCTGTCACGAAGGTGCGCTGCAGCACGTCCTCGGCGAGGTGCGGATCGCCGACGATGCGCGCGGCGAGCAGCACGAGTCGCTGCGCGGTCGCATCGAAGACCCGCCCGAGCGCCTGCAGATCGCCGTTCCGACGGTAGGCGTCGAACGCGCGGTCGAGGGACTTCGGGATCTCGGACGTGGTCGGCACGCCCCCTATCGTCCCGGACCGCCCCCGCTGCTGCCGCCGACCTGGAGAAATCGCGGCAGCCGGCGGTCTGGGACGAGCAGCTCTGTCGGCGAGAGGAGTCGAGGAACGGACCGAGGAGGCAGGGTCACGGGAGACCATTCCGCCCAGCACGCGTCCTCGCACCCAGGACATCGCCGTGAAGCCTCGCCGAATCCACCGATTCGGCTGCGTTTCACGGCTTCGTCCCGGGCACGAGGTCACGCACTGGATCGGAACGTGTCCCGTGACCCGGCCTCCTAGACCGCGTACTGGGCGATCGCGGGATCAGCGCGATCCCAAGGTGACCGCGACCGCATGCGTGGCGACCACGCCCGCAGCGTTCGCCATCGCGTCGGCGACGAACGCCTGGGCGAAGGCCGTCGACCCGGCCAACGACGCTACCATCGGAATGGGCAGGGACAGGGTCGCGTGCGTGCCGAGGGTCGTCATCCCGACCCCCACGTCGACGCTCGTGAACAGTTCGCAGCCCGGCATACCGAGTGATCCCAGCGACAGCGGCAGTGGGACACCTTGCCAGTGCGCGTCCGAGACCCCGAACAGGATCGCGACCGGCGCGGTCGGCGGCAGCGGCGAGACGTCGAACGTGAGGACGTCGCCCAGCCATGGCCGGCCTTCGACCGCGAGGCTCGGGAGTCCTGCCGACCCGGCGCAGGCGGTGCCGAACGCGCGTGTGCTCGCCTGATGCACGGCTCCGTAGTGCCACGACTGCATGCCGGTGTTCGAGGTCACGAACGGGCTGTTCAGCGTGAGATAGCCGCCGTGCAGGAAGACGCGCGAACGGACCCGATCGAACGACGCGGGTGCCGCGACGCGCGCGCCGGGTGGATCGGTCTGCAATCGCTGCAGCCAGTTCGAACCGTCCCACTCCCAGACGTCATCGAACGAGGTCGGCGAGTCATAGCTCTCTCCGCCATACACCACGACCCTCTCCCGGGCATCGTCGTAGGCCATCGAGAACCGCAACCGGGCCGGCGGCGCGACGCCGGGCTGTGGATTGGACCACGAGCTTCCATCCCACTCCCAGGTGTCGCTCAGGACCGCTCGAGATCCGCGCCCGCCGAACATCACCGTCACGCCACGCCGGGCATCGAACACCATGCCGTGTCCATAGCGCGCCACCGGCCGAGACGGCAGACGCCGCCACGCGGCACCATCCCATTCCCAGAAGTCGTCGAGGACGCCTCCCGAGCCGTAGTTCGCGAGTCCGCCGAGCAGCACGACCCGGCCCTGCACCGAGCTCGGCGCCATGGCGTGCAGTTCGCGCGGCGGCGGTGACCGGTCGGGTGAGAGCGGCCACCAGTCGTTGCCGTCCCACTCCCAGGTATCGGACAACAGCACGCTATTGGTATCCGCGCCGCTGAACAGGACCACGCGGTCGCGGAGCCGATCCAAGGCCATCGCATGCCGGTAGCGTCCCGGTGGCCGGTTCGACGGCAAACGCA
The DNA here is from genome assembly GCA_030432695.1 of bacterium. Classification (GTDB taxonomy): domain Bacteria; phylum Planctomycetota; class UBA1135; order UBA1135; family UBA2386; genus JAUILN01. Next base: position 24,638 of record JAUILN010000003.1, on the reverse strand, counting down.
GCAGCCACTGCGCTCCGTCCCATTCCCAGGTGTCGTCGAGCATCCCGGTCGAGAAGCCACCGAAGTGGACCACGCGGTTCCCACCCGCACTCCGCGCCATCGCCGGATCGAACGACGGAGGCGGTGATTCGGTCCGCAGATCCATCCAGCGAACGCCGTCCCATTGCCACATCGCCGAAGACGAGCCCCTATCGTCCCGACCTCCGAACAGCAGGGTCGTCGCACGCGACGGGTCGTATGCGAGTGCGTGCTGGGAGCGGGCCGGGGGACCGGACGGACCCGACGACCACGTCGAACCGTTCCAGACCCACAGGTCGTCGAGCGGCGTCGCTCCGGCGCCGACGCCGCCGTGGACCAACGCCACGCCACGCGCACCGTCGAAAGCCATCCCGAAGCCACTCCGCGCCGGCACGACGCCGCTGACGAGGAAGGACCAAGTCGTGCCGTCCCAACTCCACAGGTCGTCGCAGTGGCCCGAAGCGTCTTGGCCACCGAACAGCAGCACCCGCTGCCGCTGCGCGTCGAAGACCATGCCGTGACCTGCGCGGGGTGTCGGACCGTTGAGCGAAGGGCGCTGGCTCCACGTCACGCCGTCCCATTCCCACAGATCCCCGGCGAAGCCACCGTTCGAGAGGACACCACCGAACATCACGGTGACCGATCGACCGCCGTCGAACGCCATGCCGTGGGCCGAGCGGCCGGACGGTTCGGCGTCGTGCGCCGCTGCCAATCGACGCCGTCCCATTCCCAGGTCTCGTCCGACGCCGGCGGCGAGGCAAGGAACTCGAGCGCGCCGCCGAAGCAGACGACGCGGCTCCTCGTCCAGTCGGTCACCATGCGGTGATGGGCTCGAGCCGAGGGGATGTGTGCCGATTCGATCCGTCGCCACGCCCCTCCGATCTCCGCCCAGGTCTCATTGAAGGTCCCGAGACCGGGACCTGGACCGAACGACATCATCCGACCCTGAATCGGATCGAAGGCGAGTTGGGGAGCGAAGTCGGTGGGCGCACCCGCCGCCGGCGTCCATCGGGTCTGCGACGTGATCGGCAGGGGAAGGAGGCAGACAGCGACGAGGATCGCGGAGAGGCGCATGGAGCAGAGGGTAGCGAGGCGAACCGGGCACCCCGGCGCATGGGTCACCCACTCGGCAAACGTTTCCGGACGTGCTTCGCGAAGCGTCGGCTCCGACGGCAGAGCGGCTCGTCCTGGCATCGATTCGTCCCGGACTCCGCCGCGTGCCGCGACGACTTCAGCAAGTCGTAGATCAGAGTGACTCGAGGAAGTGCAACAGGTCCCCGCGCTCGGCCGCGGAACAGGCCACGAACGCCGCCCGCGCCGCCGCCGCCTCGCCGCCGTGCCAGAGCACCGCCTCCGCGAGGTTCCGCGCCCGCCCGTCGTGGAGATACCGCGTGTGGCCGTTCACCGCCTCGAACAGGCCGATGCCCCACAGCGGCGGGGTGCGCCATTCGGCCGGCTCGGCGTCGCCGTCGCGCTTGGGGTCGGCGAGGTCCTCGCCCAGGTCGTGCAGCAGGAGGTCGGTGTAGGGGCGGAACGACACGTCGCGGAACGATGGCGTGATCGCCGCATCGCCGGTGTGCTGCACCGGGGTATGGCAGCGCGCGCAGCCGAAGCGGTCGAACAGCTCGGCACCGCGGAGGACCTCCGGCAGGTCGGCATCGCGCTGGGCGGGCACCGCGAGGGTCGCGCTGTAGAAGGCCACGCGGTCGAGCTTCTGGTCGTCGATCTCGGGAGTGCCGCCATTCGGCAGGTCGATCCGGCTTCGCTGCACGTCGGTCTGGTCGTCGCTCGGGAACAGTGGCGAGGTGATGCCGAGGTCCCCCGCAAAGGCGGCGGCGGATTGGTGCTTCACGGTCGGCTGGGTGGCCTTCCAACCGAAGCGACCGGCGACGCTTTCGCCGGCTTCGCCGGGTAGCCAATGGATGCGCCCCGAGATGCCGTCGCCATCCGCGTCGTCGGGATCGGCGAGTTCCTCGAGCCGTGCCACCGGGATCGCCTCGAGCAGGCCGAGGCCGACGACCTGGTTGGCGACGCGCGGCCCGATGCGCAGGGTGTCGCTCGGCTCGGGGCCGCTCCAGTCGGTCAGCTCGTAGCGTGGTCGCACCAGTTCGTAGGGGGTGCCATCGGCGAATGTGCCTTCGACGACGTCTTCGCGCACCACGAACCGCGCCTCGGGCCTGGCTCCCAGCACCGCGCGGTCCTGCAACTGACCGCCATAGACGGGATGCGGAACGTCGGCGCCGTCGCCGGGCATACCCAACCGGAGCAGCAGCCCAGGCAGGTCTTCGCCGTTCTCTGCCGGTCGGCCCCGCCCGTCCTTGAAGTGGCAGCCGCTGCACGAGCGCGCATTGAACAGCGGGCCGAGTCCGTCGCGCTCCGCGGCGCTGGCCGGCGCCTGCACCCAGTTCTGCTTGAAGAACGAGTTGCCGACCATGAACGCGCGGCGCTCGGTGCGGGTCAGCGACGGGGAGGGATAGGAGAAGGCGTCCGCGCCGACCACGGTGACCGTGGCGGGTCCACCCAGCGGGATCGCGAAGCGGGGATCGGGCTCGGCGACGTCCTGCGCGCCGAGCGACGTCGCGGTCAGCGCGACGACGAGAAGGAGATGGGTATGCATCCGACTCAGACTCCCGACGGCTTCAGGGGGATCCGGTAGCCGAGTTCGAGCCCCAGCGCAGCGAGTGCTTCGGCCTGGACCTCGAGCGCCTCGATCGCTTCCAGGATCGCCTGCCGACCCGGCGCGTTGTCGTCACCCTGCACCGCCTGGTCGAACGGCGCGGGGATCGCTTCGACCGCGGCCAGACTCGCCGCGACCAGCCGGTCGATCTCCGCTGCGGCCTCGGGAGCGCGCCCTCGCGCGAACGTCCGGAATCCGGGTCGGTCGCCCGCGCCGCACCACACCGCGACGACCCCGCGCTGGTTGGCCACGAAGTCACGGTGGGTGTTGTCGCTGAAGCAGCTGTGCTCGTCCTCCTGGCCCTGGGTCTCGTAGGCCACTGCCAGCCGCTCGCCGGCCATCTCGAAGCCGCTGAGGACCACCATGCCGGTGAGGATCTTCTGCAGGCTGTCGCGGGGTGCGGCCTGCTCGAACCCGCGCCGGTAGTTGTCGGCATCGGGCGCCCACGCGGCTGCGAGCTGGCGCAGGTGTTCGAGCAGCAGCGCGCTGGTCACGTCGAGCATCTGGCGGCGCCGCGGCGCGTCGACGTCTTCCCCCATCACGTAGTCGGTGAAAGGTCGACGACCTGGACCGTCGTCGAACAGGTCCTGCCCCCACAACAGGAACTCGATCGCGTGCCAGCCGATGCAGATGTTGGCCTCGCCGCCGCGCTCGTTGGCGAGGGTGAGCAACGCTCCACTGAGGTTCGGGAAGCGCTCGGTGTCCTGGATGATGCCACGCGCCGGCGCGCCCTCGACCCGGTCGATGAAGGCCTCGTCGACCGGCCAGGCATTGAGCCAGGTCTCGACCCCGTCGCGCCGGTTGTCGATCGGTCCCTCGTAGAACCGGAACACCTCGGTGGTCCCGTAGACCTCGCGCGCCGCGAGCCAGGCCGAGCGCGCCTCGTCGAGTCGCTCCGCGTCGGGTGCGTCGAGGAACTGCTCGATGCGCGTGCGCAGGTTGCCGGCCAGCTCCACGCACGCCGTGTAGCGGGCGTGCACGTGCGCGGCATAGGCCTTCACGACCGCGTGCTCCGCAACGCTCTGCGCGCCGGCCGGCACCGCCGTCAGCACCAACCAGACGGCCGCGCACCGCGCCCGACCGTCGCCCGGGGATCTGCTCATCCGGGGCAGCGAAGCGCGCCACCCGCGCCCAGTCATCAACCGGAGATCAAGACCACGTAGACGCCCCGAAATCGACCGCGGCCGCCGACCCCCTCCCAGGTGTCGGCGGCCGCGGTGCAGCACCTCGGCAATCGGATCGTGGCCCTCAGGCCCGGCCGATGAACTCCTCCAGGTCGTTCTTGAGTTCGTCCAACCCGTAGGTCGGCACGGTGATGCAGCGGTAGATGATCCGCTCCAGGTCCGGCGGCGTCTTCGGGTTCAGCATCTGCGGCGGGCAGTAGCTGTAGAAGAACGACAGCGACAGGCGCACGGTCTCGCCACCGGTCGGGTGGCCGGCGTACTCCCAGGGCACGTCGTCGAAGGGCAGCGTGCCGGTCAGGATCTCGTAGATCATGATCCCGATCGCGGTGACGTCGGCCTTCGAGTCGGTGAGCAGCAGCGGGTTGTAGTGCGGGGTCGCGGTCATCACGCCGCGTCCGTCCACCAACCGCATGCCCGGATCGAGCATCACCACCTTGCCGCTCGGCTTGACGACGATGTTCTCCGGCTTCAGGTCGCCGTGGTATTCGAGCTGGCCGCTCTCGCGCATCTCCTGCAGTGCGCGGACGATCGCGAGGAACCAGTTCAGGTGGATCCCCTCGAGGCTCCGGACCTTCTCGCGCAGCGTCTTGCCGCGGACCAGGTCGAGAACCAGGATCGGCGGGCCGTCGTCCAACACCGCGTCGCGGCAGCGGACCATGTGCGGCGAGTCGATGGCTCGCAGCAGATCGGCCTCGTCGCTCAGGCAGGCACGAACCTCCTCGCCGTCGAGCAGGTCGATGCGTGCGCCGTCGCGTTCCATGAAGATCGCCTCGGCCGGCAGTTCATCCGGACTGATCCCCTCGGGCGTGCGCCGCGAGGTGACATCGATCAGTCTGGTGACCTGCCGCCCACCACCGGACGGGTGTCCGATCTTGAGGGCGACCTTCTCCCCGGTCTTGTCGTCGACCGCCAGATAGACGGAGGCGAACCCCCCGCGGCCCAGGAACTGGTCCACGCGGTATCCCCTCACGATCTCCCCAACCCCGAGCTTCATCATCGGTGCGTTCTCCAAGGTGCTAGGCACGGGATCGTCGCGCGCGATCGCAAACTGTAGTCTCGCAATTGGTTGGGTGGGACGAACCGATGCCGTGGGGGAATGCGGACCTGAGATTGTCCCGATCGATTCCGCGACACCAGCGTCGAGGATCGCGACGGTCGAGGGCCTCGGGCGGCGGGCCTGATGCGAGGGGCGACAGGCTTCCGGCCGTACCATGGGCTTCGGCATGGCGCATTCATGTCCCGGATCCGCGATAGGTCCATACGCTCTACCAGTCGTTGTCTGATGCCTCGACAGAGCGCGGTTTCTCGACACCCCGGGTGGTTCCGGATCGAGACCGGGGCCTCGATCGGTCGATGGGAATGACGGAAGCTCCGCCCTCGTCCAGGGCGCACCCCCGCGGACCGCGGCACCCCCGCCGTGACGACAGCCACCCCCGTGCACCACACGGTGGCCTTCGAGCTGGCTCGCAACCTCACCATGACTTCTCACCTCCCGCTTCGACCACCCCCCCGGAGCCTCTCGATCGGGGCTTTCCTTATGACCGCATTGGCGGCGTGCGGCGGCGGTGGCGGCTCCGCACCTCCACCGCCCACGGCACGGGTGATCGCGGCGTCGTGGATCGGGGCCGGCGCAGAGCCGGCGGCCGGTGACATTCTGGTCCTGACCTTCGATCAGGCGGTGACGCTGGCGGCGGCGGCGCTGTTCGACGACGAGGACGTGCTGCTCGCGGCGGGTGATTCGCTCGGGACCATCACCTCCGCGCCCGCTGTGCGCACGACGCACAGCATCGAGATCACCCTGGGCCCCGGCGTCACGCTGAGCCCCAACAGCTCCACGCTCGACCTCTCGGCCGACCAGGACGCGGCCCTCGGCATCGCCATGCAGCCGGCCACGACCAGCGAGTTCCCCGTGTCGCTGCGCCAGAGCGATGGCCAACCGCCGACGGTGAGCGCCCTCACCATCGCTGGGATCGAAGACGAGCTGAACGGCCGGGGCGCCGCCGGTGGAACCCTGCAGGTTCCGCAGTTCGTGCCCTACTTCTGGGCCGCCTACGACGACGGCGCGCAGCCCGACGCGCCGATCGCCTGGGCGTTCAACCTGGACCGACCGGTCACGACCGAGCGCGGCTCCCTTCCCGCGGGAGCGGACATCACGCCCTGGATGACCAAGATCATCGAGCCCGGCGAGTCCATCTCGTTCGACGTGAACGCGAGCGTTCGGCTCACACCGGGCAGCCAGACCGCCACGGTGATGCTCGTGGACGAGTCCGGGCTTCCCTCGGAGCCCGTCACCTTCGAATTCCTCGTGGTCGCGGCGGACGACTCGCTGCGCCCCTTCGAGAACGGCCAGACCTGGTTCCTCGACCTGTCGCGCGACATCGAGTCGATCGAGGCCGTCACGCTGCAGGGCGGGGTTCGCTCCACTCTGGTGACCGAGGGCGCCAACGGCCGCAGCGACTTCGACGACGTCCGCAACGTGCTCGGACTCTGGACCGACATGGGGATCGCCGACGTCGGCGACGGGCGATCGAGCAACGACGTGGTCCGAGAACTCTTCGAGGCCGCCGTGCTGGCCCGCCTCGCCGAACTGACGGGCCGCTCCGGGTTCTGGTTCCGGTTCGATCGACCCGGCACCTTCCCCAGCGGTCGGGTGACCGTGCCCTACGCCTCGTTCGCCTTCAGCCAGATCTGCATCGCCGGAGCCGCGAGCGCCACACCGACCGGCACCCTCGGCGCGGCACTCCTCGACGCCCGCAACGAGTCGCAGGAAGACGACTGCCAGACCGACTTCCAGGGCCTGCGCCTCGGCGTGTTCCTGGAGACCGCGGCACGCATCGGCCTGCAGAGCGGCGGCACCAGCGCCTTCCAGACCCGCTTCGCACCCTTCGCGCCGATCCTCGGCGGCAACCCGATCGGCGCCGATCCCCTGGATGGCGAGCGCCTGCTCGGCACCCGCACCGGACCGCGCGCCGACCAGATCGATGCCGCGATCGACGCCTTGGCCGCGCTCACCGCGCTCGTCACCGCGCACGAGTGCGGTCACTCGATGGGTCTCGTCGCCAACGGCGCGATGCCGCGCGGTCTCTATGGCGGCGACGCGGTCAACTTCCCGCTGTCGGGCTCGCAGCCGCCCGAGAACGCCAACAACCACATCGAGAACCAGAGCCTGTTCCCCGGCCTCGCCACCAACGTGATGAGCCCGGCCCTGAGCCTCGACGCCGCCCTCGACCTCGGCACCGCCTTCAACAACCTCAACCTCGCCTACCTGCGCGAGCACGTCCTCTACGACGACCGATGATGGCCCCACCACGACTCCTGACGGTCGCCGCCCTCGCCGCGGCCCTCACCGCCCCCCTCGTGGCCCAGGACCTGCGCCGCGGCCTCGCCAGCGCCGAGCACGTGTGCATCGCGCGGCAGGTGGGTATCCAGCCGCTCGGCAACGAGCTGTTCGTGCACCGCTTCGAGACGATCGAGACGTTGCTCGGCAATCCGGGCGCCACGTTCTCGATGGTGGTCCGCAAGCAGGTCGCCGACGGACCCGCGCCGGCCGACGCCCGCCCCGGCCCCGCACGTCTCCTGTGCCTGGTGCCCGACCGCGGCGCCGAGATCCCCGAGCGCCTGCGGCCGGCGTGGCGTCCGACCGGCTACCGCGGCGACCAGCCGCTGGTCGACGACTCTCCGGCGTGGCGCTCGCTGCGCGAGTTCGTCGAGGTGATGGTCGCCTCGCGCGACGGCGCCGGCCCGGCCCGCACCGCCGACCGCCTGGTGCCGATCGCGCTGCGAGCCCCGGGCCCCGCCCGCCTCGAGGCCACCCAGGCACTGCGCGAGAGCCCGGTGCTGCGCGGTGAACTCACCACGGTGGAACGCGAGGGCATCCTGCTGGCGGCGGTCGGCGAGAACGACGACCTGCCGGTGAAGATCGCGCTGGCGTCGCTGGCGGTCGAGTCGGGTGCCGACGGCGCGGTGCGCGCGCTGTTGCTGTCGCTCGGCGAGTGCAAGGACCCGGCGTTCTGCGACGTGCTCGGTCGGCTCGCCGCCCACGTGCACGGCGAGGAGGCCGACGCGATGCTGGCGCCGTTCCTCGAGACCGCGCGCGGCACGATGCGCGACCGCGTGTTGCACACGCTCGGCGCGACCCGCACCGAGGCGGCTTTGACCCGGCTGCTGCGGATGCGCGAGCAGCTCGGCCCCTCGCCCGCGATCGACGCAGCGCTGCGGGCCCACGGTTCGCGGCGGGCGCTGCAGGTGCTCGAGAAGAAGAACCGCTGAGCCGACCGGATCACGCCGCGCCCGCACCACCCGCAGCAGCCGCCTGCTGCTGGGTGAAGATCTCCTGGACCTGCACCAGCACCTGCGCGTCGCGCAGCAGCTCGCCGTCGCGCCCCGCCAGCTCCGTGAACGCGGTGCCGGTCGCCAGCGAGAACGACTCCACCGGGCCGGGCTTGGGGCGCAGGGTGCGGACCGCGCGGCGGTGGTCGATCACGGTGCGCACCACGTCGGAGACCGACGGTCCGTCGAGGAAGGCCAGCAGACCGAGTTCGTCGTAGTCGGTCCGCCACATCGCGACGCCCTCGGCGGCGAAGCGGGTACGCAACGCCAGGAAGCGGCGCGTGACCTGCTCGTCGCTGCCGGGCCCGAAGCACAGCAGGTGACTCACCAGCTGGGTCTTGCCACCGCGCCCGACGCCCCCTTCGACGAGGCGTTGGTAGATCGCCTCGACGCGGCGCATGGCGGTATGGATCGACTGGTCGCTGACCGCGAACAGGGCACAGGCCGGGTAGTCGTCGACGCCGGTGAGCCAGTAATGGTCGCGGCGCATCCGGTCGTAGGCATCCCGGAACCGCCGCAGCTGCTGCTCGCCCGGCATCGCGCCGGTCGCGATCCGCATCAGCAGGGCCGCGCCGATCTCGCCGGCCTCGCCGCGGCGCAGCTTCATGCTCCTGAGCCCGGCGCGGATCGTCTCGATCTCGCCGCGGAACTGCGGCACGCCGAGGTCTTCGCGCACCAACAGTGCCGCGACCAGGAACCGCAGCTCGCCGCGCAGCACGCTGAACCAGCGCGCGCCAGTGCGGAGCTGCCCGGCGACATCGGCGACCCGGGTGGCGATCTCGCGCGGCGAGCCGTCGACACCGGCCAGCAGCAGCGAGGCGTAGCGCCGGGTCATCGACTGCTGGAACCAGCGTCGCTGCGACTCCAGAGCGCGGGCGAGTTCGAGGTAGCGGGACAGGGCAACGGATCGGGAGGCGGTCACGGCGCGAGCCTACCCGCACCGGCGCTCGATCTTCACCGTCCGGCGGATGCGGGCGTCGTCGCGATCTCGAGCGGCGGACCTTCCAGGTCGTGGATGACGCGGCGCGCGCGGCCCTGCACGGTCGAGGTGGTGGGGTAGGGCAAGGTCCGCCGGCCGAGACTGCCGAGCCGCAGCCCCTGCATCGCGTAGTGGGCCCGCTGATCGCTCTCCACCGTGATCAGGTGGACGATGGTCTCGTTGGTGTAGCTCCACTCGAGGATCGGCGCGTCCTGGTTCGGTGCCCACAGGTTCACCGCCAGCGGCCGACCGATCTCGGTACGGACCTCGAGGCGGAAGCCGGCGCCGACCGCCACGATCGGTTCCTCGCGGCCGGTCTCCGGACGGACGAAACGCTGGCCAGGCGGCAGGATCCGTTGGGTCAGACCGGACAGGGCCTCGGCGCGCTGGAACAGCTCGGGCCGATTGGCAGCCTCGACGCGGGCGTGCTGGCCGACGCGGAGCTGGCCGATCGCCAGCACGTCGCCGAGCAACACGACGGCGCGCTCGGGCAGGGGCTCGACCGCGTGGGGCGTGCGGTCCTGCAGCAGCGCGCGCGGCGCGAGCACCCGCTCGAGGACCAGGAACGGTCCGATCGCCACGGCGCGGTAGATCGCCCGTCCGTCGCCGAGCACCAGCAGGTCGTCGGCGCCCTGTTCCTCGCGCTCGCGGACCTTGTCGCCGTCGCGCCCCTTCCAGAACACGACGGGCCTGGAGATCCCGTCGCCGACGCGGACCCGTCGCAGCGGCTCGTCGCGGCGCCGGTCCACCAGCGCCTCGACGAACGAGCCATCGGTCAGCCACAGCCGCACGCCGCGCGGGTGCTCGCGGGTGCGCGAGCCGTCGCGCAGCACCACAGAGCCGCGGTCGTCGATCGCCAGGTCCATGCCGTTCGGACAAGCGACCTGCAGACCGACGTGCCGCGCACGGACCCGCGCACCACCCGGGGTGCGGTAGCCGTCGCCGAGGTTCTCGAGCGTGGTGCCCGGCGCGGCCTCCTCCAAGCCACCGTCGCCGTAGCCGAGCCGGCCGGTGTGGACCAGCGTGCCACGGAGCGCACCGGTCACCACCGAGAGCTGCGGCGTGGGTAGGGACTTCGCATCGCGTGGATCCTGCGGTCCCCGCTCCTGCGGAACGGGGGCGAGCGCACAGAGCGCCGCGAGGGGGGCTGCCAGCGTGAGGGGGATCACCCCCTGGTCATCGGCAGTTCGATGCCGGCGGGTTGACCGGGAACGGGTTTCCGAGCGGATTCCAGGCACATCGCGGGGTGGCTTTCCGCGGGAGGTGGTGAACCCGCGATCCACCGACCCGGAGAAGTCCATGAACGCCTCGATCCGCCACACCGTCCAGCTCGCCGCCAGCCTCGTCGCCGTGGGCTTCGGCGTCGCCCATGTCCATGCCCAGGCCCCCACCGCCTTCGGCAGCTTCGACCCGCGCTCGCCGGAGTGCGGCGCGCAGAGCCCCGGCGCTGCGGTGGCCCTCGACGGCTCGCTCGCCGTGTTCTTCCAGGCCGGCAGCCTCGGCGTGCCAGACTTCGGCAACGTCGATGCCCTCTCGACCGGCATCGAGCTGTTCGACGCCGCGCGTCCCGACGCCCGCCCCACCGCGCTGCGCTTCAGCGTCGACCGCCGGAGCCAGGGCGCTGCCAACGCCGTGCGCCAGCAGGTGCTCGGCAATGGCGCCGCGAGCGACCTGTTCCTCCTCGACTTGCAGAGCGGCCCGCGCCAACCGCAGCTCGACCTCGACGGCTCCGGCCTGTCGCCGGCCTCCGACCTCGACGCCCTGCTCGGCGCGCTCCCCCACACCGCCCGCTACCCGCTGTTCTTCTCGGTCGACCCGGCCACCGCACAGCTCATGCACTGCCACCCGGCCGACGTGCTGTGGGTTCCCGCACCTGGTGCACAGCCAGGGCCCTTCCTGCTGTTCGACGAACTCGGCCTCGACGCCAGCGACGACATCGACGCGCTGTCGGTCGGCCCCGCCGGCATCCTGTTCTCGCTGACCGCCAGCTCGCCCACCGCGCAGCTCTTCCCCGCCCTCGGCGGCGCCGGCCTGTTCTGCAACGGCCCGTTCCCGTGGTGCGACGCCGATCTCCTCGGCCTCTTGCCGAGCGACGACCTCGACGCGGTGCAGTGCTTCGACCCCTCGCTGCTCCCGCTGCCGACCCTGACCCACACGCCGATGTTCGAGGGCGAGCTGTGCATCGTCGGCACCTCCGGAATCGTCCCCGGCACCAGCCCCTGGGTGCTGTGCAGCTTCGCCGACCCGCAGCCGGTCTCGATCCCGGGCCTCACGCTCGACATCCTCCCCGACTTCGTCCTCGGCATCCTGCCGCCCGCCGATCCGCTCGGCAGCTCGAGCATGGCCCTGCCGATCCCGCCCGACGCAGGTGGCATCGAGCTGGCGCTGCAGGCCGTGGTGCCGCCGTCACCGGCGACGAACGACTCCTGGCAGGTCACCAACCCGCTCGAGAGCGACATCCGCATCGCCTGGGTCACGACCCGGCTGACCGCCAATGCCGCGGCCAATGGCTATCGGCTCACCTCGGCTCGCGGGGTCGACGTCGTGAACTTCGACAACGTGTCCCCGGCCGGAGGTGGCCCGCTGAACGGCCCGCAGCAGACGATGGTGATCGCCACGGTCAACGGCCAGCGGCAGGTCTTCACCCCGACCGTGCGCTTCGTCGGCGGCAATGCGACCTGGCAACTGCCGGTGCCCGCGGGCTCGACCGTCGTGATCCAGTCGGTGAACGTCTACCCGTGGGTGTGACGGCTACCGCAACCCGATCCGCAGCCCTTCGTCGGACGGCACCCGCAGCTCGACCAGTCCGGTCGCCCCACGTCGCTCGACGACCCGCAGCCGGTAGGTGCCCGGCTCGAAGCGACGCTGCAGGAGCACCGCTCCCCGGTCGTCGAGCGACTCGCTGATCCGCTCACGCCAGACGATCGCCCCGGTGCCGGCGTCGACGAGTTGCAGGTCGGCCGAGACGCGGCCGTCACGCGGTCGGCGGCCGGGCTCGAAGGTGATCTCGAGCGCGACGTTCTCACCGGGCACGCCGGCGAGTTGCACGTTGCGCCGCCCGGGTTCCACCGCGAGCGGCCACCCGTGGGCTGCGAAACCCGGTGCGCGCCAGTGGAGCATGTAGTCCCCCGGGACCAACCGCAGCGTGAGGCCGTCGTCGACGACCTCCGGCCGGGCGAGCATCGGTGCGCCGCCGGCCGAGACGTGGATCGTGAGATCACGCGCATCGACGCCGGGCGGTGGACGGAAGGTCACGGCCGCGACGCCATCGATCTCGCCAACCGCAACCGCTGCGCGCGTCCCGGCCTCCCGCAACTCGAACGGTCCGCGATGCAGCCACAGTCCATCGGCGGGGCGCTGCACCGCCAACGTGTAGCGACCGGGCGGGAGCGGGCCGACCACTGCGCCGCCGCGCTCGAGGACGATGGTCGGATGACCCGCGTCGTCGAGGACCACGACGGTCGCGTCGCGCGGGGCGGTGACGATGTCGAGCCAGCAGCTCGGCAGGTCGTCGGTGCGGAAGCTCAGTCGGTAGCCGTCGCCATCGCGCAGCAGGGGGACGCGACGCGAACACGGCCGACGCGACAGTGGCCGCGAGCCGACTGCGACCGTGCCGACCGCCGGCGGGAACACGACCGCGCACAGAGGACCCGACAGCTCACCCGACAGGCCGTCGACCGAGACGGCGGAGCAGCGCCCCGCCGCGAGCACCACGTCGTCGCCAGGATCGAAGAACGCGATCGACCAGCCCCGGAGGTCGGGTGTCAGACCCGCGGGCAGGTCCAGGACGATCGCCGGCCCATCGGCAGACGTCGCGCGCAGAACTCCGAGAGGGTCGGCGCCCAGAGTGGTCGACTCGCCACGCAGCGCCGACATCTCGAACGAGCGCTCCACCACCTCACCGGTCGAGCCAGCGACCTCGTGCGCGTCGAACGCGACGTCGCCGAGAGCAAGCGAGGGCGCGAGTCCGGGCGCCAGGACCACGAGTCGATGCACGCACGACGCCGCCAGGTCCGGCACCTCGAAGCGGCCCGCGCCGTCGGCCCGCGCCAGGATCAGCGGCGCGGCGCGCGGCGCGTCGGGATCGAGCCAGTGCACGACGGCGCCGGGCACCGCACGGCCGGCGGCGTCGACCACCTGCCCGACCAGCCGGAAGCCCGGCGGCACCAGGATCGGCGCCGCGGCCACCTCGTCACCCGTCACCTCGAGCCGCGCCCAGGGCAGGCGCAGGGCGTCGAACGGTGGCAGGCCGGTGGTCGCGAGCCGGCCGGCGTCGTCGCTGCGCACGACCCCACTGCCGGCGGCACCCGCATCCCAGAGCACCGGCATGTCGGCCAGCGGCGTGCGGTCGGCGGCGCGAACCAGCGACCAACCGGCGCCCGGCCGGAGCTCCGAAGACGGGTCGAGCAGAGGGGGCGTGGCGAGCTGCGTGGACTCGACGAGCTGGCGCTCGCCCGCCGCGGAGGATGCCTCGCGGCCGGCAGCGCCCTCGAGCGCCGTCAGGGGAGCGCGACGCGCCCCGCCTTCCGGAGTCGACTGGTCGATCCCGCCAGCCAGCGCCAGGTAGACCAGGCCGGCGATCACCAGCACCGCCGCGACCCCGACCGCCGCCACGCCGCGTCCGGCCATCGCCCGCGCCAGCGCCGACGCGACCGCGGGCAGCATCCGGCGCAGTCGCTCGATCCCCCGCCGCACATGGCTGCGCACCGTCGCCGGCGGTTGCCCGGTCTCCTCGGCGATGCGCTGCGGACTCTCGCCCTGCAGGACCACACGCCGCACCGCGGTCGCGTACGGCTCCGGCAGGCGAGCGACCGCGTCCTCGACCTCGCGGACCAGCTCGACCAGCTCCATCCGGTGCCGCGCGCCACGATCATCGGAACGCGCCGCCTCGGCGAGTTCGAAGCCGGGTGCCGCGCGCCGCCGTTCGACCTGCCGGTCGCGGACCACGTGCAGCGCACGGTTGCGCAGCAGTCCCCGCAGCCAGGCGCGCGCACCGCCGCGCTCGGCGTCGAACCGGTCCCGGAGCTCGATCGCCGCGACGAAGGTCGACTGGAGCAGGTCCTCGGCGACCACGTGGTCGCGCACCAGCCGCCGCGCTTCGTCGCGCAGCGAGCCGGCGACCGCCTCGAAGACCGTGGCGAGGCTCTCGGGCGAACCGTCGGCGCAGAAGCGCGTGAACGCCGCGTCGATCTCGGCCGAACGGTCTCCACCCGTCATCGCAGCACGACGACCGGCAGGAGGTCGAGTTGGTCCGAAGCGGCGCGCGCGGACGAACCCACGAAGGTCAACCACTGGGCCCGCGGCGCGGCGGGGCCGGCGACGACGCGCGCCGCGACCGCATCGGAGACCACCAGACCGAGCGGGTTCGCCAGCGGGTCGAGCACCACGGCCTGGGCGAGAAGGTCGGTCTGCAGCAGTGCCGGGTCGCGGGCGAGAGTGAAGGGCATCCAGAACAGGCCGCCGGTCGGCACGGAGTAGTCGAAAGGCACGACGAAGAGATCCGGCACGAGGCCCAGCACGCAGCCCGGCGCGCCGAGGCCGTCGAGCGGTCGGTTCGCGGCCAGACCACCGAGCGCGAACAGCGTGGTCTTGCCGGGGTCGACCGCAGCGCCGGCGTACTCGACCACCAACGACAGGTCTCGAGCCACCGCAGTGGTGCCGGCGGTGATCGACAGCTGGCCGGCGGGCGCACAGCCACGCACCACGACCTGGCGATCGACGGCCCAGTCCTGCCGCGGCACGCGCAGCGCGTCGAAGACCTCGGGCGCGGTCGCACCCGTGACCGTCCGTTCCCAGCCGATCTCGACCAGGAGCCCGTGACCAGCACCCGGATGGCGGTACGGCACGTCGAACGGGATCACGATCTCCGGCTGCGGCAGACCGTCGCGCCGCGGAGCGACCGGCGGCAGCTGCAGCACGCGCGGACGGACCACCAGGGTCGCGTCGCTGCCGCGGTTGGCCTGCGCATCGAGGGCCGCCATGGCGCCCGGCTCGGGCAGGCCGATCGAGCTGAGCTGGACCACCAGCCGGACCGGGTCGGCCTGTGGATAGCCCATCGCGTCGGGCCGCAGGCTCAGGGACGTCCAGGTGGCGGCCGGCTGCCCGGCGAGTTCGCCGGCTCCGAACAGGATCTGATGCAGGCGGGTGCCGAGCGGGGACAGCGGCAACGGTTCGCCGAAGACGGCGCGGCCGGGCTGGTCGGCGGTCGCCGCACCGCGCGGCAGGACCAGCGGCTGGGCCTGCAGGCTCGGGACGGCGGCGGCGAGCAACGCGAGCAGGCCGGATGAGACGGGAAGTCGAAAGTGTTTCATGGGTGATCTGGGCAGGACGTGTCCCGGCTCGGGCCTTCGCGTTGCAGACGAAGACGGTTTCCTGCGAAGCGCTCCAGGGTAGCGATCGGCCCACCCGCGATGTCCCGCGAGACAGGCTGGACTCGGCGCCCACGACGTGCCGCAATCACCGCGTGCCCGCACCCCGCATCGCCCTCGCCACCTGCGCCTCCCTGCCGTCGTGGGAGCACGACGACCGCCCGTTCCACGACGCCCTCCGCCATGCCGGGGCCCAGCTGGAGCACCCCGTCTGGGACGACCCCGCGGTCGACTGGTCGTCGTTCGACGCCTGCCTGATCCGCACCACCTGGGACTACGTGCCGAAGATCGACGCCTTCACCCGCTGGGTCGAGGAGGTCGGTGCGCGCACGAGGCTGTGGAACCCGGCACCGGTGGTCCTCTGGAACGTCCACAAGTCCTACCTCCACGACCTGCAGCGCCTCGGTGTCCCGGTCACGCCCACCGCCTGGCTGAGCCGCGGCACGCGGGTGGACGTGGCCGAACTCTGCGCGACCCGCGGCTGGCAGCGCGCCTTCGCCAAGCCGATGGTCGGCGCGACCTCGAAGGGCACGCTGCGGTTCGACGCGACCGCGGCGGCGCTGCCCGCGGCGCAGCGCCACGTCGACGCGCTGCTCGCCGCCGGCGACGCGATGGTCCAGCCGTATCTCGACAGCGTCGAGCGCGAGGGCGAGTACTCGCTGATCGTGGTCGACGGCCAGGTGACCCACGGCGTCCGCAAGATCCCGCCGCCGGGCGACTACCGGGTGCAGGACGACTTCGGGGCGACCGACGAACCTTGGGACGCGGGCGACGCCGAACGCGAGCTGGCCCTGCGCATCGTGCGGACCGCCGAGCAGCACTGCGGCGTCGACGCGCCGCTGCTGCTGGCGCGCGTCGACTTCCTGCGCGATGCGGCGGGCGAGCTGCTGCTCAACGAACTCGAGCTGGTAGAGCCCTCGCTGTTCTTCCGGCATGCGCCGGCGGCGGGCGAGGCCCTGGCGAGAGCCTTGCTGGCGCGGTGCAGCTGATCGCTCAGCGACCCAGCGACAGCAGCAACGTCCGCGTGGTGGCGATTGCCAGCGGTGTGGGGGCGATCCACCACGACTGCGTCGGCAGGCAGACGCCCTGCAAGGTCGGGTCGTTCGGAATCGTCAGGCCGAACGACCACGACGTGGGCGATCCGGCGACCGGGCCGAGCACGATCAGCGGCTGGACGCGCCCTGCGCAGGCGAGCGGTCCCGGCAACGGCTGCGGAGCACGTAACGCCGCATCGAAGACCAAGAGGCCGAGCGTGCCCGGCGGCGCGTTGCGACCCCGCAGCGTCGTCGTGTTGCCGAGTCGTGGCAGCGAAGCCTCGAAGCTCATGCTGGCGAGACAGCCCGCGCCGACTCCGCGCACCGCCGCACCGAGGTCCTCCACCACGTGTAGTTCGACGCTGAGCAACGGGTCGGAGACCGCACCGCAGTAGAGGCGGCAACCGCACAGTGCGAGGCCGCGCGGCGCGGTGAGCGAGCAGACCCGCCGCGGCAGCACACCCGGAAGCTCCGCCGTCCAGAGCCCGTCACCACCGCCGTCGTTGGCCACGAAGTAGCAATGCGCGCCGAACGCGACGAGCCCGGTCGGTTGGCTGCCGGTGCCGCCCGCGCGGAGGTCGCCCGACGAGACCGTGCCGGCCGAGGTCCCGTCGGTCGACCACAGCTCGTTGCCCTGTGGACCGTCGCTGGCGCGGAACCACACCCGGCCCTCCGCCGCGACCAGCTCGCGTGGCGAACTGCTCGGACCGCCCGGCCGGATGTCGTGGATCAGCCCGACTCCGCCGCCGGGTAGCGTGCCGAATAGTTCGATGCCGACTCCGGGCCCATTGGCCGCGAACAGCAGGCGCGAGCCGAACGACACCAGATCGGAGGGTCGCGAGTCCCCCGACGGATGGATGTCGGCGTAGAGCGAGGTGCCGCTCGACGTGCCGTCGGTGCTCCAGAGCTCGATCCCTGCATTGCGGTCCCGTGCGCTGAACCAGACCGAACCGTCGTGGAGGGTGAAGCCGGCGGGCGAGCCGTTGTTGGTGCCGGGGTTCAGGTCGCGCAGGAGCCGCGTGCCGGCGGTCGTACCGTCGGTGATCCACAACTCGGAGCCGACCACCCCATCGTTGGCCGACAGTAGCACGCCGCCGCCGTAGGCGGTCAGACCGTGCGGGTCGCTGCCGAGCGTGCCGGGCCGGATGTCCGCGACTCGCCGAGTGCCCGCTGGCGTGCCGTCGGTGATCCACAGCTCGCGCCCGGCCGCGGGCTCCGTAGCGGTGAAGAACACGCGGCCGCCAGCGGAGACGAACTCGTCGGGATCCGACGGCCTGCTGCCCGGCACGAGGTCGCCGAGCGGCAGGGTGCCCGCGACGGTGCCGTCGCTGATCCACGGCTCGCGACCCTCGGCGACCGTCTGCGCCGAGAACACCACGCGCTGCCCCAGCTCGGCGAACCCGCGCGGATCGGAGCCCGTGGCCGGGTCGATGTCGATGCCGGTCAGCGCTCCCGTGGAATCGTCGAGCACCCACAACTCGAGGCCGTGGCGCGAGTCGCTCGCCGAGAAGAACAGCCGATCGCCGAACGCGCAGGCCAAGGCCTGTGGAGACGCCGGACTACCACCCGGCGCGATGTCGCGCACGAGACGGCAGCGCTGGGCATGAACGGCTCGCGGTTGGACGAGGGTCCCGCTGACACACAGCAGCACGGGGAGGATCAGCGGTCGGCAAGGCATGCGGGCGCTCCGGAGGCTCCGTCCGGTTGTAGCGGAATCCGCGCAGTCCTGCCGACCGGACCGAGCTGCGGTTCGGCAAGCCCCTTCCCTCCGCCGCGACGTAGACGCGTCCGGCCGGAAACCAAACGATGAGCACGCACATGCCCCGACAGCTCCGAGACCGGTGGATCCGGCTCGCCGCGATCCTCTGCGCGCTCTGCTGCGTGGGCGCGATCGCCGCACAGAACACGATCGTGGTGTCCGGCGGCGGTGACGCGCTGCAGCAGGCGATCGATGCCGCCGCACCCGGCGACCGGCTGGAGGTCCGCGCCGCGCGCTACCACGGCTGCCGGATCGCGAAAGGCCTCACGATCGACTGCGATGCAGGGGTAGTCCTCGATGGCGGTCCGCAGACCGCGGTGGAGATCGCCGATCTGCCGCGGGCCGAGGTCGTCGAGTTCCGCGGCGGCGAGGTGTTGGTCACCGACGCATTCCCCCGCGGCGAACCGTCGCTGGTACTGCACGACTGCGCGGGAGTGGTGGTGGTCGAAGGCACGCGGCTGGTGATCCGCCGACCGGGCGTCTACCTCACCGGCGAACAGGTGCGGGTCCGGGCCTGCGCGGGCGCGGTCTGCTTCGTCGACTTCGGCATCCGCGGGGCGCTCGGACCGGAGGAGTACCTGCTCGCCACCGAGGACTGTGCATCGATCGCGTTCGTCGACAGCGCCGAACTCCTGCCGATCCACGCGGTGCGCAGCGATCTCGAACTCGCCGGCGTCACGATCCGCGCGGTGATCCGCACTCCGTCGCTGCGGGTGGACGACTCGAACCTGTCGATCACCGACAGCACCATCGAGGGCAGCGCCGGTTCGATCTCCGCACCGAACCTGTTCCCCGCGGTGCGCATCCGCGGCGGCGACCTGACGCTGGCCGGCGACACGCTGCTGACCGGCGGCAGTCTCTACGGAGTGCCCGGGCCGGCGCTCTCGGCGTGGAACGGCACCGTGCGCATCGGCGAGCGGGTGGAGATCCGCAGCGACGCCACCACCGCGATCGTCGGCGACGCGCCGGTGGTCGAAGTGCCGGTGCCGAGCGTGCGCGCGAGCCTGCACGCGCAGACCGGCCGGATCGACGTGCGCGTGGCGGCCCGGCCGAACGACCTGGTCGCGACGGTCGTCGAGGTCCAGGGGACGCCCAGCAGCACGCCGTTCGGCCCGCTGTGGGTGGTCCTCACCGCACCGGTCGTCGACTCGGGGAGCGTGCCCGGCTCCGGCTTCCGGAGCTTCTCGCTCGCCGGGCCAACGCTCGCTCGACCGGTGCCGGTGGTGTTCCAGCCGATCGTGCTGACGCCCGACGACGAACTGGTGCTCGGCACGGCACACCCGCTGGTGCTCCGCTGAAGTCGGGAGCGATCCGGGTTAGCGTGCACGCGAGTATGAAGACCCTCACCCTGCACGACGGCGGCAAGCTTCCGGCATTCGGACTCGGTACCTGGAAGTCGAAGCCCGGCGAAGTCGGCACGGCCGTCACCGAAGCCATCCGCCTCGGCTACCGCCACATCGACTGCGCGGCGATCTACGGCAACGAGGCGGAGGTTGGCGAGGCGCTGGCGAAGTGCTTCGCCGACGGCCTCGTGACCCGCGACGACCTCTGGATCACCTCCAAGCTGTGGAACAGCTTCCACGCCCCGGACGACGTGCTGCCGGCGCTGCGCAAGACCCTGAGCGAATTGCGGCTCGAGCAGTTGGACCTGTACCTGATGCACTGGCCGGTGGCGCTGCCCAACGACGTGGTGGTGCCCGAGAACGGCCGCCAGATGATCGACCTCGGAGACCTGCCGGTGACGACCACCTGGCAGGCGATGGAGGCCGGCGTCGACCAGGGACTGACCCGCTACCTCGGCGTCTCGAACTTCAGCCTGAAGAAGACGCGCGGCCTGTGCGCCGAGGCTCGCATCCAGCCGGCGATCAACCAGGTCGAGATGCATCCCTACCTGCGCCAGCAGGAGTTGGTCGACGGCTGCCGTGAGCTCGGCGTGGCGATCACCGCCTACTCGCCCCTCGGCTCGCCCGACCGACCCGACGGGATGCGGCTCGCCGACGAGCCGGTGCTGCTGGAGGACCCGACGCTGGCGACCGTCGCGGCGCGGGTCGGGGCGACCAAGGGCCAGGTGCTGATCGCGTGGGCGCTGCAGCGCGGCACCTCGGTGATCCCCAAGTCGGTGAACCCGAAGCGACTGGCCGAGAACCTGGCGGCGTGCGACGTGCGGCTCGACGCAGTGGCGATGCAGGAGCTGGATGGGCTCGACCGGCACCGCCGCTACGTGGATGGGGAGTTCTGGGTGTTCGAGGACGGGCCCTACACGCTGGCGAATCTATGGGATGAGTGATGGGTGACCGTCCGAGCACGTCGACCTGCGCGGTCACTGCGTTCTTCGCCGCGGCAGGATCGGGCCTGCTCTCCACGGTGCTGTGGGTCGTCGTCGGTGCTGCGGACGACCTGGACGTGACGACCCACTCGGGACCGGTCGCGGCCCAGGCTCTCTGCACGTCCCTTCTGGGAGCATTGCTCGCCGGGAACTACCGGCGCCTGGCCGATCTCCAGGTCGGGATGGTCGCTCTCGGTGCCGCCCAGTTCCTCGTGGCCGCATGGTTGGTGGCCCTGCTCTTCAGCGAATGGGACGCGGCGGCGCGCGGAACGAATGACGGGTTCCTCTACCTGGTGCTCGGCTCCCTGTGGATCCTGCTCGTCACCGGCCAGTGCGTCTTCGTCCCGGCGGTTGGCGCCTTCTACGGACTGCTCTTGTGGAACCGCGCGGGGCGCCAGAGCCGGCCACCACGCACGGCCTGGGAAGCCCACCGGGAACGGCTCGCTGCGCAGGACCCCGACGCGAGTTGACCGATCGGAAAGTCGGTCCGGAACGATCGACCCGGGCAACTCGGACCGCCCACGCCGATCGACGAATCGCTAGCCTTGTCCGGCTCGTGTTCCCCCCCCCAATTCCACCGAACCAGATGTCGAACCGCATCGCCCTCGCCGCCGCCCTGACCGGGCTGGCCGCGCTCTCCACTCCGCTCGCCGCCCAGAACGCCGGCATCACCCTCAGCAACCTCGTCGACGGCTACGTCGAGGTGCCCTACTCGCCGGAGATCGTCCCGCAGGGCGGGATCACCGTCGAAGCGTGGGCGACCTACGACGACGCGACGATCGGTCCGAGCTGGCGTTACCCGACGATCCTCCGCCAGAACGGCAATGCCGGCCAGGAGTCGTACTTCCTGCGCGTCGAAGCCGGCAACAACAACAACACGGCGATCCGCTGGTTGGTCCAGACCACCAACGGCACCTACAACGTGACCTGGCCGTTCACTCCCGGCCAGCTCCTCGCCTGGACCCACTTCGCCGCCACCTGGGACGGCAGCACCTCGCGGCTGTTCGTCAACGGCATGGAAGTCGGCTCCGCCAACGGCTCCGGCGCGCTGCGTGACCAGGGCAACGTGCTGCGCATCGGCAAGGGCTCCGACGTTGCCACTCCGATCGAGGTCTGGAACGGCAGCATCGACGAAGTGCGGCTGTGGCCCTACGCGCGTAGCGCCGCGGAGATCCAGGCGACGATGAACCAGGCGCTGAACACCGTGCCCGGTGGTGTGTCGACCTGGAGCTTCGACAACAACCTGATGGACACGTCGGCTGGCCGCCACGCCACGATGAGCGGCTCGGTGACCTACACCAACAACGTGCCGACGCTGACCTCGCAGCCGTTCCCCGGCGCCGTCCTCGGCATGAGCACCGCGGGCTGCAGCGGTGCGATCCAGGTCGCGCCGACCTCGATCCCGCAGGTCGGCAACCAGGGCTTCGGCCTCGTCGCCCACCCCGGCGCCCCGGGCAGCTCGACGATCTGCGCGTTCTCCGGCAACGCCGTCAGCTCGCCGTTCCCGCTGCAGGGCATCGACATCTGGCTGGACCTGACCCTGCTGGTCGGCGGTTACGCGGCCACCGTCGACGCCCTGGGCACCGCCCACTTCCCGCTGCCGATCGGCGCCACCGTCCCGAGCGGCATCACCATCGCCGCCCAGTTCATCTCGCTCGACGCCTGCGGCCCGCAGGGCCTCACCGCCTCCAACGCGATCGCCTTCGCGATCCAGCCGTGAGGTGAGCGAGAGGGTGAACAGTTCGACCCGGCCTGATCGTTCACCCTTGCTGTCCGCCTCGGTGCCAGGCACCGGGGCGGACAGACTCATCGCGGGTGAGCGCCTGGCGTGCGCGCTGCGGCCCGCGGCTGCCGCAGGAGCGGTGGTGGCCTTCAGCGTCTGCTTCGGAGTCTCGTCGGGAGACTGGGAGGGAATACTCGTGATGGCCCTCTTCCTGCTCCTCGGCTCGACGATCGTGGGCGGCATCGTGACCGTCCCGCTCGGCGGTCTCCTGCTCGGTCTCTGGCAGCGGAAGGCCCTGTCAGCGTCGCGTTGGTCGTAGCGCCGCCGCGATCGCCACGTACAGCGGCAGCAGCATCGACCAGAACGCTCCCTCGGCGGGCGGCGCGGTCCAGCCCTGCACCGCGGCGAACGACCAGAGCGCGAGCGCGAGTGGGATACCGACGGCGAAGACGCGCGGCGCACGGCGCCCTTGCGGCGTCGGCACGCGGCTGCCCGCGACGGCTGCGACCAGCAGGAAGACGTAGAGCGGTGGACCGGTGAACCAGTCGGTCTCGAAGCGGAAGAAGGTCAGGGCGGTGGCACAGAGCCAGGCCACCCAGGCGGCGCGGCCGGAGACGCCGGGCTTCGAGAAGGCGAAGAACAGCGAGACGGCCGCACCGAGCAGGAGGGCGACGCCGAAGAGGAACTTCCCGCCGAGCCAGGGGGAGAGGCTGGCGCCCGCAGGCTCCCGCGAGGGGGCCGACACATCCGGAGCCAGCCTCGACAGCTCGTCCGCGATCTCCGGCATCTGCCAACGGGCCGGCAACATCTGGTCGGTCGACAGGAGAAGTTCGGACCGCTCCGCCAGGTCACGGCGAAGCGCCTGCACGCTCGCGATGCGCCAGGCCTCGAGGTCCCCATGGGAGAACGGAGCTTCGACCGGATCGAGGCGGACCAGCAGCGCAAACTCGGTCGTTCCCGACAGTGAGCCACCGAAGAAGGTCTCCCAATCGAGCGCGCGGGCCTCGCCGAGTCCGACGCGGGAGCCCCAGCTGTGACCCGCCCGCGTACCGCCGTCCATCGGCACCCGGGCATTCACCTGAGACACGGTGCAGTTCAGCGACGGGCGGTCCTTTCCGACAGACAGCTCGCACCGGAGTTCGGCCGAGACCCAACGCGGCGGGATCACCAGCTCGGGGAACTCGCGCATCTGCAGCGCATCGCGCGCGTCGTCGCCGAACGACCGCCACCAGACGCGCGGCCCGAACGTCATCGGAATCGGCGCGCGCCACTTCAGTTGGACCTGCTCCCCGGAGCCGATCTCCTGCAAGGCCTCGCCGATCAGCTCGGGCGGCGTGCCCGCCTCGCGGAACATCAGCACGGCGAGGCGAGCGACGTACTGACGCGGCAGATCGATGCCGGCGGCGGAGCGCCACGCTGGCAACCAGGCCGACGTCAGTGCGAAGTCGTCGGAGCAGGCGACGATCTCCGGAACCCGTAGACCGGCGCGTAGGCGAAGCGACGCGAAGTGGCGCCACAAGAGTGCCCGGTCGCTCGGGACGTCTACGGCCGCACTCAGCGCGTCCGCGTAGCTGATCTCCTGTTCCGCAGCGATCCCGAGATCCTCACGGATCCACTCCTCCACCGGCCGCTCGCGACGGACCGCCCACCAGGTGCGCGCCGCTTCCAGGTCGCTGGCGCGCCCCAGACTCTCGTTGCCGAGCCATCGGGCGAGCGTGCTCCGGATGCTCCACGTCTCGTTGGCAGGGAAGCCGAAGGACTCATGGGCCGCGTCCTCGAGCAGCGCATCGATCCTCGTTCGCAGGGCAGCATCCGGTGACAGTGCTCGCCACTGACGCCAACGACTCACGATGCCGGGGGCCGCGGCACCGCGCCGTGTGAGGAACTCCGCGGCATCACGCTCGCGAACGAGCAGGCCCGGAAGCACCGGCAGGCCGACCCACGCCGACAAGCTCCGGACCGCGAGACCACGCAGCAGCTCCGGTTCTGCGGGGTCGGCCGCCAGGCTGGCGAGCGCGTCCTCGGCGGTGGGGCTCCACCAGGCCCGAACCTGATCCGACGTCCACCCGAACGACAGCACCGTGGGCCGCGTCTCGACGCCGCCTGCCCGGAGTTGTTGGCGATCACCAAGAAGCGCGGGCCTTCGATCACGACCCGCGGTTTTCTCCCGGCGGAGTGAAGCCAAGATCGCGTAGCACGTCGCTGACGGCGACCTGACCGCCGGCGGCCCTCGATGCCGGC